>CBDHHL010000032.1:2872500-3935139 GCA_965263355.1 Leptolyngbyaceae cyanobacterium | reverse complement strand
GCAGTGGGAGTTACAGCCCTGCTGTCTTCAAGATCATAGCCTATTTTCTATAGTAAGCGTATCGACCATAGACAAAAGCAGCAATTAATACAGTCAGGGGTATTAACGTAAAGTGGACTGAGTTCGGAATTCGGGGTTCGGAGTTTGGAGTTCGGAGTTTGGAATTCTGACCTAGTGCATCGTCAAAGCTAAAAATTTGGGTTGGTTACTGATAAAGGGTAACGGGTAAAGAGTGGCTCTTCATCCCTTTAAACTCTTTACTCTTTACCCGTCTTACTGGAAATCTTAGGCTTGACAGACTACTAGTTGATATCTCTATTAGGCTTGATTGAAACGTGTGATTAACATTGGTTCGATCAGGCTATCTGATGGCTTTTCTGCACCGAGCCATTGAACAAACTGTTGAGCAACTGGCAGGAGCATTGCAAACGGGCTCGTAAAGCCAGAAAACAGGTATAGTCCATCCACCTCAGGTAGAGGGCCAATCAGCGGCAGTCCGTCGCGGCTAAACGTGACTAAACAATGTCGCCAGTGGCCCGGAAGATCCTGTAAACAGGGCAGCTGAGCCGTAATTCCTTGACGTATACTGGCTTCACTTTGGATAGCGTCAATAGAGGTGGCATCCAGGTCGGTGCGAAACCGGCTAACTTGACCAATGTAGGTTGTCCCGTCTAAAAACTGAATCACGCCTGTATCTAAAATTGGCGGTGCGATCTCCTGGGGCGGTCCATCCCAAAGGCTATCGGTAGCTGGATCACTGGCCGTAGCTTCTGCCTCAAAGCGATTGGCCATCGCTGGCATAATCAGTGTCCGTAAGGGTTGTTCAACCTTGGGTAAGGTAACAATTTCAGCGTGGGTATGGTAAAGCGGTACAGAAAGATAAGCATTTTTTAGCAGCCTACGGCTATAGCCACCTGCGGCGACAACAACATTGCCTGCGGCATAGGCTTGGGTGGGGGTGGTAATGCCAGTGACTCGATTGTTAATACGGACTAAACCAGTGACAGATGCCAGTATCTGTTGTCCTCCCAATCGCTGAAACGCCTGGTTAAAGGCTGCTAACGTTTTCATCGGGTTGACATGGCCATGTTTAATCGTAAACGCGCCCCCAATGGCGTCAACCTGAAGCTGGGGCTCGAGGTCATGGGCGGTTTTAGGAGAGATAAGTTGGGGTGCGATCGCAAACCGCCTAAACGGCTCCATCAAATCAGCCCCATCCACATCTGGTGCAAAGGTAAGTAATAAATCTAACTCCCTAAACTCAGTCGTTGCACCCAGTTCATCCGATAGCTGACGATGACGTTCAATACCCTGTGCACATAGGGCTTTAGTAATAGTGTTGGTCCCAGACCAATAGGCAATTCCCCCGTAGCTGCAGCGGGTAGCACTATCTGGGTTGTCATTATCTACTAATAGGACCGATACCCCTAGTTTTGCCAGCTCATAGCTAAGTGTGGCACCAGCTAAGCCATTGCCAATCACAATCCAGTCAAATGTTTCCATCGGCTCCCTTCAAGATGTTCATCACAGCACACACATAGCTAACGTCCTGATGCATTAAGGCGTTTGTGCGTCGCATTGGCTTTGTAGTTTAACGCTTGCCAGGGATATGAATTGTTTAACCAATGTGACCAATGCTACAAAATAAATGGCCATACCATCATGCTTGACAGTACGGCCATTCACTTACTTGTGATCAATCAAGGGTTTACCTAGACCATTTGAGGCATGTGAAAGCTTGCAATTGTTTCCTATACAGCACAGCCAAATAAGCTATCCAGATAGAGACTATTCACATGGGGGTGGTTAACGCCATTCTGTAACAGAAACAACGATAAAGCAGCTTGCATCATCCGTTCCTGACTCCACATTTCATGGGTATCTAAATAGTCTTTGATGGAAAGATGTAGGTCTTCAGGAATCTCTACCATGAGGCTAACAGTGACGGGGACTGTAACTGGAGTCATCGCTTTTAAAGCTCCTTCTACACATAAGCATGACAAAACTGGTGCCTAATAATTAAATCTTGGCCACGTCTAGAATTGGACTTTTCCCTAAAAAGCAGCAACCTATAGGTTTCAACTTAGATGTGGTTTTGCTCCTTACCTGTTGATTACTAACAAACACGTCAGTTGCAC
Organism: Leptolyngbyaceae cyanobacterium; assembly: GCA_965263355.1. Taxonomy (GTDB): domain Bacteria; phylum Cyanobacteriota; class Cyanobacteriia; order Phormidesmidales; family Phormidesmidaceae; genus Leptothoe. Next base: position 3,933,001 of record CBDHHL010000032.1, on the reverse strand, counting down.
CCTTAACGCCATGGCAAGGAGAAGAATTACAAAGGCACGAAAGCCAGTGGACCTAAATTGTGCAAGAGCTTTCAGAAATTCGCAATGGTCCCAACTCTTTATGTTTTTCTAACAACGATTTTCGACCTACGAAACGATCAGGGTTGAGCCGTAATTTTCGTTACATGCAGTTACTCAACAGAATGGATCTCATTAACTAGAACGTTTTCCACAGAACTTTTGAAGTTATACAGCTGTGGTTACCACCTGGGGAGAACTTAACCCAAGCTGTGGAAAACCTGTGGAAAGTTCTGTGGAAAACGTTATTTTCTATTAAGAAATATATTTTTCCATCCTGCCGCGACTGGGGACCGGACTTTAAAGCCGCTAACCCTTGCAGAATAAGCTCTGTATACTTTCAAGTATCTTTAAATACACTCAAGAATTTTGAGGGGTTGATGTACGTAAAAACGTCATATGTATCTGTGTAATGCCCCATTTCTCCAACGACAGCTTTTTGCTGAAGTTGTTAAACTATAGATAAAAGTCAACGCTTAAAATATATAAAAATATTCTTGTAAAATTGATACCGTTCCAAACAAACTGTACGGATACCAATTTACCGATCTGCTATGACAAAAAACCTGACAAGATTGCCAGGAGCCTGCGAGATAAGCAGTATACGCTTTTTGTTGTTAAATCCCAATGTATCGAAATAATATCCCCAGGGTTGGTAGTGATCTGTGGAAAACTTATCTCAAGCTGGGGAAAAGCTGAGGACAAATCTGAGGATCAGATAAAGATTTCTTTACCAGGTATCATAAAATCTTTTGAGATCATCACCAATCACATCTCGAATAGCTTTTTCCTCTTCTGCCGTTACTTTATCTCTCCAAGCGTTAATAATACTTTTGCTATCTCGGGTAAACGAATGCATTACCCCCTTTGACGGTTCTATTTGAGTACCAGAACTGGTTTGCTTGATGTACTGCCTCATTCCATGTTCAAAATCAAGATTGAGATGCTTGCAAATTTTCTCAGTCACGTCTAGAGGTTGAACGCAGAGATCTTCATGCCTAACAGTAAGCAATGCAGATTGTGTCTTCTCTTGAGCGGAAATTAGCCTAGCCATAACTTTCCACAAAAGAGCAAGGCTTACCAAAGGATTAGAGGCCGCTGCTTGCCAATGCTTATCTGGAATATCCATTCCATACTGCTCAATCAACCGTTTTTGATTCAGCAATATATTGATATCAAAAGACCAATCTAATTTACGATTGCTATACCAAAGAGAACCAGGATGGCGAATCATACAGATAGCCTGAGCATTATATTCTGGCAATAGGTAATCCAATGCAAATGTTACAAAAGGGTCTTTCCAACAAACATTAGATGGCAATGCATTCAGTAGATGTCTCATCCTTAACTTTGACCAGGTTATACCTAAGGGACCTCCCCACATTCTGTAGCTAAATTCAGAAACTGGTTTAATCTTCCAAGGCGGCTTCCTACCCCACTGAGAACGAAAGTGTAAGATATCGTCCATCAACGCTTTCATCTCTTGCTCATTCTGCTCTGATAGATCTAAGTAGGAATAGGTTTTTTGCACATCTTTCATACCCCAATGAGGGCTACAAGGTTCATGAATGATTTGAACAGAGCCATTTTTCGACAAAATATTGCCTGTATATGTTGTTCCGCTTCGGTGTAGCCCACAAACAATTTTGAACTTATATCTAAGTGACATATTTACTGACTTAATATACTGATCTAATAGCGTGGAAGATACGAGTGTTATCAGTCCTTCTTCTAATCATGCTAGTTGCTTAAAAAGCAAGGTCAATTTTCCACCAATCTGAGGAAACTCGTTATCAATCTCAAGTATTGTTGCCATTACTCCTGAGCCGACTCAGAGTTAGGCGCAAGACAATTCAAATGCTTTGATAGTCAATCACCCTATGGATTCCCTCAGATGTGAAAAACAACTCAATCTGATCCCAACAACTAAAATCTACCGAAAAAAGCTCTAGATAAGGAAACCACTTTTTAGACCACTTTTTAGGTGACTATTAATTTAAGTGATTATTAACTGTTTTAAGAAAGTGACTCATAACTGGTAGTGTTTTGACACCATGTAAATAGTAAAATTTTATTAAAAATAGGCTTATGGCAGTTTCTCTGAAAGCTTCGCGGGAAGGACTGGAAAAAGTTGAACAACTAAGGTGCGAGAAGGGGTGGAGAGCGACTGATCCTAGATGGTGTGAAGCGGCGTATACGTCTCCAAAAACACTGACACGATTTAGACGGGGAACGCCTATTCAGCAAGACACCTTTATCAAGATCTGCCAGGCCGTAGGTGCAAATTGGGAGGAAGTTGTTGATCGAGGAACAGCAACTCCCGCTGTATCTACTCAATGGGAGCTGACGGTAGAAGCAGACGATGCTCTTAAGGAAGCTATATTCGAACTGCTAAAAAACCATACGGGGGATGCGAACTTGAGTATACGAAGAATTGATAAGGGAAGTCTGATATTCGTTCTAGAAGGGTCTCTAGAAGGTTTTGAACGGATGGAATACTTGTACCGTGAGGGGCTACTCACAGAGCTGGCAGGGGCTCCAATCTTGTCTTTGCAGACAAAGGAGCCAGTGCGTTTGAGAGAATGGCTGCAGGGTAATTTTAGCAATCTATGGCAACCACCAGCATTAGCCTTTGCCAGAACGCTGTCAACAGATGAGGCGAGCCATACCATTAGCCGAGCAAAAAGCATCAGGCTGGGAACTCAACCCGCTGTGCCCACCGTACAGCTTATTGTACGGCTCACCCCTCAGAAACAAGCAGCAACTGGAATTACCATTCAGGTTCATCCTGCTCAGGATGACGTTTATCTACCTACTGGATTGCAACTAGCTGTAATGGATCCTGTCAGCGGTCTACATAAAGCGGTTGAAGCAATGAAGCAAGATAACTGGATACAGCTAGAGATTATTAGCGAGCCAGAAGAGGAATTTAAGGTTAAGCTTCAGATTGATGATGTTATCATCACAGAAGATTTTATCGTTTAGTGGCTTCCACCCGGCAGAACAGCAATGATATGGCAAGGTCCATTGTTCTGACACTTTTGGAAAAAAGTGAGAAAGGCTACCCGGTTAGTTTGAATGTCCGCATAAATAAAGCTAGCGGACAAATCTCCGACGAAGTTAGCCAGACGGTTGGATTACTTCCATTAATGCCTTCGACGCTACAGACTGCTCTCCAAAGCTGGCAGTTGCCCTATCAGAAACTGTCAGAGTCTAGAGCCCATCGGATACTTTTTAAGTCTGAAACACGATTTTCCTGGCCAGAAAAAGCCCAGGTGCTGGTTGAGGAATTGAATACATGGCTCAATTTTGGGTCTCCCGGTTGGCAAAAAATTCGCGATCGCATTCTACAAACCCTGGGTCAGGACAAAGAGAACCAATTTTTTGTCCAAACAGATGACCGGTTACTTCAGCAGCTCCCCTGGTCTGCCTGGGATGTGCTGGATCGCTCTTTGGCCACCACTGAAGTCATCTTCAGCCCGCTCAACATTCGCCAGCCTACCCCTAAGGCACGAAAGCGACAGCGGTTGAGAATATTAGTCATATTAGGTGACAGTGATCAGATTGATCTCCAGGTAGATCGCCAGAGACTGACCGAATTAAATAGGTCAAGAGCTGATATTCAATGGCTTGAGCAACCTGATCGGCAAACCTTTTTGGATACCCTTTGGAATAAGCAGGGCTGGGATATTCTTTATTTTGGGGGACATAGTGGTGCAGGCTTGATTGGTATCAATCAGGAGACCCAACTAGAACCCAGTCGAGACTTTAAGCATGGTATTCAGCAAGCGATTTCCCAGGGACTGCAGCTGGCCATTTTTAACTCCTGCGATGGCCTAAAACTGGCCAATCAGTTAGCTCAGCTCAGCCTCCCCCGTAGTATTGTCATGCGTGAGCCCGTGCCGGACGAAGTAGCTCAGGATTTTTTGCGTTTTTTTTTGACCACCTTCCAACCAGAGACTGCACTGCCAACCTCGGTACATAAGGCCAGACAACAGTTGGAAGATGCCTGGAATTATAAATACCCAGGCTGTGGCTGGTTGCCAGTTATTTTTCAGCATCCCAACACGCCAAGGGTCATAGGACTGTCGGAACCAACCTTAGAGTCTGTAACCAAATCAGCCTCTAGGCCATCTCGACAGCTGGGTTGGTGGCAGATTACAGTTACCGGTTTCTTAGTGACGAGTTTAGTGGTCGGTGTCAGGTCCCTGGGGCTGTTGCAAAGCTGGGAACTGTGGTGGTTTGATCAGCTACTGCGATGGCGTCCGACAGAGTCACCTGACGACCGGATTTTAATTATTACAGTCGGGGAGTCGGATATTCAATATCAACGAGAAAACGGCCAGGACGGACAAGGCTCTTTATCGGATGCAGCCCTCGCAAAGCTATTGCAGAAACTAGAGCCCCATCAGCCTCGGGTGATTGCGCTAGATATCTACCATGATTTTGACTACGAGCCGACACTGGCTGAGCAGTTGACTGAGATGCCACAATTTATTGCTCCTTGTCGGGTCAGTGGCTCGAATGCAGCCCCCACTGGCATTGCGGGTCCCCCTGGAGTTCCTCCCGAACGCCTGGGATTTACCGATTTTCCAAGCGATCCAAATGCGACTATCCGTCGCCAGTTAATTGGCATGACATCTGACCGCGTCGGCTGTTCAACGCCCTATGGGTTAAGTTCCCAGGTAGTCATGGCATATTTAGGCACAGAATATGTCTTTGATGCCCAAGCCAGTGACACCCTCAAATTAGAAGAAACCCTAATGCCCAGGTTGACCCATACGGCTGGGGGATATCAGCTAGCACCCGCAGATGCGAATGGATACCAAATTCTGGTTAATTATCGTTCTCAGAGCCCTCGTCAAGTTTCCCTAGAAGCAATTTTGAGTGGCGACGTGGAGGATCAGTTGGGCAACTGGGTCAGCGATCGCATCGTTCTCATTGGACTGAGTAAGCGCGAAGATTCGCACCTTACCCCCTACAGTCACGGTCCGTATCCGGAACAAATGTTAGGGGTGGAACTCCATGCTCAAATGGCCAGTCAAATTTTGAGCGCAGTGTTAGATCAGCGATCGTTTCTTTGGTGGTATCCAGACTGGTTGGAGTGGTTGTGGATCTATAGTTGGTCCCTGTTAGGGGGGCTGACGCTGTGGCGATTTCACACAGTTCTCGGGCGCAGTCTCGCCATCGGAGTAACAGTTATTAGCCTGCCAGGAATCTGCTTTATCGTTTTGTTATCCGGAGGATGGGTCCCCTTGGCACCCTGTATTCTAGTATCTATTATCACCAGTAGTGGACTTGCGGCATATTTAAAATTCTCAGCATAGGCTATTGATGATATTTCACCCAAGTCAAGAACTATAGAAATATTTGTATCGGCAGAATTCTTCAGAAAATGGCACCCAAATTTTAATTCCTTGTAAAGTCTTATACCATAGGAATAACTCATCGCCCTAAGTTGCTAATCTGTTAATTGCTAATTAAAGAAAAAAGTTGATTTATGCAGCAATCGAATGTAATCAGTCCTGTAGCCTAGGTTTGCAGGAATATTCATTCACCTGACTGATTCAATAAATGTCGATAGGGAAATTATTGTGAAGAGTACATTGCTATTAACAGGACTATCTATCAGCTTAGTACTCTCCCCAGTTCAGATTACCGTTGGGGAACTTCAGAATTCAGGTGCTCTGTATGCTAGAGATAGTGAAACGTCTACAAAGTTGGGAAGACTTGGAATTCCCCCAAACCGAGAGTCTGGTGGTGGTCGAGGAACACTTTCTGAACAGCCAGTGATTGCTTTAGTGCCAGGGTCACCTTTATCAGAGGCTACCCCATCTGAATCTTACCTGGTACAGACAGTATCTGAGTCCCTGACAGTCTGGATATATATGCCTCAAGCGTACCAGTCGGCATCTTCTGTAGAACTCGTGTTATTGGATGAGACTGGGGCAACCCCCCTTCAGATTACTGAGACAAAACTTTCTGACACAAATCAGGACCAGGCAACGATTATTCGTTTCCCCATTGACTATCCTCTCGAACAAGGAAATATATACCGTTGGCAGTTCATAGTGACCATGGATCCAGACACCCCTCGCGAAAACCATACGGTTGGAGGGCTCATCGAGACCATCGCACCCACTACGGAAATGGCCAGACAGTTAGAGAGTGCACAATCTCAGCCTATGCAGATTGATGAGATTTATACCCAGCACAAAATCTGGCATGATGCCCTCACACTGTCAGGCGAGTATCTCATGCAAGATCCCAACAATGAAGAGCTGCAAGCAACCTGGAGCAATCTCCTAGCGTCAGTGGGTCTGGTAGAGCTTGCCAATGTTCCGATCATAGATTGTTGCCACTTAGGGGTGAACTAGTTTTGGGATCAACGCAAAGCGGAACGATTTTCTCAGGGCTCTAAAGTTCGGAACTCCGAACTCCGAATTCCCAACTCCGAATTCTGCCCTAGTCGAAGTTTCCCATCTCTCCCTACAGCCAGCCTCCGACGATCACATAGGGGGCCCAATAATAGGGGGCTGGATATCCAGGAATTTTCATCAGCTGCAACTGCGCTTGACGGAGAGCCTCAGCTCTTGTTACCGAAGTGCTGGGGTCGTTTAATGCTTGATAAAACAAGCTCATCAGTATGGCGGTGGATTGGTCTTGAATCACCCATAGTGAGGAGAGGGTACTGCGCGCGCCGGACTGAATGGCAATGCCCGCCAGACCGAGAATGGCACGATCATCCCCTACGGCTGTTTGGCAGGCACTCAACACGAGCAACTCGATGGGATTAGAGCCGCTTTCCTGACGATTTCGCAAAATGCTACTCAAGCTAAATACGTCAATTTTCTCATCCCAGGCAACAATAAATGTTTCCCTGGGGTCAGAGCTAAACTGTCCATGGGTAGCAATGTGGATAATGGGTGACGATTCAAGGGTTTGGGCCTGTAATACTGAACGGGTAAATTGCTCGTTTAAAAATTCATCCCCCGAGGCATACTGCTGAAGCTGGTCTAGTTCTTCTGCAACATATGGCAAATCTCCAAAGTTCTCGTGATGGGGAAACGCATTAGGGTTATCAGATTGAAAATCAGAGATGCCAAAGGCCTGCACCTGTAGCTTATTGTGGCTGAGGGGTTTGGGAGTGAAGAGCTGGGAGTTGGGGGTAAGCGCAATGGCAAATTTTTCAATCAAATATTGCTGACCATCGTAGAGCGCTGCCATGGGGACACTCCGCAGTGACCCATCTAGAACAAACACCAGGGTTTCGATTTGATGTTGGGTCAGCAAGGATTCCACAGGACGAATCACCCAGTCATACACTTGCTGTGCTTTTACCTTACCGTCCGGGTCCGGAAAAGGCTTGCCCAGCTTCTGTCTCAAGGTTTTAAGCGTGGTATCTACCTGTTGTTTGGTTACTGGGGTTGTGTGCAGCAGCACATCCTCGGAGTCAGGTAGCTTTAAGATCACTACCAACTGCTCTGGCAATGTGATGATGTAAAAAATAGCGGCTGTAGGGTCCAAGTTTTTTTCAATCAGTTGTACTCGTTGACCCAGGTTACATCCCAGGTAGTTTTCGATTTCAGCCAGTTGTAAGCCATCAATGGTTTGGATAGCTTGCTTCAAACTTGCCTGACTGGGAGATGGATTCTGTGTTGGGTTAACCAATAAACTAATCAGTCGGCGGTAAACGGGTTCAACATTGTCGCGAAATGAGAATTGCACCTCTGGATCTACCAGGAGTAAGTCGTTGCGGGCAGCCTTAAGTTCTTTAATAGAGCGGTTATAGGCTGCGATCGCACCCACCTGATCCCCTTCCTTTTCTAACAGTCGCCCCAGCTGCCATTCCCATCGGTAGCGAATTTCAGGGGCACGAATGGTTTCGGCCATTGTCAATGCCTGCTCCGTTAGCGATCGCGCCTCTGACCACTGTTGGGTTAACTCATAGAGTTCTCCCAGTTGACCCAGGGCATGGGCTTGGGCTCGCGGGTCAGACAGCTGTTGCGCCTGCTGAAATGCAGTGGCCAAGAGTTCTCCAATTGATTGTAGGGAAGGGCCATCCATAGATGCAGGAAATGCAGGGCGAGCAGTCGATACCTGGGCCTCTGGACGAGAGGACCGACAGGATACTGCTGTCGCCCCAGGCTGAAAACATATCAAACGTTGGGCCAAATTTAAGCGAGCATAAACAGCTGCCCGTCCCGGAGAAAGCAGCTGCAGTGAGATTTGAATATCTGGGAGAAGTTTGAGTGCTGTTGTCTGTTCCCCCATTTCCACCAGCAGACTAAACTGATTGAGCTGAGCACGGATCTTGCGTGGTGGGTCATCGACGGCTGCTGCCTGTGCATAATTACTCAGGGCCTCTTGGGTAAACGTTTGAGCGTCATCCGTTTTACCCAAAGCCAGGGCACGGTTCCTGAGGGCACGTTCTGTATTGCCCAGTTCTAAAAACACAGAACTTTGGACATTAGATGTGGTGGTAAGCGGTAAGCTTTGCTCCAGGGTTTCGCGAGCTGCCTCTAGTTTCCCCACACGCCGCAGGGCATTTCCCAACTGTCGCAGTCCTGTGGCTTTTAAACCAGGTTCCGCTGTTTGCTCTAGCCGTTCACTCACCTGCTGGAGCAACACCTCACTTTGAATACTCAACCCCAGGACCTGAAGCACTTTCGACTGATTGATGAGACTACCAAGAACGCCGGTTTCATCATCGGCGTTGGCATAGGCCAGGGCCGATTGCTGCCAGACGTCCACAGCGGCCTCTAATTGCCCCTGCAACCAGAGCAGATGTCCTTGATGGTTAAGCACTCTAGCTAAAATCGCGTCATATCGCCCTGGGTCAGACTCTGGTGCGACTGTTTCCAGTACCGCTAGACTGCGATTCATCGCTATTTCCGCCTCGCTCCATTGCCCTAGATCTTGATACGCCGCCGAGAGATTGCCCAATACCAGGGCCCGATCTAATGACTGCCCTAATGTTTCCAAGGTGGCAGCGGCCTGCTGCCACACCGCAACAGCTTCGGTAAAGCGTCCAGCCTCATACAGATCGGTCCCTTGCTGTAGAAGGGTTGAGGTAGCATTCACCTGGGGCGCTGGGGATACCGTTTCAGCCGATTGTGCAGATATCAGGGGAGAGCCTAGAGCGATTGTCAGGCCTAAAAGCAAACCCATCAAAAACTGAAGTGTTTTGCGAGGAATGCCGATCATGACCTTATTCATATGGGCTCTGGGGGGTTTCCAACGCTTGATTCAAGGCGCAATAACCTGTCGTGCGTTCAGCGGAGGCCCGGTTTGCGAGGTCGACCAGTCCTGTTTCATTCACCATCCAACCAGTGGCTTCCACTAAAGAATTAGGAGAGGGACTTGTGCCCCTAGAGGAGTGCTCAGCAGGTAGCCGCAAATCTCGCCAGAGGTCCTCAGCCTCTAGCGGTTCTCCCGGACTGGTAGCAATACCGCCCCGCCCCGTTTTAAAAAATTCACCAGTTTGGCCGGAACTCGCCAGACATCCTTGGGTAATGGCCTCAGCCTCTGGAATATCCGGCAGGCTGGTTACCTCTGCTGACGGCGTCGGTTCTGAGAGATTACTAGTGACGGTGCCAGGGGTACCTAGCTCAGAACTGGCTGTGATGTCGCTTAGTGGGGTGAGCTGCGATCGCATGGCAATCCCAAGCAACTGAATCGCATCAATTTCCACCCGACCACCATCTCCAGTAACGGCATTGGCACTAATGTCACTGTTTTCCTGAGGAACAGCTACGATAACCCCATTAGGAATGATAATCTCAATGTTTCCTCCGTCGCCCCCCACTCCGTCAGTCCCAGCATTAGTGGAAATATTACTGCCGTTTCGCAACAGCAAAAAGTCTCCCAGGGTATTAATCATGATATTGCCTGCTCGACCATTACCAGCAGTATCAGTACTAACTATACTGTTATTAATAACAATATTCTCTATGCTGTTGATCTCGATACTACCTCCATCCCCAGAGCTTCCTATGTTGGTATTGCTCAGTATCTCACTGTTGTTGACTTGAAGGTTATCTGAGCTAGAGATTTTAACATTACCAGCATCAGCTGCACCATTTGCATCACTTAACAGCCTAACATTATTGATTGTTAAATCTCCAGAACTGGCAATAATGGTATTCCCAGACTGTTCAAAACGACTAAAGTCTAAAGAGAGAGTCTGAGTATTATTAGGGTTAGACAATTGAATTTGGCCACTGGTAGTCAATTGCAAATTGTTGAGTTGTAAGCCCCCACCAAAATCTCTAATATCAACATCACCGGAAACTCCGCCACTGGAAGCCGTTAACACGGCTGTATTCGAAATTATTGGGGCTTGCAAAGACACGTTTCCACCTGAGCCAGTATTGCCATCTACTTCTGAAACAGCTATGGCAGTGATGGTATTACCCTCAAGATCGAGTGACCCTTCCTGCGTAGTCAAAGATATATTTCCACCACGGCCAACGTCACCATAGCGAGAAAAGGACGATGAGCCGATAAAACCAGTGGCCGTTATATCACCCGATACTGACGTGATAGAGATATCCCCCCCATCGCCAGTGGGTTCAATAGACTGTGACTCATCAACGTTGGGATCATCCTTCCAAGGGAACGTGAATGATGAAGCGTCTATTTCATTGGTCGATATATCTCCTGATAGTGAGGAAATTGAAATATCGCCTCCATTGCCAGCATCCCCCGCTAAGGTAAATGATTGTGTAGTTAATCGTTGTTGAGTAGAGATATCCCCTGATAGTGAAGAGATAGATATGTTACCTCCATCACCAGCGGTACCTGTTGCTTCAGAAAATGAATTCGCCAACAGAATTTGGTCAGTAGAAATGTCTCCTAATCTTGAGGAGATTCTAATGTCGCCTCCATTGCCAGCAATACCTGTTTCCGATTTAGAAAAAGACTCTAAATCAATATCTATGACAATATTTCCAGAGATTGACAAAAGAGAGATATTGCCACCATTACCAGCTATACCAGAATCAGAAATCGACCAGGACTTTAGCCCTGCACTTTCTAACTCCTCCATTGGCACTGCACTTGCCAAAACTAAAATATCGCCAGTCCTGGAGGTAAGCGATATGTCTCCTGCATCACCGGCTACGCCTATATCTGTAATGGTGAACGAGTTTAACCTTTCGTTGATGGCAATTGCGTCTCCAGATATTGAAATATTGCCACCATTGCCACTATCTCCCATTTTGGCTGAAGAAAAAGTTTCAAGGACGTTATTGATAGTGACATTGCCAGATGCTGATTGCACAGCTATCTCACCAGCATTACCTGCATTTTCTGTACGGGAAAAAGCAAGAGCTTTGACCTTTTCCTCAGTAGTAATATCACCCGATATGGATGAAATCAGGATGTTGCCAGAATCACTAGAACTTCCAACAATAAATGCTTCTGAGGACGCATTAACTTCTCCCTCAAGGGTAATGTTGCCAGAAATTGAAGTGATGATAATATCGCCGCCATTAGCTGCATCACCAATTTCTGAATATGAGGACGAGCTTACATCACCGGTAATTGTTAGATCGCCATCGGCAGCTAAAATTATTGGCCCACCGTCTTCTCCAATGCTGCTAAATGTATCAACACTGCTGAGTTGAATACTAGCTGGAGTAGTTTCTGGCGCTAAAACAAACGTAGTCCCACCAGCTGACTGAGGCGTATTAGCCGGACTACTGATCGAATTTACCCCTGCTCGCAAAATGGCTGTTCGACCACTGGCTAACAAGTCTTCATCAGACCCAGAGCCATCAGCAATCAGGGCTGTATCTGGGCCAGTAATTCTAATATTTCCCCCGCGAATGCTGCCAGTGGCTTCTACCTTGAGTGAGGCTCCTGTATAGTCGCCAAAAACCACATCACCGTCTGCCAAAATAATCGGATCATGCTCGCTAACAAACGTGCCAGGGTCACCTGTCAAGGTGACAAAGCTTACCCCTGCACCACTTTGAAAGTGGGCATCACCAGAAATCTCTCCATCACTTATCAGAGTGAGGGCACCACCACTAATAAACGGGCTTTGTTCCAAATGCTGTAGCGTCCAAATATCAATCCCTTGATTACCCTGAATGGTCAAGTCACCGCCTGAGTGAGCCAAAAAGGCATCCGTCGGTGTATCTCGAATCGTTACTGTATCTTGGCCTTGCAAGGTTAAGTCATTCTCTGCCCTTAACTGCCCTTCCAGATAGAGCTGATTAGCCAATAGCGTCAGGTCTTGTCCAACTTCCAGATAACTCGTGCTGGTAATAGCCCCCTGAGATGTTCCTCCAAACTGTACCCCTGGCATCACATTTAGCACGAGTAATGGAGGAGCTTCCGGGCTACTGGCACTAAATGTTTCACCACCAGAAAATATAAAGCTGTCAGCGGTGGTTGCTAAAAAGCTTCCCTGAATATCCAGCCTGGCATCGGGGCCAAACACAATTCCATTGGGATTAAGCAAAAATAGGTTGGCATTGCCTAGTACCCCCAACGTGCCAAAAATGTTTGAGCCGTTTTCCCCTGTGACCCGACTAAAAATGTTTTCAATATTCGTAGGGCTAGTAAAGTATGCGCCTTGTTTCTCATCAATATTGAATTCGCTAAAGCTATGAAATAGAGTACTATCTCGTGCTGCACCCCCATCAATCTGGACAGTTTGAGCCTCTAAAGGCGTCACCGTTGAACTTTCTGCACCCAGCGTAGTATCAGGCCGCAGTTGCGCCATGGCACCCCCATGACTCAGCAACCATAGCAAACAGCTCAACAACGTCCCTTGAGACAACCAGCGCATCAACATATCGCAACACCACCTGAGCAGATTGCTAGGATAGATCGATTAACCCCCTAAATCAATAATGCTCTTTTTATACTTAGAGCAAGCACATTACTGACCTCACACAACCTGAGGGCCAATTTTATCATTAGCATTTGCTTGACACATCCTAATGATAGACAGGTAGGAGATTACAGGCATAACGGGAAACACGACAAACTCCATGATAAGTCAAATAATAGCTCGATAAGCTATGCAGACTGAGTTTCAATAACCTCTAACTCAGCCACTGGTAACTTCCACCGGGTACTTAACTCGTGAGCGAGCCAATAAGCCTCCTGCTGCGATAGCCAAAACTGTCGATGCCCAACTAAAATGAGGAAACTACTACTGATAAATAAATTGGCACCAAAAAGAAGCAGGCAATACATCCGACTGGAACTAACCCGCTTTTGGGGCCAGCCGGTGCAGAAATCTCTAAGGATTCAGATGTCTTTTCAAGCGTGCACTTTGCATCCGTCTAGCAGATAAATTAGAGTTGCCCCCAAGCTATACAAATCGGACGTTGTTCTACCCCCAAATTGTTCCGGTGGCATATAGCCGTAGGTGCCTACAACCGTGATAGTGCCTGGATGGCTAATGGTTTGAACAGAGCCAAAATCAACCAGATAAATCTGGCCAGGATGATTACCGCTGCGATCGCTTAGCAAAATATTGCTCGGTTTAATATCCCGATGAATCACTGGTGGCTGCCGACTGTGCAGATAGGTTAGTACAGTAAGTAGTTGGGTTGCGATCGCTTTCACTTCCGCTTCACTAAACGTATGGCCAGACTCGGCCCATGACTGTAGCGATCTCGCCTCAATAAAGCTCTGTACTAAGGCCAATCCTTTCCTAGCTCAGTCTCGATTTCATTGAAATTTACAGTTTTATTCAAAATCCATCTGGAAAATTACGGTTCTCAAATGTATTTTTCTAATAAAGACAACTGCAAACAGCACAATATGATATCTCAGGGCTGCTTGAACAACTGCAAAATTGTCTGGCCAGATTCTAGAATACCTCCTTTACCTTGTCGATCTATGTTCTTGAAAATAGCTCAATATTCTCTAATTACAGGTGTGCTGGCTGTTAGCGTTGGTTGTCAACATCAACAGCCAATAACTTCTCATACAGAGGCCCCAAGTACTACTAATGTCTCGGCTTCATTCCCTATAACTACTGAAACTTCAATTACTGAGGATAATCTAGATACTCCTGCTGTAGAGGTTAGCCCAGCATCACCACAGATAACGGATGCGACTAGTCAGAAACCATCGGAGTTTGGAGTCGCCTTAGCAGCCCCTCAACCAGCCCAAATTGTTGCCCAAGAGAGAAATGCCCATATTAATTTGAGGGCACAACCGACCACCTATTCAGAATCCTTAGGCTATGGCATAGCAGGAGACACAATCTCAGTGCTACGGTCATCGCGTTCAGAAGACGACAACTATGTCTGGTACTATGTGCAACTGAACAAATCCGGTACAGAAGGTTGGATGCGAGCACAGTTTGTAGCTACTGAGCTGGCCTCGTCCAATAGTTCAGAGAGTGGCCAACCCCGTTCTTCTGGGACAGAGATAGTAGCTGTAGAAGCCGGTTGTGTTGAAAGCCTACCAGGTAATGAAATTTGTGAATCACACCTGGAAGTCGTACTTCAAAACTCAACATCTATTGCTCAGCAATATGTAGTACTGGCCGTTGACTTATTTGATGAGCAAGGTGAGCGACTGAACTTTGAATGTTTAACAGGGGTCGACCTGATTGAGCTGAAACAACCTTTATCGCCGGGTGAACAGATAACTGTGACAACCCATGGTAGAAAATACTTCAAATATTCAGCAGCGACAATCACTGATATTGATTGGATGGGGCTAGAAAAGCCTGATTATGCTGATATTATTCCAGGTTGGGCCAGCAGGAACTGTCCTTAAATACAGTAAGTTGATCTTACTTCGGTCAAGTTTACCTACAGGCACTTTTGAAGTTTCCAAACCGTTTGATTATCAACCACTTTAGCAATTCACTCCCCCTCTACTTTCGCTATAACCGTTCCTACGGAGCTTTGCATTTACATCGTATACCCTAAACAGGTCATACCTGCCACGCTACCAGTATGCCTAACTACCGCCGCACTAGCGTCAGGCTTTCTCGCCCTTTGTCAAAATTGCTCCAGTAGATGGCGGATTCAACAAGGTTAAAATTAGGTCGGGTCTGCTGCATTATTCCTTAAATCGTTGCTATGGCTATTCTCAAGCCTGAACAGTCCTATACCTTTAGTCAGCTTGGTAAACTCACTGTGCCCACCGATGAGTTACTGGCAGAGTTTGGCTCAGTGATTTCTGGATGTCTTCGCAAATACTCCCAGAATTGACCATATTCTCGTGTAGCAAATTTCCAATCTGGAACACCAACAAATTGAGACCAGCGAAAGCAAAATGTGCAATAGGCATGACAACTTTGACCAGCCGTTGGAAAGAGTAATACTGTCTAACGGTATTTATGTTGCAGGCCAGGTACTGGATCTAAATCAAGGTAGGGAATGTTGTGTGTTTTCTGACCTGCTAGGTGAGGTATAAGACGATGTCGTATTTCGTTAGCAACTGATTGCAGTGCTTCCTTAGAAGCATTTCTCTCAAGTAGCTGCGTAACCCTCTGTAGATCAGAGCAAGGCAACATATTAGGATGGGGGAATGTCAATCGAAAAATGGGATCATCCGATACAGTTTGCCAATCAATCAACTGCTCAACAACATAGTTGTTACTGCGAAATGGAAGAACTTGAGCGACAGCCTTCATGGCTAGTCGTTCAGCATTAGAAATTTTTTGTAATTGAGGAAGAGATTCTAAATGTTTGCTGTCATAATAATGGATGCGATGTGGCATGGTACCTGCTAATAATTTTCGTTTAGCCGCAATTGATTATGTGTTGTTTTTTGCCGAATGCTTATTTCAGGTGAAGTATAGATAAACAATCTAAATCCAGAAAACACTTATCGAATTGGCTTTAAGCTCAAGAGTAAGTTATTGCTTCATTCAGAACAAGCTGTCTTTCGTCTCTAGAGAATACTTGCATCAAATCCTTAGACAATCGATCAAAAAACTTCTCGACAACCTTCATTAAGTAGGTAGGCAAAATAACTTACACAAGAACTTTTCAAGGATAACACTTTTAAAAAGGCTCCCAACCCCGAATTCTGGGGGCTTAGGGGGCTTCCAGGATTTTGAAATTAATTGTGCTCATCTACTTAACCGATCGATCAAGGATATTCTAACTAATTTTCCGAAGAGCCTACTTTTCCCTCTAATGCCTAATGAAGAAGAAAATATTTTAGGGTGATTATACTGATTGTTGCATGACACACGTTGCAACAATATTCACTAGATACCACTTACCTATGGTACCGTTACGTAAGTGAGCGGCATCGTAGTTTTAATGATAAATTTGTTATGAGAAAAGTCGTCCGCCAAGTTCTTGACAAGGCTTAGCTTTATTAACTTTCAACTCACGCTCCATCCACTTTGCCCCATCCAGCGCTTCAATAGCAGCAGATTCTTCAGCCTCGGCACCCATTGATACAAAGCCAAAGCCTCGAAGACGGCCTGTTTCGCGATCAGGTGGAAGATGAACACTTCTAACCATTCCATATAGTGTAAAGACAGCCGTCAGTTCTTCTTGAGTAACCTCATAAGGCAGGTTACCTATGTAAATCGACATAATAGATTGGCTCCAAAATCAAAAAAGTGAAGAGTGAACGTCCGGAGAGCGCAACAAGAAAAACGTGAAAAGTCGTTAATGCTAAAAGCAAATGCTGTAACCGAGTCAGATAATGACGTAAGCAATTATTCTCTCCCTCTATTTGCATCATCTACGTCTTGCTAACAATCTGATTTAACCCAATAGATAACTGTGGTGTGATGCACCCCGGCCGCCACTCGTTCAATGCCTCGAAACCCCATCCCATTAACATACATGTGCAGGCACAGCTGTCTGATGTCATTTGAATACCCACCGTCAAAGAGCGAGCGTTTCAACAAACTGACAATCACAGACGAGACACCGACAGTTTTACTTCCTGCGTGTGTGACCATGCTTGCGAGTCTGCTCGAATTAGCAATGACGGCAGTCCATCGTGTGCATTTTGAAACCATCCCTTAATTATTCAACGCCCGAGGCTTAGCTTTATTGACTTTTAACTCACGTCCCATCCACTCTGCCCCATCCAGCGCTTCAATAACAGCAGCTTCTTCCGTCTCGGCCCCCATTGATACAAAACCAAAGCCTCGAAGACGGCCTGTCTCACGATCAGTCGGAAGATAAACACTTTTAACGATTCCATATTTTGCACATACAACCGTTAATTCCTCTTCTGTAACCTCATAAGATAGGTTTCCTAAATAAATTGACATAACAGACTGACTCCAAAATCAAAAAAGTAAAGAGTGAACGTTCGGAAAGAGATATGTCAACAAGAAAAAACGTGGGAACTCGTTAATGCTAAAAACAAATGCTGCAACCTATACCTATTCTCTTTTCTTATTTTAGCACTTTATTTATTACAACAAGACTCTATGCCCAAGTTTGTTTTAAACTACTTATTTGCCTTCATCATTTCTAGATATAGCAACGGTTTGAGAGTCGTCTACACGTGGTAACAACCGACCAATACGGTCTAACCAATCTAAAATAGATTCTTGTGTTTCCGCTCGAACAATAGGCTGTGCAACCTGATATCGAGGCTCTTCGCTAATAGAAGGATTGTAGCGTATAGTCATATTATTCATCATGAATCAAGTTACTGTAACCTCTGCAACTACTTGTCCCAAAAGACACGATTTCTCTGTATCAGAATTTTCTCTTCTAATTTTCCATAATACTGAGATTACCTTTCAGCAGTTCGAATCAATAGTGGCAATACTATTGCGAAGATAAAAACTCCTATAATAGAAGGCACTGAAAAATGAAAGTTTGAAGAGACATACGTTTCCAAATCTTGAATTCCAAAGCAACTATCAACAAGGTTTATTTATATCGTGCGTATAGTGACTAACGATATAACTACTCATATATTTTTCGCTCTTTTTTCTGTTTCTTAAGCTTTTTGGATATTTTTTTTGCCTTTTTGGGTTCTCTATTTCCTTTCGTTCGCTTAGTCATATTGACTCCTAAATTAATTTCGTGAAAAGCCCCAGGCAACCTGACTTTTAATATCTTTTAGACTCCATGATTAGAAATTCAAATTTGAAATCTTCTAGTTACTGCTAATTATGAATTTATTGATACTAAAGAGCTTTAAAAGCAGCTGTGATAATTCTATCTACTAGAAAATACCAACTGAACACCTATCTTATTAGACACAGCTTGGGAAAAAGTAAATATTCTAAGCCATCGCTTATCTGCTCAATAGCTTAGAACATTCATTGCTGCAACGAATAGAATATTAATTGCTCCAAAGTAAATATAACTGTGATCAACTGGTTATATAAGATATTTCCCTAATCAATACATATCTTATTGAAACTAACTCTATTATTTCGACAATGTATTGCTACTCAATTCTTTGAAGCGATTACATCTGAAATGATGAAAATTTATAGCCTATTTTCTTTGTTTATAGATGAATAATAGCACATCTGAAATTACAGTAGATAATTTACTGCAGTCTCCTCTCAAGTCAAATATGTCGAGATACAATAAGTAAGTAAAGAATCGCCAATCGTCATAACGTAGTCGACGTCTGTTAATCAGGAGTCACGCTGTCATATAACGATTCTGAACTGAGCAGCGAAAAAACTCCAGTAACGGATTTCACGATGTTTGATTTTTTTGTAGAAATGGCGATTAAAGTTGTAATGTGTGCTCAGGATGAAGCTCATCGCCTTAATCATCCTTTTATGGGCTCAGATCACCTTCTTTTAGGGCTAATAGCAGCAGAACCTAATATAACAGCGAATATCTTTAAAAATCTGGGAATTACACTCACTACGGCACGAACTATCGTTGAAGATATTATTGGAACAGGTCCTGCCGGGATTAGCAATGAGATTCAATTCACCCCTCGCTGTCGGCAGGTACTAGCACAATCGCTGAAAGAAGCTCAACAGCTCGGTAAAAATGCTGTAGATGCCGAGCATTTGTTACTGGCAATGATATGGGATGAAGACGGTTCAGCCATGAGGGTGCTAGCTAAGCTGGGTGTTGATAGCAACAAACTGCGTGCTGACTTAGTGCAAGCGATCGCAAACGCAAAACCTACTCCTGCTGACAATCAGCTTAAGATTGAAAAAACTCCAACCCTGGATAGCTGTGGTGTTAATCTAACGAAATTGGCCACCTTCGGCAGACTGGACCCAGTAATTGGTCGCCAGCAGGAAATTGAACGAGTGATTCAAATTTTAAGTCGCCGAACGAAAAACAACCCTATTCTTATCGGTGAGTCTGGTGTGGGTAAAACAGCTTTGGCAGAAGGGTTAGCTCAACGTATCGTCGACCATGATTTGCCTGAAAGTTTTCACAACAAGCAGGTTGTGACGTTAAATTTGGGTTCCTTACTTGCAGGGACAAAGTATCGAGGCGAATTTGAGGAGCGTCTAAAGACCGTTATGGCTGAACTTCGTTCAGCTGGAAACGTGATTCTGGTGATTGATGAGGTCCACACATTAATTGGTGCAGGCTCGCCAGAAGGAACTTTGGACGCTGCGAATATCCTCAAACCAGCTTTGGCACGGGGTGAACTTCAGTGTATTGGCGCGACCACACTTGATGAATATCGAAAACATTTTGAGCGGGACGCTGCTTTAGTACGTCGGTTTCAAACAGTGATGATAGACGAGCCAAGTGTTGACGAAACGATTTTAATTTTACAAGGATTACGGAGTTGCTATGAACGACACCACCAGTTGACCATCTCAGATCTGGCTTTAACCGCCGCCGCTAAATTCTCACATCGCTACATTTCAGATCGGTTTTTGCCTGACAAAGCGATTGATTTAATAGATGAAGCCGGTTCTCGTACACATATTCTCTCCTCTCAGCAACAATCCTCCATTTCCAAGGATTTAGGCAAAGCATTGCAACAGATTCTAAAAAAGAAAGATAAAGCGATTCAGCAGCAAGAGTTTGCCCAGGCAAGTGCATTGCAGATTCATGAAAACGAGCTTATGCAAAAGATTCAGTCAGTTACTCAAAACGTTTCTGTTCTTGGTTCCTATCCTGTTGTAGACGAAGCCGATATTGCCCATGTTGTGTCATCCTGGACTGGCATTCCAGTCAGCAAATTGACAGAATCTGAATCTGATCAGTTGCTCCATATGGAAGAAATTTTGCATCAGCGTTTGATTGGTCAAGAAGAAGCGGTTAAGGCAATTGCAAAGGCAATTCGTCGTGCTCGTGTTGGGTTACAAAATCCCAATCGTCCAATCGCTAGTTTTATCTTTGCTGGGCCTACAGGGGTAGGTAAAACAGAGCTGGTTAAGGCGCTGGCTGCAAATTTCTTTGGGTCTGAGGCAGCCATGATTCGTTTGGATATGTCTGAATATATGGAGCGTCACGCAATTGCCAAACTAATTGGTTCCCCACCAGGCTATGTCGGATATGGAGAAGGGGGACAGTTAACCGAAGCTGTCCGTCGTAAGCCTTACACAGTGGTACTATTTGACGAAATCGAGAAAGCACACCCTGATGTCGTTAACTTGCTGCTGCAAATTTTAGACGAAGGTCGTTTAACCGATGCCAAAGGGCGTACTGTCAACTTTAAGAATACGCTATTGGTAATGACCTCGAATGCAGGTTCAAAATTGATTCAGAAGGGTGCAGGAGGGTTAGGCTTTAATGTCTCTGACAATCAAGTAAGTGCGAATTATAGAAACCTGGTGACGTTAGTTAACGAAGAACTCAAGGAGTACTTCCGTCCAGAGTTTCTCAATCGTCTAGATGACGTCATTGTTTTTCAACAACTCATCAAAGATGAGATTAGAGAAATTGCTGATATCCTGCTAGGTGAATTCCGGAAACGCCTATTTGAACAAGACATTAGCCTGGTAGTAACTGATCAATTTATCGAGCACTTAATTGAATCAGGCTACAACCCTGAACAAGGTGCACGCCCGTTACGGAGAGCAATCACCCGTCTGTTAGAAGATAGTTTTGCAGAGGCCATTCTTTCTAGCAAAGTTCAATCGGGAGATACGGTGGTTGTGGATATCGATGACAACAATGAAGTTCAAATTCTACGAGAGGAGTTAACAACTAATGTTGTCTCATAACGAGCAAGATAAAGGTTTATTCGGTAAATAAATGACTGATATTATTGATGCCGCCATTCAGGCAGGTTCTTTGACTACCCTAGTGACGGCTATTGAAACAGCTAGACTGGTCAATATTCTTAAGGGAACGGGTCCGTTTACACTCTTTGCACCAACGGACGATGCCTTTGAGAAATTATCCAAAGGTGTGATGGATGAACTCCTCAAGGACATTCCTAAGCTGAAGAAAATCTTAGCCTACCATGTCTTAACAGGTAAGGTCATGGCCGCTGCTATTACGAAGATGAAAACTGTGAAAACCGTTGAAGGATCAAAGATTAAGATTAATGTCCCCATAGATGTTAGTAACATTAAGGTGAATGATTCTATTGTGAAAATCTTTGACGTAGCTGCTGACAATGGTGTTATTCATATCATTGATACGATCCTAACGCCTGCATCCATCCTTCTCCAAGGGTAGTCGTTATCATCGCTAGGAGTAAAAACAAAAACGTCTAGGGTTAAGTAGTTCACCATTAGAAAGATTAAGAGCTTTCAGTGCCATAGCAGAAAAAGATCTGATTCACGCTAAGGTGGCTAACCTTGGAGCATGGCCCACGATACACCCATCCGCATCAAGATCAACGATAACATCGTTGCTGATTGAGGGTATGGACCTGTCTGTAGTATTCGCTGTTTATTTGATAGATTGGCTCATAGTTCGGATTAGCAGCGCCATCATAACTCTTGGAGGAATACTGTGAAAGCCTTGCTACTCTATCCTCACTTCTCTCAGTCTTTCTGGTCCTACGATCGCTTTATGGAAATTGCCGGACTCAAGGCGGTGATTCCTCCGTTGGGGATTATTACAGTTGCTACGCTCCTACCGTCAGACTGGGAAATTCGTTTTTGCGATCGCAATGTTGCCCATGAAACAGACACAGACTGGGAATGGTGCGACATAATCATTCTTTCCGCCATGCTAGTGCAAAAAACAGACTTTCAAGCTCTGATTCGAAAAGCCATCCAGCTAGGTAAAAAGGTCGCCGTGGGAGGCCCTTATCCCACTTCTGTACCTCAAGATGCGTTAGATGCAGGAGCCCAGTTTTTAATTCTGGATGAAGGGGAAATGACAGTTCCCCAATTTCTCAAAGCTCTGGGTCAGGGAGAAACCCATGGCATTTTTCGTTCCCCTGAAAAACCCGATGTCACTCAGAGCCCTATACCGCGCTTTGACCTGCTACAGCGAGACGCCTACTTGATGATGGCTATACAGTTTTCTCGCGGGTGTCCCTTTAACTGTGATTTTTGCGACATTATTTCCCTATATGGTCGAAAACCCCATACCAAAACACCAGCCCAAGCCCTGGAAGAGCTACAAACCATCTACGACTTAGGTTGGCGTGGATCACTCTTTATCGTAGATGACAACTTTATTGGTAATCAGCGCAATGTAAAGTGCTTCTTGAGAGAACTGATCCCATGGATGCAGCAGCACCACTATCCATTTACTTTTATGACAGAAGCCTCGGTCAATCTAGCAGAGGATGATGAATTACTCCAGCTTATGGGTGAAGCAAGATTTTACGCTGTTTTTCTCGGGATTGAAACCCCTGACAAAGATAGCTTGCAGGTCACCCGCAAACTTCAAAATACCCGTAATCCTTTGGTAGAAGCCTGTCAAAAAATCAATGAGGCAGGACTGCTGATCTATGCGGGATTTATCCTTGGTTTTGATGGAGAACGAGTAGGTGCAGGCGATCGTATTCAAGCCTTTGTAGAACAAACCAGTATTCCCCAACCCATGTTAGGCCTTTTGCAAGCATTGCCCAATACCGCCTTGTGGGAACGACTCAAGAAAGAACAGCGTCTGCTAGAAACCTCTAGTCATCTAAGCGGTGATCAGAATACCTTAATGAATTTTATCCCCACACGCCCAATTACAGAAATTGCTAGGGAATACGTCGATGGATTTTGGCAGATGTATGAGCCTGAAAGATATCTCAGACGTTGTTTACAACAATGTCTCAAAATTCGTTGCCGACAACGTCGAAGACAAACAATGCAGTTCCCATTGCACAAAGGCCTACGCTTATTTGTCCAGCTTGTTTGGAGTCAAGGGATTCACCGAACCGATATTCGAGGACAGTTTTGGCATCAACTCTGGATTATTTTATTGAACAAACCACAGGCTCTAAATGTATACCTAGGGTTATGTGCTGCAGGTGAACATTTTTGGGAGTATCGTGCTTTGGCCAAGGAACGAATTACCCAACAGCTGGGCTACGATCCACTCGCACGCAATGCAGACTTTAGGGTAATGTCGTGGGATTAAAATCATCCACCTGGGCCATCCCTGCTTCGCTGACGGTCACCAGCAGCAAACAGCAAGGCAATTCGTACACTGAAAAGTCGCTCACGCCATAATGCTCAAAATCAGAGCTGCTTAGCTATACGCTAAACATCTACAGTGACTCACAATTTCCTCACGTTTTTTTTCTAATATTGAGAAGTGGTATTGGTTGGTGAAAACTATACCTCTAAGATATGTTTCTTATCTGATGCTTAAAGAGAGGATATATTTTGTCTCAATAATTTACCCAATTAAAAAACACACAGTTGAGGGATCAAGGTATGGATGCTCAAGAGATTTTGAAACGCTATGCGTCAGGACAACGGGATTTTAGTCATGTCAGTCTGGTTCAAGTCTGTCTGACAAATGCCAAGCTAATTGGTGTCAAGTTAATTGGTGCTGAGTTGATTAGTGCTGATTTACGAGAAGCCGATCTGACAGAGGCTCATCTCAAACAAGCGAAGCTAAACCAGGCCAATTTAGCGGGGGTAGCAATGATTCAAGCTTGCTTAACCCATGCAGATTTGAGCGGCGCAGACCTTAGTGGAGCGGATTTAACCCATGCAGATTTAAGTGGCGCAAATCTCAGTGGAGCGAATTTAGGAGGAGCAGATTTGCGCAAAGCTGACTTGCATAAAGCAGATCTAAGCGATAGTGATTTACGCTGTGCAGATTTAACCGGAGCAAATCTACAGGAGACAGATCTCAGTGATGCAAACCTGGATGGGGCCTATTTAGGTGAAGCAGATTTGACTGGAGCAACTATTTTAGGCGCAAATATAAACAGAGCCGGATTAAGTAGAACTAAGATGCCCGATGGAACCATCCATTATTAGCGATTGAGCTACCTCCGACCTGTCTCAACTGTTTGTACTGTTGTTCTTCCAATTTCTGTCGCGTTTGCTATGTGATTGTTTCTATTGATTGCAAACCCCTCACGATTCCCCAAAATCCTTCTTCTAATCTGATGATTAGAGAAATTTGCCGCAATTATCAATTACAGTGACAGATTTAGGGGAATAAGTCAGAAAATTAACGATGGATGACTGTGAAAAAATTAACCCTTGAACGTAGTGTGGAGGTAGAAGTAGCCTGTTCCGTAACACAGGTTTATAACCTCTGGGAAAATTTAGAGAATGTACCCCGGTGGATGCCAATGGTAAAATGTGTCAGACGTTTACCAGGCGAGCAAGGACTCTATCACTGGACGTTTGGACCGGGATTTCCACTATTGACCAAATGGACTTCTCGCATTACTCAACGTATTCCTCTGCAGTTAATCACCTGGGAGTCAGTGTCTGGACTAGCAAACAATGGCTCTGCTGAATTTTTTGCCACGGATCAAGGGTGCCGTTTGCGCCTGACACTTGCCTTCGATTTACCAGGAGGAATTGTCGGTGCACGGCTGGAAAACATCGGTTTAGAACGCTGGCTAGAAGAAAATCTAGTAGAGAGTTTAAACCGCTTTCAAGCTCAAATTGAAACAGAAGTGCTGCGACAGGCTTAGTCTAACCGGCTCAATGAGGGTGTGGGTTCATACAACTTAACCTGCGCGTGGTTAAAGTAGATAATTGCGAACTATAATGAAGGTAGTAACAGCGATTACGCTATACACTACGGGGCACCAGTATGGATGCCAATCAAGTTCTAAAACAATATGCAACTGGAAAGAGAAGTTTTAGATTAGAAGAGTTGAAAAATCTGGATCTGAGTCGAGCAAATTTGAGTGGAGTTGATTTTACGGGCTCAAATTTAAGTGGATCTAACTTGAATCATGCAGACTTGAGTAATACCAATCTTAATTGGACCACTTTGAGGGGAGCGGACCTAAGTGGAGCTAACCTAAGAGGGGCTAAAATGTCAGATGGTTATATGCATAATGACTATCTAGAATCTGCCAATTATTTTGGTATCTAGGACACGATTGAATTAAAGAGAGTTTAGTTGGAGGATCGTTATGTCAAAACGACGCAAAGGCAATAGAGAAGTCAAAAAACCGAAAGCAGCTGTTGATGGAAAAAAGAAACAAAAGAAAAATCATAAAAACTATGATAGCCCTATGTCAGAGCTATTAGACAGTTCAAAGTAAATCGTTTCTAATATTGCTTGGTTTTTCTGTCTCTTAAAACTAATGTTGATTAGCCACATTAAAACCTCACCTGCTGTTGGCATAAGTAGGTAAGGTTTTCAATCAAATAACCCTAGAAATGAAACATCACTTTACCATACTGATTGTAAGTGTAATTCGTCAGTAATGAATTGATCCACTTCAGAACGAAATTTCGAGTCGATTTACTGACTACTCATCTTACGATTTTTATTCAATCTTGGGTTATGGGAGATAGCTATGGATAACGCAACCGAACTCACACTAGAGCAGGCATTCAATCTCAGAAATTTTGAAGACCAAGTACAGCAGATGAACCTTGAACAAGCTCAAGAGTATTTAGTTAAACTGTATCAGCTCATGCTGGTTCAGAAAACAGTGTTTCAAGAACTTATGAAGCATGAATGGAATTTAAATGTAGATCTCGCTTCCCTCTAATACAGGAGCGTCGGCTTCATTGTTTGATTGGTCTATTTTGTGATTATCAAATCTGGAGTAATGAGAATATGACAAATTCTAAAAAGAAAATCTCTTTTTCTCGATTTCGAAATGGTTGGCTGTGGGGATTTACGCCTCAGTCAGAGCTTTGGAATGGCCGACTGGCCATGATCGGTTTTGTATGTGCTCTCACAATTGAAGTATTGTCTAGCCAAGGAGTTCTTCACTTTTGACACTTAGAAGCCGTATAACTCTCTCTCATCTTAGCAAACCCAAGCTGCTACGAGTGTTCTAATTAATTAGAACTTGTCTTTAGATGCATGAATTTTGATGTCGTAGTTCACCAAATCACTCCAGAATTCAAACAATGTTTATCCATACTGATACTTATTCCCCTACTTATAGCAATACCCATGCCTATTAAAGATAAACCTAGGCCTCCGCGTTTTAGTCTCTTCAACAATATTTTACTGATATTGGCAGGGGTATTCCTATTTGTAAGTTTTATCCTTCCTGTTTTCTCAAGACCTCAAGTTCCTGGAGTACCCTATAGCCTGTTCATCCATCAGGTGCAAGAAGGAGATGTGGCACGGGTACAAGTAGGACAGAATCAAATTCGATTCCAGTTAAAAGCGGACGAAGAAATGGGTGGTGAACAAGTTGGGCAAGTGTTCTCAACAACGCCCATTTTTGATTTAAGCTTGCCCAACTTGCTTGAAGAAAAAGGCGTTGAGTTTGCGGCTACGCCACCGCCTAAAAATGGTTGGGTAAGTAATGCCTTGGGCTGGATCATTCCGCCACTAATCTTTGTAGGTATCTTTCAGTTCTTTGTCCGTCGTGGCGGTGGTGGTGGTGGCGCTCAAGGGATGCTATCGATTGGCAAAAGCAAAGCCAAAGTATACGTCGAGGGAGAAGCCGCTAAGACGACCTTTGCCGATGTGGCCGGGGTTGATGAAGCCAAGGCTGAGTTAGTTGAGGTTGTGGACTTCCTAAAAACACCGGGACGCTATACCCAGATTGGGGCGCGCATTCCTAAAGGGGTGCTGTTGGTGGGACCACCAGGGACAGGTAAAACACTACTGGCAAAAGCTGTTGCGGGAGAAGCAGGCGTCCCATTTTTCAGTATTTCGGGCTCTGAGTTTGTGGAAATGTTTGTGGGTGTGGGCTCTTCCCGTGTGCGAGATTTATTTGAGCAGGCTAAGAAACAGGCTCCCTGTATTGTGTTTATTGATGAGCTGGATGCGATTGGCAAGTCTCGTAGCAGTAGTGGATTCTATGGCGGCAATGATGAGCGAGAGCAGACGCTGAACCAATTGCTGTCTGAGATGGATGGATTTGCCGCAGAAGATGCCACAGTGATTGTGTTGGCTGCCACTAATCGTCCAGAAATTCTCGACCCAGCGCTCTTGCGTCCAGGACGCTTTGACCGGCAAGTATTGGTTGATCGTCCAGCTTTATCTGGCCGAGAAGCGATTCTCAAGATCCATGCCCAGACAATAAAGTTGGGAGAAGATGTGGATTTAAATGCGATCGCAACTCGTACCCCTGGTTTTGCCGGAGCCGACTTGGCAAACCTGGTGAATGAAGCAGCGCTATTGGCCGCTCGCAATCAACGTGAATCAGTGGCTCAAGCTGACTTTTCCGAAGCCATTGAACGTCTGGTGGCAGGGCTGGAGAAGAAAAGCCGTGTCCTTAATGATAAGGAGAAAAAAATTGTTGCATACCATGAAGTAGGCCATGCCATAGTGGGTTCACTCATGCCAGGCAGTGGACGAGTTGAAAAAATCTCCATCGTCTCCCGAGGTATGTCTGCTCTAGGGTATACCCTGCAACTACCAACAGAAGATCGGTTCTTGAGTGACGAAACGGAATTGCGGAGTCAGATTGCTACCTTACTAGGGGGGCGGTCCGCAGAAGAGGTTGTGTTTAATAGTATCACCACCGGTGCATCTAACGATTTGCAACGGGCGACAGACCTGGCAGAGCAAATGGTGACCACCTTTGGTATGAGCAAAATTTTAGGACCGTTAGCCTATGAGCAAGGTAGTCGATCGATGTTTCTGAATGAGGGCGTGCCCAATCCTCGCCGCATGATGAGCGAAGCAACGGCAGAGGCAATTGATCGCGAGGTAAAAGGTATTGTCGAAACGGCCCATCAACAAGCCTTGGATACCCTCAACCATAACCGCGACATATTAGAAACTATCACTATGCAGCTCTTAGAAACAGAAGCGATCGAAGGTAAACCCTTACACCAATTGCTCGAGCAGGTTCAGGCTGCGCCAGCTATTTAAAAGATTAGTTTCTTACACACATCAGATATTCTTGGAGGTTTATATGTCATATTCTTTAGCGAAAGGTACACTTGTTACGATGATTGGTGAAGCTGTCTTGCAGGATCGCTTGATAAAGCTACTAGCTAAGCTTGGGATATCAGGTTATACGATCATTCCAGCCCAGGGGGCAGGCAGTCATGGTAGACGGATGGGCGATATAGCAGGATACAACACCAACGTTGAAATCAAAACCATTGTCACATCAGATCTGTCTGATCAATTGTTCGAAGATCTGAAGCCGTTGCAATCAACCCATGCCCTGATTGCTTTTCGGCAAACCGTAGAGGGAGTATTTGATTAAATGCACCGCGTTAAACACACTACTGCCAAAGTGATTTTTGTCGTCGTTGTGTTTAGCGCTACTTTAGGTGTTCTAAAGAAAATATTTACGGTTAACCAATGACTACAGGCAATTCAGTTGTTTTTGGTCAACTTGCAACTGCTAACAACTACCAATATAGACCTCAAGCAACAAATACTCCGTGATCTTAAACGTCGAGTTGTTATACTAGTCATTAGTTAGCCGATCATCCATCACAGATGATGCCGTTAGCAGATAACAACATTAGTAACATTAGGTAAATACATGGCTGACATTGTTGATACTGCCGTTAATGCTGGCTCTTTCAGCACGCTGGTTGCTGCTGTTAAAGCAGCTGGATTAGTCGATACCCTTAAAGGAAAGGGACCCTTTACAGTTTTTGCGCCCACGGATGATGCCTTTGCCAAATTACCTAAAGGCACAGTGGATGGGCTCCTCAAGAATATTCCTCAACTCAAGAAAATCCTGACTTATCATGTGGTTTCAGGTAAGGTGATGGCGGCTGATGTTACGAAGCTGAAGTCCGCTAAAACGGTTGAAGGTGAAGATGTGAAAATTGATGCTTCCCATGGCGTCAAGATTAATAATG
Organism: Leptolyngbyaceae cyanobacterium; assembly: GCA_965263355.1. Classification (GTDB taxonomy): domain Bacteria; phylum Cyanobacteriota; class Cyanobacteriia; order Phormidesmidales; family Phormidesmidaceae; genus Leptothoe. The sequence goes on along the minus strand of CBDHHL010000032.1, from coordinate 3,903,732 downwards.
CCACAGTAACAACACCCGATGTTGGCGCTGACAATGGGGTTATTCACATCATTGATACTGTGCTAATGCCTGCATAAGCCATTTCCCGAGAGTGGCTCTATCGCTACTCTTGGGAAAGCACCTACAGGGGCAAAAATACTCCAGGGCTTAAAACGGATTGAACTGTGATCAATCTATGCCCATACCTTATGTAGAACAATTGTGGAACAGATAAAAGATCTACCCGGCGATTTAACATTAGAACAGCAGTTTCAACTCCGAATGATCACATTACAAGTGAGAAAATTGAGTTTGAAGCAGGCGCAGGAGTATGTAGTTGAAATAACGCGCCAAATGATGGTCAAGGATAATTTGGTTAAGCATTTACTCAAAAGTGCCTAGGGTTGCAAGCCATGGCTTGGACTAGACTTTCTATCAGAGCGTTACTCCTAGGTGCGATCATCCTTGATTTCTTAAGGAATGGGGACAAAGCAATCTATTTTGGAGAACAACTTGAACAATCAATTTTCCTTGAGCAATAAACTATTAACGCCCGTCATCTTAGTAAGCTTGATCCTTTTTCTAGGGTTTAACAGCTTTACTGTTCTTAACCCTGGCCAAGCTGGGGTTATTAGCGTTTTAGGAAAAGCCAGAGATGGTGTTTTATTAGAAGGCATTCACTTCAAACCACCATTGATTTCGGTCGTGGATATATACGATCTGACCGTGCAAAAGTTTGAAGTGCCCGCAGAAAGTTCTACCAAAGACCTGCAGGATCTATCGGCTCGTTTTGCCATTAATTTTCGCCTGGATCCACTACTAGTGGTCGAAATTCGTAGAACCCAAGGGACCTTAGCCAATATTGTTTCTAAAATTATTGCGCCCCAAACCCAGGAATCGTTTAAGATTGCCGCTGCCAGAAGAACGGTAGAAGAAGCGATTACCAAAAGAAATGAACTCAAGCGAGATTTTGATGACGCCTTAAGCGAGAGACTCGAAAAATATGGAATTATTGTCCTGGATACGAGCGTCGTCGATTTAGACTTTTCCCCGGAATTTGCTAAGGCCGTAGAAGAAAAACAAATTGCTGAACAGCGAGCCAAAAGAGCGATTTATGTAGCCCAAGAAGCCGAACAAGAGGCCCAGGCGGATGTCAACCGTGCCAAGGGTAAAGCAGAGGCACAAAGATTACTAGCCGAAACGTTGAAAGCTCAAGGAGGGCAACTCGTGTTGCAAAAAGAGGCCATCCAAGCCTGGAAAGACGGTGGGGCTCAAATGCCCAAAGTCTTAGTGATGGGAGGCAAAGAGCAAGCAGGGATGCCCTTTCTATTTAATCTTGGCGATGTTCAGCAGTAACGCAGGTAATGGATTCTTTAGCTGTCTAAATTACCGATAGAGGCTAAATTTCAAAAAAGTCTTGGAGCATTCATTCTGTTCACTTACTTAACCTTTTAATGAGGCTATATAACCATGAATTACACCGATAAAGAGAGAAAAATAGCAGCAACACCTCCCAGTGATGGTAGTGAGCTCATCCCTGCCGAGGTCCAAGTGAATATTCGCAAGAAATCTAGCGAATCGCTTAACGAGCCATTAGGGACTGGCTACAGAGTAGACGATGAGGGAATTGTCAATAACTATGCAATTGAGCCTGAGATGTATGACGCAAAATATCCCTCTCAAAAACAACAGCGGCGTTATGTTTTCCTGGGGGTAGCCGCTAGCTTGTTTGTTGCCTTGACCACATGGATTGCTTTTATGGCCAGCTAATCGTAAGTCTATAGGTGTCTAATGTATATCTCCCACACAAGTTTTGGTTAACTAAATAGTTCAATTCATTTGGAGGCTTTAATTATGCCGTTTACCATTGATTCAGCTCGCACCATTTTTCCTGACACTCAAGTTGCTGATGCAGTTCCGGAGACTGTTCAATCATTCAATCAGCTCAATGCTGAAGATCAGTTGGCTTTACTTTGGTTTGCCTACACTGAGATGGGCATTACAATTATTCCTGCTGCGATGCAGGTTGTCCCTATGGTATTCGCAGAACGGACCCTGACTCAAATCAAACAGATGCCTGCTTTGGAGCAAACCCAGGTGATGTGCGATCTGGTCAATCATACAGATACCCCCATCTGCCAGACGTATTCGTCTTTTGGCACGAATGTCAAGTTGGGATTCTGGTATCAGTTAAGCGAATGGATGCAACAGGGTATCGTTGCTCCCATCCCTAAAGGCTATAAGCTGTCCGCGAAGGCATCCGAATGGCTTGGAGCCATTCGTCAACTAGAAGGGGGACAGCAGCTCACCGTCTTACAAGACATTGTCGCCAATATGGGGTATGCCCCAACAGGTATGACTCCGAAAGTCAAAGAACCTATGATTCCCCCCAAAAAGGCTGCACCTCGAACCAAAGTCCGCATTAAAGGCATCAAGAATGCGACGGTTCTGAGTTATATGGAAAATATGAATGCCTTTGATTTCCCTGCGGCAGTTGCATTATTTGTTGAAGACGGTGCTTTGAAACCCCCTTTCGAGGAACCGATCGTGGGGCAGGAGAACATTCTCACATACATGCGTGAAGACTGCTATGGACTGAAACTGAAACCTGAACGAGGAGTCTCTAAGCCAACAGAAGAAGGATTCACCCAGGTTAAAGTGACGGGGAAAGTGCAAACTCCCTGGTTTGGAGACAGTGTTGATATCAGCGTGGCCTGGCGGTTCTTACTGAATCCTGAAGGTAAAATTTTCTTTGTGGGCATTGACCTCCTGGCATCTCCCCAAGAACTTTTGAATCTTGGTTTAGCCCAGTAAAACGTTAAATAAAATCCACTCAGATCAGCCATACCTTTGGGCTATGGCTGTGCTTAGGCAACTGTCCAGTGGCCTTAGAGTCTGAAGCTTGCTACTAAATTCTGACAATGGTTATTGAGGCACATTGCCCTTACCTTAAAAGGACTTTGAAGGTCGGGAATGGCAAGGAGGTTAACTTGATAGACCACTCATTTGGATTTTACAGCATCGCTTTTTTTGGGATTATTCTAGTGCGATATTTTTTGGTAGCAGGGGGAACCTATTTGTTCTTCTATTCGCCCTTGAGTCAGCCCTTTACTAATCACAACCTGCAGCATTGGTCTCCGTCCTGGCGATTAATTCAACAAGATATTACGCTCTCGATTCTTTCGGCAGGGGTGTTTGCACTGGCAGCAGCGTTTATTATGTCTGGATACGGTTGGGGCATCACTCGATTATATAGTCACCCTCAAGCATATGGGCTCTGGTATTTAGGCGTCAGCTACGGTGTAGTGTTGGTGCTGCAGGATACTTATTTTTATTTCACCCATCGGTTATTTCACCACCCGTTACTCTTTCCCTGGTTACACCGAGGTCACCACCGATCGCACCATCCTACCCCATGGACTTCCTTTGCCTTTGACCCTCTAGAGGCGATTGTTCAGTCTCTGTTCTTGGTTGGGATTGTCTTTGTCATTCCACTTCATTTTATCACTCTAATCGCAGTCCTTACAACGATGACGATATGGGCGGTGGTAAATCATCTTGGGATTGACCGTTTGCCCGCTTCGTTTCCCCACCATTGGCTGGGAAGGTGGTTTATTGGTCCTGCCCATCATGCTATTCATCATCGCAAATATACTGTACATTACGGGCTATATTTCACGTTCTGGGATAAATTACTGAATACTCAGGATCTTAGTTATGAGCAGCAGTTGGAAAAGCACCTATTAACCCGGCAGTAATTGAGTGTGTATTTTACAGTCGAAAATCCTTGTAGACACTGGATTAAAACTTATACTGCCGGAGTAATAACAGACGAAAACAATAGTGCTTACTTAAGCTTCCCGCTCGAATAGATAGTTTCTACTCGGATATCTGACAACATGACTCTAAACATTGAGCAAATAGAGTTCTTTCTTTTTGTGGCTGCAATCGTGGCGATGCTGGCAAGGTTGATCAAGATTCCCTACACAATCGGCTTAGTTATTGCTGGAGTTGGAATCTCGTTTATACCTTTTTCTAATCCCCTCGAGTTATCCAGAGAACTTGTCTTTTTAATTTTTCTGCCTGCTTTAATATTTGAAGCCACGCTTTACATCCGCTGGAAAGAATTACAGAAAGATTTATGGGTCGTCCTCACCTTGGTAACGATAGGAGTACTACTATCATCTGGAATTACTGCTGCAGGCATGCACTATTTAGCAGGCTGGGAATGGAAAGTTGCTATGGTCTTCGGTATTCTCATTACAGCAACTGATCCGGTTTCGGTAATTGCTACTTTTAAGGAGACGGGGGTTCAGGGAAGATTGAAGCTATTAGTAGAAGCTGAAAGTTTATTTAATGACAGTACTGCTGCCGTATGTTTTGGAATAGCTGTTACCTTAGCAATGGGTCAGAGTATTAGTTTTTCTAGTACAGTAAGCACATTAATAGCTTCAATTGGTGGCGGCATCTTATGCGGCATCGTGGTTGCAAGCACTCTGTTATTATTATCAGGGCAGACAGAGGATCCATTAGTCGAAATTACCTTTACAACTGTGGTAGCCTATGGCTCGTTTCTCTTAGCAGAACACTTTCACTGGTCAGGAGTACTGGCAACGGTCACAGCGGGGCTAATGATTGGTAATTTAGGTTCCCTTGGCTCTATTTCAGATGAAGGAAGAAAATCAGTCGAAGCTTTTTGGGAGTATGCAGCGTTCGTAGCAAATTCGCTCATTTTTATCTTAATTGGAATTCAAGAATCCCACGAAAATTTTGGTTACTTTCTATTGCCGATCTTAGTTGCTATTAGCGTTGTTATTGTTGGACGAGCTTTTGCAATTTATCCGCTATGTGCAATCTTCACTCTATCTGAATTGCGAGTTAAAATTACTCATCAACATGCTTTATTTTGGGGCGGATTACGCGGTGCTCTAGCCCTTGCCTTAGCTTTGGGGTTACCACTTGATATGCCACGTCGATTTGAAATTATCACGGTTACCTTTGGAGTTGTTGCCTTTTCTGTATTTGTACAAGGACTGACCATGAAGCCTATGCTACGATTCTTAGAAGAAATTCCCACCTTGGAAGAAACAAAGCTTTCGACATAGTCAGACCTGAAATAGAATATCGGCTTCAATAAAATGAAAAGGAGTGTCTTTGTGCTCACTGAAGATTCGCCGACAAACCTTACAGAAAAACATGTCATACCCGAGGTTAGTTTGATTTTGTAGGATCGAACTGCGAGTTGAGCGGCAGAGTGTGAAAAGCCCATTAAAGGTATGCGGGCTAAGGATAAAAGGCAACACTGGCTCACCCATAGAATAGCACAGGCTTAATTTTGGATGCTAGGCATAGATTGGCGACAATGGCTACAACGCCAAGAGATGCCTTCTGATCTAATGTGACGAAGTAAAACATTCGAGCAACAAGGACATATACTTCGATTCATCCTGGATTTCTCCATGGTTACTGATGACGGCACGCCATGACTTACTCATGGTTAACCAGATTAATAGGATCGGTTATTGGTGAACTTCTCATTTTGTTTAAGATCGTGTTGATATTGTTTTAATTGTAGATGATCTCAACAAAAGAGGTAGCACTTGATAAGATTAGCCGCTGTATGTCTTTTTCGATAAGTCTATGTGTATAATAGGCGTATGAGCAACACAGCATCCAAAATTATTGTCAATTAACCTTCCTTTCACCTAAATAGCTTTGGAGCTTAGCTATTTTTTAACAGGGTTCAAAAACAATATTATTTTTATTGAGTTGGCATGCTACAAGAGGCTTCAATCATACCTCTTCAATTCAACTAATTTGACAAGTTTAGGGCATCTTAAGGCATCTTTCAGAAAATGTGCCTGCTGATAGCTGGTTCACAGTCTTAAGGAATAATGAGACTATGAACATAAAATCTATTTCCTAGGTTAAATCAGCCTAAGAGGTGCTGAAGTTCAGTTGTTCCAACACTGGGATGTTATGCATAACGAGTAAGCCCCTTATCCTCAGCGATGACACCTATATTCTGATAGCTGAAAAAGATTTAAGAGATATCACCTCATAGAACAGATGTCAGCTATTGTAGGCCGGGTTTCAGAAAGGTTTCCTCCTGATTAATGCCTCAGTAATTATCTCTATCTATTAATCCTTCTATCAGCCTTAACAACAATATGGCTAAGCAAGTTATCTTTCATGAAGATGCCCGTCGTGCTTTAGCACAGGGAATAGACACTCTGGCACGAGTTGTTGCTATTACGTTGGGTCCAAAAGGTCGTAACGTAGTTTTGGGCCAGGCCTTTGGCGTACCTCAAATTGTAAATGATGGTGCTACCATCGCCCAAGAAATTGAGCTAAATGACCCGGTTGAAAATACTGGGGTTGCTTTGCTACGTCAGGCCGCCTCTAAAACAAACGATTTTGCAGGAGACGGTACCACAACCGCCATTGTACTCGCCCATGCCCTGGTACAAGAAGGCTTACGCAACGTAGTAGCCGGTGCTAACCCAGTTTTGCTCAAACGGGGTATTGATAAAGCAACCACTTTTCTAGTGCAGAAGCTTGTTGAGAAGGCTCATCCGATCAAAAACTTTCAGGCAATCGCTCAAATTGGGAGCATTGCCGCTGGCAACTATGATGAAATCGGTGAAATGATTGCAGGTGCGATGGAAAAAGTTGGAAAGGAGGGCGTGATTTCCCTAGAAGAAGGTAAATCAATGTTTACTGAACTAGAAATTACCGAAGGAATGCGCTTCGATAAAGGCTATCTTTCTCCCTACTTTATTACAGATCCAGAACGCATGGAAGTCGTAATGGAACAACCTCTTATCTTGGTTACCGATAAGAAGATTATGACCGTGCAAGACTTGATTCCGCTGCTAGAGCAAATTATAAATGCTGGTAAGCCGCTGGTCCTCATTGCAGAAGATATTGAGCGGGAAGCGTTATCGACATTGGTGATCAACCATCTTAACAAGCTCTTGAATATCGTAGCGGTTAAAGCACCGGGCTTTGGCAAGCATCGGCAGGAATGGCTAGAAGATATTGCCATTTTAACTGGGGGGAAAGTTATCACAGCGGATGCTGGATTGCAATTGGATCAGGTAACGCTTGATCTATTGGGAACTGCTCGACGTGTCATTGTCACCAAAGAGAACACTACCCTTATAGCCATGGGTAATGAGATAGCCATCAAAGCGCGCTGTGAAACCATTAAGCGACAGATTGAAGTGGCAGACTCTGTCTATGATCAGGAAAAACTACGGGAGCGACTAGCAAAGTTAGTAGGGGGTATCGCCGTTATCAAAGTTGGTGCTGCCACTGAGACAGAGATGAACGATCGGAAATTACGGCTAGAGGATGCCTTGAATGCATCCAAGGCAGCGGTTGAAGAAGGCATTATTCCTGGCGGTGGAGCCGCCCTCGCCCATCTGTCGTCCCAGCTTGAAACTTGGGCAAACCATAGGCTGAAGGATGAAGAACTAATTGGGGCTATGATAGTTGTGAAATCACTGACAGCTCCTCTAAAATGCATTGCTGAGAACGCAGGTCAAAATGGGGCGGTCATTGCTGAACGGCTTAAGGGCCAAGATTTTAACGTTGGATACAACGCGATCACCCATGAAATTGTCGATCTGTTTGCTGCTGGAATTTTTGATCCTGTAAAGGTTACGAAGTCAGCTCTTCAAAATGCTGCCTCGATAGCTGGCATGATCCTAACGACAGAATGTGTTGTTGTCGCAAACTCGACTAATCCTTAATCAGTCAGCAACCAAAACTAGGAGGCTGTGGCATTTTAATATGGCAATCCTAGATTTCAAAGTATCAAAGTAAGGAGAATGATTGAATGATGACCATGCAGAAAACAGCGCTAATCTATTGTGAAGAACAATTTGGATTAATTGACGGCAAAACAGCATCAGGGTTAATTCGACAATCTGATACATATCAGATTGTTGGAGTGCTTGATAGCTCGTTAACCGGTCAGGATACGGGGGAAGTTTTAGGCGATAAAAAAAATAATATTCCCATTTTTGCTAATTTGAGAGCAGCTTTAGATGCCCTACCAGAGATCCCAAACTGCTATATCTATGGCAAGGCACCTTTAGATGCCCGCATATCTTCCGAAGAAAGGTTCCTAATTTTGGAGGCCATGGAAGAGGGTATGGATATTATCAATGGACTGCACGAATTTTTTTCTGACGATGCAGAGTTCAGTCATATGGCTGAACAATGTAATGTGCAAATCAGAGATATCCGAAAACCTCCACAACTCAAGGATCTGCATATTTTCACAGGACAGATTGCTAAGATTAACATTCCGGTTATTGCCATATTAGGTACCGATTGCGCCTGTGGCAAAATGACAACTGCCGTGGAACTTAACAAAGCCTTGAATAGTCTGGGTGTCAGGTCAATCATGATTGCAACCGGTCAAACTGGCCTAATGCAGGGGGCAAAGTACGGTGCATCCATCGACGCCCTGGTTTCGCAGTTTGTCGTTGGTGAGATAGAACATGCTGTTGTTCAAGCTTTTGAAAATGAAAATCCAGACATTATTTTAGTCGAAGGACAGGGTGCGGTTAGCCATCCTGCTTTTATGAGTTCCGTGGGGATTTTGAAGGGAAGTATGCCTGATGGAGTCATTCTCCAGCATCCGTCTGCTAGAAAGTTTCGATGCGATTTTCCAGATTTACCCATGCCGACGCTTGAAAGTGAGATTCGATTGATTGAGGCGATTTCTCAGTCTAAGGTGATGGCTATTACACTCAACAACAAAAATTTAACAGCAGCAGAATCCGTAGAAACCATAAAGGATTGTGAGCGCTTTTTTCGATTGCCAACAACAGATGTATTGAATTATGGGTGTCAGAAGCTATTGAATGTGTTAGACGATTGTTTCCCACAGCTTAATTTGCGTTCTAAGCCAACGTCTCTAGGCGACATACCGCAGCTAGCCACGAGATAAAGACTGTGTTATGGATTTTTCAAACGCATTGAATAACTCCCCACTCCCCACTCCTCTATACAATCAGACTGTATTTATCTCAACCGAGAATCACCGTATTTGGAGTCAATAAATGGCATTATTGATGCCAAGAATAGAAATCAGCTTATCTAAGATACGGTACAACACTCAATTTTTATGCAACTTTTATGGGCGTAAAAAGATTGACCTGATGGGAGTTTCTAAAGCTGTGCTTGGCAATCCCTTGGTTGCTGAGGCCATGATTTTAGGTGGAGTAAAATTTATTGCCGATTCTCGCATTGAAAATCTTCAAAAGATGAGAAAGGCTGGCATATTAACTCAATTTGTACTGTTGCGGACTCCGTTAAGTCAGGCAGAATCTGTGATTCAAAATGCGGATATTAGCCTCAACACAGAACTTCAAACGATAAAAGAACTCTCCCATTACGCTATTCAGCATAACAAAATTCATCAAATCATTGTTATGGTCGAACTAGGTGATTTGCGTGAAGGGGTTCTTCCCAAGGATCTTTCAAAATTCATTAAAGATGCCGATGCCTTATCAAATATCCAAATTATTGGAATTGGATGCAATTTGGCTTGCTATGGTGGTATCAAGCCAAATAATGCAAAGATGCGTCAATTGTCTGAAATAGCGCATTCCATCGAAAAAGAACTTCAGATTCATTTAGCTCTTATCTCAGGGGGCAATTCGGCCAACTACGACTGGTATGAGTCTACTCAAGATGTTGGACGAATTAACAATCTACGCCTGGGTGAATCGATTCTTTTAGGGTACGAAACGGCGCATCGAAAGACTATTCCTGAATTAGATACCAGTGCCTTTAAACTGGTTGCTGAAGTGATCGAATCAAAGAAAAAACCATCTCTCCCTAACGGTGAAAGCTGCCAGGATGCTTTTGGGAATAGTCCCCAATACTTAGATCGAGGTATTCATCAACGTGTGATTATTGCGTTGGGTATACAGGATGTCTTAGTATCTGGCCTAAGTCCCCTTGACGATTTAGAGATATTGGGGGCTAGCAGTGACCACATTATTTTAGAGGATAGGAGCACTCATTTCCCCATTGGTAGTGAAGTTACCTTTGGTCTTACCTATGGAGGATTGTTAGCAGCAATGACATCTCCATTTATAAAAAAACACTTTGTTGGTTGTCCGGACTCTATGCTACCGCTTGTTAGTTAAGGGTTTAGCCCGGCAATATCTGCAGTTCCATGTCTCATATTCCATATTTCTGTCAAGAAGATATTGTCGCCCCTCAGGATTTATTCCCTTGGCATCTTATTTTTGACAGCTTCCAATCCCACAGATACATCTTTGCTAAGACCCGATAATTTAGAGCCAACAGTATCCGTTGCAGAATCAATCGTCTCCAATCGCATACTGAGCATTACGGTTTGAGCAAGACTCGATGCAATGGTCATGCGCTCTGCTTGTGTAAAGCTATCATCGGTGCATCCATCCATAAGCCAATTATCAAAGCGAAGAAATAGGTTACATGTTTGTTCGAAAAATTTATCTTCCATGCTATTTATCCAGGAATTATAATTAGATTGATAATACAGAACTCAGATCTTTCACCAAGTTCTGCTATGAGGCTCAAATCGACATTGGATTGTCAACTCGACGTTAATTGAGAGCTGTCTACTTTAAGAGTTTCCTAAACTGGCATATTTTGGCAACAGTGACTACAACGCCAAGAAAGCTTACCTGAAGAAACATGCCGAAGTAAAACACTTGAGCAACAAAGACAAATATGTCTGTGCATCAGAGTTTCTTCCATCTTAGACATTGGCGTCTCTGAATCAAAACGCGCATGCTGAATCAAAGATTTCATTGGATAAATTGTTAAAGAGTTTATTAAATGAACGAAGCTTTAGATACTATTTTTGGACTAGCAGCTAATTTAATCTGCTGCCTTTAAAAAAGTATTCTCAATGGATAAATCTGGGTAGGAACGGACAAGTCAACCATTCCTGGAACTGATCAGCTACCAATCACGCTAGATGATTTCTTGCAAACAATCAGGATCTACGTAGTGGCAAGTAGTGTTATCTTGACAAATCAAAGCCCAACCAGCTTGATCAATGCCAACCAATCTATAAGTCATATCTTGAACAAAATAACCCTTGTGATTTCGAGTACCTGATTTGACTTCAAGGTTATAAACTTCTGTGTGAATCATTATTGAGTTTTCCTAAATAGAGGTAGTGCAAAGCACCGAGTTTAATAAGCGTATTAAATCAATAAATGCAGTTTATACATTAACTTCTTCTGAATAAATCCATTTTATCTTTAAAGACGTTAATATTCCGTTAAGCTATGTTTCGCTGAGATTGAATACCTCCAGTGAGTAATGTCGCACTAGAGAATCCCCTTGGAGCATCAATGTTGTTTTCTAATCATAAACATGCCTGAATTTGTAAAAGTTGAAGACCTCCAGCATGTGACGGTCCCCAGTAGCATCCATCTGTGGCAGGTATTGGAGGGTCAAAGGCAAAGCTTGACAAACAGCCAAAACATACAAATGATGGAATCTCGAATAGGCTTTGTAGAGAAGTCGTTCTGGGATGAGTGGCTGAAAAAATATAATGGGCGGCTTCCCAACGGCTTTTACTGGATTGATCACCAAGCCAAGACCTTAAATGTAGTCCTGAGTAATACCTGGGTTTCCGCTGAATATCAGCTAGAACAAAAAGGAGTTGTTTTTACAGAATCGTAACGCAAGAATCCTTGCGAAGAACATCAAGACGTACAAAGATAAGTCATTCTGAGATCGCACCCAATGTAAAATAAAGCTTCGTCAACCAAGAGAGAGCCTTTCGATACTGTTGGGCCAACAATATGAACTCAATTATGAGTCCTCCCAAAAGCTATCACGTTGTTTACAGCTACACTGATCCATCGGAGCGACGCATAACAATATGGCGCGACATCACAGTGACTACTGCTGCAATTCGGGCTACAGGACAATCTGGTTTTATAGACGGAATAAAAGAAATTGTCATGGAGCATTCTCTTCGACCAAGACCTAATAATAAGTGCAATATAGTAGTCCATAGCTTTGCAGAGTTGCCTTGGTAAAAACCTTGCACTGCTACATCGGAGAATACCTTAACCTTTTCAAGGAACACTGGATGTTAGCCTAGTCTGTGGATTTTTTATCAATTCGAAAAAATTACTTAAGAAAATATTTATCTGTAAATAGCTACTTTTAAGAGAGAATATGTCATTAAATGAAACAAACAATTGAAAAGTCTGATTTTGTTCTGAGTCCTTACATGCAGAGCAATAATTGGCGAGCCACGTATCAGGTCTTAAACACACTAGTTCCTTATATTTTTCTGTGGTTTTTAGCAGTGAAATCAGTTCAGTTTTCTATTTACCTATTACCTCTGGTCATCATTTGCCTGGTGCTCTTTTCACTACGCTGCTTCTCCTTAATGCATGACTGTGGCCACTACTCACTTTTCAGGTCAAAAAGAATCAACCGAATAGTTGGATTTTTGTTTGGCCTAGTCAATGCTATGCCTCAATATTGGTGGTCTCGGGACCATGCTTATCATCACAAAACCAATGGTGACTGGGAGCGATATCGAGGTATTGGGGACTTCTTATCGACTGAAGAGTATGCCCAACTCGCTCTATCAGAGCAAAATTTATATGAATTGATGAGACATCCATTGATGACTTTTCCTGGTGGTTTTTTCTATCTAGCATTTAAACCAAGAATTATTTTAATCCTGGGTATTTATGATTTCATTCGTCATAGCATTGGCTATTTAAAGGCTAATCCTAGAACTAACCTATCGGCAATACTTTCGGCTCATAAACCTAAGCATTGGTCTACAGCTGATGAATTTTGGGATATCCTGCTCAATAATATTTTTGTAATTGGGGGATGGATTTTCCTTTGCCATTGGCTAGGAGCATACTTTTTCTTAGGGATATACTCTACTGTACTAACTCTTTCAGCTTCGATTTTTATTACTGTTTTTTTCGTACAACATAATTTTGATGGAGCTTATGCCCACAAAACGGAAGGTTGGGACTATTTGGCAGGAGCGGTGGAAGGCAGCAGTTACTTGGATTTACCCGTTATCTTAAAGTGGTTTACTGCTGACATTAGCTATCATCATATTCATCATCTTTCTGAAAGAATTCCTAACTATAATCTAAAGTTATGCTATCAGAAAAATAAGCACCTTCTCTTGGACTCAAAAACTATTCAGATGAGCAAAATGCTCGATTGCGCCAAATTTATTTTGTGGGATTCTGATACTAATAAGTTAGTATCTATCGAAATTTTTCGTCGCAGTCAAGCTAGCAGCTGATTTGAGGTGTCGGACAGAAGAAATCGCAATAACCTAAGCCGACACATCCTCAGAATGAGGCATCGCTACTACCTTCGCCTTCGCTAAAGTTAGCTCATCCTCTAGTATCAGAAACTCCTTTTCCTTATTGGCTTCCATTTCTTCAAGGTCGGAACCATAGGCTTATAGGATTACAGTCGTCGTCGTTTCCATGTTAGCGGGAACTTTATTACAGCTCATGACGGAATTCACCCTGTTTGACTTAGTGAGCTACAAGCGCTAGCACAATAAAGCCGATAAAGAGGGTGACTGTGACGGAGAGGTCCACAACCGTTTTTGAAAATGTGGTACCGAAGGAGATACTGATATTCCTGTCGTTATTGTCCTAAGAAAGCAACAGTGCTGCCATTTAACGGCAACATTTTTGGGCGATACACATTGGATAAAAACCTTTTGGTGGAACATCCAGTTTTTCCCAGATGCCAGTGGTTTCAGGGGAGGGCTATCCACAGTTCTGATGGCTACTACAACGTTGATGACATAATATCCATGATAGAAGATTCAGTAGAATGCTGGATTGATTAAGGGTCCATATGTGCTTCTCAATGGTAGAGAAATTTACACCTGCCCATCGTGGAGAACGAATTTTGAATAATAGCTTTCTGATGGTTTTTAACGCCCACTATGAAATGTTGGGGCTTTCTCTACTCAGTAAGCTGCAGAGTTACTATTGGCAGGTAGTAATTGAATACTAAAGTAAGTGTTTTTGCTCACTGTGAGCATTCTTTTACTGATGTCCGCAAAGTACCGGTAACGGCTCGTTTAATTGTTGTTTTGCAATGTCATCAGTGTGATTCTCTGCTAGAGTGCTAGTTATGTTGCCCCTGAGAAGAGATTACTTAACACAGATTTCTGCTGGCGACTTAAGTGATCCAGGGCTTAGCAACGCTCAAAATTCAAGTTGCCATCCAAGAATTCTTATCTATAAGAGTTATTATTTACATGAATCCAACCTATTTCATGACTTTCAAGGCTCGGTATATAATCCAGCCTATCCGGGAGAGCTTGAGGCTGTATTTCACAGATCTGAGAGCGACGAAGATATCTTAGATCAAGTGCTACCGATGCTGGGCTATCTGATCAAATGTGACTATTGTTTTCTCTATCTACGTCATCCGCAGCAACATTTCAGCAGGATGACCCATTATTGGGAAAAAACTACAGTCATTCAGAAATGCCAGAAAATAGCTGGCATCTTGAAGATAAACAGCTGTTACGTAGCCCGCTGTTTAAATCTGCTTTAGCAGCAGAACTTTCAGTGTTTATGGACAACATTAACGCTGAATATCGAGATGGCTTGCGAGATACTGGTCCATTGATGCGAGAAGAGCATGCACTAGCTCAAGGGCATATTATTAAGGGCTATCAGCTATGGGGAATTTTACGCGTGGGTATTCTTGATCGACCACGTTCATGGATGCAGTTTGACCGTTCATTAATTACCCATTCTGTACAAAGACTGGTTCCCAATGTCATCAACTATGATACGGCAGAGTTGTCTTAGTAAAGTTCTCTGCAGCTAGAAGAAAACATATTTTAGTTACCTAATTTATCCAACGAAATTATGGCTGGCTTGCCCACTGAAACTGTTGTCACTAGATGTACAGTAACAAATTAAATGGCGTTGGGACAACCTTGAGTCTAGACTGGAAGGGAGAGAGTTCTTCACCCATTAGAACGACATTGTGTCGCAAGCATAAAGCCACAACTAATCAACACAACAGGCTAAGTTCTAAGCATAAGCTAGTCTGTGTCTTCTGTTGACTAAGTTACTTAAGCTATGAGTATGAAAGTTCTATGAGCCGTAGCATAAATCTCTCACCACTCTTTTCAAGCCCTGTCTAGAGACTTTCTAACTGGCTTATTATTCTTCTGATAATGCCGATTCCAGTAACTTTTGCCAATCGTCATCGGTGGGTAGCATACCCTTATATTCCTCCGGCACTTCGGGATATAGCTGATATGTAGCCACGCCAATCGGATTCGCCTTCGATTTCAGACTAAACTCAACCTCCAACCGATCCTTCTCCGCGCACAGAATAATGCCGATCGCTGGGTTATCATCCGGTGCCCGCTCCTAGTCGTTGAGAATCTCCAGGTAAAAATCCATCTTTCCTGCGTACTCTGATCGAAATCGCCCTGTCTTTAGCTCAATCGCCACCAAGCACTTCAAAAAGCGGTGATAAAACAGTAAATCCAGGAAATACTCGTTATCTCCTAACGCCAGTCGATACTGATTGCCAATAAAGCAAAAGCCATAGCCCAGCTCGATAAAAAAATCCTGAGCATAAACTGCTTGAGAAATCCCTAAAAGCTCCAAACTATAACTATCCTTCTGGTAATTGAACTGCTTGATTTGCCCCGTCTCCCCTGTCCGGCTTTTGTATATATCTGGTCATGATGCTCATCAAGCTATTGCTATGGGGAACTTGCTGCAGTTTACTCCAAGCATCCACTGGTGCAATGCCACATTGAAAGAGTGTATGAATCATGACCTTAATCCCCTAATGGGAGCCACTAATCATTAAACGGACAGGTTCCTGATTTGACCTTGAGGTGGCAGCTAACTCGGATGATGCAGATGGATCGATAGGCTTACGCTCAGCTTCATCAGCCATTAGTATGCACTCCTTGATGTGGTTCAGTAGGTCTACATTAACATACTGTAGACTTTTTGAACTACATTTACTTGACTAATCCTGCTCTGACACGATTAGCAGTATGGGAAGGGCAGGATTAGCACTTAAGCAAACATTACAGTGTCAAAACATCAGCCAAAATCAATTGGCTGTCATTTTAGGTATTGACCGTGCCACTGTTTATAAGTGGTTTCATGGGAAACGTGAACCAACGTCAGAAACCGTTGTGGAAATTACCCGAGCATTGAAACAGATTAAGTTTGAAGCGGCTGAACAGTTTGTACAGCTTTATCTGGGCGACATCCTCAAAGAAGATTCACCATCTGAACAGTAGATACATTTTTCTGTGAGCTAACCACTGCTAGAACTGCTGCACAAAAAAACAAGCTTTTCAGCAAACCTTTCTAGTAAATTCTTGATAATAACTGGGGTGGTAGGATTCGAACCTACGAATGACGGGACCAAAACCTATTATTCACGTCAGAATTCACTCCAAACCCTTCTGAGGCAAATGATTTGAGCATTTTTGATGTAGCGCTAAATTCTTAGAATTAGGAAGCTAAATTTTTATTACATTAGTTCGTATGAACTATATAAGTGCAGCCTTAGTGTGACTGCTGCTAGCGTTCTGATTCATCGCGAATCTTGGTAAGCCATTCTGCTAACCACACGGAGTCTGCTTCTTTCAGTGGAGGGACCGGTGGCTCACTGTAGTCAATCACTAAGTCATAGCCTGACTGGTCATAAATATCACCCAGTAAATTTTGCAGGTTAACGATGGGTTCTGACTCTGTTTCCTGTAGCGGTAATGGAAATGCAGGAATGGGGGCTGGCACATTAAATGCGTAAAGGCTTGCTTGGGGGCGTTGGGAACTGGCACTGACCAAAATACGGTAATGAGTTTGGAGCTGCTCTGGCAACTGCACTATGGGAGGCCACTGTCGTAGCAAATCGATTTCTACTAGGTTAGTGGCACTGGCTAGAATGACCTGACGTTTTGCTTCGTAAGTTCGTCTGTCTGCCTTCGCCAGGGCGTTTATTGGTGGGCGATAGAACTTCAATGACGGTGATGACTTCACTGGTAGCTACTTCTCGAATTTCGAGGTATCCCTGTCGAACGACCTCCGGCATGGGCAAATCGACCAGGATGGGTTGAGCTACTGTTGTACCTAAAGTTGCCTCAGTAGCGGATTGAGTGCCCTTTGCTTTTTGGATAGTGACGTCAGGGACGCCCACCAAAACTGAATCCTGCCCCTCAGTCTGATAAATGGCTTCTTCGACTACGACGCGATATTTGGGACGTAGTTGTGGGCCTAGGCTGATGGCGATCGCACTAATTAACCGATGATGGAAGTTTGGCCAGGAACGTGGGTGTTCCAGATAAGGATCCATTCCAGGCAGCGGCGAAGGCATCAGCTATTTCTCAGCAAAGGGATCTTTATTTTAGTGCGATCGCAATCTCCAACGTAAAGCAGATTAGCAGCAAAAAAGACAGCTATGATATGGTTCAAGTGTTCTACTCCCAAAGAACGCTTCAGCCTGTGGAGCATCAATACTGACTATCTGCCGCCCTATGCCGTCGCAACCGCCTTTACTTCCTCCTGATGCTTACGCACGTTTTCTGAGCGACCTCAAGACCCTGATCAAAACATCCCAGGTCAAAGCTGCCCTTGCGGTTAATTCTGAATTGATTTTGCTCTATTGGAAAATCGGTCGAGACATCCTACAGCGTCAGCAGCAGGAAGGTTGGGGTAGCAAGGTCATTGATCGTCTATCCAAAGATCTCAAACGTTCCTTTCCAGATATCAAAGGATTTTCCCGCACAAATTTGATGTATATGCGGGCATTTGCTGAAGCATGGTCCGATGAGCAATTTGTCCACCAGCTTGGTGGACAAATTCCGTGGAAGCATAACTGCATCATTCTCGATAAGGTCAAAGACCCAAACGAGCGCCTTTGGTACATCCAAAAAACCATTGAAAATGGATGGAGTCGAAATATTTTGGCGATTCAAATTGATACTCGTTTGTACCATCGTCAGGGTAGCGCTGTTACTAATTTTGAGAAAACCCTGCCCAAGCCGCAATCAGAGCTGGCACAGGAATTGATTAAGGACCCCTACAATTTTGACTTTTTAACCCTTGGTCAGGATGCTCTAGAACGTGAATTAGAACGAGGATTGCTGGAACATATTCGTGATTTTTTACTAGAGCTAGGTCTGGGATTTGCTTTTTTGGGTAGTCAATATCCAGTGGTTGTGGATGATATCGAGTACCGTCTGGACTTGCTCTTTTATCACACTCGATTACACTGCTATATTGTCATCGACCTCAAAATGAAAGAATTTATACCTGAATTTTCAGGCAAAATGAATTTCTATGTCTCAGCAGTTGATCATTATCTCCGTGCAGATGGCGATAATCAAACCATAGGGATTATTCTGTGCCGTAGTAAACGTAAAACAACGGTCGAATTTGCACTTCAAGATCTTCAAAGACCTATTGGCGTTGCGACCTATCAACTGAGTGATGAGTTGCCAGAGACAATTAAATGTAGCCTACCCACTATTGAGCAATTGGAAATTGAATTAGAGACTGCATTCCAGGAAATTGAGGCTAAAAGCGATCAATCTTCTAGCCAAAAAGATGGTTAAGACTTCTGTCAATGAGCATAGCGATCGCACTAATTAACCGATGATGGAAGTTTGGCCAGGAACGTGGGTGTTCCAGATAAGGATCCATTCCAGGCAGCGGCGAAGGCATCAGGTATTCCTCAGCAAGGGGATCTCTATTTTAGTGCGATCGCACACGCCATTATAGATATCGTTTCGGTTCCACATTTTGATTACGATACCCAAAACATCAAGATTTATCTTAGCTAAACAAAATCACACTCATGAGTCTTCAATAAGATCATTCAGTATGAGCATCTTCTTCTGGGACACAAGAAGGCGAAGGCAGTTCTTCTCCTGTAAGTCCATTCAGTAACCTCTGGACTTGCTCTACACAGCGGTTGTCTGGTCTGTTTGCCTCAGGCGCAAGATTCGAGTGGTGTATCTGCTCAATCGTAAACATCCCGAACGACTATGCTATGCCTTGCTCTTTTCCACTGATATTAACCTTGACCCCATTCAACTATTCGAGGCCTACCGAGCACGCTTCCAAGAGGATTTACTCCATGTAATGAAATGTTGACTCACCAACACCGCTAATTATTTTTAATGTTGCAATTGTTTGTGCATCAAAACCTTCTGGGCCAACAGTTTCAAGATTTGTAGTACGGTGTAGAGGTCATTTCCCGGATCTATCAAAGAAAAAATAGCCGATACACTATAGCTTGGAGTCGGTTTATGGATAACTTTCAGAAAACGAAAATCGCTGCCATTGGTCAGCAAACCAAACGTATCCTGAGGTGGCTCACTATTTACATTTGGGCTTGCTAACATGTACGCCAACCCTTGAGGCATTGCTTTATTAAGGGAAAACTCGCTGTGTTTGGATTCAATCATTACCACCCACAGTTTCTCTTGAAAGACCAAGATATCAATACGGCCACGATAAAGAGTCCCCTCGTCCTGTCCTGAAATCTCAACCGGAAATTCATCACGAACCTGAGTATTCCTGCTGTAAAACCCTGCTAGCTCTAGCAAAGGAGAAACGACTGCCATTTTGACCAGGTTTTCGGAAATGAGCGATCGCTCCGTTAAGGCTAGAAAATGCCCTTGCACCTGATCAAGCCGTTCTTTTTCCTGAGCAGTCAATTCAGGCAGGTTATCCTTCAATTCAGAAAAGGTAGAGTCGTCAGCAACTGGCTGCAATCCAAACTCTTTTTTCAGGTCATACAGACTAGTCTTCTCAGAAATCGCAATTGCTTGAACCATCTTTTACTTCACCCTTCTCAATCAGGTTATTGAGGATCAGCATGACTATTGTAGTCAATGCCAAGATTGCGTCGAACCATGTACCTTAACCTGAAAATACTTGCGGCAAACTTGCGGCAAATCCTTTTAGTTAATCTCTGAAACTAACTGGGGTGGTAGGATTCGAACCTACGAATGACGGGACCAAAACCCGCTGCCTTACCGCTTGGCCACACCCCATTGTGTAAAAGCAAGCACTAGATTAACCAGTACTTAGCTAGTAGTAGCCACCAGCTAATGTATATTAGCAGCTTTTAGCCTTGCACTGTCAATAACTGTCGCTAATTTTTTTGGAAGCTTACATTGCCCGATTGCTATTCCGCTTGAATCACCTATACAGATTCCCCAGCAGACTTATGGCATAGTGAAATCTTACACATCAGCCGCATCTCCCAATGAACTCCATTCCCTATCAGGCACCCTGGCCACTGACCAATGGCTTACTGATGACGATTCATGCGGGAGTACGAGCGGGTAAACACTGGCAATCTACCCTATCTGACCCAGAGCCCACCTATCAGGAAACCATTTTCACAGGTGCGCAAGGGGTGCCCATTTTTGGTCTGGTGGCTATCCCGCCGAATCCGCAAGGCACGATTATCGGCACCTATGGCATCACAGGGGACCTCGACAACCAATGGTTTCTGCGCATTATGGGGCGTAAAGCCTATGCCCAGGGCTATGCCGTGGTAATTTACGATTGGCGTGCCCATGGCAAAACTGCCCAATTATCGCCCACCCTAACCTCCGACGGTCTTTACGAAGGGGAGGACTTTGTCAGAATTGCAGCCGCCGCCAAGGCCATGGGCTGTCCCACACCCATTTGGTTTACGTCATTTTCCCTGGGGGGCCTGCTAGCGTTGTGGGGTATCAAGGCAGCCCAGGACTTACCTCAGTGGGGAGCCGATCTAGACCTATCCTCAGAGGATATTGGTGGGTGTGCAGTGATTTGTCCGGCGTTGGAATCGTTGCGATCGCTCCAATACCTAACCAACGCCCCCCTCGGCAAATACCTGGAAAAAGCCATCACTCGCAAACTTAAGCGACTACTGCAAACGCTATTACAAGACCACCCCAACGCCTTTGATCCAGCTGCTGCTGAACGTGTGCACAGCATTTGGAGCTTTGACCATGAAATGGTGATCGGACGTCTAGGCTTTAAATCCGTAGAAGATTATTACAGAGCCACCAGCGGGTTGTATCTTTTACCAGAACTCAAAAAGCCTACGCTAATCATCTACGCCGCTGACGATCCGCTATTTGACCCCACCCTCGTACCCGATATCCAGACCCAGTGTGCCGCTAACTCGGCCATAGATTTAATCATGACTGCCCAAGGGGGCCATGTAGGCTATATCAGCAGCAATGCCTGTCAACACAAACTAAAGGACCCCGACCGCTGGTGGGCCTGGAACCGGGTTTTAGACTGGTGTGGTGAACAAACGATTCATCTCAACCAGATGCTGCCCGTTTCACTGGCTGTAGATAAGGTTTAATCCTAGACTAGTGGTCTATCAAAACTAAGATTTAGGACGAGGTCAGTAAAAAGTAACGAGTTAAAGGGATGAAAAGTCACTCTTTACCCTTTACTCTTCATCAATGCCGCATCCCAACTTTTAGCTTTGACACTTCACTAGGTTAGCGTCCTGGCTATCTATGTTTCTTCAATCTCTGCACCTCAAACAATTTCGCAACTACGGTGACCAGGCCGTCGAATTTTCGGCACCCAAGACTATTCTGCTGGGGGAAAATGCCCAGGGCAAATCTAACCTGTTAGAGGCAGTGGAATTACTAGCTACGCTAAAGTCCCATCGGAGTAGTCGCGATCGCGACCTGATCCAAACCGATATGCCCACCGCCCAAATTCGGGCCAATCTCAAACGAGAACTGGGCCTATCCTCCCTCCAACTGACGTTACGCCGGGGCAGTCGGCGCACAGCGATAATTAATGGAGAAACGCTTCGACGACAACAAGACTTCCTGGGGTGTCTCAATGCAGTTCAATTTTCCTGCTTAGACCTGGATCTGGTACGCGGCGGTCCCGGCATCCGGCGCACCTGGACTGATACCTTGCTGATGCAGCTAGAGCCAGTCTATGTTCATATTCTGCAGCAGTACAATCAGGTCCTCAAACAGCGCAACGCGTTTATCAAACAACACACTGCCGACTCTGATCAGCCCCCCCCGCTTGACCCCACTCAGCTAGCCCTATGGGATACTCAACTAGTAACCCTGGGCACTCGTGTCATTCGACGACGGGCACGTATGCTACAACGGCTGATTCCCATTGCCCAATCTTGGCATCAAGCCATTAGCGGTAGCAGTGAACAACTAGAGATTTACTACAGCCCTAATGTGGATGTCGATAGCGATGATGCTAGCCACATTCAACAGGCATTTCTAGAAAAATTACAAGCCCGCGCCATGGCTGAATACTACCAACGCACTACATTGGTAGGTCCTCACCGGGATGACATCAGCTTCTTTATCAATACTACACCAGCTCGTCAATACGGTTCCCAGGGGCAGCAGCGAACTCTGGTATTGGCCCTTAAACTCTCTGAACTCCAGTTAATTGAAGACGTGGTAGGAGAACCACCATTATTGTTACTTGATGATGTGCTAGCTGAACTGGACTTAAATCGCCAAAACCAGTTACTCGATACCATCCAAGAGCGATTTCAAACCTTAATCACCACTACCCACCTAGGCTCATTCGATACAAAGTGGCTTACATCTTCACAAGTACTACACGTCAAGAATGGCCATCTATTAGCACCGTAAACCTGGCTGAAATAAGATACGCACTTGTGCGTAGAGACACGAAGTTTTGAGTTACAAAAAGCGCTGCTGAGCAGCGCTTTGACACCTCCTTAACAAAAGATTTTCAATTTGTATTTTTCAGGTTAATAAAACACAGGTGGTCTAGGAGAATCTATCTAGTCTGTGTCATTTTTGTCCTAACACCCTAAACCTTCCTAGGTTCCGTCCAAGGCCATCATCTATTCAACAAACTGTCAGGTTATTTTCTCGGTGTATAAGTGGGTCAGTTCAATTCTTTATAAAATGCGAACAACTTGTTTAACTTTCGAGATTTTACTCCCAAGCCTCTAGATTTGGGGCTTCGAATCAGTCTCCCCCAGAACTGGGCAAAGGGACCTCAATATTTGATAGCTAATTAGGACCACCTACTTAGTTTCAAGTTTAGCTAGATTTTTTATCTCTCATACAGATAGCACCTATTATTCCCCATTCGGAGACAGTTATAAACGGACTTTCATCTCCTGCTCAGGCGATCAGAGGGTGGTGTGTTTGTATATCATTAACCCGCGACAACATATGCTCTTAAAAGTTCCCGATGTTGTGACAAGAGCGTCTAAAAAAGCTAATTTTCACTTACGAAGTTTTCAGCTACGTCCAAGTCACAGACTCAACACACAGGATCGTTTACTAGTCTCTCAGCTGCGTCATGAAGGCGTGTGCACAACAACACTGAACGATTTAGCATTACTGGACACATCAACAATGCTATCGCTAGCAGATTCTGCATTGAAGCGTTTACCCAAGGGTTCCTCAGTAGAATTCAAAGGAGAGCGTGCAGCAGCCAGTCATAGTACAGGTATCAATGCTCCTAAACTTATGGCATACCCCGATCTGTTTACATGGGGGTTACAGCCACGATGGCTAAATTTGATCGAAAGCTATTTACAGCAGCCTGTGGCTTACTTGGGATGTGCGTTACGTCGAGAAGTCCCTAACCACAAACAAGTAGGTGTACGTCTATGGCATCAGGATGGTGAAGACTACAAAGTCGTTAAAGTTATTATTTACCTTAACGATGTTGGGGAAGATAGCGGACCATTTGAGTATATTCCTAAAAAGCACACACCCTCTTACAAGCAATTTCGTCATGTGAAAAACACTATCCGCGATCATGACATGGCTCAAGTAGTTCCTCCCCAGGCATGGCAACAATGCCTGGGCTCACGAGGCACGGTTGTTATTGCAGATACGGTCAGCGTTTTTCACCACGCTTCAGTCCCTAAAAAAGAGCGCTATTCTCTGACCCTGGCCTATACA
The DNA here is from genome assembly GCA_965263355.1 of Leptolyngbyaceae cyanobacterium. Taxonomy (GTDB): domain Bacteria; phylum Cyanobacteriota; class Cyanobacteriia; order Phormidesmidales; family Phormidesmidaceae; genus Leptothoe. The sequence goes on along the minus strand of CBDHHL010000032.1, from coordinate 3,879,755 downwards.
TCCATGGCCCCAAAAAACATCACCCTATGCCGCAAATGGTGCCCCTACGAAGAAAATGATGCCTGGTCAACCATTCAAACTATGCTGTCCCCTCGACAAAGACAAGCATTGATTGGCTGGCGATAACTATCAGATCACTTAGTCTACAAGCCTCTCAAAGCTGCCTTAGTGAGCCTCACTAAGGCAGTTTACCAGCAGTCAATCTATTTGAAGATCCTCAACCTAACTCGGATAACATTAGCAAAAACCTTTGCGGCCTAATACCCAATCCGAATTCATTAAACCCGATTAAAATGAGCAATCCTGCAGGGGCACTCCCTTGTGGATGCCCCGCGATATTGACTGCTACTAACCAGGATTTCTAAAAGACCTATAGAATTAAAAAATTCTACAGGTCTTTTTTGAGAGCCATACAAAGTCAACAATTATCTAATGTTCAGTCTGGAAAGTAACCTGATTCAAAAACTTAAAAACTCTCTTGCGCACATTTCGAGAAAAAACAATCTGACGAAAATAATAAGCAGAGTTTCTAAACGTAGTCATTAACAAATTGAAGAAATCTACAAATCCCACTTTTTGATTTGAGAAATCGTCATAGCCTAGCTGAGGCAACATTTTTCTAGTCAAAAGGTAGCAAATCTTGGCTTCAAGCCCCGTAATTCTCTTTGGCTGACTCTCTTTACCACTCTTACTCAACGAAGAATTATGACCAAAGGCAGCAAGATCTATCTCAGGAAACTCAATACCTGCAAAATTATTAATATCAGCTAAAACCTTATCAGTATTATTAAGTACTTCCTCAAATTTAATCAGCATACAACAGGATTGACCATGTTCTTGCCTAAGATCAAAGTAGGTATTAACACAAGTCTTCCAGGCCAAGGACTGAACAACAGGATGATAACGGCCCCTATCATTGTGGAACTTAGGAGCGGTTGTCCAGTAATACTTATATGACAGTAATGTTGCTAGGGGTGAGCGCAGAAGAAAAATAAATTTAGCATCTAAAAATGCATCAGAAATAACATTAAAGTTCAAATAATCTTGCGGTGTATTGTATCCCCAAATTGGTTTATTAGCTAATTCAGCTAAAAACTCCATAATATCTTGCAAAATTTGCGCCCATGTTTTAGTCTCGCCATTTGCCTTATAAGCATCTGCGAAGGCACTAATTTTTTGTAATTCTATCTCTGAGAAAGGAAGCCCAAACCAAACTTCATCGTCTAAATCCTCTGGTTTTGTGCGGTTTCTAACCTGACTGACAATGAAATCAACTAAGAGTGCTTTAGTATGCTGATCAGACTTGGTATAACCATTAACGCTTTCAACATATTGAAGATAGTAAAAATCGTTAATAACGAAACAATTGAGACTCTCGTTTAATATCCGGGATACTAGCGTTGAACCACTACGAGGGAGCCCAACAAGAATAATGGGAGATGACATTGAAGATCTATTCCAATAACTTACCTGCGTACAAGCTCGGCGATACACTGCCTAATAGTATAGTCCTCATTAGGAATGCTGGGAATTGACAAATAATCACAACATAAAATAGTAAATATACGTAATTTGTCGTATTTTTAGGGAACCTTTAGGGATTACCAATCAAATAAATTCGTTTTATAGGACAATAACAATGCCATGAGTATACCCAATCCTGATTTCTTAAACCCTATTAAGAGGCATCAGCCTACAGAGACAATCCCGTGTGATTGCCCTCACGACATCAGGAGCTAGTAATCACACGATATCGGGGACTAGTAATCAAGATTCCGTATCATTGATTATAGTAAGAATGGGCTCATATTCTTTAAAGAGAATACAAACCCATCTTTTAGTTATGATTATTTGTGTTCTAAATTACATTTTTGATGGCAGCTGAGAGCTTCTCAAGGGCTTCGTCAATATCCGATGTGGTTACCACTAAAGGTGGGACAAATCTAACTACATTGGGACCTGCCGGTACCAATAGTAATCCTTTAGCCATAGCTGCTTTAACAATGTCAAGGGATTTTAACGGTGCCTCTATCTTGATTACAAGACCATTGATCAATCCCCAGCCTCTCACTTGCTCAAATAAATTGGGATAGGTATCGACTAATTGCAGGAGGCCCTGACGTAATTGCTGCCCCCTGGCACTAGCATTGGCCATCAGATTCTCTGACTCTAAGGTCTGGCAAACGGCAAGCGCCACACCACATACAAATGGATTCCCTCCATAGGTGCTGGCATGATCACCCGGTTGAAACACATCAAAGCTGGATTTGCAGAGCATAGCGCCAATGGGAACTCCACCCCCCAAGCCTTTGGCGACAGTGATGACATCAGGTTCAATCTCGAGGTTTTCATAACCCCAGAGTTTGCCCGTACGGCCTATGCCTACTTGTACCTCGTCCAGGATCAATAAAATCTTGTGTTGGTCACACAGCTCTCGCACCCGATGGAAATACTGAATATTGCCAGGGTTTACGCCACCTTCTCCCTGCAGAGCTTCTAACAGGATAGCCGTAACCTTGGGACCACTGGCATTCAAGGATGCGATCGCACTTTCCAATGCCTCGCTATCGTTAAATGGTACGTAGTGGAACCCAGGCACCAGTGGCGCAAAGTTCTTTTGGTACTTAGGCTGACCAGTGGCTGTAATGGTTGCTAGAGTACGCCCATGGAAACTTTCATTAGCAGTGATAATAACAGGTTCCTCGATACCCAGTTGAGTGTGACCATACTTGCGCGCAAGTTTAATCGCTGCTTCGTTCGCCTCCGCCCCCGAATTACAGAAAAATACTCGGTCTGCACAGGAATGGCTTGTCAGCCATTGGGCCAGGGCTCCCTGTTCTGGAATGTAATACAGATTGGAAACATGGTGCAGCGTTTGAATCTGCTGGGTCACTGCCTCCACCATGACCGGATGGGCATGGCCTAATGTACAGGTAGCAATGCCAGCGACAAAATCCAGATACTCACTGCCCTTGTCATCCCATACACGACAGCCTACTCCTCGGGTCAGGGCCAAAGGAAAACGCCCATAGGTAGTCATCACATGACTATCAAAAACGTCTGTTTGAAATGCCTGGGAAGGTTTCAAACCATTGCCAAATACTTTGAGGGGATTTTTAACAAGCTGTTTTAGACTGACCACGAGCTGACCTCTTTTATGTCGCGTTTGTAGCAATCAACGGATAAATTCGCCGATTACGGGTCAGGTTAGCTTGGTACATCAAGGATTTTAGGAATACCCACCGTCCTAACTAACCTGACAGATGTTGAACCAAGTCCAATTTGAAACCTGGAGTTTCCTTGACGGCAAAACTACAGTTCTGGAGGTGGACAAGGTTGATATCACTAACGTGATTGTAGGCAATCATAATGGTATTAACCGTTAGGAGCATTGATAGATGTCAACAGTTTTTTTCAGCATCCTAGCTGGCTACGTTTATTGACAGATACCTCGCCCTAACGGATGACTATTATTAAGGCTGTCCAAAAAGCTAATGAAATTGCGGGTAGAAACAACCACCAGAGTGCTAGCGCCCAGAGCGCTTCAAGGTTTGTAAATCTCCTTGCAATCCATCTACGTTTAACGATTGGTTGCCATAGCGCCAACCCACATAGCGATCAACCATCTGGCGGACCAAATTACCCTGACGAAAATCTGAGTGCTGCTGTAATTCTGCCGCATATTCCAACGGGGTTTGACTGGCCCGTTTGCCATAGCCTTGCTGGGCAAGCACCCACAACATTTGTTGGTAAATTTGTTCCACTGGATCAAGACGGTTAAGTCTCAGTTGACGTTGCCAACGTCGCCAACCCTGGACAATTAACCAACCCAAGAACCCTAACCCTGTCAACCCTACAGCCCACCATAAAAGACTTAGCCACCCCTGACCGTTTAGGCGGGTCAGCAAGCTCAGTACCATCCCAATCACTACCATCAACCATTGAAAACCGCGTTGCAAAAATTGGGCAACAGGGGCTGGTAAAACCCCGACAAATATGCGCCACAGCTGTCGTAGTACGGCAAAGGGATGCGCACCACTATCGTCAGGTGAAAACAGCAGGGTATTGGGAATGGGATTGAAATAAAACCAACCCTGGTCAGGAAAATATACTTCGGTCAGGGCATAGGCATCGGTATTACGCACAATATAAAACCCAGTAAAGGCGTTAAACTGCCCTGGACCAAATCCTGTTGACAAACGCGCCGGAATTCCAATGGACCGCAGCATCATCGTTAACACTGTAGAGAACTGATCGCGGGTGCCGCCTTTGTATTTGAATAAAAAAGCACTGACTAGATCTTCGTCTGCATCAAAGAACGGTAGGTCTGTATCAATGGTGTAATTATCCCGCAATACTTGGGCTAAAAAGTCGGCTTTTTCGTAGGGTGTGGTCAGGGGCTCCTCTGCTGTGGCTAGCCAACGTTCGGTCTCCATCCGAATGCGATCGCTAATCTCAGGGGGTATCTGCAAATAGTGCTGGCGAATCGACTTGCTATAGTCTGTAGTACTTTGGTTAAGCTGTGCCAGATCCCGTACGGGGACTCTAGAAACCACCGTATAGGTAAGCCCTTCTGGCAACAAACCCGAGGGACGCATGGCTCCTTCCGGATCCATCGCCAGCTCATCGGCTGGAAAATAAACTGATTCTGGAGCATACAGTACAGGAATCAGGTTCTGGAAATCCTGCACCATAGTATAGGTTTGAACCACCTCTTGGGTTTGTCCCAAGGGATGCAGACGCGGTGGCAAAAACCGATAGGACAGAGGTTCACGTCTAAGATCGACAAGGCTATCATTTCGAGATACCTCCCAACCTTGACCAGTGTACTTGTCAAACGCCATGACACGCCAAAAACCAGCGCGTTGCGATCGCACTCGCATGACGATTTTGGGTTCTAGCTCTCCCCGCAAGTTTTGGTTAATTCTGCGGTTAAAGCCATAGTAAAAATCAGGACTAATGCGACCGGGACCCCGTTCAGGGCTAACTCCATCACCTGGGTTATTATCTGTTGCCCTAGGGTTATCATCACCGCGATTTACATAACCTGGGTTAAAAATCTTGCGCTCACTCACTTCCCCAGTCACGTCAATGCTGCCACTCACCGGAAACGTTTGTAGCTGATAACCAGGTAGCCGCGGCATCGCCACAAAAATCATCAACCCCAGCCCCAGCACAGCGGCAATGATCCCCCCCAGCTGACGCAACGGTAGCGCCACTGCCAATCCCCGCCAGTGCAATAACCCTAATCGAGAGCGATAATCTAAAACCAGAACTGGTAGTGCCAGCAATAGAAACAGCAGTAAAAATGGACCAAACACCAAGGTTTGACTGATAGTGGCTGCTACACCCACCAAAATCAAACCAATCATCATGGAATAGCCCAGATCTTTACGACGAGGCAGGTCAAAACTGTGGAGCACCTGCAAATGGATCAACAGTTCTGCCAGTACAATCCTGGTATCCCCTGGTATCCGAAGCATTCGCCCTAAAAAAAATGCCAGGGCAACCAACATACCCAAGGCAATCAAAAATTTAGCAGCAATATTACGACGACGACGGCTACGCCAGCTCCAATAGGCACCTACAGCACTAAGGGGAATGGCCAGTAAATTCCCCATGGATGTATCAGTCACCCCAGCGGCAGCAACATTCAGGCTACCAATCCCCACCGTTACCAAACACTGCACCAAAACCCGCAACATAATTGAGTCTTCAGACACAGATGGCGGCAAGGCTGAAAGCCACTGCCGCCATGGTGATCTCAAACCTTTAGGCGAATTATGGGAGGTAGAACTTGGAACAGCCATATTAGGTAAACGCACAAACACATTAGCCAGCGTTTTCTTATCCTAGCGGGCTTAACTCGCTGATGCCTCTACGACCATGACTGAAAAGCGCAAAGGTCGTTGACAATCATCGTCTAAAGAAACTTCCAAAGAATATGAAGCACCAATCACTGGAGCCGTTTGCGCCAAGGTTAGCAAGCCTGCTTCAGGGCGAGATGACCGGCTATCAGCATCAGCGCCTACCAGTTGAATCATGCCGCCTACCGGCATAGTGGCATTAATAATCAGCACCGCGCCTGTATAGTTCACATCCACATGAACCACACCCTGAGGAGTTACCCAATCACGACCAATCGTAGGCTCAGCAGTCGATACCGTTAATGCCAGAGCCGACATAATTTCCATCGATGCCAACATAGCCAAGGCAATCTGCTGCTCTGGAGTCGCCTGGTCATATCCACCTGCTAGGTTTTCAACCTCCTGCAGCGTGGCTTCTTTGAGGGTGGGATCCCGAAAGGCGGGAGTTAAAACAATATTAGCAATGGGTTCCAATGCATCCAGGGAATCTGGAAACATAGACTCCACAATTTTGACAAGCTTTACACCTTGTTTCTGCGTAGACTGAGCCATACTTTGGCAACGGTCTAATAACTGATGAAGAACAGTTTCAGGCAGCTTGCTTGAAATACTGAACCGAAGTGGATTTTCAAGCCACAGGCGGCTTATGGGTTGGGCATAGGCAGGCATGGGTATCTCAGTCGGATACTCACGCACTTCTGCTTCCCAAGGAAACAGAGGGGGCCGATTTTCGAACTCTGTTTGGAATCGGTGCTTTAAAAGTGTGTGGAAACGATCTTGCACAGTGGTTTTATCTCCGAAGTTAAACGACTGACCCGTTTCAAATAAATAATCAATTGAACCAGCATCAGACCCGACTTCAGATGCACAAACTGCTGATGGGTTGGATCCTGTCGGTGGGGTAGGCTCACTCCCTGATATAGAGGATGCCGAGCGGTCAAAAGTTAAAAACTCTAGCAATACACGCTTCAAATTTTCTGACTCACTATTCATGAATAAATGTCCCTGATCCGGATAATAAAGCCGAGAGTGTAAAAAATTTAGCTCGGCTGGCAACACACACAAAAGACTTCACTGGCTGATCATCAACCAACTGATAAATTACGCAATTCCCAAGCTTGTTCCAGAAGTTTAGACCAATGCTTTCTAATTTGAGTCAAGCTTAAGCCCAATGTCTGGGATATGTCGGTATCAGAAAGTCCCTGTTGCTTAAGCTGCAATAGCTTTGTCTGGCTTTGATCCATTTTTTCTTGTAAGTGATCCCACTGTTGAGGCGTTAATCCCAAGTTTTTTTCTAACTCGATACCGAGCCATTCGTGCACCAATTCCCAATGGTGGGTCAAGGCAAAACGCAGCAAATGATACTTAAATCGCTGTTGCAGGTAATCTCGCTCCCTGGATGTCAGACCTAGTAGCGCCTCAATTTCACTGGCGGGTAAATCCATTAACCGCAAACTAAAGTAGTCAGCACAGTCCTCCTGCTTTTTCTCTTTGAGATAGACCATCAGCTCATCCACCACGCGCTCCCGCAGATTATCCTCCGGTTGAGTATCTGACTGAAGCAAAATTTCTTCCCGCAGACGCTGGACGGGGGCATTTTTCCACGCTTGGTCGTTTTCATTGGCTGCCTCAGTGGCTTGCTCAATGTCCACCGCAGTTTCTGGAGGCTGCTGTTTAGAAAAGGTTTGAGCACGCAAAATAATCAGCTGCTGACTCCGACCTCGTCTTAGGGGAATACGACGTTTACCATAGCGCTCAGTAAACGCCATATATTCGGCCAGTTCCAGGACAGTGCGGGGTTGAAAGTTAGCTGCCATCTGATTTTCCCGCCGAAAAGCATTAATGGCTTCGCTATAAAAATTTTGTAGAAAATCTTCAATCAGGGAAAGACGTGCCTGATAACTAGTCTGAGCGTAGGGAACTGAAATATATCGATAAATAATGGCACTGAGGGTACTATGCAGCTCGATTCGCCCCCGTTCAGAGCTAAGTTTGTAATAGCGAATGCACTGGTCAACCCGATGATGAGCGAGGTTAAATGCCCAACTTTTTACATCTCCAGAGTCTTGAATGCGTTGGCTTTCTGTACAAATACGTAGCGATTCGCTACAGATGCGATTAGCAACGGCCTGGCAGCTTCTTTCAGAGGTTTTGGTCGCTTGCTTAAGCAGCAGCAAAACTTCTTTATTCAGTGCTTCTACAAGTGTTGTAGACGTTTCCTCAAGCATTAGCAGCGTGGTCATTACAGCTAGCACGTCTCAGGCATTACCTCACCTGAGCATAGACAGTTTTCCGCACGTTCTAACAAAAGTCAGTAATTTTCACGAAACTATCAAAAAAATCGGATGGATATCGAAAAACAAATTCAAACTTTGATTGATGAAGCTCCGGATCAGATAACGGGCGAAGCTATCTTATTAGTTGCGCCCTTACTAAAGGAAATTGCGGGCCAACTGCCAAAGCAGCTGTACTATGTCATCCAGTCGCTAGGCCAGGGATGGGTGATGACCACCCTTCGCGGTCGGCAAGATCCAAACGCAACTAAGACGGTTATTTATGCATACCCATCGTTAGAATCAGCAGCAGCTAGCGCAGCCGATAATCCTCAGATGATGGCTTTACCTCATCCAAGTACCCACTTACTGTTTCAGCTTCTATCACTCAAGCAGGTGGACAGTATTATTTTCATGCAGGAAAAGGGCAAAGGCCAGGGCGTTGAGGTGCCAAGAACCATGCTGGAGCAGGTAATGCGGACACAGTTGCAACAGTTAAACCAAAAAGATAACCTACCAACAGATATCGCATAGGTCCCCTCACCCTAAATCCCTCTCCTTAAGGAGAGGGAAGGGATTTTGAGAATAATTGCTCACAAGCTTCCCGCGTCACCTGATGTCGATACTCAAACATATCCCTCAGACGCTGCAGGACAAACCAACCAATTATCGGTTCACTGGCCCACTCTATCGGTAACGTAAATGTAATATCGTCAATCAACCGGGTCTGTTCCCCCTCTGGCTCAAATCGATGACGATGGGTCCAAGCATCTAATGGGCCGCTTTCCTGGATATCGGTAAACAGACGATTAGGTTCGTACTCATCAGTATGGCGAGCAAGCCAGGTGATGGGAATAGGGCCTAACCATAGGCGAAACTCACTAACGGCCCCAGGGCCTAGCCCCCCGTCACGACGAACAGCTTCGACAGGTTGCCAGGGCGGAGTAAGCAAATTAAGAACGTCGGGACGTTCATGAAAACGCCATACCTCTTCGGGGGATGCAGCAATAAGACTAGTGTGTTGAAAGACGGTCATAACCTAAAGGATTTTCGTAGCAGATACTCAGAAGCACTGACTAATGAAGGAATAATTTGTGTATTTGAGTCATTGCATCTGAGTTATTTAGATGTCTGCACTTTAGTGTAATGATCTCGGCCATGGCGCAACCAAGACCTTTGCTTTAAGTACCTTTGTGTTCTAGAACAAGAAATATCTCTGGGCCATGGGTAACTCTTCTGCAGGTTCACAGGTGAGTAATTGTCCATCGGCTCGCACTTCATAGGTTTCAGAATCCACCTCCATGGTGGGTTGGTAGTCATTGAGCTTCATATCGGCCTTACTCAGATTACGACAACCGCTTACAGCAACAGTAGTTGTCTGCAGACCGATCTGGTGGGCAATATCGGCCTCAACTGCCGCCTTAGAAACAAAGGTAAGCGATGTACTACCAATAGCTCCACCATAACTACCAAACATAGGTCGCATATGAATGGGCTGCGGTGTTGGAATACTGGCATTGGGGTCACCCATCTGCGCCCAGGCAATCGCTCCCCCCTTGATTACAATCTCAGGCTTCACGCCAAAAAATGCGGGTTTCCACAGACAGATATCTGCCAGCTTACCCTCTTCCAAAGATCCCACCTCATGGGCAATGCCGTGGGTAATGGCAGGGTTAATTGTGTATTTAGCCACATAGCGTTTTGCACGATGGTTATCGTTACGGTCAGAATCCTCAGTCAGGGCACCACGCTGCACCTTCATTTTGTGGGCCGTCTGCCAGGTGCGGATGACCACTTCCCCGACCCGACCCATAGCTTGAGAGTCGGAGGCAATCATACTAAAGGCCCCAAGGTCATGGAGGATATCCTCAGCAGCAATGGTTTCACGACGAATACGGGACTCGGCAAAAGCCACATCCTCAGGAATGCTGGGACTCAGATGATGACAAACCATCAGCATGTCTAAATGCTCATCCAGGGTATTGCGAGTGTAGGGACGGGTGGGATTGGTGGATGAAGGCAATACGTTAGCTTCACCGCAGACCTTGATAATATCTGGTGCATGGCCACCACCTGCACCTTCAGTGTGATAAGTGTGAATCACACGATTCTTAAAGGCGGCAATGGTGTTTTCAACAAACCCCGCTTCGTTTAGGGTGTCGGTGTGGATGGCTACCTGTACATCAAAGTCATCGGCTACTCCCAAACAGGTATCAATTGCCCCAGGTGTAGTCCCCCAGTCCTCATGCAGTTTCAGCCCCATGGCCCCCGCCTGTACCTGCTCTACTAGGCCCTGAGGCTGAGCACTGTTGCCTTTACCGAGAAAACCCAGATTCATAGGGAATGCATCCGCTGCCTGCAACATGCGATAGATATTCCAGGCTCCGGGGGTACAGGTGGTGGCGTTTGTGCCTGTTGCTGGCCCAGTGCCACCACCAATCATGGTGGTTACACCACTAGCAATGGCTGTCTCTATCTGCTGTGGACAAATAAAGTGAATGTGGGAGTCAATTCCCCCAGCTGTGACAATCATCCCTTCGCCTGCCACAGCTTCAGTGGCAGGGCCAATGATGATGTCTACGTTGTCCTGAATATATGGGTTACCGGCCTTACCGATCTTGGCAATGCGACCGTCCTTAATGCCAAGATCTGCTTTGACGACCCCCCACCAATCTAGAATCAGGGCGTTGGTAATCACCATATCCACCGCACCATCCGCCCGTGAAATGGGGGATTGTCCCATGCCGTCACGAATTACCTTACCACCGCCAAATTTGACCTCATCCCCATAGGTGGTAAAGTCCTGCTCTACTTCTATGACTAAGGCAGTATCTGCCAGTCGCACCCGATCTCCCACAGTGGGGCCATAGGTTTCAGCATAGGCGCGGCGATCCATGCGGTAGCTCATTGGGGTCTCCTGGGCGTAGAGGTTAAAAGCAAAGCCACTGGATAGCTTACGCTAGCTTAGAAACCCTAACGAGTATATAACGAACATTTTAAAGATCTAGCCCGAAAGATCTATCCTGCACATTCATCCCGACTAGGTAACATCAAAACGTCGCCATCGCTGTCTTTCCACTGTAGCCAGCCTTCCTGCTCACTGGCCCCCGCCAGGGGTTCACAGCCATTGGCTGGACGGGTCACCCGAACACGAATCCAGTCGTCTTTAACTTCTAGGGGTTCGATCAGGCTACTGGGGCTTACTAAGCTAAGAACATTGCGGCCTCGCTCAGGTTGAGATCGCAATACTTGAGTATTATTACTATTTCGTAAGTCCACAACATTCGCCTCAGCCAAACGCTCTTCCCAGGCATAAAATTCTAGCTCTATGCCACGATCATCTAGCTGTTCCTGATGAATCCAGGCACTGCCGCCATCGGTGTACTGCATTTGCAACCAGCCATCCTCACGCGCTTCTAATATAGGAAACGCCAGTAATAGCGGATCGACACTCACCATCGTAAACCTAGCATCTCGACCAATGGCAAACGCCTGCTGACCATTGGGAATCAGCCAACCCTGCCAAATCCAGCCCCAATGCTCGCCCCCCGGTTGACTATACAAAGGTAGCTCCACACTAGACAGCCAGCTTGCCTCTACTCCGGCTCGACGTCGTGGCGATAGATAGCCTACACCTAGCGATAAATCCGTATCGGCAAGATCCACAATCCCTTCCATATTGGGACTAATCGCCTCCGGCAGCCCTACAGCGCTATCAGAGGATTGTCCCCAGGCTGGTACATCACCCAACAACAAAACTCCTTGTAGGCAAGCGATCGCAGCAAAATGGTGTAGTCGTAACATAGTCAAAGTCAATTATTCTCAGAACACATGTACACGTTAGTCGTCCAGTTAAAACGGGCTAGTGGTCGCCAGAAGTAGAAAACATCGGTAACTCAACCACGTCTCGGAAAAATTGCAGTTCTGGACATGGACAAGGCGCAAGCTCTATCCAGGAGACACTTTCCTGATTCAAGCAATCTATTCCTATATCAGACATACTCAATCTTTTGTTGCGTTGTCACCAACCAAAGTGCTGATTTTTTAGGCGTCCTGCTACTGCTTTAGAAAGGCATTTTTTGTACAGCGTCTTAGATTTTACCCTCTACCCGTTGGTTAAACCCATAGACTTGGCGTTCGCCCGCCAACGCAACTAACGTGACAGAGCGCTCATCCCCCGGCTCAAATCTTACCGCTGTCCCAGCCGGTATATCCAGACGCATCCCCTTAGTCTGGTCTCGATCAAATTGCAGAGCATCATTGACTTCGTAAAAGTGAAAATGAGACCCGACTTGAATCGGTCGATCACCACTGTTTGCTACCGTTAGCGTAACCGTAGGTCGACCGGCATTCAGTTCAATCTCGCCTTCTGCGGACAATAGCTCCCCAGGGATAATCGCTGAGTTATTAGACATTAACGCAGTCCTCCAAGTTGACTGATTAGATCTTGCTGCATTTGATCCAGCTGTTTTTTAACCGTTTCTAACGCGGCTTCCAACTCCTGACCTAGCAATTCAGACTTTTTACTTAAATCGGTTAACCCCATGTAGTGAGCCACCTTGACAGCCAATTCCACAGGTACCTTAAAGTCTGGCAATATCCCACTATTTTCCCAATTTTCGCCCGTAATCGCACTCAGTACCTGTCCCGTCGGTAGAAAGATCCAAAAATGGTCATGTAGTCGCTGGCCAGCACCTGGGTTGGCTTTCCCTGCAGTCGTCTCCCCGATAAGTGTGGCTCGCTTTAGCTGCTTTAATGTATAAGCAAATTCTTCTGCTGCTGTGGCCGTTTCTGGCCCGGTTAATATATACACAGGCCGATCCAGGTAACGGGGACCACCAACATAGGCCGATGTCCAACTTTGCTGAGTCCGCTGTTCCGCAGGCCAGTTAACATCACTCAGGTGTATCGCCGGATAGGGTGGCAGCAAATAGCTACACAATAGAGCTACCATCCCTGGTGAACCACCCCGGTTATAGCGCAGGTCAATAATTAACCCTTCAGTATGAGTAACAAAGGTCATCGCCGCCGCTAGGGTTTCCCCTGAAAACTCCGGTGGCTCAAACCCATAAAGTTGCAAAAACCCTAAATTTCCTGACAAGCGTTCTACCTGGTTGATATCAAAGTTACGTCGTTGACTCTGCTGTTTTTGATAAGCCAGTTCTGCAGCTGTCGGTGGTGTATCAGCACTCAACTCCGGTAACGGTGCAGCACTAAAATATACCTGCACACTGCGATCGCACATTAGAGTTTGCAATTGATTGGTCAGGGTTTCTGCAAACTGATGCCCACTCACAATATCGCTATACCCCCCCTGACCCAGCCGCTGTCGAATATCTGCCTGAGCTTGAGCCGCCACCGCTGGAAACGCATAGCGGTCTAATGCCTCAACAATCGCTTCTAGCACATGGGTACGACTTTCCTGATCCAGGTCTATATCCTGAAGACCGCCACCACCATTTACAGAACTATCGGACTCAACCATAAAATATCTAACGACCCTACATTCTATTGAATTGGATTATGCACGGTAACCAGCTTAGTCCCATCTGGGAAGGTGGCTTCCACTTGCACCTCATGAATCATTTCGGAGATACCCTCCATGACATCATCGCGACTTAGTAACGTCGTACCATAGGCCATTAACTCCGCCACCGTACGGCCATCCCGTGCACCTTCCAAAATTGCAGCAGAAATATAGGCCACAGCTTCTGGATGGTTAAGCTTTAACCCTCGGTCCTTACGACGTTCGGCCACTAGCGCAGCCGTAAAAATCAGCAGCTTATCTTTTTCCTGGGGAGTGAGTTGCATAGGACGCACAAGGGACTGACCACAACAGAGATATTAAACCAGGATCAGTCGTAGTCAACTGCAGGCTAAACGTTATCTAAATAAAGGTCAGACAAAATAATGGTCAGGCAAAATGAGCAAACAAGACTCATCTGGCCATGGAAGAGTAGGTTAAACTCCCCAAACTCTGGGTATATAGCCCGTCTGGCCTAGTACCTCTGTGCGCAAATACTGCCAAATACTGATGAAGCATTGACGAGCAGTTTGGCTGGAGGGACCACGATAACGAGCAACTAGGCCCTGCTCTAATTGGGAAACCCCGATTTCACAACCCTTTGGGACTTTTGAATCAAGCAAAGTTCTGATACGACTAAGATGGTCTGGAGAAATCGGTTTGCCCAGTAGCAAAAATGTACCCACCACTGGGTAACCAGCTAAACCGTTATGGCTATTCAGGACTTCAGAACCACCGATTAATCGCTGTCGATCAATCCACAAAGGTGTTCCCTGATGCCAGATTTCAGTTTGCGATCGCCACTCCCCATCCCGCAACGTCTCACCCCGAGCACTCCGACCAAACCGCGTCACGTCCCACCCAATCCACACTGCACCAGGCTCCAAATCCACCCTCAGAGACTGCTGAAATTGCCCTCCATCAAATAAAATTAGCTCCTGAGGCAGCCAATCTACATAGGCCCCAGCGCCAACTTTAAGATGAATCACCTGCTTTGCCCAATCACCCTGACTCCGATAAACCTTGTGGGCCGCCGCAGTCGTTACTAACACTTGGGTATCAGGTTCTGCCGAAATTGTTATATCCAACTGATCGCCACCCACCATTCCCCCCGCTGTGTGAACAATCACACTCTGACAATTTTCAGGGGCAGCAGCTGGGTAAAACGGACGCTGAACACGTAAAGGAGAAGTGCTGTAACTCTTCGAGGGAGAGGTCTTACCATTGACATTGGCAAACCGTAAATCAAGGGTACCGTGCCAATGACGACTCTCTTTTGTTATTTGCCCTGGTTGGACCATATTGATTGTTGCCATAGATTATATTTTCTCCCGTAGTGGCATTGCATGCAATGCCCTCACTTATCTATTGTTCTTGGCAAAATCGCTCAACACATCGCACAAATATCTCTACACCACTGCCCAAAACTGTTTCATCAAAGTCAAATCGAGGATGATGATGGGGATATGCCAGATTCAAATCAGGATTCGCCGACCCTAAAAAGAAATAACAACCCGGTTTCTCTTGCAAAAAGAATGACATATCTTCCCCCCCCATGGTTTGACACTCAGGCACCACACCAGCTGGAGTTTCAATCACGTCACTGGCAACAGATCTAACCAACTCAGCCATGGTGACATCGTTAATAACAGGTGGATATAAACGATGGTAGTCAAACTGATACGTTGCTCCATGGGCCTGACACACACCTGCAATAATGGCTTCTATGCGCTTTGGTAACAAATCTCGATACCCTGGGCTAAAATAGCGCACAGTACCACTGAGACGGGCACTATCAGCAATCACATTGACCGCTGTTCCAGCTTGAAACTCTCCGATAGTGACAACAGCAGAGTCAATAGGGCTAATATTACGCGCCACAATGGTTTGCAGGGCAGTCACGATCTGCGCCCCAACAACAACAGAGTCAACCGTCTGATGGGGTAAAGCACCATGCCCCCCACGCCCCTGAATAGTGCAATGAAAATATTCGGTAGCCGCCATCAGAGGCCCACTGCGAACTCCAACTGTACCCAGGGGCAAATTATTCCAAATATGCAAACCAATAATGGCATCCACCTCAGGCTGGCTCAGCACTCCAGCCTCAATCATGGGCTTTGCACCACCCGGCCCTTCCTCAGCAGGTTGAAAAATTATTTTGACCGTCCCAGCAAAGAGATCACGATTCTGGGCTAAATAATAGGCTGTACCCAGGGCAATAGTCACATGACCATCGTGGCCACAGGCATGCATCTTACCATCGTGCAGTGAGCGATAAGGGACCTGGTTCAGTTCTTGGATGGGTAAGGCATCCATATCAGCCCGAATAGCCAGCACTGGGCCAGGGCAATGGCCTTGAATAGTCGCAACAACCCCAGTTTTAGCAATACCTGTCTGGTGATCAATCCCCCACTGAGTCAGCTGCTGGGCAATAAAATCAGCCGTTATGGTCTCTTCAAACCCCAGTTCTGGCCGTTGATGTAAATGACGCCGCCACTCCACCAGTTGCCCCTGCAGTTTTTGAATGTTGACTCGCACCTGTGGTGGCTTTGTGGAAATTCGCATATTGGCAGACAGCGTTGAAACCATGGGACCCTCAGCAGATGCAAATTACCATCTACAGTATATAAACCTGATTCCGGTAAAACCTACATTCTCCCGACCGCCAATTGAACATTGACTTGATTGGTGGGCAGCGCTTAACTTTATTGCTCACTACTTACCTTTTCACCATTACTCACCCCACCCACCCAAAATTGGGTAGGCATAATGGTTTCTAGGCTCAACTCTCGAGCTGCTGCACTGAGCTGATCTAAATTTGTTGGATCCCTAAAGTAAGGCAATACTCCCAGCACTGGAATACGGGTGAGATTACTGATCATATCCGGTGGAGTGAGTTGGTCTAGTTTTTCTTTAGCTTCAGGCGTAATGCAGTTGAGAACAATGCCTCGTAGCTTTAGTCGGTGCTGACGAGCTAAAGCTACATTAGCGACAGCGGCTGCGATCGCTCCCAGCTTCACCGGCACCACCAGCACCACTGGCAACCGCCAATCTGCCGCCAGATCCGCCACCGTTATTTCATCAGTCACAGGCGACCCTAGTCCCCCTAACCCTTCCACCAATACCCAGTCACACTGCTGCCCCAATTCTTTATACCGTCGCCAGGCAGGAGCCAGATCCACCCTCGTATTTTCTAAAGCTGCCGCAATCGGTGGTGCCAACGGAGCCTGATAAAACACCGGATTGATCACATCCAGGGACTGATCCAAATCAAACAAACGTTGAAACAACTCGCGATCACCTACACCTGCCTGTACTGGCTTAAGCACCCCCAACTGCCAGGACGCACAATACTTTCGCCAATAGGCCATCAACGCACAGGTCACAACCGTCTTCCCGCACTCGGTGTCTGTTGCCGCAATTAATAATCCATTGCCCATTCCATTACCCATCGTTCTCCCTACGGACTCTCAGCTCCTTGACCAACAACCTGAACATCCAGCGTAAATTCTGCCGCACTGGCAGCCCGCACATCTACCGCGTAATCTCCACCCAGCGGTAGATAGCTATTCCAGTAGAGCACTCCTTTAGCATTGGCAATCGGCTCGCCACCAGGGAAAGACACATCAAACGTTACAGGACCGCTAGCCTGGGTAATTTTTACCGTAATAATCTGTCCCTGTTGAGCATTCACCACATAACGCTGTACTCGACCTGGTCCCACCGAGTTCGCTAATAATATACCGGTTTTCCCTTCAGGGAACTGTACTCGCTGCGTAGAGACTTGCTCCTGAAGCTCTGGTTCATCACTGCCAGTTCCCTCTTCAGTAGACGGTGGGTCGCTAGCACCCTCATCCGTACTATCCCCGCCATCAGCCCCCTCATCAACATCGCTGCCATCATCAATAACGGTATCATCAGTAACCGGCCCCACCAGAGCCACACCCAATTCATAAGTACCCTGATCAGTACCACGGGTCGTCTGAATCTGCACCGTATAAAGCCCATCCTCAGGTAAATCGCCCTCCCAATCCAACACCTGACGACCACCGCGCAACACCTTACCATCAGCATTCAATACTGAAAATACAACGCCTTTGCCCTCTATCGTGGCCTGGAGCGTTTGTCCAGCCTTACCATCCACTTGATAATTAACCGTCTCCCCCTGTTTAATATCGCCTTCTACAGTTTGCGGATCCCCCTCTTTTAGCGCCAGGGTTGTTGTATAGTCAGCGAGAACATCCTCAGGTGGGTCCAAGGGTTTAGGCGATTGAGGCGCAGTCTGGTTGGGTGGATCCACCAAATCTTCTGGAAACGGCAGCGGTTGTACTTGGTTACCAGGTAGCTCAGGGGGAGATGGTTTGAATAAATAGTTCACAACCGCCCATCCCCCGAACCCCGCTAACAGGGTTGCACCCAAAAATAATGCTGCCAGTACCAATGGGTTATCCAATGTCCCCTTAGGTTTTGAGGAAGTAACTACTCGGGTTCTAGACACAGATGAGGCCGTCTGGCTCACCTGACTAGTAGCTCCCGCAGTCGCCACCGGTCTACTCACCGCCACTGTACGCATTTCAGACATTTGTGTTTGTGGTCCTCGAACCGGAGGATTTGATGGCGCAGGTTTGGGTGCAGCCACACCATCCTGTAACGCGCGTACCATCTCACTAACTGATTGATAGCGATCGCCAGGCCGATAGCTCAACGCCTTATCCAGCACCATAGCTAACCGATCGCTCACCTGAACAAACGGTCGCCAATTCCAACCCAGGGTAGTGTCATCAAAAAGCGCTTGGGGTTCTTTGCCCGTCATCAAAACCAAAACCGTAACTGCCAGGGCATACAGGTCACTACAGGGATAAGCCCGCCCAGACTGTAGCTGCTCACTAGGGGCATACCCCGCTTTACCCACTGTTGTGGCTTGTACCCCAGTCGTCCCCGTTTGTAGCCGAGTAACGACCTCTTTAACAACACCAAAATCTATCAGTACAGGCTTTTGGTCACTACGTCGCAAGATAATATTGTCAGGACTAATGTCGCGATGAATAATACCCTTCGCATGAATATGAGCCAAAACGGGTAGTAATTGCCCCAAAAAAGCGCGTATCTCCGTTTCTGAGAATGCTTGCCCTGGTCGCTGTTGCAAAATGTCTCGATAGGTCAGACCTTCAATATGCTCCTGAACCAAAAATAAGCGCTGATCTTGCTCGAAAGTAGCCCGGAATTGAGGAATTTGAGGATGACTAATCTGGTATAGAATTTCGGCTTCTCGCTGAAATAACTGAGCTGCCTTACTAGAAAAGCGATCGCAACCTGCGGGCGGCATAAATTCCTTAATCACGCACTCTTCCTCAAAGCGCCCTTGGTCTTTAGTTAGATAAGTACGGCCAAACCCACCTTGACCGAGCAACCGAACAATACGATATCGATTTTGCAAAAGACTACCGACGGCTAAGGCAGGCTGCATAGTAAACGTCCCAACAAATAGTTAAGCTCCGAACAAGCTATACCACTCTAACCCAATGCATCAATATTGCTCCATCGTTTCACAGCCCTACACTACCCGTTGCCTTGCATGATGGGTAATGCCCCTATCCACTGGAATAGCAGCAGCTGTCAATCAGATTTTTGTATTGTAAGCCCACAGTTTTGACCTATTTTTTGACTATTTAAAGAGTTATCGAAAAAACAGGGAAGTATATTCAAATTACTTGTTTTATTGAGGTTTGACGTTCAGTAACACAATCTTCAGGGAACGATGAAATCATAAGATCATTTCTTCTTCTTAGTAGTATCGCAATGCACTACGGCGCTACCCCAGCTGGAACAAATAAGCAACCCAATACATCCATGGGTCCTCGTCCTGCATGTTCACTGGATGGAACGTCGCCCATGGCACGAGAGCAGATGCGATTGAGTGCGCTTGAACAACTTAGACTCAATGGTTCTAAACCCATTCCCATTTTTGAAGAAGCGACTCAAAGCGTTTCTCGGCTATTGGCAGCACCTATTTGTCTAGTCAGCGTATTTAACAGCCAGAGCCAGATTTTTAAGGCCACCATGGGATTATCTAGCTTGGGGCTAATGAATCAGCTCGCCGCCACTCGTGAACTGCCTAAAGCCGAATCATTTGGCATTCAAGTGATTGATAGCGGTCAATCGCTAATGCTATCAGACATAACCCAGCATCCCGCATTTAGCCAAAGTGTCTTAGTGCAAAAATATGGTGTTCAAGCTTATTTGGGTGTCCCACTGCTGACTTCTGACAGATGCTGCATTGGTACCCTAGAAATTATGGACATCATGCCACGGCAGTATACATCTCAAGACCTGGCTCTGCTAGAACTCAATGCCAGATGGGCAATGAGTGAATATGAAAAACAGTGTTGGTTAAAAGATGGCACTATTCAACAGGGCACCTCAGAGAACAATCACCTGGGTACACCAGAAAAGAAACGCCAAGATCGAATCGACACCTTACGTACAAGTTTAATCTCTCAACTCACCCAAAATTTGCGCAATCCATTAACCGCAATCACTGGCATGGCCAGCATGCTAAGCCGTGAGATTTATGGACCATTAACCAAGAAACAACAGGAATACGCAACAATTGTTTTACAAAGTAGTCAGAACCTGCTGTCCCTGACCAATGAGATTATGGAATTGGGGGCACTTGACAACCAATCCTCTGAACTGTCGCTTGCACCCGTAGACATTGAAATGCTCGCTCAACAGAGCTTGCAGCCCATAGAAGAAAGATCTAACAAAGAAGATTTAAACTTTAATCTAACGGTAGAACCAGGGTCACGCATCTGGGTCCTCGACAAACGCATTATCAAACAACTCCTTTACCACCTTATTCTTAGTATTACCAAAGCATCTACAAGTGGTAGTACTATAAGACTTCATATTTCACGCAAAGAAGATCGCCTCAACTTAGCTACATGGGTCTCAAATCCATGGCTCGGCGAAAACTTACCTCAGAAATTGATTAACTGGGCAAAACAGAATAAACTTCTATCATTGTCATCAGAACAAGAATCCTCCTATGGATTTGAAATTATCGAAGAAATCACACCTTTAATACAAAGTAATGAATCATCGAATGGCATCGTAGCCAACGACATATGGCAAGAACTCGGCTTATTGCTCAGTCAACATTTTACAGATATCCATAGTGGTGAAATTGCTATTCAAGGTTCTCAGAACAGTGGCTATCGCTATATCGTCAGCTTACCTCCATTTGACGTAACCTAATCATAATCAATATCTTTTTGTGTGAACTAAATTTCTGAGCAAGATCAGAAGATCTCAACATTAAAAAGCGCATGGGAGTTAGAAATTGATCCCATGCGCTTTTTATAATTTCAGCTTATCTGCCCATACCTCAAAGCCACTGATTGATATTACTTGCTTCAAAAAATAGATTACACGCTAGTGCCTACGTAAAAAATACTCAATCAATTACTTATTTAAGTGCAATACATATTTGCGACATAGGTAAAAAGCACATATTTCGCACATATTGTGACCGAAAAAATACTTGATCAGACAAACTCAAAGACACGTGCTATGACTTAGCGAAAAAATCATACACATTGGGCATCCAATAGTATGTGAAACAATTAACATCAAAAGCTACTTAAAAAGAGATTGATATTGTTTATCTTTCAAAAAGATCTGTTTTCAAGTCTCTTTTCACCTTGCTCAAAAATCCAATTTAGTCCTGAAAGAATCTTCTTTGCTTAGTATCAAATATCACAAGTAGCTTAAAAGAGTTAGTGATATTGAACTAATGCATACTCTTGATTGATTGGAATTTTAGCAACCTTAGTTTGTGATTGTTAAGCTGTTCACTCGTTTTAATGATCACGACCTCATCTGAATCTTGCTGCCCCCTAGCCTTTTGTTATTAACAAAATGGTGCTTAACCTAACTTTATTTATTAGTTCTCAAAAATAATGACAAAGAATATAAGTTCTAAGAGACTAAGCTGGAAGCTTTGTAAGCCAGTCATTGCATCCGCACTTGCCATTGGCGGTGTGTTTAACCTAGTGGGTGTTGTACTGGCAAATGGCACTGCTGCTGGCACACAAATCACCAACACTGCGACTGCTACCTATCGTGACCCCGATGGTACACCTCAGACTTCGACCTCAAATACAGTTGTGGTCGAAGTAGCTGAGATTGCTGGTATTACCGTTGTTAACACCGCTGCTCAAGAAGTCACACCAGACGCAGATCCTCCAGGCCCTGGTGAGCAACTAGAATACATTTTTGAAGTCACGAACGTCGGTAACGATGAAACTGACATTAGTTTACCTGCTGTAGCTGATTTCACTGGTCCTGTAGATAGTGTTGTTAGCATCAGAGCTGACTTAGACGGCGATGGCACCTACGAAACTGACATTGCGAATCGAACAGACGTAGAAAACATTGCGCCTGGGGACTCATTTAATGTTCAGGTGATTGTTCAGGTCTCCACCAGTGCGCAAAACGATGATATCGTCAGCGTTCAATATGGTGATACGCCTGGCGATGGTCAAAACCAGCCCTACGACTCCTCTGGAGGTAGTGTCTTCACAGATGACAACGATGCTACTGACGTTGCTAATGGTAGTCAGACTGCAGAAGAAGCAGGTCCTGAGGCACCGACTAACGGTGAGCGTGAAGCCAGTGCAACGGGTGAAATCACGATTGGTGAAGAGCCCCTTGAGCAGCCTTTGGTTGAACTGAAGAAGTCCATCAACGACTATAGTGACCAAGGTAATGCGGATCCCCTAGATGACACCATCACCTATGACCTTGAATTTGACGTTCTAGATAACAATGGAGTCCCAGCTGGCAGTGACGCCCAAGCGGCTGATCTACAGCCTATAACGCTCAATGGATTGAGCGACAGACATGTACTAGTATCTGACGCCATTCCGGACGGCACTTCTCTAAGTCCTACTCCTCCCACCCCTGCAGCAGGTTGGAGTGTCGTCTATACTTCTGATCCATTAACAACGAGTGCCCTTGAAGCAACTTGGTCTACTAACCCAGCAGGTGCCACCCGAGTTGGTTTTATCGGTCCTGCTAACACGGCAATCCCACGTAGCACTTCTGTAACCGGTTTCCAAATAACTGTGGTTACCGATGGAGTTGATCCGACAGCTGCCCCCATCACCGTCGCTAACATTGCTCAGGTTTTCGGTTCAGGTGTTGTTGACGATCCCCTAACTCCAGAGGACGAGTCTCTCAGCTTTCCGGTCATGGATGAATCTGGTGACGACACGCCCAGTAACTACGACCCCGATACCGACACCTATAGCAACTTCAATCCTGATGTGATTGATGATCCTGCAACACCTCTACCTGAGGGATTCACGCCCGGTGACGGTTATATCGAGGATCCCACGGACTTACTTGAGCAAGGGATTGACCCTGGCGGCAATACCCCCACTGTCCCTGGTGATGACAACACAGGTGACAATACTGACGGTGATGGTGAAGCCATTGTTGTCACTCTAGTACCCGAACCTGTTGCTGACCTGTTGAATGGTCCTGATGGAGCACCTGATGCAGTTGGTCCTACGGGTACTAACGATGACTTCACCAATAAGTCCGCTCCCTATTCTGATGGTAATCCACCTGTCGTTGAGTTCACCAATACTGTTGACAACTCTGGCACTGAAGATGGTTGGGTTCGCCTAGAGCCAATTACACCGGATGACCCGGCTGCACTACCTGACAATACAACAGCTACCATCATTGCACCTGATGGTACTCGAGTTGAATACATCTACAATGGTGCTAATTGGGGCAAGACTACTTTAACTGATCCTGACATTATTGTGCCAATCCGCGCTAATGATGGGGTACCTGGCGGCGATGATGAATTTGACTACGGTGTTGAGGTTGACTTACCCAACGACCCGGCTGTTATTACGGAGTTAGATAGCTTCCCTATACCTATCGTAGCCACCTTTGCAGGTGTCAGTGCGGTTCAGGCTGAGGACGTTGGCAGCGATAATGACGGCATTGACACCACCGACATTACCAATGTCTTAGATACATCAACAACCGAAAACATCACCATTGACCGGGTTTACACGGGGTTCTTAGAACTTGTGAAAACTGCTCAGGTTGTTCGTGGTGATGGTCCAGAAGTCTCGGGTAATCCTGCTCCGGGTAACCACATTCGTTATCGCGTTACCTATCGCAACATCTCTGAAGCTGAGATTGCGCCTATGCAGGGCAACGTCTTGTTGACTGCATCTGACCTAACCATCCTTGAGGATGGTACAGAGCTGGGTTGTCCAGCGGCGGCTACCGATGCTAACAACTGGGCCTACGATAACGATGCCAATGGCGATCTTGACACTCGCCATGTACAAAATTCAGTTGACTTGACTAACCTAGACGATGGGTCAACCGGTACTGTCTTGTTCTTTAATGGTAGCGAAGTCTGCAACGCTAGCGATTTACCTGCGTTTAACCCAGATGTAGCGACACCAACAACTGAACTCTCGGGCACATCTTACAACACAGACACGACTAAGTACGTCTTTAAAGTGGATGGTGATGTCGAGCCCTTAGAGTCTGGCTACGTTGAGTTTGAGCGTCGAATTAACTAACCCTAATATATTTCCTGGAGTAAGGAAATTCTCTGATGAAGTTGGCCCCTTGCTCCAAGGTTAGACCTTGAACCGTACACAATCTTTAGAATTAAACGAGAATAATTATGATGCGACGTCTTTTTGCCAAGCAACGTCTTTTGTTGGGTCTAGGGGCATTGGCTTTAGTAGGAGCTATCCCTTTTGCTAGCAATCAACCTGTAATGGCTCAGCTACAGGAAGTTAAGGAAGCCATTGTTCAAGCTGTACTGCGCCCTGAGGTCAAACTAACGCTAAGCGCAGAAAAACAACTTGTTAAGTTAGACACCAATGGCCAGGAGAAAATCTCTTGGGAAGCCCTTGAAGGTAAAGTTACCGTTCAACCTGGTGATGTTCTACGTTACATGGTTGATGGTGCTAACTCTGGTGATATTGAGGCCAAAGGGCTATCTGTCACTCAGCCTGTACCTAACCAAACAAGCTATATTCTTAATTCAGCTAATACTGATAGCAGCGCTGAAATTGTTTACAGCATTGATGGTGGCCAAAGTTTTGTGACTGAGCCTCTGATTGAAGTTACCCTGCCCGATGGTACGGTTGAGCTGCAACCTGCACCTGCTGAAATGTATACGCACATCCAGTGGAACTTCGGCGACGATCTAGCTTCCGCACAATCTGTTAGAGCGTCATACAACGTTAAAGTCAAGTAACTCTTGACTATGGGAGGGGCATCTTCTCCTCCCATGCTTTTCTTTCAACATTTCCATAATTAAGGCTTTACGTATCAATACTCTGGCTGCTTTAGAAAAGTCTTCTCTAGGCTTGCATCACACTCATTCTTGTGGATAGCAAGCTTGACCTGAGCATTCGACTGAGCGCTCACGCAAAAATTTGGTCAAACAATGGTGAGTAGTCAGTGGCATTTCACTGATAACAGCGACCTGACTAATTGCCTCTTCTAATGCAAAAACTGACAAGTCAGCGCTTGCACTATCGCAACAGGCAAAACTGTTACTAACGCTAATTTTTTAATTGTTTAGGGTTGAGGTTCATAATGAAATTATTTCAGTCACCCAAACTAAAACTAGGTGCCAAGCACAGATGGCCCCATAGCATGGTAGCGTTTTTGCTAGCATGCAGCGTTAGTCAGGCATCATTTGTTGAGATCGCAAGAGCTGGTGAAATTTACAATCAGGCTACCTACCAATATCGAGATGGCGATCTCAACATTACGCTGGGTGGTGTATCCGCAGAGATCATAGTTGAAACCAGTTCCCTGATCGATCCACTAGGTCAAATTTTAGGTTGTAACGGAGATTTATTACCAAATTATGACGGTTTTTCTGTTGCTTTATATGAGCCTGATGCCAGTGGCTTAGACTTAGGTCCCATCGTTCCCCTCACAGGGACAGAACTACCTGACATTGAAAATAATAGCATTCCTGGTGGTAAAGCTCCCAACACAGAGAACAGCAATCCATTTTTCTTAACCAATGCCGATGCTGGACAATATAACTTCTTATTTGATCCAGAAACCCCCTTGCAAAGCGCCGTTAATGCAGGATTCACTCAAACCAGCACAGACGCTCAATATATTCTAGTGGTCAATCCGCCAGCAGATTCTGTATACCCCCAACGTCGCATCAAATTGGAGCTTGTAACCAGTGCCGACGGCGTTAACAGCTCCATCATTCGCTATACCGCAACTGCGTTAGATGGCATTCCAATCAGTACCAGTGGTGGTGAACAAATCAGCGAAACTGTTGTCGAAATTTTTAATGCCGAAACCCAGGGACTCAACCTGTTTTCTCTGGCCTTCGGTATGGTGATGTGCGATCCAAACCAAATTAGTATTACAAAAACAGCTGACCGTGCTGCAGCTCAGCCGGGTGACACCGTTGTCTATCGCTTAGAATTACGCAATCTAACCGATATTGAACTAGATTCCGTTACGGTTCAGGACTTTCTCCCCCAAGGTTTTCAACTCATTCCCGAATCCGTTACCGGAGTCCTAAACGAGCAAACTGTTGCCATGGATGCCCAAGCATCTGGCTCTGAAGTCACCTTTACAACGACAGTTCCCCTACCCGTGGATACGTCGATGAGTGTACTTTACGCCGTACAAGTCACGCCGGATGCCCTGCGAGGCGATGGCGAGAACTCCGCATTGGTTACAGCTGAGCGCAGCGACAATCAACTCTTTGTACAAGATGGCCCGAGTATTCACCGACTCGTCATTGACCCAGGTATTCTCACAGACTGTGCCACATTAATTGGCCGTGTCTTTGTTGACAAAAACTTTGATGGGGAACAACAGCCAGGTGAAGCCGGTGTCCCCAATGCTGTGATCTTCTTAGACGATGGCAATCGCATTGTTACCGATGCTGATGGTTTGTACTCAGTCCAGTGCATGTTACCAGGTACCCGTAGCGGAGTTCTGGATTTAACCAGCTTACCTGGTTATACCCTGGCTCCCAACCTTTACTTTAAAGAACGCAACAGCCAGTCTCGGATGGTAAATATTGCTCCCGGTGGCATGGTGCGCATGAACTTTGGCGTCACGCCCACGTTCCAGGAGAAAGTCCAATAATGTCATCCAACCAAAATCCTAAAAGCTCCTACTTAAAGCTTCTAGCTGTTATCAATCTAAAACAGCAAATCAACACTCAGAGGGGAGCGAGAGATAAAAAAACAGTATCCACGTCCTCTTTAAAGTCAAGGACTGAGCTGTTAAGCTTTTTGCTTAACAACAACAAAACAATCAATCCAGAAACAAGATTTATTTCACTACTAAGATCAAAATTAGAGAGGGTAAATCCTCTACCTTATAAACTATCTCCCCGACAATTAAAAACTCTTCTAGGTAGCTCAGTAGCACTATCAACTATTGCATTCAGTAGCTTGGCCTATGCCTCTCCACCTAAGGTAGGGTCGGAACATAAACTTAGTCAAGAAACAGCCTCCCAAACTCTACTAGCACCAAAGTTGTCAAGTTCAGCCAGGCCAACCTCAGCTGAGACGATCACACTTAATGAATCTACTCTATTGAGTACGACAGAAGTATCGTCTACCCACGACTTTACTTCTACCGAAACTCTAGCAAATCTCACAGATGTTCCATTAGAGGAAGAAATTTCTAAGACAGAAGCACTTACTGCTGAGTCTACCCATAGTTTCTCTCAAATTATATCAGAAAACCAAGTTGAAATCGTAAATCCGACATCAGACAGTGTGGTCGATGTACCTGCTATCACAGTCATTGTTCGCTTTCCAACTGGTGCCAACATTCAACTACAAGTGAATGATAACACCGTCAATGACGACTCAATTGGTCGCACCGAAACTGATCCTGCCACTAATTTAGTCACCCAGACCTGGTATGGTGTCCCCTTGACAGAGGGGACTAACACTATAACGGTGCTACGTAGCAGTGACAGTAGTATATTGCAATCAACTACAGTTGAAGTGCGAGGAGCCCCTACCGAGATGACGCTCCATACTCGTGAATCAAAAATTCCGGCAGATGGACGCTCAACGACTACACTACAGGGACAATTACTAGACAGCAATGGTAATATATCTAACTGGGATGCTATTGTCACCCTTAACTCTAGCGATGGTGAATTTGTTGGGGTAGATCATGTAGCTGACCAACCAGGTTTCCAGGTAGAAGCCAAAAATGGACGTTTTACAGCGGAGTTGCAGTCATCACTTGACGCCCACATAGTACAATTACAAGCTGCCAGCAATGGATTAGAAGCCTTTAACCAGGTACAATTCATTACTCCCCAACGCCCCAGTATTGCCACGGGCATTGTTGATTTACGATTTGGCGCACGGGGGACGAATTTCCATGACAGTTTACGAGATTTTTTACCACCAGATGGCGACAATGCCTATGGCCTTGATCTAGATGCCTCTCTCTTTACCATGGGTAATGTTGGTGAGTGGTTGTTAACTGGAGCATTTAATAGTGATCGCGCCCTCAACGAAGATTGCCGTGGCGAAACAGCACTATTTCGTCAAAGTTCAGGGAGTTGTACCAATCTCTATCCGGTATATGGTGACGACTCAACTATGGATGTTACCACCCCCTCTACCGACAATTTATACCTGCGGTTAGAAAGAACCTCACCTGTAGAAGGTGCAACTGCCGACTATATTATGTGGGGAGATTATAACACCGAAGAATTCGCTAATTCATCTCAGTTATTTACGTCCACGTCGCGCCAGCTCCATGGCTTTAAGCTGAATTATAACCTGGGAGATCTAGCAATCACAGGTTTTTATGGTGATAACGTTGAAGGCTTTCAACGCGACACCATTGCCCCAGATGGCACCAGCGGTCTCTACTTTCTCTCACGACGATTAGTGATCTCCGGGAGTGAACAAGTCTATATCGAAACCGAAGAACTAGATCGACCAGGGACTGTCATCGAACGGGAGCGTTTACATCGCAACACAGACTATGACATCGACTACGATCGTGGCACCCTGCTGTTTGAAGATCCGGTAGCCCAAACGGCAGTGGGTGACTTTGGGACAGTCTTAGTACGCCGGATTGTGGTTACCTACCAGTATGAAGGGGAAAACACTAATACCAATATTTTAGCTGGGCGGTTGCAGTACAACTTTAACCGTGATCTTAATCAAGCGTCCTGGCTAGGCACGTCTTACCTCCGAGAAAATCAGGGAAGTCGAAACTTTACTCTATTTGGTGCCGATGCCCAGATCTCTTTAGGAGAAAGCAGTCGTCTGATAGCTGAGGTAGCCCATTCAGAAAGTGACTTTGACTTGTCTGGCCCCATTAGTGGATCGGCCTATCGTGTGGAGCTAGACGGTGCAGTGGGTGATTGGTTAAATGGTCGGGCCTATTGGCGCTCTACTGACGCCGGATTTACCAATGCCGCCACCACCAGTTTTGTTCCGGGACAGACCCGCTATGGAGTCCAGGCCAATATCAAGGTCAGCCGTAACACCACACTTCGTGCTCAGTTTGACCATGAGGATAATAACGGAGTAGCGCCACGCCCCATTACCAATCTTGAAGATTTGTTAGAACCTGGCCAGAATCCAGTACCTGGAAGACAAGTAGACAATTCCCTGACAACTTACTCACTAGGGCTAGCCCAGCGTCTAGGCGATTCTAATCTGGAGTTTGATTGGATTCATCGCGATCGCACCGACCGTACCAATCCTGACCAACTAACCACCAGTTCTGATCAATTACGGACTCGCTTAACCACCCGCCTAACCAATAAGCTCACTCTGCGAGCTCAAAATGAACTCAATCTTTCATCCGATAGCGACCCTCTTTACCCCAGTCGAACATTCTTTGGCCTTGATTGGGAATTTATGCCGGGTATAAACCTGGCATTAGGCCAAGTATTTTATGGGGATGAAGGATTGAGCGATCGCGACTCTTACACCATTTTTGATATTTCTGGAGAACATTCATTGGGCGAAGATACGACACTCCGTGGACGATTCAGTAGTATCGATGGGCAACACCTGGGAGGATCTATCGGTATTGAACATGGATTTAATCTGAGCCCTGGTCTGCGACTCGACTTGGGGTATGAACGCACCTTTAACAGCATCCTTGGGGGTACCGCTGCAGGCTCTCAATTTAGTCAGCCTTTTGCCGTAGGCACGGGTGGGTCATCTCTTGGACTGACTAACGGCAATACCTATACCGTCGGACTATCCTATACGGATAACCCAGATTTGCAAGCCAGTGCCCGATTTGAGCACCGTGACTCTTCCGAAAACTCCAATACGACGTTTAATGCATCAGCGGTGGGACGACTCACACCTGCTGTCAGTGCATTATTCAACTATCAGCTCAATAGGGCCGCAAATCAGGGCATTAGTAATATTGGTACCACTAGCAATCTAAAGCTAGGTCTGGCCTATCGTGATCCAAACGATGACCGATTCAATGCGCTTATGCGATATGAACATCGTATTAATCCGGGGACTTTACCCACTAATGCACTATTTGGCCGCAGCATCGACACAGCTGAGCATTTGTTCTCAGCCGAGGCTATCTATGCTCCCAACTGGCAATGGGAATTTTACGGCAAGTATGCCTTTCGTCATAGTCAAACTAAAATTAATTTGCCCACTGATGAAGGCGGTGACTTTGTTTCCAACAACAGCTTGCACTTAGCCCAGTTAAGAGCAACCTACAGGTTTGGCTACAGCTGGGACATGAGTGCTGAAGCCCGTTGGGCTGGAGGATTAGGCGATTATAACGAAATAGGTTATGCCATAGAAGCTGGTTACTATCCTACACCTAACATGAGAATTTATGGAGGCTACAGCGGTGGCGGTGCCTACGATGATGATTTTGGTGTAAACCGCTCGGCCAGTGGTTTTTACCTAGGTGTATCAGCAAAGATTAATAGCTTATTTGATGGCTTTGGACTACAAGATATTGCGCCAGAACAACAACAAGAATCTACGTTAGAACCTGAGGAACCAGCCATTTTCTTTGAAGATACCACCAACATCCTCTTTCCAGGCCAAGTCTCCATACCAAGCACATCTCCCGAAGAGTTATCTGAAGATTTAGAACTAGATGAAAATGTAATCGAGAATAACGAAGACATAGATGCAACCAATGAGTCTATTAAAGGTCAAGCACTATGAAATTATTTTTTTCACGCAACTATTTCTCCGTTCACTTGATGCTGCAGAGGCTAGAGCCATGATCCATTGTCAACCTATTCGAACCTTAGCAACATCTCTACTCTTGGCAACAGTGGCTACGGCGGCTACCGCCCAAACCCTGGAAAATACTCATTTGCCTAAGGTGCACATTACGGTGAACAGTGCCCAGGATGGACCGATCACCGTAGATGATCAACTTACCTTGCGAGAAGCGATCTCAATCACCAACGGCACTTTGACCACCGCTGACCTGAGCGATGCAGAACAGCAACAAGTTACCCCTAACTCAGATAATTCAGTCATTACCTTTGACCTGCCTACTGGCAACACCACCATTGAGTTGCAGTCACTATTACCGGTCCTAGCCCAGCCTGGACTCACCATCGATGGAACAACACAACCCGGTTATGACGCCACCAAATCAGCCACAGCAGAAATTTTAGTGGCGATTCCAGTAGTAGAAATCACACCTGCCAATGATGCTGAAGTATTTCGGGGCTTAACTATCGTCGCAGATGACATTACAATTCGTGGCTTCAGTTTGTACGGGTTTACCTCAGAGCACAAAGCAACTGAGTCAACGCCACCAGCAGATATTTTTATCGCCCACGAATCACCTCAACTGGATACTAGCCAGCAGTTTCTCCCTGCTAGTCATCTCTCTTTTTATGACGAGAATCACCCACCCCAGGGAATTGTTATCGAACAAAACTGGATCGGTATTCCAGCAGATAACAGTATCCCAAAACAGCCCTCTGCCTTTGGGATATCTGTCTTCAATAGTCAAGGGGTAAAACTACATCACAATCGTATTTCATATCACGATGGCAGTGGAGTAATTACCGGAGTCCGAGCTGAGAATTTAGAAATTGTTGAGAACCTCATTGTTAACAATGGCTTAGCGGGGATGCCCGATGCCATTCGTTTGGAAGGCCACATTGATAATAGTCTGATTAGTGGAAATTTGATGTGTGGTAATGACGGTAGTGGGATCTTCCTGTTTAAACCCCAGGGAGCTGTAGAGATTAGCAACAACGACATGCGTTTTAATGGTCAGCGTCTGCGACGGGCAGCCATTTACTTGATGGGTAATGACCACCGGATAATGGACAATCACATTGCCAATCAAAAAGGCCCTGGTGTAGTGGTGACTGCCTTTAGTCAGGGAGCTCATACCCACAGCCAGCGCAATATAATTGAGAACAATCACTTTGAGAATTTAGAAGGGTTGAGCATTGACCTCAATACCCGTCGGAATCGAGGTGTACAAGACTTTCAGCGAGGGGATGGTCCTAATCCACTGCGTGATTCCCACCAGCGGCGACGAGATACCGGCAACAGCGCTATCAATCCACCCCAGTTTGATAGTCCTGAGTTCTTTGCAATTGATGGTCAGGTGGTGGTCCAGGGTAAGGCTGATGTGGGTTCCACAATACAGCTTTATCTCACCCAAGGAAATACAGGAGACTATGGTCCCCTCACCAAACCCCTTACTACGGTAAATGTGCAAGAGAACGGTACCTTTAGTTATACGTCGACAGATCTACAACCAGGTGATGTTATCAGTGGTATTTCCACCGATCCAGATTACGGCACCTCTGAACCTGCCCTTAATACGACTGTCGTTGCTCTCGGTGAAACCAGCACTACTCGCCCCAACCGCATGAGGCCCACCCCCATGGTATCTGTTGAATGTACCACTCCCCCCACTCCCCCCCTCTCCCCCTCTCCCGAACCAGAAATCCTCCATCTCCAGGTCCCTCGCAATGTCCACTATGGCCTCGACGAAGATTTTATTAATCCTGACAGTGCGGTGATTTTAAACCAAATTGCGTCAATAATGAGGCAATATCCATCGATAGTTGTTGATTTACACGGGCATACTGACTCCAGAGCAAGTGTGGCCTACAACCAGGACCTAGCTGAGCGTCGGGCCAACAATGCACGACGGTATCTCATACAAAAGGGAATTGCCCCCGAGCGGATGACCATTCGATCTTTTGGTGAGACTGAGCTACTGGTGGATGAAACCGACCGAATTAACTATGCACGCAATCGACGGGTGGAATTCGTGTTTAGCGATATACGCGGCATTGAGATTTCTTTTGTGAATCAAGAAACAGATTTACAAGTTGAACCCTAATTCTTTCCTGACCTTCATGGTGTAGCAGGCTAGTCCCTGTTGCTCTCAAAATTGCTTTCTCCAGAAAAACGGTAGAATCATGGACAGACTGCAGTCATTAAAAAAGATAAGAAACGGGAAAATGGCCGCTGCCCATTCTTTAGCGCTGGCAACGAGTATTGTGGCTACATTAATCATAGCATCACCGGCCCAAGCGACTTTTCCCCTGGAGGCATTACCTGATACTTCCCCTCAAGCCCCTATTTCCTTAAGCTGCCACAATACCTTATTTGGAGACTTTGTACCCGATCGTGCTCCCTTTGGCATGACTGGAGGTAGCAATCCTGCAGCTAAATATTCAGTGGATACGGTGTGGACTGCAACAGCTCCAGATGGTACTACAGCCACCTTACGTACGGTGGCCATTAACAACAATAGTGGTCAGTTCGTGGCCTCCGGCAATGATCCAGATATCTTTTTCATTGAGTTTACCGACCCAGAAACAGGGCTTAGAACCCCAAAGCTGACAGAACGAAAAGGAGAACCTGGTGATTCCTGGGTTTTGGAGATTGATTATAATCGTCCAATTGGTAGTAGTCGTATATTGGTTGGAGATATCGATAGTCAGTATGTTAACAGTAATGTACGCTTTCGTGACATCCTTGAAGTTGAGAGTTCTTTAAACGGAACATCCATTAGCTCTACCAATACCTATACTGGCTCTATTCTGGTAGAGAGTCTCTTGGGTAATAAACATTCTTTCGCTGATGACCCATCTTCCACCGATAACTCGAACTCATCCAATACCCAACAACTAGGTCCCAACCCATCAGAGGATGAAACTAGCAATCGGATTGTGGTTGATTATCAAAATATGTTTATTGACACCACCCAAATCACCTATGCAGTAGGTGTCCCCCTGGATGGCGGAGCCACTCAGTCTATCTTTCTGACCTCAGGCATGGCAGCTGGTTGCCAAATTAGTGGTACTGCCTTTGAAGATGGGAGTCGAGATGACTTATTGAATAATAGTGAGAGCGGATTAGATGAGGTAACAGTTACGCTCTACAAAGATGATGGCGACAATATTCTAGAAACCAACGGTGACGATTTACTAATTGAGACGCAAGCGACTCAAAATAGTGGACAGTATTTATTTGCCAACCTGGCAGAGAATGAAACTTACTGGGTGGATATTGATGAAACTGATCCAGAACTAGAGGGGCTTATCTATGGTGGAGGGGATGTAGAGGTATCCCAAACAAATCCGCGTCAGGTAACACTTTTGACAACAGATATTTTAAATATTAATTTTCCATTTGAGCCGTCAGAAAAGCCCCAAATGGCTTTAGTTAAAAGAATTACAGCAATCAATCGGGGGCAGGCTGATGAACAATTATTTGATAGTACTTATGTGGATGTGGGCGATCCCGATGACGATGATAATGCACCAGAGTGGCCAGCTAACTATCTGAGTGGAGTTGTCAATGGCATTAGTGTAGAACCGGGAGATGAAATTGAATACACCATTTATTTTCTTTCCAATGGGGGCACAGTGGCACAAGATTTTCGACTGTGTGATCGCATTCCTGACTATCTCACCTTTGTAGAGAATGCATTTGCTACAGATACCGGTATTATGTTGGGACGTAACAGCGGTGAGCAAAGTCTGACTAACGCAGAAGATCTTGATCTAGGAGCGTACATTGCTAATAATAGTGATTCGTTAAGCTACTGCCGTTACGATTTAACCCAGGGAAGCCAAACCCAAGATAACGGATTTATTGTAGTCAATGTGGGAGATGTGCCCTCCGCCTCTAATGATCCGACAGGGGCCTACGGTTTTGTCAGGTTTCGGGCTCAAGTTGATTAGATATCTGATGATTGAGAACAGTATCAGTTGGCCCGTTGCCACTGACGAATCACTTCTTCTACAACCGTACGATCTGGGGGAGCACTTACACGTCCATTAGGATCCGTCATCGCTCCAGGAATGTTTTGACCCCAGGGACTATTGGGAACAGAATTTAGGTCAACGTTGGCATTCATGGGGCGAAAACCATGCTGTACAAAAACGGCCTGTTGTTCTGGAGCGATCAGAAAATCGATAAACGAACGGGCGGCTTTGGCCTCACCACCACTCACATCACGGCGCACAATGGCTGCGGTAGAAACGGTTTCAATGGTAGGGTCCAGGTAAAGAATTTGGTAAGGTTTGCCTTGAGTAGTGCTGGACTGTTCCCAACGATGGAGGGCAATACTCTCATAAACTGTGGCAATGTCAGCATCATTGGGACCACGGGCAATAAACTCTTGCAACAAAATGTCCGTGGAGCGGGGAGGCTGATAAACCGAGCGTTTTACCAACCCAAACAAAGTTTGAACATTATTTTTACCAAAATCGCTGGTGTTGAGATTGTTACTATTCGCTTCAGCCTGAGACCACAGACTCATGGTAAGCTGACCGCTGTTGGAGCGTGTAGGATCGGTGGTAACAAAGTCAAAGCTGCCCCAGGCAGCATTGCCACCAATTTTACTCCAGCTGCCATCGGCCATGGCATCTTCTAATCGCTGCCATTGAAACTGACCACCGGGAAATAAAGCCTGGGCACGCTCTGGCCAAGAAACAGCCACTAGCATTGTTTTGGCAATAGGCTGCGGTGTCTCATAAAATGGTTCATCACCATACTGAGCCTGCCAACGTTGGCTGAGTTCATCCAGCAATTGTCCATTAGCAGGAATCAGAACTGTCGGTTCAAAGTCGTTGTTATCGTCGATATATTTATTGACAATATCTTGAGAGCCCTGGAACTCAAGATTTATTTGGATTGAGGGATTTTGTTGCTCAAAGCGAGTTTCGAGGAGTTTGAGGGGTTCCTGTAGCTCGCTACCGCTGACGATGGTAATGGTTTGGTTAACGCCGGGAAGAGGAGCGTAGGCGAGGCCAGCGGAGGCAGCGATAATGGCGACGGAGATAAGGGGTTTGGACATAGTGGGGAATGGATAAGGGATAATTTTGGTAGAGACGTTCCATGGAACGTCTCTACCAAAATTGGAATGGAGGGGAAATATGGATAGAAATTAGGCGATTAGGACATCGACATTTTCTTGGACGGCTTTGAATTCATCGCTAAGTTCTCGCAGTTCATTGGCAGCGACTGAGTTAGTGAGGTCAGCGGTACGAAGTTTGTTTTGGAGCTGTTGCAGAACACCACCGGATTCAGCAATGAGTGTGGATAGATTAGCCAGTTGGGCCTGGCGGGCGTCTTCACCTTGCTGGGCAAGGGCGATATTACGCTTGAGGCTGTTGGCCAGCTTGCCCCAGTGTTCTTGGGCGACACCTTTACTGTTGCGAACTTTGATTTCGGCTTGTTTGAGCTGTCGTTCCAGATCGCTAACGGAGAGCAGGGCATCGTTGCCTTCTAGCCGCAGGGCAAGCTGGTCAATTTTTTTGGGGAGTTCCTGGGTGCGATCGCACGCATACTGCACCACCCCCAATAGCTCAATCTGATCACTAGCCGTTAGCAGCTTAGTTGCCTCTGCATTCAGCTCATCTGCCCTGGCACCCAAAGCCACTGCCTGCTGTCGTACCTGTTGAAATTCGCGGTTGATTGCCTTATTAGTCAACTCAACCTTGTCCGGCTCGCGAGACTTAAGCACGGCGGCACCAGCCGTTGTAATGACGATCGCACCGGGTATTGCGATCGCCGCAGGCAACCGCGCCAAACGCACCCCGCCTACCAGGAAAATGCCCCCTGCCAGCACCGCGAGTGGATACTGCAATGGATTGGCTAGCTTCATCAGCGCTCCTAAAACTCTACCTGCAGATCGGCCATCAACTGAGCAATGGTAGCCGGATCACCCTTACGATAGTATCCTCCATTTAGCTCAGCAATCTGTTCCAGCGCTTGAGGATTAAACTCCCCTTCCTTGCCATAGCCCACCGTAAAGAAAGCAATCCGTTGATCGGACGAAAAGCCGCTCTTAGATAGTTCTTGACCTAATTGCTCAAGTCCAATGCCCGATTCAGAATCTTCGCCATCGGTCAAAATCAATACGGCATTGATGGCATTCGGTCGCAGATTTTGAGCCAGCCAGTTACGCGCTGCCAGCGCTGAATCATACAAACGGGTACCGCCATCGGCTCGGAGGCTAGCCACAAACTGTAAACCACGGGACTGACCGTCAGGGGTACCGTCCACCAGGATAGGCTGACGAATTTCACTGTCAAAGTCGATGAGTGCTACTTCGTCCTTAGGACCCAAGCTCTCCACATAGGTCTTGAGGGTGTTCTGCACCGCAGGTAGTTTATTGCCCTCCATGGAGCCTGAGCTATCTACCACCACCACTACCTTAGACGACTTCTTGGCCACCTGGCTCCAGGCGGTGATCATCGTTTCAGTAACGTCCGGTGCTGGAGGACGGTAAGAATCATAACTAGCCTGGGGGTCTACGCCAAAATTGGCCGAGAATTTTGGCCCTAACGCTACTCCTGGCGAACCTGGGCGTAATCCTAAATCAGTGGCAATCTGCTGAGCGGATGGAGATTGCAAATACTCAATAATTTGGTCAGCCGCTTCCTTTTCTTGGTCGCTCACCCAAGGAGCATTAGGCACAATAGCCCGCATATTAGATGTAAAGGTTGACTTGGGATACACCGCTTCATAGCGCGTTGCCCCCGCAGGCAGGTCCGTATTAGCCGCAATTACTGATGACTCATACACCGAACCAATGGAAGCCCAAAACGGCCCGTTTTCTACCATGGCCTTAGCCAGTGTCGATGTGGACTTGCCGTAGCGTGTGATTTTACTCTGGATTTTTTGCACTGCCGCCTGGTGCTGCTGTACATCCGCAGCTGTTAGCTCTTCTGGCCGTTTGCCAGAGACAGAGGCAAACTGAGCCACCAGGGTTTGTAACCCAGAGTTGGAGCGGGTAGGTGCCGTATGTACGTAGTAAACCGGCTGGGCTGGGCTACTGGCGTCCAAATCTTTATGGGTGGTGGCTGTCACTAGCTTGGCAAATAAATCGTCTACGTTGCGCAGACCAGGGGCCAAATCCGTTGGCACCATAAACACCATGGGACTATGGGCCAACAGCGGCGCATCGGTAATCGCTGGGATATAGTCCTGGCCAGGATAGAGCTGGTCTATGCGATAGATCAACTGATTTTGATAGATCTCACCATCCACCGACACAAGCGTGGGAAACTCTGGTGCGTCAGCGGCAATGGTTCCCTGCTGCAACTGCTGGGCAAGGGTGACGGTACGCTCCACAACATCGCCGCTGCCCGCCGCTTCACAAGTCATGTGAAAATCTTCACCAGTCGATAGTTTCGGATTAGTTTGGTTAAACTGAACCGCCGCCTCATCACAGAAATGGTGTAGGGCACTGCCCACCAGCAGTTTTACTTCAAACCCACGCCCTCCGCTGCCCCCAGAGCTAGAAGTACCACCATTGCAGCTGACTAGCAATAGTGCACTAACTAAGGAACTGGAAATAACACGAACAAAAGTTTTCAATCGGTTCTCCATAGCTGTCACTGTGACATTACCAATAGCTACACAACAATTAATGTGAATTCGGACTTATCCTGCCCATTTATCGGGAACAGACAAACGATCTACAGGATACTCAGAGGGTTTAGCGATCTTCGCAATCGGTTTGAATATCTACGTCCAGGGTCTCTTCGTCAATGGTTATATAAAGAATGTTTGGTCGACAACATACTTGACAATCTTCAACATATTGTTGGGTGAGACCACTGCTGATGTCGATAAAGGTGGTGTTAGGTTCACCACAATAGGCGCAGTAGTATTCGGCAGTCGTTTGCATAAATTTTGTCAGGTGGACAATGGTCAAAAAAACGTAGGGGTATTGCATGCAATGCCCCTGAGGGTTACGTCAGGTTTGTTTGCGGTTCTGTTCTAATTGCAGACGAATACGATGGTGGGCACTGCGGTTTAGGGGATAGCGATAGACGCAATAAACACCACCACAGATTAATAGGCTCGGTAAGGCACTGGCTAAGAGACGAATAATTAATAACCGGGTATCGGGTCCAATTTGGGCTGCCCAGTCCAACATCCAGCCTGCCAGAAAGATCGCGATCGCAACACCCACTTTCTGCAAAAACACCATCAAGCTAATAAAGATGCCTTCCTGACGCTCTCCCGTACGTAGTTCCTCATCATCAATCACATCAGGCAGCATCGCAAAGGGCACCAGGTAAAACGTCGACAGGCCTGCCCCCGTAACTAAACCAGCCCCATACATCAGACCAATCTGGCCAGTCTGCACCAGACCTAAGCCACATAGTCCAATCAAGGCCAACGGTGCACCGGCAAAATAAACACTTTGTTTACTAGTGCGTTTGGTCACCCATAGCCAGAAAGGCAAAAGCACCACTGAACTACCCTGAACGGTAATCGCCATTTGGGTAAAATGCTGTTCGTTTAGCTGCATCCAATCGGTCACAAAGAAGGGCAGCATGGCCGCCGTTACCTGGACACCAACCCAAGAGCAGAGGTACAGTCCCATAACCCAACGAAAGGCATGGTTTTGAAACACCTTACGCAACTGTCGTCCCATCGGGTGCGGGGATAACTCTGGTTGCTGACGCATCACCGGACGATATTGACCATAGGTACCGATGACACAGATAAAAATAGCGATCACAATCACTATGGCACTGGCCCCCCCCAGGATTACATACTGTCGTCGGGTATTTTCAACCAACGCGAAGATAATCTGAGCCATCACTAACCCGACCACTGAACCGATGATGTTAGCAGCGGAACGCACGGACATAATGCTGGTGCGTTCATCATAGTCGGGGGTAAGTTCGGTTGCGATCGCCACCATCGGCAAAATGATCACCGAAAATGCTGCATAGCCCCCCACCGCCATCAGCACGTAGTAAATAAATAAGCTGGTCTCCGACTCTAGGGGTGGTACCAACCAAAGCATAAAGGTGAAAAAACCTAGGGGTAATGCCCCCGAGACTAACCAAGGATAGCGACGCCCCCAGCGAGATTGGGTGCGATCGCTAAGCCAGCCAATAATAGGATCATTGATGGCATCCCACACCCGGCCAATCAACAGCACAGCCCCTGCCCGTGTCGGGGACAGCCCCACCACTTCGGTGAGAAAAAACAATAAATAAAAAATTGCTAGGCCGATAGGGACAGCTGTACCTAGTTCACCAACACCATAGGCAAATTTAGTTTTAAAGGACAAGCGGGTAGACATAACACAAACAGTGACGCTCGGTATTTCACCATACCGAACAGCGTCATCGCCTGAATAGTATCGGTTTTATCAAAATCACCCCAGACCAAGACTATTCAGCCCCAGACTCAATGCAACACGAGTCCCTAAAATAGCCAGTTAATCGATGCCGCCACTTCCGCATCAGCATCGTCAGATTTGAAGATCAAATTGCCTTCTACATTCAAAATCAAACGCTCACTGATAGCCATATCAAGACCACCGGTAACCATAGGCTCAAAATCACTGCTGTCAAAGGTATAGGCAAAACCACCACCACCAAAAAATAGAACCTGTTCAGCTAAGGCATAATCCAAGGACACGGGGAGACGACCCTCAACATCATCACCAATGAGAATCGCGGGCCGCACAGACACACTCACCTGGT
Organism: Leptolyngbyaceae cyanobacterium; assembly: GCA_965263355.1. GTDB lineage: Bacteria > Cyanobacteriota > Cyanobacteriia > Phormidesmidales > Phormidesmidaceae > Leptothoe. Next base: position 3,839,042 of record CBDHHL010000032.1, on the reverse strand, counting down.
TAAAGGGCACAATCTCAAGTTTAGAATCCACCACTGCGGCTGCATCGTCATTCAAGCCAGCACGGATACCAATGCCTACATAATTATTAATCTCACTTTCCTCAATGGGAAAAGCCAACGCTGGAGTAGCAATCGCAAATACCCCTAGCAACGCCCCAATTAAAGGCTTAACCAAAACGGCAAAATCCATAGTCTTAAATAAATAAAATCATATCTATATGAATAGGCCAGATTCCTTGGAATACGGACTATTCGCCAATTTACAACAACACCTCGTTATGACTGAGCAGTGATGGATTGACTTGCACCGTTCTTTATAAAAGCCGGTTTAAAGTATTTTTAGCGATAAGTACCGATCCCAAAGAGAACCTGCTTAAATAAGGATTAAAACAATTATTTGTGTTAGCCCAGTTGACCACTAACCGTCTGACCCAGTGGTATCAAGTACATAAGTTTCTTTTAATCAAAGTTGTTCACGTTAATAGGAGCACATCATGACCGTTGAAACCTTAAGTCACATGATGACCTACATCATCGAAGGATGGGCGATTATGAGCGCTACCTATTTGAGTGTAGGGTTTACGGTATCGTTTTTGACGCGGGCCAGCCATGGTTTGAAAGCTAAAGCAGCTGCCGCCGCCAAGGTCAAGGCTGAAGAAGTCAGTAATGCAGAGCGAGTAGCCGAAGTGACCGCTGTTGCTGAGAAGTATGCCAAGAGTGCCGACAAGCAACAGGTTAAAAGTAGTGTGAAGGTGCCAGAGATTTAGTCAAAAGCCTGCCCCGGAGCCCCTCCCAGGAGGGAAAGGGGCTCCGCTCGGGGCCTAGATTTAGGTAATCACTGTAGGCTTATCGAAACCAGTGAGTTCCTTGATTTTTGCCACGTCATCAGCTAATCGAATCAGGGGAGCCAAGGCTTCCTGAGTGTCAATGTTGTGCTTAGTGGCGTCGGGCTCGTAGTTCTCAACATAGAGTCGGAGTGTGGCTCCTTTAGTGCCCGTTCCGGAAAGTCGGAACACAATGCGAGAACCGTCGGTAAAGCCGATGCGAATACCTTGCTTTTGACTGACGCTATTGTCAATGGGGTCGGTATAGCTAAAGTCATCGGCATACTCAACGGTATAGCTGCCGAGGGTTTGGCCTTTTAGGGTTGGTAGCTGGGCTCTTAGACCATCCATTAGCTCATTCGCTACAGCCTTATCCACCCCTTCAAAGTCATGGCGGCTGTAGTAGTTACGACCGTAGGTAGCCCAGTGCTCTTTAACAATGTCTTCAACGGACTGCTCCTTCACTGCCAGGATATTTAGCCAAAACAGCACGGCCCAAAGACCATCTTTTTCACGGACATGGTTGGAACCGGTACCAAAGCTTTCTTCGCCGCAGAGGGTAGCTTTATCAGCATCTAGTAAATTGCCAAAAAACTTCCAGCCGGTGGGGGTTTCATAACAGTCGATACCGAGCTTTTCAGCCACACGGTCCACGGCCTGACTAGTGGGCATAGACCGGGCTACACCGGTAATGCCACTGCGATAACCAGGAACTAGAGTGGCATTGGCAGCTAACACCGCCAGACTATCGCTAGGGGTGACAAAGAAATTGCTGCCAACGATCATGTTGCGATCGCCATCCCCATCGGAGGCGGCTCCAAAGCTGGGGGGGGTATCCCCAAACATTACCTCCACTAGATCATGGGCATAAACCAGGTTCGGATCCGGGTGACCACCGCCAAAGTCCTCCAGCGGTTCACCATTCTGCACCGTGCCCTGGGGAGCCCCCAACAACCCTTCAAATATAGCCCTAGCATAGGGACCGGTCACCGCATGGAGCGAATCCATACACATACTGAAACTGCCAGACGTCAGCAGCTGACGGATTTGCTCAAAGTCAAATAAGGTCTCCATCAACGCAGCATAGTCATTGACTGCGTCGAGCACCTCAACGGTCATATTGCCTAGAGATGAGGTCCCTATCCGGTCCAGGTTCACATCTTCTGCATCTATAATTTTGTACTCATCGATAACTTTGCTGCGCTCAAAAATGGCACTGGTCACCTTCTCGGGGGCTGGACCACCGTTACCAATGTTGTACTTGATACCAAAATCACCGTCGGGACCGCCAGGATTATGGCTAGCAGAGAGAATAATGCCGCCAAAGGCTCCATATTTGCGAATGATGCAAGATACTGCTGGGGTGGAGAAAATACCACCTTGCCCCACAAGGGCTTTACCAAAGCCACTAGCCGCCGCCATCTTGAGAATGATTTGGATAGCTTGACGATTGTAAAAGCGACCGTCTCCACCGACTACCAATGTTTGGCCCTGATAGCCTTCTAAGCTATCAAAGATGGACTGAACAAAGTTTTCTAAATAGTTAGTTTGTTGAAAAACAGTAACCTGCTTACGTAAACCGGATGTCCCCGGTTTTTGATCTGAAAAAGGCGTTGTCGAAACCGTTTGGATGGTCATGATACTCCTTGCGCCGACAGACTCATCCTTAAAAGATTAACAGGATGTCGGAAGTCGAAAATTGGAAATTAGAAGTGACTAAATTCCGACGTCCGAATTCCGACGTCCAACGTCTTTATCAGGCCCACTGGCGTTTGACCTGGCGCAAAAATGCCAGCCAATGTTGGGCTGGCTTACCGTAAAAGGTAAATATGTCTCCATAGGCCAAATTTGCATTCCTATGGTGGAGTCGATGCCGCTCGGGAGTAGTAATACACAACCAGCGACAGAACATTTTTACAAATTTGGGCGTGCGATAGTCTGGAGAAAATTGATGCCGCCAGATGACGTGCAATTCAGCCAGTAGTAGCCCAAATAAGGTACCTAGAGGAGAAATCAGCCACAGTAGGGGCACCCACATCAGGTAAGGAAATGCGCCGAGAAAACCTGGCAGCAAAGCCTGAGGACAATGCTTACGTAGGGCATAACTAACGAAGCTACGATTGGGACTGTGGTGAACAATGCTGTGATAACGACCAAACACATGTTCAGGCACATGGTATATAAATGTAGCGACAAAATCCCCCAACAGCAGTAGCAGTAGGGGAACCCCCAATATTTTCAATAGTTCCATCAATGATTGCCTCACAACTTCTCGGCAACCTAGCAGATAAATTTAAAATTTTATTTAACGTTTGATTTAGAAAATATTTACAAGCGGAGGGCATTGTGCACTATTCTATCGGGTGGATTGCAAGCTACTAAAGAGTGCGATCGCAAAACACGCCAAAATCAGCAACCAAATAATAATTCCTGGCAAAAATGAGAGGAGGCCAGTACCCCGAAGAATCCAAACAATGGCCGTCATCGCAATGGTGGCCAGCAAAAGTTGAGTAATTGGACGAAAACGAAAACGATTAGTCATCGATTCAGATTATGTATAAATCCTTAGGGAACACCAAGTTTTACTAAGGTTTTACGCAAATATGTACCTGCTTGACACTAGTCTTATGCCCCCTGGTTAATAATGGGCAACGAATCAGTACAAACTAGCAAATATCTGGAAGATATATTTAGTAATTCATTTTGAGGCTTTATCAGTTAACTCGCAATTTTTATTAACACCTATAGAGTTTTCCTTAATTTATCCTATGGTTTCGACGACACAACAAGTAGCTTTACTGCGTGGCGATGTTCTAATTGCGCCTGAAAAACATAATGGTAAAGGGGCTGCCGTTACTGCTCAAATGTACGTGCCGTTGGTGCGATCTCAACTCTGGGAACAGTTAACCGACTATAGTCGTTGGGTCCATTACTTTCCCGACATTACCCATAGCCGCGAGTTAGAAGCCTCTGTCAAGCACCATGTCAGACAGCAATCTCAACGCATTACCCGCAAGCTATACCAAGCTGCTCGCAAAGCGTTTATCCTTTTCACAGCCCAGGTAGAAATTTATCTCCACGTCGTTGAGCACTTGCATCAAAGTATTCAGTTTCGTCTAGAACGGGGCACATTTGCCGACTTTGCCGCCGACCTCGTCCTGGAAGATTTTGGTGAAGGCACCTTGTTAACCTATTCTGTCAAAGCCACACCGATGATTCCAGCCCCTAAATTTTTGCTAGAGCAAGCCATGTGCATTGACCTACCTGGCAACATGAAAACTATGCGTCGGGTATTGTGTCAGTCTTAGACACTGTCCTGATTCACGCTCGCTCAACAAACAACCTGCCTGCAGCTAATGCCGCACTACTAGTGGCGTATATATATCCATCGCTTAATACATTTAGCTCACGGTTAATCAACCAGCAACGATAACCATTATCCTGCTGGCTAATTTCAATAATCCAGCCCACACGGGCCGCTACTTGAACCACCTGGGTCGCATCCATTAGGTGTTCCTCACACGCGCTGTAATCTAGGTTAGCAAACAGCTAAACCTGACTAATATCAAGTCAGATGGAATGACCACAATATACGGCCAGATAAAATAAGTTGTATGCCTTATAAATTAAGGATCTTACAGAAAATCATATCGTGGGCATTTTCGACGACTTGATATAACATAAGGATTACAAAAGACATACATAGAGTTTTGAGGTTTAAGTTTTCAATTTTGAGTTGTTTATCTTAAAATCTTCGGGATTGATAACGTTCATCTTATCCATGACCGTCAACCTCAAACTTAGCCTTCAAAACGCTTTCTAATGTCTACCCAAGTTCTCAATCTCACCGAAAATCTCTACAGCTACCTCCTGACTGTTGGCGTCCGCGACAGTGAAATTTTACAACAACTACGAGAAGAGAATGCCCAGCATCCTAGAGCCGTCATGCAAATTGCGCCGGAACAAGGACAGTTTCTGGGTTTGTTGGTACAACTATTGGGGGTCAAAAAAGCGCTGGAGATCGGCGTATTTACTGGTTACAGTTCTCTCATTGTTGCCATGTCCATGGCCGACGAGGGTAGGCTAATTGCCTGCGACATTAGTGATGAGTACACTGCTATGGCTCGTAAATATTGGCAGAAAGCTGGAGTAGCTCACAAAGTTGACCTACGCATTGCTCCGGCCTTAGACACCCTCGATCAGCTCATGACCGAAGGCCATGGTAACAGTTTTGACTTTGCCTTTATTGATGCGGACAAAAGCAACTACGACAGTTATTATGAGCGCACATTACAGTTAGTACGTCCTGGCGGACTAATTGCCGTGGACAACGTACTGTGGTCCGGGCGCGTGGCTAATCCAATAGAAGAACAGGATAATCGTACCAAACAGATTCATACACTGAATAAGAAAATCCACGCAGATAAACGTGTATCAATAAGTTTGGTGCCCATTGCTGATGGTCTGATGTTGGCAATGAAGCGCTGAGTAATCTGTTACCCATTGTTTTATTTTTTAGCGTAATTATTAGCTCACTCACACGCCAACAACTTCCGTAATCACACTCTACTTTTTCTCTTCTTTATCATCATTAATGTTTGCTTTGTCTTGTAGTTAACATTGATAACTTGCTTTGTCTTACAGCTGACAAGGCAATCACATTCGCCAATGTTATCTTCATGGGTGCAAAAAGTTCAGGACGGATGAGCAGCTTCCTACCGCACTTGAAACCACGGTGCTGGCAGCGTCTGATTACCCAGCCTCCATGCTGATCTTGTCAGACACAAATGCTTATCTAGTCTAGATAGCTTCCCCCCTTAAGGTTTTCAACAACATGCCTGAATTTACCCTGGAACTCCTCCATGCCGCCGATCAAGAGGCAGGCATACCCGCTTTAGATGATGCACCGCGATTTTCCGCCGTACTCAATGCTCTCAGAGCCGAAGATCTTGGTAACGATGGTCTGATAGACAACACATTGGTACTCTCTTCTGGAGATGCCATTATCCCTGGTTTATTTTTCGATGCGTCAGAAGAAACCCTGGGCGGTGCAGGGCGAGCTGACATTTTGATTCAAAACGAGCTTGGGTTCCAAGCGATTGCCTTGGGTAATCATGAATTTGACCGTGGGACCGAGCTACTGGCTGATCTGATCGGAGGAGCTGTCGATGACCCTACCACACCGGAAGATGAGTCATTTATTGGCGCACAGTTTCCATATCTTAGCGCCAACCTGGATTTTAGTACTGAAGACAATCTGGACGACTTCATCGTTGCTGATGCCCAAGCCCCCCAAGCCAACAGTTTAGCCGCCAGTACCGTGATCGATGTAAACGGAGAGCTGATTGGCGTTGTTGGTGCCACCACACCAACAATTGATCGGATTTCCAGTCCTGATGATGTCACTATTTCGCCTATTCCTTTTGATAGTGACCCCACCCCCGCTCAACTAGATGCACTGGCTGCTGAAATTCAGGCAGATGTAGATGCACTGCTGACAGCTAACCCCACAGTCAACAAGGTGGTATTGCTTGCGCATATGCAGCAAATCTCCATTGAGCAAGCACTAGCCGAACGTCTAAGCAATGTAGACATTATCGTTGCGGGTGGTTCCAACACTCGTTTATTTGATAGCAATGACCGTCCTCGCGATGGTGATAGCAATCAGGGTGACTATCCAATATTTATCACCGGTGCTGATGGTAACCCTGTAGCCGTAGTTAACACCGATGGCAACTATAAGTACGTTGGTCGCCTGGTAATTGATTTTGACGAAAACGGGGTGATTGATCCTAACAGCTACGATCCTACGGTGAGTGGTGCCTATGCTACGGATGAACAAGGTGTCATTGATCTAAATGCGACTAGCCTGGTTGACCCAGAAATTCAAACGATTGTAGACGAACTGCGTGCCATTATTGAGGCACAAGAAAGCAATGTCTTTGGTGTTAGCGACGTTTACCTAAACGGCTTACGTGGCAGTGTGCGTACCGAAGAAACCAACCTCGGGAATCTCACAGCGGATGCAAATCTGGCCATTGCCCGTGAAATCACTGATGACGATACGATTTTGGTATCAATTAAGAACGGTGGTGGTATTCGTGACGACATTGGTCGAGTCATTGTCCCCGCTGGTGGCACTGGCGATCCGGAACTACTCCCCAATGAAGAAATTCCTGGGGTAAAGCCAGAAGGGGGCATCTCTCAAACCGACATTGCCAACACCCTACGGTTTAATAACGGACTAACGGTTCTAGACATTACTCGCGAAGGCTTGGTAGCTGTTCTAGAACATGGTATTGCCGCAAGCAGTCTGGATGATTCCAATACCCAAGGGCGATTTCCCCAGGTCAGTGGTGTCGAGTTTAGTTTTGATCTAACACTTCCCCCCAACGAACGTATCCAATCAGCCGCTATTAAAGATGAAGATGGTAATATTCTCGATGTCTTAGTGGAAAATGGTGACCTGATTGGGAACCCCGAAGAAATTGTTCGTATTGTCACCCTTGGCTTCTTAGCTGGCGGAGGTGATGACTATCCATTCCAAGAGTTTGGTAGTAACTTTCAAGACCTTGAACAAGATGAGAATGCCCCCCGTACCGGGGATGCCGCATTTGCACCGGATGGCACTGAACAAGATGCCCTAGCCGAATATTTGCTAGATAACTTTGATGGCACTACCAATGCTCCCTTTAACGAGACAGATACCGATCGAGAGTTAGATGAGCGCATCCAGAATTTAGCCTTTCGTGATGATGATGTTTTCGCCGATGCCGGAGCACCAGAAGGCGTTTTCACACCATTTGTCACAGAACAGATCATTGAAATTACTGGTCTGACTAATGCTGACACTATCACCATTAGTTTGGATAATATTGAGGTAGAAGAAGTTGGTGAACTCTTAGTTTTTACCACCGATAATACTGGAGGAAATCGCACTCAGATTGGTAGCGTCCTCTTACTCGAAAGTGGTGAACTGGGGGATGACTATGCACCAAACTTTACACTTAACAGTACTCAGGTCGATGTGGGAGTCTTTATTCAGGTTGAATTGGTCATAGACGGTGTCGTGACCATAGCAACGCCGAGCTTAGACAGCAATGGAAACCTGGTGCTGGACTTTGGAAGTACTGGACAGGCATCTGTTTTAGCCGCAGATGAAACTACAATCACAAATCTGTTAGTCGATGATGCTGCAGCCATTGATCTCACCACCCAAACAGGAACATTAACGGTAGAGTTCTCAGTCTATCGAGAAGCTGCATTTAACAACACGATTGGGTTTTACACGACCGATACCGCCGATGGCGGCATCCAAGATCCGGTAACTGGTACCACTCTATTCCCAGGTGATCCAGGGTATGAAGCGGCTGCTTTGGCCAACCAACTAGAGGTCTCCCTTTCCGGAACAAATGGTCAAACGACTAACTTTACTGCCTCGATCGAGGGCGGTAGCTTCCTAGGAATCTTTCTAATTGCAGATGGCACTGATCCAACCGCCAGTGATGTGTACTTTAGCCATGCTGGACAAAACAGTAATGGTAATGACCATGTCAGACAGCTAGGGTCTAATCTCTTAGGGTTTGAAGATTTAGCTGGCCTCGGTGATGCAGACTACGACGATATGGTTGTAGAGTTTGCAATCGTGTAAGAGCGTTCTTCAATTGACGTTAGGTAATTAACAGAAAATATACTGATTGCCCCGCTGAATTGCGAATTCAGCGGGGCAGTACTTTTATTGTCATGAGTCAACTGCAAAATCACCTAACCTTTTCTATTAAGTCTGGTCAACCGGTTGCCAGCCTACAGAAAAATGTCAAAATACATCAGAGCATTGGCTATAGGCAGTAGCCCGCAGAAAACAACATTATCTTGTTTGTCACAACCGGGGCCAGGGAGGGAATTTGTGATTGGGACTCCCCTGGTTGATTGTCAAAATTCAAAATAGAACTGTACAAGTTTCTTTCACGATTATCTTTGAGTATCGCCATGACAAACTTGTAAAGACATTGAGGGATAGGAATCTTCTCTCAAAAACTTAACAAGATAACTAAATACATCCTGAATTCGCTGTTTTGCTCTATAAAACTCAGGAACCTCCCAATCTGGAATCCGTTCCTGTTCTAATTGTTCTAAATTTAAATAGTTGTGATAACGAAACTCAATTTGTAGTGACTCGACACTAGAGATATTGCCATAGCGTCGAGTGATATAGCCACCATTAAAAACATGATTGCGAACAACTTGATAACTTTGAGATGAGAAAGCCGACTCTATGGCTGACATTAAATCTTCGGAACAGGTTTGACCATTTGCATTACCTAAGCACACTTGATCAGATATAGGACCAGCGAAACTATGTAAATCCAACAGATAAGCATGGCCAAACTTGTCAACTATCTCCTGTAGAAGATGTTCCAATTGCTGATGATAGGGTTGATAAACTTGATTGATCCGATCCTGAACTTGCTGTCTAGAGGGCAACACTCGATACAATGGCTGACCATAAGCCGTTTGTTTTGGAACCGCTGCCTGCCAAAAACTCCCAATAAAGGGAGCTTTAGCAACACGATTAAGATCAACAACATAGCGACTGTAAACAGCCGCTAATACGGTAATGCCCAGCGCAGGTAATTCAGCATATAGCTTATCCAAATGCCAATCCTGATGGGGAAGAAAGCCCCGATATTTAGGATTCAAGACTCGTTTCATCTCTTCTGGAACCACTAAACCACTGTGGGGAATACTCACCACAATCGGACATGGCATAGTCGTAGGATGATGTACCCGAAAGGGAGTAATTTCAAACAAACGTTGATACCTCTGTCAGCAATTGATTAATTGTACTGAACAAAGGTCTTTCATTGGGGACTGATGACATACAACGCTGTTGTAATTCACGCAAATGCTGAAATATTTTTACTTCAGCATTTTCATTCTCAGATACATGGCGCTCCAGTAGTTCTTCTAATAAACAACCATAAGCTCTCGATTCAAGTCTTTCAAAGTTTTGTCCGGCAACTACATCAGTTGGATTGTAAAAGGACGCCGCCCCAAAGTCTCCTAAAATACTCTCTCCTTTATGATCAACCAAGATATTATGGGCATAGAGATCACCATGCATAATGCCTCGGGTGTGTAAATGACCTGCAACAGCAGCAATACTCCGAGCTATTTCTAAAATAACGGGCAGCGTAAAAGAGGTATCTTTCGGGTAGGTATCACGGGTGCAAGTTGTTAGGCTAGGAGGCCCACCTAGATTACTGTAATCAGACGTAATAAAGGAGAAAACTAGCCCAGATTTCCCCTCAATGGGCTGACTCAGCTTACCCAACACGTTCACCAGGTTGGGATGAGTACCTGCCGCTATACAAGCCTGCATCTCATCTAGCGGTAACCCATCGCTAGTAATGTCTCCTTTAAATAGTTTGACTGCAACATCTTGCACTATATTTGCTTTCCACAGACCTTTATAAATTACTCCTGAAGCACCTTGGCCCAAGATTTCTCCCAACTGCAGTTCGGCTGGATCAATGGCTGTGAGTGACGTATTTTTTTGGGAGTCTGTCGCTTGAGCACAAGGATTACCAGCGTAGGCTAACCAGGTCAATCGGGGGAGAGTAAACAACCAAGCAGGAAGACTTTGCAATTGGTTGGCAGCTAGTCGAAGTAGCTCCAAGTTTTGACAATTGGCTAGCTCATCTGGCAAAGACTCAAGCTGGTTGCCAGCTAGCATACATTTTTGTAACCGATTTAGATTACCAATACTCTTCGGCAACGTGGTCAGCTGATTATTGGTCAAAATTAGCCATCGAATAGTTGGAAAGAGGGCTGATTCGCTAATGGTTTTCAGCCGATTTTCCTTAAAGCTGATCATTGATAGATTGGGGCACGCCGCTAGCACCTCGGGAAATTCTTCAAACTGATTATTGTTAAAGAATGCGATTCTGAGCTGCTTGAGTTGGGCAAATTCTTGGGGTAAGCTGCTCAACTGATTATTGGAGAGATCTAAAATTTCCAATGAATCGGCCAGCTCTAAAATTTCTAGGGGAAACTCGGTTAAATTTTCTGACAGTTTGAGGCGGGGTTCCTCTGCAGAAGAGTTTACAGGTAAGGATTGCATGTAAGTTTAGGCTAAGGTTGTTATCCGATTTTAGGTCTGTAGACGCTTCTCAGGAAGCTAATTACGGCTGCTTATAGTTGCCACTCCAGTGCCTATAACCAAAATACATAAGTACCCCCAGCTGTATTGGTACCAAAATCAAATAGTTTTTAAGAAAAGGATTGATGTCCATGAGCGCAAAGAGTTGACAGTAGGTCAATCCTGCTATGACCAATCCTGCTTTGAGAGGTAATTTACGATTACGCATAACAATTATTTAGTCGCAGAAGCTGCTTTGATTTAGAGCAGAGTCCTTAGAAAAGACTGCTGCATATCTGTAGCCAGTACACCTGAAACCCAGAGTCCGTATAATCGGAAAGCGTGGTATCCAAACGTTATTATAAGCCCTACATACCATAGACTGCGACGCTGCCACCAGCAACTCCATAGACGCTTAGTCCAAAGTTCAATACTGACCTGGACAAGGGCCACTGCCCATAAAATGACAACCAGGGGAGCTAGTAGGTGGTACTCTACAGCGGCTGACCATTGATTGTGCGCGATCGCAAACACCGCTCGTGTCATCCCCCAAGTAGGGCAAGGGATGCCCACCAATGCTTTCAGCGGACATCCCCACAGCGATATATCATATCCAAATAACGTCAGCACCACTATCAAGAGCGGTGTACACAGCGCTCCCAATAGCCCCAGGCGCAAATAGATTAATGATTTTGGCAATAACATGCCCCTCACTTAGAACCAGGGCTTTTTGTTAGTAACATAGGTACTGACAAATTCTTCATCTGACTTAGTCAAATATAGAATCCCTTCAACTAGACCAATCACACCAACCACAGCCGAGCCAACGCCACAAGTTACCGTACCGCCAATGAGGCAAACCAGCAACATAATGATGCCTTCATTGGTATATCCCAGATAAAACTTATGGATGCCAAGGGCACCCAACAAGATACCTAAAATACCGGCTACAACTTTCTTGTCAGCCCCTTCAACTCCACCTGAATTTGTCATATCGCTTCATTCCTTATAAGTGCATTGCCATTGCCATCATGCAGTCGTTATAACGACTTACCTTCAAATTTGCCCAATTTTTGGCGTAGAAAAACCCTGTTATAAAGATTTAATCAAGATAATCTGCTAAAAATCCGGATAACCTGTGAGAAAAACAGAATTTTCCCCCATGACAGACCAGCATTAACATCTATCAACGGGGAAAAACACTTATGACTCTTCACAACTTAAGACTCACCTTCCTGCCGAGAATTTCAGGCTTGACGCAATCTTTATAACATTCGAGATGCTATGTGTAATTAAGCACTTACACACCGCTAAGTAGGTAGGCAAAATAACTTACACAAGAACTTTTCAAGGATGACACTTTTGAAAAGGCCCTCAACCCCTAATTCTGGGGGCTTCGGAACTCAAAGTCCCTCAGAATTGGGGGATTTAGGGGGCTTCCAGGATTTTGAAATTAATTGTGCTCATCTACTTATTTTAGTTTGGCTTTTTGTTCTTTATAACGTTCTTTAAAGAGCGCCTGTTGTTTTTTGTGGTCAACAATGGGCGTACTATAGCCAGTCCCCTCTAAATCGAGCGGTGAGAGTTTAGCGCTGACCAACGCCCCCGTATCGACATGACGAATTTCGGGGAGCCACTGACGAATATACTCTGCATCAGCATCAAACTTTTTAGCCTGGCTAGCGGGATTAAAAATTCTCAACGGCTTAGGATCCATACCGCTGGAAGCACTCCATTGCCAACCACCATTGTTAGCACTGAGATCACCATCGACCAGCATTTGCATAAAATACTTCTCCCCCCAACGCCAGTCGATGATTAAATCTTTGGTCAGAAAGCTCGCTACAATCATGCGACAACGGTTGTGCATCCACCCAGTTTGATTGAGCTGACGCATGGCCGCATCCACCATGGGATAGCCTGTGCGCCCCTCACACCAGGCCTCAAACTGGACCGTATCATTGTCCCAAGGAAAGTTTTTCCACGCGTCTCGGTAGGGGCCACCTGACAGCTCTGGAAAGAAATACATGACATGCTGGTAAAACTCTCGCCAGGCCAGTTCCTTCATCCAGGTTTGCACATTGGTCCGGGCCTCATCGCTGCGACTGGCATCATAGGCCATAGTCGCCGTTTGCCAGACCTCCCGTATACCGATGGCCCCAAATTTCAGGGCCGCACTCAGCATGGAGGTGCCTATAACCGCTGGAAAATTACGTTGCTCGTCATAGGCAGCAATCGCTTGCTGGCCAAATGTCGCTAGTTGTTCGCGGGCAGCCGGTTCACCGGGCTCTAGGGGTAACGGTGCATGCCAAATAAAGCCTAGATCCTGAGCCGAGGGCAGGGCGATCGCATCCACCTTATCGCGCTCAGCATCACTCAATCCCACAGCACCTTGCAACGTTTCCACAGGCGCGGCCTTCACCGACCGTTGCCAGTTGCGCCAAAAGGGACCATAGACCGTATAGGGCTTACCGGTTCCAGTCATCACCTCCCCTGGCGCGTGCAGCAACTGATCCCAAGTAGTCGTGTGCATTTCAATGCCCTTCTCCTTAAGAGCTGCGGCCACTGCATTGTCCCGAGCACGCGAGTAGGGTTCCACATCACGATTCCAGTAAATAGCGATCGCACCCAACGTGGCGGCAACCTGAGGAATTTCTATTTGGGGTTCACCTTGTAGAATCAGCAGTTCACTGCCCGCCTCTTGATAGCGTTTCTGCAGCTGAACCAAACAACCAATCATGTAGGTCACCCGAGCTGGAGCCACATCGTCAGCGTTTAAAATCCCAGGGTCCAGACAAAAAATACCCACCACCTTAGGGCTCCGTTCCCGCGCAGCGGCGAGGCCTAGATTATCGCTAATACGTAGGTCGCGACGGTGCCAAAACAGGATTAGATCAGCCATAAACTCGGTCAAAAAAGGAGCAGGTCCGATTAGTATATAGCGGTCTTAGTTGAGATGCCCGGTGGCAGTGAGTCGTGAGCTTCCCCTGAGCCCATCGTTACGCCTTGGCTCATGCCTGGTAGGACGTTAGGGTAGTGAGTGGTGATTCCCCCAAAATGTCATTGGCTCAGTATTCTAGAAAAAAGACATCCTGAAGGAGCTAATGGTTTTGAGTACGTCTGGAGCACCTATTGCTAAAAAACAGCCAAAAACACTTGAAAAACATGGAGATATTCGGATTGATAACTATTACTGGCTGTGCGATCGCAACTCCCCAGACACCCTAGCGTATCTTAATGCCGAAAACGCCTATGCCGAAGCTCAAACAGATCACACTAAGGAGTTTCGGCAAACCCTATACGAAGAAATGCTCGGGCGGATCCAGGAAACCGACCTATCCGTGCCCACCAAAGACGACGATTATTTTTACTACAGCCGCACCGAAGCAGGCAAAGCTTACCGAATTTTATGTCGTAAACAAGGCAGTTTGGAGGCCCCCGAAGAGATTTTACTCAACGAAAACGAACTGGCTGAAGGTCATGAGTTTTTTGCCTTGGGTGACTATGAAATCAGTCCCAACCATCAGCTGTTAGCCTATGCAACGGACATTGACGGGTCAGAGCGCTGCACGTTGGAATTCAAAGATCTAACGACAGGCAAACTATCTCCAGAAAAAATTGAAGACATGAGTGAAGTGGTATGGGCCAATGACAACCAAACCGTGTTTTACACTCGGCTAGATGACGCCCATCGGCCTTACCAGGTATGGAAACATCGCCTAGGGGAAAATCCCAGTCACGATCAACTGATCTACGAAGAACCTGATGAAGCCTTTTATCTCTCCGTGGGCGGTACCCGCAGTGATGCCTATTTAATCATTTCCTGCAATAGTAAAATCACCTCTGAAATACACATTTTGGATGCCAACAATCCAGACGGAGAATTTCGGATATTTTGTCCACGTCAACATGGGGTAGAGTATTCGATCTCTCACCATCCTGGCAATGAAAAAGAACCTGATCGTTTTTACATCGTTACCAACGAAGATGCCATCAATTCAAAACTAATGGTGGCAATGGCCAACAACTTTAGCAAAGAAAATTGGCAAACCATCATTCCCCATCGCCCTGATGTACAACTCAATGGCGTCAGTGCCTTTATCGATCACCTGGTCATTTATGAACGTCAGGGGGGACTACCCACCATTCGTATTCAGAAACTCTCCACAGGGGAAGAAACCACCTTAGATTTTCCCGAACCAACCTATTCAGTGTGGCCCGGCGTTATGCCTGAATTTGACAACAAAATTCTACGATTTACCTATACCTCATTAATCACTCCCCCATCAGTGTTTGATTATGACATGGACACCCATGGGCGGGAACTCAAAAAAGAAACTCCCGTGTTAGGCGGCTATGACCGTAGCCTATACAACAGCGAATGGCTTATGGCTAAAGCAACAGACGGCACTGAAGTCCCCATCTCCCTGGTGTACAAAAAAGGCATGCAGCGCGATGGCAACACCCCTCTTTTTCTCTATGGCTATGGTTCCTATGGGGCATCATCATCGGCCTACTTCTCCTCGATTCAACTATCGCTATTGGATCGGGGTGTTGTCTATGCCATTGCCCATATTCGTGGTGGTGGCGAAATGGGCCGCCCCTGGTACGAAGACGGCAAATTTCTTTATAAGAAAAATACTTTTACCGACTTTATTGCCTGCGCCGAGTATCTGATTGAGAACCAATGGACTAGCGCTAACAAACTGGCCATTTATGGTGGCAGCGCCGGTGGATTGCTGATCGGCACTGTGCTAAACATGCGACCTGATTTATTTAAGGTTGCCCTCGCAGCCGTTCCCTTCGTTGATGTTCTGACCACTATTTTGGACCCCAGCTTGCCCCTATCCGTTATGGAATGGGACGAATGGGGCAACCCAAATGAGAAAGAATACTACGACTATATGAAGTCGTACTCTCCCTATGACAACGTTATCGCCCAGGACTATCCCAATCTGTTGATCACTGGCGGACTCAACGATCCAAGAGTCTCCTATTGGGAGCCTGCCAAGTGGACAGCAAAACTGCGGGAGCTAAAAACCGATCAAAACCAATTGCTCCTCAAGACCAATATGGATGCAGGCCATGGTGGTGCCTCCGGACGCTATGGCTGGCTCAAAGAAACTGCCTTTGAGTATGCCTTTATGTTAGATAGCTTGGGCTTGGCAACATCAAATTAGTGGTCCGTCAAGCCTAAGATTTAGGATGAGGCTAGTAAAGCGTGAAGAGTCAAACGGGATAAAGCATGACGCTTTACCCTATAGCCTTGGGGGCATGGCTGACGCTAGTACTCTGCATCAAGACAGAATCCTACTTTTTAGTGTTGACACTGCACTAGCGACTGCGGATCACTGAGCGCTCATTACCACAGGAACCAGTTGATGTCCGGGTAAGCTGACCGTCTTCACCCGTTATTTTATGGGTGCTTTGCCATCAGCAGCTGTGGTTGTGAGCGTTACACACCATCAATTCCCTCTGCCACAGTGGTCACGTCATTGACATCAGGACCTGTCGTAGTGCGAATTAACTTGAGTGTGATTTAAATCACTCATTGCATAGTTAAGCAAACATTAACTTAAACTTTAAGCTTTGCTAACTTTCCCTTTATACATTTCCATAAAATATAAACTGTATTCAATTACACAGTTTTATGCTTATTGGCAAAAACTTCTGGCAATTATCTAACTTGCTAGGAACTTTTGTCATGGCATCTACACATTTGGAGGAACCGAGATGAAACTTTCATTCCACGGTGCTAGCTACGAAGCTCACTTCGAAAACGTTCAAGTCACTGACACTGAAAGCATTGGCACCTATCGCGGTGCTCCCCTTAAGCGCAAAGCATTTAAGGTTCCTAGCCACCCCCATCAGCGCATACAGCTTACCTACCGGGGTGTAAAGTACAACCAAGACGTCTAGACAATTGTCTGCCTATCTCCTAGGTAAAAACATGGGGGCTTAAATCAACCCACATATTATTAATTAAAAGATCCCTTTCTTCATATTGAAGCGAGGGATCTTTTAGTTTGATGACTTTGTTAGACGTCTATCAGAATTTAATTTTCTACACTGACAGGGACCAAAATCGGACTTGACCTTAGAAATTCATGAATAACTTGATAGGCCTTTTCTACTTGATCCTTAGGTCCAGGAATGAACTCCAACTTCCCCTGTTCAGATAAAAGCTTGAGTGCATAGAGGACATCGCCATTGCTATCGGTTTGGGTATCGACCATGACATACTGAATTTCATTCAGAGAGTATTGCCAGGTTCGTTGACCAAAGAGAGTTTTGCGATCGCACCGAAACTGTCGCGCTGTCTTATCAAAGACCAGTTCTTCTGACTGGAAGGTAAAATACACAACAGTACTGCCAATCAGTACAAATAGCCCCATAAATCCGAGGGGGAAAATGCTATACCCCAAACGCAGACGCATATCCCGCTGCAGGGTCACGGCAGTGTGCTCAGAAGATAAGAACGTATTGATCTGATCCGCAATTGCCTGCATTTCATTGGCAGAGCCTTTGCGACCATTGATCCGGATGGGGTCTTCTACATAGGTAACTTCGCCGTTCAGGGTTTGTAGTACAACCCAGTAGTCCACATGGCGACTACCATCGCCATCAACGCTGGTTTGGGTCTTCATCTCAGCCTGGTCCACTGTGGTAGAGGGACCCGGCATCAGGCCCAGGAGACGGGATTGGGTGCGAGCGGTGACCTGGTCCACTGTGGTAGAGGGACCCGGCATCAGGCCCAGGAGACGGGATTGGGTGCGATCGCACCTCACCTGACTCGGTTCTACCCGCTGACACTGCAGCTGAGTAACACCCAAGCCATAGAGCCATCCCCCCATCATCGCCAGGGGAATGCCGGAAAATAACAGGGCCCAGAGACCGATCAATCCTTTATTAAAGCGCGAGGGCTGATTCCTCAGAGACAGCTCTGAAGACGTTTGCTTAACGACTTGCATACGTGACGTGTAATTGTGATGCTAATCAGACAAGTAGTAGATGTGTCTGAACACAGTCAGTACAGCCCCTGAGCAAACAGGCAGCTAGCCCGTCTGTAGAACTAGACGGTAAAGGCCACAGAATGTTTCAAAAGTCATTGGTTAATTTGAGGAACTTCTAGCTAACCTACTTATTTACAGTACTTACATTCATACGCTGCTTTTCTGAGCCTACGTACATCAAAATAGCGATGATACTGACATTACCGACTGTTCTTACGAACCGAAGCAACGCTTGATTATTAAGCCATAACAATAATGGCTCCCATGCTTTTTTTCGAGGTTGATTAGGGGCTGATGCCAGTAAAAGAAAAATCGCCTTAACGGACTTCGATAAATTTTCTCAGCATTTTCCCAATCGCTTTGAGCATCACCTGAATACCCAAACAACATAAGATATGGACGAAGTCTGGAAAACTGCTGAAATCGACATTCCAGCATTACTCACTCTACTCGATATAATCATTGATAGCATTGAAGGACAGTCAAATTAGCCACTCAAAAACCTGCTCAGAAATGAATTTAAGCATTACGCAATACGAAACCAAAATTCAAATTGATGCAACCATTAAAATCTCTCATTGCACAAAATCAAATGGATTAAAAACTGTTGTACCCGCTTCTAGAAAGTCTTTGACATTGCGTGTTGCCACACAAAGCTCATGCTGACTTGCCAGTGCACTAATAAACAAATCTGGCTGACTATACGTATATCCACGTTTACGTCCCTGCTCTACGATCTGCCGCCAGAGCAAAATCGTATCCTCATCAATAGCTAGAATACGACTCTTAAACCATGGTCTTAGAGTATTGTCCAACCAGTGCGTCAACTCATCAGCAAAACCAGGTTCCTTTACACGAGCAATACCAAAGCGGATCTCAGCAAGCGTTACCGTACTCAGATAAAACGACTGAGGCACCTGCTGCTCACTCCAAGCTTTCACGGCAGAATTGCAGTTTGTTTTTCTCAACTCCGAAACAATATTGGTATCTAGCAACCAACCCTTCAAAACTCAACGTCCCTCACAGGTGATTCCACACTGGCAGGCTCGAAATCTAACTTACTTAGAGGTGATTGAGACAGTAGCGCATGCAAACTAGGTTGAGCTAACAATGGCATCAGCTTTTCAAATAGTTGGGATGAAATAATCACCACCGCATCCTCACCGCGCACGGTAATCCGTTGAGGCTCAGTTTGCTTAGCCAAGCGCACCACTTCGCTAAAGCGACTTTTCGCATCTTCTAACTTCCAAGTCTTCAGCCCATCAAGCTGGACGATGGATGCATCTTGAGGGCTCATAGAGTTTACAGACATAAGCATTGGCTTCCTGACCAGCACTAGTCAGATTATAGCAAGCCTATTCTGGTTTGCTTTTATTCAAAGCCTGCCCCTGAAATACACTATTGCGATGGAATCCTCTGAAATTCAGCTCAAAAATATCGAGTTGAATTCTGCACGAAAAACGTATCCCAAAATACATCTATCGCTTTACATACCTGGCATTCCTTGATTTATAGAGAGTCCAGAAGTTGCCTTAGATAAAGTCTTATGGACCGCCAAAAATCAAAGCTTGAAAAAATCCATGATTCAATCTTCTCTCCCTGGTGATGACGCTACTCTACAGTCAGGCCGATTAATTGTATTCCCTTCACCATTGCCAGGGTGAAATCATCATGCGTCTACTTGTTGTCGAAGACGAACCCGAGATTGCTCAGTTTATCTGCCAGGGCCTTACCGAGGCTGGCTATGCCGTTGACCTTGCAGAAGATGGTCAAAAAGGACTGCACTTTGCCTTGCTTGCCACCTATGACCTGATGATTCTGGATATCCTGCTGCCCCAGATCGACGGGTTAAATTTGGTTAGGCAACTGCGCGATCGCGGCAGCCATGCCCCCATCCTCCTACTCACCGCCCTGGATTCCATCGACGACCGTGTAAAAGGCCTTGATGCCGGAGCCGACGATTATTTAGTCAAACCCTTTTCATTTTCAGAATTACTGGCACGACTCCGAGCCTTGCTCCGACGACCTCCCCTACAAACTAACACCGTATTACAAGTGGGTGGTTTGACCATGAATCTGGTACAACATCAAGTGTGCTGGAACGGTAGTCTCATCAACTTGAGCCAACGAGAATTCGCCCTTTTAGAATATCTAATGCGCCATCCCGGTCAGGTACTCACACGTACCCAAATTGCCGAACACGTCTGGAACTTTGACTTTGCCAATGACTCCAATGTGGTGGACGTATACATTGGTTATCTACGTCGTAAACTCAGCGCGCGAGCCCATAAATCTCTGATCCAAACTATTCGCGGGGTTGGCTTTCGGCTCCAGCCAATCCCAGCAAATACCATTGATGCCCCCCTCGATTCATTGGTCAACCCATGGGTAACCCCTTCCGATTAAGCCAGTATCCACTGCGGGTTCGCTTAACCACTTGGTATAGCCTGCTGCTCGGCTTAATTCTGCTGTTGTTTAGCAGCTTTCTCTATATTCAGCTCAAGCTCAATTTGCTCCATCAACTGGATGGTACCCTAAAGCTCACTGCCTCCTATGCCGACAATCACCTCAACCGTGAGCATGATCCACCCATCTTTATAGCAAGCGAATCCAAGAATTTATCTCGCTATCTACAAAAGGGAGACTTTGCCGTTCGCTTAATTACTCCAGAGGGAAACCCCTGGTTTGGCCTCGGCGACTACCAAACGATTCCTCCATGGATTCCTCAATCTGTGGGTTCTAAACATCTTTCCAGTAAAACAATTGACTGGCGTGTCTACAGTCAACCTGTTCAGGATAACCACCAACAATCCATCGGATGGTTGCAAGTTGCCCATCCACTCACCGATCTTCAGGCAGCCGAAGCAAAATTTATGCGACAGATTCTGGTGAGCCTACCTGTGGTTTTATTAATTGCGGCCTGGGGTGGTTTCTTTTTACTTAACCAGGCGCTACGCCCCATTGACCGCGTTACCCGCACCGCCCAGGCCATTGGTGCCAGCGACTTGGAGCAGCGCATCGGTTATCGCGGCCCGACAGACGAAGTAGGGCGGTTGGCCACAACCTTTGACCAAATGTTGGATCGTATTCAGGCGGCTTTTCAGCGAGAACGTAGGTTTACAGCGGATGTTTCCCATGAGTTACGCACACCTCTGACCGCCATGAAAGGGCAGCTCAATGTAACCCTGAGCCGAGATCGCACCCTCACCGACTACCAATACACATTAGGAGGCCTCGAACGCAATGTTGATCGCCTGGTTCGCCTCACCAACGATCTCTTATTTTTGGCACGGGCTGATTTGGGCCAATGGCACAGTAATCTCGAACCACTCAATCTCAGCTATCTGTTAGAAGCTGTCGTTGAGCAGGCCACAGGCTTAACAGTGACCAAGGAGCTTATACTGCATAGTCAAATCTTGCCCGGTTTATCACTGCAGGGCGATCCCGATCAACTCATTCGAGTGTTCTTAAACTTGGTGGATAACGCCATCAAATACACTGCCGAGGGTGGCAAAGTCTCCCTCGAAACCCATCTGTTGCCAACAGAACTTCATATCAAGGTAAAAGATACCGGCATTGGCATTTCACCAGAGCATCTCCCCCATTTATTCGAACGCTTTTATCGGGTGGATAAAGCCCGCGATCGCAAATCGGGAGGTGCCGGGTTAGGATTAGCGATCGCCGCAGAAATCATTCGTATGCACCAGGGTACAATCACCCTTCATAGCATGGTGAACCAAGGCACCTGCGTCACCGTAATCTTTCCTTACAATGCATTAAAGCAACCTCCTAGCAAGAGATCAAACAATCATAAGAGTTTTCTTAATAATCTCTCAGAGGTTTCATAAACTAACTCCCTACAGTGAGCTAAGAAACCACTTAATTCCTTCTGGGGCAAAGGAATACGAGTGTATACCATTCCCATTTATCCCTGCCCCTTTCTTCCCTATCTCAGCCAGAAAACTTAGCTTAACCACCTAATAGATTCAACCTGACATCAGCAATGAATACCCATTTTAATGACCAGGACATAGTCTCTTTGCCCACACTGGCTAATTTTTCTGACGAGACTGCTACGCTATGGACAGGAGAAAGCCTTAAATTTATAAACACAGGTGCAAATGATCCAGCTCAAGATTTTCTCACTGAGAGTGTAATTTTGGATCGGGGTGCTGCTGGCCCCATTTTTAATGCCGCTGTCGAAACCTCTGGAGGCAAAAATGGTCTGGGCCCAGCAGGGGTAAGATGGGCCGTTGGCTCCATTAGTGATGGGATTGCAAATTTAGACTTTTCGGTCAATGACGCAGTTGATCCAGGTGATGGTTCCAGTTTCTTTAGCAATGTTTGCCAAGGAGCCTGTGGTGAGGTTCTACCTTCGCCAACCGCCTATGTAGCCCATCTCATTGAAGATAATATTTTTGTAGATTTTACATTCACTGCTTGGGGCACAGGACAAGGTGCTAGTGGGCTCTTTGAATATATCCGCTCCACTCCAATAGAAATAGCCAACGAGCCACCTCAGGCCATAGATGATACCTTCAGTGGCCTTGAAGACAATGTGATTTCTGGGAATGTTCTCACTAATGACAACAATATCGATACGGCTTCCGTCATCGCTAACCTGGGAATAGAGCCTATCAACGGTGACATCACACTCAACACCGATGGTTCTTTTACCTATACCCCTAATGCCAACTTTAATGGCTCAGACAGCTTCACATACACTGCCAGTGATGGAGACCTGAGTGATACGGCAACTGTTGATTTGACTATTGTCTCCATAAATGATGCTCCCACAGCAGTCGATGATAGCTACAGTATTAATGAAAATACAGGGGTAGCATGCAACGTTCTAGCCAATGACGATGATATCGATGGTGACAGCCTCACCGCTAGCCTGGACATTGCGCCTACCAATGGTGAGGTAACCCTCAATGCTGATGGCTCTTTTGCCTACACCCCTGATGCTGACTTCAATGGCTCAGACAGTTTTACGTACACCATCAGTGATGGAGAACTCAGCGATACTGCAATCGCTACGATTACAGTTACCGATAACAATAATGATGGTGGCAGTGAGCCTATAACTATATTTGGGACCAGTGCTGATGAGTCTCTTTCTGGCAATAGCGGAGATAACAGACTCTTTGGGAATGGCGGTAATGACACCTTAGATGGTTGTATCGGCAACGACCACTTATTGGGTGGAGATGGCGATGATACCCTGATTGGCGGAGAAGGAAATGACACCCTCTTCGGCAATGGTGGCTCTGACGACTTCAACGGTGGCGCTGGTAATGACATCCTCCTCGGTGCAAATGAGAATGATGTTATGGTCGGCGGTGATGGTGACGATATTCTGTATGGCAACGGTGGCAACGACTTGCTAGTGGGGGATGCCGGCAATGACAAACTCTATGGCGGCAGTGAATCTGACACCTTAGTTGGTGGCCTTGGTAACGATGAGCTTTATGGTTATGGCGGTGGAGATGAGATTAATACCGGCACTGGCGATGACTATGTTTGGCTTGGCTTGGATGGTGATGCTGTTGTCGTTCTTAATGCTGGCGAAGGCTCGGTTGTGATCGATGGTTTCCAGGCTGAGATCACTCGATTTGAACTCGGTTCAGCTGACCTCCAGGCTGCGGGAGTAAACTTCGAGCAATCTGGAAGTCAAACCAATATTCTCAGTAATGGTGACCTATTGGCAGTGGTCAATTCGTCGTCTGAAATAGAAGTGGCTGCAGCACTGGCTTAGTACAGTTTCACTTTCATAGGGTTAACCCTAACCAATAAGACTTACATCTGACTTAAAAAAGGCTTTGCCATAAAGTATCCGGCAATCGATTTAGCATCCACACCTTCACCATCCAGAACAGCTTTTTCAAACTCTTCTGGAGTCATCAAAACAACTTCAATATCTTCATCTTCATCCTGTTCTGGAGCAGTTTCTAGCTTCTCTAAATTGCTGGCTAAGAAAGCGAAAATATACTCGTCAGAATAGCCAGGTGCTAACGGAAACTTGCCAAGATTGGTCCATTCTTTAGCACTATAACCAGTCTCTTCTTCTATCTCCCGTTGAATTGTTGTAAACGGGTCTTCATCTACTTCAATGGTACCTGCAGGAAACTCTAACAATCTTCCCTGAACCGCAAAACGATATTGTCGCACTAACACCAGGTTACCATCGGGAGTAATGGGTACCGCCATCGCACCGCCGGGATGACGAATGCATTCCCATTGGCCTTCAACTTTGTTAGGCAGACGCAGACGATTGACTTCAAAGTCAAACTTCCGTCCAGCGTAGTATAGACATTTTTTTAGTAGCTGGGGCGGTTCTAAGCCAAGGGACATAATGCTAATACGGTGAGGTAACGGCATTAGCGTACACTATAGGCTGCTGGCTAATTCCATGGCGGTACTCACAATTAACTACGCCACCAATGGATAAACCCCGGCGATGTTAACCTGCTCAAGCAATTCCTGTACAGTGCGCTGCCGCACCGGATGCCGCCAATCAGGGACAATCTCGGCCAGGGGCACTAGGACAAACGCCCGTTCATGCATCCTCGGATGCGGCAAGATTAGCCTCAACGTATCGACTACCTGGTCGCCATATAGCAATAAGTCTAAATCCAACGTCCGGGGTCCCCATCGTTCCCGGCGAATACGGCCAAAGCTTGCCTCCGTCGTTAGCAAAACCTCCAGCACAGATTCGGGGGACAAGACCGTATGGAAAACCGCACAGGCATTGATGTAATCAGGTTGGGGTGGACCAACTGCAGCTGTTTTATAGAGTTGCGATCGCACCCCTAATCGCATACCGTCCCGTTCAAGCTGTGCCAATGCTGCTTCAATCGTTTGCTCTGAATCCCCCAGGTTACTCCCCAAGGCAATGGCACATGCCGTTTCCATATCGTTTTGATTAATCAGTCACAAACCCAGGCAAGCCCGAGGACTCTTAATCATAACCGTTGCTGACAGGGAGACAAATCAGCAACGCTCAACTATCAACTACAGGTTCGGCTGTAACCGAGCAACGAGTTGAGCAGCGGTCATGGCTCCTTCAATCCGGTCAACCTCCTGACCATCCTTAAATAGCACCATGGTGGGCAGGGCATGGATTTGATGCTTGGAAGCTAGCGTATCGTATCGATCTGTATCAATTTTCACAATTTGCAGCTGATCCTGCAGCTCATCCTTAACTTTCTTTAATTCCCCTGTCATTATTTGACAAGGTCCACACCAAGTAGCGTAGAAGTCTACCAATGTCGGCTTATCAGCGCCAGCCAACATGTCCTCAAAGCTAGAAAATTGTTGTTTAACAGCCATTTGTCTTAAATCCAGGATGGGTTCAGCTTTTATGCTAAGCGAGCGCCATCAAAATGACTGTAATTTAAGCTAATCCTTCGGATTTTCATAAGGATCTGTCAGGGGATCAGATAATTGATTCCCACCCCCCAAAAATAATAGAGTGATCGAGCTGTCAACCATTTCCCCCTGCTATGACTGGAGCAATGCAAGATCAGGTCGCTATTATTACTGGTTCATCCCGTGGCATCGGTAAAGCAGCTGCCCTCGCCCTCGCTGCAGAAGGGGCCAGCGTTGTAGTGAACTATGCACGTTCTAGTGCAGCAGCGGACGAAGTGGTCGCTGAAATCACCAATGCTGGTGGGAGTGCCATTGCCATCCAAGCAGACGTATCCCAGGAAGATCAGGTGGATGCGCTGATCAAAGCAACCAAAGATAAATTTGGCCGCATTGATGTCCTGGTCAATAACGCAGGCATTACCCGCGACACGTTGCTACTACGGATGAAGCCCGCCGACTGGCAGGCAGTCATTGATCTTAATCTCACAGGCGTATTTCTCTGCACCCGTGCTGTGGCCAAAATCATGCTTAAGCAACGCTCTGGACGCATTATTAATATTTCGTCAGTAGCTGGCCTCATGGGTAACCCTGGTCAAGCTAATTACAGTGCGGCCAAAGCAGGTGTTATCGGTTTTACCAAAACAGTGGCCAAGGAAATGGCTCCCCGGGGGGTGACCGTCAACGCTGTTGCACCTGGGTTTATTGAAACCGATATGACTAACGAGCTATCCAATACCGAGGAAATTCTCAAGTTTATTCCGTTGGGGCGCTATGGTCAGGCAAGTGAAGTGGCCGGTTTGATTCGGTTTTTGGCGGCTGATCCTGCAGCGGCTTATATCACGGGGCAGGTGATGAATGTAGACGGTGGCATGGTGATGTAATTTCTGCCTTGTAAGGGCATTGCATGCAACGCCCTTACAAGGGGGCCTTCATTTCATTTTTTGCCAACGCCGTCTGCACCGCCACCTGCTGATCTCGGTGGGTCATCCAACGGTGGTACGTACGATTGTGGACCTGTACTGAATGCCCCATCATTCTGGCAGCCACAGCATCAGACAGCCCCACTAATATAGTGCGAACGGCCCAGGCATGGCGCAGGTCATAGGGCGAGAAGGGGATCTTATAGCGACGAAACTGGGTGGTGACCTGCTGGCCGATGCGCTGGAGTGTCGTTGTAGTCAGGTCGGTGTTGATTTGGGGCAGTTGACCATTGAACAGGTCAAACCGCTCTACCCATTCGGGATAAAAGGGCCATACTTCGTGGCAACCGGTCTTGGTGGCTTCGCGAACCGTAATTTCGTGATTAGGGGTGCGATCGCCTTGGCAAAGCCCATCCCAAGGAACATCGCAAAAGAATACCTCATGGTTACGCAGCCCATAGGTAGCCAGCATGCCATAAACATACTTCCAGCTCGGATTTTTGAGACAGTCGTAAACGTCCACAATCTGCTGATCAGACGGCAAATCGCGTAGCTGCGTCTGACTATTGCCATAATTACCCCAAAAGGCCTTTAAATCAGTCGGCAATTCCAGGTTCAGAAACTCTGCCAGAGCAGCTAGGGCGGTACAGCAAATCTGACGACTGCGTGAGTTGGCCTTAGTGCCCTGGACAGTAGCGTAGATCACTTCGGGTAAACTCAGATCACGATGGCGTTCCGCTATAGCATGCAGCTTACGCAAATAGGGAACGTAGGCCTTTTCCCAAGTAGTTTGAACTGAAGCCGCTGACGCTTCTGAACAACGAGTTTCAAAGAAATGACGTTCAAACGCATCAATTTGAGCAGATAAATCAGCTCCCGCCATGCGCAAACCCGCCACCGGGCCAAGATAGTCTCGCCAATCAAAACTATTTTGTAATAGCTGACCAGCAATAATTTTGGCCGTTTGCTCACACTGCTTCAAACCGGCTTTTGTGGCGGGTAATTTTAACGGTAATCGCTGTTGATAAGGACGCAATTTAGGACTGCCAGGACGGGGCGGGAAGGTACCACGGAGATTGAGTCGATCACCCCGTCGTTCAATCTGCAACCCTAATTTTGCCAGCTTTAAGCGCTGATTTACTTGGACTAAAGCCTGAGCTAACGAATGTTCTACGGATGCTTTAGCCATACTAAATGAAAAAAATTCTCAACTTCTACAAATCTGATATGCCTATGGGATGAGTTAGTTGTTACGATAGGTCAAGATCATTAAAACTTCGTTATTAAAGGTAAGAGTACCGTCATGGGTCGTACTGGAGTCCTACTACTAAACCTTGGGGGTCCTGAACAGCTGGAGGATGTACGTCCTTTTCTGTTTAATTTGTTTGCTGACCCAGAGATTATTCGACTCCCGTTTCCATGGCTCCAAAAGCCCTTGGCTTGGCTAATCTCTACTAATCGTGCCAGCAAATCCCAGGAGAATTATAAGGAAATTGGGGGGGGGTCACCCCTGCGCCGCATTACTGAGGAACAGGGAGCAGCCCTCAAGAAATATCTACAAAAATTGGGGCGCGATGTCAAAATCTACATCGGCATGCGTTACTGGTATCCCTTTACTGAAGAGGCAGTTGCCCAGATTAAGCAAGATGGCATTGAAGACTTGGTCATTTTGCCTCTGTATCCTCAGTTTTCTATCAGTACCAGCGGCTCTAGCTTTCGTTTGCTAGATAAGCTGTGGCAAGAGGATCCTGCGCTTCAGAAAATTAAGTACACCCTAATTCCATCTTGGTACAGCAGTCCTGGCTATGTCCGCGCCATGGCAGACTTGATTTTGCAAGAGATTGATAAGTTACCTAACCCCAACACAGGGCATATTTTCTTCAGTGCTCATGGTGTACCGGTTAGCTATGTGGAAGAAGCGGGTGATCCCTACCAGCGTGAGATGGAGCACTGCGTTGAGCTGATTATGAAGGCGGTCAACCGCCCCAATGATTTTACATTGGCCTACCAGAGCCGAGTGGGTCCGGTTGAGTGGCTACAGCCCTACACCGAAGATGCCATCGAGGAATTAGCGGAAAAGGGAATTTCTGACCTTGTGGTTGTCCCCATTAGCTTTGTGTCTGAACACATTGAAACGCTGCAGGAAATCGACATTGAATATCGTGAGCTGGCTGAAGAGTCTGGGATCAAGGGATTTCACCGTGTTCCAGCCCTGAATACCTACCCTGTCTTTATCGAGGATATGGGCAATATGGTAGTTAAAGCACTGGAATCTCCGCGTAAGTTATTTTCTGATGCGGCTCAGCTACAAAAGCAAGTGCGTATTTACCCTCAAGACAAGTCTGCTTGGGGTCTAACGCCTTTTGCTGAAGTATGGAATGGCCGTCTGGCAATGGTGGGCTTTTTGGCACTGTTATTAGAAATGGTTAGCGGTCATGGGCCTTTGCACATTGCCGGATTGATGTAATCACACGTTAGGGATGTTGCATGCAATACCCTTACACCCCTCTAGCAATTTTTATCGCTTCTTTTTCTGCCACTGTCGCCAAATGGCAGAACTGCGGATGGCAAGCCATAGTAAAAATAAGGCGATCACTCCTCCTTGCTCCGGTGCGTCAAAGGCCAAGAAGGCCAGACAAATACATAGGGCATCTTCTAAAAAGATCACCCACATGGGTGGGCTATTAAAGCGGTATAGCCAACCCACTTGCACCATTTGGATAACCAACGCAAGCACACCGCCAGTCACCGCTAACAGTACCAGTATCAGACTGTCATTGATATCGGCAAGGCGTGCGATCGCGATCCCGGCAATCGTCCCCACAAAGGGACTAAAAAATAACTCTGCGCTTTGTAAGAAACGACGACTGACCCGATCTTTAGAGATCGTCAATTCTAACAACGACCAAATTACTAATACAGAAACCACTAAGACCTGGGGAATATTCGCCAAAATAGGCACAGCTGACCACAGTTGTTCACCTGACAACAGGCCAATCAGCAGTAGAGGCAGAGCCAACCGTAGGCCAGTCGCTGCCGAAATCGAAAGCACTGCAAGCAGTTCTGGAATGATCACGTCGTTACATCAATGAACTGAGGAGGGGCAAACGTGCGTTATCGCAAACGTGCGTTATCGCAAACGTGCGTTATCGCAAACGTGCGTTATCGCAAACGTGCGTTAAACAGTGGTGACGCAAGGGGGCTGGTAGAAATGCAAACTTAACGGTGAAACGCAGACAACTTCGTATTAGTTGGCTTAACCTATAGCTAGCGGCTGATATACCAGCGTTGTCGATATAGTCGTCGATATATCCGTTCTGCCTTAAAGGCTGCCCATATATTGAGCTTATGCCATCTCAAAACATGTCCTCTGATCGTCCTTTACTATCCGAGCTAAAATCTGCGACTACAGCTCGATTTCAGCTATTGGGTATTATTTTGATTACCCTATGGTCTATTGAAATTATAGATTTTTTAGTGTTTGGGGGGCGTCTCGATCGATACGGTATTCGTCCTCGTTCTCTGAGCGGTTTATGGGGAATTCTGTTTGCGCCACTGCTCCATGGTGGGTTTAATCATTTAATGGCCAATACGGTACCGATGCTCACCCTGAGCTGGTGGGTAATGCTACGTTCTATTGGCACCTGGGTCAAAGCCACGGTGATTATCACATTCCTAGGGGGGCTGGGCACATGGCTATTTGGCGGAATTTTGTCTCCTCTGCAATCAACCGTTCACATTGGCGCTAGTGGTCTGATATTTGGCTATTTAGGATATCTAGTGGCACGGGGATATTATGAGCGGACCATGGGTGCGATCGCATTGTCCCTCTTTATTTTAGTCACCTATGGCGCTATGTTCTTAGGCGTCTTACCCACACAGCCTGGCATTTCCTGGGAAAGTCACCTGTTTGGATTTATCAGCGGCATTATTGCCGCTTACTGGTTAGCCTCTAAGCCCGACATAATGTCTGATAGATAGCTAGATGTGGCTTCAACTGCCGCAATTGTATTCTCATAAAGCATCCGTGTTGGGCCCATCACACCCACACTACCTAACGGCATTGAATCACGATTATAGGTAGCCGAAATTAAGGCACAGCCCTGCATGGGCTCCAATGGATTTTCCTCACCAATCCAAATCTTGAGGGGATTATCATCTGCCCGCATTAGCGGCCATAGCTGGTCCCGACCATCGGCCAGCAACGCCACCAAATTCCGCAGCTGGCTTTGCTCTGAAAACTCTGGCTGGCTTAACACATCCGTTACACCAGTCACTAAGATGTGGGTCTGGGGTTGACGCTTACGTCGGGCCAGATCGTCAATGGCCTGACACAGTGCTAGGACATGATGTTCAGCTGTATCAACCTCATCCCAATCCAAACTAGATATTTCAGACAGCTGTCGGCCACAAAGCTGGGCTGTTAAAAAGTTGGACAAAATTTGTAGTTCCCGGTCAAGTCCTCCTTCATCCTGGATGGCTCCAACCCCAGTAGTTCCCCTTGGCAAACTGACCACAATGGACTCAGTGCCATAGCTCTCTAGAACCACAACTAATAACACCTGATCTGCTGACATCTGCACTAGCTGCAGATGCTTGACCATCATGTGCTCTAATCTAGGCATTGTCACCAATGCAATGTAGCCACTTAAATGAGCCAAAATTTGTGCGGCTTCTTGCAACAACGCCTCAACACTCCACCCCTGCCAACTTAGTTGCTGTGTTAGCAGTCGATCAATGCGCTGGGCCGTTGGCTTTGATGGCTTAATTAACTCATCTACGTAAAGGCGATAGCCAGAATCAGAAGGTACTCGACCGGCTGACGTGTAGGGCTGATATAAAAAACCAGCGCGCTCCAGTACCCCCATCACATTGCGAACCGTTGCTGAACTGACATTCAGGTCATAAGCATCTAGCAACGCTTTTGAACCGACAGGTTCTGCCGTCGATACATAGTGACGCACCGTTGCTCGCATCACCTGTTGTTGACGAGAATTGAGATTCCTAGATTTATCGGCAGCCATCAATATCCAAAAATACAATCAGCCACATCAAACATTATCCAGTCCTGCAGAACTCTAGTTGAACCCATACTAGTGGTTAATGTTTCAAGAAAAAGTTCAAGTAAGATACCAAATCTTTTAATAAAAATATTAGATTGTATTTTTCCAAAAGACGTTGAAGAGTTGGATTGTAAACGTGATCGTTACAGTAACCAGCCCTTGTTATTGGGCTGCCAAGACTAAGATTTGGGATCGGGTATGTAAAGAGTAAACCGGCTAAAGGGTGACTCTTTACCCTTTATTCTTCATCAATACAGAATCTCAATTTTTAGCTTTGACAATGCACTAGCTATGTACTGTGTTTAAAGTATTCGTTCAGGTTTAGATTGGCGCTATTTTCGATCTTACGCAGCATTGACCGGGTAATTAGCTTTCCCTGCTCAACTAGCACAGTGCCCGTCAACGGATGCAACAGATCCTGTGCAGCTCGCCGACCAATCAAAGATTCAACATCTTTAATTGAGTTGACATACATACCCGGTGGTAACTCCACCACCACACCATTACCTTTTACTCTAGCCTGACACGCTAGGCGAGAATTTCCCTGACACGACGTAATGATCGCCAAAGTACGCTGTTCTCGTCGACTGATAGGCGTCAGTGACTTCATGCCATCATTCACATAAATATGACAGGTAGCGCACATACCGCGCCCACCACACTCCTTTAGAACAGTTAACTCTTGATGTAATAAAACCGATAAAAGGTTGCCGTTAGTTTCAACCGCGCTCTCCGCAGCAATGGGCTCTAAACGAACTGTTTTTGCCATCAATAATGCTTATCATCCCCCAAATAACAGCTGCCAATGTTGCTCAGGCAGCGTCTGCTCAACAAGTACGTCATAGTCTCGAATAATCCGGGTACATCTTTGATGAAATCGCTTACTCCACAGCCGAATCTCCGCCAGTTGATCTGAAGAAAGCTGTTGGTCGATATCCTTAACACTAACTGTGCCATCCATAGAGATACAGAATTTAGTTATCCAAGCCATATCCTGGGATTGATAAGTACGCCAATGATTGGCCACCAGCTGTGTACCTAAATATCGACTGGTTATCTGGCTAAGACTATTCATAGCCGCTACAACATCGTCTACACTAGCAGCCTGTAACTCGGTTGCCCCCACAGGCTCATGGGCTACGTTTTCAGATCCGATGGAGTGTATGCTTTCAACTAAAGCTGAGTAGTCAGCTTTGACAAACTGCATCAATTCGCTGACCGATTTTGAATATTGGCTGGAGAGTGCGCCTTTACTAAAAACGATCAAGACTGCCCCATTCTCAACTTTATGCAACTCCACCTGATAGGCTCCAAATTGAAATGCACAAAATTCAAGAGACGTAGGCGTTGTCTTAATAATTTGCTGAATACCCTTTAAGAGCATAGGATGTTGCTCAAGACCATTGCCCTGAGTAAAGCCAACACTGTGGGCATGACTGGAGCCATCCAAAAGCATCAAACTAAAGCCAACGATACCAGGCAGATTTAGAAAGTTTTGAATCAATTGGCACTGCATATCAGCACAACCAGGATAAGTAAGATCCGAGTAAAAACACTCAACACAAAAAGGGATCTATAGAAAAAATTTTGAAATATTTCCTCACAGACTAATATTTTAATTAACGTTTTGAGTTATTTATCCCTCATAAGGAAGGAATGATCGACGTATCCTGTAGACTCTAACGTGCTAGCCAGTGTATTAAGCAGTAACAGGTTAGCTCTCTTTGTTACAAACACAAGGGTCTCTGTGCTCAAGCCCCCATTGATCGTGCTACAGATTTTTGCAATACCGGCGTTGAAACTCTAACCGTTATGTCTGACCTCCCGTTTACGTTAGATCAACTGCGCATTCTAAAGGCGATTGCGGCGGAGGGTAGTTTTAAGCGAGCTGCCGATAGTTTATATGTATCTCAGCCCGCCGTTAGTCTACAGGTGCAAAACCTAGAGCGTCAGTTAGATGTGCCACTGTTTGACCGGGGTGGCCGTCGGGCTCAGCTAACAGAGGCAGGTTATTTGCTGCTGGAATATGGCGATCGCATCCTGAGTCTCTGTCAAGAAACCTGTCGTGCTATTGAGGATCTACAAAAACTGCAGGGGGGCACTTTGATTGTGGGGGCTAGTCAAACCACAGGGACTTATCTATTGCCCAGGATGATTGGTCTATTTCGTCAGCGTTACCCTGATGTTGCGGTGCAGCTACATGTGCACTCCACCCGCCGCACCTCCTGGAGTGTTGGCAATGGGCAGATTGATTTAGCCATTATCGGTGGCGAAGTGCCGCCAGAACTTCAGGATTCATTGGAAATTATTCCCTACGCTGAAGATGAACTGGCGTTGATTATGCCAGTGTTCCATCCCCTAGCTAGCAGTCAAGCTATTCAGCGAGAAGACCTCTATAAGCTTAAATTTATTTCCCTCGACTCCCAGTCCACTATCCGTAAGGTGATCGATCAGGTACTTACTCGCTGTGGTATTGAAACTCGACGATTACGGATTGAAATGGAGCTAAACTCCATTGAAGCGATTAAAAATGCCGTCCAATCTGGACTAGGGGTGGCCTTTGTCTCAATTTCGGCCATTGAAAAAGAATTACAGATGGGGGTCTTACATCGGGCCAAAATTGATTCAGTTGTGGTCAAACGCACCTTATCGGTTATTTTTAATCCCAATCGCTATCGTTCAACAGCAGCTGGGGCGTTTACTAAAGAAATTTTGCCCCAGTTTACAAATCGCGAGATTGATTTTGACCAGCGGTCAGAGCGTAAGAAAAATGGGGGCACTCAGGCCACTTCCACCAAGGTAGTCACAAACGGAAAACCCATAAACGGTAAGTCCATTGAGCAAAATCCTATGGAAGAGAGCAGTTAAGCTACAGATAGAATTAACTCTTAGGCATTGGCAGTTTAAACCACGTCCAAGTTGAACCCTGTAGAGTTTTCTATGGGAAAAACGACCGTTCTGGAGGTGGACAAGGTTTATTCTTCGGCATTGCCATTTGGGCGTTGCCACTTTAATACGTCGTCACGCTGCTGCTCCATGCAATTACACTGCACTCGACCTGGATGTTCTCGGCCAGTTAATTTCCATCCCACTTTAAAGGATTCAATTCAAACCGCATCTCAGCTGTTTTGCACCAGCTGTGGCATGCCGCTGATTTTAAGAGGACGCTATTTGCCCGAGCGACTTTTGGGACAGGGAGGATTTGGGGCAGCCTATTATGCGTGCGATCGCGATACTCCCACCCTCAGACCCTGTGTCGTCAAATTATTTCAACCCTCAGCCCAGCTCAACCCACAACAATTACAGATTGCCCAAACGCTTTTTGCCCGAGAAGCAGAAGTACTAGAACGCCTTGGCAATCAACATCCACAAATCCCCGATCTCTATGCCTATTTTCCCATCGTGGTGAAATCTCCCATATCAGGTAAAGACGAAGAGTATTTTTACCTGGTCCAAGAATTTATCGATGGCGAAGACTTAGAACAAATTCTGGAAAGAAGGGGCACATTACCCGAGGGCGCTGTCAAAGCAATTCTGGTCTCAATTTTAAAGGTTCTAGACTTCGTCCACAGTAATGGCGCGATTCACCGAGACATCAAACCCTCCAACATTATGAAAACGGTTGATAATCAACTGTATCTATTAGATTTTGGTGCTGTAAAACAGGTGACAGGAGCCGCATCCTCCTCCCGTTCAACCGGCATTTACACCACAGGATATGCCCCTCCAGAACAGGTGACAGGTGGTCAGGTGTTTCCAGCCTCTGATCTATATTCGCTAGCCGTTACCTGCATTGTTTTACTGACTGGCAAAGAAACTACAGACCTATTTGATAGCTACAGCAATCGCTGGCTTTGGCAAAATCACATCACCCTACAAGACAACACTTTAGCCCTCGTGCTGGATAAACTACTGAGCGCTAGCCCCCAAGACCGATACCTTAACGCTCAGGTTACTTTAGAGGCCTTAATGACTGGCCATAGTACCGTTCACACAGCCCCTAGAACAGCCACGCCACCGCCGCCAATACCACCGACCAATGCATCATCTTCTGCACCACCCCCTGTAACAGCTATGCCACCTGCGCCCGTAGTCAATCCTACGCCTCCGCAGCCATTAACCACGACATCGTCAAAGCCAATCTCAGCCAAACCGTCTAACCCCAAACAATCTAAACAAGGTATATTTCGCCCATGGATATTCAGCGTCACATTACTGGCAGCGTTAGCAGCTGTGGGGATATGGTGGGTACGCTCTAAGGGAGTAAGTTTTGTTAACAATACACCTTTAATTTCATTGGAATCGGTGTCAAGCTTCACGGATGTTAATGTCCCCACTGGACAATTTACCTATGGTGGAAGCACGACCTGGGCACCTATTCGCGGCGGCATTGACCCTCAACTACAACAGATCTTTCCTGGCTTGCAACTCACCTATCAACCACCAATCAATCAGCCTCCAGGATCATCAGTAGGCATTCAGATGCTGATCAATGGGGAGATAGATTTTGCCCAAACATCACGCCCATTGAGCCCAGCCGAAAAACAACAAGCGAAACAACAGGGCCTCGCTCTCCAAGAAATTCCTATTGTGATTGAAGGGGTGGCCGTTGTTACCCACCCAGAATTGCCGATTGAAAATTTAAGCCAGACTGACCTTAGAGATATTTATACCGGCAAAACCAATAACTGGCAGCAACTTGGGGGACCAGATTTGCCAATTATGCCGATTTCCCGTGAGGATGTGGGGGGTACTGTTATATTTTTTAGCCAGACTGTTTTGAATGGAGAAGCACTAGCCACCAGCGTGCAGCGGAGCAACAGCACTACAGAGGCACTCCGACTAACCGCCAATACACCAGGCTCGATTTACTTTGCGTCTGCCCCAGAGGTCGTCGGGCAATGCACGGTTAAACCTATTTCTATCGATCAACAACCGCCCTATCAACTCCCTTACATTGATTTGCAACAGTGCCCTAATCCACGTAATCAACCCAACCTAAAGGGCTTTGAATCTGGAGAGTATCCCTTAATCCGTCCACTGTATATCGTAGGTAATACCGATATACCCATTGTCCAAGCATACGCAGAGCTACTCTTATCAACAGAAGGCCAAACGACCCTAAATGAGCTGGGGTTTGCCAGTCTACGGTAGATATAAGAAACGTAGGAAAATTGCATACAATTTTCCTACGTTTCTTATATCTATCATTTTTGAATTTCGGACAAGCCCTTGCCTTATCCTTGCTGCTTGAGGCTGGCACTAAAGGGAATACTAATCAGATTTTCGCCATGACTTTGGATCAGCCCCCGCTGCCGCAACTTGCCCATAAGGCGTGTTACAGTTACACGCGTTGAACCAATAGCGCTACCAATTTGAGCATGGGTTAAGGGAAATGGCAGGTAGTAACCATTTTCACAGGGCTCACCATACTCATCCACTAAGAGCGTTAGGAAACCTAACAACCGATCAATGGTACGACGCTGCCCCAGAGTACTTAACCAAAGCAGCTTACGCTGATGCTGACGTCGAAATGCATCGAGTACTTCACGACGAAAGTGAGGCCATGTATCTAGATCATTCCAATAAAGCCAGACAATTGTCGTTTGATCTACATGGGAAAAACTTTGTAGGGTAAAGGGCGGCTGTGCCACAATCTCAAACGGCTGACCAGCACCAACAAAACCCAAAAACGCTTCTTCAGCAGCTACTAAAGGAACCCTGGCTGACGAACTCTTTTGTTGCTTAAGTGTGGCGCTAACTTGGGCACTCCCAACCAAACGCACTGCTCCCTGCTGCACTAGATAAAGTAATCCAGGTCTCGTGGGAATGCGCTCATCTTTACTAAAGGTACGGCATCGATAGTGTTCTTGAGCCCAGTCCAGAATGCGTTGCCATACATGAAATGGCCGAGCGTCATCTGATGGGAGAGATGAGGACATGGGAAAGGTACTGGAAGTTGTCGATAATTCAGATAGTGTCATTTACCTAGTGTCAAGCCATAGAGTATGTAGACAAAACAAACAATCTGGAAAGCCTTCAATTTAAGAAAATTCCAGTTATCGATACGCCCTGAAAGCAGTCAAATATACAAATTAAAAAGAAGTAATTTAAAGTCCTATGTCAAGTACCAACAAACAACGACGCTTGTCAACCGTAAAACCACGATCAGTATACGAAACAAACATGCCAAGTACATTAATACAAACGACTGATTTGGTTGGCATCCCGAAATTGATTTCTTTATATCTACTTCAGCTTTTTTTGAAGGAGTAGGGGATGGAAATTCGATATCCAATTCTTTGATAAACCTAAAAAAAGTCCGACAAAGCTTGTCCTACTCCTTTTAGATAGCTACTACTACAAATATGACATGGTTTCGTTAAAACGGACGTTGCAATGTAATTTAGCTTCCTCGATTGAAGTTCTTAATCAACTCAATCTAGAGTCAGATAGGTCAAACCTTCATACTCCGCTTAGATATTCAGCAGTTTTATTAAGCATCGGTAAAACCACACAGATTTGTCATCAGAATATTCCCTTAAAAAAAGTTAACTGTAACGGAACAGTTACATACATTTCTGCAATTCCACGGAAGTTAGAGAACAGCTGGCATTGGCCTGCTAGTGACATTGCAACCATGCTGCTCTCGATATTAGAGGAACAAACCACACAGCCTGTATGGTCAGATATTCGGAAAAATGATGATTGGCTAGAGTTCATCATCTCCCAAAAAGGTATGGAGCAATGGCAGCAACAACTCCAGCAGTGGGCACTGTCTCCAATACCAAAGGAATCACCTGGGTCAATTGAACCAGAACAACTATGGCAGCTACAGTCTGGGTATGAGTTATGTTGCCGGTGGCAGCGCTATCACCCCATTGATCGTTCATCCCAAGCAGCAGCAGCAGGTTTGCCTACGTCAGCCTTCCTCATGTCAGTTGAGCCATTGCAAAGCCTGATCCATGGATTGTTAGAGATCTGTGATGGCTGGGACCAAACCACATCATCTCAACTTTTGCAGCAAACTAAACAGTTAGTCTTTGCATTGCAAAAATGCATTGGTATGACACAGCTATCATCGGAGAGTAAGATAGTCACTAATTGGTTGGGGTCCACTCGAACTGTCCTACAGCAGGTGCTTCAAGGGAGGCTGGGATACCCAATCGTTGAGCAATTCTAACTCCCTCGATATAAAAACTTACTACGGGGGATGACAAAGCCTGCGATATGTCCTAAAGTTATGAATGTGTGTGAGGAGCGAACCAGTGAGGGTACCGAGACGAAACACGGCCAGTCGTCGGTACCCTTTCTGATTTTAAAATCTTATTAGAGATGCTTCTACAGTAAAGCTTTTTAAGGCTGCAGCTCATCCTTTTAGCAGACATCTAGGAAAAGCCCACTTCAAAGATGCTTTCCTAAGTAGCAGCCGCACATTCTAAGTTTTTTAGTTCCTTTAAGCCAAACTTGTTCAACGCATAGAGCTTTTAATTTTTCTACGGGTTGATACTGATTAACGTGCAGGCTCCATAAACCTAACTGTTTAATACTGTATGTAAGCAGAGTAAGTTTTGATGGAATTCTGCGCCCAATGCTATGGGCCGTCCTATCTTGCTGAAGTGAATATGGTTAGATATGCTCAACTGCTTAATGGGTAATCCATGGTCATAGATGCTAGGCAACAACGGCAAACATGTTATCGCCTGTTGCTTATGATGCTTTGGGCCAACCTGGTAATTTTGACCATTGAGGCGACAGCTGGTTGGGTCAGCCAATCAGTATGTCTCCTAGCAGAATCACTCCACACCCTGATCGATATTTTCAGCACAGCTATTAGTTTGACTGCGGTGGCTTCACCGCATCGTCCCTTAGGCCGGGAAATATGGGGGCATGGCCGGGGCGAAGCTGGCGGGGCAATGATTTTAGCGTCCATTTTGGGGTTCTTTGGCGTCAGTATCTTGGTGGTTGCTGCGGGCCAATTTGAGTTAGCCATACAAAGGGTAACTAGCCCGTTTCCCGTGGAGGTAACCGTAGCACTGATGCAGCTAATGGCTGTGATGGTAGCCATTTCGTTGACATTGGCATTATTAGTGTCTTATCAGAGTCGTTATTTAGATAGTTTGACCCTAAAACTCACCACACAGCATGTTTTGGAGGATGGCTGGCTAAGTATAGGCATGTTGTTAGGACTAGTGGGCATTTGGCGTGGTCATACCTGGTTGGATCCACTTATTGCGATCGCACTACTCATCTTTACCCTCCATAGCTTCTGGCACGTATTAGATCGCCAGTTACCCACGTTGCTACGCCCTACAGCCATTGCGCCAGAAGCCATTGCCCAAGTCGTTACAACAGTAGAAGGCGTCACCCGCTGTAACCGAATTCGGTCACGGGGGATGGTCGGTCGTCAGGTATGGATTGAGCTTTATTTGGCTGTCCATCCAGAATGCCTAAACATGGCTCGCACCATTGGTGAACGGGTAGAAAATGCCTTACGTCAGCACTATGGTCCGGTTAATACCCAGATTTGGGTGGAACAGGATTATACGGTGCCAGTACAAAATTATTATTGATGGTTCAAGCAGCATTGATCAATCACCAATCACTATTCACCCAACTCACCAATCCTCGTTGCGTTAGTCAACTCCACCAAATTACTGGCAAATTCTTCAATCACATGCTGATTATTGGTGGCAAACATGCGCGCCATCATGGCAATGGCAGCTAAGCGTTTAAGCCGCTGCTGCAAGGTTTGCAGGCTAGAGCCATCAGTATTGGCTAAATCGGTGCTGAGATCCTCAAGCTCTAACATCACGTCTTCGCGCTGTTCTTTGGGAAAGGCCTGGGCTAGTTGTCGCAAATGCACCAGGCGGTCCTGGACTGTTTGGGACTCGGGCGGATGGTCAGAGGCGTTGCTCATAATGGGAATCTAAAACTAATCCAATGTCCAGCATCTAGAGGTGATAAACCACTCACCCCAAAGTCTTAGCTTGACACAATACTAGTGGACCGAGTGATGTAGGACAGTAGGCGACTATCGGTAAAATCTGCAATGGTAAATTGTGCCCCTAGCTGACATAGCGTCTCGTCACTATGGGTAGAAGTAACCCCAATTGTAGGAATGTAGGCTGCCGTTGCTGCCCGTACTCCCGTGGGAGAATCTTCAAATACAATGGCCTCATCTGGAAACAGCCCCAATTGCTCTAACGCAGTTTGGTAGGGCAATGGATCAGGTTTACCCTGGGGTAAATCATCGGCAATGACAATCGGTTGAAACACATTGTCTAATGCCAGGGTATTCAGCATAAATTCCGCATTTGGCCGGGGAGCATTGGTGACTAAGGCTGTGGCATAGTGCCGCAATTCAATGGCATGGAGAAAATTAGTCAGCCCAGGCATACGTTGCAGTTGGCTAGCCGCCATCTGTCGAAACTGCGCCTCTTTCTCCACACTAAACGCTACACCTTCTTCAATTGATAATTGCGGCAGTAGATCCCGCACAATATCAGGGTTAAGACGGCCACTGATAAAGCGATCATAAAATGCCTGGTCGACGGTAATCCCATAGGCAGCAAGCAATGTTTGCCAAACTTGAAAATGAATCGGGTCCGTATTGGCCAGGGTGCCATCTAAATCAAACAAAACTGCTTTTAACATGGAGTGGGCTTGCAAAAAATCATGTCATGATTTGACCTTAGCCCGGTTTAGCAGACAAGGTCTGTGTCCTGGCTCTCCTAATAAACCCCTATGCTACGATAACGGCC
Organism: Leptolyngbyaceae cyanobacterium; assembly: GCA_965263355.1. GTDB lineage: Bacteria > Cyanobacteriota > Cyanobacteriia > Phormidesmidales > Phormidesmidaceae > Leptothoe. The sequence goes on along the minus strand of CBDHHL010000032.1, from coordinate 3,797,946 downwards.
TATACGGTAAAGATGATGAAAAAACGGTTCAAAGCAGACAAGGTTAGTGTGTTAGCTGCGATCGCGACACTTACCCTAGTCGCCTTAGTTGCCTTAGCATCGCCAGCTTTCTCCTTAACCATTCTCCTGGGATAGGCAAGAGAATACGTTCCTCCCCATGTGTAGGCTACGCATCGGCAGGCTATCCCAACATTCAACCTCTTTACAAGCTGTCTTAACCACGAAAGTAGTACAATCAAACTAAAAGAATAGGTGCCTGCTCGATCTGCTGAACAGTTTGTGGATCGCCTAATAGCCGATATTAAGTTGGCTCATCTGATTAAAAATTACATATTAAGCAGCTGCATAAATCTGTCACGTATGCGCTATATTTAGGGCTCTACTGAGAACATACCACTACGCATAGCGTTTTATGGTTCAACAGCTGAGGGTAGAACACCATACCCGCCGACCATCCCGAACTCCATCCCAAACATTATCTGCCCCTAGTGCCTCTCCTAATCTCGCCAAAAGTGAACGCCATCCTTTTTTACAGGCACTTGAGGGGTCACTGAGGGTCTTCACCTCTGTTCACCGTAGTTTTTTCACCAATGTTATGGTCCAGGCCCTGCGCTCCGCTGATCAGGGTATGGCTGTGCTTGTCGCCCAATTTCTCAAAGGGGGGATTAACCAAGGCCCAGGCCATATGACTCATATGGGTCAAAACTTAGATTGGGTACGCTGCAGTTATTGTGGTTGTATTTTTGAAAATACAAACGACGCTCAAACCGCCGTGAGTGAGCTATGGTCCTATGTAAAATCAGTAGTAAAGACCGAACAATACGGCCTCGTGATGTTAGATGAACTGAGCCTAGCCATTGATTACGGTTTAATTCCAGAAACTGAAGTATTGGACCTATTAAAACAGCGCCCCTCCCAAATGGATATCATTTTGACAGGGCCTAAAATGCCATACTCAATTTTGTCGATGGCCGATCAGGTGACTGAATTTCGTCGAGAGTTTTTACCTTAGACCATGGGGCCAGATTGCTGGCCATGGGGCCAGATTGCTGGCCATGGGGCCAGATTGCTGGCCGTGGGGCCAGATTGCTGGCCGTGGGGCCTTAATCATCGTGAGTCATAAGCAATGATCAAAAATGATGCTTGGATCAATACCATGGCCCATGAGGGTATGATTACTCCCTTTGAGCCCAAATTAGTGCGGCGTATGGACATCAATGGAGTCAACGTACCCGTCATTAGCTATGGGCTATCTTCCTTTGGTTACGATATTCGCCTATCACCAAAAGAATTTCGGATTTTCCGTCATGTACCAGGTACGGTCATCGACCCCAAGCACTTTAATCCTGACAACCTGGAACTCACCCAATTACAAAGCGATGACTATGGCAGTTATTTTATTTTGCCTGCCCATTCCTATGGTTTAGGTGTAGCTCTAGAACGCTTAGCTATTCCCGATAACATTACAACTATTTGTATTGGCAAAAGCACCTACGCCCGCTGTGGCATTATTGCTAATCTGACACCAGCAGAAGCTGGCTGGCGGGGGTATCTAACCCTAGAATTTTCTAACTCCTCTAGTGCGGACTGTCGTATCTATGCCAACGAGGGCGTGGTCCAGCTCTTATTTTTAGAAGGTGAACCCTGCCAAGTCAGCTATGAAACTCGCCAGGGTAAATATCAAGACCAGTCAGAAATGGTTACCCTGGCCAGGGTTTAATCCCTATCGCTCCCTGTAGACATGTTCCATGGAACATCTTTACAAGGAACGGCGAAAATTAAACCAATTTTCGGCCCAATCCCGTCGCCACTGGCCTTCTTGCCAACGAGTTTGTTGCCATTTTGCGATCGCTTGATAAATAGCATCTTGCAACGTACCAGGTTGAAACCTAGCCATTACCAATCGACTTAATGTCTGGATATCAGGGCTTTTTCCCAGTGCAGCTACTAAGCCAGCAGCACCGTCTCCCATTAGATGCAGACCAATGATGCGTTGCCCCTGAGCAATCAGTTTGCAAAAGTTAGTCTGGGCAACCTTTGCGGCCATCTGTGGTAAACAAGACGCCTGAAACACCTGCACATCACAACCATAGCATCGCCTAGATTGGCGCTCTGTTACCCCCCAGTGGCCGATGGTAGACAAGAGGTTAAGTGAATAAAACGCCTGTCCGTAGCGCATGACATGCCGTCGGCTAAACAGTGCGTTTTCTAATGCAATTAACGTTTCTTGCAGGGTCAACTCAAGGCGATTCTCTCCTCCCTGACTACCACCACTGACATAAACGTGAGGGCAGCGAGTTTGCAGATATGGATTTACTGTAATCGGCGTTCCTGAAGAAATACCAATGTTCTCTAGAGATAGGTTCGCCCAGTCATAGGGCATAGGCACATGCATCAGTAGCGTTTCCCCATCAGCGATCCCACCCTCAAGCCGAGAGCCATCAGCGCCTGCATCATCCTGCCCAAAAGCTATCTCAATCCCTAAACTCCGTAGCTGAGCTTCGACTAGCCGTTGAATATCTTGATCTTCTGCTGGCAACAGTACCGGATCTAACAATATAAGTATGACCGTCGCTCTAAAGCTGAGGGCATAGGCCCACTCAACAACCGCTGCACCATGACCCATCACAGCGATACGATTAGGCAATGTCTCAAGCTGTACCAACTGATGACATGGATAACCAGCAATGTTAGACGATGGGTTGTAACCATCGGTTAATAAATAACGACTAGCCTTTAGATAGCGATTCTCTAGCTTTAGGTGTCGATCTCGGGTAAAGCTAGCCGGTTCAAGAATCACATCAATTCCTTGATGGTTAAGCACGGCTGGAGAAAGAGCCGAATATTTACATTGATGCTGAACCCAATCTTGCAAAAAAGACCAATCTAACACCGGATCTAAGCGCCACTGAGCACTACAAAGCCCCTGTAAGGTATAACGTGTCGCGTCATCAACTTGCCAATTAGGGGCAACAAGAGCAACACGAGCCCCTCTCTGAACAGCCATGCAGGCAGCAAGTCGACTGCCCATACTGCCCCCTAAAATCACTAAATCGTAGTCGGCCTCATAATTTGCCATGTTGCCACCAAGCTATGAGCAGTCAATTGATGGGCTGCTTTCATAACGTTCATGAGTAAAGTAGCGCATCCCCTATACAAAGAAGTGTCGCTACCTCTAGACACACCACGAAGTGCTCCCATGGAAAACTTCCAAGACAGAACACCTCTAATACTCAAGAGTCGTAGCGACACTATTTGTCTAAGTACACCGTAGTAGCTTACTTTTTAGCCACCATTTCCTTAAATAACTTACCAGCTGAAAAAGCAGGCACAGTAGTCGCTGGAATCACCATAGTATCGCCAGTCTTAGGATTACGACCTTCCCGCTCTTTGCGATGCCGGGGCTCAAAAGAACCGAACCCTACCAGAGTTACCTTTTCACCACTGGAAACAGCTTCCATAATGGACTCAATTGCCGCAGAGATGACTGCATCAGCCTGCTTCTTAGTAACCGAGGCCTTTTCAGACACCTTGTCCACAAGTTCACCTTTATTCATCTTCGTCTCCTCGCAGATTAAAACCAATGAATGAACCATGCCCATGGTTGGACAACAAGCCAAAAACATAAGGAAAATCTCAACAGATCGCTGAAACCCCTGAGGCCTCATGTTTTACCTGCCTTATTCTAAGGGCTACTTTACCAATATGGATCTATAAAACATCGAATTTATATGGATTTCAGCGATTTTTAGGAAAATTCATAGGATCCATCCTTACAAAATATATGCTCAGCATTTAAAAACCTCTAAAAATCCCTTATCAGAAGAATTTCCAGAGGTTTTTACAATTGTTACAGAGACTAACGGAACTTACTCCTCTTCTCCTAATAGCTCTCGAACATCTTCCCCAGGTGTATAGCTATACCCAAAGATACTTTCGTCAGAATCATCCAAAATTTGTGGAGTGAGCAGAACAATCAACTCACGACGCTCATCCTGATTACTGGTGGAACGGAAGAGTGCACCAATAATTGGTAGATCGCCCAAAATTGGTACTTTATCAACTGAAACTTGATCTGTTTCCTGAATAATACCGGACAACACTAAGGTCTGGCCATCACGCACTCGAATAAGTCCAGAGGAGAGCGCCCGTGTTGTAATCGGAGTTACAAAACCACCATCGTCAAATGTAATTGGAGCTAGCGGCGATGAGATCGTCGGTGCTACAGCCAAATTAACAAAACCATTATCATCAATACGATCAATATTAATGGCCAAGTTTAGACCTACATCTTCAAAGTTAATCGTCCGGGTTTCACGAGTACCTGCATCAGTATCTGTAAATGTCACCGTCACACTGTTTACAACCTGCTCAACCAATGATATAGCTGCATCTTGCCCCTCTTGAACAATCAGCGTAGGGTCAGTAATGATTTTTGCATTCCGATTTTGGATAGAGGCTTCAATATCTAAAAGAAATTGTTCGGGAATACTCAGTAAGCTATTGATAGAAAAGTTAAAGGCCCCATTCCCTACGAAAGAGCCATCTTCCCTAAAACCAATATTATCTGTCGCTAGCTCGCCATCACCAAATGAGAACCCTGCACTGAAAGCCTCTGTTGCATTCAGATCCACATCAATAACCCGCACATTGATAGCCACCTGACGACGACGTAAATCTAGCTGTACAAGCTGAGAAGTAGCAATTTCTACCTGGCGTGGTGTACCGACCAAAGTCACTGAGCTGGTTCGTTCATCACCAATCACCTCTAACCCCCGTAGCAACGGTAAAGAATCTTCATACTCAGCCCGCAGCACTTCAACATTGGTTTCTAGTTCAGTCCTTTCAACTTCCTCGACCTCACCGACATCAGTAGTTGCCACAACTTCAGTAATTTCCTGCTGATCGGTAAATGCACTCTCAGCCCCCATAAATACCAAGAAATTAATCGCCGTAGCCACATCCACCTGGTTGAGACGAACGCTACGTATGGTTACATTACGGGCCGCTTGAGGTAATCGAGGTCCAACAAAAATCGTTCTGCCAACTCGATTAGCCTCTAATCCAGAAATTTGCAAAACGTAATTAAAGACGTTTTGGACTGGCTCATCCTCAATATCCAGAGTCACCTTTGTGTTAGCAGCAGAAGCTTCCCCCTCTACACCAGCTTCAGTAAAGGCAAGATTCAGCCCCGCAGCACGGGCGAGCAAGGAGAGCGCTTCACGAGCCGTCGCATCCCTAAGGACCAGACGAGGCACGCGCTCAGCTGTCCCTAAGTCAATTACATCTAAGCCGGCATTCACTTCAGAAACCGCAATATCTCCCACTGGAGGTGCCACAGCTTGCGGTAAAAATGGCGGAGCAGTATTCAATGTGGGAGCTGCCACTGGCTCGCCATCGATAATCACTTCCGGATTAGGGACTAGTACATCCGGAGCATCTGTCTCGGGCGCATCCGTCTCTGCCTGGGCAATATAATCTGCTAGCAGAGTTCTATCAGTGACCGTTTGAATTGTGTCAGGAATCTCACTTGGTTTAGAAACAGCATTAGGCCGAGTATCCAGGCTAACCAAAAGGCCCTGCCCATCTACTTTTTGCAAATCAACAATTGGAGCCTTATCGATGCCCTTGATGGTCAGACGCACCGTATTGCTGCCAAGGGCCTCTAGCTCAATTGATTTGATAGTAGGCGCAGGGTTTTGCTTGCTGTAATTTTTACTGTGAGGCAACGCCAACTGAGCATTGGTAATATCCGCCTGCAAAACATTGTCGCGATTAACGGCAAAGATCTGCGGACTATCGCCGCCTTTGGTCGAAAGCAACAGCTCTATGCCAGTCTTCGTTGAATTAAGTTCAACGTTTTGAATGGCTGTAGCAGCGGCTTCAGCGGACTGAGCTGTGAGAACGCTCAGGGCTCCGCCAGCAATTAAACTTCCTAGTTTGAAAAAGCGTTTCACAGTTCACTCCTTAATCTTAGTTAGCGTACGTCAATGCCTGGGGATGAAATCTCGGAAATGTTGAACAGAGTCTACATGCTAATCATAGTTAGGCCGTCATCTCTTAACCTCCCTCAGCCTCTTCACCTTCAGGTGCTGGTGGTGGCTCAACTTCAGGTGGCACACTGGGATCACCAATCGGAATCAGGGCATCTATTTCAAATCTGGAATTTATGCGTTCCTTGGGCTGCGGTACAACCTGACCTTGGGCATTGAGAACAGTTTCATTAACTGTTTCAGCTGATGACAAGGAAAAGTTTTTTAGCAATAGTAACGGCTCTAAACGCTCAATATTAGCGAGAATCGACTGAGTCTGGGCAAATTCTCCCTCAAAGTCCACGTTGTAGGTTTGACGTTTGAGCAGACCATTCACCTCTTCCCCTAAACTGTCATCGTCAACCAAAGCCTCTTCACTAGGTTCAAAACTTTTCAGTTGTGCCTCCACCAAAATTGGCGGAATACCGCGAGATGCAATTTGATTACGCCGCTCCGCAATAGTGGCATTACTATTCTCTATCCGCTGATTAATATCCAACAGCAGAGTATCCATAGACGAGTCATCTGCAAACAACGCATAAACATTACGACGCTGAACAAGAGCGGCATCTCGGGCCTCTTCAAGCTTGGAGATTTCCTCTAGTCTCTGGGCCTGATTAGCCAGCTGGTCTCTTTTCTCCTCAATGTCTGCCTTAAGAGCTTGATTACTTTGACGCACAGGCTGCACAAACCTTTGGAACAAAAATATGGCCAGACCAATGCCAGCCAATGCCGCCAAAATGCCCAAAATTCTGGGAGTCAGTTCAATACCAAAGACAACAGGATTTGTCGGCTCATCATATAAGTCATCTTCAGCTGGTATAAAATCTCCACTTAATGTCATTACTCAAGCACTCCTGTCTCTAAAAGGGCTTTTAACTTGGAGGAAAAACCTACAGATGTTGGCTGATTTTCTAACTCAGCCAGCAATCGATCAAATTGTTCAAGTGGTACATTTTTGATATTTCCAGCGATGGTATATTTCACCAGCTGCATAGGTTCATCTCGCTGAGCGTCACCTGGGCAACGGCCTAATACCTCTTCCCCCAGAGAAGACGTTTCTAGTTTGACGGTCTCACTTTCCAGAAAGGGTGAGTTTTTTAAGGTCAGAACAAAATCATTAACATCGTCAAAGGAACAGGCAGAACCACCGATGCTAATACCACCTGCCTCCGGATCAACAGGCTCCCCACCCGGTTCATCAGGAATAGGTTTACCTTCGGTTTGGGTAATTTGTGACAGCTGAGTCCGGGTGGGGATTCGATTTTGAACATCACTAACAATGGCAGACCAAGGGCGAATCTTAGTAAACACCCCTGCCAAAGCGCGGCTCTCTGAAGTAGCAGCTTCGGTTTCAGCTTTGATTTGCTCAACTTGATCCAGCTTGGCCTGCAATTCAATCAACTGAGCATCCAAGTCAGCTTGCTCCTGCTGTAGGTTGGCTTCTTCATATTTCAGCCACCCAAAGAATCCGCCCACACCTGCCAGAGCCGCTATGAGAACTCCCAGGCCAATGGCTATTGGCGTCCGATCAGCTGTTGGCTGTCGTACAACTGTCGACGACTGTGTAGCCAGAACGGGGCGTTCTTCTCGATCATTTAGAAAGTTAATATCAATGCTATACATGGCCTAAACCTCCCGCAAACCCAAGCCAAGAACTGTTGCCAACCCAGGACGCTGAGCCTCTGAAATATCATCACTCATCTCTAGCGATAACGCCTCAATTGGGTCAATTGGACTAGCCGGCAGGCTCAAACGCTGAGCAAAGAACTCATCCAGCTGACCGATTGCACTACCAGGACCAGCTAACAACAGCTGAGCTACTTCCATGTCCTCGCCTTGATTTAGGTAAAAGTCGATGGAGCGTCGCAGTTCGTCAGAAAGCTCTCCTAGGACCCTGAGCATAGCTGCTGTACCCGGATTCGTTCCTCCCGCCATTTGCGGAGCGCCCATGCTATCCATTGGCGTAGCTGGCACCGTCATTCCCTGAAGTAGCTCCGTATTGCGGGTTGGGGGCAAATTCATTGCTCGACTAAGCGCACTTTGAATTTGAAATGTACCAATGGGAACCGTCCTTGAGAAATGGGGAATACCATCGACAACAATGGAGATTTCTGTACTTTCAAACTGAATATCAACAATAGCAGCGGCCTCTTGAGGCGTAAACTGTCGCAACTGTTCACGAATGGTACGAATCAATGCAAAACTGCTGGTTTCTACCACATCCAAATTGAGGCCAGCCTGTTGGAAGGTTTCCATGTAGGCGTCAGTAACTTCTTTTTTGACAGCCACCAGCAACACTTGCACTTTTTCGATGCCGTCTTCATCCACAAAGAAACCCAACTTCTGATAGTCGACATCAGCCTCTTCCCGAGGAAAGGGTAGGTACAAACTGGCTTCCTGGTTAAGCACCATCTCACGCAGTTCGTTATCGTCCAACTCGGCTGGCACCGGAATGACTCTCGTAATCGCACGACCAGGGACAGCGGTTGTAGCCCGTTTTACCCTTAGCTTGCTTTCCGTTAAAGCAGACCGGATGGCTTCAGCCATTGCCGCCGTATCGATAATTTGACCTTCTTCAAAAATGCCCTCTGGGATCTCAGCAGACGCAAGAGTTTCTAACTTTAACTTCTGCCCCTGTTTTCTTATGCGGGCTACGTTGACGCGTTCAGGCGTAAGTTCAACACCGACGCCAGGGGATTTTCTTGAAAATAGCGACTTTAAACTGTTCACAGCATTATCCGGTCACAAAGTTATCCGGTTATGGAAAGCAATTTGAACTAGGCATAGAGCCTAATCTGATTTGGTCTAGTAGGCCGAAAACTTGGGCCTATTTTTTGCTAACGCATCGTACACAATTTATGCGGGAATAGCCAGCAATTATCAAAGGATAGAGAGTTTGGTGTTAATACTGCCCCAAAAAGGAAACAAAACGTACTTTATTTAACTTGAAATCTTTCTCACCTACACAAGGCAGAAAAACAAAGGCTACAAAAGGTCTCTGTAACTGAAAGGCAGAGCTTGATTAGCTTTTACCATCCATTCAAGACAGCTGATTGCAGATTGTTCACTGCTTTAAATGTCTAGAGCCATTCAACCTTAGGTTTGAACATCAGTATTTTTAATTCAACATTTTTAACCTGAATAAAGGATATCTGCCCTGAGAAAGAATGTGATTTTTTACGAGCGATATTACACGCAATTGACTAAATTGAGCACACAATTTCTAAAAAAAGTTGGTTTTTTTCTCAAAAGCCCCTATCAAGTAACGCACCACTCACGACCGTCTTGGTCTAGAGTGGCTAAAAATATCCATAGAAAAATTCCTTGATCACTAGAAAATCATCATGAAACTGTTTCAACGTCGGCACGTTTTAGCACGGATGGCATCCTGGGCTGCTGGTGGATTGTTAGTTGCGATCGCAAGTTGCGGTGATGGTAACCAACCGTCTGGCAAACAGGAAGTCGAATTTTGGACCATGCAACTGCAGCCAAAATTTACCGCCTATTTTGACCAGCTGATTGCCGATTTTGAAGCCGCTAATCCAGATGTGGATGTGGTTTGGGTAGATATCCCCTGGGCCGACATGCAGAGCAAAATTTTAACAGCGGTTTCCGCCGGAACAGCCCCCGATGTTGTCAACCTCAACCCTGACTTTGCCTCTCAGCTAGCCAGTCGTAATGCCTGGTTATCGCTGGATGAACAGCTCAGTCCCGAAGAGCAAGCTGTCTATCTGCCCAAAATTTGGCAAGCAACCACCCTCAACGACACCAGTTTTGGGTTTCCCTGGTACCTGACCACTCGAGTCACCCTGTACAACACAGAGCTACTAGCCCAAGCAAACATCAACAGGCCCCCCAGCACCTATGCCGAACTCGCTGATGCGGCCAAACAAATCAAAGAGAAAACAGGCAAGTACGCATTTTTTATTAGCTTTGTCCCTGAAGACGCTGCCGACGTACTACAGTCATTTATCCAAATGGGTGTACCCCTGGTAGATGAAAACGGCAAAGCCGCCTTCAATACCCCTGAGGGCAAAGCTGTTTTTCAATATTGGACCGATCTCTATCAGCAGGATTTGTTACCCCGTGAGGTGTTAACCCAAGGCCACCGCCGTGCCATCGAGCTATATCAGTCAGGGGAAACCGTCTTTTTAGCCGCTGGAGCCGAGGCCCTCGACAATATTGCCAATAACGCCCCCAGTATTGCCACCGCTACAAAAACCGCCCCTCAAATTACTGGTAAAACTGGCAAGAAAAACGTCGCGGCGATGAACCTGGTGATCCCCCGTGCCACAGATGCCCCTGATGCAGCAGTAAAGTTTGCCATGTATGTCACTAATAATGACAACCAGCTATCGTTTGCCCAGGCTGCCAATGTATTGCCGTCAACAGCTGCCGCTGTCGATAGCACTCTAACTGAGGCTCCCGCCGATGCCCCTCCCATTGAGGTAGCCCGAGCTGTCAGTGCCAGCCAGTTAGCCGACGCAGAGGTGCTTATTCCTGCGCTCGAAGATGTTAAAAAGCTGCAAAAGGCAGTCTACGACAACCTGCAGGCGGCTATGCTAAAAGACAAAACCGTGGATGAAGCCATCGCTGACGCAGCAGACGAATGGAATAATCGTTAGTCCCAGTGAGCCCACCACAGAATGGGCAGAGTTTACCTGCCTAATTGAAATGAGACAAAAAATCCCCAATTAGGTATAGAGAACCGCAAAGGACTTTTGTCGCTGCCTTTGCTTCACCAAAGGCAGCCAGACCGACCGCCAACGTTTCATAGTCATAACAACCTGCCAAACTCAAACACACCTGCTGGGCTAACTGCGCTAGCTCTGCCGGTGCTGCTGTTTGGTGGCCTGGTACAGGCACTAGATGTATTGTGTCGCCTGGGCGTAACAATGCTTGAAAGATATCCTCATGATCCTTGGTGGCCAACATTCCCATTAGCCAGGTAACAGGTTGAGGGAGAGAATCTACATAGCGACGCAACATTTGAGCCGCTGCTGGATTATGGGCACCATCGATCAGAAGTTGTTGCCCTTGCCAGGTAAGCCATTGCAGACGTCCTGGCCAACGGGTTTCGGCCATACCCTTTTGAATGGCCGCAGTTGAAATTTGCCAACCTTGCTGCTGAAGGAGTTGGAGAATTGAGATCGCAACCCCACTATTTACCCGTTGATGCTCCCCAAGCAGGCCAGACTCATACTCAATCAAGTCTTCCAGGCCACTACGCCACTGGCCTGACTCAGTCGATTGAGCAGGTGTTATGGCATACAGTGGACAGCCCAATTCCACCGCTCGCTGCCGTACTACCCGTTCAGCATCCGCTGGCAAGGGGCCGATCACCACAGGCCGCCCTGCCTTCAAAATACCAGCCTTTTCTCTGGCAATATCCGCTATCGTAGGTCCCAAACGCTGCCAATGCTCACGACTAAGGGAAACGACGCTGGTCACGAGAGGAACAGGACACACATTCGTCGCATCTAAGCGCCCACCCAAACCAACTTCAATAACAGCAATATCAATAGCCGCCGCCGCAAAATATAACCAGGCTGCTGCTGTGAACACCTCAAACTGAGTTGGCGTTTCTATGACAGTATCGATAGCAGCCACTACTGCCGTCAGATGCTGCCACAGGGCTTCATCAGAGATAGGTTGTTGATTGATACAAATGCGTTCATTCCAGGCTAATAAATGGGGTGATGTGTAGCAACCGACTCGATACCCGGCAGCCGTCAACACAGACGCTAGATAAGCGCAGACTGAGCCCTTACCATTGGTACCGGCAACATGGACAATCGGGACCCGCGCTTGAGGATTACCTAAACAATTGAGTAACGCTTCAATGCGCGATAGCCCCAAATTGACCCCAAAGCGTCCATACCCTGCCAGGAAATCGTCAATCGATAGCTTGTCAGACGACACTAAACGGCTTCCGAGTTTTTCTCGCCAGTACGGATACGCACAACTTCATGAACAGGTGTAACAAAAATCTTGCCATCACCGATTTCACCAGTACGGGCAGCACTAATCACTTGCTCCACAATGTTATCCACCTGATCATCATCGACTACAATTTCAACCTTGAGTTTTTGCAAAAACTCAACGGTATACTCTGAACCGCGATAGCGCTCAGTTTGACCTTTCTGACGACCAAACCCACGCACTTCAGACACTGTCATCCCGACAACACCTGCATTAACAAGCGCAATTTTGACTTCATCAAGCTTAAACGGGCGAATGATGGCTTCTATTTTTTTCATGCGAATTTATAAACTCCATACACCGGACCAATCAAAAGATTGAGCCAATATACGATATCAATGTTTAACGGTTTACAGCCGCAAACTACCGTATCAATTGTTACGGTGTTATTGATCCGCTGCGTAGTCAATTTTAGAGTAGAACCTGATTAAAGCAACGCTTTTGCCTTAGCGGTCATTAATTAGCGGACGCATAATCAAAAAGCCTGCCCCAAACGCAGTCAGAATAATGATGGCAATGGAGACAATTAACCAAAGCGTACTCAAACTGCCAACAGCTGACGATTCCAAGCTATAGCGACGATTTTCCCCCGGTTGTTCTGTAAATACCTTAGACAAACTAGATTTTGTTCTTTTTGGGGGTCTAGGCTTAGGCTCTGGTGCTGGTGGCATTACCTGGGGCTCCTCTTGAATAGGCACCTCATAAACGGGAGGTGATACGGCCATTTCCACCTCGGCTGGATGAGCAACACCAGCATGATGACCAAGCTGTAGAGCCACTTGCACCATTTGATGAATGTTTTGCCGCAGAATATGATTTTGATTAGTGAGATGGGTGTTCTGTGCGCTCAGTGAATCCACCATTGCTTTAGTGGCCTGCAGCTCGGCTGACAGCTCACGATATACCGATACAGGTACCGAGGGTGAATAGCCAGACTCTGATCTCATTGGATTGCGCCCTGAGTCAGAATTGTGGGGAGGATTCATAAGCAGTTCCAAAAATTCTCTAATAGCAACACAAATCAGCCGCCCTGTCTTGTTTGCCCATATCATTCAGGACGTTCAAATTAGAGCAACGTCAACGCCATTCGTCAAGTACTTCTCTAAGTTTTTTGGTAGATTAACGTCCCTAAAACGGAGTTACCTGACTAAATAGCAAGTCTAGTTTTACCCTGCTTCCCAAAAACCATCAACTTTTTTTCAGAACTTTCACAACCATGGCTGACACCACACTTCCCACGAATATCCATGCCGACAATGTTAAGTACGGCGAACGCGCGATTGAGGCAAACGAACTGATTACCTTTCCCAATCCCCGTCCAGGCAGACAGTATGACGTCAATATTACGTTGCCGGAATTTACTTGCAAATGTCCCTTCTCTGGCTATCCCGACTTTGCCACTATTTACATTACCTATACCCCTAACGAAAAAGTAGTAGAGCTAAAAGCAATCAAGCTTTATATCAATGGCTATCGCGATCGCTACATTTCCCATGAGGAATCCATCAATCAAATCATGGATGATTTCATCGCTGCCGCTGATCCCTTGAAATTCAAAATCAAAGGTGACTTTCAGCCCCGTGGGAACGTCCACACCACGGTTGAAATTGCATATGAAAAACCGGTAACGGCTTAGACCTGTAGGGACCTTCCATGGAACGCCCCTACAGGCCTAAAACCTAGAACCTGGCTGTTTTAGAAAATTCAACTCCGCCTCGGTACTCTCACGGGCCAACGTCTCATTGCGATGGGGAAATCGGCCAAATTTAGCAATCACGTCTCGGTGCCGCCGAGCATACTCTAACCCATGCTCAAGCTCCGGAGCATCCAGAACTAACCTCTCAAAATACTTAACACAGCGATTTTGGTGGGTTAGATTTTCACTATGCTCAAAGGGTAAATAGAGAAAAAATCGTTCTACTGGCAGCAGTTCAGCATCATAGCCCCGCTCAATCGCTCTCTCTGCCGTAGTAAGCGCCTGGGGGTCAGCGGCAAAACTCTGGGGTGTCCCCCGAAACATGTTGCGGGCAAACTGATCCAGCACAATGATCCGGGTCAGGCTCGATTTAGCCGTTTGCAACCAGCATTCAGGCGATGACGCTACCATAGCCCAATACAGATCTAAGAACTGAGTCTTAATCTGATTGTCAAAATCAGAGTCTTTACGAAACCATTGTTTGCGATCCTCACCAGGAGGTAACCCAAACCAAAAGTCTAATACTGCTTGAGTATTACTAACCACTGAGTCCATAGGTGTTTACGCGGGGGAAATCGACAATGTCATCCATCTTTTCAGTCATCTTCATTATGGTGTTGGTGGTGGCAGTCTTTTGCTGGTTAACAGGGTATCGATTGCCGATCCGATTTGCAGTTCCGTCTTTGTCAACTGGCCAGTCCGGTGTGCCTCGGGCAACCAGACAACGGTTGATGCGATTAGTGAATGGTAACCAGGCAGTGGCAACCCGGCTAGTGGAGCGGGTGCGATCTCAAAATCCTGATCGATCAGAGCAATGGTGCTGGGAAAAGGCCATTTACGATATCGAACGCGATCGCAGAGCCTAAACACTTATCTTGAAATCTCAAAAGGTAAATGCTTCACACTTTCTTGACCTAAGACCCAACATTGTAAAGCCAACGTCAAGATTATGATCGGCGAATCTATATTCAATGGCACGTTATGAAGCAAATATCGATGGCATAGCCAACTTTCGATAGGCTCCACTCCATGGGCAATCTAAACCCACAGAGGTTATATCAGGCATATCGGTTAATTTATTAACCATAGATAAATTTACTAACCGTCATACTGCACCCATTCAAGTAGCTTGTCGTAAGCTTTCATCGTTTGAAGGACTGTTCACACTAACAGCTCTCCCGCAGGCTGGAACAGCCCTAACTTATATGGAAGCATTCCTCAACTACCATATGTTTGGTGATTAGGGCTATCTACTAGCATTTTTTTCATAGATTAAGGAAGCTGACAATATGACGCAGACTAAGCGTGCATTAATTACAGGAATTACAGGCCAAGATGGGTCTTACCTTGCTGAACTTTTATTAGAAAAAGGATACGAGGTACACGGCATTATTCGTCGCACCTCCACATTCAATACTGATCGTATTGATCACATTTATATTGACCCCCATAGCGAAGACGCCCGCCTATTTCTCCACTACGGTGACCTCAATGATGGCACCATGCTTCGGCGTATCCTAGAACAAGTTCAACCCAACGAAGTTTATAACCTCGGTGCCCAATCCCATGTACGAGTCAGTTTTGACTCTCCAGAATACACGGTTGATACCGTAGCCATGGGAGCCCTACGACTGATGGAAGCCATTCGCGACTACCAGCAACGCACGGATGCAGAAGTGCGCTTCTATCAAGCCGGATCTTCCGAGATGTTTGGCAAAGTCCAAGAAATTCCCCAGAAGGAAACGACTCCTTTTTACCCCCGAAGTCCCTACGCCTGTGCCAAGGTCTATGCCCACTGGCAGACCGTTAACTACCGTGAGTCCTACAACATGTTTGCCTGCAATGGCATCCTATTCAATCACGAGTCTCCCCGTCGCGGAGAAACCTTTGTAACCCGAAAAATCACTCGCGCCGTTGCTCGGATTGTGGCTGGTCGTCAGCAGGATCTTTACTTGGGCAACCTTGACTCCAAACGTGACTGGGGTTACGCCAAAGACTATGTCAATGCTATGTGGCTGATGTTACAGCAAGACGAACCCGATGACTACGTTGTCGCTACGGGTGAAACCCACACTATCAAAGATTTTCTAGATATTGCCTTCGACTATGTCAACCTTGACTGGCATGATTACGTCAAGTTTGATCCCCGCTATCTGCGTCCTGCTGAAGTCGATATTCTGATCGGCGATCCTACCTACACAAAAGAAAAACTGGGCTGGGAGCCTTCCATCGACTTCCATGGCCTCGTTAAGCTGATGGTAGATGCTGACCTGGAGGCCATCGGTCTAGATCCTGTGACTCAACAAGCTGATTCAGCCACCGTACGTGCAGCAATTGCGGGTGTGATGTCTTAGTCTTAGTCTCTGGCCCAAACAGACCCTAGACTAAACTGGCAACGCCTCCTTGACGCTTTATCGTCCCAAGAGGCGTTGTCCATCGCATCTAAGTTTTCACCTGACACTTCACCTGCAGATAAACTGCAGCTCTGAATGTGAGCCAGGTTTACTAAACCACGTCCAAGTTAAACCTGTAAGGTTCTTCTACGGAAAAACGACCGTTCTGAACGTAGACAAGGTTTAATATGGGAAAGACCTTGTTTGGAGTGTGGGTTATGCTCCAAACGCAAACCAACAGACAAAAGCATGGCAGACGAGTCGACTCCTAAGGCACCTGCAGAGAAGCAGCCCGCCGATAAAGCAGCTAAGCCCGATCAGCCTCCTGCTAAGGCACCGGAAAAAGCTAAAAAAGCAAAACCGCCCAAATTAGAAGACAAACCGTTTGCTGAATTTATCGAACAGCATTTTTTACCTGCTGTACAAGATGCCCTAGGCAAAGAAGAAGGGTTAGACGATTTACAGGTTTCTTTTGAAACCCAACCCATTAATGTAATCGGCGTGGATAAGGATAGTTATCCACAAGTCATTGGTCGATGGGCAAAAGGAGCACGCCAGTTTAATATTGCTTTCCTAGAAGAAAGCATTATGGGCCCTAAGCTTTATTCCTTTGCGACCGATGGAGCCATACCTAGCACCATCGAGCAGTTCATGGGCGATGAACGTCGCATTACATTGGATCTGATGGTGTTGTATGTGTTACAGCGTCTAAAAGGTCAAAAGTGGTTAAAGGGTAATTAAGTAGCCGGGGTTCGGCTCCGCTCAATCCTTAATTCTGAACTAGTTGAAAGTAGAATTGGTTGAATTAAGCGAAGCCAAACGCTGGGTAAGCGAGTCAAACGCTGGGTAAGCGCAGCCTAACCCAGCGTTGTTTTAGTGCAAGAAATGCCGCGTCCCTGTAAACGCCATAATCAGCCCTAGTTCATTGGCCGCCTTAATCGAATCCTCATCACGGATACTGCCTCCCGGCTGCACAATCGCTCTAATTCCAGCCGCTGCTGCGGTGCGGACAGAGTCATCAAACGGAAAAAAACCATCACTGGCCAATGTGGCTTCGACTGCTTTTTCTGCCGCTTGCTCCAGAGCAATCTTTGCTGCACCCACACGATTCATCTGACCAGCCCCAATCCCAACCGTCGTACTGTCCTTGGTCACCACAATGGCATTAGATTTCACATGCTTAGCCACCCGCCAGGCAAATAGCATTTCTGTCAGCTCAGCGTCATTGGGCTGACACTCGGTCACAATTTTCCACTGGGTCACATTTTCTTGAACGTCATCAGAGGTTTGGGTCAGAAAGCCACCTGAGATCGCACGAATAGTTTGACTGGGACCGCTTACTAGATCAGGTAACACTAGCACTCGCAGATTCTTCTTTTTCGCTAAAATTTCCCGAGCAGCGGGAGCACAACCGGGCGCAACCACACATTCTAAAAATGTTTGGGTCAAAGACTCAGCGGTCTCTATATCAATGGTCTGGTTGAGAGCAACGATGCCGCCAAATGCAGAGACGTTATCGGCGTCAAAAGCACGTCTATAGGTTGATGCCATGGAGTCTCCCATAGCCACACCACAAGGGTTAGTGTGTTTCAGCACAGCGGCAGCGGCACCATTTTCGCTAGGGAATTCGGCAATGATCCGACGGGCGGCTTCAAGGTCAACCAGGTTGTTATAGCTAAGGTCTTTACCTTGCAGTTTTTCGGCAGCAGCCCAACCACTGGGCTGGGTCCCAGTTTGGTACCACACAGCTGGCTGGTGAGGGTTTTCACCATAGCGTAAGGGCTGTTTTTGGGTACCGCTGAGGGCAAAGCGCACACTGGTAGCAACACCTGCTTGCTCGGTTAGGTAAGTTGCGATCGCCTGATCATAGGTAGCCGTATGCCAAAAAACTTGACGGGCACATTGGGCACGGAACTCTAGGGAGGGTTGGCCATTATTGGTTCGTAATTCGTTGAGATAGCCTTCGTATTGAGCAGGATTACACAGCACGGTTAGATAGGCATGGTTTTTTGCCGCAGACCGAAGCAATGTGGGGCCACCGATATCGATATTTTCGATGGCATCAGTCATAGTGATATCAGCCTTAGCAATAGTTTGCTCAAAGGGATAAAGGTTAACGACTACCAGGTCAATGGGGCGAATATCGTTATCGGTAAGATCCTTTTGGTCATCAGGGTTATCGGTACGGGCAAGAATGCCACCGTGAATACGAGGCTGGAGGGTTTTGACTCGACCGCCAAGGATTTCGGGAAAGCCCGTGTAGTCAGACACCTTGGTAACGGGAATGCCTGCTTCAGTGAGGGTGCGGGCAGTACCGCCGCTGCTGATAATGTCGAAATTGAAGTCTGTGGTAAGTACCTTAGCTAGATCGACGATTCCAGTTTTGTCAGAGGCACTAAACAGCGCTAAGCGTGTCATAGGATTTTTGGTTCACGGGGTGAGTAAACATTGGCCACATCCAGAATTCAAAGTTCCAGTTTGAGAAACATTAGATTTCAACGGAGATGTGGTTAAGCCTTACTAGAGTAGAACGTGGGGGTTCGTTTTAGAATCAAGAGATGGGTTAATGGGATAACTAAGGTGCCACCTTAGCACTAGGCTCCAGATTTTTCATAGATAATGCCTTCTACCCCATGTACTCAGAGTCATATAGTCCATTGCTAGGATGTCTTTCCTATGTCGTTTTCGACTTGGAGGCAAGTTCAACGCCTCAAAAATAATGTTTATAAATGGAATCAATGGCGTAAATCTAACCCCGACTCCCCAATCATCCTGCAAAGAATCGACTTGCATAGAGCAGACTTATATGGCGCAGATTTACATGGAGCAGACTTGCAATGGGCAAATCTCAGTGGGACAAATCTGAGCGATGCAAATCTTAGTCAAGCTAATTTGTACGGTGTAAATTTAACTAACGCGAAACTGAGTGGGGCCAATTTGACAGGGACCCGTCTATGTGGAGCTAGTCTAAAACGCACTAACTTAAAACGTGCCAATCTAGACGGAGCAGACTTGTATGGCGCAGATTTATCGGGTGCAAATTTGACCCAAGCAAATCTGCACAAAATTAATCTTCAAGAAGCCGATTTGAGTAAAGCTAACTTAAACGAAGTTAATTTACGTGAGGTAGATCTGAGCCACGTAAATCTGAATGGGCTGAATTTACGGGCCGCTGATTTAAGTCAGACAAACTTAAGTCAGGCTCAAGTCTTAGGTACTCGGTTTGAAAAAGCTCTATTTACGGGTAGCTGTCTAGAAGACTGGCACGTTAATAGTACGACAACGTTTAATGGGGCTCGATGTGACTATATTTACCTGAAAGCAGATCAGCAGGATCGTCGTCCTAAATACGGCATCTTTGAACCTGGTGAATTTGCTGCACTTTTTCAGCAGACAACGATAATCGATCTGCCTTTCAAAGACGGTATTAATTGGCAAGCGTTCTCCCAAGCATTTGACGATCTGCGGAGTCAATATACTGGACAATATCTTGCTATCCAAGCCATCGAGAAAAAACTAGGCGATGCCTTGATCATTCGTTTAGAAGTCCCCGCAAATACCGATATATCAACCATTAAGAGTCGTGCTCAAGCATTCTATGACAGCAAGCTAACACTGATAGAGAAACAGTATCGGGCTGAACTAAATGCTCAAGAGGACGATATTGTCGCTGCTCGGGAATTGTGTACAAACTTGGTCAAAATGACTGAGCTACTAGCGACAAAATCATTTATCCCTGAAGGACATCAGTTAGCCATCGCTAATCAAACGAATAATGGGGCTGCTCACCAAACTTCAGATGATTTGCCCAGCATGACGGACGATTTGGATATTTGGGCTTAGGGTTTGATGAGAATGATTCCTTCGCCTCATTCAATGTCAAACAACCAAACACATCGCGCGGCAAGGATATGCTAAGCCCGTCTAACACCGGCAGACCGGCCTCACATGTCAAAATCCGGATGCGCTGCTGTCCATCCACTATCAACACACTGTCTTCCCCTGGATCCAGTAACCATCCCAACTCACTGCCATGCTCAATACAATGCAATAGATTACGGGTACTAACTTAAAGCGGGAAGTTTTCTCAAGGATAGACGTCAGAAGTCAGGAGCCAGGAGTCATATCCTTTCTGAATTCTGGTTCCTGGATTCTAGATTCCTACTTAACCAGAATTTCCCGGTTTGAGTGGATACCCTAGATTACTGAGCACCTGAGTTTGGCTCTGATCCGGCGATAAAATTTCAACGGACCAATCTGGCGGAATTAAACATCGATCTGCAATCCGTCCAGTCTCGGTAAAGGGAATACGGTCCCAATAGAATACAGAACGCGCCCCCTTGATACAGAATCAAGAGGACGCTGATTAAAACAATCAGAGAAACGCCAGCCGTTCGCCGTTACTCATCATCATCATCATCACCGTCGTCGTCATCGTCATCATCGTCGTCATCATAATGACCATCACGACACTGACAATTGTCATGCTCTCTCCAGCGATCGCGACTATCCACCAAAACAGCAGACGACCCAGCAATCCGAGTAATTTCAGTAGTCGTCGTACTCACAATCTGGGTATAGCGCCGTTGATAGGAAAAACTTTCTCGGACATCGCGTCTGCCACCCGCTAAGTCATAGCGCACCGTCGCCACACAGTTAATCTCCACATCTTCCAGCCGAAGATCGTCCCCTAGCTCAGCCCGCAATTCCCGTTCTAGCTCAGCCAGAGAAATCACCTCAGCAGCCAGCACATACCGACCTCTAGCAGCCTCGATTAACCGTGCACCGCTATTCGTATGAATTTCTTGCCAGCGACCACCACGGGTTTTGGCATACACCTGGTAAACCACATTGGCATAGGTCGTCTGGGGTTTATTGAGAATCTCTAACTGTAGTACCAGATTTCGGCTTTGCCGACGGCTGCCCGTCTGACGAGCCACATGCAACACCGACTCCCAAGCACGAGTAACCTGCCGTTGAATCTCAGCGCGCCTGCGGGATGACCGATTTGCATTAACCTGCTCTGTCCGAGAGTTCGAACCATGCCGACGGCGGCGACGGCGACGGCGACTACCACCATCGTCATCGTCATCGTCGTCGCGTTCGTAGCCATCATCATCGTCATCATCCCTACCCGATGCTAGAACCCTTTGCTGATTAGAGGTGCGACGTGATGACACCGTTTCTGTAGACGATGTACGACCGGCAGTAACCGTACTTGAGCTACGTACAATTGCTGTCGTGCTAGTAGTACTTATTTCCGTGTAGCGCTGTCGATAAGTAAATTTTTCACGCAGATCACGCCCACCCCCTGCCAAGTCGTAGCGAACGCTGACCACACAGTCTAGTTCTACATCCTCAATTCTAAAATCGTCACCCAGTTCAGCCCGGATTTCTCGTTCCAAATCAGCAATGGAAATAACCTCGGACTCAAGGACAAACTTACCACCAGCACCAGATATTAACCGCGCCCCTCGGTTCGTATGAATTTCTTGCCACTCACGGCTGCCACGGGTTCTCGCAAAAACTTGATATACCGCATTGGCGTAAGTAGTCTGAGGCTTATTCAACACCTCTAATTGCAACACCAGGCTTGTGCTCCGCTGATTACGCTCCACCAGACGAGCCACATGGAGAACAGAGTTCCAGCTCTCGGCTCGACTCAACTGGTTTTGCTCCACAACCGGTTGTGGAGCAGACGGCACATTTCCACGACTTGGCGTTTGTTGTGCTTGCCAAATTATGGAAGCCAATGTGATTGGCATAGCTGCCTTTAAGAACAAACTTCGGAAAAAGGAATACTGCATGACATCTCGTGATGAAAGTTTGGCAGCCCACAGGACTACCAGAGGGCATCCATAGCTTCAAATGCAATAGCCTTTCCGGATTTGTGCAGTATTGATGAAATTTATGTGGGTTAGTACGCTTACAGCATTGTCGCCTTCTATGGTGTTATGGGGACTTATTGCTACTAAATCCCCATCTACAAATTTTTTGAATGTGCCAACATTAGCATCAGTACCAAGAACTGTTGGTGTTTCATATTTGTAGGTATAGAACAGAAATTTCCAGGTCAATGGCAAGTCTACGGTAGAATCCGTAGCGACCTTCCCACTTACAAAGACTGCCTATGTCACTTCGTGCTTTGTCCGCTGGTGACTCTACTGCTAGCTATTTATTGATTCTGCTCCATGGCTGGGGAGCAAATGCCGAGGATGTTGCGGGCATTGCCCCTTACATGCAGCTAGCTAACTATAAAATGCTTTTTCCTGATGCCCCCCACGCCCACAAGGTAGGTAATGGCATGGGGGCACCCGATGGACGCATGTGGTATGCCTTGCCTGAAGTTTTCAGTTTTGACCAACCTTGCACCCACCAAACAGATCTGCAATATAGTCGTCAGCTACTGCTCGACTGGCTCAACAGCCTACCCCAGCAAACAGGCATTCCACTAGAAAAAACTGTTCTCGGTGGCTTTTCCCAGGGTGGGGCTATGACCTTAGACATCGGCATGGGACTCCCCGTTGCCGGAATGATGATTCTCAGTGGCTACAGCCACGGTCCCCTATCTAGCCCCAGCAGTCCTCGTCCTATTCTGCTAGTCCATGGACGCCAGGACCCAGTGGTCCCCATAGCCCAAGCTCATCGAAGTAAAGCTGAATTAAGCAAATTGTCAGTTAATGTTGACTATTATGAAGTTAATATGGGGCATGAAATTAACCTGCAGGTGCTTGAAATAGCCAAGAATTTTTGCGAAAAACTTTGTAAAAACTAGGTGTAACATTTCAGACGCACTCCGAGACAGTGATAACGACACCGAATACACTGGAGACAGCGCCTAGCCCACAGGAGCCAGCATCATGGTTTCAAGTACAAGCAAAGTTTCTAATAAGCCTATCGCTGACGTTACTCAAGAAGAAGTCGATCAGCTGGCACAACGTTTAGAAAAAGATGAATACCCTACAGCTTTTGAAGGATTACAGGACTGGCATCGACTGCGGTCAGTGGCATTCCAGCGTCCAGAGCTAGTGAGTTCCTATGTACATCTGTTGGATGTGGAAACCTACGACGAAGCCTAATGGCAGATAAATCGCCAGCAGCCAAAATTTTGATTGGTATTAGTGGTGGTATAGCAGCCTATAAAGTATGTGAGGTGGTTTCTACCCTGGCTAAAGCGGGGCCAGCCGTACGGGTTATTTTAACGCCGTCGGCTGAGGCGTTTGTCTCAGCTTTGACCTTTGCCACTCTTTCTCGTCATACTGCTTACACCGATAGCAGCTTTTGGTCAGCAGACCAAGCTCGACCACTCCACATAGAGCTAGCTGAATGGGCAGACTATTTCCTGATAGCGCCTTTAACAGCGAATACATTGGGTAAATTAGTCCATGGTTTAGCCGATAATCTATTAACCAATACTGTTCTCGCGTCCACATGTCCAATATTGCTGGCCCCAGCGATGAATACGGATATGTGGCTACAATCGTCTGTTCAGCGGAATTGGGCACAGATTTTGACGGATGACAGATATCATGCAGTGGGTCCTGCAGCTGGGCGCTTGGCATGCGATCGCATCGGCACCGGACGCATGGCTGAACCCTACACTATCCTTACAGCCTTAGAGTCTCTGCAGCACACCCAAGGACGGTGCGACCTCAATGGCAGGCGTATCCTCATCAGCACTGGCAGCACCCAAGAATATATCGACGCCGTCCGCTATATCGGCAACCCATCCACTGGACGTATGGGCATTGCCCTGGCCACCGCCGCCAGTCATCGGGGGGCCCAAGTATCCCTGGTCCATGGTCCTATGGAGAGTCAGCTGTGTCAGACGATTCCCGATACGGTGCACACCACAGCCGTAGTCAATGCCGCTGATATGGAAGCCTCATTGATGGCGCAGTTAGCCACAGCGGACTGGATTATTATGGCTGCAGCAGTAGCCGATATGCGTCCCCAACAACTGAGCTTTGGCAAGCTCGCCAAAGCAGATCTGCCAAATCCTTTACCCCTGGAACCAGTGACAGATATTGTGGCCAAATTATCAGCTAACAAAAGAGCCGACCAAACCCTGGTTGGGTTTGCAGCTCAAACTGGCGATATCATTGAGCCTGCGTTAAGTAAGCTACAACGCAAAGGGCTGGATGCAATTGTAGCTAATCCAGTTGATCAACCAGAGAGTGGATTTGGTTGCGATCTCAACCATGGCATTTTTCTAGATAACCAGGGCCATCAGCTCCCCCTAAACACAGGCACAAAGCTTAAGATGGCCCATCGCATCTACGATTTACTCAAAAAATCGCCGCCTCATCACAGCTAGCTAACCTACTGAACCAGATTCACCCAGTAACGATCGCAGGCATCAAAGATAGCGTTCATTAACAATTCGCTATTCCAGATCCAGGCTTTGAATATGATTAATCACTTCCGAATCTGGCAAAAAGCGAATACGCTCAAACGCTTCATTATCGCTGTTGAGTACATTACTGGATAAATCAGCCAGAGAAACCACACCCACATTAACCTGACCAACTTCAGGATTCGATGCCTGAATAGAATTCAAAACGCTATCTGCATCCTGTTTTGAGAAGAACATCGAGAAAATTGACTCCTCCGACTCATTATCAACAGATAAGGAAACATAGTTGCCAGCAGCATCCTGCAAGGCAAACAACGGCACTAGTGAAGAGGATGTATTACCCCCAAAACCACTATCTAAGGCACGTGCAGCCTCAAGATCATCAGCGGCAGGAATAAAGATAAGCTTCAAAGGAAATTCCCGATCTTCCCTAGCCAAACGATGCACTGAGGCCAAATCAATCACCCCTACCGAACCACCTGGATTAAAGCGAGGATCATCTTGACGGACTTGATCCACAAAAGCAACAGCATCAGGCTCATTAAAGAAGACCCTAAGCAACGCTACATTACCAACACCATCATTCGGCAAATCGACCACTGACGTCACATAACCACCTGCTCTGTCAGCCACCACAAACACAGGAACTTCAGCAAATTTATCAAGCAGCTGATCTTCTGAAAGCGCTAATGCTTGAGGGGTATGGAATGTGGTGGCTATCATCCCGCCACCTAAGAGGCCACATAGTAACCGACCAAATATTGCTTTCATACTTCCTCCCAATGCCAAACTATTAACTCGATTAACGTCAATCATCTAACAGAGCGTAATCCCTAAGAGATTAGCTCAGACATTTCCAAAATTGGCCACCATCCCAAATAAACCTGCAAGATTATCCTATGGCGATTCAGGTCGTAGCACTAACAGACAGCGATAAATACCCTGCATCCCACTCACAAACACTAAATGTGTACAACAAAAAATTAAATAATCGGGATGACAGGATTCGAACCTGCGACATCCTGCTCCCAAAGCAGGCGCGCTACCAAGCTGCGCTACATCCCGTAACCAATAAAACTGCAAACATCCAAGTCGCAAAATTCCTTAGAGTTGCCGCCTAACAACCTAACATAAATATACCTCTATTTGCCTTATGGGTTTTTAGCCATTCAGCATGTCACCTAACTCCATACGACTTCAAAACTGGGCTATTGAACAATTACCAGGTATTTCTGCTGAGCACGAGCAGCAGTTAAAAGAATTAAAGATTTTCACTACCCGCGATTTACTCAAGATGACTCGGAACCAAGCTGCTCGCCTACAATTAGCTCAGCAACTCAACTCCCACATACAGCACATCAACAAGTGGACGGCCCTAGCCAAACTTGCTTGCCTTCCCAGCGTAGGCTGTCAATATTGTGGACTACTTCTCCATGCTGGCATTAGTTCGCCTCAGCAGTTAGCCCTACTTCCTGTTGCTCAGCTCCACGCTCAACTCAAGCGACTCCAAATCAAATTGATGCATCGAGCTGATCTCAGCCCAGATACCGGGCAAGTTTCTCAGTGGATCTCTGAAGCTAGGCAACTATGTAGCTAACCTTAGGGTAGAACAACAGCTACTCAGGATACCAAAACATGCCCTTGATACCCTCTGGGTCAGGCATAAACCCTAAGTTTTTGTAAAAGTTCACAACATGGGGATCGGCAAATAAAGTAACGTTGCTGATGTCTTCGCTACGCAGCTTTTTAATCAGCTGTTGCATGAGTGCTTTTCCCAAACCTCTACCTTGAAAACTAGGATGGACCACCACATCCCAAATAGTGGCATTAAACGCATGATCCGACGTGGCCCGTGAAAATCCAATGAGGCGTTTACGTGCCCCTTTTTGCTCCCACATAGTAACAACTAAAAAACTATGCTGGATAGCCTTTTTCACCTTACGCAATGGGCGACGTGACCAGCCAACAGCATCGCATAGTTCCTCTAACTCGTACAAATCAATATTACGATCTGTACTAAAAAGAATACGGGCTGCTTGCTCAGAACCGGTTGCGTTTATCGCATAATCATCAGAAACAGCTTGCGTGGGCACTGATGAAGCCTCGGTGGGACTAAATAAGCTTTTCCAGAAACCCATGCATACAAAACAATTGGAAATATAAACTCTGTCTTAACTCTAGCAGTATAGGTCTATCCTTTCCTAGGAGGCTAAAAACATTGATTTAGAATCAATCAAAATTAGTTAACTAATCGGTAAGTTTGCCAGCATGTTAAACCTTATCCATGTTCAAAACTAGAGTTTTATCGTAGAGAAAGCTATCAGTTAGAAATTGGACCTGGTTTGATGGCATTCCACTTGCTGACTAATGGCATACTCTAATGCCAAACATGGTTTACCCTCGCAAAGATAACAAAACACTTTGGGTAATATTGCTTCAGGTGCTTCAGAAAGTGCTTTGGAGCAAAGCTATCAAAAAATTAATTGACAGGGCATTTACTGAGCTGGCATATGCAATCAGCCAAGTTAGCCAACGGGTACAACTAATGCAGTTTCTGAATACATATGGCAGCCGGATTAAAGACATCGACAGTAGAATTGCTGAAACGCTTCAATCGAGCGTTCCCGCAGTTTTATGAGCAGTTTGTCAGCAGCGAAATTCAGTTACAAAATCTACGGCTTGCCTATCAGCTATACAAAACAAAAAAGGCCGTTATCGAAATAAAACCAGAAGGGAATCGCAGCGCCCTCCATTTTGCTTATCGTAACCAGTCTTTTTTACTCAGTGATATTTTTGGCGTACTGACCGCCTACGGGCTAACGATTCATAGCCTTAGCCTATATGGGCAGATTTACCCCCCCATGCTGGTATTTGTCAAACTTGTGGTTTCCCGTGGCGGTAAGGCCCTAAGTGACAAAACTGCTGATAATACCTGCCGTGCTATTCGGGAAGCTTTAGCAGGACGTTATGAAGTAGAAGAAATGCTCAGCGTTGAGTTTAATCTCAATGCAGGCCTAGAAAAAGTTGAAACTGAATTTTATGTGGATCCTGTCTTTCATTTGCCTGCATTACTCATCGAAGCGGACAATCAGCCAGGACTGTTTTACAAGGTCATGTACGCCATCTGGCAAGAAGATTTACTGGTAGTAAATGCTAATCTATTGGTATGGCGTGGCCGCACTCGGTTAATTTTGTACCTGTTAGGACCCAATGAAAGTTTGATTCCAGAATATTTGGGCCACAAAATTGCTGAGGGTATGCGTGAACGTTTGTTAGGCGGGCCTTATTAAAATTCCTCACATAACCTCAATGGGACTGGTTCAAGTTTGAATGCCGTTTTTTTACGAATTCTATTTTCACCATGGTGGTGACACCTGTCTTCGGAGTGCCCCATGTCTATGATTTCACTCCCAACTTATTTTCAACTCCCACCTCCCATCGTTTGGTATTGGTCTGTATCCATGGCTGGTTACTCAGTCGTGCCTATTGGCACCCCCTGATGCAGCAACTGGCTCCAGATATTGCCTGTTTAGCCTACGATTTGAGGGGCTTTGGTGATTCTACTCAATATTTGTCGAATCGTTGCCATGCCTCAGAAACAGCAGTCTACGGTCTTGCCGCCTATGCCCGTGACTTAAATGCATTGCTAGAAACCCTGGAGCTTGAAAATGTATGGCTGATTGGCCATTCATTAGGCGGTAGCATTGCCCTGTGGGCAGCTCATCTGTTTCCACACCGTGTGCAAGGAGTCATCTGTGTAAATGCAGGGGGCGGCATATATATCCGCAATGCGTTTGAAAAGTTTCGTAGTTCAGGCCAACAGATGCTGGAATGGCGACCCAAATGGTTACAGCATCTGCCTGTACTCCCTTGGATATTTGCCAATATTATGGTGCAACAAACTCTAAGCTATCGATGGGGTCAACAGCGTCTGAACGATTTTTTACGGGCAGACCCAGAAGCAGCCACCCAATCTCTCTTGGCATCTACCACTGAAAAGGAAGTTCATCAATTGCCCCAAATTGTTGCCCAGCTTACTCAACCGGTATATTTCATCACCGGAGAAGAAGATAGGGTGATGGAGCCACGTTATGTCCAGCATTTAGCTAGTTTTCATCAGTTTTTCCATCAAGGTAAGCAGACCGTCGTCACCTTTCAACAATGCGGTCACTTCGCCATGTTAGAACAAACCATGGCCCTGGAGAGCCAGTTACGTCAGTGGCTTTTAAATAACGACTTAGTCTAAGCAAACCTTATGAACGCCCAAAACGATCATTTTTCAGGTGAAGAATATACAGGTCTCGACTTGGATTTGGTTTAGAACCGATATAAGTCAGCAACTTTCTCCAGGGGAAAACGAGAATAAACACCTAAATCCAGGCTTGACCGATGGCCCTGCTCAAAATGCTCACTGGCAGCACAGGCAACCATAGCAGCATTATCCGTACAGAACTTAAGGGATGGAATGTAAACGCTCATACCCTGCTCAGTAGCCCTCTGAGTCAATGTCTGACGTAAGCCACTATTGGCAGCAACACCACCCCCTAGAACAATTTTAGAAAGGCCTTCATCCTGAGCACAACGCATCGTCCGCTTAATCAAGGCTCTGACCACAGCAGATTGAAAACTAGCCGCAATATCCTCGACAGGTAAGGGGGCTACCTTATCAGCCTTAAGCCGTTCTATTAATCTCAAAACAGCTGTCTTGAGGCCACTAAAACTAGCGTCATAAGGATGATAGCCACCTTCTGGTAGAGAAATATTCCCCTCTGGTAACTTAAATGCTTTTGGGTTACCATGCTGAGCCAGTCGATCAATTATTGGCCCGCCGGGATATCCCAAATCAAGCAAACGAGCCACTTTATCAAACGCTTCGCCCGCAGCATCATCCCGTGTTTGGCCCAATAGATTATATTTACCACAGCCGCATACACGAATCAGACTGGTATGTCCACCGGATACTAGCAGGCATAGAAACGGAGGCTGGAGTTCAGGATGTTCTAAATAGGCAGCATAGATATGTCCCTCTAGGTGATGAACACCCAAAAAAGGTTTTTGATGCACCAATGATAAGGTTTTCCCAACACTCATCCCTACCAGCAGCGCACCGACTAACCCTGGCGCACAGGTAGTTGCCACGGCATCAATATCGCTCCAACTCAACTGGGATTCACATAATGCCTCGTTTAGCGTATCGCCAATGGTTAAGAGATGTTCACGGGAAGCTAACTCAGGAACAACCCCGCCGTAGCGTCGATGTAGGTCAATTTGAGACGCCACCACACTACTGAGCAACTGGCGATGGTCTACTACAGCCGCCGCAGTTTCATCACAGCTTGTTTCTATCGCCAAAATCTTAGCCATTCGTCAATTGTGTCAGCATGTAAAGTCTTGTGAGCAATTTCCCTGTCAGGGTTTAACGGAAAGGTATGATCCCTGAGAGTCAAGTAGATCCTTAATTTAGTTCACGTTGGTTAGGTTTAAACACGCGTTAACCACAGAGAAGGTATGCATACTGGTTATGTAGCTAGTTAAAGCAGCGTTACGGTTGGTTATCTAAGTTAAGAGATTCTCTGAATTAATTTTTTGTCTTTTGTAAACCACAAAGGAAATATTCTATGCGACGGTTGTTTGCTCTGGCTCTAGTAATCTGCCTCTGGTTTGGCTTCACAGCACCCGCTTCTGCTAGTCTGGCTGGAGATAATGTAGCTGGTTTAACCCCCTGTGGTGAATCTGCTGCGTTCCAACAACGTGCTGCTGCGGCCACGACAGACAGTGCTAAAGCACGTTTTGATTTTTATGCTAACTCCACCTTGCTATGTGGCGAAGATGGCCTTCCCCACATTGTAGTTGATGGAGATTTGTCTCATCTGGGTGAGTTTGTCATTCCTGGCATCTTATTCCTCTACATTGCCGGTTGGATTGGTTGGGCTGGTCGCTCCTACTTAATTGAGTCTCGCTCTGCCAAGAAGCCCGAGGAAATGGAAATTATCATCGATACCAACTTGGCTATCAAGTCTTCTATGGCTGGTGCTGCATGGCCTTTGGCTGCATTCAAAGACATAACATCCGGCGCAATGTTTGCTAACGATGATGAAATAACTGTTTCACCTCGCTAAGGCAAGGTTGTTTTGTGTGCGGCTTCCACATATCAAAGCCATATTGTCGAACTGCACTCAGTGAAAAGTCTTTTTTTGACGCTTTTATTCAGGAAGAATTCCCATGATGAGATATCTTTCGACAGCACCTGTCGTAGCAGCTATTTGGATGACTATTACTGCTGGCATCCTAATTGAATTTAATCGCTTTTTCCCTGATCTACTGCTTCACCCCTAAGGTTGTCTAATCAAAAATTAAGCCTAAAAGCAATAACCTGCTGGTTTTTTAATTCAGCAGGTTATTTTAGCTATTTATAAATATTCACAGTTTTCGCTGTCTCTACGCACCTGGTTTCTCATTTAATGACCAATAGTACTCCACTGGAAGCTCTGCAACCCTGCAACTTTCTTCCAACTGTTTTTGCTGAGACATAGCCTTGCGTAGAGTAATAATCAGCTCGTGTAACTGTTCCTTTTGGGGCGAGTGCTGGTATATGGCTACAGCAGTTTCACGTTCCAAAAGCCTGAGTAATAGCTCGTAGTGAATATGAGACGGCAGAGGAATTGGACGATCCATGGGCGTAAACGCAGAGTAGGGAACCTGAAACTGTTAGAAAATAAAGGACCTACAAGACCTAGGCCATAAGATGATGAATAGCGGTACCAGGATCAGACTGCCGAATCAGCGACTCACCCACTAAAATAGCTTGAGCTCCAGCCATGGCAACCTGCTTAACATCATCCGGCTGATGAATACCCGACTCACTGACAAACACAATATCATTAGCTCTGACATGGGTTGATGCATGAGCTAATAAATCACGAGTCGTATCCAGGCTCACCGAGAAGTCTTCAAGGTTACGATTATTGACGCCAAGCACCTTCACCTTTTCTAAGGTAAGCACCCGATCTAGTTCTTCAGTCGTATGCACTTCTACCAGGGCAGTCATACCTAATGCTGCAGCAATTCGAATAAAGTAATCCAAATCTTTGTCGGACAAAATGGCTGCAATTAGCAATATGGCATCAGCACCATGGATACGGGCTAAATAAATCTGGTAAGGATAGATGATAAAGTCCTTACATAGTAGAGGTAGCTTTACAGCCTGACGTACCTGAGTAAGATACTCGAAACTGCCCTGAAAAAATTCCTGATCGGTAAGCACTGATAAACAGGTTGCTCCGCCTTTTTCATAAGCAGTTGCGATCGCAACCGGATCAAAATCTTCCCGAATCACCCCTTTACTCGGCGATGCCTTTTTCACCTCAGCAATTACAGCGGGTGTCGTATTGCCAGAGCGTAACGCCGCTGCAAAATCCAGCGACGGCGGTGCCGCCAGGACCTGACGCTGTAGCTCAGCCAGAGAAGTTTTTTCCCGCAGACGATCGATTTCAGTTTCCTTATGCCAGACAATTTTCTCAAGAATATTGTGCGGCTCGCTATCAGGTACCTTCACCTGATAGCGCAGGGTGTCCACAGCCACAGTCGGGTTCGGGGAACGCCGTCTTATTTTCACGCCATCACCTCAGCACGCTTAAAGGCTTCATCTAACACCTCAGAAAGCGTTGGATGTGTATGCACAATAAATGAAAGCTCTTTGACCGTTTGCCCTTGAGCAATAGCATTCGCCGCCTCTTGAATCAAGTCTGCCGCATGGATGCCAATGATATGGGTCCCTAAGATCTCCCCAGTATCCTTACGGTAAATCACCTTGGCCAAACCGTCAGATTCATTTTCTGCTAGGGCTTTAGAATTAGCTTTAAAGTAACTCCGTACGGCCCCAATCTGAAAGCCCTCAGCCTCAGCCAACTCCTTAGCGGCAGGCTCTGTCAGCCCCACAAAACTGACTTCTGGATGAGTAAAGGCCGCTGCTGGAATGCTCTGATAGTTAACGGTGCGATTTTTTTTCAAAATATTTTCAACGGCTACCACTCCTTGAGCAGACGCAGCATGGGCAAGCATCATTTTGCCCGTTGCATCGCCAATGGCCCACAGATGAGGCACAGGTTCACCGTCCCGCAAAACTGCCATATGATCATTCACTGGAATAAATCCCCGTCGGTCAGTTTCAATAGCCAGACTTTCTAATCCTATATCCTTAGTGGCTGGAATTCTCCCAGTAGCGACTAGACAGGCGTCTACTTCTAACACATCAACCGTTTCTTTAGTTTGCAAATCTGCTAACTCAATGGTTACAGGAGACCCTGGGATAACGGTCTTAGCAATGACACCCACATGGGTATCGATATCACGGGGATCAATTAGGACCCGCTTAGCAATTTTGGCAATATCTGGATCGAAGGTAGGCATGAGCTGAGGCAATGCCTCAATCATACTGACTTCACAGCCTAGAGCCGTATACACATCAGAAAATTCAAGACCGATGTAACCGCTGCCGATGATAGCCACCCACTGAGGCAACCAATCAAGCTTAATCGCTTCGTCACTGGTAAATACGGTTTTACCATCCGTTTCGATGCCCGGTGGCACAAAGGGTACCGATCCCGGTGACAGCATAATTTCTTTGGCAGTATAAGTCTTTTCACCATCGGCTGTGGCCACAGTAACTTTCTGAGCACCAGCCAATTTACCCCAACCGCGAATTGTATCGACCCCAAGACGAGTCAGGCTATTGGTAAGATCACCCTGAATTTTGCTCACCAAATTACTAGCATGGTCAGCAATGGCTGAGCGTTCAAACTGGACATCCCCCACCTGAATACCAAAAGACTGGAGATGATGCCTATCACGTAATTCACGAACACGGCCAGAAGCAGCCAATAGAGCCTTAGATGGAATGCATCCCCGATTGACACAGGTACCTCCCATGTCAGCTGCTTCAATAATGGCGGTCTTCAAACCACTCTTTACAGCATGTAATGCTGCTCCATGACCACCGACACCAGCACCCACAATGATTAGGTCGTAATCAAAGGATGAACTCACAACGATCTCCCTATTACATCATATCAGCGAACCCCTGGTTACCATTTATTGACGCGTGCCTAAGGCAAAAAACGATATGGGCAACATAGGGGCAGAATCCATTTTCAACTAGATTGTGGATATTAGACAACTTGATATTGAGCAATTATTTGCAAATTTGCTAGATTCAGTATCTATCCCTGTGCCCCCGTAGAATCGTTTGTGTCCGTAGGGCTGGCTTCCGAGAGATAAGGCTCTTCACAAACAAGTATCAATTTTTCTATTTTTTTCTGAACTTGGAACATCTTGGCTAGAGTTAGGCTCACCAATCTCATTACTAAAGGTCCCGATATCAATTGTCACGGATAACCCGATGGCACTGCCAATCATAAGTACTGGCAGCAATGTCAAGCGACCAACTAGCGAGGAAAGGTTACAAGATCATGGATAAACATTCGCTCAGGCAGTCTGCTGTAGCCAGTTTTATGCAATCTCTAGAATATCTAGATGAACTTCTAGGCACCACAGCAGACGCTATCGTTTTAGATGAGCATCCCCAGGTATCTGAATCGGATTCTGATAAGACTGATGCCCTTGTTGTCACAAAATCCCACCATCAGTCCATGGCAACTAACCGCCAGCCTAGACAATCCTTTGTCAACCCTGACGCTGACGCTTAGCTTCGTATAACAATACAGCGGTTGCAATCGCAACATTCAAAGATTCCACATTAGTCGCTAGGGGAATTTTGACCTGATAGGTAGCTAAATCCATCACCTGCTGAGAGAGTCCAGCACCTTCGTTCCCCATCAGAAAGATGGTTGGTTGCCTCAGATCAAGATCCCAATAGACTAGGGAAGCTTTGGGTGTGGTAGCCACCAACTGTACATCTAGCAACTTTAAAGACTCTAGGTTAGGAATTATCTGCATAGGCAAACGAAACCATTGCCCTGCGGTAGCCCGCAAAACCTTAGGATGATCGACATCCACACTATCGTTAGTGAGCCAGATGCGATCGCATGCTGTCGCTGCCGCCGTGCGAATCACTGTCCCCAAGTTCCCAGGATCCTGTAAATTTTCCAGGGCAACTCCCAAGGATAAAGCCTTTGATGCATCCTCCCGTTTCACACTCCGTTGAGCGATCGCAACCACACCATCCGGACTCACCGTTGTGCACATGCTTGCTAACACTTCGGTACTCACTAAGCGAATATCCGTTTCAAGACGCTGCAATTGCCGCAATAAGTCACCATGGGCAAGGCTCCAAGCTTCCGTCATCGCCACCTGGAGGAGAGGGTAATCAACTGCACAAGCTTCTTGCAACAGATGGGTCCCCTCTAACAAGAACATATTTTGACGTCGCCGCTCCTTGGCCTGATGGAGCTTGCGAAATTGCTTAGCCAGAGGATTTTTAGTACTAACAATGGTCATTGCTCTCTATGAACAGTCAGACCTTAGTATGAGCTGCAATGGTGCTCACTTGACAGCCATAATGCTTGAGCATCACGTTAATGAAAGCTGCTGCCTACACATCAGTCAGTCAAGGTGCTGATTTTCTGAGCAATGCTTCAGTAACCAATAAAAAAGTCTGAATAAATAAGAAAAACTGAATAATGATATTGCTACCCTAAAAGCCCAAACACAGCACACAGACAAATAGCTTCAGATGTAAGGACAAAAAACTACATGTTAAGCGCTTCGATAAAAATATGCGGAACCCGGGACTTGAACCCGGAAGTCCTTGCGAACACTAGAACCTGAATCTAGCGCGTCTACCAATTCCGCCAGTTCCGCTCAAATTCAATAAGGCAATAGTAGCGTACAACCTTCCAGCAATCATGCTGATTCGTCAATCCCCATTTCTTTGTGAAACTAATGAAAATTTTAATTTCCTAAAGCGTTTAATAGTAACTAAGCGTTCAAAGGATATTAATATGACTTAACAAATCAGTAGTTTCAGGTAGAATCATCACCATTGTTAACAAAACTGGTTGATGAGCCAATTTTGTGTTCTTGTGTGGCTGAGTCTCTTTATTAAATCCGGAGGACATTACCATCGATACCTCACTTCAGGCTGATAAGCGCTCCTCCAGCGAACCTGCACCTGTAATAGAAATCTGGGGAAAACGGCCTCTCGATGGTCATATCCCTGTCAGTGGAGCTAAAAATTCGGCACTTGTCGTGATGGCAGGAGCCATTCTTTGCTCTCAGGACTGTCGAATTCGTAATATCCCTAACCTGGTAGATATCGGTCGTATGGCAGATGTGCTTACGGCGTTAGGGGTAAAGGTCTCTCGCCATGGGGATAGTCTCGACGTAGATGCTAGCTCCATTAGTCATTCTCGTGCCCCCTATGAAATCGTTAGCAAACTTAGAGCTAGTTTCTTTGTCATTGGTCCACTTTTAGCCCGTTTGGGGGTAGCTCGCGTTCCTCTACCAGGTGGATGTGCCATTGGTGCTCGTCCCGTTGCACTGCATATTAGAGGCTTACAAGCGTTGGGAGCCGAAGTCCACATGGACCATGGTATTGTCCATGCCTATGTTCCGGGTACCCGGAACCGACTCAAAGGCGGCAAAATTTATCTCGATTACCCCAGTGTTGGGGCAACTGAAACCCTCATGATGGCAGCTACATTAGCCGAAGGGGAGACAGTTATTGAAAATGCAGCCCAGGAACCAGAAGTCTTAGACCTGGCTAATTTCTGCCGAGCCATGGGGGCTCGGATTCGTGGAGCTGGAACCAACACAATCACAATCCTTGGTGTCCCTAACCTTCACTCCACTGATTACGGCATCATTCCAGACCGAATTGAGGCCGGTACTTTTATGTTGGCTGGGGCCATAACTCGCTCCCCTATTAGTCTTTCACCCATCATTCCAGAGCATCTAACACCAGTAATTGCCAAGCTAGCTGAAGCTGGTACCAACATTGAGATGGAAGGACACAATCGGATCCGGCTCGTACCTGGGGAACGGATTCTACCCATTGAAATTGAGACCCGCCCCCATCCGGGATTTCCAACGGATATGCAGGCCCAATTCATGGCCCTGACCACATTGGCAGACGGCAATAGCGTGATTACAGAAACCGTCTTTGAAAATCGCCTGCAGCACGTAGCTGAGTTCAATCGCATGGGTGCAAATATTCGCCTTACCGGTAACTCGGCAGTCATTCGTGGTGTACCTGGTTTGTCAGGGGCACCGGTTACAGGCACTGATCTAAGGGCAGCGGCGGCTTTGTTAGTTGCTGGTTTAGCAGCTGAAGGTAACACTATCCTGCATGGGTTACACCACTTAGATCGCGGCTACGAGAATATTGAAGCAAAACTCTCAGCTGTAGGAGCCAAGTTACGCCGGATTGAAGATCCATCCCTGATTACTACAGATACGGTTACCCAGCCAGTTGTCATCTAGAGTATAGGCCGCTCGCTACATTAGTAGCCGCCGCCTATACTCTAAAAATGGGCTAAACAATGGGGAGACGCATAGCGTGGATGACAAATCTATTTTGACCGGGTTACGAGCTAATCATTTTCGTCACCCCCTAGATTTAGAAGCGACAGAGTCGCTTAAACGGTTACCCGGTCTAGAGCTAGCGATTCGTGCCTTACTTAGGCCTACGGCAGAGCAATTTTTTTATTTAGAAAATATTGCCACGAGCATTTTGGTAGGGCCGAAGCAGCTACCTCACATCCATCGGTTACTTGTTCAAGCGTGTAAAACTTTAGACATTGAGGAAACTCAGCTTTATGTAAAGCAGCACCCGGTTCCTAATGCCTACACATTTGCAATGCGAGGTAAGCGGCCATTTATTGTGGTGCATACCTCGCTTATTGAGCTACTTAATGACAAGGAATTGCAGGCGGTTATTGGTCATGAACTGGGCCATCTCAAATGTGATCACGGAGTATATTTAACTCTGGCAAATTTGATCGCATTAGCCGCTAGTCAACTCCCCTTGGGACCGGTCCTTACCCAAAATTTGCAAACTCAGATTTTGAAATGGGTGCGCTGTGCTGAATTCACATGCGATCGCGCCGCCCTACTGGTTAGCCAAGAATCCCGAATTGTTGCATCGGTATTAATGAAGCTCACAGGAGGTTCACCAACCCTCTCGTCCCAACTTAACTTAGATGCGTTTTTAGCCCAGGCCAATGCCTACGAAGACTTGAGTCATGATCAGCTCGGTGCTCTGTTGAAACAAATACGTACTCGGGAGCTTACCCATCCAGTGCCAGTATTGCGTGCCAAGGAAATTATCCAGTGGCATGGTACCCAAGATTATCAAAATCTTCTACAAACGCGCAATATCCATTATAATAATAAAGCTATGGGCGGATGGCGAAATTGGTAGACGCACCACACTCAAAATGTGGCGGCCTTTGGTCATGCGAGTTCGAGTCTCGCTCTGCCCATTAATCATCGATTCAACCTTTTGAGGCTCTGTGTGTAAGGCCCTGTTGGGGTGAGTTTGAATCCATATTTGGGAAATCTAGACCAACGGAAAACAATGCAATGCCTAGATAGGCACTGAGGAAAGGTTGGCTAGTACATTCCAGTTGGGGCACTCCCAACCCAGCGCCACGTTTTATCATATTCATCTATTAACCCACCAGGAAGAATATCTGTTTGGTGATGTTTTGGGAGAACAAACGCAGCTGAATCCATCGGGGCAGATTGCTGCAGACGAATGGCAACAGATAGCAGCTGCCCACCAGCGTGATATTGCCCTAGATCATTGGACCGTACTCCCTAATGGCATGCGGGCATTAATTGCTGTCGTTAACAGCGATGTTCAAGCTGTAGTCAGCTACGGTCTGCGGCAAAGCACCCCAAAACCCCGCGCACTTTCATCATTTGTGGCTGGGTTCAAGGCCGCCGCCGCTAAGCGCATTAATCTTGTCAGGGGTATACCAGGTGCACCCGTATGGCAGCGAGGCTATCAGGAACAGCGCATCGACGATCTAAAAACTCTAGAACGAATTCGGCAGCTATTAACTAGTCAGGCCCAGGCTGCGGGGTTAGTGGCTCACGGTAACGGTAAGCCCTAAAAACGACACTAAGTCTCAGTCAATCAAGCCATCTGGAGGAGTAATCTCCACCCGTCCCTGGGATAAATCAACCACCGGAACAATCGCCTCCACAAAAGGAATCAAGGCAGTGCGTGGCTTATTCTTCACAGCAGCATCTGAATGATTAGATGTTAGCGTCACTTCAAGCAGATCGTTACCAGCTCGATAAACATCGCTCACGGTACCGATTTGCTCTCCTGTAGCTTGCAGAATAACGGTTAAGCCGATTAAGTCATTGACGTGAAATTCTCCAGGTTCTAGGGGCAGGCGATCGTCAGCAGCCACCAATAGCTGAGTGTCCCGCAGTGCTTCTGCCTGAGCGCGATAGTTAATCCCAGCCAATTTCAAAATATACAGACCTTTACCCGCTTGTAACCGTCCCTTTAGCAACTTAATCGGTTCTGGTTGGCTAGCACCCGGCTTTAGCAGCCAACGTTCTCCCGGCTGCTCAAACCGTTCTGGAAAGTCACTGTCAGGATAAACTCGGACTTCTCCATTTAGACCATGAGGACCGACGATGCGACCAATGGTGAGCCAGTCAGTTGGGAAATAAAAGTGAGACATAGGTGATCGATGGAATTTATTGTGTCTGGCTATAAATTTCCTTAGTCAGCTTAGCCAGACGGCGGATTGCGATCGCAATCCGCTCTGCCGTATCTGTCAAGCTAATCCTAAAACACTCATGTTTATGAGCCCAGTCGGCTTTAAGACCAGGAAAGAAGGGACTGCCGGGGACAATAATCACTCCGCAGCGTTTTAGAGATTGGTAAAACGCCTGATCGTCCATGGGTAAATCCTGAAGCCAGAGCCAAGCGAAGATTGAGCCTTCTGCCTGATGTAAATACCAAGGCACATCGGGCATTACTTCATCCAGAGTGGCTTCAATCACTGCAAATTTTTGCTGATAGTGGGGCCGAATAACGGTTTTAGCGATCTCAGCTAGTGCGCCTGACTCAATGGCACGGGCAGCAATGGCTTGGCCGTAGCGAGAAGAATGAATACATAAGTTTGTTTGGAAAGATTCCAGTACACGAATGATCGCTGCATCGCCGATGGCAATCCCTACCCGCTCACCCGGTAATCCTGCTTTGGAGAGACTTATACAGTGCACAACATTGGGGAGAAGCACGGGTGTCATCTCAATAAAATTGAGAGCTGGAAACGGGGGGGCATAGGCCGAGTCAATAAAGACAGGGACATTAGCCGCCAAACTAACAATCCGGTTAACCTCTTTATCAGTAAGCACATTGCCTGTGGGATTACAGGGACGAGAAAACAACATAAATCCGGTCTGGTCACCTAAAGCCAGCTGGCTAAAATCAGGCCGGTACTTAAACCGATGGGCCGTCACATCGACCTCCAGAGTCGGTCGATAAGCTCGCACGGCCTGTGGATATAAAGAAACGCCACCATACCCTGTGTAATCAGGACTCAGGGGCAAAATTATTTCCTTAAGCACGCCGTCGAGGGTATACCCTCCCAAGGCATTGGCCGCTAAAAAGTACAGGGCCTGACTACCGGGAGTAATCAAAATATTCTCGGCCTTAAGGCTACAGTGATAACGCTGATTAAAGTCGGTTGCAATCGCATCAATCAGTGGCTCATAGCCTCGACTAGAGCCATAGCGACAAATCACCTCGCCATAGTCTGCACTAGCCAGTAAATCAGCTGTACAATCGCGCCAGAGCTGTTCTACCTCCGGTAAAATTACTGGATTACCTGCACTGAGGTTAATAAAGTCTGCAGACGGCTCCGACTGCAGAGTTTCGATGATATCTTTCATGATTGCCCTCACCCCGGTAAGGTGGGACATCTGCTGACCAAATTGGGTAAGTGCTGGGACCATACTCAAGAGTTAGGACTGGTTTACTATATAGCAGCCAGTCTCAGCTAATTTGGTCCCCCTTGGCTAGTCCATTCCTTAAGGGCAAGTTCCCACTTTCCTGGTAGTGCGAAGGGTATCCTTGCCATCTCAATCACTGGTTTATTGGTGAGGATGTGGAGACAAGAGATTAGGACGTTCAGGCTACGATAGACTCAGAACCGTTTTACACCTGGCTAAACCGGAATATTGTGCGATTGTATTACGATTGCGATCGCAAACACACTTCCCTCAACTGGGTGAAATGGTATCTGACCAAGTTAATTAGCGCTATTGTTAAATTAGACCGCACGTTAGACAGGTATGAGCCCTCCTTGGCAACTGGACTTCTACCGCCGCCCATTAAAAAACACCGATAATCAGCCCCTGTGGGAATTGCTATTATGCACTCCTACTATGGACTTCAGCTATGCAGAAACCTGTCCGCAACCTGTAGCTGATGCCATGTGGCTCCGTCATCAGCTAAAACAGGCTATCCACCGAGCAGGCTATCGTCCCAAAGCACTCCAAGTCTTTCGTCCCCAGACCCAAACCTTAACGGAAGTCGCCTGTCGAGAACTGGATATTCCCGTAGAACCCAAACGTAGTTTACTTACCTTAAAACAGTGGCTGCGTCAGCGCACCGCCTGGTATCCCAACCTAAAAACCTACACTGGCGATGACTATTCGCCATTTGCTATTGAACGTTCAACGCCGATTCCGCTGCCCGATAATCTCTGGGGCGATACTTGGCGATTTGCTGGCTTGTCTAATGCGGATCTATTGCGGTTTCAATACGAAGCCATCCCGATACGCTCCATTCCTAAAGAGTTATTGCCCTTAGAAATTGGCTTATCTAGCACCGTCCTAATTCCGGGTGTAGTGATTGATGGCGGTCAACAGTCTATGCCTCTAGCGCAGTGGATAGAGGCAATCCGCCCAGCATTTTTGCAATACATTGCCGGACAGCCCGACGGATTGATTCTCGAAGCAGGTCTAAGTGAGCGCTTTGTCCTCACCACCTTTGAGGATACTGATGTTCGTGGAGCTGCCAATGCCTTTGAACAGCGCAAAGCAACTGCTAAGGGACTCCATTTTCTACTTATTCGTCCTGATGACTCAGGTATGACCTACAGCGGTCTATGGCTATTGCAAGAGTCACCAGATACACGGGTAGGCTAAACTCTGCTGAAATAGAAGCTTCAAACTTAAGGACATCGAGAAACAACCTTAATTTCGGATACTCGAAACACCGGTTTATACGAAATTTGGCTTGATAGCGCCCAGTATCGAAGAGTATTCACAAGGGATTGCCCCTATCCTGACCTGCCAAATTATTTACTCGAAAGGTTGTAATCAAAAATTCCGCATCAAGAACCGACTTCTTTGATTTCCTCAAGACGTCTAATTACGTCCTCAAAAATACTCTTTGAATCAGCCAGAAAATGCCTTGAGGTAATGGCATCCAAATAAGCATTGATATCAGTAACCCTAAATAAATACGCGCAATAAAGTTATTTTTTGCCTGTATAAGTCCCATCACCATGAGTAGCGCTGCAAAACCCAAAACTGGAATCACTGTGTAGGTAGTCAACACAAACCATAGAAGCAACCAATCACGTTTTTGGTTTAGCCAACGTACGGGCAACACAAAACTAGCAGCAACCAAACCTTCGATCAAAATTGTCCAGTAGGACAGCACTACACT
This sequence comes from Leptolyngbyaceae cyanobacterium, assembly GCA_965263355.1. Classification (GTDB taxonomy): domain Bacteria; phylum Cyanobacteriota; class Cyanobacteriia; order Phormidesmidales; family Phormidesmidaceae; genus Leptothoe. The sequence continues at coordinate 3,755,819 of CBDHHL010000032.1, read as the reverse complement.
GACAACTGCCATCCGGGCAGTTGTCGTCAACTGCTGCGGTTCTAAGATAGCCGCTGATGCCTGCATCGTTTCAAAAATCTGACGATTTTCTGCCAGAGTAGGTAGATCCAGCCCTCCAAAAAGGACAGCCCCCATGGCTAACCGACTATCTAGCAAAAACGTTAAATGTAAAAACGAGCCATCTAAATATTCGCCACCAATAAACTTCCAAAGGGTCGCAAATAGAAAACATAACCCAATTAGCCAACGGGCATTCCAGCGCAGCACCTGCTTAGGTTTCCGGCTCCATACGGCCAACGTACACACCAGTACCCAGTAGGTATAGAGATATTCGTGGTTTACCAAATTAGACCAATGCCACAGGGTATTCACCCCTAGAAATAGGCTCATGGTCAACCAAACCCAATGTTGGCGTACCAGCGGTGCATGGATCAGCATTGCCAATGCCAGTAGCTTTTCTGGCAGCATAGTCCATAGCCAGTGATCAATGCCGTGGAACAAAAGCAAAATCGATGTTAACCTCAGCACCAGTAAATACACTGGTGGCTGCATTAAATCAGTTAGCCACAGGTTCCATTGCTTTAACCAGCTCATGGCAACACCTCAACCGGCTCGGTGATCGGTTCATAGACAATGGTCCCCTCTCCGTAAACCAACCGCCACGCCTGGAGCTGCCATTTTTCTCCGCATGGGTTCTCAGTCTGTAACTCAGTAATAGCACCAGGAAAACCGTCTGCAGGCTTGGCAGCAAGCAGTTTTCCTAAACGCTGTAGCTGAAATTCTGTGGGAAAGGTGCTGATGTGGGTGTAGGTTTTCTCTTTGACTAGCTCAGGCGCATCCGCAAGTAAACCAGGTAACGCCAGAATTTCAGTTGGGTCACACTCTAGCTGCGCGGTAATCACCCGGCGTTCATCACGATCCATAGAGGCGAACATACCAAAACCACCACCATGCCAGGGACTTAGCCCCACCGTATGGACTAAAACGATCTGCCGAATGGCAACGGTAGTCAGCAGCACGGGAATGGCACCGGTTTTGAGAAACGTGAGTAAGGACTGTTTGAGGATCATGGCACAGGCTAACGACGCATCCAGTTGAGAATCCCTACCGTAGCAGCAATGATCGCTGCGATGTAAAACACCTGGGTGTCTGCCCCCGCCCAAATGGGGCCAAAAATAAACGGGGAGACAAATTGGCCAAGGGAGGCGCAACCAGTACCAATGGCCAGTACTCCAGACCGTTGAGAATCGGAGGATACGTCGGCCAGAGCGCTGTAAAAATTAGGCATTACCAGACCAAAGCCAAGGCCAAACAGTAAACCCGCTAACAGCATCAGGGAAGGTGCTAAAACACGTGGGATAGTCGCAAGAGAAATGGCCATAAGGAGAAAACCGGTTGCGATCGCACCCCCAGCCCCTAGTCGCCTAGAAACCTTTGCAGCCCCTACAGCAGCGATAACAGCCGCCCCTACGGAACGAGCCGCTAAAACATACCCATTCAATAATGAAGACGCATTGATCGCCTGCTTCAGATAAAGTGGCGCGTACACCACTACAACATAAAAAATAGCTGAAGCCACAGCTAACGCCAGCAACAACAGCAATACCTTTCCTCGTCTCAGAATATTGCCAATTCCTTCAGTCTGGGGCATCGCCATCGAACGATTGCGCCCCTTCGGTAAAATCCAAAAACCAGCAAGTGCCGCTGGCAACCCTAAACCATAAAGAGCAAACGCCCAGCGCCAATGATACAGTCCCAGCCAGCCAGCCAAAACCGGAAAAATCACCGTAGCCGTAGCTAATGCACTGGTAGCATAGCCCATCATCCGAGTACGGGCTTCACCATCATAAAGATTGCTCAGAATACCAATACTGCCTGCTCCAATCCCCCCACTGGCCAAACCCACCAATGCTCTCGATAGTAAAATCCCCCAAAATCCATGGGCCAACGCGCCCAAACTGCCAAAGGCCGCATAACCAAACAGACAAGCTATCAGGATACGAGCACTACCTAAACGACTTGCCAACAACCCAAATATCAAACTAGCCAACGCTGTAGTCAGGGTATGGGTACTGACTAAAACCCCAGCCCAACGGCTACTGAGTTCAAATTGAGCCACAATTTCTGGAAAAACTGGCGCGACAACCGCTCCAGCTGCACTCGACAAACATCCCGCCATCATCAAGACAGCTAATACTCGCCAAGAGTGACGTTGTGGTGACGGTAATCCCTTGAGCTGCTCTAGCTCAGGAGCAACGGATTTTTGATAAACAGTGGTCATAGAGGGGGCACACAACAACACTTGCAGAAACAACACCAACCGGGGCCAATCGTTCGCGACAAGTTAATAGATGTTAACATTACCCATAACTGGTTATAGGGTTAGACATAAGCAAAAACTTATACCTGCCCTGCTGGCTTTGTTACGTGTATATGTCCATTGGTCTTTGAGGCGGCTGTTAATGTTCTAGCTGATTACTCGAACATTATTTCTAGACTTCATTGCCAGTTCGCGAAGCGTCACTAAATGTAGACGGTAGCGCACTTACTACCGTCATACTGCAACCACAATGACACCCGGTTTGAGTCAAAAATCTGAGCATACTGGGGCTTCACTCAGTAAAAATCAAGATAGGTCTCGTACAGTGGAAGAACTTTGTTGCTGATCACTCTCAACCCTTATTTCTAGCTCTAGAAGATGGAAGCGTCTGCTGTTCTTAAAGGTCAACCCATATACCGACGTGCACGCGCTGTTGGTATTAACCCCAATTATTGGTATCCAGTCTTGTGGGCCGATCAGCTTAAGCGGGGAGATGTGGTTTCTGTTCAGGTATGGGAAGAATCCTTGGCGGTTTACCGCGATGCTGATGGAGCAGTCAATGCCCTGGCTAATGCCTGTCCCCACAAAGGTGTTGAACTTCATCGAGGAGAAGTACATGGAAACAACCTAGTTTGTCCGTACCATGGTTGGGAATTTAACAGCCATGGTCAGTGCGTTGGTATTCCTTACTTTCCTCAGGAACAAAAATTACCTTGTGCACAAGCCCGTCACTATCCAACCCAAGAAGCATATGGAATTGTATGGGTCTTTCCGGGAGAGCTAGAGCTAGCAGCTCAACACTCCTTACCGGAAGTACCCCAGTATGGTCAACCAGGCTGGTTTATGGTCCGTATTCCAGGACATTTTAATGCCCATTTCTCCATCTGCAATGAAAACACAATGGATGTATTTCATGGGTTTCTGCACAAAGACCTGCAAGGCTGGTACGATCCTAAGCTGCTTAATCTGAAACAAGATGACGACGGTGTATCAGCCGATTACCAGGTTTCCTATGACGGCTTCTTAAGCAAGCTTCTTGGTTTAGGGGCAAAGGGCAATAGTAGTACCACCCGTACAGTTTCCATTCGTTATCAATATCCCCACTATGCCACCGCATTAGAGTCTGTATCATCCCTTTACCTAATGCGATTACCGATGGGTCCTACCGAGACAAGATCCTTTTCGTTGTTATTCCTTAAATTGCCATTACCTCAATGGTTATTGAGTGGTCCACTGGCTAACGTGCTAGAAAAGGTAATTTTGAACAGTATTTTTCTCAAATTTCTACATCAGGACGTAGAAATGATGGAAAGTGAGCAGCATAACTATTCCATCAATCCTCACCGCAACTACGTCGAAGTTAATCCGGCAATCATCGCTCTTCAAAGAGTCATTGTCGGTCAGTATGAGCGTTTAGAAGTTCCTCATTCCTCTTCTTTGGAGGTTCCAAAAGAGTCTTCTATCCAACCGTCTCAGGAGGTTAGTAGCGGTATGCTTGTGTGATTCGCCCGCTTGGGGATACCCAAGCCCCGTTGCCAAGGTCTGCTGCCAAAGGTTGCTCAGCTTTTAGCCTAGACCTTGGTTGATTGATATGCTCAATGTAGGTGATGAGGAGTAAATTGTGGAAGTCGTTAATGACTACGTGCAACGTTTGCATGCAAGCGGGTTATACCCTGACAAGTTCATTTGCCATCAAAAAAATGGTAACCAGATTGATGTAGAAGAGCAGGGAACTGGCAAACGGCACCAGGTTCTGACGTTCTGTACCAATGATGTCTTGGGCATGGCCCAAGACAATGCTGTCACACAGGCTGCTATCGACTCCATCCGTCGCTATGGCACCTCTAACAGTTCTTGTTCGGTGCTGAGTGGTCGCATTGATTTGCACCGTCAACTAGAAGAGGAAATTTCCGTCTTCAAGCACTTACCCCATACTCAACTATTTCTCAATGCATGGATGGCCTTACAGGCACTGATGGATGGCTTTTGCCATCTGGCAGTGCCTGTACAGGGCTTTCAGCATACTCGTGAAACGATTATCTTTAGCGATGTGCTGAATCATGGCTGCATTATTGCTGCCGTGGTTAATGCTGACAATCGCTCAGGCAAGATGTTCGGCCACAGTCCTAAGGTGCGCGTCAAGGCCTATCGTCACTGCGATATGGACGATCTGGAGCGGAAGATGCGTCGCTATGTGCGTCCTGATGATCGAGTGATTGTCATTTCTGATGCTGTCTTCTCGATGGATGGTGATGTGGTACCCCTGCCTCGTATGCTCGACATTATGGAAGACTACCCTGGCAGCATTGTTGTTATGGACGAAGCCCATGCTAGCGGTGCCATCGGTGGCAAAGGCGAAGGCATTTATGATCACTTTGGCATTACGCCCCAGTCAGTGATTGACCGTGGCATTGTGCCCATCATCATGACTACGTTTTCAAAGTTTGCTGGGTCAGCGGGTGCGGCCATTAGTGCCCCAAACCGTGAACTCATAGACCTATTAGATGTGTCACCCACATCCATCGGTACAATTTCTTTACCGCCACCGGTAACAGCCGCTGCGCTGGAGAGTATCCGCCAGGTACGAAGCCAGCCAGAACGCGTAGCAAAGCTCCAAGCTAATACGCGCTATCTACGTTCTAAGCTAATTGCCGCTGGCTTTGACGCTATCGGTGAGACCAATGTAGTGCCTGTACTGTTACCCCCTGATCTAGATCCCAAATCCTTTGCCCGTGCTCTGATGGAAGAACACAGCATTTGGGTTTCAGCCATCTGGTTTATTGCCAAGCCTCGTCTACGGATTACGGCCAATGCCCTGCACACCCAGGCCGAAATGGATCGGTTAGTAGAGGCAATGACAGCTGTCCGCCAAAAGCTAGGTGGTGCAATCGCTCAGTATGCATAGTAAGTGAATGGTGATTGATGATTGGTTAGTAAGTTCAGATCAATCAGCTAGGTTTTAATAGCAAAAACATCTAACTTCAAGCACCATTCACCATTCACCATTTACTACTCACGTCTTCCATGAGTAACTTCTCCACTAAGCCGGTCACTACCACCACGGAACAGGCAGATTTTTTTGCTGTGCCAGCCTATGTCTATCGTAATGATCCCTATTGGGTTGCCCCGATTGAATCGAGCACGGCTAAGCAATTTTCTGATGAGAATCCTTTTTTTCAATACGGCAGACTACAACAGTTTATTGCTTATCAGGGAGAGCAACCTGTGGGGCGAATTGTGGCCGCCGTCAATAATCGACTGCTTGAGCGAGAAACCGAGGCAATTGGGCTCATAGGTTTCTTTGAGTGCATTAATGATCTTGATATCGGTCAAGCACTCTTAAATGCAGCTACTAATTGGCTAAAACATCAGGGTATGAGGATTGCTCGCGGTCCCATAGATCTGTCCACCCACAACAATTGTCTTTTTTTAGCCGATGGGTTCGATGCAGCTCCAATGCTGATGATGCCTTACAACCCCCAGTACTATCTGGACATTATGGAGGTTAATGGGTGGCATAAGGCTAAAGATGCTTATGCCTATGATTTCCGTGTGGATAAACCTTTACCCGACAGCTTTGAGCGAGGCTATAAAATCGCTCGGAAAGCGGGCATTACGTTTCGTGCTATCCAAACCAAAGGTGAGGCGTTTGAACAGGACTGTCGTCACATTTACGAGCTATTCACTACCGCGTTTGCCCACAATTGGAGTTCTAGCGCTCGTACCGAAGATGAGTTTATGGAGGAAGCAAAGGAGTTACAGCCCCTGGTAGATACCGATATCTTTGTTATTGCCGAAGACCCAAAAAAAGAATCAGATAACAAAATGGTGGGCTTTTTTATGGCTTTGCCAGATTACAACATGGCCCTAAAACACGTGCAGGGCAAACTCAATCTCATTGGTATTCTCAAATTTCTTTGGTATCGCCGCCAGATTAACCAGGCAAGGGTTTTAGCTATTTGTACCTTGCCAGAATATAGCCGGAAAATGGTGGCATTGGCAGTGGTGTATTTGGGAATGCAGGGTGGCTCTCAGAAGACAACACGCTATAAACGTGCTGAGTTGTCTTGGGTCTATGAGGATAATATGCGATCGCGAAACATCATCGAAAGCACTGGCGCAACAATCTACAAAACCTATCGCATCTACGAAAAATCATTAGCATGAAAGCATTGGTAACTGGAGCTAACGGCTTTACAGGCTCCCATTTGGTCAAGCTCTTAGCATCCCAAGGTCATCAGGTTGTTGGTCTAGTTAGACATACCAGTGATTTATCACGCTTAAAAGGTATAGATCTCCAGCTGATCTATGGCGATATCACCAATGGCGAGACGCTGAAAACAGCCATGGCCGATATGGACTGGGTATTTCACACCGCAGCCTGTGTAGATTTGGGTATTGTGGACGCCGCCCGAATGGAAAAGGTCAACGTACAAGGAACCCAAACAGTATTGGCAGCTATTCAAGCGCAGCCTAATCCACCAAAGCTAGTCTACTGCAGTACTATCGGCATTTATGGCGACACGGCTGGCAAAGTGATTGATGAAACCTACCAGCGCACACAGAAAGGTTTTTCGTCGGCTTATGATGAGACCAAATACAAAGCACAGCAGCTGATCCATCAGCATGTAGCTGATGGGTTTTCAGCAGTAAGCGTTATGCCTGGTGGCATTTTTGGAGCGGACGATCCTCACTTTGGGCCGGTGATTAAATTATTTCTCAAGGGACGGTTACCGCTGTGGCCAGGGTGCGATCGCATCACCGGCATCGTCCACGTTGACGATCTCGTTCAGGCTATGGTACTCGCTGCTGAAAAAGCCCCCTCCGGTGAACATTTCATCATCTCCGCAGGTGAACTCTCCATCGGTGAAATGTTTAAAATTCTAGGTGATGCAGCTGGGGTAAAAGCTCCAGCGGATGCACCTAAACCCCTAGTCAGGCTCATTGGCGGCATCTTAGACCCTATTGGCAAAGTCTTTGCCTGGAATGCACCTCTGAATAATGAGCTAGTCCACTATATATATGATCGCTGTGTTCGCATTAGTGGTGAAAAAGCGATGCAAGAACTAGACTGGCAGCCACGTTCAGTTCGAGAAATCTTGACTGACATCGCAAAAGAACTGCAGGCAGTTAAGTAGTAAGCCTATACTAAAATCAGAGTCTATTCCTAGAGTTGAGTTTAATGACTCAAACATTGGCTGTTACCACAGCGATTACCAACCTAAACGAGGTGCATCAGCGTCTCAACCTGCACCCTGCTAATAAAGCTGATTTCTTTTTCGAGTGGCAAGGTGAGTTACCAGAATTATGCCAGGAAGAAATTAATACTCTTGACCGCTTGAAAGGCAGATATCTTTACTATCAGGCTGATGGTGCCATTACAGAAAGTACAGTGGATTTTATTCTGGTTTCTCCACTGTTAGAGCTTTTGGGACTACGTGATCCGCCCTATAAACGCGGTGAAAAATATATATCAATTGAGATTGAAAATGGTGACACCCTGGTGAAGTGCAAATATATATCAATTGAGATTGAAAATGGTGACACCCTGCTCAAAGGCCTAATCGATGTGTTGGTAGTGCGATGTATGGATTTAGCGTAGTGCAAGATGGCCTCAAACTTTGGCCTGATCTTGCTAGTACAAACGACCACACAAGCGTTTGGGCTGATTACAACTGGCGAAGATTTCCTTTTCGTTAAAGCAGATTTACAAACTAGCGAGTATGACTTTTCAGATAAATTCACTCTTTCTACTCGCCGAGAAAACCAGCTCTGTGAAGTCGCTAAAGGTATGAAGCAGTTGATTAGAGATAGCTAGCTACGATAAAGAACTAAAATCATATTTCTCTAGCTTTTCGCCACTTTAAATTGAAAAAGTCTTGATCCGCTTCAGTAAATTCAATTGATGCAACTTCATTTTTGGAGATTTGATTCCAAGAGCATCCGAGGATAAGAACCATATCTTTATCCAGTATTAGGAAACGACGATGCTCTTTCCTAGACTTCATTTTTTTGATTTCACCATCTTCTGCTATCCCTTGAAAAAACGCATTAAAACTTTCCTTTGATGCCTTTGGACTTGAAGTCAAAAATCTTACATTTTTGGAAAATTTCACTCCATAACTATTCAAGTATCCTAAATTATCAAGTGCTGTATCATCCAGGTATGGATCAAAAATTGCTTCAATTATTGAATCCCCTATCAGCTCAGAAATTCTTCTCAAATTCTCATTACTTTTACCTGACTCTAAGCGTATTGACATGGGCTTCAGAAGCCTATCTCTCTTCTGCTTATCTTGAATTAGTTTAGAGAATTTCCCTTTGCTCAAGGTTCCTTCTGCCGGATATCGCCCCTGGTAATCTTCTTGCTGATAGAAAAAATCGCATCGTACACCATCAAACTTTGCGCCCTGACATTGTAGATTGCTAAGGCAAGCTCCTGTTAATTTTGCATTACTAAAATTTGCTTCTAATGCTCTGATATTTGTTAGATTCGCACCTGTAAAATCTGAACCGCTTAAATCTGCTTTTGTAAGATATATCTCACTTAAATCTGAGTTTGAAAAATCTATATTACTCAAATTAAAACAGCTAAGATCAACACTCTTTACCCCTATCTTAAAGGTTAGTATCAGACTTCGCATTATAAAGCTAGATACAATAATAATAATGGTTTAAAAAACGGTAAACCTAAGTAATATAGCTATTGCAGCAGAGGCAAGCCCAATCAAAATTAGTAGGCCAACATTCTCAATATTCTCTATATCAAAGACATCCTGAAAATTGTAGAAAAAACAAATAGCCGCGAAAATTAGTGAGAAAATAGCAGATATTACCGGAGTAATATTCATGGATAGAACAGTTAGCTGTTTGTCAGAAACTTCTTCTGATAAATGAATATTGCTTAAATCAACTTTGATATCTGGATTTTTTAGTCTCCAGATTTGCCATTTTTCGAGACCATTTGCAAGTCGATAAACATCATCGTTCATAATCTTTATCGTTGTCTCATCCACTGTCGAAATTGTTTGACTAAAGTATTTTCACCTAAGGCTTGGTTGGGAGTGAGAAATCGCAAAAGTTCAGCAGCTGTCAATAATGGCAATGCTCGACTATTAAATTGATTAACGTACTGATCATCCTGCAAAACGTAGATGTTCAAACAGTTGCCATCGTAACGCCAGATTTCCGGCACTTCTAGAGCCTGATAAATCGCAAATCGATTTAGAGAACTGCTTGTAATATCAATTTCAACGGCTAAATCCGGTGGCGGTAATTGAGTTAAATCGATTTGCTCAATACCATGAACCTTCGGCTCATTTTGAATGTAATAACACTGATCAGGTTCTAAACCACTTTTAAGATCTTCTCGATCACAGGTACGAGAACCTAAACTACGAATTTCTAGGTCAAGCTCTTCGGTCGCAGCTTTAATCAACCGACCAATTAGCTTCTTAAATGTTTCATGGGGATCTAGAGGCATCCGAATTTCTAGAGTGCCATGGTCATAGGTGAGGCGAATTGCCGGTTCCTAAGCTAAATCACGAATCAAGCTCTGATAACTTTGCCAGCTAATATTTTTTAAAACCACTCGATCAGGACTTTGAATAAGAGTGGCAGTCATAATGCTCTAGTCCTAAGTTTTGGCCTCGCTAAGGTCACTATGGTAGCAGCGATAGAACTAGTGCAGCGGTATCTGCGGGATAGTGCCTTGTCTATTCAATGCAGCCCGGTGACCAAACTCGATTCCTTGGCTAAAATGCCATCTTCTAAATAAGTAATCTCATCCGCAGCATCGGTAATACGTGGATCGTGGGTAATAATCAACACCGTGCAGCCTTTATTTTTAGCCAGATACTGCATTAGCTCAATCACATCATGCCCCGTGGCAGAATCCAGGGCTGCTGTGGGTTCATCGGCCATGATCAATTCTGGTTCACCGGCCAACGCACGGGCGATCGCAACCCGTTGTTTCTGACCACCTGATAAATCCGCCGGTAGATTCTTGGCGCGGTCGCCTAAGCCTACCTGTTTGAGCAAGTCAAATGCCCGTTCTTTGATACCAGGCCCTTTGTAACCTTTTAGCTGTAGCGCTAACTCAATATTCTCTAAGGCCGTCAGCGCTGGAAACAGATTAAAGCTTTGAAAGATAAAACCGATATGTTGGCGGCGAAACGTAGTCAGGTCTTTGCGAGAAAGCCCGGTAATTTCTTGACCTAGCAGATGAACTTGCCCAGCGGTGGGGGTCAAAATGCCCGCCAAAATCGAGAGCAATGTGGTTTTACCAGACCCGGAAGGTCCCATCATCAAGCGGATTTGACCTGAAGGAACCGTCAAATCAATGCCCTTCAGCACCCTAGTTTCAGTGGTGCCCGACATAAAGGACATTTGGATATTTTGTGCTGCGATCGCAACCATACCGTCTTAAGCTCACACCTTACACTTATCAAACCCGTCGATAGACAAGCCATTAGGCCTTGAACACAATGCCCGGATCAACGCGGGTGACCTTTTGAATAGCAAACACCGCTGACCCAACACACATAACCACAGTAATGCCCAATACACCGACCGCACTGATGGGCGTAATCAGTACCACAATGCCTTGAGTCGCTGCCGTCCAAGTACCCACCCCCCAACAGAGCAACAGTCCTGGGACATAGCCCAAAACCGCCATCCACAGCGACTGCTCCAAAATCACGCTGTAAATATCCCAATCCGATGCCCCCATCGCCTTGAGGGTGCCAAATTCTCGCAGATTCTCAGACACCGATGTATACAAAATCTGGGCCACGACTACCATGCCAACAATCACACCGACAATGGCCCCCAGTCCCAGAATAAACCCAATGCCCGTACGATTTTGCCAGTAGGCTTGGGTTGTATTAATTAGCTCATTCTTGGTAAACGCCTTAGTCCCCGAGAGGGTAGACTCTATGCGCTGCTTCAGAATTTGCAGATCTTCCCCTGGCTCAGCTTTGATTAACACATAGGTAACCGGAGAATCGGAGTTGAGGGGGGCTGGTTCAGCAGCATCGTCATCGGCTGTGTCCGTATTACGCTGATAGGCATTGACACAGGTAAAGTCCCCATCGCCCAACTGACAGGTTAATCCAGAGGTGAAACCAGAGCTGATATAGGCATTGGCATTCAACAACGATGTGAACACAAATTTACTGGACACCAGGGACTGGGTATCGCGGGTAAACCCCACCACCATAACCGGCAATTGACGAATGCGGGCCGTATCTCCCACCCCATTAATGCGAAATGAACGCATATTGGTGCGATCAATCAGGGCTACATAGGGAGCATTTAAGGCTTGAATCGCCGTATTTGATACTTGGCCAGGGCGAAAGAGTTGACCATTGGGGTCAAACCCAAACACCCGCAGTGTCGTCAGCTTACCATCCGAATACCAGCGACCTGAGCCGACGGTAAGGGCCTCTGCTCGGGCAACACCGTCTATGGTTTGAGATCGCTGCACCTGGATATAGGGAAACGGTTCTGTCAGCTCAAAGTTGACAATATTTTCTGAGGCCACCCAAATCTCTGCATCGGAACTGTCAATGAGCAGTGTGGTCGAGCGGGTAAACCCTTTGAGGATACCGGTTTGGATAGTCACTAAACTAACAGCAAACATAATCCCTGCCTGGGCTACCAAAAAACGAGGCAGATCTTTGAGTAAATTTTTACGAGCCAGGGAAACCATTTTGTTCAACCTTGTCCACATCAAGTCGTTTCCTACAGAGGCAAAATAAGACCTGGACGTGGCTTCACACCACTCAAGCAGTTGTCCACCTAGGCAGATACGCGCAATTTAATTATTTTAATGGGCAACCAACTGATACGTGGATTACTCAGGCTGGAATTAAAATTGGCCTAATTCAGTGGCAACGTGATGGGTTTTCTTTCGTGCGGTTAGTGCCCCTTATGCTTGATTTAGGTTAACCCACGAAGCTAGCGGGCACCCTAACCCTGGGATAGCTTTAAAGCGCTGGATTGTCTGAGGAGAGGCAACCAAACTCAAGTCAGGATCTGAGTATTTTCTGATGGACCAAGCTAAATCCCTGGATTTGGATAAGGTTTAATGACTATGGGGAGCATTCGCCCACGATTTTTAGGGTACTGGCTCGGTGTTAGCTTGCTGTTGGTCGGCTGTGGTTTGATATGGCTATTATCGACTGGTGTGTCGCTGCAATCCACTCAACAAGAGGCTGCCCCTATTAACCGATCCATATCGTTTGATGGTCCAACATCTTTTGATGATTCAACATTTGCGGAGCAACCGATTACCCCACTGCCCCAATCAATTGACTTAGACAGTCATAAGGTTGAGCTGGGGCGGCGATTGTTTCAAGACGTGGGGTTGTCTAGCAATAAAAAGATGTCCTGTGCGACCTGCCATCGGTTAGACCAGTTAGGTGTGGATGGTCAGCCAAAGGCTTTGGGAGCGGACGGGCAATTTTTGGACCGGAATACACCAACTGTTTTTAACAGCGGCTATAACTTTCGGCAATTTTGGGATGGACGGGCAAACAGTTTAGAAGAACAGGTTGATGCCCCCCTACTAAGTCCCAGGGAAATGGATAATACCTGGTCAAATCTGATTGCTTATTTATCCGAAGATCCGGGATATCGGGATAGTTTCAAACAGGCCTATAAGGATGTGCCTAACGAGCGCAATGTGCGCGATGCGATCGCCACATTTCAACGTAGCCTAATTACCCCCAATGCTCGATTTGATAAGTATCTCAGGGGTAAGTCCAATGTCCTGACGACCACCGAAAAACAAGGCTATCAGCTGTTCAAAGACTATGGCTGTGTCGCCTGTCATCAAGGAGTCAATATTGGTGGAAACCTGTACCAACGTCTGGGGGTAGTACAGGATTATTTTGCTAGTCGGGAGACCACTACAGCCAATGATCTTGGTCGATTTAATCTAACCCAACGCCCGCGCGATCTCTATGTCTTTAAAGTTCCAAGCCTGCGAAACGTTGAACTTACGGCCCCTTATCTCCATGACGGTAGCCTTGAGACCTTAGAAGAAACCGTTAGCGTGATGGCCATATATCAGCTGGGGCGTAATCTTTCGGATTCAGAGATTGCGCAAATAGTGGCCTTTCTAAAAACTCTGACAGGAGCATGGCAGACTTAAGCAGGCAATGGCAGCTCAGGTTAAAAAATATTTTTCCTGTCAGCATACTTTTCGTGCTGCTGACGTTTTTGCTATGGCAGTCCCAGGCCCATAGTGTCAGCAATCACTATGCAATCGTTGATAGCCTACGTCATTTGGAACGCAAAGATATTATCGTCGTTAACGATATGCTTGAAGCTCAAGCACAACTTTCCCAAAGCTATGATCCACTGACACAACACACAGATGCTTTTCGTCAAGAAGTTCAAACAATTGCAGGGTTGTTTAGCTCCATTAGCCCTACAGAAAGTCTGCACCAACACCTGAGAGAGCTAAAGGAAGTCAGTGAACGACGAAACATCTTTATAGAAGACTTTAAATCCGATGATGCGGTGCTAAATAACTCCCTTGAGTATTTCCCTGGAGCAGTCGCGGCATTCCTCACAACGTTAGACAGAGAAAATAGCAGCTTGTACGATCACGTGGTCCGTTTACAAACTGCTGTTTTTCAGTATCAGAACATCACCGCCAACGACTCCCTAATCGAACTTCTGGAAGAGGATATTGTTGCTCTTAAGAAATCACCAACACCAACAGCTCAGATCCAGGCATCATCACTACAAAACCTGTTAACCCATGGTCGCTTAATTTTTCGAGTCCAGCCAGAGGTGAAGGAACAGATTGTCAATTTGACTAATGCCTCTACCCATCAGGCCATTGAAACATTATCTGAGAGCTACAAGGCTTACTACTTAAAGCAATCAACCGTCAAAAACTACTATCGTTTCGGCCTATATATAACCTCAGTGGTTTTGTTTATCTATAGCCTGGTGCTATATCGGCATTATCGTCAGACCCAAACCCTCAAAGTACTTAATGTACGTCTAGAACAGCTAGTGACAGAGCGGACAGCCGCTCTCCGGCAAACCCTTAAGACATTAAAACAGTCCCAGACTCAGCTCATCCATGCAGAGAAAATGTCTAGTCTAGGGCAGTTAGTCGCCGGTATTGCCCATGAAATTAATAATCCTGTGAACTTTATCCATGGCAACCTGAACATTGCACAGCGGTATAGTCAAGACCTGCTGCTGCTGACCCAGCTTTACAAACAGCACTATTGCCCTACCCCGGACATCAAAGAGTTTGAACAAAGTATTGACCTGAATTTTTTAGCGGAGGACTATCCAAAATTGCTGTCCTCCATGCGAATTGGGACTCGTCGTGTGCAAGAGATTGTCAATTCCATGCGTACATTTTCTCGTTTAGACGAGGCAAAACGTAGGCCCACGAATATCCATGAGGGCTTAGACAGTACCCTATTGATTTTGCGACATCGGTTAACCCCTAAAGATTCCAAAACAGAGATTTTGGTGCAACGCAACTATGATGACGATATTCCAGACATCCTAGTTTGTCCTGGGCATCTGAACCAGGTATTTATGAATTTGTTGGTCAATGCCATTGATGCCTTGGAATCTTCTGACCTATTTGGGTCAAAAGGTTATCAGCCTACTATTGTTATTCGCACTGAGAGTCAGGCAGACAGCGTTTCTATTTTTATCACTGATAATGGACCTGGCATCCCTGAAGCAGTTAAACCAAAGTTGTTTGAACCATTTTTTACGACGAAGCCCGTTGGCAAGGGGACTGGTCTGGGGCTGTCCATTAGCTATCACATCGTAACTGAAATCCACCAGGGAACCCTCAACTGCCACTCTAACCCAAACACAGGCACTGAATTTTGCATTCGATTACCTAGACCGTCTTCTGAGGTACCCTATACATCGCCCCAGAAATCTACTCGACAAGCATTAAAGTTATAACGACGGAAGCTAGTATTGTGTCAATGTTCAATTTATGAGTGGCGAAATCTAGCAGAGACAAAGCGTTTAATGCCTGCTAGATCTTGATGAATTTGAATCTCTCCATAAACGTGTTTAGCAGCTAACAAATCTGCGATCTCCTCTGCCTGTCCCTGCATATGCTCCGTCAGCCACAGACCACCAGGTTGGAGAAATTTGGCAGACTGTTCTACCAGCAAACGAATATCATCCAGACCGTCGTTCCCACCATCTAATGCTTGGTGGGGCTCATGGTTCATCACTTCCGGCTCCAGAGAAAGCACCACCTGACTAGGAATATAAGGCGGATTGGTAATCACACCGGATAGTCGCCCCTGCCAATCCCCTAATGAGTCAAACCAACTGCTCTGGTAAAACTCGATGTTGGTCACCTGATTACGTTGGGCATTTTGTCGAGCGATGTTTAAGGCGCCCTCACTAATATCCACAGCCAAGACCTGCGATTGGGGAAATGTTTTGGCGATTGCGATCGCAATCGCCCCACTGCCAGTTCCTAAATCAGCCCACACCAATGGCTTTGGGAGTTCTACCTGCTGCTTGACCCAAGCCAGCACGATGTCCACAATCAGCTCCGTTTCAGGCCGAGGTATCAGTACATCAGGTGTTACCGCCAGCATCAAATTCCGCCACGGCGTTTCACCCACTAAATACTGGACTGGCAACCGTTCAGTCAGACGCCGCTGCCACTGTTGAGTCAGCCAGTCTAATGAATATCGTAAGGGCAAGACCCAATCCCGATACAGCCCTAATTTCAGATCCGACTGACTTAAATCACTAACCCCTTGCAACATCCAGTCCACCTCATAAGGAGGGACATCAGCGTTTTGCGCATCAGCCTGAGCCTGTAGTCGCCATTGGTAAAGGTCTTCGCCAGAAACCGTAGTTCCCTTACCACCCAACATTTACTATCCCAGTACTCGCAAAACACTAGCAATCGAATCCACATCATCAGAGGCTTGCAACACCTCAATGGCTTTTTGAAACTCACCTTCTTTCACTTCATGGGTCACAATCACTAACTCTGCCAGATTATCTTGCATACCAATCTGCACAATAGACTCAAGACTAAGGTGATGTCTGCCAAAAATTTCCCCGAGATGGCCAATCACCCCAGGTTGATCCTGCACCATTAGTCTCAGGTAAAAGCGACTTTCCAATTCCTCCATCGGACTGATGGTCTTATAATCGCTATAGGCATTGCTAAGCAATGGATTAGGCAGTTTTTCTTCAGCCGGAGACTCCATGTGGAGAGTGGCGGCAATCGCCATCACGTCTGACACAATGGCACTGGCGGTCGGCCCTTCCCCAGCCCCAGGTCCATAAAACATGACCTGGCCAATGGGATCACCTTCCACAAGCACCGCATTGTTTACGTCGTTAACGCTAGCTAAGGGATGATGAAGGGGAACTAACGTGGGATGAACGCGCAGTTGAATAGTTTCTGTCTTGTCTGTATTTTGGGCAGTGCGTTTTGCGATCGCCAGCAGCTTAATAACAAACCCCAAGGTTTTCGCATAATCCACATCCGAGGCACTCACATTACGAATACCTTCTGTAAAGACGTCCTCGCGACGGATTCTGCCACCAAAGGCAATCGACGCCAAAATAGCAATCTTATCAGCGGCATCCAGACCATCGACATCAGCTGTCGGATCAGCCTCGGCATAGCCTAGGGCCTGAGCATCCTCCAAAATCGGCGCAAAGTCTCCACCCTCTGACTGCATGCGAGTCAATATATAGTTGGTTGTGCCATTAATAATGCCGGTCACCGTATCAATACGATTCACCCCCAGAGCCTGCTGCAATGGCTGAATTACCGGAATACCACCACCAACAGCAGCCTCATACAGCACATATACACCTGCTTTTTTCGCTGCCTCTGCAATCTCGTGACCATAGCGAGAGATGACCGCTTTATTGGCAGTCACCACGTGCTTGCCATCCTCGATAGCTTCTAGGATTAGCGACCGCGCAGGCTCTAAACCACCAATAACTTCCACCACGATATCGATATCGGGATCAGTCACAATTGCTTCTAAATCGGTCGTCAAACAAACCTCCGGTAAATTAACCGCACGAGGTTTATCCAAAGAACGTACACCCACCCGATGAATTTCTAAGGTCTGCAACAAGGGATGACGCTGGGCCGCATCCAACAAAATTTTGGCCGTACCTGTACCCACCGTACCCAAACCTAATAATCCAACCTTAAAAACCAATGTGCTATCCCGCTCGATTTACCATGAACCATTGTAGAAGCCAGGGAACCCATAGATTCACCTGGCTTCTACACATTATTTACTTGATCACACAACCAACCAGGTCAGTAAAACCTAGTAAGTTTCAACGTGCCAGCGATGCGCTTTCTTCATCGCCTTACGGTACTCGGCCCAATCGGCACCTGTCTTAGCTGCTGCTGCAGTCAAAGCTTCATCAATGCCACCTTCCATACCACGTAGACCACAAATATAAACGTGGGTTTTCTCTTCCTGAATCAAACCCCAAAGCTCATCAGCATACTCAGCAATCCGATGCTGAATATACATGCGACCACCTTCAGAGTTCTTCTGCTCACGACTAATCGCATAGGTCAAACGGAAATTATCAGGATACTTAGCCTGAATCTCCTCCAACTCCTGCTTGTAAAGAATATTGGGAGTTGTCGGAATCCCAAAGAACAACCAAGCAAACCCCTTGAACTGATAATCAGGATTAGCTTCGCGCTCCTTATCCTTAAACATGCGCCATAGATAAGCCCGGAAAGGAGCAATACCAGTACCAGTACCCATCATGATCACCTTGGCGTCTGGATCATCAGGCAGAAGCATCTCTTTACCAACCGGCCCAGTAATTTTCACCTTAGTACCAGGATTAAGGTTACAGAGATAACTGGAGCAAACACCATTGATGGTTTCACCACTTTCAGGATGCTTATAGGTCAGCTGACGTACACAAAGAGATACTGTCTTATCGTCCACATCATCACCATGACGGGTTGACGCAATTGAGTAAAGTCTCAACTTATGAGGCTTACCTTTCTCATCAGTACCTTCAGGAATAATGCCAATACTCTGACCTTCAACGTACTTTAGATCGCCTTCAGACAAGTCGAATTTAATATGCTGAACAATACCCACTCCTCCTTCGGCGACCAAAGGTTCGTTGGACAAACATGCACCTAAATAAGGCGTCTTAGGCTTGTAAGTATTAACCGGGACATCAGCACCGGGTTTCTTTGCTTTCGTTTCGGTCATGGGTTTATTTGCTGCAGGTGCTACTTGAGTCACAGTCACAGCTGGCATATCGCCATTTGCTGGACGAATGTTGACAATTTCACCTCCCATGCGCGTAATGCGACGAGTTTCCTCTGCCATACGCCCATAGGGAACTGTAAAGAAGGTGCTGCCGCTCCGACGCACAGGTGCTGTACCCCCGGCCGTTGAGTTTAGCCCTTTGACCTCGTATATGAATAGACGGTTACCAGAAATACTGATACTGCCGCCGATGACGCTCGAATTGTACATGCGCTGAAATTTTAGTATCTCCTGACCCTTCAGAAAGAGGTTTCACCATCCATCTGAAATTACTCATTCACCTAGCGTATCATTCTGAGCGAAACGATTTGATATACGAGATACGAGGACGCTGACCAGAGCGCAACTACTCCCACATAGGTGAAGCCAACCCTAGTTTTGTGATTCACTCTGTACCCTAACGAAGATGGTTAGGCAAAAACTATAAAATGCGATGCATTTACACTGCATTTTCTTTTTTCAGCCGATTCAAAACAGGCCTCAATGAAGATAAACACTCACACAATTAGCAACAAAACTTTACAAATCACTTTATTCTAAAGTCTTCATCTGTAGATGTATCAGCATGTTGGCAGATCCAGCCTAATCTGAGAAGTACGTGACAGATTGTAAAAAAACAAAAGTCTATTTATCATAAAGTACAAGCCAAAATCCTACCTGATGGTGATTACGGCCATCCTATGTGTGGATGCTTGTGACATCCCTACGTCCTTCAAGGGTTGTTTAGACCACGGCCAAGTTGCAACCTGTAGGTTTTTCTACAGAAAGTTACGATTCTGGACGTGGATAAGGGTTTTATATATTCCTCAGCCCTTTATTCATAGGACTTGATGCCATATTAAGAGGATTTGAGATGACCATTGCAATGGGCCGTGCTGGAGCCGATCGGGGCGTCTTTGACGTCGTCGATGACTGGCTCAAGCGCGATAGATTTGTCTTCGTCGGCTGGTCCGGTTTGCTACTGTTCCCTTGCGCCTTCTTGGCACTAGGCGGCTGGCTCACTGGCACCACCTTTGTCACGTCCTGGTACACCCATGGACTGGCGTCCTCCTATCTGGAAGGCGCTAACTTCCTGACTGTTGCTGTCTCCTCTCCCGCTGACAGCATGGGTCACTCCCTACTCCTGCTTTGGGGTCCCGAAGCACAGGGTGACTTTGTTCGCTGGTGCCAAATCGGCGGACTCTGGACCTTCGTTGCCCTCCACGGCGCATTCGGGCTGATTGGCTTTATGCTGCGTCAGTTCGAAGTGGCTCGTCTGGTCGGCCTACGTCCCTACAATGCCATTGCGTTCTCGGCTCCGATTGCCGTGTTCGTATCGGTGTTCTTGATGTATCCCTTGGGCCAGTCCAGCTGGTTCTTTGCACCCAGCTTTGGCGTGGCGGCTATCTTCCGCTTCCTGCTCTTCTTGCAGGGCTTCCACAACTGGACCCTCAACCCCTTCCACATGATGGGGGTCGCTGGTGTCCTCGGTGGGGCACTCCTGTGTGCGATTCACGGGGCCACTGTGGAAAACACACTGTTTGAAGATGGGGAAGGGGCGAACACTTTCCGCGCCTTTGAACCCACACAGGCCGAAGAAACCTACTCCATGGTCACTGCGAACCGCTTCTGGTCTCAGATTTTCGGTATCGCTTTCTCCAACAAACGGTGGTTGCACTTCTTCATGCTGTTTGTACCGGTTACCGGCCTGTGGATGAGTGCTGTCGGTATCGTGGGGCTCGCATTGAACCTACGGGCCTACGATTTTGTCTCTCAGGAAACTCGCGCTGCCGAAGACCCTGAATTTGAAACGTTCTACACCAAGAACATTCTGCTGAACGAAGGTATTCGTGCGTGGATGGCCTCTCAGGACCAGCCCCACGAGAAGTTTGTATTCCCCGAAGAGGTACTGCCACGTGGTAACGCTCTCTAGTAACTATATTTCGGGCCGTGACCAGCAATCTACCGGTTTCGCCTGGTGGTCTGGTAACGCTCGTCTAATCGACCTTTCCGGTAAGCTCTTGGGTGCCCATGTTGCCCACGCTGGTCTTATCGTTCTTTGGGCTGGTGCGATGACTCTATTTGAGGTATCTCACTTTGTGCCCGAGAAGCCTCTCTATGAGCAAGGCTTCATCCTACTTCCCCACTTGGCTACTTTGGGCTGGGGTGTAGGTCCTGGTGGTGAAATTATTGATACATTTCCCTACTTTGTAATTGGTGTACTTCACCTGATTTCTTCAGCAGTTTTAGGTCTTGGTGGTGTTTATCACGCCGTTCGTGGCCCTGAAACCCTTGAGGAATATTCCAACTTCTTCCAGCAAGATTGGAAGGATAAGAATCAGATGACCAATATCATTGGTTATCACCTGATTCTTTTGGGTGTAGGTGCTCTACTGCTCGTGTTCAAAGCCACTCTATTCGGCGGTGTATACGATACTTGGGCTCCTGGTGGTGGTGACGTTCGTGTCATTACTAACCCTACCCTTGACCCTGCTGTGATCTGGGGCTATTTGGTTGGCGCGCCCTTTGGTGGTGACGGCTGGATCGTCGGTGTTAACAGTATGGAAGACATCATTGGTGGCCACATCTGGATTGGCTTAATCTGCATTTCTGGTGGTGTCTGGCACATCCTAACCAAGCCTTTCGGCTGGGTTCGTCGTGCCTTTATCTGGTCCGGTGAAGCTTACCTTTCCTACAGCTTGGGTGCGTTGTCCATGATGGGCTTTATCGCGTCCTGCTATGTATGGTTCAACAACACTGCTTACCCCAGTGAGTTCTACGGTCCTACTAACGCTGAATCTTCCCAGGCTCAGGCTATGACCTTCTTGGTACGTGACCAGCGCTTAGGTGCCAACATTGGTGCGGCTCAAGGTCCTACTGGTCTTGGTAAGTACCTGATGCGCTCTCCTACTGGTGAGATCATCTTCGGTGGTGAGACTATGCGTTTCTGGGACTTCGATGGTCCTTGGCTATCGCCCCTCCGTGGTACTAATGGCCTTGACCTAGACAAGCTTAAGAATGACATTCAGCCTTGGCAGGTACGTCGTGCTGCTGAGTACATGACCCATGCGCCTAACGCGTCTCTAAACTCTGTAGGTGGCGTTATCACTGAGATTAACTCCGTTAACTTTGTGAACCCCCGTCAGTGGCTGTCTACATCTCACTTCGTTCTTGGCTTTTTCTTCTTGGTTGGTCACCTATGGCATGCGGGCCGCGCTCGTGCTGCTGCTGGTGGCTTTGAGAAAGGCATTGACCGTGAAAACGAGGCAGTACTAGGAATGGACGATCTAGACTAAGACTTAGTCTAAATTGGCCTCAAAAAAGCCTCTGCCGCTGGCAGAGGCTTTTTTTATTAGATTTTTTTTTTAATATTCGGACACGCTTGTCAAGTATCGAAGCTCATAGCCATAGAACTAAAACAGTTTTAAAATGTCTGATCAGTGTTGTTGCGATCGCTACTAATGAGCTATCAGAAAACCCTTTGTTGGCAGCTCTGGCTGCTAAGTTGCCTATTGGTATGTGTTTTAGTCCTGGGGTTTAGCCAGCCAGTCCAAGCAACTAGCTTCGACCGCCAAAACTTACGACAGCAAGATTTTTCGGGTCAAGATTTGCGGGGTAATGACTATACCCGCACCGATATGGCTGAAACCGACCTAAGTAATACAAATCTAGTCGGTGTAAGGCTCTTCGACACCAACTTAACCCAGGCAAATTTAGAAAATGCCAATATGACTGGGGCCACCCTGGATGGCGCACGCTTTATTCGCGCGAACCTAAGAAACGCAATTCTGGAAGGGGCTTACGCCTTTAGCACCGATTTTCGTAAAGCCGAGATCAAAGGCGCAGACTTCACGGATGTGGACTTAGATCCGAGGGTCAATGACATGCTGTGCGAAGTCGCTTCCGGTGTAAATCCTGTCACGGGTCGAGCAACTAAAGATACGCTTTATTGCCCCTAGCCATAGCCATGGGTAGCCAAAAAATCTAAGGAAATATCATCATCAGGCTGTTCTGCTCCGCTGGTAGCCCCATGCTTCAGCTGGGTAAATCGTTCCACATATTTACCCAAGATGTCCCCTTCAAGATTAACCGCATCATTCGGCTGCAGATACTGCAGATTCGTTTCATCGTAAGTCACTGGGATCACAGCTACCTTAAACCAGTCACCAGAAGGACTACAGTCAGCCACCGTTAAGCTAATACCATTAACGCCAACGCTACCTTTAGAAACGATGTAGCGAGATACCTGACTTTTGGGAACTGTAAAGCTAATTTCCCAGGCACTATCAGTTTTAATGATGTCACCGACATAGCCCTGACCATCAACATGTCCAGTGACAAAATGGCCCCCTATCTTGTCACCGACCCGCAAGGATGCCTCCAAATTGACAGGGCGTTCAGGGGAAATTTTTCCCAGGGTAGACCGCTGTAAGGTTTCAGGAGAAGCCGTTACAATAAAGCCCTTTGGCAAAATAGTTGCAACGGTCAAACAAACGCCGTCTACAGCAATACTATCCCCCAGAGAAATGTCTGCCATGATGGGATTACAGGCATCAAGATAGCTAATCTTTAGACGATCCTGATCCAGGGTTTGAAGCTTTCCTAAAGCCTGAATTAGTCCGGTAAACACATTCTTATGATGATTTATAGGGATAGAGCTATTGGAAACCCCCTACCAGCCAATTGGCAGAGGTAAAATAATGCCGCATAGTTTAGCCTGATGGCACACATATGAAGGTTACAAGAAGGAAGTCCTTGATAAAGATTTTTAGACTCTAAATAAAGATTTTTTTCAACAGCCAACAAGCTGAGCGGACTCTTTTAGCTTAGAGATGGAATATTACTTATAACAGCTGTTTAATACATACCTTTACTAATGAGACGCTGATTGACAACCGTCATATTGCCCAAGCAGTTTGACACAGCTTAGATAATTTTCAGGTGCTACATTCTATTTATTGGGTCAGATTCCTGCGGAGCCAAGAGGATTAATATCCATGATCGAAATGAAAGTTGCTGGCATTGCACTGGATGCAGTTTCGCGAAATCCTGTGATTTTGCTACGCGATGCATCCGAACGACGAGCACTGCCTATTTTTATTTCCAATGAGCAGGCCCGCGCCATTATTGTCGCGTTGGAAAACGAAGAATCTGTGCGTCCTATGACCCATGATCTATTTGCTAATTTGCTTGATGATTGGGAGCTAGCATTGGATCGTGTGGTGATTCATTCGTTAAAAGACAATACTTTCTATGCCACGATGACGCTTAAACATGGGGAGGTTACTAAAGAGCTTGATTCCCGACCTAGTGATGCAATTTCCATTGCGCTGCGCATGGGGGCTCCTATTTGGGTGATGGAAGAGGTCGTGGCTGATGCTTCGATTCCAGTTGATCGAGAGGCTGATGAAGCTGAGAAAGAGGCTTTCCGAGATTTTGTCTCAAACCTGAGCCCGTCAGATTTTGCCCAACAGGGTCGTTCGTCTAATCAGTAGTCCAATCAGTAGGTCTGGTATATATGGGTTAAGGCATTTGCTCCCCCCATGCACTATCGACGTTTTGGTAAAACAGAATTAAATCTGTCCGTATTTTCCTTAGGGACAATGCGCTGTCTGGACAATGCAGACTCTATGTATTGCGTTTTGTCTGAGGCAATCGCCCAGGGTATTAACCATATTGAAACGGCACGGGGCTATGGCCAGAGTGAACCATACCTTGGTCAGGCATTAAAAAGTTTTAAGCGCTCGGAGTTAGTTTTGACCACTAAGCTGCTACCTGGCAGTGACGTGGATCGACTGATTGATGAGTCCCTAGAGCGCTTAGGAACTAACTACATTGACTGCCTCGCTTTACATGGGGTGAATACCCCTGAACATCTACAGCAAATTGATGGGATGATGCCGGGTTTAACCCAGGTACTAGACGATAGACGGGTACGTCATGTGGGTGCCTCAAGTCACGGCTCATTAGCGGTGGTGATGGGAGCGATCGCAAATCCCATCATCAGCTTTATCAACCTGCACTACTACTTTTTTAATCAACGCAACGCCGCTGCTATTGAATTAGCCCATCAACGAGATCTAGGCATTTTTATTATTTCCCCAGCTGACAAAGGGGGACAGCTCTATACACCACCCGTCAAGCTCAAGCAGCTTTGCCAACCGTTTGACCCCCTATTACTCACCTATCGCTGGTTGCTAAGCGATCTGCGCATTACCACCCTGAGTATTGGCCCAGCCATCCCCACAGAACTTGCCTGGCCCCTGCAAGTCGCCGATAATACAGCCGCCCTCACCGCTGAAGAGCGCACTGCTTTAGTACGGCTAGAACAGGCCCAGACAGTATTGGGCACTGACCAATGCCAACAGTGTTATGAGTGTCTTCCCTGTCCAGAAGCCATCAATATTCCAGAAGTGCTCAGACTCAGAAACCTAGCCATTGCTTACGACATGACCACCTTTGGTCAGTATCGCTACGGTATGTTTGAACGAGCAGGCCATTGGTTCTCAGGACGTCAAGGCAATCGCTGCAACGACTGTGGCGATTGCTTACCCCGCTGCCCAGAAAAACTAGATATTCCTACCCTGTTACGGGATACCCATCAGCGTCTTAGGGGCCCTGGGCGCAGACGGTTATGGAGTGATTAAACCCGAAACAAACAACGTAAGACTTAATAGACAGTAACAGCTGCGTATCAATTCATTTCAGGAGTCTTAAATTCTTGCAAGGTTAAATGGGACTAACCCTAGAGGTGCGCTACCGTTGGGCCTGTCCATTGTGACAACCCAACTAACCTTCAAGGCTTAATTTTTATGGTTGCGATTTCGCCCACGAATCTATCCACCCCAGACCAAAGCAAATCTGACAACCGTGTAGCCGTTTTGCTTATGGGCTATGGCGAGGTAGAAAGTTACGAAGACTTTGCCAACTACAATGAACAAGCGCTTAATCTACTAACTGCTAAGTTCGCCCCAGTACCCACCTGGATTTATCCTCCCCTGGCTAAGCTCTTAGCCTTGTTTGATCGCCACGAATGGGACCACCAACACGATCACTTTATTTCCCCCCACAACGGCATCTTTGAGCGTCAGCGTGAGGGCATTGAGCGCCATCTACAAGCCAAGTGGGGCGAGCGTGTCAGTGTATTTAAGGCGTTTAACTTTTGCGCTCCGTTTTTACCGCACCAGGTGCTAGCCGAAATCCAAGCCCAGGGGTTCACTAAGCTATTGATTTACCCCCTACTGGTCGTTGACTCTA
Source organism: Leptolyngbyaceae cyanobacterium (assembly GCA_965263355.1). Taxonomy (GTDB): domain Bacteria; phylum Cyanobacteriota; class Cyanobacteriia; order Phormidesmidales; family Phormidesmidaceae; genus Leptothoe. Next base: position 3,729,950 of record CBDHHL010000032.1, on the reverse strand, counting down.
TTTTCACTAGTGGGATTGCTGTAGAACAAGTCAACAGCGCTTTAGCCAAAACATTTAGCGGTGGCGACGATCATTGGCTCCAAGGCACCCGCTATATACCGTCCTTTTATAACCAACCTGATTACATCGATCTACTGGCTCGCCAGGTCGAGGAGAAGATTCAACGACATTTAGCTGTTGCCCATCTACCCTCTCAAACCGGCATTGTCCTTATGAACCACGGCTGTCCTCACAAAGCCAAGGGCTTCACTTCGGGTATTACGGAGAGTCAGCTGCTCTACGACGCCGTTCGAGAGCGCCTGATTTACAACTATCCATTGGTTTCCATTGGCTGGCTGAACCACGATACCCCCATGATTGAATGGACCCAGCCCAATGTCACCCTGGCAGCTCAAAACCTAATGGATCTGGGTGCTACGGCTTTAGTCTTTATGCCTATTGGTTTTGTCACTGAAAATCACGAGACTCTACTGGATGTGGAGCATATCATTGGCCATCTCCGGCGTAAGCGTCCCGATGTCACCTATGTGCAAATGCCCTGCGTCAACGATAATGATGACTTTTTAAAAATGGCGGCTGGCTGGGCTGATAGCCTGATTTCCGATCTGAGTGACGAGCAGGGTATGGCGGTCAATCAACTGCATCGCGCTGCCCAAATGGAAACCTTGCAAGACTACGATAGCCATCATCACAATGGCCATCATCACGATGGGCACCATCACGACGGCCATCACCATGGTGAACATAGCCATGAACACAAGGAACATGGCCACAGCCATCATAAACATCATGTCCATTAAGATCGCTAGTCGCTTTTGCTTTAAAATTTAAATCAGCAAAAATGATAGGTGGTATCCAGTTGCTACCTATCATTTTTTATGGGCGTTTTTGAGCAATCAGTTTTTATTCGTGCCAGCGCTACCACGGTCGAACGATGCATTTGCGATCGCACCCTTATGCATCAATGGCTCAACCCTGCCCTCCGCTGTGAACCCATAGGGGAAACCTGGAGCACAGATATAAATAGTCAGACCCGGTTTATTATTCAAGTCCCTCTACTGCAGCCCAGCCTAATCAGCAAAGTAGTAGAGCGACGGCCAGGCCTAATAGTCTGGGCATTTACAGGATTTTTTACCGGTAAAGATCGGTGGGAATGTATCCCAGAAGAATCAGGCACTCGCCTGATCAATCGCTTTGAGTTTGAAATTCCAAATCCACTCGTATCCTTTGGATTTAGTCAGTTTGCTGCCAACTGGACTAAGCAAGACATGAAAGCGCAGCTGCAGCGACTTAGACAAGTGGCAGAGCGATTGGGTTAGCGCAGTCAGAACAGGGCAGGCATCAAGGGACAACTACCCTGTTCTCAGTTTCGATAGCTTACGATTGACCTAAATTAAGCGGCGGGGCTTCCATAAAGCCATCTTCCTGCAAAACCACACCAATCAGTTCCTTATCTTGATTAATACAGTCAGGCTTCTTAGCGTACTGGCATACCCTGGCATAGAGACGGGCGCGAGTACCCGTAGAGCCATTGGAAAATTGCACAACATCATTGGCAACCGTAACACCGCACACGGGACAAGTTTGCTCGTTGGATGAATTAGTCATAACGTTCACTCGATTTTGATAGGGTCCACCAATCGTAACCAGGTAGACCTCTATACAAGTTAAGTACTTTTGCTTATTTCAGCCACTTAATTTATATCGTTTTATAACAAAAACGATCAATACCGCCCCTTTAAAGCATTGCTAAATAACAACCGTGGCATATTTTGCATAAGACTTGCCACGCTTTTCATCAAAATATGAAATCATAGTTATTACCTAGAAGCTTTTTGAAGAAGCTCTATCTGGTGAGAATTTGAAGCTTAGCTTTGAAGCTTCGTTATATCAGCTTTCTACACCGGGGCCATTAAGCTTACTTGATTCATAAAGAGTCTTTATATGAACTCTGAGGCTACCCTTAATCAACTCAAGATCACGTTGCCTGAGGGTCAAATGCCCTCTAGCTATGGTGTTTATTTCAAAAACACCCTAGTGGCCCTGTGCCATGCTCTAGAGGACCATATTCTAGAACAACCGGATGACGCTAAACCACTGGTAATGGTCACGTTTCAGCAAGGTAAATGGTATCTACAGGAAGCCGATCGCTACAAGGATATTGCAAATTTCGCACAACGGGTTGCGATCGCAGCTGTCCCCAATAGCGGCTTTGGCGACCATGCTACCAGCCAGCTAGCCAACGTTGATCTAGTTAATCTAGACAGCAATGACAGCCTTAACCAAGAGTGGAACCTAATTATTCTGGCACCGGGTTATGCAGCTATGTTGCTATGCCACGAACTTTCTGAAGAGGACTATCGGAGCGACAGCATCCCCACCGTGGACGTTGAACGCAAATTTTACGGTCTTTGGACCTTTGAAAAGACTCCCGTAGAAGAAGCAGCAAAAATTCTGATTGAACGGCTCCGCCCCTACGATAACGACCTTGCCGATCAGCTCATGGGACATTACAGCACCCTAAGAAATAATCCCTCAGAAATTCCTACGGATCTAAGTGGTGTGGTGTCACGCATTGTTAACTATCTCCAGAGTAGTCAGCAGCAGCTCGTCACCGTCAGTCGTCAAACCCGTGAACTTTGGGAACTTGAAGGCCAAGCTTCCAAACTTAACCGCAACTTGGCGGCCAATAAGCTACAGGCCTTTTTGCGCATGGTGCAAAAAATTGACGCACGCGACCCGGCCAACCCCGTTGCTTCGCTACAAGTATCTGCCCTAGCTGAAACATTAGGGCAGATAATCGATTTACCCACCCTCCAACTACGGCGTCTGCGGCTAGCAGGGTTATTGTTCCGTATTGGCTTAGCTGAAGCCCCCAAGGAAATTTTTCAGCAAACAACAGAGCATCTGGACCAAGCCAGTTTGGTATTCTGGCGCGATCGGGCTGCCCTGGGTGGTCAGCTACTCTCGTCAATGCCAGAGTTATCCCCCATCAACCGCATCGTCACCCACCAGTTGGAATACTGGGATGGTAGTGGTACACCAAATGGCTTAAAAGCAGAAGAAATACCCATTGAATCGCGGATTTTGGGTCTTGTTGCCTATTTTCAAGAACTCACTGAACCTAGAGGTGAACGAACTGCTATGGCGTTGGGAGAAGCATTAACAGTCTGTGAAACCCATAGCGGTAGACGCTTTGACCCGAATCTTGTAGCGTCTCTAAGCACCGTCGTACGATTGGCGGAAATCGGCATGCTACAGCTGCCACAACGCCCTAGTCAGCAACCAACCGTTTGGCTTGAAGATATCAAACCTCAATCTGCCGACGAAAAACAACGGTCTACCCCTAGGGAGGTCACCCCATGACCCCATCCGAGATCGAAGCGATTTTACAAGGACAAACAAATAATCTGATGGGTGCAGATCTGACTGGCATGGACCTCAGCAACGCTAATCTGTTCCAAGCCAATCTCAAAGGAGCCAACCTCAATGGCACCATTCTTAAACAAGCCGACCTCCGGGCAAATTTGCGGGGAGCTGACTTAATCGGTGCAGATCTTCTGGCTGCTGATATGCGCAGCGCCGATCTCAGGGGAGCTATCTTACTTGAAGCCAATACAACTAACACCAGCCTAGCTGGAGCATTTTTAGCCGGCGCTGTTTTAAGTAATCTCGATTTAACAGCAGTCGATTTACGAGGAGCCGATTTACGAGGAGCTAACTTAGCTGGCTGCATTCTTCGCAGCGCCGATTTAGGCAGCGCCAACCTTGCAGGCAGCGATTTATCAGGAGCCGACCTAGAAGAAGCTAATCTCAGTGGCGCTGTTCTGCGAGGGGCTAATTTAACCCAAGCCAATTTATTGTGCGCCCAACTGAGTAACACCAACCTTGATGGCGCTACGTTAACGGGTGCATGTTTGATTGGTACACCTTTTGAGGCCACTGACTAGCGCTCTATCAAAATCAGTTTTATCAAGACACGTCCATGAGTACCCAAACTAAAGGCAAAACCGTTTTCCTACTGATATCAATGGTTGGCTGGCTGCTCAGCGGTGGTGCGCTGATTTACCTAACGCCCTTCCTAGCCAATCAAGTGTCACATTCCACCACCACAAATTTGTGGATGGAAAATCTCAGTCATGGAGGCTATAACCCTACACTTGCCTTAATGGGTGGCAGCAGCATTCTCATCCTGACCGTCATCGGCAATGCCATCTGGTACAAATACTTCGAAGGCAAAATTTAGAACTCATCTAAAGAAGACGTAATATTACCTACGGTGATATTTTATACCTGCCCTAGCATCGCTCTGGCTCTCTCTACAAAAATCTCTACCCGGAAAATGTTCATTTCAGTGAACATTTTCCATAGGATATGGGAACATTAGCCTTGAATAAGAAGTCGGTAGAGCTATCCGGCCAAGTTTATAAATTTATATAATAATTCAATCAAAAGTAATGTTGTATACACCATCGCCCTCTAAAATTAAGCTGAAATTCTGTTGACAAATAGCCATTGAATAATAACCCTTTGAAAGGATAAGTTACTTTCTCTACATAGACTTATTCAGTTTTTACCTTGCCTTAAACTAACTAAAACAATATCTTAACCAGGCAATTACTTTGCATTAATTTCCCCTGGCTATAGTTTTTCGTGGCCTAACAAATAGCCACGGAGTGTGTAGTTATGGTTAAGTTCGCTCAATTTTTCGGCACAGTAGCTGCAGTAGCTGCGGCTGGTGCTCTTACTGCAACATCTGCAGTTGCTCAAAGTATTGCTATCGACGGTTCCAGTACTGTTTTTCCCATCACTGAAGCGATGGCTGAAGAGTACGCTACTGTCAATCCCGGAGCAGAAGTTACTGTTGGTGTTTCCGGTACTGGCGGTGGTTTCAAGAAGTTCTGCGCTGGTGAGACTGTTATTTCTAACGCTTCTCGTCCTATCAAAGACTCTGAAAAGGAGCTATGTGCCGCAGCTGGTATCGATTACATTGCTGTTCCCGTTGCCTATGATGCTTTGACTGTTGTGATCAATCCTGCAAACGATTGGGCAACTGAGATGACCGTTGACCAACTAAACGCTATGTGGGATGCACCTGCTGAAGGTGTTATCACTCGCTGGAACCAGATCGATCCTTCCTGGCCTAATGAGGAAATCGGTCTGTTTGGTCCTGGTACTGACTCCGGTACGTTTGATTACTTCACTGACGAAGTCAACGGCGACGGTGGTGTCAGCCGTGCAGATTATACCGCGAGTGAAGATGACAACGTTCTAGTCCGCGGTGTTGCTGGCGACCCCTATGCTATTGGTTACTTCGGTCTGGCTTACTTTTCCGAGAATGCCGATATTCTGAAAGCCGTTAGCATCTTCAATGAAGACCTAGGTGAATTTGTTGAGCCCACTGTAACTAATGTTGAAGCTGACCTGTACCAGCCTCTAGGCCGTCCTATCTTCATCTACGTAAACACGGCAGCTCTTGCTGATTCCAGCACTGGCGTTGCTGACTTTGTTGAGTTCTATGTTGAACAGGCTGATGCAGGCGAGTTGATCCTTGAGGTCGGCTATGTACCTCTACCTGATGCTGCAACTGACTCTACTCTTGAAGCTTACGACGCAGAAGCGACTACTGTTCTTCAGTAGTTTCAGCAAAGTTCAGGGTTTTCTATCGGGGTGTTTAAGGCCCCGAGAAAGGTATCTCTAACATTGCTAAGTTTCACACGCTCAGTGTGCATCAACCATTTTTGCCTTGGGGGAATGTTCGCTCCTCCAAGGTTTCCTTAATATTTAGAACGTAGTTTTTCCCATGGCTAGCATTGGTTCTTCTGAGTCGGGTAATCCTATGGTCAGACTGGCTAAGAATGTTGTATTCCAGCCAATTCTGTTTATTCGAGCGCTGCCCTATGTAACTGCACAGCTCTCAACCTATGGATTTTGCTTCTTAAGACGTCCTGTGGTTTGGCTGGCATTAGGCACCCATGGATTGTTATTGCTTCTCCCTGCTGTCGATCTATCAGCACCTAAAGTAGAAGAAGTTTTAGAGCCAGAACCTGAAGAAGAAGTCACGATTGAGGCAGTTAGTCTGAGTGATATTTTAGCTCCGGAAGAACCTGTTCCTCCTCCTCCCCCCGAAGAACCTCAAGCACCCCCGCCAGAGGCACCACCACCAGCAACTGTTGTAGCCCCTCCAGTTCTAACCGAAGTACCTGAAGAATTAGAGGAGATTATTGAAGAACTACCAGAAGAGGAAGAATTTGAAGAGGAATTTGAAGAAGAGCCAGTTGAACAGTCCTTTGCCTTTGACCCTGTGCAGCAAGATGCCCTCAATAGTCAATTAAGTCAGTTCTTGGGAGCCTCAAGTGAAGGGACTAGCAATTTTGATATTACTGATCAATGGTTAAGCACTGATCCCCTTGACCTACGTTTTAGAGCACAAGATATTCAGAATGTGTTTGATCCTAGCGCCTTTTTTACGGCTAATAGCATCAGTGATGGCACTTATCAGCCACTGCCTGAAGCAACATTTAAGCAAATTTCCAGAAACATTGATCTTGTAAATCGAGAAGGCCTAGGGCAGGCTCTGATCAATGCAGGTATGACTCAAGTGGATGAAGGGCTATATGGTGGTCATCCTTTTTATGGTGTTTACGATGCGAATAATCAACCCGTTAATTACATATCTTTAATCGATTTGAAAGGAACAACGCTAGTGTTCGTCTGGCCTAACGACCCCCGTCAGGGCTAAGTTGCTGTTCTCTTAACCCCACCTTACACATATAGTTAGATATTGGAATAGTCGTTGTTAGCAACGCTAATCTAATTGTTCACCCCAAGGATAAACTTTGTTCACGTCTAGAACTGGAATTTTTCCGGTGAAGAATCTATAGGTTTCAAATTGGACGTGGTTTTGGTTGGTTTTTGTTTAATTTTTTGCCCGCATTGCCATGAATGTTTTGAAAATTCTTTTTAATCCTATTTTTTTGCTGGCAGCGGGTCTGCATGCCGGGCTATTACTTATTCCAGTAGCAGGAGGTTCGTCTGATGCAGTGGTGCCCGCTCCGGACCCAGAAGGGGAAAGCATTACGGTAACTCGGATTCCACCTAAAGCAACACAACCAGCCAAACCAGCAGCAAAAGGAGCGCCTACCCCCACAGCTAGACCAACGACCGCTGGTGTTGTCGCCGCTGTACAGCAGCGTCCTGCAACTACTGCAGGACAAACTGCAACAACCGCTCAGCAGGGGACAGCTCAAACACGCCGAACTCAAAGTAGGCAAGCATCTTCGTCTTCCAGCAATAGTAATACATCTAATCGCAGCAGTTCAACCAACCGTCGCCGGGCCACTGGCAATGCAGATGGTAGTAATAGAAACCGCAATAATCGATCAAATCAAACGGCTAACCGGAATAGCAATAATGAAATAGCTGTACTACCGTCTAACAATAATCAGGCAGCTAACAACAGTAATCAGGCAGCTAACAACAGTTCAACCAATACTAGCCCCACTAGTCGCGACTCAGATACTGGGCAAACACCGCCTACCTTGGTGGCTTTAAAACAGGGGGCGCAATCACGGGAAGTGCCTAACCTTCTGCAAGAGATTTTGGCTCGATTACAGCACAGCGTGCGGCACACAACAGAGCCTGAAATGGAAGAAATTCAGAAAACTTGGCTGACAACTTTAAGTGAGCAGACAGGGCTAGAGATATCTGAAACTAAAGAATTAGATGAGGCGATAGAAATTAGCTATCCGTTTATAGATAACGATGATGGTAGACGCTTTCTCAGTTGCCTGACACCTGTACCAGAAAAAGGATTAGTCGGTGTCATGGTTGATGCAGATGGAGCGATCGCAACCGAACCAACTCTATTACGCAGCTCTGGGTATGCGTTTCTCAACGACATTGCCCTAGAAAAGATCCAAGACTACACTGACTTTCCAGAGGAAAACGCGTCTACAGCCTATACAGTCAATGTTGACGTGGACTACAACCAGGATACTTGCGTGGATCTAGCAAAACTAACTAAACTTTAGACCGGTCAGTCAGAATTTCTTGGCCATCTTTGGTGATTAGGACAGTGTGTTCAAACTGAGCGGAAAGTTTGCGATCGCACGTCACCACAGTCCACCGATCCCTTAGGGTCCGCGTCACCTTAGACCCCTCATTGACAATCGGCTCAATCGCTAAGGCCATCCCCGGCTTTAGCGTCACATTGGGTAATTCTTTAGTGCGAAAGTTAAATACTGACGGCGGCTCATGCAGGTTTCTGCCCACACCATGGCCTGTAAACTCTTCAACCACTGTATATCCACTCAATTGAATGCTATCTTCAATTGCCCCAGCAATATCTAATAGGGTTTTTCCAGGTAATGCCTGAGCCACACCAGCATATAAGGCATCCTCAGCCGCCTGCATCAAGGACTGGGCTTTAGCACTTATCTTGCCAACCGCAATGGTGATACACGAGTCCCCGTGAAAGCCCTCGAAATAAGCACCTGTATCAACCTTAAGTAAATCCCCTGCTTTAATCACCTTACGCTTCCGGGGAATACCATGCACCACTTCATCGTTGATGCTGGCACAGATGGAACCAGGAAAACCATGATATCCCTTAAAACTTGGCGTTGCACCCATCTCGCAGATGCGTTTCTCTGCATGGGCATCCAAATCCGCCGTCGTCATACCGGGCTGCACTAGCTCAGCAATTTCCTTCAGGACTATAGCCACAATCCGACCAGCTTGCCGCATCGTCTCCTGATCTTGTGCCCCCTTCAACTCAATCCCCTGAGATTTACGCGGCCCTACCATGACTGGCACAGCCAGAGCACGCGACAGAAGATTACCTAAGACATTCATAAGGCTCAAGGGAAGGGTGAGTAATAAGTAGTGATTGGTTAACAGGGAGGAACTCAACGGAATCGCAAATCTCCAACCACTATATATAGTATGCAGGATTCTTACCTCATTCCTCGTTCCCCGGTGGCAATTGCGTAATCACGATAGACAGCATGTCCATTATTCATTGCCCATATAGTAGGATGGTAAATTTCCAAAAACCCTTGGTGTTTGGAACCATGTTGACATACTATTAAAGACCGTGCGCTTTTCAGGGCTTATGAACGCTGAGGAGATTATCCGCTCAATAGAAGCGGAACATATTAAAACAGACCTCCCCACAATCTATGTTGGGGACACAGTTCGGGTCGGTGTCCGAATTGTAGAAGGTGGTAAGGAACGTGTGCAGCCCTACGAGGGTACTGTCATTGCCATGCGCAATGGTGGTATCAACGAGACGATTACCGTGCGTCGCGTCTTTCAAGGCGTAGGTGTAGAGCGTGTTTTCTTACTGCACGCCCCTCGCGTGGCCAATATTAAGGTCTTGCGTAGAGGTAAAGCGCGTCGTGCTAAGTTGTACTACCTTCGCGATCGCGTTGGTAAGGCAACTCGCTTGAAGCAGCGCTTTGATCGTCCCATTGAGAAATCAGGCAAAAAATAACCCTAGGGCATCTAAAGCCCGCAGGTTAAGCCTTACAATGAGACAAGTTCAAAGAGTCGTGCGTCCTTAGTTCAGTTGGTAGAACGTCGGTCTCCAAAACCGAATGTCGAGGGTTCGAGTCCTTCAGGGCGCGCTGAGCGATTAGCATAAGTTCTGCCTGAAGCAGCCACACTATTTCCATATCCAAAACTGCATTCTCCAATTGAGAAAGCTCTGGTTGGGATATGGTTTAGGTTCTTTGCCTAGAAGAAAGAGATAAGTTCTTTTTCTTTCAAGCAAGAAGCTTTAGGTAGAATTTTTGCTTGAGTAGCTCTCGGTTGATTAGAAACCAGCCGGATTCGATGTAGCAAACAAGGAAGCTAATGACGTGGTCAAAAAGGACGCTAAGAAAGTAGTTGAAAAGCAGTCAGGTGACTCCTCTGACTCGTTTGTCGCAGGGTCTTTTGTTAAAGGCACTCGTGAAGAGTTAAGTAAAGTCGTTTGGCCCTCCAGACAGCAGCTGATTAGTGAATCTGCAGCTGTAATTCTAATGGTGGGCGTTTCTGCAACACTTATTTACTTAGTGGATAAACTCTTTGGTTGGGCTTCTAGACAGGTGTTCTAATGACTTATGCTTCTGACGATCCAAACGACTATACAGCTGACAGTGACGATTCTAGTGTTGCTGATGAACCCAGAAAGTCACAATCACGCTGGTATGCGGTACAAGTAGCTTCCGGGTGCGAAAAGCGCGTTAAGCTCAATCTTGAGCAGCGGGCCATTACCTTGGGTGTTAATCAGTACATTTTTCAGATTGAAATACCGCAGACTCCTGCGGTTAAATTGCGCAAGGATGGCAGTCGTCAGAATATTGAGGAGAAAGTTTTTCCTGGGTACGTTCTCATCCGTATGATTTTGGAGGATGACGTATGGCAGGTGGTTAAAAACACCCCCCATGTCATAAATTTTGTCGGTGCTGAGCAGCGCCGAGCCACTGGACGTGGGCGAGGGCATGTTAAACCCATGCCTTTAAGTAGATCCGAAGTTGAGCGTATCTTTAAGCAGACCCAAGAACAGGCACCTGTAGTCAAAGTTGACATGGCCGAGGGTGACAAAATCTTGGTATTGTCTGGTCCATTTAAGGACTTTAGTGGCGAAGTCATTGAAGTTAGTCCTGAACGGAGCAAGCTTAAGGCATTGCTATCGATTTTCGGTCGCGATACCCCCGTTGAGCTGGAATTTAACCAAGTGCAAAAAGAGAGTTAATCAATGGCGAAGAAGGTAGTTGCCCTGATTAAGCTGGCAATCCCAGCTGGAAAAGCGAACCCTGCACCGCCAATTGGTCCCGCCTTGGGTCAGCACGGGGTCAACATTATGGCGTTTTGCAAAGAATATAACGCCAAGACCTCTGACAAAGCTGGACTGATTGTTCCGGTTGAAATTTCTGTTTTTGAAGATAGAAGTTTCACCTTTGTTCTCAAAACGCCGCCAGCCTCCGTGCTAATCAAAAAAGCGGCCAAAATTGAGAAGGGTTCCGGTGAACCTAACAAGACAAAAGTTGGTTCTATTACCCGTGCCCAATTGCAAGAGATTGCCGAGATGAAAATGCCTGACCTCAACGCCAACGACGTTGAAGCAGCCATGAACATCATCGAAGGCACTGCCCGCAATATGGGAGTAACTGTGTCTGATTAAGTTCAGTAAACAGTGCAATTTTCAATTACTTGATCAAAATCTGGGGAAGAAGCCAGGCTTCGTTATCACCCCAAGGAGTAACCATGGTAAAGAAAATGTCCCGCCGCTTAAAAGAGCTGCAGGCAAAAGTACAAGATAAGCTTTACGAACCCTTGGAAGCCATGCAGTTGGTTAAGGAAACAGCCACTGCTAAGTTCACTGAGACAATCGAGGCTCATATCCGTTTGGGCATTGACCCCAAATATACAGATCAGCAGTTGAGAACTACTGTGGCTCTGCCTAAAGGCACTGGTCAAACAGTACGTGTTGCCGTTATCGCCCGTGGTGAAAAAGTTGCTGAAGCAACTGACAACGGTGCTGACATGGCAGGTTCTGAGGAGCTGATCGACGAAATCCAGAAAGGCATGATGGATTTTGACATTCTAATAGCCACACCTGACATGATGCCTAAGGTAGCTAAGCTTGGACGGATTCTTGGTCCCCGTGGTTTAATGCCATCTCCCAAGGGGGGCTCAGTGACTTTTGACCTGGCCCAGGCAATTACAGACTTTAAGGCAGGTAAACTAGAATTTCGTGCTGATAAAGCAGGTATTGTCCACGTCATGTTTGGTAAGGCAGACTTTGCCGCTGACGATCTATTGGTCAACCTAAAGGCACTGCAAGAGACGATTGATCGTAATCGGCCATCTGGTGCCAAGGGCCGCTATTGGCGAACAATGTCAGTAGCTGCTACTATGGGGCCTGCGATTAAGTTAAATATTAATGCGTTGCGTGATCTGAAATTTGAAGACGCCGCTGCATAGATTCAATTTCTGTCACGTTTGACAGGCATACAAACTTTGGAGGTATTGCTACTCAAAAAACACATCTCATAACTAAATAGGCATTCGAAGACAGCAGGTGCATTTTGCTTAATAGCCTGCCGAGGTGCAGAGAGAGGGTGTTAGTAGCGCTCATCTTTGGGTCTCGGCAATTAGCAGAGGCCCATTGAAATTTTTAAAGGAGGTGAAAAACTGAATGGGGAGAACCCTAGAAAATAAAAAGGAGATTGTGGCTGACCTTAAGGGACTGCTAGAAAAATCTCAACTTGCATTTGTGATTGACTATCAGGGTTTAACGGTAGCTGAACTCAAGGATCTACGCGATCGCTTGCGGCCTAAGGGTGCCACCTGCAAAATCACAAAAAACACGTTGATGGGTATTGCCATTGATGGCAATGAAACCTGGCAGCCAATGTCCGAGTTTCTCAAAGGAACATCGGCATTTGTCTTGGTTGAGGAGGACCTTGGTGGCGCTATTAAGGCCTATGAAGCCTTTAAGAAGGACACTAAGAAAACAGAACTTCGTGGCGGTGTCATGGAGGGACGCGCTCTCAATGAGGCAGACCTCAAAGCAATTACTGAGCTGCCTACCAAGGAAGAGCTTATTGCCCGTATTGCTGGTGCCATCAATGCAATTCCAACCAAGTTGGCTGTTGGCATCAATGCTGTACCCAAGAAACTGGCTGTTGGTATCAAGGAAGTACCCAATTCTTTGGTTCGTGCGGTGGATGCTGTTGCCAAAAAAGATGGCGAGGGCGACGACTAATCGATCTCAATTGCATCCAAACCATCACATATACAACTTGTTTGGTTGACTGATTTTACTTTTTTCTACAACGGAGAAACCCAATGTCTGCTGCAACTGATGAAATTTTGGAAAAGCTGAAGACCCTCTCTTTGCTAGAGGCGTCTGAGCTTGTTAAGCAAATCGAAGAAGCGTTCGGTGTTGATGCGTCTGCCTCTGGTGGCGGTGGCATGATGATGATGCCCGGCATGATGCCTGGCGGTGGTGGCGCTGCTGCTGCTGAGCCCGAAGAAGAGAAGACTGAGTTTGATGTTGTTCTCGAAGACTTTGGTGGCAATAAGATTGCTGTGCTTAAGGCTGTTCGTGCCCTCACTGGTCTAGGCCTCAAAGAAGCTAAGGCTATGGTTGAAGGTGCTCCCAAGGCTATTAAAGAGGGTGTCTCCAAGGATGACGCGGAAGCTGCTAAGAAGCAGCTTGAGGAAGCTGGCGCTAAGGTATCTGTTAAGTAATAGACTTTTGCCTTTGTACATAACCCATTAACAAACGCCCCGCAACTTTTCAGTTTCGGGGCGTTTGTTGTATACGGATTTACAACTGCATCGGGAACAATAGCTTCATTCGTTACATGATGTGAATGCTACCTACCGATCGGTAATGTTAACCGTCACCGTCAATACCATATAACCAACGGAATTTTCAGTAGCTCAGTAAATCGCTAAAGCAAATCCAGGATAGTTGTACTGAGGGAATGGGTTGCTTGCTAATTGTTGACCAAAGTCGCTCTTATCTAAACTATGCATACAATTAAAAATCATAAGTTCGAAATCATATTATTCCTGGCAGCTTTTAGCCTCCTGGGGGCTTTTTTCTTAAGTATGTCAGGAATAATTACACCGAAAGCACCTGACGTTACTGATACTTCAAGCTCAGCTAAATCGAATTTAGAGCAAACAACAGAATTAGGCTCTAAACCAGCGTTATCAACGCGTTTAAGTGAGGGCAAACAAAGTCTATTACCCAATCCTTCAGACGTAAAAGTTAAAGGTATTACAGCCTATGCTGAGGGAGATTATGCCCAGGCAATCACCCACTTAGAAGCCGCACTGACGCAAAACCGTAACGATCCTGAGGCCTTTATATATCTAAACAATGCTCGTATTGGTGATCAACCGGCCCATACGTTAGCTGTAATTGCCCCCGTGGGGAACACCAGTGAAATTGGTCTGGAAATTTTGCGGGGAGCTGGTCAGGCCCAACAAGCGCTGAATCAATTGGCTGGCAATGATAGAACACCAATTAAGTTGATCATTGCCAATGATGATAATGATCCTAGCATTGCTAAATCTGTGGCAGCTGAATTGGTCAATCGGTCAGAAGTTCTGGGAGTATTAGGTCATTACAGTAGTGGCGTTACCCTAGAGGCTGCACCAGTTTATGCGCAGGGTAAGCTGCCGATGATCTCTGCCATTAGTACTTCGGTAGCCCTATCTGGCTTTAGTCCTTACGTTTTTCGCACAGTACCCAGTGATAGCTTTGCTGCTGCAGCCCTTGCTCGCTACATGATTAACGATCTGGCAGCTAAGAAAGCAATTCTTTATTACGATTCCAATAGTGCTTATAGTCTGTCATTAAAAAGTGAGTTCACTACCTCTGTCTTTAGCGATGGCGGTGAGGTGATGACAGAGTATGATCTCGCTGATACTCAGTTTGATGCCGATCAGCAAATTGCGTTGGCTAAAGAGCAGGGGGCAGATGTAATTATGCTGGCCTCCAGTACAGATACCCTAGAGCCCTCCTTGGCAGTAATGAAAGTTGTTAATCAAGAAATTCCTTTGATTGGTGGAGACGATCTTTACCATCCGCAGATTTTGCAAAAGGGGGGGGCTGATGCAGTCGGGCTAGTGATTGCCGTGCCATGGCATGTTTTGTCGGATCCAAACTCTGAATTTGTGACAGACGCCCGACAAATTTGGGGAGGGGATGTCAGTTGGCGGAGTGCCATGGCCTATGACGCGATCGCATCCCTAGGAGCAGCTCTTTTAAGGGACCCCAGCCGTGAGGGTATCCGCACTGTATTGCATGAGGCGAATTTCCTAGCAGATGGGGCCACAGGCGATGTTCACTTTTTGCCCTCAGGCGATCGCAACCGAGCAGCCCAACTAGTGGAGATTCAAGTAGGTGAACGCTCTGGTCTCGGGTTCGATTTTATTCCGGTTGAATAATGTGTTCCTTGAGCAAAGTCGAAAGGAACGTCTCATACCAAATCCAAATTCATTAAACCCGATTAAAAATGGATAATCCTGTAGGGGCAATCCCTTGTGGATGCCCTGCGATACCGAACGCTATGAAGCAGGATTTCGTATTAGTCTGCAGTTTCAATTGCTGGTGCTTCTGAAATCCAGAAAAAGTCAGCGAGTTCAGGGGTTGTAGCCGTTGGGTTGAGCAGAACGCTATAGGCCACCAGGTCATCGCCCAAACGCCGTTGAACCCGGCTGGGAATACCAAAATCAAACACAATATGGCCTTCACCGGCCAAAACAATTACCTGGGTGTCTGGAAAGGCAGTCACATAATTGGCCACAGCCTCGGCCATGGTTTCATCCCAGAGCACCTGGGCGGCAAAGAAATTTTCAAAGCTAGGGCCGCTGTGGCCATGGCCACCATGGTGGCTAAAAACCTGGGCTACCATGGCCTGATAGTTTTCGTCACTGGTGTCGATTTGATCAATGGGTGGAATGTACTTTAAGTCCTCACCAGTCAGACTGGCCAACCCTTGCTTGGCAACTTTTCGAGTCACTTCCTTAGGGGTATTCAACGCAATTAAAGGAATCTGATTCGTCTGAGCGTAGCGGATAATCGGTGCGTACAGTTCCCAGTCAAATCCCCAACGGGTCTCATATTCGCTTTGCTCAATCAGGTCTGCTTCCGTAATTGCTCCAGCGATGTATTGATCGAGCACCGATTGAAACGGGCGCTGAAACATTTCTAAGCCAATGGCAATGTCGCCCCTGGCCTGGTGCATCTCAGTAATAATTTCGAGCTGGGCAACGTGATCGGCGACATCTGTATGGGTCTCGCCCAAGTAAATTACATCGGCTTGTTTAAGGGTGGGCAGAAACTCCTGGTTTGATTGGGATTTACCCTGGATAGCCACGTGATGGGGTTGTGCGATCGCACCAACCGTCTGCTCAGGGGTAACCGCTGAAAAAATATGATGCCGCCCTAACCCTAGACCAAGTAGCAATAATGCTGTTCCACCACCCAAAAACCAGGAAAATTGCACAGCCGCACTCCACAAACAAATATTATTACGACGTAGTCTAGCCCAGATTTTCTAGCAGCAGTTTCGGAAACCAACATATGGAGCAAACAATACTCTCTTGCCAGAGTTTACTCTGAACAGCTAGGTTAACTAATGTTGCATCCCTAGCGCCTGCACCATGATTGCCACTGCTGACAATACTGCCACCCTGACTCTGCCGACAATGGGCTGTGGCACCTGGGCCTGGGGTAATCGTTTACTGTGGGGCTATGACCCAAGCATGGATGCAGCCCTGCAGCAGGTCTTTAATTACTGCGTAGAAAACGGCGTCACTTTTTTTGACACTGGTGATTCCTATGGCACTGGCAAGCTCAATGGACAAAGCGAAAAACTATTGGGGCAATTTAGCCGTGCCTATCAAGGAGCCAATAAAGAAAAAATTTGTCTGGCCACCAAACTGGCCGCTTACCCCTGGCGTTTAACCCCAGGCATGATGGTCAATGCCGGACAAGCGTCGAAGACACGTATGGGGCGTTTAGATATGGCCCAAATGCACTGGCCCACTGCCAACTATTTTCCTTGGCAAGAAGGACCATTGTTAGACGGACTGGCAGAGCTATACGAACAAGGTTTAGTCAACAGCATTGGGTTATCGAACTATGGTCCAAAGCGTTTGCGTTGGGTCCATAAACGCTTTGCAGAACGCGGTATTCCAATCACATCACTGCAAGTACAGTATTCGCTGTTGTCTACCTATCCAGTTACAGAGTTAGGCCTAAAAGAGGTTTGTGACGAACTCAACATCCAAATGATTGCCTATAGCCCCCTGGCACTCGGCTTGCTCACTGGCAAGTATGGTGGCGATCAGCCTCCCCCAAAAGGACTGCGGGGAATTTTATTTCGTCAGTTATTACCCGGCATTCAACCCCTGCTGGACTGTCTACAAGAAGTGGCCACAGAACGACAGAAAACCATGGCCCAAACTGCCCTGAACTGGTGTATTTGCAAAGGTACCACACCAATTCCAGGGGCAAAAAACCTGGGCCAGGCCAAGCAAAATATTGGTGCGTTGGGCTGGCAACTTAGTCCTAGCGAGGTAGACGAACTAGATCGAGCTGCCGCCAGCTCCGACAAGCAAATGGTACAAAATATTTTTCAAACTCGATAATTGTACTGAAAGCAATTACTCAAGCCATTGTAAATAGATCCCTATCTTGCACAGTGGACTCACTGGCCGTTCAGGCAGTAAATTTTCCATTTATAAAAAGATCCCGCATATTTCACCACGAGATCGGACATGTTCATAGGGAACCTTAGAGTTACGTAAATCTAAGGGATCCAGATAGGCCTATGAGCGGTTTACATTTAGCTGCCTTTGCAGTGTTAACCACTTTCCTCAGCGTGCCCCCAGGTCAAGCCCAAGAGTTGACCGTCTGGCTAGCCAATGGTGAATCAGAACTCATTCAAACTCGGTTTAAAGCGGGTGACACCATCACGGCGACCTGTAACGAAAACTGTCTGGACCTAGATTTATATTTGTACGATGCCCAGGGCACTTTGATTGCTCAAGCTACTGAGCTAACCATTGCCCCCACGTTATTAGCCCCCTATGATGGCAACTTTCTGCTAGAAGTATTTATGCCCAACTGCATCAACGCTGAAGGCGGCACCGCTTGGGTACACTCTAAGGTCGGCCCTTAAGCGTTTTGTTAGATGTATGGGTTAAATACAAACGTTTTCTTGAGTTAAATCGCGATTTAGTTGGGATAGCCCATGGCTATCCTTTTTTTTGGCTGATTGAGTCTATCGGGCCGATACGAAATCCTGATTGATAGCGCCAATATCGGCAAGGGCATCCACAAGGGATTGCCCCTTACAGGATTGTCCAATTGAATCAGGGTGAATGAAAAATTTGATAGCGTATGGATAGGTCTACGCTCTAGGTGATCGCCATGACCGATGCCAACACACTTATACAATTACCCACTAGTGCAGAGCTGCCGTACTCTGACGATAGTCCTGTGGACAATGAGGACCAGAATTTTTTGCCCAATCTGCTGCTGTTTATTTTGAAGTTTATTTGGGCTGAACGGTGGGATTGGTACTTTGGTGTGGATATGGCGGTGTACCACACGACAGGGGTGAGTCCAAAGGTGCCTGTGGTGCCGGATGGGTTTCTGAGTATGGGGGTGGAGCGGAAAAAAGGGGGGAAGTCTCGACGGAGCTATGTGCTGTGGGAAGAAAATGATGTTCCACCCAGCTTTGTGTTGGAGATGGTTTCCCAAACGCCAGGTGGGGAATATGACGAGAAAAAGAGTATTTATCAAACCCTGGGTGTACTTTATTATCTGGTTTATAACCCTGAGTTTTGGCAACGGGATCGACAGCAGCCCTTTGAGCTATACAAGCTGATCGACGGTGAGTATCGATTGCAGGTGGGTGAGCCGTTTTGGATGCCGGAAATTGGGTTGGGCATTGGTCGGGGGGCTTACCAGGACGGTGGGCAAACGGTTGAGGCGCTGTATTGGTTTGATCGACAGGGGCAGCGGTATCGGACGGCGGAGGAGGTTTTGGCCGAGCAAACGGCTTTGTTAGAGCGCTATCGGCAACGGTTTGGTGAACTGCCTGAGGGATAAAAAATAGCTACCATGGGCACATATCATGGAGATACGACCGGCGGGAACCAAAACCGGTTGCTTGGGGTCCCTCCGAGTTCCCCAAACCCCCATGGCTAGGGCCAGAGGCCGCCCTAGAACCCGGCCTACTGAGTTGTCCTTAATTGCATAAATAAGGGTTACGGCAGGGACGATTAATCAGGTTATCGCATTGTTGTTTGGCCCAGCTCTAGGTAGAGCATGTCTTCCTCAAATGAGCTTTCAATGCCCTCAGATTTTCTGTCTAGACAATGAAGTAGCCCTGCTCTTCGTGAGGGGGGAAGATCCAGGTGGTCAATCCGTAGGGTGGGTAATGGTCCCCAATCTGTAGACAATAAACCGTAGCCAATGCCCTTACCCACCAGCCCCTGGAAATCAGCCGTAGGGTGGCACAATTATCGTTCGGCCATGAGTGGACAGGCGCTACAGGCGGGAGATATCGTCACTGTTCGTTTTCCATTACATCCGTTTTCCATTACAAACACCTCAGGGCGACTCTTAGGGAGAGGCCCACTCCTTTATTTTCTCCGCCAGCGCCCTCGGCTCGGTATCTAACGCCGCCTCGTCAATCGCCAACGCTGCCTCAAACTTCGCCACTGCCCCGTCCACATCTTGCTGGTAATAGGCCAGCGACTTACCCTGGGCCACCAAAAACGTTGCCCGCTCCTGTGGAGTCCAGCCATGGTCCATGCAGACTTGACAGGCCTGCTTCGCCACATCAGTTTTGGGTCGCACCAGGTCGCTGTGGTGCAACAGCTTGGTGCAGCAGTCGTGGAGCCAGTCCTGCCAGCGGATGCGATCCCACAGGCGCAGGGTTTGATCATCGCTGCCGGAGACAATCCGATCCCCCTCGGGGCTAAAGGCCACGGCCAAAACCGAGCCGCTATGGCCCTGGAGGGGCTCACCGATGGGGTTGCCCTCGCGATCCCACAGGCGCAGGGTTTGATCATGCCGGAGACAATCCGATCCCCCTCGGGGCTGCCGGAGACAATCCGATCCCCCTCGGGGCTAAAGGCCACGGCCCAAACCGAGTCGCTAAGGGGCTCACCGATGGGGTTGCCCTCGCGATCCCACAGGCGCAGGGTTTGATCACCGCTGCCGGAGACAATCCGATCCCCCTCGGGGCTAAAGGCCACGGCCCTAACCGAGCCGCTATGGCCCTGGAGGGGCTCACCGATGGGGTTGCCCTCGCGATCCCACAGGCGCAGGGTTTTATCACCGCTGCCGGAGACAATCCGATCCCCCTCGGGGCTAAAGGCCACGGCCCTCGCTATGGCCCTGGAGGGGCTCACCGATGGGGTTGCCCTCGCGATCCCACAGGCGCAGGGTTTTATCATCGCTGCCGGAGACAATCCGATCCCCCTCGGGGCTAAAGGCCACGGCCCTAACCGAGTCGCTATGGCCCTGGAGGGGCTCACCGATGGGGTTGCCCTCGCGATCCCACAGGCGCAGGGTTTGATCAGACAATCGCTGCCGGAGACAATCCGATCCCCCTCGGGGCTAAAGGCCACGGCCAAAACCGAGCCGCTATGGCCCTGGAGGGGCTCACCGATGGGGTTGCCCTCGCGATCCCACAGGCGCAGGGTTTTATCATTACTGCCGGAGACAATCCGATCCCCCTCGGGGCTAAAGGCCACGGCCCTAAACCGAGCCGCTATGGCCCTGGAGGGGGTCACCGATGGGGTTGCCCTCGCGATCCCACAGGCGCAGGGTTTGATCACCGCTGCCGGAGACAATCCGATCCCCCTCGGGGCTAAAGGCCACGGCCAAAAGTCGCTATGGCCCTGGAGGGGCTCACCGATGGGGTTGCCCTCGCGATCCCACAGGCGCAGGGTTTTATCACCGCTGCCGGAGACAATCCGATCCCCCTCGGGGCTAAAGGCCACGGCCCTAACCGAGTCGCTATGGCCCTGGAGGGGGTCACCGATGGGGTTGCCCTCGCGATCCCACAGGCGCAGGGTTTTATCATCGCTGCCGGAGACAATCCGATCCCCCTCGGGGCTAAAGGCCACGGCCCAAACCGAGTCGCTATGGCCCTGGAGGGGGTCACCGATGGGGTTGCCCTCGCGATCCCACAGGCGCAGGGTTTGCTGCCGGAGACAATCCGATCCCCCTCGGGGCTAAAGGCCACGGCCAAAACCGAGCCGCTATGGCCCTCCAGCTTTAGCCGTTCAAGAATTTTCTGCCAGGTTTGGTTAAGGGCATATTGAGCCGAGTGTTTTACCTCACCTTTAAACGCCACCAGGCTATCGTTGACCGTGTCCATGGCTTCCAGGGTGGCCTCGACGGTGTACTGAGGCAAATTGATTAGCTTGTCACGAATTTTACGGGAGCGGTCCTGGATTTGAGCATCGGCTAAAGCCTTCTCTAGAGCAGCCCGTTGCTGCTGATCTTGTTCGTCACTGCGGGTAAAAAACGTGCGCAGGTCCGTAGCCAATAGCACATCGTTTCGCACCGTACCGGCCAGCTCTCGTAGTTCTGCTAATAACCCGCTAGGGATTAAATAGTCCGGATGCTTACCATGGCCCACCCATTCCTCATAGGCATCCCGTGTCCGCTGCCCCAGCCGTTGTAAATCTCGATTTTCCTGTCGCCAGTCGGCAAACTGCTGCCACCCATCCATCAGCGCTTCATGGGCAATATCCACATAGCGCTGCTGTCCATCCCCACCGGTCACCAACAGCCGTGCCCCCACCAGCCGATCGATCACATAGTCAATCAGTTCTTTTTCACTGTCGGTCTGCCCCATGGCCAGCAGCTTTTCTCGGGGCTGCCGCTGCCGTGTATCCTTTCCGTCCTTACCTATGCGAATCAGGCTTAAACACACCCGACGGCACCAGCTCTGTTCAGTCTTCGCCAACCGGTCATACACCTTCGTCGCCTGGCTATCCAACGTTCCCTTCAGCCGGTCCATCCCCGTGTAAGCATCCACCGTCAAACAGTGGTTCTGGGTATCCCGCTGATCCCACAGCGCTTCTAGTGCAAACTCCAACAGCGGCAGGGCATTACTGGCTGCTTTCATGTCATCGGCAATTAGCTGCAGCAGACCGTTTTCAATGCTGTGCCCCTGCACCAGGGCCGGTTTTTCCACCGCATCTAGCAGCGCCTGCCCCTGCAACCGCCCCAGAAATACGGCATCTTGCTGAATCGACTCGATCAGTTCCCCATAGCTCAACCAGTCTGGCAAAAAGTCCGCCCGCATGGTGGTGACAATGGCCAGTGGCGAGTCTTTTACCCTGGCAATCTTGGTTAGACAGTCAATAAACTGCTGCTTTTCTGATGTTGGCGAGCCCAGGGCAAACACTTCTTCAAACTGGTCCACCACCAGCAATAGTTTTTCGGTGTCCAGACTGTCCGGCAGCAGCGCCACCGCCCCCAGTAAATCCTTCTCACCAATGCACTCCGCCATGCGGTTTACATCGCGACTGTGGCTGACTAGCTGACAAAATGCATTTTTCAGCATCGCCATGGGCTCTATCCCCGGCTTGATCGGCGCTAAAATTCGCCAGTTGCCCATCTGCCGCAGTGCCGGTATCAGCCCCGCCCGCACCACCGACGACTTGCCACTGCCCGACACCCCAATCACTGGCACAAAGTTTGTCTGGCTCAGTTTCGCCAGCAACAGCTCAATCTCTCTTTCTCGCCCAAAAAAGAACGCTTTAGAGTCTTCGTCAAACGCCTTTAGACCTTGATAGGGGTTCTTTTCACTTACTTGGGCATTCAGTTTGGCTGTGCCATGGCGCACAATCTCAATCGACCGTCCCTGGCCCAGCCGCATGGGTTCCTGCTGCTCATGCTTCACCTGCCGAACAATATGGGCAAACAAATCATCCCCAGTAATGGCTCCACCCTCTGGCGCATTTTCTGCTGCCAACCCACTCAGCAATGCCGTTGTAAATACGCTGTGCTCCGCCCCCGCCTTAGCCCAGGCCGCTTCTGAACTGCGGGCAGCGGTAATAAAAAAGTAGTCGGTCTTTTGGCCAAAGCTGCTAAAGCTCTGCTGAAACAGCCCCTGCTCAATCAGCCCACCACTATGGCAGGTATCCAACAGCAGCACCAAATTACTTAACTCTGCCCTGGCAATCAGCTTGTTAAAGTTCACAAACGGAATGCCACCGCGCTGTTCCACAATGGTGTCGTTGCCGTCGTACCGCACCCGACAGTCAGAGGTAGCAATATAGCCAGCCTGCTCGTCAGTCAAGTCGTCTTGCACGAGAAAGCTATGGCCCGTGATGTAGATCAGCGCCTCATGTTTATGGGCCGTCTGCTGCAAAAACGATTTTAGCTGGGCCACAATATCGTCGTAGTTTGCCGCCGCTAAAATCGGCGTAATGCGATAGCCGCTGGTCTGTAGTATCTGGGCTACGGCCTGAGCATCCGCTGCCGGTCTGGTGAGCGGGTTAAAGTCATTACTATAGTCAGTTAGACCGATTACCAGGGCGTATTTAGCCATGCCACACAAACAAAGGCTTAAGGTTCAACGTATCTATCAATTTCTCCAAATACCATAGCGAACATTCCCGATCCGGTCTGATTATCTAGCAATTTCCTAATTCCCCCCATGAGCAAAATTCAACCCTATGTGGTCCAAGACGAGTCCGGTGCCGAATATACCGTTTATATTCAAACCGATGATGATGTTGTGCCCAGTGCCCCTAAAAAAGATGCCAAACGCGATGGTACCCTTTGGGACGACGATGAATCTTACGGTAGTCAACCTCGCTCCACCGTTGCTAAAGAAACGTTGGTCAAACTGCGAGAAATCAATGGCACCATTAGCACCTACGCCAGGTTTGTGATTGATGCGTTTAAAAATATGGGCGGTGCAGAGGTGGAAGAACTGAATTTTAAGTTTGGGCTCAAGTTTAGCGGTGGTGCGAATGTCCCGGTGCTGGTTAACGGCTCAGCTGAGAGCAACTTTGAGGTCGAGGTGAAATGTAAGTTTCCTAAGGACGATTAATTAGAATGGTGGGTCATGCCCACCCTACGAATCTATCGAACCGATACGAAATCCTTGTGGATAGCCGATATCAGCAGGGCATCCACAAGGGATTGCCCCTTACTGCCCCCGTACAGGATTGTCCTGTTAATCGGGGTTAATGAAAATTTTGATAGCGTATGGATAGGTCTACGCCTATAACCAGGTTTTAGCGATTACGTCGGATTACTGCAAAAACACCGCCAAAAGTTTTTGGTGTACCTCTGGCGATGAGCCCACCACAATACCTGGCCACTTATAGTCTTCACACTCACTCAGCGCAGGCAGCGGATTGCCCTGATGATCGGTGATGATATAGCCCATTTCCTGAGCCATCCAGCTAAGGGCAGCGCCATCAATAAATTGCCCCGCTGCCAAAATCACTCCGGTCAAGTCCCCCGTTAACAAACCATTGGTATTTGGAATCGCAACTTCTCGGGAATAGTCAGTCTTGACACAAATTGTTTCAAATTGTCCCTGCAAAGCATCGGCCAGATGGGTCAGCGCCCAGCTCAACAATACTTGATCCTTGGGCGTCTCTATTTTTAAGGGTTGGCAGCTATCCAGGTTATCGGCTAGGGTGCCGTAAAAGGTGCCTTGCCCGCGCAGGCTGTAATAAAACCGATCCAGCGCCGGACTGAGGGCAATCACCGCTTCAAAACTATCTGCATTGAGAACGGTAAGAATAATCTGATAGTTGGGATGACCATCCATATAAAACCGGGTACCGTCGATGGGGTCGAGGGTGACCAGATAGTCATCCTGGGGGCCTAGTTCAATGGAGCGAAAATATTTAGTGTTGTAGGTTTTCTCAAACTCTTCACCATAGAAACGAATATCAGGAAAGAGTGACAGTAGAGTTACTTCAATAAACGTTTGAATGGAAAGATCGGCATCGGTCAAGGCTGTCGCAAAGAAATTTTCGGAGTCAAACTTATCGGGATGGGCCGCAATACTGGTCTGAATTTTCTGGGCATAGCCTGCGGCTATTTTCAGACTAGGCAATAGGGCCTCTAAAATTTCGCGGGGTGTAGGCATGGAAAAAATTGGGTTAAGTATGAAACCATATTCCACCATTGCCATCAAACCAAACGTCGCCTATACCCCATTGCCCATGGAGGCATCTAATACAGCGGCTAATTTATAAAGTTCTTCAGGGGTCATAGATTTTTTTGATGGGGGGTAATACCCCGAAAGCGCTAGCCTAGATGACGTCAGGTTCACTATCATTCTCAATGATGACGGTATGGATGTTCAAATAGCTTTCTACCATAGCCTGCGTTGGCTGTTACGTCCTTTTTTGTTGAGGGGAGTTGCGATCGCAACCTATGGCGTCAACCATATTCCCCAGCATGGTGCAGCCATCATCGTCTGCAACCACCGTTCCGACACCGACGGTCTGCTCATAACCATGGCCCTACCCCGTTATATCGCTTGGATGGTGGCCGATTATATGACAGCCGTACCGGTCACTAGTCAAGTTCTCAACCTCACGGGCATGGTACCGGTCAAAACCGAAGGACAGCCAACCCCATCATCCATCAAACAAGCCTTCCATCGCCTCCGGCAGGGAAAGCTGCTGGGTATTTTCCCTGAAGGTGAAGATTATATCTTTGCCAACGACTTTAATGCGCCCCTGGCCCAATTGCAATCAGGCTTTGCCCATCTAGCTTACGGTGCACAAGTGCCCGTCATTCCAGCCATGATCATCCCCAAGGCAGAAAAACTAGAACCTATCACCATCCCACCTGCCATACGTCCCCACATAGAACAGCATTACGACCTGGCTAATGTTCAATCCATCGCTCGTTACCGCGCTGCCGACATAAGAATCGGTAAAGCCATTACCCTGAGACCCGTTGCCCATCTGGATAAACATGAACAAGTAGGCTGGCTACAAATGCAAACCCGCCAGGCCATGTTAAATCTTCAGGGTTAGAAAACCCATTTAATCGGGTGACAAAACCCTATCAATCTCTAAAACACTACAGGTCTGGAAAGGACGCTTTAACCGCTGGATGCACTAACTGGTTATTGACAACATTGAGTCCTTCGGCTAGAGCACTATCTGTAGCCAAGGCATCTAACCCCATATCGGCTAACTTAAGCACATAGGGCAAGGTGCTGTTATTCAACGCCGCCGTTGCTGTCCGAGGCACCGCCCCCGGCATATTCGGCACCCCATAATGCAATACACCTGACTCCACATAAATCGGTTCACTGTGGGATGTGGGTCGCACTGTTTCAATACAGCCTCCCTGATCGACCGCCACATCGACAATCACAGCGCCCTCAGGCATCTTTTCCACCAGGGCCGAGGAAACCAACGTCGGCGGTCGACGCCCAGGCACCAAGACAGCACCAATCAGTAAATCTGCCTGAGAAACGGCTAATTCAATATTGGCGGAGTTGCTATAAAGCAACTGCACCCGTGAACCAAATAATTCTTCTAGTTGATTTAAACGCTCTAGATTGATATCAATCAGGGTCACCTGAGCACCAAGACCTACAGCCATTTTGGTCGCCTCGGTGCCGACAACACCGCCCCCTAGCACCACCACATGCCCTGGACAGACCCCCGGAATACCCCCTAGTAAAACCCCTCGGCCTCCCTGTTGTTTTTCCAGAAACCTGGCCCCAAACTGCACCGATAACCGTCCAGCAATGATACTCATGGGTGTGAGCAAAGGACGCTGATGGTTTTTCTCAACCGTTTCGTAAGCGATGGCCGTCGCACCACTCTGCATTAACGCCTCAGTCAGCTCTCGACTAGCGGCCAAATGCAGATAAGTAAACAGCAGCTGGTCTGGCTGCAGATAGTCATATTCCTTAGACAATGGCTCTTTAACCTTGACCACCATGGCCTGCTGCCAAGCATCGGATGCCGTCACAATCGTTGCACCGGCCTGTTGATAATCGTCATTGCTAAATCCTGAACCCACGCCAGCATCAGTCTCTACCTTGACCTGATGCCCCTGTTCTGTAAGTGTTCTGACGCTACTGGGACTCAGACCTACCCGAAACTCTAGATTTTTGATCTCTTTGGGCACACCAATTTGCATAGGTACTACCTCCCCTGTAAACAGCCATAGCCTGCACAGACGCCTAGCTCTAGCTTAACGCTCTTACATAAAGGAAAACTTATCTAGGGTAAAATTCCCCAACTGTGAAAACTGATTGACGAACTTTCCCTTTGATAGCGAGAATAAGTAGGTATAACGCAGCGTCTAACATCGTGACTGACATTAAGCCTTCCATTAGCCCCAAACTTGAACGCCCCAAAAACGGGTTTAACGAATATGCTGAACAGCTCAATGGACGAGCTGCCATGGTAGGTTTCTTAATTTTGATCGCCATCGAGTATTTCACTGGTCAGAGTCTTGTTTCGCTGATTGGCCTTAAATAGATTCTGCAACACTAATAGGAAACGACCATAGACAACAAAAAAAAGCCACCAGTTTAAAACTGATGGCCTTAGTCAGGTGTGAGAAAAATCGAACAGGAACCCGCTAGAACTTGAAGGTAGTCCGAAGAACGCCAATAAAGCCTTCCTCAGTATTGCCATCTACACCATCGGGGTCAGCATAAATTAGTGCAGGAGTAATGGTCAGATACTTGTTCAGTTTCATCGCGTAATATCCTTCAATAATGACGGCGTCACTATCAAAGTTAAACGGAGCATTGTCCTCATCAAAGGCGTCGCCACCATAGATGCCTAGTTGATTGCCAGGGGCTAAGAAGTCATTCACAGCAATACCAACCTGCCATTCTTCTTGCTCACCGATGCCACCTTCTCCTTCAATAAAGGCATAGTAGCCACCCAGCTCAAGGGCACCAAAGTCAAAATTCAGCAGACCACCAATGACATAATCAACAGTCGTGTTGGGGTCTTCACCATCTTGAAATACGACAGCTGCATCAATCAGCCCATCGCTAAGATAGTTGAGCTGAACTAAGTACTCATACTCATCGAAGAAATCAGTTTCAGAGTTATTAGTATCATCAGCAGAGAAGGCAAGGTCCAGGACGATGTTATCGGTCAAGGAAATGTTAGTACCGATAGCAAAGTTGTCATCCTGGTCAAAGGCGGACTCAAAGAAACCATCTTCACCAAATTCAGCCACAGCATTGCTAGCGTAAGGTACTATATTGCTACTGTTTAGCTGACCAGCAGAACGGCTGTTTAGAGCAATTTCTACGTCAATGCGATCGCCCAGTGGGAACTGATATAGAACGTCATCGAGTATAAGATTGTCTTCCCCACCGCTGCCACTGGAATCTGCAAGACCATCAAGCAAATAATCATTAGGCGCATCCATATCATCAGACGCCTGTAAACGTAGACGCAGACGATCTTCACCAGTAAAACTAGTATCGAAGTTCAAGCGAGCCCGGTATTCGAACGTGACTTCATCAACATCGTCAGGAGCGTCAAATGGAATGACGAGTTGACTATCTAATTGACCTTTTAACTTAGTTGTAGTCGAAAACTGGTTAGCTTCTAGCTCAGCCACATCAGCTTCGAGGGTATCAACACGACCACGAATAGTCGCCAACTCAGCGGCAAACTCTTCTTGTAAGCGGCGAACTGTTTCAAGCTCAGTGCCATCGCCACCATCAATCAGCTGCACAATGACATCCAAACAAGCATTCAGACCGGCAGCAAACTCATAGCGAGTCATCGCGCGATTACCACGGTATGAGCGATCAGGGTAGCCCTCAAGGCAACCATACTCTTCTACCAGACGCTGCAATGCAGTGTAAGCCCAGTCAGAGGGGAGTACGTCAGATAACTCAGACACACTAGTTACTTGAGCCAGCTGAATCGTGGAATTTTCTAAAGATGAACCATCGATAGCAACAGTTTCTGCCGCCATTGATTGACCAGCGGTTGCTGTGAACAGAGCACCAGCCAACAGTGCGTTACGCATTGAATTAGAAAGCATGTCTTTTCCTTAATCACCACACATTTCAACGCAGCAAGCTCTATCACCAAACAAGAATTTTTCTTAAATAGAACATAAGCAACCATCCTCAGACTAATCCCCGAGGATGCTGTTCAATTCCTCTTAAGAAATGAACAGCAATGTTCTAATCCCCTATGTATCTATATAAAAATTGGCTTTGCTGGTCTAGAGAAAGCTGGAAATAATGTTTTTGCCAGGTCATCCAACTAGGAATTCCTAACAATAGGAAACATAGATTAGTAGCCTGAATCCCTCCTGAGAGTCTATGTATCAAAAACTACAGAAATTTGTGTAAATACATCAAAGCCTGAGCTAAAGCTGAGAGTTGTTGCAGGCAGTAATTTATTCGTCGATATCGGATCAGGTTAGCTGTTGTCATTAGAGACTTTTGGGCATATCTATTGCCTGAACTAACCTGACAGAGGTTACAAAGCATTTAAGACAACAAAAAAAGGTGAATGGTAAAACCATCCACCCCCTTGCTAGCCGGAGCAAGTTTGTCGGCTATGCCACGGCAGCTAATCCTAAAAGGAGAGCCGCCGTGGTGGTTGAAGTTACTTATCGTTTTCTTCTGAGAATTCGGCATCAATGACATCGTCGTCACCGCCACCGCTGGGGGCATCACCACCGCCAGCAGCGCCTGGATCAGCCGCCGCTGCTGCTGCATCAGCACCGCCGTACATACTGCTGCTCAAGGCAAATAGTGCTTGCTGTAACGACTCAGTGCCTGCTTTGATCTTGTCAGCATCATCGGATGCAAGCGCGTCCTTCAAACTGGCAATCTCAGTTTCCACTTTGGACTTATCATCCTCAGAAACCTTATCGCCCAATTCACCCATTTGCTTCTCAGCCTGGTAAACCAACGAATCGGCCTGGTTCTTGACATCGATCTTATCGCGGCGCTCTTTATCAGCAGAGGCATTGGCTTCCGCATCTCGCACCATCCGGTCAACTTCATCGTCAGAGAGGGTGGACGCACCCGTGATACTAATAGACTGTTCCTTACCAGTACCCTTATCCTTAGCGGTGACGTTCAAAATACCGTTGGCATCGATATCAAATGTGACCTCAATTTGAGGTACCCCACGGGGCGCAGGCGGAATTCCATCTAGACGGAACACACCCAGGTCTTTATTATCGTTGGCCATCTCACGCTCACCCTGGAGCACATGAATTTCAACGTTAGTCTGACCGTCTACCGCTGTGGAGAATACCTCAGACTTCTTGGTAGGAATTGTGGTATTTCTGGGGATTAGCTTAGTCATGACACCCCCCAGAGTTTCTACACCCAAGGATAGAGGCGTCACGTCGAGCAGCAAGATATCCTTGACTTCACCTGCCAAGACACCCCCCTGAATCGCCGCCCCAATGGCAACCACTTCGTCAGGGTTAACACTCTGGTTGGGCTCTTTACCCAAGATCTTAGTGACTAGCTCTTGAACCGCAGGAATACGAGTGGAACCACCCACCAGTACAACTTCATTGATGTCCCCCTTAGCCAGCTTGGCATCGCGAATAGCGTTTTCTACCGGGACACCACAACGGTCAATTAGATCAGACGCTAGCTCTTCAAACTGTGCCCGAGTCAAGGTAAGGTCAAGGTGCTTAGGACCATCCTGAGTAGCAGTAATAAAGGGCAGGTTGATTTCTGCCTGGGTAACGCTAGAAAGCTCAATCTTGGCTTTTTCAGCTGCCTCAGTTAAGCGCTGTAGCGCTTGCTTGTCCTTACGCAGGTCAATACCTTCCTGAGACATAAACTGCTCAGCCAAGTGATCCACGATCTTCTTGTCAAAGTCGTCACCCCCCAGGTGGGTATCACCAGATGTAGACAATACTTCAAAGACACCGTCGCCTACTTCCAGAATAGAAACGTCGAAGGTACCACCCCCCAAGTCAAAAACCAGAATGGTCTCATTGCTCTTCTTATCCAAGCCATAGGCCAAGGCAGCCGCCGTTGGTTCGTTGATAATCCGTAATACTTCTAGACCAGCAATTCGACCAGCATCCTTAGTTGCCTGACGCTGGGAGTCGTTAAAGTAAGCGGGAACAGTAATCACTGCCTGAGTGACCTGGTCACCGAGATACTTACTGGCGTCATCCGCAAGCTTACGCAATACCTGGGCAGAAATTTCTTCGGGGGCAAACTGCTTATCAGCGTTGGTGCACTCAATTTTTACATTGCCGTTGACGTTTAGAACGTTATAAGGAACTTCTGAAGACTCGTTACCAACTTCGTCATTGCGACGACCGATGAAACGCTTTACGGAATAAAACGTATTCATGGGGTTCATGACAGCTTGACGCTTGGCAATTTGCCCCACTAAGCGGTCGCCACTCTTGGCATAGGCAACCACAGAGGGTGTGGTACGAAAGCCTTCTGCGTTTGCAATTACAGTGGGCTTACCCCCTTCCATTACAGCGACTACAGAGTTTGTAGTACCTAAGTCAATTCCAACTACTTTTCCCATATCAATTGCTCCGGCTGAATCATATCCTTAGCTCTACTGATTTAGGCATATCCCATCAATCAGCAATAGCGTTGCTCCTACACAAACCTGAAAATTGGTTTCTTAAAAGCTCATTACTATAGTGCTAATCCTGAGCAATTCCCTGAAGGGGGGGTTACCGAACCTGGATTTCGGTTCTAGGGAGGGTTGGGCCGCCTGATAAGGCTACATAGCTGCCAGAATTTGTTCGTCTAAATCAAAGTCCACCGATTGCTCCGACTGCAAGTAATCGTTCTGATAGGAATCTTTGAGGCCATTGACCAAACTATAGCGAGGATACCAATCAAGCTCGCGTTGGGCTTTGTTAATGGCCGCAAAAAAGTGCTGTACCCGCATGGGAAAGGCCTTACGCTTACCAAAGTCAAATTGCTTCGGGTCATAATGGCGAATATCTGGAGCTGCCTTACCCATGGCGTCAGCACAGGCATGGGCCAAGCCATCAAAAGTGACATAGCGATTCCCTGAAATGTTGTAAATCTGACCAATGGCCTTGGGGTTACCTAAGACAGCCACCATGGCTCGGGCCAAGTCTTCACAGTGACCTAGCTGAGTGATCGCTTTACCATCCCCTGGAATAAGTAATGGACGGTCATGGCTGAGGCGATCAAAAAACCATTTTTCCACTGGGTTATAGTTTTTTGGCCCATAGATATAGACCGGTCGAATGGAGGTGAAGGGGACACCCTGACGCATTAGATAATCTTCGGTGTGGTGCTTACCTTTATGACGGCTGTTGGGGTCAACGGGGTCGCCCTCAATATGGGGCATCTGATCGCTTTTGAGATAAACACCGGCTGAGCTGACGTAAATAAATTGCTTGACGGTGCCTCCAAAGAGTTCAACCAAGGGCTGGGTGTCGCTCAGCTCGCGACCGTTATTGTCATAGATGACGTCAAAGGCTCTGTTAGATAAGGCTGCTTTGAGAGTATCGGGGGATTTGCGATCGCACCTCACCACTTCCACCCCTTCAGGCGCAGGCCGATTGCCCCGGTTCAGCAGCGTCACCTCATGACCTGCCAACCGCAATAAACGCGTCAGATAAACCCCAATAAATCGAGTTCCACCCATCACCAAAATCTGCATAACCACCCCCCAAAAAAACAATAGAAAATCTCTTAGATTTCAGATTTTATGGAAGATTGTTGCACTGGCAAAGGCAAAATCCTAAAACCAGCGAAATTATCATAAGACCAGTTTTGTCAACCCTTATTTTTTTACTTTATTTGAAGTATAAGGATAAGTACTACTCTCACTTTATGTAACGAATCCGTTACATAAAGTAGGTTGCAATATGTCAATTTGTATCGCATCCATAGCTGTATCCCTAGTCAGCAGGGATTTTCTGATACAAACACAATAGGTTTAAAGACCTATTTAGATGTTATTGAGTGTTTCTCAATACAGTAGCCACTTCAATTTTGTAAAACGTTTTTTTACGTTGCGTGATTACTGAAACAACCGTTCTGGACGTAGATAAGGTTAAAAACAGAGGAAGGAGTAAACTGCATGTTCACCAACGTCAAGCCCACTGTGAGACATATCTCACCCGAGAATCTTGGCGAACGGTCCTTGATGAAAGTGGTCTACGTCGTTTTAGAGCCACAGTATCAAAGTGCTTTATCAGCAGCTGTTAAGTCCATTAACGCTAAAAATCCTCACATTGCTGTAGAAGTTAGTGGCTATCTGATTGAAGAACTTCGTGACAATGCAAACTACGAAGCATTTAAAGAGGACGTCTCCAAAGCAAATGTTTTTGTAGCCTCCCTAATCTTTATCGAAGAGCTGGCTGAGAAGGTTGTTGCAGCCGTTACCCCTCACCGTGACAACCTCGATGTAGCAGTGGTTTTCCCATCCATGCCCCAGGTAATGCGCCTCAACAAAATGGGCAGCTTTTCCATGGCTCAACTGGGTCAGTCCAAGAGTGCCATTGGCGAATTCATGAAAAAGCGTCGCCAAAAGCAAGGCGGCAGCTTTGAAGACGCTATGCTCAAGCTACTGCGCACCCTTCCAAAGGTACTTAAGTACCTGCCAGTAGACAAAGCTCAAGATGCCCGTAACTTTATGCTCAGCTTTCAGTATTGGCTGGGCGGTTCTCCCGAAAACCTGGAGAACTTCATGCTGATGCTGGCTGACCGCTATATGTTCGGCGATAAGGGTATCGAAGGTGCGCCAGACAAGATGGAGTACGAGGAACCCATCACCTATCCCGATACTGGTATCTGGCATCCCCTCGCCCCCTGTATGTATGAAGATGTTAAGGAATACCTTAACTGGTATAACTCACGCCACGACCTACCAGCCTCCCATAAACGCGATGACGCTCCCTGCGTGGGTCTAGTACTACAGCGCACGCACCTAGTAACCGGTGATGAAGCTCACTATGCTTCTATGGTCCAGGAACTTGAATATTTGGGTGCTCGGATCATTCCAGTCTTTGCGGGTGGCCTTGATTTCTCTAAGCCGGTAGAGCAGTTCTTTTATGAGCCAGTGAGTCAGGAACCGCTAGTAGACTCCGTTGTCTCTCTAACTGGCTTTGCGCTAGTAGGTGGTCCCGCCCGTCAAGATCACCCCAAAGCAATCGAGTCCCTACAGAGACTCAACCGTCCCTACATGGTGGCCCTGCCCCTAGTCTTTCAAACAACTGAAGAGTGGGAAAGCAGTGACCTGGGTCTGCACCCAATTCAGGTTGCCTTACAAATGGCAATTCCTGAACTGGACGGAGCCATTGACCCCATTGTGGTTTCAGGTCGTGATGGCATGACGGGTCGCGCAATTACTATCCAGGATCGGGTTGAAATCATTTCCCAGCGTGCTCTTAAGTGGGCCAATCTACGTCGAGTTGAGCGAGCGAACAAGAAGCTGGCCATTACCGTCTTTAGCTTCCCCCCTGACAAGGGTAATGTAGGTACCGCTGCTTACCTGAATGTCTTTGGCTCGATTTATGAAGCCATGGTCGAAATGCATGCCCAGGGCTACACCATCAAAGACATGCCTGAATCAGCTGAGGATTTGATGCTTGAGGTGATCAACGATGCTCAAGCCCAGTACAACAGTCCCGAACTAAACATCGCCTATCGCATGTCGGTGGCCGAGTATGAACAGCTCACGCCTTACTCAGAGCGTCTAGAAGAGAACTGGGGTCCACCCCCAGGAAACCTCAACACCGATGGTCAGAGTCTGTTGGTTTACGGAAAGACCTACGGCAATCTGTTTATTGGGGTACAGCCTACCTTCGGGTATGAAGGTGACCCCATGCGACTCCTATTCTCCCGCTCGGCTAGCCCCCACCATGGCTTTGCCGCTTACTACACCTTTATCGAGAAGATTTGGAAAGCGGATGCAGTGCTGCATTTTGGTACCCATGGCTCCCTGGAATTTATGCCCGGTAAACAGATGGGAATGTCTGGACAGTGCTATCCCGATAACTTAATCGGCAGCACGCCAAACCTCTACTACTATGCTGCCAATAACCCCTCTGAAGCCACCATTGCAAAACGCCGTGGCTATGCAGAAACCATCAGTTACCTCACACCGCCAGCAGAAAATGCAGGTTTATACAAGGGGCTAAAGGAGCTGAGCGAATTAATTGGCTCCTATCAAAGTCTCAAAGAAGGTGGTCGCGCCATTTCTATTGTCAATGCCATTATCGAACAAGCTCGTCAGGTTAATCTGGAACGCGACGTGCCTCTACCGGATGTAGACGACGCTAGCGAGATCAGTAAGGAAGAGCGCGATACCCTCGTCGGTAAGATTTACATCAAACTGATGGAAATCGAATCTCGTCTATTGCCCTGTGGTCTACACGTTATTGGCAAGCCCCCCACCGCTGAAGAAGCAGTGGCTACCCTGGTGAATATCGCGAGTCTCGATCGTGAAGAAGAAGGCTTTAAGAGTTTGCAGCGCATCATTGCCGAGAGCATCAAACGTGACATTGATGAAATCTACAACAATAGTGACCTGGGTGTTTTAGATGACGTCCAGCTCTTGTACGACATCAATGAAGCCACTCGGGCTGCTGTTGGTGCCATCGTTAATGAACAGGTAGATGATGAAGGTCGTGTCTCCCTCAAGACGATGCTGACGATCTTTAACGTTGGTAAGCGCCGAGATCCTTGGGTAGACGCACTGCATAGGCATGGTTACCAGAATGTCGACGAGAACGCTCTCAAACCTTTGTTTGAGTATCTCCAGTTCTGCTTGAAGCAAGTTGTTGCCGATAATGAGCTGTCCTCTTTGTTAAGAGCATTGGATGGGGAATATATCTTACCGGGTCCTGGAGGAGACCCCATACGCAACCCAGATGTTCTGCCTACTGGCAAAAACCTGCATGCCCTGGATCCTCAGTCCATTCCGACAACTGCAGCAGTTCAGTCCGCCAAGATCGTAGTAGATCGACTGCTAGAGCGTCAGCGCCAAGAGAACGGTGGCCAATATCCTGAAACCATTGCTTCCGTGCTCTGGGGTACCGACAACATTAAAACCTATGGTGAGTCTTTGGCTCAGATGTTATGGTTTGTCGGTGTTAAGCCGATTCCCGATGCATTAGGACGAGTGAACAAGCTAGAGATTGTTCCCCTAGAAGAATTAGGCCGTCCACGCATCGACGTAGTTATTAATTGTTCTGGCGTATTCCGCGATCTATTTGTCAACCAAATGGCTCTACTAGACCGAGCTGTGAAAATGGCCGCTGAAGCGGATGAGCCCCTGGAGATGAACTTTGTCCGTAAACACGCTCTAAAGCAGGCCGAGGACATGGGGTTGTCCCTTCGAGAAGCAGCTACTCGGATTTTTTCTAATGCATCGGGCTCCTATGCAGCAAACGTCAACCTGGCGGTTGAAAACAGTAGTTGGGAAGAGGAAGCCGAACTGCAGGAAATGTACCTAAAGCGCAAGTCCTTTGCCTTTAACTCCGACAATCCTGGTGTTATGGACCAGTCGCGCGACTTGTTTGAGGCATCTCTGAAAACAGCTGATGTCACCTTCCAAAATCTGGACTCGTCTGAAATTTCGCTAACTGACGTTTCCCATTATTTTGATTCTGATCCCACTAAGGTGATTAGCCAGCTGCGTGATGATGGCAAAAAGCCCTCTTCCTTTGTGGCCGATACCACCACTGCAAATGCTCAGGTACGTACCCTATCTGAAACAGTTCGTTTGGATTCCCGTACTAAGTTGCTCAATCCGAAGTGGTACGAAGGTATGTTGTCTAACGGCTACGAAGGTGTGCGCGAACTATCTAACCGCTTGGTGAACACAATGGGATGGTCCGCCACAGCTGATGCCGTAGACAACTGGGTTTACGAAGATACCAACACCACATTTATTCAAGATGAGGAAATGTGTAAGCGGCTCATGGATCTTAACCCCAATTCCTTCCGTCGCATGGTGACTACCTTACTGGAAGTCAATGGTCGAGGCTACTGGGAAACTAGCGATGAAAACATTGAGCGTTTGCAGGAACTTTACGAGGAAGTGGAAAACCGCATTGAAGGTGTGGAATAGTAGCAAAATGTATCACAGCCCCGAAACTAACTCCATTGGTTAATTTTGCAATGGTTTAAGGTAAAGCGCAAAATTTCCTAACTCGATCAAATTCTGGATCTTGCCAAGAATAGGCAAAATGGCTGACTGAATTAATATTCGGGGCGGCCTGCTGAATAGCAGCCATCTGGGCTTCTAAGGATGGTCGATTGTTGATAGATTTTCCCCATACTCCTGCCAGAGCAGGCCGAACATTCCTAGCATTGCCTTGCCGTAGCACTGACTGCACCTCTTGCACAATGCAACGCGTATTGCCGCAAATGCTATAGGCCATTGGGTGCCAGCTTATTGAGGTAGGAAAACGATTCCAGTGTTGTAACCGCGAATCGTAACCTTGGGTACCAACAGGTTGATTGGCACTGGGAAAAAAAACAGCTCCCACAGGAATATTTTGCTGCTTTACTGGCTGAGCCGCTGCATTGAGAAAGTCAATGACACCTTGGACAGCATGGGCAACGCTTAATCGCCATAGTTCTAACTGCAAAACGGGACGACGGGCAGCCGCAGGTAAATCGCTCGTACTACCATTCTCCCTGCGACTTTGCCATAACGGTTCCGCTTCATTAGGAAACTGCCGATCAATGCGATCAAGGTCTCCATCAGTTAAGTAGCCTCGATTGAGAAACTGACGAATAAGCTCTCTACCTTTATTATTCAAGGCTCTCTGAATCAATGAATTTTGAGCAGCATTGCCATAGATCCACAAATCGCCCACCTGGCCTACAACTGAATTGCTGCCAGACCCTCTTGGATAGCGAATATAGTCGAAGAGGACACCATCAGGTTTACGCTGCAAGACCAAAGCCAACATGCGTAGGTAATCGCTCTGGGCCTGATAGTTATAGGGATCAATAAAAATTTCTTCAGGATTATTACTACCACCACGACTGGCAAAGGCTGACGTAGTTTCACCATTACCATTACGGGCTAATACTTGTTGGCGATCGCGTCTCTGGCCATAGGAATAGCCAAAGTTCATCGTAAACATCCAGGCATAGACTTTGAGCCCACGTCGACGCCCTGCTGCGATCGCATCTGCCAACAAATCTCGATTTTCATATCCCTTTTGCTGAACCACACTGGGCCATGCAGTCCGGTTTTCTTGCTTGGGAAGCAGGACCTGACCGTTATAAAACACCTCGACATAAACTTCGGTATACCCCAGGTTAACCACCCGATCCATCAAGGCATCCAGAACCCCTGGCCGCAAATCACAAGGATATAGCCTGAGCCAAATTGCCTGTTGCCGAGGCCACTGACGCTGACGACACGAGCGCAACATATCAGTATGGCGTTTGAGCAGATCCCCGTATTGTGCGATCGCAACCGCATCTCCATTAGCCGCCTGCTGCCGTAAGTCCTCCTTAGCATCAACTTCAACTTGAGACAATTGGCAATAGCGATTGAGTTCACCGACTTGAGCTAACCCAGGGCGATGCATTGTAGCCACACTCAATAAGGCCAACAACCCTGCTAAACAACGATGACTCAAATGCTGAAGACCTACCATAGCCATGCAATACCACGACGAACAACTAACAGGGCCGTTGCAAAAATATGCCAACCCGCAACCAACCTCAAGCAACTAATCCATCACTTAAACCCAGCCCTAAAAACTGGCAGATTGTATCACCCTTTGTGTAAATGTTCACAAAACCATCGTGTTAGCCATAGAACAGCCAACACCCATTAAGTTATGACAAACATGACTACTTACTCGGCATTTCTACCCCAGAGTCATTCTCTATAGTTTTGAGTAACTCTGTGAGCTTCATTCGCTGTATATAAGGCCATCCACCATTAACCTCAATATCCCGCAGCAAATGATACAAGTGCTGCCGATTAGTAGGTAACGACTCCTGAAAGAGGGTCTCACGAATATCCCGATGGAGTTCTTCTAATTGCCTTAACAACGCCAGGAGAGCCTCACAATCCTTTACTCTCTTTTGAGCGGCTGTTTGCACCACTAGTCGAATTTCCTCAATATCAGCTATTGGCCCACAGGCAGTATCTGAAGAATACAGTTCCATCTAACAGGTCCATTAAATATAAATTTTGTCCACACCCAGAACGACCGCTTCTCCGGTGAAGAATCTACAGGTTTCAACTTAAATGTGGTTTAAGTGTTAATTCTAATTAATTTTGAGAGAATCCAAGCCTAATGATGCAGATAGTGTAGACCAAATTAGTGATTAACTCACTGATAACGCTATCTAGACTCCAAGTGCCAATCAATGCACCAGATTTGGTAATTTTCAGCATTCACCGGGGGCTCGTCCGTGTAAAATACTCTCGGGAAGATTAGTTGGCTATCCTGAGGGCGTCTTCGGCAAGCCTAGGTAAAGGGCTTTTTGCAACAGAAAGCTTGAGGCATAGGCAACATCATAAGCCCCTAGTCGGTTATATAACCACTGACAAATTTTCTTACATAAAATCTTTTTTGTTTGAGGTTAACCATGAGGTATCGTGCCCTAATCGTTGCATTTCTAGCACTCTGCATGGGTGTTTTAACAGCATGTAGCGATGTTCCTAGTGCTGACGGCAACACCCCCCTAACCTACGACCAGATTAGAAATACAGGATTAGCCAACAGCTGTCCCCAAATTTCTAGTGTTCGTCGCGGGGAAATTGCTATTGAAGATGGTCAATCATATCAGATTGCGGGTCTATGCTTAGAGCCGACTAGCTTCTTTGTTAAAGAGGAAGCTGCTAACAAGCGTCGGGAAGCTGAATTTGTCCCTGGCAAATCCTTAACCCGCTACACCTCTAGTTTGGACCAGGTACGTGGTGCCCTAGAAGCTAATGAGGACGGCAGTCTTGTATTCCGCGAAAAAGATGGCATGGATTTTCAGGCCGTCACTGTTTTGCTACCAGGCGGTGAAGAGATTCCTTTCTTATTCACTATCAAGGGTCTAGTTGCCAAGTCTCAGAGTGGGTTGAATGCTGTAACGTCATCTACTGACTTTATTGGTGACTATCGTGTGCCGTCTTACCGCACATCTAATTTCTTGGATCCAAAAGGTCGTGGTTTAACCACGGGCTATGACACTGCTGTCGCTTTACCAGCTGGTGGTGATACCGAAGAGTTAGTCAAAGAGAATATGAAGGCCTTCAAAGTTGGACAAGGCACCATGTCCCTTCAAGTTGAGAAGGTAGATAGCATTACAGGCGAAATTGCTGGCACATTTGAGTGTGAGCAGCCTTCTGACACAGACATGGGGACAGCTGAGCCCTCTGATGTTAAGGTCCAAGGCTTATTTTATGGCCGCATAGAGACCGTTGATGCGTAGCACTTTTGAGAGTTCATGCTGATGACATTACATCCAGCTGGATTTCTTAGACATTAAAACTGGTCGAACTTATGGGTAGGGTAGATAGCTTTCCGGAGCTGCTGCCCTTTCTCACTTTAAAGATGAGGGTCTCAACGTAAAGCTATCGTAAAGAATATTAGGATTACAGAGCAGCCTATTGAAAACCATCGGTCTAGACTTCCGTATATACCTAGTTGTTAAGAGAAAATGTTAAGGATTAGGCTGTCACTAATTATTTAGAAGGCTGTGATTTCAGTCACTGTGAACTTTATCTAGGCTATCCACTATTGGGGTATGGCATTTGCGCACTAATCCAATAGTGGATAGCCATTTAAGTTGCTATCTTTTTTAGCTCAATACTGCATCTATCCCAGCGGGCATAGAGTTGAGCATATAACATCAAAGGGGTTCCCCATGTCGTCTAAACTCAACAACGCACTCAAAAGCGAAACTCTAGAACTGCTGAATGATTACCAAAAAAACAATGCACCTGAGCTACGCAACAAACTAGTACAGATGAACCTAGGCTTAGTACGCCGAGAAGCTCATCATTGGTTATACCACTCGAATGAAACCTTTGATGATCTGATGCAGGTTGGTAGTTTGGGCCTCATTCGAGCCATTGAGCGTTTTGACATGTCCAAGGGTTACGCATTTAGCTCCTTTGCTATTCCCTATATCCGTGGCGAAATTCAACACTATTTGCGAGATCGTAGCGCCATAGTTCGCATACCAAGACGTTGGCAATCCTTACAGCACCAATCAGCCCGGGTGATTCGTCAATTACAAGAGACCTTAGACCGTAAGCCCACTGACCAGGAAATTGCAGACCATCTAAAAATTACAGTTCAAGAGTGGCAAGATGTTAAGTTAGCCAGTCGAAATCGCTCACTATTAAGCCTAGATGCCCCCATCCAAGACGAGGGGAGTGGTTCTGCTTCCCTCAGCGATTTGCTACCTGATCCTAAGTATCGAAGTTTTCAATTAGCTCAGGAAGATCGTATTCGTCTACAACAAGGACTCGCCCAGCTAGAACGTAGAACACAAGAAGTACTGGAATTTGTTTTTCTACATGACTTGACTCAGAAAGAAACAGCTGAGCGGTTGGGTATTAGTGCCGTCACTGTTTCGCGTCGAGTTAAAAGTGGACTGAATCGACTGAGAGATTTAATGACTCCTCAGGAAGATGAGGAAAAAGATTTTGTCTAAACCTCTATGCATTCGGCAGATCTTGCTTTATACTTTGCGAACAAAAGACCTTGGAGGATGGAAAGATGCAGCGTCTGCTCTTGGTATTGCTAATAACAACTGGGGCAATTTCCCTGAGCGGTTGTGGGTTCTTTAATCGCAACACCGATGTTGCTGAAGATCCAGCTCCCTCAACTGAGCCAATTACTCAACCGATAAAAAAATCGGAAGGGAAGCTCCCTGATATCCCTGAGGGAGAAGATTCAGATGGTATAGTTTCAATCTCAGAAAATTCTCCTACGATCATTGCCCGCGATTTAATTCAGTCTACCGATCCAAATGAAAGGGCTATTGGGGTAGAGCGGACTCGCAATGATCCCTTTGCAGAATTAACAATTCCTCTAATTCCTCCTGAACCGATCGAAGTTCCAGAAGCGGTAAGGGCTAGCAATAATAACGTTAGGGCCAGCAGTAATAACGTTAGAGCTAGCAGTAACAACGCTGCTTCTGGCCCAGCCTCCCCGAGGACATTAACCCGAGGAAGTACAGTGCCAGCAGGCTCATCAAGAAACGCTGGTGGCACTGAAGAGGGACGCCCGAGCATATCAGAACGTCAGGTCGAGTCGGCACCTCCGGAAATAGCAGTATTACCTGAAATTCCTCAGCCCACCACTGCTAGGGCTGTTAGGGTATCAGGTGTGATCCAAATTGGTGGATCTCCTTATGCCATTGTTAAAGCACCGAACGAAATAGAACGCTATGTCAGACAAGGTGAAAGAATTGCTGGTGGTAGCGTCTTTGTCAAGCGCATTGATACGGGGTCAATAGAACCGCGAGTAATTTTGGTTGAGAACGGTATTGAGGTAGAACGTCTGGTGACCGCCGCAGACGAACCAGTTGAAGAAGAAGAACCTTCAACAGAGGCTGTTTCCACAATTAGCAGTCTGCCATCTTTGGCTCGTCCTGGCATTTAGCTGCTTTATTTCACATCTCTACACAGCCTTGAAACCATCTTGAGCCATCAAACATTCCTAGCTAAATGGCTCAAGACGTTTGATGGCTTTAGCTTATTGCATGAAAATCAGCAATCTTTTGAGGTCTTTAAGAATTATTGCCAAAATCTTCGATATGCAACAATTCTTAAATGGTCGGAATGTCAGTTAGGCTCAGAGGAGTAGTAATCTGGTGAACAGGTAGCTTGCTGCTCGCATTAATATGCATCTTTGAACAAGAGAGGAATCTTCATGGTTAAGCGTGGATCTAAAGTACGTATCCTGCGGAAAGAGTCTTATTGGTTTCAAGATATTGGTACGGTTGCTTCCGTTGACCAAAGTGGTATCAAGTATCCAGTAGTTGTTCGTTTTGACAAAGTTAACTACGCCGGAGTTAATA
This sequence comes from Leptolyngbyaceae cyanobacterium, assembly GCA_965263355.1. GTDB lineage: Bacteria > Cyanobacteriota > Cyanobacteriia > Phormidesmidales > Phormidesmidaceae > Leptothoe. The sequence goes on along the minus strand of CBDHHL010000032.1, from coordinate 3,687,414 downwards.
CCAACAACTTTGGCGAATCTGAGCTGAAGGAAGTTTAGTAGCGTTAGCAGCTGAGGGCGGCTTGGTAAAATTAGCGCAGTTATTCGTCAATACACCTTGCCAGAACTTCCTGAGGTAGAAACTGTTCGACGAGGGCTCAGTCGAGTTACTCGAAATCAACCTATTCGGGGTGGAAATGTGTTGCTAGACCGCAGCATTGCTCACCCCGTTTCTATTGAGCAGTTTTTACCAGCGGTCCTCGGGGCTGAAATTACTGCATGGCAACGCCGGGGCAAGTATTTACTGGCAGTTTTAAAGCGTCAACAACAACCAGCTGGGTGGTTAGGATGTCATCTACGTATGACGGGACAGCTCTTGTGGGTTGAGCAGTCAATGCCAGTGTCCTCCCATTGCCGTGTACGTCTCTTTTTTGATCATGGAAGAGAGCTTCGTTACGTTGATCAAAGGACTTTTGGGCGGCTGTGGTGGGTCCCTCCAGACAAACGGCCCGAGCAGATCATGACAGGCTTACAGAAGTTAGGTCCAGAACCCTTTGCCGATGAGTTTTCTTTAGACTATATGCAGCATTGGTTTAGACACAGAAAACGACCTGTCAAAAATTTGCTCCTAGATCAGGCCATGGTGGCAGGCATTGGCAATATCTATGCTGACGAAGCGTTGTTTTTGAGCGGTATTCGCCCCAAGGTGAGGTGCGATCGCATCTCTCAGTCCCGTCTCAAACGCTTACATACCTCCATTCGAAAAGTTCTTACTGATAGTATCGAAGCCGGAGGTACCACCTTTAGCGACTTCCGCGACATCCACGGCATCAACGGCAACTACGGCGGTGTTGCCTGGGTTTACGACCGCGAAGACGAACCCTGCCGAGTGTGCAGCACTCACATTAAACGGATTAAACTAGCCGGACGCTCCGCTCATTATTGCCCCAACTGTCAGAAATAGAGGTGAGTAGTGAATCGTGAAGCGATAATATATTGAGCAGTTATTTTTCTAAGTGATGGCCATCAAAAAGGGTACTTTTGTTCGCGTTGTACGAGAAAAGCTAGAAAACAGTGTAGAAGCCACCGCCAGCGATACTCGATTTCCCCCCTATATCTTTGAAACCCAAGGAGAAATCATGGACATTCGTGACGACTACGCCCTGGTCAAATTTGGCCGTGTCCCCACTCCCAATATTTGGCTACAGTTAGCTCAACTCGAAGAGTTTCAGTAATATCACCTTGGCCCTTTTGACTCTACACAAATACCCCACGTCAATGGGCAGCAATTAACCCCACGTATTAAGAATCTCCATGGAATACCCCCAAGGTTAATTGCCCTGGACACAATGGAGCTATAGCTAGATCCAAAACCAAACTATTGGCTTCATGGGTATAGCTTAAACCCATTTAGTGAACCGTCCCTGGGCGACCTGCAGCAATTGATTGGCCAAGGTGCCCTCAAGCGGTCTGTAAGGAGTCCCATGGCAGTAACAATTCCATCCCTTCAAACGACTGTTCCCAAACCAACGTCTATCACTATCCCAACAATCTCTATCATCGGGGCTGGTAATGTCGGTGCAAGTCTGGCCCGCAGTCTACTCTCCCAAAACTTAGGCAATGTTGTGCTACTAGATATTGTCACCGGTCGCCCCCAAGGCTTAGCCCTAGATATGGCCGAAGCTTGTCCATTAGAAGGCTGCAACCATCACATCATTGGCACCAACGACTATCAAGATACAGCAGATTCCCAGGTGATTGTGATTACAGCGGGATTGCCTCGCAAACCAGGCATGTCCAGGGATGATTTATTAAAGATCAATGGTGGCATTATTTTAGATGTCGTTGCCAAGGCCTTACCCCATTCGCCCAATGCCCATTTCATTCTGGTCACTAACCCGTTAGATATCATGGCTTACCTGGCCTGGCAAGCAAGCGGCCTCCCCCCTAGCCGGGTTATGGGTCAGGCAGGTATATTAGATTCCGCTAGATTTCGCACATTTATTGCCCACGAGTTGAGCGTTCCGCCCCAGGATGTATCAACCATGGTCCTTGGTGGCCATGGCGATTTGATGGTTCCCCTGATCAGTCACACCACTGTTAGTAGCATTCCTCTAACAGACCTACTGCCCGCTGCCAAAATTAAGGCACTTGTAGACCGCACCCGCCACGGTGGCGCAGAAATTGTCAATCACCTCAAAACCAGCAGCGCATACTACGCTCCAGCAGCGGCAACAGCCACTATGGTAGCCGCCATTCTTCAAAATCAGTCAGCCATTTTACCGGTGTCAGCCTACCTTGATGGCCAGTATGGTCTCAATGATATTTATCTGGGTGTCCCCTGCCGTCTCGACAGGAATGGCGCAGACTCCGTTGTTGAGCTATCCCTCACCATGGATGAACAAGCTGCGCTAGAAACCTCGGCCCAGTCAGTACGACACACCTTAGAGAAAGCACTACCGCTCTTTAATGCCTAGATAGCTTGGGACTGGGGGCGCTGTTCGAGGATATTCAGCCATCAGTCGTCTGACCTCTTCTGCGTGATAAGAGCTACGAGTGAGGGGTGACGACACCACCTGTAAAAATCCCATGGCCTCCCCAGCCTGTCGCCACTGATCAAACTGTTCAGGGGTGACAAACTCTTCTACGCCAAGATGCTTTTGAGTGGGCTGTAAGTACTGACCAATGGTAAGGATATCGCAGTCCACAGCCCGCAGATCAGTCATCACTTGCCGCACTTCATCATCGGTTTCCCCAAGCCCCACCATAATGCCTGACTTGGTGTAGGCCCAGGGTGCTAGTTCACGGGTACGTTGTAGTAACTCAAGACTGCGTCGGTAGTCGCCCTGGGGCCTTACCCGGCGATACAGCCGAGGGATAGTCTCTGTATTGTGGTTCATCACCTCAGGGGTAGCCGACAGGATGATGGCCAGAGCATCCCAATTACCACACATATCAGGAATTAATACTTCAATAGTGGTTTTCGGCGATAGCTTCCGGGTTTCCTCAATACAGCGGACAAATTGGCTAGCGCCACCATCGGGGAGATCATCGCGGTTTACCGAGGTAATTACGACATGGTTTAACCCCATGCGTCGTACCGCCTCACCCAAACGTAAAGGCTCAGTAGGATCCAGAACCTGGGGCTTTTTTTCAAAGTTAATATCGCAGTAAGGACAGGCTCGCGTACAAGCAGGTCCCATAATCAAAAACGTGGCCGTTCCAGCATTAAAACACTCACCAATATTTGGACAAGACGCCTCTTCACATACTGTGTTAAGGGCTAGGTCTTGCAAAATACCTTTAACATTGCCAACTCTTTCCCATTGAGGGGCTTTGACCCTCAGCCAGTCTGGTTTAACGGTCACACTAATTTGCCTTTACGAGTGGGTTGCTATGTTAGGTAGTCCACAGCACTCTTGATTCTAACAACTCCCGTCCCAGACCACAGACCTGCTGCATTTATTATTGCCCTACTGGCTTTATTCAATGAATCCGACAAAATAAACATATATTGGGTACCAACTTAAAGCGGGAAGTTTTCCTCAGGATAGACGTCAGAAGTCAGGAGCCAGAAACCATATCCCTTATAAATTCTGGCTCCTGGATTCTAGATTCCTACTTAACCAGAATTTCCCGGCTTGAGTGGATACCCCATATATTGATTAGATATCTGTTGTCGCGAGATCTACTGTCTGTAACGTCTTCTTATCCTTTGTCGTAATGCAAGGTCTTCACCCCTTAGCCAGTAGTTTTGCCCTGTTGTGTATTAGTTCAGCCTTGGGTTTGGCTTGGCTACAGTGGCGCGATCCATTGGATTTACAACCGGCAGATGCTCGTTCAAACCAAGAGACTAATGCGTTTAGTACTCGTATCCCAATTTTCCAGGGACGTAGACCTCGTATAACAAAATCCACACCCCCATCCGATATAGAAATTGTCGTGAAGTTAAACAAGCGCACGATAGACGTTTATCATCACGGTGAAATCATCAAACAATACCTGGTTGCCATTGGACAGACCGAGTGGGAAACACCGGTCGGTAGCTTTGAGGTGATTCAGAAGAGTGAATATCCTGCCTGGGAACATCCCATCACTGGAGAAATCATCCCAGCAGGTAACAAGCAAAACCCTCTAGGCTCACACTGGATTGGCTTTTTATCGAACAATGATGGTCAGATTGGCTTTCACGGCACCAATGAAGAAAGTTTAATTGGGGAGGCGATCTCCCATGGCTGTATTCGTATGCTCAATGAGGATATTGAAGATTTATATACCTATGTAGACCTAGGCACTACGGTCACGGTCAAACGCTAGGTCTGCTTCAAGTTCTAGCTTTGGGATAAGCAGTGAGTCGTGATTAGGGCTTCAAATGTTAAAGCCTTGTTGTTGATTTCTTTCGCCAAAGAAGTAGCTTCAAAATATTATGAGCTGCCCATAGCAATGGTTATCTAAAGCCTCTAGCGATCACTTTATGGGGTATAAACCTTGCCCACATCCAGAATTGGCATTTTCTTTGTGACGAATCTATAGGTTTCAACTTGGACGAGGTTTATGTGCAAAACTATATTTATGCAAACTTATTTTAAGAAGCTCAAAAATACTGGACTGGCACTTTGTGCGATTTCAAATCAGGGCTTCTAGAATTTTTTATCCAATGATTGTTGATCCGGTTTGGATTTCTGGCATATTTTTGTGGGCACTGGCACTTTACCTGATGTTTTCGCCCTTGGTTTCTAGGTTAGTGACTGTTCTGGAACAACAGGCTATGAAGTGGTTGGCCTCTACTAAGCGATCTCAAACAACGAAATCAAACCTTTCAGAACTCTACGCTTCCATCCTCAGCATCTTGCCCTTTGTACTAGTTGGCAGTCTGTTAAGCTATTTGCTTAACGTTGGTTTAGGCCATAGCTGGACAATCAGCTGGGGCATTATTGCCTGCATCAGTAGCGGTGTCTATGAACTCGGTCGTCGCGATGGTCAAGCCAACCAGGATTAATTACCTACATCCCTAACGGGATGCTGGCCATAAAACGGCATCACCTGCCGCCAGTCGACATGGTTGCCAGATAAAAACTGTTCGTATCCCAGCTGCAGCAGCGATAGTGTGGTGTCTGCTAAGCCAATGCCTGACTCCACAGATACGGGTAACAGTGGCTGGGGCCAATGGGTATGTTTTGCTTCCCAGTCGCTAGCAGGTAAAACCGCATCTGTCAGCTTAGACAGCAGAGTTGAACCATTCCAGTGATAAATAGCACCATAGACCGCTCCTCGTTTAGCCGGCATGGTAACTGCAATATCAATCGGTTGCTGGCCTTGGGCTGATCCAGGGTTATTATCTGTGATCTTGTGATGAGCGATCGCAGCCAGCGAAGAAATTCCAAACAACGGAATATTTAGCTGTTGTGCTAGCGTACGGGCAGTCGCCACACCAATACGGGTCCCGGTAAAGCCACCCGGTCCAATACAAACAGTAATAAACGTTAGCTCCGACCAGTGCTGAGATGGTAAGAACTCTTGAAGTAGACCATGAAGTTGACTCGATAAATCGCGACCTAGATCCCAGGTTCGATGGCGATGGATTGTATCAAAATCACTGATAGCCAACCCCAATTCAGTTGTAGATGTGTGGAGTGCTAAACCGAACATCACTTAAAGGAAAAAGTCATCATTAGAGGTAAGTGATCCGAAGCTGTCCCTATTTCAGAGATCACTCGAGTATCTTTTAGCTCAAGACTGATGGAAGTGTAGAACAAATAATCCAGTTTATACTCGGCAAGCTCAGATGGAAATGTCGGCTGATCAGTCCATTGCTCCCTTGGTAGGGCAGATTTGAAAAGGTCTGACTCTGCCATAACTTCAATCGACCGCTCACCTTCCTTAGGTCGATTTAGAGCACTATTAAAGTCCCCCACTAATAGGACCGGATAGTCCTTGGCATAGCTTTCAGCTATTTCCCGCACAGCATAGGTTTGCTTAAACCGAGTGGGGTTATCAAAGGCTTCTAGATGAACATTAATGATCACTAGCGAACGCCCATCAATATTTATTTGAGTGATCTGAGCCAGACGATCTAAGTAGACAGCATTATAGAAAAACTGATGACTGGCTACTTTTTCGAGTACGATGCGCTCATTTTCGACAATTGGATAACGACTTAATAGAGCCTGACCTGAGACGATTTTGCCGAAATGGACTGATATAGGCCAGTAGGGAAATGGCACATAGTTTTTATTCCAGGTAATTGCCAACCCTGCATAGGGTAATCCTAAAGCATTCGCCAGGGCAGCCAATTGGTTAACGTTGTAGGAGCGGTTTGAAGCAATATCAATTTCTTGAACAGCAATAATATCTGGATTAATCGAACCTAGGGTAGCGATCGCACTGTCTAAATGATGATCAAATAGGCTTTTAGGCCGCTCTATCGCCTCTTGATTAGTCAACCCCGACAGGTAACCGATGTTATAAGACACCAGGGAAAATGTATCGCTATCGGCACTAATATCTTCAACATCGTAGGTGAAGATTTCTGTATATTTCTCGCGAGGATAGCTACCGGAGGTAGCCCAGAAATAGAACACTATCAAAGCCAAGACTAATGAACCCAGACTTGCTAGAACTAGTTTTAAAGCCATGCCACCCTTACTGGACCGGTACTCAACACCAGTAATCAATCTAATGCGGTAATGATTAAGGCCTGCAGATACTGGCACAACTTGTAAAATTCATTCCAAGAATAATTGGAATTATTCCCTCACATGTCCCGCCTTTGGGTAATCTGATGTTGCCATTGAGAGTTAGAGTAACGCTCAGCTCTTTTGGAAAAAAGCCGACATTTGAGTTGAGTATTTTTTCAATAGCGTTCGTTTCTTAGTAAACCCTCGATCTAACCATTGATTTAAGGCCTTCATGTCCATCAAAAACCTAATTTTCTTTGGTCTGCTTATATTTGTGCCTATTTCAGCCGCCGCTTATTTCCTTGGGTGGGGTGACCTGGCGGTTTTTGTTACGGCTGCCATTGCCATTATTCCGTTAGCGGGTTGGATGGGGCATGCCACTGAGGAAATCGCTGTGGTGTTAGGGCCATCCTTGGGAGGCTTACTCAATGCCACCTTTGGTAACGCCACAGAATTGATTATTGCTCTGATTGCATTAAATGCAGGCCTGATTGATATCGTTAAGTCCAGTATTACGGGCTCCATCATTGGTAACCTGCTACTGGTCATGGGCCTGTCTATGCTGCTAGGAGGCATTAAATTTAAAGAACAGAAATTCCAGCCAGTGATTGCTCGCATGAATGCATCGTCCATGAATCTGGCGGTGATCGCGATCTTATTACCGACAGCAGTGGATTTTACCTCCCCATCCATTACTGAAGCTACATTGCAGCGTCTTTCTGTATCTGTGGCCATTGTCTTGATTCTGGTTTATGCTTTAACGCTGCTATTTTCGATGAAAACCCACACCTACCTCTACGATGTTGGCACAGCGTCAGACGAAGGTATAGAAGAAGAGCATCACGAAAAGCCGAACCTGACACTGTGGATTGGTGTACTTTTGGCAGCTACCCTTATCGTTGCAGTGGAATCTGAATGGCTGGTGGGATCGTTAGAAGTGGCCACTCAACAGCTTGGACTCTCTGAGCTATTTACCGGGGTTATTCTACTGCCCATCATTGGTAACGCAGCTGAGCACGCTACTGCTGTAACCGTAGCCTTAAAAAATAAGATGGACCTGTCCTTATCTGTGGCCGTGGGCTCCAGTATGCAAATTGCTTTATTTGTCGCACCGGTACTGGTAATTGTTGGTTGGCTAATGGGCAAACCAATGGATCTGGACTTTAATAATTTCCAGTTGATTGTAGTAGCGGTGTCTGTTTTGATTGCCAACTCCATTAGCAGTGATGGCAGTTCTAATTGGTTGGAAGGGACTTTGTTACTAGCGACTTACACCATTATTGGTCTAGCCTTTTTCTTCCATCCCATGATTGAAGGCATTGCTTAAACTCGGAAAACGTAATGACTTATTGGTTTGCAGGCCAATTATACAAAGGCGAGCAGATCACGATTGCTGTTAATAATCCGGCCCTAGCTTATGGGGCCAGTGTCTTTACGACAATACGGATTTATGAGAGAAGCTTAGAGCATCCATTAACGGCATGGAACAGGCATTGCGATCGCATCTCCAAATCGCTCCATTTTTTTGATTGGCCCCAACCTGACTGGCAAGAAATTGCTCAAGGATGTCAGGCCATGATGGTTGACTACCCAGTGTTACGGTTAACGCTTCTAGCCAATGGTCAAGCCATGGTTACAGGTCGGCCACTCCCCCCTAATCTTCACCAACAACAACGTGAAGGAGTGACTGTCTGGGTTGCCCAAGGTCCCCAATTTCAGCGCAGCTTACCTGGTCACAAAACCAGTAACTACCTGCCTTGCTGGCTAGCCCTGCAAGCCGCCAAAACCAATGGCGCTCGTGATGCCATTTTGACAACCCCATCTGGAGAATGGCTAGAAACCAGTACTGGCAATCTGTGGGGATACAAAGCTGGCCAATGGTGGACCCCACCCCTAGCCTCAGGTATATTACCCGGCATCAGCCGAACTCGATTGCTTCACAGCTTCGCCAACCAGACCATTATCGACAAACCTTGGACCCTAGAATTAGTGAACCAATTTGAATGCTTAGCCTACAGCAACTGCGTCATAGAGCTGCTCCCAATCCACACAGTTCTATTTGGAAATATTAAACTAAACTATAAATCTAATCACAAAGGTCTCAGCACCCTCAGGCATATGTTTTACAGTGCTTCGATGTGCGACACAGCTACTGAGCACACCATGCAAAATCCTGAAATGCGTTAACATAAGTTAACAAATATCAGTTCAGCATAGGTAACTTCGCTGAAACCGCTGACAAGTATAAACTTTAGGAGGCTTACTCCCTGTGAATAAGCGCTGGAGAAACGCAGGACTCTACGTATTATTGGTAGTTGTTGTTATCGCACTGGCTACCGCATTCTTAGACCAAGAGCGCATTGAAGTTCAAGACTGGCGCTACAGTCGTTTTATCAACGAAGTCGAAAGCCGTGCCATTGAGAAAGTAAATATTACCGCTGATCGTAGTCAAGCCTATTTCCCTGACCCAACGGGCGAAGCCGGTCGGATTGTGGTTAACCTACCTAGCGACCCTGGTCTAGTTGACATTCTTACTGAAAATGGTGTCGATATTGAGGTCACACGTCAAGCTGAGGAAAATCGTTTACTGCAAGTACTTAGCACGTTACTGATACCAATTTTGCTATTGGTAGTTCTATTCTTTGTCCTTCGCAGAGCTCAGAATGGCCCCGGCAGCCAAGCTATGAACTTTGGTAAGTCCAAAGCTCGCGTTCAAATGGAGCCTCAGACCCAGGTCACTTTTGGTGATGTCGCCGGTATTGACCAAGCCAAGTTGGAGCTAACTGAGGTAGTTGACTTCTTAAAGAATGCTGATCGCTTTACTGCGGTTGGTGCAAAGATTCCTAAGGGTGTACTGCTTGTTGGTCCTCCGGGTACAGGTAAAACGTTACTAGCAAAGGCTGTTGCTGGAGAAGCTGGGGTGCCGTTTTTCTCCATCTCTGGTTCCGAATTTGTAGAAATGTTCGTTGGTGTTGGCGCCTCCCGCGTTCGCGATCTCTTTGAACAAGCCAAAAACAATGCCCCCTGTATCGTCTTCATTGACGAGATTGATGCTGTAGGTCGTCAACGGGGTGCAGGTCTTGGCGGTGGCAATGATGAACGTGAGCAAACTCTAAACCAGTTGCTAACAGAAATGGATGGTTTTGAAGGCAATACGGGGATTATTATCATTGCGGCCACAAACCGTCCCGATGTATTGGATGCAGCCCTTCTACGCCCTGGTCGTTTTGATCGCCAGGTGGTGGTTGATCGTCCCGACTACTCTGGTCGCCTGGAAATTCTTAAGGTTCACTCTCGCGGTAAAACGTTTAGTAAAGATGTGGATCTAGAAAAGATTGCCCGTCGTACGCCTGGGTTTACAGGTGCAGACCTTTCAAATTTGTTAAATGAGGCAGCCATTTTAGCGGCTCGTCGCAACCTGACCGAAATTTCTATGGATGAGGTTAATGACGCCATTGATCGCGTCTTAGCGGGTCCTGAGAAGAAAGATCGGGTGATGAGTGAAAAGCGCAAATCTTTGGTGGCTTACCATGAAGCAGGCCATGCTCTAGTGGGTGCGTTAATGCCCGACTACGATCCTGTACAGAAGATCAGTATCATTCCCCGTGGCCAAGCAGGTGGTCTCACTTGGTTTACTCCTAGCGAGGAACGCTTGGAGTCCGGTTTGTATTCCCGCTCCTACTTGCAAAATCAGATGGCTGTCGCCCTCGGTGGTCGCCTAGCCGAGGAAATTGTCTTTGGGGATGAAGAAGTTACTACAGGTGCTTCTAACGACCTCCAGCAAGTTGCTCGCGTAGCTCGCCAGATGGTAACTCGCTTTGGTATGAGCGAAAGGCTGGGCCCAGTAGCGCTGGGACGTCAGCAAGGCAATCCTTTCTTGGGAAGGGATATTGCGACTGAGCGTGATTTCTCTGAAGAAACGGCAGCTGTGATTGATTCAGAAGTGCGCGGCCTGGTGGACGTAGCTTACAGCCGTGCTAAGCAGGTCCTGGTTGAAAATCGTAACGTCTTAGATCAGCTAGCTGACATGTTGGTTGACAAGGAAACGGTTGATTCTGATGAGCTACAGCGTTTGCTAATTGATAACAATGTCAGTATGGCAAGCATTGCTTAATCCTTTTCTACGTCCAAGCCGGTCGTTTTTCCGGTGAGGAACCTATGGGTTTTAGTTTGGACGTAGTTTAGATTACTGGCAAACGTTTCCCAGGTTTACTCCTTAAAAGTTTGGTGCTCAAAGCCGTAGGAAATCCTACGGCTTTTTGTTTGTTTCATTTTTGTTACATAGTTTGGTGAATTGTTAACAGCACTTAGCAAAAGCAAAAAATCTGTATTGCAAATTGGTCTAAAAGCCTAAGAGCTGGAAACAGATATGATAGTCGCCTGCACAATAGGTTTAATATTCAAGACCACTTCAGTTTATGACAGTCTTAAATTCGGCTCGCTTAAACTTGCGATCTACTGTTGAATATGAATATCAGCAACGTTGGCTCTATACCCTACGCACCCATCGAGTCATTGCTGTGATTAGGGCGGAGACGGTGGAAAGTGGCCTAAACATGGCCCTAGCCGCTGCAGAAGGGGGAATTCAGCTGATTGAAATCACCTGGAATAGCTATCAGCCTGTAGCTCTTTTACAAGCGATTCAGCAAGCCTTGCCTTACTGCACCATTGGTGTCGGTACAATTCTCAAGGAAGAAGACTTACGGATTGCGATCGCAACCGGCGCTCAGTTTTGTTTTAGCCCACACACCTCATTAGCCCTACTCCGCCATGGTCGTACAGTACATATTCCTACCGTGGCAGGAGCAATGACCCCAACCGAAATCCTGACCGCATGGGAAGCTGGTGCAGCTAGTGTAAAAATCTTCCCCATCAAAGCTTTTGGAGGCGCCACCTATATTGAATGTTTGCAGGGTCCCTTAGGCCATATTCCACTAATTCCCTCCGGCGGTGTCACTCCGGAAAACGCAGCAGAGCTACTAGTGGCTGGCGCAACCGCAGTCGGAATTTCCAGTGGTTTATTTGAAGCTGACCATGTGCGTCATAAACAATGGAAAACTATCCAACAACGAGCTACGCAACTTGTAAAGTCGATTGACACCATTCCTCTAGCTACCCAACTTAAAAGCCTCAACAAATAAGCCGTAAATCATACCCAACTTAAATGAATTGAGTAGTTCAGGGAGCACTGTACGTTGGTCATTAGAGCGAGAGCGATGGTATAGCCAGCTAATGAGTTCTACCATTGCCACTAAAATAGCCGCAATCAAAATGTCAATCTCTGCTGTCTGACCTGCCGTAGCTGAAATCGCTGTAGCAAAGAAGTTACCAAACAAAAGACTAATCACCGCCAAAGAAATACGTCGCCAAGGATTAAACACCCACTGACTAAAGCGTTGACCTGCCTGTTCGACTAATATGCTTAAACGTGTTCGTTGCATTGGCTAATCAACATCTGGCACTCTTTTACAAGCGGGATGAATCCCCCCCTGGGCACAAATGTAGTTTAACTGGCGACCATCTAAATTACGGACGCGGCTAAAATTCACCCCTTGAAAATGATTATCTGACCTTAATTGAGCATTGGGGGTAATAAAACTACCGGCAACATTAGTACCATCATCAAATATGGCACCGCCCAAATCAGCATCTGTTAGATTCACTCCCGTCAGCGTCGCCTGCCTCAGATCAACATCTCGTAAATTCGCCTGTCTCAAATCGGCTCGAGTAAAATCTACACTATCCAGCTGTGCCCCTTGAAAATCTGCACCCACTAAATTCGCTTGACTAAAGTCTGCCCCGAGTAAATTAGCGCCTACCCAATCAGACTGAGGGAGTGTTGCCTTAACCCAACTGCTATGGGCAGCTTCGATACGGTTGAGTCTGGCTTGGCTAAGATCAGCACCATCAAAAATTGCTTGAGTCAAATCTGCACCCACTAAATTACTGCCCTGCCATCGACTCTGAGCGGCATTGACATGGATCAAACTAGCATTGGTTAACAGGGCCCTTTCTAAATTGCCATGGGCTAAATTGGCATCTTTAAGCTCTGCACGCCTCAGATTTGCATGACTTAGTTGAGCCCCCTGTAAATTCGCCTCCTCCAATCTGGCCGCCACCAGAGTAATACCAGTGAGGTCACTAATAATATCGTCATAGGAATCTGCCCTGCCATCAGCCCCAACATCAAAGAAGCTAACCCCCGCCAGGTTGGCTTGGCTTAAGTTTGCACCTTGCCAACTAGTCCCGGCGGCCAATAAACCCGGTTGAATTAAACGGAACGCCCGGTCAGAATCGTGGTACCGCCCTAGGTTCACCCGATCTAGACGAATACCCACTAGTTCGTCACTGTGAACAGCAAGTAATTTTGCGATCGCCCCCTGCACTACATGGCGTTGTTCCAAACGAATTGATCGAATGGCCGGATCTAACGATTGCTGCAGTTCACTTTCAAGCACACGTCCCAATGCTAGCAGCGATGGCACACTATCTAGGCCTTGACTTACCAGGGCCTGCTGAATCGTCGCTAACGTTTCTGGCTGTGAGCTTTGACTCAATAGATCGGTTAAATAGTCAACAGTACGAGGATCATCGACCTGAGCCAACATTAAGATCGCCGCATTATAGTTTCCACTTGTCTGCCCCGTCTGGGTCTTGGCCATCAGCGCCTGAGCCATCTGCAAAAAAGCGTCATCTTCAGCCTGAACAGATGTGGGAGCCTGCACTAGACGGCCAATCCCAAAACCAGCAATGCAGGCAAAAAACATGCCCCCAGTCACTAGCCACCATGGTTGCCCCCATGACCGAGGGGGAGACAAGACCAAGCTACCACCATCGTTTTGGGGGCCAGAGCGCGGTGGTAAAACTAACGAAGTCAAATTACCTGCGGACTCTGTCAACCACCAGTCGTCATCATCATTCGTTTCACCATAAAGTTGAAGTTCGTCAGCTTTTGGTTGAGCAAAAGAACCATTCAATGGTAGAGAATAACTGAGTGATTCACCGGAAATGGGTAAATACCTAGAAGGAGCAGTTGCCATAACAACTTGAGTCCTGGCAATCCGATCATGCAAAGATTGTTTATCAAGAACGAGGGCTATGCCTCCCTCCATCATGGCTAAAAAACCAACTACCATCGGAGTCCATAGTCCTAATGACAAACCCGTCGCGCCGGTTACTCCCCCTACCAGTATTAGGGGTATACCCCAGCGCACCAACTCACGCACTAATCCCTGCCAGAATCTAAGATGGCTACTTGTGGTCGAAAGTACCTGAATTCCTAACCATCGCTTGGGCCATGTCTGTCCGGTATAGCTCAGCTGCGTCAGTTGCCCAACCCCAACAACAATCGGTGCAAGCAACGCAATAGTCCAGCAAAAATTGGTCAGGCGTGGTACGGTGCGATGCAGTTGGTACGGAGGTATCTGCACAATCCACGCCCATCGCTTTTGTGCATGGCGCACCAAAGGATGCAGGGTAACTTGGCTCACTTCCAATGAGTCCTGAAACGGCTGTTCCTCAATTATTTCCTCAATTGGGGGAAGCTTTGTAGTCGCATTCACTAACACATACTGGCCTACCCCCCAAGGCACTACAGCACTCATAGCCACTAAGCCAAGCTCTAAACTCCAAGCCACCAAACGCCTACCGGTCAATTTAACTGACCGCAGTTTGGGGACAAGAACTATCGAGCTCTGAACATTCATGATTTGCTGAGCCATTTAGCGACCTTGATATTGCCAGTAATCTAACGAGGGATACTCCTAACCTGACTAGGCCAGACTGACTGATTGGCACTCATATCTAAATCAGAAAATTTAGATATGACAGGCTATATGAAAATTCCAGTTTATTAACTCTTGGCAAACTGGCACATAGCTAACAACGTTAGTTATATCCTGTCACTAGTATTGAGATATACATTCCTTAGGAATAGTATTCAGACAAAGACCTAGTGTTCTCGTAAGGCTACCCCATAAGTTGCCGAGGTGCTATCGATGAAAAATATTGCCACAAAAAACATTGCTTCTCTTCTCATTGCTGCCGCTGTGGTCGCTGCACCCACCAATGCTGTTTATGGTCAATCAGCAACGGAAATCAGCGGCACTAGCGGAGGTCCCCAAACATCCTCAGATTGTGGGTTTGTCCCTGCTCAACCCGACTATTCCTTCAATATCACTCAGTCAGCAGCATCGGTATCAATCGAAGTATCAGGCAGCAATGATTACACATTGCTAATGGTGGGGCCTGATAATTCACGGGAATGTATCCTGGCCCATGACTTTGACGGGGGTGCCATTCAATCCCGAGGATTATATAAACAAGGAAGTTACAGCCTTTATGTGGGCGATATCGACGGTTCTGGTGCCCCATTTACACTGACTGTCCAACAGTAAATTTCCAATATAGGTTTCCAGCAGAGGAATATCTCTGCAACAATCGCCCTTTAAAGACTACTAAAATCTCTAGAGGGCGATAGACCGTTCTAAACCTTGCTCCAAGCCTAGAATGGTCGTTTTTCCGGTGAAGAACCCATAGGTTTCAACTTGGACATGATTTAATTATCACCAGGAGGCAAAACCTCTACATCAACAACAGTCACATTATCTGTGGCGTCATTTCCAACATCAGATTTTTCAACATTAATCACATCTACATCAATAGTCCCTTCAGGCGTTATTCTGACGAAACTGCCACTACTGGCTTCTAACGACACACCACAGCTAGGACATGACATGGGAATATGTCTAAATCCAGTTAACGGACTAGCACAGGATGGACAAGGCCCTTCAACTAGATTGCGCCTAAGCCAAAACTGGACACCAACTACCAAGACAATAGGAATAAAAACCAAAAGCGCGATCAGCACCAACAAAGACTTTAAGAGCCAACCAATACCGACAGTTGTCATCAAGACAAACCCAATGGTCAGGGTTAACCAACATCCCATCCCCGAGAAGTTAAGCTGTAACTGTCTAAAACCGTTGGGAGCCATGCTGTCGCCTCCTATGGCTGCACTGCTGGATCTATATTCTATAGTCTCTGTCTCAATGTCTTAGTTTACTGACGCAGTTTAGTTTGTTCGGATACTACTACCTTCTGGTTGATGCAGGTCGTTTGTTTTAGCCGTAGCATCATCACCTAAAAGGTGTTTCAACTGACTAGTCAATGCTGATTTACTAAACTTAGCCAGGGTTTGTTCCCGTAACCAGGGCCCATGACAGCGATGATCATCGCCTTGTAGGGCTTCCATACAGGCAACGGCTACTGCCTCTGGCTCCCGATGGGGAACACGCCAACCCAATAGACCATCTTGCAACGGATCCGCTGAACCATCGTTATCACCAGAAATCACTGGAATACCGCAAGACATTGCTTCTAGATAAACAATGCCAAATCCTTCCTGGGAAGGCATGACGTATACATCGGCAAGGCGATAGTGCTCAACTAATTCTTCGTTAGGAACAAACCCAGCAAATACCACTTGATCATTGACTCCTAAATCCTCAGCTAACTGCGCTAATCTCGGTTGATCGTCTCCTCGGCCAATGACTAAATACTTAACACTGGGAAAGGCTGCGGTAATCTTGGGCAATGCCCGGATAGTGACATCTACTCCCTTATAGGGATCTCCTCGCCACAGTCGAGCGACAGTCATCAGGACAAGCGCATTTTCCAAACCATAGCGTTGCTGCAACTCAGAGGATGCGATCGCAGGTGTAAATGCGTCACCATCCACTGTACAAGGCAAAATTTCAATCTTGCTAGCCTCTAGTTGATTGGCATCACAGGCCAAATCACGACTGTATCGACTAATGGTCCAAATGTTATCCGCGGCTCGCAAAGCATCCCCTTCAGACGGTTTTAGAGGGAACCAAACTTCTTTACCATAGGTGAGGACAGTGTAAGGCACCCGTGCTAATCGAGCTAGCTGACGCGTCATAACCACCAGGTTAATGTGGCCGCAAAACAAGCGACGTGGACGCCTGAGCAACAGATGGCTCCCCAAAGCCAAGGCCAACCGAAACCGATCCAGCATAGGTCGTCCTGACTGAAAACAGTGAAACCTAAAACAAGACCGAAACTCAGGTGGAATATTATCTAACTGGTCACGTAGTAAAAAAATATCAGCAGGCTCAATTGTATGCAGAGGCATATAAGCCATCAGTACATCCTTGATGTACGACTGAATTCCTCCTTCGCAACCAAAAACTTCAATAAAAACAAACGTATCTTTTGCCCTCTTACCACGAGCTAATTGCATATGCAAAGCTCCCGTTTTGTATGGCACTTAGGCTACCCATTATTCAATAATCAACCCAACCCAACTTGATTAGTCTTTAAGTATTCTCAAACACTGTTCACAGAACTAACTGAATAGCTCAACCATATACACGTTGAACGCCCGTTTTTTCAGGAAAGAATCTACAGCTTAAACTTTGACATAGTTGTAAGTAAACGCCGCTAAGCAGTAGAAGATTTCACTATACGCAGACAGTTTCGCCCCAAATCATGGCGTTCGTAATTTACCTCGGCCAACCGTCGCATTAGGAACCAACCATAGCCACCGACTTTAAGCGTGCCAGGCTTGGGCTCAGGCAGCTGATCAGGGTCAAAGGGTTCTCCCATGTCCCACACTCGCACTTCTAACTTTTCTTCCCAGAGAAACAAATCTATTTTAATGGGGGTATCTGCTGGCAAGTGCTTATGGGCATGCCTAACGGCGTTAGTAAACCCTTCTGCTAAAGCTAAATTTACTTGATCGAAAACAGCCTCAAGCCATGGTAGTTGGGATGCCGCACAAAAACGATCAAACCACTGCTGTACTTGAGTTAAGTCTTCTAATTTACTTTGAACTATCAATTGATCTTGCTTCAACATGTCCGATTAACCGGCACGTTCGCACCAATAGTTTGCCCGAAATCAACTGAGAAATCTATAGATAAGACCAGTATAATTGCAGTCTTTGCCGTATCTTGACACATTAAAAAGCTTCTTGAAAATTCGCAGACATAAAGCGAAAAATCAAGAAGCTAATGTTAAGCAACCTACAATGAGCCAATCAATATCTAGAAAAGACCCAGTGTTAAAGACTTATCAATAGGTAGAGCCGCACCAATACCCAACCAAAGAGTCACCAAGGTACCAAACAAGAAAACGGCTGTCGCAACTGGACGACGAAAAGGGTTCTGAAACTTGTTCACACTTTCAATAAAGGGAATCAGCATCAAACCAAGAGGAATAGCCGTCTGCAAAGCAATACCCAACAGCTTATTGGGAACAACCCGAAGGATTTGAAATGCTGGATACAAATACCATTCAGGTAAAATTTCCAAGGGTGTAGCAAATGGATTAGCAGGCTCACCCACAAGTGCAGGATCCAAAACAGCCAAAGCCACACAACAAGCGATACTACCCAGAATTACCACAGGAAATATGTACAGCAAGTCGTTAGGCCATGCAGGCTCACCATAGTAATTGTGGCCCATACCTTGCTTCAGCTTCTCTCTAAGTTGAGGATCACTGAGGTCAGGCTTCTTAATCGTTGCCATAGCTCAAATTGTCTCCTAATTTACCTTTAAACAGAATTTGCGATCTGGTTAAAACAGCTTAACCTCGAACTAAACTTGAGGCTACATTTGGCAATTATCTAAAACATTCGGCCATAGACAAAAGCAAAAAACCTTAGCCAAAGGTTAAGCTGCTTCTCACACTTACAAAGGACCAGAAATACCCTGCTTACGAATCATCAAGAAATGAGTCAACATAAACACGGCCATCAGCCAAGGCAGCACAAACGTGTGCAGACTGTAGAAGCGAGTTAGTGTAGCTTGGCCAACACTTTCGCCGCCGCGAATAAACTCAACCATCAAACCGCCCACAACAGGAATAGCACTAGGTACACCAGACACAATTTTCACAGCCCAATAACCCACTTGGTCCCAAGGTAATGAATAACCTGTCACTCCAAAGGAGACAGTAACAGTAGCCATGATGACACCTGTCACCCAAGTCAATTCACGGGGGTTTTTAAAGCCGCCTGTAAGATAAACCCGAAAAACGTGGAGAATCATCATCAGGACCATCATGCTGGCAGACCAACGATGAATGGACCGGATTAGCCAACCAAAGCTGACATCAGTCATTAAATACTGCACTGAGTTGAACGCCTCTACCACAGTTGGCTTGTAATAGAAGGTCATAGCGAATCCAGTAGCAAACTGGATAATGAAGCAAACTAGAGTAATACCACCAAGGCAATAGAAGATATTGACATGGGGCGGTACATACTTACTGGAGATATCATCAGCGAGAGCCTGAATCTCAAGACGCTCATTAAACCACTGATAGGCCTTAGAGTCGGTGACTTGCTTAGTAAACATGAAGCGCGGATATAAAAATAGATCTATGCCGTTACTAAAAAATGTAACACAACCGTCCTTGAGAAACCGCTCATCTTGCAACTTTCAAACTGTGTTATCGCCAAAAAATGAGCCACATAATTGGCTCAGAACAAGACATTCAGAAAGAAACGTCCGGCATTGAGGCCACCATAAAAGTAGTTAAGTTATTGCTGAGAATTATTTACAAAGCTTTACTTTGTATCAATAGACTAAGGTCTTTGTGAATTCCAGTCATATATATGTGGAGGATCACAGTATTCTGAGGAAGCCGCTATCCTGGCTAAAAGGAACGGTTAAAGGTGTCCGCTTAACGACGAAATTTTATTTTCGGTTAAGCAACAGTGTTGTTTGAGCTATGGCGAAGAATGAGAAAAATTGGGCTGCTACGCGTAGTTCTTTTGAGAAGTGTCTGTGCAGTATGTATCGCAACGATTATAAATTTGGGGTTTGGCCATACACCTGCACTGGCTTTTACAGAGCAACAGAAGCTGGTAATGGAAGTTTGGCGAATTGTTAATCGAGCCTATTTAGACGAAACCTTTAATCATCACAATTGGTGGTTCATCCGCAACAAAGCCTTAAAACATCAACTCAATACTTGGGACGATGCTTACAAGGAAGCCCAGACAATGCTAGAAAATCTGGATGACCCTTACACACGCTTTTTACCTCCCGAGCAATATCAAAGCTTGCAAACCAATACCTCTGGAGAACTGTTAGGAGTAGGGTTACAAATTGCTAAGGATGATGAAAATCAGCACTTGCGAGTGATTGCACCGATCGTTGGATCCCCGGCAGACCGAGCAGGATTATCCCCCAAGGACAAGATTGTCTCAATTAATGGGGTATCAACCGAAGCCTTTTCATTGGATGAAGCTGCGGCTCGGATGCGTGGCCCAGCGGGTACGATTGTTACCCTTGGTGTTGAACGTGCAGAAACTGTACCCTTTGAGGTCAATCTAACCCGTGAACGTATTAACCTAAATCCCGTATTCTCAGAATTACGTTCTGAGCATGACAGTAAGCTTGGGTACCTGCGATTAGGACAATTTAACGGTAATGCCGTTGAAGATCTTAGCGCAGCCATAACGCAATTGGAGCACCAAGGGGCCATGGGTTACATTCTGGATTTACGCAATAATCCAGGCGGACTGTTGCAAGCGGGGATTGAAATCGCTAGGCTGTGGCTGAATGAGGGCACTATTGTTTATACGGTCAATCGCCAAGGCATATTAGAAAGTTTTGAAGCTGGAGCTGATGCGTTAACTCAGAAGCCATTGGTTTTGGTCGTTAATGGAGGAACTGCTAGCGCGAGTGAAATTTTAGCAGGCGCGCTTCAAGATAATCATCGCGCCCAATTGGTGGGAGAAACTACTTTTGGTAAAGGATTAATTCAGTCATTATTTGATTTGAACCATGGGTCTGGCCTAGCGGTGACGGTTGCTAAATATGAAACCCCTAACCATCACGATATCCATAAGTTAGGCATTACGCCTGATCTGACAGTGACGACCGAACCGTTGACCCGTGCTCAGTTTGCAACTAGTGAAGATGCACAGTATCGGGCAGCTGTTGAAACGCTCATGCAATCTCTAATCACCTCTACGACTTAATATCCTCCATGCCATAATCGTGTCGCCCAAAACTCGTACTTATCACGATCCGCTTCACGGTGCTATTACTCTAGATCGGGCTGACCCGGTAGAGGCACTACTGATTGAGCTGATTGATACAGTTCCGTTTCAGCGACTGCGACGAATTCGACAGTTAGGGCCAGCAAGCCTAACGTTTCATGGTGCAGAAAGTTCACGCTTTACCCATTCTTTAGGAGTGATGGCTATTGCGCGACGAGCATTTGACCGACTCGCTGCAATTTATCCAGAATTAGGTACTTATCGTGCGGCAGTCCTATGTGCGGCGCTACTCCATGATGTGGGCCATGGTCCCTTTAGCCATACTGCTGAAGAAGTATTTGGTGGACATCATGAGCATTGGACCATACGCATCCTGAAGGAATCTCCTGAAATACGGCAACGGTTGGATGCATTTTCGTTAAATCTACAACTTGAGATTCAGCAAATTTATCAGCATCAGCATCCTGTGCCCTGTGTGTGGCAATTGGTATCGAGTCAGTTGGATTGCGATCGCATCGATTACCTCATGCGGGACAGCTATTTCACCGGGGCTTCCTATGGCCAACTCGATCTTGATCGAATTATCCTAGCCCTGGACTATGATCCAACCAGCCAGCAATTAATTGTTGCCAGAAAAGGATTAGGCTCAATCGAACACTATCTTGTGGTGCGCTATTTTATGTATGCCCAAATCTATAACCACCCCAAGAACTTAGTGGCTACGTGGGTTTTAGAGCAAGCTATGCGTAGAGCACGTAAGCTCATGGCTGACAAGGCTTTAGAGGCAGACAATACCATGACTGCTTGGTTAAGCCACGAGATTGATCAACTCTCTTTGGCAGACTATTTAGCTCAGGATGATTACGTTTTGCACTATCACTTGCAGCGTTGGCAAACTCACAGGGATTCGATCTTAGCTGACCTATGCCAACGGTTTGTCAATCGTCGACTGCCAAAGGCAACAGAAATCAGTCAATATACTTATTCACAACAGACCGACATCCTATCAGCCGCACGATGCCGAGCCTATGGCATTGTGCCCAACCCAGAAATCTATGTCAGTCTGCGCCATATACGCAATCGCGGCTATACCCTTTACCAGCGTGGTATTAAGCTCAAAACCCATGCAGGATTAGTCGCCATAAGCCAATTATCTCCCCTGGTGCAAACGCTGATTCAACCCTGCCACCGTACTTGGCTTATGCATCCAGCAAATCTACCCGTGGATGAAATATTGGAGCAGCACTTAGCAATAAAAACTTCCTAAAGTAAAACTTGCTGCCTCGCCAATTCCTGAAAATCTAAGGCAGCCAACTGGCCATAGGCCCCACTAATAAATCGCTGCCCCCTCAGAAACCCAGTATTGGCCCCTGGGCAAATATAGCTCAGGGTTTGAGGCGTAAATTCATCTATCAGCTGTTTGATAGATCGCAGCTGGCGTGGCCAATGAAACGTTTTGGAAACACGCAAGGGAGCAGCTCCACCCTGACGGGTAGGCAAAATGTGACGCCCACTGAATAGGATGCCGCCTTGGGCTGAGCTGTAAAGACAGGCTGAGCCGGGTGAATGACCAGAGGTCCACAGAAGCCAATGCTCAGGAGTCAACCTTAAGTCGCGATGGAATGTTTGAGTATTGACCTGGGGCAATAAATAGGCCTCTTGCTCTTGAAGCACAACATCACACTCAAAGTGAGCTTGCCAGTCACGGACATGACTGCTGCCACCCCGGTGGGTAATCACCAGCCATTGGAGTCCTCCCTGCTGGGCAATAAAGTCTACATTGGTCTCAGTCCAGGCAGGACAGTCGACTAGAATGTTTTTTCTTGCAACAGAATTGCTGTCTGATGCAGACGTATGCATTACTAAGTAAGCTGTACCCCCAAGTGTCTCACGATTGGGGGGGAACGCATAGGCAACAGCGTCACTGCCAAATACCGACTGGGGAAGCTTTGCGGTCGATCGAGCTGTTTCACTAGTTGTAGGGCTATTGCCCAGATTTGTTTCTGAAATAGACACCAAGATCTCCAAAAAAGGCTTTGCCGTGGGTTTATGACATTTGTATTGTTATCGATATTACTGGGAATTTTGACCTACTGGGTGATTCATCGTGGAGTGGCAACGATGACACGTTCACCGGTCTGGTTATTGTGGCTGATTGTGATGACGCCTATCTTTTCCCTCACCGCATGGGTTCTCAAGTATGGTCGCGATACGCCACCTAATCCTTTGATTTTGGGGCTATTTATTGTTTGCCCCTTGGTCTACACGTGGGTAGTCTTGTTGGGACGACGCCCCCAGGCAAAGATACCTGTATCATCGCCGCGGCCACGCCCAGAACCACCGCCAATGCTCATGGCACGGGAAGAGGAAGAGCGACTGCGAACATGTTTTCCTTGGTCTGTTTACTTTCTACAAACCATTGAGCACCGTCAACAAATGATGATCTGTCGTGGACGACTGAAAGCGACACCAGCAGTAGCCCACAGTACCGTTCAGAAAAATGTGCGATCGCAATTTGGCAATCAGTTTTTAGTTGTTCTGCAAGAAGAACGCAATGGCCATCCGGTGTTCACCCTGGTACCCAATCGGGAGGCACCCCAATCAGCGAAGGGTAGTGGATGGTTGTTATCAATCTTGTTATTTATTTTGACCTTATGCACGACTACCCTGGCGGGACTAGTTCTAGTAGGCGATATCTCGTTTGTAGAATTGCGTTCTCAGCCAGCCATTGTGGTCAAAGGTCTAGGGTATAGTCTGGCAGTAATGATGATTTTGGCCGTTCGAGAGCTAGCCCACTACGCCATGGCTCGTCGCCATCACATCCCAGCATCGGCTCCATTTTTTATTCCGGTTCCCTATTTCCTTGGCACTGTTGGCGCTTTTGTCCGCATCAAAGCCCCTGCTCCCCACCGTCGGGCTCTATTTGATTTAGGCATAGCGGGTCCCCTGGCAGGATTTATAGTCACTTTGCCAATTGTGATTTGGGGCTTGGCCCATTCCCAAATCGTAAACCTCACCGAGGAATCTAGCCTGTTTAACTTTCAGTCCCTAGACCCCAAAGGTTCAATGCTATTGGCACTGCTGAGTAAGTTGGCCCTGGGAGCCAATTTACAGATGGACCATGCCATTTATTTACATTCGGTTGCGATCGCAGGTTGTCTAGGCCTGGTTCTGACAGCCTTGAATCTAATGCCCGTTGGACAGCTTGATGGAGGCCATATTGTCCATGCTATGTATGGTCGCTGGGGGGGAGCCGCAATTGGCAATATTGCTCGGATTTTGGTCGCCGCTATGGCATTTATTCAGCAGGCATATCTGCTGTGGGCAGTGCTACTCATATTTATGCCTAGCCGAGATGAGCCAGCCCTTGACGACGTCAGCGAACTTGATGGCATGCGCGATGCCTTGGGTTTATTAGCAATGGCGCTTTTAGCATTGATTGTATTGCCGATGCCTCAAGCCATCAGTACCCGTCTATTCTAAATAAAAATTTATAAAGAATACTTATCCATAAGTTCATGATGACTTTCCGTACATCCTCTGGATTTGTCTGTAAGCGTAATAGATAAATCTAAATCACCCCGCCCCAATGTCATCGTCCCCAACGCCAAGGTCGACAGTTAACTTTTTTACATCAGCACTACTTCTTTTTGGCGGTAGTTTCGGAGGGACCCATCTAACTGCCATGATCGCCCCCTATTCGCAATGGCATGGTCTGGTTGGATTCTTGATGTTTCCCGTTGCCTTTATTACCGGCATGCGGCTCTGGCCCTGGGTCGATGTGCGTTTGGAAAGTGTACAGTCACTGCTCAACCAAGCTAAACACTCCTCCAAAATTACGACTAAACGCGTTAAGCGTGTGATTGGCTCCTTTAGTTTTGTGGTGACATCTGTAATCACATCTATCCTTTCAGGAATGATTTTGACACCACCAGCCATGCAAATTGCAGTCGATCCAGAGTACAAAATTCTCATCACTGCAGGTGCAGTCTACGGGGCCATCTGTTGGGTGCTGATTCAACTCGGCTATTTACAACAGGCTACTCTTCACTCTAAAGATTCATAGATATCAGACTGTTGAAACACCAACACCATTTACCAATCACCATTTCTGTCTTACTCAAAAAATTTTGAGCTTGACGTAACAATTACTTATCTCAGCATTAATAAAACAGACTTGACAGGGCGCTGTATTGTATTGCCGTTTTGATCCAGCCGTCCATAATAGCTTTGAGTCAAACCATTATGGCTGATAGCCTCGGTCACATATAGCGATGATGAGCTACCACCATCTAGATTCAACGCCTTCTCAGCCGCCAAAACTGTTGCCATAAATTGGGTTAGCTCGGCTAAGGTCATGCCATTGGTTGACGCCGTCTGTGCCACCATAGCCCAAAGCAACGTGCCATCTCGCTTTATACCAATGGCACTACGAGCATTGCGTTGCTGACTTCCAATGGCATCACGCGTCAGGTTACCGTCAGCATAGTCAGTGAACCCTTCAGCTTGAGCAGTATCTGGCAGCAACTGTGGCCCTGCCCCCAGAGCACTATGCAATGTACAGCCATTGGCAAAAGGAGCATTGTGGAGCGTGATATCGTAACGGACAGCTCCCCCACAATCATAGCGACGAAACTCAGAACGATTGAGAATTTTATCCATATAAGCCGCTAGATCAGGGTTCTCGATTAATCCACGGTTATGGCGAGGGTCGGCCACAAGCTCGCCATTGATAGTAATAAATGAAGTCGTTTCCCCATTATTGGGGTCAAAAAAGCCACCATTGAGCACTGCGACAGCCCCAGTATCCGCAGCAAACTCTTCTACCGTTTTGAGTTGATCACCAATGGCCACCTCAACTGGATAATCGGGGGGAATGGTCACCACGTGAACCAGAGCTAGGGGCGCATCGTTGTTCGGCCAGTTGTACATTGTCAGGGTAGGTCGAGGCCACTCTTTTCGTTGTTGAACAGCCATATTTGCCTGAGGTAATGGCTCAGAGTCTGATGGCACAGCACATTGGGCCAAACTGCCTGCTACCCCCAGCCAAACAGATAGCATTAGCCCTAACCATGGCTTCTTATTATCCAGCTGCATTACGCACTCGCTCACTGTAGTCTTCAGGCCGCAATTGACGCACTCCCTGGAAAATCAGCTGACGAATACTGAGCGGCAGGTATGACAATAGCTGACCCAGCTTAGCTTTAGAGGATAAGGGACCGAGGGAGGCCAATTCTTGAATCAATTGACGGCCCTGTTGAGCGTCGCCTTTCTCAATTAAACGCAGGGCTAATACTTGCTTTAACCCCGTCAGCTTAG
This sequence comes from Leptolyngbyaceae cyanobacterium, assembly GCA_965263355.1. GTDB lineage: Bacteria > Cyanobacteriota > Cyanobacteriia > Phormidesmidales > Phormidesmidaceae > Leptothoe. The sequence goes on along the minus strand of CBDHHL010000032.1, from coordinate 3,661,402 downwards.
AACGACGAACCGTCTCTAGTTCAGGGCGATCAGCAAACTGGTAACTGGTTAGACATAAGATCTTAGCGGATAGGAAATGAATATCCTGCTTTAGGCTGGTTTGTCCACCGTGGAATCGATATTCCATCAGCCTTTCAGGGATAAAATAGCCAGTTTTGCCCGCCGCCGCCAACCGTACCAGCAGGTCAAAATCTTCACAGCCATCAGCCTCAAAGCGCATAAAGTCCACTGCCCCTAAACAGGCTTTACGAAAAAGCGTGGATCCCACCTGCAAACTTTGGTGGACAAAAGTTTCTTTGAGTAAATCCTCGATTATGGCTTCAGGTAAACGGTCTTTGCCCCATTTGGCAGAGTTAGCCGCCGTGGCCGCTTCATCTCGCTGATTGCGGGCATTAATCACCCAGTGATCGGTACAAACAAAATCTACATTGGGCTGCTTTTCCATGACAGCAACCGTGCGTTCTAAAAATGTAGGCGTTAGGGCATCATCATCATCAAATTTGATGAAATAGGTGCCCTGGGCAGCCTCATACCCCGAGCGCATATTGCGGCTTCGTTTAATATTTTGCGGATGGCGAATATAGCGAATGCGTGGATCGTCCCATTGGGCTACGACCTCAGCTGTATTATCGGGAGAGGCATCATCACAGATAATCAGCTCAAAATCGCTATAGGTTTGATTCAAAACGCTGTTTACCGCATAGGGCAAAATTTGAGACCGATTATAGGTAGGGATACAAATACTAACTCTAGGCACAGGACTATAAATCTATGGGTACAGAATCTAAACTATGGGTACAGAATCTAAACCTTGTCCACATCTAGAACTGAAGTTTTTCCGGTGAAGAATCTACAGGCTTCAACTTGGACATGGTTTACATGTGAATAAGTCTCTCAGGTCAGACAATTCGGGCTAAAGATATAGAACCAGGTGTAGCTACCAAAGCAAATGAATTAAACCTTAGTCATATCCAAAATTAAATTTTTTCCGTAGAAGAGCCTACAGGTTCCAGCTGAAACGTGGTTTATTCAATTCCCTAATTGAAATTTTAATCTTGATGTAGTACCAGTTTTGATGGGGTACTAACTTAAAGCGGGAAGTTTTCTCAAGGATAGACGTCAGGAGCCAGGAGCCATATCCTTTCTGAATTCTGGTTCCTGGATTCTAGATTCCTACTTAACCAGAATTTCCCGGCTTGAGTGGATACCCTTTTGATGTCAGTAAGGATTACATAAAGATCACCTGCATTAAACAGATTGGCTTTATATGACCTGTCAGAATTGCTTCAGCTTAGTAACCCTGAGCCCCCTTAGAAAGACCAGCAATTATATGTTGATTCTCGACGTATGGGTGGCAAAACTACCTGTAAATGTCGCTGTAGATTGAGTTGAGAACCAATGCCCCAAGCTTCTATGGTTGCCAATGACTTACCCACCCAGCCCGTCAGTTTTTTCCCAACGGTCTCGGTGATTGTACCTATCTACAATGGCGAAACCGATTTACCTGGTTTGATTGACTGCCTGCTAGGACAAACCTATCCAACAGAGCGGGTGGATTATCTACTGGTGGATAATGGTAGCTGCGATCGCACCCCCACCATCCTCAAAGCTGCGGTTACCCAAGCTCAATCTATCGGTCTAACCTTCAAGCATCTCAGTGAAACCCAGATACAAAGTGCCTACGCTGCTCGCAACACTGGCATTCGGGCAGCAACGGGTGAAATTCTAGCCTTTACGGACGCTGACTGCTATCCCGCATCCACCTGGCTAGAAAACTTGGTCCAAGGCTTTCAAGATCATGCTGTCGGTCTATGTGTAGGCGAAATTACGGCATTGCCAGGTAACACCTGGCTGGAACGCTATGCCGAGCGCAAAAACATCATGTCCCAACAGGACACCCTCAAGCATGCATTCTGCCCCTATGGTCAAACAGCCAATATTGCCATTCGGGCCTCTGCCTTCAAAAAAATAGGTCTCTTTCGTCCCCATATGACCACCGGGGGAGATGCTGACATCTGCTGGCGACTGCAAAAAGACGGGGGTTGGCAGTTACACTACGCCCAAACAGCCATTGTCCAGCATCATCATCGGTCTACCTTGAAAGAACTTCACAAACAGTGGTATCGCTATGGACGCTCTAACCGGTATTTACATCAGATTCATGGCATCAAGCTGACTCGACCTCTAATGCCTCGCGAAGTTCGCTATACCATGGCCCGCTGGTTGGCAAAGGAACTGCCCAAAGGACTATTGAAATTAGCGATGGGTAAGGCCGATCTGATCGATTTAGCCATGACCCCCATCGGCTTATATTGTTTTCGGGCGCGCAGCCAAGGCCAACGAGAGTCAAAATTACCGGACAATGCTAAGGAAATTGCCTGGCTAGATAGCGATTAGGGCAATGAGCTATCTAGCTTAAATTAAACGGTGGGCGCTGTCTGGTCTATCGCGTTAAATCAAGTAAACGACGGGCAGTGCCCACTCTACAATTACTCTCTTAACATTTTTTTATGCGTCTGCTTGTTCTTTCTCTGAATACGTTTCCCTACCCGCCTAGCCATGGGGCTGCTGAGGTACGCACATTTAATTTACTCAGACAGATTGGGCCGCTCCATGACATCACCCTAGTCGCGCATCAAACCCCCAATGCAACTGAGGCCAATATTCAGACCTTAAAGCAATGGGTAAACGAAATTAAAACCTTTCCTCTCCCTGACAAGCAAGTTTCCAATCACGATCGTAATCCACTCAAGCAAGCGCTGCGTCTGGCTCAATTTGTGATTAGTGGCACTCCGCCCAGTGTCACCTTTCGGTTTTCTCCAGAGGTCTATGCCTGGGTGAGTCAGCAGGTTGAAACCAGCAACTACGATGCTGTCATCTGCGAGCATGGTGTGAATGAAATGTATGTCGATCCTACGTTTCGCGACCGGGTTAAGACGGTCGCAGATATCCACAGCTCTGTTTATGGCTGGGTACTGGACCATTTAGAGGCCGGAGCGTCTGAAAATCCCCTGCGCGATCGGCTTTACTTACCGCTTTTGGCCCGTTACGAAAAGCGATATTGCGCTAAATTTACCCATCTAGTGGTGACCACTCCCCATGATCGCCAACATATTCAAACCCTGATGCCAGATGCCAACATCCACATTGTCTCAACGGGTGTTGATTTAGAAACGTCGCCCTATCGCTCCCATGACCCCGGTGGTCAATCCTTGATTTTTATTGGTGCCATGGACTCTTCCCACAATATTGATGCAGCTTGCTATCTGGCTCGGGAAATCTTTCCGCTGGTAAAACAGCGCTATCCTGAGGCAACATTGAGTTTGGTGGGTACCCGCCCTGTAACTGCTGTCAAAGCGCTAAACGATATCCCTGGTGTGACTGTGACTGGACGGGTACCGTCGATTACAGAATGCTTACAACAATCGACTATCAGTGTGGTCCCCCTGCGTGCAGGCATCGGCATTAAAACCAAAACCCTTGAGTCCATGGCAGTGGGCGTGCCTGTCGTAGGCAGTGATCGGGGGCTTGAAGGGATGGATGTAGATGGGGAAGGCGTACCGTTGCGAGCACTACGGGCCAATGCCCCCGAAGACTATGTGAAGGCCATTGGGCAATTATTTGAAGATTCCACCTTGCGTCAAACCCTGTCCCAGAATGCTCGTCAGATGATTGAAGCTAAATTTAACTGGGAGAGCCTCGGGCAACAATACGCCCAGGTGTTATCCTCCTAGGGAAAATGGCCAGGGACAACAGTCTAGGGCCTAGAAAACTACCCATAACCACCTCCATGGGTTTGAGCAAACACAATCCATCCACCCCCCAGGTAACGCTGCTAGTCAGTTCAACCTCAGGACGTATTCCCTGGTCATTGCTAAGTTGGTTGACCCTAGGAAGCGGTGCAGTTTTTTTGCTCATGGTGATCCTGTCGGGAGCCCGGCTGATTGTTGACCCCTACAGTCCTAACTGGCTAAAGACGGCATTTCCTCAATTGGTCAACAGCTTTGAAACTGCTCCCCAGACAACAGATGAAATTCGAGCAGAGATGCGATCTCAGGGCATTACCGCTGATCAGCCCATACCCTGGCCCCAGCTCGACCAGCCAAAAGTGTGGTTTTATCCAATCTTGGCCCCTGATAGCAAGGCGATTCGAGAACTGTGGGTCTACCGGGTAAGAGGTAGTCAGCAGCAACGAATTGACCAAGTTACCATTCGCCCCATAAAAGAATCGTTTATCACTACACCGTTAGTCGGTACAGCGTCTCAAGTGGCCAGTGTAGATAGTGATGCCACCCTAACAGATATCAACATCATACCTAGCCAATCGCCAGAAGGTCCCTGGCTCTTACTAGAGGGTAAGCGCCGCTATGGCAACACCGTCATGCGCTATGGCCAAATTTTGAGCTATCAGCCTAACACCCACCGCCTACATCGATTGTTAAATTGGTCGAGCCCAGCCGACCAGCCCCCCCAATGGCAGGCTAGCGACACTGGAGACCAGCAGTTATTAATCGATCAAACCATTGGATTACGCCCTAATTTTTTGCTCTACCAGCTAGTCCCCAACGATCCTCCTCGTTTACGAGAAATCTCGCTCTATCGCTCAGTTTACGCATCGGACCTGGGCACGTCTCTCTATGACAAAGCATTAAAACTGGCCCAGGGAGGTGTATGGTCCCACAGTCTGCAAATGATGCAATCGGCCAAGCAAGGATTGGCAACTAACTGGTCGCCCGCCGCCCAAGCTCAGCTAGATTTAATTCAACTCCATGCGGAACGGACCAATGCCCAAACGGAACAAACCTGGTCAAGTCAACAGCAACACATTTTGGCCTACTTGATCGATGGCCAATGGGAAAAGGCCCTAATTGCTCTGGAAGACAACCCCACCATCTATGACTCCACCCTCAAACGCTTAGAACGGGACTTTGATGCCCTATGGCGCAGTGTCACCACACATTTGCAGGTCCATCCCCAGGACGAGTCATCACAGATATGGGGAGCCTTACTGGTAACGGCCCGTCAATCATCGGACCTTGGTGAGGAGTGGTTACAGAAAAAAACGCGTTCCCAAAAAACACTAGAGCGCCTGCAGACTGTAGACGGTCGTGCGGCAAAGGATAGCAACAGTCTGCCCGACGAGGAGAAGACCAATCTGGTAGGGCATGCAGCGGAGCCATTCACAGCTGATACCCCAGGGCGCTATCGCAGCCTGATTGGCGAAGCCAGGGTAATTGGCACACCAGATGGGGGATGGGTGCGATCTCAAACCCTGCCAACGCTTGCCTCCGGTCACACTTGGTACCACATTGAGATACAACTGCTTCAGGATGACTCTGGTTGGCACTTACCCTCCATATCCACCAGACCAACTAACTTTTGGACGGAGTCCCTACCTCTGCGACGTCAGATGCGGCTTTTTAAGGATAAAACCGCCGTAGCCAGAGTGACCGCCCACGGGGTCAAGCTGACTGAAACTGGCATCGCTCTATTAGCTGCAGGGCCTCAAATCGATGGTCCTTTGCTAGTGACCACCGACAACAGCCTTCGGTGGCTAGCCACTTTTCCCTGGCAGTCTGCTCCCCCGATCCCGCCGCCTGAAAGTCCAGACACATTAACGACCAGTGACTCCCCCCCTGGTCCAGCACCAGTAAACTTAATAGCAGCCACCCTAGGTCACCAATTGGGGCTTACCTCTGAACAAACCGCTCAGCTTTACCCCCATCTGCAATATGCCAGAGTTGACCTGGTCGAAGATTTATCAAAAGAGCATCTTGTCTCTATTGGCCCTGACAGTCCCCCCGAGTTAGCTCTCACCCCAGGCAAAACCCTGATCTTCTCTCACACTGGTGAGCTGCTCTACAGCGACATCGGTCAAGCCCAGTCGTTACTGGCACTAACTGACAAGAAGCAAGACCAACCAGTCACCCTGTTAGTCGAACAAGCAGGCCGTTATACATTGCTAGCCTTGTAATGCCTATGGTTAACCTAAGGCCTAATAGCTTATCCACGACCAGAAAGGTCGTTGTTACAGAGAAGAACCGACAGGTTTCAGCTTAGACATGATGGTTTAAGCCAACTCCAGTAACTGCTGTACCTCATCAAAAGGCAGCGGCTTCCCAAACAGGTATCCCTGGCCAATATCACACCCAGACTGCTGTAAAACCTTCAGCTGCTCCTCCGTTTCAATACCTTCCACCACCGTTTGCATGCCTAAGCCATGGGCCATCGCTAGCATGCTTTGCAACAAGACTTGAGTCCGTGAATTCGTCAGCAGTTCTTGGACAAAGGCTCGATCAATTTTAAAGCCATCCACTTCAAAACGAGTCAGATAGTTAAGACTCGAAAAGCCGGTACCAAAATCATCCAAGGCAATATGGAAACCGTCCTGCCGACAGTGTTTTAACATTTCTAAGGCAACCGGATCTGCCATAAAGACTCGCTCTGTTACCTCAAGCTTAACCTGGTAAGGCGCTAGGCCATGGTGCTGGACAATGGCTCGCAACTCTGGCAAAAACGTATATTCAGCTAGCTGCCGTGGGGCCACATTAATACTCATAAACAAAGGCCTATCTGGGCAAGCCTGCTGAAATTGCACCAAATCACGACAGGCTTGCTGTAGCGTCTGCTGACCAATCGGAATAATCAGCGACGTTTCCTCAGCAATGCTGGTGAATTCCCCAGGCGACACGTTACCACGAGTATCGCTCCGCCATCGAATCAAGGCTTCAAATCCCAACACTTGCCGGGTTTGAATGTCCACCAAGGGCTGGTAGTGGGGGCGCAGTTGTCGATTCTCTAAGGCCGCTCGCAATTCCGATTCCAAACGCATTTTGTCCAGAACCTCATCGTTTTCCGCCGCATATTGCAGCCCCGTCGCTACTTTGGGATGCCCCGATAAGGTGATCTGGGGGGTACTGCGTATCCGATGCAGTAGGGTAGTCACCAAAAGCTGCACGATGGGGTCTGCCCCTTGAATACGTTCTGAAATTTGACGGCTGGAAATAGCCACACACACCGTCTCTTCAATCGCTTTGGCCGAGGCAGAACGGGGAGCCGTATCCATGACCGCCATTTCACCTAAAACATCACCGCTGGTTAGAATCCGCAACGGTAACGGTCGACCATCAACACTAACAGCAACTTCCACCCTGCCTGACTCAATGATGTAGGCTGAATCTCCAGGATCACCCTCAGAGAAAATGACTTCGCCTACCTGGAAGCGCTTGAGTGCAGACGAGGAACCCCAGTGAGACATGACTGTCTTGTACTATGAACGACAAAAAACTAGTAAAAATTACGGGGATGCACAGTCAAAAGACACATCTAATAATGATTTGGTTTCCCTAATATCTACATATCCTGATTAGTGGCTACGGACAATTACTGAAACAAAAATCAATTTAGCGTCAATAAGTCTGTGCAAATACCATTTTGGGAACCAAATGGGGCTGTTCATCCTTAAGTCTAAATACACCAATGCCCAAAAATGGACAGGCTTCAGTAATTACTCGCAAAGCTTGGTCCAGCTCAATGGTCGGAGCCATCGGTAAACGCTGCCCCAGGCACCAACGACGGGCTAATTCAGCCGATAACGTAATCCCTGGCAAATGTTCCATGGCCATGGCTGGAGAAATAAATTGCAACTGATCTATCTGTTCAGGTTCAGATAGTCTCTGCAAAGAAATACTGGTATCTAAGGTAAACCCACTGCTTTTTGTACGTAACAACGAAGCTAGAGTGCCACCCACTCCCAGACGTTTACCTAGATCACGAGCAATCGAACGAATGTAGGTACCAGCTCCACAGGTGATATCTAAGGTAATGGTTGAGACGTTACCGGGCTGCCAATCGACTAAATCAATCCGATGCACCACAACAGTGCGATTGGGAACCTCAATATTTGCGGTTTTGCCTTGACGAGCTAAGTCGTACAATCGCCGACCATTAACATGCACAGCACTGTACATCGGCGGCACTTGCTGAATTTCTCCCTGAAAATGCCTGAGCTGTTCGAGCACATTAGAGAGCGTCAAATAGTCCGCTGGGGTTTGAGTCAGAACTATACCCTCTAAATCGTCTGTATCGGTGGTCTTACCCAACTGAACAACTGCCCGATAGGCCTTGTCACTAGGTAAATATTGCAGTAACCGGGTGGCCCGTCCCACGGCCATGGGTAAGACACCGGTTGCCGCTGGATCTAACGTGCCCGCATGACCAATTTTTTTGGTTTTGAGAAGACGACGTAACTTGGCCACACAATCATGGGATGTCCATCCGGCAGGTTTATGGAGATTCAAAAAGCCGTCGGGCATGGGCTAGTCGTGGAGAACGATACACGGATCCTATCAGGGTGATGGCGGTGATGGTTGCAGGCTATTGGCTAAGACACTTATGGAGCCAATGTCGGCACTGGTGGGTCTTCCACAGGAATCTCAACTGGTGGGGATGGGCCTAAGGATGAGTCTGCTGCAGGGGGTTCAACCACGTCTGCCGCCGAACGGGGCGGTCGCCCTAGCTCCTCTACCAGGGAAGGGCCGGTAAGCGTTTGCACCAGGGTGAGTTTAATCGGCTCTTGATTGAGCTGCTGAATACCGTCAGCGGTTAACAGTGCCTGGTAGGTAAGGTCGCCACTTAAATGCTGAGTTAAAAAGGCCAGACTCGACGCTTCTAAATAATCCTGGGCCAGAAACGGATCCGGGCCAATGATCTGAGTCGGGAGATCAAAGGCTTCACTACCAGTTTCGGTCAACGCAATGGTAGAAAAATGGGTGCCCTGCCGCATCAGTAATAGATAGCGATCAGGTTGGGTCAGCCAGGTAAAGGGAACTAATTGTTCCTGTAGGGCCGGGGCTACGGTATCGGCACCGCTGGAAACAATCATGGTAGGTGTGGTAACTTGCCCCATACTTTCTTCGCCAAAGAGGACGCTGGTAATGGGGTTGATTGAGATCGCAGCCCTCACCCGTCCGTCCTGTAGCGACAGCATCGTTTCACTAGGCTCAGCCAGTTGACCAGCCTGACACTGCAGTAACAATGACACATTTAATGTCAGTGAACTGGGCGGGCAGCTAGCCCGCAGGACTTCAAAGTCAAGGGTAGCACCTGCTAACGCCAATGCTGTATAGCCGCCAAAAGACTGCCCCACAACACCCACCTGACCAAAATTAATTAAACTGCCATATTGAGTCGCCTCCCGTTCCAGATAATTCAGTAAGGCAGAGATTTGTCTGGGCCGTTGAATAAACTCGTCATTGGCAACCACCTCAGCCGATTTACCCACCAATAGCGCATTGATCTGCTCGGCATTACTGCCAGGGTGTTCGACATTGATTACCAAAAATCCATGGGATGCCAAGTGTCGCCCAAGATAGGCATAGGATGTCCGATCATTCCCTAAACCATGGGAAATAATCACCGTCGGACGATTACGTTGACGTTGTCCTCCTAGCACTGGCAAATAAATATCTGCCGGAATCGGGGCATTCCTAGCTAATTGTTGGCGCTCCACCTCATAGCGTCCAGGCTGGCGCGCCTGGTTAACTAAAGCCCTCAGCTGCGCCTTTTGTATATCTGAAAGCTCACCTGTGGCAGCGCCCAAACGCTCTAGCAGCGCAATCGATGCATCTGTTTCATAAATCGCTCGCTCAATCTCCCGTAGCAGCCCTAATCCCCGGTCTAACTCAATCCGCATTTCCGGCGACGGAAACTTACGAATTGCATTCAATAGAGTCAAACCTTCATCTTCATCAGCAACCGCCACTAAAATAGCGCCTCGCAATGCCCGCAGATCACTGCGCAATGCTTCGGTACGAATAAAGTCAGCTGCAATGCCCAGTAGATATTCCCCCTGCTGTGTGTAGAAAAATCGATCCAGCAACACGACATCTATATCAATGGTGTCCACATCTCGCTCTAATCGCCAAGTCAGGGCTCGTCTAAGGGCATCGATATCGTAGTCATCGGGTAAAAACCGAGCATAGTAGGCCAGATCATCACTAACTACGCCATCCTCAACCAGCCGCTCTAAATCCGTCAGTTCAATGGAACGTTCAATCGGCCCAAATGCGAATGTAATTCGTTCTGCAGCCTTACCTGGTAGAGCCACCACCGTCAACATCGCTCCGAGACCTAGAATCAGGCTCTGGCAAGATTTGATCGCAGCTGATAAGCAGACTCGTTTCATAGATAACCTTATGTTCGTGCCGGAAAACGCCCAAAAACTATCCTCAGGAGGATGCCGATTGTAGCAAGGCCAGCAAATCGTCTTCGCTTAACCGCTGAATACCCAGCTTTTCAGCCTTAACGAGCTTTGATCCGGCATCTACACCGACCACAACATAGCTCGTTTTTGAACTCACTGACCCGGTTACTTTACCGCCACTTGCTTCGATTTTTGCTTTGGCTTCACGTCGGCTCAGGGTGGGTAATGTACCGGTTAGCACAAAGGTTTTACCAGCCATGGGCAGCGCCTTCGCTACAACCACCGGAGGTGTGCCCTCTAGCTGTACCCCCAAGGTTCTTAGCCGTTCAATTAAGTGCTGATTGGCATTGCTTTGAAACCATTCATGGACTGAATAGGCAATTTCTGGACCAATACCGTAAACTGCCTCAATCTGCTTAGGGTCCGCTTTTGCTAACTGATCGACGGTGTAAAATTCCTCGGTTAGCAGCTGGGCATTAACCGCCCCGACATGCCGAATCCCTAAGCCAAACAGTACCCGCGACCAGGACTGGACCTTAGACGCTGCGATCGCATCCACCAGATTCTGGGCACTCTTCTTACCCATCCGTTCCAGGGGTAATAAATCCTCAACGGTCAGCTCATAAAGATCAGCAACGGAACTGACTAATTGCTGGTCTAAAAGCTGTTGCACCCATTTTTCACCCAGACCAGCAATATCCAGCGCTTGACGACTGGTCCAATGAATTAGGTCCCCCCGCACAATGGCAGGGCAAGACGGATTAATACAGCGAGTTACCGCCTCATCCACTGGCCTGACTAATGTTTCATTACACTCAGGGCAGTGCGTTGGCAAACAACAGGGTGCCGCCCCCTCTGGTCGCAGGTCTGGCAATACTCGCACTACTTCCGGAATAATTTCACCGGCCTTACGGACAATAACGGTGTCCCCCTTATGGAGATTCAGTTCAGTCAGGCGGTCGGCATTGTGCAACGTAGCACGGGAAACCGTAGTCCCTGCCAACTGTACCGGTGCCAGTTCAGCCACTGGAGTAGCTGCCCCAGTGCGACCAATCTGTACCGTCATATCTTTCAAAATCGTTGGCACTTCTTCGGCAGGGTATTTGAGGGCAATGGCCCAGCGAGGAAATTTTTGGGTAAACCCTAATCGCTTCTGCAGAGCTAGGTCATCGAGTTTAATCACGACACCATCCGTCAGATAGGGCAGCGCACTCCGAGCCTGGTCCCAATGGTCATAAAACTGCGCCACATCAGTGGCAGTCGGGCATAGCTTACGGTTGGGATTTACCTTAAACCCAAGAGTTTGCAGCGTTTTTAGAGACTCTTCCTGGGTTTGAGGTACGGGCAAGCCCCCTTCTCCATCAGGCAAAAGTAGCGTGTAGGCAAAAAAGTCGAGTTGTCGCTGGGCTACTACTTTAGAATCCAACTGGCGCAACGTCCCAGCAGCAGCATTACGAGGATTGGCAAATGTGGCTTCTTTCCGAGCTTGACGGTCAGCATTAATGCGCTCAAAGACATCATTGGGAATAAACGCCTCACCTCGGACCTCTACACGGGGAGGTGGGTTGTCAATTTGTAACCGCAGCGGAATCGAACGAATCGTGCGAACGTTTTGGGTAATGTCTTCACCACTGATGCCATCACCACGGGTCACCCCCCGAGTCAACAGCCCATTTTCGTAGGTCAACGCCAGGGCATTGCCATCAATCTTTAGTTCAGCAACCACCGGGGCCGAATCTACGTCAGGGGTTTGCCGCTGCCAGCGACTCTCCCACTGACGATATTCATCAATATCAAAGGCATTTTCTAAACTGTAGAGCGGAATATTGTGCTCCAGGGCGGTAAACTGGCTGGCCGGTCGTTCCCCCACTCGCTGGGTGGGACTGTCTGGGGTCACCAGGTCTGGATATTGCTGTTCTAATTCTTGCAGTTCTCGATAGAGCCGATCATACACTTCGTCAGATAGGTCAGGCGCATCCAGCACGTAGTAGGCATAGTTAGCTTTTTGGAGCTGCGATCGCAACTCCTGAGCCCGCTGTTGCCGATCCGCTGGAATTGTCTTTGCCATACCCGTTTTAGTCCTGAACTAAGAGAAAACCCACCTATATAGACCCCCTGAATTCTAGCCGAGGAAAATCAAAGCTGGCTTGCTAGGTCTACGCCCTTGTAAAAGCAGGATTTAAACGAAACTCTCTATGCAGCAGCCAGGGATTGCTCTACAAATTGTTTTAGCTTGGCGACATAGTTAGGCTCTTTAAATACATCCACCGCATTGTGGTGAACATTAGATGCGTACAATATCAACTCTTTAGGGCCAAGGGCTGCATTATATAGCTTTTGCCCCATCTCAAATGGGACTCTGGCGTCGTTTGCAGCACATGGGTAGGGCGATAGAAAAACCTTGGTTGCTGAGTCCACAACAGTATAAAGACTACCCCATATGCAATTGCCCCCAAACGAATTAATCTGTTACTCCAAAAACCTGGAAATTAGTTTGAGCTACCTCTATACTCTGTTTCATTTTTGTTACATCTACGAGAGTGTATCCAACCAGCTCAAATCAGCGTGATAGCATACACACCATAGCTTTTAAAGATTTGGAGAAAAATACCTTGGCACTTCGGGTTGCGGTTGTTGGAGGCGGTCCAGCAGGTTCCTCTGCTGCTGAGACATTAGTAAAAGCAGGTATTGAAACCTATCTATTTGAGCGCAAGTTAGACAATGCCAAGCCCTGTGGTGGCGCAATCCCCCTGTGCATGGTGGATGAGTTTGATTTGCCCCCTGAGATCATTGACCGTCGCGTGCGTAAGATGAAAATGATCTCTCCCTCAAATATCGAGGTAAATATCGGCAGCACTCTCAAGGATGATGAGTACATCGGCATGTGCCGACGTGAAGTGCTAGATGGCTTCTTACGCCAGCGAGCTGAAAAGCTTGGCGCTAAGGTAATTAACGGCACTGTACACAAGCTAGTTATCCCTGGCAATGACAAGGATCCCTACACGCTGCATTACGCCGATCACTCCAACGGCACTCTCCAGGGAGACGCGAAGACGCTACAGGTAGACCTAGTGATTGGTGCCGATGGTGCCAACTCTCGCGTAGCGCGGGCCATTGATGCAGGTGACTACAACTATGCGATCGCATTCCAAGAGCGCATTCGCATCCCTGACGACAAAATGGCTTACTACGAAGAACTAGCGGAAATGTATGTCGGCGACGACGTTTCCCCTGACTTTTATGCCTGGGTATTCCCCAAGTACGATCACGTAGCCGTAGGTACTGGTACCATGCGGGTAAATCAAGCCAAAATTAAACAGTTACAGAAAGGTATTCGCGAGCGGGCAGCCAAGCGCCTTGAAGGTGGCGAAATCATTAAGGTAGAAGCTCATCCCATCCCTGAGCACCCCAGGCCTCGTCGTGTGGTTGGTCGCGTTGCGCTAGTGGGCGATGCTGCTGGCACCGTTACCAAGTCGTCTGGTGAAGGTATCTACTTTGCTGCCAAGTCTGGTCGCATGTGTGCCGAGACCATTGTTGAACTATCCAACAGTGGTGAGCGTGCCTTGACCGAAAAGGATCTAAAAACCTACATCAAGCGCTGGGACAAGACCTACGGTGCTACCTATCTAGTTTTAGATATTCTGCAGCGTGTTTTCTATCGTTCCGATGCTACCCGCGAAGCATTTGTAGAAATGTGTTCTGATATTGATGTCCAGAAGCTTACCTTTGACAGCTACCTGTACAAAACAGTCGTTCCTGCAAACCCCATTACCCAAATGAAAATTACGGCCAAAACCATTGGTAGCTTGATTCGTGGTAATGCCCTGGCACCTGCTGAGTACTTCCCAGTTGAAGCGATTACTAAGTAAACATCAGATTAATCCACAGACAATGGGTTAATAAATCCGAAGCGGCTCTAGGGAAAAGCCTAGGACCGCTTTTTAATTTGATTTATGCAGGAGACATACTGGAAACAATTAAAAAGGGAGCCCAAAGGCCCCCTTTTCATACATATCAAAAGTGCTGTAATGCCATACCTCCAAACGTACAGCAAGCGATAAAACCTAATCACTCAGACGTTTTCTCCCAATGCTTATCATTTGATACACCCTAACTAGCCGCACGGCCAGAAAAAACTTGATCATCTTGGGGTAGCTCCAGACAATAACCAGCGCCGTAAACGGTCTTAATAAACTTGGGATGACGTGGATCTGGTTCTAACTTAGTGCGTAGATGACGAATATGCACACGGATCGTTTCGATGTCATCGTTCGGGTCATACCCCCAAACTTCCTTCAAAATCTCGCTGGGGGCAACCGTCTGGCCGTGACGTTGCAAAAGACAGTGAAGCAATTCAAATTCTAAGTGGGTCAACTTAACAGTGCGCTCAAACCAAATAGCTTCAAAGCGTTCAGGCACTAACGTCAAAGGACCGTAGCTCAAAATCTCGCTATGCTTGGCGGCCTGGGGAATACGATCAGTACGTCGCAACAACGCCCTAACTCGAGCCAACATTTCCTCTAGCTCAAACGGCTTTGTGAGGTAATCATCAGCCCCTGCATTAAAGCCGTCTACCTTATCCTGGGTTTGCCCCAAGGCAGTCAGCATTAACACCGGAATATCTGCTGTTCGCTCATCACGGCGAACACGTTGGCAAACGGTAAGGCCGTCTACCTTAGGTAACATCAAATCAAGCATGATTAGGTCGGGTAGGAGCTGCACAGCAAGCGCTTGCCCCCTCACGCCATCCTCAGCCTGACTGACATCATATCCAGCCATTTCTAAATTAACCGCCACCAGTTCAGAAATAGCAGGATCATCGTCGATGACAAGTATACGAGGCATCTTAAAGAGAGAGAATTTGTTATGAAGGACCTGAAAACCTAAGCAGATTTCCTAATTTGCTCTCCTTAGAAATAAACGATTTAGAATGAGAGACAAATTGTATCCCAAATATATAATATCTCTACAATCAGTTACATAACTAATAGCTTAAGGTTTAATTCACGTTATAGGTGCGCCGTAGGTAATAGCGCTAAGTGTACTTGCGCTAGAAGCCTGGCAAAGTATGACTAGTGCAGTGGCTTAGAGCAGAAATTTAGTTTAGGGCAGTGAGTGGTGGGCAGAGAGTAGCAGTCAAAGCCACTCATGGTCTGTCAAGCCTAAGAGATTTAGGATGAGGCTAGTAAAGCGTGAAGAGGCAAACAGGATGAAGCATGACGCTTTACCCATTACTCTTCATCAATACAGAATTCTAATTTTTAGCGTTGACACTGCACTAGGAACCGTTAGGTACTAAATAGCCAAATAGCACCCCTAGCCTGTACAGATAAGTATGATAAGTACGTAAGTCTTGTCAGTGCTCGCAACCAGAACCTTCCGCTAGGGAAAACACCGACCTCAGCCTAGATACAGCTCAGCGAGCAAAGAACCATTTTGTAAACTCCCCAGGTAGGATTCGAACCTACGACCAATCGATTAACAGTCGACCGCTCTACCACTGAGCTACTGAGGATTGTTCAGCTTTACTAATATAGGCAATTGTGTAGCAGTTGTGCAAGCAGATTTTTATTAATTTTGCCCTAGACAAATATCCCACCCTGAAACAGCGTAAGACAGTAAGTGGTGAGTGATTGAAATAGGCACGACTCATCAATCCATTAGTTTAGAACGCAAGTTGGCCAACTTGGCCTGCATCTCTGGATTCAAGGATTTGGAAAGAAATCGCTGCTTCGACTTTTTCTGAGGCGTTTGACGGTGTTTGACTTTCTGTACAGAAAGATTTACGTCCGCATTTAGTTGCGCCGCTGACATCCATTCGGCACCATATCCAATAACGGTAAGCTGCTGAGCCCGGTCAGAGGTAGCCACAATTAATCGCTGCTCAAATTTACGAATATCGTTACGAAATTTGGCACAGGAAATTTCTATGTAGCTGTCAGCCGTTTGCCCAAAACTGGTGTAATGGATAGAGAGATGCTGAGTAAATTTTTCAATGCGGTGGGTTTGACGCTGACCATAGGCGTCAAACACCAGCAATGTTTCAAATCCGCGATAAGCACTGTAGTTGGCCAAGGTCTCTGCCAAACAAGTGCGGGCGATCTCTAAACCCTGAAAATCTCGCAGCTCCTTTAAATCAGGCCAGGCACCAATCACGTTATACCCATCGACCAATAAAATTGCCTGGGAGGTAGAACCTTTCATCTGCGGGTGCCTGGATAACATATAAGCTCAGTCTATGCTTCCTCTAGCTTAGCGTTCGCTATCTACGTAACAAGCATCCCTGACGATTTTTCTTAGGCTAAATGCAAATTTTTCAAGGCTTGTTTGACCTGATTAGGGTCACCTTCGGTTGCTACACGGCCTTGCTCTAACAAAATGGCGCGATCGCAATAGTCTAATTCCCCTAATCGATGGGTTACCCACAGGGCTGTAATACCCTGACGTTTGACCAGATCGCGCACCTGAACAACTAGCTCCAGTTGGCTATCTGGATCCAGCAAGGCTGTGGGCTCATCAAATAGCAATACTCGGCAATGTCGAGCAAGGGCCCCTGCGATCGCAACTCGCTGTTTTTGTCCACCGCTTAGGGCATAAATAGGGCGACGCTTCAGATGTAGCAAATTAACCATGGTCAACGCTTCATCAACTCGCCTACGCACTACTTCATAGGGCAGCTCTTCGTCAACCAGACCAAAGGCAACATCAGCCCCAACGGTGGGCATCACCAGCTGATGATCTGGATTTTGAAATACAAAACCCACCGGTTTTTGCAAATGGATAGAACCTTGGGGAGCATCTAACAGCCCTGCCAATAACCTGAGTAGAGTTGATTTACCACTCCCGTTGGTGCCCAAAAGCATACAGAACTCTCCAGGCTGGACCTGCAATGAACATCCAGCGAGCACCGATGCGCCTGAGTCCCAACTAAAGTGCAAATCATCAATTGCGATCGCGCAAGACGGAGCAATCATCAAAAATCTTTAGCCCTAATCATTCGCCATGGCAAAAAATCCAGCCGCCTTACCAGACGAAGAAGCTCCACCCGATTTTTCATAAACTTGCACCGCAGCTAATTCACTCACCAAAATCGATAGCGTCTTGCCCTCTTGCTTATCACAAGTTAACTCTAAGACTGCGGGCTGACCAGTTTTGAGCGCATTCAAAACCATAGCGTACGCCTCATTCGCAGCCTCTGCCGTCTTCTTCTGAACTGACATAGGTAAAGCCGTATGCTTCAGCAAAAGTTCAACTATATACATGCGTAAAGAATTATCAATTTGAGAAGTCTGGTCTCTAGTATGTCAAAAATGCCTCATAAATACCGTGAGAAAATACTACTTGCCAAAACGACACTAGCCATAAATAAATATCCACTTATAATAAATGAGAGGAATAGTAAAGATAAGTAAATTTCTGTTCTAAAGGCGATCGATTAATGTCAGGCAATATTCCGCAATACGGATTACATATTGGATTTTACATACCTAATTCCATGCCTTCCATCGCCTGATTAGCAGCATACTTGTCTCTACATTTAGAAAATAAAATCACTAGAGGATTTGAGATGACCATTGCAATGGGCCGTGCTGGAGCCGATCGGGGCGTCTTTGACGTCGTCGATGACTGGCTCAAGCGCGATAGATTTGTCTTCGTCGGCTGGTCCGGTTTGCTACTGTTCCCTTGCGCCTTCTTGGCACTAGGCGGCTGGCTCACTGGCACCACCTTTGTCACGTCCTGGTACACCCATGGACTGGCGTCCTCCTATCTGGAAGGCGCTAACTTCCTGACTGTTGCTGTCTCCTCTCCCGCTGACAGCATGGGTCACTCCCTACTCCTGCTTTGGGGTCCCGAAGCACAGGGTGACTTTGTTCGCTGGTGCCAAATCGGCGGACTCTGGACCTTCGTTGCCCTCCACGGCGCATTCGGGCTGATTGGCTTTATGCTGCGTCAGTTCGAAGTGGCTCGTCTGGTCGGCCTACGTCCCTACAATGCCATTGCGTTCTCGGCTCCGATTGCCGTGTTCGTATCGGTGTTCTTGATGTATCCCTTGGGCCAGTCCAGCTGGTTCTTTGCACCCAGCTTTGGCGTGGCGGCTATCTTCCGCTTCCTGCTCTTCTTGCAGGGCTTCCACAACTGGACCCTCAACCCCTTCCACATGATGGGGGTCGCTGGTGTCCTCGGTGGGGCACTCCTGTGTGCGATTCACGGGGCCACTGTGGAAAACACACTGTTTGAAGATGGGGAAGGGGCGAACACTTTCCGCGCCTTTGAACCCACACAGGCCGAAGAAACCTACTCCATGGTCACTGCGAACCGCTTCTGGTCTCAGATTTTCGGTATCGCTTTCTCCAACAAACGGTGGTTGCACTTCTTCATGCTGTTTGTACCGGTTACCGGCCTGTGGATGAGTGCTGTCGGTATCGTGGGGCTCGCATTGAACCTACGGGCCTACGATTTTGTCTCTCAGGAAACTCGCGCTGCCGAAGACCCTGAATTTGAAACGTTCTACACCAAGAACATTCTGCTGAACGAAGGTATTCGTGCGTGGATGGCCTCTCAGGACCAGCCCCACGAGAAGTTTGTATTCCCCGAAGAGGTACTGCCACGCGGTAACGCTCTATAAGGGTCACACAGCAATAAAAAAAGCCCCGACTCTTAAAATCGGGGCTTTTTTTATGTGCTATAGTTCAGTTAGCACAAAGTGCTCCTGGTATTAAAACCGTCTAGGGATAAGGAGGTGATGCCCATGAGTGAAAGTAGTTGTATATGCATGGGTCTTCAGGTTGACGTGAGCTGGCTGTGTGCCGGGGCTGTTCTTTAGAATTAGCTTCAATATATTTGAAACTGACGAGCTAGAGTTCCTTCCGGCAGTCTAGTTTCAACCTAAGACCCCACTAGACCGCTCCTATTCTGAAGTTGCTAAGGCACTTCCCTGATAGGAGCGGATAGTTTTTTTAAAGAGGGTTGAATTTACCTCACTAGGAAATAACGAGTTCACTTCGCTAGAAAGTTGTTCATCCTATACAACTTTCTTCGGGTGTAGAAACTTTACAAACCGCTTTCCTAATGCCCACTACTTATTACGCCTCATGACAAACCTTCTCACTTCTGCCGAAATCCAGTCCCAACTCGATTCACTGCCTGGCTGGGCCATAGAGGGCAGCTCCATCCAAACCATGTTGACCTTTAAGAATTTTCTTGATGCAATTGAATTCGTCAATAAATTAGTGGCGCCTGCAGAGGCCGCTCGATTCACTGCCTGGCTGGGCCATAGAGGGCAGCTCCATCCAAACCATGTTGACCTTTAAGAATTTTCTTGATGCAATTGAATTCGTCAATAAATTAGTGGCGCCTGCAGAGGCCGCTGGTCATCACCCCGACATTACAATTTCCTATAATCGAGTCACCATTAGTCTGACCACCCATGATGCAGGGGGACTGACTCAGAAAGATTTAACCCTCGCAAAGACACTCGCTCAACTGGCCTAACTCAACTGTTTTAAGCAAAGAAACCACGTTACCGTCACTAGGCAAGCTACTTGTAAAAATTGCTTAAAAGGTAGCTTACGTTGCTAGCTCTTCATAGAGAGATCTGCTAGCATTAGCCATAGTAATTGCTGAGTACTAGCTAAGTTGTTCTAAACAACTTGAATATGCTCTTCAGTTCAGGCAAAAAGATTAAATGTGGTCTAGCAATTCAGCTAGTCACTATTTTCTTCCTAGGTGTGAGGAGAACTAAAATAATGTCTAATTTGTGGAAGGCCCTAGCGGCTAGCCCACTTCTAGTGGGAACTGTCCTTGCTAGCACTGGTGTTGCTGCTGAGACTGTAAGTGTTGATGCTCTGAGCAACTCCGAGTCCATTCAGCTAGCTCAGGTTACTAGTGTTTCCGAACTATCCGATGTTCTTCCTTCTGACTGGGCTTACACTGCACTGCAGCGCCTAGTAGAGGAGTATGGCTGTCTTGAGGGTTATCCCGATCGCTCTTACCGCGGCAACCGCGCTATGACTCGCTACGAGTTTGCTGCTGGTTTGAACGCTTGTTTAGATGTAATCGTTCAGCTAATCGATGGTGGCGATCCTGAAGCTCTAGAGACTATTCGTCGCTTGCAGGAAGAGTTCGCTGCTGAGCTTGCTACTATTCGTGGTCGTGTTGACACTTTAGAAGCTGACGTGGCTGAGCTGGAAGCTAACCAGTTCTCTACAACTACTAAGTTGAAGGGTCAATTGGATGCTCACCTGATCGTTCCTTTCGAAGCTGAAGACTTCGATGGTGGTGGCGTAGACGAAGACGAAGTTACTTTTGAGTATCGTGCTCGTTTGAACTTCGATACTAGCTTCACTGGTGAAGACCGTTTGCGTATTCGTCTACAGGCTAGTGATCGTGACGATGATGGTCGCTCTTTCCGGGGTGTATTTGGTGGCTTAGCTAGCCAAAGTGGTCCTCGTAACGGTCTGGAAGATAACGTTGGTCTTGATGACGTTTACTACTCCTTCCCCATCGGTAGTCGTGTTTCCGCTATCATCTCCGCTAACAGCACTGTTTCCGATGACTTTGTAACTAGCACTATCGTTCCTTTCGATGGTCCTTCTGTAGCTGATCCTGGTGGCCCTATCTTTTATGATCAGCTAGGTATCGGCGGTGGTTCCTTTGGTGTTGGCTTCAACGTTGCTTTCACTGACAACATCATCCTTGACCTAGGCTATGCAACTGCTGACGGTAATGACTCAGAGATTGGTCTATTTGATGGCTTTGAGTATATTGCTCAGTTGAACTTCCTAACTGATGGCATAGTTGATGCAGCTATCACCTACATGGATGGTGAAGCCGTTGGTGGTGGCGGTGTTGATGGCATTATCGCAGGTCTGTTAAGCCTTGACTTCGGTGGATTCGAAGTTGGTGGTTACTTCGCTGACCAAGATGGTGATGAGAGCTTCCAGTTTGGTGCTGCCTTTGGCGGTTTTGGTGCTTACTATGCTCAAGACTTTGATGAGGATGAAGTTATCGAAGCTTACTACAACGCTAAGATCAACAAGTACTGGTCTCTAACTCCTGCTGTTGTTTACGGAAACCTAGATGGTGATGATAACGACAGTCTCTATGGTGTAATTCGTTCCACCTTCAAGTTCTAAGTTTTTTAGCTTAGCGATTTAACTCAAGAAAGGCTCCACAAATGTGGGGCCTTTCTTATTGCCTAATGAGTTGGCAAACTTTTGACTCAGTTTTATCTCAAGAACATTTTAAGCGCTCTTCAGTCGTTTCATTTCTTGCGGTAGTAAAGCCAGGATCATACAGTCATCATTATCGACTTGAACTAGCCAATAGCCGGTTTCAGAACCATTTTGGAGCATTTCTTTCTCCAAAATGGTTCCCATCTTACCAGCAGCATAGTCGGGATATAAAACTTGAACTCTATCGCCTGGTTGCATCCCTCTCAATTATTAAAGTTAATATAGATGTCTATACCTGCCATCTCAACAAATAATTGAACCAGGCTGAAAGTATTTTAGAGAAAGGCTTTCAAAAGCTATCAAAGCCAGTTGAGTGACGTATCCTCATCAACTCTAACTGGCCCAAAAACCTATATCTCCCTTAAATCTACCTTTTATCAAGCCTTAACTGGCGTTTTTTCTAACATTAGTTTAGAACGCCTGAACATTTCAGGAATTTCTACCGGATAGCCTCCAGTAAAACAAGCAGAGCAGAATGTTTCAGTATCTTGTCGGGTAGCATCTAGCATGCCTTGCCAGCTTAGATAGGCCAATGTATCTACACCAATTTGAGCTTCGATTTCTTGTACAGATTTAGTCGCTGCTATGAGCTGATCTTGGCTATCGGTATCAATGCCATAAAAGCAGGGGTGGGTTACCGGCGGCGATGAAATCCGCATATGTACCTCTATAGCTCCTGCATCACGTAAAGCCTTAACAATTTTGCGGCTAGTTGTGCCCCGAACAATGGAATCGTCTACCAGCAAAATTCGCTTACCCTGCAACACATCGCGAAGGGGATTTAGCTTAATGCGAATACCCGCTTCCCGCATCATTTGGGTCGGCTGAATAAACGTTCGACCAACATATCGATTTTTTATCAACCCTTCTGCATAGGGGATACCCGATGTTTCGGCAAAGCCAATTGCTGCAGGAATACCAGAATCGGGCACTGGCATAACCAAGTCCACATCAGCTGGGGCTTCTTGTGCCAAGATATTGCCCAGTCGTTTTCGATAGCTGTATAGGCTCTCACCGTGATATAGGCTATCAGGCCTGGCAAAGTAAACCATTTCAAATATGCATAGACGCCGCCGAGGCTGAGCCCACTGCAATGAGTGGATACCCCGCTCACTAATCCAGAGCAGCTCTCCAGGTTGAACATCACGAATATAGTGGGCATTGACAATATCTAGACCGCACGTTTCAGATGCGATCGCATATTGACCTGGGCCATCTTGAGGGTCATCTCCACCAAAGTACCCTAACACTAAGGGTCTAATACCGTTGGGATCACGAATTGCCAAAATCCCTTCAGGGGTAGCAATGGTCAGACTAAAGGCTCCTTTACAACGTTCACAAGCATCTATTGCCGCTTGCATCCAATCTTTACCATCATTAACCGCATCTGCCATAAACAGGGCAATCAGCTCTGTGTCGGTGGTAGTCAGTAACGTATGGTCACGTTTAAGTAGCTCCTCCCGCAGCTCGGTTGCATTCACTACATTGCCATTGTGGGCCAAGGCCATTGCCCCGAGGCGAGTAGAAACTACGGCAGGCTGGGCATTAGCAATACGACTCGAGCCAGTAGTAGAGTAGCGCGTATGCCCCACTGCCCACTGTCCAGGAAGACGCTCTAGTACCTCTTCGTCAAACACTTGAGAAACCAGTCCCATAGCTTTGTGGACATTGATATCACCCCGATCAAAGGTGGCAATACCAGCCGATTCTTGCCCACGGTGCTGCAAGGCGTACAAACCAAAGTAAGTTAACGTAGCGACATCGTCTGTCGGCGAAAAAACAGCGAACACACCGCAGGCTTCTTCTGGTTTATCGGGGTGAACATCCACTACAGAAGCGGGAACAAAAGTCTTAGGGGGAAGAGGCATCGTGAGTCCACTGGCGTTAATGACGGCAAAAAAGCAACTAGCGTTTAAATTTGTCTAGCTCTAAACCTGTGATTTTGTTAGGAAGCAGCTTATGCTCTCAAGACGCTAACAGGCTTAGGGGCCCAATAGAAGCCTTGAGAAAGCAAAGGTCTTAACACTTTCTTAATCAATACGATCCTAGCATCCAAAGCAGGTTGACAGCTTGTGACAAGATCAGATTAAGTAGCTCTGTGTTTAATCAACAAGGGCTCTTTCTATAGCGTAACGCCAGCAGTCGGCCATGGCAGTAACTTCCAAATGGATCAAGCATTCTTTCTCGGCTGTTTGGATGGTTAGCTGAGCGTTGGCATCGGCGACAGTGCCGATTAACGCCCATTGGTGAGTCAGGGACTCCTTTAAATACGTTTCCCAAATAAGTCTATGGTTAGGCGCTACGGTGACAATAATTCGAGCACCACCTTCACCAAACAGCAGGGTGTCATAGCGTTGCCCATTGCTGGGCAGAGTGATAGTCGCGCCTAGATTCCCCCCGATGGCAGACTCGGCAAGTGCGATCGCCACCCCTCCCTCAGCACAATCATGGGCTGACGTAATCCACCCTTGACGAATGCCGTAACGACAAGCAGCTTGCACCTTTAGCTCTAATTCAACATCTACTTTAGGAGGATGTCCTGCTACCTGACCATGGATAACCTTCAAATATTCCGATGCCCCCAGGGTCACTCTACCATCCGCATTTTCCCCCAGGGATAAACCTAGGAGGTATATTTGGTCACCAGGGTTTTGCCAGCTCTGACCACAAATCTTATCCAGGTCATCAATCACACCGACCATACCAACCACTGGAGTGGGATATATGGGCTGGGGCTTGCCCTCACTATCAACGGTTTCATTATAAAGCGAGACATTCCCCCCCGTAACTGGTGTATCAAAGGCACGACAGCCATCAGCCAGACCTCGGCAGGCCTCCGCCAACTGCCAGTAACCAACCGGCTTTTCAGGACTACTAAAATTCAAATTATCCGTCACTGCAATCGGCTCTGCCCCTACACAGCTTAAATTCCTCGCAGCTTCTGCAACAGCAGCCAGTCCTCCTTCATAGGGATTAAGATACACATAGCGAGGATTACAATCCGTTGTTGCCGCGACGCCCGAATGACTGCTAGAACC
Organism: Leptolyngbyaceae cyanobacterium; assembly: GCA_965263355.1. GTDB lineage: Bacteria > Cyanobacteriota > Cyanobacteriia > Phormidesmidales > Phormidesmidaceae > Leptothoe. The sequence continues at coordinate 3,636,926 of CBDHHL010000032.1, read as the reverse complement.
ATCATCCCCTTCCAAGGGTCGCAGTCGTAAAATGGCTGCATCAGCTCCTCCTGGAAGCATTACTGTATTGTTTTGAACCTGATGATCATACTGGTGGTACACCCATTGCTTTGAAGCAATAGTCGGCGTACCCAATAGCGCCAACATCACACTATGCCAAGATTGGCCCTCAATACCGTCAGCAGAACAATCCGGTAAATCACTCTCTTGCCAAGCCCAGGCCATTTGTGCATAGGCCGGAGGCTCTGCCAAAACCTCACGCTGATACAGCGGCGTATTATCTGCTAGAGCAGAGGCCGGAACTTCAGCGGCTACCTTACCTTGAAATAAGATCCTCACAATGGGCGCTTGGATCACTTCACCTGCGACCACTGCATGGAGTCCCCAACGCTCAAAAATATCTATCAGCGTCTGTTCTCGTCCCTTTTCCCCAACAAAAAGCATACGTTCCTGGGATTCGGACAGTAAATACTCATAGGGCACCATTCCCGTTTCCCGCACAGGTACTTTATCGAGATCTAACTCAATCCCCACACCGCCGTTCACCGCCATCTCAGAAGTAGAACAGGTAATCCCGGCAGCTCCCATGTCTTGAGCCGCTACCACCGCACCGGTCTTAAAGGCCTCTAAACAAGCTTCTACCAAAGACTTTTCTAGAAATGGATCGCCGACTTGAACTGCAGGTCGATCAGCCTCTGATTCGTCAGTTAGCTCAGCACTGGCAAAACTAGCCCCCCCCATCCCATCACGGCCCGTAGTAGACCCAACATAAAGCACCGGATTGCCGATGCCCGAGGCACCAGATTTGACAATCTCCTCAGTTTCCATCAGACCAATGGCCATGGCATTGACTAAAGGATTACCCATGTAAGCCTGATCAAAATAGATTTCTCCGCCCACCGTCGGTACACCAAAACAGTTGCCATAGTGAGAAATTCCTGAGACCACACCAGTAAAAATCCGTCGCGTGTTGGCATCATTCAACGGCCCAAACCGCAACGCATTCAAAACCGCTATGGGCCGTGCCCCCATGGTAAAGATGTCACGTAAAATCCCGCCTACCCCAGTTGCCGCCCCTTGAAAGGGTTCTACCGCTGACGGGTGATTGTGAGACTCAATTTTAAAGACCAGCCGCTGACCATTTCCAACATCTACCACCCCCGCATTTTCCCCAGGACCAACCAGAATACGTGCCCCTTCAGTGGGAAACTGCTTGAGCAAAGGCCGAGAGTTCTTATAACAGCAGTGTTCTGACCACATCACACCAAACATGCCTAACTCAGCCCGATTCGGGTGACGCCCTAAACGCTGAATAATTTCCTCATATTCGCCTGGTTTTAATCCTTCAGAAGCAATTTCCTCCGCAGAACACGGAATTGAGGTAGATGCAGTCGTAGACATTAATAGGAATGAATTGACAGGGTGGACAAGGGTTGATTTTAAACCGTCTTTGGTGAATCTAACCTGTTCTGATCAGGGCTAATTACATTTATTTCTTCGATGAGCTGAACTGCTCAAGGCAGACGCTATCACACACCATTCACCAAAAAAAAACCGATAGAACTCCCGCGAGTTCCATCGGCTGGTTGTGTGTTCCCTGTAGATGACTCGGCTAGAGTTGAGTCATCCTTAGTATGCTGAATTTACCGGGTAGTGATAGCGATCTAAGTCATTGCTGCCCTGTGATTCTGATCACATTTGATCACATTTTTCTTGATGATAATCACAGATGCCTGTGGGTGCCGACATGTATTGGAGTAAAACACTATCCCATAGCTCCCAATGTATTTTTCCAGGTCAACTCTTTACACAGCACTTGTAATGCTCGCTGATCGGCATCAGTAAAGAGGCCTGAATCACTGAGTTCGGTTAGGACTTGCTGAGTCAGCTGAGTTGCAAAGCTACCGCCACAATTGAGAAGATGACCGTAATATCTGAACTGCGGTAGGCCATCAGCTGTCAAGTGAAACTGATGACGGCATTCAGCATCCATGCGGTAGACAGGGGTATTGACAGGCACAACATGGCGTGGAATCCCATGTTGGCCATAGATATGCTTACCCTGATGAATAAGGTTGCCAATCAACACTACATTCAGCAAAGTTTTAGTTTCTTGAATCAGATCAGGGGTAAACAATGGATCGGGGGCCCCTGTGAGTTGAAGACCGTTGTGCAAAAATGCCGGGTTAAATAGCTGCGAGTTATAAATAATTCCCACCGCCCAGTGCTGTTTCTCTGTATCTAGGGTGACAAACTGGCCAAAGCCGTAATCACTGATCACAGGTGGGGTAATCACATCTCTATTCGTATTTAGCTGCACCACATAATCACAGTGAGAATTTGACTTCACCACTGTGCCCAACTTGTGGCCTTGCCGCCCTTGCTTACTGGACACCATGTAGACGTTGATTTTTGACAGCGCCCCTAGCATATCTAATATGAAGTCAGAAGGACGATCAAATGTACTCCCGACTTCATATTATTCAATGTTTGGCACTCAATGTCTCAACCAGACGCTAGCCAGCCATCGCCTGAATGATGTAATCAAAATAAGGAGCAGCTTCAGCAGCTTGGGCCTCAGTTAACAGCGCCAGAGAAGCATCTTTTAAGCATTCAATGGCTGCTACCATACCGGGTACAGGTACATTGAGAGCGTTGTACATTTCTCGTACACCAATTAAACCAATACTCTCGATAGGTTCTTTGCCCCCTGAGATGATGCCGTACGTAATCAAACGTAGGTACCAACCATAATCGCGCAGGCAAAGAGCCCTCTGCTTTTGCCCAGCGGCATTCCCCCCTGGAGCAATAAAGTCAGGGCGACGACGCCAGAGAGCTTTACTGGCTTGATCGACAATTTTTTTCTCATTTTCAGCCAGTCTTTGAGCAATGCTAAGGCGCTGGGGGCCTGTCTGCAAAAAGTCTTGGATACCCTGGAGCTCGCCGCTGGTAGGATAGCGCAGCTCATCATCTGCATTGAGAATTACTTGACTGACGACAGACATAGCTTAGTGAATGCGGTGACTCGTAATAACTACAGTGTAACGACTCTAGGGCATACAAGAAAGAATCATTTTGCCCTGGTTCAAAGGATCTTTGTCCTTATAAAGGATAACTGTTCGTGTTCTCTAGCCTGAGAGTGATGTTAAGAGAGTTTACGAACCATCCATTCTGGCCACAGATGTCACGGTTTTTGTCGCTTGCCATAGAATATAAGACCCCTATTACGCCAACAGCACTATGACTTCATTAGCAAATGCGTCTCAATGGCAACAGGGACAGGTACTTGACCTGACCGTTGATGAACTCAGCAATAGTGGTGATGGCGTAGGCCGCTGGCAGGATCGAGTTGTATTTGTAGCCAATGCAGTACCTGGCGATCGACTACAAGTACGTCTGACACGGGTCAAACCCACCTATGGCTACGGTAAATCACTACAAATTCTAGAGCCATCGCCCCATCGAGTACGCCCTACTTGTATTGTGGCTGACAAATGTGGGGGCTGTCAGTGGCAGGCGGTTACCTATCCACGGCAATTACAGGCCAAAGAACATCAGGTCCGGTCTACGTTGGAACGCATTGGGGGGTTTGCGACGGTCCCCATGCAGCCAATTTTGGGTGCGCCACAGCCCCTGGGCTATCGCAACAAAGTCACCTATCCATTAGCACGGGGCAATGGAGGCAAAGTCAAAGCTGGGTACTATCGCCAGGGTACTCATCAGATTGTCAATTTAAACCAGTGTCCCATTCAACATGAGAGCCTTAACCCACTGTTGGTAGATGCCAAGGCAGCGATTGGGACAAGGGGCTGGAGCCTGTATAACGAGAATAAACACCAGGGTCGATTACGCCATTTGGCACTGCGAGTAGGACAACATACAGGGCAAGCATTACTGACGCTAGTCACCACTAGCTATCTACCAGAGGTCAAGGAACAGGCTGAACAGTGGTTAGCGGCGCATTCAAATTTGGTGGGTGTCTGTCTGAATATCAATCCAGAAAAAACCAATAAGCTATTTGGCGACGAGACTCGCTGTCTGGCAGGTCAATTGTATTTGGAAGAACTATTTCTGGGTCTACGATTACGTATTCAACCCACGACGTTCTTTCAGGTCAACACAGCCCAAGCAGAGGCTCTGGTGAAAGTTGTATTGGAGCAGCTAGATTTACAAGGTAATGAAACCGTTATTGATGCCTATTGCGGCATTGGCACACTGTCATTGCCTCTAGCACAAAGGGCTGCTCGCTGTGTGGGGATTGAGGTGCAGACAGAATCAGTAGCCCAGGCTCGACAAAATGCGGCATTGAATGGACTGAAAAATACGGATTTTTTTGCCGGGGTTGTCGAAAATTTGCTCCTGGAGATTAGCGCTCAGCAGTCTAGTCCTATTGATGTGGTAATGTTGGACCCACCTCGCAAGGGTTGCGATCGCACCGTATTAGAGGCTCTACTAGAAATTGCCCCAGCCAAAATCGTTTATATGAGCTGTAACCCAGCCACCTTGGCCCGAGATTTGAAGCTGCTAAGCAACCAAGGATATACCTTAACCATGATCCAGCCCGCTGATTTCTTTCCCCAAACCGCCCACGTGGAATGTGTTGCTTTTTTGGAGCAGACAATTTTTTGATAGCCTGACGCTGAGACATCAGTGAGCATAGCCCCCATGAGATTTAGCGAAATCGTAGAGCAGTTAGGCATTGCTGAGGCATCCAGCCTGGAGTCGCAACCAGAGCTTGACCCAGAAATTACTGGCGTCAGCGCCGTGCAAATCTCTCAACCAGATACCATCAGCTATATTGAAGGTCAAAAGTTTGCCCCTTATATTGAGCAGACCGCTAATGCTGCCCTAATTTTGCCAGTGGATGAGTCACTGCAAGTCCAGGCCACAGAGCGAGGAATTGCTTGGGTCAGCACCCAAACACCCAGATTGGGGTTTGCTCGGGCAATCTCACTTTTCTATCAGCCTTTCAAACTTGCCCCTGGTATACATCCAACCGCCATTCTTGACTCCACCGCCACGATTGGCAACAACGTCGCCATTGGCCCTTATGTCGTAATCCATGCTGGTGCCACCATCGGCGACAACGTTTGCATTCATCCCCAGGTAGTGGTGTACCCCGCTGCCCAGATAGGCAACGATACAACTCTCCATGCCAGCTGTGTCATCCATGAACGGGCTCAAATCGGCAACCACTGCATCATCCATGCTGGTGCTGTTATTGGCTCTGAAGGCTTTGGCTTTGTCCCCACTGCTCAAGGTTGGGAAAAAATGCACCAGTCTGGCATCGTCATCCTCGAAGATCATGTCGAAGTTGGGTGTAACGCAGCGATCGATCGACCAGCGGTGGGGGAAACTCGCATTGGCCACAATAGCAAACTCGACAATCTAGTTCATGTGGCCCATAACTGTCAGTTGGCTGACAACTGTGTCTTAGCCGCCCAAGTAGGCCTGGCAGGGGGGGTAGAACTGGAAGCCCTGGTTGTGCTTGGTGGTCAAGTGGGTGTGGCCAACAACGCCAAGATTGGTAAGGGAGCCCAAGCCGGATCTAAAGCTGGCCTGCATAGCAATGTTCCCCCCGGCAGCATCATGATGGGCACACCTGCCAGTCATTACCAGACCTATCTAAAATCATCCGCTATTTATAATCGCCTGCCCGAGATGCATCGCACCCTAAAACAGCTAAAAAAACAGGTAGCCGCATTAGAACAGCAGTTAAGCGACTTAAAAAATTGAACAGATAGCTGCTAGCATCAATAGTCAAGGTCTTCATTTACAAAAAGACATAACTGTTACTGCAGCATTTCCCATCTCAGGATTACAGTAAAGCCCAAATATAGAAGCAAAAACGCTGCCTGCATCAGTTCAGTTCATCCGCTCTATCACGCGCAGAAGATGCTTAAACTCCTATAGAGATTTGATGTGAGTCGCTGATATTACTGCCATCACCAGTTATCCATAGGCCTTTTCTAAAGAGGATTTCAGCAACTTAAACAGGTCGCGTCCACAGACTCTGACTAGCCGGCCTTGTCCGTCTGTGAATGAGGCGTCCAGATTAGCTTAGTAACTCTCTAGAATATCTCACGTTTCATTAATAAGGTTGCCTATGTCTCTCGGATATCTTGCTCTAGTTCTTCACGCACACTTACCCTTCGTTCGGCATCCAGAGAGTGATTTTGTTTTAGAAGAAGAGTGGCTGTTTGAGGCAATCACCGAAACCTATATTCCGCTTTTGAGCATATTTGATGGCCTTAAACGAGACGGCATTGATTTCAAAATGACCATGAGTATGACGCCGCCTCTGGTGTCAATGCTTAAAGACCCTCTGCTACAGGAACGCTACGACGAACACCTAACCAACCTAGAGGATCTGGCTGAAAACGAAATTGAACGGAATCAACATACCGGTCATCTCAAATATCTAGCAGAGTACTATGCCAACGAATTTAATCGTACCCGCCAGGTGTGGGAAGACCACAAGGGAGACTTGATTGTTGCCTTCAAGCAGTATGTCGATAGCAATAATTTAGACATTGTCACCTGCGGCGCTACCCACGGCTATCTGCCGCTGATGAAAATGTATCCTGAGGCGGTTTGGGCCCAGCTTAAAGTAGCCGTAGAAAGCCATGAAGAAAACTTTGGTCACCCTCCCACTGGCATTTGGCTACCGGAATGCGCTTACTATGAAGGCCTTGAACGGATGGTGGCCGATGTTGGCTTACGGTACTTCCTGACCGATGGTCACGGCATTCTCTATGCTCGTCCCCGACCTCGCTTTGGAGCCTATGCCCCCATCTATACGGAAACAGGTGTCGCCGCTTTTGGACGTGACCATGAGTCCTCTCAGCAAGTCTGGTCTTCTAAAGTAGGCTACCCAGGCGCATCAGAATACCGCGAGTTCTATCGTGACCTGGGTTGGGATGCAGAGTATGACTATATTAAGCCGTATATTATGCCCAACGGTCAGCGGAAAAATGTAGGCATCAAGTATCACAAAATCACGGGCAAAAATTTGGGACTATCTGATAAAGACTGGTATGACCCCTATTGGGCCCGTGAAAAGGCGGCGGAACACGCAGGTAATTTCATGTTCAACCGGGGTCAGCAAATTGCTCACCTCAACAGCATAATGCAGCGCAAACCTATTGTGATTGCGCCTTATGATGCAGAGCTTTTTGGGCATTGGTGGTACGAAGGACCATGGTTTATTGACTATCTCTTTCGTAAGACTTGGTACGACCAAGACACTTACGAAATGACCCATCTGACCGACTACCTTCGTGGTCATCCAACTCAACAGGTATGCCGTCCATCCCAATCAAGCTGGGGCTATCAGGGCTTCCATGAATACTGGTTAAATGAAACCAACGCCTGGATTTATCCTCATCTGCACAAAGCTGCGGAACGGATGATTGAGCTGGCTTGCCATGAACCGGCTGACAACCTTGAGGAGCGTGCCCTTAATCAGGCTGCAAGGGAATTGCTGTTAGCCCAATCCTCAGACTGGGCCTTTATTATGCGCACCGGTACGATGGTGCCCTATGCAGTGCGCCGTACCCGCTCCCATTTACTAAGGTTTGAAAAGCTGCGGGAAGATATTACAGCAGGCAAAGTTGACTCGGGTTGGCTAGAAAAAGTAGAGGAAATTGACAATATCTTTCCCAGCATCGACTATCGGGTCTATCGCCCTCTATAAAGTCTAAAGTCTGTGGGAGCATACTTCCCTGAAATATTTCTAAACCAAGTCAAAGTTGAAAACCTCAGATTCTTCTACGGAAAAACGACCGTTCTGGATGTAGACAATGTTTTTTCTATAAAAAAGCGCCGCTAGGTATAACGACGCGTTTGCTTTGCGTTTTTAGATGTTCTACGTTTTGTATCTCTGACGTCCTAGCGTCCCCTTATGTCAGGACCTAAGCAGCTTGAACAGGCTCAAACTTATGGGCATAGTCCTTGAGGAGTTCATTCATCTGGCCTAAGAAACCATCACTAGAGCGCTTAATTCCTTCACGTTCGGGGAAGAAGTCAGGACGATCCAAGTTATTTGCGATCGCATCCTTAACCTGGTCAGCAACCATGTCAGATAGCGCTTCATGGGCCTTATTTCGCTGATAGGTGGCCCCTTCTTCAGTGGTGGCATAGAGGGGAGGTAGTCGATTCAGCGCATAGGCTGCAATATCCCCTAGATCAAGACTACAGTCATTGCTCGCCTCAATTTCAGCAACACGAGCAATGGCTTCTGTGAGTACTAGCTCCTCCATTACATTGATAAACTGCTTGCGTGGAACAGCCACAACCTCGCCAGTTAAAAGCGACCCCATGAGTCGATCAAGGGCCATATATTCTTCAATAGAAAGCTCCGATGCGGTATCACAAATGCGACCCACTTCCGCTTCCATGGCAGGGGTTAAATAACCATCCTGCAACGCTTGCTCAACAATTTTCTCAATACTGCTCATCCTGTCAAATGGCTCCGTTGCATATCTCTGTAAACAGTTTTATATGTTGCTGAAGGCTGTCATGCACATTAGCACCTGCTAACCGTTCTCCGACCTGGCAAATATAGTCAATAAACACCATATTTACAATTGAGAAAATGGCTTTGCGCTAGTTCCATTGCTTTGGTTCAAGAGAGTTCTAGAAACCATAAAACATAGTAAAAATGGAACCGACAAACGTCCTAATTAATTGATTAAGATATTTGCGTTATCAGCAACTACAACCCTTATCAGGCATCACAAAATCGCCCCTCAGGATTGTGTTGGCTTTATTGTGCCCGGAGGTGCCTTAGCAAACACATCAACTGCATAAAACCACGAATAACACATCAACTAAAATCAACCAATAAATCTAAAAGTCTGCGTTTAGATAACCTCAAAAAAGAAATAAATATCACCCCTACTCTTTTCAAAGAATTGTTTAATAGCAATCCAGGTAAACCATTACCATATCAAAAACGAAATAGATACTGATAAAAATAAAAAACGAAGTCCCTTGTAGGACTTCGTTCTATATGCATTCAATGATCTGCAATTGTGCGCCCCAACTAACCTATGATCTTGATGTAAGCCACTGCTGCACGCATAACCAGCATTGTTTGGCCGTCAATACTCAGACAAATTGCCTGAACATCCTGCCAAACAACACTGCCATTAAACACATCACCGGTCAGTAGCTTCATCTCAACAGTTTGCTGTTCGCGAATTAGCGTTTGTATTTGGCGAATGCTGGGTAAACCTGTATCAAATTCGGTAGCCATAGCAGTCGTGGATAAACGATGAAACAGTAATAACGTACCCGGTCTATACTACTTCCGGTAAGCTATTGACGCATGCTTTCCAAATCTCTGTTGACGGCTAAACATCATGGGGCTTCCCTTTAGCAAGTATCACGGTCTTGGTAACGATTTCATTCTGATGGATAATCGTCACCAATCATCACCAGTGTTAACATCTGCCCAGGCTATTGAGCTTTGCGATCGCAACTTTGGTATCGGGGCTGATGGCGTTATTTTTGCCTTACCCGGTGCGCATGGGGCTGACTACACCATGCGCATCTTTAACTCTGATGGGTCAGAACCCGAGATGTGCGGCAATGGTATTCGCTGTCTGGCAAAGTACTTAGAAGACCTGTCTATTGCCACCAATCATCCCCTACAAGCCCCTCACAGTTATACTATTCACACGTTAGCTGGGCCGATTGTCTCCACCCTACAACTCAACGGTCAGATTACAGTTGACATGGGTAAACCGCACCTGTTAGCCAAGGACATTCCCACCACGTTGACTACAGATAACGATCGCGTTATTGACCAGTCTCTGACGGTAGCGGGCCAAGTTTATCAGGTGACCTGTGTCAGCATGGGGAATCCTCACTGCATCACCTTTGTAGAGAATACTGACACCTTACCTCTGGCCCAGATCGGCCCCTTATTTGAGCACCACGGGGTATTTCCTCAACGCACTAACACTGAATTTATTCAGGTGGTTCGGCCTGACTATCTCAAAATGCAGGTGTGGGAACGGGGGGCTGGCGCAACGCTTGCCTGTGGCACTGGGGCCTGTGCATCATTAGTGGCGGCGGTGCTTAATGGTAAATGCGATCGCAAAGCTACGGTTGAACTGCCAGGCGGCCCCCTGCAAATCGAATGGTCCACTGCTGACAATCACGTATATATGACAGGTCCTGCAGTTTTGGTATTTTCGGGTGAGGTGTTTCTGTGATTAGCCCTACTTGTGATTAGCTCTACCACAATTGCTTTAACCAATGACGATGGCATCAATGCTCCTGGCATTCAAGCATTGCATCAGGCAATCGCTAGCTTGAATCGCGCTCCCACTCAAGCTATCGGCATTGTTGCCCCCGACCAACCCCTCTCTGGCTGTAGCCACCAGATCAATCGCGGCGGCCTTATCACGGTCGAACAGCAAGCTGAGCAACGATACGCCATCGGTGGCACACCTGCGGACTGCACCCGTGTAGCCCATCATCTATATCCACAACTGGGTTGGTTGCTATCGGGTATTAATAATGGCGGTAATTTGGGGGCTGATATTTATGTTTCTGGCACCGTAGCCGCTGCCCGAGAAGCAACCCTGCTAAGGATTCCTGCCATTGCCATCTCCCATTACAAGGCTCGCAATGCCTCCATTGATTGGGAGGTGGCCGCTCGTCGTACAGCCCGTGTACTCGACGTTTTGATGGAGCAGCCGTTAGCATCAGGCCAGTTTTGGAATGTCAATTTACCGTCTGTGGCCCCGAATCACCCTGAACCCGACATCGTTTTTTGCCCAGTGTGTACCCAGCCACTACCTACACCCTCCAGTCTAGAAGGAGGAAAATTTTGCTACACAGGCGACTATCAAGATCGGCGACGAGATGCCAATGCTGATGTTGATGTTTGCTTTTCTGGCAAAATTAGCATCAGTCAAATTGCGCTGTGGTAAATCGCTATCTAACGCGCCCATAAATAAATTCTGAAGCGATAGAATCTATTTCCTGTAAAATGATTGGCCAACTCATCATTGGCCACCTCTAGGAGCCCCAACGGTATCCATACCCTGCCCATGGAGAAATTTAGTAATGGCCTGACGCTTTTCTTTAGCCTTTTAGTGGAAGCCATTCCATTTCTGCTGATTGGTGTCGCGTTTTCTAGCCTGCTGCTGTTTTTTGTCAATGAACGCACCCTGATTAAACTACTACCGAAACATCCTCTATTGGGATCTGTGGCCGGTAGCTTGATGGGGGTCTTTTTTCCGGTGTGTGAATGTGGCAATGTACCTGTAGCCAGACGATTGATCATCCAAGGAGCACCTTCTTCTGTAGCGGTAGGTTTTTTATTGGCGGCTCCCACCATCAACCCAATCGTATTCTGGGCCACTTGGGTCGCCTTTCGGGGCCAGCCGGAAATTGTCTTCCTGAGGGTAGGGTTTACCCTAGTGATTGCGATCACGATTGCTTGGATTTTTAGTCGTCAGCGAGATATGCGGCCTCTATTACAACCCGTAGTGGCACGCCAGATGCTGAAACCTCGCTCCACTGAAGCCGCTAGCCCCCTACTGCGCTCAGGGACGTTTCTGATGCAGGCCGATGGCACCACCCTACAGATGGACGACCCAGCTACCCAAGAAAGGATTACCAGCGGCCCTGCTAAACCGTGGTCGGTCAAGCTGCAGTTGGCCCTGGACAACATGGTCCAGGAGATGAGGGAATTAGGTGCTGTGTTGATTATGGGAAGTGCGATCGCAGCATTTGTTCAGGTTGCTATACCCAGAGATTGGATTTTAGCCCTGGGCCAAAACTTCATTACATCCATTTTGGCTATGATGCTGCTAGCGGCGGTGGTGTCGATTTGTTCCACAGTCGACTCATTTTTTGCCCTATCATTTGCGTCCACATTTACCACCGGGGCCCAGCTCGCCTTTTTAGTCTTTGGCCCCATGATTGACCTGAAAAATATTGGTCTGCTCTTAACGCTGTTTAAGCCCAGGGTAATCTTTTACATCTTTGTCTTGGCAGCACAGCTCTGTTTTATCTTGACGTTATTTATAAACTTCTATGTCAGCTAAACGCCAGCGTGGGCACAAATCCCCTAGGAAAGTTAATCCCACTCTCTGGTACCGACCAGAGCTACTGGATGCTCTCGTTTTAGCGACTTGGAGTCTAGCATTTTTTCGCTATTGGTTGACTGGCAAGCTATTTTTGCTACTTCACCCCGACTACATGTGGTTGGCCAATGGAGCAGGAATTGTACTGCTGGGTTTGGCCCTTTTTAAACTCACTCAAAGCAAACGCAAAACACCCTCGTCCGGAGGACACACTACACTCCTCCCCCCCCAGCTTAGTAGCTTGATCCTATTAGCCATCGGCGTGGTATCCCTGATTTATACACCCCAAGCCTTTGCTAGTGATGCCGCCATCCAACGTGGGGTATCGGATAGTTTAACCCTAACGCGATCTCAACCTCAGCGATTTATCCGCCAAGCATCCTCAGAAGATCGCACCATTATTGACTGGATTCGCACCCTAAACGTTTATCCAGAACCCGATGCTTACACTGGACAATCTGTTAGCGTATCTGGTTTTGTGATCCATCCCCAGGACTGGCCTGAAGGCTATCTTATGCTGTCGCGTTTTGTTTTAACCTGTTGTGCAGCGGATGCTTACCCCGTTGGTCTACCGGTACAGTTGGCGGTATCGCGCCAGGCCTATGAACCCGATAGCTGGTTACAGGTTGAAGGAAAAATGGTGACCGCAACCATCAATGGTCAGCGCCAGTTAACCATTGAGCCCACTCGCCTCGAAACCATTCCAGAACCTAAAAACCCTTATGAATATTAGTTCCTATGGCCAAATCCCGTCGTCAACCCGTTGATCGCCTGGCCCAGGCATTAATGGTGCTACTAGCTGTGGTTATTGGTGGCATGGTCCTTTTAGGAGGTCCTGCCGCTGCAAAAGTAAGGAACTTTTCTTGGAAAGATCGCCAGGTGGGCGCGGATGATACTGCTTTTTTGCTCACATTTAGCCGCCCCATGCTCCAGGCTAGTGTCGAAGAAAATCTGATTATCGAACCACCACTGCCTGGGCGATTCAGTTGGGCAGGGCGACGCATGGCCTATACCCTTAACTTTCCAGCCCCCTATGGCAACGAGTTTACGGTAAGCCTACCCCAGGCCAGCGATCGATTTAGCGGCCCAGGCGCTAAATTTGTGCCCTTTGAAGCTAGCTTTAAGTCCCGTGAACGTGCTTTTGCCTATATCGGCGTAGAGGGCGAAGAAAAGGGAAGATTGATGCTCTATAACTTGAGCAACCAGGCTAAAACAGCGCTAACTCCCAAAGGTTGGAGCATTGTGGATTACAAGCCCTACAATCAGGGTGATCGGATTCTGTTTGCCGCTTTAGACAATGGGCAAAGCAGCCAACAGGACCAGCAACTATATACCGTTACTACCGGATTGGGGACAAGGCCTAAAGCGGCTAGCGGCCAAATTGAAACGGTAGTTGACAATAGCGACTATCAAAACCTGAAATTTGATCTTTCACCCGATGGGCAAACTATTGTAGTGCAGCGGGTTGGACGCGATAACCCAGCCGACTTTGGCCCCTGGGTTATCATCCAAGGGCAACAACCCCGCCGTTTAGAAACCGAACCCGGTGGAGACTTTATCATTGCGCCTGATAGCCAGTCCCTTCTCCTACAGCAGGGACAAGGTACTGCTGTCATTGCATTGAATGATGCTCAAAATGAACAGAGTGGAGACACATTAGATTTTTTGCCCCAGTATGGATTGGTCATGGATGTGGCTCACAATGGCTCTGCAGCAGCCATGGTGAGCTTTAACCAAGATGACCCGGAAAAGCGCTACACCCAGACTTTATTTTGGGTGTCAAATCAGGGAGATGAAAAACCCTTAATCGATGTTACAGGGTCGATCTTAGATGCACAGTTCGACCCCACCAATGAACTTTTATTTTGTCTGACTAGCCAGCTACTTGATAGCGACACCTATCAAGTGCAGCCCTCTATTTCAGCAATTAATTTGAAAACTGGCGATGTAGAAACGCTGATTACATTAGCGCCTCAACCCTCTGCCCAAATGAGCCTGGCCCCTGATGGATTAGCACTGTTATTTGATGAAACAGTGCCTAGTGCTGATGCAGATAAATCAGTAATTTTGAACGATGGCATTGCGATCTCAGTAGCAAAGTTATGGTTACTACCGCTTTACCAGACGTCTGACGATCGATTAAACAAAAGACCGCAAAAAATTGAACCCCAAGAACTTCCTTTTGCTGGTATCAATCCTGTCTGGATTCCTTGAGGATCTAGCGATCAATAGTTGCTTCAGCGCCGCGTTCCAAATACATGCTGAGGAAGATGCTAGCGGCTGATGGCTCTAATGTTTCTAGAGCAATAATGATTTCGGGTACAGAATCTGCTAGCGGATCGCTAACTTCATTCACCCATTGATTGACCGTCGAACGGGCGACACCCATTGTTACGGCTAGACGATTTTGACTAATTCCGTACTGAGTTAGTACATGCTTTAGTGCTTTTCCTGCCCTTCCCATAGCGGTTATAAATCTCACAAAGATTACAACATCAACAACAGGCCCATATTTTATTGACCTGCCTACGTTCTTTCTTCCGAGCCCCTAAACGTTATCAGTATAAAACGGCTCTAGAATGTGTCTTTTGTCTCAAAAAGCTACGCGGTTACCCTGGTTTCTATGATTTCTACAAGGATCCAGCTGGAAAATAAAAGTATACCTGAATCTTTAACGAAGTGGTAAACCCCTTGTATCCAAAACAGAAATAACACTGAGTTAATATGTACTAAAAAAAATACATCTAAAGCTTAAAGCCTATCCAGGCAAAGCTTTCAAGAAAGAGCAATATCGCTGAAACTAAATATTTTTTTTTCTTTAATCTGCATTAATTGAAATGGCGATACATCGGTTTAACTAACCGCGTGTATCACTGATATACAGAAAAGTTGATAACACCCTATAACCACCAGAAGAATGACAAGTTATTAATGGAGAGCCTAAAGAAATAACAAAGGCTAATCGGCTTGAGTTAGCCATCAACTCAGAGGCCCCACCAGCGGTTCATCATGGGGAGAAATTGCCTCCTGTACAGAGACATCTTCAGACATATCACCATCTGTTGCATCGTCTGTGTCATCTGCAGATATTGCTGACAAACCACCTGATGGTTCTAATCCAGATGACTCAAGACTTGGCTCAAAGCCATCTAAACGCTCTTGCATAGGATGAAATTCTTGCTGGGGAGATGATTTCTCGCCCCAGCTCTCTAACTCTAATGAATCGTACCCAGGCAATGACTGCTCTGTAGGGTTTGAAATAATATCCCCTTGAGGTTCAACAGCATTGTTGGGCTCCAAACGTTCGGGTTCAAGGTTGAAGTCATCAAAGGAATTATCCTCCAAACGTTCGGGTTCAGAGATGAAGTCATCGGTAAAGGGATCTGGAGTAAATCCCTCTACCCCAGGAGCATACTCGTTCACATAGGCAGGATAATCAGTAGGACTATCTGAATAATGGCCATCATCGAATGATGGCCCTGGCTCTAACTCCCCTAAGGTTTTAAGAGGAGCTGCAGGCTTATTTGGCTTGAGCAAAGGACTAGTCTGAGGCAATGCATCTAAAACAACTGGAAATTGTAGTGGCGCAGCTAGCACCTCAGACGATTGACGAATTTGCTTGAGAATAGCTTTTGCAGTTTCTCCAGACGCTGCCTGAGGACGGGCCTCCCTGACACTAATGGGTAGAAACTCAACCTTCATCTGTTTGTCCCTCAGAGAAACTCGTAGCGTGGCTGTATCGTGGTCCTCCAAGGGCGCATCCTGAAAAATAAAATCGCCCAAGGAATAGACAATCGGTCGGGACTTATAAACTTCAGCGCCTTGCAGCTGTTGAGGATGATAACCAACGACTAAGTCTGCACCAGCATCAATCGCCGATCTAGACAGATTTACTTGGGTTTCATTGGGTTCAGCAGTTAGATCGCCGTACCATCGATAGTTCACAATAATCCAATCAACCGCCTCACGCAAAGCCGCAATATCTTCAATAATGCTGCCCCGTTCTTGGATATTAAGACCTGCTTGCCCTAAGGTCGCCACTGCCTCACTCTCAGGTGCATAACTTAGGTAAGCAATGCGCTGTCCCTTTACCTCTAAAACTTCTGGACGACGAGCCTCCTGAGGATCGCGACCAGCACCTACACGGTAAATACCAGCACTATCTAAAGTTTCTAGGGTTTCTATCAGGCCTTGACGGCCAAAATCCATAGTCTGGTCCCCAGTCAGACCGACAATATCAATCCCCCCCTTCAACAGAGCATCTGACGCATCAGGTCGAGTTCGGTCAAAGTAATTTTCCTGTAAAGATGTGTCTGCCGTTGCTAGGGAATTGCCCAAGCCGACCATAGCCACATCAGCCTCTCGGAATACCTCTAATCCACCTAATACCTTTGCAACAGCATCAGGGGTTTGCAATGGCACATCCCCCACTGGCACCTCTCCCCCAAACACCAAGGTGACCGTGGGGTCGGCAGGATCGCTGCTGGGTTCATGGGGCATCACCGCAATCGGTTCAAGGGCAGCCGGTACAGTGGGACCCCGCATAGCCGACCGATAGGTAATTTCTTGGTTTTCTACATCGCTCAGAGGACGCCAACCACCGTCATTGAATGTCGGTAAAGAGGGAGATGTTTTACGCGCAACTTGCCCCTGCTGCGACAAAATCGCCTCAGTAACACAGCCTAAAATAAAGGCCGCTGCCGCCGAACCAGTGACAACAATGGCCCGCAGATATTTAAACTGCTGTTCAATTACATCTTTTGGCGCGCTCCGTCGTCGATTTATACGACGCTGAGCTGACGTTTGCGTGGTGTCAAGATCAGTTGAACGAATTTGGACAATGGGAAACGGGGCAACGCTACGATTTAATCGCCTTCGTCGCTCTTGAGTATTGGACTCTCGCGGAATTAGATAAGACGGCACAGCATTACGCACATCGCTACCGTAGGTAGTTGCAGTAATAATTTCAGGCTGAGCACTAGTTGATGACTCAGCAGCCATTGATGGCTGGCTGGAAGTTGCGTCTTCAGGCACAGCGATAACTGGTGCAGGGTCGGACGAAGCAGCCGCTTGTGAAACAGGCTCTTTGACTAAACGCCGATGCTGTGGCAGCCGCACACGCTGTTGCCACAGGGGTTGTTTGGTACCGACCAACCGACCCACCAGGTAAACTCCACGTATAACCGTAGATTCTAGGTGGCAAAGACGGTTGCAAACTAACCGAATTAACGCATCCTTTTTTGGAATGCATTCAAACTCAAGTAAAACCTGTAAATAGCCTGGATATTGATCGGTTTGAACTTGAGCATAAATGGCTTGGGGTACCAACGGATAGTTCAGCCACAGAGCGACAGAACGAAAATGCCCGGTGGCAGCTAACTGTTTTACCTGATTAATATCGACAGGGGTATTGACCATATTCCTCTAGCGCTGACAGGTATCAGAGTGTAGATGGACTACTAAACCCCCGAAACTGTTTGACAGGGTCCATCAAAGATGCCTATTTTGTCAACTGTTTTTACAAGGTATTTTGTAAATAACCAGGTGTAATACGAAATTTTGGCCACTAGCCTCCAATACCTGGGGCTTGCAAAAAGCACAGTCTCTACAATCTTCTGGTTTCTGACCACTGGCTCCTGCTATTGAGGATTAGCAATCGCTGGATCCGGTATCTCACCATCAGGCTGAAGATCAGACTGAGAGTCTATCTCAGTAATTCCATTGCTAGGTTGAGGAATAGGCACAGGCTGATTCATAGATTGGTAAACAGTCTGGGAAATCCTCCGAATCAGCTCCCGCGCACGGCCATCATTTTCCGGACGCTGCACCAGGGCTGCGATCGCATATCGTTTACCACTGGCCAAATCCATCAGGGCAACATCTCCTAAAACCTCACCAATGTCACCAGTTTTGTTGTAACTAACAGTGGTCTCACTCACCCCCGCTGGTAGCAATTTTTTATTGTAAGTACGCTGCAAAATATTTAATACCCGGTCACGGGAGCGCAGACTCAAAATCTCACCCTTGTGCAAATGGGCTAATATACGCACCAAATCTTCGGCACTGGTGGTGTTAGTCCCTGCCAAATCAGGCAACGGATTCCGCAGAACCGTCGCCGTCAGCCCCCAATCAGCAAACTGCTGATTCAGTTCTGTGGCCCCTCCCAACAAATCGATCATCATGTTGGTGGCCGTATTATCGCTGTTAATAATCATCTGGGTTGCCACCTCCAATGCGGTATAGCGCGTTCCTGGAGGCTCAACCTGCATATCACCCGAACCGGCAGCAATCTGACTCGACTGCATAGCTAGGGTCTGTTCCAAAGGGATCCGGCCATCATCTACAGCCTTAAAAAAAGCCAACAAAATCGGCAGCTTGATTGTACTGGCTGCTGGCGTTTCTGTAGTACCAGAAACATCTATGTAGTTGCCCGTATCTAAATCAAATGCATAAATAGTTGGAGTAAGCATCGGAAAAAGCTCCTGTAGCTCCACTAGAGTCGTCGTCAAGTCTGTTAATTCTTGAGTGCGAACGAGCACATCATTTTCAGGAGCCTTAGATGCAGTAACGGTTGACTGAGTTTCAGCAGCGGTGCCATTGGTTAACTGATCATCAGCTGGTGTAAACACCGATAGAACCGTGCCTGCGATCGCTGCCACCCCGAGCCCAATAATCAATAAGCGAATGCTATACACCACTGGCTTGGGCAACTTGGGTAGCAGCGATGCCCTCGGCTGAGGGGGCCAGGTAGACCGAGAACTCCGGCGAGTACGGCGGACATGACGAGATGGATCAACCATGTCACCAAACATGCCAGCCTTAGCATTAGACCTGGTCGTTCGTTGCGGTAGTCTGACAGACCGTTGCCGCTCTGATGGCTGCCCAAAAGAATTAGTTCTACGCTGCCGCCGCGGTCGACCAGATCGACGTGATTTAGGATAAGGCTGCTGTGGATCCGTCATAGGTTTGAACACATTGCTAATGATCGCCCAACATATAAGGAACGTTGGGACAACCTAAGGGGACTTAGAATCAATTTTTTGATGAGTGGCCCAATCTATTTGTCGTAGGATACCGCGCAGCATGGCAACATCCTGGGTAGATAGGGCGGCACGATGCCCCAGTTGTCGAAATTTCCGCATGCGGCTAGGAGCCGTATGGGGATAAAGATAGCCGATTTTCAACAAAATCGACTCTAGATGCTGATAATACCCATCCAGCTCATCCAGAGTGGCAGTGTTACTGGGCGTTCCTGACTCAGGAAATGACTCGATAGATAACGATCGTTGCCCCACCCGAGACAGTTCATAGCAGCAAATAGCAACCGCTTGGGCTAAGTTTAAAGACTCATAGTGAGGACAGGTATCAATTTTAATAAAACGCTGAGCTTGCAGCATTTCGTCGTTATTGAGCCCCCGATCTTCGGGGCCAAAAATGAGTGCAGTGGGCATTGCTTCTAGCAACCAGGGTAAGGCCAACTGAGGTAATTCGAGGGGAGTTTTGAGATCACGGGCACGGGCTGTAGTAGCAATCGCTCGCTGACAACCCGTCAATGCCTCAGGCAACGTAGCCACCGTCCTTGATGTCTGAATGACATCGTAGGCATGGACTGCCATTTGCCTAGCATCGTCACATTGGGGGTCACATTGGGGATTCACTAAAACGAGCTGGGATAGCCCGAAATTTTTCATCACCCGTGCGACTGAACCGATATTCAAGGGACCAGCGGGTTCAACTAAGACAATACGTAGTAGAGCTAGGGATGGGTCAGAGGACATGCGATCGCAAACAAGCTGCATCTAAACCGGCACCGTTAGCCGATGCCTTTTAGACTAGTTCCTGAGCATACCGCGAGCATTAGTTTAGAAAAACATTTAATCAAAAATATGGCCCGACAACGTCGAAAATCCGATTTACCCACAAAAACCTGCTTAGTCTGTCGACGCCCCTTTACCTGGCGTAAAAAATGGGCTGACTGCTGGGATGAGGTGAAATATTGCTCTGACCGATGTCGTAAACGACGCCATCAAACTCCCCCCCCAACAAAAACAAATGAAGTATTGTAAGGGGCGGCATGGCATCCCCTACAAAGATGACCGCATAGGCCCCAGGTATCGCATTAAATAAGGCGAAAAAACCTCATAAATGAGGGTCAGCGGCTTGCCATGGTGCCAAAATAAATAATGACGTCCCCAGAACGGCCCCTTCTGACCAAAAGCAGCTTCTAGAGGTGGACACCAACCATAGTAGATGCCTTGAATATCGCGATAAAGCTCTGTGCGTAAATTGGCCAAACTCGCCCAAATAGGTAGGGAACGATTCTTCAGGTAGTCATCCACATGACTGGCTTCCCACCAAGATGTGGCATAGGCTAAACGCTGCCCTGACGCCGTACGCAACCAGACTTGGCGTCTTAAACGAGGCCCAGGGACATAACTAATCGGAGCTGGAGCACCATCATTCGCCATCCCCACCAGGGACATTTCAATGACATCAACCTCAGTGGGCTCCCGCGTCAGTAACTGTAGATGCCTGGTAGGGGAACCGTCACCTAGCATCAAGATCTGCCAGGCTGGCGATAGCTGATCATGGGGCAACCCCCTCTTAACAACCGTTTCATCCCCCTGCCAAAGCATATCTAGAGAATGCCAACCGGCAGCCTTGTGAGCCTTTGATAGCGGTCCAAGCGTTGAAGTCAAAGCTGTTTACAAAAATTCATGACTATTGTCATGATATACGTTTGGCCCAAGCTATGCAGACAGGGTTACCTTGAGCCCAAAAGCAAACCGGCTAGGAACCGCTAAAAGTGAAGACTTCAACTATCCTTATCTCAACCGATTGCTTAAGGTATCGCTAGTACTAGCCCTTTGGAAACAAAAAATTAATGCGGATGGCGAGAATCGAACTCGCATGGCATAAGCCACACGCCCCTCAAGCGTGCGTGTCTACCAATTCCACCACATCCGCAGAATGCTATCAAAAATCGCACAATAGCATATAGCAGTATGCCACAAACAGCCCCTTCAATTACTAGATTTTGTTTGGCTAATTTGGAGTAATTATTCCGGGTAAGTCTGCGTGGTACGATCAGCTTCCATCCTATGATGCACATAGATAAAACAAATTCCTTAAGGCACTGGTTAGCTGATGCGTTTTTCCAAAATCTTGATTGCAAACCGAGGTGAAATCGCACTGCGCATTTTACGCACCTGTGAGGAAATGGGGATAGCGACGGTAGCGGTTCATTCCACCATTGATCGCCATGCCCTCCACGTCCAACTAGCAGATGAAGCTATTTGCATTGGTGAAGCCCCAAGCAGTCGTAGTTACCTCAACGTCCCCAACATCATTGCTGCCGCCATGACAACGGGGGCCAGCGCCATTCATCCTGGCTACGGTTTTCTGGCTGAAAATGATCGATTCGTCGATATTTGTGCGGACCATAAAATTGTATTCATTGGCCCATCAGCAGCAGCGATGCGCGCCATGGGGGACAAATCCACAGCCAAAGCCACCATGCAGCGGGTCAACGTACCCATAGTACCTGGTAGCAAGGGCCTATTGGATAACCCTGAAGAGGCCATGGTTTTAGCTACTGACATCGGCTATCCCGTCATGGTTAAGGCCACAGCAGGCGGCGGCGGTCGTGGCATGCGGCTGGTCAGAGAAGCTGGGGAAATGACCAAGCTATTTCTTTCAGCCCAAGGTGAAGCCGAAGCCGCTTTTGGTAATGGTGGTGTGTATCTAGAAAAGTTTGTCGAGAATCCGCGCCACATTGAGTTTCAAATATTGGCCGACAGTTATGGTAATGTCGTGCACCTGGGCGAACGGGATTGCTCAATTCAGCGTCGCCACCAAAAATTACTCGAAGAAGCCCCTAGCCCGGCCCTAAACCCTGACCTACGCGAACAAATGGGAGATGCCGCTGTGCGTGCTGCCAAGGCCATCAACTATGTGGGGGCGGGTACGATAGAGTTCCTGGTGGACAGCCAGGAAAATTTCTACTTTATGGAAATGAACACTCGGATCCAGGTAGAGCATCCAGTGACTGAAATGGTTACGGGCATCGACCTGATTGCAGAACAAATCCGGGTAGCCCAAGGCGAACGTCTATCGTTTACTCAAAACGATATCCTCCTGAAGGGGCATGCCATTGAATGTCGCATCAACGCCGAAGATCCCGAGCATAACTTCCGCCCTAATCCAGGCCGCATTAGTGGTTATTTAGCACCTGGTGGTCTTGGGGTACGTATGGATTCCCATGTTTACACTGACTATGAGATTCCTCCTTATTATGATTCTCTCATTGGAAAGTTAATTGTCTGGGGTCCTAATCGTATGATCGCTATTCAACGGATGAAACGGGCATTGAGAGAATGTGCAATTACTGGATTACCTACTACAATTAGCTTTCACCAACAAGTATTGGAACGTCCTGAATTTCTCAAGGGAGAGGTATACACCAACTTTGTCAATCAAGTGATGGGGTAGCTAGGATGGTAGGAGAGATATCAAAAGAGATTGTTACAGTGAATAATCATCCCAAGCAAGTCACATTGAACAAATTCAGATTTGTCCCCAAGTCTTATCACCGTTGACGGAAGAGAAGATGCTGTTGAGCGTACTCTTAGGTTTGTTGTCAATCTTTTTTTACCAGATAACAGTCCCGAAGTAATGTTAACGTTGTCGGCTAACCATAGCCAATCGCTGTTCAAGCTAACTATTGGTAATTTAAACAGGTATTGCCTATGTCTTTCATAGTAGGTCATAGAGACTTAGGATAAGTTCAAATTAGGCCACCCATTAACGTCACAGTTGATAAAACAGGTAGATAAAGCAAAGCGATAACTATGGAACAGGGTGAAACACAGTGGCAGGTGATTCCAGGTGGGGTAACCGCACCACAAGGCTTTACCGCCGCCGGAATTAGGGCTGGGCTCAAGGCCTCAGGAGCACCGGATTTAGCACTGATTGTGTCTGAGAATGATGCGATCGCAGCCGCAGTCTACACCCAATCCCAAGTAAGAGCAGCTTGCATAGACTACTGCCAACAACAATTAAATACTCAACCCTCAGTTCGAGCCATTCTCTGTAATTCAGGGCAGGCCAATGCTTGCACCGGTAAGCAAGGGTGGGAAGATACCGTCACCATGGCCACGGCCACCGCCACTGCCCTCGACACTAGTGCAGATCAAATATTGATCGCCTCCACTGGTGTCATTGGCCAACGGATCAAAATGACTCCCCTGCTAACCCATTTACCACAGCTGGTGGCCCAACTATCTGATCAGGGAGGTGAGGCTGCGGCCCAGGCCATTGTAACCACAGATTTAGTCACCAAAACCTATGCCCTAGAAACCACCCTTAATGGACGTCCCATCCGTATCGGTGGGATGGCAAAAGGATCGGGCATGATCCATCCTAATATGGCCACAATGCTAGCCTTCATCACCTGTGATGCAGCCGTTTCACCAGACCTGTGGCAAACGCTCCTCACCCGTGCCGTTGACCAAAGCTTTAACCAAATTACCGTCGACGGTGACACAAGTACAAACGATACGGTAATCGCCCTGGCCAATGGGCAATCTAACACCCCCATCATCTCTGCCCAAGATGCAGATGCCAATCGATTAGAAGCAATGCTGACCGAAGTATGCACGTATCTAGCCAAAAGCGTTGCCCGCGATGGAGAAGGAGCCACCTGTTTAATAGAAGTATCTGTATCCGGAGCCGCTAGTGATCAAGACGCCCGAAAAATTGCACGCACTATTGCCAGTTCATCCTTAGTAAAATCAGCTATTTTTGGTCGAGACCCAAATTGGGGAAGAATTGCCGGTGCTGCGGGTCGAGCTGGGGTCAGCTTAGATCAAACAGAACTAACGATTATGATGGGGGATTTTGTACTATTGGAACACGGTCAACCTCAACCCTTTGATCGGATGGCAGCCCATAGCTATCTCAAACAATGCTCAGACCTTAGTGTTCAAGCATTTAGTAGCACAAATCAAGCTAATGATATCGTTAGTACTGATGGCATTCAGGCAATTGAGCGCCGGGCTATGGCTCCTGAAGCCTTAGCTCACCCAGTACACATTGCAGTCACAGTTGGCAATAGAGAAGGCAATGGGCAAGCGTGGGGTTGTGATCTGAGCTACAACTACGTCAACATCAACGCCGAATATACGACATAGTTTCAACAAATCCTTTCATCTGTCCCCAAAGAGGTCTGGCCAACCACCAATCTTAAGGAATGAGGGGGATTAATCAGTAAGCAATGGTGGCTTAGGAGTAATGCCTTACTTGAAGCATCATTTCATCACGAGCACCGATGGCCCAGCTATTGTCAGGCTTAATTTTTAGAGACTGGTTAAAGTCCTGCAGAGCTTCATCATAGTGCCCCATGAGTTTAAATGTGCTACCGCGAGAAATTAGCCACTGCCAACGTTTAGTTCGGTCATACTTGACTAAATGAGTAAAGTCACTGATAGCGTTACCATAATGGCCCAGATCACGAAAGATAATCGCCCGGTTAGCATAGGCCCATAGATTTTTAGGATCTAGGTCAATCAACCGATCTAGATCAACTAGCGCTGCTCGCGTTTGCCCTAAGTGAACATAGGTCAAAGCACGGTTTTTAAGCGCTTCTGGATGATTGGGACTGAGGTCAAGCGCCCTGTCAAAGTAGTCCAAAGCTGCTTGATATCCTTGCTGTCTTGCTAGTGCCAAACCCGCATCTATGAGCCGATCAGGCGTTTGAACAGCAGAGTTTAAGACCTCAGTTGCTACTTTAGAATTATGACGAGCGTGTCGTCTACGGTTGTTTTGATTAAAAGGCGGGAACATTCGGTCACATGCTCATCATTATTAATTGAACCTATTCTGGCAAAAACACTTAACTTCTTATATAAAAAAGTAAGGATACCCAGAAGTTTTCAGGATAGCTTCAAGAAGATTAAAGTTCTTCCTAGGAAGCTAAACCCTAAATACAATGGGCTTTTCAAATACGCATAGGCGATTTGACAACAATCACTAATAGTTGTGACAACAATCACAGTAGTGTATCAGGAAGATTTTTGAAGAGATTAAACTTTCCTACTTTAAAAGGAATAAAACTAGTGTGAACAATTCGAGATGAGTCAAGCAATCAATCGGATTCGGGCCATGTACGCAGCCATTAATCATCGGGATGTTGCCGAGGCAGTTACCCTAATTGACGACCAATGCTGTTATGAAGACTTAAACTTTTCTGCCACCTTTATAGGTAAAGCAGCGGTAGAAGGAGTATTTACAGAGTCATGTCAGGCAGTTCCGGACGATCTACAATTTGTCATTGATGATATTGCCGGAGATGATTTAGCTGTGGGTGTGACCTGGCATATTGAACTTAGTGGCATCCCTTTTCCCAATGGGCGGGGTGTGAGTTTTTATCGTTTTTCCCCTAATAATGGCAAACTCAGTTTTGCCCGTGATTGTGTAGAGCCGCCCCTTAAGCCTGGGAAAGCCGCATTCACTATTATCCGTTTGGTGACACCTTTAGTACGTTATTGGTGGGGACGTCAAAAATGAGTAAGTCAGTCCCGCCTATCCCCCCTTCACCAACACCGTCTGAATCTTCGTTATGCGCAACTAGACAAGGCCAGAACAGTCTGTTTGCTTTGTTGTGGACAGCAACCATCGTTTATATTGGCCTACTACTACTGTCACCACTTGGTTGGTTACCAGGGGAACCCATATGGGCCATCCAACCCGACACTATCCGGGAGATTCTCAATGAATCTCTCAATTTCTTTTTTATTCTGCCCTTGTTAAACGTTTTGGGGTTTAGCTACATGCAAGCCCCCATGGTTAATCCCGCTGCCCAAGGCTTTTTTAATCTGGCAGAAGCCTGGATTTTTATGTTTTTACCCCTGATGCTCATCGATGAGCGTAGTCAGGGTCTACCCAAACTGATGCTTTGGGGACTGGCAATGTTGCTCACCAATGTTTTTTTAATGCCTTATATGGCACTGCGACTGAGGCAGCCTGTGTATGCTCCTCGCGTAGCCAGCAAAGGTATACTGGCTCGCTGCTTTGGCGCGTTAGGTCTGACCGTTGGGAATTTGGCAGTTATCTGGTTTTGCTTTAATAGGCCTGAGTTGGGCGGGGTGTTAAGTCGCTTTAGGGATCTAGGTCAGCAAATTCTCTATAATCGGGTCACCCTGGCATTCACCGTTGATATCACATTGTTCTGGGTGTTTCAGATTTGGCTGATGGGGGCCATTATTCCTGCAGAAGAGCAACGTCGAGCATTACGGTTTATTCCGTTTTGGGGATTGGCCATTTGGTTATTGGTTTAGGGCCAACTACTGTACTGATTGAATAGCGCTCAATGGCATAGCAATGCGATTTGATATGCCTCATTTTGATGAATCCGCAACCGCAGCACCACTGATACAACATTCTTAATAGGAATTATTTCTCAGTGATATCGCTCACACACCCACACAATCAGTATCACCGATAACTCTCCCTGATATCACCGATAACAGACTGGGATATCACAATTTTTGCACCCTGAAATCACATCAAGGCCACTCTATCTGGGAGATGATTAAATCAATCCGATAGTTGGATGTAATCCAAACATTGGAGTTCCTGAAAAGCATCATCACAGTTATTACAGCCAATTTGCCGTACGAGCTGTGCTCCTTACATTGGGATCTTGCCTGGGCATTGCCCATGACAAACTCTCCTCACACCGTTTCCTTCACACAGATCAAGAACACAAGCTCCTCTGATAACACAGGGGAGTTTTTTTTGGCTGGTACAGCGACAGAGCATGATTCAAGCAAATCATAAAGATTTGCGATCTCCATCACAAATCGATCTAAGCTAATCAGAATAGGGTTTTGAGCCGGAGGCCAACAGCGTTCTAATGAGTATCAAATTAGCTGCTAGAGTGCAGCAAGTAACACCTTCAATGACCTTGGCAATTTCGGCTAAGGCCAAGGCCATGAAGGCTGAAGGACTAGATGTTTGCGGTTTCAGTGCTGGCGAGCCTGATTTTGATACTCCAGACCATATTCGTGCCGCGGCTAAACAGGCTCTTGACGATGGTAAAACCCGGTATGGACCAGCTGCAGGGGAACCTCAATTGAGGACCGCGATCGCAACAAAGCTACGCACTGACAATCGTTTACCCTACAACCCTGAGAACATCATCGTTACTAACGGCGGCAAGCATTCCCTCTATGCCCTAATGATGATCACCCTTGAACCGGGGGATGAAGTGCTGATACCAGCACCTTACTGGGTGAGCTACCCAGAAATGGTTAAGCTCGCTGGTGGTAAGCCAGTGATTGTACCGACGACCGCAGAAAGTAGCTATAAGATTACGCCTGAGCAACTAAGACAGGCGATTACGCCCAAAACCAAATTTCTCATTTTTAATTCTCCCTCTAACCCCACTGGTATGGTCTACACGCCAGACGAAGTTCAGGCCTTAGCCAAGGTGGTTGTAGCCAATGATATCTGGGTCGTTGCCGACGAGATTTACGAGAAAATTTTATACAATGGGGCCCAACACCTCAGCATTGGTGCGGTTAGTGACGCGATGTTTGAGCGGACCATTGTCAGTAATGGATTTGCTAAAGCGTACGCCATGACTGGCTGGAGATTAGGGTATTTGGCTGGACCAGTTGAACTGATTAAGGCGGCCAACACCTTACAAAGCCAGAGCACGTCTAATGTGTGTACCTTTGCCCAGTATGGTGCGATCGCAGCTCTGGAATCGTCCCAAGATTGTGTCGAAACCATGCGCCAAGCATTTGCCAAACGGCGTACAGCCATGGTCAATCTAATCAATGCAATCCCTGGCCTCAGCTGTTTACCGCCAGAAGGAGCGTTTTACCTGTTTGTCAATATTAGTAAAACAGGTTTAAAGTCCCTAGACTTTTGCACCCGATTGCTCAATGAAAAATATGTCGCCGCTGTTCCAGGCATCGCCTTTGGGGCCGATAGCGGTATTCGCGTCTCCTACGCCACTGATATGGCTACCATTGAGAAGGGTATGGAGCGCCTCAACGATTTTGTACAACAGATAGCTTAATAGCTGAACACCTACTGATACGGTTTAGCCCATATTTAGCCCCCGTTAGAGCTAAATATGGGCTTTTTAGAGTAGAAAAGAACCTGAGCATATCCCTTGATATTGCTGCGTAAACAACAGCCTAACTTGGACTGCGTTATCGGCGTACCAATGGATAGAGTCAACTATATGCGCCAAGCTTTAGGTTTGACCGAGAAGAAGCAAACAGCTTCAACTCGAATATAGGTTTGGCCATGCTAATACATGATACGGCAATGGTTAGAGCACTCACGCCAAGGTCTATTGTATCAACCAAACATAAAAGCTCCGACGATCTGGCAGAAATCCCTTCAGCAATTGAGCTAACAAGTTGTTATTAACTCAAGGTTGCTATAAATGTTCTACATCGATTGTTATCAGTTACCCGGAGAATTGTTGTCATTCTAACGTAAGGCTTTGCGATAGCTATTACCAATATTGTTGCAGTAACGCTAAATACCGCTAAATACCGAAGAATTACAGGTCAGAAAATTTGTTGAACCTCCGTAAATTACCTTAGAAATTGTTGATACTTAGGAGAATTTAGCCTAAAAAGTCCGGACAAAAAATATGACTTAAACTTAATTCGAATCAAGTTTATCTCGGAGACCATCCCCAATAAAATTAATACTCAAAACTGTGAGAAAAATAGCAGCCCCTGGGAAAATGGCCATATGGGGAGCACTATCCAAATAGTCCTGAGCAGTATAAAGCATGCGTCCCCAGGTAGGCACATCGGGGGGAAAGCCTAAGCCCAAAAAGCTCAGGGTGGCTTCCGTTAGCACAGCATTCCCAACCGCCAGGGTGGCTGCCACAATCACTGGACCTAACACATTGGGTAGCAAATGATGCCAAATTAACCGGCGTGGTTTGGCTCCCAACGCTTGGACAGCTTGCATAAAGGTGCGATCTCGAGTTGCCAAGAATCCGGCCCGCACCAACCGTGCCACTGACATCCAGTTAAATCCACCAATTACCAGCACTACAAGGGCAAAGATGCCATTCTGAGGCCCTAATGCTGACCGGGCCGCATCGCCAAATAGATAAATCACGAGCAGAGACAGGGGCAGCTGGGGTAAAGACAAAAATAGATCGGTAAAACGCATCAGCAATACACCCATCAAACCGCCATAGAAACCTGAGATCGCGCCGATCACGGTCCCCAAACTCACGGCCATCGCCATCGCCGTCAGACCGACCGTCAGGGACACTTGCCCCCCTAACATCACCCGCGCCAACTGATCTTGGCCCAAGGTATTGGTCCCAAAGGGATGGGCTAAACTCGGCGGCTGGCTGGCCAGGGCAAAATCGATAGCCTCTGCCGACTGAAGATAAAGCCAGGGACCGATAAAAATTGCCAGAACAATCAGGGCAAGCGTAACGATACCAAATATAGTTGTCGGTGATAGCTGGCGATACTGAGACATAGGGTGGCTTTAATCTAGCAGGGATGGTGATGCTTCATATATAGAGGATATTGGCTTGGCTATAAAAGGCCATTAGCTGCACAAGGGCTCATGTCACAGCTTTAGTCACCCAGATTAATTGACACAGCAAACGTCCATATTAGTGCCTAACACGTAGGGTCACTGATTTAGAAATTGATGAAGAACTCAAATGGCTAAAGCAGAATTACAATTCTCAACCAGGTTTCTCACCAGCCTGAAAACGTTTATCTATAAAAGCGCTGTTTTTTAGATTAGGATGTGAACTGCCCTTTATCATCCAATGCCTCAAGCTAAAATTAGAAGTGGCCATTTCTATCAACTGACTTAGTCAATGTCCGAGTCCGTTACGCTTGCAGATATCTACGCCCTATTTGAACGCTCCCAAGCCGAAGCAGACCGTCGGTTTGCCGAAGCGGATCGGCGTGCTGCTGAATTTGAGCAACGAGCTGCACAATCCAAAGCAGATTTTGAACAAAGCATGGCCAAATCCAGGGCCGAAGCAGACCGTCGGTTTGCCGAAGCCGATAAACGAGCCGCCGAAGCCGATAAACGGGCCGCTCAATCAAAAGCTGATCTTGAGAAAAGCATAGCTGAGTCCAGGGCTAGATTTGAGCAAAGTATGGCTGAGTCCAGGGCCGAATTTGATCGACGGGCGGCTGAGTCAGAAAAACGTCTTGCCAAGGCAGAGGCTATAGCGGCCCAGGCAAGTCAAACCGTCAATAATCTGGGTAGCCGCTGGGGACGATTTGTTGAAAATTTGGTAGCTCCGGCAGCGTTACGACTGTTTCAAGCACAGGGCATGGCGGTGCAGGAGGTGTATCAGCGGGTGCGGTCTGCCCGAGGAAAACGTAATTTAGAAATTGATATTTTGGTTGTAAATGACGATGTGGCTGTTGTTATCGAAGTCAAGTCTCGCCTCACCCAAGATAGTGTTCGTCAGGTACTTAGCTGTTTAGAGCAATTTAAGGCTGCCTTTCCCCACTACGCTAGCTATCGCCTCTATGGGGCAGTCGCCGCCATTGAAATTGATAAAGATGTGGATACCTATGCCCATAATCAGGGACTGTATGTCATTCAACAATCTGGTGACAGCGTAGAAATTAGTAATACATCTGACTTTAGTCCGCGTATTTGGTAGTCGGAAGGGGGGCTATCCCAATCTGACTCTAGGGTCCAACCAGCCGTATAGTACATCGGCAACAAGATTGAAGATGACGACTAAAACAGCATAGATAAACGAAACCGCCATCACGACTGGCGTATCGCTGCGGTTAATCGAATCGATTAGGAGCGCTCCCATCCCTGGAATACGAAACACTTGTTCGAGCACCAGAGATCCGGTAAACAGGCTAGGAATATCAAGAGCTAACAGCGTCACCACAGGAATAGAGGCATTGCGCAAAATATGTACTCCCAGAATGCGCGATCGCGACAAGCCCTTAGCACGGGCAGTGCGCACATAGTTCTGGGGCAATTCTTCAGCGATGGCAGTGCGCACAAACCGCATTAAGATTGCCGTTTGAAACAGGGCCAGAACCATCACAGGCAAAACCGATTGTCGCACCAATTCCCAAACACTAGACCAGTCTGTCACCACCAGGGTGCTGCTGTAGATAAAGGGCAACCAGCCTAGATGAACGCTAAAAATCAAAATCAGTAATAGACCGGTAAAAAAGGTTGGTAACGAAAAACCGATAAAGGCCAGGGTAGAAATCAGCCAATCCACCACAGTGCCCTTTTTAATTGCAGAGAGCGCACCCAGGGGCAGCGCCAACAGCACACTCAGCAAATAACCAGAACCAATCACCCATAGGGTGGCCGGCAACCGCTGCAAAATCAGTTCACTCACAGGACTCCGACTGCCAAAAGAATAGCCAAAATTCCCCTGCATTAATGCCCACAGCCATTTGAAATAGCGAATAATTATGGGGTCATCCAGCCCCAGGGACCGCCGCAGGTTTTCTTGCACCTCCGGTGTGATCGATGGGTTGGTTGCCAGTTCCCCAAGGGGGTTGGTGGGTGAGATCGCAAGCAACACAAAAATCACCACACTGATAGCTAATAATGTTGGAATGGCAATCAATAAACGGCGGCAAACGTATCTCAGCATTCTTTAAACAGCATTGTTGAGCATCCAGGCCCACAGTTTCCCATACAGAAATATTCAATTGTTGACACCGACGACACCTAACGGAATAACAACACCGGCACCTGAACACTTCTCAACAACTGAACAGTAGTGCTGCCAATAACAAGGTGGCGAATACGACTATGGCCATAGGCCCCCATCATTAACAAACCTATGAGATTTTGCTCGATGTAGTCAGCAATTATCTTCTCAGGATCGCCACTACGCAGGTTTATAGTTGGATTAAGTCCAGCCTGTTGAAGGGTTTGCTCTGCTTCCGTTAGTTCCTGAGGTTGACTGGCATCCGACTTAGCCACCATCAGCAGATGAATGTCAATATCCTTAAATCCTGCAGCACTGTCCACTAGAAAGCTCAACACCCGCTTGCCTGTGGGGCTACCGTCGTAGGCCACCAGCAAACGCTCAACCGGCTTAAAGGTTTTAGGGGTAACCAGGCAGGGCTTGGTGCTACTGCGCACAATGCGTTCAATGTTTGCCCCTAGGTGGCCTGAGGCAAATTCTGCGGCTTCACCCCGCTTACCCAACACCACCATATCGGCTTCAGCCTCAAAGTCATGGAAGCAGTCCACTAAAAAACCCGTTTTGTTAATCAACTCCACTTCACTGAGCCCTTCAGCCTTCAGGACCTCATCGGCATTTTGCAAAATGAGCCTTGCTCGCTGGTTATTGAGTTTGGCTCTTTCATGCTCTAGATTGACTAAATCGTCTAACAGTTGCTCCGAAGCCCCCAGGCCAATACTGCCGCTAAAATTGCCGGTAGAAACGACCTTTTGGCTGCGAATATCGGTG
Organism: Leptolyngbyaceae cyanobacterium; assembly: GCA_965263355.1. Lineage (GTDB taxonomy): Bacteria > Cyanobacteriota > Cyanobacteriia > Phormidesmidales > Phormidesmidaceae > Leptothoe. The sequence goes on along the minus strand of CBDHHL010000032.1, from coordinate 3,604,328 downwards.
ACAAATAGCACCTTAGCCTGGGTGTGAAATTTACGGGCAAACCAGGCACCGTATCGATAAATGCCGTCTGCAAAGGCAGAGCCATCGGAGCACAGAAGAATCGTTTTCATGCGTTAGGTTCTATCCTTTTTCCTTTAAGAAAGCAATCTAGGAGATCGTGGAGGCAGCAAGAGCATAGAGCTTTGAAACTTACATTAGGGCCGAAAGCGTGGGGAGAAACTTAATTTTAGCCCTTCAATCATCATCAGCATCTAATACGGTTTCCAGTTTGAGCCTTGATAGCGTACTAGGATTTACCGCTGGTGACGAGCTGCTCTTCCGTAGCCAGACGGTTTAGAAGCGTGGCAGTTGCTTCATTCAGACCCACCACAGTTACCTCTACCCCCTTACGACGAAACTTTTGCAAGGTTTTATCTAGAACCTCCACAGCTCCCTGATCCCACAATTGGGCCTGACTGAGGTCAATGGTTACCTGCTCGATCAGTTCAGTAAAGTTAAAGGATGCCGAAAATTCATCCCGCGATAAAAAGAAAATTTGCCCAGACACCTTGTAAATGCGGTGGGTACCATCTTCGCTTAGCACCTTATCCACAAGTACCAGCTTGGCAACTTTGCGGGAGAAAAATACTGTACTCATTACAATGCCTGTCGCCACCCCCAGGGCAAAGTTGCGGGTAAAAATAATCACAAACATGGTCGCCAGCATCACCACTACTTCACTGCGGGGCACTCGGCGCATATTAGTAAACGACGACCAGCGAAAGGTACCAATGGACACCATGATCATGACGGCCACCAGAGCCGCCATGGGCATCTGTCGCACCCAGTCTTGCAAAAACAAAATGGCAATTAGTAAAAATACCCCTGCCGATAGGGTAGATAAGCGACCACGACCGCCGGACTGTACATTAATCACCGACTGGCCGATCATGCCACATCCGGCCATGCCCCCAAAGAAAGCGGTAACTATATTAGCCACCCCCTGCCCTTTGGCTTCTTGGTTTTTATCGCTGGGGGTGTCGGTAAAGTCATCCACCAAGGAGGCGGTCAAGAAAGAGGCTAGCAGTCCCACCACTGCCAAGGTGAGAGAGTAGGGCAAGATAATCTCTAAGGTATCTAGGGTGAAGGGAACCTGAGGCAGGGCAAAAACCGGGGGGGTGGTGGGGAGTTCACCCATGTCGCCGACGGTGGGGACATCTAAACGGAGTGCGATCGCAGCAATCGTCATCACCGCCAGAGCCACCAATGGAGACGGCACCACCTTTGTAAAACGAGGCAGAATATAGATAATCCCGAGGGATGCGAGGGTAAGCACGTAGACCATAGTTGGCACATTCGTCAGCTGGGGCAACTGCGCCAAAAAGAGCAGCACCGCCAAGGCATTGATGTAGCCAATCATCACTGCTCGGGGGACAAATTTCATTTGACGGCCCAGCTTAAGCACCCCAAATATCACCTGAAAAATACCGGTCAAAAAGGTGGCCGCTAGCAGGTACTCCAACCCATGCTCTTTCACCAAGTCCACCATCAACAGAGCCATGGCTCCGGTAGCCGCCGAAATCGAGGCTGGTCGCCCCCCCAGGAAGGCCGTAATCACCGCAATAATAAACGAGGCATACAGACCCACTTTTGGGTCCACCCCGGCAATGATAGAAAAAGAAATGGCTTCTGGAATCAACGCCAGACCCACTAAGGCACCAGCCAGTAGGTCATCCTTGGGGTTAAGCAACCATTCCCGCTTAATGGCACGCCAATTTAGGGATTGGAAATTAAGATTACGCGTATTCAAGGGGTCTCCTTCAGCTGAAAATCAAACCTTCGTGAGCAGAACAACGTCCACTCCAATAGCCCATGGGCTAATACGCTCAACAGCCTCTTAGCAGGTCAGAAGCAGGGTAAGATAAGCAATCAACTGTTAGCAGCTCATGAGCAAATACACTTAATATTTCTTTACCCATTCCTATCTAAAGACAAATTGTCAGCACTGTCTAGTAGTCTGTCAGCTTTAAAGATTTGAGTTGGGACGGTAAGTGGGCTTCAACGTGCGCGTAGTTCGGCTGGGTTCACCGTCGAAGCCTTAGCCGAACGTGAGTGGTGCGTAGGGAGCCCAATGGTAGGGTAGGCACTGCCGCCTATGCTTAAATCCACCCACCCGTGATGGCCAAACAACGCTTGGATATATACCTGGTAGAACAGGGACTATGTGAATCTCGCCAGCAGGCCCAGCGATGCATTCGAGCTGGCGAGGTAAAGGTGAATGATGCCGTCATTGATAAGCCGGGGACGCCGATTAAAGAAGGCGCAGTCGTCATCCTTAAACAAAAATCTCCCTATGTATCGCGGGGTGGGGAAAAGCTAGCAAAGGCCATTGCTGAGTTTGAGGTAGAGGTAGAAGGGCGCATTTGTATTGACGGTGGCATCTCCACTGGAGGCTTTACCGACTGCCTGCTGCAAAACGGAGCGAAACAGGTCTACGGCATCGATGTAGGGTATGGCCAGGTAGCCTGGAAAATTCGTCAGGACCCACGAGTTATTTTGAGAGAACGCACCAACTTGCGCCATCTGACACCAGAAGAGTTATACAAAGAAAACACCCAGTGGCCTGATCTAGGAGTAATGGACGTCTCATTCATTTCTCTCTCGAAAGTTCTCCCTGCATTTTGGAACCTGATGACGGGGGTAAGAGAATCTGTTTTGTTGGTCAAACCTCAGTTTGAAGTAGGCAGAGAGAAAATTGGTAAAAAGGGCGTGGTGAGAGATGCAAAAGACCATGCAGAGGCTATCTGGCAGGTGTATGTTGCTGCGCAACAGTTGGGCTGGTACGCCAAAGGATTGACTTGGTCACCTATTCGAGGACCAGCAGGTAATATCGAATATTTGCTATGGCTGATAGCTGGTGGGGAAGGCGTAGAGTTAAGTGAGCCGACAGTGGCTGACCTAACCCAAACTGCTTGTGACTCATTGGCTCGTTGACTGGGGCTACAATGGGACTATGTAGAAGCCTAACCAAAGTAGCCATGGTTGCTTTACCCGAGCAGTATCTAAGTGTCGATGATTATCTGCAGCTAGAAGCCAAAAGCTCCATCAAACATGAGTACACTGATGGCAAAGTCTATGCTACGGCTGGGGCTAGTGATAGCCATGTGACTATAGCAGGTAACTTATTCGCTGCTCTGCGAACACACATACGGGGCACGGGCTGTCGTCTGTATATTTCTGATATGAAAGCACGTGTGGAGACACGGAATCGCTTTTTTTATCCGGATGTGATGGTTACCTGTGATCCACGTGATCAGGAAACGGATACTTATAAGCGGTTGCCCAAGTTAGTGGTTGAGGTGTTGTCTAAATCGACAGAAGCCTTTGACCGGGGCGATAAATTTTTGACATATCAGGCATTAGAGAGTTTGCAAGAATATGTGTTGATCAACACTCGACATCAGCGGGTGGAGATTTTTCGCCGTAATGATTCTGGACTCTGGGTTTTGCAGTTTTATACATCAGAAGATGAGACCTTTGATTTGAGGAGTATTGACTTTACAGGGACCTTTGTTGAACTTTACGAAGATGTTGTTTTAGAACCTTCAGAAATTCCTGAAGATGTGAGAGTGGAGTATGGTTAGACAGCTCTGAAATAACAAAATTTATGAAGAATAGCGATGCAAATCACAATTGACTTACCCCCAGATTTAGAACAAGACTTAATCCGTCAAGCAGAACAATCAAACGTTCCGTTGCCCACACTGATCCTTCAAGTACTGCGGCAAATCACCCAAAAACCATCCATTCCTCAATGGCCAGACACAATCCTTGCTTACGAAGCAATTCCTGATTTCCCAGCCTTCGAAAGCTACCGCGATGAGCTTTTACCTCCAAGCGAACCGGAGTTATTCTGATGCAATATCTCCTCGATACCTGCGTTATCAGCGACTTTATCAAAGGTGAACCAGGTACCCAAATTCGCCTTAAGCAGGTGTCTCCTGCCGATATCGCTGTTTCAGTGATCACCGTAATGGAACTTCGCTATGGCCTACTCAACAATCCCCAACGAGCGAAGAAAATTGAGCCTGCCATTACTAGCTTACTCAACTCTGTATCCATTTTGAAATTCAGTGAGGAGGATGCCGAACAAACTGCCCAAGTTCGTTCAATCCTGAAAAAACAAGGGAAGCCCATTGGAGCCTACGACGCTCTAATTGCAGCCACAGCTTTGCGTCATGGCCTAATCATGGTAACAGCCAACCAAAAAGAATTTGATCGGGTCGCCAACCTGCAGATACAAAACTGGCGACAAACCTAACGTTTAAAGAGTTTTAGCCAAATAGCGATCGCACCATAACTTAATTCACAACACAGGCACACTACAAACCTAGCCTGTCGCATAACCAGCCCAACACAAACGCTATGGGCAAACAAGGCACCAGGATTGTCAACAACACGAGAGCAAACGTTAATTTGATATAGTACCCGTCAAACATAGCTACTTGCCACTTAATCAGGTGTAGCGCAGTCCCCTGTTGTGTAGCGGTCCAGTAGACAGCCAGGATAAAGCTAAAGCTGAGGACAGCGATTATCAGAAACATCCTAACTTTCGAGGGTTTCTTGTGGATAAAGTTTGACATACTTTTCAAGTTATAAAGATTATCCATGTGGGCTTAAGGTACCCAGCAGAGGATATAAATTGTGTGTGCACAATCTAAAAAGCCCTACAGGTAGGAATAGTGTAATCTTTAAAATAGGTGCACTCTGGAATAAAATCTTTAAAGACTTGATACTTCTATGAAGCAAAGAATAGACATTATCAATGCTTCCAACGCTTTATACCTGGTTATCCATGTACTCTCATTAGCTCGCCAATCCCATCAGTAACAACTAGACTGACGCTACAAACTTTTGATATGGCAACATATACGTGTACCTAATATACGTGTACCTACAGGTACCATAAAAAAATTGATCTAGCTAACTGCAAAAATAACAGATAATACTTTGTTAAACAACAACTTGAAGTGACAACACAAAAAGCTTATACATCTGCTTTGAAGAGTATTGACTTTACAGGTACCTTTGCTGAGCTTTACGAAGATGTTGTTTTAGAACCTTCAGAAATTCCTTAAGAGGCGAGGATAGAATATGACAATTCATAGTACATCACTTCTTATCGTGAAAAATGGAATCTGATAAGAGACAATGTGAGTAAAAAGGTTGCTCGTATTGCCGTTTATATTTCACATTAACCTATGCAAATAATCATTGACTGCCCCTCAGACTTAGAACAAAACTTAACCTGTCAGGCAGCAAAGTCTAACATTTCTCTGAAGAGACTAATTCTGCAAGTACTACGACAAATCATTCAAAATCCATCCATTTCAAAGTGGCCGGATGCCATTTTGGCCTACCAAAAATGCCTGATTTTCTAGCCTTTGAAAGCTATCGCGATGATCTTCTGCCGTCGAGTGAACCAGAACAATAAGGAATTTGATTGGGTAGCTGACTTGCAGAGACAAAACTGATGGCAACCTAACAGTTGTATCGTCACTTTAATCGAAATCTTATTTTAGACACTACGCTACATTCATTCCTGCTAGCTCAAGCTGCTTATCCACAGTCACCTCCAGCTCAAACTTCTGAAGAGCGTGCTTAACAGCCATCCCAACATTGTGAGCAACAAGCGGCGGTAAAGCATTCCCAATTTGACGATATTGCGCTGTTTTTCCACCCTGAAAGGCCCAATCGTCAGGAAACCCTTGCAACCTTGCAACCATAGGAATTGTCAAACGCGTTAATTTATCCACAGGATCTTCACTCCCAGGTGGAGCATCAGCGATTCCTTTACCATCCACACCTAACTCTGCCCATTGCCTTTTAGCCCTGGTCGGCCCCAGATCAGCCCCACCATGTTTTTTAGACCCACCCACCAACGTTGGAGCAATCGACTGAGCCTTTTTCATCCACCCAGTGATACCTGGCCACCCATCTGCCCCCATTAGATCACCGATCACATCAGCAATAGTTGGTGGATCAGGAATAGCATCAGGCCATGCAAAAAATGGCACATATTCTTGTTGAAGCGCAACCAGAATAAATCTGGGACGCAATTGCGGCACACCATAGTCGGAGGATTTCAACACCCGCCACTGAGTTGTAAATCCTAGATGTCCTAGCTCCCTAATGAGGTGCTGACGATAATCGGCAAACCTCGCTCCTGAGAAACCGCGTACATTTTCTAAAATCACTACTTTAGGCTGCGTTTGCTTAATTAATCGCAGTGCATCGGGAAACAGATCACGTTCATCATTCCCCCCTTTTTGTTGACCTGCAATTGAGAACGGAGGACACGGCACTCCACCTGCAAACAGATCAATATTTTGATAATGAGAACAATCAAGTGACTTTACATCTCGTAGCTGAGGATTCCATTGTGGTCGATTGTGCAAAAGCGTGGCATGAGCATGCTTATCATTATCAAAAACCGCAAGGTGCTGAAATCCAGAACGTTCTAATCCTAGAGCCATACCACCGGCACCAGCACAAATTTCAATTGAGGTGAATCCTTGTGACACAGATGCCTCCAACGGCATAGGTTGAACTTTCAAAAGTAGCTTATTTCTATAGTACAGGTGTATCGAGAGAAAAACAATATTTTCACCTTTAATCATGCCTAAGAAACTGAAATATCAAAGAAACTTGTTAAACTGTGAGGCGATCGTGTTTGTCTTCGTGGATTTAGGCCTTTGGATAACGCTCTGCAAACTCTGTTTACCATACTCAGAACAATTGATGACTTTGAACTGAGATATGGCAAAGTCATTCGCGAAGCCATGGACTATGTGATTGACGCAGAAAAAATGGGTAGAACTAGACTAGCTGAAGCTGAAAAGGCAGAAAAAACGATTTTTGGAATGAAAGTTGAAGCCTATCTGGGGCATGAATTTGTTTGGGATAGAGGCAACAAGCTCGACTTTTATGTCACTGATATTGAGTTTGATTCAAAAGCAACGATCGGTAAAACATGGATGATTCCCCCCGAGGCGTTTGGTGAAATTTGCTTACTGACAAGGATTGATGAAGATAAGGATTTTTTCCAGGCTGGCCTCCTTAGAACCAACCTGGATATGCTGACATCCGGTAGCAATCAAGATAAGAAAAAAAGCGTTTCAGCTGCAGGGAAACGCCATATTAAATGGCTCATTCCTGCTGGTGCCATACCTAAAAGGCCCTAGTCTAATAGCCCGCCTCTTTCCTGCACTGATGTAACTGCTGATAGAGACTGTCCAGATGATGAGAGCAAGCTAGTCACTGCATCTCATCATCTGGGCCTTCATATTTATACAGCGCCTTTTGCCTGTATTTTCGTGCAAACACAATTGCAGAGTGCTTCATACTCACTGGCAGAACTATCAGTTGCTTCTTATTTGCCTAAGCACAACAACTTAGGCAACCCTCGAATTACCTGCCTTTTCAACAAAGTGTAGATTTACGCAAGTAAACCTTACAGATTCTGCCAAAAATTTTAGACAAAAAATCAAGTGTTTCTTATTGATAGTTTTCCTATTGTAAAAACATGTTGAGCTTAGTTCACATATGAACTGTTTTTAGTCTCTCAAAAAAACCTCCGACTCAGAGGCTATCAGCACGTTTCAAAACATCACATTTATCACCGGGGACCATTATAAACTCACGTCCACTAAAAAGAGAAAATAACATTCAGTAGCAAAATGGCAATTTTTACTGGTTCAGTTTTTGACGACACTCTTTTCGGCACCTTACTCGATGATCAAATTGACGGTCTTGATGGCAATGACTATCTCTTTGGCAATGACGGCAATGATACGATGCTGGGATTTACGGGCAATGACGCATTAGACGGTTGGAATGGTAATGATTTACTGGCTGGTGAAGATGGCGATGACTTACTAATGGGGCATGTGGGTAACGATACCCTCGATGGCGGTAATGGCAACGATGCTCTCTATGGTGAAGCCGATGATGACTATATGATTGGCAGTACTGGCAATGACATCATGGACGGTGGTGATGGATTGGACGTTGTTGACTATAGCTTCCTCGGTACAGCCATTAGTCTGGAAGCACAAGGCATTATCAACAAAGGTACAGCAGGCGTTGACCAGTCCGCTAGTGTAGAGACAATCATTGGCGCTACCGGATATAACAACCTGATTGATGGCTCCACTGGGGATAGCACCGAGGTCTTCTTTACCATCGACTTAGAGGCCAATAGCCTGGTAGTCAATAATATCCCCTTCATCGGCACGCAAACCTTCTCCGTTGAGAATTTTGTCAATGTGATTGGCACAACTCAAGCTGACAACATTGTTGGCAACAGTCTCAATAATATTATAGATGGCTCTGGTGGCAACGATTTCATCGAAGCTAGTAGTGGAAATGACACCATTGATGGCGGTGCAGGTGATGATGAATTATTTGGCGAAGAGGGTGACGATCTCATTTTGGGCTTTACAGGCAGCGATGTCATCTCAGGAGGATCTGGTAGTGATACTCTCCTGGGAGAAAGTGGCAACGATTTCCTATTTGGCTATGGTTTTACTACAGCAGAGTACGACCTGCTCAGCGGTGGAACTGGGGCGGATGCCTTCTTCTTGGGCGATTCGTTTGGAGCCTACTATGAAGGATTTGGCTATGCAACCATTACAGACTTCAATAGTCTAGAAGGGGATCTAATCGCTTTAGCTGGCACTGAAAGCTCCTATAGTCTGGGTGTTCAGAACTTTTCAGGGACAAACGACCTAGACACGTTAATTTACTATAACAGTGACTTAATTGGCGTCCTGGAGGACACTACTAACGTGAACACAGCATTTGATTTTATCTATATATAAGGGGTGACTAATAGTGATCAATGCTTTGCTAGCATTATCGAGCACTATTTGAAACCCCCTCCCAGAGTCATAAGTTCAGGGTACTAAGGTGAGCTATTGACATAGCTCACCTATTTCTTGTACAAAACCTTCGTATTAAATACCCAAAAATCGAAATTTAGTTAGACACATCCAGATAGACATTTCATTCGTATTTATGGATGACCTTTAAACAGTGCCGCCAATGACTGGGAGGCTACTCACTTTTTCGAAACCTGTCTCATTACAAACCCCTATATTTCATCCCTATACCAGTTATTACCTCATAGGTACTGAGCCTATGCCCTTAGATAATTTCACAGGTCAATCGTCAGATTTGACAGATGCTCCTGATAAGGCATTAGTCTTATCCCTGCGACAAGGAAATAAGGCTGCATTGACCGTTCTATATGAGCGCTATTCGCGGCTAGTTTATACCATTGCCTTTCGCATTCTCAATAATGGCTCAGAAGCTGAAGACGTTACTCAAGAAATATTTGTTAACCTCTGGCAAAAGCAAACCTACGAGCCAGATCGTAGCTCCCTCAGCAGTTTTTTAAGCACCATCACCCGCAATCGTGCCATCGATCGTGTGCGTACCCATAGCAATCGCCAGCGTATCTTGAAGGGAATGGCTCCCCAGCCTAAACCAACCGATGGGTTCTCCATACCGGTCGAACAAGCGTCTATAGGAGAACGCTCTCAACGGGTGCGCGAGGCCTTACAAACACTCCCTGATAATCAGCGTAGCCTATTATCACTGGCCTATTATGAGGGCTTCAGCCAATCTGAAATTGCCCGACATACGAATATTCCACTCGGGACAGTCAAATCTCGCATGCGTCAGGGCTTACTCAAACTGAAAACTGTACTCTACGACTTAGTCGATTAGCTGTTTATCTTTTTTCGATTAATTACCGATTGTGACCCATGGCTTCTGAACAACGATTAGACCAACTAGCCGCCGACTATATAGCTGGCAGTCTCTCTTCCGAGGATGCGATGGAATTTGCTCGGTTGATCGACACCAGCTCTGAACTCAGGACAACCGTTAACCGGCTGGAAAAGACCGTCGGGTTAATTCTCAATGAACTCCCCCTAGAGGCTCCCCCTCAACGGCTAAAAACCTCGATCTTGGCGGCCATTGAGACGCCGTCCACAGAGGCATTGGCTGTTGATACACCGGTTGCCAATACATCGAATGCCCAGAGCAATTCCAGGCGTTTATTACGCCTCACTTGGGGGTTAGGCGCTTTAGCCACAGCGACCGCTTTGTTGTCAATAGCTTTAGGGCTTAACAACCATCGCCTACGGTTGGCCAATCAACAGTTAGACAAACAACTCTCAGCCACCCTGCCTGCTCAGGAAGCTCAGACAATTTTGCAACAACCTGCCACACAGTTTTACGACTTTGAAGGCACGGATAACAACGGCCAGGTATCTGGCAATATGATTGTGAACAGAGATAACTTAAGGGCTGCGATCGCATTCCAAAATCTCCCCCCCCTCCCAGAAACTCAAACCTATGCCCTATGGGTCGTGCGCCAAGGTGAATATATTCCCTGTGGCGAGTTTCAAGCCAATGCAGAGGGTCAGGCATTCGACACATTAGACATGCCTAAGGTTTATCAATCCAAACCTTGGGTCAAAGATGTGATCGTAACGGTGGAATCAACCATAGTTCCTGCGCAGCCTAACGGCCCCATCGTGGCCCAAACAAAAATAACATAATCTATCCATCCCCCATCTCCTCTTTACCCCAGTAGTTCTCCTGTTTCTTGTAACCGGTGGAGTCGCTGGTAAAGACCGGCTTGAGCCAGTAGCTGATCATGACTACCGACTTCGCTGATGCGCCCCTGGTCTAGCACCACGATCTGATCGGCCTCACGAACGGTGCTAAGTCGGTGGGCAATGATAATCAGCGTGCGGGTACCAAAGAGCGATCGCATCGCCACCTGAATTGCTCGTTCCGACTCATAGTCCAGACTAGAGGTAGCCTCATCAAACACCAGCACATCTGGCTCCATAATCAACGCCCGAGCAATGCCAATGCGCTGACGCTGACCGCCCGATAGCCGCACACCCCGCTCACCCACCGTAGTCAGATAGCCCTTGGGCATCTGCTCGATAAAGTCATGGGCTTGGGCAATTTTACACGCCTCCTGTACCTGCTCCACAGTGGCATTTGGATTACCGTACAACAGGTTTTCCATCAGCGTGCCATTAAAAATATCCACCTCCTGGTGCACAATCGCTAGTCGCCGCCGATAGCCAGTAATATCCAAACGCCGCAGGTCCTGACCATCGATCAAAATCGCACCGCTATCGGGCTCAAAATAACGAAACAGTAACTTGACCAGTGTGGATTTACCAGACCCTGAACGGCCTACTAGAGCAACCGTTTGATAGGGTTGAATCAACAGCTGAATGTGCTTCAAAACAGGCTTATCAGCCACATAGCCAAAGGAAAGCTGGTTAAAGTGCACCTTGCCAGTAAACCGATAGTCTGGCACATCCCCCATCAGCTGCCCTGCATCCATCCCTGGCGACAGCGCCAAAAACTCTTGAAATCGCGCCATGGCACCATAACGACGCACAAACATTTCCGCCAGATCACAAATGGGATCAATTTCGGCATAGGCCATGCTAGACAACGTCAGAATGGTGACAAAATGGCCCAAGGAAATACTCCCTTGCACCGTTGCCCATAGTGTCAGAGCCAGCACGGCAAACGTGCATATTTGAACAATCGTCCGCTGCCAGGTACTTAGCTTGATGTATCCCAAATGAATACGATAGTCAAACACCTTAAATTCTCGGTCCAATCGTTGTTGTTGCCGCTCAAGTTCTCGGCTTTCTGCAGCAAACGCCTTGACCGTTTTGATATTGGTAATAATCTCCGACGTGCGACTCTCGGTATTTTCTACGTATTTATCTAGTTTCTCTTCCTGATTGGACAAGCCCATAAGGCGAGAAAAACTGTAGCCAACAATCACCAAAAACGAACATAAAACCACCAAGGCAATAGTCCAATTAATACAGGCAATCACGATAAAGATGCCAAAGATGCGGCAAATCTTCGGGATAAACTGGCCCACGATTTCGGGATAAGTCCAGGTATAGTTAGCCAACCCCTTAGCCACCCGTGCTGAAATTCGTCCTGGGTTGTTTTCATCGTAAAACTCAAGCGGCAGGGTCAAAATTTTCTCCAGAGAACGACGGGATTGATCCCGCCGGGCACGTAGAGCAGTATCCCAGTTAAACCAAGGGCCAATCCAGGGCTGCACGGGCGCACGTCCAATGGAAAGCAAACCCACCAGACTCAACAATACCAATAGTGAAAATGTTGGAGTATACGGTTGTTGTAACAGCTCAGCAATTACTATAACAACGTTCTCCAGGGGTCTATCTAAAGTTTGTTGCGAAAGAATATTGAGTAGTTGACCAATTACGTAGGGCAAAAAAAGATCTAGAATCTCAAATGCTCCCATAGCAGCAGCACTCAACACTGTAATTAGCCAGTACTGCTGGTAGTATCGAAGAATATTGAGCAACTTGACCACGACATGCCTCCTGATGTCATCCAACAGACGACATTTGAATCACAAACAGACTACAATCGTACTTCGCAAATTAGCGATCGACAAGGGACTAACAGAATCTGGACTTAGAAACTTTAGTATTGCCTCTATTCGTATACTAACTGTATAGACTTCGATCAACAGCTACTAAAAATCTGCAGTCTCTTCACTCAGGCGTTTTAACGCCAATGTTTGGTCAGTTTGGATAGAAATTTGTAAATCAGATAGGGCTTGCAACTGCCGCTCGATGGATTCAGCTTTTTTCTGGGCATCACGACGTTTATATAAGGCAGCACGAGCTAGATCTTCACGCCCTCGATTTAAAGCTTCCTGGGCGACTCGCTGCCACTGAGCGCTATCAGCCTGGGCATGATTATAGTCGGGTAGAAGGGTATTGGTTGCGATCGCAATATTCCCTAACGCCTTGGCAAATAAATCCAAAATTGCCTGGGGACTTTCCTCCTGAGCAGCTTGTCGAATTAAGCCACCGGGTAGCTTCAGCTGATCTAACCGCAAGCCAAAATCATCGAGCTGAGGACTCACATTTTCACCCGTTTTACACCAATTGGCAAAATGCTCACAGTTATTAAAAAACAGATTGTACCGTTGTTCTCCCAACCGGCTTTCCGCTCGATCAATCACCACATCTGGAATAAACGAAATGGACTGGGGCAACGTGTACACCGGATTTCCCCGAGCAAAGGCTTCTATACTTGTGCGCGCCACAGTTGCAGTACCCACCTTGCGATAGTGAATCACCTGACCAACCCCATCATCAATACCATGGTGTTGATAAGGCACCCCCATCACATCCCGCATTACATATATCTGATCGCCTCTGGCCATTAGCGGCTAAACAACCCCGTCATCACCTGCCGCATCTGGCTTGTCCGGTAGCGGCTTTTTATCACGAATATCTGTTTTGACGACATCTAGATCAACTCTTACCGGTTGCTGGGGTGACGAAAACTGCTGCTGATGTTTGCGACGAGCCAGTAACTCTTTAATCGATGCCACTGACGATTTTTCTGGCTGGTCAATAGAGATTTGGAGATTGGGCCCAGACCGTGCAAGGCGCACTACCAGACCATCCTCAGCCGTCACATGCTGAATACGTTTGCCGTCTAGATAGGTACCATTCGTACCTATACTCTGAATTGCCCAACCAGCCACACCCTTATGAATCTCCAGATGATGTCGGGAAACCACAGCACTGTAAAGGACAACATCGTTATCGGTAGAACGGCCAATGCGAATAACCTCTTGCTCCTCAAAGGACCAGTTCTGCATAGGAGTCTTATTCAGGGGGTGGAGCAACGATAAGGTAATCACGTTAATACATCGAAGGGCAATGTAACAAAAAGAACAGTGCAAAAAGTAACTATTAGATCAATGGTTTTATACCTTTTATGCCCCTCATGCAAGTTGAAAAATAAAGCTCACCTTATCACCTTTACCAAGGGCAATGCGATCACCGGGTCGTAACCGATGACGATTACCTGCTACAAGCGGCAGGTTATTCACGTACGTACCATTAGAACTACCAACATCCTCAATATAGTAGACATCGCCCTCAATCCGGATATTGGCATGAACACGAGATACAATCTCTGATTCTGGAAAACCCGATACGTCAACATCTGGCGGGATGCGATCATTGGGCTTACCAATATGTACAAGCTCAAGCCCCATGGGTAACGCCATGACCGTATTAGTCTGTACGTGGAGCAGTCTGGCGGTCAGACTTTGTAGCTGAGTTTGGGGAGCCATCACATTAACCGATGGCTGAGTAGTAGGCGGTTCGTTATCAAGGTCAACAGCAGTCGGAAGATTTGTCGGCACTGGCTCTGCTGGTATAGGGGTGGGTGGAGTCACCGGTAGCGGATCCGGCGGCACTAACGGATCGGGCTCCACTAATTCTGAAGACGGTTCAACGGGTAGCGGTGCTGGTGGCATATCCGTTGATACAGGCTCAGCAGAGGGAGGAACCGGAGCAGGAGAAACCGTTTCCTCGACAGTTGCTGGTTGACTGGCTAGGCTATGACCACACTGCCCGCAAAAACTGGCATCTGCCTGAACTGCGGCACCACAATTTGAACAAGTTATCAACGCTGGCAACGGCGTATAACAAGCCTCACATTGCGAAGCGGCATCTGGGTTTTGATAGTTGCAATTTGGGCAAATAATCATGGCGGTCTGGTTTACGCTCTAGCCATGTATAAACTACACGGTTTCGGCAATTTTCTGTTGATGCTTTGTGAGAAGTATAGGTAATCTTTGACTTTGCTCCGTATTCATAGCCTACCAAAGCATTTGGGAAACAGAGGGGCATTCCCCCTGGAGGTAATACACCCCCAAAGGGAGCTTAAATTCAGGGGGTTTAATGAATCGTTCGCTCTATGGTAGCGGGCAAACCTACGCTGGCATCTGCATCCAATAGCCAGCGGAGATCGCCCACAGGAGCGATGAGCCGCGCCGGGTATTCAGCACTGTCAGCTTCCGGGGCAAATACTTGGGAGAGGGCTGATTGCTTATTAGCCCCGGCCACTAAAAACATCACATGGCGGGCCTGATTAATCACCCGTGTGGTTAGGGTAATTCTAGGCTGATCGGCCTTTTGCCCCACGGTCACCCAGCGTTCGGTTTCATTCAGGGCAGACGTATGGGGAAACAGTGAGGCAGTGTGGCCATCGTCTCCCATGCCCAGCAGAATAATGTCAAATATGGGGGTATCAGTGGTGTCAAAGCTAGTTGCTAATACCTGCTGATACTGCTCGGCGCTGGTTTGGGGAGAGTCTGTATCCGTGGGTACCGTGTAGATATTCGCCGCCGGAATAGCGACATGATTTAGCCAAGTTTCGTAGGTCATTTTAGCGTTGCTATCAGCATGGGTGGCTGGCACGTAGCGTTCATCTCCCCAGTAAATATAGAGGTGATCCCAGGGCAAATCCGTCTGGGCTAACGCTTGATATAGCGGTTTTGGCGTACTGCCTCCTGAGAGTGCAATTGAGCAACGACCACGGGCTGCGATCGCAGCCCGAATCAGTTCAATCACCTGATCCGTGGCGGCAGTTACGAGTGCAGCCTTATCTGTGTACACGTGAACCTGGCGGGGCGGGGCGACAGTCATAGATCAAAATCACCGATAGAGAGCAGCAATCTAAGGACGGTTTAAGCACCATCTAGTTTGAACGCTAACGCAGCTTGTGAATGCTCCTCGTCACTCTTAATAGACTTTGTATTATTCTGAGAGACTTGCCATGCTTAACTAAGCGCTAGCGGTCGCAAACAGTAGGTCGTGAATGGAACTTAATATTTCAGTTGTTCTACCTTGCCTGAATGAAATTCGCCATGGTTATCTGCCTCGCATTCTGGACAACCTCATCCAACAGCCAGGAAAAAAGCAGTTGATTATCGTCATCAGCCAGAGTACAGATGGCACCTTTGAGGTCATTACCCAACATCCGGCGGCTAAGGAATTCAAGCTGATTGAAAGTGAGGCCACCAATCGGGCCCAGCGTTTAACCCTTGGGATTCAGGCCAGCCAGGGAGATGTCGTCTTACTCCACCATCCAGCCACTCTGCTGCCCGTTGATGCCCTGGCTCAAATTCGCACAACCATGGCTGACGATAGGGTCACCTGGGGAGGCTTTCGCCACAGTTTTGACTTCGACCACTGGTTGCTTCGCTTTACCTCCTGGTATTCAACCACCCAGCGCCCACGGTTTAGCCACATTCTTTATTTAGATCACTGCATATTTGCCCGACGTCAAGCACTGATAGAGATTGGTGGCGTACCGGATATGGATATTTTTGAAGATACGGCCCTCAGCAATGCCCTGAGGAAATTTGGCCCCCCGTACCTAGCACCAGGTAAGATTATTACCTCCGCTCGTCGCTTTAGGGAACGAGGCATTTACAAACATGCCGCCTTGAATCAAATCCTCAAGGTGATGTATCACGCCGGGTTGGATCCTAAAAAGATGAACTTGCTATACGAAGGCAAAAGCCAAATTAACGTAAACTACAACAAAAATAAGTTTTGAGTGCTTAATGTCCCGCACCTACAAAGCCACCGGTATCAACCTCAAAGCCGCACCAATGGGGGAGACTGATCGGCTGATGACCATTTTGACTAAAGAACATGGCCTGCTGCGTGCGATCGCCCCTGGAGCCCGTAAACATAAATCTCGGCTAGGGGGGCGCAGTGGTTTGTTTGTCGTCAATGAACTCATGCTATCCAGGGGCAAATCCCTGGACAAAATGATTCAGGCCCAAACTCAGCAGTCATTTCCAGGGTTAAGTCGAGACCTAGCCCGACTAACTGCGGGCCAGTACTTAGCAGAATTAGTTTTGTGTGAAGCCAGCCAACAACCCCAAGAACACCTGTTTGAACTCCTGGTTGCCCATTTAGAACGTCTAGAAACCGCGCCAAGTAGCACAATCCTCGCTTGTTTAGCCCATGGCACCTTCCATATTTTAGCCCTGGCGGGGGTGGCTCCAGAATTCAGATATTGCTGTCTCAGTCGAGTACCCATCACCCCACAGTTGAGGGAAAAATGGCAGGTAGGCTTTAGCATCCCAGCCGGTGGCGTGATCACCTTAGAACAGCTAGAACGTCTGGAAAATAATGCTGGGCCAGTGGATTATGAGGCCGAACGACGCGGCCCCTTAACCACCATGATTGGAGCCCCTGAGCTAGTACTTCTACAACAATTAGGTCAAGCAGAGCTTGTATTCACCCAGTCTAGTTCTTTACCATCTATAGAAGGAACTAGTGCAGCTCCCCATAGTTTGTGGCGGCGGGTGGAACGCCTACTGCGAAACTATGCCCAGTTTCATTTTGATCGCCCCATTCGATCGGCTGCCCTGATTGATAGCTGCTTTGCGTCATCTGCTTATGCTTCGTGAGTCAGACTCAAGTGCATCTAAGATTTCTGACAATTCTGGCCAGCAGCCAGAAACCGATCAAGCTGGGCTAACCGCCAGCTCTTACCCGACGGCAACTGGGCATGCAACTCATCATGCGAAGTTAGCAGCCCAGACGTCATCCGCTACATTCGGCGATAAAACGGCTATATCAGCCCCTGATGCTGAGGCCACTGGTTTTTGGCCAGTATTACAAAATCGTAATTTTCTCACCCTATGGGGGGGACAGGTCTTTTCTCAACTGGCCGATAAAGTTTATTTAGTGCTGATGATTGCCATCATCGCCAGCCAATATCAAGTCCCTGGTCAAACCATTAGTGGCTGGGTATCGGCAGTCATGATTGCATTCACAATTCCAGCTGTCCTGTTTGGCTCCCTGGCAGGGGTCTATGTAGATCGCTGGCTAAAGCAACCAGTACTGGTGCTGACTAATCTGCTGCGGGGGGCTTTAGTCATTTTGTTGCCTTTGGGGCTATGGCTGAGCCACGATTTGGGAGCCATAGCCGGTATCCCAATCAGCTTTTGTCTGTTGTTGGTGATTACATTTTTAGTGTCGACATTGACTCAATTTTTTGCCCCAGCGGAGCAATCTGCCATACCGCTGATTGTGGCAGAGCGTCACCTACTGTCGGCCAACTCCCTCTACACCACTACCATGATGGCGTCAGTAATTATCGGGTTTGCGGTGGGGGAGCCATTACTTGCGATCGCAGACCATCTGCTGGCCCCCTTTGACCACGGCAGTGGTATCGGCAAAGACAGCCTCGTTGGTCTGAGCTATTGCTTGGCTAGCCTAATCTTGATGATGATGCGGACGGGCGAATCCGCCGCCACTCTCACCCAAGACAGCCATGTGTGGACCGATATCAAGGATGGTCTGCGCTATATCAACCAGCGTCTCGCCATTCGTAACGCCATTATTCAACTGGTGTTACTGTTCTCAGTCTTTGCTGCTCTGGCGGTTTTAGCTGTGCGTCTAGCCGAGGTTATCCCCACCCTTAAATCTTCTCAATTTGGCGTATTACTCGCTGCCGGTGGTATCGGTATGGGTGTGGGCGCAGGCATCATCGGCAATTTTGGGCATCACTTTGCCCGTCGTCAGCTCAGCCTATTCGGCCTGCTCGGCATGGGGAGTACCCTGGCAGGCTTGTCGATGACCATTCACAGCCTTTGGGGCAGCCTGACCTTGCTCGCCATTCTTGGAGTTTTTGCCGCCACAGTCGGCATTCCCATGCAAACCACGATCCAAGAGCAAACCCCTGAAGACATGCGGGGTAAAGTCTTTGGTCTGCAAAACAATGTTGTCAATATCGCCTTGAGTCTACCTCTGGCCCTAGCTGGCGTCGCCGAATCCCTCGTCGGTCTACGACCGGTACTACTAGGTCTAGCCGCCATTGTCATAATCGGCGGACTCTTTACTCAAACCGTCTTTACCGTATCCGCTGCATCCCCCTCTAAGTAACGGTTCCACCACCAATCCTCCATCACTACTCACCCCTTCGACAAGCTCAGGGCAAGCTCACTAAACAACACTCAACCAACTCACCCCGCAGTAACCTCTTAAAATCCTGATAAAGTCATATAAAGCATTCATACGGTTGCTTAAGCAGCATTAAGTTAAGCAACTTAGTCTGCGGCTTAGGTAAATGAGAGTTCCGAAGGGGGTGTCTTGCCAAACGGTTGAATTCGTCAAACCGTTCATGTCTGCTTTTGAAAACCCTCCTTAAACTACGGCCAGGTTGAAACCTGTAGTTTTTTCTACAGCAAAACGACTTTTCTGGACGTGGACAAAGTTTACTCAACATCTGATTTATAGACCCCTTTAAATGCACATTGCATGGATTGGTAAAAAGTCTCCATTTTGTGGAAATGTCACCTATGGCCGCGAGATTACAAACGCTCTTTTAGAGCGGGGTTATCGAGTGACCTTTCTCCACTTTGCTACCGATGCAGAGTCCGCAGGCGAACATGTCGGCTATGAAGAGGTTTCACTCCCCTTTATCTTCAAATCCCAGATTCTCATCATTCCTAGTTTCCGCTCAGCCCGACGTTTGGCAGAAGTACTGGCTGACTTAAAACCGGACCTGGTGCATGCATCCCTCTCTCTCTCTCCGTTAGACTTTAAGCTGCCAGAAATTTGCCACGAGTTAGGGATTCCGCTGGTGGCGACATTCCATCCAGCCTTTGACCGTAAACGTCGCAATCTGACATCGGGCACCCAGCATTTTACTTATCAGGTATATGCCCCTCGGCTGGCCAATTACGATCAAGTGATTGTTTTTTCTCGTATGCAGCAGGAACTCCTGGCCAGGCTTGGCGTACCTGCTGAGCGTATAGCCGTGATTCCCAACGGGGTGGATGTCTATCGGTATGCCCCTGGCCTGTCTCGCATTAAACAAGAATTTAGAGCTAACCAAATCTATGTATATCAAGGGCGACTGGCCATTGAGAAAAATGTAGAGTCCCTGCTAAAGGGCTGGAAATTAGCCAATATGGGCCTTGGCAACAAACTTCTTATTGTTGGCAGTGGCCCGCTAGAAATGGCCCTCAAGACAGCCTATGGCACCGATGATTCAGTCATATGGCTGGGGTTCGTTGCCGATGAACATCGCCGCATCGAAATTTTGCGGGGGGCTGATGCCTTTATTCTGCCTTCCTTAGTTGAGGGTCTGTCGTTATCGTTGTTAGAAGCGATGGCCTGCGGAGCAGCGTGCATTGCCACCGATGCAGGCGCGGATGGAGAAGTATTAGAAGACGGAGCTGGTATCGTTATCGATACCCAGCGTGTGGCACAGCAGCTCCAAACGATTTTGCCGCTGTTGCGGAATCATCCTGAAATGCTGTCGATTTTGAGCAACAAAGCCCGACAACGTGTTTTGGATCGCTATACGCTGGGCAAAAATATCACCCAGCTGGAGCATCTTTACGCTCGCATGTTGCCTAGTAAGGCCCGGTACTATATTCCGCAACAGGTTAGCCGAATCTAAAAATTTATCGTTTGTAGGGGCGTTCCATGGAACGCCCCTACAAACGATGAGTCACAGCAATTAACTAAATACAAATGGGGATTTGATTTAATAGCTCCAGATCTTCTGGGCGATCTACATCCCGAAGCTGCTCCAGGGTAGCAATGGATAGATGAAGGTTGTTTGCGATCGCAACCGTCCGCTCAAATACCTCTCCAGTCCCCCAAGGAATATTCTCAAACAATTTTGCTTGAGGACACCTTAACCCAATCAGGTAATAGCCACCATCGGCTGCCGGACCCAGCACCACATCATGGGTTTGGAGCTGCCTAAACGCCTTTTCCAAATGACAAGTGCTCAACTCAGGGCAATCAGCTCCAATCGCAACCACAGCCTTCATTCCCGACCGAAAATTCCCCATAAATGCCTGGTGCAAACGATTTCCTAACCCCCCAGCAAACTGAGGCAAATAGGTAAACTGTCTTCCTAACCAGGCCTGCATCTGTGACAGTCCCCCACCAGAAAAATGGATCTGCCGCTCAATCCCCGGACGTAGAGCAGCCATTTCCCTGGCCATGGATGCCGTCATCCAGCGTTGGAGTTCAGCGGCCCGTGCCGCCCCTAGATGGGGAATAAGTCTGGTTTTGGTATTACCAGCTACGGGGTACCGTGTGAACAACATCAGACATGCACTCGTATCCACGATGTAACCCTCGTTTTTATATTTACTTTATTATTGCTGTTTTTTACTACTGCTGTTTATTTAGAGACCAGTCGTAATCGAAATAACTCAGCTTATAGTCGCCAGCTTCTAGATAAGCCCGATCCTCGTCACTAACGTACTTACTGATAAAGTTCAGGACAGCTCGCTCTTCTTTGCTACCCGTAAAGCCACTGTCCACACCATAGCTAGGCACCCAGTCGCCAGTAAACCAGTCAAAAATTTTGGATACCTTTACCTCGCCAGACTCTTTATCAATTTTCAAGCCATCGGGTCTGGCCAGCCATTGCTTTACCTGATCATCCAGCTGCTCATCTAGATTTTCGCCAGTGAATGCCTTATTCCGCAATGGAGGACAGCTAATGGCGGCGCAAACGATCGCTGCATGCAGGCGCGGCTCATCAAAGTCTACACGCAGAACATCATGCTCAATTTCGTTCAGAGTCTTTTCTTTCTGGTTAATTGGGTGCTTACGCAAACGCCACACCCCTGTAATGTCTTTGATACTTGATTTGAGAGGTGTTTGATCAATAATTGACTTCAGAGTTAGAGAGTTATAAGCATTCATCCAAAACGCAATTTGTTCCTCTTCACTCCAGCTAGTTAACGTCGCATCATCAACACTTGCCAACGCATTGTTGAAAGTATCTAATGCCTGCCGAGACTGCTGCAAATCAGCATAGTTAACCCAACCCTCGTCATCGACGTAGGTGCTTAAAAGCTCATCGTAAATTGTGTAATCGATACCTTCGGCAGATATGATTGCTACCTGTTCTGAGGATGGAGCAGATGCTGTCGTCACCGTACTAGTGGAACAACCCACTAAACCAATAGAGCAAGCTAAAAAGAAGGCAGATAAATACTTACGTTTCATAACTATTCTTGAATGAGGAGTCAGTGCAATTAAAATTCAGTTGCCATCTGCAATCTCTCATTGCCAACTGAACAAACCCTGAGAAGCACCTTAAGTTCTATTCAATTTTGGTGTCATTGTTAGCTTTGGCCACATTACCTTGGCACTACTCCACGCTATCCCCAAGACAAAGGGCCACCATAATACGTGGCGCAGAATTTCTGGCAAAAACCAGCTGTAGTTCCCTGCAGCGGCCATGTGAAGTAGCATAAAGTACACATAGGCTGACAAGCCAATCAGTCGACTGCCCAGGTTACGGCTCACAACTAGAAAAGGCATCAGCCAACTGAGGTACCAGAAGTGGATGATGGGTGAAATCACCATCAGACCGATCAGATACCACTCGGTGAATTTGTGAAAATTGTGTGCCCGCAGCAGCAGCCACACAACTACTAGCGCCAATGGAAAGGCATAGAGCCAGTTGGCTGAGCGGGATGGATCCCAAAGTTGTCCAACAATGTAGGGAATTAGTTCTGCAGAGCGTCCGGTAACAACAAAGGACGAGTTAACCTGGACCAGAGGGCACGATGTAACGCTACAAAATGGAACTGCTGACAGCACCATCGGTAATACACCAGTGATACCGCTCAATACAGCAATGCTGATACGGCCTCGTCGCAGTGCATGCCATACCAGAAACGTCAGGACTGGTAACGAAATCCACTTAACGGCAATGCTAATGCCTACCAACAGGGCGCTACCCAGGTAGGTTAAGGAGGGGAGAGCATCGGAGGTAGCTTTGGTACTGGGACGATCAAACCACAACCAGGCCATTACTAGGGGCAGCACAAACCAACTGTCATAATGACCACCACCGGCAAAGCTGTAGAGCACCATTGGATTCCAAGCATAGAGCAGCGTAGCTCGATGTCCAAATCGACGGCTGAGCAGCCAACATATGGCTAAATCAGCAGCGGTAAATGCGGCTTTGAATAAGGGCACCCATAGGCCGATACTTGCTAGGGCGCGAAATCCAAACTGGGTAACCGGGGGATAAATAGCTGAGGCGTAGGGATGGTTAATTTCACCCCACCATTCCGGACGCAGTGGTTTAAGCACATCGGCCAGGGGGGCAAAATCATAGGGGCTAAAACCCTGGAGTTGAATATACCCTTCCCAGATATAGCGCCAGATATCATCGCCAGGATACATGGTAAGTAGCAGCAGACGAGTGGCAATGGCCACTCCCCAAAACCAAACACCAGGAACACGGCACAATGCCCAAGCCAGAATAAATCCGACGACCATGATGGCACTGCCAAGCCAAAAGTGGATAACGGCAAACTGTTCTTTAAAGTTGCCGTAGGGCAGGATGTAGACTGTACCGACTAACAGCAAAAAAGCGCTGAGAAAAAGCAGAATCGACTGGTTTTTCTCAGTGCTGGAATCTACTACACGACCTCGCCATAGATTTTGCCAATACAAAACGGCTAGGGTAGATAAAATAATGCTTCCAGCCTGGACACTACCGGCAACAGTGCCCGAAATTTTGGACTGACCGCCCTGACGGGGCAAGTAGTTCACTGGCAACTCGCAAATGCTTAACCCACACTCAATCGCTCGGACTTGCATTTCCACCGTCCAACCAAAGTTGCGATCGCACATCCCAATCTGATCCAGCGCGGACTTTCGCACCAAACGCAGCGGTCCCAAATCGTGAAAACGATGGCCCCAGCCCCAGTCAATCAGTGTCCCTGACAACCAATTGCCAAAGTTTTGAACCGGGCTCAGCTGCTGCCGTCCCGTTGCCGTACCCCGACGATTCCCTAAAATCAGATCGTGGTCCTGCCGTTGCGCAAAAAACTGCGGCAGTTGGCTCAAATCATCACTGCCATCCGCATCACAAAACAAAATCCATTCAATGCCAGCAGGAACCGACTGCAACCCTCGCCAACAGGCTTGTCCATACCCTTTAATCGCCTCCTGAATCACGTCAGCCCCCGCCTCTGCGGCCACAGCCGCCGTTCCATCCTGACTGCCGTTATCCACTACCCGAATATGGGTTAAGCCTTCATGCTGCAACGTTTTCACGACATTGCCAATCGTGGCTGCTTCATTCAGCGCTGGAATAATAACTAACGTATTCTCTAAATTCATGGGATGCTACAGGACAATGTCAGCCCCAATTAAATAGGTTTTGGCTGAAATTCAGCTGAGCTGATGACAAGCAAATTCTCAGATTAGGAGTCAGTTCATTACGCTGGGCAGTAATAGTAAGCTAGCTTCCATGCTTGTTGCCCACTGCGCCTGCTAGATGCAGACGCGGTCCATTTAAGCCAAACTTCTGAAGTTACTCCCCCAATTCCTTCGCCCTGAACCAATCTCTGTAAACTGAAATAGCTGCACATGAAAGTGGGATATGGATCAAGCAACAAGCACAGCAAGCCTTATCGATCCACAGCTACAAACCTATCGCTCAGCTCTAGGGCAGTTGCTCCAACGGATGCAGGCATTGGCGAGTAGCATTAACAATCCCGATTTAGCCCAAACAACAGAGAGTTTACACCGCAACATTGACGAACCTTTTTTGTTCGTCGTCGTTGGTGAAGTTAAATCAGGTAAAAGTAGCTTTGTCAATGCGCTGCTCAACGCTGACGTATGTGCCACTGACATTGCCCCTTGTACCGATTCCATCCAACAGATTGTTTATGCCGATGAGGAAACATTACAGCAGGTGGAACCACACTTGCGTAAGATTGGTCGTCCCATTGAAATTTTGAGGGATGTTTCCATTGTGGACACCCCAGGCACCAATTCTTTGGTCGCTGGACATCAGATAATTACAGAACGATATATCCCTAACAGCGATCTTACTTTCTTTGTTCTGTTTGCGAAAAATCCCTATCAAAAAAGCGCCTGGGATTTTTTGGACTATGTCAGTGTCAAGTGGCGCAAAAAGGTGGTTTTCATTTTGCAACAGGCAGATCTATTACGACCTGAAAATTTGCAGACTAACCTTCAACAGGTCAGGGATTACGCTATTCAAAAACAGATTCCCACACCAATGGTATTCGCCACCTCAGCGGAACTGGAATTTGAGGGCAGTTTTGCCACCAGTGGCTTTACCCCAGTACGGCAATACATTCGCGATATGGTTTCAACTGGGGAAAGCTACAAAATTAAACTGCGTTCGGTCAGTACCACTACTCAGAAGCTGATCGAGGCGCTGACCGATGATATCCGTACCTTGCAAATACAACTTCAGGACGATCAGGCCACAGCAGATCGGATTCGACAACAAATTGCCGGAGGGAGGGTGCGATCGCAAACCGAAATCAATACCCTGGTCAGCCGTCTATCTGATCGCTACGAAACCATTTCCAGTCGGATCAAACTAGAATTTCGCGACAGCCTTTCCATCGTGACGGTCATGCGTCGCTCCTTCGTCGGCATTTTTAATAGAGAGGCATCATTGCAAGCCTGGATCAACGAGTTTAAGGACCGTTGTCAGGCAGAACTCAAAACTTCTTTGGAAGAACTATCCAACGAAGGTGCCCAGCATTTTGTGGATGGCATTCGACAGCTACTAGAAGGGTTAACCCATGACCTCAAGGCCATCCAAACCCATAATCTGCAAAGCAATGCCATTTCCATCAAAATTTTGGAACGTCGGCAAGAAGTCATTGAAAGCGTCAAGGCAAAAGTTAGCACGTTGCTAACTGATGAAGGATTGACCCGCGCCTTAGGGTCTGAGGCCGAAAGTATGGCAGCCGAAATCGTAGGTGGGGCTTTTGTTGCCGTAGCAGGCACGATTCTTAACATCGTTGAGTTTGCTGTGGCCGAGGCGATCATGAATGCTATTGGCATTGCCTTTGCTGGCATCGGTGTTATTGTCCTGGCCATTGGCATTGCCTGGCAGCGCAAGCAGATTATCACCAAATTTGAGCGCGCCCTAGATAACGAAAAGGACCGGTTTAAGAGCGATGTCACCGACCGTCTAAACCAAAAACTCAGCCTAATTTATGAAGAAGTCGAACGTATATTTGTGCAGTTCTACGACTACGTCGACCGTGAAACAGCAGAGGTAGCCCCCGTTCTAGAAGAATACGACGCTATTCAGACAGACGCTACAAACCTGTTTAACGACATGGCTACAAAAAATTTACTAGAGTAGATACGCCGAGTCCAAACCCTCAACGGTGGGTCTAACAGCTCAGCAAATCTTAAAGGCACTAGGGCGGGTGCTAACAAACATCCTAAAAGACCTAGAGCGTAGCAAAACTTCACTGAACTACACTTTAATCACAAAAACCTAGTCAAATCTTGTCCAAATCCAGGACTTAGGGTTTTTGGGCAAAGAGTTTAAAGAGTCCAACCTGGACGTAGCTTAAAGCAGCTAGGTTAGTCCAAAATAATGACACTAATCGTCCTTCTTATCATCTGCAGAGTTACTACCTCCAGATGAATCATAGATTGCGTCTAACTGCTCACGAGCGTCCTTTATAGAAATAGAACGCATAACCAGCAATGGCTCGTCTAGAACGTTACCGTTACTATCCAATAGTTCAGGATGTGGCACTCGGCTAGCCTGATTTGCAATGGAATTAACTGGCCTAGCGTTACCACGCCGGGATTCAAAACCCAAGCTAATAAGATTGCGTACCAAATTGACAATTGCCAATACGGCCAGAATGGTGAAAGCGAAGATATAGAGTAAATGCAGCATAGGGAGAAGCGGTTGCGCTAATTATCCTCTTTGAGTTTGTTTGGGGCTGCTTGGGCTTGCTGCTGTCGAAAGCGGATACCCACGTTCCAACATTCATGAACTAACTGATGCCAGGACATCACAACAGCCATATCCACGCCTGCTTGATTGCCAGTAGCCTGAGATAACGACTGGGATGCACTCACCAGCTGTTGAGCTTGACGCACCCGATTGAGTAAATCCTGCTGTCCATGCTCACCCAGAAAATCGATGGTTTCAGACTCCAACAAAGCAATAGAACGACCAAACCAGTGCTGAAAATCATTCAACAGAGGCTGTAAAATCGCCTTTATTAACTCGGGTTCGGGAGCATTAGAGCTGTACATTAATTGCACTTCAGCAAAACTTCCTAGCGGTTTGTGAAACAACTCAAGAAACACATTCCACTACTAGCTTAAACAGAACCTTTAGCAAGTGCCACCTATATTTGTCTTCAAGAAGGATAAACAAACCTGATGCACTTTCTGTAAAGATTATTACTCAAAAATATATTAGCGCCAATTGCAAGGAGTGATGGTTAAGATATGCCATCAATTGTAATTTGAGCATCAGTTATTTGATCAAGCGTTTGCCAGCCTGCTTGCCACAACTGCGGATTCTTTAGAACATTTGCATTAACCCAAAATCGAACCGTTGGATCACAGGATGCAACTAATTCTGCAAACACAAGTTTACCTTCATTTTTACGATTTGTAACTTGAAAATGTCGCCACCCCATGGTGCACTGCTGGGCTGTCCATTTGGACCCTAGCAGATGAGGAAATTTTTGCTTCTTGGGTTTAGCCATATATTTAGACTGCGGACTTAGATTGGATTAATGCCCCTACATCCAGTCTGAACCCCAAACAAGTAGTTATAGCCATCAGATAGCTACGGTAATTATTCCAGCAATCGTTTTAATTCTCGAATATGGACAGCCCGACTGGTAATATAGGCTGTCTTAACATCCAGACGAATATAAACTCTGCCAGACAACAAGCCCCGCAAATTGCTGCGGGAAAAAACCACAACATCAGCAGGCAGACGATCATCCTCAATCTGGGCATATCCCAACTCTGCTAGGGGCTGGCTAATTTGGTTGAGAAATACCTTATGTCCTTTGATCGACTGCTTCAGGGTAATGGAGCGGTTAAAGTATGTGCCAACGGCACCACCCATCAGTCCCATAACTAACCCTAGTTGATTAGGTAAACCGCTCATGGGACTGAGATGCAGCACCATACTCGCTAGTACGATGGTAATCAATGTGGTAGTACCAAAGTAGTAGAGAAATGTAAGGGAGTGCTCAGGGCCTAAATTATTGCTATTGCCAGTCATGATGAGCTGATGCATTCTCTCCATATAGGGTTGCACAATTTCGCAGCAACCGTTATGAAATTCAGTGGCAGAATGGTCAAGCGGCATTAATCACCGTTGTTTGATATTTGGCGTCTAATCTATCGGACCTATTGGTAAACCATGATTGAGGTAGAGCAGCTTAGCAAAGCTTACGGCTCGACCGTTGCGATTAGCGATGTGTCCTTCAAAGTAGAGCCTGGAGAAATTTTAGGGTTTTTGGGTCCCAATGGAGCTGGCAAAACCACCACCATGCGGATATTAGCCGGGTATTTACCCGCCACCAGCGGAACGGCTCGCATTGCCAATCATGAAGTGCATAGCAATTCAATGGCGGTACGGCAAAATATTGGCTACTTACCTGAAACCCCACCGTTATATCCAGACATGACGGTGGCAGCGTTTTTATATTTTGTCGCCCGCATCAAAGGCCTACCGATTGGTGAGCGTGATCGGCAAGTCGCCTCGGCCATGGAACGCTGCAATTTAAGTGAAAAGAAAGATGTCTTGATTCGTAAACTCTCGAAAGGATTTCGACAGCGGGTAGGCATTGCCCAAGCTATTGTCCATGACCCACCAGTGATTATCTTGGACGAGCCCACAGTCGGCCTTGACCCAAAGCAAATTATTGATGTGCGCAACCTGATTAAAAGTCTGGCAGGTCAACACACGATCATTCTGTCGACGCATATTTTGCCTGAGGTCAGCATGACCTGCGATCGCATCACCATTATTAATAAAGGCCGCATCGTCGCCACCGATACTCCAGAAAATTTGACCGCTCGCCTTGCTGGACAACTGGGCTATGCCATTGAGGTGGCCGGCGACCTCGAGCAAACTCAAACGATGCTCAATGAGCTAGAACAGGTGGAATCGGTAAAGACACTACCGAATGAAGGTCTGGCCGAAAACCACCATCGGTTTCAGGTAATGGCTGCCACTGAGCAGGATCCGGGTAGTGCGATCGCAGCGGCCATCGTCAACGCCAATATGGGTCTGTATGAACTTTCCCGCAATCGCGTCAGTCTCGAGGACGTGTTTATCAATCTAACCACTAAAGAACCAGCCATAGACACAACAACCCAGCCTGCTGTTGATACTGAGCTTGCTGCTGACGCCAAGGACACCTCAGACAAAGCAGACGCCACTGACGCCACTACCGACGAGTCATCCTCCTCTACAACAGAGACAAGTTCAACCGACAATCTACCAACAGATAGCCCATCGGATAGCGATGAATAACATCATTACCGTTATTAGCAACGTTCTTGCCATCTACCGTCGAGAATTGCAAAGCTACTTTGCCTCCCCGTTAGCCTATGGCATTGCCACCATTTTCTGGCTTTTAGCCGGCTTTCTCTTAGTTATTCTAGTCTTCAGTCCTCAAGGGATTCTAGCCCAGTCAGCCTTTGCCGATCAGGCAGGCTTGCAAACGGCCCCCGTTGATATTCCCTACGAATTCACTCAGATTTATCTAGGACTCTTAGGCTCTCTATCCATGTTTATCTTACCGGCCCTATCCATGGGGTTGTACACCGAGGAGCGGAAACAAGGCACCTTAGAACTACTGGCAACTTCACCGATTACTAACTGGGCCGTGGCTCTAGGCAAACTACTAGGGGTGGTCACCTTCTTTTGCACCATGGTGCTGCCGCTGCTCATCCTTGAGGCTTTAATTGTCGGCTCCTCCGACCCACCCTTTGCTCTCCAACTATTATTCTTGGGCCACGGTGGCTTAATTCTCATGGCAGCGGGTGTCCTTTCCCTTGGCATGTTTATCTCCTCATTGACCGAAAGTACTGTCCTGGCAGCGATTTTGACCTTTGCCTTAGTATTAGTCCTATTCGTCATTGAGGGTGTTGCCAGCGGTGTGCCTGGTCCTATTGGTAACGCCATTGGTCATCTCTCACTACTCAAGCACTACAACGACTTTACCCAAGGCGTGTTTGACATTGGCGGCTTAATTCTATTTATCTCCTACGCCGTTCTAGGGTTATTTCTAACGGCCCAATCAATTGAAGCATTCAGGTTTCAGAGAAACTAATCTGCCCCTACCCTATGAAAGCGCTATCTACCTTCCGCAACTATCTCCGTTGGTTAATATGGCCTGGATTGGCCTTAACCACAGCTAGCCTGGTCGTTGGCTTTTTGAATGCCTGGAGTATCCTTCCCATCACGCTGTTGGCGATCGGGTTAGGACTGATACTAGTCAGCCTACTACTGGGGGGCTTTAGTTATCGCAGCTTTTGGCAGAGTCGCTCAACCCAGGCTGGAACTAATGCTGTATTGGCCACGATATCAATGCTGCTCATTCTAGCAGTAGTTAATTTTTTGGCACTGCAATATGCCCCCCGCATCGATCTAACTGAGGGGGGGTTATTTACCCTGTCACCCGAATCGACATCAGTGGTCAAAAAGCTCAAGCAGCCAGTTAAGGTGGTGGTTTTTGACTCGACGTTAAATCCTAACGATAAGCAGCTGTTAGAAAGCTATCAAAAATTTAACGACAACCTCACCTACGAGCACGTTAATCCATTTCAAGATCCAGCGACCGCCCGTGAGTTTAATGTCAGTGGTGAGGGCCGTGAGGTCCATCTGGCTATCGGTGAAAAGAAGTTATTTGTTCAACCCTTAGGGGTACAAGGCTTAAATGAACAGGATCTAACCAATAAGCTGGCTCAGGTGGGTCGCGATCGCAAAGCTATGGTTTACTTTCTTCAAGGCCATGACGAATTTGTCATTGATGGCAGCACCTCCCCCAGTTATACCCAGGCAGCCGCAGCCTTAGAAGCCGATGGTTTTACTGTTGAAACCCTCAATTTAGCTCAAATAGCGGCAATCCCTAACGATGCCAATGCCGTCATCATTGCCAGCCCCAAACAAGCCTTCTTTGAGCCTGAGGTAGGCGCTCTTAAAACCTATCTCAATCAGGGAGGCAGTATTTTACTCATGGTTGATCCACAAACCGAACCAGAGTTAGAGTCCTTATTAGACGATTGGGGAGTCTCCTTAGATAACCGCTTAATTGTCGACACCTCTAATACCGGCCAAATTGTCGGGCTAGGACCATCAGCCCCACTAGTCACCACCTATGGCAGCCACCCCATTGCTGCAGAATTCAATAATGGCCGTTCGTTTTACCCATTGGCCCGTCCGATTCTCATAGAACCAGTAGACGGCATAGAAGCCACTCCCCTACTTCTCAGCAATCCACAAAGTTATGCTGAGGTTCTCTCCGAAACAGGAGAACTCAATGTTGACACCCAAGAAGCGCCAGAAGGCCCCTTTAATATTGGTGTCGTTCTCACCAGAGACATTGATGAGTCACTTGAGGTTGCAACAGAAGAGACTGAAGAGATTTCTGAAGCAGATGATCAACAAGACGATTTATCTGAGGCAGATCCAAGTGAAGAGAATGAGGAAACCCCGAATTCAGAGGACATTTCAGAAGCAGCAGACTCCAGCTCTGCCGAAACAGATAACACCTTAACCGAAGAACAAGAGAATGAAGATCTACCTAAACAACAATCTACAGACGAATCATCAGACAACGATGATTCATCCACAGATAAAGAATCACGGCTGATTGTAATTGGTAACGCCACATTTGCCATCGATGGACTCTTTGATCAACAGCTCAATGGGGATGTGTTTCTCAACAGTGTCACCTGGCTTAGCAATCTAGATGATGCGATTCTATCGATTCGCCCTAAGGAAATTACCAATCGTCGCATTACCATGACCGTATCTCAACAGATTTTAGTCATTGTTTTAGCACTACTCATATTTCCCCTGGTTGGCCTAGTGGGGGCAGGCGTTACTTGGTTCCGTCGTCGCTAAGGAGAAAAAACATGAAATTACAACGCAGTACTGGAATTTTGTTGGGTGTTGCGATAACACTAGTAGCCGCCGTCACTATTTTTGAAACTCAAAAAGGCACTCAAACCAATCAAGGTGAAACTCTATTTGATTTTGCTGAAGCTGATATCAGTGCATTTACCCTTGAGCGAGAAGATGAGACCCTCACGTTCACAAAAACTGACGACATATGGCAGATGATTGAGCCGGAAAACGCCACTGCCGATCCTGCATCAGTCGCTTTTTTACTCAATATCATCACCAGTGACACCATCCAAGAAACCATTACCACCACTCCCAAGCAGCTCAAAACTTATGGCTTAGATAACCCCGAAACCACCATTATGCTCACGGTGGATGACGCAAGTTATAGACTGACCGTTGGAGATGAAGACTTTAGTGGCACATCCCGCTATGTAATGACTACCCATGATGTGATAGAGCCAAATCCGGTGGATATCCACCTCATTCCTAAGGGAATAGAAAATGGGATTGAACGCCCAATCCCTGATTGGCTTGCCAAAGACGATAATAATTCAGCCACCGACACCATAGATGACAATACGGACAGCCCTCAAAATGAAGCAGTTCTGGAAAACCCAGAGGGAAATTAGTTTTGATAACTCAGAAACAGTAGCTCCCCAGACAAGACGGCCCCATAAAATCGACAAACACACCTGTCAAAAATTACACCAGGAATGCTCAAAATACACTCAAGCAGAAAATGGAGAAATATAACCAGGAACTTAATCAACCCGCTTTGATTCATAACCTCTAGTGAGGTAGCAATGGTCTATCAATACTTACGTATGTATGACCTTACATACACGTAGAGATTGGCAATTGGTTAACTGTTTGGCCGTTTCAGTCCTATCTTGACGTCATCATCACCATTTAGAATCAAGTGTGGTAACCCATGGATATGTCAAGTATCAATTGACACGTTTTACAAACACTTCACTTGACTAAGGAGGTCTATTAAGCTGATTTCAGGGTTACCCTGTAGCAGCATCTAATTGACACAGAAATACTAACCTTGGCGACTCACATTGGTCCATAACCACTAGTGGTTAGACCGCTGTGACTGTTTCAAGACTTTATCAGTTTTTTAGAAAATTGATGGATGAAATGAAGTTCTTATGTCTCCACCGAATTCTCACGGTTAATAACTGGTTCTTTTGAAAAGATGGGCATAATTCTATTGAAGATATATGGGAATTGTCTCTAGGTGTCTCTAGGGTCACTTAAGTTAGTTTAACCAAAGCTATTTCTCTAGAACTGAGTCCTTTCTTTCGTCTGTCAATGGGATTGCTGATTGAAATTTATATAGTTGGAAATTCAGACGTTAACCTCTGATATTAAATCCGTAATATTACCCTCCCCGTAGTTAGCTCCTTTCCCCAGTGAGGTTCAATGGCATCTCAAGATAACTCTGTTAAAGAGATAGAAATAGATTTACAGCAGTATTGGCGAGTTCTAAAACGTCGCTGGTTAATTGCTCTGACTATTTTCGGTCTAACGACGACTGCAGCTGTTGGCGTTGGCATTACACAAGAGCCTGAATATGAAGCTGAATCAAAGCTATTGTTTGAGCTATCCAACCAAGCATCTGCTTTAGTCGGTTTGGAAGGCAGCACCCGAGAACTTAGAGCACTGACTAATCTGGATAACCCTCTAGACACCCAAATTGAAGTCTTCCGCTCCACGCCTCTTGTCCAAGAAGTAATTGCAAAATTAAAACTGCAAAATGATGAGGGGGAATTGCTACAGCCTGATGACCTACTACGCAAGCTCACGGTCACTGGAGTTCCTGGAACAGATGTTCTAAAAGTTACTTACAAAGATGGCGATCCAGAAATAGCTGCAACGGTCGTAAATACACTAGCAGATATTTACATTGAAAATGATATCCAGAGCAACCGTGCTGCAGCATTAGCTGCTCAAGAATTTATCAGCGCTCAGTTGCCTGCATCTGAGGCTGCCGTAGATGAAGCAGAAGCCGATCTACGACGCTTTAAGGAAGGCAATAATATCGTCAACCTTGAAGAGGAATCTCGTAATTTGGTCGAGTCCCTTTTCACCCTCGACAATACGTTAATCCAGGTCAAGTCTCAGCTAGCCGATAGTACAGCCCAAGCCTCTCAACTCCAGCAAAAGCTTAAGCTGAGTTCCCAAGAAGCTTATGCTGTAGGCATCGTCAGTGAATCTCCTGGGATCCAGGCTGTGTTAGAACAGCTGCAAACTGTGGAAGCAGATTTAGCATTAGCCCGCACTCGATATCGGGATGAGCATCCTGAAATTGTCACCTTACGCAATCAGAAAGCCTCACTACAAGGCCTACTCGAAGAAAGGCTGAGCATTACTTTAGGTACAAACGAACTAGACCTGCCCGCAGATGACCTACAGTCAGGTCAGCTCGAACAAGATCTAATTGCAGAATTTTTACGGCTTGATGGTACGCAATCAGGTTTACAACAGCAGGTTGAGCAATTGGCTAATGCCCGTTTGACTCAACAAGGTCGAGCCCGAGTAATTCCTGTTTTAGAAAAACAGCAGCGTTCATTAGAGCGACAGCTTGGTGCTGCACAAAGTACCTATGAAACTCTGTTACAGAACTTTCAGCAAGCCCAAGTTCTGGAAAATCAAAATGTTGGAAACGCGAGCATAGTCTCGCCAGCACTAACTCCTACAAAACCCGTTGGAGCGTCACTAAAGCTCTTTCTTCTAGCAGGTGGAGTTGCTGGTATCTTACTTGGCTTAATTGGAGCCTTCCTTGCCGACGTCATAGACCAATCTGTAAAAACATTGGAAGAAGGTCAAGAACTTTACGAATATCCACTTTTGGGTATTATTCCCGCCTGGAAAAGAAGAAATATCAAGGGCAGCGATATCCCCAGCATTTTAGTCAGAAATTCAGACTATTCCCATGTTCTTGACGCATATCAAGCATTACAAGCAAATCTAAAGTTCTCATGCGTAGATTCTCAGGTTAAGACGATCACTGTTACCAGTGCGGTAGGCGGTGAAGGAAAATCAGAAGTCGCAGCAAATCTGGCTCTAACGTTGGCTCATTTAGGGCATATGGTGTTATTAGTTGATGCTGATATGCGTAAACCGACACAGCATCACATTTGGGATTTACCAAACGTGCAAGGACTAAGCAACTTTGCTGTAGGTCAAACTCCACTCAAGGATGCCATCGTCTCGCAGGAACCAAATCTGCATATTCTCACAGCTGGTGTAGTTCCCTTCAATCCATTAGCGATTTTAGAGTCTCAGCACATCACATCATTTCTCAAGGCAAGTGAAAAAGCATACGACTTTGTCATTATTGACAGCCCACCAATCTTAGGGCTGGTAGATGCTATCACCTTAGGGCGTGCAACCGATGGGGTTCTATTGGTCATGCGTCCTGGTATGGCAAATGCCGATAACATTCGTACGACAAAGACAATGTTGGCACAGTCTCAACAGAATGTGCTTGGTCTAGTTGCTAACGGCATCAATGTGAAAGAAAAGTCTGATCGCTACTTGAATAAAAATCAGGGAGTCACTTTTAATGAGAATCACGCTAATTTGCCTAACGCGCTTAGCAGTAAAGCAATAAGCGATGCAACCAATGTCAATGGTCGACTCTAGCGTTTCAAATTAATTTCTAGCCCTTTTCTACAGAAGGGATGTCACCATCCTAAAACAAACCTTTAAACCCATGTTTCAACCTAGTTACAACCGACTATATACAGCAATGCCCTTGATATTGGGATTAATCTGTTGCGTACCTACAGTAGTCTTAGCAGAACCTGAACAGCTTGCACAATTGCCTGAATTACCTACCAGCGAAGCTGATACTAATATTCCAAACGATGTCACTCTCAATACCGTTCCCACTAACTATGCGGGGGCATCGTCTTATTTATTGGGTCCTGGCGATCGTATTGAAGTCAGCGTTTATGGCTTTCCAGAATACACAGGACCATTATCAGTATTACCGGATGGGACTATTGCCTTGCCGATTGTTGGGAAAGTAATTGCAGCTGGCAAAACCACCGATCAATTAACGCAAGATTTAAGAGTAATTCTCGATAGAATCCTGGTCGATCCGGCAGTATCCGTTTCTTTAAATGCGCTTCGCCCCATAGTCGTGAATGTTTCGGGTGAGGTTTATCGTCCTGGGCCTATCCAAATTGAGGATACTGTCAATATTAATCAAAACACCCAAGTGGCTTATGCGCCTCCATCTATTAGTGAAGCCTTAGTAGAAGCTGGGGGAATCAGACGCACAGCAGATATTCGTAATGTAGTGGTTATCCGTGAACTCCCCAATGGTGAAACTATTAATACGGAAATAAATCTTTGGGACACGCTGTGGTCTGCTACTCTACCCGAAGAAATGTTGCTTAGGGACGGAGATCTTATATTTGTTCCTCGCTTACCTGAAGGTGAAGTCATTGACAATCATTTGCTAGCCAGATCAAGCTTTGCGCCAGACACGGTTCGAGTTCGGGTCGTTGGTGAGGTAACTAGACCAGGAGAAGTTGCAGTTCCCCCCAATAGTTCATTATCTAGCGCGGTTGCGATCGCAGGCGGACCGACAGATGATGCAAGGCTCAAGGATGTTGCATTTATTCGAATGGATGACGCCACTGGGGAAATAATGCAAGAAGAAGTAGATCTTCGGGACTTAATAGATACCTATCAGGTTCAAGATGGCGATGTCATTGTTGTACCTAAAAGCACAAGTGGTTCAGTGTTAGATTTAGCAGCTCGCTTAGTAAATCCATTAAACTTCCTGTTTAGATTATTTGACAACAACTAGACACAGGATAGAAAAGGAGGAACTAGAGTCTGAAAACGCTAACGTCATTCAATAGCAAAAGCAGACTTTATAATCAAAGCTAAGGGAAGTACTTCCCCCCCTACAGTTAGTCTTATAAAAACTCTTGCACCATATAATGCAAAAAAAAATCAAAAGCTTGTTTTCTGACAAGCTTGTCAAAAATATTGGATGGCTGACAGCGAGTCAAATTTTTAGACGAGTTATTCGTATCGCTATAGTCGTTGTATTAGGGCGGTCATTTAGCACCGAAGAATACGGTCTTATGGCCATCATATTTGCAATTACTGACTTTGCGAATGTATTTATCCAGAAAGGCGGAATTGCTCCAAAACTAATTCAAGCAAAGGAAGAAGAAATTGAACAACTAGCAGATACAGCCTATTGGACTAACTGGATTCTATGCGTATCCATAGCTGCAGTTCAGTGTTTGCTAGCATTTCCCATTGCCCAATTCTACGACAACGAGAAATTAATTCTGCCCATTATCTTAATGGCAGCTATTTATCTTTTTAATCCATTTTATGCAGTTCAAGATGCCTTACTACGTCGAGAGAATAAGCTAAAGATCGGAGCTATAGCAACTGCTATTAGTTCTTTTGTGAGTCAATCTCTCATCGTGACATTAGCCCTTATGGGTATGGGGATTTGGAGTATTGTCTTTGCATTACTCATTGCCCAAATCTGCTGGCTAGTCGTTTATAGAAGAAGCCATTCCTGGCGACCTAGTGGAAAATTCACCCTAAAAGACTGGCAGGCAATATTCAACTTCTCCAAATATCCTCTGGGCATTGAAATGCTGAATTATTTGAGGTCTAATATTGATTACTTATTAATTGGCCGTTTCTTTAGCGTTGATCAACTAGGACTCTACTTCTTTGCTTTCAATGCAGGGCTAGGGCTGAGTTTAACAGCCATTAATATGGTTTCTAACTCTGTCTTTCCTTATTTATGCGAGGCACGAGATAGTATAACCTCTTTGAAAAAAAGCTACATGAGAAGCATAAAAATCTGTGCTGCCATTATTTTTCCACTCGTTATCTTACAAAGCTCTTTAGCACCGATTTACGTGCCCATAGTATTTAGTTCAAAATGGACTCCAGCTATTCCAGTCCTTATAATAATCTGTCTATCAGCATTACCTAGACCATTTGCCCTAGTTGCAGAACAATTACTACTAGCCGTTGACCGGGGAATGGATGGATTAAAGTGGAATATATTCTTTACCGCCATATTTACGACTGCAATCTTGATAGCTGCACAGTTTGATATTGTTGCTGTGGCCGCAGTTGTACTAGGAATTCATCTTTTACTACTCCCCATATTCACAGTTCTTGTATCGAAGTCTGTATTTTCTGGCAAAGGTGCGTTTTCTCCCTCTTAGTCCTCATAACTTAGTTTTAGATTTTGATGAATCATTCAGCATACTATTATGGCTTCCAATCTATTAGTTTCTATTGTTATTCCCGCTTATAATGCAGCCACCTATCTCCCAGAGGTGATTCAGTCGGTCATTGATCAATCCTACAGAAATTGGGAGCTACTCGTAATTGATGATGGATCGAAAGACAATACTGCTGAAGTAGTCAACGAATTCTGCAAAAGAGACAAGCGAGTTCGCCTGATTTCCAAAGAAAATGGTGGTGTTTCTGTCGCACGGAACTTAGGTGCTCAGCTAGCCAACGGTGAATTAGTTGCCTTTTTAGACTCAGATGATCTGTGGCTAGAAGACAAGCTTCTAACCCATGTCAACTACATGAGTTCTCACCCTCAAGTGGGCGTCAGCTTTTCAAGAGTTGAACTAATAGAATCTGATGGTAAAACAACGAACAAACTGACAGACAACATTACTGACACTATCCAACCCCAGGACCTTTTTTACAGCAATCCAACAGTAACAACGTCCAACCTTGTAATTCGAAAATCAGTCTTTGAAGATTTGCACGGTTTTGACGAGTCCATGCAATATAACGAGGATATTGACCTTCTATTTAGACTGGCCATCCAAAACCATTGGCATATTGAGGGCATTGACCAGGTACTAGTGCAATATCGTTTACACACCTCCGGGTTATCATCAACATTGAAGAAAATGGAGGAAGGGTGGGTAATATTGATGCAGAAGGCGCGTCAGGAAGCACCAGCTCTAGTTGAGAAGCACTATAAGGCAGCTCAAGCTGCTCAGCTCCAGTACTTAGCTCGGCAAACCCTACGTTTAAATATGCCGGCTGTTTTAGGTGTGTCCTTTGTAAATCGTGCATTAATCAGTAATTGGAAAAACCTCTATAAAACCCCTAAATTAATTGCACTAGCATTACTTATTTATTTTAAACTTGCAACATTTAATACGATAAAGTTAGGCATTTAAAGGATGATTCAATATAGTTGAGATTCTCTTACCTATTAAAGGTTTAATAAGTATTATTGAGGTTTTATCGATAGGG
Organism: Leptolyngbyaceae cyanobacterium; assembly: GCA_965263355.1. Taxonomy (GTDB): domain Bacteria; phylum Cyanobacteriota; class Cyanobacteriia; order Phormidesmidales; family Phormidesmidaceae; genus Leptothoe. The sequence continues at coordinate 3,565,163 of CBDHHL010000032.1, read as the reverse complement.
AACATTATGTTAAGAATCCCAAGAATTATAGAGTATATATTTGTTTCCTTTGGCCTATGGTTTTTCTTGGGCAATCCTATTAATTTAATAACGAGTGGCGGAGCTGGCCAGCTTGTTGACGTTAGCGAAGCGAACAGCAATTTTTTACTGCCAACCCTCAGTATGCTTTTTTATATGGTAGCTACTGTAGGCTTATTGCTCCGTTGGAAACTAATATTAGCCCGACTAAGATCTAGCCCACAGTCTTTATTATTAATCATTTTTCTAATACTTGTATTTCTTTCACCTGAGTGGTCAGCTCGGCCAAATATTTCTTCGCGCCGAAGCATACTATTTTTAGGCGCAACTTCATTTTCTATTTTCTTTTCACTCAGCTTCACATTTAAGCAACAGCTTCGCTTCCTAACTATTGCTCTTTGCCTGAATACGGTTGTGTGTTTTTTGTTTGGGGTATTAATTCCAAAGTATGGGATTATGCACGTCCCTCCACACACAGGGGCTTGGCGAGGAGTATATACCCATAAAAATAAATTGGGTGCTCAGATGGCTCTTACTACAATATTTTTACTGACGACGCAGTATATAGATCTTTTCAAAAATAGATGGCGTCAAATTATTAAATTTGTGATGCTTCTTTCTACATTTCTAGTGATTGCATCTCAATCAACAACTGCATTGTTAGCATCAGTAACAATGGCATTGACATTTTTCATATGCAATACCTTAAAACTCAATTATCGATATATGGTCATTACTATTAGCACCATTATCTTACTTGCCGGTACAGCATCGGTTTATATTCAGGCAAATGCTAATGATTTACTCGGCATCTTTGGCAAGGGTACTGATTTATCGGGACGAGACGAGCTTTGGCCAGCAGTTTGGCATATGATTTCGCTCAGGCCTTTTCTAGGATATGGATATGAGGGTTTTTGGGGACCTGCCGGAGGTCCTGCAGATTTGCTCAGACAGTTGGTGGGTTGGCCTGCACCCAATGCGCATAACGGTTTCCTTGAAATATTACTCTCGGTAGGTTGGATAGGAGGAATGATATTTTTTATCAGTTTTTTCATCACAACTGTCAAATCCATTCAACTAGTTCGAATTACTAAACAGTCATATGCTATATGCCCTGTCATTATTTTAGTTTTCCTTACACTCAGCAATATGACCGAGAGTAATCTGTTTATCCGAGACTCGTGGATATTATATGTTTGGACATCGTTATCATCGATACAGATTTTATCAACATGGTCTGAACAAACTTCTCAAATAAACAATCATGAAACGACTTATGAGTTAGAGCCTGAAGTGTCTAGTCAATTATCATAATTGGTGGAAATAAATCTTTGATTACCACTTTGTTCGTAAGATGGAAAGGCTAGAAATAAACTATACATGCAGTTTGGGAAACATATAATTTAATTAAAGAGTTCATTGAATGGATTCTTTCTAGCAAAAGGGTTGATAAACTAAGTTTTATACAGATTTTATTTATAAAATAAGCCATGAATAAGCTATGAATTTATCTTAATTTATATAGGAGGCTATATGAAAGTCTGCATTGAAGCCTCTAGCTTTCATCTGAATTGGTTACGTCTAAATGTATAAATTAACTAGATAATTGCCTCTTCAATTCTGGGAGACTTTTAATGGAAAATAAGCTGGTATCCGTCATAATCCCAGTCTTTAAGGCTGAGGATTTTGTAGCAAGAACCATAGACTCAGTTCTAGCACAAACCTATAGTGAGCTTGAGGTTATCATTGTTGATGACGGTTCACCTGATCGAAGCATTGATGTGTGTCGTCAATTTGACGATCCAAGGATAAAAATTGTTCAACAGGCTAACCGAGGTTTGGCTGGCGCTCGCAATACAGGCATTAGAAACTCAACTGGTGACTATATTGCATTGGTTGACGCTGATGACCTGTGGACAAACGATAAAATTGAAAAGCATGTCAGGCACCTAGAAGAAGTTCCAAGTATTGGAATTAGCTTTAGTTATTCTGAACTCATTGATGAAAATGATAAGCCAACAGGGCTAAAACAAATCCCCACAAAGATCAAGGATATTACCCCTGCATATATCCTTCGTCGTAATCCAATTGGTAACGGTTCGTCGCCAGTATTTAGGCGGGAAGTTTTTAAGGATATTGAATTTAAGGCCAATCTGCACGGCATAGAGGAAACATTCTACTTTGACGAAAGTTTTAAGAGAGCGGAAGATGTTGAGTGCTGGTTAAGAATAGCTGTAGAAACCAAATGGAAATGTGAAGGCATTCCCGAATTACTAACTCTTTATCGAGTCAATCCTGGTGGTCTATCTGCTAGCGTTCTCCTCCAGTATGAATATTTGGAGAGAATTATTGACAAGTATAATCAAGCGTATCCAGAGATCTTTGCCGATGTTGTTAGCTTAGCCAAGGCATATTTTCAGAGATACATTGCTCGACGGGCAGTTAGTATGAGAGACGGAACATTGGCCGTCAAAATGCTACATAAGTCTTTAGGGACTGATTTGAGAATTTTATTTGAGGAGCCAAGGAAAACATTTGTTACTATGGCGGCAGCTTACTTCCTCTATTTAGTCCCTATAAGGTTTTATATTCAGTTAGAGCAAGCTGCCATGAACTTTGCCAAGGGATTTTAGGGGTTTATTTCCTAATACTTACACCCCATGAATAAAGCTATGAGCAATGAGCAAAAAGAGCATATAGAAAGTATTTTTTAATTAGGTTTTCAGAATGACCTTTATTTCTAATAGCAAAAAGTTTGTATTCGTTCATCTACATAAGTGCGGTGGGACCAGCATTGAACGAGCCCTAGAAAAAGAAATGCAGTGGAATGATGTTGTCTTAGGCAGCACAAAATACGGAGAAACGCTACAAAAAGCTTACGAAAAAAAGTTTGGAATATATAAGCACTCCTCTGCTTCCGAGATCAAGAAGCTGATGGGCGACCAACTCTGGGAAAAGTACTTTACGTTCTCAGTGGTCAGGCACCCTATTGATCGGATGGTATCATTCTATGAATATCTTAAAACCTATTATTTAGGAGGTTACAGAGGCCCTGCTATCAAATTAATGTATGCATTAGATCAGATTAGTTCTATTCCTCCCGCATTAACTCGGCTCCCTAAGCTATATGATGCTTTTAGATGGCCTGGAGTAGTAGCTTGCCTAAAGAGCAATTCAGTTACTGAGTTTATTCATTCTGAGAAGTGTTGGCAATCCTATGGAACAATGTCTCAGTTTCATCAGCTGGCTGACGAAGCGGGTGAAAATCTGATTGTTGATTATGTTGGTCGATTAGAGGATATCAGTACCGATTGGGAGCATATTTGTCAGAAAGTTGGCATTTCAGTTGCTTTACCCCATTCAAATAAATCTAAACGCAAGTACAAAGACTGGAGAAATTATTTCAGTCTAGATGACATCAACTTTTTAGAAATCAAATATAAAGAAGATATGGAAAGATTTAGTTACACGATTTAAAGTCATCTGCGTTCCTATCAATAAGAACATTGATACTTTAAGTTCTTTAATCCTGTTTAACTCAGATAGTTACGCATTAGTTATAAAGAGTAATCTCCGAGGCAAGTTAGCAATGAAATGGGCCATTATTGCTGCATATTTTAGACAAGAGCATATCGACAATCATATTTGGTTAAGTCGTTTTATATCAGGTGATAAGTATGACTTTGAGTTGATTATGCGCTCAACACCGATTACAAATTGGCATGATAGAAAAGTCAAATTCACCACATTGTCCCAATGGTTAATTCATTGGAAACATGCAGCATCAGCCCTCAACAGTAATGCTAGTGGTGTTATTACACTATTTCCTCAATTGCCAACAGTAATTGGCTTGCAAAAGATTTTAAGGGGTTCTGAAAAGCCGGTTGTTGCTTGGACTTTTAATATCGGCAATTACAAAGTCGGACCTCTTCGTCGCTGGTTATCTCAAGTCAGTTTGAGACAGATTGATCGATTTATTGTCCATAGTCGTCAGGAAATTGATATTTATAGCAAGTGGTTGGACTTGCCTAAAGAACGATTTGAATTTGTTCCATTTCCCTGTGCTGGCATTGAAGGAGACTATGCTGAAGAAACTGAAGCTCCATTCATTGCCTCATTAGGGTCGGCCCATCGTGATTTTCCGTGCTTCTTTCAAGCTGTCCAAGAGCTTAACATTCCAACCATCGTAGCCTCTGGAAAATCTGCATTGGAAGGTATTGCCATTCCAGATAATGTACAAACACCTTTTGGAATATCACGAGGCGACTGCCACAAGATTGCACAAGAAGGGCGTCTCAACGTTATCGCACTACAGCCTAAAGATGATGTTACGGCAGCAGGCCATGTCACCATTATCGAGGCCATGCACATGGGACGACCAATCATCGTAAGTGATTGTTATCGCATGAGCGACTACATCATACATGGTGAAACGGGTTGGCTAGTCAAGCCCGGTTGTGTAGAAAGCTTGAAGGAAGCGATTACTTTACTCTGGAACGACGAGGCATTACGTACCCGTTTAGGACGTAATGCTAAAGCCTATGCTCAGAAGCATTTTACAGAAGATGCTGCAGCAAAGGAGTTAGAACGGATATTAGATGATGTTACAGGGCAAAATAACCAGATTTTGGCTAGTGCAGCAGTTTCGTAATCGTTAATCATCAGTCTCTACATAAAAACTTTCAAATAGCCTTAGCAGTTTTATGCTAAGGCTATTTCTCTCATTCAGAGTACAGCCGTGACTCAAACAATGATTTGACAACGAAAACACTGTAGTACTTATCAGGTTAGGTAGTGCCATAGATATACCTCTTTACAGGTACATTACTGTTTGTATTTTCGCGTAGCTTTTTTTGCTATGTCCAAATTAAGATAATTACATAAGATAACTACGGGGACATTTGGATATCCAGCAGGTATCAGCGCTATATGGTTATTACCTGTAAAGAAATTCTTTAAAGAACAACTTCAATTTAGCAAGCCTAGATTTACTCTGGTAGCAGCACTCAATTGTAGGTTTTCTCTTTGGTATACAGGTGGGAGCATAGACAAATTACCTGACTCGCTAGCTAGGTTTAGAATTCTAAAATATCGCCCTTAGGTGATGCCAGACTTAATTCATACCCATCATGCTTTCATGAAAGTCTGGTAAGTTTATGGTGAGGGTAAATGACTGCGAAGGACCTATTGAATCAGGGGGTAGAGCTGGCACGGCGACAAGACTGTGCGGGAGCAATCTCAATTTTCAATACTGTCATTGAGGCTCTACCTAACTATGCTAAAGCCTATTACAACCGAGGGTGTGCCTATTATGCCATTGGTGAGTATGCGGTGGCCATTGAAGACTTGAGTTGGGCAATTCATCTCACGCCTAATTATGCATCTGCCTATCTAAATCGGGGGAATGCCCAACGCAAATTAGGGCATATGGATGCAGCTTTAGAAGACTTTGAGAGAGGAATTCAACTTACCCCTCTCTCTACACGAGGATATTGTAACCGTGGTCTACTGCGCCTAGACCTGGAAAACTACACAGGGGCCGTACGGGACTTTGATTATGCCCTGAAATTACACCCCCATTTCCCACGAGGATATCTATGGCGGGGCGTCGCTTGGTTACGATGTGGTAATTTTCAATGGGCAATTGATGATCTCAACCGGGCCCTAGCCCTTACCCCTAAATGTCCTAAAGCTTATAACCATCGTGGCTTAGCCTACTTTTATCAAGTTGATTATGAGCACGCCCTGGCAGATTTTAATCATGCCATTACCCTGGATGGCGACCTGGCAGACGCCTATAACAATCGAGCCACATTAAGAACAGAATTGGGCGATTATGCCGGAGCAATGGAAGATTATTGTAGAGCCTTGCACCTCGACCCTGCTCTATCTGAAGCCTATCCTCAAACATTAGAGCAATTACATCATACCCTTCAAAATTGTTCTGATTCAAGTCAATTCGCGCTGCTAAACAATCGCGGGAATAATCGTGCCACCCTAGGCGATAGTGACGGGGCCATCAACGACTACACAGAAGCGCTACGGCTTAATCCAAACCATGCTTATACATATAACAATCGGGGCTTAGTCCGACTCTATCTTCATCACTATGCAATGGCCGCTGCTGATTTTAGTGAGGCTATCAGACTCAACCCTAAATTTGCAGAAGCCCTGAGTAATCGGGCAGGCATTCGACAACGTCTGGGGGATCTGGCGGCAGCCCTCCAGGATGTCAACCGGGCAATTGACTTAAATCCATCGTTGGCCAATGCCTATGTACATCGTGGCCGAATTTATGTAGACCTCTACAGATATGAAAAAGCAATGGCAGACTTTGATCAAGCCATCGCTTTACAACCTGATGCTGCCCGTACACTCAATGAACGGAGTGTGTTGCGATTTCGTCTCAATGATACGGCAGGGGCACTAACGGATGTAAACCGAGCACTGGAACTACAACCGCAATTTTCTGATGCCTACATCAATCGCAGCCTGATTCGATTTGATCAAGGCGATCGGTCAGGGGCATGTAGTGATATCGACTTAGCCATGACGATTAACCAACGGCAGACAGTAAAATTTGATAAGCATGCGATCGCATCCTAGTCTTATGTCAGGTTAACTATTAATCATCGTCTTCCCAGACCTCAAACGCGTCTAGATCGATATCGGAAGACTCTGTCTGCTCATTCTGCTCATTCAACGTATCCAGGGCATTTTCCAGGGTGTTCTCCAATGCCCTATTCAGAGGTTTGATTCGTTTGCGTGCGTTAGACACCTGTTGGTTGAACTGAGATCGCAACCCCTGGGTCTTGTCCTGTAATTGCTGACCTGTGGAGCGCAACTGTTCATTGAAATCCTCAGATAGCCAATGCTCCTGAGCATAGTCCGACCATTCCTGGGCTCGCTGTTGCATCTGGTCTGCTAACGATTGGGCCGTCGTTTGGGCAGTGGCTTGCCAATCTGGTTGTGCCATGGGCACCTCTGCGTCGGCAAAGTACTCAGACTGTTCAACAGATGATGCCGACACCATCATGCGCTTGCGCCCAGCACTGATAATTGCATTAGGGGCCAACCCATAAAGACCTACCTGCCCTGGTTTAGCAAATAAGTATTGCACAACCGTACCGCTACGCTCAAATCGATAATCTACGATTTGGCCCACACAGTTACCCGTATCGGTCCATACCTCCAGTCCCACCATAGGCTGAGCTGCTGCAGATTGAGACATCTCAGTGCTGTGACCATGGAGAACGATACTATCGCCACCAATATTGAGAATTTGTCCCCAGCTATAAATGGAACGCTGTCGCTGCCACACTGGTGCCTTACAGACCAATGCCACCACATTGCCCTGGTTCAAATCCACGAGCAGACCGTCCACTAGCCCGAGTTCTTCAGTGGTGTCGTAATCTAGTATTAACCGACCCAGTAACGACTCTTGTTGAAGAACAGACTCATCCACCATAGGAGCAACCCTATCAAACACCTGTACCTGAGTTATAGCACCTCAGCTTCCCTTCGTTGCCCGTAGTGAACACTCTACAGCTGTATCAGGCTGTAGTAGAAACTACACCGCCAGTTGGCTGATCTTTAAGGCTTATGTTAAATCTGTGGGGTTTTCCACCTAGTGCAACCACACTCACTTTATAAAATGTAGTAGAAGCAACTCGGGTATAGGGACTTATGGATATCGCAATCAAGCGTCCTATTCTAATCGGTGGTTTAGGTCTCAGCGCCAGTCTGTGGCTACTGGACGTGGTACATCACATGCCCATGGATGGGTCGTTAATGTTAGGTGCGATCGCACTAGGTGCAGCAGGTGTTTGGTGGTTCCGTCAAAAAACTCAGACGCTGGGCATGCCGACTATTCCTCAGCAGATTAGTGTACAGCGTGATGCTATTGACAAGGCCCTGGATCGAGCTGATCAACTGATTGACTTGCTACTCACGGAAGATAGCCAGGCCGCTGCCCAGGCAGAAGTTTTCCGCACCGAGCATGAGGTGCTCCTCGATAGCCTTGAGCGGACAAATCTAACAATTGGTATTACTGGGAATAAAGCAACGGGCAAGACCACGCTACTCAACAGTCTGCAGGCATCTGAGTCAGCATCATTAACCTTTACAGAACAGTGTGACGACGCTGACCTGCTGCTGTTGATGATTGCAGGCGATATGACTGCGTCCGAACTTAACCGGGTAGAAACGCTGATCTCTGATGGCTATCAGGTACTGGTAGTGCTGAATAAACAAGACCAGTACACCCCCATGAATAAGGCGGTTGTAGTGGACCAGCTTAAGAAAAGGTTGGCCATGCGCAATGTAGACGTGGTTGCGATCTCAGCTAACCCCAATTCGATCAAAGTTCGTCGTCATTCTGAATCAGGTGAAGTCACCGAGTTTTTAGAGCAGCCTCCCGCTGACCTAGCAGCCCTAACTCAACAGCTCGAAACCTTTGCGGCTGAACCGGCAAGCTTAGTCATGGCCACCACCCTGCGTCAGACTAAAACGCTACAACGTCGCATTACCCAGCAGCTCAACGAATATCGTCGCCAAAAGGCTATGCCCGTCATCGAACAGATGCAGTGGATTGCTGCCGGTACCGCATTTGCTAACCCAATTGCCACCGTCGATCTGCTGGCAACTGCTGCTATTAACGGTCAGCTAGTACTAGACCTCGGCGCTATCTATGGTCAAACCTTCTCCATGGACCAGGCAAAAGCAGCTGCAGGTACCATCGCTGAACTGACCGTCAAGTTAGGACTAGTCGAACTTGCCTCCCAAGCGCTGGGGCCTATCCTCAAAAGCCATGTAACTACGTACATCGCTGGGGGAGCACTGCAGGGTCTTAGTGCAGCCTACCTGACCCGCATAGCTGGTCTCACTTTAGTTGACTACTTCGAAGAACAAAGTTTATTAGAAACCACTGAGCTGAACTTTGAAGGGCTGGGTAGTCGTCTGCAAACATTATTCCAGCAAGCTCGTCAGGGCTTAGCACTGAAAGATTTTGTTACCCAGGCACTGCCCCACCTACCTAATGGTAACTTCAGCGCTGTCGCCAGCTAGAAATCGTTAACAAGATGGGCAATGGTTCATCGCATGCAGCAAGCATGCGATGAACCAAAACAAAACTCTCGGCCTGGACATTCGGCCCTTAACAACTTCCTACCATGACTCAGCCTGCCTTGATTCAGGAAACATCTATCAACGTCAACACAGACAATCAAGAGGATACTGTCAGGACAGCCCATGCCCTGGTTGACCAGGCCCGTGACAGTTTACGACAAACGATTGATCGCTACATTCCACAGCTAGAGCTAACCCGCTCCAGTACCGAAGAATTGAAGCGTCAGGCTGCCGTCAAAGCTGGCATTGATCAGCTGAACGCCCTGCTAAATAAACTGGATAGTACGCTGTTACGAGTCACTGTCTTTGGCCTGGTAAGTCGAGGCAAATCAGCGGTGCTCAACGCCCTGGTAGGTGAAAAGATACTTGAAACAGGCCCTCTGAATGGCGTTACCCAATGGCCTCGTTCTATTTATTGGACGCCCCCTGTCCCCGAAGGAGACCCCACCTTAAAAATTGAATTGATTGATACCCCTGGGTTAGATGAAATTGAGGGGGCAGAACGGGGACAAGTGGCTCAAGAAGTTGCCCAGCAGGCTGATTTAATCTTGTTTGTAGTCGCAGGCGACATTACTCGTACTGAATATACAGCACTACAAACCCTGCACGAAACTCGGAAACCACTGCTGTTGGTCTTTAACAAAACAGATCTCTATCCAGATACAGACCGTCAGGCAGTGTATGACAATCTGCAGCGGCTAAAATCTCAGCTGGTAGCCTCTAGCCAAGAGACTGAAAAGACCGAAACAACTGACAGTACAACAACCAACAATACTACAAACAGTAAACAATCGGATGTGCCGATTGTGGATGACGTTATTCTGGTAGCAGCAGAACCGGCTCCGTTACAGGTACGGATAGAATGGCCCGATGGTCGCGTCACGGAAGAGTGGGAAACACCGCCACCCAAGATTGAACCACTTAAAACAACTTTAATTGATCTGATTCGAGCAGAAGGTCCCACGCTGGTAGCTCTCAATACGCTACATCAAGCGAATCAGGTCGATACTAACCTGGCCAAAGCCACTGCAGAGCTAAACCAGGCCGCAGCAGATGAGATTATTTTGCAATTTGCTAAGTATAAGGCGGCTGCGATCGCACTCAATCCCGTTGCAGTGTTAGACATCCTGGGCGGTGTTACCTCTGACTTGATTATGATCCGCAACCTAGCGAAGCTTTATGGCTTTCCCATTTGAAGCCAGTAAACTCTGGCAAGCTATTATTCGCAGTTCGGGCACGCTGCTATTAAGTGAACTGGGCAGCACCCTACTCTTAGGCATTGGTAAAAGCGGGGCAGCCCTTTGGAGCTTGGTGGATGGAGCCTCAGGACTCACTGCCTATGCAGGAGCCATGGGAGCCCAAGCTGCCGCCGCTGGCTATGGCACCTATGCAGTGGGTCAGGCTGCCCGTGTGTATTTGAAACAGGGATGTTCTTGGGGGCCTCAGGGGATTAAAACTCTGATGAGAACCATTGTAGATAATGCCAAGCGTGACTCTGCCCTGGAACGATTACAAATAGAAGTACGCCAGTCTGTTGAGGAAAAATATAGCCATAAACAGAAGTAATGTTGAACCTTACTACATCAGAATATGTGCTTTAGATGCAGAGATATGTGATTTGAACTGACAAATTGGAATTTGAATTATAAATTTGGTTCCTTGACCAAGTTGGGATTGGCACTGAAGTGTGCCTTGGTGTTTTTCGGTGACAATTTTATAACTGATGGATAGCCCTAAGCCAGTGCCTTTGCCCACAGCTTTTGTTGTGAAGAATGGATTAAACAATTGATCGATAATGTGCTCTGAAATTCCAGGGCCATTATCTTTTATACAGATTCTGACTTGCTCGTTTTCTACTATATCTGTATCGATATAAATCTGATTTGGATTTGTTTGAATCTCTTTGTAGGTAAGGTTTCGGTTAATTTCCTCAAAAGCATCAATGGCATTACTCAGAATATTCATAAACACCTGATTCATTTGGCCAGCGTAACACTCAATTCTAGGTAACGTAGCGTAGTTTTTGAGCACCTCAATCTCTGGATGTTGACTGTTTGCCTTGAGACGATGGGCCAGAATCACCAGGGTGCTATTAATACCTTCATGGATATCCACAAGCTTAATTTCCGCTTCGTCTAGACGCGAAAAATTTCGTAGTGATAGAACAATTTCGCAAATCCTTCGCGTACCCAGTTTCATGGATTTCAAAATATCGCCAGAATCTTGAATCAAGAAATCTAACTCTAACTCTTGTAACTCTTCTAGAATGCTTTCAGGTAATTCCGGACTATATTGTTGATAAAGCTGTAGTGCATGGATCAAATCCTGCAAGTAATTCTCAATATGCTCAAGGTTGCCATGGATAAAGCCAACCGGATTATTAATTTCATGGGCAACGCCAGCAACCATCTGGCCTAGGGCAGACATTTTCTCACTTTGCAGTAAAACCGACTGCGTTGATTGAATTTCACAAAGAGCCTTTTTCAGAGACTCTGTCTTTTCCTGTTCTTGTTGCAACAGTTGTTTGACCTGGGCAATCAAACGATTTAAGACAGCAGATAGCTTACCAACTTCATCTGAGCTGGTCACAGGTACTTGCAGGTCAAAGTTTGACGTTTCTATAACTTTTTCAGCAGTTGCGGCAGCATTCTTAACAGAGAAAGAGATTGCTCGACTCAGGAGAAACAGTAAAACAACTGCAAGAATCAATGACGTCAGCGAACTTACCATAATTACCTGCAATCGAAATATGGCTGCTTTATCGAATTCTGCCTTGGCGTGCTTAAGCTGTATATCAGCGTTATCTCTAAGTTCTTGTACCAGACCAAGAAACCGATAAGCATCTTGGCGTAATGCCTGGTTATTAAATCGGGTAAGCTCTATCTGTAAGTCACGACGCTCAGCATCAGACAACTGGTGTAGTTCTGCCTGACTCAAGGTAATTATGAGATTATCTAAGTCCCTAGCAAATACTGAGTAGCTCATGGTTAAGGCTGCTATCAGTTCACGCTCTCTTTGGTCATAGATAGTGTTGCCCTTAACTATCCCTTGATTATCTTTGTAGTGATGCCAAACTGTAGTAAAAGCCTCCCTATCTTCTATAAAGGTTGCATATACTTCCGTCCACTGTGGCAAGTCATTTAAAGTCAGAATGGCTCCTTTTTGGTGCAAATGCATTCTTAGCAAGTTGACCTTTAGCTCATGGAGTATTCTATATTCGGCTTCGCTATCTTCAATATCAGCTCGCGCTGCATCGAGATAAGACTCTGCAACAACCCAACCCGTGGTCACTCCGATAATTGCAATACTAATGGACAGACCAAAACTCAATCCGATTTTATATTGCAATTGTAGATTGTTAAACCATCGCCCAAGCCCAGAGATTGAGGGCAAATTAATAAGACGTTGTGACGACTCAGAACTGGACTTAGGAAATTTTGCCATTATGATTTGCCCTATTCCTAGGCAAGTATGTGCTGGTAATTATTACATTAATATTCCCACCTATACTCCATCGGTTGATGTAATCAGGATGGAGTTTTGGAGGATGTAGATGTAGATAAAGCCATTTATCGATTCATCCACATTCCAGTAGTCAGTAATATTACGGCCTTCAGATGCTAGTGCAGTGTCAACGCTAAAAATTGAGGTGAGGACAGTGAGTGGTGAGTGGTGTTTTAACGATGACAACCATTTTGCTGAGAAACTCTTCCATCCCAGAACATAAGTCTTGACAGACCATCAGGTTATCTGAACTTGGTGGTCACTGCATTGAGTTCTAGACTACAAGGCTCAAAATTCAAAGTTGAGAAATTGTAGTGGCTAATTGAAAGTCAAGTTTGGTAAGGCCTCCTGCATCATGAGTGGTTACTGAGAGAAACACTCGATTGTAATTGATTGTAATGTCAGGATGATGACCCAATTGTTCAGCAGGGACGACCAGGCTGTTGACAAATGAGATCGCTTCAACAAAATTATCAAATGCTCGATTGTAAAATAACGTTTTCCCATCGGTAGTCCAGTCAGGCAACTGAAGCATTCGAAGACGAATCTCCGTTGGAGCCAGACGCGCTGGCAAATTCTCTGGTAAATTTTTCCTATCGATGATATCAGTCATTTCCGATAGCAAAGTGCTGGGTGCGACCTTGAGCGGCCTCTGCCAACTTAAGCTTGCCAACAACATCAGGTTAAGAACATAATCCATCGACATCAACGATTTACGACAATTACGCTCACTATAACCCGTTACCCATCAGAATAAAGGGTGCCCAATAGTAGGGGTGAGCAAAGCCTTGGTCGATGCCATTAGAACTACCATTAAGCATAGCCACTACTACCCGCAACCCCGCCCGCTGTTGTCCACAATAGCCAAAGCTTGTCTTCCAAAACCAGGGGATACAGTAATAACGACCCTGGTTGAGTTTCCACGATATCAGCAGCTCTATCTGCCAGTGAATCTGGGTCATAGAACAGTAGGTCACTTGTGCGGGCTCGCCTAAGGGAGTCCTCTAGGGTTGCTACCTGCTGATCATATTGACGCTCCAGTTTTTCCCGCTGCTGGTATAAATTCTCTAGGTCAGCACAAAACTCTTTCTCGCATTCATAAAGAACTGCTGCAAATGCCAACAGGCTACCATAGCTATTGATCACATTCTGTTCTACGTCAGTGTGAATTAGCTCTTTCCCAGTCCAAGTAGCACGGGTATTTTGGGTAAAGCCTCGCAGTTCTTCCAGCTTTAGTAACTCTAATACCTGCTGAGCTTCTAATAAACGTCCCTGGGACAGCAGCAAATCTGCTAGTTGACGATAAGTATCTTCTACAGTGGCCACATAGGATTTCTGCAGCTGATCAGATAGGGGTATGTTCTTCTGGCGAATCAGTTCGTGTTGGTTGACTGCTTGCTTAAAAAACACAATGGCCAGCTCTGGACGTTGTTGCAAGTCTAAGGTTTTGCCGATATTACTCAGGGTAATTGCTTCTTCTGTGAGGTTTTGAGTCTTTTGGTATAGAGCTAAACTCTGATTGTAGATGTTTAATGCTTGCTGATAGTCTTGTTGCTCTCTGTAGAGCGAGCCCAGGCTACCTAATGTTGCCGCTTCTCCAAATCGATTACCAACCTGTTGATGTATCTGTAAGGCTTTCTCTAAGGATTACAATGCCTGCTCCGGCTTATCCATATCCTTATACAGGAAACCAATATTATTTAACAGATTCGCCTCTCTCAAACGATTTTCTGCAGCTGTTGCAACAGAAAGCGCTTGCTGATAGTAGTCTAGGGCTGGTGTAAAGTCTTCCAGCTTGTGATATGCGACTCCCATATTAATCAGCAGAATACCTAAATCAGCGGAGATAGCATTCACACCCGACTGACTGACAATCTATTCTAGAAGCGTCAAGCTTTGGGCATAGGCCCTCAAGGCACTATCATAATCCCCCAAGCTCATATAAATTAGCCCGATATTGCCCAGAGCAGCAGCGGTACTTTTGGGTTGAGAGGCTTTGATAAATCGGTCTTTGGCCTGCTCATAAAGCATCAAGGCTTGAGTATAGTCACCTTTTTCTTGAATAACCGAAGCAATATTGTTCAAGCTGCGGGCTTCCCCCAGAGGATCCTGAATCTCTTGATAGAGTTTTTTAGCTTGTTGGTAAAAGGCAAGGGCTTGAGCATAGTCACCTTTTTCTTGAGCGCGGTTATATACCTTTACTTCATTTTGATTAAAGCGATGCAAAAATTCACTTATCCGCTTATCAAATAAAACTAAAGGTAACGTAAGTTCCAGCGATTACTCATAATTAACATCCCACTTGACCCTAAACGGTTGCACAGTAGTTGATTATGCTGGCGCTGTTGGGCTTATTCATTTGAACGTCTAAACGTCACCAGGAATGATCGCTAGTCGTGCTGGTCAAGTTGCACCATACCCCGCTCATTAAGTTAGCTACCAGCATTAAGCTGAGATAGACTTTCCACAAAATGCGACAATGGATATTGTCAATTTATTTCACATTACTTAACGGGTATTCCCAATGTTAAAGCGACTAGCGGCTCTGATAATTGCGTTTGCCACTATACTTGGTCTCCAGGCTTGTAGTGGTTCGGCTCCAGTGAGCTTGCTGGACTATACCAATAGTTACCAGGGCTATCAGTTTAGCTACCCTACTGGCTGGATCGAGGTTAACGTCTCTGGTGGTCCAGAGGTGGTTTTCCATGACATTATCAATGTGACTGAAAACGTTAGCGTCATCGTTAGCCCGGTCGCTGATGGTAAAACCCTGGAGGAGCTGGGGGGACCGACGGAAGTTGGCTATAAATTATCCAAAAGTATTACGGAAGCGGCTGGGGGCGATCGCAACGTAGAACTCGTCAATGCCCAGAATATTGAAGCAGATGGGGATAAGACCTATTACATCCTTGAGTACCTATCTAACACCCCTGAAGGTCAACGCCATAATCTAGCCAGTGCCATTGTCCGTCGTGGTCAGTTATTTACCTTTAACGCCTCTGTACCTGAAGCCCGCTGGAAGCGCCTTAAGAATGTACTGACTCAGTCAGTGGCATCCTTCTCGGTGTATTAGGCCATGGCTGCTCCTCAATTTGTGTTGGCGTCAGCATCTTCAGCTCGACGTCAGCTTTTGCTTAATGCCGGGATCCAACCCTTTGTATCCCCCAGCAAATTTGACGAAGATCAAATTACCCTGAGTGAGCCAGACGCCCTGGTTAAGGCTCTGTCCTTGGGTAAAGCTGAGGCAGTTGCGCCCTTATTTCCCAATGCCGTAGTACTGGGCTGCGACTCGGTGCTGGCCTTCGATGGTGTCATCTACGGTAAGCCAGCCACCCCAGAGGATGCGGTCAAACGCTGGTGGAAAATGCGGGGTAAGGTAGGCGAGCTGTTTACGGGCCATACGTTGATATCGCCTCAAGCGACTAAGACGCTGACTCGGGCTCAGGTGACTCGGGTGCATTTTGGCTGGGTTAGCGATCGCGAAATTGAAGACTATGTGGCCACAGGCGAACCTATGAACTGCGCTGGGGCTTTTACTATTGATGGTAAGGGTGGCTTTTTTGTAGAGAAGTTAGAGGGCTGCCACACTAATGTAATTGGCCTCAGTATGCCGATGCTACGGGACATGCTGGGAGAACTAGGATATCGGGTGACGGACTTTTGGCAACAGGTATAACAACTTCAGCGCTTAAGGTCATACAATCGCGGGCGATTAATGGTTGGCTTCACAGGCTATAACTATGATTAGAAGCACTAGGAGTTTTGGCCGTGGTCCAAAAATTGCCTATTGAACAGTTGACCCTATATGACCTAGAGCAGCGGTTTGGGCTACAAGCGGTGACAGATCACTCCTTTTTCTTAGAGTGGCAGAGAGAATTCCCTCCCCTGAGTGCAACAGAACAGGAACTATTAATGCGGGTGGAAGCGGCCTATGCCAACTTAGAACGGCGGTCGTTGTTGGAAAATACTGTAAAGATGGCAGTGGTTGCCCCCCTGCTAGACTTAGCAGGATTATTTCTGCCGCCATTTTATGTCACTACCGAGAAGTCTGTAGAAATTATTGCCAGCCCAACACTGAAGGGACGACTCGATGTTCTGGTGCTGAAAGATCAGCTTTGGGTGTTGGTAATTGAGTCAAAACGAGCTGAATTCTCCCTCAAAGTTGGAATTCCCCAGGTATTGGGCTACATGATGGTTGCTCCGGAGTCATCGTTACCTCTGTATGGTCTGGTCACCAACGGCAGTAGTTTTGTATTTTTGAAGCTCTCTGGAAAACAGTATGCCAGATCCAAAGAACTGATTTTGGCTCAGGATGAGGGACTGACTAAGACACTACAGATCATAAAAGCATTAGCGACAATTGCAGCAAACTAACTATTTGCTAAACACACTTGAGATAAATTGCGTCAATGAGATTTGTAGTTGAAGCTTGGTTCCACAATTCTTTACCAGAAGCTATATTCGAAACTTTTTCCTCTAACCTTACTATTGCGGACTTTACTGGAGTAAAGTCCCTAACGCTTCAGACTATTTCTTGAGACTGCATAACTCTAAGACAACTGAGGCATGGGTAAGTTGTTAACCGCTTTCTCTCAATTGCCATCTTAACAACAGTGAATTCAACACCACTCCTATAGAACTAAAGGCCATAAAGCCACCGGCAAAACCAGGGCTTAGGGAAATACCAAATTGAGGTAACAATACTCCTGCTGCCAGAGGAATGCATACCAGATTATAGCCAAAAGCCCAGACCAGGTTCTGACGAATCTTATTAAAGGTACCGCGACTCAGATCGAGGGCCGCTAAAACATCCTTTAAATCATCACGCATCAAAACAATATCAGCAGTTTCCATGGCAATGTCGGTACCAGAATGCATGGCAATCCCTAAATCTGCCTGGGCTAAAGCTGGCGCATCATTAATACCATCCCCAACAAACCCAACACAATGACCTGCTTGCTGCAATTTTTCAATGGCGCTGACTTTGGCACTGGGGGTCATCTGCCCTTCAGAAGTAGCAATGCCTAAATCTAACGCTAAACGATGGGCCACTGCTGGCCGATCACCGCTAAGCAACTGCACCTGTAGATTTTTAGCCTTGAGCTGATCAATTACCGCACTAGCGTCATCACGAGGACGATCCGCAATGGCAATTAAGCCCGCCAGTTGATGATCGACCGCCACGTAAACCAGGGTTTTACCTTGGGCACTCAGGGCAGTGGCCTGATCCGTAGCAGCGTCGGTGAAGATATCAGCCTCAGACAACCAAGCTTCACTACCGAGATAAATAGTTTGCCCTTGCCAGGTAGCAGCGACCCCCAGACCTGGCTTTGTAAAACTATCGGTCACCTCCTCAAGGGGCAGCTGTCGCTGAGTGGCTTCAGCCACAATCGCAGCCGCCAGGGGATGTTGGGTGACCTTTTCCACACTGGCGGCGAGACGCATCACATCATCGGTCGTCAGACTGTGGTCATAACTAACACAATCAGTAACCCAGGGCTGTCCAGTTGTTAGCGTCCCCGTTTTATCAAAAATTATGGTGTCTAAATGGTGGGCTGTTTCGAGCACGTCGCCACCCCGCACCAGCAATCCACGCTGGGCCCCAAGGCCAGAACCGACTAAAATCGCCATCGGTGTGGCTAAACCTAAAGCACAAGGGCAGGCGATAACGACGACTGCGATCGCAAGCTTCAAACTCACCAACAACTTCGAGGTTTCCATCACCATCTCTGCATGCATATGGTGTGGATTCAGCCCGGCCTGAACCGCTTCTGGCCAAATCGTTAGTCCTGGTCCGTACCAAAAGAGAAACGTCAACAGCGCGATGGACAGAATGCCGTAGGTAAAATAGCCCGACAGCGTGTCAGCTAAGCCTTGGATGGGAGCCTTACGAGTTTGGGCAGACTCTACCAAAGCAATCATCTGAGCCAGGGTGCTATCGGCTCCGGTACGGCTAACGATGATGGTAATTGCCCCCGACTGATTGAGGGTGCCACCAATGACCTGATCTCCCGATTGCTTAGTCACTGGCAATGATTCACCGGTCACCATCGCTTCATTAACCGTGGTCTGACCGGATTCAATCTGGCCATCCACTGGAATTTTGTCCCCAGGTAACACCCGCAACCTATCCCCAATCTGCACCTGGCCAGTAGGAATATCAATGGGTTGCGCAGACGGATTACCCATGACTAGACGCGCCACATCCGGTTGCAGGGCAATTAAACTACGCAATGCTGCAGTTGCCTGAAACCGAGCCCGTTCTTCCAGGGTACGACCCAGCAAAATAAAGCTGAGCAGCATGACGGGTTCATCAAAAAAGCACTCCCAACCGAGGCGGGGAAACACTAAGGCAGCAACGCTAGTGGTGTAAGCACTCAAAGCACCAATACTCACCAGGGTATTCATATTGGGTCGCAACCGCCGAGCCCCTTGCCAGCCATCCTGCAAAATTTCCCTGGCTGGCCCTACCAGGGTAAGACTGGCCAACACAAAGTGAAAACTTAAGGTACTTAAAACCGGCACGGCGAAACGATTGCCTGCACCGATATGTTGCAAATGGCCAAGGATAGATAAGGCTAATAGGGTGAGGGCGATCGCAACTCGCCATCCTTGCCCCTGTTGCTCAGCCGCCTGCTGTTCGGCCCAATTACTAGCCTCTTGTCCTTGACGCACTTGGCTGGGAAACCCTGCATCAGTCAAGACTATGGCTAGTTGTTGGGGGTCCACCAGCTCTGCTTGATACTGCACTGCTGCTGCTTTAGTGACTAAGTTTACGGTTGCCGCAGCAACCCCCTCACACTGACGTAGCTGGGTTTCCACTGCTTGCACACAGCCAGCACACATCATGCCATCTACATTAAGCACGGCGACGGCGGATGAAGTTAAGTCAGACGCAACAACAGGCGGCGATGACACCGTCAAAGACATAGGCGAGTAATAAATCGAATATTCTGAGCCTAACGTTGATTGATGCGATTTAACGTCTGAGTTCAGGAACTCTCAAGAAAAATTTTCGGCCATCTTCCTGTAGGGGCGTTGCCTGCAACGCCCCTACAGGAAGATGCATTGGTGCTATGTCTAAGGGGTTTGCACCGCCTCCAATTGAGACGTCGATAATCGATCCATCCAACCCAGCAAAAACTCGCGATTAACCGCTATATCGTCTGGATCAGTGGCATCCGCCCCCTTCGGCAACAACCCTACCAACGCAGCATTTGTCACACAGAACATAGACCGTTGGAAACTGGCACAAATTTTCACCCGCACATCCCCCAAGCCGCGTACGGTCTTCACATAATGCTCTTCCAGATAGTCCGGTAGGTGACGGAACATATCTTGCATTAGCAATGTAGGCGGAATCCCACTACCGCCAATGGGTAACGGATCTGCGTACAGAGCCCCGTAGGTAAACTGGCTTTGATCCGGCGAAATTTGCTGGGCCTGGGCATTGTAGGAAACCGTGCCGAGGAAAGGAGCCCCCCGGAAGAAAATAGACTCTACATAGGGAATGCCTGTATCTGGCAAGAATGTGAGCCCCGCTGAAGGCGGCAAAATATCGTACATCTTGCCACCAATCTCAACACTGTAAGTAATGGGGCGACCCGCATCTGCCACTAAGCCATTCTTAATGTGCTCAACAATTTGGGGAATATGCTCGATTTCTCCGTTGCGATAGCGCGCCGCTAAGGAGGTAAAAATATCGCTCATGACTCGCCAAAATTGCCCCAATCCGCTGTAGTAACAAAGCTGACGAATCTGTTCTATTAAGAACTCAGGGAAGACGCGATGGAAAATTTGTAGTACGGGGTTGAACTTTATGTAGGCTGCGATCGCGCTCTGACAATTAGCCCGAAACTCCTCTGTATCTAGATAGGCATCCATGCCACCCCCACCGTGCCACATCATAGCCTTCATGGTGTATTCAGCATATTCGTAATTAATCCGATCATGGCAAAAATGCCGCCACATCTTCGCCGGATTAATATCACCATCAAAGTACTTAAAGATGGGAAACAGATTCAAAAACTGATGATCGGCAATGTGAATCAGATTAATCGAATAAAAATCTAAAACAATGCCATAGCTATCCAGTGCTCCCATCACCTCGACCACATTATCAGGGGTATCTGGCAACAGAGTATCACCAGCAAGAATGCGGTCAGCATAATGGGCAAACGGATGAATTTTTTTTAGTTGAGAAGGCATAGTTTGGGTCATAAAGCACAGTCTCCATCCGAACAGGTAGCGACATCTGTTAAAGAATTGGCAAGAGGTACAGACATCTGATATGACGATACTCTCAGCTTAACCGGCATAGCCTCATACATAGCCGTTGTTGTCGGTTCCACCCAGCGAGTCATCCAGCTTGGACTCAGACCAAACACAAACAGCAAACCCACTAATACCAAAGCAGGCACTCGATCCTGCCAGGTAACAGCCGACAACACAGGGTCCTGTTCAACTGTACGGGTTTCTGTCGTAGCCAACCGCCCAAAGAAGGCTCGGTTAACCAACAACAAGAAGTACACTGCTGTTAGACCAGCCCCCAACAAACACAACAACGTCTGTGGTGCAAAGCTAACAAAACTACCACGATAGACAATAAACTCAGAAATAAAGCCCACCATACCAGGAATGCCCGCACTAGCCATCACCGCTAGCACCATAGCACTGCCCACAAAAGGTAAGCCTCGTTCCGGATTTAATAATCCCCGTAGAATTGTCATATCCCGAGTGCCAGTTTTCTTGTAAATCACACCGACTAACAGGAACAGCAAAGCCGAAATAAAGCCATGGCTCACCATCTGGAACACAGTACCCACAAAACTCAGGGGATTAGAAGCAGAAGCTGCCAGCAATACATACCCCATATGCCCCACTGAACTGTAAGCCACCATTCTCTTCATGTCGGTTTGGGCAATGGCCGCTAAAGACCCATAAAGGACACTTGCCACAGCCCACCAGGCAAGATAAGGAGCCAAATCCACCCAAACCTCGGAAAAGGTAACCACCCCAAAGCGAAAGAGGCCATAGGTACCCAGCTTTAGTAGTACGCCAGCCAACAAAACCGAAACAGGTGTAGATGCCTGTACGTGGGCATCGGGCAACCAGGTATGAAGGGGAAACAGAGGAATCTTAATACCAAACCCAATTAAGAGGGTAACCAACAATACTGCTTGCTGAATCCAGGGCAACCCATGAGCCATAGCGGGATTGTAGTCAAAACTATAAGAACCACTGAGCCACACCAGACCCAAAAATGAGGCCAAAATTAAGATTCCAGAAAGCGCCGTGTAAATCAGAAACTTAGTAGCAGCATACCCGCGCTTCTCCCCACCCCAAATAGCAATTAGCAAGTATAGGGGAATCAGCTCAATTTCGTAAAAGATAAAGAACAGCAAAAGATTCTGAGCTACAAACGCCCCAGCCACCGCAAAGGCAATCACCAATAGTAGCGGGTAATATAGCCTCGGACGACGTATCTCTTTGTCACTGGCATAGACTGCAATCAACGACAGCAAGCTGTTGATGATTAACAGCGGCAAAGATAGACCATCGAGACCCAGCTCATAGCGCAACCCCAAGTGCTCAATCCAGGGAACAGACTCTCGAAACTGGAGTTCTGTAACCGACAGATCAAACTGACTCAAAACATACAAGCTTGCTACCAGGTTAATCACGAAAAAAGTAATTCCTAGATTTCTTGCTCGCTCGCTAGTAAGATTACCGGGCCAAAAACCAATGACCAGCGCCCCTACTAATGGAATTATCAACAGTGCACTTAGCATCAGCTACCCCCTACCACATTGCCCAAGTCATCAACAAACCCAGCAGACTCACCCCTAACACAATGGTGAAGATGTAGCCCTGAGATTGACCAGAAACGCTATACTTCAAACCTTCTCCACCCATCAGGGAAGCCATCCCCACGAGGTTGACTGCCCCATCGACTACATAGCGATCAAACCAGCTAACAATTTTTGAGAATCTATTAACGACAAAGACCACTGTGTAGCGGTAAAGCTCCTCCGTATAGAAATCCTTGGATAACAAATCCTGCGCCATGCGCAGATTGCGATTCATGGAGCGAGACAACGCTCGGTTTAGCGGAATCACCACGCCTAAAGCAAAACCAAGCACCCCAGACACAATTAGCGATCCAAATACCCAGGGATTCCAATAAGGCAGAGGCGGTAATAGAGCCATCCTCATCATTACAAAAGGTAACAAAACCACAAAGATAGCTAAAGCCATCATGGGTGTAGCCATAAGCCAGTTAGCTTCAGGAGAACGACGAGTTTTAGGGGTTGGTTTACCCAAAAACACCAGTCGGAAGACACGCACCAGATTCAAAATAGTCAGGATATTTACCAACAAAAACACAGCAGCCAATTCTGGATAGTCGCGACGGAGAAAATCAATCCCCAACTGCAGTGCCCAAAAGCCCCCCAGGGGCAACAGACCCACCATGCCAGCACCAGCCACAACGTAAGCAATGGTTGTGGCTGGCATGCGGGACCATATACCCCCTAATTCAGTAACATCCTGACAGTTAGTGTTGTTGATGATGGCACCAATACTCATAAATATCAGCGCTTTAGCAATAGCATGGGTGAATAACAGACCAATGGCCACACCAGGCCACTCACACCCAACTGCAATAAACACCAGGCCGATGTAGGCACTGGTGGAGTAAGACATACTTCGTTTCAGGTCTACCTGGGCAAGGGCCACAAAAGATGCACCAATCGCCGTTACCGTACCAATGGAAATCAGCGCCGCTAGCCCCACAGGAGAAACGATTATAATCGGCTGCAGCTTAATCAGTACATAGGCCCCACAGGTCATTACCACTGAATTCCGCAAGATAGACGCTGGACTGGGACCTTCCATGGCTTCATCCAGCCACAGGTGTAAGGGAAACTGAGCGCATTTACCTGTGGGGCCTGCAATCAGTGCTAAACCTAGCAGTGTTGCCGCTAGAGGGCTTAAATCTGCAGTCTTTACCCACTCATACATCTCGTTGTAATGCAGGTCGCCAGCCCAACTCGATAGGCCTAGTACCCCCATCAACAACAAAATATCGCCAACTCGCTTGGTCAAAAACGCATCCCGAGCGGCTTTAACTACCAGAGGTTGAGCATACCAAAAGCCCACAATCAGGTAGGTTGAGAGCGTAAGCATCTCCAACAAGAAATACGCCAGAAAGAAGGAGCTACTGAGAACAACACCGTTGACGGCTCCTTCAAAAAAGCCTAATAGAGAAAAGAAACGAGCCAGAGCCCATTCTTTTTCCATGTACCCCAGACCATAGATTTGAGCCAACAGCGACAACCCGGTGGAAAGCTCCATAACTCCAAGGTTAAGCACTGATAAATCTAAATCAAAGCTCAGGCTCAAATCGGCCACCTGCAACCAGGGGACCTGCAGTTCTACACCACCTACATTCCAAATACCCATGAACACAAACGTGCCATGGAGGAATGCCAGGAAGGTCATAAACATGTTTATATAGACCGCTGGCCTAGGCCCGGTCCGCTGCACCATCCCTGTAGACCAGGGCAAAGACAGAATCACGCCCAAGAACCCGTATATCGGGATGAGCCAACTTAACTGAATCAGAGCCTGCATCATGCCATCAAAGAGCCCACTGGCAACCCATAAACACCCTAAGCCAATCCGTCACTATCCTCAGCATCAGATTTCCAGAATCTAGGATCCAGAATCCTGCGACACAGCCTTACCTCGAACATCCCTCACCTACGTAATGTGAGGACGATCACAAAACCAGGCCCATGAAAGACTCAAAGATTGGATTTCATTGCAACCTTTAGCCCAGATAAAAATCTATGGCTATTTTTAAGATCACTTATATTTATTAATGGTACCTGATGAATAGCCCCCAATATGAGCCTTTCTCCATTCATCAATAATCTTCAAACGCAAGGTGAGTCCGACTGATGGTTACTCAATATTTACTGACCACATCTGCAGCATTTCCCTAGAGCTAAACTCGGCAAACGCTTACACTCAGGCAGCTGACGCTACTAAGACTATGACCAGCAGCAACCTTTAGTTACATTCCGCAGCAAACAATTATTAGTATTTATAATGCTTAACATTAGAGACAATCATTGAGACTTATATTGTCAAACGGCTAACCCCCTCGTATTCTGAATTGTAGTCATGGAGTTATTGCAGACTAACGGTTTGCAAGATACGTCTCGGTGTGTGAAGCAATTCGAAAAGAATTCTTAACTCAATTTTTCCGGGACTCGAATGCTTGAACGAAAGCTGTTTTATCTAGGAGATTTACGACAATGCCGATTGCCGTAGGAATGATTGAGACGCGCGGTTTTCCCGCTGTTGTAGAAGCTGCTGACGCAATGGTTAAAGCAGCCCGTGTAACCTTAGTGGGCTACGAAAAGATTGGTAGTGGTCGCGTGACCGTTATCGTTCGTGGCGACGTATCTGAGGTTCAGGCGTCAGTTGCGGCTGGGATTGAGTCCGCTAAGCGCGTTAACGGTGGTGAAGTTCTTTCAACTCACATCATCGCTCGCCCCCACGAGAACCTGGAGTTTGTGCTGCCTATTCGCTACACCGAAGCAGTCGAACAGTTTAGAACCTAGGTCTTTAATGTCAATTTAAGTCCCAACAAGTAGCATACCAAGGTAAAAATCGATGGCAATCGCAGTAGGAATGGTTGAAACCCTGGGCTTTCCAGCGGTCGTAGAGGCGGCTGACGCTATGGTCAAAGCAGCCCGCGTAACCCTTGTGGGTTATGAAAAGATTGGTAGTGGTCGCGTGACCGTTATCGTTCGTGGCGACGTATCTGAGGTTCAGGCATCAGTTGCGGCTGGCGTTGAAAACGTTAAGCGGGTTAATGGGGGTCAGACTCTGTCTACTCACATCATTGCTCGTCCCCATGAAAACCTGGAGTTTGTCTTGCCTATCCGCTACACCGAGGCTGTTGAACAGTTTCGTGAGAGTGTCAGCGGCATTCGTCCCTACGGCAGATAGGGCATGCGCCTAGGAAAGGTTCGTGGCACGGTTGTTAGTACCTGCAAAGAGCCAAGTCTGACGGGCGTCAAGTTTTTGCTGATCCAGTTTATTAGCGAAAATGGTGATTTACTTCCTGACTATGAAGTAGCAGCGGATGTTGTGGGTGCTGGTCCTGGAGAATGGGTGCTGGTTACCCGCGGCAGCTCTGCTCGTCAGCATAGTGGCTATGAGGAGCGTCCAGTGGATGCAACAGTTGTCGCCATCGTTGACACCGTCAGTTTGGATTCTGGCTCGCTTTATAACAAACGCGAGGATTTTAATTAGTAGCTCTCTTGGGAGGATATGGGCCAATGGTAAAGCATGCCATGGTAGCATCCCCTGCCCAGCGTCAATCAATGGCTAAGCCAACGATTGAGTCAACTGCCTTCGTCCATTCGTTTTCGCAGGTCGTGGGTGGTGTGTATATCGGAGCCGAGGTATCCATTGCCCCCGGTACTTCGATTCGGGCGGATGAGGGATTGCCCTTTTATATCAGTAGCCATTGCGACATTCAGGACGGTGTCGTTATTCATGGTCTTAGTAGCGGTTGTGTCCAAGGTGACAACGGCCAGCTTTATGCTGTTTGGCTATCCCCCAATGTCACGCTGACCCACAAGGTATTGATCCATGGCCCAGCTTACTTAGGCCAGGGTTGCTTTGTGGGGTTTAGATCAACAATTTTCAATGCTCGCCTGGGGGCCGGTGCAGTCGTAATGATGCATGCCCTAGTTCAGGATGTGGAGGTTCCGCCGGGGCGATGTGTGCCATCTGGTGCTGTGATTACAACTCAGGCCCAGGCAGATGCTTTACCCAAGGTGACTGAAGCAGACTTAGCCCTTGTTCAAGACATTATTGAACCCCACATTCGCGAGCGTGCTCGCGCTTCTCAGGTTGGCGGCACACCCCAACCCTTGAGAGGTGATTTTAGATATCCCGATGGTGCAGTCAATACTGTACCGATTCAGTCCGCCCGCCACTCGGCGAGCAGCCCACACACCCCATCCACCACCGACAACGTTGGTATGAATATTATGCAAGCACTAGCACCCGAAATTGTTCAACAGGTTCGTCAATTTTTAGCTCAGGGCTACAAAGTTGGAGCTGAGTATGCCGACAAGCGTCGCTATCGCAGCGGTGTTTGGCAAAGCTGTCCCACTGTGCAGTCCACCCGCGAAGGTGATGTGTTGTCATCGATAGAGCGCTGCATGGCAGAGAACTCCAATAGCTATGTGCGTATGTTTGGGATTGACCCTGTGGGCAAGCGTCGTGTTGGCATGATGACGGTACAACGTCCCGATGGTAAGCCAGTGGAATCGAGTAAGCATAAAGTTGCGTCTACGGCAACGGCAACACCTGTTAGCAACGGGAGTGGCAACATTGCTGGTGACATTGCCAACCAGGTCCGTGCTTGGATTCGTCAAGGGTTCAAGATTGGTACAGAACATGCTGATCGTCGCCGCTATCGCAGTGGTGTTTGGCAAACATGCTCTCCGATTCAGGCGACCCGTGAGTCTGAGGCGATGGATGCTCTACAGGCTTGTTTGACAGAGCATGCGGGTGAATATGTTCGAATGTTTGGGATTGACCCGGTTGCTAAGTGTCGGATAGCGCCGGTCACTATTCAGCGGGGTGATGGTAAGCCGGTAGGACTCCAAACTGGGACTGGCGGTAGTAGTGCAGCCCCAACAACTAGTCAGAATAGTGCGGCTCCCGTCACTAGTAATGAACTGGTGCCTCAGGTTCGTTCTATTTTGGCCCAGGGTCAGAAGATTGGGATTGAATTTGCTGATAAGCGTCGGTACCGCAGTGGTATCTGGCAAACGGCACCTGCTATATCGGCTTCCAGCGAATCTTCTGCGATCGCAGCCATCCAGCAGGTCTTAGCGGCCCATGCGAATGATTATGTGCGTATCTTTGCGATCAATCCGCAGGTTAAGCAGCGTGGTCAGGCGATCACGATTCAAAAGCCAGGACAGGCCGTCAGCGCACCTGCTCCAAGTGCACAGCCTGCATCCTATGGCAGCAATAGCCGTCCAGCTGCCAATAATAACGGTAGTACTGCTTCAGTCAGTGCAGATTTGGCCCAGCAGGTAACCCAGCTGGTGAACCAGGGCTATCGGGTCAGCACCGAGTATGCCGACAAACGCCGTTATCGTAGCGGTGCATGGCAAACGGGCACACCCATCAATGGCAATCGTCCTTCAGAAGTAATTGCGGCCCTGAAAGCTCAGTTAGCTGAATACTCTGGCCACTATGTACGGCTCGTAGGTATTGACCCCCGTGCCAAGTGTCGTGTATTGGAAACAACGATTCAGCGTCCGTAGTTTACCTCGTTAGTTTACCCTCGTCCCTGGGGCCGTCGCGATGGAACCCTCGCCTCTAGAGTTTGTGAGTCATACCCATTACTATCGCGGCGGCGACGTTATTGTGGATGCAACCGCAGCGATCGCACCGGGTGTAGTGTTTAGAGCTGCACCCAAAGCAGCTATTCGCATCGGGCCAGGTGTTTGTGTGGGGGCTGGTGTCGTCATCCAGGCCAAGCAAGGTTGTCTATATATTGAGACTGGTGTCAGTCTGGGTACAGGGGTGTTGATTGTGGGCCATGGCCATGTGGGTAAAGACGCTTGTGTGGGGCCGTCTAGTACCTTGATTAATCCTGCGATCGCACCAAATACCATCATCCCGCCCTGCTCTCTTATCGAAGCCCAGGCATCTTCAGAAAGGGTAACGACTGATCAAAATGGTCAGGCCTCTAGTTTCCAAGCACCTAATTTTCAGTCCGAGCAAAACCCAGTGCCCTCAATGCCAGTGCCCCCAAGGACTACGCCCACGGTTCAACCCCAATCTGTTGCTCCCAAGGCTGTCAATGTGCCTGATGTAGAAACTCCAGAGCCGTCATCAAATGGAGCTGCATCTAACGATAGATCTAGCAGCGACAGTATATCGGCGATGTCAACCCCAAAAAAGTCTGTTTATGGTCGTGATCACTTAAATAGCCTGTTAACAGCACTTTTCCCCCATCGAGAACCCCTAAATAATGGAAGTTCCATGGGTCAATCTGAAAAAGACTCTTAAAATGAGGGATATCTAATAGTTATCTATAAAAGCAAATTCGAAATCTCTGTCACCAGAGGTTAAACAATTCCAGCGTTATAGCTGCTGGAAATATAAATACCGTCAACATATTGATAAGTAACATCGCTTTTAGCAGCATCTATTGAAGTTTTCACCTTAGAGTATTGAGATAACTTTTATTTACGTCCAGAGTTGAGTTTTGCCATTTGGACGTGATTAAACACCAAACCACCATAAGCACCCAAGGGCTCCCTAACGCTACTTGAGACTGACGATGCCAGTAGATTCCTCCATGCTAGCTAGTTCAACTGATAAAGCCAGGTCATTACTGAGACGGGTAAAAGATTCTGCGTTGGGGGTGGTGTCAACAACAAGTTTTCCAGCCATCATCGGTGTCGCTGACGCCATGATCAAGTCATCTGATGTTTATTTAGTCGGCTACGAAAAAACTGGTGGTGGTCAGTGTAGTGCCATTGTTCGGGGTGGTGTGGCCGATGTGCGCATGGCGGTTCATGCAGGGGTAGAAACCGCTAAACAGTTTGGCCAGTTGGTATCGTCATCGCTGATTCCCAGACCCATGGCTGACATGGAAAAGGTATTGCCTATCTTGCCGCGATTGAGTGAGTTGGAAGGTGTTGGTGAAACCCAGATGAGCAGTGGTGCCATTGGGTTATTGGAAACGCGAGGTTTTCCGGCCATGGTAGGGGCCGCCGATGCCATGACTAAATCGGCTGAGGTCGAGCTTATTTCCCATGAAACCATTGGGGAAGGGTTATGCACAATTTTGATCCGTGGGTCGCTGTCGAATGTGGCCATTGCTGTCGAAGCAGGTATGCACGAAGCTGAGCGCATCGGCGAGCTGAGTGCTGTGATGGTCATCCCTCGACCGCTGAATGATTTGGAACGCAGCCTACCGAAGGTTAAACAAGCTAAGAAACCTCAGAAGGTCAAGCTACCGCTGAAACTAGAAGAGCGTCAGAAGGAATTGATGCCTGCCCAGGCCCCTGCGGTAGAAGTTCAAAAGCAAAAGCAACTAGATTTACCGGAGCCAGACTTGGTTCAGGCTCAGCCCCCTACGATAGAAGTGCAACCGCAAAAGCCATTAGATTTACCAGAGTTTGAGTAGTCTGGGGAAGGAGTCCAACAATGACTCAACGGCTGAAAATTCTTGGTCTACGCATTAAAAACTACCGTCAGTTTAAAGACTTCTATTTAGATTTAACCGAACCAGATAGCGATCAAGCTTTAGAGCAGGTCTGTTTGATTGGAGCAAATGGGACAGGTAAGTCTAGTATCCTGAATCTAATCAGCTCATTTTTACAAAATAGCCAACCTACTTGGCTTGAAAAACAATCTCCAAAGCTCAATCAAATAGTTTCATCGCTTAGTGCGATCTCAATACACATCCAATTACATCACCAAAGATTCTGGATTTTGAAACATCATTTCCATAATCCAGTTATTCTTTCAGATGTATTAACTAATCAGGAAGATTGGTTAAGTTTTTGGAATGCATCCAATGATCTAAAAATAGCTTCAGCAAAAAATAAAATATTTAGCTTTCGAGTATCCGATCAAGAACAACTATTAGCGCAAATTAAGCTAAAGGCCAATGCATCAGATTTAGCAATTTATGCCACACCAGATGGTAGGAGTCATTTACCCGCTGGACTGCCCGAAACCAGCCTAGATAAAGCATTAATTTTTTTCAATGACTTCAAAGCATTTTATATATCGTCTTACGATCAAGTCGAAGACTTCTGGAATGTGCTCATCTACCAAATTAAAAAGCGAGAGCGAGACGAGTTACTTTTCTTTAGTAATAAAGACGTACAGAATCTGACTGTTTTAGATGCAAAACAAAAATTTAATGCTACTCACCCAGAGATTTTAACTGAACTCGCTAAGCAATGGGATTTAATCTTAGGAACTGCTGGCCTAGCATTTGATATAGATAATGCAGTAATTCCAGTACAAACCACGGAAAACCTACAGGCATATATTAAATCAGTTAGATCAGGTCATCAAATATCCTATAACGCATTAAGTACAGGCATTCGTAATTTCATATTTCGCCTGGGACATATTTACAGTTTGTACTTTAACCGAGAAATTTATCGTGGTTTTTTATTGCTAGATGAACCAGAAGCAAGTTTATTTCCAGATTTACTTTATGACATTATTGAAAGATACCAATCAATCATTCAAAACACCCAGTTTTTTGTAGCAACACAGAGTCCAATTATTGCAGCCCAATTTAAGCCTGAAGAGCGCATAATTTTAGAATTTGATGATGAACACTACGTTACCTGTCGGCGGGGAATTTCCCCAGAAGGGGATGATCCTAATGACTTATTAGTAAATGACTTTGTTGTACGTAGTCTCTACGGCAAAGAAGGACTCAAACAGTGGAAAAGATATTTGGAATTACGCCGCACTATTCCCAGTATTCAAGACCCCCAAGAAAAACGGGAACGATTAGCTGAGTACGCGCGCATTGGAAATACTTACAATTTTGCCGAGCATGAGATATCTGAGGAAACGTAAAGACTCAAAAGTTATCCAGGAAGCTTGGAAGTACGATACAACTACTCATCGCCCCAAAATACGGACTGAGCTTTTACATGAGCAAAAGGGGTTTTGTGCCTATAGTGAACGCTACGTTGACCCCATGGATGCTTGTGATATTGAGCATTTTGACCCACGCAAAAAGGGCACAACAAACGACGATTATTGGAACTGGTATGCCGTTCACCACAGTGTGAACATGAACAAACCAAGAAAAATTGAGAACTATCTGCCGATACTATGTCCTCATGGCTCTGATGTGTCAAAGCGGATTCATTATGCCTATGGTCAGTTTGAACCCGTAGACCCTGGTGATCGAGAAGCTAAAAATTTGATCGACTTTTTAAGGCTAAACCATCCCAATGTAGCTGAATCTAGGGCTCGACACATTAAACGCACCAAGGCCGATAGAGCGCGCTTTTTCAAGGATGACTTACCTGGTTTTATTGAGCACTTACAAGCAGAGATCACCAATCTGAGCTACGTCACAGCATTAGAAGCCGAATTTGGCATAAGCCTGACAGTACCTTAGTGAAGACTTATGCCAAAAACTCTAATATTTGGATATCAGCCTTAAATATCAGCGTAACCAAAGGTGACGTTGAATTCTGCGCACCAGATGGCGACGGAGCCGTAGTCATCCAGGTTGAGGTCAGCAGGTAAAACATAGCCCTGGGACCCTTCAAAACTCTTTAAGTCGCCAATAACAACGTAGTCACTCTCATCTATGCTCACGGGAACAGAATCCCCTTTGTAGAGCACAACTCGCACATCAGGACCACGGGCTGTATCAAAAGCACCATCAAATTCAAGGATGCGCTGGCCGTCTTTTTCAACAATGCGGGCCGTGCCAGTGGTGGCCTTGGCTTGGTCAACGGTAACGAACTGACCAGATGCCAATAATGCTTTAGCTGCTCGGGTAATACTGGGCTGAGCCGCTAGAGCATCGGTAACGCTGATAGTTTCTGCAACGGGAACAACAACAGCGGTCAACATCAGGGCAGATAGACCAGTGGAAAGTAGATTTTTCATAGTTTTAGTCTCCTAGTGAATGAATACGCGCAGTGCGCTGCTTCGATTACTACTATCCAGGTCATGGCTGAGTATAGGTTGATCCGTTTCTAAAGGTTGGGTAAGCGTTATCTGAATAAACCTGAGCCAACTGAGTGATCGAGATCGCCGTGAAAAGGGAGGAATTAGCCGTGAAAAATAGGGAATTATAGGTGAATTGTCTGAAGTAAACTTTATAGCGCTAACCCCATTGATTAGGATAAGAGCAGTCGCCAATTCGGGTATGCTCCGATGGGATGACTCAATGGCTGAATCACTAGAGCAACCGCTATACCTGTATTATTTCCGCTGTAACGACACATGAAAAAGGCCGTTTATTGGTTAATGGGTGAGCATGGAGGTAAGGCAACCCTGGCCGTATGGAACTGGCTGTGGGGAATCGATGAGGATAGTCCCGCACCAGAGAATGATACTGATTTGGATGATGATGCGATCGCAACCGCCGAAGCCTCCCTTAAAAAGATGCAGCAGTCCGTGAACCAGCTTGCAGAAGCAACCAATCAGCAATATGCCAACTTTCAAAGGGAAAAAAAGATCTACTTGTATAAAGTAGGTGCCCTCAAGCGAGCAGAAAAGTCAGCCATGCTCGCTGAAAAAGAAGGCCGCCACACCGATGCCGAAGCGGCCATCACCACTGCCATTCACCTAGAGCAGTTGCTACCCAA
The DNA here is from genome assembly GCA_965263355.1 of Leptolyngbyaceae cyanobacterium. GTDB lineage: Bacteria > Cyanobacteriota > Cyanobacteriia > Phormidesmidales > Phormidesmidaceae > Leptothoe. Next base: position 3,532,092 of record CBDHHL010000032.1, on the reverse strand, counting down.
AATAGAAGCCCAGGTGGAACAAGCAGAAAAATTAGCGAACGCCTCCCTGGCAAAATTACGTCAGGAACGGGCACGCCTAGAAAGCTACAAAAGTGATTTGCGCGCCCTTAAAAATCTAACCGAAGTGAATGAAGCCCTTACAGCCATAGCCGAAACCCACAACGAAGAAGATATGGCGTCGGCCCGTGCCCAGTTTGAAGCGGCCAAAAATTCGGTCCATACGCGCTATTTAGAAAAACGGGCCTTTGTCGAACTATCAGTCAACCCAGCCGAACAAGCCATGGCAGACATTGATCCTATTTCCCAACAACAGGAAATTGCCCAGCGACTGCAGCAACTAAAAGAAAAACAGCGCCCCACCCAAGAGCCTTAAGGTAATTTCCTTCAAAGAACCTAAGCAGGGAGTTCGGGTATCAACACAAAGCGAGATGCTTTCCCAAGGAAGCTAGAGTTTGGAATTCGGAGTTCGGAGTTCGGAATTTGGAATTTGGAAAGGGAGCGCATTCCTAACTCCAATTAAGTCCTTGCCTGAATTTTCTGGCTTAAGTTTATACCTGGTAGTCCTCTTAAACCAGAAATCATAACCAACGTTATGGTCCATATAACCTCAGGATTTATTAACATAAAGCCATCAAAGAATTTGCCTACTATTCTGCTCAATGTATACATCGGCTGTAGTAGATCATTATGCAATGACTGGAGGTAGTCTAGGTGTCACGTCGTAACGGTGGACCCCCACCCATTGTCTATATTTTGGGTGCCCTTGCAGTTGGATTGGGCGCTTGGAGTTTCAAAGACAAATTATTCTCATCTGCTAAACAACCACTACCCTTTATTGGTGGCAAAACGGATGAGCTAGTTATTTTAGGGGATACATTCAGTGGCTACAGTACATTTCGATCTCCAGAATTTACCGAAGAATTAGAACAAACTGACCTATCGCTACAGTTTGAGAACGAATTTGATCAAGCAGAACGGGCCGCCCGGCTGGAAAACGGAAGTGCTGATCTGATTGTGACCACACTGGACCAGTACCTGAAGCATGAGCCAGATGGCAAGATTGTTGGTCTGATTGACCGTACCGTCGGTGCAGATGCTGTCGTACTTAATACCCTAAAATATCCAGCCCTAAAATCCCTCAACGATCTCAGTCAGCTGGTCGCTCAGGGGCAATCGCTGAGTTTGGCCTATGCAGTAGATACCCCCAGCGAGTTTTTAGCCCAGGTGTTAGATATTCGCTTTGATGGCTTTAATCTGTCTGACTTTAACCAATTAAAGGTGGCAGAAGCGTCAGAAGCTTGGCAAGCCCTGGGCGATCCTAATCAAAATATTGCAGTGGCTGTGCTTTGGGAACCGTTTGTCAGTCAGGCCCGTGGCCAAGGCTATACGGTCTTGCTTTCTAGCCAAGATGCCCCCAATGCCATTTTGGATGTGATCGTGGCCTCCGATGCCTTAATCCAGCAAGACGAAGAAAAGCTGACGGATTTTCTATCGGCCTACTACCGTCGGATGGACCAGGCAGCCCGAGACAATAGCCAGTTAAAAGCTCTAATTCAAACCGATGGCAATCTGTCTGCCCCCCAGGCCGATGCAGTCATTAATGGGATTGATTTCTTTACCTCCGTAGAGGCTGGACGCTGGATGGGGGATGGCACCCTGGCTAAACGGATTGATGCCACTGCGGCTATTCTGGTGCTGTCCGGTCAACTATCTCAGGTGCCCCAGGCGAATGATCTCTATAGCGATCGCTTTATTGCGGAAGCGGTTGCTAATACTCAATCGTTGATTCAGCTGGTGCAGGCGGATGATCCGGAACTGGCCAAGTTTTTGACCGGGGAATCGAATGTAGCCCAGCCCCAGGCACAGCTCACACCAGAGGCGATTCAACAGTCTCAGCCCATTGGGGACTTGCAAGTGCGTGGCGAGGTGAAGTTTGGGACGGGATCGGCTGCGATCGCAACCGAAGGCCAACAAACCCTGGGCAAACTTGCCGCCGAGATCAACGAATTTAGTACTGAAACCATTGCCATTCGAGTCATTGGCCATACCTCTCAAACCGGCAGTGCCGATATCAACCAGCGCCTCAGCCAGCAACGGGCTGAATCAGTAGTGCAGTACTTAAAAGGCCAATCTGTGAATCACAATATTGTTGCTGAAGGCAAAGGCTTTAGCGAACCCTTATCCGGTATCCCCGCGAACGATCCTCAAAATCAACGTACAGAGATTCGGCTAGTCCGTATTAATCAATAAAAAATTTGATTCTTGATTCCCTTCTCCACCCTCAAGCAACAACTTGCCAATGCAATTCCTCCAGCACTCACCAGCGAGGAGGCAATTTCCCCTATGTCCACACTTTCAACCCTCCGGCCAACGCTGAAGGCTGATAAGTTACTCAATGCCGATACCTTTACCCTCCAAGTCCCAAACATGCCTGTTGATACCTGGTTTCCCCTCGCCGTTTACTACGAAGACTTACCAGAGGCCACAGCCCACAAAAAGCAGCTGATGGATGCGACGTTGCAGTTGGAACGTGACGGTTATGAACGGCGAGCGTTTCCTGAAATGGCTTGGACAGGAGACCTGCATGGTGCAGAACAGATCCACACTGATCCTCGGTTTACTTGGATCGTTAGCCAGGTGGAAAGTCATGTGCAGAGGTATTTGAAAGCGCTGGGACTGGATCTCAATCAAATCGATCTCTATATTCAGCGGGCATGGCCTGTTATTTCTCGTCATCATCAGGAAGTGGGCTCCCACTGTCATAATACGTCTCACGTGAGTGCTGTGTATTATGTATCAGTACCTAACTCGGGGAGTGATGAGGCGGGCAGTCTGGTGTTGTTTGATGATGCTCGCCCCAATGAAGTAAGCCCTGGGTTAGGGAGTGAGAATACGAACATTATTGTGGATTGGAACAAGCTGAATCAGGATCAGGCGATATATGTGCCTGTGGAGGGGCGATTGATTTTGTTTCCGTCGAAGCAGCGCCATGGGGTGACGATCAATCATACAGAGGAAGAACGGATTTCGCTGTCGTTTGATATTGTGCTGACGGCGAAGCCAGGGAGTGCAGCAGGGTCCTATGAGTTTTTATTGCCGCCACCGGAGCAGTGGCAAAAGTTTGGTGAGCAATGTTAGGAATTGTAGGATTTGCACCACGCATTGCCCATTAAAATTTTAGGGATTCCTGGCAGGCCAAGGTTACACCGATTACCTTAGTAACAATATCGACCAAATGCCTCCTATGTCGTCAAAATCGCGCGGTTTTCTGGCCAGCCCTAAAGGATTGCAAAAGCTAGAAGCTACTAAAGCTGAACTGAACCTGAGCTTTGTAGCCATTGCTAAGCAGGCTGGCGTGAGTGCGGACACGGTGAGCCGGTTGTTTCACCCGGAGCGGGATAAGCGGGTGAGTGGGGCAAGCCTTGTTTCCATTGCTCAGGTGTTAGCAGTGTCCCCCGAAGAAATTATTGAGGCTGAAGACAGCTCCAACGATGACAAGATAGCTGAGTTCCAACAACGAATCCAAGAAGCTATTAAAAATGAAGTAACTGAACTGGATCTATCAGGGTTAGAACTCACCTCAGTCCCAAAAGACCTGAATCAACTCAACAATCTGACAGAACTTTACCTCTCCGAAAATCAACTCACCTCAATCCCAAAAGAACTAGGACAGCTCAGACAATTGAGAGTACTTTACCTCTCCGGAAATCAACTCGCTTCAGTGCCCCAACAACTAGGCCAGCTCAACAGCCTGAGGGGACTTTATCTCTCTCGCAATCAACTCACCTCAATCCCGAAAGAACTCGGACAACTCAATAGCCTCACATCCCTACGCCTTTACAAAAACCGACTCACCTCAATCCCGAAAGAATTAGGACAGCTCAATAGCCTCATAGATCTTCACCTCTCTCATAATCAACTTACCTCAATCCCAAAAGAATTGAGCCACCTTACTAACCTTCAATACCTTGGTCTTTTCAACAACAACCTTATCTCAATCCCTAGTGAGTTTAAGGAACTCCACAATCTTACAGAACTTTACCTTAACCACAACCAACTCATATCACTACCCAAAGCCCTTGGCCAGCTCCACAATCTTGCAGAACTTTACCTCCATGAAAATCAGCAATTAGCAATTTCCACAGAAATTCTTGGCCCGACTTGGCAGGAAGTTAAATCTGGTACAATACCTGCTAAACCAGCCGATATTCTCAACTATTACTTCCGAATACAGACTGATCGCCAATCCCTAAACGAAGCTAAACTCATTCTTGTTGGTTTTGGCAATGTTGGTAAAACCTCTCTGGTGAATCGTCTAATTTACAACATATTTGATCCAGACTCCAAGAAAACTGAAGGCATCAACATTACCCAGTGGCCGTTTCAACTCAACCAAGATGAAGATATCACCCTACATGTGTGGGACTTTGGGGGTCAAGAGATCATGCACTCCACCCATCAGTTCTTTCTCACCGAACGTAGTCTTTACCTGCTAGTGCTCAACGGTCGTCAAGGCCATGAAGACGCCGATGCCGAATACTGGCTGGAACTTATCCAAAGCTTTGGAGGCGATTCACCAGTCATTATTATCCTCAACAAAGTTGCAGAACATCCCTTTGACGTTAATCGTCGCGCCCTGCAGCAAAAGTTTCCTAATATTCGTGAGTTCATCCAAACTGACTGTAAAACTGAAGTTGGTATCGATACTTTACAAGCAGCTATTGAAAGAGAAACCGATCGACTTGAACACTTACGAGATCCATTCCCAGGCAGTTGGTTTGAAATCAAAAAACACCTGTCAGAGATGGCTGAAAACTATATTTCATTTGAAAAGTACCGAGAACTTTGTCAGGCAGATGGTGAACCTGAATCAAGTGCGCAAGATTCCTTAGCCGTTCACCTCCACAGCCTTGGCATCGCCCTTAACTATAAAGACGATAGCCGTCTTCGCGATACCCACGTTCTCAATCCTCACTGGGTTACTAACGGCATTTATACCCTACTCAATGATCATGACCTCACCGAAGCTAACGGTGAACTAAACATTGACTGTCTTAACAGACTATTAGATCCCAAAGACTACCCACAAGAACGTCACGATTTCTTGCTAGGCCTAATGCGCAAATTCGAGCTATGTTTTCCTTTTCAAGATGATGAAAAGTGCTATCTCATTCCAGATTTACTCGACAAACAACAACCTGAGGAAGCGTCTCAGTTTGAACCTGCCGAATGTCTCAATTTTCACTATGAGTACCCAATTTTGCCAGAAGGCTTGCTTCCTCGATTTATCGTACGTACTAATGTGCTGAGCAATCATCAACTCCGCTGGCGTACTGGTGTAATTCTCAATTTCGAAGGCAATCAAGCCCTGATCAAAGCTGACCCCCAGGAAAAATCTGTCAGTATTAATGTCAAAGGGCCAATAACCAGTCGCCGTCGCTTACTGGCTATTATCCGGTCTGACTTTGACCGCATCCACAGCAACTTCAAGTTCACCCCAAAAGAACTAGTTCCTGTTCCTGGCTATCCCAACATCACAGTCAGTTACAAAGATCTATTAGTTCGAGAAAGCAAGGGCAGGCAAGCATTCGAAGTAGTCGCAGAGGATGAACTAATCGACCTCAATGTTCAAGACTTACTCAACGGCGTAGATTTCGATTATGCTCAGCCCGCGGCAAACACGTTGCCTGAGCGAAGCCGAAGCCAACTCAGCATCTACTAAGCCACCCAACATGACATTGACAACTCGATGTCACAGCAATGTCACATCGACTGTCTAAGCTGTGAACAACCGAATTAAACGTGTCCCAAACCATGGCCAGTTCACATCACTCCAACCCTTCCCGCCCCTGGCGGTCTGTATCCTTTCTCAGCAGTCTATTGATGGGTGCTGGACTCGCCACAGTCGGTGGCTTCTTAGCCTGGGCACCCGAATCACCCCTGCGGCAAGAAAATCAAGTTGCCATTGCCCAGACGACCGCTCCAACCATCCCCCCTGCAGCTAACCCCAACTTCATCACCGACGTGGTCACTGACGTAGGCCCCGCCGTTGTCCGCATCGACGCATCACGCACCGTTAGCCAGCGAATCCCCGATGTCTTTAACGATCCCAACTTCCGTCAATTCTTTGGCAGTCGCTTGCCCCAGGGCGACCAGGAACGTACCGAACGGGGTCTAGGCTCAGGCTTTATCATTAGCGACGATGGCCAAATTATTACCAACGCCCATGTGGTCGATGGCGCTGACACCGTCACCGTCACCCTTAAAGATGGCCGCATTTTGGATGGCCGAGTTCTGGGTAGCGACCCTGTAACCGATATTGCAGTGATTAAGGTGGATGAACGTAATCTCCCCACTGTGGCCCTAGGTGACTCTGATCAACTGCAACCGGGCGAATGGTCCATCGCCATTGGAAATCCACTGGGTCTAGATAATACGGTGACGGTGGGTATTGTCAGTGCTGTGGGGCGCTCTAGCAATCAGGTGGGCGTCCCTGATAAACGCGTTGAGTTTATCCAAACTGACACCGCCATTAATCCTGGTAACTCTGGTGGTCCCTTGCTCAACCAGCAGGGTGAAGTTATCGGTGTCAATACCGCCATCATTAATGGAGCCCAAGGTCTGGGCTTTGCCATCCCCATCAATATGGTGGAACGGATAGCTACAGAACTTGCCGAAAACGGTGAGGTACAGCATCCATTCTTAGGCATTCAAATGATTACGTTGAGTCCAGAGGTGAAGGAGGATATTAATACTAACCCCAACAGCGGTCTGACCGTTGACGAAGATGCAGGCATCTTAATTGCTCGGGTACTGTCAGAGTCTCCTGCCGCTAGAAGTGGTCTAAGAGCCGGAGATGTAATTACAGCCATTGATGGGACAGCTGTAACTGAGTCCACTGAAGTACAGCGGATCGTCAGCAGCGGTAAAGTTGGCCAAAAGCTTACCGTTGAAGTACAGCGCAATGGTGAGGTGAAATCAGTAGAGGTAAGGCCTGAAAACCTGCCTCAGTAGATCTGAAGTAAATCCAAGCACATCTGTAGAATCTGTAGGGGCACCTCTTGTGGGTGCCCTTTGATCTATTGCCGAAATTAATTGTTGCCTGTACCTGGGTTAGTTACCCTAATGACGTAGATATACAGTCAACTCGTAGAATGCCCCCAATGATATTCCGCCAGTTGTTTGACAAAGAGAGTAGCACATACACCTATTTGATTGCCGATGCTACGAGCGGTGAGGCTGCGTTGGTAGATCCGGTCTTTGAGCAAATAGAACGGGATCAAGGATTAATCCAAGAATTAAACCTAACGCTCAAATTCTGTCTGGAAACCCACATTCACGCTGACCACGTTACAGGCACAGGGAAATTACGCGAGATCACAGGGTGCGAGGGGATTGTACCGGCTGGAGCACAGGCAGTTTGTGCCAGCCGCTCGGTTAATAACAAGGAGAGACTACGCCTTGGTACTATCACTATCCAGGCCATTGAAACCAATGGGCATACGGATAGCCACATGGCCTATCTGGTCGATGGAACTCATCTGTTGACCGGAGATGCCTTATTTATAAGGGGCTGTGGTCGAACTGATTTTCAAGCAGGTGATGCTGGTAAGCTGTATGACCGGGTAACCCAACGGTTATTTTCGTTACCCAATGAGACCTTGGTATATCCAGGACATGACTACAAGGGACACACTGTTTCGACCATTGGCGAAGAAAAGCGATTAAACCCTCGCTTTGTTGGGCGTACGCGGGAGGGGTTTATTAGATTTATGAACAATTTGAACTTACCCAATCCTAAAAAGATGATGGAGGCAGTACCGGCTAATGAGCGTTGTGGGGTGAAGTAAACGGAAACGCTCTAGTTCTAGACGTGGACAAGGTTTAATATACAAAACTGTTCACAGCCGTTTGTCTGCGCTCAGACGGTCTTCTATCCTTTATTGTCAGGAAACTAAGATGGGAAACACTGCATTAGTAACCGGTGCATCCAGCGGCATTGGCGCTGAATTGGCTAGATTGCATGCTGCTAACGGGGGAGACCTGGTACTAGTGGCCCGACGCGAACCAGTACTGAACGAATTAAAGACAGAATTAGAGGGTAACTATGATATCCAAGCCACCGTTATTGTGGCTGATCTGGCCCAGCCAGATGCCGCTGACAAGATATTTGCTGCAACAGAAGCCGCTGGCATCCAGGTCGATATTTTGATCAACAATGCTGGCTTTGGTGGCCATGGGAAATTCTATGAGCGGGATCTAGCCAAGGATCAGGCCATGATGCAGGTCAATATGGTTTCGCTAGTGAACCTGACCCATCTATGTTTACAGGGAATGGTCAAGCGTAATTCTGGCAAAATTTTGCATGTGGCGTCCACGGCAGGCTTTTTGCCAGGTCCCCTACAGGCAGTTTATTACGCGACCAAGGCGTTTGTTATTTCGTTTTCTCAGGCGATTGCCCAAGAGCTTGCGGATACCAATATCACGTCAACAGCATTGTGTCCTGGTGCGGTCGCCACTGGCTTTGTTGCCGCTGGCGATCTTGATGGTAACTCCATGTGGGACAATGCGGCATCGCCTGAGTCAGTGGCCCAATGTGGTTATGAGGCTATGCTGAAAGGTGAATTGGTAAAAATCAATGAGCCATCTTTGAGTTTTATGCTGAACTGGGTTATTCCACTGCTGCCGAGAAAAGTGGTTCTCAAAATGTCGCAACGGACTATGGAAAAAGAAAAATAATGCGATCGCACCTTTACTCAGCTACACAAACTTAGCATTGGCCACAGATAGGCCAGTTATCCCACCCGCCAGGGCAACAGGCAGGATAAGCTTTAGGGTGCGTTTCTAAACATAACTTGTCCCCTTTCACCGATAAATTTGCAGAAACGCACCATGCCTGTAAGTTCTTCTAAAACACCTGTGGAATATATAGCTTGTCCGGCAGGGTGTCACGTTCATAGTCTGTGTTAAATACCCGCTCAGGGAGCTGGATCAGGTCATGGGGTACTTCAGTGTAGGGAATCTGGGTTAACAGATGCTGAATACAGTTTAGGCGGGCTCGTTTTTTATCATTTGCTGGAACAATCCACCAGGGCGCTTCAGAAATATTCGTACGGGCAAACATCTCTTCCTTGGCCTTAGTGTAGTCTTCCCAACGAATACGAGACTGTAAATCCATAGGGCTCAACTTCCACTGTTTCAGAGGGTCATGGATGCGCATGAGGAAACGAAGTTGTTGCTCATCATCAGCAATTGAGAACCAGTACTTAATCAGGATAATGCCGGAGCGCACTAACATCCTTTCAAATTCGGGAACATCCCGAAAAAAGTCTTCCACCTGCTCAGGTGTGGCAAAGCCCATAACGCGCTCAACACCTGCACGGTTGTACCAGGAGCGATCAAACAACACCATTTCGCCCCCCGTCGGTAAGTAGGGAACATAACGTTGAAAGTACCACTGTTTCTGTTCGCGGTCGGTCGGTTTTGGTAATGCAACAACTCGACAAACGCGGGGATTCAAACGCTGTGTAATGCGTTTAATCACCCCACCTTTTCCAGCTGAGTCCCGTCCTTCAAAAAGAACGACAACCTTTGCGTCGGTGTCTTGTACCCAGTCATGCAGCTTGATCAGTTCTGCCTGCAACTTGAGCAGACTTAAGAAGTACTCCTTTCGAGGCAACGTCTCCTGATGCTTTGCTTGATAGATTTTCTTAATCTCTAGGGAGAGTAATGCATCTTCAAGTTCGATTTCAAAGTCTTCGTCGAGGGTATCTTGAAGTTCAGCTTCAAGCCAGTCCTTTTCTGCTTGCGTGTCATCAAAGGGTGTCACGATCTTGCTCCTAGATTTGCGTAATGGTAAACGGCAGCGCCCGACACCTGAAAGTCGTGGCTAAATACTCACCTTTTACCGTAATGGATGATAGGGAGATTAAATCAGCAGCTTGGATACAAGTTGCTGATCCCAATAGCGATCAGATAGCGAGGTTCCCTGTAATGGAAGCCTCCATCAAGTATGAGGGTTGGTGTAGCGTGCGATCGCATCCTCTAACTGCATAAAATGGATATATTCATATAACCAAGGAAACTGCCATGGTTCAGCCCTCTCCTACACATCAGGTCCTAGCTAAATTTTCCATGGGTTTCACTTAGCTTAAATATTCGATTTGAGATGTTTGAAACGGTGAACGGCTTAAGGAAGCTAGAAACGTTATTGATGGATGAGATCGCGCCTTTGCGAAACTACAAGAACTTCGCATTACCTCCAGTAAGCTTTGATTTATTATGACGGCTGATAAATTGTGCGTTCCTGCTGGGTGTATCGCAAGACATCACCAGGATCAGGACGGATAATCATTCCCTCTTGGGGAATTCGGATAGTCTGACTCCAGACGATGCGTTCGATGTAGCCAAGGATGTGCAGACGGTCGATGACCTGCTGCAATGGTGTTTTATTGACCCCAATACTGGCATGGTGCTTCATTGCATCGGCTCTACCCGAATTCAACGGCATGTCCTCATTCGAGGGCGCTAGTCCAAATGACCCGGAATGTCAGGGATATTTTGCTTTACGAGGCAATCAGGCCAGACAACTGGGGGATTATCCCAAATCTGCTCAGCGGATTATTCGCTTGCAACAGGGACAATGTCCATGGTGCGGTCAATCTCTATTCAACGGAGAGCCCATCCACATTCATCACAAGCAGCCACGACACCTAGGTGGGACGAATCATGCCTCCAATCTGATGGCACTCCACCGAGTCTGCCATCAACAAGTGCATCGCTGAGCTATCGACCTTGCTTGAGCCGTGTACAGTGAAAGTTGTATGCACGGTTCTGAGGGGAGGGAGTAGGCTATACATAAAACCTATCCTTTTACCCGACAGCATTGAAAATTCAGGTTGGTTCGCTTTAAAAGGAGACATTCATACAACATGGCACGAACTTCCTTATTTGGCCTATTTTCTCGCGCCCTGCGGTCTGCAACTCTTGCAAATCGTCGTGGAGTGCCTATTGATGAACTGCCGGAACTCCAGAAGCCTGGGCAAAGAGGACGATTGGGGCGGCGCAAATTTCTGAAAACCGCCGCCGCTTTTGGTGGTGGAACGATGCTGACTGTCGGAAGCCAAGGATTCGGAACTGCTCTTCTTGCCCAAGAAGCGAATGCTCCCAAAATTGCGATCGTTGGCGCAGGCGTTGCCGGACTCAATGCTGCATACCAACTCAAAAAAGCTGGCTATCGCGCCACGATTTATGAAGCCTCTAACCGTGTTGGCGGCAGGATGTATACAGTACATGATGCCCTTGGCAAAAATACTTGGGTAAACCTCGGAGCTGAGTATATCAACAGCGACCATGAAGATATGATCGCCCTCGCCGAAGAACTGAATATGCCCTTGCTCGATCGCTTTACGCCTGAAGAACTGGCATTGCAAAATCTGTACTACTACGACGGGCGCATGATCTCAAATGCCGAACTAGCGGAGGCTCTGATCCCTGTTGCTGAGCGAATCGCAGTCGATGCCGATCGCCTGGATGAAGATTGGGAGACAGTCAGCGTTGAACTCGATGCCCTCTCGATTGCCGACTATTGCGATCGCCTGGGCATTTCGGGATGGCTACGGGATTTCATTGATACTGTAATGGTCGCAGAGATGGGGCTTGAGACTGACGAGATAACTGCCCTTAACCTCATATGGCTGACTCCAACTGTTAATGATGATGGAATCGTTGAACCCACGGGATACTCTGACGAACGATATCTTGTCCAAAACGGAACTCAAGCTATTACCGATGCACTTGCCCAAGAGGTGCAAGACCAGATTGAAACAGGCATGGTCTTAACGTCCCTTCGCAGCCAGGACAACGGCTTCCGGCTCACGTTTAACTACAGGGATGTCGATGCAGATATCGTCATTTTGACTCTTCCCTTTAGCGTTTTGCGTCGTATTCCTATGCAAATGGCTTTGCCAGATTCCCTCCGTCAGTTTATTGATCAGGTAGGCTATGCCAACAATGTCAAAGTTGCAACAGGTTACAACAGCCCGCTTTGGCGGGAACAAGAATTGAGCGGATTCGGATTTACGGATCTCCCCTACCAAACCTTCTTTGAAACCACGCAATTGCAAGAAACAGAAATTGGATCCCTTACCTTTTATCTAGGAGGAGATATTGGGTTTGACAGCAAGCGTTATAGTGTTCGAGAGAATGCCCGAGTCTATACGCAAATGCTCGATGACCTGATTCCCGGTTTAACCGAAGCCTGAATGGAAAAGCGACTCGTCTACACTGGCCGACTCATAATTATGCCCTAGGTAGCTACGCTTGCTGGAAACCGGGACAATATACTGGGTTTATGGAAGACTATGTTTACCTCGAAGGAGACTACGAGCAGGAATTTGCCGTCGGGAACTTGATTTTCGCTGGAGAACACACCAGCGATGAATATCAGGGCTATATGGAAGGTGCGGCGCAATCAGGACGGTTGGCAGCCCAGGCTGTTTTAAGTCGGTTAGGGAGCTTGTTGTCATAGAAAAAGGCCGAATAGAAGCGTTACTCAAGCAAGCTGTTGTAGGGTACGTTTCTGGAGGAAGTTAATGTCATTACATGAATCAATTGATTGGAAGTTATCATTTTTATACACAGTTTTGAAACAAGCGATCGAAACCTAACAAAGCCCATGCACACTGACCGCAGAGAAGTTTTCTGTTGGAATTCAACGGTTATCTGCGGCGGGTGATGAGCAACGGTTAGCCAGACATAATGAAACTTGATTTTTGCCTCAACAGTAGTTGAGATAAGTTTTGAGAGAAATATCTATCAAAATGATTTATAGCCAAGTCACAATCGAATTTGAAGGTGTACGACTCTATGCTGATTTAGGTGCTGAAAAACTTTTGCTGACTTCTGCTCAACTTGTCGACCAGCGTTACCACTGAGCGTGCAGTCTGAGTCACCGTAGGGTTCGACTGAAATGATGGTCTACTGCCTATTTTATCTAGGTTGCCTAAAATCTGACGCTATTAGCCTGTCACAGCAGCATCAATCAGCTTCACCAAATGCTGTCGCAACCTCTCTAATCTTTGCTTCTGAGCTGCCGCAATAAACATGCCAAGGTGGAGTGTCAGGTGTCGAGTCTCAGGTATATTGGGAAAGGCAGCTTTATACTAGGACCCTTTCCCATGCTTTACGCTATCGGTGTAATCGAAACCCACGGATATCCAGCTTCACTAGCAGCGGCAGATGCCATGGTTAAAGCAGGTCGGGTTTCCCTTTTAGGGATTAGTCAAGCCGATAGTGGGCATCAGTTTGTTAGGATTCGCGGGCGTGTGGGTGAGGTCAATAGGGCCATGGAGGCAGGGATAACCGCTGCTAATAACTGCCCTAATAATGGAAAAGCCACCTCCCACTACATCGTTCCTCACCCAACTGAAAATATTGAAAGTGTCTTACCCTTACACTTTGATGACAAATCAGAACCATTTAGAGTTTGATCGTAGGCAAGAAGGGTAAACCACGTCCAAGTTAAAATCTGGAAGTTTCTTGCTGAAGACAATCCATTTCTGGACGTGGAAAAGGTTTATTAGCGTGCGATCGCATAATCCACTAACTGCACCAACCGCTGTCGCAGCGTCTCCAACCCCAGTTTCTGTGCCGCCGAAATAAACAACGCCTGTGGATACTCATCTTTCGCAACAGCGAGGGTATCACTATCTACCGCATCCAACTTATTAAACACCAACAAAATTGGCCCCGGAGTTGTTGGCATCTGTCCCAAAATTCCCATCACTGACCGAATATGGTCCTGCCAGGCCGGGTGGGACAAATCCACCACATGCATTAACGCATCCGCTTCTGTTACTTCCTCTAACGTGGCCCGAAACGCATCCATCAGAGATGACGGTAAATCCTGAATAAACCCTACCGTGTCAGTGAGGACCATCGATCTCTTCTCATGGGTCTCACGGTCTATCACCGACAATCTCTTTGTTGTCGGATCTAACGTCGCAAACAACTGATCCGCCGCATAAATCTCGGCATTGGTCAGTGTATTCAACAACGTTGACTTACCCGCATTTGTATATCCCACCACCGCCACCGAGGGGACCTCATGGTGTTGACGATTTTGTCGTAAACGGGATCGGTGAGCCTGGAGCTGAGTCACCTCCCGCTGCAGCCGCGTAATCCGTTTTTGAATAGCCCGTCGCTCAGTTTCTAGCTTTGTCTCACCAGGCCCCCGAGTACCAATACCACCCCCTAGTCGAGACATTGCCTGTCCCCGACCGGTTAACTTTGGTAACTGATACTCCAACTGAGCCAGTTCCACCTGTAACTTTCCCTCACCCGTCCGCGCCCGCTGCGCAAAAATATCCAAAATCAGTTCTGTACGATCTACCACCCGTACCCCAATCCGTTGCTCCAAACTGCGTACTTGCGCCGGAGAGAGATCTCGATCAAATACCACTAGGCTCGCCCCTAGGGTTTGCGCTTCTAAGGCCACCTCATCGACTTTACCCGCCCCCAGTACAGTTTGAGGGTGAGGTTTTGACCGCTTTTGTTTTAGTGTTTCTAAAACCTCTCCCCCAGCAGTTTCCACCAAACGCACGATTTCTTCCAGGCCACTTTTAAACCGCCGTGCCGAAATGCGATCTGTTTGTAACCCCACTAGTAGTACCCGATCATGGCTAGCATCCACCTGCTGTGCCACAAATAGTCGCCGAAATTCTTCCTCTAGGCCTTCAGTCAGAGCGGCAAAGTCTTCAAGGCTGATACTCTCCAGGTCCATCGGATCAGACACTGACCAACGTTGGGTTTCGTCCGGTACCAAATGAGCCAGGTAGGCATCACGAATGTACCCGGTTGCGCCCCCCCCTTTTCGTTGAAAACCGCTGCCAGTAAGTGTCAGCATTACCAAGGCATCTAACCGTTGTAGGGCCATGGCTGTCAAAGCAGCATTATCAGGTTTTTCCAACTTTAGCTGAGTGGCAATGCAGCGAATACCACACAGACGTTCGGCACCATAGCGCGGCAGCTCCATTGCAGGAATCTGTGTTTGCCGAGGGGAACCAACACCAACACGGAGCACATGGCCCCGCCGGTCAATGTAGGCACACACCGGTTGATTGATATCAGTGCTGATGGCCGCCAAACGCTGAGCAAATTCACGGTTAGTGATTTGGCTACCGGGAATGCGCTGATGGTATAGACGACGTAGTTGTTTGAGCTGACTAGGTTTGAGACCCTTTAGCTCACCATAGATGGTTTCGATAAGCGCTTGGAGAATGCAGTAGCTCTAATTGTAGTCATGACTTCAATATCTATGGCAAGGCAGACTCAAATTGAAACGTTTTATCTTAACCCTTGTTCACGTCCAGAACTGTAGTTTTGCCGTCGAGGAAACTTCAAGTTTCTACTTAGATGTGATTTAACTTAACTGGGTTAATGATTGAAATTGACTATGTATCAGTGAACGATATTATTCTTCTACCAAGTCAGAATAAACTATTTAAGGTGTGCTGGCTTCATGCAATAGCCCTTGGTTCGATCATGCATGTCTGCATGACCAAGAGTGCACGGTTGGTCGCTTGCATTTGTGCCAATGGTGACTTAATTTCAGAAGTTGATAACTAAGTCACCAGCCATCCCCTGACATGGTAGGTGAGCGTAGGCAATCCGCTCCTAGGTTGTTAATTCTCAATATAAACATGAGTACTGATATTAATTCCCCAGAAGAAAACGTGACGCCTGAAAGCACTACTGCTGCTGAAAGCACTGATACTGCTGTTGCTGAAAGCAATGACCCAGCTAAGGAAGTGCTGTCTAAAGTCGCCAGTGTCCTAGGGGATGCCCCAGAATACGTGGTTCAGACCTTTGATGAGTACAAACGCCCTATTACTGTAATTGGTCTTGTATTTGGTGGTCTCATTGGCATTAAGATAATGTTTGCTATCTTGGCGGCGATTAATGAGATTCCGGTCCTCGCTCCAACCATGGAGTTGATTGGTCTGATTTACACGGGCTGGTTTATCTATCGTTACCTATTTAAAGCGAGTAATCGGAGTGAGTTGCTGAGTACTCTGGGCGACATCAAGGATCAAATTACAGGTAATAATTAATTGCTTGAGTTACCTGTATGTATTGGTCAGCAACTCAGGCATTAGGTGTTTTGCTTGACTTAAATAAATTTAGTGTTTTCAGTCAGTCTGAAACTAAATTGAAAAGCTGGACAAGCTAGGACGTCCAGCTTTTTTATTGGCTTCTCGGAAACCCACACTTGTACCGTCATGGCAAATGCTGGATTGGGCTTCTTATACTAGGAGAATCGCTATGAGCAAGCCCCTTCAAAGGAACCTATGGAGCTAAATCAGGACATCATGACAGCGGTTGAAACCCTCGAATATAGGGTGACTGCCGGTGATGTAGCCGCTAAAACTGGATTGAATATTAGTCAGGCAGAAGCTGGGGTGTTGGCCCTGGCATCTCAGACTCAAGCCCATATGCAGGTGTCTGAGACGGGGGATATTGCCTATGAGTTTCCTCGTCAGTTTCGGGCGATTTTACGTAATCAATACTGGCAGCTGCGTTGGCAGGAAACCTGGGCCAAGATTTGGGCGGTTTTGTTTTACCTGATTCGAATTTCCTTTGGCATCATGCTTATCCTGGCGGTGGTGCTGGTGTTTGCGGCGATTATTGCTATCCAGATTAGTATGCAGTCCCAGCGGGATGAGGATAATCGTGGTGGCTACAGCGGCGGCATAGGGTTTAATCCTTGGCTATGGATTGGTAATGATTGGTTTTACTGGTTTAGCTATGGGCCACGCCGTCGGTATGATCGCTATGGTGAGGTGGGGGGCGGTCGCGATCGCAACCGTCACGATCTGAATTTTCTAGAAGCGGTGTTTTCGTTTTTGTTTGGTGATGGTGACCCCAATAAGGATTTAGATGAACGGCGCTGGGGATCGATCGCAACTGTCATTCGTAACAAACGGGGGGCTGTTTCCGCCGAAGAGTTAGCTCCTTACCTCGATAATGCCAACCTGGATGATGACCTGGAAGACTATGTGATCCCTGCCCTTAGCCGCTTTAACGGTCGTCCTAAAGTCAGTCCCCAGGGTGATTTAGTCTATTTCTTCCCAGAGCTACAAGTCACCGCCAACAACTATAAACCCCAGTCGGTGCCAGCATTTCTCAAAGAAACCAGACGTCGCTTTTCCAGTGCGAGTTCAAATCAAATTGCGATCGCCATTGGCTTGGGGACGTTGCTGGTGGTCGGGTCCATTTATCTTGCCTATGTTGCCGCTGGTTGGACAGCTGGTGGCTTTATCGGTTTGGTTTATTCCCTGTGTGATCTATTTCTTGCCTATGGCATTGCCTTTCTGGGCATTCCGATGTTGCGCTACTTTAGAATGCAGCAACAAAACAAAAACATTGATGCCCGTAACCTTCAGCGTCAAAGTCTAGTCGGTAAGACGGTTCAGCGTAAGCTAGACTACGCAAAACAGTTTGCTATCGAGACAATTGTGGGCAAAGATAACCTGGCTTACACGACTGAAACTGATTTAATTGACCAGGAAATTGCTAACCGCGACAAAATCGACGCAGAATGGCGCAAACGTCTGGAATCCTCTTAGGAAGATTGAGCGTAATGCCCTAAGACGCTACGGTGTACAGACATCTCGTAAGAGGCCCAAAATCCTGCATTACCTCTCTCAATCCCTCCTTCGCAAGGAGGGAAATTCCAGTTTTCCCCCTTACGAAGGGGGAGTTAGAGGGGGTTAGGTAACCGTAAACGCTATTTTCGATGACTTGTGTGTATGTTGCCAAAACTGAACCGAGTGTACTAGCCGTTAATCCTGTCATAAAAAGTGTGGTGAGTACTTTTTTCATAGTGATAGCTTCCAATCAGAGCGAATGAACGATTGCCTTAACTATCAACGGGTTGCCTAACAGATGTCTGACCCCCAACTGAGTGGGGTATGAAAGCTCGTTAAACGAGACTGAGTTTTTGGGGTGATGCAGATCACACCGTAGAAGCATTGCATACAATCCTTCTACCGGATTTGTCTCAATTTTCTTTGCGTACTAGTGGGTTTACTAAATCATTTAGGCCTTCGCCGATTAGAGATAATCCGGTGACCATACCGGTAATCGCCAATCCAGGAAACAACGCTGTCCACCAAATACCGGTAGGCAGTGCATCCAATGCCTGGCGCAAAGAACTACCCCACTCAGGTACCTCATCCGGTAGTCCTAAGCCCAGGAAACCCAGTCCCCCCAAAATTAGGACCGCATCCGCCGTGTTAAGCGTAAAAAGTACCGGTACACTCTGTACTACGTTTAAGAATAAATAACGGGAGAGCACTGCCCAGGTAGAGGCTCCCATCGCTTGGGCCGCTTCTACAAATAGCTCTGTTTTAAGGCTAACCGTATGGTTTCGCACCACTCGGTAATACTGAGGTACATAGGCAATACTCAACGCTGCAGCGGCATTTACCACCCCTTTGCCTAAAATAAATGCTAGCGTGACCGCCAACAACAATACTGGCAGGGTGTAGATCGTATCCATAAAAAACAGCAAACCGCGATCTAACTTGCCACCCAGGTAACCACTGACCATGCCGAGGGGGACCCCCACCACTACACTCATAGCAGTGGCTAAAAGCACTACCTGCCATGCGGCTCTGGCTCCAAACAGGGTGCGGGCAAAGACGTCGTAGCCCTGACGGCTAGTGCCAAACCAATACTCACTAGACGGGGGCACATGGATGGGGTTTTCCAGAGTGACTAGGGGATCTTGAATCCATCCCCATTGCTGCATTAACGGTGTAAATAGGGCAACCAGTACAAACAGTAAGGTAATGACAATGCCCACCCACATCAGTACTTGAGAAATAGTCCAACGCCGCGATCGCAGATTGTTTGCCATAGCCATCAGAATAAAGCTGGATATTATTGTCTAATGGCGAGGCCAGATGGGAAAGAAAAATATTGACCCCTATAGAATTCTCTCTGTAAGGGCATTGCATATAATTACCCTACAGAGATGAAGATGGATTAACGAGATTGCAACAATGCCTCCATCAATTCGCCAAATCCTTTGCCTTCTTCGGCCTGGGTGATAAAGGCCGGATGATGGGCCAGACTGTCTAAATAATGACGCACATTAGCAACACCGACCGAATGGGGAAACTGGTCAGGGTTAAACATGCTTTCATCGTTGGGGCTGTCGCCGATGGTTAACACCTGATGGTGTGCTAAATCTGGAAACTGCTGGGCGATCACTTGGGTTAGGCCACTGGCTTTGTCTTGGGGGAAGGGTTTGATGTGGCATTGAACGGTGCTGTAGGTAAAGCCCCAGCCGTTATCGTGACAATTTTGGGTCATCCATGCCAGGTCTGTCAGACTTAACCCAGTAACTTCAAAGGTCCAGTCGGTTAGGCGAAAGGCATTATCATTGGACTCGGTTAAGTGGGGATATTTTTGGCGTAGCCTGTTAAATTGATCTGCCAACAATTGTCTGTGATTACTTGGAATTGGCTGCAGGAAGGTAGGATAGCGGTTCTCTTTAGTAAAGTAGAGACCACCATTTTCTGCGATCGCAAGTACGACAGGCAAATAATGCAGCAATCCATGCACCCAACCCGCTGAACGGCCAGTGGTAATCAGCACCGGCATTCCCGCCACTCTCAACTGGTCTAACATCACCAGTAGCGAGTCTTTAAACTCCTCCTTTTGGGTGATAGTACCGTCCATATCCGTTGCTACTAGACGAATCTGAGCCAATACCTGACGAGCGAGTGGTGTGGTTAACGCCTGTAATCGATTGCCTGTCATGCTCGTCATCCCCTTGCTCGTGGCCCGTGGCGCTAGTTTGCCAATGATTAAACATTTCCAAGTTGCAACCTGGAGGTTCCTCAACGGTAAAACTACGGATTTGTACGTGAACAAAGTTTATCTTGTCAGATAAGCACTAGATTTTGATTAAGGAATTCCCTTGTGATCAAGAAACTGATATACGTTAGAAGCCACAGCTTAGCAGTAATGCATGCAGATAACAGATGTAATGGGCAAAGACGTCCTATAATCAGGCACTTGCCCTTGTCAAGGTAAAACGTTTTAGCCCAGTGAACTATGGCAGAACTCGTACCCGATCAGCGCAACTACTACTATCTTCTAGAGGCTGAAAGAGCCGGCATCCATAAACCTATTTTGGCGGGGCTTTATGCGGTGCATCACTCTCCACGGTTGATGGATGGTGAGACCGGTCTTGGCATATCCGCTGCCCATCAAGTGCCTGTTGATCAGGTCAACACATTTCCTGAGCAGGTTCAGTATGCGGCCAATACATTGCGTAGTCTGACCAGTTCGCTGACGGCAAGCGGCTGGCGTGGCAGTGATTTATGGGATGCTGCTAAGGGGCGCTATAGCGATCGCTTTATCGAACGTATTGCTGAAGGATATATGCCATCGGCATCTGAGAACAATGCGGCGCGTCTGGAAAGTAGTAATGCTGAAAAGCTTTTAGCGGCCTATCTGGAAGATATTGGCTATGACTATGGGGCACAGCAACTACCCCACAATCTGGTGGAGTTAGATGATGAGTTGCTGGCATTTTCAGAGCGGATTGCACCCAATTATGGCCATTTAGATTTCCAGCGAGAGTCTCTGTTAGAAGCGGCTCGTATCTGGCGCAAGCTTGACTCCCATCGCAGCACCATTCAGGCCATGAATGTGGCAATTACCAATGATGTGGTGGATGAAGTTGCCCTGGATCAGGGGTTGACAGACTTTATTCGGCAGGTGTCTCGGTTTTATTCGGGCTATCCCCATCAGCGGGAAGCGCTGTTGCGGTTGACCCAGCTATGGAAGCAGCTCGATTCTCGTGAGGAAGCCATCGAATGGTTACATAGCAGCGACCCACGGGCTGCAGAAACCAATTTGCAAATTGTCGATCCAGCCCTGATTGCATTTGTTCAGAGGGTCCCTGATAACTATAAAGGGGATGGCTATCATCGATTTGCGCTTACCGAGACCTACCGCATGTGGAAGGGATTGGATTCACGGCCAACGGCCTTAAGTCAACTAGGGGCCACACCCCAGTTTCTGACGGCCAATAAGGATAATCCTGCTGCCCTGGCTGAAGCGGCTCAAAAGGTGGATCAGTCACTGCTGGCGTTTATTGAAAGTGTGCCTAATGTTTATAAGGAAACAGAGGAACAGCGAGAATCATTGATTCGCCTGGTGCAGATCTGGCGTAAACTCGACCGACGCATGGATGCGATTCAGTCGTTGTTTGAGGATGTGCGTCGGATGACCCGTGCGAACCGTGATTCGGTGGAAGCACCGCCAGCACCAAAACCGCCACCGTTGCCACCCCGACCGACTCGCTGGACTCCCTACAATATTCAGCTGGGGGCCTCCATTATTCCCAATGGCAACTTTACTTGGTCCGAGGCGACCCGTGGTGGTACGCGGATGCCGCCTAATCAGGCCACTGTCGACGGGATGGTGCGCATTGCTAAGCTAGCCCAGCAAGCTCGCGATCGCATTGGTCGTCCTTTCCGGATTACTAGCTGGTATCGTCCACCGGATATCAACCGTCAGGTGGGTGGAGCCTCCAACAGTCGTCACATTGTGGGAGATGCCATCGACTTTTATGTCGATGGGCTCTCTGGAGACCAGATTTACTGGGCACTCGATCCTTGGTGGCCTGGTGGTCTAGGGCGTTATCGTAGATTTCCGAGCTTAAGCCATTTGGATGCTCGGGGATATCGCGCAAGATGGCGTCATTAATTGTACCCATGGCTATCGAGATTTTACACAGGTTTCACATGTGTTTAGATATATCCTCTTAGTCCGGAAACCAGGGCATAGGGCATGCTAAATGTAACCGGATAGCATTATTCCTTAGCTATGTCTTATTCTGTTATTGGGCTTAAGCCCTCAGTGGCTCAGACACCTGTAGCTGTTGCTCAGCCCAAGAATCCATGGCTGTATACTTCAATTGGTTTAGCAGCATTATTACTGATTTTGGGCGTGGTTTCTCAGCTACAGTTTGCACGAGTCCGCAAAAAGCTAAAATTTGAGGCCTATAAGAATAAGGAGCTACAAAAGCGCGTTAAGCTGGCGCTTTCTACCATCAGTAAGATGGAGAAAAATCCAGACCTGGTTCACTCTCGAGATTTCAATCTGGATTATCTCAGAATGAGAATGGAAGAAAAACAGTTCCATTTCTCTGTTCTAAACCAGCTGAAAGTTAAGGTAAAACAGCGAATTACCCTTGCACTTCGACCGCAGCAGGCGCAGCAAGGTGTAGTTGGCATTGCATCTAAACCACGGGTTGTGGATCAAATCTTTGATGTGGACTATCAAACCGTCCAGGATGGACAACAGAAAAAACGAGTCTTGTTCCGCATTCAAATTAAGCTGGTAAAACTGCCTACCCAGGCGACTTCTATTACAGTCCAAGAGATTATTGATTGCATTGAGAACTTTCTCAGCCCCGAGCGGGATGATAAGTTTTGGCAACCTACTTTGCTAGGTCGCTTGGCCACCATGCATTGGGATCAAAAAGCCAAACCAACTCCCTTGCTTGTGCTAGAGCAAACGAGCGAAGGGGTGAATGTTACCTTCCGAAGTTCTAGTAGTCGAGTTGCACTCTAAAGGACAACATTTTGTCGAGGCATTGCATGCAATGCCTCGACAAAATGTTTAGGTCAAAACTAAATCTTCGCTACTAGGGTTGATGACTTGACTGTTGGTTGTGCCAAGTTCATTAAAGGGATTGATTACCCGATGCTCTAGCGCCTCCTGCATATCTGTGATAACGGCCTGACCCAAACGCTGACGTAAATCAGGTATCACTGCCAGAGCACGGGTCCAATCTGGAATTTCAGTGCCTGTGGGATCTTCTAGATACTGTTCTCCAGCTTTAACAATTACCTCTTCAAACCGTTCAAGGATGTTTTCTTCCTGATGGCGATCATATTGTAGGCCATTGAATTTAGCGTCAACAAAATACTGTCGTGCCAGATCTTGGGCTTCACGGCGAAACTTAATGCGCAGCGACCTTAACTGATCTTTCCCAATCACCACCTGCTCAGTTTCGGTTAGGGTGCGTAGCAGGGATTGCAAAATATCTCGACACATTTTTTGTAGTCCCTGGCTTGGAGATTGCCCGATATCTTGATGTTTATGGTCAAATGTGCCTAAATCTACTTGGGCAATACGTTTGAGGGCAATATTACGATACACCTCAGCCAGCAGTCCCACCTCTAATCCCCAGTTGGCAGGAATACGAGTGGTTAGGGCTAGATCACTGGTAAGGGCAAACTCACCAGAAAGTGGATATCGATAGGCTGATAGATACGATATGTAGTCCCGATGGCCCCACACATCCATCAAGGAGTGCAAGAGTGGGGCTACAAATAACCGAGTGACACGACCATTGATTTTATGAGGTTCGTTGCTAATGCGAGCATAGTAGGCTTTGGTAAAGGCAATGCCAAACTCAGGCTCTAGTATGGGAAAGAGCAGCTTTAAGGGATAGGAGCGATCATAGGTAGTGATGTCAGCATCGTGGAGTGCGATCGCACCTGCATGCAATGTAGCCAGACCTAACCCCAGCCATACCGCTCGTCCTTTACCGCGATGAACTAACAAATCAAGCCCCATGCTTTGGAGTTCTTTGAGCAAGGCAATCACTCGTGGGCCATTTTCCCAAATGATATGGGTCTTTTGGGGTAAAGGAGCAAAAAATTCGACCGCGCTAGCATACTGTTCTGCCGTATCCGCATAGAGGCTGACTACAATGGTATTGACAAAGGCGCAAGCTTTAAGGTGGTCACGAATACGCGTGAGGGCAGGTCGTTCTAGTTCTTCATAGAGGGATGGAATTAAAACAGCGGTTGGCGTTTCACGGATTAGTTCCAAAGATCGCTCTTCTAATCGTGACAAATCACAACCAAAGTCATGAATCGTCGTGATTCGTTCCTGTTTATAGTCCATAAAGTCCCTTACACCACTGATATTCAGACATAATCATACGAAAAATATTTAAAAAAATGTGTCCCCAACGTTACAGCGTATTTCGTAACATTGGCTACATGTTTTATTTACCTGATTTTCTAAATAGGTCGGATGCCAACTCAAAGCGGCATGTTCTTCTGCTGATACCCATAAGCAAATTTAGGCAGCATATATAGCCCTCCGATGCAAACGCTATCAGAGGGCTTTAGCAGTTGATTTAGGTTAAATAGCTATCGGAGCCAGTTTTTTAGGCGAGAGGCAACTTGAGGGCGACGTAATTTGCGCATCGCTTTCGTTTGGATTTGCCGCACACGCTCCCGCGATAGATTAAAGATGCCACCTACTTCTTCGAGGGTGTGGGGTTCTCCAGTAGTTAAACCGTAGCGCAGGGAAATAATATCCTTCTCACGCTCAGTTAATACCTCTGTCAATACGTCGGAAATCTCCTGACGCATCATCGACTCATTCATCCGAGACTCAGGTGACAGAGTACTCCCATCCTCTAGTAACTCCATCAGTTCTGTATCTTCACCTTTGCCCACTCGATGATTTAGGGAAAGAGACTTGCGTCGCACCTGTTGTAGACTGCGCAACTGCTCAGGGGTAAGGTCTAACTCTGCGGCTAGTTCAGTCTCAGTTGGTGCACGGTTAAGCTGTTTGCGCAGCTCTCGCTGGGTCTTTTTGAGTTTATTCAGCTTTTCGACAATGTGGATAGGTAATCGAATCGTCCGGGCATCATTAGCAATGGTCCGGGTAATACCCTGGCGAATCCACCAATAAGCGTAAGTAGAAAACTTATACCCCTTGTCGGGATCAAACTTTTCAGCGGCACGATTGAGACCTAACGCGCCCTCCTGAATCAAATCCAGGAAAGGCACACCCCGGTTTAGATAGCGCTTGGCAATTGAAACAACCAGTCGAAGATTAGAGCGGATCATCTTCCGCTTGGCAGTGCGGGCATACTTTAAACGATGCTGAAACTCATCTTCATTACAGTCCAGTGCATTAGCCATTTCCAAACGGCTGGGGGTGCGCTTGAGCTGTTCACCTAGTTGTTTCGATAACGCTTCTACATCGGCTAGAAATTTGACTTGGCGAGCTAACTCTATCTCTTCGTCCGCTTTGAGCAATGGATATCGAGCCATTTCCTTGAAGAAAGCTCCCACTGCATCATCAGCCAAGGTCTTTTTATAGGCAGAGGCCACTTCTGCGGTCAATTCAGCGGTTGGATCACCACCTAAATCATCGTCTTGTCCGTTACTGTCTGACCGGTCCCAACTAGGACCCTGCGATTCTTCGCTAAACTGACTACCTTGACGATTATTGCTCTTCTTAGATTGGGGCGCTTGCTCCATCTCGGTCCAAGCGTCAATTACTGCTGTTTCTGGGGAATTAACAGAAGGAGCCATAGTTCCGCAAGAAAATTCTGTGCCTGAAGGGGTCTGAAAAGTTAGCTGAAGGATGCAGCTAGCTATCATTTAAGTTAGGACTACATTTAGCCCTAATTCCACTATACCAATATCATTCTGGAGCACTGTCCACCATGATATTTTTTGGAGGATGAAAACTCTTATTTATCAAGGTTCTTGTAGCTTTTGTAACGTTTAATTCTATTCTTTGCGACATGTAAAGTTTTCATGACATTTAGCTTTGAAAGCTTGTGTAAAAACACCTATTTTTTGCCTGGTATCTAATAGTTTGAGAGCGCTATTTTTTGTTGGATAGACGTCTATAGACGTCTACGTTTATCCCTAGTTTAAATTGAATGTCTTGTTCTAAAACTACTGCTGGGAGGCCTTTTGATGCTGTTGAAGTATTGGTGGACTGTCCTGGTGTTCAGGGACTTTATACATACAGAATATCTAAAGAGTTTGCAGTTGAGCCAGGCGATATTGTCAGTGTCCCATTTGGAGGGCGGCAGCTAGGTGCGATCGCAATTCGATTATTATCGACCTCATCAATAGCTGACATCGATTATCAGCTTCGAAACATTGAAACCATTGTTAGCCGAGGCTTTTTTTCTAAAGATTATTGGAAATTATTGCAACGGGTGGCTGACTATTATCAGACAGCTCTAATTCAGGTGATTCGAACAGCATTGCCACCGGGTTTATTAGGCCGTTCTCAACGCAGGATTCGATTAAAAAAATCCCCCCAGAATCCAGATTTATTGGCTACGTTACCTGGTCTTAATCCGCCAGCCCGAGCTTTGTTAGAGGCCCTATGCCGTTGTCCCAGAGGTGATTACACGTGGCGTTATTTGCAGGGTCAGCATCGACAGGCACAAGCCGGACTAAGTCAGCTGCTAAGCCATGGTTGGGTAGAAAGTTATTTAACGGTTCCCAGGCCACCTCGTCCTCAGCAGCGTCAGGCCGTTAGCTTAATTTCCCATGGTGTTCCCGCAGCAGGGAGCCTAACTAGTCGTCAGCGGGAAATTTTAATCACGTTGCAGCGTTATGGGAGTGATCTCTGGCTCAGTGATGCTCTGCAAAGACTGCGTACTACCAGCGCGACGCTACAGCGATTGGCGAGCAAAGGCTATCTCACCATTGAGCCCCGAGAGCAGCTACGGGTCAGTAGTCATTCACAAGCTCAGGCAGACCAGCCAAAGACGCTGACTCCTGACCAAAGTCAGGTACTCAGCCGCTTAAATCAACTAATTGGTTATGCTCAGGTATTGCTCCATGGGGTGACGGGGTCCGGTAAAACAGAGGTGTATTTGCAAGCGATTGTGTCGCGATTACGGGCCGGTAACTCTGTTTTAGTATTGGTGCCTGAAATTGGATTGACCCCCCAACTTACCGATCGATTTCAGGCCCGTTTTGGTGAGCAAGTCTGTGTTTATCACAGTGGTTTATCCCAAGGGGAACGCTATGATACCTGGCGACAAATGCTAGCTGGCTACCCTCAGGTGGTGATCGGGACTCGTTCCGCTATTTTCTCGCCATTGCCAAATCTGGGGCTGATTATTTTGGATGAGGAGCATGACAGTAGTTTTAAGCAAGATCAGCCTGCCCCCTGTTACCATGCCCGCACCGTAGCCCAGTGGCGAGCGGAAATGGCTGACTGTCCTCTGATTTTAGGATCGGCGACCCCTGCATTGGAGACGTGGGTTGGGGTTAAAGCTACCGCTGGTGTAGGGGCGTTGCATGCGACGCCCCTACACCAGCGGTTATATCTATCTCTGCCTAATCGGGTGCATCAACGTCCCTTACCCCCCGTTAACGTGGTCGATATGCGTCTGGAGCTGCAGGCAGGGAACCGCTCTGTTTTTAGTCGTTCGCTTCAAACAGCCCTGGAGCAAATGCAGGCTAAGGGGGAACAGGGCCTGTTGTTTATTCATCGGCGGGGCCATAGTCGCTTTGTTTCCTGTCGCAACTGTGGTCATGTGATGGACTGCCCGGATTGTGATGTGTCCCTGGCCTATCATCAGCCGCAGGAGGATGGTGGTTCGGCTCACCTCCGCTGTCACTATTGTGGCTATGGCCAGAGACATCCCGAGGTGTGCCCTAATTGTAAGTCGCCCTACTTAAAGTTCTTTGGTAGCGGCACCCAACGTATTGTCCATGAGTTAAAGAGCCAGTTCCCAGGGCTAAGCTGTCTGCGGTTTGATAGTGATACAACTCGGGCTAAGGGAGCGCATCGGGCTTTGCTGGAACGGTTTGCCGGTGGTGAAGCTGATGTTTTGGTCGGGACTCAAATGCTCACTAAGGGCATTGATCTGCCCCAAATTACAGTGGTGGGTGTGGTGGCTGCCGATGGGTTGTTGCATATGCCTGACTATTGGTCAGGAGAGCGAGCGTTTCAAACATTGACCCAGGTAGCAGGGCGAGCAGGGCGAGGAGAACGACCTGGCCAGGTGATTTTACAGACCTATACACCAGAGCATCCAGTGGTTGGTGCGGCTAAAGACCATAGTTACTCAGCATTTATCGACCATGAAATCAAACACCGGCAGTTGCTAGGCTATCCCCCCTATGGTCGTCTAGTGCTATTGAGGCTGACCAGTCCTGTAGAGGCAGAGGCAGAAACCGCTGCCCAATGTTGTGCGGACCTCTGTACTCAACAGCTTCCAGGGCTAGTTGCCGTTGAGGGAGAGCAGCCGATGGATTGGGCCGATGGTCTATTGGGGGCCAGTGTATTAGGCCCGACACCAGCCCCTATAGTGCGGGTAGCCCGACGCTATCGCTGGCATGTGTTGCTGAAACTGCCCCTGGATATGGCTGTTCCTGATTTAACTGTGCTGAGATCGCACCTCCCCAAATCAGTCAGGCTAACCATCGATGTTGATCCACTCAATCTCAGTTAGAGAACATTGTTCTGTTCGGACTAACCTCAAAATGCCATATCACGCCAGTGCCATTCCTTAATGGTGGTCTGAGCCTGGGGGGTATCAGTTTTGAGCTGTTGCTGGACAGACATAGCAGCAAGGGTCTGCATTGGGATTGCGAGTACTATCATTGCTGCCAGGGCTCCACTCGAAAGCCTACTTGAAGCGTCAAAGCTTTGCATAGAGACCTCCTGGTATCAAACTAGACTGTTTTGATTACCAGAATGAGCATCAAGTCTGAGATTTTACTGAGGTTCCCCTAAACCAAGGATAAAAAAATGGCTCAGCTTTAAATATTACCGGTAAGGACAGCTGGGCCTTTGGGTACCGGTGGATCGACAACGGCATCAATGGTAATAATCACCTTGACTGGTTTGGCATTACACAGGGTATCGGGCACTGTCCATTGGACATTACCGATTTCAGTGTTGTTGAACTGGCCGCAAAATAAGGGGGCTGATTCCTCGGTAACGACGGACCAGAGGCGGTAGACTTTGTCCGCTGGCAAAACAGGCAAATTGTGGGATACCAGTTGTACTTCTGAATGATCAGGGAGAGTGAGCAGGCTACCAGATGACGTTAATGCTTCATCGGTGCCTTTTAAGGAATACACCAACGCATTGGGTTGGCGCAGAATGTCGATGACTGGCTCAAAGCTGGCTGTAGTTTGATTGGCTTTAGCGTCGGCTTGCGCCAAGGCTTTCAATTGTTTTTGTAACTGGTTTTGTGTGGTTTCTAGTTGGGCTTGCAGGCTTCTCTGCTGTTGGCGTAGGCGATAGTTATCAAACCCCATGAACATTGCAACTAATAGGGCAGCGGCGATCGCACCACTATACCAGGATGGTTGTCTAGGAATTTGTCTGGAGTTGGGGCGAGTTGTGCGGTGGGTTTGGTGGGAGAGGGATTGACCGGCTTGGGCGGCGGCGACAATTGTTTCCTCTAATGCCATGGGTAGCGCCTGTGGCTCTAGGGCATAGGGCACAAGGGCCAGGGTTTCCTGGTATGTCTGAACGTCGGCTTTAAGTTCAGGCTGCTCGGTCAAAATTTGCTGGAGTGTTGCTTGTTCTTCAGGTGACAAGTTACCAAGAGCATAGCCTGCAAGTAAGTCATGCCAATCGGGATGCGGGTCTGAAGTGGATAAAGAATCGAACGGCATAATCTGGCAAAGAGGGAAGACGTATAAGTTCGGTAGGGGTTAGAGGTGATTTTGTAAGGCCTGGCGAAGTTTGCGGAGGGCCTGACGGGAGCGTGATTTAACGGTGCCTAAGGGAATGTTGAGACGCTGGGCAATTTCTGATTGACTGAGGCCTTCGTAATAGGCAATTTCAATCACCTGACGTTCTTTGTCTGACAACTTACTGAGGGCCTGGCGGGTCAGCTCTCCTCGCTCGGTTAGGGTGGCGATATCTAGAGGGGTAGACGCGTCGTCAGCCATGATCATGTGCCATTTTTGTAAACGCTGACGATGGGAAGTTTGCGATCGCAGCTTATCAATCGAGCGGGAGCGAGCTAACACTACCAAGTAGCGGCTGAGGGAGCCTCGTTTGGCTTGATAGGTGTTTTTATGCCACAGCGTCAGAAAGACATCCTGGGTAACTTCTTCAGCTTCTTCATCACTGTGGAGAATGCGACGGGACAGCGTATACACTAACCGTCCATAACGTTGATACAGTGTACGCAGAGCCTCTACTTGACCTGCTTGCAAGGATGCCAGCAGATCGGCATCGGCAGATACGACATCAGATGACGTCGTGCCTTCCCAAGATTCGATTGGCCCCATAGGTTTTAATCAGACACTCCAAGCTTGAATGGCCATCACACTGCTACGGTACCGTGATGGGCTTGGACTAAACCACGATCAATTTGAAACCTTGAGAGGCTTCACCGTGAAAACGACCGTTCTGAACGTGGATAAGGTTTACAGGTAAAACCCAGCATAAATGACCCACATCAGACCATTGCTGAGTAGCAGGAAGCCTCTTAGCCAGGGTGATTTTAATAATCGCCAAACCCGTACACTGGCTACCATGACGAGAAAAAATTCAATCAGGGCAACGATACCGCCATGGTGCTCAGGATCCCAATAGGAAACAGGACTCTCGAACCGGAAATTAGTCAGGGGCCAAAAATGTCGATGACCGTCGTCCACATGCACGGGTAAATCGCCCAGACAGTGAAAAATAACGCTAATGGATAAAAAAATAGTGCCCGTGGTCACTGGCTGCCAAGTGGGATAGCGTTTGCCGAGCCAAAGTGCGATCGCAATTGCTACTAACGCCAGAGGAATCGAGTTGCCGACATCAAAAATATTTTGCCAAAAGGGGTCATAGTAGGCTTGGTCCCAAATGGTGGCTTCATCCATCTGGGCGATCAATTTGGCCCACCCATAGAAGCCAAACATGGCTAAATCTGGCACCATGGCCCCCCAAAAAATGGGGCTGTTGAGGTGTGGTTGCGACCGGCGACCCAGCAATGCAAGGTTAAAAATGACGTGGCTAGGAGTATTCATGATTGCCTGTTTCGATAAACCAATCAATTAGCTTTCTGGCGATGCTGAGTTTTCCAGGTACGGGGGGTAGAGATTCTTTGGTAAACCAGTCGGCAGCTTCAATTTCCTTTGGATCAATGACGATGTCACCCCTGGCATAACGGGCTGTAAATCCAATCATAAGTGAATTGGGAAAGGGCCAGGGTTGGGACCCAAAGTAGCGGATATCTGTGATTTCAATGCCCACTTCTTCTTGGACCTCCCGCACTACGGTTTCTTCCAGCGATTCACCGGGTTCTACAAAGCCTGCCAACACGCTATACATGCCTGCGCGAAACCGGGGGGCACGGGCCAATAACACCTCAGAGCCACGGGATACCAACATAATCACCGCAGGCGAGAGGCGGGGATATTGGCTAAGACCACAGTTTGGGCAACGTTTGACCCGTTCTTGCCGTGATTGCTCCATCGGTGTGGCGCAACAGCCACAGTACTGGTGGGTGCGGTCCCACTCGACGAGTTGGGTAGCACGGCCTGCTAATGCAAACAGCTGATCGTCTAGTTGGCCGTATAGTCCCCGGAGTGGTTGCAGCGCTAGCCCAGGCGGTAGTTCTAGATCTTTGGGGAGTTCTGCTCCATAGCAAGGGATGTCGGTTAAGGTGCCCAGATATTGCGATCGCAACACCTGAATTCCTAGGGCATCTAAACTCTCTTCCTGAGGAATGCTAATCTCCTCCTGTTCCCCACCATCACTTTCCACGGTCACCAACAGCCGCGATCCACAAAATCCAAACCACCATCCCACCCCCTCCGGTGCAGTGGTTGGATCTACCCCGGCAATAAAGTCCGTGGATGCCGCAAATGGATTCATCGATGGCTTTATATCAGACACGGTCTATTCCTTTATATAGCGTGTACAAACTGCCTGCGCTATCTTACGCCAATGTCCGATTGCCCCCGCCACCGATTTTATGTCCCATCCATCCATGCCCCCTGCAATGCCGATATTTTCGCACCTAAAATCTGGGCATGCCCTGGTGGTTGGAGGGAGTCGAGGAATTGGTCTAGGCTTTGTCAAGCAGTTACTCAACGACGTTCGGTTTGACCAAATTTTTGCTACGTACCGTAGTGCCGCGTCTGCAGCAGAGCTACTGCAGTTAGCTCAGACCCATGGCAGGCTCCATTGCATGGCCATGGATTTAACCCATGAAACCCAAATTGAAGCCGGTATCGCTGCGATCAAAACTAGTACACCTGAACTTCATTTTGTGATTAATTGTGTGGGTTTTTTGCACGAGGGGGACATCACCCCAGAAAAGGCGTTGCGACAGCTCAATGCTGAGCACCTCATGCGCTACTTTCAGGTGAATAGCATTGGAGCGGCCCTCTTAGCCAAACATTTACTACCGTTGCTAAACCATACAACCCCTAATGTGTTTGCCACTATCTCTGCCAAAATTGGCAGCATTGAAGACAATCGTCTCGGTGGCTGGTACGGTTACCGCGCATCTAAAGCTGCTTTGAATATGTTCTTGAAGACAGCAGCAATTGAATACAGTCGCCGCAGTAAGCAAACGGCGATTGTGCTGTTGCATCCTGGCACGACGAATACCCAATTGTCGGAGCCATTTCAACGGGGCGTTCCGCCAGGCAAACTTTTTCCAGTGGAAAAAACGGTAAGACTACTGATGGGGGTTTTAGAAAACGTCACCTTAGACGATAACGGCTCATTTTTCTCCTGGGATGGTAGTCGATTGCCTTGGTAAATACTTAAGTTTGCATTTTTGTGCATTTTTGAAGTTTTGCAATCGACGTTGGCGTTTTATTAATGGGCAGATAAATCTGTCCCACTCCTCCGATAAACTTATGCTTAGTCTTCGGAGCTTAGGACCCTCTGAAGTTCAATACCGAACCGGTTCATTTAAAAGCACCTATACTAATGCCACTCCAGCCAAGCTACCCTGCTAGTTGGAGTGGTATTGGCATGTTCTTTATTTTTTCTTAATCTTTTGCTGAGGTTTTCTTAGCTTAAACGTAGTAGCTTACATTGCATGAATTTAACCCTAGATAGTAAGGAATCCTCAGATGGAGGCTTGTGATCTAACCATTTCTTCCCAAGCTAAGTCACAAGCAATGTTGTCACGTTTGTTACGCAGAAGGTTTGCCCTGGGGGCGAGTCTGTTATTAGCGTTTGGGGGTGGGCTCCTGTATGGGGCCAGAGGGTCTGGTAGCGGAGATGTCAGAGTTGTTTCTTCCCTGGCGTTTGGGGATGGCCTGACGAACAGTCTTGGGCGAGCTACGGCTAGTTTGCCGTCGGCTGCGATCGCACCCATTGTTTTCAATACGATTGCCGATACCGACTTAGACGGAGAATTAGTCTCTTTTATAGATACACCTGTAGATACGCTACAATCTCCAGCCGTCTCTGCTGACGATTATTATTGTTTCCCGGCACTACCGGCTTCCAACTCTATTGATAGTCTGGGGCAGACCCTATCTGCTTGGGGTACCCAAGCAAACCAGGGTAGTCAGAGTCAAATTTCCCAGTGGGTGGCCCATCTAAACGCACAGCTAGAGTCTGTTCGATGGCCTCAACTCCATGAACGGGCTCAGTTGGCCAGGGTGCCTGTGATCATGTATCACGATGTCTTAGAAGAAACAGAGGTTTTCTTCGATATCACTCCTTCTCGCTTAAACGAGGACTTTCGAGCGATTCAAGCCAAGAACCTAACACCGATTAGTCTTGACCAGTTGGTTAACCATCTCAGGACAGGGGTACCGTTGCCAGAAAAACCTGTTGTTTTAACCTTTGATGATGGCTATGTTGGTCACTATGACTATGTTTATCAACTAGCAAAGTACTATAACTACCCTGTTGCCTTGTCGATCTTTACTGACAAGGTTGACGGTAATATTATTGGCCGCTCTACCGTCGATTGGGAACAGGTGGAAGAGATGGCCCAAGATCCATTGGTTACCATCGTATCCCACAGTGTCACCCATCCTAGAGACTTACGAGAACTGTCGGATGCAGAATTGCGCTATGAGTTAGAAGTCGCTAAAGAGCGTCTAGAAGATAAATTAGGTATCCCAATTCATTACTTTACCTATCCAGAAGGCAACCACGACGAGCGGGTGGTAGAAGCGACCGAAGCAGCAGGTTACAGGGCTGGTCTGATTATGCGCAATGATTCAGGCAAGTTTGCGGGGGAGTCAGAGGACCTGTTAACCATTGAGCGCTTTGGCGAGTCCCGTTTCTATGAGGTAATTGAATCCGCCTGGGGCGGACCACCCTTGCCAGGAGTTAAGCCTGCCCTTAACTTTGAGGCACCGATTCAGCGGCTGGATGTAGAGATTGATGACCTGCCGATGACCTTGATCAGTGGTGGTCAACCCAAAACAATCCATGCGGACAGTCGTTATCCCTTGACTGAAATTGTGGCCCAGTCCGACGCTGTTGCTGCGGTCGATGGTACCTTCTTTTCGTTAGAATTTCTGGACTCCAACGTTATGATTGGGCCAGTCATGGGGCAAAATACGGGAGAATTTATTCCTGGAAGCTCGGGTGATATCTATAAACTCAGAGGCCGTCCTCTCGTTTTAATGAGTCCTGAAGAAGTAAAATTTATCGCTTTCGATCCAGAGTTACACAATACCCTAGAGGGCATTCAACAAGAAATGCCAGATGTCACCGATGCATTTGTCGGTGCCGGTTGGTTGGTGCGAGAACAAGAACCCCAGTCGGCCCGCACATTTAAAAACTTGTTCGCCTATGAGGAACATCGCTTTCGCGCATTTTGGGGTATCAATATGGAGGGCCAACCTGTTGTTGGTGCCACCCATGCTCAGATTGATTCCGTTGGCTTAGGTGAGTTGTTAGCTAAAGCGGGTTTTTATAATGCGGTCATGCTAGATTCTGGTGCTAGCACCTCTCTAGTATACCAAGGAGAATCTCTGATTGTTTTTGAGTCTCGTATAGTACCCCATGCAGTTGTGTTGGTGCCCCAAGGTGACGGCTGCGGTCTCCCCCAATAAAAAAGTTTTCGTAGGTTGGATTTTTGCATTGCCAACATTCTCACCGTATAACCAATCCCCATAAACCCAACAACTCTTCAAATAAACAATGCACCAAACAGAAATTGTTGTAATTGGTAGTGGTATTGGTGGCCTTTCGTGTGCTGCCTTATTAGCCCGCTATGGTTATGACGTTTTAGTGTGCGAAAGTCATAGCATTCCAGGAGGAGCTGCCCATGGGTTTGAGCGCGATGGATTTTTATTTGATTCCGGTCCGTCACTGTATTCTGGCCTGTCCTATAGCCCATCGCCTAATCCCCTACGTCAGGTATTAGACGCCATCGGAGAAGATGCCACCTGGCTCAATTACGATACTTGGGGCTGCCGTTTGCCAGAAGGAGATTTTAACACCACTGTTGGAGTTGACCAGTTTTGCACTGTGTTGAACAACTTGCGAGGAGAATATGCCGTTCAAGAGTGGCGGCATCTACAACAGATTATGCAGCCCTTGGGAGCAGCAGCCGTTGCCTTGCCACCTGCTGCCATGCGCTTTGATTGGAGAGCCTTGCAAACAGTTCCTCACTTTTTGCCGTCGTTGCTGCAAAACGGTTTACAGGTAGCAAAGCTGACAGGGCCTTTTAGCCGCATTATGGATGGCGTAGTGCATGACGACTTTGCTCGCCATTGGTTAGACATGCTGTGCTTTTTGCTCTCCGGTTTGCCTGCCACGGGAACGATTGCGGCAGAAGTGGCCTTTATGTTTGCTGACTGGTACCGTCCCGACGTCCAGCTTGACTATCCTCAGGGAGGCAGTGCCGCTTTGGTGAATGCTCTTGAGCGTGGTTTGAACAAGTATGGTGGGGAAATTAAGTTAAATGCTCACATTGAGGAAATTTTATTAGATGGTGACCAAGCGGTTGGAGTACGTTTGCGTAATGGTCATGAGATAAGAGCGACAAAAGCTGTAATATCCAATGCGTCGGTTTGGGATACTCTCAAACTTCTACCACGGCTGCCATCAACGCTAAAGCGGTTTGCCCAACGCCGACAGGCTACCCCAGAGTGCCATAGCTTTATGCATTTACATTTAGGGATTGATGCAGCTGGTTTGAATGATCTAGCCTGTCACTATATCATTGTAAATGATTGGGAACGGGGTATAGATGCTGCCCAAAATTTGGTGCTGATATCGATTCCATCGGTGTTGGATCCGGGGTTAGCGCCGACGGGCAAACATACAGTCCATGCTTATACGCCGGGTAATGAGCCCTATGCTCTATGGGCTGGACTGGATCGTCGTAGTGCCGACTATGCTCAACTTAAACAGCAGCGGGCTGAGGTGATGTGGCAGGCGCTAGAGCGGGTGATTTCGGATGTGCGATCGCGCTGTGACATCACCTTGGCGGGCACCCCTTTAACCCATGGGCGTTTTCTCCGCCGCCATCATGGTTCTTACGGTCCTGCCATTCGTGCAGGCCAAGGTATATTTCCAGGACCGCGTACACCCGTAGGAAATCTCTGGTGCTGTGGTGATTCTACGTTTCCAGGCATTGGGTTACCTGCTGTAGCTGCCAGTGGCATGGTTCTGGCAAATACCCTAGCCCCTGTCCATAAACACCGGGAAATGCTGCAAGCAATAGGCTTACTAAATACCTAAAACTGACCTATCCTCTACTTTTGCTCACTTATGAAATGCTCAGTAGTGAAAAGTTCAACGCGAATTTTAACAGCCAGTATTCATAACGTGGAGGATATGGCCTATATTTTAAGCCGGAATAGGCTTATATTTTAAGGCGGGAAACCTTCTAGGGAAACGGTTCCAGCACATAAGAGTTTCAGCCGTTCTTAGGACCAAATTTTCCCCACTTTAATTTGATGACAATCAATTACGACTGTGGTTTTCATCATTCGCCTATGTCTTGCTCAATGCCCTGCGTCAACAGGCCTTGCACCATACTGAGTTAGCCAATGCTCGCGTCGGGACTCTGCGGACTCGGTTGTTGAAAGTCGGCACCTTGATTCGCATCAGTGCGCGTCGCATTCACGTGGCGTTACACTCGGCTTTCCCACTACAGCACCTGTTCGTCTTAGCCCATCAACGTTTGGAGGCGTTACCCGATACCCCCTAACACGCTCAACTGAACTAAGCAATACAGACTTTCAGGTGCCTCTTGGGTATCTGAGATATTGGGCTGACTGACTGTCGCCAAACCCCTCTCATCTCCAGACACATTGATTAGGCTCAACGCGAATTTCTATATTCTTGAGGCGAAATCCCATTGGTTATCCATCTCCGCCTCAAGCGCCCTCAAAAGTCTTCGCAAAATTCATTTTGGCACTCGCTTCGAGAAGCATGTGAGAAATGCGGGTTTTAGTGTATCCGTTGATAGCCGTGTCAATTTGCCAAAGTTAGTCAGGATGAACCAGGCCTCGTCTGGGGCAAATCCACGATAACGTTTTTTCCACTTGAGCGCTAGATTAAAGCCACCAAATCCTTTAGTCTGATTGCATTAGTATCTTTTGTGTTGAGTTCTTGAGGTTGGCAGAGCTGCTGAGAAGTGTTGCAATGTCCATTGTTGAAAATCATAAAATCAATGAAAAATGAAAATTCAACCTACTAAGGTCTCAGATGTCGTTCTTATAGAACCACGAGTATATGGCGATCATCGTGGATTTTTTTTTGAAAGCTTTAATCAGAAGACTTTCGAAGACAAAATTGATGACTCTCTTGCGTTTGTTCAGGATAATCATTCCCGCTCTAAACAAGGAATTTTACGAGGATTGCATTATCAAATTCAGCAGGCCCAAGGTAAATTAGTGCGGGTGGTGGCTGGTAAGATTTTTGACGTCGCTGTTGATATTCGTGCAAGTTCTCCCACATTTGGTCAATGGGTTGGCGTAACTTTAAATGCTGATGATA
Organism: Leptolyngbyaceae cyanobacterium; assembly: GCA_965263355.1. Classification (GTDB taxonomy): domain Bacteria; phylum Cyanobacteriota; class Cyanobacteriia; order Phormidesmidales; family Phormidesmidaceae; genus Leptothoe. The sequence continues at coordinate 3,494,316 of CBDHHL010000032.1, read as the reverse complement.
AACATCAGCTATGGATTCCGCCTGGATTTGCCCATGGTTTTTTGGTGTTATCTGACATTGCTGAAGTGTTGTATAAAACAACAGACTACTATGCTCCAGAGTATGAACGGAGTATTCGGTGGGATGATCCGGATTTAGCCATTGACTGGCCCCTTAATGGTATAAGCCCTGTTCTGTCTGATAAGGATCGTGCTGGAGTTGCTTTTGGTGATGCGGAGGTCTATCAATGAACGTGCTTTTGATCGGTGCGCAGGGACAGGTAGGTCAAGAACTGAGCTTGAGTTTGAGCGGGTTAGGTGATATTTCTTGCTGGAGTCGTCATGATATTAACCTCACTTGCCTTGACGATCTCCATGCCAAAATAATTGCGCTGAGCCCTGATGTCATTGTCAATGCAGCTGCCTATACAGCTGTTGATAAGGCAGAGTCTGAGGTTGAATTAGCCTATAAAGTCAATCAGGCTGCCCCTGAGCAAATGGCTCTAGCCGCCCAGTCCTGTGGTGCCACATTGGTGCATATTTCTACTGATTATGTGTTTGATGGTTTACAGGGGGTGCCATATGTAGAGACAGACGCAACAAACCCCCAAAGTGTTTATGGTGCTTCCAAATTAGCCGGTGAAGAGGCTATTCGTGCCGTCGGTGGAAAATATGCGGTTTTGCGCACTGCCTGGGTTTACGGGGCTTTGGGTAAAGGAAACTTTGTCAAAACGATCATTCGTTTGGCAAAGGAAAGAGAGATTTTAAAGATTGTCGAAGACCAGGTTAGTACCCCTACATGGTCTAGGGATATTGCTCAGACGATTGCCCGATTAATCCCGCAGCTCAATGAGACGACCTATGGCATCTATCATTTTACGAATAGTGGCGTTGCTAGTTGGTATGACTTGGCGGTGGCTACCGTGGAAGAGGTGATGGAGCTAGGATTTGAGCTAAAAGTAAAGGAAATTCAGCCCATTACTACTCCAGAGTATCCGTTGCCAGCGCCGCGACCGGCTTACTCTGCTATGTCCAATGTTAAGCTTAGGGAGCTTATTGGCATCACTCCTCCCCATTGGCGGAGTTCACTCAAACAAATGTTAGCTGAACTATACAAAGTAAATTAATTAACCATGAAAGCACTTATTCTCTCAGGGGGTAGAGGTACACGATTAAGGCCTCTTACCCATACAGGCGCAAAGCAACTGGTTCCAGTCGCTAATAAGCCAATTCTCTGGTACGGGATTGAAAGTATTGTTGCTGCCGGCATTGTTGATATTGGTATTATTATTAGCCCTGAAACAGGTGGCGAGATTCGTGAAAAGACGGGTAATGGAGAGCGGTTTGGGGCAAATATTACTTACATTCTGCAATCTGAACCTGCTGGCCTTGCCCATGCGGTTAAAGTTGCTCAACCCTTTTTGGCAGATTCTCCATTTGTGATGTATTTGGGGGATAACTTGATTCAGGATGAGTTGTCAGGGTTTGTCAATCAGTTCAAAAATAGTGATGCTAACTCACTGATTTTATTGCGAGAGGTGGAAGATCCCAGGGCTTTTGGTGTGGCTAAGGTTACTGCTAGTGGGGAAGTTGAGGCCCTGGTAGAAAAACCGAAGAATCCACCCTCTAACCTGGCTTTAGTCGGTGTTTATTTGTTTTCTCCTGAAATTCATGGGGCAATTTCTAATATTCAGCCGTCACCTCGGGGCGAGTTAGAGATTACTGACGCTATCCAAAACCTGATTGATACTCAGAAGGGCGTTATATCGGAACGCTTGTCAGGTTGGTGGTTAGATACAGGTAAAAAGGACGATTTGCTAGAAGCCAATCGGATTATCTTGGATACCTATTTGCAAGGTGGTCTGCTCGATGGAGAGATTGATGAGCAAAGTAAAATAGCTGGGCGAGTATCCATTGGTAAGGGCAGCAAGATTGGCAATTGTATGATTCGAGGGCCGGTTATGATTGGTGAGAACTGTCATATTGAAAACAGTTTTATTGGCCCTCACAGTAGCATCGCTGACAATGTCACATTGATAGATGCGGACATTAGTCATAGTGTGATTCTCGAAGGTACGAAGATCGAAGCCGTTGATCAGCGTATCGTTGATAGCTTGATTGGCCAGCGTGTCCATCTGACGAATTCTGAGCAGCGTCCTAAGGCCCTAAAGCTCATGCTTGGTGATGATAGCCAAATTCAATTGACTTAGGGAGCTATCAACAATGACACAATCTAGAAACCTATTAGTAACTGGTGGCGCTGGTTTTATTGGTGCTAATTTTGTTTACCACTGGCATCAACATTACCCGAATGATCGGTTAATTGTGCTTGATGCGCTTACCTATGCGGGAAATCGTTCTACGTTATCTGATCTGGATAAGGCTCCAACGTTCCGTTTTGTGCAGGGTGATATTTGCGATCGCACCCTCGTTGATACCCTCTTAGCCGAAGAAGCGATCGATACCCTTGTTCACTTTGCCGCAGAATCCCACGTTGATCGCTCAATTCTGGGACCTGGAGCATTTGTCCAAACCAATGTGGTCGGTACATTTACCCTGCTAGAGAGTTTTCGCATGCATTGGCAAGCTCAGGATAAGCCTGCCTACTACCGATTTCACCATATTTCGACCGATGAAGTCTACGGTAGCTTGAGTCCGACAGATCCAGCATTTTCTGAAACCACTCCCTACGCGCCCAACAGCCCTTATTCGGCATCAAAAGCGGGTAGCGATCATCTAGTGCGGTCTTATTTCCATACCTATGGATTACCCACATTAATCACCAACTGTTCCAACAACTATGGCCCGTATCAGTTTCCAGAAAAGCTGATCCCCTTGATGTGCATTAACATTTTGACGGGTAAAAATTTGCCCATTTATGGGGATGGTCAAAATATCCGTGACTGGTTGCATGTGAGCGATCACTGTAGCGCCGTAGCTAAGGTCTTACTAGAGAGTAAACCGGGTGAGGTTTACAATGTTGGTGGCAACAACGAAGTAAAAAATCTGGATCTTGTTCATCTACTTTGTGACATTTTGGACGAGCTAGCTCCAGAGATTCCTGTCAAACCGTCTAAACAGCTGATTACGTTTGTTCAGGATCGCCAGGGCCATGATCGTCGCTATGCGATTAATTCGAGTAAGCTGCAACAAGAACTAGGCTGGACACCCAGCATTACCGTTGAGCAAGGCCTGAGACAAACGGTGGAATGGTATCTAACCCACCAAAGCTGGTGGCGTCCTTTACTCTCAGAAGAGTATCGGGCTTACTATGACAGTGTGTATGCGGTCAAATAGAACCATCTGTGTTTAGTCTTACAATAAACCGAGTCGGTTTGTGATGACTAACATTGATGCGCATTCTATGGAGCCTGCACGGTAACTTACAACAACCTGCGGTTTGGGACGTCCTTTTCTGTTCTCTACTAGAGACGGGAAAGGACGTTGTTGTTCAACCTGTCAATCTTTGGGAAACCCTGGCGAGTGATTGTTGGCAGTGGGGCTATGACTTCTGTAACCGTGTTCGTTTATCATCTCAGGTGGTGGCTTCTACTCAGCATTATTTACTTGGCTATTCTCTCGGCGGTAGACTGGCTATGCATGCGCTGCTGGCCGATCCTGGGTTATGGGCTGGGGCCATTATTGTCAGTGCCGATCCAGGGATAGCTGATCCACAACTAAAAGAGGACTGTTTGAGACGCGATCGCACCTGGGCTAACCGTTTTTTAACAGAACCTTGGGACAAGTTATTACGTGAGTGGGATGCCCTGCCCGTTTTTTATGGGCGGCCCTGCCTCACATCCCGGCTAGAAGCTAACTTTGACCGTCAAAAAATTGCCCATGGGTTTGAAGCCTATTCCAAGGGGCGCATGGATCACCTAGCACCGCAACTCAATCGTTTATCACTACCGATGGCTTACATTACCGGTAGTGATGACCATCGTTATAGCCATATTGGACAAACCTTGATGGCAACCGGCACAAACCTCACCCATATTGAAATTTACGATGCTGGGCATCGAGTTCCTTGGGAACAGCCTCAGGCATTTATGCAAGTCTTGAGCCAATCGCTAGAAATTTAATACTAGTGCGTCTGTCTACAGAGTTGAGGATGGCATCCTCCAAATTGAGAGGATTTTTTTACTTAGCATCATTACTTTTCTTAATTAATTGGTTACAATTTTTAATATAAGCATACTCAATAATTAATTTTGATCCCTGGTTATGGCCATAAATGTCTCTCCTGTTTCCCTATTTAAGCCCAACGTTAATCTCAACCTAGCAGCACAAACCACCCTGGCAATTGTCAGAGTAACCGTTGGTATCATGATGGTACACAACGGCTTTGATAAATTAGCTGATATCAATAGCTTCGCTCAGGCCTATGTGGCTTATTTGGGATTGCCCTTTCCTGTATTGCTCAGCTACATTGCGGCTTACACAGAATTAATCGGTGCACCACTGGTTGCGTTTGGTCTGCTAACGCGCCCTGCTGCTTTAGGCCTATTTGGCACTATGTGTGTGGCTATGTATCACCATATTAAGGTCGCCGGTCTAAGCTTGCCTTATCTTGAACTGTCTGCCATTTACGCTGCAATTTTCTTGTTCTTTACCATCAATGGTGCTGGTCTGTTTTCAATCGATGCATTGATTACACAGTGGTTAAACGACAATGTGCTTTCCACTAAGGCAAGGCAGATTATGAAGCTGGAAAAGAGCCTAGCTGCATCTTCATCTGAGGAAGCACTCATAAACTCCTGATTTGTGTCAAGTTCAGGGAACTTTTAAGAATGAGAGAGCTGTTACAAAATCAATAGCTCTCTCATTTTTTGGTACTTAGTCCAATGAAGTCGAACAAGTCAGTGTCTGCTAATTGGGAGGGTGACACATTCTGAATGCTGCGAAACAGGCTTTCTGTGCGTCCTGGAAATTCAGTCTCCCATTGTTGCAGCATGCGTTTGATATTGGCGCGCTGCAGATTTTCTTGAGAACCGCATAAATTGCAGGGAATAATTGGGAACTCACGATAGCGGGCATAGCGGGCAATGTCATGCTCAGGGCAGTAGGCCAGGGGACGAATGACAATGTGTTGGCCATCATCGGTGCGCAGCTTGGGAGGCATGGCCTTGAGACGACCGCCATGGAACATGTTGAGAAATAGGGTTTCTACGATATCGTCACGGTGGTGACCTAAGGCAATTTTGGTGGCCCCTTCTTCACTGGCCACACGGTACAAAATCCCCCGTCGCAAGCGAGAGCACAAACCACACATGGTCTTTCCCTCAGGGATAATGCGGGTAACGGTGCTGTAGGTGTCCTCCTCAACGATGCGATAGGGCACACCCACCGATTCCAAATAGTTTGGCAGCACATGTTCTGGAAAATCTGGCTGCTTTTGATCCAGGTTGACTGCTAGTAAGTCAAACTTGACTGGCGCACTGCGCTGCAATGACATCAGCAGAGACAGCATGGTGTAGGAGTCTTTGCCCCCTGATAGACATACCATGACCCTGTCGCCCGCTTGGATCATGGCATAGTCGTAAATCGCTTTGCCCACTAGCCCTCGCAGACGCGCTTCTAACTTTTTGGCATTTTTGGAGGGTAACGTGGCAACCATAGGAGGTGACGAGAAATATATAACGGCCTGCTGGCATTTTACGTTATTCCCCTGGTAGCCAGACATTGCCGCTACTAGGAACTTTGGTGGGTATTTTCACTTCATCAAAGTTTGATAACGTTGGCTTTTCCATCAAATTTAAGGCTATTTAATGCCAATGGTAGTCATTAAAACAAGTATTAAAAGGCCTGACCTAGAAAATCGGATTACTGTTGACGGCTACAAAAATTTAAGTTTACGTAGTCCAATGACGTCTGTATTTCAGGCAAATTAATCTATCTCAGCTAAACAAAATTGATAATTGTCGTTATGCGGCTAGCATCTAAAGGAGACATCATATGTGCGGAATCGTTGGTTATATAGGCACTCGGGCTGCTAGCAATATTCTGATTGAAGGGTTGCGCAAGCTAGAATATCGCGGCTATGACTCAGCGGGTGTTGCGACTATTAGCGAAGGCCAGCTAAATCGAGTGCGGGCCAAGGGTAAGCTACAAAATTTACAAGATAAGCTGGACGGGCTGGAAGATCCAGCGCGTATGGGTATTGGTCATACGCGCTGGGCTACCCATGGCAAGCCCGAGGAACATAATGCCCATCCCCATATCAGCGGTCGCATTGCTGTTGTACAAAATGGCATTGTTGAAAACTATCGAGAACTGCGGGAAGGGTTAATTGCTAAGGGCTATGAATTTCAGTCTGAAACCGATACCGAAGTTATTCCCCATTTGATTTCTGATTATCTGGCCAAGGGTGTGGAAGGACCGTTGGTCTATGAATCAGATCTGCTAGAAGCGGTACGCCAAGCTGTGAATGAATTAGAAGGTGCGTTTGCCCTGGCTGTGATCAGTGCTGATTTTCCTGACGAGCTGATTGTGGTGCGGCAACAGGCACCGTTGGCCATTGGTTTTGGCCAGGGTGAATTTTTCTGTGCTTCTGATACGCCTGCCATTGTGCCCCATACTAGTGCTGTGCTGCCCTTAGATAATGGTGAGCTAGCGATGCTCACACCGCTGGGGGCGGCTATTTATGACTTCAACGGTCGACGCTTGAAGAAGCATCCTATCACCCTCAGCATTAGCCCCACCATGGTGGAGAAGCAGGGGTTCAAGCACTTTATGCTGAAGGAAATCCACGAGCAGCCTGGGGTGGTGCGGACGAGCCTGGAGAAATACCTGACCAGTGATTGGACCCCTGAGAGCGTTCAATCCCCTGTGAATTTGGGGTTAGATACTGAAGTACTGGCAGGGTTAGAGCATGTGCAAATTGTGGCCTGTGGTACTAGCTGGCATGCGAGTTTAGTGGGCAAGCATCTGTTAGAGCAGTTAGCTGGCATTCCTACGGTGGTGCACTATGCGTCAGAGTTTCGTTACTCCCCTACGCCGCTGATTGCGAATGCGCTGACCATTGGTGTGACTCAGTCAGGTGAAACCGCTGATACGCTAGCGGCGTTGGAGATGGAGCAAACCCGACGTACGGAAAAAGGAGATGCGGCGTTTACGCCTCGAATGTTGGGTATTACCAACCGTCCGGAGAGTTCTCTGGGACGTCTGGTTCCCAATGTTATGGCTACCCATGCAGGCATTGAAATTGGGGTGGCGGCCACTAAGACGTTTGTGGCGCAACTGATGGCGTTTTACTTCCTGGCATTGGAACTGGCCCATCAGCGGAAGACTCTCTCAGGGCAACAGTTGGCTGACATTATTGCAGCGATGCGACAGCTACCTACACAAATGGAGCATGTAATTGAGAAGCAAGAGGGCTACACCGAGGAGTTGGCCCATAGCTTTACGGAAACCCAAGACTTTATCTTTATTGGTCGCGGTGTGAATTATCCCATCGCATTAGAAGGGGCGTTGAAGCTAAAAGAGATTAGCTATATCCATGCGGAGGGATATCCGGCGGGGGAGATGAAGCATGGACCGATTGCGTTGTTGGATGCGAAGGTGCCGGTGGTGGCCATAGCCGTCCCTGGCTCTGTTTACGATAAAGTTCTCTCCAATGCGCAGGAAGCTAAGGCCCGTGATGCCCAGCTGATCGGTGTCGCTCCAGCCAACGATCCGGAAGCCGAGCACACCTTTGATACGCTATTGCCTGTGCCAGTTGTTGACGAACTGCTCTCGCCAATGCTGACGGTGTTACCCTTACAGTTATTGTCTTATCACATTGCTGCTCGACGTGGCCTTGATGTAGATCAGCCCCGTAATTTGGCGAAATCAGTAACGGTTGAATAGGCCGATGTCTGCGAAAACCAATTAACAATGTAAGACCACAGCTAGGATTCTAGTAGAGACCTGGCTGCGGTCTTTAGTATAAGTTTTTCTCTACTGCTCAGCTGTATTATCTAGAGAGCCTTGTCGTACCGCTGATCGCACAGCAGTGAACCATTCGCTCCATCTGCCAAATTCACGTATCATCAATAAGGGTTTTCAAGTTACTTTTTGATGGATATGAGTGATAGCAAAAAGATAATTAAAGCTAGTTTAAACGACACAAGTATCATCGCAGACATTCTTGGGGAAGCCTTTTATAATGATCCCATTATTTGCCATGCAGCAGGACGGGCAGGCATTGCTCGAGATCTTTTCGAGTTAGAGTTTCGGAATATTTATGCTCCGCTAGATTGCTCATTCTGCATCATTGATGAGAACAAAAATATTATGGGCTGCGCACTCTGGGCAGAACCTGGAAAAAAGCTCAACTTCTCTCTACTAACCATGACCATGATAGGTTGGACAATTTTGAATCGTGCAGGAGTTCAATCCCTCAAGCGCTTTATCGAACTCGCTGAGTTCCTAGATCGAAATCATCTTCAAGAGCCTCACTATTACTTGCACGCCATCGGAGTGAAGAACTCTTTCCGTGGAAAGGGCGCTGGCAGCGGTTTATTAGCTCATGTCCTTAACATGGCTGATAATGAGCAGTTGCCTGCTTATCTTGAAAACTCAAATGAACTCAATCTCCCTCTCTATGAGAAGTACGGTTTCACCGTTATGGAGAAAAAGAACACGCCTAATGGAGGGCCACCTATTTGGTTTATGCGTCGTGCTCCCAGAATTTCCAATCCCTTAAATGACTAGTTACTCTGAGGTATGGTCTTGCTCCATCCAACAGAGCATCGTATCTGGGGACTTACTCAATGCCCCCGACTATCGACGGCCAACCAAAAGCTTCAGATGCTTCGGTTTTGTGGATACGCAGCGGAGCAAAATCGAATCGTTGTTGTATGGAAAATAGTTCAGTACCCTGGAGATGGCTTATCCTGTTGAAGGTAGGAGGCTTATCCAGAAACCATCCGTGAAATGTCTCAACTTATAGTGACTGGAGGTTTTTCTCTGAGGTCACGCCCTTAGCCAGCAGTCAATAACGTCTAACCTGATGCCTCTTCAACGTCTAATTCGAGTCAGTGATATTATTTTTGCGGTGGCCATGACCATCTTGGCCCTGGTCTCCGATCCAATACCGTCCGATCTATCGCCCGAAGCGGTAACTCAGTTGCTTTTGCAAGAATTACCAGGTCTTGGCATCTATGCTACCAGTTTTGTCACCATAGCTTTTTATTGGTTCACTCATGTGAATCAGTTTAAGCATTATCAAAAGACCGATGCGGTTCATACTTTCTTGAGTTTATTCGCCCTCCTATTTGTGGTGCTGTTGCCCTATGCCACTGACCTCCAGGAGTCCTATGATAATGTATTGTCTATTGATGTGTTTTATAGCTTAACAGCGATAGGGATAGGCACTTTCTCAACAGCTGCATGGATTTATGGCGCACATAAGCGACGATTAGTGGCACCAACCTTATCTGACGAAACAATTCGCCATATTCGTCAAGAGAGCTATAGTGAGCCAATCATTTACCTGTTGGCAATTGGGTTAGGCTGGTTAGCACCTGGAAGCTGGGAAATAACGGTAGATCTAGGTTTTGTGATTGTTTTCTTGATTCAGGCAAGAATAAACCAGCAGCGCAAAAATAAACTGCAAAAAGATAACCTTCCAGACCTTGACTGAATTGATCCCTCAAGGAGACTTGAACCCCTGAATCTTTACCCTATGGTAAATTAAGCGCTTACTTTGCTCAAGGTATATACGGTGGTTTGGGCTGTGCGTCCCCGCAATTGAATTTGCGCCTTTTCCGCAACAATTTGATACTCTTCCCTGACATATTGATAGGTCGTTTCACTCATTAAAATAGGATATGGAGAGTGTTGTGTCAGTTTTTTGGTCATATCCTGTAGACGGGCAGCGATGTTGACCGTATCACCAAACATGGAATAACTAGCCCGGTTACGACCGCCAACGGTCCCAGCTACCAAAGAACCTGTGTGTAGCCCCACGCCAAATTTTACGGTGGGAAGGCCGCTGGCAATAAACTCTTTATTCAAATCTTCTAGCCGTTCTAGCATTGCTATACTGGCGCGCACAGCAGCAATGGCATCGGCCTGAATACCTTGTTCATTAATGCGGGCAACAGGGGAACCAAAGGCGGCCATAATGGCATCACCGATATATTTATCGACGACTCCACCATTGTCCATAATGCACTCGGTCATCACCTCAAAGTAACGATTAAGCCAGGTCAGTAAATCCTTTGAGGGCAGTTTCTCGGTGATCGATGTAAACCCTCGAATGTCGGTGAACAGAACGGTTGCAGTTAGCTCTTGAGCATGAATTTGTCCCTCTATGAGTAGTTCGTCCTTATGTTGCCAAACAAAATCAGCCATTTCAGGAGAGAGGCTAATGGCAAAGAGATCGGTAAGGGCCTGACGCTCCCGCTGCTCGGCGATTTGAAAGAGCATCATGCCCAACAGAGTGGTGCCAATGGGGGCGGCCATTGGGATCAGAAGATTGGCTGTCACGAAACATCCGTAGGTGACTGCAAACCAAACTGGAATTAAGGCAACTAAGAAGATTAAACGACCTCTTAATTTGAGAGGTCGGAGAACTAAGCTACTACCAAAACCACTTAAGATCACGAGGGCGAAGGTCCAGTATTGGGGAAGAACCTTGAGAAAACGATTGTTGAGCAGGTTGTCTAGGATGGCTGCATGCAGAAAGACGCCGGAATCGGGGATGGTTCTTGAAAAGGGTGTTTTAAGCGGATCTTCTGCATTTCCGACCACGCCTGTTGCGGTGTAGCCTATTAATATAATTTTATTTTGTAACTGATCCAATATATTATCGTTGTTCATCACCGCTTGAAACGACAAGGTGGTGACGCCATCGTGTTGATTGCTATTCTGGTTTAAAGGGCCTGATTGGTTTGGATGTATAGGTCCTGGCCAGTTAATCCAGATGGGGTTGTTTTGGTCAAATTTTTCTAGTCTCTTTAGCAGTGCTGTCAGGGTCTCTAAGTTGTTGGTCAGATTAGGGTTTAGTGTGTTTTCTAAGCTGGTTTGATATTGCCTTATGAGGGCAATGGCTAGACTATCGGCAACCTGACCATCTTGTCGTTCGTAGAGAAATGCACGACGACTAATACTATCGACATCGGTAATGTGTTTTACATGACCGGTCGTGAAGGCACCCTTGGCTTGCTGGTCAATGGTGTTAGCAATATTGATAAAATTTCCTTGACTGTCGCCCCCAACGGCCAGGACAACGTTGGGGTTAAAGGTGAGAGCTTCGGCAAATTCTGCATCTTCTGGCGTCGTCTCAGGCATCAGAATGTCGAACCCGACCGCTGCTGGTTGCACAAGTGCAAGCTGATACAGCAAATCAGCGTAGATATCCCGTTTCCAGGGGTAGCTGCCGTATTGTCCTAAACTGATCTCATCAATGGCAACAACTACGATGGTATCGTCCCATGTTAGGGGATGGAGTTGTTCACGGGTATAAAATAGTCGGTTGTAGACACTGCGCTCCAGTGGATTCCAGACACCCAAGAGGGTGAGGGCCATGCCCAGCCCCGCTGCTGCTAGACCAGGACCTAGAAACATATCGAGCCACTGCTTTTGCGATCGCACAGCTCGATCCTTATTTCTAAATGGTTTCAGCCACTGTCCCATAACCTACCTGCCCCAACTATCTCTGCTACTCATGCCTATGTTCCTCCCTTTACTATGAACTAGAATCCCGATGAGCGAGCCAACGAAATAGACGATGATGCCGTGTTTCTCCCATCGGGTTCTTGACGGTGGCAATGACTAGATGAGTGCGCTTCTTTAAGGAAATATCAGTCTTAAAGTAACCGGTACGATCCGTGGTAATTTCCTCGTCTGCCACCAATAAAGCATTGGCAGGATTAATTTTCCCTTCAATATGCAGTAGTTGATTGTCTCGCCACTCATAGGCGGTCCATTGGATATCGAGTTCTCTATCCAAGGGTTGTGCAGGGGTGGGGGTTTCCCCTGGACGAATAATCGAGACCATCCCAGCCTCTACCGGTACGGTAACAGACTGGGCAATGGCATCTACTTTGCCTTCGACTGTGGCCACACTAGTCTTGCCCTCTTCTGAGACTGACACACCAAAAGTGGTCCCCCGAACGGCTGTTACACCACTGGGTGTGTGAAGTTCTAAGCGAGAGCTAGGATTGGTAAAGGGAGGCACCTGGACCCGTGCTTGTCCCCGTGGTACATCGAGAACAGTAACGTACCCCCCAGTCGATGAGACGGAGAGTTGCTGGACCGTCATACGGGTATTTTGAGCTACCGCGATAGAGCCACTACCACCATCAATTGATAGATTGGCGCTAGAACGTCGGCCCGTAATAATGCCATGGCCTGCGGTCGTGAGACGATCGCCCAGTTGAGCGTTTTTTCTACCGCCTGCCAACGTTGTAACCCTGCCCGACAAGCGTTGTATATGGAGTGCACGCTGGGTAGCAGAGTCAACTGCTATAGTTGATCCTAAGGCGATACCAACTGTTGTTGTCGCCAGGAGAGAACCGAGGGCCAGACGGCTGGAAATACTCGACTGCTTGGGAAGAGGAAATTTCATTGTTCTAAAAAGTGTTGTCGTATGCTTAGAAAGCAGTAGGCGGAGTCAGAGAGGATGAGCAAGGGGGCTGGAACAGAGGATTACTTTTTATACAGCTATAGTTATACGGTAGAATCCGGAATGAACTTGAATGTCCCAGTTTCTTCAAGATATACTCTTCCTGAAAGATAGATATATTGCGCTTTCCAGAGGTTGAATTGTCATAGCCTAACTTCAGCTAAATTGCTTTAGCTAGTCAGTCGTTTGGCCCTTGTTTGGAAGGAGCTTTGGCTGTGACCTAGGACTTGTTAAGCAATAATGTCATGATTGCAGTCTCACCACCTTAAATCTTTTACAGAAACCATTTCAGGATATACACTTCAGGATATACCTAATTGCCCCCGCCGTACCCTGAGAGGGGCGTGATGGGAGCATGCCTCATGATAGAGCTATGGGGTGATTTAAGCCTGGGCGATACCTTCATGAATAGCTAATTGTTTCCAACTGCCAGGACCGACTTCTTTTTCGAACTCGTGGGCCACCCAGTCATCCCGTCGGCCTAACCGTCGTGCACTTTTACGCAGATAGTCGAGAATGGTGAGCTGTTGTTCCCAGCTAGGACGATGGCCATAAATCGACCCACGACACCATTCTGTTTGGGCTTTACGTCCCGTATGTTCGAAGAAGGAGCGCTCCGCCCAGGTGGGGGCATAGTTTCCCTTAAATGCCCGCCGTCGATGGCCATGGAATAGCTGAACCAGGGTAGGAATGTCATTGATTTGGTGAGCTTGCTGAGACGAGTAAATCTGCACCATATCTTCTAATAAAATGGGGCGATCGCTGACCCACTGATGGCCGCATTCAGGACATTTTACGATAAAGGAATACACAATTAAACCACAGGTCGGACAGGGCTTTGTCGGTGCAGGCCCACCTTGGCCGGACGACTGACTGCGGGTAGGTAGGGTATATTCTCGAATATCTTCGGGAAACCCGAGTCGTTCTAAATTGCCTGCCTGGTCCAGGATAATGCCATAGTGTTTACCGGTATGGGGAGAAATCCGCATGACTCGACCCAGCTGTTGAAAGTGTAGAGCACTGGACTTGGTTGGACGTAGCATCAAACCCACTTCAACACTGGGTTCGTCAAAGCCAATGCTAATCACGTTGCAGGAGGTGAGCACCAGCAATTCTGCATTGCCTAGGGCTTCATAAAGTCGCTTTCGTTCTTTGATGGGGGTGTTGCCGTCGACAGTGTCAGCGGTAATCCCAGCTTTGCGAAACTCTTTTGCCACATTACGGGCATGTTCCACATCGACACAGAAGGCAATGGTGCGTTTGCCAGGTACTAGCCGTTGCCATTCTTCGACAATGCGCTCTACCAGTTCGGGGCGATCGCAAGCTGTTTTCAAATCTTTCTCATCATAGTCACCGCCCTTAGTCCCTACTTTTTCCAGGTTAGCCATACTATCCATGGGCATGCTGAAATACTTCAGGGGAGCTAGATAGCCCATCTGTTGTAGTTCACTGGGGACTGGCGAAGCCACCAGCGTATCTAGCACGTCCCCCAGCTGTTCTCGCCCCAAACGTAGCGGTGTAGCGGTCATCACCAGGTGTACCGCATTTGGATGGGTTTTGTTCATTACCTGTTTACCAATTTGGCTAAACATCGTAATGTGGCCTTCATCGTAGAACACGACATCAGCGGGCCAGGTTTTCCACCAGCGACGCTTGGCCATGGTTTGAATACTGGCGATTTGGATAGGGGCATCGGGATTTTCAGGCCAGCCAGCTTTAATAAAACCGCAGTCCAGGCCAAAGGACTGCATTTTTTCATAGGTTTGCCCCACCAGAACGTCTAAGTGTACGAGAAACATCAGTCTGCGACCGGCTGATTCAGCATGGGCACAGATTTGACCACTGATGATGGTTTTGCCTGCACCTGTACCAGCAATAATGGCAATGCGGCTGTGGCCTTCGTTGAGTTTACGGTACAGGGCGTTGACCAGGTCTACCTGATAGGGGCGTAACTTTGGTGGTCCAGCTTGTGCTCGAACCGGTGGAGCGTCATCCGACGTTGATACAGGGTTGGGTTGAGTTTTGGGTGGCACTTCGGCCATAGTCGTTTATCGATTTTTGCGCTCTTCACAGGGTAAAGCATCTTGGTGGGGTCTGGTTAAATTATGGTTTTGTTTTTAGGGTTGTTGGCCGATGTCACCTCCATCAACAGAATGGTGTTCGGTGTTCAATACCCCCACTTCCCGCTCAATCCTGTGCCCTAAGCCTTGGTATGATGAGCGATAAATGCCAGTAGGGCTTGTTGGTGGGGGCTGCCCAACGGTCTGTCTTCACCTAATTTAGAGGAGTATTTATAGCCACGTTGGATATCCTCAATGCTACATAAGTCTATATCTTGCCCTTCATTGAGTTCCAGGTCTGAGATGGGGACAGTCAATTCGGCCTGGTAGAAGTGGCGAATAACCTTTGTATCTTCGGTTCTTTGAAATAAGGTGATTGTTGTAGGGACGTGGCCGATCTCCTCATGGAGTTCTCGTCGCATTCCGGTTTCAGCATCTTCACCGGGTTCTATATGCCCGCCAAAAAAACCCCAGTGGCCAGGAAACAGAATGTTGGGAAAATCATCTCGGAGCTGCATGAGAAATTTGCCATTCTGATGAATGATTGCGATCGCAACTTCCACTTTGTCATTTGTTGTCATAGGGATTTTTTGTCAATAGATAGGCAGACTTATCCTTAACCTATCCCAAAGGCACCCTCAGTTCTGTTATTCACCACACGTCTCAAAACGCATTGAATAATAAATCACATCCAAGTTGCACCCAGAGTCATTTCCTCTACGGCAAAACTACAGTTCTGGACGTGGACAAGGTTTAATAACCAATGGCAATAACCGAACAACCAACCATACGAAATGATTTAACGTTACCGTGAAATATATAGGTGTAGACACGATGATACGGTCGTCACTATTCCTATAACTATGGCATCGAAGCAAAAAGCAACTGGCTGTGGCTGTACCAGTATTCCTATTTCACTTATTTTGGTGTTACTTGGTGTGGGCTATTGGGGCAGTCGCCAGATTGATTTCAATAGTTTGACAGGTTCCTTTACCAATGCATTGCCTGACAATATTGCTGAAGCCCTACCCTGGTCAGAGCAGGAGGAGGGCACTATTGGTCAGCCTGGTGCAGCTCAGGCTCCTGTGACTGAACCCAGTTATCCCATTACGCCTACATTTTCTACGGCATCTCAGGCTGATGCTGTTTCCGAGCCAGTTCCCGAGCCAACAACTACTTCGGTAAAGACTGCACCTGTACAGCCTGA
Source organism: Leptolyngbyaceae cyanobacterium (assembly GCA_965263355.1). Classification (GTDB taxonomy): domain Bacteria; phylum Cyanobacteriota; class Cyanobacteriia; order Phormidesmidales; family Phormidesmidaceae; genus Leptothoe. The sequence goes on along the minus strand of CBDHHL010000032.1, from coordinate 3,478,458 downwards.
AACAGTTGATATTAAGCCTGCTGCTTCGCGCAATGCGTCAAACCCCTGGCAGCAAAAGCAGATCCGAGGAATTTATCTGAGCCGGTATCAGATTACCAATAATGCCAGTGAACAAATGATTCGCGATCGCGTCCGCTACTATCGCGATCAGGGCATTAATACCATCATCCACGGTGTCTGGGGCAATGGATGCACCATGTACAATAGTGAGGTGATGCAGAAAACATTTGGCTATCAAAGCTGTCCCAACAAATTTCAAGATCCATGGCTAGACTGGCTGATTGACGAAGCCCATAAGCAGGGGATGGAAGTTCATGCCTACTTTGAAAAGGGCATTAAGCTAGATGAAAACAGCCCGATTTTTGACCAGGCCATCAAGCAACGCTGGATAGTCCCTGGTGTGGATAAAACCTATCCTGGGATAGATCACTATGTGCTGGATGTGGAAAATCCAGAGATGGCCCAGTTTTTTAAGCAGGTCTTAGCAGAATTTGTCACCCGCTACCCAGAGATTGACGCAGTGCAGTGGGATGACTATCTGGGCTATCATGACGAATTACCCGGCAAGGTAGATCGGACCACTGAACTGACAGAGTTTGTGACGCAGCTCCAGGCCAATATGAAAGCGGCTAACCCCAACGTAAGTTTTGACTTGTGTCACCATAATCCCTACTGGGGCAAACGCTATTTTGCAGCAGATTGGGAAAATTGGCCTGTGGATCGAGCCTTTATTCAGGTGTATAACGACGACAATTTTGCTGAAGAGCTGCCCTATGTTGAAAAATATGGTGGCGTGTCCATCGCTGACAATCAGCTGCACCGCCTGCAGTCACTAATTAATAATCCAAAGGTCAAGAATATCTTAGTGTTTCCCGCCGAAGGTAAGCCAGAAGAGGCTGCAAAAGCCGTGAAAGCTACTGCCAGTCAAGGATAAAAGATCTGTTAAAAAAGCATTTTATTACGTCAATAGAAGTCTCATAGCAAATCCGAACTCATTAACCGCGATAAAATGCATCGGTCTGTAGGGGCATTCCCTTGTGAATGCCCCATGATCACCCTTAGACCTCTATTCGTAGGCGTTTGCAGTAGATTCTCAAAAAGAAAACTATACTGAGCGACGCTTCTGCATACGTTTGCCCAAACCCAGTAAGCCAAGCGCAGCTAGAGCAGAGATGATGGATGGTTCCGGTACTGACCTTGATCGAGTTAGCCGAACATTGTCAACCAATAAACCAGAAGCAACGAGACTATCCTGCACATCAACAACACCCAGACCTAAGGTGTATTCACCCGTCTCTGGTAATGCAAATGAGAACTTTTGGTAGCCCGTTTCCTCTCCAAAGGCAGATAATGAATTTACAAACGTTGCATTGGTATCTGCCAAGGTTTCCAATGGACCAATAGAAACAAACCCAAAATCATTAAATATGCTGGGTGTTCCTTCGTTGGTCAAAAAGTTCCAGTCAAATGACAGAATATCTCCAACATTGGCAGTAAACGTTTGCTTGATGGCCGAACCAAAGGTAGCATTCCCATTCCCTAAAGAGTCGAGAATATTCCCTGAATCAGCGATATCTAGAGCTTCAATGCCATGATGATGGTCTTCCTCTGGATAGAACCCTAATAATTGATCCGAGAGCTGATCTAATTGGCCATCGGATAGTTCTAGAAAACTTTCCAACTCAGTATCAGAGACAAATGTTCCGTCTGTAGACAGTAATGCCTGGAATTGCCCATCTGTAGGAGGGAACCCAAATGCTGCAGTTTCCAGGCTAGTATTACCAATCGTTTGCCAACTTTCGAATGTACCCTGCTCAAAACTACCATTTTCCGTGAGTTCACCTGATGGCGGTTCAGGGGCTTCGGGTTCTTGCTGTTGTGGATTGAGATTAAAGGATTGAAAATCACTCAGGTAGGCACTTGAAACAATGTCAATTTCTGTCAGCAGCTTACGTCGACCTGAGGGGATAAACGGATACATAACAGGGGATGACAGATTAATATGCCCGCCGCCCACATCTGTAGTAGGAATTTCCGAGCCAGCAAACGGGTAAGGAACGGGAATATCTAAGTCTCTATCTGGTGCAGAATCAACCTGAAAGATGGGATTACCACTCCAAACGTTCACACCATGACCAATTTCATGAAGTGCCACTGTAAACAGGTCAAATCTCCCAATAGCATCTCCTGATGGGTTTATATAGTCCCGTTGTTGGTTAATGGCACCTCCGCCTAAGTCAAGTGTGGATTCTATAAAACTTCCATACTCAACATTGTCGAAAGGTGTAGCATCAGCGAACCAACTAAATGTGTCATTGTCAAACAACGCGGTACCTGATGTAACACGTACAGGAACGGTAGGAGATTGTATGAGTGAAATATTAGCTAACGTATTCCCTGAACGTGGTGCCCAGCCATAGTTGATCGTAAGTGTATACTCATCTTGAATAGTCTCTTCCCATAGATCAGCGGCGGCATTAAAAATAGTGTCTAGATCACCCCCTCCCGCTACATCGCCAGGAGTACCACCAATATAATTTCGTACGATTGTGAGTGCTTTAGCATCAGGGGCAACGGTACCCAGCACTATAGTCGAACTAAGAATAGACGCTTGAGCTAAACGCCTGAAACCTTCATTTTTTTTCATGGCTAATTATTTTGTGGCGACTGGTCAAAAACGCCCCCTATACAACAAGTTTGCACATAGTCAGTTGCTCATGCTGCCTGATGAAAGAGGACCTTCAAAACTTTGTACAGTGGCCAGAAAATTTAATAGCCGTCTTGACTGCTTAGATAAACCGTCAGAGAAAAATGCGGATTCTAAGTAAATTTACCAAGTTGTTTCTTGGCAAAAATCCGTGATATTGAGGATGCGTTGAATGTGCCCTATAAGACTCAGTATTCCTGGGGGTTAGGCTACTGAGTGGCCAAACAATCGGCCAGTAAATTGCCGATTTCAGAGAACTTATCACTCTCGCGACCATGGGCCTGCTCAAAATCAATTTTTGGCCCCACCGGGATAATGCCACCAGGATTAAGTTCAGGTAGACCAGCATAGTAAAGCTGTTTAACATGGTCGATGTTGCACCAGTTTCTCTCTAGTTGGTACAGTTCGCGGCAATAGGCCCACAGATTAGGATAGTCAACGAGTCGTTTGAGATTGCACTTAAACAAACCGTAATAAGCCAAATCAAAGCGAAAAAGGGTAGTAAATAAACACCAATCTGCTAACGTCAGCTGATCGCCGCATAGGTAGCGCTGTTTTGCTAAAATATCTTCCCAATGGTCTAGGGCCGCGAATAGTTCTGTGACGGCTGCGTTATAAGCCGTTTGGGAAGCAGCAAACCCACTCCGATAAACACCATTGTTAATGGGCTGATAAATACTATCCATCACCCGATCAATTTCAGGGCGTAAATTCTCAGGGTAGAAGTCTCGTGCTGGAAATGTTGCAAATTCATTAAACTCTGAGTTCAACATTTGAATGATCTGACGAGACTCATTATTAACAATGGTCTGGGTCTTTTTGTCCCAAAGAACAGGAACGGTGACCCGACCCGTATAGTTGGTGTCAGCAATGCCTTCTGACCGCAATGGGGCTAATAGTTGACCGAGCTTTAGATGATATTCCGGTCCTTGAGTCGGTTGGAGTGACATTTGGACAACCGGTATTTCAGCATCTGGATAGATCAAGATCAAGGGAGTCCAAATACCGTGATCAAATCCCCGAGTAGCATTGGTCTGGGCTGGTAGGTTGGCTGCGGTAAGTAACTCTGCCACCCGGTTGGCGACATCTGGAGCACCAGCAGCTGGATACCTAAGCTGATATAACTCAGGTGAAAAACCGCCAAAGTCATAGACCGTTTTAGGGTTTGGGTGGGTGCTGACGGTAGGGACAGCTGTAAGCCAGTGGGCCGAGATAATCAAGATGGCCTGTGGTGTGGGCATTGTGCTGGCCAACTGTTGCAGAAATGTTTGGGTTGACCCTGTCCGAATTGGTAAATCGGGTGCTCCGTGGGAGACAAATAGGGATGGCAGAGATGACATGGCTTTAGGTGTTTGGTGAATGGCGCTTGCTGAACTGATGACTAAGGGCGTAGGCACTGTGCCAGTGAGTGCCGACTTCCAGGGTGACTACGGTTGGAGAGGGTTGCTGATACATAGGGGTAATTTAATCTGAAACCAAACAGTTCTAATTAAAACTATCTGACATCAAAGATAGCATCTCGTTTGGGGGTGACAACGGGGTAGCGTCAAAATTTTGTCAGTATTGCTAAAATGCCTGGCGGAGTCGGCCTAGTAGCACTTTGAGTAGTTCCAATTCTGACGGGTTAAAGGAGTCAAAATGCTGTTTCATGTCGGCAATGTGGGCCGGGAATACTTGCTCAAACAGGGCGTCTCCCTCAGCCGTAAGTTTGACGATAACACTACGACGGTTTTCGGGGGGGACCTCACGGGTCACGAGTCCTTTTTTGATCAGACGATCAACCACACCTGTTAACGTACCTTTGGTGATCAACGTCTTTTCGCCGATATCACCCATGCTCATGCCTTGGGTATTGCCTAAAGTGGCGATGACATCAAATTGCGCTGGGGTTAGGTCATGCTGCCGCACGAAGGCTTCGGAATAGGCTGAAAATGCTTGATAGGCACGCACTAGTTCCCTGATCGTTGCGAGAAAGGGTTCTTGGGCTGCGGCCTGGGGAGAATAGGGCGTTGACATAGGAAGCTCAGACAGTTTGAGTCAGTCCTATTCTAGAATATTATGGGGGTGTGGAAGCTTTGTTTGAGCTCTTTAAATGGTGGGTGGTTTTATCCATCATGCATCCATAAAGCCTTTGAGAGCAGCGACCACAGGTTTTACTATCGGATGATCAATGGCTTCTTCAAGGGCCGTGCTACCGCCTTCTTTGAGGGCGTTGACGACTCGGGCTTTGAGGGTGGGGTTGTTATCGACGGATTCGATGAGTTTGGCGGTCATCATGGTTTGACCGACGGGGGTGGTGGGGTCGTAGTCGGTTTCGAGTTGGGTGAGGAGGTCTTTGATGGCTTTAGCGGCCTGGGCTAAGTCCTGGCTGTTGTTGATTTGGGTATTGATTTTGTCGCCCATGACTTTGTCGCCTGCGATGTTGTCGCCAGAGCCGTATTGATTGATAGTGTTGCCCATGGTTGGTTCTCCTGGTGTGTAGCTTAGTTTAAGGACTTGGTCGGTGTGGAGGGGTAGCATGGCGTAGGTTTGGCCATGGTCGTCGCTGAATTCGACTTCGTAGACGTTAGGGGCTAATTCTTCGACCAGGGTGCCGACCTGGCCTGCGGTGAGATTATGGTCTGGTAGGTCGGCTTTGAGGGCGACGACGTCGAGTAGCTGTAGGCGGACTAATGAGGTCATTGGGAGTCATGAATTACTCTCAGGATAGCGTTAAATTTCATGGTTATGTGATTGTTTTATTCCCTTCTATTAAGTCTCCGGCAACATTGTCGCCATCGCCTTGTTGGATGATTTTGGTGCGGGCATCGGTGACGGAAATATTGATTCCGTCGCCAGTACTATCTATGTCTACTCCTTTTTGTTTGAGTCTGCGGATTTCGATGGGTTCGTAGCCGTCGAGGAGTTGGCGTAGGTTTAGTTTGAGTTTGAGTTTGCCGATGACTACGTTTTGTTCGTTCATGTCTTCTAGACCAAGCAGTTCTTGGTAATCGAGTGGTGGATGATCGGGATGATCAGGGACAGGAACCCACTCAGTAGGTTTAGTCAAATTGATGTGTACTTTTTTGTTGAATACATCACGGATCATTCCGAGAAAGGTACGTCGGGTAGATTCCTTGCCACTAACAGCGATAAAGATTTTATTGTCGGCAGGGTCGGCTTTGATGCGGGCAATATTGTAAACCTCATTGCCTTCAGTGTGAGCAAGCATTACTCCGCTGCGCCAGTAGGTTTCCTTATGGATTTTTTCGTGCATGTATACGATGAAACGCGAGATAACACTATCTGGCAATACGCTGTAATGATATTGGAAATTTAGAGTTTCTCCTTCTAAGTCAGTCTCTTCTGGTTCTTCTTTGGGTAGGATGCCAGGAATAAGATATCGAGCAGGCTTGCAGTCTGGCAGTTCAAAGCATAGCTTGAATTCTTTCATCAGTTCGATGAGGTAATGATGGCGATGTACTGGATAGCGTTGGGGATTTAGTACCCGACTAAGGTCATCAAGGGTTAGTTGACCTTTAGATTTTGTCTTTAAGTTCTCATCACTCAGCAACGTATAAATGCCTGTGGTAACCCAGTCTGGATTTAGGACGTTAGTGTATTTTAAAAGAGGATGGTCGGCTGTAGTTGAGTACCAGACCCAGGTTGTGAAGCAGCCCAATTATTACTGGGTTTGATCTTTTTCTTCTTCGATGCCTTGCTGGTCACAAATGCTTTCGTATTTGGAGTATTTGATAAAGTCTTTGTCTAAATTTTCTAGGTGTTCTTTGACTTCAAACCAAGAAAGAGGAAGCAGATCGTACACTTCTTTAAGCTGTCCTACCTCTTTATTAATTGCTTGGTTCAGTTCTTTGATGCCATCGCCAGTTTGACAGGAAGTTTCAATAATGTCTTTAATGTTGGGGTATTTGCTCCGTAAAGCTTTTCGGTTGATATCGAGGGGTTGTTCGTCACGCTTGTTGCCAACGATAATGACGGGGGCATCGTCACCGAAACTTTTGATCAGTTTGAGCCAGTAGTCGAGGCGGTTTTCTTCTTCGCTGGTGCGGCAGTTGCAGACGAGTAGATAAAGGCTGCGCTTAGTCAGAAAGAATTGGTGAGTGGCATGATAGATTTCTTGACCGCCAAAGTCCCAGACGTTGAGGCGCACGTCTTTGGTGTTGACGTTGATGGCCCAGTTGGACACATTGAGACCGTCGGTTTGTGCTTCGTTGGGGTTAAAGGAATCTTCGATCAGTCGGTTGATCAGGGATGTTTTGCCGACGCTGCCCTGGCCAACCAGGATAAGTTTGGCTTCATTAAGGGGGCGGACTTCGCCGCTGCGGAGCTGGCGGCAGTAGTTGAAGATGCCGGAAACTGGCCCTGGTTCTTCATAGTCTTCTGGAGGACCCAGGATTTCTGGTGCAATGGGTAGTGGATTATGACGAACATCGAGTCTTTGTAGTTGTTCTAAGCTTTCTAAACTGCCTGGAATCTCTGTAATTTGGTTATAGCGGAGGTCGAGCTGTTGTAGAGAGGCTAGCTGGGCGATGGAATCCGGAATCTCTGTAATTTGGTTAGAGCGGAGGTCGAGCTGTTGTAGAGAGGCTAGCTGGGCGATGGAATCCGGAATCTCTGTAATTTGGTTAGAGCGGAGGTCGAGCTGTTGTAGAGAGGCTAGCTGGGCGATGGAATCCGGAATCTCTGTAATTTGGTTATAGCGGAGGTAGAGCTGTTGTAGAGAGGCTAGCTGGGCGATGGAATCCGGAATCTCTGTAATTTGGTTATAGCTGAGGTAGAGCTGTTGTAGAGAGGCTAGCTGGGCGATGGAATCCGGAATCTCTGTAATTTGGTTATAGCGGAGGTAGAGCTGTTGTAGAGAGGCTAGCTGGGCGATGGAATCCGGAATCTCTGTAATTTGGTTATAGCGGAGGTAGAGCTGTTGTAGAGAGGCTAGCTGGGCGATGGAATCCGGAATCTCTGTAATTTGGTTAGAGCTGAGGTCGAGCTGTTGTAGAGAGGCTAGCTGGGCGATGGAATCCGGAATCTCTGTAATTTGGTTAGAGCTGAGGTAGAGCTGTTGTAGAGAGGCTAGCTGGGCGATGGAATCCGGAATCTCTGTAATTTGGTTATCGCTGAGGTCGAGCTGTTGTAGAGAGGCTAGCTGGGCGATGGAATCCGGAATCTCTGTAATTTGGTTAGAGCTGAGGTAGAGCTGTTGTAGAGAGGCTAGCTGGGCGATGGAATCCGGAATCTCTGTAATTTGGTTATAGCGGAGGTAGAGCTGTTGTAGAGAGGCTAGCTGGGCGATGGAATCCGGAATCTCTGTAATTTGGTTAGAGCTGAGGTAGAGCTGTTGTAGAGAGGCTAGCTGGGCGATGGAATCCGGAATCTCTGTAATTTGGTTATCGCTGAGGTCGAGCTGTTGTAGAGAGGCTAGCTGGGCGATGGAATCCGGAATCTCTGTAATTTGGTTAGAGCTGAGGTCGAGCTGTTGTAGAGAGGCTAGCTGGGCGATGGAATCCGGAATCTCTGTAATTTGGTTAGAGCTGAGGTAGAGCTGTTGTAGAGAGGCTAGCTGGGCGATGGAATCCGGAATCTCTGTAATTTGGTTAGAGCGGAGGTCGAGCTGTTGTAGAGAGGCTAGCTGGGCGATGGAATCCGGAATCTCTGTAATTTGGTTAGAGCTGAGGTCGAGCTGTTGTAGAGAGGCTAGCTGGGCGATGGAATCCGGAATCTCTGTAATTTGGTTATCGCTGAGGTCGAGCTGTTGTAGAGAGGCTAGCTGGGCGATGGAATCCGGAATCTCTGTAATTTGGTTAGAGCTGAGGTCGAGCTGTTGTAGAGAGGCTAGCTGGGCGATGGAATCCGGAATCTCTGTAATTTGGTTAGAGCTGAGGTCGAGCTGTTGTAGAGAGGCTAGCTGGGCGATGGAATCCGGAATCTCTGTAATTTGGTTAGAGCTGAGGTCGAGCTGTTGTAGAGAGGCTAGCTGGGCGATGGAATCCGGAATCTCTGTAATTTGGTTAGAGCTGAGGTCGAGCTGTTGTAGAGAGGCTAGCTGGGCGATGGAATCCGGAATCTCTGTAATTTGGTTAAGGTAGAGCTGTTGTAGAGAGGCTAGCTGGGCGATGGAATCCGGAATTTGGGTTAATTTACTCTTAAGAGCAATAAATGTTTTTAGTTGAGATAACTCACTAATATTCTCAGGTATTAGACTAATTGGATTACCGCTAATATCTAAGTGACGCAGCTCAGATAGCTGTTTCAAGCAAGCTGGCAAAGCTGTCAGCTTATTACCGATTGTCAGAGCAACTGAGCGATGTTTACCATCAATGAATTCGAATCTCCATTGCTGCTTCCCATCCTTATCCTTTTTCCCCTTTCCCAATATCAACCGCTCCAGCTGCGTCAGCTTGCCAATCTCCTCTGGCAGTTCGCTCAGCCCCTGCCCCGCCAGGTCCAACTCCGTCCACCCTTCCGCCGCCGCCTGGTCAATCAACGCCAGCAGCTCATCCTTGGTCATTGCCATCGCCTAACCCCAGCTCAAACTCCATATTGGCAAAACTTGCTCGGTTTTGGCTCTAGTGGCAGGTTAATAAAATCAGAAAATCAAACCCGTTTGTAACGATGACACCCACCGATGACAGCCCCTCAAACGCCCGCTTGACTCATCGATCTGGGCCTGATAGCCTACACAATAAGCAACTGACCTCAGTTGTTTTTCGCACCCAAAAAAATTAGCTGCGCGAGATGGAAGTGCGCCAACACAACCACCCCGCTAACCCTCCAACTGATCGGCCCAGTTGGTGAGCTGTGAGCATTTTACAGCCACCCTGATTTTAGTTGCAGGGTGGCTAGCTTTTTTGGGCGCTTTCCTCCCTGTCGTTTCGCGGGTCAACCCCGCCAAGGAAAACGCCCCTATGACCTTTCACGATCAGGCACCCCTGGTGCCACCAAATCTGCCTGCCGACTTTTCCAGCAGCCCCCACCCTGGCAGTACCATCCGCCATATCCTGCTCGGCCATCCCAGCAACATCCGCCAAACCATCCACCTGCTCCATAACCTCCGCTATGTGGAAACCAGCCAATGGAGCCCGCTGATCGAAGTGCCCGATCAGCGGCTAATTTTAAGACCAGACCCTGAGGAGGTGATCAGCATGTTGGTCAGACGATTGTAAACATCCGTAGGGGTGGTGCCTTGTGCCCACCCCGATAGAAATCTCTCCTACAGGCGGAGCCTGGGGTTGCTGTGCTCAGCCAGAGGCTGGGCAACAGGTTGCGCTGCTGGGTGAGCGGAGCCGAACCCATGCAACAACGTATAAAAACAAGGAATCACAAATAACGTCAACACCGTCGCCAACGACAATCCCCAAAAAATCACTACCCCCAACGGCTGCAAAAACTCCGACCCTTCTCCTAGTCCCAACGCCAACGGCAACATCCCCAACACCGTCGTCACCGTCGTCATCAAAATCGGTCGTAACCGTTGCGGAGCTGCTTTGAGCATGGCAACCATGCGACTACAGTTTTCGGTCACATAAATCTGATTTGCCAGCTCCACTAAAATAATCCCATTGTTTACCACAATGCCCACCAGTAGCACCGCCCCCACTACCACCGTTGCCCCAATCGCCGTCGCCGTCACATACAGCCCCAAAATCCCCCCAGCCAACGCCAACGGCACCGTTAGCATAATCACCAACGGATCGATCAGCGAGTTGTACTGCACCGCCATCACCGTAAATACCAAAAAGACCGCCAGCCCACCCAATAAACCCAGCCCCTGCTGAATCGCTGCATTACTCTGGGCACTAAAGCTAGGCAACCGCGTCACCCCCTCTGGTAGCATTACCTGCGCCATCACCTGCTCTACCTCATCCAGTGCCTCACCCAAGCTAGCTTCATCCGCCAAACGCCCCTCGATAATAAATACCTGCCGCTGATCAATCCGCTGAATTTCTCCAGGAGACCGACCCTGCTCAATCCTTGCAATGTCTCCTAGTCGGACTTGTTGATTACTACTCAACAACGGCAGCTGACTCAACTGAGCCGAATTCTGTACAAAACTATCCGGTGTCTGCACCCGCACATCCACCAGCCGATCTCCCCGCTGTAGCTGCGTCGGCACCGCCCCTGACAAAATCGTCTCCACCGTCCGACCAATCTCCTCCGCCGAGATACCCACATCCGCCGCCCGCTCCCAATCAGGCCGAATCTGAATTTCCGGCTGTGGTGGATCCGCGTCAGGTAGATAGCTAGCCAAAGTGGCCTGTTCTGCCAGGGCATCCAGTACCTGCTCCCCAGCTTGATCTAGCAGCGCTAAATTACTACTTTGCAAAACAATATCCACATCGCTGCGCACAGGAGAGTTACTTAAAATCAAACCCCGAACCGAGCCAGGAGATACTCGCATCCGCGTTTTGACCAAATTTAGCTTCCTCAGCGCTTGGTTCATCCGGTCAGTAAAGGCTTCCACATCGGTGCCAGGTTTTAATGTGAGAGTACTAGACCCACGCAGCGCATTGTCGATGCTGATATTTCCAAAGAGAAAGCCCCCTGAGGTGCTAAACACATAGTCAGTTTCTGGCTGAGCTATAAGCAGCTCATCTATCGCAGTCATCACCTGGCGATTTTCATCTAAGGTAGTGCCAGGGGGCAGACTGACCCACACCCTGGCCTGACCATTGCTGATCTTGGGCAAAATCTCCTGGGGAATGGTTTGATACATAGCCCAGCTCCCCCCACCAAATATGAGAATAGCAGCAGCAATCACCACCACTCTCCGCTGCAACACCCAGCTCAGCGTTCTACCATAGCTCAGGGTGAGCCCCTGTAGACCCTGACCAAACCACCGAATCGGCCAAAATTTTCCTATGCCACTAGATGCTTTGACGGTTAGTAACCGTGCTGCCAAAGTGGGGACCACCGTCAGGGCCACCACCAGCGATGCTGCCACTGCTAGACTAATGGTCACCACCAGCTCACTAAACAACAGCGAGATAAACCCACCCATTAACAAAAACGGTAGCACTGCCACCAAATTTGTGGTTGTCGATGCCACCAGGGCTGATTCTAATTCCTGGCTGCTGGTTTCCGCCTGACGAATTGCTGGTCGAGAACTGCGTGCCACCCCTTCGGCAATGTTCTCCAACATGACAATGGCGTTATCTACCACGATGCCCACACCGAGGGCCAATCCCCCCAGACTAAACACATTGAGCGATAGCCCAAATACACCCGACAGTAACAGGGTGACTAGACTGGCGAGGGGAATGGCTAAAACAATAATAAACGTCTGTCGTAGGGAGCCTAGAAACAACAGTACGGCAATAGCTGCTAGACCTGTTCCCGTTAGACCGGCTGTGGCGACATTGCGAATAGCATTTTGAATAAATATCGATTCATCTAAGGTGACGTTGAGCACCATATCCTCGGGGACAAGACCCGATGCTTTCATCTGCTCCAGACGCTGTTTAACCCCATCTACCACAGCAATGGTGTTAGCCGTCGGTTGCTTTTGGACACTTACCTTCACCGCTGGCTGACCATTTAGACTGACAAAAATCCGTTGTTCTTCGGTGCCATCTACCACGTCAGCAAAGTCTCGCAGATATACCTGCTGGTCGCCCACTTCAAAAATGAGATTACGAATCTCCTCAGCCTCTTGAAACTGACCGTTTACCCTGGTTAGCGGCTCGCTGTTTAAGCCTTTTATGCGTCCCCCAGCGGTGTCTTGATTGCGTTCTTCTAAGGCATCCAACACATCGGTAATTCCTAACCCCAAAGCCTGCATCCGTGTCGGGTCCAGATTTACCTGAACCTCTTCCTGTACACCCCCTGACACATCTACACTGGCCACCCCTTTTACAGTATTTAGTTCCCGTGCCAGTTCCTCATCGGCAAATACCCGTAGCTCCATGCCCTGCAATGATTCTGAGGTGAGCGCGATTTCATAGACTGGCAGCTGAGACGGATCAAACTTAAATAAGCGTGGCTGGTCAATGTTGTCGGGCAGTCGGTTCCGAGCCCGGTTTAATGTTGCTGTCGCGTCATTCAAGGCCTGATCAATGTCTCCTCCTGGTTCAAAATATAGGTCAACACTGACTCGCCCCTCCCGTGTTTTAGAGACGACCTGGATAACGCCTTCTGTTGCTGCCAACGCTTGCTCCAAAGGGCGGGTAACTTCATCAACGGCGACCTCTGGAGATACCCCTGGGGCATCGGCCCGCACACCGATGCGTGGGTAGGTAATGGAGGGCAGCAGGTCTACCGGCAGTTGCGAGGTAAAAAATAGCCCCAAGACGATGACGGCCACGGACAGCATCAGCGTGGCAATATGGCGACGAATGGCAAGTTTGCTGAGGCCCATGGTTCACTCACCTACTCCGTCAGACAAAATACTCAACCGCACTGCCTGCCCTGTCTCTAAGGGGGCATCACTGTTCACTACATAGGGTTCATTGCTCTCCAGCCCTGAGAGAATTTCTACCTGCCCTTGATGGCGCTCTCCTACGTTTACTGACCGTTCTACCACCGTAGATTGATCATTCTCTTGCTTCACCACAAAAACAGTATTCTCGTTTACCCCAAGCTCCAAAGCCGTTATCGGCACAACGATACGCTCACCGCCCGGTGGGATAAACCGCACCCGAGCCAATAAACCACTGCCAAGCCGGTTATCAGGGTTCGTCACCGTCACCTCCACCGTCACTAACCGCGATGTGGCATCGGCCACTGGTGAAATGCGAGTGATACGACCGGTGAGATCGTCGATCTCTGGAAATGCATCAAGTCGAATCTGGGCCGGTTGACCCATGGTGAGTTGCCCAAAGTCTAGCTCGGACACTTGAACCGCGATTTTTAATGTACTGAGGTCGCCAAGTTCTAATAGAGTCGTTCCTGGCTGAACGTAGTCACCAGGGTCAACCAGGCGAGCAAGCACAGTGGCAGACCTTTGGGCCTTTAAATTCACCCACCGTAGCTGTTCCTTGGCTTCTGCAACGACGGCTTGCTGAGCATCTACTCGACTGGTGGCGGCGGCAATGGCTTGCTGCCTTGCCTGTACCTGGGCCTCAGCTGCATTAACGGTCTCTTTGGCATTGGCCAACGCTAACTCGGCGGCTTCAGCGGCTTGGTGAGAAATGGCTCCTTGGTTGGCTAATTGCCGCAGGCGGTCGGCATCGATTTTTGCCTGGTCTCTAGTCGCTTTGGCTTGGGCGACAACTGCCTGGGCATCGGCAATCGAGACCTGATCCTGGACTACTTCTGACTGTCTGACGGATAGCTCTGCCTGGGCTTCATTCACCCGAGCGGTTAATAAGCCACTATCGATTTGGGCTAATATCATCCCTGGCTGTACCGCATCGCTTACGTCTACGTTGAGTGCCACTATCTCCCCAGCCGTCTGGGCTCGTAGGGCTATCTGTTGCTGGGGTTGGGTCGTGCCAGTGTAGTCCAGTGCTGCTATGAGAGTGCTAGTTTGGGCGCGAGCGGTTTCTACAGCAACGGGCTGATTTTCTGAACGTTCAGGCTTACCTGGACGACCTACTTGGGCTTCACTGGGGGTAAAAAAACCGCAACCAGGCAGCAGCAGTAGCCCTAATCCGGCAATCAACTTAATACTGTGGTGCAGTCCTGTATGCCAGATGGTCATGGGCTATTCCTTGAGTTCCCAAACCTAATTCTAGGGAGCTTTGGGGGCGTGCTACGTATCCAAAGACGCAACCTGACAGAGCAGATTTGCCGGGTAGGATACATCGATATTTTAACTTTTGTTAATAAAACCGGGTACAGGAATTGCCTGGGCGGCTCCTGAAAGAAAAAGGTAAACAGTAGGTTTAGCCCCTTACCCGGCTTGATGTTCTTTTTATTAGTGTGTTGTTAGCACCATGTCGACGAGTTTTCGAAAAAAGCCCTCAGCTATTTCAGCTGCCCTATCTGAGCAACCGGCCAAAGCTATATATCCACTGTTTCTTCTCGGTGGTGGATTATTTATTGGTCTGATCTGGTTTTTGCTACGATTTTTCGGCTTGAGTGGTTCATACCTAGTTCTGGCGGCGGGCAATAAAACGGGAGAAAGCTATCTGTTTAGTCGTGCCTTTAAAGACGTGGTAGAAGCTAACTCGTCCATTCGGCTAGACGTATGTGCGACCGATGGCACAGATGATAATATCCGTGCGCTTGAGAGAAAATCTTTAGTCAACCCAGCCAGCTGCACATCAGGACGTTCAATTGCCAATCTCAAGGTCAATCTAATTACGGCCCAGGCTGACCGGCTTTATTATTCGCTGATTCCTCAACGGGCTGATGATAGCCCTGCTGGTTTACCGTCGGCTGCCTCAGCTAGAGCACTGGCTATTCTTTACCAAGACCATTTTCAACTGCTGGTAGATCCTGAAAAAATCAACCTCACAAGTCCAGAAATGGCCGACCTGTCTAAACTAACCATTGGGCCAAATCAGCTAAATGGGCAAAAGATTGCCACACCAGAAGCAGGCGGACAGCGTCCCTCTCTCAAAACCTTGGCCGAGCACTTTAATTTTCCGTTCTACTTAGATATTCATCTTGGACTGAGTAGACAGGATGGGCCTCAAGAACTGAAAGAAACGCTAGCCAGAAATGATGTGGCTGCTGTCTTTAGAGTGCGGCGATTGGGGAATCGCAGAATTCAACAGCTGATTGCCCAAGGTTGGGTACCTGTTGCGATTCCCCAGGCAAAGGCCCTGGAAGGGACCACTTATCCGGCCTATCAAGCGTCCTCTATTCCCCAAGGTACCTACCAAGGTTCTCCCCCTGTACCGCCTACTGATTTAGATACGATTGCGATCGAACGATTGCTGGTGGCCCATAAATCCTTGCCTAAGGGCCATGCTAAGACGCTGACCAGAATTCTCTTTGAGCACCAGCAAGAACTGCGGGATGCCCTGGCAACATTGGTGAAGTCAGAGGAATTTACAGCAGCTGATTTTAACCCAGAGTCTGTGGTGCCTTTAGTCAGCAATATAACTGCACCGACAACCGAGACCGTCATTCCGGCCCATCGGGGGGCAACGGCTTTCTTTACTCCGTTTCAGGTACCGTTTGTAATTGAAAACGCGGACTTTCTTGCGTTGATTATTACCCTGGCACTTTTAGCCTATTCAGGCTACACCAGCTTTAGAAAGACCCAAGCTAATAAGCAGATCAAGGTGCTTGTGGAGTTGATGAAAAAACTCAATATCTACGACCAGCCACGTCAGGCGGATGATAAAAACTGGCTCACTTCGCGGTTGGTCTATCTTTCTGATCAACATGCAGAACTGGATAAAGCGTTTCAATTTGCTAGTTCTAGCCTTGACCATGAGGGTTTTCGTGCGTTTAGTGAGGCGTATAAGTCAGCCCGCGAAATGATCGAACGTGAAATTGAAGAAAGGCAGCGTCGGTTTTCGTCAATTTATGTCGATGAGGTGGTTGAGCTAATGACGAAAATTGAGTCAGAGGGCAGCGATCTCAATACACTCTCTAATCGCTTAGATACACTCTTTTTTGAGGCAGGTGAAACTCTAACAAAAGAAGATATTTTCTCACGAGAATCTTTCCAAACGTTTTCAGAAGCCTATGATATTGCCCGTGAGACCGTTGAGCGCAAGAAACGTGAACAAAGGTTTTAGTCTAAACAGAAAACAGCCCTGGAAATATACCAGGGCTGTGTGGCAAAACGTTTTACAAGCAAAAGAGTTGAAAAATAGTCGGTTCGCTTATGCTTGCTGGTTTCTCAGCTTACAGGCAAGTTCTCCGCCAATATCAGACCCCGATTTAGCATGGTGGTCTAAATTGATCGGAGACGGTGATACTTTCCAGATGCGTTGACAATAGTCTTGGATCGACCGATCAGAAGAGAAATGGCCCATGCGAATAGAATTAAGAATAGACATATAGGTCCAATCATGGGTTTCGCAATAGGCTTGACCAACAATCTGTTGCCAATCAACATATGATTGATAATCGGCTAACAACATAAATGGATCTTCTTGAAGCAGTTTATCCAAAAGTGGTTTAAACAAGTCGGTATCTCCCTGGGAAAAATGTCCTGATGAAATCAGGTCAATGACATCCTTTAAGGAAGAATTAGCCTCATAGTAATCACGGGGATTATAACCCCGAGCTTTGAGGTCAGTAACTTGATCGACAGTCAAACCAAATAGGAAGAAGTTATCGTCTCCAACAGCTTGGCGAATTTCTACATTAGCGCCATCTAACGTACCAATGGTAAGGGCTCCATTCATGGCAAACTTCATGTTGCCTGTGCCAGATGCCTCATATCCAGCAGTCGAAATTTGTTCCGACAAATCAGAGGCTGGATAAATTCTCTGACTATTGGTGACATTATAATTGGGTAAGAAAATGACCCGCAACTTATTACACAGATCAGGATCCTTGTTGATCATATCGCCGACTGACGTAATCAGCTTGATGATCAACTTTGCCATGTGATAACCAGGGGCTGCTTTACCGCCAAAGATGAATGTGCGCGGTGTAATATCCAGATTAGGATTTTGCTTTAGCTGACTGTAAAGGGTGACAATGTGTAGCACATTCAAATGCTGACGCTTATATTCGTGAATGCGTTTTACCTGTACATCGAACAAGGATGCAGGATCCACCAAGATACCCAATTGGTCATGAATGCGACTGGCCAGGTTTCGCTTAGCAGTTTGTTTGATTTGTCGCCATTCGTCTTGAAATGTTGCATCATGGGCCAACGACTCAAGTTGCTTCAACTCTTCCAAGTTTTTCAGCCAGGTATCGCCAATGCGTTGGGTGATCGCTTGAGTCAGGCGGGTATTACTCAGGGCAATCCAACGGCGAGGGGTCACACCATTAGTTACGTTGGCAAACTTCTCTGGGAACAAGTCGTAAAAGTCTTTCAGGACTGTCTGCTTTAACAATTCGCTATGGAGTGCGGCAACGCCATTAATGGTATGACTACTGACACAGGCTAAGTTAGCCATGCGAATATAACGCTCACCCGTTTCATCAATCAGGGATAGTCGAGCCAGACGCTCAGAATCCTTGGGGAACCGCATACGGACAAGCTCCAGGAACCTGGCGTTAATTTCGTAAATAATTTCTAGATGACGAGGCAGTAGCCTATCAAATAGGCTAACGGGCCACTTTTCAAGCGCCTCAGGCATCAGGGTATGGTTGGTATAGGCTAAGGTTTTCTGGGTAATTTCCCAGGCCAAGCTCCAATCCAGCCCATAGTCATCCATTAGCAAACGCATGAGTTCTGCAGATGCGATCGCAGGATGCGTATCATTTAACTGAATTGCGAACTTTTCGTGAAATTTCTCAACCGGAATATTTTGCCCCTGCAAAATGCGGAACATATCCTGCAATGAACAGGATACAAAGAAATATTGCTGTTCTAAACGAAGCTGTTTACCAGCTAACGTTTCATCATTGGGATAGAGAACTTTAGTGATATTCTCCGAGGCAATCTTTTCGTCAACAGCGCCGTAGTAATCACTCTGATTAAAGACAGCAAAGTCAAATGGTTCAATTGCTGCAGCCTTCCATAGACGTAATGTATTAGCTGTGTTGACCTGATACCCAAGAATCGGAGTATCGTAAGGAATTCCCAATACTTCTCGGTCTGGAATCCAATGAACTCGATACCGATCTTCACTATCAACAGAGGATTCAGTGTGGCCACCAAATTTTACTTTCATCGCCCATTCTGGGCGGACCACTTCCCAAGGATTGCCATAGCGCAACCATTTATCCGTGCGCTCTACCTGCCAGCCATCACAAATTTCTTGCTGGAAAATGCCAAACTCATAGCGAATGCCGTAGCCCAAGGAAGGGACTTCAAGCGATGCCAAGGAATCTAAATAGCAGGCGGCTAAACGCCCTAGCCCACCATTACCTAAGCCTGGTTCTGGTTCCTGGGACAATAATGTATCAAAGTCTAAGCCCAGCTCCCCTATAGCTTGCTTAACCTGATCATAAATCCCCATATTGATCAGGTTATTACCCAGATGAGGACCCATCAAAAACTCAGCGGAAAAATAGCAAACCGTACGTGCCCGAGTCTGGGTGTAGCTTTCCGCCGTGCTGTTCCAACGGCCAAGCATGCGATCGCGCACCAAGTGTGCTAAGGCCATGTAGTAATCATGCTGAGTCGCCAGAGCCACTGGCTTTCCCTGGACAAAAAAGAGATTGTCCAGCAATGCTTGTTTTATTGATTCAATCGTGACACCTGTGCGATTTCCTGAAAGTCCTGTCGTGTCTTTGGTAGCTTTAGCTTGTAGAGAATCGCTCATGGGAGTTTAAAAAAGCTGCCGCAATAGCAAGCTTCCTTCTAGGGTTGTTGTTACTTCTTTAATAAGATCAGAAAAACCAACAAAACAGTGTCGTTTAAGTCACAGTTTTATTGAGTTTTAAGCTTTACGTTGCAAAACAATGTTAACTATAGACAAAAGTCATCAAATTTGTCCATATATTGTCCGTTAAACACTCTATGGAGTCACCTTGCCAAGGTGATTGACCTTTTAATTAAAGCATAAAAGCATAGTGTTGTTTGTCATCCTTTGAATAAGATTCTAATTTAAAGGAGACTTTTCTGTCAGGACATGATTGATGATTTTTTGGTGATGGCGACAGCATTGAAAGCTTATCCTTCAATGCCTGCCAGGTTTTTTTGGAAAGCACCTTTGGTAATAACAAAAGAATTGATTGATTATTTTCTTGACTAATCTTTACCAAAACCTCCATCGCTGCTGTTCTCAAAATATTATCAATCTCACGTTCGAGGATGTGGCTTAACCCAATAATTAATGGATATAGCTCCATATCATCTAAACTTTGCCGTGCTAACTGTCGCACATTTGCAGGTAATTGTATACGACACAAGATTTGTATCAGAGGCAAGACAGCTGCACTCCCAAACTTTGACAAATAAAATGACAGTTCTTCCCGGATCGATTGTGACTGAGTTGTTACAAATAGATAAATTGTTAATCCAAGAAATTCATCAAAGCTGTAGGCTTCGATATTGTTCACTATACCTTCAGCGTTGGCTAAATCAGAAATTTTCAAAACATCATGGCTTTGGATAGCATGTTGACTATGGAGTGCAATAAAGCAAGGATGACGTAAGTGGAGCATGATGGGTAGTTATAAACAGGGACAAGAAAATAGTCAGAGGCAATACCTCTCTCTAATTTCAAACGTTATGTTGCTGATCTAATTGTAATAAGGGTGTAAATTCAAGAACTGAAGTGATTTCTTTATCGACAACGCTAAGTCTCAAACGCTAAAAACCTAAACATGTCTTAATTTGTTAACACAAGTATTAAGTATTGCTTTATACGCTTTACCTGATATCTATGTTGTACAACGTGTTAAAACGTATTGCAAGTTACAGATATAAAGACTTCACTATGTTGTTCTGATCCCCTGACATTTTTTAGGTAATCTCGGGTACCGAATAATTTTTTGCATTGATGACTAATCAACGATGGGCAGCGTAAACCAGAACTCGACACCGCCACTAACAGGTCTCTCCAAACCAATAGTACCATCATGAGCTTCAACAATTTTTCGACAAATGTAAAGCCCAAGGCCATAGCCTGCTACTGAACAATGGGTATTTCCACGGGTATAGATTTTAAAGAGGTTGGGGCAGCTGGTGGGATCAATGCCAACGCCATTGTCAATTACTGCGCACCGGATCATCGCTGGGTTATGCTCCCATATGCTTGCAGTCATGGTGATGACAACTCCCTGGGGATTATATTTCAAGGCATTGCCAATTAAGTTTTCGAATACCCGTCTGAGTTGGCTAAAATCTCCATAAATTGGCGGTAAATTTGCCAGTACTTGGTTATCTATTCTGACGGTTGAGTAATCTTGCTTATGGGCGTAGAAGAACTTGAGGTCTTCAGTCAATTGTCTGAGGTTAACGCTATCTTTCTGCAGTGATATATGCCAAATATCTGCAGCCTGAACGTTCATCAACGCACTCATGAGTTTTAGCTGGCGTTGGCAACTCTGCTGAATCATTGTCAATGCCTTAGGCTCTATCGTTACCGGGACCTGCTCTAGGGGGAGTTTTGCTCCTGCAGCCTGTCTGGATGACCGAAAGAGCATCCCCTGCACTAGATTAGAAATGCCCATGACCAAGTTGCGCAGGTCATGGTTCATGGCATGGGAATAGGTCTGTAGGGCATCCTGGGCCGTTTTGCGATCGCGCATTTCCTGCTCCAGGGATTGGGTCCGCTCTTGCACCGCCTGCTGTAGGTCTTGTTCCCGGCGACTCAATACATCGATCATGTAATGAAACGAACGTGCCAGCTGTCCTGGCTCATCTTGGCGCAGCGTTAACTTTTCCAAATGTTTGTCTCGAACTTCAGCATTTTGTTGCGGTTGAATAGCACAGCTACTGATGGACTTAGCTATGGTTGTCAGGGTTTTGAGGGGTCTGACCACCGTTCGCCATAACAATAAGTTAATCACCACAAAAAACGCCCCTAAAATACTCAAAAGCGTTTTGGCCACTGTCACCAGATTTTGACGTCCGCGATCAAAAATAATATCCGCAGGCACATAGATCATCTGTGCCGCTACCACATCGTTGAGTTGCCACCCAAATCCGTTGCGATCGCCATACATATCCACCAAATAGCTGGGAGCATCCTTAACACTGCCATGGCACTCTAAACAACTGACATCGTTCATCACTAGCGGCTGTGCCATGTAAAACAGCTGTTTACCCTCTAGAGAGCGATAGCCAGACAAACCTTGGGGTTGAGCATTGATAAACTGTTGCAACTGACGAAAAATGCGAGTCTCAAATGCATCCGCCAAATCCGACGGATTGGTGGGATTTGGTGTTGCCTCTTTGTACAAAAAATCTTTCAGCAGCACATCCTGTTGTTGAAAATCTGCAAATATAGTTCGTGCCGCAAAGTTGGGTATACTCTCTTGCACAAAATACCCTACTTCACTGCTATCCCTTAACAAGGGTTGTACATGATCGCGCGTATAGTTGCGCACCGCCTGCATTGAGGTCAACACAATGTCCGCCCGTTCTTTCACAGCCTGCTCTGCTTGACTATTGAGATGCTGCGAGAGCAAACCGATGGTTATGGCACTGACCAACAGCCATACCAGAAAAAGAAACAAACTAAATTTTGCCCAAAGGTTCCAACGTATCATTAAGGACCCGGTCCAGTTCACTTGTTAATCATCTTGTCAGAATCACTGTTTAGGGCTATGTCTCATGTTACCCCTAGGATACCAGAGACTATTGGCCAGATTTTTATGCTACACAGTCTGTAGCGTTTCGAAATTAGTATTATTAATCCAGATGGCAAGCTGTGTTCGATTTCTTAAGCCTACTCGATTCAAAATGTTGCTGACATGATTTTTTACGGTTTTTTCAGCGATATGCAATTTTTGAGAAATTTCGCGATTATTAGCCCCCTCAGCAATCAGTTGTAAAACCTCTTGTTCTCTGGGGGTTACCCCTTTCCAGTCACCAACGGCGTGATTTAGAGACGTTGGTGGCTGCAGTCGCTGATGTAATGTCTGCCCCATGGTTGGATCAAACTGCATATATCCCTTGTAGGCGCTTTGAATAATACGAATAAAATCTTCAGGGGGGATGTTTTTGAGCAAATAACCTGACGCCCCTTGTTGGATAGCAGCATACAAATGACTATCCTCAGTTGATGTGGTTAAAATTAACACCTTCGTATCAGGTAATGCCTGGCAAATCTGTCCCGTTGCAGTCACCCCATCCATCAGAGGCATAGTGATATCCATCAACACGATATCAGGCTCCAGTTGCTGCGCTTGAGCAATTGCCTCCTGACCATTACAAGCTTCACCAACGATCTCTATGGCCGTTTCACATTGCAGCATCGCGCTCAAACCATAACGAATGATATCTTCATCATCTGCAATTAAAATTCGGATTGGCCCCTTTGATTGCAACATGTATGCCATCATCCTTTGTAACGTCACCAGAAGAATCAAGAAAAGTTTGTGCTTTCCCGACAACATATAGTATGAATTTGAACTTTTGAGGATAGATGAATAGCAACTGAGAAAGTACTGTGCTCAAGATAATTATTTGTCAGCTAAGGGCATAGACTTTTTAGTCTTTAATTGTTTTGAACGAGCCAATCAAAAATCGAGCATTTTAGATGAGTGTTAGCTTAGAAAGACTTTTTGGGAATGAGATTTAGATTAGCCCCTGCTTGGATATGCCGCAGATTTCTTCTTTAAAGTTCTCATATTTTCCAAGGCTGACATAAAAGTGAGAGTTAGGTCTTTAGGCCTAGTCTTAATTTAGGCCCTATGCCTCAAGCAGTATTCACCTCTGCCTTTTTACGATGCAGAGGTAAACAAAATCTGTTAATTCCATAGCAACAGATTAAACAACTCCATTAGAGGCATTTAATCATGGCCAACGAACTTACTAATTCTATTACTCTCTTAGATAATGATGTCGAAGTTGTTCTTGAAGATCTTCAAGCTTCGGTGGGTGTACCCGCTGTCGATATCTCTGGCAACCAGGCGTTATTAGCAGTTCTAGCAAATGGCTCACTTGCAGCATCGGATCCAGGTAACACAGCTGTTCAAGCTAGTGGCGATAATGCTGTTATTTTTAATTTAGGCTCTATTGCCGGAGACTTAAATGGTGTCAGCTCCACTGGAGATAATCTGAGATTATTAAATCTTGGCACCATACAATCTAGCAGCCGTGCTGTTGATCTCAGTGACGGCGATGGCATTTTTATCTTAAATACAGGCAACATTTTAGGCACAGGTAATCAACGTAATGGCACGCTCTATGTAGATGGCACCGTCGATGACCTGCGATTATTAAATAGTGGCATCATCGATGCCGGTGAGGGCAACTTAGGTGATGCCGTATCTGTCCAAGTTGGTGCTGTTGGCGATCTTAGCAATGAAAATATTAACATTACCAATAATGGGCTATTACAAGGGCGGGGTGATGGACCTGACGTCTTTGCCAATGGTAGTCGTGTGGCAGCCAATGGCTCTAGCGGACTACGCTTTTTCAATGGTTCGGGCCAACCTGAGTCAATCATCTCTGGTTCAGTGACCAACCGAGGCACCATTACTGCCGAAGTCAATGTTGGCTTTTTAGGGGGACTGGTTGTTGAAGATGGCGTGGCCTTTGATGGCAACATTACCAATAGCGGGCTGATCTCTGGTCCTCGCAACGGTCTCTACATTGGCAATGCTGACCATAATCTCCGAATCGTCAACTCTGGTCAGATTGAGTCGGGTAGCCGTGTTGTCAACCTAGATGGGGATAACGTTACCCTACTCAATCAAGGCAACATCGTGGGCGCTGGCGACCAGCGCAATGGCACTATCTATCTGGATGGCACTGCCGACAACGTTACTGTAAACAACCAGGGTCTGATTGACGCAGGTGAAGGCAATCTGGGCGATGCCATTTCTGTTCAAGTGGGTGCCACAGGTGACCCAAGCAGTGAAGCTATTAACATCGTCAATAGTGGCCTCCTCCAGGGGCGAGGCGATGGACCGGATGTGTTTGCCAGTGGTGCTCGCGTAGCATCAAACGGTTCCAGTGGTTTGCGCTTTTTTAATGGCTCGGGGGCATCTGAAGCCACTGTCTCTGGCTCAGTGATTAATCGAGGCACCATCACCGCTGACGTTAATACTGGCTTTTTAGGTGGTTTAGTCATTGAAGATGGTGTGGCCTTTGATGGCCGCATTACTAACAGTGACTTAATCTCTGGCCCTCGTAATGGTCTCTACATTGGTAATGCCGAACACGATCTCTTAGTGCTAAATTCTGGCCAAATTCAGTCTGGCAGCCGTGCTGTCAACTTAGACGGTGATAATGTCACTCTCTCAAACCAAGGCAGTATCGTGGGCACGGGCAACCAACGCAATGGCACTGTCTATATCGATGGTACTGGCGACAACATCACTGTCAATAACCAAGGCCTCATTGATGCCGGTGAAGGTAATCTGGGCGATGCCATTTCTGTTCAAGTTGGCACGGCTGAAGACCCCAGTAGTGAAAATATTAACATCATCAATAGCGGACTTCTCCAGGGTCGGGGCGATGGGGCTGAGGTCTTTGCCGAGGGTGCTCGGGTGGCGTCGAATGGGTCCAGTGGCCTACGATTTTTCAATGGTTCAGGTCAGCCTGACGCCATTGTTTCTGGTTCAGTGGTTAACCAAGGCACCATTACCGCTGACGTCAATACTGGCTTTTTAGGTGGAGTAGTCATCGAAGATGGTGTGGCGTTTGACGGTCAAATTGTTAATACCGAGCTGATCTCTGGGCCTCGTAACGGTCTTTACATTGGCAACGCTGACCATAACCTACAGATCGTGAATTCTGGTCAGATCGAATCCGGTAGCCGTGCCGTTAACATAGACGGAGACAATGTTACCCTGGTTAATCAAGGTAGCATTTTGGGTACTGGCAACCAACGAAATGGCACAGTTTACCTAGATGGCACTGCCGACAATATCACCATCAATAATCAGTTGGGTACAATCGATGCAGGCATAGGCAATGCTGGGAGTGGTATTTCAGTACAAGTTGGTACAGCTAATGGCCTAGGTGATGGCATTGATGATCTTGACTTGTCAGCTGATATCACGAACAGCGGTTTTATTCAGGGTAGAGGCGATCGCAATGTCCCTGCCGGTATCCGTTTATTTGTTGGCTCGGGCCTTAGTGAAGCAACATTTACGGGTACTATCACTAACAAACTAAATGGTGTCATCACCTCGGAACAACAAGCAGGCATCCTAATTGAAGCTGGAATTATTTTTGATGGTCAAATTACCAACAGTGGCACCATTAGTGGCGGTAATGGTTTTGCCATTGATGCCGATGGCGCACTGGGTAATATCGACATCTTGAACGAAGGTTCCCTTCAAGGTGACGTCCGTTTAGGGGCAGGCAGTGATCGCTTTATCCAACTCTCTTCAGAAGATGTAATTGTCAATGGTGGCTTGGGTAATGATGAGATTATTGGCGGTGACGGCAACGACAACCTCAATGGAGGTGGAGATGATGATCTTCTAACCGGAGGTTTAGGCCTTGATACCTTCACATTTGAAGACTTTGCTGGAAACAACATCGTGACAGACTTCTCGATCACTGATGACAGTCTTGATGTTGGCTCGATCTTCAATGATTTTCAAGCTGTATTGGGATCCACTGACCAGATTGGCAATGATGCCTTGATTGTCCTGGGTAATGATAGCTCTGTTCTCCTGGTTGGCGTAGATGTAAATTCACTGACCAGCAACAACTTTGTGTTTGCATAAATCAAATGTTCGCATTACTCCCTATGCATTGGTTTAATGTGAACCCTGAATCGTCTATTCTTAAAAGCTCCACTAGCTGCTGCAGACACCTGTGGCAGCTGGTAGAGTAATCTGGTTAAACATCTGACCATTCAGACATCACATAGCGCCCAACCACGCTATGGTGGGAGCATGAGCACGTTTTATCTCCCCACATTCAATGATCCACATCTCTGGCAACTGGCCATCACCCACAAGTCCTATGCCAAGGAACATGAGTGTGCGGACAATGAACGACTGGAATTTTTAGGCGACGCTATCCTCACCTTTCTCAGTGGCGAATATCTGTACCAACGTTACCCAGACCGTCCCGAAGGTGAACTCACATCGTTGCGGGCAGCTCTAGTGGATGAAAACCAGCTGAGCCATTTTGCCAGCCAACTGAATCTACACAAACATCTACGCCTGAGCCGCGGCGCAGAGAATAGTGATAGCCGCAATAGTAAGCGTGTCCTATGCAGTACCTTTGAAGCCTTGATTGGCGCTTACTTTCTAGATAGTGGCCAGGATATGGCTGTGCTGCGAGCCTATGTTATCCCCATGTTTGACAGCGTGGCTGATACCGTTAGTGAAACCGCTATTCAGATTAACTACAAAAGCCGCTTTCAAATCTGGTCCTTAGATCAATTAGGGGAAGTCCCTACTTACAAAATTATTGCTGCTAGCGGCCCAGACCATGCAAAGCAATTTACGGCTGAAGTGCGCGTTAAAGGACTACTCTATGGCCGTGGCAAAGGTCGGCGTAAGCAAGATGCCGAAAAGAAGGCAGCGCAGGTAGCACTGAAGAAAGTAGGCATTAATTAAACCTTGTCCATGTCCAGCATTGGAGTTTTTCTATAGAAGAACCGCAGGTTTCAACTTGGACGTGGTTTAGCTTTCTGTACTAGATAATGCCACATCGTCCCGTTCACCAGTTCGAATGCGATAAACAGCCTCAACCGGCAGCACAAAAATCTTACCATCGCCAATTTCTCCAGTGTAGGCAGCATCAGTAATGGTTTTAACAACTAGGTCGACTTTGTCGTCGGCAATAGCGACCTCTAGACGAATCTTTTGAAGAAAGTCAACCTTATAGGTTTGCCCTCGATATTTTTGGGTTTGTCCCTTCTGACGGCCAAAGCCACGGGCATTAGATACCGTCATGCCAACAATACCAGCATTAACCAATGCCTCTTTGACCTTGTCCAGTTGGGTAGACCGAATAACTGCAATAACCTGTTTCATAAATTTAAATTTCTGTCGCTAATGACTCTGAATCTGTTGGAATAAACCTTGTCCATGTCCAGAACGGTCGTTTTTCCTTAGAAGAACCTACAGTTTGCAACTTGGACGTGATATACGCGCAGGATGCCCCACACATACATAGATCAAACAGTGTATTTTGATACAAAAAGTGCGCTCATTAAACTTATCAGGAATCGTTACAGGCCTCATGTTTTCGTTACAACCTTTGAGTTTCTTATTGGCTGAGCCAGACAATGGCTTCACGAATCCAAGCTTCAGTATCTGCTGTTTTGCTGAGGGTTTTGCTCTGACCAACAGCCTGAAGCGCCTTTGTAATTTCACTGTTGGCATACCCCAGTGCCAAGAGGGTCATTTCAACGTCCTCTTGGACTACTGATACTGGTCCAGCGGCAGGAGCAGTGATCAATCCAGCTTGCTGACGCCATTCAGCTAGCTTGGTTTTCAGCTCCAGAATAATGCGTTCAGCCGTTTTTTTACCCACACCAGGGGTCTGGGACAAAATACGCGCATTACCAGACACCACCGCCTGCACCAGGTCGTTGAGGCTTAGGGTATCCATCAGTGCCATCCCCATTTGGGGGCCAATACCACTGACACTGATGGCCAACCGAAAGACATCTCGTTCGGCCCGCGAACCAAAACCAAATAACACTGACTGATCATCTCGATTTTGTAGATGGGTAAAAATTTCTACCGCATCCCCGATGGGTGGCAGATTGCCCATTACCCGAGCCGTGATCTGTAATTCATAGCCAACGCCATTCACGTCAACCGTGATAATCACACGACCATTGGTCAGCCGCTGAATATCAGCTAACCCCCCTTTGATGTAGCCAATCATAGGTTAAAACCGCCGAGGAGGGCGCTGCTGCGGCGACCGTGGTGGCTGTGGCTGTGGCTGTGACTGTGGTTGATTGCTGCTGTAGGACGACGGTGGTGATTGCTGGCTAGGGGGACGCTGGGATGCAGAACGACGACTGAGGGGGCTAGCAGGTAAATCTCCACCAGTGGATGCACCTGCACCTCCCGACGGAGCCATCTGCCGAACACGTTGCTGGCGTTCATATAGCTGCTGACGGCCATTGCTAATCACATCGAGCATTTCGCTAAATTGGGTTTCCATCCGTTGCAATACCTGATCGGCATAGGTATCTGCATCGGTCTGAATCGCATGACATTCGCTAATGGCGTTTTTTCGCAATTCTTCACATTCTTGTGTAGTTTGCTGATGTAACTGTTCGATTTCCAGCATGGTCTGCGATCGCAACGCTGCACATTCCTGCTCCACCTGCAGCCGCAGCTGTTGAGCCTTCTGCTCTGCCTGCCGTAAAATCGCCGTCTCATTGAGAATTGTAGCCGCCTGCTTTTCAGCGGTGGCCACAATTTCTTGGGCATAGCGCTCCGCTTCACTGAGGAGTTCGTTACGCTGCTGTAGCAGCTGCTGAGCTTCCTGAAACGCACTAGGCAAATTCAACCGCACAGCATCGAGCTGGTCCAGCAGATCATCCTCATTGATCATGGTGCGGCCCATTACCGGTAAGCGAGGGCTATCCAGCACAGATTCCTCAATCTGATTGAGCGCATCTTGAATATCAAATCCTGCTGCAGGCGCTGCCTTGCCGATCTGCTGCTGTGCAAGGACATCATCGGCCTGGCCATTTAACCTAGGATCGTTGATTAACCTAGGATCATTTACTGGAGGTTCTTGCCGTACCATTTCTGAATATCGTGGGCAACATGATCAGGAACAAGATGACCGATTGCTCCGCCAAACCTTGCAATCTCCTTTACTAGACTACTGCTTAAAAAGCCGTATTCAGTAGACGTCGCTAAAAAAACGGTTTCCAAGTCGTCTGCAAGGGTCTTATTAGTATGGGCCATCTGAAGCTCTTTCTCAAAGTCTGATAGTACACGTAAACCACGAATCAGGACTTTGGCATCACGTTTATGGGCATAATTAACCGTTAACCCATCAAAGCTATCGATTTCTACGTTGGCTAAATGGGCCGTTGCCTGACGGATTTGGATCAATCGCTTCTCAACGGAAAACATTGGATTTTTCATCGGGTTGCGTGACACCACCACAATCACATGGTCATAGAGACCACTGCTACGGGTAATGATATCGAGATGACCCAAGGTAACGGGATCAAAGCTACCAGGATAAACTGCAATCACAGGGCGGTGAGTAATGGGTGGTGCATGGGCAGTGGTGTAGGGGCACGGTCTTATACCTGCCCCAGAAATAGGGACATGGGTTTGCGCCGGCTGCGTCAATGGGCAATGAAGTTTAGCCCGATTGATTATAGCGGCTTACAGGAAATTCTGGCTGATGGCCATCCACATGGCAGGGCATCCACATGGCAGGGCGTCCACATGGGAAGCCCCTACCGGGCAATGCGTTTTTTATAAACCCTGTCGCAACGTGTCGTTTCTACACCAGTCGCTGGCAAGTAGTCTGAGGTTTCATACAGCCGCACGGCTGCTTTGAGCACTGTTGCGGTTTCCAGCCAAATTTCTTTATAGTCTTGGGCTGCGATCGCAGCCTCCAACTGCCCCAGCAAAAATCGTCCTAGCCCCTGACCACGAGCCACCGGCAACAAATACATCTTCCGAATTTCCACCGCCTGGTTCCCCCGCTCTATCGGTAAGTAAGCCGCCGTCCCCACAATTGTCCCCGCCTGCTCCACTACCCAAAACTCACCCTCTTGGTAGTAAGTTTCCACCTGCACCACATCCCTATCAGCTCCCTCAGGCTCCCATCCCAGACCATACTCAGTTAGGACTTGGCCAATCAAGGTAGCGGCAGACTCTCGGTCAGCAGATTGCCAATCGCGAATAAGAAATGACTTAAAAGACGTATTCATAAACCATGTACAACCCTTACCGCGCAACACTCATTCTCAACTATGCACCCTCGGTGCCGGATGTAATGTCGCCAAAATCTCACTTTCAGCCACCGCTAATTCTTCTAAACGAGGAGTGACCACATCAGCCCCAAACTCATTGGTCGCCAGCAGCCAGTAAGCCCCATAGTGACGAGCTTCAGAGGCCATCAAACTGCGATAAAACTTAGCCAGTGCTGGTTCTGGGCAATGGTCTCCTAAAAGACCGAGGCGTTCATGGCTACGAGCTTCAATTAAGGCAGACACTAACAACAGGTCTAACTTACGCTCCGGGTCATTAGGTCGCACATGCTTACGTAGCTTAGAGCCATAGGGTCCTGCCGCCAGAGACCGCAGGGGCACACCGCGCCGTTCTAGCCACTGATTCACCTGTTTGAAATGGCTCAGTTCTTCCTGGGCAATGTCCGTTAACGCAGCGACTAAAGCAATATCACTCGGATACAAAAACATCAGCTTAATCGCTATCCCCGCTGCCTTACGCTCACAGTGGGAATGATCCAGCATAACTTCGTCCAGGTTTGCTAAGGCCTGATCAATCCAAGCCTGGGACGTAGGGGTCTTTAAAAACTTAATGGTTACTGGACGACTAGGAGTAGTGAGCACGGGCACAGGAAAAAAGCTGACTATATTTTAGGTGAAAGGGGAGGCGACATGCCTGCAGAGGTATTAGTCACTTTCCCCCATTCCCACTCACTATTTACTAACCTAACAACTTGTTCAGCTCGTTCAACACTAACAGCACTGCCGGTTTCTCCTGAAATTCAAAGGCAATACCATGGGCGCTCAGCGCAATCACCTGACCACCTTTATGGGTGATGCCAAAATTTAGGTCAAGTCGCTGCTGGGCATTGTCAATGCATTGATGCAACGATGCATTGACTCGATCTCGATCTTCATAAGCAATCAGGCTGGTGATAGAGGGTAGATGTAATAATTCCTTGGGCGTCTGCCCCAACAGCTTGGCTGCTCGACCATTGATCTGAACAATCTTTTTATTTTGTATGACCACTGCTCCCACTATTTCAGTAGACAACAGCTGACGACAAAACTCCTGATAATGGCTTAAATGCTTCTTTAGGTCTTGATTAACCGACTGCAAGTGCCCATTTTCTAATACCAGGGCCATCTGATCCGCCATCGCCCCAATCAAATCTGGAATTGGTGGCTGAAAATGCCTAGGCTCCCCATGGGTGAGAGTCATTACTCCTACCAGGCGGTTACCGCTTAACATCGGTGCGCACATCGCCGAGCACACTTTGTAAGGCTGATCGGGCAAATTAATCCAACGGTTATCTAAACGTGTATCGGCAATTATCTCTACCTTGCGGTGTTCCACAACCCAGCCCGCTAGACCGTTTGCCAATACCTGCCCCACTAGATACTGACGTTCCCGTTCCGTAGTGCCAGAACGAGTCAATATGCAGGCCGTCACTACTTTGGCATCATCCAGCAAAAAAATGCTGCCACTGTTGGCCCCAGCAATATCTACCGTCATGTCCAATGTTTGCTTGAGGGTAGCTTTGAGCCGCGTTTTACCAGTCGTGGTCCGTGAGAGCCCTAGCTGATCCTGAATCCACTGTAGCTGTTTGTGATAGACGCTATTATCTTGCTGCAGTTGGGCTACCTGATCGCGCAAAGCAGCCACATCTGCCGTCAGCTTACCGCCCGATGCTTGTTGTTGAGTCATTTGCTGGGCCGCAAACTGTAATACGGATACTAACCCCCGCAATAGCTGTAAATCATCCTCCGGCAGTGATTTTACAGCAGTCAGCTGAGTCAAATTTTTGTAGAGCAATCCCAGCTCATCAGTGAGTGCTTCTTTCAGCAGAATTTGATTATCCATAACCAGTAAGCGGGAACCACATAATGGGTATATCGCAATCGACAGATGCAATATACCCACAGGCTACAGTGCCTTTTATGAGTACTCCCGATATTTAAAGTCTTATACAACATCCTAGATAATTAGAGGACGGTAGAGGATATTACTGATTTTCACTACCCTCAGACTAAACTGATGCTGTGGTGATAGACATGGTCATGCGTCGGTTTTTGATTAAACGATTGGGACGAAAACTCATCTGGATAACCCTATTGCTTTTGGTATGGCTTCTGTGTAGTGGTGAAGCCATGGCCAGTTCCCTAACTCAACGGGTATCAACATTTCCCAACTGGTCTCACAAACCACCGGTACAGCCCTCAGAGGGAGATTTGGTATACCCAACATGGATGGGTGGTGCGTGGCGGATGACCTCTACCCTCTTGGAAATACATGCTCCGCTAGCCCCAGAGATAATCACACCAGGATTTGAAGGCAATCGTCAGTTCCTCAATGTACCGATTGAAGCGGATATTCGATTTCGCAAGGCACGGGTAGCCCAGGGTAAGTTTCTCAACCGTCCCTTAAACAATAAAGAGGGTGTGGTCTCGGATCGAGCATTTAATGGGCTCAGTCTCGCTCGCGCTTATCTGGGGGACGATTGGGTCCAATCTGTCAAAGTTGATCCGACTAATCCTAACCGCCAGATTACCTGCTTAAAAGACCGGCAACAGCTTGTGTCTACGGTCACTGACAGAGCTGTAGAACAGCCCGACAACAATACGTTTATCACCACTGAAGTGTTTCAACAGTTTTTTCGCGGTGGACAATCATCTGTTTATTTGAACGAAGTAGAAAATACGACAGCTTATCATCTTGCACCGGACAAGATTACAGCTGACCAAATTACAGCGATCTATTTATCTCCTCAGGATCCGGATTATTTTAAGGCAATTGACCAACCTGTAGCCCTTTATCGCTACAGCTTAGAACTGTACCCAACAAATAATTAGGAGAATAGCAGAACCACATTGCTGTCGTCCTGTTGTTATCCCATTGTAGGGGCGTTACATGCAACGCCCCTACAATGGGGGCCAATAACGACATTACGATGCGATTCAGGGTAAGGGCGGCAAATGAGTAGTCAACTAATATCGCACCTTTAACAGCACCCTCACATCCACAACTTGCTCCCCAGCTTCTACTGTCAGGTTATTTTTTGAAGACCAACTGCTGTCGGCATAACCATCACCATGGGAGACGGCATCAAGGTCTGGAGCTTGGGTGATGGCATCATTCATCTGAATATCGACAACCTCTTGCAGGCTAAAGCCCAGCTTATCCAGGGCGACTTTAGCCTGGGCTTGGGCATCAGAAATAGCAGACTCCAGGGCTCTATCACGGGCAGCCAAAAGGTCTTTTTCAGTGGCTAAATAGCGAATGTTTTGCACCCGGTCAATGTCGGTTGCGATCGCATCATCCAATACACCAATATCATCGGCAGACACCTGAAACTCAATGTTGCGATACCCCTCATAATCATCCTTTTGGGGTTTACCATCCCGACCATACTTGAGATTTAGCTGCACATTAGAGGGCTTAATGATGTCCACCTGGCGAGACTTGAGCATCTTTGAAACATCGGCTGTACGCTTTTCCAACTGTGCGTAGGTGGCCTTAGCGCTATCGCTTTTACTGGTTAACCCCAAGGTAATATCCGCCAATGTAGTGGGCGCTTGATCATGGCCATAGCCGGTTACAGTCAACAGACGCGATGTTGTAGACGCTTCTTGCGCCAGGGCGGGCAAACCACCCACCACGATTAGAATTGTTGCGGCCAGTAGCCATGGTAGCCATCGCTGCCTCATCTTCGCTAGTTGTTGCATAGGATTTCCAGAATAACCTTGACTAGTGATTCCCGTTCACTTCTCAGGTTTCCGCACAACTGCTCGCTTGGCCTAATGAAACAAATTACTAGAAGCGTTCCTTGAGCGGAGTCTAAAGGAACGCTGTTTGCTAAGACACCTTAGTCTTACGACGCTGCAAGATATTACGACGACGCTGCTGAACAATATCAGGCACATAGCGACTTACAGCCGCTTGCCCATGAAACCCCAATCGTTCGAACACCATGCCACCTATACCCGGTATCACTTCACCATCAGCGGTACGCTCATCATCCTGAGCAAAATAGAAAAACCGCAACTTATCGATTATGTCTTGGGGAAAAGCCTGCCGTAAGGAGGCTTCTGCTCGGGCATGGATCACAGGAGCCGCAATCAAGATTTCACGGGGCTGTAGGTTGTGAGTCAGGTTTTGCAAATTCGCCCTGACTACACTCCCCCGCGAAATAATCGACTTAACAATAATAAGATAGTCTACCCGGCCCACAGGCTCTTTGTATTGCTTCAGGATAGGAGCCACATCCAAAGACTGCAAACCATACAAAGACTGAGGCTCATTCCAAACACAGGCAAAGCCAATCGAGGCAAAATGAGGCTCTAACTCCTGTAAAACCCCTTGCGCAACAAAATCTGCGTCTTCTGCTGTCGCCACCAAGTAGGCCCTTTTGCCAGTATTACCAGAACTACTGTCTATAGCGCTAAGCAGAGCCTGACCTAGGTGGTTCCCTAGCTTGGTCATAGCTGTCCGATAGTCCTGAGGACAAGTGGATTTATCTGCTATTCGGTTTAGTAACCGTTTGGCACTCTTATCAGCTGCGGCAGAATAATGACGAGTCATAGCAGAGGCTCCAGCTCCTCAAAAGTTCTAGGATTGTGATGAATAATGCGTTCCTGAAGTCGACGAAAGGCGTCGGTCTCAATGCTGTAAGGCTGAGTACCATATTGTAGCCCATCTGCATAGTCCCAGTGCAAGAAGCCCTTGGCTAGATTATATTCTAAGTCTTCAATATTCCTTAGAATTTTTTCAAATTGGGGCTCTAATTCTAAGTTCGTTGTAAAACTTCGAATGTACTGGGGTGTCTGACGTTGAGCAATTAACAATAGGTCTTTACCAGAAACATTTATAAAGTTGCTGGTAACCCAGGCTCCGATCAAGGCTTTGGCAACATAGTCGAGCTTGTCGGGTTCAGGATTTTCAAACGCAGAGAGGTAGGTCAATGCGTCTTTAAACCCTGGCACCTGCTCAAGCAAAGCCATGATGTCAGGGGCATAAGGAAAATAGACTACACGGCTAAACGGCTGAATATCGGCTGGAATATTGGCTACTAGACGAGTCGCACAGGCTTTATCAGCGACTACTAAGAAGAGATGACTCCGATGGGGGTAGTTTTGATTCAGACGCTGTTGATTGGCAAAGTCTGCCTGGATCGGGTGTTTACCACTAGCCCAGGCGACATTGGAACTATTTTTGAGCTGATAGTGCTGTCGCCGCTCACCATTGATATCGATAACCAGGTCATCGACAAAGGCCAGCAGCTGGCTGGAAAAATGAACCCTTGACCCGAACTCTATAATTCCCCGAGCCAACTGTGTAAGCTTATACACAGCAAAATAATCTTCATAACGAGTTCCTTTTTGCCCACTACTACCGCCTCTATTTTTATTTTGCAAATACTTGAGAGTAGCGGCATCAAACTGGTGCTGAATCTCCTCTGGTGTATACATGCCAGCGCAGTAAGCGACGATTTTGGTATGCAAGGGGGCAATTTTAGGCCTTACCCCCTTGCGTATAGTTATTCCTTGGTAGGTCGTCCTTTGCAGGACTGACTTGAGAACACCCGCAAAAATTTATCTAACTCGGTTAGCCCCATTGGAGAGGATACACACTTGGATTAGTAAATTGCGTATACTGCCCTGCACTCAAAGTGTCGGAGCTAATTGGAGCAAAACTGGTCATACCTCCAATGTCCTGGAAGGGCAAGGGTTGGTAATGTTGTTGCGATCTTAAATTACAGCCTTAAAAGCATCACAAAACTAGCATGATTACGTACTAACACATAGTCGGTAATGGAGATTGCAACACCTACTCACACTTGATGGCGCAGTCTGGCATCGTTATTTCCCCCAAACAGCACGGAGCAGAAAATGAATTAACGTTCTTTTCAAAAGTGCTAACAGCCTTGTATATCGAAGACTTTCGCACTAATGATAGAAACTGAGCATCAGAATACTTCGCCTAGTTTTCATCACTTTTAATCTGTATGTAAAGACATCAACAAGATGCCAATTGTATTATTGTTAACAACCTAGTGGCTTGACAGACTAAGAGCATACAAATAGCTTTTTAGATATGTTGCATTACTTAAACCTCTAAAAAGCAATAAAATATATCTACTCAGCGAATATTGGTATACGGTGCATCTGTTTATGTCATAGAATCTAGATTGGATCTGGCAACAGCATGATTTATAAATCTGGTTTCTATAGTCTCGTGTCAAATTTGGCACATTGCATTAATGTTGTATATTTTTTGTACTGAGGTTATTGCACCTTACGATGGACAATATTAAAGAATCTATTCAAAAGGCCTTATCTATTGATGGCACTATTGGTGCTGCCATTGGAGATTGGAGCACGGGTTTTTCTTTAGGACAAGCAAGCCTAAATGACAGTGCTTTTTCTACTTTAAAGTTAGAACAAGCAATCGCCCTTAATGCCGAGGTGATTAAAGCCAAAAATAGAGCGCGTGATGGTCTACAGATTACGTCACCTATTGAAGACATTCTCATTACCCTACAAGATCAGTATCACTTAATCCGTATATGTCATACAGCTGAAGGGGTTTTCTTCTATTTGGTGATGGATCGCGAGAAAGCTAACTTAGGGCTAGCGCGGATCAAACTACGCCAGATTGAGCAAAATCTACGAATGTAGTCTTAATTTTTGCTGATCAAGTCCAAACGTATTAGACCGACGCTGCGATGTTCTCGCCAATCATTCTGAGAGGGAACAGTATCGCAGCGTTGATTGTTGATCAACATACCACCCCTTTTCTGCAGAATGCACGAGGTTAAGAAAGTTCAGCCAAAAGAAACCAACTCCGACACTGAATTTCTAAAAATATGGGTTGTTCGCTATCTCCCAGATCTAGGAGCAATCTCTAGCCAGGTTAGACCTCATATAGAGCAGCGTTTGAGGGGAACAATTTCAGATGAATCACGCCAGATTACGGCTAATAAAATTCGGCATCATTTAGCCTCTGATTGTGGTCTTGCGTCTGCTGATACACAACGGCTTTTATCAAAAGCAGGTATCCTGACTGATAGCTGGGAATTACAGAATCTTATTGTTCATCTCTATGAGATCTATGAAACACTCATAGAGTATTATGAGAAATCTTTCATTTTCTCACCCATTTTAGATTATTTACATATTATTGAGTCAGAACATGGGCAACTGCAGGCAGCAGAGTTAATCATACCCAAGTTTGAAACCTTAATGCTGACCATAGGCCCCTTGCTGCGTGAGCTAAAAGCCGTATACTTTTCATCTATAAACCGACATCTGCTTGGGTTTATGATCACCCATATGCAGTTTATTCAACGGCTTATTCTTAGTCATCTTGATCTGAATGAGATTATCTGGGTCGCACCCTATTTACAAGTTTTAGACGAACTTATCTGTATGCCTTGGCAGAATATTTGTTCAATTGCCTCAAACATTAGTCACAACCCTGGGGCAATTTCCCTAGCCAAACGGATGATGCCCAAAGTAGATTCAATCTCAGCAATCACCTATCGAAAGGTATTACAAACCTTTCCTCACCATATTAGCTCTCAAGGTCGTATTCAATCTAAAGCTGTCCAGCGTTCTAGTATACGTGACCTCAACATGTTTCAATGCTATATCTGGCTATGCATCTTAGAAGACAGCGTATCAGTCATTAAAACTAAACTGTTGCCAGTTTGTCTACAGGCTTTTTCATTAACAAATGTTAGATGGGAACTCGTGATTTTTGCACTCGAAACCCTTATAGATAATATTGAACAACATTTAGATGGCTCCGAAAAAGACCTCTTCGAAGCCCATGCAAATACTATTAAAGAACTATTTTTAAACGCCACACCCAAATCTAATCAGATCTCTTCATTAAAGGAACAGCTGCGAAATATTGACTCACAGTATAGCGTTAACTATACTTGGCAGTCCTAGCATAGCGTCTTGAGATGTAAAACATCATTTCCCTGACATAAAAATGACAGGGTTTGCAGTTGATGTAATTTGACAACAGAGTTATTTTAAAACTCTTCAATGCGATTGACCTGGAATTAATCGAGGCCCAACTCTCGCTTCAGCACCTCAATGGATTTTTCTCCAATATAATTCTCACAGCAGAAGACTTTTGGTGGGCGGATAATGTCCTCTCGGGCCGCTTGCAAAGCTTCTTTAATCGCTGGGAAACTAGCCTTATCTAAAGCAGCTATAGTTTGCGCACTACGCACAACCGCCGAGAGTTTTTGGTCATCTTCGGCTTGGGCAGTCATGACTAAAATTTCATCGCCCCGCAGGCTGTAGGACAACACTTCGGCGGCTCGAAGAATGCCAGAACTGAGACTCACCAGGCCAAGACAAGTATCTTTAGGTAGGTCTTTTAGTTGGCCCAACTCTTCAGCATAGTCATAGATATCAATGGGGATAACACGAACAGACTTCGGTGCAGCAATCGCTTCTGCCTCATTGATAAAATAACGACTCGTCACAACCGTACCAGAGCGCGTCTGGGACAGTACATCTTCCAGTTCTTCTAAGGGAACCAGCTGTACAGGAATCCGTAGAGCCTGTTCTAGTTCACGCACCATCAGCTCACCTGCACCGATATCCTGACGAGGTGTAGTCACTAACACACGGGCACTGCAGCGCAAACGCCAGTCGATTTCACCGAGAAATAGTTCACGGGCCTGATGTAGTGAACAGCCCTGACGCAGCAACTCATCTAAACTACTTTCTACCAGTTCCTGAGCCTTAGGAAACTGGGCCAGTAGTGGTGACCGAGGCTTGTCAATCTCTACACTGCCCTGGGTACGCACATAGATACCAGATCCAGGTTGGGCCTCAACCACCCCCGCTTCTTCTAGCTGGCGGTAAACCTTACTGATGGTATTACGGTGCAACCCCGTCTGCATGGCTAGCTGCCGGGTACTGGGCAAACGGTATCCAGGTGGATACTGGCGGGATGCGATCGCAAACCAAATCTGATCGTAAAGCTGAGTAGACGCCGGAATTTCGCTATCGGTCTGAATATGAAATTGCACCATGGATCGCGTTCAGTAACCGTCTAACAAGGGACTTTAAGGGGGTTGGCACCTAGAAATAGCGCAAACCACAACCAGGCTACCCAACATTACATAGAGGTTACTCGTGAAACCGGGTTTTGACATGTGACAATTCTCATTTGACTGGCATAGGATACAAAACTTTAGAAAATAAAGTCGTTAACCATACAAAGTTTGGTCTGAGCTAAGGCGACAAAAATACCTGGGAACGGCAAAATAAAAGCGGTAAATTGCACCCTGGAACTATGGCCACTCCAACGATTGAAACTAAAACCATTGAGGTCAAAAGCAGTGACATTACACTGCCGGTATATGTCGCTATGCCCAACGGCGATGGTCTCTTTGGTGCCGTGGTTGTATTGCAGGAAATTTTTGGCATCAATAGCCACATTCGAGACATTACTGAACGCATTGCCCACGAAGGGTATGTGGCCCTCGCCCCAGCCCTCTATCATCGTCAGGCCCCTGGGTTTGAAACTGGCTACACCCCTGAGGACATTCAGGTGGGTCGTCAGTATAAGGTGCAAACCAAGGCTGATGAACTGCTAAGTGATATCCAGGCCACCATTGACTATGCCAAAACCTTACCCCAGGTAAAGGATGGCGGTGTTGGCTGCATTGGCTTTTGCTTTGGTGGCCATGTGGCTTATTTGGCAGCAACGCTAAAGGATACGAGTGCGATCGCATCCTTTTATGGAGCAGGCATCCCCGACCAAGTATTTGGCCCTGACCCAGTCGCGCTAGCCCGCACCCCACAAATTACGGGTACCCTCCACTGCTTCTTTGGTACTGAAGATGCGTCTATTCCTGCAGCAGTCGTTGGACAAATACGAACAGCCTTAGAAGCGGCCAATATCGACCATAAAATTTTTGAATATGAAGGGGCTGGTCATGGTTTTTTCTGTGACCGACGGGGTAGCTACAATTCTGATGCTGCGGCTGATGCTTGGGAAAAGGTAAAGGCTTTATTTGCGGAGAAGATTGGTTGATGTGTACCCACTGGCTATGACGGTCTATGGGTGCCTTATGGGCAGGTTGGGTTTCGGGGCTCTACCCAACCTGCGGCCTGCGGCCTGCGGCCTATGGCCGGTATATTGCCAAAATTTAAGATTTCGCTAAGCGAAAATTGATTTACACTTGGAAAACTGAATTTTTTTATGGGAGCCTGTCCTAACAGGCCATAGACCGTTGACTTTTTCTGCTGACGATTTTCTCAAAGCCCTTGACCAACAAGACTTCAACTTTCAAAAGGGAGCAGTCGTGACGGGCAAGGTGGATAGCCATATTGATGATGGAGCTTATATAGATATTGGCGGTAAAGCAGCGGCCTTTCTTCCAGCCCATGAAGCATCTGTAGACTCTAGCGTCACCCTTGAAGAAGCGGTTCCCGTCGGTAGCGAACGGCAGTTTCTGATTGTGCGTGACCAGGATGCTAACGGTCAAGTGATTTTATCTATCCGTAAGCTAGAGATTAAAGAGGTTTGGGCCCAGCTAGAACAACGCGAAGCCAATAAGGATATTCTCGATGTCACGGTTACTGGCACCAACAAAGGTGGCGTCATTGCCGATGTGGAAGGCTTACGTGGCTTCGTACCTCGTTCTCACTTGGTGAATCCTCCTGAAGATCTGTCAACACTAGTGGGTCAAACGATCTCTGTTGCGTTTCTAGAGGTGAGTGAAGAGAGCAATAAACTTGTCCTATCCAACCGTAATGCAGCTCGCACCGCTGCCCTAGGACAGCTCAATCCAGGTCAGTTGATTGACGGTAAGGTAGGCTCTATTAAGCCCTTTGGAGTATTTGTTGA
Organism: Leptolyngbyaceae cyanobacterium; assembly: GCA_965263355.1. GTDB lineage: Bacteria > Cyanobacteriota > Cyanobacteriia > Phormidesmidales > Phormidesmidaceae > Leptothoe. Next base: position 3,437,378 of record CBDHHL010000032.1, on the reverse strand, counting down.
TTTTGACGGTGTGCGGGGGCTACTGCACGTTAAGCAAATCAGCAAAAGTTTTGTGCCCTCTATCGGGGATGTGTTTACAGTGGGACAGCCAGTTAAGGCGGTGGTGCTCAATCTGGATGAAGAAAAAGGGCGGATCAGTCTGTCTACTAAAGTCTTAGAGAAATATCCTGGTGAGATTCTCAAAGAAGCTGATAAGCTTATGGCTGAAGCGTCTGAGCGAGCTGCAGACCCCGGTAAACTATTGGCGGAGCAAGATGTCTAATGGGTAGGGTATGGGAACTTGATTTTTACTCGCGCCCAATCTTAGATGACAATCAGAAAAAGCTGTGGGAAGTCCTTGTTTGTGACGGAGCACAGTCAGTTAATGACGGCTCTAGTCTGCGCTATAACAAGTTTCTGTCGAATAAACAAGTCAATTCTATTGAGTTAAAGCAAGCATTAGAAGAGGCCATTGCGCAAGCGGGAGAAGCCCCTATCCGACTGCGGTTTTTTCGCTATCAAATGCAGAACATGATTAAGCGGGCCTGCGATGAGTTAGGCATATCGGTACGGTTGAGTCGTCGCACCCTTACCTTACAAAGTTGGATAGAAGACCGTCGCGAAAACTTTTATCCGCAGCAGCCAGGGTATCAAGCAGGTAAAGCACCGTCTACATCGCAACCGGTAGAAGCTGCCCGGCCACTGCCTGATGCCCTGATGGGGGATCGTTGGGCGATGGTCAGTTTACCGGCCAAGGACTTTGCTGATATGCCGGATTGGGATATTGGATTTGGCGAATCATTTCCTTTGGAGTTAACGGGCATTGGCCCTGAGACGCTGGTACCCGGTATCTTGATTTTTTCGGAGCGAGCACTGCCCTTGGCAGGTTGGATGTCGGGACTGGAATTGGCTTATTTGGATGTGCAGTTTGGCGCCCTCTCTCAGCTATTGTTAGAAACCGGCAGCAATGATACTTGGATCATGGCAGGTCTTAATCGACCGGAGCTTAAACAAGTTGCTGAAGAGTTTATGGCTGCCAAGGAGCAGGCGAATCAGGTACATTTTGTGGCCGTTCAGGATAATCCTGATTCGGAGTCCTTTGCTGGTTTTTGGCTGATGCAGAGACGTACGTTTGGCTAGGGGGGAGGTTATGTTGAAGCAGAAGCGTTGGTGGGAGTTGGTCCTAATTTATGCGCTTTTGGGGGGAATTGCGATCGCAATGCTCCTTCCCCTTCTATGGCTGCTCAGCACCGCCTTTAAATCCGGCACCGAAAATATTTTTGAGTTTCCCCCTCGCTTTATTCCCCAAGAACCTACTGTTAGCAACTTTGTCAACGTGTGGCAGGCCGAACCCTTTGGTCGCTATTTCGTTAACAGTACCCTGATTGCCGCTGTTACCGTAGCTCTAAATTTACTATTCTGTTCTCTGGCGGCCTATCCTCTAGCAAGACTAAATTTTCGCGGACGTGAGCTAATCTTCTCGTTAATAGTCGCCACCATCCTGATCCCATTTCAAATTGTGATGATTCCGCTGTATATTCTCACCGTACAGCTTGGTCTGACCAATAGCTATCTGGGCGTTATTTTTCCTGCCATCGCCTCTGCATTTGGTATTTTTCTGATGCGTCAGGCATTTCAAAATGTCCCCAAAGAATTAGAAGAGGCCTCTCGTATTGATGGCTGCTCAGAGCTAGGTATCTGGTGGCACATTATGATCCCATCGGTACGTCCAGCTCTGGTTACCCTGGCCATTTTTGTCTTTATCGGCTCCTGGGGTGATTTTCTCTGGCCCCTCTTAGTACTCAATCGACCTGAATACTACACCTTGCCCTTGGGGGTCGCACGTTTAGCAGGTAGTTTCTCCCTTGACTGGCGTTTGATTGCAGCGGGCTCTGTGATCGCTACGGCTCCTATTTTGCTCTTTTTTGTCATCATGCAACGCTACATCGTTCCTAGCGAAGTCAGCAGTGGTGTAAAAGGTTGATAGATAACCCTTCTAGCTTCTATGACAGCCTGTCTTTTGACATCGCCACACCCAGGGAATTAGTATCACTAGGTTCTTTAAAGCATCGACCTGTGATAGATAGCACCTCTACAACGCAACCCTTGAGTTCTCCTAAGCAGAAAAAGTTTTTCTCTATGGGGATTGGCGCTCACGGTTTTGTTGCAGTTGGTATTTCTGCCCATGGGGTCATTTCCATTGGCGTCATTGCCCACGGCATCATTTCCATCGGTGTCATTTCGATGGGTGTCCTCTCGACAGGTCTAGTATCCATGGGGTTATTAACTTCTGGCCTAGTATCTATGGGTATTAAGGCAGCTGGTCCGTCGAGTATGGAGCTGATGATGGACCACAGCGGCATGGACCACAGCGGCATGGACCATGGCGATATGAACCATGGCGAGCCTGCAGCTGAGTAGCATTGCAAACTGCTTAATCAATAACCAAGCCAATAGTGACAGCTTAGTCAGTTAGCTAGAATAGAGGTATGCAGCAACGTTGTAACCCTTGCTTGCCTCTATCTAGCTATGGCGTTTAGCGATTACAAAAGCATTGCCCAGGTACAAGCTGAGTACCAAACTAAGTACGAAGAACTCAATTTTATTAAGCCTGCTAACTACAGCCCGTCTCAGTTTTTTTTAGATGAGTTCGATTTTAATCAGAAAAATATTGATATTTTTGCGTCAGAAGCAGCTAGATGCGAGGCCATCATTTTTCCAATTTTGCGAGAGATCTATAAACACCATTATCAACAGACCTCCCTTTGGGTACAAAAATTCATCACCTATGACAGCAAACTCAGCGGCACTCCAGACTATCTGGTTTCCAAACGCTCAGCTTTAGGTAAAACGATGTTGGAGACCCCTATCATTGTTGTTGTAGAGGCCAAGAGAAATGATTTTGAACAGGGTTGGGGGCAATGCTTAGCCGAATTAATTGCAGCGTCTCATATTAATGAGACCACCCAACCCGTCTATGGAATTGTTACAGACGGAAAGCTGTGGGAGTTTGCTCAATTTGCTGACAACACCTTGACCAAACAAATTGATAGTTATACGGTTAGTGATCTACCCCGTCTGTTAGGGATTACCAAATCAGTTTTTGACCAAGCAGCGAACAGTCTAGTGGCTTCATAGAGAGCGCAGCCATCTGTTCCAGACAAATTTACATATAGAGTACCTTGTACAGTTGTCTTTCCATACACACAATGCACATCATAAGTTCAAAATTCAAGCCTGTCACATAGTGTCTGAAGGAGAACCAAAACGATAGCCTTTTCCGTAAACCGTATGGATCAAAGTTGCTTCGCCATCATGCTCCACCTTACGTCGTAGCAAACGCATCTGAGCAGCCAGGGCATTACTGCTGGGTTGAGAGCTGGTGCCCCAGACAGCATCGTAAATCTGTTGATGGGTGAGTAATTGATCTGGATGTTGCATCAGATAGCAAAGAATCTGAGCTTCTTTTTCCGATAGTTCGATCGTGCGCTCAGGGGGCAATCTGCCGCCGCGTTTAGCAATTTGATTGGGACTATCCAAAATTAAGTCTTGATATTGCAGTGTTGTTTCTGAAATCTCTTCTCGAATGGGAGGACGACGTAATAGCGCTCGTACCCGCGCCAATAACTCGCGCAGTTCAAAGGGCTTTACTAAGTAATCGTCCGCCCCAGCATCTAGCCCTTCCACCCGATCATCAAGGGTGTCTTTTGCCGTGAGAAAGAGAACTGGCGTGGTCAGATGGTGTTCTCGCAACCGCCGACACATCTCTAAACCACTCAACCCCGGCATCATCCAATCTAGAATCAGTAAATCAAATTCATCATCAACTGCCAGGCTGTAGCCCGTTTCACCATCATGGGCTACCCTTACCGCATGCCCTTCACGCTGCAATACATGACTCAACGGATCAGTTAGCTCTACCTCATCATCAACCAGTAAAATTCTCATTGGTGCAGTTTATTCATCTGGCAACTGATACTGACTCACAATCTTCTTGGCATAGTCTGGTACATGCTCTTCAAGCTTTTCAGGGTAGTTTCGCTTCACATAGAGATAGTTGCGAGTGAAGTGAGAATCAATAGAGAAGCGAGCATATTCCAACCCTTTAGGACCTACTTTCTCGATAACAACTCCCATAAGTTTGGCCGCCCACATTGGTAGGGTAATCCCTTTGTCATAGGCAGGAATGCTGTTTTGCACGGCCTGTTTGCGATCGCCCTTTGACATCACCAGCTGAGTCTCTAGCTGATCAGTAACCAGGTCCAGCATCTCTTGCCCCGTATCATTCCGCACCACCACCCACTGCCAACCAAAGGGAGCCCCCATATAACCCACCACAAGATCCGCGAGAGAATTGACATAATCAAAACAACTCATACAAGAGGGCGCAAACACATCCTTGAGTTGATTAGTTTTAAGACCAAAGAAGGGGACTTTCTCAATGGAGCCATCTTCGTGTTTAAAGTGCACCCGAAAATCTTGCATAAACTCGTAATGCACCACTGTGTCTGGAGAGCGACTGGTGGTATCCAGAAACTTTTGTAATCCCGCTCGACTGACATTATCAACACAGGGAGTACCCAGCACATAGAGTTTTTCCAAACCCAGCTCATGTTGCACAGCTCGCAACGCCTGAATCTGACAGCCCACCCCGATCGCTAATAGGCGCTTCATTCCTGACTGTTCAATCTGCTCCAAGATCGACAAATTGGGAGATAACGTTGGCTTATTCACCCGTGCAGCCATTACCTCCTCAGGCGTTCGCGCAATCACTGGCATCGGTTGAAAGCGATCGTCTGGCGTGTTCTGCACACAAACCACCCCTTCAACCAACCCACGATTCAGCATTTCAATCGCAATAGAGCTAACAATGCCAGTCCATTGAGCCCCTTCCAGGGGAATGGTCTTACGCGCAGCCATCATCTGCTGATGGACACCAAAATAAACATCTTTTTCCTGGTCCAGGTCACGACTCCGCCCGTGGCTCTGAACCTCTAATTCGGGAATCTGCTGATTGATAAACGCACAGGCTTCTTTAACATAGTGAATGTAATAGGTATCGCACAGCCCGCAATCACTACATAGATCCTTGGCTGGGCGGATCGCCCCCCGACGCAGACCCTTAGATTTTTTGTGTGCGTTAGAAGCAGATGAAGAAGAAGACGCCAGGGTCATTTCAAAGTCAGTTGTGTAGAAAGATTTTTATCACTGTAAACCACGTTCAAGGTGAAACCTGTAGATTCCTCACTGGAAAAACTCCAATTCTGAACGTGGACAAAGTTAAGTCCTTATTATCCGCAAAGGCTGACTTTTTAGGGCCGAAGTAATGTTTTTATGAAGAAATGATACGACTTAAGGCCAATATTTGCTGACACCTCGGAAATTACCTAATCCATTACGAAAATCAACCACTCTAAAGATGGGTTGATAGGTAAAGTAGAATAGCGTTCCCACTTGCGTCACCCCTAGCCGTCCTGTCTATCGAGATGATCTGCTGTTTAAATCCTGATTGTTTGGTACCGGTAAACCCTGACGGGGTGACTGTGTGTCAATCGTGTGGCAGCCCTCTGACAGAATTGCTCCGCAATCGCTACCGCCCCATTAAGCCCTTGGGACAAGGTGGGTTTGGTAAAACTTACCTGGCTGAGGATGTGGACCGGCTCAATACGCGCTGTGTCATCAAACAATTTGCGCGCCAGACTAGTAATAAAACCTTCGATAAGGCATTGACCCTGTTTAATCAAGAAGCTGTACGTCTAAACGATTTGGGAGAGCATCCACAGATCCCATCGCTACTGGCATATTTTGAGCAACAAGGAAGTTTTTATTTGGTACAGCAGGAAATTGAGGGTAACACCCTGCTACAGGAGGTTAAAAAGGAAGGTCCCTTTGACGAGGCTAAAATTCGTAGCTTATTGCACCATATGCTGCCTGTGCTGCAATTTATCCATGAGCGTAACGTGGTGCATCGGGATATCAATCCCACCAATATTATTTGCCGTCAGCAAGACAATAAACCTGTTCTCATTGACTTTGGCATCGCTAAGCAGTTGCAGGTATCGCTCTCGGATAAAAAGGACCATACAGGCACTCGCATTGGGACTGAGGGCTATTCACCCATCGAACAATTGCGTAGCGGGGAAGCCTATCCATCCAGCGACCTCTATAGCCTCGGGGCAACTTGCATATGTTTAATGACGGGGCGCAAACCAGAAAAACTGTATAGCCCCCTCGAAGGCCGTTGGCTCTGGCAGGAGCATTTAGCTGCCGCCGGTCGTTCCGTCACCCCTGAACTGGCTGCCATTTTAGACCGCATGCTCAAAGATTTTATCAACGAGCGCTATCGGACAGCAGCAGAAGTTTTCCAGGAATTGGAAGCATTACCTGCCTATCAAAGGTCAGTCCCTGGATGGACTCGGCAGCGCCCTGATGACACCAGTCTGATGTCTGATGCCATCAGCACAGGACAAAACGTTAGCCGAAATTTAAGTGAGCAGCTAATTAGCCAAGAGCTGAGCCCAGAGTTCAGGCAGGACCATCCTCCCACTGCTCCACCCAATCGCCCCAGTCAGCCGGGACAGTCTGGTTCTGTCTCTCAGCCCAGCCCCATCTCTAAACCTAGAGCCGTCCTCCCCAATAAACGACAATCGGGGCCTGCTGTATCAACAGGTCAATCCAAACCGACAACAGGAAGACATTCTGGAGCTGTATCACAAGGCCCTATATCCAAAGGGCAGGGTAGATCAGCCCCAGGCAATCCATCAGGCCCTGTATCCAAAGGCCCTGTATCCAAAGGCCCTGTATCCAAAGGGCCTATATCCAAAGGGCCTATATCTAAAGGCTTAGTTGGTCCAATTTCAGGTAAACCATCTGGACCAACTAATCTAGGACGATCTGCCACTGGAGCGTCAGCCTTAGGGGCGTCTGGTAACCGTAGTTCGACTAGCGGGATGATCGGTTCGCCCACAAAATCTCAGTCCTCGGGCCTTCGCAGTGGTCCATCTAACTGGGTATGTACCCACACCCTTGAGGGTCATAGCTCTTGGGTTTCAACCGTGGCATTTAACCCGCATTACAGATTACTTGCTAGCGGCGGACTAGATGACACAGTTAACCTTTGGGATATTCAAACTGGCACGCTAACGACGTCGCTAACTGGCCACGCCCGTGGTATTAACGGCTTGGCATTCAGCCCCCGAGGGCAGGTTTTGGCCAGCTGCAGCGATGATGACACTATTCGAGTTTGGAATACAGCTACCGGCCAACTCTTACATGTACTTAAGGGGCATCGTCATGATGTGACATCCATTGCCATCGGTCGGCGAGGATCTTTATTGATTAGCGGCAGCGAAGATCGTACCGTTGGTGTGTGGAATTTAGAGCAGGGAAAACTCGCCAAGGTCCTGTCAGGTAATGCGGGAATGATTCGCTGTGTCGATATTTCCCCAGATGAAGCGTTGGTGGTCAGCGGTGGCTTTGATAATAAGATTAGGCTTTGGCAGCTGGGTACTGGCGAGGTTTTTCGTGTATTGTCGGGGCACTTAAATTCAGTGACTGATATTGCTATTAGTGTGGATGGTCGCTTGATTGTGAGTGCCAGTAAGGATCGATGTATTAAGCTTTGGAGTCTGCGGTCTGGCAATTTAATCCATACCCTCAAAGGGCATAGGGGTGAGGTTAATGCAGTGGCGATCGCACCCAACCAACGCACTGTCATTAGTGCCGGTGGTGATAGCTGTATCAAGGTTTGGGATACCAAAACTGGGGAGCTGGTGGAAACGTTTTCAGAACATGGTAATTCGGTGACTGCGATCGCAATTCATCCCAACGGTCGATACATGGCCAGCGCCAGTTCCGACAAAACCATTAAGCTCTGGCATAAAGAATAGATTGCCCCATGTCTGAAGGCCCTCCATATTAACAACGATTTAGACCTGGCCAATAAACTCAAAGCCCAGGGTCAAAAGCGCTCTCAGTATCGTCACTGGGTATTTAGCCGCGCTGCTCATCCTTGACGTATATGCGAGACGACGATTATCAAAGAATTTGCCAATAGTCGACGATTTTACTACTGCCCGGTTTGTCAAGCGGGTTAAGACTCACCTCTATCTCTCACCTTGCCTTTCCCCCCAATACTTTTGCCCGTAAAATATAGTGACGCGAACATAGTCCACAAGGCTGATATATCGACTGCTCTAACCCCTGGTCATGGCAACTGCAAACCACTACAAAATCCTTGAGCTGCATGAGTCTGCCTCCCAGGCGGACATCAAACGGGCTTATCACCGCCTGGCCAAGCAGCACCACCCGGATAGTCGAGCAGATAGGCAAGGGGACCATGAGCGGATTTCTGAAATTAATGCCGCCTATGAAGTGCTAGGGGATCCCACCGCACGTAAACGTTATGACTCCCAGCGAGACGTTGGTAGGGCACAACGCTCTAGTGAGCTTAACACCCAATACCAGCAACGTCGCAAAGCCAACAAAAAAGCAGACGATGCTCTCACCACCTGGATCCGTAGCGTTTACAATCCCATTGACCGACTGATAGGCCAAATTATTAGCCCCCTTAAAGCGGAAGTGCGCGAACTATCAGCGGATCCCTTTGATGACGAGCTAATGGAAGTATTTCAGGAATACCTAGAAGACTGTCGTGAGGCCCTGGAAAAAGCAAAACAGAAATTCAAGTCCATGCCCAATCCATCCCAAGCAGCAAGCGTAGCCGCCAATATCTACTACTGCCTCAATCAGCTAGAAGATGGTATCGAAGAAATCGAACGCTTTACTTACACCTATGACGATAGCTATCTGCATACGGGTCAGGAGTTATTTCGCATTTCTAAACAGCTCCGTCGCGAAGCCAAAACAGACATGCAAGCCGTGCTTTGATTTGCATGATTTGAACATTTAGATGGACTCTGGATCGATGCCCAGCTCTCTGAGACGCTGAGCAAGACGCTCAGCTTGCTGTTGTACTTGTGCCTTGTCAGCTTCTGCTTGTGCCTTGTCAGCTTCTGCTTGTGCCTTGTCAGCTTCTCAGCTTCTGCTTGTGCCTTGTCAGCTTCTGCTTGTGCCTTGTCAGCTTCTGCTTGTGCCTTGTCAGCTTCTGCTTGTGCCTTGTCAGCTTCTGCTTTTTCGGTGTCAGTGAAATACCAGTTTCCATGGGCATCACACCACCGTAACCAGGACTCAGGCAGACCTTCAAAATACCCTTCCCATAGTCCTAAGCCAATGTTGAGATCCTCAAACCAAATCATGGGTGTCTCAGATTGCACTGTTTGCTCTTCATAGCGAACGCCCACTAGCTTGAAGTAGCGTAATCGCTTGGTGTAGCGACTGTAGACGAGGTAATGGGGCACTCGCAGATAGCGCTCATAGACAATAAACTTAGCTGGAGGCTTTTGCTTTGAACCGTTCTGAGATGCTTCTACGGGGTCTGGACTGCTGTCTTCAATCAAGTCGCTTTCCCTGTAAAACCGCCCCAAATCTTCCTTTTCAGTCTTGGGGGAGAGAAACTCAACCACAATGGTGGGTGCCTGTCCTTCTTGCCAAACCACATAGCTCTGGCGTAAGTCATGGCCATCATATAGACGGGGAACGTTCAGTGCCAAAAACCAATCCGGACGCTTGTGCCACAGGGGATGGTGAACATCATAGTAAACATTAATATCTGTCCCAGTGAAGCGATTATCGGCAGCACAGACATCTAGGGATAGGGTGCGGCTCAAAAGCTGGGGTTGGTAATCATGAAATTCGTCAGGCAAACCGGGCTCCTCAGGGAATTCGCTGGGCAGGTCATACATGGTAGGCAGCGTTTCGCGGGGGGAGAGGGGTGGCTGCATTTGGGGTATGGAATGGCCAGTGGGTAAAGTCATAGGCAAGCCCTAGGCATTGATGCTGCCATTGTACAAAATAGAAACAAAGTCCAAAGGAAAGGAAAAGTCGCCATCTGGCACAAATTGTTACAATGGTCGTCTGCTCGTTATTTACCGATTTCCCATGGCTTTGCCCGTTGTTGCAATTATTGGTCGTCCCAATGTGGGCAAATCCACCCTGGTCAATCGTTTGGCTGGGGCACGGGAGGCGATTGTCTATGACCAGCCAGGGGTGACTCGCGATCGCACCTACCAACCCGCCTTCTGGCAAGATCGCGACTTTATGGTCGTCGATACCGGTGGCCTGGTGTTTGACGACGACTCTGAATTTTTACCCCACATCCGTGAACAGGCCATGCTTGCCCTGGCTGAAGCTAAAGCTGCCGTGTTTGTTGTCGATGGTCAAGAAGGCTTGAACGAAAGCGATCGCGAAATTGCCTCCTGGCTACGGCAGCAGTCGGTCCCCGTATTACTGGCCGTCAATAAATGTGAGTCTGAGGATCAAGGGCTGATCCAGGCCGCTGAGTTTTGGGAACTGGGTTTCGGCGAACCCCATGCAGTATCAGGCATTCACGGCAACGGCACTGGGGATCTGCTGGACGAGCTGGTGAACCACCTACCCTCCACCGATGACCTTGAAGAGGACGATGAAATCAAGGTAGCCATTGTGGGTCGTCCCAATGTCGGGAAATCCAGTTTGCTCAATGCGTTTGTTGGTGAAAATCGGGCCATTGTTAGCAACGTATCGGGTACCACTCGCGACACCATCGACATGGTGGTACGCCGCAAAGAAACTGTTTATCGCCTAATTGATACCGCTGGGATTCGCAAAAAGAAAAACGTTGATTATGGACCTGAATTTTTCAGCATCAACCGCTCATTTAAGGCCATTCGTCGGGCCGATGTAGTGCTATTAGTAATCGATGCCCTGGATGGCATGACTGAACAAGACCAAAAGTTGGCAGGTCGCATTGAAGACGAAGGTCGCGCCTGCATCATTGTGGTAAATAAGTGGGATGCCATTGAAAAAGATAGCCACACCATTTACGAGTACGACAAAAAGCTGGGGGGCAAAATTTACTTTTTAGACTGGGCCACACGGATCTATGTCAGCGCCCTTACTGGCCAGAGAGTTCCTAAGATTTTAGATGCCGTTGATCAGGCAGTAGAGCAACACCGCCGTCGTGTTAGCACCGCTGTGGTGAATGAGGTGCTTGAAGACGCTATCAGCTGGCATTCGCCACCAACTACCCGCCAGGGTAAACAGGGACGTATCTACTACGGCACCCAGGTTAGTGTCCGGCCACCCACATTTACGTTATTCGTTAATTCAGCCAAGCTATTTACCGACAACTATCGTCGATATATAGAACGTCAGTTTCGTGAAAACCTCGGCTATGAAGGCACGCCTATTCGTCTGTTATGGCGCGGCAAGAAAATCCGCGATCTCGACCGAGAAAGTCCTAATCGAGCAACGAAGGTTTAACCACAATGGATCTACTCCGTTCCCTACCCATCGGTTTATACCTGGAACAGCCAATCACCTGGCTGCATCGCATTGATGCACGGGTAAAACTGGCATGGTTGCTGAGTTTTTTGTTAACACCAGTTTTGGCAAGCACGACTTGGCGCATTGCCCTCGTACTCGTGTTGATGGGAATAACGTTAACGGCAAGAATTCCCTGGCGAGTGTGGCGGCAGCAGATGGGGGGATTGCTAATTCTTTTTACTCTGGCATCCTTGCTAATTTTAGTAATGCCGGATGGAATTGCCGTCATTACCGAACCTCGATGGCCGACGCCAGATCAGCTTGCCACCCTTGACGATCCCTTTGAGACTGTAGGAACATTACCAGACACCAACTATCACTATGTGATCGCCGATTTACATTGGGTACATATCACGCAAAAGTCACGAAAACTAGCAATCAAGGTGGGTACACTGCTATTCACCTTGATTTACAGTACCAATTTATTTCTACTGACTACGGCTCCTGAAGAAATCACTGCAGCCCTCGAAGAGCTGATGTCGCCTCTGCGTTGGTTTAAGTTACCGGTAACTGAAATTGCCTTGACCCTGACCCTCGCGCTTCGTTTTATTCCCCTGGTCTTAGAAGAAGTGCAAAACCTTGTGCGCTCCGTACGAACCCGTGCAATTAATTGGCGTAAATTAGGCTGGCGTCATGCTAGTCAAATTTGGCTAATGGTGGCAGAGCGGTTGTTGGATAACCTACTGTTGCGGGCACAGCAGATTGCTGGGGCGATGAAGGTACGTGGCTTTACTAGCCCAGACAATCACCAGGTTCAGTGGCATCAGCTACAGCTGCGCTGGTGGGATTGGGTCTTTCTGATCAGTCTGGTTTTCTTTTGGTGGGGACGTTTGGCGCTAGGTAATCCAACATAAATTTTTAATTTCATCCTACAGTTTTACCCATTTCTCATCACCTATTTCCCATTGATCCTTTCATCTCCACAGTCGCATACCCAGCAACATTTATTGCCTAGGTACTGGCACCGACTCGATCTCGAGCACCGTAGTGGCACTGATGTATTTGCAGCACTGTTTTGTTCGTCTGAGATCGCAACTCTGCTAGAAAGTCCTGATCGGGTCGATGGAGCCCCACAAGATTTAATTCGTTATTCTCTATGCGCTGGGGGGCCTCGACAAATAAACGGCCAGCTTCAAATTTTTACCCCCGCCATCGGTGAGATTTTACCCACCCTAGAGAAATTACTACGAGGTCAAGATTCGGACTCAATTATATCCACATCATCGGATATATCCACATCATCGGATATATCCACATCATCGGATATATCCACATCATCGGATATATCCACATCATCGGAGACACCTCCCAAGCACCTGCCCTTTATTGGTGGCTGGTTAGGCTGGTTGGGGTTTGATACCGCGTGGGAAATAGAAACTCTCCCCTATCTCAGAGACGATGCCCTACCCTTTCCAGTGGCCTATTGGTACGAACCCGAACAGTTCGCCATCCTGGATCATCAACAACAGCATCTGTGGTTAGCTGCTCTTTGCCAAACAGACATGGACAGGATGGTGCAACGGCTAAAACATCCACAGACCTATGCCACAGCGCCCAGGGTTACCAAGATATCCCCTAAAGTCACGCTATGCTCCGAGCAAACCCAATTTGAAACGACTGTACAACAAGCCAAAGACCATATTCATGCAGGGGATGTCTTTCAGGTCAATCTTTCCCTCCGGTTTCAAACTGAAACCAACAGATCTCCTTGGGATTTATATCGTCAGCTAAATCACATTAATCCCTCTCCATTTTCCAGTTACTGGCGCACACCCTGGGGACATGTAATTAGTTGTTCACCCGAGCGGCTTGTACAACTTCAACAACAAACTGCCCAAACTCGCCCCATTGCTGGCACTAGACCCCGTGGTACCACATCAGCAACTGATCAAAAATTTGCCCAAACCTTATTAACAAACCAAAAAGAACAGGCAGAACATATTATGCTCGTTGATCTAGAACGCAACGATCTCGGGCGAGTTTGTAACTGGGGTTCCATTCAAGTGAATGAGCTAATGGTGATCGAACGCTATAGTCATGTCATGCATCTGGTTAGCAATGTCATTGGTACCCTACGCCCCAACCTCAATGCCATTGATCTGATTCGAGCTACGTTTCCTGGAGGTACCATTACGGGCTGCCCCAAAGTACGCTGCATGGAAATCATTGAAACCCTAGAGCCTTTACGCCGCAGCTTATTTTACGGCTCCTGTGGATATTTAGATCGGCGAGGACAGCTAGATTTAAATATATTGATTCGCACGTTACTGTTAACGCCCACAGGATCAAATAGCCACACTGTTTGGGGGCAAGTAGGTGCAGGCATCGTTGCGGACAGTAATCCCCATCAAGAATGGTTGGAATCATTGCAAAAGGCTCAAGCTCAATTGCTAGCACTCGGCGTTTCGATCTAAACAAGAAACGCTGTAAACTCTATTATCAATGTCTTTTAAATAGGTTTAAATAGGTTTGATCTTCGGATATCACCGAGTTTGGTTTAGCCAAGTTCACACATTGTAGTTTTGACATCTTGTTGGCCAGCGTTTATGCTCCAGCCATCGGCCTCATTAGAGGATTCTAATTAGGTATTAACTGACCTACTTCAGCCGATAATAGACAAGTTAAGGTACTAAGCAACCGTTAATACCCCTGTATATACTTTCCATTGTTCTCATAGTTATCGCACGTCTTGAATGAGCACTGAAACCTACCTCAATCACCCGGACTTTGGGCTGTTGTTTCGGATTTGCCTGGTGGATGGCGATAAGGAGCTATTTACCACTCTCTATGCCCAACGGTTATTTTTCTTGGCAAAAGTTGATCGTGCAGCTGGTTTACTCTTTGACCCTATTGGTCGAACAGAGGCACGTATGATGCTAGAAACACGCCTTCGTACATTGCGCCAGGCAGGGCAACATAACGAATTTGACCAGTTGAATAAGGTGTACAAGCGAACGTTTCAATGATAGATGCTGCGGGTACTACCGACGGATCTTCTCAGCCTATGTCCTATAGTCAGCAAATTGCTCAGCGTGTGCAGCAACTGCAACTGCCTAACCATGTTCGTTTGGTGGCTGTGAGCAAGACATTTTCTGCCGATATTATTCGAGCAGCCTATGCAGCAGGACTACGGGATTTTGGTGAAAATAAGGTCCAAGAAGCGATTGCTAAACAAGCAGAACTGACCGATCTTCCAGATATTACCTGGCATTTTATTGGCCATCTGCAAACCAACAAGGTTCGTAAGGCAATACAACATTTTGATTGGATTCACTCTGTAGACAGTCTGAAATTAGCTCAACGCCTGGATAAAATAGCGGCTGAACTCTCCCGTTCCCCCATATGTTGTCTACAGGTAAAACTGTTGGCCGACCCAAATAAACAGGGTTGGTCTGAGTCTGATTTGGTGCAATCATTACCCAATTTAGCCCAGTTGTCCTACCTGAAATTAGAGGGACTGATGGCAATTCCTCCCTATGGTTTATTGGTGACTGAAACCCAGTCATTTTTTAAGCGAGCCTATGCCTTGGGACAAGCGCTGGCAAACCATCAGGAAACGCCATTACCCATTCGTTACTTTTCCATGGGAATGTCCCAGGACTTTCCGCTTGCGATCGCAGCTGGAGCAAATATCATTCGATTAGGAACTACATTGTTCGGCTCCCGCAACTGAAGGTTTTAGACATTTTCACTGGTCAAGCAATCAAAAAAGATCAAGATATTTAGACCTATTTTTGAAATTGGTGATTTTTTTCGATCGATTCGTGTATACTGTGGCTCAAAGTTATGCCCAAACGATTATATGAGGGTATTTCGAAATATCGACTAAAGAGGTTTAACTCTCTAGGTTGATAAACTGCCGCAAGCGTACTCATGCTTTATGTCGTTTGCCTTTCCATTGCCGTTTGAGCGCAAGGGGTCTAAAGTATTCCTGGTCTTAGGTAATGGGATTAAAGCTATCAGTAATACTTGAGTGAGTTGCTGATAAACCACGTCCAAGTTGAAATCTGTAGTTCTTCTATGGAAAAACGGCCGTTTTGGACGTGGACAAGGTTTATTTCAAAACCATCAACGGTCTACTTTAGTCTCAAACAATCTCTCAATCCCTTTTAAGGCAGGTTTTGACAGATTTCCTAGCCAAGTTAGTACTAGCCATGACGGAGTTTCAACCGTGAGCACCATTTTTACTAAATTACGTGACTTTGTTGGCCTTAATGATCCGGCTGACTATGAGTATGAATATGACGAAATGGATGGTGAGGAGTATCAGAACCTCTATGAGCAAGAGAATCACCCTCCGCAGCCTCAACCCCAGCCTCAACCTGTTCAACCTGTTACAGGGGGAACGACAGCGGAGCATGTTGAGACTCGTGCTCCCCGTCGCCGCATCCGTGACCGTGTAATGTCAACTGATTCTGGTATGGTTTCCATGAATAATTCAATGAGTAGTGTAAGTAATGTGATTGGTATGCCCGGTGCAATGAACGGAGTATCTGAAGTCATCGTGATGGAGCCCCGCTCCTTTGAGGAAATGCCCCAGGCCATCCAAGCGTTACGTGAGCGTAAGTCAGTCGTTTTGAATCTGACTATCATGGATCCCGATCAGGCTCAACGTGCGGTTGATTTTGTTGCAGGTGGTACATACGCTATGGATGGTCACCAAGAGCGTATCGGTGAGAGTATTTTCCTGTTTACTCCCAACTGTGTACAGGTCAGCATGCCCGTAGATAGCGAAGACCACTTATCTATGGATGAGGAGCCTACAATGACGGCGGCGGCGGCACCCACTCCCGCTTGGGCCACTGAACAAGTAGCTCGCATGGCCTAGCCAGGCAATCCCAATTGCAACTTAGGGTGATGCCAAGAATCCCTTAACCTGTAAGACATTGCCCTAGTTACTTTTGGCACACCCAAGATGGGTTCTCAAGGTTATCAGTCCATTTCAAGGTATTCTTAGAGTGCTATCGACGTGTTCGGAGGCCTTGGATCTTTGCCTGGTAAACTCGGCATTATTGGTGGTGGTGTAATGGGAGAAGCCCTATTATCCTGCCTGCTCTCTCAACGGATGTATACATCGGATTCTATCTTGGTTTCCGATTTATCCTACGAGCGGCGACAGTTGCTTACAGAGCAATACGGTATCCGCACCACCCATAGTAACCGTGAGGTCATTGATCAAGGCGACGTCATTGTTCTAGCTATTAAGCCACAGGTTTTTGACGGTGTTGCCAGAGATTTTTCAGGGGTTGTTGTTGCTGATCCCCCCCTTGTAGTTTCGATTTTGGCGGGTGTATCTCTTGCAAAAATTGAGCAAGCTGTTCCTGGTTGGCCAGTCATTCGAGCTATGCCCAATACTCCGGCAACGGTCGGTTGCGGTATGACAGCTATTGCTATCGGTAGTCGAGCCATTGCTGAGCATGTAGACTTGGCGCAACAAATCTTTAGTACCGTTGGTGAGGTTGTACAGGTCGCTGAACCCTTGCTAGATGGGGTGACCGGCTTATCGGGCTCTGGCCCTGCCTATGTTGCCATTGTGATTGAGTCTTTGGCAGATGGAGGCGTTGCTGCTGGATTATCACGAGCAACCGCCAATAAGTTAGCATTACAAACTGTACTGGGTACTGCTCAACTATTGCAAAAGACAGGTATGCACCCAGCTGTGTTGAAGGATCGGGTTACTAGCCCCGGTGGTACGACTATTTCAGGGATTGCCTGTTTAGAAGAATTGGGTCTGCGGTCGGCAATCATTGAGGCGGTTAGAGTTGCCAGTAATCGTTCAAGAGAATTGGGTAACCTATAAGATGTAGGGGCGTTGCATGCAACGCCCCTACATCTTATTGATTGGCTAAACCCTATGCGTTGTTGCCTAGCTTCGGTTCTGTACCTGCCAATAGTCTAGAGATATTGCTACGGTGTCGAATAACGACGTAAATTCCACCTAAAAGAACTAACAAAACAAAAGGTAATGGCTGTCCAGTCAAAAACATAAGTGCTGGAGCAGCGGTTGCAGCACTTATTGAGCCTAGGGATACTGTTCGCGATAAACCAAACACTAGACTAAACACAACAGCAGTCCCTAAACCTACTGGCCAAGCTAAAGCTAAAATCACTCCCAGTCCAGTGGCTGCTGATTTGCCGCCGGTAAAGTTCAACCACACGGAGCGACTGTGACCCAAAATAGCCAACAACCCTGCTAATGTTTGCACCCACGTCGCTATAACCAGGCTGCCATCAAACTGAGCAATGACAAATCGAGCCAGCAATACTGCCGCCAATCCTTTAAGTAAATCAATTACAAGTACGGTAATGCCTGCTTGTTTACCCACGACCCGAAACACATTGGTAGCACCTGTATTTCCTGAACCATGCTCACGAATGTCAATCCCTTGGACTAGCTTTGCGATCGCATACCCCGTTGGCAACGATCCCAGTAAATAGGCCAGCACCAGTAACCCGGCTGCAATCCACCAAACCATGAGTTCTACAAGTCCTTAACAATCAAACCCGATTTTAGTTTAGGGGGTTATGCTCCTTTGGAAAAGCCTGGTCTCCCCTCATGATGACCCCTCGTGGGGGCACACCCTTGTGGTTGCCCTTAAATTGTGGTTGCCCTTAATAGTAATAATCATCCTGTGCTGGATTGGCCGGATCCGGTGCAAACACCAACCACAGGGGAAATCGCAACGCTGCTAACGGTAGTTTGTCCTCAGATTCGTCAATAATCAACATTGGTAAATAACCATTGTCCATCAATCGTTCAGCCCGCTGCACCATAGATTCTGGCACCTCAAACAGCATAATGCCTCGATTTGAGCCAAAATCAGCTCGTGATACCCCTAGACAGTCCTGTAACCACCGTCGCCATTCGCCTAAACGCTCAGGGGTGTTAGCTAATACCATGGTACATAGACGGTCGCCGTAGATGGCATAAAGAACTGATATGGCTGCCGATGCTACCAAGACATTTTGCAAACGACTGCCTAAACTTTTAACGGCACCCCGGCCTCCCTGGGTGAAAAACCAATTGGCAACACGGTCAGCATGAACTGTTTCAAAGGTACGGCGTAGCTGCCAGGGGGGGCCATAATAATCAGGTCGGGTACGGTATTGGTCAATTAGACTGCGGACCCGCTCTCGCTGTTCTTCAAAGCGTTGAATCGAGAACGCCGTAGTGGTCCTATCCCCTGTCATATTGCCAGACTGTTCGGGCGCTACAGGTTGGGGCGCAGACTGCCTTGTTGCCCTGGGTGATTCAACTACACGGGGGGCTAAGTCTAGCTGTTCAGCAGATGTAGCCAGATCTTGTAAGCTTCCCACCAAGTAATCTTTGAAGCCCTGTAGACGCACCGCCAAATCCTGAGATGCCCCAGCAAAGGTCGTCCGCATTTCTGCCTTGATGCGATCGCGACGTTGTTCTAACTGTTCAATCTCTTGCAGTAATGCCTGACGACGAGTTTCTAAATCCCGTAGACCAGCCTGCACCAGTCGAGCCACTTCAGGATCCACATTACGGCTCGACCGCAGCGGCGGCAACGGCACATCTTTGGGTTGCTTGTCAGATGGCATAGTTTTGACCTGCTCTGTTCTTTAAGTCGCTAATTAGAACCGTGAGAATCGTGTTTGGGCTAAGAAATTATCTTTACAGTTTCACAGTGCTGTTTGAGCTGAGTCACCAACTCCCCTGGGTTAAACAGCATCGGTAAAAAGTGGATACTCTTCATTTCGCGAAAGTAGAACAAAATTGGTACTGGTGACCAAAAAATTGTCCATGCTTGCCACTCGGCATACGGAAATTGTCGCAAGATAGTTTTCCCTCGACATACCTGCAATTCCGTATCTGTAAACGTCAGCCGAATAACCGTCGTTTGTACCACCAAAAACAGTCCCAACAGGGCAAGAACCAGCCCCACCCAACCCTGCACAGAGGCGACACATAAGCCAATGAAGAGGATAGAAAGGGATAGGCGATAGTCAGGACGTACCGTCGTCGCAACAGATGTAGCTGAAGATAGCGTTGCCATAATAGAGCAGTAGTTAAAGGCATCAATCCCACGTCCAAGTTGAAACTTGGGGTTTACTCTACGGCAAAACTACAGGTCTGGACGTGGATAAGGCTTATATAAAACCTTAAACTACTTTACCGACAAGATTACCCACCCTACAATTCGGCCCGAATGGTAAACGAATAATCCCCACCAGGTTCCAGCTGGTAATCAAACCGTTCTAGAAAACGGCCTAGGGGTTCTTGAATTAACGCCCGCCCCAGCGATGGCTCAACTCTCAAATGTCCGCCGCGAAATTTCCATTGAAACTGCCAGGCAAATTCATTGGCACTAACTTCACCTTCCAGTTTGCCTTGTTGCCAGGATTGGTAGGTAATGCGTACATGGGCGGTAGTTTCGGGTAAGCTTTGAGCAGTCACAGGCCAATTTGCAAAAGAGGGCATTAGAGTTAAGATAGCCACCTCTTTACTTGAGAGCTACCCTCTGACACAGAAAAATTAAATTATTTCGCTTAGAGCAACCAACTGTTCAAGAAAGAGCTAAAAACGGTAGCCTAAGGATATTAATTAGGTCGGATGCTGAACGTGCCCTCGGTTTCTAAGAACGTTCCCTCTCAACAAAGCCCTCCTGCAAAGATTGGTAAAAAGGTCGGCATCATATATAACGATGTCAAGCCTGTTGCCTGTCAAGTTACTCAGGAACTAACAGTTAAACTTGAAGCTTATGGTTGTCAAGTGGCTACAGCAACAGGGGTAGGTGGGCTCCTGGGCTATGCGAATGCAGAACAACCAACAAAATTAGTCCCCATTGAATCCTTGGTACCTCAAGACTTTGATAACTCTATGGAGTTTGCCATTGTGTTGGGCGGGGATGGTACTGTGCTGTCTGCATTTCGCCAAGTGGCACCAGCAGGGATTCCCCTATTGGCTATTAACACGGGGCACATGGGTTTTTTAACTGAGACTTACCTGAATCAGCTGCCCCACGTCCTAGAGCAGGTGCTAGCCGGTAATTATCAAATTGAAGACCGCACCATGGTTGCGGTGCAGTTAGTGCGCAATCACAAACCGATCTGGGAAGCCCTATGTCTGAATGAGGTAGTGCTGAACCGTCAGCCCCTTACCAGCATGTGCCATTTTGAGGTAACCATTGGCCGCCATGCCGCTGTGGACATTGCTGCCGACGGTATTATTATTTCCACACCCACAGGGTCTACCGCCTATTCATTATCGGCAGGGGGGCCTGTGATTACACCAGGGGTATCTGTTTTACAGCTAATTCCGATTTGTCCCCATTCGTTGGCTGCAAGAGGTTTAGTGTTTCCTAGCGCTGAAATAGTTACCGTATCTTCAGCCAATCCAGACCCTCTGGTGATGGTAGTTGATGGGAATGCGGGTTGCTATGTTGCTCCTGGCGATCAGGTTTGTTTGCAGGAAGCCAAATTTCCAGCCAAATTTATTCGCCTCAAGGATCCAGAATTCT
This sequence comes from Leptolyngbyaceae cyanobacterium, assembly GCA_965263355.1. GTDB lineage: Bacteria > Cyanobacteriota > Cyanobacteriia > Phormidesmidales > Phormidesmidaceae > Leptothoe. Next base: position 3,416,490 of record CBDHHL010000032.1, on the reverse strand, counting down.
TCAAGGTATTACGTGAAAAATTAGGCTGGGGTCTACCCCATATTGCTAAGCCTACCTCTGTAGAGCTGCCGTAGTTATGGATATCTAGTTCAGTTGCTTGCAACCCGTAAGGAAAGTTATCCCTGTTATGTGTATATCTAACAGTGGTTTTGCCTGTGCAGTCTATGGCGACTGACGACTCTGACCGATTAAACCTAGCCGGACCTGAGGAAGGCCAGACCTATAGTTCCAGCCAACAGGGGACTATTCAAGCTCTGAGAGCAAGATGGTTGTGGCAGTGGTATGGTGCAAATATATTTGGATTTGCGATCGCGACTCCCCTCAGCTTTATTGCTAACCTGACCGCCCAAAATTTTGAAGCCTTGTACGTTGCAGGGTTAATTGTTGGTGCCATAGTTGGCTCCCTACAGGCAATCGTCATCCAGCGTCTGTTGCCTCGACTCAAGATCTGGCAATGGGTGCTCGCCAATATTTTGGGCAGCTACCTGGGGTCATGGGCCGGATTATTGGTTTTTGGCATGATTATCATGGTTATCCAATGGGGCAAACATTTACCTGACCCTGGCAATCTGATTACCTTGATCCTTACGATTACTGTTTATAGCGCCGTTCTCGGGATGGTGGTTAGCATTGCCCAAATTGTCAGCCTACCCAGGCAGACCGAAAATATACGTCAATGGTGGATAGCCAATTTCCTTGGCAGAATATTAGGCTGGGTAAGCGCTAGCCTACTGGGCTGGGTGTTGTTTGCCATCACCAGTGCAGACAATTTTTTGATGATCTGGGGAGCCCTTTTAGGCGCTGTAGGGGGAGCTGTATATGCTGTAATCACAGCCAAGGCTCTGCTGCAACTTGCCCCTAAACGTTGATCACCTCTATGGGTTTCAACAACTCAGCCTCCAACCCCATATAGCTAACGCGTGATCATGACGCAAACCTTAGTCGGTTCAATCGGTCATACATTTATCCTTGCCTATCAAGAAAACACAGACCATCTGGCGACCTTTCTCAGCCAAGCTGGCTGTAACGTCAAAGTGCTGCGCCAAATTCATCGTTCTGAGTACAAACACTACTCGCGCAGCTATCTGTGTTTGCTCAATCATCGTAAAGCCTGGGAACAGGCGCTGCTCTCGGACCAGCCTACCCTGATTGTCGAAGCCGACTTTGTGCCCGTTATCAACTTTGGCACGTTGCCCCCACCGTTTGACCCAGCGGACCAAAATCTTGGTATTACGTGGCTTTATACCTGTGCTGCACAAATCTACAACATCACAGATCAAGGCTACGCCGAAGGCTACTCGACTGCTATGGTGGCCTATGTCGTTACCCAACACAGTGCTTGGAAACTGATCGAGTTGGCCGAAGCCGTGAAGGCAGATCCAGGCCCAGAAAGCTATACCCCATGGGATTCAGGTATTGAATATTATCTGCGCGATCGCAACTTTCACAACTATGTCCCCTGGCGCAATTATGGCGAACATGGTGGCCTGCCAAATCCTGAACATAGACAAAACAACCTCAGCACCACCCACCGCGCCGATGTTCTGTATGGCCCCTTAGCCTTTCAGCCTGCCTATGGCAATGTAATCAAAGAACGCGCCTATGGACGAGTTAAAGGGGTAGGGCGTTTGTTGCTCAACAAATATTTGCGGGGACCTGTACTGCGGGGTTCAGCGCATCCAGGCAGATTGTTAAGATTTGCCCTGAGCCGACAGCTCACATTAAGACTTTAGAGGTAAGACTTTAGAGGGCTTATACTGTCGCATCTTGACCAGTCAGTTTCTTAATAATCAGCTGAATCCCTAACAAAAAGAGACCGACGGCAGTCAGGCCAAAAACCCCTGCCCCTAGCGCAACAATACCCACCACCAGAGTCCGCACCGCTACTGAAATCTTAAGTACAACAGTGTTGTCAGAAACCACCGGTTTCGCCGCAAAGGTAGTGGCAATGGCCACCATCATGCGGTAGCACAAAATGCCTAGAGTACCGGCCATAAACGCTCCGCTAAAACAGCTCACGGGAGTCGTTGGCTTTTTATTACTCCCCCTAATGTCATCATTACTGCCCGATTGTTTGAGCGGTTCAGCCATGGCCTTTATCCAAATTCTTACCATCTAGTGTAGTCTTCCAAACACTCCTTTACGGCCTAAGGCCCGAAGGTATTGCATGCAATGCCCCTACCGATTGCCAATCGCCTACAGTCCATGCCCTATCGAACTGCTATAAAATACCATTCCACTTGTTTTTTCCTTTCTCCCTGCCCATGCCTCGCCCCCGCAAACGGTTTGGCCAACACTGGCTGCGCGACCCTCAAATTTTGAATCAGATTTTGGCGGCGGCAGAGCTAAGTCGCACAGACCGCATCCTAGAAATTGGGCCAGGCCAGGGAGTCTTAACCAAAGGGTTGGTTCCCTTTACCCAGTCTGTCGTCGCGGTGGAAGTGGATCGTGATTTGGTGCGTCAGCTACAGCAACAGTTTCAGGCAACGGAACGGTTTTATTTAATTGAAGGTGACTTTTTAGATGTAGATTTAACTGCGGCCTTAGCTGACCATCCTAATTTTCAATCGCCCAATAAGGTAGTCGCCAATATTCCCTACTACATCACGGGACCAATTTTAGAAAAGCTACTGGGTCGAATTCGTCAACCCAATCCCCATCCCTACGAATCAATTGTGCTATTGCTACAAAAAGAAGTGGCTGATCGACTTTACGCTCACCCCGGCACCAAAGCTTTTAATGGCCTATCGGTGCGAGTGCAATATTTAGCAGACTGCGAGCTGATTTGCCCGGTCCCAGCCAAGGCATTTAAACCGGCCCCCAAAGTAGAATCCGCTGTGGTGCGGCTGCGGCCCCGTCGTTTTCCCCAACAAGCTAGCAATCCTAAACTACTGGATACTTTGGTAAAGCAAGGGTTTGCTCAAAAACGTAAGATGCTACGCAACAATCTCAAAAGTCTCGTTGATCGAGATCAGTTGACCACCATTTTCGCAGCGATGGACATTAACCCTCAAGTCCGGGCAGAACAACTGGGCGTAGAGACATGGGTCAGCTTATGTAATCAAATTGAATCATTAAATGCTGCACAGGAATGCGATATTGATGAAGCGCCACCACATCCCAATTGAAAGTGAGCCTAGGGATTTATGACAAGTTACACGTTGCTGTCGGCAGCCAAGATCAATTTATATCTAGAAATCATTGGGCACCGACCTGATGGTTTCCATGAGCTGGCGATGGTAATGCAGAGTGTAGATTTGTGCGATCGCATCACCCTAACTAGCCTGCCTGTCCCCACCCAACGATTGCAGTGTAATCATCCTCAGGTACCCACCGATAGTTCCAACTTGGCCCTCAAGGCTGTCAATTTATTGATCGATACTTTTCCAGAACTCGCCCATCGCGGAGTTGAAATCACCATTGAAAAAAATATTCCAGTGGGCGCAGGCTTAGCAGGAGGGTCAGGTAATGCCGCTGCCACCCTGGTTGGTCTGAATATGCTCTGGAAGCTGGGCCTCACCCAAATTGAGCTAGAAGAGTTATCGGCGCAACTCGGTTCAGATATTCCCTTCTGCATTCGTGGTGGTACTGCCATCGCCACGGGGCGCGGTGACGTGTTGGATCCCATCCCTAGTCTGACCGATCTACATATCGTCCTGGCCAAGTATGAAAGTCTGTCTGTCTCCACCCCCTGGGCCTATAAAACCTATCGCGCTAACTTTAGCGATCGCTATGCCAATATTGCCGACAGCGCCACCCTGCAAGAACGACAGCAGCGGGTCCATGCGGGTCCCATGGTCACGGCGATCACCCAGAAGGATGCCAAGGCCATCGGAGCCCATCTTTATAACGATCTAGAACGGGTAGTCTTACCTGCCCACAAAAAGGTACAGCTGCTTCGCGATTGCATGGCAAGGCATGGCGGCCTAGGTACCATGATGTCCGGATCAGGTCCCACCGTCTTTACCCTGGCAGCTACCCAAGCAACTGCCAAGGCCATCATGAGTCAGGTTCGAGCAGAGGTCCCCGATCCCGACTTAAACCTTTGGTCAGCCTGCTGTACAGCCACGGGCATTCGCCTAGAGTAGGGGCTGTGCCTTTTATTATTCCTGGGATACCAGGGGCCTAGTAGTCAGGATTTCAGATCAGTAAGGCTGCTTTGTGAACTTTTCTGCAAAGTTACTGGGGAAGTAATAGAAACGTGGATAGTAATGGCACTAATCTATATATTGAAGGTTTGAATACCCAACCATTGATTTATTAACGTTTTGCCCTATATTTCCTGTGCTTGTCCCTAGAGCTACCGCCATCGGATGAACCTCATTTTTCGCTCTATTGACCTTGAAGCCCATGCCGAACTGTGTGTCCACTTTCGGCGTGATGCCTTTGCCTGCAGTTTTACCGATGGTGATAAACGGTTTGCCCTGGAGAGTGGTGAGCATGCTCAAGGCTATTTAAATTGGCTCAGTAAGCGTATCAACGCTTGCCCTGAAAGCTGTGTTCATGTCTTCGATGGACAGGAAATCATTGGTCAGATCGAAACTGAACTACGGGGCCAAGAAAAACTGGGTTACGTCTATCTGTTTTATGTGATCCCCAGTCGACGTGGAAAGGGGGTCAGCGATCAGCTACATGCTTATGTCATGCAGCTATTTCAAGCAGTTGGTGTGGTGCGGGCTCAACTATCGGTTAGTCCCACCAACCAGCCAGCCATCAAGTTTTACCAACGCCACGGTTGGCAAGATTTAGGTCCCAGACCAGGAGATACTGACATTAACCTGATGGAACTAGCGATCTCAGCTGCCTAGGGAACGGTCCAGCTAAAGTGTGACAAACGCCTACTTAATTGACGTTTCAGTACTGACAAGACCGACAATAGTTAAGTTCTAACCACGCCTTGAAAAGCCCATGGTCCGTTTATGGTCATTACCAACCGTCGTGCTGGGGCTTTGGATTAGTAGCAGCCCAGTCGGAAATGCTCAACAGCATCCCTCACAGCCTTTATTACAAGAACATGTGGATGCTGTTGTAGAACATTTAACTCATACTATGGACACCACCGCACAAGCCCAGCGTAACCCTCGCTTTGTGGGTGTTCGAATGACCACCTGTCCTATTCAAGTTACGGGACAGACCGCTGATGCATCAGTAATTTATCTATATCAAGAACAAGCTTTGACAGAACGTATAGAAAGTCCTTATAGACAACGCTTTCTTCAAATCACCCTCAGCGAAGACGCCACACGAGTAGAGTCACGCACTTTCAAACCACCTACCCCCGAGACCTGGACGGGGCTTTGCCAACAAGCAAACCCCTCAGTCAACGCCAGTGACATGGGGGAGTTGGTCTGCGTTGTCAGTCTACGCCCTTCCGCTTTAGGGTACGTAGGCAGTACGCCAAACGAAGGCTGTCCGATAAATCTACGGGGAGCCGTACGGCTGACCAACACCATTGTTTTACATCAGGCTGGTATGGATACCTGGGATCGTGGCTTTGATGAGAATGATGTCCAAGTTTGGGGAGCTGAATCAGAGCCTTATCAGTACCGCTGGCTAGATACCCCCTGAAATTTCCGGCTAGATACCCCTGATTCTTTCAAGCTTTGTAAAGTCATCTTGAAGAATTTCTAGGCTCCGGTCAGTATTTTTGCTGATGCATATAATAGCTTCAGTGCATGCGATAACGCAGATTAGCATTACTGATATGTGAACGGTTAAGCTTGGCACTCCCATATGGGATTATGTTAGCCTTCTGTTTGTATTAACCCTGACCTTACCAAGCTCACATGGGTGCGGTTTTGCAGGCCATCTAACCAGCCACAGGTATTTTCAGCTAATTAGCAAGCTCTTTAGTTCAGGGCAATTCATCACATTAGATCGGTTTTGACCTGAACCTGAGTCTACCTGGGGATGATGTATCGAAAAGGCAACTTTTTGCATGATTAACCTGAAAAGTCGATTGATCTGGCTCACTGAAACAGTGGCAATCGGATTTCTACTACTTGTTTTACTTGCTTGGGTCTTTGACTGGCTAATCTAAAGCATTTTTACAGCGCCATATCAATTTTGTTTTCACTGAATAGGCCTTGGGATTGCTATGTCTAAGGGATTAAATGGAATCTACTCAGATTCTCCATGGCATGCATGAAGAAAATTGATGATTCTCATTGAGTTAGTTGCGATAGCCTGACAGTGAGATCATCATTGCTCCGTGGGAGCAGTCATTAGCTGCTATGAATCTAGGGAGAATTAAGCTATCACAGATACGGGCATTTGTTGCGATCGCAAATACCCAAAACTTTAGTGAAGCGGCCCTAGAGCTGAGTTTGAGCCAGTCAACGATCAGTCATAGTATTGCGGCATTAGAAACGGAGCTAGGTATCGTTCTAGTGAATCGTGGCCGCCATGGTGCCAGTTTAACCCCTGTTGGTGAGTCCATCTGTGCCAAGGCTCAGCAGATGCTGCAAACTCTGGATGATATTGGTCAGCTAGCCTCCCAGGCCAGAGGTATAGAAGGTGGTCAGGTACGTATCGTTGCATTTCGTAGCATGGCCAGCAATGTATTACCGAGTGCGATCGCAAAGCTCCATGCCACCTATCCCAATATTCAGGTCACTATTACTGAAATGGATGAGCTACGGGAATTTCAGCAGGCATTAGTGGAAGGCAAAGCCGATATTTCTGTAGCTGAGCTGCTACCGAATGAAGACTTTGAAACGTTACCAGTCATCAATGATCCTTGTATCGGATTAGTACCGTCAAATTATTCTATTGCCCCCTCGCAACTCACCTGGGATCATCTCTATGAGCATCCTTTAATTACCTCCGTCCATAGCAGTTGTACTGATCGCATTAACCGTGCTCTGAAGCAGGTGGTACCTCCCATTGATGTGGACTATCGGGTGCGCACTGATAGTACGATTGTGGGCATGGTCAACCAGGGGTTAGGCATTGGCATTTTACATCAGTTATCAGCTCACCCCATACCTAAGGATGTGCGGGTGATGCAACTTCCCTTCCAAATTTTTCGACACCTAGGCGTATCCTGGCCAAAAAATGCCCTACTATCGCCAGCTGTCTATGCGTTTCTAGATGTGTTTAAAGCTCTAGAGCTAGAAACCTATCCAGCTGCCTAAGCCTTGGTTCGCCGCCTTATCCTTGTATTCATCCACATAAATACTCCACTAATAATTAGGGTTAATAGTCCCAGAGCATTCAAAATGGGATATATAAATTCCAAATTAACGGCACCGAAATTGCCACGATGCAAATCGAGCAACCAAAGAAAATCTGCGGCACGATTAGCCGCAACCGCAAACTGAAAAGCAGTTCCAGTTATAAGGGTAATCAGGAGCGGCAGCACCACAAATGGAACTAGGGCACGATGGAGCTGACGCATTTGGTTGACCTTCATGAACGTGTAGAGAAATTTAGCTGCTTTCTGAGTGTGATCAGTAACCAGGGGAAAATCAAGATCAAACCAAACAGAATTTCACCTAAACCGATCGAATAACCATCTAATGAGAAACTAGCAGACTGAGATGCTGACAGGTCGGCACCTGCAACCGACTCCACGGTAGTAACCTCAGCCTCAGCATTGACCTCTGGAACGTAGGTACTAGAATCGATTGGGTCAGGTTCAGCAGTATTAGGAGTAGAAGGCTGCAACTCTTCTGGAGAGTCCTTTTGCTTTTGGCCATGACTCTCACCATTGTGAGCTATAGCTGGCTGTGCTAAAAGCCAGCCAATCACTAGGAAACTAACTGTTTTGATTTTGTAATTAGCGGTGACCATCAGCAATTCATTTTCCACTCCCAATCAGAATTCCTTGGACTTTTGTACTATCCCACTTTAAGATACAGCCTCTAGCTCGCTTAAGGGCAAAACAATTATCTCCAGAGATCTCACACTCTATACTTGGCTGTAGGGTTTATGATCACGTTGATGGGTTAGATATATTGATTATGGCTTTCCGGCTAAGAATCGGTGAGGTCGCGAAACAGACGGGGCTGGCTGTGGGTGCCCTACGTTATTACGAAAGCCTAGGCTTACTCACATCAGAGCGCGGCAACAATGGCTACCGCTATTATTCTCCTGAGGCAGTGCGCCAGGTGCAGTTTATAAAAAAGGCTCAGGCCATTGGTTTTTCCCTAGAAGAGATTGGTGAGGTGCTTAATTTACACGAGCGAGGAGATGTGCCTTGTCGGTTGGTGCAATCTCTGTTGCAAGAAAAGATTGAGCACTTAGAGAGTCAGATTCGTCAGATGACAGAGTTTAAAGCAGAACTAGAAGATTATCGTGAGCGTTGGGCATCAAATCAACCACAACTGTCTTTAGGAGACATCTGTCCCCTGATTGAAACAGTTAGTTTAAGTTCGTAAAAAGTCTCCTTTTTGATTCTCCACGAATTAGTAATCCTACCTCATCTAGCCAATTTGTTAACAGCGAGGGGTGAGTAATGATGACTTCACAAGATAAATTAGGGCTAACCGTGCCTGATATGTCATCGACATTAATCGTCAGGCAACAATGTTTTACGTGGACAGGCTTTGGAGTAATCGGCCTCGGTGAAGCAGTTGTAAGTTGCGGCACACTATCTGTTAGACACTTGCTGAGAATCTCCAACCTACTCCAAAATCGTTTGGCATAAGCAGAGTTCTAAGAAATTCATCCGATTTATGTCTTAGCTGATCCAAGGTTGTACAGGTCTATGGATCTCTCGCATTCAGAATTGCTTTTAGGCTTTCATAACACTTGGCTCAGTTCTCCTTTGATTTCCTCAACAGTTGCAGCTCTTTGTATTGGACTTCATTTTTGATGTCGGCTTTGTCTATGGTGAAGTGCTCTGACTCAGCCAAGGGTTTGATCAATTCAATAATTTTCATTATAAAGTCAACATTCGATGGGATAAACACCCTTGTCAGAGCTAACTGAGCTAAAAGCTGAATCTTGGTAATTAACCGATAAATTTTGCTAATAGTGACCTAAAAACCTGGCAGCTACAACTTAACTTTATCCCTTGCATCAAAACTTCATTGAAACTTTATACAAAGCTTATTGGGATGTCTTGAGGAAAAAACATTGTCCACCTATAACTAAACAAAGGGCAGATTAAAAGAAATTGATGAGTGCCTGGGTCATATTAAAGAGTATCTGAGACATAAGGGCTTCAGTCGCTATGTATCAGCTCACTAACCCAATGAAAGTAGCATTTTTTGAACTGTGTATTATGAAGGCTGTGTTGAGCACAGCAAGCAGGCATGAAGCATAGACTATTGACTGCAGGGGTTATTATCTCATCTTGCATGATGTGCCTGGACGCTAGGGCTGCATCATTTACCGGATTAAACGTCTTTGGCGATAGTTTAGCCGACTCAGGCAACCTATTTAACCTCACTGATGCCCTACTCTCTCCCTTTGGTCTTCCGGCTGTACCACCTAGTCCACCCTACGCTCAGCGCAACTCCAATGGTCCCATATGGATTGAAAACGTCGGTCAAGCCCTAGGATTGTCTCCCATACTGGCCACGGAGTTAATCATCAATCCCAGTACTACGCCACCGCCTACCCAAGGTATCAACTTTGCCTTTGCCGGAGCGCTCTCTTCCGATATTCATATCCTAGATGACGACTTTCCCTTACTAGATGCATTCTTTCCGGGTGTTTTAGATCAAATCGAGGCATTTACAGCACTTTCAGCGACGTTGCCTGTAGACCCCGATGCCCTGAATGTTATCTGGAGTGGTGCTAATGACTATAATGAAGCCTTTTTTAGTCCAGCATCCTTGGGTAGCTTGTCTCTGGGAGAGCTACCTAATTTCGTTACTGACAACATTATTACCGGTCTCACTCAACTCAGTAGTGTAGGCGCAAAAGAGTTTTTAGTCGTTAACTTACCCTCCATTGGCGATGCTCCTTTGGCAGATTTTTTAGATGCCCAGACTCCAATAGATGTTCCAACAACTCTAAATCAATTAATCGACACCCATAATGCATTACTATCAGCAAAACTAGACGCATTTAGCCAGAGTCAACCTGATGCCAACGTCATTGTCCTCGATATCAATACGTTGTTTGCTGAAATACTGGCAAATCCCAATGCATTTAGTTTGACCAATGTCACCGATGCTTGCTTGATAAATTTTCAGCCAGGGTTTCAGTTCGATGGCGTGTGCAATAACCCAGAGGAGTTTTTATTTTGGGATGATACGCATCCCACCACAGCCGCCTATAGAATTGTGAGTGATTTTGCCCTGGCAGCTCTGCATGATGACAATACAACTCCAGTTGCCAGTGTGCCAGAGCCGACCTCCCGCGGTGCGTTCCTAGCTATAGTTATTGTGGGTACTGGCACATTGCTAACAAAACGCAGATTAAGCTAATACAGTTTAAATATATCTGAGGCTATGTCTGGGCATTGATAGCAACAGGCCATCTATAATGAATCCGTTTGTCTGAGGCTTACTCGTGTACCTTGCCATCGGGCATGGTGGTGCCAGTTAACTGGGCACCAGCCAAATTGGCACTGCTGAGTTCAGCTTTGAATAAGATTGCCCCAGTCAGGTTAGCCTCCCCTAAGTTAGTGCGACCAAGATAGGCATTGGTCAGGTCAGCGCGGGTAAGGTTGGCACCACTGAGGTTGGCTCGACTCAGGTCAGAGCGAAGCAATCGGGCCTCGGTGATGACAATTTGGAAGAGCTGGGCACCACAAAGCTTGGTGTCGGTAAAATTGACGCCTTTAAGGTCAGCACCAGTGAAGTCGCAACCAGCTAGATTAGCCCGTTGGGCACGAGTGCGTGTGAGATTGGCATAGCGTAGATTAGCTCCCTCTAACTGAGCATCAGCTAAGGACGCGCCCTTCAGGTTGGCCCCGTTGAGGTTGGCATTGCGTAGATCCGCATCTTTAAGAAAGGCTTCGCTCAGATTAGCACCACTGAGATCTACATTGGCCAAGTCTGCGCCCTTAAGATTTGCCCCTCGCAGATCTACCTGGCGCAGATGGGCTCCGCGTAAAATCGTTTGTTCACTGCGTAATTCTTGACGCAAATTTGCTCCGCGTAAACAGGCTCCTGTTAAATTTGCACCGCTAAGATCCGCATTGCGTAGATCCGCATCGGCTAAATTTACATCAAATAGGTCAGCTAGGGTGAGATCGGCCCCCCGTAGATCGGCCCCCTGTAAGCTTGCACCGTGTAGGTTGGCATCGCTTAAGTTTGTATAGATTAAATTTGCCTGGTTGAGATTGACGCCACTTAGGTTTGCATGGCTCAAATTAGCCTGCTGTAAATTAACTCGACTCAAATAGGAGAACATTAGATCTGTACGCTCCAAATCGGTCTTGGAAAAATTGGCCCCGATCAGATCTGATTTTGGTAATTGCAAACCTGCTAAACATAGACCACTAAAGTCTTTTTGGCCACTGTTGTAGCAAGCGATGAGTTCAGCGGCATTATCCATAGGATGCGGGCCTCATAGATGTAATGGCGGGAACAGTAGCTCGAGCATTATCTGTCGGAATTACCTGACTGGGTTCAGCATAGTAAGGTTTAATTGCGTTGAGAATGGCTGTCACCACAGGTTCGTTTTCATCGATGTCTTCTAGGCAATGAACAATAATGGAAAGTTTGCTCTCTAGATCTTGAAATGATGAGCAGTAGTTAAAGACCTCTCGTAAAAAGTCTTCTAAGGTTTTACTACGCAATAGGGACCACTCCTGTGAACTACCGGTAAAGGGACTGTAAAGCGTAGAGTGCAATAGGATTTTGGCTCGGAGCGGGTTGCAGTATTTAATAATGTCGAGCCTGAGTTCAAATAAATCGGCCCGATCTTTTACTTGGGCTACATCACCCATGGATGGCCCTTCTAGAGACTTGGCTGAGAAAGCCACGGTATTTTCGGGGTGGATACCCACTGGTAGGTCACCAAAACAGGTTTCTGGACTATCTGTATCACTAGCATTGGTGAGACCTGGCGTCGACATTGGGATCAGCGCGGTCTGACCACTGTATAGGGGATGAAAAGCCTTAAAAATGGTGTTAACAATTTTTGTGTATTTGGCTTTCCGATTGAGATGATGGAGCAGATGGCGCAGTCGATACTTAAGATCGTTAGGCGTTGGCGTCAGTTGATAAAGCTGCTGGATCAAAATAACCGTATCGGCCTGCTCAATTTTTTGAATGTCCGTTTCCCAAACTTTATGGCAAAGGCAATAAAGTACTTTTTTTATCCGGATAATTTGGGCATCACGTTCTAGTTCATCGGCAACTTTTTGATAGCGATCCCTAGCAACTTCCTCTTCTACTTTTTCTGCTACTTCCTGGATCGTTGGTAGTTGGGCTTCGTCTACTTTTCTAGGGAGTTGGTGAGCGGCTCTCTCTATGTAAATCGGAGTCAGGGCTTGCAGAATAAACTCAGCCACATCAGAATACACCTCTTTGTGGTTGAGGGTGGCAACGATACGGTAAAGGCTAGCACGACAATGTTCCACTGATGGATTCCGCTGGATCAATGACTCAATCAGATGCTGTAGCGAAAACTGCTCCAGAACTACAGTGTCGTTTTCCCATAGATTTTGACAAGTACCAAAGATCAACTTTTTGATGCGTAAATGATCGGTATGGTCCGTTAGGGCTTGCAACGCCTGCTCAAGTGGACTATCAAAGGTATAACCTTCATAGCTTTCGGCAAAAAAGGGGCGGGTCATTTCTACATCGCAGACATCCAACTCAACCATTGGATGCAGTTGATAAGCAGGAACCGATTCCTGAATATTTTTGAGGTTCAGTGGACCTAGAAACGTGACATCTAGATCCAAGCGGCTTTTGACTACGTCGTAGACCACTTGGGAAACACAGATTTCACCAGGAGCTGCAAAGCTCTCTAGTCTGGCGGCAATATTGACGCCATTTCCCATGACATCTGAATTGTTGATGTATACATCCCCTAAATGAATGCCGATACGATGATCAAAACAATCTCGTTTGGTATCGCTGCGCAGTTTTTTCTGAATATTTAAGGCACAGGCAACCGCCTGGGCTGCACTAAAAAAGCACATCAACAGACCATCGCCAGTTGATTTGAGTACTTGACCTTTGAACACATTGCAGAGGTTAGCAATCTGCTTAAGATCTCGATTAATAATTGCCAGTGCCCGTTCTTCATCAGCGGACATCTGGGCACTAAAACCAACAGCATCGGTAACCACGATTGCGGCAAGGACACGCTGCTGGTTCTGAAGCGATGGCTGCGCTCCTTCCATAGAAAACCTGACTGACAAGACTACCTGATATTAAGATTACCCTGGTCACATAGGCTCTTCAGCACATCATGAAGTAATGAATACGGAATTTGCGGAAGAATTTATCGGGCCTTTTTATATCTTCGTATTAAAATCCGTAATTACCGATAGAACACTACCCTGCTTGATCTGTTAGCAAGATAATCCTGAGTTTAAATAGATGCTGGGACAATCCGATTATCGGAACCTAGATGCCATAGTTAATTTTCTCTTATGATAACCATTTTGTCATTTAAATCATGTCCATACTGAAACCTTTAGCTTACTTTTTGCTTTGCTCTTAATTTAGTACCCTGTTTATTGGTAAGAGAGACTTTTCTTGCGGCAACAGCTTGCCAAATATAAATGGTTATAAAGAGTCGTGAACCTCTGGGATGATTTGGTGGTCCAATACTCTTTAGTCTATTGCATAAAAGGTTATTATGCCCCAACTCAATCATTGGATGATGAATATGGTGGCTGGTGTAGCTACTGTTTGGGGTACTACTATGGGAGTGCCTACTGCCAGTGCATTAGCCATACCTGAACCTACATTTGCTGATCTATGTCGAGTGTTTCAGGGAATTTCCGGAAGCTGGAGTAATGTCCTGTACGAGCGCCTTTATGCCTGGCAGACGATGGAGGCACTGATGTCAGGGTTAACTACTGATGATTGTGAAACAGCTGAACAACGGCTGGTAGCGGTGGATGTTCTGCGAGGACCACAATTGCAAACAGCGTATTTGCCAGGTAATGGTCTCATGGTTGATTTTCCAGTGGGTGTCGATTTGCAAATGATTGCTATTGCCACCCCTAATCTCACGGAGCTTAATCTCAATGGCCGCGTTATTACAGATTTAGCCCCTATTGCTGAGCTAAAACAGCTGCAAACCCTACGTCTTGCTAATACGCAACTTCAGGATATTACTGTCCTGACCGCGTTACCTCGACTGACTATCCTAGATATTAGCTATAACCAAATTGAGAGCATTGCCCCCATTGCTCAAATTTCTACGATTCGGTCTCTAAATATTGCTTATAATCCTTTCTCTGACATTAGCCCTATTGGCAAAATTCTGACACCTGCGACAGAACAGGAATGGCAGTTTTTAGATCTCAGCGGTATTGAGGTTGATATCAGTACCTGTCCCGATAACTTAGAAGATATCTGTGGAGAAGGATTTGAATAAAATAAACCTGGTCCACTGACTACCTTTTGGCAAGATTTCGCCGTGAGCTTCATTCGAGCACTCGGGGCAAAAGTGCATTGCTATCTTCAATTATCCTGCCGCCAAATTCCCCTGGATGGCTGAGCGTAATTGTTCTATTAGCTGTGTTACGGTACCTGTTTTATTTTGCTTGAAGGCTTTCACGTAGTGCTTCAGATTGATTGGCTCGCCGACGCTAAAAATGGCCTGACGGTGAGCTTTTGGTTGGATATGTTCGATTTGATAAACCTCTCGCTCCAACCGCATGAGTGTGTCGAGAAATCTCTCGGGTGTGGGATCAGCGGCTACATAGCCATCATAAATTGCATCAAAATTGAGTAGTCTAACTGTTGTCCAATATAGAGCATCGTCTTCGGTTACTGTTTTGGGTTCTTCCGATTCCAGTAGTGCTTGAATTCTATAGACGCGTTCCCGAATGGGGGCACCATTCGGATGTAAACTGAGTTGCTGCTCACATTGGCTAATCACATGGTGGCGTAAGCGGCTGATCCGTTCATTCCAGTCTTGGTTAATAGGATGGGGCAAGCCAAATTCTGCTTCGATACGCGTGATGATTAGGGCTGCGATCGCAAGCAGCCGTTGATAAAAATCCTGAGGCTCTACCGCTAACAGTCCCAACTCCTGTTCTAGCCCTTGCAAGGTTTTCTCAATGATGGCTGTCATAGGTTGAGTATATCGGTACTTCAGCGAGATTGGCACGATGTATAAATCCGTATCAGGGTTGCGCTTGGCCAGCTGCGCCATCACCTGCAGTGGCATTTGAATTGCCCCTGACCGAAATGGCATTACCGTATCGTTTTGATAGGAACATCCCCCTTCCGGAAAAATGACAACTTGGGCTCGAGGTGCCTTCAATAGGCTCAATGTTTGGGCGATACTAGCCCGGTCTCCCAGACCCCGGCGAATGCTGTAGCAGCCCATCCATTGCAGAAATTTTCCTTGCAGCCCCTTAAATGACTCCCATGCCACGATATAGTGCCACAGCTGTCCTACCCGTGCAGCCAGACCAAACAGCACCATGCCATCTTCCATGGTGGGATGATTACACACATAAACGACTCGGGCCTGATCAATTGCCCGGAGTTTGGCGACATCATCATCAGACACCACCAAGCCGCACCGATACAATCGCTGCAGTACTAGATATGACACGCTTTGTACTAACCGAATCATTAACGGCTGCGGTTTAGGTGGAAAAAATAGTGCAGTTTCAAGAGCCATATAGCAAACAGTTTAATAAAAATATCCAAAAGCCCTATATGGTTATGCCCTGATGAAGGGCTAAATAGCAACTGTTGCGATTAATAAGTAGCACCGCATTGGACTGAAAATTTCTGATGAGACCAGCATGTTGTGAATATTGAACTAGTGATGCATTACCTCAGGCTAAGTTGTTATATCCTAGCTTCACCAAAACTTCTCAAACTTTTCAAGCGGTTAGGAAATACCTAGTAACAATCAATTCAAGGCATTAGCAATAGTTCCATCTACCACAGCTTGGAACAAATTATGTTGGAATATAAGTCTTCAAACTTCGTTACAGTATCCTCTTAAGTTGAATTTATACTTCGAACGCCCCTATGAAATCGGTCACGGCTAGCTCGCTATTGTTGTATTTGGCAATACCTGTTGTAGGTGCTTCGGTCACACTTAACTTTTTCCTCTACGGACAGCTCAAAAAGTACTATTTTGAACTAAATCAGGTTCGGTTAGATCCACTGGGGTTAAGTTACTATGATCCCGATCCTCAACTTAAGGATAATGGTGATACACAACGGATTATCCTGTTCGGCGATTCTAGGGCTGCCAACTGGCCTGCCCCTAAGATTGAGGGGTATGAGTTTTATAACCGTGGGGTGAGTGGTCAAACCTCTGCCCAAACAAGTCAGCGGTTTGATTTTCACCTGAGTGATTTAGAACCAGACATTGTTGTCATTCAAGTGGGTGTGAATGACTTAAAGACTATTCCCCTGATGCCAGAAGAGCGTAATGTTATCATTGATCTCTGCCGCTCTAATATTCGCCAAATGGTGGAAGACGCTAAGGCACTGGGCGCAACCGTAATTGTGAGCACTATTCTGCCGGTTGGAGACGTGCCCCTCATCCGCCAACCAGTTTGGTCCGATGATGTGGCCCAAGCCATTTACGAAGTAAATGGCTATATTGATTCTCTACAGGATGATCGAGTATTTATTTTCGATGGTTTTTCAGCCATCGCCAATGAACAAGGGCAAATGCCTGAAGATTATCGGCAGGATGAGTTGCACCTGAATGCCCAAGGGTATGCTGCTTTAAATGAAGCATTTGTTGAGTTTGTTAATACCACAAAGCTGCCCAACAGCTCTGACATTGCAGAACTAGAACAGTAGTCTTCGTAAAACAGTTTTTGAGTACAATAGCACTGTAAAAAATATTGCAAAAAAAAGCCCCGCTACAGACGGGGCCGATTTGGAGAGCTTTTGTGATAACCAGGGGCTACATCTAGAAGCTGTAGCCAATGCCAGCGATGAAGTCTACATCATCGTTACCATCTTGGAAGGGAGACCAAACAACAGAACCATTGACTAACCACTGATCGTTAACACGATAATCAGCACCCCCTGTAACAGCAGCTTCAAGGGTGTTGTCGTCGCCGAGTTCACCGTTAATACCGGCCCCTAGATAGGGATTGAAACGACCAGCGGGATCCAGAGAATTAAAATCATAGGTGATTGGCAGAACATAAACCACATCTTCACCATCCTCAAAGTCGAAATCAGTGCTAACGGCGGGACGAACAGACAGATTCTCAGATAAAGAGAGTTTGCCGTTAACAACAAAACCCTCGTCGCTGCCACCGATGCCAACATAGTTATAGTCGGGAACAGTTTGGGCAGATGCGGTTAGGGGGGCTGCACCAAGAACAGCAGCCGTTAGCCCTAGTGTGCAAAGAATACGATTGAACATCATGGTTAAATTCCTCGAAACGTTTTATATGAAGCGTTATGTCAGGCGAGGGTGTTTCCCATGGGTGTTTGACACCAGAGATGACTAAACCTCGCTTGCATGGTCCTGTTGTATCTTTATGCCCTTGGTAGCGCGTAAAAGTAGAGGACACTTTTTGGAGGTGGACTATAAAATAAGCTCTAAAACTATTGAAAAATCGTTTATTTTTGCTGTGACAGTTGGAGATATGACCGTTGTGGTAACGCAACGGCTTACCATAAAGGATGTTGGTTTTTGAGTATGTGTTATCTATGGTTTCTTGTGTTCAGCGCAGCCTTACATTGGTAAGCCTTTGTCTCATGATGGTATTTGCCCTATGGGTTACCCCTGTTGATGCGGCAAATCTATCCCCTGCCCCTGCTTCTGCCAGGGTGTATATTATTTCTCCCAACAATAGTGAAACCGTAGTAGCTCCCTTCAAGGTGCAATTTGGATTAGCGGGTCTGGGCATCGCCCCTGCAGGAGTTGATCGTCCCAATACCGGTCATCACCACTTACTGATCGATGTTGATCAGCTGCCTTCTCTAACAGAACCCTTACAAGCATCTGAACAATTGCTGCACTATGGTGCAGGTCAAACTGAAACCCAGCTGGATTTAGAGCCGGGTGAGCATACATTACAGCTAGTGCTGGGCAACTACAGTCATATTCCCCATGACAAGCCAGTGATTTCAGAAAAAATTACTGTCACGGTTAAATAACAGATGAACTCTTTCCCCACCGACCAGTTGCTTGCCATTGATCGCCAGCATGTGTGGCATCCCTACGCCGCCATGCCTAATTCGCTGCCGCTTTTCCCTGTCAAGTCAGCCCAAGGTGTTTACATTGAGTTAGAAGATGGTCGCACCTTGGTAGATGGCATGTCTTCTTGGTGGACCTGTATTCATGGGTATAACCACCCGCGTTTGAACCAAGCAGCCCGTGATCAGATTGATCGCATGTCCCATGTGATGTTTGGAGGGCTTACCCATCAACCTGCGGTGCAGTTGGCCCAGCGGTTAGTGACATTGACGCCTGAACCCCTACAGCAAGTATTTTTCTGTGATTCTGGTTCGGTATCGGTGGAAGTGGCCATGAAAATGGCGATTCAATATTGGTATAACTTGGGACAGCCGCAAAAACATCGGTTTTTGACGATGCGTGGGGGTTACCATGGCGATACCTTTGATGCGATGTCGGTGTGTGATCCGATCAATGGGATGCATCATCTGTTTAATCAGGTTTTGCGGCAACAGTATTTTGCTGATCGGCCCCAGATTCCGTTTTGGGGTGTATGGGACGATAGTGATATTGCTAGTTTTGAGCAGCTGTTAGCTGAAAATCATGACCAGATAGCCGCAGCTATCTTTGAGCCTGTGGTTCAGGGAGCAGGGGGCATGTGGTTTTATAGCCCTGACTATGTACGCCGGGTGAGGGAACTGTGCGATCGCTACAACATCTTGTTAATTCTCGATGAGATTGCCACGGGCTTTGGCCGTACTGGCAAGCTGTTTGCTTGCGAACATGCCAATATTTCCCCCGATATTCTTTGTGTTGGCAAGGCCCTGTCCGGCGGTTTTATGTCCCTAGCCGCCACCCTCACCACCCCCCAAATTAGCCAGGTATTTTCCCAAGGCGAAGCTGGGGTCTTTATGCATGGACCCACTTTTATGGCCAACCCCCTAGCCTGTGCCGTCGCCTTAGAAAGCATGGCACTTTTAACAAGCTATGATTGGCCAGCCAAAATCCAAGCCATCGAGAGCCAGCTCAAAGCAGAGCTGGCTCCCTGTGGTCAGTCACCCTTGGTTAAAGATGTACGAGTGTTAGGTGCTATCGGTGTAGTTGAACTCCATGAACCAGTTGATATGGCTGTAATTCAGCCTCAAGTGGTAGACCATGGTGTATGGCTACGACCCTTTGGCAAGCTGCTGTACACGATGCCACCCTATATCATTCAGCCTGATGAGTTAAGCCACATTACCAGCGCTATGGTATCGCTGAGCCGCTAGGCCTCTCTCAAACTACTGCTGTGTATCATCCACAGCCACTTTCATAAACAAGTAGGTGATAAAGAAACCGATCAGGGCATTGACAAGTAAAAATAATCTTGCCAGTTGCCCTGAACCAATTAGCCAGATGGTCGGTGACCCGGAGGCTGCTATCACCATAAACGCCGTCATACCAATGGAAATGCCCAGTACTGACCATTTCAAGCTACGATGGCTAATCAACAACGACATTAGCCCAAGGGGAATTAAAAGGCTCGCGAACAAAGGATTTAGGGTGGTTTGATTCATGATTGCCCCCCCCATTTCTGGAATTGAGCTACCCAATAGGCGTAAAGGCCAATGGGGTACGGTGGCAATCTGTATAGCTGGTAATACAAAGATGCCTACACTGCCTAGTAAAATCCCCAGCAGAAAGCCAGGATTCCAAGGATTAAACTGACCTTCACGGGGTGTTAGCACCCAGGTCAGTAATGCCGCAGCCATCAGCTTGAGTCCGATGTCAATCCAGCGAATGGTGAGGGGGTTAAACGTAATCGGAATACCGCCACCACCAACGGCTTTGGCTGCATCCAGGAATCCTACTCCAAAATAGTTGTGGCTGTCGTTTTTAACGGGCTGGGCCGATGACTTTAGTACATTCCAGACTTCATCAGGGGATAACTGTGGGCGGCGAGACTTAATTAGGGCAGCAACACCCGCTACATGGGGAGCTGCCATACTTGTCCCCTGGAAATATTTAAACTGAAACTCACCTGGAGTCCGGGGATTAATGGTTTCTTGCAAAATGCCATCCTGCTCACTATTGCGAGTTGTTCCCCCAGGAGCCGCAATATCCACCCCTGTTCCATAATTGGAATAGGCGGTTTTATTTTTATCTGGACCGATGGCAGATACTGCAATCACATTAGGATACAGGGCGGGATAGGAGGCACTACTGCTACTTTCGTTGCCAGCAGCAGCAACGATGACAACTCCCTTTTTATGGGCATAGTCAATGGCTTCGCGCATAAGCTTAGAATCACCACCACCACCTAAACTCATATTGATCACGTTAGCACCGTTATCCGCAGCAAACCGAATGGCTTCTGCTATATCTGCAACGGTGCCCCCACCAGTGCGACTGAGAACCTTGAGTGGCATTAGTTTGGCTCCATAGGCGATACCCGCTACTCCGTAGCGATTATTAGTGGACTGGGCAATGGTGCCCGCCACATGGGTGCCATGACCATTGTCATCAATGGCGCTTTCACGATCATTGACAAAGTCATACCCTGGGACAAACTCTGTTTCTGACAAATCGCGGCCTCGGCTAATACCGGTATCAATCACTGCAACGGTGACACCTTGACCGGTCACACCCCGTTTCCAAGCACTGGGAGCTTTGATTTGTCGGAGATTCCACTGCTTGGAATAATCTGGGTCATTAACGGGGAAGGCCGCTTGAGAATAAATATAGTTGGGTTCGATATATTCAGTTTGAGTGGCCCAATTGGATCCCTTTAGTTTGTCTAGAACTGCTTGATTTCCGGAAACAATGTAGATGTGGTCGGCCTGTGAAAAATCGCTGTTTAGTACAGGATTTAAGCTAAATTGTTGCCCCAGTGACTTTAAAGAATTGGATAGGTTAGAGAGGACATCTGGTGTTTCGAGAAAATCTAAAACAATAGAATCAAATTCTCCAACGGCAAAGGTCTGTTGATTTAAACTATTGGCTGACTGTTGAGCGATCACATCAGTCGAGAGCCGGGGGGCAGGCAATAGTGAGCTAAACAACAACGCTATGACTATACCGAGGCCAACTAAGCTTAAGTAAAAACGTTTCATAAGACACTACTTTGGTATGACATTTAAGGAACTACTACGGTGTGATGGATGTGGGAATTTAAGTAATTTTGCTTCCTAAGTAGAGAACCGGTATAAATTAAAACGCTTAGTTCAGTAACAATGCTACAGAAGCATTAACCATGCTGTCTGTCAGCACAAGCCCCTATCCCTCCTAAGTAAACAAACGGTTTTGTCTACTTGGGTTGTTAAGGTCTAGACCGCTTACGGGAATCACATTAGCTCTAGATAACTGCGACTTACCGCCCATACATATCACTAATACGTATGAGGTTAAGTGAATACAAGTTTGCTTAACCTAAGATATTCGATGCAGACTGAATCAGCCAACATGGAGTTTGCAAATGCCACAAATTGTATTCATGATAGCTTTGGTGCTACTGCTTAATGTGGGCTGTACCCCAGCGGAAAAAACACCGATATCTATCCCAAGTCCTGAGCATTCCAATCCGGAGGAAGCTGTCGATATGTCTGACGAATCACTCTCTCCAGAGCTGCAGCAGACCATTTTGAAGGCGGTTGGCGCAGAAAAGAACGTATCCCCTGATAGCCTTAGCATTGTCAAAAGTGAGGCAGCAGATTGGCCCGATGCATGTCTGGGATTGAGTGGCCCAGGGGAATTTTGTGCTCAGATGATGACGCCAGGGTGGGCCGTAAGTGTGACTGACGGTCAGCAAACCTGGCAATATCGAACTGATTTAGATGGGACCCAGATTAGGCTGGCGAAGTCTGAATAGGTTGCTTGAGATGACTTAAGCACTGGGCAGTAGGCCGTTTTAATTTGCTGTTATGGTTCGTTTTAATCCAGCGATTGGTTACAGTTTGGTGCCGGTGTTAATCGGTGCGATCGCAGGCTGTCGTATCAAAAATATCGATACTCAAGGTGCGAGCGCGCCGTTGGAAGCCTTGCCGCCAATAGAATCTGAGCTGACGTCTACTTCCCCTGCGCTTGAGAAAACGACCTTTGAGCTGTTGCCCGGTCGCTATTGCTATCTATTAAACAATGGCATTCTGTCCACGTATTTGCGTTTAACGTTGAACGATAACAACCAGCTCCAGGGCGATGCTCGCTCCTCTGTCCAAAATGAAGAAGCCGGTTACTTCACTAGCTATGCCCAAGTATTTGCAGGCCAGTTGACAGAAAATCAGACCGCTGTCGACATTACCACCTGGATTGAATACGACGTGCAAGCTACCCGTGAAACTTGGACCCTAACCGATAGTACCCTGCAGACCAAGGACCATATACTCAACCTGACCGATTGTAAACTGGTGGACCCTGCTTTTCAGGATCACAATGGTCTAGAAGCGATAGATTTACTGTCAGCGGCGAATCATGTCAATACCCAACGGGTGGAGTTTGCTCCAGGGAGAAGCGATGCGATTGTCAGCAATAGTATTGTGCGAGGTGATCGGGATATCTATGTGCTAGGTGCCCAGGGCGGGCAGCAAATGACTCTAAGCATTGTCGCTTTAGAAAATAATGCGGCCTTTGATGTGATTTCGCCCAGCGGCTATATCCTGGCCTTTAGCGCCAATAATGAAACGATTTTGTTACCCCATACGGGGGATTATCAGGTGATTGTCGGCGGTAACCGTGGAAACGCATCCTATGATTTGACAATTGGTATTCAGTAAGCAGAAGGCAGCACAAAAATTCAAAAGAAGCTGCGTTTCATTGCGTTTTGTAACAGTTTGAGCGTAAATCAATTTCCTCTACTGATAAGTGTTTAGGGCTGCCTTGGTGGTGCCCTAGTAACGCCGTTTGTTTAGAAATCTGACTATGGGCAGCCTTTTACGTCCCCTAATACTTGGCGTGATTTTAATCCCTAATTGGCTGATAGCAGATACCGTTGCATTATCAGTGGACCTTTGGGGGGACTTCAATGACTATGAATTCTCAGTAGAACGATTTTTTAAACCAGCTCCTCCGGGGGTACCCCGAAGACGTCTGAGCGGTGGTAGCAAATAATGGGAAAAGAAATCTAACATGCCTATTTATCCCTATATTTGCAAGTTATTCAAGCTAAGTGCAACAGATTTTTAGTAGTAACAATGATAAAGTGCTTTGTCATTGTTTATCAAATCTGCACAGACTGTTTTACGTCAGCTATTCCAGTTCTCAAGTCTCCGTGTGGAGTCTCTCTTTAGATGCTTGAATAGCTGACCACGAAAGATACCAGAACCATTATTCTGTGTTCTACTTCAGTACTGCATCTAAGATCTCTCTGGCAGGTTGCGCTTTTTCCAGGGCGATTTGGTAGTCGCTATAAATCTTTACTAGCTTAGACAGTCCGCTTACTCCCGTCTTTAACTGTTCAAGCTCATCACCTGACAGTAGCTCTCCATCAAGCATCCGCACAATTAAAGGTTTAATGTCTCCCACTTCCTGGCGTGATTTTTGTAACTTGTCCACTGTAGTCATCAACGTTTTCAAGGCGCTGAAGATAGTATCTAAGTTTTCAGTTTCTATATCAGAGGTATTGGCATTGGTGTCTGCTTTAGCGGGTACAGTTTCTTTAGTAGATATAGTTTTAGCTGGGGCGGTGTCTACTGCTTCAGGAGCAGTTGCTGTTTTACTCTCATCGCGTGGTGCCATTGGTCTCTCAGGTAAGAACAGCACCTAGTTTAGGTGCTTTCTGGCGATATGGATACGGATGTTGTGAGATACGATCACTAAAATTTAATTAAAGTGTGCATGCCTGAGTTTGATGAAACCATGAAATAATCTAATCCCCCCGAAGGGAATGGCTAGATGTAATCTGCTGGATTCGTTGGCTCTAGGCACATTTGACTCCATGCACACAGTCAGGTCTGATCACCAGATACATTTGCGTGAAGTTCTATCACGATTTGCTGACCTGTAGAGGTGTAATTTAGATATGAGAGCGCATTCTCCACATAACCGTGCACACAGTTCCAGTAAAACTTTGATAAGCCCAGGCGTATATCCTTGATTTGTCGATACCCCAGGCTGTGATTAGTACCGTTTTGTTCAAATTCATAAAAAAGGGCCGGTAGCTTTTGCAGGTAGTTGCGATCGCTAAATTGACCAATTAAATCTGCTGAGCGACCCAAATCTTCTAATTCTTGGATATTCGAGACCAGAGTACTTTCCCTAGCTGGAAAACGAGTGCGGTCAATAATTTTCTGAACAGTTACAACATCAATCAAGGGCTCATGCTCAAACTGTTCTTGTACAAACCGCTGACTGCGATCTACATGGTATTGGCTTAAGGCTGCATCCGTTGCTCCAAATGGCAAAAAAATAAACTCCTCACCAACACCAGTGGAATGATGACCCAGTTTACAGTCATCCTGACGACATATCCCTTTACAGTAGCCAATATCATGGCAGAGAAGGGCTGTTATAAAGTGCACCCAATCCTTTGATGTCACGCTAGTGGTACCGTCACAAACACGCTTGGCTTGCAAAATTTCCTGTCCTACCGAAGTCACTAAAATAGTGTGCTCCAGGTCATGATAAAGTGCATCGCTTTTAGCAATAGTTTGTAGTGCTTTACCAGCGATCTCCCCTAGCAAAGCCTCGTAGCTGGATCGCTGAGCACCAAAAACGGTCTGATAGGTGGCTTGAATATAGTCAATAAACGTATCAATTAACGTTTGCTTCGGGCTGTACATTAGCGCAGGTTCTCTAACCAACAGTCACCACAAAAAAGCTCACCCTGAGGACTTAGAAAACATAGATACACACATCTATAGTTATCTAAAATTCCGACTCTGGCGTAGAGATCAGAGCCTGAGCATGAGTAACCTGCATCAAAATCATGCACGAGATGAATAGACTAGTGTGCCATCCCTAACACTGGCCGCAACGTTATGGCCAAATTTATTTAAACTTCGCCCACGTCCAGAACTGTAGTGTTGCTGTACAGGAAACTCCAGATTTCAGCTTGGACATGGTTTAGTAGTCCACTGGAGTTGTGTCGTGACTCATTGCACCTCTGCAGGTGAGACATGACTGCGAATCAGAGCCATAGATCGTTCCAGAGCAATGATGCGTTCAGGTACCTGATGGTTAGGAGGGAGCGTTTGCAAAATTTCTAACTTTTGGAGTCTTATTTTTACTTGGCCTTGGGCTCCGACCAAAAATACCTCTCGCCGCTTAGCCAGAGCATCTTTAATCATCGTCTCAATAGCTAATAGGGCGGTTACTCCTAATCTGGGGACAGTTGTCAGATCTAAAATCAGGATTTCATAATTTTCAACAATCGCCATCCGTCGAGAAATGGACTTGGCTGCCCCAAAACTCATTGGGCCACTCAAGTGGAACATTAAAATTCTTCCCTTAGCGGCTTTGAGCAAGGAACGTTCTTCGGGAGTTAGCCAGTTTTCATCGTCGCCATGGGTTACAGCCCGCATATCTTTGACTTGGATATCGGTAATGGCCTGAATAGTCAGTAGATTAGCCAAAAACACTCCAACGGCAACGGCGGTGATCAGATCTACAAAGACGGTTAATGCCACTACCAAGTACATTAATCCGGCCCCCTTCGTTGATAGACGATGGGCGCGCTTCAAA
Source organism: Leptolyngbyaceae cyanobacterium (assembly GCA_965263355.1). Taxonomy (GTDB): domain Bacteria; phylum Cyanobacteriota; class Cyanobacteriia; order Phormidesmidales; family Phormidesmidaceae; genus Leptothoe. The sequence continues at coordinate 3,390,627 of CBDHHL010000032.1, read as the reverse complement.
AATCCCCAATCAATAATATCAATACCGACCTTAATTAAAATCCCTGCCAAGACTGCATGGGGAATAGGTTCTGTTAGGTAGCTGGCCTTGAGTACAATCACCGCTAGTACCAGTGCATGAATCATGCCAGAAAGATTGGTCTTACCACCAGTTTGTACATTTATCACAGTACGCATAGTGGCTCCGGCCCCTGGTAAACCACCAAACAAGCCAGCGATGAAATTCCCAATGCCTTGACCAATCAATTCACGGTCGGAATTGTGCTGAGTACGAGTAATACTATCGGCAACTAAGGATGTCAACAGTGAATCCAATGCCCCTAACATTGCCAAAATCAGGCTGTATCCCAGCATATCCTTGAGGGCACCCCAGCTGAAGTAGGGTAGGTGAGGACTCGGTAAGCCAGAGGGAATATCCCCAATCCGAGGAACATCCAACTGAGGAAAGTATTTAACCCAGACAACCGATATATACGTACATAGAACCAGGGCAATTAAAGGTGCGGGTAAAATGCGATTGAGCTTTGGCGGAGCTGCGAATACGATGAGGAGAGTCAGCAAGCCCAGGCCAGCAGCAACAAAATTGATATCACTAAAAAATGTAGGGTATAGAAGAAGCGACTCAACCACGCCGCCTTTCCCCACATGGCCGAGCAAAGGACCAACTTGAATCAGAATGATAATCACCCCTACGCCAGACATAAAGCCAGAAATGACGGTGTAGGGCATCAGGGTGATGTACTTACCCAGTCGTAAGACACCCATGAGGATTTGGAACAACCCACCCAGCATGACTACCGTAAAGGCCATGGCCAGTCCTGTTTCTGGATACTTGGCCGTCAGGGCGGCAAAGGTAGATGCCATGACGACTGTCATGGGGCCTGTGGGCCCTGATACTTGAGACGGGGTGCCCCCAAACAAGGCTGCTAAAAAGCCAACAAACATAGCTCCATACAGTCCAGCAATGGGGCTTACTCCAGAGGCAACCCCAAATGCTAGAGCTAGAGGTAAGGCAACAATAGCTGCTGTGACACCACCAAATAAGTCTCCCCGTAGGTTATTGAACTTGAAATTAGGTAATAGGACAGATGGAGAGAATGTCATGATCGATATCTAATCCCAAACGTTTTGACAGAACTAAAAGTAAATAAGAATGGCGATGAGATGGTGATGTTAGTTTGTCTTGTGCATTCTTCCCGGCATGTTGGTTAGAAAATAAACTCACTAATAAAAGGCCTAGGATAATAGCTGGCGCTCCTGCCATTGCCAGGACAGTCACTATGGGTTTCCCAACGTCAACATTTACCTGAGAGAGAACGGCGCTAACCGTTACAAACGTTACCGTACTGATAGAACCATTGTCTGCAGCAGTCGCTGCAGCATTGTAGCGATTCGGCTCTAACCGCAAAATGAAGAAAGAATAAATTGGAGTAATAGCAGTGATTAATGCAGTTGCAATCAAAGTTAAAAAATCCCCACCTCAACCCCCTATCCTATGGGCAATTTTGAAATCTGACTTAAGCAGTGCAGTTGTCAGGTCTATTAAGACAGGTTGGTGCAAAGCAGTACCAAAGGTTAAGCTAGCGTCCATTGCTTACTTAGGTTGAATCTTATGACTGATCGCCTATGTGTGTCAGATAAAGTGTGTCAGATAAATTCAAATCTATCACTGAATGTGAAGCAACGTATTGCATGACACACTTAGGTAATTGTTTATAAATATTTGTTTAGTTCTGCTTACTTGCTTCTCTCTAAGAGATTTAGAGTAATTTTTTCAGGTTTGATGATTTATGTTGGGTCATCTTGGTGATTCCACAAAGTAGTTGTCTGGCGTAAGCTGACAAAATCTCCGTTGCCTAAAATTAGATGGTCTAAAAGGGGAATTCCCAGGATATTGGCCCCTTCCAGAAGCTGTCGTGTGAGGTCTAAGTCAGCATCGCTGGGATCAAGGATGCCAGAAGGATGATTATGGGCCACAATTACCCTCGTAGCTCCTTGTTTAATCACTTCCCGGAAAATCTCTCTCGGGTGAGCTAGGGTTTCTGTAGCAGTACCAAGAGAAATAATTTTTGTACCTAGTAGCCGATGTTTGACGTCGAGCAATACGATCGCAAATCTCTCCTGGGATTGCCACATTAAATCTTGGCTCAGGGCCTCAGCAGCAATGGCGGGATCGTCTACCAGGGTACGGTCAGCAGGACGATTTCTTAACACCCGTTTACCCAATTCTAGGGCTGCCAGGATAGTCGCTGCCTTAGCTTCTCCAATCCCTGGTATTTGCATGAGTTCTGAAAGTGTTACGTTACGTAACGCATCCAGGGCCGATACACCCTCTTGAGCCAATTCATTGAGAATATACTGACCTAGATTAACTGCGGATAGCTTATGACCACGACTGACGCCTGTACCCAATAAAATGGCTAGCAGCTCAGCCGAGGTTAGATTTTTAGCACCATAGGTCATTAATCGTTCACGGGGTCGCTGCTCCGTGGGCATATCCTTAACCCTTAGGCTGTAACGATTAGCACCCTGCTCTTGGCTGCGATCGCAGGTAAGTGTCATAGGCTTGGCTCAATGGCATAATGATCGCCGCACTTTTGTCTCAGACTCTATCCAAGGGCCAAACTGTAGTTGGCTCTAAAAACAAATGATTGCTCTGGATGGAGATTAAGATAAAGGGCAGCATGATTTAGTGAGCCCATCCACACGCCTAATAGCGACCTCGATCAGCACAAAATCATAGCGAACCCAATAGTATGCAAACGCTATGCTAGACCTTACGCCGTCACCTGCCAATATCAAGAAAATTCGCCAGCAGTTGGCACAGTTTAGCTGTTTGGCAACGCCCCCTCAATTATCTAAAACTCAAAAACGTCATTTAATTGATGCTTTGCTGTGGTTTAGTGATCTAGCTGATTACGAGACCCTGGGTATTTGTACAGATACCCTGGCAGCCGGAAAAGCTGCGACCGAGGCCTATGTAAAGCGTTTATGCCGCCCCATTAACCTGGAATTACCTAAGCGCGAAGGGGCAGTATACCTGAAATTTAATACGCTCAAAGGAGCCTGGTACCTAGACGATTACGTTGGCCCTAATCGTGGCGTACTCGTTTCATTCCATGCCAGCGATCCCAAGTATGAGCTTGTGAATGGCACCTATGGCCCGTTTCCGTTAGACTTATTTGACTAAGTGGTTACCAATCCATGTTCTAGGGCAAATCTGACTAATTCTGTCCGGCTATTGGTGCCGGTCTTGCCAAATAATCGACTGACATATTTCTCCACATTGCGTACCGTTGTGCCCAACCGGCTAGCAATTTCCTTATTCATTAAGCCTTCGGCTACCAGATTCAGCACATCCTGCTCGCGGGGGGTCAGATCAATGCGAATCGGTGAAGTTTTCTGGGGGATCGTTCCTCGTTGCGTGAGTAAAGCCTTGATTTCTTCGATCTGCCGGGCCATGGCGGCAATATCGGGTATGGTTCCAGCTTCTGGAGTACGTGCAGCCTGCCGTTCAATTAGATTGCTGACCATCGCTACCAGCTCTTCTGGATCAAAGGGTTTGGAAAGGTAGGCATCACAACCGGCGTTGTAGCCTTGGATGCGATCGCTTGTCATCCCACGAGCCGTCAAAAAAATAACTGGTAGTGACTTGTAGCGAGGGTCTTCTCGCACCTGTTTCAAAAATGTATAGCCATCCACTTCAGGCATCATGATGTCTGAAATCAGCACATCTGGCGTTTCCTTCTGCAATAACTCCATGCCTTCGGTGGCATTGCTAGCTGTCCGCACCTGAAAGTCACTATCTTCTAAATAGGCTTGAACCGCCTCGCGTAAGCCAGGTTCATCATCTACCAACAGGACTCGTTTCGCTGTCTCTGCCATGGATTTTCCTTTGATGCTACAGTTCCTAAGCTTAATGGGTATCGGGGGCAATGGGCAGTGGACAGTGACCAAAGTTATGAACGTGAGTTTACACCAATTCTTGACATTCTCAGGTTATCGCGGTTGGGACTCTCCATGGGGCTGTTACCCTGGTGTTTCGAGATCTAAAGCGCTACCGCTGGGTCCGGCAAGGTAAAAAAATCAGAATTTTGCGTAGACAACTGCAGCAATTGATACCATTTGAGTTCTTTCACGATAGGATGATTAGGAATCATCTAAACTCCGACCGGAATACCGGGGTTTGTAATATGCTTTGCTAGGTTTGTCCATCGTCAGGGCATCACTGCAGGCATTTGATTTCAAGGAAACATTAGGAAATTTGGTTATGGCTCTTCAACTAGGCGATCAGGTCCCAGATTTTACCCAGAAATCTTCAGCTGGAGATATCAACTTTTATGAGTGGGCTGGTGATAGCTGGATCGTGCTTTTCTCACATCCCGCTGACTACACCCCCGTTTGCACTACTGAGTTGGGTACCGTGGCTAAGTATCGGGCTGAGTTTGACAAACGCAATGTCAAGACCATTGCTCTAAGTGTTGATGGTGTTGATTCTCACAATGGCTGGATTGGTGATATTAACGAAACCCAAGGGACCACTGTTGATTACCCCATTTTGGCTGACGAAGATAAGCAGGTGTCTGAGTTGTATGGGATGATTCACCCTAACTCCAGTACTGGTAATACCTTGACTGTACGGTCTGTATTTGTAATCGATCCCAATAAGAAGCTGCGTCTTACCATTACGTATCCCGCCAGTACTGGTCGTAACTTTGATGAGATTTTGCGCGTTATCGACTCTCTGCAGTTGACTGACTATCATAAGGTAGCTACTCCTGCTAACTGGCAAGATGGCGGTGACTGTGTTGTGGTACCTTCAATCTCCACTGAAGATGCTAAGCAGCAGTTTCCTAAGGGCGTTACGGAGGTCAAGCCCTATTTGCGTATGACTCCTCAGCCTAACAAATAGCCTAAGCCTCCATCTGAACGATATATTTCCACTTTACTGGAACCATTAAGGGTGTCCTATAAGGGCATCCTTGTTTTGTTTTTTAAGGAGTGAATCGGGACTAAGCCCCTGTTTGACGGGAATCGAAATTGTAAATGTTGTCCCCGTGTCGTCGCTCGATTCACAGATTAATTGGCCATGGTGTCGTTCATTAATAATCTGGTAACTAATGGATAGTCCCATGCCAGTACCTTTACCGACAGGCTTAGTGGTAAAGAACGGATCGAATAGCCGAGACTGGATCTGATCTGGGATGCCAGGACCACCATTGTGAATGGTAACAACAGCATGTTGTTGTTCTAACCGAGTAGAAATTGTGATTTGCAATGGAGCGACTGCTGAATTTGTTTCAATTGCCTCTTCAAGTGCGTCGATGGCATTGACCAAAAGGTTCATAAAGACTTGATTGAGCTGGCCTGCATAACATTCGACCGTTGGTAAATTGCCATAGCGTTTTTGAATCATAATGGCCGGACGATGGTTTTTTGCTTTAAATCGATGCTCTAAAATCATCAAGGTGCTGTTAATACCATCATGGAGATTAACAGTTTTCATGTCTGCCTCGTCCATGTGTGAGAATGTGCGTAATGATGACACAATGGCTCGAATGCGCTCGGCTCCTACTTGCATCGAGGTTAGTACCTTAGGCAGATCGGCAGAGAGAAAGTCAAAGTCCATGTCATCTAGTAGTGTCTGCACATGTTCGATAGGCTGGGTGTAAGCAGTCCGATAAGCTCCAACTAGTTCGATCAATTCTTCCGTGTAAGATTGGGCATGGCGAATATTGCCATAAATAAAATTGACTGGATTATTGATTTCATGGGCAACGCCAGCCATCAGCTGTCCTAGACTGGACATCTTTTCATTCTGTACTAGCTGTAGTTGGGTCTGTTGTAGCTCTTGTAGGGCATCTTCCAGGGCATCGATACTGATTACTGTTGGTTGGTTGTAGCAATCTGTGACATCCTGGCATTCTGTCAAAATCAACTGACTGCCTTTGATCAAGGAGATAAGAGATTTGCGAACAACGATGCTTCTGGATTCTTTGGAGTACTGGGTTGTGAATTCGTAGCAGTTTGAGTGATGGATAATCTTAGCGTCTGCTTGGGCAAAGTCTGCTACTTGAGCTAAGGGTAATAGTTCCCGGTCGGTTTTGGGGTGATTGGTTTTAGGGTCTCTAATGGGACCGTGTCCCCATAGGCGATGGCTGGCCTCATTGGCATAAATCCATTGGCCGTTGAGGCTTTTGAGATGAACAGCGGTATTTAAATGGTTAAACAGTGTAATCCATAGCTGATGACTATTGGCTACTGTTTCAAAGGTCGCTCCGCTTTGAACCATCAAATTATCCTACACAGTGTTCACGGGTTTAGATTGCCCGAATTCCAACTAGGCTATTTACATCTGAAATGGTTGTTTTTTATAACGGACACTTAAGGTGTGGGCTGAGATGGGAGTATGCCGTCGCTAACGTTGCATGCTTTGCCGATGTAAGCCTGGAAGCCTTAATACACAGTTGGCTGGCCTATGGGTAGCAAACCCTGTCCTTTACGTTTCTTTTTATTCCGGTCTACCGTTCTCCATGCACCATTCCCCATTAGGATAAAAAGACTGCTTACTCAATGTTTACGGCATGAAGGCTTTTATGGATATCAAGCAAGGTTTTGTTGGTACTGTTGGCAACACCCCGCTGATTCGTCTCAATAGCTTCTCGGACGAAACTGGCTGTGAAATCCTAGGTAAAGCTGAATTTCTTAATCCGGGTGGCTCTGTCAAAGACCGGGCAGCCCTCTTTATCATCGAAGATGCTGAAAAAAAGGGACTACTTAGGCCTGGTGGAACCGTTGTTGAAGGTACAGCTGGTAATACGGGGATTGGCTTAACGCATATTTGTAACGCTAAAGGCTATAAATGCGTCATTGTGATTCCGGAAACCCAGTCTAAAGAGAAAATTGATCTACTGCGCACATTAGGGGCAGAGGTTCGTACAGTACCAGCTGTACCCTATCGAGATCCTAACAACTATGTCAAAATATCTGGTCGGCTGGCAGACGAAATGGATAATGCCATTTGGGCTAACCAGTTTGAAAATCTAGCGAATCGTCGAGCACACTACGAAACCACTGGTCCAGAAATTTGGCAGCAGACCGATGGCACAATCAATGCTTGGATTGCAGCAACTGGTACCGGTGGCACCTATGCTGGCACAGCTATGTTTCTGAAGGAGAAGAATCCCGATATTAAATGTGTCGTTGCCGATCCCATGGGCAGTGGCCTATACAGCTATGTCAAAACGGGGGAAATCAAGTCCGAAGGCAACTCCATTACTGAAGGTATCGGTAACGGTCGCGTTACCGGTAATATGGCGGGTGCTCCTGCTGATGATGCTATTCGCATCGATGATCTTGAAGCTTTGCGAGTGGTATATCAGCTTCTCTACAAAGACGGTCTCTATATGGGCGGTTCTGTCGGTATTAATGTGGGAGCAGCTGCAGCCCTTGCAAAGCAAATTGGCCCTGGTCACACGATTGTTACAGTCTTGTGTGACAGTGGCTCCCGCTATCAGTCCAAGATCTTTAGTCGTGAATGGTTAGAAACTAAGGGGCTTTGGTCTGATCAGCTATTGCCACTCACCTAAGGAGGTTGCACGAAAAATTAAAACTCTAAGCCACGTCCAAGCTGAAACTTGTAGGTTTTTACACGGAAAAACTTTAGTTCTGGACGTGGACAGAGTCTAATTAAATCTTGACGTAATACTAGCTGCCCTTAACGAAAATTGTCAGGGTTTAAGGGTTGACTAGATTGATTGAGGTATATACCTGTTCCACCATCTGAAGGATCTAAGTAAGGCTTTAGGTATATGCCATCAGAGCGGCGGCGAGCAGAACGACTGCCTAAAATTTCACTGACAGCACCAAAAATCTCATCATTGAAAACCCCGGTTCCTGACAAATCAGTTTCTGGTAATCTTCTACCACCAATAAACGTATTGACTGCGTTAGTCTCTGTCCCTGCATCGGCTAAGGTAATATTGGAAAAGACAGCATCACGAGTGGCTACCGGATCTTGTCCAGGGGGAACCGTAAATACGATTTGACAGGCATCTAAATTCTCTTCAGTAGTTGCACAAACAGTATTGTAGCCGTTTTCAATATCAGTACGTAGTTCTACAAGACCATCGGGGCGATACTCTTCTAAGCGGGCACTGATGGTCTCGCAACGCCGTTCAGGGGTCCATCCGCCTCCCATTTCTGTAGGCACTGCCCAAGGATAGGCTTGGCCTGGGTCGCTCTTAGGACGATACATTACTGTATACTCACCATCCTGAATCTCACAGGTAAAGCGGGAGTCAACAGCTTCAAGAGCCTCTTCACCATTGTTCGCCAGGACAAGATTAGAGCCCAGGATCGGTCCCAATGTAATACCAAGGGCAAGTAAACTAGCTTTACCCATCATTAGGGCAATAGATAAAGATAGAGTATTGTAATGCATAGTTTGAGGCTTGATCATCCAGCCCATGGTCAACTCCTTGTTGTATACCGATAAATTAGCCGATATCCTTTACTGACATTAACGTAGCGCAAATAATTTAGCCTTGAGTGAGGGCCAGTGCGTAAATTGGCTACGCATTTTGTAGTAGAAGCTTAACCGTGGCAGTGCTTAAACTTTTTGCCGCTACCACACCAGCAAGGCTGATTACGTTTGGGTAGTATCGGTGCCAGTATCTTGCCATCAACGTAAAACCAGTGGTTATTATCTTTGATGAATCTGGAACGTTCGTGAAGTTGCCCCCATTCTGGTTGACTGTAAACGGCCACAAATTCTACAGAACCAGCTGTATCGTTTTTGTGTCCTCGCCATGTACTGATAATGGTCAACGATTCCCAGGCAGTGGTTTCGATACTTTTTTTCAGGTTAATACGCTCATCAAACTTTCGTTTTGATGGATGACGAGTGGCAATGAGGTAATCCACATTGCCTATGCAATAAGCTGAGTACCGCGATCGCATTAGCGCTTCTGCAGTAAGAGCTACATCAGCCGCCGTCAAATAAGGTTTACAGCAACTCGCGTAGGAACGGTTGCTGCCACAAGGACATGGATTAGCAGGCATAAGCTATCTGGAATGTCTAGCCGCCAGACTATCAAACAGGGGGAAAGTTGTCTGCTTCAACGTCGCATTTTTCCCCATCTTAAATCTGTCTAAGGCTATCTTGTCCAAAGCGGCTTAATGTACAAGCTATGGATGCCAGACCTTACCCTAGTCGTCGTCTTCCAAACTATCGACACTTAATGGCACTAGCTCATGGTCTGTTGTAAACGCCATCCACATTTCCTCTTCGGGTTCAATGGTGACGCCCGTTAAGGCACAGCGTTCACGACGTTGTGCTTCGGCAGCCATAATTGCTCGAATTTGCTGTCGCTGTATCTGGAACCCAGGATCGTCCGAATGTTGACGAACATAATCCCAAAGTACCTCCCGTACCAGTGATTGATAGCCACGACTGCCTGCCAGGGTTTTGAGTTTGTCAATCAACTCCCGTTCAAAACGGATGCTAGTGACTTGCATATCAGTAGTGGGCAGCTTAGTGTTCAGGCTCATTAATAATTTTGCAATAGGTGGACATCTAAAATATACTACACTCAAAACATACTACAAACGTAGTATTTGATAAAAAAGGAGTTTCAAGCTTGAGTGTACGTTCTTTTCCGATATTCGTCTGACGCAGAAGTAATGCTTTCTCAGTATAACTTCGCCCAGACTAGCACTCAGTTACTTGACCTTGACAGATGTCAGGAAAGGTGATATGCAGTTACCCTGATGGCAGCAAAAATAATTTGATATTTACTTAAATAAAACTAATTCTCTCGTTACGTTCCGTATGCTTGTATCGAAGCATTGATAATGAGAAATAGTCTGCTAATTAGAAAAAACTGCGAGTAATAACATAGCTAAAAAGACTTTTTTTAGGCAATATTGACTTTAAAAGATTGTTGCCCATATCTATCAAGCCTAATTAAATCAAGATCAATAGTCTTAAAAAGCATCAGCTAATTTGCGAAAAATCTACATCATTCTTGTATCTGATATATATCCTGCTGCATTCGGATAGATGCCATGGCCGATATTAACGATGTGCAGAAATACTTACTGTCATGTCCAGGCCCACTGGCTAACCTAAAAGTACGGGATGATTTCGTTAAGTTTAATGCTGAGGAACATTTAGAGGCTATGTTTGTCGCTGTGGCTAACTGAAGAAACCAAATATCTGGTATAGGGGTCTTCAGAAAAGGGCTCAATCGTTATCGCCCGTACTCATAGCGAAATATAAGCAGTTAATAGCTGCAGCTTGAGCACATTAGCCAAAGCTAAACTCTAATGTGTCATTAATTTTTGAAGTTTGTTCATTAGCTGACAGGGATCGCCATGACTACTAATCGGCAAGTACCGTACCTCGTTGGGGATAATAAGAAGCAGTCTTACTCTGGCCGTCTACATCAGCGGTTAGATGAGGCTATGCAAGAAGGGACAGAGGTTCAGGTTCGACTGCCTTGGGGTGGTTTGAGCGGTGTTCCCGTTTACTTGGATGACACTTGTGTTGAGATAGTTTACGTCCACGTTTACGAGCCTGACGAAGATGATGACCCTGATGATGAGGTATCTCGTCGTACGGTTTGGCTCGTACGCTTAGAAGAAATTAGCGCCGTATCATTTGTCAGTGAAAGTTGGTCTAAAGAACGCCTGGAAAAATTATTTATTCCGGACAAAAAAGAAGATGCTTCTTCTATTCGGGATGTAGGTTCTGAGGAGCCTATGGACTAAAGCAATGATGGCAGGAGTCAGCTGGCCCTGACCAATAATTGACGGGAAAGCTGGTACTACAAGAGGTTCAAACATGGTTATGTTGGCTTTAGCCTGCGTTAACTTAGAACTTAAACTTTTTCAGCACCCATTGCTTGGCCCGTCTGATTGCTTCACCACGGCTGTAGGCTTTTGGTACAGCCACGGCACTGCCAGTAGCATAGTCAATCCAAGCGGTGTAGATTTTTGTGCCTAGGTATGTGCCACTAGTAATCTGAATCGTCACCCCTTGGTAAGGAAATGAAAAGACGGGATTGATATAGTCGGGGTCAGCAATATGCATATATGGTGGCAAAGTGACCTTATCACTCACGATTTAAAATCTATTCAGCCCTTGCCATGGCGATTGAAATTGTGCGTTGTGAACTTTCGGCCTACGATTTTGCTATTCAGACCATTCGTAAAACCGTATTTGTAGCTGAGCAAGGTGTACCTGTAGACCTTGAAATGGATGACCGTGATGCTTGCTCTAAGCATGTGTTGCTCCTAGTTGATGATTGTCCCGCAGGTACAGCCCGTTTAGATATTTTCAAGGGTGGAAAAATAGGCCGTCTAGCTGTACTAACCAAATTTCGACGCCAGGGGCTAGGACGATTAATTATGCAAGAAATTGAATTGATTGGTTGTGAGCATCAACTGCCTTACCTATGGTGTCATGCACAGCAAACAGCTGTGTCTTTTTACCAGTCTCTAGGGTACGCCACTATCAGTCCTGAATTTTTAGAAGCCGGTATTTTACATTGCAAGATGCAGAAATTCTTAAGTAAGTAAGTAGTATCGCGTACTTTATGCGTACAAATCTGCTACATGCTCTCCGTAGCCGTTATAAATTAGCGTATCTTGCTTGACCCAATCCCAAGCTTCGCCTTCCCCTACCAAGCGTTCGCGTTTTTGAGACCAACGGGGGTGGGGAACATCAGGTTCTACATTGGCCTCAAATTTATATTCGTTTGGCGAAATTGTATTCCAATAGGTGGTAGGTTGCTCTTGCAAAAACTCAATTTTTACAATGGACTTAGCGCCTTTAAACCCATATTTCCAGGGGACTACCATACGAATAGGGGCACCATGTTGCTTAGGCATAGTTCGACCGTAAATACCTACGGCAAAGAATGCCAAATCGTTGGCCATTTCTTCAATCCGTAGTCCTTCATGGTAAGGCCAGGGTAGATTTGAGAACGAAATAGCGGGTCCTTCAGTTATGTTTTCGTCGTAGAACGATTCAAAACGGACAAATTTGGCTGCCGATGTCGGTTCTACATCTTCTATGATTTTGCGCATTGGAAATCCAAGCCACGGGACTACCATGGCCCATGCTTCAACACAGCGAAATCGATAAATTCTTTCTTCTAACGGAAATTTCTGATAGAGATCGTCTAGGTCATAGGTTTTCGGATTTTTTACCAGCCCTGAAACCTCTAGTTTCCAGGGATCTATTGGTAGTCTTTGAGCATTTGACCAAATATTTTTAGTCAGGCCAAACTCATAAAAGTTGTTGTAACGACTGGCAAACAGTTGATTTGTGATGGGATTGCCAGCATCTGTGAATGCTGGATTCGTTGTGAAATTATTCAGAGGTTCACCAAAGGTGCTGGTTAATTCCTCTGCGCCTTGTGCAGTCAGAGGTCGGCCAGTGCAACTGGTGGCCGCAATACCTAGGCCAACACCAGCCAAACTTTTTAGAAATCGACGCCGCTTAAAATAAGCGACTTCTGGGGTAGCTAATTTTTCGGGTAGTTGCCAGTCGGGACGAATGTGAATAAAGCTCATAGCCAGCGACAATGGGAAGCAGACAAACACAACTGTTGACACAGTAACCTATTCTCCTGAATGCTAAATGAGCAGAACCTGAATGACAGCGGTAGGCGAGCCGCACTGTGGCACAATTAGAGCTAGTCGTTAAAATACCTTGCGTTTAGAAAGCCCTGTGAGTACTGCTACCTCTGCCCAACGTGCCGTTTTTCCCTTTACTGCGGTAATCGGTCAAGAAGATATGAAGTTGGCCCTGATCTTGAATGTCATTGATCCCAAGATCGGCGGAGTAATGATCATGGGCGATCGCGGTACTGGTAAGTCCACTACAATTCGTGCTTTGGCAGATCTACTGCCTGAGATCAGCGTGGTAGAAAATGACCCGTTTAATCGTGCACCTGAAGATCCTGAGGTTAAGCGTGAGTACGAAGGTCAGGCAATCCCAGACGGGAAAATAAAGGTGCCGATGGTGGACTTGCCTTTGGGAGCAACCGAGGATCGGGTGTGTGGCACGATTGATATTGAAAAGGCCTTGTCTGAAGGCGTTAAAGCGTTTGAGCCAGGGTTACTTGCTAAGGCTAACCGAGGCTTACTTTATGTAGATGAGGTCAATTTGCTGGATGACCACTTGGTCGACGTCCTCTTGGACTCTGCTGCATCAGGACGTAATACGGTAGAACGTGAAGGTATCTCCATTCGTCACCCAGCGCAGTTTGTACTGATTGGGTCTGGTAATCCTGAAGAAGGTGAGTTGCGCCCTCAGCTTTTAGACCGTTTTGGTATGCATGCTGAAATTCGTACCGTTAAGGATCCGGCCCAGCGGGTACAGATTGTTGAACAGCGTTCTGAATTTGATCAAGACCCAGATGCGTTTCGTACCAAGTATCAAGCTAAGCAAACTGCTCTGCAAGAAAAAATTGTGAGTGCTCAGCAACGGTTGAAGGATGTCACCATCGATCATGATTATCGGGTGCAGATTTCTCAAGTTTGTTCTGAGTTAGATGTCGATGGTTTACGGGGTGATATTGTCTCTAACCGAGCAGCTAAGGCATTAGCTGCCTACGAAGGCCGTACTGAAGTAACCCTTGATGATATTCAAACCGTCATTGCCCTTTGTTTACGTCACCGTTTACGGAAAGATCCGTTAGAGTCCATTGACTCTGGTTATAAAGTAGAGAAAACCTTTGGTAATGTGTTTGGGGTGACTATCCCCGTCCCTGCTTCTAACGGTCGCACACCTGTAGGGGCTCGATAAATGCGTCAACGAATCCTGGGATTAGACCCTGGTTTAGCTATTTTAGGATTCGGTATTCTTGAATATGATCCAGCGACCACCCGAGATCTTAAGCCAGAGCTTGAGGTAGTTGACTTTGGCATCATTGAAACTCCAGCAGGCACAGAGGTGGGGTCACGACTATGCACTATCTATGATGATTTGAATAGCATTATTGAAACCTATCAGCCCAATTCTGTTTCTATTGAAAAGTTGTTTTTTTATCGTATGGGCAATACTATTCTGGTGGCCCAGGCAAGAGGGGTGGTAATGCTGGTGTTAGCTCAGCATCAGCTACCGTTTGTGGAGTTTACCCCAGCTCAAATTAAACAAGCACTCACGGGCTATGGTAATGCTGATAAAAAAGATGTTCAGGAAGCTGTTAAGAGAGAATTGAAGTTAGAGAAGATTCCCCGTCCAGACGATGCGGCGGATGCATTGGCAGTAGCGATGACGGGGTGGTTTAACCTTTGAACAACAAGCATTAAAGAATAGAAAATCCTGAGTGGAGAATTTTGGGGCATCCACAAGGGAGTGCCCCTCAGGTTATGACTACTAGGAAGATGAGCGCATTTTCTCGGACCAGATGCGGGTGGGTAGGCCCCAGACATAGATAAAGCCTTCGGCGGCTTTGTGGTCAAACTGGTCATTTTCACCGTAGGTGGCTAGTTCTTCGGTGTAGAGGGCGTTTTCAGATTTACGGCCAGCGATAATAGCGTTGCCCTTGAATAATTTTAGACGAATGGTACCGGATACTTGCTCCTGGGTTTTTTCGATAAAGGCGTCAAGAGCCGCTTTCAGGGGACTAAACCAGAGACCGTTGTAGACTAACTCGCTGTAGGTCTGTTCGATGCCGCGTTTATATTGGGTAACGTCGGCTGTGAGTGTTAGGCTTTCGAGATCTCGATGAGCGGCGATGAGGGTAATCAAGGCAGGGGTTTCGTAGATCTCACGAGACTTGATGCCGACGAGGCGATTTTCGAGCATGTCGAGGCGACCCACACCATGGTTACCGGCAATGGTATTGAGCTGGCTAATCAGCTCTACGGGACCCAGGCTATTGCCATTGAGACCCACGGGAATTCCTTTTTCGAAGTTGATTTCAACGTACTCAGGCTCATTTGGTGTATCGGCAATGGCTTTAGTCATGTCGTAAACCTCTTCAGGGGGTTCAACCCAGGGGTCTTCGAGGATGCCTGCTTCGATGCTGCGACCCAGTAGATTGCGGTCAATACTATAGGGGGAAGATTTTTTGACGGGGAAGGTGAGACCAAATTTTTCACCATAGGCAATGGCCTGCTCTCGGCTCATGCCCCATTCGCGGGCGGGGGCTAAGACTTTGAGATTGGGATTGAGGGCTGCGATCGCAACATCAAACCGTACCTGATCATTGCCCTTACCCGTACAGCCATGGGCTACTGCATCCGCCCCATACTTTTCCGCTGCGGCTACTAGCTCCTTAGCAATTAGCGGTCGCGCTAACGATGTCGATAGCGGGTAGCGATCTTCGTACAGCGCATTGGCCTTAATTGCTGGAAACGCATAGTCAGTCACAAACGTTTCCGTTACATCCGCCACTAGCGATTCCATCACCCCAGCATCCAGTGCCTTTTTCTGAATTGGGCCGAGTTCCTCGCCTTGACCTAGATCCGCCGCCAGCGTGATCACCTCTTTCACACCAAATTCATGCTTCAAATAAGGAATGCAAACAGTTGTGTCCACACCCCCAGAATAGGCAAGTACAACCCGTTCAGCCCGACCCATAATGTGATTTCCGATTAAACTACAAACCTATATAGTACGGCAGGTATTGAAGCGAGAACATAGCTATTCCCAAGATTGTTTAGCCAGACCGCTATTATAGAAGTCCCTGCACATTTCTATCTATTCATGTATTTCAGCGTTGTTATTCCTACCTATAACCGCAAACCAATCCTAGAAAAGTGTTTACGGGCTATGGAGCAACAGATTCTCCGGTCCGACACCCAGGTTGAGGGCTATGAAATTGTAGTGGTAGATGATGGGTCTACCGATGGCACCGTAGAGTGGCTGCAGACAGAGAATTTTCTTCATGTAGAACTTTATCAGCAGGACCATAAAGGCGCAGCAGTTGCCCGTAACCTCGGGATAGAAAAAGCGACCGGTGATACGATCATTTTTATTGACAGTGATTTAGTCGTGCTCGATGGGTTTTTGCAGCACCATGCCGATGCCCTCACCCAGCATTACGTTAACCAGGGAAATGACCGGGTATTTACCTACGGTCGGGTCGTCAATACCTGCAATTTTGAGGAGCCCACATCCGAGCCGTTTAAGGTGACCGATTATTCCCAAGCATTTTTTGCCACGGGGAATGTTGCGATCGCCAAACACTGGCTGATCGAGGCAGGTTTATTTGATACACAATTCACCCAATATGGTTGGGAAGATCTAGAATTAGGCGTACGCCTTAAAAAGCTGGGTCTGACTTTGGTCAAGTGTCCCGCTGCTGTTGGTTATCACTGGCATCCCCCCTTTAGCCTTGATGACCTGCCCCGCTTAATTGATGTAGAAATTCAGCGAGCCCGCATGGGAGTCGTGTTTTATCAAAAACACCCTACCCTCGATGTACGCATGATGATCCAGATGACCTGGTTACATCGGCTTTTATGGGGACTGCTCTCCCTCGGTGGTCTACTAAATGAGCGTACCCTCAAACCCTTACTACAATGGTTGATTGATCAAGGCCGCCCCCAGATTTCGTTAGAAGTTGCCCGAATCTTTTTGAACTGGTATAACGTTAACGCTGTTTATGCCGCCTATCGAGAGCAGTCATAGGATGGCAATTTAACCCCTGTGGGTGAAGTGACTTTGATTTAGTTCGCTTATCGTGTCAGTAAGTGTTTGTGTAGCGAAGCATGGTCAAAAGGTATTCCTAAAAAGGAGTACACGTATTCCAGAACTGCCTTCAGGTATATGGATTAATCAGCACCCCAGTTGATGTATAAACCTTGTCACGTCCAGGTCGGTCGTTTTTCCTTAGAAGACTACAGCTTTCAACTTGGTCGTGGTTTAAGTCCTAAACCTTGTCTAATTTTTCTGATGTTTGGCTTGATTTTATAGTCTAATTAAGCATTCTGTACTGAGATATACACCAATTAATATGGCCAGTCGCTAGCTTGATAGGGAGCAAAATATTAAAAAAGCTATAGAACTCATCTCTAACTGCACGTATTATGCAATCTGATAACGTTCAACTATTTCGCATGTTGGTTGAAGCAGGTGCTCAACCGGGAGAAGACTTTTCCTATGACCTCGGTCAAGGAACCTGTCATATCAGTGAGCGGGGGTTTATTTTGCTACAAAATGCATTTCCCCACATTGCCTGGCATGAAATCTCTAGCGTAGTTGAACGGGATTTAGACGGGCCTGTCCAAACCCTGAATCAGCATCTGGGGGTTGATTTTGTGGCTGTTGTCTTGCAGCGATTGCAGCAACGCTTAAAGCAATTACCTACCAATGAAGCTGTTTGTTATGTACATCAAGTTTTAGGTGGAGTAGAGCAGCGTACTGGAATCTCGCTGTACCAATTAGTACAGCGAGATTTGCCAGCTGGCATCTATCAACAATTGGATCAGTTGCTGAAGTTGCCCCCTTTGACTCCTTGTTATGTGTGGATAGAAGACCTGGTGATAGCAGCTGGTGGTTCTACTGAAGACATTGAATATGAGGGAGAGGACATTTTTCTAAGTGAAACCGGTGTTGACCTCCTCACCCAGGTTTGGCTAGGAGAACTGGAAATTCAAGCTGACCTTGCTGCCTAATCGTATAGGAATGTGTCATGGAACGTCCCTATACAATTGGTTTTACGCCCATTGTGAATAGTCAGCGTCAACCACGATCATTGCTCCAGTTAGATCTACAGACTGATCACAGGCTAAATATAGAGTTGCTCGGGCAATAGCCCGAGCCGCATTTTTATCCCGTTTATGCATGTGAAATACCCGATTGGCAAGAGCGGCTTGATAGCTCGATAGCGTTGCGCCACTCACGGCTACATGGGGCCATATCAAATTGGCTCGTACGCCTGACTCGTGAGTTCCCTCGGCAATATCACGGGTCATCGCTATCATCCAGCCCCGGCTAGTCCCTTCTACTACGTGCATCCCTTTGTGGGGATAGGGCACGATATTAATAATGGAACCTGTGGGCGAACGACTCAAAAATGGTAAAGCATATTGACTAAACAGAAAGGCCCCTTGCAAACTAAGACTGACAATGTGCTCCCATGACTCAGTTGTGAGATCGAGTATAGAGGCATCATTGCCTAAAAGATTAAAGCTAGCGTTGTTACACAAAATATCGATACGACCAAATGTGGCTACTGCGTCTTTAATGGCTGATTTGACATCATTGGGGGTGACCACATCTACAAGATAGAACTTAGCTTTAGCTCCTTCATGTTTTAACCGATGAACTAGCCTAGTTCCCTTATTTTGGTCACGGCCACAAAGAATTAATTGAGCCCCATGACGTGCTAATACGCTAGCCACGCGACGTCCCACTCGACAGTCTCCTGCTGTAATGAGAGCAACGCGATTTTGAAGCAGCATCGTTAGTTCCGTATCTTTGTCAGATTAAAATGCCTTCCATGCTCCGAAATCTTAAGCGATTTTAATTCCAACATTTGTAAGAAAAGAGAACTTAAAGTGTAATAAAGAGAACCTTTAGTAACAAAAAAGTGCAATAGTATTGTATCTAAAACTAACCAGTCTCCGATTGCAAGATTCAGTCTTCAACCCTTAACCAAATCCAAGTTAGAACTCTGTCTGGGGTCTTCTACAGAAAAAACAGTTCTGGACGTGGACATGGCTTAAAAAGCGCATCCTTTGGGTAAAGGTTCAATAGTTTCTAAGCCTGGTAACGCATCTACAACAGGTTGAAACCCAGTCGCTACGCTTCCTCCAAAAACCTGGCCACCATAGTGGCTTTGAATACCGCCCATATGTGCCCTGATGATCACAGTTTGGTCTGGTTCAATAGGGATGGGGCCACCACTACGGGTAAATGGTTGTTCATTCACATGGCTATGGGCCAAGATCCGACGGTAGAGTAACTCACCAGTTTGGGTATCAACGACTTCCCACCAGTTGGCATATTGCTCACAACCTGTATCAGCACTACTAATTGTGACTGCAAAAGTATAGTTGTTTGCTTCACCAGTGAAGGCCACCGATACTAAGTCAGCTACAGGCAGACCACTGGCATTGGTAGGATTTGTGGAGAGCGGTTCAACCACGGGTTCGGAAACTGTCTCAGGAACAGGAGTAGGTGCAGAGGTAAGCTCAACGTTAGCATCCGGAGATGCTGCGCAGGCTGTTATTAGCACCAGCATAAATAGATATTGGATTTTATGCATGGGTTTGAGCGTATGATTTGCAGTAGCTTAAACCGCTGCTGCGACAGGTGCTTTAGTTAAAATGTCTACCCCCTCTTTAGTCACCACCACCGTATGTTCAAACTGAGCAGTCAGTTTTCGGTCTTTCGTTATGGCTGTCCAGCCATCTTCCAGTAGCTCCACTTCATAGGTGCCGATATTAATCATGGGCTCGATGGTGAATACCATACCGGACGCAAGCTTTTTTCCTTTGCCTGCTGTCCCATAGTGGGGAATTTGAGGTTCGGTGTGGAAGATGCGGTGAACACCATGACCCACAAAATCACGCACCACAGAAAACCCTTCTGCTTCGGCATAGGTTTGGATTGCTGCTCCAATATCACCAATACGGGCACCAGGTTTTACAGCTTGAATGCCTCGATACATGCTTTCTTGGGTAACCTCAACCAATCTGCGGGCTTGAGGGGATACATCGCCAACTAAAAAGGTTCGAGATGTATCTCCATGGTAACCATTCAAAATAGGTGTGACATCAATATTGATAATGTCACCATCTCGCAAAATTTGTTTGGCATTGGGGATCCCATGGCAAACGACTTCGTTAACGCTGGTACAGATGGATTTGGGAAACGGGGCCACCCCTTCCCCACCTGGGTATCCAAGGGGAGCGCTCTTTGCACCATGACCCTTGGTCCAGCGCTCAGCTTCGTCATTTAGCTCTAGGGTGCTAACACCGGGTTTAACCATTGGCTCCAGGTGATCCAAGAGATGCGCTGCCAGATGGCAAGCTTTACGCATCTGCTCAATTTCCCGTTTTGATAGCCGAATGATTCCTTTAAATGTAGCGTCCACGATGTTTCTTTCAATATTGATCGTTCAAGGGGGCGTTACCACCTACCTAACTCTAGCGCTATTGCTATCCTCTAGCTGCTAGATAATGGAAAAATCATATAGACAGTGAAATGGTGGATATGTGATAGAACGAGGTCAACGATAGTACTGGTGTAGGGGAATGCACGTTTGGGCCATTAGCATTGTCTGGTTATATATAGCGCTGGGGATATTTAACTGGGTGACTGGGTTGCACTGGTTAGCTGAGTTTTCGTTGCCAATTTCGGTGATAGCTGGTGTGGGGCTTGCGATCGCAAGTAATTCCAACACATCTCCAGGCATGGCCGCAAATTCAGCCATTGAGAATGTAATGCCTGCACCAGAGCTAAAGGTCCCAGAGACAGACTTATCCACTGCCCAGTCAACACCATCCCAACCAACCAACGCTAACCCCACCACCAAACCCTCTATTTCGTTTACGATCAACAAAAATGTGCGCCCATCGTAGGGACATTGCATGTAATCTCCCTATGAGATACGGCTAACCGCTCTAATCATTAGGGTTCTCTTTACCCGGTTTGATTGTTTCGTAAACCGTCTTCGGCAAGCCCTAATTTTGGGTGAGGTTCTCTCCCCTGGGTGTAGTGAAGTCTTTACGGCATCATGGTGACTGTAAGGCAGGCAAAGAGATTCAATAGATAAGCAACAGTCTCTTCTCTGCCGTAATAACACAATCGAGAACTGAGGAAACAACACATGATCGTACGTTATTGGCAACCGTTTCAAGAAATGGAGACCATTAGACAACAGCTAGACAACATTTTTGAGGATCTGACTCCCACAACAACAGATTGGATTCCTGCCGTTGATCTTGTTGATGCGGGTAATGATTATGTTCTAGAAGTGGTTCTACCTGGTCTCAAGGCTGACGATATCAATATTGAGGCTAGTCGCAAGAGTATCACGATTTCCGGTGAGCGCAAGGCTACTGAGATTGATGATGAGAAGCATCTGCTACGTCGCGAGCGACGCTACGGCAGTTTCCGTCGCATCATTAATCTGCCTACAGTCGTTGACCATGAGCAGGTGAAAGCTGACTACAGCAATGGCATTTTGACAATACATGTGCCTAAGGCTGCCGAGGTTCGTAACCAGGTGGTTAAGGTGAATGTTGCTGATGTGCCTGCTGACTAATTGGCGGTGTATGGGCGTGTTTAGTTGGGAATACCTAACTACGCCCAACATTGATTAGCTTTCTGAGACTCTTCTCGAATTCTCCTAGTTTGGCTTTGGCGGCAGGATTTCCCTGCCGCTTTTTTTTGCACCCCTAATGGCATGCCCCTACAGGTGCCTTTGGGTTAGATGCATTATGGGGTACGGGACTGTCCGTTAGGGCTGTTGGCGTTTAAGCTGGATATTACGTAGTAGTTTTTTAGCGTAATCGACATCTATGAGTAGTCCAGAGCTGACCAGTCGCTACACGGATTCAGACTCCGCTATTGCTAAAATTGGCCTGTTTACGATGCTACGCCTGGGTATTTTCAATATGGGCCTTGGCATCATGTCTTTGCTTACCCTAGGTGTCCTCAATCGCGTCATGATTGATGAACTCAGGGTGCCTGCTCTGATTGCAGCGGGTGCGATCGCAGTCCATCAGTTTATGGCTCCAGCCCGTGTGTGGATTGGCCAGATGTCAGACTCTAAGCCCCTGTTTGGTTACCATCGCAGTGGTTATATCTGGCTAGGCATCGTTTCTATGGCCGTGATGGCCTTTACGGCTGTCCAAGTTGTCTGGCAGATCGGCAGTCGAATAGAGGCTAACGGATGGACCAGTGCTGTCTACCCTTGGGTTGGTCTGCTGGCCTTTATATTTGCTCTCTACGGTCTGGCGCTAGCTTCAACCTCTACACCGTTTACCGCACTTTTGGTGGATGTATCGGATGATGAAACCCAGCCAAAGTTAGTGGGTATTGGCTGGGGGATGTTAATGGTGGGCATTGTTTCTGGCGTAATTATCACCAGCATTGTGCTCAAATCTTTGGGTGATGCGCCGACGATAGATCAACTGCGTAGCTCTATCAATAGGCTGTTTATTATTGCTCCGGCCATTGTGTGCGGGATTGCTATTGTTAGTACGTTTGGCATTGAGAAGAAATATTCTCGCCTGCGAGAACGCACGCGTCAGCGAGATGACCAGATTACCTTTAGCGATGCTTTAAAGGTATTAACAGCGAGTCGTCAAACGGGATTGTTTTTTGTTTTCTTACTAGTGCTTAGTCTCAGCTTATTTATGCAGGATGCTGTGCTAGAACCCTACGGCGGCCAAATTTTTGGCATGGCAATTACCGAAACTACTAAGCTCAATGCCTACTTTGGTATGGGTACGTTATTTGGCATTATTGGTACTGGCTTTTTCCTGGCTCCCAAACTTGGGAAAAAGCGCACCATTAAATTCGGTTGTCTGTGGGCTGCATTTTGTCTGATTTTGCTGATTGTCTGTGGTACGACTGGCAATCCTCAGCAGCTCATGCTGGGGGTAGGCTTATTTGGTTTGGCATCGGGTGTTTTGACAACAGGTTCGATTTTACTGATGTTGGATCTGACTGTGGCAGAAGTGGCTGGTACCTTTATTGGGGCTTGGGGGTTGGCTCAGGCGATTGCCAGAGGAACAGCGACAATTCTGGGTGGTAGCTTACTGACTCTAGGTAAACGCATCATAGAAGCAATGGCCGACGGCCCGGTTGCTGAGTCTCAACTATTGCCTGCCTATGGGTTGGTATTTGCGACTCAGGCTGTTGGTATGTTGATTGCAGTGGCAATTGTCAGTCGTGTGAATATTCATGAGTTTCAGACAACTGCGAAAAGTGCGATCGCCACTGCCCTAGAAAGTGATATGGACTAACCCCATGACCCCAAACTGGAAAAATATTCTCTCTGTCTCTGAAACGGCTACTACTGATGTGGGAGCCCAGCTCCTCAAGGATTTTGGCAATGCTACTGCAGAAGAAAAATCTGACGGTAGCCTTGTCACCCAGTCGGATAAATGGGCTGATGGTGAATTGCGGCGGCGTTTACAAGAAGCACTGCCGGAGCATGGTGTGCTGAGCGAAGAAGGTACTCACATTTTTCCTGAAGAAGACTTTTGTTGGGTTATCGATCCCATTGATGGCACCACTAACTTTACTCGGGGCGTTCCTTTATGGGGTATTTCCCTGGGCCTACTTTATAAAGGCACACCAGTCTTTGGTCATGTGTACATTCCCACCTTAGATCAGCGCTTCCATGGTTTCTACATGGGCAACTCCGGTTTAGAAGGAGCCAGCGGTGCATTTCTTGATGGTGAACCGATCCACACATCGTCAGATGCTGCCGCAGGTAGTCAGTTCTTTAGCCTCTGTGCCCGCAGTCTTAAGGTGTTACAAAAGCCCTTTCCTTGCAAAATTCGCATGCTGGGTGTAGCTACTTATAATCTACTGACGGTAGCGGCAGGCATTAGTCTAGGCGCAGTAGAAGCTACTCCAAAGATTTGGGATATTGCGGCTGTGTGGGCCATCACTCAGGCGGCTGGTGCGGTATGGACTCCGCTAGAAGACGTGGATATTTTTCCCCTAAAAGTAGGTGAAGATTACGGTAGTCGACCATTTCCCACATTACTCAGTGCCCGTACTGAACTTGACCGACAGTTTCGACCGCTAGTCGAGGTAATTACTCGATAGAGCAGATAGTGCGCTATCGAGTAATTACCACATCGAGGAATGAACAAAGTTATATAGCCTTATGAATATGAGCAAGCCTAACGCGTAGCATCTTCCTCGGAGTAAGGTCGGTAAATTCCTGATAATAAGCTGTATTTTACAGATGTTAAGGATATCTGCTGATATGATTTGCCAACAATCTCTTTCTTATTCAAGTAAGGCTTGCCATGGAAATCACCCCTGGATTGCTTGACTCATCAGCTCGTTACAAGCTTCTAATTGGCACAGTAGTCCCGCGTCCGATCGCTTTTGTTTCCAGCATCTCGACTACAGGCAAAACTAATTTGGCTCCCTTTTCCTATTTCAATGCAGTGGGTCATAAGCCTCTGGCGTTAGCCTTTAGCGTTGCACCAAAATCTGATGGGTCTGAAAAAGATACGTTGCGCAATGTGCGCCCTGTTTCAGAAGGTGGCGTAGGTGAATATGTGATCAACTTAGCGGTTGAACCTTATATTCGTCAGGTAGCTGAAGCATCAGAGCCTTTACCTTATGGTGATTCTGAATTCGATCATATTGATCTGACAACAGTATCTAGCCAGGTTGTGAAAGCTCCAAGGGTGGCAGAATCTCCCGTCGCATTTGAATGTCGCACGATGCAGATTGTGCCAATTGGGACATTTAATTTAGTGATTGGTCAGGTAGTCCATTGGTTTATCCGCGATGACCTGGTGGATGAGAACTATCGCATTGACACCCAAAAGCTTGCTCCCATTGGACGGATGGCAGGGAATGATTACTGCTATACAGATCGGCAATTTACCATTCCCAATGGTTTACCCAAATTGTCATAATTCACACTTACATTAGAAAGCGTGATCATCGATGTTCTATGCTTTTGTAGAAAAAACAATCAAATATGGCCAAATTCAAAAACCAACATTTTGTTCCTCAAGCATATTTGAGACAATTCGCTTGTGATGCCGACAAGAAGAACATCTTTGTTTTGATAGGAAATGAATGGAAAGAAGCATCTATCAGAGGACAATGTCAAAAGGGTTATTTTTTCTCGAGGCAGCACGCCCAAGAAATAGAAGAACGTATTGCTTGGGGAGAATCACTTCTTAAAAAAGTTAGCAATCGAGTGGAAAATCACAGATATAGTTCGGCACTTATTTTTTTGCTCTTTGAGCTGCACTTTAAATCTTCCAGATATTACTGTGATAGCAAAATTGAGCGAGTAACTCAACTAAATAAAATCATTGAGAATTATCTTCAAGAAACTTTGCTAAAGCAAGTTGAATATACGATGGAAACTAATGAATCAGTTGAGCTTTTGTATGCTTTGCAATGTTCATGGAAACTGAAAAAGTATAGCTTCGGATCAGGTGCACTCATTACGTCTGATAGCCCAGTAATACCCATATTGATTGGTGGTCGGTTATCAATGATAATTTGGCCACTAAATCCTTCATCAATAATTATTGCATATGATTTATCTTTCATTTCTAATATTCGCCCAGCTAAAGAAGGCCAAAACTTTGTTGACGCATTGAATAATTTACTTGCTTTGGGATGTCATAAACGAATTTATTCTTGTCATAAACGAGCATATGAAGATACAAAAAGCTTGTCAAAGTACATATTGGCAGGTTCAGACAAAAAAGAAGAATGGTTGTATATTGACAGCCTTGACAATGCCCTACAGATTACATCAAGCTTTCTGTCTATGAGAAAAGACAATGGTGTCTTCGAGTACGACATAATTCATAACACTGAAAAAATAATGCCTTACATGAGAGCTAAAGAAATCTTAAAGTCTAAGGCTGTTATTTTTGATGATGCGAATAGGGAAGTGCAAGTGTCGAGAGACATAACATACTACGAATTATTTTGTGTGAGTCAACTAGCAAATCTACCTTGGGAGAAGACTTAATCCACAGAGAGTAATAGTGAGTATGCATAGGAATTGGTCAGTAATAATAGTCATCCAAATGTGTTGTTCACCTACATTATCTTGGCCACCAATTACTTTAGATAATGAAATGGGGCCACACTACAGATTCACTGGATTGTGGTTGGTAATCAATTGATGAATGATTGATCTAAGATTGGAATGGCTTTTCCGTTTCACCTTTTACAATGCCATCTCCCTTTCCTGGCATGGATCCTTACCTGGAGCATCCTGACTTTTGGCCAGAGGTGCACCACTGGCTGATTACACTCATTGCCGAAACCCTGGTCCCTCAAGTACGGCCTAAATATCGAGTGGCCATCGAAAAACGTATTTACGAAATCAGTCAACCCGAGGAAAGCAGTAACGGCAACTCCCTTCTAGTGGGCATTCCAGACGTATCTATTCATCGTCAATCTGCTCAGCAACCATCAAGCCACCAATCCACAACTGCCGTAGCACAACCCCAGACAGTAACGTTACCTATGCCTGAGCAGGTCAAACAGGCCTATCTAGAAATTCGAGAAATGCAAACCGGGCAGGTCGTTACTGCTATTGAAATCCTTTCACCCGTTAATAAGCGTAGTGGCGAAGGTCGTAATACCTATATTCAAAAACGTCAACGAATTTTAGGTAGCCTGACCCACTTAGTTGAAATTGACTTACTTCGGGGTTGGCAGGCTATGCCTATTTTAGGATCACCAACTATTGGAGATTACCGCATACTGATTAGCCATAGCGAACGTCGCCCTAGTGCAGATTGGTACGCCATTGAGCTAAAAGAAGCACTGCCCACATTGTCGATTCCCCTATTACACAAAGACGAATCGGCTACGGTCGATTTACAGGCTCTGCTTACCGCTGTTTATGATCGGGGTGGATTTGATTACGTTTTAGACTATAGTCGCCCGCTAAATCCACTACTCTCAGATGATAAGGCAAGCTGGGCCAACCAGATCTTGGCTGCGAAAAAATTAATCTCCTAATACAGTGTCAATGCTAATGTCATTCTGAAAGAACAAGGGTAGAGATTAGGCAACACTCAATGCTGTTGCTAACACCGACTCAAACAGCGCTAATCCGTCTGTTCCACCCAGCCTTGGATCTGCTGCTCTTTCAGGGTGAGGCATCATGCCGAGAATATTTCCTGTCTCATTGCAAATGCCAGCAATATTATTGAGAGAACCATTGGGATTACTGCTGTTGTCAACAGTTCCATCTAGATTACTGTAGCGAAAAACAACTTGTTGGTTATCTTCTAAAGACTTGAGAGTCTCGACATCGGCGTAATAACACCCTTCTCCATGGGCAATGGGAATTGTGACTATTTGGTCCTGGGTATAGTTTTGGGTCCAGGTGAGGTTAATGCGTTCTACTTTGAGGGGAGTGCGATCGCAAATAAACCGCATATCCCGATTGCGTACCAGTGCCCCTGGCAACAGGCCCACTTCAGTCAAAATCTGAAACCCATTACAAATGCCCAGCACCAGACCGCCCTTATTGGCAAATTCAACAGTAGACCGCATCGCTGGAGAAAACTGGGCAACGGCACCACAGCGCAGATAGTCACCGTAACTGAAGCCACCGGGGATCACCACCACATCCACATCGCCTAAATCGCTATCCTCATGCCAGATACGGTGGGTGGGACGCTGAAGGATATCGCGAGTTACATAGATAACATCGCGATCGCAATTTGAACCAGGGAATGTAATGACACCAAATTTCATGGGACCAAAAATGGATGGGGTAATAGGTGGATATTGATAAGTCTTATGCTATACGGTGTGCGGTGCCCACCCTACGAGCGAAACGGAATGGGCTACGTGGTCGCCATTGCATCTAATTCGATTCGATAATTCTCAATTACCGGATTTGCCAACAGCTGGTCGCACATCCGATCTAATTGTGCTTTAGCCACCTCTTCACTCTCTGCCGTCAGAGAGACCTCTATGTATTTACCAATGCGGACTTTTTCCACATTGTCATATCCCATATGCTCCAGTCCAGAGCGCACCGCTGTCCCTGCCGGGTCTAGCACTGAAGGACGAAGAGTCACATACACTTGAGCCTGATAAGTCTGCGCCACAATAGAAATCCAGAATGGATGGGTTGCTGGCCTATTCTATCGCACCCCTGACATGGCAAATTTGGTGAGTCTACCCGAACACCTTGACTTAGATCTAAGCTAATAGAAAACTTTCCCCCAAAGCCATGGCTATTCGTCGTACTCGCAACCAGGAGCGTATCCTAGAAGCATTGCAAGACCAGGAACAGGCAATTTCTGCCCAGGACTTACACGGTGCCATGAGGCAAAACGGTAGTCGTATTGGCCTAGCTACCGTCTACCGAGCGCTCGAAGCTTTGAAGCTGGAGGGGGCGGTGCAAGTTCGCACCCTATCTAACGGCGAGTCAGTCTATAGCTTGACCCATGAAGATCGCCATCACCTTACCTGCCTACGCTGTGGTGAATCGCTACCGATTGACGAATGCCCTGTACATGAGCTGGAAAAGCACCTTAACGACTCCCACCATTTCCGCATTTTTTATCACACCCTCGAATTTTTTGGCCTTTGCGATAAATGTCAGGTGGTCTCAGGTTAGTTTTGAGTTGAACTTTCGATAGAATAATTCATATGTACTTCTGGGCAGTTAAATATGTACCAAAGCGACTTACCAAAATCAGTGCAAAAGCCACTGCCCACCATGTACGACCTTCCCAGCGAATATCCAGAGGAGCCAGGCTTGCCGGACGAGTTTCATGATTTTCAGCCACAGTTATTGCGCGAAACCTGCAAGCTGCCTAACCATAACCCCAACAATATTTTTATTGGCACCGATCTAAACATCTATTACGATAGCCGCCATACCCAATGGCATAAGCGTCCTGACTGGTTTTTAGTCCTGGGGGTACCCAGAGCAACACAACAAAACGATTTACGTTGGAGCTACGTCATCTGGCAGGAAGGTGTCAGTCCTTTTTTAGTGGTTGAGCTATTGTCTCCAGGGACTGAAGACGAAGACTTAGGCCGTGCCCCCCGCCGCATTGACCAGCCTCCTGGAAAATGGGACGTCTATGAACGGTTGCTACGGGTGCCCTATTATGTGGTGTTTGATCGTTATCAAAATGTCTTTCGTTTATTTAAGCTGACGGGGGTCCACTATCAGGAAGAAACGATTACTGACAATCGTTACTGGTTTGAGGATCTAGGTCTAGGTTTGGGGCTATGGCAGGGTAGCTTTCAATCAGCGACCGGGATATGGCTACGTTGGTACAATGCTTCTGGTGTATGGATTTCCACCTCAGTTGAACTGGCTGAGCAAGAAAAACAGCGGGCTGAGCAAGAAAAACAGCGGGCCGATAAATTAGCCGCTCAACTGCGGGAACTGGGCATCAATCCCGATGAGCTTTAGTCCAAAATGACTTGCAACAAGACTTGTTAAAAATTTGACAGGACTTGATCAATTCGGTTAGCCACATTGATCGTGGCAATAACTTAACCCATTGGATTCCCAGACAACTTTGGTATCACCAGCTTGCCCATTTTTCTAACTCCTATCAGGATTGCTTGGTAAAGCTATCACTGGCGTTCCAAGTCTCCAACAATAGACTTCATCCCTTCAAGGGTTGCAGGAATTGCGCGGGGGTCCATAAACATGACTTTGCTGCTATCGCTAGCACCGATTTTGCTGCCGACATCTAGATACCCTTGGGCTAAGAGAAACTGCAGTGCTTCACGGGCCGTTGGATCGGTCTTAAGCTTTTGGACCAAAACCTGAACTGCTTCGGCAGTTGCTTGAGCCCGTAGAACTTGCTCCTGCCGATCGGCCTGGGCTTTAAGCACGATAGTCTTCTGCTCGGCTTCAGCGGCTAGAATGGCAGATTTTTTGCGGGCTTCAGCCGCTAACACTTCAGCTTCAGCCTGGCCTTGGGCGGCGTTCACGGCAGATTCTCGTTCTCCTTCTGAGGTAAGGACAGCCGCCCGCTTGCGTCGCTCGGCTGCCATCTGCAGTTCCATGGAGTCTTGGACAGCCTTGGATGGCACAATGTCTCGTAGCTCTACGCGAGTGACTTTGACTCCCCAAGGATCGGTGGCGATATCCAGCTCTCTTAGCAAAGATTCGTTAATTTCAGATCGGGCGGTAAAGGTTTCATCCAGCTCTAGTTGACCCATTTCAGCTCGAATCTGAGTCAATACCAGGTTTACCATGGCCGCTTGCAGATTTTCGACTTTATAGTAAGCCTTTTCTAAATCGACAATACGCCAGTAAACAACGGCGTCAACGGTAATGGAAACGTTATCACGGGTAATACATTGCTGGGCTGGCACATCCAGCACTTTTTCTCGAATGGTTTGTTTGTAAACCATCTTGTCGATAAAGGGGACGGTAAAGTTTAATCCTGGCTGGAGTTTTTTACCGTTATATCGGCCTAGACTTTCGACTAAAGCTTCGTCCCCCTGGTTCACAATACGGACAGAACCGGCGGCAATGGAACCGCCAAAGGCCAACATGATCAACAGTACAAATGGGTGCATGGTGTGTCTTGCTAATTTACAATAGGGCGCTTTCGGGCATCACAATTAATGTATTACCCTGACGACCGACGACAATAACGGTTTGGTTGGTAGCGATCGCAACTTCCCGATCACTACAGCAGGCAGGCCAAGAATTCCCCTCATACATGACCCGTCCACTTTGCCCGGGGGGAATCGATGTAATTGTACGTGCCTCTGTTGAATCCATTAGAGTAGGGGGCTGTCGCCGGGGGGAAAACCGTCGCAGAGCCCAGAACATTAGCAGCGACAACACCATCCACAAGGCGACCTGCCAACTAAAGTTGACTGCTGGCAACAGCATTGTCAGAAATCCTACAACAATGGCGCTAACCCCCAGTGCCGATTCCAAAAATGCCGTCGGAATCATTAACTCCATGACACAGAGTGCAACACCCACCAAAATCCAAAAAATTGCCAAATTCATAGGCATGTAACGTTCTAGCTAAGCCACATCCAAGTTGAAACTTGTAGGTTTTTATCAGGAAAAACGACCTTCCTGGACATGGACAAGATTTTATATCAAGGGTAATCCAGCTGCATCCAGATTGGCAGAGATATTAAAGAACTCCTCATTTGAACACTTTGCGACTACCATTAACCTAATATTTTTTCTCTATGCAGTTTTAACCCCCTCAAACCCGCTGGCTGACATGACTCAAGTGGATGTCTACCCCTTTAAAAAATACGTTCTAGCCCTGGGGCCTGGACGCGATGTGCCACCTGGCCAGAGCATTAATGAACGCTACTGGGTACTGAGTCCCGGTGTCTGGCACGATACCCAAGCTCCAGAGCCCCCAGAGCACCCGGACACAGTATCAGTGTTAGCCCTACCCTATCTGCGAGCATATCCCCATCAGCTGCATGTACCGACAGTTTATGGAGAGTGTCAGGTACCTAGTGGCCCGGTGTTGCTGCTCGATAATGCCCCCATTGATCGCCATGGCAGACTGCTGCCTACACTGGGAACAGCCTGGGCTGGGGCGACAC
This sequence comes from Leptolyngbyaceae cyanobacterium, assembly GCA_965263355.1. Taxonomy (GTDB): domain Bacteria; phylum Cyanobacteriota; class Cyanobacteriia; order Phormidesmidales; family Phormidesmidaceae; genus Leptothoe. Next base: position 3,359,391 of record CBDHHL010000032.1, on the reverse strand, counting down.
CATTCCGGCAAGTTTACTGGTGCTGGCAGTTATTTAATTTGTGGCCCCATTTATTTGGTATGAATGTGGCTGCGAGTCTAACAGCGCCCGAAGCGATTCATGTGGATGGTTGGCGAGTGCGCTTGAGTAATTTGATCCCCGGTCAACCCTCGTTGCAAGGGTTAGCGAATGTCATTGCTACGTTACTCCCTAAGTCATTGCCATCAGTGGCCAATAATCTCCAACCAGTTTTAGAGCAATGTAGGGATGTCCATCCCGATTTTGACCGTATCCTTGAGCACCTGAATCGGGTGTTATTGGGGCATGCGATGCAGCTTTCGATCACGACTGAAGTGGCTGGTAGTACCAGTAGTGGCCAGCTGCCTCATAATGAAGATGCCTGTTACCCCAGTAAAGTTGAGTTAGCCCGTTCTAGCACCGCTGATTTGCCTAGTTTGCCTCGGATTGCCATTGTCTGTGATGGTGTTGGTGGCCATGCGGGTGGGGAAATTGCCAGTCAGACGGTGGTGCGATCGCTTCAACTTCAGTTTCGCGGTCTGTTAGCCGAGCTGGCCGAGCAAGAAGAGCCCTTAGTGCCCTATATAGTCATGGGGCAGATTGAAGCTGCCATTCGTGTGGCCAATAACCTGGTCGCTAGCCAAAATGATAGTCAAGGCCGTACTGAGCGTCAGCGTATGGGGACGACGCTGGTGGCGGCAGTGATGATTCCCCAGCGCATTCCCACACCCAATGGCTATGAGGAAGTCAACGAGCTTTACATTGCCCATGTGGGTGATAGTCGTGCCTACTGGATTACTCCTGAAGCCTGTCATTTGCTGACGGTAGATGATGATGTGGCTGGCCGAGAAATCACGACTGGTAAAAGCTATCCCTCGGTTGCCTATGCCCGTGACGATGCCGGCGCGCTGACCCAGGCCCTGGGAACGTGCGAAGCTGATAGCATTACGCCCCATATTGAGCGCTTTATCTTAGATGAAACCGGTGTTTTGCTACTCTGCTCTGATGGTTTGAGCGATCACCATCGGGTGGAAACCTCTTGGGCTAATTATATTGGTCTGATTGTGAAAAATATTGTGCCGTTGCCTACTGCCGTTGAGTCATGGGTGGAACTAGCCAATCAAAAGAATGGTCATGACAACATTGCTGTTGTACTCATGAGCTGTAAATTAACTGGCGATACGGTGATCGTTGAGGAGAATGTGCCGCCGCCCTCGTTGATGACTCAGCCAGGCATGGGTTACCCTACCGAACTGACCGAGGCCTCTAAGGCTTTACTCTATGGTGAGAGTGAGGAAATACCTGAAATTGAAACTCCTGCTCCTACTACTAAGGCAAAACCTAAGCGCTCTCTACAGGCCTTAGTCTTAAGTATTTTGCTGTTAATTGCAGTCAGTGTGGCTGGGGTGGCTGGGGTGCTGCTGTGGCAAAATTTACGTCCTGCTACCTCTGAGAATCCCACGGATTCGACTACGACGCCTGATTAATAAAGTTCCTATAAATGCTAGCCTCAAGTACTAATCCGACTTTAACAACTATCTTGTTGTTAAAGTCGGATTTATAATCCTATCTTGTGAGAAAATAATGAAGAGAGTAGCTTAATTTGCGCAGTTGCACAGTAAGCTCACGAATTTTCGATGTGTAGATGATTAAATGCCTATGAAAGCTGGTGATCGTGTAAGGATTTCTGCACCTATTGTTTTATTTCACCATCCCAAACATCGGAACCAGCCCCATAATGCTGAGGGAATGGAAGGAACAATTAAAACTATTTTAACTGACTGGAAGGGACGTCCCATTAGCCCTAACTTTCCAGTTGTTGTTGAGTTTCAAGTGGAAGGTGCAAAAAAGCCATTTAAGGTGCACCTTGCCAATACTGAGTTGGAAATAATTTAAACCCTTGTGCACGTCCAGAAGCGTAGTTTTACCGTAGAGGAAACAACAGGCTTTAACTTGGACGTGCTTTAAGATCTACTGCGACAGAACCAGCCAAATAAGGGAATATCATTTTTCATCGCAGCGAGTTCTGCTTGGTGTTTTGCAGTGGTTGCATAATACCATTGGCAGTAGTCTTCGAAGTCATGACGATATTGAACTTCTTGCCGAAACTCATAGGCAATTTGCTGCAGTTTGATGGTTTCACCAATATTGCTCGAAGAAGGTTCAAGGGAGCGTTGGAGCATGGTTAAAAACTTATCACTAGCCCCACTATAACCAGCCTCTTAAACGATAAATGCCCAGACCGATATATTCTTTAAGGGCTCTTGTAAAAAAGTCTAGGGCTTCGGTGTTGGGTAAGACATTAAAAAATGTTCCCCAGGAAACCCCGCGCATTTGTTCTAAAAATTCCTGGGCAACCCAATAGTCGGTAGGGGTGGCTGTGACATTAAAGCCTTGTTTTTTAAAGATGGCCACGGAGCGAGGCATGTGTATGGCGGATGTCACTAGCAAAATCGTAGTAATCTGTCTTTGCTTGAGAATTTTGGCTGTTTCTACAGCATTCTGATAGGTATTGAGCGATTCATTCTCTAGCAAAATATTTCGCTCAGGTACGCCCATTGCCTGAGCGATTTCAGCCATATCTTTGGCTTCTGATCCGCTTTTACCTTTTTCCCAATAGATGCGGCCACCACTAAATAAAATTAAGGGGGCAAGACCGTCTTGATAAAGCTTGACGCCATATAAAACGCGATCGCCTGCTTCTAACACTTCGATCCATGGACGGGGTGGGGACTGGGGGCGAGTACTCCCCCCCAGTACAACAATGGCTTCCGCAGCCGGTATCGGATCAGGGGGTAAATATTGCCACTCTAGGGTTTTAACGAATGCGGTGGCAATCAGAGGATTACTGCTGCAAAAAATAATGAGAAGGGCGGTTGCGATCGCGATCAAAGAGCGACGGGGAAACTTCCATAACCAAGTCATCGCTAGCAATAAAAGCAAACAGCTCAGCCCCAATGGATAAATCAGTAACGGTAGGAACTTCGATAAAAAGAAAAACATGCCGATAGTTTATCCTCAACCTTGTTCATCGTCAGAGCAGTAATTTTTCTATAGAGGAGAATGAGTGCTCATGACTGCAATATGGCTTAACGCTGTCGCCGTCGTAAACTACGTCTTTCGGTCCGCCACCGCCACTTGGGCAACTGCAGCATAGAAGATGAACCAGACTGATCATTGGTTTTAGGTACAGGTTCTCCACCCGGAGCATCCCACCACGCAGAAATCAGCCCACCAGCAAAACCGCCCATGGCTCCAAATAAAATACTGGCTGTTACCGAATATCCCAATAAGGCAAACAGCAAAAGGAATACCAGCCAAATCCGTAGTGCAGCTGGTACTATCAAGTCGGTCATGTCATTGATGACGGGTTTTGACGCTTTCATATTCGTTGCAGACCATGGCTGAATGGCTAACGCCTATACTATACGAATTTTCCAAAAAAGCCCTGGCTTCTTTAAAAGCCCCGATTTCTCTAAGAAACCGGGGCTTTTGGTAGCTTTGCCTTCAAGCGGTGTTACTGGGCCCAAAAGCTAATGTGATAAACCTCATTTTTCCAAGGATGATTTTGCACTTCCTGCAAAACAACCTTGCCGTTCCAGGGCATGTCTGCCACATTCAGGTTGACTTCAACCTTCTGCCCTTTAGCCTGACGCAGCAAAGCTTCGACTGCGCGAGTGTTAGCCTTGAGCGAGACTGAGTTAGTCCCATCATGGCCATAAAGTACAGCAGGCATGACACCCTCACGGCGCAATGCTCTAGGTTTTTCAGTATCAGCGCGTTTGCTACAGTCGAGAGTTAGTTCCATTGCAATTGTCCAATCACTAAAATACTTTTTGTCAAATGTTATCTGCTGTCAGCCAGTGCCAATTCAGTTCGCACTGGCTGAAAATTTTGCTCCCCAGCATTTCAGGAGACATGCCCTGGGAATAATGCTGCATCAGCCTAAGGTCTGAGGCTGCAGTCATCTAAGCGACCTTAAAGGCTCCACCATTCTCATAGAGCAAAGCACGCTTTGGACCATGGATAGGGTCTTCCACGATAATCGTCTGATCGCGACTAGCTCCCAAGGAAACAATGGCAATGGGAACTTCCATCAGCTTGGCCAAAAACTCTAGATAATCAAGGGCCTGTTTAGGCAGGTCTTCTAGTTTACGACAGTTAGCCGTTGATTGCTTCCAACCTGGCATCACTTCGTAAACGGGCTGGCACCGTGAAAACAGGCTGGCACTGCCCGGCAGATCATGGCAGCGCTTACCATCTAGCTCATAGGCTACACAAACTTTAATTTCATCCATCTCATCCAAGACGTCTAGCTTGGTGATGGCTAGACAATCTAAACCATTAATTCGCACAGCATAGCGACCGATTACCGCATCAAACCAGCCACAGCGACGTTGTCGGCCAGTGGTTGTGCCAAACTCAGCTCCACGCATGCATAGGGCATTACCCATATCATCAAATAGTTCAGTAGGAAATGGGCCTTCACCAACACGAGTGGTATACGCCTTAGCCACACCAATCACCCGATCAACAGCGGTGGGACCAATGCCAGACCCAATGCAAGCTCCGCCTGCTACCGGATTCGATGATGTTACGTAGGGGTATGTCCCGTGGTCAAGATCTAAAAGGGTCCCCTGAGCCCCTTCAAACAATACGTTTTTGCGCTTTTGTAAGGCGTTGTATATATGCAGTGAGCTATCTACAACGTGGGGGCGCAGCCGCTCAGCATAGGCTTCATATTCCTGATACACCGCCTCAGCATCAAGGGCGGGAAGATTGTAAAGCTTTTCTAAAACTATATTCTTATAGCTGATGGTCCACTCTAATTGCTCCCGAAACGTCGACAAATTCATCAAATCGCAAATGCGCAGGCCTGTACGCTCAGATTTATCGGCATAGGTGGGGCCAATGCCACGCTTAGTGGTGCCGAGCTTTTTATTTCCTCGACGTTCCTCTGACGCCTGATCGATCAGGCGATGGTAAGGCATGGTCACATGGGCAGTTTCAGAAATAAAGAGATTCTTACTGGAAACTCCCAAGCCATCTAGCTTGTCGAGTTCAGCGATCAACTCCTTAGGGTCGATCACCGTGCCACTACCAATCAAACATTCCGTATCACGGTACAAGATGCCCGACGGGATCAAGTGCAGCTTAAAGGTCTGATCTTTTACAACAACAGTGTGGCCCGCATTGACACCACCTTGATAACGAACAACCACATCCGCCGATTTGCTAAGCAGATCAGTGATTTTTCCTTTACCTTCATCGCCCCATTGGGCACCAATTACGATAACGTTTGCCAAGGGAATTTTGCGCGTTAGAGTTCAAACAAATCACAATTATGATTAGGCAAGGTAGCTAGTGTCAACAAATGCCACCTAAACCTTGTTTATAATCAAACGCTGATTTGCTGACTTTGGTGCAGATTTCTTGACAATCATAGGTTAACTAAAGTTTAAGCTCCTCAGGGTTTTGAAGATTTTTTTAGGCAAAAAATTAAATCCTGATGTAAAACTTAGTTTAATAGGCATTTCACACTTTTTTAATTTTTGTTTCGGCGGTTTAATTAGTCAGGTACCCACGTACTTTCGATAAGTTGGATATTACTTCGATGATTATTCCGGGCACTCATTAAGACAAATCAAATATTCTTCATTAATCCACTCAAACCTAGAGGCATTATGAGTCTTTATGCAGAACTCCATCGCCACCTGGGGGGCTCTGTCGTACCCAGGATCCTATGGCGCTACTTTCAGCGAAATCGTCCTGATTTAGCGGAGCGTTTCAACGATTACTTCGACTTTGAGCAGTTTTATATTCAGCCTAAGGATTCGCTAGAAGAGTACTTAGAGCTGCACACTTTGGTGGAAAGCGTTCAAACTAGAGAAGCGCTGCCTTACTTTATCTATCGTCTAATTCGCGGGGCCTATATTTTTGAGAATTTGGCCTATCTGGAATTACGATATACCCCGTTTTATCGAACTCCCCATGGCCTAAGTGAGCATGAGCGGATAGATATGATGGCTGAGGTCGTTGAAATTGTAGGGCGGGCCAGCGAGCAAACCGAATATCCGGTGGTGACTCGACAAATTCTGTGTATGCATTCTCGTTTGCCCTACGAAGTTAATCGGGCTACTGTCGATCTGGCTGCTCAATACCCAGACTATGTATGTGCTGTTGATATTGCGGGTGGCGATGCAGCCTATCGAGACAAGCTGGACGAGATTATTCAGCTTTATCGCTATGCTCAGTCGCTGGGGATTAAGACCACCGGCCATTTGTATGAAACCCTCAATGGTTGCTATCCGGAGTTATTGCCCTATCTAATGCGAATTGGCCATGGCATTCAGATCCCGCTGCATTACCCAGAACTTTTGAAAGATGTGGCCGCCCGTGGTCAGTGTTTAGAGGTTTGTCCAACGACGTATTTACAGACGGGCACCTTAGATGAGATTAGCCAGCTCAAGGAGGTTTTTAGCCGCTGTTTTGATGCTGGTGTAGATATCGCTATTTGCACAGACAATGCTGGCTTACACAATGTGCGCTTGCCTTTTGAGTATGAAAACCTGCTTACTCAAGATGTGATTGGCTTTGATGGGTTAAGGGCTTGTCAAGAAGCTGCGTTTCGCCATGCCTTTGCTTGGCCTCACCAGCAGCAGCCAGCATCAATGCTGTCAGATATATTACGCAGACAGGAAGTCGTTCGGTAGTTTGCTTACGGAAAAGGATACTTTTTTGGGTTGAAGTTTGAATTTTAAGGTTTGAGTTTTGAGTTGCTGCGACTGGGCTTGCTTTAGCAAGCTAGAGGTACTTAATTCAAAACTCACAATTCAAACTTCAAAACTACCTGACGATCTTGGATAATGGGTAGGATTTGTTGAACCCTAAGAAAAATCATACTCTTCCTTATCCATGCGTACCTTATATTGCGGTCAACTGCGAGCTGAGCATATTGATAAGACCGTTACTCTCTTTGGCTGGGTCGATCGCCGCCGGGATCATGGTGGTGTGATTTTTCTAGATTTGCGCGATCGCGACGGTGTGGTGCAAATTGTCAGCGACCCTGAACGCACACCAACGTCCTATCCGGTGGCTGATCAAGTCCGCAATGAATATGTCGTCAAAATTGAAGGGCGGGTTAGTCAGCGACCACCAGAGTCATTAAACCCTAACTTGCCGACGGGACAGGTAGAAATTTATGCGGACAGTATTGAATTGCTGAGTGCCGTGCGCAGTCAACTGCCGTTTCAGATTTCGACGGCAGAAGAGGAAAATGTGCGAGAAGATTTACGCCTCAAGTATCGCTATTTGGATTTGCGCCGTGAACGTATGGGTCGCAATATTCGTTTGCGCCATGAAGTGATGAAGGCGATCCGTCGTTTTCTCGAAGACCAGGAAGGCTTTATCGAGGTTGAAACGCCAGTCTTAACTCGCTCTACCCCAGAAGGTGCGCGGGACTACGTATTGCCATCACGGGTTAACCCTGGTGAATGGTATGCCTTGCCCCAATCACCCCAACTGTTTAAGCAGCTGCTGATGGTGGCGGGCATGGATCGCTATTATCAGATTGCACGCTGCTTCCGAGATGAAGACCTGCGAGCTGACCGTCAGCCGGAATTCACCCAGCTAGATATGGAAATGAGCTTTATGGATCAAGAAGAGATCCTGGCGCTCAATGAAAGTCTGGTGGCCCATATTTTTAAAGCTGTAAAGGGCATTGACCTACCACTACCCTTTCCGCGTATGACTTACGCTGAGGCGATGGCTCGCTATGGTAGTGATAAGCCAGATACCCGTTATGGTTTAGAGCTGGTGGAGGTGTCTGATATTGTCAAAGACTCTGGGTTTAAGGTGTTCTCTGGTTCAGTTAAAGCGGGCGGTCAGGTAAAAGTCTTGCCAATTCCTGGTGGTAATGACGCTATTTCCAATGTGCGCATTAAACCCGGTGGGGATGTCTTTAAGGTCGCCACCGATGCTGGGGCTAAGGGGTTGGCGTATATCCGTGTGCGTGACGGCGGCGAAATCGACACAATTGGAGCCATTAAGGACAACCTTAGCGACGAACAAAAACAAACGTTGCTAGAACGTACGGGAGCTGAGGCTGGGCACTTGCTACTCTTTGGGGCTGGCCCCACGGCTACTGTCAATGCTGCCTTAGATAAGGTACGTCAGGCAATTGCAGCGGAATTAGAGCTGATCGATAACGATAAACTCAATTTTCTGTGGGTGACCGACTTTCCCATGTTTGAGTGGAATGCTGATGAAAATCGCTATGAGGCATTGCACCATCCCTTTACAGCTCCTAATCCTGAGGACATTGAAGACCTCACTACTGCCAGGGCGGTAGCCTATGACCTAGTACTTAATGGGTATGAGATTGGGGGGGGGAGCCTACGCATTTATCAGCCCGATGTCCAGACCAAGGTGTTTCAAACCATTGGCCTAAGCGATGAAGAAGCCCGTGATAAGTTTGGTTTCTTTATTGATGCCTTCGACTTTGGGGCTCCTCCCCACGGAGGGATTGCCTTTGGTCTAGACCGATTGGTGATGCTGATGGCTGAGGAAAGCTCTATCCGTGATGCGATCGCATTCCCTAAAACCCAGCAAGCTCGGTGTCTGCTCACCCAAGCCCCCTCTAAAGTAGACGAGCGCCAGCTAAAAGAATTACAGGTAAAATCCACCTATAAACCAAAGGAAAAAAGTGAGGAATAGGCCTTGCCTACCCTACGGTCGTGTCTTCTACAAATCTACATCTGCCCTGCCAAAAACCTGCGGTACGATCACAATGGCTAATTTAACCAAACGCTCAACATGCTCATTGTGGTGTTTTTGATTCTGATCGGCTTGTTGCCACCGGTTTTGTCGGTCTGGGCAACGTATCGAGCTGAACGCCGGGTCGTTGAGCGGTTTGATTTGGCGATGGAGTCTGGCCATTATCCTGCTGTGAATTCATGGCGGCGGCGTGATCCGGATGAACACTATATTGAAGGCATGGGGTTAGTCATTGGTGATATTACCTGTCAGCTCAATGCCCGTTCTCCTCATATTCGCTGTGCTGTTAATCCTACGGGGCCATGTGAAGGCTGTCGTGCCTATGAAAAACGCACCTACGAGATGCCTATCCTAAAGGACTTGAATTGAGTTTCTGTCCTGAAATGACTGAGTCCTTCTCTGCCTCAGCTTTGCTGGTTAATTGGCGGGAGCCTTTGGTTTGGTGATAACTGAATCAATGGCCTATGGCATCCCAGTGATGTTTTAGCTAACTGGATCAGCTACCGGATCGACACTATTAGCTTTAGGCATCCGAGTATTTATATTTGTTGTTTGAGCGCTAGGGGAGATTGTTCCAGCTCTATCTGAGGCAGCTTTGAGCATGCCTAAAAATAGCGGATGGGGTGAATTAGGCCGCGATTGAAACTCTGGATGGAATTGGCTAGCAATAAAGAAAGGATGATTCGGCATTTCGATAATTTCCACCAGTCGTCCATCAGGGGAGGTGCCACTGACCACGTAGCCGGTTTCTAAAAACAAATTGCGATAGGCATTGTTAAATTCATAACGATGGCGATGGCGCTCATAGATGACGGGTTGGTCGTAGAGTTGGCTGGCCAGGGTGCCTTCCTCTAATCGGCAGGCATACAGTCCTAATCGCATGGTGCCTCCTAGGTCCACTACATCCTGTTGTTCTGGCAGTAGGTTAATCACCGGGTTCTCACTATCAGGATTAATTTCAGAACTGTTGGCGTCGGCTAAGTTGGCAACGTTGCGAGCCCATTCCACTACGGCACATTGCATGCCTAAACATAAGCCTAAAAACGGGATGTCATGTTCTTTGACGTACTGAATCGTGCGAATCTTACCGTCGATGCCACGACTGCCAAAGCCACCGGGGACTACAATGCCATGGACACCTGCCAGGTAGTTATTAGGGTCGTTGGTTTCTATGTCTTCTGAACTAATCCAACGGATGCTAACCTCGGCATGGACCGAGATCGCAGCGTGCCTCAATGCTTCTACCACCGATAGATAAGCATCGTTGAGACTGACATACTTACCCACAATGGCAATATCCAGGGTTTGAGTAGGGGTATACAACCGCTCTACCAGTGTGGACCAGGCACTTAGGTCGGGGATACGGGGTTCTAAATCCAGTAGACGAATTGCCTGTTCTGCCAACCCTTCTTGTTCCATTAGCAACGGTACTTCATAGATGCTGGGAGAATCGCTGGCGGCAATTACACAGGCCTCAGGCACATCGCAAAAATCTGACACTTTGGCCTTAATGTGTTCAGGAATCGGCTGGGCACAGCGACACACCAACAGATCGGGCTGCAGCCCAATTGACCGCAGTTCCTTAACAGAGTGCTGGGTGGGCTTGGTTTTGATTTCCCCGGCTGCGGGTAAATAGGGAATCAGGGTGACATGCATATAGATGGCATTTTTTCGACCCACATCTTTGCGAAATTGACGAATGGCTTCTAAGAACGGGAGTCCTTCGATATCCCCAACGGTGCCGCCGATTTCCACAATCACTACATCTGGGTTACGGTTTTGTGCCACCCGACGAATGCGTTCCTTGATTTCATTAGTAACGTGGGGAATTACCTGGACCGTACGGCCATCGTAGTCACCGCGCCGTTCTTTATTGATTACTGCCTGGTAAATCGCCCCGGTGGTGACGCTGTTAAGCCTGGACATGGAGGTGTCGGTAAAGCGCTCGTAGTGGCCCAGGTCCAGGTCCGTTTCGGCTCCATCTTCGGTGACAAAGACCTCACCGTGCTGAAACGGGCTCATGGTACCGGGGTCAACGTTGATGTAGGGGTCCAACTTGAGTATGGATACCGAATAGTCGCGGGATTTGAGCAAACGGCCCAAACTAGCGGCCACAATGCCCTTACCAATACTGGAGACGACACCACCCGTGACAAACACAAACTTAGTCATAATGCGATCGCAAAGCGGAGAATTAGATAGTGTTCACATATAGAACCCGTTAATTGTGCCACAGGGTTAGAAAGGCGGATTATTTTCTCAACGAGAGGGAAAAAGCATTGAATCCTTTCAAACTGTCATCACCTGGTGTCCTGTAGCGGCGTTGCATGCAATACCCATACAGGACATAACCGGACACCATATTCATCTCAACCGAGAATCGCTATAATTTCGCCCGTAAGTGTCAGTTGAGGTTAATACCATGGCAAATCGGTGGCGTCTGTTTCTCGGTGCATTTGCACCTGCAATGGCCTATTCGTTTGTAGTCATAAATCCTGCCGTGGCTGAACTGTTTGTCGCTTACCCCCCTACCAACCACACCACCGTATCAGACCGTATTTTCTTTATTGGTACCGGTGACCCTGGCAGTGATGTGCTCATTAACGGCAGCCCTATTACAGACCGCAGTTCTGCCGGACACTTTGCCCCCACCTTTCCCCTTTCCCTTGGGCAAAATCAGTTCACCATTACCCAAGGTAGCGAGACCATTACCTTTAACATTACCCGTGATTCATTAGAGCCCCCCCAGCCCAATGGTGTTGCCTTTGCCGAGGGCACCCTAGAGCCTGACAGCAGTCTGGCCCGTCAGTCAGGGGAATTGATCTGTTTTGGAGCCGTTGCGCCACCTCAGGCCGATGTAGTGGTGGCCTTAGCTAGTCAGACCATTCGCCTCAGCCCTCAGCCCAGTAGCATTGAGCTACCCCCCAACTATGCTGTCCTGACAGAGCAAACTGACCCCTATGCCTTGCGTGCTACCCAGTATGGCGGCTGTGCCACGTTTAACCAGCCCGGTAATTTTGGCACCCCTGAGTTTCGGTTAACCCTCAATGGCCAAACCGTTAGTCAAGCAGGCAGTGGCCCCATCGAAATTCTGTCACCAACTACCTTTCAAGTGGCAGAAGTCACCGTTGATTCTGGCATTGCTCGGACTGGGCCGAGTACTAACTATTCTCGGCTGACGCCCCTGCCTAAAGGCACCCGTGCGGCGGTTACTGGTCGTGACGGTGACTGGGTCCGACTAGACTACGGTGCCTGGATTAAGGCGGCAGAAGTCGAGATAACCCCGAGTCCGATTCCGCCAACAACAACAATTCGTGGGGTGAGTTCTCGTCAGGTGCCCGAATGGACTGAAGTTGTTTTTCCACTGCAGGTGCCTGTGCCCATGAGTGTGGAACAAGATACCACCAGTCTCACCTTGATCTTGCACAATACGGTACCCCAGACCGACACCATTTACTTCTCTGATAATCCGGTGGTGGAGCGAATGGACTGGCAGCCGATTTTGCCCGATAAGGCCTCCTATAGATTTCACTTTAAAGCAGACCAACAGTGGGGTTACAAACTACGCTACGAGGGAACAAATTTGATTCTGTCGTTAAAGCATCCCCCCACTGTGAACACCTCAGATTCTGTTGCGCCACTAAGGGGAACAACAATTCTGATCGATCCAGGCCATGGCAGCAGTGAAGACTTGGGGGCTCGTGGACCCAATGGTTATCCAGAAAAAGATGTTGTTTTACTTGTTTCTGAGTTAGTTAAAGATGAGTTGCAGGCTCTGGGTGCTTCGGTTGTGATGGTGCGGGAAGGCGATGATGATCTGTACCCTAGAGATCGGGTGGCTGTGATTGAGGCAACAGAACCTACCATGGCTTTGAGTCTTCACTACAATGCGTTGCCAGACAATGGTGATGCGCTCAACACGGCGGGTATTGGGACATTTTGGTATCATCCCCAGGCCCATGATTTGGCGTTGTTTTTGCACAATTATTTGGTGGAGACGTTAGATCGGCCAGCTTATGGAGTGTATTGGAATAATTTGGCACTGACGCGACCTAGTGTGACGCCTAGTGTGTTGTTGGAGTTGGGGTTTATGATCAATCCCTATGAGTTTGAGTGGATTGTGGATTCAGAGGAACAGCAGAAATTGGCGAAAGCCCTTGCAGATGGAGTTGCTGAGTGGGTAGCCAGCCGTTAAGGACTGGTTAAAACAAGTAAAGCCAATTTGCTTGAAGTCAATTCAATCAAGGTCGTATCGGTCGGTGCTTGAAAAAGCTAGTTATCCTAGGCGCTGCCATCGGCAATATTGCCAGCGGAGCTGCTGCCGTCTCGGATGATGTTTCCACGTTGACCACCAATGTTATAGAGCTAACAAATCAGCTGGGCATTCCCATCGAGCAAGTGCAGCTGCCACCGTCAGGTACTCCGTAAGTTGCACCAGCAACCCATCAATCAAGTCAATCTCTACACAAATTGCCCGTTAAAGGCGTTGGGCCGAGGTTGCTACGGTTTCCCGTGGCGATTCATAGACTGAATTCATAACATCAATAAAACTATTTTTGTCAAGCAAATTGACAAATCGTTACGCAATGCGTTACATTAATTTACATAGAAAGCAGTCATTACAAAGGGACATCAAAACCATGTACACAACCATTAATGAAACTGGGCAGCTCAATAACTACGCTACCGAACCCGAAATGTATCTAGCGTCCTATCCCGCTCCTGAGCAGCAGCGTCGTTACCTGCTCCAGGGTGGTTTAGCTGCGCTACTGATCGGCACATTGATGCTAACTGCCCTATCTGTTAGCTAGTTCGTAAACGTCCATTCACGTCACACCACACTTCAATACAAGGAGACGCAATTATGTTTGGTATCTTATTAGCTGTCATTATCGTCGGTTGGGTCGCAGCAGCCATTCTTGGTACCCAGGCCTACTTCTTTGGTGAGCAGTCTAAGCCTATCCACGAGCGCAACTGGAACTCCGATGGTTTCGAGGATGTTGCCAAGTTGGTGACCGGTCGTGAAACTGATTTCAACGAGCGTGTCTATCCCTTTGGCGGTGATGCTTACACCAGCAACGTAGCCAACAGCTAACTGCATTCGTTTTAACTGATATCTATAGCCTATTCCATCGGTCCCTGGGGATTCTCTCTCCTATCCCAGGGATCTTTTTTGTATGGCCCCTCATAAGTTGCCTTTGAAACAATAATATTTCAACAAAAATTGTTTCTGGTGCTCATGGAATCTTCACCGGAAACCCGGAAATACTCGGTCATGTTTTTGTCTGACGATTCCCATAATATGTATGCTGACTTTCAAGAAAAATTATGGTTAACCGGAATTTCGCCGTTGAACAGCAGTTCCGACCGGAAGAGCTGATGCGTGAACTTGATATTAAAAGACAAGCCTATTACGACTATCTAAAGCACTTAGGAATTAAGGCTGAGAAGGATTCAAATAATAGGGCGTATCTTACACAAGCTCAGGCAAAATCAGTGCGGTTATTACGTCGGCATGTTGTAGCTGGTGGAAGGATAGAAGACTTTGATATTCATGAGGCGCTTGAGTCGTCGTTGGTTGTGGCGGAGAGTGCTGAACGGGATGATATGGCTGAGCCTCTGGAAGAGTTGAACCTAATGGCAGGACTAGATATGGAGGCGTTGTACTTGGAGGCGTCTGAGATTGCAGGGCAGCGTTTAACGGCTGAGCAGCAGTTGGTGATGGCGATAGCTAGCCAAATGGGGTACGAGGATTTGCATCCTGTGACTAAGGCGAAAGTGGATCAGGTCCGGAGGGCAAAGGCTCCGACGTTTGATGCGCAGAAGGTGGCCGCTGATTTGCTAAGCCAGTTCAGACGGAAAATGCAGACTGCTTAGATTACTCTGATGATTTCAAATGGGTAGGCGCTGCTATCGAATCGGTTAGCAGCGTTTTAGTGTCTAAAAATCAATAATGGTTGGTGCATCTGACCATCCTTGGAGAATCAGCTGCTCTGCGTTGATGATATGGCTAGGGACATCAAATAAAAATAACCCTTTTCTGGCTTCTCCCGGATCGTAAGGATTAATATTGTCTCCTACGGCGGTAAAGACCATTAAACTCGGGTCATAGGTGTTATTGCCAGAACGAATCCTACTACCAATCATTAAGTTGTCTCTCTGTTGTGTCTGGTTGCTGTTGTTTTTCAGCACAAAGGGGACTGCTAACCAAGTCTGATTAGCGTTGTAGGTATCGCCGAGGATATCAGTATAGTGTGAGCCGATATTTCGAGGCGATAAATACCCAAATTTCCAGGTTGGGTTATCGGCGATTAGTACTACTCTCGGCTGGCCTCGCCAATAATTGTCAGAAACGTTTTGGGCTAAGGCTATAGGGCTAGTTTGGTCAATGGTCGAGATACTTGTGGTACCGAGGACGGTGGTGAGAACGATGGGAACTATTTTCATAGGTTAAAAGTTCAATGTAGATAATTAAGACTATCAAGCGCGCTTAGTGATACTTCTCACAGGTTGCTTGAGTAATTGATTGGAAATTAAGAAAAGTTGCCTGCTTATTGTGTGACTAAAGTCTGGCATTAAGTGTTGCATTCGTATCCTGGATGGAGGTTGATTTGCGATCGCAACCCTAACCCAAAAAAAGCCTTCACCATACCGGCAGAGGCTTAGAGTGTGTGTTTGGAGAGTCTGAGAGGAAAAGGGTGCCCTGAAAATGAAGCCTTTCACAGATTACGGAGTCTGCACCGAGCACCCAAGCTTGTCAGCCCGAGTACCGCAACAGCTCAGCAATCTTCTGTTAGCGGATGGACTTAGTACGGGCGTCTAGCGCCTCTAGGCGAGCTTCCTGGATGTTATCGACAGCTTTAGTCCGAGCATCCAATGCGTCTAAACGAGCAGATTGAATATCCTCAACGACTTTAGTTTGGTTGTTAAGGTGCTCAATGCGTAGTTTGTGGACACTGTTCTTAGTGCGAGCATCCAGGGCTTCTAGTCGAGCTTCTTGGATATTGAAGCTAGTGGGCTCGATAGCGGAAGAAATGGGGGCAATAGCAGCAGATGTAACGAGAAGAGTTAAAGCAGAAAGAAGTGTACGTTTCATAGTTAAAGCTCCTTGGGGTATCAGTGAAGTGTTTGAATTGCTTCATTGATTACAAGAATGCCGGGGGTAGCTGAGCGCTATCTGACCGGTACCTGAAATATGATTAAAGGGTTTCTGAGACTGGCTGAGTAACGTTGGTGACTGGTGTCACAAGGCAAAAAAAATCCCCTAGCAGCGATGTTAGGGGGCACGGACTATGCTGTTTGTTGGAGAGACAGGTGAGCTGTTTGCTTCTCTGTATAGAGAAACAGGTACCAGCTGAAGCATTCCAAACGAAACTTTATGATCTTCGTTATCTTCCATTGTGTCGTTGCTCACTCAGGTCGATTTATTAAGCTTTTCGGCCAAGGATAAGCAACTGCTTTAGTAATACGCTTGTATTGAAAATGCTATAGCTTATCAAGTATTAGAAACTGGTCAAACCGTTCCAAGCCAATTCAAGGTCCAATCGTTTAATGCTATCGTGATTAACCCGGATGGCCTTGGATTAGAGGAAATCACCATCGATTGGGTAATGGCCTCAGCATTCAATACTTTTCAGCATTGTGCCTTCACCAGGTGTTATGAATAACACTCTTGAAGCGCTGTGAATCTTCGCGGTATGCCAGGTATTTTTAGGCACAATGCCGTAGTCACCCATCTTTTCTAGGACTATAGATATTTGCCCACTATCTAACTGCAGCAGGAATGTCACCTTGCCTTCTAATAGTAGAACTACCTCATCTCCATGGGGATGATTCTCCCAACTATCCCAATCCTTCTCAAAGCTATGACATGAAATAAGTTCACAGCCCCTAAATCCACCGTAGTTTGCCCCTAATCGAGCATAGAGTTCAGCATCAGGTACCTCTAAGGAGGCATTCTTTTCGGCATCGATAACAACAAATAGGTCACTAATAGCTTTCGTGTTATGAGACATAGCAATACCCATGTTGGACTACTGGATAAACAAATAACGTGAAATTGAGCAGCTCCAATCACTCCTAAAAAACATCATGAGTTTTCTTGAATTTCGCTGCAAGTTATTGCATCGAGTGCAAGCCAAACATATTACCTTCAGAATCTATAGCAAGAGAAATAAAGCCATAGTTGCCAATAGACATTTTTGGCTTTTGGATACGACCACCTGCGGCTTCAACTCTAGATTCTTCGATGGCACAATCTTCGCATGAAAAATAGATCAATGTACTATTTCCACCAGCTGCAAAACCCTCCATTTTAACTAGGGCACCGCTAGCACCATACTTCTCCATATCTGACGGAAACGATAACATTTCAATACTGGGATCATTGGGGTCATTCAACATTTCCAAAGTTACACTGAGCACAGATTCATAAAACTTTTTGGCCCTATTTAAATCGTCTACATAAATTTCAAACCAAGCTACAGGATTATTTGCCATGAGATTTCTCCTCAGTAATTATTCATTTGTCTAACGTTGGCAAGACAACAACTAATATGTCAACTGTTAACGATACAGAACAAGTGTACTATTAAAGTAAAGATCTGTCCACCTAAATCACTTTTTCAAGGAGGAATGCGCTACATCGGTTATCCTAAGCAGCCAAGGGGGTTAGTTTATACGATAGGTTATTCTACAACTCTAGAAACCAAGAGAACACAGCCAAAGCGGTTGCTCCTGAGAGGTGGTGGAATAACTGAGGACCGTAGGTTAAGGTGGAGAAGGCTATGAACACTGAATCCCGCAATACCTTAGAGGCTTTATTTAGCCGGATGACGCCACAGCAACAGCTCTGCTTTAAGCAAGCTGTAGTACAGCAAACGATTTATTATGTTTCCCAACGTCTTCCGTCTGAGGTGAATGACGAGGGGGAGAGAAGTTTTATCAGCGTCGCCCAGCGATGGCTTGATCAACCCACGAGAGAAAATGCAAAATACGCGGACATTTCTGCCACTCTTGACATGATGGATGGCGGTGTGAGGTATTTCGATTATTCTGATTACTATTTGGCACCGGCTTGGGCCGCAGGTGCACGGGATGGCCTTGAAGCGACAAACTCTGCCCTTAGAGCGGCGGGTGATGACGCAGACATTGCTCGTCAATGGCAAGTGGCGGCAGCTGAGGCAATTTTACAAGGGCAGAGTTTGCCTCAGTTTGAAAAGAAATAGGTTTTTAGGACTTTTTCCCAGGGAGATAAGTTCTCTTTATCAGCGTCAATATTAATAACTTCTCTATTCTTCAAATCATCATCTGGATCAAGTTCAAAAAAAATATTTATTATCACCTGCCAACCAGCTGTAATAGACAAAGCTTGGTAGTTTAAGTTTTTGATTTCAGGAAATTTACCCATAGTTATTCTTTTGGTAGGTGATGCAAAAAATCAATGCCAGTGTCCCAAACCCCTGATAAACAGATCCAAGCGATAAAAAAAGCAAGTGGGATCGCTAAAACAGACCGAGACAGTAAATGATCCGAACTGCTTCTACTTTCGTTAGATTTAAGACCACTTGTCAATTGTGGGAATAACTCTTTATCAGAAAAGTTCTCTAGATCTTGCCAACTTTTGCGCAGGCTCTCTATGGCCATTTGTGCCTGAGAAACAATTATAAAACTGATAATGCTTATGCTTATACCAAGAATGAAAATGACTATATGAAGCTTACTGATATTCTCTTTTCCTAAGGAAAAGGCATATGCAGAGAAGAGTAAACCTTGGCTTGTGAGAAGCCAGCCTAATCTATTATTGATTAAGTTGTCTTCATGGACAACATATGCCCGTAGTATTTTATATAGCTCACGATACTTTACGGAATTATCTTCTGAGGAATCTATTTGGTTAAGTATTCTTTCTGCCCTTTCTCGATCATTTTGATCAGGCGTATCGCCTGATTGTCGTCCTCGATGTATCCAAAGCTCTTGTGCTATATCACTTAGTTGCTTTTCATACTTTTCAGCGTCCATTTATAGTCTCCGTCGGTAAACCATTGGCTCTAGATAAAGGGTAACAATAAAGTTGAGCGATGTTAAGCATATTTCCGAGGGAGTCTTATGCTTGAGCTACACATCTGTTCCAATGCCAAGTTAGGCATATACGGGCTAGTTCCTGAGTGTTATGCCTTAATACAGGCTACAGTGATATGCGATCGCACTAAAGATATTTTGTAATGTTGTAGTTTCCTGCCTTTTCATACAATTTTTCTAAATATAGCTTGTGATGTCTAAGAACCCAAATTTATCGAAAGCTTACACAGTACTCTGGCAAGGATAATTAGCCACCATAGCTACTATGTCTACAGTCTAGTCTTCTCTATTGCCCTGTCGAAGAATTGATATAGAGAGGACTATATTCTGGCAAATGTAAGTTTAATGTTTTCGCTATCCAAATATCTTCGATATCTAAATATAAGGGATGTTGACCTGGACCGGAAACAACATGGTCACGTTCCCATCGATTAACAATATCGCCCCACGCAGCCTCTATATTTCCTTCCCATAAGACAATTAGGTTCTTATGACGAATATTCAATAGCTGATGAGCAAGCTCTTGAGCCTGAGATTGAGCTAAAACTTGGCAGCAAACATCTGTGGCAAAAATTGTTCGTAAGCTTTCGACTTGTCTCATATCAATTGGCGTCTCCATATTCATTGTAGGAAACGCTACGTAATAACTGAGTTGACCTGCCTTAGAAGAAAGTGAGAGAACTTGAGGCTGCTCTAAATCCGCAATGCATGGTTGCAACTCAAGTTTTGAGACAGCTTCTGTGGCTATGCGAAGTGGACGGTCTACACTACTAGAGAATTCGCAATTGTTGTGGCGAGGGAGACTACATCTCCAATTAGAACTTGTGCAGGAAACTAGAACTAGGGGAATTAGGTAAGTTAGAGTTTTCATCGCATTTCAAGTGCTCGAAATATTGGCCTATATTTTAAGCCGGGAAACCTTCTAGGTGAAAGGGATTAGGGCGATATGCTTTTTTAGACTGACGAGCCAGTGGCAGTGCGCCCATATGGTCAACGACCCAGTCAAATAAATCAGGAAACTCATAGTTAAATAAACGCTGAGCGGCGGTGGAGCCATCGGGTCGTTTGAGATGAAAATTATGGATAATGGTGAGCACCTTTAGGGTTTGCTCGGAGAACCCTCGTCCCGAATGATGTAATCGAGTCAGATAGCCATTACGTCCTTCGACAGCCGACGAGGTGCTTTGATACTGGGTCACCATCCACTTGGCCCAATCAATCCAAATTTGACGTTCAGTGGGCACCATCGTCTGAGTGATGGGATGGTCCAAGAGTTGTTGAGCTGCGTTATCAGACGCCTGTTGGTATCGAGCTTTCAACTCATGTTGCTGAGTTTTATCGGTTTGCTCTAACCAGTACACCCAAGGTAGCAGCGCCGTTATTACCCAATTTTGCAGCTCCACAGAGGAGGTTTGAGTTTCCAGCGCGTGAGTGGCCCATAACCACCAAGCATGAATGCCTCGGACGATATCAGTGTGGCTTCCGGACTGACTCCACCACCCCTGAATCTGGTCTCTCCACGTGGCATAGGTACGGTCTTCGCTCTGAACTTCGGTGAAGATGTACCCACTGCCCAATTCCATGAGCACCAGCACGGGCAAGCCAAAGAAGACTTCGTCTGAGCCCACTCCTATCCCCTGTCCCTCTGCGGGACGACAATGGTCTGCTTGAGAGGCTTCATAGGCGACGATAGCCTCTTTCATTTGCGCTTTTAACCTCGTCAAGGCACTTGGGGAACAACCCACATGAAGCCCTAATCGAAGGGCTTTCAAAAATTGCGATAACTCGCCAACACCGATGCCATGTTTGATGCCAAAGAAAAAGATACTGCCAAACACCAACAGTCTCAACCACGCACTACCGGCTTCACTTTCCCAAAATTCTGATTCTGGATACTGGTTACGACGTTGAATCGCTTGCTCATGACGATGCACACTACTTTTACTGATCCCAATTGCTGAGGCAATCGTCGTTATGCCTTGAGTTGACTTTTCGTTAACGGCTTGGAAGACTTTTTGTCCTCGCTCTCGTATAGTGTGACTCATCGTTCCCTGACTGTAATTCGCAAGGGTACGATACACGGCTCTGGGCTTTGCCGCAGAGCTTTTTTCCTAGGGGGAAACTCTTACGGCCAGGTGTCTATTGATACAAGGCTATCTATGATTTGATTTCCCGCTTTATAGAATACTCCCGTCACCACCTGACGACAGTGCCAGGTTTTCAGTTCTGTGGGAAGGTCGTTAAAAACGACTTCCGAGAAGTGTAAATCTCTTTTAGGGCTGAGTCAAGCAACAAATTTATATGATCGTAAGAAAGAGTTTTGTGTTTATCTAAAGCCTTTCAATTGAATGCTTCTAGGGTGCTTATGAGAAATGATCAACTATTCTTGATGGTTTGAAGTGTAAGCCTTATCGCTGAGCCTGGTGCTTTTATGAGGTGCGACGCAGCACCTGATCACTGGGTTACACCATAGGGCTAATAGCCTGGTATCTGAGATCGTCTCAGGCCACTAACCATTTTTCTGCAAAAGTTAGGAAATGCTGTTGGCTATCATCAAATAGCGCGTTTCTGTGTGGACACCACTGAGTAGCATGGCAAAAGACTGATTATAGGCGATCATCAGTTGTTGGAACCTATATAGGTCTAACATTAATAGTCTCTTTTGAGAGATGCCCAGCCTTCCTAACGGATCTTTCGCGTAAATATCGCTGTCAGTGTTATAGAAGACGAGTTTTGGTTAGAAACTCATCGTCTGATCAGCAATAACATGGTTGTTCTACCCCTTGTAGGGTCATTGCATGCAATGACCCTACAAGGGGTAATGTTTACGTTCAACAGGTCCTTGGTTTACGCAAGAGACAAGTTAGAAAGATTGCCGGTAAAGCCTGTAATCTCAATGATGGCATCATCGATGGCTGAGAAACCAGCGGTGCCATCGTTAATGGCTAGGAAGGTGCGGGTGCCTCTACGACCAGACGTTGTAAAGGTGGCGGCACCGTTACTGACAAAGTCAGACGCTGATAGAATCGCTTGGATGTCTGCCTCTGCTAGAGACGCTGCGGTACCCAGTTGTTTTAGGTCAGCTGCATCAACTTTGCCTGGGCCTTCAATGGTATCTCTTCTAATGTTCAGATCACGAATTTTATCAAACCCAGATAGCAGGGAATCATCTAAGCTTAAGTACCTGAAGGTATCTTTACCACGGCCACCACGCAAGGTATCAGCCCCGGCACCGCCTATCAAAAGATCAGCGTCAGCATCACCAGCGAGAAAGTCATCGCCAGTGCCTCCAACCAGGGTATCCATTCCCTTGCCACCGAACAGGCCATCATTATCGGCACCACCATTTAGCAGGTCGTTGCCTTTGCCACCAAATAAGGCATCTTCACCATTGTTCCCCCGGAGTAGGTCATCACCTTTTCCACCAAACGCAATGTCATCACCATTACCACCACTCAGGGTGTCATTGCCTCGCAGACCAACGATCAAATCATCACCTGCAGAGGAGGAGATTACGTCATCACCTTTGCTACCAACAATTAACTCATCTTCAAAAGTACCGATAATTTCAGCCATCACAAAACGTTCCTTTTTGTAACTTCAATAGGTAAACACTTATGTCAATCAGCGTTCTAATAGCAGTAGGCCATTTAGCTAAAGCAGGTCATTCTAGTTAAATCAGCAAGAACAACAGCTCAAGTGTTGTAAGGGAGTCTTTGGGCAATCTTTCTGCTTTTTCTGGAGGGCATAACGGTACGTGCTGATGTCAGCAGTACTCTCTTGTCTTAAATGTTACGCCTCAAAGTTGGGTTTAAAGCAAATACAACAGAGACATTGCTACTGGTCACTAAGGTTAAAGCATTGGTAGCTAATGGTTCCTATGAAAAAGCTGATTGCTTACAGAGACTATCCTTGCTTGAGTAGTATATTAGCGTTTCTGGAAAGGATATAGTTTAGTTGATAGGAATAATGGGAACTTTTTCATGCTTGCTTTGTAAATGTCACATATTTGACAAAAGTGTTATCAAGTAGATTGGCAGATGGGTATCAACTCAAAACGGAAAATGTTGACTAGGCTAGAAGACTGAAGGTGGAAAACAATTCGCTTTTGGCCTTCGGTTACTGCATTCTGTCCCCAGTAAAATTTTCTGCGTTCAGTTGGTATCCAGCGAGAAGTCTTGGCTAGGTCAAACTTTTGGTGGCATTAAGCACAAAAGATTCCTGAGGTCAGGAATCTTTTGTGCAATGAACTAATGCTGTTACAAGCAGCATGGATGTGCTAGTCAAACGATAGCGTCGATAGTATCGTTGTTGTTAAAGGAACTGGGTGAATGCTACACAGTTATCGAGCTTACGCGATAGATAGATCAGAGAGGTTACCCGTAAAGTTTGTAATTTCGATGATGGCATCGGTTGCTGCCGAGAAACCAGCTGTACCATCATTAATGGCCAGGAAAGTGCTTCCACCTTGGGTAAAGGTGGCGGCACCATTGCTGACAAAATCAGTGGCGGTTAGGACTGCTTGAATACTGGCTTCAGAAAGGGACGCAGCCGCACCCAGTTGCTTTAAGTCAGCGGCATCTACCTTACCCGGTGCTTCAATGGTGTCAGTGCCAATTTCAAGGTCAGTGATGATATCAAAATTACTGAGCAGCGACTCATTCAAGCGAAGGTACCTAAAGGTATCAGCACCAGCTCCTCCTGTTAAGACATCAGAGCCATTACCGCCAATCAAGAGATCATCACCGACTTCAATGCCGACTAAATCATCACCGTAGAGAATGTCGTTACCGTTGCCGCCAACCAAGGTGTCGTTATCGGCTCCACCTTCAAGGAAATCACCATCATTTCCGCCATTTAAAAGGTCGTTGCCGTCTTCGCCAAGCAATACGTCGACACCATTATTACCTCTTAGAAGGTCGTTACCGGTACCACCATATACATCATCATCGCCGTTACCACCACTGATAGTGTCGTTACCGCCACCTCCGAAAACAGTGTCATTACCGGCTATAGCGAAGATTTCGTCATCTCCAGGTGTATCGAAAAGGGTATCATCCAAATGAGTTCCAAATTGCTGAGACATTACACAAATTTCCTACTTAACGATTCCAATACTCAAACACGTATTCAAGAACAATCTTCAAGCCTGAACCTTGCCTAAAACCCCATTTATTTGAAAGGCTTTAACAAAAATAGCTATCAAAACGATCCAAGGAGATCTGCTGATGTCGGGGAATCTGGACCAGACAGGTATTAAAATCCAACATTCAGTTGAAACTCGATATGGTAGGGCATGGTTTCTAACAGGCTAGTAAGGTACAAGGACATTTTTGGTAAAGAAGCTACCAGTTATCCATGCCCTGTTCGATTAAACTTACGGCAAAGAAGAGGGTCTTCAAACGGTACAGTTTTTTCGAGAAATGCCCAAACTTTGATAAACCCATCGTTACCTTTGATAAGCTCATGGCTTAAAGAACACATCCCCACTTGAGTAGCATGTTAGCGTTTCTGAAAAGAATATTTTGAGTTGATAGGTATAATTGTCATTTTTTTATCCCCGCTTTGCAAATGTCATATATTTAACAAAGGGACTGTCAAGGAGAGTGTTTCGCTGTCTTTATAATTAGTAATATGGCCAATGTTATATTCAAGGAGAGAAATTATTTAACCTATTTTTTGAGGCTTTAAGTAAAAAAGGTTCCTGGATTCAGGAACCTTTTTAAAGGGTAATCGATATTTAAAGCTTCTAAAGCCATACTATACGTAGTAAAAGTACTACACTACACTATCGATAGTATGGCCGTAGTGCTTGCACCACATTCAGTGAATGCTTGATGACAGCTCTTGCGCTTAGGCAATAGACAGGTCAGCAAGATCACCAGTAAAGCCTGTGATGTCGATAATGGCATCAGTAGCTGCTGAGAAGCCAGCTGTACCATCATTGATGGCTAGGAAGGTGCGACTACCTTGGGTAAATGTAGCGGCACCACCGCTAACAAAATCAGTGGCTGTTAAGACCGCTTGGATGTCTGCTTCAGTAAGAGACGCCGCTGCACCCAGCTGCTGCAGATCAGCAGCATCTACTTTTCCAGGGCCTTCAATGGTGTCAGTGCCAATTTCTAAACCAGTGATTTTATCAAAACTGCTTAACTGGGACTCACTCAACCTAAGATATCTAAAGGTATCGGAGCCAGCGCCCCCAAGCATGGTATCAGCACCTTCACCGCCAATGAAGAGATCATTGCCGTCATTGCCACGCAAGTTGTCATTGCCAGTGCCTCCAACCAGAGTATCCAAACCCAGTCCGCCAATGAGGGTGTCATTGTCAGCACCACCATTGAGAAGGTCGTTGCCAGCACCACCATTCAAAATGTCGTTGCCGTTGTTGCCTCTGAGCAGATCATTGTCAGCACCACCCCTGACTGTATCGTTGCCGTTACCACCATTGAGGGTGTCATCACCAGCGCTACCGCTAATAAAGTCGTCACCTGCTTGACCGGAGATAACATCGTTACCAATTGTACCGAAAAGCTCATCACCTACATGAGTGCCAATTTGCTGAGACATCGAACTAACTTTCCATCTATATTTTCAACAATCAAACGCTTATTTCAGAGCGACTTCTAAGCATGAGATCCTGTTAAGACCTTTTCTGAAAGGGTCTTTTAAGAAAAAAGTCTATCAAAACTTTTGGAAACAAGTTTTGCTCCCAAGGGCTGGGGCTAGTTGAGCATAGTTGTGTAGCTGAGGATAAGCTCTCAGTCACACAAACAAAAGTTGTCCTAATTTTTTGGTAGGACAATTCAGGGGCGTTTACCCATGTTGATAGAACCTAAGCAGATACTTGCTCCCTAATTCTGGCAGGTTGTCATTACCCCTGAATAAACTCATTGCTTACAAGAGCGCATCCCCAATCAGCCAACATACTAACCTTTCTGCAGAGATGATCGCTAAATCGATATGTTCAACCAGAACTTTTTTTACTCTAGCTTAGTAAATAGCTAAGTTCTTGCAAAGATGGTGTTGAAGCAATAGCCTACCTATCAAGATTTTCAACTGCGTTGAATATGTATGTATTACGCTTGCCTATGCTATCCGTTGATTCCTGACTTCCCCTAGTGGTCTGTTAAGATGTTCCCAATGGCACCACATGCCTTGCAGCGAAGATGTAGAGCTTTGCTCGGCTTGCAGAATGGGCCAATGTAGCTAGTTAAGCAATAACTTCGTGCTTGTGAAGAACTCCATGCCAATGCTGCGACTGAAGGATTCTGCAGTCACAGCATTGATGTTTAAACACTCCGAACTTATGCAATAGACAAATCAGAGAGATTGCCAGTAAAGCCTGTAATCTCAATAATGGCGTCGCTAGCTGCCGAGAAACCAGCCGTATCATCATTAATTGCCAGGAAGGTACGACTGCCAACATCTACGGTAAATGTGGCAGCACCATTACTGACAAAATCAGTGGTAGACAAAATCGTTTGGATATTGGTTGCAGATAGGGATGCCGCCTCACCCAGCTGTTGCAAATCAGCAGCATTTACCCTGCCCGGAGCTTCAATGATGTCAGTGCCAATTTGCAGCTGCTGAATCTCATCAAACCCACTTAACAAAGAGTCACTCAAGCTCAGGTACCTAAAGGTATCAATGGGGTTGAGCCCACCACGCAATGTATTAGCCCCTGACCGCCAACAAAGAGATTGGCATCTCCGCGTACATCTGTGAGTTCGTCATTCCCTATTCCACCAACGAGGGTATCATTACCCTGTCCGCCCTGAAGGGTGTCATTACCATTACCACCATTTAAACGATCATTACCGCTGTTGCCAAACAAGGTGTCATCACCGTTATTACCTCTGAGCAGGTCGCTATCGTTACCTCCACGTACGGTATCATTGCCATTACCACCACTGAGCGTGTCGTTACCGTCACCGCCTATAATAGTGTCATTTTTTCACCACACCTTCGTAAATCTCTGATCTTTGGCAAAGGTGATATCAAGACAATTTTTCTGTGATACCAACAAGTACTGAACAGTGCGGTATTCCCCTTAGGGTGCTCCCCCAAAGCCAGCACTGCCAGGAGAACAAAGAGACAGGCAAATGGCCATGGATATCTCGTCTGGAAGGGTAGATAACATATAGCAACGACAGTCTAAGTCACCAGGTTGTTCCCTACGAGTAAGTTCATGAATTCTTGTAAAGAGAACTATCTCAACTTCACTCAACTGGCTAAATCTTCATATTGCAGAAAGTTAAGGCAGCCATATGTCTCTTAGAGAGGCTATGCCCATACGAAGAATTCCTGCAGAATAGTTCGGAACAGTCAACAGTTCCATCCGTCTGCCTAAATCTCCTTAAACAAAAAACCGAAAGGCAGAAACTGCCCTTCGGGCTTTAATTAGACCGTTAATAATTGGTCAATACACCAACAGTTCTTGTTGGATTGTTAGTTAACGTGGCAATTCTCCACAATCTGTTGAGTAGCTTTTTGCACCTCAAGTGCCCAGTCTTCACCAGCTTGTACAGCTTTCTCCACAGACTCTAGGGCCTGATAGAATAGCTGCCAACCAGCTTTCTCACGTTCATAGGTCTTTTGTAAGTCGCTAGGCTCTCCCTGGATAAAGTCCAGCCCTTCCTGCAGTTGGAAAACACCTGTGTGAATAAACTCAGTCGCCTCGTCTGTCTTACCTGCCTTAAATAGATTGGCCACCTTGAGAGAAAATCTCAACATAGCTACCGTGATGGGCAGCCGAGACACAAAACAACCTGTAAAGGGATCAATGTCGGCCTTAATGCTGTCTGTGGCTTCGGGCAGCACATCAGCATACTTAGAGAACAATAGAATTCGTAGATAATCTCCTACCTGTTTACCTACTTTTGCCATGGCAATGGCTTCCTGGGCAAAGCCTTCTTTGTCGTGGCGCATGATTAGGCCAGATGCATGGGCATAGCCTAAATGAGGCTCCTGACCACGGGCAGAGAGAATATAAGCCTGGTCTTCTGCACGGCCAATAAAGCTAGGGGTAAAGGTTTGATAGCGACGGAGAGTATCGACTAACATGCCGTTGGTGCCGCCAGTCACGTGGATGCGCTGGAGAGCCTTAGTCTCCCCATCAAAATCAGTTCCCGCCTCATAGCGAGTCATCATTTCGGCTTCTGTGGATAGCGCCTGGGGTAGCTTACTAAAGAAAACATACTCATCAGGTGCAAGCTTGGCTGCCGGAATGTTGACATCAGGGGTAAATACGCCCTTATGAATATCTCGCTGGTTAACTAAAGCACCAGCAATCATGCCCAACTCAATGGGTTGACCTGCTGCATCCTTACCAGTGGCACCCCACAATGGCGTTTTCAGATGTCCAAAGGCTGTTGCCCCCGTCTGCTCTAGCAACTCAGCTTGAGGAAAAACCTGATCCAAGTCAATCTTGAATGTGGCCTTGATCTCAGGATCCACTAGCACATTCCATAGGGCAACAATGGCTTTGAGAAAGCTGTAGTGACGTCCATAACGGCCATCCACACCAAAGACTGACAGAATTTCCTTGGCATCTGCGCTAGCAGAGGAGTTCTCTAAGATGGGTAGCAATATTTGGTCAATGATCGTATTGGTATCTGTCTCGGTAAAGGCAAAGATATTTAGCTGGTCCAACGGTTCGCTAGCAGCTAAGACCTGCTTTAGGTAGCTTTTGCCTAGGGTTTGCAGGCGCTCATGGGTGACCGATACTGACAGTACACAGTTCACCTTATCGGTGCTACCGGATTGCTGATTCTCAAACTCGACAGCATGGTTTAAGTGCTTGAGACCATAGAGAATTTCGTTACTCTCGGCAGCAACACCAATGGGAATGGGGTGGTCGTACCAGTAAAGCTGAGGATCGTCAGCGGCTGCGGCTAGCTCAGCCTGAAAATCAGCATCCAACCCAGATAGATCTGCAGAGCCTAGGGGCATTGTCAGCAGAGCATTGGATGTAAATAAAATCTGCTTAGCAGGGTTTTCAATCGGGTTGGGATTGAGCTGATCAATGGTAACTGTACGCTTTTCTCGTAAGGCGTTCACTCGATCAGCTTCCTGTCCCCAAATGCCGGTGCCTTCAGGAAACAACACAGACCAAGTAGCGTTAGCTGCGGTCACGGTATCAGCACCAGCCAGGGTGTCCGCCATCTGATCTAGCTTGGCTTTTAGCTGAGCATCTTGCTGGCAAGCTTGCTCTAGTTCTTGAGTCATCAGTTGCACAGCCTGACTATAAAATTTGGCTGCTTTAGCCCAATCAGGTGATGTGGATAGCTTATCTAAATAGGTTTGGGCTACGGAAAAGCTGGGATGAGACTCCCCTGCCAACACAATAAGGAATGCTGCATTAAGACTTTGCAATAGGGAAGTTGAATCCTGGCCGTCAGCTGTACTGGTTAACTCCAGGGGCAGAATTGCGTCAGTCCCAGCAGGTTGGGTTAGAAAATTCAGAATAGGATTGAGGGCTGTCATGAGTTTAAGAAACGCCTAAAGGACAACTCAGAGAAATTCAGGAGACACACCACCCTATAGTTTTAAGGCAATCTGTGCCAAAGTATGGTGATGCGGACTTCAAATTCCTTCGAAGTTCTGCTGAAGTTTTTTGTCTGGGCTAAAAACTGCCTACTTTTACCAGACAATTCAATAGCTTTGATGAGTCGCTATCTGTGATTTGTGACGTTGTGCTTGCTTTAGTCGCAGCGATCGCAAACCCCATGCACCGTTACTTCATAGTTATCCACCGTCAGCCCAGGCCGTAGCTGCGCAGTATCCAAACACTGAAACTGCTCCCAAGGAATATCCTCAATCGCACCACATACCTTGCAACGAAAATGATGGTGCTGACTGACATTGGCATCATAACGACACACGCCTTCCTCTAGCAGGACCTCGCGTACCAAGCCCACATCCCGTAACGCCTGTAAAGAACTATAAATAGTTGCCTGGGAAGAGCGAGGTACATCCTTATTGACATCAAGAAGAATTTGTTCAGCCGTCGGATGATCTTGACGCGCAAGCAGATTGGAATAAACTGCAAATCGCTGGGGCGTAACTCGCAGATGCTTAGATTTAAGTAGCTGGACAATTTCTTCTGTCTGCTGAGACATCGCCGTCATTACCGATATTTTCTAAATGCAACCTAAGCAGCATCCAAGGATACAAGCATCAGGTCCTGCCAGATTCTATATTACAAGCATAACATTACTACCCCAGTATTTGCAGTACTTGACACTCATTTCAAAATAAGAATAATTCTGGATCTTGATATTTCTTAAAATAAGAATTATTCTAGTTTGTAAGGGTAACTGCTCAAGCCCAATTGAGTTTGCAGCAGGTTTAGCTTGAACTGACGTCAAACCGCTTCCAAGGTGAAACTTGTAGATTCTTCTACAGAAAAGTTTCGGTCTTGGATGTGGCTGAGGTTTAATTCTCAAAAGTCGTCAGATTTTTAATCGACTGATCCACCGAACAATTAATTACAGGAAATTATCATGGCTGTTATCGAAAAAGTGCCCAGCGTTGTTTTCAAGACTCGTGTCCGTGATGAGTCCGTTGAAGGTCCTAACCCCTACCGCTGGCAGGACACAACTACCCAAGATATTTTCGCTGGCAAGAAAATCGTTGTCTTTTCTCTTCCTGGTGCGTTTACACCCACCTGCTCCTCCAACCACCTTCCCCGCTACGAAGAGCTAGCTGACGAAATGAAGGCTCTAGGCGTTGATGACATCTACTGCCTATCCGTCAATGATGCCTTTGTTATGTTCAAGTGGGGCAAAGAGCAGGGTGCCGACAAAGTGAAGCTGCTACCCGATGGTAACGGCGAATTTAGTCGCAAAATGGGTATGTTGGTTGACAAGTCCAACCTGGGTTTTGGCATGCGCTCCTGGCGCTACTCCATGGTAGTTAACGATATGACTATCGAGAAGATGTTTGCTGAGCCCGACTTTGGTGACAACTGCCCCACTGACCCCTTCGAAGTGTCTGACGCTGATACTATGTTGGCTTACCTCAAGGGCGTTGCTGCTCCTGGCGTTTCCGAGCCTCGCAAAGAGTTTGTTGGCTAAGCCCACACTCCCTAAAACTGGAGAGAATTCTTCAGTAAACGTCTAAATTTAGGCAGCTAAGGCAAAGAAGGTCAGCAGTCTCTCCTTCTTTGCCTTCTCTATCTCTAGTCACTCTAGGTGTTGTCATTGCTTGCAACCAACGCCCTTTAGGTGAACTACAGTCAAACCCAACTACACTCATCCCCGCCCCTGATAACCGCTAAAGGCAGGTTAGACGATAATGAAACTATCTAGCGCAAATATTGAAAATCACTTGGACACCCTCTACGATGCCATTGTTGTCGGGGGTGGTATGGGAGGACTGTCAGCGGCTATTTATCTGGCACGCTACGGTTTAAAGTGTCTTGTTATTGAAAAAGGAAAAGGCCGCTCCCTGTGGATGCAAGAAACCCGCAACTATCTGGGGCTAGATCCCAACACACCAGGACGTAATATTCTGACCCATGGTGCTAAGCAAGCACTTGATTGGGGGGCCGATCATCTCCGGGCATTTGTAGAAGAGGTAACGGATGACGGCGATACCTTTGCAGTAAAAGTCAAAATTGGTAAGAAAAATAGTAAGTATTACACTCTGCGCAGTAAATATTTGATTGCAGCCTCGGGGGTGATTGACATTTTGCCTGAGCTAGAGGACATGCAGAACGTCTACGATTATGCAGGGTATACGCTACACGTTTGCATGATCTGTGATGGCTTTGATATGTGGGACCAGAAAGCTGTGGTAATGGTCAGTCGAGAGTCTCAGATTAATGTAGCCTTCGTTTTAAACTGGTTTACTCCTTACATTTCTGTACTTACCAATGGCTTTACTGTGGGTGCTGAAATGAAGCAAAAGTTGGCGGATCATGGATATCCTTTGTATGAAGCACCCATCGCTCGCATTTTGGGAGAGAATCACAAGATGAGCGGTGTTGAACTTAAGGACGGCACCATTGTGGAAGCCACCACCGGTCTAATTAATATGGGTTCGATCTATCACAATCAGTATCTCAAGGGGATTGACGGACTGACTTGGGACGGGGAGAATTTGGTAACTAATAATATGGGCCAAACCACTCACGACCGTATTTTTGCCGTCGGCGATCTCAAACAGGGTCTGAACCAGGTGAGTGTGGCTGTGGCCGATGGCACATTGGCCGCTACCCAGATCTGGCGTTACATTCGCCGTGCTAGCGAACCCCGCAAGTGGAAAGACAATTTAGTTGCCTCCGTTTAGAACCAGGTGGTCTGATTGCCTAGAAAATACAGGCTTCGAGCGATCACTGATATACTAAAAAGCTGGGCCAAATCTGCACCAGGCCTGTTTTTTTATTCGCTTATGCCGTGGATCCGTATTGCTAGTGGTGGAGTTGCGATCGCAGTTGCTCTACTGATGATTGTCTTGGGAGGATGGTATTTTACAGTTGGGTTTGGCCTTATCGTCTATTTAGGGCAGCTAGAAGTTTTTGGTCTTACCAAAGCTAAAGGCATCAACGCCGCAGTAAAAACCACCCTAGTTGTCAGTCAGATATTGCTGGTTGCAGCCCACATAGCGCCTGATTTAACCGATGCGATCTTATCGCTAGCTGGCACCTGTATTTGCTTTTATGTCCTTTTTTTGCCCAAGTTTGCCACCATTGCTGATGTGGCGGCCTCTATCTTGGGTCTGTTTTACGGCGGCTATTTACCCAGCTATTGGATCCGGTTACGGGATTGGGAAAGTAATGTGACCAACCTTCCCTTGGGTGGTTATTGGCCCAGCGACTGGATTATCACCCATTTACCTATCGGACTTGTTCACACCTTACTGGCATTTGCCTGTATCTGGGCAGCTGATATCGGTGCCTATGCAGCCGGTCGCACCTTTGGCCGCACACCCTTGACAAACATTAGCCCTAAAAAAACTGTAGAAGGAGCCATCTGTGGCATTATTGGCAGCCTGATCGTAGGCTGCACTGGTGCTTGGTGTATACAATGGCCCCTATGGTGGCTGACTGGTCCGGCCTTTGGCAGCATGATTGGTGTCGCTAGCCTACTCGGTGACCTAACTGAGTCCCTGATGAAGCGAGACGCTGGTGTAAAAGACTCTGGCACCTTGATCCCTGGGCATGGCGGTATTTTGGATCGCACCGATAGCTATGTGTTTACGGCCCCCCTCGTGTTTTATTTCATCACCTTGTTATTGCCTAGCCTGCCGGGAGTGTGGCCAGGAAACTAATGGCTGTTTAGGGTTTCACCACAATGCTACACTGACACATCAGTTTGTTGTCTCGCACTTCCAGGGATTGCAGCTCTGTTTGCTCTCCTAAGTTCCAACAAAAGTTAGTGAGGGCATGGCTGCGCACCTGCTCTCCTGACGACAAACACCATTGAGCGGTCGTTAATCGCAAAATATGACCATGCTCAATGTCAAGACATCCCTTCAACCCAAGCTCGGCTTGGCCACTACGGACTAAATGCAACACTAGATTCGTCCCCAAAGTTTGTATGTTTGACTGGTATTGCGACAGCTGTGGATCCTGTAGGACAGCAATATCAGCACCATAGTAAGTCGCTACTTCTGCGGCCACCTCTTCGTTAGCGAGCAGCGTTTGCCAAAAGTCAAGTAGACCAACCGCCAAAATAGACTCTGTGGATGAGGCCTTTAGCGCATCTCCATCTAAGACAACTTGTCCGGCAATGGGAAATGACTGCATTAGTCGCAAAGGCTTTCCCCGTAAAACCTGACCAATATTGATCTTAATATCACTGGCTTGCGCGGCGACGTCGGTAATCCGTATCCCCTGATACACTGCCTGCTGCGCTGATAAAGCTAGGCCGGGAATATAACCGGACAATACCTGACGATCAGTAGCTTGAATGTCGAAGGTTAAATCCCCAATCTCATCGAGCTGTGTTTGCAACCAAAGTTTCACAGCCAGGGGCAACACGCGACTGATCAGACGGCTGCCATGAAGTGATGACAGAGATTGAGCCATAGCACAGTGCTGAGTAGTTTCAGCCCTAATCATCCCACATCTATTCGTACCAGCCATAACGCTTTCAGCCAACCTAAGCCTAGAAGACGATCCCCAATTGTCATGCTTTTGTGACTTAAGGCTCAGTATAGTTAGAAGCTGACAATTCAATTGTCATGAAGATATGACAATTGAATCTTTAAAACCGCTGAAGCTCTTATAGATAAAAACTTATATGGGGATCACCCTAATTGATCCCCATACCTTTTCCTGGCATGATTAAGCTTGAGAGCGATCCCCAGTAGGTGATTTAGCCGATTGTTTTGCAGTGCTGGAATTCAAGGGTATGGCAATGAGTAACGGTTCAAAGGTTCCTTTAGAAGAAATGACGTTGCGGCAGTTACGTCTAGTCGCGAGTGAGTATTCAGTCTCTCGCTACAGTCGTATGCGGAAAGTCCAATTAGTCGAAGCAATTCGTTTAGCTCAGGCAGCCCGTGGTGAAAGCACCGCAGCTCCCACAACCACTGTGGCAACTGCGGCAGAAAAAACTGCCACAGAAGCAACTGCCACAGAAGCAACTGCCACAGAAGCAACTGCCACAGAAGCAACTGCGACAAAAGCAACTGCCACAGAAGCAACTGCCACAGAAGCAACTGCCACAGAACCTGATACAAACACAACCAAGGCAGGGCTAGCCACCGTCGATGATGGGTTTGATGATTTACCCGGTGGCTATGGCGACAGCCGTATTGTCCTGATGCCTCGTGATCCTCAGTGGGCGTACGTTTACTGGGATATCCCTGGTGGTCACAAAGAAGAAATCCGCCGTCAGGGGGGTGTCCGTCTAGCTATTCGTTTCTACGACGTTACTGCTATTGATATCAATTTTGTAGCGCCCCACAGCCTCCAGCAATATGAATGTGATGAGATGGCGCGGGAATGGTTCTTGCCTGTGCCCGTTAGCGATCGCGACTACATTGCTGAAATTGGCTATGTAGCTGCCGACGGTCGCTGGCTAATGATGGCACGGTCTACACCTATCCACGTTCCTCCCATGTACCCCTCCGACTGGATCGAAGACCACTTTGTCACTGTCGACTGGGAAGAAGAGCTGACGGGCAAGACCGTCATGACTCTAACCCCACCCAGTAAGAAAATCGAGGGTGACACCATCTACGATGAAATCTTTGCCAAGGCTCAAGCCATGGAAGCCCAGCGGATTGCTGGCTCACTGTTTGGCTCCATGCACCAGGTACCTGAGCAGGCAGTAAGCTCCTTTGTCTTCCCCTCTGGTGTCGGTATGTGGGCACTGCCAACCTTATCAGGGATGTCCTCCGCCTCAGCTCTGCCGAGTCGTCCTCGCCAGTTTTGGTTGGCTACGGATGCTGAGTTGATTGTTTACGGTGCTACTGAGCCCGATGCAACAGTTACCATTGGTAATCGCAAAATTGACCTTAAGCCCGACGGCACATTCCGCTTCCAGATGTCTTTTCAGGATGGCTTAATTGACTATCCGATTAAGGCAGTAGCCGCCGATGGTGAGCACATTCGCTCCATCCACATGAAATTCACCCGTGAGACTCCCGAGCGCAATACCAATATCAAGGCAGAAGCTGTTGAGGAATGGTTTGCATTTTAGAATGACTCATTCCATCAACTCATTCGTTGAGTTCAAAATTTAATGCCAACTAGTTGGGGAGGTGTAATATTTACACCTCTTTTTTGTGGCTAGTCACACGTCAAGAACACAGTTTTGGATAAGGTAGTGAACGGTGTGTCACTGATAACAACTATCTTGCTAATCATCTCTTCCACCCCAAAACTCACTCTTGACAGACGAATAGTTGAGCACAGAAGTCAATCCACCCGAGGCCGCTAACAATGAGTAATCATGAAACAGCAATACAAACTGTCATTGAGCAAGTTAAAGCTGACTACGCCCGTTTCCCCCAAGAACAGAGCTATCACCTCTATGCAGACGATGTGTACTTCAAAGACCCGATGAATGAGTTTCGGGGTATTACACGTTACCAACGTATGATTGGGTTTATTGAACAATGGTTTACCAATATTGAGTTAGAGCTACATAGCGTAGAACCGCCCCAAGGAAATACCTTTATCACCCGATGGACCCTACACTTCACGGCCCCCACCCCCTGGAAACCTCGCATTTCCATCCCTGGCTGGAGTGAACTCCAACTCAATCAAGCGGGATTAATTTGCTCCCACGTAGACCATTGGCCCCGTTCACGGTGGCATGTATTCAAACAATTACTCAAACCGCTGTCATGACTAGCCTAAACCCAACGGAACGCTTCTCAGATCGAGTAGCAGACTATATCAAATATCGCCCTGATTATCCCAAAGCCCTATTTGCTTACCTGATTGAAGCATATGGTCTTACAGCCACACATGTTGTAGCAGATATTGGTTCAGGGACCGGAATATTGACCCGACATTTTTTAGAAAATGGCAACCCGGTATATGGGGTAGAACCCAATACAAACATGCGTCTAGCAGCAGAGCAGATTCTGCAAAGCTATCCTCAATTTCACAGCATCCATGGGCAAGCCGAAGCCACTACTCTACCCAATGCTTCGATTGATTGGATAGTTGCCGGTCAAGCATTTCACTGGTTTGACCAAGCAAAAACACGGCAAGAAATTGAACGTATTCTCAAACCCGCAGGTCATGTCGCCCTAATTTGGAATGATCGGTTAGACAATGACCCATTCCACCAAGCCTATGAAAATTTTCTGCAAACCCAATGCCCAGACTATGAACACGTTAATCATCGTCGTGTGAGCCATGACACCCTAACCCAGTTTTTATCACCACGCACTCTGAGTATGCGCACCTTTGACAATGCTCAGGTAATGGACTACGAGGGTTTAAAGGGACGGTTACTCTCTTGTTCCTATG
This sequence comes from Leptolyngbyaceae cyanobacterium, assembly GCA_965263355.1. Taxonomy (GTDB): domain Bacteria; phylum Cyanobacteriota; class Cyanobacteriia; order Phormidesmidales; family Phormidesmidaceae; genus Leptothoe. Next base: position 3,322,601 of record CBDHHL010000032.1, on the reverse strand, counting down.
CACCTAAAGCAGATGCACCAAATTATGACACAATGCTCACTGAGCTAAAACGGCTCTTTGAGCGCTATAGTCAACAAGGACAGCTGATTTTTCGCTACCAAACTAAACTCTTCTATTTTGGTGAACATGTAGGTGATCCCAGTCTTCTTATCTTATGAAGGATGGGACCCCCTACTTACCCTGTTGATCTGACGTTGATTTCAAAAAATTCTAAGCAGCGAACCTAATCTTCAGATAATCATCTTCCATCTTGGCACCAGCCGGTTGTAAAGCAGCCAAGGCCTGAGGAAGCACCAAATTACGACGATGATTACCAATGCGAATATTTAGCTCATCCGCACTCTTACTCAGCTCAATCTGGCTCTTAGGAATACCTGGTAGATAAACCTCTAGACTATAATTATCTTGCTCCTGAACTACTCGCAGTGTAGTTTCTTTATAATACACCTGAGTAGGATCTTCATCACCGTAGATAGTCTCTTTTAATCGTTCCAGTGCTTGAATACCACACATCTCTTCAGAAAAGAGAGGCACTTCCTTTATAGGTAGGGGGCGAAAATCATCATGGATTTCCTGGCGATAAATCTGTTGATTCTCCTTCCACCGTTTAAAGAATGGATCGGTCACACTATCAGGAATAATCCGGTTGGCCACCACCATATCTGTCCCTACATTGTAGAGACTCAGATAAGCATGGGCCCGTAACGACTCTTTGATCACCATTTTCTCAGGGTTGGTCACCAAACGTACCGATGTCGTCGCCGTATCGGTTAAAACCTTCTCCAACTCCACCAATTGTTCATAAAACTCATAGGGAGCATCCATCACCTCAGTGGTCGGCAAAGAAAAACCTGCCACCGGCCTAAACAAAGGCTCCACAATGGGTCTCAGGGCCGCCGAAACAGCCTGAAACGGCTTATACAGTTTGCGCATGTACCAACCAGCCACCTCTGGCAGACTCAGTAGGCGCAATGCAGTTCCTGTCGGGGCCGAATCAATGATCAGCACATCATACTCACCTTCGTCATGGTGACGCTTCATCCGCACCAGGCTAAAAATTTCATCCATGCCTGGTAAAATCGCAAGCTCTTCTGCTTCCACACCTTCTAGACCACGGGCTTGCAATACTTGCGTAATATAACGCTTTACCGCACCCCAGTTTCCTTCCAGCTCGCGTAGGGCATCCAACTCAGCCCCCCAAAGATTAGGCTTTACTTCACGGGGGGTATGCTCCAGCTCCATATCAAAGCTATCTGCCAAAGAATGTGCTGGATCGGTGCTCAGCACTAAGGTTTTATAACCTAGTTCAGCACAACGTAGCCCCGTTGCCGCCGCCACCGACGTTTTACCAACGCCGCCCTTTCCAGTCATCAGGAGTACGCGCATACTTACCTTAGAAACGTTTACATTAGTTTACTTTAACGACTTTTCGACGACTACGGCAGATCTGGTTGTTCCGCAAGCTGAAATCCGCCAATGGCTTCATTCGGCCCAGCACATCGAAAGCAAAAGTACTGTACTCAGATATTACCTAGTCAAGTAACTTTCTAGAACAAAGACATGCAAGTTCATCAGTGACATTAAAACTTGTCAATGTCCAGAAAGGTCGTTTTCCCGCATCAGAGCTGATAGATCCCAACTTGGTTGGTTTAGTTATTTTTGTATTTTCCAGGGAATTATAAAGCAATATTGTTGGCCAACCGTTGTCCAGCTCAACGATAGTCGGCCAGACTTCACAAGCTAATCAATGGAACACATTCCATTGATTTGTAGTCTTCTATTGATGGAGGAAGTCATCATGCTTAAACAATTACTCTTTCTGGGCTCTGCCCTGGTCATAGCTACAGCAAATACAGCAGTCCAAGCATCTGAATGCAGTTATCGATGCGGCTCTGATGAAATCCAATTTGCCCCTGGGCAAGCAGTTAGGCTGCAAGTCGTCAATCATACTGGTGGGCGAGTCAGCCTCGAACGTGTTTTAGACTTTGCCCCCTATGGCATGTGGCCCGATCAAATGATCACCATTGACGCCCAAATCGGCATCGGCGATCTATCGGTTGTATTTTGGGAAGCTGCCCAGCGCCCCATCGAAGTCAAACTGCATCGACCAGCAACAGATATCTTGCAGATTGAGCTATTACCCAGTGGTGCTGTCAACGATAGTGCTGTACACATTGTTAACGACGGACGCGTGATGATTTATTAAGCGATATAGTACATTTGTTGTTGCCAATTCATAGACTTAGAGAAGCAGCAACATCTATGTATTTAAATCGTTGGTTGAATTGTCATGGCCATTATTTCGTCCAAACAGCCGGAAGCAAATCAGCCAGACGATCACAAGCCTGAAAAGCAGCCAGCAAAGCAAACACCGCAAACCGGTCAAAAAAACCAGCTGTTAGAAAGTTCGGCACGCCCCGATGAGGTGAGTCGTAATGAAGACGGTATTCGGCCCCAGAATTTGCAGGACTACATTGGCCAAAAAGCGCTCAAAGAAGTGCTGCAAATCGCGATTCAGGCAGCGCAATCCCGTAAGGAACCATTGGACCATTTATTGCTCTATGGTCCACCCGGTCTTGGGAAAACCACCATGGCTCTGATTTTGGCCCAGGAAATGAAGGTGGATTGCAAAATCACAACTGCGCCAGCCTTAGAGCGGCCTCGGGATATTGCTGGTCTACTGGTCAACGTCAAAGCTGGAGACATTCTATTTATTGATGAAATTCATCGTCTATCACGGGTTACCGAGGAAATTTTGTACCCGGCCATGGAAGATGCTCGACTGGATATCACTATCGGTAAGGGGCAAAGTGCCAGAACTCGCAGTATTCCACTCCAGCCGTTTACCCTGGTGGGCGCAACGACCAAAGTAGGGGCGCTGACATCGCCTTTAAGAGACCGCTTTGGTTTAATCCAACGGTTGCGGTTTTATGAACTAGATGAGCTAACCAGCATTATTCTGCGTACGGCCAAGGTACTTAAAACTGATATTGAGGAACCGGGAGCAATGGAAATTGCCCGTCGGGCACGGGGCACACCGCGTATTGCTAACCGTCTACTCAAGCGGGTTCGGGACTATGTACAGGTGAAAGCATCGGGACCGATTACCGAGCAAATTGCTGGGGATGCTTTAGAACTGTTTAATGTGGACCCTTGTGGCCTAGATTGGACTGACCGACGGTTACTATCGGTCATGATTGAAAACTTTAATGGTGGTCCAGTGGGGCTGGATACTATGGCGGCGGCTACTGGGGAAGATGCTCAGACGATTGAGGAAGTCTACGAGCCCTATCTTTTACAGATTGGCTATTTGCAACGCACACCGCGGGGCCGGATTGCCACACCAGCTGCCTGGAAACATTTGGGCTATGAGGTACCTGAGCGTCTCACATTAGTATTTAAGTCAGAAGTCAAGCCAGACTCTGATGATGGCAAGGATCAGCTATCGTTAATGTAAGCTACATAGGCGCAAGTACTACAAAGTAGGGCACAATAGTTCTATAAACTCAAATTAAATAGAAAATTGACAGTATCTACCCATCCCTAAACCTGAAGCAAGCTTGTGCAGCAATTTTGTATTATTCACCCTATAGGGATGCAGTCAATGTTGATATGACAGACTTTAGTGCCCGATCTCACAGGGTAATCACAAAGGATTACAACCTGTGAGATTGTTCTTTCTAAGCAGAGTTATTTGGTATGGCAACCCACACATAGGTGGCGACAGGTTTCAACTCAGCCACTTATTATTACTGATTCATGAAATACTGCCTGCATTGGACTTAGTGCGGGTTGCTTTACTATATTAGGCCTATAGCACCTGACACCCTAAGCGTAAATAAATTGAGTAGAATCCGTTAAACTTAGCTGACTAGCACTGATTCCTTCGACAATTCCAACGAGATCACCAAAGTCAAAAATGCCTGCACCACTCACACCACCAATAAAGACATTGCTAATGCTATAGAAGCTGGCGTTCCCTTCTAATTGAATACGGTCTGCTATATCTCCTGGGAAATCAAAGAGGTCAAAATCTCTGATAAGGGCATAATCATTGTTGCCTTGGTCGTTATAGAAAGGTGTAGCATTAACGCCCAAAACAAAGATGTCACTATCGTTGAAATCAGAGCTAAACAAGATATCACGTTCACCATTACCGGCAGACGTAGAGTCAGTCCCATTTAATACGTCATCGCCAATCCCACCTCTAATAACGTCATTACCAGCACCGCCTATAAGGGTATCATTGCCAGCATTGCCAAAGAGACGGTCAAGTCCGTCACCGCCAAAAAGCTGGTCATTGCCACCATCACCAATCAACACATCCACACCAGCTTGACCATAGAGAACGTCATTGCCTAAGCCACCGCCTAGGACGTCATTGCCATCTTGGCCAAATAGCACGTCAATGCCAGCTTCTCCAAAGAATCGGTCATTGCCAAGACCTCCCACTAGAGTATCGTTTCCAAACCCTCCCAGTGCTCGGTCATTGCCACTGTAGCCAAAGATTCCATCATTTCCATTCTTGCCCAGTAAGAGGTCATTCCCTGCATAGCCACGCATAACATCGTTACCTGGCGAGCCAACAAATCTGTCATTACCCCGAAATGCGTAACTGAAAAGACCTTGGGCGTTACCATCCCCCTGACTCAGAAAATTAGCAACTTGGGCTGCCCCTACCGTATTGCCAAAACCATTAGCAAACAGAACAGGACCGGTAAAATTGCCGGTATAAAGCAGAGATTGGATAGTACCACCAGTGACTATACCACCAGTATTAAGATTGCCACTGTAGGTAATGTTACTGCCTGTATATATATCTCGATCATCACCAAAATCAACAACAACCCTATTGGACGTTTGTTGAGTAACAAAAAAATCAAAGGTGTCATATCCTAAGCCCTGTACGCTCATGTCATAGGGCTGGACAAAAATTAAATTTGCCATTCGAATTTCCTCTTTTCCTTATATAGATTGATGTTGTGTTTCGAGGTGAAATAAAGCTGTAAAAACTACAAACAAGCAACTGCTCGTTTGATCAAAAAACGGTATTTAGAACGAAATGCAAAAAAGAAGGTGGACGTTCAGTAAGTCATGAATGAGGCATCGGATTTAAAATTTTCAAGAGCCTGCAATAGTCAGCAAAAGGCTTATTAGCCTTTGCATACACGCGTGCCATGACAGATAGCATTGATAACAAAACTAAGCGATTCGGCAGATCGTCATTTGACTACCAAAGGTTAGCCCCCAGCTAGAGCCTTTGAGTTCTCAGTATAGATACGGGTGCTCTAGTGAACAGAGTATACACTTTCTTTACTATCAGGTTTTTTCCTGCTTGAAATAAAGTAAAAAAAAGCTAATTCACAAAGTTTTCAAAGAAATAGCAACTAGTTCACTATTAATTAATATTTTTTTGATAAACAATAATTACCTCTAAAAGGCACCCTCAAGGCGATGAGACACTGACCCGCTTTGATTTCCTATTGTTTGCTTGGTTCACAGGAGAATACATGCTCACCACCACCTAGAATTTGACAATAGCTTTAGCTGGTTGCAATCAGCTAAAGCTATTAAACCTGTAGGGCGACTCTCGCTGTTATGGATTGTCAATTTCCATACAGTCAGCAATTAAAATCCTAGACATAAGTAAATTGGTTAGAATTCGTCAAGCTAAGCTGACTAGCATTGATTCCTTCGACAATCCCAACAAGATCACCAAAGTCAAAAATGCCTGCACCACTCACACCACCTATAGAGACATTGCTAAGGCTATAGAAGCTAGCTGACCCTTCTAACTGAATGATATCTGTGGCAAAACCTAAGGTATCGAAATCCCTGATAACAGCAAAATCGTTGTTACCTTGGTTGTTGTAAAAAGGCGTATTACTAACGCCTAAAACAAAGGTGTCACTATCAAATGAAGTAGAGCTAAATAAGATATCGCGTTCACCGTTACCTGCGGCTGTAGAATCGGTTCCGTTTAATATGTCATTATCAGCCCCGCCTCTAAGGACGTCATTACCAGCGCCACCCGTAAGCGTGTCATTGCCGTTGCCGCCGTAGAGTTGGTCAAGGCCAATCCCCCCCAGCAGCTGATCGTTGCCATCGTCACCGAAAATCACATCTGTGCCACCTTCTCCAGATAGGAAATCATCGCCTAAGCCTCCGCCTAGAACGTCATTGCCTGCCTGACCATAAAGAGAATCATTGCCGGATTCTCCATAAAATCGGTCATTGCCAGGCCCCCCTAGCATCGTGTCTTGGCCAAACCCTCCCAGGGCTCGATCATTACCACTGTAGCCAAAAAGCGTATCATTCCCACCTTTACCAAGTAAAAGGTCATTCCCGGCAAATGCACGCATAACATCACTATCGGATGTACCAACAAATCTGTCATTACCCCGAGCTAAATAAGTGAAGAGAGCTACTCCTTGCCCCTGTCTCACGAAGTTATAAACCTGGGGTGCACTGGCTGTGTTACCGAAACCATTAACAAAGAGAAAGTCACCTGAAAAATTCGTGGATAAAAGCATGGCTGTCACGTTACCACCCGTAACATTACTGCTACTGGAATTACCACTGTAGGTAAAGTTGTTACCCTGAAAAACAAAACGACCTCGCAATGCAAACTGAGCATCATCCTCCACAACAAACCGATTGGAGGTGCGCTGAATTATGTTAGGAGGAAAGACAGGGCCGAAAACTGGCTCTTCTGCGAGCATAAAAGCGGCCTGGAGAAAAATGAAATTTGCCATTTTGAAGTCCTCTTTTCTTGTATGGATTTGGGGGTATTTCGAGGTGAATGAGTGCTGTAGAAGCAGAAAACATTGACATGCTTTAGGAAAAGCTTCATGCCTAGAAGAAAATGAAAGAGACTGAAAAATGAGATGCTCATTATCACCTAGGATTTAGCGATAGCCTTAGCAGCTTGTCACCATTTAAGGCTATTACACCTGTATGGTGACTCTCGCTGTTATGGATTTTCAATTTCCGTGCATTCAAAAATTGAAATCCTAGACGTAGACAAATTGGTCAGAATTTGTCAAGCTAAGCTGACTAGCATTGATTCCTTCAATAATCCCAACAAGATCACCAAAGTCAAAAATGCCTGCACCACTCACACCGCCTACAGAGACATTGCTAAGGCTATAGAAGCTGGCGTTCCCTTCTAACTGAATGCGGTCTGCTATGTCTCCTGGGAAATCAAAGAGATCGAAATCTCTGATAAGGGCATAATCATTGTTGCCTTGGTCGTTATAAAAAGGTGTACCATTAACGCCCAAAACAAAGGTGTCACTATCATTTAAATCAGAGCTAAACAAGATATCACGTTCACCATTACCGGCAGACGTAGCGTCAGTTCCATTTAATACGTCATCGCCAAACCCACCTCTAACGACGTCATTACCAGCACCGCCTGTAAGAATATCATTGCCAGCACCGCCAAAGAGACGGTCAAGTGCTGCACCGCCAAACAGCTGGTCCCGTCCATCATCTCCAATCAGTACATCCTCACCAGCTTGGCCGAATAGTACATCATTGCCTAATCCTCCTCCTAGGACATCATTGCCCACCTGACCATATAAAACATCAATGCCAGCTTCGCCAAAGAGCCGGTCATTGCCAATGCCTCCCACTAGAGTATCGTTGCCAAACCCTCCCAGGGCTCGGTCATCACCAGCATCACCAAAGATTTTATCATCCCCATTTTTGCCAAGTAAGAGATCATTCCCACCATAGGCATGCATAATATCGCCACCTAGGGAACCAACAAATCTGTCGTTACCCCGAAATAAATAACTGAAGAGATTTGCTTCTTGCCCCTGACTCAGGAAGTTAAAAACCTGGGCTGCGGCTACTGTACTGCCAAAACCATTAGCAAATACAATATTGCCGAGAAAATTGCTAGTTACCAGAAAGGCTTGTATGGTGCCGCCTGTTACCGCACCACCATTATTGAGATTACCGTTGTAGGTGATATTAGTTCCCTGAAATACGATTCGACCCGTACCATCATCAAAAACGAACCTGGTGGACGTTTGCTGAGTGACTGTCGAAAGAAGCAAAAGGTTAGTACCCGAGTTTTCCAGGTTCAGCTCAAAGGGTTGGGCAAAAATGAAATTTGCCATTCTGACATTCTCCTTTCCTCATGTGGGTTTGCGTTATGTTTCGAAGTGGGCTAATGCTGTGGAAATAAAAAACACCCACTCGCTTGAGTAGAAAATTGTTATCTAGAACGAAATAAAAAGAGAGAAGTTGGAAGCTCAGAAAATTATGAATGAGCCATTGGGTGTCCATTCCTCACTAGTCTGAAAAGGGTTAGCTACATCTGTACATGCGTTCTTAATAGCAGACGGTCTTGATCACAATAACTAATCACTCAGACAGTCTCTATAGTTAACTGTCTGAGGTTAACTCCCCCTAGATAGAGACTTTAACATCTCAGTAAAGATACGTATGTTCTGAGGAACAGATTACACACCTCATACATATTTAATATCAATTTTTCTGCTACTAGAAAGCAAGAATAGGCTAATTCACACAATGCTTAGAGAAATAGCAAATAGTTCACGGTCAATTAATAATAATTTTTTGGAATCGATAATTCCCCTGACCAGACACCCCCAGCTCCTGGAGCACTAGCCATTATGAATACACGGAGCATAGCAATCAGGGGCGATCGCATCAATACTATACATGTAGCTATGCCTAATACCCCGTTGTCTGACGCTTACCTGATAAGATCGGCAGGTTATAAATTGTGAAGCGGCCTTGGGTGTAGAACTTCGTAGCTACGTATATATTGACAACTTGCAACCACAGCACGCTGCCTATATGGGCAGCGTTTCCATTGGCTTTTTGCCATTACCAGGCGATGCCTCCCTATGGATTGAAATTTCTCCTGGTATTGAAATTAACCGCATTACCGATGTGGCTCTGAAATCAGCCGTCGTTACCCCAGGTGTGCAACTAGTGGAGCGCCTCTATGGTTTGCTTGAAATCCACTCTGGCAGCCAGGGGGAAGTTAAAGCGGCAGGGCACGCCATTTTAGATGCCCTGGGAGTAGAAATGCGCGATCGCTACCGTCCTCGCATGGTATCGAGTCAAGTCATCCGCAACCTGGACCCCCACCACGTCCAGCTAATCAACCGTACCCGGCGCGGCAATATGATCTTGGCTGGGCAGACACTGTATGTCATGGAAGTAGAACCTGCCGCCTACGCTTCCTTGGCTGCTAACGAAGCCGAAAAAGCCGCTCAGATTAATATCCTGCAGATTTCGTCTGTGGGTAGTTTTGGGCGTTTGTACCTAGGGGGTGCAGAACGGGATATTCTGGCAGCAGCGCGGGCGGTTGAAGCTGCATTAGAAAGTGTGCCGGGTCGCGATCGCACCGCCCTCCACCTCGAATAAAAAAATCAACGGACCATCCCCCAAGCGGCATTTCAAGGTATGGCCAGTTGATCTGCGTAGAATGACGCCCCCCGTTACTAAATCCCGATATCACCTGAATCAATGTCACTTGCTCAATGGGAGTAAAAGGGTTGCTGCCACAGGCACCAAAAACCTTTATCGGGACTGTTATTTGGTAGATGCTATGTCATAGTCCATAGAAGCATAACCAGGGGGCATCGGCTGGTGTAAACACCAGTTAACTCGCTAGCTAAATATACGGTACAGATAAAAATAGTTATGCAGTGGGCTCTGACTGAGACGAAAACACATCTACAGGCTTTATATAAAAGTAGTTCAAGGATTTTACAGCCGGGTGCCAACACGTTAATTAGCCCGATCAGTCCACAAATAGTTGTAACAGCAACAGTCATATAGAGCCTTCACTGAGCGCTAATTTTTTATCTGGCGTGGGACACAGCTAAACAACCGAGTTAGTTCACGATAGAAATCAAAGCCTGCTAGACGTTAGTCACCCAACATTATCGCTCAGTCAATAAAAGGACTTTAGATCCTTGCTCATAGTCAAACGTCTCTTCTAGACTATATTGCGCTTTAATCTGTTGCTCAAATTTAGAATAATCTTGCTCATTAACCTTCAAAACTAGCCATAAACGACCAGGAACAGGCGGAAAAGCCTCTAACCATTGGGTAATATCAGCATCACTTTCCACACCTCTAGTTTTATTCGTATGGACCTTGGTTTTCCCCAAGGAGTAGTGGTTGAGCACGACTTTGTTGGCAAACAGAGTCCAAACAACCACATCTCCCGGCTGTTTATATTGCTGAATGGTTTGGGTAATAAATTTATAGTCAGGTCTATCCTGAACAGCATAATAGTGCACTAAGCCGCCAGCAGCGGCTATCAGATAAACCAAGGCCATGACCACTGCAGCAATCCGCCATTGTCGCCATAGTCGACTCAACCCAGCCGCCAATACTAAAAATAAATAAGGACTTACAAACAGTAGATAGCGATTTACCCAGAGCGGTATTGAAATAAATGAATAGGCCAAAATGGGTACCAATGGCAGGATAAACCAGGCCATCGCCCATAAAATCCCCGGCGATCGATGCTTTTGTAATAGAGACACCCCCATCAACCCTGCCACCAATAGGGTTACCACTTTATAGAACGCAGATGCGATCGCATTGCCTTGCACAGCAAATGGCCACACGGTCCAAAACTTAAGCGTACGGACCAGATTAGCCACTTCGGGTGGGTTGCGCCCAGGGTGATGGGAGGCATAGGTAGAATCTGGTGCCGTGGCTTGAATTACCGATAAAACAAAAGGTGACCACAATAGGAAAATCAAGATCAGCCAACCCCCAAACCGGATTAAAGCTGACCGCCGCTGACGAAACCGCCACCCGTATAGGATTACATCCGGTAATAACAAGGTGACATTGAGCGGCACGGCCAAAATTGTCAATACCCGAAAGAGACACCAACCCGCCAGAGAGGCATGGCTGGGATCCTTAGACTTTTCACCAGTCAGGGCATTGGCTAAACAAAGCGTACCTGCCAGTCCCATACAGGTACATAGCACATACATTCTGACTTCTTGGGCATGGTTGAGATATAACGGAGACAGCGTCAGCAATGTAGCGGCGACTATGCCCTCTGTCTCTCCTAACAGGCGACGGCCTAAGCGATAGACCAGAAATATGGATGCGATCGCAAATATTACAGACAAGCTCCGCAACCAAGCATCACTGTGACCAAACTGCATCCACACCTTGAGGAAGACAAAGTAAAGTGGCCTGACTCGCACTTCCCAGAGGGGGCCTTGGGCATTTTCAACACTGGTCAGTTCATCAATCCAAAGGCCTTCAGCGTTAATCCGATAAAAATTTAAAACTGTTGCAAGCACCATTACCAATGTAATCGGCAGCCATTGATAGTACTTGGCTCTAATCTTTTGAGAAGGCTGAGCAGCAGGGCTCACCTGATTAAGCTTCATGGGATTGAACATTGCGGCATACGTACAATTGGAAAATGAATTCAAAGCCGATAAGTCTCAGACAGGAGAGATTTAGGAAACAACAGTTTTAAATACTAAGAAGATCAAAAACCAACCCTCTCCCTCACACGATAAATGGGTTTATTTTGAGATTCATGATAAGTCCGCATCAACAACTCAGCCAGCAGACCAAAACAGAATAGCTGAATACCCGCAAGGAACAAAACAACAGCTAGCATTAACAACGGTCGTCCACCAATTGGCTGCTGTAGCACAATTCTCAATATAAATAGATACACCCCTAATAATGACCCGGCTGACAAAGACACCATACCTAACACACCAAACACATGCATCGGACGGGTTAAAAACGTCTTCATAAAGGCCACCGTCATCAGATCCATCATGACGCGAAAGGTTCTACCCAAACCGTACTTACTTTGACCATGACGCCGGGGATGATGGCGCACAGGCATCTCAGTAATTCTCGCACCTTCAATAAATGCCAACGCAGGTAAAAAACGATGGAGTTCACCGTATAAATTCATATCAGCTACCAACTCAGCTCGGTAAGCTTTGAGAGAGCAACCATAATCGTGCAGTCGCACACCCGTTACGTTACCAATTAACTTATTAGCAATTTTTGAAGGCAGTAAACGTGTCAAGGCTGCATCTTGTCGTTGCTTTCGCCAACCACTCACTAGATCATAACCATCTGACAATTTTTCGATGAGGACAGGAATGTCCCTGGGGTCATTTTGCAAGTCCCCGTCTAACGTAACAATCACTTGACCTTTGGCATTGGCAAACCCTGCGGCCATCGCAGCCGTCTGACCATAGTTACGCCGAAAGATAATTGCACGTAGAGTCTCGTGAGTCTTAGCAAGCTCTATTAATCGCTGAGTAGAGCCATCTTTAGACCCATCATCAATACAAATGATTTCATAGCTATAGGCTTCTTGATCTAACACTGTTGATACTTGACTAATCAGTGCAGGTAGATTCTCAAATTCATTATAAATTGGGATAACTACAGACAGGTCTAATATTATCTCGTCAGATACAACAGACTTATCGGACAGAACAGCATCTGAGAGAATACCTTGATGTACGGAGAGTGAAGAGACCATAACGATAAATCCCAAAAATTAGTAAATGATACCCACCTGTGAATCAAAGGACACGCTGAAATAGAAACAAGTTAAATCCTATTAAAGACTTCTAACTGAGTGCCCTGTAAAGCAAAGTACTGTAATCGATGCCTAGTGTTCTGCCTATAGAATATCTATCAGACTGAGTATATTTATCGAAAAGCAGGTATACTTTACTGAATCTTTACACTGTATCTAAAGGACAGTAGGATCAAAATTGTTTACCAAAACCGAGGTTCTGGCGAATTTGGCCGAACATAATACGATCACTCTTTTCCAGACCTAATGCAAGTAACAAGCCAAAATACATAGAGACAACTACACCTATACTACAGATCATCCTTAGAATGACAGGAAAATTAGTCACTCCATAGTTGATGCCAATGCCAGCCAAACAAGCAAGAGTACCTGCGACAATCACTTTGAGGTATCCCCACTGAAACCCATGCACTCCTAAGACACAGTACACTTGACAAATGCGCAACAGGTTTACTCCCAGTATGCTAATGCCTGTCGCAATAGCGGCCCCCACTAGCCCCCACCGAGGAATCATAAACAGATTAAGGGCAATATTAGTGACCGCTAAAATAACATCTCCAACCAGCTTAAGATACTGGTGACCGGACATTGACAAGATATGCATCGCAAATCCTCCAGGTCCAGCTCTGGCCAGTTGTCCAGCCGCCAAAATAATCAAGGGTATCCAGCCCAGACCAAATTCTTGGCCAAAGACCTTAAGGAGATCCTCACCGGTTACCGCTACCACCAAAAAGAGTGGCAAAGTCAGAGAAAAGCTCCACCGAGCAGCCAAGCGAAAAAGCTTATCCAATTCGCTTAGATTGCCACTGTTGTAAAAGTTAGCAATCATTGGAGTAAAAATAGTGACTAACGAACGGGTAAACAAAGTCATCAGCAATGCTGTCTGGGAGGCGGCTCGGTAAATACCCACTTCTGTAGGAGAGCGAAAATATCCCAGCATGAGGATATCTGTCCAGAGCATAATCAGCCACAGAAAACTGCCCAAGGATAAGGGAATCGACAATGCGAGGAGCTGTTTACTTTCAAAAATGGGACGTGGCTGACGCTGAAAAAGGACGGGATAAAGTTTCTGCAGTACTATAATCGTCGCAATCAGTGAGCCCATAAGGGCTATGACCCACGCTATGGACGCTCCCCACAGGCCCCAGCCCAGATACAATAAAACGACTGCTAGTAGCAGATTCAACAATGGAAGTAAAATCTCCCAAATAAGTACCTTATACGTGGCCGTTTGAAAGCCTGTTGTCGCAAATACGCCGGCCATCATACTGGCCCCAAACGGCAGTGCTAGGGCAAAGGTTTGCAACACAGACACCAGTTCAGGCTGATTAAACACTACCTGGGCCACAGGTTCAGAGACAAAAAATAGGATCGCACCAAACCCGAGGCCACTGATAAAAGGTAACCCCAGGGCCTGGAGCAGTACTCCTTTCAGACGTCTTTGATCATGCTGAGCGTGATGAATGGAAACATAGCGGATGGCCCCAGTTTCCAACCCCATCCTGGGAAATAATTCTGCTAATTGATAGAGAATAATTCCTAGGGTATACAAGCCAAAAAGCTCTGCCCCCATCAGCCAGGCGAGAATGACCTGGGTCAAATACTTTAGCCCCGTGCTAATTATTTGACCTAGGAAGGATAACCCAGCGCCCTTAATCAGTTTATTCAACGTGGCATTAAGCTGAGTCAATCCTGTTCTCCTTGATAATTTAATGCTATAACCCTACTCTGAGACGAGCATAAATCTTCAGTCTACGTAAACCGTCAATATGTCCTTTGGAGTTTTGAACCATAGCCAAAATTTTTCGTGGTGGATGCTCCAGCCAACGAAAGCGTAATACATCTAACGTCGATACCCTCGCCTGACTTAATTGTCGGGTATAGCCATATTTGTCTAGGGTAGATCCGGCAACAGCTTCAAAAATATGTAGCTGTTGTGCTGACATTTCAAGACGCCATTTATCAATGTTGCTCGCCAGGGGTGGTCTAGATAGATTTTGTTGGTTATTGAGATCTGTGGGATATGCGACATCTGTTTTATAAAATGACAACATCTGGGGTGAAAACTCTTCATGCAGAAACGCACAAATTCTACGCACCGTTTGTTCTGGCCTTTGCAGCAATTCCTCGTATCTGACCTCTAAAAAAGACTCATCTCCAATTTCTGCTTTGAGGTTTTCTGCTGTTTTGAGATGGTGTACCCATTGCTGAGCCAGGGCATACATATGTTTTGGGCCAAAGCGTGCTTTTTTCCAGGATAGTGCGACATCTCGACCATCGCGCACAATGTGCAACACCTGCATTTTAGGAAACGCAGCTACGATTTCACGCCAATAAAAGAGATGGGCTGGGGTTTTTTCTCCCCAACGCTGTTTACCTTGGGTGTGGGTCCAGGCACGTAAAATGCCATCGACAATACCATGGAAGTCATAGTTAGAAAGGGCTGCCAGTACCTCCTGTCGGTTTAACCGAGGGGACCAATCGCGCATGACCTCGGTTTCTAAAATATCATCGACCAAACGCTCACGGTTTTTCGGTAGTTTCAGATCGCCGTAGTACTTTAACCAGGGGTAAAACGTGTTGTAAAGGTGGGATTCAAACGGAATTGCAATTCTGGGGTGACTGCCGATCAATCGGCTCAGCAAAGAGGTGCCCGAACGAGGACAGCCAAAGATAAAAATAGGATTCTCAACAGTATTTCGCGGCGATGTCGCAAGAGATGCATGTTGATTTTTAATGCTTGGATTATTAGTCATTTAGCCCCGACGTTGACGAACGACTTTAGCCGGCACCCCAATGGCTACGGCGTAATCGGGTAGATTTTTCGTGACAACGGCTCCCGCACCAACAATACAGCCATTACCAATTTGAATCCCATCGAGAACAATGGCACCTGCCCCTAACCAGACATCGTCACCAATGGTCACAGCCCCTTTGGTATAGACTCCTTGCCGCATCATGGGTAAATCTAACCGCTCTGTGATGTAGCGTCCTCCACCGATATAGCAGTTACCGGCGATCAACACAGATTTGCCAATGGAGATGCCACCACTAGATGAAATAATTGTGTTGCAACCAATATCAGTATGATCGCCAATGGTCACAGCAGCGGTTTTGTTTTGAATCACACAGTTACGGGAAACTATCACATGATCCCCCAGGGTAATACCGGCATCCGTACCGCTAGCATCCAGTAATCCATAGTCGTCAATGGCGACACCCTCGCCCAGAGTAATGCGACTGGGGCAACGTAAAGTAATACTTTTGCCCAAAATCAGCCCCGCCCCCGTATCTCTAAACAGGATGGGGTAGAGTTTTTTCCGTAGCAAATATCCTAAGGCCCCTGGTATATCCCCTAGCAAAAATATCAACAGTTCATAAAGAGCCAAGGGCCAAAAGTTGGTATTACCGATAACCTTAGTTTGATACTTTGCGAGGGCGGAGCTATCCCCTTGATTCAGTTGTTCACTCAAGGGTGTCTTGTCAATGAGTTTTTCACCGGGGGAAGATACCATAACCGTAGGTTACCATCACGACACAATTACAATACAATCACGACACCCAGAGACTACATTCGCGCTATGCGCTTTGTTTAGACTTTTTGTGGGTTAACCAACCGTTGTCTAGATACCATTGGGCTAACTCAATCAGTCCCTCTTGATCTTGATGGGTGGGTACAAAATTTAATAGCGATCGCATCTTACCCGTATTAAACGACCGATCCTTAGTGTAAAACGCCAGTCGTCGCCGGTAGATGGGCGGTTCTATTCCCAGAGGGCGAAAAATTAGCTCACATAAATCGCCTAACGCAAACAATGGAGCCGCAGGCAAACTAATAAATCGGGCCGATACTCGATAGTAATCGCTAATCAGCGTCACCATAGCCCGAAAGGTAATGGCCTGTGGACTACCACAAATAAAAACTTCGCCCACCGCTGGGGACTGAGTCGCCGCATGGATAAAGAAGTTGGTTAGATCGTCAACGTGGACAAAGTGGAGTAAATTACTGCCGTTGCCAATGGCAGGCACCCACCCTTGCATCACCATTTTATAAATTTTCAGCAGGCGCTTTTCTCCAGGGCCATAGATTCCCGCTGGTCGGACCACTGTTACTGGCAATCCTGTTTGTTGACCAAAGTCTTTAATCCAAATCTCTCCCTCTAACTTGGTTTCCTGATAAATATCCCCTGGCTTTAATGGACAGGTTTCATCTCCAGGGGGCTCTTCCACATGGCCATGGACACCAATCGTCGAAACATGTACAAATCGCCGAAAATCTGGTTGTGCTAAGGCCGCTTTTGCCAACAGCTGCGTACTGACGACATGGACATTGTGATAGCCAATATCGGGGGATTTTGCCTCTCGAAACGGCGTCACCATGTGGAAAATATAGTTAACGTTTTGAACAGCCGTCGTAATTAAGTCTGGATCAAAAACATCTCCCTGCAACCATTTAATGGGTAATTGTTCAAACGGCTTCAGGTTGGATGACTGCCGCGCAATGGCAACCACATCAATGTCCTGATGGAGGAGTTTTCTAACCAGATTCGCCCCTGTAAAACCAGTGGCTCCAGTAATGAGGGCGCGACTCCCAGGGGGTAAATTGTATGTTGTAGCATTCATAAAAATTTAATCAGTCAAATAGTTGTTAATACTTAACGCTGTTCAAATTTAGCAATCACAGGGGAACCAAATAGGCTTGCTAACCCCAATAGTCGAGGGACTTGCTCCAGGGTGGTGGAGATGTTTGGCTGCCCTAATTTACGGTGTAACACCATGGGCCAAAAGAATTGGGCATAGCGTTGGCTTTGCCCCCAGCCGATAGACTGATAAAAGTCAGTAATATCTCGCTCTACATAACAAACAAAGGGCCGAGTATTCCCCTCTAACCCTTTTTTGAATTTAAATAGGGCTGGTGCGATCGCATTGGCACTCCGCACCGTTGGATAGTCCACGATTACCGCCTTACCAGCAACTCTGGCGAGTTCTTTCAAAAACTGCTGCCACTGGGTGACATGGGCCAGAAAACGATAGCTAATGACAACATCAAAGCTGTTGTCTAAGTAAGGCATATTCAACACATTACCTACTTGAAACTTGCATTGTCCTCGAGCAAGATAGGGTTGAATTCTGGCCTTACAGACCTCGGCACTCCCCAGCACAGTTACGTCATAGTCTTGCTCAATCAGAGCATTGGTTAACTGACCATGGCCCCCTCCCACATCTAGAATCTTTGCCCCAGGGTAAGCGGCCACCATATTTAAAGTGGCTGTTTCTTGTACCTGTAACAACCAGGCACCAATGGCCCCAGCAAACCGGGTGGCATAGTCCTCCGATGAGGTTTCTATATCCGCAGTTTCAGGCAACTCACCAGGTGTAGGCGCAATGTGATTATCCATAGCAATAGAAGCAGAAGCCGACTGAGAAGAGTTGACTCTCAGAGCAATTTGATTACGAACAAAGGGTAGGGGAGATTCTAGCCCGCCGTAGGGTTGACAGTTGACCGAAGGCGCTAATAACTTGGCTTTTATATCGCTACCTGGCTTATTCGTATCTAATTTTCCCATGACCATAAGGCCAAAGCTTCCTGGCCGAGAGACTTCAGAACTCAAAGGTAATGGATCTGTTCCCGGTAGTATGGGCAATCCTTGCTGTTCAGCTTGGGCAAAGTAGCCAGGTCGCCCCCAAAAGCGAGGCCGACCACTGTTATCTCCTAGAAATAAGGGGGATAAGTCCGACTGCTGGAGCAGGTGGGTCACTAACTGGCCCCGTTTACCGATCCATTTGCCCACTCCCCAGGGTAAAACAGCGATTCCACCAGCATTTTGAATGGCTGCAATCGTACTTGTAGCGGCTAAACCATCTGGGAAGGTGAGATCGCAAATCAAGGCCAAAACCTCTAACTTTTCAGTCGTAATCACTTGACGACCGGCCACCAGGTAAAGGGTTCTACCCTGAGCATCAGTCGCCCGTAACGAGTAGGACTCCGCCGTTGGATAAAACGACCAGCCCTGGGCTAGATCATTCTCCCCGATCTGTGCGGAAAGCGTCTGAAACCAATGGTCGTGACCACTCTCCGTTAACAAAAGCAGCCCAGTAAAGTCAGCATGCTCCCCTGCTTGATTGCGGAAATTATGCCAGGCCGCATCTAAAAATGTATCGATGTCAAAGCAATCATAAATATGAACATGGGCATCAATCAGGATAAAATGACGACCGTTAGAAGCAGCAACAAGTTCAACTTGGCGAGACTCGGAGCTTGTCAGAGAGTTCATACGCTTGCTCAGTACTGAATCAAAATTTGGCTGGCTGGGCTAGGGTAGCTTGAAGGTTCAACGGCTATTTAGACTAGAAGTCTTCTGCCTATGCTGATGGTTAAACGCTTGCCATCGGGATAGGCTCCACAACAAAATTACCGTGTAAGTCAACTCAAAACTCAGAAAAACAATATGAATTGAATCGAATAGGCCATGGGAGTGATGGACAGCTGGGAAAATCGGGATGGCTGACTGAAACGGTTGATTACTCATGGGCCACAGTAAGGGCACACCAGATCCACCCTGGGTAAAGAAATCTAACACCAGGTGAGAACCGTAAATAATCAGCGTTAATGCAAACAATCGTCTGTATTGCAAAGATGTACGCCCATTCGCCAATTTGCTTACAATCAGGCTAAATGCGATCGCAAAGACAACGCTGTGGGTAAACCCACGGTGGGTATCGATGCCAGCAATCAGCTGAGGCAAAAAGTCAAAATCTGCTGCAATGGCGACAAAGACCGCATATAGCGCTAACTGCCACCTTTTATACACTTTTGAGGGCTCTAACCCCTTGATAATGGCATAACCAGAAACGGCATGGGCAATAGGAGAGGGCATAGGAGAGTTAGATAAAACTTAATCAATAGAGCATTAACAACGGGCTTAGGTAACAGTTATAGGTGAAGAGGGAGAGCGGATCGATTAGAAACTGTCTTGACAGGTATCAAACCTTGTATCTCTGCTTGAGTGTACGCAGGGCTCCAACCCAGCTCCTCAGCCATAATGTCTCCACAGAGCCGAATGGTCGCCTCCTGAGGAGGCCCTGCTGATCCCAGGTCAATCCGGCGAAAAATCACATCTTTTAAGGTTTGAGCCATCTCTACCCGTACGGCATAGCGTACTTGGGCAGTAATGGCCTGGGTTGAGTTTTCAATTTCACCCTCAAAGATATCGAAAAGAGCACTCCCGTAGTTGTATATGAGACTCCGAACAGCCTGGGGCTCAAGTTGGATATTGTCTTGATCAATGGCTTGCTGAATAAAGGCCCCTATATTGCTAATGTCACCGCCTACAAGAGGTGTCGTTGCCGACCGTGACGGTGGGGGCAGCTGTCCCCACACACGAAATAGATAATCAGTAACTTTTTCCGCCACATCCCTAGAAGTGGTGTACTTCACCCCGGTGACAGACAGTAGCCCTCGATAGCCATCAGCGGCATGATCTTGAATACGATAGCGCTTAGCTAAGCTAGGCTCACCATTGCTAGCTACACCTGATTGTGGTAATAGTCCACCATGAACAAACGCGACATCATCCCTGGTCAATTGAGCCGGCCCATAGGCTTGATTAATTTGCTGCAGTAAGCTGAGGATTTCGCATTCGTCCACCTGCCAACGGTCGGGCGATTGGTAACAGACACTATAATGAGTACCAATCATAGACGTATCGCGCCAAGGTACCACAAACAACATCCGAGATTTTGTACCTACCTGGGCATCCCCAGACTCAGGAAAACTGCTCTTAAAGGCAACGGCATAAGGGGTTTCCAGCAAAGGTCGATGTAGTACGACATTAACTGCTTTGGCAAAGGGCTGGTGTGCCGGAGGAGTCGGTAACCAGTTCAACACTTCATTTAGCCAAGGACCACTGGTATTGACCACAGCCTTGGCTTGAATATCAAACTGTGCCCCCGTCAAACTATCTTGGGCCGTAATGCCCTGCACCTGGTCATCGGTTTGCAGAAACCCCGTTGCTTTGACATAGTTGGCCACCGTTGCCCCCGCTTGAGCAGCTGATTTGATAAAGGCCAGGGTCAATCGTTCAGAGTTATAGACCTGAGCATCATGGAACGTTGCTGCACCAGTTAAGCCCTGATCTTTAATGCCAGGGACCTGCTGCTGACAACGCTGACGCGAGATCATGCGGCCTGGGGGAATATGCTTTTGGGGATCAGGCAACCCTTGATTGCGATCGCAGCTAATCACATCATTGAGCTTTAGGGCTACAAACATAGCCTCTTTACCCTTTAATCCATGGCCATAGGTAGGCACCAAAATAGGCAACGGATGGACCAGGTGAGGGGCAATCCGCATCAAAATTTGCCGTTCTCGAATGGATTGCCTCATCCGGCCAAAGTCAGCTGTTTGCAAATAGCGCAAACCACCATGGATGATTTTCAAGCTATTGGCAGATGTCGCAGCACCAAAGTCAGACTTATCAATTAACGCCACCGATAGGCCACGCAGGGTTGCTTCCCAAGCCACACAAGCACCTTGGATACCCCCACCGAGGACCAAAAGATCAAATGCCCGATTGGATAATGCCTTTAGGGTTCTCTGCACAGTACTTGCATCTATTCAAATGAAAGATTGGAGGGTTGTATATCCCCTAGCAATTGGGTCTGCAGCCAGTCGTACAATCCAGTCAATTTTTCAGAAAACGCTTCATAGGTATGCTGTTTGGCAATCAATGCCCGTGCTTCTATGCCTAGTTGTTCACGCAGCTCTTGATCTCGCATCAATTGCAACATGCCCTGGGAAAACTCCTCAGCAGTAGGCGTAGCCAGCCAAGCTACCCGACGATTCAGCACCTGAGTATGGGTAGGTAGATCCGTTGCTAATAATGCCTTGCCACTGTCTAAATAGGAATATAGCTTCATGGGCGTATTGTTGCCCTGGGTGCGGGGTGATGTCAGCACATCGGCCTGAGCTAAATAATAGGCTAAATCCTCAACCGGCCGCTTCCCGATAAAGTGCACAGCAGCCTCGATTCCTAACTGCCGAGAACGTCGCTGGTAGGATTCAATATGCTCAGCTGCCCCACCAATAATTACCAATCTAGCCTCATTAATCTCAGCGTGCGCCAGTTGAAAGCTTTCTAACAGTAAATCAATCCCCTGATACCGCTCCAAATTCCCCACATACATCAGTAGGGGGCCAGTGATGCTATAAGTACTTCTTAACTGAGTCAACTGCATAAAATAAAAGCCCCTTTTTATTGATTGAACGTTAGACACAAGCAGAGTGAAGCAACCAACCCTATCGAGATTGGTGCAGCAACGAGATATCAGGAATAACGACAATTTTTTGACTGGGACTATAGCGTTGAACCTCAGTCGCTAGGGCTCCACAGACGGGAATGACTGCCTCTGCATTCTTGACAGCAGCTCCTTCAAACATCTCTAATATAGGCTTGACAAATCGCAAACCAGAATATTTATCGACAAGCTGACCGACCAGGGAAGAATCCATGTCATAGACGTAAGGAATACCAAAGACCTTTTTGATAATCAACGCCATAAACACAGCTTCCTCACCAGCATGGACCAAGTCATAGCGACCTGTTCTAACCAACTGAATCGCCTTGATAAAAACGAACAGATCGCAAATCAACTTCTTCAATGAAAATCCAGGTCTAATGTTCCGAGTAAACCGAAAGGGTGGGGTGCGATAAATTTTAACGTTAGCGTAGTGCATGTCTTTGCCTTCAGCAAACGTTACAACATCAACAACCTCACCACGACCGGAAAGGACCCTCAATACCAAATCGACAGCGATTGGAGTACCTCTAGCCTGATAAAACGGGTGTGGAGCAAGCATCAAGACGTTCATCGAAACTCTTCTATGCCCGAATTTTTTCTGATATAAACTACATCCAAGTTGCAACCTGTAGATTCTTCTACAGAGAAACAATCGTCCTGGACATGAACAAGGTTTAGCTAAGTGAAAATTGCAACAAAGAAACGTAGTAGCCCCTAAAAGTTGTTATCACAGCAGAAACCTGTTTTTTGTACATTGCCATTGCACGATTGTGTAAAAACGAATACAGAAAAAAGTAGACATTGAGACTACTCAAAGCTGCATACACTTTTAAGACAAAATTTTAGCTGATAAAAAAACCTAGCTAAAAAACTTAGTGCAACCGCTCAATTCACTAGGGAAGATCAATTTTCCCTCGCCCACAAACTTATGTGACTTTTCCAACATATACGTGATCCAAATATATCGATACGTACGTAGGTTTATCAATATCCTGGCCGCCTCTGTTCATGCAATATCTACATTCAGAAGAATTTAGTAAAGATTGTATGAGTTTGGCTCAGACACCTGCATATCAGTAAACTGCCGTACTGCAGACAAATCATCGTATTGACCGCCTCGCCGCACTTATTCAATCAAGATCGCATCAAGCTCCAAATTTTGGGTAAGGCGGTCAATGCCCACCCACCATTAGAGCCGTAGGCCCGTAGGGTGAGCATTGCCCATCAGACAACGAGCTGAAAATCCGCTTAGCTATTAGCATTGGACCTATGATGTTTAAACCTCAAGGTTACGTTCAGTCTGCATGAGTTCTCCACGCATACACCCAGATACCATTGACGATGTGCGTCAGCGAGCCGATATCGTCGATGTAGTATCTGAGCATGTAGTACTCAAAAAGCAGGGCAAAGACTTTACAGGCCTATGTCCGTTCCATGACGATAAGTCCCCTAGCTTTAGTGTTAGTCCGGCCAAGCAGTTTTACTACTGTTTTAGCTGTGGCGCTGGGGGCAATGCCTTTAAGTTTTTGATGGAACTGGGGCAGCAGTCTTTTGCAGAAGTCGTACTAGATCTAGCCAGACGATATCAAGTTCCGGTCAAGACCTTAGAACCTGCTAAACAGCAGGAGTACCAGAAAAAAATCACCCTGAGGGAACAGCTGTTTGAAATCCTCACGGTAACCGCTAAGTTCTACGAGCACGCCCTCTATCAAAGTGTAGGACAGCAGGCATTAGATTATTTGCGATCGCAGCGCCAGTTTAGTGACGACATCCTCAAACGCTTTACCTTTGGCTATGCGCCCGATGGTTGGCAACCCCTCTACGGCTATCTCATCGAGCAAAAGAATTATTCAGTCAAACTGGTGGAGCAGGCTGGCCTGATTGTGCCTAACAAAAATGGCACGGGCTATTACGACCGCTTTCGGAATCGCGTGATGGTGCCCATACATGATGCCAACGGACGCATTATCGGGTTTGGAGGACGCTGTTTGGGCGATGAAAAACCTAAATATCTAAACTCACCTGAAACAGAACTCTTTGATAAGAGCAAGACCCTCTACGGCTTAGATAAAGCAAAGGGTGCGATCGCAAAGCAAGATCGAGCCATTGTCGTCGAGGGCTACTTCGATGTGGTTGCCCTCCATGCCGCAAACATTACCAATGCAGTCGCCTCCCTTGGCACCGCGCTCAATGCTGGACAGGTCCGTCAGCTGCTGCGCTACACCGAGTCAAAGCAAATTATTTTTAATTTTGACGCCGATGCTGCCGGGGTAAAAGCCGCTCAGCGCGCCATCGGGGAAGTCGCTGAAATGGCCCATCGCGGTGATGTCCAGCTAAGAATTCTCAACCTTCCTGACGGCAAAGATCCGGATGACTACCTCAAAACCCATGTTGCTGACGAGTACAACGCCCTGGTAGATGCGGCCCCTTTATGGCTCGACTGGCAAATCCAAAAAACCCTACTAACGCTAGACCTGAAACAGGCCGATCAGTTTCAAAAAGCGTCCCAGGCTATGGTCAAACTGCTAGCAGACATTGCCAATGCCGATACCCGTACCCACTATATTCGCCACTGTGCCGAAATTTTTAGCCAGGGCGATGCTCGGTTAGTACCGCTGCTAGCCGAAAACTTTTTAGCCCAGGTACGTCGACAGCGACGCTCCCCCGACGAAGCCCCAAAAACCACCAAGATCGCCCTTAAAAAAAGTGCCCTTGAAGAAGCCGAAGGCTGGCTGTTGCGAGTATATATTCACATGCCCAACAATCGTCAGGCCATTAAACAAGCCCTCGAAGAACGGGATTTACAACTCAGTTTTTCCCACCATCGTGCCCTCTGGCGCATGATGCTGCAGTGGCAGGTCGCTGATGAAGCCCAACCCCCATCAGAAAATACCATCAGCTTGCTAGAACAGCTGCGAAACCTGACATCCGAATCCACAGGTCCCCTATCCCAAGTCCATCACCTGCTATATCTCGATGAGAAAACCCAGCGTGATATTCTGCGAGCCCCATTAATTATTCGAGCATCTGTGGCCTGTATGGAAAAAACCCTATGCGAAAAACGCTATCGCTACTTTCTCAAACTGTGGGCAGAAACAGACCTAGAAACTCACCCCAAAGAGTGCGCCTATTATCAAAAGCAAAGCTATGCCGAGAAAAAACGGATTGCCGAGCTGGAACAAGAACGACAGGTCGCCTTTGAAGATTTGGCTAGTTTACCTTGGGTTGGCGAATTCTATAGTCAGTTAGATGGGTAGTTAGTTCAGTCGTGTAATTACTTACGACTACCTTTATATAGGCGTCCCCAACCACTACCCGGTCCTTCCACCTCAAATCGGGCTCCTAAATTCTTGTAACTGTAGTGGCGATAAGAGCCATCGGTAGAATCAGGGTAATCACCATTAACCAGATCCATCTCACCGTAGGGATCATGGATAAAAAAGCCAGTGTCGTCATAGCCTACCGCCAAAATCATGTGGCCACCGCCACGGGGACTACTCACAGGCCCCTTGTGTAGTACACCCAAAACCACAGGACGTCCTGTGTCAATTTCTTTTTTGACATCATTCATAGATAGGCTCGTATGCCATTCAGAATCAACACCGAGGCTGGACAACGCCCTAGTCTGTGCACCATGATCCGTGGTATCACCATAGGCCTCCACCTTGGGCAAATAAAAGTTGAGATCGGCATTATGATCTTGGCCACACTCTTCCCACAGGGCAGTTTTCATATAGAGTGCCCCCATCCAACAGCTAGCAGTATTGCAGGTCCGATGGGCCTGGGCAGCATTATCCCGCTGGGAAAAATACATGACCGGTAGTTTTTTTCCTTTTTTGGCAGGCTTAGCGGCTGGTTTTGGGGTGGCGGTCGCCCCTGCTTTCGCCTGCGGCTTAGCACTCTTCGGTGCAGTCGTTACACTCAGCTTGACGATCCCTTGCGCTTGGAGATGTTTTAAGATTCCAGCCGCCCCCATTTCAGAGGTTTTCTTAGCTAAAACATTGGTGCTCCCCCAAACCCAGGTTGACTGATCGCCAGAGCCATCTTGAAAGCCATTCCAAAGGTCAAAGCCCCAAAGGTAGGCGGCCACAGTCCTTGTCGTGGCCTGATCATATTTTTTAGCCTTGAGTACCTTAGCCACTTGCTTTTCAAATAAGGCCGGTTCCCGAAAATTCCATTCTTTGTAATGCAGAATGCCAGCAAACCACCAGGGCACAGTCGTTGCTTTTTCAACGGCCTCGTAGTGCGATCGCAAATCAACCATTCGCTTGGCCACCCCGTTTACGAGTCCGAGTGACTCCGAAAGGACGGTACATCGCTCAAACGCCTGCTGATATTCCGCATGAATGTCTGCCTTTAGTTTTCGGCTCATAATGCCCAGCCTTAGGAGATTTGAGCCTATAGTACCCAGTTTTCTATCAATTTAAATCGATAGTTAGCAGTACTTGATTTTTGCTTTCAGCCACATTCAAGGTGAAACCTATAGAGTCTTCACCGGAAAAACGACCATCCAGAACGTGGATCAGGTTTAACCATCGGGGCAATTTAGCAATGGCATGACCCATTAGTTAGTCATTACCAAACAGCACATGCCAGACCACGACCTGGGAATTTATGGTGAGCAACTGGTGGAAAACTGGCTCACACAACAAGGCTGGGAAATTCTTTATCGACGGTGGCACTGCCGCTGGGGAGAATTAGACATCGTAGCCCAAGGTTATAACACCCAAGGCGGCAAACTCAGCAGCCAAATGGTGATCTTTGTAGAAGTCAAAACTCGTAGTCGAGGCAATTGGGATCTGGATGGCCTCCTCTCAATCACCCGCCCTAAACAAAAAAAACTTTGGAAGACAGCACGCTTATTTTTAACCCGTCATCCCCATCTAGCCCATCTGCCTTGCCGCTTGGATGTCGCCTTAGTCAGCTGTCATGCAGCTCCACCGAAAGTCGCCAGAACACAGCTAGAACTACCCGACAGTCAGCGTTATCTGGTACTACAGGACTACTTGGTGAATGCGATTGAAGGTTAAATATATGAAAGAGCAGGCAATGCCCACCTCAGGAATAAATTAGGCCAAAGTCTCTGGGCAATAGCCTAACCCTTGAACAAATTGCTTGCGAAATTCTTCAATTTCGTAACGGTCGGGTTTGCCATGGGAAACCACAGCCACCTGATAGCGACGCATAACATCCACAGCTGTTTGCCCCGTCTCTAAACCCCAGAGAGCCATCCGAATGCGATAACCTGGCTTAGAGCGACCGCCTACTTCATCTAAAAATGCTTGAAAATTAGCAGCTATGTTTGGAGAAACACTCTCATGTAGCCTGACTCGAATAATCCAACCGTCAATGCGATGGATCACACTTAAAAACTCTAATGGCAACTGAGTTAGTCGATGTAGCCGTTCAACGACTCGCAGAACAAGACTGGCATTGGATAAATAGTAAACGTAATCCATAATTATAAAGCGGTGCTACAGTCTAGATCGTTTAAATTACCTAGACAGCCAGTCCATAGACCCCGTCTATAGAACATATAGACCATCTAACTATAGTCTGGCATTAAATCTTTCAACTTAGTGAGACTCAGCCTAAGCCTTTATCAAAAATCAACGGTATTTCATCTGCTTTTTTGTTTGCCATGCCCCTACCTAATAGTCATCAATCAGCTCACAGCGATGATTTCACCGAGCAGCAACAGGCAAACAGGGATTATTCCTTGACGGCTTATCAATATAACTTACCGTCCAATTTGATTGCCCAGGCACCAGTCACCCCTCGAGACCATTCTCGCTTGATGGTAATTTCATCAAGCAGTGATCATCAGCATGCCTATTTTAAAGACCTACCCAGGGTTCTGTGTGCTGGCGATCTACTCGTGGTTAATAATACGCGAGTCATACCAGCGAGAATGTATGGATATAAACCAAGTGGAGCCAAGGTTGAAGTTTTATTACTAGAACCCCGTGGGCATGACCAATGGTTGGCACTGGTGAAACCAGGACGACGCTTAAAACCAGGTAGTTCAATAGTCTTCGGGCCAAATTTAGACCAACCGTTACTCAGAGCCCAGGTAGAGGCATGGGATAGCGACACCAACGGTCGACTGCTCACCTTTGACACCCCAACCGATACCCCCATAGATGACCTAATGACAGCTATTGGCGAGGTCCCTTTACCACCCTACATTACTAATTCTCCTGCGGATCCTGAGCAGTATCAAACTATCTACGCTCAGACCCCTGGCGCGGTGGCGGCCCCAACGGCCGGTCTACACTTTACGCCAGCCCTGTTTCAAGCCCTTGAGGAAAAAGGAATTCAGCGCGCTGAAGTCACCTTACATGTGGGATTAGGCACGTTTCGCCCAGTGGAAACCGACACTATTATTGACCACAAAATGCATGCGGAATGGGTAGATCTGCCTCAGAAAACCGTAGAGCTGATTAATGCCACCCAGGCACGGGGCAACCATGTCTATGCAGTGGGAACTACCACCACTCGTACATTGGAGGGAGTTGCGACCCAAATAGGTAGCCTCAAAGCCTATCAAGGCCCCGTAAACTTATTTATCTACCCTGGCTATCAGTGGAAAGTCATCGATGGACTAATTACTAATTTTCACTTACCGGGCTCTAGCCTCCTGATGCTGGTAAGTGCACTAATAGGTCGTCAACGATTAATGAATCTTTATCAAGAGGCAATTCATCAGGCGTACCGTTTTTATTCTTTTGGTGATGCCATGGTTATTTTGCCGGATGCTTGTTGTCCCAATCAGGGAACTCACTCATAGTCTATACGTCATTCTCCATGTCCCCCATGGAGAGCGTGCCGTCGTACAGGCTTGTCTTGTTTCGAGGCCGTTCTCCCTTTCTTACCATTGATTGCAGCCCATTTCAGGACATTGCTGCAGATATCATACTAAAGATGCGGTTGCTTTCCAGCAATACAGGTTTACTATAGTGGGTAAAATTGGTTTGCCAAATAGCCAGTTAAACCACGTCCAAGTTGAAACCTGGAGTTTCCTCTATGGCAAAACTGCAGTTCTGGACGTGGACCAGGGTTAACGCTGACGAGATCGCACCGCTATGCCTCCATCCACTCAGACAGATTCAGATATTAGCAACCCGATTATTGGCACAGTCAAAGGGCCTGGGGAAGATGGCAACCAATATATATTCATTACCACTGATAACAAGCGGGTCAAAATTGGCGAATTTGTCTTTTACCAGGTCGATGCCCCCGACGGTAATACATGGGAGATTTTAGGGAAAATCTCTGACCGACGCTTAATCGATCATCTACCGGACCGCATCTTTGCTGACACACAAATTAGTCCTGATACGATCGCATCATTGATCGGCTTTGCTTATCCCAATCCAGAAATTTATGAAGTCACAGTGGATGTGATTGGTTACTTTCACTCCGCGTTAGGGTTTATCAACCCTCGCATCACCCCCGATCCAGGTGCCAAAGTTGCGATCGCATCCGATGAGCGTTTACAACAAGTAGTCAATAAAAAACAGCCAGGCGATGTCGGCTCTGCTCAAATTGGCTCGCTGCTTTTACGGACTGGGGGTCATGTCCCCGTTGCGCTCGATGTCAAAGAAATTGTCAGTACCCATATGGCCATTCTGGCTGGTACTGGCTCTGGCAAAAGCTATACAGCAGGCGTCCTGATCGAAGAATTTTTACAACCCTACAACCGGGCAGCTGTTTTAATCTTTGACCCCCATGGGGAATACAACACCCTGGCAGAAATGCGCGGACATTCAGCCTTCCATGCCAGTGATGGCTATGCCCCCAAGGTGCAAATCCTCACCCCTGATGATATTCAGATTCGCATGTCGTCCTTAGACTACTACGACATTCTCACCCTGCTGCCCGAGATGAGCGATCGTCAGCAGTCCATCCTCAATAAAGGATTTACTATCTTAGGTAAACATAAGCGGGGAGACTACCGTTGGAATGTCAATGACCTGATTGCTGCGGTTTATGAAGCCGACACCACCGCTGACGATGACGGTAATGACAAGGTGGGATCATCGGCCCCAGCCCTGGAATGGAAACTCGACCGCCTGGCCCGTTCGCCCTATTTTCACCAGGTCAACCACATGGCTCCACGGGATCTATTTGAGCCAGGGCAAGTCACCGTTTTACAAATGAACGAAATCAGCCAGGAGGAACAACAAGTCATCTGTGCAGCGGTGCTGCGTCAAAGCTACCACGCCCGCATCAACACTGCCCGTGACAAAATCGAGGAAGGAGATGAGAATTATCTACCGTTTCCAGTATTTGTGCTGATTGAAGAAGCCCATCGATTTGCGCCAGCCAAGGAACCCTCTCGGTGTAAAGCTGTATTACGTACCATTTTGAGCGAAGGACGTAAGTTTGGCTTGGGGGTAGGCTTAATTACCCAACGCCCCGGTAAGCTTGATTCGGATGTCCTCTCCCAGTGCATGAGCCAGTTTCTCATGCGCATTGTCAATCCAGTCGATCAAGAAAGCCTGAAATATGGGGTTGAAGCTGCCGGACGGGATTTGCTGAAACCGGCGCTCACTAAAGGCCAGGTAATCATTGCTGGGGCCTGTGTGAATACACCTGTCCTTTGCCAGGTGCGTAAACGCATTACCCAACATGGTGGCGAAACCCTGAATGCGCCTGAAGAATGGCAAGGATATTTCCAAAAGCATCGCCTCCGCACTCAGCAAATTAAAGCCGCACCCGTGTCAGCCAGACCGAAGGCAACGACATTTAAAGGCGTCAGCATTGAGTAATACCAACCCCCAATTAAACCTTGTCCGTAGCCAGAATAGTCATTTTGCCAGTGCAGCACCTACCGGTTTCAACTTGGACATGGTTTATTCAGCAACCTGACGGGCTTTTTGTAACAAGCTCTCGCTATTAGATTTATAGGCATTAACGCGGTCCTGAGCAATTTGGTAACGCTCGTCTGACGATGGCACTTCAGCCATGAGATCAGAGGCTTGCTGCCATCGGGCAGCTAATGTTAGCCAGTCAGACGAGGTCTCAGCCGTTGAACCATCTTTAGCGGATTGCTCAGCAATACGAACAGCCCGCGCAAAAGAATCATAGGATTCGGGCAGTGGCAATTGACCAGCTACTGGCTGCACAGGCCGCTGTTCGGTGGCATTCGTAACCGTAGGAACCGTTACGATAAAACGTTTGTAAGCCCAAATACTGATACCCAGTAACAGTAAGGCCACCGATAGACCGCCAATCACATTATTTAGAAATGACTTATTCCGATGACGGAGATCAGACTTAGACGCTCCTTCAGGCATATCCACTCGTAGCTTGGGACGTTTGAGATCACGGAGGGTACGCTTAAGCCAAGGAGGCTGCCGCAGCGTAATCATTTCTGCCCACAAAAGTTGGCTGTCCGGATCGCGATTAATTTCCTCAAACCATAATAGCTGCTGCTCTTGCACCAGACGGCAATTGATCTTGACACGACGAATACGCCTCGGGGCAATGGTTTCAAGAATAGTACGAATTTTCTCAACCACTGTGGTTTTCTCAAGCTGCTCACTCGTAGAGGCTTCACACAGTAAATGCAGCATATTATTAGCAAACACAGCACGGGTACGGATGCCATTGTCTGCAAAACGCTCGTTAAGAATTTGAATAATGGCTGCTACGCTGCCATCTTGGGCTTGCCCAAAAACGTCATTAACGTCAGTAAGTGTAGTCGTAGACATTGAAACAGTCTCCAAGAGACTATCACTGCAATCATCCCAGATTGGTAGAAAATGCCCGGTTAGAATTGACATCCGATTACTCAAGATGTTCCAAGGGCTTGGGAATCAAGGGTACCTCAAAAACGTAGTAATCTTCTCATTTACTTCAAAGTTCCGTGTATTTGACGATATCTTGAAATACTTAGAACACCTTCACTACTTAAGTTGGATGATCTAAGTGAGGGGTTTCGTTAAATCTAATAATTTTCCAGTGTTCCGGATTATGTTGGCTCTGACTGGTGGGGGTTGGCTTGAGTAACCAAAATTCAAACAAAGCGGTATGACCGATAGGAATTTGCCAGCTGCGATCGCAGCCTAAAAGCACACTAATCAACTGCTGCATAAACCCACTGTGGGTAACCATCCAAATCAAATCACCAGGGGTATGGCGCTGCCACAGAGTGTGACACCAAACTAACGCTCGCCGATGTGCCGCCATCAAAGTCTCTGCGCCGGGAATAGGCTGATAGTCAAGGGTAGATAGTAAGGCTGCACAAATGTGGGGATATTGCTGATTAGCTTCCGACCAGGTCAGTCCCTGAAAAATTCCCTGGTGTAGTTCTTGTAACGCCGACTCTAGCTGCAACTCGCCCCCAGTGATCGGCATCAGATAGTTTGCTGTTTCCACCGCTCGTCGTAACGGGCTGCTATATAGACACGTTGGCGAACCCTGCGCCTGCAAGTAGTTCGCCAGCTGCGATGCCTGCCATTGCCCTTTCACAGATAGGGGCGTAGACATCTGCCCTTCAAAACGGCCAGCTGCATTGCCCACAGACTCACCATGACGAATCAGCATTAACTTTAAATAGTTTGCCATTGCCCCAAATTGCTAAGCTTGACGCAACATTGGCGCAGCGCAGCCTCGTAAAATTGCTAACAAAGCTAAACATTAGCCGGTCAAGGGGTTACGAGGAAACGTTTACAATATAAGCGTCTTAAATAAAGAACCAATCTATGCTGCTCAAGTCCACCACACGCCATATCCATATCTTTGCGGCAGACATTGAGAACAATGAACTAGTGCCTAGCGACAACAAACTCACCTTGGATATTGATCCGGATAATGAGTTTAATTGGTCTGATGATGCGCTGCAGCAGGTTTATAAAGAATTTGAGCGATTAGTTGCAGCGGCTGCAGGAGAAGCTTTGACAGATTACAACCTACGTCGCATTGGCTCTGACCTAGAGCACTTTGTCAGAACGTTACTGCAATCAGGACAGATCAGTTACAACCTGAGAAGCCGGGTGCTCAACTATAGTATGGGCTTACCCCGCGTGGTATCTGAGAGTGATTAAGTGTCCTAATCCTGAATGTCAGGCCATTAACCCAGAAGGTACTCAAGAATGTACCTCCTGTCAGACCTATATACCCCACCGCTATCTTTGGGCAGTCGGGTCAGGAGAGTTTGCGCCTGACTATCTGGATAAGCGATATGTTTGGCTACATCAGCAGATCGTCCTAGACACTGAGCCTGGGATACCACCAGCATCACCAGAACCGGTACCCACCCATATCTGGCCCTATTTGATGCTGGCTACCCATGGGCTCCATGTCCCCCAACCTTATGCCCTGCTGAATTCTGACACAGGCCATGAAACCCTATTGTTAGATACAGCTGCAATTGCCAGCGTTGGCAATCGCAAGCCAACGCTATTGCCATCTTTGAAAGAAGTATGGCCAAAAGCATCTCCCTTAAGACAACTCAACTGGCTTTGGCAAATAGCAGGGCTATGGTCAGATTTTATGGGTCAGCAGGTGGCAAGCAGTTTGCTCTCAAACCATCAATTACGAGTACACGGCTCACTCATCCGTTTATTAGAACTCGTAATTGATGTTCAGCCTCCTACTCTCAGAGACTTAGGGACTTTCTGGCAAACCTTGATTCCCCAGGCCAAGCCATCTATTTGTGATTTTTTAGAACGCCTTTGTACCCAGCTAATCCAGGGGGAGATTGCCACTGCCGAGGTCTTAGTTGCTTGTCTGGACCAGGCCATTGCCACTACCGCTACCGGCTACCAGGCCACCTATGGCTTGGCAGTTATGACCGACCAAGGCCCTAGCCGTAAACGCAATGAAGATGCTTGCTATCCCACGAGTGGGACCGTTCAAACCCATGCTCTCGGTCCTCAGGCCAAGCCTCGAGAGCAGCGACCGCTATTGCTCTTAGTTTGTGATGGCATCGGTGGTCACGAAGGGGGAGATGTGGCTAGTCAGCTTGCGATCTCAACCATCGGGCAGCAGCTATCGCCACTGCTAGAGCAGCTATCTCATCAACCACAAGCCGATCCGATCGCTATCACCCTGGCCATCGAACAAGCCATCAGTGTGGCCAATGACAATATCTCCCAACACAATGATCAGGGCCATCGACAGGCCCGCGATCGCATGGGTACCACCCTGGTTATGGCTCTAGTTATCGGGGTCCACATATACATTGCCCACGTAGGCGATAGCCGCGCTTATCACATCAGCCCCAACAGCTGTCGTCAAATTACATTTGACGATGACGTCGCTGCTCGTGAAGTCCGCTTAGGCTATGGATTCTACGCCGATGTAGTCCATCGATCAGGCACCGGAGCCTTGATTCAGGCCTTGGGCATGAGCCACTCAACGGCACTGCATGTCACCATTGAGCGATTGATTCTTGATGATGACATCGTGTTACTTCTATGTTCCGATGGGTTAAGCGACTATGATCGCGTCGAGCAATATTGGCCAAGTCATCTATTGCCGCTGCTCAAAGGGCAATCCAAACCAGCTACAGCGGCTACTAGCCTGATCCAGCTCGCCAATACCTATAACGGACATGACAATGTCACCGTCGGCCTGATTACAGGACATCTGCAATCAGGCAAACCGCCAACGGTACCTCCTCCCATCCCCGAGCAATACGTCCCTGGGCCTACCAACACCCAAGCAACGGTATTATCCCGACCAACCATCGTTCCCAGAGAGTCCATTGCCACGCCCTCTATCTCACCCAAGAAAACGGCAACTCTCTGGCTCTGGCTATTGGGATTAGTCGGACTTTTAGGTACCGCAACATCGCTAACTATGGTGTTTTTTAGAAATTCACCGATCGCATTCTCCCCTAACAAAACGCCCTCGCCCCCTGAAACTATTCAAGATAAAATCGATCAAGAAATTGAGGCGGTAGGCATCAACGACAGTCACTTGGCAAGTCCGCTGCTCGCCCCAAGGAGCTATTTGCAGTTGAGTCAACCGGTGGATCTTCTAAATGCACCCCAAAGCGCAGAGGACGCCGCCAACAATCTGGGCCAATTACCCACTGGCACGATTGTTCAGGTTCTGACTCGCCAAGAGCTAGCGGCTGAACAGTCCCGTTGGGTAAAATTAAAGATCTGCACTTTATCACCCACAAGCCAGCCTAGCAGCCCAAGTTCTAGCAACATCGATAAACCTGAATCGCCACCCACTGTTGATTTAGACCCAACCATCTCAGATGCTACTGTCACAACACCGGAGTTACCATCACTAAAGTCTGGGGCGACGGGCTGGGTACTTGAGGCCCAGCTAGCAGAAGTTGCCCTTGACACTGACATCCTTAACTGCACATCTGAGTAAGTGTGTATTGTCTTTCTACTGTGACAGAACGTTTATGACCGTTTCAATGTCATCTTCAGAGTCACTTTGTCTATGGCTTGCCTTAGATCGACTGACCGCAGCTGATCCTGAGCATTATGCTATTTGGGTATTAAAGTCTCCCTTCCCCAGCGGTCATGTCCATCACGACCGAATTTGGAACCATACCCTATCCCAAGCCTGGCAAACCTGGCAGTCGATGTTTTCCCTGCGTGGCTTACCCCACGTGCCCCATGTGCCATCGGCCTATGTACCTCAGCTGCTGTTAGACGATAGCAGTGATGCCCCTAATGCTGGCCAGAGCAATAGCTACAGTAGCCGGTTAATGCAGCACCTGGGCCTGAATCTCTGGCAGTGGTTGTTCGATGGCCCAGTCCAGAGCAGCCTGGATCACAGCTGTGGCATTGCCCAGGGTCAAAGCACAGTGATGCGACTCCGCTTGGAAGTACGTGACCCCGAATTAATTAACGTTCCGTGGGAAATCATGCAATCCCAGCCTGGTCGTCCCGCTGTTGCCTTAAATCAGCAGATTTTGTTCAGTCGCACCACCAGTGACGTCGATCCCCTAGCCGACTGGGGCTTAGACAACGGCTTAAGAATATTACTGGTCGTGGGTCATGATGATTCCCCTGCGACCGAGGACCGGGCTGCTGCTACCCTGAGCCTGGAAAAGGAAGCTGAGCTACTGAAAAGTATCCTTGAAAACCGTAACGACTCTAGACCCGTCCGACGAGTCGTTCGTCAAGTAGACGTGCTTTTACAGCCCTCTCCAGCAGACTTGGTGAAGCATTTAGAGCGCTATCGCTACAATGTTTTCTTTTATGCAGGTCATGGCATCCCTGCCCCCGATGGTGGCTTATTGTTTATGCAGCCCGATGCCACCCTTAACGGCACAGAACTCGCTCAAGTCCTGACTCGCTGTCGGGTCAAGCTAGCTGTATTTAACACCTGCTGGGGCGCTCAACCCGAACGTAGTGGCCAGCAAGCCATTCCGCGTAGCAGTTTGGCAGAGGTTCTTCTACACCATGGGGTCCCGGCAGTATTAGCCATGCGAGATTCCATTGCCGATGAAGAAGCCCTCAGCTTTATTCAGAAATTTGCCCAGGCCATGGCTGAGCGTAAGCCGGTGGATGAAGCGGTTGCGATCGCACGTCAGCATTTACTCACCCTTTATAAATTTAACCAACCCGCCTGGACGTTGCCGGTACTGTACATGCACCCCGATTTTGACGGTGAGCTACTCACACCCATGCCAACGGACATTACCCGTTTACCAGGGGATTCTGGCATTGGGGGACGAGTCCATACCCACAGCATTAGCATTAGAGAAATCGGCGGTGAGTGTAAAGTTTGGCCGATTTACCGAGGTT
This sequence comes from Leptolyngbyaceae cyanobacterium, assembly GCA_965263355.1. Taxonomy (GTDB): domain Bacteria; phylum Cyanobacteriota; class Cyanobacteriia; order Phormidesmidales; family Phormidesmidaceae; genus Leptothoe. Next base: position 3,285,965 of record CBDHHL010000032.1, on the reverse strand, counting down.
TGATGCGAGTGGGTAGACTACCCGATAACGATTTGGTGATCGGAGAACCCTGGGTGTCCAGTAAACACGCTGAAATCTTTTACCGCCGTGCGGCCACAGCCGCATCCGAACCGACAGAACCCACCTATTTTCTGCGGGACTTCTCCCGTTATGGCACCTATTATCTGAGCACCGAAGGTTGGCAGCAAATCCATCGCCAAGAAATTCCCCTATCGTCAGGTACACAGCTGCGATTTGGTAGCTCTGATGGTTGCTTGCTAGAATTTATAATAGAACCTACCGTACCTAGCTAAAGCCCTCTAATTAAGCCATATCAGGAGCTTGCACTTAAACGAGGTTTGATGTTGGGGTATACGAACTTACGTCTTTTAGCGTAAGTTTGCCTTAAGTTCAACAATTAGATGCGGAACAATTGGAAGTAAGCCTGTATCCTCTTCCTGTCACAGCTCAATGAACTTATGGGAGGGTAACACTACCATGGTCAACCACAAAAATTCTTCGTCTCAGCAACGCCTATCCACAGACAACCTTGCTCAGCAGGAAATGCTGCAGTCAATTCTGTCACCTCAAACGCCTTACCCATGGACCCCGGCAGACGCTTCAAACTACTTTACCGAAATCGCTGACGCTGGTGATGAACTAGCCCTTTCAGATGAGGAAGCCCAGCTTGGTTGGCAAGCCTTGTCAGCTAAGCTCGATACCTTGTGGGGCGGCACTTCCGTAGAGATAGCTTTAGCACAGCGCTTTGCTCGTCGTCTATCTGAAGATGTCATTGCTCAAATTACAGCTAAAGCATCTCAAGTAGTTACTACCAGTCGCCCCTTGGCCGAACAGCTAATTGCCTGTGTTCGCGATACCCTGACTGGCTGGGATGATGCTGACCTGCAGGTAATGGCCCGTCCACTGGCCCATGCCATGCGTGGTCAAGAAGAAATATTAGATGCCACGATTAATTCAGTACGTGACATCGAATGGGATAATCTATCGTCCATGGAACAGGCTCGCATCAGTCTTGCCGCTGCTAGATGGGCGATTGACTATGTCACCCAGCAGCAATAATTCATACCTAACTTAATCGGCATTAGTAATACTAGTCATATCTAACAAAACATTTCAGGTAAACCCCATAACCGTCGGGGTCTTTTACCCTCAAAAATGTTGACTTAATCCTGGCATGTCTATGCAGCTGATTGGGATGCTCGATTCGCCTTACGTTAGACGAGTGGCCATATCTCTTAAACGGCTAAATATTCCGTTTGAACATAAGCCCCTGTCAGTGTTTAGCGATTTCGATGCCTTTCGCCAGATCAACCCCATCGTCAAAGCCCCTACCCTGGTTACTGACGATGGCACCGTTTTGGTCGACTCCACACTGATCCTGCATCATATCGAAGGGATATCAGCCGATAGATTAATGCCCGCCACCAATCAGCCCGAGGCACTTAGGCTGATTGGGCTAGCTTTGGTAGCCTGCGATAAGACGGTACAAATTGTCTACGAGCGCACCTTACGTCCAGCTGAGAAACAGCATCAACCGTGGCTTGATCGAGTCACAACGCAGCTGCATGCCGCCTATGCCCAACTAGAACAGGCGGCTGATAGTCTCACCTGCGATCCACTCATGCAGTCGGATATAACTAGCGCTGTTGCCTGGCGATTCACTCAGCTATATACAGCTGATATCATTACCCCTGCAGACTATCCCCAGCTAGCAGCATTCTCTGCTAATGCTGAAGCTTTACCAGAATTTATCTCCACACCAGTAGAGTAAAGATTTAACTTACAACTCAACACGCATGGGGCAGAGCTTTCCTAAGGTAAAAATCATTGCAGTTGGCAAGGTTAAAAAAGGCTGGCTTAAAGATGGTATCAATACATATATCCAGCGATTACCTGAGCTAGAGTGCTTGGAAATTAAAGATACAGACCCAGAAACTGAAGCAGCTAAAGTCTTAGCTCTACTAAAAACCTACGACAAACTAATAGTCCTCTCAGAAGATGGAAAACGCTTTGACTCAGTCACATTTAGCCATTGGTTGGGTCAAGCAGCCTCTGGCACACTGGTATTTTTTATCGGTGGCCCAACCGGGGTTAGTTATAGTCTCAAACAACGAGCGGATAAAGTTTTAAGCTTATCTGCGATGACCTTCCCCCACGAAGTGGCACAATTATTATTATTAGAACAACTTTATCGAAGTAAGACTATCTTACAAGGTGGAAGCTATCATAAATAGCCACTCTTCTCCCCAACTCCTCTCACGTTCCCCCTTGCAGCTTATTCCCCGGAAAAGCGGCAGTATTTTGCGGAAAGTCCTTAAATCCAGACAATGCATTTGCCCCAACCTATGTGAAATGCTGATAAAGACTCGGTCTTTTGTCAGAACATTTCCCGGAATCACTTACCAGAGTTCACGTCCATGGCTCGATATATAGTATTGTAAAGCTTTGTAAATCATCTTTAAGGTTTGATGCAGGCTAAATATGCAAGTCTACACTGTGTCCGGCTGAAAAGTTTGATTTTAGACGTCAAACATAGGTATTAAGTGCAATTAACCACCTGCCCAACTAGGTCTTCAGACATCTCTAAGCGCGAGCTTCCATTTACCCTGAAAGATCTCAAGGATGCGATTCCAGATTACTGTTTTGAACCCTCCACAAGTCGCTCCTTAGCTTACTTTTGCTTCGACATTGGAATTATTGCTGGTCTGTATGGCATAGCTCATAGCCTCAATTCTTGGCTATTTTTTCCTCTCTTTTGGCTAATGCAAGGCACCATGTTCTGGGCCTTGTTTGTTGTTGGCCATGACTGTGGCCATGGCTCCTTTTCTAAGCACAAATGGCTAAATAATCTCATTGGACACCTCAGCCATATCCCTCTTTTAGTACCGTTTCACGGCTGGCGTATTAGCCACCGTACTCACCATGCCAATACAGGCAATATTGATACCGACGAGAGCTGGTATCCTATGTCCGAGGAGAAGTACAATTCTATGACCGCTCTTGGCAGATTTGTGCGGTTTAATCTGTTTTTATTGGCTTATCCCCTCTATTTGTTTTATCGCTCTCCTGGTCGTAAAGGCTCTCACTTTATGCCCGACAGCGATTTATTTCGTCCCTCCGAGAAGTGGGATGTGATCACCAGTACTACACTATGGTCCTGCTTTGTTGTTTTTTTGGGTTGGCTTGGATTACAGTTTGGGTTGGTCTTTTTGATTAAGTTCTATGTCATGCCTTATCTAGTATTTATAATTTGGCTAGATTTAGTGACGTTTCTACACCACACTGAGCCTGATATACCCTGGTATCGCAATGATAGCTGGTACTTTCTTAAGGGAGCACTGTCAACAATTGACCGTAACTATGGAGTGTTCAACAATATTCATCACAACATTGGTACCCATGTGGCTCACCATATCTTTTTGAACATGCCCCACTACTATCTCAAAGATGCAACTAAGGCCATCAAACCTATCCTAGGAGATTATTATCGTGAGGCTACAGGCTCTATCTGGCATAGCCTCTGGCGATCATCTCATGAGTGCATCTTTGTACCCAATAAAGGCCAAAAAGTGTATTATCAATCTCGACGATAATTTAAAACTATTGTGAGACTTTGACCAAAAAAGTGGTGCACATCAACGATTGATGTGCACCCATAATCTATTGAATTTTTCGCTGTCTGTTCAAAATTCATGCTCATTTTCTGAAGTCGACTGAAGGAAAAAGTCAGGCTTCAAAACATTTTCAATATCAACTACCCGCTAACTTTGCTTTAACTAACGCCTGAACTTTTCCACCATCAGCCTTACCTTTCATCTGTTTCATGGCAGGCCCCATAACTTTACCCATATCGCGGGGTCCATTAGCTCCAGTTTTGGCAATTAACTCATCAATCACAGCCTCTATTTCATCATCGGACATTTGCTCAGGTAAATATTCTTGCAAAATCGCCAATTCTTGAGCTTCTTTTTCAGCTAAATCATCGCGACCTGCATTTTTATACTGCTCAATGGAGTCTTTACGCTGTTTAGCTAACTGAGTAATTACTTCGATTTCTTGATCGGGTGTCAATGCATCCTGGCCTTTGGGACGCACTTCTGTTTCTTTTTCGAGGATAACTTTTTTAATGCTGCGAACGGTTTCTAAACGCACCTTATCGCGGGCTTTCATCGCGGCTTTAATCTCGTCACTGATGCGGTCTTTGAGAGACATAGTTAAAAAGACATTGCATGCAACATCTGTACACAAAACATCAAAGCCCCTCTCCCTGGGGAGAGGGCTTTAGGGTCAGGGGTCTTAATACTGAGGCACTGATGGATCGACCTCACGGCTCCAGGCCAGGATACCACCGATAACATTGGTACCTTCAATGCCTGCTGCTTCCTTGAGAATGGCAAGCGCCTTAGCAGAACGCCCACCCATCTTACAGTGGGCAATCAGTTTATGACCATTAACCAGCTCACGCACCTTTTCAATGCCAGCACCATTTTCAATTTCTGGCAGTGGAATCAGGACTGAGCCAGGAATTTTAGCGATCTCGTACTCATTGGGATTACGGACATCCAGCAGAACATAGTCGTCGCTGCCACTGTCAAGTAAAGCTTTGAGATCAAGAACACTCATTTCGGCAATAGCAGCCTTTTGCTCGGCTTCAGCTGCTTGGGCATCAGGAATACCACAGAACTGTTCGTAATCGATTAATTGTTCGATCACAGGACGTACTGGATTAGGCCGTAGCTTTAGCTCCCGGAATGTCATATCAAGGGAGTTGTACAACAATAACCGACCACTCAAGGTAGTGCCTTCGCCTAAAACGATTTTGATAGTTTCAGTCGCCTGAATTACACCAATAATGCCAGGGAGAATGCCCAGAACTCCTCCTTCCGCACAGGAAGGAACCAGCCCCGGCGGTGGGGGCTCAGGATAGAGATCGCGGTAATTGGGACCATCCTCATAGTTAAAGACAGTTGCCTGACCTTCAAACCGAAAAATAGACCCGTAGACGTTGGGTTTGTTGAGCAGCACACAGGCATCATTAACCAAGTAACGGGTTGGAAAGTTGTCGGTACCGTCTACCACAATGTCATAGGGCTCAAAAATTTCGAGGGCATTGTCAGAACTAAGACGCGTATTAAATAAATCGACCTGACAATGGGGGTTGATTTCGAGGATACGAGTTTTGGCAGACTCAATTTTAGGCTTGTTGACCCAGGAAGTACCGTGAATAATTTGACGCTGTAGGTTCGAATAGTCAACCACGTCAAAATCAACGAGACCGATACGACCAATACCAGCAGCTGCTAGGTACAGAATTAAGGGAGAACCAAGACCACCGGTACCGATACACAGTACACTGGCAGCCTTAAGTCGTTTCTGACCATCAACGCCAACTTCGGGCAGAATCAAATGCCGTGAGTAGCGTTCATAGTCTTCTTTCGTGAGTTGGATGTCATCCAAATTTGGATTCAGCATGGTTCCTTGAGAGCAAAAAAGGATTGGAAGAGTCTGGGCAACACTGCAGGATAGTGTTGTTTTTTATTTCAGGACGACAAGAGCGGCATTCGATCCTTGGCCGCAGAAGCTGGGACAATTTTTAGGGGCTCTGGTTGAAATTGATGGTTGCTATCTAACTTCCAGTTTTTAAGGTCGACGACTTTGCCGTGATGCACAGACATAATGATGTAAGCATAGTCAGGCCAGGCTAGATCGCGATCGCACCCCGAGGGTACCGCCTCAGCATCAGGGTGAGAATGAAACACCCCAATAATGGTCAAGCCATTTTCCCTAGCCTGACGCTGGGTCTCCAACAAATCTTTGGGATCAATCCAATAGCGTCGTGCTTTTGTCAGAGTCGTCGAGGATTTCTGATTCCCCCACTCGATGGCAACATCAGGGGCCCACGCATTATCTAATAGCGCTACATCAACCAACCTTTTTGCGTCGGTCTCAGCGTCAAATGTCCCCACAAGCAAACCACAGCCCTCATGGGGATATACCTGCTCTACATGAGATTGCATGCGTTCAATATGCTCTTGTGTGAGGGTCAGAGCCACAACCAGACTGTATAAAAAGTGTCAGGCTTTTTATTGTAGAGCAGATTCTGTGACGCTTAACTAAGGTTCAAGTTAAACCAAAGTTTTCCGCAGCAGAAATAGGCGTCTGCTGGGCTTTGCTGACCAGCAGGCAATGGAGGTGTTCTAGGACGAGCGTAAGGGCTGCACCACTTGATCCATTGCAACCGAGCGCGATGCTTTGAACAGTAATCGGTCCCCTGGCTGAATAAATTGCTGGAGATGCTGCACTAAAGCCCCATGGCTAACAAATTTTTTGGAGGGTACCTTGCCAGCTCCCAATGCCATGGCTGCCGCTTCCGCCGGATCCGCCAAAATAAATAGGTGATCGATTCCTAAGGCTTGGACCGTTTCTCCTATCATCTGATGCAGTTCTAAAGACTTGTGCCCTAGCTCTTTCATGGTGCCTAACACAGCGATATGGCGCTGACCTGGTTGATGTTTAAGTAACCTGAGGGCAGCTACCATGGACTCCGCTCCAGCATTATAGGTTTCATCCAGTAGAACGATATCGTTCGCCAGGTCATACCGCTGAGCCCGCCCAGTCGGCATATCAACGGTCAAGCCATGACTCAACATTTGCCAATCAAGCTTTAAGGCCTGGAGTGTCGCGATCGCACTCAAATAGTTCAAGGCATTGTGTTCACCCTCTAACGGCAATGGCAGCAGCACATTATCCACGACCATGGTTTCCCCCTGAAACTGACCCCGCACATCCCCACCAGTGAGTCCATAGGTAATCGTTTTACCTGACCATACCCGCGCAGCTGTATCCATCAACCGATGATTATCGTAATTGAGTACAGCAGTCCCCTCAATCGACATATTTGCCAACAGCTCACATTTAGCATCAGCAATCGCTTGCTCAGAGCCCAACCGACCAATGTGGGCCGTACCGACATTAGTAATCACTGCCACATTGGGTTGTGCTATCTGCGCTAGCAATGCAATTTCTCCGGGCCCCCGCATCCCCATTTCGACCACACCATAATCATGGTCAACCGTCATTTCGAGCAGGGTCTTAGGCACACCAATTTCGTTATTGAAGTTGGCACGAGTCTTATGAACAGAACCATGGCAGGTTAAGGCTGCCGATATCAGCTCCTTAGTGGTTGTCTTGCCGACCGAACCCGTGATCGCCACCACGGGTAACCCCAATTGCTGTCGCCACCAGCGACCGATGGTCTGATAGGCCACCAGGGTATCGTTAACCTCAATGCGCGGCACATCAGCAGTGATGACCCCTTGGCGAGTAATCGCTGCGATCGCACCCGTGGCCATCGCCTGCTCCACAAATCTATGACCATCAAAGCGCTCACCCTCTAGCGCCAAAAATAAATCATGGGTCTCGATTGTGCGAGTATCTGTACTAATGTGACCAACTACTTGCTCCAAATAATTGGCATTGAGGGTATGCCCTACAACTTGATCACCAAGGGCCTCTAAAACCTGATAAATAAGAGCAAAGCTAGACATAACAAAGTTTTAAGTAAATCAAGCAAGACAGAACCATCAGAGGTAGCACCTGCACTACATATAGGCTTAATGAAGCAATGTCAGTAAGTTTACAGAAGCTTTAGCAGAGCTTAGGTTAGACGCAGCCTATCTGAAAATCCCCATAGGCTAAACTATATGAAGCGTAAGCCAAGTGTGTACCGAAATACTAAGTGTGTACCAAAGCACTATTAGAAATGGAGGAAGGTGTTAATCTCGGCTTGCGTAGGCCCATCACTAGTGTCTACCAATGTTTACTTTTGTTTGGCTGTTGTTGTTTTAGTTGAACCTCTGACAACTCCAACTGCTTTATCCGCTTACATAGTTAGTTTGCTCTCCCTTCAGTAATTTTCAAGGTTTTTTGTAAACTTTCATGCTGTCTCAGGCCATCATAAGCAGTTAGACTTGAAGCAGTTTGACAATAGTTTTGGTCGCCGTAAGTTTTTCCCTGTATTGATTTTGTCTACGTAGGTGTATTTGCTGAGGTTTCACTGGTGAACGTTCAATCAAGCTATTCGCAATCTAATTACGGTGCGCGATTAGTTAGTCCACAAGAACAGGTACTTTATGACCATTGGTTAGGCTGTGTCAATTTGGAGCAGCCTGATGTCTTAATTGATCGCTTCAATACGCTGTTCATTGATGGTACTGGCTATTGTGATCGTCAGGTTGTTAGCAGTCTCGATAAGATTCTTCTGGACTCCCATGCTGAGATGTACTTTCACCATATTCTGAATCGCTGCTGCCATATCCTAATCAATCGATGGCAAAAAAACCGTGAATATCAACCGGCCATTGCTGAGCTGGTAACTCTGTTTGACTACATTCCTAGCCAAGCTGTTCGAGAAGTGTCTCGGGCCCGCTCTGTTCGGCGTTTACGAGACATCGTTTCTCAGTTTAGAAAAACTGAGCAGTACGTTATGCTCAAGCGCCTGGTTCAGGCAATGGAGGGAAATGACGAGCCTGGGCTACGGTCTCGCCAGCCTTTAGGGACTCTGATTGGTCGCTATCCTTACTTATACGAGCATTGTTTACTCAGTGAAGAGAGCCCCAAAGAGCAAAAAACCCATGTCCGTCGTATGCGGCACCAGGCACAAAAAAAGATGGAGCTGGATTTATCGCAATACGTCAACTATCGAGTACGGCGGTCTCGATTAAAGCGGGAAGGCCTGCTTGATAAACAGGGGCAGTGGTTACGGCCCTCTAAAAACCCCACATTATTGAGCGATCGCGAACTTGTTGATTCCCTTCAGCAGTTTTCTGGCAAGGATGCCAACGGCAGGACTTATCGGGATTTAGCCCTACGATTCCGTAACCAGTGTTGTGAGTCCGTTACGTTTAAGTCATTTAAAGACGACCTATATGAATACCTGGTATCGGGTGTTGACCCGGCCTATGGTCGTCAGCATTTTAACGATGCTTTGTATCAAAATCTACAGGATATTTATCCTGAGAATGACGATCAGCGGCTTAATGACTTTCTATTAGTCCGCACATGTTCGAATTTGTTTAACTTTCTAGTCGTTGATCCAGCAGGTTCCCACTCTCACTTTGTGTTTATCGACCTGATCAATAACCTGGGCGCAACACTGACCACAGGCCTTCTCCTCAGGATTTTGCTTTTATGTAGCAAGGTAAAACCGTATTTAGAGCGTCGATTATCCACATTGTTTAATCATTACGAATTGGCAAAGCAAGACTCTGTGGGTTGGTTAGTAAAAATATTGGAAACCCTTAACCTCGCCCTGAGTCTAACTTTCGGGCACCTTGACATTTCCCACACCTTAGCTAGGTGCTAATTACACTTTTGAACAAGGGATACTGCATCATGGCTTTGATGCAGTATTTTTTTTGCTAAGTAAAGCTAGACTAGCGCTGTAAAAATTAATATAGCTGTAACTCTCGTATTGTCATCCCCAAAAATCGCTAAAAGTTTGACTTAAAAAGCTTTCAGCTTTCTTATCAAACTAGTTTTGGCAGCATATTTTCTGAAAGATTGAAATTTTCCTTTCGGTTTGCTGTATACTCTGCTAACTTTCTAGGCATCTTGCCTATAGATTATCGGCTATTGTGAGTTCGACCACAGTCACTACTATCAAATCGTACATGTCAAGTTATGAGCCAATCTAGACAGTCCAATGCCATGGCAACTGCCCCTGCAGGCACTTCCCAAGAAGCTGACACTTTGGTCGAAGCCTATGCAGAAGATTTGATGGATGAAATTTTTGACGATGTTGATCGTATCTTAGCGGGTGACGCAACTGCCATTTACGCCGACCCTATCGAACCAGCGCAGGAACCACAGTCTGACTTGCGCTCTGAGCCAGTAACTGTGCCAGCAATGATTGTGCCAGTCTTCGCCCAGCCAGCGGTAGATGCCGACGCACAGGCACCTCTGACAGAAACACAATTAGGTGACACCAAGACTGATACAGCCAACCAATCACCTAATAAATCTGGCCATAAGCGGCACTGGCGGAATTTTATGCTGAGTGCATTAGGATTATCAGCGATCGCAGCCGTAGGCATTTGGTGGTTGCGGCAACAGCCTACCTTTCCCTTAGTTAAGCCCTCAGCTGTATCAACGACTCCACCGCCCGCATCGTCCACACTACCGGATGATGCAGCCTTTGGTGAATATCTCAAGCGTTCATTACGGGTGATTAGCGGTGAGCGTAGTGCGCAGGTCGAAACACAAACACCGGGTGCAGTTGCATCAGCCCCGTCTCAGCCTGCTAATAGCCAAGCATCCGGACAACGCTCGAATAATGTGATCGAGCGTGTATTTGTTCCCCTGTTACAGCCTGGTTCAGGCGCTAATCAAAACCGACGCCCTAATACTAATACTGTGCCGCCCAGCGCTACGCCCAACGCCATCCCTAACAACGCTGTACCTAACGTTGTTACTCTGCCACCTACTTTACCCGCTCCTAATACGGCAATAGCCCCCTCTAGCGAAACCAATACCAATGAGCCGATCCCCAATATTGCCACCAACAATAGCTATGAGCTAGTCGGTGTATTAGAACTGGGCGATCGCTCTGCTGCCCTCTTTGAAGTTAATGGCTCATCACAGCGGGTTTACATTGGTGAAACCATCGGGGGAAGTGGCTGGAGTATTGTTTCAATTAACAACGAAGAGGTCGTAGTACGACGTAATGGTGAAGTTCGCTCAATTTATATTGGGCAACAGTTTTAAGTGCACTATGTTAAGAACGGTTTGCTTGATCTGTGGCTGCATGGGGTTGACATAGTAATAAATGAGCATATTTGATGATTTCAGCCGTTTTTTAGAAACTCGCTTAGATGAATTTCTAAAAGCTCATCCCCACTTGGAGATGATAGCGCTTGAAGAGCAACTTCGAGGGCAAGAGGAAGATTCGATCGCTACCTTGGCTACCCTTAAACGGCGTGAGGCTGAGTTAGAAACAGCGGTGCTCGATACAGTCAAAGATATCAAACGCTGGCATGAGCGAATTGCCAAAGCAGAAGCTGCCCAGCGGTTTGATTTGGTCACACCGGCTAAAGAACGAGAAGCCACACTGCTGCGTCAAGGGAATCACCTGTGGGGTCAGATGAAAAGCATCAAGGCACGGTTAGCTGAAACCCAAACCTTACAACAGCAGATCCACGCTAAACGCCAAGAACTCAAAACAAAAATCGCCACTGCCCAAACCGCAGCACAGTCGTCTCCCCCTAAAGACTCCAGTACCACTGGCTGGAATCGTAGCCCTTACCAAGCCAAACCCTTAGACCCCCTGGAAGAGAGCTTTCAACGTTGGGAAACTGAAGCAGAACTGGAAGAACTGAAGCGACAGATGGGCAAGTAATTTTACCCCTAAGCCCGAGGGTCTTACGCAACAATATTGTACCGAAGTCGCTGACTAGGGTACCTATCGTCAAGCCAGCTTTTCACATCAATATCGATCACATCCATCGTTAAGCCAGCTTTAGGCATACCATCTACCTGCGAAATATAGGGGCTAGGTTCAGCACTACCAATACAGATAATCGGTGCTCCTTTTTTTAACAACGGTAAGCTTCTCCAAGCGGCTGATCCTTCCCAGATATTCAAAGTCATCGTAAACGATTCATTGCGACCTCGCGCACTATGAACATACAAGGTGGCATCTGCCACCTTGGTGGGTTGGTCATTCTCCATATCGATCGTCGAAACCACTACATCAGTGGCTAACTTTCCCCGCACTGTCCATGTGTTTAAAGCAGTATTTGACATTGTGATACACCCTCGCTTTATGATGTCGAGTTAACTATCCCAAGATGCCCAGCTAATCAAGCTAAGTTGATATCATTAATTCCTTTTCACAAAGGATTAGAGTGCTCGTAGAATCTTTACAGTTTTAACGACAGCTTGTCCCACACGATCAATGTCCTGCTTGGTGGTAAAGCGGCCCAAGCCAAACCGCAACGATGCATAGGCTAACCGATCACTACGACCAAGGGCTTTGAGAACGTGGGATGGAGCCGTACTGGCTGAACTACAAGCAGACCCTGAGGAGAGTGCTACCACTGGTTTCAGCCCTAGCAGTAACGCCTGACCATCGACATCACCAAAGCTGACATTGAGATTACCAGGTAGGCGCTGAGTGGGATGGCCATTGATATGGATATCGGGTAGTTGGTTGAGATATGTTAAGAGGTGCGATCGCAAACCACTCAACCGCCTATATTCTGAACCTATTTCTACCGTAGCTAGCTCAAGTGCCGTAGCAAACCCAACAATTTGTGGTGGAGCTAGAGTGCCTGAACGCATACCACGTTCATGCCCACCACCATGAAGCTGAGCTGCTAAGTTGACCCGAGGCTGTCGTCGCCGCACATAGAGTGCCCCAATTCCTTTTGGTCCATAAACTTTATGGGCCGTCATCGACATTAAATGGATATTCATATCCTGCACATCCAAAGGCACCTTGCCAATCGCCTGAGCAGCATCCGTATGGAACAAAATTTCACGTTCCTGACACAGTGTAGCAATCTCTTTTATCGGCTGTAATACTCCAGTTTCGTTATTAGCCGCCATCACAGAAACCAAAATAGTCTCTGAACGCATTGCTTTTTTAAGTGTTTCTAACGAGACTAGACCGTCAGATTCTACCGGTAAATAGGTGACGTCAAATCCTAGCGATTCTAAATAACGACAGGGATCTAATACAGCACTATGTTCTGTTTGTACCGTAATAATATGTTTGCCATAGTTAAAGTAGGCTTCAGCTACACCTTTAATTGCCAGGTTATTAGCCTCAGTAGCACCACTGGCAAAAACAATCTCTTCTGGCTGGGCATTAATGATTTCTGCAATGGTCTCACGACTCTTTTTAACAGCTGCTTCAACTGTCCAGCCATATTGATGCGTGCTACTGGGGTTACCAAAATGCTCTGTCAAAAAGGGTAACATAGCAGTAACAACACGTTGATCAACCGGTGTTGTTGCATGACAGTCAAGATAAATAGGAGAGTCTGCCATCGGATTTAACCCACCGTTTGTTGAATGGGAATAAATCGGTTAAAAATTGCCAGAATCCTGACACGTACCGCTGGAATTTGAGTGGTATAGAGACTACATACCAAAAAGTTTTGGCGCTGGGTATTCTCCTCTATAAATGATTTGAGGTCATCCTCACCGATTAAGGTTCCTTTTTCAATCGCCGTCTCACAAATATTTCCCAAGGCTTGACCTAAATCCCCTAGCCAGCTGTCAAGTTCGTCTGCCTGACAAAAGGCTGCACGGGCTTCACTTTGTAGGGTTTCTGCTGCAAAGGTATTGTACTGCTCTTGACCAGGGTTAGTGGCAATTAGCACAGCCGCCAATGCGCCTAATCCTACAATGCTTATAAACGCTTTGACTCTCATGGATCTACGGTAATAGCCTGGTAATTTACACCTACCTTACCGTTCTAGCATACACAGACCCAAGCCACAGGGCCAATTAAACCGTCTAACCCTAAAACCTAATCAACCAAAACCAGCCATCATATCTCCCGTCAGTGAGCCGATTACGCCTGTCGTAGAACCACCGACCAATAACCAAAGGCCTAATATAGGAGACAACAACTCTAATAAACCTAAAACCGCGCACAGTCTTCCAACAGTCCTAAAAATCTTCTCTCTGGCAATGGCAATGATAAGGTACACGCAGGCAATGACAATGATCGTATTGATCTCGACACGGCTATCAACCATGATGTGGCCTTTGGCCGAGACAATAGTGATTCAGCATCTACCTGTTCATGCCGCGTGAGCGATTGAGATTCGCCCAGCAAGCTCAGTTGAGCATCGGTCTCTTCCTTGTTGTTCTGCCACCAATTGATAACAGCCATTCACACCTCTTCTGTCACTGGATGAGAACGACTCAGACATCAGCTGCTCTAAACCAAGCTTGAGCAGATCCAATGCATCAGGAATGATGAGAAATTCATCGAAAATCCGGTGGCGAAACTCATAGTCCCACCGATCCTCCGTGAAGTTCAAGGTATGGAGCACAAGGGAATGGGCATCGAGACAGTCATGACAAGCATTGAGTACCTCGTGCCTCATAGCGCGCCAATGCTCGAATCCAGGTTTCCTTATACCGAAGGTCACCAAATTCCTTACGCACTCCGCCCTTAAAGTTTTCAGGCAGCACCACACAACCGCGATAGCCACTTAAAAACTCCCACGCTTCATAGACCTTGATTTTCAGCTCACGCAGTTTCATAGACAACAGAGAAGCCCGCGACGATGCTGCCATCAGCATAGCGTTTAAGAATTAAAGCGGGTGGGGGGAATCGAACCCCCATCATTAGCTTGGAAGGCTAAGGTTTTACCACTAAACTACACCCGCAGGATATATAACTAGATAAGGCTAATGCTTAACCAGTTTTGCTAGATTAGCATAGTTTCCTATAAAGCGTTCTGATCAAATCATTATTTTTATTTAGCCCGCAGAAAAACGTAAGGTTAACCGCACACGATCAGTAATAACAGCTTGATCTCCCGTGTAAGCAGGGCTAAACCGAATAGCAGCCGGATTCGCATGCAGCACATGGATGAGTAAACAGCTCGCAATGGGTGCAGCCACCGAATCCCCCCCAGACGGTACAAATACTTCAATCACAGAACCATCCGCACCAATCAACGCCCCCACGGTCACGTCACCCGCTGGTATAGCAGCATTGCAATCGTGGTTAGCAACACTCAACGTTGATGTGCTTTGCAAGACGGGCAAAATATCTGGCCAATCACCTGGAGTGCCCTTCGGGACGGTCGGAGTACCTGCAATACTGATTAAAATTGCGCCATTGCCCACGTCAGATTCAGAATTTTGGTTGTCCTCATCGGCTGAAGCCGGTTCATCGGTAGCCGCTGGAGTCTCTGTCGTAAAGTCGTCGGGGATGTCAACATCGTCAGGGGTTTCGACTTCGTTAGTCGGCTTAGTAACTGGTTTCTCCGGAAGAGGTGTGTCTACCGGCAATGTCGGCTCTGGCTGTTTGGGTGTAATTGTCTGGGGTGCCTCCTGTTGCTTAACAACTTGAGGCCTGATCTGGGGAGCTACCGTAGGATTCTGGCCACCAAGAGGATTAGACTGAGTTACAGACTCTTTAGGGACAGACGTTGTAGGGATTGGAGGCTGGGGAGCAGTCGCTGGTAGAGAGCCTTCATCCACCAGCGTGACCGGAATATCTATGGAACTGCTGGGCGGTGGATCTACACGCAAAATAGTTGGTAAGCCAACAGCTAACGCCCCCACATGCAGCGCTAAGGACGCGCCTACCCATACTGGCCAGGGTAACTGCGACAGTTTAGTCATCTTTGAGTCAGCCATCGATGCTCCCCATAGGATCGGGTTACGTGGAAATAGCCATTATTCTCAATGATAAAAGCCCAAATTACAAAAGCGTCCACCGATAGTCGGTAGACGCCGCATAAGTTAGCAACGTTTGCCCTGAATCACTAGGCAGCCATGGGTGACTCAATCATCTCCTCTGGCTCAGCAAAGCCGTGGTTAATGGGTTGCAAACCAGACGCTAGTAACGCCCGCAGCTTCGGAATCTCAGCACTGTTATAAACTCGGAACTCACTGTGAACAGTCGCCTTAGCCTGACGCACAGCTTGATTGATTACCAACGACCCCTTAACATCCGATTCAGAACGATGAAACGTACCGGGCGGAATCCGCAAGATTCGATCATTTTGCTCCAGTCGTACCCGATGGAATGGATAATCCCAATTAAAGTTAACTAGATAAAATGTCCGCCCTCCTGATAGTGCCAATAAATTATCTTCTTGACGGGGGTGTAAATAAAATTGCCAATCACCGGTTTTAGCACTGTGGGGACTAATGGCAGGCCCTTCATGAAACACTAAATCACGGGCATTGGAGGTAGGAACTGTAATATCAAAAAATTGAACGCTAGGCGTATCTCGAAACTTTTCAAACGGATATAGTTCAAACATAAGAGTTAATGTGGCTGCTCAATCGTGATGATGCCCTTACATTAACGAGCCCGATCTGCAGAATCAAATCGCCCAGCGGAATCTATCTATGCGCAAACCGCATAGGTCTTATCTATGAACATTTCCCAACTCAAGGTGCTTGTGATGATTAGCCAATGTGGCAGTTTTTCCGATGCCGCCATGCAGTTAGACATGTCTCAGTCAGCGGTCAGCCGTGCGATCGCATCCCTAGAAAATGAACTCAATGTGCCACTGCTAGTACGGGGACGCTTAGGAGCCAAACTCACCGTCATTGGCGCACGCGTCGTACCTCACGCGCAACAGATTTTAGACTTACGAGAATTAATTGAATACGAAGTCAATCTCGAAAAAGCTCTCTACAATAGCCGTCTGCGGATTGCCTCTTTTCGCAGTGCAGCCACCCATTTATTACCCCCTAAAATTGCTGAGTTTCAGCGAGCACACCCCCGCGTCGAAGTGAGCCTGGATGAATTCGACCCGGCAGGTGTAGAACAAGCATTACGGGCTGGAAATGCAGACCTAGGCCTATTGCCCTTGCCCCGATCAGAAGACTTTACCACCTGGGAAATTATCCGTGATGAGTACGTGGTTCTATTACCCAAAACTAAACATACTCTGACCACTCCCATTACCTGGGAGGAACTATCCAAACGGTCCTTTATTTTGTTGAACTATGCCGAGTGCACCACAGCCGTGCGAGAACATTGGTCGCGTTGGCAACAACCCCTAAAGGTCGCTTACAACGTGAAAGAAGATTCCACCATTGTGAGTATGGTGGCACAAGGGTTGGGGGCAGCTATCTTACCTCGTTTAGCCGCTATGCCCATCCCAGAAACTGTTGAAATTCGCCCACTACCTGTTCCCCTGGAGCGGGTGATTGGTGTCGCCATATTAGCAACAACACCCCCATCACCAGCGGTCACCAGATTTTTAGAAGTCATGAAATTAGAGTGCTGTCAGCCAGCAAAACATACACTAAGCGCCATTCACGCCCCATCGGCCAACAAAATGTCATGAAAACCCAACAAAGCCCCTAACAATTTTTAACTCATAGGGGATCCCAAAAAACTGTTGCGTACTATACGATTAAAGAAAGCAAAGTGTTACTTCTGATACCATACTAAGGATTTTTGGCATTATGGCCCAGCTTACTGTCAGCGAAGTGCTTGCAAAAGTCAGTCATCATGAATCTTTGCGTCGAGCCGAGCTAAGTAAAATTGACCTGGGCGGAGCAGCTCTGGATCGAGGAAACTTTACCCAGGCTTACCTAAGACAGGCAAATTTGACTGGAGCGTCCTGCGAAGGGACTGATTTTTCAAAGGCCACGTTGATTTTAGCAGTACTGTCAGAAGGTCGATTTGATAAAGCTCGTTTGGATGCAGCAGAATTGACTCGCGCCCGTTTAGAGCGGGGTATTTTCCGTGAGCTACACGCCCCCAAGGCAAAGTTTCATGGTGCCCATCTAACTGAAGCAGACCTATCATTTGCCACCTTGACCCAAGCTGATTTATCCAATGCCATCGGCCATAACACTCGCTTCAGCTGGGCTAATTTGGTCAAAGCAACACTGACCGACGCTGACTTTAGCGGAGCTATTTTTGAAGGGGCTAACCTGACCCGGAGCAATTGCGATCGCGCCACATTACTAAGCGCAAATTTGCAACAAGCTGACTTAGAATCAGCGCATTTTGTAGAGGCCAAACTTAATGGGGCGACTCTAGCTCAAGCTAACTTACTCAATACAACGCTAGAACAGGCAACGCTAGATGGTGCTGTACTAATACAGGCCCAGGTTGACTGGGCAACTTTAAATGGAGCCAGTTTGATTGAGACTGATTGGACCAATGCATCCATGATGGGTGCCCAGTTTGAAAGCGCTAATCTTGCAGGTGCAAATTTAGCAGGCGTCAACCTACAGCAGGCAAATCTTGAAAACGCAAATCTGACAGCGGTTGACTTTACCGCTGCGCAGGTAGCAGGAGCCCTCTTTACTGACGTACAGGGATTAACCGAAACGCAGGTTACCTGGCTAAAGCAAAATGGTGCATTAAACGTCCCTGGATAAATGTGGTTCAGGTGAGGCGCAGTTAGGGGGTGCATGATTATGCCGTCTTCACCTGAGTACAATGAATATACTGACTTTTTGGCAACGGTATCACAGTGCTGAGCGGAGTTTTCCTGGTGTTCAGCTACCAAAGGCTAATTTCTACCAAGCAAATTTGAGCGGATTAGACTTTATTCAAAGTCACTTGTCTAAAAGCAGTTTTATATGGGCCGATGTGAGTGGTGCTCGCTTTATTGGTGCCAACTTACAAGATACGGTCGCTATTTGGCTCCAAGGATTGTGGACTGATTTGACAGATGCTGATGTCCGGCGAGCCGATTGGAGCTGTGCCAATTTAACTGCGGCCAATTTGGCGCGAGCAAACTTTGCCAAGGCTAAGTTGAATGGTGCAACACTCTGCGAAATATCTGCCCAGAATGCCAATTTTTCCAATGCTCAGCTATGGGGAATATGGGCTAAAGGAGCTGATTTTAGTGGTGCTTGCCTGTACCAGACTGACTGGGCCACTGCCCAATTAACCCAGGCTCAATTTACATCAGTAGATATGAGCTGGAGCAATCTTTCCCAGGTTATCGGTATCAAGGCCAATTTTACAGCCGCTAACTTGGAAGGAAGCAACCTAAACCATGCAGACTTTACAGACGTATGCTTTAGAGACGCAGACCTGACAGCCACTAATTTTCAGAGTACTTGTCTACAACGGGCAAATCTACAAAACGCTGATTTACGGGGCACAAATCTTACAAATGCCAACCTATCAGGTGCTGATTTAACCGGAGCCAATCTAAAAGGCGCGAACTTAACCAATGTCCTATGGACCGATGCGATAGGAGTCCCTAAAAAGGAATCTGCTCCCGCAGAATGGCTTTCTAATATCCAAGCTCGCAGTGCTTGAACCCATCTTTAGTCCTACAGTGCTCAAAAATCAGGCTTCTTGACCAGGCAGAAAAAAGTCAGCGCAGCCGTACAGGAAAGCGTCGCGGCAGCTGACGCATCACAGCCAAGGGCTTGTATGGGAAAGTAAAGGCAGATCGCCAATACCCCTGATAAACCAATGGGATCGGTGAGGAACTCAAAAATCCCTTGGGCGGCCTCTAAAAATTCTAATAGTTTAAGAAATCGATCTAATAGTGTCATAGCTAGAGCGTTACCTATCCAAGCAACTGGTCGAATACATTAGCGAGGATTGATTTGGGCACCTTACCAACCCAAGTTTTAATTTCATTATGCTGAGCATCAATCAGAGTAAACTGAGGCACCCCTGAAGCAGCGTAATCTGCCACTTGAGTCGCCCACTGGGGATCATCAATGTCTAGCATGACAAAGTTAATGGTATTGCCATATTCTTGATGCAAATCGACTACGGTAGAGGCCATACCTTGGCAGGTGGTACACCAATCAGCGTAGAACTCGATAAATGTGGGGTTTGGGGATGCGATCGCAACTTCGTAGGACATGGCCTCAGTCGCCATCGTTTTTAAAGCCATCAATCCTGAGAGAGGAGTAAAACTAGTCGTCGTCACCGCTGGACGAGTAATCAACACAGTCACCAATACCGCCGCAATCAAAGCAATAACAGCCCCAAAAACCTTAACCGAAGTCGCAGCACCGTCCTTTGTAGTAGACGCCATCAACCGACTCCTCCTTTAACGATAGTAATAAGCCAGAAATACATGCATACCCAACATTAAGATAAACACACTCACTAGAAAAATGTGAGTAGGCAGCCAAATAGCTCGCATATTTCGAATTAATGGGCCTTTAGTCAACACTAGATCTTTATTCCCAGGTACGCCAAAGATCTTGCGTGGGGACTCTAAAACCCCAGTTTCTGCAACGACACCCACCAAAGCAGAAAGGGTCACTGCAAAAAATACCCATAAAAAGATCGCATTAAAATTAAGCCCCGTAGAACCAATGGTATGGACCCCCACTACAGCCAAAAGACCTACACCCAGAAATATATGAAGACTACGCCACAAAATGACAGAGCCTGGTAACTTCAAATTTCCAATCCAGCTCCGTCCTCGTTTTCGCAGCGATAACAGCATCTCTAAAACAACAAAGGCTAAAGCAACATAGCCAGTTACCTGCTTATAGATTTCACCACGAATCAACTGATGTAGTTCTACTGAACGTTCCCGCAGTGCATCTAAATAGATGGGGCTCACAACAAAGGGAACCAACAAACAGGCACTTAGGAGCGTCAATATAATCAAGGTAGAAAATTTAGGTTTCATGACTCCTAAGGAACCAACAGCAATCAAGTAAGTCAAAAACATTAGGGATAGAACTATTGGAAAAACCAACAAACCTATCCCTAACGTCGAGAGAGATTGTAACCGGCTGACCAAAACTAGCTCAGGCCAGTAGAATCAGAGAAAAACTGATAACTCTCTGCTAGGAAGCAGGCATGCTTTCAACAGGAATATTGATCACAACACCACCCATAACTTCTCCCATCTCGAATTGCTTGTCAGGATAGCGCTCAAGATGTATTGGGTGAGTATTATGGCAAGTCACGCAAGCTTCAGCAACAGCTTTGTCAGGGTACATAGCAGAGAAATATGCCTGACCACCAACCTCTTGGTAATCCTTATAGGGCTCACCGCTAGCTTCCATTTCAACTAGAGCGGTTTTTTCAAAGTCGCTCTTAGGGCCATGGTTGTCATTGATATACCAAGTAGAAATTAGGTTATAGGTAAAATAACCAGACTCATTGGCAATCTCGGAACCCAAACGGAACATCTGAGCAGGCAAGGGAATACCATTGGTTTCCTGCCAGCCTTCAGTAGACTCAACCTCAAGAACGCCCTTATCCTTGGCTTTACCTTCAAGGGTCTTTACACGGTTCACAACATGCTTAGTGTAAGCAGTACGATCAGCTGCTAGCACTGTGTGAATATAATCAGCAACGAGTTCAGGGGCAATACTGGGGCCAGTAGCGGTTGCCGTGGTAGCAGTACCACCACCACTACAAGCAACAGCAGTAAAGCAAACAGCCGCTGCTAATCCTAACAAAGCTATAGTCCTAGCACGAATATGCTGAAAGAAATTTGTCAACATGATCAGTTATCTCCTGGTACATCCGGATCTTTAGATCTTGGCCACGCTTAGAAATTGACTGTCCTGTAGAAGACCTACAGATTTCAACTTAGACGTGGCTTACCCCCACAGAGGGTTCCAAATAACAAATCTAAGTTTGTTATTCAGAGGCATTGCCCGTTCTCCTGGCCTCAGCAGCCTTCATCAAATCAAAAGACTCCATTTTTAGGGTTGGAGGACGGTCAAAATTGGCTTCGACCAGCTCAGGGTCAAAAATACTGTTGTAGCTATACTCAATGCCGTGACAGTTCATACATACATCGCCCACCATTCGATCCTGCGGCTTGAGATTATAGGTATTGTTGTGATTGACTTTCACAATCGTGCTATCACCTTCTCCATAGTTCACGCGGGGCAAATGACAGGTTGAACAACTCACAGCTCCTGGTGCAGGTCGAGGTAATTCCCGGCTCTCAGCAAACAGTTCAGCATGCTTTGAATTTTGATAATTCAGAGAGTGATCATCATTATGACAAGTGAGACAGGCATCCACCGAAGCCTCTACTGTATTGGCAGAATGCACATCATGGCAAGCGTTACAGGTCATCTGCTTTTGCATGGCATCATGCTGCATAGGCAGCCTAGCCATGGCAGGGGTTAACGCATCTTTGCCCTCCAGTAGGCGAATACCATGCTTACTCAGCAAGAATGTGTCCACAGCTTCTTCATGACAAGACTGACAGGTCTCATAGCTAGGAACTGCAACAAATTCTTTGGTCTCACTATTCTGATGACAACTAGCGCAGTTGATATCATTAAGCGCGTGAGCACTGTTTTGCCACAGGACTGTGATGTCATTCAAATCTTGCTCTGTCGTAGCACTAGCAACTGGAACCGTACCACACACCAGCAGAAGCACCAGGATAATCACAGCAACAGAACGCAGCAAACCTATGACTTGACGCATCATGAGCCACCTCCCAAAAACTCCTGCTGGAGATCGGGCTCAGGCGCAGTTTCCAGCGATGTCGTCACAACCCTATCCGGCAGTTCCTGGACTGGCAGCATATCGGGCTGCCCCATATTTTGCCGTAAAAAACCAGTAGATATAGTTCGATGATCATGATAGTTATGACAGCCCGCCGTCCAGCAACCATCAGGGGCAAATCCTTCATGACTCTTGAGCTGCGTCAGCGTCAATTCCTCATGACAAGCCATACATAAATCTGGCTGTAGATTGACTCCACGACCAAACATATGAACGTGCTCATTATGGCAAGCCGTACAGGTTAAAACATCTACTCTTTCACGATATTCTGCCCAACGGGGATCACGAAACTTTTTCACCCCATGCACATCATCAGCCAGTTCAGCCTCGTGGCATCGTGCACAGTTCTCGTTGCTGACGGGCTTAAACCCTTCATGACAAGACGCACAGGATGCCTCAAAAACATGGTGACCTTCAGACGTTTCACCCGGCAAAAAAATCTGTTTTTGATCTAGGGCAAACGCTGCCGAAATCCACACAAGCAGAATTAATAACGCTAAGACAATCCCTGTCTTGAGCGACAACAATTTACCTAGTCGTTGCCTTAAAGCCATCAACTCTCTAAGCAACCAATACTAAAGAAACACTATCAACAAAACAATGAAGGCAACTGAACCAGCCCCAATGATGCCTGCTACTTTCCCCATCCCAATACCTTCTGGTGGCTCAGGCAGGACTGCCGCTGCAGAATCCAACTGAATATCCTGCTGATCATAGTCAGCCCCCTCAAGCATCAGCTCTGTGATTGCCCCATAGGCATCTACCCAAGCATCCTTAACTTCGGCGGTCCAAGCGGCACCTGCATGTTTCTCAAGGGCCTTTAGTAAACTGTTACCCACCAATGGATAGTGAGCGGGCAAAGCCCCGTAATTCACATGGCGAGCCCCCAACCCTTTCAAAGCCTTACTTAAAACATCAGGCTTGCGCAAATTTTCCACCACCATCACTAGACCACCTTTGAGCATCTGTGCCTGCTTGGACATATCAGTATGCTCAAACAGAGCTTTAGACTCTGGATAATCTGTAAACAGATAATTGTAAAACGTTGAAACCAAATCATCGGCTTGGGGAGCCACTAAAGCAAAGCTCTGCTCTAAAACCTCAATATTCAGACCACCTTCCTCAGCAGTCGGCGCAGGCGCACTCTCTAAGGCCACCTCCTCCGGAGCGTAATCAGCACCCTCAAGCATCAGCTCAGTAATGACACCATAGGCTCCTGCCCAAGCTTCTTGAAGCTCATCAGTCCAGGCATCGCCTGCATGCTGCGCCAAAGCCTTAAGCAAACTCTGACCAACCATTGGATAATGCTCTGGCAAAGCCCCGTACTTCACATGACGTGCTCCCAAACCCTTAAGTGCATCACTGAGCACGTCAGGTCTCCTAAGATTTTCAACAGTCATCACCAAAGCACCCTTAAGCATCTGCTTCTGCTTGGACATATCTGAGTGCTCAAACAATTGCTTAGACGCCGGATAGTCTGTGAACAGGTTGTTATAGAAGCTGCTCATAAGCTCATCTGCCTGGGGCTTTACGAGTTCGAAACTTTGCTCTAACAACTCAACATTTAAGGACATGCCTGGTAAGTCTCAATTCAACAAGTTTTCATCACATGCTTTGTTGCAAAGAACCTCAAAAAACATCATGCGCAACAAGCCGAAGAATCCCTTTAGACTCAAACAACCCAGCTAACGCACTACATATGTGATGAAGTTGACGGCTCTAAAAGCAAACTCACCGACACCAAATCAAGAGTGACGGCAACCTAGATAACAAGAAGAGGCATGATTAACTCAAAAACCCATCATAAAAGCATTTCGCAAAGACAAAATGCTAACTCTGATGGATCGGGAATTACTCATGTTGAGTATCAAAGTATGGCGATCTCAACTATTTTTTTGTGACTTCAGCTACCAAAACAACAATAAAATTCCTTTATCGCATTTGTCAGTTGCAAGAAAAGAATCAAGCTTATTTTCAATAAAGAAAATTAGGGCAAGGGTATTTCACGCATCCATAAACATCCATAAAGGAAGCTAAAACACTAGCTGAATATATACTTTCAATCAGCAAAAGATACCTAACCTCATCTAAGTGAAGTCGCTAAAAACTTAGTTAAACCCAAATCGTCTTGCATTTATTGCCATAGATCAATTCAGTTTTTGAATAATACTGGGGTTGGTAACAAAAAATACAACTTTTCTGTACCTACAGATACAAAAAAGTCTTGGATTCACAGTGAAGATTGTTGAATATTGTTGACCGTCTGTAAGGTTTCCCTAATGGGATCTTCAATGGAATTTTGCTTATTGCCTGCTTATGACGTCTGCTGTAATCCAATTTATTGGCTCGATTCGACTGGCTGTACCGCTGCTGGTGGTAATCGGTTCTATTCTGATTGGTGCCACATTTTATGAGTCCGAAGTGGGAGCAACTGTTGTCCAACAAGAAATTTATAAAAGCCCGTGGTTTGGGGCTCTTATGTTTTTATTGGCAGTAAATCTCAGTCTTTCCACACTGCTGCGCTATCCCTGGAAAGGTGCTCGTAAGGTTGGCTTTGCCATTGCTCACTGGGGCTTAGTTGTGATTATTGCAGGTTCAGCCGCTGTTATTCATTTGAGTGTGGAAGGCATGCTGCTAGCCCGTACCGATGGCGGTCCTGTTAGTACATTACGAGTGGACGGCGATCTCTTGGAACTTGCCATCCCCGGCAAAGAGAATCAACAAACTTCTCTGTTTATTAAGGACAGTGGTCATATTGTTCCTGATCATTTGGGAGATTTATCCCTGTTGGGATATACCAAACATGCGATTAAAACCGTTCATTTTATCGATGGTGCTGCCATCGATAATCCAGCTGTGCGTCTTTCTCTGACTAGTCAACGCATGGGACAAACACTTGAGCGTTGGTTAGCAGCTGCCCCAGCCGCCTATGATCGGATGGATATCGGACCGGCTGAATTGCAAATTCAAACGGTACATTCTGAGCAGGAGTTGCAACAGACGCTAACTGCTCCTGCTCAGAATGTTGAAGCGCCTTGGGGGAACTTACAGCTTGCCCTCCCTAATGGCACAGAGACTGTAGATGTTAGGTCCAATTTAAATCAATCCCTTGTTCTGGGTGATATAAATCTCACGGTTCAGGGTTTTTGGCCTGATTTTAGACTGGATGGTAATGGCCAGCCAGAAACGGTCACCCAGCAGCTGCGGAATCCAGCAGTGCAGTTAGAGGTCTCTACAGGTGACGTTGTTGAACGTTGGTTTATCTTTGGCACCCCTGGGTTTGACTCTATTCGTACCCAGCTAGCGGGAGGTGCACCGTTAGCCCTTAATATCGATTATGAAATCGATGCCAACTCCCAACCAGATGCGTTCTTTAAAATCGTCGTAGACATGAAGGGTGGCCTTTATTACGCAGCCAGGTCTTCTAAAGGGTTTAAATCTGGACCGATTGCCCTCGGACAATCTGTGACGCCAGGTTGGGCAGACTTTGAAATCACGCTTGAAGACTACGTGCCCCAGGCGAAGGTGGAACGAGATGTAACGCCCTTACCCGAGGGAGCTGGTGGGGGAGAACCGGCCTTACAGGTAGCAACGACAGATGGTCAAGTTGCATGGATTCCTTGGGGTGAACCGACTACAGTCGCCACATCAACAGAGGATTGGTATGTGGCCTTTAGCCCCAAATTAATGCGCCTTCCCTTTGCCCTTAAACTCAATGACTTTATTGTGGAGCGCAATGAGGGTAGTGAGTCTGTCGCTATGTGGACCAGTTTGGTCACCCTCATAGACCCACAAACAGGTGAGCTATTTGAACGTCGTGTTTGGATGAATCATCCTACCTGGTTTCAGGGTTGGAAAATTGCTCAAGCATCCTGGAATCCTGGTGATTTAGCTCAGTCTACGCTACAGGTTAAACGGGAGCCCTGGTGGGTAACCGGGCTGACCTGGCTAGGGTCACTGATGGTTACCTTAGGTGTGGCTATCATGTTCTATGGTAGATCCGTGGCCAAAAAGCTCCAGTTTTTAGGTGACGTTCTAGGTTCGCCTGAGGTCCAAGATAGCAAGGACGGAGCTGCTACACCTATTCCAATTTTTAGCTTTTTCTCGAACCGTTCCGGTAAACCCGCTGCTTAGTCGCAATGGCGACCGACATCATCCCATCCGCATCAAAATATCAAACTAAAGATCTAAGACCCTGCGCTTCGCATACCACTATGTACAAGCCACATCCCATGAAACTTCTTAAATTTGTCATTGGTTTATGCCTTGGGCTGTTGCTCATTGCAATGCCCATCAGCCAGTTTCAGCCATCGACTCTAGACAGCCTACAGACCATAACTGTGCAACAGGGTGGGCGGAAAAAGCCACTGGATACGGTGGCTCAGGAAACGGTTGCCAAAATCTATGGGGCCACCACCTACAAGCACAATGGGGTTGAAGAAAGCGCCATGGAAACCTTTATGTCACTGTGGCTCAACAATCGCAACTGGAACGAAGAACCCTTTGTGTTGGTTAGCTATCGCCCCTTGAAAGAGCTGGCGGGGCTGGATTTGGAACAAAAACACTTCTCCTTCGCAACGTTGATGAGAAATCAGTCCTTAGGGGAGGTGGTTAGAGCGGCACACCAGAAACAAATTGACGAGGAAGATTTGACCCGTGATGAGCGAGAAGCTTTAACCATTGAAGACCGGCTACAACTAATGCTGAGTATGGTGGATGATAATGCGATCGCAATCGTCCCCCATCCCACTGACATCAAAGGCAAATGGGTTGGCATTACCGAGGCCCAAAGCCTGTACGATGCCGAGTCAGTGGCTCCACTGTTAGCCAACTTCGCCATTATTAAACAGACAGTTTTATCAGGCACTGACCATCTGCCTATGCTGGCCCCCCTGGCCCAGTCTCTAAAAGATGGCTTAGCGAGTCTTAGCCCCACGGTTTATCCAGCAGACGGTGTCATGCAGCGCGAAGTGTTTTTTAACCACTTTCATCCCTTTGCTAAAGCATGGCAGCTCTATGGTATTGCCTTTGTCTTAATGTTGATGGCCCTATGGGTACAGCCCTTTAATCTATATTGGACTGCCATAGGTACCTTTGTTGCGGGTGTGGCTGTACAAAGCTGTGGCTTCTGGCTACGGATGCAAATTGCCGGTCGCCCACCAGTGACCAACATGTACGAGTCCGTAGTGTGGGTTGGCTTTGGCATTGCTGCTATTGCCCTGATGTTTGAGCTGCTGTATCGGTCCAAGTACTATGTATTGGCAGCGGCTCCCCTATCGGTTATTTGTCTGATTTTGGCCGATAGCCTACCGGCGGTGTTAGATCCTAGCATTTCACCCCTAGTACCAGTCCTACGTGATAACTTCTGGTTGAGTATTCATGTCCCCACCATTGCCCTGAGCTACGCTAGCTTTGCCCTAGCGTTGGGTCTGGGTCATGTCGCTCTGGGGAGCTACCTGTTTACCCCCAATGCCCAGTCACGTATCAAGCTACTTTCCCAGCTAAATTATCGTGTCCTCCAGGTTGGTGTCCTATTATTGACGGCTGGTATTATTTTAGGTGGCATTTGGGCGCACTTCTCCTGGGGTCGTTTCTGGGGCTGGGATCCAAAGGAAACCTGGGCTTTAATTGCCTTACTCTGCTACCTGGTACCGCTCCATGGTCGCTTAGTAGGTTGGATTGGCAATTTTGGTATCAGTGTTGCCAGTGTAGTGGCTTTTAATGCGGTGCTAATGGCCTGGTATGGCGTTAACTTTGTGCTAGGTACAGGGCTACACAGCTATGGATTTGGGACCGGTGGTTCTGAATTAATCATCGCTGGTGTCGTGGGTCTAGACCTGCTATTCGTGCTGATCACAGTCATTCGGCATCAAGGATGGTTGAGCGGATTGCCAGCCGCTGAAACCAGCACCTAGCTGTCTGTCACTAATCACCACAAAAGCCCAAGGCCATGCGTTTACGCATATCACTATTCACGGCCTTATCCAAAAATTAGAACTTGACACAATACTAGTGGGTAAACCCACATCCACCCCCTAGATTCCAGTAACTAAAGAGAGGAAAGAATATGAAACGTCGCGAGTTTAGCAGCTTGTTTGGGTTAGGCCTGTTAGCTACATCGTTGCCAATTGCGATCGCAGCCTGTAACTCTACCGAAACTACGTCTGAAGCCCCTGAAGCAGAGTCCGCTACCGCTCCAAAAAAAATCGACGAAACACCCCGAGCTGATGGGTTTGCTGCCTTGGGCACCGTCGCTGACTTGGATGCCAATGGGTATCTCGGCAAAAAAGGCTTTATTGCCGGTCCCGTCATTGTCATTCGTGATCCAGCTAATGCCGATAGCATTATCGCCCTCAACTCCATGTGTACCCACCAGGGTTGTGGCGTTGAGTGGAAAGATAACCTCTTGGCCTGCCCCTGCCATGGGTCAAAATTCAACACTGATGGTAGCGTAAACACAGGCCCTGCAACTCAACCGCTAGCGCCCTACGAAGCTATTATTGACGGCGATTTGGTACTGATAAAAGCAACGTAAGCCAGGGTACTCGTAGTTCAAGACAGCGATAGATAGAGCATAGCCTTTAGTAAGATAGGCTTTGTCCCATGTTCTCAAGTGATTTTTTCTATAGAAGAAACCGTTGACCTTGGACATGGATTAGGCATCGCCCAGTTTCTTTCTGATTGCTGTGAAGACTCTTGTCAACTGGATTCACCAATACGGTCTGCGTTCCACCCCCAAAACGCAAAACCTTTGGCTAATGGCTAGTCTGGCCATTGCCATGCTTTATGGCATCTTATTCTGGCGCATTGCCTTCGAGGGTCCCTATGGGATCCAGGATGATGCTAGACAGCATGTGTTTTGGATGTGGCGTTATGTGGATCCAATGATGTTTCCAGATGACCTCATGGCTGACTATTTTCAGTCTGTGGCCCCGATAGGCTATAAAGCCTTGTATCGTTTCGGATCACTAATCGGGATTAATCCATTTCTATTTAACAAACTCCTGCCTCCCTTCATTTGCTTAGCAGGCACTGTCTACACGTTTTATCTGGCTTTAGCCATCATTCCCGTGCCGCTGGTGGCATTTGTTAATACAGTTATTCTCAATCAGTCCCTTTGGATGTGGGATGAAGTGGCATCAGGCACCCCCAAAGGATTTAGTGTGTTACTGGTGATTGTCTTTTTGGTTTATGTCGCTCGCCGTAATATTTGGGGCTGTGCCATTGCCATTGCCTTGCAGGGTTTTTTCTACCCACACCTGGTGTTTATATCGGTTGTAGTCCTGGCACTACGAGTGGTATGGCCAACAACTAACAAAAATGACAAAAAACATCATCTGAAATTCTTGATTGTGGGTGGCGCGATCGCAATCTTGGTGCTGTTACCCTATGCCTTAGAAACCTCCCCCTATGGTCCCGTTGTCAGCCTGGAACAAGCCAAAACCATGGCCGAATTTCAAGCGGGTGGCCGCAATGCATTTTTCCGAGATAAATGGTGGAAATTTTGGCTATTCTCCAGTCGCAGTGGATTCTTCCCCCCCGTCGCCCCGACCACCACAGCACTGTCATTGCTGTTACCCTTAATGCTCTGGTTTCGTCCACCACTGCTCAAAAAAATCACCCCCAATGGTGTTCTTATAGTCCAGATTGGCTTGGCTGGAATTCTGATGTTTTTAGCATCTCACGCCACTTTATTTTGGTTGCATTTACCCAGCCGCTATAGCCGCCATGGCATCAAAGTTATCGTTGCCTTAGCAGCTGCCATGGTCTTAATAACATGGTTGGATAGTGGCCTTAGACGGCTCTATAAAGCACCTTATAGCCTCTGGAAACAGATTACTGCCCTAGCAATAATTGCAGGTATCACCATCACCACGGTGGGCTATCCCCTATTCCTCAACAGTTTTCTCAATGTTGTCTATGTGAAGTCAAATCGAACGGCACTCTATGAGTATATAAACCAACAGCCACAGGATATTCGCATTGCCTCTCTTGCCAATGAGGCCGAAAACATTCCTGCCTTCACGGGGCGTTCAGTGCTCTTAAGTCGTGGCCACAGCATTGCCTATCATCAGGAGTATTATCGCCAAATTAGAGAGCGCACATTGGATCTCATTCAAGCGCAGTATAGCCCTGACAGATCAGTATTACAGTCTGTAATTGACAAATATGACATTGACTTTTGGCTAGTGGATGAAAATTCTTTTAACCTGAACACTTTGCCTAAACTTTGGTTACGTCAATATAGAACAGAATGGACAGCAGCCATTAATCAACTACGGCAACAACCTTCCGCACTGCAACAACTTTTACCTACCTGTAAAGTTGTTCAAGATCAGGGGAAAATTCTGATTTCAGCACCTTGTCTGCAGACTAATTCTCTTCCCAGCCCTCAGTAAAAATTTCACCACTCGGCATTTAGTACGCCCAGTCCCAATACTGTGAGCACCAAAGGAACAATCGCTCCTAAACGTTGGGTCAACTGCACACTCCCCATAGAAAGTAACTCAATAGGTTCGATTATGTATCGAATATAGTGGATATCCTTAAAAGGATGTCAGGTGTCGTCCATACATATTGGCTAGCTGGTAATGGTACCCGTTAGTGGAGAGCTAGCGCTGGCATATGCTTTTACTGGAATCCGACCGGCTAAATAGGCTAAACGACCTGCTTCTGTTGCCAGCCCCATGGCTCGTCCCATTTTGACCGGGTCTTGAGCTTTTGCGATCGCAGTATTAATCAGTAAGGCGTCCGCCCCCATCTCCATCGATTCTGCTGCTTCACTGGGACTACCAATTCCCGCATCTACTACCACCGGGATATTGGCATTCTCAACAATAATGCGAATGTTAGCCGCATTACGCACCCCTTGGCCAGAGCCAATGGGAGAGCCTAGGGGCATGACTGTCGCACAGCCAGCCTCTTCCAAATGCCTTGCCAAAATCGGATCTGCATTCACATAGGGCAACACCGTAAACCCTTCCTTCACAAGTTGTTCTGCAGCCCGCAAGGTACCAATCGGGTCCGGCAACAAATATTTAGCATCAGGGATAACTTCCAGTTTGACAAAATTGTTGTCTTCTTGCCCCAACAACTTTGCCATTTCTCGCCCCAGTCGAGCCACACGAATCGCTTCGTCAGCCGTAGTACAGCCAGCAGTATTGGGCAACATCCAAATCTTCTGCCAGTCAATGGCCTGGGCCAATCCTTCATGCCCTGGAGCATTGGTCTGCACCCGCCGCACAGCTACTGTCACAATCTGACTGCCACTCGCCGCCAGACTAGCCCGCATCGTCTCAAAGTTCTCAAATTTCCCTGACCCCGTCATCAACCGAGACGCAAAAGACCGTCCCGCAATCACCAGCACATCATCAGACGTTGTCACAACAGGAGCCGAAAGCGTTTGCATATCTGTAGAATTGTGTAAAACCGTAGGGTGGGCAGTGCCCACTATCGGCATTGCATTTTGAACATTTTGAATTTGAACATTTTGAACCGGAGCAGTACGCTCCATTCCCGTCCCATGGGTACCCCTCGCCTCCATGAACCGTTCCCAATGAAACGCATCTAACAGCGGATCAGGTTTTCCCTTAACCGCCTCACCAATCAGCTTAGCCGTAATCGGCGTCAGCAAAACACCATTGCGATGATGCCCCGTTGCCAGAGTTAGATTATCGCAATGGCTAGGACCCAAAATAGGAGCCTCATCAGGAGTCGCTGGACGATATCCCCACCAAGACTCCTGCACAGGAAAATCAGCTAAGGGCGGATAAAGCCGAATCGCCTCGTTAAGCAGCTGGGCTACTCCCCTAGAAGTGTTATGGGGAGTAAATCCAACATCTTCACTCGTAGCCCCAAGCACAATTCGCCCATCTTTGCGCGGCACAATATAACTGTACTCGCCATACAAAACTCGACTGAGGCCATAGGGAGAGTCAAGGGGAGTCAACAGGGCAGCCATTTGCCCCTTACAAGGCTTTACTGGAATTGGCAACAGCTCACTAGTCCAAGCACCAGTCGCCAGTACATAATGCCCCGCCTGCTGCTGCCCCTGGGAAGTCAATACCCCAGTTACATGGTGATTCTGTTGCAAAAAAGAGATGACATTTACCCCCTCTTGGATCTCCACACCCAGATCTTGGGAAGCTATCCGTAAGGCTTTGAGCAAAGCCTGATTATTGACTTGCCCTTCTTCGGGGTACCAGTAACCACCGGCTACTTGAGGACTGAGATGGGATTGATAGCTGTGAATGGCGGTCTGGCCGAGTAAAGTAGTGTTCGCTAGTCCATTGGTTTCAGCGGGTAATTCCCAAAGCGGAGCAAGAATACCACAGGGCCAAAAGCCAGTATCTTGGCCCGTTAGCTCTTCTAATTTACGACACCAGTCGAGATAGAGGGACAGACTACGCTGACCTAGCTCTAGCATAGGGCCTGTCAACCCTTCAGCCCTAGGGGCTAACATGCCCGCCGCCGCATGACCTGCTGCCGCATTAAAGTCACGGCTGAGGATGGTTACTGTCGCACCTTGCTGGCGCAGTTCGGTTGCGATCGCAAGGCCAATAATACCGCCACCCACCACCAGTACATCTGCCTGCGCCATAAACGTTTATCCACCCCCCTGCAATTGACTATGATCCATTCAGACGATTACCCGACGATTACCCAATGATGGTGGGTAGTGCCCACCCGACTGGCTCCCCCCTTACCAAAGTGCCCGCACGGGGGGCTGAGTTTGGTTTTGCGGCGGCTGGGGCTGCCCCTGAGTAGCCTCTGGAGCTGGCTGAGCTGGTGTATTCGGTGCAGGCGATGGATCAGGGGTAACAACTTCACCATCAGTATCGTCCCCAGTATTGGCTGACTGAGCGTTAGTCCCAAACGCGGGAGAACTCTGCACACCACGGGTCTGACGCTGAGGAATATCACCCGCTTTTTCTAAGGGTGTACGACTCCCAATCTGAGCAATGGCATCCTGCTCTGTTTCATTTAGAGCAACAAGTTGATCACCAGTCCCTTGATTATTAACACGGCCATTGGTCTGACCAAAATTACTTTGAGTGGCCACAGGGTTTTCCCCGTCCACCCAGGAAGTCACGCGATTAGAAGCACTACTGCCATAGATCGCCATTAGTGAAATAGCAGCCAAAATACTGCCTAAGATAAACTTATTCATAAACCTTTCCCCTCCCGACTACCACTGGTTTTTATCATTACCCAGTTCCTAAAAAATGGATGCACTATTTTAATAGAAATAGAGACAATAACTTCAACAACTTTGGCCTGAAGCCTTAATGCTCACCACAGTAAGGTTTGTCCTTGCCCCCAAAATTGGTCATATTTAGTTACTATCACGTCCCCCAAAACGGACGTTTGACAGGCCAATCGTAAAGGACTCTCAGAATTATGGGGCGGCAGTGACCGTCGCCCCCGATCTTTCCAGTTGGCAGCCGACACCTCCCCCTCAACCATCACAGCACAGGTGCCACAGCTACCAATACCCCGACAATTAATCAAACGAGCATTGCCATTGTATAGAGCCACGTCATGCTCCAATAGCACCCGTCTGAGGTTTGCCCCCGTGGCACATTCAAAGGTTTTTCCTTGAGCAATCACGTTTGGCATAGGAATTCTTTAAGTTAAGAGTTTCAAACTAAACCCAAAGTTTTTTGGGACATAAAGCATTAAACCTTGGGGAGATAGTTTGATAAATAACAGTTTAGCTGCGTAAAACACGGAGATATTCTAAGTTAGAAATTTTTCTAATCCGTCAACAATTGAGCTGGCCATTGAGCCACAACCTCAAGACTGCCTGACTTTTCTTTGTTCCAACTAAATAGGAGGCACGACATACCTGACATGAATCAAAAAAACATGATGAGAATAGGCGTATAAAAATGCTACCAAACACCTGTGGTCAATAGAATCAAGCACACAAACTTATTTCCCATTTTGGGTTGTGAATATCTTTATCAAAGGTCTAAACTCGGTACACAGGGTCTTTAAAATGCGTCTAAGAAATAAAGATCGGATAAAACTAAAAATTTGCAACTCAGCACTTAACCACAGGTAGCATCCTTCTCTAATCTTCATTTTCAGGCTTCATTCCTACATTGTGTTCTCTGTTGCTATGTCTCCCAATACTCAACTTTGGATTTACGACACTACCCTGCGGGACGGTGCCCAGCGAGAGGGCCTATCCCTTTCCGTTGAGGACAAACTCAATATTGCGCGTCGTCTTGACGACCTCGGCATCCCCTTTATTGAAGGGGGATGGCCAGGGGCCAATCCTAAGGATGGTCAGTTTTTTGCCCAGCTGCAGTTACAGCCGCTACGTCAGGCTGAAGTGGTTGCTTTTTGCTCCACCCGTCGCCCCCATTTGCCAGTAGCAGAAGACGTTACTTTGGCCGCAGCCTTAGCAGCCAGAACTCAATGGATAACTCTGTTTGGCAAATCTTGGGATCTTCACGTCACCACAGGGCTAAAAACAGATCTCAACGAAAATCTGTCAATGATTTATGACTCTATTGACTATTTGCGACAACAGGGGCGCAGAGTGATCTACGATGCCGAACATTGGTTTGATGGCTACTTAAATAACCCTGCCTACGCTGTCCAAACGTTAGAAGCTGCAATTCGGGCCGGGGCGGAGTGGCTGGTTTTGTGTGACACCAACGGAGGC
Source organism: Leptolyngbyaceae cyanobacterium (assembly GCA_965263355.1). Lineage (GTDB taxonomy): Bacteria > Cyanobacteriota > Cyanobacteriia > Phormidesmidales > Phormidesmidaceae > Leptothoe. The sequence goes on along the minus strand of CBDHHL010000032.1, from coordinate 3,251,091 downwards.
ATGCTCCCCCATCAGATCACCGATATTGTCCGTACAATCAGCCAATGGTTAACCACGCTTAATTTAGAAAATCCTCCCCAATTGGGTATTCATACCCATAACGATAGCGAGCTAGCCGTTGCTAATGCGCTGACGGCAGTTCTGGAAGGGGTGACGATGGTCCAAGGCACCATCAATGGCTATGGAGAACGGTGCGGGAATGCAAATCTTTGTTCGTTAATCCCAAATTTACAGCTCAAGCTTGGTTATAACTGCTTAACCGCCGACAAGCTGGCTACCCTGACTATCACTAGCCGAGACATCAGCGAGTTAGTCAATCTAGCACCCGACGATCATGCTCCCTATGTAGGCTTATCAGCCTTTGCCCATAAGGGCGGTATCCATGTCAGTGCCGTAGAACGCAATCCTAAAACCTATGAGCATATTGAGCCTGAGGCTATCGGCAATCTCCGGCGCATTGTCATTTCCGATCAGGCAGGGCTGAGCAATATCATGGCTAAAGCCCGTAGCTTTGGCCTTAAACTTGACCGGACAAATCCGACATCGCGCCAGTTGCTACGACGATTAAAGTTTCTAGAAGACGAAGGCTATCAATTTGAGGCGGCAGAGGCTAGCTTTGAATTACTTATGCGTGAAGCCTTGGGACAGCGTCCCAAAATGTTTGAGGTACATGGCTTTCAAGTACATTGTGAACGTATGCCCTACGCCGGGAATACGGTTAATTGCTCACCAGAAGACTCGGCTAGCAGCTATTCTTTAGCCACCATCAAAGTGTCTGTAGATGGCAAAAATTTACTCCATGCCGCTGAGGGTAATGGTCCTGTAGAAGCACTGGACCATGCTTTGCGTAAAGCGTTAGAACAGTTTTATCCAGAGCTAGAGCGGTTTTATCTAACAGATTATAAGGTGCGTATTCTAGACAGTACAGCGGGAACTGCCGCCAAAACTCGAGTGCTGGTTGAATTTGGGGACGGTGAGCGTCGTTGGACAACGGTCGGACTATCGCCCAATATTTTGGAAGCCTCCTATCAAGCTGTCGTTGACGGTCTAGAATATGGTCTACTCAAGCTGCACTCTCAAGTAAAGGCTAAGCTTGTAGCGTGTCAATCTTGACCCTACTCACCCTTTACTCTGTTCTCTCCCATGCACAACTGGAACTGGCAAACCTGGCAAGGTAAGTCCTATTTAACCTGTAATCTGATTAATCAGCCCCACGGGTTCTTTACATCGGACTTTACCCCCCAACGACCTGAAGCCCTCACTTCAGCTCTGGCTACAGACGCTGAAGTGTTGAGAACTAAGCAAGTTCACGGTAATGTCGTCCTTGCGCCTGAGCAAGTCAGAAACGGGACTAAAACGCTAGTAGCCAGTGGCGGCATTGGTCATCAGGTCACAGAAGAGGATATTCAGCGCCCCCAGGCCGATGGCTGCTTTAGTAATAAATCCGGTCAAGCCACATGGGTATGTACTGCAGATTGTACACCTGCTTTGATTGCTGATAAACGCACTGGACTTGTGGCAGCGGCCCATGCAGGCTGGCGAGGCACAGCCCAAAAAATTGTACCCATAGCCGTTGCTAAGCTGCAGTCCCAAGGCTCACAACTTCAGGATCTACGCGTCCTGCTAGGCCCAGCTATTACCGGTGAAGTTTACCAAGTGGGCAAAGATGTTGCCGCTCAAATTGGTTTGAGTATCGTCAATGCAGACCAGTTTGATAATGAAGCAGACGTGGTTGAGCACCTACTCAATGTAAACAATCCGCCGCTGCTCTCTGATACAAAACCCGGTCATGTGCGTTTGGATGTGCGGCGCATTAACGAAATCCAATTAGAACAGATGGGTTTTAAGCCAGAACAAATAGCTACTGCACCCCACTGCACTTATCAAGAACCTGAGCGCTTTTTCTCCTATCGGCGTACACGACTCAAGCAGGTACAGTGGTCTGGCATCGTCAGTATTTAAGGGGGCGGTGCTACACAGAGTTGGCTAAAGACTTTAGACGGTAATAGCCATAGGCGCGACGCAAACTGCTGACTGTGGTCAGCAGTTTGCTGAAATCTATGCAGCTGAAGCCGTAATCAGCGCTAACTCCATTTGGTCATCGGCCTTAGCATCAATCTCAGCGCGAATGTTAGGCCCAAAGAATTTTTCGATCTTGCCGTGCTTTTCTTGCCAGCTCTCCAGCGGCATATATGGAGAATCAAACTCCAGTACCAAGGCATAGGCACCATTCCGCAGCTCCTCTCGCAAACCGCTCAATACCGGTCGCTGTTTATCATTGGGACTCAGGCCAAGACGTTCTAAAGCAATATCTAAATGAGCCTCTTGACCGTAGCGATAGCGAGTCACATCTTTGCGCACCTGGTTTTGGGTTTGGGTGGCCGTTTTATCTCGCAAAGCAATCACAGTATCGCTTGCAGACTGAGTGTAGGGAACTGGTTCTAACTCCGCCGCTCGCAATGCTGCTCCCCCCAGCAAAATTGGAATTCCATAGAAAAAGCCTGCCAGATTTAAGGTGGCCATATCCCTGAAATAGGCCACAAAACCAACCAGGGTCAGAATAGAACCGATCGACAATAAAACACCGCCAAGGGGAATTTTTCGTAGCATATGCAGGATGGTTGATTACAAAACTTATGTATGGGCCTAATTTCTATAGTAAAGGGATATGAGTTTAAACTTTGACCAGAAATTAAACTCGACTATTCAGAACATCACCCTGTAGCATTATTCACCCAAAGTTGCTTATTCTGGAGTCTGTAGACGGTGAGATAAGACATAGCCATGCCTCTAGAGACGATTAAAACTCAAATTGAACAAATTAGGGCTAAACGTGAGTCCCTAGTGCAGCTGCTAGAACAGCCTAATCTCGGTACATTGCGTATTGATGTCAACCAAGCTTTAGAGGAAATGGATGATTTGTTAGAGGAATTTGAGCGTGTTTTCAAAGAAAAGTCTCAAGGCTAGACGTTTGCAGATTTTTTAAGCAATGTCTGCTACTGTGTCAAGCTTAACTTTTAGGTAAGACGGTGAGTAGTTTGTTGGGTGTAACAGTCGTTTTACTGATAGTCTTCTTCACCCCAAAAAATTAAGTTTTGACAGACTACTAATCTCAGCGAACCCTTCAATACTTTTTTAATTTTTTTCAATCACAATCTCAATGGCAACCTATTCTGTCGAAATTCATCATCAAGGCACTGTTCATACCATCGCTGTCGATGAACAGGAAACAATTTTGGCCACAGCCCAAACGGCTGGTCTTGAACTTCCTACATCCTGTGGTGCGGGAGTATGCACTACATGTGCTGCTTTGATTACCGAGGGCAGCGTCTCCCAAACAGACGGCATGGGTGTGAGTCAAGAACTCCAGGACAAAGGGTATGCCCTACTTTGTGTAGCCTATCCCACATCTGACATCAAATTGGAAACTGAAAAAGAAGACGAGGTATACCAAGCCCAATTTGGCCAATTTCAAAACTAGTAATCCTACCGCCCTCACCACACAGTTCATCCTGACAACGGTTGAGCTACAGGCTGATGGCATCGCGCTTCGAGACCATATTGAAACCCATCTAAGCGACTACGGAGAACCGCTTAGATGGGCGATTGTAGCTGTGCATCAGACGACTGTCCAGGTAGAAGCCGTAGTGACAATGGCTGCCTCAAACCAGCCATGAACCGATCTCAAAACGCCTGTCTCCATACCACTATGATGATTGTTCCTACTGGAGTAGGGGCAGCCATTGGTGGCTATGCTGGGGATGCATTGCCCGTCGCTCGTGCGATCGCAAGCGTCACCGACCAGCTAATTACCCACCCCAATGTTCTCAACGGGGCCCAACTCTATTGGCCCCTAGCCAATGCCTACTATGTTGAAGGGTACGGGCTCGATCAGTTCGCTGCAGGACGTTGGCATCTATGCCCCGTTCACCAAAATACGATTGGATTAGTACTGGACCAGGGCATTGAAGACGATTTACGTTGGCGGCATCTACAAGCTGCCGATGCCGCTCGGGCTACTTTAGGCTTAGCCATTCATCGCTACATCACGACAGATACACCTTTAGGGGTACAGCTAAAACAAGCCCAAACAGCTACCTGGGGAACCTTAACCCATCCTGATAGCCTGCTGCGTGCTGTGGCGCATTTACGTCAGGCAGGCTGTGATGCCATTGCTGTGATCGCCCGCTTTCCAGATGACCTTGGTAGTGACGCCCTTACCAACTATCGTCAGGGCCAGGGAGTGGATCCACTCGCGGGGGCTGAAGCGGTGATTAGCCATCTCGTGGTGCGTGAGTTTCAAGTGCCTTGTGCCCATGCCCCGGCTCTCCAGCCCTTACCCCTGGATCCGAGTATTTCTCCACGCTCTGCTGCCGAAGAGATTGGCTATACCTTTTTACCCTGTGTCTTGGCTGGCCTCAGTCAAGCCCCCCAGTTTACAACCGCAGCCACAGCTCAAAGCATTAGTGCCCATGATGTCGATGCCCTGGTGGTTCCTGCCAGCACCCTGGGGGGCAGTGCCGTCTTGAGTCTCAGCGGTACATCTACTCAGATTATTGCCGTGGCAGACAATTCTGCTGCCATTAAAGTCGATGCCAACGCCCTAAACCTAACGGTAATGACAGTGAACTCTTACTTAGAAGCCATTGGTGTGATCGCAGCCCAGCGCGCAGGCATTACAGCTTCAGCCTTAAGCACTCACATACCTCCTTTACAGCCATTGACAACGGCAGGAGCGGACTGATGGATACCTGGCCTACATAGCCATACACTACATCAGATTTCTATGAAGTTTATTGGAACATTTCTAAGATAAATCAGAAAAGCCTCCGATTAGCAGCTCTGCTTGTCTATGCTAGAAGACTAGCTTCGACTTACTTCACTATCTTTATGTCTATCTTGAGCACACCGCCCCAGCACATCACCCAAACGGCGTGCCACATTCAACCAGATGAAATCCTGGAACTCAACGTCCCCAATCAAGCTTGGAAAATTTGCTCAGGTACCGTTGCCCTGTGTCGCGTCGTTGATGGCATTCGCCATTGTTTTTTTACCGCCCATGAAGGTGAGGTTATTTTTGGCGTGGCAGCTCAAGAAAATGGCCTGGTTGCGATCGCCATAGAACCCGCAGTCATTACCGCTATACCGTAACTGCCTGCAATACCCCCGCCATCTCATCATCCGTTCGCCAAGCTTGACCATCGAGCGCCATCTGCTCAATCAGGCTGGCTAAGCGTAGGGCTTTAAGCGCTTGTTCACCGCCAACCGAAGGCTTCCCCCCCCCGCGAGCGCAGTGAACAAAATGCTCCAATTCCGCATGCAGCGGCTCAATATTACTGGTATAGACCTTCTCAATCAAACCATCTTGTCGATAAAGCACTTGACCATAATCAGTCATGGTGTTGGCCGTTGTCTGACGATGAATCAAAATCTCATTGTTGAGAAAATCTGCCTCAGTCAGCGAGTTACGGCAGTGGGCGACAATACTCCGTATCTTGCGATGGGTTACTTTGCTCGCCGTTAAGGTCCCCACAATGCCATTGGCAAAGCCTAGAGTAGCCGTCACATAATCTAAATAAGGTGAGTCCCCAGCCCGACTACCACTTGCCGTCAATTTAACCACTGGCGCTTCTGCTAGTTCTAGTAGAAGATCAATATCGTGGATCATCAAGTCTAGAACTACGGACACATCATTCGCCCGCTGGGAGTATGGACTCATACGGCGAGCCTCAAGTGCCAATAATTTCTCGGTTTTAAGGACCTTATGCAACTCCTGAAAAGCCGGATTAAACCGCTCAATGTGGCCAACTTGTAGAATACAGTTAGCCTCTGCTGCTGCATTGACCAAGGATTCAGCTTCAGCGATATTAGCCGCAATCGGCTTTTCAATCAGCATATGCACCCCTGCCTGCAAACAAGCCATACCCACCTGGTGATGAAACCTTGTGGGCACAGCAATGCAGACAGCATCCACATGCTTTAACAGCTCATCATAATCCTCAAAAAAACGCACACCGTATTTGCCTGCCGTCGCTAAACCACGTTCGACGTTAATATCTGCAATACCAACTAGTTGAACGTCTTTGATGCGACTTAGCACACGCGCATGGTGTTGCCCCATGTTGCCAACACCAATCACACCAATGCGAATAAAGTCCTCGTGAATATCACTTGCCAGTTGAGAATCTCGTTGTTGCACGCCAGGGTCCCTCACACCAGAGAGCTATTCGCTCCCAGAATGACTTTACGTTCCTTAAAGTCAACCAGATATTACCACAGCAGTCCTTAGTTCTTTGGTTGCATATTGGCGAAATGCTTTTCTTATTCAGAATTGTGCCTAAGTCGAGGATTATCAACCGCTAACGTTGTGTCAGTTTCCTGGTTGTCTGTGGGGCAGTCGATAGCGTAGAGGCACCTGATGGCGTGTAATTTGAATTTGCTCCAGTTTAGGCCCTTTGACAGTCTTTACCGTAAAGACCAAATCATCACTATAAGCAAGCTGCTCACCAGCTGCAGGAATTTTCTGCAGAGAGTGAATAACAAATCCCGCCAGGGTTTGGTAGTCATCTGTAGCTGGCAATGCCAAGGCAAACTGCTTGTTCACCACATCAATTTCCATTTGAGCTGGAACCAAGACCGAATAGTCATCTAAATAAGCGATATCCCCTGGAATATTTTCATCCTCGTCCCCAATTAGCTCAGACGTCACATCTGACCAAGTCACCAAACCAGCTGTGCCACCATAGTTATCGACCACGATCATCATGGAATTGTTCGACCGTTGCATACGACTCAGCAAATCGCTCAGAGGCACATCCGTAGGTACAACGCGTGCTTCTTTCATCCAAGGACTCACTGGTGTCGTAACGGTCAACTGCCCTTTAGCCAAGGGTTCGGCCATCGCCTTAAAGTCAAGAATGCCACTAATACTATCAAGGGAGTCACCCAGCAATGGGAACTGAGAATAGCCAGTCTCAACCACAATGTTTAACAAATCCTGCCAGGTAGCTGTGTCCTCCAAGGCCACAATTTGTGTCCGTGGCACCATAATGTCTTCTACGGTAAAGTCCCTCGTCTCAAAGACATTATTGAGAATTTCTCGCTCTTCCTGGTCCAAGTCGAGCACAGCGGTCGGGGTACTAATGATCATCTGCAGTTCATCCGAAGTCAGTTGACTATCTGATTGACGCCGCTCCTGTAACCCAACCAGACTTAGTAATCCTTGAGTAGAAAGATTTAGTATCCACACAACGGGTGAAAATAAGCGAGCCACCGTCAAACTAACTGGCCCTAATAAACGAGATGTTTGTTCTGAATAGCTTAACGCCAAAGATTTAGGGAGTAGTTCCCCCAGAACAATTTGCAAATAGGCAAGGCTCCAAAACGCAATGATCAAGGCGACGCCATGGGACAACACTGAAACAGGAATCGGTAGCCGCCGTAACCAGTGATGTAAAAGTAGGGCAAGGGTATCTTCCCCAATCCAGCCTAGGGCCAGACTAGCCAATGTAATTCCAATTTGAGTAGTGGGTAGCAGACGATCAATACTTTGCTGCAAACTCTGTACGGTTTGAGCTTGTACATCTCCGACTGAAGCCAGCTGATTAATGCGAGAACGTCGTACCGATACAATCGAAAATTCAGCTGCCACAAAAAAGGCATTGAGGACAATCAATGCTCCGATAACAAGCAGACGGACCACAACACCTGCAGCACTAATTGGTAACCCACCGTTACTCACTAAATCCTGCCCAGCCATTGCCAAACCCCTAAGGGGCTAGGTTTATATAGTTGCTGCATCGTCCAACTACTCAGCAGTATCCAAACCACCTTCGATCCGAGCCTTGACATTCTTGAGAATATCGTCCTCTTTTAAGAGGACAAAGTCACTCGTTTGAGTGGTACTTCGACTAGCCGTTGAGGCGCTAGCAGGTCGAGTTTCTGGTTGGCGAATACCGGTAAGGGCCTGCCGTCCCAGTGAATAGCCCCAAGATGCGCTAACAATCCCTGAGCCAAACATGGCTGCCAGCAGTATCAATGTAAATGCAATTGCTGGATTAACTCTCATAGGTGTGAGGGAAAAATCTACCGGAGCAACAAGAGGACTTGACGGAATATTAACAGGTAGAAGTGTACCCTTAGAAAAGCACACTTTATCTAAAATATATCAAAAACTATTGCTCATCTACTTTGGATAGTTGGCTATGATATAACGAGTCTAGTAGCTCTACTGCCATTCAACCAGGGTTGGCCGAGCGGATTAGGCAGCGAACTCATAATTCGCCTCAGGCAGGTTCGATTCCTGCACCCTGGATTAATCCCCGGATTCCTTGAGTCTCCGGGGATTTAGTTTTAGCGTCTTGGTAGCGGTTCAAAGTTAAGCTCAGTGCCCACAACGCGACCACGGGATTGAGCCCCAGGTAACATTTGCAATGAGGTTGAGTAAGGATTAGCTAAATCAGGCACCCGTAATACTGGGGTGTTACGGGTTTGGAGGAACATCAGTTCATTGTAAGCTTCTAGAACTCCCCGACCATTACGATCCAGTTCAAGCTCAGGGTAAGAACTCGGTAAGCCGATACCAAAGTAGTGAGCTATTTGACGAAAATTGTTACGGTCTTTGTCATAGTTGCCACTGTGACGAGTAACAATGTCATCCATCGTTTCCAGCACGGTGGGTTCGGTAAATGTGGCATTCTGAGCGTTGGCACGGGCTGCCACTGTTGATATAGCTGCGATCGCAACCGCTGTGCCGAGTACTAATCCCTTGAGTTTCATGATGGGCTTCACCTCACAATTTGGGGCATATAGTACCCCGGTTCATAAAAATCGATACACTAACTAAGCAATATCCAGCAGTTAATATAAATCCGCTAAAAATTAAAGCTTAGCTACTAACAAAAACTGGCTTCTATCTTATCTGTTTTACTAACTTTTGCAACATTTTTGAACTACATAATTCAAAATTATTAGCTAACACTTTTCCAAAGTACCCACTAATTTATTGTTCTCGACTACTATGGCTCCTATGTCCGCTGACCTAGCTATCGTTAAACAACAGTTACTGGATTTAATTTGCACCGACGCTTACAAGGAAGGCAATTTTGTCCTGTCATCTGGGCAGCAGAGCACTTATTACATCAATGGCAAACTTGTTACTCTCCATCCCCAAGGGGGACAGATGGTAGGTCAAGTACTGCTTAACTATTTGGATGATAGCGTTGTAGGAGTTGGCGGACTCACCTTAGGTGCAGACCCAATTGTCACAGCCGTGAGCGTTGTCGCCGCGTACGAGGGTCGTTCTATCACACCTCTAATTGTTCGCAAAGAAGCCAAGGGTCATGGCACGGGTGCTTACATAGAAGGTCCTACCTTACCAGACAACAGCAACGTAGTGATTTTGGAAGATGTCGTCACTACTGGCCAGTCTGCAATGAAAGCTATCGTTCGTCTGCGGGCCGCAGGCTACACAGTCAACCAAGTTATTTCCCTGGTTGATCGTCAGCAGGGAGGCGCAGAGTACTATGCCAAAGAAGGTATTGACTTCAAGGCAGTCTACACAATCAGTGACATCCAAGCTCGCTGGCAAGGGCTTAAATAGCCCTTGAGGTAATTTAAATCACCCTACAGGGTACTGGCGATCTTAATTGCAGCTCTTACATTTGAATCACACACCTCTGTTATTAAGTTGTGGATGTTCCAAGGTTGGAAACATCCTACCGTTTTTTGTAGGGAGATTCTTATGTCAGATCGTCGCCAAGAGTCCTATGCAGTTCGTCTAGAAGCCGCAGAACTTGCCAGAAGCCGCGAGTACCCCACCCATCTAGCAAATGGAGACGAACAGCGTTACGCTGACTCTAAGTATTTTATGTCTTTCACTAAGGGGCTACCCCATAACGAAGAGACTGGGTTAATTCAAGATCCACAAGATTTTGTAGAGTTTCGTCGCTCTATTGATGATGGTTTTATTGACCCATTTAGTGATCGAGTGCGCCATGGAGCAAAATTTAAGGTTAATGAGGTCAAGGCAGACGATAAGCCTGACCCTGTAGGCTTTAAGGTTGACCCTATAGATTTTATAAACACAGAAAACGTCGAACTTAGTAAAAACTTCCGACAGTGGGAAGCCCCTACTGCAGGAATTGTTTTTGAGCTGCAGGGACCAGACCCTCAAGCGGTTACTATGCCGCCTGCGCCACCCCTGTTGAACGAAACAGGCAATGTCAATCCAGAGCTTGTTTTGGAAATGGCAGAGGTTTATGAGCTAGCGATTTTAAGGGATCAGCCCCTAAATGCTTTCGAAAACGGACACTCCACCCCAGAAGTTAAAGATGCAATCGACCGTCTCAACAACCTTAGCTACGTCAGCAATCAAACCGGTCGTCCCCGTAAGGTGAATGCTAATTCCGAATTTGATGCCCAAACACTCTTTCGCGGCTCATCCCCCGGTGTGGAAGTGGGTCCCTACCTCTCTCAGTTTCTACTCATTGGTAATACCGATGTGAATGGTGGTGGCCACGTTGCCGATGGCAAGATTACCTACGGTGTTCTAGAAATTGATCAGCGAGTTCCTATTGCCACGCCCTGTGTAGACTACATGACTGACATGAAGTCCTATGTAGCCACTCAGAGAGGTCTTCGCCCCAGTCCAGAGAGCTATAAGCCCGAGGAGAAAGACACTGGCAAAGCACGGGCAGCCCGTCGCTTTATTTCCACCCCCCGCGACCTGGCAACCTATGTTCACTATGATGCACTTTACGAGGCGTACCTCAATGCTTGCATCATTCTTCTAGGTATGGGCACCCCCTTTGATCCTGCATTTGATCATCTATCTGGTGTGGGGGCAGCCGCAGGCGATGTGAAAACAAGACGGAATGCAGGTGGCTTTGCTCTATATGGTGGCCCTCACATTCTTAATCTCGTGACTGAGGTTGCCACCCGAGCACTTAAAGCCGTTCGTTTTCAAAAGTTCAACAGCCATATTCGGCTACGTCCAGAGGCACTAGCTGCCCGAATTGAACTGGTAAGACGCTTTGATGGATTAAGTGAGATTGCCAAGAAAGAGGTTTCTCCACAACTGCTCAATATCATGGGTAAGTTTTCTGAGGAGCTAAAGGCAAACGGTACCCTTGATAAGATTTGTCAATTAACTCAAAAGGCTAATGCCGATAACCCTGATGAGGGCGGCACCTATCTATTGCCTATGGCCTTTCCTGAGGGATCGCCAATGCACCCGGCCTATGGTGCAGGTCATGCAACCGTTGCTGGGGCTTGTGTCACCATCTTGAAGGCTTTCTTTGACACCAATGCTGTCCTGGTCAAATACGAGGATGAGGAATCTGGTGACAAAAAGATTGCCTTTAAGCGGTTAGCCCATGGGGATCAAGCTGTTCTCTTCCGTGCTCCTCAGGTTACTGATACTCACACCATCATCACCAAGCTAATCGCAGAGGAAATAAAAGATGAGGAATCTGATAAATTCCTCACCCTAGAAGGTGAACTCAATAAACTCGCTGCCAACATTTCCATTGGTCGCGATATGGCGGGTGTTCATTACTTTAGTGACTACTTCGACAGTCTACGCATGGGTGAAGAAATTGCCCTGGGTATTCTCGAAGAGCAGGCACTGACCTACTCCACCGATCCCTTTGTACTCTCTGTACCCACGTTTGATGGTGAAGTTGTAAGGATTGGTCGCCGATGACTCGTTTACCCCATCGTACATCGAGGGTAAAACCGCCCCTACGGGGACGGGCGGCGACACAACAATATCGTGGCAACTTTGCGCCGATTACATCTCTACGTCGCCCACTGAGCCCATATGGTTCTGCACCATTCCCTCGAGGTCAGGAACCTCTATGTCCCCCACATAGAGAGGTTCCCGCTAACCCTCCTAACGACGCAGGGCCTCCCTCTACTCACCCTCCCCAGGACAATCTCTATGCAGACTTGGTTAAATTTTATAAACAGTGGGGACGTTTCTTACGCAATCTAGATCAACCCTGGCAATGGTTAGTCGCTCTAACCCTGGTCCTCAGTGCTCTACTGCTATTAAACCACCTGCTTTAGCTAGCTAGATACAACAACAGAGACAGGCCTATCCTAAACCTGTCTCTTCTCACGTCTAACTCTAATCAAACCATAATCGGAGTGATGTGTTACTAAACCTTAGCTGCGGCTTCCTGAGATAAGAACTTTTCTAACTCTGTAAGTTTATCTGCATCGACTTTTGTCTGCATCGGACAGAATTTAGGGCCACACATAGAACAGAATTCAGCGGTCTTATAAATGTCAGCGGGCAATGTTTCATCGTGGTACTCCCTGGCTCGCTCAGGATCTAGCGATAAATCAAACTGCTTGTTCCAGTCAAAATTGTAGCGGGCATGGGAGAGCTTATCATCGCGATCGCGAGCCCCTGGACGATGACGGGCGATATCAGCCGCATGGGCTGCAATCTTATAGGCGATCAGACCATTGCGAACATCTTCTGCATTGGGCAAACCCAGGTGCTCTTTAGGAGTAACATAACAGAGCATGGCAGTGCCATACCAACCCGCCATCGCTGCACCAATGGCAGAGGTGATGTGGTCATAACCGGGAGCAATATCGGTTACCAATGGCCCCAACACATAGAAGGGCGCTTCTGAACACTCTTCCATTTGTTTACGCACATTAAACTCAATTTGGTCCATAGGCACATGCCCAGGCCCTTCAACCATCACCTGCACGTCCTGTTCCCAAGCACGGCGAGTGAGCTGCCCAAGGGTCTTTAACTCTGAGAGCTGTGCTTCATCAGACGCATCGTGGAGACAGCCTGGCCGTAGAGAATCACCCAGACTAAAGGAAACATCATACTTTTTGAAAATTTCGATGATGTCATCAAACCGACTGTAAAGGGGATTTTGCCTATGATGATGTAACATCCACTGGGCAATAATGCCACCACCACGGGAAACAATACCAGTGATGCGATTTTTTACCAGGGGTAGATATTCAATCAGTAGGCCAGCATGGATGGTCATATAGTCCACCCCTTGCTGAGCATGCTTCTCAATAACATGCAGAAAATCATCTTCAGAGAGATTTTCAATACTGCCATGAACGCTCTCTAAGACCTGATAAATGGGAACTGTGCCAATCGGTACGGTCGACGCATTAATAATAGCTGTACGGATTTGGTCCAGATTACCACCCCCAGTAGACAGGTCCATCACCGTATCAGCACCATATTTGACAGCCAGGTTCAGCTTCTCCAGTTCTTCACTAATGTCAGAAGAATTAGGCGAGGCACCAATGTTAGCATTGACTTTACACTTACTGGCAATGCCAATGGCCATGGGCTCTAGATTGGGATGGTTGATATTCGCAGGAATAATCATCCGTCCCCGAGCCACTTCATCTTTGATTAAGTCTGCCGGTAAATTCTCTCGCTTAGCTACATAGGTCATTTCCTCAGTGATCATACCCTGACGTGCATAGTGCATCTGGGTAACATTTGCTTGTCCTCGACGAGGCATAATCCAGTTAGTTCTCATATTTAAAACACAATTGGGTGGGATAACAAAAAGTGACGATTTGGCCATTGCAGCGCCAAGCCCAGGAATTGAGGCAATTAATTCTTCGCAGGTCTCAATTAGTAGGTTCTAACCCTCAGCTGGTCGTAGTTAAAAATTTGAGCTGTGCCATTTTGTTTTGCTAATGCCGTCCAAATTAATGTGACAACTGTCGATGTAATCAGAGCAGCGGCAAAGCTATGAAGTAAGTCTGCGCTGCCAGGTATAGCTGCAAATAGGGGAGAAAAGTCTGGCTTCTGAAAAAATAACAATCCAGTCACCATCCCCACCAGAGAGCTGACAAAAGCGTTTTTTCCTGTTAAATGACGGCTGTAAAGACCGTACAACATGGGAAATAACACAGCAGCACAAATCAAATCGGCGACAAAAAACAGATAGAGCACGCTATAGCCTTGGGAGGCGATTGCGATCGCAGGTACTCCAACCAGCACCGTCAAAATTCGTGAAACCCTTAGCACGTTATGCGTCGACGGATCGGGCAACAGGCGCATCAAATCGAGGGTAAATACACTGGCAATCCCATTTAGCATGGTGTCAAGACTGCTCATCACCAGCGCTAAGGCCAACACAATCACACTGACCAAAACCCAACCAGGCATCGCCAGTTGACCCAACAACCCAAATAGAGCCGTCTCACCAATAATATCGGGCTGAACCTCAGCTAATGGCACTGCTAACACACCCAACAGACCAGCAATCAAGATCAACGGCAAAATGATTACAGCAGCTCCCAAAAAAGCTCGACGTACCGTTTGGCTATCACGACACGCATAGACTCGCTGCCAATTCCCCTGGTTAAAGACCTCTGCCGCCACAATTGCAATGATCAATGTGGCACCAAAACGGACACCGCCACTATTCCCCAGGGACAACAAATCAGGATGCTGGGCAGCGACCGTACTGAAGGCATCTATGCCGCCTAAAGCCCCCACGATCACCCCTGCACAGAGCAACAGTAGAGGTACAATGACTACAAATTGAACAACATCCGTCAAAATCGTTGTCCCCAAACCACCCACTGTGGTGTAAATAAACACAGCTGTCATCACGACCAAAGCAGTGATCCCTAAGGGCACATCTGCAACTAACTGCAATGCTTTAGCGATGGCTGTTAGCTCTGCTGCCAAGTAAATAAACATGTAAAAAACAATCACCGCTTCCACCAGCCAATACATGGGGCCACCAAAGCGATGTTTCACATATTCATTGAGAGAATGTCCTTGGGGCATGAGGTGACGCAGCCTTGGCCCCACCACAAAAAACAAGGCCACTGCTCCAGCTGAGCCAAGGCAGTACCCTAAAATAGCTGACACACCCCCAAAGGCGGAGCCCGCCTCCTGAGGGCTAAATAGAATCCAGGCCCCTAATGCTGAAGCTGTTACAGTCGCCAAGGCTGACCAACCACCAACTTGGTTACGGTTAACCATGTAACCGTCTAAATCAATATGCTGACGTCCGGCATGCAACACCCCCAACAATGTAAATGCTGCTGTCGTTACTAGAGTAACTAGTAATGCAATCGCTCCTATGGACACAGTCCTTCCTCATCTTGTTAGGCAAAACACTAGGAGCAATGAGCATTGTCTGTAGATTACAGAACTCTCCTTTGACTTGCCCACGGATGCGCTTGGCAATACACAGTCAATCAAATCGGCTGCTTCCCTACGCTGGCATTATCCAGACTCAGGTTCCGAGGGTATAATCTCAGCCTGCTATGCGGGCACCCCTAGCTGTGTGGTTGATATTACCACACCCCTGCTCAGGGGAAACAACGATCTCAATCAGGCAGGGCTTTTAGAATTAACTCATTTAAGGATTGGACTACCAAGGTACTACCATTAGGACTGAGATGAATATGATCGCGATAAAGGCTATCGGGTACTGGCGTAGCTTGAAAGGATGATAAAAAATCTACATAGGGAATTTGTTGTTGAGTAACAAATTCATCAACCCGCTGACGTGCAGCCATCTCATAGTCTCGCGGCCCATTGATCACCTCTCGTTTGAGTGGCGTCATGGCTAACAACAACAGACCATCATGGGCATCGACGTATTGCTTGATGTCAGCAATTGCCATTAAATTTTTCCCAATACGGTCACCTTTCTCATTTTGAATCTCCTTTAGACCGGCAATAGGTTGTTGTTTTTGAAAGCGATTAGAGAGTTCTAAAATGGCAAATAATGGTTTCTTATCAGGGTAACTCCGGTCTTTACCCACCTGAAGTGAATTAGGTTTCACTCCAAATAAATCATCCGTGTTAATAACTAACATGACAATTTGGGAGTCAAAAATGCCAAATTTTTGTAGATAAGCTAGCTCGTTGCGAGGTCCCCAAGAATTGGCCGACGCATTAAGGACTTCAGCAGCCTGGATAGTGCCATGTTTCAAAAGGACTTGCTCAAGCATTACCGACAATAAAGCAGATTGATCGGTCCACCAATTTCCATTGACAATCGAGTCACCAATAAGCAGTACTCGTAAGGTGTTCGACGGTCGAGATTTCTCAAGCTCATCAGCACGCATTGAATATTGATTGATGGCAATTAAATTACCAAAACGACGCACTCGCTGATTAGGTGCTAAAAGATATCCAATGGTTTCATCAGCAATATAAAGGGGAGGATTACCAAATCCAAATAGCAACCTTAGAGCTAACTCGATGAAGAGCACCCCTGCTAACAAAAGCGGCAATCCTAAAATAGCAACCTTCACGGATAGCCCCCAAAGAAAAGGAATAAGACTAAGAGTACACATCCATCTTTACGCTACCATGCCCAATCATGAACCTTTTGCCAACGTCAATGCTGAGGCAGTTTGATTTGATATCTTTATTAAAGTTGGCTCAATTCAATCACATAACCATCTGGATCTTGAATAAATATGGCAGCACGTCCCGAGGAACTTGCTTGGATTGGCACATTGGCTATGGTCAATGTCTGTTTGACAAGCTCCAAATCTGCGATCGCAAATGCTAAATGGGTTCGTCGACCCCACTTTTCCTGGGGGGATGGCCCTATATGCTGATGCTCAGCTTCAATTAGATGCAATTGGAAGGTACCTAATTGATACCAGGTTCCAGCAAATTTAAGAGGTCGCTCAACCTTGGGCAGCCCTAGAACGGTACCGTAGAAATGCTCTGCTGCTTCCAAATTAGAAACGTTAATCGCGGCATGCAGCACTGACTGTAACATCTTTTGTTTTTTATACTCAGCCATTCTATTGTATCGAGCCTAAGTTGAGTTAAATCTTATATAGTTCAGGTATATTGCATCGCCAAACCGATCGTCCCAATCAATCGTTACTCTTCCATACACCTGGGTTTACTAATAACATCAGTCAAATGCAGTCTTGTGTGGTCACCATGGATATCCAACATCCCATGGACAACCTCTGTTCTGTGTATTCCAACCGATTATGAATACAGTTAGTCCTTTAAATGCAGCTCAAGTTTTGACCAGGCGAAAGCCTCGTCTTTTAGTTGTCGATGATGAGCCAGACAACTTAGATTTGCTATATCGGACCTTTCGTCGCGAATATCAGGTGCTGAGAGCTGAGAGCGGCATGAAAGCGCTGGAAGTCTTAGAAGATGATGGCGAAGTTGCGGTCATCATTTCTGACCAGCGCATGCCTGATATGAGTGGCACTGAATTCCTAAGTAAAACAGTGCCCGACTTTCCTGACACCGTTCGCATTATCCTGACTGGGTTTACAGACGTTACGGATTTGGTTCAGGCGATTAACAACGGTCAGGTTTACCGTTATATTACCAAGCCTTGGGAACCTCACACCCTGAAACAACTCGTGCAAAAAGCAGCAGATAGCTATGAGTTGCTCAAGGAAAGTCACCATTCACTCTATGTATCTGACCGACAGCAGCAATTAATGCATCGGGTAGCTGAACTTGCCCATATTCAAATATCAGAAAGTGAGGCGATCCAGTTTGTTGCTGATGGCTGGGGACAAACACTATCAGCTCAGTTATGTGTCATCCAGTGTTTAGATGACGGTCCAATCGGTGCATTTGGTAACCTCAATGGTCAGAGTTTAGACAGTAACCCATTGGTACAAGCTGTGGTGGCAACTCGTACCTTGCAAACTCTACCAGATACCAGTGCGAGCAATATCAACGACACACTCTATGAGGCGACCAACACCCACGCCCATTTAGTCGCACCCATAGTTTTCCAAGATCGACTCTTAGCGGTGGTTTCTCTCCACTGGGGGCATCCCTATCGCACGCTGGCTGATGTTAGTAATATTCTCACTATTGCGACTAATCAACTGGCTCAAGCACTAATAGCGATACGTCATTCCTAGTGGGTTATCAAGCCTAAAATTTAGGATGACGCCAGTAAAGAGTGAAGAATCAAACGGGATAAAGAGAAACTCTTTACCCTATTGCCCTGGAGACATGGCTGACGCTAGTACGCTTCATCAATGCAGAATCCTAATTTTTAGCGTTGACGCGGCACTAGGAATTACACAAAAATCTGCAGCAGATAGCTTACCAGCAGCAGATATGATAAAAATCGGTTCTAGTTCCCAGTAAATTTACTGCAGTAGCGACCTAACCCTTGCCATAGGAAAAGACTGATGGCTCAGGCCCCCCCCGACGCCAACTATATCCGTGACTTATTTGACCGCATTGCACCAGTCTACGATGACTTAAATCAAGCGCTCAGCTTTGGGCTACATACGATTTGGAAACAAATGGCAGTGGATTGGGCAGGGGCGCAGCCAGGGATGAACGTGCTAGATGTGTGCTGCGGTAGCGGCGATTTAGCGCTCTTACTCGCCCGACAAGTAGGTGCACAGGGTCAGGTGACTGGCACAGATTTTGCAGTAGAGCAACTTGCGATCGCCGCTCAACGCGCTGCTAACAAAGGGTATAGTAGCTGGACTACCTGGATTGAAGCCGATGCCCTGGATTTGCCATTTGAGGCAGATCAGTTTGATGCCTTAACCATGGGATACGGTCTCCGCAACCTGATCAATCTTCCCAAAGGTCTTAGTGAACTCCACAGGGTCTTAAAACCGGGTGCCAAGGCAGCTATTTTAGATTTTCATCGCCCTCGCTCTGCCTTAGTCAAACAGTTTCAACAATGGTACTTGGATACCATTGTCATACCTACAGCAGAACGGTGTGGGCTGACAGAGGAATACGCTTATATAGGTCCTAGCGTGGATCGCTTTCCCATTGGCAGCAAGCAAATTATCCTGGCCAAAGAGGCAGGATTTCATCAGGCTATCCATTACTCTCTCATTGGTGGGATGATGGGTGTCCTTGTGGCCCAAAAATGAACGCGATTTCTCCCATCCTATTAGCTGTGCCGCCGATTGCCGGTGGCATTATCGGTTATTTCACCAATGATTTAGCCATCAAAATGCTATTTCGGCCCTATCGACCTATTTTTCTATTGGGCCAACAGCTACCGTTTACACCAGGGCTCATTCCTAGCAACCAAAACCGCTTAGCTAAACGGATTGCTGACACTATCATGGGGTCACTACTAACGCCAGAGGAGTTACAGCGTCTAGCCAAACGGCTACTCAAAACCGAACGGATGGAAGGGGCTATTCGCTGGTTATTAGACTTAGCACTCACCCAAACCCAAACCTCTAATCAAGATAAAACCGCCCACATTCTCGGCAATATTCTCCAGGACATGCTGGGCCAATCATTACCCAAAATGCTGAAAGTATGGGCCAAAGATGAAAATTTTCTCGCTGACCAAATTGACCATATTTTTGATCAGGTACTGCTGAACTTTCGTCTTAGCGAAGATCAGGCTAAACAAATATCTATCTGGGTACGTCAAGGCATTGTGCCGCCTGACCGTCTACGTCGATTGATCATAGATTTTCTTACCGATCGTAATATCAAGGTGATCGACGAAACTCTACGGGAGAAAACTAGCGGCACCTATTGGGTAGTCGCCAATATTTTTGGCGTTCGCAATGCGCTCACCCGTTTGCGCACCTACTGTCTCGATGAACCAACCAAATGCAATAATCGAGTTTCTGAACTGATTACCGCTCTGCGAGTGGAAAATCGGTTTCAAGAATGGCTACAAAATTTCTCCCTGCAGGAGTTGCCTATATCGACTGTTCAACAGTTAAGAACCACACTACGTGAAACTATTCGCAACTATTTACAAACTGATGGAGTCCCCCTGTTTAAAGGGCTGAGTGATTCCATCAATTGGCAAAAGGTAGCCCAACGGCTGCTTAAACGGTTACAAACCTCTCCAGTAGTGATGGAGTCTTTGGATACTGCTAGCCAAGAAATGGCCTTAATTCTAGAACGATATTTAGAAGAAGACTTAGAAAATATCGTTGCTAAAGCTATCCCTATTCTTGATATCGATCAGGTGATCATGGACCGAGTCACCGCCACATCGCCCCGTAACCTGGAAATGGCCATTCAAGGTATTGTCCGCAATGAGCTACAAGCCATTGTTAACCTTGGGGGAATTCTGGGATTGACCATTGGCCTACTACAGACAGGCATTTTGTTATTTCAGTAGGGGCATTGCATGCAATGCCCCTACTGAAATAACTCAAAAAAACAGGGTACCCACAAAGAGCACCCCTACAAAAATTTTTGCAACGTTTTAACGATAGATGATATCCAAACCAAATCAGTTAATTAACCAAATCGGCCAGACACATAATCGCGGGTATACTCTTCGCGAGGGTTGCTAAAGATAACCTGGGTATCGTCGTACTCAACCAGGTAACCCATCTTACCGCCAGCTTCAGTGGCCTGAGCATTGAAAAACGCCGTCTTGTCTGACACACGAGACGCTTGCTGCATGTTATGAGTCACAATCACAATCGTGTACTGCGTCTTCAGATCATGCATCAGCTCTTCAACTTTCAGGGTAGAAATGGGGTCTAAGGCAGAACAGGGTTCGTCCATGAGAATAACCTCAGGTTCGATTGCGATCGCACGAGCAATACACAAACGCTGCTGCTGACCACCAGATAAACCAAGACCACTTTCTTTAAGCTTATCCTTGACTTCATCCCAAAGAGCTGCACCCTTTAGAGAACGCTCTACCAGCTCATCCATATCACCCTGGTAACCATTAATACGAGCACCAAAAGCAATATTTTCGTAAATAGATTTGGGAAAGGGATTAGGCTTCTGAAACACCATGCCTACCCGACGACGCAGCTCCACAGGATCAAACCGCTTGATATCTTCTCCATCAAACAGAATGTTGCCCTCGACACGAGCGCTAGGGATCAAGTCATTCATGCGGTTAAAGCAACGTAGAACAGTACTCTTACCACATCCAGACGGACCAATAAAAGCCACAATTTGATTGCGGGGAATGTCTAGGAAAACATCCTTTACTGCCAAGGTAGAACCGTAGTAAACCGAGATTTTTTCAGCCTTTAACGCCGTATCAGTCATTGTTTGAGGACGTGTGTCTTGCATAGTCTTAGTATTCCTGCTAGTACCCAATGTCGAAAAAATGGCAACTGTAGTTGCAGCAACAGCTACCGTGTTTGTTGGAAACGATTACGGAAATAGATAGCAATGGTATTCATCAGCAACAACATCACCATCAGCACAATAATTCCAGATGCCGCAATACTGTGGAACTCAGCCTGAGGACGGCCAACCCAGTTATAAATTTGAATCGGCATCGCCGTAAACGGGCTCTGTAAACTGCTAGGCGTAGAACGAATAAACGCAACTGCACCAATGGCGATTAAGGGAGCTGTTTCGCCAATTGCACGGGATAATGCCAGAATCACCCCTGTCAAAACCCCAGGCATAGCACTGGGCAAAACATGGTTCCAAATAACCTGCCACTTATTAGCCCCCAGAGCAAACCCCGCGAGACGAATGCTGTTTGGCACGGCCCTCAGCGCTTCTCGTGTTGCCACAATAATGACCGGCAAGATTAACAATGACAGCGTCAAGCCACCAGAGAGTACGCTATTCCCCCCTGTAATTGGCTCCATAATTCGCTTAAAGACAGCCAAACCCAGCAAACCATAAATGATAGAAGGCACGCCTGCCAAGTTACCAATGTTGATTTCCACTAGGCGACTAAACCAGTTATCAGTGGCAAATTCCTCTAAATAGATAGCCGAGCCCACCCCAATAGGGAAAGATGTGGCTGCCACAACCGCCATTAGCCACAAAGTACCAAAGAACGCTGGCTTAATACCCGCTTGTTCAGCCTTCCGAGACGGAAAAGCATTAAAAAAGTTCCAGTTTATAGTTCCTAAACCGTCCTTCAAAATTGTGAACAACAACCATGCCAATACCAGAACAGCAATAATAGTTGCGGTCCAGGCTGCTGTCGCAAATACTCTATCCAAGTTATAGCGACCCGACAAATTTTGCTTAAAGTTGCCAATCGCTACATCCTTACTGTCAATCCCTTGAGCCGTCATATCCTTTATTCCTATTTGCTCAATTTCCCTACTACTGCCCAAATGACCTAAGCCAACAAAACCTTGCCAAATTCGCTAGTCGTACTTTTGACGGAAGCGACGCACAAACCAGAAACTAAAAATGTTGAGTGCAAGGGTAATAAGAAACAGCGTCATACCCACGGCGTAGAGAGTTTCATAGGCAATTGTGCCGTGAGGAGCATCCCCCTTAGTCACCTGTACGATGTAGGCCGTCATAGTCATCACAGGAACAAATGGATTAAAGCCCAGGGTGGGGTTTGCACCAGCTGCCAGGGTCACAATCATAGTCTCACCAATGGCTCGTGACATCGCCAGAATCAATGACGAAACAATACCGGAGAGAGCAGCAGGCAACACAACGGACCAAACCGTTTCACGCTTAGTCCCACCCAACGCATAGGAACCATCTCGCAGGGTTTGAGGAACAGAATAAATAGCGTCTTCACTCAAAGAAGCCACCATCGGCGTAATCATAACGCCTAAAACAATGCCTGCACTTAAGGAGTTAAAACCCTCCACAGGTAAAAATGCCTTCAAAAACGGAGTCACCGTTAACAGCGCAAAGTAGCCATAAACTACCGTTGGCACACCCGCCAAAATCTCTAGAACGGGCTTAAGGATTTGGCGTAGCTTAGGACTGGCATACTCACTCAAACAAATAGCCGCCAATAGACCTAAGGGAAGCGCCACAATAATGGAGATAAAAGTAATCATCAGCGTGGCACTGATTAACACAAAAATCCCAAACTGCTTACTGGCAAACAAAGGGGTCCAGCGCCCAGCAGTCAAAAAGTGAATAACACCTTGAATGTAGGAAACTTGCTCACCATCCTTCGAAAGCTCACCTGGCAAGTCTCCAAAAAACGAGAACGCTTCAAAAATCAACGTTCCAATAATGCCAATAGTGGTCAAAATCGAAATCGTTGCAAATGCTCCACAAATAATTTTGATGATCAACTGAATAGTTTCAGAACGACCACGATTCGGTTTCCAGGCATCTGGAGCAATATCGGTTATGGGAAGCTCAGCTGTCATGCACAAAGTCCTCAGCGCGGGTTGGGGCTAAACCACGTCCAGGCACCTGCATCGCCATGGGTCAAAACAACCGTTTTGGACGTGGACAATGATAAAACGCATCTAAGCGGCTAACTAGTCTTTCCCTCCGGAAAGCAAACGCCCTAGATGCACAAACAAACTATCTCAAAAACTCTTCGAAGTCTGCATCGAGCAATGCAGAACAGAACTTCTTTTTAGTAAAGAGAGCTGGAGAGGGCAGTCACCCCCTCCAGCTGAAAGCACCTAATCAGACAGATATGCTGATGGGCGTCAAACCCTAAAGGTTAGTAGGATCAGTACCTAGCTTGACTTCATCAACACGAGCCTTGGAGTTGGCTAGGATATCATCAGGTAACGCTACATAACCAGCATCACCAATCAACTCACCGTTCTTAGGATCAAGCATGAAGTCAACAAAGGCCTTCACTTGCTCCTTAGTGTCATAGGCTTCTTTCTTGACGTAGAAGAACAAGGGACGAGACATGGGATTGTAGGAACCATCAGCGATGGTCTCCGTAGAAGGAGCCACACAATCACCATCTTCGTTTTGAATCTCAACAGCCTTCAAAGAGCCAGAATTCTCTTCAAAGTAAGCATAACCAAAGTAGCCTAAAGCACCCTCATCGCCAGTTACACCATTAACGATAACGTTATCGTCTTCGCTAGCAGTGTAGTCACCACGACTTGCACCCTCTTCACCATTAACTTCGTCAGTGAAGTAATCGAATGTACCGGAGTCAGTACCAGGACCATAGAGACCCAATGCCTGATCAGGAAAAGATGCGTCAACCTGATTCCAGTTAGCAACTGAACCTTCAGAATCAGGGGACCACATGGTATTTAGCTGTTCTACAGTCAAGCACTGAGCCCAGTCGTTACCTTGATTAGTAACAATTGTTAGACCGTCAAAAGCAATGGGTACTTCGATAAACTCAATACCCGCTTCTTCACAAGCTGCAACCTCTTCATCCTTGATAGGACGAGACGCATTAGAAACATCAGTTTCACCAGCGCAGAACTTCTTAAAACCGCCACCGGAGCCAGAAACACCAACGGTTACATTCACACCAGGGTTAGCAATACTGAATTCTTCACTCATTGCTTCTGCAATGGGAAATACAGTACTAGAACCATCAATTAAAACGTCACCAGATACGCCACCAGACGCAACTTCAGTACCACCGTCAGCAGGAGCGCCAGCGGTATCAGTAGTGCCACCGCCGCAAGCAGCCAGGCTAGTTAATAGAGCAAGCAGAGTCGCTGAGTATGCGTAGCGCATTTTCCGTGCTTTGAATTCCATGATTGCTTAAAATTAAACTCCTCACCAAAAATGTCTAGAGACATTCTTGGTGAAAACTAGCGACTCAAGGTAAAGGTCAGGTTAAGAAAAATCAGAAAATGTGCCTAAGCTAACATGCTTTATTCGGTGATTTTGTGCCTTTAACAACCTTCTTAACGTATAGCGGACTACATTTTGAGTTCCTGTAATCCCTTAACTCCATAATTTGAAAGGATATGTGATGGGTAAGTATTAAGGTGCTCATGGGGTGTTTGCTTTATGCCAAGCCTCTGCGGAACTCAATGCTAGGGATGCATCCTTTTTTTAGACATCAAAATTTTACGCAAAATGTTATGTACTGTGTGATCTACGACGGTGACTGCAATCTCTGCAGTACTTTAGTGCAGTGGTTAGAGTGGCTTGATCAGGGAACCCGATTTCGCTATGTCTCGATGCAAGATACTGAAATGCTAGAGACATTTAACGTTACAGCAACTGACTGTGAGTTGGGTATGCTACTGATTGATGAGACTAATCCCACGCGGCGATGGCAAGGAAGTAATGCCGCTGAAGAAATTGGCGCACTGCTACCTGTTGGCACACTATTTATTGCCGCCTATCGCAGCTTCCCAGGTTTAAAGCGTAGTGGTGATAGGCTTTATGCCTTTATCAGAGATAATCGATATCGATTGTTTGGCCGCCGTCCATCCACCTATGAATCAACGTATCGTGTCTGCAAATCAGACCGATGTGATCAATATTTCTAACCAATATCTTCAAAGAGTTACGCAACTAAGCTATGTCTGCACTAACCCGAAAACCAAAAAAAGTTCTCGTGACAACGTTATGGTCCGGTAAAAATCGCATCCTCTAAGTCTTGACGGCTAAGAGAATACTTAAAACCACGTTGAATATCCTCGCTCCCATCACCAGCCTCCATATACCGGACAACGAGGGAATCTGTTTCAAGGACTAAGTCTGCCCGCCAGGCTGCTTTAGAAATTTCCCAACGGTTGAGTTCAGAGATATTCTGCTTACACCCCTGCTGGGTCAGCCATAGCTCAATATCAGGCAGCGTATGATTGTACAGAGGGGTATCAGCAGAGGGAAGAACCATGGGATATGACTATGTAATTTTGAGATTATTAGCTTAGGACTTCAGAGCAGATAGGGTAAAGTCACTATCGGCAATCCCTAAAATCAATACTAGTGCTAGGCAGGCGGCAAATGTGATCCCCAATATAAATAGGGCAAAGATTTCTCCGGCAGATAGGGGTCGATCGGTGGGGTCTAAATAGGTATAGCGAGATTCAAAGGATACCTTGCCAGAGCCATTATCCACGTCTTGAGGGGATTGGCTGACATAAAAACGGGAATAGCCAATTTTATGATCGTAGCTAAGCCGCTGCTCTGGATTACTCAAAATGCCATAGGCTTCATTCAGTGCCTGAAACTTCTGGGTTGCGATCGCACTCGACAATTCAGTCGTATCAGGATGATAGAGTTTGCTTAATTCGCGATAGGCACGCCGAATCTCCTGGGCAGAAGCCGTCGGCTTCACCCCCAGGAGTTCATAGTGATTTTTGGGACTGTCGTCAGAGACACTGTTTGTCATGTTTATTCAGGTGCCAGATTATGCTGCCGCTTCTAACGTTGCTTCCCGTGATCGCTCATTACCCGGATCACGGATCAATCGAATCTGAGCCAAGGTAAATACAACAGGAAGCACTCGGGTGTAGTTCGATGCAATCGCCCGCCAACCCAAATCAACTACAAACCAAGCCCATAGGGCCGGACCAAGACAAGCAAAGACACTCCGCACAGCACCATAACGGGCGGCATTAATAGCCATGCCACGAGAAGCTAGATGCATAACCGCCCTACCTTGAACTTGATTGCCCAACGCGGTAGCCCCACGTAAGGTTTGTTGAGCCACCTGATAGCGAGCAAACTGTAGGGCAAATTGCTTTGCGATCTGCTGGAGCAGCCAGGGGCGAATGACTGAATTAACCGCAACTGCACTGCCCCCCTTAAGCACCAGGGCCATGGGATTTTGTCTGACCTGAGGGGATAGCCGTTGGAATTCGTCTTGGACTTCTTCCATTTGGGCCAGTTCACTGGTCAACCGTCTCTGTAACTGGCGTTGCTGACGTGGAGTCAGCCGATACCAGGTTTTTTCCAGCAATTGCAAAAAAATTTCAGCCTCTAAATCGAGGGTGGAAAGCCGCGTTGATAGCTGGAGCTTAAGCTGTCGACCCAGCTGCAATAAGATCTGGCGATAGCTGAGCTGCTGAGTATCTTGCCGCAGCACCGTCAGCCCATCAGCGGCCAAATAGCGCAGTCGAGCATCTATCTGCTTTATACAATGGATGCGATCGCAGGCCTGCACTACCTGAGGTGAAGGAATGCACCAATAATCTAGAGGATTAAACTTTGGTCGAAAGAGTACTTCGGCTAAGGCGGCCAGTTCGTCATGGGTTGCCAACTCTAACCCTGTCCTGAGTTCATCCACAGGTCAGCTAATCGCTCCGAACAACAGCACTATTTGCTCTTTATTCTACATAGTTCTAAAAAAAAAGGCAGCCTGATGGGCATTGCAGGCAATGCTACTACTTTTCCAATCGTACGGCATACCATTGCCATGAAACGCCTGGGGTCACCTCAAACTCACAAGCGGTATCCCGTAGATGCTGGGCCTGCTGGTCGACTAAGTCAAACTTTTGTAAGTCTCTGGGAAGCACACCAGGATAGTGCTCTAACATAACCCTTAGCTTTTCCAGCAGCTCATCGGGCTCCACAAAGATCTCATCGCTGCCTGGCATTAGTAACACAAACATATCTTCGCTGTACATCATGGCATCTGCCATCCCTAAACCTCCAGAAATTTGATTTAGACAACACCCTGGCTCAATCCTAAAGGCTTAGTTGAGATGGGGGTATTGCAATCTCAAGTCCAAGGCTAATTTTCAGCGTTAGCTAACATTTACTACGAAGCTACCCATAGACAAAATGGTTAGCAATGATACCATTAGATATACCCCACTATCCCGAGCGGATTACCGGGCAATAAAGTCTAACGATTTACTTGGTAATTCCAACATTAGCTAGCGACCCAATTAAAATTTAGCCTTGCTAGTCTCCCGACCCCCAGTCCACTGACCGAAGCGCCCATACCAGGCTTGAGCATTTTTTGCCAATGCTTGCATGCTTTTCGGATTCACCTTTTATTGTTCTGCTATCGACCGCTACATCATGGTTCAAACTCCGATTTCTCCTAGTAAGCAAGTAGCTCAGGCTGCGGGTCCTGTTGTTCAGAATTCTGTGAAGAAAGTGTCAAGGCTGGAAGGCATTAAAGAGCGGAGTCAGTTTCTTCGCGAGCCCGTTGCTACTGAGCTAGCCCAAGATACCACCCACTTTAGTGAAGATGGCATCCAAATTCTTAAATTCCATGGGTCCTATCAACAGGACAATCGGGATAACCGGGTTAAAGGTCAGGAAAAGGATTATCGTATGATGCTGCGAACCCGCAATCCAGGGGGGCTGGTATCACCAGAGCTGTATTTAACGCTGGATGAGCTATCTGATAAGTACGGTTATGGCAATATTCGAGCCACTACCCGTCAAGCGTTTCAGCTCCATGGCATCTTGAAGAAAAATCTCAAGGCAACCATGGCGTCGATCATTCGTAGCATGGGGTCTACCCTGGGAGCCTGTGGCGATCTCAACCGCAATGTAATGGCAGTTCCTGCGCCCTTCAAGGACAAGCCTGAGTATGTCTATGCCCGAGATTATGCCAATCGGATTGCTGATTTACTCACACCTCAAACCTCTGCCTATTACGAGATTTGGCTAGATGGTGAAAAGGCGGTTACCGCAGAAGAACACCCAGATGTAGTTGCCGCTCGTCAACGCAATGACAGTGGCACTGTTTTCAATGACAGCGTTGAGCCCATCTATGGCACCCACTACATGCCACGTAAATTTAAGTGCTCAGTGACTGTGCCAGGTGATAACTCCATTGATGCCTACACTCAGGACGTTACTCTGGTGGTGATTGTCGATGAGAATAAAGAGTTATTGGGCTTTAATGTCCTTGCTGGCGGTGGCATGGGCCGTACCCACAACAAGGAAGAAACCTTTGCCCGCATTGCTGATGAGATTGGCTATGTCGATAAAGACGATATTTATGACCTGATGAAGGCCATTGTGGCCACCCAGCGTGACTATGGTGATCGGGTACAGCGTCGTCACGCCCGTATGAAGTACCTGATCAATGACTGGGGCGTGGAGAAGTTCCGTGCCCAAGTTGAGGAGTACTTTGGTAAGAGTATTCAACCTTTTAAGCCCCTGCCTGAGTGGAAGTTCTACGACTACTTAGGTTGGCACGAACAGGGGGATGGCAAGCTTTTCCTCGGTATTCACATTGAAAACGGACGTATTTATGACAATGGTGCCTTCAAAATCAAGTCGGCACTGAAGGAAATTGAGCTGCGCTATCGTCTTCCTATACGTCTAACAGGCAACCAGAGTTTGCTACTGACCGAGATTGACCCAGCCGATCAAGCTGAAATCGATCACATCCTGCGTAGCAATGGCATTGATGCAGACGATCAAATCAATCTGCTCCACCGCTATGCGATGGCTTGCCCAGCGCTACCTACCTGTGGTTTGGCTGTGACTGAGTCAGAACGAGCCATACCCACGGTGTTAGAACGAATTCAATCATTACTTAACAAATTGGGGCTAAAAAAAGAGCACTTTGTGATTCGCATGACCGGTTGCCCTAATGGCTGCGCACGTCCTTACATGGCTGAGTTGGGTTTTGTCGGTAGTGGCCCCAATGCTTACCAACTATGGCTAGGAGGCTCCCCCAATCAGACGCGGCTGGCTCAGCCCTATATGCAAAAAATGAACATTGACGAGCTAGAAACTACCCTAGAGCCAATGTTTGCCTTCTTTAAGAAAGGTCGTCAGTCAAGTGAAAGCTTTGGTGATTTTTGTGATCGCATCGGCTTCGATGCCCTCCACAATTTCTCTGAATCCTATGTGCCTGCAAACAAGAAAGCATCAGGCCGTCGCAAGCACCGTGTGGGTATCTCTGGCGATGTCTATCTACAGCTTAAGGAAACTGCAACCGCTAAGGGCGTAAGCATGGCCCAGATTGCAGAAGATGCGATCGCAGCGTATCTTAACAACCAGAGCACCTAAGCCCTTTGTTCGGGTTAATCCATGGCTAAGTTCACCAGTACTCCAAATCGTTGTGTCATCGTCGACGGTGAGGAGCTTTGGATCAGCCGTAGTGTTACCGTTTTGGCCATTTTGGTCGTCATTTACAACGGTAAAGCCTACGTCCCCTTAAATAAACGCGGTCCCGACTTACCGTCTGAGGTAGGCAAGTGGTGTTTAGCTGGCGGCTATCTGGACTATGACGAAACCATTGGTGGTGCCGTTGTGCGTGAAGTGTGGGAAGAGCTTGGCCTGGATTTAACAGAAATCCAGGCCAAGCACCGTCTAGAAGGTTCCCTTGACCAACCCAGCTTAGTTTTTAGTGAACCCCGTCGCTCTCAGAACGTCACTATGCACTATCCGCTGATGGTATTCCTCAGTCAGGGTGCAGAGCTACCTAAATTGACCCCCCAAGTCAGTACAGGTGAGGTGACTGATGTCGGCTGGTTTACCTTAGATAAAGCCTTGGAGATGGAATTAGCGTTTAATCACCAAGATATTCTACGGCGATGTCTTAGCAACGAATTTGCTAACATTTGGCCAGCATCGTAATTTCTCACCATCGTCCTCATCACTTATTCATCACTCATATACATAGGTATGCGGCACATCTCTAAGCGTTCTCAACACATCGCCGATAAGAACTATCAAGCCTTAAGCACCCAGCATCTTTTTAGTCAGCATATGCTGCAAGATAAGATGCGGGATCAGATATTTATGGCCTCGCTGAGTACATTTAGAACAGAGCTAGAGCGAATCAAAAAATCTGCTTCACTGCGCCATGCCAGCCTTGACTGGTATTTGACTGAGTTAAATGAGTTAAAACAGCAGTTTGACACCTACGTAGGGACCCTCCGACGCAAAGGGCTAATCGAGTTCACCTTGCCAATGGAAATGGCGCTATTGGCTATCCGCGCCCAATGGTTTATTCACTACCAAGGGCCACAGATTCGTCGTGGTTGGCAGCAAGCGGCTCAAGACTTTAAGCAAATTTCTGACTCAGGGAAATAATTAGCCTCACCCTAACCGGCGTGTAGCTGCATATTAACCAAACTCAAATCAAAATAATCGGGATCAAAGTCATTACCCACTTCATCCCATCGGGCCATATATTGCGGATCGTCAGGGTCGTTTAGGATTTCCAAGAGTTCGTTATACCCCCAGATGCCGCCACATCCCTCAGGCGGACAGCGCAATTCCCCAGTAACACAGTGGGGATAGTGCCCTTGAGGATCGGCAGGTAGCACCATTTCTACCTCGATGGTGTGAAACCAGCCATCGCGCAGATCATACACATAGCTAAATCGCACCAAATCATCACGTACAATTTCATTCAAGGGCATTTGCAGCAGACAAGGCTCCGTATCAGACCGCTGCTTGCCAATACGATAGTGATAACTTGATAGATTTTGCCAACCCATGGCAATCTGCACAATCCGATGCAGCTCTTCTAAGTTTGTATTGGCACTCACCAACAACCGCCGCCAGATCTGGGGGTCACTGTCAGTTAAGGTGATCTTCAATTGATAAATACGATCATTGGCCATTAAAGGGCAGCTCCATGTTCCCCTAGCCAATCTTCACCTAACTGAATTGTAATATCTGATTCAAGGTTGCCTGTACTTTCTACGCGAACCTCACCAACGCGTAAGAACCGCTGTAACATTAACGCACTAGCACGATCTCCCCGTTGGGCAACAATCCGAGTTTCCGGCAGCGCCTCATTTAAGTCATAACCAAGGCTAACATTACGGTAACCGCTATCATACAGACTGTCCATCAAAGACTGGATAGCAAGGTCATCACCTGTACTATCTTGAATTACTACACGCAGGTATGAAGGACTTGCAGCCTCCATCACCTGAGCAGCCTCCAAGCCAAAGTATTGCTCTACCATCTCGTCGATCCCAGCATAGTTTGGCAGCCAGAAACTGCGACTATATTCTGACGGGTTACTGAAGTTGCCGGGAAGCATCAACATCTGCACATCTGAGCGGCTAGTCTGAGCCCCGTACCCCACTAAAGCGACCAATTCTTCGACAGACAAATTAGTATCTACGTGGGACTGAATGACTGACAAAATTTTGGGTAATCGCGCAATCGTTGTAGGATTAAGCGTCTGTTCAATCACCGCTCGCATCATTGTCTGCTGCCGTTGCACTCGGCCAATATCGCCATTTTCGTCATAACGAAACCGCAGAAACTGAAGCGCCTGATCACCATCTAGAGTCTGACGACCGGCCTTAAGATTGATATATAAATGCTGACTATCATCTTGATACTTCATATCCTGTGGCACGTTAACCGTCACGCCACCTAGGGCATCAATCAGCTTTTCCACCCCTTGAACATTAATGCGAACATAGCGGTCAATCGCCACACCACCCAGCAAATCGCTCAAGGACTCTGCTGTGAGTGCAGGCCCCCCGTCTAAATTGGCTTCATTAATTTTAGTCAATACTCCATTAACTAATGCCCGTGTATCGCGAGGAACAGACATTACCACTAGCTGACCCGTGCGAGGGTTAAAGCGCAGCAGGAGCATGGTATCAGACAACCCTTCAAAAGAATTGACTAGAGCGTGATAGCCAAGATCTTCCATACCCTCAATGGGTTTATCCAGATCGGAGGTTAATACCTTAACCCCAAGTACTAGAATATTGACCGGTCGAGTCAACCGAGGTAAGCGCAGGCTGCTGGAGGAGAGAATAGGCTCACCTTCACTAAAAACAGCGGCCTCTTCAGGGGAAAGTTGGCTCTGTAATAACGGCTTACTATGCATCGAAACAGCCAGCAACGCCCCTGTGCCTGCTGAAATAGTCGCCACACTAGCCAGTGATAACGTGATCCAGGCCCATTTTGGGATGCCCAGCCAACCACGGCGATGTTTAGCCACTCCCCTCTTCTTCTTTATGGGCTGCCGAGCGGGTTGATTTTTACGGTGTGGAATGGACACGGAATGACCTCAAGCCTGGATAGTAATTGGAACTAGATAGAACTGGATAAGTAAAAAAGCTGAACTGTAGCTGCCAGGGCAAGCATTATCGGCACAGCTACGATTGGATAATTAAACCATGCCCAAGCTAAAACCGGTCACCGCTGCTGCAGAAAAACTACAGTTCTAAATATGCGCAAGGACTGAGCATAGCTATCATTGCTCAACGCAAGGAAAAATCAAGATCGCGCAGAAACGCCGTCTATTTTTTAGCAGCATGGTAGCAATATTTTTCTAAAAAGATGGATCTTATTAAAACGCAACACTAGTCTGGCAGACGTCGACTCAACGTAGTGAGCCCCGGCAACTTAATAGTCTTACCTCTGGACACCCGCAGCATCAGCCATAAATTTGCTACAAAATATCCGGTACCGACAAACCCGTTGACCAGCCAAAGTCGGAGAGTGGCGGCTTGAGAAAATTCGCTGTGGGCACCAGCACTGAGTAAGACAGTCGCCAACAGCCATCCCATGCCTAAAACAACTGCTAAACGACTGACCTGTTTCAACGTTGGTTCGGGTTGTCTATTAGTCCCGTAAAGCGTCCATAGAGAAGCCGGCACTCCAAATACAGGTACTAAATTTAGATACAGGCGTAGCCGTAATAGGGCGTTTGATGATGACGAATGTTTCACAGAGCACATAGCCGGTATGGCTGGCAGTAAATTGACAATATTGCCTCAGCGTAAGCAACTGAAACGACAATATGCGCTAGAAGCTTAAGTGTTT
This sequence comes from Leptolyngbyaceae cyanobacterium, assembly GCA_965263355.1. Taxonomy (GTDB): domain Bacteria; phylum Cyanobacteriota; class Cyanobacteriia; order Phormidesmidales; family Phormidesmidaceae; genus Leptothoe. The sequence continues at coordinate 3,217,793 of CBDHHL010000032.1, read as the reverse complement.
TAGCGGAAGAGCTGGCTTTCTACCAACCAATATTATAATTACGCACTGAAACAAGTTGATGGCTAGATAGAATCACAATGAATCCAATTCTTTTGCAAGCAGGACCGTGGTCGGGCATTCTCGAGAGTGCCGGGAGTACTCTGGCCGATGTGGGTCTCAAGATCATTGGGGCAATTATTCTTTGGGTTGTTGGACGATGGTTGATCAAGTTTGCCATTGGCCTTGTAAGTAATAGCCTCAAGAAGTCCACGATTGAACCCACATTAATCGTTTACCTCAAGTCCACTCTTGGTGTTTTACTGAACATCATCTTAGTTGTCGCTATTTTAGGTTTCTTTGGCGTTGAAACCACCTCTTTCGCAGCAATCCTAGCAGCAGGTGGTATTGCCATCGGGGCAGCCTGGAGTGGCTTGTTAGCTCACTTTGCAGCCGGGGCTTTCCTAGTAGTCTTGCGACCTTTCAAAGTGGGCGACTTTATTACAGCTGGTGGCATTACTGGAACTGTTGAAGAGATTGGGCTGTTTGTTACCACTATCAACACCATGGACAATGTGAAAACCTTTGTCGGCAACAACACCATTTTTTCGGACACTATCCAAAACTTTTCGGCCAATCCTTACCGTCGGGTTGACCTGGTTGCCCAGCTAGACAACACAGTTGATCCAAACCAAGCAATCTCACTTCTCAAGGATCGCTTAGCAGAGATTCCTAATGTTTCTACAGACCCTGCACCGGATGTAGAGATTTTAGAATTCACACCCATGGGGCCTGTGTTAGCAGTACGTCCCTACTGCAACAACAACGACTACTGGCAGGTATACTTTGATACCAACAAAGTTATTCGTGAGAGCTTTGGTCAAGCTGGTTTCCCTGCCCCTGCACAACACTTTACTGTGCATCAACAGGCGGCATAGACAACTTTTAGGCAACTCAAATTGCTTATACAAGTAATCAACTTTGCTAAACAAAAAGGTGCTGCAGGCGTCTGCTACAGCACCTTTTTTGTCATTATGAAAATTTAAAATTGCTATATGATTAATGGTAAAATCATGGGCCTAAAATGCTGATTTCCTTAAGCATTTAGGCTTTGCAAAGCACCGATTCCTTTATATTCAGAGCGCAGCAAAAATGATGCTTACACACTATCGCAAACATGTCGAGCAACGGGCGGCGTTGGGCATTCCCCCCTTACCCCTTACTGCGGAGCAGACTGCTGACCTCTGTGAACTTCTAAAAACTCCACCAGAGGGTGAAGCGGAGTTTTTGATGCATTTGCTGTGCGATCGCATCCCCCCCGGTGTAGACCAAGCCTCCTATGTCAAAGCCTCCTTCCTCACCGCCATTGCCAAAGGCGAAACCACCAGTCCGTTAATATCCCCCCTCAGCGCCGTGCAACTACTCGGCACCATGTTAGGAGGCTATAACGTCCAGTCCCTGGTTGATCTCCTCAAGTCGACGGACGCAGAACTGGCCCAAGCAGCCACGGATGCCCTGAAAAAAACGCTGCTAGTCTATGACGCCTTTAATGATGTCCTGGCTGTGGCCCAGAGCAATGACAACGGTAGCAACTACGCCCAACAAGTAATCGATGCATGGGCCGCCGCAGAGTGGTTTACCAACAAGCCTGAGGTCCCCGATACCATCGACATCACAGTCTTCAAGGTACCTGGCGAAACCAACACAGACGATCTATCCCCTGCCCCCCATGCCACTAGCCGTCCAGACATCCCTTTGCACGGTTTGGTCATGCTGGAATCGAAAATGCCCAAGGCCCTGGAAACCATTGCCGAACTTAAAACCAAGGGCAATCCAGTTGCCTATGTGGGTGACGTTGTCGGTACCGGCTCTTCCCGCAAGTCAGCCATGAACTCCGTCATCTGGCATTTGGGCGAGGACATTCCCCACGTTCCTAACAAGAGAACAAGTGGCTACATCCTCGGCGGTAAAATTGCTCCCATTTTCTTCAATACAGCAGAAGACTCCGGTGCGCTGCCCATTGAATGTGACGTTTCCCAAATGGAAACTGGCGATGTCGTCACCATCCACGTGCGCAAAGGAGAAATCACTAAGGATGGTACGGTTATTTCCACCTTTAGTCTCACCCCTGACACCCTTTTAGATGAGGTAAGGGCCGGTGGGCGTATTCCTCTAATGATTGGTCGTGCCCTGACAGATAAGACGCGTGCAGCGTTAGGGCTAGACCCCAGCAATGTGTTTGTACGGCCTGCAGCCCCAGCGGAGACTGGCAAGGGATATACCTTAGCCCAGAAGATGGTAGGTAAAGCCTGCGGTCTACCTGGTGTACGTCCTGGCATGTCCTGTGAGCCTCTAATGACAACTGTCGGTTCCCAAGACACCACTGGTCCCATGACCCGTGATGAGATGAAGGAATTAGCCTGTCTTGGCTTTAGTGCAGGCCTAGTGCTGCAAACCTTCTGCCATACTGCCGCCTATCCGAAACCAGTGGATGTGGAAACCCATGCTACGTTACCTGATTTCTTTGCGTCCCGTGGCGGTGTCGCGCTACAACCTGGTGATGGCATCATTCACTCATGGCTCAACCGCATGCTGATGCCTGATACGGTTGGTACTGGTGGTGACTCCCATACCCGCTTCCCCTTGGGCATCTCCTTCCCAGCCGGATCTGGTCTGGTGGCCTTTGCTGCAGCTATCGGTGCCATGCCACTGGATATGCCGGAGTCGGTACTGGTCAAATTCAAAGGTGAACTACAGCCTGGAATTACGCTGCGAGATATTGTTAATGCAATTCCATATGTAGCCATTCAGAAAGGGCTATTGACCGTGGAGAAAAAGAACAAGAAAAATGTTTTCTCCGGTCGCATTATTGAGATGGAAGGCTTACCTGACCTGAAGCTGGAGCAAGCCTTTGAGCTGACTGATGCTACAGCAGAACGGTCTGCCGCAGGTTGCACCATCAAGCTTAGTGAAGAGACCGTCGCTGAATATCTGCGGTCAAATGTGGCCCTAATGAAGAATATGATTGCCCGTGGGTACGCTGATGCGCGCACGTTGGCTCGACGGATTGCGGCGATGGAAGATTGGTTAGCTAACCCCAGCCTGATGTCAGCGGACAAAGATGCGGCATATGCAGAAGTGATTGAAATTGATCTCAATGAGATTAAGGAGCCCCTGGTTGCTGCCCCTAATGACCCCGACAACATTAAAACTCTCTCAGATGTTGTTGACAACAAAGTTGATGAGGTCTTTATTGGCTCCTGTATGACCAACATTGGTCACTATCGGGCATCGGCCAAGGTGCTTGAAGGAGCTGGCACGGTCAAAGGGCGTCTCTGGATTTGTCCACCCACCCGCATGGATGAGCAACAGCTGCGTAAGGAAGGTTACTACGGCACCTTTGCCGCTGCGGGGGCCCGGACTGAGATGCCAGGATGTTCTCTCTGTATGGGGAACCAGGCCCGTGTGGAAGATGGCGCAACGGTATTCTCAACCTCCACCCGGAACTTTAACAACCGCATGGGTAAAGGCGCACAGGTGTATCTGGGGTCAGCTGAACTAGCGGCAGCCTGTGCATTGTTAGGCCGTATTCCTAATATGGATGAATATTTAGAGATTGTTGCTAAGAAAATCGATCCTTTTGCAGATGAATTATATCGATATCTCAACTTTGACCAACTTAAAGGGTTTGAAGATGAGGGTCGGGTAATCTCTAAAGACGAAGAGGAAAAGATCGAAAAAGAAGCCGTTGCAGCCGGTTAATGAGAACCTTGAGGCAAGGACTGACACAAGTCCTTGCCTACTAAACCCAGGAGGGAAATAGATGAGTGATTCACTGACAAATCAAACCTGTATTCCCTGTAGTGGAAAGGTACCGCCCGCCAGCGATACTGAAATTGCAGAACTCAAGCCTCAGATTCCAGATTGGGAGATCATTGATGTAGATGGTGTCTCTCAATTGCAGCGGATCTATAACTTTGGCGATTTTAAGACCGCCCTAGAATTTACTAATAAGGTGGGTGCGATCGCAGAAACAGAGCAACATCATCCAGCCTTGCTCACCGAATGGGGCAAAGTCACCGTAACCTGGTGGACCCATGCCCTCAATGGACTTCACCGTAATGATTTCATCATGGCGGCCAAAACCGATGAAGCGGCACAAGGGTTGACCAGTGATGTCGCAGCCCCCTCCCATCATAATGATTGAGCTAAGAGCTAGTTAACTATCTGAAATGTAGAACAATTTATCTGGACTCCCCTTTAGTCCTGACTAAGTTCAGCGCCCCATATACCTAGATGGATGTTTATGTTGCGCTTTATCAACTGAGGCTGTTATTTTACAGCCTCAGCTAGGTAGTCTGAGATGGATTACACCCATTCACGACTAAACCTACGGGAGCGTTAGCGATGAAGTACGAAGTTCGCTACAAGCCAGCGTTTGCCACTTTATTTATTACCTTAGAGCCAGGGGAGCGCATTTTTGCCGAAGCCGGGGCCATGGCTAGCATGGATGGCCAGATAGCCATGAGCACAGGCTTTTTTGGTGGGCTAATTCCAGGATTGCTAAAGGCTTTTTTCGGTGGCGAATCTCTATTTTTAAATCAATTTGCTAATCGGACCAATAGCGCCCAAGAGCTAGTGCTGACTCAATCTACCATTGGCGACATTACTCGCATAGAACTGAACGGCAATGAGCTGTGCCTGCAGCCGGGAGCTTACATCGCCCATAGTTCCGGAGTCAAAGTAGAACTACGGTGGGCAGGCTTTTCTAGCTGGTTTGCTGGTGAAGGATTATTTAAACTCAAGTTGGGCGGTCAGGGGCTAGTCTTCTTTGGTGCCTATGGAGGCCTCTCTGAAGTAGATGTCAAAAATGAATTTATTGTCGATAACGGCCATTTAGTGGCCTATGAACCCAGTATCACAATGAATATTGGCCTTTCCGGTGGCATGTTGGGTTCCATTACCTCCGGCGAAGGGTTTATCAATCGGCTCACGGGGCGAGGCAAAATATATCTTCAGTCTCGCAGCATGGATGGATTAGTTGGATTCCTCAGGTCAAAACTGCGATAGGTGAAAAAACTGACTCAACAACCAACCTGAAATCTTATGAGTTTGGAACAGTATGAAACTTGAACTATTACATCAGCCGGATAGTGCGATCGCAAAAATTTTCATGGAGCCCCAAGAGGAAATAATTGCCGAAGCCGGAGCCATGGTCGCCATGAGCGGATTTGTTAACGTCAGCACTACCCTTCGTAAGGGTAAGGGCGGTGGCGTTTTCGGTGGATTAAAACGCATGCTCGCGGGAGAGTCCCTCTTTATGAGCGTCTTTCGCTCAGGCAATAGCTCTGCAGAGCTATACCTTGCCCCCAAATTGATTGGCGACATTCTCCCCTATACTCTCAACGACACAGAACTAATTGTTCAATCAACGGGCTATATGGCTAGCACCCCTGGAGTAGACATTGACTTAGGCTTTACCGGCTTCAAAAGTCTCTTTTCAGGAGAATCTCTTTTCTGGCTCACAGCTAGCGGTTCTGGTTTAGTCCTACTCAGCGCCTTTGGTGGCATTTATGACGTGGATGTCGATGGAGAATACATCGTTGATACAGGCCATATTGTTGCCTTTGAAAACACCCTCAACTACAACATCGCTAAAGCCAATAAAAGCTGGGCTGGAGCGTTTTTTGGAGGAGAGGGGTTTGTCTGCCAATTTAGAGGACAGGGTAAGGTCTTTTGCCAAACCCATAATCCTGGCTCCTTTGGACAATTAGTCGGTGGTAAATTACCGCCTCGCTAGGTTCGACTTCGCTCACCTAGCGAATACATGGCGATTTTGCCCACCTGGTAAATACATGGCGACTTCGCTCACCTAATCAAAAGTGAGAAAAAACCGAGGATTGAGCCCATGGAAAAAATCAGGGGTGAGCGCAGTCGAACCCCGCCCTCTATTCATTAACCCGTCACCCACTAGGAATCGCACCAGATGAGTAGCACAATCACTTATTCCATCGAACATAACCCTGCCTACGCTTCACTCAAGCTCAGCCTCCAGCCCAATCAAACAGTATCTGTGGAAGCTGGAGCGATGGCGGCCATGGATAGCTGTATCGACATGAAATCAAAAGCGAAAGGAGGATGGAAACAAGGCCTGGGTAGAATGCTGGGGGGCGAATCTCTATTTATCAGCGAATTTACAGCAAACGGCCAACCCGGAGAATTGTATATATCACCAGGTGTTCCTGGAGATATTCAGCACTATGTTTTGGATGGTAGTCAAAATTTGATGGTACAGTCGTCTGGCTTTGTCGCAGCGGGGCCAGGGGTGTCCATTGACAGTAAATTTCAAGGATTTAAAGGGTTCTTTAGTGGAGAATCCCTGTTTCTACTCAAAGTTACAGGGCAAGGAGACTTTTGGTTTAGCTCCTTTGGAGCAATTTTAGAAATTCCTGTAGAAGGCGACTATGTCGTAGACACGGGCTATATTGTCGCGTTTGAAGATACCCTTACTTATAACGTAGAAATGATTAGTGGCCTATCGTTTAGGGGGTTAAGAACCGGTATTTTTGGTGGAGAGGGTTTGGTAGCTCGTTTTAGTGGTTCAGGACGCCTGTGGGTGCAGTCCCGTAACATCTACTCGCTAATTAATTTCCTCAATCCTTTCCGACCAACAAAAAGCAACGATTAGATTAATATGCCCATTGAACTGCCTCCTGGCACAGCAGCTTACAGTGACACAACGCCACCACCTAGCAATCGTCAGTTACTGACACTGTTAGGTTTGTTTCTTGCAGGTATCGGCTTAGCCATCGGCCTTGCATTTTGGTTATCAGGTGTTTTGGTCTGGCTCATTCCAACCAGCGTAGAGCAACAGTTGGGCAGAGCCATTGTGCCGACTTATGAGGCCCAAGCTGAGCCATCGGCAGCACAGGATACGCTAAATCAATTGCTAGACCGGTTAGAAGAGCATTTACCTACTGAGCAGAGAAATGATCGAGCTTATCAAGTGTTATATGTGCCAGACGAGACTGTTAATGCCTTGGCGATTCCAGGCGATCGCATCATCATCTACCAGGGACTACTAGCCGAAGTCACCTCCGAAAATGAGCTTATGATGGTTCTAGGCCATGAGCTTGGTCATTTTGCCAACCGTGACCATCTGCGCGGTCTTAGTCGCCAGGTCTTAATCCGTCTTTCCCTTTCGACATTATTAGGTGACTTTGGGACCATAGGCTCCATAGCAACCAATAGTATTTCTACCCTTTCCAATGCCCAGTTCTCACAGCAGCAAGAACAACAGGCTGATCAGATAGGCCTCACTTTACTTAACCAAACCTATGGCCATGCAGGCGGAGCAACTGATTTCTTTGAGCGTTTGAGTCAGGAAAAGCGTCCTGAGTTAGCAATTTTGGCCAGTCATCCACCTTCCCGAAAACGTGTGCGCAAATTGCAACACCTGATCGAGCAGCAAGGATATCGAATTGAAGAGAATATTCCTTTACCCTCTGCCTTGGCTGTAGCACGTTAGTTAGAGAGATTCTCTCTGTTTCTCTAGCTGTCGTTGTTTGATCCGTTCAGCAAAACGCATACGCTGCTTATCAGTGAGTTGGGCGTAACAACTAGGACATGACAGCCCTGGCACATAGTGGGGTGACTGCATAGCCTCCCCAGAAACTGGATTACCACAGCCACGACACATGGTGTAGTTACCAGGTTCTAATCCATGTTGTACGGTTACTCGCTGGTCAAAGACAAAACATTCACCTTGCCAAAGACTCTCTTCAGCTGGGACCTCTTCCAAGTACTTTAGGATGCCACCTTTAAGGTGATAAACCTGCTCAAACCCCTGGTCCAGAAGGTAGGAAGAGGCTTTTTCACAGCGAATACCCCCAGTGCAAAACATAGCCACTTTCTTATGCTTGGTGGGATCTAATTGTTCTTTTGCATAGTGAGGAAACTCTCGAAATGACTCAGTTTGTGGGTTATTGGCTCCCTGGAAAGTACCGATATCCACCTCATAGGTATTCCGGGTATCCACCACCACCACCTCCGGATCCGCAATCACCTGGTTCCAGTCCTTAGGATCGACATACGTTCCCACCTGTTTAGTCGGACTCACGTCCGGTTGCCCTAGGGTAACAATCTCTTTTTTAAGCTTAACCTTCATCCGAGGGAACGGTTGGTCCTCAGCCCATGACGTTTTATGGGTCAGATCGGCTAAACGTGGGTCTTGCTTCAAGTGAGACAGCAAGGCATTTAGGGCAGTATCTGTCCCTGAAACTGTGGAGTTAATTCCTTCAAGTGCCAGCAGAATTGTTCCTTTAATGCCCTGAGACCGACACAACTCCAAAATAGGCTGACGCAGAGCCTCAAAATTATTGAGTTTTACAAACTTATAAAAAGTAATGACGGTCCAAGGCATGGGCAAAAAATAAAAACTGTATTGCTTTTATGGAGGAACAGTTGGGTCGATACTGTTCCATCTTAAATTTTTAGCAGTATTTTCGATAGACTTCGACGGCAGTTCGATGCAAGTATGAGTGCCGATAAATTAGCGCTTTCATGTCCTTGCCATAGCCACCACCGATGACACAGGCGACTGGGTAGCCTGCACGTACGCAGGTTTCCAAGACGTATTGATCACGTCGGTAAAGTCCTTCATCTGTCAATGCCAGTTTACCCAGGCGATCATCTCGATGGGGATCGGCCCCGGCGTCATAAATTACCAAATCAGGGTTGACCTGGGTGAGTAAACTCGGTAAGTAGACGGCTAATTTTGCTAAATAGTCATCATCTTCAGTGCCCTCTACTAAGGGAACATCCAGGTCGCTGGTTTGCTTACGACCTGGAAAATTAACGGCACAGTGCATGGAAAAGGTAAATACGCTGGGGTCATCGCGAAAAATCCAGGCGGTGCCGTCGCCTTGATGAACGTCTAAATCGACTACTAGGACAGTTTTGAGGAGGTTTTGGCGCTTGAGCAGGCGGGTTGCGATCGCAATATCATTAAAAATACAAAATCCAGCCCCATAGCCTGGAAACGCATGGTGAGTCCCCCCCGCCGTATTACAAGCTAAGCCATGGTTCAACGCTAGCTTAGCCGTCAGAATAGTCCCTCCTACGGCAGTACAGGTCCGCCTCACTAACCCCTCGCTCCAAGGTAAGCCAATACGGCGTTGAGCCTTAGGCTCTAAACCTCCTTCACAGTAAGCCTGTACATAAGATGAATCATGCACCAGCTCTAACCAATCTTGGGGCGGACGCCCTGGCTGATAAATTTGGTCTTCAGCAATCACCCGCTCTCGCACAAGCAAATCCCGCAGCAGCTTAAACTTTGGCATCGGAAACCGATGCCCCGCAGGCAGAGGTGTTACATAGTCAGAGTGATAAATAACCGGCAAGCCAGCCAAGAAAAAACCTGCTTAACGAAAAGACAATTGCCCTCTTAGGCTAAATAACGGGCTCATAGAAACGACCGAATCGACCGGGTCTGACGTACATCTAACCGATGGGCCAAACTACCTTCTTTCCAATCTAGGGAAGAGCTTTCATTGTCTGGAACAACGGTTACGGAAGTAGGGGTCTGATCATGCGAGCTAACCGCAAAGGAAACAGACTTAGACTCAATGGGTCTCGACTGCGGGGAAGTATTGCGTAACCTTTGGCCAGGACGAAAAGTCATCACTTGAGAGGCCGGACGCTGAGCTGCGAGACGACGCTGCTTTGAGCGCCGTTGTTGCCGTTTGCTAAGCGAACGCCCAGGCCGGGAATTTGCCACAGGCCGAAGCCCTGTCTGTGAGACCACAACCCGCCGCCGTCCTCGACGAGACTCGGGTGCTAACAGCCCTTGATTTGACATCAGCATACATCCCCCGGCACAAGCCACCACCATCACCAACAAAGGCCAAACAGGCATGGCACGCTCAGCCTCCACTGGTGGTAACGTAGCCGCTGGATCTCGGCGAGGCAACCTCGTTTCATCCCGAGGGATCAGGCGAGAAACCGCCGCCGTATCCGGTGTACTCAAAGGTTGCCCCACAATGGCACTATCCACTGGATCTAACACTATTTCACGACCAGGGTTAGAAAGACCTGCGAGGGCGATCACAATCATTAAAACAAACGTGAGCCATAGGGCAATCACCAACAACCATGGCCTTACCCAAAACAAACTTGACCAAAAAGAGCCGTTTCTAACAGCCTTGTTCTGATTTACCTGGGCCGACTTATCTGCAATACGAGTTGGCTTTTTGGGGGGCGTTTTTGTACTAGCAGCTTTATGTTGTGCAGCCGGTGGATGACCCAATCGCGTACCACGGGAACGAGTATTACGCCTCGAAGCACCGTTAAAAAAAACTTTTACTGTCTTAGACAATCGCTCAGACAAACTTGGATGCCTAGCCATAGCACAACACGTTCCTTACAAAAGCACCCTCACCCATGGTATTGGACATAGAATATCGGCATTGTAAGCCTTCTTACTCAAGATGACTAGCTTTACGCTGCAATTCTTCAGATATTCAGCAACTTTGCCCAGATTATGTTCCAGCCTCAGTCTGTAGTTTCTTCGACGAAAAAACGTTTGTTCCGGATTTAGACAAGGTTTCATACCTCAGGCAATTAACGCTGCAAGTCTAATTCTGGCAAATATAAACCCGGATCCCGTGCTACCCAGCCTTCATTTGAATTTGTACGCACTTCAAAGTACATAAAAGATTCTGCAGCATCACCCGCTACGGTACCCAAACGAACACCTTCAGTAACCGCATCACCAACGGCAAACTCAACATTACTGAGGTTTCCATAACGAGTTTGCAGACCATTACGATGATTAACCACGACCATTAGAGTGTCGTTATTTTCTCCAACAAACGCAATCACACCGTTGGCAGCTAACCTAACTTCGGTCCCTGGCATAGCCGCGAAGGCAATACCACTGTTAAACGTAAGCTCGTCTCGCTGAGGATGAGGCTGCCAACCATAACTAAGGACCAGCCTCGTTAACTCTGGTAATGGATACTTCAATGTAACTGAGGCAGCCACAGCAGTGCCCCGATGACCACCCGGAATAAAAATACGACTAGGCAATGTGGCAGGACAACCGTTTACTTCAAATAATAAATCAGCCCTAGTTTCATAGCGTTCGGCTAGGGATTGCCAAGTTTGGCCAGCACCAACCTGAGCCACCCTACCGTTAAAAGGAGGCACTTTAATCACTTGCCCCCGAGATAACGCTCCTTGGGATGACACATTAGGATTTAAGGCTATCAGTGTTGCCGGAAATAATCCATATTGAGCCGCAATCGCGCTTAGGGTTTCGCCATTCTCAACCCGATGCCGAACAACCTGAGACAATGCGGATTGAGGACAGGGTGACGCATCAACAGATGGGGAAACACCGACGAAAATCAGACTAAATCCAGAAATTAGTAATAGATATTTATGAAATCTTTGAAATATATGCATCTTTAAAGCACCCAGGGTTGTAAACAACAGCAGACCAGCATTCCGCAGCTACGGTAGAAAAATTTACCTGAGCACAGCACCGACATTCAGTACCATGAACAAAGCGATCTAAACGATGTGTCTAACACATTTTCGCGTTAATCTTCGCTAAGGTAAGTTCATTAAAGCCCTCATCGCTAATCGTTCAGAAAGCAGCCATGAAAATTTCTACAAAACAATTGGTTGTATATGCGAGCCTACTCTGTATTGGTAGTGGAGCTGGCTGGGCCAGTCGTAGCTATTTTTTCAAGCCCGTTGTTGAGGAACCGGATAACGCGTTGCCGCTTGCCACTTCGATTGTCAGAACAGCAACTGAGTCTTCAGAGGCTGTCGCTCAACCCCAGCCAAATAGCTATGCCCCAATTGACAATCCTAATTTTATTGCAGCCGCCGCTGAGCAGGTAGGTCCTGCCGTTGTGCGTATCGATGCCTCACGATCGGTCAGAGGTGTGTCAGAACCCTTTGAACATCCACTCTTCAAGCGCTTTTTTAGTGATGACGAGTTGCCACCTCAGCCAGAATTCCCTGAACGTCTTGAACAGGGTACAGGCTCTGGGTTTATCCTCAGCAGTGATGGCCAAGTCATGACCAATGCTCATGTGGTGGAGGGAGCCAAAACAGTTAATGTGACGTTGAACGACGGACGAACATTTGAAGGTGACGTAATTGGCACCGATCCTGTCACGGATATCGCTGTCGTCAAAATCGATGGCGATAACTTACCGACAGCCCCCCTGGGTTCAACCAATAATCTAGCGGCAGGGCAATGGGCCATTGCCATTGGTAACCCCCTGGGCCTAGACAATACTGTAACCGCTGGCATCATTAGTGCCTTAGGCCGGACCAGTTCGCAGGTGGGCATCTCTGACAAGCGTGTGCAGTTCATTCAAACCGACGCCGCCATTAATCCAGGTAACTCTGGTGGGCCACTGCTTAATGCCAAAGGGAAGGTGATTGGCATGAATACAGCTATTCGTGCCGGGGCTCAGGGTCTGGGTTTTGCGATTCCAATTGAAACGGCAACGCGGATAGGTGACCAGCTTTTTAAGCATGGTGAAGTTCAGCATCCTTACCTAGGCATTCAGATGGTCAATCTCAATCCAGAAATGCGTCAGCGCATTAATGAGAGCGAGGATATTGACTTTGAGATTGAAGCTGATTCAGGGGTCATGGTCATTCGCGTCATGGAAGACACACCCGCTGAAGCGGCTGGCATCCAACGCGGTGATGTGATTAGCAAAGTTAATGAAATAAACGTTGCTACAGCAACTGATGTCCAAGCTCAGGTTGAAGCCAGCAGTATTGGAAAATCGCTACAAGTAGAAGTTCATCGCAAAGGCCAGCTTAAAACGCTGGAGGTTAAACCGACAAAAATGCCTGATGAGCTTTATTAGTCCAGTGGGCTAACTACTTACTGCGCTAGCGTTTCAACTTCCTGAGGCTAACGAGTTGAGCATAAGGCTCCAACTAACTATCTAGCTCTGACAGATTATCGCTTTCTAGATCATTCTCTAAGGGGGATACGCCAGCTAAGGTAGACTCTAACTCCATACGCTGCTCCATTTGCCTGAGAAAATATCCAGTCATCATGGCAGACGCTAGCAATCCAGCCAAATTTTCACGGTCGGTTGTAACCTGTACATTAAACCCCTCAGAGGGTAGTACCCCGATTAGCCCCTGAACGTTTTGAGAAATAATTTGCTTTATTTCACCACTCACTGACTGGGCAACGCGAGTCAGAACCTCTGGTGGCTGATGCTGGAGGTACTTTAATAACTGGTTGACCTGTGCATCGTCAGAACCCATGCCAATGAACTGGGCGCTATCAGGGTTAAACATAAATGAGTATGTATTGCTTCTAATTACCTTAGCGTGATAAAGCCGATTTCAGCCAACACTTATATGAATATCAGTGTGAACAACATATCTTCAAGATGCCCTAGCATATCGCATAGATTAACGATAGCTTAATAAGCCATTAACTCCTTAGTAAACTTTCAGGCTTCTGAGAGCAGACCTGAATCTATCGCTACATCAGGCTCAGAAAAAGAATTAGAAGTATTTTGAGCCCCAGAATCTGACGCAGAATTATCAGCGGTTGCTGGAGCTTCCTCAACGGCATCGTCTGTAAACTCTGAGGAATCATCCTGGACCTCAGGTAAATTAATTTGTGGAAGTTTATCAATCTCAAAACGTTGATAAAACTTTTCAGTCACTTGTAACCAAAAAGAACGGCCATCGGATTGTCGCCGTCGCCGCACGAATCCTTGATCAACTAACTCATGGACATGGCCATAGGCACCTGAGCCGCGTAAATCAACCAGATCTGTCTGACTAATAGGCCCCTGCATAGCGATTGCGGCCAGGGTCCGTAGCGCGCCCAAGCCAATGTCTAAGGGAATCAGCTCATCTAGGAGAGGTTTAAAGGGCTGACGTAGCTGCAGACTGTAACCATTTTCAGTCTCAGCAATTTCTAAGGCCCCTTCACGATGGGCATAGTCTCCCATCAATTGAATCAGCCCCGCTGCCGCTGCATCTTTATCACACTTGGCATATTCGGCAATCTGGGAAATCGTGAGTGGCTTTGCCTTGAGGTAGAGGATTGCTTCAATGGTGTGGGATAACGACGCCATAGTTACAAATAATTGCAAAGGTGGGTCAAGGATAGCGTAGGGCACCTCCAAGGGATAGCCCTACGAAAGACTACGAAAGATTTAATCAGTCAGTTTCAATGCGTGTCAGCAAAACAGGACAGGGAGCATTGATACGTACATAGTCTGACAGGGAGCCGCCCAATAGCCGGTCAATATCAGGTAACCCCTTCGCAATAGACGGACGACGGTCGGGGGAGCCTAGAATAAGCAAATTTACATTTAAGTCATCGGCCAATTCACAAATGCGCTGACCAGGCTTACCCTCGGGAGCAACACAACGGTAGTTAATTCGATAGCGTTTTGCTTCGGCAATTGCCGGTGCCAACACTGGGTCAGTCTCAGGATTGGCATTGATGGCCTCAGCTAGAGAACTGCGTAAATCAGACAAGGTGTGTACAAACACCAGCTCGCTATCTTTGACATCACGGGTCAGATCAATGGCAACTTTGAGCGATTCTTTTGCCATATCGGACTTATCGAGCGCCACTAAGACCCGTTTGACAGGGCGAATGCTATATAGGTCGTCTTTTACCAGCAGCATAGGCTTTGAGGACAGCTGGAATACATACTGACTGACCGAATTTTTCAAAATTGCCTTGAGCCCGCCTAAACCACGGGAGCCCATAATGATTAAACTCGCATCAATTTCATCGGCGACTTTACACACCTCAGATTTGGGATCGCCCTCCCGCAACATTGGGGTTACCTTTGACGCCTCAATCCCCAAGCGAGCGATTGTATCGGCTAATTCTTGCTCACTCTCAGAGCGCTGCGCCTCCATGCTGCTAGCGCCTCTTTGAGGGGAAACCACCTTGAGTACAGTTACTTGCGATCGCTGAATCATAGGGATTTCCAGCAGGGCTTTAAACATGTTTTCCGTGTTGCCAGGACCAACACTAGCGAGCAAAATCTTTTCAATCATTGACTAAACCCTATTGAATAGGCTCTTAAGGATGTATAAATATCTATGATACGCAACCTGTTTTTATAAACTAAAGCAGGATTCACAATTCGTAGTTTGATAGTTGATTTATCTATGACTCACCGCTGGTTTGACTATGGTTTTCGGGTACAGCCCCACCACACGGACTACAGCGGTGTTGTCTGGCATGGCACTTATATTCAATGGATGGAAACAGCCAGGGTAGAGTGTCTCCGCACCCTTGAGTTTCCATTCGAAGACGTTGTTAGAGCAGGCTACGATTTACCAGTAGTCGATCTCCAACTACGCTATCACCAGTCACTAACCTTAGGGGCTAGAGGGTTAGTTAAAACTCGGCTAGAACTAACGCGTAACATCAAACTGAACTGGTTTTACGAGATTTACGATACAACGGACAATGCCAAACAGCTTTGCATCACAGGACAAATCCTACTGGTGCCCATCAATACCGCTCAACGCAAAATTGTTCGGCGATTACCCACAGAACTACAGACTATGTTTGATTCACTACATCAGTATTTTTCAGGCGAGTAGTCTGTCAGGTATGTATTTTGTAAGCCGGGTCCTGCCTAATCATTGATTGCCAAATTTTCTAAGGCCCTACCAGTAACACGACAGGTACGCCAATCATTCAGCATTACGGCACCTTTAGACATATAAAAATCAATGGCGGGCTGATTCCAATCCAGAACACTCCACTCAAAACGCCCACAACCTTTCGCTAAAGCAATCTGGGCAAGATATTGAAAAATCGCAGTACCCACACCTCGACGTCGATATCCTGGCAAAACAAATAAATCCTCTAAATAAACCCCTGGTTTCATCAGAAATGTAGAGAAATTGAAAAAATAAAGTGCGAAACCAGCAGGAGCACCATCAATACGGGCAACGATAGCATGGGCCCTAGGAACATCACCAAAGAGATATTTTTCCAAGTCTTCTGGTGCCCCAGTGACTTCATGGGCTAAATTTTCATACTCTGCCAACGCCATAACTAACTCAAAGAGCAGTGGGACATCATCATGGGTTGCGGGGCTAATATTAATGGGAACTGCCATTGGGCGGTTAAGTGAAGAAATATAAATCTTGTCCACACCCCGAAAAATCGTTTTTCTGTAGCAAAAGCTATGGGTTTCAACTTGGGCGTGGTTTAGAAAAACTACTCCGGTAACGAAGCCAAACGGCTCGTCACGCGGCCAATTACCTGTCGTGATTCTATGACACCAAAGTGTCGGCTATCACGGGCATTAGGCTCATTTGCATTATCGCTGATCAAGTAGACACTACCGTCATAGAAGATTTCACTGACCCGTTTAACCAGCAAAATAGCAGGAGCACTCCTGGAGGCAACATCTCGGTTAGAAGGTGCATCGGTTGTCTCTGATGTTTTTTGCAAACCGCCCCAATGCACTAGCGCAATATCTCCCACGGTTACGGCACTGCCCAGCTCTGCCAAAACAGTATCGCCTGGCATCAGTGTAGGCAGCATAGAATTTTCCCGCACCACAAATCGCTGCCGCCGCCCCAAAAACCACTGAATATAATCCCCCCAACTAGCATCTGGAAGGTATTGCCCTGCCGTCAGATATTGCCCATTTGCCCACTGTCCGCCCATTGTCCGATACCCCTCCGGGGATGCCTCCGCTGCGCTACGGTAATGCCCTAAGCAAATACAAAAAACCCGCAAAGCATTAATAACCTTGCGGGTTTCCTTAAATATTGACTATACAACCACTAGCTAGCGGTATACCAAGCCACATCACGGCCCTTAGTTGCCCAGAAGATAGTGTGGATCTTCTCAACTGCAGTCATTAGTTCTTCAGCATGCTGCTGACTAACCTCTACTTTGCAAGCAGAGCAAAGTTTAGCAGCTTTCCAGAAGGTGTCATGGAGGTCAGGATGGGACTCTAAATGCACTGGCTTAAAGTAATCAGTCCACAGAATTAGCAAATCATCCTTAGTCTTTTGAGCCTGCTCTTCCTTAATCGCAATGTAACGAGAAAGGGTATTAGCATAGGCTACTTTACCAGCAGCATCCGCAGGCTCCTCAAGGGCCAAAATTTTCTTGGTCATGGAGAGCACAGCTTCAGCGGTGATGCGAGCAGCAGACGGATCGTAAACACCACAGGGACCATCACAGTGGGCATGGACCTCAGTAGCCGGGAACCAAGCGTTTAGTAAGGCAATTGCGTTGTTGAGCATAGTCACCAATCGGTTAAATAGTGGATGGGTCGTCTGCCAGAAGCTTCGTTGGAAAAATCCTTTAGCGAAATCGTCCAGCGCAGTTAACAGTATACTGCCGTTTCCCCATCCCTCCATGGGGGATACCAAAGGACGCATAAGGATGCATTTTGTAATATTGATAATATTTTTGTACTAACACCAGGGTACACTCATGGGAGCAGATCACCCTTTGGATAAAACGTTGAGGCACTGGAATTTAGCACCTTGGCCATGGTGGCTTAAGCATTCAATACAGGCGGCTCTCCTACTGCTGACAGCAACAGGCTGCGAGGATTTGGCCAACGACCTGAGCGATCCCCATGCCCACTTACCTCCTTGTGTTGAGCAGAACTGCGACTGCGGTGATTTTGTGAGTCAGGATTTAGCCCAACTAGTGCTTGATGAGTTTCAAGGCGATCCACATAACCTAGATGGTGATGGCAATGGTCGTGCCTGTGAACGATTGCCGCAAAGTACACCAGAACTAGATTGGGAAACCTATTTTTCCAATAACCCACACATTGCCTTGGGCAATCCTAGCCATGCAGGGCAAGAAAATAGTGATAATTACTTGATTGATCGAGGACCCTACGTGCTTGCTTACAGCCAAAGTCGTGGCATACTGCGCTGGGCTAGTTGGGTGCTAAGTCATGACTGGATAGGCAACACCGAACGGCAAAACGACTTCAGACCCGATGGCATTTTACCTAAGGGTACCTACCAGGTGACCCCTGGAGACTATACCAATAGCGGTTACGATCGTGGGCATATGGTACCTTCAGCCGACCGTACCGCCAACGAGCAAGACAACTCGGCAACATTTTTGATGACCAATATTTTTCCTCAAACAGCCGAGAACAACCGGGGGCCATGGAAAGAATTGGAAAATTATTGCCGTGACCTGCTTTATCAACAAAATAAAACGTTGTACATCATTGCTGGAGTATATGGGCAAAAGCGCCCCATTGCGAAGGAGCGGATTATTCCCCCTAGCCGAGTCTGGAAAGCAATTGTTGTCTTTGACAATGCCCCAACCGTAGACAATGTTACCTATGGCACTGAGATCATTGCGGTAGATATGCCCAACAGTGATCGCCTCGACGACCGTTGGCAAACTTACCAAACCTCTATTGATCGGATTGAACTTGCCACGGGCTATGACCTGCTATCGGCAGTCCCGGATACTGTGCAAGCCGAAATTGAAGCTAGACGCAGTCGCTACTAAGTAGATGATCCTCATTAGCTATCAGATATCGAGGCCCTCTTCAGTCCCCCAATTGTGGGGGAGACTAGACTAAAAGTCCACAGAAAATTGGGGGTTTGGGGCAAATTCTAAGCCGTTTAACAGTTTATTCGTATCTTAGAAAAAATTAAATTTACCTACTTAGGACGCTGCCAAATCACTAATGTCTCAGCTATTACCTTGCAAATGCTGCTTTAGAAACGCCACAGTTCTTTGCCAGGAAAGGTCTGCAGCCTCAGCGTTATAACGAGTACCGGAGGGATTTGCAAACGCATGATTGGCTCCTTCATAGATGTAAATCTCAGCACTTTTACCCAAATCATTTAATGTGGTTTCAAATGCTTGAACTGTCTCGGGAGAGGGATTGGTATCCAATGAGCCGAAATGGCCCTGGATAGGCATTTGCAGGGGTTCAAGCACAGCCGGATCAGTGGAAATTTGGCCCCCATAGTAAATCACAGCAGCATCGAGATCCGCAGGCAAGGCAAGGGCTGTATTTAAGGACCAAAACCCACCAAAACACCAACCGATGCTACCAACCTTAGGAACTTGCTGGTCGTTAGTCAGATAATTATAGGCAGCTACTACATTTTGTCTGAGGCGATCGGAATTTTGAATAGCCGCTTGCACTAAAGTTTTAGCGTCATCCCGGTTGTCTGCCACTTGTCCATCATAGAGATCAACAGCCAAGGCCGTGTAACCTTCTGCCGCCAGACGACGGGTCATAGTGCGAATATTCTCGTTCAGGCCCCACCATTCTTGAATCACAATTAGACCTGGCAAAGGTTCAGTTGCATCAGCAGGCTTAACCAGGTAGCCCTCAAAGGGGACACCGTCCAGGGTGCCGTAGGTAACATCCTCGGTAATTACAGAGTCAGGATCAACATCTTTAGCTGCAGGAGATGCGATGGGGACATCCCCCTTGTGCAGTTCTGCCATAGCGTCACTTTGGCTATTAGCAGGGGTTTGACTCGATAACGGGGGATTGATCAGGGCACAACTGACGGCTAATAAAGCGGTCACTAGGGCCATACCCAACAGTTTTCGCATTGCTGACTCAGACTAACACAACGTTTCAAGGGTACTCGATTTTTTTAAAGACAACCTGAGAAAAATGGAGCGCGATAGCTTAGCCTAAACCAGCAAAACATGCGTGCTATTTCTACGGGACGGTTACTGTATCTAATAGTTGGGCAATAATGGGAGCGCTTTTGTGGCCACCGCTAGCGATTAAGCGATGGGCCAAGACTGATGTCGCTAGTGACTTAACATCATCTGGCAAGACATAGTCTCGATCTTCTAAAAAGGCGAAGGCTTGTACGGCACGATAGAGGGCCACCGTCCCTCGAGGGCTAACCCCCAAAGCAACATCATCATGGTCACGGGTAGCCCGTACCAGTCTAATCATGTAGTGCTGCACCGAGTCTTCCACCTTAACCTGACGGCATTGCTGCTGCAGGCTATGCATTTCATCTAGGGTGATGCAAGGCTGTAGATCAGTAGGCTGTACTGGCTGAGCCAGATTATGTAGCATTTTTAATTCTTCGTCAGCGCTTGGATACCCCAAACTTAGGGAAAGAGCAAAGCGATCCATCTGGGCCTCAGGCAACGGAAATGTCCCCTGGTATTCCACAGGATTTTGGGTCGCAATCACAAAAAATGGTGCGGGGACTGGGCGAGATACACCGTCGAGGGTAACCTGATGTTCTTCCATTACTTCCAGTAAGGCCGACTGAGTCCGAGGTGTGGCTCGATTGATTTCATCGGCCAGTAGTACATTGGAAAATACTGGCCCTGGCATAAACTGAAACCCACCGCTACTAGGGTTCCATATGTTCGTGCCAGTGACATCGCTGGGGAGTAGATCAGGCGTACACTGAATCCGCTGAAATTTGCCATCGATGCAACGGGCCAGAGACTTAGCCAGTAGGGTTTTACCCACACCAGGTACATCTTCGAGCAGAACGTGACCACCGGACAGCATCGCCACGAGCACTAGCCGAATAGGAAGTTCCTTACCAACGATGGTTTTATTTAGATTCTGAACGATTTGGTCGATGCGATCGCGCATAGCTGCCCTCAGTGAACTGACTACAGCTTACCTACAGACTTTAGGATTGTGAGCCGTAAAGAATATTGAATGATTCAATTACAAGCTAACGTTTCTAGCGAACATTCCCCCATAATCCTCACGGATGACGGTAATTGCCTATAGTGCCTACAATAAAGATGTACTAGGTCGAAGTATAAAAATGATCGAAATCATCAGTGAAACTAATTATGGCTATTGAGTTTCAGTTTTATCCAGAAAAAGCGGTAGAGGCAGCAGCCATACTCCTGAAGCGTCATGGTAAACCGATGAAGTATCTCGGTTTACTCAAAATGTTATACATTGCCGACCGAGTAGCCCTAGCGCAAATGGAGCAACCAATTACGGGGGACTGCTACGTCTCCATGGACTATGGCCCAGTGCTTAGCGGTGTCTATGACCTGATTAAAGGCCTCCCAGTGGAAAATGCTCTCCCCCTTTGGTCTAAATTTATCTCTCCCCGTGAAGAGAATTGTATTTCTCTGCTAGGTGATCCGGGGGATGGAGAACTCTGTGAGGAAGAAGAAATGATTCTCCAACAGGTATATGATACCTTCGGTCATTTGGACCCATTTGAGGTGGCTGAGTGGACCCATGATCTGCCGGAATGGCAAGATCCGAACGGCTCAGCTATTCCCATTGTGGTAGAAGAAATCCTTAAAAACCTGGGTAAAAGTGATGCCGAAATTGTGCGCATTCAAGCGGATGTAATGCGCGAAGCCTATCTCGATGAAGTCTTAGGGGATAAGTTTGCCCATGACTAGCCTCTCTATTCGTCTTGGCGATGCTTTTTTGATCAAAACACCGCCGAAAGGGAAGCATTTATATGTTGCGATCGCAAAAACCAGCAAAACTCGACATCTATTTGTCAGCATCAATAGCCGTCAACCCAAATCAGAAACCGTCTGTATTCTAAAACCAGGCCCTGACGTACCAGACTTCATTATCCATGAATCGGTGGTCAATTATCGGTTTGCCCGAGAACTAACGGCAAGGGATCTAGCTAAGCTAATGCCAACGGGCAATCGAACCGCTAAGGGACAATGTTCAAACACCATAGTCAAACAGATTCAGGTCGGTGGCCTTGCCTCCAAACGCCTAAAAAACCGTCATAAACTTGCTCTCAAAGATTTTATGGGGCTGTAGTTCATAGTCACCAATTCTATATCGCCCTAGCAGTTGTTGTTGAGTCAGTGATATTACCTTTTGAAGGTTATTTGATTAGCTTCATTTTCTCCTCATATGAGTTAAGTAACTATCACCGATTACCTTTCGTTCAATAATCCATAGGATCATCCTAGGCCTTGAACCAGGCAATCACAACTGCTATCAGTCGAGAAATACATGAACAATCGAGGAAAAACATCATTTACTCTTACTATTGAACAGACACTATTAGAAGAGCTTGAAGAAATTTTTGGCAATGCTGAAGACAACATACTCTTTAGTAATGAAGACCAAACTAAACTGACCGGTCAAGAGGGTAATGACACTCTCCGTATAAATGCTGGCGATGGCATCCTTTTGAGTAGATCCGTTATAAAATGCAAACAAGCTGTTTAACCTCTGCGACTCAGCCGGTTCGACTGAGTTCACTCTGATAGCTAGTTGGGACCACCTACTTAGGGATGACGGAAACGATAGCCTATTTACGTGACATTAAGTTGATAATGGACTACTACAATTAGCGTAGTAGCACATTGTTATGTTGCAATGATTCAACGCACTCTTTATGTATTAGCCGTTCCTAATCTGAACATATCAGCGGCCTTCTACCGCGATGTGCTGGGCTTCACCATCGAAGATATGGGTGATCCTGGCTGGCGTATGTATGTCCGCGATAACTGCCGCATTATGGCTGGAGAATGTCCCGATGCTATTCCTCCACAAGACCTGGGGGATCATTCTTACTTTGCATATTTTGTTGTGGACGATGTGGATACCGAGTACAGCAAGGTTATGGCCCAGGATGTAGAAATTATTAAACCGCTACGGGATGAGCCCTGGGGAATGCGCGAGTTTGGCTTGCGTACCATTGATGGGCATCGTCTAATGATTGGCAAAGACTTAGATGAATAACGCTGAGACATTTTGATCACAAGCAAGAAAACGCACTGATAGTAGGATAAAGATTCCGCTGTTTGCTTGGGTCTATGCTCACCAAAATCTTGATTATCTTGGCATTGATTATTGCCAACGGCGTATTTGCTATGTCGGAACTGGCCGTGGTGTCGGCTCGCAAGGTCCGTTTAGAACAGGCGGCTCGTAGGGGCGATCGCAACGCCCAGGCCGCCCTCAAATTAGCCAAACGCCCCGATAACTTTTTCTCTACGGTGCAGGTAGGCATTACCCTGATCAGCATTGTCAGCGGTGCCTTTGGGGGCTCGGCCCTATCAGAACCGGTAGCTGGCTTACTCGGTAAAATTCCGGGTCTAGCCGCCTATGCCAACACCCTGGCATTTCCACTGGTGGTAGCGATTATTACCTACCTATCTTTGATTTTAGGCGAACTGGTACCAAAGCAACTGGCCCTGACTATGCCTGAAGCCATTGCCAAGGTCATCGCCCAACCCATGGCCATGCTTTCCAAGCTGGCTGCACCCATCGTCGCCCTCCTGAGCTTTTCCACAAATCTCGTAGTACAACTGCTCAACATTCAGGCTGACGATGGCCCCAGTGTCACTGAGGCAGAAATCCGGGCCTTTATCCAACAGGGCACCGAAGAAGGCACCTTAGAAGTGGCTGAGCAGGAAATTATGGAGCGGGTTTTTCGCCTGGGGGACCGCCAAGTAACCTCGATTATGACCCCACGCCCTGAAATTATCTGGCTCGACTTAGAAGATACCGCCACCGAAAATCAACGAAAAATCATTGCCAGTCGCTACCGACGACTCCCCGTATGTCAGAGCAGTTTAGATAATATTTTAGGCCTGGTTAGCGTTAATTCTTTACTGAATCGGGCACTCAATGACGATCCTTTAGATCTGACGGTAGATTTAGAGCAGCCGTTAGTGATTCCAGAAATATCGCGATCGCTCCCCCTACTAGAACAGTTTAAACGCTCACGGGTACACACAGCATTGGTCGTAGATGAATATGGCATTATCCAGGGATTAGTCACCCTATGGGATATCCTCGAAGCCTTAGTAGGGGATGCACCCTCCCTAGATGAACCCAGCGACAAGCCACGGCAACGAGACGATGGTTCATGGCTCTTGGGCGGCATGATGAATATTGATGATGTTTACAGCTGCCTGGGCCTGAAAGAATTCTCCGATAAGACAGCCAGTTATTACACCCTTGGTGGACTCGTCATTCATCAACTCGGGCGTATTCCCAAAGCTACCGATCATTTCGAATGGAATGACTTCATTGTGGAAGTCATGGATATGGATGGCAATCGGGTAGATAAGGTGCTAGTGACCCCAAAAAGCGCAGTCTGCCCCAGAGATGAGGGATAAACGTCTAACAGTCCGAACCGTACCAATCAGTAAAGATCCCAACATAAGGGAGCTCAGCTCAGTCACTTAAGGATTAACAGCCTTAAGCCATAATGCATTCAAGCGCATTCGAACACTGTGCTGCCATTCAGGCTGATAGACAAGATTAAAATATCACCGATAGAAAAGTGAGAATTTACTCATCTTTCAAACAACAGTCTATACCTCGAACAGGTTCAACGAGATCAGTGTTTACTAAAGCAAACCTCAGAGTACTCTCAGCTTTTTTCGATACTTTCTAATTCGATACTTTCTAAGTACTGGAATGGTTTGATGACTACTATGACGCCTTAAATGCACTGGCTACTGGAAAACTTGATGCCAACTGTCAGGTATTTAATGACACTGTGGAAATGTCAGAGCAAAATGCTATTGGATGATCGCTTTGTGAGGGCCTATGGCAATAGTAAAACGGCGCGATCTTGACTACGTCGTCATTACCCTGCTAGTGGGGAGCAGCGTCTATGTTTTTATCACCGGGTTAATTGCAGATGCCATGGGGTTACATCACTTTGGCTTTCATAGTCAGGTAGGTTACCTGTGGATGGGGCTAGCAATTACGCATTTAATCCAAACCTGGGCGCGGGTGAAAGCATTTATCCGGAATCGCTTTCGAGACCGTTCTGGCAAACTATCATCGACTAAAAGCGCTAGCCCACCACCAGAAATAGCCCAGCCCACCGAGCTATCCCAATCTGTCACACCTGCACCTAAGGGACGGCGGAATCTGTTGCTGTTTCTTTTGGCTATTGCTACCGGTATCGGATTTGAGCGATTTGTCACACCGCAACAAACCATTAGTCTGGCAGACGTGAATCAAGATGTAGGGTTGTTATATCATAAGTGGAGCCAGCCGGGGTATGGCGAAACCATTGCCACTATTCTCAACTGGGGCCAGGAGCCACCACGTTACAAAACCTATCCCCATAGTCAACAGATTGAGCTGCCTAAGGTTGACCCGTCAGAGACTTCTCCCATCACTAGATTGAACGTAGCAACAGCGATGACTACCCGTCGTTCACGCCGTCGCTATAACACCCAAAGCACATTATCTCTGGAACACCTTTCAAGGCTACTGTATCTGGCACAAGGCATCACCTGGGATGAGCGAGAGTTTCGCACAGTACCGTCATCTGGCGCTCTGTATCCGTTAGAAATTTATCCCATTGTGCATCGCGTAGATGGGTTAGAACCTGGCCTATATCACCATGCTGTGCAAAATCACCAGCTAGAACTGGTAAAAGCAGGAGACCTCCGGCAACCATTAATTACGGCAGGGCTAAATCAGGATTTTCTAGGAGAAGCACAGGTTTGTTTTGTTGTCTCAGGTATTTTTCAACGAACGCGCTGGAAGTATCATGAGCGCACGTACCGTTATGTGCTGATGGAAGCCGGGCACTTAGGTCAAAACTTATATTTGGCCGCTACCGCCCTGGGTTTAGGTGTATGCGGCATTGGCGCGTTCTTTGACGATCCACTTAACGAACTATTGGAAGTTGACGGCGAAGAAGAAGCGGCACTGTATTTAGTGACTGTAGGAGAGATAAGGTAGCAAAGAATGGCTCGATAAAACCCTCTAGGCTTGCTCAAGCCATATTTTCGACTTTTTTGGATTTATTAGTATCCAGCCAAGCAGCCAGCTCGATGACCCAAGAGTCATTCGAGACTATCTTTTGTTTGATAGCCTATGCCTCAACAAAAAACAATGTTGCACCAGATGCGACTTTACCATAGCTGACTTGAGCAACCAGGTCATCGCTAGAATTATAAACCTTGATCACCCCCCCACTATTCCCAAGCTGGGCATTGTCATGAGTGCGTCTTGTCATCATGATACGTCTTGTTTTCCCTGGTTCTATTTGACCTAAAACAGGCTCACGACGATCTAGTTTGTCAGCAATTGTCCAGCCGTTCAGGTCAATGATAGAGTCCGAATTATTCTCTATTTCAACCCATTCTCGTCCCATGTCCGATCCCTCAGGGTTCACTAGTGCTTTCACAATTCGGATAATACCACTATTAATAGTATCATCGCGATCTCCCTCAACTGGTATAACAACATCAGTGCCTGTACCTTGCAAGGGTGCCTTGAATTTAGGAAAGAATGAACGAATATGATCTCCTCTTTGTTGATCTACCGTGGTACTACGGTACATAACCAAATGGAAGAGCCCATTCATGATCTCAACCTTTTTCTCGTTACCTGAAGCCCGATCAAACAGATTTGCTTTACTTTCATAAAAGGCTACAGTACCCAATGCAATTTGTAATTCAGGGCTTGGGCCAACAAAGAAGCCACCCATGTCTTTCTCCAAAAGGCCAATAGGGGCACCAAAGATATCCAAAGGGGTCCATTGCATTTTGATAGTGGCAACCATCGGAACGGTACTGCCTGCTAGACTTTGGCGATTAAAGTTACCATCATAGTTGAAGCCTTGAAAATCAACACGGTCATTTTTTTCGTCAAGGTAGTATTTAATCCATGAATGGTACCCACCAATGCCATTACCTCTGCGCTTACCCTCACCAACAAACACATGCTCAAAGCCTGAGGCAAAGGGGACAGCTATACGATTGAAGTGATTGGTGTATAGCTCAAACCAGATGCGTTTTAACTCGGTTTTCAGATTATCTGCGGCTTCCTTAAAAGCTAGGGTTTCACGCATATGCTTCTGGGCCCGTTTCATGACATCAGTTTCAAGTATGGTATCTAGGAACGTCTCGATTTCACCATCTTCAACCTGATTGTCACCCAGATGGTCTTCGCTCAGGCGAACATTCACTACGTAATTGTTGAGCAACGCGATGAGCGCTTGATAGCTTGGTAAATCTAATTTAGCTGGGTTTACATAGGCAAAAAGAGGGTCAGGGGCCTGATCAGTTTGAGTGGCTTCTTTTTGCTCATCAATCAGAATGTCAGCACTGGGTAAAATCCAGTTACCATCTTTGTCTTTTGCACTAACCGAACAACCATTATGCTCAAGATCAATCGTCCATAACTCTTGGTAGATATTCATTTGCACTCTTTCTCCTTAATATCTTTGTTATATCGAACCTATGCTGAACACTTAAACGCCATATAAACTCGCTGACCAGACCTATTAAGTTGGCAACAAAAAAGTCTTTTAGGAAAGCCTCAAACGTCGAGCACGTTAACCAGTGGTTCAGGTGCCTCAACTTTTATTCAATTGAAGTTGAGTGAGTTGTTTTATGAAATTTATAAGTTAGGTCTTCCGACAGTCTATTTCAGAAGGCCCAGAGAAGGCTAGAGAATAATACAATTCACCTGAAACCCTTACTTTTCAGGGATAGTGAGTAACGTTACTTTTCTCTACCCTGCCCTTAACAGCACTACCAAGCCATACATGTTGATCGACTAAACACAATAATTACGCCCAATTAATTGGACTTAACTTAGCGCGATCAACTTTGTTTATTGATTAAATCCTTGAATACAGGATTTTGACAGTACCCATGAGGGTACTTTTATTTTTAGACAAGATCGAAACCATTCGCCCCTATTTTAATTTTCGAGCAAATTAAAGTTTGACAGAGATCTGTTTACCAATGACTCTTTAGAAAGTTTTAACGATATCAACACAAGTTAAAATGTTAACAAAAATGACAAGAAGCGACTTAAAAGGCAACTTAGCTTTACTGAGCGTGTAGCATTTTGGTGTGTTATCCAGGAGTCACATTTAGTGCATGTTGATTCTAGACACCTGAGATTAGGGTTATCTATGATAATCTTACTCCCACAGTCAATTGGGGTGTTTTTATCTTCCTGAAAAAATTAGAGTTTAGCTATTTGATGAGATAGTCAAATGGGTTTTTGAAATTTCTCTTTTCAGGAATTAATTATAAATTGTTATTTTCCTAACAAATCGTCTTTCTTCCCAATTATCCCTCGGGTTTGTGATTAGCCGATTTTCTACATCGATTTGGAGGTTCATTTTGGCAAATTTGCCAACGTGGATTGACTTTTCTAATTTTGATTCTGGGGCTTGATATTGAGACGCCAGGAAATGTTTGAGGCCTTTCAACGCCGTCGACGTTTATGATTTATAACGCACTTTCTCTTTTATTAGCTCAACTGAACCAGTACTTGCGCCAGCAAGATGGGGAGTCGCTGGGGACTGCTGATGCCGTTGTTATGGGCAACATTGCGCAGTTAGATGTCTCTGAGATCGCTACCGAGCTGGACAATCGGGTGGTTTTGAGTCTGGTGAATCTGGAGGAAGAGGCTACTCTTAAAAATACTCGCACATCTGCCCTGCAGGCAGGGGTATCGCAGCTATTTGGTATAAATTGTACTTGACAATTAGTACTGATTGAATGGTGGATAGGGCTTGGAGTTTGCTAGCTTCAAAACTTGTCCTTCAACCATCCCAGTACGGGTTTAGCTTTATGTCAAAAGGGTTTGGTCCACCATCGTTGCCCCTATCCAAGTCCAGTCCCACCCCAACGCTCAAGCACACGATGCTTGATGAGATCAAGAACCTAGATGACCCTCGTACGAAACGAAACCCCCTCCATTTACTGATTGATATCGTCACCATCGCCATCTTTGCGACCTTAGCTGGGTCCAACACGATGACGGAGGTCGAAACCTATGGTGAGGCAAAACAGGAATGGTTATCGACGTTTTTGGAATTGCCCCATGGCATCCCGTCGCACGATACTTTCTCAAGGGTGTTTAGAGTGATCGACCCAGAGCAGTTTCATCAGTTTTTCTTGGGTTGGATAGAGCAAATAACAACCCAATTACAGATCAAAGTCATCCATATCGATGGCAAGACCTTGCGGGGGTCGAAGGATCGGAAGGTGGGGGGTAAAGCACTCCATAGCGTGAGTGCCTGGGCATCAGAACATCACTTAGTGTTAGCTCAGCAACGGGTCGATACCAAATCCAATGAGATTACGGCCATTCCTGAGCTGCTTGAAATGTTGTCCTTAGAAGGAACAATCATCACCATCGATGCGATGGGGACGCAAACGGCCATTGCAGAGCAAATTATTCAGGGTGGAGGGGACTATATATTGGCGCTCAAGGCGAATCAAGACAATCTCTATCAGGGTGTTAAAGATTTTTTTGAACAGGCCCGAGCCAATGAATGGCAGGACATTGACTATAGTTATGAGCATACTACTGAAGCAGGACATGATCGCATTGAGCATCGTCAGGTGTGGGTTGTCTCGATTGAGCAAGTGCCAGACCTCCCCAATGTGCAGAAATGGAAAGGGTTAAAGAGTATTGTGATGGTTCGTCGTAGACGAATTCTACCGAACAAAGAAGAAGAAAACATCTGCTTTTATATCAGCAGTTTAGAATCAGATGCCAGTGTTTTTGGGCAATCGATTCGGTCCCATTGGAGTATTGAAAATAGTCTCCATTGGGTTCTAGATGTGACCTTCAAAGAGGACCAAAGTCGAATTCGAAAAGACCATGGACCGGAGAATATAGGATTACTTCGACGTTTGTGCATCAATCTCATAAAACGAGATTCTAGCAAAGGTAGTATCAACACAAAGCGGTATCGGGCTGCCATGGATAATAATTATCTTTTGTCGTTACTCATGGCTAGTGCTGACACTGAAGCTGAGGTGTAGTGTTTCTGGTGTGTTAATGCTGAGCACAACACGAATCTGGATTGAGAGAACTTCACATCATTCTGTTAAGAGGTCATGTTGCATGGGTTCTAAATTGAGCTGCATATTAACACTTGTTATTAGCATTGGGTTTAGAATCATTTGGTGATCACACTGACCCACTATTTAATACTTTCTGTCAAGTACAATTTATACTAAATAACTGCAATTACCCTGACACGCCCCCATTTACCATACTGGTGAATTCTATGGCATTTTAGAACCCTGCGTGTTTGATATTCTAAGGGTTTGGACAGAGCGCGATCGCACCCTAATCAAAGCCTTACAATCCCAACTAGGCCGTTGGATAGTGCGTTATTTAGCCGGGATACCATATCCTATGATTAATCCTACTGAGCAACCAAACGATGCCTGAATTCATCTGGGAAAAGCTGAATTGCAAAAATCAACCGGTGGGCGGATTAGGCGCATGGCGGGCTAAGGTCCCAGGCGGTTGGCTAGTGGCCATTCGCTGTGGCGGTGGCGAAGGCAGCGGCATCACCTTTTATCCTGACCCCAACCATGAATGGGATGGTGGATCCTTGCCATAAGTTGCCATGCATAAGCCAACCCTAAAACAAATCATTTCCGGCTATGCAAATCGACAGTTAGAACAACGCAAGGCCTGGTATTCAAGAGCAGCTCAAGCCTATAACCAGGCTAGACCTCTTACCTTGTTGACCACATATTCTCCCTATTTAGACCTTGAAAGTACCGCACAACAACGCTTATTTAATGATCTGGCAACTATTATCGATCAAGAGTTTGAGGGTAAACTAATGCTTGCCTATACATCAGCATTTCACATTGCGCAGAAGGCTTAGGGAAATTGTTTTTTAGAGTTCTAGACACTTTTTGAGAAAGAGTCACTGAGACCATCCTCAACTCTCGTAAGCTGTCTATTAAGTGCAATCCTTGATGTCTGTGACCTCATTCATCTGCCCCCATCGCTTCTCGGCCTGAAACTGGTTAAAACGCTAGGATATAAAGGCTTTTTTATCGCTGGGTTGCACTTTAATGGAAATTTTAATTTCAGCGGTTTTACCCATTGCACTGGTGGCCTTGGTGGGGATTTGGGTAGGGCACGTGTTTGCACTGGAGCGCCAAACCCTGGCAAAACTAAGTATTTATGCCCTGGTACCTGCGTTGGTACTCCATAGCTTGGCTAAAACTACATTGGCATTTGGGAATGCGATCGCAATCCTTCTTACCTTTGTCATCCACACCAGTCTCCTCTATCTTCTTGCCGTTATTCTCGGCAATTTTCTCAAGTTCTCCTCCGATCAAAAAAAGAGTCTAATCGCCACAACAATCTTTGCCAATGTCGGTAATATGGGGCTACCATTTGTTCTCTTTTCCTTAGGAGAAGAGGGGTTAGAACGCGCGATTGTTTACCTGGTGGGGGTCAGTTTAATGTCCGCCAGTGTATTTCCCATCGTGCTCAAAGGGGAAGGGGTGCTCAAAGGGTTACGGTATACCCTGTGTTTACCAGTTCTATGGGCTGCGATCGCAGGCATTTTCCTCCAAGGTTCGGGTACCGCAATGCCTCTCCCTATCGAACGGGGTGTCACCCTGCTCAGTGAAGGCGCAATCCCAGTTGCTCTATTAATGCTAGGCATACAGCTATCCGAAACCCCTTTTGTCTGCGGACGTTATGAACTGATGGGCTCAGGACTCCGGCTAGTGATATCACCGTTAATAGCCTTTAATATTGCTAGCCTAGTGGGTCTCACTGGTATAGATCGTCAGGTAGTGGTATTGCAGTCAGCTATGCCTGTGGCAGTTAATTCATTAATTTGGGTCACCGAACTGGGAGGCGATACCGTACGCGTAGCAAGAACCATTGTAGTATCGACACTCTTTAGTCTGGGGACACTCCCTATCGTTTTATGGCTAAGTCGCTTAAGTTAAACAGGTTCCTATGGGATCTAATCGTCTGCCTGAGACTGCTGCTTGGCCCAAATATTTTTCATATGCTTTTTCACCGTATTTGATGTAATATCTAGCTCTACAGCAATTTCTTTATACGCATAACCTACTCTGTATAATAGCCAAACATCGGTTTCGCGGGCAGTCAGGTTATAGCGAGTTGCTTCCTCCAAGGCAATATCCTGGCGTTGCTGATCAGAATCTTGCAGCATCAAAAGTAAACACTTGGAGTTTGTTGACTTCAAATGGGTCCAGCGTGCCTGGATTTCAAAGCTTGCTGATTGATCAGTCAGAATTTTGGTTTCTATCAGCCAATCTTGCTTGGGAAACAGGTGACGAATTTCTTGAAGAGACCGAAAAATATAATTTATCTCTTCTGGAAGAGCACTTTTTTGGGAAAACGTTGGATCCATCTTGCGTAGAATTCTGCACGCATGTTGATTAGCGTAGAGCAAATGATCAACATCATGTAATATTAGAATCCCCTGAATTGAACTTTCAAGAATACTCCAAAGAAAATCCGGTTCGTCATGATCTTTTAAAGAACTTACTGGAAGAACATTCTCCCAATCAGCAAAAACTTCCATGATATGTATAAAAATATCTTACAGGGATATTGGATTAGCTGAAGCACAATCAAATTTGCTACTGATAAAAGAAATTGTTCTTGAGATGCACGATGTCAAGACTAAACATGTTAAAGCTCAAGCATAATATCGATGAAGATACTAAGCCTCAGCTAACTGATTCAGCCTATTCATTCTTTAATCTGGAAACCTTATCTTAAAATGTCAACTAAGTTTACTTAGACAAGACGATATATTGCAACGAAGCATTTGTACTACAACGATATGATTTAAGCGTGGATTTAGGATGAGGTTATTGATCAACGTTCTACTAATTTCGATAAATTTGTACTACAAGATTTTCTAATACACCACAGAGTAACCCAGGTTGATCCAATGCACCGATTCTAACCAAGGCTCCTATACGATAGACAGCCGTTGCCGTAAAGCCAATTTCCGTGGGTGAATTCAACTGTAGAGTAGGTGTATAATTTATAGACTCAATGGCTGTTTCAACAGTGACAACACCTAAATCCAGATTTGAACCAGCTTGTAAAGACCTGGCATAGAAGTCGACTTGAATAATCGGGCTCAAGGCTAGTAATGCGATCGCATTAGTCCCCTGAAACCTTAGTGACACTTGAACTGAAAAGGGTTTGTCATGCCACAAAATTGTATCAGTGGCAGTCTGATCCGTCTGGCTTGTCACGATGACCAAATCCTGCATTTGGCAAAGAATCGGCATACTGTGAATGCTGACACTATCCATAAACATTGCCCTAATTTTTACAGAATGTTAATCGTATTTTTTTAGATCTACCCTGATTTTGGTCCTAAAAGTACCCTGCCTGGGTACCACCTACACACGACAAAACCGTCTAGTTTATGCATTTTCTCATTCAAGCTCACATCTGAGTAGAGGGCTCAATCAGGTTCTGCCTTATAGGTAGAGTAGCTCATATAGTGTTTTTTAAGGGGAAACCCCAGAACATGCCACTACATCTAGCATGATCACCTCAAAAGCTGATCACCCCAATCAGGGTATCCCCATGGGAGAATTTTCAAACTTAGATGAATTCGGCATCATAACCTCAGGTAGCAAGAAAGAGTTCTTCAGTTCAACAAATGACAGTAGTTAGCAATACAAATTGTTGAATTGGCATTCGCTCTACTACCTCAAAATCGTAATTACTCTGTATTTAAGAGGAAAAACCTATGTCGATCACAATTCCCAAAGGAGCGCCTTTTGGTGCTTCTCCCAATGCCGCCAGACCAAAAAGTGAGCAACTAACTCGTGAGTATGCATCTTCTGAAACATACTCCAGAAATATTTTGGGGCCTGTTGAATTTGAAATGTGCGAATTACAGGTTGTAGCATCGGTCGCTAATCCAGCTCTTCCAGAGCAAGTAGCACCTGCTAATAAAGCTCAAATTGTTGAAAAGAACGAGTATTTCAAGCTAAAGGTCAAGGTTGTTTTCAATCATACTCCCCTAACTAAGCTTCTCCTATGCTTAGGCATTGACGTTAAAATCAATTTCTGCATCGAAGGCTGTGGTGGTCACGCGACTGAAGTTGATGTTGCCACCACTATTACTACTCAAAAGGATACGTATGAGTATGAAATTGAATGGGCTGGCACAGCCAACGCTGCTGGCATGACACCTGGTTTCTACCTCATAGCAGCCGTCGCTAACATCGAAATGTCCGATCACCCTTGTGCTCCATGTCTCTTGGGTGCAGGCTATGTTGCAGGCGTATTGATGCAAGTTTACGACGCATAAGTACAGTCAGCGGACTTAGGCCAGGCTAACTTTATAGAACCGGGGAGAGATCTCTGGTTCCAGTAAGTTAGCCTCAGGCCATAAGCAATTACGTAACACCTTTAGCCTTACTCTGGAAGCAAATGAGGCAACTGACACTAGCATGGTTTCACCCACTCCTCAGACGCCGGAAAACTGGCAAACATTTGCAGCTTTTACCGTTGAGTTTCAGGCCAGACAAGATGACGACAATGTTTATTATCGAACGCTAGTGCGTCACTTAGCGACAGAACAGGAAGAAACCTGGTCGGGAATTGAGGAGGAGAATCTACAATCATGGATGCGATCGCAAGTAGCTGGAGTCATTCCACCCGCTCCTGCTGCTCTACGGGCAACAACCCTGGACACCAGCCAACTGCTCACAGCTAATATAGACGATTTATTCATTCTTCAACCGCCCTCAGCTGTTGCAGCAATGGGTCTGTACAAACCCAACATGATATTTCCTAGTCCGATCAAAGGCAACTTTCCATTTTCATTAGTCGTGCGGTTTAGTCTCCTAGAACAAGATATTCTGACGCAAGTGCCAGACAATGCCTCGTACCGACTAGAGTGCTATGCTCGTAAATTAAAAGGAGGAGAAAGCATGTCCTTGGGAGTGCTAACGTCGACCAAACTCTCTCCTCAACAGGAGCCCTATACTGTGTATCTACCGACTGCCAGTTTACAAAAGGGAATTTACCGTCTGCAAGTTCTACTAACCATTGAAAATATGCAGGCATTACCTACTTTTATTGAAGTCCCTGTATTACAAGTCACTTAAATACCTTGCAAAAATGACTCACTTTAATTGGTCAGAGTTCCTGAAACAATGGAGTCAGGAGATATTAGAGGATGGGCAAGATCAGCAGCTCCAAAACTTGGACAAGGATCAGCAGGAACAATGGTTAGGCTATCCAGGTGCTACTGAAGAACAAATTTTGGCAGTTGAAGCTAGGCTAGGTATCACGTTGCCACCTTCCTATCGAGCATTTCTCAAAGCCAGCAACGGATGGAAAGAAACCACTCCTTTTATTAAGCATCTCTGGTCCGTCGACAAAATTGCCTGGTTTGCTGAGACTCACCCAGAGTGGTTTCAGCAATGGCTTGAGCGCTATGACAACAGCCCATCTTCAGATATCAATGGTACAGCTAGCCAATCAACCATAACCGATGAGGAGTATTTTGTTTACGGAGAGGAGCAAGACTGTCGCCAAATCAGGGTTAACTATTTGGAAACAGCTCTAGAAATTAGCGAAGTGAACGATGCTGCTCTTTATCTTCTGAATCCCGATGTCATGACAGAAGATGGAGAATGGGAGGCCTGGTTCTTAGCAGACTGGTTACCTGGAGCTGATCGATATCCTTCGTTTCGAGCAATGATGCAGGCGGAGTACATTAATTCTCGAGAGATTCGTGCTGCTGTCACTGAGGTAGACGACAATGGCATTGATAGCAATACCAATCCTCCTAACGCAGTCATAAACACCACAGACTGGTCAGAATTAGCCATCAACACTGTTGCTCAGTGGCTAATTCACCAAACATTACCTGCAATCAGAAGCCATAACAGCAGTCTCACTAGACAGCTTCAGAACCACCAGAATCAAGATTTCAAAGATGTCACTGTATCAATACTGCCAACCCCAACTGTACAACTCGCTAATCAAAGTCAACAATGGCCAGGTATAGAAGTCAACAAGGTTTGCCATTGGATGATAGAACAAATAGCGCTAACAGTTTCTCTCTAAAGGTAAACTTGTCTTTTTTAGGCTCAAATAATATTACTTTCTAACCCAGTCATTTTCATCGTCAACTCTTCTTTTCTGGTATGCGAATTCAAGATTAACCCCCGTAACATAGTAGCTATCATGGAAGTATCTCCTCTCAATACTAGTCTTAGGGTAGTAAGCAGGCAGGACTCCAATCAGCAGACTTCTAGAAAACCATCTACGCAAAAAAATAAAAAACCTTCCTTTGCTGTAGACCTGATCCAGGAATTAATTGATGCTATTCTAGTCTTTACAGAGCAACAACAATTAATTTATGCTAGCAACGGTGCCCACAAAATTTTAAATCGGCTGCGACCCAAGTGCTCGGCAAGCAACAAAATTCCTGAAGAAATTTGGCATATTTGTCAATCTCTAATTCAAAGTCGACACCACTTTCCAAAACAAAACTGGTTGACTGAATTTGATATCGTAACCCAAGATGCCACCATTCTACACATTCGTTCTCAATGGCTAAAGCTTGAGCAACTGGAGCATCCATGCCTTGTACTCATGATTGAAGATCGCCAGCAGGCTGTCGAAAATATTCTTATTGAAGAGGTTGAACAATATGGGCTTACTCCTAGGGAAAAAGAGGTCTGGTTTCTACATCGTCATGACTTAACCTACAAGCAAATTTCTGTAGAATTGGGGATTACTCCAAATACAGTCAAGAAGCACATGAAAAGTATCCACACGAAGCAAAAGCAAGCAACCAGAAACCTGATAACACTATCCAACTAATATTTGCTGAAAAAAACCTCTTACCGTTTCACAATCTTGTGCGATCTGCACTTTTAAGGCATCTAACGATTCAAATTTTCGTTCTGGTCGGATAAAACTCTCTAAACTGACCGAGATCGTTTTCCCATATAAATCCCCTTCCCAGTCAAATATGTGTACCTCGACACTCATCGACTGCCCATCAACAGTAGGGCGATTACCAATATTCATCACACCAAGGATGTTTTTTTGCTCTGGGCAAATGCCAAACACTTTAACGCTGTATACACCCTGGCGAGGAATCAACTTATCACTGGGCAGCTTCAGGTTTGCAGTAGGGAAACCAAGGGTACGGCCTAGTTGTTGCCCCAGAACGACCGTCCCAGTTAAGGTATAGGACCGTCCCAACAAGCCGTTGGCTTTAGTAATTTCGCCATCGCTCAAGGCTTGGCGAATACGTGAGCTGCTGATGCGCCCTTCATCATCATTGTGCAGAGGTACGATGGTAACTGGGATATTCTGACAGGCGGCAATCTCACTTAACAACTCCGCATTACCGCCACGATCCTTACCAAAATGGAAATCACTGCCCACACTAATGTGGGTCGCCTGCAAATCCTTAATTAATGTCTGTTCTACAAACGTAACCGCATCTAGATTCGCCAGGGCCGCATTAAATGGCAGTAATACAAGCTGATCTACCCCCAAACAAGCCAGCTGACGGCTCTTTTCCTCTAATGGCGTTAACAACGGACGAGACCGACCTGAGAAAAACTCTCTGGGATGGGGAAAAAAAGTCACTACCGATGCCCAGTCAGAAAATCCAGACGATGGGACAGTCAGTTGGTCTGCAATCCCAGTCTCTGGCAAATAGCTATAACCATAAGCCTCAGCAGCCTGCAAACAAATATCTTCAGCTAAAATCAAGGATGGCATACCACCCTTGTGGGTCAAAACAGGCTGAATAACCCGCTGGTGGCCAAGATGAACACCATCAAAGTTACCAAGAGCAATTTTAGTCGGCTTTTTAGCTGACGTAGGAGACGAAGTAATCCACACGCTTTACATTTTGACACAAGACTCAGACTATAGCGCAGGATTTAACCATGGGCTAGCCCATCAATATGACTGTATCAATGACATGAATTATTCCGTTTATAGCCTTAATGTCCTCAGCAATCACAGTCGCATTTTTCACTTCTAGAGGACTATGGCTACGAATAGGAATGGGCGATCCTTCCACCGATACCACCTGAGACATCTGCCGCAATTGTGCAGCCTCCCAGATACCAGGGACGACATGGTAACAAAGAATACGACCTAACTGCGGAGGGTTTTGCACCAAATTATTCACTGTATTGGGCGGCAGCTTTGCAAAGGCATCGTCATTGGGAGCAAATACCGTAAATGGCCCTTCTCCCTGTAATGTTTCTACCAAGTTAGCCGCCTGCACAGCTGCAACCAAGGTTTCAAAACCAGGGGTGTTAAGGGCAATATCGACAATAGTTGACATGATCAAAGCAAAATTCAGAAGACATCTAGTAGATCATCGTTGACGCTATAGGGACGTTCCATGGAACGCCACACCACACCATTTTTTAGCGATAGTCAGCCGTCTGAATATCACGCAAACGGGCCTCTGATCGCGTCAACCGATCCATCTGCTGCTCAAAAAAGCGTCGGTTAGCCATCAAATGCTCCGGGTTCGGATCATCCAGTGGGTAATACAGGGCTGCTCGTAGGGCTTGAATCACTGCCGATGTAACGTTATACATCGAGCGCTGAAACGTGATACCCAACTGAACTAGCTGGTCATCTTCACCCCGACAGTGCTGCTGGTAATAGTCCTCCAAATATGGGGGCAGAAAGCGCAGCATATCATGCATCAGCAGCGTGGGGGGAATGCCAGCACTACCGACTGGAAACACATCGGCATAGAGAATGCCATAGTGAAAGTCTGACTGATCACGGGGTACCTGATGTACCTGGGCATCGTAGGATTTAGTCCCTCTAAATGGTGTTGTGCGATAAAAAACCGCCTCTACATAGGGCAAGGCTGCTTCATACAGCCAAGTCATTCCTGCTGACTTGGGAATAATCTCAAAGCATTCGCCACCGATATAAACATGGTGATAAATAGGACGCCCTGCCACCGCAAAAATGCCATTCACCAAAAATTCCATGGCATCGGGCACTCCTTTAAAACCACCCTCATCATAGATATCCGACATCTCAAAGAAAACCGGAGCCATTACCTCCCAAAAGAGACCCAGGTTGGCATAGTAAGACCTCTGGCGCACTTGCTCCAGGAACATGTCGGGGAATAGCTTATATAGCCCCGACATAACCACATTACCTTTGAAGTAAGCCTTAATTGCCTTGTCCGCCGCCACCCTGTAGTCATCACTGTAGAGATAGGCATTAAATTTAGGATTAATGTCCTCGTGCCAGAACATCGCCCGCATACAAGCTTCGGCAAACTCCATATTGATGCGGTCATGGCCAAGGTGGTGCAGCAACCGAGGTAACTTACGGTTCCACGCTCCTTGGGTGATAAAGTCCGTCAGTTCGGGATGAGCTTCTCCCTGCCCACGCCAGATTCTCAACGGTGATTTGTCTCCAGCATATACGTTGTGGCGGTCTAAATACTCCTTGGAAATAAAGTACTTAAAGAACGGCAGCGGTTCCAGAAACACCTGCTCAGCGATATACAACAAATCCCGCCAGTAGAAATCCATGGGAACCGCATAGGCCTTATAAATCCCAATGATCTGCATCAGGTTTTCCGGCGTATCCGGCAGCATAGAACCACCCGCCTCCAGCCGATGAATAACATCAGCATGGGGATGTGTAGACGGCGGCAATGTCGCAGCAATCGTTGTAGACATAATCCTTACCCAAAAGAAAGACAATCACGCAGGTTGGGTTCTCCACCACAAACCCACCAATATCAACCGAAAAAACGCACGCAACTTAACATTCCAAACCGAACATATTCTTCAATCTAAAATTTTCGGTGCGTCTGCGTAAGACACCCTCATACCCGAATCCAAAATTCTCGAAGCGTCTGCGCTACCCAATAACAAACCACCCACTTCATCCAAGGTCACTGTCTGCTGGGTACGAGGAACAATCTCAATGGCCTTAACCTCCCTTGGCTCACTCCAGCGGAATAACCAATTGGGCTGCACTCCCAGGGCAATGATCACAATAACTAAAATCAAGGCTGGAGCCTTTTCATTAAACGAGACCTTAGGAAAATAGGCTCGCTGATTATCCAAGCGACCAAAGCAGGTGCGGTTCAACAAAATCACAAAGTATACAGCTGTCAAACCCGTACCGACTACACCCATCAGTGCCTGCCAGTGAAATACACGATAGCTGCCCTGAAACACAGCAAACTCAGCGGCAAAACTCACCAACCCAGGAATACCCGCACTGGACATCGCCCCCAACAACAACGTTGCACTGACAAATGGTAATCCACGCACTGGATTCATCAGCCCATTGAGCTGGTCTAGTTCGCGACTACCCACCTTAGCTTCAATCACACCTACCAGATGGAACAAGATGGCCAATACCAACCCATGGGCCACCATTTGAGCAATACATCCTGACAAACTCAAATCGTTGCCTGCCGCACTACCCAGCAGTACATAGCCCATGTGACTGACAGAGCTATAGGCCACCATACGTTTAATATCCCGCTGCACAATCGCCAAAAACGCGCAGTAAATAATGGTCATAGCAGCCCATATCGCAATCCATGGAGCAATTACGGCCCATCCATCGGGGAGCAGACTGAAGCCAAATCGCAGCAAGCCATAGGTACCGAGCTTTGCCAACACCCCCCCCAGCAAAATTGCCACGGGCGTAGAGGCGGCCACATAGGTATCAGGCAGCCAGGTGTGCAGCGGGACCATGGGAACTTTGATGCCAAAGCCAATGGCGAGCGGGACCAGCAATAGCACTTGCCACTGTAACGGCAAACTAGTTGCCGCCAGAGCACCATAGCTAAAGTCCTCAGCCCCACCCAGCCACAGCAAACCAAATCCACCAACCAAAATCAAGGCCCCAGAAATAGCGGTGTAAATCAAAAACTTAGTGGCCGCATAACCACGCCTTTCACCACCCCAGATATTGATCAATAGATACAGGGGAATCAGGCAAGCCTCATAGAAGAGAAAGAACAGCAGAAAATTTTGCGCTAAAAACGCCCCTGAAATGACGCTGCTGGTCATCAGCATCAAGCTAAAGAACAGACGAGGGCGTTCCACATCGGGTCTAGCACTGTAGATGGCAATCCAGGTGAGAAACGTATTGAGCGCAACCATCAGAAGACCCAAACCATCTATGCCCAACTCATAGTTGAGACCGAGAACCGGCAACCAGGCCGCTGACTCTCCCCACTGAAAGTGACTATTGCTAAGATCAAACTGACTAAACACCCAAATGTTCCACAACAGGGGAATACCGGCTCCCCACAGGGCCACCAACTTTGCCTTGGCGGCAGGAAAGAGAAGTATGGCCAGGGTTCCTATCAGGGGCAGCCCTATGAGTAGAGTTAACGTCATAGCTTCTGATGAGTTATAAGGAGATTAAAGACTTTGACAACAACTAGCCGATTTAAAAACTAAAGGCAACATGACCAAGGTTAGGAAAATAGCTCCAACTCATGAATAGCCCCAGCAGCACTACACACACTGCAATAGTGAGAACGTAAACCTGAGAACGTCCCACATTGCTATACTTGAGGGTCTCACCACTGAGCAGTGACACCACCCCCACCAGGTTGACAACGCCGTCAATCACGTAGCGTTCTAGCCAGTTAAAGACTGTGGCTGTGGTAGCTACTGGCCAAATAAAGAGGTTTTGATATAGACCGCTGGTATAGAAGTCGTCGGCAACAAGATTAACCAACCATCCAGGCAAAGAGTCCGTTGGCAGTTTCTCTCGCGGTGTGCCGTACAGGACCATACCCAATCCTAGACCAACAACACTAGACCCAATTATGAGCAAGCCCACATTACCAATCGCTGTTTGAGTCAGAGGTAAGAGTTTCAGGGTTTCCAAGACGATGGGTACATGCAAAGTCAACGCGGCCATTGCTACCATGGGAATCACCACAGACCAAATGGGTTCTGGCGCCCGACTGCTCATTGGTGTAGGCTTACCACAAAAGATTAGGCAGAACATGCGCACTAAACTTAAGGCGCAAAGGCCATTAATCACCAAAACAATGACAAATGGGACAATCTGCCCCTCGTACCAGAGACTGGTTTCTAAAAATCGCATTGACCAAAACCCACCAAAGGGAGGTAAGCCCAATAGCCCTAAGGCTCCGAAGATAAAAGATAGCCCCGTAATCGGACGACGGGACCAAAGACCACCCACCTGGGTCAAGTCCTGGGTCACACAGTTGAGAATGACAGACCCGGTACTGGCAATCAGGGCTGCGATCGCAACCGCAAAGCTCATCAACAGGAAGAACGCAATACCAACCTGGGAAGTCCCCACCGCAATAAAAACCAGCCCCATAAACGCACTCGTCAGATAGGACAAGACCCGCTTCATATCCACCTGAGCGATGGAAATCAATGCCCCTCCAATGGCCGACACCGTACCAATGGCCACTGCCACATTGTCTACAACTGAGGACAACGCAAAGACTGGCGTAAGTTTAATCAATACCCAGGCACCCACCGGAATCACCACAGAGTTCCGCAAAATAGTTGTCGGCAGCGGTCCCTCCATGGCGGAGTCTAACCATAAGTGCAAA
Source organism: Leptolyngbyaceae cyanobacterium (assembly GCA_965263355.1). GTDB lineage: Bacteria > Cyanobacteriota > Cyanobacteriia > Phormidesmidales > Phormidesmidaceae > Leptothoe. Next base: position 3,175,445 of record CBDHHL010000032.1, on the reverse strand, counting down.
GGAAACTGCGCACATTTACTAACGGGTCCCGCCAGCAGCGCCAAACCCAGCAGTGTTGCTGTAGAACCACTAATCGGCTGAGTACTGGCCCACTCGGCTAGCTCACTATAGTTCCAGGTACCCGCCAAAGGATACAGCGCAATAACCCCCATTAACAGAATTAAATCGCCCACCCGTTTTGTCAAAAACGCATCCCGTGCCCCTGTCACCACTCGAGGCTGATTGAACCAAAAACCAACAATCAAGTAGGTTCCCAGAGTCAAAATCTCCAGCATCATATAGCTAAAGAACAACGAGTCGCACAGCAACAGCGCTGACATCCCGGCCTCAAATATGGCGAGTAAGGCATATAAGCGAGCCCAACTCCAATCCATTTCCAAATAGCCAATGGCGTAGACCTGGGCCAGCAGATTCAAACCGGTCACCATCATGACCGCTGCCAGATTCAGGGAAGACAACACAAATGGCAATGAAACTGAAAGATCAGCTACCTGCAACCAGGTAAACGACCAGCGCATTGCCTCCTGACCCCAGACAGCCTGCAAACATAACAAGGTATGAATCAGAGCAATCACTGTTGTCAAAAGATTAATATATCCGGCCGGACGAGGCCCAGTACGCCGGAGAGACATCCAAGGAATTGTCAACAGCGTGCCGATTAGTGGATAAAGCGGAATCAGCCATCCGGTCTGCAAATAAATCTCAGCCATGAAGAAACTTAGAGAGCAACATCAGGGACATAACATTGCATCCGCCAATCAAACAGATACCAAAAACTGTGATCGGAGTAATCCCCAGCTCCAATCAGAGCAATCTTTCACCTAGCGGTCTGTCAAGCCTAATATTTCGGGTAAGACGGGTAAAGAGTAAAGAGTTTAAAGGGATGAAGAGTCACTCTTTACCCTTCACTCTTTATCAGTAACCAACCCAAACGTTTAGCTTTAACGCTGCACTAGCCGATAACTTCAAATATCATTTACTGAAATCTATTCGAAACCAGAAATGATTTACTTATATCTATATTTTAAGTTTAGTTAACCACCTGCAAAAAAGCCAGACCCTTCAATAGGGTATTTCTAATTCCATTGTTTAATTAGATTTATCTAGCTCAATTCAGCGAAATTTCGTCAATCGCATCCAAATTAACCAGTAAGTCTGGTTCGTCCCGGCGCTGACACCGAATCTGAAAGGGGCAGTGGGTACAGCAGTCGAGGTTATCAGTTTGAGGAAACTCCACTCGCTGACGCAAGTTAGATAGACGATCAGTCAGTCTCAATAGGTCGGCTCTGGTTTGATCATGCTGCTGCAAGCTATACACATATCGATAGGCGCTAGGGGGTAAATCTTGCTGCTGTCGATCTCGGTGACGGACAAACCAGTAAGCCATGGTTACCTGCTCAGGTGCCAGCTCACTGGTTTCAGCTAATACGTATAAATAGAGACGGGTTTGCCAATCACGGGCAAGACGAGCCTGCGATGGCGGTTTTAGATAAGTCTTCCAATCAACGATGAGCCCCGAGTTAGCCGTGAGTACCACCAAATCATAGATGACAGTAAACACATATCCATTAAACGCCAGCGTCCGCTGATGCTCACTTTGCCGTAATTGTTCATCAGGCGTTGGCTGAAACAAGTGGGGAGCCTTTTGCCTGAGCGCCTCAACCTTAGCCGCCATATCCTTGTTAGCCATAACCATGGCATCAATGGGAATGCCCAACGCCTGTTGCTGCATTAAGAGATGAAATTGACTGCCCCACAAGGCGGCCTCTTTCCCCTCAGGCGATGGGGGGACAGCTAACGCCTGATCAAAAATGTACTGAAACCGTCGCGGACAGGTTTCCAACAATGTCAGATGCGACTGTGAAAGCGCAAGAACCGGTAGCACCTACACCACCTTCCTCAGGACAAATACGCTACCCTGGTTACCCCGACCAATGCGCATGGTTTGATCTAGATACGTTACGTCCAACCAGCCAGGTTCCCGGTTCGAACTCACACCAAAATCAATGCCCTTGAGCAAATTGAATTTTTCCGTTTGCTGCATCGCCTGAATAAACTGATCCGGATTCTGATAACCCAGGGTAGATTGCAACCCAAAAATAGCGCGATCAAAACTAACATTTACTCGCTGGTCGGACACAGCCTTAAACGTAGCGGTTACAGAGACCAAACCCCCTATAACCGACCTGATTTCCGCCAGATTGTAGATCCGTTGTTGTTCCATCCGTACACACTGGTAGATATTGCCCAAGGCCAGTAAGGGAAATCGGTCAATTCCTAAAAGCTCGGCACTGGTGGTGTACAGCAACTGCCAGTTGCCATTCAAAAGCTCTCCTGCCTGCAAGGGCATGGGCGTGGGATTGCAGGTCTCCAATCGGGCAATCTTGTCTAGGATGTCTTGTTTTTGCTCAGGAGCTGCCAATAAACCACGATTGGTGGGTGCGATCGCATCTAATAGGTCAGTTTTTTCAAGCATTGGCATTTGTAGTAGCAAACATCAGCGCAGCAAACAAAAGCCTAACCATATCGCTGCATATTTCAAGGACTAGAAAATAATTATTTCTAGGGACTTGACACAAACATATTTTCATACTTTATTGACATGGCATGGTAAGAAATGCTGAACATTCGCCCCCAGATTGAGCCACATTCGTGGTGCCTTCTTAGGTACTGTATATTTTGATGCAGGGATTCACATAATCCGTATGTAGGAAACGGTAGTTTTCAAGATGCGTAGTTTGCACGATACATCTCGTAGATTGAACTCTATTTTTTGCCATAAGAGTTAGGTATAGTTATTTACCCAAGGCTAATTTCAACCCTAAACGCGTATGACTAAATACAATCCCTCCGTACAACAAATCCCTCGGCAACAGCATGCAGCAGTCATTCCAGAACGGGGTGACTCTTCAATTTTGCGCTGGCTGGAAAGTACAGGTCGCTTGATTCCTCGCGAATCTGTAGAAAACATTCCTGACGAAGCCGATAGCGAAGAAATTTCCGATCTGATGGGTAGCGATGATGCCAGCTTTGACGATTCGGACGATAGCTCAGATGATGATGAACCTGATGAATAAACCTTGCCCATGTCCAGATCGGTCGTTATTCCAGTAAAGAATCTACAGATTTCAACTTGGACTAAGACAATTAATACATAAGGTTACGTAATCAATAAGCCTTTATACTTAGCAATTTTGTAGCCTAGATTCCTAGACTTTTAGCAATATTCACTAGAGAATCGATAAAGTGAGGCCGATTTGTTCATTTAGCACTCCTATCTGCAGTATATTCTGTACGGAAAGAGGGGCTAAACGCTTGAAGTGTGTGGTGTGTGAAGGACGTGAGTTGTGGATGCTAAATTCTTTACCTCTAGGGCAACGGCCCTAACAGGTACTGGCCTTTCGGTGCTTTTAATGGGCACGCTGTCATGTTTAGCAGCTGGTTTAGATATTTGGGCAGGTCGTGACTGGTTAACTCAGTCAAGCCTGCTAATGCCATTTCTGATATCAGCTGTTGGGGCTGCTTTACTAGGGTATGGTGTGGTACCAATTCTCAAGCAGCTCAAAGCAGGTCAATTTATTCGAGAAGAGGGGCCAAAAGCACATTTAAAAAAGGCTGGGACTCCTACCATGGGCGGCATATTTTTCGTGCCCGTGGCGTTGCTAGTGGCCATTCTAGCCTCGGGGGGTGCCATCAATACGGTGGCAGTTTGTGTCTTAACCTTAGCCTACGGTTTTATCGGTTGGATTGACGACTGGCAAGTACTAAAGCGTCGCTCCAACAAAGGTATTTCTCCCAAAATGAAGCTGGCGCTACAAATTGGGTTTGCCATTGTGTTTTGTGCTTGGGCCATGGCGACTCAAACAGCTGAAATTACGACAATTGCGTTGCCCTTCGGCATCCTGTTGCCCCTAGGATTTCTGTTTTGGCCCCTGGCTGGATTTACCATGGTGGCCGAGAGCAATGCGACTAATCTGACCGATGGTGTGGATGGTCTGATGGGGGGTACGGGTGCGATCGCACTGCTAGGTCTAGGCGCTTTGATTGCCCCAGACTATCCAGAGCTGATGGTTTTCTGCGCTGCAATGGCGGGTGCCTGCGTTGGTTTTCTGACCCACAATCGTAACCCTGCCAAGGTCTTTATGGGCGATACTGGTTCTTTAGCACTGGGTGGTGCCTTAGCCGCTGTTGGCATTTTGAGTGGCCACCTGTTTGCGCTATTGATCATCACCTTGCTATTTGTAGCTGAGACTGTATCAGTGATCATGCAGGTCAGTTACTACAAGGCCACCAAGGGTCCCGATGGAAAAGGTAAGCGACTGTTCAAAATGGCTCCTTTGCACCATCATTTTGAGCTATCCGGCTGGTCTGAAATTCAAGTGGTGAGTGTTTTCTACCTGCTGGCAGGTCTTTTGTCTTGTGTTGCGTTAACAACGTTGAACTAGATAATGGCCCAATAGCCGGACTATCTAACTAAAGTACTCAAATAGTTTTACTTTAGGATTAAAAAAGTTCATACAGCGTTTTAAGCAGCGGCCTTAGGGTCGCTGTTTTGCTGTTTATGCATTATGGCAAGCGGATGCCAACAGAATTTATCTTGATTCGGTTGGAAATTCTTGTCACACTACTCCTACTGTAGAGGTAGGTAAGGCATTTTCCCTGACCCTTACGGTGGGATCTGTGCGTCTTGCAACGTCTCCCCCTCTCCTCTGCTCCCCTTGCTCCCCCTCTCCCTATGCCCAACCCCGCCCTACTTCCTCTACTGAACGATCTCACCCTGATCCAAGATCCCAGCCAGGTCGCTAAGCTCTCTAAGGACTACTATCACTTCAGCCCAGTTTTGGCCGCCCAGCTAGAGGATAAAGTAGCCGATCTTGTGGTCCGACCGACCAACGAAACTGAGATTCTCCAAGTCGCCAAAGCATGTGTTCAGACCAAGACACCGCTGACAGTACGAGGAGCAGGTACCGGTAACTATGGTCAGTGTATTCCCCTTGAAGGTGGGATAATTTTGGACCTGAGTTTGCTAAACCGCGTGAAATGGGTCAAGCCTGGTCTAGCCTGTGTCGAAGCAGGCGCTAAACTCGCAGCTATTGATAAAATCACCCGCGAACAGGGCTGGGAAATTCGCATGGCTCCCTCCACCTATCGAACTGCTACGATTGGGGGATTTATTGGTGGTGGGAGCGGTGGCATTGGCTCCATTACCTATGGTCAGCTGGCCGATCGCGGCAATCTGCAAGCCGTACGTGTGGTCACCATGGAAGATGAGCCACGCATTTTAGAACTGCGGGGTGACGAGGTGCAAAAAGTAAACCATGCCTACGGCACCAATGGCATTATTACTGAGCTAGAGATCCCGTTAGGGCCTGCTTATCCCTGGGCAGAGGTAATTGTCACCTTTGATGACTTTATGACTGCGGCTCGGTTTGGCTATATCCTGGGCGAGGCAGACGGCATTATCAAAAAGCTGATTAGCATCCATGCCTGGCCCATTCCCAGTTATTTCGCAGCGTTGCAAGAGGCTTTGCCAACGGGCAAAACAGCAGCCCTGGTGATGATTGCAGAATCATCGTTAGAACCGTTTAGGGAATTGGTCAATGCCTTGGGGGGCACCATCACCTATGAAAAAAGTGCCCAGGAAGCTAAAAAAGGGGCGGCCCTGGCAGAATTTACCTGGAATCACACGACCTTACATGCCCGCAATGTGGATACCAGTCTGACATATTTGCAAACGCTATTTCCCTACGACCCAAAGATGCAGCTGTTAGAGCAAATGTACGACCACTTTGGAGATGAGGTAATGATGCACCTGGAGTTCTTTCGGGTTCACGGACAGGTATGTCCAGCCGCTCTGCAGCTGGTGCGTTACACCACTGAAGACCGACTCAATGAGATTATTCGCTATCACGAGACTCAGGGAGCCTTTATTGCCAATCCCCATACGTACATCCTGGAAGATGGAGGACGCAAGGAAATTAATCAAACCCAGGTGGCGTTTAAGGCTAAGGTTGATCCCTACGGGTTATTGAATCCTGGCAAAATGCGTGGCTGGTTAGAGCGGACACAGTCTTAAATTTTTGCAGCTGCTTTTCTGACGATTGGGGTTAACCTCGATAAACTTGGGCCAGATTCTCTCTGATAAGGTGCAACCATGCGACTCTCTCTGATCGTAATTGCCACAGCCCTGCTATCGGCTTGCAGCGGTGCAACCGCCCCCGTGGACCTGCCACCCATTGAGGGGGCCTTAGTTCGCGGGGTCAACTTTAATGGCAAAGGTGGTTTTGAAACCGGCGGCTATCGTTGGACATCTCAGGCGGACTCCAAGGCCAATGGCATGATGCTGCGGGATGTGGAAGAACTGACCACCGACCTGCAGCCACAGCCAGCGACAGATGAGACTACTCAGCTACTACTTAACAGCAGCATTGCCAAAACGGGTCGTTTGAATATTGATCAAATCATCTATGGTGCTGAGTATGAGATTTATTTCTGGTTTATGGAAAACCAGCGGGGGGCTCAACGCATTATGAGTGTAGATATTGAAGGTGAGGTGGTTGAGACCGAGATGGGGAATTTGCCTTATAGGGGCTGGTCGCGGTTTGGGCCTTATCCGGTTGATCTGAGTGATGGGGAATTGAATATTGTTGTGACAACAACTGATCCCAGTCAAAAAGCTGAAGTTATGGGCATGTTAATCGTCAAACCGGATAATTCAGGATCCTTGTAGGAGTTAGTTGTTTTGTCAGCAGAGTGAAGGTGACTATCTTGACGCTTTCCATCTATCCACTCTAACTAGCGCGTGCAGAGGATTCTACGAATCACAAAATGCTCGGGCACTTTTTTAAGACTTAGTCGCACCGCTGACAGGGGCCGTTAGGCGTAGACTTCGATTCGTAAATGTAAATGTCAGGTCAATCTGAAAAAAATATTAAAAACCGAAAATACTGATTTTCAAGATATTGCTTGAGTTGTATACATTGAAAGCTCTTTGTACGATTCTGAGCCGAGGGTAGCAGGTAATATCTTGAATCTGGTAGCCTATTACCTTAATTGAAGAACCTTTAACTGAAAGATTGTCCTGTAGGAAGTGAGTCTGAACAATTATTCAATTATGAATGAAGCTTTACCACTCAACATAGGTTGGCCTATTTTAGCAATTACATGCCTCACCACGTTTAGTATTAGTCTCTTTTTTCGCAAAGAATATCATTACACAGAACAACTAATCGCCAAGCTTGCTAAATTCTGGAAAGAATATCTTGAACAGTTTCCTTGGCACGGAAATGCAACGGGGTCGGTTGTAGCCCAATTGGGTTAATCGATTTCTCAGGTCCCAGAATTGCATAAGATTAGGAGTTCTATCTCTCAAGATTTCTCATCCTCAGGGGGTGCCCAGCTCAATGGTAGTCATCATGGGCTCAAGATTTTAGTGGCTGAGGATCATCCCGTCAACCAAATGGTGATGCTACGGATTTTGTCCCAATTGGGTTACTCGGGTGATCTGGCTACTAATGGGGTGGAAGTTCTAGAAGCATTGAAAAATAAGCGTTATGACATGATTTTTATGGATCTTCAAATGCCTGAGATGGGTGGCTTAGAGGCAACAGAGAAAATTATCGAAAAATGGGGGGAATATCGTCCAAAGATTATTGCGGTCACGGCTAATGTGCAGCAAGAAGATGAAGATGCTTGTTTGGCAGCTGGTATGGATGATTTCGTCAGTAAACCGTTTAAGTTGCACCAAATCAAGGCTATTTTTGGTAAATGGAAAGTAGCTCGACCGGTTGTGAAATAGCTCTGTACCTTACAATTGCCGTACTATTCATTTGTGGACTGGGGTGCAGATAGCCAATCAATTACAGCCTTTAGCGATCGCACCCCATAGTCGGCATACTCTGACCACATAAATTCTCCGACAGTATCAATGTAGACAGTCGCTGTCCCTGCCCGTTGGCCTGCCATCAGGTCAAACTTATAATCCCCCACCATGACGGCCTCAGCGGGTGTGGCGTCCCAAGCCTCTAAAAGAGCCAAAATGCCATCTGGTTCTGGCTTGGGGGTATGACAGTCACGACTCAGGACTAAGGTAGGTTCAAAAAAATCGATCAATCCGCAAGCATCTAGAGTCTCATGGGCAATGTCTTTGCCATTGCGGGTGAGGATAGCTATTTGTTTTCCCTGATGGATTAACATCTCTAACAATTCATGGGCACCAGGCTGGGCAGTAGCCTGACGCGCAATGTCGAGTTCTATTTCTCGGAGTTGCTTTTGTTTGACAGCAGCGATGTCTGGCGGCAGCTGGCGTAATGATTCTAAAATTGGTGAACCGATAGGCAGTTCTAACGTTTCTCGGATGGCTTCAAAATCATGGATGCCAATTGTTAATGTGCCATCCATGTCAAACACCCAGCAGGTGCGATTGGCCAGGTTCTCATTGCCGATTAACTGCATTGCGTACTCCTGTTTAGCTGCTTTTGTCAGTTTTCCCTGGGGGATTGAACACCGTTATTGAGGTATTCGGTGAGGACAGTGAGGCAATTTGAAATTGCCCCCAAGTCTGCAATCTCATATCCGTGGGTATTCTGTGTGGGAAAACTCAAACAAGCCCCTTTTGGCACATGGCCAAACTTCATCGCAATTGACGCATCACTGCCAAATTGAGTCACCACGGCCTGTTGCAGAGTAATGCCAACGGCAGATGCTGCAGCCAGAATCTCCTGGTTTAGCCCTTCGTCATAGAGACCATAGCTATCCTGCGCAAACAAAACGGGTCTAGGGCCATCCACAATCGGATATTCTTTTGAGAGCGGACAGATCTCTAGCGCAATCAATCGACTCAACTTCTGCTGTTGACTAAAATACAAAGCTCCAATGGCACCCACCTCTTCCTTGGCAGAGGCTACCAGATAAACATCCACTGGTGGTTCTTTTACCTGTTCTGCCAGACCTAACAAAATGGCAACAGAGGCTTTGTTATCTAAGGTATAGCTAGCAATGTGGTCGCCTAGACGGAAGGGGCGTTTGCGATGTTTGCCTACTACCATTCTGGTGCCAGGTCGGATTCCGGCTCTGACTAATTCTGGTGTCGACAGTTTAGTTTCTACCCAAGCAGTTTCCCAATGAACCGCTTTACCCTCCTGTTGAGACTTGTGAGGAGACTCATGGGACACATGACGAGAGCCAAAACTGAGAATGCCTGAGATGGTTTTCTGATCGCCTAACAGGTCTACAACACCCTCACCATAGACCCAGGGATAAGCTCCCCCCAAACGTCTTACCTGGAGCCTGCCTCCAGACTCAATGCCTTTAACCAATGCACCGATCTCATCTTTGTGGGCTGTGACTGCAATAGCCCCCTCGTGGCTACGACCTGGAATTTTGATCACAATATTGTCAGCGTCGTCTTGCCAATGCTCAACGCTAAGATTATCTAACCATGTCTGTATATATCGATTTACCTCCGCTTCAACGCCGCTGGGAGAGTGACAAAGGACTAACTCCTCAATTACGGTAAAAAATCGGTCCATATTCCAGGCGCTCATACTACGCCTCCGCTTTAGCGCGCACCAAACTCTGGACTAAATTTTCTAATTTTTCGTCCGAGCAGCACTCAACCAACGCCTCAAATACATCTAGCAGTTTGGCGGCTTCATCACCGTGCATTGGGCTCATGCCCCACACATCCTGTACCCAATCTTGGGGAGCGGTCTCCTCAAAAATCATCCGTTCCAGCAGTTGTTTAGATTCCGCCTTTGACAGGGCCATGATCGATGCTCATAAATGCAACTGTTCTATCCTGCCATATCCTGTTACTTCGATCCGTTGGCTTCGACTGCGCTCAGCCAACGGATCGAAGCCAATCAAATTTCACTCAATCGTGAAACCCACGCTAGAATAGTTCAAGATTTTCGTACAAGGTGCTTAGTCATGATTGACCTCTACTATTGGACGACGCCAAACGGCCACAAGATTACGGTTTTTCTCGAAGAAGCAAATTTACCTTACACAATTCACCCCATCAATATTGGTAAAGGCGAGCAGTTCCAGCCTGAGTTTCTTAAGATTGCTCCCAATAATCGCATTCCCGCCATTGTCGATCAGTCTCCAGCCGATGGTGGTGAGCCCATCAGTTTGTTTGAATCAGGGGCGATTTTGCAATATCTGGCGGAGAAGACAGGCCAGTTTCTACCGACTGACGTGCGGGGTAGAAATGAGGTCATGCAATGGCTCTATTGGCAAATGGGGGGCCTAGGTCCCATGTTGGGGCAAAACCATCATTTTTCTGGCTACGCGCCTGAGAAAATTCCCTATGCCATATGCCATCAATCGCTATGTTAAGGAAACAGCAAGACTCTATGGCGTACTCAATCAGCGTTTGGCCGATCGCGAGTATGTGGCTGGAACCTACACTATTGCTGATATGGCTATGTATCCCTGGATTGTCCCCTATGCCAAGCAAGGGCAAGATCTGAATGATTTTCCCCATCTCAAACGCTGGTTTGATGAGATCGCTGCGCGCCCCGCTGTGCAGAGAGCCTATGCCCAGGCCAAGACCGTAAATCCTGCTCCCAAGCCATTTTCTGAGGAAGAGAAAAAGCTGCTATTTAATTTAGAAAAATAGAGAATCTGTCGGGGGCCTCCCTGGTGGATGGCCCACTTTTTCGTCACCGCTTATCAGATCATTCCATAGATGCTATCAACGGTTCCCTTGGGTGAATGGTTCACAAATTGCCACAATGGGGTGAGCCTAGTATCTTCATATACATCATGGGACAGGATCGCCTGGGTCAACTCAAACCTTCGCAGCTGAGGGTGCTGATTGCTGTGGCTGATGGTGGCAGCTTTAGTGAGGCAGCTTTGCAACTACAGTTGTCTCAGTCAGCAGTGAGCTATGCCATTGCCACGTTAGAAGAAGACCTGGGGGTGGTGCTATTTTCCCGTGGGCGCTATGGGGCCGTGCCAACACCGGTCGGGCAGCAAATTGTAGAGCGGGCTCGCCATGTGTTACATCTGATTGAAGATATTTATCAGCAGGCCAATCTAGCAAAGGGATTTGAAGGGGGGCGTTTGCGAATTGCAGCGTTTCGTAGTGCGGCCACCCATATTTTGCCAGAGGTAATTGCCCAGTATTGTCAGCGGTACCCTGCGATCGCAATCACCATCGCCGAATACGATGATCGCCCTGACGTGGAATCCGATTTACGCAAAGGCAAAGCGGATGTGGGTATTACCTATTTGCCCCACGCCCCAGATTTAGAAGCATCAGAGCTGACGCGGGATGAGTTTGTGGTGCTGTTTCCCCCCGATGCGGTGCTACCTGACCCCTTGACCTGGGAGATGTTAACGTCTTATCCGTTAATCATGGCTCCTGACGGTGATAGCTGTGATGCCATGGTCATTCACCATGGTCGTCAATATGGTGTAGAGCTTAAGCCCACATATCAAATTCGGTCTGATGCAACCATTGTCAACATGGTAGCTAAAGGTCTAGGGGCAGCTATTAGCCCTCGGCTAGCGGCTGAGCCTATCCCTGTGGGAGTGCAGGTGTACAGTTTGCCCGAACCGTTCTACCGAATCATTTGTGTGGCTACACTGGCAGATGCCCTACTGTCACCCCCCGTGTTCGCATTCATGGATCTATTAAAGGAAAGTGATCAAGCTGCTTTGGGTATGAGTTCATAGGATCAAGCATCTATTAAAAAAATCCTCAGATCAAATCTAAGGAGTTAAATGACAGGATATTTAGAGAGAGTGAAAACAAAGATTGACTCTATTGCAACAAGATTTTCTTGCTTTTTTCTACTGCCTTGTCAAGGAATCAAGTCTTATTATGCCAAGCAAGAACCTTATTGAAGATTCTGTTGGGTATTTGATTTCTCTCTATAAGTTTTATACGTAATGGGCTCCCTTTTCGAATTCCGACTAGCAAAAATCACACAAGACAGGTTGGTTTTAGAAAAAAAAGCCCCCTTAGCAAAATGCTAGGGAGACCCATTTGACAGGATATTTAGAGACACTGGAATGCCCTGCTGAGCTAACCCAAACAAGAAAGGCCCCTCACGTAAGATGCTGATGGCGTCTTTAAAGAAGAACTTAATTTCCCAGTGCGACTCTAGGGTTTAGTTTCATCTATAAATGTATCTAGTTATATTTGGACTTTACATTGTCCAAAGGTGGAGTATTCCAATTTTCTTTATGATTTCTGAGACTATTATGGTGAGGGTTGTGGCCTGTCCGTCAGCAATGCTGACAGCGTTGCTAATAGCGTTTGATTCTGAGCTGGTGTGCCCACTGTGATGCGCAGCTTGTCATCCAGATTGGGCTGGTCAAAATGACGTACCCAAATGCCGTTGTCTCTGAGGCTATTATGTAGCCATTTGGCTGATTTATGGGTGGCTAGGACAAAATTGCCATGGGATAAGGGGACTTGAAACCCTAGTGTTTTCAGGTCTGAGATAAGTTGCTGGCGATCCGTTTTGATCTGAGCAACACGATGATTTTTATAGGCTTGATCGGCGATCGCGGCGGCGGCGACACGAGTTGCGATCGCATCCACACCATAGCTATCTTTAACCTTAAATAAACCCGACAATAATGGTGGTTGAGCGATGCCAAATCCAAAACGTAAGCCTGCCAGACCGTAGCCTTTTGATAATGAACGTAGTACAATGACGTGCTCGTAGGTATGTACAAGGTTTAAGGCAGATTCCTCCGCGAAATCTACATAGGCCTCATCAATAACCAAGACTCCTGAGATAGTTTCTGCGAGCTGTTGTAACTCGGCTAAGGGAATTTGATGCCCCGATGGACTATTAGGAGATGCGATTAGCGTTAAGGCTCCCCGTGCTTCTACGATCTGGTCTAGTGGTAGAGAGTACTGACTGTTATAGGTGATTTCAACAATTTGGGCACCACAGATTTCCGCCAGTGTGTGATATAGCCCATACGTGGGAGTAGGGTAGACAACAGGGCGTGTTTGATCAACACAGGCTTTCATCAATATATTGAGCAGATCATCACAGCCGTTGCCAACAATAATCCAATTGGCGGGAATACCTAAAACAACAGCTGCTGCTTGACAAAACTCTTGAGAATAGGGATCAGGGTAACGACGTAGCCAGTCCCCATCCAACATTTTTAATATTCCCAGAGCCTCGGGAGATGGAGGGTAGGGGTTTTCATTGCTATTGAGTTTTATAATCGAGGTCTGTGGACATAGATATGGACTGGGCTGATGACCAGTAGCGTCGGTAATAATTGGGCGAAAATATCTCATCACATCATTATATCTACGGATGTTGTTGAAAATATGTTCTTTCGAGTTGTCGGTGTTTTTGCGTAATTACTGAGTGTTATAGCACAAGGTGGATCAAACCTTTTAGCAAGGGGCATAATGTAGTAGCTATTCAATCAACGGACAATGAACTGTCAGTTCCGTGGGGGAACTGGCAGGTAAATCTGTTTCCTGAGGCTGGTTGCAACAGATGTGTTGTATTGGGTGTCTACCGCTATATCCTCCTGTTTATGAAGATCGCCATTGATAACATATCCCTAATCAAAAAATTCTTAAAAGGAGAAGATACACTTTTAGCCAATCGAGACCTGCGGATAGAGAAGGCCCTAGAGGAAGTTCAACTGTTAACGACCCAGGGAATATTACTGGCAAAAGGACGCTTTACCGCTAAAAATCCTAATGTAATCCTCCGTTTGCGTTCTGACTATTGGCAGGTTTTGCATCAGCTTGCACTTGAGGCAAGTTTTATTCCTCTAAATTTGGCAAACGATCAATTAACGAGTGCTGCCTTTGCTAAGTATGATTACCATAGCGTGCCTGCAGGCTATCAAATTCACTGCCAGGAAGCGTCAGCCTTTTGGAAAACTTGGTGGGTGAATCATCGTAAACAGCAAATGATGGATATGCTGCTGTTCTGCCATCAGCGTTGGTATCCGGTGAAGCAAATGCTCTGTGATACAGGCACTATCTACGTTAAGACTTGGCGGGGAGAACAAACATTGGCGCTCTCAGATGTAGTCGTGTGGCTTGATCGTAATGCTCAGGACTATCGACAACGGCCAGTGAGACGTAAGCACCATAACCGAGATCGGGTAAGTGCTGAAAGGTATCCATACCATACAGATCTGGCAGCTAGTAACTCGCAACAAGCTCAGCTGCCTAAAGTTCCGACTGAGCTACAACAGATCATCCAGGCCGATACCAATAGGCTGATTGTGCATACTGTTCTCGGTCGTGTCATTATTAAGGGCCAAAATCTCACATGTACTTTGACTCGTAACATTGCCTCGGTGCCTTAAAGAAACCACTACTCATTGCCAATATCAATCCGGCCAACGGAGGTGTCAGGATAGTAGGCGGATAGAATCTCATAGTATTGATAGCCTTGCTCGGCTAAGTCTAATGCTCCGGTTTGGCTCATGCCATAGCCACTGTGGGCATCGTCGACAATATCTTGATTGGCAGCATAGAGAGACTCGACTATGCCGCCGCCATAACTGATAAATTCACCGGAGGTTTCCTGGACAGCTCGGTGGGTGGAGCTGGCTTCGGTGGCTATGCCTTTATAGGCTTGATAACGCTGGGTGTCATCCAAATCGTAGGCACGTTGCTGATGGCGAACGGTATGGACGATGGCATAGGATCGGGCAGCTACGGCTTGGGCCTTTAAGGCTTCTATAGACCAGCTTGCTGACATTTCAGCGCCAACCACGCTGTATAAATATTCTTGGAGAAGAACGTAATTAATGGCCATGACGCCACCATTTTGCCAGAGCAATAGTAGCCGTCCACGATACCAACGATTGCCTACCGCAACATAGCCGTTATCGGGTTCTAACCAGACCGCTGTTGGTACCGGTTGACCATTGATGAACAGCCCACGGTCATTGGCACTGACTTGATAGCCCACACTCGCCGATAAATTTTGGATAAGTTCACCGTTCGTGCTGACGATGACACCCCCTTGGGAAGCGGCAACTGTGACATTGGAAGTCTGCTTCGTAAGGGCAACCCGCATTTCTGTGTAAGTATCAATGGTTGGATTGCTAGACGGTGCTGGTGGCAGGGCCTGTACGGCGACTTTGGGGGGAGCTACTGAAGCTGTCTGGGCAGTGGGTTGTGGCTTAGAGCTGGCCGCTGGGGCTGGCGCTGCTGGTTTAGGTGTTGGCTCGGGCTTCGTGTCTTTGGCAGGCTTGGCTGCTTCGGCAGGTTTGGTTGCTTCAGGGGAGGGGTTATCGATGAGATTTTTAACGGTTTTTGTCACTAACCAATGTCCCAACGCAACCGCATCTGCTTGAATAAAGGGCTCGATTGGTGCGGGGCGAGTGGAATTTCGTTTCGACTTTGCAGGAGACGATGGTTTGGCCTGATCCGTTGGGCCTGCTTTTTGGGCCTGCTGTTGAGAATTATGTTTACTGTCTGGCTCAGTTTTCCTATTGGGCTGAATGGTGCTTTTGGGCTGGGTTTTGCTATTTTGCTCTGGTTTTCCGCCCTGTTTAGGGTTGCTATTTTGCTTAACGTTAGTGCTTATAGGGGTAGATACATCATCAGCTTTTGCTGTTTGACGACCTACGCCAGTGCCTGAGGTCGCTATGAGCACACCAGACAGAATTACACTAGCTGCTTGGGAGAGTCTGAGGGACATAGAAAATCGATTAAAAAAATTACTAAAAATAAAATAATGTCTGTGATTGGGGTGTGAAATCCGACGGATTATAAATAAATGGCTCTTGGCTGAACTGTTGCTATTAATTATCTATTAAAATAGTAATTCACATTGGTAAAAGTATGCATTCAGGCCGTACCTTCTGATACCTGTCTGGTTGCTTTAGGTTGATGTCTCTACGGCTAATTTATTAGCCTGCCCGCAGGCCAGGATAATATAACGGCGTTTATCTTAGACTTTAGTTGTATATTTTGTGACTCACTCAATTCCCTTTCTTCAATTAAGGTTCGGGTGATTTATTGCAGGGGACGAATTGATCCCAGTGCCTAATGGCCTTGATTTTAGGGGGAGCGGCTGATGACGATGTTCGTTCAGCTGAGCGATCAAAGTAAATCGACTGCATTCCCAGACGCTGGGGTGCGATCGCATCATTCGTTAGATGATCGCCAATAAACAGTACTCTTTCAGGGGATGGGTTTCCGGCCACTTCTAGCGCAACTTGATAAATGGCGTCTCCAGGCTTGCGGTAGCCACAATCAGCACTGTCCAGCACAAACTTAAAATAATGTCTAAGACCGTGGCGTTCGAGCATTTTTGCGGGCCAGTCAGCTAAGAAAAAGTTGGATACGACACCCATCGTGGCCTGTCCCTGCCAACTCTGCAGCATACTTTCCACACCTGCTGGGAGCCTGAGTGTGGCTGGAAAGCAGTCCATAAACTGAATTTCCATTTCCGTTACCACCTGCTCCACCAGGGTAGGCTCTGTCTCTGGACGATAGATGGCTAGCAGATTGCGGAAGCGTTCCTGCAAAGTTTGCTCATGGGGTTTGCCAGCAATGTATTCTAGCCGCCAGCGATGGTAATCGGTCCGGACGTCTTCGATAGTTTGGTACAGACCGGCGGCAACCGGTACCTGATACATCGGTGCCAGACCGACTTCATGGCCAGAGGTATCAAAATCGTCGATCAGTGTGTTGAAACAATCAAAAAAAATCCAGTCGATTGATGTGCTGGGAACCATGGTAAATGTTGCCTTCTATCCCGATGTATTGGCAGTTCTTCACTAGGTTAGCGCCATTAGGCACGTTGAATCAGGAGAGATGGACAAAATCATGCCTCTCATGACAAGGCTTCTAGCTGATTGATTGAACGTTCAACCACGTCTAAACTGGCATGCCAAAACGCTGGCTGGCGAATATCCTGTTGTAGATGTTTCATTACTAAATCTTCTGCCGTCATACTGCCTGTATCGCGCAATAGGTTGGTGTAGAGTTCATTAAACATTTCTCCATAGTTCTCTTTTTGAGCGTATATGCCCAAGCTAAACAAATAGCCAAACAAATAAGGATAGTTGTAAAACCCGAGAGAAGAGATTGAGAAGTGGAGTTTGCTAGCCCAAAACATGTGGTCATAACTGGCTAGGCTATCTTCATACCAATGTTGCCAACTGTCGCGCATCATTTCCTTGAGTTTGTCAGCAATCACATAGCCCTGTTTGCGCGCTTCCACTAGCTTTTGCTCAAAGGTATACCGAGCTGGAATGTTGAGTAGAAACGTCATCGCTGCCATGCCATCGGTCCAGGCGATATCCAGCTTTTGGGCTGGCGTACTGGCTTGGGTAAGCAGAGCGTCGCGGACGAGTGTTTCGCCAAAAATGCTGGCTGTTTCTGCCAGGGTCATCGAGTAAAAAGTCTTGTAGCGGGGCATGTCGCGCATCACCCACGAGTGCCAGGCATGCCCTAGCTCATGGGCCAAGGTAAGCACATTGTTCATAGTGCCTTCAAAGGTCATAAAAATGCGAGGTTCTCGGGGTTCGGAGAAACCGCCACAATAAGCGCCTGTAGAACGGTTGGGTGTGGGCTGTGCATCAATCCAGCCCTTTTCTGCCATCATGATGGCAAAGTCCCCCATCTCTGGGGTGAGTTGTCGAAAGGCATTGGCAATCAAGTCTATGGCCGCTGCAAAAGAAAATGTAATTCCTGCATCCACGGCGGGGGCGGGGGCAAATAAATCCCAGGGTTCTGGAGTTAGGTCTAACAGAGTACCCATAGCTTTGAGTGCCCGCTGCCCAATGGTCCGACGTTCATAGGTCACATCCATCAGGGCATCTAGAGTTTGACGATCAATCCGGCTTTGGTGACAGCTTTCATCTAGATAGTGCAGAATCTGTTGTTTGCCCCGTTGTTTGGTTTCTTGCAATCGCCAGCCATTGATCGCATTCAGAATGGCGGCCACTGTCTCAGTTTGGGTTTCCCACGCGGCATTAATGCCATGCCATGCCTGAGAGCGACGGTTGCGATCAGGAGAACTGAGTAAGTTAAAGGCTTTGGCCAACCCCATGGTTTCGCCATCGACCGTGCACTTTAATGTGCCTGCCAGCTCAGTATAAAGATTGCCCCAGCCGTGGAGTCCACTGACTGCTAAACCAGTCACCAATTGCTCTTCGGCAACGGTGAGTAACTGGTCTTTAAGTTTGCGCCGATGCCGAATCAAAAATGCTAATTCTTCTAGGACTGGCTCGGCAACCAAGGCATCGATAAAGGCATCGCTCACACGCACTAGAAATACATCCAATGCCGTTGTCACCTGGCTCAATTCAGCACCTATCTGTTGTAGCGTTGGTTTCCAGGCCTTAGCACTGGCATCGTGGGAATTAACGCTGAGGATTGAGGAGATAAACATGCGGAGGTTCCCCATGCGTTTGGAGATCGCAGTCCGTTGTAGATGGACTTCTCGGATCTGGGTAATATACTGGTCAAACTCCTCAGGGAGAAGGCTTTCTGCAGTATCGATGTACCCTGCAAAGGGGGCACAGATGTCTGCTAAGGCCGCTATTTTGACGTTGAGCTGCTCGACGTCAGCTGCAATGCGTGGATCATTGCTGTCTGTGTAGAAGTGACTATTATCCCAGGTTTGACGAAGTTGACGCATGGTTTAGGCAATGGCAATGGTCTTTAATTTTAATCGGCTATCTGGGGGCTAGCCACCTCAATGGGAATGCTGGAGCGGTGGGTTTGGTTTAAGGTTAACTGAGGGATAAAGAGGTAATGCGATCTCAGTGTCTACTATTCAGCGGGTTTTAATCACTGGTGCCACCGGGGGGGTGGGGCAGCTAGCCGTAGCTTATGCTCTGAAGCAGGGCTATAGCGTGCGAGCATTAACGCGTAACGTCACCAAAGCGCAGCCATTATTTGATGATCCTCGAGTGGAGCTACAAGAGGCGGATTTGAGGTTACCAGATACCTTGACAACAGTCCTTGACGGTGTAGATGCCATACTCTGCTGTAGTGGTACCACCGCGTTTCCATCGGATAAATGGCAGGTGGACTTACCTGCCCAGCCGTTAGATCAGGTATTTACCTGGGGACGGATTTTCTTAGATGCCGACTATCGTCAGCAAACTGCAAAAAACTCTCCAGCCATGGCCGATGGGCAGGGGGTAAACAATCTCATTAATGTTGCTCGTAATACCTCAATACGACGCTTTGTGTTGGTGTCTTCCCTTGGCGTGGAACGCAAAGATCAATTTCCCTTTAACTTGCTGAATGCCTATGGTGTATTGGATGCTAAAGCAACCGCTGAAAATGCGTTGCATGGGTCAGGCTTGAACTACACCATCGTCCGTCCAGGCCGTTTGATCGATGGTCCCTACACCTCCTACGATCTCAATACCTTGATCAAAGCATCAACGGAGGGTAAACAGGGCGTGGTTCTGGGGTGTGGCGATCAATTATTAGGACAGACTAGCCGTAAAGATGTTGCCGCTGCCTGTGTGGAATGTTTAGCGGATAGCGCCACTGAGCATAAAACCTTTGAAATTATTAATCAGGGGGAGCGACCAGCTGAGATCGCTTGGTCCCAGCTATTTTCTGAGCTTTCTTAGCGTACATTTTGCCCTGGTAAGGTAGCTTCCTGTCCAGGGTTTTTCAACCTGGCATGGGTTTGAGCCTCATAAACGAGTTGATGCAGGCTCTGAGCCTAACAGATTTCAGAACTTCTGATATTTGTTCGTTTTGTTTGTCTAATGACATGGCATACGTCTGTGAAGTGTTGCTGAAACTGTTTTGTGTGTGCAAAAGCTGGCCACAGATCCTGTGAGAGAAAAAAATATAATTTACTCCCAAAGGTGATTAAACTGCCTTGGCATTAGAGTAAGCTAATGGAGCATGCCAAGACAACAGTCCTGACATGGTAGAAGCATCTGTTGGATGTTGTTGCTAATGATAAAACATAGGTGTCTCCGAGATTTCTGTGTCGATGCAAATATCACATGGCAATGATGAGTTTTAAGCAACGCTCAACAGATATACTTGCTAAATAGAAGGCCTGGGTAACAACAGGTAGGTGCTTGCCTGACAATGTCCTTAGTTCTTTGCGGCTTGTTTTAAGTGTGTCAGCATGTCATCAGTCGGGTTGACTGCATCAAGGGAGGCATTTGTGGCTTTAGTAAGGGTGACCCAAGGGTCAATGCCTGCCCCATCGATCCAGGCAGAGTAGTATTTAATCTCTGTGGTGTCAGGGGTGAGGGATAACAACTCAAACTCACCGCGCATTGTTTGCCAGTCAGCTACATAATTTGCATAGTGATCGGGACCAATGCCTTGAGGACCACCACCCACGTAATTGACGGCCACCTGGTCCAAAGGGCGGACAAATCGTTCACCATTCCAGCTCCAGTCTTGACCGGGCCACCAAAAATAGCCATCGTCTGGGTTTTCCTCGGGACCAATGTAATAGTCGGCTCCTTGATTAAGTTGAGCGGTAAGACCCGTTTGATAGTTAATTTCGTATCTGACTGTCGATCCTGGTGTACTAATGTCGGTATCTGCTAACCATAGCAATTCCATTGTTTCGGAACTATTTAGCTGCTCAATTGGGGTGTCAGACAGCAGACTGGGATATAAGTTTTGGTTGGTCGGTATATCGGCCATGATTGTAAATTGCCAGCATGCCCAACTATCGTTCACATTTATATTGGCCCAGTTCACTTCACAGACGCCGTTGGCTGTTGCGGCCCATAGGTTCTCGCCGTCAACCCACAGTCGCGTTGGAATTGCCCCGATAAGCGGACTATTCTCAACGGTGTAGTTCTCGATGTGATTGTCTGTTGGACGGTAGGCTACTAATCCTTGGGCGGGAAGATAGGGATTCCCTTCCCCCGAATATTGGGTGCCGAGCCAGACTGTGGTCCCTTCGTCTGTTGCGGTTACGGCCAGATCGTTAATTTGGGTATTGCCCAGTTGGGTCGGTTGCCAGACGGCGATCTCGTCCGTGTCAATTTGATACTGGACAATGGTAGTAATACCACTAGCGCCCTCACCTTGCTCAAAGCCAATGGATAGCCATAGCGTATTGTCAGCGGCAAGCGCCTGGGTGACGGTTGGGATGCCTGCAGATGCACCCAGGTTACGCTCGATAATGTCTTTATTGGTATAAAGCACCTTTGAGAGAGGCTCGCTATCGCCAGGTTTGAGCAGTTCAAAAATCACTCGCTCAAGATCATTAGGCGCTTGTTCGCCGCCTAGCCAGGATGCCTCAAGCCGAACTCTGGCCTGATAGGTCTGGCCTTCATGGGGAATGGCCTCGTAGTCTGGATTACCCAGCGAGTCAAAGTATTCTGCGTAGTCTTCTTCCTCTGGTGGGGAGGCTTCTAACGAGTTTATGCCCCAGGTGCGATCGCCCTTACAAAAGGTAAATTCATACCGTTTGCTCCTAAACGTGAGGGTGGTATCCGTAGCGTCTACGTCAGTGGGCCGAAAATTCAAACGTTCAAAGGGCAGTTCTGTATCATTCGCTGGCTGTAGGGGGACTTGAGTGGCCATGGGGGCACAGGCAGAGGAGGCAGAGGGGGGCGTTGCTTCTGTTAGTTGTGCTGAGGCGTTGACCAGCTCTTTGTTGGTGGGTGTGGTATTTGGGCTAGCTGGTTGGCTAGAGCCACAGGCAAAGATTGTAAGCGTCAGTCCGATAAATCCCCAAGGCCAGATTTTCATAGATTCCCCTTTATGATGAGCCATCAAGTTGATATGTCTGGAACAACGGCAGTCGTTTCCCTACTCTCTAAAGGGTAGCGATTTTGACAGATAGCGATTACCCATGGCTTCCACCTGTCGAAGTGTCATGGTGTAGCTCTTTGAGACTATCCCCCCATAAGAAACAGCCGTGCGAATTTTAGACATTACTTCTAAGATCGTAAAGGTCCGCACGAGTGCGACTGTCCTACGTCAAGTATGCCCCTGCTAGCTGCTGCCACCCATGACCGACTTTGATATTCAAGCCCCCTTTGAGCCCAAGGGTGATCAA
Organism: Leptolyngbyaceae cyanobacterium; assembly: GCA_965263355.1. Classification (GTDB taxonomy): domain Bacteria; phylum Cyanobacteriota; class Cyanobacteriia; order Phormidesmidales; family Phormidesmidaceae; genus Leptothoe. Next base: position 3,153,462 of record CBDHHL010000032.1, on the reverse strand, counting down.
CCCAAAGCGATTGCTGGTTTACTTCGCCACTTAGAGGCTGGAGGGCAATACCAAACGCTATTAGGAGCCACAGGAACCGGTAAAACCCATACGGTGGCACGGGTGATTGATAAAGTTGAGCGGCCCACCCTGGTACTGGCTCACAATAAAACCCTGGCGGCTCAGCTATGCAATGAGTTGCGGGAGTTTTTCCCGAATAACGCCGTCGAATATTTCATCAGTTATTACGATTACTATCAGCCAGAAGCGTATATTCCAGTTACCGATACCTACATTGCGAAGACGGCCTCGATTAATGAAGAAATCGACATGCTGCGCCACTCAGCTACCCGATCCCTGTTTGAACGGCGAGATGTCATTGTAGTCGCTTCCATTAGCTGTATTTATGGTTTGGGTATTCCGACAGAATATCTCAAAGCATCGATTCCACTGCGGGTAGGGATGGAACTGAATCAGCGGCAGGTGCTGCGAGATTTAGCGTCTGTGCAATATACGCGTAACGACCTGGATTTGGGGCGAGGACGATTTCGAGTCAAAGGGGATGTTTTGGAGATTGGTCCCGCCTACGAGGATCGCATCATCCGGGTGGAGTTTTTTGGAGATGAGATCGATGCCATTCGCTATGTGGATCCGGTCACGGGGGCAACCCTGCAAAGTATGGACGCGCTCAATATTTACCCTGCGCGTCACTTTGTCACCCCTGACGATAAGCTAGAAGCGGCCTGCAATGGCATTCAAACAGAACTGCGGGATCAGTTAGAGCTGCTGGAAAAGGACGGTAAATTATTAGAGGCCCAGCGCCTGGAACAGCGCACTAAATATGATCTGGAAATGCTACGGGAAGTGGGCTATTGCAATGGCGTTGAAAACTATTCCCGCCATTTGGCCGGACGTCAGGCTGGTGCTCCCCCTGAATGCCTGTTGGATTATTTTCCTGAGGATTGGTTACTGGTGATTGATGAGTCCCATGTCACAATTCCTCAGCTACGGGGAATGTATAACGGGGATCAGGCCCGCAAGAGAGTTTTAATCGACCATGGGTTTCGTTTGCCTAGTGCCGCTGACAATCGTCCCCTCAAGGCAGAAGAGTTTTGGCAAAAGGTGAAAAACTGCATTTTTGTGTCAGCTACACCAGGGGAATGGGAGTTGGAAATCTCTGAACAACGGGTGGTTGAGCAGATCATTCGTCCAACTGGGGTATTAGATCCCGAGATTTTCGTCCGGCCTACTACAGGGCAGGTAGACGATCTTCTGGGTGAGATTAATAAGCGTGTGGAGCGTAATGAGCGAACCTTAGTAACAACGCTAACAAAACGGATGGCAGAAGATCTCACTGAGTACTTTGAAGAACATGGGGTGAGAGTCCGTTACTTACATTCTGAGATTCACTCCATTGAGCGGATTGAGATTATTCAAGATTTACGCAATGGTAATTTTGATGTTTTGGTAGGTGTGAACTTACTGAGGGAAGGTTTGGACTTACCTGAAGTGTCCCTAGTCGCGATTTTAGATGCGGATAAGGAAGGTTTCCTAAGGGCTGAGCGTTCTCTAATTCAGACCATTGGTCGTGCTGCTCGCCATGTGCAAGGTCAGGCGATTCTCTATGCTGATAACTTGACCGATAGTATGGCCAAGGCGATTGATGAAACTGAACGCAGACGGGCTATTCAAAAAGCGCATAACGAGAAACATGGGATTATTCCCACACCGATTACGCGCCGTAAGAGTAACGCTATTCTCTCGTTTTTGGAGGTATCGCGTCGCCTCAATGCCCAGGAATTAGAAGAAGTTTATGAGCATAGTGACGATTTAGCCCTTGAGGATATTCCTGAGCTGATTGGTCAACTAGAAAAGCAAATGAAAGCAGCGGCGAAGGAGCTGGACTTTGAGGAGGCAGCTAAGTTTCGCGATCGCATCAAGCACCTACGCGAAAAACTACTAGGCAAACGCGCCGCTGCTGACTGAGACTAACTGAGCTTAGCCAGAGAGCTACTTATCCCTGGCATAGTAACGGTAGAGTGACACTAGCATGACTTTAAGGGCACGATTAAGACCATCTGAGTTTTCCAAGCAATGGGCCAGAATGGTTAACTTGCTTTCAAAATCACCGTAGCTGGTGCAGTAGTCAAAGGTCTCCTGCAGTAGGTCGCGGAGTGTCTTGGTCTGCAGGATTTGCCGCTGTAGGGGGCTATCGGCATAGGGACCATAAAGAATGGAATATAGCAGCACCCTAACTTGATCCACGTCACATTTTTGAGTCAGCTCCTGCTCCAAAAGAGTCAGACTGTCAGGAGTAGTGGCCACTGGCTTAGAGCGGGTGACATAAAGAGACCGAAAGGCCCTTAAAATTTGACGTGCTATGGTTTGTGAGTTAGCTAGCGAAGATTGATGCTTGAGTATACTCCGCAAATTTTGCTTCAGCTCAAGGGGAGTGGGAGCTTGCCGATGAGCCAGCTGCACCAGGCTAAGCAAATCGGTGCTGGCAGTATCAGCAATTTTGCCAGGAGCGTGACCCAAGTATCCTAGAAAGGCTTTGATAACCTCTAAATTGTCTAATTTAGACAGTTCGTTAATAACTGGCTGATACAGTTCTGCCTTTGACCGTGACTGCACCGATGCCGATAGGTTAGCTGCCTGTTGGTCGGTAGAGGGTGAGAGTTTAGCTTGTGGGAGAAAAACGCTTTGCAAGTAATATAAAATCACGTTTGCGATCGCGACATATACCTTCTTCCGGTTAAGGCTATTTGCTTTAAGGTAAAGACTATCGCGACACTGATGAAGCGTAGAATAGCGCCCTAAGAGAATAGTTATTAAGGACCGCATTGAGATACTGTTCAATGCAGCAACTTCGTTTTCCCACGTCCCGTAACAAACGCTAAACAAAAGCTTCTTAATTCGTAGATGCTGGGAGTGCTGCATCAAATTCTCAATCGCTTGCTTGATAGCATCTTGCCTTGCAGTTAGGGGCGCTTGAGAATAGCCAATCGAAAGACCGTCAGGGGACATGGGTAGATGGCGGCTGATTACACGGATATTAACCTTGCTTAATATTCACATCTTAGAACTAAATTGGCCACTTAAGTTAATGGACTCTTTATTATAATCGGTCAAATTACTTAACTGAGTAGTTCATAACTTTATATCCTAGTGTTCTCACGCAAAAAAAGTTGCAATAAAGTACACAATTTGCTTACTAATCGATACTCGAAAGTCGCAATAAATTACGGTTGTCAAAAATTCTGGTTACCATTAGTTACAGGTTAGCTAAATTGTTTGCTCTGTTTCAGCGTCAAATAAATGAATATGCTGACTATCTAACTGTAGGGTAATGGGTTCTCCGGGTACGAGGATGGCCCTGGGATCAAGACGGGACAATAGCTCGCTCCCATCTGTTAATACTACATATACAATCAGTTCGTGGCCCATGCGTTCCACCACAGAGACTTTAGCCTGAATATCTATGGGACTAATACCAGGAGGTAGATAGTGAGGGTGATAAAGGCTTTCGGGCCGAATCCCTAGGATGACCACTCGGTCAATATAGCTGCTAACCCGGTTGCTCTGGCCAGAGATTGGTAGGCTAAAGCTGTCGGTTTTTGCTAACAGTTGGTTGTGATGGCGTCTTATCGTAGCACTTAAAAAATTCATAGATGGACTGCCTAAAAAGCCTGCTACAAAAATGTTGCTTGGCTTTTCATAAATTGTTTGAGGGGTATCAACCTGTTGCAAAATACCCTGGTTCATAATAGCAATACGATTTCCCATGGTCATGGCTTCTACTTGGTCATGGGTGACATAAATAAATGTGGTACCCAATCGTTTATGGAGTTTATTTAATTCAGTTCTGGCTTGTACCCGTAACTTTGCATCCAAGTTTGACAGGGGTTCGTCCATTAAAAATACGGCAGGGTTACGCACAATGGCGCGTCCCACGGCCACACGCTGACGCTGCCCGCCGGAGAGTTGTTTGGGTTTACGATCCAGTAGGGGGGCAATACCAAGTTGCTGGGCCGCCTGCTGGACTCGCTGTTGAATATCGGCCTTAGAGACTCCTTGTAGTTCAAGGCTAAATGCCATATTGTCAAAAACGCTCATGTGGGGATATAAGGCATAGGACTGGAACACCATAGCGATGTCACGATCCTTAGGCGGTAAGTCATTGACCCGGCGTTCGTCAATGTATAGGTTGCCATTACTGATACGTTCTAACCCAGCCAGCATTCGTAGGGAGGTGGTTTTGCCACAGCCTGAGGGACCGACTAGAACGAGGAATTCGCGATCATAGATTTCTAGATTTAAGTCCTTCACTGCAACATAGCCATTTTCATACTGCTTTGTAACTTGCTCAAACCGCACAGTTGCCATGGTTATTCGTCTTTTGCCGGTTGTCTTATTCTCCAAATGGTAGCGGCAATCATGATCAATAGTTAAAGACTTGAGAGATTAACTAGTGCAGTGTCAACGCTAAAAATTAGGATTCTGTATCGATGAAGAGTCACTCTTTACTAGCCTCATCCTAAATCTAGGCTTGACGGATCACTATCTCTCAAGTCCTAAGCGGTTTGATCTGTTTCAGAGAAATGGGTGGGTGATAGATTTATGCTCTAATCTGGTTCACTATCACAATGGTTGGATGATTTTTGAGCAATGACAAATGTTGACTTGGGATATAAGTAGATAAGCACAATAAATTACACAAGAACTTTGATCTTTAAATTAATTGTGCTCATCTACTGAATAGAGGTTTAAGCTGAATAGAGGTTTAAGCAGTGATAGTTTCTTTTTGCTGACGCTTGGCTTGGCTCAAGAGTAGGCCCAGGGTTCCCAGCCCTGCTAGGGCACCAGATTCAGGTACCTGAGTAGGATCTTCGGTTTCATCCTCTACCTTAACAATGCGAGCCAATAAGTGAGCCTGACTAGTGCCATTCTCTTGAGAGATAAAATCTTTGACTGCACTCGTGTCAAACACGGGGGTTTCATTAAAGCCCACAAGTTCAAGCGTATAGCGCTCACCCTCATGCTCAAAGGCATTTTTAGCGTCAATGGCAAAATCCCAGGTGATTTTGTCAGAGCAACCATAGCCAGTTGTTTCATAGGGGCATATACCCCCTGAGTGATTACTAGGGGTGTTGCTGGTCTCGTCAACATTGAGAGAGAAGTCAAACGTTTGTTCTCCTATGTCAATATCACCAAAATTGAGTTTCAGGCTGAAGTCAGTCTTGTTGGCAATACGGTTATCTGACCAAATGGTGTTGTTGTAATGTTTTAGGGTGCCAAGATTAAAAATTTCGTTAGTATCAATGCTAAGGTTACTGACACCAGCAAAGCCAAGGCCACTTTTCTGAGCAGTCCGATCATAATGGTAACCATAGTATTGGTAGCCCCTGCTGGTGCGATAGGAGCCGTAATCTAAGATTTTTCTATGGCCAGCTTCTTGAGTTTTGGAGTAGCTGTAGTAGTCATAGGTAGGATCGCCCCAGCGCACCTGATTAACTCCATTGTAGTCAAAAAACTCGACATAATTGTCAGAATTATTGTTAAAAGCAGCCTGTTCGTAGTTGGCAAACTCACTGTTGCTAGCGGCACGACCCACAGTAGTGCCGTCTTGTAGCTGGGTGTTGTCGAATCTCGCAGATGTTCCAGTTAGGGTGAATGCATAACTTGGGGCTGTCCCTATGGCACTAATCATAGCAGCGAGACTAATGGCAGCGCGAATGTTTGACTGGTTCATTTTGATTTCTGTTGATTGCTGAAGCGTGTCCGTGTTTTTCACCCTTGTAAGTTAACTTTAATGCCTGAAAAGATTGTTGAGATGCTGATTAATACGCATATTTTTTTGAAGAGTTTGTTTCTCCCATGGATTTTCAGGAGGCTTTTGTGTGATTCCTAGTAAAAAGAGAGGAAGTTGTTGAATGTCTCTAGTTGATCCTACGGAGAACTTCGATGGGTTAAGGCTACGGGTCTTAATGAGAAACGGCCAAATTGCTGTTGATGGGGCAGATACTTGTACACAAAAGTCTCAGATGATGGGATGCAGTGGCCAATGGATCATGGGTGTTGGGCAGAGTGTTCTGAGTATTTATCTGACTGCTCACGTCAAAGCCCTGTCTGGGGTAGAAAAGTGATGTTTGTTAAAACGTAAATGTTAATTTTAGGGTCCAGCTGTTGTTGCTACGAATAACCTGGATATCGCGGATAAATTCCCTAAAGAAAAAACGGCGTTCTGGTTCTGACAAATCTTCCCAAAATTGAGGAATGCTGACGGCCTGGGCCAGCTCTTTTAGATTGACTGGGGGAAGCTGAGCGAGTTGCTGGTTAAGCTGAGCAATTTCAGTTTGGATGCCATAGGTCCGTAGGTCAGCTGTGACTTGGTCCAATATGCCTGTGGTGACCAGTTGGGGGAGCTGATCCAAGATGGCTTGCTTGGCTGAGATCGCATCTACTAGCGCCTCCTTAGGATTATGCTCTGGCAACGCTATCTGCTCTACGGCCTGGGGCAGTTCAGTGCAGATAGCCTCAATAGTTTGGGTAAGCAACGCCTGATAGGGTAGGGCTTTACACTTTGCTGGGCAGCTGTGAACTCGCATATACGTATAGTCCTTGGCTCGCCGGGGGGCACTCACCTGGCTGACAGTCAGTTTGGTCTGACACTGTTGACAGGTGACTAAGCCAGCTAAAGAGCGGGGGGCACTAGCAGTCTTAGCAGGTAAGACGCTGTTACGGCTTAGCAAGCGATCAATCTGGGCGGCTTCGGTTGCTTCTAAGAGGGGGCGATGGGTGTTTAGGATCATGCCACCATCGCCATAGCGGGTATGGCCCCTATAAATAGGATGTTCTAGCCAGCGTCGCCCAGTGGAAACAGATACCTTTTTGCCATATTGCTTGGCGATATAACGTACAGCCCCTCTGAGGGAACCGTACAACAAAAACTGTTCGAAAAATGCCTTGAGTACGGGCGCTGTCGTTCGATCAATCACATAGCCCTGCTTACCACGGCGATAACCATAGGGCGGCTTGCCCGGTGGGGGGAGTGCTTTCAGACGGTTGGCTGCATGCCCTTGACGAATTCGACGTTGACGCTGGGCGGCTTGTACCTCTGCCAGGATCACGGGTAGTTGCGGATGAGCCTCTCCATTGGTTGGAGTTTGGTAGTCCTGTTCTGTTGCGATCACCACCGTTCCTGCTATTTCTAAGGTAGCTAGAGTTTGAGCTACTGACCCTAAAGAGTCCCCCAGTTCGTCTAACTGCCGTACCAATAGATAATCAGGCGCTTGGGTTTGTACCTGAGAGAGCAATTCCTGTAGCTGAGGACGGTGCTCTGTAAGGGGGGTGTCTTTGTAGACTCGATCAATTTCCCAGCCCCACAGGCTGCCATCGACTGGTGGATCTAAGCGCGGGTCAGTGTAGAGGTAGGCGGCAATTTTCACAGACTGGTAGGCAGGTGAGGCAATAATAAAGGAGACAGGGAGAGTAGAACGGGGGATCGTGTCCGCCCAACAGCTATGTACTTCGCTTAACCTATAGTGTTCAATCGGCTCCCTATGCGAACCGCTGAATAATCTTTAGATTTTGCCTAGCTAGATCATTGGTTGCGCTACACTCCAATGGAGTGAGCTGGCGTCATGTGACCATGGGTAAACCAACTTTTTTCAACTTATTTTCTCTAGTACTGCTCTTGGGCTTGGCTAGCTGTGGGGGGGCGCAACCGGTTACGGCTCCTGAAGACTCGGTTGGAGCAACTCCTGCGGCCAATGATGTGGTTCCTCAATCAACAACGGATACTAAAGCCTCGGCAAGTCAAGCGTCAGAGCGTCCATCTTCGAATACTCCTGCGGTTGCTCCCTCTGACATTGAACCTGCTGCACCGGAGCCGGTTTCACCCGTTGCCCTGGCTAAAAAGGACTGTGGGCAACTGGCCACTCAACAAGAAATAAACCAGTGCGCGGCTGAAAACTACGCGATCTCAGATAAAGAGCTAAATCAAGTCTATCAGTCGGTACGTCAGGGGTTGGATGATGCTGCCAAAGCTCGGCTGACTCAGGCTGAAGAACGCTGGATCGTTTTTCGTGATGCTGAGTGTACCTTTGAGAGTAATCGTTTTGAGGGCGGCTCGATAGCTCCATTGATTCATGCGACTTGTATGGAGCAGATTACCGATAATCGTATTGCCGAACTGCGCCAAACCGTAAAGACTGATACGCGTTTAGTAGATGCCGATGCGCAGCTTAACGACGTTTACCAGGCTGTTCAAGCGTTAGCGACTGAGGCTGCAGGTGAGGCGTTGGTTGATGTACAGCTCTCTTGGCTAGACTATCGTGATGCCCATTGTGACTATGAAGCGAACCTACCCTCTAAGCCAGATATTAATGCTTGCTTGGCTGCAGTCACTGAGACTCGTCTCTGGCAGCTAGAGACCCTGAAAGAAGAATGGTCCTTATAAAAAGTTTGTGTGAAGGCGCTGTACAGAGCGCCTTCTTTTTTGGGTGCATGACGATAACCCCTGTGTCCGTTGAATTTAAGTCGATTTTGGGGATAATGCTGTCAATGACTGTTGATCAGGTACTACTGACGCTAACCATCGTTGTAGCTAGTATCTATGGTGGGATATGTGTTGGTTTATATTTTTATCAAACTAGGCTGATCTTTAAACCCTCCTCCCTGGTGACGTTAACACCGGCAGAAGAGCAGTTGGAGTATGAAGAGGTTTGGCTTAGTGCAGAGGGCAAACTGTCTCCTGGTAGAGGCTTACATGGTTGGTGGTTACCCGGTTTGCCAGGAACATTATATGACTATGGGTTAACGCTGTTGTATCTGCATGGCAATGGTGAGAACATTGGGTCCAATTTAGGGTTAGCCCACCGCTATCAGCGTATGGGATTTAATGTGCTGCTAGTAGACTATCGGGGCTATGGCCGGAGTTCAGGTCCATTTCCTAATGAGCAGCGGGTGTATGAAGATGCGATCGCAGCCTATCGTTATCTAACGGAAACCCGTGAAATCCCCCCTCAGCAACTTTGGTTATTTGGTCATTCTTTAGGGGGCGCAATTGCCATTGAGTTATCGATGCAACGTCCGGCGGCGGGGCTGATTGTACAGAGTACCTTCAGTTCTATGATTGCAGCGGTTGAATTCACAGGGCAATATAACTGGGTGCCAGTGAACTGGATCTTGACCCAGCGATTTGATTCCATAGCTAAGGTCCCTCACCTGACGGTACCGGTGTTATATATTCATGGGCTGCAGGATGAGACGACAATCGCTGCAATGTCAGAACATCTGTATGAGATATCGCCCGTCCCTAAACGGCTATGGCTAGTTCCAGAAGCGGCGCATAACAACGTAGCTGAGACGGCTGGGTCAGAATACTTTACGAGAGTTGAAATGTTTGTTCAGCAAACGCAACCCGTTGTATCTATTCAAGCCCCCGCGTCTCCCGTAGAATAGACTTTGGAGTTATTTCATCTTTTTCACGTCCAGAACTAAAATTTTTCCGTCAGGGAACTAATATGGTTCAACTTAGACGTGGTTGCAGTTAAAGCCAATCTAGGCTCGTAGTTAAGGAGAACGTCAATGCCCGAGGCAGTAGGATCGTTAGAGACAAAGGGGTTTCCCCCTGTATTAGCCGCTGCAGATGCGATGGTGAAAGCAGGACGAGTCACATTGGTAAATTATATTCGGGCAGGTAGTGCACGTTTCTGTATCAATATTCGTGGCGATGTGTCTGAGGTTAAGGCAGCGATGGCAGCTGGTGTTGAGGCTGCAGAAAATGCCCCTGGTGGAGTTTTAGAGACCTGGGTGATTATTCCTCGTCCCCATGAAAATGTGGTGGCTGTATTGCCGATTGATTTTAGTGAAGATGTTATCCGCTTCCGCAATGCTGTAGAGCAGCCTATTCTGCCAGGTCGACGTTAGGTTCAGGTTTTTATTTTTTTCCGATGGTCGTAGGGGCATTGAGCACAATGCCTCTACGGGCATTTTTGAGGGTTGGCTTCGGGTTCCCATAGGCAGACAGCATATCCTTTAGCGGTGGCTGCGATCGCACTATCATGTCCTCGCCAGGTTAACTGGCTAGCAAGTTCTAGTGCTTCGGCGGCGTTCAGCCTTGTTTGGTAGACACTGTAAAACCGTTGCTCATGCCATACGGCTACTATTGGTTTGGTTAGCTCAGGTACAGTGACGTAACATTGGTGGTACTGTTTGGCATCACCCAGCATCAAGCAGACAGCAGGTCCACAGGTTGGCCATGTTTGTCCTTCCTGTTTAGGATCTTTGAATATGTGTGCGTCAACTTCTAATGCCCACATAACATACTTGTTAGGAGTTTGCTTAGTTAAAGCTAGTTCATCTCCTTGTTGGGCTAATTTCTGCAGTGCCTTCATGGCAGCGTCTGCATCGGCAAATCTACGAAATAGGCTGTATAGCTGACCACCAATCTTAATGGCCGGTAGTTTGGCATCAACATCAGGTACCTTGATTTGGCACTTGCTATATTGCCCTTGATAGGTCAACAGCTTGCAGACAGCGACAGGCATCAGGAACTCACAGGCATAGGTCTTTAGATTCTAAAGGTTGAACATCAACACTTACACTACTTAAGTGGCTTACTTTTGATCGGTACGATTGCTGAACAACAAGCAGTGATAGAGTGGCTATTACGTCGATTAGAGCAAAAAAATGCAGGTCCTCGCGGATACGCCCACTACCTTTCCATTGATGGCTGTTGTTGGTCAGGATGCAATTAAACTAGCGTTACTGTTGGCGGCGGTGGATCCTAGTTTGGGTGGTGTGGTGATTGCGGGGCGTCGTGGTACGGCTAAGTCCGTGTTAGCTCGAGGGCTACACCAGCTGTTGCCCCCTATTGAAGTAGTTGATGGTTCCTGTGCCAATGTAGATCCTACGGATATTCGAGGGTGGGATGATGCCACACTTGAGCGTTTTGGGGAGCGTGAGGACCCTGCCAATCTGGATGATTTGCCGACTAAGGTGATTCCGTCTCCCTTTATTCAGATTCCGTTGGGGGTGACTGAGGATCGTTTGTTGGGGTCGGTGGATGTGGCCAAGTCTATTCAAACGGGGGAATCTGTTTTTCAGCCTGGATTATTAGCTGAGGCTCATCGGGGGGTGCTCTACGTGGATGAGGTTAACCTGCTGGATGATCAGATCTCGAACCTGTTGCTGGGGACATTGACTGAGGGGCGTAACCAAATTGAGCGTGAGGGGATTAGTTTTCAGCATCCCTGTAGGCCTTTATTAGTGGCGACTTACAACCCAGAAGAGGGAGCGCTCAGGCAGCATTTGTTGGATCGGATTGCGATCGCTCTCTCTGCCGACCGGGCGCTTACCATGGAAGAACGGGTGGAGGCTACCGACCAGGCGACTAACTATGCTGATGATCCAGAGGGTTTCTTAGCTGGGTACCTCGAAGAAATTGATAATCTGAAAACCCAAATAATTTTGGCCCGTGAATGGCTGAAGGATGTTGTCATTACCCCTGACCAGGTGCAGTATCTGGTGACTGAAGCGATTCGGGGTGGTACCGAGGGCCATCGAGCGGAACTTTTTGCGGTGCGGGTGGCTAAGGCGAGTGCTGCCCTGGATGGTCGGACTGACATTAATGCAGATGATTTACGTCGGGCCGTGGAGCTAGTGATTATTCCTCGGGCTATAAATCAGGATCAGCCGCCACCGGAGGATGAGCAGCCGCCACCGCCACCGCCGCCGGAAAATCAGCAGGACGATGATCAAGACGAGTCTCAGGAAAACGATGAGAATGACAACGATGATGAGCCTGAGGAAGAGCAGGAAGAGTCTCCTCCAAGTATTCCAGAAGAGTTTTTGTTTGATCCTGAAGGTGTGGTTCTAGATCCCTCTCTTTTGTTGTTTGCCGAAACAATGAGTAAGCAGGGCAACTCGGGCAGTCAAAGTCTGGTGATTTCTGAGGATCGGGGTCGTTATATTAAGCCTATTTTGCCGCAAGGGCCGGTACGTCGGATTGCGGTGGATGCAACGTTGCGGGCGGCGGCTCCCTATCAAAAGGCACGGCGGGCGCGACAACCTGAGCGCAAAGTAATTGTTGAACAGGGTGATATTCGGGCGAAGCGATTGGCCCGTAAGGCGGGTTCATTGATTGTGTTTGTTGTCGATGCCTCAGGGTCGATGGCACTGAACCGTATGCAGTCAGCTAAGGGAGCGGTGCTGAGTCTGTTGACGGATGCGTATCAGAATCGAGATCAGGTGGCGTTGATTCCGTTTCGAGGGGAACAGGCGGAGGTGTTGTTGCCGCCGACGCGTTCGATTACGGCGGCACGACGGCGGTTGGAGACGATGCCCTGTGGGGGTGGGTCGCCGTTGGCCCATGGTCTCAGTCAGGCGGTGCGGGTGGGTACCAATGCACAGCAGTCTGGGGATACGGGTAATGTGGTGATTATTGCGATTACGGATGGTCGGGGGAATGTGCCGTTGGCGCGTTCCTTGGGAGAACCGATGGAAGAAGGTGAGAAGCCGGATATCAAGGCTGAGCTGTTGGATATTGCTGGGCGGATTCGGATGACGGGTTTTCAGTTGTTAATCATCGACACTGAGCGCAAGTTTGTTTCGACTGGGTTTGGTAAGGAGCTTGCTAAAACGGCAGGGGGTAAGTATTATCAGCTGCCTAAGGCGACGGATAAGGCGATCGCAAATATGGCCCGTGGGGCACTTGCGGATTTACAGGCATAGCCTTATGGGCAGCGGGCAGAATAATATCTATGCTTGCTAGAGCAGAAATACGATCATACGTCCACGACGTTCCCAGTTTTTTCTGTTTGTTGGCATAAATTCAATTGCTTCAGTTTCAGACTGAAGAATAAACTGCAGCTCATCAGGAACAACTTTGCAGTCGACAAATCTAAACGATTTATCAACGTCAGCTGCCTGATCTGCCATAACTGAAGTTCCGTTTAAAAAATTGCGAGAACCTCATATACAGGCCATTCTTGAACCAATGCTGTCCGGCGATGAATTGGGAGATGTGCCCGACGATGACCGTCAACTTTTGATTGATCTTGGTTTAGTAAGACGAACACCCAATGAAGGGTTAGCGATCGCAAACCGGATTTACAAAGAAATCATTCCCCGCGTTCTAGCAAGTGGAACCCAGGACAGCTTACCGAGCATCAGCCCTAGTTGGTTAAATGCAACAGGAGAGTTAGATCCAGTAAAGCTGCTGGATGCATTTCTAGGATTTTGGCGACAGCATGGTGAACCCTTACTCAAAAGTGCCCCATATCACGAGATTGCCCCCCATTTAGTAATGATGGCCTTTTTACATCGGGTGGTGAATGGCGGTGGAACCCTGGAGCGGGAATATGCCATTGGTGCGGGCCGGATGGATTTATGTTTGCGTTATGGACCAGTCACGTTGGGAATAGAGTTAAAGGTTTGGCGCGAGGGTAAACCCGATCCGCTTAAAAGAGGACTGGAACAGATCGATCGCTATTTAGCTGGGTTGGACCTGGATAAAGGGTGGTTGGTAATTTTTGATCGTCGGGCAAATTTACCCCCCATTGAAGAACGGACAACCACAGAAATGGTAACCACCGCAGGTGGGCGATCGCTCATTCTTATTCGTGCATACTCCAATGGGAGTATGCCAACAATTATTGAGCCTCAGGATAAGGTTTGGGCTCAACCGGATCAGGCGTATAACTTTCCCAGCCATAGCTAGAACTGGGCTCTGCGCTGTGCTGAAACGTAATCACTTCACCGTAATCGCCCTCAGCAATCAGTTCGTCGTCTGCACACCACTCAGCATTATGCTTGATTACAAAGCGAAACATTGCTTCAACTTCTTGGGAGTCGTACCGCTCTAAAGACTTGGCATAGGGCATCCGAAAATTAAACGGTAACGAGATTTGCGATACTTCTTGACGTGTACGATTTACAAATTGATAATACTGTCCCATTGCTGCAAGCTCCGTGAGACTACTATTCAGCTTATTACACAGTACCGAGAGTCTTACGTTCTCTTGCTGTAATTGGCACTATGCTGGTAACCGCTCATAGGTAGCTGGATCTGCTTTCAAAATGAAAAAGTCTCCATACTGGAGAACCTCGCCCGTAATCTGAATCGGGTCGGCCACCATATTCAGAACGCGATCATTAACTGCCTGACCATCCAGGTCTGAAAGCATAAAGTAAAGCGATGGGCCGTTTTTGCTGCCTGCTCGAAACACTGGGGGTACACCGCCGCTGATACAACGCACAGCACAGCCACGATGGGTCTTAGTACGGCCCGGTTTCATAATGCCGGGATAGCATTTTCCATCGACAATTTCACCTGCGATCGCAAACTCACCCAACGACAACGTTTGATCTTCTACTCTTGCTGCCCCAGCAGGTACATCAATTGCCTCCGCCGATTGAGCCGCTAACATTTCATAGGGTTTACGACTCACCAAAAGCCCCTTCAGCTTTACCCAGTTCCCCGCGTTTTCCATAATGTTTGGTCTGGGAGCCATTTTATTTAGCCCAGATAGGGGGTATACCCTAAACGGTTCATCCGGTGCGTCTGGATTCGGCACCAATAAGTGCGGCGATGGCTCTGCCAGCAATAACCCTTCAAACTCTTGACTACCTAGAATTTGCCCTGGATTTGCCTGGTCAAAATGGAGCGATGGCGCAATGATCGCTACCCCCAAGACGCATAACACCAATACCGGTATAAACCACAGCAACAAGCGCCGCACACTAGGTGGGACAGGCGCATAACCAATATAAAAATCGTCGCGTTGAGTCATCGGAGAATATCCAAAATACTGAGGTATTGAAGCGAAACTGTTGAAGACGTTACTAGTGAAGTGATTCAATCCCCGTTCATCTGAGCATTTGAGGGATACTGATAAGATCGCCTTTTATCCAATTACAGCTGGCTCAACCCTGGTGCCTGGTGGCTTTGCGAGCGGATCAACCCAGATGCGATCGCCTACCACACGCACCTCAAACGTAGGAATTTTTTCGGTAAAGGGCGGTGGTGATGCGCCCTCAGTGGGTAAATACTGATACCCATGCCAGGGACACGTAATACAACCATCGACAATTTTGCCCTCACCGAGGGGACCATTCTGGTGCTGGCAAACATTAGAAACAGCTGAGAGTTTGCCGTCATATTTGAAGATGGCTACGCGCTCTCCTGCCAGGGTTACAATTTTGGCTCTATTTTCCAGAATTTCATCCACACTACCCACGTCTACAAACCCAGCTTCGTCGGTTTTGTTAGCTGTTTGATTATCTATTTTGGCTTCCCTCAGAGCGGTGAACACGTGTAAACCCACAATCCATACCAAGCTGATGCCCACACCAATAGTTAAAATAGGATGTTGATTAGTTTGTAGAGGCCCAAGGATCACATGGGAGACCACCAGACCATAGGCTAGATACACACCCATGTGTAGTATTTTCCAAATGGGTGCCGTCAAGTTCACTAACCAGAAATCGTGGCTAGTTGCTGCCATCACAAAGAAAATTACTAAAGCTGCGGCTCCGAGACTTTCAAAGGGGAAGCGAATTAAATCAGTGTACTCAATGTTGCTAACAAACAGGCTAACCAATGGTTTGAGATTACCAAAGTCGTGATACCAAGTAAGCACACCATTTACTTTGAATGGGATCAGGGGTAGACCGAGGCCAATGGCATGAATTAATGCCAAAAAGAAAAATGTGACACCCATATGGCGGCGATTAAACAAGAGGGGATAAAACCGCTTATCTAAACGTGTAAGGGGGCCAATGGACAGAATCACATTCAACAGAATAAAGGCAGCGGACCCATAGGCGCGGATACCGATCCCTCTAATGTCTAACCCTGTTCCTGTTTTACTAGCAACTGTGAAAAAAATATAAAGATATAGGCCAACAGTCCCTAACAAGATAGCGTCATAGATAAGCTTCTGTCGGTTCCACTGAATGGACTTATAGGAAACACTCATGGCAAGGAGATATCATTGGTGAAATGAGCGGTTAATGATGGGACACATGTTAGACCACAGATGCTGAGCGATGGTCAAAAGGCGAACATCAAAAACCATACGCACTATGCTAGAGCGTCTAGCTGAGACTTTGCAAACAGGTGAGAAAAAGGGACGTTGTCTGTTGGAAGCACAGCTTAAAGCCAGACATTGTCCCAAAGTGTAAGAAACAGAAATCAGACGTCAGTAATGTTCTGAATTCTGACGCCTAATCCCTGATTCTCGGCCCAATGAAACTGTAACGGCTGGAGTTGCTCCCTATCTATTATTTAATGCTTTAGAAGTGAGCTGATGGGATCCTGTCCAAATGCACTTTGGTTCCATGGCTGCGTAACTATTGTATGGCCTGTTGAGTAGCTCATTAATTGATCCGTGTCAGCGGTAATCGTGGTGTAAGCAGGTCGAAACAGTATCCCGGCAATAAAAATGATTGGCATCATGATCGCCAGAGCAATGGATGAAAAGAGATGGATCTTGCGACGCGAGATAATCACATGAACCTCCATATTTTTTTAATGATCTTCTAGGTGAGTTATCGAATGAATTTGGCTGCTTGCCGATGGGCTGTTTGTTCTATGGGATGTTGTTTGCCCTGCACTAGGCGGAGTGCGAATAGGGGCCAAAAAATACTGACTCCTGGAATGATAATGAGACGAAAGAAAGGGGCTAATCCCTGGGCACCATGGTCGGTACGCTGCACACCAAACAGCACGAAAACAATCGCGAATACTAAACCAGCGGTAAAGTAAACCTGAATCGTTTTCAGCAGAAATTCAACAAGAGTAACTGCGAAAGCATTCATAACCAGGCACAATTGTCTCCACAATTACAACCTGAAGAGTCTAAATCTAGGATTAAATTTAGATTTAGACAACCTACAAGCTTTATTAGAAGAATATTACCTTGTGCCTATTAGAAAAGACTGCAAAGGCTGACAAAATTGATAAAAGGCCTACAAAGTTGACATAACGATACTTTGATTTGACACTAGTTACATGGGTATGAGTCTCAGCCCTTTGAGATCAGGTATTCTGTTTACCTTGGTTAGATAGTCCTATATAAAACTTTATGGTCACTTGGGTCATGGTCTCAGCATTGGATAAACTGGGGCTTCCTAGATTTTTGATGAGACTGTATTGCAAAGACCTGGCTCGACTGAGCAATCGCTAAACGTCCAGAATTGAGTGCTTAGGAGAAAATTCTAGAAAGTTAAACGATTTGTTAATATCTTACAAAAGATTGAGTTCGTTTACTATTGCAGCGTCAAAGCCAAAAATAGGCATGCTGTATTGAGTAAGAGTACTAGCGTCAGCCATGCCCCCAGGGCTATAGGGTAAAGGGTGACGCTTCATCCGGTTTACTCTTACCTCTTTACCCGGCTTACCCGAGATCTTAGCCTTGATAGATCCTTAGGATAAAAAGCCCGGTAATGGGACATCCAGCCGCCATTGTTTATCTCCATAAAATAAAATCTGATAGACGTGCATGCTGCCGTCCCTAAACGAGGCTTCAAAGGATTGTAGATAGAGATCCCACATGCGTTGAAATCTTTCGTCGTAGTTCGGGGATAGGGCAGCGATGATATCTCGATTTTGGGTAAAGTTTTCTCCCCAGCGTTTAAACGTTGCAGCATAGTGGGGTTTGAAGTTCTCGCAGTGGGCTACAGTTAACTTAGCTGCTCGCAGGTCTCGGCAAACTTCAGACAGCTGTGGAGCATAGCCGCCCGGAAAAATATATTTATCAATCCAGGGACCATTGCGCTCAGAACTCTCGGTAGTGATGGTGTGGAGCATGCCGATACCATGAGGTTTGAGTAGGGCCCTAGCTTTCTCCATAAAGGTGGAAAAGTTGTTTTTACCCACATGCTCAAACATGCCGATACTGACAAACTTGTCGTACTCACCGTCAGCTTCACGATAGTCTTGGATTTTAATCGTAATTTTCTCTGCTAACCCTTTTTCGGCAATTCGTTTTTTAGCTAAGGCAGCCTGTTCATCACTGAGGGTAATGCCGGTGCCAGTGATGCCGTAGTTTTCGGCGGCGTAGATCAGCATGCCGCCCCAGCCACAGCCAATATCAATTAGTGAGTCGTCAGGCTTAAGGGCAAGCTTGCGACAGATGATTTCATACTTCTGCCGCTGCATGGTTTCTAGGCTGTCCTCAGGGGTGACTTGGTAACCGCAGGAGTAGGTAAGGGTAGGGTCTAGAAATAGCTGATAAAAGTCATTGCCTAAGTCGTAATGGTATTGCACATTTTTACGACTGTTTTGGATAAGTAATGGGAGAGTCTTGAGGCGTTGGGAAATGATTTGCAGGGCTAACGGAACGGTCAGTTTTTGGCTCGCTTTCGAATAGACTCGGTTACGGTAGAGCATGCTGATCAGCTCTGTTAGCCGATTCTCTGCTTCATCCCACCAGCCGTCCATATAGGCTTCTCCAAATCCCAGGGATGCAAAGGTGATGATATTGGCGTAGGTGCGCTGATCGTGAATTTGAAGGTGTAGGTGGGGTTGGGTGTCTGGCGAGCCAAAGTTAAATACCTGACCACTGGGGTTGGTGACGGTCAAGTAGCCATCGCTAATAAAGCTAAATAGCTCATAGAGATAGCGTTCAGCAGTCGGTAGATTTTGCATGGCCGGATCAGAGCGGAGGGCCTTTTCAACTTAGCAAATCAAAGTCAATTAATTATTAAGACTGTAGTGTATCGGTGGTGCTATCACCTGGGGTAGGTATGGGTTTGGTATCTGTACTGTGTCCGCTATGGGCCTTAAGGTGAATGGAGGGGCATGTCTGAAATTTGCGATTAACCGTCTGAATTTACTTAATGGCATCACGCTGCATCTACTATGAGCATCTTTTTTAATCAGCGATCGCACTTTTGGGCTGAAGCAAAGGCCTCCCTCAAATTAGCGATTCCTTTGATGTTGATTCAGCTGTCAGAGGGTGCTGTGAACTTTGTGGATACGCTGATGATGGGGGGCTTAGGCACGATAGCCTTAGCGGCTGGTGGGTTGGGGGCAACCTCGTTTTGGATGCTGTTTTTCCTATGTGCTGGTCTATTAGAAATGACGGGTGCGATCGCAGCCGAAGCCCATGGCGCAAACGATCACTATCGGGTTAGCCGCATCAATGTTCAAGGTCTGTGGCTAAGTTTTGGTATTTCTTTACCCGTAATGGCGCTGATCTGGCACCTGGATATCATCTTTCGTATCTTTGGTCAGCAGACCGCTATTGTATCGCTGGCAACGATCTATTTACACGCGATTGTGTGGGGGCTGCCTGCAGTCTTAGGGCTGTTTGTGTTTAAGGAAATTTTGACGGCACTATCGCGACCTGGTCTGTTGCTAGTGCTCATGGGGCTGGGGATTCCGCTGAATATTGGTTTGAACTACGGGCTGACCTATGGGGCATGGGGATTGCCGGAGTTAGGGCTGGCGGGCATTGGCTGGGCCAGTACTCTGGTATTTTGGTTCAACTTTGTGGTGGCGGTGGTGGTGTTACGGCTGTATCCATCCCTGAAGCGATTGAGGTTATTAAGGGGGTGGTGGCGGTGCGATCGCGCCATCCTTGCCGAAATTATTCATCTTGGTTGGCCTTTGTGTGTCGACTACAGTACTGAGATGGGAGCCTTCACAGCTGCAGCTTTGTTGATGGGACTATGGAGCACAGAGCTGTTGGCAGCCCATCGCATTGTCATGACCACTACGGAACTGTTGCTGATGTTTTCCTGGGGCTTTGCCTATGCCGCCGCCATGCGGACAGGTCACAAAATGGGTGCTGCAGACCCTCGGGCAGCCCGTAGAGTAGCCCAAGCTAACCTACTAATGAATCTCATCTTGGTGGTGATTCTCGCTATACCGCTGTGGGTACTACCCCAAACTATTGCCAGTTTCTATCTAGACGTGAATTTGCCAGAGAATGCAGCAACGGTCAATATTGCATCTGCGCTCTTTAAGGTGGGAGTTGTGTTTCAGATTGCTCAAGGGATTCGCATTATCAGTGCGGGCACGTTACAAGGGCTCAAAGATACGCATTTACTGGCTACGGTGGATGTGCTTGTCCATTGGGGTATTGGTATTGGTTTAGGCTATGTGATGGGTCAGTGGTTTGGTTGGCAAGGCAATGGTTTATGGTGGTGTTTAGCATTGGGGCAATTAGTCGCTGCTATTGTCTTGACGCGACGATTTCAAATATTAATTGCCGCGCAAATTCCTACCCTGGTGACACGAAAATAAGACGCCCCACAAATCGACGGTAGAATATCTCCGTTCTAATAGGCTGAGTAATGGTTCGATTTGATCTGCTGACCAAATGGTTTGCTTGCTTTACTGTTCTTAGTGCAGGCTGGGCTTGTGCCCCTCAGCCAGGGCGTGAGGAGGTTGTCATGCCACCATCGCCACCACCACTGATGTTGGCAAATGGTAGACCGAATCTGACTCCATTACCGCAGCCTCAGGAAATATGGGAATGTCAAGTAGTTGTCATCGGCGGTTCTTTAGGTGGAGTGGCAGCTGCTTATCACGCGATGGAAGCTGGAGCAACAACCTGTTTGATTGAGCTGACGCCTTGGCTAGGTGGGCAAATTAGCTCCCAAGGGGTCTCTGCGATTGATGAATCATTGGCTATGCGAGCGGCTCAAAATATTTCATCTAGTTGGCAGAGGTTTAAACAAGAAATTGCTCAACAAAGAGTGACTTTACCGAAGTGGACCGGCAAGGGGACTGTGGCTGTCAAAGATGTCAATGCCTGCTGGGTAGGACACCTCTGCTTTGTCCCCCAAGCAGGGGCAACTGCCGCCCAAATGCATTTAGAAAATAGCCTGCCCAATGCGCCTAAGAGTCGCTGGCAAACTCAAACGGCCTTTAAGGGAGCTACCTGGGATGACGGTGGTCAAGAGATTGTGGCCATTCATGCCGTCCAGCGTATTCCTAAGCGCTCAAACTATGTACCGGCAGGTCGATTTTCCCAAGAGTTAGCTAGTTGGTACTCCTGGTCCGCCGATGACAGCTTTGAGAAAATTCCAGTGCGCTTAGAGCCTCCTGCTGGTCAGCGGATGATCGTTATTGATTCCACCGATACGGGAGAGTTTATCGGGTGGGCGAATCTACCCCACCGATTAGGGTCGGAGGCCCGAACGACAACTGGAGAAATCAACGGATCAGAAAAAGATAATCCAGCCTGTACCCAGGCATTTACCTATCCCTTCGTGGTAGCACTCCACGATGATAATGGCAAAAGTCTGACGGACTTAGAGCGGGTGTTACAACAATATCCTCCCCTCTATGCTGTACATGAGCATGAGAAAGTTTTTGGAATGGAAGGTTTTCCGTTTTTCACAGGACGCAGCTTTTTTAACTATCGCCGGATTGTCAGCACAACTCGCAACGATCCCTTTCAGGATATGCCTGCTATAGGTGATATGACAATGGTGAACTGGAACCGTGGAAATGACTGGACCTGGATGGACCCGCCATTGATTTTGACTGCTGATCAAATTAAGGAGAATGGCCAGCAACAGAACTGGATGGGTGGCCTCTCAGCAATAGCACTGCGCCATGGAGAAGATCATGCGTTGCTATTTGCCCGTTGGTTGTTACAAACGCAAGCGCAATCTGGGTTGCCCCTAAGGTATTTATCGGGGGATGAGGCCTATATGGGGACTCTATCGGGGCTGAGTATGGTGCCATATATCCGTGAGGGACGACGGATCTTAGGTCGTAATGCCTATGGTGATGATGCATTTCTAATGCTTGAGGCAGACTTAAGAATAGACCAGCCAGGAGGACGAGATTTTACGCCGACAACAGTGGCCGTGAGTCATTATGATATCGATATTCATGGCTGCCGTTATCGCAATGGTAGTCCATCCTGGGAAGCAGGCAGTGCCCCTGCTAAAGAATTTGTTGTTCGACCGGTACAAATTCCATTAGAGAGTTTAGTGCCTCAATCGGTGAATAATCTTCTTATTGGAGGTAAGAGCATTGCTGTGAGTCACATTGTTAATGCGCTGACGCGAGTTCATATGAGTGAGTGGGGCATCGGTGCTGCCGCTGGTGTGACGGCAGGTTGGCTGGTGACACAGCCTGAGCTATCAGCATCAGAGATTGTGGAACAAGGGTATATGACTGAGCTACAAGACCAGATGTTAGAGCAGGGTCTGCGATTAACTTGGTAGAAGGGTGAGATGGAGAAATAGCCTCAAACTGGTGTGTAGTTTTGAAGTTTGAGTTTTGCGTGGTAGAAGCCCTGGAGAGAGTTGGTGAGTTTGAGTCTTGGGTTATACGTTTCCTCGTAGTGCTTGTAGTTCCTCACGCAGGTTGAGTGGGGCATACCCCATCGCAAAGGCTTTAGTACTATCGAGGGACACATCGGGGGGGCGGGGCGCTGACATGTTTACGTCCTTTTGGTGGCTAGGCTTGAGCCCATCAGCAGGCAGATCGAATATTTCCACCATCAAACGACCAAAGTCATAGCGAGAGATGCGTTCTTTCCCCCCCAGGTGAATGATCCCTTGCACGGTCTGCAGAGCCAGGAGTAATCCTTGAGCAGCCGTTGTCCCACTGACTGGGGTACGAATTTCGTCTATAAACAACTTTAATTCTCGCCGCTCACGCAACGTTTGGATAAAAGGTTGCAGAAAACTACTGGCCGTGGAGGGGGCAGCCCCGAACATAAGAGGAAGCCGACATATGGCGGCTTTGGGGTAGCAATTTAGTATTGCTGACTCTGCCAGAGCTTTCTGTTCACCGTAACGATTGACTGGGGAAGGTGGATTGTCTTCTCGGTAAGGCGGGTTTAAGCCGTTAAAAACCTGTTCGCTGGAGGCAAAGGCATAGGGAATGTCGGCATCAGCACATAATTTTGCAATTTCCACTGATGTAGTGACATTTATTCGGTAGGCTGCGTCAGGGTGTTCTTGGCAACGGTTGGGACTGGACTCTGCTGCCAGGTGTACGACTGCATCAGGTTGGATGGTATGAAAGAGAGTTTGGAGTTCCTCGGAGTTGGTTAAGTCAGCTTTGAGGAGAGTACTGTTGGGTATGGTTAGCGATCGCAATCGGTAAACGCCATATACATCCCAATCGGTTGCTGCAATCTGGCACAGATTCCAACCTAGAAAGCCGCTGGCTCCGGTGACAAGCAGTTTTGGCATAGCGATTCTGACCATGGGAGGATACTGGGAATGTTTGCCTTATAGCAACGGTTCACGGCTGCGATCGACCATAAAACTCACTGCGATCGCCGCCATGACCGCACTGACAATTAGGTATATGGCTGGGACATAAACATTGTTACTAACATCGATCAACCAGGTCACGATCAAGGGAGAGGTCCCGCCTAAAAGGCTGACGCCCACGTTAAAAGAAACAGAATAGGTTGTTAGACGGGTTTTTGTGGGGAATAGCTCTACCATCATGGTTGGTGATACCCCCAATAGGATGCCAATTGGGGTAACTAGAGTGATTTGGGCAACCCAGATCCAGGGGAGAGTACCCTGTTGAAATAACAAAAATGCCGGAAAACCCAGGCTGGCTAAGCTAATGACGGCAATCAATAACCAGACTTTACGACGTAGGGTGAAATCTGATAGCCAGCCCATGAGGGGGGTGATAGGCAATAGTAGTGCGATCACAACCGTATTAATCAGTAGGGCCTGATTTAAGGCAATATCCGTAAACTTGTCCAAATAGGTCGGCAGATACACGAGCAAAATATAGAAAACAGTACTGTAGCCCCCCGTATAGACTATGGTTTGTACCATCGGCACCCAACTTTGCCGAAACGCAGTGAGCAAGGGCATTTCACTCTCATCCTGCTGTTCTTGAAACACTTCAGATGCAGGTAGATTTTGCCGAATATAGAAACCAACTAACCCCAAAACACCGCCTAATAAAAATGCCAAACGCCATCCCCAACTACGAAGATCAGCATCTGGCAACAGATTTGTCATTAAGGTGACAATGCCTAAGCCCAGCAATGTGCCTGACATGGAACCAAAATTGGTAAAGCTAGCCATAAATCCTCGGTGGTTTTGAGGCGCTGTTTCGGCCACATAGGTGACTGAACCGGTAAATTCTCCTCCTACCGACAAGCCTTGGATTAACCTTAGAACAACTAACGTAATAGGAGCGGCAATACCAATGTGGGCATAGTCTGGCAATAATCCCAGCATAAATGTGGGCAATGCCATTAAGAGTACTGAGATAAATAATTCTATACGGCGGCCAATGCGATCTCCAATATAGCCAAAAACTGTTGCCCCAATTGGCCGCATAATAAATCCAGCGGCAAAGACTCCATAGGTTTCTAATAGGGACGTTAGCTCATTGTCGTTAGGAAAAAACAGGGTAGATATAACCGGGGCAAAATAACCAAATAGTGCAAAATCGTACCATTCGATAATATTGCCGATAATGCCAGCCAGGACAATTTTTTTTATGTTGTCTGCTTGACTGGTTTGTTCCTCACTGACAACTGGTGTTGTCGATACTTGTGTCACTGACTATTGCCACTCATAATAGGACATAACCACTGT
Source organism: Leptolyngbyaceae cyanobacterium (assembly GCA_965263355.1). GTDB lineage: Bacteria > Cyanobacteriota > Cyanobacteriia > Phormidesmidales > Phormidesmidaceae > Leptothoe. The sequence goes on along the minus strand of CBDHHL010000032.1, from coordinate 3,128,922 downwards.
AAAGGGTTAAAGGCCTAGTCTAGCAAAAGCTAGCCATAGTTTATGGGCAGTTCTATACAGTGGCAGGATTAATCAAGCAGGGTGAGCGTATTTTATTGTATTTTTGTCTTTTGAGTAAAAGACCGTTGATATTCCCACAGTTTCCAGGCCACGAGCCCATTTAGGACGGCTAACCATGGAACAATCAAAGTGGGGGCTAAAACGAGGGGAAACTCAAACATCACTTCAGTAGTTAGGGGAGATGAAAAGACTTGCATCGGGTCTTTTCTTTGTCGTTTACGTTAATAGCATTAGCAGTTCATTCACGAAGCTACTTGAGTGTGTATTATCGATATAGCTGGACATCGCACTAGAGGTGGCTGTCGCGTCAGCCTTTACAATGGCGTTGCCCTCGAAGTGGTTGAGACCCTGATAGAGTTCATGCGTAAATTTGTAAGGCAGCATGCTTAGAATCGGCGGTTTATAGTTTAAATCCTGAGGTACGGGAATATCCTGAGTATGATGAACTTATGGCGGCTACCGCAGCAAATTCTAGAAAAAATAGGGTTAGAGCAGCCTACTCTGGATGTCAATGCCTTAGTTGCGATCGCAAGAGGCATTGTACACCTCAAAGCCCTATGTGAGGCTGCAATAACTTGTTTCAGGAAATTTATGAGCTGGATAGCTAAACTGCGTAGCATTAAAATAAGTATATTGGCTTAGTATATTTCGTCTCTAGCTTTATCAGATAGTTCTACGTTAAGCATAAATCTGAATGTTCTGCCTTCATCGTGAAGGGTCCAAAGATAAAACAGGCAGGCCGAAAGTCTAGGATAAGTTGTCCGTATAGCTCTCAATCTGTTCCCTTTTTTGCTTCTCATCCTATTGGCTAAATTTTCAGGAGGGATATCATATATAAAACCAAGAATGGGTAACTCTTCAAGACGGGGGAAACAAAAACACCTTTCAGGTGTGTATAAATAAACACCTCATTGGGATCAGCAAAAGCAGTGTGCATCGACATCAGCAAGCCATTGCCCGTCGCAATCAGTATCCAGAATCAGGTCTGTGGGAAACTGCCGCCGGGTCAGCTTGGCTGTTACGTCTGGTGGTGGGGGTGATCTACCACTTTGGCATCAAACAAGGGGTGGGAGCCGAAAGTTTATCAACGTTCTTCAAGGCAGTGCACCTCGATACTCATGTGGGCAGTTCTGCGAGTGCCCTACGTCAACTCAAACACCGTCTCCAGCAAGCTATCGTGGCCTACGAAGTGGCGCAAGCCGAGCATTGCCAACCCGCCAACAAACCCGGTATCTGCCTCGGCGGCGATGAAACCTTTTTTGGATTGCCGATTCTGGTGCTGGTGGAGTTAGCCAGTGGGTTTATTTTCACAGAAATCGAATGTGAGAACCGCTGTTATGACACTTGGCTCAAACAGGTTGAGGCCTGGTGGAATCAGACTCAATGGCAGTGCCACTTTATGGTCAGTGATGGTGCCCGTGCCTTGGTGAAGCTAGCTCTCTGCGGTCTGGGTACCGTCAGTGTTGCGGATCTGTTCCATGCGATGCGGGCATTAGGTCGTCCTATCGGGAGTGCGCTGGGGCGTCAACTTGCTCAGCTTGAAAAACAAGCAGACAAACTCCACCACCAATTAAACAAAACAACAGACCCGTCTAAACAACAGACCTTGACCTCACAACTCGAGACGCTCACGCAGCAACATCAACAGCTCGAACAAGACCAGCAAACCTATCATTGTGCGTTGGCAGACATTAGCCAAACGGTCCACCCCTTCACCCTTGAAACCGCCCAATGGCAATTCTTTGAGGACTTAACGACGCGGCTGGAGGTCCCCTTGAGCACACTCAACGAACTGGCGCATCTCTATGGGGGCGATACGACTCAAAAAGCGATTGCCACCTTTCAAGCTCAGATCCCTAAGTTCGCCACCGGCATTCATGCCTGGTGGCACTGGGTGATGCAGGCACTAGCGGCAGAAACCCAGGAGATGGACGTCCAAAATTGGGTACTGACAGCCCTTTTACCCTGGGTCTATTGGTCTCAACACGCTGATAAAACTCGAAAGCCTCAGCTCAAATCTCGCTATCAACAGGCCGCTAGCGATGCCTATGATCAGCTGATGGCCCACACCATGACACTACAGATGGATGACACGCAACGCCAACACTGGGTGCAGTGGTGCCAGTGGATGTGTGCCAAGTATCAACGCACTTCCTCTGCCGTCGAAGGGCGCAATGGCTATTTGTCGCAACGCCATCATGTCAATCGAGGCTTTTCTCATCAGTCCTTGAAGGTGCTCACCATCATTCATAATTTCGACCTTAAACGAGCTGATGGCACCACTGCGGCTCAACGACTCTTTGGACAGCCGTTTCCTGATCTCTTTGAATGGGTTCTCAGTACTATTGACGAGCTGCCAATGCCCAGACAGTCATCTAAAACACATCAGACACAAGGAAATAGACTGGCTAAGGTAGCAAGGGTGACTTCTCGATGGGCTTGTATCAAAAGTAACACCAGCTCTAGCGTTAGATACTGCTGTTCGCTCAGATGTGTACGGCAGATGGTTTGGTAGACTGAAGGCAACATTTATTGTTTGTAGGGGATGCATCGTCCCCTATTTTTTTGCCTTCCTATTTTCCTAGCTTAGCATCTAGCAAACCTATCCTAGTTCTATAGTCCGATACTACTACTACAAAGTATTATCCGCCATATGGCATTTCAGGCAAAGTAGGCTAGGAGCAGAAGACCTTCTGGAATTGTCAGATTTCGTTCCTTAACTCAAGATACAGGAGCATTTACATTTGCTATCCAAGTTGCAAATCACGAACTCAATCAATATAGAGTTTTCGGTGGCGCATTAGAGCATCAGTCCACGTTGAAGGAAAGGAATTGTTGCCAAGGATAATGTGCTCAATTGCCGCACGCACTTGATGAGCACACGTGTTGAACCCGACGCGCCCGACACCAGTAACAATATAAAAAGTAGTCAGGATGAGCCCCCCTTAAAGATTTATTTCATCCTGACTACAGCAATCGCAGTGGCATACTACGCATTTACCACAATCAAGCCTCATGATTCAGTTTCCGTAATCTCTTCCTCGATATACTCCCTGCCAATGCGTTGATAATCCACCAATGTAAACGAGTCCACCTGAATCGCATCCAACTGCGCCCGCTCTGCAGCGATTGCTAGGTCAGATTCTGCGCTCGTAATCACTCCAGCCCTTAGCGCTGCTTCCACCCGACCCACAGGAGGCATAATCTTCAGCTCCCCATTGCGCAATGCAGTTTTGATTATCTTAAATACAGGCATCGCCACAATCGATAACTGATAGGCGCGCTCCAAACGGCCAAGGGCCTGTTCTGCATCCGTGGGCACATGCAAACCTGCAGTAACGTGATTACGCCCATCAGGAGATTGCAATAGCTGTGCCACTGCATGGCCTTGGGCATCTGTAGGCATCACACCCAGGGGATTTAACCGGAACCACGGCAATGTAATTGCCCGCATCAGCCCTCCTAAAACAGGAATATCTAGGTTCACCAATAGACCTTCTAATGCCTGCTGAATCTGTCCCAGACTATGATTCATCGCCCAATGAACCAAGGGCAAATCATCGTCTCGACGACCTTCTGCCTCAAACCGTCGAAGCGTAGCGGTTGCTAAATACATCCAAGAGAGCATATCGGCAAAGCGCCCCGTAATTTTCTCATGGCGTTTGAGGCGACCGCCGTAGGTGAGCATGGCTAAGTCTGATAGGGCGGCAAATGTGGCAGAGGCCCAGGCTAGCTTCTGATAGTAGCGGGCCGTTTCTCCTCGTACCGGTGCTTTCGCCAGACGACCATGGGTCAAACCCAAGACTTTTGCCCGCGCCCAATTGCGCAACACCAGCCCCATATGTCGCCACAATGCATGGTCAAATGCAGCAACATTATTGTCTTCTAACGCGGCAATTTCATCCACAATGTAACCATGACAGCGGATTGCGCCTTGACCATAAATAATCAAACTGCGGGTGAGAATATTAGCTCCCTCTACTGTGATTGGAATGGGTGTAGCTGTATAAATATTGGCCAACAGATTGCGGGGACCACGACAGATGCCAGCACCACCGAGAATATCCATGCCGTGATTGATCAACTGACGGGATAATTCAGTAAATTGATACTTGGCAATGGCAGATACCACTGCAGGTTGTTCGCCTTGATCGACGGCACCACAGGTATACAAACGTACCGCATCCATCAGATAGGTGAGGCCCCCAATGCGCGCCAGGGGTTCTTCAATGCCTTCAAATTTACCGATAGATAACCCAAACTGTTCGCGCACCACACTATAGGCACTGGTCACACGAGAGATTAATTTGGCAACACCGGTCGCAGTTGCCGGGAAGCTAATGCCTCGACCAGCGGCGAGACTTTGCATCAGCATGGTCCAACCCTGTCCCGCTTGGGCTACACCGCCGATGATCTGGCAGGCAGACAAAACTACATTGCGACCGGCAATGGGTGAATTATAGAAGGGCACACCCATGGGGTCATGGCGACGCCCCAATTGCACACCAGGAGTGTCAGCGGGAACCAATACACAGGTAATGCCAACATCTGTGCCCTTGCCTAGAAGATTATCGGGATCGTAGAGGCGGACAGCCAGACCGATTAGGGTTGCGATCGCACCCAGCGTAATATAGCGTTTCTGCCAGTTCAACCTTAGATATAGCTCACCGTCCTGCCCCTTAAACACCGTCCCGCTCGACTGCAAACTGGCCGCATCCGAACCCGCCGTCGGTTCCGTCAGGGCAAAGCATGGCATTTCTTCACCGGTCGCGAGTTTAGGAAGGTAACGCTGCTTTTGCTCATTGGTGCCATAGCGCAGAAGTAGTTTTGCGGGTCCGAGGGAGTTGGTCACACCGACCGTCGCCGTGTGGGTAAACGAGCGTGATGCCAGCTTAGTCATCACCGCACTGTAGGCCGTATTCGAAAACCCAAGACCGTCATACTCTGGCGGAATCATCATGCCAAAAAAGCGTTCTTGTCTGAGATAGGCCCACACATCGGGGGGTAAATCTTTACGCTGATGAATCTCCCAGTCTGTGGCCATGCGACACACCTGCTCCACAGGGCCATCCACAAAGGCTTGCTCCTCCGGATTCAGGGCGGGATAAGGCTCTGCCAAAATTCGTTGGAAGTTGGGTTGACCAGAAAAAAGCTCCCCATCGACCCATACAGTACCGGCTTCAATCGCCGCTCGTTCTGTTTCTGAGATGGCTGGCAACAACTTAAGTTGTTGAATTGATTTAACAATGGGGGCCGTAATCACCACCTGACGAATAAACGGCACATTAAACACAATGGCCACACAGCCCAATAATCCCCATAGCCATAGGGGGGCATGGGCGATGCCTAACACTAACGCTGCGTAGGCAAACCACGCCAACATCGGGACATTAATATATGCCAAGCCAACGAACAGTCCCAGCAAGCCAAAGATTAAACCAACAGTCAAGAGAGCCATAATAATCATCCCGACCCGTAGGGGCATTACATACAACACCCCTACGGGTCTATGCAGAAAAATTTATAATCTTGTTGAAATTTGTTGAAGTGTAGCTGAAAACAAACGTCACCCTTACTTTCCAAGCCTAGTCTTTTTTTGTCACTTTACCTAAATTAGAGCAACAAATTTTCAAACACCCCGGCGGCACCCATGCCACCTCCCACACACATGGTGACCATGCCATAGCGGACATGATGACGTTTCATGGCATGGAGTAACGTGGCAGTCAGTTTTGCACCACTGCAACCCAGAGGATGGCCCAGGGCGATCGCACCGCCGTTCACGTTAATAATGTCCGGGTTCAACCCCAACTTACGAATTACCGCCAGACTTTGAGCTGCAAAGGCTTCATTTAACTCAATCAAACCGATGTCATCCAGGCTCAACCCGACCTGCTTCAGCACCTTGGGTACCGCGTCTACTGGACCAATACCCATAATCTGTGGGGGCACGCCAGCCACAGCAAATCCCAGCAGACGAGCCATGGGAGTAAGGTTTAATTCTCTGACTTTGTCTTCGCTCATGAGAATTGCAGCGGCAGCCCCATCAGACATCTGGGAGGAGTTACCGGCAGTGACACTCCCGCCACGGCGGAAGACCGGTGGCAACCCTGCTAATGCGTCCAGACTGGTATCTGGTCGAGGGCCTTCATCCACCTCGAAGACTGTCTTCTGGGTGTGGGTCTCACCGTCTATGTAGACCGTATCCGTTACGGTGAGACCCACAATTTCATCGGCGAAGTGACCCGCCGCAATGGCGTTGAGGGCCTTTTGGTGCGATCGCAAGGCAAACACATCCTGATCTGCCCGTGCAATGTCAAACTGTTCTGCCACATTTTCCGCCGTTAACCCCATGGAGGTATATATCTGGGGCATCTCAACCATCATGGCTGGATTCGGGCTCCACCGATCACCCCCCATAGGAATCAAGCTCATGGACTCCACACCCCCAGCGATTATCACCTCTGCCTGCCCCAGACTAATGGCCTGGTGTGCCATGGCAATGGTTTGCAGACCAGACGAACATAAGCGATTTACCGTCATCCCTGGCACCGATGGGGGCAACCCAGCCCGATGGGCAATCACCCGGCCCAGGTTATAGCCCTGTTCTGCCTCAGGCATGGCACAGCCCATGATCACATCCTCGATCTGATCTAGCTGTAACGCAGGCAGCCGCTTCATTGCCCCCTGCACCACCGCTGCCCCCATATCATCAGGCCGCATATGCCGCAGTGCCCCACGTGGAGCCTTGCCAACCGCCGTTCTTACACTTGCAACAATATACGTACTTCGCATAATGATCTCCACGTAAACAAGCAATAACAACAAGGGGACAATTAAACCCATAGGTTGGGTTGCACCACAAACCCAGCCTCTTTCAACCCAGGCAAAAACCAAAACCCAACAAATCCAACCGCCCCAAAAACCAAAAACCAACAAATCCAACCGCCCCAAAAACCTCAATTTCGCAACGGCTTCTTGGTCTTCAACAAATGCGCAATCCTCTCCTGTGTCTTCTTCTGTTGCAACAACGGCAAGAACACCGCCTGCTCCAACCTCAACAAATACTCCTCAGACACCCGCGCCGCAGCCGTCAATTTTCCTCCCGTCATCACATAGGCCAGCTGCCCTGCCAAGAACCGATCATAGTCACTGGCAAATCCCCCCTGTTGCAGGGTATACGCCATATGATCCAACACCGCCCGACCCTGCTCACCTAGCACCCAAAAACTATCATGGGCAGGAGGACGATAGCCCACCCGATCAAGACACAGCACCTCTTCTTTCGCCACATACAGTCGCTGGTCATTGTTCATAACAATGTGAGCATTAGGAGGCAAAAAGCCCAACTCAATCGCCTCAAAAGCACTACCCGAGACAGTCGCTGTCGCCACCGTCTTAAACACATGATTTAAGAACGGTTGAATATGCTGAGCAGTGCCACTCATAGCCTGCTGAGCTGCCCACTTAGCCATACGAGTTGTGCCCGTAGCCCCAGGAATCAGACCAACACTTAGCTCCACCAGTCCGATATAACTTTCAGCCGCCGCCACCACATGGGGACAGGCCATGACTAACTCACAGCCCCCCCCTAATACTCGACCTTGGACAGCCGCCACAATCGGTTTATGGAAGTAACGAATCCGCTGTAACAGCCGCTGAAATGTCACCAACAAATCGGCAATCATCTGCCAATTATCGGTTTGGGCCGCCGTGACCATTTCCACAAGATTAGCCCCACCACAGAAATGATCGCTGTTATTACCAATCACTAACCCTCGATACTGGTCGTCCTGGGACAACATATCCAGTACCGTCTGTAAGCCATCCACCACAGTTGTACTGAGGGTATTGCCTTTAGACCGAAACTCATAGAGTACCACCCCATTTCCCATGTCCAATAGTGCCGCTTCCGAGTTCTCCCATAGCGTCCTATTTGTTGTTTTAATCAACGGCAGATAAATCTCATTTTGAGGCTGTTCTATCATTTGTTGCCCCATGGGTCCAAGTACCGCATCAGCCATCAACAAACTACTGGGCACCCCCTGGGTACTCCGATAGAAGTGAGATTCTCCTGTAGCCGCCATGTCAGTCACCCAATCAGGCACACACAGGTGTACTGCCTGCATGTCATACAGCACACGATGGAACCCAATAGCATCCCACAGCTCAAACGGTCCCATTTGCCAGCCAAATCCCCAACGCATAGCTCGGTCCACATCCACGGGACTATCAGCAATTTCGGGCAAGCGACAGGCACTGTAACTTAAGAGGGCAAGGGTAGTTTTTCGGAAGAAGTCTCCCGCCCTACCCTCCAGGGTATACAGTTCCCTAACTCGGGCAATCAGTTCAGGTATTTGAGAGACAGTTTCAAGTCCAGGTAAATCTGGTGGACAGGGCACTTCATAGGCAAAGGTTTTAGGATTCACAGAGAGAATCTGCTTACCCACCTTTTTATAGAACCCTTGGCCAGACTTCGCACCTCGCGAGCCAGTTTCCACCAACGTTTTTAACAGTGGGGGCAGCTTAAACATTTCCCGTTGTTCATCGTGGGAAATAGCCGGATAAATATTTTCAGCCACATGACGCAAGGTATCCAAGCCAACGAGATCAGCTGTCCTAAACGTTGCCGATTTTGGCCGACCCACTAATGTGCCCGTCAATGTATCAATCTCTTCAATGGAATAGCCTTCGTTGATTAGCGCATGAATACCTAGAAATGTCGCAAACAGACCAATGCGGTTAGCAATAAAATTGGGGGTATCCTTGGCTACCACTACTCCTTTGCCTAAGTAGTGACGACCAAACCATGCCACCCGTTGCATTATCTCCAGAGCAGTCTCGTCAGTCGGAATTAGCTCCAACAGTTTCAAATATCGGGGTGGGTTAAAAAAGTGCGTACCTAAAAACCGCCGTCGAAAGTCTAAGGACCGTCCATCGACAATCTGCGCAATGGGCAACCCACTAGTATTGGTAGAAATCACAGCGTCAGAACGGACCACCTGTTCGAGGCGAGCCATCAGCTGCTGCTTAACATCCAATCGCTCAATCACAGCTTCAATCACCCAATCTACCTGGCTCAAACGGGCAAAGTGTTCATGGTAGTTGCCTAACTCAATCCGGTGGGCCACATCAGGAGAAAATAGGATCGGTGGTGAGGTCTTTTGAGCCTTCTTAAAGGCACCTTCCACAACTGCATTTTTATTACCTTCAGGTGCAGGCAAATCCATCAGTAACACCTGTAATCCCGCATTCGCCAAATGGGCTGCAATTTGAGTACCCATAACACCAGCACCCAGCACGGCTACTGTTTTCAAGGGAAGAAAAGTCATGATCGATCTCCTCTAAAGACGGTAAACAGAAGGCAGGCAACACCTACCCAAAAACATCACACAAGCCCCTAAAATGCCAAACGCAATCACGCCACATTGGTTGGACGGTTACGCCAATTAAAGGGCCTTAAACGCTTCCACCGTTGATATAAACGAGATAACTTTCTCGGCGGTCCCTGATGCCCAAGCTCAGCCTCCTGATACAAGACCTTAATCTCCTGGGCATAGGCCTGGTAACGCTGCTGACGGCTACCTGTAGCATCAGGCTTTTCGTTAATCAGTACAAACCGCTTAATAGTTGACCAACTTGGCAATTGTTCATTGAGGTGATCGATCAGGGTTTGGTATTGCGTTCGCACCAGCGCTGACGTGTCAGTTCGCACCAGCGCTGACGTGTCAGTTCGCACCAGCGCTAACGTGTCAGTTCGCACCAGCGCTAATGTGTTAGCATCCCTCTCCACATCTCCTAACACAGTCGTTAACGACAACTGCCAGTCTGCCAAGCTCTCGCCCCTAGCTTGAAGTATTGACCTGAGGCTTTCAACCCCAGGCACAATCAACACCCCACAAAACTTCTGTCCAGGTCCTACTAACAAAGCTTGCTTGACAATGGGAGACTTTTCCAATTGGGCTTCAATTGGTGTTGGAGCCACATATTTACCGGTAGACAACTTAAAGAGATCTTTTTTACAACCATGGAGTGTCAGGAGTCCATCCACAGAAAATTCTCCCCAGTCTCCGGTATGGAACCAGCCGTCAGCATCAATCACAGCATCTGTAGCCGCTGGATCATGGTGATATCCAGCCATGGTATAGGGACTGTGCACTAAGATTTCACCATCTGCCGCCAGCCGCATTTCCACCCCAGGAATTGGTGCCCCTACAGTACCGGAACGCAGCCAGCGATCACGGGTATAGCTCAGCACAGAACTGGTCTCCGTCAGCCCATAGCCCTGCTTTACCGGAATACCGACACCATTAAAAAAGGTCATAATCTCAGGCCGGAGGGCTGCCCCCCCACATAGCAGATAGCGAATGCTGCCTCCAAATGCTCGACGCAAATGATTAAACACGGTGTGCCCCAGCACCCAATGCAGAAGACGGGGCAACCTCTCACGGTGGGCCAGATGCCACCCCCAGGTCAACCAGTAGTGGTTGAGTCCATAGGATTGTTGTCGGAGAGCATTAACTCGCTCATAGACTTTCTCAAGTAACCGTGGCACCGTAATAAAAATTGTCGGTTTAACCGTCGCTAAATGGGAAAAGACCCGCTTTGGAGATGAAAAATAGATATGGTGACCAAAGCCAAAATGACCGTAGAGAAAAGCCCTTGCAAAAATATGATTAAGGGGTAAAAACGATAGGGCTACTTCTGGTGTCCCCGGCAACAGTCCAGGCATGCTACTAAACGCCGCCCAAATATTGCCGGTCAAGTTCCGATGGCTGAGCATAGCCCCTTTGACACGGCCACCAGCATCAGAATTGTAAACAATGGTAGCTAAATCATCGGGATGGAGCTGCGCTTTCAATGCCTGAATTGCTGATGCTGTATGGATCAAACGCCCTTGATGGCGAATAGCTACTAGGGGTTTAATGGTAGCCTCCCCTAACGCCCAGACAGGGGGTGGGGCATCCTCAACAACAATAATTAGCTCAACCTGCTGAACATGGTGATAAACGCGTTTTAATATTTTCCAATTAGAAACAACCAGTGCTTTTAGACCAGCATCGGCAACAATCCAGCCAATGGTAGATGTGGGTTGTCCGCGATCGAGAGGTACAGTGACCAGGCGTGCGATCGCACTGCCCATATCCACCATTGCCCAATGGATATCGCTATCTAACAATAGACCAATGCGTGGCAGCTCCCCACCACCCGTCAAGCCTTCCGTCTGCAATCCCAATGCCACCTCTTCTGCTGCAGTCCGAAATTCACCATAGTTATAAGCCTCCCAGCCATGGAGAGTCCACTGATATAGCCTAGGCACATAATCATACGCACACCCCATATCCAACAAATCAGGAATGGTGTGATTTAACTCTACAGAGCCCTTAGTTGTTGGCGCGACATACAGCGGGCAACTAAGGAGACATCGATCACTCATCTTCTTAAGAGCACTCTTGAGTGCGCTCCCTCAAGATACAGACTAGTCACATTCAAAAGGCCTACAGCTCTACCCAGCAAAGAGAGGAGTGGTTAAAGATAGATATAGACCCAAGCTCACACCTAAACCCGTAGCTCAAACCGTATTATCTATACAGAAAACACGAGAAAAGAGTCTATTCCGGGAACTGTTGACGGGCTCAAAGTCGCAAACTATTAGCAGCAAAAACCAATTAGATAACAATAAAAAACAGCCAGATAAATCACGACTCATAGTTAAGAATCCAGCTATTTAACCAGGCAAAATAGTTGCCAAAAACTTAGTAATTTTGGATAAGCCTAGCAATTAAAGCTGAATTTCTAATACATTCATTATAGTGGGATCACCTAGCAATCAGGGGTTGTCTTAATATGCCTGTAATATTAAGACCTAAACCAATAGTTCTTGAAAATCAACCATCAACTATTTTAAGTTGCTCCCCTAGCCAATGATTAATATCCATCATGATCTCTGCTTGATTAGTTTCGTTATAAAGTTCGTGATAAGCTCCCTGATATTTAATAAATCTTTTATTCGCCTGAGGTAAGGCTTGAAAAAAATCATGGCTAACAACAAGGTCAGCGACCTGATCTTCCGTTCCATGGAGCATCAAAATAGGCACTGTCAAATAGTTACTATGGGTGCGTAGGGTTTTGATTGTCTTTAAAAATTCTGTCGCTAAGCGAGCTGTACCCCGTTGATGTCTAAGGGGGTCATGGGCATAGGCCAAGACGATAGATCGATCTCGCGATGGCGGAATATGCTTTAATCCCAAAGACATAGAAAATCGGGGCCAGCTTAACGACAATAGCTGCCCAATCTTTAAACGCATATCAGTGGTGGCATGGTTACCAAAGGGTGGCGCTGCAGCCACAATACCGTTAACGTTCAGATAAGCGATAGCGCTGGGTTCACCCAAATGCCTACGTCTGTGCAGTGCATACTCCAGAGCAATAATGCTGCCTAAACTATGCCCTAGCAAAAAACACGGGACCATCGGGTGTTGGTGCTTAACCATGGCAATTAAATACGCCAAGTCGTTACGATAATCTGACCAACGATGAATATAACCACGCTGTCCTGGGGAACGCCCATGCCCTCTTAGATCATAGGCATAAAGCGCATATTCTTCAGGCAATAGGGCCTTGACAACATTTTGAAAGAGACTGCTATGCCCACCTAACCCATGGACTAAAATCACTGTTGCCTTAACCATTGAGGTGGGCAACCAGCTTTGATAATAGAGGCTTAAACCATCAGCCGCTGCAAAAAAGCCATCTTGATACTGAACCGTCATAGTCTGCCATTTCAGCTGAGCTAACCTCTGCTGAAAATCATTGAGCACAGGCTGTAGAGCATAATCCGATTTTGCACTAATAAGAGACAAGTCATAGGGTGCTTGACTAATAGATTGGGCATAGGCGGGAAATGTTGCATGGCACCGGTCAGATCGTCGTAAGTATTGCTGAAAAAATAGTCCACTCAACCCACAAAGATAGCTCTCAATGATAGGCGGTGAAAGGGTTAAGTTTGGCAGCTCACTAACAGTTGCAAGTTTCAAAGAAGAGAGTAATTTACTAAGATCATGAATATGGGATTTACCCCGAATAACGGCTAAAAAGCGATCGCGGCTGGCAAGCTGGGGGAACATCTGAAGCGGTTCCAGCGCCAACGGCGCTATTTTATCCTGACTGCCAGTGGCGAGCATCGTTGGAATCGTCACAGACGCCAGTCCATCGCCCCCAAACAGACCACTACCAATGGGGTCAACAATAAAAATCGCCTTAATTCGAGCATCCTGAAGCGGCGGCTTGACCATCGGCGATAGAGATAGGGCTCGGCACTGCAGCAACAACGACACGTTCAAACTGTCAGAGATGCCTTCGCAACGTTGAGCCAACGCGTCAAAATCCATAGTGGCACCGGCGAGAGCCAACGCCGTATAACCACCAAATGATTCCCCCAAAATACCCACATCATTTAAATTGAGATACCCGTCATACTCACGTTCATTTCGCCGTTCTAGTTCATCCAAAAGAATACTAATGTCATGGGGACGGTCAAAAAACTCTTGTAGCGAAAATATCTCATCAACAGTCCCCACCAGTAAATTATGCAGGTGATGATTATCGCTACCAGGATGTTGGGGAACAGCCACTAGATACCCATGGGAGGCAAGATGCCTAGCATAGGGAGCCATGGCCTGGGGGTTAGCGGCTAAGCCATGGGAAATGACCACCACAGACACTGGCTCAGAAATCTCTCCCAAGGGTTCGTAAAGAAATACTTGAAATGGCTGCAACGATTGTCGATGCAAGCGCAAGATTCGCTGACGTATTCCCCAAGAACCAGGCAACCGAAGATCCGTGGCAGGCCCGCTCTGGTCAATAGCTTCCTGCTCCATCAGTGTCTTAAGTAAAGCCAGCAGTTGATCTGTTGTCTGGAGCAGCAGATTAATTTGTTGAGCCGTTTCTAATAGACGATCAGTCCGCAAATTGCCTGCAATGTGAGACAACACACTCATAATCGAGAGCTGATCCACCTTGGTAAGCCGCTTAATTAAGGCCTGACGTCCAGCACTATCGTGAGGTAACTCAATCAACTGAGCTAATCGCTCTAATAATAAGTCACCTATTTCTGTCCGAAAAAACCGTTGTAAACTTTGGGCATCAAGCTTTACCTGAGTTTGTAAAACCTCTCGGCAATGGGTTTGAGCCCGAGGGCCTTGGCTATCAAAATATAGCTCGCAGGTACGCTGGGCTAATTGTGGTAAACGACGACTTTGCCAAAGATGCGAAACGTGCCGTCGCAGCAGTTGTTGCAACAAAGAGGGAGAAAAGGCCATAACAAACCCCATAGACAAGAATTCCTGCCCACTCCTCTCTTACGTTCGATTATGGGGTAATTTTTCGTAATTTGGGTCAGATTGATAGGGTCCTTAATATGATGAGTATTAACAGTCATTCAAAAATGTACGTATATGCAGAGCACTTTTGTCATGTTTTTCACACATAGATGTACGTATTTACGCTTATGAAGCCTGTATTGAAGACAAAAACTGGGGTCGACCTTTTTTCTCAATTAACACCTCAAGCTCTACCAAATCAGCCATTTATCACTTGATGATGAGGCTACTCATAGCCTGAATGGTATGGCTGCAGACCAAACTCAGTACAATCCCCTTCGCAAAGAGAGGGTAAGACCTGCTTGATTCAGAAAAGTGGGATCAATAGACTACACAAAGGTGTGTTGTATCTATTTGTAAAGTAATGAGCGTTTTTCCTAAAACAATAGAGAACTCCCATAGTGGGAACGGTCGAGAGCATCAGCTGATGAAAGTGGGTCGATATTTGCAGGCTATTCGCACACGCCAAGGGTTATCCTTACAACACGTTGCAACGCGGACTCACATTCAACAGCAGCAATTGCGAGCTATTGAAACAGGTAACTGGTTACAGCTCCCTGAAGCAATCTACGTCAAGGGATTTCTCAAACGATACGCCCAATTCTTAGGCTTGGATGGTAGAGCAATTGCAGAAAGCTTGGTCATTAAACCAGTGGCTATTGATCCTAAATGGCTTAATCCATCAGACTTTTCTACTCGTGAGCAAGGTGCTTGGAGCATCGTTACCAAGTTGGTGGGTTAGGTTAACTCCGGTGGTGTAGATTGGACAACTACAGGTGCGATCGCACCCTCTCCATGAGTGTTAGAACCGTGAGCCTTAGCAGCCCTTAGCTCCTCTGCTTCAGCCTTAACCAGGGGAGCTTCATAAACAGCTAGGTCAAACCAAAATGTCGTGCCCACCCCAACTTCGCTGACCAGGCACATCTTGCTACTGTGTTTATTGATAATATTTTTAACAATAGACAGCCCAAGTCCAGTGCCTTCAAGGGTATGAACCCGATTCTCGACTCGATAGAAGCGATCAAAAATTGCATCTTGATCCTCAGGAGCAATGCCTATACCCGTATCTGCAATTTCAATGCGGACATGATTACCGGCAAAGTCAGGGTGATCATCAACCATTGAGGGGGCTCGATAGGCTCGAATCGCAACACAGCCTCCCGCACTGGAAAATTTTAGGCCGTTGCCCACTAAATTACCAAATACTTGCAACATCAGATCGTAGTTCCCCCGTACGGGAGGGAGTCCTACCTCAATCTCTTGAATCAACTCAATTCCCTTATCCTTGGCATTGAGTTGATAGGTGCGCAGAATCTGTTCAATGGGTTGATGAATATCTAATGCATTGAACTGATAGCGACGATTAGACTCCAACCGTGATAAATCTAGAACATCATTTACTAACCGCGTCAGTCGATCAGTTTCATGGTTCGCTGTCTCCAAAAACTCCTGACGCTCACGATCAGACAAGTCTTCACCATATTCGTAAAGGGTTTCAATAAACGACTTGATATTAAACAAAGGTGTCCGAAGTTCATGGGAAATATTGCTAATAAATTGGCTTTTGGCCGCATTTAAAGCCACTTCTCGGGTGATATCCTGAATCGTCAACGCAATCCCTTTAACGGTTTCTCCTGACTGGTCCAAAACAGAATTTAGTAATACGCGAATAGTACGGCTAACAGGCTCAGTCAAGGCAATACGAAACTCTTGGCTTTCAGAGGAAGCTCCTTGGGCCGCCTGATAAAGCGGTCGGGTCATTTGCACCCTGACCTCGGAGGGCAGATGCTTCAATACGTTGCCATCGGGAGGGAGCTGCACATCCCAACCAAAAATGCGGCTCGCTGCCGTATTAGCCAAAACCACTTCCATGTTGGCATCGATCAAAATTGCTCCATCGGCAATCGTAGAAACCAGCCGTTCTAGTTTTGCTTTCTCAGCAGTTAATTCTTCAATATTTTGTTCTTCATAGCGCTCAAGTCGCTCTGCCATATAGTTAAAGCTCTGAATGAGTTCACCCAACTCATCACCACCACGAGAAAGATCAATCCGCTGCTTAAAATTACCGGCAGCAATATTTTTCACACCAGTCAGGAGTTCTTTAATGGGTTGAGTAATTGTCAGCGCATTAAACACCGCCCCTAAAATCACCATCACCCAAATACAAACAAATACCGCAATCGTGACATCACGAGTCAGGTGTGAGGAAGCTACTACCGTTGGGTTAGGATTAATGCCCAGGGCTAATACCCCCAGATATTGATTACCCCTTGTTTTAAGGGGTACAAATACATCGGTCACTTCCCCTGCTGGTGTAAGATGTTGCCGCACCATCGGCAAATCGACATTATTAACATAGTTCTCTGGAAGCTGCATGCGCCGGCTCAAGGTAAGCGAGTTTTGGGCCGCTGAGCCAGAGTAGTAAGGGATACCAAAAAAAATATTTCCTTCTGGATTGGCATAGAGCATATAGCGAATACTCGACGTACTTTCCATAAAACGTCGAGAAAATAGCGCCAGTTCATCCAGCTGTTGAGATTCGACCAATGGTGCGGTGTTGGCAGCTAACAGCAGGCCTAGATCACGCCCAAAACGAGTGTCATTCAAACGGGCATCGAGCTGAATCGTATTGACGGCCCAAAATGTCAGGCTGCTCATAACTAGAGATACAACCAATGTGGCCGCTGCCATTAACCGCGTCTGAAGCGTAAAATCTTTCCACCAATCGGCGATTAGAATACGAATTGTTTGAAACAGCTCAACCATTCAATCTGCATAAACCGCTCAACGCTATTGTGACATGAATTCTAGCGGGGAGTGGGAATAGGGGGTAGGCAGTGAATGGGCTCAAAACTGCTTCCTAACACGATGGCCAATGTCTTTTCGATAGTAAGCATTTTCAAACTGGATAGCATTGACAGCCTGGTAGGCATCTGCGATCGCACTCTCAAATCCTTCACTGACAGCAGTCACACCTAAGACTCGACCGCCACTGGATCGGACCACACCTTTTTCCAATTGTGTCCCGGCATGGAATACCATTGCACCAGTATTGGTCGCCGCATCAATACCACTAATGACCATACCCTTGGGATATTTGCCAGGATAGCCCTCAGCCGCCATCACCACACAAGCCGCATAGCCTGACTTCCACTCAAAGTCAGGCAAGTCTTCCAGCCGCTGCTCACAGCAGGCCAACATAATCTGATCTAACGGTGTCTCTAATAATGGCAGCACTACCTGAGTTTCAGGATCACCAAAACGACAGTTAAACTCAATCACTTTGGGGTCACCTTCGGGGGAAATCATCAAGCCTGCATAAACCACACCCCGGTAATCAATCCCCCGATCTTTTAAACCCTGTAGCATAGGCTCTAGTATCTCAGTTTGTATCCGATCCAACAGCTCTGGAGGGACTACTGGAGTCGGCGCATAGGCTCCCATACCACCAGTATTAGGACCGGTATCTCCTTCACCCACCTGTTTATGATCTTGGGCTGGCATCAGGGGACGAATCGTTACACCATCAGTTACGGCCAGAACCGACGCTTCTTGACCGGTGAGAAATTCTTCAATCACCACCCGATCGCCTGCCGCACCAAACTGACCATTAAACATAGATGCGATCGCAGCCTTCGCTTCCTCCAGGGTTATGGCCACGGTCACCCCCTTACCCGCCGCCAATCCATCTGCCTTGATGACAATCGGCACTCCCTGCATCTCCACATAGGCAATAGCCTCTTGGCCATTATCAAATACAGCACTGGCTGCGGTGGGAATCCCTACCTCTTGCATTAACGCCTTTGCCCAAACCTTGCTAGCTTCTAGCTGCGCGCCATCTTGCCCAGGGCCAAACACAGTAATCCCTTGGGCCCGCAGCCCGTCAGCAACACCATCGGCTAGGGGCTGTTCTGGACCAATCGCCACCAGGCCCATATTTTGTACCAAACAAAACCGAGCAATCCCCTCCACATCATCAACGGACATAGCTAAATTGCTACAGCCCGGTAGTGTAGCCGTACCACCATTCCCCGGAATGCACACCACTGCAGTCACCTTAGGCGACTGTAACAATGCCCATGCCATGGCGTGTTCACGCCCACCACTACCAATCACAATGGCCTTCACCACATTTTTACCTGACAAAATAAGCGGGCTTCATTCTCCCATGTCGTGGGGGTATTAGGAAATTTTCTAATGCTATTGCAGTCTAACCTTTGTAGGGGCGTTGCATGCAACGCCCCTACAAAGGTTAAGATTCTGGATTCTTGTCTTCTGTCTCAGCGTCATCAGCATCGTTAACTATTTTTTTCTGCTCTGCTGCCAAAATTTTGGCGGCATTAATACCCTCGGTGCTATTACCAAATCGCCAAAGGACGGCGGCAGCTTCAGCTCGGGTAACGCCCTTATCTGGTTGGAATAATGTGGTGTACCCCAAGGCTCGACGAATATTGGCAAAATCTCCATTACTATGATCGGCCAGGACTGCCTTAAGGGCTATCGGCTCAATTTTGCCAGCATCCTGAAACCCCCACACGTCTGCTACAGCGGTAACAGTAGCAGCTGGCAATGGTGCACGTGTATCGAGAGGGACCTTCCAAAGAATCAGATCCTTACGGGTTAGGGGATCATCAGGGCGAAATTTTACCACTGTCGTGCTGCCATTTAGGGAACTGGGAATAATACCTGCCTCAGCCAATCCCTGGATCGCTGAAAAATCAATATTGGCCTTACCCACATCTTGAAAAGCTGGTTGGGCACTTTCAACCGCTGGTCGAATCTTTTTAGAACTTTGATCGCTATAAAACTGATTATTAACCGCCAGTAGCCAACGGGCATATTCACGACGAGTAATCACTTGATTAGGCAAAAATTCATTGGGGTTACGTTCGATATTGTCATCTGCCTCAACATCAATCATCATTAATACATTCAGCCTGACTAAGTCCTCAATGTACTGCTGCAGTTCTTCGGGTGCTTCGCCAATATCGATGTAGCTGGCTTGGGTAAATGTAGGAGCGGGGGGGGACTCTGTCTCTGGCCCCTCTGTTTGGCTCACAGCCTCTGCCCCTACCGTGTCTTCTACCGGCGTTTCCGCCGTTGTACTTGGGTCAGTAGTACTAGAAACCACATCTGGCGTACTGGCTGTTGCACGATTCGCAGTGTCTTCTTCTGAAGTATCTTCGTCCACTAGACGTGGATCGGGCTCCAAGGTTTTTTCCAGGGAACTCCCCAAGGGGCTACCTTCACAACTAGCCACAAGCAAGCACAGACTAAACAATAAAGCTCTGACGACAGGCTGATGAGGGGGATACTGCATTCAACTACGTCCTATACCGTGCTACCACGCTAGCGTATATGATCGAATACGCTACAAGCTAGACAGCCAGATTTTCCTTTGATCAGCCCATGGCGCGTCCGATTATCATTGATTGCGATCCTGGGGTGGACGATGCGATCGCGCTCCTCCTCGCCCTGGCCCATCCCACCCAGTTAAATATCCTTGGCATCACCACCGTCGCAGGCAATGTCTCCCTCCACTACACCAGCCAAAACGCCCTCAAGATTTGTGCTCTAACCGGGGTAAACGCCCCTGTTTATGCAGGCTGTCCTCGACCGATATTACGCCCCTTAGCAACTGCTGCGAATATCCACGGAACCACCGGTTTACAAGGAGCAGAGCTACCTGAACCCAAACAGTCACTAATGGTGCAACACGCTGTTGCATTTTTAATCGACACCCTGCAACAGGCACCAGAGCCGATTACCCTAGCCACCCTCGGACCCTTAACCAACATCGCTGTTGCGCTTATTCAAGCCCCTCAGATTGCCACCAAGATAAAGCAGATCATTGCCATGGGAGGAGCCATCACCCACGGCAACATAACTCCCGCCGCCGAATTTAATATCTATGTTGATCCTCATGCAGCAAAGGCGGTTTTTGAGTCAGGCATTCCCATTAAATTAATTACCCTAGACACCACCCATCAAGTGCTCACCACCGCTAAGCACTTAACCGCCTTTAGGCAACTCAACAGCGCTGTCGGCAACGCGGCTGCCGACCTACTTACCCACTACGGTACCTACGATAGAGAACGTTATGGTATGGACGGCGCTCCACTCCATGACCCCTGTGTGATTGCGTATCTACTACAACCAGGGCTATTTACCTTCAAACCCACTTACGCCACTGTCGATACCACCAGTCCAGATAATTTAGGACGCACCGTCGTTATCTAACCGTTGACCGTTGCCATGTCGGGCACAACCCCAACCGACTGGTGGGGACGCACCGGTCAGCCACCCAACGTAAACGTAGCGGCTTCCGTCAACACTGCAGGCCTATACGAATTACTCCTGGCATCGTTCCGTTCGTTATCTAACCGTTGACCGTTGCCATGTCGGGCACAACCCCAACCGTTCATTGCCCAGGTACATTGCATACAATGTTTTTACCACTGCCATTGACTATTGCCCACTCACTTTTACCTCAATTCCTTGAACAAGTCCGTTACTTTACTGCACCAACTAACAACGCTTGCTAAAATGCCATCAAGCCGCCCGGTAGAGTAATGACCTACACCACTCAGGAACTTATCGACATCCTCGATCAAGAACTCAAGGCCGCCTGGCGCGGAGAGCGCGTATTACTATCAACTGACGATCGCCTGGCAAATCCTGTCGTTTCTAAAGCTATTGGTGCAGACAAACTTAGCAAGGTCTTTGCATTCAAAGATTTTCGCGATCAAATTCATCAGTACCAACGAGACCATAATGTTTCAGGCCTCGTCTGGCATCCCTGTACCTTTAAAGGCCAGACTATTAAGCTGCCAGAAATTCACCCAGACCTAACGGCGATCCCAGCGGATAAAGCTACTTTGGCAACGGCCAAATCAAGTATTATCGAATTTTGGCATGCTTCCATCCCAGGCCTAAGGCTGTGGGAAGCAGGACATGACCCCATTGAGATAGATAGCGCCACCGTTGAAACTTACATACAAGAAACTGAATGGGCAGATATCAGCGCCACTCGCAGTGAGTTATACCTGGGACTATGCTGGGGCAACCCCAAAGAATGCTACTGCGGCTGGGCCTACCCAGAGTCAGGCTGTCATCGCATTATCGCCGCCGCTGCCGAACCCAGCGCTATCAAAGTCTAGCAACATTGCCACACTAAAGTTCGTACAACTGCTTGAACCAATTGACAAACGCTTGTGCCTTTGGATGCGTCGAATCCAGAATTTTCTCCATCACAGCATTGTGTAGTTGACGTCCTGGTGGACATTGCCATGCCAGCCAAGTGTAAATATTGGCTTTGTCAAAGTGCTCATCAATAAAGGCTGCTCCCTTTTGTTTAGCTACTTGAGTCACTTCCTGCGCATACTGCCATAGGAATTCACTGACATCCGGCACTAAATAGCTAAGAAAAGTTTCAAGCATTCCCTGTGCTTGGTTGTCTGGCATAATCCATCCACCCAACTTGACTCCTGATTGTGTAGTGTGGATTAAGCCCGTCTCAGGCAAGGTGTCTGGCATATCAGCAATGCTCTTAGAACAGGCATTTTTGATGCTTTGCCAACGATTATTGAGATTACTGTCAGCATCCACTATCAAACCTAATGCTAATAATCCCGACGCCTTTAGCTCGGTAGAAATAATAGCTGAATCAATAAATTGATCGCTACCATAAACCTCAATATCAACAATGGCTTCTTCACGTGTCTCACCCCAATTGATACCATTGGCCTCAATTAATTCTGGTATCACTCTTTTATCTTGATATCCTTCAACAATTAGTTTCTTGGGTTTATAGTGACGACTGCTCAAAACTAACGCACCTCAATACCTCTATTAGCGGCTATGAGCATTTCTTCTTCAGAGAAGACAATACTCATCGAATTATTTCGCTCTATGCGTTGAATCGTAATGCCATCATCGCTAGTATCATATTGGTTGGCGACAGCGGCTAAACTCTGCCAACAATCATTACTATGAGTTGTTGCAAACACCTGAACATTTAGACGCCTCGCTATTTCCAAAATCAATTTCCACATGTCGGTCATTGCGGTGAAATGAAGCCCAGTATCAATTTCGTCAATCAATAGACAGCCATTGGATACCTGTATGGAAGCTAATACTAATCCCAACATGCGCCATATACCATCGCCCATACTGCCAATCGGCACTCGATAGTCATCGATTAAGACAGCAAACCCTTTCTGAGCAGATATTCCCTCAGATATCTTGCTATTGTTGACGGTTGCAATTCGCTTGATATTGGGTTCAATTGTTCGAAGCGCTTCATATACATTTTCCTCTTCAGGAGTTAATACAATTTTGTCAAACCATTTGACGACTTGAGCAACACTTAATCCTGCACAGGTTAAAAATTCAACTTTAAGATTATTGCTTGGAGAAGATTGACCAGCTCTTACAGGGCGAGGTGGTATGGGGGAAGCAAGTAACGATAAACCGCCCTGAAGAGACACAATGCTATCCCAGGAGTTACGCTCCTTTCCAAATGACCAATCAACTGTAAGGTCATAAGCTTCAAACAAACTAAGTCTATCTTCGTTCTCTATGTCTAGAGAACGACTAATATCTTCACGAAAAGCATGACGCCGAGGATCATGAGTTGAAACCGACACGGTCAACTGCTCCGGGTTTTCAGCCTTCCGTGTTACCCCTGCTATGGAAAACTCACTGCCTGCCTCAAAACTATGACCATGGAAAAGGTGGCGAATACTCCACTCACGGTTAGATTTTGACTCACCGATTATGTATTCTCCTCGGCTTTCCATCAGTTCGATAAAAGCTCTAGGATTCCCCTGAGCGCGCAACAGATGAATAGCTTCCAAAACCGACGTTTTGCCGCTATTATTCGCACCAACCAATAAATTTATTCTGCCAAGATCGTTTAGCTCAAATTGGTGAAAGCTGCGAAAATTTTCAATTTTGACTGTTCTTAACATGTCAGCAAAACCACATGCAGCACTGGAGCTCGTTCGCAGGCATATCCTAATACAAAAACAGGGAGCTGAGTACTCAGCTCCCATTACTCAGAAATTACTAGCTCAATAGTACTGAGCTAATAGCCAACTTAATAACGATAGCTGCTGCCAGAACCAGGCTTGTGAACGATGAAGCTAAGGATTTGGCACTGCTTCACGTTATCAAAACCAACTACACGAATAAAGCAGTCGGGATACTCAGAACGGCAAGCCTGAACTTCGTCTAGCACTTCACGAGTGCTCTTAGCGTCGAACATGGGCAGCTTCCACATAGTCCAGTAGTAAACTTCAGGATCAGAAGTTTCATTGAACTCAACAGCAGGGAAGTAGCCCTGCTCAAGAACATACTGGATCTGACGCTCGATCTGAGCATCACTTAGAGGAGGAAGATAGGATAGCGTTTCGTAACGACGCTCTTTAGGCAGAGTTTTCATAATCTACTCGTCAGTATCGGTTTACAACGGTTTAGTCAGACTGAGAATCTCCATCATTTGCATCCGCCCTACCCTGAAGTTCTTCAGAACTCATTTGAGTAATGCGCTCTAAATGCTGCTTACGATGCTCAATGTTCGCTTGTTGAATGCCCGTTGTTACCATCTCTGGAAGAAATTCAGTGATCTCTTCCGCAAGATGTTGCCGGACAGTCATGACCCGAAGGGCTAAATCAGCCTGCTCCTGCATAAGCGCAGCAATAAAGACTTCTCCATCCTGTAACTTATCTCGGGTAGCAAACTCATTGAACCAGTAAGAGCGAGGCAAATCTGTCTCTTTCAACTGACCTATGACCACTCGAACCGCTTGATAGGTTAAATAGCTTGTCAGCGTCTTAGCCGTATCTTTTGCAATTCGCTTTAGGTCCATTGGTGAGACTCAATGCATCACAAGCATTAAAGCAGCTTCAAATAGCTGATGCAGTAACCGGAGCAGCAGTTTTAGCTTTATTACTTCAACTGCTACCCCAGCATTAGTGATTAGAGTGTGTCTACAGTGTCGAACTCGAACTTGATTTCCTTCCAAAGTTCGCAAGCTGCAGCCAACTCAGGAGACCACTTACAAGCTTCACGGATGATATCGCCACCTTCGCGAGCCAAGTTGCGACCTTCGTTACGAGCCTGAACACAAGCTTCAAGGGCAACCCGGTTAGCAGTTGCACCAGGAGCGTTACCCCAGGGGTGACCCAGAGTACCACCACCGAACTGAAGTACGGAGTCGTCACCAAAGATTTCAACTAGAGCAGGCATGTGCCATACGTGGATACCACCGGAAGCCACAGCCATTACACCACCCATGGAAGCCCAGTCTTGAGTGAAGTAAACACCACGAGACTTGTCTTGCTCTACATAGTTCTCACGTAGCAGGTCTACGAAACCAAGTGTACCTGCACGGTCACCTTCAAGCTTACCAACCACAGTACCAGTGTGGATATGGTCACCACCGGACATCCGTAAGCACTTAGCTAGAACACGGAAGTGAATACCGTGGTTCTTTTGACGGTCGATTACCGCGTGCATCGCTCGGTGGATGTGAAGCAATAACCCATTATCACGACACCAGTGGGCCAGAGTAGTATTAGCAGTAAATCCACCAGTCAGGAAGTCATGCATAACGATGGGCTGCTTTAGTTCTTTAGCAAACTCAGCCCGCTTCAGCATCTCTTCGCACGTACCAGCTGTCACGTTTAAGTAGTGACCCTTGATTTCGCCAGTCTCAGCCTGAGCCTTGCTAATGGCATCAGCACAGAACAAGAAGCGATCGCGCCAGCGCTGGAAAGGCTGAGAGTTAATGTTCTCGTCATCCTTGGTGAAGTCCAGACCACCACGTAGGCACTCATAAACCGCACGGCCATAGTTCTTAGCAGACAGACCAAGCTTGGGCTTAATGGTACACCCCAACAGAGGACGACCATACTTATTCAACTTGTCGCGCTCAACCTGAATACCGTGGGGAGGTCCCTGGAAGGTCTTAAGGTAAGCCACCGGAATCCGTAGGTCTTCCAGACGTAGAGCCCGTAGAGCCTTAAAACCAAATACGTTACCTACAAGAGAGGTAAGCAAGTTAGTAACCGAACCTTCCTCAAATAGATCCAGAGGATAGGCTACGTAGCAAATATACTGATTGTCCTCGCCAGGTACGGGCTCAATATCATAGCAACGACCCTTATACCGATCCATGTCGGTCAAAAGGTCAGTCCATACAGTGGTCCAAGTACCGGTGGAAGATTCTGCAGCCACAGCAGCTGCACACTCTTCAGGAGGAACCCCAGGCTGGGGGGTCATCCGGAAAGCGGCCAAAATATCGGTATCTTTAGGCGTGTAATCAGGGGTGTAATAGGTCAGCTTGTAATCCTTTACACCAGCACTATAACCAGCCTTCGACTGCGTCGACGTCTGAGAGTAAGACATATCTCCCTTCCTGTGATCAAACTAGATGGCTTAGAACTGTTGCAACGCCTACAGGGTCAGCCTGACGAAGGCCACCAAACCACATCCAAGTAAAAACCTGCAGTTTCTCCACGACAAAACGACAGTTCTGGACGTGAAAAATGTTTAGCCCCTAAGGCGGCTCTAAGTTCCAAAGTGGTATCGAGCAGCAAAAGCTGCCAGACAGCCAAATTGACTGTTCTCCTTATTGCTTTAGGTAATGAAAACTACCTAATTCTTTAAGAATACTATCAGCGATTTGATAAGTAGCGTTTTGGAAGTTCTGTATAGATTCATAACTTTTATTTATGAATCTACGTGGAGTACCATTAAGTTTTTGAAATATGAGTCTAGCTATACAGAATGCAGCGATTCACTGATTGACCAGACTTGTTTGGTGGCAACGTTTGTATAACTTTAATGTTCCACAGTTGTTGAGAATGTTTTTTCTCTCCTAATAAAGTTTTTAGATTTACTAATGATTGCTTTAGGCTGATTTAGATTGACATAAATGCTTGGGCAAGTTATCAAGAGCACCAGGTTACCTGTTGGCTAGCGTAGGCTAGAAATAGCGTAGGACGTTAAGACCTATACCTAATGAACTATTGGAGACGTCACTGTGGTTTCTGCTAAACGACTTATTCAAATAGCCGTAGGGGCAACACTTTTTTGGAGCGCCGTGCTACCGGTTAGTGCTCAAGAATCAAACCGGACTCCACTCTATACTGACCCACCGCCAAGATCGGTGCCGCTGCCTTCAGATCGGCCCTATCAGGCCAACCCACTAGCCGCCGATTTACAGGTAGGGGCACTACAGTCAGACTATACTGGTAGTCTTTGGGTGGGGTCTCACCAAGGTCTGGCCCGCATCAATCCAGCCACAGGAGTGATTCAATCTCGGGTCAACGTACCTAACCGTTTTATTGACGCGATGACTCAAGATCGGGTAGGCCGTATCTGGCTGGGCACTTACAACGGCCTGGTTAGGGTCGATCCACGGATCAATCAAATTACAGCCCAAAACTTCCGTCTCCCGTCTAATCGAATTTTGGATATGGTGATTGATGGTCGTGGTTTTTTATGGGCAGGTACGGATCGGGGTCTGGCGATGATTAGTCCTGACCGGGGTTTGCTAATGACAACACTGCAAGATTTACCAGGCATTAGCGCCAATGCGCTCACCATAGACAAAACAGGACAACTTTGGGTTGGGACGCTTACAGGTCTAGTGCGTGTAGATACTGCCAGTGCGTTTATTCTAAATCGAGTGTCTAGCATCCCAGGGGGCTCCGTTAAAACCATTTCCACAGGACCCCAAGGGCAGCTGTGGGTAGGCTCATCCCAAGGATTATTTGTCTTTGATGCAGATACTGGAGCACTGCTCCGTTCTGTCACGCAAATGCGCGGCAAAAGTGTGACGGATATTGCGTTTGATAAAACCCAAAGTCTGTGGGTAGGGACTGAGAATGGTTTATTTAAGCTCAATCCGTACAATGGAGCGATTGTGAGTCAGGTACCCAATCTTCCTTCCAGTCACGTACTCTCTATAGCGACTGATGTAAGCGATAAACTCTGGGTCGGAACTACTCAAGGCTTAGGCTGGGTTAGCCTTTCTACTGGACGGGCTTCTACCCATGATGCCTTTGCTAACTAAGCTTCAGTATGTCGATAGATAACTTACAGATAGGAAAGAGTAGAAAATATAGATCGCTTGGTACACCCTCAAAATGGTTTAGCTGTGGCCTAATTGTAGAAGGGATGGTCAAACCATCCACAATATTTGTCGACAGAAAATGACTACGGTGTAATCAGCCATGCCCATCACGGTTTCTCAGATAGCCCGCCGAAAAGAAGAGGGACGTACCTTAGCGGCACTAACGGTCTGGGACTACGTTTCTGCACAGCTTGTAGATGCAGCTAACGTGGATATTGCCTTAGTCGGCGATTCGCTGGCCATGACTATCCTGGGCTATGAGAATACAGTACCGCTGACATTGGATGAAATTATCCATCATGCTAAAGCCGTCCGCCGTGGTCTATCTAAGGTTTTTATGGTGGTAGACCTGCCATTTTTAAGCTATCAGGTCAGTCCTGAGCAAGCTTTAATCAATGCTGGCAAGGTGATGAAGGAAACGGGGGCCCAAGCCGTGAAGTTAGAGGGGGGACAACCACCCATGGCAGCAACGGTAACTCGCCTGACTCAAACTGGCATCCCTGTAATGGGACATGTGGGTCTGACGCCCCAATCGGTGCATAAGTTTGGTGGGTTTCGTCAACAGGGTAAAACCCCAGAAGACGCTGAGCAGATTTTTCAGGAAGCGCTGGCCCTAGAACGTGCAGGGGCGTTTGCCATCGTTTTAGAACACATTCCTTATGATGTGGCCAAAACCATTAGCCAAACCTTGGGTATTCCTACTATTGGGATTGGTGCAGGCCCTCACTGTGATGGCCAGATTCTGGTGACATCAGATCTGTTGGGGCTATCAGCTTGGCAACCACCGTTTGCCAAACCACTAGTGGATTTGCGATCGCAAGCCATCCAAGCCATCCAGCAATTCTGCGACCAGGTCCATCAAACTCAGTAAATAGAGTCATCGATCTATCCAGGTGCTGTCCCGTGCAGCTAAGCTAGCTGATGGAACTACAGGTTTGAGCTTTGAGTCAATCTGGAGAAGCTTTGAAATATCAACTACATCCAAATTGAAACCTATAATTTTCTCTGTGGTAAAGCGACCGTTCTGGATGTGGACAAAGTTTAATTCCTTACGCCTCCAGAACAATTAAGTCTTAGGCGAAACATATATAAGTAACTTCTAAACTGACCCACTATGGTTAAACTATCCGCTGAACTGCAGCGCTATTTTTTGGATGCTCCAACAGCGACAGACAACAGTCCTCTGGAAGTCCAAGTATCCAAAAATGTAACCCTCAAAGAATTGCTGACTTTGGGGGGTGAGCATTCTTTTGGTTTTCTATTTGTCCTACTTTCACTACCATCAGCTTTACCTCTGCCAGCACCTGTAATATCAACACCATTAGGTATTGTGATCATCGTATTAGCATTTCAGCTAATACGAGGTAAGAGGAAGCCATCACTACCCGAGAAGTGGCTAGAACGAGGTTTTGAGAGGGGAAAAGTTCGGAATTTTATAAAAATTGGATTACCCTGGCTACGACGCATAGAGGCAATCTCTAAGCCGCGATTATCGATAGTCTGCAAAAGCACACTCGGTCGTTTCCTGTTGGGTGTCATCGTTGCCTTGTTGGCAGCCTGCATGATGATTCCCTTTCCTGGCACCAACACCATACCTGCCATCTGTATTTTTATAATTGGCTTTGGGCTTTTAAATGACGATGGTTTGATTGGCTTGATAGGACTTACCGCATGTGCCCTGGGAGCGAGCTTAGTTACAAAAGCGCTAATCCTAGGCTGTCAAGAAGTTGCCTATTGTAGAAACATTTTTTTCGATGGGGATGCAGAAAGGGTCACATCAGCTCTGGGAATTCATACACCACTACACCTGAGCCGGGGCGATTTGTAACATCGGCATAACCAGACTTAACCATCGTTTTAAGTTCAGTCTCAATAGTTTCGAAGGACTGCCCAGTTTCCATCACAGCCTGGGTAACCGTAACCTGACCACCGTGAAGCTTAGCCAGTCGCAGTAGCTTAACCGCTAGCGTGTCTTGGCTAACTTCAGCCGGGACAACAGGATTTAGGTCAAAGTTAGAGGGTTGATCACCGAATAGCTGACGATGACGTTTTTTAGCCATATCTGGAATCAGTAACAGATCCACCAATTGCCCAAATCCAAACAGTCCAAACGTAAACAGCCAAAGTAGCCCCGATGCAATTTTGCCGTTGTATAGTCGGTGCAGCCCACCTACACCAAACAGCCAACCTATCCACAACAGATAACTAGCGGTTGTCCGATTTTGAACTTGCTGGGAGGGCACTATAGCAGACATGATTCAACCAGGTGAAGGGTTATATTCTTAGCTTACAAAAGGACAACTGGGAGCGTCCATAAAATATGTTCGGGTTGATGGTGAAAAGACCGAACCAAAGCAACAGGATAAGCACGTTGGCTGAGCGTAGTCGAAGCCAACGCTCTCCAAGCAGACCATTAAACCCTACTTACCTCGCAACCTTTCCCAAAGTTCTCTTGCCTCTTCCTCACTCATATCCAAGCGCTCACGGGAGTGCTCCCAAAAGTTTTCCCACCAATCATCTGGTTGCTGGTGATCCCCCGCATACTCAGTAGGTCGCCCCTGACGACCGTCTAAGACCAGACTACCTACATAATCGGCATCATCATAGACTTTTTGAATCTGTTCATGGATTTCCCGCATGTCATCGGCAGAGACCACGCCGTTGCTAGTAGCCTTATAAAACTGCACCGTCACCCGAATCGGAAAATCAGGATCCCGTTCGATGTCCAGATTATCAATTTCAGTAAAGGGCCCTTCAATCGCGCCATGGCCAATCACCGCTGCCTCCACATTACTACTGCCACGGGCAACCATGCTCATTTCCGCTTCCATAGGCATAGCATCCGCTAAGACCATCGGCGCATTGGGTAAAAAGGGTTGTTTCTGTTTCAACGGCACCTGAATCAGCATGACCATATTCAGCCCTTCTTTTTCAGCATCAGACCTAACAGACTGATCACTGGCAGAGGATGGATCCCTACTCGACTCAGATTGAAAATCGCTCAAGCGCTGACCTGTTAAGCTGGCCCGCTCACCGTTTTGATTAAAAAATAACCGCTGCCCCCAAGTACCTCCAGCATCAAACCCATCCCGCTGATTATCAATAATGGTGGCACTGGTTCCTTCACGGGTAACCAACAGCGTTAGTACAGCCGGATCCCCAGGATAAGACTGATAGTTAAACAACACAGGATTAAACGTGGCGGCCTCTGCTAGGGGAATTGGCAAAAATGCTGCTTGGGCGCTGACCAACACATGGCTATCACGATCTGCCAACAAAGATTTTTCAGACCCAGCCCACGACTCTGGCTGACTGAGATAACGGCGTAAATCCCCCAAAACATCCGTCAAGGAAACCCGCCTTAAGTCCTCACCCTTTTCGTTACCAGTCAAGACATAAAACTGATCGATCGGAACATCACCCGTCAAATCAGCAAAATTGGGATAACGAATAACAGGCATCAGATGTAGCGAATATTCACCCGTATCGGGATCCTGCTGCTGCACCTGAATCGTCATATCACTGATGTTAGGCCCCACTGCCGAATTATCGTAGCGCCCAGTATCCTCCCAAGTAACGTCCAGGATATCCAGGCCCCAACGATCTGCCAGGGTTTGACTCGGCTGGTCGTAAATCATCGACCGTGTACGCTCAATTACCTGACGATAGTTATCAAATGTTTGTTGACGCACGATTTTAGGGACCTCATCCACTGAAGGGACCTCATTCACTGAAGGGACCTCATTCACTGAAGGGACCTCATTCACTGCGAAGGGACCTCATTCATTGAAGGGACCTCATTCGCGATCGCGGGTGCCATTGTCATGGTCACTGATTCAGACGACAGGTTAGCCCTGGCACTTAAGGTACCTCCCACTAACGCCATTGCCCCCATCCAAAGTAACCAACGCTTCACCCTTATGCTTTGTATGTTTTGTCCTTGCTGAACCATGGTTCTACATCCACTTATTGACCGCCGCTAATATCTGTAGCAATCGCCTCATTGCTTTAGCGCTTTACAGTCATCAGCATAGGCAGTACTACAGCTAGCCTGACCGAGGTTACAGAAACTGATACCGGACATAGCAGCATATTGGTCAAACTCGAGTTTTTGGGTAAGGCGGTGAGTGGTGTTTCAGCTTGAGATAAATTACCAAGGTTTCATGACAAAGCCATCAAAAATAACTGACAATTGCAGGATCCATTTAGCGCTTTATAATTAGTGGACTATCGGGCTTGAACGCTTTCCCACAAAGGCTTTCAACCACTCATATTGAGTGCTTAAAGGGCAGAAAAAACATAGAAAACCGTATCTATAATTACATTTGTGAACTACCCTTCCAAAAATCAGCTCGACCAGCGTTATAGTCTAGTGATTAGGTTCAATTTCAAACGGATACAGCACCTAAACGATGATTGTGCGTAAAGACTCTGGGCGCTTGTTTCCTCAAGTTCCCGCTATTGAAAGTTCAAGCCAATTGATGGGAACAGTTTCTCTCGTTTTTGCACTAATCGGCATAGCATGCGCCGCTATTCTGATTGTGGTAGTTCAGACAGAAATTAGCCCCTACGCTATTACATTTAACCGATTAGGCATTGCTACGTTAGTTTTCTTAGGCTGGCATCGATTCCAGCATGTTCAAGCTCCATCCCTAAGTCCTGAAGGCCCTAGGGAAAGAACAATTGGCGGTCTATTGCCCCTCCTCCAGCTACAACGTCTGGATATTTTTTTGCTGATACTGTCTGGCCTATCTTTTTCCGGCTCTTTAAGCCTCTGGTCTTGGTCGTTGACCCAAACCAGCGTCGCCAACGCCACACTACTAGATAATATGTTGCCAATTTTTACTACGTTAATAAGTTGGCTTTTATTTAGAGAAACCTTTAGCAAAAAGTTTCTACTCGGTATGGGGGTCGCTATCGCAGGAGTAATTATCATCAGCCTACAAGATTTACAGCTTATAGAAGGCTGCTTTTCAGGCGATATTGCTGCGATGGGTGCCTCATTATTGGCCGCGATCAATATTTTGTGCATTGATCGATTAACACCACGACATGAAACCTCCTGGATTATGATGTGGAACAGCTTTATTGGTAGTCTCTTTGCAGCCGTTATTATGCTAGGCAGCCATGAAGCATTTTTTCCGTCGACCATCCAAGGCTGGGTCGCGGTCATTGCCCTTGCAGTTATTTCCCAAGCATTGGGTCAAGGGTTACTCACCTATTCTCTGAAAGAGTTTTCAGCGGGTTTAGTTACGGTTTCCATGCTTGCCATTCCCGTCATTTCTGCACTGATGGCGGTTGTCTTCTTTGGTGAATCCCTCAGTCTAATCAATTGGTGCGCTTTTGGTGTTGTGCTATTTGGAATTTATATTTCAGTGACGGCTCAATTAACTCATCACCAACCGCTGAATGCCTCAGAGGGTGCCTTAGCAGGCCTCTTAGCAGGTAGCACCTTAGAAGAAGGACCCTTGGAATTTGATATGCGCGGCTTCCAAGATCTTCCTAAGATCACACCAGTAATTGTGACGATTGACTATCAAGAACAGGCATCCTCCCTAGAAACTGGAGAATTGGCCCCTTTATAAACGCATAATCAAC
Organism: Leptolyngbyaceae cyanobacterium; assembly: GCA_965263355.1. Classification (GTDB taxonomy): domain Bacteria; phylum Cyanobacteriota; class Cyanobacteriia; order Phormidesmidales; family Phormidesmidaceae; genus Leptothoe. The sequence goes on along the minus strand of CBDHHL010000032.1, from coordinate 3,095,738 downwards.
CTCCAACGTCAGAGTTTAGGTGCCTGGCGAGCAATAATCACTAATCGATCATCCGCCAACAACAATAAGGTTGCTGGCGGATTTACTTGTGTGATGCGTTGTTCTTGTTGCATGGACTCAACAGCTAATAACAGAGCATCTGATTGTTGTTTGAGGTGTTGGGCTAACGACCAATATTGTTTACCTACCCAGGCAAGTGGCATCGGTATTTCATAAATTTGATTACCGCTTTGCACCGTCAGCAGCTCGGCCAGGGCCTCGACTGACCCTTGGTTGCGAGCAGATGTTGCGATTAGATGACTCGATACTTCCTCTGTCACAATCACATCATCCACACCCGCAAGCCTTAGCTGAACATCATTGCGCCGATCCAACAATTGCGCACAGGTGTAGATCGACGGGTTTAGTTTTTCGATGGTCAGTGCTGCTAAAACAGTTCGAGCGTCTCGATCCTGATCTGTGCGGGGGTGGGTAGCATCTGCCAGCAAAATTGCTCGCGACGCATGCAAAATACCGACTGTTTCAAGAATATCGATTTTAGTATAGTCCTCAGGATAAAAATATAACTGGGATTGATTTAGATGGGCTAGCACCTGGGAAGGCTCTTCGGTCTCTTCTGCAACAATCACCACGGCATAGTGCTCCATATCACCATCGGCCAGCAACTCTTCAACGATGAGATGACCACCTCGATTCCAGCCACAGATCACAATATGATCGCGCAGTTCATCAATTTCCAAGGCTTTAAAGTCCATAAATGTTTCTAGTTTGCGCATCATCACAGCAGAGACAACACCCGTAAACACAGCAAAGGTGGTTAATCCCCCCATCATGATCACTAGGGCAATGACACGACCAATGTCAGTTTGGGGGTCACCGCCAATGGGTTCTCCGGCCACTAGGGATAAAAAGCTCCACCACATGGAGTCGCGCAGGGAATGAATACGAGGATTAGCAGGGGCTTCAAAGAGATAGGTAGCCAGACCGCCAGTGAGCACGATCAGACCCATAATCATAAATACACCGATTTGGAGGCCAAGGCTAGTTGCGATCGCACTCGACAACCGCCCTAAGCTCCGATTTAGCAAAATTCCAGCCCGCAGCAGTCGTAAAATTCGCAGCAGTCTCAGTAGCCGAAAGGCCGTTATCATCGGCATTACGGCCAAAGCATCCAACCAATAATTTCGCCAAAAGCGTCGTTTTTTGCGTGCCACCCAATAGCGGCAGCCAAGCTCCAGAATAAAAATGCTGGTAAGGCCCGTCTGCAGATGGCTCACCCAAAGATTTTCAAGACCTCTAGCCTCCAGCACCACCTCAATGACGACCAAAGCCACTGATAATAAAATCAGTGTAACTAAAGCTATTTCCGTCTGGGGCGCATGAATATATCGATCAATCTGCCCTTTGATGTGTGATATATGGCGACCCCCCACAGGCATAAAAACAGAACACGATAGGTTAACGGCCTCTAGCATACCTGAGACACTACAGGCAAAACACCCGCTCAAGGGGGGGAGATCCCATGTGAGAGCAATCTCTCACTATCGAATAGATAAATACAAAACCTTTGTTAGTTCACTTGTATTCATTTGATGGCCTTCGATATGATAAGGAACGTACCCTGACGCTAGGTTCGGATGGATAGCACTGCCACGATTCCAGAAATACTGCCAGGGATTGAGCTAAGTGAGGAGCAGTGGGACGCCCTGCAAGCCATTGAAGAATTTTTACAAAGTCCGTCAAAGCTTTACTTGCTGACGGGTTATGCAGGTACGGGCAAAACCACCCTATTACAGGCTCTGGTCACCCATTTGCGCGACCAAGGCTGCGACTGGCCGATTGTGCTAACCGCTTTTAGTAATAAAGCCACCAAAGTACTTAAAACCATGTCCTCCCATTGGGATATTAAGGATGTGGAATCAGTCACCTGCTGTCGGCTACTGGGGTTAAAGCCCGTTATCGATACGGGCAGCGGTGAGCAGATTTTTAAGTCCGTCAGCGATCAGCATAATCAGGTGCCGGACTATCGATTGGTAATCGTGGACGAGTGCTCCATGATCAACCAGGAAATGTGGAAGCTTCTGGTGGAGGCGATTTCTCGATTAGATATTCCCACCCAGATGCTATTTGTCGGGGATCCGGCCCAGCTGCCGCCCGTTAATGAAACGGAGTCTTGCTGCTTTAGTCAGATTATGCATCAGTCATCATTATCCCAGGTCATCCGCTATGGCGGGGCAATTGGGGTGATTGCTGATGATATTCGCCGGAATATTGAGCGGGGGCAGTTGCCTCGGTATGAGAGTGATGTAAATGAAGACCGCACCGAAGGTTTTTTTGTCCTGCCCAAATACCCCTGGCGCGATGTTTTGATCCGTGCTTTCACCTGTGACAAATACAAAGCTGACCCCAACTATGTGAGAGTCCTGGCCTATACTAACCAGCGGGTCAAAACGCTCAATCGCATCATTCGCCAAGCTATTTACGGTAATGACTTAGAGCAATTTGTCCCCGGCGAGCGACTAATTGCCAATAATCCTTGTCTTGAAGAAGGCGGTATCATTCTACAAACTTCAGAAGAGTGTGAAGTATTAGAAGTGAAGCCTGGAAAAATAGAAGGTTTGCCCGTCTGGCAACTCGTTGTATACACAGAAGACGGTAAGTTTCAAGATCTAAATGTGTTGCAAGAAACCAGCATGCCCGATTATGAGCGTCGGTCACGAGACTATGCCACCAACAAACAATGGGAAATCTTTTGGGAATTTCGGCAACAGTTTCACGACGTGAACTATGCCTACAGCCTGACAGTCCATAAAAGCCAAGGCTCAACATTTCAAGATGTTTTTGTAGACTTACCAGATTTGATGAGAAACTCAAAAGTGGTTGAACGAAACCAACTATGTTATGTAGCCTTTACTCGTGCTGCCAAGCGAGTCTTCATTTACCAATAGGGCACCATCCTTTTAATGGCCAACCACATTTGGGATTCACCCTTAACGTTTCTCATACATGCAAATCTCAGGATTGATCTTATTTAGATTACCGGTCTTCCGACGCGGGTCGTCATGCTCTGCTGGGGTTGGTTCTTCAATGTGGAGAAAATTCCAAAGCGGTTTTGAGCGATGACAAAAAATTAACTTATAGTGAGTCTCATCCTTGAGTTTTTCAAAGCCTTGAGATTTTTTATGGCCCTTTGGAAAGCGGTTGCCTGCATATCCACTAGACGTTATCAGGTAAGAAAAATCTTGTTGTGCTACTGTTTCTTCTAACTTACCGCTTGAGATCCCTCCAACAGGGATTTTCTTCCTGTGTAACGCTATAAATCGCGGATGATTGCGTAACTTTTCAACAAAACCAACCGTAGCAGGAGGGTGAATATGGCTGAGCATCCAATCCTCAACAAAATATCGAGAATCAGTCAGCATCAGTAAATTGACTGAATTAGCATAAAAGAATGAATAGGTGAACAAAGTCATTAGCGTCAACCATAGTCCCACTTTCGCTACATGTACTCGCTGAAATCTCTCTAATAGTTCACCCAAAAAATGACCACAGAAAATATAGAGAATCAGGCATATTGGGATCACAAATCGATCGCGGGAGTACATAATAAAACTCAAAAGTAAACCATAATAGGAAAGGCAAGGAAGCAATAGATACAGTAATAAAGGTTGTTTGTTTTTTCTGAGTAAAGTGAGCGCGATCGCACCCACAGAAACGATTGACATAGGCCAACCTAAATTAAACTGAATATCTTTAAAGAATCTAAGAACAAAGTAGATATATCTCTGCATATAAACAATCGGTGCATCGGTAAAGTCGGTTGGCCTATAGCTTGATTTTCCTAAGAAATTAAAATGATCTTCGAAAGCAGAAAAATCAAATACAATATTGTGAATCACTAAGAAAGTAGAGATTCCTATAATTGTAGGAATCAATAACCTTAAAGTTTTTCTATTCTGTCCACCATGGAAGCATCGGTAAGCCAACAAAATAGTTGGCACGGCTACCAAGCCATAGGCTTGATCTTTAGTGCAGATAGACAGCATTGAAATCAATGCAAATAAGGAATAGTCAATTAGCGTATCGTACTTAATTGCACGGATATAAAAGATTAGCGAAAGGGAGAACCAGAAAATATAAGGAACATCCACATTCATTATTTTTCCGTAATAAATCAGAGGAGCATTTCCTAATATAAAAGCAGCCGATAAAAGGGCTGGCAATTGCTTCTCACTGACGTCTAAACTCGTAAGATATACACTTACAATAATCCCCAATGCCATCAGAACAGATGTGGCTCTACCCACTAACATAAGTGTCGTAATGCCAGAAATTGATTCTAAATTAATCCATCCTACTTTTGCCGCCAGAATAAAGGGCACATAAACAAAATGTAAAATATAGAAATGCAGCGGCGGGTAGGGATATGCTTTAGTCTTTTCAATCACATCCAAAGGATGTATGGCATCAGGAGCCCAGCTGATAGTTGTAGGTAGCCCCCACCAAATTGACAAACTATACGTTAATAAACCAATGGCAAGGATTACAAAAAGCCAAGGGTTGATTTCGCTAATTTTGGATGAAAAAGATAATCGCTTCATTACCAAAGGAGACATTACTCAAGCGGTTGTCAAACATTTCGCCTAACACTAACCTGCTCGCTGAATTCTCCCATACTCCAGGCAAGGCTGGAGTAAGCCTGCAATCTCCGTATTATCCGATCCAATGTACTAAAAACTCAGCCACGGCTTTGGCTTCATAGCTGGGTAGTTCATCGGTACCTGGTAATACCTTGACCATTGCCCCTGGAGCCGCCATTGCAAATCTTTGGGTTAATTGCCGACTGGTTTCCCCGGCCTGTTCTCCCTGGAGAACCACCATCGGCATCGATAAACTCCCAAGTAAACTGCCCAAAATCTCAGGTTCTAATCGGTTCCGACGCCGCTGAAATAGCAGCCGACAGGCAGCAGGGTAACGTTTCAATAACGTTCGCAGGTGATATTGCTGAAACCAGGCTGGTGTCCGACCCATCACCTGTTTTCGAGCAAATGGTTTAGTTATCGCTAACCAGAGGCCTGCCAAAGGGCTGGCTAGCCAACGTTCCCGTCGCCAGCGTTTGGGCTCATACACCAGACCCTCAGGCTCCAAAACACAGAGCGCCTTCACCTGCTCTGGATATTGGAGAGCATAACGAACAGCAACCCACGCCCCCAAGGAATGTCCGACGAAAATAACAGAGTTTAATCGTAAAGCACTGATTAATTCGGCCAAAGTATTGACCTGCATAGTGATTGAATAGGCTGACTTATCCTGTAATCGCCCTGATTCACCAAAACCAATCAAGTCGGGAGCTAAACAGTGATATTGCTGTCCCAAAATCGAGAGTACATCACGCCACTGATCGCCATCGGCCCAAGAGCCATGGAGAAAAAACAATGCCTGTCCGCGACCAATTTCTCGCCAAAACAGCTGTCCGTGCTTGAACTGACGGCGCAGATTGCGTACGGGCATTTTGCTGCCAGACCTAGGCCAAAACAGTGGCTCCATTCACGTAGTCCTGTAGCTGCTGATCGTGGTCGTGGGCTAGGTTACCACGGGGAATGTCATCCACGGTAAACGCAGCAATTCTCATCACCTCAGCCTTATCCTGGATGTTAAATTCACCATCTACGTAGGCTTCGAGGGCAATACAGGCAGAATGAAAGCGGGGGTCCCGCTCTGGGTGAGAATAGACCCCTACCAGGCGACCGATACTCAATATGCTTAACCCTGTTTCTTCCCATAGCTCCCGTTTGGCAGCGGAGGCAATATCCTCACCCCAGTCAACCAAACCACCTGGTAAGCCCCAACGGCCACTATCACGGCGTTGAATCAAAACGATACGGCCATCAGGCAAGATAGGAATCACACAGGTACCAATGAGAGGTCGCCGTAACAGCAATCCCAGCAGGGTACGTACTGGTCGCCAAAATTGTGGCATGGGTTCACAGCTCGTCGAGGTCAGAAAGCAGTTCAACTGGATGTTTCTCGGCTTTCACTTTGCGATAAATTTTTTCTAAATTCCCATCAGGGCTAATCACAAAGGTACTACGACTAATACCCATGTATTCTTTGCCCATAAACTTTTTCAGACCGTAGCTACCATAGGCTGTGGCAACTTTAGCGTCTTCATCCACTAGCAATGGAAATGGCAAGTCGTGCTTAGTGATAAATTTTTGATGGGACTTTGCATCATCGGCACTGACGCCTAAAACAACTACGTCTTTTGCCTGGTAGGCATCATAGTTATCTCGAAAGGCACAGGCCTCTTTTGTGCACCCAGGGGTATTATCACGGGGATAAAAATATAGCACTACACGCTTCCCACTTAGGTCCGCCAGACTGACGGTATTTCCGTCTGCATCAGCCAAACTAAAGTCAGGAGCTGGATCACCAACTTGCAATGTCATTGAATCTTAAAAGCTTACACATCAAGTTTGCCCTTAAGATTGTATACCCTCTCACTGATTGTTCATGTTTATGGCAAATCTGTGTGACCCATTAGGTAGCGATCGCATTCCCGGGCCACCCCACGACCTTCATTAAGCGCCCACACTACAAGGCTTTGTCCCCGACGGCAATCACCCGCCGCAAACACCCCAGGCATACTAGTCACATACTGGTTATACTCCGCCTGAATATTACTGCGGCCATCCTGATCCAGCCCCAGAGCATCAATCAGTGGCTGCTCTGGTCCCAGAAAACCCATAGCGAGCAACACCAGCTGAGCCGGAATCATGCGCTCAGAACCCGTCACTTTTTGCATTTGGAAACGACCATTCTCATCTTTTTCCCAAGCGATATCTACAATCTGAATAGCCTTAACATGGCCATCATCATCTAGCTCAAACTTATTCGCTGTAGAAAGATAAGCTCGTGGGTCACCACCAAACTTGGCTGCCGCCTCTTCCTGACCATAATCCATACGATAAACCTTGGGCCATTCGGGCCAAGGATTATTGACAGCACGCTCCATGGGTGGCTTTGGCATAATTTCTAGCTGAGTCACACTGGTACAACCATGACGAATCGACGTACCCACACAGTCCGTGCCCGTGTCACCCCCACCAATAATCACCACATCTTTGCCTGCCGCAGAAATCACATGCTCATTTTGAGTCGGGTCGATCACCGCCTGAGTATTTTTCGTCAAAAACTCCATAGCAAAGTGAATCCCCTGAGCATCCCGTCCCTCAATGGGCAAATCCCGTGGTCGAGTCGCCCCCGTACAAAGGATCACCGCATCGTATTCTTCCACGAGCTGTTCAGCAGGCAAATCCTGACCAATTTCAGTATTACAAATAAACCGAATTCCTTCCTGCTCCATCAGCTTGAGACGGCGCATCACCACGGCCTCTTTCTCTAACTTCATATTAGGAATGCCGTACATCAACAATCCGCCAGGTCGATCCGCTCGCTCATAAACAGTAACCAAATGTCCCGCTTTATTTAATTGAGCTGCCGCTGACAGACCTGCAGGCCCCGATCCAACAACAGCGACAGTTTTACCCGTCCGATTGACTGGTGGTTCAGCAACTACCCAGCCTTCTTCCCAACCCTTATCGATAATGGCGTGCTCAATATTTTTAATCGTTACCGGTGGATTGTGGATACCCAATACACAGGCACCCTCACAGGGTGCAGGACATACCCGCCCAGTAAACTCAGGAAAGTTGTTAGTTTTATGTAACCGGTCTAACGCTTCTTTCCACAGCCCTCGATATACCAAATCATTCCACTCAGGAATGAGATTGTTGATAGGACAGCCGCTAGCCATGCGATTAATGGTATTACCTGTATGACAGAACGGCGTCCCACAGTCCATACAGCGAGCGGTTTGGTTACGCAGTTTCTGCTCTGGCAATGGCGTATGAAACTCTTGCCAGTGCTTGATACGCATTAACGGCGAGACATCCGGTGCAATTTCGCGAGTATATTCGAGAAAGCCTGTTGGTTTACCCATGGGAGAAATCGTAAATTATGAATTGTGTGTCGTGAATTTTGAACCTTGTGTAATGGGCACGGCCCACCACCCCTCGATATTTATTACTAATTGCCACCTACACGGGCAACGTCTTTGATATTTGCTTCAAATGCTGCCGACAAAGCATCGTCACCACTGAGACCATCCTGCAACGCCTGCCGAAGAGACTGAATTACTCGCTTATAATCTCGAGGAATCACCTTGACAAATTTGGGCAAGAAACCGTCCCAGGCATCCAGAACTGTTTGTGCTTTAAGACTGCCAGTATAACCATGGTGTTTAGCAATCATCTCTCGCAAATCAGCAATCTCTTCCGCTTCTTCCAAACGCTCTAAGTCCACCATTTCTGTGTTGCAGCGCGTGGCAAAGTCACCTACTTCATCGAGCACATAAGCGATACCACCACTCATACCAGCCGCAAAATTGCGCCCCGTGGACCCCAAAATCACTACCTTACCACCGGTCATATATTCACACCCGTGATCGCCCACCGCCTCTACCACAGCATGAACACCGGAGTTACGCACACAAAACCGCTCTCCCGCCATGCCATAGACGTAGGCTTCACCACCAGTTGCACCATAGAAAGCAACATTGCCAATAATAATGTTATCTTCAGGCCTAAACGTAGACGCTTTGGGAGGATAGACAACAATCTTGCCACCACTCAAGCCTTTACCCAAATAATCATTACCATCTCCTTCCAGCTCTAAGGTGACACCAGCAGGAACAAACGCACCAAAACTCTGACCAGCACTGCCTTGGAAGGTGAGATGCACTGTATCTTCCGGCAAGCCTTCCCAGTGTTGCTTAGTAATCTCATTGCCAAGAATCGTGCCAACTACCCGGTTAACATTACAGATGGGTAATGTGGCACTGACTTTCTCACCTTTCTCAATAGCAGGCTGACATAAATCCAGCAAGGTAGTGATATCTAAAGATTTATCCAGACCATGATCCTGAGGGATCTGGCAGTAACGCCCAACACTGTCATCTACCTCAGGCTGCTCCAGAACCTTAGAGAGATCTACACCCTTAGCCTTCCAATGGTCAACCGCTGCCTTCACATTTAACCAATCAGTATGTCCCACTAGTTCATCAAATGTGCGCACACCTAATTGAGCCATTATCTCCCGTACATCCTGGGCAATAAACTGCATAAAGTTAACAACGTGCTCAGGCTCCCCGACAAAGCTCTTACGTAAGCCTGGATCTTGAGTCGCAATCCCAGCAGGGCAAGTATTTTTTTGACATACACGCATCATGATACAGCCCAGGGAGACTAAAGGTGCTGTGGAAAAGCCAAACTCCTCTGCCCCGAGTAGTGCAGCCATCACTACATCACGCCCCGTTTTCATCTGGCCATCAGTTTCCACCACAATCCGGCTGCGCAGATTATTCAGCACTAACGTTTGATGAGTTTCTGCCAACCCCAACTCCCAGGGCAAACCAGCGTGTTTAATCGACGTCTGAGGAGACGCTCCCGTACCGCCGTCAAAACCAGAAATCAGCACCACATCCGCGTGAGCCTTGGCCACACCAGCGGCAATAGTACCTACACCGACTTCAGATACCAGTTTGACGTTAATCCGAGCAGAACGATTTGCATTTTTCAGATCATGAATCAGCTCTGCCAAATCTTCAATGGAGTAAATGTCATGGTGTGGTGGTGGAGAGATTAGTCCCACACCTGGCGTGGAGTGACGCACCTTGGCAATCCAGGGATAGACTTTCTTACCTGGCAACTGGCCACCTTCACCAGGCTTAGCACCTTGAGCCATCTTAATCTGAAGCTCTTTTGCTTGGGAGAGATATAGACTAGTCACTCCAAAGCGACCTGAGGCCACCTGTTTGATAGCACTGTTTTTAGAATCTCCTCGCTCATTGGTCCAGGTAAATCGTTCAGGGTCTTCCCCACCTTCACCAGTGTTGGACTTGCCGCCAATCCGATTCATGGCAATAGCTAATGATTCATGAGCCTCTTTAGAAATAGAACCATAACTCATTGCTCCTGTTTTGAAGCGCCGGGTAATTGCTTCAATAGGCTCTACTTCATCGATAGGTATAGGCTGTCGGTCTTTAAACTCCAACAGTCCCCGTAGGGTGAAGTGTTGCTTAGTTTGATCATTTACCAGGCTGGCATAGCGCTTGTAAGTTTCATAATCACCTGAACGCACAGCTTGTTGCAGCGTATGAATAGTATCTGGATTAAACAGGTGGGCTTCTCCATCTTTACGCCATTGGTAGTCACCGCCCACATCCAACACAGGAATATCTCGCCGCTCAGCAAAGCCATGGCCATGGCGCATAATCGCCTCTTTAGCAATTACCTCTACACCGATCCCTTCAATCCGCGATGCCGTCCAGGTAAAGTACTTATCAATCACGTTTTGGTTGAGACCAATCGCTTCAAAAATCTGCGCCCCTCGATAGCTTTGCAAAGTAGAGATACCAATTTTTGAGGCGATCTTGATAGTGCCTTTGGTCACCGCCTTGATGTAATTTTTACAGGCATCTTCAAGCTGAATATCCACCAGCATGCCGTCAGCAATCATATTGTCCAGAGTTTCGAAGGCTAGGTAAGGATTAACAGCACTACAGCCATACCCAAGCAGCACAGCAAAGTGATGCACTTCGCGGGGCTCTCCAGATTCAAGAATAATACCGATACGAGTCCGAGTCCCCGTACGAATGAGATGGTGGTGAAGACCTGAAACAGCTAAAAGAGCAGGTATAGGAGCATGGGTCGCACCGATACCACGATCAGAAAGAATGATCAGGTTGACACCAGCAACAATCGCTTCGTCCACCTGACTACAAATTGACTCCATCGCCGACTCTAGCCCTTCTGCTCCCGACTTTGGATCAAACAAAATCGGCAATGTGAGAGACTCAAACCCCGGTTCATCAATATTTTGCAGCTTAGCCAGATCCCCGTTACTGATGATCGGTGTTTTCAGCTGAATCAACCGACAGCTCTCCGGTTGAGGATCCAACAGGTTACGTTCCGAACCCACCGTCGTTACTGCTGACGTAATAATTGCCTCACGAATTGAGTCAATGGGAGGATTGGTAACCTGGGCAAATAACTGCTGAAAGTAGTCATACAGTAGTTTTGGCTTATCTGACAGCACCGCCAGTGGTGTATCAGTGCCCATGGAGCCAATGGCTTCAACACCATTTTGAGCCATCGGCGTCAACAACATCCGCAGCTCTTCAAAGGTATAGCCAAAAGCCATCTGGCGCTGCCGCAACGTCCCATTAGCCGCTTCAGCCAGTGAGGGCTTTACAGGTAAGTTTTCCAACTTGAGCTGATACTGGTCTAACCACTGACGATACGGCTGGGCACCAACAATCTCTGACTTCAGCTCTTCATCACCAATAATCCGGCCAGCTGCCATATCCACAAGGAACATCCGTCCTGGCTGCAAACGCCCCTTCTCTAGGACCTGCTCCGGCTCCACAGGTAGCACTCCTGCTTCTGAGGCCATAATCACCCGGTCATCCTTGGTCACGTAGTAACGAGACGGACGTAAACCATTGCGGTCTAACACCGCCCCAATCATAGATCCATCGGTAAATGCCACCGATGCCGGGCCATCCCAAGGCTCCATCAAGCAGGCATGGTATTCATAAAATGCTTTGCTGACATCATCCATAGACTCATGCCCAGTCCAAGGCTCAGGGATCATCATCATCACCGCATGGGGCAACGACCGACCTGCCAACACCAGCAACTCCAAAGCATTATCAAAAATGGTTGAGTCGCTACCATTGATATTGATAACCGGCTTTACCTTAGCCATGTCATCACCAAAAAGCTCTGACTCGAACATCGACTGTCGGGCTACCATCCAATTAATATTGCCGCGCATCGTATTGATCTCACCGTTATGAGCGATGTAGCGATAGGGATGAGACCGCTCCCAGCTGGGAAATGTATTGGTGCTAAAGCGAGAATGGACCAGGGCAAGCGCACTTTCAAAGTCAGGATCACTGAGATCTAGGAAAAAGTCTCTTACCTGAGGTGGGGTCAACATGCCCTTATAAACCATAGTGCGGCATGACAAACTAGCTAGATACCAATAGCTATCATGACCAGACTTACCAATAGAGTTATACGCTAGCTTACGGATAACGTAGAGCTTCCGTTCAAAGGATAAGTCATCTTCCAGGTCAGCTGAGCGCTCAATGAACACATGCTGCATAAAAGGCTCACTGACCTGTGCTGTCGCCCCCAGGGAGCTATTGTCGGTGGGCACATCACGCCACCCCAAAACCTTTTGTCCCATTTGAGCCACCACCGACTCAAACCGACGCCGACTCTCCATTCGTACAGATGGTTCTGGAGAGGTGAAAATCAGTCCCGCACCATACTGCCCTGGGCCAGGCAAAGTAAAGCCCTCTACTGTCGCCACCTTTTGCAAAAACTTGTGGGGCAGTTGCACTAAGATACCTGCTCCATCACCTGTGTTTACTTCGCTACCACAAGCCCCACGATGTTCTAAGTTACAGAGAATCTTTAAACCCTGCCCTACAATTTCATGGGAGGCTAGTCCCTTCATTTGCACGACAAACCCCACTCCACACGCATCATGCTCAAATTGGGGATCATATAAACCCTGTTTAACAGGCAATCGGTGGGTAGTCATAGAAGTGAAGTAATTGTTAGCGAACGCGCATCATTGACGAGAATTCCTAGGGCGGTTAGCTTAGCGTAGATTCGGGAAACAGACAACGTGCAAACCGTTTCAACAATCGCTACAAGATAACTCGACCAAGGGTCTATATTTTCCAACACAAAAGCTTTTTTGGACAATCCCTTAACAAAACTGTCAAATTATTACGATTGTGTTCAGCAGCACAAAAGCTTCCCTGTCAACTGTCTCAACCAAGCTCTCTTAGGATTTCCTTAAAATTGCCATGACCAAGCATAGGCTGCCGACAAGAGGAAGTATTATTCTGCTGACAAAAGTTTAAGTTTTACTACGAAATGATCTAAACCCTATGGTTTTCTGTTGTAAACATGCGCTGTCATATTGTCTATCAAAGTTTCGAGCACAATAGTATCACTAGCTACCAGGTCAGCTATGCCTGACCAAAGGAGTCCTATGGAAAAGCCTTCACCAAAAACGGTTTATGAGAACCTAAATGACTTGGAGAAAGTCGATATTGTTACCAGTGCTCGTTATCGACAACTCGCCCAAGCCGTATTAGCAGACCCCACAGTGAATGAAACCATGCGCCAAAATATTGCAGAGCGTTTGCAACAAGCTAATCATCTACTGGCCTTAAAAAATGTTGACGGCGATGAAAGCTATTAGAGAAAGAGAAAGTTTTTAATTTTGAGTTTTAAGTTTTGAATTACGCTATTACCACTGATATCAGTGGTAATAGCGTTTTTATGGAGATTTTCTTGAGGCAGTTGGGCCATAGCATTCACACCCAACATAGTTTACTAAGGGCTCATGTCTCCTTCAACGTCTTCTTCCAGAGTCTTGTCCTCTTCAAAACTCTCTTCTTCAACATCTTCTTGAGTTGGCTCACTGGCTGCTAACCCAAGTAATGCATCCATCTGAAACTGTTGCGCACTACTGGAAGTACTAAAGCTAAAGCTACGAATGGTGCCAAAGTAGCTACGAACATCTGCAGCCCAAGGGTCGGTTGCCTGATTAAAGCCAAATAGGTTGTAAAAAAATGACAGTGTGGAACTTGCATTGACGTATACATAACCATTGTTGGGGGTAGGGAAACCTTCCGTCGCATTACGAAATGTACTGTGACTACTCAACGAGTGAAACCCTGCAGGCACGACCAGACGCTCCATGGCACCATTGCCACTGGTAAAGGCTAACGTATCGTCTGTCACCCAAGTATGGGCCAGGACACTCTCTTTTTGGCCATCACCGTTAATATCATATTGCCAGTTGATGACTGAGTGTTCTGCTATTTGTGCAGGCAGCGCCACCTCTTCACCCACCACATTATCCAGAGCATCTAAAGCGATTTCAGCCGCTGAACGATTGCTAGTTTCCAGCAAGACCCCAGCTTCAAGGCCCACACCGGGGAAAAACGAATTCAACAGGCCAAAACGACTGGGGAAGAAAAATAGGCTGTATTCTCCATCCATCCATCCCAAAATATCTGTGTCTAAATCTAACCCCGTGGTTAGCGCCACAATCGAACGGGCCGTCTCAATCAAGCCTCCCGACACATCATTTAAGGAAAACGCCGATGATATATCATTCCAAAACCCGCTGATATCATACCCACTGCCCATTAAATATGTCGCTGCTGGAATCAAGCCCAAAATAGAGTGGTCAGCATTGGGGGACGGGGGCAAGTCGGGTAGTACCCCCTCAGTATATAGATGTGCTTCCAGATGCATGCCTTTGACATCAGGATAAATCAGGGCATCAAAGGTAACGTTGCTGAACGCGCTCGATATAGCCGCCCGCTCACTGAGACTCGGCTGAGGAATCGGAGGCAACCCGAAGCTCTGAAATGGATTACTAAATTCAAAATTGAGCAGCTGACCTAAGTTACCATACACAGTCGCCAAACTCGTTTGGGCCTGGGGATGATTTTGAGTTTTCTCGAAATTAGGGTTACTGGTTAGCGTCGGGCCACCCTGGGTCTGGTACTCAATCCATTGTCGCAAACTGTCCATATTCTCGGCAGCGACAATGTAGTTCCCCAAATGAGCAACAGCATAGCCGGGAATAGTGTAGCCATCGGCTGCATAGGGGGCGTTAGGATCGGGAATGTAAATATAGGGAGGTTCGGGTTGACGATAGGAACGGGAGGGGTTAAGAATGCTCGGAGGAGATAAGGGGTGAGGAGACAGTTCAACCGGTTCGGGTGCAGGAAACTCTTCGAGGTCTGTATCTTCTGGCACATCCTCCCAAGAAAATTCTTCGTAGGGAACAAACTCTGAGGGCCAATGCCAAATAGGAAATGTGCGGTATGAGTGCTGTTCAGGTAATTCTGCAAACGCTTCTGCGAGAGTGGGAATAAAGTCGACAAAAGCAGCTGCATCATTAATAGGCAGGATAGTGACCAGTCGTTCTACGGGATTGATCGTCCGCACACTAGGCACGGGCAATAACGCGATCGCAACACCATCCCCAATCCATGGCTGCACATTTGCCTCATAGTTCATCCCCAACGGCAGTAAGGGCAGTGCTTGGGGGCTTGGCTCTGTCCCAAACGCCTGACTCAGCTGAGAAAACAGCGCATATTGCTTAAGTGTGGCCCAGGCATCCTCACGGGTATTCACAATGATGGCTGCCGGAGTATCTGCAGGCAGGATGTTAGTAATTATTGGGGGTGGCGGTGCAGACTGAGGCAACAACTCTTCAAGGGATGCCTTGAGTTCAGTCACGTCAACAGTTGACTCAGATAATTCAGGCTGAGCTTCCTCAGCTTGCTGTGAAGTTTCTAACGACGGCTCTTTGGCAGCCAGTGGTGTTGCAAACAGTGCCAGTGCCATTACTGCCATTCCCCATCGATTAATCACTAACACAAACCTCCTACAGTGAGTAACGAAATACAAAGATCCAGATAGACATAGAGTTACCTACAACTATAGATTTATCTACAATTTCAGCCCACCTTATTACGGCCTATCGATAACTGTTCGGTCATAGTGCGGATTGCCATCCCTGTCCCGTCTCAGCTTTTCTCAGTACTATAAGCGTAATGGCAAAATCAAAGGGTTGAGATAGTATGAACCAATTTAAAACTCTTGTACTACTGAGCGTTTTGAGCGCTCTACTCATTAGCATTAGCTATTACATCCTGGGCGGCACAGGTGGTGTCATGTTTGGCATCTTAATTGCAGCCGTGACCAATCTGGGCTCATGGTTTTACTCCGATAAGATTGCCCTGGCTGCCCACCGAGCCCAACCGGTGAGTAAAGAAGAGCAGCCCCAACTGTACGCCATGGTAGAAAAGCTAGCCGAAAAAGCTGATATGCCAGTTCCTGGGGTTTATATGCTGCCTACTGAGTCGGCCAATGCCTTTGCCACCGGTCGCGACCCTGAACATGCAGCGGTTGCCGTTACCCAAGGCATTATGAAAATGCTCCCCGCCGATGAGCTGGAAGGTGTTATCGCCCATGAGCTGAGCCATATCATAAACCGCGATACCCTCACCCAGGCAGTGGCTGCAACGATTGCGGGTGCGATCGCATTTCTAGCCCAGATACTGCAATACTCCATGTGGTTTGGCGGCATGGGGGGCTCTAGCGACGAGGATGGACCCAATCCTCTAGCTCTGATGGCCACACTGATTCTGGCCCCGATGGCGGCTACTGTAATTCAACTTGGCATTAGCCGCACCCGCGAATTTGCCGCCGATGCTGGCGCTGCGAAGCTCACTGGTAACCCTCGTGCCCTGGCGAATGCCCTTAAGCGTCTCGAAACCAGCGCTCGCCAAATGCCCATGGCGGGTAATCCAGCCTATGAGCCCTTGATGATTATGCATGCTGTCCCTAAGCAAATGTTTAGCGGATTATTTTCTACCCACCCAGCAACAGACAAACGGGTTGAGCGCCTCTTAGAACTTGAAAAAGAGTTAATAGTTGCTTAACGACAAATTCCTCTTCCTTCCTTCCTTCAAAAGTAAGAGGAGACAATCAAAACATCTTGTTGAACCACTCCTGCTTTGTTAGGAGTGGTTTTTGTTATGAGACCAACCAACGTAAAAAGAAAGCCCATTGACTGGTATCATAAATCACTCACCTAAAAGGACTGACCTGTGTCCACACAAGAGAATGCCAACAAGTCACCTAGGCCGCTCCATTTTCTATGGTTAACGTTCGACTTTGCTAGCCAACTGCCTACTCCTACCGACAACATTACTTCGCAACTTTTTCTCACATTGATGGCGCATCCAGCCATCAACCAAATCAAACGCTTTACCACCCAGTCTGAGAACTTGGGCACTGAGGATATTGCCCAGTGGGAACCTGGTATTTTTACTGTTCAGGCCCATCGTTCCAGTTTGATCGATGTCCTCACCCAGGTAGCTTCTCAACTGTCTACACATTTGGCGTCTAATAGCCAACCCTTAGAACAACTCACCATTACGGTTTACACTCAGCTTGATGATCGGCACTACCCAATCACTACCAGTCTTAGCGCTGACGACCTCAAAGTCGCAGCCCAAGATATCGAAACTATGGTGCAACAGCATGAACAAACGTAGGCCATTGTCATACAACAATGGCCTATAGAATCAAACAATAAAAAATTAATAGTCTGCTACGCTGGCATTAGTTGCAAAACAAGCGCCCGCCGATCAAACGACTGGATCTTACCAGCCTCTTTAAGATCTTTAACAATCCGTTCCAATAATTCCAGTGCGCGATCGCGATGCTGATGCTCTCGTCCTCGCAGACGCACCCGAAACTTAACGGAATCTCCCTTACCTAACCACTGAATCGCTTGGGTAATACGCAGCTGATAATCAGACTCACCAACATTAGGGCGAAGCTTCACCTCTTTAACTGTGGTGCGAGCACTCTGCTTTTGGCGCTTCTTTTGCTGATACTGAAACTTACCATAGTCCAGTATTTTCGCCACAGGAGCTTGCTTACTTTCAGAGACTAGAACTAAATCTAACTCTACTTCCTCAGCCAGCTTCAATGCATCCTTTGTGTCAGTCAGACCACGGTTATTGTTTTCATGGTCAATTAGCAACACTTGCGGAGCTTTAATCTGGCGGTTAATTCGATGTTTCTGTACGATAAGTCTTTCCCTCTTTATCTAGAACGCGACAGGACTAAATGGACAATGTTAAATTGAAACACTAACGAAAACTATGACAGCCTCACTAAAAGCTGCCATAGTCTGTTTATGTTTCTACAAGTGAACGAATTAATTTCCTAATCGTAGCTTACCGCTTTAATAATGCAACGGATATACAGCAATGATTGTGATTCTGTAAAGAATTATCAATCTCCCTTATATAGATAGAATAGTTGTCTCCTACAGGTAGGCATATCTCCAAGTTTATTTATTGATTTCCAGTGATGTGTAGTTGATCAATAAAGCTTATTGCTTCTACTTCTGCAGCGGCAGCCTCTGACCAGGACTGTATAGAGGGCAGGGCTTGCACTGCTGTTACAAATGGCTGAGCCCCAGACATTAACTGAATTTGATAGGTAACGAATCTGAGCGCCACAGGTGCATAAACGACATCGGCGATGGAAAAATCACCAAACAGCCAAGGACCACCATAGGTTTGATACGCCTCGGACCACATTTGCTCCACTCGGCTAATTTCCTGCTGAGTAGATGGTTCTAGGGTAGTTCGTGCCACTGGAACCCGGGCTCGAATGTTTTGGGGTAATTGCTCTCGAATACCCAGAAAACCACTATGCATTTCAGCAGCGGTGGAGCGAGCCGTGGCTTGAGCCTGTAAATCTGTGGGCCAACCAATGGCGTTTGGATGCTGCGATCGCACATAACCATAGATAGCACTAGTATCCCAAACCGCAATATCCCCATCCATCAGCACTGGCACCCGATTCGCTGGGCTATACTGACCAATCTGCTGCCACGCCTCCGTAAACAGCGGCAACCGAATTTCCTCAAACGATAGCCCGCTTTCCGTTAAAAATAGCCAGGCCCGCAAAGACCACGACGAGTAATTTTTGTTACCAATAATTAGCTTATACACGATGCCATCTCCCGCAACCTAAGATTTTATAGGCTATTTAACCTCAGAAGCTCCAATGTGATAACACTGATTACGTAAACTTTCGCTGGTGGGAATTGCTCACTATGGCTACTGGCTACGGCTTGGCAGTCAATGCCCACCCTACAGGTGCTACCATCCGTAAGCAAATTACATAACCAAATTAACTATGGCGCTCCAGGTTTACGGCATTCCTAACTGCGGCACCTGCAAAAAAGCTTTCAAATGGCTAGATGACAATAGCATTGACTATGAATTTATCAACACTAAAGATCATCCCCCTAGTCGTGAACAGATTACAGCCTGGGTCAACTCTCTAACCGCCAGACCCATGCGTAACACATCCGGCATGTCTTATCGAGCATTAGGAGAAGAAAAGAAAACCTGGAATGACGATCAATGGATTGATGCATTTGCCGCAGACGCTATGCTCATAAAACGCCCTCTATTTGTCAAAGACAACCAGGCCGTTCTAGTCGGCTTTCGCGCCAAAGAAACCGAATTACAAGAAAAACTAGCTTAACTAACGGAGCATCCCATGGGAGAAGCTAAACGGAGAAAAGAACAAGATCCCAACTATGGCAAAGTACCTCAAAAGCGTCCTAAGCCCAGCCGATTCAAATTTGATCCCAAAAGCATTACACCACTAGAGTGGGTAATTTGGGCAGTCCTGTTCGGCAGCACAGCAGCGGTATTCTTGGGGACGTACTTTTGGCAGTAGCTTGACACCAAGAAGTGCCACATTCACAACAGAGATGTGGCACTTCCCATCAGTAAAATTAGCTAGGATAATTACTATCTAACGCTTCGGTCTTTCCTCCCGAGGACGAGCTTTGTTTACACGAATTTCGCGACCGAGCCACTCGGCCCCATCTAGGGCGTCAATAGCCGCATCTTCTTCAGACTCTGAAGACATTTCGACAAACGCAAATCCGCGAGGACGATTAGTTTCGCGATCCATAGGAACAGTTACTCGCTTAACGGTACCGTAATCTGCGAATACCTCTTGAATATCTTCCTGCGAAACGCTGTAGGCGATATTCCCTACATAAATGGACATGGACCTTCTCCAAACAATTGAAATTCTGACGAGAGTAACGCTTAGGCAGCTGACACCCAGAAAGGTTTAGACGAACTGGCTAGCAGAAATTGACGCTCATCCAGGGCCACCTTAACACAGAAATTCAGGCCAGAATCGTTGTCTGGACGACTTGTGAGGAAGGCTTGATATAAAACGTCTCTATCCAGAACGAATCCGAGCCTAAAGGTTCCCATAAGCGTGATTTTGAGCCTGATCGATGATTTTATGTCAAAATCAAACCCAAATCACCACAAGGATTGTCTTGCTTAAGATCCAACATCAAAATCGCTTGATTTAGCTCGCTTTCACTCCAATGAGGATGGGAGGTTTGCAACGTATGGCGGCTCAGTTTTTTAAGTGGCTTTTGGAGCCAAGCATCTTGAGTATTAGAAGTTTTCAGGGGTTTACTTAGCATAATGAACAGCCTATCAACGGGGCCGGGTAACTTAATCCTAGCGATTACTTCAAGCGCCGTTAGTGAGTTACCGTACGGTTTACCGAAACTTTGTAAGTACATGCTCACATATCTTTGACAGACGCTCCTGAAAACTGTTGCAGATTTGTAGTATTGCTAATGCTGAACGTATCTTGAGCTGGTAGAACGCCCAAATTTCTTGTGTAAGGTAACTGTTATCTACAAGTGCCAAGCTTCAAATTCAAAAGAAAGCACCCTATGATTTAACAGTTTGATCAATGGGCATCCTGCTGTGCTAAAAGCTCGTTTACCTATAGCAACTTAGTTAACCAACAAATCGTATCTACATTTTGTTGCAGCTCGGTCTAACCCCAAAGGTCATATATGATAATCCCGGCTTCAACCCTTGAATGATACATAAACAAATATGATGGATATAGACTTTATTCAGGCAGGCGACAGCTGGCAAAACTGGCTGTTTACTATCACTTACCTCGTTTTTTTACTATTTGTAGTGTGGCGGGTGATTATGTCATCATCCAAACCATCCGAATAGTCAGGGTGATCAACCATGGTGGAGTATTCGACTGAAATGGCTGAAGTCGCAGCACGGGTCGATTGGCTGCGTCAAGCGACATGCCTAAAGGTTTTACCGGGGGAGGTATTGGTTGCGATCGCATCCCACCTCACACCACGCCTCCTCCAAGCCAATCGCCGTTTGATTTTAGAAGACACCCACCCAGATTCCCTATACATTCTGAAAAGCGGCCATCTAGAACGCTACCGCACCCAACGCGCCTCCACAGCCCAAACCGTGGACCTGCTGCCCGGTGTCATTTTGCATTTACAGGAAATTCTGCTAGACCAGACCACTGACTACACTGTCATCACCCTTGAAGATTGCGAACTATGGCAACTATCGGCAGACCGCCTCAAACAAATTGCCTATGAATACCCCAGCCTCAACCAGGAACTCTCTGAAATCCTTGCCGAAGAAGTTGAACAGCTATCTGCCCAGCTGTTGTACGAGCAAGAACGACAACAAGAGCTACGCCCCTATCTAGTACCCAAAGTCAGTCGCGGTGTCGTTGGGGCCAGTCGCTATGCCCAACGCTTACGTCAGGACGTCCGTGACGCCGCCAGGGTGAGCGCCAATGACCATCGTGATCCAGTTTTAATCTTTGGTGAACCCGGTCTCGAAAAAGATAATCTCGCTGCCTTAATTCATTTTGGTTCGGCCTACAAAAAAGAACCCATGATCAAAGTGAACTGCAAAACCCTGCGTGCTATTGAACTATTTGGTCGAGGCGAAAGTCGTCCAGGGTTGCTCGACTGGCTCGGGAAAGGCACCCTTTTGCTCAACAATATTCAAGATTTGGACCCAGCCCTACGTCCTGAAATTCTCAGACTGATTAAAACCGGACAGTACCAACCTAGCCCCCAACCGGGTCATGCTCCTCCAGCCATAAAAACCAGCTTGGCCTGGATCATGATGATTTCAGAAAAGAGTCTGAAACCCTTTGCTAGCCTTGCTCCACAAAGGATAAAAGTCCCTCCACTACGGGTCCGCAAAGCCGATATAGAATCCCAGGTGAATTACTATATCCAGCTCTACTGCAGGAAACGGGGTCTCAAAAAACCAACCCTCACCCCTGAAGCCTTACGCCGTCTCCAAAGCTATGATTTTCCAGGTAATTTACGTGAACTCGACGGTCTTGTCCAGCGGGCAATTGAACAATCAGACTGTAAGTCTCGCTTAAATGAAGAAGTCTTCTGGCCTGCCGGTGAAAAAGACGATCAATTACGTTGGAACCTGCTGAATACCTATCCTGAACTACGTCAATTTTTGCGCAGCCCCTGGTGGCCCGATCGGATCAATTTTGGTTTTACCAGCTGGTTTTATATACTCGTGGTTGCTCTGTTATTTTTGGGTCCCCAGACCCGAGACAGTAATATTGCCCTAAATTTCTTTTGGGCCTGGTGGTGGCCCTTAATCTTGTTGTTATTTCCCTTTGTGGGTCGGCTGTGGTGTGCCGTTTGCCCGTTTATGATCTATGGCGAGATTACCCAGAAGTTGTCTCTGTGGCTATGGCCTCATCGGCAGCTGGGTGAATGGCCCAGGCAGTGGGCAGAACGCTGGGGCGGTTGGATCTTATATGCCGGTTTTGCAGCAATTTTGATCTGGGAAGAGCTATGGAATTTGGAAAATACTGCCTATCTATCAGCCTGGCTGTTGCTGATTATCACCGCTGGAGCCATGATTTGTTCTGCTCTATTTGAACGTCGATTTTGGTGTCGTTATCTATGCCCCATCGGTGGCATGAATGGGTTATTTGCCAAACTGTCTATGACAGAACTGCGAGGGCAACGGGGTATTTGTTCGGCCAGTTGCAGTACCTATCAATGTTATAAGGGCGGTCCTGAAAAAGGAGAAGGCCAGGAAACTGGGGGTTGTCCGGTGTATTCCCATCCGGCGCAGCTGGTGGACAATCGCAACTGTGTACTGTGTATGACCTGTTTAAAGGCCTGTCCCCATCGGTCGGTGGAGTTTAATTTGCGTCCACCGGGGATTGAGCTATGGACTACGCATAAACCAGTGAATCATGAAGTAGCGCTGTTGTTATTGCTGTGGGGAGCGGTGTTGGTGCATCGGTTACCGGAAGTCGCTTCATGGTTAGGGATTGCGGATATGGTGGAGGGGTTTGGGGGGCATGCGATCGCTACATTTCTCCTCCTATTTGCCCCACTGTCCCTGGCTTGGACTGCCTACACACTGACCCAACTCATCCAGCCCCGACTCAAAGCCCGTCCCTTCATCCAGGTAGCCTATGGCTGGCTACCCATCGTGCTCTTTAGCAACCTGGCCCATTACTTATCCCTTGGTCTGACCGAAGCAGGCCGCATTATTCCAGTCACCCTCGCCAGTTTTGGCTTAGCCAGCACTGGCCCCGTTATAGTGGCCCATCCAGCAGTGATTGCATTTTTACAAGGGGTGAGCCTAATTTTTGGAGCTTTGCTTAGCATCCTCTTAATCCAGCGCATTGCCCGCCAGCCCTGGTTAAAACTAGCCCCCCTACACGGCATCACATTAGGTATGACAGCTTTGTTATATTACCTAATTGTTTAGTTCCATTAGCACTTGATCTAAGATACGCAGTAAGACACTTGTCTCTAAACTAGCCTTATGGCATTTCCAACGCCGCTCTTAGATGCGCGATTAGCAAGAGAGAAAAAACAAAATGAAGCTGATCGTTTGCAATTGCTAAAATCAGCGATGGAGTGGTTGTGTGCCCATAGTGCGACCTATGGCATTACCCGTGGATATGTATTCGGCTCAGTAACTGAACCAGGACGCTTTACTCGCAGATCAGACATTGATATGGCAGTAGACACCTGGAACACAGGCAATATCTGTGGTTTGATGGGCGATCTATCGTTGCATCTGAATCGTGATGTAGATATAGTCCCCTTAGACCAATGTCATTTTGCTGATAAAATTCGTCGCCAGGGAATGCCATGGAGCGTGAACGACTCGCCGGACTCACTGCAGAAATCAAAGGGCAGTGGCGATTAATCGAACGAGTCAGCATTCGATTACAGGCACGTGTGGATGAAGGCCTGGATACACCGGGGCAGTTGGATAGTGTGGCCTATCAGATTCATAATCTGTACTGCTCCATTGAAGATTTGTTGAAACTTATTGCCAATGCCTTTGAAAACCGGCTCGGCACCAGTGGCGAATGGCATCGCGTTTTGCTATTACGGCTCAGTCAACCTGTGGAAGGGATTCGTCCCGCTTTCTTATCTGAAGCATCGTTTGACGCGCTGAATAAACTGAGAAGTTTTCGACATATGTTTCGCCATGCCTATGGCACTGAAATTGAGTTAAGTCAGCTACAACCGAACATTGATACAGCATTGCAAGCCAATCGTTCTGTAGAGCAAGATATTGATCAGTTTCTAGAAAATCTGACCGACCTGGCAGAATTCGCTCATTTGGTTAAAAAGGGACCATCCTTTAGGGGCAGGTCTTGTGCCTGCCCTGGGATAACAATCGCCATTAATCAGGTTTTTTGCTGGTCAATGGCCGTTGATGAAGTCTGTTTGCTGACGTCTATCTTGGCAAATCATTCGAAATTCCGGTTACCTGCGCACGATGTCGAAGGGCAACCACAAGGGTGTGCCCCTACGAGGATGTTCATTTTACTCAGGGCTAATAAATTCGAACTGAGCAATCTCTTGCGGGATCAAGACACCCCAAAAATCGTCAAAAAAAACGAGGCGCTTCGCGCCAAAGAAGAAAGAAGAGAGAAAAGCATCTTTTGAAAAGCGCAATAGAACAAAAAGAGAAAAGGGCTACTGAAGAATCCTGGGCGCAGAACATACTACGCGAAAACCGATTTGACGGGTAGGTAATAAATTCGAACTGAGCAATCTCTTGCCGGGCGTAATGTTGTTCGTTGTAGCGGACGGCGGAGCGGCAAAACCTCGGATTGAAGTACCAGGAGCCACCGCGTAGTATACGACGAGATTGTTTATCATCAGACAACCATGGAGAACCATCCGTGGGAGCCCCTTCATAATTTTCATGCCAATGATCAGCACACCACTCCCACACGTTACCGTGCATATCGTGTAGTCCCCAAACATTAGCAGAAAAACTACCCACAGCCGTTGCCTTAGCTCTATAAGTTCCTCTCGTTTCTTCTTTTCGACCTAATCCCATAAACCCTTCACTGACAACAACAGTTTTTCTGTGGTTACAATTTACTTGTTCGCCAGTAATCGTGTCTCCAAAAGAATATCGAGTGTCCGTCCCAGCCCGACAGGCATATTCCCACTCCGCCTCGCTGGGTAAACGATAAGTACACCTTGCCGCTCGGGATAACCGTTGACAAAACTCCACCGCTTCCCACCAGCTGACTTGCTCTACCGGTAAAGTAGTCCCTTTAAATTTCGATGGAAATGGATCTAAATCACGGTCCACTTTTGGTAATGCAGCTACTTCAGTCCATTGAGCCTGGGTAACCGGATACTTGCCTAACCAAAACTCAGAAACATTAACCAAATGCTGCGGACGTTCATCACCATATCCCTGTGAGTCACTGTCAGGCGAACCCATCCAAAACTGCCCAGCCTGGATTTTGACCATCTTCAGCTCAACACCATTGCTCAGATGCTCTATAAAATCGCCTTTAACAGATGGCTTCTCGACTACAGGTCGGGCAAATACAGTCGGTGCAACAGTCACAGGCTTCTGAGCATCCTCTTGAGTTACTGTAGCCTGCGGTGATTGAAAGCCATCCTGTTTTTGACGACTTTCAATCACCTTCTGAATACCCCGCACTACATCCAGTAGCGCTTCATCCTGATCCTTCCATGTCGTAACGGGTTTTCCATCCTTAGGCAATACCTGCAACTTGCTAAAGGCAGATCCCTCCCACAAAGAGGGCTTCATAATGACAGGAATCACCCTAGCAGTGCCAGCATCATGGCGAGCCATTGCCCGTTTCATTTCTTGATCAAAGCAATATTTAGAAGCCAGAAACCTCGGTGTAATCAGTAGCAGAATTATGTCCGCTGCCTCCAGCTGTGCTTTGATTTCCTGCTCCCATTCTGAGCCAGCTTCAAGATCCCGATCCTGCCAGGGTTTAATCTGTCCCTGATCTTCCAAAGGCGCTAAATGCACATACAGCTCATCTTTCAGCTCCTCATCCTTACGGGAATAGGAAATGAACACATCAACAGGGTCGCCCATGCCTCAACTGATTCAATTTGTCTAATGGCTTGATTATAGGTTTATCTTACAGCTGACTCAGTATCAATCAGGCAATAGATAGCCCCACAACCATGTCGTCATACTTACCAATCACTCGTGCAACAGGCCGTTGCACTAAATGAAATCCTAGCGTCAGTTTTTAAGCCAGAAGGACGGTATGGTAATGCTTTCCCCAGCCATCTACCCCAATGCTAGAAAGCATCATCTGGATTCTGCTCACAGGCTTTTTCGCCGGACAAATTGCCCGCAGACTCAACGCCCCAGCCCTGGTGGGCATGGTCCTCGCAGGCATCCTCCTCGGTCCTCAAGTGGGCAACGTGCTAAGCCCCGGTGTCCTTGACGCAGCCGATTCCCTCCGCACCATCGCCGTCATGGTCATTCTAATGAAGGCAGGACTGGGCCTGGATCGCGACAAGCTAGCCCAGCAAGGTAGCGTAGCCCTACGCCTTGGCTTCTTACCCGCCGCCTGTGAAGCCATTGCCGTTGCCCTAACTGCCATGGGGCTATTCCAATTCGACCTCGCTACCGGACTACTGCTCGGCTGCATCCTCGGGGCAGAATCACCAGCCGTCATCGTACCTGGCATGCTAAGGCTCAAAAGTCTGGGCTGGGGTGTCAAAAAAGGTATTCCCGACGCGATTTTGACCGGCAGTGCCCTATCCGATGTTCTGCTATTACTGGTCTTTAGCCTACTGCTAGCCTTTTTAACTCAGCAAACGGACACAGGCATCACCCTGGGCAATCTCAGCCTTAGCCCCATACAACTTTTGCCCCTACAGGTCCTCCTGCAAGTCAGCTTAGGCATATTACTAGGCTGGCTTACTGCGCGGTTACTCGTGGTGGTTTTAGCCAAACAAAACTGGACTCAAAATGCGATTCAGGATGCCCTTGTCGCTGCCAGTATTGCACTACTGCTTGTTGTTGTTGCGGAGCATATACCTGTCTTCTCGGGCTACTTAGCTGTGATGGCCAGCGGTTTCTTTTTGATCCAGATGGATGGTCCTCTGGCCAGACGACTACGGGAAGGCTTCAACAGTTTATGGGTTGTTGCAGAGATTATTTTGTTTGTGTTATTGGGGGCCAGCATTCAACTCAATGTGCTAAGTGACACACTTCTCGTCGGCCTCTTAATTCTGGCCATTGGCACATTGGTCGGGCGCTCCATCGGCTGGTATTTAGCTACATCAGGCAGCAACTGGACCCGCAACGAACGACTGTTTCTGTTAGCAGGAAATTCTGCCAAAGCTACGGTGCAGGCGGCCATTGGCGCTATCCCATTAGCCCAAGGTGTAAAGGGCGGAGACATAATTCTTGCCCTGGCGGCTTTATCGATTTTGGTCACGGCTCCCTTAGGGGCCTGGGCAATTCCCACATTTGCCCCCAAACTACTAGAGCGGGGAGAGGTGGACCCCACCAAGGTATCTGTCCAGCGTAAAATTGTTTTACTTGCAGCGGTAGATACATCACCCCTGGCAGCAAAAGTACTAACAACAGCAGCTGAACTTGCCCGTCGATGTGATGGCGATGTCGTGGTACTCCATGTGCAACGGGTGGACGACCCTCAGGGAATCAAACACCTACAACAACAGAGCAAACAACATTTAGCCGATATTCGACACCGATTTATCACCACATCAGGGGCTATTCCAACAGAAATTCTACGAGTTGCCCAAGACTATGGAGCCGCAGAAATTATTATGGGTAAACGAGGCCATCGACATCTAGAAACTTTTTTAGTCGGCTCTATTTCAAGGGCCGTTGTAGAAACGAGTTCTTTACCAGTTATTGTAGTTGAAGCCACTTAACGATAGCATCGCATATATAATCTACACGAAGGAACCGTGATAGAAGATCTCAGCAACAGCCTTAAAAGCTGCTTAAATTTAGACACTATTACCCTACAGCATCTTTATTGTTTTATCTTAGACAAGGGGTTAGACGTATTTCAGCAAGTCATCTTTCCTTTCTTTTCAGATCTGGAGAATCCATTTCATTGGATTCATCTAATAGTTTACCTAATTGTTTTTTTATGGGCCTTTTTAGCTCAAGAATGTTGGCAAGCTGGAACCAACGTTTGGTTAGATTACTGGAAATTCTGCTTTCCCAAACCAATTTATCAACATCCTCAAACAATTCTGAGCCTTAAATATTATGTAGTCGACCGCACATTAAACGTTTTAGTTAGGTTTGGTTATTCAACAACTGTCATAATTACAGTCGAAAAAGCCTGCCACGTTATGTTGTTATGGATCTTTAACACAACAAATTTTCAACCTGACAGTGCTTATCTGAGTCTAAACAATCCTTGTATCCAATACGTTTATACAATCATCTATATTCTTGCTATAGATTTTATGCTCTTCTTCAGTCATTACTGCTTGCACAAAATTCCTATCCTTTGGGAGTTTCATGCGATGCACCATTCTCTAGAAGTGTTAACGCCTATGGCCAGTTTCCTGGTTCATCCAGTCGAGTCTATTTTCAGAGATTCCTGCGTTGCCGTTACAATTGGCATACTGACAGGACTTTCTCAAGCTTACCTGGGCGGAGACGTTGCATTAGCCCCGTTACTTTTATATTTCTATGTGATCGATGATTTCCTGGGTATTCTCTATCACAGCCACGTTTGGATCTCCTATGGTCCCTTCAAGCATATGTTATTTAGTCCGGCTTATCATCAAATCCACCATAGTATTGAGTCACGACATATAAATAAAAATTTTGGCTATATGCTAGTTATTTGGGATTACTGGTTTGGCACACTGTATTCTGCGGCGGAACCAGAGATCTTTCAGATGGGTTTACTGGAACCAGATACTGCTACCTATGAGACAATTTGGGGGCTCTACTGGAAACCTATGACCAGGGCCTTGCCACCACTCTTCAAAACAGACAAGGTAATATAAATGGACAGTGAATAGTCATAAGTATTTGTAGAATGTGTTAACGATAGCGTAACGGAGCAATCTATTGCCAGACAGTGCGTTTTAGCTTATATTCTCTTTTTACAAAACGACTTCAGCCAGTAAAAAAGATAGAGTCACTCTTATTAAGAACTGGAGAGCGACTCTATCAAATTTTATTATCGCAATTTTTAGCCTATTTTCTTGGCTAACAGTAAACAGACTTACCAAAAGGTGACCGTTGTTTTACGCCGTCATAGCCATTAATGGAAAAAGCGTTTCAAACCGCCTACTACTGTATTCGCAGCCTCTTTAGTCTTATCTACAGCTTCTTTGCCAGTGTCTACAATTTCATTGCCAGCGTCTTTAGCAACGTCTTTCACATCATTTGCGGTCTCTTCAGCAAAGTCTTTCACCTCATTTGCGGTCTCTTTAGTCTTATCTAAAGCTTGTTTGCCAGTGTCCTCAGCCAAGTCTTTCACATCATTTGCGACCTCTTTAGTCTTATCTACAGCTGCTTGGCCTCCCTCTACAATTTCATTGCTAGTGCCTTCAAAAAAGTCTTTCACATCATCTGCACGATCCGTAAAAAACTTTTCTGTCTCCTCTGGACCACATTGGTTGATCCAGAGATACATTTTCTGGGAAACATCAGAAATTGATAAACCAAGGTAATTTGAAAGACACTTAGTTGTCCCGATTATGTCGCTTTCATTCAAGGATTCTGCACATTGTTCTAACGCAGGTACGCCATACTGATCAGAGATCTTGTCTGATATGCAATCTGCACTAGCAGCGGACACTACAGAAACGTTTAGGATGATTGCAAATGCAAATAATGCAACCAGTCGAAAAAGGTAACTAAGCATACTATCCTCTATTTGAATCTACTTATCGAGTGTAGTAGCAGAAATGAATTAAAAAAATCAAAAGATCCTTTAGAATCAACATTACGCACACTCAACTCAAGCGGTACTACTAAGTAGCTATCAGATATCAAGCCCCCTTTTCTATGGAAATAAAACGCCAGCTCTAACTAGAGAACGTAGTTTACAGCTCACTGTTGACCCATCAGCCAAACTGGGTAAGTTAAGGGCAACATTTGGGGCTATACAATGTCAAGTTTATTAATTCTTCTATTTCTTTTAGGTCTAGTGCTATCTCTATCGGGCGGCATTATCGGTATTGTTCAGTCATTTCAAGAAAGTGTCACCTGGGGCCTACTCTATTTATTTGTCCCCTTTGCGTCCCTAATATTTGTGATTAAATTCTGGAGTCGCAAGTGGGTACGAAATTCGCTATTTCTATCCCTGGGCGGTGTGCTGATGTTTGTCATCGGTACCTTGATGAGTTCAATGGTCATACAGCAAGCCTATAACGATTTCAACCTGGAAGGCGGAGACTGGGAAGAGAGCACCTGGGAGGAAAATGCTTGGGCAGAGGATGGATTTGAGGACACTGGTGATGAAGGGGAGGCTGTTACTAAAGAGGACGCTGGGACTGAAGAGGACACTGGTGATGAAGTGTCAGAGCTGAGCACAGCAGAGACAGCAGAGACAGCGACAAACCTACAGCCCGCCTTTGACCTCGCCATGAAGGCTGAAGCCCTCACCCAAATGGCCATTAGCTTTGACGATTGGTCACTGATCGCCAGCTTCTGGCAACAGTCCATCGTAATTTTAGAATCGATTCCTGAGGGAGATCCGAACTATTCCATGGCCCAGGCCAAGATAGCTGAATATAAAGGTCATTTGACCTATGCGCAACAGAAGAGCGTGCCGCAATAGATGCTTGTAAAGCTCCCCCAATGCACTGATCTTTGGTTATTACTTACTCCCTACAGGAGTCGTAACGTTTACAGATATTAATGCCTAACATTCTGTTTCACCTGCCACCATTCCCCTTAAACGTCTAACTCATAAACTTTCAATGGTTGGATGTAAGCAGGTTGTTAAACCAGTCTTCACAGATCACTTTTCCTTACACCAAAGTTTTGGTCATGGCAGTATAGCGTTCACTTAGCCCATTTCAGGTGGTTGATTAGCAATTTTTTCGATTGCTACAATAAAGACAGCTGTGAGAATCAAGGCTCCACCAATAAGTTGTATTGTCGTAACTGACTGGTGCAAAATCATCATTGACAGCACGATAGTTATTACGGGCTCCAGCGTTGACAGCATTGCCGCTGTGGGTGCTCCTAAAAGTTTAATTCCAGCAAATAATGTGCCGATCGCTAAAATTGTTGAAACCAAAGCAAGTGCAGCGATCGCAAACCAACCAGATCAACGTGTAGGAAAACTAATTCCACGTATTGCTACGATAGCTCCGTATACCAGTGCAGCAGAAGTTATCATCACAGTACAGGCCGTTAGGGGCGATTCTTCCTGCATAACTTGTTCACCAACGGTCTGGACTTGTACTAAGCAACCGCACTGAATAGCCTGCTGACTTTGCATAATACGCTGTCATTAATCCTGTAATGCCACTGCCCACCACGAGAACAGGAGTCTCTTGATTTTGTATATTAGCCATTTCGCAACCCTCCACTAAGTTCAGCTCACCCGACGTTCGTCTAGTTTTGTCTTCTGTGCTGAAAGACGGTTCCAAAGGCCGATTTGTGAATTTTTCGAGTTAAGGTTTTTGAGGCCGTTTTACCAGAATGGGAACGCTAATTTTAGTTTCATACGGTGAAATAGCCTATGCAGCCAGATAGCCTCAATGCTTTGGTAACTGAGATCGCGCAAGTTGGGCTCTCGGCTCAGGTCAGTGTCCGCGGGGAGCATTTGCATATCGGTCTGGCAGTAGCCGATGCACCAATGCCAGAGCCTGCGACGAAGACTCTACGGACACTGCTTTATCGTATAAACCTAGATCAGCTGGGCCTGACGCATCTGCAGGTAGTACATATTTATGGTTTGACAGCCCCGAAGCAGGCGTCCTGGCAACAGACGTTTGAGATCGCACCACTTACCAAGGCTGATACTGATCTAACGTCCTTTGACAATCGCTTTAGCGCGGTGTTTTATTTTCCATTAATGGTGCTGACCGGTATTGGTCTGAAAGCCTTTGCCCCTATTGGGGTGCTACTGCGAGGCATTGATATCTGGTTTCATGAGTTCGGCCATGCAGTGGTAGCCTGGATGGCTGGCCGTCGCGCTATCCCCTTACCCATTGGGTTTACGCCAGTCAATCCACAGCGGTCTGTCTTTGTGTATGTCGGTGTGCTGCTTCTGTTTGGATTGTTGTTTTGGGCTGGGCAGCGAGAACAGAAACGCTGGCCCAGAATGTTAGCTATCTCTCTTGCAATTATACAGTTTGGTATGACCTGGCTCATGTCAGCCAATACGTTTGACATGTTGTTGTACTTCGGTGGCATTGGTGGAGAGTTTTTGATTTGCACTCTGCTAATTGTCGGCTACTACTTTCCACTACCCCAGTATTTTCAGTGGGGACTGTACCGCTACCCTGTTGTTGTTGGTGCATCGTTTACATTTTTTGGTAGCCTGTGGACCTGGCGACAGGTGCGACATGGCTTGCAGGAGATTCCATGGGGCTCATTGTGGGGCGGTGATGGCGACATGGAGGGGCTCGCCGATGGTCATGGCTGGAGCAACCAGCAAATTATCAACACGTATAACACTTTGGGCACATTCTGCCTTACTGCAATTCTGGCCATCTACTTTTACACACTGTTCAAACAGCATCGAGGATGGTTACTACTACAGTGGTGTCAGTGGCGAACTGGCTGGTTGAATACACGATAAACACACAGACTGTTATCACCGAGGTATTGCTGCGTCAGTTCAATGGACAGCTCAGCACCTTATCCAACTCTGTCTTATTCATTTGACTAGCAGCAGAGCTTAAACACTATCTTATTTCGATGCCGCCTCTTTGACTTTTTTCGCTGAACGAAACTTATCTACCTCTCGGAGCTGCAGGCTGATAAATCGGCAAATCATAAGCAAAATGTGGGGACGTTGTGTTGTCAAGTTGATAAAACGTTGCTTTTCCAGCTTTAGTAATAGACAATCATCCTTCGCAACAGCTCCACTCCAGTGGGGAAAATCATCAAAGAGAGCAATCTCACCAAAATGATTGCCAGCTGCCAGCTGTTTGAATTCCCACTGTTCTTCATCTAATATTTTAACAAACTGTACCGTGCCTGAAGCAATAATGTACAAGTGAGTGCCCCAGCTTCCCTCTTCAAATATCGTTTCACCAGCCATAAACTGTTGAGCTTCTAGGACCGCATCAATCAACAGCAGTTCATCCAAAGAAAGATCTTGAAACAGAGCGACATCTTTGAGAATGAGTAGACGGTTCATAAGCGTGTCTGGGGGATCGTTTAGAAGAGTTGTATCAGTATGCTGTAAGCGGGGAGTGATGAGAAATAGATCACGGGCAACCGCCCGTACTATAGGATCAACATCATTTAAGGAGGCTTGAGGAATTTTAGCTAACGCAATCAAGGCCCCTGCCCGCAACCATCGATCCTTTGAGTCTATAGCCTCTAGAAGGATTTTATAACCTTTGTTTTTGAGCCATTTGAGAGAAAGCTGATGGGTGAAAGACTTACGCACATAGTCAGTCTTTTTTCCCAGTAAGGGCAACAAGGGTAATATAAACCGACGGTGATTGAGAGACGCCAGCACCTCCACTGCATTGGAACGATCTCGATCGTCCGTAGTGGCCAAAATTTGATTAACGGTATTAACTGTGGGACCATAGCCTAGACTAGACAAGATATAGAGCACCTTTTGGAGCAGCCGTTGATGGTAGTCAGCGATCGCAACCACCAAGGGCTGCCAGTAAGGGTCATACCGAGGAATCTGCGTTTGCCAACTACGGGTGCGTTCTAATTGCCGAAAATCACCAGCTAAGTGCGCATACAGGATATCACTGGCCTGTCGGGTACGAATCCGACCAATCGTAGCAATGGCACCATTCACAGCATTATGGTTCTTAGAAGCCAGCTGAGCCTGGGCCTCTGCCAAGCCCCCCTTGTCCGCTAACCAGGTGGCGGCAGCTTCGCGCACCAACGACTGGCTATCACTCAGAGCAGTGACCAAGGGGGCTAACTCATCACTGCACCGCTGCCAGAGATCAAGCGCAGCAATTCTAATAGCCGGTTCATTATGGTCAAAATTCTGTTGGGCAAAGGCAATGACCTGGGTCAGCATCTCATCGGGTAGAGTATCAAGCAATTGGCTCAGAGTAGTCAATCCTCGCTGCTTTGTCTCTGCAGTGCCCTGGGGAAGCAGCTTCATTAATAACCCGAGCAAGGTGGTATCACCGCTACGAGCTACCACCCGCATAATCACCTTAGCGACGCCGTCATCAATGTCTCCTTGCAAGAAGTGAGCCGTATCACGGATAGATTTTTGCTGCAAAAGTGCCACCATGGCGAGGGAGCGCAAATTGTAATCCTCATGACTACTCAGTTCCTCTAATCGGTCTTGGGGAATGGCCTGTTGCTGCACTATCAAAATTTCCAACGCCGTTAGTCGACAGGCCAACGGCTGCTCTGGAGCTAATTGTTCTTGCCATACTGACCATAGATCCGTATGGCCTTCAACGGTTACAAAGTTTTCTACCCAAGGGGTTTCCTCAGAACTATCACTTAAAAAACCATCACTAAACAGGGTGACTACTGCTGAGCGCACTGACCGGTCCGCCGTCGATAACAGATGTAAAACATCCTCCAAAAACTCCATCGGTTCTCCGAGACGAGTGGCCAACTCCAATCCCCTAAGTTGATCGTAGCCATTGTCGTTGTGAATCAGCGTTTTGATAACGGGTTTTAGCGGTAACACGGACTGGCGACTGGCCAGCCGATTTAGGTCAATAGCGTCGGTGCGGATCAAGTCTTCTAAACCACTAGCGTAAAAACGGCCCATGGGGAGCCGCACCAATAAAAACATCCCCACCAAACCGGACGATACCCAGGTAATCTGTTGCAGATTCAAGCTATGCTCACATAGCCAAAGAAACCCACCCCCACAAATCAGACCGATGGCATAGATAACCCCATCGCTCAAGGCACGAATGCGTTCTAAAAATTGTTGGGGAATAGCGTTGTAATTGAGCTGATGCACCGGTCGATTAATGGCATTGTGAAGGCCATCACCATTGATCTGTAAACCAATGGCGGCGGATAGATTGCCATTCACCCCAAGGCTAATGAAGGAGGCTAGGGTCGTCAGGGGAAACAAAATATTCATACGAGCTACCCCCAACCAATGCAACAGGGGACGGGTGACTAAATAAAGCACGGTGATGCGTGCCACACCCGTCAAAATCTGCATCAGACCTATGAACGCGGTCAGCTCACGCTCATTAAACTGTTGACTGTAGATAGTGAACCAGAGAAATTCTGAGCTGAGATAGATAGTCACCCAGAGAAAGCTACTAGCCGCTAAAAAAGAGACTAGGGGATAACGCTTAGCTAAGCCTGGAAAAGACTGGAGAGATTCTAGGATACCAACGGTGTGGTGACCTGAAGCAGACGTCAGGGGCCTTTGAGTACGTTCCAGATAAATTAGTTGCAGCAACGCGATCGCAACCGCCGCTGGTAAACATAGTAGCAAATCCTGGGGGCTAATCCACTGAGACAGACCACTCAAACAGCTGCCCCCTATCAAGATGCCCACTGCCTGAGCAATGCTGATGTAGGAAATATATTGCTTGTATTCCAAGGTATTGAAATAATCCGTCAGCAAACTGGGAAAAAGAATATTAACGGAGAGGTCCCACTGAAAAAAGCTGACAATCATCAGCCCGTAGTACACTGGGGTGCTATCTAAGGGCAGTGCCAGCCGTAGTGCTAGCGTTAGCATCAAAAGCACTAGTAATGCCGCCATAAACATCTGGGTCCTGCGCACTCGCTGCATCACAGAACTAATGCTCGCATAGGCTGGCATGGAGCACAGACCAATAAAAACAAAGCAAATTGGTAGCTGGTCAGCCCCTAGGTGGCTGACAAAAATGGCATCGGCTACGGACATGGAAATTACACTTAGTCCCAATACAGTCACCGCCAGCAGCAGCAACTGAACGAGCCGACCATCTTGCAAAAACTTAAAGGCGTTAAACATTAACTCATAGCAACGGACAAAATAACGCCTAACAGACGAATTAGGACTGATTATCCCGATAGCCTCAGTATAGGCACAACGTGACACTCTTCTCCTAAAAAGGATAAATCAACCCAAATCGGTTGACCATAGTGCGTTCTGTCGATATGGCAGGTTCATATTGGGTAAATTATGGAAATTTTCAAGATAGCTAGCTGTCAATCACAGTAGAAACCGACAACAAGGGGTAAGAAATAATACTAGTGCTTTAGGTGTGGCATCTGCTGAATGCTAAAACCATACCCAGGTTGAACTCTTCAGTTGTCTTTCTCTTACACCTGTAAGAGTCTACTGATGCCGTTACTACTTCCCAGGTTTTGTGAGGCTAGCATATAGATTAGTCAATATTCCAGACTCTTAGATAGATAATATGTGACCACACAGACTCCTTACTCCTCAAATAACTCCAAAAAGGGAGTGGTTGTTTGCCCTGCTTCTAATGTTGGGTCATAGCCCAATTGAGAAGCCTTTTCCGCCATAGCCTGAGCAGATAGCTCAAGCACGGTTTCAACGTTATGGCAAATCGCCCAGTAAAGGCCATGGGACTCTAGCCCAAATCCAGGCGGATAATTACCTGGACTAATATGATCTAGCCTGTATTGATCATTTTCCGAGTAAATCACCAAGGGGCGTTGAGTTGAGCATAAGACCAGGGTTTCAGCCGGTTGAAAGCTCCATCGGCCAGGTTCCGAGGCATCCATCTTGACCTGGAATGTAACCAGTTCTGTAGAATAAAGCAGTTCGCTACCCACCTGACGCATTAGGGTTGTAAAGGTGTAGTAAGACTCCACACAGATACCCATACGACAATTGGTGGTTAATGGGGTGATATTGCCGTCTGCGATCGCACTCTCCAACGCCTCTTCTCTCAAAGCCGCCACGTCTGGATCCACTACCCCATCATCATTTTTCCCTTGGGACACCGAAGACAGACTTCCCTGTAAGGCATCTTTCTCACCGACCAGCACTGACTTTTCTGACTGTTCTACAACTGTTGTCTGTTCCTCCACCAGCTGTAGTGTATCTGGAGAGCCCTGGGAATTAGACAGGCTAATACAACTAGCCAACAGACTGCTCAGAACAATTAGCCAACCAACATTTTCACACATATTATCCTATGATGCCTTACGGAATTGAATCGTTGTCATGCCTGTCAAATCAACCATGGTCTTTTTGGTACCTTCACCAGCCGTTAGCAGTAAAGCGATATAATTATTCCCAGTCAGCCCAAAATTTACACCGGGTGAATCCAGTCGGTAAGTTAGTTCAATCTCTCTCTTAGATCGATAAAACCTTACCTCTGAGATCATGGGGAGCCTCTACGCCATATCTATCGAGCATCGTCGGCAAAATGTCATATAGCTGAGCAGTCTCCAACACTTGCCCCCCCTTAGGCTCCTGCGGGTCATGGAAAATCACCAAACCATACTGGGCATGGTTCGCATCATCTGGGCCGGTATCATTCCCTTTCGCATACAGCTCCCCTGTTCCGACGCTGCCCACCGAACGCCATGCCAACCCATCGAAATACACCAACAAATCCGGAGCCATGCCCCGCACCTTCTGATAAGTCTCTTGAGGTATATAGGCCTTCACCTCCATCTCCGCCCCATCCGGTAACGTAATCGCCTCCAATTCAGCAATCAGTTGCTCACGAAAGGCCTTAAATTCCCGTAGCGGAATCGTACCTTGAGGTTCTCTCCCCTGCACATTTAAAAAGATTCTCGCATAGTACCCACCCGCGCCCCAGACTTTAGTCTTTTCCCAATCCACCTCAACCTTATCTAGAGCAGTCGGTCCGCTCGGTGTCTCTTTCAGCGTGAGATATCCTTGATCAATCAGCCATTCATTGATACAAATTCCCCCCATCAGTGGCTGCGCTCCATGGTCCGACACCACTAACACTGCAGTCTCATCATCACACTGGGTCAGCAGCTGCCCCACCCGCTCATCCACATGACAGTAATAATCATGGATCGCCGTCGCAAAGGACATATCCGGCTGATAATCTGGATGGCGTGGATCCATCGGCTTCCAAAACGCATGGTGAATCCGATCCACTCCCATATCGACCAGCATCAAAAAGTCTGGCTGCTCCTGGGCAATCAGCCTCTCGGCCAAGGTAAAACGCTGATCGCATAGCTTGTAGATATTCGCCAGAATCTCCGCCTTATCTTCTGACCGAAATTCAGGCACATCCATCATAAAATCGGGCATCCAGGCAAGAATCTGGTCCCCCAGTTCTGGCGGATGGGTAAAGGTCACCTGAGGGCTGGGCGTCAAAAAACAAGACACCATCGAACCATTAACTCCATAGGGCGGTGAGGTTCCCGGCACACTCAGAGCGGCAACCGTCCAGCCCGCTTCACCAAGATAATCCCACAGTCTAGGGAAGCGAACAGCTCGACCATCAGCGATGGTCATATTCTGATATGCCCGCGTCGCCCGATTACGAAATCCATAGATGCCCAATTCTCCTGGATCACGCCCAGTCATCATACAGCTCCAAGCAGGCACCGTAATAGCCGGAATGGAACTCTCCAAACGACCAAAGCTCCCCTGAGACATTAATCGAGCCAGATTTGGCAAATCATCACGCCATTGATCAAAAACAAGAGAAGGCTCCATACAATCCAGGCCAATAATAATCAAACGAGGAGAGCAAGCCATATAGCAAATAGCCAAGAAAGAAGAATCACAGAAAACACAAAAGATTCATCGACAACCTACCAACCCCCATCCCCCAATAATTACAAACCAAAAATCAATAATTATTCACCGTCTTCCCCAACCGTCGCCGCAATATCAACGTCGCCCCTGCACCAACAACCGCCACCAGCGACAGAATATGCACCACATTAAACGGCGTTCCAGGAAAGAACCAGGAATCCGTTCTCAAAAACTCAATAAA
Organism: Leptolyngbyaceae cyanobacterium; assembly: GCA_965263355.1. Lineage (GTDB taxonomy): Bacteria > Cyanobacteriota > Cyanobacteriia > Phormidesmidales > Phormidesmidaceae > Leptothoe. The sequence continues at coordinate 3,056,786 of CBDHHL010000032.1, read as the reverse complement.
GAAACGCCCAAACGGATACCATACCAAATACAACAGCGACAAATCCCCAGGTCGCAGCCGTCTACCAAATCGCTTAGACACCCAATACAGCACCAAAAACCCCAACAAGTTCCACACAGACTCATACAAAAACAATGCATGAAATCGGGTGGCCTCAGGGTAAGCGACTAAATCATTGTAAGGAGGTAAACGGTGTTGTGAATCAATCCGTAAACCAAAGGGCCAATCCGTAGGCGGGCCGTAAAGTTCTTGATTAATAAAGTTACCCCAACGGCCAATAGCTTGGGCTATGGGCAACCCCACCGCAGCAGCATCCAGATACATCAATGTAGGTAGGCGACGAAATTTAGTGAATAGCCAGAGGGCAATACCTCCAAAAATAAATGCACCAAAAATATGAATGCCTCCACCCCAGATTTGTAAAATCTGACCAGGGTTTTGCAGATAAAACGCCTTATCACTAGACTGTACAAAGACATAGTAAAGACGCGCCCCAATAAACGCTGGGATCAACACCCAGATCAGCATATCCCAAAAATCGTCGGGGTTCTTACCACGTCGTTCAATTTCCTTACTAGCAAACCAGGAACCGGTTAGCACAGCGGTGGCCATAAGTAAGCCATACCAACGCAGGGCAAAGGGACCAATTTCAAAAATCGTCGGATCTACGGGAGGATACATGTTTACTCTTCTAAATATCCAAGGTCTTTAAGCCGCTGGCGCACCTCTGGATCGTCAAATCCAGTGGCACGGGCTTGGGAATATAACGCCCGATGTTTATCAGCATCTTGACTAAAAATAGAGAGAGAATCTTGCAAAGATTCCACCATCTCTGGAAAAATTTCACTCAGATCTAAACTCTCACTCGGATCCTCCTGAACATCATAGAGTTCTGGGGGGTTATCATCGGTTTCAATCAACTTATGATGCCCTACCCAAACAGCCCGTCTAGCCTGATCACAAGCATGTTGGGAAACCAGTTCTGGCTGACGTTTTTGGATCAGGTTCAACACATTTTGTGGCGTAATCGCCTCTGCATACACATAGCGTTCAGGCTCAATCTCTTCAACACTCGCCAACGCTGCTGGATGTTCTAAACTCAGCTTGGCTTCTTCTGGCGTAGCGAGGCTGGCAGCAGACAGAACAGTCTGGAATAAACAGCGGGTAGACACCACATCCTCACGCACGGTCTCTCGCTGAATCGTATCGGTGGGATCATGGATAATTAATGGGACCTGCACCAGTTCATTATAAATAGAAAGAGAGTGACCAATTAATTGCTTCTCTCCTAAATGCTCACCATGATCTGCACAGACCACAACATAGGTATTCTCTAAACGCCCAGACCGTTGTAGTTGCTCAAAAAATCTACCCACCTGGGCATCTTGGGCAGCTACCTCTGCATCATACATACTATCCAGGATGTCTTTTTGCTGCTCTCCTAAGGCTCCCATTAGAGGCGCTAGCCAACCGTACACATCACTATTAAAACGGCGCAAATAGGTTTGAGCATCTCGATTTTTTAGTACATTGGGGGCAAATTTTTCGATGTACTCGCGGGGTGGATGGTAGGGCATGTGAGTGCCCATTAAATTGATAAAGGTAAAGACAGGCTGATCTGGCTCTACTTTGTCACGCTCAATCAACAGTTTGGCAGCATCGTCTAAAGACTTACGGGTATTCCCTTTAAAGCTCAGGGCCGTTTGCCACAAGGGCACCATCAACGGCGTAAATGACAATGACAATAACCAATCAGAGCGGGCAAAGGCATCTTGTATTTTGTTGAGCGCCCTGGCAAGATTTCGCTTAAAAAACTGACGATATTTGTCTAAAAAGCTGGAGTGGTTTCCGGCCTGGTTGGGCCTGGAGCTAAGTAAGCCACTGTAGTTGAGGAAGCTATAGAAACCGCGTCGCAAACCGTTGTTGATAACACCCACCAAGGGGTTGTTGCAAAACGCGGCGGTGTAGTAACCACCGTCCTGCAGCCGTTCTGCCAGGGTTTTGAGATGGGGAGGCATGACTGAGTAGGACTGCTGCATCTGGTGCTGGGAGGGGTACAGTCCAGTGAACATGGAGGCGTGGGACGGAATTGTCCATTGACCGGGTGCGATCGCAACCTTAAACCGCGTCGCTACCTCAGCAAAGGCATCGATATTAGGCGATGTAGGTTTCTCATAGCCGTAGCACGACAGGCGATCCACACGCTGCGTATCGAGCACCAAAAAAATGACATCCGGTTGATTGGCAGGCATTGAATCGCAGGGAAGCTTAGTAGACCTTTTCCCCGTCCAGACCTGAAATTTTTCCGTAGAAGAACCCACAGTTTAGACGCGGTTGAACAAACATTATTAACTCAGTCTAGAGTATCAGGCCTGTAAACGACCGGGCGGATAGCTGAGTAAAAAGTCCTCCACCTGCTCTCTAGTCGGCATCGACGACTGCGCTCCCGTCTTCATCACCGAGAGTGCTGCCACAGCACTGGCCCATTCCACCGCTGACCGTAATGATTTTCCTTCTGACAGAGCAACTGCCAAACCACCATTAAAGGCATCCCCAGCGGCCACCGTATCCACCGCTTGGACCATAAATGCAGGCAGATGAAAAACCGCTGATTCTGAAGCCACCACAGCTCCTTGACTGCCCAGTTTTACGATCACAGTCGATGTCCCGCGCTGTCGCAACACCTGGGCCGCCGCCATCGCCGTAGGGATGCTTTTTACTTTTATCCCTGTCAACTGCGACGCCTCAATTTGATTCGGCGTCAAAATATCCACCAGGCCATAAAAACCCATCGGTAACTCTGTGCGGGCCGGTGCCGGATCCACAATCACCGTATGATTAGCACCATGGGCAACCGCCCGTTCCGCCGCTGTCTGCACTGCCATCAGTGGAATCTCAAATTGCATCAGCAAAATCGAGGATTCAGCCACCAGTGGCAAACGGTCCACATCCGATACATCCACTTTGCCATTCGCCCCAGGCACCACCACAATCTGGTTTTCACCCGTCTCATCCACGTTAATCAGCGCCACCCCCGACGGTCCATCAGCGGCCAGAACACCCTCCGTCGATACATTTGACGCCTGTAAACTTTTACACAGGGCCGTCCCAAACGCATCATCCCCCACCCGGCCCACCATCATCGTGGGGGCATCCAATCGGGCCGCAGCGACAGCCTGGTTAGCCCCTTTCCCCCCTGGCACCGTGACAAATCTTGACCCCAGTAACGTTTGTCCTGGCTGGGGTAACTGCGGCACCTGGGCCACCAGGTCCATATTTAGACTGCCAAAAACAATAATGGGCATGGGATTGACAGAATAATTGAAGCAATTTTGATTTTAAGGCTCAAAACTCCCCCAACTATCCCCCAATCCAGTCAATGGATCGAAGCTCGGATCTACACTTGGCGATGAACCCTCTGGTGGATCGGTCTGCCAGGGATTGGGCGGGCGATCGCTACTCCACGCCCACCAGACCGTCTCACATTCACCACACTTATAAAACTCCTGCCACTTCCGCTTATGGTTGTGGGTATATACCGGAGCACGACGATTAATCCAAACATCGGTGGCCACCGCAGCGGCAGCACCACAGCTCGGACAGCAAAACGTCAACGCATGGGTTGCAGACTCAACCCACTGTGGTGGGATTGGTGAAAAAGCTTCCATAGGGAATGTATTTAGCAGTCTCCTTGATTCATTATGGTCTTGATTCTGAAAAGCGGGCGAGAAGTTTGGACAATGGGAAATGGGAAATAGGCGGCGAACTGCGTTGTCCCCCTAACATTTTGTGAAAAGACGTTAAGAATCTATAGTTGATATAGGGCGGGCCAGAACGGCCAGCTGTAAACCGTTAGCAATAGGCAATTCCCGTGAAGGCAATCACTCTGCTTGGTTCAACTGGCTCCATCGGCACCCAAACCCTTGATATTGTTGAACATCATCCTGATAAATTTCGCTTAGTTGGGATTGCGGCAGGTCGCAATGTGACGCTGCTAGCTGAGCAAGTCCGTCAATTTAAGCCAGAAATCGTCGCTATCCACGATGAAAGCAAACTAGCAGACCTGAAAGCAGCCATTGCTGATGTCGAGCCGCAACCCCAAGTTCTGGCAGGTGCAGACGGCATTGTGGAAGTGGCCCGCTATGGAGATGCTGACGCAGTCGTCACCGGTATTGTAGGCTGTGCCGGTTTGTTGCCAACTATTGCCGCCATTGAAGCTGGCAAAGATATTGCCCTGGCCAACAAGGAAACCTTAATTGCTGGTGGCCCAGTGGTTTTACCTTTGATAGAAAAGCATGGGGTCAAGCTCTTACCCGCTGACTCAGAGCACTCTGCTATTTTCCAATGTATGCAGGGCCTACCCAAGGGAGGGCTACGCCGCATTATTCTGACCGCATCTGGCGGTGCCTTCCGCGATTGGCCAGTCGAAAAGCTCAAGGATGTCACCGTTGCCGATGCCATCAAGCATCCCAACTGGTCTATGGGCCGTAAGATTACGGTGGACTCAGCCACGATGATGAATAAGGGCCTAGAGGTCATTGAAGCCCATTATCTATTTGGGATGGATTACGACCATATCGACACGCTGATCCATCCCCAGAGCATTATTCATTCCTTAATTGAAACTCAGGATACATCCATGCTGGCACAGCTAGGCTGGCCCGATATGCGGCTGCCATTGCTCTATGCCATCTCCTGGCCTGAGCGTATTTTTACTGATTGGAAACCCCTGGATCTAGCCCAATTAGCCACACTGACATTTAAGCAGCCAGACCATGCCAAGTATCCTTGCATTAACCTGGCCTATGAGGCCGGTCGAGCTGGGGGCTCCATGACGGCTGTCCTGAATGCAGCCAATGAGCAGGCGGTGGCCCTATTCCTGGATGAGAAAATTCACTATCTGGATATTCCTAAGGTGATTGAGAAGGTGTGCGATCGCAACCGCGACCACCTCACTGCCACCCCATCCCTCCAGGACATCCTTGATGCCGACCAATGGGCGCGTCAGGAAGTCATTGCAGTCAGCGATACCCTGACTGAACGTCAGGTGGTAGCCCTGGGCTCATAGGTTAGAATTGGTCCAATTGTTAAAAGGAAGCGTGGTCCATGGCAGACATTGTGGTGGTGGTTGGTGCGATCGCTATTTCAATCCTGGTTTTCACCTGGTTGCTCAAAGTGGTCAAAGCCACCCTCAAAACAGCTTTTTTAGCTGCCCTAATTTTGCTAGGGCTACAGATTTTCTTCGGCATCGGCCCCGCCGCCATTTGGGATACCATCCGCGATTTTATCGCCCAACAATCCAACAACATCCCCCGGTAAATTGGGTTACCCCCCACCAAAATCCTGGCCCAAAATCCCACCCTTCACCAACCCAACACTCCAAAACCCACGCCCCTGTGACAATTTCAACCCAAATCACAGATTCAAGATAACAACACAGACCCTTGTAGTTTTCTACAAACCTCGTTCAAACCAAAAACCATCAAGCATTCCAGACATTTAAACCAGCGGTAGAACAACCGGCAGCAGACAAATAATCTGCAATCAACACCGCATCCCAAGAGCTTTTACTATGCCACTTCAAAAGGCGTAACGGCACCACAGGAATTCCAAAAATAGGTCTTGTTACAGTCAACTCATGAACAGGGCTCAGCATCACCTCGCCAAACAATCTGTCTGGAGAGCTTAAACCAACCACATCCAGAACGAACACCATTACACTCTTCATGCATCTACCCATCTACCAAATCAAGTAGGTGTGCCCAATTAGCTATCAGATATCGAGCCCCCTTCTGATGAAAGCATCTGCATTCTCTTCATTAGGCATATCAGGGTTTTCCAATTCCAAGAAAGACTAGAGCCAAGACTCAAAAATAGGGCAATCCTTTTGGTTGTCCTGCAATACCAGGGCTAGCAATCGGGCTTTCATCTTACCTGTTAAGAGAATTTTTGTTTTTGAATTTTTTACGGTATTCACTATGCGACACTTCCAAACAACAACCGCTTTATTAATCACCTTAGCCATGGGAGCAGGTTCACTTGCCCCCCTCACCACCCCTGCACCTGTTGTTGCCCAAACCCAAATCCAATTTACCGATGTCTCAGCCAGCCATTGGGCTAGTGAATTTATCATCAGTCTGGCCGAGAGAGACATCATTGCAGGCTTTCCCGATGGTTCATTTCGCCCCGACGAGCCCGTAACCCGTGCCCAGTATGCCGCCATGGTACGTAAGGCATTTAGCAAAACCTATATCCGCAGCTCTACCTCATTCGTAGATGTCTCAAGCACCTTCTGGGCCGCTGGGGCCATTAATGAAGCCTATCGTATGGGCTTTTTATCCGGCTACCCCAACAATATATTTCAGCCAAATCAGAATATTCCCCGCGCCCAGGTACTCGTCTCCCTAGCCAATGGTCTCGACTATCAAGCCACCACCATTGCCAGTGCCAACGTTTACAGCGATTCTAGCTCCATTCCTAGCTACGCCACTACCAGCATTGCCGCTGCCACAGAACAACAGCTAGTCGTCAACTATCCTAATGTTGAGGTATTGCGTCCTAACCAAACAGCAACCAGGGCAGATGTAGCCGCCTTTATTTATCAGGCATTAGCCAGCCAAAATCAGGTCGCTACGGTCCAGTCTCCTTATATTGTTAAAGTAAGCACGACAACCACAACTGTTCAGTCAGCGGTTTCAGCAGGCACCACGATTCCTGTCACCTATGATGATGGAGATAAAATTGTTCTATTACCAGATGAGATTCTACCGCTTACCCTTGAGGTAGATGACGCTGTTAGGGATAGTCAAGGTCAACTACTCATTCCCCGTAATAGCCAAGTCATTGGAGAGTTACGTCCTATTACCGTTGGCTCTCAACCAGGCACTCAATTTGTTGCTCAAACCTTAGAATTACCGGATGGTCGTCGTCTTGACTTACAGGCTCAGTCTAAGGTAATCACCACCACGGAAACTATCCGTCGGGGCGCAAGTGTTGGTGAAATATTCGCTGGAGCTGTGTTGGGGTCTGGTGCGGCAGCTGCCGTTGCTTCGGTAACCGGTGATGATGAGATTCAAACATGGGAAGTGTTGACAGGTACCGTTGCTGGAGCACTGGGTGGTCTAGTGCTCGGACGAGAGCGTGTAGAAGTCATTGCGATTAATCCTGACAATGACCTGGCCCTCACCGTTAATCAAACCCTAGTATTAGCAGAATAACGGGATTTGTTATTGTAGGGGCAATCGGGGATTGCGAAACAATCCCTTATGATTGCCCTCCGACATTGATAGCCCCATCCAAAATTCCATCACCAAAATTCACATCACCAAATCGTATTCGATCCCCAAAACGTAGGTTGGGTTGCCACCAAACCAAAACTTTCGCCACCACATCCACCCCTAACCAACCCAACAAATCCAACACCCACATTTTCCAATTGTTGGGTTACATATGTTCCACGACAGGATGCAAACATCCAGAAAAGGGGCAACCCAACCTACGGCACAACTGCATCAACCCAACAAATCCAGCCCCCTATCTTCCTTACCCAGGGTAATCCCAAACAAAGTTGCCACCAAACCAAAACTTTCGCCACCACACCCACCCCTAACCAACCCAACAAATCCAACACCCACATTTTCCAATTGTTGGGTTACATATGTTCCACGACAGGATGCAAACATCCAGAAAAGGGGCAACCCAACCTACGGCACAACTGCATCAATCCAACAAATCCAGCCCCCCATCTTCCTTACCCAGGGTAATCCCAAACAAAATAGACAGCACCTGCTCTAAATCATGAGGCACCGCATCGATATTCATATCCTTTTGCACCACCTTGGCTTCACGTTCAAACAAGCCAAACTTCCATGTATCCCCAGTAGTCACTGTTCCATAGAGTATAGGGTTGATTGCATCAGTCCACTGGTCCAGTGCGATTAGTTCCACAGCTAACTGAGTAAATCCCCGCGATAGGTCTGCATTCTTTGCTTCAATGACCAACAAATTTTGAGCAGCTGGAATTAGATAGTTTAAATTACCTTTGAGTTTAGAATTTACACGCACTGGATATTCAATCTTTAGAGGTGCTTGAATTGACTTACATCCCGTTCTCAATACGGGAAAAATCAGTGCTTCTCGTCGGGCAATCTCTGAAGACGGATCGACAAAGGTTAAATTCTCTTGCAGTTCTGTCTTGAGACTAGATGGATCTAACGGTAGCTGCTGTGGTAAATCCAGTGCGCTATTCTTCAGTGTGACACCAAACTCTGCCAGAATATCAGCCGCATCAAAGGGCAGTTCTGCATACTTGCTAAATGTATAGTCCTTAGTTGGGTCAAGGATTGGCGCTCTAGTCATCGTGTAATTTTCTCCACACCAGAAGCAGCGACATCTACAGTTTAGCTGGCCATGATAGCAATCCGGCCTAGTCTGTGAATATACCCAGTGGCTCCGCCACACACACTAATCAGCGTCCACTGAGCCCAGTCAAAGTCGCGTCCACTGAGCACAGTCGAAGTGGACGCCTAGATCTGCTTAAACGACACGTCACCAGCTGCAGCAACGTTTAGCGAGACATCAGTCAACCCAAAAACTAGTATCGGAGCGCCTGACATAGAGAAAAATCCCTCTACCAAACACTCCGACCCTATGATGTACGCTAAGACTCTTAACATTTATGATTTAGCCTTAGCCCGTATCAATCCCAGCCACTAAACCTAGCTAGCAGCATTTCTTGTCTTGAGCTTCAAACCAAGACCACCCAACAGCGCTAGACCCAGCAAACTGCCCGGTTCAGGTACAGCCTGACTAGGCTCGCCAGGCATATCCAAACGAGCAATCCACGCCTCGGGTTCACCGTCTGGGTTAGTTCCCTGACCAGCAATAGTCAAACCATCATCAGAGATAAAACTCTCGCCAGTAAGCTGCCAACCGGTTAGATCTAGACCAAAATCGGTGGTTAAATAGCCCTGCAGCTCACGAGTGCCCTCAGCCTCTGTCCAAATAAAAGGAATCGAGGGCTGCCCAGGCAGGAATAGAGCGTCAAACGACGTTGAGCCTAGGACAGTTTGACCGTCCGCCGAGACACTGTTAGCACTCAGACCATCTATGCCCCTAGATGAACCACTAGGAACAATATCTACTCGACCATTATCTGCTGTCCAAAGAAATGCTAGGCCAGAGCCTGCCTGCTCACCCACAATAGCATCGCCATCTGCCGAGACATCTAATGGAATATCGCGAAAATTACCTGTTAACTCGCTAAGTGCAAGAATGCCGGTGTCCTCTCTCCAGACAAAGCCTTCACGGCCATTGTCGGAACCGCTCGTACCAATTATGGTAGAACCATCAGTTGAGAGTCCAGTGGGAGATACGGTTCGGCTACCTCCCGGCAAGTCACCAATGTCGCCAACACCCGGCAACACAATAAAGGAAGGCGTATCAGCAGGCTCGCCACGATCTGTTGAACCACCTGTTTCTCGGACAACCACAGAACCATCGCCAGAAATAAAGACAGGCCTAACACCAGCTTGAAAAATATCGGCAACAGCAAAGTCAGAACCATCAGCTGAGATGGAGGTTACAGGACTACTAACAGACGTAAACCCTGTCGATTCTGTCCACAGAAAGCCACTGGACAATGGAGAAAATGGAGAACCGATACTTCCGCCAACAGTTGAACCGTCTGGGGAAATATCTAAAACCGTAACATTTGAAAAAGGGTCATCATTACCGAGACCTTGAAATGATGCTGCATTAGCAGCACCGGCAGTCAGTTCCATCAGGCCAAGAGTTGCAATGGCCAAAGCGTATAATTTCATACCACGGATATGCACTTTACTTGAAAATGTCTAAAACACCGAAATTGCATCCCCATTCTTATGACGCAAGACGACGGTCAGAAATAATAGTTTCAGCCGCAGAAACGTCAGGATAAATTGCCGAATTCAGGGAGTTTTCGATGAAAAATCCGATACTTTATGTTAAAAAGCCTTCTTCTGTATTATGCTGGCCTGCCCAGAATACGGAAGTCAAAAGGGAATTTTCCACATTCCGTATTCTTTGCTGGGTCACGTGTCTCGCATTAAGTTAGCACTTTCGCTTGAGACCGAAACCAATACCCACTATCGCCATCAGCCCCATTAAACTACCAGGCTCTGGCACAGACTCTGCCGTTGGCTCAGAGGGCATATCTAAGCGAGCGATCCAGGCTTCCGACTTACCATTAGGATTAATCCCCTGACCAGCCACCGTCAGACCATCGTCTGAGATAACACTTCTGCCAGTTAATTTCCAACCTGTTAAATCTAACGCAAAATCATCCATCAACAATTGCTGCATCGAGCGCATACCATCCTCTTCAGTCCATAGAAAAGGAATCTCACCTTCATCGGTTGTGGCAAAGCCCACAATGCTCTTACCATCGGCTGAGGCATCCTCTGCCAAGCTAGCGAAAACACCACCTGCTAAATCGCCAAGACCGACCATACCACTCCCAGCAGTCCAGACAAAGGCTTCTGTCCCATTAGCAGAACTACTCTGACCAACCACAGTAGACCCATCAGCTGAAACACCATAAGCCGCACTGAAAATGCTACCACCCGACAGATCGCCAAGCCCCATAATGCCCTGCTCAGGATTCCAGACAAAGGCTTCGGCGTCAACAGACACGGGATACTCATACCAGTTACCATTAACATTGGCAGCGTTGGCAGAGCTGACTGTACCACTAACCCCTACGACTGTAGAGCCGTCGGTGGAAATATCGCGAGCAAATGTGAGGTATTCTTTTCCTGGTACACCACCAATGTCTCCAAAATTTGATACTACTACGGTAGTATAACCTGGACCACCACGATCTTCTGCGCCTTCTGTTCGTACAGTTACCGTTCCATCTCCTGAGATGTAATCAGGTCTGGAACCCACTGTAAAAGAACCGGCAAAAGCAGTCATAGAGCCATCGGCTGAAATTGAACTCACAGGATCAAAGCTACGTTCCAGGCCCGTGGAGTCTCGCCAAATAAACCCTTCAAGACCTCGACCAGTTGGATTACCAAGGCTACCACCAACCGTTGAACCGTCTGCAGAAATATCTAGAACAAACAGTTCTGACACAAAACCGGGAAAGTCAATTTCACCTAATCTTGAAATGAAGCAGCCTGTGCCGTTCCTGTAGTTAGAACGGTAAGACCGAGGGACGCTGCAGCGAAGGATTGAAATGTAGTATAAATACGCATGAATTACACTGACATAAAACTACTGGAAACTCGTACCCCCTTCTGCCCAAGGACGTTCTTCAAGGGGGTGAGTTCCTTAAATGCCAGTGTTAATCAAGACTTGAAACTTTCGTCTAAACTATTGCTGCCACTTTAAAGACCAGTCGCTCATTTTCCACATCCACGGTAATTGTATCGCTGCTTTTGTAGTCTCCTCGGAGAATACCTTTTGCGATCGCAGTCTCCAACTCTCGCTGAATCGCTCGCTTCAATGGCCTTGCCCCATATACCGGGTCATAGCCCACATCCGCCAGAAAGTCTAACGCTGCCTCCGACAACGACAAGCCAATCTTCTGGTCCGCCAACCGTTTCTCCAAAGCCTTAGCCTGCAGTTTAACAATCTCCCGCAACTGAGACTTCTGCAAACTATGGAAGATAATCATCTCATCCACCCGGTTCAGAAACTCAGGCCGAAAGTTAGAACGCAGCGAATCCATTACCCGGCTGCGCATCTCCTCATAGCGACTATCATCACCCGCTACATCGAGAATAAACTGGGAGCCAATGTTGCTGGTCATAATGATCACCGAATTCTTAAAGTCGACGGTGCGACCTTGAGCATCCGTCACCCGACCATCATCGAGAATCTGTAACATAATGTTAAATACATCGGGATGGGCTTTCTCGATCTCATCAAAGAGAATGACTGAGTACGGACGACGACGCAGTGCTTCGGTCAGCTGACCACCCTCATCATAGCCGACATATCCTGGAGGTGCACCGATTAAACGAGAGACCGCATGTTTCTCCATGTACTCCGACATATCAATACGGACAATCGCCTCTTCAGTATCAAACAGATAGCTCGCCAACGCTTTCGCCAGCTCAGTTTTACCCACCCCTGTGGGACCTAAGAAAATAAAGCTGGCCGTAGGCCGATTGGGATCGGCCAGACCCGCCCGTGAGCGCTGGATGGCATCAGCCACTGCCGTCACTGCTTCATCCTGACCAATTACCCGCTGGTGTAGCTCATCCTCTAACAACAACAGCTTTTGCATTTCTGACTGCACCAGCTTGCTGATCGGAATACCGGTCCATTTAGAGATAATTTCAGCAATGTCTTCTTCTGTTACTTCTTCTCGCAACAGAGTTTTACCACTAGACTGAGATTCAGCCAGTCGCTTTTCTGCCTGAGAGACTTTTTCCTGTAACTCATTCAACTTGCCATACTTCAGCTCAGCCGCACGATTATAGTCGTAGTCTCGCTCAGCCTGGGCAATTTCGATATTGACTTTATCAATCTCTTCCTTAATTACCTGAATTTGATCGATACCGTCTTTCTCGGATTGCCATTGGGCATTCAGTGAACTTTGTTCTTCTTTCAAGTTAGCAAGTTCTCTTTCTAACCGAGCCAATCGTTCAATCGATCCGGCATCGGTTTCATTTTTAAGCGACAAACGCTCCATTTCTAGCTGCAAAATTTTGCGATCTACTTCATCCAACTCTTCTGGCTTGGATGTGATCTCCATTTTCAACTTAGCGGCTGCTTCATCCACCAAGTCAATGGCTTTGTCAGGCAAAAAGCGATCGCTAATATACCGGGTTGACAAAGTTGCCGCTGCCACCAGCGCATTGTCCGCAATGGTGACACCATGGTGCAGCTCATAGCGTTCCTTCAGACCCCGCAGGATGGAAATCGTATCCGGCACTGTGGGCTGATCAATGTAGACCTGTTGAAAACGACGCTCCAACGCAGCATCCTTTTCAATGTACTGGCGGTATTCATCTAATGTGGTTGCCCCAATACAGCGCAGTTCCCCCCGAGCCAACATCGGCTTCAGCAGGTTACCGGCATCCATAGCCCCCTGGGTGGCTCCCGCACCCACAACAGTGTGAATTTCGTCAATAAAGAGAATAATCTGTCCCTGGGAATCAGTCACTTCTTTGAGTACGGCTTTTAAGCGCTCTTCAAATTCACCACGATATTTGGCACCGGCAATGAGAGCCCCCATATCTAGGGCGATCAGTTTGCGATCGCGCAGCGACTGGGGCACATCATTATTAATAATCCGCTGGGCCATGCCCTCCGCAATAGCCGTCTTACCAACACCGGGCTCACCAATCAGCACCGGATTATTTTTAGTCCGACGAGACAAAATTTGAATCGTCCGACGAATTTCATCATCGCGACCAATCACCGGATCCAATCGACCTTCGCGAGCATATTCAGTCAGGTCACGCCCATATTTCTCTAGCGCTTCGTATTTACCTTCAGGGTTTTGATCGGTCACCTTTTGATGGCCTCGTACTTGTTTAACAGCAGTTTTGAGCTGCTTGGCGTTGATACCCGCCTCCCGCAGCAGGGATTTACCAAAGCGGGTATCTTCCGGATACCCCAGTAGTAAATGTTCAATAGAGATGTAATCGTCTTCAAACGCTTTGCGATCTGTCTCCGCATGATCCAACAGGGTATTCAGAGAACGACCTAAATATAGGTTGTCGCTTTGACCCTTTACCTGGGGCTGTTTACGTAAAAATGCTTCCGTCGCACTACGCAGTTGCTCGACATCAGCTCCAGCCTTTTGCAAAATCCGGCCAGCTAAGCCATCCTGCTCCAAGAGGGCCAACATCAAATGTTCAGTTTCAAGTTGCTGATGCTGCCACTGTTTGGCCAAATCGGTGGTCGCTGCGATCGCAGCCCATGCTTTCTCAGTAAACTGATTAGGATTTGATGGTTGCATAAGCCCAGACTCCTAAATGTGCGCCTGTTTGCATTCTAGGCAAAACCCCAACAATGCCATGATCGGTGTTCCCCCTGCCCTCAGGTAGGTATTGCCGCCCACCATATAGAGTTAGAGTTTTGAAAATGGTCTAAACCATGTCCAAGTTAACCCCTGTCAGTTCGTCTATGGAAAAACGACCGTTCTGGGTGTGGACAAAGTTTGAATCAAAACATCAACCTTTATCAAGGTCAGAAAAAATGACGTCAACTCGTTCGTAACGGTCTAAGGGAAAAGGGTATGTTACAAATAGGTGCTGAGGGTTAAAAACGTAAGATTTCTAAGTGTGTTATTTGCCATCTAGATAGAAATCTGTATTTTGAAGAATTGTTTTGATTGGCTAGACGTTTTGCCAAAATTTCCCGCACGAGAAACTGGTCCGCTGCATTCTAAGCTGCGTCAGACGCTATATACCACCTATTGCGAACAGCGTCCCCTACAACGCCTGACTCGCACATTTTCGCCGATCGAATTTATCCGTTTTCTAAGTTACATCAATTTTCACACCGTTAAAGCCGTTGTCCACGCCACCCTCAAACGGCGGCTTCCAAGCCTAGCATCAGAAATGGCATACAATGCCATGCTTGGTCTATTTCCAGGAATTCTCGCCATGATTACTGCCATTGGGTTTGTCAACTCTGTGGAGGAAACCTTTCAGCGGTTAGCCATGAGCTTGAGTGAGATTGCACCAGAAGCCGTTAATGAGCTGATCCAAGGATTTGCCAATGAAGTCACTGACGGAGGTAATCGGGGTCTATTTTCCGTTAGTTTTGTGATTGCCCTATGGGCGTCTTCTGGGGCCATTAGCGCCGCCATGCGTGCCCTTGACGAAATTCATCAGATTCCTCCCCAACAGCGTCGCCCTTTTTGGAAAGCCCGTATCCTTTCCATTGGCATTACCATCGGCACCATTATGCTGCTCCTGATGGCTTGCTATCTAGTCTTTATCAGTGCCGTTGTCATCAACCTCCTGGCCCAGCAAAGCGATCAGACCGTAGCCGAGTGGGTACTTAAAATTTGGGGGCTATTGACTTGGCCTTTGGCCCTGAGTATTGTGTCTGCTGCATTTGCCTTTGTCTATCGCTTTGGTCCCAGCCGCTGGACCCGTGGAAAACCATTAATGCCAGGGGCAGTGCTGGCTGCCTTGTCCTGGGCGCTGATATCGGCCTCCTACAAAATGTACTTGTCTCACTTTGGCAACTACAACAAGGTTTACGGCACCCTGGGTGCAGTCATTATCTTGCTGCTCTGGTTATTTTTGACCTCGTTAGTCATGCTGATCGGTGACCAGCTCAATGTTATCGTCGGTGAACTGATGGCCCAGAGCCCCCAGATGCCCTCCATGCGTCGAAGGAACTCATCACCACCCTCTAGCTATCGCAACTCTCACAAATTACCGAGCTTAGAGAAATCCACTATTAATAAGGACCGGCATCGGTAATTCCCGAACATCGGTAACGCCAAATATCGTTAGGGGCGTTGCATGCAACGCCCCTACCTGTTGCCTATTTCTAGGCCAAAATCTCGACCTTATCGCCAATATTCAATACCCCTTCATTCTGAGCAATTAAGTTTTGCCCAAACCAAATCGCATGGTCCCAACGGCGATAGGTTGCCAGGGTCGTCAACGGCTCCTTTCCTTGTTCCCCCGTAGCCTGCTCCACCCCAGGAATAGAACAGCGAGAGCAAGCTTTAGCCACATCAAACAAGATGTCACCAATTTTAATTTTCTTCCAGGCATCCTCAGCAAATGATTCACATCCTTTGATGACCAAGTTAGGACGAAATCGATTCATGGGCACCGGCTGCTCCAAACGACCATTCAAATCCGCTAACGAGGCCTCGGAAATTAGCAAAAACGGATAGGCATCAGCAAAGCTATTGGGTGCCTCAAACCGCCCATGGTCTATCGGACGATGGGTACTCTCGGGCATATAAACGAGCTGTGCGTCCACACCTAAAAAAGCAGTCAGCCACTGAGCCACCTCATCGCCCATGGACCAGGCTACACAGTCATCGCCCCATACATCTACGTTTAAAGACTGAGATCCTGGTGGCACCGTTGGCACATCAATGGCAGAGTAGTCAGTTCCCGCAATGCTTAAATGCAACGTCTCACCAAGACCGACCTGAATAAGGGCCATTTTAGGCATTTGGCGCTGAGTCAGAAATTTGCCATTGCGATCGCACACCATCCACCGCCGATCATGCAATATCCCCCGCATCGTTATCTGGGCTTGACCTAAACCAATTCCCGCTGCTGATTTAATCGGGTAAATGGTCAAACCACTTAGCTCGATCAAAGACATCACAATTCCCCCAATGACGGTTATCCGACCGACAATTCCCCTGGCTCAATCGCCATAAAATTATCTATAACTTAGGATAGGTCCTCGGTGTAAATCTTGCCGTTGACCAGTGGGCATTGCCCTCCTTACCCCCTGATAGTCAGCAGCGCCATGGAACAGCTCTACCGAATGGAAGATGCTCAGCGGATTTTGCAAATTGCGATCGCACAGGAAACCGAATCGGGCGAACTCTCCCGTCAACAGCTGCTAGAAATTGCAGAAGAACTCAACATTAGCCCAGCCACCCTACAAACCGCTGAGCAAGAATGGCAAATCATGAAGGGTCAAGCCGAAGACCATCGCCTTTTCCAACAACAGCGATTACAACGCCTCCAAAGTCAACTGGTGCGCTATGGCATTATCGTTAGCTTTTTAGTCGTGATGGACTTCCTTACTCCCGGCGGTACTTTTTTAGGACACCTAGGTTTCTCACTTTATGTTGCCTTGTTCTGGGGCCTAGGCCTATCGTTAAAAACCTGGCGTACTCTGCAAACCTCAGGGGAACGCTACGACCGGGACCTCAACCAATGGCGACGCAAACGCAGCATGCAAAAGACAATCAACGGTGTGGTCAATCGTTTTTTAGGCTCAAATTAGCCTGGAGTCCAGGTCAATTTTTTTGGTAAGACATTGAATCGTAATTTATGAGTAGTATTTCAGCTTTAACAGACGTTTTGCTGATGCTCTCTGCTACTCAAAGTTTCGAGTGGAGCAGAGAGCGCTCCTGAATATTACTGATACCAAATCCGAATTTATTATTAAACCTGTTAAAAAGCGATCATCTTTCAGGGGTAGTCCCTTGTGGGAATGGCTGAGATTCGTCGAAGCCTGCCCTTCAATACCGGACGCGATCAGTCAGGATTTCGTACGACTCATTTGAAGCTCCTGTAAAGTACTGACTCCCCAGAGCCTCGTGATCAGGCTCATTTTCATAAATTTTTCTTTTAGATATCAGGATAGGTTGCACTTTATGGGCAATCCTGCAATGATACGAAGCACAAGGTTGGTTGTGTGTGTCCTTGGTTCTCATTAAGCAGCAAGTATGATTTCTCTAGATGTTTCATACTTGCTGCTATTCAGTTTTTGGGGAAATGCATGGTTGCCCATGGGAGAATTGCCAACTAACTCGTCATTTAATCAATCAGCAGCACCCCAGAGGCGCTTTATTCAAGTTTGTCAGTATCGCAGCTGCCAACGCTTTCAATCAGCAGACGTACTAGCCGCCCTGAAGCAACACGCTGGTCCCGAGCTAATGGTGTCACCAAGCTCTTGCCTAGGGCAATGCGGTTCGGGACCGACGGTAAGAGTTGTACCAGACAATGTTTGGTACTGCCGTGTTCGTCCTAGTGACACCGATGAAATTCTTGAGCAACACATTCATCAAGGGAAACCGGTCAAACGGTTGCTTCATCCTCGGTTTCACCCTGACTACAACCGGTTGCTAGACAGATTAAACGATCAGCAGGAAACATAATACCCTCGAAATATCTACTTCCCCAGTGGAGAACCGGAGTATACTAGAGGAGTTGCAGCTTAGCCATCCCGTGGAACTCTCCTGCAAAAGTGAATACGCTCTCTTAGCACTGCTGGCCCTCAGCCTCAACTACGAAAAGGGCGAGCCTCTGCAAATTCGTCAAATCGCAGCTCAACAAAATATTCCTGATCGCTATCTAGAACAACTTTTAGCCACATTACGTCGAGCCGGTTTTGTAAAAAGTCAACGGGGGGCTAAAGGGGGTTATTTACTAGCCCAGGCCCCTTGGAGTGTCCTGGTTTTAGACATTGTGAATTGTATCGAAGGTCTAGAAAATAAGGACAATGCAAGCGATGCTGTACTGACAACGGAGCGCCAAGTTGTACGAGGCTTGTGGGAAAATGCCCAGTCAGCTGCCCAGGAAGTGCTGGCTGCTCATACTCTACAAGATCTAGTAGAGCAACGTAACGCTAAGCATCGGGTTGATTTGATGTATTACATTTAGCGCGTTAGGACAGGGTCAGCTATGCGGATTGCCCAAAATATTACTGAGCTGGTGGGTCGAACTCCACTGGTCAAACTCAATCGGATTCCTCAAGCTGAAGGATGCGTAGCTCAGATAGTTCTGAAGCTAGAGAGCATGAATCCATCAGCCTCAGTCAAGGATCGCATTGGTGTGAATATGATTGCCGCTGCAGAAGCTGCTGGTAAGATTCACCCAGGCCAAACTACCCTGGTAGAACCCACGTCCGGTAATACAGGTATTGCCCTGGCTATGGTTTCTGCAGCTAAGGGCTATCGCCTGATTCTGACGATGCCAGAAACGATGAGTGCTGAACGACGGGCTATGTTGCGGGCCTATGGCGCGGAACTAGAGCTTACCCCAGGCAATGAAGGCATGGCTGGCTGTATCCAGCGAGCCCAGCAAATTTTAGCATCCACCCCCAATGCCTATATGCTGCAACAGTTTCATAACCCAGCTAATCCAGATATGCACCGTCAAACCACAGCAGACGAAATCTGGCAGGACACTGAGGGGCAGGTGGATTTTTTGGTGGCGGGTGTCGGCACAGGAGGCACCATTACTGGGGTAAGCGAAGTCATTAAACGACATAAGCCTGAGTTTCAAACTATCGCTGTGGAACCTGCCAACAGTCAGATCCTCACGGGCGGCAAGCCGGGACCCCATAAAATTCAGGGCATTGGTGCTGGCTTTGTGCCAGATGTTCTACAGGTAGACCTGATTGATGAGGTCATTGCTGTAACCGATGATGATGCGATCGCTTATGGTCGCCGTCTTGCTAAAGAAGAAGGCATTTTATCAGGGATTTCCAGTGGGGCGGCCCTCTGTGCTGCCATTACAGTAGGCCGTCGCGCCGCTAATCAAGATAAGTTAATCGTTGTCATCCAACCCAGCTTTGGTGAACGCTACCTCAGCACACCACTGTTTCAGGACCCATCCCTGACAGCCCCCCTAATGAAAACACGCTAGACCAACCAGTACCGCTACTTCCACCCATTCCACAACGGCTCCATAGGTGTCGCCAGTGTGGCCGCCCAACTTGTAGTTCAGCCAATCAGCGACCAACATAGCACTGCTCACACCAACAGCAGTTGCCACGAGCCCCAAGGACCAGGGCAGCCAGCCCAGCCCAGCAACCAAGATCGTGAGCATTCCTAGACCTAACGCCCAAGGCAACGCATACCAACAGGATGGCAGCGCCTGCTTATGAAACGCCCCCTTGCCATTGGGTTTGAGATAGGGATAGCGGCCAATTGCCCACTGCTGCCCCCACCGTCCCCAAGCAGCCGCAGCGATGAGGGCAAACCAGCGTCCACGGATGATAGTTGCCAAAGCTATGGTTTTAAGCAATAAAATTGCGATCGCAACCATCACTCCAAATGCTCCAGATCGACTGTCAGCCATCACTTCCAAACGTCGCTGGTGATCTTGCACAGCAAGGCCATCCGCCGTATCCATAGCGCCATCCAGATGTAGGCCCCCCGTCAGCCACACTCCCGTAAAAACAACAATGGCACTGCGCAGTAATAGTGGCGCACCAAAACCGAACAACACATCCACCCCTACCAGGCAGCCACCCAACGCTAAACCAACACCAGGGACAACCCGAGCAATATGGCCAAATTCTGCTGGCCATTGTCGGGGCAATGGGAAACAGGTATAAAACAACAAAGCTCCATTAAGTGAGGCCCACTGCTGTTGCCACGCCCGCACAACAGCCCTCAGCCAATGCCCCATATCATCACCTCAAAAAAATATGTGGAAACTCTTAATATTAAGTATTCTGGCTGAAGTCAATCCGCAAAGTTGCTGAAATAATGTGAGAGCAAATAATAAAAACCAACAAGACGAGGAGATTATTTTTGTCTTGGGCGTTCCAAATAATCAGATTTCAACTATCTTGAGTATAGATTGTTAAAAACTTCGGTGTTTTACGGGCCATGCTGACTATACGTGCCCATCTACCGACCTTGTTATGAGCTACCAACCTTCAACAACTTCCCTTCCAGCCCCTTGCCTTGTCGATATAGGCACTGTGATCAACAAGAAAGATATGGTGCGAATCCTACAGCACCTGGGACGTGTCCGATATATCCATAACCAAGAAGAGCAAGTCCTGCGAGAAGGTGAAGGATATGTGGTCGAAGTGTTTAGTGATCCTCAGCAAGCAACATTAGTAGCCAACAGCAGCCTTTACATCAACGTCACGAGTTTTGACTACCTAGAAATGGGGCAGCTAACTGACAACCAACCTTACTTCGACCTCATTCAAGACAACCGCCGTTTACGCATTTTGCCATTGTCCAATCCTCTCACAGAAGGCAACAGTTGCAGTATTAATGACGCTACGCTAGAAGCAATGCTTGCCGAAGCATTAACAGCCCGGTGGGACGCTTGCTTAGACGACGACAGCAATCACTTTCTCAGTTAGTTAGGTCTCGTTAGGACAGCACTCACTATTGTCTACCGATCATTTTTTTTTCGAACATCAGGCCTCTTGCTCTCAAACTAAAGCTAGAGCAGGTATTTTTCATACTCCCCACGGACCAGTTCACACTCCACGCTTTATGCCCGTGGGTACCTTAGCTAACGTAAAAACCGTAACGCCAGCACAGCTCCATGATGCCGGTGCTCAAATGGTTCTAGCTAATACTTATCACTTACACCTGCAACCTGGTGAAGATTTAGTGGCAGAAGCAGGAGGACTCCACCAATTCATGGGTTGGCCTGGTCCAATGTTGACCGATTCAGGCGGGTTTCAAGTCTTCAGTCTGAGTAAAATTCGCACCATTGCAGAGGAAGGCGTTACCTTTCGCTCACCTCGCGACGGACGCATTATCCATATGCCCCCAGAAGAATCCATCCGCATCCAAAATCAGCTAGGAGCCGATGTGATTATGGCCTTTGACGAATGTCCTCCCTACCCCGCCACCCGAGAGGCAGTCGAAGCAGCCACCCAACGCACCTACCGTTGGCTTAAGCGCTGCATTGAGGTTCACCAACGTAGCGATCAAGCTCTGTTTGGCATTGTACAAGGAGGCGTTCATCTCGACCTCCGCCAAGCAGCCGCAGAAAAACTTGTCCAGTTAGATTTACCTGGCTATGCTATCGGCGGTGTTAGTGTGGGCGAACCTCCTGAGTTAATTGAAAAAATCGTTCAAGCAACTACCCCCCTCCTCCCACCTCATAAACCTCGATATCTGATGGGTGTCGGTACCTATCGAGAAATGGCTCAAGCCATCGCTGCTGGCATGGATTTATTTGACTGCGTTATTCCAACTCGGTTGGCTCGCCATGGCGCTGCCCTGGTACAAGGTGAGCGGTGGAACTTAAAGAATCAACGGTTCCGTCGGGATTTGACCCCCTTAGACGAAACATGCCCTTGCTATACCTGCAAAAACTTTACCCGTGCGTATCTTTGCCATTTGATTCACTCCCACGAAATACTGGCTTACACACTGTTATCGATTCACAACATCACTGAATTAATTCGATTTACCCAATCGATTCGTAAAGCAATTTTACAAAATCAGTTTGTTGCAAACTTTCAAAAGTGGCTAGAGCCTACTGCTAACAGTGGCTAGAAAGATGATCAACAAACTTTAGCGTGTACCACAGCATGTTAAGATGTGAGGAAATTATTAAGCAAACTGTCGCCACCGTAGAGAGGTTTTCATGGACGCAGTCCTACTGTTAGCTACACTCCCCGAAGCTTATCAAGCATTTGCTCCCCTAGTAGACATTTTGCCTATCCTGCCTATTTTCTTCTTGCTTCTAGCCTTTGTTTGGCAGGCATCTGTAGGCTTTCGCTAACAGCGCCTAGCGCTGAAATATGAGCGTTACAACCGAATATCTTAGTCAATAAGTCCAGTGATCACTCAGGTTGTTTTTGCGATCGCGACAACCTAAGGTAGCTGACTTATCTAATATTTTTACATTGAAGAGAGTCTTTGATACGGGCAGACGTGCGTTTGACGCACGTCTGCTTTGATGCTTAATTAATTTTATCAGCCCAAAGAACCAAAGGTTAAGAGAGAATTCTCTCCGATAGGTATACTTTTTAACTGACACTCCAGAATGGGAAGATATGTGAACCTCTCAACTCAGGCAAGACTTTAAAGGTTCATATGGGTGTATTTGTGCTGTTTTACATTATCTTCCTGAGTGACTTTATGAGAGACATTTAAGATCCGTTTTCTCTCAGTAGAAAAATTTACATCAGAAAATACCTGGCCGTGAGGCAGCAGCATCTGAATGTCTTCCCTAGTCTGATAAGTCCTGGCAGCAGCACAGACTCGCTCCACAAAGTCTTCGCAAAACTGAACGTTCTTAGTATCAAAAGGTAAATTCGTCAATATAGGCTGTTTATCTTTTATCAGCTCACCCAATTGAATACCATAAAGGGCCTCATAGGAAGTCGGTACCCTTTTAGTTAATGCTTCAAAATAAGCAGATGGGATAGGCTCTAACAATTTTAGAGACACCACACCGCCGTCTTGCTTAACAAAGCAATGGGCTAAACCAACAATAACGTAATCGCTGTCTGATAACGATGTTGGTGGAGAAGAAAAAGTCATAGGAGCCCAAAACGATTTTGATAGCTTTACCGCTCTAATCGTAACGTTCTTAAGTCGCTGACAAAGAATTCTTCGTAAATCCGTTATAAAACCCCATGAGCTGTAATGTTTGGCAACCCTAGAGCTACGAAAAAATACGGATTTGCATTGTGAGCACCTGTAAAGACTCCGTTATTTCTCGGTTGGGGCAAAAACTAAGCTATGCAACCATTCCATTAGTAGTGTTGTCATGACCATCAACAACACTACTATCTCAAGGTAGTTGCTATCTCTATCTATTATTTATAGACGATAGGGAGTAATTTGCATGACGTCATCATCTATAACGGATTCATCTAAAGACTTTGACGTAGCTAAATCTACAGATGTAGAGATAAAAAAGTTACTGCGCCAAACCCTACGTCAAGCAATGCAGCAAAAAAATTATTCCAGAGCAATTAACTTACTGAACTATTTCATCACCCAAGAGCCACAGAACCCAGTTTATTACAGTCATCGTGGCCTCATTTACTACCATTGCGAACAATGGTCTCAAGCAATGGCCGATTACAATCAAGCACTTCACCTAAATCCCAAAGCAGACCAAATCTACGCCAATAGGGCGAAGTGTAGTGCAGCCTTAAAAAACTGGAGCGCAGCTATTGCAGATTATGACTGCGCAATTGATATTAATCCACACAACATTAAGGCCCGCATTCATCAGGGGATTCTATTTAGAAACTTAAAGATGTATGATGACGCGATTATATGCTTTGGATTAGCACTATTTTTAGGAAAACTAAGTGCTCATATCTATGCGGAAAGAGGTCGCACATATCAATTAGACGGCCATTGGAACTGTGCCATTGGTGACTACCAACGTGCTCTAACTATCCTTAACCAGACTCCAAGTTTACTCTTGGAATCCCAGATCCAAACTTGGATCAGTGAATTACTGAGCTAATCGATAGAAATAGTTTGGGGACCCTTACCGGACTTATCATCATCACTCTGGTTTGAAACATCAGCTCCTTGATTTTCCAACCAACTTTTCACTGGATCATCATTTAAGTTGAGCTTTAGCAAACCAGATGCAAACCCACCAAAGAAGGCAATAGGCTGCCCTAGAATCTCTTGCACAATAGGGGTTAGCTCATCAAGAAACATAGGAATTAATAGGCCGCCACAAAATACCTTAGATATCCTAACGCGCCTGCGGTAAAATCGGGGACTCAATGCAGCAAATAAGCCTTAATAATACTAACGAAGTCCACGACGTCCATTAGGGTAGACGGTAGACCAATTTGTCTTAATGACATTTAACTGTTGTTCAGTTAAACTAGCGCCCGTTAAATCGGCCCCGCATAGGTTGGCACCCCTAAGGGTAGCACCCTTTAAATTGCTGCGACTCAGATTAGCACCTCGAAGATCGCTATTTTCTAAGTTCGCCTCCCCCATGTAAGCATTTGATAATTTAACATTTTTCAAATTACACTGACGTAAGTCAGCTTTGCTGAGATTGACGTTAGTCAGATCGGCTCCCTGCAAATTACACTCTCTCAGCTGTGCCCCTGCAAAACTAGCACCGCTCAGGATCATACGTTGTAAATTTAGCCTTGCCAGGGGTTGGAGTGAAAAGTCACGATGACCACGATCATAGGCTTTCTGAACGGCCTCAGGAGTAATTTTTTTACCTTGACCCGAAAATGGCCCTGACTGACTAGAACTATTAGCAAGCAGATTACCTGCGGAGCGACGAGGTGCCACTGAAGAAGGTTTAGTATTTTGACGTCGTTCTTTACGGGCACGAATAGCGGCAGCCATACGAGCCGACGGGGATGCTCCTGCTTGAGAATCGTCTAATCCTAAAATTGAAGCTGTATCGTCACTGTTAAAAGAAGGTTGGCTAACGGGCTCCACTTCTTTGGGCGCAGCGGTTGGAATCGCCATATTTTGAGCCAAACTATCCAAATACGGCTCTAAATCAAGATCTCGCAAAATTGCATCAGCCGAACTATAACGGTGCCGTACCGAAATTTCTAGCATCTTACTTAAAACACCTGCAAAATGCTCACTCACCTTAACGTGCTGTTGCCAAAGGATTTCGCCCGATTGGGGATCGTAGGACATTTCCTTAGGCGACTTTGCCGTCAACAGATACAGACAGGTTACCCCAATCGCATAAATATCACTGGCATAAACCGGTCGCATTGCCATTTGCTCAGGGGGGGCATAGCCAGGGGTACCCACGGCATAAGCGGTTAACGCTGTATGACCTGACTCTTCACTGGCTTTGACCGGATTGACCTTATCTTTAACTGCACCAAAATCAATTAGTACTAACCGTTTGTCAGCATCTCGACGAATAAGATTAGCAGGCTTGATGTCTCGATGAATAACCTGATGACGGTGAATATACTGCATAACTGGCAGCACTTCACTCAAAAATTGCTTTGTACCTGCTTCACTAAAAGCACCACGGGTCTTGACCTCTTTCTGGAGCGTAGAGCCATTGATATACTCTTGAACCAAAAAGAAATCTTGACGGGCTTCAAAATAATCCAATAAGCGTGGCAGCTGCGGATGATTACCAATTTTGCCCAAAATTTTGGCTTCACGGGCAAATAAATCGCGGGCCATTTGCATCACATGGGGGGCTTCAGCGGTTGGCTGCAACTGCTTGATGACACAGGGTGGGCAACCAGGAAGTCCTTCATCATGGGCCAAAAACGTAGTGCCAAAGCCACCTTTACCCAAAGCGCCACTAACACGATAGCGACCGCGTAACAACAGATCTGCTCCACAGGCTAGACACTGTCTCGCTGTGGAAGGATTTTTAGGACTAGGACACTCTGAGTTGATACAGTAAGTCATGTAGCTTTAGCCACCCTGCTCATATATACGCCTACATATGATGGGGCTATGGTTCACTATGGCACGACATCTTAAAGCACTGAGCAGGGAAGAGTGTTGTAGCACTTATCCCTAGAGAATAAAACCGATTGGGATTTGCTCCAGTAATCTATAAATACTTTGCATTTCTCAACCATCCGCCATGAGTAATGGAATAAATCAAATTCTTCTAATAGCTTAATTTTATTCTTTGTGCACACGCTTCAAAGTGTTCCACAAGTTACCCCCTATGGACAGTAGAGCAACCCCTAAAGCAAACTTGCTTATCGGACGATCCCAACTGATTTAATTATTATCTTCATTATCTTATCCAATTGTTTATGCTGCCAGTGGCAATTTTAGAATTGGTGTTTTTAGAATAGGGCTTTGTGCTTGCTTTAGAAAATTTACATTGGCAACGTTGCTGAGTAGTCTACCAAGACTCAGATTGCGAGTGAGAGAACCCTTTACTAATAAAGAACTTAAAGCGGAGCTTCAACGGTAGAATAAACCACGTCTAATTTGAAACCTTTAGGCTTTTCTACGGAAAAACTCTAGTGGTGCTGGATGCAGACAAGGTTTAAGTTCGTTCTATTCCTATCAATACCTTTTTAACCCAGGTCCCATGCGCATTTCTGTCAACTGGCTCAAGAAATTTGTCGATCCGCAATTAACACCAGAGGCTATTGGTGACGCGCTAACAATGGCCGGGTTTGAAGTCGAAGATATTGAAGAGCGCCACACTTGGGCCGACGGTGTAGTTGTCGGTAAAGTTACCGAACGGCAACCTCACCCAGATGCTGACAAACTGAGTGTTTGTACCGTAGATATTGGTGACACTGACCCCTCAACAATTGTTTGTGGCGCGGCTAATGTGAGGGCAGATATTTTTGTCCCCGTAGCTAAGGTCAATACTTATCTACCCCAAGTAGACCTTAAGATTAAACCCCGCAAGCTTCGTGGTGTTCCTTCCTCTGGCATGATTTGTTCCTTGGCAGAGCTTGGTTTAGCAAAGGATGCAGCAGGTATCCATATCTTTGAGGAGCCTAACTTGAAGGTAGGTCAAGATGTCCGACCCTTGTTAGGACTAGACGATACAGTTTTAGATCTATCATCGACCGCCAACCGAGCCGATGCCTTGAGTATGGTGGGCATTGCTCGGGAGCTGGCTGCGATTACAGGAACAGAGCTTACGCTACCCATTCAAGAGATAGCGATACCAGATAGCGCACAAAACCGAATTGAGATTGCCCTTTCAGACCCAAAAGCCTGCCCTATTTACATCGGCACTATCTTAGAGAACGTCAAAATCGGCCCTTCCCCTACGTGGCTTCAACAGCGTCTCGAAGCGTCGGGCACACGTTCAATTAATAACGTAGTTGATATCACCAACTATGTCCTCCTGGAGTGGGGGCAACCGCTCCATGCCTTTGATCTGGATCGTCTTAGTCAGGGAAAAGATGCTACCGTCAGCGTCCGTTTTGGAAAAGCTGGCGAAACCCTTAAAACCTTAGATGGCCAAGACCGTGAACTAAAGCCTCAGACCTTGGCCATTACGGCTAACGATATGCCAGTAGCCCTGGCAGGTGTTATGGGGGGCGAAGACTCGGAGGTTCACAATGATACTCAAAATGTCTTTCTAGAAGCCGCCTTTTTTGATGCGGCTGTGATTCGTCGCTCAGCCCGCAGTCAAGGGTTGCGCACCGAAGCTTCGGCCCGTTACGAGCGAGGGGTGAATCCAGCTGAGTTAGAACTGGCAGCCAATCGAGCCATTCAGCTCATGGTTGATTTAGCCGATGCTCAGGTGACTCACCAACAGGATATGCGCACCGAGGTGGGTAAAATCACTCCAACCCGTACTATCAGGCTACGATTAGAGCGGGTACAGCAGATATTAGGTAATTACATTACCGAGGATGGCACAGTTACTGCTCTCAATTCGACTGATGTAGAAGATACCCTGACTCGTCTAGGGTGCAGCCTTATTGATGATGGTCAAGAAACGTGGACAGTTACGATACCGGCTTACCGTTACCGTGACCTAGAGCGAGAAATTGACCTAATTGAAGAAGTTGCTCGTTTGTTTGGCTATAACCGCTTTGATAAGACCTTGCCCCAACAAACATCCCGAGGGCGACTGTCTCCAGAAGCCGCTCTCGTACGCCAGTTAAGATCCGCCTTTCGGGGTGCCGGTCTGACTGAAGTGTTGCACTACTCGCTAACGAATCCGGCTCCTCAACGTGTCGTTCTCGAAAACCCCTTATTTACTGAATATTCTGCTCTCCGTTCTGACTTAATATCTGGTTTGATTGATGGCTTCCAGGCCAATCTAGACAACGGCAACGGTCCCCTAAATGCTTTTGAAATGGGTCATGTCTTTATCAATGAAGCGGGGCAGTTGAATGAATATGAGCGCATAGGTGGCATCTTAGGGGGGAATGCAGCCCAGGGTCAGTGGACTAGCAAAACGGCTCCCATGAGCTGGTATGAGGCTAAAGGCATACTCGAAACTGTCTTTAAGCAGCTGGGGCTGGAGGTCGACTATCGCGCCGATAGTGAAGATGATCGACTCCACCCTGGCCGAACAGCCTCGCTCTGGGTACGCGGTCGCACTCGGTTAGGCACATTTGGGCAACTGCATCCGCGCCTGCGCCAGGAACGAGATCTGCCAGAAGAAGTTTATGTTTTTGAGTTGCATTGGGATGCGATCGCAACCTGTCTGGTTAGCGACCGATTCCGTGCCCCTAAGTTCAAGAGCTATTCCTCCTATCCAGGGTCGGATCGCGACATTGCGTTCTATGCATCCACTGACATCCCCGTAGCCGACCTGGAAAAGCTCATTATTCGCACTGGCGGACAACTCCTAGAAACTGTCACTCTGTTTGACGAGTACAAGGGCAAGGGGGTCCCGGACGGTCAGCGTAGTCTTGCATTTCGCATGTTCTACCGGTCAAGTGATCGAACGTTAACCGACCAAGATATTGACCCGCTCCAGGACAAAATTCGGGCGGCCTTAGAGAAAAAGTTCAACGTTAGCCTACGTAGTTAAACAGTAATGGCATCATTCCGCCGCAGGCTGAGCGTTCTTATCCTTTTTCTTTGGTGGCCCATTGAAATAGACTTCCAATACTTGTTTAACCATGGGGGCTGCAAAAGAACCACCACCACCGCCAGAGTGTTCACCAAACGCTACTACTAAAATCTCAGGCTTCTCAAAGGGTGCATAGGCTCCAAACCAAGTGTGATTTTCATAGGGGGGCGCTTCTGCCGTGCCGCTTTTCCCCGCAGGTGTAGGAATTGTAGGTACATTGAGCCGGGTACCTGTCCCACTGGTCACCACCTTGCGCAAGCCATCCTGAATCACCTTAATCGTACTAGGCTGCATGCCTAAAGATTCTCTCCACTGTTTAGATTCAGCCCCTTCTAGCAAAAGATGAGGTTTTACTCGATAACCACCATTGGCAGCCACTGCAAACATCACAGCCGTTTGGAGCGGCGTTACCTGCATGTAGCCTTGGCCAATGGTCATATTAATGGTGTCACCGAGATACCACTCTTCATCAAACATTTCCTGTTTCCAGGCATCATCTGGGACCAAACCAGGTGATTCCTCTGTCACTAATTCAATCCCTGTTTTTGCCCCCAACCCATACTCACGCATCCAGTGAATCAAGGGTTCATGGCCCATGCGCATACCCACTTGATAAAAGAAGGTATCGCTACTCCACTGCAGTGCGCCAGCAAACCCTAGGGGACCAAAGCCAGCATTATTCCAATCCCAAAATAAAATGCCCCCAGCATTGATGTTAGGGTAAGTGGGCAAAACGGTATTGGCAGGAAATGTCCCTGATTCAATCCCAGCAGTAGTCGTAATAATCTTGAAGGTACTAGCCGGTGGATAGGCTTGTAGAGCCCGGTTTAAAAATGGGTTCCCCCGACTGTTGAGTTGCTCCCACTGAGCCTGGGTAATTCGGGTAGAAAAAATATTCGGGTCAAAGGTGGGGCGACTGACCATCGCTAAGATAGCTCCATCATTCGGGTCCATGGCAACAATGGCCCCTATCTTGTCCCCTAAAGCCTTCTCAGAAGCTTTTTGCAACTCTAAGTCTAACGTTAGGCGAATATTTTGACCCGCTTCCGGGGGTTTTTCCCCCATAATGCTGAGCACATTCCCTGAGCTATCAACCTCTACCTGCTGCCCTCCCCATACTCCACGCAACAAAGACTCAAAGGACTTTTCTGAGCCCATTTTGCCGATAATATCCCCCAGGCGATAGTCTTGACCATCGTTCTGCATCTGGTCAAATTCTTCTTCATCAATTTCGCCCGTGTAGCCAATTACATGGGCAGCCAAATCACCATTGGGATAATTACGAATAGCCTCTGCTTCCACCCGCACACCGGGCAGCTCTGATGCATATTCAGCTAAAGCTGTGGTTTGGGCTGGACTGAGACCACGGGAGATCGCAATAGACTGGGTCGACTCATACCCCGCTGATTTGATCCGCTGTTGAATCTCATCCGGCGGGATTTCAAGTAACTTTGCTAGCCGCCGCACCACCTGCTCACGTTGATCAACTGGTAGGGCAATAGGCCAGATAGAAACCGAATGCGACAATCGGCTCCCTGCCAAAATCTTGCCCTTACGGTCAAACATCGTGCCCCGAGCCGGTCGTCTGGGTAATAGTAAAATTCGGTTTTCTTCGGCCAGCTTACGGTTGCGATCGCCCTTGACCAGCTGCAAATAAAACAATCGGCTACCAATGCCCCCCAGCATCACTAGAGACAAAAAAATCATCATAACTACCGACTGATACTGACGACCAACGGTACGTCCACCCTTTTTTTCAACCTTTGCTGAGGGATATTGGAGAAAGGTCATAATTGAAAATGTTGAAAGGTTTTAATCTTAGGGCAAGCTTAGAAAGTAGATATTACGATTCTAGAGGCCAAACCTTGATCAGGGTAGCTCTTCAATTGTCCCTTTCAATTAATTGGGATTTTGAGCCCCTGACCGTAAAATAGTGCAAATGGACCATCACGAGGGTTGCATCCTATGGCTCAAACCATCTCTCCGCCAGCAAACGTAAAAGCGGCATTGGATGTAGAACTCAAAGACGTCGTCAAAACCTTTGGTGAAGACACAGCCGTCCAGGGGCTAAATTTACAAATTCAGCAGGGTGAATTTTTCAGCATCCTAGGGCCATCCGGCTGCGGCAAAACCACCACACTCCGCATGATTGCAGGTTTTGAAACGCTCACTTCCGGCGAGTTAATGATTCAAGGGCAGTGCATGAATGGTGTACCTGCTCATCGACGCTCAGTGAATACGGTCTTTCAAAGCTATGCCCTGTTTAACCACATGAGCGTATGGAATAACGTAGCCTTTGGTCTGAAGATAAAAAAAATTCCTAAGGCTAAATTGCGGCAACAGGTTGGAGAAGCCCTTACCTTAGTACAGATGGAAAGCTTTGCCAAGCGGTTTCCTAATCAGCTATCGGGTGGTCAGAGACAGCGCGTAGCTTTAGCGCGAGCCCTAGTCAATCGACCAGCGGTCATGCTGCTAGATGAAC
This sequence comes from Leptolyngbyaceae cyanobacterium, assembly GCA_965263355.1. GTDB lineage: Bacteria > Cyanobacteriota > Cyanobacteriia > Phormidesmidales > Phormidesmidaceae > Leptothoe. The sequence goes on along the minus strand of CBDHHL010000032.1, from coordinate 3,025,424 downwards.
CGTTAGGAGCACTAGATCTAAAGTTACGCAAACAGATGCAAGTTGAACTTTCCAATCTGCACAAGCGTCTTGGCATTACTTTCATTATGGTGACCCATGATCAAGAAGAAGCTCTTTCCTTGTCTGATCGCATTGCTGTTATGAAAGATGGCTACATCGAACAAGTTGGGGCTCCCCATGAAATCTATGAGCATCCAACCACTGCTTTTGTAGCTGACTTTATTGGCGATACAAATTTACTGTCAGGGAAAATTCAGCAGCAACCTTTAGCGTTAGTTACTGAGCAAGGGCTACAGGTAGCAATCTCACTTTCACCTGCTGAACTACATCAGCTCAATGAACAAACCTCAATAGATATTAGTATTCGCCCTGAAAATATTCATCTCAGTACTCAGGCCGAGGTAGCAACGCCAGCCAAACATGAAAACTGCTATCCAGGCGAAGTTAAACACACCCTATATACAGGACCACACATCCACTGCATTATTGAATTGACCACAGGGGAACAGTTGCGCGTTTTGCAACCAAACCATGCAACTTATCAACCAGGTACCCCGGTTCAGGTATCATGGTCGGCCCCTGCTTGTCAAGTCCTGATCAACCATGGCCTCCCTTAATCCAAAGACTATCTCACTAACCAACCCACGCCTGACATCCAGTTCACCCCGATACCAATAAGGATCTGCATGAACAAATTCCTATTTCCCAATAGCCTAAGGTCAGAAAGTGGTTCTAAAGTATTCATGGTGTCTGCTTAGAGGAGAAAAACTGTGCCCCGCCTACTATCCCGCCATTCATCATTATTGTCGCGTACGTCTCGTCGCCGTTTTTTACAAGGCTCCGCAGCAGCTCTAGCTGGAATTGGCCTGTCAAACTGTCGTCGCACAATTGGCGAAACAGAAACTACACCGACGACCGACTCATCGTCTGACCCAGCCTCAGCGTCTGGAACACTGCACATCTATACATGGGCTGATTATACAGACGATGAGCTGGCCGCACAGTTCACTGAAGCCACTGGCATAGACGTCAAAATCGACGTCTATGACTCCAACGAAACGATGTTAGCTAAGATGCAGGCTGGTGGTGGTGCCAACTATAGTTTGCTTTATCCGTCAGACTATATGGTCACAGAGATGATCGGTCTAGACATGCTCACTAAATTAGATAAGTCCCGGCTCGTGGGCTTAGACAAAATTCGTGAGAAGTGGAAGAGCCCTGTGTATGATTCTGACAATACCCATAGCATTCCCTACAGCTGGGGAACCACAGGGCTACTGTATAACTCTGAAGTACTGACCACAACACCCACCGACTGGAACTATCTTTGGGATAATAAGGATGTGCTGTCGCGCAAAATGACTATGCTCGACGATGTACGCGAAACCATGGGGGCGGTCCTTAGCTCCTTGGGTTATTCCTACAATGCAACTGACCCTGCTCAGCTAGAAGAAGCCTACCAACGCCTGCTAGACCTCAAGCCTGCTTTAGCCTCCTTTAAGTCCTTTGGCTGGCAAGACGAACTGCTTAGTGGGGATTTACTACTGTCTATGGTCTATTCAGTGGAAGGTATCCCAGTTAGTCTGGAGAATCCTACTTTTAAGTATGTAATTCCAGAAAGTGGCTCCTCAGTTTGGACAGACACCATAGTTATTCCCACAACTGCTCCAAATGTGGACGCAGCCTACGAGTGGATTAATTTCAACCTACAGCCGAAGGTATCTAAAGACACAGTAGAGCGTCTTTACTTTGCCACACCCAATGGCGAAGCCATGACCATGCTCTCCCAAGAGCTATTGGACAATAAGAACTTGTTCCCTCCAGAGGATCTACTGGCTAAGTGCGAAGGCATTGCACCTGTCGGTGAAGCCAATGCTCTATATGACGAGTATTGGACCAAGGTTACCAGCGCATAGGGCCATGGATAAAGGTATCAGGCCAACGACAGCGCTATCACAAACCTTTGATTTAGCTACTGTTTGGCAGACGTTAAGGGCTAGTTTTAGGCCAATTGGGCTATTGGGTCCCGCAGGAATGTGGCTACTGCTGTTGATGGTGCTGCCCACATTACTAATTGGCGAGTTGAGTTTGGTACCTGGCTTAAAACCAGGTCAACCCATTGAAGGCTATGGCTTACTTAATTACATCAGAATCTTAGAACCTACCTATCTGCAGGTTTTAAGACGATCAGCTACGTTTGCAACAGGGACCACTCTGCTTTGCTTAGTCTGTGGTTTTCCAGTGGCCTACTGGTTAGCCCTAATGGCCCCGAAGCAATGGCGTAATCTTCTCTTAGTCCTGTTCATCCTGCCTCTATGGACATCGTCACTGCTGCGGACCTATGCCTGGATTACGTTACTGAGATCTTCTGGGGTAATCAACCTAGTTTTGAGTAGCCTAGGGTTACCGACCCAAAACTTAATGAATACACCCTGGGCCGTTTACATCGGCATGACCTATAGCTTTTTACCCTATATGGTGCTGATTTTGTACGCCTCTCTGGAGCGGTTAGATTTGCAGCTACTAGAGGCAGCGGCCGATTTAGGTGCAAATCCACAGGTTGCATTTTGGCGAGTTACGGTCCCCCAAACCATGCCTGGAATTGCCGCAGGTTGCCTGTTGGTATTTGTGACTAGCCTTGGGGATTTTGTGGTGCCTACACTATTAGGCGGGCCTAACAGCATGACAATCTCTCGCCTAATCTACAATCAGTTCCTGGGAGTTGCTCGTAATTGGGGATTTGGCTCTTCATTGAGTATGGTGCTGATTTTGATGGTGAGCTTAGCGATCGCACTTTTACTCAAATATGGTGATCGCAACCCTGAGATTTATTCATGAAACCTGCTGCATCCAACCATCATCAAGGCAAACGGCAACTCCCTTCATGGCAAGGGCTGTTAACTCTAGCCATGTACAGCTTTATGTATATTCCCATTGTCATTTTGGGGATTTACAGCTTTAACGAGTCACGCTACGGCGCTGTTTGGAAGGGATTTAGCCTCACCTGGTATCGTAAATTAATGGGTGACGAGCGGCTGTTTCTTGCCCTGGGTGACAGCCTGAAAATTGCTCTCTGCGCCGTTGCCGTCTCGTCAGTGCTAGGCACTTTGATGGCTGTGGGGTTATCTAAATATCGGTTTCCAGGTAAATCGCTCTACGTTGGGATTTCCTACCTACCACTGATTATTCCAGATATTGCGATCGCAGTAGCAACCTTGGTCTTCCTAGCATCTGTGGCCATTCCCCTTAGCATATGGACAGCAATTGCTGCCCATATGGTATTTTGCCTGGCTTACATTGCAATTGTTGTCTCCAGTCGTTTACAGGGATTAGACCCCAACCTGGAAGAGGCTGCCCTCGATTTGGGTGCTACACCTACCCAAGCCCTTATTAAAGTCCTGATTCCCCAACTAACACCTGCGATCTTGTCAGGCTGTTTATTGGCATTTGTGCTGAGCATGGACGATTTGCTCATCTCTAGCTTTACGGCAGGGGGGGCAAATCCCCTACCGATCGAAATTTTCAGCCGTGTTAAAACAGGCATCAAACCCGATATCAATGCCCTCAGTGTCTTGCTAATTTTGGCCTCAGGACTGATTGCGGCTCTTTCAGAATATTTTCGCTGGAAAAGCGATCGCACGTAAAACACGTTTACATTAAAACTTGCAGGTTTTCCGCAGGCGAATATAGTCTCGTCATAGCCAAATCAAATCACTCAAAAAGGTGCGAAAGATCACAAATTTGGGCTCTAAAAGTCACGGCCAAAACCATGCCCAGACAACATATTAGGAGTAGACATAAAAGCTCTCTTCAATGACTTTATGACTAACATCCTGTAGTTGTCCCTGGAACCAATGCCATGCTAAACCGCACCCCTACAACTCAATCTTTAGAAAGTCTCATGCAAATGATTTTGACCCGTCGTCGTCTCAACCGGGAGACTCAGCAAACACTCATGGCATGTCTGCTAGGTAAAAGTCAGCTTAACAGTCACGAACAGGCACAGGTCCAAGAAATCTTTGAGGCCATTAACCAAGGCCGCTTACGGGTAATCGACTAACCACTCAACTAATGCATCGTCAAAGCTAAAAATTGGGAGTCTGTATTGATCAAGAGTAGAGGGTAAAGAGTGACTCTTCATCCTGGTTACTCTTTACATACCCGATCCCAAATCTTAGTCTTGACAGGCAGGCCACTAGCCTTTATCGACAGCTTGGCTCTTATCTTCATCCTTAGCCTCAACATCGGGCACCAAATCAGGACGAGCTGAATCTTCCCAGCCAGGTGGTCGCTTAGAGTTGTACCAAGCCAGGGAACCAATCCCTACCGCCGCTATAAATCCGACAACGTAGACAACTTGAAAGTAGTACATAGGTATACCTGATGTACCTGCCTCCCCAATTAAAAACACCATAAACAGGCCAATCCTCTTCTAATGCACTCGCTTGAGAGCGTTTACAATACTTTACCTTAGTTACTTACCTTTTACTCTGCAGGAGGTGCTGAATCTATTGGAGCGGGAGCCGGGGCTACTGGAGCCGGGGCCGCTGGAGCTGGGGCTACTGGAGCTGGGGCTACTGGAGCTGGGGCTACTGGAGCCGGGGCCGCTGGAGCTGGGGCTACTGGAGCCGGGGCCGCTGGAGCCGGGGCCGCTGGAGCTGGTTCGGGAACCGACGCTGGGATGTCGGGAACTGGCGCAGGCTCTGCAGGAGCGGGAGCAGAGATCACCTCTGGCGTAGGAGCCGGTGTCGATGGAACTGGTGCTGGTGCCGGAGCAGTAGCTGGACCACCACCAGATGGAGCTGGCGCAGGTTGGCTAGGCTGTGATGTCCTAGGTCTAGGTGCGGCAGCTGGTCTAGGAGACGCTACCGGTGCTGGGTCCGGAGCCGCAGCTGGTTCCGAACGCCATGGCTGTGACTGCGGCTGAGAGGACTCTCTGGTAGAATTTCGGCCTGCCTTTTCTGCCGTAACTTTGCCTGGTTTTACAGGTTTTGCTTCGATGGACCCCTTACGACCAGACAACCGTGGTAGTTCAGGAAATTTTTCGACAGGGAGATCTTCAATAAATTGGGCAACAAACTTACGCCATGCATAGGCAGCTGTACTACTCGCACCCCGTGTTGGGCTACTATCGTCATTCCCAAACCAAACACCAACCACAAGCTGAGGTGTAAAACCAATAAACCAAAGGTCTCTGTTTTTCTCAGAGGTACCGGTTTTACCCGCTATTTGACGACCACTAATATAAGCATTGCTACCAGTGCCACCCTCAACAACGCTACGCATCATCCAGGCCATAATAGCCGCCGAGTCTGGATCTAGGGCCTGCTTAGGTTCATCTTCAAACTCATAGAGGACTTCACCTGAACGCGTTGTAATGCGCTCAATACCATGGGCTTCAACATGCTTACCCTTAGCTGCCAGAGAGCCATAAGCATTGGTCAGTTCCAGCAGATTCACTTCCGAGGAGCCCAAGGCCAATGAGTAAGCAGCCAATAAATCTGACTTAATACCCATGCGTTTAGCCATGGCAATCACTGGCTCAAAACCAACTTCTACCAGAACTTTAACAGCAACAATATTGATAGACGATGCCAGAGCTCGACGTAGCTCAACATTACCGCTGTAGCTTTTGCCATAATTTTCAGGCTCATAGCCATCGACAACGTAGCGTGCATCCACATAACCCTTGTAGGGAGAGATACCGCTTGCGATCGCAGTACTATAAACAAATGCCTTAAAAGTCGACCCAGGCTGACGCTGAGCCTGAGTTACCCGATTAAACTGGCTTTCCTCAAAATCAGTCCCCCCCACCATGGCGTGGACCTGACCAGTTTTAGGATTCATAGCAACAATTGAGCCTTGCTCAAATCCCTGCCAACCACCATATTCTTCCAGAACTTCTTCCAGGGTAGTTTCAGCCGACCGTTGCCACTTGGGTTTTAAACTAGTTTCTACCACAAGACCACCCGCTTCAATCTTGTCTTCCGAAATCAGCTGAGGCAACTGCTTTTGCACGTATATAGTGAAATAGGGAAATTCACTATACAAAAATTTCGGTTCATTGGGCGTTGTCGCTACCTCACTTTGATAAGCAGTGTCAGCCTGGGCCTGAGAAATCACGCCATTTTCCAGCATCCGGCTAATCACCTTATCTCGCTGCTGACGGGCTGCAGCTTCATCCACCAGTGGAGAATACACACTTGGAGCTGGAGCCATCCCTGCAATTAAAGCAATCTCCGATACAGTCAGTTCTTCGACTGATTTACCAAAGTAAATCCAGGCCGCATCAGCTACCCCATAAGCACCTGCACCCAGATACACAAGATTTAAGTAGCGCTCAAGGATTTGTTCCTTTCCCAACTCCTCTTCCAGTTTGTTAGCTAGCAAAGCCTCTCGAAACTTACGCTGAAAACTTCTATCCTGGTCCAGGAAAACAATCCGAGCCAACTGCTGAGTAATAGTACTCGCCCCCTCTACTAGGTCACGGTTGCGCAGGTTCGAGTTAATAGCTCGTGCAATACCTTTATAGTCAATCCCCTTATGCTCGTAAAATCGACGATCTTCCGATGCAATAAATCCTTGAATCAAGGTATCTGGAATATCGTCGTATTCCAGATATTCCTGAGTTGCTGGTCCAATTTTCTGGAGCACACTCCCATCATCAGCCTTGATAGTAATTGTCCCTGTGCGCTCAAAAGTTAATGCTGTGGACACATCGGGTAAATTAGCATCGGCCTCTTGCCAAAAGCGATAAGCACGGGTAGCAGAACCAGCTAAACTCGCCCCCACCAAAAGCGTCAACCAAAACAAAAAAGTTTTATACAATGGCTTCGGTAGTTTTTGCTTAGTAAGCTCGGCAACAGCAGCAGCTAGCTTATCATCGGTACTATTATTTTTGACGTTATCAATCCTATTAGCCACGTTAAAAAAACCCTACCTAACCCATTGTTCTGAAAACGGTTAACTCGTCAGCACCAGCCTGTTCGCTTTGTGATAAGAGTTTGCACCTGATAAATCAGTTGACATATCTTGACATACCCCACAAAAGGCTAGCAGAATCTGGCATGACTCATCAAATAACGCCCCTAGCTGAGCAGATAATCGGTATGACCCAGCGCTAAGCCTAGAATCAACATGCCGATCACCAAAAACGGTTGAGCACTGGCCTGATATTTGACATCGTTGGCCAGGGGATCTCGCAGAAAGTACATGTCTTGAAAAGTAATCTGCGGAATGATCATTAGGATTAAGAGCACTGCATAAAGATTTTTATGAATAGCCACAAGATAAGCAGCCATTCCCGCTTGAAAAATATCGATCATCAAGACGCAGATCCAAGCAGCTGTACTCACCCCAAACATCACCGGTAATGACTTTAGACCTAAGGCCTGATCACCTTCTACACTCTTAAAGTCATTGACCACAGCAATGCCTAAACCCGCCATACTATACAACAGTGTTAAAACAATTACTGTTGGATTTAGCTGTCCAAATAGAGCATGCCCAGCCCACCAGGGTAATGCGATGTAACTAGCGCCTAGGGCATAGTTACCAAGCCAGCCATTCTGTTTGAGCTTTAGCGGTGGTGCGGAATATATGTAAGACACCAATGAACCGCCAATGGCTAACGCAGTCAACACGGGAAAGTCGTGCCTGGCCCAGTGATCGAGACCATAGGAAACAGCAATACCACTGATCAAGAGCACCCAAATTTGCACTTGCACCTGCCCTAAACCAATAGCCCCTGAAGGAATCGGTCGATAGGGCTCATTAATGGCATCTAGCTCGCGATCGTAGTAATCATTAATCGTTTGGGTGTAGCCTGTCAGCAAAGGCCCTGCCATTAGCATGCAAGCCAGGGATGCCAGAACGTGATCAACACTCCACACAAAATGCCCTGAGGATGCAGCCCCACAAAGCACACCCCAAATTAAGGGAATCCAGGTAATGGGCTTCATCAGCTGTAGACGAATTTTCCAAATAGAGGTCTCACCATCGGCAGCCCCTTTCATGCCCAATAGCTGTCTTGCCTTGGAGCTTTCGGGAGAAGATGAGCTGGACGTTACTGAAGCAGGTTTTTCAGTCATAGCGTCAACAATACGAGCGATAGTACTAACAAACAATGCTGGGAGAAACTATCCAAAGGTCAAAATCAGATAATCAGACTGAAATTTTGCCCCTGTCACAGAACGCCCTTGTAACACCTTGGGCAGGTTTAAATTTCGCCGTTGATCACCTGCCTCAATAGTCACTTCTGGACCGTATTGAGTAAGCTGAATCTGTTTTTTATCAAAGCTAGGCAAGAACAGACGTACTGTATTGGTAGACAAATCAATCTCTACAGATGACGGCACTGAAGGTGTAGCCATATAGTCTGGCAGAGCATCCATCAGAGGCTGCCAGTCCCCTAACTGAGGGAGGGCGTACATTGGCAAAGACTCAAAATGTTGGCCAATATCTTGAGCAATAACGGCTCTATTAAGCAGGACTCCAGCCACCGTCATTTCTATTTGCTGGGCTGCGCCCCAAAGATAGCGGGCGGTTGCGATCGCCCCTTGATCACCAGTGGACACCAAATAAGCCCGAACTCGCATCGCATCTTTAACAGCAGCGATACCCTGAGCGACTAAATTGGTCGTTTCAGTTACCTCGGACTGCTTAAACAGATCACCAGACATGCCGCCACTCAGTACCGCACCAGCAATCGGCTGCATAAATGGCATCACCGCCTTAGAAAATTGCGATGCCTGAAAAACTTGCTTAAACCGCCGGAAGTACCAGTCAATTCCCACTGGCATCCCCCACATGCGCAGACTCGTCTGCGCACCGGGACCATCATGGACAATCACGTCATAGTCACCGCTAGCATCATATTCCCGCAGGGCATTGAGCGTTAGCGCCTGATCCATACCTGGCAGCAAACTCAGCTCTTGACCATAAACTGCCTTAAAGAAAGGATCTCGCAGATATTGAGCTTCCAACTTTTTTAACTGCTCCCAGTTTTGCTCCAGAAGTTGCGTAAACTGCAACTGCATGACCCAGAAATTGGGAAAGACGCTCTCCGGGGTAGCCGTTACCGGATGGCCTAAAAGTAAACCGAATGCCGGGCCAACGTCTTCAGTTACCAATAGCACACGCTGACCCTGGGCTGACAGCTTTTTAGCGGTTGCGATCGCACAAGTCGAACGACCACTCCCCCCTTTACCTAAGAACGTAAGAATTAGTGCCATCAACTACTACTACAGAATCCGCCTACTTATCGTTGACGATCAGTCTTGGGGCAACATCTAATAAGAGGTATCCCAAGACTGAATCGATGCTTAATGTTAGCCACTCTAACTATCTAGGGACCCTACCTTAGGCAGTTTGCTTAACTTCATCCTCAAAAAACCAGCTCGAAAACTGATCTGAAAACTCAACAACAACCCCTACATCACTGCCATCGACCATTTTGAACTGGGTGACCGTGCCTTCCTTCCCCAGACACTTGGCAACGTTATCAGACACCCGATCCCTTAAACGTACAACCTTTACTTTTTGTCCGATATCCAAAGCCATGCCCTAAGATCCTCCTCTCTGAGTAAAGTTGATAAATATTAAGAATTAAAACCATCTCTCAGTTTATCAGTGTCTTGCGCTTTGTAAGCTATCCTGAAGAACTGTTGCTGCAGCTACGTCAGCCATTGCTTGTCTATATAAACTCTCTACGAAAGTGCCTATGCTGGCTAAGCGAATTTTGCCCTGTCTCGATGTCAAAGCTGGTCGCGTTGTAAAAGGCATTAATTTTGTAGAACTCAAAGATGCAGGTGACCCAGTTGAACTGGCCCAAGTCTACAACCAGGCCGGAGCTGACGAACTTGTTTTCTTAGACATTACGGCTACCCATGAAGACCGCAACATTATTTTTGACGTTGTCCATCGCACTGCCGAACAAGTTTTTATTCCCCTCACCGTTGGTGGCGGAGTCAATTCAGTAGAAACAATCAAGCAGCTACTGAGGGCCGGAGCAGACAAAGTCAGCATTAATTCCGCAGCTGTTCGCAACCCCGATTTTATTCAGGCCGCCAGTAATCGCTTTGGGAGCCAGTGTATCGTTGTAGCCATTGATGCCAAACGTCGGCCCAATGAATCAGGATGGGATGTATTTGTGCGTGGTGGCCGAGAAAACACTGGACTCGATGCCATTAATTGGGCTCAGGATGTTGTCGCCCGAGGCGCTGGAGAACTTCTCGTCACCAGCATGGACGCAGATGGCACCAAAGCAGGATACGACTTAGAACTCACCCAAACCATTGCTGCATCTGTCAACGTTCCAGTCATTGCGTCAGGTGGAGCAGGCACTTGTGAACATATCCGCGCAGCTCTCACTACTGGACAAGCAGAAGCCGCTTTATTAGCTTCGTTACTTCATTACGGTGAACTTTCTATCACAGAAATTAAAACTTATCTAGGTCAACACCAAGTTGCCATCAGGCCCTAAAAATACATATCAGCGTCTACAGGCCTTGCAAATGAAAGCATTGGACTAATTCTTTTGCAATCGTAAAATATCCACGGCGAGTGAGGCACTTTTATGATAAGCCTGTTAAAATATGTAAAACATAGTCGTAATTCTTTAAGACCTGCCTCTTAGTTAGGTTTAAACCGATGACGCTTCTAATCATAGCCATCGTTACTGGTTTAGTTATATGGGCTCTACGTCTCATGGACAGGGCCTTTGTCAGTCAGGAATTTTCTCTGATGCTGGCAGGTTTTTTGGTGGCCTCTGCAGCTGCTGCCATGGTTGGCGTTTATTTTTTGATGAGCGACTATATGGTGTATGTGCACCAAAGCGAGTTTTTATTTCAGGACCAATATACGTCTGAGTTTTTGATAGTAGATGATCAAATATCTTCAAAGTCGTTACTGGATTCTGATCTACCTGTATTTGACCTGGTCAGCTTGACTGATTAAGAAGTGTCTCAACACTCTGGTTAGCAGCATATTTTCAGTTTTACACAGTATTTTATTCACCTGAATACGGTCTGAATTTTTATCTCGCCGATAATCAGTGAAATGTCACTTGCTATTTGCTGTCTTCTCAAAATTTCGAGCTTGACGCAATACCGATTATTGCAATACCTTGAGCCAAGTTTCAGGTCCTACAATACCGTCCATCTCTAACCCAGCCTGACGCTGGAATTCTTGCACAGCTTGCTCTGTCTGCAAACCAAAAACGCCATCTATGGGTCCTGTATAAAAATTTAAGGCAGCGAGTCGGCTCTGCAAGCGACTCACCTCGGCACCAGCATCATCTAGTTTAAGCGTGGGCAAATCACCTGCTGTCTGAGCCATAGCGCCATTATCCGGAACATCATCACCCGATGTTGCTTCAGTAGGGCTTCCTTCTGATAAGGCTGAGCCAGCCCCGTCGCTAAGTACTTGCATGTCACTTAGAGCAGCGGGTGTAGGCAAAAGTCGCCGCCAGGTCAAAGGCCCGACAACACCGTCGGCAACTAAGCCTGCATCCGTTTGAAATTGACGCACAGCTGCCAAAGTCGTCTGCTCATAGGCACCATCTACTGCACCAGAGTAATAACCCATCAAAGCTAACATTGCCTGTAAATCTTTGACAGCATCCCCTGTACTACCGAGATCTAGAACCTGATCTGCCTGCCCCAATAAATTCGGTTCTTGGGTATCCAACTGGCCTCCTGGCTCTGGCGATAACCCACCCGTCTTTGTGGTCGCCCATGCCACTGTCGCAATCCCCCCTGCGACAAATACAAACAGGCAAATATTAAAGATCCTGTGTAAGCCCCAACGTTTCATGTCACAAAATTACCGTAATTTGTAGCGTAAACAATTTTGGTTGAATACCCTGCCAAAGCCAACATTAAGATGGCATAGCATGGCTATTGCGTCCAGATAAATGATATTTACAGGCATTACCTGCACACCACGGACAAACTGAATGGCTAGACTCATGCCCTGCATAGTGTTAACCCCCAGAAACTATGGCAACTATTTCTAACGCAGATAAATTTCGAGGGAGCCTGTTTGGAGCCTATATAGGACATTACTATTCAGAGAAATATTCCGATCAGTGGCCAACTGTTAGCAGGAGCACACTTTATCAAGCATGGCTAGCCAGCATTGAGCAATACCGCATCTCTCCCCCCTCAGAAGCAAATCTGACTACAGCAATTCCCTGGTTGTTATATCGCCATGATGACAGCAGTGGCCGCCTTCATTGGCTCCATCAAACTCTGGTATCACCCACAATGCATACTAACGATAGTAAAGGCATCCTCACAGATACTATCGGGGCACTCTACGTCTTGGGTGATTGTTTAGAATGGCTCATGCAGTATCCGATAGGTCCTCAAGAGCTACACTCATTACTGTGGAAATATCTACATCACAAGCGCTCCAGTTATCCCTCAGCAATTAACTCACAAATTCATCAGTATCTGGAGCAATTAGCCACCCAATCCCCAGCTCTTATCCTGCAAACCACAGACAATACGCATCATCCTTTAATGACTGTGACGGCAGCTCTCAAATGCTGTCTCAACTATCGAGAAAATCTGGCGTTAGCTTTAACTAATCCAGGAATGACCGCGCCAATAGCAACCATAGTTGGCTGTTTACTCGGAGCCTATTGCGGACCATCAGTGATACCCGTTGGTTGGCTAATGGCCTTCACTCAAGACTCCAGAGAAGCACTGGACGCCATAGCTCAGAAACTCTATGGCGTTTGGGCTGGTGTCGGTAATGTGACAACTAATTTTGAAGTACTTCCACTAGATTTCTAAGTCTGACCACTCGCTTCAAAATAGAGCTAGCTATAATAATGATGCAGGCATGCTAAGCATCTTCCAAAACTGTTTGCCAAACAAGGCTAAGGATAGGAAGATTGGTACGCTAAAGCGACTGCTTAGTGCAATGCTTGTAACAACGTCGCACCTAGCTTGGAGCAAAGTTGTTTAAGTGAATTTTCAGTCCTGAATCTTAGGATTCATATGTGTTCTTTTAGGACTGTGTATGGATAATTTTCCAACCACAAACTGAAAGAATATGGCCAACGTCCTAGTCAGTTAGTCCTAATAACCCAAAAGCGTTGACTTTCGATTGTTTAAGACATCTAGGGTATATTCGGGACCCCTTGCATCCTGTCGATCCTTCATCAGGTGTCTAGCGCTACTAGACCAGCAACTCAGCTGTACTTCATTCCGTTGGGTCAAATAGTATCTCTGGTTGTTGAGGCCTTTCATGCAGTCGGTGACATTCATGGTCAAAGCAGTTTGGCAACGTTTGCGTACATCGGTTGGCTGGTGCAAGACTCAGTTGCCGCAAGTTTCTACATCACTACGTCAAAAATCAAATACTTCGATTCGGCAATCTACTAAGTCATCGAATCAATCGACGGGACTATATGCGCTCTCCCGTCATACGCCCTTTAACCAAGCCCAGATTGCTCTTCTATTGACAGTTTTGCTACTGACAGCAATTCTGGGTCAACGATTTTATAATCAGCCAGCACTGACGGTAGGAACAATCGCAACCGAAACCTTCATTGCTGACTACAACGCCACACTGCCAGACCTAATCACCACTGAAGCCGATCGCCAAGCAGCCCGAAGTGGATCAATTATTGTTCTGCAAATTGATCAGGAAAAAACCCAAGCTATTACAGAAGAGGCTAACGGAATTTTAAGCCAGGGAACTATTCTACGGCAGCAAGCAGGAACCTTACCGTATTTACCGACCACTCAATTATCCACCAGAACTCAACGATATCTACGTCAAGCACCCAGCCAGGATTGGCAAGAACTCTGGGAAGTAGCACAAATACCTGAACTCACTAGCAATGATTTACACCAAGCAAATAATGGCTCCCTAAAGTTACGCATCAATGCGTTAGACGTTAATCAACGAATTGCTCTCGATGAGTTACTGCGTCTAAGGGAGCGGCCATCTTTGCTACCCATAACTTCAGTGCGCAGTCAGGTTGATGCTAATCGCCAAAAATATACAGCGACGAAACACAAGCTACAAAGTGTGAGTACCCGTAACGGTTTTCAGCCCTTAGATTACCGGGTCTTTGACTTGAATGACCCTGCTTGGCAAGCCGTTCAAGCTGCCAGCCGCTTGGTATTAGATCGCATGTTAAGCCAGGGGATTCACGAAGGTATGCCACCAGAGTTGTGGGAACAAGCAATTAATAGCCAACTCAAAGAAACCATAGACTTAACCACCTTGAGTAATCTAGATAGAGATGTACTAATTACTAATCTAGATAGAGATGAACTAGTTACTCAAGAGTTAAATGCGAAGGACATTACCGCCAGGATTATTGGTTCAGTCTTACAGCCAAATCTAGTCGAGGACCAAGAACAAACCCGACTGCGTGCTGAGCAAGCGGAGAATGAGGTCAAGACAGTGACGGTATCGATTGAGCAGGGTGACGCCATTGTCAGAAAAGGAGAACCGATTACACAAGGGGACTTTGTCTTACTAGATCACTTTAATTTGACACAACGTCGATTTAACTGGTTAGGGTTTACCGGCTTTGGGGTTTTAGTAAGTGCATGTGTTGGCGCATTGCTATGGATTGATAACTGGCAAAAAGGTGGCCTTCGCCAACGTGATCATGTTTTAGTACTGTGCTTGATTGTCAGCGTAGCAGCCCTAATGGCACTAAAAATACCGGGTCTAGGGTTACCGGCTGTTGGCCTCTTGTTGGGAAGCTTTTATGGTTACATTTTGGCAACCGTGACCATTGGGCTCTTAGTTATCTTGCTACCAGTTGGTGGCTCAGTGGCTGTCTTACCATTAATTGCTGCCGCTTGTGCGGCTATGGTTGGCGCTTGGATTGCACCTAGATTGAGATCGCGCGAAGAATTTGCCCTACTTGGTGGCGCTGTCGGCCTCACTCAAGGTGTCATCCACCTAGTACTCACCCTCATGTTTAACAGTGTTGCCGCCTCAGTGTGGTACACCGTTATCCGCGACTCCGCCCTATTTGGTGTCTACGGCATCGCCTGGAGTATCGTGGCCCTAGGCGTTAGCCCCTACTTAGAATCATTTTTTGATGTCGTCACTCCCATTCGCTTAGCAGAACTCGCTAACCCCAACCGTCCTCTGCTCAAACGGTTAGCTGCAGATGCGCCAGGTACATTTCAACACACCATGTTTGTGGCGAACCTGGCCGAAGCCGCAGCGCGGGCCCTGGGGCACAATGTGGAATTAGTCCGTGCAGGTACTCTATACCATGACATTGGCAAAATGCACGATCCGCTTGGATTTATCGAAAATCAAATGGGCGGCCCCAACAAACACGACCTGATTAATGACCCCTGGGTTAGTGCCGACATTATCAAAAAGCATGTCACTGAAGGCTTAGTCATGGCCAAAAAGCATCGATTACCCAAAGCGATCCAAGCCTTTATTCCTGAACATCAGGGAGCCATGCTAATTAGTTACTTCTACTATCAAGCGAAGGAAATTGCCAGTCAAAATCCTGAAATGGTAGTCAAAGACGAAGATTTTCGCTATGACGGTCCCATTCCTCAATCGCCAGAAACCGGGATTGTGATGCTGGCCGATTCCTGTGAGGCCGCGTTGCGATCGCTCCACAAAGAAGCCTGTGCCGAAGAAGCTTATGCCATGGTGAACAAAATTCTGCGCGCCCGCTGGAAAGATAAGCAGCTCATCGACTCCTGCTTAACTCGTAAGGATATGGACATCATTGCCAATGTGTTTGTGCAGGTATGGCAACAGTTTAATCACAAACGAATTGCTTATCCGAAGGGGGCGTTAGCCGCTAGCAATAACTAGTGCAGTGTCAAAATCTTCTGCCTGAGCAGGCCATATTTTGGCGCAAACACCATAGCTATGGCAAACAGCAACGTCATGAGTACAACGATGCTGCCACCAGTAGACACATCCAGGTGATAGCTAAAATATGTGCCGAAGACACAGGAAATAACGCTGGTCAGCACAGAAATAACTAACATATGGTCAAAGCGATCGGTAAGGAGATAGGCCGTTGCACCCGGAGTGACTAACATCGCCACAACCAGTACAATACCTGCCGTTTGCAAGGCTGTAACAATGGTGAGAGCCAAAACTGATAGTAATGTGTAGTACATCAGCTGAGTATTGAGACCAATAGCCCTGGCATGATTAGGGTCAAAACAAAACAACAACAGGTCTCTACGCCGCAGCAAAATAATCACCAATGTGGCCATGCCTGCCACTAGGGTTTGGATAATGTCTGAGGTTGAAATCCCCAAAACATTGCCAAACAAAATGTGAAACAGATCTACATTGCTCGGAATTTTGGTAGCAAGCACCAGGCCAAAGGCAAAAAAACCGGTAAAAATGACGCCAATTACCGCATCTTCTTTTAACCGTGTGGCAGATTTCACATAACCGATAATCACCGTCGCCCCAAAGCCAAAGACAAACGCCCCCAAGGCAAAGGGTAAGCCTATGGCATAGGCCACCACCACACCGGGTACCACCGCATGGGATACAGCATCTCCCATCAGAGACCAGCCCTTAAGCGTGATGTAGCAAGACAGCACTGCACAAACAACACCGACAAAAGCACTGACCCAGATAGCCTTGACCATAAACCCGGCCTGCAGCGGTTCCATCAGCCATTGCCAAACAGACATCAGTCCGAACAAGGGCCAATGCAAATTAAAGAGATTACTCATAATGGCGCGGAAACATAGAGTTTTTTTGCGACAAACTGCTGAGGGGTAAACCACCAAAGGTCATGGAGAGGTTTTCTTCGGTGAAGGTATCGACAGTGGTGCCTTCGGCGAGGACAGTGCGGTTGAGGAGAATGGTGCGATCGCAAAACGTAGAAACCGACGCCAAATCATGGGTGGACACCAAAATCGTGTGCCCCTCGTCCCGCAGTTGCAGCAACAAATTCACAATTCGCTTTTCCGTCTTTACATCCACCCCTGTAAATGGTTCATCCAGCAGAATTACCCGACTTTTTTGCGCCATCGCCCTGGCTAGAAACGCCCGTTTTTTCTGACCGCCAGAGAGTTCCCCAATTTGCCGATGCCGAAAATCCGTCATCCCTACACGCTCTAGACTTTCTGCCACCTGACGGCGATCCTCACGGCCAGGAATCCGTAGGATATTCATATAGCCATAACGACCCATCATCACCACATCAGCTACACTTACTGGAAAATCCCAATCCACATCGTCCGCCTGAGGTACATAGGCCATCAGCTGTCGCTTTTGGGCCATTTTTATAGAGAGGCCATCAATGTGAACTCGGCCTTGGTTGGGATTGACAAACCCCATGATGGTTTTGAACAGGGTGGATTTGCCACCACCGTTGGGACCAACAAGACCAGTAATAGTAACAGGCTGGACGTAGCAACTGGCATTGTAGAGAGCAAGGTGAGCGTTACTGTAGGTGACACTGATGTTCTCGACGGTAATGCCAAAAGTATCTACTCGCATCGTGGGTTAAGGGTAAGAGGATAGAAAGTTAGGTCTCAGATTTCGTTCAAGCGGTAAAGTCTGCAATCATCCCCTCTTAGAAGGGGTGCCGTAGGCGGGGTGGGTTTCGATCGCTAACGCTAGCGGTCAACCCACCCCGGAGCCCCTCCCAGGAGGGGAGAGAGATCGACCAATTGACAAACATCATGGCGATCTCAACCCCTCGCTAATCACCTGGACGTCATAGGCCAGCAAGTCCAAAAACGTAGGCACAGGCCCATCTGCCGTAGACAGCGAATCGACATATAAATTGCCGCCAAATTTAGCCCCCGTTGCACGGGCGACCGTCTGCTGTCCCTCATCGCTGACGGTGCTTTCGCAAAAGATCGTGGCAATGTCGTTAGCGTTCACTTCATCAATCACCCTTTGAATCTGTTTGGGAGTAGACTGCTGTTCCGCATTGATGGGCCAGAGATAAATTTCTTCTAAGTCATAATCATTAGCCAAATAGGAAAATGCCCCTTCGCAACTAACCAGATATCGTTGACTATCAGGTACCTGGGCGAGATTAGCCTGCAGTTCCTGGTCAATAGCCTGTAGCCGTTCACTGTAGGCAGCCGCATTGGCGTTGTAGGTGGCTTCGTTTTCCGGGTCAAGCTCTACAAACGCCTGACGGATATTCTCTATATATATAAGAGCGTTTTGCGGCGACATCCAGGCGTGGGGGTTTGGTTTATCGGCGTAGGGACCTTCTGCAATGGCAATCGGCTCAATCCCCTCCGTCAAAATTACCGACGGCACATCCCGCACATTGCCTAAAAACTGCTCAAACCAGCGCTCAAGGTTCATACCGTTATACAAAATCAGGTCAGCCTCTTGCGCGTTTACCAAATCACTGGGTGTCGGCTCATAACCATGGATTTCAGCACCGATGCGAGTAATCGACTCCACCTGCAGCTCATCGCCAGCCACGCTCTGGGCCATATCCGCCAAGATGGTGAACGTTGTCAGTACAACCTTTTGATCATCACCAGATGCTTCAGATAGAGGTGCTTCCTGGCCACAGCCTGCCACACCCATCAGCAAAGCAATGCCTGCCAGTAAAAATCCCTGTTTAATTTTCTTGAATGCTGCCAGTGATGTCATTTCATAATCATTTCATTTTTCATAATTGTCTCATAATTGAATGGCGATGTGGGGATAGGCAGCTTAAAATCTGATTAGAAATCATGTAGTCCTAATGTCCGGTTTAAAGCTCGGGTTTCAACCAGGAAATAGTCTGCCACAGGTCGATCCACCCCGTTCGCTCCGTGAGACACTGCCGACCATGTATGGGCAATAGGGATGTCTTTAGATCAAGTAATTGAGCTGCTAGCACTGTCCAACGAACAGCTGGAGCAGCTACGCAAGCTCTAAATATGTAGCAACGGAGTTTTGCAATGTTTCTACCAGATCTGGATCCATATATTGGTAGTCATCGGGTATATCCAGAACATGGATAGGTTTATGGGTTAATAAACGGGAAAAGTCAGCCTTAAGTCGGTCCTTATGCTTTTGTTCCATGGCAAAAATCATATCGGCCCACTGAATGTCCTTTGCAGAGACTGTTTTACGTGCCCTGGGGCTGGTGCCCGCTGACCGTACGGAAATGCCAGGGTGTTTTGACCAAACTTTTTCTGCCGTAGGGCTACGCCATTGATTGCGACTACAGATAAATAAGATATTCATGGCATCTCAGGAAGTTGGCTCATTAGCATGTATCAAAGTTTGTATAAACCTTGCCCACGTCCAGAACTGGAGTTTTTCCGTAGAGGAAACTGTAGATTTCACTTGGACGTGGTTTATGTAATATTCCTGCACGTTGCGTGATCGTTGGTCATGACCAATAACCAGTCTGGTGATAAGCCTTCGCAGAAACCATCTCAAAGAACTACCGCTCGCAGAGTCTGGATTCGGAGAACGCTTCGATGGTTGGGTTGCTCGTCAGCCATTTGCCTGTGAAGCGGATTTCCTGGTGGTGGTCTGGGGTTAGCCGCAACAATTCATTGGTTCTTTCAATCGGGTCAAAGGTCTCAAATTCACCCGGAGCCTCCGGCTCGGATCTAGTGCCCAGCCTCTGGCTGAGCACCCACCCGGAGCCTCTGGCTCCAGCAACCAAGTCACAACCACCCATAAAAATCACTTCTAAACTAGAAACCAGACATACTGTCAACCAAGGCACAGGGCAAATGCTAAACACAAAATCCATCAACGCCGTAGACTCCGCCACATTCTTAGACAACCTCCAACGCCCCCTCTACGGCCACTACTGCTTTAGCGAAATCCCTGGCACCATCAGCAAATTATTAGGCGACCCAAAACCAACAGGTCTACCAACAGATGCCTTTGGCACTGACACCTATCCCCAACCCCATAGCGTCGTTATATTTCTAATCGACGCCTTCGGCTGGAACCTATTTCACCGTGCCGCCCAAGAAAACCTGCCCGGAATTTCCCGCTTTATGGAGCAGGGCGTCGTTTCCAAACTCAGCACCCTATTCCCATCCACCACCACATCCCACGTCCATTGCCTCAATACCGGTTTACTACCCCAGCAATCCCAAATCTTTGAATGGCGACAGGTCTGGCCTGCACTAAATCAAGTGATTTCACCACTGCTTTTTTCCAAAGTAGAAGACTCAGGCGGCAAAAACGACGCCAAACGCCACACCCTCCTCGAAGCCGGCATTAAACCACAGGACGTTTTCCCACCCAGTGCCTTTCATCAACAACTGGTGGAGCGAGGCATTGATGTGATCGAATATCTACCCAAAGCGTACGTCGATGGCTGCTACTCCCAAGCCGTAAACCCCATGGTGAAACGCCAGGGCTATGAACAACTGGAAACAGGCTTACAAGATTTAACGACAGTGCTCAATACAGCCACTGGCCAGCAATACATTCGGTTCTACCTTCCGGACGTTGATAGCCTCAGCCATCAACATGGTTACACCTCAGATATCGTCTGGAAACGAGTCAACGAAATCTTTGCAGCCCTCGAAAATCTATTGTTTTCTAACCTGGAACACCACCAAGATCTTGCCATCCTCCTAACCGCCGACCATGGCCAGGTCGTCATTGACTCCACCAAAACCTTCTTTTTAGACGAAGAAATTCCCGAACTAATGCCCATGCTGACCCACAATCAGAATGGCGAACCCCTATTTCCCTGTGGGTCCGGTCGAGACGTATTTCTGCACATAAAACCCGAGTATATCGAGCAAGCTCTGACACTCCTGCAACAGCGATTGGCAGGCATCGCCCGCGTGCTACGCATTAAAGACGTTGCCGATAGCTTGTTCGGCCCATCACCCAGTCAAGACTTCTTAAACATCGTCGGTCAACTCCTCATCTTGCCTGAGAACTGCAATACGGTCTTTTTCGCAGGGCCAAACGGTCACTATAAAAGACAAAGGCGCGGCACCCATGGTGGGTTAACCCCAGCAGAAGCTCAAATTCCATTTGCCTACCTAAAATTTTGAGTATCCCTGGTGCCCAGCCTCCGGCTGAGCACCCCCCAAGAGCCTCTGGCTCCCGAAAAAATCCGTAATTACGACTTATCTGCCGAAAAAATCACCCTCTCCTGCCCTGGTACATATCGCACAGGTAAACCTGCTGGCATACCTTCTGGCCCCCAATCTTCTCTTCCCTACAAGACCATCAAATATGTATCCTTTCCGGTCTGAGGCAAAACCTTGATTTGCTGCGTTTGTAAATCTGGCTGTAATCCCAAATCCTCTAAGGGAATTAAGCCAAGCAACGGCATCTCACCTTCAGGCAATTCAACACAGTTGAAAGTACCTGTTCGACTACAGACTGCCAAATCCACTTCTTTAAATACACGCAAAAACTGAACGCCCACAGCAATCCGCGCATCAACCTCACCCGGCAAAGGTAACCCTAGCTCTCGCACCACGTCAGCAGGTAAACACAACCGACTGGCCCCCGTATCGACTAAGACGTCGATTAAACACATCGACCTGATTTGACTTGCATCAATAAAACCACGTTCAGCCAGAATCTGATCAATGTGATTGGTAACTGTTAGATCGACTGTAACGTTGCCCATGCAATCACCTTCGCTTGATGCCTATTGTATCCACCGATTTTGATGAATCGTTTCTAAAGAATGCCCCTCACAACCCTTGCAGACTCAATAGAGCATCTTCTCAGACCTTTCCTAGAGATGCATTTAAGCATTTGTGTCCCTCTAGCCAAACTGCCCCATAATTAAAAAACTGCATTGACAACCTGTGTTTTGAATTCTGACAAGCCCACCCTACTAATCATCGACGGTCACTCCCTGGCGTTTCGCTCTTACTACGCCCATGCCAAAAGTCGCGACGGCGGACTCCGCACCTCCACCGGCATTCCCACCAGCGTGTGCTTTGGCTTTCTCAAATCCATGAGCGACATGATGGTAATAGAAAAGCCGGACTATGCCGCCGTTGCCTTTGATCTGGCTGAACCCACCTTTCGCCACAAAGCCGCCGAAAGCTATAAAGAAGGACGGCCTGAAGCACCGGAAGATTTCCTGGAGGACGTCGAGAATCTAAAGGAATTGCTAGCAGGGTTTAAGCTACCCATTCTCACAGCGCCTGGGTTTGAGGCTGATGATGTGATTGGCACTCTAGCCACGAAAGCTGAACAAGAAGGGTATGCAGTCAGAATTCTGAGTGGTGATCAGGACCTATTCCAGCTAATTGACGACAACGAGCACATTAAGGTACTGCACCTGGGCAGCACCTTTGGTCGTACCAATGGTTTAGCTAAGGAATATGGCATCCAGGAAGTTGAAGAAAAACTAGGCATTAAGCCAAAGCAAGTAATCGACTACAAAGCCCTCTGTGGTGACACATCGGACAATATCCCTGGGGTAAAAGGCATTGGTAAGAAAACGGCGGTCAAACTACTGACAGAGCATCAAGATCTAGACGGTGTGTATACTGCTGTGCCAGAAATGAAGGGTGCCGTCAAGAAAAAATTGGAAACCGGCAAAGACGATGCGGAAAAGTCCAAATTTTTAGCCACCATTGTCACCGATATTGATTTAGACGTCGATCTGGCTGATTGCAAATTAGAAGGTTTTGATGAGGGCCAGGTCATTCCATTACTCAAAAACCTGGAGTTTCAGCATTTTATCAATCGTTTGAACAAGTTACAGGAAGCGTTTGGTGGTGATGCAACCGCCACACCACAGACGATTTCTAAACCAGTTGAGGATGAAGACACGGCCTTTTTCACAGCTGAAGAAACCGATGCGGCCAATGCATTAGAAGAGGTCAATATTCAGCCCCAGATCATTACCACCGCTGAACAGTTACAGCAGCTTATTACGAAGCTAGAGACCTGCGCAACAACTCCTGTGGCCTGGGATACGGAAACCACTGCGATTGATCCGTTGGATGCAGAATTAGTAGGAATAGGCTGCTGCTGGGGTGATGGGTCAGACGAGATAGCCTATATCCCAGTGGGTCACGGTGCAGGCAATCAATTGCCTTTGGCAGATGTGATCAATGCTCTTAAGCCGATTTTGGCAAGTGCTGATTATCCCAAGTCCTTACAAAATGCCAAGTATGATCGGGCAGTGCTCAAACGCCAGGGGATTGAGTTGGCTGGAGTGGTGTTTGATACCATGCTGGCCAGCTATGTGCTGAATCCAGAAAGTAGCCACAATCTAACGGAGTTGTCGTTGCGCTATTTGAATGTGACGGCGCAAAGTTATAGCGACCTAGTACCCAAAGGGAAAACCATTGCGGATATTTCGATTGAGCAGGTGGCAGTTTATTGCGGTGGGGATGTGCATACCACCTATCGGTTGGTATCGATTTTGCAAGATGAACTGAAGCAGGTAGATGCGATCGCAACCCTTTTCCGCGACATCGAAGTTCCCCTTGAAGCCGTTCTCGCCGACATGGAAACCACCGGCATCCGTATCGACGAACCTTACCTCAAGCAATTTTCAGAACAGCTCGAAGCCGACCTCTACGAACTACAGATCCAAGCCTACGACCATGCAGGTGAAGAGTTTAATCTCAGTTCCCCCAAACAACTCAGCGTCTTACTATTTGAAACCCTGGGACTCAACAAAAAGAAAACCCGAAAAACCAAAACCGGCTACTCTACCGACGCCGCCACACTAGAAAAACTCCAGGGCGACCATCCCGTCGTGGACTGCATTGTCAACCACCGTACCCTTTCAAAGCTTAAATCCACCTACGTCGATGCATTACCTAAGTTAGTGCGAAAGGACACTGGCCGAGTCCATACCGACTTCAATCAAGCTGTTACCGCCACCGGTCGCTTATCCTCGTCTAATCCCAACCTACAAAATATTCCTGTACGTACAGCATTCAGTCGTCAGATTCGGCAGGCATTCTTACCCCAAGAAGGTTGGTTACTGGCCGCTGCTGATTATTCTCAAATTGAGCTACGGATTCTCACCCACTTAAGCGGTGAATCAGTGCTAGTTGATGCTTATCGAAACGGCGATGATGTCCACAGTTTGACCGCTCAGTTGCTATTAGACAAAGAAGACATTTCTACCGAAGAACGCCGTATGGGCAAAATCATCAACTTCGGCGTTATCTACGGCATGGGTGCCGTACGCTTTGCCCGCGAAATGGGTGTCAGCCGCACCGAAGCTAAATCCTTTATCGACAAATTTAATGAGCGCTATTCACGGGTATTTGATTATTTGCAACAGATGCAGCGGGAAGCCATTGCCCATGGTTATGTGGAAACCATTCTGGGACGCCGTCGATATTTCAACTTTTCGAGCAATAGCTTGAAGCCCCTGAAGGGCAAATCTCCAGATGAAATTGAGCTGGAGAAGCTCAAGCCAGGTGGGTACGATTCGGGTTTGTTAAGAGCAGCTGCCAATGCTCCCATCCAAGGCTCCAGTGCCGATATCATCAAAATTGCAATGATTCAGCTCCATGCTGTGCTTAAGGAATATCAAGCCAGACTACTACTCCAGGTGCATGACGAATTGATTTTCGAGATTCCGCCCAGCGAATGGCCTGAATTAGAAGAAAAAATCGCCCAAACTATGGAATCCGTTGTGAAGCTGTCCGTACCCTTAAAAGTCGAAATCAACGCGGGCAAAAACTGGATGGATGCCAAATAATTCGTAACCGTCCCAGAGGCATCGTTGGCTGAGCGAAGTCGTTCGCGAAGCTCTCCTTCGGAGTAGCCAACACACCCAACCAGCATCCCCTTCGACTCCGCTCAGGGGACGCTGACAATAATTCCTATTTGTCTAAACTCAATTAATTCAATTTCAATACCGCCATAAATGCCTCTTGAGGTACATCGACTGTACCGATGGCCTTCAGGCGCTTCTTACCTTTGGCCTGTTTCTTCAACAGTTTCTTTTTACGGGAAATGTCACCGCCATAGCACTTGGACAATACGTCCTTGCGCAGGGCTGGAATACTAGCACTGGCAATAATCCGACTACCAATCGCCGCTTGAATCGGAATCTTAAATTGATGCCTCGGAATCAATTCTTTCAGTTTTTCAGCCAAAGCCTTACCGACGTAATAGGCCTGGTCACGGTGGACAATGGCTGCCAGTGGATCAACCTTATCGCCGTTAATCATCACATCCAACTTCACCAGATAGTTAACCCGATAATCAATCAGCTGGTACTCCATACTGGCGTAACCACGGGAACGAGACTTCATCTGGTCAAAGAAGTCAGTCACCACTTCTGCTAAGGGAATTTCATACACCAACGTAGTGCGGTTTTCGGTCAGATACTTCATATCTTTGAAGTCACCACGACGGGTCTGACATAGGTCCATCAGTGTGCCGACAAACTCTTCAGGGGTGAAAATTTCTACTTTGACGTAGGGTTCTTCGATTTTTTCTCGCTCTTGGGGTTCAGGCAATTCGCAAGGATTATCAATATTTAGCACCGCACCATCAATGGTAGTCACGCGATAAACCACCGATGGCGCGGTGGTGATCAGGTCCAGGTTATATTCCCGCTCCAGCCGCTCCTGCACAATTTCCATATGCAGCAGTCCTAAGAAACCACAGCGAAAACCAAAGCCCATAGCACTGGAAGTTTCGGGTTCATACTGCAAAGCAGCATCACTCAGGGTTAACTTTTCTAAGGCATCGCGGAGGTCTTCGTAGCGATCAGAGTCGGTGGGAAACAAGCCACAGAACACCATAGGATTGGCTTCTACATAACCTGGCAACGGCTCTTCGGCTTTCTTTTTCACCAGGGTAATGGTGTCGCCAACGCGAGCATCGGCCACAGCTTTGATCGAAGCTGAAATATAGCCCACTTCTCCGGCGTGGAGTTCTTCAACTTCGATCTGATGGGGGGCAAGTACACCAAGTTCATCAATTTCGTATTCTTTACCCGAGGCCATCAGACGAATGCGATCGCGACGACTCAACGTCCCATCCACCACCCGGAAATAAACAATCACCCCACGATAGCTATCGTAGTAGCTATCAAAAATCAGCGCCCGCAGTGGCTTCTCCGTATTATCTTCAGGCTCAGGAACCGTCTCAACAATCGCTTCCAAAATTTCATGAATACCAATGCCCTCTTTGGCCGATGCCAAAATAGCATTGCTACAGTCCAAACCAACAATATCTTCAATTTCCTTCTTGACTCGCTCTGGCTCTGCCCCAGGCAAATCCACTTTATTCAGGACCGGAATAATTTCTAAATCGTTTTCCAGCGCTAGATAAACATTGGCTAGCGTCTGCGCCTCTACTCCTTGGGACGCATCGACGACCAGCAACGCTCCTTCACAAGCAGCCAGAGCACGGGAAACCTCATAGGAAAAGTCAACATGACCCGGCGTATCAATCAGATTCAGCACATACTGCTCATTATCCTCAGCCCGATAGTTCATCCGAGCTGCCTGAAGCTTAATGGTAATACCCCGCTCCCGTTCCAGGTCCATCGTATCAAGCACCTGAGCTTTCATATCCCGTTCACTGATGGTTTTAGTGTCCTGTAGCAACCGATCAGCCAATGTCGACTTGCCATGATCAATATGGGCAATAATCGAAAAATTACGAATTTTAGAGACAGGTGCGTCGGTCATAGAACGAAAAAACTCAAACTAGAGAGTAAGAAGCGCTTAGCTTATCTTAATGCTTTGTTCCAATACTTTGTTCATGCTTAGCAAGACTGGCTAATAATCATCAGCTCTTTCAGAGTTAGCATTTGCTGGCAACTAGTAGCCCCTAATTCAAAAGAAGCAAATTTTTTTATGGCTTGTCTATGTCTATATAAATTCATCAGCGGCACACTGGAGGGGGTGACCGTTGATGAATCTCGTGACAAGATAAAGGTTAATCAGGACGTCTTACCAAGAAACAAAGCTGAATCAGTCGAAGTACACTTCAGACTTGCAGCGTTCACGACCTTGCAATCAGAGAGTTTTGGGATCTGTCACACTTCTGATGAACGATCTCAGTGTAGAAGTTTCTGATTTATACAGTGAAAACTCGTAAGCAGTTAAGTATAGGGCTAGAGATTCCTGACAAACTATGCGATCGCAATTGATAGTTGACCCTGAGCCTATGGCTGTTCCCGCCACAGTTAACCAATCGTCACTGCAAGTAATCCACGATCCTCAAGGTCGGATTGTTTCTATCAGCTGGCCCCATACAATCCAAGGTGAACCTGATCACTATTTACATGAATCCATTAGTAACCTATTTGGTCGTGTTGCAGCCACCCCTTACATGCAACGCGTTGAAAAAGTTTTAAACGATGGGCAGCCTCAAAAGTTTCAATGTGTTGTCCGTTGTGGCCCCCACCCAGTAGGTATGGACTTCACCCTCAGTTTAGAGAAATGGCCCAACGATCCCAGTAATCAATATCTCAAAGGAAAAGGCTCCATACTGACGGTAAATGATACTGCCAGTATGCCCCAGCACTTAAGCACAGTGGGTATCATCGCTGAACCGCCCGCCAATAATGCCCAAGCTGGCCTCCTCGCAAATATCTCGAACTACCACGGTGTACTAACCAACATTGCCTCTAATATTCGCAAAACCCTTGAATTAAAAACTATTTGGCAGCAAACCGTAGATGGTTTAGGGAATCTTTTAGATTTGCATCGTTGTCTGGTCTGTGACTACTCAGTAGCCATGCAGACCCTCAATGTGGTGGCTGAGTTTCATCAGCCTCATTTGACGCCATGTCTGGGGCAAACCTTTGAGTTAGCAAAGAAGACAGATTTTCGCTGCACCATTAACACCTTAAAACCAGTTCTTTCAGATTTTGAACGTGAGGACAATGATGCTGGTCCTTACACTGTTTTGACCGTCGCCACCTGCTATCGCGATGAGCCCAACAGTGTTCTACTGTTGCAAATGTCACCCGAGCGGCCATGGCATCCACTAGAAATAGAGCTGGTGAATGAGCTAACCGATCAGGTGGGAACCGCTATTGCCCATGCCAAATTATTTGAGGCCAGTCGCACCCTAGCAGACGATCTGCAAAAGGTTAACGAAAAACTTACCGATAAAAATGATGAACTGGAAGAAGCAAGGCGCTATGCAGAAGAGGCCTCTCGACTCAAAAGTGAATTTTTAGCCAATACCTCCCACGAATTACGCACACCGCTGAACGGCATGATTGGCTTTCTGCGCCTGGTACTCGATGGCATGGCCGATGATCCAGAAGAACAGGAAGAATTTATTGAAGAGGCCCATAAATCGGCCTTACATCTTCTCAATCTAATTAATGACGTCCTTGATATCGCCAAGATTGAAGCGGGCAAAATGGAAATCGACCTGACGGCTATCAGCCTGCAGGAACTCTTTTCTGATGTGGAGAATTTCACCCGTCCCCAGGCAGAACAGCGAGGGCTATATTTCAATATGAAAATGCCTGCCACCTTGGACGAAATCAAACTATACGGCAACTATCAGAGAATTTTACAAGTCCTTCTCAATCTGATTGGTAATGCCATTAAGTTCACCCCTGAGGGGGGCGTCACCATCAGCGCTGAGGTCAAACTTCAAAGTGTGCGTTTCCAAGGGCGAGTTTGGCCTGGACATATGAAAATTAGCGTTGAGGATACGGGTATCGGTGTTTCGCTAGAAAAGCAAAACCGACTGTTTCAAACCTTTAGCCAGGTGGATGGTGAACGCACCCGTCAATATGGTGGTACTGGTTTGGGATTAGCCATTTCCCAACGCCTGATTGAAGCCATGGGGGGTAAAGTCCAGTTTATTAGTATGGGTGAAGGGCTTGGCTCCACAGTGACCTTCACCACGATTTTGTACCAAGAGCCTGTGATCGTAGCTGAATCAGAAGGCAAACAACTTGCCTGAACAAGCTTCAGAGATAGTTGGGACGTTCCTGCTGAGCAATGCTTAGTCTGTGGTGTAATGCATCCCACTGTTCTAACTCGATCAGCTC
This sequence comes from Leptolyngbyaceae cyanobacterium, assembly GCA_965263355.1. Classification (GTDB taxonomy): domain Bacteria; phylum Cyanobacteriota; class Cyanobacteriia; order Phormidesmidales; family Phormidesmidaceae; genus Leptothoe. Next base: position 2,996,512 of record CBDHHL010000032.1, on the reverse strand, counting down.
AATCACAGTGTCTAGCTGATAACGATACTGCTGGAGTGATTGCAGTAATGCTGAACGGTTGAATTGGGCCATCATGGTACCTAGTTCAGGATTACCGCCGCCAACACGGCTGGTGTCACAAAATCCGCTACTGGCTAGCTCTTTAGCCAGAGTTCTGACCTGGACATCAGGTGTCTGCAAACAGGTATGAAGCAGACTAGCACTCACCATCACAGGCAGATGGGAAATAGCCGCTACAGCATGGTCGTGGGCAGTGGGTGTTGCTGTGTAGACGCGAGAGCCAAGTTGGGTTGCGATCGCAACCACCTTTTCCACAGCTGCAGCCTCTGTCGTTTCAATTGGCGTCACCACATAGGGTCGTTCACGAAATAAGTGGGCTTCCGCCGCTGCTAACCCCGATTCTGCTTTGCCTGCCATAGGGTGCCCGCCAACAAAATTGGGCCAGAGTGCAGTTGCTGCTCCCACAATTTCCCCCTTAACTGACCCCACATCCGTCACAATCGTTGCCCCCGACAAATACTCCGCCAGCTGTTGTACCGTCGGCAAAATCAGGGCCATCGGCGTACAGATAAAGACAATATCAGCCTGAGCCATCAACCCCAGATCGCACCCAGCCCCGGTTACCATCCCCTGCGCAATTGCTGCAGTCACCGTCGCAGTTCGTCTCGACACCCCATAAACGGTATGTCCTAATCGCTTTAAATCTATGGCTAAACAACCACCAATCAAGCCTAAACCGACGATCCCAACGGTCAAGTTAGGTGAGGGGAGTTGGGGTGGGGCAGCGGTCAGTGACATAGTAAGAGACTTAAGATTATGACTGTACAAGGAGTATCGACCATCACCAGTTGGAAATCTATCTGTCAGCGATCAACCGAACACCCCAGGGGAGTATGTCACAATGAAACACACAACTTAGCCATGTCTTCGGGGCTTAGCTAAGGGATTCAAGTATTCACAAGCATCACATCACTCGTGATTGAGGCAGAGGTTCACCAGCTACTTCGAGAGTTTCTACGCCAGCAGGGCCACACTCAGTGGCCTCACCATTTGACCATGGCACGGTTGGTAGCCAGAGCCCTCAGGCTAGGTCGCAGCGCTCTCCTTCAAACCGGTAGCACCGCTGCCTATCGAGGCCGCTATCGATTAAGTTACTTGATGCCTGCCCTGGTCTGGCCTGGCCCCATCATTTTGGTGGTCCCCCATACTATCCATCAACAGCTAGTCCAGGATGAGATACCAACGTTACTCCAAACGTTACCAACGGTTAAGTCTATTCAAATTGGGAAGTATTGGCCAGGGGAGGCCTTCCAAGGCATTTTAATCACCACTCCTAGCGCTTGGTTATCAGCTCAGCTCAGAGTAACGGCCTCATCCCACCAATGCCGGTCCCATTCACCCACCTTCCCACCCAACATTGTTACCTTGATCGACGGCATGGATCCCTTAGTCGATTGGGCACGCACCGAACTGACCTGCAGCATTGATGATGCAGATTGGCATCAATTGGGCTTGGCATATCCCTCACAACAACATACCATTCGTGATTTACGGGTCCAACTGACCCACCTGGCCTTTCAACACCCAGCCAACCCTTACAGCTGCTATCTTGCGGATGCCGACGAATATGCTCTGTTAACACAACTCTATGATTTTCTGGCAGAGACACCCTTAGGGCTAGACGCCCTACCCAGCGCCTGGAAGCAATTTCGGTACCAGGTAGTCCTTCAAGATGACGGCATGACATGGTTACAGCTTAACCGTGAATCAGGGCAACTAACGTTGCAATGTGCACCAGTCAATTTGGCGGAGATCTTAAAGCCGATCTGGGAACGGCAGCCAGTTGTTTTGATTGGTGCAGCGGTCGATGAAGAAAGACGGGCTGAAAATTATCGCCAACGTTTAGGTTTAAACGATCTCACCTGTCTCAAATTTACTCCCGATCGACAACAGGATGGTATTCAACTCTATGCTCCCGATCAATTACCGATGCCAAATAGTAATCGGTTTCCCAGTGCAATTTTGCAAGAGATTCGCAACCTGCTGCAGTTACCGGAAACTCACACCCAACCAACGGTGATTTTAATTGGTGACAACCCGCTTAAAGCCCAAATTGGCTCGATTTTAGCCGCAGAATATGGCTCCCGAGTACAAGTAGAACGGCCTGAGCTTCATCCAAATGGTATTTTAGTAACCGGCTGGGAGTTTTGGGATGACTATCGCCTCCGCTGCCCTGCACCAGGATTATTAATTATTACTACTCTACCGATCCCGTCCCTTGAAAACCCTCTGGTTGCTGGACAGGTAGCCTATTACAAACGTCATAAGCAGGACTGGTTTCGCCTATTTCTATTGCCCACAGCTTTGCAAACTCTGCAGCTTGCGATCGCCCCTATTAGCTCCCAACAAGGCAAAGTCGCCTTACTCGATAACAGGGTTAATCATCGTAGCTACGGACGAACTATTTTAAAAACCCTAAACCCCATTGCCCAAAGCGCTTACATCGATCCAAGCTGGCTAGCACCGATAAACCAAACGTTATAATAAGTCTCAATTCAAATAACCTTAAAAAAGAAGCCAACAGGACACCATGGGAGAAGCAAAGCGACGACAGGCAAAACTTGGCAGGGACTATGGGCAGCCTGAACGCATCTTGCCTTGGCTTCCCATCACCAAAAAGCAATCTCAGGATTTCATGACCTGGAGTACACGCGGTGCCTGGGCTGGTATCGTTCTTATGATCATGCTGTGGCTAACCGTCAGATTTATCGGCCCAGCCTTTGGCTGGTGGACATTAGCTAAGTAAATCTTGAGTTACAATCTATACTCAGTAAATATTCATTTTTAGAAAAACCGTTACAAAGAAGACTCCTTTCGTAGACAGATAGGCTTAAGGTAGCTATGGTATTGCTAATGTCATGATTTATTAACCGAGCAATCAATCAGGTTGTTCTGGCCTTATTCAAATCATTGATAAAAGTTTTACTTATACTTTTTTTAAGTTCCTAGGAGTGTTTTCAACACGAATATCGTCTCATTCTATTGAGATGGGTAGTTTGAATAAAAGTACTTCCAAAGTCGGTCTTTAGGAAACTTTCACCGATTGCAGTATTCAAGGTGGCAGACTTTCCTGTACATCGTATTCAACTTAGTTTTAGTTTGCAGACACTCATGTACGTAATATTAATCATTTTTGACCTGAATTAGCTCTATCTAAGCTGAAGGTTAAGAGGAGCTAATAGAAGAGTTTATAAAAAAATATTAAGCAAAACTTAAAATACACCATTACAATGTGACCGGTGGAAAGGAGAACGCAAATGTTTGTTCGACTTGCAGAGCAGCACCGCCAATTCGTAAAAGATTTGGTCCTAAATCTAAAAGCACTCGCAATTGTCCTTGAGAATCAAGGGTACTTAGCGTCCTGTTACACTTGCGGTGATCAGCTTAATAGTGCTTCGTTTATGGTCAGTTTAGGCAATGACCATTTGATCCGTTTCTTGGTCTCAGATTATGGCATCACGTGGACAGAAATGCGTGATGATCGTGAGCTGATGAAATTGGAAGGTGCTGAGGCAATTAATCAGCTTCAAGAACTAGCTAATCTAGTTAAGTATCGTATTCAACCTATTGAATACCAGGTCGCCTATCGTTCTGCATAGGTACACACATGGGCCAGTCGTGATTTGCGACTTTTAGTGCACAATATTTGAAAGTGACAGCTAATTCACTAAGGGTCACTATGTTCGTTATTTGGTTGGAGCCGCATTTTTGAGTTGGAAACATAGGTACGTTAAAGCAAATTCGGTGCAGCTCCATTATGTGACTCAAGGCAATGGTAAGCTCTTAATCTTGCTCCACGGTCTGTTTGAATTTTGGTATTCTTGGCGTCATCAGCTACCGCACCTATCTCGTAACTTCAAGGTAGTCGTCCCTGACTTACGCGGCTATAACGATTCTGATAAGCCCCATAGTGGTTATGACCTGGATACCTTAAGCGCTGACATCCATGCCTTAATCCACACGTTAGGTTACCAAAAAGCTCATATTGTGGGTCATGACTGGGGTGGCACTATTGCCTGGAACTTAGCAAGGCGTTTTCCTAATAGCGTAGATAAATTAGCCGTACTGAGTACACCTCAGCGCTGGCAAACTGCTCTTAGCCACGGTCTCTCCAACAGTTGGGAACACTTACAACGTAACTGGCACCTGTTAGCCTTGCAAACTCCAGGGTTACCTCAGTGGCTGATAAAAGATCATTTACCCTCATTACTCACTTATCTTTTCCAACAACAGTCTGTTAGGAAAAGTGCCTTTACCCAAGCAAATACTGATTTATATCAAGCTGCTCTTCAAAAACCAGGCGTTATACCTGCAGTGTTACAACATGTTCGCCATTGCTTTAGTTTGAATGACTGGACTAATAGTTGGTTCAGTCCATCACGTTTGTCCACGTTACCTTTGACATCACCCACACTATTTATGTGGGGTGAAGAGGACCACTTGGTACCAGGTGGTTTTCCGCAGACACTATCGAGCACAAGTTATATTAAGCGCTCGATTCCTGACTGTGGCCATTGGATTCAGCAAGAAGCTCCCAGTAGTGTGAATCGTGAACTAATGCAGTTTTTAGCGAGTCCTACGCCCGCTCAATAAAGTTTTTTACCAATCAAAACAATCCTGAAAACAACTGATTAGTGCCTTTGCCAAAAAATCATACGGCCAAAGAAAAATTAGCTTCACCTTTTAAGTGTAATTATCCGGAAAATCAATTATTCTTTTACAATATTTTCTACGCAGTTCAAAGTTTTATAGAAATATCATAATGTGTCCCACGTTACCTAAATGCTGACGAATACTGGAGCTGAAGATTCATTTTTTGAATCCATATCGTCACTGAATTAAGCGGGCTCAAACTAAACGTTCTATTTGAACTTTTATGGCTTATCCAAAAAACCTAGCTGAATATCGTATGACGTTCTCTGGCGAAGACGAAGACAACGCAAAAGCGAAGCTAGGTTTATTTACAGCATTCTCTAAACTATATGAACACGACCGTGAGCTATTAGATGACATGCTTGCCATTAATGCTCATCCTGCAGTACAGATTTCACACTACATTCAAGGGATAATTGACGAGCAGCTTGTTTACATTATTAGCAACTTAGCAACCGGCGCATCCAAACGCTTTTATTCCAAAGATGGTCTATGGACAATTGGTCGAGATCCTCGTCAATCAGACATTGCTATAGCAGATAGACGGTTATCTAGATGCCACGCCGCATTACAATACATTGCTAAACAGGGATTTATCATCTCTGATCTAGAAAGTACCAATGGCACCTACGTCAATGGAGAAAAATTGCAAAGAGTATACGCCCTACGTGATGGTGATCGTATTCGTATTGGTAGCTCTTTATTCCATTTCTTCCAATGTAGCAATCAAGCTGACCCAATCGAGCCAGCATATAGTCCCATAGGTGATGATGCAAACGGTGACAGAACCTTGCATTAGCCCTTCCCCACCACAAGTTACTGTGATAGACAGCAAATAACCTGCCTAGATTTGCCTATTAACGACAATGGGTAAAACCTAATACCTCTCTAGGATTTGCTCTTTTTAGAAGAACTCTTTGGCGGTTCTGCCACTGGTTCTTCATTATCGCTATCGGTGCTATCGGTGCTATCGGTGTTAGGAGCGCTTACATCACCAATTTGTAGCGCTTGACGTAGCTGCTGTTCAATTTCAGTAGCTACGTCTGGGTTATCAACCAAGTAGCGAATGGCATTGTCACGCCCTTGGCTAATATTGTCACCCTTATAGCTATACCAGGCTCCTTTACGGGTCAGAATGCTATTTTCTTCTGCAAGATCGACAATGCAACCCAGCGTAGAGATGCCTTCACCAAAAATGATGTCAAATTCACCAATCTTAAAGGGCGGCGCGATCTTATTTTTAGCAACTTTTACTTTGGCACGAATACCAAACTGATCGTTACCTTTTTTCAGGGTTTGAATACGACGAATATCCAATCGCACCGATGCATAAAACTTCAGCGCATTTCCTCCTGTAGTTGTCTCAGGATTACCATAGGTAACCCCGATCTTTAGACGAAGCTGGTTGAGAAAAATAACAGTACAACCAGACTTACCGATATTACCGGTAATTTTGCGTAGGGCTTGACTCATCAGACGGGCCTGCAAGCCTACATGGGAATCGCCCATTTCCCCTTCAATTTCGGCTCGGGGTACTAACGCAGCTACGGAATCGATCACCACTAAATCAATGGCAGAGGAGCGCACTAGCTGATCCACGATTTCTAACGCTGCTTCCCCAGTATCAGGCTGGGAAACAAGTAAGTCATCAATATTCACACCGAGGGCAGCCGCATATACTGGGTCAAGGGCATGCTCGGCATCCACAAAGGCTGCAACTCCACCTTGCTTTTGAGACTCAGCGATCGCATGTAGCGCTAACGTTGTTTTACCTGAACTTTCAGGACCATAAATTTCGATGATACGTCCCTTAGGCAACCCACCGCCCAACGCTAAATCAAGGGTCATCGCCCCGGTTGGGATCGTCTCAACTTTCATACGCTGAGCATCCCCTAGGCGCATGATGGTACCTTTACCAAAGTGGCGCTCAATTTGATTGAGCACCATATCTAGCGCTTTCTTGCGCTCATTGCTTTCGGTGGATGTTTTTGCCATGCTGCCTAAAAGTTTTAGCGATAAAAGCGATAAGGTTGGCCGAGTTCAGCAATTAAACCACGTCCAAGTTGCAACCTGTAGGGTTTTCTACAGAAAAACAACCGTTCTGGATGTGGACGAAATTTATAAAGCTCATGATATGGGAGCTTACTGAACTGGATCAGGTGTTTGGAATTTGTAATCACATCATGCCCAACTGTATAAGTATACCCAGACAACATACAAATGTACTATAAAAATAGTATTTAATTGTCCAAATGATCCAACAATATCTATGGCAACGGAGACTTTAGACTTCAAGGCAGTCAGTGTAGCGGGTGTCACCGAGTACATTCAATTGCTACTGGAAGGCGATAAAAACCTCCGCAATATTTGGATTATTGGCGAAGTATCTAGCGCTCGCCAGCACAGCAGCGGTTGCTTTTTCTCGTTGCAGGAACCTGATGGTGAGGCCACACTCAATGCTGTAGTTTGGCGCAGTCAGTTGCCAAAACTCAGCGTTGTCCCAAAAGTGGGTGAACAGGTCGTGGTGTTGGGCCAACTCAAGGTTTATCCAAAACGTGGCAGCTATCAACTCACAACCTGGCAGGTGCTACCTGCTGGAGCTGGGCTCCAGGCATTGCGCTATCGTCAACTACGCAATCGTCTTGCCGCTGAAGGGCTGTTTGAGGCAGAGCGGAAAAGGGCGCTCCCTGATTTACCTCAGTTTATTGCAGTGGTCACCTCACCACAGGCAGCAGCTTGGGGGGATATTCAACAAACTCTAAATCAAAGACATCCAGGATTAAACGTATTGTTATCGCCTGCCATTGTGCAAGGAGAACAGGCTCCTAAATCTATTGTCCAGGCGATTGAACAGGTCAAGGTTGATGGTCGGGCAGATGTTTTGCTACTGGGCCGGGGCGGCGGCGCAGTGGAGGATTTAGTATGTTTTGATGATGAACGGGTGGTGCGTGCGATCGCAACCTGCCCCATTCCTGTAATCACTGGCATCGGTCATGAACGGGACCAATCTCTCGCAGATCTCGTTGCTGACGTTTGTGCCCATACCCCTACCGCTGCCGCAGAAACGATTGTACCGGCCCTAAGTGATCTCCATTACGCCCAACGTCAGTTACTCCAGAACCTTATCCAAACTACTAACATCCAGCTTTCGCAATACCAAAGGAACCTACAGGGGCTTTACCAGCGCCTGCAACAGCTGCAACCCCAGAACAATCTAGATCAAGCACAACAAGCACAGCAATGGCGAACCCAACGTTTGATTCAGGCCATATCTCAACAGTTAAAAACTAAACAACATCAACATCAACTACTGAGAGAAAAACTTGCAACGTTAGATCCTGAGTCTGTGTTGCGTCGAGGCTATGCCCTCGTAAGAAAGACATCGGGAGACGTCGTCAGCCAAGCGATCACACTATCCCCTGGCGACCACATCTCCATCGATCTTGGACAGAGCCAAATAGATGCTGAAGTGATCAGTATCTCTGAGCAGCCATCCTAAGCCTATAGCTGCTCAAAAAACTACCCATCGCATCAGGGACGCCAAAATTTAATCACACCGTTTGTACTGGCACTGGCCAAAAGATCACCAGAGGGTGAGATGGCTACTTGCAACACTGGATGACCATGCTGCTGATCGCCTGGAACAACCGCAAGGGGTTCTTCCTCCTCAATATCCCATAAACCTACATGCTCTACATTATCGCCAGTAAACAGAGACAGCCCGTCGGGTAAAAACGCCAGAGTATTGATCCGTTTGCCAACCTCAAGTTCTGAGTAGTCTTTGATCTGCAAGCGGCCCCGTCGGGTCCGAATTGAACGAATCTCAACACCTCGGAAATTGCCACTTGCCAATAGCTCACCATCAGGACTAAAAGCAACAGTATCCACCCCATTCCCGGTGTCAATTGTGGTCAGACGCTCATACTCATCTTCAGGGTCTAAACTCCATAGGGTAATAAAATCATCGTGGCTGCCTGCGGCCAGATAGGCTTCATCGGGACTAAAGGTTAACGAAGAAAATCGTCCATCCAATCGATCACCAGTATGGGAACCGGTTTCTGGCTCCAGCACAGTAATTACTTGGCGATTACTCCAGTTCCATAGGGTGACCGTACCGTCATAGTTACTAGCCGCTAACAAGCGACCAGTGGGGCTAAACTTGACCACGGGAGCAACACCTCTATAATCTCGCTCCAAGATTAGCTGAGAACTACATATGGGACGATCTCGTTCACAGTTATTGAGATCCCATACCCGGACTCCACCATTAAAAGTGCCTGTCACTAGATAGCGATTATCTGGACTAAAGGCCATAGATGTGACGTGGCGATCAGCACCAGGAATAGCAATCAGACGGCGGATCCACCGCTTATCATCCCCTTGTAAGGCAGCATTCACATCCCATACTCGCAGCATCGCGTCACCCCCTGTGCTGGCAAGCATTTGCCCATCTGGGCTAAAGGCGATCCTGGTAGCATTACGACCATGCTGAATGTTGCGCAATAGCGTGAGAGAACTATACGCCTGAGCAAGTTGGACGGATGTGGAAACTGATTGAACGGATTGAGCTGAGGCGGGCATACCCACAGTTGGCAGGAGTGCCGCTACGCTAAGTCCGGCAGATAACCAGAATTTCAAACAGGAATTAGACCAATTGTTGAATCGTTGCATAACCAGGGAGACCAACTATCGTGAAGAAACCACTAGTGTTTTCGAAGAGGAGATCGAAAACCATCGCACTACAACTGTATTCTGCCGGTCAGTAAGAACTTATTCTGATAATCACACCCAACTTTTTGAAAACCACACTTTATTTTGTAGCTCCCCCTCAACGTCCCAGTTGCAAAAGGCTCTAGGGTCAGCAAGACTATCCCTAGCCCCGTATGCCTCAATAACCATGCCTAAAGCTAAAAAGTCTGCTGATACCTGGAACTATGAAACCTCGGTCGAAAAAGTTGAGGCGATCATCAACGATTTAGAAACCGGCGATCTGCCCTTAGCCGATATTTTTGAGCAGTTTGAAAAGGCGGTCACCGAGCTAAAAAAATGCGACAGCTTCCTACAAGAAAAACAGCAGCAAGCTCAAATCTTGATTGAAACCTTGCTGCCAGATGAGTCTGAATAGACAAGATTATTTTGTCTTGAATTCTGAACATCCAAGGCTAACAATGCCTGACGAAAGGCTTTAAAGGAAGGACACAGATTAGCCACCACATCTAAGTTCATGGCAGTTGCGACCTCTCGACGGATATCAATCAGCTGACGCGCTGGATGGGCAATTTTCTGAATCCATGTCTGCAGAGTCTGCTTAGCCTCACCACAGGCTAATCTTTCAGGAGTTTGGTAATTATGGCCAACCTTACCTATGACCTGACTAATAGATTTAGCATCCGCTATCAGCCAAGATTCAAACTCCTTAACAGCGACACCAACAGCCCCAGCTAGGAAATTTCTTTCAAGCCCTGCCTCTAATATTGCAGCGCGTTCTGCTGGTGGCTGATCATCACTATCCACAAGCAAAACAATTAATGGCGGGGCAAGCAGCCACGCTGCAAGAATTTCATCAAGAACACTGGGCTTCAATAACTGGCTACCATGTGCACGTGCACCAGTTTTAGTCCGTAGTGGTTCTACAAAATCGATAGCTGGTGCAGGGATTCGCGCACCTTCAGTCAAAATTCGCTGCACGATGATATGAGCTGGACCCAGGTCATCCAATTGTAATGAGTCCTTGGGTGACAGGCCCCATGTTGTTGCTCCCAAATCTCCGGGTCCTTCCGCATGGACCACCATACAAACTGCTGTCATGATTAAATTCCAGGCACTCCGCCAAGCGCACCCGTTAGCCACATACTGCCTAAGGAGTTTTGAAATTGGTCATAAACCGTTTGCCAGTTGGGGTTATCTGTCGGAGCTTTCTGGATTTCGGTTTCGCCAGTTTCACGACTGCGTCGAATAAAGCGAACTTCCTCTGGTTCTAAGCAATTTAAAAAAGATTGCGAATGTGTGGTGCAGACAATTTGAATAGGTTCACTACCTAACTCTCCCCTGCTTAGTTTTCGCAACATTTGAACAACATGCCTTTGTAGATAAGGATGCAAAGCCCTATCAGGATCTTCAATTACTGCCAGTGTCGGGGCGTCTCGCTGGAAGCAAAGAGCAACTAAGGCTGCAATCAGCATAGTACCGTCTGAGACTTGCTCGGGTTCATACCAAAAATCTTCATGCCAGCGGTCTAGAAATTGTAGGCGAACTTCTCCTTGCATTGCTCTGACCTTAACATCAGAATACATTTGTACGAGACCAGTGAAAGTGTCTACATACCTGCTTTGTGCTGTTCTTGAAAGAGTATTGAAGAGATTGGCTAAATTACTACCTTGTGAATCAAGCTTCCATACTTCATTAGCTTGATATGATCTGCACAATGCACTTAATAAAAATGAATACTTAGACCTTTGACCCATTAAAACTTTAGAAGGGTCATAAGACGATAAATTTTCTTGAGTCCAACACGGATGTTCTTTGCCCTGCCAAAAGTAACTCCGTTCAAACAATTGGATATACTCTTCAGTATGGTACATAGGAGCGTCTAGCCTGTGTAAAGACTTATGGTCTTTTACTAAATCTGTGGGTGAAACTGTTAAAGCATCTGCGATCGCACTCTTCCCCGACGCATTAGGTCCCACAAATACCGTAAACGGACCTAACTCCAGGGTGACATCCCGAAGACAGCGAAAATTTTGAATACGAACACGTTCTAACACGGTACCCAACAGGCAAGTGGTCTCAGCTTAATACTTGCCGTCCGGGATTTATCATAACGTCTCGATAGATTACCAGTTTGATTAACTAGGAGCAACGGCTAGCAAAATCGTAAACGCAGTCCCCTTGCCTGGTTTACTACTTACAGATATGGACGCACCACAGTGAGTTAATAACTGCTGGACTAGCGTTAAACCCAAACCACTACCCTCAGACGTACTGCTATAAAACGAATCAAATACTTGGGGCAAAACCGACGGCGCAATACCGCGACCATTGTCTTGAATAACTAACACAATTTCGCCAGCACTACGCTGGTGAGCAGTCACCCAAATACGCCCCCCCGACTCCGTAAACTGAATACTATTGCTCACCAAACTCACCAACACCTGTTTGAGGTGAGATGGAATGGCTAACACGGGGGGTAAATGATTAGACACCGTGTAAGCCAGCAAAATATTATTCTCCTTAGCCAGTGGTTGATACGTACTGACCACCCCTGGCACTAAATCCCAAAGCTGCACGGGCTCCAGACTGGTCGTTTGGGGAGCAAGCTGTAATTCCAATAGCTTGAAGACATTATTGATCAACTGGCTTTGACGATTACACGCCTGACCAATCATCTGCAGATAGCGCTCTCGCTGCTTGGGTTTCAGAGACGACGAGTTCAGGAGCGTGAGCGCTGTTTTAATCGTTGTAATTGGATTGCTAAGCTCTTGGGTAGCCGTTTTAAGAAAGTGCAGATCGACCTCTGGAGCAGATGAGCGAGTCGTCGACGTAGCAAAACGGGACTTAGTTAATGCGGATGGCCTGACTGTGGAAACATCCATAATAGCTCCAAAGATAATCTCAGGGCGTATGCGAACACGTATCGACCTTTCTAGGTTAATTAAGGGAAATAACAGATAAATGGGTATTTCTACTTAACTTGCGCTCTCAGTCCATTTTTTCTTACCGCCACCAATAAACTATCGCTATGGTACTAACCTCATTTTGAGAGCCAATTGAGCCTGCTCACGGTCATCAAAATGAATTTTTTCGGTCCCTAAAATCTGATAATCCTCATGGCCTTTACCTGCAATTAGCACCCCATCCCCCGGCTGAGCAGATACGATGGCCTGTTGAATAGCAGCAGCGCGATCGCAAATCATCTCATTTTCACTTAGATCAGCGTCAATCCCCGCCATCACATCAGCCAAAATTTTCTGAGGGTCCTCAGTCCGTGGATTATCAGAGGTAACCACAATCCGATCCGCTAATTCGTAGGCAATCCGCCCCATTTGAGGCCGCTTGGTGCGATCTCGATCTCCACCACAGCCAAACACGCAAATCATCTGCCCTGAAATAAACGGACGTGCTGCCCGCAGCGCATTTTCTAAACTATCGGGCGTATGGGCATAGTCCACAATCACACTAATATCTTGGATAGGGCTAACCTGCACTCGCTCCATACGACCAGGCACTCCCCCAAATACAGCCAGTGCAGCTGTCAAAACGTCTAGGGAAACGCCCAAGTGCAGTACAGCTCCTGTTGCTGCCAGTAAATTTTCTAGATTAAACCGACCCACTAATGGTGACGTAAACGACGCTGCCCCCATTGGAGTCATCAGGGTACCACTGACACCCGCTGCACTATAGTTCAGATCTGTGGTGTGTAAGTTAGCAGCTGTATCGTCAATGTGATACGTCCAAACCTGATCGACGCTGAGCCGATTCATCAGCCGCTGACCGTAGGCATCTCTACTATTAATAATGGCGCGACCCTTGAGATAGTAAGCATTAAACAGTAGGGCCTTAGCTTCAAAATAGTCCTCAAGATCCTTGTGATAGTCGAGGTGATCCTGGGTGAGATTTGTAAACACCGCTACCTCAAAGGGACACCCCCAAACTCGCTTTTGAGCCAGTGCATGGGAGCTAACTTCCATAATGGCGTGCTGACACCCTGCGCCTACAACTTTAGCTAGCTCGCGCTGTAAATCAACCGGAAATGGTGTCGTGTGCACCGCCATCTCTTGATGCCCAGGCCAACGAGTATAAAGTGTACCTAGCAACCCAGTGGGCATCTCAGCCGCATTAAGAAAATGCTCAATTATATGGGTGGTAGTGGTTTTACCATTCGTACCAGTCACCCCTACTAGCTTCAGGCTTTTACCTGGATAGTTGTAGAAGGCCGCCGCAATTTCACCGCAGACGGTTGGGATATCGTGAATCGGAATTAGGAGAGTTGATGTATCTGTTGCAGGCTGCTTTTGTAGGGCATGAGGGGAAATGATGGCTGCGATCGCCCCCTTTTCCATCGCACTTCGCCAAAATTCACCCCCATCTACCCGCGTCCCCGGCATACCGATAAACAAATCACCAGGCTTGCAAGTTTTTGAATTAATACACAGCCCAGTAACAGGGTGATCTAAGGCCGGATGCTCAATAGCGGGCAGCAACTCAGGGGGTAATTGCGCCAGTAACTCACGCAGCGTCATACAGACCGACTCCAAACGTCTTCTCTCAAGTGGAATGCCGCTATTCTGCCTCAAAGGGACCCAAATAGGTCTCTAGCATTTGCTCTAATTGTCGCAACGGTGCCTGTGGAGACAGACGAGGTAACGGCTGCTCTTTGACCAATTCAGGTGTTTCAGGATGACCAATGATGCGGCAAAGTACCGGAATTTCATACCGATACTCCGTAAACCAAACGGGATTGACTGTGATGTCACGAGCCTCAATCTCGATTGGCAAATGGCCCAACTTCGCTAGCTTTTCCCCTAAGCTTTCGCACAGGTGACAACCGGGTTTTGTGTAAAAAATAAGCTTTTTCATGACTGTTATTGTCCTACGCTACGGGGGCAAGATGCGACTGTTACGGTTAACGCATCTAATCTAGATCGGATTAATCTACATTTCTCCGGTGGGTTATGAGGAATTATTGCGATAGGATATTTCCAGTGATCGTTTACGGGCTGAAACCCCATCTACACCAATGGTTTCTTGCATAGAAGCGCAATCGCCTACCCATCAGTCAAATAACCGCGTTGCGTTTGACCCCAGACAGTTAGATCTAGTCGAGCTGAATCGTCGGTTTGAATCGGCTACACCCCAAGAAATTTTGGCATGGTCAGTTGCCACGGTCCCCAATCTGGTTCAACTTACCTCCTTTAGCATGGTGGCAGTGACCCACATGCTATATCACGACCTCCAGGCAAAAATCCCTGTCGTCTTTCTAGACACGCTACATCTTTTTCCAGAAACCTTAGCAACTGGCCAAAAGGCCAAAGAGTTTTACGATCTCGACCTCCACACCTATCAAGCTGCCCCCACCCGAGAAGACTTTATAGCCCGCTATGGCGATCAACTATGGGAGAAGGATGTTGCCCTGTTTCACGAGTTAACTAAAGTGCAACCCATGGAAAAAGCCTTAGAGGCTCTGTCAGTCCAAGGATGGATTACAGGACGGCGTCGCGATCAGTCTGCTACCCGTCAAACTATGCCAATTCTGGAGCGAGACCCTAAGGGACGATTAAAAATCAACCCCCTTGCCAATTGGACCCATAAGGATCTGTGGCGATACACTTTTGCCCACGGCGTTTTGTATAACCCACTCCATGATCAGGGGTATACCAGCATTGGAGATCAACCATTAACCACTAAGGTCAATGCTGGGGAAGAGGAACGCGCTGGTCGCTGGCGTGGCAGTATCAAAACCGAATGCGGTATCCATGGATAGGGTCTTTTTCTCGTGTAGGGTCGTTCCATGGAACGACCCTACACGAGAAAAATCATCTTAATATTCCGTAATTTTTCGGCTTTAACTTGATTCATAAGCCACAGCCAAAAGATGTATTAGCCCCCATGTCCCTCTAGAAATATAGGGCTAACATCGTAACTAGAACAGGCACATGCTTATGGAATCCTCAAATAGCACAGGTGGAACACTCTGGCGTAGCTTGTCAGTCGGTGGCAGCGGTGGCAAATTATTTTCAGATATTGGCTGGCCGCCTCAAGCTAGTGACCAAGTCCTAGCCCAACAGGCAAAGCCAGTGGCGGTCTCGGTACGGGTAGGGCGCTATGTCGATCAAGTGCAAATGCAGTGGGCTAGTAGGGAACTACCTACCCATGGTGGCAATGGGGCGGCTCAGCAGTCGTTTGTGCTCGATTCCAACGAATACATTACAAATGTCAGGCTTACTGGCAAACGCTATGTTGGCTCCCTAGAGCTGATTACCAGTCAAGGCCGCAGCATTTTGTTTGGTCAGCAAAAACGCGAAATCATAGACTTAGCAGTGCCGCCCAACCACCAAGTCATTGGGTTCTATGGTCAAAGTGGACGCTGGATCGATCGCTTAGGTGTGATTGCGGTGCCCATTCGTCAACAAACGATCGCACCGCCGTCCCCTGTCCCTACTCCCGAGCGCCCTTCTGACGCAATCTTAGGCAAGATTCCCCGTTCTGGAATCGAATTAATTAAAGAGTTTGAAGGCTATGCTCAAGCCCTACCGGATGGTCGGGCCACAGCCTATGCTGATCCGCTACAAGGCTGGTCCGTACCGACAATTGGCTATGGCACAACTCGATATCCTAACGGTGTCAAGGTCAAACAAGGTGACGTAATTACTCAAGACCAGGCAGAAGAATACTTGATTGATCATGTCGACAAATCCTGCCGTCAAGCCCTGGAAAAAATTCCGACCTGGAGTCGCATGAATAGTAACCAGCGCGGGGCTCTATATAGTTTTGCCTATAATTTGGGCTCAGGGTTTTATCGCGGCTATAACTTTGAGTCGATTACCCGAGTCTGCGACTCACCCACCCAGTGGAATGATCATCGCTGGATAGCGGCCCAATTTGTTAAGTATAGAAATCCAGGTACTTCCGTGGAAGCAGGATTGCGCCGCCGTCGCTTAGCAGAAGCTGATTTGTTCTGCAAGAAACCCACCGGGGCTACTCCGAATTGGGATGATGATCATAATGAAGCAGGCGAAGCGAGCGATCGCAAACCGGAAGAACGCCTAGACCGTATTAGTCGAGATGTCGCTGGCAGTACACCGGTTGGAGCCAGACTGACGCCAGATATGCCCTTTGATACGCTGATTACCCCCCACATTACCTATGGCGAATTCGCTCTTTATGATGAGGAGCGGCGCTTTCAGTCTGATTTCCAGTGCAAGACAGCCTATGAAATCTGCCTGTTTCTTGAGAAATGTCGTGATTACTTTGGCGACAATCCCCTAGTGATTACCTCCGGCTATCGTCCCCCCAGCGTCAATGCAAAAGTAGGTGGCGCTCGTCGTTCAGAGCATTTATATGATGCGCCAGATACCGGTGCGGTGGATTTTTACATCAAGAATGTCAGTATCTATGAGGTGGAATACTGGTGCGACCAAACCTATCCCTATAGCATTGGTTATGGAGCGCAACGAGGGTTTGTTCATCTGGGAATGCGCCCAGGTAAACCACGCGTGCGATGGGTTTATTGATTACCCTAGTAGAGCACAGCTATAAACAACAGATACGGTGGATTTTTCGGCTTTGCCGACAATGGCATTTATTCGTCCTGATGGTAAAAATCGGGATGAGATTGCAACCCTCTTACATCAAGTTATCGACCTATTAGTTGAAACTATGGCTCAGGCTACAGACCGCTCTCCACTGCCTGAGCCATTGATTTCAAGCACCTATGCCTGGGCCAAATTACCCAACAACTCTGTACCGATTGCAGCGCTCTTGGATGAAGTTAAAGCGCACCTGCATGGCTCTATGAATGCCGCTCATCCAGGCTATATCGGCCATATGGATTCGATTCCCACCACCCTATCGGTAATTGCAGACTTGCTAGTGGCTGCCCTCAACAACAATATGCTGAGTGTAGAAATGTCGCCGGTTTTCTCCCGGTTAGAAATGTTGGTTTTGCAGCAAATCGCCCAGCTATTTGGCCTTGGTCCCCAGGCCAACGGCGTTTTAGTGAGTGGCGGCAGCCTAGCAAATTTGCAAGCACTGATTGTGGCTCGCAACCAAGCCTTTAATGCCTTAGAAACTGGCATTCCCTCAGGACAACAACCTGTTTTCTTGGTCTCAGAAGTGGCTCATACCTCGTTTAAAAAGGCGGCGATGGTGATGGGTTTAGGCACTAGAGCAGCCATTCCAGTCGCAACCAACCAAAATTCACAAATTGAAATTGACGATCTAAACACCAAATTAGCTCAGGCCAAAACAGACGGTCAGCAGCCCTTTGCCATTGTTGCCACCGCCGGAACTACCGTAACCGGCAGTATTGACCCCATTTATCAAATGGCGAGTATCGCAAAGCTCAACAAACTGTGGTTCCATGTGGATGCCGCCTACGGTGGAGCGTTGATGTTTTCAGACTGCTACCAATCTCAGTTAGCCGGCATCGAACAAGCAGACTCAGTTACCTTTAACCCACAGAAATGGTTATATGTCGCCAAAACCTCTGCCATTGTGATGTTTCGCCAGTTTGATCAGCTCCAGAAACAGTTTCGAGTGTTAGCCCCCTACATGCACGACCACGACGACTGGCCAAATTTAGGCGAACTCACGGTGCAAGGTACCCGTCATGCTGACATCCTCAAGTTATGGCTATCACTACAGCACATTGGTCGAGACGGTTACAGCGCCATTATTGACCACAACTATGAACTGACCAAAACCTTTACTGCCGCTGTCAAAGCGCGACAGTTTCTCAGGCTAGCGAGTGAGCCACAAATGAATCTAGTGTGTTTTCGGGCTGAGCCTGCGGCCTTACCAACAGACCACCTCGATGATTGGAACCATGGACTACAGCAGTGGCTTTTACAAACAGGCAACACATTTTTATCATTGCCCACCTACCGGGGACAGCGATGGCTAAAGGCTGTCTTGCTCAATCCATTTACAACCGTAGACCATATTCACCGGCTGTTTAGCCACGTAGACCGCTATCATGCTGTCCATAGCCCTTGACGTTTCCAACTAGGACAAAGATACTGATAGCGCACTCACAAGTCAACGCTTGCGATCTCAAGTCCTGCCCACTATCACCATGGTCAAAGTCCTCCATCTCTCCGATATTCACATGGGTAGTGGCTTTAGCCATGGACACATCAACCCAGACACAGGACTCAATACCCGATTAGAAGATTTTGTTGCCAGCCTCAGTCGTTGCATTGATCGCGCCCTGAATGAACCCGTTGACCTAGTACTCTTTGGCGGCGATGCGTTTCCGGATGCCACACCACCACCCGTCGTACAACAGGCCTTTGCCCAACAGTTTCAGCGCTTAGTCAACGCTCACATCCCAACAGTACTGCTAGTGGGGAATCACGACCAACATTCCCAAGGTATGGGCGGCGCTAGCCTATGCATCTACCGCACGTTGGGAGTACCCAACATGATTGTTGGCGACAGTTTAACCACCCATAAAATCGACACTCAAGCAGGAACTGTTCAAGTCATTACCCTACCCTGGCTAACCCATTCAACACTCTTGACTCGGCCTGAAACAGAAGGATTATCGTTGGGTCAGGTGAACGAAATTATGCTCGATCGCCTACGGGTAGCCCTAGAAGGAGAAATTCGCCGGCTGGATCCTGATAGGCCAAGTATTCTGCTAGCCCATCTAATGACAGATACAGCCCGATATGGTGCTGAGAAATTCTTAGCCGTTGGCAAAGGATTTACTGTGCCCATGGCTCTCTTGGCTCGTCCTTGCTTTAACTACGTCGCCCTGGGCCATGTACACAAGCATCAGATACTCTGCCATGAACCGCCCATCGTCTATCCCGGCAGCATTGAACGGGTGGACTTTAGTGAAGAAAAAGAAGAAAAAGGGTTTGTATTAGCGGAGATACATCCAGATCATACGTCCGTGGAATTCTGCCCCTTACCTGTCCGCCCCTTTAAAACCATCGAGGTAAATATCTCAACCACAGCTACCCCACAGTTACATCTGGAAACAATCCTGACTAAGGCCGATATCACCAAGGCAGTTGTGCGTTTGGTGTATAAACTCAGCCCGCCTCAAATCGACCAAATCGATCACGCTGCTCTACATCAGGCTCTATCCAAAGCCCATACCTATACCATTCATCCTGAACTGATCAGTCAACTTAGTCGACCCCGTTTACCTGAGTTAACCTCCGATAACATTCGCGACCCGTTAAGCGCCTTAGAGACCTACCTAGGTAATCGCAATGACCTTACCCACCTCGCTGACGACATGATGTTAGCAGCGCAAACATTACTGGAGGACGACAAACTAACTGACGAAACACCGATCGACTTAGACTCTAGAGTTCTGACGCAGGAACAGAATCAACAGCTACGGTTATTGTAAAGCTCACAATCGGGCTATGCCCTGGGCTAATCCCAGGCAAACCTTGGTCAAAAAATCCAAGTCCAAGGTGTCAAAAGTATCTGTTGGAGTATGGTAATGGGGGTTACGTAAGTTAGAAGTATCCGTCACCATTATGGCGTTATAGCCTGCATCCCAAAACGGCGCATGGTCACTTCGACGAGTATCGGGCAACGGCAGCCCACGCTGAAACATAGGTAACCAAGCACAATTTACACCCGCCAATTTAAACGCTCGATTAAATCCCCACAATGTGGGAATTATTTGCCAATTACCAATCAGTGCAATAAAATCACCCGTTTTTGGATAGATGTATTCTAATGCTTTTATGGGATAGGTCTGACTAGGCTGCCCAGAAACCGACTCTTTAGCACAATAGCCCAGCATTTCTAAGGACAACATCAGATGAATGGGCTGACCTTGCAATGCTTCTACATAGGCACGACTACCAACCAAGCCATATTCTTCTAAATCAAAGGCAACTAAATGTACAGGCCGCCTTGGACGCTGACCTGAAAATTGTCTTGCCAGCTCCAGCAAAACGGCTACACCTGTCGCATTATCGTCAGCACCAGAGCATCCCGGCACCGTATCATAGTGAGCCCCGATCACCACGGGGGCAAGAGACCGTTGACCAGATAATTCCAGACAGAGATTGTAATGTTCACGGCCCCGCTGACTAAAGCTCATAGCCAGGACATTTCCCCACTGCTCTAACTGGCTATGAATATAATGCCGTGCATAATAATGTCCCTGGGTAGCTAGATAGGGGTCGCGTTCACGTATTAATTCTTTTAGATGACCAACTAAACGGTTTTTGACATCATCATTAACCATAGATATCCCGAGTAGCTTCAACCCTCCACTTGCATCCAACACTAGGCAGTATGACGATCAACTATTGCATTATCTTGAAAGATTAAAGTTACTTATCAACAACTGGACGAAATAGTTAACTACTAACAGAGCAATTGCCTATAGACACTGTTTTTAACCAATTAACTCTAAATACCATTATTTTTTTGGAGTTAAGGAGTTGATGACAGACAGTATTAAGTCTTAGAACAGACTGTATACTAATAAAATTGTAGTTTTAGATACAGTGCCTGAGCCAAAGGCTAGCGTTATTTCTTGATTGATTCCTTATTTTCTGGCAGCAGTTAACCTTGACATCGTTGAAATTATGGTTTCCCATTTGTTTTTGGAACTGCTTTGTTAATAACGTGTTCATCTGTAAGCTCTTTTATGTTTGATGTACCGGTTTTTGAAGTAACCGTATCTTCAGCACCCGCGCTTATAAGTGGTATAGGACAAGCGAATCAAACTACTTTACCTAAATCTCCATTCTCCTCAGCTTTGCTGAATGCATGGCCAGTTTTGTTATCGAACAAAGATGCGTCGTTACCGACCGTATGGAGTATTCCAACCAACAAATTCCAATCTCAAGAATTGTTTCTCAATGGGTCATTTCAACTATTACAGCCACTCAACCTGGCGGATGCAACCAGATCTTTAAAGCAGGTTTTTGAGCAATCTCTGGAAAAAATTCCCGCTGAATCTAAAATTTCCAATCAATTCCCCACAGCTAAAACAACAACAACAGCATCACCGACACCACAAGTCTCAGATATCAAAACAGAGGTTGCAGATCAGACTTCAAACCATATTGCGCTGGAGCCAGCGATCGCAAAACCTAAAAAGCCACTGCCTATAATGCCTAGCCATGCCTTAAGACAGTGTATCGATACCCCCTACAAGGCCAAGCCTGAAAATATCACAGCCTTGAAAGTGTTCTTGCGAGGTAACCTGATTGGGGAGGTGAGTACCCTTGATGGCACGGCAGCTGCCATTCACTCTCTGCAAAATCTATTGGGTAATGAGCCAATAGATTCTAATGACGTTATGCCAGTCTCAGAGAATGGGCAACCAGCCATTCGTCTAAGTAGCGATGTTATCGTTTATATTTTACCTCAGGAGACTAACAGTGAGGCCGACGTCGTAGATGACAAAACAATCTTAGATAAAGAATGGGCGGCCATTGTCTGGAGTGACCAATTAAGACAAAAAATGGGAGCAACTCCACTGGATGCTGGCGATATTCAGGTAATGCTGGCATCATTAAAGCCTTCTGAGCAAACGCTCAATGGGATTGCATCTTGGTATGGCCCCTATTTCCATGGCCGGCAAACAGCAAACGGTGAGACATTTGACCAAAACACTTTGACTGCGGCCCACAAAACGCTGCCATTCAATACCATGCTACATGTCCGGAATTTGAATAATCATCGGACAGTTGTCGTAAGGATTAATGATCGAGGTCCTTACATTGGCCAACGTTCTCTAGATTTATCCAAAGCAGCAGCCCAATGCTTAGGCAGCGAAACCATCGGTATCATTCCCTATGAAGCGGTAATTTTGGAACAGACAACAAGTGAGTAGCAAGGTAATTGATAGGTTTTGCACTTCGATTACCAAGTTGGATCAACATAAAGATTAACGATATAGGGCGACTGGGTAGCCGGAATCGCTGAAATGCAAGCACAGATGGGCTCTTCTTGACCTTCGATATCAACCTCACAGGCATGACAGGACCCCATCAGGCACCCCGTTGGAATGTTCACCCCTGCACGCTCAGCCACTTGCAAAATAGGTTCCCCTGGAGTGGCTGAAACAGTTATATTATCGGGAAGAAAACGAACCTCAACACTCATAAATGTCCGTCAGTATGAATTGCTAAGAGACATTAATAATCCTATCGCAAGATTTATGGAGCCGCTTGCTCCAGTGAAACAGGTTCAGATGTTGTTGTTTCAGTTACTAAAGCATTGATTGCTGTGGCCAAGTAGCGACGCTTAGTATGCCACCAATTCTGCATTTCACTGGAAAACTGAATCATGTATAACGTGACCACAATCGGCTGGGCACGATATCCCTGACCAATAATTTCAACACAATAGGATGGATGGCGTCTGGTGGCCAAATCGACAATGAATCGTCGGCCAATTCGTCGCCAGCTTGGCTCTTTTCCTCGCCACTGCAAACGGCAACAGGGCCATGGTAGCTGTTCACGATCAAAAAGGCGACAACAGGGACCGATGACACGATACGTTAAGTTCGCCCCTGGGCTCTGAAAAATATGCCCCGTTGGCCAGGGATGCTCATCGGGCGGGGGTTGGGAAGATATGATCAACTGACTGACCGAAAAGGAACTCGTGTAGAACCATAGAAAAATCTACAGGTTTCAACTTGAACGTGGTTTATATCAAAGTGCAACCTATGATTTAGAACAGTAGTGTACGAAATTTCGTAGAACAATTCTATGTCTGAAGCAATCACGTCCCCCGTTAGCGATCGCATCTGTAAACACATGAATGACGATCATGCCGATGCTGTACTGCTCTACGCTCAAAAGTTCGGTGATGCCACAACAGCCACAGCAGCTATCATGAAAGCCATTGACGCCACAGGTATGGACTTAGACGCCACCATAGACGGCCAAAGCACTCCCGTTCGCGTTAGTTTTGAGCGCCCCTTAACCGATGCAAAAGACGCTCACCATGTACTGGTGGAGATGCTAAAGCAGGTCAAGCAAGACTAAGTTCAGAACTCAACACCAAAATATTCAGCCAGCTGAGAAAAGCCAAGCTCTATAAAACTCTAAACTCTTACACCTACTGTCCCAAATCAGGAAAGGGGACATTACAAGCTCGTCTGTAGTCATTTCCAGCCCAGTAAGTAGACCCACAAAGATTGGCACCAGTCAGATCGATGTCATGGACATAGGTAACCGTAAAATTCGAGTCCTGCAGTTGAGTCCCCACAAACTGAGCCTTATCAATGTAAGCCTCTTGAAAGTTGGCCTCCATCATCTCAGCACCTGAGAAATTAGCATATTGCATTAACGCCCCTGCCATATCCGCGCCAATAAACTGGGCTGGAAATTCTACCAGCTCACCAGCATTATCACCCACTAATGTCAGAGCCGTAACATAAGACAAATTAGTTGAGCGTAGATCCGCGCCTGACAGGTTAACACCATCTAAAATCGCGTAGAAAAAATTAGCTTCTCTCAGGTTGGCACCTTGTAAATTGGCACCAGAGAGATCTAAACGGCGTAAATCAGCTCCTTCTAGGTCACATCCAGGACACTCATTGGTTTCAATCAAGCGTTTGAGAGCGACTTCATCCAAAGCCTCAGCGGCAGAGCTAACGGCTAAGCTCCAAGTCAACAATGTGACGCCCGCTAAAGCGACCGAGTGACTGCCATGCTGCCATAGCAATTGGGTTATTCCTTGAACCATCGGTTGCTTCCTCTAGGGGCTCCATTCACAACACCTATATCGTGTCAAATTCACCTTAACCACCGCAAGTCTATGGGTCACATTCCATCCTCACAGTTCTATCTGCAAGAAAAACTAACCCTTGCCCACGTCCAGAACAGTGTCCAGAACAGTCGTTTTTCCATAGAAGAACCTAAAGGTTTTACCTTGGAAGCGGTTTAGAGTAGCTAGGTGATTTCAATCAAAAAAACAACGACAAATCTCTGAATCCCATCGCTAACTCTAAAAAAAGCCAAAATAACGCCCCTGGGATGTGCGTTAATTCGTAAGGTAAAAACACTCGGCTAATCCCTAACGTTATTCAGACTACAACTTCCATCAAGAAAAATTACTGGAACGTCACGTCCAGATGCCCATCGGGCAACCTTCACTCGAGTCCTGCTTCATAGTTCCACTTAAAAACAACACAATGAATCCATTACGCTTAGGCATCGCTGCTGCTACCGCAGCTACACTGGCAATTTTTGGAGCAACTACCCGCGTAGATGCTCAAGCTTTTGGTAATGCTGAAGTCAACCAAGAGAATTTTGTGCTCCTCGCCGCTCCCGGTGGTGGCCTTCTCGGTCGTCCTCAATTTATGATCATTGAGCAAAAAAGTAATGCGCAGCTATGCTGGGGTGAATCAGGGTCTAACCCAGTCCAAATTGAACCTCTATTGCTAAATTTTGACTTTTCTGGGATCTGCGGACGGGCCACCGATAGTAATGGCTATTCTATTCGAGCGGGTGATGGCGACGCCGGTAGTCGTTTCAATCTCGAGATTAAGGAAGAAGACGGCGAATATCTTCTCATCGCTAAGCCCAGTTCTTTCCCTACTAACCCGTATCGGTCCGCCCCCCCAATGAACTTAGGCCGTACTTTTGGCCAAGCCAGTAATGGGTTTACGAAAATTTTCCTCAACCCTGGTTGGCGTTTGACTCGCCGTACCTTAGACGGACGCACCCTTGGACATCTCTATCTCACCCACGATGCTCCGCTTGCGGCTTTAGTCGAGCAAAGTGGTGGACCTACGATTAAAAATCCTCCGGTGGTTACCAATCCTACGCCCACACCCACACCTCCGACAAACAACACGGAGTTTCGCGATGTCACCAATGATGTCTATGCCACACAGATTAGTCGGGCTGTAGAAATTGGCTTTATTGCTGGGTTCCAGGATGGGACATTCCGTCCTCGTACTGCCCTAACCCGTGAGCAGTTGGTATCTATGGTGATTGAAGCTCTGGACGCCCAGGACAATATCTCCATTGCCCTACCCAGCGCAGTCACGACTGCCCCTTTTACAGATGTTGCTAGCAATCGCTGGAGTGCTGCCAAGATTCAGTTCGCCAGCCAAAGCGGTATTGTCAGTGGTTACCCTGAAGGCGATTTCCGCCCCGCTCAAGAAGTAACTCGGGCTGAAATGATGGCTGTGGTCCGTCGGGCAGCTGAGTATCGTAAGCGTGTTCTTGGTCAAGGAACCGCTTTAACACCAACTCAACAGGCCTTTGCCTTTTCCGATACTCAAGGTCATTGGGCAGCTGATGTGATTTCTAGCCTCTCGGCTTACTGCGGCATTGCTAGCCCTGTAAATGAGTCTGGTACTGCCTTTGTACCCAACAGTGATGCCCTGAGGAACTATGCAGCCACTGCGGTAGTACGTCTGGTGGATTGCCCTAACTAGGGGAAAGCTACTTTGGTGCTATTTGGCACTATCCCTTAAGTAAATATAAACAAGCAAGGGACTTTTCTCGTTGAGGATAGTCCCTTGCTTATTCATTCCCAACAATGCGTAGAAAAATCACCCTTAGTAGGGCAAGACAACATCATAAAATTAACCGATAAGTACTATGGACACTGGACAGATTGGGCCAATCCACCGATTGATCTGAGCAATACAGGGACCATCCTGAATTAAGACTATGCGAGTACTCCCCAATGACCGTTTCGAGGACTGTGTGTGTTGGCTTTTTAACGGTAATTACCATCGGCACACTATTACTGATGCTGCCCTTTGCAACGGCAAGTGGTGACTGGAATCATCCCATTGTGGCTCTGTTTACAGCCACATCAGCAGTCTGTGTCACCGGGCTGATTGTGGTAGATACGGGTTCCTATTTTTCACCCCTGGGCCAGGGGATTATTTTGTTGCTGATCCAGCTGGGCGGGCTAGGTTACATGACAGCAACGACAGTATTGCTGCTGCTATTAGGTAGGCGACTGGGCCTCAAGGATCGGCTGGCCATTCAGCAATCGTTAGATACGGCTGAACTGTCGTCTGCGGCGTCTCTGATTAAGTCCATTATTGCGATGACCCTGATTTTTGAGCTAAGCGGTGTGTTTTTGTTAATGCCACGCTTTGCTGATGATTATGGTGCAGGTCGCAGTCTATGGTTATCGGTTTTTCATAGCATCAGCGCTTTTAATAATGCAGGCTTTAGTCTCTTTGCCGATAGCTTGGTTCAGTATGCGCGTTCCCCCTGGATTAATGCTGTAATTGCAGCGCTGGTGATTATTGGGGGCATTGGTTATCAGGTGATTATGGAGCTATTTATTTGGATTCGCGATCGCATTCGTCGCCAACGCAAGCATCAAGTGTTTTCGCTTCACTTTAAGGTGGTCACCAGTACATCCCTAGTTCTCCTCACCCTGGGGACCATTGCCTTTTTTGCCGTCGAATTTTTCAATCCCGCTACCCTGGCAGCTGAACCAGTCAACATGAAACTCATGGAGGCTGGGTTTCAGTCTGTGATTATGCGCACCGCCGGGTTTAACTCCATTGATATTGGGGCGATGGAAACCAGTTCGCTATTTATTGCGATCGCCCTCATGTTTATCGGTGCTAGCCCTGGCAGTACCGGTGGCGGCATCAAAACCACCACCGTCAGAATTTTACTCAACTGCACCCGCACCGTCCTCAAAGGCGAGGATGAGGTTCTAGCCTATCAGAGGGAAATTCCCGATAAACGTGTTCTAAAAGCCGTTGGCGTGGTGGTTGCATCCGGCATGACAGTCGTCATGGTAACTATTCTGCTATCGCTAACGGACCCAGGTATTGAATTTATATATCTGCTGTTTGAAACCGTCTCTGCCTTTGCCACGGTCGGACTCTCCACAGGGATAACTCCAGATCTATCAACCCTGGGTCAGTGCGTAATTATCGTCACTATGTACATCGGTCGAGTGGGCATCTTGTTGCTGATGGCTGCCCTTTTAGGAGACCCAAAACCTAGCACAATTCACTATCCAGAGGAAGATTTATTAGTCGGCTAATCAGGTGCGATCAAAATGACAAAATGACCATTTCAGAACCGACTGCGATTGCCCAGGGTAAAGTACGAATCAATTAGCTTCCGCAGTATATCGCTTGGCTCTAGAGGTAAAGTAGGTGGCAAAACCGACCACCTGCAAGGTAGGGTAAAGTCGCTGTAAGCCATTACCCATTAAACTGTTGGCTCTGGAATGGTGATATCGATAGGTGTAATTTTAACCTCTTCCGCCAGAGTTCCTAGCGCTGGGTCAATCGCGTCGATATTCCCCACCACAATGGTGACCAAATCCCTCGGCTTGAGATTGCGCTGGGCAGCATCTAACACCTGCTGAATGGTGGTGGCCTCCACTGCTTTTTGAAACTTAAATACAAAATCGGACGGATAGCCATAATACTCATAGCGAATCAGCCGTGACAGCGTTTGCTCTGGCGTCGCAAAGTTAAACACAAAGCTATTAAGTACAGCATCCTTGGCATATTGCAATTCTGCAGCTGTAATTGGTTCATGGCGCACCCGCTGGATTTCCTCATACATGGTTTTAATAAAGGGCACCGTCGCTTCCGATCGGGTTTGACCACCACCGATAAACAAACCAGGATGGTCATAGCGAGGGCTCCAGAATGCATAAACCACATAAGCTAGACCCTGACGCGAGCGAATATCGTTAAAAAGTCGGCCGCCAAAACCATTCAGCACTTCATTAAGAATCACCATCGGAGCATGATCAGGACTATCTAAACGCCCCCCTAAATGACCGATGTGAATATAACTCTGGGTGAGCTGGGGCTGATTGACCACATATAAACCATTAGTTTGCTGCTCTACCTGGGGCAACTCCACATTGATTTTGGCCCTGGCTGACGGTGACCAGTCCGCAAAAAATTCTGCAATCAGCGACTTCATCTGACTCGCATCAAAATCACCGCTAATGCCTAAAATCGTACCCCTCGGCTGAATGGCAGTTTGATAAAAGTCAACAATGTCATCTCGCGAAATATTATCAACATCACTGTACTCCACCATGCGAGCGAACGGGCTCTGAGCACCGTAGATCAACTTGCGAAACTCACGGGTGGTGACATCATCCGGGTCATCATTACGCCGGGCAATACTGCCACGATACTGACTCTTAAGCAGGTCAAGTTTTTCTGGGGCAAAGGCAGGCTTCTGAATCACCTCTGCAAACACCGAAAATACATCAGTCAGATCTTCACTCAACGCACTAAAACTAGCACTCCCCGTAGTCACCCCCAGACTAGTCTCTACCGATGCGGCCCGCTGCTCTAGAAATTGATTCAGCTGCTCAGGAGTGTAGCTAACCGTCCCCCCCCTACGCATGGATTGCCCCATCATGCCAGCCAAGCCAACCTTGCCTTCGGGCTCCATAAATTCTCCTGCCTTAAACGTAGCGGAACCACTCACCAACGGCAGGTCATGGTTCTCCATGAGGTACACGACTATACCATTGGGCAGCTCATAGCGCTCAAAGTCGGGAATTTGAATTTCGCTCAGGGGCTCAAATTCTAAATCAGTATAGTGACGTGCCGTTACCGCATTCGCTGGCTTGCTCCACCCCAAGGTAAGCATCAAGCTAAAGGCAGCCATGGCTAGAAAGAAGCTTGTGATCAAACGACGCTTGGAAAACCAAAACATAGGGTTAAGTGGGGAATAGAGAATAGTTAGGATGGGCAATGCCCACCAAAAAAATCAGCCCTTAAGACTATGTAGGAAAGGACAGTTACGACTCCGCCGATAGCAGCTTACCAACGGTCCGATTACTAGGCACAAAGGTTGCCTGAGCCACCCGCTGGACATCTCCAGCCGTCACCGCTTCAATCGCTTTTAGTTCTTCGAACACGTTACGCCAGTCACCGGTTTTTGCTTGGTATTCTGTCAGCAAACTCGCCATACCTGAATTCGAATCCAGGCTACGCAACATGGATGCCCTGGCCTGGGTTTTGACTCGCTCTAACTCTTCAGGTGTCACGGGTTCTTGCTTTAGCTGCGTGAGTAAACCATCCATCCGCTCAGCCAGATCATCAACGGTATGACCAGGGGCAGTCAAACCGTAGAGCAACAAAATATTGTCATAGAGATCGCCAGGGAAGCCATTGGCGCTACCAATATTGAGAGCGACTTGAGATTGTTCCACCAGGTCTTGGTACATGCGAGATGTACGACCACCGACCAAAATGCTCTCAATCATAGAGTAAACCACATGGTCAGGATGATTGATGCCCGGACGATGGAACCCTTCCAGATACCAGGGCTGACTCGGCAGGGTTAGCTCAAAGTATTTGGGATCTGTCTGGGGCGGCTCTTGTACAGTGACTTCGGGAGGCAGACTACGGGACTGAATACGGCCAAAATATGCGGTCGCTAACGCTTTGACATTATCTGGATCAACATCACCCACCACGGCAGCAATCAGATTGCTGGGTCCGTAGTAAGCGTCAAAAAATTTGGTGACATCCTCGCGAGTAGCCAACCGTAAATCATCTTGATAACCAATTACCGGACGACGATAGGGATGTTCGTCAAAGGAAACTTCTAGGAATTTTTCAACGATTTTGCCGATGGGTGAATTGTCTACCCGCATCCGACGCTCTTCAAGAATGACCTGTTTTTCTTTGTAAAATTCGCGAAATACTGGGTCGATAAAGCGCTCGGATTCCAGGGACATCCACAGCTCTAACTTATTGGATGGCAAGCTGTAGAAGTAGCGGGTGGCATCAGCAGATGTGGTCGCATTCAGCCCCCGTCCACCAGACTGTTCAATAATTTGGCCAAACTTGTTTTGTTCGACGTATTCTGATGCTTGGGCTTGGAGAGTATCGAACCGCGATCGCAACGCCGTCACCTGCGCTTCATCTCCCGCCTCCTCAGCCGCCATCAGCTGATCAAACACCCCATCTATCTCTTGCAACAGGGGTGCCTCTGCCCTATAGTCTCGAGTTCCAATTTGGGTTGTCCCCTTAAACGCTAAATGCTCTAGATAATGGGCTACCCCCGTATGACCATCTTCTTCATTCACTGCCCCAACCTTGGCATAGAGCATCATTGACACAACTGGAGCCTGATGACGCTCCAGCACAATAAACGTCATGCCATTATCAAGGGTGAACTCACTGACTTCGTTAGTCACCCGGTCAAGGTAAGGTTGAATAGAATTCTCTATCTCAACAGCCAGTTGTTCCTGAAAAGCTGCACCAGGAACCTGAGCCCAAGCTGGAGACCCTAATCCTAGCCAAATCAAACCTGTTAAGATTGCTGCCCACAGCAACCGTACCTGTAGCCTAGCCACCGGAGTTACGCCCATATCACCTCAGCGCAAAATACCGTTACCAGCATAAAGCATAAATATTTTTCTTTATATTGTGGCAAAAAATAGTGACATTTCCGCAAAACTACCGGTATTTGCTCTCATGCCGCAGTCGCAAACAACTGCTCATTTGATCGGTCCATCAAACACCAATGTTCAGCGTCTAACATTACTTTAAATATAAATATTTGTAGAACGTAAACACATCAAATAGACCACCTACAATACTGATGGTCAAACAGATGATCATGAAACCATGGCCCATATCACCGGCCCCAAACGTGATTAGAAAATTCATCAGACCATCTTTAGCCACAGTACTGATGGCCGATAGCGGCGACCACACACCCAACGTCAAAACGCCTAACGCCATCCCTATACCAACGGCGGGCAACAAAAAGCAAAAAAACAACGTTAGCAATAAAGAACTAACTAACTGTAAGCCCATCTCTCCCCCTTGCCATTTTTTGGCCGCATGGGCATAAGGAATAACCACCCCAAACATACGAGGAATAACTAGCTATAAACGTCAACTTGAGGAATCTTAAATTTTCATAAAATTACAGAGCATTTAGAGTCTTGCCTTAACCCTTTGCTTAACCTATTAAAATAATTGGGCTGTTTTGTATCTGCCCCAACCCTAAGGAGTCATGTCCGGTGTCCGCTGTATTTCCTACGTCGAGCCTAGCTAAATGGGGGCAGCGTTTACTGGCTGCCATCCTCCTCGGTGGTCAGGTGATTGTGCACCTGACGACTCGTCCACTTCATCGGCGTAACACTATTGAGCAAATGGCTGCCGTTGGCCCAGAATCATTGCTCATTACCTTGGTGACTGCCAGCTTTGTGGGCATGGTGTTCACAATCCAGGTGACACGAGAATTTATTAACTTTGGAGCCAGCACAGCAGTCGGTGGAGTGCTGGCATTGACTCTGGCCCGTGAATTGGCTCCAGTGCTAACCGCCGTGATTATTGCTGGTCGAGTTGGCTCAGCCTTTGCTGCTGAAATTGGCACCATGCAAGTAACCGAACAGATCGATGCATTACAGTTGCTGAAGACTGACCCGGTTGATTACTTGGTCTTGCCTAGGTTCGTTGCTTGTGCCTTGATGCTACCACTACTCACCATCTTATCCTTCATTACAGGCATGACAGGAGGGCTGCTGATTTCAAGCACAATGTTCAACATTTCTCAAACCGTCTTTCTAGACTCAGCGCGTGTGTTTCTAGATGTAAAGGATCTTATCGCTGCGCTTATTAAATCCCTTGTATTTGGTGGCTTGATTGCCATTATTGGTTCTAGCTGGGGATTAACCACAACTGGTGGAGCGAAGGGTGTGGGACAGTCCACAACCACTGCCGTAGTCACAGCTCTGCTGTCTATTTTCATCAGCAACTTTTTTCTGTCGTGGCTGATGTTTCAAAGTTCAGCATTGAACTTCTGAGAGTTCAGAAGCTAGAGCCGATATGCGCAGTAGGTATGGCTCACTATATTTCGACTTCAGTCAGCTTGTTTAGGTAACGCTCAATTAGCAAAATTGCCACAATGTCATCAATGGGGCGAGGAATGCTACGCATACTCTGGGGCAAAAGGCGATTGAGACCTTTTGGGGGAAACATTTCCCAGTAGCGATCGCGTGCTTCCAAACTGCTATAACGTTCATCTACCAGAATGACATTGGGTGCTTCCTGAAGTCGCTGAGACAGTTCCTGTTTCCAAAGTTTTGCCCCCGTCTGATCGCCCATCACAATCAGAGAAATAGGATACGTCTGACGTAGCGTTTCAATATGCTCGAGCACAGCTTCTGCCAAGATGACCTCGTGATAACACAGGGAACGATCTAACCTAACTATGGCTAAGCCACACTTGTAACGGCCAGGATCAAAGCCTAGAATAACGGGCTGCGACAGTTGAGAAAAAACAGTAGAGGTCACGGAGTTAGGGCAAGGCACTCTAAAAAACTGGAATTCAAAGGGCTCACATCCAGAACTAAACGTTTAGGCAACGTCAAATTTCAACTAGGATGTAGCCTAGACGAATAGGGCCTTTGTCTTCCTATTTCTATATTAGAGCTATACCCAAGAAGCCTCCACTCAGGACCTGAATTCTAGAGATTGCCTAAGCTGCGGTTGCGCTTTCAACAAAATCTGGCAAACTGTAGTCTGGCGACGTTACCGGTTCGATCTACCCGGTGTCATTTGGAGTACAGCTGCTTCAGCCACTGTCGCTCACCATTGAGCTGGTTGCACATGGGATGCAAATGCTATGGTCTAAGTACACTTGTACGCACTAGTTCGGGTGCGTTTGCTTTGTGCATGTAAAGCGAGTTGAACTCTCTCACTTTAAATCCTTTGGAGGTACGACGCAGGTTCCTCTGTTAACAGGATTCACCGTTATTTCTGGCCCCAATGGTTCAGGAAAATCGAACATCCTGGATGCCCTTTTGTTTTGTTTAGGATTAGCCAGCTCTAAAGGCATGCGGGCAGAACGTTTGCCAGATTTGGTTAATCAAAATCACGCCAGTCGACGTTCCACCGCAGAAGCAAGTGTTACTGTGACATTCGATATTAGTGATGTCGCTCCAGAACTCCTTAGCGAAGACTCTGACGGTGATGAATCTACTAAGAATGACTCTGCCACCCATGCCTCAGAAATTATTACAGAAGATAATGTAGCGGCTAATGACACAGATCCTCACGGCACTGTAGCCCAAGCCCCTAACAGACAAATTGATCCAGCAGACAACGCCGCTCATGCCATCGCCTCCCCTACAGCCACTAACCTAGCCAAGGATTCAGACTCTAACTCGAATAATGAGGCTGGCAATAATGGTCAACTAGATACCGCTACCCCCGATAATGTGGTTCCTCTACCACGAGAATGGAGTGTCACTCGTCGGCTCAGGATTACGGCTCAAGGAACCTATACCTCTAATTATTTCATTGATGGCAAACCCTGTACTCTGAGTGAGTTACATGACCAACTGCAGCGGTTTCGTATCTATCCTGAAGGCTACAATGTTGTGCTGCAGGGGGACGTCACCAGCATTATCTCGATGAAGGGGCGCGAACGTCGGGAAATTATTGATGAGTTGGCTGGTGTCGCATCCTTTGATCGAAAAATTAACCAGGCGAAACTAAAGCTCGATATGGTGCGTGAGCGAGAAGAACGCTTTCGCATTGTGGAGCGAGAATTAATTGACCAGCTAGAACGTCTTGATCAGGATCGCAAAAAAGCTGAAAAGTATAAGCAACTTAAAGCAACCCTACAAAGTAAAATCCAATGGCAGGCGGTTCTAGAATGGCGGCAGCAACAGGAAAAAGCTAAGCAATTAGAAGGCCAGATTCACCAGGGTAAGGGGCAGGCCATTAAGCTTGTGGAACAGCGGGAAGCACTGGTCAAACTGATTGAAACCACTACGTCCGAGTTAGACTCACTCAATACCAAGGTGAAAGCGCTAGGTGAAGACGAGCACCTAGCCTTGCAGGCAAAACTAGCCACCCAAGAAGCTGAGTTACGACAGTTAGAACGCCAGGCAAAAGCACTCAGTCAATCCACACGGGAGCTAGCCGCTAAACTTCAGACCATCCAAGGCGAACTACAAACCCAAACTCAGGCACTTGCAGAGCTGAAACTACAGTTAATTACCTTGAGCGATGAGAATATAGTTCAGCTGCAGACAGAGCGAGAACGGGCTGCTCAGGCTGTGGAGGACGGTCGAGAAGCGACGAGTGAGATCGCAACCGCCTCTCAAGCCTGGATCGAAACCCAAACCAACCTCAGGCATGAAGTAGAAGCTTTACTCAAAGCCCTGGAGCCCCAGCGCACGGAACAAGTACGGCTACAGGAACGCCGCCATCAGTTGCAAAGCCAAATTACAGCTCAAACCACAGCGATTCAAAATCTGGAAACCGAACTGGCTGATGCCCCTCAAACGACTGACACCGAACTTTCGGAGACGGAAGGCATCATCCAAACCTTAGCCCAAGCCGTTGCCACCGCTGAGCAAGACCTCAAAACCCAACGAGAAACCCGAGACCGCCTACTCAGGGAACAGCGAGAAAAGCAGCGGGAATTAGACAAACTTGAGGCCCAAGAACAAGCTCTGCAAGAAACCCGAGGCACCCAGGCCACCGAAGTATTAATTAAGAGCGGTCTCACTGGCATCTGTGGCCTAGTTGCTCAGTTGGGGCGGGTAGACCCCAAATATCAAACTGCCCTTGAAATTGCTGCTGGTGCCAGACTGGGCTACTTAGTGGTTGAAAATGATGGTGTTGCTGCCAGAGGAATCGACATCCTCAAGCAGAAACGGGCAGGTCGGGCTACATTTTTACCGCTCAATGCTATTCGTGCACCCCGGATTCAAAAATTAGGCCGCTGGGAACGCCCCGATGGGTTCATAGACTATGCCGTTGATCTGATTGAGTGTGACGATATTTACCGTCAGGTGTTTGCTTTTGTTTTTGGCAATACAGTCGTATTTGAGCAGATTAACGATGCCCGCCGCCACCTTGGTAAATTTCGCATGGTCACCCTGGATGGTGAGGTGCTAGAAAGCAGTGGAGCCATGACCGGAGGCAGCCTGCGCCGTCAGGGTCGGCTACACTTTGGCACAGTTGAAGCGGGTGAATCCGCCGAGGCTAAAGCCCTACGAGAACGACTCCAGGACATTGAGCAAATTTTGGCCAGTTGCGATCGCGCCTTAGCACAGACCGATACCACCGTCAAAACCCAATCAAAAGCTCTAATTGAAGCCCGTCAACGCTACCGAGAACAACAGTTACAAAACACCCAGGCCCAACAACAGCTACAACAGCTACAACAGCGACTAGCACAGACTCAAAAGCAGCTGCAGCAATACCAAGCTGAATACACTGCAGCCCAAGCCCGTCTACAATCCCTCGAAACGACTCTGCCTACCCAGGAAACACAACTCCAGCAAAAGCGGCAGGCACTAACAGCTCTAGAAGACTCCCAAACCCATAGCGAGTGGCAACAGGCCCAGGATAATGTCCGGGCGTTAGAAGCTGAACTGACAGCCCGACAGCAGGCCCTACAAACAGCCCTACAGCGACAGAATGAACTGGAAGCCCAAGGCCAGAGACTGGAGGAAAAAATCCAAATCGGTCAGCAAGGTGCGGCAGCCGATCGTCAACAGCAGCAAATCCAAATCAACCAGCAGACCGAGATTAACAAGCAACAGGTTGCTCTAAAGCAAGACATTATTGCTACCCAAGCAGCTCTAGGGGAGTTGGATAAAACCTTAGCAAGTGAGAAGGTAGAACGCGATCGCAAAGAGTACCAGCTCCGTGATCAGCGAAACCAACTGCAACAATTAGAGTGGCAACAACAAAAACTCAGCGAAACCCAGCAAGCGCGGCAACACCAGTTAAGCGAACTGCAGACAGTTATTGAAACCAAACAAGCTGAACTACCTGATCCCATCCCCGAAATCCCCGAAGATTTAACATTAGAGGCCTTACAAAAACAGCTCAAATCCTTACAGCGTCGCCTAGAGGCCATGGAACCAGTCAATATGCTAGCTCTCGAAGAGTATGAACGTACTCAGGAACGACTAGAAGAACTCACTGATAAACTAACCACCCTAGAAGAAGAACGTACTGAGCTATTACTGCGGATTGAAAACTTCACCACATTGCGTCGTCAAGCCTTTCAAGAAGCCTTTGCAGCCGTCAACCAAAACTTTCAATCTATTTTTGCCGAACTCTCCGACGGTGATGGTTATCTCCAACTGGATGATCCTCAAGATCCTTTCAACGGTGGTCTCAATCTGGTCGCTCATCCCAAAGGGAAACCTGTGCGTCGCCTAGCCTCCATGTCCGGTGGCGAAAAATCTTTGACAGCCTTAAGCTTCATATTTGCTCTCCAACGCTATCGCCCATCACCTTTCTATGCTTTTGACGAAGTCGATATGTTCCTGGACGGTGCTAACGTGGAACGCCTATCCAAAATGATTCGTCACCAGGCCAAGCAAGCGCAGTTTATCGTTGTCAGCCTGCGACGTCCTATGATTGAATCTGCCGAACGAACTATCGGCGTCACTCAGGCTCGGGGAGCCTACACACAAGTTTTGGGCATTAATTTACAGCGAGCAACAGCAGGCGGTTAATTCGTCCGTTTTAATACGGTTTCACACACTGTCAAAAAATTGAGGGATAAGGTGTAATGTGGGGAAGCATGTTTCCTTCGGTTAAGAAACATCCTTTCTGGTTAAGACAACCAATTAGACCCCAACAGTAGACCCCAAGCGATGAGTTTTGAGCAAAGTCGGCTTCGTTCCGACATGATTGGCACCCAAGTTATTACCCGTTCTACAGGCCGTCGCCTGGGCGTGGTCAGTCAACTGTGGGTCGACATAGATCGAGGTCGAGGTGAAGGCGGTGAAGTCGTCGCTTTAGGTCTACGGGATAACATTCTCTCCAAGGTCGTATCGGGGCCAGAGCAAATCATACTGCTGAGCAGTATTCGCCAAATTGGGGATGTCATTTTGGTGGATGACGACTCAGTAATCGAAGATGACCTCAGCACAGCCAACTATACTAACCTGGTCAAAAGTGAAGTAATCACGGAGTCAGGCGAAGGGTTAGGTCGCGTACGAGGCTTCAAATTTGATGTGGTTAGCGGCAAGCTGCAATCCCTTGTAATTGCCTCCATGGGCCTACCCCAAATTCCAGATCAGGTAATTAGTTCTTATGAACTACCAGTTGATGAAATTGTCAGCACCGGACCAGACCGGATTATTGTGTTTGAAGGGTCAGAAGAAAAACTCAAACAGATTAGTGTTGGTTTATTAGAACGCCTTGGCCTGGGTTCAGCCCCTTGGGAACGGGAAGATGATGGCTACATCATGCCCACCTCTGCCAGCAATCAACTGCCCTCAGGCATAAAGCAAACTGCTCCAGCACCACGTCGTGAAGCTGCTCCCCCCCAACGGCTAGAACTCGAACAACCCTCCCGACCACCGGTAGAACAAGCTATCCCCGAGGAAGAACCTTACCAAGCTCAGCCATTGAATATTCCTCAAAAGAAAAAAGTTATCGAATACGAAGAAGAAGATTTCTAGGGGTGTGCAAAGATATTTATTACGGTGTGTGTAGCAGAGTTCCTCCAACCGTCCAATTGTTTTTTGCGGCTCATGATATCTACATTCGTACCTGTTAATACTCCCCCAAATCAGCTCTTTGTTATGGGCTTACCGGTACACCAAAGTACCAATTATGTGGGTTGGTTACTGGAAACTATGCGCTCCGGTTGTAGTGGTCACGTAGTCACCCTCAATGCTGAAATGTGCGTCCAGGCAGAAACTAATGTTGAACTTAAGCAAATTATTCAGAAGGCCACATTAGTCATTCCTGACGGAGCTGGGATACAGCTTTATTTTCAGTGGGTTCAGCGTCAAGATATCAAGCGATATCCTGGCATTGAATTTGCTGTGGATATTCTGCAACAGCTCAAGCCTACAGAGCCTGTGGTGTTTTATGGTGGAGCCCCAGGTATGGCAGCAGCAGCGGCAAATCATTGGCAACAGCAATTTCCCAACCTAAACGTTGCGATCGCACAACATGGCTATCTATCCGAGACAGAGCAATTAGATTTTCAACAAAAATTAAACGCACTAGAGCCAAGCATAATTTTTGTCGGCCTTGGGGTACCCCGCCAAGAATTATGGATTGCAGCTAACCGTCAGCTCTGCCCCAAAGCGATTTGGGTCGGCGTAGGAGGTAGTTTCGATATTTGGGCAGGGAAAAAGCAGCGAGCTCCTCGTTGGATGTGCAACAACCACCTGGAATGGCTGTATCGGCTTTATCAAGAACCCTGGCGTTGGCGACGCATGTTAGCATTGCCTAAATTTGTCTTTCGTTCTATCGGTTACGACCTAGGCTGGCGTACTTGACGTACAACAAAGCCAAAATTTTATCGGGACATTCCATGGAATGTCCCGATAAAATTAGTCGCTGACATCCAATAAAAATTGTCAAGGGGCTGGACATTCGTCCCATTACCTATATCCTTGTACAGAGACAAAAATGCTTCTCCTTTAATTTCTATTCCGCTTCTCACCATTGCACAGCTACGCCCCATGACATACGCCGTGACTCCGCCTAAGACTTATCCCTCTCGTCGCCGCCATCAGGACGGACAATTCAGGAGCACTGCAACGTTTCAGACAGTTCCGACGACGTTACAAGCCCAACAGATTCAAAACCAACATCAACCCAAAGCCGACAGCACGACAGCGCCCCTGGTCACGTTGATGAAGGTCAACAAAACCTACAATAACGGCAGTCAAGCATTACGCGATATTAATCTACAGGTCAAGCGTGGTGACTTTTTGTTTGTGACAGGGCCTTCCGGCGCAGGTAAATCTACACTACTCAAATTACTCTATGGCCAAGAACGAGCCACATCTGGGGATATTATTGTCGCTGGCCAAACTCTAGCCAAACTACGCGGCAATCGCTTAGCCATGCTACGACGGCGGATTGGCATTGTCTTCCAAGACTACAAACTTATCCCCAAACGCACCGTTGCAGAAAACGTATCATTTGTACTTTGGGCCCAAGGTTATAGCCGCCGAGAAATTAATCGTCGATTGCGTCCTACTTTACGTATGGTTGGCCTGCAACATAAAGCTAATTGCTTTCCCGATCAGCTATCAGGCGGTGAACAACAACGAGTAAGCATTGCCCGTGCAGTGGTGAGCACGCCTCCCCTACTCTTAGCAGACGAACCTACCGGCAATTTGGATGTGGATAACTCTCGCCAGGTGATCAAGATTCTAGAGAAGCTTAATTCTATTGGTATCACAGTCATGATTACGACTCATGATGAGCAACTGGTGCGCTCATCTAGCCATCCTGTGGTTCAAATTCAAGATGGGCGTTTAACCTATGTGAGACATTAAACTGCTCTAAAATTAGGGTGATTTCTCACAACATTAGCTTCAAACTCACAAATCCACGCCACCCATGCCTTATCTACGTGGGGCCGCTCTTGGGGCAGAACCCGTTTAAGCAATATCGCAATATATCCCTGGTCATAACAAACCATTACAATGTTACCAACCTTGGTACGAATCATGGCATTGCTCAACCTGGGTAACTCTAAGGTAGTGACTATTAATTGTTGCAGTCCTAACAGCTGAAAAGCCAGCTGAATCCATTCTGTATCTTCATGCTGTAGCGTAATAAAATAGTCGCGTGGCAATCCTACTCGATCAAAAACAGCTAATCCCAGTATCTGCTCATCATCAGGTAAACTAGCGGGTTTCAAGGGATGTGACTTTGAAGTAGACGTCAAAATAAAGCATCTTTAATGCGCGGCTAGATCAGACGCTTTCAGCTTCCAGACTAAACTAGATAACATATTAGTAAATACATGAGCCACTACTGGAACTAGTAGATTTTGACTTGCCATAGCACTGTAACCCAGTAATCCGCCAACACAGGTTGCCCACAACATGTAGGGCCACTGTCGTAAATCACTCATATGTAGCAAACCAAAACACAAACTAGATAGCCCCAACGCCACAAAATTTGCCCCCAAAGCAGGCAACATAACCCCACGGAAAAGTAATTCTTCGCTAATCCCAGGCAATAATCCTAACCACACTACATCCGGCAAAACTAAAGGCTTTAAAATATAGTCTAAATAGACTTCAGCACTGCAGCGATATCGAGGCCATACCCTGTAGAGTATGCCGCTCACCAAGGTAATGCCCATCCCAATTAGCAAACCAATACCTACGGGATAAACATCAAACTGGCTCGGCCATTGCTCTACTGCATCAAACAATAGCCATAGGCGAGTAATGAGAAACAATACAAGAGCCGTTGCCGCGATCGCAACCAGTACCTGGGTGCGTGTCAACGGTTCCATACTCGAATTAGGCGGGGCAGGCTGATTCTGATTCAAAAAGCGAAGCGGCAAAATATGCCGTACTGACAAACGATACTATTTTACGCTGTCCTAGGCCGCTAGCCTATGGGTAGAAACTTATATCACTAGTCATCATAGCCATAAGCATCATAGCCATAAGCATCAATTTCAATGACTTAAATTTTCAATCCCAACAACTTTTCAATCCCAGACATATATTTTTTTTGAATTTAAAAATATCACAAATATTTTTTCAATAAATTATATAGTTTATTTAAAAGATCTACATTGACAAACCTTGAAATAATCGTCATTTCTAAAATAGTTCTCGATCAATATCACAATCTAATTCCATTGAATCTATAGCCAAAATCAAAAAATAAAAACGAGCGAGTTACAACTCGAATTCCCATCAAAAAAAGGATTCACAAAAAATTAAAAACAAATAAAACCTCAAAAGAAATATTGAACTTGGCTAGCTAGGTTCAATATTTATGATTATTTTTTAATATTTAAATTCATTAAAAAACAATCAAACCCAATGTTATAGCACAATAAAAACCGGGATTTATTAAAATACCAACTCCTCAAGTATTAACCATACTTATTAAGACCCTAAGCACGAGTCATAGTTATCATCACCTGGTTCTCTGTTCTCATTTTTTGTTTTGAACACTTATACTTCACCTACCTTATGGGAATGTCCTTTGACCTATCCGCCCAAAACAACAATGTCAATATCTACGAATGCGAAGTTCGTCTAAAGTTTCGCATTATTGAGGATCAGCTCACTATCGACGAGGTTGACAATAGTGCGTTATTAGAAGCCTTAGTCGATGCTTACACATATGGTGATGACGAATACCTTGAATCCCTTGAATCTCAAATCAATATTCATGAAATCCAAGCATTAGAAGCATCTCCAGAAATGCGACGACAGCTTATCCGCCTACGCAACTCGCGCAAACTAGCTTGATGAATGCAAAACTGTAGTAGCGAAATTGCCAACAGGCATAATCGTCATAGAAAAAATTACCCATTAAGGTTTGACATTAATTCCCTCAAATTTGTATATTTATAAATGCCAACGCAATAACGCAAGGGCAAACCATGCCCCCATCGTCTAGAGGCCTAGGACACCTCCCTTTCACGGAGGCGACGGGGATTCGAATTCCCCTGGGGGTATTTAAGAGCGCTGTTGGAAACTTCCAACAGCGCTTTTTGATGAATTCTTTCTTACTCATTCATTATCAGTCTGCTATGCACCAGCCCCTATAGCTATAGGCAAACGAATTGTTATTGGCGATATTCCGCACTCGCAACTGCCACAATCAGATATTAAATCTGAAAGCCTTTTGCATAGAGACTTTGAGTATCCAGACAATTCATTTGAACTACTTCCAGATCATTCTCAATAGTTAGGCTTTATTGAGAATTCATGTCTCTTTAGAGGCTGTGATCCATTGGCTTCGCTATTAATTATCCGATGTGCCAATTTCATGGCGGAATGTGGGATGCACCAGCCCCTATAGCTGTAGGCAAATGAATTGTTATTGCTAAGCGCTCTAACAAAAACCAGATATATCTATTAAGAGCATTTGGTAGTTACGTGATGGCATTTCACGCCCCTTGCTCTAGGCAAATTGCTCTGTGGTGCGATCGCAAATTGCTATCAAATTTTGAGTCAGATTGCGGCAAATATGATGCTCAATCAACTGAACAGGCATCGCTAGTGGTGGCTGCACCATCAGTTCATAAGCCAATATTGTTGCAGCCTGTTCATCTAAAAGCGCAGGCTGTAACGTCCACCTACCGATAAACTTCTTAAAATCACCTTCCACCATGGAAAATCCAATTTCCCTAGGAAAGACTTCCGTCATATCCAAAATGACGCGTGCACAAAATTTAAAGTTCAAAAAACACTGAGCACCGATTTGTTCTAACCGGATACCCCCATCAGGATGAGTTAATAGCCGACTACTTGTTAAGTTTGGGATAAAATCTGCCAAACTTTCATAATCTGTCAGAATCTTCCACACTTGCTCCAATGACCGTGGAATAGCTACAGACGCAACAATTTGACGCTGCCGCGATGTCAACTTCTCAGTTCTGACACTCACTCGTTGGCAGTCATCAGCACTCAGTTGGACGATAGAACTGCCACTTATGACTGTATTAGAAGTAGTAAAACCTAAAATATCCTGATTCACAGTCAACCAAACCTATAAGACAGCAGACGTGTTACTAGGTATGTATTCCTAGTAGCTTAACCTATCTACCTTCGATAATCGCATCCATAAGAGAAAAATTATTCTTATTTTCCTTATAGACATGCCACTGAGAAAACTAGCTTTATTCTTTAAGCTAATCGCTAATTTCTAGGCAGAAGCCCTTAGTAGCTTTATCTTACATAAAATGCCCAGTCATCAAGATGACACACCAGCATCACTTTAATCAAAAGTCTACGTTCTTAACTACAGCCTTGGTTCCATCTACACCAACCCCTTTGAGACCGACCTGACACCTTGATGCATATCTGAATAAACCCATCAAACAGCGACCGTTCCAGTCCACTCTTCAACATTTAATATGGACAGGTGCCACGCTTTTTAAAAACGGAAAGCCTACATCGGAGTAACATTGTGCTGCTGTCAAAAGGGTTTGAAGTCGAAATGTACACTGGCAAAACCGACGGAGAAATTATCGGTCTGTCAGACAAAATTGTTAAATCTCTGAGCGGATTTGTGCGAGAACCCGACAATCGAAATGTTGAATACACAACACCACCATTACAGCAATACGAGCAATTACTTTGTGAGTTAGTGACCCCTCGCCGTCGACTAAGACAATTCCTGAAAAATCTTGACTCAAACTACACCTTAATTCCAGGCAGCACCCTATCTACAGGTAATAGCCAAGTATTTTATCGCTCCGATCCGCAAAATCCATATCATGCCTACATTGAGAATACCTATGGGACCAATGTAGTCACCGCTAGTATTCACATCAATATAGGTATTAGTGACCCAGAGATGTTGATGCGTGCCTGTCGATTGGTAAGGGCTGAAGCTCCTTTAATCCTGGCTTTAAGTGCATCATCACCGTTTATTGACAACCAAGTGACCGGTTATCATTCTACGCGCTGGCATGTCTTTCCCCAGACCCCAAAAAATGTTCCCTTATTTGAAAGTCATAAGCATTTTATTCAGTGGACAGAAGCCCAGCTCAAACTAGGCACCATGCAAAATGTGCGCCATCTCTGGATATCTGTACGCCCCAACGGCGACTGTCGCCCTTACAATTTGAACCGCATTGAAATCAGAATTTCAGACTTGGTGACCGATCCAATTCACTTATTGGCAATTACTGCCCTCTTAGAATCACGCATTCTGCAACTTCAGCAAGATCCAAGCTTAGATCCTCTCACCTCTAGCCAATTGCCGATCAATAATCGCCATGATGACTTATTGGCAATAATTCATGCCAATGAACAAGAAGTTGCCCACACTAGTCTCAATGCACAGTTACGCCATTGGCATGACGGTGAGTTGATCAATGCCACCGATTGGATCACCCAGCTTTATAACGAAGTCCTGCCCATTGCAAAA
This sequence comes from Leptolyngbyaceae cyanobacterium, assembly GCA_965263355.1. Lineage (GTDB taxonomy): Bacteria > Cyanobacteriota > Cyanobacteriia > Phormidesmidales > Phormidesmidaceae > Leptothoe. Next base: position 2,952,276 of record CBDHHL010000032.1, on the reverse strand, counting down.
GCCCATGGCATTGCTTGCTTTCTAACTCCTATCAAACAAATTCTCAGAGAAGGCAACCAGTCACAAAACTGGCTAAAGCAAGTGGAGAACGGATTGGAAGTATCTCAGGTAATTGCTCAAACCATCCAAATCATGGAACGACAAGAACAAGCCTTACAAAGCGATTTATGCCAACCTGCATAAGATCCTCCGCTCAGTTTTCCTATGAAAACCTACGTTTATATATTTACAAGTCATCGATTGGTCAATGATATAGATCGGCAGTGCGATAGCCCTTTTCAGAGATCAGGACATAAAAAAAACGGCTAAGACCCATCATTCAGATCGATTGATTAGTAACTCCTATATAAAAACGGTTAAACGCAGGGGCAAAACATCGAAAAAGGCCAACCAAGATACAAAGATCACGATATTCACAACTATGCCAATCCCCAGAATCGTCCTTGTTAATCCGGAGATCCCCCCTAACACTGGCAATATTGCTCGCACATGCGCCGCCACTGCTACAGAACTGCATCTGATAGAGCCTCTTGGCTTTGAACTGAGCGATCGCTATCTCAAGAGAGCAGGCTTAGATTACTGGCCACACGTTAGTCTACAAGTTCATCCAGATATAGACAGCTTCTGCCAATATCAGCAAAGTATCGGAGGCAGACTAATAGGCTTCACCACAAAAAGCACATATAGCTATATAGAAATTAAGTATCAGACAAACGATTGGCTGTTATTTGGCAGCGAAAGTCAAGGTCTCCCCAAGAGACTCCTGGACACCTGTGACTATACGGCTAAAATCCCTATGCTACATAGCAGTGTACGTAGTTTAAATCTTTCAGTAAGTGCCGCTATTGGACTATTTGAAGCTCTACGACAGCTCAACTATCTATCCTCATGCACCCTAAGCCCAGATCAATAATTCTAGATATCTGAGCATCCAACCCTGACAGTCGATCAGACTATATATCTATGAACCTATAGATATATCGCACCGCTTGTCCTCAGGCGCTATCCACCAGCGCCTTGATAAGAATGTACTAATAAGCAGTTAAGTTAAGCGCAAAAGCAGGGTTTCGGGCTCCTATCAATCTCAGCAAGACAGTCACCTGAGATACAAATCAATGGTTCTTGCGATAAAAATTTTCTATATCGATCAAGGGCTAGTCAGCGAGCAATCACAATTAATTTTGCAAAACGACTGGGAAACCTAGGAAATAAGACTATTTGGGTTATCCACCATGGCAAATCAGCCGTTGAAAAGGAAGTGTGTTTTTTTGTCCACAGCTAGCTTCTTAAAGGGTCTCAACCAAATAGCGTAAACAGTTGACTACAAAAGGGATCCAAAGGATTTCGGACAAGCATTTGAAACATCCTGTCGAGATAAAAATCCATGGCAAATTCAATTTTGTATTGATTTTTGAGAATCCAATGGAACTTGTTTTGCACAGGATTGATCTTTTGATTAAGTCGTGTAAACTTGCCTAAGTTGGGTACGAAAGGTATTCCTCTGCCAAAGGTTTTCTTTTGCCTTTGGTTCACGCCTTATCTACCTGATTCAACTTGTAGTCAACGGCCTGCTATCGGGCAACTGCATAGGGACAAGTTGGTTTCGAACAGTTGAACGCTGGTCATTTAGGAGGTTATTCCTTGAAACGAGCAAATTTTCAGGAGCCCAAGTCTGAAGCAAGTCATTCATGTTTTTCCGATACGAATGCTGTTGCTGAGCAAGCTCCGTCTGTAAACGGTGGCAGATCAAAGTCTGTCGCTATGCTGGGACTTGCACTTTCGTTTGGTGCATCTGGAGTTTTATTCGCTGATAGTGAAGCAACTGCAGCTGTTGGATCGTTTTCGGTTACAACACAGGCAAATTCAAGCGAATCACCCCAGTTACCATCTGTGCTTCATAATCATTTGGAGCAGCCTTCGGTAAATGGTCAAGCTGTTTATCACACCGTTGAGCAAGGTGATAGCCTTTGGCAAATTGCTCAGGAACATCGGGTTGAAGTTCAAGACATTAAGGTTGCGAACCGAATATCGCCAGATACAAAACTGCAGGTTGGCCAGGTAATCAAAGTTCCTAGTGAAGAACTAGCTAAGCCAACTCTAGTATCACTTTTACCAGGTACCCAAAGTGATATAAGTCAGCAGCAACAGGTACCTAATCTTGAGCACCTGGTTGCAGGAATTCCTAATGCCGACAGCACCGTCAAGAATTTAGAGCAGTCTGAATTGTCGTCAAATACTGCTGATGCGCCGGTTGTTGTTGCTACTGAAGAACTAACTGGAGATGTTTCTCTGCGCTCAGCAGGTCTAGTATCCCAATCGGATGGATTTCAAGCTGATTTGCAACAGCTTGAATCAGAAGGTCATCAGGTTGCCAGCCTACGGATTGATACAGCTGCTACCTTAAAAGCTGAGTCGCAAGAAGCTGTTCCAGAGGATGCCACAACCTCCTCATTGCCTGAAGAATCCACTGAAGCAAGTTTGCCAGGATATGAGGTCCGTCCCGGAGACACCGTTGAGGATATTGCTCTGACATTGGGCACTACATCTGAGGAACTTGCTGATGTCAATGAATTAGACAATCCTGACTTTATTGTTGCAGGTGAAACATTAGCCGTCCCAGGAGAGAAGGGCACTGATGAGTTAGTTTTAGCTGATGCATCAGACACCTCAGCTAACTCTTCTTCATCTGAACTAACTGCCTCTTCATCTATCAACCATCTTGATGACACTCGATTGACTCGATTGCAGTCAACTGTTGAAAATCGTATTAACGCGTCCTCAACTTTACAGCGTCTACAGCGTGGGCAGAGTGGATTAATTGCTTCTCAAGCTGAGAACACAACTGTTGCCCTGGATGCTGAGACTGAATCTGTCACTGTTGATGATCCATATACAGCAAGTTTATTAGCGGAAGTTAATTCTGCTCAGGGGCTCCAACCTTCTCTTGAATCGGATAGAGACATTGCATTAAAACAGCCTACGTCAATCACTGAAGGTGCTGTAGTTAACCCCGAATTCCAGGGCGATCGATTAGAGGCTCGGGCTATCTCCGATAATCAATCTACACAGGATTCTGAGTTGCTAGCTGCTGCTCCACTCGATCCAAGTGTTTATGTGTCTTCACCTACTTCAGCAGCAGGCCAGGTTGTCTCGCCTGAAATGCCAATCATGCCATCGGCTGATGAGTATTTGCCAGAAGCCCCCGACTATTTTAATGGCTACATATGGCCTACCCGTGGTACGTTGACCTCTGGTTATGGTTGGCGATGGGGTCGTATGCACCGAGGTATCGATGTTGCTGGTCCTGTAGGTACCCCAATCGTTTCTGCTGCTGCTGGTGTTGTCGAGAGGGCAGGCTGGAACTCGGGTGGCTATGGTAACCTCGTTGAGGTTCGTCATGCGGATGGTAGTATGACCCGTTATGCTCACAATAGCCGTATAACAGTCAGGCCTGGTCAGCGGGTCTCTCAAGGCCAGCACATTGCTGACATGGGAAGTACTGGTTATAGTACTGGCCCTCACCTACACTTTGAGGTTCATTTACCTGATCGTGGAACAGTGAATCCGATGGCAATGCTACCTAGTAATTAATCTACTGGTAACTGATTAAAACCTGAGACGGCCTATTGTTACGATGATAGGCCGTCTCTTTAGAGCATGAATCTAATGGCATGTCTAAATATGAGGCTTATCTTGAAACTTTTTTGATAGCTTCTGTCAGGGAAGCTGAATAGTCAGCTAATTCTCTATGTAGTTTTTTGCCCTTGAGATTTCGTGATAAATTAGGATAGTTGCTGAGTATGAGGCAACCAATAGCGGCTCAGTAGCTCAGTGGTAGAGCAGGGGACTCATAAGCCCTTGGTCACGTGTTCAAATCACGTCTGAGCCATTCTACTTTTCCATTACACGTGTCACGCTGTTTGAGTGACTATGTTAGTTTGATTAGCAAGTAGAGCCTTTGAATATCGCTCACCAAGTAGCCACATGTCAGTTTTCGATGTAGTTATGCTGTTTGGCTTTGCTACATCGTTTGAGAATTAGACAATTAGGTTAAGACAGCATTAGATGTGCATAATAATTAGTTCAGTTGGTGGGAGACAAACGCATGAGTAGTCCAGCGGAAGCATATCTGCGTGTTGGTCAACCTGCTCCTGATTTCACGGCAACAGCCGTTGTTGATCAAGAGTTTAAGACTATCAAGCTCTCAGACTATCGTGGTCAATATGTTGTTCTTTTTTTCTACCCGCTAGATTTTACATTTGTTTGTCCAACCGAAATAATAGCTTTTAGTGACCGATATGAGGAGTTTACTGGTCTTAAAACTGAGATCCTGGGTGTTTCTGTTGACAGTGAATTTTCCCACTTAGCTTGGATTCAGACAGAGCGTAAGGAAGGGGGGTTAGGTGATTTAGCCTATCCACTAGTGTCTGATATTAAAAAGGAAATCAGCTCTGCCTATAATGTCTTGGAACCTGAGGTAGGTGTGGCGCTCCGTGGCTTATTTTTAATTGATAAAGATGGCATCGTACAGTACTCAACTATCAATAATTTATCGTTTGGTCGCAGCGTAGATGAAACGTTACGGATTTTACAGGCCGTACAGCATGTACAGTCTCATCCTGATGAGGTCTGTCCCGCAGGATGGACGCCTGGAGAGAAAACAATGACCCCTGATCCTGTGAAATCTAAAGAATTTTTTGCTTCAATCTAGTGACTGGACAAACTGGGCTCCATAATTAAATTAGTTTTATAGTTCAGGTGTAAATGACTATAGCTTTTAAGCTGACCTCGATGGATTTTCGCGGGGTCATTAGTCAGCGATTTGTTAGAAATTTTCTACCACTACCTGCATTAAGCAAATTTCAAATCGGTCAAGCTTTACCTGATTTTGAACTCCCAGTGGTGGAGCAAAGAGCGCCGATTAGGCTATCAAACTATCGGCATAAAGCGGTTGTAGTGATTGCTTTTACTCGCATTTTTACTGAAAAGCAGTATTGCCCATTTTGTTATCCACATATCCTGTCGATGGTGGAAGCTTACAAGAAATTTGAGCAGCTGGGTGCAGAAGTACTTATGGTGACGAGTACTGATATGGATCAAAGCAAGCTCATCCAAAGAGATTTAGGGCTAGCAATGCCTCTATTAGTCGATCCTAGTTGTACAAGCTTTCGTCAATATGGGACAGGACAAGCATTAGGTGCTCCTTTGCCAGCCCAGTTTGTAGTAAGTCGTTCAGGTAAACTTGTGTTCCAACACTTGTTTTCATTTGCCCATACAAATGCTAGTCCAGAACGCTTACTCTGGGCGGTACATAATGCGAGTCGGTCAACCTAAAAAATGCTTGAAAACGGAGAAGGAGGGATTCGAACCCTCGATAAAGCTTACGCCCTATAACTCCTTAGCAGGGAGCCGCTTTCAACCACTCAGCCACTTCTCCAAGGTCAGAGCTGCATTATAACAAGGTATCTTTAGCATGGTAAAGCTTTCTGGAACTATTTCTTGTCATAATTCTTGGTAGCCGATGCTTAAAGCCACATAAAATTTCCCAGGAAATTGTCCCGATAGTATTCGCCCAGTCATCGGCGGTGATCTGATGTGAGTTGGAACTCCCGAGCAAAGTGACAATATCGCCCTCTGTCAGACCATGAACTTCAGACACATTTAGCATCAGCTGATCCATAGTGATCGCGCCAATCTGGCAAATGCACTGATCGCCAATCAAGACAGTCAATTTATTTGATAACTGACGAGGGATACCATCGGCATAACCAATGCCCACCACGGCAATGGTGAGCGGTTGTTTGGCAATAAATCGATGTCCATAGCTCACACCAGCACCAGCAGGAATCTTTTTGATGTGCGTAATGCGTGCTTTGACTTCCAAAGCGGGTTGCAAGTTGAGCAAAGATTTCAGATGCGGTGCAGGAGATAAGCCGTATAGTCCCAACCCCACACGTACCATGTCGTATTGGAGTGCATCAGCGTCACTAAGAGTGGCTGCTGTATTCGCCAGATGGAGATGATGGGGTAGTTGGTTATGGCTTTTGAGAATTGCGATCGCACGTTCAAATCGATCATGCTGACGTCGCATTTCTCTATCATCCGGTTCATCCGCCGTTGCAAAGTGAGAATATAAGTGAGTGATTTGCAAAGCAGGCAACCGCCCTACAAACTCCACAAACTCTAAAGCCCGCCGCCAATCAAATCCCAACCGAGACATTCCTGTATCAAGCTTGATATGTACCGGCAACGGCAAACAGGCATCACTGAGGGCTTCAGCAAACACTAACGCTTGCTTGGGAGTAACAATGGTGGGTTGCAACTGCCAACGAGCTAACGCCCGCACTTCTTCTGCATGGTGCAACGCCCCCATCACCAAAATAGGTGCGTTTAAGCCAGCCTGACGCAATTCGATCCCCTCCGGAACCGTCGCCACCCCTAGCCATGTGGCCCCAGCCTCTAAGGCAGTCTGGGCAATAGCTACTGCACCATGGCCATAGGCATCAGCCTTGACCACCGCCATTAAATCGGTGGTCGGTCGCAGTAAATTACGAAACTGTCGTACATTATGACGGACGGCATCCAAATTAATCTCCACCCAAGCACGTGAGCATCGCATTGCCGACACACTTGGCGTATCTTCCCACCTCAGCATCTTGGATCTCCCTAACTGAAAACACCACACCAGAGCCGCAGTATCGCAATTATCAAAGCATTCAAACGACCTGTGTTAGTATCAAATCACAACTTTTAGATGAACCTCAATGAGTAAGGTTCTAGTCCTAAATGCTTCCTATGAACCCTTGAACATCACAAGCTGGCGACGAGCCATTGTGTTGATTATTAAGGGAAAGGCAGAGACTGTGGAGCACAACAGTCGATCAGTATACGCAAATTTTCCTCTGCCCACAGTTATTCGTCTACGTCACTACGTTCGCATTCCATACAAGGAAATTCCTTTGACGCGACGCAACCTGCTCTATCGTGATAATCATACCTGTCAGTACTGTGGTTATGTCGGGGACGGTCTTACTCTAGATCATGTGATTCCCCGTTCTCGCGGTGGGAAAGAGGTTTGGGAAAATATGGTTTCTGCCTGCGTACGTTGCAACGTAAAGAAGGGCAACCGCACACCAAAAGAAGCTAGAATGCCGTTGCGGATTACACCGCGTCAGCCCCACAGTAGTCTTTATTTTGAAATTGCTCGCCACACGCGTGGAGATGCTCATAAGGAATGGCGTAAGTACGTAATCGGTCTACCTAGTTAAATTACCTGTCCTCATCGAGGACATAAGTAACACAGACTAGTGCAGCATCAACGCTAAAAATTAGTATTCTGTATTAGTAGAAGAGAGTAAAGGTTAAAGCGTTACGATTCATCCCGTTTGACTCTTTACTAGCCTCATCCTAAATCTTAGGCTTGACAGACCAACTAGGATTGAGCAAGATCGATGACGCTTACTAGCAACATACACAATACTCAGGTTTATTTTATTCGACACGGCATTGCTGCTGAGCGGGACAATTCCTCAGATAATAATCAGCGTCCTCTGACTACAAAAGGAATTCATAAAACCGAAAAAATCGCTCAGCGACTAGTAAATCTAGGATTAGAATTTGATACATTGCTCACTAGTCCATTAGTGCGAGCGGTTCAAACTACTGAAATTTTGTGTCAAACGAATTTAGCGCCGGACTACCAAGTATTCCAACCTTTGGCCCCTGATGGCAGTTTAAAGACCTGGCTAGATTGGCTGACCACTTGGCAGTCAACCGACCATAAAACCCTTGCTTTAGTAGGTCATGAACCCGACTTAAGCCACTGGGCACAACAATTGGTCCACGGCAGCAGAACCAACCGATGGATTTTGAAAAAAGCTGGCATCATTGGCATAACCGTTCCCAAGGCAAACTATGCCATTGGTCAAAGTGAGCTTTTTTGGCTAGCTCCCCCTCGCCTCATCCTCTAGCGAATAGACTAATTTTTCTTTGAGAAAAGCTTAGTTGCATCCATGGAAAATATCGGAATAGGCCAGTTCTCGATATCCTTAAAGAACAAAAGAGAGTAGCGGTAGGACGATTAAAGATGAACCTATGCGAATATCGCCCTGGTTTAGAGGGGATTCCCGCCACAGAATCAAGCATTAGTTATGTCAACGGTCAGGAAGGAATTTTAGAATACCGAGGTATTCGTATTGAAGAGTTAGCCCAAAAAAGCACTTTCTTAGAGACGGCTTATTTACTGATTTGGGGTGGGTTGCCCACAAAACAAGAGTTCGAAGCCTTTAAGGATGAAATCAAACATCATCGTCGGTTGAAATATCGCATCCGCGACATGATGAAATGCTTTCCTGAAAGTGGTCATCCCATGGATGCCTTGCAAGCCTGTGCTGCTGCTTTAGGATTATTTTATTCCCGTCGCGCTTTGGAAAATCCAGCTTATATCCAGGCAGCTGTAGTGCGATTGTTAGCCAAAATTCCGACCATGGTGGCTGCTTTTAAGCTGATTCGCAAGGGTAATGATCCGGTTCAGCCGCGCGATGATCTCGATTATGCAGCCAATTTCTTATATATGCTGAATGAGGAGGTGCCTGACCCTCTGTCTGCTCGCATTTTTGATGTATGTCTCACACTGCATGCAGAGCATACCATCAACGCATCTACCTTCTCGGCAATGGTAACTGCTTCAACGTTGACAGATCCTTATGCAGTGGTTGCATCAGCCGTTGGCACCTTAGCAGGTCCCCTGCACGGTGGTGCAAATGAAGAAGTCATTGCAATGCTCCAAGACATTGGAACAGTGGAAAATGTTCGCCCCTTTGTAGAAGATCGAATGGCTCGTAAAGCAAAAATCATGGGCTTTGGCCATCGGGTTTATAAGGTTAAAGATCCTCGAGCAGCCATTTTGCAAAGGCTCGCAGAACAGCTATTTGATAAGTTTGGCCGGGATGAATACTATGACATCGCTCTAGAGCTTGAAACAGCTGTCACTGAGCGTCTAGGACCTAAAGGTGTTTATCCCAACGTGGACTTTTACTCAGGGTTAGTTTATCGAAAGCTAGGAATTCCAACGGATTTGTTTACACCGATATTTGCGATCGCCCGTGTCGCCGGTTGGTTAGCCCACTGGAAAGAACAACTCGCAGAAAATCGAATTTTCCGGCCTACGCAAATTTATACTGGCCCCCACAACCAGTCCTATACAAGTGTTTCAGAACGTCTACACCTTTGGGATAAAAAGGCTCAAGCAACCACTGCGATACGGAACGGATCCGTATAAATTCTGATTGATGGGGTGTGATGGGCATCACCCCTCTTGTCAATACCGAGAAATCCAACGAGACTAATGTCAGTGACGATTTTCAGGAACTCCAGCCCCCTCTGACGAGTGTCAGAGGGGGTTTTTGTATCTCGAATTTTGCATACTATGGTTCATCTATGGCCATAAGTAATAATTCCTATTGGTGTTGCAAGAGTAATTTCACCTTTGAAGACATATTAAGCGCTAGAATCATTAGGGAAATTGGGCCTATGGCCATCCAATTCATTTATATACGCCGGGTATGAGTTCTGGAATCGACCTGCAAGAGAGCTTTATTCAAATATTAGTATCCCTGGGGTTACCCCCCTCATTCGCCAAAGTGGTTTGGATGCCACTGCCCATGTTGCTAATTCTCATAGCCGCAACGGTCAGCATTTTCATTGCTGTTTGGCTTGAACGTAAAGTATCAGCTGCTGCCCAACAACGAATTGGACCTGAATATGTTGGCCCATTAGGGGCACTTCAGGCCACCGCTGACGGTATCAAATTAATCTTCAAAGAAGACATTAATCCAGCTCAGGCAGATCCCATACTCTTTACGTTGGGACCTGCCCTGGTCGTTATTCCAGTATTTGTGTCTTACCTGGTGGTGCCCTTTGGGCAAAATATGGTCATTACTGACTTGGGTATAGGCATCTTTTTATGGATTGCACTTTCGAGTGTTACCCCGATAGGCCTATTAATGTCAGGGTATGCCTCAAACAATAAGTACTCCCTACTAGGGGGGTTAAGAGCGACTGCCCAATCTATTAGTTATGAAATTCCCTTAGCGCTAGCAGTCCTGGCTGTAGTGATGATGTCCAATAGTCTGAGCACCATTGACATTGTCAATCAGCAAGCAGGCTACGGCATTCTCAGTTGGAATATCTGGCGACAGCCAGTGGGGTTTGTCCTTTTCTGGATTGCAGCCTTAGCAGAATGCGAGCGATTACCCTTTGACTTGCCAGAAGCTGAAGAAGAAATTGTAGCCGGATATCAAACAGAATACGGCGGTATGAAGTTTGGACTGTTTTATGTTGGCTCCTACGTTAACTTAGTGTTGTCGGCTATGTTGGTGTCGGTGCTATATCTAGGCGGATGGAGTTTTCCCATTCCGGTTGAAGTCATTGCAAGTGGTCTAGGCATTAGCGAAACCACCCCATGGTTGCAAGTGATTACCGCAGCACTGGGCATCATGATGACCCTAATCAAGGCCTATTTTCTAGTGTTCTTGGCTGTACTCTTACGATGGACCGTACCCCGTGTTCGCATTGACCAACTCCTAGATTTGGGTTGGAAGTTTTTACTACCAGTTGCTCTGGTGAATCTATTGCTAACAGCAGCACTCAAGCTCGCATTCCCATTTGCGTTTGGAGGGTAAACAATGCTCAACTTTCTCAAGCAGGTTGGTGACTACGCCAAGGAAACCGTCCAATCGGCTAAATATATCGGCCAGGGGTTATCCGTAACCTTTGACCATATGAAACGCCGCCCAGTGACGGTGCAATATCCCTATGAAAAGCTGATTCCGTCTGAACGTTATCGCGGTCGCATTCACTTTGAGTTTGATAAGTGTATTGCTTGCGAAGTATGTGTTCGGGTATGCCCAATTAACTTACCTGTGGTTGATTGGACTTTTGATAAAACAACTAAGAAAAAGACCCTAGACCACTACAGTATTGACTTTGGTGTTTGTATTTTTTGTGGCAACTGCGTAGAGTACTGCCCTACCAACTGTCTCTCTATGACCGAAGAGTATGAACTAGCCGCTTACGACCGCCACGAACTTAATTATGACAGCGTTGCCTTAGGCCGTTTGCCCTACAAGGTCACTGATGATCCTATGGTGACACCTATGCGGGAGCTGGCTTATTTGCCCAAGGGTGTTATGGATCCCCATGAGTTACCTGAAGGGTCTCGTCGCGCTGGTAAACTACCTCAAGAGATCTTGGAAGAATTGGAAGCGTCCAAACCTGCTACGACTGACCAGCAGGCTGATTAGTCATCAGATTTGGATATCTCCTGAGAGCCAAACCAATAGCAGCCCACACAATTGGAGTAGCAGTGAACTTAGCAGAAGGCGTACAATTTGTTTCCTTAGGCATCCTTGGTGCCTTGATGTTGATAGCAGCCCTGGGTGTAGTTTTGCTTTCTAATATCGTTTACTCAGCATTTTTGCTGGGTATGGTGTTTGTTAGCATTTCCGGTCTTTACATTTTACTGAATGCAGGATTTGTGGCAGCTGCTCAAGTCTTAGTTTACGTAGGTGCCGTCAATATTCTCATTTTGTTCGGCATCATGCTGGTAAATAAGCGAGAAGATTTCCAGCCTGTTTCTAATGCTTGGATTGGTAAAGCTGCAACAGGTGTGGTTTGTATAGGCTTATTTACACTGCTTAGCTCAATGGTGTTGGCTACCCCCTGGCAGATATCTACGGCAACTCCTGCTGGTGAAAGTGCTATAGAAGTTATCGGCTTGCACTTTTTTAGCGACTTTTTATTACCGTTCGAGTTAGCGTCTGTTCTTCTGCTTATGGCGTTAGTCGGAGCCATTATTTTGGCCCGTCGTGAATACGTTCCAGATTACGAGCCTGAAGACGAGCAAAAGGTGCTTACGTTACGAGAGCGGCCTAGAGAGTTAGTTGCTGCTGGAAGCGATACTCAAGACAGTTAACGTTAATTTCAAGCACATCAAATTATCGATTAAGAGGAACTTAGTTAATCCATGATGCAACTAGAGTACTTTTTGATTCTTGCCGCTGCGCTTTTTTGTGTGGGCATTTATGGATTGGTGACCAGTCGTAATGTGATTCGAGTTCTGATGTCCATTGAGCTGATGCTCAATGCTGTAAACCTGAACTTGATGGCTTTTTCCAATTATCTAGATCCGGCTGAGATTAAAGGTCAAGTATTTGCCGTCTTTGTAATTACAATTGCTGCGGCAGAAGCAGCTGTCGGCCTCGCTATTGTGCTATCGATTTACCGTAATCGTGACACGGTGGATATGGAACAGTTTAATTTGCTGAAATGGTAACTTTTTGCTTTATACAATAGTAATCGGGTCGAGGCTGATGTCAGTCTCGACCCGATTTTTGTTTTCAGTGACCTGCCTTTATTCAGGCCAATCATTTTCAGATTGTTCTTTTACATAGGCTGCAACGTTAGCAATATCCTGATCCCTTATACGCCCTTGAAACGCAGGCATTGCCCCTCTGCCATTAGCTACTTGATACTCAATCGCTTCAACATTATGCTCAAGGCGATAGTTAAATAGATACTGCTCCAGGGCTTCTTGCTTTAGTGTCTGTGAGGAAATGATAGCGTTATTGCCGCCAGCGTGGCATGTGGCGCAGTGCTTTTCAAATACTTTTGCCCCTGCGGCCACATCACCTACATAGGCACCATCTGCATAGGAAGGCATTGTAAACAGTACACTGGCAACGATTGCCAGGATTGCAGTCAAAATTGCTCTCATTCTGATTACGTCTCTCAAGAAATTAGACTATCTGGGTAAAAGACCAGCGCTTTAACCACTATAAATAGGGGGTTGACCTGAGGAAGGGCACCAGCGTACATCTTAGGTTTTTGTAATGTACTACTAGCAAGGACATAGATTATTTGTGCGTTTGAACGTTTAACTTGGTTGCTGGTGCGATCGCAATCTGTCCCCTCTTGTCCATACAGCTATTTTCCAGGACGCATTAGAAAAACAACCTTCTGCCTACGACGTTCCCAGTTTTTACGATTGGCAGCCCTTGGGTACAGGAAACTTTGCCATGATGCGCTAAGCCAGCCCGCTGCCATGTGCCAGAATATCTATGTTTTCCCTGGAAATCTGGTTCTAAAGCATATGGTTTGGAAGAACTTGGGTTGCTCGGCATTGCCATAATTGAAGCCAAGGAAAACAGTCAGGGCTACTTTGCCATCTCTGAAACATACCACGATTGACTGGGTGTCTACCTCGTAACGGGCCGATATTAAATCTGAAGGCATTGTTTCAGGGGCTGAAACAATGATGTTATCAATCATGGAGTCATCAAGAAGTCGAAAGGCGTAATCAGTCGGTATGGTGGAGTTAACCGTGATTATTGCTAAGAGGATTCTATGCGTAAACAAACGGTAGGTGCTTATTGTCTTTCTACTAATTCCATATCGATCGTATGCCACAATACGCATTGATTTCTTTTGGAATATTGATTTTTCCTTGGTTTTAGATCCTGTGCTCTTTCTTTTTGGCTAACGAGGATTCCTCGTATAGGGTCAGAGTCATCGAGATTGTTTAATTGAGCATCTATGTCTGACATCACAGACTTATATCTTTCAGAATCTCTACTAAATATGTCTTGAGTTTGCCAGACTTGCAGAGGGATCTCATCCTCAGATACAACTGATTTAACTGCGAAAACACTATATAACAGGTCATAAGGAGTCTCTTTGGGGATGGATTCTGAGGCTCCTTCCTGGGCTTTCAGAAACGCTTCTTCTGAATCATATCTTTCTCGCCAATAATTTTGATTACTTGCAGAAATCTCAATGTCATCTAGGTTGGAATTTCGAATAAACGCGGTTAATTCAATCAATGCGTCAGCATATAAGCCTTCTCGATAACAAGAAATTTTTTGAGCAGTTTCTAAATCACTACTATTAAAAGATGTGACGATACTTATAACGATTTCTTTTGGCTCTTTATTTTGTTGATTTTGGCAACTTAATAAAGTTATTCCTAAGATGAAAATCAGGGAAAAAGACTTTATAAATTTCATATCTATACAAATTTTATTTTTAAGCGCCCAACAGCCCAGCTTTATCACGTCCTCCCTTCCTGCAGAACACCTTAGCAAAGCTCCTCATCGCCTCACTATCAATGTCTCTGTCACCGACCCCAACGACATCAAAGTCACGGAAGGAGATCGCATCACTGTCGACCAACTCATCGCCGACAGTAACCGCGATCGCACCTACCTCGAATTGAATTTGATCAGGGGTAGCACAGCCCCTAATAATTACAATTATGGCTGCTCAGATTATGCACTGAAGTATTTGGCAGTGGGGTGATAGGTAATAATCGCTGTAGTGGACTCTTCAGGATAGAGCTGATCGCTTTCATCCATCGTCATACCAATACGGTCTGAGCCTAAAATCTCCAACTGCTTGGCCTGATCGGGCACATTCGGACAAGCGGGATAACCAAAGCTATAGCGGCTACCCTGATAGCGCTGGGCCAGCATATCGCGGATATTATCAGGCTCCTGATCACCATAGCCCAACTCCTTACGGATTAGAGCATGACACCATTCCGCCATGGCCTCAGCCACCTGCACCGCTAGACCATGGAAATAGAGATAGTCAGTATATTTGTCCTCAGCAAATAGCTGACGGGCATAGTCTGCCGAAACCTGCCCCACCGTCACCGCCTGCATCGGAAAAACATCGAATTGATTCTGTTCTTTAGGTAAGAAAAAGTCGGCAATACATAGACGGCGCATAGACCTCTGGCGAGGAAACTCCCAGGTAAATAAAGGCTCAGCCTCTTGGGGAGTGAGCCCCTGATCAATGACAGAAGGATCATAAACATGAACAGAGTTACCCTCAGCCGTGCAGGGGAAGTAACCATAAACAAGCTGAGGATGGAGTAGATTATCAGCCTTAATCTTTTGCTTCCACTCAGCCAGAATGGGATGAACCGTTTCAACTAGAAACGCATCATACTCCTCACGGGTTTGATTTTTGGGCTTACGAAACTGCCATTGCCCCACAAACAACGCCTGCAAATCAAGATGCCAGTACAGTTCATCCAGATCAAAGTCCTCAGGCATGAGAACCTTGGTGCCCCAGAATGGTGGAGTAGGCCGAGAAATATCAATGTCAACCGCCTCAGAGCGTTTAGTATCAATAACGTCAGGTTCTTTTTTCTTTTCCTTTTTGGTACCACCATTTAACTCAGCTTCAGCCCGCTCAATCGCCTTACGCCCCTTCTGATTGTATTGAGCATAGTCACCTTTGAAGCCTTCACCGTCTTGCCAGCATTCTTTTTTCTTGGCAGGCATGAGCCGATCCATAAAGGTAAGGTCAGCAAAGGCATCTTTACCGTAAATTACCTGGCCATTATAGGTATCTTGACAATCGCCATAGACAAACTTCGGAGTTAAAGCAGCCCCCCCGAGAATCACTGGAACGGAAATCCCCTTGTCATTAAAGACTGCCAGATTCTCTTTCATAAAGGCTGTGGACTTCACCAACAAGCCACTCATGGCAATACAGTCAGGTTTGTGTTCTTCATAGGCTGACACAATGGCATCAACGGTTTGTTTAATACCCAGGTTAATCACTTTATAACCGTTGTTGGTGAGAATAATATCTACCAGGTTTTTGCCGATGTCATGGACATCGCCTTTGACGGTGGCAATCAGGAATTTACCTTTACCAGCATCTTCCTCACCGTCTTCTTTCTCCATCAGGGGCTCCAGAAATGCCACTGCCGCCTTCATAGTCTGGGCTGACTGCAATACAAATGGCAATTGCATCTGACCCGAGCCAAAGAGTTCACCCACAACTTTCATGCCATCGAGCAAGAAGGTATTGATGATCTGTAATGGCTCATAGGAAGCATCCAAGGCAACCTGCAATGCATCATCAAGGCCAATGCGTTCGCCATCAATGATGTGTTGCTTGAGACGTTCTTCAATGGGCAAATCTGCCAGGGATGCTGACGAACGGGCATCTTTGGTGGTCACTCCTTCAAAGAGAGTTGTTAACTCTCCTAAGGGATCATAGGTACAAATGTCGCCGTCAAACTCTCGGTTGTCATAGATTAGGTCTTTGCAAACTTTTTGATGGTCTGGGTCGATCTTGATCAGGGGTAAAATCTTAGCTGCTGAGACAATGGCTCCATCCATGCCCACCTGGGTGGCTTCATGCAGGAACATGGAGTTGAGGGTAATGCGGGCCGCTGGACTGAGACCAAAGGAGATATTGGAGACGCCCAGCATAAAGTGGACACCGGGAAGATCCTCGTTGATTTTTTTGATGGCGTCAATGGTGGCTTTGGCGTTCTCTCGGTCTTCTTCAATACCGGTGGAGATGGGGAGTGCCAGGGTATCAAAGAACAACTCATGGGGTGGCAGGCCATACTCTAGGGCATCACGATAGGCACGCTGGGCAATCTGGAATTTTTTCTCGGCGGTACGGGCCATGCCGTCTTCGTCAATACAGCCGACGACAACGCCTGCACCGTAGGTTTTGGCGAGTTCGAGTACTTTGAAAAATCTTTCGTCGCCGTCTTCGTAATTGGTGGAGTTGAGGATGCATTTACCACCTGCCACTTTGAGACCGGCTTCCATTTTGGTCCATTCGGTGGAGTCGAGCATCAGCGGCAGGGTGACGTTGGTGACCAGTCGGGACACCATTTCATGCATGTCTGCTTCGCCGTTTCGACCGACGTAGTCTACGTTGACATCGAGAATGTGGGCGCCTTCTTTGACTTGGCGTTTTGCGATCGCAATCAGCCCATCCCAATCATCCTCATTCAGTAGCTCTCTTACCTTCCGCGAACCACTTGCATTCAACCGCTCTCCTACAATCAAGAACGAATTATCTTGCTCATAGGGCTGCGCTCCATAAATAGAGGCTGCCGCAGGCACATAGTTCAATGCCGGACGAACCTGTTGCGGTTCCTCTGACTTGGCAGCATCAATGGCAGTACTAACTGTACCATTCAGGTAAGGCGAGACTCTGATCTCACGCAGCTTCGGAGACAACTCTTGGGAAATTTGTGCCAGTGCCGCAATGTGATCCGGTCGTGTCCCACAGCAGCCACCAATCACCTGTACCCCTAAATCTTCCACAAACCGATGCAACGCCATCCGTAACTCCATCGGCGTTAGCTTGTAATGGGCATGGCCGCCAATATTCTCTGGCAAACCGGCATTGGGAACACATGAAACAACAAAAGGCGATGTTTCCGACAGATACTTGATATGCTCAGTCATCAAGTCAGGCCCTGTCGCACAGTTCAACCCCAAAACATCAATGGGGTAGGGCTCTAGAATACTCACGACCGCAGTAATATCAGAACCCACCAGCATGGTTCCAGTGGTCTCCATGGTCACCGACACCATCAGGGGCAGACGTGCTCCTTTTTTCTCAAAGATCGCCTCAATCGCATTCAGTGCCGCTTTAATTTGCAACACATCTTGACACGTCTCGACGATAAATAGATCCACACCACCGTCGTAAAGACCTTCAGCCTGTACCGTAAACGCCTCTAATAGCTCATCGTAGGTAATGTGGCCCAGGGTAGGTAGCTTTGTCCCTGGCCCCATGGAACCTGCCACAAAGCGGGGGTGCTCCGGTGTGGAAAACTCTGCGGTGCAGCGTTTGGCTAGTTCTGCTGCCACCTTATTCATCTCATAGGCCTGATCTTGAAGACCATACTCAGCCAGAACAAAGGTGCTGCCCCCAAAGGTATCGGTCTCAATCACATCAGCCCCTGCCGCCAAAAAGTCGCGATGCACCTTAGCCACCGCGTCCGGCTTAGTCATCACCAGATATTCATTACAGCCCTCGTACTCTAAACCACCAAAATCATCAGCAGTTAATTCCTGGACCTGCAGATTGGTGCCCATGGCTCCATCAAATACAATCACTGGTCGTTCAGGACTATGCAGACGTTCGAGAAAATTGCTTTTCATAGAAATTTCAGCGGTTTAAAGCAGCAAAGACGATATGTCTTAATTATTATCAACCTTCTTGATACTAGATTGCGATGACGTTATCAATTAATGGGCCAAACCTAGGACTGAGCGCCAATACCCTACGCGGAGTTCACCATATTGCCCTCAACGTTAAAGATATGGCAGCCTCTCGCTCTTTCTATGGGTCGATCCTGGGCTTGCATGAACTCACGGGTGATGAGGTGCCTACAACCCTGGTGGAACTTGTGAGCCAGGGTAAAGTGTCTAACTTTCGTTTACCCGATGGCACGATCTTGGATCTTTTTGGCGAACCAGACCTAGGCCCTCCAAGTCCTGATCCAACTCAACAATTTACGCGAGCCAATCATCTGGCGTTTGATATTGACCCAGCCATGTTTGACCAGGCAGTTGATGTCCTCAAGCAAAATCAAGTGGCTATTGACCATGGCCCGGTTAGTCGGCCCACTGGACGGGGCGTTTATTTTTACGATCCGGATGGGTTCTTATTGGAAATTCGCTGTGATCCGTAGACTTAATCTTGACTAACTTAGGCTCTCTTTGGATTTCAAACTAGCTGGAACGGCCCAGATTAGGGTAAGGGCTCGGATGGCCATAAAGCAAGTCATGGCTAACCACAGCAAACTGGGGCTTTTTTGAAAATAGGCCGCCAGCGCCAATGGCAAAAAGCCTAACCCCGTCGCTAACGCCGTAGAGTTACGTAGGATGATGCCAGCCGTGAGGCCAAGAAAGTAACCATCTAACATAAAGGCAATGGCTCCAAAGCCAAACACAGGCAATAACCAGAAAACATATTGGTTGAGCTGAGTTAATACCATTTGATGATCGGTGAGTACCCCAAAGAATGTGTGGGGAAAGGCGATAAATGCGATCGCACTGCCCAACCCCAACCCCAAACTCACACCACTGCCAAGTTGGGCCAACCGCCATAGCTCACCATAGTTTCCTTGACCATAAAACTGCCCTGCATAGGTCTCAGTGGCAAACGCAATCCCATCCAGAAAATAACTGACCAGCATCAGCGACTGCAGCAGCAGCGTATTCACCGCCAGGGTATCCGTACCCATAACGCCACTGAGATTAGTAAACAAACCAAAACTCAACAATAACGCCCAGGTCCGCACCATAATGTCGCGATTCAGCCGAAATAATGCTGCCATTGCCTGACGGCTCCATAAGCGTAGGCGCTGCTGCCAAACCTGGCCCCAGGGAACCGACCGCCATAACAGCAAGCAGCCCACCAGCAGCATGGCATACTGACTCAGGGCAGTAGCCACACCCGCTCCGTAACTCTCCCACCCTAAGCGTACAATCAGCCAATAGTCGAGCAGGATGTTAACCCCATTACCAACAACGGCTAAAACAAATACTCGTCGCCCCTGCCCCACGCCCAACAACCAGCCGAGCAGTACGTAGTTCATCAGCACCGCTGGCGCGCCCCAAATACGCCCGTGATAAAAAGCGATACCCGCTTCGATCACATCAACATCGGCCCGCAGAATGGCAAACCCAACTAACCGCAGGGGAGTTTGCAACATTAAAATCATCAGCCCTAGAATTAGCGCAATGATCAGCCCCCGCACACCCACTTGCCACTGCTCAGTCTGGTCATCCCGACCTAGCGCTTGGGCCATCAGTCCAGTGGTGCCCATGCGTAAAAAGCCAAAGCTCCAGTAAATACTGTTAAACAGGACTGTTGCCAGGGCGACTCCCGCTAGATGACGAATATCGCTCAGGTGTCCAAGAAAGGCTGTGTCGATTAAGCCCGCCAGGGGGACCATCAAATTAGCGGTAATATTTGCGATCGCAAGTCGTCCAAAATCCCCTATCCAAGCAGGCTTCATCAGCACCCCGTACACCTTTTATATCAATGTTAATTGGTTCAATAGAAACTCTAGCTTTGACTCTGGGTAAGTTTTAGTAAACACGAAAGATACAGGGGGAGAGGAATGAAAATCAACCGATTTGCTCTGATATTTCTGAGCACAGTCGCTTTTTTAGGCATTACCACGACTGTCAGCATGGCCCAAGTCGTGGGTACTACTGCAAACGAAGAATTCGAGCAAGACGATGACGGTTTTCTAGAACCTGACACAGAGGCATCGCCTGGGACAGACGCCCCACCTACAGCCCAGCCAACATTTATAGAACCTGTTTTGCCAGAAGACATTCTTCGGGATGAAGGTATTATCCTGGATGACGACATTCTTCCGGATGAGGAACCAGCGGTAGAGGAACCAGACGATATCGATCTCCCTACTGCAGAAGAACCAACAGAGCCAGAAAACTATATTGAGCGCTTTAATGCGGGCGTAAACGCCTATCGAGAGGGCAACGATGAAGCGGCGATCACAGAATTCAATGCCGCCATCGCCATTCATTCTGACTATGCCCCCGCCTACCTATTTCGGGGGGCGGCCTTTGCTCGCTTAGAGAATACAACCGCCGCCTTCAATAGCTATAATCAGGCCCTCACCATTAACCCCAGCTATGGCGCTGCCTATCTTAATCGAGGCATTCTCCACTATGACCTCAAGGCGATCGATTTGGCCATAGAAGACTTTGATCGCGCCATTGCCACTGAGCCTAACCTTGCCACTGCCTACATCTATCGGGGGCTGATTGCCACAGAGCAGGGCAATCATCAAACCGCTTTAGAATACTTGAATGACGCCATTCGACTAGAACCCGATAATGCATCCGCTTACTTTCACCGGGGATTAGTTGCCAAAGCACTCAACAATCCAGAAAGTGCGGTGAGCGATTTCACCCAGGCCATTGAACTCCAGGACGATTATCCAGAGGCATTTTTGAATCGTGGTGCCGCCCACTATAGCTTGGGGCAAATCGACGACGCCCTGCAGGATTTCAATCGTGCCATCGAACTAGATGACACCAATATAGAAGCCTACTATAACCGGAGCTTTGCACTGCTTGCCCAAGATCGCCCCAAAGCAGCTCTGGAGGATCTCAACTATGTACTTACCCTGGCTCCAGAGAATGCTGATGCCTATTTGATTCGTGGACAAGTGTACGCGTCATCAGGCAAT
Source organism: Leptolyngbyaceae cyanobacterium (assembly GCA_965263355.1). Taxonomy (GTDB): domain Bacteria; phylum Cyanobacteriota; class Cyanobacteriia; order Phormidesmidales; family Phormidesmidaceae; genus Leptothoe. Next base: position 2,931,215 of record CBDHHL010000032.1, on the reverse strand, counting down.
TCTACGGCTGCTATTAGTGACTTTGATAAGGTATTAGAGCTGTCTCCAGATACCGCTGAAGCTTACTACAAACGGGGCAAAGTCCATTTAGAAACAGGTAGGCAGCAGGCAGCCATTGCCGACTTTACAGCCGCCCTGGCCCTGGCCCCTGAGCATGCAGCTGCTTTCAAGGGCCGTGGCGATGCATTTGCCAACCTGGGGGATAGTTTTAGTGCCGTGAGCGATTACGGTACAGCCATTGATCTCGATAGTGCTTACTGGAGCGCATATTCTAGCCGTGGACGTATGCACTACGAAACAGGAGACTATCAAAACGCTTACGCCGATTTTTCCACGGTGATTGCAGCCAATATTTTGGATGCAGACGTTTTTTATTATCGGGGCATTAGCAATGCCCACCTGGGTAATAGACAAGCGGCAAGGACTGACCTGGAACAAGCAGGCAGTTTATATCTGAGTAACAACGAAGCCACTCGCTATCGCATTGTGCTGGATGCCTTGAGCAAATTTTAGGTAAATCGTCTATGCGAATGGTTAGATAGATCCTGTTGTCGGGGTATTGCATGCAACGCCCCGACAACGGGTGTAATTTCGAGGTGGGGGCATTCCATGGTTCGGCAGCTGATTGGCATTTTTGTTTGTTTGTGTCTACACTGCGTTTTCGCCACTCCCCCTGTATTGGCATCGGTGCACGTTTATCATGAACGTCCAGGTCAAACAACAGTGCGATCGCAACAAAGCTTACGCGATCGCACAGGCCGTTCCTGGCAAGCTATTTTATTCAAACGCTATCAAGCCGATGGTTTAGAAGGCATATATTTGCGTCTGGTGGGTTTTCCTGGCGTTGTCGAGGTGGAACCGCACAAGCCCTTATCCATCAACACAGGCACAGCGCTCAACTGGCAAGCAATTCCACAGCTGGATCAATCCACTCCAGCCCTGCCTAGCAACACTAATCAATATAATGTTGCTGCTGTCATTGCTGACTTACAAAAAGCAATTCCGTTAACCTTGGCAGTGCCGCTCCAGGGAAAGGCCGTTAGCGAAATTATTGTGCCCCCCTATGCGGTTCAAGAATGGCGGGAATTAGCAGCACAAACAGTTGTTGACTAGGCGGCGGCGTACCCGGTGGTCACCCTCAGGGTTATTCCTCGCCTGCATGGTACGAGCTACGCACCAGGGGACCTGAACGCACCTGGGAAAACCCAAGGTCGCGGGCAATCTCCCCCAGATGATCAAATTCTTCGGGAGTCCAATAGCGTTGAACAGGGAGATGGGCTAAAGAGGGACGCATGTATTGCCCCAGGGTGATGCGATCGCAACCAACCGCCCGTAAATCCTTCATAGCTATGACCAACTCCTCTTCAGTTTCACCATGGCCTAGCATCAACCCAGACTTCGTGGGAATAGACGCATCTAATTCCTTGACATAGCGTAATACCGCCAACGAACGGCGATACTTAGCACCACGACGCACTGGGTCCTGTAAACGCTCAACCGTCTCCACATTGTGATTAAAGCAAGCGGGCTTAGCTGCCACTACCGTCCTTAGCCGTTGCTTTTGCTGGTGCTCAGGCTTAGGGCCACCCCAAAAATCAGGGGTAAGCAACTCAATTTGGGTATCTGGGCTGATGGTACGAATGGCTGCCATAGTCGCCACAAACCAACTTGCCCCCTGATCCGGCAAATCATCCCGTGCCACCGATGTCAGCACCACGTACTTTAAGCCCAGTAATTTCACTGATTCAGCCACCTTTTGAGGCTCTTCAGGGTCCAAGGGCATAGGGGCATGCCCCTTATCCACCTGGCAAAATGCACAGGCACGGGTACAGGTGGGACCCATTAACAAAAATGAGGCCGTTTTATTGGCGTAGCACTCACTACGATTGGGACATCGTCCTTCCTCACAAATCGTATGAATCTGACGCTGCTTAATGATTTTTTGTACTGTTGATAGCTCGCTAGCCCGACCAATGGGGCGTCTCAGCCAATCAGGCAGCTGCACAATTTCAGGCCTGACAACACCGCTAGAACGTATTTGAGATAAACTTTCCATGACACAATCAGTTTGTTCTACAGTAGGCTGAATAGCCTTCAGCATGACGCGAGCATAGCCACAGTAGTGACTTTACAGCAGCGTTCCTTAGCCTTTTTGATCCTATATGATTCTTAGAAACTAGTCAGGGGCAGACTTACCATCATTGCTCACATGGGCAACATTGCTATATAACTTGTCCACGTCCAGAACTTGAGTTTTTCTGTGGAAAAATCTATAGGGTTTCCCTTGGATGTGGTGAATACCGTTACTGAACCAGAGCAAAATCAGTAGCCTCTCTTTTTAACTGTAGCTATCTATTATCAGGAGTCAGTCGTGGCAGCCAGTCATAAGATTTTAGTTATCGATGATAGCCGGGTCATCCGCATGCGCGTACGGGAAATGTTGCCCCAGGGTAACTTTGAGGTGCTTGAAGCCACCGACGGCGTTGAAGGGTTGGATGCTATTCGCAACGAAAAGCCTAACCTGATCATGCTGGATTTTTTGCTACCACGCATGAGCGGGTGGGAAGTCTTCCAAGAAATTCAAGCTTCCTCAGAACTCCAAAAAATTCCCCTCGTCCTTATGTCTGGTCGGCGGGAAGAAGTGACAGAAAAAATTCCAGGCCCCTTTGAATATTTTGAGTTTATTCAGAAACCCTTTGAGCAAAAAGAACTAATTGAAGCCATTAAGGCATCAATGGTTAAGGCGCGTAAGGTACGTCCCACCAGCAAGACTACTGCTGCACCGGCTAACGCTGCGACCAATGATGAAAGTGCGGCTGAAATTGCAGCGTTGAAACAGGAGGTTGCCACCCTGAAAAAAGAAGTAGCTGCGCTCAAAAATCAGACTGCCAAGATTTTGGCTTTTATCAAGCAAAAGCTGCGATAGCGATTACCTTGAGTCAGGTGGGCAAAGCCCACCCTACGACATCTTTAACTGAGTGCCTGACGTCCTTCCAGCGCTCTAGCCAATGTAACCTCATCCGCGTACTCCAAATCGCCCCCCATAGGTAAACCAAAGGCAATACGGGTCACTTTGGTAAAGGGTTTAACCAACTGCCCCACATAGAGCGTCGTAGTATCTCCCTCAATACTGGGGCTGATGGCCAAAATCACTTCGGTAATGTCGTCTTTATTGACCCGATGCACCAATTGACCAATATTTAACTGCTCTGGGCCAATGCCATCCATGGGGGAAATCAGGCCACCTAGTACATGGTACTTGCCCTTAAACTCCCGAGTCCGCTCAATCGCAATCACATCGCGGGAATCTGCCACTACACAGAGGGTTTGATTATCCCGACGTTTGGAGCGACAGATATCACAAACAGGGTCTGCCGACAGGTGAAAGCAAATTGAGCATTGCCCCACTTGTTGCTTGGCATCCACAAGTGCCTGGGCCAATGCCCGCACTTCAGTTTCAGGTCGCTTTAAAATGTGCAATGCCAGTCGCTGGGCAGTTTTTGGACCCACACCGGGCAATCTCTGAAACTCCTCAATTAATTTCGCTAACGGACGAGTATAGATAGATATAGCTCCTTGGGCTAGCACAAGGTACAGCCCCTACAAAATTATCTAAACCACGTCCAAGTTGAAACCTGCAGGTTATTCTACGAAAAAACTCCAGTTCTGGACGTGGACAAGGTTTACTTTGAATCAGGGTTAGTGAATTCGTATTTGGCCAGCAACCGCTATGCTTCGGTGTTCTCAGCACCGTCTTCTGCATCAGCGATTGCTTCACTCTTACCGCGAACGGGTGGGAGTTTTTCTACCAGCCCCATGGTAAATGCCACATCGGGTAAATCGCCGGTAATGTACTTGCCGGGTTCAAATACACGACCTGGGGTAAAGCAAATTTGACGCAGTTCTACCAGTTCAGTGGCTTCAAACATTGCTCGCGATAGTCGACGTTCTAAGGCCATCGTTTTTTCCTACCTGTGGGTGTTTTATAGGTCTATTCGTCAATCTGCCAGAGTTCCTGAGTGTAGGCTTCATCCAACACTTTCTTAGGACGCACAATCACAATTACTCGACCTAACAGGGATATACCAGGCTCTTTGTCAAACCAGCGTATAGCGAGCTGACCGCTATCGTCATTAATAATGAAGTAACTGTCATCAGTCCAGGTGTGCTGCTGTCGATCGACCAACACCAAGACGATCTCAGACACAGTGCTATCGGTTTGGCTAGGCAAGGCATTAAATGGCATGAGGAATGCGATCGCATCCTGCGCCGTCAGCACCACCTGCCATCCCGGCATCGGCACCCAGGCATGGCCACCAGTAGATTGCACAACGCCAAACGCCCCGTCTGGCTCCATTTTAGGCACCGCCTGGAAATCAGCTGTTGAGATCGGCCATTGGCCCACCATCGGCACCACATAGGGCACATCGGTATCAGTCTCAAAGCGAAATAGGGGTAACCGTGGGGCCGACTTAGCTTTGATAACAGCAAAGTCAGTGAGCAACTTTTCAATGGCCTCACGGGCTCCAGCACTATGGGCAAACCGTAAACCTTGAGCAATCAGCCGTGATCTTGCTTGCAAATCAGACGTCTGGCGGGCAAAGGTCCAATAGGAAAACGCAACTGCATCTCCAGGATGATCGGTAAAACCAGTGGGCAGATCACTACGGTATGAAAATTCCTTCAGAGCTTTGGCCACATCGCGCACTTGCTCTGAATCTAAACCCTGGTCGTAGATAAACTGTACGGCTTTTGCCCGATCTTCCTTGGACAGAATCCGCAGCTCATACAAGGAGTCACTACCACGAGCTGTAAAGTGCTCCAACGCAGATTCTGAGACAGCTCCGTCTACAATCGACTGATAGACCTGCCCCGCCACAACAATCTGATTCTGCTGAATTGGCTCAAAGCCAGTCCCTTCAAAAATTACTTGGGGTGACATGCCAGACTTTTGCAGGGTTTGACAGGCAGTTGCCCAAGCAACCCAGTTGCCTTGCTTACGCCGCAATTGCAGGATTAAGGCCTCAGTATCCACAGTCGGTGAATTGTTAGCAGGGGTGGTCATCGTAGTCGTTAGACGAGAAGTGTCTTTCGACTCTATCGCGGATAGTTAACAACGACACAAGAGTCACTAATTTTTTTTACACCCTAGCCATGGAAACAGGGCTAGATTTTTAGGTACACACCCAATTGGATAACAGATCAAAACTCTAGCCTAGTACAATGCCAAGTCTAAGAATAAGGCGGAATAGTTCATAACAGATCTATTCCACAGTTTAGTCTATCGTTCTTTTACCCAACATCTTAGACCTGACAAAATACTAAGCACGCCAACCAAGCAGTCTTCCTTAAGAACACACACCACAATCACAAAGAGGGCATTGAAGCCCTTACAACAAGATAATTAACAGAAAGAACATCGTTAACAACATTGACCAAAAAGGAGGATTATCATCACTATCTTGTTGATGGCTAGATTCAGTCTTTAAAGAACTGCATGCAATACACCGATAAAGACTGAAATCCACCTCCAGTAAAGACGGCTTCAAACACTTTGGACAGTGATACAACGTATATCCAATCCTTGAACTCTTTTCTCCCATTATCCTACACCCTGTACACAACAAGATTCACACGACACAATCGTCTACTTACACAGAATGCTTTCAACCAATAACGTGTAGCCTTGTAGGCCTGTAACATGGATTTGTTGCCCTGGAGAAATAGTCATACCACCATTAGAGAGAGCAAACCACCACCAATGATCATCTAATCTAACCACCCCTTTCTTAAAGGCAGTAATTTCGGTGTAAACCATGCCAATCCCTCCCAAACAAACATCAGCAGGCAAAAAACAGGGCTTGTGACATTCATGCAAGTCATCCTTTGTGTTGAACGTTCCATGCATCGCTAACGCCAGAAACTCTCGGTGTGTATGAATCGCATCATCACACCAATCCTGTTCTATTAAATGAGTCATACCTCTAAACCAGTCTAGACTAATAAATGCAGCGAACAACTCTTCTAGCCAACAAAAAATCTCTACAGGATTTAAACAATGTCAACAATCAACTTACATAAACATATGCGTTGATCTTACTCTCAACTATTGCAACGACATCAGGAACTCATTGATATCAAGAATCGCATATTTGTCGCTGACATATCTGTTGACTTCATTGACATACCTGTTGACTTCGCTGATCTTTTCCGGAAACGTCTGAAATCAATAACTCAAAAGTCATTTACACAGATTGACATCCTAGAAACGGAATGAACGCTATCAGAGGATCATGCATTCCAGCCCATGTCAATTCTAGCAACAGCATTTTATTTTCAACACTGTTCGGTCTATTTCTATAAGAGTCATATCACTCGACTATACATAATGTTATATCAACGAAATATGATGTTATAACAGATGGAAGTCTTCTAAGTTCCTGAATATGCCTTCTATCCCTGAAAAATATCTTGAGATGGTAGCCGATCAAAAAGGCCTAAACTCATTTGAGAAAGAGGCATTTATAGCACGTCTCACCAAGATTAAACTGACAGATTTAGTCATTGCCAAAGAATTAAACATCTCCAGAGACCGATACAGCTCTCGGATGACTCAGGTGTATAAAAAGTTCAAGATGCCTTCTGGGAATTTTCCGGGAAAGGCTAAGCTCCTCTTTTTAGAGGTGCTTGACATGTACCAAAAAGCACATTCAGATACGATACAAACGGCTCAACTTATCGACACAGCAATTGATGATTTAGTCAAAACAGTTCAACAGGATACTCAAGAACTCATTGATGCAAGATGCGGCAAGATACAAATTCTTGACATGAGCAAGCCCATTGAAGTGGAAGATATTTTTACAGAAGTCAAGATTACTAACCAGATTCCATCGCAAAGACGGATAGAGCTATCGGATCTAGTTGAAAAAATCAAACAGCGTACCAAGAAGAACGATCCAAAATTTAATATATCCAGACTATTTGAGGGAACAAAAATATCAGGCATTGAGCTGCTACAAAATTGCTCAAAACTGATGATTTTAGGGAAACCAGGAGCCGGAAAAACTACCTTCCTTAAATATATTGCAACGTTTACAAATCGATCAGAACTTCTACCGGGTCATGTCCCTATTTTTGTATCCCTTAAGGATTTTCAAGATCAAGCCCATGACGTTGACCTAAAAACGCATATCGAAAATGAGTTAAGTCATTACAAAGTTAATCCAGAAATCTTGGCAAGGCTGTTGAAAGAAGCCAGGGTCATATTTCTTTTTGATGGCTTAGATGAAGTTAGAAAAGAAAATTTTCATCGTGTTATCAGACAGATAAAAGAATTATCACATTTTTTTAGTCACAACAGATTTATTATCACCTGTAGATTAGCCGCAAGTGAATATAGATTTGAACGTTTTTTAGAAGTCGAAGTATGTGACTTTACCAAAGAGCAAATTGCTATCTTTGTCAGCAACTGGTTTGCTACTAAACAGTCTCCTCGAAAAACTAAAAAGTTTATCAACCGACTTAAGGATGACCAAGAAATTAGTGAACTTGCCACTAATCCGTTACTACTAACATTATTATGTATTGTCTTTGAGGAATCGGAAGAGTTTCCTAAAAATCAAGCCGAACTCTATCAAGAAGGTCTGGATGTTTTATTGCGGAAGTGGGATATTAGCCGAGCTGTGGAACGCCCTGAAACCTATAGAAAGCTCTCTAAACATAAAAAAGAAGATTTACTCAGTAAAATAGCCTACGCTACCTTTGAAAAAAATGAAGGCTTATTCAAAAAAGAAACCGTTGAATATGAAATCAGGGAATATATCTCTAATTTACCCGAGTCTACCTACGCACCAGACGACATTGAAACCGCTTGTAACTCAGTACTAAAGTCGATGATCGCTCAGCATGGTTTAATTGTTGAGGTAGCTAAGGGAATTTATTCATTCTCCCATAGAACATTTCATGAATATTTTGTCAGCCTTAAAATCGTTAAGACGCTAGATCCAAAAGAGCAAAATAAACTGCTCAATTTACTCGTCACTCATATCAACGACTACAGATGGCAAGAGGTTTTACTATTAGTTGCATGTATGCTACCACAAGCCGACTATTTAATTAAACTCATCAAAAATGAGATCGATAAAATCGTTGAAAAAAATGAAAATATCAGCCTTTTTCTTGCTTGGCTTAACGATAAATCAGCCTCAATCAAGAGTAAGCAAGACATTTCTAACCTTAAAGCGATCGGGCAAGTATTTTATTTTAATTTGATAGTCAAGGAAAGTGCGATCGCTAAACAACGAAAAGTTAGCAAAGATCTTTTATTGGATTCAGACCTAATCAAAGTTTTAAACTACTGCTTAGAAATTCAGAAAAGCATTCTTAAATTTAATAATCTAAGCTCAAAGACAAAAAAGAAGCAAATAAGAGTGAGGCTAGAAAAGAATTACAAGAGTATTATCCCATCTGTAGATCGATGTATTAATGATTCAATCGACACCCAACTACAAGAGCAATTAGCAGACTTAAAGGTAAAACTACCGAATGAACTAGAAATTTCTGAACGGTGGTGGATGGAAAATTTAAAGCCATGGACCGAACATTTTAGAACTATTATTCTGGAGACCCGAAATATAGGCCATGACTGGAACTTCACAAAATCTGAAATAAACGCTCTTAAAGAATACTATGACGTCAATAAACTATTAGCTAAATGCCTTAAGGAAGACTGCTACGTAAGTCGTGAGGTGCGTGAAGAGATCAATATGAGCACCCTATTACCCATGGATAAAATCTAAAAACAGATTGTGTTTAAAGTCAGTCCAGATTGAGAAAAGGGTCCATACAAACGTGTCCGCCAATCAGAGCAAAAAAAGCCCTTGACAGTAGTCAAGGGCTATATGACGTCTACTCTACTGGATTCAACATTGAAAACTTGAACCTATGCGCTGTAATACACCTGCGAAGTAACGTTATGTGCAGTGAATTTGGCAGGAACTCTGTGAGTATCCTTATTCTGCAGTTAAGGCCTCTAAGGCAAAGCTAGAAATCGGTTTTGATGATTTCTCAAGCTTATGTAGCATGAGTTTAAAGTGTACTGAGATAAGTGAGTTGCATAGGTAGATGCCTGAGGGACTAAGGTTAAGGATGGCAAACATGGACGGCTTTAGAGGACGTGCTGACGGTTAGGCAAAACCCAGCAAAACAGCGGAACCAAAATCACCATGGACACCGTAAAACAGAAGCAAACTTGAAGACCTTCGATTTGAGCGGGTGTCATGGTTCAAGACTCCGAAAGAATGGTGGGGAAGAACGAGCTTGTTCGTTCTATCTATAGAAACGATGTACGCCCCATCAATTCCGATGCAATTTTGGTGATCTTGGCATCATTTAGATGTGCTGTTGATCACTACAGGGAGCGACTACAAGCCATAAGTCTTGAATTAGAGCGTTGCCAGCAAACAGAAGGCAACGTTTAGAGCAACCGAACCGCCAAACCAAACTTATACCAAATCCGAATTCATTAAACCCGATTAAAATGGGCAACTCTGTAGGGACACTCCCTTGTGGATGCCCTGGGATATCGACGGCTACTACCCAGGATTTCGATTAGTCAGTAACGCAGGCTTGGCCATTAAGTTGACTGAGCGAAGCCAAAATCCACCCGGTTTATCAGACAGCTACAAGTTTTACAACTGAGCAACGATCAGTGAGGGCTTGCCCCAGATTACTTTAGAACTCGAAAAAGAGTGCTGTTATCCCTTGACGCTAGGCTCCTAGCAAGAGATTATTGTGTAATAAGTCCGAGGGGCTATAGCTCAGCTGGTAGAGCACCTGCATGGCATGCAGGGAGTCAGCGGTTCGAGTCCGCTTAGCTCCATTACAAATATGTGGAGACCTTCCATAGAGGGTCTCCCTATGTTAATGGGAATCAATGGCGAACATCTCTATTTCTTTTAAGTCTTCGCCGCTGTCATTGTCTTCCATATCTTGCAAAATATTTTGTAGCAATGGATCCGCGTAGGCTCGTTCCGAATAAATTTTAGGATCCAGTGACATGGCTCGACGTAAATGCTCAATGGCCCAGGTATCTTCACCTAAACGAGCATGACAACGTGCCTGGTTATAAAACGCAAATGGTTGATCAGGCTCAATAGCAAGCGACTTATCGTAGGCTTCAATCGCTCGGCTAAAGTTGCCCATCTTTTGCAATGCCCATCCCATTGCCAACCAGCCTTGATGGTTATAAGCCTGTAACTTCAAGGATGTCGTAAAACTTTCTTCAGCAGCAGCAAGCTGATCCAGCTCTAGCAGCACTAACCCTCGCAAATGCCAGAATCGCGATTCACCCGGCTCTAGGGTTACAGATCTTTCCATGCTAACCAGCGCATCTTCTAAAGACCCTTGAGCCTTAAGGACTGCCGCATGATAGCTCCAGGCAATGGCATTATCTGATTCAAGGCGAATGGCATGATTTAGAGCCCTCAAGGCATCTGGGTAATTTTGTACTTGCAATAGGGTACGCCCCAAAATTAACCAGAGTTTGCTATCACCATCGTAGAGTTCGGATGCTTTATTAAAACTGGCAATGGCCTGATCGGTCCGATCAAGTTGGAGCAGGGCCTTGCCGCGATAATACCAAACTTTATAAAAATCAGGTCTCAACTGAATTGCTTGCTCATAACTCACAACTGCTTCGCCATATAAGGCCCTTCGATGCAGATTTTTACTTTTACGATACTGGGCTTTGAAATAAGATGGAGATTGCTTCAGCGCATGGCCGTAGCATTTAGCCGCTTCGTCTAATGCATCCAGTTTTTCAAGAACAGCACCGTAATTACACCATACGCGATGTTCTGTGGACTTCAAAGACAATGTGTGCCGATAGCTTGCGGCGGCGTCTTTATATTGACCGATACTGGCTAATAAATAGCTGCGATAATTCCAGGCCGGATAATGATACGGGTAGCGTTGAATGACGCGATCGCAAATCTTGAGCTCATGCCTATAACAAGTATCTTGCTCATGAGATAGGTAGCTGACATCAGTATCAATAACTTGACCACTCATTATCATCTATGTATTTATACGGCAGAAGCGCACTGGGATAGCATCACTTAGTTATACAAAACTTAAGGATATACGCCGGAAAAGTAATTAGGATTGATGACAATCACAGCCTTCAAGATTCAGCTATACATTGATATGGAGACTACATAACACATGTGCGTACCAATACATCAATATGTGTATATTGACACGCAGGTTCAGGGTCCCCACTTTGATACCACTTACCAACACAACTAAATATTTAGTTAACTAAAGTTGCCGGAATATTACCGGTTGGCTTCGTAAAGTATGGATTCCCCAAGGTTTTCCCAGTACGTCCGCTAAAACTAAATAACCGAACCCTTATTAACTAATTATGGTTGGTTATCCAGATATAGTCTGCCTTTACTAAATTACGGACTGGGGAGTATGTTAAAAGACCTGTGGAAAACATTTCGAGGCTGTGGAAAACTCTGTGGAAAACATGTGGAAAAGTTAGGAGATGCCACCAAGTCCCTAATGATTCGCAGCGCTTCACTGTAGCAAACCTAAAGTATTGAAATAGCTGAAAGCACTCAAGATATTGGCATGGAAACATTTTAGCCATCTTTAAATTTCAATAAAAATATGTCTATTTCCGGCTATTTGCCCTTTTTAAGTTATCCACAGGTCTTAACAGAGATATCTATCAATCGCAGGTTATCCTCCGTAAATCTGCCTAAATAAACCGCGTCGATTTGAGCCACCCACAATCAGCTGTCGTAGTAGTTTGTAGTGCCACTCGTACAGAAAACGTTCACCATGGGAAGCAATCGTTTGCAATCGACTAATCTGATCTAAACTGGCTGCTGCCTGCTTACCCTTTTGGCCAAAACAACTTGCCATGGGATGCTCCCACTGTTCAAAAAACTCCATCAATAGGTCACTGTCGCGGTCGCTCAGACTATTGGGATTTGTCAGCGTACGGTAGAGTTGCTTGTCCGGCAGTTTCTGCTGCTGAGTTAAGGCATCTGGTTTAAAGGTGCGCCATTGTTCTGCGAGCAATGGCGGCAGCAGCCCCAGACTATATTTCCGGTTTTGGCCTAGCTCAATGCTGCCAATTTTTGACCGTCCTTCTAAACGCACAAAATCATACAAATCCGTAAAAAACGGTTGCATCACTTCACGCTCTACCGCAAAACTCAGTCGAATACCGGCTTCAGAGTAATCTGCTATGTCAGGGTCAGCCCCATCAGATTGGAGCATGTGATGGTGACGATACGCCGCACAAAAATCTTTTTGGGAATCTGGCTGAATACAAAACCAAACGCTATCGCCCAAGGCCTTACGAACGTCTTGCTTAATTACGTTTGGATCTGGCGGTGGTACAGTCGTGCGTCGAGGTTGATCAGTCTGTAACTGCACAATGTGGGCTTCTTGGTCTGCGATCGCAGCCTGCTGCTGTTGCAACGCAGTTTGCAGGTCCTGAAACGCCGTCTGTTTTTCATCCGATAACTGCGTGATTTTCTCTTCTAGAATCTGAATTTGTTGGTTCAGGGTAGCAATTTGGCTATCCTTCTCCTTTAAAAGTTCATCCTTTTCAGCCAGCAGCTCATCCTTGTAAATCAACAAGCTCGTTTTTTGCTTGAGTTCTAGCGTATTTAGACCAGCTCGCAACAGATTAAAATAGTAAATATCCGACAGGTCCACTACTTCGGGGCTCTCGCCAGATACATACAAGACACCACGACGCTGGACCAATTGCACCACTAATACATGTCCTTCATCATTACGAATCTGAAGCTCCTGAGCATTATCCTGTTGAATAGTACTCACATAGCGACGCTTACCATAGAAAAATTCAGCATGGGTCGCGCCTGCTGGCAGCGACGACCCATTATCTAATGGAGAATTAGGCAGAGAGTCAACTGCCGTTGTCAGAGACGACTCTTGCACCTTAGGAGTCTGGCCATGATTGCCCTGCGGTAGCCCTGAGGACACAGCCGACCGCCTAGGTGTCACCGCCAATTTTTCTGCCAATGTTGGCGCATCCACACTTGGTACATTGACAGCGTTAGCTTGGGGACTTGTTTCAGGCAAAAGACTCTCAGGCTCTACCAACGGACTCGACTCCTCAGACCAAGGCGGAATTGAGCTAGATAAAAGATCAGGCTGCGCTAGCTTTACACCTAAAAGTTCTAATTCAACCGATTGCCGTCCCTGCCACTCATTGAGACGAACTTTGTAAGCAATATCCACCTGATGGGGCAACGGATGATACTCAGCCCAACGCCAGGCAAGCGCCTTTATAGAAGTTACATGCTCAGTATCTGGATGGGTCTGGGCCAACGTAAGTTTTAGATGTTTGCGATCCTTACCGATGATTTGTTGTTCCACCACATTGACCATAGGTGTCCAAAACACTGGCTCATTATTTTGAATACCACAGGGATGGAGATAATCAATTTGTTCGTAAAGATCTAACGTGATGTCTGCCAAATTAGCCTTTACATCCACTGCCACCAAAGGCTTTAAATAGTCTGGCTGCAGATGTTGACAGGCAAAATGACTCAGCCGCGATTTTACCTGACGCAGTTTTTTCGCAGCAAAGGTGAATCCCCCTGCCGCTCGGTGGCCACCGTACTTATCCAACAGATCCTCACAGGCTTGCAGGGCCTCAAACACATTAAATTCAGGAATACCTCGGGCAGAGCCACGAATCTCTTTTTGCGCTTTATCTTCGTAGGTGCCAATAAAAACAGGAACCCCATAACGTTCCACCAGACGGGAGGCAACAATCCCGATCACACCATGATGCCAATCCGGCTGCACAACAACCAGTACCCGTTCTTGTTGCAAATTGAGCTTACCCTGGGCCTGTTGCTCCTCACACCAGGTTACCGCCTGAGTTTCAATCAGCTCACACATGCGCTGGCGCAGCGTATTGGTCTCTTCACACTGCATGGCTCGCTGCAATGCCACCCCCACATCGTCAGTGGTAAGCATATCAATCACAATCTGCGGATCAGCAATACGGCCCACCGCATTAATACGTGGCCCTAAGCGAAAGCCAATTGCTTCGGGTTTTAAGGCTTTTTTTCCTTGGTCTAAGCCCGCTACCTCAATCAGTGCTTGAATGCCAGGAATGCGAGACCTAGGTAATAGCTGGAGCCCCCGCCGCACCCAGCGACGATTTACCCCCACCAAAGGAGCCAGATCAGCAATGGTGCCTAAGGTAAATAACTCTAACGATGACGCCGTCAGATCTTGGGTACGATTTAGCGCCTGGGCAAGGCACACCGCAAGAATATAAGCCACGCCTACACCAGCCACCCCATAGTAAGGAGACCCCATCGGCAACAGTTTAGGGTTTAAAATCGCCTGGGCCGGTGGCAGCTGTTCTGGCAAATCGTGGTGATCGGTAATAATCACCGTAAGACCTAGCTCTACGGCATGGGCAATGGGCTCATAGGCGGCAATGCCATTGTCGACCGTGAGAATTAGTCTCACCCCTTCTGCATGAAAATCATCCACAATGCGACTGTTGATACCATAGCCTTCTTGCATGCGGCTGGGAATTGCATAGTGGGCCTCTGCCCCTAAATGCCACAGTGCCCTCAGCAACAAGGCCGTGCTGGTCATGCCATCCGCATCGTAATCACCACAAATAGCAATTTTATGCCCTTGCTCAATGGCCGTTGCCAATAAATCTACACTGCGGAGTAAATCTGGAAATTCATCTAGTGGCGACGGCAGTTGTTGCGTCTCGGGATCTAGATATAGCCACGCCTGCTCTGGTGTTTGTACCCCCCGATTAATCAAGACTTGAGCCAGTAAAGGTGATAGCTGCGTCACTGTCGCCATCCGCTGCGCCTGCTGCACCTGGGGCGGAAAAATCTGCCACCGCTGTTGGGGAAACTTAGCAGCAGATCGTTGCGTAGCCATGGAGGTAGCAGTGGGTTTGGTCAAGTAAGTAGGTTGGGTACAGAAAAGAAATTAGTCCTAGGTTAAGACAAATACTGGAAATAGCAAGTTTAGTTAGTCTTGAATCAATCAATTATTTGGCTCACAGCCGATCCTTGATGTCTAAGCGCTTCCTACTAAATTCACTTTCCTAGGATTATTCCCTTACTATATAGTTCTTTTGAACTAGCGATAATCCTGACTATCGTCCTACTATTTTGGCCGGGGCAGGCCGTGATTTTTGGGTCGTTCCATAGAGACGATAGGTATTGGCTTGACGAGTTTCTAAGTCATCAACCGCAAGACGTTCTACGTAATTGACCTTCATTTCTTCTAGGAAGGCATTGATCAACTCTTGCAACTCAGTCAGGGTATTTCCCTGCCGCAGCTCATCCCGTAAATGTTGACCAAAGCTTTCCACCAATTTGCCCATGAGTTCAGCCCCTTTATCATCAGCTAAGGCCTGTTTCAAACTGCTATAAAGGTTCTTGGTGACCTCTGCTGAAATTTGCTGGGTAATTTGCTCAGAAATGCTGGTAAAGCCTGGGAAGATAGTCAGGCCCTGATAGGCAGGAGCCTGGGAGATGGCTCCCGTAACGGCATGGCCAAGAATAGCATCCACTTCGGGCTTGATTTCAGGCAGTACCTTATTCACCACAATATCGGTGAGGCGTTGAGAAATGACTTGGACTTCATCGACGTCATTTAGATCAATGTAGTTTTCTTTTCCCGCTGTGATTTCAAAGAACCAACGGCTAATCTGACCAGCCTGAACCAGGTTTTGAATTTGATCGATCATGCGTAGAAAAACGACTTCCGTCAATTCCACTGCAAACTGACTAATTAAAATGCGATTCAAGCGACTCTGGATGTTGTCGAGTTGTGATAACTGAGCCTGATTGGACCGAATCACCACGGGCACTACTCGCAACCAACGCCAAAAGGGAAAAAATAGGGGTAAATCATATATTCGCCACAGCATGGCATCGAACCAGGTGGTATTGGTATGGCGACGGCTCAGGTAGAACGTCCGGGCTAGAAATTCAATGGCAAAGAGGGCAATAAAGGGAATATCAATGATCCAAAAGCGATCGGTGGGTAAACCGTTGAAACCAATGCTCCGCCAATAGTTAGTTTCCATCAAGGGAACGACTTTATCATCAAAAAAGGCGATTTCGTCCACCCAGCCCTTTTCTAAATATTCTGGACTCCAAAAGGTTTCAAATGCGTCCTTGGAGGAACCGTTGATTTCGGTGCGATCGCGCACTAACTGCTTAATCCGTTCCAATGTGCCCGACTTATTGGCCACCTCAAAGGGATTTTCATCAATCAGGTCGATACTACTCCGACGCAGGTAGGCTATTTCTCGCTTGGCTTTGTTTGACTCAGGCCCCTCGGTTTCTAGGGTCTTTTTGAGCGCCTCAACTCGGTCTAAGTAAGCCTGGGTATCGCGCTGCGGTTGAATCCCCTTAAAGGTTACGCCGTACCAGGTGGTCAGCTCTGGCACGGTTTTTAGGTATAGATCACGGAAGCGAATATAACTGATGTCAACGGCGACAAGCAGGAGGTTGATAATTGCGATCGCAACCATCAACCGCTCAAACCACAACTGAAACGTACGACGACGGGAAGATCGAGAAAAAGCCATAACAGAGGCAAAACAGCATTTTTTCCAGCCTAGCGGTCGATTGCGACAAGCAGGCAGAACCCACGATAGACTTAAACAAGTAACGAAATATTACTTAACACATCCCCTTGTAGAAGCGTTGCATGCAATGCCTCTACAAGGGGATCGGCAACGCCCCTACAGCATCAATTTTTGAATCCTACTAAATTGCTCAACCCCAATCGACCTATGACCATCGCAGCTGCACCCACTACCGGCAAAACCTGGACCTGGCGCAACTTCACCGTTTACTACGTCCGCTCAGGTGAGCCACGTACCGAGCGGCCACCGTTGCTGCTAGTGCATGGATTTGGTGCCTCGACCGACCATTGGACCAAAAATATCGCCGAGCTACAGCAGGATTTTGAAGTGTGGGCCATCGACCTGATTGGCTTTGGGCGGTCATCAAAGCCGTCTGGTGGTTACAGTTCTGACCTATGGCGCGATCAGCTCAGCGACTTTATCGAGCAGGTGATCGGTCGTCCAGCAGTGATTGCGGGCAACTCCATCGGGGGCTACAGCTGTTTGTTTACAGCAGCCACTCGGCCCCAGTGGGTAAAAGGTGCGGTATTGCTCAATGGGGTAGGTTCATTTACCGATCAAATGCCGACACAGGAACCCAGCTCGTTTAAGAAGACAATTGGCACACTGATTAAAAACATTATTCTCAGTCCGATTCCCAGCTGGTTTGTTTTCCAATTTGTAAAAAAGAAGTCTTATATTCGCAAGACCCTGAAACAGGTCTATGTAAATCAGGATGCGGTAACTGATGAATTGATCGAGAATATCTATCGGCCAGCCACTGAGCCAGAGGCACCAGCTGCCTTTGCCGCCTTGTTTAAGGCTCCAAGGGGTGAGCGGGTAGATGTGTTGTTATCCCAGTTAGAGCGGCCTTTATTGTTGCTGTGGGGTACAAAAGATCCTTGGATGAACTGTGAGGAACGCAGTGAGCTATTTAGGAAGTATTACACCGACATTGAGGAACACTTTTTAGAAGCGGGCCATTGTCCCCATGATGATCGCCCCGAGCTGGTGAATCCATTGATTAGGGATTGGGTACTGAAAACCGTTCTGGCATAAAAGGAAGCCTCTTTCCAAATTTGGTATATTTGAACTACTTGCCACCAACCAGCAGCGAGTTCTTTGGAGGATTGAGCCCAGTGACATCAACACTTCCCAATCTTAAAACTGACATCAGCTATCCAGACAGCGACGGCCAACCTATGGCTGACAATACCAAACAGTTTCGTTGGATCGTCACCATCAAGGAAAATCTGGAGCTGCTGTTTGCTGAACAAGCAGATGTGTTTGTGGCTGGCGATCTTTTCTGGTATCCAGTAGAAGGGGATAACAAAACGCGACAAGCGCCTGACACATTGGTTGTATTTGGGCGTCCTAAGGGAGATCGGGGCTCTTACCAACAATGGAAAGAAGATAATATTCCTCCTCAAATAGTCTTTGAGATTTTATCCCCTGGTAATCGTCCAGCTGAAATGCTGCGAAAGTTCAAATTTTATGAGCGTTACGGCGTAGAAGAGTATTACATCTACGATCCGGATGAGCTAGAGCTAGCAGGCTGGGAACGACAGGGGAAGCTTGTTTGCATTGATGAGATGGATGGATGGGTCAGTCCACGGCTCAATATTCGGTTTGTCATGAAAGATGATGGCTTAGAAATTTATCGTCCCGATGGTCGTAAGTTTTTGACCATGGTAGACATGGAGCAGCAGACAGCCCAGGAAAAGCAGCGAGCAGATGACGCAGAAGCATTATTAGCCAAATACCAAGAACGATTCGGTTCATTAGAATAGGGATGCCCCGTAGGGTGGGTAACCCCTCCACCAATATCAATCACACCTCACCCACACCTCCCTTACCCACCATCCCCAAAGACAACCATTGGCACCGCCAATTTTTTCAGGCATCATCATTATGTGGATAACCGGAGACCACAATGCAGCCTTCCACCATCACCGACCGTTTAGCCGAGTTTCTCAAACAGCCCAATATCGAAGCATCTCCTGCCTGGGAGTTTATTAACGGTCAAGCACAGCAAAAAATTATGCCAACGCTGTTTCACTCTCGCCTACAGCGCAATTTGGTGAATGCAATTAATGCTCGTACAGAGGCTTACGAAGCGACTCAGGAACTACGCTGTATTGTGCCACCGTTATCCCCCGTTCCTGATATTGCAGTCGTAGCGATTGACCGATTTTCGGATGAAGATGGCCCCCTTGAAGGCCCACCGGATTGGCTAATTGAAATCCGTTCTCCAGACCAAAGTACCCTTGGTTTACAAAACAAGATTCTGCATTGTCTGGGCAATGGTACTCAGCTAGCCTGGCTGATCGATATCCAGCGTCAGCAGGTTTGGGTATGGCAAGCACAAGAGTTACCAATGATCTATGCAAGTGAAGATGCCCTACCTACGATAAGTGATATCCCTGCCTTCACGGTAGCTACAGTCATCGCCATGACCCACCAACGGTAATTAAACCGTAGGGTGGGTAACCCCTCCACCAATATCAATCACACCTCACCCACACCTCCATTACCCACCATCCCCAGAGATTCCCCCAATGACCCATTGACCAAATTTCAGCCGTAGAGTGGGTAACCCGTCCTCCACCAATATCAATCACACCTCACCCACACCTCCATTACCCACCATCCCCAGAGATTCCCCCAATGACCCATTGACCAAATTTCAGCCGTAGAGTGGGTAACCCCTCCACCAATATCAATCACACCTCACCCACACCTCCATTACCCACCATCCCCAGGGTAACCCCTCCACCAATATCAATCACACCTCACCCAAACCTCCATTACCCACCATCCCCAAAGACCAACCTGCAGAATAATAATCTTTCGACAAAAACAAACATATTAAAAAGTCTCCGTAGGATGGGCAATCCCTAAACCAATATCAATCACACCTCACCAAAACTCTCCCAACTATCCACCATCCCCACAGCAACAACCTCAAAAGCATAATGTCTGCCATTTCAAATCATTAACGCAAACACCTTAGCAATCACAGGCAACAGTTTCTGACATACCTCCACCAGCTTATTCGTCTCCGTCAGCCCTGACGTAATATCCTTAATCACCCCAATCGCCCGTTTTGCCCGCGACTGATTTTCCTCAGGCGCTTTCCCCGCCTCTGCCAGTTTTTCCACCTGCTCCAATGCATCGGTTTTATCCGTATCACTCAGCTCTGACTCCGACTCAATTGCCGTTTGCAAGTCCGTCAGCAAGCCCTGCAACTCAGACTGCTCTGTCCCCAGCTGATTAATCTGATTCGTCACCTGACCGCTGATGGCACCAAAATTCACAATGGAATTATCCGCATTAAAATCACCACCAACATTAATATTTTGACTCTGATCATTCCCTTCCATTGCTTTACTCTCCGATATCGCTTTAGCTTCAATTGTGATCGACTGTTGTGCCATTTGCATGGCAATTGCTTTCACATCAGCACTGTTCTGTCGATGTAAATCAATAATCTCCGTTTGATGTTCAATTGTAATTTGAGCGGCTTGTAATTCAGCTTTATACTTCTGCTCCGCTTCTGCCAAAGCTTTGTTATACCCCTGGGTAAAGGCAAGATGAATCTGTTCTTTATCCGCTGCTGGGTCAGCATTGAGGCGCACCACCATCACCCCATCGCCTTTATTTTCAATGCTCTGAATCTCCAGGGCAGCACCCTCATGCTGTACCTGCACCTCTTTAAAGGTTTGCAAAAATGCCTGCCAGTCAATGCCATCCCGAAAGATTAGATCCACCGTATTCAGCACTTCCTCAAAGAGTTTGGTGAACTCGCTGGGGGCAAAGTCGCCTGTGTGTGGGCGACGTTCCTGTTGGTTTTCTAGCAGATAAATATGATCGCAGATAGCTCCGTCTAGATGAGTAGTATTGTCAATATTCCAAGCTTCCACACAGGCAGCGGTGAGATTAGTGGCAGTAAAGTTGGTGCCGAGGGCCTGGGTTTTGGTCAGGGTGGCCCGTTGGAGATCCGCATGGGCCAAAGTGGCATGGCTAATGTCGGCTTCGGTTAAGTTAAGATCTGCCAGATCAGCATTTTCTAAAAAAGCTCCTTTAAGAGAAAGACCGACATAGGATTTTTCTTTTTCAGGTTTAAGAGACACTAACAGATTTAGTGCTGTGCGATTGGCCAGAATGGTGGTGTAGGCACGGGAGAGATGAAGCTTGTTGCTGAGATGAAAACAGGTGCGGCGTAGGGTAGCGGCTTGAAAATGAGCCCCTTTGAGCACTGCATGGGAGAACGTCGCATCTGTGAGGTTAGCATGACGAAAACTCGTACCACCAAACGAAGCAAGACTAACTGCCATGTCTCGAATCAGGCGATCGCGTGGATCTCCGGCCAGGGCACGACGAGCAACAATAAAATTAACTCCTGAAAATAATATAATAGTAGCAATGGTGAGAATAACAATGAGTGCTATATTATTAGAGGCAGCACCAGCAACCAGCAACCAGCACCAGCAACAGCAACAGCAACAGCAACAGCAACAGCAACAGCACCAGCAACAGCAGCAACAGCAACAGCAGCAACAGCAACAGCAACAGCAACAGCAACAGCAACAGCAACAGCAACAGCAACAGCAACAGCAACAGCAACAGCAACAGCAACAGCAACAGCAAAAGCAACAGCAACAGCAAAAGCAAAAGCAAAAGCAAAAGCAAAAGCTCCTAATGCTGCCAAAATACCTTTGCGATAATAGATGAATGTTGCGATCGCAACTACCCCCAACCCAATTAACCCAGAGATGGCTTCTACAGTGTTGTTGCCAGACCCAAACATATTCGATGCTGGATCAAAAATAGCACCCCAAAAGAGAGCTAAAAAAGCTCCCAGCAGAAAAGTTGCCAACCCTAACACGACTAGTGCCACCATCACAATCGGCACGCTCCACCGTCGCCGGGTCCCCGCCTTCACATAGGCAAACTCAGTCTCCACCAACTGCGCCCGAGTAAACTGGGTGCCCCGCAGGTCTGTCTTCGACAAATTCGCCCCCGACAGGTCAATCTCCGTCAGATCCAGCCCCCGCAGCGACTCACCACGTAAGTCCACCCCACGAAAGTCCCGCTCTCCCTGGCGATAGCGTCTCAGCAGTTCCCTGGCTTTCATCTGGTTCATACCGTGGCAGAGTGGAGTCATTATCAGGACCTACAGCCCAGTATCACCCGATTCAGTAAAAAAAGCTGATATTTTCCAGCGTCCAACTACACCCGCTAAACTTAATAAAGATCCTGAACACCAGGAGGTTAGGCGAATGACCCAGGCAAAGGCAAAACCCATGACCTTCACCGAGTATCTAGACCACGATGACGGTTCAGATATCCGGTACGACCTGCTGAGCAATGGAGAACTGGTAGAAGTGCCAAACGAAGCTTGGATCAATAACCTCTTGGTCAAACTTCTCACCGCCCAGATTGAAGCCCATGTAGACGCCACCCTCATCGTTGCCCACGTCCTCACCATGCAGGTCAACCCCATCGGCGACAATCGTAAATCTCGCCATCCCGACCTGGTTATCCTTCGCCCAGACCACCTGCAGCTCGAAACCCTACTCAACAAAACCGCCCTTGTGCTGGGCGATCCACCACCCCAATTGATCGCCGAAGTCGTCAGCCCCGGCGGTCCCACCAGCGACAATTATCGCCGCGATTACGAATGGAAGCGCCAGCAATATCAGGACTGGGGCATCCCAGAATACTGGATTATCGACCCTCATCGCGCTCAAGTCACCGTGCTCATACTGATAGACGGAACTTACCAAGAAAAAATCTACACAGACCAACAAATTATCAATTCAGCCGTTTTCCCAGACCTAGCCATCACCGCTCAAACCGTTCTAAATATCTAAGCATTAACTTTTTAGCAGGAATCACTCACCGATGTATATCTTCTGATTTACTACCATTCAGTCTGAGTGCATACACCCATGGATCTAAAGACCTAATGGCATTCCTGGAGCAATTAGAACAGCTCAAGGACGATGTCCATACCTCTTACGTTGTAATGTCCGAAGTCTTGCAGGAGCACAAAGTAGATGTCGCTCAAATAGATACCCCTCACAATCACTTGTGTGACTTTGCAATCACTTGTGTGACTTGTCAGAGGCGTTATCAGACTCAGACCACTCAGCACCCGCTTGCTTAGCATCAAGCACTGCCTTTTCCAGCAAAAAAGCACATAAATTACTCAGGGGTCGGCCATCATAAGCAGCCCACTGCTCTAGAGCTTCTGCTAGGCGGTCTGGAAGAGTTACTTGCACACGTTTGGTCATAGTGGTTATGATACTGCTTCTAAATCTACAGACACAACTTATTACATCATTAAGACATCAATTCATGTCTTGGTGACACTAAAAAATGTAAATAAGCTTGATCCAAAACAATGTTCGTACTAAACTTTCAGAATGCATAAACAACAGTTGAACCAACCATTATCGACCTTACGGGACTTCATCCTAGCCAGCTCCATCAAGCTAGGATTGATGCCATGGTTAACCTGGCTTGTCCGTAATTACATTCAAGCAAAAACGATTGGTTTAACTCCTCAACAACCCAGCAGTGCTGCTTCTGAGGACTCTACAGCTCCTGACAAATTTACAGACCTCGACAGCAGCTCCACCTGGTACGCCTGGTTCAACGATAATATCGACGACTTTTATACTGCCGATCCATCATCAGAATTACAGCCACTAGAGCCAACCGACCTGGTCAACTCACTGTTAGACAACCAAATCACCCTCTGGCATCACCCTGAATTTGCCCCATGGTTGACGGTCCTGGCCGAACAAGCCTTCTATCAGTGGCCCGCTGAAATACCCCTTGATGCCGATCTGACTCAACCCGAGCAAGTCAGTTCACCAGAAACCCAACAAAAACTCTCCCGAGCTTTCAACAGTTTGCCACCAAAATTAGTCAATAGCGCTCATGTACAAGAATTGATGCTGATGTATCTAGGTGCAAGCTATCCAGTGATAGAGCAGTTTTCTAAAACCCCTACAGCTCAAGCCGCAACAAAAGAACGAGAGCGTAATCATCAGGAACGCTATGCAAAACGCCCAGTTTTCTATCAACAGAACAACATTACAGTTCAGGGCTACATTCAACAGAATTTAAAGCTCAACTCAACTGATTAGATACATTGCTATTAAGGCAATACGTCGCTTAACGCAACAATCTTCTCACCCATAGCCAGCGGACTCACTATCTGCCCAGGCTGATAAATCTCCGAGACCGTATAGCCAAATCCATACTTTGCATCCGCATCAGCCATCGGCTGCCGATAAATCTCTAACTGCCGATCTACCAAATTCACAATCCAATAGTCCGCAATCCTCGCCCTGGCATAAAGACTGTGCTTCACTGTCCGATCATAAGCCAACGAAGAGTCTGCAACCTCTACAATCATGGCCGCCTCAGTCGGATGGATTTACAAAGTATTGAGGTGCGATCGCAATCCTAAAAACTCCACAAACCAAATTGACTGAACCATGAGACCTCTAAACTCACTAATCCAAGGTTAGCAACCATAACTACTGCGCGGTTTTATAAACTATCCCCCTTGACAGGCATAAATGACTGGTTAACCTAAGGCTTTCGTTCTAAATTAGATAACACTCACAGAGTAAACATCCATTTTTAGGAGCAGCCAGGGGTCAGCATGTATATCGTACAAATCGCCTCCGAATGCGCTCCAGTGATCAAATCCGGAGGTTTAGGGGATGTCGTCTACGGTCTTAGTCGCGAGCTAGAGCTACGGGGCCATGCCGTAGAGCTGATTCTGCCCAAATATGATTGCATGCGGTATGACCACATTTGGGGTCTACACGATGCCTACAACGATCTCATGGTGCCCTGGTACGGTGCCGAAGTACGCTGTGATGTTTCTTGCGGCTGGGTCCATGGGCGTCTTTGCTTTTTTATTGAGCCCGATGACGAAGATAACTGGTTTAACCGGGGCCGATACTACGGCTGCGATGATGACTCCATGCGCTTTGCCTTTTTTAGTAAAGCAGCCCTAGAGTTCTTACAACAGAGCAATAAACGCCCCGATGTGATCCACTGCCACGACTGGCAAACTGGCCTAGTGCCCGTGCTGCTATTCGAAATTTATAAGTATCACGGGATGGAGCACCAGCGTGTGTGCTATACCATCCACAATTTCAAACATCAGGGTAATGCAGGTCCGGAAGTACTGTGGGCCACAGGGCTGAATCGCGAGCCCTATTACTTCAACCCCGAGCGCCTACAGGATAATTTCAATCCCTTTGCCCTCAACTATATGAAGGGTGGCATTACTTACTCCAATGCAGTGAATACTGTTTCACCCCACCATGCTTGGGAAGCCCACCATGGTGATTTTGGTTATGGTCTTGGTCATACGCTACATTTACACCAACATAAGTTTAGGGGTGTCCTTAACGGCATTGACTACAACCTCTGGAACCCAATGGTTGATACCTATATTCCAGAACCCTATGCGCCAGACACGTTAGAGAATAAGTTGTATAGCAAAAAAGCGCTACGTGAACAGTTGACGCTAGGTCACGATGACAAACCTCTGGTTGCCTTTATTGGCCGTTTGGATGAGCAGAAGGGGGTGCATCTAGTACATCACGCCATGTACCGTACCCTTGAGCGGGGTGCTCAGTTTGTTTTACTGGGCTCAGCCACGAATGCCAGCACCAACGATCACTTCCAGTACGAAAAAGCGCATCAAACTGATAATCCAAACTGTCATCTAGAGCTGGGCTTTAATGAAGAGCTGTCCCATCTGATTTATGCGGGTGCCGATATTATCGTGGTCCCCAGCAACTTTGAGCCCTGTGGCTTAACTCAGCTAATTAGCTTTAAGTATGGCACAGTGCCCGTCGTGAGAGGTGTTGGTGGCCTGGTGGATACGGTCTTTGACATCGACTACGACGAAAATAAACCCCCTGAAAAGCGCAATGGCTTTGTGTTCTACCATTCAGACGACTATGCCCTAGAGTCAGCTTTAGATCGAGCGTTAGACCTTTGGTATACAGATCGTGAACGATTTCAGCAAGTCCAGCGACAGGGGATGGCCTACGACTATTCCTGGAATCTTCCTGGCGAACAGTACCTGAAAATCTATAATTCTATTCGGCACCGCTAGGGTCGGCATTGCACCTAATCTTACTAAGAATACAAACCCTGATAGTTAGGCTGGGCACTTTGAGAGGGTACACCTGACATCTCAAAAGGGGTTTGTTTCTATGTCCAGTGCTGGCTTAAATAAATGGACCGTTAGCGGTAATTTAGCTGCTGACGCTACTGTCAAAACTGTGGAATTACGCAGCGGTCGTCAGTCGAAGGTAGCGGCTGGCACCATTTACGTGCGTAGTGTAAAAGATCGCAATGAATCTTTCACAGTGAGGTTAAATATCTGGGAAGGATCGGCTGGCTGGCGAAAACTACCTTTTTTGAAAAAAGGATCGTTAATTATTTGTACTGGCAGTGTAGAGCCCACACCCTACGTATCAAAATCAGACGGCTCTCCCAAGGCTGGTTTGACGATGCAAGTACTAGATATTGACTTAGATGTGGTGAAAGATCCCAATGGAGAGAATAGCAACAATAGTCATACCAGCAATAGTAAAACACCTGTAGCAGCTTAAAGCACGTAGTTATGCGGAGATAGGACGTGCCTTTTCTATACATGGTTTGGTAACTTTTCATGCCCAACCCAAGGTAACAAAAATAGCTTCAAGGAAAGTTCAAATTATCTTCGCCAAACTGTTAGCTGATAGGTCTCTTTTGGGTTGAATGTAGTGTGTAGACAAACGAACTATATATAACCCACCCCCTATTGCGACCCTAATATACAGAAACGGGCCGAGCTGTTATTACTAACAGCTCGGCCTCTATAATTCTGCAGATGTCTACCACTGCTGCTGAAAAGTTCAGTTCAAACGACGGGTTTGAATTTGATAAGCTCGCTTTAGGCAGGGGTCGTCTATGGACTCTTCGAGAATGTTTAAAGCTTCTCCTAGGGTTAACCCTAGACTATTAACAATGGGAGCCCTTTCTTCCTGGTATGACCTGCCATAGGCATCATAGTACCGAGCCACAAAATTATGTCGATCTATCTCAGTGGGTTTGAAGGTCGCAAGGATGAGATGGTCTGAGTCAAGGCTCAGAAAGCTACGATGGGCATCCCGCTGGGCAGAAGGCCGCTGAACAGAAGACTGATGGTTTTTAGACGTATAGGCCCGCAGTGGGATATTGAAGGCCTGGGCATGGTGAGGCGTATGGGCCATTTGCCAGTTACCAGCGTGGGGATAAATGGCATAGGTAAAGTGGTGATGACCGCGATCGCACCCTGGATCTGGCCACAGGGGTGCTTTGAGTAATGTCAGCCGTAGCTGACAAGGTTGGGCATCAAACCCATGCTTACAGTCCGTCAGAATACTGAGACCAAAGGCGTCATCACTCAAATCTGCCCACCGCAATGCAGGCACTTCCCACTTTGCTTTTTCATGGTCAGTTGTCGGCTTTGTAGACCGTTCAATAGCACCAAAGGGAACTTCATAGGTCGCATAGTCAGACTCCACGGTAATTGGAAAGTTCACCTTGAGCACCACCTGGGTTTCGTGCCAATCTACCCAAGTTTCTACTGTCAGGAAAGGAGACTCTGCCGCCAAACTATAATCTTGCACCAGGGTTGATTGGTTCAGCTGACGAGTCACACGTAACCGTTGATGGATCGGGTTATTCGCAATCCACTCAATTGCTACAAGCATTGCAGGTGCGCAGGGCTTAGACCCATAGTCAGGGTCAATATTCCAAGCATCCCAATATTGACCGCTATCGTCAAAACATTGCAGCTGGTTTGCAGCGGCACTAAACATCTCTCGTCCTGTTGCCAGATGGAGACAAGAGCTAATCTCACCGGTCTCAGGAGAAATAACAACTCGCAAATAACTATTCTCTAAAACAAAGTCAGTGGTCTCCCCTAACTGTTCCGTTATAACCATCGACTCAGCGGCAACTAAGGCATATAGACGGTAACCCACTGCTGGCACAGCATGGGCTACAAAGCTAAGAGATTGACCGTCCTGCATCATCTCCCCACCCAAGGGATTACTGACCGCATTGACTACACAGTCAACTGGCTGCCGAGTCTCACAATTGATAATTTGCCACGGCCCTGCTGGGACGACTACATTGACCACATCCGAGCGTCGCCAGCTATGGGGATTAAACACAAGCAATGGCTGGCCTTGTTCAGTTACCGCTTGAGCTGACAAACTCTCCAAAGCGGCGTCTAACACCTCTTGCCCTAATGCCATCACCTCAGCCCACACCCAATTCGCATCCTCAAATACCTCTGGAATCGATGACCCAGGTAAAATGTCGTGAAACTGATTAAATAAGAGTCCTTTCCAGGCCGTCTCTAATATCTCTTTGGGATAGGGTTGTCCAGCCACTAGCTGGGCTACCGTCGCCCATAGTTCTGCCTGATATAACAAATCTTCTCCGCGACGATTCTGCTGTTTCTGATCACCATGGGATGTATAACAACCTCGATGAAGTTCTAGATAAAGCTCATCGTTCCATAGGGGTAATTGATTGAAAGTTTCACAATTGTTAGTGGGCAGTGCCCACTCTACAGATTTTCCATTTGCGATCGCTGCTCTCAAAAATTCTGCTGGCGTCGAAAATGTCACCTTTGGGAAAAATGGGGATTTTTGCCAACGTTGGGCCTTGAGCAACATATCCCGCGTTGGCCCACCGCCATGATCGCCCACCCCCGGTAACCAGCAAGCATGAAGGCTATCGGTTTTCTTTTCCCATTTTGCTGCGTACTCTGCGATCTGCACCGGGTCAACATCGGTGCCAATGGGAGGCAGGGTCCAGCCTAACACCTCACTGCCATCGGGAGACTGCCAACGAAACAGCTCATGGGGAAACTGGGTGGTATCGTTCCAGCGTAGTTTTTGGGTGGCAAATACCTCTACCCCCCCTAGCTTGAGTAACTGGGGTAACTGGGAGCAAAAGCCAAAGGTATCGGGCAACCAGGCAATTAAACTGCGGGAGCCAAACTTTTCTTGACAGTAGCGTTGCCCATAGAGCAACTGTCTTGCGATCGCTTCTCCACTGACGATATTGAGTTCAGGCTCTACCCACAAACCCGCATCAATAGACCATTTTCCAGCAGACACCTGCCGCTGAATCTGACCAAATAGCTCAGGGCGATTGGCTTCTAGCCAAGCAAATAAGGCCGGACTGGAATGGCTATAGGTTAACTCAGGAAAATCTTGCTGCAGGGCCAATACTGACTCAAAGGTACGCTCTGCCGCCCGCCAGGTGTCAGCCACAGGCCATAACCAGGCTAAATCCAGATGGGCATGGCCAACACAGTGGATTTGACGCTGTTTTACCCAGTCGCCAAAGGGCAATAGACTCTGGCGTAAATTAGCAAGGCGTTGGTGCAAATCACCACTGCTCGATTGCCATTCTTTAGTAATCAGGGTTTCGACTACAGGCAATTTTTCTGGAGCTAAGGTTTGCAAATAGTACTGCAGAACTTGCAATTCATCGGCAACGAAGCCGGGTTCAGGACTGACTGGATGATTAGGGGCTTCATAGATTAGGTGCGATCGCACCAATGCCCCCGCATCATGTTTTGGGCTCTCTAGCCGCAACGCTACCTCAAATGAGTCCCCTGGCATCACCGATTCGCTTAGACACAGCCGCGTAAAAAAGTCGAATAAATCCCCCGCCTGCACAAACTCACCATTCACGTACAACTGGGCATCTTCCGCCCACCAGGCAGTGGACAAACGCAGCGTCAGTCCCCTGAGTGGATACCCCTGTAAGACCTCAGGCACCGTAAACCGCTGATAGAGCCACAACACTCGACCACGGGGCCAAGCAATATGCTGCCGTCCATTCAGCGGTTTGATATCCCATGGGCAGCCCTGGGTAGCCATATCTAGCCCACCACCACAATCTTCATACAGACCCAGCCATTGCGTCTGCACATCCTGCTGGCTATAGGCCCGTAGTACTTGGATTAGGTTTGTCAGAAATGGGGTAGAGGAGTTCATAGTTCCGCTAAGATCGAACTAGGATTTATCAAGCGTCTGGAAATGCTTGTCATACAACTATGCCATCGTCGTCTCGTCCCTACAAAAGCAAATTACTCAGGTTTGTACTGCAGCAGTGGCAGCAGGGACTAAAGCGACAGGATCTCGCCTGGCGGCAGCTACAGTCAACCGCCACCCTGGGGGCACAGGTAGCTATATTGCCTATCTATGCCATCATGCGAGCAGTAAAACGAGCAAGCTTTGCCCTTGATAGCGGCAACAGTTCTAAACAACCCAAGCAGCCTCAGCAACCCGTAACCCCTGCTAAAGGTCATGTCACTGACATTGAGCACTCACTGACAGCAATTTTGACCCACACCCAACAACTACTGTCACCAGAGCAAAAGAAACAGCTAGCCCTGGCACCAAACCACGGTTTTATCAATCAGGTCACATCTCTTCTATCCGGCGTAGCTAGCCAAATCAGACAACAACTAACCAGGGGGTTTCAACGCCCTGGCAAACTGTCTTCAATTAATAAAAACCTTAGAAAATCTGGTGGACTGACGACCACTCATCACAAACACCAACAACTAGACAGTCTCACACAAGAAAAAACAACCAATGTTCGTCGTAGCGACTCATCAAACCTTTGGCAAAATGGAACGACCTTGGCCTCTTCTATCACAACCCAAAAGCTGGTGTTGGTGAATCTCAAAAACGAGGTCTTCGATATTTTCACCCCTGAGCAACAGACAGACCTACAATACTATGTTACTCGCATAATACAGGCTTATGAACAAGCCAAAGGTCAACAACAAGCAAGAGTCGACCCACAGTTTAAACGCCTCTTTGCCCAATCCATTTCAGCTATTCAGGGTCAAGTTGTACCCATTGAGCAATCACATTCAGCAATCCTAACCCATACCCAACAACTGCTCTCATCCAAACAGAGGGACCAGCTGATTCTTGTTAGCAAGCATAGTCTTATATACCCAGCTAAAGACCCCTCATCTATTCACCGCAGAGCCACATCAGACATTATACAGAATGGAACAACCCTAGCCTCTTCTCTCAACAATCAAAGACTGGTATTAGTGAATTCTAAAAATGAGGTTTTTGATATTTTCACCCCTGAGCAACAGGCAGACCTCAAGCGCTACATTGAACAGGTCATGCAGGCGTATCGACAATCGAGAACCATAGTCCCTCGTCCAGCCAAGCCACTCTCGCCAAAAACTGTTCTAGCCATTAGTGCAGCCTTTATGGCAGCCCTACCCATGGAATTTCAAAAAGCGTGGTCACAGATAGCGCCAGGGAGAAAGTCTCCCAAACTTCCCCCTATAATCAAAAACTATCCCCAACCTAGATCTCGCATTTTTCCTCCATCATCCACTACAGCTAATACTGTTAAGGCACGCGCTCATCGTTTACCAAGCAATTCGCCTAAAGCACACAATGCCCGTCGATTGTCTAGCAAAGATCCCCATGCCTTTGAGGCCGACATCAATGACGTCAGCTATCTAGAGCATCCCTTAGAAAGAATTCTGCGTTGGCTTGACCACGTTTTGACCTGGTGCGAACGTCGCTGGCAGCAATGGATAGAACATCGCTCTAAATAGAGTAACCTGCAGCGCAGCACCTTGCCGATTTTGATGTCTAACTAAATTAATACCGCTTATTTAGCAATTATCACAGTTTCCCGTTAAGACATCCCTCTAAAGGAAAGTACTCAAATACTTTTCATAACTCGCCATCGACGATAGAAATGCTCAATTTCAACTTCACTGTAAATTTCTTCAAGTTGTTTTTGTTTATACATTTTATCTAGATACTCAGGAGAAAACTCAATCAACTTCTTAAATCTTGTGTAGAGTTCTCCTTGCTTTTTCTGACTTGACTCATTAGCCTTAACAAGATTTATTTCTTTATCTCTTTTAAGATTCAAAAACTCAACCAGTGCTTCATTGACACACTCATTAAGTTTCTCAAGTTTTATAAGTAGTACATCAACGTGATCGTACGTATAAATCTTAAATCCGTTAGCTTTAGGAAAATCACACAATGGAATATCAATGTCAAAAACTGCTCTTAACTCTAAATCTAACCAATTAAATGGATGGGGTTTATTGTTATAGATTTGAAAATAATTTTGAATTAGGCTTTGTACACTCAAGTCAATATTCTTTTCATCCTCTATACTCACAAATCCAGATTCATGAGGTAATCTTTGAAAAAACTCTGAAATATTGCGAGCAATTGGGTCTCGAACCAAAGTTATTATTTTCCACTTTGGGTTTAACGTTTCAAAACCTTTATTCAAAGCCCTTCTAAGATATTGACTATGAATAATATGTTCATCAATCCTAGGAGTATGTAAGAATCTACGCTTATAGGATTGCATCACTCTATCGATAGATGACGGTTGCAGAACATGTAAATGGTAGATAGAAGCATCTAGTTGTAGTTTTTTAAGTGTTTTATACAGACTAGTTGAAGCTACCTTTCCCATCTGGTAGACCAGGATTTTATTTGTCTTCGCATCACTCCTTGCGACTTTTCTATTCTCATAGAGATTCGAAAGATAAAAGTTACGCTTGAGCAGTTCCTGAATAAAGGTTACTTTAAAATCCTTCAGCATCATTTAGCCCTATGTATACAATAAACTTATAGCTTAAGCCGAATTTATTCAGAGCAACATAAATCTCATAGAAATATGACAATAAAATCTACAATTTCTGGATTAGAACATCAAACAAATCTCACCATTTTATAAAGCTTACTTAAAGCATGCTGATAAATATATTAAGAGCTTTTAGAAATAGTAGAAATTAATAGCAAGTTACTCAGAGTGAGCGCATAAAAGATAGACATAAGCATAGAATCGACAATCCAAGGTCTCACATCTGGATAGCACATTACATAGGTAGATACTATGAGCGCCAAAGCAAATAGTAGGTTCCATATACGAATACGCATCCCTGAAAGGGTGCGCTTATTTTTTGTGAATAGCTACAGATCAGTTCTTGCCCAGCAAGCCAGCAAGACATTATTTGAGCTTTACGCCTACAAACTATTAAAACCTTATTTTCAATATCGATTAGGTAAGCGCAACCATCAACTACGTTACCTACTTGTACTCTCTCCCATGCGCTCTGGATCTTCTTTACTCGTCCATTTACTAAACAGTAATCCTGAAATTGAGGGTTTTGGTGAAAGCCATTGCACGTATTCAAGCTATCAAGATCTAGAAAAGCTGATATACAGAACTGCTGTTATCCAAAATTCTTTTGACTTTGACAATGCCAGTTATGTCATGGATAAGATAGTTAGAAACCATGACTTATCAAATACTATTCTGACAAATAAATGGGTCAAATTTATTTTTTTACTAAGGGATCCGGCTGCCTCATTCGAAAGTGCTGCTAAACTTGGTAAGAATTGCTATGGACTTAGGCAATATCAAAATTTCGATACCTGGTTTCAGTATTATCAAGAACGTCTCGACTTCCTACAAAAACGAGCACAGCAAATCGACGATCAGGAGCGTTGTTTATTCGTAAAGTATGAAGATTTACTGCACCAAACAGATAAGTCTTTAAATAAATTCAAATCATTTCTCCAAACCCAAGCTACATTTTCTGAGGAATACACAGTCTCTAAAACCACGGGCATCCTTAGATACGGAGATGATTCAGTTGTATTGAAATCAGGCAAAATTTCACGTCAAAAAAAGTTAGATAAGGATCAAATCTCCGTTTTCAATGAAGAGGAAAGAAATTTAGCTATTCTACCTATGAAAACTGCGTCAATTCATTAACTCAATGCGCTCAAACAATTACACCCAGACATTAAAGACAACTTGAATCAAGCCATCTAGTAAGGCATCAAGCTCTAATGCTTGGAAAAATTTTCAGATTTAATTTGCAATAGCGCCAACATTGTTTGAAATATCGTTCAATCAAAAACATAAATGTTTTTCTATACCCTGATATTTCAATTGAAAAGCATATGGGATGAACGCCATCTGAAAACTTTTCACTTAAACTTTTCAGTTCTGATACATTCATCCTAAACAAGTTTGAAAAATTAATAGGTAAACAAGTTTTACCATGTTTACTCACTTTGAATGGGATTTTATAAATATTAGATATATTCTTCAGCGTTAAAACTTGTTTTTGATCAGATTGACTACCGATAGGATAAAAATAAAAAATTGGAACTTGACTTGATTTCAATCTAGACGCCAATGAATAAAAAGATTGAGCTAGCTGTGTTCCTTGATATTTCATCAAAACTGGATTTTTCTGATTCTCTAGATAAGGATACAGAGAAAACTGACCTGAAAAGGTAAATACATGAGAAGCTTTCAATTCACAACCTAAGAGAGTCGCTAAATATCCTCCAGCTGAATTACCAATACATATTAGATTCATATCAGCAATCTCTTCTTGCAAAAAGTCTAATAACTTACTAAGTGAGTTAATGGATGAATTAATTCCTTCTAAATACCATTGCTTCTTCAAATCTCTGATAAAAATAGACTTTTTAGCATTTTTTATCATATTACGTTTCCATTCATATCTATCCTGCTCGACAACATGCTTATAGAAAGCAGACTTCCTATCGGGATAGATACCATGACTAGAACAGTAGATGACGCAAAGGTTATTTATAATTTCACTATCTGGAAGGACGACAATCTGATAGTTCTTTAAGTACTGATAATCTTGAAGATTTTCAAATCTATTAAAGCTAGATGATTTTTTAGAAGTTATTTTTGAATACTGAATCGCATTATTTTCCAAGGATTTTTGATAATTCATACTTTATCAATAAAGAGCTATTTAATGATCTTTAGCATCTAAAAATATTTGCAAGCAATGCTTTCCAAAAATTGAGGAAGGTTCCCAAAAAAACATGTAGGCTAAGTTATCTAGATAAGACCCAGTCAAATTAGTGATTAATATCATAAACAACAGTATTTAAAACCTGTTCAACCATTTGATGGTACTTGTTAACAGAGAATATTTGACACACTTTTTCTCTTGTTTTAGCCCAATCAACCTGATAAATAGTTTTCTCATAAATTTGACTAATGGTATTAGCAATGATCTCAGGGGTAGATTCACAGGTCCATAAATCTACTTCAGGGTCAAAAAATTCGTCAAGAGAAGGCGTAGACATTGTTAAACTAGGAATGCCAAGCACTAAAGCTTCAACCAATTTATTAGGAACAGTAGACTGGGCTTTTTCAGTATCGCCAAAAATTCCTAAAGCAAGATCACAATTTTCGACAAGATACTGAGGCAATGAGCTATCCGTAAACTTCAAATCTTGACGTAAGGTGACCTTTTCACTTAGTTCTAACTGATCAATTTGAGTTTTATAGGTTTTAACTAAATACTCTTTGCCTTTAGCTGGAATACCAAACAACTGACACGAAAAATCTAAGCCTCGAATCTGTAATATATGAAGAGCTTCAAGAATATTGGAAATTCCGTGACTGGGGATCAAAGTTCCCCACCAGCAAATATGTAAGCATTGTGCAGGAATTCTCTCATGCCGAAACATTTGTAACCTCGATTCACAAAATAAAGGGGCAATCAAAAGCTTTTGATCTAACAATTTGACATCCAGGATCTTTTCCCAATAACTCAACTCATAGCGAGACAGATGAACGATATAGTCAGCTTCAGTGAGGGCAAGTCGATCATTCCTATACAGTAACTGTGCTGCAGCACTTCCTGCAGGCACCTCCTGTTTCTCACGGACTAATGTATCGTAGGCTGAGATATACATCTCGACCACCAATTTAGTTCTAAATAATCGGCTAGTCCACACAACTGGACGAATCAGCTCACTATTTAGTGGCAATAAATAAATGACATCTGCTAAAGCTGCTTTAATACAAAGCTCAATCAGGTAATAACCTGAAAAAATCAAACGCAGAACTTTGGCAAAAATATCCTTTTTTTCACCTCTTTCATAGAAAAACTCAGGCGATATTATCGACACTCGATAACCTGAGTCCAATAAATACTTCACTAAATTTTGAGAGCGATAAGCCCCAAAAAAATTACCATACAACAGAATTTTCAATCTTTTTTTACTAATTGACATAGCCGTTGTTAATAGTGCAGTTTTTCAGAGTTACTGTCGGCAGTGTCTATAATCAACACCTACTTGGACACTACGCAATCAATAGAATGGCTGCACTGATATAGCTAGAATTTTGATAAGTGCCGAAAGAATAACTGTCATCTGTCGTAATAACTGAGGATTATGGTACACGGAAAGGCTTAGGTATCTAAGGGCAGTTTTTGGCCCATGCATCTCCTTCGAACCGGAGGTCTTAGGTGCATCTAATAGTTTAAAGAGCAGATACTTATAAAAGTTAGATAACGCTTTAGACCTCATTGGCTCGACAGAATCTGATGCTTGCAAAAATGCTTTATTGATAACGGTTAAACCACCTGCTTCGTGTTTATCTAAGAGAAAGGATTTAGAGTTGGTTACAACCCTGTATTGTACATGTACCTGTGGAACAACAATAAACTCATATTTTAGGGCTAGACGAATCCATAGATCCCAGTCTTCACAGGTGATCAAAGACTCATCAAAGCCACCAACAGTCTTTAATAGACTACGACGAATTAAAGGATTGGAACCACTCTCAAGAAAGCAACCAAGTAATAATCGACGATGAACGTTCCCCTGAAAGTTACAGTAGTAGCCATTTCGCAGAAAATTACCAGCTTGATCAATATAATCTGTCCAGCTATAGGCAACAGCTGCGTGAGGTGCTGTTTGCAAAGCCATTATCTGCTCGATTAATTTATTTGACAACCAGAGGTCATCAGCATCCAGAAAAGCAATAAAATCACCCTTTGCAAGGTTAATTCCACGATTACGGCTCACAGAAACGCCAGCATTAGGCTGTGTTACAATTTGTAGCCGAGAATCCTGAAAGTTCTTCAGAATTTCTAAAGTGCCGTCAGTAGAACCATCATTTACAACAATAACCTCCATATTTGAGTATGTTTGTTGAAAAACAGAACCCAATGTTTCAACAATGGTCCCTTGACAGTTATAGGCTGGAATAATAACTGAAATCAGCGGTAAATCAACATTCATTATCTTCAACAAGATACGAATAAAGCTATGAATATGCTTATGAGAAACCATCCTATCTAGGATATCGAGATTCACCCTGTTAACATTAAGATGACGAAATTGGGCAGTGAAAAGTTTCTGCCTTGCTGCTGCTCTATCCTCAAGTTACTACATCAGATTTATCAAGAGCTTTGGATACCTCACTGAACATGGATATGTAAATGTTTAGTTTCCTAGTTCACCTGAGTTCGGGGTAAGCCTGTTTAAGCAACCCTTAGTGATGAGTCACCTCAGCTTAACGGCCCTCCTTTCTATGCTCTTGTTTATTCCGAATTGACGTTAAACTATCTCAATATTATTTCTGCAAGTGCTCGTCTAAAGCTTTGCCTAGTAACTGAACATAGGGTAAATCAAGCATTTGATCATGTTCAATCTGCATAGGATGGATTCTAAAATTCTCAGGCTCTACTAA
This sequence comes from Leptolyngbyaceae cyanobacterium, assembly GCA_965263355.1. Classification (GTDB taxonomy): domain Bacteria; phylum Cyanobacteriota; class Cyanobacteriia; order Phormidesmidales; family Phormidesmidaceae; genus Leptothoe. The sequence continues at coordinate 2,893,870 of CBDHHL010000032.1, read as the reverse complement.
CTTATCCCAGCCAAATCGAAGCTGAGCGACCGACGCCACTATATTTTTGTTCAGGACAAAAGAGCGTGGATTATAAGGATGGTGCTTAGAAACATAGGTATCTAAGGTTGTTAAAAAGAAATGAATCTTGCCAGGATAGGCTTTGGGCATATAACGCTTTTGAGCTCTCAAGAAGACTTCAAAAAAACGATCTTTCACCCAACGAAAATTTTCTTGGGATGAGCTGGATATTTGTGGCAGATCTTCAGAAGAAGCTGTTAATCCACTCGCTACAGGATTAGTTTGAGTATCTCTCTTAGAAGAATGATGATGAGAAGATGAAGGCGCTACATCTATATGTTTTTTACGCACCTCTAACCGACGACTTAGAATTTCTATTAGCTTACGCAAATAACTGACTACATATTCTAAGCGTCCCTGCCAGCTTTGCTTAACCAACTCTCGGTAATGATATCGAAACATATGAGGCCATTTACGGAATAAATAGACAATTGCAGTAAAAAGATAGTAATTTATATCCCACTGCCCGTAGCGATAGGTAGGGAAATGGTGGTAATAGCGGTAACGATTATTAAAATGATTTTCTAATTGAGGGTAGGGTGTATCAATTAACCCTAAAAAGTCGACCTGCTCACCTTGTGCTATCAGTTGTTGGGCCATTTCAAAGGCGACAATCCCCCCAGAACATTGACCTGCTAAGCGATAAGGCCCCTGGGGGAAAACTACTTTAATGGCTTCTAGATACTTGGACGCCATTGTTTCAAGATTCTCTAGGGGTAGCTGCTTACCATCTAAGCCTACCCCTCTCAAGGCATAAAAGGGTTGATTGCTACTCAGATGTGGTGCAATCTGAGCAATACTTAAGGCATCTCCAAAGCCTCCATGCACAACAAATAGGGGAGGACGCTCTCCGTTCTCCCTAACAGGTACAAGAGGATTCCAAACATCTTGACTATCGTCCTGCTCTACAATTTGCGCCAATTGTTCAATCGTAGGCGCGTTCAAAAGAGTCGTAATCGGTAAACGTCTTCGAAAGATATCTTCAATACGGGTAAAAACATCGACCGCCAGAAGCGAGTTTCCACCCAGGGCAAAGAAATCATCCTGCACGCTGACACAATCTAGCCGTAGCGTCTTACACCATATATTCGCTAGGGTCGTTTCTATTTCAGTCCGCGGTGCCACCCATGGATTATTAGTAGAGGAGGTATATGTATTTTGGCGCTGAAAAGCTTGATTAACAGCTTCTACAATCTGAGCGGGTGTTGTCAAGGCTACAGCAATATGATTCCATCTTTCAGATTTCTTGTTAATACCTATCTCAGAGGAAGTGGTCAGAGAAGTTGCTGTCTTTTTAGTAGATGCTGTACCAGCAGCATTAACATGCTGCTGATTTTCAAGTTCACTAACTTCAAAAGTAAGATTACTGGCAAACTCGGTGGGGAAACTATAGCTGGTATAACTTGATTGAGGGTGGCAATATGGATGGCCGATGGATGATAAAAATTTGTCCATGGGCTTATTTTTAGGTGTAGGAATATACTTAATAACAACAGATGAGAGATTTTGTTTGGTTGCAATCTCACCAAGGTGAGCAACCATCCGATACTCCACACCACGCCCTAAAACCCGGCAGCTTAACAACAAGGTATCTACTTCTAACGTATCATCCTGCAACTGAAACAACATGACCCCAACTAAACCATAATCGCCAAAGCGATCCTTAACCACGACCGCCCGACAGCCATAGCCTTGGGCCTCACACCAATGCTGAATCTCAGACTCAGTACGACGACGGGTAGTGGCATTAAACTGATTGGTCCGCTGGGTAAGCTGAGCCACACGCCCCATCTGCGATGGCAACGGTGGCATAATCTGAATATCAATCTGCAATCCTTGGATAAAGGATTGGAAGTCAATAGATTCCTGCTCAAACTTGCTACGTTTCCGGTTTTGCTGATAGAGCTGAGTGCGTTGTTTATCAGCATCCGTGACTTTGAGCAGATCGAAAGGCCAAATATGATCTAAAAAAGCCGGAATCTTATCAGGATCATTGGGCAGCTGTAGTGTTAATACCTCTGGGCAACGTGCCTGCACTTCAGAACATTCAACCGGGTTATCGTCAACAAAGATAAAGCTATCCAGGCCCAGATTAAGTTCTGCAGCCAGTGATCTCAAATTTTCCGATTTAGGTTCCCAATTAATTCGCCAAGCTACAATATGGTCACGGCTGAGCACCATATCATCCCGCTGAGAAAAGACTTGCCAAACATCTTCTTCGACATTTTTACTACACAAACAAAGCAACAGTCCTAACTCACTACAACGCACCATAAACGACTGTAATGCTTTGAAAGGCTCATCAACTGCAACCCCTAACGGACCATCCTCACCACAGATACCGCTCCATAGAGTGCGATCGCAATCAAGGGCAATTACCTTATATGGCGGGCGCTTAAGCGCGTAAATTTCACGTGCTAACACGGTCCCTAAAGCCGCAAATGCAAGATCAGTGTAAGGAATATGACCTACGCGATCTCGACTTTCGTCATAGTAGTCAGGGACAGGATAGCGAGAGAAAATATCTGCCGAGCGTATCAGATATACACTTTGCAAGGGGGCCAGGGCCTCTGCAATTGTGCCCTCCAAGCGTGTATACCACTGATCATGGACAGCTGATATTCCAGGTTTACTGGGACAAAACGCAACTAAATAAGACGTAGACGATTGACGAGCGACAGTGCCCATCGCATCGATAAAGTCCTGGGCACTGTGTTCTAGGGATAGTTTCCACTCGTCTGAGTCATCGTCTAAGCGATCATCACCAGACAACGATTGAAATCGGCCCCAATCTTCAATACGCAGTAAAACAAGATTCACTCCCCCCTGATTTTGAGCCATCAGACTCGTCGGATTGAGAAGTTGCTGAAAAACTTGATTATAATCAGCAAACGAAACTACCCATGGCAACCCAAGCTGCGCCAGCCAAAACTGCAAAGTTTCCTGAATAGGCTCTGCCGTAAAGGTAGATGAGATTACAAGCTGATCAGATTTATCACCAGATCCTGACGTCTCTACAACAGAAGAATCACTCTGCTGAGATGAATATTTAAGATGAGATACCTGCTTAACCATAATTAAATCAATATCGTTAATAAAAGCGATCGCACTTCAAATTTATACAGTTGATTTTTCGTAGAAAAATATTTAGGCACGCACTAAAGACCGACTTATCAAGGCATAATTGCTACTTAGAACATAGCAAACTCAACATAAGAAGAAGATTTCAGAGATTACCCTACGTAATTTAAAGCACTTTAAGGTAGTAAAAAGTACCTTTAAAAGCTTCCCATCTCAGCTGCGCATATTCTAATTTGAGAAAACAAAAACTATCCGAAGCTATCAACTCCACTTTACCAAGTCTTTAAAGTTCTGAACTGCTTGAATCTTGATTGACATTTATCAGTGAGATTTGAAAAAACCCATATTTCAATGTCTAGCTAACTTCTAGCATTAAAATCCCAAAAAGCTTTAAATCTCCTTAAACCAGCCAGTCAGCAAGATCTTTTTGAATCAACTCCTGTAGTTTGAGAATATCATCGCGATACGCTGACAGTAGTTTGCTTCGAACAGCTGCTGTGAATGGCGGAGTAGTATAGCTGACATTTTTTCTGATTATAGCCCCCAATCCTTTACCAAGCAGACGCTGCAAAGCATCTGGCATAAGCCTTGCAGTCATGGGTTTAAGACGCCTAAATTGCTGAAGCAAGGCCTCATGCCTCACATTGTCAGCTATTTTCTTTGCACTATCTGAACTGTTATGTCTAACAGTTACATCTGAACAAAAGCTATCATCAACACCAAGAAACTGAAAAATATCTTGCATTAATGCAGTGGCATTTCGATTTAGATCCTCATAAAGGTAAACCCTAATCTGACTGCGAGGAAATTCATCAAAATATCGCTTCAGCTGAGCAAAATAAAATCCCTGTTCTTTATAATGCCAAACCGGGTGCCAGTTATGCGCAATCCGATCCTCTTCTGCTTGAAGTGCTTGATCAAACGTTCGAAGACTTTCACGTCCCCAATTCACTTGATGCATATAGTTAGAATAAGCACGCTCCATAGGACTGCGTAAAATCGCAATAAGCTTTACATCAGGAATAAGATATTTAATCCGTTGACAAGCTTTGGCACTATATAGATAGAAAGGAGTTGACTCACCTACAGCCCTTGCATCCAAGGTATCCCTAAATAAGCTTTGATAAACATCCAAATCCGTAACATCAAAACCCAGATTTTGTAATACCTCTATATCTTTCGGGCCTTCATAGGTAAGGCCATCGTCAGCAAACATAAAGTAGCCCGGTTCCTTGACAGAACTCATATAAATTTCTGGATGCTGGGTCAGATAACTGTGGAGAGATGTAGTCCCTGCCTTCGCTGCGCCAATAACCAGGAAATTTGGTAACACCAGTTAACTCCTCCGCTTTAAAGAGCTTGTACAAACTATCAAATGACTAACTCTTAAGACACTCACCTGATTGACTGACAAAAGTTTGAAGGGTATCAGAATGACTAACCCTAGTATTTTCAGATCAACGGCAAATAATCTATACCCCCCTCAAATCATAGAATATTTGCCATTAGAAGGCTGACGCGCTCTCCATTTAGTCAACAACACCTAACTCTTATTTCACTCTCATATTGTCAAACATCTGCTACATTCGCTGTAGTTAATTGTTGGTATAAATTGAGAAGAACTATTGATGACTATTGATTCTTACGAGGAACTAGCCTTAGATCGGTCACCTCAGCAGTCTTTGGTAACCCCAAGGTGTGCACAATAGTCGCCGCAACATCTTCAGGCTGCATGAGGCTATCGGGCAAATAAGGCTTACCTTCTAAGACATGAACCTGGGCTTGCATAGGACTGGCTGTTCGTCCAGGATAGACACTCAAAACTCGAATCCCCTGAGAACTGAGTTCTTCACGTAAACTATCAGCAATTGCCTTTAACGCATGTTTAGAAGCAGCATATTGACCAACTCCCCCCTTCGCCACCAACCCTAGAGTTGAATTAACAAACACAATTTGGGCATTGAACGCAGGCATTCTGGATAGCAGCACTTGCGTGATCAAGTAGGGTGCTCGAACATTCACCTTATATTGATAGTCTAACGACACCAGAGAAGAATTTGACAAACTACCCAGTGTGAAAGTACCAGCACTATGTATAAGGATATGCACCTCTTGCACCTGTTTAAGGGCAGCTAGCATGGCTTGAGTAGATGCGATCTCAGCTAAATCAAAAGGACAGGAAATTGCCTGTACATTATATGATTCAGCTTGCTTGACAACAGCTTCAAGGGCAGACTTGTTCCTACCCAGCAAACAGAGATTAGCACCCTGCTGTGCAAGAGCCAGCGCTGTTGCCCGCCCAATTCCACTACTTGCACCCGTTACTACAGCAGTCTGATTATTAAAGCATTGCATCAGTCTTGTAGATTCAATTGTTTAGTTGTTTACATGTTGCCTTTAAAGTGGGGACGCAATCATGGACTCTAACTATTTCTCTACCATATCCCTGCTCCCCTACACACTTTATGGGCAAATCTGTACCTCAGGAATTGGCGTAACAAACTTCCCTCCCCATTCACGGATCCCTGACATCTGCCCCATGATCTCATCCTTAATATTCCAAGGTAATATCAGCACATAGTCGGGCTTTGTCTCAAAAATACGATCAGGCGCAAAAATTGGAATACGGGTACCAGGCAAGAATAATGATTGCTTATGAGGATTGCAATCTACCGTATAGTCGAGAAAATCTGTCCCCACACCGCAGTAATTAAGCAAGGTATTTCCCTTGGCAGGAGCACCATAACCAACAATCACCTTTTTTTCTGCTTTAGCTTCAATTAAAAAACTGAGCAGCTTGCGTTTAGTAGACCTGATCTGTTCTTCAAAATTCAAATACGTCTGAACTTCGGTAAGACCTGCTTCCAATTCTTTCTGTCTCAGCAACTTCACTCTCTCAGTAATAGGATGGCTAGAATCATCCACATGGCGGGCATAGATACGCAGCGATCCTCCATGGGTTGACAACTCATCTACATCAAACAGTGTGAGCCTATGATGGGCAAAAATTTTCTCAACAGTTAAAAAGGAAAAATAGGAAAAATGTTCGTGGTAGATAGTATCAAACTGATTACCTCGAATTAACCGCAGCAAGTGAGGAAACTCAACTGTAATAATCCCCTGCAGATTCAGGACAATCTGCATCCCCGCAACAAAATCATTCAAATCTGGCACATGAGCCAAAACATTGTTAGCTAATAAAAGATCAGCCCGTTTATTGGCGGCCACTAGTTCTTTTGCAGTCTCGACACCAAAAAACTTAACCCAACTTGGCACCCCCTTCTCCACAGCTGCGGCTGCCACGTTAGAAGCAGGCTCTACACCAAGCACGGGAATACCTTGTTTGACAAAATATTGCAGAAGATAGCCGTCATTACTTGCAATTTCGATTACCAGATTATTAGCGTTTAAGCCAAATCGCTCGATCACTAAATCGGTATACGCCCTGGAATGATTCAGCCAGTTTTCAGAATAGGAGGAAAAATAAGCATAGTCACCGTCTCCAAAAAGATGCTCGGGAGACTCAAATTCTTCGAGTTGAACCAGTAAACACTCTTCACATATATATGCATGTAATGGATAAAATTTTTCAGCCTGCTTAAGATGAGCCTGGTCAAGGTAATCATTTGAAATAGGTGAAACACCCAAGTTAGCAAATGTGTAATGTAGAGGTGTCTTGCAAAACCGACAAGATGAATGCGTCATCGAACACTCCCTGCGATGTCTTGATTAACAGCCATGAATGTTGTACCATGATTGCTCATCCATAGGGTTACCTTAGCCTTTTAATAAACTTAGGTTAGGTAACTAGATCAGTCCCAACTAAGTAAAGATGGGATTGCATTAACTCCATAAAGTTTTATCATTAGTTTCGTATTCCATAGATACTTTTTCAATTTATTAATAGCGCGTCTGTAGCGTGTTGATTGTGGCTGCGTTGGTAACGGATCAGGCAATAAGGGCCGTTCGGGTGGCCAATTTCTTGGTGGTTTTTGCCAACCCTGCTCTGTCAACTCCGCAAACCAAGGAATGTAGTCAGCAAACGCATAGTTATGAAGCACCTTAAGATGAGCCTGCCGTCCCAGTTGCTGTAATAGCTGCCTATCGGTGTGCAAGCGCTGAATAATATTGGCCATGGTAGTCATATCCCCAATGGGAACCTTAAACCCATTTTCCCCATCCTGGATGACAGCCTTAACACCACTCACATCAGTGACTATGGGAACACAACCCTGGGCCATCGACTCCAGCATAGAAATTGAAGTCCCTTCAAAATCAGAAACAAGTAAACCAATATCAGCTGATCGCCAATAGTGGGGCATCTGATCAGGATTTACTGTACCCACAAAAACAACCTTTTGGCACGCGTCAGACCCCATCAATCTCGCAAACTGTTTCTCCAACCACTGCCTTTCACCACCATCACCCACAATAGTCAGTTTAAAGTCAATTTTCTTTTGGGTTAGTAGCTTAACAAGTATCAACAAATCAGAGATACGCTTTTGCTGATTTTGAACTCTGCCTGCATACATTAACTTGATCGGTACCTTGTTGCCATCAGCAGGTATACGATTAAAGTCAGGTGGTACATCGACCGGACAGGACCTAACAACAATATCATCTGAACGCTCGGGTAATCGCGCCTTCAAAACAGTAGCAATTTTTTCACTGACGGCAACATACGTATGAATAATCGGCTCGTAATATTGTAACCAAGCATAAAAAATATCCTCATCACTGTGGGCAATACCAATGACACGCATACCATCAGCCTGCGTACTACTCAAAGCAGCACAAGTTGCATAGGTTCCAAAAGTCCAATTCGGAATCAACGTGGCAGGCAATGTTTGCTGATAGGTTGGCAAATATGTCTTGATATCCTTTACATTGGCTGACCAAGCAGGTTTACCTGGACAGCTAAGGATTGGTAGCTGAGCAATCAACAAATCATCATCAACAGGGCTACTTTCCTGATGTCTTAAAATATTTGCAGAATAGTTGCTGTCAGTTAGATGACGTACCATCTTGAGCGACCAGATAGTTACGCCTCCTAGTTCAATACCACGGGGTAGGACAAAAACACTTCTTTGCATAGAGAAACTAAAGCAAACGTCAAAAAGTTTACACCTAGAGTAAGTCCTGATTCACCTGATTCAAAACCTTGCTAACTACCTTTCTATAGGTTTCAGCATTAAAGGTGTTGCGAACCTTATCTCGAGTTTTCCCCCAATGTACCGGATGCGATTTTTGATGGTAAACATCCGAAATTGCTTGGGCTATGGATTCTGGAGAAGGTTGACAAGTCCAAAAGTCTGCCTGCACATCAAAAAACTCCTCTAACACCGGAGAAGAGCGAGTAAGTGTCGGAATTCCCATTGATAAGGATTCAATCAACTTATTTGGTACAGAACTCTCAGCTTTCAAAGTATCACCAAAAATTCCTAAAGATAAATCACAATGGCTTATAAGGTATTCAGGTAATTTGCCATCAATAAACGTTAAATCTCGCCTGAGCTTAACATGCGAGTCAAGTGACTGAGATGCAATTTCTTGCCTATATTTCTCAAAAAAGTAAGCTCGTGAGCCAGCAGAATAAGCTCCAAATAAGTCGCACTCAAAATTTAGTCCATCCTGCTTCAGCTTATTCAATGCAATCAGGATATAGTCTAAGCCATGCATCGGCAAAAAGCTTCCCCACCAACATATCCTAAATACGCCATCTTGCATAAACTCTCTAGCATAGGCAGGCCTATCAGAACAAAAGATAGGGACCACAAAGACTTTATCAAAATCGATATTTATTTCTAAAACTTTAGAGAGATAACCAAGCTCACAGTTAGATACATGAATAATATAGTCTGCTTTTCTAATAGCAAGCTTTTCATTTTCAGGATTTAAGTTAACATTGTCTTGCTTAACTCTTTTGAGTTCTTCTGGAGCAATAGATCCTGCACCTTTATTCTCCATATAGTGAGTATACATACTGTCATAGAACTCTAATATAATCCTAGTTTTGAAAACTCTTGCGGCTAGCAAGGCATATTTAAAGAGGCTTACGTTTCCAGGTAAAATATATATAACATCAGCAAAACTAGCTTTCACAAATAGCTCAATCAGGGCAAAAACTGGAAAAGCTATTTTTCTAAACACTTTGGTCAGAAAATTTCTTTGCTGTCTTTCACTAGAATAAAAATCTGGAAAAACACCAGATACGTAATATCCTGAAGCGATTAAAAATTCTACGAGATATTCACACCGGTTAGCGGCCCAAAAACCTCCATACAGCAATATGATTGGCTTTTTTCTAATAACGACCATATTTTGATTATCCAGAGAACATTAAGCAAATAACTGACAGTATAGAATGCATAAACATCAAGGGTCACACAGCGTTAGAGAGTAGCATCTACACACCTTGCCGAGAGAACGCATCTCTGAGTAAACGGCTAAAATAGTAGGCAGGACTCAAAAAACCACTTATAAAAAAATTCATCTCACACTGGGCTACAATATCTGACCTTAGCTGCTGACGATATTTAAAGAAGTGTAATATCGTTCTATTTAAGTTTCCTAACACAATTTTGATAAGCGTAATCGGCTTCTCCCAATTTTTAGATGTGATCAGGCGTAATTGGAAAATACATAAGCCACAGCCACGACTGAGAGCAAGCAAATACTCATCTTGCAGTCTACTCGCTGGAATATGATGTTCAACATACATCCCAGGATGATACCAAATCTCCCAACCTGCATTATGAATATGGAGTAACGGTTCATAATCATCTCCCTGAACCATGGATTTTCCCGTTCGCCCACTCAACTTAGGCTGGGGTGGAACAGTTTCTAGCCAAGCTTGTTTTTTAATTACCCAAGCTGCTGAAGGAGGCAAAATCAAATTCTCTGGTTTGTAGAGATGCGGGGAACTACCACGGTCTCGAATAGCGAGGAACGACTGAATTCTCTTAAAGTTCTCGGGTGGTGCCACTTCAAACTTGCCAATGATGCGTCCTCCATAGGCACCTACGTTAGGATGCGTTAGTCCAAATTGATAAGCAGATGCAATCCAGTCAGAAGCAGGAACTACATCATCATCAAGGAAGCCAACTAGCTCGCTTTTTGCTAGCTGCATGCCTCGTTGACGAGCAAACGCTGCACCTTGCTGAGTTTCTAGTACATATTCTATGGAACTATTGGTTGTACTACTTGTCCAAGTCTGTTGATACTCTTTCAAAACTTGCGATGTCGCATCAGTGCTATTGTTATCAACAACGATAACTTGCCAGCAGAGCGGATCTAAATCAGTTTGTGCAAGCAGGCTATCCAAAAGGGAAGGTAGCCTTTTTGCGCCATTATAGGTGGGGATTACCAGGGTAAAATCAATTGTCATAATAATGTTGATGTAGAAGAACTGATTAACTCATTGCGCTGCTTTACGGATACTTCTTTAATTTCTATTCATTAATATTCTCTCGACCTAATTGCATAAGATTTAGATATTGTTCAATCGAGTAATCAGTTGAAAATACATTTGTTCGCTCTTTCAACATCTGTTTCCGTTGATAAAGTTGTTCATAGGATGAAGAAAAAATTGCTTCTATAGCTTTAGCTAGAGTCGTTGGATCATTTACAGGAACTAACGTCCCATACTTTCCATCCTCAAGAATTTCAGCCGGGCCATAGTCACAATCAGTAGATATTATCAGGCATTCACAGGCTAGAGCTTCAATAAGCACCGTTGGCAAAATTTCCCAAATAGAAGACAATATAAATGCAAATGATGCACGCATGTATGAGTAGGGGTTGCCCACAAAACCGGGTAAGGCAACATTGGGCTTAAGTTCTAGTGATTGGATTAAATCTTCTAATTGAGGCCGCAACTCCCCCTCACCAAGAATCATCAGACGAACAGTCCTTGTTTGTGAAACTTGACCAAAAGCTCTAATAAGAGTTTCATAGTCTTTTTGGGTAGCTAACCTCCCAACTGCCAGTAATACTGGCGGTTCACCTGAGCGAAACCATGGATGCTCGGGCTTAATCCTAGACTTTTCCTCAAGCTGTGAATCTATAACAGGATTGTATATAACTTTGAGCTGCTCAGGTCTAAATTTAATAAACTGCCCTAGTTCACAAGCAATACCAGTGGATGGGGCAACAATATGATTAGCGTAAGGATAAAGTAAACGAACCAGTTGATGAGTAATAATAGGGAATTGACCGTTTACCTTTTGATTATCTTGCTTTTGTAAGAAGTGCTTGAGAGGTAGGGTATGTTCCACAAGGATAGACATACTTGAACTTCGCGAAACAAGTTTAGCCAGAATTGTAACGAAGTTAACAAAGGGTAAATTAGACAGAATAATGTCTGGCTGAGCAGAGCGTAAGTAGCTTGAGAGCGCCAGGGTTAACTTATACATACATTTAAGGCGCAGCTCAAAAGGGACATCTAAGTCAATAACTTTGACGGAAGCTGGCAGTTGATTGATATAGAGGCCAGTTCGCTTAGCCAAAATAAGTTCCAGTTCAATTGCAGGTAGTTTTGCCAATGAGGTCAACAGGCGTAAGCAAATAGCTTGCATACCTCCTGCGTCAAGGTCATGCAAAAGAACTGCAATTTTTTTGGGTAAACCGATCATAAAACTCGTTGATATCTTCGTGCTTAACAACAGTCATCGGTCAAGGCTAAGAAATTAGGTAGTCGGAGTTTAAGTAAACGAAAATGGCTCTGACAAGTAATACCCTTGAAGATAATCAATGCCTAAACTTTTCAGATAATCTACTTCAGCCTGTGTTTCCACACCTTTGGCAACCAACTGAATCCCCCTTTGACGACTAAATTTAATCCAATTTGACAAAGCTAAACTTGAACGTTTAGGTTGGCTAATTAGCTCTTTGCTTAGTTTCAAGCAATCAATCGGCAACTGCGCCATGTAATCCAATGACTCCGCAACATAACCAATCTCGTCAATAATCACACGTAGCCCCAGGGGTTTTATACGCCCAATCAAGACTGCAACTTCAGATAATGAGTCCATCATCACAGACTCAGAAATCTCAAAGTATATATTCTCAGGATTTACACAATAACGTCTCAGCTGATCTTCTAGAAAAACAGGAAAGCTAGGGTCACAAACACTAGCTGCAGAGAGATTTAAAGAATATGCTGCCTCCAGAGAACGTCCCTCCAAAGTTTGGCAGACCTGCTGAATCACACGCCGATCAAGCGTACGCATCAGGCCATAGCGCTCAGCTGTTGGAAAGAATTGAGCTGGAGAAATTGGTGGAAGATCTGGAGATTTTTGTCGCAATCTGAGTAAGATTTCAATTTGAGACAGAACTGTATTATCAAGATTTACTGACTGTGATGAGTCAAGGCAAACAACCGCTTGCTGATATAGATCTAGCTGCTTACCTTCAAATGCATCTGTCAAGCGTCGTAACCATTGTTGACGTTCGGGAAGTTGCTTGTTGTCTCGCTGATTCTGCCAAAAATCCTGAAATGCCTTTCTCATCAAAAAGCCAGGACTAACAACTGTGTTTGTGAGTAGTGAACGTTCACAAGCAGCAACAATATCGAGATCGCATTGTTGCAGTCCATTTTTCATATAATGAAGCGCTAGCTTACGTAGGTCATTGGCAATGTAGGCTGGCACCTTAAAAAGCTTTTGCCAATCTTTAGCCCCTAAAAATCGAATGTAAAATCGACTAAGTCCCACACAGCGCAGAAGAGAAATTAAATATTCTCGTGTCAAACGGCTATCAGGAATTTGATGGGTAACCACCATATCAGAGTTATACCAAATCTCCCAACCTGCTCTTTGAATATGCAGTAGTGCTTCTAGATCTTCACTAGCCAAGCCTGCTGATTTGCCTTTGTGATTTAAAAACAGACGTTCTGGAACTACTTTCAGCCAAGCTGAACGACGAACTGCTAAGCCTGCCGCTGGCGGAAGAATTTTAGATTTAGGTTGATAAAGATGAGGCTGATTACCTCGTTCAACAATCGCTAAAAAACAGGCAATATGCTCAAACCCTTCGGGCAACTCACCGTGAAATTCACCATGGATTTGACTACCAAATGCACCAGCTTTGGGATAAGCCTGGGCAAAACGATGTACGTTGCTTAGCCAATTACGGGTCGGAATGTTATCGTCATCAAGAAATGCAACTATATGACCACTGGCTTCTACCACTCCTCGCTGTCTAGCAAAAGCTGCCCCCTGCTCTGCAACAAAGCAGTAACGTAGTGGCACATCTTGCAACCAGGTATGCTGATAATCTAAAACTATATTGACGGTGCGATCGCAACTATTATTGTCGCAGACAATCACTTCCCAACGGATGCCATCCATATCTTGCTGAATTTTCAGCGCATCCAGCACCTGAGGAATACGCTCAGCTCCGTTATAGGTAGGAATAACAACGGTAAGATCCAAACAAGGACGCTGAGATACCTTTGGGACATCAGCCGTCTGATTAGGTTGATAATCAACGGTCATCATAACTAGAAACCGAAGTGTTTATGAGCAACATCTCAAACAGTTTTAGTACTCTGGGCCTAAGGTTATAGACATCAGGGTACTCGCAGTCGCCTTAGACACCACTCCCTACCATGAATTTCTGAAGGCAAGCCTTCAGAAACTACAGAACAATAAGCGAGTGCCTTAATTAGCCTTAGTTTGAAGTATACGAATTGAAGTACATCAACTCAAATCATCCCCAAGCTTATTACAACACAGGCCTTAGTCTAAGGGAAGGACCAATCAGGCACTTCAACGTCAGCTCAGCATAACGACCTGGCAGACACCTACAGCATCTAATCAAACATATTACTCAAGGCAATTAAGCAATTCACAGTTTAAGCCTTAACCAAGATTAAAATTTTTCGCCACTGAGGATAAACGTCGGCACTACTGGTTTCAACACTTGATGTGAACCGCGGGTTTCTAAACGGCTACCCCCTGTTTGGACCACTTCAATGTTACGTACATGGAGATCAGCAAAGCTCTCGGAAATTGCATAGAGTGATTGAAAATTTCCAGCCGTCGCGACCAATCGACCATGAAGTGCTAGCTTCTCCCAGGCATGAGCTAAAAGAGGTTTTAGATCGCGACCGCCCTCAATCAGAATCGAATTAGGTATGTGGGGTAAACCATCAAAGCATTCAGGCGCATTTCCAACCACGACCTTCACATTGGTTACCCCAAATCGCTGACAGTTATTGTTAATGAGCGCAGCTACTTCTTCGTCCCGCTCCACAGCCACAATCGACCCATGAGGACAGAGCAACGCTGCTTCAACTGTAATGGTTCCAGTACCAGCCCCAATATCCCACAGTACAGCCTGAGGACTCAACTGAAGAGCACTGAGCAGAACCAATCGTACTTCGCGTTGGCTCATAGGAATACCCGGAAGCTGTTCAAATAAATGGTCAGGAATACCAGGAGTGGCATAGGGCCAGAGGGGCACCATGAGGATTTGCCTTAAACATTTGAATAGCCTGAGGATAACTTTGTTATGAAAACCTGGCTAGGGGACAGTCACAGTTAATCAGCGAGTTCATTGCAACACTCGAAGCTTCCGTAATGTGGGATCCACTAAACCGCTCAAATGTGCCCCAGCAGCTTGAGCCATTTTTAACGTCTTCAGTACATCGTCTGTAATCCGTTCTCCTGGCATGAGATGAGGAATTCCAGGTGGATAAATACAGACCGTATCAGCACTGAATCGACCCATGGCATCCTCTATGGTGCAAGTCTCTGCAGCAGCAAAAAAAGCCTCACGGGGAGATACACCAGCTGGCGGGATTTCAAACGATAGCCGTTTTTTTTTCCTTGCACCGGTAGCGGGCAATCGCCTTAATCCCTGGACCAGACGGTCTATATCTTGCCTTACATTCCCAAGGCTAACAATAAATGTAAGCTGATGTAGCGTTGGTAACTCTGCTGTTACCCCTCGTTCATGGAGCCACGCATCGGCGACAAATCCTGTCGTTTCTGCCGCAGAAACATCTACGGTCAGACGGGTTAGATCTTGCTGAAACGAACCGCTCCCAGACACATCCAACACTGGCAGATGGCTATCGCTCAACTGACAGCGTGCCAGGTTGGCCAGGTCTAAGGTGTACTCCATTAATGCTTGCCCCTCGTTTGCCATCTGGTGACGAGCCGCATCTAAAGACCCCAAAAGCAGATAGCTGGGACTACTAGATTGAGTAAGGCGTAGTGCTTGGCTTAAACGATTGCGATCGCATCGCTCTCCCTGTACATGGAGCAATGCCGCCTGGGTAAAGGCAGCTAATACCTTGTGAGCCGAATGTATAACCACATCAGCACCAGCACTCAAAGCAGAGACCGGCAACCCACTATGGAAAGCAAAATGAGGACCATGGGCCGCATCTACAATTAACGGGATGCCATAACTATGGATAACAGCGGCAAGGGCAGCAATATCACTGCATACCCCCTCATAGGTTGGAGATACCACCACCACAGCCTTAACATCTGGATGATGTCTTAGAGTAGAGGCAATTGTATCTGTGGTCACCCCCAGCGACAACTGCCACTCAGGGTCATAGCTAGGGGCTACCCATACCGGTATTGCCCCCGACAAAATCAGTCCAGATAGCACTGACTGATGAGCATTACGCGGCACAATTACTTGATCACCCGGGCCACATGTAGCCAGCAGTGCCGCCTCAATACCACCGGTAGAACCATTTACCAAAAACCAGGTTTGGTCAGCCCCAAAGGCCTCAGCCGCCAATGTTTGAGCTGCCAAAATAACAGCCTCTGGCGCAAATAAATCATCCAATTCAGGCAGCTCAGGTAAATCCACCTGGAAGATATCGCGACCGAAAACAGTCTGATGCAATGGCGATATGCCTTGCCCACCTTTGTGCCCCGGCGTATAAAATGCAGCCCGTTGACACCTTGCACAATCTAGCAGTGCCTGCACCAAGGGAGCATCAACTTGGGACGGCATAACACACCTCTCACTAACAAACCGACCACAAAAAAGCACCGGAGTTAATTGAACCCCAGTGCATGCATTGAATAAATAGCAAATAGACTAGCGTTCATCACTTAGCTAACCAAAAGACCAGCTAAGCAAAATCAACTAGCGACGCAAGTTCTTAGCCATGTCACGAAACATATCCATGCCCGTGTCACGCGCCCGACTAATAGCAGACTCAGAGGGAGTCGAAGCGGGCGTAGGTTCTGGAGTGGCAGGCGCAGATTCTGGAGTGGCAGATGAAGGTTCTGCAGACACAGGCGGACGAAACGTAGAGGAAAAGGTAGTTGTTACGGGCTTCGTGGTTTCACCAACCGCTCTGCTATTGCTAGAAGAAATGCTCTTTACACTCTCCAGCTCCTCCGTTTGACCCTTCTTTTTGGCAAAAGTGCGACGGACGACAACTTCCTTACGCATAAAGTCGATATCGCCAAAACTTTTCGCGTCATCTTCGCTCAAGAAATACGCTTCTTTTGACTGGGGGCCTTGATTTTTATTGAGGCCTAAGAAATCAAATAATCCCATGATATTTTTTGTAACGAATGGTAGCCATTAAGTTACCTTATATTAACTTTTATCAGCCATTCTCAGAAACGTTATTTTTTTAAGTTTTGTAAAAAATCGCTTTGCATATTTCTTACACCAATCTCTTAATCACTGAAGCAAGAAGAATCTATCCACATCTCATGGCTAGCTCGATAATTCAAGTGAAGAACCAATAATTCAGCATCTTATGAGTCTGTGAACAAGATTGTTACGTCAGTAGGGCGCAATTCTGACTAGAGCATCACGCAGCAGGCGATGCTTCACATCTAAAGTTCACTGCGATGACGTTCTAACAGATCTAGCAAATCTACCTGACACTGAATAGGAACTAAGTCACTTAAAGGCAGGGAACGACGTCCCCCTCCCAATTTGACGGTGATATCCTGCAGCACTTCTACCACACCAGTTTCAGACAGATCGCTATCAGTCACCATCGGATAAAATCTTTCAGCCAGAGTGGTGTGTAACGACGTGTCACGAAGATATAGATGCCATCTCGCTACATCAATGTAAACCGTATCGCCAATATCCGCCGCTAACGCTTCAATAACTGCTGCTGCACCGGGGTAAGCCATGGTAATTCTCTTTTTAGAGGAAAGTCTCTATGCTTTAGGTTAAAAGGTCTGGCTTCTGAAAGGATCCCTTCGTAAAATGCATTAACAAAATTTTCGATTTATGACGATGACTTGTCTGGAGCGTCCTCAGGTGAAGGATAAGATGCGATCGCAAACAGCCATATGCCATGGGCCACTAAAAACCCTAGCCAAAGCAACGTCACCTTAGGCAACCACAACAAGATACCTGGCATAAATTCATGAAAAAACCAGAGCCCCGAATTAAATGCTGCAAAAGCTGCCACATGCACAGCAAAGTTGATCCGGTCTTCTAACTTGCGATAAGCCGGGTCAGCACGATCGGGTTTACGTGGCCATTTTGGAGGCATAGAGCACTAAAGAAATATGTCATGAATCAATAGTATAGTCTCCTGATTTACCACCGGTTTTACTGATTAAGCGAATAGCCTCAATTTGCATCGATTTTTGCAATGCCTTCGCCATATCGTAGAGGGTTAAGGCGGTGACCGATACAGCGGTCATAGCCTCCATCTCAACACCAGTCTGACCAGCCGTTTTAACAGTAGCTTCAATGCGATAACCCGGTCGCTGCTCATCCACCTCAATCATGATTTCCACTTTTTTAATTGGCAAAGGGTGACACAGGGGAATTAAATTAGACGTCTGTTTTGCAGCCATAATGCCTGCTATCCGGGCAGTTCCCAATACATCTCCCTTCGGTAAATTCCCTGTCTGAACCGCGTCCAACGTTGCTGGGTCCATGCGTAAATAGCCTTCAGCCACAGCTACACGCTGAGTTACTGGCTTCTCAGAGACATCGACCATATAAGCCGCTCCCCCTCCATCTAAATGACTGAGCGACGGTTGTCTTGATGGATCAATTGCAGGACCATTGCTCTCAAAAATTGCCATGATTGCCGTGTAAAGATCTTGGATAGCGTCTCAACAGTGTGTTAGAGTTTAATTCTGTTAGAGCCTGTAGCTCAGTGGACAGAGCACCTGGCTACGGACCAGGGTGTCGGGGGTTCGAATCCCTCCAGGCTCGTTATAATGTCGAATGCGACACAGCATAGATATCTTTACCACCTCTCAGTGAAAACTGCATTGAGTGGTGTAAGTCTTTGCTAGATGTGGTGATAAAGACAACTAGTCCCAAAATGGTCATCAAGCCTGCCACCCCAAAAATGTCTCTGTAGCTTGTCAAATCAGCGATTTGACCCATTACTGGACCAGCTAAGGCAATGCCCATATCGAACCCTGTCAAACATAGGCCAAACATTAGTCCCCGGTCAGCGGGTGTTGACCGATCAGCCATCAAAGCAGCCACCATAGGAATTAACATACCACCACCCATACCTTGCAGGGCAGCTGCAAGCAAAACTACACCTTTACTCTGAGCAAGCCACAGGAAAATCATGGAGACGGAGTAACACACCAATCCAAGAGTAATAAAAGGCCCACGACCATAGCGGTCAGACGCTTTGCCAGCTAACAGGCGAATTACAAAACTTGCGATCGCAGATACCGTATAAATCAACCCAATATTCAGCGCAAGATTTGATTCACGTGCATACAGTGGCACAAACGTAACCAAGCCTCCAAACGCCAAACCCACTAGCAACAATATTAATGCTGGTACACGTATTGCTGGCATTAATATCAGAGTCCAAAAAGCAGTCTGACGGCGCGATGGAGAAGCCTCTCGAACAGGTTCTGCGACCGTAACAGCACACATCAACCCAAAAGCACCAAGGATAGTCATCAAAACAAATACTTGAGCAAATCCTGCTTGGGCTTGCAAGTATCCACCTAACGCAGGGCCTATAGCCATGCCAATCGGATTAACAAGACTCATGTAACCAATCAATTCACCACGCTGATTAGGTGGGGCAAAATCTACAACCAGAGCACTATAAGCTGTGACAAAAGAGGCAATACTCAACCCATGAAATGCTCTGAACAGCATCATTAATGCAATTGCCGAATCAAGTTGCCAGACATGATTGCCTAAAGCCACTTGCCAAGTTACCTCCGGTAAAACAGACACCAGCCAATAAAGTAACGGCGCTACAGCAATTGCGATCAATCCAATTAGCAACACTGGCTTACGCCCACGCTCATCAGTCATACGAGCCATCAATGGGCGCATCGTCAACAGACCAATGGCAAAGCTTGCCATCACCAAACCAATCTGCTGACCTGTAGCCCCAAACTGTTCGATATATAAAGGTAAAGCAGGCAATAATCCCGCTAACCCTGCCCAAAAACATAACCCAGCCACAAACATGGCGACCAAGTTTCGCCTTAGAGTAGGCGCTAAATTAGCAAATACGTTCAAAATAATGCTCCATACAGGAAGATGCACTCACCAGATCAACTAACCTGCTAACAGTGCCCACTAACTACTCCATGTGGCTATGGGCTACAGCTTCATGTCCCTACAACACGGTGTAAAACCAAGCATCAAAGTGACACTGGTTTTCCCTACAGACTAATGTCAACAATTGTAACGAATTACCCAGGCGGATCGGCCATCTTCGATCTTTCACAGCATTATCGCTATCGCCTTACTCGCTCCTGGGTGGGCAATCATGAACCGACTGAACAAGTAACGTTTATCATGCTCAATCCCAGTACAGCCAACGCAACACAGGACGACCCCACCATTCGGGCCTGCTCGCAATTTGCCCAACGCTGGGGGTACAACCAATTAATTGTCGTCAACCTTTTTGCTTACCGTACCCCCTGCCCAACAGCCCTGAAGAAGGTAATTGATCCTATCGGTCCTGAAAATGATCGTTATTTAATAGAAGCAGCCGCAGCGGCAGACAGAGTCATTTTGGCTTGGGGCAATTGGGGCACTTTACTAAACCGTGCTCAGACAGTGCTAGGTCTGCTTTATACCCACAGGCATAAACTTTACGTTCTGCAACGCAACCGTTCTGACCAACCATGTCATCCTCTATATATCAAACGTACTACCAGACCCAAACCCTGGAAATAGCTAAGATGTGTTTGATATAACGTCTTGACCAAGTAGCCATCAGCAATAGTGTTTTGAAAATGCAAGCTATCAGCAACGTTCTGACAGAATTAGACTGAATCTAACTGTTTCTTAACCTGTTTTATATATACAATTGCTGCATTCTAACATCTTTTTCCTCCTTCTTAAGTCCCTAAAACATGGGTATCTAAGTGATTTACTTCTCTCAGAATCAGTGAGGAGCAAAGTCACGTTTATCATCTATTTGCTGATGTTGACACTATTTAAGCCAGCGTTTAATGTTTCAAAACTTATGACAAATCACCAAATATCTATCTGAAAATCTCTGAGCAGACCATTCACAAGCTTTTACCTGTAGCTGCCCACAAATTCTCAAATCATCTATATTCTCTTTGAAAACCCTTAATAAGTCCTGTAAAGACTAATTTTCGCACAAATGAGACATAGCTAATAGAAGAGAGAACTATCACTTGAAAACTTCTCGACTATACCCACTATGCTTAATAACAGGAATAGCAGTTTCCGATGCTACTTGCTCGTTCAAACTCTCACTGAAAATTTTTAAGCAGAAGAGAGTCAGGACATATGACAAGAATCATAGTGTGAGCATAGCGTATCCTATCTTCAGCCCTTCTCACCAGTTAGCAGTAACTGGAACTCTATCTCTATCAATCTAGATCTTCTAACGAGAATTCTTTAGAGACTGACTCAGCTTGCCAACAAAATTTTTATTAATGCGATCATAAAAAATAAATATGTCTGGAGAGCTTCTTCGAAAACACTCAGAATCTTCATGCACCTTATCCACAGTGTCTAAAAAGACTTACTGAACATTAGTGAGTTGAAATTGTTAACCTAACTTTTGGGTTTCAGTCCAACGTTTTTGCTTTTTAACTTCTTGAAGATCTTCAGGAGTCGACAAATAATGCTGATGAATAATATTACAAGCGACCTTACCAAATGTTTATCCAATATCGGATAAGTAAGGATAATTTTGATTTTCAACAAAGAATGTTGACTCACATGGACATGTATTGAACTAGGAATAACACATGGTTCTTAAAAATCAGTCTACATACGTAAAATAAATTAT
>CBDHHL010000032.1:835000-2870000 GCA_965263355.1 Leptolyngbyaceae cyanobacterium | reverse complement strand
GCAGGCGTCAGCTCCTATACTTCCTCTTTCGAGTTTGCAGAAACCTGTGTTTTTGGTAAACAGTCGCCTGGATCTCTTCACTGCGACCCCCGTTAAGGGGTACCCCTTCTCCCGAAGTTACGGGGCCATTTTGCCGAGTTCCTTAGAGAGAGTTAGCTCGCGCCCCTTAGTATACTCAACCCACCCACCTGTGTCGGTTTACAGTACGGGTCCAGTCGTTTCATCACATCCACAGCTTTTCTCGGCACTATCGTTCCCTACTCAAGGTCCGTAGACCTCTCCCAATCCAATCAGGGTGTAGTTAGTTGTCATGCGTCCCTGCAATGCTCCACGACTAGAGTCCAGGAATATTAACCTGGTATCCATCGACTACGCCTTTCGGCCTCGCCTTAGGTCCCGACTAACCCTCCGCGGACGAGCCTTCCGGAGGAAGCCTTAGGTTTTCGGGGTAGATGATTCTCACATCTATTTTCGCTACTCAAGCCGACATTCTCACTTCTGCTTCGTCCACACCTGCTTTCGCTAATGCTTCTCACTATCACAGAACGCTCCTCTACCACTCTTTCGAGTCCACAGCTTCGGTACATCTCTTAGCCCCGTTCATTTTCGGCGCAAGAGCGCTTGACCAGTGAGCTATTACGCACTCTTTCAAGGATGGCTGCTTCTAGGCAAACCTCCTGGTTGTCTCAGCACTCTCACCTCCTTTATCACTTAGAGATGATTTGGGGACCTTAGCTGGTGGTCTGGGCTGTTTCCCTCTCGACGATGAAGCTTATCCCCCACCGTCTCACTGGCACTGTATTCACTGGGTATTCTGAGTTTGTCTCGATTTGGTACCGCTCTCGCAGCCCGCACCGAAACAGTGCTTTACCCCCCAGCTATAATCAATACCGCTGCGCCTAAACACATTTCGAGGAGATCCAGCTAGCTCCGGGTTCGATTGGCATTTCACCCCTAACCACACCTCATCCGCTCCTTTTTCAACAGAAGTCGGTTCGGTCCTCCACTTAGTGTTACCTAAGCTTCAACCTGGACATGGTTAGATCACCCGGGTTCGGGTCTATAAACACTGACTAACGCCCTTATCAGACTCGGTTTCCCTTTGGCTCCGTCATTCCCGACTTAACCTGCCAGTGCCTATAAGTCGCCGGCTCATTCTTCAACAGGCACGCTATCACACGTTTAATCGTGCTCTAACTGCTTGTAAGCTCATGGTTTCATGTTCTATTTCACTCCCCTCCCGGGGTTCTTTTCACCGTTCCCTCGCGGTACTATTCGCTATCGGTCACACAGGAGTATTTAGCCTTACGAGGTGGTCCTCGCAGATTCAATCGGGATTCCACGTGCCCCGACCTACTCGGGATTCAGCTAGTATCCTTTCAATGTCGACTACAGGACTCTCACCTTCTTTGGTTCACCTCTCAAGTGATTCGTCTATCGTCCAGATTCCATCGCGCTGTCCCACGACCCCAAACCTAAAAAAGTCTGGTTTAGGCTCTTCCCGCTTCGCTCGCCGCTACTAAGGGAATCGAGTTTTCTTTCTCTTCCTACAGCTACTAAGATGTTTCAATTCGCTGCGTTGGCTCGTGCCATCCTATAGATTCAGATGACCGTATTTAGGGTTGCCCCATTCGGAAACCCACGGATCAATGCATGCTTCCTGCTCCCCGTGGCATATCGCCGGTAACCGCGTCCTTCATCGCCTCTGTGTGCCTAGGTATCCACCATGAGCCCTTTGTAGCTTGACCTCTCAGTCGCATACTAAAGGTTCTCTTTTGTCGAACTACCTATTCGACTAATCTATGCAGTTGTCAAGGTTCTCGCTAGACCTAAGTCCAGCAGCTTATCAAAAGCGACAAGGTGCTGAAATTATTCCCTTCGTCTCACGCCATCGCACAGCACCCCCTCTCAGAATGCTACGCTTAACAACGCTAATTTGGTGGAGGTAAGCGGACTCGAACCGCTGACATCCTGCTTGCAAAGCAGGCGCTCTACCAACTGAGCTATACCCCCATCCCAGTGGGCCATCCTGGACTCGAACCAGGGACCTCACCCTTATCAGGGGTGCGCTCTAACCACCTGAGCTAATAGCCCCAATACTCTCATCGAGTAATGAACCTAAACAATAGCTTGAGATTCCTTAATCCTGTTTACGACCTAGAGTGACCAAGCCCTCTCCGATTAACTTATTTGCGGAGTAGAACTGGTTGGTCTCCCTGAAAGGAGGTGATCCAGCCACACCTTCCGGTACGGCTACCTTGTTACGACTTCACCCCAGTCATCAGCCCTGCCTTCGGCGCCCCCCTCCCTAAGGTTAGGGTAACGACTTCGGGCATGGCCAACTTCCATGGTGTGACGGGCGGTGTGTACAAGGCCCGGGAACGTATTCACCGCAGTATGCTGACCTGCGATTACTAGCGATTCCTCCTTCATGCAGGCGAGTTGCAGCCTGCAATCTGAACTGAGCAACGGTTTATGGGATTAGCTCACCCTCGCGAGTTGGCTGCCCTTTGTCCGTTGCATTGTAGTACGTGTGTAGCCCAGAACGTAAGGGGCATGATGACTTGACGTCGTCCACACCTTCCTCCGAGTTGTCCCCGGCAGTCTCTCCAGAGTGCCCAACTTAATGATGGCAACTAAAGACGTGGGTTGCGCTCGTTGCGGGACTTAACCCAACATCTCACGACACGAGCTGACGACAGCCATGCACCACCTGTCTCCCCGTTCCCGAAGGCACCATCTGATTTCTCAGATGTTCGGGGGATGTCAAGTCCTGGTAAGGTTCTTCGCGTTGCATCGAATTAAACCACATACTCCACCGCTTGTGCGGGCCCCCGTCAATTCCTTTGAGTTTCACACTTGCGTGCGTACTCCCCAGGCGGGATACTTAACGCGTTTGCTTCGGTACTGCACGGGTCGATACGCACAACACCTAGTATCCATCGTTTACAGCTAGGACTACAGGGGTATCTAATCCCTTTCGCTCCCCTAGCTTTCGTCCATCAGCGTCAGTTATGGCCCAGCAGAGCGCCTTCGCCACTGGTGTTCTTCCTAATATCTACGCATTTCACCGCTACACTAGGAATTCCCTCTACCCCTACCATACTCTAGTCACTCAGTTTCAGTTGCTCTCCCACAGTTGAGCTGCAGTCTTTAACAACTGACTTAAGTAACCGCCTACGGACGCTTTACGCCCAATAATTCCGGATAACGCTTGCATCCTCCGTCTTACCGCGGCTGCTGGCACGGAGTTAGCCGATGCTGATTCCTCTAGTACCGTCAGAGCTTCTTCCTAGAGAAAAGAGGTTTACAATCCACAGACATTCCTCCCTCACGCGGCGTTGCTCCGTCAGGCTTGCGCCCATTGCGGAAAATTCCCCACTGCTGCCTCCCGTAGGAGTCTGGGCCGTGTCTCAGTCCCAGTGTGGCTGATCTTCCTCTCAGAACAGCTACTGATCGTCGCCTTGGTAGGCCCTTACCCCACCAACTAGCTAATCAGACGCGAGCTCATCCTCAGGCCAAAAAGTTTCATCTCTCGACATATGGGGTATTAGCTTCCGTTTCCAAAAGTTGTCCCCCACCTAAGGGCAGATCCTCACGCGTTACTCACCCGTCCGCCACTAACCCCGAAAGGTTCGTTCGACTTGCATGTGTTAAGCACGCCGCCAGCGTTCATCCTGAGCCAGGATCAAACTCTCCATGGTAATCATCAACTCATCTACATACATAAACAAATTGACAACCGTTGTTAAGTAATTCTCCTGATACTCAGCTTCCTAAGTATCCGGTCGTTTGACATCCATTACACACTCGTGATAGCGTATAACCAATTTCAAACTTAAGAAATTAACAGGATTTCGTCTAGAATCTCAAACTATTTATTTGTCTAGGTTCTACGCCCCACTCGGTGCGATTTAGTCGCCTCCGTGTCGAGCGCTTTACTAATATAGCGAGCTTGTTGACTTAGGTCAACACCTTTTTTGATTTTTTTCTGAAAATCGTTAAAGCCTTGCGCCGCAGGACTTTAACGATTTTTTATTAGATATCTCTACACCAATCAGATTTTTTTGGCTCGTATTCTTGAAGCTTTTGCATAGATATCGGGTATCCACTCAAGCCGGGAAATTCTGGTTAACTAGGAATCTAGAAGTCAGGAGCCAGAATGGAGAAGGGATATAGCTTCTGGCTCCTGATTTCTGACATCTATCCTTGGGAAAACCTCCCACTTTAAGTTGGTACCCTAGATATCAAGCATTTTTTCAGTGAGGCAAGGCTTGAAGGGCTATGTCTTCTATAGATGGAAGCATTACTAGCTTGCCAGTCTCTAGACAGAGCAATAATCTAAATCTACATACTTAGGGTGGGAGTACCTTAATCAAAGGGATATAACGTGAATATCAACTGGATCAGTTTAGATGAGCAGCTGAAGCAATGGTTGCAGGAAGATATTGGGCGTGGTGACCAAACAACCCTGGGGTTATCTAAAACAGTTGCAATGCAGGGTAGAGGATATTGGCTAGCCAAGGCATCAGGGACTATTTGTGGCTTGCCGATAGCTCAACGAGTCTTTAAGATTTTGTCTAATTTAGATAGCACCTCAGCTACACAGATGCAGTTTGAGTGCTGTGTAGCTGAAGGGGAGAGCGTAGACGCAGGGACTATCATTGCTCAAATGCAAGGGTCTCTAGCTAACTTACTAACCGGGGAGCGCGTAGCACTTAATTTAGCTATGCATCTTAGCGGTATTGCCACGGCTACTCGACAATATGTTGATGAAATTGCAGATCTGCCGACGCAGTTTATAGATACTCGAAAAACAACACCAGGCTTACGGTCTTTAGAAAAGTATGCGACTCGCGTGGGTGGAGCGCGCAATCATCGGATGGGGCTAGATGACGCTGTGATGATTAAGGATAATCACATTGCTGCTGCTGGAAGTATCGCCCAAGCAATTCAAAGCGTGCGGGCAACTATTCCTTATCCACTCGCCATAGAAATTGAAACAGAAAACTTAAGGCAGGTGGAGGAAGCACTCCACTATGGCGCAGACATTATCATGCTGGATAACATGTCTCCAGAAGTCATGAAAAATGCCGTACAGCTGATTCGACAGCACAGTCCTCGAACCAAGATTGAGGGTTCTGGCAATGTCACCTTGCAAACTATTCGTGCGATGGCATTAACCGGTGTCGATTACATATCTAGCAGTGCACCTATTACTCGCTCATCCTGGTTAGATCTAAGTATGAGGATCACATCAGCTGACAACTAAGCAAATCTAGCGAATTGTATCGATTTCGCAAACGTTTGCAAACGGACAATTGGGAAATAACAAAGCTTCAAGCATTTTCCGTTTGAGAGAGGCACAATTGAAAAGATTCGCAGAAGCAGAAAATGTGGGGTTTGATCATCGTGAGCCATAAACCCAGGCCAACAGTCAAAATTATGAAATTGGATATATTGGACACCGACTATGCTGCAATGGTAGCGGGTGAACCTATTGCTGATGATAGAAAGCAACGATTGGATGCTATGGATCCTCAAGCATTCGAATATATCAGTCGTCAAATCTCAAGATATCGTTATGGCTGTCATACCCAAGAAGAACGAGATGATGCTCTATACAACATAGGTACCATGGTTGGGTTGATGACTCCGTCCGATGTAGAAGACGTCAATGAGCGCTTACGCCACACTGGACATCTTTACCTTACCCAGGGAGAACGGCTACAAATTCTAAACTGGCTACAGGATGAGTTAGCTGTGTCCTTTGGCAGTGGCTCTAACAATTACTGAATATAGGACGAAGCAAGAAGTTAATCTGAGGTTATCTTTTCGATAAGGAACATTTATTTTAAAGCCTGTACCTGGGAAACTAGGTATAGAAGATTTAATCCACTCTTTAAATATCGCGTAACCATATGTCTGCCGCTGTTACTTCTTCAGCTACCTATGACAAAATGCTACCTACGCTATGCGGCTGGGAGTCCTCGATCAAGCAAGTAGGTGACTCTGATTCACCTGTATTTCTGGAACAGAGCAATCTCGATTTGGGTAGTTTATCGGCAGGCTTTGCGATCGCACTCCACATGCACCAGCCAACAATTCCGGCTGGACCAGAGGGAGAGCTAATCGGCCATTTGCAGTACATGTTTGAGCACCATTACGAGGGTGACAACCATAATGCTGGGCCATTTGCTTACTGCTATGCTCGTATGGGCGATTTCATTCCTGAGCTAGTAGACCAGGGATGTAATCCACGGATCATGTTAGATTATTCGGGCAATTTGCTGTGGGGTCTACAGCAGATGGGCCGGATCGATATTCTCGATAAGCTAAAGGGTATCACTTGTGATCCCAGGTATCAGCCTCATGTGGAATGGCTAGGAACGTTTTGGGGCCATGCGGTTGCCGCCGCGACACCACTGCCAGACATTAGATTACATATTCGAGCATGGCAGCATCAGTTTGCCAGCATTTTTGGTTTAGACGCCCTCAGACGCGTGCGGGGGTTTTCACTCCCTGAAATGCAGCTACCAAATCATCCTGATGCTGTGTATACCTTGGTAAGCAGCCTTAAAGAGACAGGCTATCGCTGGGTCATGGTACAGGAGCATACTGTAGAGACACTAACGGGTGAAGGCATTGCTCGACCTCACTTACCCCATCGATTGGTGGCCCGTAACAGCCACGGACAAGAGGTATCTATCACCGTCTTAATTAAAACCCAGGGATCTGATACCAAGCTAGTGGGTCAGATGCAGCCTTACTATGAAGCCAAAACCCTGGGACAGGTCACGTTAAAGAATCGCTCAATTCCCCCGCTGGTAAGCCAAATTTCCGATGGTGAGAATGGTGGCGTCATGATGAATGAATTTCCAGGGGCTTTCAAGCGTGCCTGGCATGAAGCCCGCTATGAACAGGCCGTGACCGGCATTAATGGCACAGAGTATCTAGAACTATTAACAGCAGCAGGAATCATGGAAAACGACTTTCCTACCTGTCAGGCTAGGGGGCAACACCAGCTGTGGCAAATTTTAGCAAATACAGATATTAACCCGGAACGGGTCAGTGCAGCGATCGCAACCCTAGCTGAAAAAAATACTCCATTTACTGGTGGTTCCTGGACTAATGACCGCAATTGGGTGGATGGTTATGACAACGTGATTGGCCCCATGGAGCGGCTCAGTGCTCGTTTTCATCAGGCCATCAAGGCAATCCCTATCAGTCAACAATCTCATCTTGCATTGAATACCAGCTATCGGCAGGCATTGCTCCATAACTTAACCTTGCAAACCAGCTGCTTCCGCTATTGGGGGCAAGGACAATGGACAGACTATGCCCAAACCATTTATCAACGGGGCTGTGACTTTATAGCTCGGGGATTCGCTTAAGCAGTTTAGCTAAACAGTCAGTCCATTCATGCGACTGAGAAATATTTGTAAACGCTCACTTTGGGGGTTGCGCAAAACATCTCGGGGATCACCCGTTTCTTCAACCACACCTTTGTTGAGAAACATGACACGGCTAGCCACCTCCCGAGCAAACTGCATTTCATGGGTGACCACTACCATCGTCATGCCGTCTTCGGCCAGGGAACGCATTACCTGTAGCACTTCACCCACTAGTTCAGGATCTAACGCACTAGTAGGCTCATCAAATAGCAAGATATCAGGCTGCATACAGAGGGAACGGGCGATCGCCACCCGCTGTTTTTGACCACCCGAAAGTTGATCGGGATAAGCGGACGCCTTTTCTACCAGACCGACCTTATCCAAATAAACGTGGGCTCGTTCTTCAGCCTCGGTATTGGATAGTCGCAACACCTTACGAGGCGATAGTGTGAGATTCTCTAACACACTCATATGGGGATAAAGGTTGAACTGTTGAAACACCATCCCCACTTTTGCCCGCAGTTGTTGTAACGATTTAGCCTGCAGATTCGTTGCCGATAGATCAATGTCATCCACTATCAACTGACCACCGCTGATACTTTCTAAGCGATTAAAACAGCGCAGCAGCGTACTTTTACCACATCCTGAAGAGCCAATAATGGCCACAACTTCACCACGCTGAATCTGACCGTTAATACCTCGCAACACCGATAGGTCACCATAGCTTTTTTGCAGGTTTGCAAAGTAAATTGCAGCTTCTGTCACAAGGCACCTACCAATAACGTCTTGAAACGCATGATAACGCTGCCTTTATATCAAAGCTATGAATAACACTGTTTAATTTATCTAAGCTACCCGCTCGTCGAAAACTGATCCATGCCTTCTTCAGAAAACAGCGCGTTCAAAGAGAAAATTGTTGAACAACTCAATCAGGTGGCCCCTGTTAGCGCTCGCCCTATGTTTGGCGGCTATGGTCTCTACGCAGACGGGGTGATGTTTGCTCTGATTGCTGATAAAAGCCTTTACTTCAAGGTTGATGATGAAAATCGAGCCGACTATCTTGAAGCAAATATGGAACCGTTTATCTACGAACGCCACGGTAAACCGATTCAAATGTCTTACTATCAGTTACCAGCAACAGTTTTAGAAGACCCTGCAACACTTTTGAGCTGGATAGAAAAAGCCCAGGCCGCTGCTCGACGCAGTAAAAAACCGAAGAGATCCAAGACAAGATAAGCTCGCTACAAATAACACCGTTTTTTAATTCCTGGTAGATTAAACTACGCATCTGAGACAGATATCAGGGTAGTGCAGCTCTCATATCTGTAATACAACACATTTACTCGTAATCTAAGGAGCCGGTTAAGTATTATGAAACGGTCTCAATTCATAAAAACCGCATTTTTGAGTCTGGGAGCAGCTGTTGCCCTGACAGCTTGCGGGAGCAGTGATACGGCGTCCACCTCTAGTAGCAGCGGTGGCGATACAGTTGCTGATCTCTGGGTAGTGGGTACGGAGCCTGCATTTCCTCCTTTTGAGTCTCAAAGTGACAGTGGCGAACTGGTGGGGTTTGACATTGAACTGATGCAAGCTATTGGTGAACAGGCTGGCGTTGACATTGAGTTTGAAAGCCTACCGTTTGATGGTTTAATCCCTGCTCTACAGGCCGGTACTATTGAAGCCGCCATCAGCGGTATGACGATTACTGAAGAACGTGCTCAAACCGTTGATTTTTCTCGTCCCTATTTTCGGGCTGGTCTTGCGATCGCAGTAGCTGCAGATGATACTGAAACCACCTCGATTGAGAGCTTAGAAGGTAAAACCATCGCGGTACAAATTGGCACCACAGGTGCAGAGATGGCTGGCACCGTTAAAGACGCTAAGGTCAGCACTTTTGATTCCGCACCCTTGGCACTCCAGGAACTGTCCAATGGTAATGCCGATGCGGTGATCAACGATGCACCAGCGACGCTGGATGCGATCGCAACCGGCAATATCGACGGCGTTAAAGTTGTCGGCGAACTGTTGACTGAGGAATTCTACGGCATCGCCATGCCCAAGGATTCGCCTAATGTAGACACCTTAAACGCGGCCCTTGAAGAGTTGCTCGCCAACGGCACCTATGACGCCATTTATGAAAAGTGGTTTGGTACGGCACCTGTCGGCACCCTACCGACAACCGCGTTTTAAACAGTCTCAACCTTCATCTAAAAATCAGGCTTACTCCTTAACAGGGCCTCATAAAGAGGCCCTACCGATGTGGAATATATTATTGACGCACTGCCCGCCCTACTGCGAGGTGCCTTAACCACCATTCAGTTGACAGCCCTAGCCATCTTCTTCGGCTTTATCGGCGGCACCTTACTCGGCACTGCCAGACTGTCAAAATTCTGGCCTATCCGCTTGGCCACCCGCGCCTATATCGAATTTTTTCGCGGCACTCCACTGTTAGTACAAATATTCTGGATTTACTTTGGCTTTCCCGCCCTATTCAAAAGTTTAGGCTTATCCTTTACGTTTGATCGCTGGTCCGCTGGTGTGTTAGCCCTAAGCCTAAATTCAGCAGCTTATGTGGCTGAAATTGTCAGAGGTGGCATTCAATCCATTGACCGTGGACAATGGGAAGCAGCCTCATCCATGGGTCTAAATTCGATTCAAACCCTACGCTACATTGTGCTGCCCCAAGCGCTACGCCGCATGATTCCTCCTTTGGGCAATGAGTTCACAACGTTACTCAAAGACACAAGCTTAGTAGCGGTCATTGGTTTAGAAGAGCTTTTCCGCCGTGGTCAACTCACCGTAGCCACCAACTTTCGTGCATTTGAAATTTACACAGCCGTTGGCCTCACTTATTTAGTGTTAAATCTCCTGTTCTCTCAAGGATTTACTTGGTTAGAACATTGGACAGACCCAGCCGAAAAAGCTAAGCGTAGTGCCTAAGACTATTTTCGCTTGCGTGAGGATCGATGTTTGCTTCCAGGTGGTATGCGATGGGCACCAAAATATTTTTCACTGCGGTAACGTAGCCACACTCGTAATTGCTGTGGGACTTTTTCCTTCTGCACCTTTGTCAGTTGGCTATACAACTTTAAAGCGCGTTCCCGTTCCCGACGACAGGCAGCATTGTTGTGAGCATCCCAAAGCTTTTTCGCCAGACGAATGCGACGGTTGGTTTCTTTGATCAGAGCATCGCCCTGCAGTGGCTGGTCAGACATAGTGTCACAGATTTAATTGTCGATTTTAGTTAAACGTGGCACGCTCTAATTATGCATAATCATGGTTTTGGGGCTTGCGACTGCCCAGTAGAGACGTCGCCAGAAAAACTGAGAGTATTAACCATTGCCCTAGTGATGGTAGCTGGATTTTCAGCTGTGGAGCTGCGGGTCAGTCACCACAGTCACAGTCTATCGTTGGTGGCTGATGCAGGGCATATGATTGCCGATGTGTTTGCGATCGCAATGACCCTTCTGGCCGCCTGGATTGCTCGCTGGCCCATATCTTCCCAGGCTCCCTTTGGTTATCGGCGAGTAGAAATCTTAGCCGCTCTGGTCAATGGCATGGGTCTTTTATTAATCGCAGGCTGGATTGGGCAAGAGGCCATTGGGCAGCTAAAAATGCCACCCGATGAAATTTTAACCACACCCATGGCACTGACAGCGTTGGGAGGCTTAGGCGTTCACGGGCTCAATGCAATTTTGCTCCATCGTCACACTGACGATGATTTGAATCTACGCGGTGCCTTTCTACATACGGTGGCCGATGCCCTGAGTTGTTTTGGGGTTTTATGTGTTGCTGCCGCCGTGTATTGGTTGGGGTGGCAATGGGCAGATGGTGTGGTGAGTGTTGCGATCGCGCTATTGATTGCCCTTGGAGCGATTCCATTGATCCGCCAAAGCCTCAGTATTTTGCTAGAGCAGACACCAATTAACGTTAGCCTTGAGGTCATTGAGAAACACTTGCGTAGCTTTCAAGAGATTACCCAGGTCTCACAGCTGCGGGTTTGGGCAATTGCGCCAGGTCAAACCCATTTAACGGCACACTTGACCGTTAAGACAGCTAGCGCTAGTCAGCGAGATGTCTTATTGAATCGACTACAAACCTTGCTGTTTCAAGAGTTTGACATTACCGAAGCCACGCTACAGATGACCTCGGCACCATCGACTGCCTTATTAACGCTGCCCAATACTAAAATACGAGAGCTAATCCAGACTGGTGTTACCGATCTGGACAGCATTGTCCCTGCTGAAACCGAACCGAATGCAAGTCGCCTCTTGGAACGTTAATTCTGTCCGCACTCGCCTTAGTCATGTCACCGATTGGCTCCAGACAAATCCAGCCGTGGATGTTCTATGTCTCCAAGAAACCAAAGTCGTCGATGCCGACTTTCCGAAAGCGCCTTTTGAGGAACTGAACTACCACACATATGTATACGGGCAAAAAGCTTATAACGGTGTGGCGCTCATTAGTAAAACGCCATTAGACGATGTGCGTCTAGGATTTAGTGCCATGCTCGATCAAGACGCCGTTGGCGATTTGGACGACCAAAAACGGGTTATCAGCGGCAAGCTAGATGATGTACGTATTCTCAACTTGTATGTTCCCAATGGTTCTGCCATTGGCAGTGAAAAATATGACTATAAGCTACGTTGGTTGGCTCTGCTCAAGCAGTATCTGATCAAAACCCTGGAAGCAACCACCAAGCTTAATGTCTGTGGTGATTTTAATATCGCTCTGGAGAACAAAGACATTTACACCGATGAAAAGCGGGATAAACACATCATGTCTTCGCCGTTAGAGCGGGAAACGTTACAAGATTTGCTTACCGTCGGCTTATCAGATGCTTTTCGCAAATTTACCGATGAAGGTGGCCACTTTAGTTGGTGGGATTATCGAGCGGCCTCGTTTCGACGCAATATGGGGTGGCGTATTGACCACCATTACCTTTCCCCTGAGCTGTATGAACGAGCAACACGCTGTTGGATTGACATTGAACCACGCAAGTTAGAAAAACCCAGCGACCATACCCCAGTGATTGTTGAGTATTAACCACTTACACGGGTACTTGATATAACAACAGGCCCGGAAGCTAAGTAATACAGTAAATGTTAGGCTTTAAGTGAGGATAATCATTCCTCTTGAAATGGGTATCTTGTTTTACAACGATCTGCGTAGCCCCCTTGCAGAAAGGCCCGATTGTCTCTGCAGTTTTTAGGTACCTTGTGAATACTTTTTTAGCTGGCCCAGATTGTCCAATTCTCGATCCACCCGAGTTAGAAACCGCTCTACATTTTTTAACTATTTTTACCAATCTAGAAGACGAATTTAACCGTGTAGAACTTGTCAATACTGGTTTATTCGATCTAGAGCACTCAGAGACGGCTCAGCAACTTGATCTGACGGGTGCCATCAGAGCCATCAAACACAAGAGTCAACTGGCTAAAAACGTTTTACGCTGGGTCGAAAACAACCACTACGGTCTCAATAGTCAAGAATTAGTTGAATTAGAGCCCTTGGCCAAGCCTGAGCCCAACTGCTTTTAGCTATCGCCAATTA
This sequence comes from Leptolyngbyaceae cyanobacterium, assembly GCA_965263355.1. Classification (GTDB taxonomy): domain Bacteria; phylum Cyanobacteriota; class Cyanobacteriia; order Phormidesmidales; family Phormidesmidaceae; genus Leptothoe. The sequence goes on along the minus strand of CBDHHL010000032.1, from coordinate 2,857,053 downwards.
TTTATTTTGGTGCGAAACTCACAAGTCAGAGCTGGTGCGATCGCACTTTCAGACTTCCCTAAGGCCGATGAATAATACGCTCCAACACCCGTTGCTTACTATTGAGGTCAATGCCGATCAAGCGCACATAATCCTGACCGTGCTCCGCTAAACACTGCTCAATCGTCTGCAGTATCTGTCCTTCATTCCCTTCATTAATCACCGGACAACTCCGCCACGCATTGGTGCGAAAGCGACGTTTGTCCACATATTCCATCCCAACCCTATACCCCTGTGCCATCAGATTGCGCACATCCTGTTGTACCTCGTCCGGTAATGCGGCTACCACGAGCTGAGACTTGGGTGCCTCTGTTGTTGCACCATTAGTAGTAGTAGTAGTAGATTCCACAATCGGCTGCAAAGGTCGTGAAGGGGCAGGCTGGTAAGCACGATAGTAATTTCCATTACCGCTGCTATTACGCTTAGCATCCGACTTATTTAACGCTTGGTTATATTCCTGAACCAACCCCATTTCTTGGAGACGGCGCTGTTCTTCAACCAAACGCTGACCCACATCCACCAGATGACCAATACGAAAATTAGGCTTTTTGAAAGTAGGGGGTGTTTTCGTATTCACCACGTTGCGAGACACATTTTCCACCCCAACACGATGAATAAAGTCAATGATTTGCTCATCGTAGATTTGAGCGCGCAGTGCCCCATAAAAATCAATCGCCTGACTGGGAAATGTATCAACGAGGGTTTCAATATCGCTACGGCTGAGACCATCAGGGGAAAAGATCCCCCCCACAATTCCCAACCGATCATCCCGATTCGGTTCCCAGTAAAACTTTTTCATGCGGCCATCTCGCACCAGGGGGGCATAAAGTGTGGCAAAGTCATTGCCAGTCACCACAATAGGAATACGCGGTAGGGGGGTTTCATCATAGCTCCCCGGCAACTGCACATTAGTCGGATTATCCGCAATATTCATCAGGGTGTTATTCACTAGCTGTGTATTCACTGTGTACTGAGTCATGCCATCAAAACGACCGGCCCCCGCATCCAGGTCATTGATCATCAGCACCGCCATTTCACCCCGAATTTTGACTAACTCTGCCGCTTCTCGATAGCGTAACCGAATCAAACGGGCCGGATCACCCGCATCGGGGCTCTCCAATTCTCCCCCCGAAATATGGACCACATTCACCCCCATGCGCTTGTAAACCAGCTCACATTGAAAGGTTTTACCTTCCCCTTTGCGGCCATGAATACCTAAAATCAGCGGCAGCTTCACCTGGGGTAACTCTAAAAAGTTCTTAGTAATATGAACTGCCAGAGCGTTGAGAAAACGGGGTGAGATGTAATAAGCCACGGGGTTAGAGAGTTTTAAATTCTGAACGTCTTAGTTTTCAGTAATTTGGAGCTATATATGGCCAAATTATGACTAAATCAGCATCTCTTTAACTCAAACTTGAGAACTCAAAACTAAGCACCTACCCAGTATCTCGCCTCTCGGGACTCCCTGTATAGGGATTTAGTGTATTAGTACGATCCATAACGAACTAAACGTCCCCTCAGATAAACCCTATAAAATGCGCTGCATCATTGCTGGATCCAGTGTCATGAAGAATAGTCTTTTACCCTTCTCCCTAATCGCAACCCTCATTGGTATCACTCAACCTACCAGCGCTCAGACTTTCCCAACAGGGATAGAGATTGTCGCAGAACTGCCACAGCAGAATCCTCCAGGAAATATTGCCGTTACACCTGATGGACAGCTGATCATGAGTCAGCACCAGTTTTATGGCACTGACATCAAAGTAGTCAAAATTTTGTCAGACAATTCTATACAGCCTTTTCCAAATGCAGCATGGGCATCCCCACCCGATGCGAATGGCATCGGTCTAAACAATGTGCTCGGCATTCGTGGTTTCTCAGCCACCTTACTACTTGCTGAGGTTTCCATCGGTGGATGCGAGGGTCGTCGGCAGATAAAGCCTGTTATATAAAGAAAACAGCCCTAATCAAATCCTAGGGCTGTCTTTTCTTGTTCTCACGTATATTTTTAACGATGCTTTGCTGGAATACGCTTGACTTTTTTGGCCCAGCCTAAACGCTCAAATAAGAGAATGGTGTACCAGGTGATATCAATTTCCCACCATTTCCAACCGGTTTGGGCCGCACGAGGATAGGTATGATGATTGTTATGCCAACCTTCGCCGTAGGTTAATAAAGAGACCCACCAAAGATTACGGGCATTATCATCAGCATGGAAGGTACGGTAGCCCCAGGTATGGGTGGCCGAATTCACTAGCCAGGTAGAATGCCACAGAAAGATGGACCGAACAAATACACCATAAATCACAAACGACCAGCCACCGATAGCATACAGGGCAATTGCAAGTGGCACTTGAAACAACAGAAAATATGTATTCAAAAAGCGATAGAACGGTTGACGCATCAAGTCAGGAGCGTACTTGCTGTAATACTTTCTGTCAAAGTTTTCACGGTGAGGATACAGAATCCATAAAACATGGCTCCACCAAAAACCACGCTTAGCAGAGTATGGATCGTCCTGGACATCTTCGGTAAAGGCATGGTGCTTGCGGTGTCCACTCACCCAGAAAATTGGGCCACCCTGAATTGCAAGTGTCCCTAGCAGTGCGATGGAATATTCTAGCCATCGAGGTGCCTGAAAACTACGATGACTGAGCATGCGGTGGAACCCTAAACAAATTCCGACACCGCCCAAGAGCCAATGCAGTAAAATTGCCACACCCAGAGCTGACCAGGAGAAAAACCAGGGGGCCAGGAGCGCAAGCCCATGAAACGCAGCAAAGAAACCAAGGGTCACCCAATCTGTAGGCGGTCGCTTGATTTGGGCTGGGGGAATTGAACTAAAGTCAGGTTGGGTTAGTTGGGCAGTCATACAATCCTCACGGATGTGGCAAATATTAGTAAATTTGAAGAGCAATCTTAGCTAAAAGCGTGGGAAAGCTACTCGATACTTTGCAAGCAACACTTGCATTACACTTAGAGTAACAATATTTCCATTAAGTTGCAAGTAACACTTGCAATTCATCCATGGCTCTGACTTCAACCCGTCACCGACTCACCCAGGCTGCGCTTGAACTCTTTCTATCACAAGGTATTAGCCACACAACCACTCGGCAAATTGCCAATATGGCCGAGGTCAATGAAGCCACATTATTTCGAAATTTTGGGAATAAATATGGGCTGCTCCTGGCCATGTTGCAAGAGTCACCTGCATTAAGCCCCCATGCACCTCTCCATGGAGAATATTCACCGGATGCACTACGGCTATATTTGGACGAACATCTGCAGCTGTTGGAGCAATTTCCCAACTTTGTGCGCTCCTTGATTGGAGAAGCTGATCAGTATTCTGTGGAACATCGCGCTGCTTTACAGCTAAGACTCAGGGAAGTTCAGCAAGCCATTGCTAACCACTTGGGGCAAATGCTAGACACAGGGCCACTACCTGCGGATGAGTTAGCCAGCTTGATCAGCGCTGTTTTAGTGGGATACATCGTACTTGACACGACCAGTGGCGACTCTTTGTGGGATGAACGCAATCACTTTTTAGATAGCTTGACGAAACTGCTAAGTTCTCCAGGTCATGATGCGTTGGCGGTTCTCAATGAATCTACCCCAGCCTTGGTGGTTGACTTGCCCACCAGTTGGGTACAGCTGCTAATGAAACAGACGCGGAGCCTTGGATTGCAAGATCATGCGATCGCACTTCTCCTCTTTGGTGCTGGACTACTGCCTACAGAAATCATTCACCTGCAGCGTTCTCACCAAATTTGCGATAAATCCCAACACATTCTGCAGGTCATGGGACCCAGTGGTCCACGACAGGTACCTGTCAACCAGTGGATTTTAGGGAAACGCTATGGCTCCTATGCCAACAATCCCTTAACCAAATGGCTCAAAAGCCGCAAGGACAACATCAGCGCCATGTTTATTAATGAAGTCGGCGAACCCATGACATTGACGGAATTTCAAGACCGCTGGGTATTTTGGTGGCAAGGCCTCGATATCGGCGTTGAGAGCCCTAAACCGATTCAGGCCAGACAAACCTGGTGCGTGGAAATGCTAATGCGAGGGATTAGTCTTGAAAATCTAAGCATTTTGACCGGATGTGACATCGCTACACTGCAGCCCTATGCTCAGCGGGCAAAGGAAAAGGATGCGATCGCAGCCGCTACCCAACTTGACCGCAAAGCATCGTCAACATAACGAACAACCGAGCAATCCCCCTAGTCTGGGTAAACTACACCACGTACTATGAAGCCTTAATTGCTCAAATTTAATTGACTTTATGACATCTATTTATGACTGCATCGTCGTCGGTGGCGGCCCCGCCGGGGCTACGGCAGCTTACCATCTGGCCAAGAATGGCCATTCTGTCTTGATATTAGAAAAAAATAAACTGCCCCGTTATAAACCCTGTGGAGGTGGCGTCTGCCCCAAAGTCGCCGAGTGGTTTGACTACGACTTTGAACCCGTCATTTCCCAAAAGGTCACCCAAGTTCGTTATACCTACAATCTGGCAGACGAAGTGATCTCGGAACTATCAGAACCCATCTGGATGGTGCGTCGCGACGAGTTTGACCACTATATGGTGCAGCAAGCCCAAAAACAGGGAGCCATCTTACAAGAGAGCACTAAAGCTACAGGCGTTGAATTTAAGGACGGCTGCTGGCAGATCAGCACGTCGGCTACCCCTGTCACCGGACGGTATTTAATCGCCGCTGATGGTGCCAAAGGACCTATGGCCAAGTGGCTCGGGTTCAAACAACGCAAAACGGTTATGGCGGGAGCCATTGAAACTGAGCCTAGATTACCGGTCCACGATGGCCACATCGTCCATTTTGAATTTGGCTTACTGAAAAATGGCTATGTCTGGAATTTTCCGAAAGCGGACGGCTATTCCTTAGGCAGTGGGGCATTTATCTCAGCTAAACGTAAGTCTCGTGACCTGGTCCAACCGCTAGCCGACTACTCCACACAGTTTGGCGTAGATATTGATGAGGAAACGAAACATGGGCACCCCATTTTTCTCTGGGATGGCGACCAAAGCTTACATACAACCCAAGCTGTCTTGGCGGGAGAAGCTGCTTGCGTTGTCGATCCCTTTACTGCCGAAGGTATTCGTCCATCTATCTTGAGTGGACTTAACGCATCTGAAGCAGTTCATAGTGCTCTTAGTGGTGATCACCAGGCATTGGCTAACTACAGCCAAATCATGATTGCAGAGTGGGGCAAGGAAATGCGTTGGGCGGCTCGTCTGGCTAAGGCCTTCTATCTAGCCCCTAGCGTTGGCTATCGCGTTGGCGTAAAACATCCACGGGGCACCCAAATTATGGGAGATGTCTTCTTAGGCAAACTACGCTACTCCGATGTCGTCACACGGGGTCTAAAGCGGATTAGTGCCGGATTGCTGTCGGCCTAATGCCATCAGTCCTGATCAAAATTCTCTGCTTAAATCATTATTGCGATTTCACCTATGGCGTGTTACTAAATAAGCACATGTCTGCGGCACCTAGTCACAGTTTGCGGCATCTAGTCGTATGCGCTCAGCCTTTACCAAACAAGCACGCTCTACTGCTTTGATGATTTCAATACCTTTGGTTGCGTCTTGCCAAAAGGCTTGGGAGGGCTGTGGTTGCTAGGTTACCTACCCTGCCACGTCAGGATGCTGGTTCCTCTACACCAGCATCAACTCTTCAGTGGATATCAACCGTATCCCCCTGGCAGCTTGAGCAAGCAGAGCCAAGTCAAACGATTGAAGACAATACACTTTTCACATTTCTGCGCTGCCAACGGCGAGCGTATTTAGATGTCTATGGTAATGCTTCACTACAGGCTGCCCCCAGCGACTACCTGGTCAAACTCAAGAGCGATAGTGCCATTCATCGCCAAACAGTTTTAGCAGAGTTTCATCCCATCCATCGTCCCAACCGTCATGCTGATAATGTAGCTGCTACAGCCCATGAAACCTTCACCCTCATGCAACAGGGGGTAGATTACATCTGTCGGGGAACGATGGCAGCTGTTAGTGACGATGGCACCATCGGGTATGTCAGTCAGCCTGATCTTTGGATTAAACAGCCAGGTCCCTCATGGCTAGGCAATTGGTACTATGTGCCGTTAGATATCAAGCTGGGTAAAAAGCCTAAGCAGGAATATCAGCTCACGGCAGCATTCCATGCCTACGTGCTCGCAGCCTGGCAGGGAGTCGTGCCAGTAGACGCCCATTTGCGTTTGAGAGAACGCCACTATGTAATCGATTTAGAAAAGCAGTGGCCCACTTTATTAGAGCTTCTAGATACCTGTGAGACCACATTAACTTCAGGGGAAACGCCAGATGTCTTTATCAGTCGTAGCCGGTGCGACATGTGCATATGGCTGAACCACTGCTATGACGTTGCCCAAGGGCAAAATCATCTATCATTACTGCCTGGCGTTACGCTCAACCGTTATCGTCATTTAGAAAAGTTAGGGCTAACGACGGTCGAAACCCTGGCTCGTAATCAACCTGCTACGCTAGCCCAGACCTCTGGTTTTGAATTGAAGGTAGCGGAAAAGCTAGTGCATCAGGCCCAGGCTAAGCTCTCGGGTCTCGCGATCGCACGTACCGATGCCAATAACTGCTTTACCCTATCCCCAGAAGAACTGCCCAGTGCCACCATTGAACTATATTTTGACATTGAGGCAGCGCCCGACAAAGACCTGGTGTATCTACATGGGATTTTAGTCGTCGATCATCAAAACCAGACCGAAACATTTATTCCGCTGGTAGCCAGGGAACCAGAGAGTGAAGCTAATGCCTGGCATCAGTTTCAACATGTTGTTGCCCACTATCCAGAATCGCCAATTTATCACTTTTGTCCCTACGAAGCCCAAACCGTTAGACGGCTCTCTGAACGATACGGCACCATTATTGACGTAGACGAACTACTGAGCCGCTTTGTAGATATCCACAAGCGTATTGTTGACGCTGTCACCTTACCAATAGAAAGCTATGCACTCAAACACATTGCCCGTTGGATTGGGTTTGAGTGGCGTGATAGTAGTGCCAATGGAGCCCAATCTATTTGCTGGTACGACAATTGGCTATCAAGCCAGGATGAACAGTACCTCAACGATATTCTGAAGTACAACGAAGACGACTGCCGAGCTACATTTTGGGTTAAACGTTGGCTGGCTAATTTTGCTGACCCCTTGTGGAAAAAAAATGCGGAAGCTGGATGATTTAGATGCAAAGCTGGGTGATTTCTAGAGTCCCGCTTGATAAAAACCAGAAAGTTTGGCTAATTGTTTGACAAAGTAGCCATTCCTAAGCAAAATAGAGATCGCTCGTAAGGGCCTGTAGTTCAATTGGTTAGAGCACCGCCCTGTCACGGCGGAAGTTGCGGGTTCGAATCCCGTCAGGCCCGTTTTTCAACCCTTTGATGTAGGAACGTTGCATGCAACGTTCCTACATCAAAGGGTTAGAACACCACCAACGCAACACTAATTAAAATTAGGGCAGCCAGTAGCAACCATCCAGAATATTTACGCCACCAGGGAATCGTATAAATCTTTGAGGCCGCTGATTCTGGTTCCTGGGCAATATTCACATATAGAGTACAGGTAACTGCCTGGGGACGCTGTGGAAAGGTACAACTATCATCCTGATGATAAACACAGGTCTCACAAAGATAACTGCCTGACTGAGACCGATAAAGATCAATACCTGGATGCCCATGGGCTTTTAACTCTAACCCACAGTTAGAACAAGTCACTGCGTCAAATACTATGGACTGATTACATTGAGGGCAGGTAGGCATAGTCGTTTGCAGTGAACGTTAAAGCCCCTGAAATTTTATTGTGCAGGAACACTAAACTCTTTAGACTCAATTAGATAATGGTCAATGCCTAGGGCCGCATCAAAACGTTGATTAATTTGATCTATCTCCTCTTGAGGAATTGCTTTCCACTGCTCACGGGTAGCCCAAGCAATCACAAAAATAACTTCATCATCGCGGTTGGGATCTAACCAGACAGTTTTATCTATGAAGCCAGGATATGTCGCTAAGGCTGATGTCCAAATTTCATCATCAATCGCTAGATAACGATCACGCTGAGCTGGATCCACTCTGAACTTTAGCCATTCAATCACCATAGATGGCTGAGAGTTCAGGTTTGCGGCTGCATCCACAGGAGCACTAGTGACCATAACAATCGCCCATAAGGCTATTAAACACCATAGAAGTCTTTTAACCATACGGTTAACCGCCCGTCAAATACGTCAATAGTTTGCCAAAATAAGCTTACATAAATCGCCCTAATATCCAGAAAATCAAATCAGCTATGGACTCATCCAATTTATTCCGGCAGCTTTTAATGTTGGGCATTGGCACTACCTCATTAGTGGCCGAGCAACTCCGACAGGTGAGCGAAGAATGGGTGAAGGATGGCAAGCTCAACCCAGAGCAAGCCAAAGGATTCGTGGATGACTTTATGGCTCAGTTCAATATTGATCAAGCGGCCTTAGACGAACAGCTCCAAAGACAAATTCGCAATATTATGCAGGATCTGGGTGTTCCTAGGCAAAGCGAAATGGATGAACTGCGAGGTCGCTTAGATCGCCTTGAACGACAACTGCGGGATTTAGAAAATAAACAGTGGCGCTGATAAAGCAGCCAATTATGTGTTAATAATTAGCTACCATCTAAGATTTTCAGGGACTACAAATGGTATGAACTGTAGGCACAAAACTATATTTCAAACCTTTTGTCTGCAACTTTTTAAGCGTGCTGATAGGTATATCCGAGCGTTAGCTTTGACAAACAGTTACTTATTTTTGGAGTAGTACTACTCCCTACACGGAAATTCAAGCTATAAACACTAAAGTAGTGCAGTCGCTGTAGAATCGGTTCTTTTCCAATTTAGGAATTGCATTTTTACAGTTGCATACACCAAAGGTTTATCATCTATTCAAATCTAGTTTTTATGATTCGTAACGTACAATTTGGATGCAGGTTGAAAGCTGATACGTCGGCACTTCTGCTATCGCACTGGGAGAACAAACTGTGAAAGAAGTTTTTATTAGTCTGGGGGTTTTCGCAATTTGCTGTGTTGTAGCGTTAGCTACACAGCTTAGAGGCAGTGAGGCTGTCGCCAGTAATGTGAGCACAGATATGACTGGCAAAACTGAACAATCCACATTAGTGGCTCAGGCAGCGTCTGATCTAAACCCCGCAGAAACCGAGGAAACTAATACTAACATGTCCGACAATATGACAACCACGGACTCTGGCCTTATGTATGAAGACCTTGAGGTCGGTACTGGCGCACTCCCTACCAAGGGCCAGGCAGTGACAGTACACTACACGGGTACTTTAGAAAATGGTGAAAAGTTTGATAGCAGTCGCGATCGCAACCGCCCTTTCTCATTCACCATTGGCGTTGGTCAAGTAATCAAAGGTTGGGATGAAGGTGTCGCCACTATGCGTGTTGGTGGTCGCCGCAAACTAGTTATCCCCCCTGAGTTAGGGTATGGTCCTCGTGGTGCAGGTGGTGTCATTCCACCCAATGCTACCCTCATTTTTGACGTAGAACTAATTCGTGTTGGCGGTTAAACGAAACCGATAGCTCACAAATACCCCTTCATACTTTTACAAAAGAGTTATGTCTGAACAAGGCATAACTTTTTTATTTCAACCTTGTTCGCATCTAGGACATTTGAATCAAGGTTAAGACATGCCAATTTAATATTATTTGTTTGATTTCCGTAATTTTTAACCCTGCAACCGTATCACTGTAGTACTACACACTTTCAGGGTTAATTCTATGCAAACTACAACCTTCTTTCCAACACTTAAAATTGGCGATCGCGGTCCCGCAGTCATTGATCTACAATCTGTGCTCAATGATCGATTTGCAGGCAATCCTGTCGGCGGAGTCATCACAGCTCTCAAGCTAGATGGTCTATATGGCCCCAAAACAGAAGCTGCTGTTCGTATTGCTCAATTTCGCTATCTGTTATTCCAAGACGGTATTGCCGGTCCTCTCACATGGCGTTCGCTGAAAGCAAATACGGCCCTCATCAATCAACTTCCTATAGTTCGCCGAGGGGACCAAGGTAACGACGTTACCGTACTACAAACTACATTGGATCCCAAAGATGTGGGGCCAATTGACGCCATATTTGGTCCTCGTACTGAAGCGGCTGTCAAAGCATATCAAGCTGCTAGCAAAATTTATGCAGACGGTATCGTTGGCCCCAAAACCTGGGCAGCATTGGAGAAACGGGCTCAAGCTCAACTCGTATAGATAAAACGTTCAGCTCACTGTCCATAGCTTATGGGCCTGATATTTATTCAGGCCCATAAGTAGGCTATTGATACAAATCATAAGGATTTAGGAATTTAAGCATATTTTTTGTGTAAGCTAAATATATGGGGACGAAGTGTAATTTTTTCATGTAGAGAATTCAGTACGATTCAATTACTTTCTTCCCATGCGAGACCGTAGCAGAAGCCATACTGTTGCATCAGGGCTAAATTTGGTTGCTTACTCTTCACTAGCTGTCATCGGAATTGCCGCCACGTTATCTGGCATAGTCATATCTGGAATCACTATATATAGAAGTGCTATCTCTAGAGAATCTCAAATTCCCGAATCAGGCACCCCTCAAATTACTGAATCAACTAAATTTGATGCTAACAGCTTAGTTTGTTTCAAGATAAATGATACAGCTGTCACTCCCCCTGAATCAGAGTCAGCAAATAGCATAATTCTACCCCAGGAACTTTTCAAACTAGACTTTCCAGAACTGGAAAACAAAATCACTAGTTCTGGAGAAAGAATCCTCATTCAAGAGGAAACAACTATTCCCCAATCAGTCGAGAACTACGGAAAGAAAGTTGAGGACTTCAGAATAGCCAAACGAGAGGGTATAGAACAGTATGCTGCTGGTCAATATCAGACGGCTATCAACAGATTTAAAGCCGCCAGAACTATTCATAAAAATTCGCCTGAAACACTGATCTATCTCAACAATGCATTAGCCAACCAATCTAGCCGTTCCTACGGGTTAGCAGTCACTGTGTCCTTACAGAGTGGCGAACCTGGTTCTGGCTTTAACACGGCCATGGCAGTTTTAAGAGGTGCCGCTCAGGCCCAGGATGATATTAATAAAGCCGGAGGCATTCAGGGCGTCCCCCTGAAGCTATTGATTGTTAATGATTTTGCCAACAGCCCACAGAGCGCCGAGACTGTTGCTCAGATGCTGGTCAAGCAGCAAAATATTTTGGGAGTTGTCGGCCACAATGCTAGCAAGGCAACGTTAGCAGCAAGAAGAGTATATGCAAACAGTGGGTTAACGTCAATCTCACCAACAAGCACCTCTGCAGAACTTCCACCAGGCAACACATTTGGCTTCCGTACCGTACCCAATGACATTATCGCAGTCGAAAAAATTGGGGCATATTTACTAGCCCAGAATCGCAGTCAGGTTGCGGTCTTCTACACAGAAGATAATGAGAAAGAGGCTACAGGCTATAGTGAGCCTGTAAAAGAGCGATTTGAAACTTTCATCAACAACAATATTCCTAATGGACAAGTTGTTAAGTCGTTTAATTTATCTGATCTTGACTCTGATAAAAGTGAGTTTTTGATTAACTCCCTCGAACAGTTGATTAGCTCAGGAGCAATCGACACTATTATGTTATTACCTTCGCATTCCGATAAATCTATTGCAAATGCCCTGAAAGTTGGCACTTTGAGCCGTCAACTATCTGACAGCATTCTAATCATTGGCAACAATGCCATGTATGACTCCAGAATCTCAAAATGCGGCGATCAGGTTAATAAACTGGTCGCTGTTTCATTTTGGGATATGAACTTTGCTCGCACGAGCATATCGTCAATTCCCTTGGAATTTGCTGATAGAGCGTCAAGTCCTGATCAGGCTAACTCACTTTGGGATACAGACATTCATTGGCTATCTGCCATGGCCTATGATGCTATTTTGACCTTTGGCAAAGCATTAGACGAAAATCATCCATCACCCACCCGTACTGGCATTGGGGTTAGTCTGGCTGCGGATAGGTTTTCGATAGATGGGGCGACCGGTATTGTTAAGTTCGATAATAATGGTGACCGCATAGGCCATGCGAAGTTGGTAAAGCTTTTACCCACTGATGCAGCCGATCAAGACGATGAGCGATATGATTTCCAGCCAATCTTTTCTGAGTGATAAGACAATAAGATTTTGAAAAATTTCGCCTGATTAAGCTCTGTCTCAACTATTTGACGATAACGTCAAAACCCTGATTTTCTAAGGATTTTATCATCTGTTCCGGCTGCAAAATTTGAGTAGATTCTTGATCAATGACATCAATCAGTTCTTGCTTATTATGCATAATATTTTCGCCCTGAATATTCACACGGTAGCGCATAGGAGAGAGAAAACTTTGAATGCCCAGTGTTCGACATTGCATATGCAACTTACTTAACGCCACATGGGGGTCAAAGGCCATGGTTGGATCATCATCCAACGTTTTTAGATATCCTGTAAATCCTAAAAATGCGATGCGGTAAATCATGGCTTGGGTAAAACTTCCCTGAAAATAGCCCCCATGCACATCTCGTCTCCCAAGCGCTCCATCTAAAGTTAGTAGAAAATAATCCCACCAATTCAGCGCCTTTTTACCTTTGGCACGGGTCAATAATCCTGCAGGCTCTTGACTAATCATCCCGTCTTTTACCGAGAATGTCACATCTTTATAGTCAGTACAGTCAAAGTAGGTAAAGAAATCAGCAATGGTAATGTTAGGAGATTGTTCCGTCTGAGCACCATGACTCGCTGATAAGTGATCAGCTTGGGTACGGTCTGCCAACAACTGGCCTAATGTGTTGTAGCCCCCCTTCTTACCCCAATTATAGGTCAAGAATAAACGATCCATCACCTTATCTGGGTTACGGGCAATTGCCTCCGCTAACGATGTTCCCTGAAAAAAGTGTTCATCTAAAGCAGAGAGATTTACGATGCCATAGGTTGTGGACTTTTTAGAGCCTGCTTTGAGGGAAACATTGCCAAGGCGATAGCCCATATCTTCTGTATTGCTGGGAAAGGTAAAATAATTGGCCGTAGCAGAGGCAACCCGTAACGCCAAATCACCTTCGCTGCTAAATAAGTACGATTCAGAAAACCGTCGCAGGGAAGACGACAGAAAATTTGCCCGACTTGACACAATGGTCAAAATGGGAATATCAGGAGAGGTTAAGATCAATCGTTCTAAGCGAAAAACAGAACCAATGTCCGCTGGGGGTTTATTACTAATGGAGCGTGTATCAAACACATCGGACAAAATGCGGACCACATTCGTAACAACAAAGCCCCCCATGCTATGGCCTAGAAACGAGAGTTTTACCTTACAATCAGTCTGTTTCCAGAATTTAGCGGCTACCTCACAGGGGGTCTGTTCATCAGGTTTTTGTCGTTTGATATCAGCTGCCTTTAGGTTCACTAATTCCCGGTCAAGTTGTCTGAGTAATTCAACCAGGTCTAGAACACCAAAATTTTGAGCGCGGTAGCGATCGCGAAAATAAACCACCATGCGCAGGATGACCAGGGTAATCATGATGGTGGATATGCCTAAAAGGAGGACTAATAGGAACGCGATCGCAACCCCAGCAACCGTATCACGAAATGTTGTGAGTTCTAACAACAGTAAAATGAGCGCCCCGACAATCCCTGTAAACATCAAGTCTCGTGGCAAGGGTGGCAGGGCTTTACAGGCTTCACCTAAACGCTGCAGCTCAATACTTTCTGATGGCCAACGATAGCCAATAAAAACCTGGTTACCCTGAAGGGGAATCGCTGTATCGTATTGATTAATATACTGAAAAATATTCTTGTACCAGTTCCGCACAGAACTGCGGCCACTGTTGTACCCATGGACGGTAATCATCAATTCAGGGTCAGGGCCATCTTGTTGGGTGTAGATATCGTAGAGATGTTTAGCAATTTCCTTCACGCCCCGTGCTGACGCCTGCAATTCAGACTCCTCCATTTCTTCAGCGGTTTCAATATTGGGTGGTGCGCTACTCATTACAAAGTAGCCAGGAATTGAAACCTGCTCTTGTTCAGGGGTGCCAATCTTGACCAGTCTGACCTGGGCCAACTCTTGTCCCGCATCAATATCGTGATCCAGGTAACATTCATACCCTGGCAATAACGCATCTCGAAAGACAAACTTTCGCAGGATCACTGGCAATGGTTTAGATTCCATACTATTCTCCCTGACAAGATGCTAAATACCCCTTTTCCAGGTTCAAGACGATGTTTCTCCATAGAAAAACCTACAGGTTTCACCTTGGACGTGGTTAATTTGGACGATTTTTGACCTTCTAACACATGGTGATAAATTTTTGTAGTGGTTTAAGCACCCTCGTAGCAAATCACTCTAACAGACAGAAAAAATACAGGTGATGACTACCTTAAACTACAGATCCCATTGGATATTTTCCGTACTTGAATTTGGCAGCAGGACATCCTTGACTCCTTTTCTCTGATTCCCCGTTGATTTACAGGCGATACTCGCCAACGTTCTAGGAATCATTGAAGCGAAATTTCGTAGATCGACAATAGAATTTCCACCACAATCAGAATAACGATGTACCATTCCACCCGATGGCTACTAGCCTGCTGCAAAATGCCCAGAGCTGTCTCCACACTACGGGAAATTAAAGTCAGCTTTTGCTCCAGAATCAGTAAGCGTTCCCGCAGTTCATATTCGTCCTCTAAACGCAAATAGAGGCGGTTCAAATCCGGAAAATCCCAAATGGGATCGGGTTTATCCCCCACCTCCACAATGCCTAACATCTTTTGTTGAATTAATAACGTCCCACCGATATAGCGCAACAGTTCCTTTTCTTTCGGTGGCCGCTGTTTAGGATTTTGAATCGCGGTGGTAAACGGCTTAATTTGAGCAAACAGGTCAAACACCTTCTGTTCGTAATAGTCCAAAACGACGCTTTTAGCCAATGCTTCTGCTACAATTTGCAACCGCTCAGCACTACAATCCCTGAGCCAGAGAGTATCTTGCTCCAAACGCTCTTTTGCCGTGGGATGAAACGCCAGTAGCAGCTCCTCAAACACATCTTCTGCTGACGGCTCTTTGACCAGTGGCGTCAGCGACCCTAAGTAAGTCTTTTCCTCAGCCGCTTCCAGGTTAAACAGCACCACTACACCGTAGCGCAGCAGTACCGCACAACCAGCCTCCCCTGCGCGAACTATTAACGGATTTGTCGATAGGGCCTCCGTCGTTTCCAACGTTTTTAGCACCAGACGTTCCCCTAAAAGATGGGCACGGACCACAATCCGATCGTCCGTTGACCACCCTAACGGTACAGGGGATAACTGAGAAGTAACTGGGTTAGGGAAATCAGACGCTGATGCTTTTAGGGAAACCATACGAAAGATAGGGTTATTAACTTAATAAAAATCTATTCAGTAGGGGCCAAACATAAAATTGGCTGGAGCTGAGGGCTCACTGACGTAGAAAAAATCGTGGATCAAGGTCAACACCTCATCCTGGTTCAGGCAATCATCTTGATTTACATCTAAGTTAATAAAAATTGACCGTGCATAGATGGGTTGCACATTAAATACTGACAGCAGACTAGTCCATTCATGTTCACTAATCTGCCCATCATTGTCCTGGTCAAACGCATCAAACAGTAACGTTACCAAAGCAATTACACGACTGGCATATTGCTTGATATCATTCAAAACTTGCTCATAGTAGGCTAGCCATTCGTTCAAGGTGATCTGCGCATCACTATTTTGATCCGCCACTGCACACAGGCAGTCCCAATCCTGCTGCAGATGGTTCAAAATTTGGCCATGGTGAGGCGACGCTTTCAGTCCTTGCCGCAGATTAGCTAAACGAGTAGCCAGGGCAATAAAATCCTGCCTTACCAGCACACCATCAGCATTGGCATCATATAGGCGAAAGAGTTTAGTTAACTTGCGCGTCTGAATATCGGTCAGCATTGGCGAGTAAGCATCCGTCAGATGATTTTAGACACTGAAAACGGGTTTGTGGATTTTCCTGGATATCTTAGCGATCGCACCTGAGCAGACATCATAAGATTAATCAGAGTCCTCACGGTTCAAACGCCCCATGACCGCATCTGCATCTAAAACCGCAGCCAGCCGCTCTGGTAAGACAACCCAAGACATGGGCATTCCAGAACGGTTGCTCAAGCATACGGTGCGGTACACCGACTATCAAGAAATCAACCGGGACGATTTGACGCCAATGATGCGTCATTATGCCGACGTTAAGGATGCCTATCCCTATGCCCTCTTGATGTATCGCGTCGGGGACTTTTTTGAAACATTTTTTCAAGATGCGATCGCAATTGCCCGTGAGTTAGAACTGGTTCTGACCAGTAAAGATGCCGGTAAAGCCATTGGCAAAGTTCCCCTGGCCGGGATTCCACACCACGCCCTGGATCGCTACTGTGCCCTACTGGTAGAGAAAGGATTTGCGATCGCCATTTGCGACCAGGTGGAAGATCCAGCCCAGGCCCAGGGACTCGTTAAACGAGAAGTCACCCGTGTCATTACCCCTGGCACCATTCTCGAAGAGGGTATGCTGACGGCTAAACGCAACAACTTTTTAGCCGCCCTGGTCATCGCCGATAACCATTGGGGGCTGGCCCATGCAGATGTCTCCACAGGCGAGTTTTTTACCACCCAGGGGACTGCCACTGACCAGTTAGCCCAAGAACTGATGCGGCTGCAACCTGCCGAAGTGCTGGTGCCCACTAATGCACCTGATTTAGGAGCCTTGCTACGCCCCGGAGAAACCTCGGACAAACTCCCAGAAGGTCTGCCGGCGCAATTCTGTTATACCTTTCGTTCCCAAACAGCGTTTACTCACGCTGAAGCGAAGCAACGCCTGCTGCAAAGCTACCGCGTACGTTCTTTAGAAGGCTTTGGCTGTGAGCATTTACCCCTGGCGGTCAGGGCTGCAGGAGGTCTCTTAAACTATCTTGAAGACACTCAAAAAGAAAGTTTGGCCCCACTGCAACCCCTCTCCACTTACACCACAACAGAATTTCTGGTGATTGATAACCAGACCCGCCGTAATCTAGAGATCACCCAGACCGTGCGGGATGGAATCTTTCATGGTTCACTGCTATGGGCATTAGATAAAACCACCACCGCCATGGGTAGTCGCGCACTGCGACGGTGGTTGCTTCAACCCTTGCTGGGTATCGAGAAAATTCAGCAGCGCCAACACACCATCAGTGAACTGATAGACAACGGCACCCTGCGTCAGCAGCTACAGCTGATTTTAAAGCAAATTTATGACCTGGAACGGTTAGCCGGACGGGCTGGCTCTGGTACCGCCAACGGCCGCGATCTAGTCGCGATGGCCGAGTCCTTTGAAAAGCTACCGGACCTGGCGGCCCTGATGGCCCATGCTCAGTCTCCCCATCTGGTTAAACTACAGGTCGTGCCATCGGAATTAGAGCAGATGGGGCAAAAACTTAGGGCCCATCTAGTCGATAGCCCTCCTCTCTACCTGACAGATGGCGGTCTAATCCGCGAAGGCGTTCATGCCCATTTGGATGGTCTGCGGGATCAGGTGAGTAGCGACCAGCGCTGGATTGCCAACCTGGAGGTTACGGAACGCGAACGTACTGGGATTTCTAATCTGAAGGTCGGGTTTAACAAAGCCTTTGGTTACTACATCAGTATTTCTCGGGCCAAGAGTAAACAAGCTCCTGAAGACTACATTCGCAAACAAACCCTGACTAACGAAGAGCGCTACATTACGCCTGAACTGAAGGAACGAGAAGCGCGCATTCTGAATGCGAAGGATGAGATTAACCAAATTGAGTATGAAATTTTTCTAGAGCTACGGGAGGATGTGGGCCAACATGCTGAGCTGATTCGTAAAGTCGCTGTTAATGTAGCGACGGCGGATGTGCTCTGTGGTCTGGCAGAACTGGCTATCTATCAGGGCTATTGTCGGCCTGACATCGTTCAAGGTCGAACTCTGGCGATTGACTCTGGACGGCATCCAGTAGTAGAGCAGTCGCTGCCTGCAGGATTTTTTGTGCCTAATTCCACGGGGCTGGGGTACGGGAAATCATCGGTTGGAGCGATGGGCCATGCCCAGCCTACGCCCGATCTGATTATTTTGACGGGACCCAATGCTAGCGGGAAAAGCTGCTATCTGAGACAGGTGGGGTTGATTCAGCTAATGGCCCAGGTGGGTAGCTTTGTACCGGCGAAGAGTGCGGTGTTGGGTGTGTGCGATCGCATCTTCACTCGGGTTGGCGCGGTTGACGACCTGGCCACCGGTCAATCCACCTTTATGGTAGAGATGAACGAAACCGCCAATATTCTGAATCACGCCACCCCCAAATCCTTAGTGCTCCTGGATGAAATTGGTCGCGGTACCGCCACCTTTGATGGCCTCTCCATCGCCTGGGCCGTCGCCGAACATCTGGCCAGCGATATCCGAGCCCGAACTATTTTTGCCACCCACTATCATGAACTCAATGAATTAGCATCGTTACTAAAAAATGTGGCGAACTTTCAAGTAACCGTTAAAGAAATGCCAGATCAGATTATTTTTCTTCATCAGGTACAACCAGGTGGAGCCGATCGCTCCTACGGCATTGAAGCAGGTCGTTTAGCAGGCTTACCTCCGAGCGTCATCAAACGCGCCCAACAAGTGATGGGGCAGATTGAAAAACATAGCAAAATCGCTGTCGGTCTGCGCAAAGGTAGCTCTAGCCAGCCATCTAAAAAAGCAAAGGTCCAAGAAGCTGATCCCGATTCACAACTAAATATCTTTGAATGACAACACCTGCTAATGTGGTGACGTTCCATGGAACGTCACCACATTAATCAACCAGCTGAATCTTCCCCATACTCAGCTCATCAAAAATATGATGAACTTGCTCCCGCTGCTTAGGGGTCAACTCCACAATGGACAACAAGAAGGAAGACAACCTGACATGATCTTTACGCGTCAGTTGATGAGTATCCCAAACCTGCCTCAAAATAATCTCTGGTGATCGTTCAGTCTTTCTAACGGCAATCATAGCCCTGCTCTCTTGATAACTATTCAGGAACAACATTTTTATGCTTCCATGATGCCTAGTTAATCTGTGAGATTGGTCGCGCAAATATGCTCAAATTTCTCATCAAAAATATGAAATCTCAGTAGGCAACCAATGTGTAATCACTGACACTAGATGTACTGACATTTACATTGCTCTCCAGACATCCCAGGAAGAGTCTACGAAAATGAGGCTAATATCATACGATAGTCGGGGATCAACTAAGTAATATGTGGAATTCACGGAGCGAAGAATTACATAACCTTCACAGTACTCGAATTGTCATCACGAAAAATTCATCTTCTGTTTCTTACGCCACTGTGCTTCAGGCATGGCAGCACGATGTTATCTTTCGTGAATTTTTTATTCAATTATTGTCATCATTGCCCTTTAGCGCTTTTCGCTGGGAAACGCCGCCAGTAACAAATACCACCATCAACCGACCATTTGAGTGTGTCATTATCGACAGTCCCAGTCTAGCCCGAGTACCAGATCGCCAGACCTTTTCACCGTACTTCAACGCAGAACAATCCGTCGTTGCATTTTTGAACTTGGGACAGGATGCCATGCTTGTTACACCCTGCCCAACCAATTCTGCTTGTGATTACGGTCATTTAGGAGCCTTTATACAAAATGCTCCGCTTTCTCAACAGCATGCCCTATGGGCCGCCGTTGGTGACGCCATGGCTCAACGCATAAACGATGACCAACCTGTTTGGCTTAGTACAGCTGGCGGAGGGGTTGCTTGGCTACATATTCGGTTAGATAGCTATCCAAAGTATTACCACCACATCCCCTACAGAACATTTCGCTAACCACAGTCAAATTCACTCTTCTTTCACATACATATTTCTCTCACAAAGGTCTTCACTCCCATCTGCATATTTTTAATATGAATCATGAAACCCAGGCTCAAATTTGCATCCCTTGATCATCTGCAACAGTTATTACCATTTGTTGAAGCTTACCATCAGTTTGAGGGCATCCAAATGCCTGACAGCCGTCGAAAACAAGCATTACATCACCTATTATCCGACTCCTCTCTGGGAGGGATTTGGCTAATTTTGGCAAACAACCAGATAGCTGGCTACATTGTCTTAACGTTTGGCTACAGTATCGAGTTCGGGGGAAAAGATGCTTTTATCGATGAACTCTACATAAAACCAGAATTTCGGGGTCTGGGTCTGGGCACAGAGACCCTGAATCAGATCCAGGAAGAAGCTCGAGCGCTAGAGATTCAAGTCATACATTTAGAGGTAGCGCGACAAAACACAAAGGCACAGAGATTTTATGGCCAGGCAAACTTTCGGCCACGTGACAAATACATGTTGATGTCAGCCCACTTGACGCGCGCGCCCATCGACTGACATCGTTTTTAGTTAGCCGTTTCAGCCGTTTCAGCTGATGGTTTAAACAATGGCATCACCCAAACAGTCACCACGTGGGATAGCAATCCCATAGGCCCTGCAAATAGGCACAGCGTCAAGGAATGGCGAGTCAATAACTGTTTCTCTTGGCCTTGCAGATAAATCCAGCGTCCAACAAACAGATCCATCACCAAAAAATGAACCCATCCAGTGGTCATGACTTTTTCATCGGAAAAGAGATCGGCTAAAGCCGCTAGGGTTGGGTTGGCAAACTGCTCAAGTTTGTCAGGATCCAAACTGGCAACAAAACAATAAATATACAGCACCGCCAAGATTACAAACGGAAGATACGATGCCATGATTTTGCGAGTTACCTGCCAATTAGGCACAAGCACCATCAGTGCCCAAAATGGCAGTACAAACAAATTACCAAAGTTAAAAATATACTCAAATACCATTGCTTGATTGATTCAAAAGCTACGTAAGCATTGTAAAGCGATAGCATTTGAAGAGGATTGTTACGAGATTCCATCTCATCGATCAACGCATTATTAGTAGATTTCTCTTAAGCAATATGGGAGTTTCCTGGAATTGGTATTGATGCCCCCCCAACGATATAATTGTTCTAAATATAGAGCGGTTCCAGTAAACTTATGGAGGCTACCGAGTGCAGTACTTAATTTTGCCGCCGTAGTTGGTTTTTGACTCAACATCTGTCAGGCTGTAACAGCGCCCGTATAAAATTGAAGTTAGATGTCAATGGATGTAGAATCGGCTCCAAGCTTTAGTGAGTTATCCTTAAGTGAGCCGGTACTAAAGGCTTTGGAGGATTTGGGCTATGAAAGCCCAACACCGATTCAAGCACAAACAATTCCCCATGTATTAGCCGGTGCCGACATTATTGGCCAAGCTCAAACAGGTACCGGCAAAACGGCGGCTTTTGCGTTACCGCTACTATCCCGTGTGGATATTAGTCAGCGTTTACCTCATACCCTCGTTCTAACGCCAACACGGGAGTTAGCCATTCAGGTAGCGGAAGCCTTTCAGAGCTACGCATCTCACATGAAGGGGTTTCATGTACTGCCCCTCTATGGCGGCCAAAGTTATAGTATTCAACTACGTAAGCTAGAACGCTCAGTCCATATTGTAGTGGGCACACCTGGCAGGGTGATGGATCACATGAAACGAGGAACTCTGGACCTGAGCGAACTGAAGTGTCTGGTGCTCGATGAAGCCGACGAAATGCTGCGTATGGGTTTTATTGACGATGTGGAATGGGTGCTAGAGAAAACCCCTGATTCTCGTCAGGTAGCCCTCTTTTCGGCCACGTTGCCCAAGGAAATTCGCCATATTGCCCAGCGTCATCTAGATCATCCCACTGAAGTTTTAATCAAGTCTAAAACATCCACTGCTGAAACGATTCGCCAGCGCTATTGGATGGTCAGCGGCTACCACAAATTAGATGCTTTAACTCGCATTTTGGAAACGGAGACCTTTGACGGCATGATCGTCTTTGTTAGGACTCGTTTAGCTACGGTAGAACTGGCAGAGAAACTGGAGGCCCGTGGCTATGAAACGGCTCCTCTCAGCGGCGATGTTTCCCAAATACAGAGAGAACGGACGGTCGAGCAGCTGAAATCAGGCAAGTTAGATATCGTTGTCGCCACTGATGTGGCTGCTCGGGGTCTGGACGTGGATAGGATTAGCCACGTGATTAATTATGATATGCCC
Organism: Leptolyngbyaceae cyanobacterium; assembly: GCA_965263355.1. Taxonomy (GTDB): domain Bacteria; phylum Cyanobacteriota; class Cyanobacteriia; order Phormidesmidales; family Phormidesmidaceae; genus Leptothoe. Next base: position 2,834,803 of record CBDHHL010000032.1, on the reverse strand, counting down.
TACGACACCGAGACTTACATACACCGAGTGGGTCGTACTGGGCGTGCTGGGCGTAATGGTGAAGCCATTTTATTTGTAGCCCCTCGAGAACGCCGGCTACTGTATGCCATTGAGCGGGCTACCAAACAAAAAATCTCCAAAATGGAGTTGCCGACCACAGAAATGGTCAATAATAAGCGCATTGCCCGATTTAAGCAGCAGATTACTGACACCATTGCTGAGGAAAATCTAGAGTTCTTTACCACCCTCATGGAGCAGTATGAGCAGGAGCATAATGTACCTGCCATTGAAATTGCCGCAGCTCTGGCCAAACTGGTGCAAGGAGAGGAGCCGCTCTTATTGGAAGAGCGTAAGCGATCGCGACCTGAACGTAATGGCGATCGGCGCGAGCGCCCCCGGCGCGAGCGTCAGGTATCCCCACCAGAGCAGGGGATGGAACGCTACCGTATTGAATTAGGCCATCGTCAACGGGTCAAACCAGGCCACATTGTGGGTGCGATCGCAAATGAAAGTGGTTTAGAAAGTCGATATATTGGCCGTATTAACATCTACGACAGCCACAGTACCGTAGATTTACCAGAGGGTATGCCCAAAGAAATTATGCGGCACTTAAAAAAGGTATCCATTGGTGGACAACCCTTACGAATTTCCAAGTTCGAAGGGGACCTAACTGGCAAAGGGGGGGGCAAACGGACCCGCCCAAAACCAAAAACTAAAAACACTTAACAACTCAGTAACCAATTATGTAGGGTCGTAGGGTCATTGCATGCAACGACCCTACATTACAAATCGTTTTTGATACTCGGCCTCTGTCAAAACGTCATCAGGATGCTCTATGCGGTCCAGAAACACCTTGCCCTGTAGATGGTCATGCTCGTGTTGAAAGATCCGAGCGACAAAATCCTGTAAATATTGCCGATGCTCATCGCCATGGCGATCTTGGTAAATCACTTCGATTTCCCGGAACCGAGGCACTAACCCCCGTCGACCTGGCACGCTGAGGCAGCCTTCCCAACCTTTGACCTGCTCTTCACTATGGCTCAGCAACTGTGGATTAATCATAGCTAAAGGCTCCATGGTTGGTGCTTTGGGATACCGTGGGTTCGGACAAGATGCCACGATAAAAAGCTGTAGCCCCTCAGCCACTTGGGGGGCGGCAATACCAACACCATTTTTAGCCGCCGCCGTTGCTAGCAGGTCATCAATAAGACACTGTAATTGTGGATCGTTAAAATCACGGATGGGTTGGGCATGCGATCTCAATCTCATATCCCCCAACTCAATGACAGACCGTATACTCATCGTCGCTGCTGAGGCAGTGCCTTCGTTTCTACATCTATCGCGACTTGACGACCACCACGGTCAATTTCCAGAGCAATCGACTCACCGACCCCTAGCCCCTGAACAATGTGTTGAACTTGCTCAGCGTTCGTAATCGTCCGACCATTCATAGCAACAATTACATCCCCCACCTCTAATCCAGCTTCAACAGCTGGGGAATTGCGCATTAACCCTAAAATAATCACACCTTCATCTGCAGATAAACGTACATCATTGCGTGAATCACGATTAATTTGTTGGCGCAGGTCTGATGTCAGTGTCCGCATCTGAATCCCTAAATAGGCATGATCCACCCGACCTTTTTCAATCAGTTCTTGCGCTAAACCCTGGGCGGCATTAATCGGAATTGCAAACCCTAACCCTTGGGCCCCACCAATAATCGCTGTATTAATGCCAATCACTTCACCCCGCTCATTCAATAGCGGACCGCCTGAATTTCCTGGATTAATAGCCGCATCTGTCTGAATAAACTGAACCCGTTTATCCGGCACTCTAATCTGGGCGCTAGTACGCCCTGTCGCACTGATAATCCCAGCAGTCACAGTATTATCCAACCCCAGAGGATTACCAATGGCAATAGCCCACTCCCCTGGCCGTAGCTGCTCTGAGTTTCCTAAATTTACCGTTGGCAGATCCCGAGATTGGACCTTGATCACCGCCACATCTGTAAGAGGATCTTCCCCAAGTACTTCACCACTAAACTCACGCCCATCTTTGAGGGTCACAGTCACAGTATCTGCCCCTTCAACCACGTGGGCATTGGTCCAAATCACACCATCGGATTCAACCACAAAACCAGATCCTTGACCACGCTCAACTCGAGAAGAAGGCGGCTCCCACATGTCACCAAAAAATTCCCGAAAAAACGGATCATTAAACGGCCCAGGTCGTCGAGTTACTGTCCGAGATGAATCAATCCGAACAACCGCAGGCCCCACCTGATCAGCAACAGACGCAATAAAACTACTCCCCGTCAGTAAACGACCGGAACCCGATGATGACGATTGCGCCGTTGTCGGCATTAGTCGTGCCGTAGTAAACACTGCCGCTGTTGCACTAGAAACCGCAATCACACCATAAACAGCTAATGACTTAACAAACCGAAGAGTGGACGAGCGTAACTTAGACATGGACTTAGACATGAATTTTCGTAAGGAATCTGATCAAAAAATTTGAAGAACCTGCACTGCAAAGAAGCACCATTTTTCAGAGCTTGCAGACTATGCATCAACTTTTCTACTGGACGCGGGCACCCCCCGGAGAGGCCATGAAAGTAGCAGTACATTCACACGCTCAAAACCCCTAATTAGCAACACCATTATTCAGGCATTCATCCACTACTTTCATATAAACGCCGTATCAAACTTCAGCCATCTAAGCTGTGCCAGTTCGGCTTGACCATAGACTGATCCCCATTAAGCTATTAATGACATCCTTTAGATAAGCTTATATCCATGTACCAGATTTATCTTGTGTGCGTTCTGGATATGTGAGCAACAACAGGTTAGTGTATTAGAGCTAATTAATTTTCAATGGTTTAGGAAGTTATACCTACGTAGATATGCCAGCCTAGTTTGTGGAGCACTATTTGCATGGCTAATTTTTCAGGGGAAGTTTCGTTAACATTATCAGCCCTCCAATAGTCGTGCATCCTTGATACGGGTTTGTCTGATAACTCAAGCGTTTTAGAGTAAAGATGATTAGCCTATCAATATCATTATCATTGCTTGATGTATTAAAGTACTGCTCCGTAAACTGCCTTAGTTTTCAGTCTGAACCTTGGGGACTCAGCTTAATGTCTAGTTTTGTTCAACTATTGTATGCAGAGCTATAACCTATTCAAACTTTTTAGTTCGATTGTTGACTGTTAGTCAATCTGCGATCCCAGGGATCTGCCTCACAAAGTTCTAACTTCAGCACACACTAAGCTAATGTTGTGTGAAATTTTGAGGTCCTTTCATAGCTGTGCTTAACGTTAGGAAAGCACAGCTATGAAAAAACTTAATGATCGGTGCAGAGTGCACTTACCTTTAGCCGGAGGGGTAGTTGTGGATAACGTAGATGGTCTTTGGAATGAAGTCCTCAATAAACTTCAGGACCAGCTCAGTGGTCCCACATTTGAGACGTGGATCAAACCAACACGCCTCCAAACATTGGCTGACAGCACCCTGACTATTTCCACTCCCAATCCTTTCGCCCGAAACTGGGTCCAGAAACACTACATTCAAGTTATTTCCGATGTTGCCCAAGAACTCTTAGGTCAGGAAATCAATATCGTAGTCACCGTTAGCGAAGCCAGTAATGGTAATAGCAATCGAACAGGAGAAGCTGTTGCCTGGCCACCTGTTCAAACGAATGAGCGGACAAATAGCAGCAAATCAAACCCTCCAGACCTAAACCCTAAGGCTGTCTTTTCAAGGTTCGTTGTCGGCTCTAATAATCGCATGGCACATGCTGCAGCCCTAGCTGTCGCAGAATCACCCGGTCGTGAATTTAATCCCTTATTTTTGTGTGGCGGTGTTGGTCTAGGCAAAACTCATTTGATGCAATCGATCGGCCACTACCGTTTAGATATTGATAAAACTGCTCGCATTGCCTACGTTTCCACCGAACAGTTTACCAATGACTTGATTACATCCATTCGCCGTGACAGCATGCAGCGCTTTCGTGAGCAATATCGCGCAGTTGACATCATTATGGTCGATGATATCCAGTTTATTGAAGGTAAAGAATACACGCAAGAGGAGTTCTTCCACACCTTTAATACACTGCATGAAGCAGGCAAACAGATTGTACTCGCGTCCGACCGTCCACCCAATAAAATCCCTAGGCTGCAGGAAAGACTATGTTCACGGTTTTCCATGGGATTAATTGCTGACATTCAGCCTCCTGATTTTGAAACCAGGATGGCTATTCTGCAGAAAAAAGCCGAGTACGAGAACGTCACACTTAGTCGCGAGGTAACCGAGTACATTGCCTCTGGTTACACCTCCAACATTCGAGAACTAGAAGGAGCACTCATTCGAGCCATCGCCTACACATCCATTTCCGGTCTACCCATGACCATTGAAAACCTCAAGCCTGTGCTTGATGCTCCCGCAGGTAAAGTAGATGCCTCTCCTACATCAGTGATCGATATCGTTTCCGAAGTTTTAAATATTCCTGTAGAAGCGCTAAAGGGCAATTCTCGACGACGCGAAATTAGTCAAGCTCGTCAGGTCGCAATGTACCTAATGCGAAAACATACGGACTTAAGCCTGCCCAAAATAGGTGAAGTTTTTGGCGGAAAAGATCACACTACAGTACTCTACAGCTGCGATAAAATCACTCAACTGATTAAGAAAGATCTCAATATGGCTCAAACAGTACGTGAGTTAAGTGATCGAATCAGCCTGAGTAACCGCTCCAATTAGTGACCAAGTAGTTAATAACTATCCTTCAAGGCTCGTTCTATGGGTAGCATCCTGTGAAAAAGCTTCTGGAAAACTAGTACTGCAGAACTTTCAAAATCGAAATATTTATCTGATAAAGCATTGGAAATATTAAATTTAGTTCCAAAACGGGGGAGCATAAGCTTGTGGAAAACTCTATTTTAGCTGTGGAAAGTTTGGGGATTAGCTGGGGAGAAAGGCATAGGCAATGGGGAAAAAGATTTAACTCTCTAACATCCTGTGGAAAACGTCCTTAAATATCCACACTTTTTCCCCATAGCTATTTTCAGTCAATTGCCTTGTATAGAAGGCTTACGATAAGGTTTTCCACAGTTTCCACAAGCCCTACTACTACTATGATTTAAATCTAATAAGGAAACAGATATAGAAAACAGAGTAATGAAAATTGCTTAAAATAAAGGCTTTCCATCCTTCTGTCAGGGTGTTACGATTGGCCAGCATTCTTGATAGACATATGTCAGCCATGAAGTTCGTGTGCTCCCAGGGGGATCTCAACACACACCTTTCAATTGTCAGTCGGGCAGTTCCTTCCAGGCCCAACAAGCCCGTGTTGGCAAATATTTTGGTCAATGTGGATGAAGATTCACAGCGCATAACCCTTACCAGCTTTGATGAAACGCTTGGGATTCAAACCAGTTTCTCTGCCCATGTGGATGAGGGGGGTATTTTAACTGTGCCGGCCAAATTGCTAGGTGACATTGTTGCTAAACTTCCGTCAGAAGATTTGGATTTTAGCCAATCACCAACAGAACCGGTAATCACACTCACCTGTTCGGCTGGGGAATATCAGGTGCGGGGCATGGAAGCGACTGACTATCCTAATTTGCCTTTGGTGGAAGATGGACAGATAGCAAGCGTTTCTGCAGAGTCAATTTTAGAAGGTTTACGCGGGGCTTTATTTGCTACTAGCTCTGATGAGACAAAACAAGTACTGACTGGTGTCCATGTTGTCGCAGAGCCTGAAAACTTAGAGTTTGCTGCCACTGATGGTCATCGATTAGCCGTAGTGCAAAGTGTAGATGATTCAGGGGTAGATCTTTCTATTGATGTCACTGTCCCTGGCAAGGCACTGCGAGAATTAGAGCGTCTACTGCAGTCCTATCAAGGCACTGAACCGATTTCCCTCAGATTTAATCCCACTCAAGTTGTCTTTGAACTAGGACATCAGCGCATTACAACTCGCCTGCTGGAAGGTCAGTATCCCAACTATCGTCAACTTATTCCTAAGCAGTTTGAGCGGCAGCTGACAATAGATCGTAAGCAACTTATGTCGGCCTTAGAGCGTATCGGTGTGCTTGCAGATCAGCGTAATAATATTGTGAAGTTGTCCATTACTGGTTCAGAGCAGATATTGGCACTTTCAGTAGAAGCCCAGGAGGTTGGCAGCGGCCGGGAGGAAATGGCTGCTCAAGTGACCGGTGATGATCTGGATATTGCTTTTAATGTGAGATACCTGTTAGAGGGGCTTCGAGCTTTGCCCAGTAGTGAAATTCAACTGCAGTGTAACTCATCGACGAGTCCAGCAATTCTGACGCCTGTCAGTGGTTTGAAGATGACCTATTTAGTTATGCCTGTGCAAATTCGTAGCTAAAGCTGATTGTAAAAATTTCAAAAAAACTTATGTTAAGTACTGGTGTTAGAACATCGAGCAGGGCATTCTGGTAATGGCCAAGAATTGGATGAGGATATAACTATGGATTTGACGTTAGCCGTTATCGTATTTGGGACGGTATTTGTGCTTTTTAGCCGTGACGTATTAGGTGACTAAAGGTATCAAGCTATAGTAATCTCTACAGCCAAGAGCTTAGGCAGTCTGAACAAGTTGCTTATTGGCTGGTTGTAGTGCCAAAAAAATCAATACGATAGTCAGTAATCTTAACCCCAGTGCGTTGTTCTACCTCTTGAATCACTGCACTGGGTAATTCAATATTGATGTCAATAATTTTCTGACTATCTAAGCAAGTAACATGGCTGTGAGAGCTATTTAGATGACTATATAATCGACCATCTGAACGCTCGACGCACTCAATGATGCCATGGTCGAACAGAGCATCCAGATTTTGATAAACGGATGTGTGACCAATTTTTTTACCTCGTTGATTCAGCTGATCATAAATTTCGCGAGCAGAGAGATGGGATTGGACATCCCAAAGTAGCTCTAAAATGTAGCGACGTTGACGGCTTAAACGCATGCCTAGGGCTTGACAGCGTTCGATCGCGTCTGAGAGCGATGAGATTGGAGAAGATGGAGGTTGCATGATCGTTACATGGCCAGCCGACACCAAACTCACTCTAGCTTGCTTTTTTTGCTGTTGTCTATTTTCGGGTTAAAACCTATGGCATTAGATTATGAGTTTTTAGCTATGAGCTTGTGGATCGGTTACCTCAATTTCAGAATGAGCATTGGCCTGAGAACTATTTTCAGTGGCTAATGTAGTTGTTGCTGCTTGAGATAACTCGGCATCTGAATTTGGTGTACTAGCAGTCGAATTAGTTTTGCCCTGGCTATTTTGTTGGGTTAGCTCTAGCGATTTGGCTACTGTAAATTCCAGGGGTATGACAGGAGTCTGTTTGGCAATAGCTGCTGCTACTGGAAATGCACCAAGCGCGTTGTTTGATGATTGTATTGTTTGCGCTGGCTGGTTGCCTAAAGCTATGGCAGGGGCAGTTAACGTTTCTTTTAGAGGTTGATCTGTATCTTCTCGTTGTACCTGGTACTGATGAAATGCCTGAGCAATGGCATCATGACGGCGATTTTGGTCCCGTTGAATGCCATTGAATGTATTGCCTAAACCTGGGGCATTCCAACGTTGGGTCTTAGGGTCTAAATAGGAATAGGTGCGAGCCCAGACGATTGCATCGCTATTTTTCATTCCTTTCTCTTTAGCTTGTGCCAGACGATCGACATAACCACCCTGTTCAAGGGCAGCTCTAGGAGATTGATTAGCCAAGTCTAGACCGTTGAGCATTTCACCTAAGGTCATGGTCAACTCTGCTTCATTGGCCTGATTGGCCATTGTTTTTCCTTGAGCTTGCAGCCTTTTTAATTGTTTCTTATCAGCTTCTTGAGGCGACTTTGCACCATGTTGATAGGAAAATGTACCCATGTTCCAGACACCATTGCCTGGGTCGGTATGACCATAATATGCTCGTGTACGTTTACCACTGGTGGTCCGGGTACCTTCAGCACTACCAATTACCCGGGCCACTAAGGAGTCAGACCCACCTGCATAAATCCAGTCGGGTAATGTCGATTGTGCTGATGGTTTTGCCAATGGTTGAGGCGAGTGTGGTGATAGGTCAGTTTGAGTGGTATTGAAACTGAGGGCGATAGGTTTAATTTGTAGAGGAGAGTGATTAGGTAACAGTATCCGAGACGTAGGTAGAGCCTCCGTCGGGGGTGGTGTTAAAACTCTGGTAGCGGCAATAGCGCTGTCGGGGAGTGTTGCTTTTAAGTTGTGGGTGTTAATTGGTGGCTGACTGGCTGTTGGAGGAATCGAAAGAGGTTGAAAGCTTTCCTTATGTTCTCTGGATGTTTCTAGCTCTAGTTGGTTGGGCTGGGATGTCTCCTTGACTTCATCGTAAGATGTGGGAGAAATTGAATTGTGTTCTGTTAATTCAAAGTGTACCCCCATTGCCTGGGCAGGATGGTGACATAAACCAGTGACTAGAAGAGAAAGTGCAAAGAGGTGGTGAAACTTGAAGCGCAGCATAGTAGCTATGACTCTAAAGACGGAAACACAATGGGAAGAAAATATGTCAATAAAACTAGATCAGTTGAGAGAGCTTTTGTCATTGAGTAACTGGGGCGACTTGACCTGATCTGGGTCAATTGCTTCAGGGGTTGGATGTATTGTTTGAGTGGGGTTAGGAGAGTTACGAGAAATAGCTCGTTCCAGAACCCCGGTGGAGGGTTCAACAATGATCCAGGTGCCATCGGGCTGACGACGTAAGGTCGCAAATTGTACGTGACTACCACCTCCTATGCTTTGTCCAGCTTTAATAGGACCAAACCTAGGTCGCCGTAGCCCACAAAATCGAAATAGATAGGCTGGAACCTCAGGTGTGGAGTAAATAACACATTGGTCGAAGGTACTGGGTTCCACTTTGCCTGGGAAAGGGGCTCTCAGCGATTGGTGTTTGAGCTGAATAGAGATATCTCCTAAGCTGCCGACAACAAGATGATCACCAATGAGATCACCTGGTTCTAGTTCCCATTGTTGCTGTATGTTAATCACGCGTTGTGGTGGAATTGCTTGAGACTGACAACTGCTAAGTATCAGTCCTAAGACCGGTGTCCATAAATTTAGTTGAAGCCTACTCAAAGCTGAAACGATAGCCTGCATATTCATTGTTTTCGTATAAAATCACAAGGGTCGTGCCAGGATCAAACGCAAGAGGATAGGCTTCTCGTTCAGCATCTACACCAGAGCGAACTTTGAGGGTGGGCAGTTGGCAATAGGGCTCGCTAACCACTTGTCGTACTCGCGATTTGGCATCTCTTTCAGGAATGGTTAGTAACTGAGCTAACTGTTCGCGAGAGAGTTGAGCGTTGTCACTGACAACACTGTTACAATTGGTCTGTTGACTGATGGTATTTGAAGACGGCAAGAAAGTTTTGAGCCCGTTAAAGTCGAATAATAACGCAGCTAAAATCATCGTTAAACTAACGGCTAGTAAAGGCTTAGGGCTTAATTTCTGGGAATGGGGACGGTGGGATAACTTCGCGGGATAGACCATGGATAGACCTCTCTAAAGGAAATGAACATTGCGTAAGATAAACAACATTAGAAATCTGTTTAAAGACACGCTATTTAGAAACTATTTGTAGACTGTCTAATATCTTGTGGAGTATGGTTTGGAGCTTGCTTTTCTAGGTAAAGCGACCGCCAATTAATAGGCCGATGATGATCATGAGTGTGCGATAGCCGACTACTGGGTTGGGGCGAGGGCTAAAAATAGATCGGTAGAGGGTGAATATAATTCCGGCAATTAGCATAAATGCAATTGGTGTCCAGGAAGCTGGATAAAACTGAAAAATTGACTTGAGAATGACACGCGTAATGATGGCTCCAATGCACCAAATTGTCCCATCTAAAAGTGTGAAATTTGAACTACGAGATCGCTGAGTAGAGTTGATTTGGTGATGGGTCCATTTTTGAAATGCTTGGGAGTTGACTTGCCAAAAGTGTGTCAATTCGTCTAAGAGGCCGGGCAACTGAGGATTTTCGTAGGGGCTTTCATCTAACTCTGTCGAACTACTTTGGCGTTGAGTATTGTTAAATGGATGCCCGAAAAGTTGAGTTCGAGATTTTAAGGAGTTAGTACTGCTTTGTCCTGATCCATTCAAATAAACTGCATGGTAGACCATATCCAGATAGCCATCTGTGTCCCGCTGTACCATGGGAATCTGGATAGTCGGATACTCAGCTAGAAAGCGGGCAATGTCATCAATATCTGGTGATGTGCCAGGAGTACTTTGCTCTACTAGACTTTTACCTAGAGACTGTAAGCGTTCTAGGGCTTGCTGTTGCTGTTGTGCTAGCTGAGCAACGGTGCTAAGAGCGGCATCGAACTGCTGCAAACTAGTATTAGAGACAGGAGGAGATAAGGTTTGCCCGGAGCGTTGCCGTAGGGTCTCAATCGCTGTTGTTATCTGCGCTAGATTGGGTGAAGGAGCGGCGAGACGTGATGGACTCCATGGAGCTGTCACCATCTCTGGTGGAGAAGCTTTGAGGGTTTGCAGCTTTTGTCGAATCGTTTGAAGTTCCATATCTAAATCGTTCATATTGCAGACGGGATCAGGAACGAATAGAACATATGATCTATTTATTGATACAAATGTACCATATATATCAGGGAAATGATCATATTTCAGGCAGATTTTAGATGTGGATTACTTTGCTCTGGGCTTATATGTTCTTTGTTTGAGGGTTTTGGCTCAAACTTTCTAATTTTTAGGGTATTTGGTCGATTCGGGGTCTTGGGTGTAGGGGCAATTCTTTAATAAATTAGTTTGTTTGCAGTGTAGATTCTTGTTCGGTGCCCAAACTGGATCACGCTGGTCTAGTTTGCTGCTCTACTAAGATGTTGGAATTTATTACTCTGCCCGATGTTTTGCCTCCTGTAGCTCCTTATTCCCATGCTGTCAGGGCAGGAGACTTTCTCTTTGTGACTGGTCAGCTGGCTGAGGATGTTGATTCTGGAGAGGTCTTAACGTTAGATATCGAGTCTCAGACTCGTCAAGTTATGGAGAATCTCAGACGGGTATTAACCCATGCTGGCACTGGCTTTGAGAATGTTGTAATGGTGCGTATTTTTGTGACCGATTTTCGGTATTACGAAGTTGTAAATCAGGTGTATGCTTCTTACTTTGACCATGCTCGGTTACCCAGTCGCACTACAGTAGGAATAACGGCCTTGGCCGGGTATGGTGATGTTGAAATCGATTTAATTGTTTACTGTGGTAGCTGACGTGTAGGCTGCTCCACTATGCTGTCCTCGCCTTGAACACTCAGGTGATTGGGTATAGTTGTGGGCAAGACTTTTGATGCAGTGATTTTAGCGACTTAAGGAAGGACGTATATGCGCAGTTCTGCCGGTATATTGTGGAGCGCTCTCAGTCAAAGATTTTTGGCGGCAATTGGTCTTTCGCTAATCACGGTTAATCCATTGGCTGCTATGCCAACCGCTAGCGCTCAATCCGTTGAACAGACTGAGAGTTGTGATGTTTTGGTGGTAGGAGGAGGTCTAGCTGGTGTGGCTACGGCCTACGAGAGTTTGCATGCGGGACGTACGGTTTGTCTGACAGAAATGACTGATTGGTTAGGGGGGCAGCTTACCTCCCAGGGGACGACGGCGCTAGATGAAGCGAAAATGCAACGTCAATTACAGTTCTATGCGGCGGGGTATAAGCAGCTACGGCAGCGTGTTTTAGAACACTATGGTCGTCAAAACCCAGGGGATTGTTGGGTAAGTGCAGTATGTTTTTTACCGGCGGATGCCCATGATATTTTGGTAAGCATGCTCCATGAGGCTGCTCGCGAGGGGGATGGGACGCTGAAGTGGTTCCCGTCAACTGTTGTGAAAGAGCTGGATATTGAGGGTGCGATGATTGAGAGTGCGATCGCAATCCAACACCGACCAGCTCCTGGCACACCGCCCCTCAACACAGAACCCCTATCCGCCGTTTATGAAGACATCTATCGCTATGACGATTCAGAGCGTCTGAGTAAAAAGATCATTCGCTTTGAGCCCATGGGGCATGACGGACCGGCTGACTGGTACGTGGTTGAAGCTACTGAAACCGGTGAAGTGATTGCGTTGTCTGGTGTGCCGTATCAATTGGGCCTAGATCCTAAGTCTTATCTCAACCCGTCTTCACCCACCTTAACGGGGGATCCCTATTGCACCCAGGGCTTTACCTACACCTTTGCCATGGAGCGCACTGCCGAGTCTCAGGTGCAGGAGCGACCAGATTACTATGATATCTACGCCCCTTACTTCAGCTTTGAGCGAGAACGGGAGAATATTAACTACATCGACTTTGTCTTTACCTATCGGCGCATTTTGGCACCGGGAGATCGGCCTGAACAACGCATTTTTGGGGTTAGCGACATCAAGCCGGGAGATATCTCCATGCAAAACTGGACCTGGGGCAATGATTATCGTCCTGGTACCGTGGCAGATAATCTGATTTATTCCCACAATCAGTTGGAGGCTACGGGACAGCTGGAGCCAGGCGGCTGGTTAGGGGGCTTGCGGGTAGAGACTTTGAGACGCGGTGAAGAAAATGCGTTTAGTTACTACCACTGGTTAATCGGAGGATTGACAGATTCTCAATTGGGCTACGGCATCAAGGATGTCGATTTACGCTATCGATTTTTAACTGGATTTGATGCTCCGATGAATACGGCCCATGGGTTATCCAAACATCCTTACATTCGTGAGGGACGACGGATTGTTGGGCGACCGTCCTATGGTCATCCTGAGGGATTTTTGATTAATGAAATCGATATTTCCCGTGTCGATTACAACGATGAGTACTACCAAACGCAGCTGCCTGATGGTATGTATCTGTCGCTGCGTCGGGCGCTGGCAGGTCTAGAAACAACCTCTGTAATTGAGACAGACAAGTCCGCTGCTGATATTCCTCGGCGAACCCGATCGACTATCTTTCCTGATTCCTTAGGGATTGCCCAGTATGCCATTGACTTTCATCCCTGTATGCAGCTGTCGCCGCCAGAGCTACCGGGAAACATCGAGCGCGAGGGCGTACGACGGGCCCATGGCCAGAGCTATCCAGGGCAGATTCCTCTGCGAGCAATGATTCCTCAGAAAATTGACAACTTGCTGGTTGCTGGCAAAAGTATTGCCACCAGTACCATTGCCGCCGCCGCTTATCGAGTCCATTCCTTTGAATGGTCGGCAGGGATTGCGGCTGGGGCAACGATTGACTATGCCTTAGAAAATCAAGTATTGCCCTACAGTTTGGTTGATGATTTGCCGCGGCCAGAGCCAGAGTTGTTGGAGTTACAGCAAAAATTGCAAGCCCGTGGCAATCCGACGGCCTTTCCCAATACGTCTATCTTTAACCTGGATTGGGAAGATTGGCGGGTGTGGTAATCGATGGCAAGGTGCCATGATTACCGTGGGGAATATTTTGGTCGTTTGTCGTTGCCTTTGCCATGCATCAACTTGTTACTGTTGCCCTTGACGCCCAGGACTATCGCCGTGCCACGCAGCTGATCAAACAGTGGCGTAAGACAGCGCCTAAGGACCCGCTGATGCTGCTCTCGATAGGTCGATTACAGGAAGGCACATTGCAGTGGGATGCGGCGGAGAAAACCTATCTGACATTTCTCAAACGGGTGAACAACCCGAAACTCATGGGGCAGGCCCGCGCTGGGCTTAAGCGAGTTCAACAGGCAAGGGAAGCCAATCGCCAAGAAGCCCTGGATGAAGCCAAGGCGGTTTTAGGTAGTGAAGAACCTGGGCTATTGGTGATTATGCCACCGGAGGATGGACAACGGGCCGCGATGGGTTTGGCGAAAGTCTTGCGGATTGATCCGTATATGGCTCGGTTGCAACTCCCAAAGCGGGGTATGCGGCTACAGCGTACGGGGTCTATCGGGGAAATGGAGTATTACGGCAAGGCCTTAGAGGATGTGGGTATTCCTACGGTTTGGTCGACGGTTGATGCGCTCAAAACCGTTGATATTTATCAGATTAAGCATTTTCGGGCGGTGGCTCCACAGCCGGTGGTGGTTTGTCAGAGCCCCGCTGGCCAAATGGGTTCTATTCAGTTTGATTGGTCTGAGGTGACCCAAATCGTTAAGGCTCAGCTACCAGTCTTTGAGCAGGTAAATGACAGGGGACCTTGGGGGAAAACAAAGCGCAAAGACCAGGTGCAGGAGTATGCCCAGGTGATGGATCTGCATGTGCATGGGCGCAAGAGTATTTTGCGGGTATGCGATCGCACCTATGAATTCCGCAATAGCGTTGCCCTAGTGCCGGATCAAACCAACCTCACCTCCACTCGTCTACGTTGGAATGGCCTGATGCAGCATATTGCCCGAGCAACCGATTGCACAGTACTCGAAGACTTTGCTAACTTCGGTCAGGGCGCTTTAGAGATGATTCCTCTACTGCCTTACATTCCGATTTATCTAGACATCAATCAACGTAAAGCCAGTGACTGGGACACGGCCTTTCAGATTTATACAACCTTGCTTTTTAGGCAGGCGGCGGTGTAATGCGTGTGCGCTCTAGCTGCTGACTAATACGATTCAGCAAGGCAAAATCCGCTTCCGGTAAATTGCCCCCACGTCCCGACGTATTGTCTGGCGCTAAAAATCTAAACGCCTGACGAAAGGTTGCTCCATCCGTTTTAATTGGCGCATTTAAATGGCAAGGAATGATCGAATCAAATGGCAGCTCAGCCACCTGGTTAGCCCAAGCTAGAACTGTCTTTGACCCCCGATTAAAAATCAAAGACTGCAAGACCGGTGCTACCAAAAGTCTGCCATTGCCACACAGTTTCTCAAACGACTGCTGCCAGGTAGGCTCCCATGCAAACGGAAAGAGACCGAAATAAGCCTGCTTTGATCGATCTGAAGCGTTCTTAGCGGCTGTTAGTACCTGGCCCCATTGCGGATCTTTGAGTGCATCAGGACGAAAGTAAAACGCAAACAGAGCAATCCGCTGCCATCCTTTACGACGATTTTCAGCGGTATCAGCGGGTGCATCGGCAGCGTTCTCTTTGGCATGGAACAGTAACGGATAGCTATCTAGTTGCACAATTGGTGGTGGATCAGCTGGAATGGAAACCACTGAATCTGTCACTAGCAAGCTTTTAGAGGCTCTATGGAAAAAAGCCACTTCTGAGAAGGGACCCAGACCGAGGTTGACTGGCCCCAAAACATGATAATCAAACTCATCGCCAAAGGGAGCATCGGCGGGATTTTCCGGTAGCCAGTGGGTACGCCCCATGGGAAAGCCCAGCCAGCTGCGGGGTAAATTTAGCGGAAAGCTCCACTGGTGGCGAGCGACATACACCTGGGCCGAGGGAAACCTACGGGCAAACGGCCCCACAAATACCTTGTGTTCCAGACCTGTCACCGTTGGCAAAATAATATACGTCACCTCACCGTAAAGTTCTTCTAGTTCATTAACCAGACGAATGCATTCTGGTGTGGGGGCAATGGGGGCATAGACCAGTAAACCACCCGTCGCTAAACGAATAACGGTCATGCGAATGGGGACAACGACGTACAAAATGCCCTGCAGTTGGTCAAAGGTCCAAACCTGATTGTTAATTACCTCCCGACGCAGCGTACGGCGCTGACCATAGGGGTACAGCGGCACTAGTGGCCACCATGGCCACGACCAATCAGCGGAACGTTCAACTGCCCGCGATTTAGACACACCCTATCCTCCAGATTCCAGACCAAGCTTTAGTATTTTACGGCTCTGGCAGAGCAAGATGCGTTTTGAATCACAAGTAGTCCCTCGTACGTCTCAAATTCACTACATATTGGTTTGTAGAGGGGGAGCTTTTTTTAACGGTTTGAAATTTGTGATCTCCATCACATTATTTCCTCAGCTAATCTCAGAAACCCTTTAAGCAATCTTCAGTTATCGGTCAGATAGGGCTCAGTTATCCCCGGCATTCTTGTAATCAATGAAGCAATTAACACTTCACTGATATACCAAAGAGCTTTAATTATGAAACGCACACTTCTTTCCGCTTTAACTGTTCTCGTTGCCTCCGCTGCTATTGCTCCGGTTGCCTCCGCTGTGGAAACAACTGGTTTTAACTTACAAGAGACTCGCCTAGAATCATTGGATGCCCGTACTAAGAACTCTGTTCATAAACTACGCCTTGAGCATCTCAACAATCAGACTAAGGCCATCGACAATATCCAAGCCGCTCGCTTAGAGGCCCTGGATGCTCGTACTAAGAACAGTGTTCACAAGCTACGTCTTGAGCATCTCAACAACCAAACCAAAGCTGTTGAAGATATTCAATCTGCTCGTTTGGCAGCCCTTGATGCTCGTACTAAGAACAGTGTTCATAAGCTACGTCTTGAGCATCTCAACAACCAAACCAAAGCTGTTGAGGATATTCAAGCTGCTCGTTTAGCAGCACTGGATGCTCGCACGAAAGCTGTCGATAATATTCAGGAAGCTCGTTTAAGTGCCCTTGATGCCCGTACTAAGTCTGTCCACTAAAAGTTTGTTGGATTGACTCAGGTTCGGGTGCCCAGTAAAGACTTCATGAGTCTATGAAGCCTCATTCCCAGGGCACCCTTTTCTCTCATCTGTTTTTCCCTACAACACACACTCTAAAGCCTCTACTACTATGGTAAGGGCTTTTTCTTATTTCAAGTCATAATCTCAAAAATGTTATTTAGCCATTTATAAAATTCGCAACAGTATAACAGCGAAAAGCACCACTAGCTCTCCAACTGAGGAAAGTTGAAACTTGTTTTTTTAACTTTTGGAAAATAGATAAAATTGCTATCCGTGGTATATATGAGTGACTAAAATCACAAACATATATGCGAAATCATACTGAGCATAATTGTTCCTTATTCTAGAACAATCATGATTCATCATGAACAACACTGCTCAAGTACTTAAAACCTGGACTTTTCCAAATGTAGATCAACTCTTATTTCCTTATTTTTATCAATCACTCTGTGACGCAGAACCATGGTTGACACGTGACCCTTAGCGCGCTCCACCATATTGCTTTTCAGGGGCCGTTTATGTTTACAGCTGGCCCCATAGAATTCCCATCCCTGGTCTTTTTACTTATTCCTTTGGGTGGCGATCAACATATTTTGGAAACATGTAACTATAGCCACGGGGTGAGACATATTCAGCGGTTACCGTCCTTAGCAGGGCATCTATTCAAAGCATGCCCCAAAATATACAATTTTTTTGTTCAGCTTGCGTTTGATGAGGATCAACCTATCTTTGCTCAGCACCGTTGTATGCAAAAATTTCAGGCTTATCTACTCAAGCAAACTCAGCGGTTGATAACGACACAGGAACCTCCTAAAGATCCTAATCTGGCCATTCAGGGCGTCTATGGACAAACCTTTCAAGGAGCTTATCAGCAAGACAGATTTAAGCGCCTTTGTCATCGCGCCGAACAGATTGGCTATGCTCTGGCTGGTTAGGGTCTGTGCTGTTGAGGAGATGGTTAGATTCCCTCTTTACAAATTGATAGCCCCTGAGATCGCAGGGGCCTACAGTCAGTTTTTCAACAAAACCGGTCCTTATGGTGCCTGGACAATCCCTGTTCCCACATCTTCTGGTTGGCTGCCTGCAGCAAGAGGTGCGAGAGTGCCACTGGCAATCAGCCGACTCATCAGAATCAGAAAAATAAACTTACTGCGGTACCCGCAGGGGTACTTTTGGTAGCTGATTTTATTCTTTTCACTAGTCTCCCACTGGAAGTCTATTCAGTTTCCTTAATTGGAAAGTCTTCACCTGCTTGGTAGGCATCAAAATACCGTTTGAAATAGGTGGTGCTGGTGACATTAGGTTCGTCAGTAGTGTCTGGGGTGTGCTCATAGATAGGGACACGCTGACGGATGACATCAATTAGTTTGGGGTTAAGGTCTGTAAAGCTATTCACCCGTTGGATTGTGGTTTCAAACCGTAGACGAGCTGGATGTTTATAGCCCAGTTTCATCCATGGTAACCAGGGGCAGTCACGGGCCCATAAGGGGTTAGGAGCCGTTACCCCAGGGCGCACAGCATAGGTTGTGAAATATTCAGTGCCTTGGAAGAACGGACCAGGGCAATGGTCGCGATATTTAGGATCCTCTGCCAGGGGATGGGGATAGGTTAAGGGAATTTCCTGTACTTTCTGAAAGTAAGGCTCACCGGCAGGAATTGTGGTTGTTTTGGGTGATACATCGCCTTGAACGATTCGGTTGGCGATGGGCATAACACTGACAGGAGGCTGATTAGGTGGCTGCCATTGGGTTAAGACATCACCGGTGTCTGGGTCACAGTACAGTCCTAGCTCCCGGTTAATACGATGGCCGTACTCACCATTTTCACCGGAGCAGAGGAAAACTTTAGTGGCATTCATGCCTGCGATCGCAAATACCTTCTCCAAGCTGGCTTCTGGCGATAGCCGCCACCATACCGTACCCTCCCAGCGGTAATACAGCTGTTGACCATGGTGCTGACGATAAAAGTCCAGGTTATTGACTTCGTAGGCATGGGCTAAATCAATCATATCTAACGCACCTCAAAAAAATAAACCATGGGAATTTATACGATTTATGGTGCGATCTCACCACTGACCCCATCGTCTTTGACCAGGCAACGGTATCAATAGCAACCGTTTAAGACCAATTCTAAAGAAAATAAGTAATTACACCTATTTGTTAGCTTCTCATGGGATTCTTAACTCAAGTTGATAGTTCAACACGTTTCTACCAGCTTTGAAACATTTGAGTCATGAATGTTGCGACTGGATACGTGAGGGCAGTTTCTAAGCACATCATCACATTGCTAAGTTGCTTGCCGATGAACTCCTTAGGCTTTGCTAGTGTCTGTTGATGCTGGCAATTTCAGAACCGGGGCTGTTTACGTTTAGTGAGCAGCTCCTGGGGTGGGTTAACAAGGAGCGGGCGAGGCAGCAGTAGTTGCTTCAACCGCTTTTTTTTTATGGATGTAAACGGCGCAAGCTACCCTAAGCATAGGTGATGTATTAAGGCGATCTATTCATGGAACCATCCAAGCAATCACAATCTATGTGGGACTTAAAACCTTGGTGGTGTCAGCCATGGTCCATTGTTTTAACTGGGATGGCTGTTCCTACTGTGAGCTGGATATGGCTACATCGCTGGTGGATTACCACACCCGCTACATTCGTGATTTTGGTGTGGTGGTACCTGTTTTTATATTTAGTTCCCAAAGAATACGACGCTACTCAGTCTGACCTATGAAGTATCTACCCCTTGCTGCCCGTATCTGTTTAGCCCTCATTTTTCTCAAAGCTGGTATTACTCACCTGATGGGCTTTGGTGGATTTGCTGGTATGCTTGGCCAACGGCTTTTCCTGGGTGGTCTATTAGCTGCAGGCACAATTCTATTTCAACTAGCCGGTGGTCTTTCCCTACTACTGGGGTACAAAATCAAAATTGGTGCGCTTCTGCTAATTATTTTTTTGCTGCCAGCAACGCTGATTTTTCATAACTTTTTAGCCGATGGTGAACAGCTCAATGCCTTTTTGAAAAATTTGGGTCTGATCGGTGGCCTGCTTATGGTGATTTATACCGGTGCTGGTGCTATCAGCCTAGATGAAGCTATCAATGGGTAACTCGTACTAAAGCCTTTATTAAGACATGTAGAAATTTGGGTCGCTAAGGGCGATTTTAAGTTGAGGGCATAGAAAAATTCAATGGTTTCAGTCTTTCAGCGAATCTGAAACACCTGACTGCTTAGCATTTATGCTTATTCCTGCAGTCTATTGATTTATAAGGGTTATAGGCTTAGCGACCAAAAATTCTCTAACTATACACAAGGGCCAATAAATACAAGGGCCAGTAATATCAAGTTGTGGTACGTGCTAAAGCTTCACAGGAGTTGATGAAAAATTATTGATAGGTATGCAGTATCTGCAATGGCATCGCTAATCCTTGTTACACCTTATGCTACTCATTCATATTTAATCGGTTTAATGCAGATGCTCCATTCTCACACTAAATAACGATGATATATTAGAGCCATAATGTGCATGACCAAATCTATGTCGGATCAATCCAGCGATACACCAAAGACAAAAGAGGGTATTAGCGGATGGCTCAACGCAACTGGCAATTTAGCCAGTTTAGTTCCTGAAGAACAACGTCCGCAATTGATTACTTTAGTACTAATCTATATTGCCTTTTTAATTCTGCTTCTATTTGCAAAGCTGTCTGATGGCATCAAAGTCTTATTATTTGTTGCCACTTCTGTAAGTTTACTATGGCTAGCCTTTTCAGTACTTCCCAAACAAACTAAGGACAGTCAGAGAGCTACAAATCAGCTTCAAGCAAGAGATGACGAAATTGAGAGCCTACAGGGTAGTAAAGCTACTTTAGTAGAGCAAGTGAATGCATCTCAAAAAAGCCTGGTCGATACTATAACAAGCGCCCGATCTTATTTGGACCATATTGAAAATGAGTTATCTACTGTAGAAAAGCACACCCAGGAAGACAACACTCGAAATCAACTGATAGAGCTTGGTCAATATATACGTGTTAAAAAGCGAGAGTTTAACAGTGCAGTCCAGCGGGTTAAGAGCGGTGGTCAGATGATTAAAACTAAAAAATCGGCTGCGGCATCTATGGCAGATGGTTTTTCTGAGACAGATTTAGACGAAAATAGAGAGTCGGAGCCGATTTCCTCAGATACGTTAGCTTAAGGGGAGTTATGAGAGTTTATCTTCCCACTCCTTGATTAAATACTCCCAGTATTGTTTGCACTCCTTCGGCCAATCGTCTTCATTTTGATGTTTTTCCCAATCTTCATTAATCGCTTTTTTAAAGGCGCTAATGTAATTTGGTAGTCTATCATCTCCATGGGCGAGTACGGTTTGTTTGCTTAGTAGGGGATAGTCAACGCCCCATTGACTAATTAAGAAGTAGTTGCCGATCACAACTGAATGGCCGATTAACTCGATAAAGTCTTCTAGATCAAGTGCGAAGGTTTTCCCTTGAAAGGGAGGAAACTTAGAGTAGTACTCGTGAAGGGTTTCACCATAAAGGCGAAACCCTTCAGCGATCTGAAGAGTTTCTTTTTCCATTGCTTCACGAATGGATGTTAGTTTCTCCTGACAGCTTTCTCTATTGTCGTAATCACCTTGTTTGCGTAAAGTTTCAAGCATATTCCTAAGTTCATCAATGCTAATGGATTCTGGAAATGGCAACATCTAGACTTCCTCTGGGACTAGAGACTTACGCTTTCTTCATACATACTCACCTAAACTCTTCAGGAAACCCATGTTTGCCTAGGAATTCCCAATAGTCGGCAACGCTGCCATGGCTTGATAATTACGATTTATCAAGTTGATGGGTTGAATTCGAGCTAACTTTAAATGGAATAATCCACAGTTAACTCAACGGTTTGTCTTTAACAAAGAAAGTCCTGTTCCAGAATTAGAAGCAAGAAGTACTATTAATCAAATAATAGTACAAATGAATTATTTTTTCTAGTGCAAATGAACTATTTTTTGCAGGGATAATGCTGACATATCTTATCTATGGTGATATCCTCCATTCCCAGATACCATTGAACCGTATTCATCCTAACTATCAACCCCTGTGTATTAGTAACTTTTTGGAGTGGTTGTAAAGCAGCTATAAATTGCTCATACCTGTTGGAAAACTACAGTTGCTCAACTGCGGTCTCTGATGTTTTTGCAGGTAACTGAGCGTTTTCTAACTGCTGTTCTAATTCCTCAACTGTTGGCAAGGTTCCCTTTAAATCCGCCGGTAGTTCCCGTCCCAGGCGATGAGTGGCTACACCAATAGGTTTATTGACATCTCGTAGGGAGTACTCTGCGACTGTTGCATCGTTGGACTTACACAAAATCATGCCAATGGTGGGGTGATCATCGGCATGACGAAGCAGATCATCCACGGCGGAGACAAAGAAATTCATTTTGCCAGAAAATTCAGGTTCAAATTCTCCCAATTTCAAGTCAATCACCACAAAGCAGCGCAATTTCAGGTGATAGAACAGTAAATCAATGGCATATTCCTTATTCCCCACTTGAATGGGATACTGGCTGCCCACAAAAGCAAAGCCCACCCCTAGCTCTAGTAAAAAATCTCGAATGTGGCATAACAAAGACTGTTCCAGATCTCGCTCCTGGGCATCGGCTGCCAGGGTTAGAAAATCAAAGTTATAGGGATCTTTGATCAGATTTTTTGCTAGATCCGATTGATCGGGGGGTAATGTCCGCTCAAAATTGGTGATTGCAGCACTTTGTTGGTTGTGCAAACCCTGCTCAATTTGCATGAGCATCACATTTCGGCTCCAACCGTGCTCAATAGTCTGGCGAGCATACCATAGACGTTCTGTCGGATCTTTAAGTGCATCTAGCAGGCGTACGTTATGTCCCCAGGGAATTTGCGAGAATACCTGCTGCACCTGCTGCGCATCGGGATAAGCATTGGCAAAGGCCCGCATATACTTGAGATTGCGGGCTGAAAAGCCAGTCATGTCAGGAAAATCGCGTTTGAGGTCTTTGGCCAATCGATCAATGACCTTGGAGCCCCAACCCTCTTGCTGCTGACGATCAAGAATTTCACGGCCAAGTTGCCAATAGAGTAGGATTAGCTCCTGATTTACGGCCAAAGCAGCCTTAACTTGAGCCGAACGAATGCGATCCTTTAGGGATTGCAAAAACAGGCGATAATTATCGGGCGACAGGGGATTGGCCATAGGGCAGAAGGTTGACTTCGGCTTTGCTTAGCCAATATTCGGCTTTGCTCAGCCAACAGGATAACAGCGCAGACCAGTTTAGTTTGAGTAAAGACTGATGCATCTGGAGCAAAACCTGATTTTCTTTGAGCGCAGTCGGAAGGTACGCAGACCCTAGACTTGTAACCTTTCTCAATAATTAGAAATCTTTGTAACGATACCTGGGCAAAGAAATTGGCTGCCCAGAACCTTCAAAGTCCTAGACAGCCGAGGCAATCATCACTATTTAGCATCAATGACTTCTACTAAAGAAACCTTAGATGCCTTCACATTCATTAATATAAGCTAATAAAAGTACAAAATATTAATTTTCTTGTGAGCTGGAATAATTTTGATGGTTATCCTCCAGTCATTCGAGCCTCATTAACTTAAGAGAGGCAACACTCATCTCCTTTAAGCTACTGACAATACCTGAAAATGGCCCACTATGGCCGTAACCTCCATTCTGGCCATACCATCGTTCAAAGGAATCAATTTTGATCGTTCACTCCCCCACCCATCGGCGAATAGTCGTCATCGGCGGCGGTGCAGCAGGTTTTTTTGGTGCGATCGCGGCTGCCACCCCCCAAACCACTGTAACCCTCTACGAAGCCGGTCCCGAATGTCTGGCCAAAGTTCGTATCTCCGGCGGTGGTCGTTGCAATGTCACCCACCATTGTTTTGATCCGGCCCAGCTAGTGCAACACTATCCCCGTGGAGGCAAGGCACTGCGGGGCGCGTTTTCCCGATTTCAGCCCCAGGATACGATTACCTGGTATCAGCAGCGCGGTGTCAAACTTAAGGTTGAAGCCGATGGACGCATGTTTCCCGTCACCGATGACTCTGCCACCATTGTGGACTGTCTGATGAAAA
Organism: Leptolyngbyaceae cyanobacterium; assembly: GCA_965263355.1. Classification (GTDB taxonomy): domain Bacteria; phylum Cyanobacteriota; class Cyanobacteriia; order Phormidesmidales; family Phormidesmidaceae; genus Leptothoe. The sequence continues at coordinate 2,811,158 of CBDHHL010000032.1, read as the reverse complement.
CTGCAGTGAAAGCAGGGGTGACGATCAAAACACGGTCTCCTGTTAGGCATGTGAGCAAAACCGACTCAGAGTTCATCATTGGTTTAAAAGATGGAGATGTGGGGTGCGATCGCATTCTCCTCGCTACCGGTAGTAGCCCCCAAGGCCACCGGATTGCCAAAAGCCTGGGCCATCGGATTGAGCCCCCGGTGCCTTCCCTGTTTACCTTCACTATTAAAGATGCGGCCTTGAGACAACGTAGCGGTCTGTCCATGAATCCAGTGGAGATAAAACTCAAACTGTCAGGGCAAAAGAAACCGCTCACTCAAACTGGACCGGTCTTAATAACCCACTGGGGGCTGAGCGGTCCTGCCGTTTTGAAGCTTTCAGCTTGGGGGGCTCGTAGTCTTTATGAACAGGGGTATCAAGGACAGTTAATTATTAATTGGTTGCCGCAGCTGAGTCAGGATGATGTTAGGGCCATGTTGCAACGCGCAAGGGAGGAGGGCGGTAAGCGAGCGATCTCAAATCACAATCCTACCCCCATTCCAAAACGGCTCTGGACTTACTTTATACAACAATCTCACATCGCACCCCAAACGCAATGGACAACAATTTCTAATAAATCCATCAATAAACTTACACAACAACTCTGTCAGGGAGACTATTTACTACAAGGTAAAGGTGTCTTTAAAGATGAGTTCGTTACCTGTGGAGGTGTCCACCTCAAAGACATCAACTTCAAAACCATGGAGAGCCGTTTATGTAAGGGAGTATTTTTTGCTGGGGAAATCCTTGACATTGATGGCATTACAGGAGGGTTTAACTTTCAGAGTGCCTGGACAACGGGGTGGCTAGCAGGGCAAGGCATGAAAGCCTGATATCCTCAAGGTATGGTATTCGGTAACCTTGACTTTTTAGAATAGACTGCTGTCGGATACTTCTTAAGGATCCTTTAGCAAAGCATTGGGAGTTCTGCCCAAACACCAGATCCTCGGATTAGAAGGGAAAAGGCTCATCGGTGGCCCTTGCTTTAGCTGTGAGTCCCTTGGCTCTTAATATCTAGGATGTTCCGCAAATAAGCTTAGTTTTTTTACGCACTCTGAAGCAACACATTGAAAGTTTTCAGTAGGGTCCTCCCAAAAAATACTTAAACCTATCAGGTACTTTGCTTAAGAATACTAAGACAACTTTTATACAACAACATTAAATATCTTTTTTTAATTTGAATTGACAACTTGCCGAGCCAGTGAAAAGCCTTATTTAGCAACGATTTAACCTTGTATGAAAAGCATCCATTGCATAGATCGTCTAATTAACCAGACTAAAACAAGTTAAGTTGTTAGTTTTACAGAAGAACCACTTATACTTTGTAATTCATTTATGGTTTTGAATCCGCACAACAGCTATATTGAGAATGTGAATGCGGTATATCTACGTAACTTTGAGTGCGTATCAACAAAAGCAAGAAGTGGATGTCAACAATTTATTCCTTGAATTTAGGCTCCTCATGTACAGGACTCCAATATCAAATGTACAGTTCTTGTTTCTTGCTGAATAACCAGTAGTCATTTCCCAAAACAGTTTCTAAGTGAGCCTAGAGACTATAAGCAATCAACTAGGCTTCAGCCCTTACAGCCTGTTTGATTTCCTTGGGCACATCTCCTTGTAGGTTGCATCGAATTCATTGTAATCAGAGCATCCACCTTTGACTGATTAGTCAGTTGTTGATACTGCCTGCCAAAATGTTATGCCGCTCACCACTTTTTACTAGATTCAACACACTAAGGAACACAATTTTCGATGGATCCTATCAAATCTCTAAGTGCGGCTTTGCCACAACAGTTAACATTGAAAGCTGTTAATCGTATTCATAATCACTACAGCGATCCGAATGATCCGAATGATACTAGCTATGTTGATCTGGTGATCGAAGATGGTGGCGTGTTAAATGGTACCTTTGATGGCTTTTGCATCGACTCAGATCGAGCCATTGATTTTGGTGTAGATGAAAACTTCAACGGCCAAATTGATGCCAATACCAACGAAGTAGGGGGCAGCTACACTGCCAAGGTTTATTCTAGCTACGATCCCCTACCGGATGAATTAGTTGGTCAAGGTCTGATTGAAAAGCCAGAAAACCTGGATTTACTTAACTGGATTATCAATCAAGATTTTACCTTTCAAACGTCTCCCAGTGGTGGTAACTATACTTGGGCCGATATCCAAAGAGCCATTTGGACATTGATTGATGATGAAAACTCGACCGCTGGTGGCGTTGGTGAAGAAGGACAATATTGGGAACAAGAACGGGTAGATGAGATTGTCGCGGCTGCCCGTGCCAATGGTGAAGGCTTTGTCCCCACCTATGGTCAGAAAGTTGGTGTAATCATTGTTCCTGACAACGATGGTGACGGTGCCCCCGATGCCCAGATCCAGTTTGCGGCTGTGGATCTTAAAGGCTTGGGTGACTATGTCTTCTACGATAGCAATGCTAACGGTGTGCAAGATGCCGATGAGTTTGGTGCAGGCGATGTCGTTGTTAAATTGTTGAATGCTGACGGCTCTGCTGTGGTTGATGGCAATGGTAACCCCATTACTACTACCACTGATGGTAACGGAGCTTACTCCTTCACAGTGCCCGCTGGTGAATATAAGGTCATGTTCATCCCACCGGCAGGATTTACCTTCACCAATGCCAATGTGGGTAATGATGACACCCTAGATTCCGATGCTAACCCTTTTAATGGGATGACTCAAACCATCGTCATGGCAGCTGATGATGTATTTAATGGCACCCTGGATGCAGGTTTGGTGAGATCGGCTGGCTTGGGTAACTTTGTCTTTGAAGATACCAATGCCAATGGAGAACAAGATGCTGGCGAACAGGGAATTGCAGGTGTTGAAGTAAAGCTTCTGGCCGACACTGATAATGACGGTCAAGTTGATGATGTCGTTAAGACCACCACCACAGATGCCGATGGTTTCTATGAGTTCACTGGCTTAACCCAAGGTGACTATCGAGTGATGTTTACTCAGCCCGATGGGTTTGACAGTGTCAGTCCCTTCCAGGCAGGCTTTGATAACTCTCTAGATTCGGATGCAAATCCTGACAACAATCTAGTGTCTAATGTGGTCACCTTAGCGCCAGGAGACTTTGACGAGCGGCTGGATGCTGGTTTCTACCAAAGAACCCCTGGTTTAGGTGATTTTGTCTTCTTTGACGATAACGCCAATGGTATTCAAGATGCTGATGAAGCAGGTGTAGAAGGCGTTGTTGTTAAATTGCTAAATCCTGATGGGTCTGCTGCCCTTGATAATGACGGTAACCCCATCACAACCACCACTGATAATCAGGGTGCTTACGCATTCTTTAACCTCACTCCCGGTGAGTATCAGGTGATGTTTGTTGCCCCTGAGGGGTTTGTCTTTACAACAGCCAATGCAGGTGGCGATGATGCGCTGGATTCTGACGCGGGTCGAAACGGGATCACGCAAACTGTCTTTATCCAGGATGGCGACTTCAACGATACTCTCGATGCAGGCATTGTAAGACCCGCTGGGTTGGGTAACTTTGTCTTTGAAGATACCAACGCTGACGGTATTCAAGATGCAGGTGAGCAAGGAATTGCCGGTGTCGAGGTGAAACTGCTGGCCGACACTGACAACGATGGTCAAGTTGATGATGTGTTGGACACCACAACCACTGATGGAAATGGCTTCTATGAGTTCACTGGGTTGACTCAAGGCGACTACCGGGTGATGTTTACTCAGCCCGATGGGTTTGACGGTGTGAGCCCCTTTCAGGCCGGTTTCGATAGCTCTTTCGATTCTGATGCAGGGGCTGGTTTGATGTCTAATGTGATTACCCTAGCGCCTGGGGACTTTGACGATCGGTTGGATGCTGGCTTCTTTAAGTCTGCGATCGCTAGCCTGGGCGATCGTGTCTGGTATGACACTGACGGTGATGGTATTCAAGATACTGGTGAGCAGGGCGTCGAAGGCGTCAAGGTTACCCTAACTGGCGGTGGTGCAGATGGTGTGATCGGTACTGGTAACGATGACACCACTACTGAAACTATCACCGATGCCAATGGCAACTACCGCTTCGATGAGCTTAATCCTGGCGAAGAATATAAAGTCACTTTCGGTCTACCTCAAGCCAAAGGAATTACTAACCTGGTGCAGAATGGTAGCTTCGAACGAAATAACACAGCTCAGAACCGCTGGCGTGTGGAGTCTGGTCTCGATGGCTGGCAAGTTACCCAGGGACGAGGAATCGAAGTTCAAGAACTTTATCAGTACTTTGGTGCTGGTGATGAAGGACAATCTTGGGTTGAAATGGATGGCTATGAAAATACAGGCATCCGTCAGGAGATTGATACTCAAACTGGCCAAACCTACGAATTGTCCTTTGCCTATGCGGGTCGTCCTGGGGTAAGCGCTGGGTCTAACACCATTGAAGTGTACTGGAATGGTGAACTCATTGATACTATTTCAGAGAGTGGCATTGGCCATCGCGAAAGCCGTTGGAAAACCTACACTTACGAAGTAGAAGGTAGTGATCAAGCTACCACTGGATTAGAATTTCGGGGTGCTGGACGTTCTGATGGTCTAGGGGCGTTCCTTGATGACGTTCAACTAGTTACCTGTGACTCCCATGAACATCCCACTCAGAGGCAAGTGGGCAATGAACTCAAAGGTGGTGGGGTTACTGATGGATGGCGGTCCAACATGGTGGTCAACGAAGCCGATATCTATACCAACCAGTCCGGTTTAACTCAGACCATTGACCTCAGCTCTTTCAATTTCAATGCTGGCAAAACAGGGGCTCCTGTCACTCCCTTTGTGGCTCTGGTCAATGGCGACAATGACTTTACTGTCCTTGAAGTAGGGACTACTCGGACCAACTACCAGTTAGGCCAGAACAGCTTCGCCTTTGCTGATGGTCGTACACCTTCTGTCACCCTTGAGGCGGGTCAAAAATTGGCCATTGGCTTTATCGATGCCAATGCTGATGGCTCCGGTAGTCAGCATTCTGCCATTAGATTCACCTATGGCGGCGATGAGATTTGGTACTCCGGTGGATGGCACGCGCACCATGCTGGCGGAGTTGAAATTGGCTCTTCTCCTAGAGCCGGTTACAGGACGTTGACCCATCTCAAGCGGGATTATCAGTTCGGTATTGAATTTGATGTAGAGACCGAATCTACATTTGAGTTTACTCAACAGAATATTGGTAACGATGCCCTTGACTCTGATGCCAATCTTACTAATGGTATGAGCCAGATTGTTACACTACAGCCTGGTGAGCACAACTCTACCATTGACGCTGGAATTGTTGAAAAGCTAGGGACTGTCGGTGGTCAAGTGTGGCATGACCGTCATCGTAATGATGGCATCCAAAATACTGCCGACCTCAACTATGAAGCCGGGGGGTTCTCTAATGTCTTAGTTAACCTCTTCACCCAAAGTGGTGAGCTAATGGATTCTACTCTGACTGGGACATCTGGATTCTATAACTTTGATAATGTTAAGGCTGGCTCCTACTATGTTGAATTTGATGCCTCCACTAATCTGACCACTAAGGCTCGATTAGATGGAACCGCTCAATTTTCAGGAGTTGCGGGACAAAGAGGGTGGTCCTTTACCAGCGTGTTCAATGCTGGCACTGATGATGCTAGAGATTCCGATATCATTTCGGGCACTAGTACCAAAGTTGCTCAGCGCACCGGTGTTTTCAATCTAAACGCAGGTGAAATTAATAACACCATTGGTACCGCTCTAACTCCCATAGCTTTCGACCTTAATGGGGATGGCATTCAAACCCTGAGTATTGATGAAGGCGTTATGTTTGACATGCGCAACACTGGCACAGCTATCAATACTGGATGGCTCTCCGGTGAAGATGCATTCCTCGCCATTGACAACAATGGTGATGGGCTCATCTCCTCCCGCGCTGAACTGTTCGGTGGTGCTACTGTCGGGGCTGGTTTCGCTAAGCTTGAGTCCTTTGACTCCAATGGCGATGGTCTGGTCAACGAAGCCGATGACATGTTTACTGAGATTCGTCTATGGCAAGACTCTAACGAGAACGGCTTCACTGACGAAGGTGAGCTAACTAGCCTCACATCCGCTGGTATCACTGACCTGAGCACTGACTACACCAACGTATTTAGTGCTGACGCTCAGGGCAACGTCCACGGTGAGCATAGTACTGCGAAGCGCCATGGTAGCACCATTGACATGGTGGATGTTTACTTCCAGGTAGCTGGGTAGGTTTTCTGTTCTCTATCAATGGTTCAGTTTAATGGAGGTAAATCTTGTTGCTTCCATTGAACTAACTGAACTGAACTTTAGTAAGGAGAATATAGGGACAAATTTGTGTTTTCTCTTTGTTAAATTTTTCAGCGATGCAGTAGCTTCCTTCTGCATCGCTTTCCTATGGTTCTGAATCTACTATTCCAAGAGATTGAGCTATCCCGGTTATTTAGATTTCTCCTTGCCAGGTTAATGTTTGTTCCGCTGAATTATGGCCATAGGAACGGATAATTTTCAGCTCAACTTGGGCCTGAGTACCCCCGCTGAGCAACTGTGAGCGAATTGGTAACCGTCCGAGAGATAACGTAAACCGATCATGATCTTGTTGAATTAAATCAGTTGGAATAGGTCCCTCATATTCCAAATCATAGCGACGACGGCGGCCATCATCACTGGATGTGCTGTAGCGTACTTCAAATCGAGTATCAATCACATCTGAGCGCTGCGCCAGATCGACCACATTTACTTCAAACGTACGACTGCGACCATCCACACGCCCCACCGCCAGCTGAGTCACTTCCGCTACTGGCACAATGCCATCTACTCGATAGGTGGTCAGGGCATCTTGTTCTACCGTTTCTCCTAATAACCAATAGGTTTCAGGGAAATTGATACTAATTTGACGATTGGGCTGCAGTTCTAAGGCAATTAAGTCCGTGAATTCCTGGGCCGCTTGGGGAGCCTGCCAATCAAGGGTAAATTGCCTTTCAATATGTCCAGTGTAGGCTTGATAGCTATTATCAATGGTGGACCCAGGGGCGAGTAACCCCGTTGCACCACTGCGGGTCTCCCACAGGTTCCGTGACAGCATAATGGTTTCATCCGCCAAACTGGCGACTGAACGTGACTGGCTAGGAGCTTCTGATGGCAAGGGTTCCAGTTGATTAATTAGCACTAATTTGCCAAGGCTGCCTGGTGTGCCATTGCGACCATTACTGCCATCGTCCCCATCGTCCCCATCGTCACATTCGTATTCTTCCAGACGACAGGTACCATCTCTGCAGACCTCGACTGTCCAACGGCGATCATCGCATTCACAGCCATCGACTCCTTTACCCCCACGCCCTCCACGCCCCCCCTGACCGCCTGTAGCAGAGACTAAAATTTGTCGCAGATCACTGGGATTGGTGTAATGAATCGTCAAGGTACCCCCATTCCCCCCGTCACCGCCATTTCCCCCGTCACCCCCATCACCCCCATCTGCTGCGTCTAAATCATGACGAACATCGTAGGGCTGGCGGCGACAGCGAAACCATTCCGCATCTTCACCGGAGTCACCATCTTCGCCATCGGTACCGGACAGGTTCAGCTGGATAGATTGCCCCGTTGCCTGAATGGTTTGGTTAGCGCCATCTTGACCATCTCGACCAATGCCTCCATCCCGACCGTCGCGACCATCCCGACCAAATCGCTCATGATCACGGCTGATCAGGATGCCAGAATTTGCCAGAGCCATCGATCCACAAATATCGATAGCGGCGATTGAGAGCCAACTGGTCACAGTCAGCGTGCTGGCTGTCAGGGTACTCACACCTAAGCGAGCTAAATAGGGAAAACCAGAAAACATAGCCATGGGGAACTCACTGAAAATTGATTGGGGCATGGGGACATGTGCGCTTTTCAGGCAATGACCTCCTATATTTTAGGGAAGGCCATATACCCAAACCTAACAATGAGCCATAGGCCACAGTTTTTTGTGCCTACTGGCAAACGATGTAGCGCAATCTGTAAGAGGACTTGATAGGCTATAGGTTGCTTATTGTGAGTCGGTGTCCATGTTATCCACCCTCGATGATCTAAAACAGCGCCTGCAAACGGCCCTTGTAAATGCATTTGGCCCTGATTTGGAGGGCACAGACCCGGTATTGGTGCCAACGAATAATCCTAAGTTTGGCGACTATCAGGCGAATGTAGCGATGTCGTTGGCTAAGCAACTGAAGGATAAGCCAAGGGCGATCGCAACCAAAATCGTCGAAAACCTGACCATCGAAGACCTCTGCGAAGCACCCCAAATCGCTGGCCCTGGCTTTATCAACCTCAAATTCAAAACCGACTATCTGCAAGCCCAGCTCAAAGCCGTTTATGCCGATGAACGGCTGGGAGTTCCTGTGGCTAATCCGACCCAGCGTACCATCGTCGATTTTTCCAGTCCCAACATCGCCAAAGAAATGCATGTGGGGCACCTGCGTTCCACCATTATTGGTGAGTCCATTGCCCGCACCCTAGAGTTTTTGGGCCATGACGTACTACGGTTAAACCACGTCGGTGATTGGGGTACCCAGTTTGGCATGCTGATTACCCATTTGCGAGATGTCTGTCCTGAGGCCATGACCGAGGCATCAACGGTGGATATTGGTGATCTGGTTACCTTTTACAAACAGGCCAAAAAACGGTTTGACGAGGACGAAGACTTCAAAACCACATCCCGTGAAGCCGTTGTTGACCTACAGTCAGGCGAAGAGACGGCCCGTCTTGCGTGGCAAGTGCTCTGTAACCAATCTCGTCAAGAATTTCAGAAAATCTATGATCGGTTGGATATTACCATCGAAGAACGGGGAGAATCTTTTTATAATCCTCTTTTAGAAGCTGTTGTCAACGATCTCAAAACGCTAGAGTTATTAGAAGAAGATCAGGGTGCTCAAGTTGTTTTCCTAGAAGGATTTACTAACAAAGATGGCGATCCGCAGCCATTGATTGTACAAAAATCTGACGGCGGCTTTAACTATGCCACCACTGATCTCGCTGCCATCCGTCAGCGCACCATTGATGAAAAGGCTAAGCGAGTGATCTATATTACTGATGCGGGGCAGGCTAACCACTTTGCCCAAGTATTTCAGGTGGCGAATCGAGCCCATTGGGTGCCCGATGGGGTGGAACTGGTCCATGTTCCCTTTGGTCTTGTCAAAGGAGAAGATGGTAAAAAGCTCAAGACACGTTCTGGTGAGACGATTAAACTAAAGGACTTGTTAGATGAAGCTATAGATCGTGCCGAAAAGGATTTGCAACAGCGGATTACGGATGAGAATCGAGATGAATCGCAAGAGTTTATCCAGGCTGTTTCAACGGCAGTGGGCATGGGTGCTGTTAAATATGCCGACTTGAGCCAAAATCGCACCAGTGATTATATTTTTAGCTTCGATAAAATGCTCGCTCTGCAAGGCAATACAGCCCCTTACATGCTGTATGCCTATGTGCGGGTGCAGGGCATTAGCCGCAAGGGTGACATTGACTTTACTCAGCTAGGGGATGCCCCTATTCTGTTAGAGAATGATGCAGAATTGACCCTGGCAAAGCATTTATTAGAATTGGATACTACTGTGATGGAAGTAGCACGGGATTTATATCCTAATCGCCTGTGTCAATATCTGTTTGAACTCAGCCAAAAGTTTAACCAGTTCTACGACCGTTGCTCAGTGCTGCAGGCAGATGAACCTCAGCGGACCTCACGGCTGATGCTATGTGATTTAACCGCACGCACGCTCAAGTTAGGCCTTTCCCTACTTGGGATTTCGGTGTTAGAGCGCATGTAGAATACTGGGCTCTTGAGACGGTGAGGCTACGGCAGATAAATGCTCCTGACTTGAATAACTCCTTGACCTGTGGAGACATATTTCCTAGCCGATGCTTGCCAAGGAAGTCAGACAATGCCGAGCTTCAATTCAGAGCTTTCTCTAGAGTCAGCAGATCCATTGCAGCGAGTGAAGTATCTATATGAGAGAGTGTCTGAACTTTATCAAGCAGAACGCTATGATGAAGCGATTCCCCTGGCCGAGGAAGCTCTGGCCATCGACCAAGCACAGTATGGCCCTCAACATCGCTACACTGCGTTCAGTCTGAATAAGTTAGGTCGACTACATCAGGCATCGGGAAATTTTGACAAAGCAGAGACGTTGTATCAGCAAGCCTTCTCCATCAGAGAGGAACAACTCGGTAGTGATCATGCTGAAACGATTGACACCCTTAAGAGCTTGGCGAGCGTTTATTTAGAAGCTGGTAAGTACACTAAGTCAAAATCCCTTTATCAACGATTACTTGTCATCCGTGAGGCTGAATTGGGTGAAAACCACCTAGAGGTAGCCCAAATTTTGAATACCCTGGGACTGCTCCATCGGCGCATGGGAGCCTATGATAAGGCTGAGCTTGTTTATCAACAGGCCTTGAGTATTCAGGAGCAGCAGCTGGGCACTGATCATCCTGATACAGCTATTACCATTGATAATCTGGCACTGCTTTATCAGATGAAAGGGAACTATGAGCAGGCCCTGGCTTTCAATGAAAAAGCATTACTCATTTTTGAACAGCAATTAGGGGCTGATAATTTCCATACCTTACTCAGCCTGAGTAATCTGGCTAGTCTATACCAGGAGACAGGACGTTACGATCAAGCCAAGCGTGCATACTACGGAGTTTTAACAGCTCAAGTAGAACAATTAGGTGAAGATCACCCTGAGACAGCCATTAGCTTGGATAATTTGGCCAGCTTGTACAATTTGATGGGGCGCTATGAAAAAGCCCTATCGTTAAATCAGCGTTCTCTGAAAATTCTTGAGCAGCGTTTAGGCAACAATCATCCTAATACAGTGATTGCCCTCAATAATTTAGCCTCTCTGTATCAAAAAATGGAGCGCTACCAAGAAGCGGAGGCAATATTTCTGCAAGTTGTGGCAAGTCAAAAAGCAGCCTTTGGAGACTTTAATTCTGATACTGCTACAAGTCTGCGAAATCTTGGCCAGGTCTATGATGCAATGGGGCGTTATGAAGACGCCCATGACCTGTTCTCTCAAGCACTCGATATCCACCGGCAGATATTAGGAGAGGATCATCCTAACACGCTGACCAGCCTTGCCTCCTTAGCTCACCTACATCAAGTCACGGGACGGTACGAAGAGTCAGAACGTCTCCACAAGCAAGTGCTCTCAATGCAAAAACAGGTGTTGGAGGGGGACCATCCTGGTATTGCCACTAGCCTGAGCAATCTTGGTTTACTTTATAAAGACATGGGGCGTTCTACTGAAGCTGAAGACTCACTAATCAGAGCATTAGAAATCCGAGAAACGAGATTCCAGCCTCATCACCCAGACATTGCGATCAGTCTAAATAACCTGGCGCTGATTTATTCAGCCACAGGTCAATACAAAAAAGCCGAATCCCTTTACTTAAAGGCTCTCAATATTCGAGAAGATGTCAAGACGCTGAATAATTTAGGCTCACTGTATGTTGAAACGCAGCAATATGAGCAAGCTGAATCTCTTTATAGCAAAGTTTTGAAGTTAAAAGAAGAACAGTTAGGCGCAAATCATCCATCTACGGCCACCAGTCTGAACAGCCTAGGGGTGATGTATCGTGAGACAAAGCGTTATCAAGATGCAGAACATGTTTTAACTCGTGCACTAGATATTTTAGAAGAAAAATTAGGCTCGAAGCACCCCTCCACTGCCATAAGCCTTAACAACCTAGCCTTGCTCTATCGTTCAATGCGTCGATATCCAGAAGCCGAAAACCTTTACAAACGAGCAATTGCGATTCATGACAATTCAATAACGATAAACAATGCCCAGTCTTTGTTCAATCTGGCTTTTTTATATAAGGTTCAAGGCGATTACTATCAGGCCCTTGACTATGAGGAACAAAGTCTCCAGATTCTGGATGAGTATCTTCGCTATAACCTAGCCAGCCAACCTGAGGAGACACAGCAAGCTTATCTTCAATCCATGGCAGGAACGGACGATAGTATTATCTCACTCAATCTTCAACATCTGCCACAAGATGAACGAGCCAGACGCACCGCATTGAATACAGTTTTGCAACGTAAAGGGTTTATCCTCGATATGTTGAGTGGTAACCAACAGCGTTTACTAAACAACCTAAATCCAGAAGCTCAGGCACTGCTAGCTCAGCTAAATCAAATCCGCCGACAGTTGTCGGCGTTGATGTTTAATCCACCCAACCATTTCTCATCAAATCAGTATCGAACACAGCTACATCAGCTAACAGCGGAAGCCACCCAGGTAGAGTCAGCACTCGCTCGTCATAACGCTATTTTTTGTGCCGACACCCAGCGGGTTGATTGGGACGCGGTTGTTGCTAGTCTGCCAGATAATAGTGTTTTGTTGGAGTATGTACTTTACACGCCTTCCTATCCAGAGACCGAGAAAATGGGGGAGCCTCGGTATGCAGCTTATCTGCTATTCTCCGATAAACGCATTGAAGCGGTAGATTTGGGTGCTGCAGCTGACATTGATACAGCCGTATGGGCATTTACACGATTCCTACGGAACACTCATGAAAATCTACAACAAGCTAATAACCTCCCAACTGTAGGGTCCGAAATTGTTGTAAAGACCACTCAATCGATTCACAAACTAGTGTTCGAGCCTATGGCTTCCTATCTGCAAGGTGTAGAGCATCTGCTTATTTCTCCCGATGGTCAGCTCAACCGTTTGCCCTTTGAGGCCCTTCAATCTGAGGCGGGGGGAGACTATCTGGTGCAGAAATACCAAATTAGCTATCTCAATTCTGGACGTGATTTGCTTCGGTTTAATGTTGTTGAGTCCAGTCTTAATCCATCTGTAATTGTGGCAAATCCTGATTATGAAATAGCTGAGGCACGGGAGCAGCTAGTACAGGAATCTATGAGTTCTCAGCAGGATCAAGAGGAAAATCGTGATTTTGGCAATAATCATTACTCGATTGAATTAAGCAAGCTGAGAGTAGATCCGTTACCAGGAACTGCCGCAGAAGCCGATGCGATCGCAGCCCTCCTCCCAGATGCTGAAATGTTTACTGGGACTAACGCTACCGAAAATAGCCTAAAGCAAGTCAAAAGTCCCCGCATTCTGCACATTGCGACCCATAGCTTTTTCTTACCTGCTTTAAACTATCTGGCCCCTCAGGTAGAGACCTTTGAACTGAGTTTTAATGTCTTCACCACTCAATTCTCCAGCAGTGCGCCTGTAGAAAATCCTCTGCTGCGCTCCGGCCTAGCTCTGGCAGGATTCAATCCTCGTAGTAGCGGTCGCGAAGATGGTGTTTTTACGGCCTTAGAAGCGTCACAGCTCAATCTTTTAGGCACTCAGCTGGTGGTACTGTCTGCCTGTGAGACAGGCCTGGGGGATATTGCCAACGGGGAGGGGGTGTATGGACTGCGGCGAGCCTTTGCTCTGGCCGGTGCTGAGGCTCAGTTGATGAGTCTATGGCCGGTGAGTGATTACGGTACCCAGAGCCTGATGAGCCGCTACTATGAAAAGCTGACGGCTGGCCAAGGTCGTAGTGAGGCGCTACGCAACGTGCAGCTAGAGATGATTGCCTCGGAAGGACCCTACAGTCATCCTTACTATTGGGCAGCATTTATTCTCACTGGTAACTGGCAACCACTGTAGAAAAAATTGCTACACTAATACTAGTGTATTGGACGACTTTGCCTATGTCCGCTTCAACTACGGAAGTTTCACCAACGCAGTCAAGTAGCGCTGACGAAGTTGTCTTGCCTCCCTGTGGCCTATACAGTGATGAACCTCCATTGGAAAGTTATCAGCATTTGCAACAACTTTTTCTTCTAATGAAGTGCTTAGACTGGTTGTGGCAAGACCGTCAAGATTACTTTGCTGCCGGTAACCTGACGGTCTACTACAGTGCTCGTAAGTTAAAGTCAGAAGATTTTCGTGGGCCGGATTTTTTTGTGGTGTTGGGGACAGAAAAACGTCCCCGCAAGAGTTGGACTGTGTGGGAGGAAGATGGTAAATATCCCAATGTGATTGTGGAATTGCTGTCAGACTCTACAGCAAAAACGGATCGGGGTTTGAAGAAAGAAATTTATCAGACTATTTTCCGTACTCCAGACTATTTCTGGTTTGATCCCCATAGCTTTGAGTTTGAAGGCTTTCATCTGGTGGATGGCACCTACCAGCCGATTGAACCCACTGCAGAGGGGTGGCGCTGGAGTCAACAGTTAGGATTGTATCTAGGCGTTTATCAAGAGCAGCTACGCTTCTTTGATGCTGATGGGCAGATAGTCCCAACGCCTGAGGAATCAGCTAAAGCAGAACGGCAACGAAATCAGCAACTTGTGGCCAAGCTTCGAGAATTGGGCGTGGACCCGAATGAGATTTAAACATCTCACTGTGATTTTTATCATGGATTTTCTTTACGCATGTGTGGGAGGTGCGATCTCGCTCAACTCATATTTGCGTACGTCACTATGTATAAATACCGAGTTTCCAGAAAGAGTACGGTACACGTTTGAAAATTTTTCAGTTATGTTAAGCAAAATAACTAAAAATCAAAAACGACTTCACTCGTCGACTAATTAAGCTCATATTATGAAAATTCCTACCGCTTTACGTAAACTGCGCGTACGCCCGATTATGGCTATTTGGAAGCGATCCTTAGCGCGGTTATTAAATTACTATGAAACGCATCGCGGTAGCTTAGTCTCGTTTTTTCCTAAGCTCTTTATATTTTTCACGCTGTTGAACATGAGCTGCTACTGGCTAGCGTTGTTGACGGCTTATCCGGAAGAGGCGTTTGGTGATGAACGCATGCATTATTTTCTGCTCCAGTTTCCTGTAGGCATTTTAGGCGCATTATTCGACAGCCTGTCATTTTTTATCACCGTCTGGATTGCGAAGCGGGCATTAAAAACAACATCGCTGGCTAGTTATATCGCTCACCTGAGTGTGGATATTGTGATTGCCATTGTTGCCACATGGTGGGTTTTATTTGTCTTTTCGTTCTCGGGCTGGTTAATTAGTTTCGTTCAACACTCACCAGAATCCTTGACAACGCGCGCTGAAGTGTATGAATCGCGGGTGATGGCAGCAGTTACTGATCCCACTAATAAGCGCAATCTGAAGAATATTTACTTTGGTATTGTTGTTGGCATTTCTGCAATGCTACCAACGTTTACTCATCTTTTCTTGTCGGTGCAGGCCATCGGCACCTACTTACGGAAATACGCCCAACGCTGGCGTTTGGGCTAGAAAACAACTTAAACAAGTATCTAATTTGTTGAATAGCTTGTTGTATACGCGAATCATCTACTTTGAATGGGTATATATGACGTGTGACATATCGCGTTCTACGCAAGAGGCTTAGAGCATTAATACTCTGCTCTATAACAGCAGGTCGTTTTCCTGGAATCTCAGCTGCCATTTGCGTAGGAATTGGTGCCAATTCCTATCAGATGGACAGCTACTGTTCTACGCAAGAGGCATTAACAGCAGGTCGTTTTCCTGGAATCTCAGCTGCCATTTGCTCAAGTAGGAATTGGTGCCAATTCCTATCAGATGGACAGCTACTGTCAATTGCTTTTGCCATGCGTCCTTACATCGGGCTCTGGTGTAAGGCGTGGTCGAGTAGTGTTTCCATTCAGTGTTTCCATTCCTTGGGGCATAGCTTTAGTGCAGTCTTAGCCATTACCCTCTCCATCTGCTAACTCCAGCACTTCCATTGTAATTTGTATACCCAATCTTAGTGGATCCCATGGCGAGCCATTGTAGGCTTTGAATTGAGATATTGCAGGTACCCACTCGGGTAGTTTTAGGGGCTGTCATGTCTGCTCAAATGTAGATTGCACTTTTCGGAAAGATCGTTCTCCAAAAGCTGTTGGTAATCAGACACAAAGAACCAAGGTTTTTACAACAGATATTTCTTACTCTGGAGTCAATCAGGGGTGAGTATCAGTTTGCCCAAATAATCAACAACGCATTTAACGAGAGCTAAAAAGTCATGCCTCATAATCACCACATTTGCGGCCCTGGTTGCGGTTCTGGCTGTAAACATGGTCTTCTCGATCAGGATCTAGTAAGTAGCGTACTTGAAAACAGCGAAGCTAAAATTCTACCTGCTACCAATGCACCGATTACCGGTAACACCTATGTCGACAGCATTTTGTGGGGCGGTAATAAATGGGATGTTGGGGCTGATGGCGTGATCGAATATTCCTTTTGGGGAAATGGATCAGAGTCATTTGATGATTTCTATGGCAACTACGCAACGACAGCGTATGACTGGTTTGACTATGAAAAAGCAGCTATGGAAGCTGCGCTTGAAACCTGGAGTAACGTCGCCAATATTACCTTTGTGGAGTCTACAGATAATGATGCAGAGGCCACGTTAGGTCTGTATCTTACAGATAATCAGCTGGGTGCCTTGGGTATGATGAAACCTCCTGGCACTTTAGGGATGGGTATCGGCTATTTCAACTGGCAAGGTCTTGGTTGGAACTTTGCTGGCTTGCAGCAGGGTGGCTTTGGTTTTATCACGATGATCCATGAAATTGGCCATGGATTAGGTCTTGCCCATCCCCATGACGCAGGCGGTGGCTCTTCTGTTTTTCCAGGAGTATCTAGTCCCTGGGATACAGGCGATTTTGGACTTAATCAGGGTCTGTGGACAACCATGACCTACAACGATGGGAACGTTGCAGATGGTTTGCCCGTTGGTAGCAGCTATGGTTATCAAGGCACACCTATGGCGCTTGACATCGCAGCGATTCAGGCCCTTTACGGTGCTAACATGAGTTACAACACCGGCAATGATACCTACGAGCTACCAACTGTTAATGCCAGTGGTACTTTCTATTCCAGTATCTGGGATGCAGGCGGTGTCGATACTATCACTGTTGGCTACAGCACTACGGGAGATGCTACGATTAATCTGAATGAGGCTCCACTCGTTGGCCCGAATGCGGGTGGTTATCTCTCGTCAGTGGAAGGGATTTATGGTGGCTTTACCATTGCTAATGGTGTAGTGATTGAAAATGCCATTGGTGGTGCTGGTGATGATGTGATTACGGGTAATGCTGCGAACAACCTCATCGACGGTTGGTCTGGGGATGATGACCTTTATGGTAAAGATGGTGATGATACTATCTTGGGCTATTTTGGTAACGACTTTATCGATGGTGGTGCTGGGAATGATTCATTGTATGGAGAATCAGGCAACGATTTTATCGATGGCTGGACTGGCGATGATTTGATGTCTGGCGGTAATGGTGAGGATACGTTGCTTGGCTGGACTGGCAATGATACGCTCCTGGGTGGGGCAGGGTCAGACAGATTAATCGGTGAAAGTGGCGATGATTTCTTGAATGGTTATGGCGGTACCTTAGGAGAGATTGATACTTTAACGGGAGAGTTTGGTTACTCACAACCTGGTGATGAAGACACCAATGACGGTGCTGATACGTTTGTTTTAGGAAATTCTTTAGGAGCCTACTACACTGGTGATGGTGATGCTGGATATGCCATTATCACTGACTTCTATTGGGCAGAAGGTGATAAATTCCAGGTTTATGATAGTGGTACGCTGAGCGATTATTCTTTAGAAGTGACACAATGGACTGGCCTAGGGGCTGGTACCAGTGCAACTGATACCGTAATATCCTTCCAGGATGATGTGATTGCAGTAGTGCAAGACACCACTAATGTGTTTGCGTCTGCAGACTTTGTTTACGCATAAGGTCTATGTCAAATCGGTTCTAGTCCTTCTCTTGCAACCGTTATCATGGGTGATGAGAGAAGGCTATTTCAATCATGATGCTCAAGTTCATACCCGCTAAAACTGCCAAATTCTTTCTGCTAATCGGATTGACATTGACTACAGGTCTGATTGTGCTGGCAAACCAACCGGCCTATTCATGCTCTTGTGCACCACCATTTCCTCCAGAGCAGGCTTTGATGGAGGCCAGTGTTGTTTTTGCTGGTGAGGTGACTGGGATAGAGACCAGTGAAGGTAGACTTAATGTTACTTTTGCCATCGACGAGATATGGAAAGGTGATCTGGAGAATACAGTGGTTGTGCAAACGCCGATTTCAATGGCTGCTTGTGGTTATATGTTTGATGTGGGGCAGTCATATTTGGTTTATGGGCAAGAGCGTGGGGGAAGTTTGCGAACTAATCAGTGTTCTCGCACGCGGTTGCTTAGTCAAGCCAATGATGATTTATTGGAATTGCATAAGATTCGACCTTGTCTGTGAGTGGTGCTAACAAGTAAAGAGTATTTCTGATTAAGGTTTTAGTGGGGGGTTGGTGTAGAGTTTAAAGATGTTGCTTGGGGTCCCTCCGTGTTCCCTTTCCGGAAACAATACAGTTCTTCCTATAGTTTTTCTGAAAGGGAGAGAATTTCCGTGCAGCCTGTTTAACTATTAGCTAATAGTAAAGGCTGCTTATTTTTCTGCTTTGTGAAAGAATTTAGGAAACGTCCTTAATCTCTACAGTTGGTATGCCTAACTCTATTCTTTATTTAGGGGATGATATTAATACTGATGATATCATTCCTGCACAGCGGGGTACGAATGATGACTTGGAGCATCTAGCTTATTATGCGTTTGAGCATTTACTGGGACCGGGGATACTGCGCCAATATGACATGATTGAGGCAGGCTATAATTTTGGTTGTGGTTCCAGTCGTGAGTTTGCGCCGATTGCGATTAAGGCGGCTGGGATTCAAACTGTTAAGGCGAAGTCCTTTGCTGAAATTTTTTATCGTAACAGTATTAATATTGGTCTATTCCTTGAGTTTATAGAGTCGTCTCACCCAACGGCTGCAGTAGACGATATTATTCGGGCGGGTGGTCTGATCGCCTACAATCAGAAACGTCGTCAGGGTGAAATCTCAACGCTTTCTAGCCTGACTCGAGAACGCCCCATGACGATGACTGAAAAGTTGTTGGCCCAGGCGTCAGGCAATCGATATGTGCAGCCGGGGGAGGTTGTCTTTGCTAATGTTGATTTAGCGATGTCCCACGATGCGATCGCAGGTCCCGTCGGTCAACTTTTCCATCAACACTTTGGTGATAATGCATCGGTTTGGGATCCTGATAAAGTTGTTTTTGTTGCCGATCATTTTATCCAAATTAACGATATCCGACCGGATAATGGGGCCGTTTTGATGCATCAACAAATGGTGGACTTTGCCCAACAACAAGGCTGCCATTTATTTGATGTGATCTCTCCGGGCGAAGCTGCCGGTATTTGTCATGTATTGTTGCCGGAACAGGGCTTTATCCGTCCTGGTATGGTCATTGCGGGCACGGATTCCCATAGCTGTACCTATGGTGCATTTGGTTGTTTTTCCATGGGTGTTGGTACCACAGATATGGCTAACATTTTTGCCATGGGCGATGTGTGGGTTCGGGTGCCGGCCACGATCAAAATTGAACTGGCTGGCATATTGCCGCCTCACATTAGCGCCAAAGACATTATGTTGTTGCTCTTAGGTAAGCTCGGGTGTGATGGAGCCACGGGAAACGTGATTGAATTTTGCGGCACCGTGATTGAACAGTTGCCCATGGACGAACGTATGACCCTGGCCAATATGGCCATTGAATGTGGTGCTATCTGTGGTCTGATTCCCGTAGATGACATTACTCGGCAATATTTAGAGACTCGCACGTCTATTCCCTTTAATGAGGTCACCTCTGATCCAGATGCTGATTATGAACAAAGCCATCGGTTTGACTTGACTGACCTGGAACCGCAGGTGGCCAATCCACCCAAACCGGATCAGGTGGTCTCCATCAGTCAGCTGGGCCATGTACCGATTACGCGAGCCTTTATTGGCTCTTGTACTGGGGGTAAGCTACACGATTTAGCTGAGGCAGCAGCTGTGCTAAAGGGCCAACAAATCGCCCCGACGGTTAGTTTATTTGTGGTGCCAGCGTCCCAAGAAGTGCGGCGGCAGGCTGAGGAGCTGGGCTATGTGGAACAGTTGGAAAAGGCTGGAGCACAGGTTTTAAAGTCGGGCTGTGGTGCTTGCATTAATGCGGGGCAAGGGGTGCTGGGCCAAAAGGAAGTGGGTATCTATGCCACCAACCGTAATTTTAAGGGTCGCAGTGGTGCTCCATCGGCGTCTAACTATTTGGCTTCACCGCGTACAGTGGCAATTTCAGCTGTCTGTGGGGCAATTAGCGATCGGTTACCTGATTAAAGCAAAGCAAACGCACCGTCCTTTAAAGAATATCAGCGGTGCATTGGGCTCAGACCAACGCACCCTGCGGTATGGCTTATGTTTGATTGCTGCGGAGGTTCTGGTCATCGATCAAGGCGAGCACCTCGTTGACGGCAAAGGAGCGTTTTTCTTGCATAGAAATTGCTTTATCGCTGAACGCAACTTTTCATACTGGGAGCGCTGGAGCGATTGCTTGAGGTGATGCTCAAACAGTTACTGCAAATTGCTGGCACCGCTGCATTTGCCAAACCAAATATCAGGGTGACTGTGGGGAAAGGCGGTGTAGCTTTTGCGATCGCGTAGTAAGGCACTCACATGCAGCGCCGTATTCTACCCTCTATGACAGAAACTAGCCTTATGATGATTAATGCGCATTAGAACGCAGGATGAAATCGCATCATAAGAATGAGAGAATAAGGGGTTGCTCCTTGCTAATGAACTAGCCTTAAAATATAGGCGATTATGGGCCATAGATTTACATGACTGTCCCCTTAGACTTTTTATAAGTATGCGTTCAACGGTTGATCCTAAAAAAATAAAGCAGCTGATGAATATCTTAGGCAGAGAAGCCCTTGGTGCAGGCTGTGTTTATTTTACTGGAGGTGCCAGTGCGCTATTGATTGGATGGCGTAGTTCAACGGTTGATATCGATATTCGATTGGATCCTGAACCTTCAGGGGTCTTTCAAGCTATTGCAAAAATCAAACGAGAGTTAAATATCAATATCGAACTCGCATCTCCTCAAGATTTTTTACCACCACTACCAGGGTGGAAGGATAGGAGTGTGTTCATTGGTAAACAAGGCCAAGTTTCCTTCTATCACTATGATTTTACGGCCCAGGCACTCTCTAAACTTTCCAGGGGTTATGAACGTGATATTAGCGATGTTCAAGCCATGTATGCACAACAATTATTTTCGTTAGAAAATCTGGACAATTGTTTCAAGGCGATTGAACCTGACCTAATTCGGTTTCCTTCTATTGATCCTGAAATCCTCAAAGACAGGATTGAGACTTTTATTAAACAGATGAGAGATAAAAGTCAGTGAAGGAACGTCTGATGAGACTAAAGGATTTGCCAGGGGCAGAGTTGATTCTGCCTGGAGTTGAAGATTTACAGACTGGTAAAAGAGATTCAATTGGGGCACTGTTGATTACTATTGCTTCAACACGCCTAGCTACAGCGGGCTTAGACTTTCCCAAGGAGGATTTGCTGCCAGAGCCAGAGCTATCTCTATATGAGCGTCTTCAGCATGAACGGGATGATGCCTATGCTTATTACAATTCGCTGCTGAATAGTCTTAATAGCTTTTGTAATGCTTTGGAACTAAATCGAAAATCTAAGCATAATAATTAGGCGTGCTAACAACCAGTATTTGACAGACTGCAAAGCATGACAGCAAGCATAGAATGTATTCCACGCTACAGAAAACTTTCATGCTTATTTTTCCCCTTGGAACGCATTGCCTTTGAAAAGACCACTATGTCTGTGCATCGATTTGTTGTAGAAGGCATAATGATTCATGTTTGATTGCTGAGGAGGTTCTGATCATCGATCAGGGCCAGCACCTCGTTGACGGAAAAGGAGCGTTTTTCTTGCATAGAAATTGCTTTGATCGCTGAACGTAACTTTTCATACTGGGAGCGCTGGAGCGATTGCTTGAGGTGATGCTCAAACAGGTACTGCAAATTGCTGGCACCGCTGCATTTGCCAAACCAAATATCAGGGTGACTGTGGGGAAAGGCAGTGTAGCTTTTGCGATCGCGCAGCAATGAACTCACATGGATCCCCGACTCATGGCGCTGGGCCTGAGGCGAATAGGGCGCATGGGGGCGGTGACCTTGATCGTGTAAATAAGCAACCACCCGATCAACCGCATCGTAATCAATGCCAGCCACTTCCCAGCCAAAGCGCATCCGCAGACCGCCCAGTACCTGATCCAATGGAGCATTGCCAGCCCGTTCACCAATCCCACCCATCGTCCCGGAAATACCGATGGCCCCTGCCCGTACCGCTTGAATAGTATTCTCCAACGCCAGCCCCATATCATTGTGAAAATGAACTGAGAGGGGGACCGATTGAGTGTACTCCAGTAAATCCCTAATCCACACAAAGGCTTTTTCAGGGGTCAAAATGCCTACCGTATCGCAAAGTAAAAACTGGTCAATATAGGGACCTAAGGCATTAATACAATCCACCAAAAAGTGAAAATCTGCTCGACTAGCATCTTCAGCCGCAAAGCAAACCCTCAATCCTTTATCAGTAGCGTAGCGCACATGTTCCAGGGCATTGGCTAACATTGACTGCCGAATGCGGTGCACAACAGCCGCTGGGATCGCCTCATCAATTGTTTTGCTATGCAGATTTGGATCAGCGGCAACTGCTGGATCTCGTAAAAACAAGAGTCGATCAGAGACAGCATGAAAGAGAATTATTTGCCGTACACCACAATCTTTAGAATGCTCTATCGCTGATCGCCGCATCATGGTAGAGGCAACGAGTTGTTGTTGTAGCCCCTGTTTGGCCAGGTTTTTAACCAATTGTGCCTCGGCGGTATGGGTGGCTGGCATCAGCGCAATCTGATGGACGCCAGTTTGGGAAATCAATTGAGCAAGTGCGGCCTTATCATCAAAAAACAACCCGACCTGCTGTTCTCCCTCTCGGAGTGTTTCATCGGAAATTATTAGGTTGAGCGTCTCCATCCATTCAAACAAAGGGGCGAATAGTCACAGATCACAGGTAACCCTGAAATTCTACTTACTAGCAGCCATTATCATCTCATATGTTGCCCCGATCATCTTTACAAGATGCCTGTAACCCGTTATCCTGCTGCTTCAGAAGCACATATTCATTCAATCCGTCAGAGGGTGAGGAATGACCTTGGGACAACCGGAGTTTGAGCGTCAAGACGCAGGTTTATCAATCGCAAACGGCCCCTCTTTTCCTGACTCAGTGACAATGCCTCACACATTAATTGAGGCCCTGCTGCAAGCAGCGCAAACCGACGCATGCATTCGATACCTTGATGTTAATGGCAGTGAAGTAGTACAGTTATACGCTGAGCTGCGAGACGATGCCATCCAGTTAGCGGCTGCCATGCAGTCCCAGGGAATCACAGCTGGCGATTTTATTGTTCTCCAGCTAGCCAATAGTCCAGATTTATTAGCTGCTTTCTGGGCCTGTATTTGGTTGGGGTGTATCCCGGTGCCTGTTTCTCCCCAGATGGCTCAAACGACTGACACAGTTTCACCCTTGCTGGGAGCTGTTCAGTTGTTGAAACAACCAATTATTCTGACCGATCAAACCCTGATGCAAGCTCTCTCTCATCAGCTGGAGACCTCTGGCCTCAGTGTGAAACAGCTGGCGATTGAAGCGTTGCGTATAGACAAAACTCAACCATCAATCAATAAAAAAAATATCGATAGCCCTGAACCTGTTGTGCCGCAACCGGATGCCCTGGCACTTTTGTTGTTGACATCGGGCAGTACAGGTACACCCAAAGGGGTGATGTTGAGCCATCGTAATTTGCGTGTGAGTGCTTATGGCATGGCCACTGTCAATGGTCTGACCGCCGCCGATGTCACGCTCAACTGGATGCCTCTGGAACATGTTGCCAGTCTGGTAATGTTTCACCTGACCGAGGTCTATCTAGGCTGTTGTCAAATTCATGTAGCACGGGAGTTGGTGCTCAAAAGTCCATTGACCTGGCTCGATTTGCTAGAGCGTTATCAGGTTACCGCCACTTGGGCGCCTAACTTTGCCTATGGTCTGATAAATGACCAAGCGGCTACTATTGCGCAGCGGCAATGGGACTTATCCTCGCTGCGATGGATGGGGAATGGAGCCGAAGCAGTGGTGGGTAAAACGGCCCGGCAATTTTTGCAACTCCTCAGTCCCCATGGCTTGGCACCCAATGCGGTCAGCCCCGGTTATGGCATGTCAGAAACCTGCTCTGGCATTGTGCATTCCAGGACTTTTTCTTTAGACTCCACCGATGATGACGATGATTTTGTAGAGTTAGGCAACCCGATTCCGGGGGTTTCTGTGCGAATTGTGGATCAGGCTGACCAGGTGGTGCCAGAAGGAACGATTGGTCGGCTACAGGTCAAAGGCTTAACTGTCATGGGTGGCTATTATCAGCGACCAGACTTAACTGCGGAGGTATTTACCGCTGATCATTGGTTTAATACTGGCGACTTAGGCCGATTAAACCAGGGCTGTCTCACTATTACAGGACGCCAGAAAGACATGATCATTCTCAATGGCGTGAATTACTACAGCCATGGGATTGAGGCTATTGTCGAAGCGTTAGATGGGGTCGAAGTTTCCTTTACGGCAGCCTGTAGCGTCAAGACGGCTGACGATACCAGTGAGCAACTGGCAATTTTTTTCCATCCCTCAGCTGGCATGTCACTAGAGCAGGGGGTCAAAGCTACCATTCCTCTGATCCGACAGATCCGGTCCCAGATAATCGAGCAGCTTGGCATATCGCCTACTTATGTTGTGCCCCTGGCTAAACATGAGATTCCTAAAACAAGCATTGGCAAGATTCAGCGCAGCCAACTCAGTCAGCAATTTACAGCCGGGGCATTTGAGTCTCAATGTGAGCAGATTATTCAGGCGTTGGCCGCGACAGGTCAGGCCAGCCGACGCTCGTTGTCTCGTTTGATCCGGTCGATTTCCCAAATCTGGCAGTCTGTCTTGCCAGTGGATACCGTCAACAAAGACGATAATTTTTTTGAGTTGGGTGGGACATCGCTACGGTTGATGCAGGTGCTGGGCCATTTGCAAAATCAGCTGGACCCTACCCTCAAGGCGGCCACCTTATTTCAATATCCGACCATTGCTTCCCTGGCGGCTTACTTAAAGCAAACAGCAACGCCAACGGATCAGCTACCAGGGCAACAGATAGAGCTGCCAAGGCTGCGGGTGCGATCGCAGTCCCCACAATCCACTGACATTGCCGTTATTGGCATGGCCGGTCGCTTCCCAGGGGCGCAAAACCTAGACGAATTTTGGCAAAATCTGCAGGACGGCGTAGAATCCATCACCTTCTTTACCGATGAGGAACTTCTAGCGGCAGGGGTGGACCCGGCCTTTATCCAGCATCCGGACTATGTCAAGGCCAGCCCAACCTTGGACGAGGTAGATTGCTTCGACGCTGACTTTTTTGGCTATAGCCCCAAAGAAGCAGAACTGATGGATCCGCAGCAGCGTCTTTTACTGGAGTGTGCTTGGGAAAGTCTGGAGAATGCTGGCTATAACTCCCTGACCTATGACGGTTCCATCGGCCTCTATGCTGGGGCCTCGATGAATACCTATTTACTCAACCACGTTTATCCCCAGCGCCACACCCTCGACCCCCAAGATCCCCTGGACGTGTTTAACCTCAGTTCCATGGCGGGCTTCCAGATGACGGTGGCCAATGATAAAGACTATCTGACCACCCGTGTTTCCTATAAGTTGAATCTGCGTGGCCCCAGTGTCAACGTGCAAACTGCTTGCTCCACGTCTCTAGTAGCGATTCACCTGGCAGCGCAAAGTTTGCAGCAGGGGGAATGCGATCTGGCCCTGGCGGGGGGCGTATCGGTGGAAACCCCCCAGACAGTCGGTTATTTTTATCGAGAAGGGATGATTTTGTCGGCGGATGGCCATTGCCGTGCGTTTGATACCAACTCCCAAGGCACCCTATTTGGCAGCGGTGTGGGTTTGGTGGTGCTAAAGCGATTAGCAGAGGCCCGAGCCGATAACGACTTTATCTATGGGGTGATCAAGGGGTCAGCCATGGGCAATGACGGGGGCCAGAAGGTGGGCTATCTCGCGCCCCTGAGTGAGGGTCAAGCCAGGGTGGCGGCAGCGGCATTAGCGATCGCAAATATTCCTGCCGATACCCTGGGGTATGTAGAGGCCCACGGCACGGGGACCCAGCTCGGTGACCCGATTGAAATTGCTGGCCTCACCCAGGCCTTTCGCCTCAGTACCCAGGCCCAGCAGTTTTGCCCCATCGGGTCCGTTAAAACCAACGTGGGCCATCTCAACATTGCTTCTGGAGTGGTGGGTTTTATCAAAACCGCCCTGGCCGTTCACCATGGCAAAATCCCCCCTAGCCTACACTTTGAAAAGCCCAATCCCCAAATCGACTTTGCCCATAGCCCTTTTTATGTCAATACCCACCTAGTCGACTGGCCCCAGCGCGACCATCCTCGACGGGCCAGCGTTAATTCCCTCGGCATTGGTGGCACCAATGTTCATATGGTGTTAGAAGAGGCCACAAATCAACAACTCAGCCAACCTACCGCCAATCTCACGCAGCTGTTTACCCTCTCTGCAAAAACAGAAAACACTCTCCGTGACTTAGCAAAACGATATCAAATATTTCTAACCGAAAACTCTCATCTATCTTTAGTTGATATCTCTTTTACAACAGGTGTTGGTAGGGCACACTTTGCGCACCGTTTATGTCTGGTTGTGGATTCTATTGATCATCTTCAACAACAGCTGCAAACGTGGCTACAATATCAATCTATTGGTTCTTCTTTGTTGTCTGCTGAGCAGTTGGGTTTCGTGCCTCTACCCAACCTACGGTTAACAAAAACATTCCCCCATCCACCTGATATTGTCTTTCTTTTTACTGGGCAGGGATCTCAATCTGTTGGTATGGGGCGGGAACTGTATGAGACTCAACCTGTTTTTAGGGAAACCCTGAACCGCTGTGCTGAGATCCTTCAGGCCTGGAATATTCCTTTATTAGAGCTGCTTTATGGTGATGCGGTAGGAGACCCTGGCATTGACGATACGATCTACACCCAACCGGTGCTGTTTGCCTTTGAATATGCCTTAGCTCAACTATGGCTGTCTTGGGGGATTCAGCCTGCAGCGGTTATGGGTCATAGTCTGGGAGAATATGTCGCCGCATGCATAGCCGATGTGTTTAGCCTGGAGGATGGGCTAACGCTTGTGGCTGAACGCGGTCGGCTGATGCAGGAGTTACCTGCCAATGGAGCGATGGTCTCGGTAATGGCGAGTATGGCAGAGTGCAAAACTCTCTTGAAACCCCATGAGGGGGTTGCGATCGCAGCCATCAACACGCCCCAAAATACAGTTCTCTCTGGTCCAGTAAAAACATTACAAACTATTATCAAAACGCTCGAACAACAAGGAGTTCAATATAAGTCGTTAAAAGTCTCCCATGGCTTCCATTCACCGCTGATGGAGACAATTCTGGCAGACTTTCGTAAAGTGGCCGAGTCAATTTCCTATCAAGCACCCATCATCGATATCGTGTCTAATCTGACGGGAGAAATTGCCCAGGTCGAGGATATTACCACCCCTGATTATTGGGTCAATCATGTGCGTCAGCCTGTACGATTTGCCGACGGGTTCAATACTTTGCAAAACCAGGGATACGATACATTTCTAGAATGTGGTCCCCGCCCTGTCTTATTGACGTTAGGGCAGACAGTGTTAACGGACCAGGCCCATCAATGGCTACCTAGCCTACATCCTAAACACTCTGATCGCTGGCAACTGTTATCCAGTTTGGCCACCCTCTATAGACAGGGGCACACCATTGACTGGCAACAGTTTTATCAACATAGCTGTGGCCGTCGGATACCGTTGCCTACCTACCCATTTCAACGTCAGCGTCACTGGATGGACCATGGGCCATCGAAACGTTCGCCTGTATCACATCACAACAATCTACCCCCCAATCACCTCAAGCCAACCGAAAGCCATCCTCTCCTGGGGCAACTCATTTCCACACCACTTAAACAGACACTCTTTCAGCAAACGCTAACGGTTAATCAGCCTGCTTTTTTGCAAGACCATCAGGTTCATAGCCAGGTAATCTTGCCCGGTGCTGCTTATTTAGAACTGGGTTTAGCCGCTGGTTCCCAAGCTTTGAAAACATCGTCATTGCAGCTTAGTTCAGTAGCAATTCCTCAAGCGTGTGTCTTATCAGAGGAACCCTTAACTCTCCAAACGATTCTTAACCCTGTATCTCAAGGAACAAACCCTCAGTCCTATCACTTCGCAGTGTATAGTCAGCCCCTGTCGACAGCGTCAACAGAATCTGAAGCATCCCACTGGGTATTGCACTGTGAAGGAACAATCACTCCAGCGACATCAGCTCTAGAAGATCCCATAGCCATCCATTCATTAAAGCAGGGCCTAGATAAAGTCCAATCGCCCGCCGAGCATTATGCAATTTGTGAGCAATTAGGTCTGAACTATGGGGGGCTCTTTTGTAGTATTCAGGCCCTTTGGCGCACCGATGGTAGGGCCGTAGGGCAGATTCACCTGGCTGATCCGAGCACAATAGATCAGTCTACCTATCATTTGCATCCTGCAGTGTTGGATGCTTGTTTTCAATGTGTCTTGGCCGCACTGCCGCAAGAATCACTTTCGATAGCCTATGTGCCAATTGGTATAGAGTCTTTTAGTTACTATCGCACCGGGGCCACTGAGCAACCTCTTTGGAGTGAGGTAACGCTGCAACGTCGTCCGGATAGAGAGAACACGGTTGCGATCGCAGATGTCCGCATCTTTGACTCTACCGGGCAGCTGATCGCTTTAGTCTCAGGGCTGGCCGCAAAACGCTACACTCCGCCCACTGAATCATGGCGGAATTGGTTGTATCAGCCGACCTGGCAGCCCCTACCACCGGTACAGGAGACATCTTCCCTAAGTTCCTCGGGAGCTTGGCTGATTGTGGGGCATGATGGGGCGAGTTTAGATGCGATCGCAGATCGGCTCACAACTCAACACCAGATCTGCGTCAAAACATTACGGTCAGAGGCTCAGGCATTGACCCAATTATTGGATACGCCCCCAGAACCCAGCGGCTGGCAAGGTGTCATTTATGCCGCGAGTCCCCTGGTGAGTGTCCCTGGCACATGCCATAAACTACCTGCAGATCGGGCGAGCCTTAAGGACACCATTCAAAAAACATGTCAGAGAGCACTACATCTAGCGCAGGCATTGGCTAATTCTCCAGTTACCCACACTAGACCCCCCAACCTCTGGATCGTCACCTGTGCCACTCAATCCGTTCTAGACTGTGAATCTCTAGACATTGCCCAGGCTCCCCTGTGGAGTATGGCCAAAACCATTGCTTTAGAACATCCTGAATGGGGCTGCGTCTGTGTCGATCTCGATGGCGATAGTCAGACAAGACTCGATGATTTAATAGCTGAACTCACTCTCCAGCAGCGTCTTTCTCAGAAGAAAGTTCAGACCGGCCAGACCAGCGAATCACACATTGCCTATCGCCAAGGCGTTCGCTATGGTGCTCACTTGGTCAAAGAGAGATTGGGCGACAATCTTACCCTGACGATTCAGAACCGGGGCTCGTTAGAACAGCTGCAGTGGCAAACGATCCACCGACAACAACCTCAGGCGGGTGAGGTAGAGATTCAGATACAGGCAACGGGGTTAAATTTCCGTGATGTGCTCAATGCTCTGAACATGTATCCAGGGGATGCAGGCGCGTTAGGTCTGGAATGTGTGGGCGAGATTGTGGCTGTGGGCGAGGGGGTGACAACATTGCAGCTGGGTGATGGGGTGATTGCGATCGCGCCAGCCAGTTTTAGTCAGTTTGTCACCGTATCGGCTAATTTAGTTAGCCTTAAACCCGACCATCTCAGTGCAGTAGAGGCGGCCACGATTCCAACCGCATTTCTCACCGCCTATTACGCCCTTTGCCAGATGGGGCAGCTGCAGCAAAGCGACACAGTTCAACGGGTACTGATCCACTCAGCAGCAGGCGGTGTCGGGCAAGCCGCTGTACAAATTGCCCAACACCTGGGCGCAGAGATTTTTGCCACCGCCTCCCCTGGTAAATGGGGCTTTCTCCGTCGCCAGGGGATTCAGCATATTTTTAATTCTCGCACCCTAGCGTTTGCCGATGAGATTTTACAACAAACCCAGGGAGAAGGGGTCAATCTGGTGCTGAATTCTCTCTCCGGCGATATGATTCCTAGCAGTCTAGCGGTGTTAACTGCAGGCGGACGTTTTTTAGAAATTGGTAAAGCTGGCATTTGGTCTCTAGAACAGATGTCCCAACAGCGCCCTGATGTGGATTATCAGATCATTGATTTGGTAGATATCACCGTTAAACAGCCGCAGCTAATTCAGACCATGCTGCAGACGCTGACTGACTGGCTGCAGCAAAAAGTTCTCCATTCTCTGCCGGTCAAAGCGTTTGACCCTCAGAAAGCCATCGATGCATTTCGCTTTATGCAGCAGGCTAAACATATAGGCAAAGTTGTGGTGACTGCCCCTGGGTCTAAACAGGTATCAGGTATTCGACCGGATGCCACCTATTTAATGACTGGAGGACTAGGGGCTTTGGGTCTGCAGGTAGTCCAGGAATTAGCTAATCAGGGCGCACAACATCTGACATTGTTAGGGCGACATTCCCCATCCGACGAGGCTCAACAGGTGATAACAGCGCTATCCAAAGCGGGCGTTAAGGTCAACACTATTCCAGTTGATGTGGCTGATTTATCCAGCTTAACTATCGCTCTGCAGTCGATGTTGCAACCCTCTGCTGATGTCCCCCTCAAGGGGGTGTTTCACCTGGCAGGATGCATTCAGGATGCCACCCTACAACAACAAACCTGGGCTGATTTTGAGCGTGTAATGGCTGCTAAGGTCGATGGCACCTGGCATTTACATGAATTAACTCATGAGTTGGCCTTAGACCATTTTGTGATGTTTTCGTCAGCAGCGTCTTTGGTCGGATCGGCGGGACAGGCCAATTATGCCGCTGCCAATGGATTTTTGGATGCGATCGCACAGTTCCGTCACCAGCTAAATCTGCCTGCCATTAGCATCAACTGGGGGGCCTGGTCCGGTAGTGGGTTAGCTGTGAATGCTACCGTCCAACAAAAGTTAAATCGGTCTGGCATACCGATGATCGCCCCAGATGTAGGTCTCAAAGTTTTACGACAAATTATCACCTCTCCTAATGCCCAAAACACACCTCAAATAGCCGTGTTACCTGGAACGCTAAAACAGTGGACAGGCATCGACCCAGACGTGGTGACAGCCTCAAGCATTTCCCCTTCGTCTATCAGCATTCAAAGGCAAATTCAGGCAGCAGCAGCCAATGAGAGACTTATTCTGTTATCTCGCTATCTACGTGCGCAAGTCTCTATTATTCTGGGGCTGGATAGCAACTCATTGCAGGATGTCAGTGCCAGTTTTACTGAACTTGGTTTAGATTCTTTGACGGCTGTAGAGTTACGTAATCGATTGCAAACGGGGCTGAACTGTCCCTTGCCTGTGACGTTAATTTATGACTATCCTACGCTGGGTAAGTTGCAAGATTATCTAATGCAGATGTTGGTTTATGATAAAGACTCTGCTGAAAATGAGAGGACTAGGGAATTAACAGACTCTTCTCAATCAATGGATTCTCTACCTCAAGACTGGGAGGCAATCTCAGAAGCTGAAGCTGAAGCTTTGTTATTAGAAAAGCTAGAGCAATTGGAGGGGTGAGGGAGATGAAGAGATATCATCTGGAGATTAAAGGGATTGGAGAATATAGCCCCATCAACAGCGCAGACTTATGACTAACCCTAATGTCTCTAATGCTGATGCTAAATTGTCGGCCACTAAGCGAGCCTTGCGGGTGATCGAACGGCTGCAGGCCCAGATCGCCGATATGGAACGGGAAAAATTTGAGCCCATTGCCATTGTGGGTATGAGTTGTCGGCTGCCGGGGGGAGTCAATACACCGGAAACGTTTTGGAAATTGTTACAAGGTAAAACTGATGCAATTTCTGAGGTGCCGGATGACCGCTGGTCGATTGACGCTTACTATGATGCCGAGGCAGAAACACCTGGAAAAATGGTGTCTCGTTATGGTGGATTTGTGCCTCATCTTTACGACTTTGACGCTTCGTTTTTTCGGGTCGCACCCCGTGAAGCCCTTACCCTTGATCCGCAACAGCGGCTGGCGTTAGAACTGGGATGGGAAGCGTTAGAACAGGGGGGGATTGCGCCTGAGGCGCTGGCTGACCAGCAGGTGGGTGTGTTTCTAGGGCTGAGTAGTATTGACCACTGGCAACAGATGTTAGCTCGCTCTCCTGACACTATTGATGCCTACCTGGCCACGGGGAATACCCACAGTGTGGCCGCAGGGCGGCTATCGTTTTTGTTGGGGTTGACCGGCCCAAGTATGGCGGTGGATACGGCCTGTTCATCTTCTCTAGTGGCTGTACATTTAGCCTGCCAAAGCCTACGGCAGCGGGAATGTGATATGGCTTTAGTCGGAGGGGTGAATCGCATTATTACCCCAGCTGCCAGCATCAATTTCTCTAAGGCGCAGATGCTGTCTGCCGATGGTCGTTGCCGTACGTTTGACGCAGCGGCGACTGGGTTTGGCCGGGCTGAAGGGGGCGGCATGGTCGTGCTCAAGCGACTGAGTGATGCGGAATTGGGGTGCGATCGCATCCACGCCATCATCCTGGGGTCGGCCACCAACCACAATGGTCGCACCAACGGATTGACGGCTCCCAGCAAAACCGCCCAGCAGGCCGTCATTCGTCAGGCTCTCAAAGCAAGTCGGATTACGGCTGATCAGATTAGCTATGTGGAAACCCATGGCACAGGTACTGCATTGGGCGATCCCATCGAAGTGGGAGCCCTTGGAGATATCTTTGGCAACAACCCCGAACCGCGACAGCAACCGCTGGTGTTAGGAGCGGTCAAAACCAATATTGGCCATGGCGAAGCCGCCGCAGGCATTGCTGGGTTGATCAAGGCAGTTTTAGCCCTGGAACACCAGCAAATTCCGGCTAATTTACACCTCAATAGCCCGAACCCACATATCGACTGGCAAAACCTACCCTTCACATTACCGACAGCAGCGATGCCCTGGCTCGAAAGCCCCCGCATTGCCGGTATCAGTGCCTTTGGCTTTAACGGTACCAATGCCCATGTGATTGTGCAGGAACCACCGTCTATGCCTCATCAGGCTCCCAGTCCCTCAAATTCTGAACCCGCCCTGTTGCCCCTATCTGCCCGCACAGGACCGACCCTCAATCAGCTGGCTGCCCGCTATGCGCAGCACCTGGCCGCCCACCCTACCCTGGCCTTAGCCGATGTGTGTTTTACTGCCAGCATTGGACGAAACCATTTTGCCCATCGGTTGGCGATTGTGGCTAATTCCATTACTGAACTGCGGCAAATTTTGATCGCTTTTTTAGCGGGCCGTCCCCATCCCAACTACTGGCAAAGTCATGGCGTCTCAGATACCAATTCAGAGGTAAAAAACGATACAGTGTCTGACTCGCTAAGATCTCAGGCACAACAATATATTCAGGGTGAAACAGTTGACTGGCAATCAATCTATGCTGCTAATGCCCATCGCAAACAGGTGTTGCCAATGTATCCCTTTCAGCGGGAATATTACGGACTCAAGCCATAGAGTTGAGCCCATCGACGCCCATCGACTATTGACGTTCAACCTATAGTCGTTCAGAAATATAAATACTAATAGAAATTAGTATGAGGTTAATAACGCTTATGTTTTCCTATTATTTTTCCAAATATGCTCAGTCCTGGGGCAAAAAAGTAGCCCTGGCTGCGTTGTTAATCTTGCCCTTTGGCACAGCCCTAGCGCTACCCAGTCCAGAGGCTAAAAATGTGCTTAATTCGTTGCCCAGTCAAGAACGTACGGCGCTTAAAAATGGTCAAGTGATGATGTCGGGAGCCAATGGTCAGTTTACTGGTCGAGTATTGATCGATGCATCTATGGCTGAAACCTGGCAGGTGTTGACCGACTATGACAATTTTGAGCAGTTTTTACCCAATATTGAAAACAGTCGTTGGTTGGAAAGTGCGGGTAATCGTAATGTGTTTGAACAGGTCAATGTTGTACAGGTATTGCCGCTGGTTACCAACCGCAGCCGCATTGTGATCGAATCGCTGGAAAGTTATCCACAGCAAATTGACTTTGCCTTAGTGGAGGGTGATCTCCAAGCACTCCAGGGTGTTTGGTATTTTGATTCGGTATATTATGCAGGGCGAGAGCATGTGTTGCTAACCCATCAGGTGTATGTTGACCCTGGTCAAAGCTCAACCCGAGGGATATTTTTTAACACCTATCGCAATATTTTGACCAACTCCCTCAGTGCTACTAAAGCAGAAGCTGAACGGCGGGCAGGTAGATAAAGGATCCCTCATCTAAAATTCTTCTCCCTCAGGGAGAAGAATTTTGAGAGTAAGCGTTATACTCTCTGACGTTTGTAAGATATGAAAGGGCAATGCATCAAGATACTACTATTCCCCATGCGATTATCACAGGCGGTTCGAGCGGTATTGGTAAGGCCATTGCCCTCAGGTTGGCACGCCAGGGGGCGAATGTGTCGCTCATTGCCCGTGGTCAGGAACGGTTGCAATTGGCTAAAACGGAGATTGAGCAGGTTCGCTCTCATCCTGACCAGCAGGTGCTGACGCTTGTGGCGGATGTGGGAGAACGAGAGCAAGCAATGGGTGCGGTTGGGGATGCGATCGCATCCCTCGGTCCCCCCCACTGGCTAATTACCTCGGCAGGCATCGCCATTCCAGGTTATTTCCAGGAACTGCCCCCAGAAATTTTTGAAGAAACCATGCGGGTGAATTACTTTGGTACCCTCTATTGCATTCAGGCTGCCCTACCCGCTATGGAACAACAACAGGTAGGCAATATTCATCTGATCTCGTCTGGTGCCGCGCTCGTCGGCATCTATGGCTACAGCGCCTATGGTCCCAGCAAGTTTGCCGTACGTGGTCTGGCAGAAACGCTACGAGCTGAACTCAAGCCCGTCGGTATTAAAGTCTCTATTTCCTATCCACCGGATACGGATACCCCCCAGCTAGAAGAAGAGAATAAAACAAAACCACCCGCCACAAAAGAGATTAACGCCACCGCCAAGCTATGGACAGCCGATGATGTGGCCAAGGTAATTTTGGAAGGCATTGAGCAGGGTAAATTTGAATTGTCACCCGGTACTGAAATCAGTGTCTTAACCCGATTGCATAGCGTCATTGCACCATTATTAAATCGCTACTTTGACAGCATCATTGCCCGCAATCCCCGCCCCTCGTAGGGTGCTGTTATTAACGCACCGATCAAGAACTGCTGGCAAGATTTTTTAGTTTTGAATAATTTGATATTCTTCCTCAAGTTCGACTACCTTGAGGATTTGATTAGCCTCAATATCATAAAAATTTTGAACGCTGCCTGCGGGCCATTCAATCCTCAAAGAATCTATAACATTATTATCTTTTAAGCCAAAATGTAATCTTGAGAAATTTTGCCCATAATAATGTTGACCACTGGATTGTTCTTGAACTTGCGTCTTACCGCCTGCGGTAATGAAAACCTTCGCTCCAATAGGATTTCTCGTAGATTCAACCCCTTGTAGATCAAGTTCAAGCCAGTGATAGCTATTACCCTGATTTTGAAACAGATAATAAGGTGTCCCCAGGTAGGTTTCGTCCATGCTGACTAAACCAGAATTACCAATAAAGATATCAATATCTCCATCTAAATCATAGTCAGCACTGGCACCTTGCAAGCCCATCCGGTCAAACGTAACACAGGGGCCGGAAGCCGTGATTTGAGCACCTGCTGCATCAGCTACGGATATAAAAGTACCATCCCCCTGATTTTCCAATAAGACAGCCTTTAGCGCCGAATGATCAAAGGTAGAGATCAGATAAAGATCTAGATCCATATCATTATCAAAGTCACCGGCAATAACTGACTGGACAGGCAGGGACTCTTCAATTCCTTCGATTTGAGTTGAATCAATATATTTTCTAAGTCCTGATCGTAAGTTAGTAAAGTAGGTGAAACACCATTAACTGTGGAAAGATCAGGGGGTGTAAAGCCAATGGGTGTTAATTCTCCTAATGTGGTAGCAGTTTCTAAGAAGACATCTAATCTAGTCGAGCTAGGGTTATGCCAAATTGTCTGCCAAGTTTGTTGGATAGAATCATAACCAACATAAAGTCCGTTAGGAATTCTGTCAGATTCAGGAATAATACCTGAGGCTTCTTCAGTAATCAGAGGAAGTTGAGGAGAATCAGGATGATTACTTCTAGAAATGTACCCTACTTATAAGCAAGCTAGGGTAGGGTGCGTTGCGAACGCACTGCTTACAGAATCTCCAAGTCATCTCCAAAGCTATTTATCGTAGATCTCATGCAGGCTCAACGATACATTCTAGAAAATCAAGTGCCTGTTCCTTGTCAGGATAATGCTGTCTGGCGAGAGTTTATGAGACATGAGAAAAATGTTCTCATCGCCCAAGATATCATTGGCCAATTCTGAGTTATGACCGTCTTCCTCGGCTTCAATCATGGCAATTCCCAGAAACCCAAGTTTTTCCAAACCACCTGTTTTGGTACCAATAGCTCAAGGCCAAAAATACTCAGGCACTTGGCAACGTGCTTGCCTAGAACATCGCGGTAAAATTGTCTGCGCCCAAGGATTAACTAAATTTGCCGCCGAGCAGGCCGCTGGCATTAATCGCTCTTTTAAGGCTATCGATTGTATCCTCGAACCCGAAGCCGGTGAAATTCAGTTCCTCTTAGAATCAGAAGCTGAGGCTATCCGCAGCATGCCGATCAATCGCAAACACTGGGAACGACGTGGTCGTATGATTGTCTTCCTCATTTATCCTAGACAATCACTCCCCGATCAACGCTAAGTAGATGAGCACAATTATTTCAAAATCCTGGAAGCCCCCTAAATCCCCCAGAATTGGGGGATTTAGAGTTCCGAAGCCCCCAGAATTGGGGGTTGGGGGCCTTTTCAAAAGTGTCATCCTTGAAAAGTTCTTGTTTAAGTTATTTTGCCTACCTACTTAGAACGATAAACAAACACTGTTTGCGCACCTGAATCAATTAACCAACCCACTGCAGTCCAATGCCGCAGACAGTGCAAACTATTCTTCGTTACCTTTGTTTGACTTTGATCCAGAGACAAAATTTCAATTGTCCAATCTGGCGCAGCAGGAAACACGTTAGCCACCTCCCCATTCTCATCACGGGGAATTCTATCTAGAAATCCGATGAGGTGTGCTTTCGCCAGCCACCTCCCCATTCTCATCACGGGGAATTCTATCTAGAAATCCGATGAGGTGTGCTTTCGCCCTGGGGATGACTATTTCAAATCGATTTCGAAACCAGAGAATCCCCTGGATGGGAAACTGCTCTAGCCGTAGGTGAAAGGTGAGAAACCAGACCCATTGCGAAAGCAGTCAATGCTTAATCGCTGTGATAGATTGAGAATGATAATCATTCTAGTTTTGATTTTTCATGGTCAGTCAAGTCTCCCGTCCGCAGGCCGAAGCCAGCCCATTAGCTGGTGATGTAGAGCAGCTAGCACGGCTTCGCCATACCTGTGCCCATGTATTAGCCATGGCGGTGCAAACCCTGTTCCCAGAGACGAAAGTCACCATTGGCCCCTGCATAGATACGGGGTTTTACTACGACTTTGACCGGGCTGACCCATTTACGCCTGAGGATCTCAAGCAGATCACATCAAAGATGCGGCGCATCATTGGGCAAAATCTACCGATCATTCGCGAAACGGTGGAACGGGATGACATTCGCGCTGAGATTGAGCAACTGAATGAGCCCTATAAGCTAGAAATTCTCGATGGCATTCCTGTCGATGAACCGATTACCCGCTACTACATCGGCTGTCCTGACCCGTTGCCAGCCGATGCCGATCCGTCGCTTTTCAACTCGCCATCAGCTAAACCCTCTGATAAGACGGATTGCTGGTGGGATTTGTGCGCAGGTCCCCATCTGAGCCGCACTGGCGAACTGCATCCTAAAGCCTTTGCTTTAGAAAGTGTGGCCGGAGCCTACTGGCGGCGTGACGAATCTCAACCACAGCTCCAGCGCATTTACGGCACTGCATGGGAAACGCCAGAACAGTTAAAGGCCTACCTGACCCAGAAAGAGGAAGCCAAACGCCGCGACCATCGCAAACTGGGGCAGACCTTGAATCTGTTTAGCATTCAAGAAGCTGCTGGGGGCGGACTGGTATTCTGGCATCCCAAAGGAGCCCGCATGCGCCTGTTGATCGAAGACTACTGGCGTCAGGCCCATCTGCAGGG
The DNA here is from genome assembly GCA_965263355.1 of Leptolyngbyaceae cyanobacterium. Lineage (GTDB taxonomy): Bacteria > Cyanobacteriota > Cyanobacteriia > Phormidesmidales > Phormidesmidaceae > Leptothoe. Next base: position 2,772,779 of record CBDHHL010000032.1, on the reverse strand, counting down.
GGGATATGAGCTGCTTTACACTCCTCACATTGCCAATCGCGACCTCTGGCAGACTTCCGGGCACCTCGACTTTTACCAGGAGAACATGTTTGAGCAAATGGCTGTGGAAGCGCAGCAGTACCAGCTTAAACCCATGAACTGTCCCTTCCACGTACTTACCTATCAGCATCAGCTCCATTCTTACCGAGAGTTGCCGATTCGCTGGGCCGAACTGGGTACAGTGTACCGCTATGAGCGATCTGGGGTACTCCATGGGCTGATGCGCGTGCGGGGCTTTACCCAGGATGATGCTCACATTTTCTGTTTGCCAGAACAGGTGACAGAGGAGATTTTAGGAGTACTAAACCTGACAGAACAGATTCTGTCGGACTTTGGCTTTACCGACTATGAGGTGAATCTGTCCACCCGTCCAGCCAAGTCTGTGGGCAGCGACGACATTTGGGAACTGGCCACATCGGCGTTGCAAAAGGCGCTTGATCTTAAGGGCTGGGCCTACGTGATTGATGATGGGGGCGGTGCTTTCTACGGTCCCAAAATCGATATTAAGATTCAGGATGCCATCGGTCGGCTGTGGCAGTGTTCCACACTACAGGTGGACTTTAACCTGCCGGAGCGATTTGATTTGGACTACGTTGCGGCGGATGGCTCTCGACAGCGTCCGATTATGATTCACCGGGCCATTTTTGGCTCCCTGGAACGATTCTTCGGCATCCTGGTGGAAAACTATGCGGGGATTTTCCCCCTGTGGCTGGCTCCGGTGCAGGTGCGACTGTTGCCTGTCAGCGATGCTCAGCGGGACTATGCCAATCAGGTGGCTCAGACATTGCAACAAGAAGGTTTCCGAGTAGAGGTAGATACCAGCGGTGAGCGTCTGGGTAAGCAAATTCGCACCGCAGAATTGGAGAAGATTCCGGTTATTTCTGTGATCGGTCAGCGAGAAATGGATTCTCAGACCTTAGGCGTTCGTACTCGTCAGAGTGGTGATTTGGGAGCCCTGACGGTGTCAGACGTGATCGAGAAATTACAAGATGCGATCGCACAAAAGAGCACTATCTAACTGTCATCTTCTCTCCTGCTTCAACCAGGTATATTGTCTTATCAATACAGCTAACTTTATGTACTATTATGAATCTCTTTTCTCAGTCTCGACCTAAACCTAATCCAGCTGCTTTGCAACAGATCAAAACCTGGGTTTACGACCTTTTGAAGCTCGACCCGGATATTGGCATCTCGGTTAGCCAACTTCAGTGTAAAGAACCCGATTGCCCGCCAATTGAAACCGTCATTAACATTTTGAGCCAGCCAGCCCAGCAGTACAAAATCCACAAAGCGTTGGATGACATTGAGTTGGATGATTTAAGTCGTCTATTTCAAACTGAGTAAATCCTATGTCTCAGCACAGTTTGTTTGTTTGCACCTCCTGCGCCTTTGCTGCTGGTCAACGGGAGCACCTGGGCCAGCGGGGAGGATATCTGCTGTGGCAGAGTTTGTTGAAATGTCAGCAACAAGGGCAGCTGCCGCCAACCGTCAGGGTGCAACCCGTGGAGTGCCTCAGCGCCTGCAATCGGTTTTGCGCGATCGCCCTCGCCTCTCCCCAAAAGACCACACTTATGTGCTGACAATGCGCTTGAGGGATGGGCATCACCATCACCATCACCCCGATCATCACCATGGTCATCGATTTTGGGGACGCATCACCACCATGATGATCAACCTAGGGACCATTGGCATTTCGGGTGGGTTGGTGCCCTGTCCATCGGCGTTGGTCTTGTTGTTGAGTGCGATCGCATTACACCAAATCGCCTATGGGTTAGTGCTTATAGGCGGCTTTAGCCTTGGACTGGCATCCGTGCTCACTAGCCTGGGGTTAGCCGCCGTTTATGGACAACAGTGGCTTGAAAAATCTCCCTTGGGAACTGGAATTATACAGCGTTTGTCAGTGGTCAGCGCTCTGGCAACAGTCTGCATTGGCCTTGGTTTGACCACAGTGGCGGTGATGGGATAAGGATAGGGATAAACCAGTCGCTAGCCATCCTGACTCTTGTCACCCGTCACCTAGCGACTAAGCTCACCGGACATAGATAACCTTCGCGACTGAAGTAACCATGTTTGAGCGTTCCGGTGCAGCGACTGGTTAGCTGGGGGTTCAAGGCAGTCGTTGACGGGAGATCGTATCCGGGGTCTGACAGGGAATCGAAGGCAATTGAGTTGACGGAGTTGAGAGACCTGGATATCCTAACGAGCGGCATCCTATAGCTAATACTCATGAAGTGGCTGAAACTAAAGCCAAGCAACGGTAAAATACCGGAGCTATGAGCAATACAACCCATGACATCGTTGCTAAACTCTGGAATCTTTGCAACATCCTTAAGGATGGGGCTATCGTTTATCACCAGTATGTAACTGAGCTAACCTATCTCCTTTTCTTGAAGATGGCAAAGGAGACTGATATTGAGCTGAAGTTGCCAGAAGGATATCGGTGGGATGATTTAGAGGCTCTAGAGGGAACCGAACAGCTTGAGTTTTATAAGAGGCTTCTAGAGCATCTATGTGACGAAGGCTCTATGACGGTCCAAAATATTTTTACTGATGCGATATAAAAAATGCCATCTCAACACTGGTCACTGAGATTGATACTGGTAAACGCCAAATGGGTGAGATTTATGAAGGGCTGTTAGACACCACTCTCAACACCCTGGTCACTGAGATTGACAAGCTCGACTGGTACAACGCCAAGCAAGAGGGCATGGGTGAGATTTATGAAGGGCTGTTAGACAGAAATTCCAAGGAGGCAAAGGCTGGAGCTGGCCAGTACTTCACACCACGAGCGTTGATTGACAGCATAGTGCATGTGATGCGCCCAACGCTGAAGGATGTGATTCAAGATCCAGCGGCTGGAACCGGAGGATTTCTGATCTCGGCAAATCGCTATATCCGGGAGCATGAAAATCCTAAGAATTGGACGTCAGCCCAAAAGAAGAAGTACGAAACCAATACCTTCTACGGCATGGAGTTTGTGCCAGACACATTTCGGATGGGCTGCATGAACCTGATGCTGCATGGTGTAGAGTCTGATCCTGAAAAGGCTGGTATGCGCTATGGGGATACGCTATCTCCTGAGGGGCAAGCCTTACCGCAGGCGTCTCTTATCGTAACTAATCCACCCTTTGGTAGCAAAAAGGGTGGAGGAGTGCCTGAGCGTCCAGATTTTGAATTTCCTACTAGCAATAAGTAGCTTTGCTTTTTGCAGCATATCTACCTGGGACTGAAGCCTGGGGGACGGACAGCGGCAATTTTTCCCGATAATGTGCTGTTTGAGAGCAATGTAGGGCGGCAGATTCGTACCGATTTGATGGATAAATGCAATCTACACACGATTTTGCGTTTACCATCGGGTATTTTCTATGCTCAGGGTGTAAAGACAAATGTAATGTTTTTTACTCGTGGTAAGAAAGCAAAGGCCAATACGAAAGCAGTCTGGGTCTATGATTTACGGGCAAATGCACCTCAGTTTGGGAAGCGGACGGCTTTGACCCGTGATTACTTTAAGGCGTTTGAAGTAGCTTTTGGCACCGACCCGTTAGGGAGTGCCACTAGCCTTGCTAAACGAAAAGATATGGGGGAAGAAGGAGAATTTCGATGTTTTTCCCGTGATTGGATTGCTGAACGTGGCGATAATTTAGATATCAGCTGGCTGAATGGGGATCGCGAGGAGGAGCAGGGGGATTTACCTGAACCGGCTACCCTGGCCCGAGAGGCTATAACTGAGTTGGAGGCTGCTTTAACTCAGTTGCGGGGTATTTTGAAGGAATTGGGTGAGGATGTTGATTAGGAGGAAGCAACCATGATGGAAAGCATTAAGGTACGTCAGCGGGTGGGGCAAGATGGTATTTTGTATCTTGAAATTCCGGTTGGCCTGAAGGATCTAGATATTGAGGTAATGGTGATCTATCAGCCTGTTCCAGTGGTTACAACTGTTGGCTTGTCTTTAGAAGATCTCTATGGAATCTGCACGGATGATCCTATCAACATTGATGATGAGGGGATTTCAGAGGTGCTAGATGAAGATTTGGCGGGAGCGTTTGAGTAGGGATGCGTTATCTGCTGGATACTAATGTTTGTGTGGTGTATCTGAATGGTCGTTCTGCGTCGGTGCGTGATCGTTTGTTGGCGACGCCCGCCGAGGAAATAGCCGTCTGCTCTGTGGTGAAGGCTGAATTATTTTATGGTGCTTTTCGGAGTAACAACCCAAAGCGGACATTAGAGCGACAGCAGGCATTTTTATCTCGATTTGTTTCACTACCGTTTGAGGATGAATCGGCTTTGTTAGCTGGACAGATTCGGGCGAAGCTGGCGAGTGCGGGGAATCCGATTGGGTCTTATGATTTGCAGATTGCTGCGATCTCTTTGGCTAATAATCTGATTTTGGTGACTCACAATACGCGAGAGTTTGATCGCGTTGAGGGGTTACAGATTGAGGACTGGGAGGTCGAGTGATGAGAAAATTACCACTGTGTTGACTGGCCTGGGGTTAGCTGCGGTTTGTGGACAACATTGGCTTGAAAATCTCTCTTGGGAACTGGAGTGATGCAGCGGCTGTCAGTGGTCAGCGCTCTGGCAACAGTCTGTATTGGCCTCGGTCTGACAACAGTGGCATTGATAGGATATGGCATAGGGGCAAACCAAGCGCTAGCATTCTGAGTATTGTTTCTGTCCTCTAGCGATGAAGCTCACCTGCCGTTAGGGAGTGCAGCGGAACAGCGATCAGGTGCAGCACCTTGCTAGCCACTGTTGTCGAAAATAATTTACTTTTTAGATCGCACTGGATATGTTTTGGAAAAACTTTCAGCTATATCAGTTGCTTCGGGCGAACATGCAGGATGTCCCCAACCACCGGAGCTAATACCATCAACAATGTCATTAATAATATTGTCATCCTGGTTTGGGCTAACCCCCGCAGGTACGTAGTCCAGTTTGAGTTGATGACGAACTTTCCATGCGACATTATGATCCGCACATGAGCTATCACCACTAACCCCAATTGCGCCAAGCAGCGTACCATCTTCACGATACAAAGCTAAACCACCCCCAAAAACATTCACTCCTCCGATTTTCTTACCAACCATCGGGTCGTTTTCTGTACCGAATTCATGTGATGACCCACCATAAGCGACATTAGTATCAACCGGATTACTGTGCTGCAAACCATATAAATTGCCACCGGGCTGAACTGCTGAAAACAGATTTGCCGTTGACAATGATAAACCTGGAAGACTGAACGCATTTGCTGTATTTGCTTTTTGCGCTGAAATAACACGGCTCCCAGGCCATTGGTCACCTCTATCGTCACCTGAGAATACAACTGCTTTTACGACACCGTCTCTATCAACTACCGTTGCCCACATATTTAAACTAAATCCGCCATTTTTTTCTTTCACAACGTCTTTAAGAACTGTCTGAAGTTCAGAATGTGTTGGTAACTCAATTGAATTAACTTGCATACTCAATTTCTCCTTTGCTTTTCAAAATGATTAACATTTAATCATGCCGACTTAAACCTTTGCATGATTGCCTTTGTTTTATTCTTTAATCTTCTTTATGCTTTTTTTTGTCTGCATCACCTCCTTTGGTTGTATTTGTTAATTTGGCCAGAAAAGCCCCTTTATGTGGAACTTTGTAGTATAAATTTCTCATGCCCTGATTAGAGAAAAGCCCTATGACCACCGCCTTTATCCCCGTCCCCATCGCCATTCTCACCGTCTCCGACAGCCGCACCGAAGCCACGGATAAATCTGGCCAACTGCTGGTGGAGCATCTGCAAACCGCAGGCCACACCCTGGCCGAAAAAATGATCGTGCCTGACGATATTTACCAAATATGGGCGGTGGTCTCCCGCTGGATTGCCGATGCTGGGGTGCAGGCCATCATCACCACTGGGGGCACGGGGGTGACCGGGCGGGACGGCACTCCTGAAGCCATTGCCCCCCTGCTGGATAAACAACTCCCCGGCTTTGGCGAAATCTTTCGGATGGTGTCTTACCAGGAGATTAAAACCTCCACGGTGCAGTCCCGCGCCCTGGCAGGGGTGGCCAACGGTACCTATATTTTTTGCTTGCCTGGGTCATCGGGGGCTTGCCGCACCGGCTGGAATGCTCTGATTAACGACCAGCTAGATGCTCGCCACCGGCCCTGCAACCTGGTGGAGTTGATGCCCCGCCTGCTGGAGCGGTAGACGGATAAACCTAAGATCCACTTGCACTACCTTCAGGTGATTGGGCAATTTAATTTATTAGAGTAAATGGGATCCAAATTATTGTCTACGATGGGACAGAATTAGATTTCTACAGAGAATACCCGTCAAAAATCATGCAACTGTCAAATAATCCTGAAGTCCGAGTGGAACGAGCAAGATCGCATTATCCTGTCAATTTTAGATATGCTCAAACCCCACCCTACCGCAAGGTTATTCTTACAGGTCCACAAACTGATCAACGTCAGATAGTTTTTCGGTATCGAGTGACAACCGTTGCCCGGTTTGAGCATCACAATCCACCGATATGGGCAACACCTCACCCGCATGATTTTATATTTACGATCTGTTGCGAATCGCCAAAGTCAGCCACTGATATGTATGGATGCGACATGGTGGAAACTGAAAATAATCTGATTCAGTGGTTAAAGACGTTACCGAAACTGGTCAATGATTGGCCTGATTGTCCGTTAGGGACAACGGAAGAAATGGCAGTCTTTGTTGCTAACAGATTTGAGGTTTTAGACCCCTTGGCAGTGATTCAGCAAGTTGAGATTTCGGAAACACCAAACCGTACAACTATTTACGAGGTACCCAATATTCAAACCGTTAGCGATTCTCAATGGTGGTCAAGACTCAGCAACTTGTGCCGAGATTGCACGACAGTAATTCGACGCTTCGCTTCAATCAGGCCTTAATGGAATGATGGGTTGAGGCGAATTAGGTCCATAAATTCCTGACGCGTACGGGAATCTTCAGCAAACAACCCTTGCATCGAACTGGTGACAGTCCAAGCCCCTGGCTTTTGCACACCGCGCATCACTATACACGTGTGGGATGCTTCAACAACAACTGCCACCCCCTGGGGCTGTAACAGTCCTTGCAGAGCGTTACCAATTTGCCGAGCCAGCCGTTCTTGCGACTGTAGCCGTCGCGCATACATTTCACAAATGCGGGCAATTTTTGATAGGCCAATTACCTTGCCATTGGGGATATAGGCAACATGGATACGGCCTAAAATCGGTAAGATATGGTGCTCACAAGCACTGAACAAATCAATATCGCGCACCAGCACCATTTCATTGGTGTCCTCATGGAAAACAGCTCCGTTGAGCAGGTCATCCAGAGACTGATGATACCCAGAGGTTAAAAACTTTAGGGATTTGACCACACGTTTTGGGGTGTCGCGTAACCCTTCACGGTCAGGGTCTTCTCCCAAGCCTAGCAGTAGCGTGCGAACCGCTTGCTGCATATCTTCATCTGAAACAGGAGCTTTAGCTTCTGTGCTAACTAACTGTTTACGAATGTCATCGGGCGAAGTGAATTAAGGTCATAAATAACAAGTGGCTGAATTTCGGATTGATTTATCGAGCGATGGCGAAGTCGGTCCAGAGGACCATCACAAACGGCTTAACGCCTTCAGTCAAAAACTGCAAGCGTATGAAGTGGATACACCGAAAATCGGTTAAGAAACCACATTAATATTGGTATTCTGCTCAAGGGTACTATCAATTTCCTCAGTCAAACTCGAAGTACGTTCAGCAGACAGCGTCATCAGCTTAATCAAATCATCTACCGCCTGGGTCATTTGTAGCTGGTTAACATTGATAAACGCCAGGCTTTGGAGCAGCTGATCCAGCTGTTGCCCTCCCTTAAATGCGGCTGCCATATGCATCTGAGCATCCTTGACCTGGTTAGAACTACTATCGATCTGCTGCTCAATCTTAGCCAAAGTATCGTTAATTTTATCCATTTCCCGTTGCACTAGCTCGAGAAATACAACCGGTTTTTGTGGATTTTCGGCAGTGGTTTCTCCATCAGACGGTATGTGGTTTGAGTCCAGGGGATGTAGCTTTGCTAGATTGCTACTAATGCCTGAAAAGCTACGACAGCGCTGCAGTGCTTGCTTGGCCATACCAATCAGTTCAGGGACAGTATGAATAATGGGTTGCAGCGTTTCCAACATTGCTAATGCCGCCTGGGTTTGACAATTCATCGGCTCAACCACCTGGGTAGCGGTTTCTTCTGTTTGGGCCAGGGATGTTTTCATCTGACTGTTAATGTGCTCCACATTAGCCGCAAGCTGCAGCAGACGAGTAAACGTATCTTGAAAGAGATCAGAAATATGTTCAATGGATACGTCTTCGGATAGTGTGGGTGCTGAATCTGTTGAGGGAGTTTGGGTCTGAAGTAGCTGTGTCAGCTCAGCCACCTGTTTCTGAAGACTTGAGCGCTGTTGTTTCAATTTGTTAGACAGTGCCTCACTCACCTGACGAGCATCCCGGGCTTCATTGAGAGAATGCAAACGCTCAAATACAAGCTGAAACTGTACAGCTAATTGCTCTACAAATGCAATTTCAACAGGCTGCCATAGATGCATAGTCTTACAATGATGGACAATCCAAAAACCATATAATGCGCCATTAACCTCCATAGGAACAATCAAACTGGACTTTACGTCCAACAGCTCCATACACTGGTGATAGGCGGTTGAATGTTCATTCACCTTGGCTACATCGTTAATCACGGCTGTTTTTGTATCTTCCTCCAATAGGCGAGGAGGCACAATGGCTTTAGGATCAGGATAGTTAGTTGCCCGCTGATAGGTACCGGTGGTTACCTCTGCCTCAACATTTCCACTACCATTCAGATTTAGGCGATAGAAGAGCATTCGGTTTGCCTGTAAAATCTCTTGTGCATCAGGCAATGTCTCTTCAATAATGGTTCGAATATAACCTAAACTGGTAGCAGGAGCACTGGCAATATGAGCAAAAAGGTTTGCTTTCTTAGTCTCGGCTTCCTGGGCGGTGAGCAGTGAAGCAGTGCTCGCTACCAGCTGATTAAAGGTATGGGCTAATACGTGGGTTTCGCGGGTTCCTTCTGGAATTGCCTGTACCGCCAAATTCCCCTCAGCTACCTGCTTGCTATAGTCTGAGAGATGGGCCAGCGGCAGCGACAGTTGCCGTGCAAGAAATATAATCAACCCTGAGGTTAGCCCACCTAGCAAGAGAGCTGTGGCCACAAATAACAACAACAGCTGCTGACCTGCCGTAGCAATTTCTCGACTTTCCATGGAAGCGATCGCAAACCACCGAGTGTTAGGAACAGTTGCAATTTTATATAATCGGTCTCCATGGACAAAAGATAGTAGAACAGTATCGTTTTCTGATGGCGTGACCGATAATTGCTTAATCTGTTTTGTATTCCTTAAAGCATCAGCAATTTGACTCACATAGGTGTCTATACTTGAAGATAAGGCATCTGATGAAAATTTGATATCACCAATTGCTATGATCACAGATTCGAGAGTCTCACCACCAATGACCTTCTCCTCTTTACGAAAGCCCTGAGGAGAAAATGTGTCAATGATCCCCAGGGTCTCACCATCGATCAACTGCACTCGTTGACTGCCGCTGATTTCTGTCCGTTTCAGATAATCTGCTACCAGGCTAAACTTCCGAGCAGGCAGAACTGCACGAATGACCCCTACAAAGTTTTCATCCTGAGGATTAATAATAGACTGCACTAATTCTACTGTCCGAGCTTTAGCTGCAAAGTCAAAGTCAGGGGGACTAATCCATACTCCATCTTCCTTGCCTCGCTGCCACCATTCCTCATCACTTTGCACAAAGTCAGTGGTGGGACGACTGTAAGCTACATTAAAGCCGTATCGATTAGTGACTAAGATTTCAGAAATATCAGCCGTTTCAACAGTTTCTTGAAGATAATCATTCAACGCTCTGTGAAACCGAACCAATTTTTTATCGGCAAATTGGGATTCCAGCGCTTCGATCGGTAGCTTATCCAAGCCTGCTTTTACCGTCTCATTACTACCGGCTAAGGCTTCATTGACAACTAGAGGACTGCTGGCAATGGCCCGTGGTAGAGCAAGTAATTCATCCACAACTGCACGGGTGCCACCGCTTGCTAATAAGGCTTGGTTAGCTAACTGAGTCTGTAAACGCTCCTCTGTCCGCTGTTGCACCACTCGATAGCCCACCGCACTTGCAATGAGCAGTGGCCCTACAACTACGGGTAAAATAGTGACTAGCAGTTGAGCACGCAAGCTCTTACCCTGAGGCGTTAGCCGTTTTGTGAGCCAACCTATCATTGTTTGTAACACTGTGTTATCTTTTAACTGATGTGGTCTTGTATTAACTTGGGTCATGGCTAACAGCACTCTTTAAAGAACGGATGCTGCTGATTCTCGATGAAAGTTTGAACCGGATACTTTGGATTCAATCAAAACCAACAGACCAAGTCATCGTTTGAATCAGCAGTAATGGTAAAAAGCTGGATCTAATCATTCAAACTTTTAGAGAGACCTACCCCATGATTTCAATCATGGGGATTAGAGGTTCAATTACGCCAACTAATTATTGACTAAACAGTAGAGGTGTTGCGAAATAGATGAACAGAATAGCTGAAATCCTTTGATGCCAATAGGTTCAGGCTTTGCAACGAGAAGTCACTGGAAGCCTATGACTAGCAAGGGTTTCAAGGCTATTAGGTTCTTATATCGCAACAGGTCTAGGGCAATCAAAGCCTTTAGCTGAGAATCTCCTGTGCTGCTAAATGCTCTTTGACACGGTTGTAGGCATCTTGAAGTTTGAGCACAGCTTCGTCCGCCCCTTCAGGGAATTCATCAAACTCAGCGGTCTCGCTAAATTCTACAAGAGCTTCACGACCTTGTTTTGAATCTTCCATATCCAGCAGAACATTTTTAACAACCTCAATTTGTTCATCGCTCAGGCTGGGACCAACCACTACCATGTGTCGAGGATATTTAGCCGTTTCAGTAATGACCATTAACTCTTCTCGATCGGCATCAGAGACTTCTGCCCAAGTCTCACTATCCAAGGCTCCAGCTTGGACCTTACCATTGAGAATCCATTCTACCGTTGTCTCATCCTCACCTGAGAAAACATAGCCAATCTCATCGTCCTCGACCTGATGATTGGCTTCTGTCTTGGCTACTGGCTTAAAGTCAGCATCCATCAGCTCAATCAAGGGAAACATAAACCCAGAGCTAGAGCTGGGAGCCTGCATAGCAATCATCTTTCCTTGCAGAGATGTCAAATCAGCTATATTACTATCTTTACGAGCAACAAAGAGAGTATTGTATTCGGGGACACCGTCTTTCCAACGACGTAAAATGGGTGTAGCTCCAGCCTTTTCCATCACCAACATAGCAGGGAAAACGCTGTCAAAGTAGACATTCACTTCGCCCGATGCCATCCACTCAGCTACGGTATCCACATCTGGAGCAATTTGGACTTCACCTTTTGTAATTCCTGCTTTTTTAAGATTATTGGCCAGATAATCAGCAACAGGCTGGGTCTCAGGAATCAATGAGTCTGGATCAAAACTGACATCTGTTAGAACAATGGCATCACCTGTTGATGTATTGCTGCTAGAGTCGGCGGTGGGCTGATTGATCCCACAACTACCGAGAAAGAAAACACTACCGGTCAATAAGAGTACTGATGGTAACCTATAAAACATGTTGTCAACCACATTATTTACACTTATACAGAAGCAAAGTTCCACACGAAATGCTTATTGAGCAAACATTCTGAAGTGGATTAGTAGATCCGGATAAAAATGTGCACCCGAGCTTTCTGATGAAATCGTTCAAATCTCTTAATTAGCTAAGATCTAAACAATCTTAAAGTTTTGAAGTGTTTATAAATTTTATTTTCCGACTGATTTATTCAGCATTGGCAACACAGTTAGTCTAAACGTACACGTCCTCTCATTCTGGATTACCTTATGTTTCATAAGTACAATGACGTAGCGCTTCCCATGAGGTTCCTGTTAAGTTTGGTAATAATAATTATTCTTTAATCTTCCTTATATTTTGTGTTACCTGCATCATCTCCTTTGCTTGTATTTGTTAAGTGGCTAACGGCGAAGTTCAACGGCGGTAGTAACTTTAGCCTTTGATCAACTGCTTATGCTCCGCCGTTGCAACGCAATGTTAGCTGGGTGGCGGTCAGTATTTTGTGAAAAATGCCTGATTCTTGCAATCCGTCTGCTCCTGCAGAGTTGTTAACCAATCTGAACACCTACTCCCGTCCCGCCGCAAGAATGCATAGAGACAAACTAGCAAAACTTACTGCTTGAAGGGATTACTGGCTAGGCACTATACGCAATCTTAGGCTGGGAAGAGAGTAAAGAACAATCGCTCAAACCTACCACAACCTTCGAAACGAATGTAGTTTACTATAAAACTTCTGATAACTTGAGTCTCAAGAAGACTTATTACTATCGAGTCTCAAGGTTCTAATTCGATGCACTAGGTAACCTAGTTGCACTAGATTTAATCAGTCTCTTCATTGCTGCATAACCTGTTTCTGCAGCAATCTTCTTAGCTACAGAAAAATCTTTGCTCTTGAAATTGCGCCCTTGCAAAGCCGGGTCAGCAATAATACCAGCAGGAACAGTTTCAGAGCAGTTAACTATTGCTTCAGCTGTACTAATGTAACAATCGAAACTGCTCATGTAAATGTACGCTTTCAAATCCCATAAAGTATCAAATCTAAAGGGATCAACAACACGTTCGGTGCGAATAATTGCTCCCGTATCAACTTGTGCATCTATGTAATGAATGGTAAAACCTGTAGATTGTCGCAATGCTGAGATATCTTGTGTAGCAGCTATATTTTCAATAGTGTAAATTCCTCTTGCGTAAGGCAATACAGCAGTGTGGCTATTGACCAAACGCCCAGGCAGTGTTTCTATCCAAAGTGGTTTGAAAATTTGTCCGATACAACTAAATAGCCAAGGCAATGAAGTGGTTTGAGTAATTGACTGCAGCCATTTTTGAGCAGCTTCACTATTTACATCGTGATCAAGGAAGATCGTATTTGGGTGATCGCTGACTGCATACGGACAAAGCCCATAGGCGTTTACCATAGCCTCTATGGTGGCTTGCTCTGCCTCACTAATTGTTGGATACAGTGCTATCAGTTCCTTCCATTGGTCTACAGATAGTTCATGTTTTCCTGCGTACTGAGCATGGAATGCATGACGGTGTTGTAAGACAGATTCATCTGGACGTTTTTCTCTTACCACAACACCGCAAAATCCAGGATGCTCCCCCAATCTTGCCAACCAACGGTTGGTTAGGTAACTGCACAAAATACTTGCATCAGTGAGCAAATAAAAATCTGTTTTCTGCATCTACACTGCCCTGAACTTTGAGTTACTTACACAGTACTTTTACGAGAATTGGTACTCATCGATATTGGTGTAATAGAGAGTTACCTCTTCACCTGCTGCAATATCTTTAATGCTGGTCAGATGGGCCCACAAGCCAATTTCATTGGTTACCCAATCAACTTTTGCATTCGGTATGCTGGCATGATTGCATAGCGAAGCAAGGCCAAAGAGCTACCAAATAAATAAATCATCCTATAATAGTCAGAGCAGTCGACTATTTCTAAATCAGCTCTGTGGCATCCACGTCTCTTGAATTAACTGATTCTCTCAAAGCCCTATTTATAGAAACCGCCAACCAGCTAAAGGGCACCCATCGTCGTCAGTTTATGGCCAAGGTGGTCAAGGAGTTGGGGATAGGAGGCCAAACCCGTGCCGAACAGACGTTGGGATGGAACCGTGGCACGATTCGTAAAGGGATGCAGGAGTTAACCAGTGGGACTCCGATTGAAGATGCCTTTGGCCGTCGAGGACGTAAACGAGTTGAGTCGAGGTTGCCCAAGTTACAAGACGATATTCGTGCAATAGTCGATCCCTTCACCCAAGCAGATCCGAGTTTACGCAGTGAGCGGTTGTATACCCGTATCAGTGCCCCCGAGGTACGTCGTCAATTGATCGAGCAAACGGGGTATCGTGACGACGAGTTACCGACCTCAGAAGTGATTCGTCAACGGCTCAATGAGATGAACTATTGTTTAAGACGAGTGATCAAAGCCAAACCCCAAAAGAAAATTCCCGAAACTGACGCCATTTTTGACCAAGTGGGTCGGGTCAATGCGGAGGCGGATGCCGATGAATCGACCTTGCGCATTTCCATCGATGCTAAGGCGACCATTAATATCGGCGACTATGACCGAGGGGGAAAAAAATCGGGTTCCCACCCTGGCAGCAGACCATGATTTTAAGCCCACTCAGACGCTGACACCTGTGGGGATTTATTTGCCTCAATACGACCGTTTATCTTTGTTCTTTGTGACCTCCAAGGTCACCGCAGACTGCCTCGTTGACCTACTTGAACAGTGGTGGAACGACATTAAAGTTGAGTTTCCCCAGATTCAAAAGTGGGTGATTAATCTCGACAACGGTCCCGAAAACCAGTCACGACGCACTCAATTTATGTTTCGATTGGTGCAGTGGGTGAATCGAGAACACATTCCCTTGCAGTTAGCCTATTATCCCCCCTATCACAGTAAATACAATCCCGTTGAGCGCACCTTTGGTTGGTTAGAACAACATTGGAATGGGGATCTGCTAGACAGCGTTGAGACGGTACTGAACTTTGCGGCCACGTTAACTTTTAAGGGCAATCACCCGGTGGTGAAATTGATCACTCAGATATACGAGACCGGGGTTAGCTTGTCGGCGAGTGCTATGGATGAGCTGGAAAAACAGTGGCAACGACTGCCAGGATTAGAAAAATGGTTCGTTGAAATTCCCGTCACCGCAACAACATAGCTATCAGGTAACCATTGGATGCTTTTTTCCTTGGGCTGCTCAAAAACCAAATATCCGTCAACGTTTTTTCCATATTGATAAGCTTCTGGCTGAACAAAATAATACTTGCCAAGATGGGTTGCATCAATACTCACACGCTCTGTCGCTGGAAAAGGAGCAACAGGAGCAATTTCAATTACGGTATTCGAAGCAATAGCTTGTGCAGCAACCACACCACCCCCCTTTCCCAAAATAGATTGTATATCTAATAAATCTTTGTTCGTCATCCCCTACACCCAGTTACCATACAACATTCTAGATATCTCAGATGATTTTTCCAGAACACACACACTAGGCAATAGATTACAGGTCATAAAAGACGCTGATTGCTTGACACATCGCCTGAAAATCTCGAATTTTCATTACAGATATTCTACGTTTGAGGCACTTGTGTCAAGCAGCCAGCATAAAAGACATTCTTATTTGAATACGTTCGGCTCTTCAGGAATTAGTATGCTGATGTAGTCATTACTATACCGTTTCAGCAATGGTTCCCCTACTGACTGAGTTATTGGGCTTAGCGGACATTGATGTCGAGTCCTATGAAGAAACCGAGGAAGGTCTGATTCTGAGTGTGGAAGCCCACGAGGAGTCTGCCATGTGCCCTCGCTGTGGGAGCGTGAGCCACCATCTGCATCAGAATCATGGGTATTTGGTGAGAGACCTGCCGATCAGCCACTATCGCAAGACTTGGCTGCGAGTCAACCGCCGTCAGTTCAAATGTGCGACCTGCGGTAAACCCTTCAGTGAGGTGCTTGATTTTGTCGGTGCGCGTCGTCGTTACACTGACCGATATGCGCAGGTGATTGTCGGGCAAGTGATTCATAGTGACATAGCCAATGTAGCCCGTCATCATGGACTCAGTGAAGACTTGGTGTGGTCAATGGTGGAGTATATGAGCGAAAAAAAGTCCGCATCGACCTGAGCGGCCTGCGGCGTTTGGGCATCGACGAAATCGCTGTGCGAAAAGGTCACAAGGACTTTGCGGTGGTTCTAAGTGACCTCGATAGCCACCAACTGATTGGCATGGCGCCTTCACGCACTCATCGCGACATCAAAGCGGTGCTAGAGCCCTGGGGAGAGGAGGTCTTATCGAACATCGTGGAGGTCAGCATTGACCTGTCTGGCAATTACCGAGGCTTGGTGCGTCGGCTGATGCCTCAAGCTGAGATTGTGGCCGATAGATTTCATGTGATGAAGTTGGTCAATCAAGAACTCAACCAGGCTCGTAATGCCTTCATTCGAGCCCCCGAGGGGCTGCCGGAAGGGGTCACTCCTGAGGATGCCAAAGCCGCTCTTAAGAACAGCAAGTATGCTTTGCTCAAGCCAGAGGAAAACCTCAGTGAGCTCCAGATAGATAAACTGGCCGAGGTAAAAGCGGTTTCGCCTAAACTGGCGCTGATGCATCAACACAAGGAGGCGTTCAGAGCCTTGTTTAGCAATGGCAATTGTGCCCAAGCAACGCTCGGTTTTTTGGACTGGATGGCAGATGCTCAGGCCCTTTTCCCGGCAGCAGTTGCAACCATGAGCCGGTGGTTTGGCGAGATCATTCAATACTTTGAGAATAGAACCACCAGTGGGGTCGTCGAAGGCATCAACAATCGCCTGAAGCTGATAAAACGCTCTGGCTATGGCTTCAGAAATTTCGAGCGGTTCAGACTACGTTGTCTGATTTGTTGGCATTTTCCTACTGTGGCTGCATAATTAATCCGGTAGAGCCTTATTTTTTTCCATTCTTAGTGTTGGATAAATCAACATAAAAGACCTTATCTGGAGCATTCTTTTTTGTCCATGATTCTGGGTTTAAGTGCGCAAGGCTAGCGAAAGGTAAAACTTTCCAACCCTTTGGAATCCAGCTCAGCTCATCGCTATACTCAAACGCACTGGGAAACTGCTGCTGAATCGCCTCGGGCAGGGGCTTGCGCTTGTCGCCCAGGGCCTGCCGTGCTGCTGCCTTAGCCTGGAGCGCTTCGGGGATGGGGTTGCCTGCGGCCAGGGCGTTGTCAATCACCGGGTCAAAGTCCACAAACCAACTCTTGAACAATGCCTGGGCCATGGCCTCTAGGGTTTCGTTCATCTGGCGGTTGAGTTCGATTTTGTCGTCTAGGGAGCCGAGGATGTGGGCGATCGCTTTTTGTTTAGAAAGGGATGGTAGTTGAATTGGAAAGTCTTTCAGGTAGGCGAGGTTCGTTTTAGGAACACCAGTAGCTTCTGAGTCACGTAATATTTTTTGAACGCTTTGAGGAGAAGAAACATAATAATAGACATAAAGAGGATCGGCTAAGGCCTTGTCTACTCTCAATTTCATTTGATTTGAAGAAATCAAGTACTGCGCATAGCCATTCTCAGGAATCAATCCAGTTTGCCCAAGAGTTCCCTTTTTAGTGAAAACAATGTCCTGTGGTTTGCACAAACTTCGAGATAGTCTTTGAGAGGTTTCTTCTGAGACGAAAACAAATGACTCTGCATTGAAACGACCTAACCCTAGAGTCAGGTTGCTGCCCCTGATAACTGGCACTCCAGTTTCTGTGTAGGAAGATGCAGGAAGATTTGAGCCGAAAGGACCATCAACCAGGCCATTACCTTCTCGGCTGGCGATGTTTCCGAGAGTGCTTTGGTGCCAATTACCTTCCATAACCCAACCCCTCCAAACTCTCCTTAATCACCCCATCCAACCGCTCCGACTCCAACCTCTGCCGATACAGCGTCTGGGTCAGTTCTAACCGCTTATTCATCTTCACTCCCCCTATTTTCAATCCGCTCCCTAGCATTCTCAATGGCTTGATGCAGCTTATCCTCCAGCAACTTTCTCGGCGGCAACTCCGTGAAATACTCCGCCACATGAATACCCGCTTGGTCTAGCTCCAGCAGTTCCACCAGCTCCTGCTTTTTACCCGCACAGAGAATCAGCCCCAGCGGTTCATTCTCCCCCGCTTGCTTTTCATACTTACTCAGCCAACGCAGATACAGCTCCATCTGCCCCTTATATTCCGCCTTAAAATCCCCCAGCTTCAGATCGATGGCAATCAGCCGATTTAAGCGGCGATGATAAAACAGCAGGTCGATATAGTAGTCATCATTATCCAGTTGAATACGCCGTTGCCGCGCCAGAAACGCAAACCCACTGCCCAGCTCCAGCAGAAAGCTTTCCAGCTCTCGCAAAATCGCATCTTCCAAATCCTTCTCTAGGTAGCGATCCTTCAGCCCCAGAAAATCCAGAAAGTAAGGATCACGAAAGACCAGATTCGGAGAAAGCTTGTCAGCCTCCTTCAGTTCCTTTAGCTCATGCTGAATCACCTCATCAGGTTGCTTTGAGATCGCCGTGCGCTCATAGAGCATCCCATCAATTTTTTGCCGTAACGTTCGGACACTCCAACCTTCGACCCGGCACATCTCCGCATAGAACTCACGCTTCAGTGGGTCATCAATGTAGATAATGTCTTTGAAATGGCTCCAGCTCAAATTTGCACATAGCGTCTGCAAAATCTCAATCTGTGGAAATACTTCAACAAAACGAACCATATAGGCCAGATTACGCTCACTCCATCCTCTTCCGTAATCCTTCGTTAATTTTGCAGACAGTGTCGGCAAAATCTTCTGGCCGTATTCAGCGCGTTCTTCCAAGAGCACTTCACAGCGAATCCGTTCGCCAACACGCCAATACAGCAGGGTCAAGCCCGCATTCACTGTAGCTGCTACCCCCGCACGGGTTCCATCAATGAGTTGTCTGATATCCTGCACCAGTTGTGAGGTTTCAGGTAAGTCTGCGCCTTGACCCTTTTGGAGCTTTGAGCTTTTCCTACTCCCCATAGCCCAACGCCTCCAAATTCTTCCGAATCACCCCATCCAACTTCTCCGCTTCCCGCATCTGCCCATACAACCGCTGCGTCAGCTCCCCCATCTTCACCTCAAACGGCACCCCATCATCCTCCAGCGCCGCCGCCCCCACATACCGCCCCGGCGTCAGCACATAGTCATTCGCCTTAATATCCGCCAACGTCGCCGCCTTGCAGAACCCCGGCTGGTCTTCATAGGCTCCATCCTTCGCCTCCCCCCGCCAAGCATGGTAAGTACGGGCGATGGTGGCAATATCCGCCGCCGTTAGTTCCTTGTGGGTGCGATCGACCATGCTGCCCATATTGCGAGCATCAATGAATAGGGTTTCGCCCTGGCGATCGCGATAGTTACTTTCGCTGTGGCTGGTGACCGTCTGCGCCCGCTTATTCTTCGTCAAAAACCAAAGGCAAACCGGAATCTGAGTCGTGTAAAAAAGCTGGCCCGGCAGCGCGATCATGCAATCAACGCGATCGTTCTCGATCAGCTTCTGGCGGATCTCACCCTCCCCCTTTGTGTTCGTACTCATCGAACCATTGGCCAGCACAAAGCCAGCAACACCGTTCTCCGAAAGCTTGCTGACCATGTGCAAAATCCAGGCATAGTTGGCATTGCCCGTGGGCGGCGTCTCATAACCTGCCCAGCGCGGATCATCCGTAAGTTCATCATCCGCCCGCCATTGCTTCAGGTTAAACGGCGGATTCGCCATGATGAAGTCCGCCTTTAGATCCGGATGCTGATCCTTGAAGAACGTATCCGCAGGCACCTCGCCCAAATTGCCCGCAATCCCCCGAATTGCCAGGTTCATCTTGGCCAGCTTGTAGGTCGTACCCGTCTGTTCCTGACCGTAAATCGAAATATCCTTCTGGTTGCCATGATGGCTCTGCACAAACTTAACCGACTGCACAAACATACCGCCCGAACCACAACAGGGGTCGTAGATCTTGCCCCGGTAAGGTTCAATCATCTCCGCGTTCAGATTAACCACACACTTAGGGGTATAAAACTCGCCGCCGCCCTTGCCCTCCGTCGCCGCGAACTTGCCGAGAAAATATTCGTAGACCCGGCCCACCACGTCTTCTTCTTTGTCCGCCACCGTGTCGATATCGCTGATGGAATCGATCAACGAAGCCAGCTTCGCCGTATCCAGGCCCAAACGGGAGAAATAGTTATCCGGCAACGCACCGCGCAGCGCCTTATTCGTCTTTTCCACCGTATGTAGGGCAGTATCAATGCGCAGGGCGATATCATCCTGCTTCGATTGCGCTTGGATCGTAGACCAGCGGGCCGCCTCGGGTAGGTAGAAGACATTATCCTTGGCGTAGAACTCGACCATGTCTAGGTGGTCGCCCATGCCCTCGTCCTTGAGCTTCTGGCGCTGGGTCTCGAATTTATCGCTGACGAATTTCAGGAAGATCAGACTGAGGACCACATGCTTGTACTCAGAAGATTCCACCGTGCCGCGCAGCTTATCGGCGGTGTCCCAAAGATTTTGCTCAAAGGATTTTTGCTGTTTTGTTGATTTCGTTTTCTTCGCCATTAATGCGTCTTTTTTCCCTGGTGAAGCTGCTTTTCAGGTTATTGGGCTAACGATGAAGTTGTGCGGCGGCAGATAACCTTAAATCCTCAGCAATAACTTTGGTTCCGTCCGCACCGACGCAGTTATGGGGGACGAACCGAGGAGACGACTATGCAACGAGCGACAGCCTGCATGTCTACTAACATATCGCATCGCTCCTCATCTTCACTCATCCCAACTGTCAAGAAAAGCGTAAAGTCAAAAAATGGGGCTTGTCTGCTAGGACTAGAGGACGACTATCCAACGCACGTCAGTCAATGACTACTAACATATCGCCTCGCCTCTGGTCTTTGTCCTACTTGTCTTAAACGAACTCTCAGGGAAGGGGATTCAATCGCTTCCATAATCTTTTCGCTCTTCAAGTAGGTAGCAGACGTACCCCTGTTAAACAAATTGGCTTCTAATCTAACACAATGACAATAGCCCCAACCATAACTACAGACTCAGCTTCAGAAACACCTATGCCTAAGGCCATCGAGTCGATTGACTATGTGGCCTATGTGGGCATTGACTGGGCTGACCGAAAAAATGACATTGCGGTATATGACTGTGCAACAGACACCTGGAAAAATAGTATTATTCAAAACCATCCTCAAGCTATTCTGGATTGGGTCACACAACTCCGAGAACGGTATGGTCCTGGCAAAATTGCGGTTGCTCTTGAACAACAGCGAGGGCCTCTACTCTATGCGCTGTGTCAGTATGACAATTTAGTGCTGTTTCCCATTAATCCCAGAACGGTGGCCAACTATCGAAAAGCGTTTCAGCCATCACGAGCCAAATCCGACCCCGTAGATGCCCGTATTCTGGTGGAGTTAATGCGTAAGCATGGCAATAAACTAAAGGCTTGGGTGGCAGGGTGCCCTGAACATCGTGCCCTCAGACAATGGGTAGAATCGCGTCGGATGTTAGTGGGCGAAAAGGTGCGTTTGACTAACCGTATCACCGCATCACTCAAATCCTATTTTCCTCAAGTTCTTGATTGGTTTAGAGATAAAGATACGCAGGTCTTTTGTGAGTTTATTGAGCAGTTCGACGATGTCAAAGCGGCCCAAGCAGCGACCCCTGAAACAATCACTCAGTTTTTCCATCGCCATCATGTTGTTCGACGGACGACGATTCAGCGTAGGATTCAGCAAATCAAAGACGCAGGCCCACCGCTGACTGAGGATGACGCCATTGTGATACCGGCTAAAACACTGACTTTAAGTCTAATCACTCTGCTTAAGGTTGTTTTACAACAATTAACTGAATTTAACCAACAGATTGCTAACCTGTTTGAGTCATTGCCAGATGCCGAGTTATTTCAGGCCTTACCGGGAGCCGGACCGCATCTAGCGCCACGACTGTTAGTCGCCTTTGGCGAAGACCGCACGCGCTTTACGTCGGCTCAGGCCTTTATGAGCTATATCGGTATTGCCCCTGTCAAGGAGGAAAGCGGCAAAAAGTGCTGGGTTCATTGGCGTTGGTCATGTCCAATTTTCCTCAGACAAACCTTTGTTGAATGGGTCGATCAAGCGCGTCGACATTCGACTTGGTCCCAAGCCTTTTATCTACAGCAGAAGCAATCAGGTAAAAGTCATCCTAAAGCGATTCGTGCCTTGGCCTATAAGTGGGGAAGAATTCTCTGGCGCTGTTGGCAAGATGGTGTCCCTTATGATGAAGAAAAATACATAGCTGTACTGAGACGCAAAAAGTCCCCACTAGCAAAGTTATTGGGCGTTCAACAACAACCTAAACAACAATCACAAAAATAACAAGTAATACTTTAAAGGCAGATAACAACAACTACTACAACTACAACAACAAGATCGAGCACTCGATGTAATCACTTGGAGCAATATCCGATGAACAGCTAACCCGTATTCACGGTCATACAGCAAAGCAGCCCTCTCTGAGAGAGAACAATCTCCTCCCTGAACAACTGAGTATCAGGTTAATCCTGCATGTCTGAATACAGACTCAAGCTTAACTAGAAAAAGAAGTTTAGCCTTTGCTATTGACCTCGTCCGCCTCAGGGACTATGTTAGGCATCTCCGCCTGTCTTTGACGGTGCTTTGGCGACGTCTTGTATCCTTTTTTTATGCAGTGATGAAAAACACTCTTCATACTCCTAATCCCCTAGTATAGGATACTGCAGTAACTAGATGTACAGGATATGCAAGAAGCTAACGCCTCAGAAATGCGCAATACTGATACCAGCACATCTTGGAATCGATGCATTCATGAAATGTTTGAAGCCCAAGTGATGCAGGCTCCGGATGCTGTGGCACTGGTTTTTGAGGAGCAGCAACTTACCTATCAGGAATTAAATCAACAGGCCAATCAACTTGCCCATTATCTGCAATCCTTGGGGGTAGGTCCAGAGGTACTGGTGGGACTTTGCATTGAACGCTCCTTAGAAATGGTCGTTGCGATGCTCGGCATCATGAAAGCTGGTGGCACTTATGTTCCTTTAGATCCAGCCTATCCTAGTGATCGCCTTGCTTTTATGGTGCAAGATGCGGGTCTAAAAATTATTGTAACTCAATCGCCAGCCACTAATGTCCAGATACACCTTGCCAAGAACATTACACTAATCTGCCTTGGTAGCACTAAACAACACATCGGCCAACATTCTCCCATTAATCCCATTTCTACTGCTGTACCTAGTAACTTAGCCTACATTATCTACACCTCTGGTTCGACCGGAAAACCTAAGGGGGTACAGATCGCTCATCGTTCCGTGGTGAATCTACTATTGGCGATTGCCATTTGCCCAGGGTTAAGGGACACGGATACGTCTATTGCAGTTACAACCATTTCTTTCGACGTTTCAGTTCCAGAATTGCTTGGTCCATTGACCGTTGGCGGTAAGGTGGTCGTGGCCAGTCAAACAGCAACCCAAGATCCTGATCAGTTAATTCAGTTGATTCATCAACACCGTGTGACAGTGATGTCAGCTACCCCTGCGACCTGGCAAATGCTCATGAATGCTAAATGGTCAGGGTGTCGTGACTTGAAAATCATTTCTACTGGGGACCGCTTATCACCAGAGCTAGCGGCCCAGTTATTACCTAAGGGGGGATCGTTGTGGAATTTATATGGTCCTACTGAAATTACGGTATGGGCCACGATACATCGGGTGCAATCGGCGGATGCGACCATCCCTATTGGGCGGACGATTAGTAATACCCAGGCTTACATTCTAGATGAGAATCAAACCCCTGTCGCTGTTGGTGAAGTTGGAGAATTGCACATTGGGGGCATAGGGGTCGCTCGAGGATATCTCAATCGTCCGGAGTTGACCGCTAAAAAATTTATTCCCAGTCCCTTTGCCCAGGACGCTGATTTAGAGGAGGGTGATCGCCTTTATAAAACTGGAGATTTAGCCCGGTACCATACCGATGGCACCATTGAATGTTTAGGCCGTATTGATCACCAAGTTAAGATACGGGGCTATCGCATTGAGTTGGAAGAAATCGAAGCAACCCTGTTACAACATCCTGATATTGCCCAAGCTGTTGTAACAGCGCGAGCAGAACCCAGCGGTCAAAAGCGCTTAGTAGCCTATGTTGTTTCCGGCTCTGAGGTTAAGGTCAAGGCAACTCAGGATGTCGTTGAACAAACGGAACAATGGCGGCAAATTTGGGATGAAGCCTATATTCAACCTGATCAGGAGCAGGATGCTGATTTTCACATTGGCGGCTGGAACGACTCCTACACAGGCACAGATCTGGACCCAAATCATGTACAGGAATGGGTGGACTATACGGTAGAGCGAATCTTATCATTGCAACCCCAGCGCCTTTTAGAAATTGGCTGTGGCACAGGGCTACTGCTTTTTCGCATGGCACCTAAGTGTCAACACTACTATGCTACAGATTTATCCGGTGAGGCCATTCGCTATCTAGAGCGACAACTTAAGGCCGGTCAAATCCTTGAACCTTCAGTTGCAGCATCTGTAGTTCTGCAACAGGCTGCTGCCCATACCCTGGGAGAGATTGTGACGACATCCTTTGATACAGCTATCTCTAATTCAGTGATTCAATTCTTCCCCAGTATTGATTATTTGGTGTCAGTTATTGAAACCGCAGTGGATAGAATTCAACCAGGCGGACAAATTTTCCTGGGAGATATTTTGAGTTTACCGTTGTTGGAAATGTTCCATACCTCAGTGCAGCTCTATCAATCGCCAGATTCTCTCCCGGTAGCAGACCTACGCAGACGTATTCGCGATCGTCGCACCCGTGAACAACGATTGATGGTTGATCCTGAGTTTTTCACAGCATTAAAGGCCTATCTGCCCCGCATTAGCCATGTAGACATTCACCTAAAGCGGGGATATCATCAAAATGAGCTGACCCGATTTCGTTACGATGTGGTGTTGCACATCGATAAAGAATTTGCCACACCTACCGCACCTGTTTTTCTGGACTGGTGTGAAGAAGATGGCGAGGAGGCAATCCATGCCATCCGCCAAAAACTAGTGGACATGACCCCTGACCTATTAGTGGTCAACCATGTGCCGAATGCCCGAATTGGGTCTGACGTTATCGCCCTGTCGCTATTGTCAAATGTGGATCATTGTCCCCCAACGGTAAAGGAACTTCGCCAAGAGATTACCTTACACGATGCCAAGAGCAAGGCCATTGAACCGGAAGTCTGGTGGACGTTGCAAGATCAAATTCCGTACCAAGTTCATCTCACTTGGGATAGTAAAGGCAATGAGGGCTACTACGATGTCATCTTTGTACGGCAGGGCACAAACGTTATCCTGGGTGATAGGGCTCATGGAGCCGTTGATCAGCCCCCCGGTGAGATTCCTAATAAGGCCAAACCTTGGCACGCCTATGCGAACCAACCATACAGTGGCCAGAAAACAAATCAGCTGATTCCTCAGGTGCGTCAGTTTCTGACGGAAACCCTGCCCAATTACATGGTTCCCTCGGCATTTGTGGTCCTCGATCAATTGCCCCTTACCCCCAGCGGTAAGGTCGATCGTCAGCATTTGCCAGCCCCCGATCGCTCCCGTCCTGTTCTAGATGTCAAGCTGGTGAATCCCCGGACCCCTATGGAGGAGCTATTAGCTAATATTTGGGCCGACGTGTTGGGGCTGAACGAAATTGGGGTTTTGGATAATTTTTTTATGCTGGGCGGAGATTCAATTCAAGCCACCCAGCTAATTTCACGAGTGCGGGATGTTTTCCAACGGGAACTGTCGCTGCATCGGTTATTTGAATCTCCTACCATCGCCCAACTGAGCCAAGATATTCTGGACACCGAATCCAAACCTACGCCCTCAGAGCGAACACTGATTCAACAGATGTCCCGTCAAGGAGACTTACCCCTATCCTTCGCTGAGCAACGTCTCTGGTTTTTAGATCAATTACAAGACCAGAGTGTCGCCTACAATGAGCAGGAGGGCTTACGTTTGTCAGGGACGCTGCATGTGGAGGCACTCCATCAAGCTCTACTAGAAATTGTCCGACGACACGATAGCTTACGAACAAATTTCAAATCTGTTGAGGGGAAACCGCTCCGGGTAATATCGCCACATAGAGATTTACCACTGCCGATAGTAGATTTACAGCATGTTGAGCCAAAACAACAAATGGCTGAGGTCCAACAGCTGGGTCAAGATGCGGTACAACAACCCTTTGATCTGGCTCACGATACCTTGTTACGGGTCATGTTGATGCAATTGGCGAAGGATGACTATATGTTGCTTCTCACTATGCATCATATTATTACCGATGGTTGGTCTACGGGAGTATTGGTCCATGAATTGGAGGTGCTCTACGGAGCATTCATCGAAGGGGACTCCTCACCCTTACCTGAACTGGCCATTCAATATGCCGACTTTGCCGCTTGGCAGCGACAACCTGCCACCGCTCAATCTCTTGCGCCACAATTGGAGTATTGGCGGCAACAGTTAGCCGATGCGCCCCCATTATTGGACTTGCCTACGGATTATCCTCGACCGACGGTGCAGTCTAATCAAGGCGATCGCATCTTTTTTCAACTGGATCATACCCTTACGGAACAGCTTAAACATCTGAGTCAACAATCAGGGGTAACCCTTTTTATGACGTTGTTTGCGGCTTTTAGTAGCCTACTCTACCGCTACAGCGGTCAAACCGATATTTTGGTGGGCACCCCCATTGCCAACCGCAATCGTAGTGAAATTGAAGGATTAATTGGCTTCTTTGTGAATACGTTGGTGTTACGATCGCGCTTCGACGACAATCTGACCTTTCCTCAACTCTTGGCCCAAGTCCGGCAAACCGCGTTAGATGCCCATGCCCACCAAGACTTGCCCTTTGAACAGTTAATAGAAGCACTACAACCGGAACGCAGTCTCAGTCATACGCCTCTTTTTCAGGTCATGTTCGCCCTGCAAAATGCACCCATGGAACCCTTAAATCTGCCAGGAATTAGATTTGAGTGGCTGCAAATGGAAAGTGGTCGCGCCAAGTTTGACCTGTTTCTCTCCTTGGAGGAACGGGATAATAGGCTAATTGGTTATTGGGAATATAATCAAGACCTGTTTGATACAGCAACGATTCAGCGAGCGGTGGGGCATTTTGAGACCCTATTGAGGGCGATTGTCGCTAACCCTCAACAATCAGTGACAGAACTACCCTTGCTCACGGCTATAGAACGGCACCAATTGTTGGTTGAATGGAATCAAACTGAAGCCCCTTACCCTAAGGATAAATGCATTCATCAGTTATTTGAAGCCCAAGTGAAACAGCGTCCAGATGCAGTGGCAATTCTGTTTAATCAGAGACAACTGACTTATCAGGAGCTAAACGTTCGCGCCAATCAACTCGCACACTACTTACAAACACTCGGAGTTGGCCCAGAAGTGAAGATTGGTATCTATTTGAACCGTTCTGCGAATATTCCAACTGCCGTGATGGGTGCAATAAAAGCCGGTGGAGCTTACATTCCTTTTGATCCTCAATGGCCAATTGCGCGAGTAGAAAAGATTATTACATCCCAAGCAGTAAGCTGTCTTATCACCCAACAAAAATACCTGCGAACTGCACAAGAGTTGCTATGGAAATACTCACAACTAACCCATGTCATCTGCCTGGATATAGATGATCCCACCCCCCATCCTGAAAAAATTGATCGTAAGGCTGTGCGATCGTTATGGGATTGGGTAGCCCAGCAGGCTAGCGATCGCGTCACGGCAGGTGGATTTATTAGCAGCTATACCAGTCAGCCTTTTTCCGAGTCCGAAGTTGATGAGTATAAATGTCACGTTGTTGGATTAGCGAAACCATATTTTGGAAGCGGGAAACGAGTGCTAGAGATTGGCTGTGGTTCAGGAGAAATTATGTTCGCAATTGCTCCTGAGGTTGATCTCTATGTTGGTGTTGATCCTTCAGAAATCACTCAAGCACGTAACGCTGAGATTCTTCGGGAGAATAATTGGAATTTTATTAAGCTCGTGACGGCTTTTGCGGATGAGATTGGTTCCATTGAAGATGGCCCCTTTGACCTTATTATCTTCGCGAGTACGGTTCAGTTTTTCCCAGGAGCTTTTTATTTACAGCACGTTCTTGATCTTGCTGTAAGACGCTTAGCTCCAGGAGGAGCGATCTTGCTATCAGATATCATGGACGCTCGCCGCAAAGACGAGTTTGAACAATCATTGATAGCCTTTAGGTCTAATCAGGATGGTGAACACCCTATCCAGGCGAAAACTAATCTGGGTAGTGAGCTATATGTAGATGAGAAATTTTTCTGGGATTTAGCTGTTCAATTAGAGCCTATTGCTGAGATTTCGGTTCTTAAGCGAGAGCAGGGATTTGAAAATGAACTTCGCTATCGATACGATGTGATCATTAAAAAACATAACACTGAAAGCAATGATAGACAGCAAGTTGCTTTGACTGTACTACAGAAACACTGGGCAACAAACTGGCATTTATCACAAATGTCCACTCGAAATCCCGAAACATCAGTAATGCCGAATAATACGGCTTATGTTATCTATACGTCGGGGTCTACTGGTGTACCCAAAGGCGTCATCGTACGTCATAGATCTGCTGTCAACTTAATTGATTGGGTCAACCAGACTTTTAATGTGAGTGTTGACGATCGCCTACTGTTTGTTACCTCTTTGTGTTTTGACTTATCTGTTTACGATATCTTTGGCTTGCTAGCGGCTGGTGGGTCAATTCGAGTAGCTTCAGATTTAGAATTACAAGATCCTCGGAAGGTGGCTGATATTCTCTGTGAGGAGTCAATTACCTTTTGGGATTCTACCCCAGCAACCCTTCAACAATTGATTTCGTTCTTGCCATCTAAATCCATAGCAAACAGTTCCCTCCGGTTAGGCTTCTTGAGTGGTGACTGGATTCCAGTAGCCTTGCCTGAGCAGGTGAAGAAAGTATTTCCCAGCATTCTTCTTGTCAGTCTGGGTGGAGCAACCGAAGCAACTATTTGGTCGAATTATTATCGGATCGAATCTATCAATCAGAATTTAACCAGCATTCCCTATGGCAGACCCATCCAAAATGCACAGTATTATATCTTAGATTCTTGCCTGACCCCCTGCCCGATAGGGGTGCCTGGCTTTTTATATATTGGAGGAGAATGTTTGGCTGTGGGGTATGACGATCCGATAAAAACTGCCCAGAAGTTTGTTCAAAATCCCTTTAGTGTTCACCCAGATGCTATTCTTTATGATACTGGAGATAAAGCACGTTATCTTCAAGATGGGAACATTGAGTTTCTGGGCCGAATTGACAATCAAGTTAAAATCCGGGGTTTTCGTATAGAGCTTGGAGAAATAGAAACAGTTTTAGCTACACACCCAGACGTCAGTTCAACAGTTGTTACTGTTCGAGAAGATATCCCAGAAGATAAACGCCTGATTGCCTATGTTGTCACTAAGAGAGAATCGACAATTGGTCAGTTGCGCGAATTCGTTAAAACTAAGTTACCCCTTTATATGGTGCCCAGTGCATTTATCCGTTTGGAGGCAATACCTTTGACGCCCAATGGTAAAGTTGATCGTCGCACTCTTCCCCGGCCTAAAGTCGATCTCTCTTTTCCTGTAAGTTTTACCCCACCCCGTACCACTTTAGAATTTCAACTATCCCAAATTTGGTCGGCAGTCCTCAACCTTGATAGTGTCGGAGTACACGATGATTTCTTTGAGCTAGGGGGACATTCCCTGTTAGCGGTGCGACTAATGGCTCAAGTAGAACAAGAGTTGGGAGTTAATTTACCATTGCCAGTGCTCTTTACTGATCCCACCATTGAAGCCCAAGCTCGACTACTGAACAGCCAAAATGCGATTGTAGACCACTCTCCCCTCGTTCCGATCCAGCCCCATGGAACTTTGCCCTTACTCTTTTGTATTCATCCAGTGGGTGGAAATGTTTTCTGCTACGCCGAATTAGCCCATCATTTGGGTCGAGACCAACCGCTGTACGGTCTTCAATCACCAGAACCATATCATAACGTTACGCCTTTAGACTCAATTAAAACGATGGCCATGACTTATATTAAGGCCTTAAAAAGCGTTCAACCCCATGGCCCTTATTACTTAGCAGGATGGTCAATGGGCGGTGTTATTGCCATAGAAATGGCTCAACAGCTTCAATCTATCGGAGAAGCTGTAGCGCTTGTTGTACTGATTGATAGCTATACGCCACAGGTAATAGCCAGCCCTATAGAGGCATCAAAATCGGCGACATCAGAGGAAATTGGCACGGCAGATTTACAGTCTTTAATCACTGATTTAAATGGTTTGTTTGATAGTGAGCTGTCGTTAGATCGATTGAAACTGGCAAAACTCGCACCTAATGCTCAGCTGGAACACCTCTTTGCCGTTGCCCAGGGGATGAACTTACTACCACCGGAAATGACGCCTACGCAAATGGCCTATCTATTCCGCATCTTCAAAGCTAATCAGACGGCATTAGCACGATATCAGGTGCAACCCTATGGTGGTCGAGTGATACTCTGCTCTGCAGAGGAGGAAACCGATGATCGGGGCTGGGACACAGTGCTTACAGGAGAGTTTGGTATTGTTCATATTCCAGGTAATCACTATAGGATAATGAAATCTCCTCAAGTTCAGCTACTTGCGAATGCTGTACGTGCGGCAATTCGTGAAGCTTGCCCTGAGGAATAAGCTTCAAGGGTATTAATATAAAGCGAGACGGTTTCTCGATGCGAGAAGTCAGAAGTGAGGAGTCAGTAGGGAACTGGATTCTGTATGGGATGCAGCCTAACGCTCCAGATCAGAAGCGGGCCAGAATCTCGGCAGTGAAGCCAGCCCATACTCCCGTCTTCTGCATCTGGATTATGGGGGGACGAGCATAGAAAAATGGGAGGAGACGACTATGCATTGGACGACAGTATAGATGTCTACTAACATATCGTATCGCTCCTCCCTTTAGATGTTCTAAATCTGGAAAAAAGCATAGAGTCAAGAAAGGAGAGAATCTGCTAGCTTGGGGGGACGACTATGCAGCGCCAGTCAGAAGATGACTACTAACATATCGAATCGCCCTTCAAGCCAGTCCAATCGCTGCCCAACGAATCCTCAGGGAGCAGGGAAATAACCCTTTCCATAATCACTTCGCAAGGCGACTGGTGGCAGACTCTCCGTCAAACAAAAACACCCTCAATTTAGCACAATGAAACTCAATCAAAGTCCAACAGCATATGCGGCTTATATCGGGATTGACTGGGCAGATCGTAAACATGATATTGCGCTCTATGACTGCCAGAACGAAACCTGGGAGCATTGCACGATTCAATCCAAGCCCCAATCCATTGCAGATTGGGTCAATCGCTTACGAAAAACCTATGGAGAGTCCAAGTTGCTGGTTGGGTTGGAGCAGAAACGCGGCCCCCTCCTTTATGGCCTATGTCAATACGAGAATTTGGTGCTGGTGCCCGTTAATCCTCGAACGGTCGCGAACTATCGCAAAGCGTTTCAGCCCTCGCGGGCCAAATCGGATCCCATCGATGCCAAACTGATCGTCGAATTGATGCAAAAACATGGTGAAAAACTTGATATCTGGACATCAGGTTGTCCGAAGCATCGTGCATTGAGACAATGGGTTGAGTCCCGTCGCATGTTAGTGGGTGAGAAGGTCCGGCTGACGAATCGGATCACCGCCGCACTCAAATCCTATTTTCCTCAAGTGCTCGACTGGTTTGAAGATAAAGACACCATTGCGTTTTGTGAATTCCTTGAACAGTTTCCCAATTTACAAGAGGCTCAAGCTGCTACAGCTGATGTCTTGAGAGACTTCTTTCGTAGCCATCACATCATTCGCAAAACCACGATTCAACGGCGAACTCAGCAAATTCAAGACGCTGGGCCACCCTTGACGCGAGACGACGCTATCACCATTCCAGCCCAAGCGTTAATGCAAGGCTTAGTCGCTTTATTGAAAGTAGTCTTGTCGCAATTGATTGTGTTTGAGCGTCAAATTGCCTCGTTATTTGAATCGCTGCCGGATGCAGAACTTTTTAAGGCATTGCCAGGGGCTGGGCCTCATTTAGCGCCACGATTGTTAGCGGCCTTTGGTGAAGACCGAACTCGCTTTAATTGCGCTCAGTCTTTTTTGAGTTACATTGGCATCGCGCCAGTCAAAGAAGAGAGTGGCAAAAAGCGATGGGTTCATTGGCGTTGGTCTTGCCCCATCTTTCTAAGACAAACCTTTGTCGAGTGGGTTGCTCATGCCAGGCCTCGCTCGGTTTGGTCACAAGCGTTTTATCAACAACAACGACTAAAGGGTAAGTCACATCAAAAAGCGATTCGAGCCTTGGCCTATAAGTGGGGGAGAATTCTCTGGCGTTGTTGGCAAGATGGTGTACCCTATGACGAGGAGAAATATCTGGCTGCACTGAGACGTAAAAAATCACCACTAGTAAAGCTATTAGGCGTTCAACAACAACCTAAACAATAAGTGCAAGAAGAACAAATTGCACTTGAAAACAAGCAATAAAAACAGTAACAACCAAAACAAGATCGAGCACTCTATGCAGTCACTTGGAGAAATATCTTATGAACAGCTAACCCGTATCAATGATCATTCAGCAACGCAGCCCCATCTAATAGCGCAGGTTCAGTCTCCCTGAACACCTGACTATTAGGTCAATTTTGAACGTCTGAATCCGCGCTAAAGCTAAAGCAGAAAAAGAATTTTAGCATTTGCTATTGACCTCGTCCGCCTCAGGGCCTATGTTAGCCATTCTGGCCCCAGACAATTATACAGTTCATGGGATGAGTGAGAGGAACCTCGTCGACTCTGGCCGAGCCTGGAATCATCTCAAGCAGCTCATCTGATGTATAGGACATAAACGAGTCTGGAGATATCTGGTTATATGTAATATACCCACGAATCGAAGGCAGAACGACCCTAGAGAGATAAACATCCTGAACTGCCCTTGGAAGCTCGGTGAAGGCATAATTGCTAATCAGTAAGTCATATTCATGGGTTGCCAGCTGGTTCATGGTTGAATAAACTAGCTGTGAATTCAAGATGTAGTAGTCCAAGTATCTCTGTGAAAGCTGAAGAACTGGCTGCAAGTCAATAAGTGTGTAACTACTTGGCGATGATGTTGAATTTATGGCACGGCATTGCCCTCCGTAGCCAACGCCAATCTCAGCAATATGAAAGTTATCCAGAGAGCCAAACAAGCTATATAAGTCACACAAGACTTTGGCATATCTAAGTGTGCTGGGAGATATCGGAGCGATTCCAGGATAAGAATGAAGAACAGGCCCGCCGTAATCATCGTTATGGGCTATATCAGGAAGTGCGCTAAACACGTCAGGCCATCTCTTTATCTCATCCAGATATGCAGCCCCTTGATCATGGGAGACATGCTCAAGAATCTGTGTGTAATCATGACTCTGCCTAAATGAATTAAAGAGTCGATAGTCATTTGCAGCTCGAAGACAGGCTTGGGGGTATCGTTGATTATCGGAGATGCTGGTTGCTACTTTGGCTTCTAACGCCGGCAATGCTGGCTCAAAGCCTAGGATCTTCTGGGCTGCTTTTCGTACAATTCTTTTCACCTGATGTCGGGTTGGATGATTGGTTCTCACTCTACCACAAGAATATTGCGCAATTGTCGGGTAAGGAAGCAGGTTTTAAATATATCCCGCTTCCTCCCCTCAGAACCGTACGTACAACTTTCACTGTATACGGCTCAAGCAATGTCTTGAAATTCAGTTTTTCCGATTCTTAACAACCTTTTCAGATTGTCCTGATGGTTACGTTTACAAGCCGAAGCTTGCACCTAACTTTTCCCAATCAGTTAAGTTTCATCTCACCTTCATTCAAGTCCATCACCTATCCCACGTCAGCCCCCTTTCAGGTTGGGCAAATGCCCTATCTGCCCCGTTATGAATTCCGGTTGCCTTTCGGCTGGCAGCTTTCGCTTCTTGGGATATCCTGTGCCCGCTAGAGAGTTCAGCTTTGGTTGCCCTCCGCTTACCTGGAAAATAAAGTATTTTCAGGACTCTATCGGGGTTTCCTCGTTCCGCACGGGGTGGAGATATGATTGCTTTAGGATTCCTCTTTACTCCGAGAGCGGGATGTTCTTGATTGGCATTTAGACGCTACCAACCCCCATATGCTCCAAAATTCTCGTATCAGCCATTTCGAGAACTCACATTAACGAAGCCTCATCAAGGATTCACTTGCGTTATCCTTAGCAATCTTGCCCTAGCCTGCACCCTCTTGTTGGCTCAGAAGATACTGCGACATTTAACCTCGTCTGCTGATGCTGCCCTCCCATTACTGGTCGAACATTCCGAGGCGGACATCCGCCTGAACACTGGCGGGGAGAGTCATTTGGGAGTCTCTCCAACTCCCCCGAACGACTTCGAGTCGCGCGTCGGGTAAGGAAGCAGGTTTTAAATATATCCCGTTCAGAACCGTACGTACAACTTTCACTGTATATCAAGCAATGTCTTGAAATTCAGTTTTTCCGATTCTTAACAACCTTTTCAGATTGTCCTGATGGTTACGTTTACAAGCCGAAGCTTGCACCTAACTTTTCCCAATCAGTTAAGTTTCATCGTCCATCACCTATCCCACGAGTTTCAGGTTGGCAAATGCCCTATCTGATGAATTCCGGTTTTTCGGCTGGCAGCTTTCGCTTCTTGGGATATCCTGTGCCCGCTAGAGAGTTCAGCTTTGGTTGCCCTCCGCTTACCTGGAAAATAAAGTATTTTCAGGACTCTATCGGGGTTTCCTCGTTCCGCACGGGGTGGAGATATGATTGCTTTAGGATTCCTCTTTACTCCGAGAGCGGGGTGTTCTTGATTGGTATTTAGACGCTACCAACCCCCATATGCTCCAAAATTCTCGTATCAGCCATTTCGAGAACTCACATTAACGAAGCCTCATCAAGGATTCACTTGCGTTATCCTTAGCAATCTTGCCCTAGCCTGCACCCTCTTGTTGGCTCAGAAGATACTGCGACATTTAACCTCGTCTGCTGATGCTGCCCTCCCATTACTGGTCGAACATTCCGAGGCGGACATCCGCCTGAACACTGGCGGGGAGAGTCATTTGGGAGTCTCTCCAACTCCCCCGAACGACTTCGAGTCGCGCGCCTAACTATGAGTTATCCAGACTAAGTCTGGATAAATACCTTCCAGCCGGAGTTATCCAGAAACTTTCTGGATAAACACCTTATAAGCAATTAACCCAGAAACTTTCTGGATAATACCCCCAGAGTCGGAGTTATCCAGAAAGCTTTAACCTCGCTTTAAT
Organism: Leptolyngbyaceae cyanobacterium; assembly: GCA_965263355.1. GTDB lineage: Bacteria > Cyanobacteriota > Cyanobacteriia > Phormidesmidales > Phormidesmidaceae > Leptothoe. The sequence goes on along the minus strand of CBDHHL010000032.1, from coordinate 2,737,645 downwards.
AGTTCAAATAAACTATTGAGCCATCTACCAAGACTTATCGTGAGTGTGATGTTTTAGGGGGTCGCTAAGACTATCCTTGTTCGATGGGGTCAATATCTACCGTTTTTGACGGTTAAACCAGTGAAATGAGCATTTTTCCGGCCAGAAGCATCTCCTCAGTGCCTTGATAACAGCGTGATACAGCCCATTACGCTAGCTTGACGAAAGCCTAACCCCCGGTCTAAAGTAACCCAATGCTGCAAGTGCAGCTGTTCTACTAGAACCTAATAACTTGGCACCATCGGCAGGTGCTCGCAACACCTAACCGATGGCTGACCCGCGGATTCCAGAGCAATCCTTGGGATGGGCTTATTATGCCTCAGCCCCTGCGATTTGCCATACATCGCGGGGGCTGAGCTGTTGGGTTCTGGCTTTCCTTGTCGTATCTCTGGAGAACCAGAACCATGTTTCAAGACCCAACCCAGGGCGCATCAGCGCTCACCCGTCAGCCTGACCCGCTACCAGAATCCTCCTACGAAATGGGACGACATCTGCTGCTGGGCAGTTTGACCTTTGTGCAGACCACCATCAAGCTGTTGCATAAGCTCAACTACACTGAGCCCAACGACTGGAGTCGTCCACTACCCACCGGGCGACCCAATGAGGTGATGGCGATTTTGACTAAAAAAGTGAAGATTAGTTAGGGCGATGCGATCGCATCCTGTCCAAAGAGGGTGCGATCGCTCTTTTAAGATCCGAAAATTATGTAGCTTACTGGTAACTATACATGTCTTACACCAGTAGCCAACCAAACAACCCTTTAATCGTCAGCTGTAACTCACTGGCAAACGATGGTACAGAAACAATCTCATCTGGCTCATCCAACACCTCAAATTCTTGCTTTGGACGATAAACAAACACAGTTTGCTCACCCGGATCAATCAACCAGCCCACCTTAGTCCCATGCCGCAAACAGTGCAAAATATTCTTTGTTACCTTAGTTTGACTTTGGTCAGGCGACAAAATTTCAATCGTCCAATCCGGTGCAGCCGGAAACGTATTGTCAACCTCCCCATTCTCATCACGGGGAATCCGGTCCCAAACAAACACCGCAATATCCGGCACCGTCGAACGCCCACCAAACGTACTCAGACACTATGCTCCATTCTATCCCCCAAGCCTCATCTGCAGCCTTTATGCCCATTTTTACAGCTGCTACAATGGAGCATCCAGTAGATTAACCAGTACATCTGATGACTGCTTTTACCCTTAAGCTTGAATCAGCCATTATCATAACTGACCAGCAGTTTTATCAGCTATGTCGTCAGAACCCCGACTTGAAGTTTGAACGTACTGCCGAAGGAAATTTAGTCATTATCTCGCCGACAGGCGGAGAAACAGGAAATCGTAATGGCCGTTTAACCCAGCAGCTATTTAACTGGTCCGACAATAACGAACGAGGCATTGTCTTTGACTCATCCACTGGTTTCAAACTACCCAATGGAGCCGACCGCTCACCCGATGCCGCCTGGGTCGCTTTAGAACGATGGCAAGCCCTCACCCCCGAACAACAAGAACAGTTCGTGCCCCTATGTCCTGACTTTGTAGTGGAGTTAATGTCGCCCAGCGATGCCCTCAGCAAAGCTCAAGAGAAAATGACCGAGTATTTAGACAATGGCGTTCGACTTGGCTGGTTAATCAATCGTAAAGGACGATTTGTTGAAATTTACCGCCCCAATCAGCCCGTTGAAAAATTGGAGAATCCGACTCAACTATCGGGCGAAGATGTATTGCCTGGTTTTACCCTAAAGCTTTCCTACATCTGGTAAGTTTTCTGACCTAGGAAGTGACCTTGGAGGTATTGGGCGTCAGCTGCAAATACAGTCCCGGCACCACCAGCAACGCAATCAACGTCGCCGACAACAACCCAAAAATAATCGCCATACACAATGGAAACCACTGCGCATCACTAAACGCCAATGGCAACAGACCAATAATCGTTGTAATCGACGTTGTCAAAATCGGCCTTAATCGATCACTTGCCCCTGCCGCCGCCGCATGGCGTACATCCAACCCCTCCTTGCGCCGCTCATTCATCGTCTCTACCATTACGATCGCATCATTTACCACAATCCCCACCAGCGCAATCACCCCAATCATCGCCGGAAACGAAAACGACAGACTAAGAGCAAAGAACCCAAACAACGTCCCAATCAACGCAAACGGAATGGTGAGAATAATAATCACAGGCTGCGTATAAGACCCAAACTGCAACACTAGCACCGCAAACACCAAGAAGATCGCCACCACCAGCATCTGCCCCGCCGACCCAAAGGTCTCACTGCTGGTATCCGCATCCCCACCAAACCGATAGCTATATCCCCTTGGCCAACGGTCAGGATTTCCCTCATCCGTCGGGTCATACTGCATCGCATCCAGCTTCGGCGTTAGCTCAGCCAAAATTTGAGAGTCATAAAAATCTTGCCCCGGAATCACCTTAGCCAGCACCGTCACACTCCGCTGAGTATCTCGGTGTGTAATTGCCAATGGTACCGCCCCCGGCACCTCCTCCAACAACGCATTGGGCGATATCGCCTCACCATCGGAGTTAATAAACCGCATGGTAGCAAATTCATCCAATCGAGAAGGACCACCAATCTTCCCCTGCTGGGACGGCCAACGCGTACTCAAACGAATCTCAAGATCTTCTTCGCCGCTACCCAGGGCATAGTCTCCCACATCATTGTCGATCATCATGTAGCGACCCTGCAGACCCACCTCATCCTGGCTAATGCCATAGAAATTAAGCGACTCTCGCTTTGGTACTAGCTTATAATCTTCCCGCAGATTCCCCAGGTCATCCCGCACATCCATGGTGCCTGGGATCTCTCGCAGCGCCTGTTGCACCTCGCTAGAAATTTCTCGTAGTTGTTCTAAGTCATCACCAAAAATCTCGATGGCAATTGGATCAGCGCCACCACCAGACAGGGGAAAACCGGTACTCAATACAGCCCCTGGATAGTTCCGGATAATGTCTCTTTCCATCTGGACTTTAAGATCGTAAGCATAGTCAAACGAATCCTGGGCCCGTTGGTTACGATCTACAAATACTGCCGACAGACCAACAAAATAATCGGCATTCCCCGGTTTAATTTCGCTAGAAGCTACCAGATTGCTCCGCTGCCCCACCAGCTTTACCACACTTTCAAATACCTTTTCCCCATTGGGGTCACTGTAGTTGCGCACCACCTCACCCATCAGGTCCGCTACTTCTTGAGAGGTTTCTAGGGTAGCGGCTGGCGGCAGTTCTACATTTAGGCTCAGTTTGTTATCATCAGCCACGGCAAACAAAGAACTGGGCAGCTGGCTAAATAAAATAACCGCACAAACAAACAGGGCAATGGCCCCCGCTGTCCACAGACGCGCCACATGACGATTGGGCACCGTGATCCGTAAACTCCAGTGGGAAAATCTTTCTGAAGCCGCTTCTGTTAAGCGATCCACATAGGTTTTAGACTCACCGCTGCCGCCTTGATTTCCCAGGAGAAACTTAGACAGGGGCACCACGGCCAACAGCGCCAGGGCATAGCTCATGACCAGACAGGTAATGGCACTAATGGGAATCAAACGAATATATTTGCCCAAGGTACCCGAGATGGCCATCAGCGGAGCCATGGCTAAAATGGTAGTTAGTTGTCCTGTAAACGCAGGGGATGCATAGGTCTGAATCGTTTTTATGGCCGCTTTAGACCAGCTCAACCCCTGGACAAAAATACCATCGTGCAACCCTTCTAACATCAGGATAAACACATCCACTAAGAGTCCCAGGGCCAGGATCATCCCCACCGTGACCATAGTGTTGAGGGTATACCCTAGCATCCAGAGGATAAACAGCACCCCGGCAAAGGTCATGGGAATGGCTAACCCGGCAATCAGTGCTTCTCTCCAGGTAAGGGCAACAAACAAAATCGCAAACACTAATAGCGATGCCTGCAGCACATTACTGCCCAGATTGGCTAAATCGCTACGAATTGTCCCCGCATCATTGGTGAGTACTCGATAGTCCATGCCATAGAGCCAGATACTGGGATCATTTTTTATCAGCTCCATTTCCGCCAGGACATCTTCAATCACCTGAATGGTGTCACTGCCGGCAACTTTAACCACCTCCAGGTTAATGGTGGGGCTAAACTCACTCCCTTCCCAGCTAATAAAGGCCCGCTGGGTTTCTCTTTCTAGACCTTGGTAAACATCCGCCACCTCCGACAGTACCACTACCCGATTCTCATCTAATCGGGTGACGGGGAGATTCTTTAAATCGTCCAGGGTACGAAAACGACCGTAGAGTCTCACCTGGGCACCAATTTCATCATCCCGCACCAGGTCCCAGGAGCGGTCGATATTGCCCCCCTGGATCGCATTGCGCACCTGAGTGGCGGAAATCCCTAAGGTGGTTAACCGACTAGGGATCATCTGCACGTGAATCACTTCATCACGCTGACCACCCAGATTTACTTCCCGTACGTTTTTTACAGACTCCAGTCGTTCTTGTATGTCTTCGGAAGCCTGACTCAGCAAACCAATATCCAACCCCTCTCCCGTCAGGGCCAGGGTGAGAACCGGTGAATCCTGCTGAGATAACTGCTCAAAATTTGGTTTCTCTCGCCCGGTTGACTCTTCGGGAAGTTCTGACTCGGCATCGTCCACTTTACCCCGCAGCTCTTGAATCGATTCGGCCACGGGGGCTTCTGCCTTAAAGGCAACATTGATAATGGAAAACGAATTAAAGGTGGCACTGGTAAAGTCATCCAGCCCCTGGAGACTTTTGATTTCTTCTTCTAGCTTGTCTGTGACCTGGTTTTCGATAGTTTCTGCATCAGTACCACCCCAGGTGGTGGTGATCATGGCACGGGCAATTTTAATTTCTGGGTCCCCCTCTTTGACCATGGAGAAGTACCCCATTAAGCCCCCCATCAGGAGCATAAAACAGAGCAGAATTGCAAAAATCTGACGGGTAAAGAAGAACTCCATCCAACCAGGTGTTGAGGAAGTATCGGCACCCTTTTTAGTTACGGGGGCAGCAATAGCGCGCTCGTCGATTTGCATAGCTTTGTTACTTCCGGTCCACAATCTCGATGGGGGTGCCATCTACTAGACGGTTTTGTCCTTCAACCACCACCAGCTCCCCTGGTTCAACACCGGAGAGAATTTCTACGCCAGATAATCCTTCAATGCCACCAGTCACCCGTCGCTGCTGCACGGTACCGTCCACTTCATTGACCACAAAGGCATAATATTGTTGATTTCTGGAAACCACAGCACCAACGGGCAAGACAACAGCGTCATTGTCACTCGCTACTTCAATCCAGACATATACTCGACCCCCTACTTTTAGACTGCGGACTCGGTCTAGATCGCGAATACTGATTTCTGTGCCACGACTGCCGGGGGTTTGGGACGGACTGACGGCAAATACTTTACCACCACTGCCCCGCTGTCTGGCAATGTCCAGCAAGCCCTGGGAGTTGGCCCCAGCGGCCTGGGCGGCACTGACGTCCTCTTCTAACACGACGTAGGCCCGCTGCCCTGGCTGAATCTCGCCCGCTTCTCCTGCTTGCAGCTCGATTTCCACCTCAAAGGATGTGGGATCAACGACGACGATGGGGGCGGATTCAATCAAATTTTGGGGGCTACTGGTATTGAGATACTGGGTGCTCCAATATTCACCCTCTCGAATATTGATATAGGCCACCACCCCATCAATGGGAGACACCAGTTGGGTATCTTCTAAGTCCACAGCACTTTCGTTTAGGCGAGCAAATGAGGCATCCACCGATGCTTCAGAGGACCGAATGCCCTCAGCCGCAGAGCGAACATCCTGTTCAGCGGTTTTTAGAGCGGCGGCGGCCTGGTCTACTCGATTGACGTAGGAATCGCGATCGCTTTCCGATACCGCCCCCTGCTCAAATAAATTTTCATAGCGCCTTAACTCAGTCTGCGCCAGGGCCAGGTCTGACTTTGCCCGTTCCAGGCTAGCCTGGGCCTGCAGCATACTAGCCCTCGATTGACCCAGTTGAGTTTCCGACACCTGGATATCGGCTTCAGCCGTAGCAATGCTCGATTCCTGTCTACGAGCATCAATGGTTGCCAGTAGCTGCCCCCGAGAAACAAAATCTCCTTCCCGCAGTTCTATGCCATCGACTTTAGCCACATAGGTAATGTCGCCACTGGCCTGAAAGTTAAGCAGTCGTCGTCGGACTGGCCAGACCGACCCTTCATCAAATACCCAGCCTTGAATCGGCCCTTTCTGTGCCCTGAGCACCCGTACGGGTAAACGGGCTTCAGCGGCTGTCTCCTCGATATCGTCAGAGGGTGGAGCCGCTGTCAACGATTTATAGACTTTTACACCAACAAATCCAGCGACCACGAGCATGGCCAAAGCAACCGCTGGCCAGAGGGGTTTGTTGGCCTTTTTTCTCCAGCCTGGAAAGGTACTGGATTGAGCCGGAGGTGTGGCAGATGAGGGTGGAGTTTCCACAGCCACCTCTACAGAGGTATTCAATGGCTGATCAATGGGCGGTTGGGGGCTGATACCGTCAGAGGTCATAAGGATAACGGTAAGGGGTTAAATTGAAAGGCTTGGGTGAAGTTACCCAATGAGATTACCCAATGTTGCCAAATAAACTTTTTGAATTCAAGTAGGTAAAGCACAAACAGCTAAAGTCTAACATCTAAGCTTTATTGCCTTTGAGGAAAATGGTTGCACAGTTTTCCCTGTAGCAGGGTTACCTTTAGGGTTAATGATGTTGTCTAGACCGCTGGGCAAGATAGCTGCCGATTAAAATGGCAATTAGTATCGAAGAGTACATTTGACCAACAATGGCCTCCAGGTTTGTTAATACTTGAGCCACTTCACTCAGGGGAACAATGTCGCCATAACCTAAGGTAGTCAGGGTGGTAAAGCTAAAATGAATTGATCTTAGATAGGAATCTTTTTGAAGCAGGGGTTGTGAAAAAGCATTGGCATCCAGGGTATTAACAATGCCATAGAGTAACGCCCAAACAAACCCAATTAGAAGATAAACACTGATCCCCCCTCGGACAGTATCTATCGTTACATTAGGGGTGGTGAAAATATCTCGTCCAATCCAGTAGGCAGCTCCTGCCAGGAAGATGGCAAAAATAAATTGAGATATCAGGGTGAATGGCTGGTTTAGATAAGAGACTTCGCTGACGTTAGCGATAATTTCTAAACAGACAGCAGTGATTGCGATCGCACCATACACCGCCATCAACCGTCTCGGCAACGCAAAGCTATTGATCACCACAATAATGGTGTATAGCAGTAGCGAAATAGACAGAATATTACCAATACCCGCCCTTAAAAAAGGCGACACCAAAAAAGTAACAGCCAAAACAATCAGTAACTGACGATACTTTTGATGATGGTGTTTAATCAGACGACTCATGGGACATATCAAATCTAGAATGTCCCGATATTAATTGAAGGCTGCAGCCTGATAAAAGGTGCAGCCTGATAAAAAGTGCAGCCTGATAAAAGGTACAGCCTTATAAAAGGTGCAGCCTGATAAAAGGTATTTTTCAACCTCAACTTCAGAATGGGCACAAGGCACCACCCTTACCCCCCTATCTGATGCAATTTGGGATACCCTGATACGGTGGATCCTAGAGCGGCGTTCCGGCCCTGGCCAAGGGGGTTTGGGGAACTCAGAGGGACCCCAAGCAACACTTTTGGCTTCATATCCAATATCCAACCCACCCAAAAACATCAACACTGTCTAAAAAAATCTCCTAATAAACCCATTCAAAAACATCAACACTGTCTAAAAAAAATCTCCTAACAAATCCATCCCATACGATTTTATTGATCCATAAGCTCGTAATCAGAATAATGAGCATAAACTGCTTAAAGTTAAAACTTGTCGCCATAACCCCTCTAAAAAGCCCCTAAATAACAAGGATCAAATGATATCTAAGGCAAATCCCCTTCTGGGCAGGGTGACTGAAAGTCAGGTTAACCGTTAGCGCTAGTGATCGAAACCCACCAGAGCCCATCCCAAGAATACAGTTGCCCCCTGCAATAGTTGCGCAAATGAATCAAAGCATAAACCATAGCGTCAAAAGCAATAGATACTCTAGTCAGTAGGGACATGACTGCTCTGAATAAATTAAAAGCAAATAACCGGGGGCTCAAACTTGGATGCGTAGGCTGTGCTGGCACCCTTGCCATGGTGATTGGGGTAGGTAGCCTGTGGCTAATCGCCCCTAATTGGCTGGATAACCATAACCCGTTTATGCAGCAAACTATGATCGACGTTGCCTGGCAATGGGGAAATTTTGCACCTATCCCGCCAAGCGCTAAAGATTTTCGGATTATGACCTCTGGCAGTTCATTTTCTAGAACCTTTAGCGGTTCATTTACAGCTGAGCATTCAATTCTAGAAGCATGGATCCAAGACTCCCCAGGGCTTAACTTTGACCAAGGCACCCGATTAGAGTCCGGCGAAATTCGCTATACCATCAGCCCCAGCAACCAAGCTGTTTTTGGAACCGTAGACCTTGATCCTAAAGAAAATATAATTTACTTTACGGTCTCATGGAGCTAATTAATAGAGATTAAGCGTCTGTAGTATTTCCGCTACAGACGCAGACGACTGAAAACGACCATCAATATTGATTTACCCATCACCGTCTTCCCAAAATTTTGAACTTGACGCAATGCTTAAAGGATTACCAACATAAAGCGGGACGATTTCCCCAGGGATCTAGAGTACTCTGCGAGAAGGGCAAAGCCCTACGAAATTCGGAATTCGGAGTTCGGAACGCCCTCCCCTTATGACTTTCGTACCGTTAAGTCGTCCAGAGGACTTATTCTGACTTCCGAATTCAGTCCTAGTCGAGATTTCCCGGCATAACTTGATACCCCCTAAAAGTAGGAATGTCGCTCTCACAATGAATAGCTTCATATCCTATGGGTAATATAAATTTTATGTGAATCCATTTGTAAGTAAGACCCCGTTACTGCTGGAAGCAGTATGCTTCAGGTATGTAAGTACTTCTACATCTTTGTGAAGTTTCAACTGAACTAGATGTAATTCACAGATGGTTGTGGGGTAAACAATACCTATGGTCAGATATCTGATGGATTTTTTCCTGATGTTCTTACGATGAATTCTTATTTATGTTTGGTATAGAGAAACATAGGCGTCGGTAGCTGGGGTCGCCAGAGGTTCCGTCTGAGATGTTATGGGATTTATCTACAACGAGTTTTTTACTAGAGAGATGGTTAATTGCCGGTCGTTTGCTATTTCGAAAACACTATTTTCCTGGGTATTAGCTCTATTAGTGGTTCTATTTGCCTGGAATGTCGGCATGCCACCAGCCTATGCCCATCGTCCCCATGATGTCGTACCACAAGTCGTCGTCTCGCCCCAATATGAGCAAGATGGGACTGTTTATGCGCTAGTGCGTAAAAACCTGCTCAGGTCTAAGGACCAGGGTGAAACCTGGTTTCGTTTGAATAATGGTCTGGACAGCCGTGACGAGTTGATTGCCCTGGCAATTGCGCCGACGGATTCGTCGGTGCTTTATGTGGCCACTACCGGAGGTGGTATCTACGGCTCTAAAGATGGGGGTAATACCTGGCAGGCATACAGTACAGGATTAGGGAATCTAGACCTGCAATGGGTTGAGGTGTCCCCTGGTAATGCCCAGATAGCCTTTACTCAAGCCAGTGATGGCCGTTTGTATCGTACGGAAGATGGCGGCGATCAATGGTCAGCGGTTTTGGAAAATGTCTCAGCTACTGATTTGGCCTTTGACCCCAATAATAAATTTATGCTGCTTGGGGATGAGCAGGGCAACCTCTGGCGTTCTCAGGACAATGGTGTTTCGTGGCAATCCCTTGCCCAGCTAAAGGATACAGGCATTGTTGAAACCATTGCCATAGCACCAGATGCATCGATCTATGTCGGCACCGAGCTAGATGGCGTTTATCAATCTACCGATAATGGAAAAACCTTCTCTCCCAACAATGAAGGTCTGACCGATCTACACAGTCAAGATTTGGCCTTTACCCCCGACGGTACTCTGCTGCTGTCGACCTGGGAAACGGGGACCTGGCAGTGGGAGCCTGCCGAAAAGTCTTGGCTAGAGATGGCCACAGGCTTAACCCGAGACAATCAAGCCGATGATATGGAGGTGCCTCATTTTGAGGAGCTGGCGGTTTCACCGGCCTATGCAACGGATCAGACGTTGTTTTTAGGGGGCTTTAATGGCCTGTTTCGCAGTCAGGATCGAGGGCAACAGTGGGAAGAGTTAGAGGTGCTCTCCTGGGGGACTGTTATCAGCATGGCGGTTTCACCAACATTTGCCGAGGATCAAACCCTGGCGGTTGCCACCTATGTTGGAGAACTTTACATCAGTAACGATGCCGGTAGTACCTGGAAAAGCATCCATCAGGGACTCCATTTACCCCTGTTTACCAATGATTTCAAACCGCTAGATGTGGAGAGAAGTGAGCAGGATCCTCGCCGCTTCTTTGATATTGCTCTATCTAGCAACTATGCCAACGATGAAACCCTCTTTTCATCGATTCTCTACACCAAGGTTCTGCGCTCAACCAATGGTGGTCAAAAGTGGTCTGTCCATCCGCTAAGCCAGGAAGTGCGTGGTGTGAGTCTGGCGGTGTCGCCAAACTTTAAAGCTGACAAGACCGTTTTTAGTACTAACCAGAAGGGAATTGTTTTCCGCTCCCAGGATGGCGGTAAGCGATATGAAAAGATCGGCCAGTTGGCTAAGCAGCACGGTAATGATTCTCCATCGTTGGTGATTTCGCCTAACTATGCCAACGATAAAACCCTCTTTAATACGGGTGAGCGCGGCGTTTACAAAAGCGAAAATGGGGGCCAAAAGTGGTCATTGTTAACGGAGAATACCGAGTTAGAAGACTTGCCTGCAGGGCAAATTGCCATTTCTCCCAACTTTGACGCCGATCAAACCCTGTTTGTGGGCTCAGCTAAAGGTCTATATCGCACCGAGGATGGGGGTAACACATGGGAAGCGCTACAGGGTAAAGCCTATGGCGATGCTCCCTATATCGAAGCCATTGATGTGTCCCCTAACTACGCGAACGATAATACTGTTATTGCCAGTGTGCGGGGACGGGGAGTCTTCAAAAGTGAGGATGGGGGTAACACGTTTAAGGCCATCGGTACGGCGGACCTGGCGATTTCTCGGTATACCCATGTGCCCTGTGCCGGTCGGGCGCTGCAGTTTTCGCCAAATTATGCAGAAGACAACACCCTGTTTGCGTTTGGAGCCGCTGATGCCATTGTCTATAAATCTATTAATGGTGGAGAGACTTGGGACGTCATGTCGATCCCTCGACTCAAGATCGGTGATATTCCACCCCCGAGTACGCTAGAAACCGTCGGCATGTTCCTCAACCTGAACCGTAAAAAACTCTTTGGGTTCAGCGTGTTGGCCGGACTCATAGCGGCAGCCATTGCTGTATTCAGACGGATTCGGTTTGAGCAACTGCCCACCCGCCGCATTCGTCTAATGATTTGCATTGCTGGGGTGGTGGCAGCCCTGGGGTGGGTGGCCTTTGAACGCTTGCTGGCACCTCAACAGTCGGCTGAAAATGGGTTCTTTATTTGTTTGGGCTTTGCGGCGGTTTCTTGGTTGATTACCAGTCCCTGGTTTGCTCGACGGTTTGTGCCTGAAGCTACCCCTGAATCCCTGGGCGCGATTCGGATTATTTGCTGCGGTACGCTCGTGATCATGACCCTGATCATGGAGGATCTGCCCAGCAGTGCTTTGCTGCCGGAGGAGATTCGAACCCCCATGGGAGTGATGAGTTATTTCTACAATATCCCTGGGTTTGAAGCGTTTTCCCGTCATCAACCAAGTCTGCAGCTGTTTGAATGGTTAACGGCTCTGGTGCTAATTCTTGGCACAATCGGCTTTAAGACCCGCTGGGTGGTGCCCATTGGTGCTTTTCTCTACCTGATTTTAGGCGGCATCGTACGACAGTACACCTGGTTCTACCATACAGGTCTGCTGCCCGTTTACCTGCTGGCAGTGCTCTCCTTTGCCCCGTGTAATGATGGTCTATCGGTCGATCGCTGGTTAAAGCAGCGGCGGGGTGAGCCCGTGCCTGTGGCCGATGAACCTGCGCCGATTTACGGTTGGGCTCGCTATGCCTGTTGGTTAATTTTGGGGGTTTCTTACATCCAGGCAGGCCTGAGTAAGATTTACTTCTCTGGGTTCTACTGGTGGGCCCCCCAGAACCTGAAGTCTAAATTGCTGTCGACTACCCTGGAGCCGCTGCAAACTGACTGGAGTGTTTCCCTCAGTTTGGTCCATGCGCCGGATATTGTGTTTGGCTTTTTGGGATTTGTGGGCATTTATGGTGAGCTGGCCTATGGTTTGGTGCTCTTCTTCCGCTGGGCTCGGTGGATTATGCCAGCGGCCATGGGGGCAATGCACGTGGGGATTATCTTTCTCCAGAATATTGTCTTTTTGGACTTAGTCCTGGTGCAGTTCATCTTTTACGATTACACGGCTATTCGCCGTTGGTTGCACAAGCGGGGCTGGTTTAAGTTTGGCCAGCGGAAGGCTTACAAAGAGGAGTCGCTACGTCCCCAACGGATGTTTGTGTATCCGATTTTGGTGTCGGTGTTGATTGTTACGATGTCATTTATTTGGGTGAAGCATCGGGAGTACTATCCGCTAACATCACTGCAGATGTTCTCTGGGTCTGACACCTCAGGTATTGTGGGCTACAACAAACTGATTGCCCACTATGAGTCGGGGGATAAGGTGCATGAGCGCGCTGATAAATTTATCTATCCACCTATGAATACGCGCTATCGTTTGACCTTTAGGGACTGTCATCAGGATGCGATCGCAAGGGTCAAAAAGTGCGATAGCCTACTCCAGTCCTTTGGTGATGTCCACAACAAAAAGGCTAAGGCAGGGGACAAAATAACGGCCTTTGAAGTACAGCGATGGGTTTGGAACTACTTTGACAATCCCTCCGACTCGAACTACGGAAAGCTAGAAAAAACCCATTTATATAAGTACAGGCCGTAATGCATCTCGTCACTAGGGCTGAGTTCACCGTTGAAACCTCAGTCTAACGTGAGTGGTGAGTCTTTGATACAGTAAAAAGAGTAACCGATGGGTGTGTTTGCTCAACTGTAAGGATAATGTTATTAGGACTCGCCGCTGCTGCTATTGGTGCAGTCATATTATGGAGGCTAGGCAACCATGGCCTCGTTACGTTTGCTAGTGAAGAGGTACAGACCCCTCCTCAAACTGTTATCTATGGTGTCCCTACCTGGTTGAAGGGAATTGTCATCGCACTGATTGTGCTGCGACTAATTTTATCCCTCAGTTATCTAGCGGTTAAACCGTATAATGCCGATGAAGTGAGAGGATTCTACCGCCTCTCTGGATATTACGAAGAAGAAGTCAAAAAAGAGGCCTTTCGTGGTCAAATCCTGACTACCCAAGATCTAAAGGCTTATCAAATCCCCTCTGATAATAAAACCTTTGGTGACACCCTAACCGCCTTAGCAACGTCTCCTGAGCATACCCCTGGTTACTATGCAATTTCATGGTTGTGGGTCAAACTCTGGCAAAATCCTCTATCAGCTAGGGTATTAGCCCTATGCTTGGGGGTGCTTGCGTTACCCTGGGCCTATTGGCTCTGCTTAGAGCTATTTCAGTCAGCCTTGACTGGTTGGATCGCCGTGGGATTATTGAGCCTTTCTCCTTACCACATTTTATTATCTCAGGGGGCACGTCAATATAGCCTATTAACCCTGGCAATACTGGCTTCTAGCGTCTTTGTGTTACGGGCGTTGAGAGAACAAAAGAGTCTCAACTGGTTGGCCTATGGTATTACGGTAGCCCTGGGGCTTTATTCTCACCTATTTTTTGGCTTTCTTTTACTTGCCCATGGTCTGTATGTCATTGTCTTTAAGCGTAAACAACTGGTGGCGTTTTGCAGTGTAACTGGGGCAGGAATACTAGCATTTGGCCCCTGGCTGTGGGTTATCTTTTCCAGTCTGAATACGCTTGATGACAATACCCAAGGTGTGCAAAGGCGTAATTCTAGCCTGCTAGAAATTATTAGGTTTACTCGGGATAAGATTGGGGATCTATTCTTAAACTTAAATCACGCCAATTCTATTGAGAGATTGGCTGATATTTTATTCTTACTATTAGTTATTCTGGCATTCTACTGCTTACTACGCTGGACCCCAGGTCGTATATGGAGTTTTTTGGTTTTACCCATTGTTATCAACTACGGTGTACTGGTGCCTCCAGATCTGTTGCTGGGGGGAGAACGGTCTTTGCGATCGCGATATTTGTTAACGGCCCTATTGTTTATTACGTTGGTGGTGGCCTCTTTTTTAGCCAATGCCATCAAGCGCTCCAGATACCGGTGGGAGAGAATGACCTGGACTGGCGTATTTGTTGTTCTACTTGCTTGTGGTTTGATATCGAGTATCACCGTTATCCGCGCAGCTGACCTGGACTATCTAGAAGAAGGACGTACTGCTAGTGTAGTGAATCAAGAGTTGGCTCCCTTGATTAATGCATCAGAGAATCCGTTAGTGGTAAGTGCGGCTACCCATAGTTTTGCCCTGGCCCTCAGTCATGAAGTCAATGACAACGTAAATTTTCAGCTTATTCAGAATTTAGAACCAGACCAGTGGAATACCAAGATTAACTTGGTTGAAGCAAAGAAAACCTACAGTGATGTATTTGTTTATTTTCCTAATCAAGAGTTTCTCACCTTTCTGGAAACTAGTTACAACGCTACTCTAGAGCCTGTATTTGAGAAAAAGCTTTATCGGGTGGCTGATACACGAAGGGATTAATAGACTCTTCGACAAAATCTTCAAGAGATTGATTACCCAGGCCGCAAAAATCAGGCATTTTGCAGCCTGGGTAACACTTAAAAGCTTTCAGCCATAAGCCTTTGCACTAAACAACAAAGGCTGCATCAGCGCCTGCCAGATAGTTCTGGGCCACTTCGTTAGCATCAAACGCCTGATTGTAAATAGCCAGCAGGTCATAGCTTCCCAACCAGGGGCGACTGCCATCGAGTTCGTTGGCTAGCGCAAACTCATACTGACTATCCCAGTTGGAGAAATTACCATCGATCGTATTCGTGCCCACCAGCTGATTATCCACATACAGGTTAGCGAGACCACTGGCATCACGAGAGTAGACCACATGGCTTAACGCTGTATCTACGGCATCACCACTCGAGTTCACTAGCTTGTTGACACCATTGTTACCGGTGGTTGTAGTACGTAAACGGGCCTGGTACTCATCTCTATTCTGACCTAGGGTGACATTGCGACTACCAATATTTGACGAGAGCGTCGCAATCCGGGCTGGGCCACGCTGGGAGAGATTATCTGGAGTAATCCAGGCTTCAATGGTCAGCTCTTGGGTAGCGGTAATGCCATCAATCAGCTTAGTCGCCGCTTGATTTGATGCGATTAGGTTAGGGGCCGTAATGTCTAAATTACCCTCACCCCAGTTAATGCCAGTGAGGTCATCAATTTCAAGATTTAATGGATTGCCTACACCGGATACATCAAAGATGGTATTCCCCTGCCCCTCATCAAAGGTATACAGGCTCAACAGCCCCTCATTTACACGGCCAGTACTCGTAGTATCAGTCACTGTAACATTGACAGTTGCTGTAGCCGTACCGCCGTTACCATCTTCCACGGTATAGCTAAACGAGTCGTCACCGACAAAACCAGCGTCAGGGGTATAGCGAATCTGGTTGTTCTCAATGGCGGTGCTGCCAGCACTACCTGCAGTGGCAGACACTATCGTTAACGTATCACCCTCAACATCGGTGTCATTAGCTACCACCGGCACCAACAGACTAGAGTCTTGGTCTGTGGTCGCCGTATCATCCACAGCCACAGGGTCATCATTAACATTATTCACTGTAATTGTTACGGTCGCTGTGTCAGTGCCCCCTTGGCCATCGGAGACCGTATAGTCAAAACTGTCAGTGCCGCTAAAGTTGGCTGTTGGCGTGTAGACGACCTGATCACCTTCAATAGAGGTTGTGCCATTGTTACCGGGCAATACTGACACAAGGCTTAAGCTATCATCATCGGCATCACTGTCATTAGCCAACACATTGAGTGTTAGCTGGGAGTCTTCCTGCAGCGTACTGCTGTCATTGACAGCCACAGGGGCGGTATTTCCAGGCGACGAAGTGGATTCAGTCACCGTGATATTGACGGTGGCTGTCGCACTACCGCCGTTACCATCTTCCACCGTGTAGCTAAACGAGTCGTCACCGACAAACCCAGCGTCAGGGGTATAGCGAATCTGGTTGTTCTCAATGGCGGTGTTGCCAGCACTACTCGCTGTAGCAGACACCACTGTCAGGGTATCGCCATCGATATCGGTGTCGTTAGCCAACACTGGCACCAACAGACTCGAGTCTTGGTCTGTGGTGGTCGTATCATCTCCAGCAATGGGGTTATCATTAACATCATTCACCGTAATCGTCACAGTGGCTGTGTCAGTGCCCCCTTGGCCATCGGAGACCGTATAGTCAAAACTGTCAGTGCCGCTAAAGTTAGCTGTTGGTGTGTAGATAATCTGACCACTTTCAATAGACGTGATGCCGTTGTTACCAGGCAACACTGACACAAGGGTCAAGCTATCATCATCGACATCGCTGTCATTGGCCAACACATTGAGGGTCAGCTGAGAGTCTTCCTGCAGCGTGCCGCTGTCATTGACAGCCACAGGGGCAGTATTGGTGGGGGGCTCATTCTCAGTTATCTGGGTTCCAGCTAGATAATTTTGAGTTACCTCACTGGCATCAAGGGCCTGATTGTAAATAGCCAGCAAGTCATAGCTTCCCAACCAGGGACGACTGCTGTCGAGTTCATTGGCTAGCGCAAACTCATACTGACTATCCCAGTTGGAGAAATTACCATCGATCGTATTCGTGCCCACCAGCTGATTATCCACATACAGGTTAGCGAGACCACTGGCATCACGAGAGTAGACCACATGGCTTAACGCTGTACTGCGGCATCACCACTCGATTGTACCCGCTTACGTTGTACCACTGAGTACGTAAACGCACCTGGTACTCATCCCTAACCTGCCCTATGGCTTAACGCTGTATCTGGGCATCCGACCACTCGCAAGGTCGCTAACTTGTTAACACCATTGTTACCACTTGGGTGAGATTATCTGTGCGTAATCCAGGCTGTCAATGGTTAGCTCTTCCTGACCTAGGTAGCGAGTGATATTTGACGAGAGCCGTTGCAGTTAGTTTAGTGGCCGCCTGCTGGGCCACGCTGGGAGACCGTATATCTAAAATACCTTCACCCCAGCTAACATCGTTAAGTTATCGATTGCCAGGTTCAATGGATTGCCTACACCGGGCACATCAAAGCATGGTATTCCCCTGACCTGTCATCAACACATTGAGTATTAGCTGGGAGTCTTCCTGCAGCGTACTGCTCATTGACTAGCCACGGGGCGGATTTCCAGGCGACGTAGTGGATTCAGTCACCGTAATATTGACGGTGGCTGTCGCACGTACCGCCGTTACCATCTTCCACGGTGTAGCTAAACGAGTCGTCACCGACAAAACCAGCGTCAGGGGTATAGCGAATCTGGTTGTTCTCAATGGCGGTGCTGCCAGCACTACTCTGCTGTAGCAGACACTATGTCAGGGTATCGCCATCGATATCGGTGTCGTTAGCCAACACTGGCACCAACAGACTCGAGTGGTCTGTGGTGGTCGTATCATCTCCAGCAATGGGGTTATCAAACATCATTCACCGGTCACAGTGGCTGTGTCAGTGCCCCCTTGGCCATCGGAGACCGTAGAGTCAAAACTGTCAGGCCGCTAAAGTTAGCTGTGGTGTGTAGATAATCTGACCACTTTCATCGTGATGCCACAGGCCACTGACACAAGGGTCAAGCTATCATCAACACGCTGTCATTGGCACACATTGAGGGTCACTGAGAGTCTTCCTGCAGCTGCCGCTGTCATTGACAGCCACAGGGGCAGTATTGGTGGGGGGCTCATTCTCAGACCTGGGTTCCAGCTAGATAATTTTGAGTTACCTCACTGGCATCAAGGGCCTGATTGTAAATAGCCAGCAAGTCATAGCTTCCCAACCAGGGACCTGCTGTCGAGTTCATTGGCTAGCGCAAACTCATACTGACTATCCCAGTTGGAGAAATTACCATCGATCGTATTCGTGCCCACCAGCTGATTATCCACATACAGGTTAGCGAGGCCACTGGCATCACGAGAGTAGACCACATGGCTTAACGCTGTATCTGCGGCATCACCACTCGAGGTCACTAACTTGTTAACACCATTGTTACCAGTGGTTGTCGTGCGTAAACGGGTCTGGTACTCATCTCTATCCTGACCTAGGGTGACATTGCGACTACCAATATTTGACGAGAGCGTTGCAATCCGAGCTGGGCCACGCTGGGAGAGATTATCTGGGGTAATCCAGGCTTCAATGGTCAGCTCTTGGGTAGCAGTAATGCCATCAATCAGCTTAGTCGCCGCTTGATTTGATGCGATTAGGTTAGGGGCTGTGACATCTAAAATGCCGTTCCCCCAGCTAATACCATTGAGATTCTCGATTTCAAGATTTAACGGATCACCCACACCGGACAAATCAAAGACGGTACTCCCCTGCCCCTCATCAAAGGTATACAGACTCAAGAGACCCTCGTTCACACGTCCTGTTGTAGTCGTCGTATCAGTCACTGTGACATTGACAGTTGCTGTAGCCGTACCGCCGTTACCATCTTCCACGGTATAGCTAAACGAGTCGTCACCGACAAAACCAGCGTCAGGGGTATAGCGAATCTGGTTGTTCTCAATGGCGGTGCTGCCAGCACTACCTGCAGTGGCAGACACTATCGTTAACGTATCACCCTCAACATCGGTGTCATTAGCTACCACCGGCACCAACAGACTAGAGTCTTGGTCTGTGGTCGCCGTATCATCCACAGCCACAGGGTCATCATTAACATTATTCACTGTAATTGTTACGGTCGCTGTGTCAGTGCCCCCTTGGCCATCGGAGACCGTATAGTCAAAACTGTCAGTGCCGCTAAAGTTGGCTGTTGGCGTGTAGACGACCTGATCACCTTCAATAGAGGTTGTGCCATTGTTACCGGGCAATACTGACACAAGGCTTAAGCTATCATCATCGGCATCACTGTCATTAGCCAACACATTGAGTGTTAGCTGGGAGTCTTCCTGCAGCGTACTGCTGTCATTGACAGCCACAGGGGCGGTATTTCCAGGCGACGAAGTGGATTCAGTCACCGTGATATTGACGGTGGCTGTCGCACTACCGCCGTTACCATCTTCCACCGTGTAGCTAAACGAGTCGTCACCGACAAACCCAGCGTCAGGAGTATAGCGAATCTGGTTGTTCTCAATGGCGGTGCTGCCAGCACTTCCTGCAGTGGCAGACAACACCGTTAGAGTATCACCCTCAACATCGCTGTCATTAGACAACACCGGCACTAGCAGACTAGAGTCTTGGTCTGTGGTCGCTGTATCATCCACAGCCACAGGGTCATCATTAACACTATTCACCGTAATGGTTACGGTCGCTGTGTCAGTGCCCCCTTGGCCATCGGAGACCGTATAGTCAAAACTGTCAGTGCCGCTAAAGTTGGCCGTTGGTGTGTAGACAATCTGCCCCCCTTCAATAGACGTTGTGCCATTGTTACCGGGCAATACTGACACCAGGGTCAAGTTATCATTATCGGCATCACTGTCATTGGCCAACACATTGAGGGTCAGCTGGGAGTCTTCTTCAACAGTTCCACTGTCATTTACTGCGACAGGAAGAGCATTAGTAGGGATATCACCAAACGATGCCCCTGCCAGATAGTTCTGTTCCACTTCGCTAGCATCAAAAGCTTGGTTGTAAATGGCCACCAGGTCATAGCTGCCCAGCCAGTGTCGGGTACTATCTAGCTCATTAGCTAAGGCAAACTGGTACCCAGCGTTCCAATTAGAGAAGTCTCCATCAATGGTGTTGGAGCCAACTAACTGATTGTTTACGTAAAGGCTGGCAAACCCCGTATTATCGCGGGAGTAGACAACATGGCTGAATTCTGTCTGTACTTGTGATCCAGTGGAGGTGACGGTTTTGCCAAAACCATTGTTGCCAGTAGTAGTGGTGCGCAAACGGACCTCGTAGTCGTCTCCATCCTGCCCCAGGGTAAAGTTTCGGTTGCCAGCATCGGCAGAGAGGGTAACAATTCTGGCAGGTCCGCTTTGTGTGAGGCTATTGGTTTTGATCCAGGCTTCAATGGTAATCTCTTGAGTCTCCTGAATACCATCGATTAGCTTGGTGCCCACTTTATTAGAGCCAATCAGGCTGTGGGAACTGACATTTAGGGTGCCATCTCCCCAGGATACTTGAGAGTTACAAGTCTGGCAGCTGCCGCAGGAACAGGTAATTTGGGACCCTTCTCCCCCGGTGACGCCAGTGGTCGTGTCGATTTCTAGATTTAAGGGATCGCCAACACCCGAGACATCGAAGACGGTGTTGCCACTCCCTTCATTAAAGGTGTATAGACTCAGGAGTCCTTCTTCAACGCGAATACTTGGTTCAGTGATGTTGACATTGACAGTAGCGGTATTCGTACCGCCATTGCCGTCACTGACGTCATAGGTAAAGGAATCAGTGCCTAGAAAATCAGTATTAGGGGTATAGAGAATCTGATTGTTTTGAATCTCTACAGTGCCTTCACTGGCCCCACTAGCAGATACGACCGTCAGGGTATCCCCATCAACATCTGTATCATTAGCAAGCACCTGCACTTGAACAGCTGTATTTTGCTCTGTGGTGACCGTATCACTATTGGCTACCGGTGCATCGTTGACACTTGTTACCTCGATAGTTACTGTGGCAGTCGCAGAGCCCCCATTACCATCGGTTACGGTGTAGCTAAAGTTGTCAGTTCCATTGAAGTTGGCATTGGGGGTATAAACCACCTGGTTGCCATCAATACTAGTGTTACCATTGCTACTGGAGAGTACAGATTCAAGGCTCAAGATATCGTTGTCTGCATCGGTGTCATTCGACAGCACATCCAGGGTGATCTGTGAGTCTTCTGCAACTGTTCCACTGTCATCTGTTGCTACAGGTAGATTCCCGTTGAGAACTGTGACATTAACGGTCGCCGTATCCGTGCCGCCCTCGCTGTTGTTGATTTCATAGGTAAATGCATCGGTCCCTGCAAAATTTGCATTAGGGGTATAGGTAATGAAATCATCGCTGCTATCAGCTGGCGTACTATTATCGTTAACTGCAACGCTACCGTTACTGGCTCCATCGGCAGATAAGGTGAATACAGTTTCTGGGGTAATGGCATCATTAGCCAAAACCTGAATATCGATGGCTGTATCCAGGGAGGTGATGGCAGAATCATCAATTGCCTCGAATTGACTCTCTGCCTCAACAACTTGAAGAATTTGATTAACAGTCACTCCAGTTAGTACTTGCTCGATTCCGCTGGGCCACTTAATTCGAATCTCACTGATTGTGCTTTGATCACCCAAACCAAAATGAATACGTTTGTGATCCTGTGCCCTGTGGTGTTGTCCGTTAGTCTGTTGCCTCATTTGAGTGACACCACCAGCTGTCACGTAAACCGTTGCTCCAATACCGTCACGATTGGATTCCGTCCCTTCTAGATCAATCGAGAGCCAGTTATTGCTATTGCCTTTATTCTGCAACAAGCGATACGTAGGGTCGTTTCTATGGGTCGTTTCCAGTAGATCTAAAAAGCCATCATTGTTATAGTCTGCCACTGCCACCGTGCGTAAATCGGGTCGCGGTACACCCGGCAATGGGGTGGTATCTGAAAAAGCATTGGCTGTAAATGTCCCATCCCCCTGATTTTCAAAAATAAAATCAGGACCACCATTACGGTCAAGGGCAAACAGGTCCACATCCCCGTCGTTGTCAAAATCACCTGTAACCACACCGCCGCCATCCGTTGTCCGATAGGAAACTGAGCGTACCCCAGACTCAACAGACTTATCTTCCCAACCAGTTGGGGAACTCAATACCAATTGATGACCATTGCCACCGGAACTAGGCAGAAATATATCAGGCTTTAAATCTCCATTGAAGTCGGCAATGGCCATATCGACCAATCCCCTACCGTTTTGCAGGGTAACACCGTCAAATAACGAGTCGGTGATTTTGACGAACTTGCCAGAGGTAATGTCATAGACGTCATTAGGTTGTTTCTGGAAAACGTCCAGACGCCCATCTCCCGTAAAGTCTGCTAGGGCGACGTACTCAACCCCATAGCTGCGGTCAAATTCGAAATCAACTGCCGCACCAACATCTGAAAATGTGCCATCTGGATTTTGCTGGAAAACCGTTGCTGGTAACTCAGGATTTTTCGTGCCATCGGTTAGGGACCCGTGAATGAAATCCAACAATCCGTCATTGTTAAAATCAAATACAGTTGCTTCACGGGCTCGGGACTCAGGATAGGTGATGCCAAAGTCAACGCCTTTATCAACAAAAATACCGCCTTCGTTTATTTCGTTGATAAAAAGCTTATTTCTACTGGGTTCTGAATCTGAGTTCAGCCCTACTAACTGAATTAAATCTTGATCACCATCATTATCAAAATCAGCCCAAATATTGCCATGGCGATCGCCCCTAACAATATCTCCACGATCATCAGCTGGAAATAGGTCTAGTCGATTTACAAAGGTACCGTCTTGCTGGTTTATATACAGCGAAGGCGGTGGGCCATTACGATCGCCAAAGTGATTATTTAAGTACAGATCAGCATATCCATCGCCATTGGCGTCACCCCAAGCCACACCATAGCTGGGCTGCCTATCAACAAGACCATCACCATCTGTATCTTCCCACTCGTCCCAGACCGGATTATCGTTTCTCTTTAGAAGTTTAGGAAAACTTGATTCAGTAACGTCCTGAAACTGATCTTGTAGCATGGATAAGCCCTCTATTATGTATTGCTCTGACGATGAAAAATGATGAATTTTATGATGCAGCCCAGGCAACAAATTGATATTAAAAGTCGCTTTTAATAGACTCTTCCCGGCTTTTGGTGAAGCAAACTATTAGGAAACCTGACGAGGTTCCCTAAGGTTAAGCCTCGACTTCCGACGCTTGCTTACGCTTGCGAAAAGCAGCAACACCCAATCGATTAACTTGGGGTGCAAAGCTGGAGTTGAGAATGATATTTGGGTTTGCAAGTAACCCGGCATCTGTTTGGGGGGCTAACTAGATTAATTGCCTCGGTATTTCTAGCAAACCTGAGACCTGATAGTTGTGCTACAGAAAAAAGCATCTCAACTTTTTCTCATGCTCTGCTTCTGATGCTAACTATCAAAGGTAGACATACCATACAGCTTTAGAAGCTCTGTAGTCAGTATCAAGGTAGATTCTCTATAGGTAAAGTCACCAATCAAAAACTTTAAGTCAAGTTTACAATAACAAAGTCAGAAAAATAAGAACAAATCTGATTGAACCTTTATATGCCTTTACCATTAGTTTATGAAATACCAAAAGAGTTAGAGGATTTCACTTTATTCAAGAGGTAAGACGAACAGATCAGAAAAGGACGGCTTTTTAATAAAAGACTTATTGACTCTTAACACAACCATAAAAAAACTGTTATGCACTCAAAAAAGTTGATGACGTGAAAGAAAGCGATCTTAGCCGACTAAAGTTTTTGAAGCATTATGGACATCTCTGTTTGCTGATTTTCCTAAGAATCAAGTGCCTAATCAAATAAGACTGTTATTGAGCCCCCTTCGCTGAGGGGCATTTTCTCAAAATGGACAAAATTTGTTTGTTAGCTGATATAAAGTGGCAGCTCCAAAAATTGCCCCTATTCTAGTCAGAGTAAACAACCAGGAAAATAAGAACAAATTTGATTGAATCTTGATGTGGCTGTTATTTGAACAAGATACTACTAATGACAATTTGAGCTGAATCGAATCTCATGGAAAATACTTTTACCACAATACGTGTGATGTATTGAATTCCTTTATGCTGGATATTACTGAATTGCATACAGACTATGATGACGGAAGTGGGTTAGTTCCTAGATAGTTAAGCCTTATGGAACGCTCAATGTGATCAGCAAACGATCGATAAAATTAGCAGCTCAAGAGACTTCTTTACTCTTTTTGATGTCTTGTTGTTGAGGGTGCGATCGCAATATCACTATCCCCAAGTAAATCAAGCAAATAGCACCGATATACTTCACAAAGAAAAAGGCACTCTTTCCAGCAATGCTCCACAGGGGCAGGCTAACAAAATAAAGACAAAATCAGCAGCAGCACCGATAGCAGTAGCAAGCCATGAATAAACTCGAAAGCATAAAATTACTACAACAAAAAGTACACTTGGATCAGGAATAATTGCTAGCACAGCCACGGTGCCAAACAATGCCAGACCATTACTAAGTGCCATTTATATTCTTTCATTCATCGTGCTACATAGCTAGCTCAACGGGTATCCACTCAAGCTGGGAAATTCTGGTTAACTAGGAATCTAGAAGTCAGGAGCCAGAATGGAGAAGGGATATGGCTTCTGGTTCCTGACTTCTGACATCTATCCTTGGGAAAACTTCCCGCTTTAAGTTGGTACCCAGCTCAACTTACTACACAAACCAGGTAGTTAAGCGTTTGCATCTAGATAGCCCTTCTATTGCATACCCTCTGACACGCTTAAACCAAGCCAGCCTTCATCACCTAGGACTGTATATTTATCCGGCCTTCTAACTTTGTAGTTTTCTACAAAGCGTGCTTCCGCTTTTTACTCAGCAAGTTGATGCATTTGATCATTTCAATTTTTTTTTCCGGAAATTATAGTTAAGACATTGAAGCCCACAATGTTTCCAACGATTGAAACGCGCTGTTGATCAGTAAACGTCGGTTACATCTTTACCATTCTTGGGAGGAAATGCCAATGTCACCTGCAGTTCTTGTTTTTCTACCGTTTGCATTACTGTTACTAATGGCTAAGGGAGCTGGTGCTAACTCAGTTACCCCAAAGCAAGATGAGAAAACCTCCGGTAAAGTAATGGGGATCTTGACAGAGAAGGGCGATTTTATTCCGTTTACATCCCTGGCTAACGATGACGATATGGATGCCAACGATGGCATTGTGGTTGAGCAAAATGGCAAGCGCTACTTGTTAGCCACTTTGGGCGAGCAAAATTAGGTCACAGAAAGCACCTAAGCTCACCGTTGAGATGGCTCTAGCTAACCCTTGGTTCTAGAACCAAGGGTTAGCAAAATCAAAGCCCACTAGAAAGGGGTAGTCATTCGATCAATATCTAAATCTACTACGGATATTTTGTGAGCTATGCTCCAATTTGTCGATAATAGCCTTGACATAAGGTCTCTCCAGCTCAGGGTTGCCTGCCGTTGTAGTATCGAAGACGCCAATTTCTGCTCGTAAAAATTTGCCGATAACAACCTGTATATTGCGCATTTCTATCCATTGCTCTAGGGGTACAGGATTATCATGATATTGCTCTAGCAAGTTGATCAGATAGTTATGATAGCCCCACACCACTTTGGCCGTAACGGGTGTTAGCAATAGTCCATGGCTAGCTCCCCAATCATCGTAGCAACGTTGAAATTCCATTAGCTGTTGTTTGTTGGGTGAACCATACTCAATCCTATGGTTAAAATCATTAAGGATTTTAAACAGTATTGGATACATCTCCAGACGCTTGTCAAACAAGGCTGTTGTATAGGTTTGCTCTAGCTGTTTTCTCAGCTTACGGAATTCAGTACGCGATTGATATACCGCTATCAGAGACGATGCGGCTAAGGTAATGAGACCCGATACGATCACTATCACCAATTCCTGCATAGTTTTTTGCTTATAGTACCTATAGATTTACCTACCGGTAGGGGGCTAGTGACTGAAGCTAACATACCTTAATGCTGGCAGCACGCAAAACGATCCAAGGATCTGAAGATCATATAGGATGCAAATTGAACCCTACGTTCCACACCATTTTAATGCTGTTATTCGTCTTTCACTACGAGCATGGGCTCCAGTGTTTAAGTCGCTTCAAACAGTGATGAATGCAGATGTGTACCAGGCTTTTTATCCCGATAGTTGGCGTGTAAGTCAGCAAAAGGCTGTTGAGAATGCCTGTGCTGCAGAAGACACAAACGTTTGGGTCGCTATTGATAAAGCTGTTATTGCAGGGTTTGTTGCTATAAAGCTAGATGACGAATCTAGTATGGGAGAAATCTATATGATTGCTATCGATCCAGACTTTCAAGGTCACGGGATTGGTACAGCTTTGACGGAATTTGCCCTGGCTTGGATGAAAGAGGCTGGCATGACTATTGCCATGGTGGAGACAGGAGGAGACCCTGGTCATGCTCCGGCACGACACACGTATGAAAAAGCCGGTTTTGAACGGTTACCCATTGTTAGATACTTCAAAAAGCTCTAGCTGCCAACAGTTTCTTGATACGCTGTTAGAAAACTGCACCAGCTATTATTGGCAGCCAGATAAAGGCAAAGCCATGTTTATTGTGGCGAAGAAAGCTGAGTAGATACAATTAGGTATCTTCTGATTGAAAAAATTATGGCATTTTACATCTATGTTGTTCGAAAAAAAGATAATGTGTACGTATACGATAAGCCTTTAGGATCGTCAAAATCTGTCTATCTTCGATGGTATGTACCCGCTCATAGACTAGGGCTACGGCTAGTTAAGCTAATTGGGGCAGTTTATGATTATGACAATGCATTTGAGGCAACGGGAGCAGAACTTGACGAGTTAAGGCATGAGTTGACTATGCTTGAAGCATTCTGGGATAAAAAATTTATACGCTCTGGTCCCATTAGTTATCGAACGGTGGATATCGATATGGTGTGGCTGCGAGAAGAATCAGATCAGCGAATTGGCTATCTACGTGAAGCCATAAAAATTGCCAAAGAATGTGACGGGATTTTGAGGATTTTCTAAGGGTGATACAGATATCTTTTGCCCCACTTGACCTGTTTTATCAATTCTATAGCTGAATTACCTTTCCTTAATAAAAACTATGTCTACCGTTGGAATTATTGGTGGAATCGCCCCTGCATCTACCGTTGAATATTATCAGTTTATTGTTTCTGGCTACCTTGAACGAGAAAAGAACGGTAACTATCCTCAGATTATTATCAACAGCATCAATATGAAAAAGATGCTGGCTTTGATTGGTAGCAATCAGCTGACTGAGGCTTCAGAGTATTTAACTGCTGAAGTCAACAAGCTGGCCGCTGCAGGTGCTGATTTTGCTCTATTTGCCTCAAATACCCCCCATATTGTCTTCAATGAGGTGCAAGCAGCAGTATCCTTACCCATGATTAGCATCGTTGAAGCTACCTGTGCCACAGCTAAGGCATTAGGGATTCAAAAAATTGGGTTATTGGGTACCCGATTTACCATGCAGGGGAGATTTTACGACAAGGTATTAGCTAAACAAGATATTGACGTGATTGTGCCTGACAAAACGGATCAGGATTATATCCATAAAAAATATATGGGTGAACTAGTTAAGGGAATCATTCTCGAAGAAACTAGAAATGGTCTGCTTGATATTGTGACAAAGATCAAGCAGACCTATGGCATTCAGGGGGTAATCTTAGGGGGAACAGAACTGCCTTTGATTCTAAGGGAATCTGTCGATCCTGATGTTCCTTTTCTAGATACAACTAAGATTCACGTTGAAAGCATTTTAGAAAAAATACTTTTAACGAACACCCACAAAACCAGCCTGTTGCACTAACTCTTGTCCTTTAGGCGATAGCAAGATATCACTGTAAGCCCGTCCAGCTGCCTCATCTCTACCGCCATCGACTCTGATAATCACAAACAGTTGTCGAGTTAAGGGATAACTACCATCGCGAAAGATTGTTTTATCCACTGTATTGGCCTCAGCTACACAGGCATCTCCCGTCCTCCAGGGCCCTTCATAGGTCGCTATAAAGTTATCAGGCTGACTGCGAGAGGCAATTGGCATCGCGTAGATTGAACATTGGTTCACTACTTCTGGTGCTGAAGCATAAAAAATCGCACCCGGATCACGGATGACCTGCTTCAATGTAGGCGTTGTCTCATTCACAAACTCAACATTAGCACCATATGCATCCGCATCTAGCAACGATTCCAAGAAATACTTAGCTGTTCCAGATGCTTCTGGATCCTTGCTAAAGGCCTTAATTGGCATATCAGGGCCACCCAATTCAGACCAATTGGTAACCTGTCCTGTATAAATTGCCTGAAGTTGTTGAACACTTAATCCAGGTAAGTTGAGGTTAGGATTAACGGCTACTGCAATCCCATCAATAGCGATTGTAACTTGTTCGAGGGCGAAGCCACGTTGCTTTGCTTCATCATACTCTTTGATTTTCAGGGGACGGGATGATTCTGAAAATGATAACTCCCCCTCTAAAAGCATTTTGACTCCAGTACTTGAGCCTGGTAATCCATTGGCAGGTAAGGTGTAACGCAACTCAAAGTCAGGAAAATCATTAGTAATCATGTCACTCACGGATTCATGCACTGGAATCCATGTTGTGCTGCCACCATAGTTAAATATTCCTTTGGGAATATTTTGAAGTGTCTCTGATTGGCCCGAAGACGTGGACGTATTAGTTTGGTTATCGTCATCACCACCATTTAGCTGCACTGGTAGTTTAACGCCCCTCTGTGGAGCCCATAAAATGCTACCAAATACCGCAACGAATATACCGATACTAATTATAATAATCGCGTAGAGAATTTTATCTTGTTGTTGCTGTTGCATCTGTACAACCTGGGTACCAATTTAGATGTGTCAAAGCTTCATAATGTAAAGAGTCTTTCATTCTAGTAATGAAACAGGAGCATAAACCACGTCCAAGTTAAACCTCGTAGGCTCTTCCACTAAAAAACGACCATTCCGGACGTGGACAAGGTTTAATCATACGCCTGAAATCTTTATTTCATGAAGCCTAGAATAGTCGGATAGCTTCTGTTTGAGGGCTGAACTAATAGGTGTAAAACACACCTAGGGTAGATTACTTTGATGATACTCCTGATTTTATACAAGACCTGGTTGCTTGAGCAACTGTTCCCATTAACCAAAGCGTCCGCGAACATAGTCACAGGTCATTTGCTGTTGAGGATGCTTAAAGATAACGTCAGTTTGATTATATTCAATTAGATGGCTGGCACCACGATGCTCCTTAGAGGTATCTGTACTAAAAAATGCAGTCATCTGTGAGATTCGAGCAGCTTGTTGCATATTATGAGTGACAACAACAATCGTGTATCTCTGTTTCAGCTCATGCACGAGTTCTTCAATTTTGAATGTGGAAATAGGATCCAGGGCCGAGCAGGGCTCATCCATTAGTACCACATCAGGTTCAACTGCAATGGTTCGTGCAATACACAACCGTTGCTGCTGCCCTCCTGAAAGAGATAGACCACTTTGATTGAGTTTGTCCTTGACTTCATCCCAGAGAGCAACCCGCCTGAGTGAGGTTTCCACTAGCTCGTCCAAATTACCCGAGTATTTGATCGCCCTAGCACCATAGGCAACATTCTCATAGATTGATTTAGGAAACGGATTAGGTCGCTGAAATACCATGCCAATTTGGCGACGGACTGCCACTGGATCAATCCGTTTGGTGTATAAGTTGTGACCGTGATAATTAATTTGACCTTTCAACTGAAACCCATTAATCAGATCATTGAGACGGTTAAAACACCTTAACAATGAACTTTTGCCGCACCCTGAGGGACCAATAAATGCAGTGACCTGATGCCTAGGAATATCCAGAGAAACATTACGCAAGACTCGCTTACGGCCATAGCAAATATCCACACCCTTGGCTTGGAGAATGGGTTGTGTTTGTTCCTTAGTCATCATTAATAAATTTGGCGTTTAGTCGCCATACGGGCTGCAATACTAGCAATCAGAACTAATAACACTAAAATTAGGGATCCAGCCCAGGCCAATGCCTGTTGTGGTGCAAAGGGATAGGTGGAAAAATTGAAAACGAGTACCGACAACGTGGCGATGGGTTCTAGAAAACCATTGGGCCAGAAGGAAGAACTGAGCGCTGTAAAAATTAGGGGGGCTGTTTCTCCGGCAGCGCGAGCAACAGCCAACATCACACCGGTAACAATGGTGGGCATGGCCGCTGGAATCACCATCTGTAGTACGGTCTGAGCATGGGAAGCACCGACGCTAAAAGCGGCCCAGCGGATCGCCTGCGGGACTAACTGTAAGGCTTCATCGGTGGCTAATATTATTGTTGGCAGCATCAATACTGACAGGGCAACGCCACCAGCAACCGCTGAATACCCTGTCAAGCCAGTTCTGACCAGTAAACCATAGGCAAATACACCGGCAATAATCGATGGAATACCGCTGAGCATATTGGTGGTAAAGCGAATCCAGCGGGCAATTTGGCTACCCTGGCTAAATTCTGCCACATAGATGGCAGTGGCTATGCCTAAGGGAACAGAAATGAAAACGGCCACACCAACCACCATTAAAGTGCCTAAGATAGCATTGGCAAGCCCCCCCCCTGCTAAACCGGGCGGAGAGGGTAATTGGGTTAACAAGGCAAAGTCCAGCCGCCCCATGCCTTGTTGTATCACATGGGTCAAGACAGCAAATAGAGGGATTAGGGCAATAACCACACAAGCTATAGCCAGTGTGGTCATGCTCTTACCCATCAGGGCTGATTTACTCAGGGTCGTTTTCTCGATAGCCCGAATATCAAAGGAGGTAAGAAGAACTGATGCAGCGTGGGGACTCTCTCTGCGCTCAGGCAGAAGAGTGGAGTTGGCCGGTAGAGTCATGACGTGTATAAGATGATGAATAATATGCAAAGCCAATACTAGGCAATTAGGCCCAGGGTTAGTCGTACTGGGTCTTAACCCGATTTACAATCCACTCTGTCAAAATATTCACCATCAAGCTCATAGCGACAAGTACGAGTGCTGCATACATCAGGGCTGATACTTGCAGTCCATCAGCTTCAGCAAACTGATTGGCGAGTAATGAGGAAATTGTATTGGCAGGGGCTAACACTGAGAGATTAACCTGATTAGCATTACCAATTAGCATGGTGACAGCCATAGTTTCTCCCATGGCCCTACCCATGGCCAGGATGATAGCGCCGATAATGCCTGAAAAAGCTGCAGGGATTAGAACATTAAAAATGGTATACCAGCGAGTTGCGCCTAGACCTAACGAGGCCTGACGTAACTCAGGCGGTAAGGAGGATAATGCCTCGCGCGAAATTGTTGTAATAATGGGCAAAATCATAATGGCTAATACCAAACTAGCGGGTAAAAGCCCTGGCCCAACCGGTGCCGTACTAAAAAAGGGTATCCAGCCAAATGTATTATGTAGCCAGGTGCCAATCTCTTTTGTAATGGGAATTAATACAAAAATACCCCAGAGTCCATAGACAATACTGGGAATGGCAGCTAAGAGTTCAACCAAGAAAATTAAAACGGTACGGATTTTAATTGGTATAAAATCTTCACTGAGGCAGATAGCTGCGCCCAATGCTAAGGGACCTGCTATCGACAGCGCAATCGCAGAACTGGCAAGAGTGCCATAGATCATGGATAATGCGCCATAGGTTTCTCTCCCCTCCACTGGATTCCAGCTAGTGGTGACTAAAAATTTTAAGCCGAGGGTTTGAATGGCAGGGAGTGCATTGGTAGTCAGCGTTATACAAATAACAACCAGAATCAGACTGACTGCGATCGCAAGTATCTGAGTCAGGCCAATAAACCCCTGATCAAACCATTTCTCTAGGGTAGAGCGCCCCCGTTTTCCTGAACGGGCAGCACGATATAAACTAGGAGGCCGCTGAGTAGAAGATGTCATCACATTTTAAAGGAGAGAATCAAAACAATAACCACCAGGTGATTCAGCCAGCTTAAACCACGTCCATGGTGAAACCAGTCATTTCCTCTACGGAAACACTCAAGTTCTGGACGTGGATAAGCCTTAGGCCAACACAATTAGTTCAAGGTGATTTCATAATCAGGGGAAATCACATCTGCTGCTGCAGCAACGCGCTCTCGCACAGATTGAGGTAACGGCACGTAGCCTAATTTTTCAGCCTCGGCTTGTCCTTTGGTTAACCCGTTCTGGATCATAAGTTCCATGGCGATTGCCTGCTGCGGATCATCATACTTCTCATAGGCTAACATCCAGGTGTAGGTCACCACTGGATAAGAGCCGTCTCCTTCTGGATCAGTAATAAATGCCCGCAAATTGTCGGGTAGTTCAATCGCGTCAAGGGTAGCCGATGCACTTTCAGGGGTGGGTTCAATAAACTTACCCGCCTTATTTTCCAGGGCTGCGATCGCTAACCCATTGTTGTTAGCAAAGCCATATTCGACATAACCAATGGCTCCCTCGGTTTGTTGCAATTGAGCCGTCATGCCCTCACTACCTTTCGCTCCGACAAAGTTACCGGAGGTGGGCCATTCTACACTCTTTCCTTCACCAATCGTGTCTTGCCATTCTGTGCTGATCGCACTTAAATGCTTGGTGAACACACCAGTGGTACCACTACCATCAGAGCGATGAACAACAGTAATCGCAGTATCTGGCAACGTCACATCTGGGTTAGCGGTAGCAATACTGTCATCATTCCACTGGGTGATTTTACCTAATAGAATGTCAACATAGACCTCACGGGGGAGTTTCAAACCACTCTCAATCCCAGGTAGGTTATAGGCTAACACCACGCTGCCAGCGGTCATCGGCAATAAGATAGTACCATCGGCAACAGCCGCGATTTCCTCATCCTTCATGGCGACATCACTAGCGCCAAAATCCACTGTCTTAGCGGTAAATTGTTCAATCCCAGCACCACTACCAACAGATTGATAATTCACCTGTAGTTCAGGGATATCCTTATTAAGTTGAATAAACCAGTTTTGGTAAAGAGGGGAGGGAAAGGATGCACCAGCACCAGTCAATGCTACTTTCTCAGTTAGAGGACTACTGACTGCTGCAGCTCCTTTATCAGTATCAGTATTGTCTGTTTGGGTAGTATCAGAAGGCCCAGTACAAGCAACAAGACTGGTGAGTGAAAGACTAGCGACAGCAACTTGAAGCAATGAACGATAGCGTTTGGGCTGCATTATCGCAAACAGATTAGCCATTAGTAATTTGAATAATAACTACATCGTAAATTGAATTGAAAATCAACGATGCATCCCTGGATTTCTACAGTCTTATTAAGTATAGGACACCGCAGAATAAGATCTGTCAAACTTGAGATATAAGAACTTGGAATCAGCAGTATAGTTCCCCAGTCTAGATAAAAAGTTATTTAGAAATAAGGATTGAATCACTTTCGCAAGTTTGCTTGAGGCAACCTTAAAGAAATCAACCCTATTCCTGACGTGTGGGTTAACCATTAGAAGAGTAAAGATCGAATCTCTACTTGAGATGATTAACCATTGACTCAGTCACCTCTAATAATGAGGCGAAATCCATCATAATCAAATCTGTCATCATAGAAACGATTATGGCGGAGGCGATTGCGTCTGAAAGAATCACGATGAAATCTGTCAGAACGGAATGGATCATTCCGGAAGAAAATATCACCTCGCCGAAATTCACCCTGGCGGAATACATCATGACGGTCACCTCTGCGGATAATGATAACCTGTGCTCGACCTGTCCTGTAACGTAATCTTCTGTTACGGTCCCTGTGGCGTAAGCCACTACGCCGTCTTCTGCGACGATGAAACCCTTTTTCTAAAGAGGTATCAGCATCCAGTTCACTTTGCCAAGGGTCTTCCCATTTATTAAAGCCTGTCTGTGATGTCTCGACATTTGTTACAGGTTTAGCAATGGTCTCGGATTCAACAGCCAAAGCGCTAGGCGTAAAGACACTCAAGTGAGTACCTAAAACTAGGAGAGGAAGCCAATAGGGTTTCATAAGAACTTCCGAAGGACGTCGCGATATAGTTCCAAGCTATTTCGCTCATATGAAATGAACCTGATGAGTTGCTGAAAAAATGATGAGTCAGATAGCTTCAGAATTCGAAAGTCGGAAAGAGGGTGAGAAAAGGTTATCGATAATTATCCGGATATATTTGATGCCTTGATAGTAAGAAAATTTTTAATAGTCAGATATAGAATCGCACCTGATGTGAATTTTATTTTGATACACCTGAGTCAATCAGAAACTTCGTTAATGAAGTAACTTTTTCTGTTTAAGACTGTTTAATTAAAGCTTAACACTATAATTAAATATAACCCCCATAATAGCCATGGCCAGAAAAAGATGCCTCAGTATGACAAGTAAGAAATATCTCAGTATTGATGGCAGCCAAAGATTTTAGAATTTCACAATTTTAATGTGCCAATAATCGGAGTCAACAATATTGTTATTGTCCCCGTTAAGCAATAACCTCATGATTTGCCTAAAAGAGATAACTTAAGTGCATCCGGAAAGGGAACACGTAGGGACCCCAAGCAATAGCTTTAAACTCCACACCAGTTGTTCAAACTATCACCTAAAACCATGAGCTTAATTTTTAATAAGCCCATTGAGTAGTAAACATATTTTGTCGTGATAACTAAAGACTGTAGTTTATCTGTGTTCACCGTCTATGGCTATCAGTGGGAGAATTCCATAGAGGCGTCTACTAAAGGCGTCTATTTTTTTCCTCTCTTTACGGCTATGCTTCAATCAGGCCTATTTAACATAATGTAATGATCAATCTTGTATTGCCCTTGGTGGAGTCTGCGACTCGTTTGCAAACGATAGCGTTTAATCGCAAGCTACATCAGATGACTGCAATTCAGGAAAAATTTCTACAATCCCTCATCCATGACCATCAAGGAACCAAGCTAGGTCAGTCGCTAAACTTAACCGCCATAACCACAGTGGACCAGTTTCGTAACCAGGTTCCGCCGTCCTCCTATGGCCACTATGAGCACTACTTTGAGCGAGTAGCCGCCGGGGAAACTAATGTGATTAGCCCTGACCCGGTTATCTATATTAATTTCAGCAGCGGTTCAACGGGTAAACAAAAACTGATCCCCATTACAGTGCGATCGCAACAAAAACGTGCCCAGGCCAATCAAATTGCAACGTGCTTTTTCCTAGCGGCGGCTCGGCGTAAGAAATTTTCCCTGGGGCAAATGCTCTTCACCGCTTCGGCAAAACCCAAGGGTCGTACCAGTGGCGGCATTATCTATGGCCATACCAGTAGTAATCATCAGCGCTCAAGTCGGAATTGGCTCACCCAAGTGATCAATGTGCAGCCCTTTGAAGTGCTGCTAGTGGCAGATACCTTAGCGCGTCATTACCTGTCGCTGCTGTTTGCCCTGCGGAATCCTAATTTACGGATTATTTCTGGACTATTTCCCATCCATCTACTCCAGCTTGGTGTGTATTTGGAAACCTATGGAGACTGCCTGATCAAAGCCTTAGCCTGTGGTGAAATTCCGGCCTGGCTTGCCATCGAAACCGAGCGACGGGCAAACCTTCAACGAATGTTGACCGCTGCTCCCAAACGAGCTGAGCAACTGCGACATATTCTAAAATCTGATGGCTGTCTGCGGCCCCAACGGGTGTGGCCCCATTTAGAACTATTAATCACAGCTCGGGGAGGCCCCTCTGATTTTTACTTTGAGAAATTTCCAGAGTACTTTGGTGATTGTCCCATTTTTGGGGGGACCTATGCCGCTGCTGAAGCAGTCATTGGCATTCATCATGAGTTTAATACAGATGGAACAATCCTGGCCATCGAGAGTAATTTTATTGAGTTTATTCCCACCGATCAGTGGGATGCGACTAGTCCCAAGACGCTCTTGCCCCATGAGGTTAAAGTGGGTGGGTTTTATCAGCTGTTAATCACCAACTATTCAGGGTTTTACCGTTACAATATCGGCGATGTGATTGAGGTAGTGGGTTTTTATGAAACCGTTCCTCTCGTTGTATTTCGGTATCGGCAAGGCGGCACATTATCGGCCATTACTGAGAAAACTACGGAATATCATGCGATTCAAGTGATGACTGCGCTGCAAGCGGCCTATGCCCTGAACCTGGAAGGGTTTTGCATTACGCTTTCGGATAATATTATTGCTCCATACTATATATTGAATATCGAGTTACCCCTCCATGAGGCCTTGACAAATCCGCAGCAGTTACTGACTGACTTTGACCAGCGTCTACAGGAGGCCAATGCTAATTATGGGGGGCAACGGGCCAGAAAAGATATTGCCCCACCTGCACTAAATGTCCTGAAATCGGGGAGCTTTGCAGGCTTACGTCAACGGAAAGTAAGCCAGGGTGCCAATGATGTGTCCATGGCAAAGTTAGCGCACATTAGTAGCGATCGCACCCTGCTCAAGGATGTCGAAGTCATTCAGCATTTGACTTACGCTGAACCCTAGGCTTACCCCTTGCCCACGGCCAGAATGGTGGTTTTTCTGGTGAAGCATCCGCAGGTTTCACCTTGGACGTGGTTTATTGTATAAATACCTTTGCTCTGGAGCAATTTGATCACTGCCGCTATCATGACCAATTCACTAACGAATAACGTTGTTAATTTCACCGTCAAAAAGCTAGAACAGCTAGTTATTAAAACGGGCTGGTTAGAGAATTTAATTGCTCAACAGTCTAAAGTGGGGGATACTGTTTTTTTTGATCAGTCCCAATTCCCCTGGGTGTCTAAGTTGGAAACAAACTGGTCAGTGATTCGCCAGGAACTAGAGCAGGTCATGGAATCTGTTGATGAGTTGCCGAACTTCCAGGATATTTCTAAACGACAGTACAAGATTAGTAATGACAATCTCTGGAAAACTTACTTCTTTTGTGCCTTTGGCTTTGAGGCGACTAAAAATTGTGAGCGTTGTCCTAAGACAACTCAGCTACTAAAGGAAATTCCAGGGCTTAAGGTTGCATTTTTTTCGATTCTGGCCCCTGGTAAACATATTCCAAAACATCGGGGCAAGCATAAGGGGGTGATTCGCTATCACCTTGGTTTGATTGTGCCGGAGCCGAAAGAGAAATGTTGGATTCAGGTGGATGGTCAAACTGCTTATTGGGAAGAAGGGAAAAGTTTGATCTTTGATGACACTTTTTATCATGAGGTGTGGAACAACACGGATAGTTATCGTGTGGTTTTGTTTTTAGATATTGCTCGCCCGTTGAATTTTCCGGTTTCTTTATTGAATTGGGCGGTTAACAGGATGATTACTTCGTCGTCGATTGTTCAGGAGGCAAAGTTAAATCATGAGAAATGGGAAGAGAAGTTTGAGGCAATGGTGCGGTAGGGAGTTGTGGTTAATTAGAGCATTGTTAGAAATCATTAATAAACAACTTCGCGATTTGGGTTTTACATGCTAAATCTTTCGCAGAAATAGATCCAAAACACTGATAATCGACCTCGCCGTAGCCCAAAACTGAATGCCATTAGAGATAACCCAGTACGCTGGGTCTTAGGGCGGCGTCCCGGCCCTAACCAGGGGGAAACCCCAGTTTGCCTAATTGGGATAACACGAATACTTGAACGCCATCACCGGCCATTCCCCAATCCTCCAAGGCCCAGGCTCCGCCTGGACCAATCCCAGAAGGCTCCGCCTCGCCCAAACGGGCAGCCTAGGCAAGCCATTGGCGATCTCCAGCCCAATCAGCTCATGGGGACGGCCTGGGAAGCGTTAGCAGACTTTTCTAAGAGCCAGGCTGCGGTCCTGATGCCCCCTGAACTGACATCGGTTTTTTATGGGATGAGTGGTTAATGGGCAATTAATGGGTTCACCCCAGTGGGGCACAGCCATAGGGGAAATTAAGTTGTTGTAGATGGTGCGACGCTACATGTTTCCGGATTTAGCAAATTTGCTGCCACAGGCGACATTGCGAGGAGTCGAACCTGGCCGTTTTCGATATCGACTGCCTGTGCCTCTACAAGATTACTCCCTGGGGAGATACGGGGCTGAGCTTGCAAGTGATGTTCGGTGTCAGCCATATCACCGCCGTACATTTCACCAGTCAAAATTGATTCTGGTAACGTGTGGTTCCGGGATAATGGTGCTGAAAGAGTTAGTCGTAAATCATTCCAAATAGTGTTTCCTTGCAGGGGTTGGGTCGGGTCTTTTGCAAGGCCACCCTGACCGCTAATCACAAGGGAATTAACCTCAGCAGAGCATTGACGGGCTACCTGTTGCTCTCTGTCTACCGTATCGGTTGGTAGGGTGGCGATACCCTGGATAGGTTCTATGTAAGAGGTGTTGAGTTCAACAGTGCCGCCAAAGCTGGGACCCAGATCGGAACTGGCGGTAATGTCACTTTCTGGGGTAAGTCGAGGACGAAATTCGGTCCCCAGAATCTGATTGGCATTAACCACAATCCGACCGCCGATACCTTGCTGCGCATTGGCAGAAATATCGCTATTCTCCCTGGCAACTAGCGCGATGGCATTGATTGTGATGTTGCCCCCGGTGGAGCTGCCCTGGGCGTTGGTGCTAATGCGACTGCCCTGCTGCAGGGTGAGGGTGTCCAAATCCAGCACAATATTACCGAGGCTGTTGTCAGCCGAAAAGGTATCAGCAACAATCGTGGCGTCGTTATTCAAGGCCAGCCCATTGGCCGCAATGGTGATGTTGCCAGGAGCCCCCTGGCCTGGAGATAAAACACCTAGGGTTTGAAAATTACCAACGGTAACTGTTGCACCGTCGCGAATATTAACCTGGTCGGCTTGAATGTCAATATTGCCGCCGTCCCCAGTTCCCAGAATGGCGTTAGAACCTATGGCTGTACGTCCATTGAACGCCACACCCGCCAGATCGATTGTTTGAGAGCGAATAGCCAAGTTGCCTGCATTCCCATCACCAAAGGTGCTCACATTAATACCTGCACCATCAGCCAGGCTCAGCTGGTCAACCAGCAGGAACAGACTACCGCCATCTCCAGTAGCATCTGGAAATACGGTGCTGAAAACACCGCTGGGACTACCATCAAGTGTTCCTCCGGTGGCTTCTAAGCTATTGGCACTAACGGTGATATCTCCGCCAGATGCGCTCCCAACAGTACTGGCTGATATAAAACCACCATCGACTAGCTGAATAGTCTCGGCATTGACAAGAATGGTGCCACCGTTGCTGATCTCTCCGAAAGACTCTAATCCACTTTGGGTGAAGCCATCGGCTCCCACCCCTTGAAAAAATAATTGGTCTGCACTGACTCGCATAACACCGGTATTACCGGCACCAAAGTTTGTGGTGGCAATCTGGGCCCCATCCCTCAAGTCAATGGTGTTGGCCGTCACAGTGACATCGCCCGTATTGCCTGATGCAAAAAAATCACCAAATGAAACGATAAAACTGTCCCCGGTCATGGTGATGGCATTGGCGTTTACCGTAACGTTGCCTGCGCTGCCGTCCCAGTAGGTATTGGCGGAGAGTTCACCGGCATTGAGAACAGTCAACTGTTGGGTCTGTATGTCGAGGGGACCGCCCTGGCCAGTAGCCAGAAACTCCACATCGCTGTAGAGACCACTTTTGACATCGCCGCTGCGATCGCGCACTAAAAGACTCTCAGTTTCAACGGTGATGCCTCCCCCGGTACCGGTTCCCAGCAAATTGGCCACCATCACAGAGCCATCTACCAGGGATAGAGCGTCTGCCCGCACACCAATCGAGCCCCCATCCACTGCACTCACATCAATAGAGCTGGCATTAGCGAGGGCAATATCTTGCAAACTCGCCTGGGTATAGTCAAATTCCCAATTACCCGATGGTTTTGTCAGGCCAATGAAACTGTTGCTGTCGGCACTGGCCAGTTCCACATGCCCGCCAGCGACAGTCACGTTGCCTCCATTAAAGATAATGGGACCCCCAAAAAGAGCCAGGGTTTCGCCACTGTTTAGTCTGAGGCCGTCCGGGCGATTCGTCCGATCAAATTCAAGCGAGGGAAATAACTGAAGCTGGTGTCCAGGTCCCTGGATGTCAATGGCCCCTGGATTGGTGCCGTACTGTAGGCCGATGGGGGTGCTAATGCTTAAGAGACCGCCTAGCTGAGTGGGGGCGCTAGCGCTAAATGTAGCGCCGTTATCAAAAACGATACTATCGGCGGTGCTGGTAAAAAAAGAACCATTGATATTCAGGGTGGCATTGGCACCAAAAAGAACACCCTGGGGATTGAGAAGAAAAATATCCGTGGGTGTGGTGGCGGTGGTGCTGATGATGCCATCAATGAATGAACCCCCGCCAGTTACCCGACTAAAAATGGTGTCGATACCGGTATTGTCAAACCGAGCCTCATCACCTGTCTGGAGTGAAAATTGATCAAAACTGTGGAAGAGGCTGTCATTAACCTGGGTACCGCCGGTAACGGTACAGAGCCCACTGGCGCAGGCAGTGGAAAGGTTTCCATTGACCAATGTATTGACGGTGCCATCGCCTATGACCTGGCTGACTTGAGCGTAGCCTGGTGTAGCTATCGCCATTATAACCAGACAACCTAGGTACGCCCTCCACGCAGTATATGTTTGGCAGAATGACATGATCTATCAAGCTTAATAGTTAAGCAAATACTTTGGCTCAACGTGCCCTGGCTAAACCATGGACTAACAGACAGTAGCGGTCGTGTGGAAAGTCCACACGACCGCTACTGCACTGCGGCTAGGTAACTACACGATCCATAGAGGGTATACGCAGGTGGCCACGCCATTAGCCCACAAACCATCAGGTAAGCATCTCGACGATGCAGACCTGTGTTTAATTACCGTCGTATACCTTAAAACCAGCTTGTAATGCGTGCACCAGCTCCGAAAACACGGCTACGGTATCCACCTTTAGTGGCTGCTTCTTGCTGAGCATTACTCAGGGGCTGCCAGAGGGGCTGGGAGGTAGTTTGTGTAATCTGAGCTGCGACTTGTGGCTGATATTTTGTTTGATTTTTCCCCATGGAAGAAAACCTGGTAAATGTACAGAGGAATGGACGTATGCAGCAGGTTACTTAACCACCGGGACGTAGAGGGGAGGGACGGCGGCCATGGCCACGATACCCACCCTTAGTAACTTCCTGCTGAGCATTGCTCAGGGGCTGCCAGAGGGGCTGGGAAGTTGTTTCTGTAGTCTGAACGGTGGTTTGTGGCTGAGATTTTACTTGGTTGTTACGCATGGAAGAAAACCTGATAAGTGACGGAAAAATGAATGTATGTCCCTAAAGGACTAGCAAACGAACTGTTGGGCAATGCATTACTGCCTTAGGCAATAACTTAATCACTAGACTCACTGAATCTAATCGCTTGCCTGGTTCTATTAAGGCAATGAATAACTGCAAAATCACCCAGGAAATTGTGGATTTCGTGTGTGAAGTTCAGGTGTGGAAATAGAGCAAATTGCCGAATAAGTTAAAGCGAGTGTTAGTACGCAAAAAAAATTAAGTGATTTTACGCGATGGCGTTTCTCTGTTGGGAGGGCGTACGGTCAACGCTGAACATCTGCCAATTCACCCATTCTGATGAATATTCTTCTACTTTTGCTCGACGTGCCCTGGCTAAACCATGGACTAACAAACAGTAGCGGTCGTGTGGAAAGTCCACACAACCGCTACTGTAATGCTGCTGGGTAACTACACGACCTATAGAGGGTATGCGCAGGCGGCCAACGCCATTAGCCCACAAACCACCAGGTAAACATCTCAACGGTTCAGACCTGTGCTTAATTATCGCCGCATACCTGAAAACAAACTTCGGTAGTCCTTAAAGGGTAAAGATATCTATGCCTAAATCCCTATTGGCCTCCTATTCGTATCCTTACCTCTAATGCACTATCACCATGGAAAACCACCCAAAATGTCAATGCGTCCAAGGCCGCCGCGACTACGATATCCACCTTTAGTCACTTCCTGCTGGGCATTGGTCAAGGACTGCCAGAGGGGCTGGGAGGTAGTTTGTGTAATCCGAACTGCGGCTTGTGGCTGAGATTTTACTTGGTTGTTACGCATGGAAGAAAACCTGATAAGTGACGGAAAAATGAATGTATGTCCCTAATGGGCTAGCGAACGAACGTTAGGCAACACATTATTGCTTCAAGCAATAACTTAATCACACGACTTGGAAGGTTACGAGCAGAGAAAAATAAAAGCCTTTATTTTCAATGGTTCTGAAAAATCGAAATCATCAGATTTTTGCTATCGCTGAACGTGGTTGCGCCGTTTCAAATTTTCTTTCGTGATAACCTTCCAAGTCG
This sequence comes from Leptolyngbyaceae cyanobacterium, assembly GCA_965263355.1. Lineage (GTDB taxonomy): Bacteria > Cyanobacteriota > Cyanobacteriia > Phormidesmidales > Phormidesmidaceae > Leptothoe. Next base: position 2,695,305 of record CBDHHL010000032.1, on the reverse strand, counting down.
TGTAATCACTAGACTCACTGAATCTAATCGCTTGCCTGGTTCTATTAAGGCAATGAATAACTGCAAAATCACCCAGGAAATTGTGGATTTCGTGTGTGAAGTTCAGGTGTGGAAATAGAGCAAATTGCCGAATAAGTTAAAGCGAGTGTTAGTACGCAAAAAAAATTAAGTGATTTTACGCGATGGCGTTTCTCTGTTGGGAGGGCGTACGGTCAACAGCATCAGCGTTGGTGAGATCGATCAAGATGGTTAGTGTGTCTGCCATGGAATCTACCAATTATTTTGGCCATATCCTGCCTGGACCAATCGGGGGGGCTGCGCTCTCGCCTAGCATTAGTGAGGGGCTATCATGTGGCGTTTTTCGCCAAGGGAGGGAGGGCTCCCCTAGATCCTGCTGCCCAGGGGAGCCCTCCCACTGCACGGAACCAGTGCCTGCGTCCCTGTCTGTGGACAAGTGAACCCATGTTGGCAAAATTAAACGCTTTGCCCAAAGACGATAAACTCGTTATTACCTTCAATCAGGACAATGGCGATCGCGACCAGGCCTGGTCCGACATCGCTAAGGCAATTGAGAAAATTGCCAAAGATGGTTGAGTGGGCAATCCTCCTCAAGAGAAGCCACGTAGCTGATGTTGCGATGGCCAACTGCCCAAACTATGAAAGTGTTTCGTAACAGCTCCTTGGAATTGAGAATTTAATAATGTGCCAATTCTTCCCCTCCTGGGAGGGGTGCCGTAGGCGGGGTGGGTGTCGACCACTTGCGCTAACGGCCAACCCACCCCGCTGCCCCTCCCAGGAGGGGAAAGGTTATCCTGCTTTGCCTTAAGCAAAATTATGGAAGAAGTTATTAAACCCTTAGCCCTTAGTCTGACCCGGTTTATAAAAATGGCAGCACGGCTTCAGCCACAGCATCTCCATATTCTTCAGCCATGCCTAAGGTGCCTGGTAAACGTATGGCCTGCACCTGGGGTAATGCTACCAAGGCCTCCATTTCTGCTTTAGAACTAGGAGGCGCTTGTTCTCCTACAATGACCATCATCGGTATTGTCAGTGAGTCAAAATAGGCCAAAAACTCGTCTCTAGTTTTAACTGGATCAAGACCGCCGGTAACAAAGGCCGCAGGAGCATAGCGGGCACCATCTTGTTGAGTTCCCTGATGACGCTGGGCAATGTAGTCTGGCGTTAGCTTGGCCTCATCTACAAACACATGGCGGCGATACATCCATTTAAGAAAGGCTGGACGGGTATTGAGCCAGTAGAGCAGAGGACCAAGGAGGTGCGATCGCACCAACCCCCTCACCCCACTGCGCATTGTTTCAGGTGCGCCCATCACCGCCAGGGGACCTTTCCAGGTGGGCGCAACCAATACTATTTTTGACCAAGCCTCCGGCATCGCTAAAACATAGCCCGACGCATGACCCGCTGCAACCACCGCAATGGGCTCAGAAAAATTTGCCTTGACAAAATCGTCCAAAAACTGTCGATACAGTGCAGGTTCATAGACCAATCGCAACCGGTCGGAGTCGCCAAATCCAGGCCAGTCTACTACCGTCACCTGATACTGTGATGCCAATTGGTTAGCTAGGTTAGATAACTCTGTGCGGCTGGAAACCGTACTGAAAGCAGGTAATAGCAACACTGGCTGACCGTTGCCCAGGGTTTCATAGGTGACAGTAATTGTCTGGCCTTGCCACTGCCAGGAATAGGTGGCGACAGAACCGTTGAGTTGAGTTGCGATCGCTGTCATGGAAACCTCCACAAAAAATCAGACTTCAGTGTGGCTTAGATAAACCGCTTACCTCTAGGTACCACAGATCAGCAGTTTAAGGTCAATTCTATTTTATATAAACCTTGTCCACTACAGTGGTCCCAAAAAACTGGACAGAGGTTAAGCTCTAAACCACCGTCGCACTCACCGTCATCCTTTCTGTCTTTAGCAATTTCACAATTTTGGGTCGACTCAGATTTGTTCCTTAAATCTCCGGTTCATCTAGGTAGTATACGGGGAGATAGATACTAGAAAATCCTCATTCCTAAGGAAGAATTGGTCTAAAAGTGGTCTAAAAAGTGGTCTAAAAAGTGGTCTCATTGCCTTAATCGCTTTCCTGTAGATTTTAATTATTGGGACTAGATAGATTTAATTTTTATAGAAATAGAGGAAACAATAGAGGAAACATGGTCTTAACAAGTGAGAAAATAGAAGAGACTCGTATATTAACAAACACGACCCAAATCAGAAATGTCGCCGAGCAGCATATTCAACGGAAAGCAGCAGCAGACGACTTCCAAAAGAGCTTAAGTATTCTAGAAGCTGGATGTGGAAGAGAATGGACGCTAGATTTGGGTCCTGTGCAATACAAATTAACCGGCGTTGATCTGGATGCCCACGCCCTAGACTTTCGTAAGAATAAGATCAAAGATCTGGATGAAGCGATCGTCGGTGATTTATGTACGGTTCAGCTAGATAGCAACACTTACGATGTGATCTTTAACGCCTATGTGCTTGAACATATTAAAGAAGCAGATTTAGTTTTGAAGAAATTTTCACAATGGCTTAAAGCAGAAGGTCTATTGATTCTACTATTTCCTGATAGGAATTCTGTCTATGGCTTTTTAACTCAGATTACACCTCATTGGATTCATGTCTTGTATCAACGCTATCTTGCGCCATGGAACAATAAGAATGCTGGGGAAAAGGGGTTTGGACCTTATCCTACCTACCATGCGTCAGTTGTTTCTAGAGCAGGAATTCAGGAGTTTTGCCAGGCCAATAACTTTTTTATAGAAGCTGAGTACGCTTCTAACACTTACATTGAACAAAGTTCTGGGTTCAAAGCACTGCTAATACGATCGATTGTTAACACTGTATACGTACTCTCATTTGGCAAGCTAGAGCCTCGCTACAATAATCTCATCTATGTACTCAAGAAGAAATGTTAAATGCAATGTAATTCCGGGTGCACTCAAGTAGAAACAAATCTCTTTTTCTTTATTCTGAAAAATCCATTTACGACGCACTATCATAATAGTCTTTAGTCGCTTTCACCGCTGTCTATTGGGTAGATTTGCGACGCTTATAATACTACTAAATGTCCTACCAGTCATTGGCTATCGCATTTGCAAGAAACCTTTGACTCCCTTCCAAAGACTCTCTTAGTTGGCTTCAAGCATTAAAACTATAGTCTCCATTCCCCTACATAATTTGTTCTACAATCGTCGTTTGGGCTCCCATCGCATCAATGGCGATGGGTAGTGGCCTGAGATTCGCTCATACTCCTATGGGTGGGTCTCAGGCTTTTCATATTTAGGCCCCAAAGTACTGAGCTAACACATAAGTGATGCTCTAAGGCCCGAGCACTCACACTATGGAGTCAGGTTGAGGCTCATTTGTCCAGCTTTAGAGCCTCGTAACATTGGACGGAATGCCATGGGGTAGTGCCCAAAAAGTTGATAACTACGCCTGCTTTGCTTCCAATGATAAAGGATAAACTCAACGCAAATGAGGGAAGATCGAAGCCTTGGAATTTTGTCAAGTATATTTTATGCAAAATTAATGTGTTAACCCTGATGGGCTACCGTGTATACACAACTGGAAGATTCTTAGCATTGAGCATGACAAGCAGCGGTTCCCCTTGGCAGGCTATTTGAAAACCATTCAATCTTAAGAGTTTTAGCCATTCTCTCTGACTTATGTATACACCGTAACCCTGATGGGGGGGCTGACCCCTCAAAAACTAAAATGTTCATACATGCAGAATCCAACCGTCACAGTCTACTGATACGATTTTCTCATCAGGACTAAAGGCCACAGCAAGGTTTTTCCTATTTGGGATCACTAAGCTTACAGTTTTGTATAACTCGTCTAGCGATTTTATGCACCTTATCTAGTGGTTTTGTTCACCATATCTAGCCAATTCCGTAACTTTAGCCAGAAAAGGTGGATAAATTAATGTGGTTCCGTTGACTGTATGGCCTTCCAGCTCCTGACCAGTTACGAAACCAGGCTACCTTTTATATATTTTTAGTAGTAATGGCTGACTTATTCATCTCTTACTCTCGAAAAGATACAGAATTTGTCCGCATTCTTGATGATGCATTAGCCCAGAGCAAGTATGACACCTGGGTAGATTGGCAAAATATTCCACCGACAGCGGACTGGTGGCAAGAGATAGAATCTGGAATTGAGGCGGCCCATACCTTTGTCTTTATTTTGAGCCCCGACTCAGTTGCCTCTAGAGTATGTCGGAAAGAAATTGACCATGCTGTCAAACACAACAAACGGTTAATCCCCATTATACGGCGTGATGTGCGATCAAAAGATGTGCATCCGGCATTAAAGAAATTAAACTGGATCCATTTTCAAGAAAAGGATGACCTTGAGGCTAACTTTGAAAATCTCGTAAAAAGTATTGATCTTGATTTAGAGTATTGGAAAGATCATACTACACTCCTTACCCGTTCAATAGAGTGGAACAAAAGTGATAGAGATAGTAGCTTGTTACTGCGAGGACGTGCCCTAGAAGAGGCAGAACAATGGTTAATTCAGGCAAGTGCTGGCAAGGAACCTAAGCCTACCCAGGTTCAAATAGAGTATGTATCTGCTTCGGTAGCCGCCCGCAGAGCAACCAATGCTCGACAACGAGTGATTATTGGCATATTAGGCACTCTGTTATTTCTGGCTGTTGGCGCTGGAAGTTTAGCATTTTACCTGTATGGTAGGGCAGAGAGTGCTCGTCGCGACGCAGAGGCTGCTCGGCAAAGGGCAGAAGCTGCTACAGGCGAAGTTTTGAAACTGACGGCTGTAGCAAAATATCAGCAGGTAATTAACCGCTCTAGACAGTTTAAGCAACAAGACTTAGATAAGGGAATTCTGTTGACAACGGCTGCTATGAAGGGATTGGAAGCTAACCAAGCCTCGACTGGCGAGGCCAGCCATGAGTTATACAAGAGTTTACCATTGTTGCCGCCTCAAACGTCTGTTATCAACCATGAGGGAGCGGCTGAAGAGATTATCTTTAGTCCTGGTGGGCGCTATCTGGCTACCCGCAGTAATGACAATAGCGCAATGTTATGGGACTTGCAGGAAAATAGGTTACTCCAAAGCCATAATGCTGAAGAAATAAGCTTTAGTCCCGCTGTTAACAGTGAAAGCAACTATTTTGTTAGCCGTAGTCGTGATAATGGCCCAGTATTGTGGGACCTTCAGGTCAGCCAAGAAACCAAATACTTTAATCCTGCGGAGAATTTGAAAGAACTGAGTTTTAGCCCCAATGGTCGATATCTGGCTACTCTCAGTGAGAGTAAGAATGCGACACTTTGGGATTTGCAGAATAAGCAACAGATCGAAGTGTTTGAAAATGTTGAAAAGATTATCTTTAGCCCCAATAACCAGTATCTTGCCATCTTGAGCCGGGGCAATAAAGTGACCCTATGGAACTTAAATAACAAACAATCACAGCGTAGTATTACATATCAGGGGGCTGCTTACGATGTGCGGTTCAGTCCGAATGATCGTTTTTTTGCCTATCGCATCAATAATAGAGAAATCAGGGTGCAGGCCCTGACAGAGAGTCGTCATTCCGTAATTAGCCATGTGGGTAATGTGGCAGACATTCGATTTAGTCCCAATAGCCCCTATGTTGCTAACCGTAAGACTAACGATACTTTTAGGGTGTGGGATCTACAAAATAATCGTGAAAGCATTAGCCATCGGGGGTCGGTAGAAGGGGCTAGCTTTAGCGCTGATGGTCTCTACCTGGCGACAATCGGCCAAGATAATACGGCGATTATTTGGGATTTGAAACAGAGAAAAAAGGTGGGTAGCATTGTTCATGATAATAAGATCCTAGACCTTAAGTTTGGTCCCAACAATCGTTACCTTGCGACCCGCAGTGATGATACTAAAAGTATGCGGGTTTGGGACCTCCAAAAGAATAAAGAAGCGGCCCGCATTGCCCATACAGGAAATGTGGAGGACTTTAGCTTTAGTCCCGATGGTCGCTATCTGGCCACTGGCAGTAGTGACAAGATGGCAAAAGTCTGGGACTTGGTCAACAATCAGGAGGTTGCCCGGATCACGCATGAACAGGCCATTATCGATGTTAGCTTTAGCGCTGATGGTCGTTATATTGCGACAGGAAGTCTGGATAATACGGCGAGGGTATGGGATTTGCGATCGCAACCGCAGGTGGCAAGCATTGTCCACAATGGGCAACTAGAGGACGTAAGCTTTAGCCCAGATGGTCGTTATATCGCTACTGGCAGTAATGACGATACGACAAGGGTGTGGGATCTGGAAAATAATCAGGAGATTACTCGCATTATCCATGGCAATGATGTTGAGGACGTGGACTTCAGTTCGAATAATCTTTATTTGGCAACTGCCAGTCGCGATAATATCGCTAGAATTTTGAACTTACAGGACAAACAAGTCATTCAGCTTAACCATAAACAACCGGTAAGCAATGTGACATTTAGTCAGGATAACCGCTATCTTGCTACCAGTAGCTCAGATAATATCGTAAGAATCTGGGATTGGCAGAAAGAAAGGGAGATTTCTAGCATCACTCTTGATTCAGACGTTGTTGATATAAGACTTAGCAACAATGGTCGTTATGTTGCGACTAGCAGCAAGGACAATATTGCAAGAGTATGGGACATTGAGAAAAATAAGGAAGTGGCTAATATTATTCATGAGGGAAAAGTTACAGATATAAGCTTTAGTAATGATGGTATCTATCTAGCCACCGCAAGCAAGGATAATATTGCCCGAGTATGGAACCTGAAGAAAAATCAGGAAGCTCTTCGCATTGTCCATGAGGGAGAGGTTAATGATGTAGACTTTAGTAACGATAGTCGTTACCTGGTGACTGGAAGCTCAGATAAAACGGCAAGGGTCTGGGATTTCAAAAAAGGCGAAGAGTTAAGCCCCATTGTTCATGATGATGAGGTGACGGATGTAAGCCTTGGTAATGATGGCCATTATTTAGCCACTGCCAGTATAGATAAAACAGCAAGAGTCTGGGATTTAACGGCAGCCGAAGAATGGGATCCTAACCAGGCAGTCGAAGCATGGGAACGGCAGCAAATATTGGAGATTGCGCGCATTCCCCATAATGATGTGGTAGATAGTGTCAACTTGAGTCCTGATGGCAGCAAAGTGTTAACCCAAAGTGGCAATACGGCTCAAGTTCTGTCATTTGTGATTGACGATTTAATTGAAGAAACCTGTAAGCGATTAACCCGTAATCTCACGACTCAAGAATGGAAACAGTTCTTTGGAGGTGAAGATTATGATCAAACATGTCCTAACTTACCAAAGGACATAGATTAAAAGTAGGCTTTATGTTACTGCTTTATCTGCATCGGTAAGTTTAGATCGCGCACGTTGCCGCCAAAGACTAATCAATAACCCCTCGGACGGACTCAAAAAGAACGCTAAACAGAAAAAGCAGAAGGCCACGAGCACAATCGTTGCTCCGGACGGCGCATCTAAGTAATAGCTCAGGTACATGCCAATCACGCTGGAAAGCGCTCCAATGACCGAACCAACCCACATCATCTGGTGTAACTCTTTGACGAGTAAATAGGCGGTCACAGCAGGTGCCACCAGTAAAGCAACAACCAAAAGCGCCCCCACCGTGGGTAAACACACAACAATTGTCACAGTCATTGCAATAATTAGCGATGCATTGTACCAATGCACGGGCATACCGCTGGCCTGCGCCCCTTTCGGATCAAAGGTGTAAAACAAAAGTTCTTTGAAAAACAACCTCATTAAGGTGATGCCGATTACTGTTACGGCAAGGGTCCACCACACTTCTTTCATGGTCACCCCAAGAATATTACCGAACAGGACATGCAATAAATCAATGCGATTCGCACCTGGTATGACACTGACTAAGGTAACCCCAATGGCGACAAATGAGGTCAAAATTAAAGCCATGGCTGCATCCGTTTTCACACGCGATCGCGACTCGATCAAATAGAGCACCAAGGCACTGATCACCCCTGCGATCAAAGCCCCAAACGATAAGGCGACGCCAACCAAGTAAGCAATCGGCAACCCGGCCATCACCGAATGAGAAATGGCATGGGCCAGCATCCCCATCTGTTGCACAATCATGTAGCTGCCGACGATCGCACAGAGAATGCCGAGCAAAATACCCAACATTAGCGCACGTTGCATAAAGGTTAATGACAATGGCTCAATGATCCAATCCAGCATGGGGCGTTTTTGTGTCCTTAATTTTGTTTGAGGCAAACGGGATAACCTTTCCCTTCCTGGGAGGGGCAGCGGGGTGGGTTGGCTGTTAGCGCAAGTGATCGAACCCATTCCGCCTACGGCTTCCCTCCCGAGAGGAGAGAAACTGACACAGTATTAACTGGAACAGTATGAAACCTCTGATCCTAAGTTGCAACTTTGGCGTGTTTTAAGCAAAGACTCTGGTCAGCCCCCGACCGTAAGCCCGTTCCAAATTACCGGAAGTGACAACTTCATGACGTGTCCCTTGGGCAATCAAACGTTTGTTGAGCAGGAGCAGCTGATCATAAATCGCCAACGAATCACCCAAATCGTGGTTAATCACCAGTAACGTTTTGCCCTCGGCCCGAAGCTCCTGAAAGATATCAAAAATAATGTCTTCGGTCTTGCGATCAATTGCCGTAAAGGGCTCATCAAAAATTAAAAGCTCGGCTTCTTTTGCTAATGCTCGGGCCAGAAAAACACGCTGTTGCTGTCCTCCCGATAATTCACCAATGGGACGATTGCGCAGTCCATACATTCCCACCCGTTCAAGGGCAGCACGGGCCAAATGTCGCGCCTGATGACTAAATCCGCGAAAGAGGCCAGCCTGAACAGTCTGAGCCATCATCACCACATTCCAGACTGTGACCGGATAGTCCCAATCGATATGAGACCGTTGGGGTACATAGGCCGTTTTAAGCAGCTGACGCTTCAGGGGCATGCCCTTAAAGCGAATCACCCCTTGGGTTACAGGCACCAAGTTCAAAATGGCTTCGACTAGAGTACTCTTACCTGCGCCATTGGGACCAATAATGCCTACCAGCTGACCCGCAGGCACAAAAAAGCTGACATTATGGAGTGCACGGGTGCCTCGATAGTCAATCGACAAATTCTGAATTTCTAGCATCGGCGTAAACCTCTGACGGGGGCAAGAACAAGGCAACAATCTCCCGGCCAGGCTGCATGAAGGCAACACGCCTTAGCGAAAGGGGATAAATTGTGATGATCTTGCAATGGGTGACTCGACTACTTACTTGAAAGAACAACTGTGTGAATGCTGTGACTGAGCCCTAAATGCAATAGCTCTAATAAGCAAATCTAAAGGTTGACACCAGTGTATAGGTTAGTTATATAAATGTCTAGGTAAATCTTCTAAATTTGTTGTTGCGTTCTGAATAACGCTGTCTCAACGCAGGAAGAGTTTAGGGCAATATCAACGGTCTCAGCGTATAAAGGCTCACGAAAAAGGCAACGTGAATATTAAAGTTCATCAACTTTTTAGGTGAGTTCTAACAATCATTAAGCTGACTTGACGAGGCGTTAGCAAGGGGCAGTTATCTATCCCCAATGCTTTCGACAGGTCTTTGTAGGGAATCAGTCATGGGGAAACCATAAATGCAGCGATATTTTTTACAAAATCACGGAATTTTAGCGGGTGCGATCGCACTCCTGATCGGTCTTGTGGGTTGTACCAGTTCAACACCCAACAGTTCAGACAGCAGCCAACCGCAGGCCGCAACAGCCACAAGTGATGCGGACTCTCCAATCGATGTTGTCGCGTCATATAGCGTCATTTGCGACATAACCGCTCAAATTGTTGCGGATGTTACACAACTGAACTGTTTAATTCCCTCCGATCAAGATCCCCATACTTATCAGGCAAAACCCTCTGACCGTGAGGCGATCGACACGGCTGATTTAGTCCTTTATGCAGGTCTGAACTTTGAACCTGCGATTATTGACATGGCTACAGCGTCTGAATCAGAGGCCCCAAAAGTCGCCCTGCATGATCAAGCGGTTCAGCAACTGATTGAAGTGGAAGAAGAGGGTGACGTTAGTCCTGATCCCCATATCTGGCATGACGTCGAGAACGGATTAGCTATGGTCACCTTGATTCGGGATAACCTGGTGGCCGTTGATCCTGACAATGCTGAGGTGTACACCCAAAACGCGGATCAACTGACGGCTGAGCTACAGGCCCTCGATACCTGGATCCCAGAGCAAATTTTCACCATTCCGGCATCCCAACGTCGCTTAATTACTACCCATGATGCGCTGGGATACTACGCTCAGGCCTATGGTTTAACTGTCGAGGGGACATTGCTGGGTGTCTCAACTGAAGAAGAACCGACTGCCGCCCAGGTTAACTCTTTAGCTAAATCGATTCGTGACAAAGCAATTCCCACTATTTTTGCAGAACTCACTGCGGATGATCGCGTCTTAAAAACGGTAGCAGGTGAAGCTGGTGTTTCCATCTCGGAACAAGTCTTACTAGCGGATGGTTTGGGGCCAGAAGGTACTCCTGGCGGGAGTTATACCGGGATGTTAGTCTACAACACCTGCACCATTGTGGACGGCTTGGGGGGAAAATGTGCTCCCGCTCCGTAATGTAGAAAAGCACACAAAAAATGCTAAGGTCAACCTTAACATTCTTGTAAATGTTAAGGTTGACCTCCATGACCCAAACTAAGCAGCAGTTAACCATTAAAGAGCTGACTGAAACTGTTGGCGGCCAGGTGACACCGCGCATGGTGCGTCACTATCATCAGTTGGGGTTACTGCCTCAGCCCAAGCGATCTCGCGGCAATTATCGCCTTTACGATGATGCCGATGTGCAACGGTTGCGGCGTATTGTGGCGCTCAAGCAACAAGGCTTCCAGCTGAGCCATATTCAACAATTGCTCGACACGCAGGCAACACTGAATTCAATGGCAGTAATGGAGCAGTTGCAACAGCATTATCAAACGTTGATGCGCCAGCTTGTGCAGTTGCGACAAACAGCGATGGCTGTGGAGGGCATTTTAGGACGGGACCAGGGTTGCCAAACTGTGCAAGCCGAAGCCTTAGCACAATTGCGTGTTCTAGAAGTTGAGGCCAACGAGTTAGCCACCCATCGGGTATGGGATGAGCTTGATTGTGCAGCTCACAATCATCCCGAAAACTTTCAGCAGGCCCTAGAGCACTTATTGCCCGATCTGTCAGAGCGTTCAGAAATTGAGGTGGATTTGCTCTCCCAAATGGTTTTAGCCTGTGGTGATGTTAGTTTGGTGCCTTTTGTTCGTTTAAGCTTTGATGCCATTAGGGTTGCCCGCGACACCTTGAAGCAAGGCTGCACTGTGGTAAGCGACATTCCAGCCGTCATTACAGCCCTCGACCAAACCCGGTTAGCCCATTTAGGGTGTTCTGTTCAAACGCTGATCGATAATCCGCATATTAATAACGCTGCCGAAGCAGAGCAAACGTTTTGGCAACAAGACCAATGGCGTTCTAAATTATCTGATTTGCCAACAGGGTGTGTCTTAGTGATTGGGTACGCCCCCTCTGTTTTGATGGCTGTCTGTGAGGCTGTTCAAGCACAACAATTAGAGCCAGCTCTCGTGATCGGTCTGCCCATCGGATTCAGCCACGCCCCTGCGGCTAAACGGCGTTTGCAGCACAGTGGCGTACCGTTTATCACCACTGAAGGCACTCAGGGAGGAGGGCTATTAGCAGCCGTCGCTCTTAATTCACTGGTGACAACCTTGATTGAGAAGCCCAACTGTCATTGCTATCTCAAAGGCAGTCATTCTCACAATTCATTGACACGATAGCCGGATGTCAAGCGGCCAGAAAAAGGATTTGAAGGTGATTCCAACAGGTATACATCTTCTCTAATACAAAATTCTAACTGATAGCACCCGATATCGAGGGGTATCCACAAGGGAGTGCCCCTACAGGATTGTCCATGTTTAATGGGTTTTAATAAATTCGGATTTGTATCAGCCCTCATAACAAAAAAATAGCACTTTTGGCTAGGCCAAAAGTGCTGCTGCTTTAAGAAAGGTGAAGAGTGAATTCAAGGAAAGCGGAGAGTGAAAAGCGGTCTTACCACTTCTTATAGGGTAAGAATTTGCCACACATGATGACTTTGACGCGATCGCCCTTGGGATCTTCTTCTCTCTCCACATCAATGGAGAAATCAATGGCGCTCATGATGCCATCGCCAAATTTCTCATGGACAACTTCCTTCACAGGTACGCCATAGACCTGCATGATTTCATAGAAACGATAAATCAATGGATCGGTGGGTACAAGGGGATCTAAACCACCTTTCATGGGACATTCTGTTAAGTACTCAACAAACTCTGGCCCCATACCTAAGGCTTCCACAATTTTGGTGGCTTCCTCTTCAGAGGCACTCGCCTGACGATATAGCACCGACGCAATCCAGACTTCGTCGTAGCCTAGCTTAGACTCAAGATCAGCAAATGTCAGACCTTTCTCTTTCTTTGCGGCAAGAAACTTTGCAGAAATTTCGGGAATAGCCATAACAAAAAATCACCTCTTGATTTCGATAATTGAAAAGGAAAACGCTTACTGGACAATCGCACTCGTTAGCGAATGCGAGACTCTTCCACGGCACGGGTCTCACGGAACAGATGACTTTCCATCTCGGCTTTTAGATCGTGATACGCTGGATGCTGATCGATGGTTTCGCGATCGCGAGGACGGGGAAACGGAACGTCCAGGATCTCATCAATCCGAGCCGCTGGACCTCGGGTCATCATAACGATACGGTCTGACAGCAACAGCGCTTCTTCAATACTGTGGGTAATCATAATCACCGTTTTACGCTGCTGCTCCCAAATGCGCTCAACTTCGCTTTGCAAGAATCCACGAGTTAAGGCATCCAGGGCACCAAAGGGTTCATCCATCAGCAAAATCTGAGGATTAATCGCCAGCGCACGGGCAATACCTACCCGCTGCCGCATCCCCCCCGATAGCTCATGGGGATGCTTCTTTTCGGCACCTTCCAGACCCACAAGTTGAATCTGTTCTTTGATGGCACGAGTCATCTGCTTAGGTGACAGCTTAGAAAACACTGTTTCTACAGCAAAACGGATATTCTCTTCAACCGTCATCCAGGGCATCAGGGCATAGTTCTGAAATACCATCCCTCGATCAGGACCTGGTCCCTGAACAGGATAACCATTTAGCAAGATTTCTCCTCGGGTCACAGGTGATAACCCGGCCACCATATTGAGCAGCGTAGACTTACCACAGCCCGATGGACCAATGATAGAGACAAATGTATTGGGCTCAATGTCTAAACTGATATCCTCAATAGCCACAAAGTCTCGGGATGTTTTACCCGATAGCTTACTGAAGAAATCTCTCTTACCCGCAAATACCTTCGTCACATTGCGAATGGAAAGCTGGGCTGAAGAAAATTCAGGTTCAGAAGACACGGCACCATTATGGGAATAATTGACGGAAGCAATGCTCACGCTTTACGACCAAACGCAACAAATTTTTCTAGGGCACCAAAGATGTTATCCAAAATTAGCCCCACCAAACCAATGATAAAAATGGCTACCAAAATATTTGGAATGTAGAGGTTGTTCCACTCATTCCATATAAAGTAGCCTAATCCAGTTCCCAAAAGCATCTCAGCCGCTACAATAACCAACCAAGAGATCCCCATGCTAATCCGTAAGCCGGACACAATATTGGGCAAAGCTGCTGGGATTATTACCTTGAAAATGGTGCGTAGCCTTGAAGCTCCTAAGGTTTTAGAGACATCGAGATATTCTGGGTTCACATTGGCCACACCGAAAGCGGTGTTGATTAGGGTGGGCCAGATACTGGAGATAAGAATGATAAAAACCCCAGTTTTTTCTGAATCTCGAAAGATATACAACCCCAGTGGTAACCAGGCCAAGGGAGACACTGGTTTTAACAGCTGCACATAGGGATTAAAGGCTTTGTAGGCAATGGGTGAGATCCCGATTAAAATTCCCAGAGGAACCGCAATTAGGGAAGCTAAGATATAGCCAATGGCTACCCGGCGCAAGCTAATCAACAAATTCCAACCGATTCCCAAGTCATTGGGGCCGTTATCAAAAAACGGATTGGTGATCCACCACCAAAGCTCCTTAAGTGTTGTCGAAGCCGTGGGCATACCCTTCGCAAACAGCTTTAGGTTTGCCCCAACTTCCCAAAACAGTAGGAATAAAAGCAATGAGATGATAAACAGTCCCAACGCTTTAACATTTTCATTTAACCATGGAGTACTACTATCCGTACCTTTAACGTTACTTACAGCTGGCTTAACTGGCGGCGTACTTAGGGCCATTCAATTTATTCCTCCTATTTCCAGATGCTAAAACCAGATACCAAATGCTGTTAAACTCCATTCTTATCAATTTGTTCCTTGACATAGGCAGCGGGATCAGCGGGGTCAAAGGTATCAAATTCAAGGGTTTCAGTCCGATAAATATCATCGGGTGGATTCAGACCTACTTCCTGGGATAACTCCCTTGCCAGATCAGTCAGGAAGATATCTTTACCTACCTGGTCGTAAGTATCAGAGGTAATCACCTCAGCAGCCTTGCCATCTCCTTGCAGATCCCAACGTACCAACTGAGAAGAAATCCAGTTTGCAAAACTCTGCCAGGGGTAAGGATCAAAGTCGATCCGATCTGGCACGTTTAGAGTATTTCCCTGACCATCTTCAAAATTACCTGTCAATACGGCTTCTACGACCTCCACTGGCTGATTTAGGAAGGCTCTCTCAGAAATCGCCTTGGCAATTTCAGGCCGGTTAGCTGGATCCCTGGCGTAGCCAGCCGCATCGATAATGGACTTGTTGAGGGCTCTAAAGGTGTTGGGATTGGCATCAATCCACTGGTCACTGGCAGCAAAGGCACAGCAGGGATGACCAGGCCAGAGATCTTTTGTCAGCTTAAAGATAAACCCAGCGCCTTCAAACACAGCCCGCTGGTTAAAGGGATCGGGCATTAGATAGGCGTCAATGTCACCTGCCACAAGCTGAGCAATACTATCCGGTGGGGGAACTGGGCGAATCTTCACATCTACATCTGGGTCGATACCACCGGTTGCCAGATAATAACGCATCAACAGATTGTGCATAGAATAGGGAAATGGCACCCCGATGGTGAAACCTTTAAAGTCCGCTGGCCCGTTGATTTGTCCCTTATATTTCTCGGCCACCGTAATGGCCTGACCGTTAATATTTTCAATGCTGGCTAGCTTCACCCCAAAGGAGGCCGAACCCAGACCCAGGGTCATGGCAATGGGCATAGGTGCCAGCATGTGGTATGCATCCAATTCTCCTGCAATGGCTGAGTCACGCACGGCACCCCAGCTGGGCATTTTCACCACTTCTGCATTGAACCCATACTTCTTATAGAAACCTAAAGGCTCCGCCATAATGATCGGGGTGGCACAGGTGATGGGGATAAACCCAATCTTCAAATCTGTTTTTTCTAGCCCGGACGTATCTACTGGAGCTGCCGCATCGTCTACAGCTGCTGGCTCTTCAGGCTTACCACCACAGTTACTGAGGGTAACCAGCGCAGCACCAATAGCTAAGTTCTTGATAAATTCTCGACGGGTAAATTGGCTATTACGAATGGTGTCGTTGAAGAACAACCCGGCCTGGGGACCAAAGGCAGCAGCGAAGGCATTTTCAATACCGCCAGCCTGCTCAGCCAGGGCCAACACCAACTTTTCTCGCTTGGGATCACCTTTACCAGCAGCCTTTAACAAAAGAGTCTTACGCAATTCGTAGGCATTAACTTTATCTGCCGCCCGCAATTGCTGATCCTTATATAGCCCCATCTTCATCAGGTCTTCTACCATGTCCACCGGGTCCTGGGGCATAGTCTGAAGAAACTCCCAGTGAGACTGGGTTAGATGAGCCCCACCACAGATGATACAGGCCATCTGAAAATCGGTGAGATTACCGCGATCGCAATTCAGATTGTCCCATTTTTGATCGGTTTGTGGGTTGGTTAAAACCATAGGAGTACTCACCTTAACTAGCGTTGACTGAAACTACTGATTAGTAATATTTGCGAGATTCGATAGTGTAATTTATATCAATCTCACCCGGAGATTACATCGGACTAATTTTTGCAAAACTAGGACTTTTCAGGTCTGTTTATTATTTAGAGAGTGATTTTGTTGCGGTTGTTACGAATTTAGATAATATTGCCAGAACATTTTGTTGCGGTTGTTACAGATTGGGCTGACTGCGCCACATCTGAGGCGTAACACCATGGAGTTTACGAAATTGTCGGGTAAAGTAGCCGGCATCGGCATAACCAATACTGTCGGCAATTTGTTTAATCGATTCAGCGGTGTTGGCTAATAATTGACGGGCTTGAGCCATGCGACGTTCAATGATCCATGCTTTGACTGTACGCCCTGTTTGGCTTTGGGATAGGTTAGTCAAATAGGCAGGGGAATAGCCCACAGCCTGGGCCACGTCGGTAAGATGAATAGATTGCTGATAATTAGCTTCAATAAATTCAAATACTGCCCTTAGTCGAGGACAGTCAGGAAAAATTGTTTCCACAGACCTGTCCTTTTCTTGAGGGGGGGCAGGCAGCTTTTCTAGACCTCGTTTCAGGTCTTCCTGGCGTTTTAGGCGGGCTGCGATCGCATCCAAAAAATTCTCCACCGTACAGGGCTTTGTCAGATAGTCATCTGCCCCCAACGTCATTCCCTGGCGCAGATCAGTCATTTCCACCTTAGCCGTCAAAAAAATAAATGGAATTGAGGCTGTTACATCATTTTCCCGCAGGCAGGCCAGCACTTCATAGCCATCCATATCCGGCATCATGATGTCACAAACCACCAGGTCAGGACAATGTTTCTTGGCTAACCTCACCCCCGTTGAGCCATTTTCGGCACCAATACCCTCAAACCTTTCAAATTTCAAACATCGGAGAAAAATTTCTCTCGTTTGGGCCTCATCTTCAATGACAAGAATTGTTTTAGCCATGGCCCTTACTATCTACGATGGAGGGTAATACTGATAATCTACGATTACTTGTTAGGGCAATATCAAGGCTAAAAATTTCTGTAAGGAATAGATAAAGAGTGGAGAGTAAAGAATTACCCTATAGTCCTTTACGGCCTACGCCAACATTTTGGCATACCACTCTCTATCAAGTTACGGAGAATCATTAAGCTTGACGAAACACTATACACTTACATACATATCTACGGGTTTTTAGAATCCACCGTGGTGTAATGCACTACAGTCTTAGACAACTTTATGAAATCCCAGGGTTCCACTCATCTTTCTGATCATCAGGCGCTCGAAGCTCTACGCCGTCAGCATCAGCTGATTCTCAATGCGGTGGGAGAAGGCGTTTATGGTTTGGACGTGCAGGGTAATGTAACCTTTGTAAACCCTGCTGCTGCCGCCATGATTGATTGGGAAATGGAGGATTTAATTGGTCAGTCCATGCATCGGGTGCTGCACCATTCCCATGCTGATGGCAGCCCCTATCCTAGAGAATGTTGTCCTATTTATGAGGTTTTCCAAAAGGGACATGTGCAGCGGGTTAACGATGAAGTGTTTTGGCGTAAGGACGGCACCTGTTTTCCAGTGGAATATATCAGTACGCCCATGCGGGATGAGCATGGCAATCTGATTGGAGCCGTGGTTACGTTTCGTGATATTAGTCAGCGAAAATGGGCTGAAGCCATATTGCAACAGACCAATGAGGATCTGGAACTAAAAGTACAAGAACGGACTGCTGAACTCTATGCCGCCAATGAACAATTGCGGGAGCTGAGCAATCTTAAGTCTCGATTTGTGTCTATGGTATGCCATGAGTTTCGCAATCCAATGAACAATATTGCGTTGTCGGTATCGTCTTTAAGACGGTATGACGAAAAATTATCACCGGCACAAAAAAATCAATATCTCTTAGATATTAAAGAGAATGTGGAGCGCATGACCCAGATGATTGATGATATTTTGGTTCTCGGCAAATTGGAGGCCAAGCGTCTGTCTTTAAATCCTGAACCTTTAAATCTGGTGGATTTTTGTCGCAATTTGCTATCAGAGCTACCATCGGAAACAGGTCAGTTAGAGTTTACAGGACGCCATAAGCCCCTGATTGCCAAATTGGATCAAACGCTGCTGCGCTCGATTTTGACAAATATTTTATCCAACGCGATTCGCTATACTCCCGATGGGAAACCGGTCTGTCTATCGTTATTTCGGCACAAAGATCAGGCGGTCTTTGTGGTCAAAGACTGCGGTTTAGGGATTCCGCCGGAGGACTATCCTCACTTGTTTGAGCCGTTTCATCGGGGTAAGAATGTGAGTAATATTCCAGGGACTGGCTTGGGGTTGAGTATTGTTAAGCAGTTTGTTGATTTTCAGCAGGGAGAAATTCAGGTGAAGAGTCAGCTGGGTGAAGGGACGACGTTTAAGGTGATATTGCCGTTGATGTTGGTGGGGGAGTGAGGGTTAACAGGGATTTTCCTGGGAATTTAAAAATGTTGCTTGGGGGTCCCTCCGTGTTCCCTTTCCGGATGAACTTAAGTTATCTCTTTTAGGCAAACTGGGGTTTCCCCTGGGCAGGGCCGGAACGCCGCCCTACAAACCACCGTACAGTTATCTCTAATTGCATTTAGTTAGGGGGTACAGCGAGGTCGATTATATCTATCCTGATCGGTTTCTACCAAAGATTTATTAGGGCATAAAGCTCAAATTCCAGGTAAATAAGCCAGCTCCTAACAGATACCGTTTAAACACCAAATTTATCGATTTGTTCTTTCAAATATTCATCTGCTTTGCTTGGATCAAAATCGCCAAATTGCATTTTCTCGATACGTGAGATTTCATCTGGGGCGTCTACACCAAGCTCGTTCGCTAACTCCCGTGCCAGATCGGTCAAGAAAAACTCCTGACCACCATCGGTCACCTTATCCGCAGTGGTGTAATCCCAACGTACTAGCTGGGTGGTAATCCAGCTGGCAAAACTCTTCCAGGGATAGGGGTCAAAGTAAATCCGGTCGGGAATATCTAAGGTGTTGCCCTGACCATCTTCAAATTTACCGGTCATGACAGCTTCTAACACCGGCAATGGCTGGTTAAGATATTCCCGTGGGGCAATGGCAGCGGCGATTTCTTTGCGGTTGGCTGGATTGTTGGCATAGGTGGCCCCGTCAATGATGGCCTTGTTCAAGGCACGGAATGTGTTGGGGTTCTCGTCGATCCAGTTTTGGGCGGCGACAAAGGCACAGCAGGGATGTCCGGCCCACAGATCCTTGGTTAATAGGTGAATAAAGCCAATGTTATCCTGCACTACCCGCTGGGTAAAGTTGTCGGGTAGGATAAAGGCGTCGATTTGGCCAGTGGACATTTTTGCGATCGCATCCGGTGGCGGCAAGATCAACAACTTTACGTCATTGTCAGGGTCGAGACCACCCGTAGCTAGATAGTAGCGCAACAACAAGTTGTGATTGGAATAATCGTAGGGAATGCCAATGGTCATACCCTTAAAGTCAGCAGGTCCCTTTACCTTGCCCAGGTGTTTCTTGGCGACGGCAATGCCCTGGCCATTATTGTTCTCAATGCTGGCTAGCTTAACGGAGAAGGGGGTAGAACCAAGGCCCAGGGACATAGCAATGGGCATGGGGGCTAGCATATGATAGGCGTCAAGTTCACCTGCGATCGCAGCATCCCTCACCACTGACCAACTAGCATACTTCATCAGTTCCACATCGAGACCGTGTTTCTCATAAATGCCCAACGGTTTCGACATAATAATCGGTGTGGCACAGGTGATGGGGAGAAACGCCACCTTGAGGTTGGATTTTTCTAAATCTCCAGTGGAAGTCGTGCCCACGGGTGCTTCTGCCGTCGGTGTCTCTACCACATCCGGTGTAGAATCACAATTTGCCAGCGTAACCAGAGCAGCACCCACCGCAATATTCTGCAAAAACTTACGACGAGTTACCTGGCTTATACGCTTAGCGTCGGTAAAAAATTCTCCCGCCTTGGGGCCAAAGGCTGCACTAAACGCCTGGTCAAGACCGCCCGCCAGCTGGATCAAATCTCGCACCAGCTTCTCTCGCTTGGGCTCCCCCTTACCCACCATGCTAATAAACAGGGCCGTGCGCAATTCTGCTTGACTAATGGCATCAGCTGTTTCGATGGCCTCAGGCCGATACATCCGCATCTTCACCAGATCATCGATCAGCTCGACCGGACTCTGGGGCATCTCAGCCTCAGCCATCAAACGCCAGTGATCTTGAGTAGCGTGAACGCTTCCACAAATAACGCAGCGTGTAGCAACAGTACTCACACCTCCCTGCTGACAGGAAAGATTATCCCACTGGCGGGGCTGACCGGCAATCAATACCATAGGGTCGTTTTTGATAAGGGCTAGTGCTCCTCATTAGAACGGTTATTCCAAAAAGATTTTGTGAAAATGGCTACCGTTTAACAGAGTTTAATTTCTGTTGGCAATCGGGAAGCCAAATACGTCGGTTGGGTTATTCCATTCCAACATCCCTCAAATATTATCAACATTCACCTGAACCCAGCATGGCTGAACACCCATGAATATTGGATACGTTGGGTTGAGGAGATATTGATTTGGTGGCAAATATCTTGGTCTTGAGGCAACCCACCCTACGAGGCTAATAAACATAGGTAAAGATGTCTCTCTAGAAGATTAGAGGTTCAACCTTGGCTTGCACCTCCTCCATCAGTTCTTCTGATACAGTTTCAACGAACTGAACGTTACGAGCTTTCCAATCCAGACACTTGATTTGATCGGCAAGTACTACCCCTTCAACCTCTAGCCCAGGTGGCAAAAGAACCTCGAAGGGATAGCCTTTCTGCTGTCTAGTAATTGGCACAAACAGTGCTAAAGAGCTTTTAGCATTGTAACTACGAGGAGAAACCACCAGAGCAGGTCGATGTCCTCGCTGTTCATGCCCTTTAGTTGGATCAAAGTCTAGATAAACAATATCTCCTCGTCCTGGCGTATAGCGTTCTGTTGGATTTACCAAGCTTCATTCCCCAAAGCCACACCACTTTCCATCTCAGGCGTAATACCAGCGACTAATTCCTCCAAGGAATAACGCTTACGAGGTTTAGGTTTGACTACCAACAACTGTTACCGTCGCATCGAGCCTGTGAGGTGTTGAAGTAATACCAGCGACTAATTCCTCCAAGGTTTAATATTTCCATCAATCACCACAAGCTCGACTTCAGTACCTTCAGTGATCTGAATTTCTTTGACAATATATTGAGGAATCCGAAGAGCTAAACTATTGCCCCACTTAGCAACCATTGCAACCATAGGATCTCCTTACATTTAGGACGTTGAAGCTATCACAATCTAATCTTTCAAATGTAGATACACTGTATCTACACCATAGTCGCTGATCACAATCTTTGGCAAGAGTAAAACGCCGCATCAAAAATGAGGTACGAACTACCTATAAGCATCCAAAAATTGACCAGAAAAGCCCCTTCATATGGCACTTTGTAATATAAATTTAATCATGCCCTGATTAGAGAAAAGCCCCATGGCCGCCACCGCCTTCATCCCCGTCCCCATAGCCGTTCTCACTGTCTCTGACAGCCGCACAGAAGCTACCGACAAATCGGGCCAGCTGTTGGTGGAGCACCTGCAAACCGCAGGCCACACCCTGGCCGAAAAAATGATCGTACCCGACGATATTTACCAAATTCGGGCGGTGGTCTCCCGCTGGATTGCTGATGCTGGGGTGCAGGCCATCATCACCACTGGGGGCACAGGTGTGACCGGGCGGGACGGCACTCCTGAAGCCATTGCTCCTCTACTGGATAAACAACTCCCCGGCTTTGGCGAAATCTTTCGGATGGTGTCTTACCAGGAGATTAAAACGTCCACGGTGCAGTCCCGCGCCCTGGCGGGGGTGGCCAACGGTACCTACATTTTTTGCTTGCCAGGGTCATCGGGGGCTTGCCGCACTGGCTGGAATGCTCTGATTAACGACCAGCTGGATGCCCGCCATCGGCCTTGCAACCTGGTGGAGTTGATGCCCCGCCTGCTGGAGCGGTAGGTGGACAAAAGATATTCGGCTACCCCGGCTACCCCGCATCCGGATGCAACCAACATTCCATGATGTAGTTCAAGATTGGAACGCCGCGAACTTTGTGGGGGTTGTCGCGGACGACGCGGAAACCATGGCGCTCGAAGAAGGGGCGTGCTGTGATGGAGACCTCAGCGTAGAGCCGGATCAGATTGGACTGCCGCGCCTCCTGGAAGATTCGCTCCATGATTGCCGACATGTACCCCTTACCGGCATGAGCCGGAGATACGTAGGTGCAGTCGATGTGGCCGTCAGAGTCAAATTCGATGAAGCCCGCCACATCGCCATCCACAACTACAACCCAAGGTTGCTTGCGATCGCATCGCTTACGCCATTTCTCAGCCCACCCGCTGATGGGCATTTTGTGTCCGATTGTGGGTATTTAGGAGAAGCTGGCACACCCGCAGCCACATATACGGGCATGCTGATGACCAATACTTGCACAATTGTTAGCGGTCTGGGTGGCAGTTGCAATGAGGCTGCTATACAGGCATTTCTAGACTAAACGGTGGTCTATAGCAAGTTTCAACTGAGTTGAAACTTGCTCGTCGGCAACAGTCTGCATTGGCTTCGGTCTGACCACAATGGCGAGCTTATGGGATAAGCAGATAACCTTATTCTCTAGCCATAAGCTCTGTTCTGTTCGCACCAACGAAGGGTTAGCTGGCTGTTGCTACTTTAGCCAACGAATAACTAATTCTAATGTGCTAAAGTCTGTCTATTAAATCACCACGCCGAAAGGTTGCAGATAGCTGTTGCAAGGAAATTTCTTGTTCTCCATAAAGATTCTGAAGTGCCTGCTGAATATCTTGTACTGATGCGTTGAAATAAGCTTCACCATTTCGCGCAATAAGCTGCTGAGCAACCTGAAAATTCTGGTGGCTGATATTCATAATTTGAATATCCATATCATTTAGAAGCCTATGCCCCATTTGCATTGCAATGAAGCATGAGGCATAGCGAACAAAATCAGGGTCATTAGGTTTTGGTCGTTTACGCCGATTTTCAGAAATTCTATACAATTGCACAGCAAGCACAACTTGCGAACCGTTGAGCTGATCAGTAAATATTGCATCATACAATTTCCCAAAATGCTCTCGGGAGAAAAACTTTGCCTGATGAGGTTTCTTCCTCCAAACAGACAGTATTGCCTCTGCGGCTACCCCTGAAGTGATTTCTGTAGAACGGGCACTGCTTGTTCCAGAGCGTTTACGCCGATAATTAAACCCCAATTGTTCAATATCTATTTCTAATCTTAGCTGGCGTTCGTCATTAGCTCGTAAGTCCCTAAGATCTACTGGATTTTGACTATTGGTAGCATAGGTGATTTTTTGAACTAGTTCATTATTCTCACTAGGCAACTGATATAGTCTGAGGAGGACATAAGCTCCAGCATTCTGATTAAGTAAATCAGGTTCCTGCAAGGTTTGAGATATGGTCATGCAGGTCTGACCACCATTTATTATCTGTAAGTTTTCAACACGGACTTGATAATCACCATCTTGTAGTGCATTGTAAGAAAAGTTGTCACACGTCAGAGTTATCCCATTATTGTAAAAATAAAAATTCTTTTTTTCGTCACTAGTTAAAGTATTACGAATACCTTCATTAACACGATTACCTTGTAATCCCAGATAACGACGGATATTGCGTTCTAATAATCGTTCACCGTGTCGCTCAATAAGTGTTGCAATTTCAGCGACCGAAATTCTTCCCACAAGTACTCGACTAAAGTACATATCTTCAACAATAGCTTTTCCACTGAGCTGTAAAGTATCCTTTACTGGCTTAGATGCCTGAAGAATTTTTACTAAGCGCTCGTGATTAACATGTTCCCAAGCAACTTGATCTCCGAAGCCAGCACGGTCAATTGCTTCCTGAGCTGAAGTATTCCACTTCAATCCGTTATTACAAGCTAATGCCCGAACCTGTGGAATATATCCATCCCGAATTAAGCTACGAGCTTCTTCTACCTTAGTTAGTAATCGTTGATTAATATGCTCTAATGTAGCTGCTGGGTTGAATAGATATTGAATTGCATTGATGAGAGCCTCTATACCTGTTTCAGGAAAGTTAGAGTCACCTTCTAGATTATTTCTATACTTAGCCTGAAATAGGCTAACGATAAACTCACCATCATATTCCTCAGAGATATGCATGGCATCTACACCAAAATCCCCGCCGCCTTCGGTTAGGCAATCGAAAGTATGGTCGTCCTCTAGATCTAATATGGTTTGAACGCATAAATTTACAAAAGCCAGGGACTTAAGTCTGCCAGCATCACTAATCCCTAATTCTTCAGCAGCCTGTAGTCGAATGGCATCGATAACTGATGCTAAGCGCTGGTCGATAATAGAAACATTGATATTCATCAGTTCTCCTCTATTACCGTCAGCAGCTGCATAATCCCCAGAGTATAGACTAGCGCTGCGTACCCTGACTAGAGAGGGCTAACACCATTGGTCTGCCCGTGTAATCATGACCCAACAGCCCCTAGACAAAGGAATTGATAATGATTATCATTTTCATATCCTTGTCATTCAGGTAAACCAGTGTGAGCCATTCCCAAGCGGATCTGTCCTATGACGTTGTGATTGTCGGTGCGGGAGCAGCTGGCATTGGTTGTGGCGTTGTGCTCAAAGAGCTGGGGCTGGAGCGCTTTACGATTTTAGAGCGACACCAGGTGGGAGCCTCCTTTAGCCGCTGGCCTAAGGAGATGAGCTTCATTACACCGTCATTTCCCAGCCATGGCTTTGGACTGCTTGACCTGAATGCAGTGACCTTGAAGACCTCGCCTGCGATCGCATTTCGTCGTGAACATATCAGCGGTAAACAGTATGCCCTGTACTTGCAGACCGTTGCCGCTCACTTTGAGTTATCGATTCAAACTGAGGTGGATGTCAAGAGCATTGAGCCATTGTCCCAGGAAGGCTTTATTCTGCATACTAGCAGCGGTGAAATTTCTACCCAGTTTGTCATTTGGGCCGCCGGAGAATATCAATATCCCCATCTTGATCCCTTTCCAGGGGCAGAGCACTGCGTCCACAACAGTCAGATTCGGTCGTGGACTGATCTAAAGGGGGATGAATTTATCATTATCGGCGGCTACGAAAGCGGTATGGATGCCGCTGCCAATCTTGTGGCGCTAGGAAAGAAAGTTGGCGTGCTCGATCGCACCGGGGTCTGGGCGAATCCTGATGCCGACCCCAGCGTATCCCTATCGCCCTACACCCTGCAGCGTCTGGAATTTGTCCATCGCACCGGTCGTCTGGACATGGTGGGTAACGCACCCATTGAAGAAGTCAAACCCATCCCCGGTGGCTACGCGGTCTACAGCGAATACCAAAAGTGGATGACGGCCCACCCCCCGATTCTTTGCACCGGTTTCGATACCAGTTTGAAACAGATTTCACCCTTGTTCGACTGGTCTAAAGGCTATGCAGCGCTTACGGAAAATGACGAATCCACCCTCACCCCAGGTCTCTTTGTGAGTGGTCCCTCTGTCCGCCATGGTGACCTGATTTTTTGCTTTATTTATAAATTTCGTCAGCGGTTTGCCGTCATCGCCAATGCGATCGCTCAGCGCCTCGATCTCCACACCACCCCCCTTGATGCCTACCGCCAGGCCGGACTCTTTCTCGACGATCTCTCCTGCTGCGACAACGACTGCATTTGTTAGCTGGATGCAAGGTGTCTCCCCCTCTCCCCTTCTCCCCCTCTCCTCTTCTCTCCATGCCCCCGGCTCCCCCCACCCAGCACACTATTGTTCTCATCGGCAAAGAAAGTACCGGCAAATCCGCCCTAGCGGCGGCACTCACCGGCCAATGCCCCACCAGTACAAACATTCAAGGCTCAACGATTGCCTGCGATCGCTATCAGGCAGGCGATCATCTCTTGATCGACACCCCAGGCATTCTCTTTCGGTCTGACACCGCCGCCACCCGAATGGCCCTGGCCCAACTTCAGGCCCATGACACCATTGTGTTGTTGGTTAAAGCCACACATATCGATAATGATCTGGCAGACCTGCTGCCGTTAGTTGCCGGGAAGCAAGGGTTAGTCGTGGTCACCTTTTGGGATAAGGTCATGGCCTCTGAGTTTACCCAGCATGTGGTGGACCGTTGGGAACAAACTGCCCAGGTGAGATTTATCCCCGTGGATGCTCGCCATTTAAGTTTGGATCAGCGCCGACAGATTCTAGGGGCACTCCAGACGCCGACCGTTTTTCCCAAACAGTGGCACCCGATCCCGGCGGGCTGGTACATTGAACCCCATCCCACCTGGCTAGAACAGCCGCGCTGGGGCTGGTTGCTGGCGGTGATCTTGCTGTTGTTGCCTGCCGTCCTTGCCGTTGGTGTGGCCAATGGTGTGGCGGGGGTGCTGGATCCCCTTGTACAAGCTGGATTAGATCCTCTGATTACGGTCTTGTCTCAGACACCATCGCTGCTACGAGAGATTTTGATTGGCCGCTATGGCTTAGTCACCATGGGGCCGCTGTTATTTGTCTGGGCGGTGCCGACGGTGATTCTGTATGCACTGTTTTTAGGCGTGTACAAGGCTAGCGGGTTGGTGGAACGCATTACTGTGACGCTACATCCACTCCTGAGACCGTTTGGCCTATCCGGGCGAGATTTAGTGCGGGTGATTATGGGGTTTGGCTGCAATGTGCCCGCCGTGATCAGCACTCGCGCCTGTTCTAGTTGTTCTCGGCAGACCTGTGTAAGTGCGATCGCTTTTGGCTCTGCCTGTTCTTACCAGTTTGGGGCCACTCTGGGTGTGTTCAGTGCGGCCAATATGCCCGGTTTGGTGGTGCCTTACCTGGGCTACTTAACCCTGACCACCTTGATCTACACCTGCCTGATTGCGCCCAAAGCCGCCCGCTCGGTCCACAATACGCTGATGATCGAACAGCGCACGTTTTTGGAAATTCCCCGCTGGTCTGCCATCTGGCGCGAAACCCAGGGCACTCTCCAGCAGTTTTTTACCAACGCGATTCCCATCTTTTTGGTGATTACGGTGATCGCTTCGGTGTTGGACAGTCTGGGCCTGATCACCCTCCTAGCTGGCTGGATTAATCCCCTGATGGGGCTGTTTGGTCTGCCCCCAGAGGCGGCTGTACCCGTTATTTTGGCCTCAATTCGCAAAGATGGACTGTTGCTTTTTGCCGAACCGGATACCCTGGCCCTGCTCACGCCGCTGCAAATCTTGACAGGCGTTTACCTGGCCGGGGTATTGCTGCCCTGCCTGGTCACTGCACTGACCATCGCTCGCGAACAGTCGGTGCGATTTGCGGTGGGGCTGATGGCTCGGCAGGCGATCGCGGCGATCGGGTTTTCAATACTGTTGACCTGGGGAGGCGGCTGGCTAACCAGATGAGAGATATGCCAGCTAGCCAGTGGTTTTACCTTTGCTAATCGTCTCAGCGCCACCAATTATTGACGATTCAGCGGCCTCAAGCAGACTTGGCTTGTCCCCTAGCGCGCTGCAAATAGGACCGTGTATTCTCCAATATCAATCTAAAACTAGACATCGAAAAACCTCAATCTCTAATTAGAATGATTATCATTCTCGCAATATGCGATTATACAAAGGTGGATATAAGCTCTTTATAAAGTTGGTGTCTACAAATTTAAAGCAAGCCGAGAAAGAGGTTTCTGCCCCTCCAAATCGACCGCAAATCAACGCTCTCAGGCCCAAATATTGTTACTCTCTGCACTATGTCGTCTCCATTTGCTGCCCGTACCTCGGTTGAAGCTGTCGAAGAAGGGATGCTCCTGGCTCCCAAGTTTGATGCCCATGGGCTCATCCCCGTTATCACCACGGATGCTGCAACCGGCGAGGTGTTGATGCACGCCTACATGAATGAAGCCGCATTACTGAAAACCCTGGAAACGCGTGAAGCCCATTACTACAGCCGCAGCCGTCAGCAGCTCTGGCATAAGGGAGCTACCAGTGGGCTGGTACAAACCGTGCAGCAGTTGTTGATCGACGATGATCAAGATTGCCTGTGGATGAAGGTCCAGGTGGCCGGGTCAGGGGCCAGTTGCCATGTGGGCTATCGCTCTTGCTTTTACCGCCAGATTTCTGCTGGCGAGGGCGATTTAGCCGCAAATGGTGCCGTTGCCCTCACCTTTACGGAAGCCACTAAGACATTTAACCCCGTCGCCGTCTATGGGGATGCGCCTAATCCCACTCAACTTTGAACCGAGGAACTAATCATGCCACTGCGTCATCAACCCGCTCCACCCACTCCCTGGGATAGCGATCTGGATAAGCCCATCATTGCTGCATCTGCCTATGTTCATCCCCAGTGCAGTCTAATTGGGGATGTGCAACTGGGTGAAAATGTAATCGTCGCCCCCAATACCTCCATTCGTGCGGATGAAGGGGCTCCCTTTTACGTCGGTGCGAATACTAATATTCAAGATGGGGTGGTCATCCATGGCTTAGAGCAGGGACGCATCTTGGGGGATGACCAGAAAGCTTATTCGGTGTGGATTGGCCATGATACCTGCATCACCCATATGGCGTTGATCCACGGTCCTGCTTACGTTGGCAATGAGTGTTTTATTGGCTTTCGCTCGACGGTATTTAATGCCCAGGTGGGCCACGGCTGCATTGTGATGATGCACGCCCTGATCCAGGATGTGGAAATTCCTGCCGGTAAGTATGTGCCGTCGGGAGCGGTGATTACCACACAGCAAGCTGCCGATCGGTTACCGGATGCTAACGATAGCGATCGCAGCTTCTCTCACCATGTGGTCCAAGTCAATCAAGCCTTACGGGCCGGGTATCGCTGTTCTGACGGTATCGCCTGCGCCCCTTCTTTGCAGAATTCGGGCAATGGTTCAATCCGAAATGGCAAAGTATCTCCTTTACCAACAGAAATCAGAGACATCATCCAGCAACAGCTTCGCCAGAGCCACCACATTGGCCTGGAATTTGCCGATGCACGACGATTCAAGGTAGGGTCCTGGCAGAGTGGCCCCACAATTAGCAACACCCATGAGGCCCAGGTACTCACCCAGGTGGAACAGTTTTTGGTCAGTCATCCTGGTGACTATGTGCGGTTGTTGAGCATTGACCCTAAAGCAAAACAGCGTCAGCTAGAGAACCCCCTAAAAGTAATTCAGAAGCCGGAGTAAGGCATCGAAGATGCAATCATTTGCCTGAAAGGTATGCTCTACTTGAAGGTGAGCCAAACAACAATGCGATAACCTGATTAATCGACCCCGCCGTAACCCCTATTTATGCAATTAAGGACAACTCAGTAGGGTGGGTCCTAGGGCGGCCTTTCGGTTCTAGCCATGGGGAAACCCCAGTTTGCCTAATTGGGATAACACGAATACTTCCGGAAAGGGAACTCGGAGGGACCCCAAGCAACCGGTTTTGGTTCCTTCCGATCATATCTCGATTAAGTATGAACGAAGTAATAAGCCTTACAGCTCTTCTCTGATGAATACGAACCAACCCTGCTTCCTATGAGTGGTGCCATAGGCAGGATCGGTTTCGGCAAATTGCGCCAACGGTCAACCCCCCTGCCCCTCCTGGGAGGGGATTTATCACAGTAAAAACTGGCACCTTATAAGGTCCAATCTGCCACTCATTTATGCGATATTGTTACCCATCCCACACACAATAGCTATGAAGCAGCCCAAAATTAGTCCTGTCATTCCCCCCCGCCTGCGCCGCCGCGCTTTTCTGACGATGGCGGGAGCAATGGTCGGCACAGTTGCCAGCGGTAGCCTTTGGAGTCCTGCCGCCCAGGCTTATGATGTCACCCTTTCGCCAACGAACCCAAAGCTGGGCGATACCATTTCGGTTGTCATCTCTGGTGCTTCAGCGGCTAGCACGGCCCCGGTGGTTTCGGTCAACGGCACCAACTATCCCAGTTTTCAGATATCCGGTAATCGTTACCGAGCGTTGATTCCCACCAGTCCGCTGGATACTCCCGGACGTCTGACGTTAGATGTCTCTGCCGCAGGCTCGTCACGTCGCCTAACGGTAAATCTGGCAAACCGCTCCTTTGCCACCCAGAGCATTTGGCTCCCTGCGGGTAGCACCGACCTGGGGACCGATCACGAATTTGACCGCGTCGCCGAGTTCAAGCGCCTCGTCACACCAGAACGTCACTGGCAAGGGGCTCTGATCCGTCCTAGCCAGGGCTACGTCAGTACTGTATTTGGCGTCCGGCGATATTACAATGGCGAGTTCGCCGAAAACTATTACCACCGAGGTGTGGACTACGCTGCCGCCACCGGGTCACCGGTTGTTTCTCCAGCGGCGGGGTACATCCGACTGGTAGGGCGAGTGGCTGACGGCTTCGAACTCCACGGCAACACCATCGGTGTTGACCACGGTCAGGGCGTATTGAGCATTATGATTCACCTGAGCCGCATAGACGTTGCCGAAGGAGACTTTGTTAAGGCCGGACAGGTGATTGGCGGAGTCGGGTCAACCGGGGCATCAACTGGCCCGCACCTGCACTGGGGTCTTTATGTGCATGGGGTAGCGGTTGATCCGGTTCCCTGGCGCTTTGAAGGTGTTGATTAGTGTTTTGTGGTCAGATAACCAAAAAGAGAATCTTGAGTGATAACAGTTGCAGACTCCGAACCCCAGTGATGGCTCTCGGTCGATGGCTCAAAATGGAAGTCTTTTGGATTCGGTCTATGGCTATCAGCCAATACCCATACTTTGATGAGTTTTTTTAACCGACGATGCTGCTCTCGATTGAGACGATGACCCGTTTGAGCCTGGCGAATCCAATATTTGACCAACGGAAACCACAACAATTTTAGGCTCAGACGCGGGAGAACTAAAAACCGTTGCAGATTCCGTTTACGACTCGCATATTTGATCGGTTGAGGAAATAAACTGGCTAAGGCCCCGAGGGTCACTTGACGCTGAGCTTGTATCAAAACGGAGGATAGAGCCGAAAAGGGCCATGTTACAGATACCCCAGCGTTGACAGAAATCAGACGCATTATTGTAGGACATGCCCAAGCGTCTTTGAGTTTTAAGGTTAAGGTTATAGGTTAGGAAAGGTTTAACAGCGTCCATAATTTAAGGCAACACTTCCTTAACTGTTAACGACAGGTCACCGAAATTAGATGATGAGATAACATCGCTTCCACTAAACAGGCTTTTCTCAATGTAGGAACCGTCCATCAGTTCCAATACCAGGATTGTTTTCTCCTGGGGGTTTACAATCCAGTATTCAGGGATATCAATTGCTTCATACTGGTGGCGCTTGGCAATATAGTCGCGATCGCGCTGCAGTGCTCCAGGGCTAACGACCTCAACGACTAATAGTGGAGGGGCCATGGATAGTCGAATGGTATTTCGTTGCTTTAGCTGGTCGATGTGTTCTTCGCGAATGACAGTTAAGTCGGGGTATCGGTTTCTGGGCTCTCCGTGCACTTCTAGCTCTAGACCATGGCCCCGAACGCTTTGATAGCCGACCTTAGCGATAAACAGGGTGAGTAAAAGTGTGGCGATTTCAACGTTGAACCCTGATTCTGTTGGTAGTTCAATTAATTCTCCATTAAATAGCTCATACAGCGTATCGCTGCCGTTATCGTAGGCGAGGTAGTCTTCAAATGTTTGAAATCTTGGTTTGAGCTGAACCATAGGATATTATCTAGCCTTGCAAGAATCGAATTGTCGGGATTTACTGAGGCTTTAGATAATGATCTCTATTGCCCTCGTCCAGGTTTACAGTCTGCAAACCCCAATGCCTCAGTATCTAGAAAGCTAGCAATTGCCATTTCAATAACTGCTTCGACTGGATATTCAATGTCAGTAGCACGCGCAACTAGAGCATCCTGAATACGTACGGGCAAACATTCTAAAATGGCGGCTGCATCGGTAGACGAAAGTTGCTCTTGAGGTTTAGTTTGCATAGCGATCACCTTTCGGGTGGGATTTGGACGTTATAAGGGGGCTCAGTAGCTCGTAATATGATGGCTTCTAGCTCCAATAATAACGCAGGGTTTCTCCAGTGAGGAATGGGCTGCATTGCTATGCGGATGTCATCATCGTCATACTTGTCGAGCCATGCCCATAAAAAAGCTTTGTGACCACCGCTGAAGCGTCCTCGCAAGCTCTTGGTTTTACCTATGTAGAGCAAGCTTTCGGTTTTGTGTCTAATTGCATATATGCCAGGACGAGCAGGAATATTACTAAAACTTCGGCTTAGGGGTTGGCATTGTTCGAAAGGTGTAAAAGCAATAGTATCTAGAACGGCTCTAGCTCAAATGCCAAGACTCGCCGAGCGGCGTTAACAATATCTATGAGAGAGGCGTTATCTCTGTTCATAAATCGTTTGAGCTGTTGTTAAGATTTCTCGTCGGCGAATCCAGTTTTCGCTTGTTTCGATGGATTCTTTGATGGTAATGTCAACTGGGCGATGGAGTTGTTTTTCTAGCTCATGTTTGATTTTGGCTAGGGTAAGTAGTCCTTGACGGACATTAGGCTTAAAGGTTAACAGGATATCAATATCGCTTTCTTCGGTGAAGTCATCGCGGAGGATAGAACCGAAGAGGGCCATGGCACTAATACCCCAACGTTGACAGAATGTAGATATATCATTGCTGGACATCGCTAGACGACTCTGAGTTCTAGAGGTGAGGTTTGGGACTATGGTAGTTTGGCTTGAATCCATATTATTGTTCTTGTCCTGATTGACAGTCTGCAAGACCCAATGCCTCAGTATCATCGATGCCATCCCACATTTGGGATAATGGAATTGTATTGCCTGATCTTGCCTCTTGCCAGGCTTGTTTGAGGTTGGCTAAGACTTCTTCTTTAGGATCGTCATCAGGGTCAGGGTGTTGATTTGCCAGGTGTCGTTGAATAGCAGATTGTACTTCTTCTGCATGAATCTGGGCGTAGAGCCATGCGTTGGCGAGGTCTGTGGCGGTAAGCTGTGGGTACTCGGCTAAGAGTTCTGCGTCTGAGATGCCATGGTTATGGCGATGAACGAGAAACCAGACGGCTATACCTGTTTGGCGGATAAAGGCATCTGCATTGGTTGTTTCTGGTGATTTTTCAATACCAACCCAGGTACCATCCAGACTAGCTGCTAAAAGCTGCATAGCTTTTGCTTTGTCTTCGTTTGACAGGGCTAATAGGTCTGTTTGGAGGTGTTGCAGAGGCATCGTCAGGTCGGAATGATTTAATAATGGTGTATACCTATTGTGGTTATTATGGCGTAAGCTTTCGATAGACTTTTCCCAGAGTACTAGACACAAAATCTCCAATTTCTTCTTCTTCAGATTCACGTGGTCCTGCGATGTTCAGTATATGTATATTGTGTTTTTGCAGGAATTCTATCAACTGTGTAATAACATGAGAACCGTCATATAAACTCACTAGGTGAATCCAAGGCTTTTTGTATTTTTTTGCAAATGTTAAAGTCGATAGAGTTCCACCTTCAAGTTTTGGAGAGATCGTAAATATAGCAGTAGCATCGGATAACCAACAAATATCGTCTGGATAAGGATGATGCTCTAGATAGCGACGTAGTGGAGGTTTAACAATGGCTATATCAGGAATGGGTTCAGAGTTATCGGGCAGGGTGACAGGTTTAGTTTCTCTGATGGCGGCTCGGTTTCCTAATAACTGGCGTAGATACTCGGCTCCGTCACTGCTATAGCAAGCATGGGGTTCTCGTTCGGGGGCCATAACTACGATGTCTCCACCTAATAGTTCAACGGACTGATCATCGAAAAGTCCTGATGCAATTGCTGCGTGGTATCGATCCAGTGTCCATTTGTAGAGGGTAACTACCATACTCCGAATCCCTTAAGGGTTTTTAATTGGGTAAAGAAGAAATATTTAGTTAGCGTCTATGGCTAGGCTAGCATCGAATATTCAGGGTTTAGGTTAGATCTTGCACTAAATCGGTTGTGAGGCTCAAACCCACGTCGGGTTCAAAACCCAACGCTAATTGAGGACTGTCCACTAAAGGGACAAATTGGCTGTGAGGCTCTAGGTATAGCGCTTTCAGTGGTCTTTAACCTCTTTAGTGGGTTTTGAATCTATGAGCCCTGTCACTTTGAGTGCGGGGCGGGTTAGTGCTTCCTCGCCAGGTGCAAGATATGAGTTAGGTTACCGCCGCCGCTTGGGTCGACTAAACTTCGCTTGCAAATCCGACAAACTCGCTGACTTCGGTGCCGCCTTTTCCACCGCTTGCTTCTTACTTGGCCTCGGCGCAGACCGTCCACCGCCCTCGCCATCCACCGCCTTTATACTCAACCCAATCCGCTTTAGGTCTTTATTTATCTCCATTACTTTTACCTTCACCACCTGCCCCACCTGCACAATCTCCTTCGGGTCCGTCACAAACCGATTCGCCAGCTGCGAAATATGCACCAACCCATCCTGATGCACCCCAATATCCACAAACGCCCCAAAATTCGCCACATTCGTAATCACCCCTTCCAATACCATCCCTTCAGTTAGATCGGAAATCTCATTCACTCCTTCCTGGAAATTGGCATAGGTAAACTCCGCCCGTGGGTCCCGTCCCGGCTTCTCTAACTCTTCAATAATGTCTCGCAAAGTGGGCAAACCTACCGCATCTGTTACATACCGCTGCAGGTCCAAACTCGCCAAATTTAGCTCACTCAACCCTGCTTTTACATCCACACCTTTGTCTTTCAAAATTGTTGTAGCAATGTCATAGCTCTCCGGGTGCACCGCCGTATTGTCCAACGGGTTTTTCCCATCACGAATGCGTAAAAAGCCCGCACACTGTTCGTATGCCTTTGGCCCCAGCTTTGCTACTTTTAATAACTGTCGCCGGTTGTCAAAGGCACCATTCTCATTGCGATAGGCAACAATATTATTCGCAATAGACGAACTAATTCCCGATACATAGGTCAACAACTCACGGGAGGCAATATTCAAATCCACCCCCACATAGTTCACACAGCTTTCTACCGTCGCATCCAGCTTTTGCTTTAGGGACTTTTGGTCTACATCATGCTGATATTGTCCTACACCGATGGACTTGGGTTCAATCTTCACCAACTCCGCCAGGGGATCCTGTAGCCTGCGGGCAATACTAATGGCTCCCCGCACCGTTACATCCAGGTCAGGAAATTCAGCGATCGCAACCTCACTTGCCGAGTAAATCGATGCCCCCGACTCATTTACCATCACCTTAATGGGTTTAGGGGTTAGCTCTCTAATCACCTCTGCGACAAACGCATCTGTCTCGCGGCTAGCGGTGCCATTGCCAATGGCAATTAGCTGAATATTGTGTTTTTTAATTAACTCCAGAAGACTCTTTGCTGCACTCTCCTGTTTACCCGTATGGGGAAAAATTGCCTTATATTCTAAAAACTTGCCGGTTCCATCAATGGCCGCCACCTTACAGCCTGTGCGAAAGCCAGGGTCCACTCCCAGTGTTGGCTTCATCCCCGCCGGAGCTGCCAACAACAGATTTTTAATATTCACCGCAAAGGTATCAATCGATTCACCATCCGCCCAGGCTTTTTTCTCTGAAATCACCTCATTGGTGAGGGAATTTTTCATTAGCCGAGAGAATGCATCCTTGATCAGGGTTTGGTAAAACTGTCGCACATTGGCCTGCTTAGTGCGGATCTGGCTATACTCCAAATGTTCTAAAATTTTATCTTCGTCGCCCGTGAGACTGGTTTTGAGGATACCTTCTTTGTCGCCCCGCAGTAGGGCCAGCAAATTGTGTGGGGCGAGCTTTGCGATCGCACACTCATACTTGCGATACATTTCATACTTGGTACTCCCCTCGGGATAATCTGGCTTAATCTTTGAACTGAACACCCCCGTTTTTTCCAGGGTCTGCCGCACATAGGCCCTTAACTCTGAGCGTTCGGCAATCCCCTCTGCCAAAATGTCTGACGCCCCCTGCAAAGCTGCCGCTGCATCAG
This sequence comes from Leptolyngbyaceae cyanobacterium, assembly GCA_965263355.1. Classification (GTDB taxonomy): domain Bacteria; phylum Cyanobacteriota; class Cyanobacteriia; order Phormidesmidales; family Phormidesmidaceae; genus Leptothoe. The sequence goes on along the minus strand of CBDHHL010000032.1, from coordinate 2,659,242 downwards.
GTACCTCATCAGAGATAAACTGCGCCGCTAGTTCCTCCAAGGATTTCACGGCTTCCCCAGATTGATTTAGCTGAGCAATCTGCTGAGCCAGTGGTTCCAGGCCCTTTTCACGGGCTACCGTAGCGCGGGTGCGGCGTTTGGGTCGGTAGGGCAGGTACAGGTCCTCTAGTTCGGTCTTGCTGGTGCAGTTTTGGATGCGATCGCGTAGCTCATCTGTCAGCTTTCCCTGACCTTCAATCGACTCCAGTACCGTCTGTTTGCGATTCGTCAGCTCTGTCAGATAGGCAAACTGCTCCTCAATCTGCCGCAGTTGCCGTTCATCCAGCTCCCCCGTCTTTTCCTTACGATATCGGGCAATAAACGGTACCGTTGCCCCCGTCTCTAAAAGTTCTAACGCCGCCTCCACTTGAGCAGGTCGAACGGACAGGTCCTTGGCAATAACGGGAGCAAACTGCATAGGGTTTTCTCAGGAAACAAGCAGCCATGATTATAGCGAGTTGTATTTAACCCCATGGCCCAAAATTGCTATACCGTAAAACTATAGATTCAGCTGCAAAGCGATGAAGCGACCCATCGGTGTGACAATTTTGGCAATCCTTGACGGACTCCAGGCCCTACTGTTTATTCTTATGGGCATTACCGCCTTTTTTTTGAGCAAGGTCATTCTGGAACAGATGCGATTGGAGCCAGAGATGTCAGATTTCCTGGATCAGCTGCCTCCAAGTGTGCCTGAAACCTTTCCCAAGGTACTGGGTGGCATCTTTCTGGTCATAGCCTTGGCCAATGCCGCCATCGCCATCGGACTATGGGCACTACAATCCTGGGCCTGGTATCTAAATCTAGGTCTTCAAGCCTTAGGGATTTTTGGCAACCTGGGCGGACTAATCATGATCAACCCCATCAGCGTCGCCTCTGTTGCCTTTAGTGGCTTCTATATCTACTACTTTTTGCAACAACCCATCCAAGAAGCCTTTGGCGTTAACAATTCGGCTTAATATCAAATTCTAATTCCACACCCGAAAATACCACTTTTTACAGGGGGATTTTCACCCGGCTTAATCCCTAGACCTGTTTTTTCTTGTAGAGAGTTTAGCCTTTGTTCCTCGCCACAAAATCATCAGAGGAAATGGCAATAGGATAACAACTATCAACAGCTCTATGACAGTAAGGGGAAACAACGGTATCACCCCGGCAAAAATTGTTATTCCTGCAAAAAACCAGCTAGTCATCAATACCCACCATGGGATTTTGCCACTGGCTAATCGTCTGTTGACTCGGCCTCCCAAATAAACTCTCCCCATAGGATCATAGCCATTGGGAATTTGCTCGATCTCAAAGGACAATGGTGAAATGGGCACATCTACGATGATGCGATCGCGAGCAAACTCATCATCTGGTAAAAACTGCCGATAGTCGCTGTTGTTAGCCATGGTTTTAGACTCGTTCCTAAACGAGCACTCTGTATCAACTAAGAAACTGTACATAATTGATACACATCGAGAAATCGATATTTCGGCCACACCGACATTAACGCACCGACAGTTTAAGCAAACGCATTATTTAATCCCCGTTGCCATCGGCTCCGGTTGTTTTGTCTCTGGATTGCCCCCTAGCCCGGTCAAACGGGTTAACAACGAACCCAGCCAATCGTTAAACTGAGCAATAAAAGTAAAACACACTGGGATTACGACTAAAGTCAACAATGTCGCTGTGGAGAATCCACCAATGACCGCAATGGCCATAGGACTGCGGGTTTCACCACCAGCCCCCCACTCCATGGCAATGGGGACCATCCCCGCCATAGTCGAAATGGACGTCATCAAAATCGGGCGTAATCGGGTCAGACCGGCCTCTATCACTGACTGCCGCAGTGATATCCCCTTTTCTCTTGCCATCAGGGCATAGTCCACCAGCAAAATCGAGTTTTTGGTCACCAGCCCCAGCAACAACACAATGCCAATTAGGGCAAACAGTCCTAACGGCTTCTGGGCAATCATCAACCCCAATAGCGCGCCACCAATACAGAGGGGCAACGCTGCCATGACCGCAAGGGGATAGATAAAGCTGTTGTACAGCAGCACCAGCACGGCATAGATCATCACCACTGCTGTAGCCAGGGCAATGCCAAACCGGCTAAAGACTTCTTGCATAATTTCGGCGTCGCCGGAGGGTTGTTGGGAAACCCCATCGGGCAAATTGACAAATGCGGGCAGCTCATACACTTGCTGCAGCCCTTGCCCTAAGGTAATGCCATCTAAGTTGGCACCAATGGTGACCTGTCGCGACCGATCAAGCCGGTCAATCTGGGCGGGACCACTACCAAAGTCGACATCGGCCACGGCAATCAAGGGGACTAGCTGCCCTTGATTATTGAGCACCTTTAAGTTTTCTAGGGTGGACAGGTCATTGCGAAACTCAGAGGCCAGCCGCACTCGAATCGGGATTTGGCGATCGCCGACATCAAATTCAGCCAGATCAGACTCAGCATCACCCAGGGTGGCCAGGGAGGCCGTATTGGCAATGTCTCTCACCGTTACCCCCAAATCTGCCGCCCGCTCCACGTCGGGACGAATCAAAATCTCGGGCTGTACCAGATTGGCGCTAGAGCTAACTTCCACCAGGCCAGGAATCTGTCGAATTTCCTGGGTGAGGGTGTCTGAGGCGGCCTTAAGGGCAACAGGATTATCACTGCGCAGGGTCACCTCCAGGGCTTTACCGCCACCCCCAGCTCCCCCCTGATTCTCAAAACTAATCCGGGCACCGGGTACCTGCCTCAAAACCTGACGCATTTCATTTTCAAACTGCCCCCGCGATATGCGTTCATTTTTGGGCGTTAGCCGAGCTACGGCAGATGCTTCTGCAGGATCCTGGGAAATGTAGACGCTGTCTACGGCTGGATTAGCATTTAGCTGATCGCTCACATACTGGGTCACCAGTTCTGTTTTGGCCAGCGTACTGCCAGGGGGCAGTTCAATACTCAAGTTAGAGAGGCCCGTATCGCCTGCAGCAAATAAACTTGTGGGAATAAACCGCGACAACATCAGACTGGCGATAAAAAAGCCCACTGCCAGCCCGATGGTTAAAATGCGGTGGCGTAGCGCCCCGCGTACCAAACGGAAATAGGGAATTAGTCCTTTGGGTACATAGATATCGCCAGCTCGGTAACCATCGGATTGACCGATGGATTTCTCTTGCACTGGCTTTGGTGTCAGCAGATAGGCTGCCATCATTGGCGTCATCAAACGGGCCACCAGGGTGGAGAACATGGTGGAGACTGCTACGGTGACGCCAAAGGGTTGGAAAAACTGACCGGGCACACCACCCATAAAGGCCACGGGTAAAAAGACAGCCACAATGGTCGCGGTGGTGGTGACCACGGCCAAACCGACTTCAGCGGTGGAGTCCATGGCTGCTCGCATGGGTCGCTTACCCATGGCAATGTGCCGCTCCACGTTTTCGATTTCTACAATGGCGTCGTCCACCAGGTTCCCAACGGCCAGGGTTAAAGCCAGCAGGGTCATGCTGTTGAGGGTATAGCCCAGGGCCTGGATAACGACAAAGGTGGGAATAATCGAAAGCGGCAGGGCCGTGGCGGTAATTAGGGTGGTACGCCAGTTGCGTAAAAAGACGCTGACTACCACAACGGCCAACAACGAACCAATTATGAGGGCATCAATGGACGCTTTATAGGAGTCGCGGACGTCGGTGGCACGGGTGTAGATCAGGTCGAATTGGACGTCGTCTAAGGTTTCAGAGAGGGTTGCGATCGCATCACTCACCCCATCTTCCACACCCACCAACAAACTGCCATTGCTGCGAAATACTGAAAACGATACCACCGGCTCATTGTCTAAATATGCTGACTGTCGAGTCTCCCCAAAGGCATCTTCAACCGTTCCCAATGTGCCTAAGGGCACCGTTTCACCATCGGATAGCAGAATTCCTAAATTCTGTAAGCGCTCCACCGTTGGCGCACTACCCAAGGTACGAATCCCCTGCTCCTGACCAGAAATGTCGCTGCGCCCCCCCGGCAGGTTGATATTGGAACTGCGAATCTGATCATTAACCTGAGTTGCTGTAATTCCCAATGCATCCAATTCATTTGGATCTAGATCCACAATAATCTCGCGATCCACCCCACCAAATCGTTGTACCTGAGCCACCCCTTTCACCGATAACAGCTCAGTAGAAATGGTGCGATCGACCAGGTCGCTGAGATTTTCCACGGACCGAGTCTCGGAACTCACCGTGTAGGTAAGCATCGGTCCCCCTTCAAACTTAAGCCGCCTTACCTGAGGTTCCTGCGCATCCTGGGGCAGCTCGTCGCGCACTCGGGTAACCGCATCCCGAACATCGTTAGTTGCCTGTTCCGTATCGACGCCTAAATCAAAACTGATCACCGTGGTGGAGTTACCATCGGTCACTGTCGAACTCACATTGTCGATATTGCCTAAGCCAGAAACCGCATCTTCCACCGTTTTGGTGATCTGGGTTTCCATCTCCTCTGGCCCCGCTCCCAGCTGATTGACCGACACAATCACCGCTGGAATATCAATATTGGGATTGTTATCAATACCGAGCTGAGTAAACGACAGCCAACCAGATAGGGTGAGCACCAAAAACAACACGAGCGTCGGCACAGGCCGACGGATCGACCACTCAGAAATATTCCAATTCATGGGTTAGTCTCCGCTTATTCCTGGTACTACCGATACTGGATCGCCCGCTTGCAAGTAGCTTGCCCCCTCAACAATCACCCGGTCACCCTCATTCAGACCTGACAAAATCTCCAGCCGCTCAGGCTGATTTGCAGTGGCCGGTAATCGTGCTCCGACCGTCACTATCGTCGGCTCTGCCGTATTTGTTTCACTGAGGGTAAATACCTTAAAACTATCGTCCGCCTGAGGCAGTATAGCGGTGGCCGGTAAAACCAAGCCACTGCGCTGGCCAGTCATAAATTCGGCCTGTAAAAACATCCCAGTGCGCAAGGCTGCATTAGCCGATAAATTAACGTTCACCGCTGCCTGCCGCGTTTGCTGATTGAGCAAAGGGTCAATGGAGCGCACTGCCCCGGACAGATTAATCTCAGCATTGGTCGAAGACGTCACTTTAACAGGGGTACCCACCTGCACCACCGACAACTGACGCTGGGGCAAATCCACCACCAGCTCCAACACTCCGTTTTGCACCATGGTAAATAGGACAGTCCCGGTCGATGACGTATCCCCTACGGTGGCTTGGCGCTCAGCGATCTGACCGTTGGCAGGGGCCTGGACCACCGTTTGGCCTAGCTGAGTTTCCAGCCGCTTAATCTCAGCCCCCCGACTATTCACATTTGCTTGGGCACTTTGTACGGCTGCCTTCGCCACACCAATCGCTTCACGGGCCGTAATTGCCTGGGTACGAAGGCTATTCAACTCCTGTAAACTAATGCCCCCCTGATCAAACAGGGTCTGATTACGCTCAAAATTGTCTTGGGCTTCCGCAGCGTTTGCTTCTGCCTGGGCTTGTTCTGCCCGCTCTTGCAACACCTGCGCCTCTGCTTGAGCATAGTTAGCCTGGGCCTGGGCCAGCTGGGTCCGCAATATCGAGTCATCCAACAGGGCTAAAACTTGCCCTGCATTGACTTGGTCCCCTGTCCGTACAAACACCTCACGAATTTGCAACCCACTCACCTGAGGAGAAATCTGTAGCAAGTCAAAGGCCTGGACAGTACCCGTTGCCTTTAAGGCCTGCTGAATTGCAGCCGGTTTTACTGGTTGTACGGTCACGCTAGTAGCTGCACCAGTCGAGGTTTCAGCAGTTTCCGTGACCGTTGCCGCTGACTCAGAAGCAGGTCGCGATAGCAAGCGGCCACCGACTAGAGAAATCCCCACCCCCAACAGCAACCCCAACCCCACACCCCGCATTCCTGAGAGCGCAGAACGCTGCTTGGGCAAAGTACTGCTCAATGCCACACCATTCGTATAATGACCATTAGTAGATTCTTTGATCTGAGGGTCGTCTTGAAAATTTCGATACGTCACAGCCTAGCAATTACCAGAACAACTACAGGAAAAACCCTGTTTGCAGGACAACCCCTGTATAAACAATCTTAAACAAATGTAAACCTGTTGCTATTATGGCGTATCTCAGTATGACTGTGATCACAGTCGGCGACAGTTTTATTTGACAATCTAACCTCAAGGATGTGGCAGATATCACAACCACCTGCCGTACATTCCACAAATCAGGTCTCTATCCAGGCTATGTCCGCCATTGCTCACGCTGGGCAAGCTGGTAAGTAAACATCCTAGAGAACGGATGTGATTACTTAACATAAATTTCTGTTCAGTAAACCATACGCAACCTGCGCTACCTATCCATTCCGTTACAGGACCTTTGGCTATTCAACGGTACCCCTACGGTGTGTTAGCGTTAGCTCAGTTTAAACGCCGTGCATTTATTTTCTCCCATCAAAGCAGCTCCTACTATGTTCAATGTCACCGAGATTCTAATCGCTGATTTTGTTGAAAAAATACGTCTTGGCTATCGACGTACCTACGGTGGGCTGCATCACGATTATGAAGAAATTATCGCCTGGGCCGGTAGTATGGCCCTCGAAAATATTGCGAATAGCGATGCCCTTTACCACAATGTCGAACACACTATTTTGGTGACGTTGGTTGGTCAAGAAATTTTGCGGGGTAAGCATACCCGTGAAGGAGGGGTAACCGCTGAGGATTGGCTGCATTTCATTATTTCACTGGTTTGCCATGACATCGGCTATGTCAAAGGGGTGTGTCGCGAAGATCGCGATCATGAAAGCCTCTATGCTACGGGTAGCGGGGACATGATTAAGCTTAATCCCGGTGCTACCGATGCTGCTTTAACGCCCTATCACGTTGACCGTGGCAAACTGTTTGTTGAAGAACGGTTTGGTAAGAATGAACGGATTGATGCAAAACGAATTAAACACAATATCGAACTCACTCGATTCCCAGTTCCCAAGGAAGAGGATCATCAAGATACGGTTAATTATCCAGGCTTGATTCGAGCGGCGGACTTGATTGGCCAGCTTAGCGATCCACGCTATCTGAAAAAAATTAGCGCCCTTTTTTATGAGTTTGAAGAAACGGGTCAAAATCGAGAGCTAAAGTATGAAACTCCTCACGATTTACGGAGTAATTATCCTAAGTTTTACTGGGGAGTAGTTCATCCGTATGTGCATGATAGTTTGCGCTATCTGGCACTGACCCAAGAGGGTAAGCAAATTATTGCGAACCTATATTCCAATGTTTTTATTGTGGAATATGAGCGGGATTTGCTACCCCTGTGATAAACGTTGTGTGTAACACCTGTCATAGCGTTAGCAGGGTGTTGCACACTATCGGAGAATAGGGAATAGATGGATGCCCAGAAATTGCCCCTAATTGGGTGGCGGGAATGGGTAAGACTACCTGACTTTGGAATCACTGGCATTAAGGCAAAAGTAGACACCGGAGCGCGTTCCTCGTCCATTCATGCCATTAACATCGAGCAGTTTGATCAGGATGGCATCCAAAAAGTGCGATTCCAAATTGCTCCTATTCAGCATGATGATCAACAGTTGGTGCAAGCTGAGGCAAAGCTGTTGTGCCAACGCACAGTAACGGACTCAGGCGGTCACCAAGAAAAACGCCCTGTGGTACTCACCATCGTCTCCCTTGGGAATGCCACCTGGCCCATAGAACTGACCCTGACTAACCGCGATGTGATGGGGTTTCGCATGTTGCTGGGACGTCAGGCTATTCGCGATCGCTTCTTAGTGGATTCCGGCCATTCGTTTTTGCAAAGTAGCAAACGAAAAACAAAGGAAACAAAGGAAACAAAGGAAACAGAGGAAATGGAGGAAACAGAGGAAATGGAGGAAACAGAGGAAATGGAGGAAACAGAGGAAATGGAGGAAACAGAGGAAATGGAGGAAACAGAGGAAATGGAGGAAACAGAGGAAATGGAGGAAACAGAGGAAATGGAGGAAACAGGAAATGGAGGAAATGGAGGAAATGGAGGAAATGGAGGAAATGGAGGAAATGGAGGAAATGGAGGAAATGGAGGAAGAATTCTAATGTAGAGGCGTTGCCTGCAATACCTTTGCATTGAGCATCAGCAATACCCAATACCCACTGCCTTTCCAGCTACACTCTATGGAATCATGGTGGAAACAGGTTTTTTCGGTGCCTTTACCCAGTCATGCGCTGCCTATGAAAATCGGTGTGCTGTCCCGCGATGCATCCCTGTACTCCACTCGCCGGCTATTGGAAGCAGGTAACAAACGTGGTCACATTATGAAAATTATTGACCACATGCGCTGCTACATAGAAATTACAGCCGATAGTCCCCGATTAATTTACCAAGGCAGGCCCCTAACGGATATTGATGCAGTGATTCCTCGCATTGGGGCCAGCTACACCTTCTACGGTACTGCCGTCGTCCGCCAGTTTGAAATGATGGGTGTGCTGAGTGCTAACGGCTCCGATGCCATTGCCCGCTCCCGTGACAAGCTGCGTTGTCTGCAACTGCTCTCGAAAGAAGGCGTAGGGTTACCAGTAACTGGGTTTGCCCATTCCACCAAGGATACTGAAGGGGTGATTGAGCTAGTGGGTGGCGCGCCTTTGGTAATTAAGCTACTGGAAGGCACTCAAGGCATCGGTGTCGTCTTAGCAGAAACTTACCAGGCCGCCAAGTCAGTCATTGAAGCGTTCCGGGGTTTGGATGCCAATATCCTGGTACAAGAATATATCAAGGAGGCCAAAGGCCAGGATCTGCGATGCTTTGTGATCAACAATCAGGTGATCGCCTCAATGAAACGCCAGGGAGCCCCTGGGGAATTTCGTTCCAACATTCATCGTGGCGGCACCGTAAGCCGGGTGAAACTAAGCTCCCAGGAACGAGATACCGCCGTCAGAGCAGCCATGGCCATGGGCCTCAAGGTAGCGGGGGTAGACCTGCTACGGTCCAGCCAGGGTCCTGTGGTGATTGAAGTTAACTCTTCTCCAGGCCTAGAAGGCATCGAGCGAGCAACAGATATCGATATTGCCAGCAAAATTATTCAGTACTTGGAGCGGCAATGGCGAATAAAGCGTAATGATGAGTAGCTTAAGCCCCTTCCCTCCGGTTCGATTAAGATTTACCATCTAGTACGAAACAATTCGCAACACTATGGGGACAGGAGTGATGCCCAAAGCAATCTGGAATGGAGCTGTGCTAGAGAATGCTGCCCAGTATTACGCAGATCTGAAGGAAGCGGCTAACGATAGCAAAGGACATATTGCCTTCTGGCGTGGTGTCACTGTAGAGGTTTAAGCCTGTGGGGGATATTGTTGGTAACCTTGGAGCAGACTGGCTGCTTCAAGGGGTGTTGGGTTTAGTGTCCGTCTTTGTGGCGGAAATGGTGCGAGATATTTATCACGTGGCAAGCCATCTATGGCAGCCCTTAATAAAACTTCATAACTGGCATCATAAAGTCTATCGCAAAGACTTTTCAGTTGTGAGTACTGAGTTATATCAAAAGGCTCAGATCTATAACGATGTGCCTGAGGCCTTGGTGATGATGGCAACGATGGCAGCTATCGCCATGGTGACTCCTCTTTGGGGTTGGTGGTTGGGCTTTCTTTATGGCACAGGCTTTTTGGTGGCCGCATTATTGCGATCGCAAGGTCTTCTTCAGGCCACCGATATCACCCACGAACCAGGCCCACTCATAGCATTGCCAGGGGGATGGTTTGTTAACCGCACTTACCATTGGCGGCACCACTTTGACGAAACAACCGCCTATTATGCAGGCTATTTCACCCTATCGGACAAGATTATGGGTACGGCACTATCTCTAAAGGGAAAAACCGTCGCTGTTACCGGTGCGTCCGGCACCTTGGGGCGGGCTTTAATTAAGCGACTTGCTGCCCAGGGTGCAAAGCCTATTGCCCTAAGCCGCTCAGCTGACGCGGTAATTGCAGGGGCTGTCCAGGTGATTCCCTGGCAATCTGGTCAGGAAGATGAACTTAAGGATGTCTTGAAGCGGGTCAATATTTTAGTGATTAACCATGGCATCAATGTCCATGGAGAGAGAACGGCGGCTGCGATCGCAACATCCCTTGAGGTCAATGCCCTATCCGCCTGGCGACTGATGGAACTATTTTTAGAAACCGTAGAAGAGCCACTGGGTGCTGCCACCAAAGAGCTGTGGATCAATACCTCTGAAGCAGAGGTAAATCCGGCCTTTAGTCCCCTCTATGAAACCTCAAAGCGGCTATTGGGAGACTTGATCACCCTCCGACGCCAGGATGCTTCCTGTGTCATACGTAAGCTGATACTGGGTCCCTTTAAGAGCAATCTCAATCCAGTGGGGGTAATGTCAGCTGATTGGGTAGCAGGGGCCATTGTGAACTTGGCAAAGCGGGATATTCGTAACATTATTGTGACGATTAACCCACTCACCTATGTTACATTTCCCATTAAGGAAACAATGCAGTCCATCTACTTCAAGTTATTTTCCAAAGAGTTCAAGAAAGGCTGACCAGGACCATTGTAGGGTATTCCCTTGTGGGTGCCCTGCAACACCAAAGACTACCTTTAAAAATCTCTTTTCCTAGAATACTGCTGCAATTTCTGCTTCAATAACAACTTAAAAAACGGTAAATCATCCAATAGATATCGCTTCCACAAACGCCCAGGCTCAGACATTAACCGATATAGCCATTCAATCCCCAAATTACTCCAAAATTTAGGAGCCCTCGGTTTGTTGCCTGCCTCAAAATCTAAAGCCGCCCCCACCGCCATAAAGATCTTTACCCCTGGCATCTGATGTCGGTACTTCGCAATCCATAATTCCTGTTTGGGGGCACCAACACCCACTGCCAACACCGTAGCTCCAGAGGCATTAACTATATCGATAATCGCCTGACATTCTGTTTCATCCTTTTCAAATCCAAATGTGGGTGAATGGGCAGCGATGACAATATCTCGACCAAATTTAGCATTTATATTGATCTGAGCCTGTTTAGCAACACCCTCGGCTCCTCCTAATAAAAAGATTGTAATGTTTGGGTTATTTCTGTGATAATCACAGAAAAGCGGTAATAAATCAGACCCAGATATCTTTGCCTTTAAGGGTTTACCCAACAACTTTGACGCATACATCAAAATCTGGCTGTCACATACCTTATAGTCTGCTTGACGATAGGCTTCTTGAAATTCGGTATCTTTCTGCAATTTCATCAGGTGATCTACATTAGGCGTAAAGATCACCCCCCTTGTCAGCTCAGATAGAAACTGACGTTGGGAAATATTATCAATCTCCACACCTAAAATCTCAACCTGTTCGCGCAGTCGTGCTCGCTGCCGCTCAAGCATGCCAGCCGCTGTAGATGTTAAAACAGCGACACGAAACAGACGTTTATATTCAGAGGGATTGAGGCTCTGTTGCACCTGCTGACTCATGGGAAATAAGGAAGTTGCTCTGACTAGAATGTTCCCTAGTCGCAGGTCAATGTCACTTGGATAAATAAAAGCTGTTTTGATTAAAACCTATTTGATTAAACTTTATTTGAAATAAGAGTCCACCTGTCTACGCCAATTACAAATCAAATTCGTGCTTTGAACACGAGTATGCAATACCAAATCCAAATTCATTAAACCCGATTAAAAATCGACAATCCTGTAGGGGTACTCCCTTGTGGATGCCCTTCGATACCGGGCGCTATTAAGCAGGATTTCGTATAAGACATGGATCCATCAGAAATCGAAAAATCGCTCAAGCAAATTGAAGATAATACAACATCCTAAAAATCTCTTGTTCACGCTTGTCAACACGGTCAATTTTCTAGAAAGCAAAAAGGCCCCAGCCAATGCTGAGGCCTAGCGTTAAAGCTATTACTGTTCGAAACTAAATAGCTCCTCAACCATTACTAACGCAATGCCTTAAACGGCACATAGGCTTTTTCAGGATGATATAGGTGACAGCTGTCAACAATTCCCTGCATAAACTGCCAATTAAAGGTTTCCTCACGGATGCGGACTTGGTCTCCCCAGGCGTCCTTAAGGCTCTGGTGTGCCATTCTCAGGTTATAGGACGGAATCCCTGTAGAAATATGGTGAGGCACATGAACATTGATATCGTGGCATAGCACTTCAATCCACTTGGGATAGTCACAGTGCACAGTACCAGCTAGCTGGGATTCAACTTCATTCCAGGTGTCAGTTGGATAAAACTGAATATCAGGTGCTGTATGGTGTACCAGCGTAAAGGTACTCATCCAGAAGTGATACCCTAACCAGGGCATCAGCCAAAACTTAACCCAGCCCCAAACCCCCAAAGTAGCAATCATCGTGGGAAAAACAATAGCTGCGAAGCAGATAACAACAGCAATTGATAGCTGGGCCTTACGCTTATCCCGATCAGCGAAATTATTTAGATTAAAGTGAATGCCTGCCCAATGGATGATAGAGGCCAACCACCATAAACGACCACGCATCAACCAGTAAGCAGTTTGCAAAAATTTACCATTAGACTTAAAGGTTTCAATAGACCAGGGGTGCCAAGCGTTATCGACCTCTTGCTTATTGGTATGGCGATGATGGTGATCATGGAGCAATCGCCAGGGATGAAATGGATAAATTAAGGGGGCAAACGCAATGTGACCGACTACATCATTGACCCAGCGACGTTTGGCAAAGGACCGATGACCACAGTCATGACCAACCACAAACCAACCAGTCAGGGCTGTACCTGCGAAAAACCAGGCAAAGGGTAACAAAAACCAGGGCGATAGTGCGATCGCAACATATCCCAAAATCGCCATCACAATGCTCAGACCCACCCGCTGCCATGCTTTACGGGTATTTTTTTCAAAGCATTCCTTCGGTAGGGTACTAATCACATCCCTCAATGTTACATTAGCCAATGGTCTAGCTAATGTTTGGTCGGTTGATAACCTATTAAGTGTTGCGGTCATAGAATTTTCCAAGCTCTGAATTAACACAATCGTCGTTGCAAATTGCTGGGATGCCCCTGTTTAGAGGCTTCGACTAATCGCCGACAGTAGCCATTTACAACGTCACTAAAAAGCGCACTACAGCCGGAAGCGACTGCCATGCGCCGGACCAACCCCTTTAAGAGGGGAGACAGCTCACTTAAACCACGTCCAAGTTAAAACCTACAGGTTCTTTACGGGAAAACGACCGTTCTGGACGTGGACAAGGTTCTCTAGTTGTTAGAGCTGCGTAACAAATTTTAGATTCTACTATGGTGAGGGTTTTGTTCTCAATTGATTGCGCTAGTCAGCTTAGTAAACCCTAGGACTTACAGAGGTTTTGTTCTCAATTGATTGCGCTAGTCAGCTTAGTAAACCCTAGGACTTACAGAGGTTTGATGCACCATGGACTGCCTGGAAATATCATAGGAGACTTGCAACAACAAATCAGCATTAGCAGGCTTACCATAATCAATTGAAAGCTGGGCTAACTCTGCCAGAACAGCTTGCCAACCATAGTCAAAAATCATCTGTCGTAACGTATGCGCTAGGGAGTTATCCATAGAATTTGGGGCTTTTTCTGTAAAATTCCTTAAGACTTTTCGATAATAGGGCGTTCAAAATATGAATTGCATCCGTAACCTTGGGGACACAGCCAAGTTCAATTACCGTGATAGGCAATCCTGTGGATTGCGGAAAATTGGTAGTTACTTCAATTGATACGATAGGTGCTTACACTTAGCTCAGGGCAAATCATAGATGGTGTTAACCAAACAGTCAGTCAGACAATTAGTCGGACAATCTCTAAGCCCTTTACTGTTGGGGGGCCTGGTTGCGATCTCAGCCTGTGAAGCCGTCTCCACCAACGCCTACACCACCGACTACAGTGCTACTGCTACCGTCACCTACACCTGGCAAGTGCGCTACAACCGGGACGATGGTCGTGATCGGCCCAATGATACCCGGTTAGAACGGTTTGAATCCATCTCCTTAGAAAACCAAAACGGTGTTCAGCCTGGATTGGCGGTCACAGGTCCAGACGACGAAGGTCTCTGGTGGCCTGAACTACCCCCCAGACCCACCGTAGACGATATCGAATCCCGCCTGGACAAAAACGAACAATCCGAAGTCCCCGAACTCATTAAATCCGTCGACTATACGTTCACATTTGATCAAGCCGGTCGCATCGTTACCCTGCCCACCCGCTATGAGGTCTACCGCCAGGTGGTCAAAGCCCATGGTAATCAGCGCCCCCTGGCAATTACATTGGGTCCCAATGAGCAATCAGTAATCAGTGCTGAAATCCAGTAGCTATCTTCACTAAATTCCAAATAAATATTAAGGTCTGTAGCCATTTACTGCTTTATTTCTTGTAAGCAATTTATTGGTTAGGTAGAATTACGGACATTCCCTGTCTTTTGATTACCGATTCCCAGCATCCTTGTATTAGTTGATAGCCCAGTAGGTTTGTGGCTATTTGCGTGAACGGGGTTTTGACGCCAGTGCCAGTTCTGGTTAATCAGCGACTTGGAAGCATGCAGTTGGTTAGCGTTTGGGTGAGTGGGTCATGATAGTATCCCGTTGTCGATGGGTATCGTTGCCAGGTCTGAGTTTTGGCTTAATAGTCGGTTTATCGCAGCCAACCCTGGCCCAAGCCATACAGCCAGATATAGGTACTACAGGAACAGGCACTGCCGTTAACCAATCTGGAAATCAGTTTGATATCACTGGCGGCACGTTATCAGGGGATGACGCTAACCTGTTTCATAGTTTTGATCAATTTGGGTTAGCTACCGGGCAACGTGCCAACTTTGTCACAGCCCCAACGGTCAGCAATGTTTTGAGCAGCGTAGTGGGTGGAGCGTCGTATATTGATGGCCTGCTACAGGTGTCTGGTAGCGATGCTAATTTGTATTTAATCAATCCGGCAGGTATTGTCTTTGGCCAAAATGCCTCTCTCAATTTAGGTGGTTCATTCACAGCAACAACTGCCACTGGTCTGGGGTTTAGCAATAATTGGTTTAATGCCCTAGATAGCAATGACTATGCACAGCTGGTGGGTAGTCCCAACAGTTTTATTTTTGCTGGTGAAACGGCAGGCACCCTTGTTAACCAGGGGGATCTGGTTGTTAATGGCGGTGAACAGATTACGTTGTTGGGAGGCAGTGTTATTAATACTGGCACCCTGATGTCTCCTGGCGGAGAGATTACAGTGGCAGCGGTTCCAGGTGAAAGTCAGGTCACCCTTAGTCAAGAAAACAGCCTTTTAAGCCTGACGTTAGAAACGCTACCAACAACAACCGACGATTTAATCCCGGCTGATTTTTCTCCGGTTGATTTACCGACGTTATTAACGGGAGCAGCCACCACGATTGGTGAACCGTCATTAGTGGTCAATGGGGATGGCAATATTAGTCTGATCAATACAAATATCGTTGTTCCAATATTGCCTGAGCTAACGATGGTAAGCGGAACAGTGGATGTGGCTGGAGTAACGGGTAGTGATGTCGGTGGTGATATCACGCTGTTGGGTGATCAAGTCGCTCTTGTTGATGTGGAGATTGTTGCCTCTGGTGATCTGGGTGGAGGTAATATTCGTATTGGTGGTGAATACAAGGGACTAGATACTGTTCCCAATGCTACCAAAATTTATGTCGATGCAGGTACAGGTATTAATGCCGATGCTCTTACCACCGGATCGGGGGGCAATGTTATCCTTTGGTCTGACGAAGCAACTGTCTTTTACGGTGATATTAGTGCTCAAGGGGGACTAATATCAGGGGATGGTGGCTTTGTTGAGGTGTCTGGTCAAACATATTTAGAGTTTAACGGTAGTGTAACTATTAATGCAACCAACGGTAATGTTGGTATACTTCTACTCGACCCCCAAAATATTCTGATTTCTAACGGCAACAGTTCACCTGGTGTGGAGGGTGAATTACCCGACATTTTTCAAGATGATTTTGAAGGCGAGAATATCACGATTAATGCTACGCAACTACAAGACCAGACCGGCAACATAATTCTTGAAGCCACGAATAACATTGTTATTGATGATGGAGTATCGTTAACCTTTCAACCTGGTGGTGAAATCCAGATCACTGCAGATAGCGATGAGAATGGGCAAGGTTCATTTTTGGTTGGACCATCAACAACCAAAGATACATTAGAAGCTCCTGATGACTTTATTATTAAGACTCAAGAAAGAAATATCACTATTTCAGGGGCTAGCATTGTTACAGGTGATCTCGACACTGATGGTGGTAATGCAATAATTACTGCTACAAATGGCAATGTTATTGTTGGTTATATTGAATCTAGTGGCGAATTTCAAGGTGGCGACATTACTATCAATGCAAGTGGTTTATTTAGAGCTACGCGTGCCCGTCAAGTATTTGACAATGTTGAGGGACCTTTAAGTATTTTCTCTCTTGCTAATCCTGATTCAAATGCAGATACAGAACTTCAGAGTGGCACCATTGATATTACTTTTGGCGAGGCAGATGAATTTGTTGTTGGAGTTGTTATTCTAGATAAAGGTGGTGATTCGGTTTCTCCTGGAAATGTTATTGATGATCAATTTATCCTTTTTGAGGCTGATCCTGATTTCAATGGTTTTCAAGAGAATGAGAGTGGTAGTGTAGGTGCTATTATCTCCAAGAATTCCAATGCTACAATCCAAGCTATATACATCGATGAAACAGTAAGCTCTGATGGAAATTTTGATAATAAGATTTCCATTAGCTTTCAAGAACCGCCTGTGGAACCACCTGTGGAACCGCCTGTGGAACCACCTGTAGAGCCACCTGTAGAGCCACCTGTGGAACCACCTGTAGAGCCACCTGTGGAACCAACCTGTAGAGAGCCACCTGTGGAACCTGTGGAACCACCTGTAGAGCCACCTGTGGAACCACCTGTGGAACCGCCTGTAGAACCACCTGTAGAACCACCTGTGGAACCGCCTGTAGAACCACCTGTAGGCCTGTAACCACCTGTGGAACCGCCTGTAGAGCCACCTGTGGAACCGCCTGTGGAACCATCCGAAGAACAACCGCCCGTGGAACCACCTGAAGAACCGTCTGTGGACTCTGAAACTGAGTCTGAAAGCAAGTTAGAATTATCAAACTCAGACAACGAGTCTTCAGATAATGTATCTGATACGAGAACGGCCAATTTTGATTACAAGAACACTAATACATGCCAGATATATTTCTCCACTGATTTGCTAGACGTGACTGCTTTTGCACCAGAGGAATGTCAAATTGATCCTATAGTTTCTGAACAATGAGATTTTTCTCTACGTTAGTCGTAGGAATAGGACATTTAACATTTGCCCAATTAGCAGTGAGTTCTTTTGGGAATCTTGCTGAGGGCCAATTGTCTCGGCCTATATCAAGCATGACTCAGCTCAAAGCAGAGTCAAAACAGTTAGCAAACCAATTGGAGCAAGAGGGGATAAATCACTATAAAGCTGGTCAGTTTGAGTTAGCCCGTCAGACCTGGAAAAGAGCGTTGCAACTATATCGTGAGCAAAACAATACTCAGGCAGAAGGGAATGTTCTCAATGACTTAGGTACAGCCCACAGAGCCCTGGGGCAATATGCCACAGCCATTGCCTACTATGAGCAGGCCTTAACCATTCAACAGGCACTTAAGGATCGTCAAGCGGAGCGTCGAGTATTAGGAAATCTGGGTAATGCCTATGCCTTAATAGGCCAATTTGAACTAGCGGAAGACTATCAACTCCAGAGTCTACAAATTGCCCAGGAGTTAAACGATCAACGACGAGAAGCGATCGCACTGATCAATCTGGGTTCCATTTATCTAGATCAAGGGCAATATACAAACGCCATTAGTCAGTATGAAAACTCAATTAACATTCTAGAAAGCCTGGGCGATACGGTAAACACTGCCTATGCATTAGTCAACCTCGCTGCGATTTATCATACCTGGCAACAGAATCATCAGAAGGCGATTAACTACTACCAACAAAGCCTGGAGTTATCCCGCGTAGAGGGAAATCGTTGGCTAGAAGCCGAAGCCCTATCTAGTATTGGATTTGTCAACGCAGGCATGCAAAACTATGAAGCCGCCTTAGCGTACTACGATCAAGGATTATCCCTATTTAAAGAGATTCAAGCCAAACACTCAGCTGCAAAGGCCCTAAACAATCGAGCCCACACCTTACTTACTTGGGAACAAGCTGCAGCTAATCGAAGCCATAATTCACAAAAATTGGCAGACGCCGAACACAACCTGCAGCAGGCTATCACTATTTTAGAAGAGGCCCGTAATGATTTAACTACAGATGCCAATCTGATCTCGCTGTTTGATACTCAAGTAAATACCTACAATTTGCTACAGCAGGTTTTAATTGCCAAAAACAGGCCAATAGCGGCCCTTGAAATGTCTGAACAGGGACGTTCCAGAGCCTTTTCAACATTACTCTCGCAACAGATGGACGCGACCTCCGTCCCCTTAAACCTGCAACAGATTCAGCACATTGCTAAAACCCAAAATGCCACTTTAGTAGAATATTCAATTATTCCTAAGGATACTGTCATTCATCAAGGAAAAGAACGCGGTGAAGCAGGCGAACTATACATTTGGGTCGTTACACCTAACGGAGATTTTAACTTTTATCGACAACCCCTCGAAGGAAAAGAGATTGCTCTAGAAACGTTGATTCAACAATCGCGTACCCACATCGGTGTCAGACATCGAGCCAGCATTGATGTTGTTTCTACACAGACTGCCCAGACAGATTATGCACTCAAACAACTTTATCACCTATTAATTGACCCCATTCAGGACCGATTGCCCACCGATCCAAACGAAAAGGTTATTTTTATTCCCCAGGGTGAACTGTTTTTGGTGCCGTTTCCAGCCTTGATGGATGCTGACGACAATTATCTAATTGCCAATCACACAATTCTGACCGCACCGTCGATTCAGGTCTTAGATCTAAGCCATCAAATGCGTCAGTCTAGGGAGCCCATAACCCTATCCGGAGTAAGGGGGAATGCCGCGTTAGTGGTGGGTAATCCGGCCATGCCTGAGGTGTGGAATGCCAAGGCCGGTAAAAAGATTACGCTGTCAGATTTGCCAGAGGCGCAGTGGGAAGCGGGTGCGATCGCAACCCAATTTAAAACCCAACCGCTGCTCGGTGCCGATGCCACTGAAAACACCGTCCGCCAACGCATTGAATCCGCCCAACTAATTCATATGGCTACCCATGGCCTGCTCGAATACGGCAATCCTCAAGACTCAGGCATCAGCGATATTCCGGGAGCCATTGCCCTGGCCCCAGACCATGATCACGATGGTTTACTGACCGCTGCAGAACTCTCAGAATTTCAACTCACTGCCGATTTAGTTGTCCTCAGTGCCTGTGACACTGGCCTTGGGCAAGTCAGCGGCGACGGTGTCATTGGTCTGGCCCGTTCATTGATGGCAGCTGGCACCCCCAGCGTAGTCGTCTCGCTTTGGTCCGTACCCGATGACTCCACGGCTACCTTAATGGTGCATTTTTATAAATATCTTGATGTCGGTAACGATAAAGCCCAAGCCCTCAGGTTAGCCATGCTAGACACACAAGCAACCCACCCTGAGCCCAGTGCTTGGGCCGCATTTACGCTAATCGGTTCCCCTGACTAGCATTGTTTTACCCCTCTCTAAATGTTGATACTTTGAGGAATATTGGCCGGATGCAAATATTCATAGGGCGTGGGCCGGTGTGCATTTCTGTCATCAATTAAAATCTCGATTTCTTTCAACCGTGCTTGAAACGCATCCAGGGGCTCTTTTACCCTTGGATCTTCAAAATAGGTATTACCGTAATAACCAAGGCGAGTGTAGTAAACAGACCCCAGGGGATAGGTCATATTCAATTGAGTTTCCGTCTGTTCCAGGGATGGCAACAGATCAAAATAGTCTTTAACGGTAGCTCCCGTAGCGGCGCTGGGCGCTGGCCTGTAACCGGCCAGAGGCATATTAGGACCGTAGGTCATCAACCGTGATTGTGGAAAGTTAACAGCCGCATGCTGGGCACTGCACGTGAAAATTAACAACGTTATCGCATCCGTCAGATAGTCAAGGGTGTGAATACCCGGCTTGGAATGTTCCGGCGACGATTCACCAATGCCATGGAGTTGGCCTTTTGCTGGGTCTAACAAATCAGCCAACCAGTTTTGGAGTTCCGTATCACCAGAAACATCGTCGTCACTTAGATAGTAAAGACCTAAGTAAGCAGACACCCATTGGTGAATCGCATCCCAAATCAGTAACGCATCATCACGGTAAGGATAATCAGGCAGTTGGCCCCGATCATCCACCCGTCGGCTAGCAAAGGTTTGGGGCACCATAGAATCATTAAAGCTAAAGGGATACCCCTGCACCCCCCGAGCCGATAGCTTAAGCGACGCATCTAGGGTACCGCTTAGCACCTTGTCCACGGTTCCCCCTTCATTAACCAAACCTTGAAGGGCCAGCTGATTAATGAACAATGTGCCTTCAAAATGGGGTGTCAACAGTACATACAGGGGATGCTGTGGCGGCAGCTGCTGATAGGTGGCCAGTACAAAGGCTTCCACCAGCAAGTGGGTACGTCCTAGATGGGAAATCAGCTCATGATAGTTACCATCGGCAATTTGCACAATGGTTTTAGCCATTAGCCAGGACCATTTTTGGGACTGGGGTGTCCCCGACGGTGGTGGCGTAAAAATTGGTGTGTTGGGGCCGGGTTGCTGTTCACACTGAATGGCAACGGGCACTAGAGAACGAGACTCAGACGTACCAGCGGGAACAGCAAATAGCGCTAGGGGCGCGCAGAGATATTTTTGAGCATCTGGAAAATTACTCGTTTCAACATCTTCTAGAATCTTATAGTCCGCTAAATATAGTCGACCTGCCTGTCCCGCCTCTGAGAGTGAATCCTGGTCTCCCATAACGGCTTTATACTGGGCATCGGTGACTGGAAAGTTATTGGGCAGTTCAAAAACTTGTTTGATCACCAGGGGGTTAGGCCCCGCCACCCGATGCGCTGCAAAGGTGCGGTCTTCGTAAAAGTCATGCCGAACACAAGGTAGATAAATAATCTGAAATAGGTCGTCGTAGGGCTTAAAGTAATCGCGATAGTCCAGCATGCTATCCCCCAGGGGATCCACACGAGACGCTACGTTATCGGCAGCATGGGGATGGTTTTCACTGACCAACTTGGCCAGTTCAGTGAGACTACTGGCGATAAACTTAGTATCTTGTTCAAGGACAGTTTCAAGTTTGTTGGTCGAGTCGCCAGTATCCGGTTGGAAACGCCGTTGAATAAAGAACTGTAACTTTGTCAGCAGACGCTTTAAAAAATTAGCCTTACTGGGATCATTGAGGAGGTTATAAAGCCAGATTGAACTTAGAAAACGGATGGCTGAAAAAAGCTGAATCCCTCGTTCGTTGATCTCTTGCAATCGCTGATTGGTATTTATCCTCAGAATCAGGGAAATGGCATCCTTAGTCCATTGAAATTTACTAAAGGATTGATCCTTGGCCGGTACCGCCTCGGCCATGGTCACATGCTCTACCTTGGTGAGGTCGTATTGGTAGTCTTGACGCTGCTTTTTTAACGCGGCATCACGCTCGGCTCTATTGGGATTGTTTTGGGGTAGTGAAGGGACCATAACTTGTAGCAAAAGCAACACCTAATAGTAATTGCCCTTTTTTGTAACAGCTTTCTTGCTTAGGAAAGCTAGACAAAAGTCTAAAATTGTGCCGATTTGGAGGGATTAAGCCTTAGTTTTCAAAAAAATGGGGATGGACAAACCGATAGCCTGCGGCTTTGATTTTTGCGTTTGAAACCTTTGCATTGTAAAGTCTGGCGCTCGGTTGTGAGGGGTCCCAGTGAACGGGGGACAAGGTGTAGCGATCGCACACCGCATCGATCAATTCCTTCACCGTTGGAATTTCGTCCTGGACCAGGTTATAGATGCCGGTTAGGGAGTGCGATCGCGCAAACTCAATTGCCTCTACAATGTCGTTCCGATGGACCCAATTTGCCCATTCACCCCCAGTACCCGGTCGCGTTTGCCCCGCCGCTCGACTATAAATTCTTTCCAGTGTGCGCCCTGGTCCATAGATACCGCCTAAACGCAACACACAGACCCTGAAGCCAGTCAAGCCCAATAGGGTCCGCTCCGTCTCAGCAATCACCTCACCATTTGCCGTGGCAGGCATTACCGACGTTTCCTCCGTCACCACAGCCCCATGGTGCTGACCATAGACCGAATAGGTACTTGTATAGATCAGCTGTTGCACCTGGGTATTTGGCAATACCTCCGCCAGAGTTTTCGCCGTGCCTAAATAGGTTTCCTCGTAATTTGCCCCCCGTTTAGATCCCACACAGACCAGCACCACCTGCTGATCCGTTAGACAATCCTGTAACGCCCCCGAGTCTCTACCTTTGAGTACCCGTACTCGATCCGCCACAGTTTGTAATTCTTCTACACGTTCTGGCCTGGTGGTCGTAGCCGTTACCGTCAACCCTTGCTGCTGCCAACGTCGGGCCACCTCTTTACCCACATATCCACAGCCCACAATCGTCGCCTTTATGGCCATACATCCACTCCCATCCACGATATATCCGCTACATTAGGATACTGATTAAGCAATCATTTCAATGCCTCATAAGTAGGCCAATTCAATCCTTTACCCCGTTCCCCCAACCCACTGACCTAATGACCACCTCCGATTTCCTCAGTCAGCTCAACGCCGCTCAACGTCAGGCCGTCGAACATTTCTGTGGACCGCTGCTGGTGGTCGCCGGGGCCGGTTCTGGCAAAACCCGTGCCCTCACCTACCGCATTGCTAACCTGATCCTCAACCATCGAGTTGATCCAGAAAACCTACTGGCAGTGACCTTTACCAATAAGGCCGCCAAGGAAATGAAGGAACGGATTGAAAAGCTGTTTGCCGAGCAGGAAGCCCTGGGACGTCATGGACAGCCATTACACCTGTTGCCTGAGTACGAGCAAACCCAGCTGCGCTCCTACGTCTACAAAAACTTTATCAAAGACCTGTGGATCGGTACGTTCCATGCCCTTTGCTCCCGCATTTTGCGTTTTGATATCGAAAAATACCAGAGTCGTGCCGGTCACCGTTGGACCAAAACATTTACCATTTTTGACGAGTCCGATGCCCAGAGCCTGGTCAAAACTATTGTCGTTAACACCCTCAACCTGGACGACCGCAAATTTAACCCCCGTTCGGTGCGCTATGCCATCAGCAATGCCAAAAACCAGGGCCTGGACCCCGATGAATACGAAAAAGAGAACCCTAATTTCAAAGGTCGAGCAATCGCCGATGTCTATCGGCATTACCAAAAAGGATTAGCGTCTAACAATGCCCTCGACTTTGACGACCTGATTCGTATTCCGGTCTTACTCTTCCAACAAAATGAACAGGTGCTAGGCTACTGGCATCGCCGGTTTCGACATATCTTAGTGGACGAATACCAGGACACCAACCGCACCCAGTATGACCTATTGCGGCTGTTAGCGACCAACAATGCTCCCACCACTAAAATCTTTGATGACTGGAATCAGCGTTCGGTCTTTGTGGTAGGCGATGCCGACCAGTCCATTTACTCTTTTCGTGCGGCTGATTTCACCATTTTGATGAACTTCCAGAGTGACTTTGGTGACGGGCTACCGGACGACGACACCCGCACCATGGTCAAGCTAGAAGAGAACTATCGCTCTACCGCAAATATTCTTGAAGTCGCTAACCATCTGATTGAAAATAATACCGAACGTATCGACAAAATCCTTCGCGCCACCAGGGGGACAGGGGAATCTATTTTCTGTTATAAAGCCGACGATGAACGAGCTGAAGCAGACTATGTGGTTAGTCAAATTCGTATTTCAATAGACAAGAGCCCTGAGCTAAAGTGGGGAGACTTTGCTATTCTGTACCGCACCAACGCTCAGTCTCGCTCGTTTGAGGAGGTGCTTACCCGGTATAGCGTGCCCCACAAAGTAGTGGGTGGACTGAAGTTCTATGACCGACGAGAGATTAAGGATGTGTTAGCCTACCTGCGGTTAATCGCTAACCCAGCCGATACCGTTAGTCTGAAGCGGGCGATTAATACGCCCCGACGCGGCATTGGTAAAACCACCATGGAGAATCTAGAAAAGGCGTCTGGTGAGTTAGGCATGCCCCTATGGGAAATTCTGTCAGATGAGACCTCAGTAAAGACTTTAGCCGGTCGCGCTAGTAAATCAGTCATCCGATTTGCCACCATGATCCAGGGCTGGCAACAAAAGGTAGAAACTATGCCTGCGTCGGAAATTGTGCAAGAGGTGATCGAAGATTCTGGCTATATTCGCGCCCTTAAGGACAAAGGTACCGACGAAGATCTCGACCGAATCCAAAACGTACAGGAGCTGTATAACGCCGTTATTCAATTTGAAGAAGAAAATGAAGAGGCTACGCTGCTAACATTTTTGGCCAGTGCGGCGTTGAGTTCTGACATGGATGATGATAAACAAAGCAATGCGGTTTCCTTGATGACGTTACACTCGTCGAAAGGGCTAGAATTTCCGGTGGTGTTTGTGGTGGGTATGGAGCAGGGGCTATTTCCCAGCTTCCGTTCTCTAGATGACGCTGCTGCCATTGAGGAAGAACGTCGTCTGTGCTACGTGGGTATTACCCGTGCGCAGGAGCGATTGTTTTTGACCTATGCCAGGGAGCGGCGTTTGTACGGCAATATGCGCGAGATTGCGACACCCTCCATGTTTTTGGGCGAACTGCCAGAAGATTATATTCTGGCGAATACGGCTACGGCGTTACCTCGGTTAGAGATAACGCCTAAGCGGGCGGCCAAACTCAAGAATCCTGAACCTCAGGTACAGAAACCCGGCAGCCATGAGGATGATTGGAGTGTTGGTGAAAAGGTTTTGCATGGGGCTTTTGGAGAAGGCACCATCACCCACATTTTTGGTGCAGGCAATAAGATTTGTCTGGCGATCAAGTTTCCTGGCATGGGTAAGAAAATTATTGATCCGAGAGTGGTGACGTTAACTAGAGTTGAGTCATAGTGTTGATAGACTTTGGGCATGCTGTAACAGAGTAGCGGAGATGAGATCGCGATGATTGCAGTTATTGATAGAGAATCTATGTCATTCGACGAATTCGTGGATTGGTACCCAGAGAATTCAGAAAATCGCTATGAATTGAGACGAGGGGTGGTGATCGAAATGCCTAAACCACGGGGAAAGCATTCCAGGCTAGCCGGTGATTTGGCCTATGAGCTAGGTGTGGTCTTTCGACAGGCAAAACAACCCTATTTTATCCCGAGAGAATGTATTATTAAAATTTCGAATAACACGGGGTATGAACCAGACATTATTGTTTTAGATGAGAACGAAATTGTCTATGAGCCCCGATGGGAAAGAGAATCGATTATCACCTTAGGTCAGTCGATAAAACTTGTAGTAGAAGTTGTTTCAACTAATTGGCGTGATGATTACCTGGTTAAACTGGGAGACTATGAAGCGTTAGGGATCCAAGAGTATTGGATTATCGATTATTTAGGAATTGGTGGTCGGCGTTATATTGGGTCTCCTAAGCAGCCAACGTTTACGGTTTGCACGTTGGTAGATGGAGAGTATGAGTTACAACAGTTTCGTGGAGATGATCTGATTGGTTCCCCCACATTTCCAGAGTTTCCCCTAACAGCCAATCAGGTATTTGACCTAGGTAAATGACTATGGGTAGATTGGAGATGAAAGAACCTGTGGATTGGTATCTTGCCCCGTGTGACGAAGGTGAAACTCAACTCATGGGGTATTAACGAGTTATTAATGACTTACTTGAAGGATTCAGGCACTTCTTGTATCCCCAAAATAGCACACCACTTTCCCGCTACTTCTTTTCGAAAGTCTTTAGGGTCTCGTCGACTCCAAAAAAATATCCATTCGATAATATATATAATTTCCAGGATAACCAGGATGGTTATAGCTGAGCCAAGAGTAGTGCCTGACTGGGCCTTGAATATCAGGAGTAGAACAAAGGGGACTATAAATGTGAGTATAGATAGAATCAAAAGTATTATAAAGATAACACTCTCCTGATCTAAGCGTTTATAGCTATTTCTAAATTTTTGATATTGTTCTTCCCAAATCGATTGTTCTGTTAAACACATGTATGTTGAGATGACGTGTATTTGCCTGAAGGAAAGATTTACATAGCACAGCATTGCCATTAACAGAATTAGTAGCGCACTGGGTAGGATGAAAATTAGTAGATTGACATCAATTGAGCCATCTTCTCTAGAAAGTCCAAAAACAATCCACCCAATGACAACCCCAAAAATAGTGGTTGACGTGCTGACAGTTGACCATATTTGATCTATGTATTGATTTATTAATGCAACCCATCATACACAGCGAGCCTATTGCAGTGTAAGTATTGTGTCGTGTGCGATCGCATTAGGCTCATGCTGGAGTTTAGAGTTAGGATAGAAACGCTGTAGAAATAGAAATCTGCAGCAGAACACCCAATAATCCTGCCAAGATAACGTAATAGAGCGTGGGAAACAGCACTTTACGAATCAGCACGCCTTCAAGACCTACTAAACCTACTGTAGCCTCGGCTGCTACAATGTTCGAGACACAGATAATATTGCCCGCAGATGCGCCTACACACTGTAGCCCTAAAACCATGGCAGTAGGTACGCCAATTTGTATGGCAACTCCAAACTGAAATAAGGAAAACATCATGTTGCTGACGGTGACACTGCCTGCAACAAAGGAACCGATGGTACCCACTATTGGTGCAAATAGAGGCCAGGTTTGGCCAGCTAATGCAGCTATGCCATCAGCCAGAGTAAGGGGCATACTAGCCAAACCCGATGTATTCACCCCTGAGTTAATGAAAACCCGTGCCATGAGTACGGCTGAGCCCAAGGCTAAAGATGTTTTTTGTAACATTGGCAGGGCTTGAATAACGGCTCGTCCCATCGCCGCAGGTTTCATATGATGGAGAAAAAAAGTGATAGCAACTACCACAATAAACACAGTAGGTGGCAGATAAAGAGGCTGGCTAGAGACCGTAATTTCTGTACCTAAGATATTGCTCCAGGTGAGACTTACTGATTGCAACAACCCACGAATGGGAAGAAATTTTAATCGTGATGCCATCAGCAATGTTCCTAATATGACATAGGGCAACCATGCTTTAGTGGCAGATAGATGGCTAGGCTCACTCCTATGGTTGAGGGTGGGTGAACTAGACGGCTGGGGTGGAAAATCCCAGGTCTGACGCGGTACCAAAAAGCCTCGGCGCGCCGCTGGGATAACGATGCCTAACCCTATTAAGCCACCGAAGAGGGTGGGAAATTCCGGACCAAAGAACAAAGCTGTCAGGGTGTAGGGAACTGTAAAGGCTAAACCAGCAAACAGAGCAAATTTCCAGGCTTCGAGACCTTCTCGAAAGGACTTGCGCTCACCAAACCCTGCAGTTATTGTCATTATCAGTACCAACGGAAGAAAAGTGCCGATAATACCATGCACAATACTGGCCCAGTGACCAACGGCAAACAGATATTCGGGTTGACTTAGGCCCAAGGCTATCAGATGTTGATCTACAGTTGGAACACCATCTAATCCTGCGTCAACACCAATCATAATTGGGGTACCTACGGCTCCAAAGGTAGACGGAGTACTTTGAATAATTAGCGCGGCAACGACAGCGGCCATGGCTGGGAAACCAATGGCAACCATTAATGGTACGGTAATCACAGCTGGGGTACCAAAGCCAGAAGCGCCTTCGATGAAGCTACCAAAGAGCCAAGCAATAATGGTCACCTGCACGCGTCGGTCATGGGAGATGCCCAGGAGACTTTGACGGATGGTTGCGATCGCGCCCGATTCCTGAAGTGTATTCAGTAATAAAATTGCCCCAAAGACAATATAGAGAATTTCAACTGCTGCTACCAGACCTTGAACACTAGCGGCAACTATCTGCAGCCAGGGCACACGCCATACAAGCAGAGCGATTCCGACTGTTACTAAATAAGCTACTGGCATCACCTGTCCGGCAGGACGTCGAACTATAGCCAACAGAAAGAAAACGGTTATTAGTGGCAGCAATGCCACTAAAGAGTATAAAAGCAGGAGCATGGCTGAGGGGTTGAAGAAAGGATTAGAAAACGATTATCAGCAACTATAGAACTATCCTGAACTCTACTTATCAAGTGGTTGGCTAATTGAATACTGAGACACAGGGTACAACAAGCTACTTCCTTGTCATATTTTAAGTATATTTCTAGTGTTGATAACTTGCTATGCTGCAGCAATAGTTTCGATTTCTAGCTTCCATCTTGATTCCAAAAGCTGACAACAAATTACAGCCGAAACAGGTTCATTGTTGTTCACGCACTATTACTATCAACGATTTCAAATTGGCTCATCATTCCAGTATCTTCATGATCAAGGATATGACAGTGAAGCATATATTGATTGTTATCGTTGAGATTGACAATGACTTCAGCTCTAGGCTAGCTGAATTTGTTTCCCAGTCAAAGAATACGATCGCAATCTATCAACTTGCGATACGACTTATTCACTAAGAACGTTTCTGCCTGCATTGCATTCATCGGACGAGTAAATAAAAAGCCTTGAATATAGCGGCAACCAAGCTCCATAATGACATGCAATTGCTCTATCGTTTCTACTCCTTCGGTGACAACTTTTAGATTCAAAGCTTCGGCCATAGCTATGATCGAGCGAATTAACTCTTTACTTTCCTCACGCTCTTCCAAATCTCTCACGAAACTACGATCAATTTTAATGCCATGGATTGGATACTTGGCTAGATAACTCAGCGATGAGTATCCCGTCCCGAAATCATCGACAAAAATGTTGAATCCAAGCTTGTTCATTTCGTTCAGATTCTTCATGACTAGTCCAGAGTCTGCAAGCAAATAGCTTTCAGTAATTTCGAGCACAACGTCGTGGGGACTGATATCTGACATATCAATCATGCTCAGTAGAAAGGGCACGATATCCGATCGTTGTAGTTGACCGCAAGAAAGGTTTACATTGAGCTTCTGATGAGGACTGACGATGCCACTCTCTCGCCACTGGCGAAACTGTTTGCAGGTTTTATCGAATACGATCCGGTCAATTTCTATGATCAGTCCCAATTCTTCTGCAAGGGGAATAAATTTGCCTGGCGAGATGAGCCCTTTTTTGGGGTGAATCCATCGCACCAAAGACTCGATCGAGAAGATGACGGACTCGTTGATGTCAACAATTGGTTCAAAGCTGATGTGAAACTGTTTCTCGCGAACGGCGATCTCTAATTCACCCTCTAACTCAATTTCTTTCAGATGCTCTGCACGCATTTCCTCGTCAAAGAGTTGATAGCAATTGCCCGTTGCCTTGGCGCGATACATCGCAATATCGGCATCACGAATCACTTCATCAGCGGATTGGTATGACATATCAGCTAGGACAATGCCAACACTAGCAGCAATAGGAATCTCGATGTCGCGAATTTGGATGGGTTGAGCGAACACATCGTTAATTTTCTGTGCGAGTTTAAGGGCTTCGGACTCGTTAAGCTGGCCCATAAGCATAACGAATTCATCTCCACCCAAACGAGCAAAGCAGATTGTATCGCTAATGAGGGCTGACAAACGATTAGTCACATGAATCAACACGTTGTCGCCAATCAGGTGGCCGAACCTATCATTAATTTGTTTGAAACGGTCGAAGTCGATAAAGAAAAAACATAGTCTGAAGTCTGCATCGGTGCCTAGTTTAACCACACACCTGTTTAATTCCCTCATTAATTGGTTTCGATTGGCCAAACCCGTTAAGTCGTCGTGGGTGGCGTCGTACTCAAGTTGTTCATTTATTTTTTCTAGGCGAAGCTGGGCCTTTCGAAGTTCAGTGGTTCTTTCCTGCACCAAGTTCTCTAGTTCCCGCTGGTGTAAGTTTGCTTGGGCAAGACGTAAGTTGGATTCAATCTTTAAATCTTCGTACGCTCGCTTGAGTTTTAACGACGTCGACTTCACCGACTGTTCTAGGAGTTCGCGATTGGCACTAAATTCTTTAATTGTTTGATCTATAGCTAATACGAAATTGTTCCAGCCTTCAAGACTAGGAACGTCATCAACCGCTACGCCTTGCCGACGCATGAGCCGCTTAAGCATACGGTTTAGTTCATTAGAACTTTTGTTAGGCAAGGGTTTGATAGACATAGTCGATCCCTAATACTCGCGTATTAGACCTATAGTAATGGTCTCATTATGAACATGTGGTGGACCCGATGATGTGGTTGAGATTTCTCCAAAAGCATACATCCCGATTTGATGAATCCCATGCCCCAAGCCATCGTGAGCAAGAGCCGCTTCTTCACTCGTCTTCTCAAGCAAGACAGTACGTCGACCAGCGCAGCTGACACAAACTGCTAGCGCATTGTTCTGTGGCAAGATCGTTTTGCTACGCATTCGCTCAATCGCTTCGTCGACACCATCGAGAATTTCGTCTTCCGTGGTGGTCATAACTTGAACTATCACACCTTCTGGAATATCGCCAGCCAATTCAATCGCGCCAGATTCTTCATCTATACTGTTGACATCGCGAACGATTTGCATTTCGAGACTTGGCAACCGAACCGTCAGGGGGTAGCGAGTGGCCGACTTACGCAAACCGAATCCTACGTCGCTGCCAACCTGCCGCTGGTAAACGTCTTTAGCGGGTTCACCATCGAGTTCAAATAATGTTCTACCGGAAGTTCGTGTCGCCTTACATTCTGCCCCAATCAAGCGCCATCCACCTCCGGTTGCCCGTGTCAGTTCCACCGTATTACCAATCAAACCAACTGCACATGCGTGGAATCGTTTTAGTTCACCGTCACAAAGTATCCATGTATCGTCAAGGGTGTGACCGCTTGCCAGACCGCCAGCAATGGTAACATTCGGTGGTAAGATTTCCTGTAAGCCTCGAACCAAATCAGTTGCTTCTGTGGTTACGCCATCTGAAAAAATGAGAACGCCTTTAAGACCAGCATCAGCCAGATGTTTACCAAGGTTTTGGCCCGCCGTTCGAGACTCTTCGAATGCTTGGACTGATGCATAGGAAAGTCGAATTTGAGTATGTTTGAAACGGATAATGCCTACGGAAATAGCGCCTTCAAGCAATGCTCCGTCGCAGACCACAACTGGCGTACTGCAACCGATAATCTTCGATTGTGGAAAAGCATTGCAGAGTTCTTCTAATGGCTGTGGTGAATCACAGTATTCATGGGCAGCAAACACCACAATAAGAGTATTTTCAGAATCCAAGTCTGGAAATGACTTTGACCAGCCAGTGGTCAAGTCGTAGCTTAGCGTCTCGGTAATCTGCTCTTCAATGTCTAAATGTGAAAGGGTTCTCATTGCTAAACATGTCTGAAGTTAACCGATCTGATGACTAAGCTGATGTCTGTTAAAAAGACAGGTCATAAAAATGGCAAGCTATTGCTTTACAGTATGTACCAAATTTTTCTGTAGCTCCTATGCCGTAAGCCAGAACAGTATTTTTTTGCTTGGTCCAGAATCTCATTTCTCTCATAATGTTTGGATTTTCTAAAAATTAACGCGATTCAATACTATTATTTAGCATTTTTTCCCGTTTCTGCTCCTATGAAATGATTTAAGACTGATTGAAATTATAGATTTGGAAATCCTGCCTTTAGTGACGCGATCGCAAGTTGAGTGCGATCGCGTAAGTTTAATTGATTTAAAATATTGGTAATGTAGTTTTTTACCGTCTTTTCTGCAATGTGGAGAGATTGGGCAATTTCCCGGTTGTTATAGCCCTGAGTTACCAACCGAACAATATCCTTTTCCCGTTCAGATAGGGCTAACCAAGGCTCAATATCTACTGACTGGGCTACGACAGTTGAATGGGCTAGCACTTTAGTCGCCAGTCCAGGACCGATCTGGGTATACCCCTTGTGCACCAGGTCTATTGCCTGGGTCAACTCGTCAAAGGGAGTATCCTTAAGTAAATACCCCGAGGCCCCGGATTGTAGTGCCTGCATGACATACTCCTGGTCATCAAATGTGGTGAGCATCAAGACTTTAGTCTCAGGAAACTGTTGACAGATTTGACGGGTGCCTGCAACTCCATCAATGATTGGCATACGCACATCCATCAGAACAACATCAGGATTTAATTGCGCGACAAGGGTGACAGCTTCCTCTCCATTCCCTGCTTCGCCTACCACGTCCAGGTTTGGATCAGTGGTCAGTAACGCAGTTAAGCCCCGGCGGATTAAATCTTGATCATCGACAAGTAGTAAGCGAATCATAAGCCATTACTGATTTAGAGGCTGAACAATCTGCACCATACGCTATATACCATTATCTTTCAGATGCAATCATACTGGGGTGGGGAGCTGCAACGCTAACCATAGTCCACTCGTTCCGAGAGAGGGAACGTAGCCCTTATACAGCATCCTTGATTGGGGGCTGTGACGATGTCTAGTTGACCCAGCAGTGCCAAAGCCCGTTCTTGCATGCCCTGAAGTCCAAAGCCAGTGGTATTTTGAGTCAGATCAAACCCTTTTCCATTATCCATGATCGTAAGGTCCAAACCCTTAGTAGATGGGACGATGGCGATATTTACCTCCGTCGCTGCTGCATACTTACGAATATTCGTTAAGCTTTCTTGCACAATTCGGTAAATCACCACATTCAGATCGTGGGAAAGCAAAGTCGTTAGCTGGTTGTTAACTGTTGGTACAACGCCCGTCGATTTCTGAAACTCTGTCATCAAATCGAAGATCGCGTCGGTCAACGTTCTCTCTTGCAGAGGATCGGCACGCAACGCTGAGATTGACTCACGTACCTCCTTTAGAGTGCTTGTATTTAACTGTTTGATCTCTAACAAAAGTTCTTCTGCTTTTGTCGGATTAGATTGTAATAAGCGCAGCGCTCCTTCCAGATGAATGCCAAACACAGTTAGAGAGTGGCCTAACGAATCATGAATGTCACGGGCAATGCGATTGCGTTCTTGAGCAGTTGCTAACGCTTCAACCCGTAGTGCATACTGCCGTAGCCGAGCATTGGCTACGGCCAGTTTTTCCTGTCCCTGACGTTCTTTGAGGGCCGCATCGACTAATAAATGGAGAAATAAAATCACCAGCCCAACGGTCAAAACAGCACCAACCCAAACGGTCACAATTTGCTCTGGGAGAATAGATACGGGTAATTTCTGATGGAATATGTTGTAAGTTAGAGCAACAAAACACCCTAGGAAAGCTATTCCTGTAACAGTGATTCGCTGGGTTCCTCCCCACAACAGACAGTTACGAATTACCAGGATAATAAATAGCATGTTGGGTAAGGCAATATTACCTAAAAACACCAGACAGAAAATAAGCCCAAATTCTATGAGGGTATAAATCGTTATAGAACGCTTACTGTGAGGCTTGACCCGTCCTAACATTGCAAAAATGCCCAGGCCTAAACCATTCATAAGCAATAGTATCGGCGTTGCCTGAAGCAGTGCCAGTAAAATTTGAGCGATCGCAACGATACCCAGCAGTGCCCACTCCAGAATCACGAGTAGGCGTAGTAGTAATGATTGAGACTTGGGACGTAGACTCATGGCAATGGCTGACGTTTCCTATTAACAGTCTACTAGTACTAAAAATCCCAGGACTTTAGTCCCTTCATGTTAGGACGTTGTCCTCTATTAGGAACATTGCTGCAGCTCTTATTGTGTAGACATCCAGAAAACATTGCCCTGACAACAAGGTTGCTAAGAATATTCTGGATTAATTGGTTCAACTTATCTAAAAAGGAGTACATCATGCAGAAATCAATTCTCAGCTTCTCTTTTGCCCTCGGATTAGCACTTTTAGGTCTAAGCGGAGCTGCCTTTGCCCAACAAACCACGGTTCGTACAGGGCCTAACGGTCACTCTCAAACCACCACTCGCTCAGGGGGAAATGGTCAGCAAACTACAGTACGTACAGGGCCTGATGGCCAATCTCAAACCACCACTCGCTCAGGGGGCGATGGTCAGCAAACTACAGTGCGTACAGGGCCTAATGGCCAATCTCAAACCACCACTCGCTCAGGGGGCGATGGTCAGCAAACCACAGTGCGTACAGGGCCTGATGGCCAATCTCAAACCACCACTCGTACAATTTATCGCTAATCACCAGCAATCAATGGATTGTAGTTAGTTTTAAGTATTTCTGGGATGGGATGGGGGACTCTCATCCCTATTTTTGTCCTACTATTTTGAGTTCATTTGCTATGCTGCCTTACCACTTTATCCTGCCTATATTTCCAATCCTGCTGATTATTGTTTTGATTGAAGCCATGCTAATTCGGCGTAATCGGAAGTTTACGTCCTCTTGGAGAGAAAGCTTAGCCTCTTTAGGTATTGCGGTCGGCCATGGAATCACTCGATCCATTTTTGGGGTAATTCCCATCGGGGTTTACTCATTTATCTGGGAACACCGTCTATGGACGATTCCTTTAAAGCATGGATGGACTGTCCTTTTACTATTTTTAGGAATTGAATTTTGCTACTACTGGTATCATCGGCTCGCCCACCAAGTTCCCTGGCTATGGGCTAACCATGCGGTGCATCACTCCGCCACCCATTTCAACCTCTCTGCCACATACCGATTGGGCTGGACTGGATGGTTGTCGGGAGATTTTCTGTTCTTTGCGCCACTTTGTTGGTTGGGGTTTCATCCTGTTGCGATCGCAACAAGTTTAGGCGTCAACTTGCTGTATCAATTTTGGATTCACACTGAACTCATTCCAAAACTGGGGTGGTTAGAGTGGATATTCAACACGCCGTCTCACCATCGAGTTCATCATGGGGCTAATCCGGAGTACATTAATCGCAACTATGGGGGGGTGTTAATTATTTGCGATCGCTTATTTGGCACATTTACAGCGGAACATCCCGATCGCCCTCCCATTTACGGATTAACCCATCCAGTTCGCTCCCATAATCCTGTAAAAATTGTCTTCCATGAATGGAGTCGGTTGTTTCAAAAACTGCAGGGAACCAAAACCTGGCATGATCGTTACTGGGTAATTATGGGACGCTCTACCTAATCGGTCATAAACTTTCACAGGCCAGCGGGGTGGGTATGGCCCACTCTACCTGGCTACAGTACTACTAGTTAATATGAAGACGATGAGATGATGAAACACCGGGAGCACTATTGTTTTATGGCGATTTGAGCATGAAGTTTCTTTTTTTTCCATGGCTTGGATTTAGTCGTGCTAAGTTGCAACAACGACTAGTCGGGAAGCGGGTGCTGATTACTGGAGCCAGCTATGGCATTGGTGAAAGTCTGGCAGACTATTTGGCAGCAACAGGGGCCTATTTACTGTTGGTGGCCCGCACCGTTGAAAAATTAGAACAGGTACAACAGCGGATTGAAGCCAAAGGGGGACGAGCGGAGATTTTTCCCTGTGATTTAAGAAATCCAGCTGAAGTTGATGCATTGCTCAAGAGGCTGCCAGAAATCGACATTTTTGTTAGCAATGCGGGCAAATCGATCCGCCGTTCGGTATTTGATTCCCTAGATCGGATGCATGATTTTACCCGCACTATGAATTTGAATTATTTTGGGCCAGTGCAGCTGATGTTGGGGCTAATTCCTACCCTGGTAAAGCGTCAGGGGCAGGTTATTAATATTTCGGCAGTGAATGTGCTGTTGATTCCTGCGCCGAAGTGGGCCGCTTATCAAGCATCAAAAACAGCATTTGATCAATGGTTTCGTAGTGTGGGCCTGGAGTTGAATAGCCATGGTGTGAGTACCACGTCGATTTATCTACCGCTGGTGCGCACACGGATGATTGAGCCGACAAAGGCCTATAAAAACATGCCAGCGATGCAGCCGGAGCATGTAGCCCAGCTAATATGTCAGGCAATTATTTCCCGCAGGCGTACCTATGCACCCTGGTGGTTGATGGCCGGACAGCTGGCGTCCGTAATCGGTCGTTGGTCTTGGGAAGTGATTCTCGGACGTAAGCATTGATACCAGTCCCATGATGACGCTGCTGAGAAAACTGTATCGCACTCGCTTGTTAACCCCTGTAGGTCTTTTTTATTTGCTAGAGGCTGTACTGACAACGGGGGTAAACCTGATGGCACTGTTGCGCTTGGCGGCTAAACTTCATCCTGGGCGAACGGCAGTGGTAGATGAGCGAGATCAGTTGAGCTATGGGGAACTGTGGCAGCAAAGTGAACAGTTGGCCAGGGGATTAGGACAGGAGTATGGGGTCAGGGAAGCAGAGCGGGTTGCGATCGCCACCCGGAACCATGCAGCCACCATCAAAGCTATCTTTGCCGTCTCTCGGTTAGGTGCCCATGTTTATCTAGTCAATCCAGAGATGAGTGCAGAACAGATTGTCACGCTATCAAACCAGCTGAAATTTGATTTTTATATTTATGATCCTGACCAGCAAAGCACTATCGATCGGCTGGGTTTACAAGATAACGCTCTGCCCACATATCATCCAACAGAATCGTCTATCGATCGGCTTTCTCAACCGATGGAATCCCCCTCTGGCCGTACAAAGAAGAACAATCTAAAAAAGACTAAACCTGGACGCATTGTGGTAATGACCGGAGGCACTACGGGACAGCCAAAGCCTGCCAGTCGTAAGCCATCGTTGTTGACGTTTTTGCCACCGTTTGTTGCCTTATTATGTCAGGTGCAGCTTGATCGATATCGGTCGTTATACATTGCCACACCTATCTACCATGGGTTTGGCCTATCGGCATTGTTAATTGGTGTGGCCTTGGGGGCAGAGCTGTATGTAACTCAGCGATTTAATACTGAACAGGCCTGTGGGCTAATTGCTAGAAACAAGATTCAAGTAGTCACCCTGGTGCCACTCATGTTGCAGCGCATGCTCAGGCATGATGCAAGTAGCCTGCAGTCGTTGCAGCGGGTACTGACGGGGGGAGCATTGTTGCGATCGGAGCTGGCAACAGATACCCTAGAGCAGCTAGGACCGACATTGTTTAACCTGTATGGCACATCAGAAGCTGGGTTTTGCATTATGGGTACGCCAGATCTGTTGCGCCAGAAACCCCAGTCTATTGGGCAGCCAGTCAGGGGGGTGCATGCAAAAATTATGACGGAGGGTCAGGGTAAAATTGGTCGGCTGTGCATTCGCAGTGCCTGGTCTACCAATCGGCAGCATTGGGTAGAAACGGGTGATTTGGCCTATTGTGACGAGGCCGGTGATATTTTTCTTTGTGGTCGTTCAGATGACATGATTGTCTCGGGGGGTGAAAATGTTTACCCAATTGAGTTAGAGTCTGTTTTGTTGCAGCATCCAGAGATTGAAGCTGCGGTCGTTATTGGCATCGCTGACCAGGAGTTTGGCCAACGGTTAAAGGCGGTAGTGGTCAGGAATGGTGGGTTAGAGGCGTCAGTGTTGCGAGATTGGTTAAAGCCGAGGGTAGCGCGGTATCAGATGCCTGGGATAATTGAGTTTCGTGAGGAGTTACCCTATACAGCGTTAGGGAAGTTGGATAAGAAGGCCCTGTTGTAAGGTTTTATAGTTGTTGGCTAGCGCTGCTAGGCTCCTAAATACTCGGTTAATACTTCACAGGCCCCATCTTCAACACCATCGTAAATAGACGGGCTATCTGAAAACGGTGGTGTGGGTTTACCCTCTATCTCTAGATGATTATGCAAAATTGTTAGGATAGCCTCAGGCACAGAAGTAATGTCGTGCTTTTGTTGGTAGGGACGTAGTTTTTCTAGCAGTTCGGGGGGTAGGAGTAATGAAACCGATACTCTATTGGCTGTGGACATAATAGTTGCTTAATTGGATATCTCACAAAAATTACTATATCTTAGAATTAAGATATCTTGGACAAAAGTCTCAGTGCCATTGCTCAGTTAAAGACTCAAGCATCAAGCGGGGAATACCTTACATACAGGTTGTATCTATTTTGTGTTGATTGCAGACATTCTTGTTCTCCATTGATATGTCATATGTTATGGCACCCTCAGATTGATATAAATTATCTCGTCCCCGTTTGCCAATCAACTCAATGAGTCTTGCTGTTCGTAACGAATAGGCCATTTTTTGGGCCAACTCTCTCCTAATGCCCATGACATTGGCGATATCTTTTGTTGTAAATGTTTCCATACCTTTTGGGAGAAAGGCCAGCCAGTCTGCCGGTGTCTTTAGTAAGTGTCGATCCACTACATTTAACAAGCGACGTTCTTCGGTACACCATCCATGCCTGCGCCATCGTCGTTTTTCTTCAAAGCGTCTGATTTCTTCTTCTTGGATCATTAATATTTCCAGGGAAAAATTACGGTTTAAGATAAATTGGGGAAGACTGACCATTTCCCAAAATATATCTTCCACTCGTCCTTTTTTGGGGGATTTGCGACGTGTGTTGGCCTGATCAATATCTTTTGATAGTTTGACAATCCATTTTTCCTGGGCAATGGGATAGATGATGTGGACGGGATGCGATCGCACCAGTTTCGTCAATTTTGACTTAATAGCAGCAAAATTCCCCGTCTGGATTTCCAACAGCTGGTCATCGCGCACAATGTCAATCACAAAACCATCCACAGCCACTTCAAATCGATCGCCCGGCTGTGCGTACCATTGTTTTAGCGATGCATGGAGCGGTTTTTCATTGAGCAATCCAATCCCAGACATATTTAGCTTTGGTATTGTTTGGTTCATTAACCTGTACCGTTGCCAACATTCTGGTTAAGTATAGATAAGAATATTGGGAAGTACAGGCTTATTCCACCTGTCCTAATGTCCTCATTTCCTAAAGACGACCATAGTCATGCATAACCTAACTTATTCCTCTTGAAAGCGGTGCGTGATTCACAGACCCTGCGCTTGCTGACCTTAACGCACTAATCAAATTTAGAGCCTGTATTGAAAAAAATGTAGTTGAGAGTAACTTGATCGCAAAACGCGTCCACCCAGCCGGACTCACCATAGTCGTTGAAATTATGCTCCTGCGCTGCTGCTAGCATATAGTCTGGCACCGTCAGTGCATTGACCTGCTGCAGACATTGCTCGAAGATAGCTGCGTTATCTGCTGCAGGGTCTTCATAGGCTGAAAAGGTAGCATCTCCAATAGAATAGGCATCGAGATAAAATTGCTCGATCTCAGCCCTCTCGGTTGCGGTCAATTGGGCCTGGCTAGGGGTGACTATGAGGATAGATGCGATCGCCGCAAAAGTACCCCAGGCTTTACAGCTTAAGCCTTGACCACTCCAAGTCATTGCCTCACTCAAAAAGGGCATAGTGCTATTGCCTCAAACTTATCTATGTTTTTGTATTGCAAGATATAATTTTTGACCTGTCTATAAGTCTATTTTTTAAGAAGTCTATTTTTTAAGGTTTAATTCTGATTACAGTAAATTCACCACCAGTAATTAATTCTTAGAGGTAGTTCATAAAGTATAACTGACATCAGTGCTGCATGTTTAATGCCAACGTTGTGAGATGACTCAGTTTATTTTTATTGGTAAGATTCTTCGGAATCACTATAAGATTATCAATCAACTAGGCAGTGGTGCCTTTGGTGACACCTATCTTGCCACTGATATTGATCTTCCCGACTCACCCTACCGAGTTGTCAAACACCTGTGTCCTAAATATCTCGATCAGTCCGGTATGGCCATCGCCAAGCAGCTATTTGAGCGAGAGGCCAAAGTACTGTATAGCTTAGGACAGCAGCATAATCAAATTCCTCAACTTTATGCCCACTTTGAAGAGCAGGGGCAATTCTATCTTGTTCAGGAATATATTGCAGGGCATGATTTAGCCGAGGAACTGCCACTAGGCCAGCGGCTCAGTGAAGCCCATACGCTCACACTGATGAGAGAACTATGTTCGGTGCTATCCTTTGTCCATCAGCATAACGTCATCCATCGTGATATAAAACCTCAAAACATCCGTAGACGAGACAACGATGGTAAGTTGGTTTTGATTGACTTTGGAGCTGTCAAAGAAATCAACGTTCTTCAACGTGACGCCCAAGGGCAGACCCAAGTAACAGTCGCGATCGGTACATCAGGTTATATGCCTAGCGAGCAGGCCAATGGTCGGCCAAAGCTCTCCAGCGATGTTTATGCCGTTGGTATAATTGCACTTCAGGCCCTAACGGGCATTTCCCCCCAACAACTTCCAGAAGATCCAAACACAGGTAAAGTTCTCTGGCGTGATTATGCCCCTCACGTCAGTGATGACATGGCGGAGGTTCTGAATAGGATGGTGCAAGATCACTTCAGTCAGCGTTTTCCCTCGGCAACAGAAGTCCTTACAGCTTTGATGGATATAGACACAGCACCTCACCCCAGTGTATCTGAACCACACAGTGAGTTGTCGCCAGAGAGTCAATCCACCAGGCTTCAAAGTGACTTATCTCAAACAGATGCAACAGTAATTTCTGACACCATACCTCCCAAGACCTTGGCTCAAGCAGAGCAACGACGCAGCCCAGGCTGGTTGGGGGTTCGTTGGGGCATTGGTTATGTGATAACGATGCTGCTATCTACCTATTTCGGCGGCTTACCTTTTGTAAGTAATATTCTTCTGATTGGTTTAGTTAGGGGACTCGGCCAAATCCTTGCGTTAGGTGGCAAGTTTCGGTGGCTGTTGCCTGGGGCGTTGGGGGGAGTCATTGGGTTCTGTCTTTACATCGTGTTTGTTCAGCTTGGCACGTTGTTCTTGGCTAATTTTTGTTTTGGAGCCACGCTGGGGCTTTCACAGTATTTCTGCTTAAGGACGCAAAGTAATCGAGCTATAGTTTGGCCAGTGGCTTACAGCATTGGTTATGCCAGCTATTATCGGGTTGCTAATATTTTGGGGAAACTGTTGATTCCCGGTCACCATGCGCTGGGCATTGCCTTGCAAGCAGGGATTATACATGGAGGCTATGCAGCATTATCAGGGCTACTATTGATTTGGATGGTGCGGAAGCCATCGACAATAACAGGTTAATTTGGCCGTATTGTAGCTCAGGCGCAATCTGTCCTGCCTGGAAACGAAAACAATAGTCCAATCAATAGGCGCGATCGCAAGTTTGGGCTAGCACTAGCACCCTACCTGATTGGACCATTGAGACTTTGTCTTCTGATCAAAGCCAAACAAAGGTAACGGAGACTATTTTGCACTGTCTGCGGCATGGGACTGCAGTGGGTTGGTAATTGACCAGGTGAGCAAACGGTGTTTGTTTATCGTTCTAAGCAGGAGCTTGAAGTGTTGGATGAGCCAGATGAGATTGTTTCTGTACCATCGTTTGCCAGTGAATTACAGCTGACGATTAAAGGGTTGTTTGGTTGGCTACTGGTGTAAGACATGTATAGTTACCAGTAAGCTACATAATTTTCGGATCTTAAAAGAGCGATCGCACCCTCTTTGGACAGGATGCGATCGCACCCTCTTTGGACAGGATGCGATCGCATCGCCCTAACTAATCTTCACTTTTTTAGTCAAAATCGCCATCACCTCATTGGGTCGCCCGGTGGGTAGTGGACGACTCCAGTCGTTGGGCTCAGTATAGTTGAGCTTATGCAACAGCTTGATGGTGGTCTGCACAAAGGTCAAACTGCCCAGCAGCAGATGTCGTCCCATTTCGTAGGAGGATTCTGGCAGCGGGTCAGGCTGACGGGTGAGCGCTGATGCGCCCTGGGTTGGGTCTTGAAACATGGTTCTGGTTCTCCAGAGAAACGACAAGGAAAGCCAGAACCCAACAGCTCAGCCCCCGCGATGTATGGCAAATCGCAGGGGCTGAGGCATAATAAGCCCATCCCAAGGATTGCTCTGGAATCCGCGGGTCAGCCATCGGTTAGGTGTTGTCAGCACCTGCCGATGGTGCCAAGTTATTAGGTTCTAGTAGAACAGCTGCACTTGCAGCATTGGGTTACTTTAGACCGGGGGTTAGGCTTTCGTCAAGCTAGCAATGGGCTGTATCACGCTGTTATCAAGGCACTGAGGAGATGCTTCTGGCCGGAAAAATGCTCATTTCACTGGTTTAACCGTCAAAAACGGTAGATATTGACCCCATCGAACAAGGATAGTCTTAGCGCCCCCCTAAGGCATCACACTCACGATCAGTCTTGGTAGATGGCTCAATAGTTTATTTGAACTATTAAAGCGAGGTTAAAGCTTTCTGGATAACTCCGACTCTGGGGGTATTATCCAGAAAGTTTCTGGGTTAATTGCTTATAAGGTGTTTATCCAGAAAGTTTCTGGATAACTCCGGCTGGAAGGTATTTATCCAGACTAAGTCTGGATAACTCATAGTTAGCGCGCGACTCGAAGTCGTTCGGGGGAGTTGGAGAGACTCCCAAACGTCTCTCCCCGCCAGTGTTCAGGCGGATGTCCGCCTCGGAATGTTCAACCAGTAATGGGAGGGCAGCATCAGCAGACGAGGTTAACTGTCGAAGCATCTTCTGAGCCAACAAGAGGGTGCAGGCTAGGGCAAGATTGCTAAGGATAACGCAAGTGAATCCTTGATGAGGCTTCGTTAATTTAGAGTTCTCGAAATGGCTGATACGAGAATTTTGGAGCAGATGGGAGTTGGTAGCGTCTAAATACCAACTGAGAACACCCCGCTCCCGGAGTACAGAGGAGTCCTAAGGCAATCATATCTCCTCCCCGTGCGGAACGAGGAAACCCCGATAGAGTCCTGGGAATTTTCATTTTCAGGTAAGCCGACGGTAACGGAAGCCGAAGTCTCTAGCGGGAACAGGATGTCCCAAGACGCGAAAGCCGTCCGCCGAAAGGCAAACGGAATTCATAACGTGACGGATAGGGCAAATGCCTAACCCGAAAGGGCGCAGACGTGGGACAGGTGAGGTCCAGTAAGAGACGTTGAGACGAGACTAAACGCTGAGGAAAAAGTTAGGTGCAGACTTGTGTTGCAAACGTAACCCAGCGCATCACCGATTGGCAGGATGCCAACTGGCGCAAAGCCCATCGAGTGGTGAAGAATCTGAGACAACGCATCTTCCGAGCGACGCGACAGCATGATTGGAAGCGAGTCAGGAATCTCCAACGATTACTACTCAAGAGTTACTCAAATGTACTGCTAGCGGTACGACGGGTGACTCAACTGAACGCTGGCAAGGCCACTCCAGGAATCGATAAGGTGCTTGTGAAAACAGGCCCCGCTAAAGCAGCCCTAGTGGATCAGCTGAAGCAAACGATTCCTTGGAAACCCTTGGCAGTCAGACGGGTGTACATTCCGAAGAGTAATGGTAAACGTCGTCCTTTGGGAATTCCCACGATTACGGACCGATGTTTACAAGCGATGGTCAAAGCGGCGTTAGAACCGTGCTGGGAAGCTCAATTTGAGCCAACCAGTTATGGGTTTAGACCCGGTCGCAGCGCCCATGATGCCATTGCTCGTATCTATGTCAATGCTCATGCAAAGAATCGCAAAAAGTGGGTGGTCGATGCCGATATTGCTGGATGTTTTGACGCCATCAATCATCGGTTCCTACTCCGCCAGATTGGTAACTTTCCCGCTCGTGGATTAATTGCCGACTGGCTCAGGGCAGGCTACCTAGAAGATGGCGTCTTTCATTCGACTGATGCTGGCACGCCCCAAGGTGGTGTCATCTCACCGCTGTTAGCGAATATTGCACTACATGGCATGGAAGCGGCACTGGGCATTACTCGATATGCCCAAGGCTATATCAAAAAGAATGTAACACGGGCAGTGGTGCGATATGCCGATGACTTTGTTGTCTTTTGTGAGAGCAAAGCAGAAGCAGACCAAACCCGAATCGACCTTCAACGTTTCCTCAGCTTGAGAGGACTGCAGCTATCTGATGAGAAAACTCAGGTGGTGCATCTATCGGAAGGATTTGATTTTCTGGGGTTCATGGTTCGTCACTACCCAAGCCGCAACACCCAGACGGGGTGGAAGCTGCTGATCAGACCTGCCAAGCAAAGTGTGGCTAGATTTCGTGAGAAACTACGGCACACGTTTAAGCGGCTTCATGGCTGTAAT
Source organism: Leptolyngbyaceae cyanobacterium (assembly GCA_965263355.1). Lineage (GTDB taxonomy): Bacteria > Cyanobacteriota > Cyanobacteriia > Phormidesmidales > Phormidesmidaceae > Leptothoe. The sequence continues at coordinate 2,615,207 of CBDHHL010000032.1, read as the reverse complement.
GCAACGGCAGTAATCACGGTGCTCAACCCCATCTTGCGGGGATGGGCCAATTACTATCGAGGCGTGGTCAGCTCAAAGGTTTTCCAGAAACTAGAAACTTATCTCTTCTGGAAACTCCAACGCTGGGCAACGAAAACCCATCCCAACAAGTCCTATACGTGGCGAAAGGGACGATACTGGGGAGAGCATCCCGCTTATCCAGGGTGCCGATGGTGTTTTATCGACCCCAATACAGGCATGGTGCTTTATCGCATCGGCTCTACCCGGATTCGACGGCATGTCCTCATTCGAGGGCAGGCTAGCCCAGATGACCCAGAGTGTCAGGGGTATTTTGCTCTACGGGGCAAACAGTCCAGGCACCTGGGGGATTATCCCAAATCTGCTCAGCGGATTATCCGCTGGCAACAAGGGCAATGTCTATTGTGTGGGCAATCCCTATTCAATGGAGAGCCCATCCACATTCATCACAAGCAGCCACGTCACCTAGGTGGGACGAATCATGCGTCCAATCTGATGGCACTCCACCGAGTCTGCCATCAACAAATGCATCGCTGAGCTATCGACGTTGCTTGAGCCGTGTACAGTGAAAGTTGTACGCACGGTTCTGAGGGGAGGGGGGAGGCTATATGTAAAACCTATCCCTTTACCCGACCGCTAACTTTTCCAGTGAGACGATTAATCAGCATTACTCATTGATTTATATTGGCTAAGTCGACGTAAAAAAATTAGAGGTGCAGATAGATGTATGAGCCATTTTATACATTTGTTCTGAAAGTCTTTCCCGAATTCAAAATTGACCCTACACTTTTTGATTCATTCCTAGAGTGTGTAGAAGTTAAAAAGGGTGACTTTCTGTTCCAGGAAGGAGATATCTGCAAATTTATTGGCTTTACTCTAGAAGGTTGTGTCAGAATTTTTCTATTTAATGATGACCGAGAGTGTACCCTTTCCTTTCATCTCGAGCACGAAAGCTTTGGTGATTACAGGAGTTTTCTAAATCAAGAGCCTTCTCAATTTTCTTGTGAAGCGATCGAGAACTCTAAGATTCTCTTGTTTAATCATCGAGCGATGAAATTTATCGAAGAGATTCCAAACGGTCAGAAATTTTTGAGGCTTCACGCTGAAGGATTTGCCTCCAAGATGCGGGACAAATTAACTTCTCTCTATATGGATACCCCTGAAGAACGTTACTGTAAGCTCTTTAACAGTGAGCCTGAAATCATTGATCGAGTTTCTAATTATCATTTAGCCTCATATCTTGGGATTAAGCCAGAGTCCCTTAGCCGTTTGAAGAGACGAATCTACCAAAGAAAGGGTTCTTAACCCAAGTCAATGAAAACCAATGCAACCTCTAGCTAGATTTACAACAGATAGCGATGGTCAACTACTTATTTTTCTGATAATCTTGGAGGCCTTGTATGTTTTCAACTTTGAGTATAAAACCAAGTGTTAAGAGGTTTCTATCATTAGTATTGGTCTCTTGTAGTGTGTCTGCAGCTGGAATCATTTCTTCCCCCCAAATAGCGTATGCAGCACATCGCACAAATAAACCAGAAGTTAGAAGCAGTTTGGAAGATGGCTATGTTGTTCTTTACACAACAGAATTTAGTCATCAAGAAATGTTGAAACTTGCTGCTGCATTGGCAGCAGACTTTAGTGGTGGAAGCGGTGGTTTCACTTCAGTTTATCTTGCAAACTTTGGGCGTAGAGCGCTTCGAGATTTAGATGCAGAAGTGAGGAGGAAGGCTCCAGATATTGCAGACGAGCTTGCAAATGTATTAACACTGACTCGTTTTTTGGAATCGATGGATGCTTCTTTTGATGGTAAACGAGTTGGCTTATCTATTTCAGGTATAGAGATGCAAGTAGGAAGAGCTACATATAATAGAACTGAATGTGAGTTTGGAATTTGTGTACCTACTCCAAACACGTATCAAATGTATGTCCGAATTGGAAGAAATGTTGTAGGTAATCCATCATCTACAGCATCTCAATCTTCAAGCTCACCTGTTCTTGAGCCTGAGTTCTATCTCATGACTTATGGTGATCTAAGGAATGCTTTTGGAAATGATCTTGATGCTGCTAGAAATCATTGGTTAAGGCACGGTGTTGGAGAAGGGCGAAGAAGTTCTCCTGCATTTGATGTTGGATATTATTTAGGTCAGCATGCTGATTTGCAACGAGCTTTTGGCTCAACGAACTATTCTGCAGCTGTAGATCATTGGTTAAGACACGGTGTGTCTGAAGGGCGAAGAAGCTCTATTGTATTTGATGTCAGATATTACTTAGGTAAGTATTCTGATTTGCAACGAGCTTTTGGCTCAACGAACTATTCTGCAGCTGTAGATCATTGGTTAAGACACGGTGTGTCTGAAGGGCGTCAAGGCTCATCTGAGTTTGATCCGCGTTTTTATTTATCAAATAATCCTGATGTAGCTAATGTCTATGGAGCAAATAATTACATGGGGGCAATTGCACACTATTTGGAATTTGGAAGAAACGAAGGGCGAAGAGGAGCACCATAGCTTAGATCGACACTTTAGCCTAACAAGTCTGTTTCAGCGGACTGACATGAGTTATTGGAAGGAGTTATATTTTGTTGCCAGCCGCTGAACAGCAACGTTAGACAGACAATTTTGAGTATTAATCTCTCCAAGCTTAAAACAAAAATATTAAGTTCTATAAAGATTTTTCGTAGGATTCGATCTTAGACTTGAATTGAACTCCAAGGTATCTGTCACAAGTTTGTCTTCAAATGAGAGGAACTATTTCTTTAGGGTTTAACTTTTTAGAAGTCAAAATTGGTCATTTGATTAGGATACCGTCTACTCAATTTCTATTCTTTTATTGGGGATCTTGGGATAATGAGCTTAGAGGCTGTAGCTAAGTCAAATAAAATTGAACAGTTGTTAATAAAAGAGTTTCAGGACAAAGAAGTTGTTGGCATTTTGCAACAACTTAAGGAAAGTGGGCTACATGAAGCTGTTACTTACCAGGATCTTGACCAACTTATTACGGCGCTTCAAACAATTCAAAATGGATTAGGTGAGTCTAAGCGATGGGTTGCTTTAATAGGAGGAGCTATAGTACATCAGTTCAACATGTTTGGCAACATTCGTTCTAGGCTTAAATCTGGGAGTCTCTCTCAGCAAGTGGCAAAGTTGGGTAATTATCATCCTACTGTAGAAGCTCTAGATTCTCAGAAAAATACTGCTGACCAAGCAATAGTGGCTAATGTTTCTGGTGCAGTCTTTGCTGCTGGACTACTTTTTACTACAGGTCCTATTGGATTTATAGCTGCACTAGGAGCAAAAGGTGTTTCAGAAATCATTAATATCAATAGAACATTTGCTAATTCGAAATGGGCTAGTGAGGCTAAAGAGCAAGCAGGAAAAACTATAGAACAACTTAAAACGCTTAAAGCTAGTAAACTTCTAGCACAATGGCCTGACATTCCACTCTTAGTTTCTTTAAATTCTATTGCACAATTAAATAGTAGATGGGAGAAATCTCAACAGTGTCTTAGTACTCTTCCAGCAAGAGTTGGTAAGGCATGGCTGGCTGAAATCCCTTCAGACGTGGACATACCCAAACATATCAAGTTCAATAACAATAATCCAATAATAGTAAATAGAAATAATCTTGACATTGAAAAAGAAGAAGTCAAGCAAATAGTTGAGTCAAAGTTATCAAAGGTCACTACCAATTCTAAAATAACCTTCTTCAACAGAATACTTGGAAGAAATGCACCTAGAATTCCTTCATACGTAGCTGTCGCGACCCATGTCACTATTGATAATGTGAGTCTTGCAAAATTAACTACTGAAATCCTAGCCCTTCAAACAGAGACTCCACTTATTGATGCAGAGGTATTAATTGTTAAACAGGAAAATAAAGCCAAGCTGATCAATCAATTGTTTGAAGAACATATTTATGTTGGCTTTTCTAATAAGTCACCTGTCCATGCGGTTAAATATGCACAGAAACTTTGCCTTGAAACCGACAAAATAGCCTATAAGCCGATGGCAGAACCATTTAATGGATGGACATTTTGTGTTCCAGTTGAGATTTCTTTCAAAGATCTTCCTTATTTCATTCAATTTCACGCATTGGACGGCAATAATTGGCGTGATGAAAAGGCTATGTACTTTGTTAATGAGGATATAGCGAGCGAATTGCTCTCTATGAGAATAAACCGAAAGTATCACGAATTAGCGAGAAAAAAGGATATTGAAGAAGTATACTGCTTAAGTGATGAATTAAAGGATGGAATTATCGAACTGTCCCTGCAAAATTCTGAGATCAAGAAAAAGCTAGATAGCATATCAGAACAATTGACCCGCCTTGCAGAGCGTAAAAATAGTTCAACAACTGATTTAATAAGAGGTATAACCTTAGGAATGATAGGTTTTTATTTTACTCAGTATTTAAGCTTAGCAAATGAATTCACTTTTGAAGTCGATAAATTAGTTGAATTCTTACACGCACATGGTTTGCAACTGTCTGCAAAAGAATTTAAGAATTTATCAATAGCTGACAAGCAACTGGTTGAGCTGATCAAAAATTCCTTTCAAATGGTTTTTTATCCTACGCTTATTCCAACAAAAGTTGCAGGTAGTTTGTTGTCAGACACACAAAATGCTTGGGGTGTGACCTAAATATGATGTCTACCATTTTTCGCTTAGATCGCCTACTCTATATAGTTCTTAGCGTAAACGAAAAACGATGTGAACTTTTGAGGCAGGGCTCAGAATAGCAACCCGAGACATCGAATTATTCTCAAAGCTAGGCTCAAAGGAGTATACATATTGTAGATCATTTGAACCACATTAAATTCAGGTCACACCCAATGCTTGATGTGGAGGAGTTTTTATGAGTTTGATTGAAAAATTTAATCCATTAATCAGTTTCCCATAGCAAGCTGTAGGGTGCGGCCCCTGCTGCAACGCCCAATGCCCTATCGATACATTTTTAGGACCGCACCATGCTCATAAATTAATTCCTCAAGGCAGCGGATAATGCCCCTGGCCCTGCTGCCTAACCCTACGCAGGAGCGGACGGAATTTACCATTTAGGCGTCAATGCAAAAGTATTGACCGCCGCTCAGCTCCCCGACTATGAAGCCGTGAACGTGTCAAGTGGGTTTCGGCATATTTTTTCGGAGAGTCTCTCATTTTCTATCCACATCAATCTCTCATCTTGTTGTTAGTCAAGATGATTTACCTTTGTTCTTAGGACTGTCTTTTTGATTGAGAATTAATGAGGGCAAAGTGGATTTAACCGACTATCCGAGGTGTCAATGCTATTTGAACGTGTGTTCTACTGCATTGTCTCAAGAGTTTTTACAAAGGTGCATGGCTTATTCGTTAGAGCAACCTTGTTTCAGATTACGTGGAGCTTCAAGCTCATGCTAGAGTCTCACTTTGTTCTCTTCATTCTCTCTTCTAGATATTGTTATCTATGTTGTTGGCTGAGCTAACTCTGGATTCCACGGCTGGTTGTGTAACAACATTGCCCAACATCGCACCAACAACTTCCGGGCAACGGCTACAATCGCTGTTTTCTTGCGGGTCTTCTGTCCTCCACTAATGCGTGCATAAGTAGCTGCCGCCCATTCGTTGTGACGCAACATCAGCCAGGACACTTCCACTAATGCCGTTCGGAGTAATCTTGGTCCCCGTTTAGTAATCTTACCCAAGCGATTGGTTTGTCCGGATTGATGTTGTTGGGGTATTAATCCAGCATAGGCACACACTTGCCGCGAATTTTCAAATCGCTTCGGATCATCCAAACAAGTGACAATCACTTCGGCTGTTTTACGACCAACCCCAGGAATGGTCTGCAATAGTTGGATGCGCTCCTCCTGCTTTGCGAGTATTTCTAATTTCCGTTCAATGGTTGCCAGGTGCTCCCATAGTTGGTCCAGCATCGTTAATTCTAACTCTAATTCCCCACGCCATAGATTGTGCTCATCGCACTCCGCCAGCACTCGGCGGTGTTGGCTTAATTCGTCAATCCCCTGGATGGTCCAGGCTCGGTGACCTGATGGTATTTTCACCCCGTGTTGATCAAACAACGCACGAATCGCATTTTGAACCCGATTGATACGCCAAACCACCACTTTTCGATACTTCACCAAGTGCCGATATTGTCGAGTCTCTGGTGCAGGCACGTACACTGGGTTGATCTGCTCGAGAGCCGCCAGTTTTGCTAACTTCAGTGCATCGTCTTTATCCGTTTTGCGTTTGACGTTTTTCCAACGCCACGCCTCCTGACTGGGATCGGCCACCAGTACTTGATAGTCTTCAGCAACACACAGATCATGCACCCATCCGGTAATCGAACATGTTTCCACTACTACCAAGTGGGGTTGAGTAAGATGTAATATTTCTTTAAATTCCCGTCGGTACGTCTTAAACGTATCAAATTCAGTCGCGTTACTTTCCGTGTCCAGCAGACACGTACACAGTTGACTTTGCCCAGGTCAATCGCTAGAATCTTCATAACGTTTCTCCAAGTATAAGAGGGGATAGCTGGATTCTATAGCCTCTCACGGCTTGCATAGATTCTTTAGCTGGCAACTTGCTATGAGAACCGGATTATCATTGTTAAGAGCGGTTCTTGAAAGAAAAACTAATGTTTTTAGTGAAAGATTCTAGCTCAGCGAGAGAGCAACGAATTCAAAAATTGTTGGCTGAAGACCCATCACTATCAGCATTACTCTCAGTAATCCATTTTGAGTGGACTGTTCGTCGTTCAATTATTGCACTTGGAACATCTCCCAATGTGGACATTCGGGCTAAACTAGATGGCTGTCATGGATGTAAAGCTTACAAAAATCTGTGGAAGGAAGAAGTATTTCCAAACGTTAATCAACGCTTACCTGATGTTGTCAGAGATTGGGATGGGCTCTTGAAAGCATTTCGGTTGCGACATCGATTGGTGCATGGGGTTAGTAGTTGTGGTTTGACCTACGCTACGGAGCGGGTCAATTGGGCTATCGATGCTTGTCAAAATATTCGTGAATTGTGCATTGCATACGAAGTTGATGTGGATGCACGTCTTCCCGTCCGTAGGCGTGTTCGAAGTTGAGCATCTCGATTTATCCTATGTTTTTGATGATTTTCTAACGACTCAGCCCTAATAAATTGAACCGGCTTGGAAATTTCCTTTCAAGCTAAAATAGAACTGATTCTATATATTATTGATCCCTCTGGAATATCAGTATGGTACAAACGACAGAGCACTGCCATATTGTCAGAAATGACGAAATACTGAGCAGTGAACCTATTATTAAAGGTACTCGTACGCCTGTTAGAGCAATTGTAAAAATGTGGCGTATTGGAGTTTCACCTGAGGAAATCCCCCAAAGACTGCCACACCTCGGTTTATCCCAGGTTTTTGATGCACTCAGCTATTATCTGGATCATCAAGCAGAAATCAACGAATACATTGAGCGAAATCGTATTCCTGATGAGCTGATTGACCCACGAGTGCGGAACTTATGACTGTATGAGTGGTATTTTTATTCACGTTTATTTGGACGAAGACGTTGACGTTCTAATTTCAAATCTTTTGCGTTCTCGTGGTTTCAATGCAACGACAACAACACAAGCCGGACAGCGTAGGAAATCGGATGCAGAGCAATTAGAATTTGCAACTAGCCTTGGAGCGGCCATCTTAACGCACAATCGCACTGACTTTGAAAGTCTTGCCCAAGAGTACTTTAATACAAATAAATCTCATTCTGGAATTATCATTGCAGTTAGAAGGCCCTATACAGAAATCGTGCGTAGATTACTTACAATTCTCGACAGCACTACAGCAGATGAAATGGAAAACCAAATTCTTTACATTTGATGTAGCCAGCTAACCCTGCGCAGGAGCGGACGGAATTTATAATCCAGGCACTGAAACAGAAATACCGACCGCCGCTCAGCTACTCGTTAGCTGTCAGTATCGATATACAAGAAGCCTTAATATATTCCTTTTGTATGCCACAAGTGGTTTAGCATAACCTCTGAAGTGAATCTCCGATAACCTGATGGCACGGCTTTACTATCGAGGTATGGCAGCAGCGGATGGCAAACCAAAATTAGGTCGTAGCGCTCGTCTTCTAGGAATTAGACCTGGAGTAGATATTGATGTGTCTCATATGCTGCAAGGTTGGCTCGATGCTCAAGGTTATTTGCATCCTGAGGCGAAACGAGATGATTCAGGGTTACAGGTGGAAGTCGCTATCAGAACTACAAAAGGCATGTCCACATCGCTATCTATTGAGGGGTTGCCACCTTTTCGGAAACCCAAGGCTTTCGGAGGAACCGGTCGAGATCCCTTATGGCAAATTGACAGCAAATATATTGATGGTGATTTAGAAGCCATCCAAGACAGCGCTACCCATGTCAGCATTATGCCAAGGGTTACAATGCTACTAGAGCGGTATGAGGCAGCATTAGCAAAAACTCAGAACTATTGGCAAAAGGTGATTGATGATGGCATGGGTATTTAGTCTATCGGCGGAATGTGGCTCAGACCAGATCACAGCAGCTCAATTCGCTCAACATTTTGAGGCTGTTTCATGGTCGCTATCAAATGGTTCTCAATCTCAATGCCGTCCCACTATTTTTCAAGACATTGATGAAAACTGGTGGTGTCGGATATGTCCTGATGGCATAAGCACAATCGGCATTGAAACGCCAGACTCAGCTTACTTAATGACAGAGGTAGGTATTCTGCTTTATCAATATTTGCAGTCTGCTCCTACCTTTCGCTATGCCTTAGTCGGCCTTGAAGTTGATGAATTCAGGACGTTTGACGAATTATCAAATGAGTCATCTACCCTGAATATACCAGGATTGGTTTTATCTGAGGGTACTTGGCAGTTACTTGGTTCACCATCTTTATTTAGAGCGTTTAGTTCAGGCTATGTTTGGCAGCCTTACGAAGGTGAAACATACAAGCCTTTGACGGTATCTCCATTACTGAAAGAGCAAATGAGTCGCTTGCTAGCTGCATAGTAGCGTCTGCCCAAACCAGCTAACACTGTGTTGCAACGGCGATACACGAGCACTCTAAGCAATCTTTAGAGAGCGATCTCACCTCGCCGTAGGTTGGGTTGAATCATGAAACCCAACACCCACAGAGCGATCGCACCTCGCCGTAGGTTGGGTTGAATCATGAAACCCAACACCCACAGTTATCCTAGCCCTCATCCTGCCTATCCTAAACCTACATCCGATAGGCCACCCCCATGCAATACCGCCGCGCCACCACACCCGGTGCAACCTACGTCTTCACCATAGTCACCTACAACCGCCAGCACCTCTTCAAAACTGAGCAAACGATTCAACTACTGCGCGAAGCCTTCCACACCGTCAAACAACGTCATCCGTTTAATATTGACGCAATTGTGGTACTACCCGACCATCTACATTGCATCTGGACCTTGCCCGACGGAGATGCCGATTTTTCCACCCGTTGGCGATTGATTAAGACGTATTTCAGCTGACATTGCCCAGCACATTACAAGCGACAACGGTCATCAAGCCGCCAGACGAAAAAAGAACAAGCTATCTGGCAGCGTCGATTTTGGGAGCATCAGATTCGCGATGAAAAAGATTTTTCACGACATGTTGACTATATTCACTATAATCCGGTCAGTCACCAGTTAGTTGACTCTCCGTGCGATTGGTCGTATTCAAGTTTTCATGGGTATGTTGAGCGGGGGTATTATCCGAGTGATTGGGGTGCTGGTGGAGAAATTAAAATGATGGAAAAGATGGATTGGGATTAGGTGAATATTCTGATATTGTTGGGTTTCGCTAACTCAACCCAACCTACAGGCGAGGTGCGATCGCTCTGATATTGTTGGGTTTCGCTAACTCAACCCAACCTACAGGCGAGGTGCGATCGCTCTTGCCGTCTAACTCTGTGAAGGAGCGGACGGATTTAAAGTCCAGGTAGAGGCAAAAGTATTGCCCGCCGCTCAGCTCAAAGTTAGGCTACCAACAACACCCTGTTACCCAGCCGCATGAATTTCAATCTTGCTATGAGTACAAATTTTTGAGGTTTGAGACACTTCTAAATCAGTAGCTCTAAAAACCTGTCTCAAGACTGGGCTCATAAGACCTCATCTTACTCACTCAAGCCAAATGGATCGCTCACTGATTTTGGTAGAATCTATCGGTGCTTTAAAATTATTTGCGTGAAGTTTATTGATTTATTCGCTGGTGCAGGTGGTTTATCGTGTGGGTTGGAAATGGCTGGTTTCCAAGCCATATTGGCTAATGAAATAGTGGGTCAGTACGCAGAGACATACCAAAAAAATCATCCCAGTGTCAAAGTTATCGTTAGCGATGTTCGTCAGGTATTTGAGCTAGATTTGAAGCAAAAGCTTAATCTTAAGGTTGGTGAGTTGGATCTATTGGCTGGGGGGCCACCTTGTCAAGGTTTTTCAGTAAATGCACCTGTAAGAAGCCTTGATGATGAACGCAATCATCTATTTAAAGACTTTCTTCGAGTAGTTGCCGTCTTAAAGCCTAAAGCAATCTTAATTGAAAATGTTACGGGGATTGTCCAACTTGGCAAAGGCACAGTAGTTGAACAAATTTATAAGGTGCTTCAATCATTGGGATACGTTGTTAAACATCGCATTTTGTTCGCTGGACATTATGGTGTGCCACAAATGCGTTTCAGGACGATATTTATTGGTATTAGACAACATACTAAAGAAATCGAATTTCCAAAGCCTACGTATAATGCTAGAGCTATTGCAAACTTTGCAGGAGCAAAAGAGTTGTGTTTTGACATTCCTCCGCTTTTTGCTTCGACCCTAAAGCAACACACAACCGTATGGGAGGCTATTTCTGATTTGCCATCTATCGAGAGTGGAAGTAGAAACGAAGCTCTGGATTATGCAAAAGCTCCTCAGAATGAATATCAAGCTCACTTACGCCATGATTCACATCAAGTCTGGAATCATAGTTGTGCAAATTTAGGAAAAGTAAATTTGGAAAGATTAAAACATATTCCACAAGGCGGAAGCTGGCGTGATATTCCCTATGAACTCTTACCTGCTGGGATGAAAAGGGCACGACGTAGTGACCACACTAAACGCTACGGAAGACTACACCCTGAATCCTTATGCTCAACTGTTTTAACAAAATGTGATCCACATTGGGGTAGCTTTTTCCATCCAGAACAGGATCGAGTAATTTCAGTGCGTGAAGCAGCTCGTATCCAATCCTTTCCAGATCACTACAAATTCACAGGAAGCGTCACTCAACAGTATGAACAGGTTGGTAATGCGGTTCCACCACTGATGGCAAAGGCCATTGGAGAATCCATAAAAATCATGATAGGTAACTAGAAAATGGTGCAAAGGCCCAGAAAAGATATTGTTGAGATCTTTGGATATGCACCAGATGATTTATCTGATGTGAGTCGAAGTTTATGGAAGTTGGGAGCATGTCCATTTATTGAAAAAGCATGCACTAAGACAAATCACGATCAAACTATTACCTATGGAACATGCAGCGTCACGTCCCCTTATGGAGACTGCATAATTTGTCCTAACCGAATGTATGAAAGTCGATATGCTTCCTTGAGAAGAGTCGTACATGATGCATTTGGAGATGGCTTTGAGTTTCTAACCTATGAAGAATATATTCCTCGTCGAAATGAAGTCGCAGAGTGTATTGTTGCTCTGGGGCAAACATCAGGCAGGGAAGTCAAATTGGGAACGAGCCTATCCATGGACTGGGTATTAGCTAAAGTTGATAACGGAGAGCTTATCGAGTATGTAGGTATTGAAGTTCAAAGCATTGACATCACTGGAAACTATCGTGACAACTGGTATGCTTACAAAAACTTAACCTCATCAGATACGCTAATTCCAAAATCTGGACATGGTATGAACTGGGCCAATGTGCATAAACGTTTAATCCCACAGTTGATACGCAAAGGACTGATTTACTCAAGGTCGACTTTGGTCAAAAGCGGTTTGTACTTTTTACTCCCAGACATCGTATACAGAAAATTTGAGAATGTCATTGGCACTGATATTCCCCTTGTGAATACCAATGCACCAGATGTTTTGACAGTTCATACTTACTCATTATCTGAGCCAGTTCAGCATGGATCACAACGTCATCTTGTTCTTTCGAGAGAAATTAAGTTTGAATTAGAAGAATTCTCCCGTCGATTTATAACTGGAGTAAATCTTCCTTCAGGCGAGGATTTGGATAATGCCGTGCGTCGTGTCCTTGGTTTAATATGATGAACCTACTAAATAGAAGCCTAATATATTGTTAGACGCGCGACTCGAAATCGCTCAGAGGAGGCGAAGAGACTCCCAACTGTCTCTTTCCGTTAGTTTTCAGGGGATGTGAGCCTCGGAATGTTTAACCAGAGCGATCGCACCTCGCCGTAGAGCGATCGCACCTCGCCGTAGGTTGGGTTGAATCATGAAACCCAACACCCACAGTTATCCTAGCCCTCATCCTGCCTATCCTAAACCTACACCCGATAGGCCACCCCCATGCAATACCGCCGCGCCACCACACCCGGTGCAACCTACTTCTTCACCGTAGTCACCTACAACCGCCAGCACCTCTTCAAAACTGAGCAAACGATTCAACTACTGCGCGAAGCCTTCCACACCGTCAAACAACGTCATCCGTTTAATATTGACGCAATTGTGGTACTACCCGACCATCTACATTGCATCTGGACCTTGCCCGACGGAGATGCCGATTTTTCCACCCGTTGGCGATTGATTAAGACGTATTTCAGCTGACATTGCCCAGCACATTACAAGCGACAACGGTCATCAAGCCGCCAGACGAAAAAAGAACAAGCTATCTGGCAGCGTCGATTTTGGGAGCATCAGATTCGCGATGAAAAAGATTTTTCACGACATGTTGACTATATTCACTATAATCCGGTCAGTCACCAGTTAGTTGACTCTCCGTGCTGCGATTGATCGTATTCAAGTTTTCATGGGTATGTTGAGCGGGGGTATTATCCGAGTGATTGGGGTGCTGGTGGAGAAATTAAAATGATGGAAAAGATGGATTGGGATTAGGTGAATATTCTGATATTGTTGGGTTTCGCTAACTCAACCCAACCTACAGGCGAGGTGCGATCGCTCTTGCCGTCTAACTCTGTGAAGGAGCGGACGGATTTAAAGTCCAGGTAGAGGCAAAAGTATTGCCCGCCGCTCAGTTCCTCGTTAGCTAGCTCCTTGAATTCGGCTGAGGTGATAACTTGAAGATTTGGCATAATTCCTGCTGCGGGTTATGTAGTCGATGGCACAACTGAAGTTAGGCACAGGTTAAAATTGAGAATGTAGGCTCAACGAGCTTCCATTTACAGGTGAACCCTATGCAAATTACTCTGAACCTACCTGATAATCTCAGTCAAACCGAAACTTTTAATCAGAGCGACTGGTTTCGGGAAATTGCGATCGCACTGTTTCAACAAGAGCTGATTTCCCTCAGTCGCGCCAGCAAAATTGCTGGAATGGAAATCATCCCGTTTCAGAAATTACTGGCAGATCGGGGCATCTGTGTTCACTACGATGTAGAAGACCTTGAGCAAGATGTTCAGCACCTGCGCGAGCGGGGCTGGCTATGATCGTCGTCAGCGATACTTCTGCCCTCAGCAATCTTGCCCTTGTCAATCATCTCTGGCTGCTAGAGTCAATTTACCAAACCGTAATTATTCCAGACGTTGTTGCCAGCGAACTCGCAACCGCCAGTAATCCAACCATTTCAAGCATTCTGCAATTAGACTGGATTCAAACGCAATCCCTTAGCAATCTTCAACTTGCCAATCAATTACAACAAGACCGAGGACTGGATGCAGGAGAAGCGAGTGCGATCGCGCTGGCACTTGAGCTACAAGCCGATGATCTGCTTATTGATGAGCGCTTGGGACGGCAACAAGCCCTTCAACTTGGACTATCCATAATCGGTATTCTGGGTATTTTGCTCGTTGCCAAGCAAAGAAACCTCATTCCCCAAGTGCAACCCATTATGGATGATTTGATCAACCAAGCTGGTTTTCGTGTCAGTCCCCTGCTGTATCAGCGTATCTTAGTCCTTGCCCAAGAGCCCTAAGATCAATACGATACGGTTTGTGGAGAACACCAGCTAACACTGCGCAGGAACAGACGGAGGGTAAAATTTAGATGATGATACCAAAGTTCCTGGCCGCCGCTCAGCTTCACGACTATGAAGCCGTGAACGTGTCAAGTGGGTTTCGGCATTTTTTTCGGAGAGTCTCTCATTTTCTATCCACATCAATCTCTCATCTTGTTGTTAGTCAAGATGATTTACCTTTGTTCTTAGGACTGTCTTTTTGATTGAGAATTAATGAGGGCAAAGTGGATTTAACCGACTATCCGAGGTGTCAATGCTATTTGAACGTGTGTTCTATTGCATTGTCTCAAGAGTTTTTACAAAGGTGCATGGCTTATAACTCCTACGGAGACGCTACGCGAACGTTAGGGCAACCTTGTTTCAGATTACGTGAAGCTTCAAGCTCATGCTAGAGTCTCACTTTGTTCTCTCCATCTCTCTTCTAAATTTTGTTATCTATGGTGTTGGCTGAGCTAACTCTGGATTCCACGGCTGGTTGTGTAACAACATCGCCCAACATCGCACCAACAACTTCCGGGCAACGGCTACAATCGCTGTTTTCTTGCGGGTCTTCTGTCCTCCACTAATGCGTGCATAAGTAGCTGCCGCCCATTCGTTGTGACGCAACATCAGCCAGGACACTTCCACTAATGCCGTTCGGAGTAATCTTGGTCCCCGTTTAGTAATCTTACCCAAGCGATTGGTTTGTCCGGATTGATGTTGTTGGGGTATTAATCCAGCATAGGCACACACTTGCCGCGAATTTTCAAATCGCTTCGGATCATCCAAACAAGTGACAATCACTTCGGCTGTTTTACGACCAACCCCAGGAATGGTCTGCAATAGTTGGATGCGCTCCTCCTGCTTTGCGAGTATTTCTAATTTCCGTTCAATGGTTGCCAGGTGCTCCCATAGTTGGTCCAGCATCGTTAATTCTAACTCTAATTCCCCACGCCATAGATTGTGCTCATCGCACTCCGCCAGCACTCGGCGGTGTTGGCTTAATTCGTCAATCCCCTGGATGGTCCAGGCTCGGTGACCTGATGGTATTTTCACCCCGTGTTGATCAAACAACGCACGAATCGCATTTTGAACCCGATTGATACGCCAAACCACCACTTTTCGATACTTCACCAAGTGCCGATATTGTCGAGTCTCTGGTGCAGGCACGTACACTGGGTTGATCTGCTCGAGAGCCGCCAGTTTTGCTAACTTCAGTGCATCGTCTTTATCCGTTTTGCGTTTGACGTTTTTCCAACGCCACGCCTCCTGACTCGGATCGGCCACCAGTACTTGATAGTCTTCAGCAACACACAGATCATGCACCCATCCGGTAATCGAACATGTTTCCACTACTACCAAGTGGGGTTGAGTACGATGTAATATTTCTTTAAATTCCCGTCGGTACGTCTTAAACGTATCAAATTCACTCGCGTTACTTTCCGTGTCCAGCAGACACGATACACAGTTGAATTTGCCCAGGTCAATCGCTAGAATCTTCATAACGTTTCTCCAAGTGTAAGAGGGGATAGCTGGATTCTATAGCCTCTCACGGCTTGCATAGATTCTTTAATCGACAAGCTTCATTAAGACTCTGGACAAGATGACTGCCTTTATCTCAAAGACCAAGCAGGCCATCTTCTGCAGCAACAAAAAAACGACTCAGGCTGAGATGCGATCGCCCGCACAATCCCCTGATGAGTATCCAACATCTGGGGCCTCCATCCAAAAGACAGTACTCTCTAATCTTCTTTCCATAAAGTCTTGGCCGTTACTGCCAGTTCAGGGACAACAGTAGACTTAATATTGTTATCTCCGCGAAACTGTTGTGGCATACCAAATTCGCCTGTCTCGGGGTCCATAGTATAAATCGACAATGTAGATTGCTTCGGATGACCGATATACCGCATCCCTCCTAACGCCCCATAGTCAACAATCCAATATTCTTGCACACCAATAGATTCATACTCAGCCAGCTTAGTCAAATAATCATCTCGCCAGTTTGTTGACACCACCTCAATGACCAATGGCGGAGCAATATAAGCCATCGCTGAGCTAGACAGCCCTTTCATCCGTTCCCATTCAGCCTTTGCAAAAACAACAATATCGCCACGTCTAGCAGTGTCTCGTCCATTCCGAGAACCAATAGAGATTAACTTGGAACGCTTAGGTACGAAGGGCAAGTTTTTTTCTAAACAATGCAGCCTGAGAAGATCACAAAGATTATCTGCCACATCCTCATGATTAGCAGTGGGATCGCTCATCGGCATCGGCTCACCCTCAATTAATTCGTATAGACGATCATCACCGCTATCCCACACAAGAAAATCTTGCAATGATAATGGTGATGGCGACGAGGGTATTAAATCAACTGCTTGGGTCATACTGCATCATCACCAAATGCTTTCCAAATAAAGACGCTCTGCCCAAGTGTCGCCGTTCTTATCGGCTTACCACTTAGAGCCTTTAGGGTGTGCTTCCTATTTTAGACTATGGGCATGATTGTGATTCTTATCCCCTTTTTCTAGCCCGCTAAATCCCAAACGTCACCCGCCTTGAACTGAGCAGGGTTCGCAAAGGCCAAAAAATTCGAGGGTGTGATAGTAGATTGTGAATGAGCTGGAGTGCTGGAGTGAAAACTCTAGCCCCTTCAAAGGACACGTATCCAGAGGAAACGACTGCCCACAGTCCAAACAGGTCATGTAGTGATGGTCCTGCTCCACGGCATTGTAGAGTGTCTCCCCCGTTAACGTTACCCGATGCTGCACCTTTCCCATACGCTTTAGCGCATCGAGGGCTCGATATACCGTTGCTAAACCAATCCGCTGATGTTTCTTGATAAGCGTATACAGAGCCTGAGCCGATGTCGGTTCAGGCTGCTGCCGCAGTACCTGCAGTACTGTTGTTTGAGCCCGAGTACAGTGAACCTGAGTCATGGATTTTAAGGATTATGCTCGCGTCAATTTCGAAAAACTGATGTAGAATACCTACGAATGATAATCATTATCATAACGGGTTTCCATCTTATGTCATCCACATCTATGTCACCTACGTCAGCGCCCCTCCAAACCGCCACAGATGCTGTTGAAGCAACGGTGGAAGCTGCACCCGCTGATAATAATAATACTGGTGGCCAAGTGCAGCGTCCCCGGCGTCTGCGTCGTACTGGGACGCTGCGACGTATGGTGCAAGAAACGATACTAACTGCCGCTGACCTGATTTATCCCCTGTTTGTCATGGAAGGTGAGGGAAAACGGGAGGAGGTACCATCAATGCCCAACTGTTTTCGCTACTCCTTAGATTTATTGTTGGAAGAATCAAAAGCTGCGTGGGAGTTAGGTATTGGAGCCATTGCCCTGTTTCCGCTGATTCCCCATCATCAAAAAGATAACGCTGGTACTGAGAGCTATAACCCAGATGGTTTAATCCCTCGGGCAGTGCGTGCCCTCAAACAGGCTCTTCCCGAGCTGTTGGTGATGACCGATGTGGCGCTTGATCCTTACAGCAGCGAAGGCCATGATGGCATTGTCCAAAATGGTCAAATTCTCAACGATGAAACCGTTGCGGTCCTCGTCAAGCAGGCCCTGGTACAGGCCGAGGCAGGGGCTGATTTTGTGGCCCCATCCGACATGATGGACGGTCGTGTGCGGGCGATTCGTCAAGCGTTGGATGCAGAAGGTTGGATTAATGTCGGCATTCTCGCCTATTCCGCTAAATATGCATCGGCCTATTACGGTCCATTTCGCGATGCTCTGGATTCTGCCCCCAAGTTTGGTGATAAAAAGACATATCAGATGGATGCCGCCAACGCCAGGGAAGCCCTAAAAGAGGTAGAACTCGATATTCAAGAAGGGGCGGACATTGTCATGGTGAAACCGGCCCTAGCCTATTTGGATGTGATCTGTCGCATTAAACAACACACTAATTTACCTGTTGCTGCTTACAACGTCAGTGGTGAATATGCCATGGTCAAGGCCGCCGCGCAGCAGGGCTGGATTGATGGCACAGCCGTCATGCTAGAAACCTTGACCAGTATGAAACGGGCGGGAGCCGACTTGATTTTGACCTATTTCGCTAAAGAGGCTGCTCTGGCTTTACGCCCATAGCAAGATAAAGCCAAAAGAATTAATGTTGTTTTTGGAGATAGCACAGTTATGTCTAGACTGAATTTTCAATGGCAGGTACAACAGTTGTCGATCATAGCGCTGGGGGCAATTATCACCCTGGGCGGCTGTACAACTACTGCTCCTACAGCCACTAGTGATGCTGCTGACACTTCAGAGGTAGCAACTGCCTCTGAAGACTCATTGCAAGTGGTTACAACATTTTTGCCGATCACCCAGTTCACCAAAGCAGTAGCAGGCGATCGCGCTGAGGTGCTACAGCTACTACCCACCAATGTCGGTCCCCATGACTTTCAAGCCAAACCCAGTGATATTCAGGCGGTTGCCGGTGCAGACGTGTTGGTGAAAAACGGTCTGGAACTAGAATTCTATTTAGATGACATGATCGAGAATGCGGAAAATTCCGATCTGGTCACCATCGACTCCAGTGAGGAGATTGCTGTGTTGGCCACTGGTGAAGAAGGGCACGGCGCTGAAGAAAAAGGCCACGATGATCATGGCGAAGAAGACCATGCGAAAGAAGACGATCATGGCCATGCCCATGGAGAAGAAGACCATGACGACCACGCTGAAGCCAAGGTCCACGATGATCATGGCGAAGAGGGTCATGATGATCATGGAGAAGAAGCCCATGATGACCACGCTGAAGAGGGTCATGATGATCATGGCGAAGACGCCCATGCAGACGCTCATGGCCATGCCCATGGTGAATTTGATCCTCATATCTGGCTGGACCCCAAGCGAGCTATTGAACAGGTCGAAAATATTCGCGATGGTTTAATTGCCGTCGATCCAGAAGGAGAGGCTGAATACACCGCTAACGCGGCTGCATTTATTACTGAACTGCAGGCCTTAGATGCTGAGATTACAGAAATGTTGTCCCCCTTTGCTGGACAAACCTTTGTAGTGTTTCACGACTTTGCTGCTTACTTTGCCAGCAGCTATGGACTAGAAGCCGAGTTTCTAGTGGGTCTTCCCGAGGAAAGTCCATCTCCGGAGGATGTAAAGCGGGTTGTGGACACAGTGCAGGCGGAAGGTCTAAAAACCATTATGACCGAGCCCCAGGCTGGAGACTCTTCTTTCAAGGCGGTCGCACAAGACCTTTCCATTAACGTAAGTGAGTTTGACCCCATTGCAGTAGGTTCTTCAGAGGCGATACAGCCAGACTACTATCTGACCACCATGCGCCAGAATGCTGAGAATCTGGCAAATGCCTTTGGGGCATCCACGCAATCCTGGTATCCGTTCTTGTCACCTCAGCCGGTGGCCGTCATCGATTGGTGGCTTTAATATGAAGGATGATTTTATGGGGCCAGGAGAGAGCAGTTGAGCGATCCAGTTTTAGTCGTCAACGAGTTGACGGTTTACCGAGAGGCCTATGCAGCGGTTCAGAATGTATCGTTTGCGGTGCCAGCTGGCATGGATACCGCGATTGTGGGGCCTAACGGAGCCGGAAAGAGCACCTTAATCCAGGCCATACTGGGAATCTTGCCACGCCAGTCGGGGGAGGTGTTTGTCCTAGGGCAGCCGCTTTCTCCCAAAGGCAAACTGCCAACGGCGGTGAGACAACAGATTGCCTATCTACCTCAGAATTTTCTGTTTGATCGCCGTATTCCCATTACGGTAAAGGAACTGGTGGGGCTAGGCTGGGATCGGCTGGGTATACAGCTGCCCTGGGCTGGTGGACGGGCGCGCCGCCACGCTGTAGAGCAGGCATTGACCCAGGTGGATGCCTGGTATTTGCGTCACAAGCTTGTGAGTGCGTTGTCAGGAGGAGAACTAAAGCGGGTACTGCTGGCCTATTGTCTAGTGCGGCCTCGTCGGTTGCTGATTCTTGATGAGGCTCCTGCTGGATTGGATGTGCATAACGAATCGGAATTTTACCGGTTGCTGCACCAGCTTAAAAAAGAGCAGGGTTGGGCAATTTTGCAGATCTCTCACGATCTGGATATGGTGCGTCGCAGTTGCGATCGCGTCCTCTGTCTAAATCGTACCCTCCTATGCCAGGGAACCCCCGAACATTCGCTTACCCCAGAGAACCTGTCCCTGGCCTATGGCTCTGAGTTTGTTCGCTATCACCATTCTTGTTAAGTTTTTACCATGACAATCCAGGCTGAATTCACCCGTGTGATTGAACTGTTTCAACTGCCCTTTATGCATCGGGCACTTATGGGTAGTGTTCTAACTGGACTTATGGGCGGCCTATTGGGTAGCTTTACCGTTCTCCGACAGCTTTCTTTTTTTAGTGATACCTTGGGGCACTCAGCCCTATTGGGTATTAGCATTGGATTCCTGCTGGGTTTGGATCCTGGCTGGGTATTGTTACCCTTTGCGGTTCTTTTTGCATTGGGTGTGACCTATTTTCTGGAACGCACCCGTCTCTGGACCGATGCTCTGTTGAACATTGTTTACTCATCTTCCCTGGCCATTGGTATTATTTTACTGAGTTTTCGTGATGACTATAAAGGTGGTATCACCCATCTATTATTTGGTGATATCCTGGCTATGCGAACTAGTGACTTAATCCTTAGCGGATTGCTATTGGTGGTATGTGTCATATTTGTGGGGCTGACGTTGCGCTCTCAAATTCTTCTGACACTCCATGAGCCCATGGCTATCGCTCGGGGCGTATCTGTGTCTGCCCAGCGTACGGCGTTTATTGTGTTGTTATCCTTGGTGGTGGGTATTTCCATTAAGGCTATCGGCGTTTTGTTGATTAGCGCGTTTGTGGTAATTCCCGCCTGTGCGGCTCGTCTTCTCAGCCGTACCTTCGTTCAGTACATCCTAATTTCAGCGGGCTTAGGTGCGTTAGGGGCCACCACTGGCATGATGGTTTCTGCCTTTTTCGATTTACCCTCAGGTCCCAGTATTGTTACCGTTCAACTGGCGATTTTTTTGTTGGCCATGCTTGCGCCCAACACCCGCAAGTTGGCCCTCTAAGGATTCTTTAAGCAATAATCTTATGATTTAAGTCTCACACTCTGAATCTTCTGCAGAAATCGATCCAGAACATTTATAATCGCCCCCGCCGTAACCTCAACTTAATGCCATTAGGGATAACTCAGTATGTTGGGTTGCAGGGCGGCGTTCCGGCCCTGCCCATGGGAAACCCCAATACGCCTAAAAGAAATAACTGAACTACTTCCAGAAAGGGAACTCGGAGAGACCCCAAGCAGCACCTTTTATACGCAATCAATTGCCCAAGCTATCTTACTAAAAATCTTCTAGACTTCATACCATGACAACCTCAATAGCTCCCAGTTCCACTAAAAGAGGAATGCCCGTAACCATTATCACCGGATTTCTCGGCAGTGGTAAAACAACGCTCTTAAACCACATTCTGAGCAACAACAAAGACCTAAAAGTTGCTGTCCTAGTCAATGAATTTGGTGATATCAATATCGACAGTCAGCTGTTAGTGTCCATGGATGAAGCCATGGTTGAACTTAGCAATGGCTGCATTTGCTGCACCATCAACGATGACCTAGTGGATGCTGTCTATCGGGTGCTAGAGCGCGATGACCGCATCGACTACATGGTGATTGAAACCACCGGGGTGGCTGACCCACTGCCCATTATCCTAACGTTTCTGGGTACAGAACTGCGGGACCTTACCCGACTGGATTCCATTATTGCCATGGTGGATGCCGAAACTTTCACACCCGATCATTTTGAGAGTGAAGCCGCCTTCAAGCAAATTACCTACGCTGATGTTACAATTGTTAACAAGGTTGATTTAGCGTCATCAGATCAAGTGAAAACGTTAGAAGACTATCTTAATAGCGTTAAAGCAGGGGCAAGGATTTTGCGCAGTCAGCAGGGTCAGGTACCCCTGCGGCTAATTTTAGATGTCGGCTATAACAATCCCGAAAATTATGTTGGGCTAGAAGACGAGTATCACCACGGCCATGAGCATCACGACCACAGTCATGAGCATCACGACCACCATGGGCATCACGATCATAGCCATCATGACCATCACCATTCATCCCACCTGGATAATGACGGGTTTATCTCAATTTCATTTGAGAGCGATCGCCCCTTCCAGATAAAAAAGTTTGAACACTTTTTGCAAAATAATCTTCCACAAAATGTTTTTCGAGCAAAAGGAATTCTCTGGTTTGAGGAAAGCGACCTACGCAACATTTTTCAGCTGAGCGGTCCGCGTTTTTCTATCGATGGGGAAGAATGGCGCACCCCTCCTCGAAACCAGCTTGTTTTTATCGGGCGACATCTCAATGGCGATGACATTCAGCAACAGCTGACGGCATGCCTGGCCTGATTTCAAAATTCGTCGGGATAGCGCTATTGCTAGCTGACGGGCAATTGTCACCCAATGCGGCAATTGTTACCAGTCTTTCAGTTCTTGACTGAAGGGGGTTGATCGGTTTGCGATGGTCCTCTGGACCGGCTTCGCCATCGCTCGACAGCTTAATAAATCCACCCAAAATTACCCACTCGTTATTATGACCTTATCCTTTTCTCCCGACGACATTCGTAACCAGTTAATCAGTACTGAAGCTAAAGCCCCTGTCTCAGACGAAGATATGCAGCAAGCCGTACGTACACTGCTTCTAGGCTTAGGCGAAGATCCCGACCGCGAAGGATTGCGCGATACACCAAAACGTGTGGTCAAAGCCCTCAAATTTTTAACCTCTGGTTATCATCAGTCTCTAGATGAACTGCTGAATGGAGCCGTTTTCCATGAAGACGCCAATGAAATGGTGCTGATACGCGATATTGATCTGTTCAGTTCTTGTGAACACCATATCCTACCGATTTTAGGCCGTGCCCATGTTGCCTACATTCCTAATGGTAAGGTGATTGGCTTATCAAAAGTTGCCCGTATTTGTGAAATGTATGCGCGACGGTTACAGGTTCAAGAACGGTTAACTCAACAAATTGGCAACGCTCTCCAGGGTCTTTTAAAACCCCAGGGTGTGGCAGTTGTCGTCGAAGCGTCTCATATGTGTATGGTGATGCGCGGGGTGCAGAAGCCAGGTTCTTGGACTGTCACTAGTTCGATGCAAGGGGTGTTTGCTGACGATGCCCGCACGCGTCAAGAGTTTATGGACTTGATTCGCCACAACCCATCGCTCCATTAAAAAAATCTGCCCAGACGTTTATTCACGCACCGAGAGGTAAGCTATCGCTTATCTCTCTTTCTGTCTATAGCCTGTGCCTCAAGGGCCAAACAGAGTGCTCATAACGCAAAGTTCAATATTATATAGCCCCATTGCACAATAGAGTTAATTAACAATGTTATTCAGATTTTAGAATCGGAGCCAGCAAGCACAGAGCGTGCCGCAAATGCGACTCGTGCGCTCAGCATCTCACTGTCTTCCATCTGCAGCGTGACCAGGCCATGCATCGTTGCCCATAAAATCTTGGCGACCCAGTCAACCCGCTCTCCTGATGCATCTTCTGAAATAGCACTACGCACTGCGTCCTTTAGCAAATGGAGCGACTTGGGACGCACTTCCAAAAGGCTAGCATTGTTATTGTCCAGAAGCTCCCGACGAAACATAATCGAAACTGTACCAGGGTATCGTTGATGGTGATTGATGTAGGCTTCGCACATACCAATAACCTGCTCTACCGGCTCTAAATCTTGCTTGAGCACATCTTTGAAATCTGAAGCCAATTGTCGAAAGCCTTCTGTCGCGACGGCAGTCAGCAAGCCCGAAACGTTCCCAAAGTGATGAGATGGAGCAGCTGCAGCGACTTTGGCCCGACGAGCAACTTCGCGCAGACTAAATCCTTCAACACCGCGTTCATCGAGCAACTCGACTGCTTTTGCCAGCAGGACACGGGGTAAGTCACCGTGATGATAGGCAGAGCGTTCTCGTTCATCCGTTCGCATCTTTAAAACGTTTCCCTGCAACTTTCACATCGTACCTTCTTGACAAATCTGAACACCGATCATATTCTGATCGGTGTTCAGATTCAGGAAAACTTATGGCATTGAGTGCCTATGTCATAAAGCAAATGCGTAATGTTTTTCAAATTAGCTACGCCTAAAGCGGCCTTCTAAAGAATTGTCGCAAAGTGCTTTGGAATGTAATCATCAAAGGAAGTCAATTTATGAGACGTACCCTTCAGATCACAATGCTCGTTGTCGCCACGATTCCACTGATGGTTGGGATCATCAACTTTATCTTCGGTGCCGGGCGGTTCGTTCCGACAGATCAAGTAACCGCCAATCTCGACAATCAGCTGCGATTCTACGCGATTTGGTTCACCCTTGTGTTCTTTCTGACCATTTGGTGCGTGCGCAATCTGGAGATTGCAGGCCCGGTAATGCGGATTATGTTCATTACGATGGCGCTTGGTGGTGTGGCTCGCCTTTATTCTATGAGCCAGGTCGGACTCCCTGACCCGCCGATGATTGTTGCGACGGTGGTCGAAATCAGTGTTCTTGCGTTTATTCCGTGGCATTCTATGGTCATGCGTCGACGCCGTATGTGAAAACACTTGTCAATTGTCTTGCTCGGACATTGATCTTCATGACTATTTGTTCAATTCATTTTCCAGATCTGGCAAACGATGGGATGGGAAATACTTTGTTAAAAATTGGTGATTTCTCTCAACTAGTGCGGGTGTCTGTACGAATGCTGCGCCACTACGATGAGTTGGGACTACTCCTCCCTTGCCACATCGATTGCTCAACCAGTTATCGCTATTACACCATTGAGCAATTGCCTCGACTAAACCAAATCTTGGCTCTGAGGGATATGGGACTATCGTTAAAGCAAATTGCTGATTTACTGAAAAAAGATTTGCCTGATACTCAGCTAAAACAGATGCTTCAGGCCAAACAACAAGATCTGCTGCAAAAAGTTCAAGATGCTGAGGTTCAGTTAACTCGCCTTTCTGTGCGCTTAAAGCAACTTGAGCAAGTAGAGCAATCTTCTCCCTACGATGTGATTGTTAAACCGGTGTCTGCCTATTGGCTTGCTTCAAGCCGTTTGATAGTGCCTACTGTCGCGGATATGCCTGAATATCGATGCCGGACGATGGACCAGCTCTACACCTGGCTAGAGCATTATAAAATTACTCCAGTTGGTCATGAAGTCATTCTTTATCATATTGCGGGATATACCGAAACGGCTATTGATATGGAGGTTGCGATCGCAATTTGGCATGAACCACTACACCAGCACTGGCGCTATTCAAGAAGTCCATTTATTTGGCCGAGAAACGGAGCGAGGGGTCGATGAACCGGTGGTGGTAGAACTACAAGTTCCAATTGAGCCATTGAAAGTTACCCAAAAAACTTGATCCTCCCCTTGACCCTCACACAGTGGGAGACTCTACCGTTGGCATAGTCGTTCGTTCAAGTATCCCTATGACAACTCAGAAAAATCTCCACGTTATCGTTGGAATAGGGCCTGTGGGTAAGGCCGTTATGGGTGAACTCCTCAAGCGTGATGTTCAAATTCGGATGATCAATCGCAGTGGTAAAGCCGATGTCCCTCAAGTTGTAGAGGTGATTGCAGCAGATGCCTATGATGCCGCCCAGGTGGAAGCTGTAACCCGAGGAGCAACCGTAGTTTATCAATGTGCCCAGCCCAACTACACCCAGTGGACTGAACTGTTTCCCAAATTACAGGCCAGTATTGTCGCCGGGGTAGCCACCAACCAGACTAAACTTGTCGTCACTGAAAATCTCTACATGTATGGAGAAGTCTCTGGAGCGATGCATGAAGCCTTGCCTAATGCGGCTACTACCCGTAAGGGACAGACACGGGCTCAGATGACAGAGGCACTGCTCAAAGCGCATCAACAGGGATTGGTGCAGGTGGCCATTGCCCGTGGTTCAGACTTCTATGGCCCCAATGTTTTGGTGTCTATGATGGGGGAACGCGTCTTCCCCTCAATTTTGAAGGGTAAAACAGCCCAGGCAGTCGGTAATTTGGATATTCCTCATACCTACACATTTATCGATGATTTTGGCAAAGCACTGGTAATATTAGGCGAAAAGCCAGAAGCATTAGGAGAGATTTGGCATGTTCCCAATGCCCAAACAGTGACCACTCGCCAGTTTCTGACCCTGGCGTTTCAACTGGCTGAGCGTTCGCCCAAAATAAGTAGTATGGGAAAATGCATGATGCGTCTCGGTGGATTATTTATGCTTGAAGCACGGGAAGTTGTTGAAATGATGTACGAATTTGAACAGCCATTTATAGTAGACCATAGCAAATATGTCCAAGCATTTGATGATGCGTCTCGGTGGATTATTTTGGCGATCATGCAACACCTTTGGAAATAGGAATTCAGCGCACTTTAGACTGGTATCGTGATTACTTAAAGCAGCAAATATAAAATAGCCTTGTATGACGCTAGGCCAATGTTCAGTCTATTCAAACTTCGCACGCATAACGTGAAGCTGAGCGGCGGCCAGAATCTTGGCAAATATCAAGCATTTCCAATCCGTCCGCTCCTGCGCAGTTGTTAGCTCCAAGCTAATCACCTTTAATCATAAGTAACTGGTATTACTCCAAGGCAACTTTAGTTTCTTCTGTTTGGCGGCGAGACACCGTTGTCTGAATCAGAAAAGCGATCGGAAAACCTAATGTCACAGTGATGCTCCATCCCCAGGAAACCAGCCAACCTGTCCCAATTGCCAGTAGATAAATACTGGGTTCAATATAGCTTTCTTGACGAATGTGGCGAATGGTTTCGTCGGACAACTCAGGTGCCACTAGCCGTCGATTTTGAGTGCCATAAATCCACGCAGCAGTGGAAAAAATACCCACCCCTATCGCTGCCATGCTGTAGAACAGATTGATGGCAAATACGCCCTCATAAGCTCCTGAGAGATCACTGGCATAGGCAAACAGCACTACAAATAAGAGGGAAAACAGCGTCAAGAACGTATGAACCGCATCGGTCCTTTGGTAGTGCTTGAACTGATGCACATGGGTAAACCAATAGAATGCCAGAGTGATAAACGTCAGGGCATAAATTCCTAGATCCGGTAACTGCTGTATAAGCAATTGAGCTGCTGTTTCCGGTGAGATGTTATCCAGCGGTATAGGATCAAAGAAGATAGCCAGAATGGTCATGGCTACGGCGAAAATAATGTCGCTGAGTCGCATTAGACGTTGAATCGGCATATCAGTCACTTTTAAGCTCCACCTGCATTTGAAGAATCAGTATACTTTCTGACTTAAACAGGATAAGCAATCTCAAGGGTACGGAGGGCACGAGTAACCACTTCTTCATCCGAAAGACAAGCCAGATCAAGGGCTGAGGTAGCTCCATTGAAGGCCATAATGATGGGTACACCAAGGTAGCGGTGAAGGTTGAGCCAGTTATTAAATTGCCCTGGGGGTAAGTCATTCTCTGGCGTAACTATCCAGGTTGGATCATTATCCCAAAACGCTTCTTTAAATAGCAGATATACCTTGTCAAGCGTCCCCATTCCCAACCGAGCGATCGCACCTTGTTTACGTTCAGAAAGGGGGGGATTAAAGGCAATGACACCTTTTTTGAGTACACCCAAAGGGACTGTGACGATCACCGCATCGAAGGCAGTTACGGCTTGACCTTGGATTCCCATCTCAACTCCCGCATCAGTGAGTGAAATCCGTTCGACCCGTGATGAAAGCCTAACCTCGTAATCACCGGCAAAGGCCGCAAAAATCGTATCGTAGCCATTGGGAAACTTGACATCAGGCCCGTAATAGCCAAAATTGTCACCCCGAAACAGCCTGTCAAGCGCGTAATGCCAAGTGTTGAGCTTGTTCCTCGCAGTTGCTGCAGTATGCTGAGTAACAAGGACCTCTTCCAACCAGTCCGGGGCGTCCTTGTCAGTCATGACTCGTCCCCCTCGCCCCTTTATGATGCGGCGGTTATTCTCCGTGAGTACAACCTCTTGGCCAACGGCATCAACCAGCCTCATGATCGGATTGCCCTCGGTTCCGTGAATCCAGCTAGCACCCAGATCCACCGCCGTCCCGAGACCTCGATCTGTCCAGACCCGTCCCCCAATTCGATCTCTTACTTCCAGGACGGTGACATCAAGACCGTGGTTAGCCAGCGTATGTGCCGCAGCGAGGCCACTGATACCAGCACCAACGATCGCGATGCGACCAACGTTAGCTTTGCCAACTCGCTTTGCCGTCCTCAGACCTGATTCATAGGCGGCATGCACACTGCTGTTATATCTCGGGTGGACTGCTTCCCCAGCAAAGAAAATCCGATTGTCGATGGGAGCTTCAATCACACCCCGATCCCGTTGGCTGGATCCTTTGGCTACATGGGAATAGGACCCAAAGGAGTAAGGATCCTGACTCCAGTTGGTACGGATATAACCAATGAGCGGGTGTGTCTCAGCGGTTGATCCTTGCCAAAGGACAAATTTAGAGCCAGCCTTAGCGGTCAATGCATCAACAAATGAACTTTGATCCATCTCTAGGTTTCCTTTTCTAGGATTAACTGTCACATGGCAAATGAATGACGCTTTGGGAGAACGTGTCCACCATGATGAGTGGTTGAGACATGCAGAAAAATGATCTATTTCTAGCAGCCGCAACAACCTTAAAAATTGAGAGTGGTTAAACAGAATAGATAGTCTCAAGGTTACAGAGACCCCAGAATACAAATACTTCCTAATCAGAAGCAGATATGAGGAGAGACGAGTAGCGGTTTTACGCTGAGCGATCGCATCAATCACTATCAACCGCGATGACCACTTCATAGAGCTGGTAAATGAGGAGAGAGTTGTCATCGTTTACAATGCCTGCTCCGACAGCCTGCACCCGGTTGAGCCATGCATATTTTTCACTACCCGTCTGGAATGTCGGTGCGGTCGCTAGTAGACCTTTTTCCATCTCAATACGCCCGGCATATTCGGCGTAGATAAACGCGCCATCGTCAGTCTTGAGCGTCAGCCTGACATCCATCGCCCCGAGGGAACCGTTGTCACTGAGGGTGAGCCAATCGGCAGCATCGTTGGTGGCAAGCGTTGCATAAATGCCCTCAGCAACCAACTCGGCTGAACGCACATCTATGACGTGGCGGGTGCCCTTGGGTCCGTCGCCAACAACGATTTCATCTCCGAGCCTCACTGTCAGGGTCCCCATGTGTTTGAGTGACGCTGTAGCTTTCATGGATTCTTCCTCAATATAAATTTGTAGTAGAGCGTTTAGAGCACATGCGAGTCTAACGGCGATCGATCATGCAATGAAGTGCAAGCGCAACGGTGCTTGACAGGATTGCCGATGATGGAATATTGCAGCCCATCAGAACAAAGACCTGATCGCTCAGCATGCAAAATATGACTGTTGAGCCGATCGGAGACGTCAAAAAATCAGCAAACTCGGCCACCTCTTCTAGCAACCGCAACAGCCCTAAAAAACGACTCAAAATCACCACAACATAAAGCCTCTTTAGCGGAAGGAAATGAAAGCTGGAGAGAATATTGGGCTTCTTGCTCATCTCGCAATTGGAACACTCTGTTGCAAGTAGGAATGCTAGATTTCCTCCTCCCACATCCGCTTCTGGTAATCCTGACAGAACTCCACAAACGCCTCCGGCAACATAGTTCTGAACTTGTGGTGCTCGACTGGAATCGTCTCAACCATTAGATCGATCATGGCTTGAGGGTCAAACTGCCCATTTTCAGATGCAGTATCTGCTTGACTGTCTCGCATCGGCTGCTCTTTGGTGAAGTTAGATTTGGGGTCATACCACTGAAAGACTGAGTCATGCATGCGGTCATTGAATCCAGTGCGATAGGGGCCAGGATTAATGGTGCAGACCTGAACACCAAATTCTTTCAATTCATCTTTCATGCTCTGGGCGATCGCCTCTAGCGCATGCTTCGAGGCATTGTAAGGGCCAAAAAAGGGATAGGTTGAAAGTCCGGCTATCGAAGACACAAAGATAATCTTACCGTTGCCTTTTTCGACGAATTTTTTAGCAAAAGGCTGAGTGAGTTCCAACGTACGGAATACATTGACCTCGAAAACATTTCGCACAAGCTGAATCGGGATTTCAGCGATCGGTCCTGTCTCCCCAATACCTGCATTATTGACAAGAATATCGATGTCATAGGTGAGGGCTTTTTGTCGATCTACTTCACTCAAAATGTCAAGCTTAAAGACTTCTAACTCAACCCCTAATTTCGACGCCTCTTCATGTAAAGCAGTAACTTGAGGCCAAATTTGTACTCCCGCGATGACCTTATGTCCCTTTTTCGCAAGTCCCAAGGCTGCTCCTTTTCCCAGACCGGAACCCGCACCCGTAATCATAATGACTTTACTCATGGGCAACTCCTTTTTGTTGGCTTATTTCCTTCAATTGGATTAAGCGATCTTGTGGTATTTCGTCACTTCAGCCTCGCCATCTATGAGTTTAGGCAACTGGGTTAGGGCATCTTGCAGATGTTGGGTATCCCAATGAGCGGCTTCAGCTTCAGGGGTTTTCCATACTTCAATCGAGGTAAAAACTCTGGAATCTTCTGAAGATTGGTAGTAGCCATAATCCAAACACCCAGCTTCAGATTTTGTCTCGGCTGTAAGCTTCTGAAGCAGAGTGATCATGTCTGTCACCCGAGTCTCTTTGGCTGTGAATTTTGCTGTTACATAGAATTTTTTGTTCATAATTTGGAACA
The DNA here is from genome assembly GCA_965263355.1 of Leptolyngbyaceae cyanobacterium. Classification (GTDB taxonomy): domain Bacteria; phylum Cyanobacteriota; class Cyanobacteriia; order Phormidesmidales; family Phormidesmidaceae; genus Leptothoe. The sequence continues at coordinate 2,584,320 of CBDHHL010000032.1, read as the reverse complement.
GAATTTAGATTACATGGGAGTCTAACGTGCCAGCAGCGGCAGCTTGATAGGATGTCGGCCCACCAATACCAGCACCTAAGCGATCGGAGATTTCCTTGAGATTCTCACTGATTGCTAGGTTCCATTCTTCTGGGTTGTTTCGCAGCTTTGCGTGATCGCTACGTAGTACTGCTATGAACGAACGTAGCTTGTAATAGGTTTCGTCATGAAAGGGGATCCCCAAACTATTACAAACGGCTTGACCATGAATACGTTGGGCCAAGCTTTCCATAACCTCCATGGGATCGGCATCGATTTGGAACTTATCTGCCGAAGCCTGGACAGTAATATCGTTGGTTGCCTTAGCCAGGAGACCGCCATCACTTGCGATATTGCCTTTGACCATGTCCTGCATTAAGAAGCTCTGCGTTGCCTGATTGTGGTTTGTGATCCCGACATAAAAACGGGGGTCGATGCCGAGTAAATGTCCGAGGTACCACCAAAATTTATAGATCTCCGCGTTCTCGGATGGCGTCAGGCTAAACCCCATTTCCTCGGCAGCGATCAGGAACGTTATCGTAAAGCTAGACCAGGTATAGGCTAAATCGCATTGAGATACCGGCATCCCCAATGCCACTGTGTCGTAGCCTTTTTTCAAGCTCCCTGAACGCATGTAAGCATGGATCATACGGACCTGAATCGTCTCGACATATCCTGGGCGACCCAAGAGGCAATTGCCGGGATACATGGCCGCATCAAGCCACTGCCCAGTTTCTGCAATTCGACGCCCCACACCCTCAACGAGCCGACCTGTTGCAGCCAGAATAGTTGCAATGGGAACAGATGAGTAAAGCTGCATGAGTGAGCCAGCAGTGAGTGCGAGGTCAGTGACAATTACCGGAAGGATGTACCACGACATAGGACCTTTTGTTACCAGCGCTTGAAGCTCTTCTTGGCTCAAGAAGGGGCTGAAGTCTGGCATGGTCTCGCACTGTGTTAACAAAGCAGCGACAGCCGGATGCGGGTTTTCAACAGAGGCTAAGCCATTTTTCACACCTTGATTAAGCTGGGCTCGCACCTTGTTGTTCTCGTAGATGGCTGCAACGACTGCGTCGGCGAGCGGATCGCCGATATGCATAGACTTCTGCATAAAATCGGCGTTTTCAGAACCGAATCGTTCCTCGAAAGCGGCGCGTGTATTTCTGCCTGTCGGCCAGGGGTGGGTTGCCGTAGTTGTTGTAGTCATGACTTTCTCTTACTTCAGTTCTTTCTCAACACGAATTTTCAACAGAGCACTCAGATGATTTCTGAAAGCTAAAACCTTAGAGAAAAGGAAAGGAATGGAACGCTTAACGTCCCACTCTTTCTCCAGCAGTTTTACTCCTGGAAATCGCTTTAGATCTCATGCGAGTCCAACGTACCAGCAGCGGCTGCTTGATAGGACGTTTGTCCGCCAATACCGGTACCCAACTTGTCAGCGGCTGCTTTCAGATTGGCACTGATTGCGAGCTTCCATTCTTCTGGATTGTTTCTCAGTTTTGCTTGTTCGCTGCGCACGGAAGATACATACATACCCAGTTTGAAATAGGTTTCGGTATGAAACGGTACCCCCAAACTTTCAGCCACGGTGTAACCGTGAAAACGATGAACCAAACATTCGATAACCTCTACGGGATCGGCATCAATTTCTGATTTGAGGAAATCACCTTCTGCAGCCATCCCAATAGAAGTGTTCATTGCTTTCGACAGAGCACCACCGTCATTTTGAATAGATCCTTTGACCATTTCCTCCATTAAGCAGCCCTGCATGGCCTGCTTGTGATTTGTCACCCCCAGATAGTAACGAGGGTTGATACCGAGCAAATATCCCAGATATCCCCAATAGGTATAGAATTCCGCAGTCTCGGCTGGTGTCAAGCTGAATCCCATTTCCTCTGCCGCTATTAGGCACGTCATCGAAAAGCTGTACCAGCTAAAACCCATCTCACTTTGGGAGAGCGGCGTACCCAGAGCAGCTGTGTCATAGCCTTTTTTCAGGCTAGCCCAGCGCACATAGGCATGGATCATGCGCACCTGTACAGTTTCGACATATCCTGGGCGACCTGGGAGCATATTGCCGGGGTACATGGCCGTATCCAGCCAGTGTGAGGTTTCTACAAGTCGGCGTCCGACCCCCTCAATGAGCCGACCTGTCCCGTTGAGCACAGTGGTGAGTGGAAGAGAGGTGTAAAGCTGTGTCAGCGAACCAGCGGAGAGTCCTATGTCGATAACAACTTGCGGGAAAACGTACCAGGGCCTGTTTCCTCTTCTTAAGACCTCTTGAAGCTCCTCATGGCTCAAGAAGGGGCTAAGGTCCGGCATGGTCTCGCACTCTGTCAGCAGAGCGACGACAGCCGGATGCGGATTTTCAACAGAGGCTAAGCCATTTTTCACGCCTTGGTTAAGCTGGGCCCGAACTTGGCTATCTTCTTGGATGGCCTCAACGACTGCGTCGGCGAGCGGATCGCCGGTATGCATCGCCTCTTGCATAAAATCAGCGTTATCAGAACCGAATCGTTCCTCGAATGCAGCGCGTGTACTTCTGCCTGTCGGCCAGGGGTGGGTAGTTGTATCCATTGCTTTTTCCTGTAAGGTTCTTCAGTCAGATTGGTTCAGTTGCGTGAGACAAAATGGCTGTAAACCTCTCCCAGAAGAGGTTTCAGAATTTCTTGCCCCAGACAACCCAAACTTAGGCTGCTTGGGGATTTCAGCGATTCTTCTTAGCCAACGGAACCATTGACCTTTGGTCGGTTGGCCATGAGAAATCACTTTTAGTCATTTGGGACGCCCCTAGAGGCTTAACTCCATAATTTGTAGCTACAGTCTAAACATGAGTAAAAACTCATGTTTGCATCAAACTACAATAAGAGATTAGGGTTTGTCAACAGATGCGGGATTAATTCCCGTAAGAATCCAAATGGAGTCAATTTGAGAATGACGGAATCTGCCTCACAGCCCCCAAAAATGCGTCGTAAGCCCAGGCAGGCCCGCAGTCGAGAACGGGTTAATCGAATACTGGATGCTGCTGAGCAACTTCTCATTGAAGGAGGCTATACTGCCGCTACCACCAATGCAATTGCAGCTCGTGCGCAGGTTCCCATCGGTACGCTCTACCAATTTTTTCCAGACAAGACCGCCATACTGTACGCACTTGCCGAGCGATATGGGGAGCTCCTACGCGAACATTTATTAACCTCAGCAACTGGGAGAGACTTACCCATTTCTTTGCCCGATTACGTGGAGGAGCTTGTAGATGCGATCGAACGCTTCTACGCAGAGCATCCGGGCTATCACGCCATCTTTACCCAAGCCCAAGGGGCTTTGCCAGAACTCGAACGGATGGAAGAAGCATTAGATACCCAGCTCATCGAGGATTGGACTCGTGAGCACGCTCGATGGGATGCAACTTTAACAGAATCGGACTGCCATGCGATCGCCTTCGTGCTTGTCAAAACAATTGGGACGCTTCTGTGGCTTTCCCTGGGACAAGAGACTAAGTTTCGACAACGCTTGGTGTCTGAAACTAAACGGTTAACACTAAGTTACTTGCAAACTTATTTCTCGAGAAATTCGGAAAATCTCTAACGGTGAAGTTCAACGGCGGTAGTAACTTTAGCGTTTGATCAACCGCTTATGCTCCGCCGTTGCAACGCAGTGTTAGCTGGCTTGTCGCAAATTACCATCGAACGGTTTGCAAACCTTCCACATGCTGAAAATGTGCATCGCGCGTAACCAATACTAAATCATACTGTAGAGCCAGTGCTGCGATCCAAATGTCATTTTCCGGTAGTGGACGTCCTTTTACTCTCAATCGATTCTTAACGTCACCGTACTGTCGAGCGGTAGCAACATCACAGTCAATAACAGTGACATCTGCAACAAACTCTTCAATCCGTTCTAGATTTTGCTGAACTCGCCCAGACTTCCGCGCACCATAATGTAGCTCTCCAAGGGCAATGCTGGGGATAAAAATTTCATCAGATTGCTGAAGATGGTTAATAATCGATGCTTGCCCAGCAAATAGACCAATGATGATATTGGTATCGAGTAAATAGCTACCACTCATTCAAGTCTATCTGTTCGCAACCTTCCTCAATAGCATCATGCATCAGGGTTAGATCATCCGATTGGATACAACCAGCAAACTTAAGCAGCTTGTGGCTAGGTGTACCTTGAACTCTAACTTGGCCTAACATACGAGCAAATTGAAGAACTTGCTGCTGTAAGGACTGCGGCATATTACTTAACTGTTCAATGACTTGATCAATGATGGATAAGCTCATTTTTTCCTCCTCCTTAAGTCAATTTTACAGGTTTCTAGGAGGCTACAGCTACAGTTAGTTAGCTGGAGGTTACACTCTTTAACTCCGGAACGACTAGCTGATGGCTGTGACGTAAACTTTTTTGAATTTGGAATTGCTGGGATCAATGACAACGTCTGCCCTATCTAGAAACTACTCCTTGTTTTTGCGCCTCATACAAATACATATATCCTCTTAACTCCTCAGGAACTCTTTCTACACCAACGATTAACCTTTCAGCCGCTTTGATAAGCACATTAGCCCTCAATCCAATGGCAGCACCAGCTTGTATTGGAATACCTGTGCCAGTGAGCAGTAACCCTGCCCCAATTGTGACCAAATCATTTGGCTTAATATCCAGATATACCTTTAATGTCTCAAAGAAATGCTCGATTTTCTTTTCATCTAGCACACGATGCAAGGTCACAAGGGAATTGCTGATTTCTTCACCTATCAGAGCAATTTCTCTCTCTGGTTCTTGTGAATTTAGTATAGCACTTCTGAAAGATTCTATAGTCTCTCGTAGTTGTAATAGCTCGTCAGCTCTAGCTTCCTTAAACTCAACAATCTTCTCAGTCGATGTATCCGGAGTCGGTGCAGGCAAGCAATTATGCAAGGATAATTCCGTAAGGTAATTAGATACCTCTTGCTGTTTAGAAGGGAAGCTTAAAGATAAACCGGTTTGAGCAATACTCCATATTTCTCCGTTTTTTAGACGTTCTTTTGCAAGCTCAATCTGGCCTATTACGTTGAGTTTTAGCAAGTCCTGAGGATGACTAACTGTAATTGTTCCAGTCCTCCAGAAATCAGGAAAAACAGTTGCTGGGTCAACTTCGACATCGTCAACTGAAAGAAATCCCGCATCAACCAGTAGCTGCATATGTGTAGCCGCTTTCAGATTCACACTCATCATCATCGGGTTAGGATTCCCAATGCATAAATTTGGATATGAAATTTTATCCCAATAAAGCAATAACTTATTTAGCTCTTCTTTTGGCACGGCTGCGTCAAATGAATTTCTTTTGAGAGAAGGGCCAACAATAACTCCTCGTTTTTTCATGGAAAGTAAAATCTCCTTTTCATTGAAAAGTATGCTTTTGCATAATTGAAATCTATAGTATGGAGCCGGATGTCGCGAGCTAACTATCGTTTATCCAGACTTTGTCTGGATAAATACCTTCCAGCCGGAGTTATCCAGAAACTTTCTGGATAAACACCCTATAAGCGAATGGCGCTGACATAAGGTCAAGATTGACATGACAGAGCACTAATTTCCAAGGGTTTCAGCCACTGATTTATGCTTACGTCAGGGCCATTCCCCTATAAGCAAATAACCCAGAAAGTTTCTGGATAATACCCCCAGGCTCGGAGTTATCCAGAAAGTTTAACCTAACTGGTTTAACTGCATGCCCCGTGGGTACCAGTTGCCTCATTCCACTGGACTGCTTTTAGCCTGTAAATCGCATATTTGTTTCTATGGTTAGAGAGTTGAGCCTTTCTCATTCAGCAGCCAAAGAAAAAAAGCATTGGCCAGCACAGCAGCGACCAGCTGCACGACTATAAATGGCACTACGTTGGCCGGATGAATCCCGGCGAAGGTATCAGATAATCCACGGGCAATGGTCACAGCTGGGTTTGCAAAGGAGGTCGACGAGGTAAACCAGTAGGCAGCGGTAATGTAAAGACCGACAGCATAGGGCACGGCTGCAGGGCGGGCTTTGACGCAACCCAGGATCGTACCGATCAGGCCGAAGGTGGCGACAAATTCGCCCACCCATTGGCCCAGCCCTGTGCGCACAGTGGTTGAAGGATCGATCAATGGATTGTCAAACATAATATGGGCAACGAATACCCCCGCAATGCCGCCGATCACCTGAGCCACTACGAATAGTGATGATTCCCTGGCTGAGATTTCCCTGCGCAACATAAAGACCAGCGTGACAGCAGGGTTAAAATGAGCCCCAGAGATCGATTCAAACACCAGAATCAGCACCATGAGGATTGCACCTGTCGGAATTGTATTGCCCAGTAACGCGATCGCAACATTGCCCCCCGCCAGCTGCTCGGCCATAATCCCGGAGCCAACGACGGTTGCCAACAATGTAAAGGTTCCTAGCCATTCAGCCATCAATCTGCGTAGCATCGCATTATTCCTTTGCTAATTCAGGAGTTTTTAAGATTCTGAAGTACCGATTTGGATCGATGTTCCCACCAGTTGCGACGGTAGCAATTGTTTTTCCCGTAATGTCTATGCGTTTACTCAGGACCGCCGCGATCCCTACAGCACCGCCCGGTTCGACCACCATTTTGAAATGCTCAAAGACAAACAGCATAGCAGCACGTACTTCTTCATCGCTGGTCACCAACCCCCCGCTAAGCAAGTCCAGATTGATCGGAAACGTCAGAGAATTTGGCGTTGGCGTCATGATCGCATCACAAATCGTCCGTTGCCCAACTGAGTTTGTCACCCGCTGACCCGTCGCTAACGAACGGCGAGTATCGTCAAATAGCTCAGGCTCTACAGCAAACACTTGCGTTGACGGCGAGAGAGCACGCATAACTATAGCCGTCGCAGCCGTTAGACCACCGCCACCACATGGAATCAACACCGCATCGAGGTTTGCGTCTAACCCGTGTGCCTGCTGATACAGCTCCAACGCCACCGTGCCAGCCCCAGCCAAAACCTGTAGATCGCCACTGGGTGGCACCTCGACCCGCCCAGTTTCCCGGCGCAATCGCTCAACCACCTCACCACTATTTTCATAATCACGTTCAAAGGTAACGATCTTGGCTCCCAGGGCCTGGGTGGCTTCCATTTTGGAGGGTGGAACGTCTGCAGGCATGACGATCAACGCCGACGTTCCCAGAAGTCGAGCGGCCAATGCTACGCCCTGGGCGTGATTGCCCGATGAATAGGTAATAACCCCTCGGGCTTTTTCGGCCTGAGTCAACTGTCGAATGCGATTATAGGCCCCCCTGATCTTAAAAGCTCCTGTTCTCTGGGCACACTCAGCCTTGATCATCAGACGACCGCCAAGCTGTTCATTGACATCAGCGTTTTCAAGTAGCGGCGTACGTATAACGATCCCATCCAACGCTGTAGACGCTTTAGTCACATCCTGCAGGTCAAGTGTTTGCGAATAGTTCTCATTGATTGACATGGCTATCATTCTGAGTCAGCTTCAACCGATAGACTGCATCGCTGCGTTCTACAAGGTCAAGGGCAACTTGCACAATACGATGTCATCATAGGGTTAAGCAACCAAGACCGCTCACATCTTCTCGTACCTCACCCGACCAGATCGCTCAAGTAGGGACTGGTTCCGCCTGATGGGATGATTCAGCCAAAATGCTTGTAATGCAAGGGATACAGCCGATCTAGAAGAAGATCGCTAAAATCGTTACTCTATAGGCCTTTCAGGCATTTTTCCCATTACACGGAACCAGTGCCGACTTCTGACCTAACCGAAATTTCCCGGCTAACGTTGATCCTCGTCCCGTCCCTTGGTAATCTCAATTTCTTCAGGTTGCACAGCTAATTGGCTGAGTGACAAGAGATGATAGTTGAAAATAGGCAACGAGATCGCGCCCCTTTGCTTTCGCTAGATATAGGGCGCGATCGGCCTCATCTATTAGCTTGGCAGGTGAAATAGGGGATTTTGGTAGCGCTGAAGCCACCCCAAAACTGGCAGTTACCCAACTGCTTATGACTGAACTCGGATGACGAATAGCTAAGGCTCTAATACCCCATCCTAGATTTCTCGCAACGCTACTCGCCTCATGGATAGATGTATCAGGTAAAACTACTACAAACTCTTCGCCTCCATAGCGGGCTATTAATTTTCTTGGTTTCTTTAGACGTTTATGAAAAGATTGAGCAACCTGCCGCAAACATATATCACCTTGTAGGTGGCCACAGCTGTCGTTATATTGCTTAAAATAATCCAGGTCGATCATAATTAGCGAGAGCGGTTTTTGGGTCTGATAGGCTTGTAACCACTCTTGCTCCAGATATTTCTCAAAACAATAACGATTAGCAATGCCGGTCAGTCCATCGGTTGAGGCGATAGTTGACAGATTTTGCAACGTTTCTCTTAAGGAATCAAGCTCACCCTTGCAATCACTAATTTCATCTTTTAAGACTTGATTAGATTGTTCCAACTGTTGCTTGTGCTGGTGTTGCTGGTTCTCCCACTGCGATCTGGCGATCGCTAGTGTAATCGTTTTCTTCAACCAAGGTTGACTAATTTTTTCTTTAATCAAATAGTCTTGGGCACCATACCTCAACAACTGAGTGGCCAGTGCCTCATCCTCTGAGTCAGCCAGGACAACAATGGGTATATTAGGATATTTCCTACGTATATTTAGCAAGGTATCTATTCCTTGACTGTCCGGTAGCTCTAAATCTACTAGCACAACATCAAAGTACTCTCTACTGAGAGATTGCATGGCTACAGTGAGTGAGTCAACATAAGTTAGCTCAAACATAAGTGTGACTTCTTGGCCCAAGAACCAATTAATTAAAAACACATCGCCCAATTTGTCTTCAATCAATAGAATATTTTTTGAATCCGTCTGCTGATACTGGGCGCTGGCCAAGCAAGGTGTTTGAGAAGAAAGGTGAGGCACAACAACCTCTGAGTTTTGCATAGCAGGCTCCTATGTGTATTGTTCATAAGGGTTTTTACGGATCTCAAAATTTGTATATAGCAGGATAAAAAATCTCTTTTTAATTTGAATTAAAAGTCTTTATACATGTAAAACAACACATGAAACACTACCCACAAAATTGAATAAATTTAAGGGTAAAATCTAAAAAAAGAATTATTCTCAGAATAAGAAGAGTTGATTATATCTAATAACCGTACAAACACTTAATCTCTGGCAAGTTAACATTTTTTGAAATTGAACTGAAATCAATGCCCAGCATTCTGGAATTAACATTTCTGAAGCAATTGACAATGTTAATTAATTCAGTCTTTATTTTTCGTCTTGCCAAACGTGTATATCTTCGATTAGGTCTGATAACCTTAGTAAACTTTGCTTGAATATTTGAGTATTGGTAATGGTCTTAAATATCTTTTGATTAGTTTTAGATTCTCTCGGGTGTTTAGCGGTTATTAAGCAAATGAACTCAATCTTTTACAAGATACAAACAAACCGTTTAATGGTCTAGAATCTGTCCTTACTTCCAATTCTGGGCGCTGGGTTCAAAACCCAACGCTAATTGGGTGCTGTCGCTAAAGTGACAAAACTACTCATGCTAATTGGGATCACCTACAAGCTACGAACCCCTTCTAGTGGGTTTTGACCAGCTAGCCCTGGGTTTAAAAACCAGGGCAGGGTAACGCTTCTTTGCCAGGTGCAAGATCTGAGTTCCTTTGAAGGGAGCCTCGATATCTGATAGCTAATTGGGACCAACTACTGACTGATCATTTGATCGCTACCCTAGACAAAGACGAGATTCTAATGAATCAACCCGATCTTACGAGCTTCAATTTCAATTTGTACCTTTAAGTCTTTGTCCGGTTCATCGCCAATTAGCAATGCATCCTGGATTCGCACCCAGTAGTTACGAATGGTGCGATCGCTAGTCCCCATGCGTTTGGCCACCGCTTTGTCCGTCAACCCTTCCTGAAACCGCAACTGTAGCAGCTCTAGCCATTTGGGATGGAACTCAGGGCGGGACTTTACCTTTTGTGGCAAATACACTGAACCCCGCATAGCAAAGTCAACATAGTTCAGCATTTCCTGCAACGGCAACGACTTATCCATCGCCGCGAAGCCCCCCTCATACCCCGATACCTTAATAATGGCCTTTAATCGCACCAGAGGATTAATATCCGTACTCAGTACCGCAATATTAGGGGCTAACTTGCTAGTCAATAATGTCTCTACCAACCGCAATCCCACATCCGGGGTGGCCATCTCACCCGCCCGCTCTGGAATACTGAGATCAACCACCATCAGCTCAGGCTGCACCTTAGCCATCATCTGCATCGCTGATTCATAATCCTGGGTTGTAAAAATATCCGCCCAAGGATAGGCCTTCTGCAGGGCAGGAACCGTACCTTGCAAGACCGCTTCATGATCGTCAACGACCAAAAAAATTTGCTTATTCGAAATCTCTCTGGCTGAGTCCATACTAGTTTCCTGCAACCGATTGCACCACCATAATGGCTATTACCATTAGCCATAAAAAACTAACAGCAAATTCTACGCTCACCAGGCAACCCTATTTAGAGGATCAACTTTAGATTAGCGAACAACAACTTCTAGCTTAGCTTGATGCTCTATTAGCATAATCATTCCTCGGGCCAATCGATCTGCAGTAAAGCCCAACAATACGCTGCTAGATAAAAGCAAAAACATAATCAGACCAAGGGGCATTAAACAATCCATTACAGAACCAGACATTTCGTTATGGACATTGCTTGTCCTCAGCTCTGATTTGGCCAGATCCGTAACAGGTTGCTGTGCAGGCCACTGGCTAACGGCTTGTCTAACGGCTACAGTTGGGCTCTGCTGATAATTTGATAGAGCCTTAAGGTCGTAACTATTGAGACGTGTGTAGGAAGGATAGTCTTGCATGGTGCGATACCCGATGGTCGTGAGTGCTATGTAACCTAGTATCACGAACCAAAAATCGAGTTATATTCCAAATCAGGAAACCTGACGGAAACAGGTTGCCAACATTGGCAACCTCCCATCTAGCCTGCTGGCCACACCAACTCACATCGCACGCCTTGAGGCACATTACAGCGCCGCTGAAAGGTGCCCGCTAGACTGTCAGCCAACCGTTTTGCCTGACGGGTTCCTTGCTGATCAGACCCTGAGTCCATATCCAGGCTCATTCCTTGACCGTTGTCAACAATCCCCAGGTAATAGCTATCTTGATGTTGTTTACAGAGCACGTCTAACCGGGTGGTGCCCAGGGCATGTTTGCCTACATTGCACAGGGCCTCCTGCAAAAAGAGACAGAGTCCACGTTTATGGTCCAGGGATAATGACGTTATCGCCAGGGGGCTAAAGTCTGGAGTAATCTGAAACAGAATTGTCTTAAACCCTGGAAAGTCTCTTTCTAGGGTATGTTCAAAGGTTTGTAATAGCAGGCCAGGTAAGTCGGTGCTGAGATCCAGGGTCAACCCACCCTCTAAACAAAGGATTTCATTATGATTATCAACGGCTCCACGCATGGATTGATAAATGCCTCGGAGATCGGTGTTGACTTTTTGGAGTTGCGATCGCAGTTGCTGATCCGAAAACGAACTAATATCTGCACGCAGCAGCACTGCTAGTTCCTGCAAGGGACCATTATGCACCGCCTCATAGATCCGTTCAATGGTTAAAGAACGCTGTTGTAGTACCTGTTGAGCTAGGGTCAAAGCCTCTTCCTGGGCCTGTTTGCGTTCAGCAATTTCCCTCGCTAAATTGCGATTGGCCGCTTCTAATTCTGCCGTTCGCTGTTTGACCCGTTCTTCTAAAACCCCGTTCAGTTCCCTGACATGGCGTTCCGCCTGCTGAAGCTCATGTTCCAATAAAGTGGAATGCTCCACAACCGTATCTAACAAAATCTCCGAATCATGCTTTTGGGCCTCCGACACCTCTAGCTTGTGGGTTAACTCTTTAACCAACTTTAACAGTTCATATCGGCTGGCCTGCTCAAACGATAAAGGCATAGGCACAGTATCAGCGCAACAGCATTGCCCACAATACTACTAGTAATTCGTCAAGTTCAAAATTTTGGCTCAGGCAGTGAGGGGGGAATACGGTCGACTAGTAATTCGCAAGGATTCAACTTTGAGGTAATTAACGACAAAAAAAATCCCCCAGCATTATCTGTGAGGGATATGTCAAGGTTCATCTACTCATTCACACATTCTTAAAGACCCATGGCCATCCGGAAAGTTTTGACCATCGTGTAAAGAAATAGCCAATTTCCCATAAATCTAAAAAAATTGAAGCGTATTAATGGTAAAAATGAGAATTTAATTTTTGCGCAATCCCCTCAAGGCCTTCAATCAGCGTTCAGGCAATTGACCAGACCGAACAAACTCTGCCTGTTCTCGAATCAGGGCAGCAAAATCCCCTTGACCATTAGCCGTGTAGAGCTGAGCTGCTTTTTCGTAATTTTCCACAATGTTCGCACGGGTTTCCTCAGACAAATCATCCGGCCCACGAAACTCTTCTCCCAGTAAAAGCGCCTGCTGACGTAATAGGGCATCGGCTCTACCCAAATACGAATCTGGTTGATTAGGCTGCAGCTTTATGGCCGCTGCGTAAGCCTCAGCCGCTTCACCGTAGTCCTCAGACTGCATTAACTCCAAAGCCCGGTCATATACCCACTGATAGTCAGTAGCCGGTTTTACAGAAACCCGATAGTTACCCCCCAGCTGTCCATAAAATGACCCAGCCAGCAAAGTATACTCACCACTCTCTGGCAAATTTGCAACGATAGTGGCCTGAGACGTACCGTTGTAATCGTCATTCTGCTCCAGGATTTCACCAGCCGGGTTTAATAGCGTAATAAACGTATCAAACTCCTCGCTAATCATCTCAATGATGACGGTTTGACCTGCATCGGCCATAAACGTATACGTATCTTGCTGCGGCTGAAACTCAACTTGCTCTTCAAGAATTGTCTGAGCCATCCCAGGGACAGCCATGGTCCATAGTGATAAGGCTGTACCCACAGGGGCTAAACGACCGATTAAACTAAATATGGAAAAGCTAGGCATAGAACTCCTTAGCGCTGCCCACAGCAGCAATCATAAATAGCAATGCATCACGATAGCGGAAATTTTCCATCCAAACATCTCTGTAAACCTATGATGTCCTGGCAGAAAGTCTTTGGGATTAGTATTGGCTGTATTGGACTGTGGTTTAACCTCAGTGATTGGAGCCTGGCCCAATCCATTAGTTCCCCAGTCCGTTCGTCTAGCCCTATCGTTAATCCTGCTACGACTTCGGGAGTCACTATAGATCAGATTGTGCTTCCCCCTGCTGACGATGTGCCAGAAGAAATATTGAGGACAGAAATTATTTTTGAAGCCCGCTCTCCATTAGATGGCATCCCCCTATCCCCAGCGGACTATACCCAGCTACAAGCAGACCTGGCTACCGCCCAAACCACCCGTACCCTTAATCTCACCCCAGAAATTAGCTTTATCCTGCTGCTGTTAGATGCTCGACGGGCCTTTAAGCCAGTAATTCCGTTTTTGCCATAAGGAAAAGGAAGAACCTACAGGTTTCAACTTGGACGTGGCTCATAACAGACGGCGATTGTTACATACTTTAATCTTTAATAAAAGTATTATTCGGGCGTGTAGCTTAATGCTAGCCGGCTCATCCATACGGGCTTCTGCGTAGGGCATTTCCTTCTGGCCTGACCTAAAAGAAAGCAACTTCGTTTCCACAAGGAATTATGGAAATATCTATAGGGTTGCCGTCAGTTTAACTAGTCAAAACTAAAGCAAACGTCATGGCTAAACAACCCAGGTCAGTCCCGAGCGAAATAGCAGCCCACTTGGAACCGGCAGAGCTAGCTATTCTGCAGGAAGCCTTAGATCACTTTGATGGCAGCTACCGTAGCTTGATGGACGATCTTAAAGCACTGAATGCGCCCCAGGTGGTTTACATGATGGTTAATGGTGCAGCTAAGTTTGAGATGGGTAAGCCCCGAAAAGAGGTAGACCTCGGCAATGCAGAAGAAATGAATGTTTGGGGTGATGGTTACACTATCACTGAGGAAACTATGGAAGATCTGTCTGACCCTAGACAAACTACGGCTGATGCATTTGTGATGGCCAAGCGATTAAATGGTTGGTTACCCTGGAACTAGGAGGTTGATACCATGAGATCGCACAACCCCAATCCCATCGTCCAATTAAACCAGTTAGAACACCATGATTGGATAGAAGCAGAGCCATTAATTTTTCAATGTTTTGAGCATGGGTTATTTCAGTGGACAAACCCTAAGTTTTTATACTTTTTAGATAACGTTGTCACTGGTTTACTCACGCTGCATCGGCACGAGCATCGGCAGTTAAGAGCCATTATTTATGCCCGAGTGATTGAGGAACAGATGCCCGTCGGTGTTGATGAAGATTTGCGGGAGCGGATGGTTGCGATCTCCGATGGAAAACCTCCAGCAGCAAGGCTGAAAAAGAATATTTGGCATGGACTTAATTGTGCATGGCCATCCTATCGAGCAAGCCTATGGAGTGGGCAAGCCTTTTGGATTATGCAATATCGTCAGCAGGACAATAAATTAACCTTGAGCCTATTGCGACGCAGAGCTAAGCTTAAGCGAGAGAAGCGTGATGTCTCCTAGATCGGGCAGCGTCAGAGTAACCAAACATCCTTGATTATTTTGTCCTGATGTATAGTGCCTTTTGATTTGTTCCATTGGTAGCCCGTTCTTCTGTAACAAACAGATCACTTCTATACTTCACCAGATGGGATAGCTTTTTAAACCCATACATACGAGAATCAAAATCCGGACGAGTTTACCGGTATGGCCCCCCTGCCTACATAACAAGAGGCTGATTGTTACGTCTTAGAACCTACTGGCTCGTACTCATATCTGTGGATGGACTAGCTTAAGAAAAATGGGAAAGACGTTAGACTGGTTAGTCAAATTCAGGTTAGGGCTTATTGCCGTTACAAAAATATTTTTAATAAGGCAGATAAGCCAGATGCAGCTGCGATCTCATCCTATTCACTGATACATTAGGCGATTCAAAACAGAACCATTGGCTAAATCATCAACTTGTCAATGCTGCAGCAAAGCATATGGACGTACCCAGACATGTCGCATCCCTCAGATTGCACTACAAGTACGCTAGGCCAAACGAAAAGGATAAGCTTCGTAGAGCCGCCACAGCTTCTAGATTTGTACGCAGTCTCTACAAGGAGCTCGTCAAAGAATTTGCCGTAAAGTAATGTAAAGTGAAGGTCACCTTTGGGTTAATACTTCTTGGAACCATCTATGGAGACGATGTCACTGGGAAACGTTCTGTTAACCTAATCTTCATAGTCTTTGCGCGAGCAAAGACAGTGCTTTAGCGCATCCCTCTTATTTAAAAGCACGTTTTATACACGCTTAGGTTAAGACTTTTATGGCATTAACAACGGCCTCAGAGCAAATCGATCGGATTGTTGGCAATTATCACCACAATCCTTACGAGGTGCTAGGCCCCCATCGTATTCAGATGGATGGTAAAGATAAATGGACAGTACGTGCTTATTTACCTAAAGCCGAGTCTGCCTGGGTCATACTGCCCGACAGCCGTCAGGAAGTGCCGATGGTTAATGACCATCATGAGGATTTTTTTGAATGTGTGCTCGATGTTGAAGATTTAGCTAGCTACCAGTTGCGTTATTGTTCAGATGAACGTGAAAAGGTTATCTACGATCCCTATGCGTTCCAGTCTCCGCTAGTCACTGAATATGACGCCCACCTATTTGGCGAAGGGAATC
The DNA here is from genome assembly GCA_965263355.1 of Leptolyngbyaceae cyanobacterium. Taxonomy (GTDB): domain Bacteria; phylum Cyanobacteriota; class Cyanobacteriia; order Phormidesmidales; family Phormidesmidaceae; genus Leptothoe. Next base: position 2,568,520 of record CBDHHL010000032.1, on the reverse strand, counting down.
ACCACCGTATTTACGAAAAACTAGGAGCACACATCACAACAATTGATGGTGTAACCGGTGTCTATTTTGCTGTATGGGCACCCAATGCCCGCAATGTATCAGTATTGGGAGAATTTAACAGCTGGGACGGTCGCCAGCACCAGATGAACATTGGCTATGGTGGCATCTGGGGCTTGTTTATTCCCGAGCTGACCGTTGGGGCCCACTATAAATATGAAATCAAAAACCATGCAGGTCATATCTATGAAAAAGCTGACCCCTATGGTTTCCAACATGAGGTACGCCCCAAAACCGCATCGATCGTAACCGATCTCGACAGCTACGACTGGCAAGATAGCATTTGGCTGGAAACACGTCGTCACCAGGACCCTTTATCCAGCCCCATCTCAGTGTATGAATTACACCTGGGGTCTTGGATGCATGAATCATCTGGCACCCCCGCCCAACAACCAGACGGTACTGAAGCCCCGGTTGTCACGGTTGCAGACCTAAAACCTGGAGCCCGTTTTCTCACCTATCGAGAACTTGCTGAACGGCTGATTCCCTACGTTAAAGAACTGGGCTTCACCCACATTGAGCTATTACCCATAGCCGAGCATCCATTTGATGGTTCCTGGGGGTATCAAGTAGCGGGTTACTATGCCGCCACCTCTCGCTATGGTTCTCCTGACGGTTTAATGTACCTCATCGATCAGTGCCATCAAAACGGCATCGGGGTAATTATAGACTGGGTCCCTGGGCACTTTCCTAAGGATGGTCATGGCCTATCATTCTTTGATGGTACCCATCTTTACGAGCATGCCGACCCCCGCAAAGGTGAACACAAGGAATGGGGCACCCTGGTTTTTAACTATGGCCGCAATGAGGTGCGTAATTTTCTCGTGGCCAATGCTCTCTTCTGGTTTGACAAGTACCACATTGACGGCATTCGCGTAGACGCTGTGGCCTCTATGCTCTACCTGGACTACCAGCGTAAACATGGCGAATGGGTTGCCAATGATTATGGCGGTCGTGAACATATTGAAGCGGCCAACTGTTTACGTCAGGTAAACCATTTATTGTTTACTTACTATCCTGGCATTGTCTCCATTGCCGAAGAGTCGACATCCTGGCCGATGGTGTCATGGCCCACCTATGTGGGTGGTCTTGGCTTTAATCTCAAGTGGAACATGGGGTGGATGCATGACATGCTGGACTATTTCGGCATGGATCCCTGGTTTCGTCAGTTCCACCAGAACAATGTTACCTTTAGCATCTGGTATGCCTTTAGCGAAAACTTTATGCTGGCGCTATCCCACGATGAGGTGGTGCATGGCAAGAGCAACATGATTGGCAAAATGCCCGGTGACGAATGGCAGAAGTATGCCAACTTGCGCTGTCTCTATACTTATATGTTTATGCATCCGGGTAAGAAAACTCTGTTTATGGGCATGGAGTTTGGCCAGTGGAGTGAGTGGAACGTTTGGGGCGACCTGGAATGGCATCTACTTCAGTATCAATCCCATAAAGAACTCAAAACATTTATAGCGCAGCTTAATTCTACCTATCGTAGTGAAGCTGCCCTTTATACTCAAGACTTTGACCAGCAAGGATTTGAATGGATTGACTGCAGCGATAACAAACATAGCGTTGTGTCCTTTATTCGCCGTGCTAAAGATAGCAATGAGTTTCTTGTGATTGTTTGCAACTTCACCCCACAGCCCCACAGTCACTATCGTGTTGGTGTACCTGGCAAGGGCTACTACCATGAAATCTTTAATAGTGATGCCCGCGAATTTGGTGGTAGCAACATGGGCAATTTAGGCGGCAAATGGTCTGATGATTGGACCTATCACAATCGACCCTATTCATTGGACTTGACCCTGCCTCCATTGGCAACGGTAGTGTTTAAGCTGGATCCGACAAAAACAGCATCGGCAGCCCCATCTGGGTTGGCGTAGAAATTATTGCAAACCCATCGTTTCCCAATCCTTTGATTTTGGCCCAAATGTTTGGGCCGCTTCTTCTTCAGCGGCTTTTAGGGATGGATACCAGTCGCTCAGGGTATAGACTCCATCAATTTCTGTAGCTAACAAGCAATAGCCATGGCCATCAAATTCTATGGCTAACCGGACAGTTGCTCCGATTGCTAATTCGGCTGGCTGGTTCGGTACATTAGGAGGAATTTGCCACGAACGGATTTGCTTAACCACCACAGAAGGCATGAATTATGACTAATTCGCCTTTAGAGACAAATTATTGGCACAACTTTTCCTTATACGTGATTTAACAGTAGATTCCGTATCAATTTAGTTGTCACTTCATGACACAAAAGACACAAAGGTAATCCGAGAAAGCACTTAGTTGTCACTTCGAACGTAGGTCTGTCCTTGTTCTTCCGCTGTCAAGTCAGATAAAGTAACGTCGTTTCTTAGGACACGTCCGGTGGGTCCAACGATCTGTCTTGGTAGGGTCTCTGTGTCCACTAGAGCCATCTGATTCATGTTGTAGGTGGTGTAAACGGTCTCGCCAGTATCAAAGAAAAAGTCTAGTACCGTCAGGGTTTGCATGGCAGCATCGGTGCGATAAAGCCAGGTGCGAGGACCGCTGCCAAGGGCTCCGCAGTGAAGCAGGTTTAGATTGCCAGCGTGACCAGGATAGTAAGCGTGGTGGTGGCCGCTCATATAGGTGTGGACATTGTGACGCTCTAATACGGCCTGCAGTTGGTCGGCGTCATTGAGGAATTCGCCGTAGCGATCGCGCCCCTGGGAAATGGCATACAACGGCAAATGCCCAATAGCAATGCGAAATTTTGCCTCCTGAGCAGCGGCACTGCCCAACTGTTTATCCGCCCAAGTTACCTGAGCAGCGGGCACATTGGCCGAAGACGCATCCCACACGATATAAAAAATATCGTTCTGCTTAAAGCTGTAATAGTAAGGAAAATCGCCAGTGTCAACATACTGCAGGTCCAACTCATTTTGGTGCGCCTGCCAGTAACGGGTGGTCACCTCGCGATCAATGGTGTAAATATAGCTGCCATCTTCGTAGGTTTGGCTGGACGCATCGTGATTACCAATGGTCAGCGCATAGGGAATATCTGCCGCTCGAATCGGCTTAAGAATCAGGCTATCAAACCCGTCCCACATGGCTTCCACCTCGGGAGTACTCATAAACGTGGTTTGGCCTGCCACCATATCACCCACGCATAACACAATATCTGGCTCCCACTCGGGCAGAATGGAGACGCCTTTCATCACTTCACGACGGTAGTCTACAGAGCCATAGCGGGAATTGAGGTCACTGATCACCACGGCGCGCACATCGCCACGTTTGGGGGCAAAGAGTTCTTCAGGGCCAATGGCTTTACCAAAGTTGGGATGGCGTTTGGGGGCAGCAGGGGTAACGGGAGCAGAAGAAGTACTGGCGGCTTCGGGGGAGCTGCTGGTCGTAATCGATTCAGCGATGGGGCGACTGGAACAGGCTCCAATGGTTAGGCTACTGAGCACGAGAAAGCGACGCCGGTTGAACATGGGAAAGCGGAAGATAGTTATCTATGGGAAAGGTAGCGCAGGGGATGAAAGACGTAAAGTAGTTTGGATGCTGGGTCATTGAACCCAATACTGCACCAGGGTAATACCCTGGTAGGGTGCCAACATGTTGGCACCCTACGATGAACCAACGAATTCCACCCAGAAGTAGGGTTTTGATTCGATTAGCCTTGGAACTTTTAGTTCAAGGTGGGCCATGCTTCATCACCAGGTGCAAGATCTAAGATAAAGTTCTCCTTTTAATCTTTGATTTCAAAATGTTTGGTTCGTTACGCTGACGCTAACGGCACTATGGAAACATTACAAAAAATATCGCTATGGTTGCCCTTACCCTCAATATGAAAGCTGCAGCGCTTGCTCTGGATGATGAGCAGTTTTATCGGCTGTGTCAAGCCAACCGAGGTTTGAGGTTAGAACTTACGGCTACGGGGAATTTGTTAATTATGCCGCCAACGGGTTGGGAAACGGGTAATCGCAATCTAAAAATTGGTCAGCAGTTGGCGAACTGGGCGGATCAGGATGGGTCGGGCTTGGGGTTTGATTCGTCTACGGGGTTTCGGTTACCTAATGGGGCGGTACGGTCCCCTGATGTGGCCTGGGTGAGTTGCGATCGCATTAATGCCCTAAACCCAGCTCCAGATAAGTTTTTGCCCCTTTGTCCAGATTTTGTCATCGAATTGCGGTCTGCCAGCGATAGTCTCGGTCCTTTACAGGAGAAAATGCGGGAATATGTGGCTAATGGGTTGCGGCTGGGCTGGTTGATTAATCCTCAAGAGCAGCAGGTGGAGATTTACTATGGTAATGGTGACATGAGTGTTGTTGATCGACCAGATCGGCTGATGGGAGAAACGATACTTCCTAGTTTTGTTCTTTTACTTAACTGGCTTTGGAAGGATTGATGGGCAAGATGGACGAAATCAGGGACAAGAGTTGGGCGAGTCAGCAATATGGTCTGGGAAGTCAGTGTTATAAGCGTCGGACAGGGGAACGGGCAGAGAACTTGGAGCAGGCTTTGACGGCGTTTAAGAATGCGCTGAAGTATTTTACCCGCGAGGAGTTTGCGAAAGATTGGGCAGGCACTCAAGACTGGTTAGGGATTGTTTACGGTGATCGCATCCGAGGAGTTCGGGCCAATAACCTGGAGTTGGCCATTGAGTATCACCAAAATGCCCTTCAGATTTACACCCGCATCACATTTCCTGAAGATTGGGCTAGAACTCAACAAAACCTGGCCAATGCTTACAATGAATCTCTTCATGGAGATCCTTCAGACAATCTCAACCGTGCTATTGCTATATATCAGAAAGCTGCCGAAGTCTTCACTCGTAAATCCTATCCTTATGACTGGGTCAGCAATCAAAGTGAATTAGCAGAAGCTCTCCTTAAACGCGCTTCCTTAACAACAGACTCCCCCCAAACAACAACAGATTTCTCCACTGTTATCACCCTCCTCACCGAAGCTCTAGAAATCGCTCCCCCTGAAAGCATGGCCACCTTTCAACAGGCCCGTAACCTTTACGAACAGTTACAGCAACCGGAGAAAATCGCTGAAGTGGATAGCCTGTACAACATTTCCAAACGCACGCTAAATAATGAGGATATTAAAGCATTCGCATGAGCAATCCTAGAGAAATTTTTAGAAAGTCTCGGAACAATATCCGCCGTCTGGGACTGACCGCAATCCCATTTACAGAGAGTCCCATTGACTTGGAAAGCCAAACACTAACCAAAATTTTTACAGGTAGAGCAAAAGAACTGGGCCAGGTATTTAACCAGTTCCAGGAACGTGAACTTTGAAGTTAGGGCTTGGGTATCTATATTTGTAAAGTTTTGCAAAAATATCTGTAGTCCACAAATTTTGGCACCTTATTTTGCGAGATGCCTTTAGTAGGGCTGGGCAAAACGTTTGCGTTAGTAATCTGTGCTCAGTCTGCCTTGCTTCCAGGACGCATGACCTTAGATCAACAGCTGAAACAACTTGCTATGGAGGCTCAACAGTATCCTCCTAAAACGCCGGAGCGGCAGCGGGCGCTGGCTCGTTTAGTCGATACAATCTATCGATCTAAAAAATTAGTGCGGCCCCATCAGGGACAGTTTTGTGGCCTCTATGAGGACATTTATGCTGAAGCCCAACAACGGTTGTTTCTTTATATATGTGAGGATATCGAACGCTATGACCATCGGCGGGAAGTGCTGCAGTGGGCCAATTTCTTGATGAGAAAACGGTTCTTTATTGAGGCGAGTCGAGATTTTATGCCGACGGCTCCGAAAGGCATGGATTTATCCCAGGTTAAACGGATTACCTTGGATGCCCTGGATAAACAGGAGTCGCTTGAGTTGCGATCGCAATCCACCCCCTCCCTATCCGAAGAAGTCATTCAATGTATTCAAGACGATCGCGATGGACTATTTAAGCAAACCTATATCCGCAAAAAGCCCAACGCTAATTTTCAGCATATCGCTCTACGCTTTTTAGGAGGCTATTCATGGAAAGAAATTTCGGCTGAACTCGATGTAAAAATCGTCACCTTGAGTTCATTTTATCTACGATGCCTGACTAAATTTGCACCTAAATTCAAAGACTATATAACAACCCAATTAGAGTAAAGCGTTTGTATATAACTAAAAATTGCCCATTGCCCTCTGTGTAGGGGCATTGCATGCAATGCCCCTACACACCGTCCACTGCCCTTGGAGACCCTGATGACTGCCAACTAATCTTCTTCTTGCTTGTGTGATAACTTCTACGCCCATACAAATCAATGACTCCCCACTGCCCATCAACAACGTTTACAATTCCACTAACCCATAGGTTTCATCAGTTAGCGCAACAGTTTTATAATCACCATCGCAATGCTCAAAAGGCAAAACAGATCTATCTCAACACGCTAAGTGTACAGGCTGTAAAATTTTACTTAACCTGTCTTGGGATAGACGCCTGTTTAGAGAAAAGTGACAGCTGGAATCCGGTTGTTCAGGTTCTTAGTAACGCGGCGGATTTGTGGGTTACTGATGGAGGACGGTTGGAATGCTGTGCTGTTTTACCCGCCCAAACCCAGTTAGACATTCCCGAAGAAGCCTGGGATGACCGCATTGGCTATCTGTTTGTACAGCTCAATAACTCCCTAACCGAAGCAACGTTGTTGGGCTTTCTCCCCCAATTACAGCCAACACCCATACCGATCCAGGCGCTACAGTCTATCGATCGGTTTCCGAGTTACTTAAAGCAGGTTGTGCCTGAGACTGTGGCTCCAGCATTGTCTCCCACCAGGCTCCAGGGTTGGTTAGATCAGATTGTTGATGACAGTTGGACCGCCCTAAATCAGCTGCTTGAAGATTGGCAGACACCTGCCTTCAGTTTTAGAACCTCATTGACCAATCGAGACGTAATTGCGCCAGAGGCTACGGGAATTAAGCAAGGTAAATTTTTGACCTTGAGTCATGTTTCTGAGACTCAGGTATTATTTCTAGTGGGGATTACCCCCATCGAAGAGCGGCAGACATTTGATATTACCGTTGAGTTATACCCGGCGGGGCAAGATACTTACTTACCCCCCTGCCTACAAGTGGTAGTGATGGATGAGACTCAAATACCCGTTTTGCAAGCTGAAGGACGCCAGAGTGAAGGCTTAGAATTTCAATTTAGTGCCGTATCTGGCGAAAATTTTACGGTGCAGATTAGCCTGAATCAATCCGTTATCACCGAGCTGTTTTATGTCTAGCATAACCGCTATAAGATACGTGTGATTCTCTAATCTTGAGCATGCATGCTGCCAAAGAAACCATGGATGGACGTTGGGTAATTTTAGAATTAGAGGGAGAGTTTCAGACGGCAGGGTTTCAGGTAACCTTGGAAGTCCTGGCTAATGACTTAGGGGCTTTCAAAGTTAAAGGGCAGTTGCCACCGGATGCGGTGATGCTGGCCCAATTACGGCGCCATTGGCAGGATATCTATCGTCCATTGGGACTTAATACCCGCATTAAGGGACAAAAGATTATCTACAAAGGCTCCATCAATCAACGTCTGGTGGATTGTCAACAGTCTGCTCACCTGTTGCGTAAACGATTTCAGGCGTGGTTAAATGCCGCCTCATTTCAACCGATTGATCGTCGTCTGCGAGAAGAACTTAGCCGGGATGAGACCATTCGGTTTTTGATTCGTACCCAGAACAGTGATGTGCAAAAACTTCCCTGGCATGAGTGGGACTTTTTTGAGCGCTATCCCTATGCTGAAATTGCCCTGGGGACTGCTGAATATGAGACGGTACGTGCTGTTCCTAGCGCAATATCTCCTCACCCGGTCAGAATATTAGCGATTTTGGGCCATAGCCAGGGTATAAATGTTGAGGCCGATCAGCAGTTGCTGGCTCAGTTGCCCCAGGCGGAGGTCTCATTTTTAGTGGAACCTGACCGGCAACAGCTTAATGATCACCTTTGGGAGAGACCGTGGGATATTTTATTTTTTGCAGGCCATAGTGAAACCTATCGCAATCAGGGACGCATTTTTCTTAACCCCACTGATAGTTTGACCCTATCTGAATTGCGCTATGGATTGCGTCAGGCCATCGATCAGGGACTGCAGTTAGCGATCTTTAATTCCTGTGATGGGTTGGGGCTGGTGCAGGCGCTCCAGCAGTTGTCAATTCCCCAAATTCTGGTAATGCGAGAGCCTGTGGTTGATCAGGTGGCTGCAGCCTTTCTCAATTATTTTTTAGAGGCCTTTGCCAGGGGAGACTCGCTGTATCTATCGGCCAGGCAAGCACGGGAGCGACTCCAGGGGTTAGAGCATCAGTACCCCTGTGCCAGTTGGCTACCGGTTATTTATCAAAACCTGTTGGTTCCTCCCCCTGATTGGCAAACACTCCAGGGTAAACCCGCTAACCCGCCATCGGTGCCTGTTCAAGCTGCTATTGCTCAAGCTGCTGTTGCGCCGTGCCCCTCGCGCTGGTGGCAGCCCATTGTAATTAGTTTGGTGATGACGGCGCTGGCGCTGTGTGTCCAATATTTAGGACTTTTACAACCGTTTGAACTGGCGGCCTATGATCATTTGTTGCGATCGCGCCCCGCCGAGGTGATAGATTCCCGCATTTTGGTCGTGGAAGTTAGTCAGAGCGATCTCGATGAGTTGGGGGGCTATCCCCTCTCTGATAACGTCCTGGTCCAGGCAGTGGAGGCATTACAGCAATTTGAGCCAGTTGCGATCGCCCTGGATATGCATCGCTTTCGACCCAGAGGCAACGGGCGTGAACAACTGATCGATCAGTTTCACCAGCATCCTAGTCTGTTTACCATTTGTTTTTATGGGCATGAAGCCGAAGACTATGGGTCGCCCCCAGAACTATCAGACGACCAACAAATTGGGCAGGTAGGATTTAGTAATTTGTTATTGGATCAGAGATTCCAACAGTCATCTATGGGCATGCCCGGTACGTTGTCAACAGAAACGACCCTATTTCCTTCCAGGGGAGTGGTCCGTCGCCAACTGCTTTCCTATGCACCCAATCTGGTGGCCAACCAGTCCAACTGTGCCACTCCTTACAGCTTGAGTTTTCAGCTAGCATACCGTTTTCTAGACCAGGCGAAAGTCACCCCCCTAACAATTACAGAAGACGACCACTGGCAGTTTGGCGAAACTGTTTTTCGTCCCTTATCCCATCGATTTGGAGCCTATCAAAATTTGGACGGTCTCAGTAGCCAGATCATGGTGAACTACCGTGCCGCCCAGCCGGGGCAGGTTGTTTCACTTCAGTCGGTGCTAATGGGGCAACTCAGTCCGGACATGGTGCGCGATCGCCTCGTATTAATTGGCTATTCAGCCCCCGTATCCAGGGACAGCGTCCAGACCCCCTATGGCGAAATGCCCGGAGTTTGGGTCCATGCTCATATGGTTAGTCAGTTGCTAAGTGCAGTGTTAGACCAACGACCACTGATTAATCAACTACCCCATGGGCCTATCCTACCCTGGGCAGTTGCTCTCTGGATTTTAGGATGGAGTTTAATCAGCAGCATCGTTGCTAGTGGGCTATATCTTTGCCAGACACGAATTACCAAATTAGGTGTCTTTCTAGGGCTAATATCTGCAATGATAGGTATAACTTGGGGGCTTACAGAAGTATCTGTTGTCGCTCTGACACAAGGGCTTTGGCTTCCTGTAGTTCCTGCAATTTTTTCCGTATTTTTAGCAGTCAGCTGTGTGGCTATCATGAGAACACTAATGCCTACTCCGTAATCTGTTCTGTTGCCTCTCAGACTTAATCATGATTGCTTGGAAACTTGCTATTTTATCGAGCTTATTTTTAGGAAGTTGGGCTATTCTTCCCAAAATCGGCTTGGCTGAGTCAATTGCTCAAGAAATCATCAGCCAACGCCCCCCGGAACCTCCGCAGACACCTCTTCCCCCCAATCGTACCACCCCTGGTGGTGGCCTAAATCCCACAGACTCATCCTGTAATGAAGTCGGTGAAACATTGAGAGCCCTTATTCCTGTTGAAAACCCTGTACGTACAACAGAAGCCCATCCCACCTTTTTATTTTTTAGCCCGTTTGGCGCAGGGCAAATAGACTATGGAGAATTCTCCTTACTCCCCTGGCCAGGAGAAGAACAACGCCACTATAGTACCCGATTCACTCTACCTGACTCCCCTGGCATTGTCAGCATCACCTTACCTGGTCTCCCAGAATATGCCCTTAAGGAAGATCAACCCTATCGTTGGTATTTTCAGATTCACTGTAAAGATAATCCAGACGCTCAGCCTGACTTAACCCTTGATGGTGCAGTCCAGCGGGTGGCACCGACATCAGTACAATCGCCACAGATTCAATCACCCTCACCAGAGATCTGGTACGACACCTTGGCTTTGGTCGCAAAACGCTTACAAGAATCTCCACAAGATCCTCAATTACAAGAGCACTGGCGCTCACTGTTACAGTCTATTCAGGCGGACGACTTAACCACGATGACCTTTTCAGGTGCAGTTCTTCCCCTAGAAGAGTGAGTGTTTAACTAACAAAATAACTCAACGCACCATCGACCGATGTATCGGTCGATGGTGCGCTCTTTTATACGCTTATTCGAGTAAATGTAAACCTATGTAAATAAGTTGAACGATTGCAGATTCTTTCTCCTGATTTTTTGAGACTACTATGGGCAACCCAATAGCAGATGATTTTTACAATACATTTGCCGGTTGCTGCTCTCCGTCACCCTTGATCAGGAGAGAAACAATGCCCATTCGCTGAAAAGTATAGAAACAGCGTATTTTTTGTCAACAACGGTTTCAGCACTAAAGAGTAAGCATTATGGCGATCTTACTCAATCTGTCTACAACTTTCAAAAAAGGGGATTTGAATGATGGTGAACTACCTTCAGCGGTTTCGGCGCGTTTGCTTGATGTTGCTTATGCTTCCGGCCTATACTGCAACCGACTCAACGCCAGCATTTGCTGATACAAGTTATGATAATAACCAGCTGGCAGATATTGCCTTTCATCGTCCAGGCGGTCCCTGGAATACGGTGCCTGTATTATTTGCTAATGGCAACGGCTCTTGGACTAGTGCGAATGAGAATGTGCCATCTTGGGCCAATCAACCGGGGGTTATTTCGATTTCAGGAGATTTCGATGGAAATGGTCGTGAGGATATTGCCTTTCATCGTCCAGGCGGTCCCTGGAATACGGTGCCTGTATTGTTTGCTAATGGCAACGGATCGTGGACTAGCACTAATCAGAATGCCCCTAGCTGGGCGAATCAGCCTGGCGTGATTGCCATTCCAGGAGATTTCAATGGGGATGAGCGCACAGATATTGCCTTTCATCGTCCAGGCGGCCCCTGGAATACGGTGCCTGTGTTACTGTCCAATGGTAATGGCTCTTGGACTACGTTTAACTTGAATGCCCCCAGCTGGGCAAATCAGCAGGATGTGATTGCCATTCCAGGAGATTTCAATGGGGATGAGCGCACAGATATTGCCTTTCATCGTCCTGGCGGTCCCTGGAATACGGTGCCTGTATTGCTATCTAATGGTAATGGCTCTTGGACCGATGCTAACCAAAGCGCCCCTAGCTGGGCAAATCAGCAGGATGTGATTGCCATTCCAGGAGATTTCAATGGGGATGAGCGCACAGATATTGCCTTTCATCGTCCAGGCGGCCCCTGGAATACGGTGCCTATATTATTTTCTAACGGCAATGGCTCTTGGGCTAGTGCCAACAGAAATGTCCCCAGCTGGGCGAATCAACCTGATGTGGTAGCGATTTCAGGTGACTTTAACTCAGATGATTACACAGATATTGCCTTCCATCGTCCAGGCGGTCCCTGGAATACGGTACCTGTGTTACTCGCTAATGGTACTGGCTCTTGGTTTAGTGCTAACAATAGTGCCCCCAGTTGGGCGAATCAGCCTGGTGTGGTGGCGATTTCAGGCGACTTTAACGCAGATTACCACACAGACATTGCCTTCCATCGTCCGGGCGGTCCCTGGAATACGGTGCCTGTATTGTTCTCTACTGGCACAGGCTCTTGGGCAGCCACTAATGAGAATGTGCCATCTTGGGCCAATCAAACCGGTGTAATTGCTATCACCGATTAGATAGGAGCATAAATGTTCTTATCCCTGATGGTTCCCCTGACAAAGGGGAACCACGCAATTTGTGAGAATTTGATTATGATGAGATTCTATCATGGTCAATTTCTATTCCCATGGGCCGTCCAAGTCATTGTCTCTCTCCTCACTATGTGCAGATTTATCCCTTTAACCATTTGGCAGATCTGCTGAGTAATACAAAACAGTTATTAGCAGACGAGGCAAACTTTGTTGCACAAAACTGTGAGCGGCTAAAAAAGTTGCTTTTTTTCAAAGGCGATTTAACTTATAAGAAAGCTAACTTAGGGTCTGTTAAAAATCAAATTTATGGTTTCGACAATAGCTATTTTGTCTCATAGAAAAGCCTTTCATTATAGGCACGATGCCATAGTTGCAGATGTCTTTTACCCTAGACAACAACAGACATTTGTAACAAGATTTATACCCTTGCAGATTTACCTACTGATTTTTTTGAGACCCTTCAACTGTTTACAGTAAACAAACTCTCAGCAAGCTGTAAATATCGCTCTGAAATCGATACCTGGAGAATTAACCATGACTATTACCATCCCTGGTACCCCCAATGATGATGATCTTAAAGCCCCTGACCTAGCACCAGTGCAAAAGTATCTTATTTATGGCCTTGGTGGTAACGATACGTTAACTGGGGGATCAAAAAGTATTTTAGGTGATGAACTATATGGGGGAGATGGCAACGATCTCTTATATGGTCTTGATGGTACTGATCAGCTTTGGGGCGGTGATGACAATGATACTCTGTATGGTGGTAAGGGACGTGATCGCCTATGGGGTGAAGATGGCGATGATATCCTGTCCGGAGGAGAAGATAATGATAATCTTTATGGGGGCGCAGGTAACGACCACCTAAATGGAGGGACTGGCCAGGATGCAATGGGAGGAGGTCAGGGCGACGATACCTATTATGTTGACCATGTGGGCGATCGGGTTATTGAATCGGCAAATGCGGGAAAAGATACTGTAGTTTCTTATATCGACTATATTCTCCCCTCCCATGTTGAGGATCTACAACTTCGAGATGCAGCAAAGAATGGGACTGGCAATGATCTAAACAATCGTATCATTGGCAATAACAACCAAAATGACCTGTCTGGCGGAGACGGTAATGATGCTCTGTTAGGGTACGGCGGTAACGATACTCTTATTGGAGGTGAGGGTGCCGATGGTTTAAATGGTGGCACTGGTAATGATTACATGGTGGGTGGCAAAGGGGACGACACCTATGTTGTTGACAGTGTAAATGACCAAGTTATTGAACTAGCGAATGAGGGATATGATACGGTCGTTGCCCATGTAGACCATCAGATGTCGGCCCATGTTGAGTTTCTACAGCTGCGAGATACTGCCCAAAAAGGCATTGGCAATAATCTAAGTAACAGAATTTACGGTAATTCAGTTGATAACTATATAGAAGGACATGATGGAAACGACGTTATTAAAGGTTATGATGGTGATGATACGTTGATGGGAGGAGTAGGTACTGACAGTTTAGTAGGTCATGCCGGTAACGATACTTTGATCGGGGGAGCTGATGGCGATAACTTCACGTTAACTAGCCCCCTCAGTGGTATCGACACCTTTCAAGACTTTGATGCCCAGGCTGGCGATAAGATTTTACTCTATGCCACGGGTTTCGGCATATCTCGGGGAACACTGCGTGCCAATGAATTTACCCTGGGGTCTAGTGCTTCGACAGCTGACCATCGTCTGATTTACGATAATACCTCAGGTGCCTTATTCTTTGATGCAGATGGAGTGGGTGGTCAACAGCAAGTACAGGTGGCAATTTTGTCAGGGTCACCTACCCTATCCCATACTGATATTGCAGTGAGCTAGTATTCACTGCACCAGAGTTGAACTCCCAGTCAGTTCATCAGGGTATTTCTAGTAATTGCTTTATTACTGGAAATACCCTTTTCTAAGCTTTAAAGCCTACATCGTAGTATCTCTAACAACAATGGCTGCCAGCCAGGATTTGCTACCCTAAAAACTATGCAAATTAGCAAATCCTATAGATAGGTAGATAGCTATTAAACGCACTTTATTGACAAATCAGGGATAGTATGAAAAAAGTCGGTCAAGGTATTGAACAAACAGGTCGATTTGTGATCGGTGCCATTGTTGGTGGGAACCTTGCAATCTCACCAATGTTGATTTGTCAGTTAACCCCTCCTGCCCTGGGCCAAATTATCCCAGACAATACGTTGCCAAGTCCCTCTGATACCCAAGCTGGCTGTACTGTTTGTACTATTGAAGGCGGCACCCAACAAGGCAATAACTTATTCCATAGCTTCACAGAATTTTCAGTGCCGACAGGCGGTGAAGCTATTTTCAACAACCCAGACCCAGTTGAGACTATTTTTAGTCGTGTGACAGGCGATTCTATTTCCGATATCGATGGATTTATTCGAGCCAATGGCACTGCCGATTTCTTTCTTCTTAACCCCAACGGTATTATCTTTGGTCCCAACGCTCAACTCGACATTGGCGGTTCATTTATTGCTAGCACAGCTAATGCAATCCGATTCGGTGATCAAGCCGTATTTAGTGCATCTGAACCTCAGTCATCGTCATTGCTTTCTATTGATCCTACCGCGTTTTTCTTTACTAGTGCGTCTAACGGCGCAATAGATAGTCAGTCTATTGCGCCGGCTGGATTTGATCCTTTTGGAGCGGCCCTATCAGGACTCAGAGTTCCAGATGGAGAAAGTTTATTATTGTTGGGTAGAGATATTTCTCTCATTGGGGGAAGACTCAATGCCCTGGAAGGGCAGATAGATTTAGTTAGCATTTCCGGAGCTGGAAATGTCGATCTTATTAGTAATAATGAGCGCCTAAATTTAAATGTTCCTGACAGTATATCGCCTGCTAATATCTCCCTTGAAGAAGGGGCTATCCTAAATACCTATGGGTTTCGCAGCGGAGCGGTGAAAATGTGGGGGCAATCCATTCAAATGCAGGACGGCTCCCTGATTCAAGCGCTCAATTTTGGCCCAACGCCTGGTGAAAATGTAATAATAACAGCCTCCGAGTCTTTTCGGTTGACTGGTACTACCCCCAGTGGACTATTTGGAAGTGGAGTTTTTTCGCAAACATTTGGCTCTGGAAATTCAGGAAACCTAGTGATTGTTGCACCAGACGTGATTATTCAGGATGGAGGACAGATTTCAACAGCAACATTTGGTGAAGGTTCCGGGGGAGAACTACTCATAGAGGCCTCCGACTCAGTGCAAATTGTCGGAGAATCCTTGGGGGGATTTGGCAGCGGCTTGCTTAGTATAGCAGACAGTAGCACTGGAACAGCTGGCAGCATTAGCATTACCACTGGAGAATTACTCGTTCAAGCAGGCGGATTTATCTCATCTGCGGGCTTTGATGGGGGGACAGGTGGTCCCTTAAATATCAATGCCTCAGAGTCTGTTCAACTCAGCGGCACAGGCAGCGATACTCGTTTCTCAAGCGGGTTGTTTAGTTCTACTCAAGGAAGCGGGGCAGCAGGTGATCTGTCTATTGTCACACCTAGTCTATTAATAAATAATGGTGCACAAGCTGGTTCTGGTAGTTTTGGCCCAGGAAATGCTGGCAGACTGACTGTCACAGCATCAAAATCCATTCAGCTTACTGGTACATCGACAGATGAACTGCGTAGAAGTGGTTTATTTTCCCGAACTGAAGGGGCAGGAAATGCAGGCGATCTCGAAATAAATACGCCTATGTTTTTGGTCCAAAATGGTGCTCAAGTACAGGCTGGCAGTGCTGGTAGTCTTGCATCAGGAGCAGGTGGAAAGTTAACAATTAATGTGGATAATTTACTACAACTTTCAGGAAGTTCTCCCATTACTCAGCAAGGTAGTCGAATCTTAACCCAAGCTGATGGCTCAGGCCCTGCTGGAGACTTAGAAATCAACACAAGCCACTTAATTATGCAGGACGGCAGCCAGATTTCATCGGCAACCTTGAATGAAGGAACAGGAGGAAGATTAACAATCAATGCCTCGGACCTAATACAGGTGACTGGCACTTCTGGACAGTTTGGTACTGTTCTGTCTTCCCAGACCAATGGCTCTGGAGACGCCGGAAATACCCAGATATCAACTAAACGTCTAATCGTAGAAAGGGGGGGACAAATTTCGTCTGCCACCCTTGGGGCAGGCCGTGGGGGAAATTTAACCGTAGAAGCAACAGAGTCAATTTTACTAACAGGAGTTGTTTTGGATGGGTTAGGTGCTTCTAGCGGCTTATTTACTGAAGCACAGGCAACAGGCGATGCCGGTAACACAAAAATCGTTACTCCTAATTTGTCAGTTCAAGATGGAGCTAGCATTTCCGCATCTACTGTCGATGGAATGGGTGGAACCGTTCTAATTTTAGCTGATACACTTACCGTTAATGGCGGTGCTCAAATTCGCACTACAACTTCCGGGGCAGAAGATGCTGGAGATATAACGCTGGATATCACTGATTCGATCAGTCTAACAGGTGCACAAAGTGGACTGTTTGCCAATACTGAGAGAGGTGCAGGGGGCGATGGAGGTAATATTTCTATCAATTCACTCATTAATCCCAAAATTATCACGGTTAGTGATGGTGCATCAATTGCAGTTGATAGTCGGGGAAGTGGTGTTGGTGGCATTATAGAGTTGGAAACAGATCTTCTGACGTTAGCTGACAATGCGTCTATTTCTGCCGAGACATTTAGCAACAGAGGAGGCAGCATTTTCCTACAGCTCCAAGATGCATTACTCTTACGAAGAGGAAGTTTAATTTCAACTAATGCTGGCATAGAGCAGGGTTTAGGAGATGGAGGAAACATTAATATTGCTGCTGAATTAGGTTTTGTGGTTGCTGTTTCTGAAGAAAACAGCGATATTACGGCAAACGCATTTCAAGGACGCGGTGGCAATGTAAATATCAATGCCCAAAGTACTTTAGGGATTGAAGCTAGGCCAAAACTCACTCCTTTAAGTGACATTACAGCCAGCTCGGAGTTTGGTCTGAGTGGTACGGTTGAGATTAACAATCTGGGTGTCGATCCTGCCCAGGGGTTAGTGATGTTACCGGATGGTTTACTGAACGCTTCGCAGCTAATCATCCAGGGATGTGATCTAACTACAGTTGGATCACAAGGTGCCTTTTACACATCGGGTCGAGGGGGAGTTGCTTTACTGGAGATCCTCAACCCTCAGGATATTGTGGATGATCTACGACTACCAGAAACATGGTCTGACAATGGACCTATAACTGAGGCTCAAGGCTGGTTTATGAGTGCTACAGGCGATGCTGTTTTAACGACTTCACCTGTAGCCATACAAGAACGATGTGGACAGAACGAGTAAGGAAATAGAGCAATGTTGCGATGGTTACTGATCGGGCTGATGAGTTTTATACTCACTGTATTAATGCCGACAATCATTGATATTTCCTCTAGGGATATAAGCCCGTTAACAGTTTTGGCAGCTGAAACACATCAGGGTTTACTGCAACAGGGCTTAGGCTATTACGAAACTGAGCAATATTCGAAGGCTGTTCAGCAATGGCGACGGGCAAGTCTAGAATTTGAGCGTCAAGGGGATAACTGGGGCCAGGCATTGAGTTTAAGCTATCTGTCATTAGCTCAACAGGAACTGGGGCAACTTGATCAGGCAAGCCAAAGTCTAACAGCTAGCTTGCAGTTAGTTGAAGCAGTCGACTCTACAACCTATTCATCGACCCAGACTGTGATTTATGCCAAGGTGCTAAATGCCCAAGGCAAACTCCGGTGGCTGCAGAGTGACTTTGAGGCAGCCCTGAGCGATTGGCAAAGAGCCGGACAATTCTACGGACAAGCGGGCGATTTGGCGGGGGTAGCGATCGCAAACATCAACCAAGCCCGAGTGTTACAATATCTGGGGCTCAATCATCAAGCAAAAGCTGTTTTGCAAGCTGTCTATCAACACATTCAGCAACAGCCCGATGATGACCTCAAGGCAACAGGGTTATACAGCTTAAGTAGTGCCCTACGACAAATCGGAGACTTAGAAACTGCTCAACGTGTACTCCAGGAGAGTTTATCCCTCACCACCCACCCCAAAACAGCTAGCAATATCCTATTAGAACTGGGCAATACAGCCTGGGCCATGGCTAATCGCTTCGATGCCATTGGTCGTCAAGCCAAGACTCAGCAGTATATCCAATCAGCTCAGACAGCTTACCAACGCGCCATTGACATCAATAATGCGCCCCTGGCTCAGTTAAATCTATTTCGACTGCGGGTTGAGCATAATCGGATCACCCAAGCAATGGAAACATTGCCCCAGGTAAAGCAGGCGATTGCGCAACTGCCCATCAGTCGCACGGTTATCTATGGCTATATTCATCTGGCTGAGAGTTTGATGAAAGCACGGTCATCATCGACAGAATTAACCCTCGCCGAGAAAACAAACAATAGCTCGATAGCCTTACAGCCTGAAGAAATTGCCAACCTGTTATCAACAGCGATTGCTCAGGCTCGTACCCTCAAGGATAAACGGGCTGAAGCATACGCCCTGGGACAGTTAGGCACACTCTATGAACAGACTAATCAATGGACAGATGCCCAGATTTTGACTCAGCGGGCGTTGTTAAGCTTAGAAACCATACAAGCCCCTGAAATTCGCTATCGCTGGGAATGGCAACTCGGCAGACTTCGACAACACCAGAACGATCGTCTGGGGGCAATTCAGAGCTATCAAGCAGCTATTGAGAGCTTACAACAGGTGCGCAATAACTTATTGAGCGTCAATACTGATGTTCAGTTTTCTTTTCGGGATAATGTAGAGCCCGTTTATCGTCAGTATATTAAGCTGTTACTGTCAGAACAGAAGCAGGATGCCAATGGGTTAAAAAAGGCGATTCAGACTGTTGATCAGCTACAGCTGGCAGAATTAGAAAACTATCTGGGCTGTACTCTGGATGCCAGTCAAGTAGAACAGGTGCAAGATGACCAAACTGCTATCCTTTATCCCATCATTTTAAGCGATCGCATCGCGGTCATCGCTCAGTTGCCCGGAGCCACAGAGACAACCGTATACCGAGAATCTCTTATCCCTCAAGATATAGCGGACAAGACACTGGCCAGACTGCAATCCAGTCTGACTAACCCCAGTAAAACACCCGATGTTATAGCAGATGCCCAAACCGTTTATGACTGGTTGATTCGTCCGTTAGAAAAGGAACTAGCTCAAACCCCAGCTAAGACATTGGTATTTGTTCCAGATGGGGCATTGCGAAATATTCCCATGGCGGTGCTCCATGATGGAGAGCAGTATTTGATTGAAAAGGGATATGGGGTTGCGATCGCCCCCCGCTTACAACTATTTACTCCTCAGCCGGACACCCCATCGTTGCAAGTATTGATGGGCGGCATTGGCCTACCACAAGAAATTAAAGCAACCCGATTTTCCCCAATTGCTAAGCTAGAAGAAGAACTAGATGGCATTGCCCAATACGTAGACAGTAAGAATGTGCTGCTCAACGAATCATTTACCAGCGACAATCTGCGAGCCCAGCTAGAAACAGGTGATTTTTCAGCCATTCATTGGAAAACCCATGGCGTCTTTAGCTCTGACCCTGATGAAACCTATTTAGTCGCCTACCAAGAACAGATTTCAGCTCAGGACTTGAATGGTTTGATCCAGTTAGGCAGTCAAGGTGGCGTACACCCCTTAGAGTTAGTGGTACTCAGTGCCTGTGAGACAGCCCAAGGTGATAAACGAGCGGTTTTAGGATTAGCTGGCCTAGCCGCCAGAACAGGCACCCGCAGCGTTTTATCTACCCTGTGGACAGCGCAAGATACCCCCAACACAGAGTTTATGATTCGTTTTTATCAAGCCCTCTCCCAGCCAGATACCCCCATTGCTGAAGCTGTACGTCTGGCACAGTTGTCTCTGATTAATGACTATGGATATACCACCCCCTATGTCTGGGCAAATTATATGTTAATTGGCAATTGGTCCTAAATTAAAATACCCGTCAAAACTGTCCTATGGTCTCGCCTAAGAGCGGCATCGACTACGAGTCACCTCAGGCAGCGGAACAGCTGTTAGCACTATCTCATCCACATCACTTCTGTACCATCCCTGGGCCTCTGTAAGCGAACTAGAACCGTCCCAAGTCTCAGGCAAGCGTAGATCATCGATCACCTCATCACTGCCTAATATCCCAGAGGTTAACGGACTCACACCCCCCCGTCCCGAAATATAAAACTCTCCCTGACTGGTTGAGCCAGCACTCAATTGATCACACCCCTGAGCCAACAATTGAGAAGAATCAATAACGTCTGACGGCAAAACAATCCGTTCTGGTGAGGGAATAAATGCCAGAGTATTCACCTCAACCGTGCCATTGATGCCTGATTCGGAACTGGCTGTAATGTCACTTAGGGGAGTGGGCGCTTCTCGGCGTTCTAGACCCAACACACCTTGAGCGGTAATAATGACATTTCCCCCTCGTCCTTCAAAGGCATTGGCTCTGATATCGCTATCTTCTTCTGGGATCGCCACAACAATACCTGAATCAGCATCAATAATGATATTGCCCCCCGCCCCTCCAGCCCCTGCCGTGCCCGCCGTGGCAGAAATTAGACCGTTGTTGCGTAGCAGAATATAGTCGTCCACCATAAAGTTAAGATTACCCCCGTCACCCGTGAGAGACTCCGCAGTGATTTGACCATTGTCCAGGGTAATGGTGCGCGCATTAATGGTAGCATCACGGACAGTACCTAACTCCGTGGGAAGGAGATTGTCATCGGTACTCACCGTGATCCGAGCACTGTCCCGGATTTGAAGGCTATCGGCCTCAACCTCTAAAATTCCAGAATTGCCAGCCCCTCTAGTACGAGCAAATAGGCCAGTTAAATTATTGCCATTGCCGTCTAAGATTATCTCAGTTGCGTTTACTGTTAACGCCCCTCCCTGACCGGGACCATTGGTGGTCGTAAAAATAGTCCCTCCGTCTTGCACCACTAAGCGTCCAGTCACAATGTTTACAGAACCCGCATCTCCAGTAATTAAGTTGGGATCGGATACTTCAAACTCACCTGTAGATGAGGAAATTTGGCTAGGAGCACCTCCTACATTCCCTGTAACTGTAACCGATTCGGTGGTATTAATAATTGTGTTTCCTCCTTTGCCTCTACCAAAGGTGCTAGATATGATTTGTCCGCCATCCTGAATTAACAACGCGCCTGTATCGATTTGAATATCTCCGGCAGGTTGTGTACCGTTGACAGCACTAACTAATCTACTAAAACTAATACCGCTATTGTTTTGGGACACACCAACAATTTCTACAAAACCGTCAGGAGCATTAATAATCAGTGTTCCCCCTTGGGCATCATCTAATGCTCCAGTTGTCACAACCGAACCCGTTTTAACACTCAGATTTGTCGTATTTATGGTTAATGTACCGGCTGCTCCAGTAGCCCCATTACCAATAAATAAACCTGACTGTGCAGATAATTGACTATCATTACTTAGTTCAACAATCCCTTCAGGAACATCTAATATCAGGTTGCCTGCCTCTCCATCACTAGCTGTAGCCGTAGAGATTAAAGAAAGATCATTTAAACGTAAACTTTCCGATGCGACTATGGTTAGATCTCCCCCCTGAGAAATGCCATAGTTATTGTTTAACAGGTTACTTCCACTCAACAGTATCTGCCGCCCCCACAATCGGAGAGTCCCATTTGGATTGCCTATAAAATCGCCCGATGTATCAATAAGAGAGGAATTAAAAAACAAATTATTGGTACGAGAGGAACTAGATAGTTGGATATCTTGAAAAACTAGCCCTTCTAACGTCTCATCATCCAACATCCAACCTGATTGGTTAACCCCATTTGCGGGCAACAAGCTTACAGTACTTTCTGGTGCCAGGCTAGCTATGTCAATTCGACCTGAGAAAGCGGTTAGCTTACCGCCAGTCATATTAAGGCCATTCCCCACAAGTATGATTGATTCTCCTGAAAGTACCTCCAAACCTACAGGAAAACCTGGGAAAAGCTCGACAGTTGACTGATTCTCAATGGAGCCTGATTTTTCTCCTAAAATTAACCCCGAGGGACGACTGATGGTGAGTGTCGTAGTTTGAGGATTAGCCGTATTGAAAGTTGTTCCATCTGCAAAGGTCAATTGGGTAGCAGTGCTGGCAATAAAAGAGCCACCAATGTCAAGGGCGGCATTGGGACCAAAAACAATTCCCTGCGGATTGATAAAAAACAGATCGGCGATACTGTTAATCGGTGTGCGAATCGTACCGTCAATATTGGACGCGCTTCCGCCTGTAACCCGACTTAAAACTGTATCAATGGTTGGTGCATGATTAAAAAAAGCCTCCTCACCCGTGCCCAGGGAAAATGAGTCAAAGCTGTGGAATAAATTACTACCTCGGGTTGCACCACCGCTAATGTCATAGGTTCCTCCATTAAGGTTAACAGTAGTATTTTCTCCTATGGGTAATGCCGCATCGGGAGTTACTTGTGCGATCGCATCAGCGGTTCCAAAGATCAACCCTAATGAGGAAATTCCCCCCATTAGCACTAATCTTTGGTAAGCAAATAAGTAGGCAGTAACCTCCGTTATCCGGGAGGAAAGTATTTGAGTCATCATGGGGGCTAAGAATGGCTCTAAAACAAATCGGTATTAGCCTAAAAGAGAAACCTTGCCTCAGGCTAGGAAATATGTCCTAAGGCAAGATTTCTTAAATTTTTAGAAGCATTAAGCTCAATTCAAGTCTAAGCACGGGTTAAACAGATTATTCAACTATGCTTTAAGTACCGAGGTTCCATTGGACTGAGCAATGATGATTAGGTCAACATACTTAGTCAATTATGGAACATACCTTGCTGGTGACTCTTGGCAGGGGGTTAAACTACTGGGCGCATATCCAGAAGCCTCTGGCACATAGGAGCCAAACGCATGAATCAGCTCTACATCATCCGGGGTGGGACACTTTCGTGTATTCATTGCCAAGTACTCAGCCATAACGGATGGCTTCTCAGCAGGGATATGGGCGGCGTCAAAGAGAGGACCTTGATTGATCAAATCTTCTACAGCTGGATTAATCTCAGAAAACCCAAGCACATGCCCCACTTCATGTAAGGCAACAGTAAAAAGGTCAACCACATCAGGGGTCAATTCTAGTCGGCTTCCTTTCAGTGGAATAGTCTGCAAATTATCCCAGATTAAAGCATTGAACGGATTGCTATCTAACAACAGTTTTATGTCACCTTGTTGCCCACTGTAGTCAAATGACAGTGGTTCACTATTAAATAAGACAGTCACTTCATCTAAAGCAGCGGGTCTACAGCCATTTCCTGAAGAATCAACATAAGGGTCGGGGCTCTGATTTGACGATATGGGAGCACCACAAATGTGAAGCCCAATGGCATCACTCGGTACCATAAAAGATTCTGGATAGTCGGGATCTGGTGCCAGTGAACCATTCTGATCAGAGAGCCCCCCTATCCCAAAATCGGCCCAGCCCACATGGATCGTAATGTTGGGAAAACTAGCAGGCTCAAATGCCTTTTCCCATACGGAGACGGCATCATCTACAAGCTGAACAATATCATCCGCATTGGAAGATGCTCCTTGAACAGTTACAAACCGACTATTACTAACCGTTTGAGGATCACGTATGGTAAGTGGTGAGCTAAGGAGTGCACTACCATTCGCTAAACGCTGGGGACCACATGTACGAGGTGGACACCCAATGATAGCGTCATGGGGTGGTTGTGGTCTAGCAGCTCGCATGACTTGAAAGTTTCGAGGTTGTGTAGCAAAGGAACTGCCAACATCCAAAAATACACTTACAAATGCCAGTATCAGAGCTGTTGCGACTATCAGCAACCTGTAGCGAACTCGAAGGATGGTAACAAACACTTGCCTGATTCTCCCAAAAATTTGATACGGCTAATTACAAGCACCTATTAACTGCTCTATGTTTCTGACATTGATAGCCAGACGGCATACAACTACTCGCCTCAGGGGATCTCAAAAAACCGCAGTAAAAAATCTGCGAATACCTGGGAGTCGTTACAAAAGTTTAAATATTGTTGATAACAAGTTGGTTCACGGCATGGGTAACTGATGCATTGTCTACGTTAATACCCCACTCTCCATCTATATATTCAAGGTGATTTGACAAGATAATGGTTAAATTTGTGTGATTGAAGTTAGTCTGACATTTCATTGGGTTTGAAGTTTTTGGGAAGATGGGGAGTGGGGAGATGAGCATCTTTGCTAGCTGGGATAAGCTACTGCGAAACTATGTTAACGACCAAGGTCGGGTTGCTTATGGTCAATGGCGACAAGAATCGTTGCCGGAACTGGAACAGTGGCTGACCGAGATGGGTAATGTGGACCTGCAGGAATTAACCAGGAAGCAGGCGATCGCAACTCTCCTAAACCTCTACAACGCCCTCACTATCAGGCAAGTGCTCCATCAGTACCCGATTACGTCCATTCGGCCCAAGGTGCTTGGCATTCCCAACTGGCTAGCCTTTCTGCAGTTCTTTACTAAAACGGTCTACACCTTAAACGGTCGATCTCTAAGCCTGAACAATATCGAACACGATATCCTGCGCCAGCAGTTTCTCGACCCGCGTATTCATTTTGCCCTGGTATGTGCATCCATTGGCTGTCCGCTGTTAAGGGCAGAGGCCTATGGACCAGATAAGCTGACAGAGCAGCTGGAGGAGGATTGCGATCGCTTTATCAACAACCCAGCCAAAGTCCGCTACGATGCCGCTAGCCAGACTCTCTACTGCAGCAAGATTTTAAAATGGTATAAGGCTGATTTTCTAACAGTGGCAGATTCAATTGTGAAATATTGCGATCGTTATTACACCGCTGCTCAGCTACCAGAGTCTGTAAAAGTGGTTTACCTGCCCTACAGTTGGCAACTAAATGGGCGTTAAATCAACGCACGTCTTCATAAAATCGCTTTAGCCATTTTCCAGGCACACCCATGCCCCACAGGCCACCAATGACCAGATAAATAAAATTGGCCTTTAGCGGTCCCCATTTAGCCACCCGACGGTCAGACGACTGTACCAGTCGATTTACCTGGTAAATACGGCCCAAACGCGCCAGTTTTGCACACAAATCTGCGTCTTCCATAATCGGTAAGCTCTCATCAAAACCACCGCAGGTCCAAAAGTCTGACCGCCGACAGAACATTACCTGGTCTCCAAACAGAACTCGTAATCCGTCGCAAAAGTAACGATGGGGCCGAAACAACAGTGCGGCATAATGGGTTTTAATAGTATTGTGCAACGAGATGCCCCAACGGGTGATTTGTTGTCCTGCCATAACAGAAATAAAGCCGCCGCAGGCAATGGCTGGATTTGTCAGGGTCACAGTTATGACCTCGACGACATCGTCTGGTACCCTGGTATCTCCATGGAGAAAACACAAAATATCGCCAGTTGCTTGTTTTGCCCCCAGGTTCATTTGCACCGAGCGGCCCGGTCGGTCAGCAAAGATTACCCTGACTCCATGGTCTTTAGCAATGGCTACGGTATCATCGGTGCTGCCGCCATCAACGACAATAATTTCCTTAGCAGGCGGGTCCAGAATGTCTAGATGTCGTATGGTGCGGCCCAGGCAACTGGCTTCGTTTAAGACTGGGATAATAATAGAGACCTGAGCCACGGATATTGCCACAACTATTATGGAACGCAACAACCTTGCATTTTACGACCAACAGGCCGCCCAGTGGTGGAGTGAGACGGCAACAATTTTTCCGCTAAGTAAGCTGAATCCTCTGCGGTTTGAGTATTTTGATCGGGTGATTTCTGATTGGCATGGTCTGAAGGTGTTGGATGTAGGCTGCGGTGGGGGGTATACCTGTGAGTTTTTGGCTCAGCGGGGGGCGGAAGTTACTGGCATTGATCAGTCGGCGGCCTGTATTGAGGCAGCGGAAGGCCATAGTGCGGCCATGGGGCTAACGATTGATTATCGGGTGGGGGTGGGGGAAACCCTACCGTTTGAAGATGACGGCTTTGATGTGGTGGTCTGTGTGGATGTGTTGGAACATGTGGAGAGTCCGGCGGCGACGGTGGCGGAAATTGGGCGGGTGCTGCGGCCAGGGGGGCAATTTTGCTTTGATACGATTAATCGCACCTGGCAGTCGCGGGTGCTGATGATCTGGCTGCTGGAGGATGTACTACGATTGATTCCCCGAGGGATTCATGATTGGCAAAAGTTTGTGAGGCCAGAGGAGCTGGAGGAACTGCTGGTGCAAGCGGGGTTTTCAGAAGTGACGATACAGGGATTTGACCTATTTGGCCGTAATCCTTTAGATCAGATGGCTAATCTGATGCACTTTTGGAAAACTGGCGGGTTTCAGGTGCAGTTCGATGATGATACGCGAGTTATATATATTGGGACGGCACAAAATCAATGGGATTCTGAAGATATTTAAAGGTTTATCCCTGGAAGTAATACCGTACTGAGCAAAAAACTGATAACACAACCAATCTCTATATAAAAGACATTTGTGATAGCTTGTCAGACAGTCACCAAACACACTAGAAAATGAACATCGAATTACAACGCGTGACTATTGCAGAGAAATCTATTCTCCGGAACTTGGTACATCTTTGCATGCATGACTACTCTGAATTTGACCAATTCGAGATTGGTCTAGATGGTATGTTTGCTTATCGCTGGTTTGAGGCATATTTTCAGGAGAAAGAAAGACACGCATATCTAATATCTATAAATAAAAATCTAGCAGGATTCGTGATGGTGCGTATGAATCCTGGAAATGAGGATTGGGATTACCAGATTGCCGAATTTTTTATACTGAGAAGATATAGAAGGTTAGGTATTGGAACATTGGTATCACAACAACTCCTAAATAAATACACAGGATTGTGGGAAATCTCTTATTCTGCAAGTAATCAAGCCGCATCAAAACTTTGGAACTCAATTCTGAAAGATTACCCGAATAAACAACATCAGGTGGACTTTGGTGAGAAAGGCAGAAATAGATTTTTAATCGAAACCGGTTCAGCCTCTAAATCAAATTTTTAGCCGAACCAGTGAGTTGCTTACACAATTCATCCGGGGTTCGTCTTCGCTCACCCCTCAACTAAATTTGCTGGGTGAGAATCCCCGAACCTGGCCGGACTTCCATTATCGGTTAATTAGCGCGAGGTAGGGTGAGAACAGTTCCAGTGTAAAACCTAAGAAGTAAACCTAGGGTGGGCAACAACTTCTGAAGAGCTTTTGCGCTTTGCTAATCTCTGTGCTTGCCCACCGTAACTTGTAAACTTTTTCGGGGACTTTCAACAGGCCTTACATTCTCTCTGTCTCCATGTTCGATTTGGTAAAATTGCAGAGTGATGGTGGGCAGATATTATTTCGGTAAGCGGCCATGGTTATCCAAGTGTGACTGCCTGTCCTACAGCTTACCTCCTTGGTGATTGAAGATTAGGTGCGTCACCATGAACCCTACTCGGCCTCTGAGCAAAGAAAATTGATTCAACTGGGTCATAAATGGGTATCTTAGGAATCTAGGTGCCCTTGATGATGTGTGAGGTAGCAACCATGGAACAGCAACCAAATAAACAACAGCCAGACCTATCCGACTGTGCAGAGCCAGCGAGTGACTCTAAGCTTGATGCATCCTCTTTTTCTCCCTCCGCCCCCCGGTCCTCCTTTGAGGAAATCGTGGTGCATGCTTCCCCTGATGAAGCTAAACGCATTTCCCAAGGTCGCAACCGTCTGAGTCAACCGACCACATCAAGTGCAACTCCAACATCTTCAGCATTAACGCCTCAACCACCTGACTCTAAAAAGACCTCCTATTCTGAAAAGACCGAGCGAATTGCCGCATGGAGTAATTTATTGAGATCGCTCCAACCCTTCATTTGGGGAGCAATTATTTTAGTAGTGGTGATCCCCTTGGTGGGGAAGGCACTCTTGTTTTACTCTTCACCTTCCCCAGTGCAACAGGCAAGGCCACCATTAACGGAGGTAACGGTTCCGGCAATCCCCAGGCGGGCGAATTTAGATAAAGCCCTAGTAGAGGCAGTTCAAACCGCCCATCAAAGTGCCCAGGAATTTGCAAAGGCTGAGCTAGATGATTGGGAAATCCAGTTAGAAGGTCGAGTAGACCATTTCCTTGATTGGTACTTTGGTTATTTAAACCAGAAAAAGATCGAGTTTATGACGCCTCTGGTATGGGTGTCATCAGCTGCGCTCCATAGGGTGAACCCGCATCAGATGACGGCCAATGAGGCCGTGATTAGTCGCTTTACGGGGGAGTTTCAAAAACAGTTTGCAAAACAGGTGTTAGTCCCTCAAACGGCCCAAATCCAATTGGAAAATCTCACCACAGAAACCATCAATCATTATTTACTCGCATTGCGCCAGAATATGGATCAGGTGCAAGTGAAATATCGAATTCCGCAAGGGCAATGGGAGCGATATTTGTCCGATATTTCCACCACAGTTCAAGATACGGAAGGGACTCTCTCCAATCTTTCGCTCAAGATGTTGGTCGGGGGCAGTAGTTACCTGCTAACCAAGCCGCTAGTATTGACTACTGTGGGCAAAATCGGTAGTAAAGCCAGTTCTAAGTTAGCTGGAACTGCAGCCTCTAAATTAGCGGCGAAAACAGGGGGAACGGTGGCGGCTGAGTTGGGCACCAGTTTAGTGGATCCGATTGTAGGTGTTGGGATTTTTATTTGGGATCTTTGGGATTATCAGCATACGGTGGAGTTGGAACGTCCCGTGCTCAAAACCAATTTGGTAGACTATTTACAAGGGGTGGAACAGTCACTCTTGAATGATCCAGAGACGGGAATAATGTCGGCGGTTGTCCAACTGGAGCAAGGCATCTTTCAATCCCTTTAATAGGAGCGAGCTGGCCCCTCACCGTTATCCCTATGGGCCTTCCGGGTAATCTGGGGTCACACCACAGCCGGTTTTGCTTTCGTGCCGCTATTACTCCTGAAAAAGAAAATTTATGCGGCAGTGTCTATGCCCTTAAATGCCTTTCAAGCAGCTTGTTTTCGAGGATACTGGCCTTTAATATTGATTGCAATTGTTGTAACTGGCTCAATGGTTGGTTTGCGTCAACTGGGGTTGTCTCAGCCATTAGAGCTAGCCATGTATGATTGGATGCTGCGATCGCAACCTGTCTCTCCTCCCGATCCCCGCATCCTGATCGTAGGTATCACTGAAGACGATATTCAAGCTCAGCAAACCTGGCCGCTAGCTGACGAAGTCATCGCTAAATTATTGGCCCAACTACAGCAGCATAATCCCACCACCATTGGATTAGACATTTATCGAGATATTCCCCACTCCCGAGGGCACCAGCTTTTAAAAAAGGAACTGCAGGCCAAAAACGTTATTTCCATTGAAAATTTAGGCGGTCCAGATTATGAGAGTGTTCCCCCACCTCCAGGTGTCCCCCACGACCAAATTGCCTTTAATGACTTAGTAATTGACCCAGATGGTGTAGTCCGACGACATTTTATGTTTGCAGCCTTAGGGGAGGAAAAATTTTATTCCCTATCGCTGCGTCTAAGTCTGCACTATCTCGCTGAGAATAATCCCAACGTTGATCCTGAGCCTAGTTTTACAGCAAAGAGTATGCAGATAGGCGATACCCACTTTGAGCGGTTAAACCGCAGTTCTGGTGGCTACCAAACCATTGATAATGCTGGGTACCAATCGCTTTTAAAGTATCGTTCTCCCAGTCAACCAGCAAGAATAATATCCCTCAGTGATGTCTTACAAAACCGATTTGATCCCAGCTGGATTGAAGACAAAATCATTTTAATTGGGACAACAGCACTAAGTGAGAAAGATTATTTTTACACACCCTACAGCTCATCCAAGACCAATGATTTTGTCTTGCCCGGTGTGGTTATTCATGCCCATATGACCAGTCAGATTTTAAGCGCTGTCACAGGAGAAAGGCCACTGCTTCAATTTTGGCCAGACGCTCTAGAAATAGTGTGGATTGGGCTATGGACCCTGGCAGGTAGTTTCCTCATCTACCACTCAAAGCGATTGAGTATTCTCAGTTTGACAAGCCTTGGTGGGGTTTCAGGTATTGTAGCCATAACTTTTTTTAGCCTCACGCAGACTGTTTGGATTCCTTGTTTTATTCCTACATTAGGGTTCAGCCTTGCGGGCATTATGGCCTTAGGTTACAAGGAGTTTTACCACAGCTTTTTTGACGAACTCACAGGGTTATCTAACCGCAAATTCTTTATTCAAACCCTGGAAAAAGTCCTACAAAAAAAATCTCACGAAGCAAACAAAAATTTAGCAGTTCTGTTTATTGATATTGATCGGTTTACACTTATTAACAACAATTTTGGTCGTGCAGCTGGAGATAAACTACTACGGATAATAACATCTCGACTACGGTCGAATCTTCCATCTGAGAGTCACCTAGCCAAGCTAGATGGAGATGACTTTGTTCTTTTACTAAAGCAATGCCCCAACTCCAAAGCGGCTACCGCGTTAGCTGACCGATTACAGGCTAGCATAACCAAGCCAGTATACCTGAAAACACAACAGCTGAATCTAACCGCCAGTATCGGAATTGCCCTCAGTGAAAAAGGATGTCATCAAAAACCAGAGGCAATTATTCGTGATGCCCATATCGCCATGCATCGAGCCAAATCGATGGGAAAGGCTCGATATGAAGTTTTTTCCACACAAATGCTGGCCCAATCAGTCAACCGTTTTTCCATAGAAGCTGATTTACACCAGGCGATCAAACAAAATCATCTACAGCTACATTACCAACCCCTAGTCTGCTTAAAGACAGGGTTAGTTAGAGGATTTGAAGCCCTAGTGCGTTGGCAACATCCTCAAAAAGGTCTAATCTATCCCGGCAACTTTATTTCCCTGGCTGAGGAAAGCGGTTTAATCGTCCCCCTGGGGTATTGGGTGTTGCGAGAAGCCTGTCTCCAGATGCAAGCGTGGCATCAAAAATTTCCCAAAACCCCACCGATTTTTATGAGCGTTAACCTTTCCGGTTGCCAGTTCACAGACAAACACCTGGTTGAGAATATTCAAAATATCATTCAAGAAACTGGCCTACGACCTGATACATTAAAACTGGAATTAACCGAGAGTGCTGTGATGGACGATGTCGAAACCTCGATTGAGGGATTACTGCGCTTAAAAGCCCTTAACGTTAAACTTGGCATCGACGATTTTGGTACTGGATATTCCTCTCTTAGCTATCTACACCGTTTTCCTGTAGACACTCTCAAGATAGATCGTTCATTTGTGATCCGCATGCATGAAGCCTCTGAAAATGAGGCAATTGTCAAGACCATCATTGCCCTCAGTCACAACCTGAACATGAATGTTGTTGCCGAAGGAATTGAGGCAGCTAAGCAGGCTACCCAGCTCAAAAATTGGGGATGCGAATATGGTCAGGGGTACTTTTTTTCGAAACCAGTGCCTTCGCACAAAGCAGCCGCATTACTAGCTAATCCATCAAGCTGGAAATATTAGCATCATCTCTTAAACTAACAATAGAGACTCGATTCATCGATACTGAGCCTAGTTCTGTCAGATTCACTGCATGCAGTAGATTATTCCATTCCTCAGCAACTAATGGATTGTCAGGCTCAGTCTGTTGTAGGTTTTCTAAAATTATGGCTGCATCATGCCATAGCTGAGCTTCTTGATGGAGCAATCGTGCTTGTTCTAATGGGGTAGCTGATTTCAGTCGTAGGGCTAAATCAGAGTTCAATGACTGTTCTTGAACCCATGTTGCCAACTCAACTCGACGAGTCCACCCATCCACAGACATGTCTTGGGCTCGATCATCGGCAATAATCGAAAAGTACCAATGGTAGTTTTTATCCAGTTGTAATGGAGCTAGTCCTTCTGCTGAAGATAAATCCACGCCAAAAATGCCCGCCATCGGTGAAACCGATACTGTTGTTTCATAAATGAGGTTATCTGCTTCGTCATACAATACGAATTCAACATCTCTTACCTCACTGGCAGCTGGCAAGT
The DNA here is from genome assembly GCA_965263355.1 of Leptolyngbyaceae cyanobacterium. GTDB lineage: Bacteria > Cyanobacteriota > Cyanobacteriia > Phormidesmidales > Phormidesmidaceae > Leptothoe. The sequence goes on along the minus strand of CBDHHL010000032.1, from coordinate 2,536,340 downwards.
AAAAGAGAAACTTTGGCAATGCTGCTGTGGTAATGCCTAAGTTGTTTTCAGGAATCAGCGCCACTAGCGGCATCTGCTCTACATAACCACCATCAGGATTACGGGTACCACCACCTAGACGACGCCCTGGCAGCCCCTGCACAGGAACATCTGATTGTGTTGGCGTCCCTGCAAAGCTAGGCGTTATCTCTAAACTTAAGCAGAGTAGTCCGCCAAAGCTAATGGCTAATAATTTTTGATAGCGCTTGGCCATAGTTTTATTCCCCCATGAAGAACTAAATGAGCAAAATAGTTTTGACATTGTCAAAAACTATGAACATTTTTTTAGAGATTTAAGTCCGAGAAGTGCGATCACACCCACCCCCATCAGCATTCCCGGTTCTGGAACATCTTGGTGATTAGAAGATTCCTCTGTTGAAGATGCAAGGAATCCATCCTCCTGCCAGAAATTGTAGTTATAACCAGTATTACTCCACCCTCCCCAAGACAGCGCTCCATCAAAGCTATCACCATCAGAACGATATGAAATGGTAGAGTTTTGATAGTTAGTTTGGCTACCTGCTGCTCGATCCCAGCCAATGACATCCATGACCTGCAGATCAAGCCCTGTCAGCAGAGACCGCTCACCTTTGGATAAAGTAGGTCTCATAACACTGTTGGTGCCATCTCTAAAGTGACTAACTTGATAATTGTCAGCATTGGCAGATGCTGCAGAACCATTAGTAAACTCTGCAAGTTGACTTTGTCCACCATCTACCGAAAAGTATTCGGTGTCCGTATCGACTGTCCAGTCAATTGTTCCACTACCTTTAACTATCTCAGAGTAGCGAAATAGATCCATGCTGGTAATGTAGTCATAGCTATCATCAGAGAGAAAAATACCATTTTTGGCATTGTAGTCTAGGACGTCAACCCCACTTAAAAATCCGAGGGTATGAGTTAACTCATGATAAACAGTTCCTGCAAAATCATATCGGTCAGACATAATATCATTCCTGGGATCGAAGTCCCAAGCCACCTGATCACTCAAACGGATAACGGCATCTACCGTAGTATCATTACCAGATACAATTCCCAGTGCTTTAGCATTGGCTCGTGTAAGCCAAAGATTTGTTGCACTAGTATCAGTGTGGACAAGACCAGTGGCATCACTTGTCTGATTAATTGTCCGAGCAATGCTAATTTCACCTACTGAAGACTGATAAGTGGGCAAATTTGCCACCGCACTTTGATCTTGATCTGAAAGCCGATCTAACTCCAATTGTTGGACAACATCAGCATAATTTACCTTTACCATACTAGGTCGAGCCCCACCCAGATAGCCGCTGGGCAACGCCCCGACTTCAACATTAATATTTACAGTTACGTCATCATGAATATAGTTACTCCAGACATCTCCTATCTGATTCACCCTGGTGACGTAAATCGCAGGAGTATCTTCAGTGAAATTAAAATTGAAAGTTAGAGCCTGAGCATTTTGCTGAAAACCAAGTGCCATAGTACCTGTAGCTAGAGTACTAATCAGCAGCCGAAGAGGGAATACCTTAGTGAGAGATTTATTAAACATGCCAGGGATTGTGTAGATATCAGTAACGACAGACTATTTAGTGAATTAATAACCAACAGTGAGAAAGAAGAATTACGGCTTTTTAGTAGGTGTTGTACTGATGATGTCTACTTAAGTACTTGTGGAGCCGAAAGCTCTTTGCGCTCTATCAACAGGTGGCTTTGCGTATATATTGCTACCAATACCAAGCCTGAACCATCGTGCTTGCACGTAGACTTAAGTTATGGGCAAAAACGTGTGACTACTGAACAGCCATACTTAAAAAAATTGATAGGATGTATTGTCCTCGTTACAAATACGTATTTCTTAGAAGGTTTTCTCTAAACTTTTAATGAAGTAGACTATAAATTTCAGTGTATTTACCAAATTAGTAAAATTTCGATTGCTTTAAAGCTCCATAGATTCACAGACGGTATATATCGCTCCAAATACGAATTACTTACATTTCTCTTTAACCGTGTGAAAAGTATTTATCGAATCTCTATCAATCAACCTTTAAGTGTGTTTTGATATATCAATTTGGCGTATTTGAGACTTCAGCATTCCTGTAATGCCCTATCTAGGGACTTTCTAGCCAATAACAAAAATATGTGTTTCTAATAAATATTCAGGCATCTTAAGTGGGTATTCTTGGAAATGTATTGGTTTTTCAACTGTTATGTTTGCAATACAAAAAAGCAAAAAAGCTGATTAACTCCCCAAGTTTAAAACCACGTCCAAATTCAAACGTAGTTTCCTCTAAAGCAAAACGACTATCCTGAACGTGAGCACAATTTTTTCATTCCCTTGGCAATCTCAGTTGCTGTAGAGACTTTGCACTCATATGGCCATACAAGATCTTCGTCGCTATTTCCTTAGTGCTACTGCCAAATTAGCTAATCAGCTATCTACTGCTCCATGGCTTGTTAATGGATTAGTGTTCCTGCTTTCTACCATGCCAGCCAATGCTCAAATACGCGTGGTAGCCGATGGATCGACCGCAACTACACTGGCCGGCAGCGCTGACTGCACTACCACATGTTTTATTACAGGGGCTAGTGTTGCTGGAAATAATCTTTTTCATAGTTTCAGCGAGTTTAGTATTCCTGAGGGGGTAGCCGTCATCTTTAATGATGGCGGTGCAACCAATATCTTTAGTCGGGTCAGCGATCCAACTCAGGCTTCAAACATTTTAGGAAATCTTGTTGTAGGGCCAGGAGCCGCTAACTTCTTTTTACTTAACCCCGCTGGGATCACATTTGGCCCAAATGCTGAGCTGAGCCTTAATGGAGGTGCTTTTGTTGCTAGCACAGCTGAACGCGTCAATTTTCTCAATGGTGATGAGTTTATTGCCGGAGCACCTACAGAACCAGTACAGCTAACGGTTAGTACTCCCGTTGGCCTGCAGTTTGGCAACATAGCTGCTCCCATTGTGAACCAGTCTCAAGCAGCTTCAGCTGTCAACACATTAGGGGCTCCAGCAGGACTGTTCAATCTGTTTAATACCCTGGCTCTAATCGGAGGTGACATCAATCTTCTAGGAGGGAATCTAACAGCACCAGGGGGCAATATTGTCCTGGGTAGTGTTAGTCCAGAAAGCAAAATCAGCTTGTCAACAGCACCCCAAGGTTTTGAATTTAGTTATGCTCCCGCTGATACCCATCAGGATATCCAGATACTGGGTTCATTGATTGATGTGGGCGGCCCTGGTGGCGGTCAAGTGAATCTACATGGTAATGAGGTAACCCTAGACAGTTCAGGAATTTTTGGCATCACGTTTGGTTCTTTTGAGGGAGGAGAGCTGAATCTCAATGCTACGCAACTAAACTTAACTGACTCTGCCATTCAAGGAATTACAACTAGCTTAGCTCAAGGTTCTGATGTGAATATCAGTGTCGATGAGCTAACCATGACTAACGGATCAGTTCTTTCCTCAGAAACCCAGGGACCAGGTAATAGTGGCAATGTAACCATTCAAGGACAAAATCAATCCTATGCCAATGTTGTTGCCCTGAATGCCAGCGGGCTAGGTACTGAGGTAGGAGCTGGAGCAATTGGCCAAGGGGGAGATGTGAGCATCGAAACAACAACCCTACGTTTACAGAATAATGCCATTATTGTAGCCAACACCTATGGTCCTGGAAACGGAGGTAATCTCCGCATAACTGCTGCCACTGAAACATCCCTCCAAGAGGAATCCTCATTAAAAACCCTTGCAAATGAATTTTTGCAGAATCCAAATGCTCCACCAGGTATTGGTATTGTCACTTCTGATGTGGGAAATGCCGGCAATATTTGGCTAACTACAGGGCAGTTAACCGTTCAAGATGGCTCCCAAATACAAGCCACCACCTTTGGTGATGCTGGAAATGGTGGACAAATTACTGTCCAGGCAGATGTGGTCATCCTGACAGGAGAATCAGAAAACGGGTCCAGCGGTATTATCAGTCAGGTGCAACCAGGTGAAGTAACTGGTAATTTGTCTACCAGTCAAGGAGGTGAAATTCTCATAGAGGCTGGACTGCTCAAGCTAGCGGATAGTGCAGTCATAGGTTCAACAGCCTTAGGCTCAGGCACTGCAGGCAGTATCACACTGCGCAATATGGATCGACTGGAGATTACCGGGAATGACACCCGTACATCAGGATTGTTTGCCATTGGTCAGGGAAATGGCCAAGCGGGTGAAATTGATGTTACTGCGGATCAAATTAGGTTAATCTCTCGGGCTCAAATAACGGCTTCCACTCAAACCACTGACGGTGGTAACGTTACTCTAAATGCGGCTGAAGACATTATTCTGTATGAAGCTGGTCGGATTTCTGCCCAAGCTGGAGATGGTGGCTCTGGTGGCAACATAACTATTGATACACCATTTTTGATAGCGATACCAGGACAAGATAGTGACGTTCTTGCTAGAGCTATTAATGGTCCTGGCGGCAATATTCAAATTACAGCATCCAGTATTTTAGGTTTGGCCGAGAGACCTGCAATGACAGGCAATGGTACCAATGATATTGATGCCAGTTCCCAATTTGGAACAGATGGTACAGTAATTATTAACCGTCCCGATGTTGAACCGGATCAAGGGTTAACTAATTTACCAGAAGGCTTAGCGGATGCTACTAATCAGGTGGGAGAATCCTGTGGCACAGTCAATACTGCAACAACAGGCAGATTCACCATAACAGGCCGAGGTGGGCTTCCGCTCACCCCTGAAGCTGCTATTCAAGAGCGACATCTTTTTACCGACTTGGGCTATAGCAACCATCTTCTAGAGCAAACTCAACACATAGCACCTGCAATGTTGGAAACAGGGTTGCAGTCTCAATCTCCTGAGTTATCTCAACTGGTTGAAGCTCAAGGCTGGATGACAGGTTTAGAGGGAGAGATTATTTTGACATCTCAAGCTGTTAATCATTCCCATAATAGTTCTCAGCAGTTTTACCCTCGGTGTCAATCAAGTTAGAATGCTCCGCTACTAATTTTATAGTTTCATTTTTGTTCATTTTTGCGCTAATCGTCGATTCCTATATGTCAGATCTATGCGACCTAATCACCGGTACCGACGTCAGTTATTTTTTCCCATTTGGGTAGTCTTAGGATTTACTATTTGCTGGATTTGGTCTAATCAAGCCCCTGCATTCTCAGCAAGTATGGCAGAGAAACATACCAGCATTCAGACTACTGCGCTAACTACTGAGCATCCATGTGTAGATGCGCTTCAATTAGAAGAATGCGGCAGCAATCTATATACATCAGGTCAATATAGGGCAGCCATTACTACCTGGCAACAGGCACTGCAACTATATCAGACGCAACGCAACACTTGGGGGCAAGCAAGAATCCTCAGTAACTTAGCCCTAACTTATCAAAAAATAGGCCAAGGATTGGAAGCATCTCAAGCCATGGGCAGTAGTCTGGACCTCTTACCGGATGTAGTGGATGTACCTACAATACAGCTACCAAGCTATGCTCAGATTTTAACAAATCAAGGTAATTTCCAGCTTAATCAGGGGCAAGCAGAAGAGGCTCTACTCCACTGGCAACAGGCTGAAGAGATCTATCAGCAAATTGATAATGTAACGGGTGTGGTTCAAAGTCAACTGAACCAAAGCCAAGCACTATACGATTTAGGTTTTTATCGACGGGCAGTTGATCGACTGGTTGGTGTACGGGACACTTTGACAAATCAACCTGAGTCCGAGCTACATGTCATTACGCTGCGACGTCTGGGCAACCTGCTACGAGTTGTTGGTCAACTAGAACAGTCTCGTCAGACTTTGGGCCAAAGTCTGACCATTGCGCAAGCATTACAACTTCCTGACGAAATAGGGGAAACGCTGATTAGTCTCGGTAAAACAGCTCAGGCTCAACAAGATTTGACTGCCGCTGAGGGATACTATCAACAAGCGGCCCAGTTATCTCTGCCACCAGAAACACAGCTGAGAAGCCAGCTAGCGCAATTAGGATTGTGGGTTACGACAGGGCAAGAAGAGCAGGCTAGATCTTTGGGCAAGACTATCATGGGCCAATTAGAGGATTTGCCGATTAGCCACACCACTATTTATGGACAAGTTAACTTAGTCCATAATCTTACAAAGTTGTATCAAGAATATACTGGCACATCTGCTCCAGATTGGACATCTCTTGCTCAGATAGCAGCTAAGGCTATTCAGCAAGCCCGGTTAATTGATGACCAGCGGGTCGAATCCTATGCCCTAGGACAGTTGGGGAATGTGTATGAACAGGCTAAACAGTGGGATGAGGCAATTGACTTAACGCGACAGGCGCTCAACCTGGCTCAGACTTTGAATGCCTCGGATATTGCTTATCGGTGGCAATGGCAGTTAGGACGGATTTTGAAACATCAGGGGATGCGAGAGGATGCGATCGCATCTTACACTAATTCTGTTAATATCCTCAAAACTCTACGGGGTGATTTAGTTGCCACCAGTTCTGACTTACAATTCTCGTTCAAAGAAAGTATCGAACCCATTTATCGAGGATTGGTTGATCTTTTACTCCAGTCTGAACCTGGCCAGCCTATTAACGAAAACGATCTGGAAAAGGCACGTGATGTTATTGAATCTCTTCAGCTAGCAGAGTTAGATGACTTCTTTAAGGAAGCTTGCATGGATGTACAGCCTATCCAAATTGATAAAATTGATTCGCAAGCAGCAATTTTTTATCCAATTCTTCTGGAAGATCGATTAGAGGTCATTTTACGGTTACCTAACCGTCCATTATATAGTTATTCCACACCAGTTTCTAAAGCTGAGATCGAGTCCCTCACACAACAATTACGAGAAACTTTAGTAATTCGCAGTCGACGAAATTATCTGGCTCCATCTCAACAGCTCTACGATTGGCTAATTCGTCCTGTTGCGATGGATCTAAAAAACAGCGGTGTAAGCACCCTTGTTTTTGTTCCCGACAAACCCCTTCAGGTAGTCCCTATGGGAGCATTGCATGATGGAGAACACTTTTTAATCGAAGACTATAACGTTGCTCTTACACCGGGGCTCAAACTGATCTCTCCCCAACCTATTCCCAGAGAGCATATCCAGATTTTGGCAGCAGGTCTAACTGAGGGACGCCAGGGCTTTGCACCCCTAGGTCATGTGGCATCAGAAATGGATGCCATCCGAGCAACCATTCCTCAAGGAGAAGTGCTCTTGAATCAAGCATTTACCCGTGATTCCTTAAAGAAAGAACTGCAATCCTCCAGTTTCCCCATCGTCCATATTGCCACCCATGGTCAATTTAGCTCTGCTGCAAAGGATACCTTTATTCTGTCCTGGGACAATCGCATTAATGTCACCGAATTAGATCAGGCACTCCAAACTAATGCACTTAATGGTGACACCGCCATTGAATTATTGGTGCTCAGTGCCTGTGAAACCGCTAAAGGCGATAAGAAAGCCGCTCTTGGTATAGCCGGCACCGCTGTCAGGGCGGGTGCTCGCAGCACATTAGCGACATTGTGGTCTGTTAATGATGAGGCCACGGCAAAACTGATTGGCCATTTCTATAAAGCCTTGATAGATTCTGATGTCACCAGAGCAGAAGCCTTAAGACAAGCACAATTAAAACTATTGCAAGATCCTCTATATCGTCACCCCATTTACTGGTCACCCTATATCCTATTAGGCAACTGGCTATAACAGTTTTATCAATACGACTTACGCAAAGCGAGGCAAAAAAGTCATGCTAGTCGTGACCTGATTCTGGTAGCGAGTCCTGAGGTACCTTACACGGAACCAATGCCAGTTGGAAAAAAGCCATAGGTATAGGACCTCAGACAAAATTGACCAATTTGTATCTGACCACTGAGAACAAAAATCTCTATGTCACAGGTAAAGTAACCGGAATCAATCTCCCAGCCTTTGTCCCAGTTAACCAATTCGCTACAGTCTCCGGTTTCAAGATCGATGCTGAGAATGCGTGTGCTGGCACCGGTAGGCAATCCCTTTATCTCCCAGGATTGGGGTTGAATAGCCTGTGATTGAATAAACTCAATGTGCATTCTTGCCATATTTTTTAGGGTTGAGAATCTGCTGTGCCGTGTTTTCAAAATTGTTTCCCAAGGCACCGCTTATAATAAATTTAATTATTACAATTCAATCATTAGAGATCATTGTGAGGATTTTGGTATGGGTATTAAGCGCGAGATTATAATTCCTGAAGGCATGGAAATCCTGTACGAAAAATATCGCTATTGTCCTGGAATAAAGGTGGGAGATATCTTATATATTGCAGGGCAAGTAGGAAGAGATGAAAATATGCAAGTGATTGAGGACACCGAAGCTCAATTTGACCAGGCATTTAAGAATGTGGAAAAGGTTCTATCGGCGGCAGGAGCTACCTTTGAGCATGTGGTGGAGATGATTACCTATCATGTTGTTGATACTCCGATAGAAAATCCACAAGAATTAAAGATTCCTCACTTGCCATTATTTATCCAGGTAAAGGATCGCTATTTTACAAAGAGCTGCCCCACATGGACTGGTGTTGGCATCGTTGCCCTGTCTACACCAGGGCTTATTGTCGAGATTAAATGTACAGCGGTGTTGGGAGACTAAGCCTTAAAAGCATTGCACTAAGTTCAACTATTTAAGAAGCTAAGCACTATCTCAGCGATCTCCTCTGGCATCTGATTCATCATACAGATGGTTCCTTCAGGAATATCGACTACCTGGCCATGGGGGATGGCCTGGGTGACAAAGAATCTGTCTTCTGGTTTGGAGAGGCCAAGTTTTTCGAATTCTTGAACATCGTCTAAGCCCCAGAAGATCAGTGTAGGACATGTGATTTGCTTTAATCTTGCCTCAGCTTCCATGCAGTATTGGGCTACAGCCCAGACGGCGTATAAGGGATGACCAAAACATTTGAGGTCGTCTAACACCCAGCGATGGTTTAGCTCAGATGTACCCACATAACGGGAACGGGCCTGCCATCTTTGCATTAGATGGGAGCCATCGTCTTTAATCTTAAAGCCTTTCTCAAAGAGTTCCATGAGTTTGGTTTTACCCTGTTCACCGAAGCCAGGAACATTTCCCAGGACAAGCTTTTTAACTCGCTCAGGATGGGTTGCTGTGACTTCTCCGGCAATAAACGCACCAGTATGATTGCCGAGAATATTGACTGTTTGGATGCCTAGTTCATCCAGTAACGCCATCACGGTTCTAGCATAGTCGTAAATTGTGTACATCCTTGGGGGTTTATCGGAATCGCCAAAGCCCATGGCGTCCATGGCTATTACCTGATAGTGTTGCCCCAAAATTGGCATAAGTTCCCGATATTCGTCGCTGCTGCGGGGATTCATGTGTAGTAGAAGGAGAGGCTCACCTTTGCCTCCAATGCGATAGTGAATTTGGCCATCGGCGGTATCTAAAAAGGCTCGCTTGATGGGGTTCATGTCAGGTTATTCCTAATGGCATTAAGTTTGGGGGTACGGTGGGAAGGTTTATTGCGTAACGGAGTCTTACTTGACTCGCTCTTCTTTGATCAGCGTTCGCTGGTAGATTTCGCCATCTTTAAACCAGTGCCAGGTACGGGCACGGTGATTGTTGCACTTACTCAGGTGGATCATTTCATAGACAAAGGCACCCGGAATTCCTTTATAGGCAAACCATAGGATCACAAGAGAATCGTCAGCGTCCCAGGCTTTGCCTTCAATGCGCTCGGTATCAAACCAAAGTTTGTTATCTCGATACATACCAGGAAACTGATATTCTTCTACTTTGCCGTCAGCCCAGGTATAGCGATTGGTTTGGAAATAGGGATAGGGTTGGCCCTCTGGAAACTCACAGGTGATCAGGCATTTGTGGGTATCGAGAATCTTGCCGTCATTATCAATCACTGTGTAAGTCCCGGCCCATTGACCTTCATGGCGAGTGAGAACGGGCATTCCTTCGCGAATTGTAGACATTTGACTAGCTCCTAATTTAACTAAACGGCCTAAACATAAAATTATGGGGCAATGACAACCTTTCCTATGAGACGATTCTGCTCCATTTGTAACAACATTTGCGAAACGCTTTCCAGGCCCTGCACCGGATTGATAACGGGCTGTACTGATGATGAATACGACATGCCTTCATAAACACAGTCTAATAACGACAGAATTCTTACCTAAACCACCAGGGATCGTTCATCGAGCTAGTTTTGACCAAACAGATCTGTTTACGCATAAATCGCTGGAGCGATGCGGGTCCCATACGGGAGCCACCGAGACCAGATGACTTAAAGGCGTTTTTTTCTCCTTCATGGACCAGTGCGGTTAAGCCAGCATCGTTGATGCTGATGGCCCCTGCCTGAATCTGTTGGCCAACGGCCTGGGCTTCCTCGATTGAACCGGCAAATACCGCTGCACTGAGGCCATAAATGGTATCGTTGGCGAGTCGAATGGCTGTATCAACGGTGTCAAACGGCATTACTGGCATAATCGGGCCAAAGGTTTCTGTCGTCATAATTTTCATCGTATGGTTTACCTGGGTGAGGACGGTTGGACGACACCACAGGCCCCCTCCGAGATTTTCAATGGTCCCGCCACACTGGATAACTGCTCCTTTGTTATGGGCATCTTGCAAATGATCTGCGATCAGATCGGCTTGTCTGGCGGCAATAATCGGGCCGATTTGACCGCTGTTTGGTTCGGGATAGGCCAGGTTAAGCTGTTTTGCTTTCTGTACCAGAGTTTCGACAAAGCGATCGCAAATCCCCTGATCCACATAAATCCGCTCAATGGACAAGCAGGACTGCCCTGCATTTACCACCGATCCCCATAGTAATGCGGTGGCGGCCTGGTCCACATTGGCTGATGCGAGAACAATAGCAGGGTCTTTCCCACCCAACTCTAAAAAGACGGGGATCATGCGTCTTGCGGCAGCCATGGCCACGGTTTTACCGGTGGCAACACTGCCGGTAAAGCACACCAAATCCACCTGGTCGATCAACGCTGCACCGGTTTCGCCTGCACCTTCGATAAAGGTGAGGACGGATTGGAGAGCGGGAACAGTTGCGATCGCAACCATGATTACCTGAATAAACCGAGAGGTAATCTCACTGGGTTTAACCATCACGGCACAGCCCGCTAACAGTGCTGGCACCGTATCGATGGTGGATAGTAATAGGGGAAAATTCCAGGGACTGATTATCCCCACCAGGTTGTAGGGGACTAACTGAGGACGCAGTTCGATAAACGGAATAGCCGATGTTTTGGCTGGGGCAGGTGCAATCAGGTCCGGGGCCAGTCCACACCAGCGGTCCAACCCTGAGAGAAATGAGTCTACCTCCAGCACAGATTCTGAGAGTCGGCCCGTATCCGCTGCAATTGCCTGAATTAAATCATCTTTGCAGGCTAACAATGCCTGTTTCCATGCCTGTAAAGCCTCAATTCGATAGCCCACCCCTTTGGTTTGCCAATCTTGCTGCCCCTGGCGCAGCCGCTTACAGGTAGCGGTTAGCTGTTCTGGCGTGGGCGGGGTAATCTCATAATCCAGACGGCCTGTGCGTGGGTTTCGTACGGCGACCATGTCAAATTACCCCCAACTGTGTTAACCGTTCAAGGGCTGTTTTCTGAGTAGCGATAAAGTGGCTGCGTTCCACCCCACCGGCTGCCATGGAATTGGCCGGGTAAATAGAAAACTGACCATAGAGTGTAGTATAGGCATCCAGCCGCTGCCGAGATAGTAGGTTCTTGATGCTGGGCCGTTGACGATAGCGACGCAGAGCATCCAGGTCAATGTCGCCATAGGCAGCCATACTCTCTCCAGCTCCAGTTTCCGCCAATATCAGCCCCCGGTAGTCAATAATCTTCGAGCCCCCATCCACCGAGGCTTCTAAAATGGGTGTATTGGCAATGCCAGCGGTATTGGCCGAGACCACATACATGATATTTTCCACGGCCCGAGAGACTTTGGCCGCTTCCTTAGGAGCCCGAGCATTGCCATATACTTCAGAGGTGGGATGGAGCAAAATTTCAGCCCCCCGCAGCATCAAACAGCGGGTCACCTCGGGAAAGAGAATCTCATCGGAGGCGACGGCGGCCAGATTGCCAATGGCTGTTTTGGCCACCGGGAAAATTCCTTCAATGCCGTAGATATCCAAATATTTGTCCCACACATCGTGGGGCGTGGGGGCATACATAGAGTTGATGCGACGATACCGCAACACCATGTCCCCTGAGGGATCCAGCACAAAACAAGTCTGGAAATAGAGGTCGGGAAAATTAGAATCCAATTCGTAGGCATTGCCCGCTAGAAAAATTCCCTGCTTTTGGGCAATGGCTCCCAGGGCCTCGTAAATTGGGTCATCCATAGTGAGACAGGCCTTGGTGCCCCAGTCGGTGAGAGATTCTCCCATGGGAAAGCCAGTGAGCCAGTATTCTGGCAGTACTACCAGGCGACAGTCGGCACCGATAAAGGCGCGGGCAGCGGCGATTTGAGGACCTAGCTTTGCGATCGCACCCTCCATAATGGTCCGTGCCTCGGACGAAGTACTTGCCCGATTAACCGCTTCAGCCTTTAGCTGCATCGCCAATGCTGTAAACGCATTTATAGGAGTAGATGGGGATTCCATAAAAAACGAACTCTTGATAAGATTTTTCCGATTCATTTCCCTTCGGGAGGAAAGGGGGGCAGGCAAGGGGGATCTCGACCAAAGGAGATTAATTTATGGGAGTGCTAAGAAATTAGCAAAAATAGCTTCATGATTTGAGTTTTATGCATCAAATTCTTCGCAAAAATCGAGCCAGAACACCTATAATCGACTTCGCCATAACCCCAACTTAATGCCATTAGGAATAACCTAGTGCGCTGGGTTTTAGGATAATCTGAATATAATTACCCTAGCTAAAATCATGAGCTTAATTTTTAACAAGCCTTAAAGGACGTTTTAAATACTTGCCCTGAGGTGTTCCTACCACCTGACCACGGTCATAAATTAATTGCCCCCGTAAAAATGTTTGTTTTACACGGCCCGTTAACTCCACTCCCTCGAAGGGGGTATACCCTTGTTGTGACAGTGATTGATCCGCCTGGACAACAAATGTCTCATCTGGGTCCAACAAAACCAGATCCGCATCATAGCCAACGGCAATATCCCCTTTACAAAACAGCCCGTATCGCTGAGCTGGATTCCAACTCAGCAGTTCCGCCATCCGATGGTAGGGCAGCCCGCGCTTACTACCCTCGCTAAACACCCCTGAGAGTAAATATTCAGTCCCGCCAAAACCTGATTTAGCCAGCCAAATATTCTCTGGGTCTTTAAAACTGACCTTTTTCGCCGCAGAACAGCAGGCATGGTCGCTGACAATCCAATCCACCTGGCCATCTAACACCGCATTCCAAAGAAATTCCACATCCTGTCGAGACCGGATAGGGGGATTCACCTTGGCCCACTTACCTGCGGTTGTATCCACATCCAACAACAGATGGCCAACGGTCACCTCCCGTCGAAAGTTAATGTGGGGAAAGGAGTTCTGCATCATCAAGGCTGCTTCCAATGCCTTCCGAGAACTAAGATGCAGCAAATTAATATTGACACAGTCTGTCTCATAGGCCAGATAGGACGCAATACAAATTGCCAGCCCTTCAGAATGGGGCGGGCGGGCAGCACTGTAGGCCTTTAAGCCAGAGAGACTTGTATCTTGTTGTACAATTTTAGTATAGGCATTTAAGATATCGGCCACTTCGCAGTGGAGACTTAAACTCAGACTATCCTGAACGTCAGGATTTTCTTGCCGCAGACGGGTCAGCCCCCGCATAATAAATTCAAAATGGGCAAAGTCATAACGGTCTTCCTTGTTGATCATCAAAAACAGGCTTTGTTGACCAGAAAGACCGTGGAGACCATAGCCACCGTAAAACATAAAAATCTTAAACGATGTCACGCCCTGCTCCAACAACCAGGGCATTTCATCAATATGGTGGGGACTAATGGGAGCTAGATGATAGCCATAATCGACAAAAAAATTGCCCGCTGATTTTGCTAAGACTTCTGGATAAAACGACTGGTAGGGACCACCCTTGTTCAGGTAATACTGCCCTGTGCGCATATAGTTCAGACTGGTAGTCACACCCCCCATGGCTGCTGCCTTAGTTTCTGCAACAGCATCTTGTTCCAGGGGTTGATAAATGCCGATGTGCATATGGGCATCCACACAGCCGGGAAACCCTAGTAAATTCTCGCCATCAATGACCTCATTTGCCTGATCAGGGCTAATATCTGGAGAAATTTGGGCAAATTTTCCATCCTTGATACCCAAATCCAGTAGTTCTACGGATGACTGGTTTGGACGCACCACCCTTACATGTTTAATCAGCGTATCTAGCCCTGATGTTTCAGTCACGGTACCTCTAAATCTGAATCCAAATCTGAATCCATCAATTCGTTATGATTAATCTTAAATAGGTGAACTAATTTTTAATGACAGTAAGGCCAACAGGATATTAATTTTCTATTTTCTTAATAAGTAACGACATGCAGGGATATGCAAAATTGTGGTCTGTTCCAGGCTAGGTAAGCCTATGATTTGTTGATAACAATTTGGAGGCGGCGGCTCTTACGGTGATCGATGAAAATGCAACTACAAAATCGTGGTTTGGTTTGCCCATTCTATGGACTGTTAGTGCGTCTCGCTTGCGGACTATCGTAGAACCGTTAGTGTTTGCGATCGCAATTGCCCTACTGTTTAATTACCTTCAATTCCCTGTCAGCTGGCTCCTTGGCCCGTTGATTCTCGGCATTCTCTACGCTGTTAGTCAAGGTAATCCCCAGCCTTTACCAGTCTCTTTTTTAACCATCGGAAAAGCGATTATTGGCATTGCAACGGCAGCACGATTTTCCCCCGAGACGTTGTGGATGGCTAAAGCCTATGCCCTGCCAATCCTGGCATGTACCATTGGCACCAGTGGCTTCAGTCTATTTAATGGTTACTTGTTAGCTCGCTGGGCCGGTATTGATCTGACGACAGGCTTTTTAGGGTCAATTCCAGGGGTGGCCTCAGGCATCGTCGCTATGAGTGAAGAAATGGGAGGTGATGCGATCGCTGTGGCAGTTTTACAATACCTGCGTCTGCTATTAGTTGTTGTGATTGTACCCATTACCGTTGGTCTCTTATTTCCAGCTATTGACCTCCCATCTGAAAACGTGCCCAGTACCTTAGCAGACAGTAATGTGATAGAGCCCTTAAATAGCTTGGTTGTATTATTCTTCTGTGGATTTGGAATATTCGCGGGCAAACGCCTCAATTTACCGGCAGCAGATTTCTTCGGCACGTTTTTAGTGGGGTTAGCTTGCCTATGGCTATTTCCTGACTTGTATCAGGTACCTCAGCCAGTATTTATGAGCGGGTTGTTACTGTTGGGCGTAAGTATTGGTTTGCGCTTTGATATCCAAACGGCAGCAAAGTTATTGAAAGCCGTTTTACTGGAAATTGTTTTGGTCGTGTTCTTGATCGTTGCCTGCTTAGGAATCGGGTATGGGTTCCATTGGGCTACAGGTGTGGATACAGCTACGGCGATTTTAGGATCCACACCTGGTGGGTTAGAAGCCATGGTTGCGATGGTAGTGCAATTGGGCGGAGATACTAGCCTGGTGTTAACCATGCAGTTAAGCCGCATGTTTTTTATATTGGCATTGGGACCAATCTTGGTTAAATACTTACTTCAGCGTCGTCCCACCTAATATAGCGTTTT
Organism: Leptolyngbyaceae cyanobacterium; assembly: GCA_965263355.1. Lineage (GTDB taxonomy): Bacteria > Cyanobacteriota > Cyanobacteriia > Phormidesmidales > Phormidesmidaceae > Leptothoe. The sequence goes on along the minus strand of CBDHHL010000032.1, from coordinate 2,520,593 downwards.
AAGCAGCCCTCATGATCGCAGCAGCGCCGTTGACACAGGCCTCGATAAACCCTCCGTCAATGATAGTTTGGCAGTCTTCCTGAGTTCGCGCAGCAACTGTAGTCTCAAAGGAAATCACAGTTCCATCACTCTTCTCGGCTTCGACCGTTACAACCTGACCAGGCGTCAGTTCGCCGTTGAAGTGGAAACTATAGATTTCAAAGCCATCCAAACCAAGTGTTGTATAGTCTTTGCCCGCACAAAACAAAAGATTAACCACCCCCATATCCACCAGATTTTGGCTATGGATTGGGTCAGTGTTTTTGCTCAGTACCAGTGGAATATTACTAAAGGTTAACCCCTTAACACCCCAGACGCGTGAAGACCCGCTACCGTAGTCGTTTAGCGCCATAATAAACTTGTTGATATTAAGGTCATCATAAGCTTTTGCAACCAGGTACAAAAACTGTTCTTCGCCAGTCAGGACATGGGTGGTCATGCCTGTTTTTCCATCGGCCATCAGATTATAGGCATCGCCGCCACTCAAAACCGCCATTCGCATAACAGCGTCTTTTGAGCGGAAATCACTGATCTTATATTGACGAATCTGAGTCGGTGTCATCCCCTCAGCAATTAGGTAATTCCACATTGGGCTGTCCTCAATCACCGAGAAGTTAGGCGCAAGACCATCGGTGGTCAAACCATTGCCATAAACCCCCAGACAACGAGCCTTGTGTACTTGAGGAATCTTGCCGTTGGGCACAAACCGTTTACAAGTGCTGTAGTCTGGTATATTAACCCAGTGGTTCTCCTGACCTGGCTCAAATAACGTTTCCACACTCTGACGAGGAATAGCCTGGAATTGTCGATCTCCCGCTAACACGGCTGGGCTGTAAGTCTGAGCATAGTCTTCAGGGCCAATCTGCTCAACATAGTGGGCCACGACTTCCGGAGCCGGGAACAGTTCTGTTGCATATATTTTACGACCTTTCACGACAGTCAGAGGTTCATTGATTGGGTCAAAAATATATCCTTTCAATGCAAAAATGACGACCCAAGCAGGGCTTAGAGTTGTGTTGATGCATGCTTCCTTATGAATCCGCTTATCGAAGGGGCGATTAGAGCTAGTAATCGCCATGGCCATGGCCTCAAGTCCTGTGGCAGCCATTTCGGCAACCTTGGTGTAGAACGCTGGATACAACTGACCGCTTTTGCCTAAACAGTAGGTACATGCGATACCGCCAGATTTGAAGCCAATATGATCGAAACATTTAAGTAGGTCAAACCGTTCAAGATAAATTGATGCACTGGCACTACCAGGGGCAAACATCGCTTTTACCCATCCAGGAACCTTAAGACCAAGTTCGGCCGCTGCACGGGCAACCAGCGCCGCTTCTACCACCATGCGAGGATTGCCAGTAGAAGTGCAACTGGTAATCGCAGCTATGGCAATCACAAACTGGCAAGCGTTATACATCTTGTTGAGTTTGCCGAGGCAGAACCCACGGATTGTAGCCACAAGACCGCTGATCGGCACAGAGAACTTAGGCTGATTATTCGTTGCAGCTTGGGCCACAACAGAGGACAGATCAAACTCTCGTGTATAGGTATATACAAGTTCCTCATCTGCAAGATTAGACAACCCCAGAAAATCACAATATTGTTCCAGAAGGGACACAAGCACGGGGGAACGCCCCGTACGATTGAGATGGTTGATCACTTCTTTACCAAAGCGCACAATCACCATCAACGCGCCATATTCAGGTCCTTGGTTGGCTAACGTACATCGGTCATCAGTACTAAGCGTATCGAGGCCGGGACCTGAATACTCAATAGCACTACCCTTGAGCGCGCGATCATTCCCCAGAAAGTTAGTCAACGCGGCAACCAAAGACTTGGCATCAACACCGGGCTCAAGCTGACCCACCAGACGTACATTTGTCACCCTTGGGATAGCCATCGTTATCTTATGCACAAACCAGCTGCGCAAAGCCCGAGGACCACCACCACCGATAACGAACTGAAAAAAACCACCACCGTTAGAGGCGTGGGAGTCCAAAATAAACATGGATTCTGGAGTTACCAGATCTCCCGCTTGCAACCCACCCGTATTTTCATCTTTCGAGATTTTGACGCGTTTACCCTCACGGAAGACCGCAACAATCTCACCCCAATACTCTTGAATAATTTGGTGACAGATTCCCATAATACTCGGCCACAGCGAACCCTCTAAAAAATCAGCAATCCAACGTAATAAGACCAAGCGAGGCATGCTACGCTCAAACATCACAGCGATATCGGCATCTGGGTCACCATTGTTACTCTCTTGTGCATGATCGAGGGCAATACCGACCCGGATTCGACCAAGGTGCTCGCGAATTTGCTGCAGGGAAAAGCCGTCGTTCATTAATTGGCAAATCATGCCCAGCATATCCACAAACATATCTGGCCCCGATAAATCGTGGGTGACAATGCTTTGGGGACCCCAGGTAATCGTTTCATCGAGTTGCCCACCACTTTCAACCCAGCGATCAAAAACGGAAAGCTCGGTCGGATCGGCAATAAAAAAGCTCATAGTAAGCGCAAATAGACGCATCACGACTGGGAGCTTTTCCCAATCTTTAATCCATGGGCGCGGATCATGGACGCGTAGCTGGAGAGTTTTCCCAGTGGGTAGTATAAACTCAAAGCCCGTTTCGAGATTGTTAGGCATTTTTATCTTATCTCCAAACGCAGAAGAAATTGTGCTCCTGACAGATGTTTATAAGGTTACCATTGGGCATGATAAACCTTGTGTCCACATCCAGAATGATGGTTTCTTCTACGAAGAAACTACAGGTTTTAACTTGGGCATGGTCTAGCTATATTTGATATGATATTAACTTTGGACGTTTTATATTCATCATGGTAATGACTGAACAGTTTGGTGCCCGTGACTGGGTTAAAGTCCGTAACTCGACAACAGGAGAGCAAGCATTTCTCACCTGGAGTGGTGCGGTTTATGCTTTTTTGCCCGGTAAACCAAAGGTCCATCTGTTCAACATTGTTGGCATGAATGTGAGTCGTTGTCTCGATAACCGGGATGAAAGCTGGAATTTTGTTTCACGGGAGTTGACATATTATCTCGATCCAGAAACGGATGAGATTTTGCATAGCTGGAAAAATCCCTGGACAAGGGAGACTGTAACGGTGATGCATGTTGCTAATAATCCTGTTCAGGGACAACAGCCGTTTAAGGGACGGTATGGGGCTAAAGTGGACGGAGATTTTACGACGTTTGTGTTTGATTTGTTTACGTCCTATCCCAATCCGTTAGGGGGTGATGAGCGCTTTGTGGAGTATAGTCCTCAGTCGCTTTATCAGGCGATTGAGTTGTTTAAGTTGACGGTGCCGACTCGGGAATTGCGCAATCTTGAATCGACGTCTATCTCGAATGTGATTTTGGGGTGGGATCGGTTGGGTCCCTGGGTGCCCTGGATGAAGATGGGGGACCGGGCTGGGCAGCTGATTTATAGTGCTAGTGGGCGTAAGCTAAAGGGGTTTGAGGAGCTACCGGAGCTTTTACAGGAGCAGATTAGTACGCGGATTCCGGCCTATCGACATGCTCCTGAGGCTCGAATAGAGGGTGAGAATGTTACTTCGTGGCGATATTTTAAGCGGCATTTTGATGCGTATTTAGCGGGTGAGAAGTTTCCGCTACCGGATGTGGTCTGATTTGGGAGTGAAGCTCCAAATATCTTTAAGCGGCTTTTTGGATAACACGAAGGGATTAGTTAAAAACACTAGCCGAGTGAATTATCTTTTCAACCTAGAGTCTTTCCCAAAAAACTTAATGGGCAATGTCAAAAAATCAGCCTTAATATGTCGAAATGTTAGTGAGTAACGCACAGATGTAACCGGTTCAACTCCGTGTAAAATCTTTGTATTAATCCGTACAACATCACCACTATGTAACGGTGTGACAACTCGCTCTCGACCGTGATATTCAAAAAAACGGGCTTCTCCAATATTTACCATCACCGCCCAGGGCTGAAAGCAAGTGTGGTCTCGATGGGGGTTAATACCAACGCCAGGCAGATATTTACATAACAAGGCAGAGTGCCATTGAGGCAGCAACCGATCTCCTAGGACATCTACTCGCACATCCTGACGAGCAGGAACAATCTTAGGTTGCTTTTTTAGATCAACCGCCAATCCGTAATAGCATTCTAACCGCCCCCGAGCGTAATTACTTTTCAGCAACTCTGTAACGGGTTGTTGCTCTACCCAAGTTTGCAGTTGCCCTAAGTCGGTTTGAATATGGCCAATGATATCTACCATCGATGGAAGCTACTTGCTAGTCCTTGCCTTAGAACGGCGTAGGGATATCCCTACAGCTATGTATTAAAGCAAATTCTAAATTTTGCTTTGGGCAGCATTTTTTAAGAAAAATTTCTTGGATTTAAGAAATTCGAAAAAATAAGTACAATTGAACTATATTGCTCGGGGCACTCAAATCAACTCCAATATCATTGATCTGTTTTAACCTGACAGTCTGTCGTTTTTAAGCACATTTAAGGAGAGCATTATGCAATTAAGTCCCTATCTTTCATTTGATGGTCGCTGTGAAACTGCATTCAAATTTTATGAACAATGTCTGGGTGGCAAGATCGAGTCCATGATTCCTTACAAAGGCTCTCCTATGGAAGCAGAAGTCTCCCCAGAATGGGGCAAAAAGGTAATGCATGGTGAGTTCAGATTAGGAGACTTCATTCTGATGGGCTCTGACTGTATGCCAGATCAATACAAAGCGATTCAAGGAACCTCCCTCATGGTTGCCATTGACGATCCGGCAGAGGCAGAGCTAGCATTTAACGCTTTAGCAGAAAATGGCACGGTAACTATGCCAATTCAGGAGACTTTCTGGGCAGTCAAATTTGGCATGCTGGTGGACCAGTTTGGTATTCCATGGATGATCAATTGCGACAACGCTGGTTAATAAAGGAAGGACATACATCGGTGCACCCCTAAAAAACAATCGATATTAAACTTTCATTCGCGTGTAACCCTTTAGTTAGTGAGGAAGACCAATGGAAACCTTAAACTATGAAGTATACATTAATGGTCCCCAAACCTCTGTTTGGAGGACGTTAACTGAGATGGAAAAATATTCTCAGTGGGTAAAAGCCTTTTCACCCAACTCCTATGCTGATGGTGAGTGGAAACAAGGCACCTACATTAAGTTCTTGGATCCCGACATGGGTGGCACCAAAGCTTTTATTGAAGCACTTGTCCCAAATGAGCATATTCTGGTTCGTCATGTTTCAGTTATTAGCAAAGAGGGGGAAGAAAGTACCGATGGTGAGATGGTAAGCAATTGGGTGGGAACTACTGAGGAATATAGGTTAACCGAAGCAGATAACGTCACGACTTTAGCCATTGAAATCAAAACTCACAATGATTTTGTTGAGATGTTTGAATCCAGCTGGCCTAAGGCATTAACACTGATCAAGGAATTAAGCGAGTAAACCATGTCCAAGTTGAAACCTGGAGTTTGCTATATGGAGTTCTTAGGGCCTCAATGTCTGTTTGAACATCTCGGTAGGTACTCTGTAGGTGATCAATGAGTTTTTGTTGAGGTATTTCTCGCTTTTGTAATTCTCGGATGAGATAGGATTGCAGTTGCAAGGGGCCATTATGGATTTTGTGAAAGGTTTGTTCCATGAGCTGCTGTTGAGTTTGGAGATGTTGGGACAGCAGACAGTTTCGTCGCCATAGGTAGACGACTAATCCAATGATAGTCAGCAGTAAAAGCCCTTGCAACACCAGGATTATATCCATGAGTCCTACCTCTTGCCTCTCATATAAGCGCCCACCTATGCACTGAATGTAATCGGATTTAGCTTGCCCCGCATTTCGCCATAAAAGGTCTGTCCTTTGGTATGTAGATTAAAGTAAAGTTCTCCTTTTTGGGCAATGTATTGCATTCCTGCAATGGTCTTTACTTTGTCTGGAGGTCCCTGACCGATTGGGCACCCAGCGGTATAGGCACCGATAAGTCCTTCACTAGAATCCAACTCCATTTCAATGTTATTCTATTCTGACAGAGTGATGAACGCTATCTCACAGCACAACTTCTGTTATTTTTGACAATGTCACTGCTGAGCTTTGTAAATAGCCATTTTTAGATAGACGCACTCAGCGAGTTCTAATGATTTTAAGTGTCTACTCAAGAAAGATTAATTCTGACCTCAAAAATATTATCTGCGTCTATGGAATGCTTACAGGGCATCCGAGGCTTTGTCTTTGCCAATTTGAGTCACTAAGTGACTGACGGCGGCTGAGCTAATGACGACATGATCTTTGTAGGAAATTCACTAGGCTATGATACGTTTTTCTAAACTGACGGCACAATGTCTTAAAGTTGCTAGTATCGGGTTCACTAGCTTGTTGATCGCATTACCTGTAACTGCCCAAAGTACCAGTAATCAGAGCATTGCCCAGATTGCTAGTGCAGATGATTCCTTTGATGTTCTAGTTTCTCTCCTGGAACATGCAGGTTGGATAGGTGCGTTTGATGGCTCTAATGGCAAGGAATTTACCGTCTTTGCCCCCACAGATGAAGCCTTTGACCGTTTATCTGAAGGAACACTCGAAAGTCTCTATAAACCTGAAAATAGAGAGACATTGTATGACGTTCTTGCTTACCATGTCATTGGTGGTAGCGTAACGTCTGATCAGCTTTCTTCAGGCGCTGTGGACAGTAAAAATGGCTTGCCTTTGCAAGTGAATGTGGGTCAACAGGTAACAATTAATGGTGCCACTGTTGAGACAGCAGATATTACTGCAACCAATGGTGTGATCCATGTAATTGATACGGTGTTGATTCCACAGCGATAAGTTTAGTCCTAACTCTGACTCAGTTCAAAACAAATACTTCTGGGCGTTGCTGATCACCAGTATGATTTCATCTGCATGATATATGGTGCCCCTAATAGATCAATTCATCCTCTAAATCAGCAACGGCCAGCTAACTTCGCTTGCCAGGTTAAGTATCCCTATTGAGACTCTGTCTTAGCATGGATGTCAGGGGCATTTGTGGATGTTCCAGGTAGAACCATGGAACGGGTGGAAGGTGGGGTAGACAGCGCGTAATCGTGCATGGTCTGTCGATAAAACTGAGGCATGCCAGCGTCAAAATACTGTCCCTTTACCAAACAGCCCACCATGCCAGAGGCTTCCCGTAACCGCTCCAGGCATGTGGTCAGCTGAAACTCTCCCCGGTACCGCAGATTATTCTTAATTTCTGTTTCCAGCGCGTCAAAAATCTCCGATGTGAGTGCATACATGCCAAACACACCTGAAAAATCTGATTCTGGCATACCGGGCACATGGAGATGGGTTTAGGCATACTCCAGGTCAGGTTTTTCGTACAGGTTAGTAATGTTCAAAACGGCGTTGGGTCCCTGCCAGGTGCCGGTGACACAGCCCGCTTTGTGGATAATCTCTCCAGGCATCTTTGACCACTTTGGTCGCTGGAAACATTCTCGTGCCAAAACCAGCTGCTGGAATGACCGCTTTCTTGAGGATTGACTGGGTAGAAATGGTTGAACTTAGGGCTTGCATTTCTGAAAAATCTCGGTGAATAATTGCGATCGCATCCATCTGCCTCCCATGGTCTTTAGCCACCAGCTGGGTCGTACCATCGGTAGTGCTATTAAGTGCGGGACAGAGAAAAATAGCATTACCCATAATTCCTTGGGGAATAAAGGTTTCGAGCAAGAATTACTATTCTCTAGCCTTCCTGAAATAGGACTATCGAATTCCAAAATGAAATAAGTTGCGTATCATAGGGTCCAGGGAAGCCTAGGGCCAAGGGGGCATCATAAAAAGCCATCCATAACGTTTATCGAATACCAGGTGACTAGACAACATGAATCAGCCTCTAATCTCTAAAAACTCAAAAAAATTTATTAGTCTGAGATGGAAACTATTGGCTGGTTTTACAGTTGCCTTTAGTGTGGTGTTTGCGACAGCTTTTTACTGGTTTTACAGCTTTTCCGTAAATAAAGCAATGGGCCAGATACGAGAAGACATGCGGAATACTGCAAGCGGAACAGCAAAAGGGTTAGATCTTGACGAATTAATCGCACTGTATCGTGAAGGAACGCCTAACCCAGACGGTACATCTGACGATCCACGATACCTCAAACAGTTAGACTGGTTTGAGCAAGTTCATGACGTTGAACCCCGTGCCTGGTTGTTTACCTATATTATGGTCGAAGGTCAACCAGACAATCCACACGTTACTCCACCTGATAATGAAACAGGTTTGTATTCAGTCTATCTGGGTGATCTTAGCGTCTATCATAACCCTGATAATGCCGCTCATTTTCTAGAAGTCGGAATTCCCAGCGACTATTCACTTCAAACCTTTCAAGCAGGTGTCATTTCAGAAAGACCGCTGTACACCGACAAATTCGGCTCCTGGATATCGACATACTATCCACTCAAGAACTCAGAGGGAGACACTGTAGTTCTCCTAGGCCTTGACTTTGAAGCTAGCTATATTAACGAAGTTAAATCCAGTGTTAGGAATCAGATACTATTAGCATTTGGTATCACCTATAGTGCTCTATTTGGGTTGGTTTATGTTACCTCTGGTGTTGTCACATCACCCCTAAGCCGATTAACGCAGCTTGCCCAAACCATTGGTGAGGGAAAATATAATCTGTTACCCACAAAAGAATTTCCCCATGATGAGCTTGGTATTCTCGCTCAAACGTTTAGAGATATGGTGCTGCGGTTACAGGAAGCATTTACAACACTAGAACAAACGAACGAAGAACTCGAACAGCGTGTTGAAGTGCGGACAGCCGAGTTAGCCCAAGCGAAAGATCAAGCAGAAGTTGCAAACCAGGCGAAGAGCGATTTTTTGGCAAACATGAGTCATGAGTTGCGAACACCGCTGAATGGCATCCTGGGCTATGCTCAAATCTTGGGGCGAACTAAAACCTTAGACAAGCAAGAACGGCATGGGATCAATATTATCCATCAATGTGGAGCACACCTGCTCACGTTAATTAATGACATTTTAGATCTCTCTAAAATTGAGGCGTACAAGCTAGACCTTGCGCCTGCTGCAGTCCACTTACCATCTCTACTACTAAGTGTGGTAGAAATGTGCAAAATTCGAGCAGAGCAAAAGGGTATCGAGTTTGTTTATCAGGCTAGCTCCCGTTTGCCAGAAGGAATTGAAATTGATGAAAAGCGTCTGCGCCAGGTTTTGATTAATCTCCTGAGCAATGCGATTAAATTTACCGACAGTGGTACCGTTACCCTGCGTGTGGATGTTTTGGCGCCATCTGATACTCGCTCAAGTCTGTTCTTTCAGGTCGTTGACACTGGCGTAGGTATTGCTGAGACCGACTTTGCTAAGCTATTTGAAGTGTTTGAACAAGTTGGAGATCATAAAAAACAGGCTCAAGGAACCGGACTAGGACTGGCGATTAGTCAACGTATCGTACAACTAATGGGCGGTAAGATTCAGCTTAAAAGCCACCTGGGAGTCGGGAGCGAGTTCTTCTTCACTATCGAAGTCCCTCAGGTTGAGGATTGGGTTAAACAACAAGAGATTTCAGAAAGCGATCGCATCATTGGTTATGTAGGCAATCGCCAGACTATTTTGGTTATCGATGACCGTTGGGAGAACCAAGCCGTTCTAACTAATTTACTAGGGTCTTTGGATTTCAAAGTAATTGCAGCTGCCAATGGCCAGGAAGGTTTAGAGCAACTCAAATCAGCCCAACCCGATCTAGTGATTACTGATTTAGTAATGCCGATAATGGATGGGTTTGAATTTTTGCAGCATGTCCGCAATAGTGAGATATTGCAACATACTAAGATAATCGTTTCCTCTGCATCGGTGAGTCAGCCTGATCAGCAAATGGCCTTGGATGCAGGTGGGGATGATTTTCTGGCTAAACCTGTGGATGCGAAGCAACTGGTGCAGCTACTGGCCGTCCATTTGAACTTGGAGTGGCTCTATGAATCCCAGGGCGATGACCCGATGTTGGCAGAGTGCAAACCTGCTGAATTGATCTTGCCTCCGCAGGAAACGTTAGAACGTCTCTTGGCACCCACCCAAATGGGTGATCTAAAACTGTTATGTGAGCAACTTGAGCGCCTGATAAGTCAAGAGAAAACCTATCTTCCCTTTGCCGAACCCATTTTTCAATTGGCTAAGCAATTTAAAGCGGAAGAAATTGAGGAATTACTTGAGCAATATATAGCTGAAGGAATGATTCATGCTGTCTAAAGCCACGATTTTAGTGAAAATTAGAATGACTGATCTTTGTCCACTTGCAAAGGTGCAGGTGATTTTCAAAGAGAAGTTACGCTAATGCAAAAAGCTAAGGCATCGACTAGCCATCGATTCAAGGAGTGATTGAAGGGTAGCTATGGCGAAATGCCATAAGGTCATACCCAACACAAAACCCTAGTCCGTACATTTTGAATACACATAAGCCGTCTTAGTTAGCCCATCTGGATACACCCAATCCGCTAATGTATTTTCCTGCTGCCCTAACATCTGAAATACCTCATATGCCCGTTGAGCCACCTGACCATCGTAATCTTCTGTCTTATTCTCATACTTGAAACTAAACTCAACCACCCCCGGTTCATCCCCAGCACCATTCGCATCGTACCAAGCAATTAATGCACAGTCTGCTTCCACCTTAGGACTTTTACCAATTTGAAAATCAGCCCCCGTAATCACAACTTCCCTAGCCGTGAAGTCTCCTACCACCTTAATCGGCTCATCCGCCTCATAGGACTTAAGCTTCTGCTTCAAATCCGGATATAATTTACCAGGATCCTTGAGTTTGTTGAGTTTCTTTTTATCTGATATCGGCTGTTTTGTAGAAAAGCTATACAGCTTCCGAAATGGAAGTTTAATATCCTCCTCAAATTTTGTCTTTGCCTGCTTTTCATCATCTGCCGCCATATCCCTATCCTGGGAAACATAACGATCCGAATGGCGAAATTTGAGTGTGACTTCCCGTTTATCCTTAATTAAATCAATGCGCTCTCGAAAAATATAATCATTCCCTTTCAAACGACAATCCGTAGTATCATAAAATCTGATGAGTCTTCTCTTCTCGACCTCATCCAAACTGCCGTCTGTATCCAAAACAATTGGTTCAATAGCCTCCCTGAAGGCCTGCCAGAACTCCCCAGCCCGTTCCATTAGCGCAGCTTCTGCCCCCACGAACTTGCCCTTCTGTAGCATCACCTTATATTCGCGAGATCCCACTGTCTGTTTCATGACACCCTCCATGGCAAAAGACTGTCCATCACAGCTCCTACATCTATCAGCGCCAGGTAAAGCATGGTCACAATACACCATCGAAATCGTCTATTTAGACATAGCTGAACTGTATACGGACGATATCATTGAATTTTAACCAGCCTCTTTGCAGGCACACAGTCTTATTCACAGAACTTATAAAGTTTGCTCAATAGAGGAATTCTGCATATCTGATGGTGTGAGTTTTTCTAAGCAGGGCCTAAAACAGCGCTTATACTACCTAATCAACGTTTATCTTGTAGCTTCTGTACTGTTTGCACCATAGTTGTTAGTCGCCCATAGGCGAACATAGTTCAATAAATGAATACCCCCTCTATCCTTACCAGGACAAAGGGGGATTATGGGGTTATCTGAACTTGGGGGTTAACCCAGAGCCTTCTCAATGGCGGCCTTTAGCTCAGGGGCATCGGGGGCAGTTTTGGGATCAAAGCGCTCCACAACTTCACCGTCACGACCGACGACAAATTTGCCAAAGTTCCATTCGATGTCCTCTCCTTCACCAATCAAAAACTGATAAAGGGGGCTACGGTTAGCGCCATTGACATCTTGCTTTTCTAGCAGTGTGAAGTCTACATCGTACTTAGTCCTAGTAAACTCCTTGATTTCATCAGCAGTACCGGGTTCCTGGGCACCAAACTGGTTGCAGGGTACCCCTACAACGACTAAACCCTTGGGACCATACGCCTTATCCAGTTCTACCAAGCCACTATACTGAGGCGTCAAACCACAGGCACTGGCAACGTTAACGAACAAAACGACTTTATTTGCGATCGCATCTGGGGACAGGGGTGTACCATCCAGAGTCGCTAGATTAGTAGGTACAGGCATAATGGATTAACGTTTTTGACAACGCCTTCCATTATCAACCATCCTTGCTCTGAGATGTAATTCAACTTTACTTATATAGAGTATTTATATAGAGACAAAATCATCCTTGCAATCATCCACCGTCATTCTCAAATCTTGTCGTTCAAAGCAGTATTCCGCAATGGATGGGGTGGATAAAAAACAGTTGTCTGCGTAAACGCAATGCCCTTCATCTGCATAGGCCGGAGCGGCTGGCAACAAACAGCCAAACAGGGCAGAGGTCAACAGTGGTCTTGGTTTGAAACACGTATTCATAACGGTTAGTGATGTGTTAGAACCGACATTTCCAACTTAGGTTGATGCGTTAACGCTACCATCAGAATAAATGCGGAAATATGGGCAGACCCAGCTGAGCCTGCCCATAAAATAGGCGTAAATACGTACATACTGCCCTAGTTATGGTGCGAGGGATGTCTGTAGCGATAAATCCTGCATCATTGTCAACCGTAGGGGGTCTTGACTTAGATATTGGGCATAGCCTGCCTGCAAAAATTGACGATAGTCAGACTGCTGCATCACATGGGTTTTTATAAATGCCAGACCTAACGCCTTAAGGTACTGACGGGCGAGGTCTGGATCTGGCCCCGATAATTCGTCTGGCAGCATACCAGACTGGTCATAATTGTGACGCCCCCCTTGCAGCAGTACTAGATACTTTTCAACCGGTGTTAACCAGGTAAACGGTTGAATTTGTTCTGCCAGGGCCGGGGCAATGGGATCAGCACTGCCGCTTAACATCAACACGGGCACCTTCAACTGGCCCAGCCCTTCTGCACCGAACACTAGACTGGTAATGGGGTTAAAGACAAAGGCCGCTTTCACCCGTTCATCCTGAAGCGATTGGTTAAATTGGCTTTGGAGGGCTAAGCACTGGAGCGGAATCGACAGATTGACGGAGTTTGCTAGCTCAGTGGTACAACGGCTTTGTAACTGTTCAACATTGAGGCGAGCCCCTGTCACCGCCAGGGCCGTATAGCCACCAAAGGAATGGCCCATAACCCCAATCTGATTGAGGTTAAAGCGATTGGCCAGGTACCCCTGATGTTGACTTTCAAGATAGTCCAATAGATAGGAAATATCCTGGGGACGATCGACAAATTCATTGGGGGCCATGGCCGCTGACCCATTCCCCGCCACCAGGTTCTCCAATTGCTGCAAATTACTGCCGGGATGTTCAATGGCTGCTACGGCTATGCCATGGCTGGCTAAGTGTTGGGCAATATCCACAAAGTTTGTGCGATCGCCACCAAAGCCATGGGAAATAACGACTAAAGGGGCCGGAGTATTGATGTCTGGTAAATATAGATCGACTAGTAAAGTGCGAGCGGACAAGTCAGGGTTGACGCTATCGCGCTGGGGGTCCTGTAAATTCAATGTCCGGGTTTGCCAGGTAAATCCACCAGCCTGGGTTAAATCGGGGCTTTGGGTAAAGTCAACGGGGGGAACAGCGGCTAGCTCTATCCTGGCCTGGGTTTCTAGTGTTGCGATCGCAGCCTCAGTTTCCTCCAATAGCTCCACAACGGTATCGACAACATCCAAAATCTTGACCGAGTTGATCCGTAGAGTCGGCGTCGGAAATTGGCGTATTACATTCAATAGGGTAAGCCCAGTGTCATCATCAGCGGCCAAAATCAAAGCTCCCCGGAGCCCACGAGCCCCATTCTGCCTTGACTCCGTTTGAATCACTTCCCCTAAACGCTGCAACCAGATTTCTGCCAGGGGAGAATACAGGACTCGGGATAGGGTGGTAGGGCTGAGGTCGAGGGAAGTGGTCAAAATCTCTTGAAAGTCTTCCCGCTCCTGTTGATTAAGAAAATCGAGATAAAAATTCAATTCATCAGTGACTTGATTGTCATAGGCATAGGCTTCCAACGATGATACCGATATGGATAGCTCTAACAGTCCATAGGATAACGTGACATCATCTGCTGCTAAGGCACCGTTACCTAAGACCAGCGGGATAGCACTGCCTAGGCCTAGGGCTACGTTCCGAAACCAATGGATGGCTTTCATGGCTATAAATATGACTTAACAAAAAATCAGGATCAAAAAACGGAAAATCAGGTAGACACATGTCACATTCAAGGGTCAACCTGGATTTTCCCTATGGCAAACGTCCAGGTCTGGATGTGGACAAGGTTTACACAAAGCACCTATTGCACCTTCAAGCTTAGATTTTAAGATTGGCAGAGCATCAGGTTAAGCTTGCTAAATTTAAACGATTTCGTCGCTTCTACAGGTAGATGATTGTCAAACCTTAGTGGGACACCTCCTTTAGTTCAGTATTAGACTAATCAAAGTCTTACTCTTTATACGTCTTACTCTGGATATACAAAATAACTGGAATCAATAAAAATATAACCGCCCAACTGGGTGAGTGACTCTGGGCGAGTTAGGGATACTTACGAGCTACATTTAGGCCCCAACCCAAAGAAAAAGGTAACCCTACTTTTCTAGAGGGTTACCCTTTACATTGAACAAGTTGTATGGTGCGGCTCAACTTACTTAAGAATCAACACTGGACAGTGAGACAAACGTACCACCTGCTCTGCTATGGAACCAATTAGAAAACGACCCACACCTTTGCGCCCATGGGATGTCATAACAATTAAGTCAGCATCTGTTTCTTGGGCATAGTCTACAATTTTGGACGTCGTGTCACCAATAACCACCTCAATGTGAATATTGCCATATCCCATTTCGCGAAGCTTATCTTGGGTAAAGAGGCGCACCTTTTGTTTGCGATCCTCATCATTGATTGTATCCCACATGGCAGCAGGATCAGCCGGGTGCAATGGTGCAAGCACATGGATGAGTTTTAAGGATGAACTATCTTCAACAAGTTCTTGGGCAGGAGCCAGGGCCTGGTAAGACTGTTCAGAAAAATCAATGGGAATAAGAACGGATTTTCGTTTAAGCCAACTCATCTCAGCTACCTCCGCAAAATAGTTTCTTGAATCACTTGAGTGTTTGGCAACATTTCTCCTGAGTTCAGACGGGCCATATAGCTGTTCAACTCTCTAGCAATCAGGCCAGACATTAGGAAGCAGCCCAACAGATTGGGGAGTGACATGGCCAGGGCCATAATGTCACTAAAATCGAGGACGGGCCCCAGGTTAACCACTGCCCCTACAAACACACAAAATAGAAAAATGCCCTTGTAGATGCTTGTCGTACTTTCCCCAAAGAGAAACGCCCAGGACTGTTGCCCATAATAGCTCCATGAAATCATAGTCGACAGTGCGAACAAAAATCCGGCAACCGCAATCACATAGGGAAACCAGCTAATGACTGTCTCAAACGAGGCTGCCGATAGCTGGGCTCCATTGAGATCGGCAGCTGTCGGATCGGCATAAACTCCGGTGAGAACAATCACAATAGCCGTTAAATTACAGATAAACATGGTGTCAATAAAGGGCTCTAACAGAGCAACAATTCCTTCTCGGATGGGTTCATCTGTTTTAGCTGCTGAATGGGCAATGGCCGCTGAGCCCAAACCGGCTTCATTGGAGAATGCGGCCCGCTGAAAGCCAATTACCAAGGCCCCAATGGCTCCGCCTGCCACTGCTTCTGGGCTAAAGGCTGTGGCAATAATGGTCCCGATCGCACCAGGGACCTGGGGCAGTTTTACCAACATCACCCAGAAACAGGCTAAGGCATAGATCACTGCCATGAAAGGGACTAGCACACCGGCCACGGCACCAATGCGTTCAATGCCACCCAGGATGACTAGACCAACAATTAATGCCAAGAAAATGCCAAACAGCCAGCTCACGTTAGTGAGAAAGGGTAACACATTGGAGACAGCAGCAAAAGCCTGGTTTGCCTGGAACATGTTGCCGATGCCCAAACTCCCAATGGCACACATGACCGCAAAAATAACGGCCAATGCCTTTCCTACAGGGGCCATGCCCATGGCCGACAACCCACGGGAGAGATAATACATTGGGCCACCCCCCACAGTGCCATCGGGCTTAATTACGCGATACTTTTGACCGAGGGTACATTCGGCAAATTTACTCGACATACCCAGAAACCCTGCCATGGTCATCCAAAAAGCGGCTCCGGGACCTCCGAGGCGGATTGCGATCGCAACCCCTGCGATATTACCAATCCCCACAGTTCCAGACAGGGCTGCGGCCAGTGCCTGAAAGTGAGAAACATCTCCTTCATCGTCTTCGCTATCGTATTTACCCCGTACCACATCAATGGCATGTTTAAAGGCTCGAATATTAATAAACTTAAGCCGGAAGGTGAAGAAAATGGCACCAATGACCAACCAAAGAACAATAAAGGGCATGCCATTCTCCCCCCCCACCTTGAAGTAGAAGATCAGGTTAAGAACATCAACTACACCTTGCACACCAGCCTCAAGGGCACCTAAAAATCCAACCGAGGCAGACGCAGTCTGGGCGAAGGCAGCCTGGGGTAGAAAGATCAGCAAAAAGGCAAGGCCATAGAGATAGTGTTTCAATCGAAACAGCGATTTTTTCATGGATATTAACTCCAAATGAGAGAGATATGAGAACTCAATGCAAAGCTCGATACGTTCTCCCCTCCTGGGAGGGGATTTCACCTATTCAAAGCCTGGTCTTTTACAGACTTCTCTGAAATTTGTTGACAACATCAGGAACTTGGCATAGCAAAAACAGCATCACAGAGGGTATCTGCCAAACGGTCAGCCTCTTCTCGGCTGATCACCAACGGTGGGGCCATAATCAACACATTGGTAAACCCAGGAATCGTATTGGTATTGCGACCAATGATAATTTGCTTATCCAGGCAGTAACGGGGAACTGAGGCAACAATATCGCTATCCAACGGGGTCTTACTGACCTTGTCCTTGACCAGCTCTACACCCAGCAGTACCCCCTTACCTCTAACATCTCCCACGTTGGGATGGTCCAACAGCTTTTGCAATTTACCCAGGAGATAGTCACCCATTTCAGCCGCTCGCTCACATAAATTTTCTCTCTCTAAAATTTCGATGCTTCTTAAGCCAACGGCTGTACAAACGGGACTACCGCCGTAGGTGGTGATATGGCGAAAATGGCTATCGGTCCCAGGCTCATCTAAAAAGGCTTCAAACACAGGCTGCTTTACCACCGTGGCCGATAGGGGCATATAACCACTGGTAAGCCCCTTGGCAAAGGTAATGATATCGGGTTCTACCCCCCAGTGTTGATGGCCAAACATTTTGCCAGTGCGGCCAAAGCCGTTGACGACTTCGTCGTAGATAAGCAGGATGCCGGTGCGATCGCAAATCTCCCGCACCCCACGTAAGTACCCCTCAGTGGGCGGAATCACTCCACCCCCCGAAATAATGGGCTCTACGATTACGGCGGCAACAGATTCAGCCCCTTCGTAGCGAATCGTCTGTTCCAGCTCTCGTAGGCAGGCCGCATTATACACATCTTCCGATTGACCATCACCAAACCGATAATAGTAAGGCGGGCTCACATGGAAGAACCCCGGCACCAACGGCTCATACTTTAGCTTGCGTTCAGCCTGGGCCGTTGCACTCAAGGCTCCCATGGTGTGGCCATGGTAACCACGATAGCGAGAGATAATTTTATAGCGCGGACCAGACCCAGCTTTTGCAGTTTGAGCATGGTACTGACGGGCAATCTTAAAGGCAGTTTCATTGGCCTCAGAACCGCTTGTGGAGAAAAAAACTTTCCCCCCATAGCCCAATAGCTCTAGCAATTTATGAGCCAAACGGATCCCTGGCTCATGGCTCATGGACGTGAGCGGAAAGTAGGCCAGATCTACCATCTGCCCATAGGCCACTTCCGCCAGTTCCTGACGACCATAGCCCACATTCACACACCACAGCCCGGAAACACCGTCAAAGTATTCCACACCGTCCCTATCCGTCACATGACAGCCCACACCCCGTGCCATACACTTGGGCGGTTTTTGAGAAAACGGTTTGTGCTGTACCAGAGAATGCCAAAGTGACTCAGCATCCATCTTTCCCAAATCAGTTTTTTCTGGACTCAAACTAGCAAACATCAAAAATAGTCCCTAAAGTGAAAGAACATTTCTTAAAGAGCTAATGAAATCCTGTCCCTGTTAAAAACCCGTAGTTTACTACTTGAAATATCAAGGGTTTAACTGGAACTGGTTTATGTTACAAAGCAAATTCCTTAAAATATTGCTAATAACAATAAAGGTAATCAAAAGCTCTCTTCTGTATATTTACACACGATTCAGAAAAAGATTCTTATTAAGAAAAGCTAACTCTAAACAACCACAATTAAGCCTTAGAATATTTATATTTTATGGCATCAAAAACTAGTCAACGGCACCCTAAGGGCTGGTTGAAAATTGGGTATCAACTTAAGCCGGGAAACTTCGGCTAGTTCAGAATTGGGAATTCGGAGTTCGGAATTTTGAAATTAATTGTGAGCATCTATTTATGTATCCTGAATCAGTCTCTATAGAAGATTTAGGGAATAAAGACGACTCCCAAGCCTTGCTCAAACGGCATTAGTATCGTTTCTAAAAATTATTTTCTGGCTATAGATAAATCCCAGAAATAATCAGCCTTACGCCAACTATCGACAATAAAACAGTGACGATTTTTCGAAAAACATTAGGATTAAACTTCTTAGCTAGGACAACACCCAAGCATAATCCCAGCATTAAACTAGGAACAGCAATTAAGAACTGACGCACAATATCCACTGAAATCCGTTGCTGTAAGCCATGGCCTACAACGACAATGGCGACACTTATCCAAAAAAAGCTGCTGAGGTTACCCTTAAACCTTTCCTGAGACCACCGTTGACTACTGCCATAGAGAATGATTGGTGGTCCAGGCAGATTAAAACAGCCCAACAAAATTCCTGACGAGAATCCGGCACCATAGGCCCACAGTTTAGACTTTAGAACAGGCACTACTGGACTGACTAAGGAATACAGCGAATAGGTGACGATGAGGATGCCTAAGGTGATTAGCATCAACGCTGTAGGAAGATAATTTAAGGCCAGAAAACCGACGGGAATCCCTAATATCGCTCCTAGCAACAAATTTCTGACAACATTTTGGTCAAAGGATTGACGGTAGTAGATACACAGGATGAGGTTATTGGTTAATGTTGTAAGTGCCACCAGGGGAGCTGCCGCTTGGATACTGGTTAAGCCAGACAAAATTGGCATCGCCACCAGGGCAAACCCAAAGCCTGATACACCCTGAACAAAGGCCGCTACAAACGTAGTGATGACAATGATTAGTTCCATCGTCAGACCGTTCTCCTGTGAACATGGGTAACCGACGATTGATCGGTGGGCATGACAAAAATTTCGCTGATATTGACGTGGGTAGGGCGGGTGACGGCAAACAAAATGGTTTCAGCAATATCGTCTGGGGTGAGGGGCGTCATCCCGGTATAGACCGAGTTGGCCTTGTCATCATCGCCCCGGAACCGCACATTGCTAAATTCTGTCTCTACCAACCCTGGCTCGATGTTGGTTACCCGTACTGGAGTCCCCAACAGATCGATTTTTAGGCCTTCAGACAAGGACTTTACCGCTGCTTTGGTGGCACAGTAAACACTCCCCCCCGTGTAGGTTTGTCTGGCTGCAATCGAGCCAATATTGACCACATGCCCTCGCCCGCGCGCCACCATTCCCGGAACAACGGCACGGGTCACATACAGCAGACCTTTTATATTGGTGTCAATCATTTCTTCCCAATCTTGGATAGGGGATTCATATTGTTTGTCCAGACCACGACTCAGACCAGCATTGTTAATCAACACATCAATGGCCTTCCACTCTGCGGGCAATCCTTCGATGGCAGTTGTAACCGCCTGGAAATCTTGGACATCTATGCAAAGCAATAATGTCTGAGTTTGATAATGCGTTTGCAACTCATCTGACAATGTTTGCAGTTTGTCCTTACGGCGGGCAGCCAGAATAAGTCGGGCCCCTGCCTGGGCAAAGAATCGGGCACAGGATTGACCAATGCCACTGCTCGCGCCTGTGATCAGAACGCATTGATCGTTTAGAGATGGTGCCATAGAGAATAATCACTCCTGATAGTGTAGTAACGCCGTTGGTATGAGTATCGGGCATCACCGTAAAGTGGGATGATTGCCGCAATAGTGTAGAGCACTCTGCGAGAAGGGCAAAGCTCTACGGAATACGGAATTCGGAGTTCGGAATTCGCTCCCCTTACGAATTCTGACGTTCGAATTCTGAATTCTGACCTGGTGCAGCGTCAAAGCTAGGATTCTGGATTGGTTACTGATAAAGAGGCATAAAGAGTCACTTATAGAGAATTACCCTTCATCCCTTTAGACTCTTTACTCTTTACCCGTCTTATTCGAAATCTTAGGCTTGACAGACCACTAGCCGAAATTTCCGAGCTTAGGTCAATACCCCTAGATGAATCACCTAGAAATGGGTAGAAACATCAACAAATAAGAACAAAAATCTTTAGGATGCTGACATCAGCACAGCATCAACTCTGGTAAGACCTACAATTTCAGTACTATCTCAGAAATACCCAAAGTCTCTTCACGAAGATTATCGTGAAACGTATTGCATTAGGAACAAAACTTTTCTAACTGGTCAGCACAATTTGACCAAGCTCCTAAAAATTAAGGGCATCTAAACCGTCATATAAGCTTACACAAGCACCTCGGCGTAAGGAGAACCCACACCGTTCCATTTGAGCAAGTGCTTATGAAGCCGTCCCTCCTTGGTATTTAAGTTGGAGGGCTCATGACATGGGCTCAGAGATGAAAAGTAGATAGATAACACCAACATCTTTTAAGGCCTATGCAGCAAGTCTTCAATACTGTAATGTTAGCAAGCGATCGTTGCAGTTTTTGTATCATAATCTACTTATTGATGTTTTTTACTATTTGTATCAATAGACGACAAACTCTATTGATCAATTATCAGCATTAGTGTTAACGTTCAAAACATAAACGTTGGATGAGAGCAGGTGGTTTTCCCCACATTCCCACCTCATCTCATTCAAAAAGTACTGCAACAACATAAACCAAGTCCAAGTTAAAACCGATAGGCTCTTCTACGGAAAAAACTTTAGTACTGGATTTGGACAAGGTTTAAATAAGACACATCTTGAACCCATAGGAGGTTAATTTGTCATGAGAATTGGACTGCCCAAAGAGATCAAGGATCAAGAATTTCGAGTTGGGTTAACGCCTGCCAGTGTTCAAGTACTGTGCCAAAAGGGGCATCAGGTTGTCGTGGAGGAAAATGCAGGCCATGGAGCTGGATTTTCTAATGCAGATTATGCAGCAGCTGGCGCAACGCTGGTGTCGGCTCCGACCATGGCATGGTCCCAGGATATGGTGGTCAAGGTTAAAGAACCTCAGCCTTCAGAGTATACGCATTTTCGTGAGGATTTACTGCTGTTTACCTATTTGCATTTAGCGGCGGAACCTCAATTGACTGAGGCGTTAATGGCCAGTGGGGTGAGTGCGATCGCATACGAAACCGTCATGACCGCCGATGGCAAACTTCCCTTGCTCACCCCCATGAGTATCATTGCCGGTCGATTAGCCGTACAGTTTGGGGCTCGTTATCTAGAAAAGCAACAGGGGGGGCGGGGTGTTCTGCTTGGCGGAGTTCCCGGTGTACAGCCAGGCCGTGTGGTGATCCTAGGGGGTGGCATTGTCGGCACAGAGGCTGCCCGCATTGCCATAGGCATGGGAGCCCAGGTACAGATTTTAGACATTAATATTGATCGGCTTTCTTACCTGGAAACCCTATTCGGCTCTCGTGTGGAATTACTTTACAGCACCTCAGCTCAGATTGAACGAGTTGTTCCCAACGCTGATTTACTGATTGGTGCTGTACTGATGCCAGGGCGTAAAGCACCAACATTGGTCAACAAAACGCTAGTTGCCAAAATGCACCCCGGCTCAGTCATTATTGACGTGGCTGTTGATCAGGGTGGCTGTATTGAAACCTTGCGACCCACATCCCACACCCAACCCACCTACGTTGAATCAGGTGTTGTTCACTTTGGTGTCCCCAATATGCCAGGGGCCGCCCCCTGGACAGCTACCCAAGCATTGAATAACAGCACCCTCCCCTATGTGCTCAAACTGGCTGACTATGGGCAAGACGCTTTGGTAAAAGACACAGCCCTGGCCCATGGATTAAATGTAGCCCATGGAAAAATTGTTCATCCAGCCGTGCAAGAGACCTTTCCTGTCATGGTAGCCGCCTAATACCGTTTATTTACAGTTTTTTGTACAAATATGCACTTACCTTCCAATACCATTATGTCCAATACCTCACTACTTACGAAGGTAAGTGCCCTTACCGGTGCCCTTATCGGTCTAGGCTGTGCGCCCATATTAATCGTTATTGCCGAGAGAGAAATCAGTCCCTATGCAGCCACCTTTGATCGGCTACTGATTGGCACATTAATTTTCTTACTTTGGAACGGCGGTCAACAGATTCTTAAAACAAAGCCAGCTGAGTCCAATGAACCAAAGATAATAGCATTGAATCCATTGGATACTGCCCTACTAATAGTATCTGGATTAGCTTTTGCCGGTTCTTTAATCCTCTGGGCTTGGTCTTTAACTCAAACAAGTGTTGCAAACGCGACACTGCTCGATAATATGGTGCCCCTATTCACAACATTGGGAGCCTGGCTACTCTTTCAAGAAACATTTAGCTACCAATTTCTATTGGGTTTGGGTATTGCCATCCTAGGCGTGATCATTATTGGTGCAGAAGATTTACAACTGGCTAGTGGCTTTATCGGAGATGGCGCGGCGTTAGGATCCGCAGTTTTAGTGGCCGCTAATATCTTGATTATCGGACAGTTACGAAAGCGGTTTGACACATCGTGGATTATGCTACGCACCAGTTTGATTGGTAGCCTGTTTACCCTCATTATCTTAGGATTTTTGCATGAGTTACCCTTCCCACACACGTTGACTGGATGGGTCACAGTCATATTGCTAGGGGTCACCGCACAGGTCTTAGGACAGGGGTTACTAACTTACTGTCTTGAAGTTTTTTCTGTTGCCCTAGTTTCCACCTGTTTGTTATTAGTTCCAGTCATCTCAGCTGTTTTAGCCATGGCCGCTTTTAATGAGCAACTAACTTGGCTAAACTGGGTTGCCTTTGGCATTATCTTGATAGGGATATGTCTCTCTATCCTTGCTCCACCTCAGAAAGAATTTGTTGCCAATACTGTTATCGGTGCTAGCACTCAAACATAATTTACACCACCTGAGAATGTATTTATCTCAACTGGTTTAAGCGATAGCTATCGCTTAAACCAGTTCAATCCAAATGGCAAATTTGTAGTACCCTCATCAATACTCTGCTTTGGTACAAACTCTGCTGGGTTTTGATCATATCGATTACGCACTGGAATCTCTGGTCCTTGAGTATCACCCACGAGTACAGCCGTGTCTTCCAATGCCATCCGTAACCGTTTGCCTGCATAAATCGACATATCACGGGGAACATTTATTCGATCTCGCAAATAACGCAGACCACTATCGCTTCCCTTGGGGGGTTCACAGGGGTTACCCGTCATCAAATTTGTCAGAGCACAACGCAGGGCTTGATCAAATATTTGATCGTCGATGGGGTTCACCCGAATAATGTTGTTACGATGTTTCAGAACCCTATGCAGGGCCTCCATCCGAGAACTTTCTGGTTCAGAATAGCCCACATCCGGCAGTCCTAACCAGGGTCCCTGATCCACCTGTTGTTGGTTTGCCCTGGCCTGGGGTTCACCATTTTCCCAACAGCCGCCCATTTGGGGGGGTAGGTCATGGACATGGGTATGAAAATCACTCTGGGTACCACGATAGGTAGGGCGAGTTTCCATCGCCTCAAACCAGGCAGCAAAACCAGGGTTCTCCTCTCGCATAGAGTAACCTTTATAGTAAAACAAACTGGCATTCATCCGTTCTACATAGGGGGTAAATACCAGGTCTACGACGCTGAATTCCTCCAGGAAGTAAGGCCCAGGTGTGGCAGCTAGGGCTTCTTCTACCTTGGCAACTACGGCAACAAACTGCTCACGATTAAACTGTTCTTGTCGGGCAGAGCGCACCGGCTGACATAGCCAGCTACACCAGGCACGGAATAATAGTCTTTCCAACCGTCGTAGGGGGATGGCTGTGGGCGCTAACATACTGAGCGTTAATGGTCCAAACGCCTGTTCCAGGGCAATCAGAATATCATCGCTTTCGGTAATCAGCTGCCCATCTAGTTCTACTGCTGGTAGCATGCCTGAGGGCACTTTTCTTTTGTACCAGGCTTCTTTCTGCCCGTAGCAAAACATCGTCACTTTTTCGATGCGGTAGGGAATCTGCTTTTCCTCTAGCCACAGCCATACCTTTTGGCAATAGGGACACCAGGCATGGTTATCTCGAAATAGAGTCACTCGCACGTCAGCCTCGGTTTGGCCAAATAGCCGCAGCCGTGCCTGGGCATTAGTAGGACCATTGACTCGATCGGTTTGGATGGTATCAAGGGCTTCTAAATCAGGCCAGGTTAAGGGAATGGTGGTGGGGACGGTGGTCATGGTTTAAGCAGACAAGCAGATTGGACTCAATACCCAGCTTAAACGGAATTCTTAACCTTATGCATCCAATGGGCTGAACGTCCCACGCATCTTGATTGAGCACGCGGGTACAAATCAATTTCTACGATGTCTTAGAGGGTAACTATGCTGAAGCTGTCCACATGTCTCTCTAATATGAACGTACTATATGGATAGCTCTCAGTATAGTATGCCGATTTGGGTGGATAGACTGCGAGTTCGCAATATAATAGTATGCCTACAGAGGGTGTAGTGACCCCCAAAATTAGGACAGGACTGAGAGAGCGTAAGCTAGAGTCCAATAGGGGGAAAGAATATGGCCAGCAAACCAAGAAACTACAGTAGCGAATTTAAGGCAAAAGTCGTGCTGGAGATCGTCAGCGGTCAACGGAGTGTGAGCGAAGCCAGTCGAGTTCATAAAGTCCATACGTCAGTGATAATCGTTGGCGTAATGAATTTCTTAAACAAGCGCACTTAGCGTTTGGCGGCAAAGGAGGAGACAATACATCAGCCGAGCGAATAGCCGAATTGGAACGAATGGTGGGGCGCTTAACGATGGAGTTAGCGGTGGCAAAAAAAGCTTCAGACTTGTGGAATCTGAGCGGAAACGAGTCATGATTGAGCAGTTGAAAGCCGACTATCCGATCCAGGTCATCTGTGATGTGATTGGTTACAGTCGCAGTCGGTATTACTATCAGACAAAATCAGACAACAAAACACAAGAGGAGGAACTGAAAAAAGCGATCATCAATGTGGGGGGTCGTTATCCTACCTATGGTTACCGACGGATTACCAAACAATTGCAACGAGAGGGATGACGGGTTAATCACAAACGTATCAGCCGATTAATGAGAGAATTAGGACTTCTTGCCAAGCGACGAGTAGGTCGGAAACGAACAACGAATAGTGTGCATGGCTATAAGCGGTATCCTAATCTGGTCAAGGGGTTGGTCGTAGAGCGTCCAGAGCAGGCATGGGTGGGCGACATAACCTATATTCGATTGAAGGATGAATTTGTTTATTTAGCGGTTTTAATGGATGTATTTACCCGCAGCATTCGAGGCTGGCACTTGGATAGAACAATGGAGAAACAATTAACGATAACAGCCTTGGAGAAAGGACTGAACCAGTATATTCCCGAGATTCACCATTCAGACCAAGGGGTGCAATACGCTGCTAATGCTTATGTTCATCTATTGGAGGAGAATGAGATAGCGATTAGTATGGCGGGTGTCGGCAAAGCCTATGAGAATGGCTTTGCTGAACGACTGATGAGAACAATTAAAGAAGAGGAGGTTGACTTATCGGACTATCGCAACTTTAATGAGGTGTATAACAGAATAGAAGAGTTTTTAGATGAGGTGTATATGAAGAAGAGAATTCACTCTTCTTTGGGCTATTTGACACCGAGTGAATTTGAAGCGAAGTGGAGGAAGAAAACCTGAAGTGTCTCAGATTGATACATGTCAGTCTAGACTTGCTGTGAACTAATTTTACTGTCCAAGATTAGGGGTTCACTTCAGACTATTGCGCTGCAGCTTCTCTTTGAGCAATTCATTTTCTGCTCGTAGTTGAGCATTTTCTGCTCGCAGTTCTTCGAACTGGTTCTCCAATTCCTCGACTCTTGTCACTAGACTCAGAACCAACGTCTTAACGCTGGACGATGTCTTTTCCCAGTCCGCTTCGCTGACTGTGGGTATCGATGGGAGAGCCTTATCTTTCATAGGCTTACTCTACCAGGTACTCGGCTTCTTGAGACCTCTCACAACTTAGACCCGCTGAAAGCTTACGTGAATAGAGAGTAGGGGATTGGGGGATTGGGGGGCTTGCCCTGAGCTCGTCGAAGGGTTATTAGTGACAGCTTTTATTGTTTAAAGCACGTTGACTGCGATTAGGTGGAAATATTTCTGTCTAAGATCCCAATATGGGTGATTAGGTAGAAAGTTTCAGTCTAATAACCGAGAGGTTATTAGACTAAGGCCTTATCCCAGTGGCGATATAGCCCCAGTCGATAGACCGTGACGCCAATCAAAAACCTCCGGAGAATATAGCTCCCCCGGAGGTAAAAACGACTCCAGGTAATCACAATTACCCTGACGTCTAATTTTGCTAAAGCTACTGCTATCCGACCACTGCTAGGTCAACACCACCAATATCAGGGGGAAAACGTTCCGATAAAAAGAGAACCGTAGGCACTGACTCATCTAGCGCCACAGATACAGTAAGGCAAACAAGATAATCCAGATCACATCGACAAAGTGCCAGTAAAGCTCAGTGGCTTCAATCCCAAAATGATTCTCATGGGAATAATGGGCCGCCTTTCGGGAACGAAACAGCACCGCTAGCATCATCAGCAAACCAAACAGCACGTGGAGCCCGTGGAAGCCAGTGAGTACGTAGAAGGTACTAGCAAAAATGTTGCTGGTTAGACCAAACTCCAGATGGGTGTACTCATAGATTTGTCCACCCAGGAAAATAGCTCCCATAACGGCAGTAATGGCAAACCACTTGCGCATGGCACCGACATCGTCTTGCTTAATAGCCGTATCCGCATTGTGAATTACAAAACTGCTGGAAATCAAAATAAGAGTGTTGATCCCTGGCAATAATAGTTCCAGTCTCTCAGTCCCCTCTGGTGGCCAGGCCGGAGCCATTAGCCGAAAACTCAAGTAAGCAATAAAAAGCCCGAGAAAGATCATACTCTCGGCACAGAGAAAGACCAGAACACCGAACATCCGCAGATCAGGATGTTCATCATGACCATGTTCGCTGTGGGCAACAGCAATCGTTTCGACTTGGTTGATAGCTGAACTTTGCATAGGAGGAGAGTAAAGAGAGAAGAGTCTATTTAACTAAATCTTTTTAATATCATTCCCTCTCGGGAGAGGAGCGAAAATGGGGTGGGTCTCGGTCGCTAACGCTATTGGTCAACCCACCCCGAAGCCCTTCTCAGCAAGAGAAGAGGGATCGACTAGTGAGCATGGGCTGCCGCAGCAGTAATTGCTTCTTCATAGATTTCATGATCGTCTTTCATCGGAATGTAGCCTAGACCATAATCATAGGGACCAGTCTTCAGCTCAGGTACCCCTTCAAAGTTTTCGTGGGCCGGAGGTGATAATGTTTGCCATTCCAACGTTAGCGCTCGCCAGGGATTTGTGGGTGCTTTTTCACCCCAGTGCCAACTCCAGATAGCGTTAATGATAAAGGGTATAGTGGATACCGCCATCAGATAGGCACCGATGGTAGCTACCACATTCAGATCCGTAAACTGGGGATCGTAAAGGGCAACTCGACGATTCATACCCTGGAGACCTAGCTGGTGCATGGGCATAAAGGTGAGGTTCATGCCGACAAAGGTAAGCACAAAATGCACCTTGCCCCAAAACTCATTCAACATCCGACCAGTCATCTTAGGGAACCAATGGTAAATAGACATATAGATCCCAAAGATGGACGCCCCAAACAGTACATAGTGAAAATGGGCCACCACAAAGTAGGTGTCGTGAACATGGATGTCAAAGGGGACTGCCGCTAGCATTACACCACTAATACCACCGATTACAAAGATGGCGATGAAGCCTATCGCAAACAACATGGCACTGGTGTAAGCAATTTTGCCGCGCCAGAGTGTCGCTACCCAACCAAAGACCTTAATGCCCGTTGGCACAGCAATGGCCATGGTGGTGATCATAAAGAACATGCGCAACCAGGGAGGGGTTCCACTGGTAAACATGTGGTGGGCCCAAACAATCAGCCCTAGGAAGCTGATTACCAAACTAGAGTAAGCAATGGCGCGATAGCCAAAGATAGGCTTACGAGCATGGACCGGTAATACATCAGAAATTGCCCCAAACAATGGCAAAACAAAGATGTATACCGCCGGGTGGGAGTAAAACCAGAACATGTGCTGATAGACAACAGGATCACCACCCCCTGTGGGGTTAAAAAATGCAGTCCCGGCCACCAAGTCAAACATGAGAAGAATTAGCGCCCCGGCCAACACTGGTGTACTGATCAAAATCAGTAATGAGGTGGCAATCATCGCCCAGCAAAACAATGGCATTTTGAGAAGTGGCATGCTGGGTACCCGCATTTTCAAGATAGTAACCAGAAAGTTAAGGGCACCCAAAATCGATGCAGTACCACCAATCAGAATGCTCAAAATCCAAATGCCTTGGCCCAACATGCCAGTTGAAATACTCAGCGGTGGGTAGGAGGTCCAGCCGGCCTGGGGGGGTTCAAAAAAGAAGCTGGCCACCAGCATGATCCCAGACGGAGGGATTAGCCAGAATGCGATCGCATTGATCCTTGGAAAGGCCATATCCTTGGCCCCAATCATCAGTGGAATCAAATAGTTAGCTAGTCCTGCCCCCGCTGGCACAATCCACAGAAACAGCATAATGGTGCCGTGGAGAGTCAGCACCCCATTGTAGGTTTCAGGGGGCATAAAGTCGGGATTGGGTGTGGCCAATTCCGTACGCATAGCCGTCGCCAGTGCCCCACCAATTAGGTAGAACACAAATCCCGTAACCATATACTGGATACCAATCACCTTATGATCTGTACTAAAGGTGAAAAAGTGAGTCCACTTGCGCTCATTACCCAATGGTTGCTGAGGAGACGGTGAAGGATTAGGTGTTTTTATAGCCTCTGCTTGTGCCATATGAATCGTAAGGGGAAAGGGGAAAAAAATAGGAAAATTTTAATTGCATCGTCAAGGCACTAATGCCATGTCCATAGATGCATGGGCCAAATGCTCCAGATGTTCTAAATGATCCGGGTCCATAGGCCCAGGCGCTTCAACGTGAGCCAAGTACTCAGCATCGGTTTCGTCAGTTTTGCGAGTAGCCGCCGCAATGGCTGTTGAGAGATCCGTAGCTCCTTCAGCAATACGGCTCTGCTCCCAAGCTTCATAATCCTCAAGGGAATGCACCTCCATTTGAGCACGCATACCCCCATGGAAAGGACCACATAACTCAGCACAGACAACCGAATATGTGCCCTCGCGGGTGGCTCTTAGCACCAACGACGTCTCCTTACCTGGAATCATGTCCTGCTTAATGCGAAACTCTGGTAACCAAAAAGCATGGATAACATCTTGGGCCTTGAGGTTGAGTTTTACCAACTTACCTATAGGCACATGGACAACACCATCCACAATCCCTGTTTCGGGATAGGTCATCACAAAGGCATACTGCATGGCTAAAACATCAATAGTTACATCCGCAGGTTGCTCCCCAAGCTCAGGGGGCTCACCCAGTCCAGATGCAGCCAGCAATGGATAGCTAGACGTGTCTTCCGAAGAAGACGCATAGGCCAGCTGAACAGCGGCCTTAGAAGAATGGTGCTCCATCAGGTTAAGCCCACCCATCTCAGTGTAGATCTCAAAGCTGTAGACTGAAAGACCAAGAACAATAATGGCTGGGATCGCCGTCCAAACAATCTCTAGGGGAATATTGCCTTCAATGTGAGGGCCGTCAGTCTCATCGCCTTTCTTACGACGAAATCGAATGAGCGCAATCACCAGGGTGCCTTCAACCAGAAGAAACAGCCCCGTGCCAATGGTCATCATGACATCAAAGAGCTGATCGATTTCATCGGCTTCAGTGGATGCGGCTATGGGCATCAAACCATGATTTTGACCATACCAAAGACTGATCAGCGTGATAGCAATGCCAATCAGCATGGTGATAATAGAAGTAGGAATACCGTTCACGATTTGAACACTCTCCTGTGGAATAGTCCGCTATAAAAACAGAATTGAGACCAGGATTAACCGGATAAGGATAAATCAGGAGTAACGCCTATTCTTTCAATAGTAAGAAGTTTCGTTTTCCCAAATAATCCGAACAATCCAGCTACCTAAGATAGGGTACCTCTAATTAAATTGTTGGCCTCAATTAATAAGCTGTATCAATTCATAAATCTGTAACTGAACGTAACGTTGTTTAATTATTTGTCCTGCTTATTATTGCCCTGCTTGATCCATAGGGGAGTTAAGGTAAAAACCAATAGAACTACGATAAAGGAATAAAAAAGGATTTTCTAAACCCCCTCAAGGTAGCGCTATCTCTTGGTAAATGACAGGCCTTACAACACTGATTTGAGTTATTTAAGGATTTTCTTCAGGTTCTTGCCGTTGGCTTGCATGTCAATAGCGCCAAAAGCCTTGATTCATAAACCTTTGTTAGCTTTTTGCCAAATAAAAATTAGAGTTATCATTTTAAGAGAATTTCAATAAATCGCTTCAAACGGAAAGAAATGCTAAATGTATTTCATCGAAGGCAAAAAAATTTTCTACCCTGGGTGAGGGTGTCTTTATTCTCTGCTTCAGCTTCTTAAGAGAGTTTTTAGGTTTATGGCTCATACTTCATTGTCCACATTTCATACTGGCAGTAATACTGGCTTTGAGCCCATGCGTTATTTGCGACGCTGGGTGTGGAAAATGGCTTTAGCTACTCTGATATTGATGGCCATTGGTAGCGCTACTCGTGTCATGAATGCAGGATTAGCCTGTCCAGATTGGCCCTTGTGCTACGGGCAAGTGATCCCCAGTCAGCAAATGAATCTACAGGTATTTCTAGAATGGTTTCATCGCCTGGATGCTTCACTAATTGGAGTGATGGCCATTGGTTTAGTAACAATGGCCATCCGGTGGCGGTGTTCTTTACCAAGTTGGGTACCTTGGACAGCTGGTTTAGTTCTTTTTTTAGTTGTTTTTCAAGGTGTCCTAGGGGGGCTTACGGTAACGCAGTTGTTACGGTTTGATATTGTCACTGCCCACTTAGGGACAGCTCTGTTAGTGTTTTGTACGCTATTGGCCATGGGTACAGCACTTTTGCCCTATCAGGCTAAGGGAACCGCTGACAGACTACCCTGGCTAAGCAGTTTAGCCGTGGTATTGATTTATGCTCAAAGCCTGCTAGGTGGCTTGGTGGGGTCACGTTGGGCTGCTCATCAATGCTTTGGCTTCGCAGAACTATGTGGTGTTGTCAATGCCCATCTGCTTGGCATAATTCCTGCTAGCTTGGCAGTGGTCGCATTGACTATTTTAGTCTGGCGCACTTCGGGTTTGGATGGCAGATTAAGATTCCAAGCAAACCTTGCTTTCGGACTACTCATCGTCCAACTTATTCTCGGCTTTGCTACATTTCGTTTGCATCTACAGGTCGAGCCCCTAACTGTCTGCCATCAAGCCGTAGGTGCTGCTTTATTGGGCACCTTGGTTTGCTTTACTACATTGTCTCTACGTAATTGTTCCCTACCTGAAGAGCAGCTTAAATCCTCGATAAACGCATAGATACTGCAATATCCACGTCTAAATCTATGTGATCCCCTGTACAGAAATCTTGTACAGACGTTCCATGAAACGTCTCTCCACCCGTTCACATTTTTTATTCCTTTTTATGCAACCCTCTAACATTGCGCCTAAGGTGCATCATGAGAGCTTTGGTCAAGTCTGTCGCAGTTATTATCAACTTACTAAGCCTCGCATCATTCCCCTGCTACTGATTGAAACAGCTGCCAGTATGTGGGTCGCTGCCCAAGGTCATCCAGATTTGCTGTTGGTACTGATAACGCTGGTCGGCGGTTGGCTGGCGGCGGCATCTGCCCAGGTGATTAACTGTGTCTATGATCGTGACATAGACTATGATATGGAACGTACTCGTGATCGCCCTATCCCGTCGGGACGAATTCAGGTACGCGACGCCCTAATTTTTGCAGCCATATTGGCATTGGCCTCTTTTAGTCTGTTAGCTGAATTTGCTAATCTGTTGGCTGCCAGTTTAGCCATGGCTGGCATTATTGTTTATATCGGTATCTACACCCACTGGCTAAAGCGCTCTTCACCCCAGAATATTGTTATCGGTGGTGCCGCTGGGGCAATTCCCCCCATGGTCGGCTGGGCGGCGGTCACTGGTAATGTGGGCTGGGCGGCCTGGATTTTCTTTGCCATTGTATTTGTGTGGACTCCTCCCCACTTTTGGGCCCTGGCCATGTTGATTAAGGATGACTATGCCAAGGTAAACGTGCCAATGCTGCCGGTTATCGTCGGTAACGAAGAGACCGCTAATCAGATTTGGCTTTACACCATTCTTTTGGTCCCCGTCACGTTATTTATGGTGTGCCCACCAGAAGCCTGTGGTTGGCTGTATGGATTGCTGGCTCTGTTGCTGGGCGGTTTGTTTCTACGTAAAGCCTATGATTTGAAACAGTGTCCTGACGATCGCGACCTGGCTCGAAGTGTATTCAAATACTCCATCTTCTACATGATGCTGTTATCGGCCGCAATGGTGGTAGATAGTTTGCCAGTTACCCGCCATAGCGTTCATGCTTTACTCGGCACCCTTGGATTGGGTTAAGTAAGCGGATAAAAACAAGGGTTGTGGTTTCCTGGTATAGATTTTATAGAGATAGGCTGTCGTAGCTCATTGCGCTTGGGTAGCGTCACCAATGGGTAAAGTCACTATAAATTCTGTACCCTGGCCTACTTCAGATTTAACTTGAATGCTACCGCCATGAACCTCAACAATAATTTGTTTGACAATGGCCAATCCTAACCCAGTACCTTTGCCGATCTCTTTGGTGGTGTAAAGATGGTCAAAAATCCGCTTTTGAATATCTTTAGGCATACCAATACCATTGTCTTTAATGTGGATATTGACGTGATCCTCAAAGCAAGTTGTTTTGAGCTTAATCTGACTAGGACGGTCTTGTATTTCTGAGTCAGTCTTTTCCTTATTACTGTCCTCTAGCGCATCAATAGCGTTAGTGATTAGATTCATAAATACCTGGTTGAGCTTACCAGAAAAACAATAAACATCTGGTAAATCTCCATAGTCTTTAATGACGTCAATCTGGGGATGGTTATCGTCGCCTTTTAATCGGTGTTTTAAAATCAGTAGAGTGCTATCTAACCCTTCGTGAAGATCGGCAAGAGTCTTGTTTTCTTGATCAATTCGTGAAAATGTTCTCAGACTCCTGCTGATGTTCATGATGCGATCGCAGGCATTCTCCACAGATATCATCATCTTAGGAATATCCTCTAAGAGAAATTCCAAATCAATTTCATTGGCACAGTCTTCTTGTTCTTTTGAAGACGTTTGTTTTTGACATAGGTTAATATAAGAAAATATATCCCTTAAATTATTCTTTAGCTCAAGCACATTGCCACTAACACAGCTGATAGGATTGTTGATTTCATGCGCTACCCCCGCCACTAAATTACCGAGGGCTGACATCTTCTCTTGTTGAATAAGCTGTAACTGAGACTTTCTTAATTGACTTAAGATATTTTCTAGCTCATGGGTTCGTTCTTGCACCCGTTGCTCCAGCTCCTGATTAATCTGTCTAAGCTGTATATGGGTATTGACCCTAGCTAAAAGTTCTGCCTCCCGAAAAGGTTTAGTAATGTAGTCAACTGCGCCCAGAGAAAACCCCTTAGACACACTCTCCATATCAGAGAACGCTGTCACAAAAATCACTGGAATCTCAGCTGTTTTTGGATTTACTTTCAGCTGCTGGCAGACTTCAAAGCCATTCATCTCTGGCATTTGAATATCTAACAAAATCAAGTCAGGACGGAAGCTCTCTAATCGATTGAGCGCACGTTTTCCACTTGTAGCAGTGGCAATCTTATAGCCTGCTGAGGAAAGCGTTTCTACAATGATTTCTAAGTTAGCCGCAATATCATCGACCGCCAGAATTTTAGCTTTTTCAGGCATGGCGTAATCCCTCATCCAAGTACTTCTGTAATAGTGCCTCTATTTCCTCAGCCTCAAACTGTCGGCTCAGTTGCAAAATAGGTTCAGCAAAGGGTAGATATGCTGGATCAGCCTCGGTCAATTCTACTAACTGGATTCTGAGGTTTTTGATATCAGCTTCCTGGGCTGATTTTAATAGTGCTTCCAGGATTTGAGATGTAGGTAAAACCATTTCAATAGACGCTACCTTAGCAGTCATTACCGCATTTTCCTCAACCTCATACTGCCACGTTAACTGTAACTGGTTTGCCAGTGAGTTAAATAAGGCACTAGCGTCAACGGGTTTTGCAAGAAAGTCATCTCCTCCGTTTTCTAAAGCCATACGCTGATCCAATTGTGATACTGAAGCAGACGATACAATTACACGGGTATGTTTGAACTCGTTTGAATTGCGAATATGCTGCAAAAATTCAAATCCATTCATTACAGGCATGACCAAATCGGTAATCACCAGATCAGGTTGATTGGCTTGAAGTTGTGCTAATCCTTCTTGTCCATTCTCAGCTTCAATTATTTCAAATCCAAGGGGTTCCAGCAGATTTTGAATAACAGCCCGATTCTCCCAGCGATCATCCACCACCAGGATTTGGTAAGGTTCTCCTTCATACCCAACGATTAGCCTGCTACTTTCCGAATTCCCTTGCTGTTCAGCCCAATTTAATACTAGGGGCAACTCAATCGTAAAGTAAAACTCACTACCCTTGCCCAACTCACTTTTGACTTGAATCGTTCCTCCCATCAGTTGCACAATCTGCTGACTAATAGCCAAGCCAAGTCCAGTCCCCTCCGATTGTGTTTTCTGATCACCGACTTGTTCAAATGCTTCAAACAGCTTAGTGAGATTTTCTTCGGCAATGCCTACTCCGGTATCAATGATCTGAAACAAGATTGAAGCGTGTGTTTCAGACAGTGACAGTACATCGACCTGGAGTATAACCAACCCCTGGTTGGTGAATTTTATGGCATTACCCAACAAATTGATCAGTACTTGTCGTAGTCGTTTTTCATCAACTTCCACACTCTCTGGCAACCGAGAACTGGGTTGATAGATAAACTCGATACCCTTCTGTACTGCCTTGACTTTGCACATTTCTACTACACTTTGGAGGAGTGAAGGTAAATGGACGCTAATGGGTACCAGATCTAACTTACGAGCTTCAATCTTAGCCAGGTCTAAGATATCATTAATCAGCGTTAGCAAATGCGATCCACATTGGTGAATAATATTGACCCAGTCTCGTTCTCTGCTGCTGGGCAAAGCCTGGGAACAACCTAAAATTTGGGCATAGCCTAAAATACCGTTGAGAGGAGTGCGCAGCTCATGGCTCATATTCGCCAAGAAATCGCTCTTGGCTTGGTTGGCCTGATCGGCAGCTTTCTTTGCCTGAGTTAGTTCCACAGTACGCTCCTGAACAAGCTTTTCCAAATTGTTCACCAATCCCTGCAGCTGAGTAGCCATTTGGTTAAACGTTTGAGCCAGAATCCCAACTTCATCCTCGGTTATCACTGGAGTGGTCTGATTTAAATCGCCAGCAGCCAGAGCTTTAGCAGATTCACTAATTGCCAGAATTGGTTGCACAATTTGCCGAGAGAGTAAATATACAATAATGAGCGAGGTACTGACAGATAGCAGACCAATCAAGATAATATTACGGGCCAGTTTTCGCGCTGGAGCAAAGGCTTCTGTCTGAGAAATTTCTGATATTATCGCCAGCTCATTGTTGGGCAACCAGCGGTAAACCCCCACAACTGGAACATTGGCATAATTTCTATAGAGGCCAAAGCCATCTTTACCTTCAATGGCTTGTTCAATACCTAAGCTACTGATATATTCCTGAGTATTATCTTGCTCTTGATAGGAGCCTGAGATAAACAAAGCGCCCTCTGAGCTACGACCAATCAAATAGGTTTCTGCAGTTTTGCCCAAACCAGTATTGGTTCGAATCAGCATATCAATATCTGTTAGTTGAAGATCGATGACAATGGCCCCCATCTGCAGCTGATTTTGATCAACGATTGGTGTTGCAAACGTAATGGCTGAGCGACTGGTTTGGGGAGAAATATAGAAGTTGGGAATAATTTTACTACCAATTTTTTCAGTAAAAAATGTTGTGGGATCTCCGTTAGGCCGATATCGTCCAATATTGTCGGTATTCTGGGCATCAAAAACGACATAACCACCATTAGTGGTTACCCAGATATTCTGCATATTAGGCTTAAATGCTATCCAATCATTAATATTCTGAGTTAGTTCGCCATAGGCTTGTTCATAGTCAGGTGTTGCGGTGTCTGTGACTAAGAGGCTTGCAACGGCATCGCGAATAGTTGACTGAGAGCGAATTAACAGGGTATCCTGTAGCTGGTTATCAATCCATTCATCCAGCTGAGTACTCTTTAGTGCGGTTGTGGCAGTCAATCGATCGACGACTTCCTTTGTCAGCGATCCTCGGGCTTGTAGATAGCCTGCAAAGGCAACAATGCCAACCGTTATTGCTGATAGAAGGGAAAACGATAAGGTGATTTTAGCCAGCAGGCTTTTACGTAATGACGACACCATAGTTTAGTCTTCCCCATATTGATTGACCAATGCTTTAATCTGATCGATCGCCTCATCTACAACAACTTCCGGTGCGATATTCTCTTGAATAATGCGCTCCAATGCTCCAGTTAGAACTTCTTGCTCAGCAATGTCGGCATAAGCAGGGTTGAGAGCTTGAGGATATGGTTGTGTTGTTTCTGTTTGCATATCCAAAATTGCAGCAAAATGCGGGTCATTAGGATCTTGCCAAAACGGGGTATTTAAAAGTGCTGATAACGAGGGAATAAAGCGTCCTTTGAGTTGTTCATTCCATTGCCTAAAGTTTTCTAGCTGTAAGAGGTAGCTCAAAAACTGCTTAGCTGCTTCTGGATTATTTGCCCTAGCCGGAACCACAATTACCTGGGTGCCGATAAAATTTTTGAATGGACTACCATTGGTGGTATTGGGCCATTTGGGTAAGGTGACGATTTCATTTGTGTAGCGGTTATTTTCTGCCTGGTTGTAAATGGTATCTGGAAGTTTTTGGGTGGAGGGAATTGAAAGCGATCCGTTTAATACCAGCAAACATTGATGATCTAGAAACTGAAAATTGTCGTCAGGATTTTGCCAATCAATCGCACCTGGAAGAATATACCCATCTTTATATAGCGAGGATAATTGAACAAATGTATTAATTAACCCCTGACGATTTTGGGGATGATCGAGTACAAGCTGACCTTGGGCATCAAATATTTCCACATTGTTGCCATGTAGAAATATGGCCAGGGTTTCCTTGCCATCGTGAGAATCACCAGACAATGTAAGACAAAAACTATTGATGTTCGTTTCACCAGCTTTGTGAAGATCATCGCGGAGGGTTTTCCAAAAGGCCCAAAACCCTTGCCAGTCATGCGGAATATCCTTATTGCTCAGTCCCACCTGCTCGAGATAGGGCCGCCAGTAGTGGATATTATAAGTAACCATCCCAGTGGGGATAGCATAAAAGCTCTGCTCACCTGTAACCTGATTTAGATAGGTTGCTCCTGCCAACGCATTGGGATTAAAAGTATTGTGAATCGGATTAATAACGTCGGAAACATCTGTAAGCTGCCCAGTACCTGCTAACTGCGGAATAATAAGAGAAATTGGACCGTTAAACGCAATGTCAGGCGTATCTCCCTGACGAATCGCTAAGGCGAGTTGCTCATCAAGGGGAGCAGGTTTCAGTTTGAGGGTGACTTCTATACCAGAGATTTTCTCCCATTGTTCAACTAGTTGAATAATGGCTTCGTTAGCGTCAACTCCATATCCCTGTTCCCACCAAATAACCAACGAATCTTCGGTATCAGGTGCAGTTTGACCTGCTGCAACTTGTATTTCAGAGATCTGAGTTTGACGTTGAAGCAGGGAACAGCCTGAAAGATTAGTCGCTAATTCCAAGAGTATTAGGCCTATTAAAGTAGTGTTTCTCTTTATAAGCTTCATTGCCATTCAGTAAACTTACGGTAAACGAACATACTCTTAACCTCTTATTGCTGTCAGCTATGGAGCAATCCTTCATCCAGGTGCCTCTCTAATAGTGCCTCTATTTCCTCTATCTCAAACTGTCGACTAAGTTGCAAAATCGGTTCAGCAAAAGGCATATATATTTGATCAAGCTCGGTTAACTCTGCAAGTTGTACCCTAATGTCTTTTACATTAGCTTCTTGGGCAGATTTTAGAAGTGCTTCCAGAACTTGACGCGGTGGCACCACCACCTGAGCGGGTAGTTCCTTAGAACCAGTTCTAATATCGTCTGCAACCTTGTAAATCCATGTTAATTGAAGATTATTTGCAAGTAAAGTGAATAAAGCGTCAGCATTCACTGGTTTTGCGAGGAAGTCATCGCCCCCGCTTTCTAGAGCCATGCGTTGATCTTCTTGAGCCACCGAGGCAGAAGACACAATCACACGACTGCGCTTTAAATCATCTGAGTTGCGAATGTACTGCAAAAAC
Organism: Leptolyngbyaceae cyanobacterium; assembly: GCA_965263355.1. Taxonomy (GTDB): domain Bacteria; phylum Cyanobacteriota; class Cyanobacteriia; order Phormidesmidales; family Phormidesmidaceae; genus Leptothoe. Next base: position 2,481,555 of record CBDHHL010000032.1, on the reverse strand, counting down.
TCAAAGCCATCCACTACAGGCATAGCTAAATCAGTAATCACCAGATCTGGTTGATTAGCTCGAAGTTTTTTTAGTCCTTCTTGTCCATTCTCTGCCTCAATGACTTTAAAGCCCAAGGGTTCTAACAGATTTTGGATGACAGCCCGATTCTCCCAGCGATCATCTACTACCAAGATCTGATAACGCTTACCTTCATAGCCAATGATATGATTATTTCCATCTCCTCTGAGCTGTTGCTCCCAATCATCAACTATTGGCAAGTCAATACTGAAGAAAAATTCGCTTCCCTTCTCCAGTTGGCTCTTAACGTTGATCGTTCCACCCATCAGTTGGACAATGCGCTGACTGATAGCTAATCCTAGCCCCGTTCCTTCAGACTGTTTTTTCTGCTCGCCAACTTGCTCAAAAGCTTCAAAGAGTTTGATAAGATTCTCTTCTGCAATGCCTACCCCAGTATCAACGACTTGAAATAGCAAAGACGCTTGAGTATCTGATTGTTTTAAGACATCTACCCATAAGCTCACATGACCAGAATCAGTAAATTTAATAGCATTCCCTAGCAAATTAATGAGAACCTGACGCAAGTGTCTTTCATCTGCCTTAATCCCCTCTGGCAAACGAGAACTAGGTTTATAAATAAAATCAATACCTTTCTGATCGGCCTTAATTTTACACATTTCCACTACGCTTAGTAGTAAAGATGGCAAATGAAGTGCGGTGGGGACTAGCTCTAGTTTTTGAGCCTCGATTTTAGACAGATCTAAAATATCGTTAATCAATGTAAGGAGGTGCGATCCACATTGATGAATAATGTCTACCCCCTTCTGCTCTTTTTCTGGTAATTCTGAAGACCGACTCAAAATTTGGGCATAACCAAGAATTCCATTAAGGGGAGTACGGAGTTCGTGGCTCATGTTCGCAAGAAATTTACTTTTGGCTTGATTGGCTTTGTCAGCCGATTTCTTGGCTTCCTCTAACAAAGTTTTCTGTCGAATTTGTTCTGTTAAATCGACAAAAATAGCCATACTCTGAGAATCTACTCTCGATAAATGTACCTGAAAGATTCTGCGTTCATTATTTTTACATTGAACCTCTACTTCTGAGGGAGAAACAGAACCATCTGATTGAACTGATTGTTCAAATTTTGCATTCCAATCATGAATAACCTTTAGACGATAGTCCTCATCGGGGAATGCTCTATTCCACCAATCAGTTATAGTTTTTAATTCCCCTGACTTAAACCCCAATACCTCCTCAAATCTTTGGTTGTAAACAATCTTGGCATGAGCAAAACCCATTAAATTTTGAAAACTTTGGTTGGATAGCGAATTTATTACTTGACCATCGTTATTAATCACCAATATGGGTAAAGGGGATTCCTCGATCAACCGATTAAGCTTTTTTTCTACTTGTTTTTGTTTTTGTTGAGCATAGTCGAGCATGCCTTGAAAATCGATGACTTCAGCAGGTTCATCCCCTACTGTCCAGCCTCCATGCCCCGTGGGCAGGTAAGAGACATCACCGGGTTTACAGTCAAATTCTGTGCCATCATCCATCACAATATGCAAAACTCCCCTGACATGGTACTGAAAGTGTGGAGCTAGACAACTTGATGTTTGTGCTAACGGTTGTATAGATGTTTCCCAGTTCCATCCAGGTTCAAAGACAGCTCTACCTACGGTTGCCCCCCCTACTTGAATGAGTTCTAAGTGTCCTTGAGGAAAGTGTCTGATATCTTGCGCATCTGCAAAATTTTTATAGTCTGCCTTCTCTTGATCTTTTTCAGGCATGGTGCAACTCCCCAGTAAGGTATTTTTGTAATAGTGCCTCTATTTCCTCTGCTTCAAACCGACGGCTAAGTTGCAAAATAGGCTCAGCGAAGGGTATATATATTTGGTCAGACTCAGTTAACTCTGCAAGTTGTACTCTAAGGGCTTTGATGTTGGCTTCTTGGGCAGATTTTAGCAGTGCTTCCAGGACTTGACGCGATGGCACCACCACCTCGGTGGATAGTTCTTTAGAATTAGTCCTAGTCTCATCTGCAGCCTTGTAAATCCACGTTAATTGAAGATTATTTGCCAGTGAGGTGAATAAAGCGTCAGCATTTACAGGCTTCGCTAAAAAGTCATCTCCTCCACTATCCAAAGCCATGCGTTGATCCTTTTGTGCCACTGAAGCAGATGAAACAACCACACGGATGTGCTTTAAATCATCCGAATTACGAATGTGTTGCAAAAATTCAAATCCGTCCATCACGGGCATCGCCAAATCAGTAATGACCAGTTCAGGCTGGTTAGCTCGAAGTTGTTCTAGGCCCTCTTGACCATTTTCTGCTTCTATCACCTCAAAACCGAGGGGGATCAACAAATTTCGAATAACAGCCCGATTTTCCCAGCGATCGTCAACCACCAGGATCTGATAATGCTCACCTTCATAGCCAATGATGTGGTTGCTACTGTTCGAATGTCCCTGCTGCTCCGCCCAATCTGTTGCTAAGGGCAACTCAATCGTAAAGAAAAACTCACTGCCCTTGCCTAATTCACTCTTAACCTGGAGCGTACCTCCCATCAATTGCACAATCTGCTGACTAATCGCCAACCCTAGACCGGTCCCTTCTGATTGTTTTTGCTGATCGCCCACTTGCTCAAATGCTTCAAATAATTTGGTGAGATTTTCTTTGGCGATGCCCACACCCGTATCCATAACCTGAAACAAAATTGAAGTATGGGTTTCCGACAACGATAGTACATCTACCTGTAATGTGACTGTTCCTTGATCAGTAAACTTGATCGCATTACTCAATAGGTTAATCAGTACCTGCCGCAGTTTTTTTTCATCAGCTTTTATGCCCTCTGGCAGTCGAGAGGTCGGTCGATAAATAAACTTAATGTCTTTTTGGTCTGCCTTGATTTTGCATATTTCCACTACACTCTGTAGAAAAGATGGAAGATGGAGGGCAGTCGATATAAGCTGTAGTTTACGTGCCTCAATCTTGGCAAGATCCAAAATATCGTTAATCAAGGTCAGCAGATGAGAGCCACACTGTTGAATGATATTGAGCCCACGTTGTGCTTCCTTACCAAGGGTTTGATTGCGTTCTAAAATTTGGGCATAGCCTAAGATCCCGTTAAGGGGTGTACGCAACTCATGACTCATATTGGCTAAAAATTCACTCTTAGCTTCGCTAGCCTGCTTAGCAGCAGCTTCGGCTTCTTTGTAAGAGGTCACATCCTGAAAAATGCCCATTATCCCTATTACGTTGCCATCAGAATCATGTAGAGGGAGTTTACTGGTCTCTAACCATGCTTGTTTGCCATTTGCCTGCCGCTGGGGCTCGACAATACCCATTTCGGCCTGGTCAGAGACCATTACTTTGCGATCGCACTCAACAAAAAAAGCAGCTTCCTGCTTTGTCCAGGGCAAATCATAATCAGTTTTACCAATAATTGTCTCAGGAGTCAGCCCTGCTATCTGAGCAAAACTCTGGTTACTACCTAGATAAACACTGTTGAGATCTTTCCAAAAGATTGATTGAGGGATATTGTTCATCACCAGATTGAGCAGCTGCTGAGACTCTTTTAGTTTTTGAGTTCGTTCTTCTACCCTGAGTTCAAGATTTTGAGAATAATCTTCTAAGGACCGAAAACTTTCCTTTAGTTGCTGAGCCATGTGCTTAAATGAACGAGCTAAAGTTCCCAACTCATCCTTTCGTTCGGTGGGGATCGTTTCATCCCAGGCACCGTCAGCTAAATTTTGTGCGGCTCTGGTTAACGCTAAGGTAGGGCGCACTACAAGCGATTGGGTCAGATACCAAACCACCCCCCAGGTAAGGAGCAAGATGACTAAGAAGATGACTAAGGTAATGAGCTGTGCCCTTAGTTCTCGCTGCAATACAGGACGAGCATCTAGCTCTACAACTAGTAGACCATCCATACGACCAAACGCCCCTTGGATAGGGGCATAGCCGTATAACACAGGTTCATTTTGGCTATTGATCGTAATTTGATGCTCTACTTGGGGCTGCACTAAAGCCAAACCATTAGCCAACAAAGGCGGGGGTGTTTCTAAAATCTCTCCGACCTTTGCTTCAGAATCTTCTTGTTCTGGTAAGTAATCCAACACATATCTATATAATTCATCCGATTGTTGACGAATTGTATAAATGCGCAGAATATCGTCACTAGCAGCCTGAATTTGCTTAAGTTTATGCCAGTTTATTTGATAATAGACTGTACTTGCATCCTGGGACGAAACTACCAAACTGTGGTAATCACTGTCAATTTGAGGTGCTGCCAGCTGCACAATTTCCAGCAGTCTATCTTTTAATGCCTGCCGCTGACTGATACGTAATTGCCAATATTGCTCAACTGTGAGGCTACCTGCCGCTAAGGTGACCAGTGCTGAGAAAGCAACCACAATTTTAGTACTCAGGCTCCAGGATTTCATAGCAATGGTCTGGAATAACGTCTTGATGGCTTGACGAGTTTGATGGTGTTACGCTGCTAAACGAATGAATTTATCTTGACCCTATTTACACAACAGTTTTCTTTCTTCAGTTAAGAATCTAGACCTAGTCCAGTACGATACACTGCCTTTTGTTGGGTACGCCCCATTTCATCTGTCAGGGCTTCCCAACCTGTTGTGATAGTTTCCATTGCCTGGTCACGAGTGATTTCACCGGCCAGAAAGGAGGATAAGGCTGTCCCCAAAATCTCTTGCTGATAGCCGTTGTTATTAGGAATAGTAAGATCCAGCATAATATTAGGGTTGTTCAGACTTGCCCCGATACCACCGAGATATTTGTTAGCGGCAGTAGGGCTCATGCCTGCCTGCACCCAAGTATCTGCATCTGTAAGTTGGGAAATACGGTAAGGGTTGAAGCCCGTCTCGCCCACTGTGACATCAACATTAGCCTGGGCAGGCTGACTTACATAAGAAATAAATGCATAGGCTGCATCCTGTACTTTCGGATCAGACGCAGCATTAACCCCAGCTGTCCAACCAATAAGAGCGGCATAGGGGGCATGGTTGACACCATTGATACTGTAGGGACAGGTAAATTTGTCACAAGCAACTAGCTCTCCAGCTTTGCGATCGAGTACCTTTGTTGCTCCAGGCAAAATAGCTGTTCCTACCTTATCTTCAACTTGAGACTGGGGAGCAATGGTCAGTGCTCCCATATTTCCATGGTCCATGGTCAGGGCACAACGTCCGGATATAAAACGCTCTCTTGCATCACTCATAGAATGGGTCAATTCATCGGGCGGGCCATATTTCCCAGTAGTCTTATACACATCGAGTGCCTCAGCAAAAGCAGCATTATTGGTCAATGGCTGCATGGTTTCAACATCAAAGAACCCACCCTGGCTGGTTCCATGACTTTGTAAATATGACCCGGCAATAGACCAGAATGCCCACCAGCCCACATGATTAGGTTGCTTAGGAAGACAAGAGCCATAATCAGGAGTATCGTCTCCATTGAGATCCTGGCCATGGAATTGTTCAGCGATTGCCAGATACTCATCCCAAGTTCTAGGTGGTTCCAAACTGTTCTGCTCTAACAAATCACTGCGATAGTAGAGCATGTAGTAATCGCCATCGGCAGGAATACCGTAAATTTTATTATCGTAGGTTCCTCCATACTTCTGGAAGAAAGGCACAATGTCATCCCACTCAAGCACTTTGTCAGCGTTAACCCGTGCTGTCAAATCGGCCAGATAGTTTGCTTTAACCAGGTCAGGTAACCACAGTGGCGTGTAAACAATAACGTCGTAGCGATTATTACCTGAAGTGTAATCTACAGCGATACTGTCATAGACATCCCCAAACTCATCCACTGTTTCGAAGACGACGTTAGCCCCTGTCATCGTTTCAAAGCTTTTAGCATGGGCCTCATAGGCATTGCCGATGGGATATTTCAAGCCTGCAACGGTCAGGGTCACACCATCAAATCGTGGCTCTGTTGATAGGCCCTCACTTTCATCCACTGTTGAGCTATTGGGATTACCACAATTCACACTAATCAGGCCAACTCCGAGGATGACTGCCCAAAACTTCAAACGATATCCAAAGGGGGTTAAACTCATATTGCTAATTCTCAATATATCGAGCATAGAATGCCCAGTCTTGATATATAAGCGATGTGCAGTAGAGACCAAAACGATACAGATTTTATCAATAGATAGTCATCAATCACTATCCTCTTATTTCATTTGGGCATGGGGCAATTCCCTTGCTAGAAAATTTTGGAGTAATGCCTCTATTTCCTCGGCCTCAAATTGTCGGCTGAGTTGCAAAATAGGTTCTGTAAAAGGAATATAAGCCTGATCAGATGCGATTAACTCTGTAAGCTGTGCCCTGAGAGTTTTCATATCAGCTTCCTGGGCAGATTTTAGAAGTTCTTCCAGAACTGAGTAGGGTGGTATCGATACTTCAATAGACAATTTCTTAGAACTTGTTTCTGCACTATCGTCAGTTTTATAGAGCCATGTTAGCTGAAGTTGATTTGCCAGCGAAGCAAATAACTCACTGGCATTGACAGGTTTGGCTAGAAAATCATCTCCTCCATGGTCCAATGCCATACGCTGGTCCTCCTGTCCCACTGAAGCAGAAGAGACAATTACACGAATGGATTTAAAGTCATCTGTACTGCGAATATGCTGTAAAAATTTAAAACCGTCCATGACTGGCATGGCCAGATCAGTAATTACCAGATCAGGTGAGTTTATCTGTAATTGCTCTAAACCTTTCCGTCCATTTTCTGCTTCGATAATTTCAAATCTGAGAGGAGCCAACAAACCTTGAATAACGGCTCGATTCTCCCAGCGATCGTCAACTACCAAGATGCGGCGACGCTTGCCTTCATAATCAATGATGCGATCTCTATTACCTAATGTAACCTGTTGTTCGGACCAATCCGGTGCCAGTAGCAAATCAACAACAAAGAAAAACTCACTGCCCTTACCTAATTCACTCTTGACTTCAATAGTTCCTCCCATTAACGTCACAATCCGTTGGCTAATCGATAGGCCAAGACCAGTACCTTCTGATTGTTTTTTTTGATCACCAACTTGCTCAAAAGCTTCAAATAACTTAGCGAGATTCTCTTCAGCAATACCCACCCCTGTATCGATAATTTGAAATAAAATCGAAGCGTTTGTTGTCGACAGCGACAGTACATCCACCTGTAGCGTGACCGAACCCTGGTCAGTAAATTTGATGGCATTCCCCAGGAGATTAATCAATACCTGTCGCAGTCGCTTCTCGTCAGCGGATACACCCTCTGGTACTTGGGCACTGGGCCGATAGATAAACTCGATCCCCTTTTGCTCTGCCTTGAGCTTGCACATTTCCACAACGCTCTGTATCAGAGAAGGTAGATGGAGGGGCGTCGGTGCAAGCTCTAATTTTCGGGCTTCGATTTTAGCAAGATCTAAAATATCATTAATCAATGTTAGCAGGTGAACGCCACACTGATGAATAACGTCAAGTCCTTGTTGTGTTTTGCGATCCAGTATTTGATTTCGATCTAAAATTTGGGTATAGCCCAGAATTCCATTGAGTGGTGTGCGCAACTCGTGACTCATATTTGCCAAAAACTCACTCTTGGCCTGGTTAGCCTGATCAGCTCTGAGGATTGCCTGTTTTAACTCCGCTGTGCGTTCTTCAACCCGTTTTTCTAACGTACTAAAGGCAGTTTGCAATTGTTGGGTCATCTGGGTAAAGGCTAATGCTAATTGGCCCAATTCATCCTGCCTTTCGGTATCCAGTTGCACATCAAATTCACCTGTGGATAATTTTTGGGTGGCATCCCTCAGGTTTTCTAGAGGTGTAGCTATTTTCTGCCGCAGCACAAAGTACAAAAGAATTATCTCTAAAATAAGAGAGAACACACCTAATAACAATACAAACCTGGCTAATTCAAAAGCTTCCTCCTGGAGAAGAGTTTCAGGATAAACGGTGATTAGATACCAGCCTGGTCCACGCAGTTGGGCAATTGCTAAATACTCTCGATCTTGACGGTTATAAGAAACTGGTCCAACAGTCTGACTTTGCTGGGCAAATTTAAACAATCTTTCTAAGTGGTCATCTCCAGATTGTTGAACATCAAGTCTCCCCCCTGCTGCCCGAATTTGTTCCATCCAATTGGGGTGAGCTACTAATTGACCATCCTTCCGAATAATCAGATTATAGGCTCCCTCTAAGTGGTCATTAATAGTGCGTTCAAACAGATTAGTTAGAATAATATCGTGACCGATGGTCGCCAGGTGGCGACCATTGGCGTCATCAATGGGGGTTTCGGCAGATACCATCCAATCTTGAATGACTGGATCAGCGTAAACTCCAGTCCACAGGGTTTTACGTTCAGGATTATGAATATGCTCGCCTAAGTAGGCCCATTCTTCATCGGCTATGTGGAGATCAACAGCGGCTTCAATTCCCCAGGCTGCACCTGGCCAAAGAACCGTATTAGCTCCTTCCGGCAAACTAATGTAAGTGTCTAAAAAACGATTGCGCCAGCCAGATCCGTACCTGTCTACAAGTTCGTAGGACAACACCATCCGCTTGTATAGATCGGTGGTTAAGTCTAGATTACGTTCTAAAAATGCAGTGGGATGGGCCTCTGTATCAAAGGCTTGGGATGAGGTTCCCTCAGGAACATTACGTACTGTCCCGTCGGACCAGGTATCAAAGTAATCCTGAAAGCGATCGCACCAATCAATGGACGTATCTGTATTGAATTGCTTGAGGAAGTCCTGACGCAACAAGGCATGATTATCTTCGGCTAGGACAAAAATTTCTTCTTCGCGCTTGCTACGTTCAGTAATGTATTTGGACAGCCGTTCCTCAGTGTCCTGGGATAACTGGTGCATCAAATGCAGATAGCTGATACCAGAAATTGCTAAAACAACTAGCATCAAACGCACTGCCATGTTTAATAGAGTGCTAATGCTTAAGGATTTCCGATAATTAACACGTGTTAAGAGCTGGCTAAAAAACGAGATAACTATTTGCATGGGTTCATTTTTAACCAGTTTAGAAGCGTATAGTCTCAGAACCTTTTGGCAACTGACAGCTGGCCCTTAATGTATTTACATAAAGTGCATTTACATAAAAATAGAATACCCGGAGAATGATAAGGCTACACAGAATCCTGCTATGAATCAGACTTTAAAGTCTGGTAGAGAACCATGGCTGATTCTAAGTCTTAGCTTTCAGCTCAAGACTACAAAAAGTATCAAGTAAGAGCCTCAATCACTAACCTCTAATTTCTTTTTGGCATGGGGCAATTCCCCCGCCAGATGATTTTGGAGTAATGCCTCTATTTCTTCAGCCGCAAATTGTCGGCTGAGTTGCAAAATAGGTTCAGCAAAGGGCGCATATGCTTGATCAGATTCTGTCAACTTCGTGAGCTGTTCTCGGAGAGCTTTTATATTGGCCTCCTGGGCTGACTCAAGCAGTGCTTCTAGAACTTGACGTGGTGGCAAGATTATTTTGGTAGGAAGCTGCTCAGACACTACTACGGGCTTTTCTTCATCTGCATAAATCCAGGTTAGCTGAAGCTGATTTGCCAATGAGGTGAATAGGGCATGAGCGTCAACAGGTTTTGCTAAAAAGTCATCTCCCCCGCTATCCAAAGCCATGCGTTGATCCTCCTGTGCTACCGAAGCAGACGACACAATTACACGAGTGTGTTTTAACTCGTCTGACTCGCGAATATGCTGCAAAAACTTAACCCCGTCCATCACCGGCATAGCTAAATCGGTAATTATAAGGTCAGGCTGGTTAAAAAGACTTCGTTCTAGCCCTTCTTGGCCATTTTCTGCTTCTATAATCTCAAAGCCTAGGGGAACCAAAAGATTTTGGATAACAGCTCGATTCTCCCAACAATCATCAACTACTAGAATTTTGTAGCATTGACCTTCATAGCCAACAATGAGATCTTTCGCCACTAGATTTCTCGGTTGCTCAGACCAATTTGATACAAGTAGGGGCAGCTCAACCGTAAAGTAAAACTTGCTCCCTTTGCCTAATTCACTCTGGACCTGGATCGTACCTCCCATCAACTTTACAATACGCTGACTGATGGTTAAGCCCAGACCGGTTCCTTCTGATCGTTTTTTCTGATCGCCTACCTGTTCAAATGCTTCAAATAGCTTGGCAAGATCGTTTTTGGCAATGCCTAAGCCAGTATCAGTGATTTGAAACAGAAATAAAGCACTTTTCTCAGATAGCGCCATCACATCAACTTGAAATTTTACTGTTCCCTGGTCTGTAAACTTAATGGCATTGCCCAGTAGATTGATCAACACTTGTCGGAGTCGCTTTTCATCGGCTGCGATACTCTCTGGTAATTGAGAACTAGGCCGATAGATAAACTCAATGCCTTTATCGTTTGCCTTCAGTTGAAACATTTCCACCACACTCTGAAGTAAAAATGGCAGGTACAGTGGTTTTGGCTCCAGCTCCAACTTTCGAGCTTCAATTTTGGCAATGTCTAAAATATCATTTATCAATGTGAGTAAATGGGCACCACACTGATAGATAATAGCGATGCCGTCCCTTGTCCTAGGAGCCAATGATTCGGAACGCTCTAGAATTTGAGCATAGCCGAGGATGCCGTTGAGGGGCGTGCGGAACTCATGGCTTACGTTGGCCAAGAAATCGCTTTTGGCCTGGTTAGCGGCATCGGCCTGCTCCTTTGCGACTGTCAATTCCTTTGTACGCTCTTGTACCCGTTGCTCCAGGGTGGCGATAGACTGTTGTAGCTGGGCTGTCATGCTGTTGAATGCCTTAGCCAAGGTTTGAAATTCTCTAGCACCCACCATTGGAGCTTGACATGCTAACTCTCCTGCAGCCATAGATGAGGCAGTTTGGGTAAGCGATTGAATAGGTCGAGTAAATCGTTGAGCAGTGTGATGACTCATCCACAAAGCAACCATTAACGTTCCTATACCGCCTAGCAGAGCGACCAAAGACAGGCGATTCGCCGTAGCTAGGGCAATGTATATAGATTGTTCAACCATCAACGTCCATTCTAGGGGGGCAAGATAAGCTTGTTTAGCCGAAGGCTTAAGTTGGGCGTAGCCGCTAATGGTTTTGTCGCCAGCTACATCTCGGGATTGTTGCCACCCTGTTGCATTTTGCCGCAACGAAGTAAGCGTTTCACCACGAATTTTTTTGCCAATGTGGGTTCGATTGGAGTTGTGAAGAATGTTGCCCTCTTTATCCAAGAGAACAACACCGCCAATTTCAGACAGTGTGGAAAAGTCCTTAAACACATTGAGATCACTAAGCAAAAAGCGCGATCGCAATACTCCCTGAGCAGTTTGATTTTCCAAAAGACGAACAGGTACCGCCAGCTCGATTAAGGTCTCAGATTGTTCTGCAGAAATGGGTAACTGGTGAATATAAATACGACCTTCTCCACCATTCCAGGCGTTCTGCCACCAGGGTTGGCCTGCGTAGGAATAGTGTTCAGGACGATTGCCACCAGAAGCGACTAATGCACCAAAGCGATCCGTATAGATCAGTTCGATGTGAGCAGGAAACTTACGAGAAAAACGCTCTAGATGGATAGAGGCCGGGTGACTTCGGATCTTAACTTGTAAGGCTTCATCGCCCTCACTCCACGCCTTTTCTCGTTGTTGTATGATGCGATCGCTAAAGACACTTGCATCCTCCTGACTTCGACTAAACACCTCATAAAAGAAGGAGTTTTCTCCAGATAGATTTTTAAGGAGATCAATTTCCCGAGCCAGTTCGCCCTCTAACCGTTGACTGCCAAACGTGGCAAGGGCCTCAAAAGACGTCCCTTTTTGGTTCGTAAGAATTCTGCGCGTTTCCCAGATCACAATACCGACAACAGCCGTAAGCGACAGTACGGTTACTCCTGTCAATGCAACTAACAGCTGCCCTTTGAGAGAGCTGAGCCAGATCTTTGCCCATGGTAATGGTCGGAGGAAGTCTGGTGAATTGGGCATACGTCTATACCTAGCTAAAACACACTCACTCTTTAGACCTGTAGACTTTTCTGAACACAAACGAAGCGGATTTATGAAACAAAGATTAAAACTCGTCAGGCAGAGGAGGCAGTGGGATTGGAGCATCCTGATTTTGGGCGTCAATCAGCTTGACTGTCCACTCTTGGGTGTAATTGGGAGTGGCCACTTCCCCTTCGGATGTAATCGCTAGCCAACGATCCAGAGATTCCTCATCGATAATCAAAATAGGCATCCCAAGATAGTTGGGTACATCCTCTTTCCCCGCCAAAATTTGCTGGGCAACCCAAAAAGCCACCGACGATATGCTCGGTGTGGCCGACGCTGAAACCGTTTGATAGCCATTGGTATCTCGCTGTTCTTGCCACCATTTTAATTCTTCGTAGCGGTTACCCATAATGATAATGGGCATGGTGCGATCGCTGGCGGCAAAGGCCAAGGCTGTACCATATCCATCCCCTCCTTGGGTCACCACTGCAGCAATGTCTGGCAATGTAGGCAGTACGTCTTCTACAGCTGATTGAGCAACATCTTGCAACCAATTGCCCTGCACCGATTCAATCACCTTAAGTTGAGGAAAATCCGCTAATGACGCATGAATAGATGCACTGATATCCGTGTCAGAGGTATTCCCCGGAGCCCCTCGTACTTCCAACAGATTGCCCTGCTCGAGGCGATTGCCAAGATAGCTTCCCTGCACAGCCCCATACTGTTCCCAGAGCATACCTACAGTGTAGGAACAGGATTCTGTTACCTCAGCATTGAAGTCAACAACAATAATTCCAGCATCACAGGCAGCTTTAACCACATCATTCAATTCCGTTGCCGATCCTGGCAAAATTGTAATGGCGTCGTAATTTGCCTCAATCAGCGACTCTATCTGTCGAATTTGTGTTTGGATATCTTGGTCCGCATCCAATATAGTAAAGCCTTCAACGAGACCTTGCTGCTGTGCTTGAGTGGCTGTTTTTTCAAAGTGTTCTACCATCGTCTTCCGGAAAGAAGAATCCTTAATAAAGGAGATAGAAAAAGCAATGCGCATTCCAGAGGTATTTCCTAGCGCAATACCCTTTGCGTCAATGGGCACAGGTTCATCTGAAACATCAGGCTGAGATATCTGAGAAAATTGACAGCCTGATAGCAAAATTCCAGCAACTGACAGGAAGGGTAGTCCCTTCACAGCCAAAGAATTGAACAGGGCATAGAACTTGTGCATATTCAAAGGTAATGTATCCCAATTGGATACCTACGAAAGGGAAGAATTCACTGCTTGCTGAAAAACTTTCAACCCCTGGTTTGCATAGGTTTAAATTTAACAAAGCTAGACAGTGCACGCGATCATAGAGTGCCCAACGCTAACTCAAAGAAAACTTGGTTGAATTTGCACTGATTAACTTGTAAGCCTGCCGCTGGTTGAAGCCTACGATAGACCTAATTGAAAATGGTAAAACTCTTGATGTACAAGGATTTCGGGAACTGTCAAAAAGGCTATCCCCATGCTTACTTGATAAGGTGTTGAGTCGATTTTACACCGTCTTAATTCCGATAGAGTCTAATATAGGTAGATGGAAGTTCCCTTAAACTGGGTTTTCAGGAGAGTCAGAATGCCGGAGCAGTACGCAGTTGTCATTGAAGGTCTTCAGAAGCGCTATGGCGATGTCCAGGCAGTAAAGGATGTCTCATTACAAATTGAGCCTGGAGAAATCTTTGGGTTACTGGGGCCTAATGGGGCAGGCAAAACCACAACAATTCGCTGCTTGTGTACCCTAACGCTGCCTGATGCAGGCAACTTGGAAATAATGGGGATATCGGTAGTAGCCGAGCCCCGGCAAGTGCGACAGCGACTGGGGTATATTGCCCAGGAAGTTGCTCTGGATAAGGTACTGACAGGACGGGAGCTGCTGGAGCTACAAGCTGCAATTTACCATCTGCCGGCTATGCTAGCCAAAACCCGCATTGACCAGATGATCGAGCTATTGGAGCTCACCGACTGGGCGGATAAGAAAACCGGTACCTACTCCGGTGGTTTAAAAAAGCGTTTGGACCTAGCGGCAGGGTTACTGCATCAGCCCGATGTGCTAGTACTGGATGAACCGACGGTGGGCCTTGATATCGAAAGTCGCTCAGCTGTATGGCGATTTTTGCGTCAGCTCCAGGCAGCGGGTACTACTATTTTGATTACTAGCCATTATTTAGAGGAAGTGGATGCCCTGGCAAATCGGGTGGCCATTATTGACCAGGGTAAGGTGATCAGCGCTGGTACTCCAACAGAACTCAAAGCTAACGTGGGCGGTGAGCGTATTACCTTACGCATCCGTGAGTTTACGTCCCTGGATGAGGCAGAGCAAGCAAGCACTATGCTGCAAGAACTGCCTGTGGTGCAGGAGGTGATTGTCAATAGCGCCCAAGGAAATTCCCTAAACCTAGTGGTAGAGTCTGAAGCTGACGCTCTGATGACGGTGCAAAAAGCCCTTAAGGAGGCTGGGTTACCCACCTTTGGCATTGCCCAGTCGCAACCCAGTCTGGATGACGTTTACCTAGCCGCAACCGGACGTACCATTATGGATGCGGAAATGGCGGCGGCTAGCAAGCGAGACATGAAAAAGGAACTGAAACAGCAGAATATGAAACGCTAAGGTAATTTACGCTAGGCAATATTGCCTTATTTCTTATTCCCATAGCATGTTGATATGTCGTTTACCAACTAGCTTAGTAAACTTGTTAGTAACCCTAGCCCAACTCCATACCTTCCAGAACGTTTAGTCAACATGAGTAGTTCTTATCCCAGCATTCAGAATAATCAGCTACAGCAGTGGAAGGATGATGCGATCTCATCCCCTGGCCTCAGCGAATTTATCCAGGAAACCTTGGCCTTGACCAAGCGCCTATTTATTCAGCTACAGCGTCGTCCCTCCACGTTAGCTGCTGGCATTATTCAGCCATTGATGTGGCTAATCCTGTTTGGTGCCCTATTCCAAAACGTTCCCCAGGGTCTGTTTGGCGATAGCGTTAACTACGGACAGTTTATTGGCGCTGGCATCATTGTATTTACCGCTTTTGGGGGAGCCCTAAATGCTGGATTACCCGTGATGTTTGATCGCGAGTTTGGATTTTTGAACCGGTTACTAGTGGCCCCATTGGTATCTCGATTTTCCATCGTCATAGCTTCAGCTCTATTTATTGCCGCTATGAGCTTTGTACAGACGGCAGCGATTGTGGTTCTAAGTGCGTTTCTGGGAGCAGGATTGCCTAATATTGCCGGTTTGGGCCTAATGATGGCCATTATTCTGATGTTGGTACTGGGCGTCACCGCCTTTAGTTTGGGACTCGCTTTTGCTCTCCCCGGCCACATTGAGCTAATTGCCGTTATTTTTGTCACCAATTTGCCACTGTTATTTGCCAGTACGGCATTGGTGCCCCTATCCTTTATGCCCCGCTGGCTGAGCACCGTTGCCAGTCTTAATCCTTTGAGCTATGCTATCGAGCCCATCCGTTATCTTTATTTGCATAACAACTGGAACTTTAGCGATGTTGTTATGCAGGCTCCTTGGGGTGATATTTCCATGGGAATGTCATTATTGCTGCTAGCCGGTTTCTGCGGTGGCGCGTTAGCCTTGACCTATCCATTGATCAACCGTCGCATTGCTTAACCCCTTAGCCAGTGGCAGTTTATAGTCTGGAGCTTCTGGGTGTAGCTGTTTTAGGTATGGCCGTTGTGGCAAGTTTAAGATTAGCAGCCATCATTTGGGGCCTAATGTTACCGATATTTAGTCTGTCGGACGATTCTCCTGAAAACCATTAAGCCAACCAATTAAAAACCTGTCCACAGGTGTCTCAACGAGAAATAGTCTTGCTAGACTGTGGGCATAGCTAATAATAAGTAAATTCACACCGACCTTCACTATGGCAAGCATCTTTAAAAACGCATTAGCTTCTGTAATGGGTCTAGGGTTGATCCTAGGTGTTGTTACCGTTCCCGCATTCGCTCAGAGCAACGGCGAATTTGATGATTTGGGCGGTGATGCTGACAGCAATGAAGTCTTCGGTGGCAGCGGCGTTAGCCTTACAGACTTACTAAGCAATGCCCGCCGTTCCGATGGCCTCAGTCAGGGTGAGTTTGAGGAGAAAACTGATCGCAATATTGACGAAGCTGCTGCTGACTTTCACCGCCGTCAGCAGGCAGCACTAGAAGCTCAGCAAGGTGCTGTGACAGAAACGCCTGTAGTTGAAGAGCAGCTTTAAATCTCTAACTAAAATTTTCTGGGTCGATACCCAGTTCACGCAGCTTAGCGGCCAGCTTTTCAGCTTTGAACTCAGCTGATTTTCGCTGTCATTCTTCAGTCTGGCGCTTTGAAACTTCAATATCTACTCCTTCTTCAGGAGTTGCATAGCGCTGCTTGGAGCATTATTCACAGGGGTATCGTCCGAGTCGGGTAGATCTTCGGCTGAGGCGAAACAGGCAAGGGGATCATGGGTGAGCAGCATTGGTATCGCTGCACCAAAGCATCTTCTCCAGGATAGCTCTGCCGGACTTTCCGGTTATGGCCTAACATTATTGAGTTAATCAGTAACGTGATTCATACCAACAAGGCATCCTCAAGGCAATGACCACACCTGTCCCCAACTTATCGAGCCAGTACGATCCGTCCCAGACCGAGTCCAAGTGGCAGTCCACTTGGGAAGACAATGCTGTGTTTAAGGCCGATCCGGACCATGGTGGGGAGCCGTTTTGCGTGGTGATTCCACCGCCAAATGTCACCGGTAGCCTACATATGGGGCATGCCTTCGAGAACGCACTGATCGATACCCTCGTGCGCTACCAGCGAATGAATGGTCGCAATACCCTGTGGTTGCCCGGCACTGACCACGCCAGTATTGCCGTCCAGACTATTTTGGAGCGAGAACTCAAGGCCCAGGGGAAAAATCGAGAAAATGTAGGTCGCGAAAAGTTTTTGGAGCGGGCTTGGGAATGGAAGGCCGAGTCCGGTGGCACCATCGTTAACCAGCTACGCAAACTAGGCGTTTCTGTGGACTGGACCCGCGAGCGATTCACCATGGATGAAGGCCTATCCAAAGCAGTACTCCAGGCCTTTACCAAACTCTATGAAGAAGGGCTGATCTATCGCGGCAACTACATGGTCAACTGGTGTCCAGCCAGCCAGTCGGCTGTATCCGATGTCGAAGTTGAAAATAAGGACGTCGATGGCAACCTTTGGCATTTCCGCTATCCAATGACCGATGGTTCAGGCCATATGGAAGTGGCCACCACTCGCCCAGAAACCATGCTGGGGGATACGGCAGTGGCCGTTAACCCAGAAGACGAGCGCTACCAGGAAATGGTGGGCAAAACCCTGACCCTGCCACTGGTGGGTCGTGAAATTCCCATTATTGCTGATAGCTATGTAGACAAAGAATTTGGTACTGGCTGCGTTAAGGTAACGCCTGCCCACGATCCCAATGACTTTGCCATGGGTGAGCGCCACAATCTGCCCATGATCACCATCATGAATAAAGATGGGTCAATGAATGAAAATGCGGGTCGATTTGAAGGGTTGGACCGCTTTGAAGCTCGCAAGCAGGTGGTAGCTGCTCTGGATGAAGTAGCTGCTCTGGTGCGGGTGGAAGACTATCAACATACTGTGCCCTATAGCGATCGCGGCAAGGTTCCTGTAGAGCCCTTATTATCTACCCAATGGTTTGTCAAAATCCGACCCATGGCAGACAATGCCCTGGACGCCCTGGATAATCATCAGTCTCCTAAGTTTGTGCCTGAGCGCTGGACTAAGGTCTATCGTGACTGGCTCGTAAACCTGCGCGACTGGTGTATCTCCCGCCAGCTGTGGTGGGGCCATCAGATTCCTGCCTGGTATGCCGTTAGCCAAAGTAATGGGGAAATTACTGACAGTACCCCATTTTTTGTGGCGGCATCAGAAGAAGACGCCTACACCAAGGCGAAGGAACAGTTTGGGGATGACGTTCAACTCAGACAGGATCCTGATGTCTTAGATACCTGGTTCTCCTCCGGTCTATGGCCCTTCTCCACCATGGGCTGGCCCGATGAGACAGCTAAGGACTTCCAGACCTATTACCCTACGACTACTCTGGTAACCGGGTTTGACATTATTTTCTTCTGGGTGGCCCGCATGACCATGATGGCAGGTCACTTCACCGACAAAATGCCCTTTGAAACCGTGTATATCCACGGTCTGGTGCGGGACGAGAAAAACCAGAAAATGTCTAAGTCCAAGGGCAATGGTATTGACCCGCTGGTGTTGATCAACAAGTACGGTACCGACGCCCTACGCTATACCCTGATCCGTGAGGTGGCTGGAGCGGGTCAGGACATCCGATTGGACTACAACCGTAAAACCGATGAATCCTCCTCGGTAGAAGCATCCCGTAACTTTACCAATAAGCTGTGGAACGCTTCCCGGTTTGTGATGATGAACTTGGGTGGCAAAACTCCGGCAGATTTGGGCGAACCTGACCCTGCCAAGTTAGAACTATCAGACAAATGGATTCTCTCCAAGTTTAATCAAACCACTACGAACACCCGAGAATATCTCGATAAGTATGGCATGGGTGAAGCCGCCAAGGGGCTATATGAATTCATCTGGGGAGACTTTTGTGACTGGTACATTGAATTGGTAAAGCCCCGTCTGTATGGAAAAGACGAGGATTCCAAGCTGGTGGCACAACAGACTCTGGCCTTGGTGCTAGATGGCATTCTCAAACTGTTGCACCCATTTACCCCCCATATTACTGAGGAAGTATGGCACACGCTCACCCAGGCTGATGAGACTAGCTATCTGGCGATACAGTCCTACCCCACCGTTCGCCCTGAACTAGTAGATGCTGAGTTAGAGAAAGACTTTGACCTGTTGATTGGCACTATTCGCACTATTCGCAATCTGCGAGCAGCAGCGGGGGTGAAGCCATCTGCCAAGATTGAGGCAATTCTCACGACTGATGATGCTAATGAAAAACGTATCCTTAAGGCAACTCAGGCTTATTTGAAAGATGCGGCTAAAGTTGAGACATTGACCATCGGTGGCACTGTAACGGACCCTGCGGAAAAGCAGCTAGGGGTTGCATATACTGTAGATGATACAGATAAAGCATCCGAGGCGGAGGCATCTGATGAGACAACAGAAACAGTAGTAGCGTCTAACGAAACTAACGAGTTACCCGAAATAGATTGGGATGATAAAGAAACAACAGGCAGTGCTGATGAAGAGAACGTAGATAGCTCTGATAAATCTGAGACTGATGAGCTACCCGAAATAGATTGGGGTGATGGGATAGAGGCCATACAAACCCTGCTAAAATATCCGCTGGGTTATCTGGGGCAGATGTACAATGCTGCGAGAAAGCCCGCATCTGTGGTCTTGTTGTTACTGCTAACGGCACTGGGTATCAGATTAGCGGCAGCAATTGCAGCTGGGATTAACACTTTGCCACCAGTGAGCAGATTCTTTCAGATGATTGGTGTGGGTTACACCACCTGGTTTGGTGGTCGCTATCTGCTTAAAGCTTCCAACCGTCGACAGCTTTGGGATAATACAAGCGGGTTATGGGATGAAATTGTTGGAACCTTTAGTAACGATGATACTGTTCCAGGGTTTGAAGCAGAAGGAGAAAGAAAGCTTGTTGGTATCCGCGATACACGTCAGATGTTTGCAGGGGTATTTGGCACAGTACAGGTGCTAATACCCTTAACGGGTTTGGTGGATGTGGATGCCTTGAAACAGAAGTTGGAGAAATCTCTAGCTAAAGTAGAAGGAGAGATTCAGGCAATTAATGGTCGCTTGGGCAACAAGGGCTTTGTGGATAAGGCTCCTGAACATGTGGTTCAAGAGGCACGGGATTCTCTGGCTGAGGCGGAGACCCAGGCAACGCTATTACGAGAGCGGTTGGCGATGCTTTAGGGGCATTGGTGATTATGGCCTTTTAAGGAAACACCTTATACGCAATCCTGGCTAATAGGCCCTTACTGGGCTGGTATAAGGCAGCCCCTATGAAATTACCTATTTCAATCGGGTTTAACGAATTAAGGTTTGGTATTAACCAGGGTGCCAACTTAAAGCGGGAAGTTTTCCCAAGGATAGATGTCAGAAGTCAGGAGCCAGAAGCCATATCCCTTCTCCATTCTGGCTCCTGGATTCTAGATTCCTAGTTAACCAGAATTTCCCGGCTTGAGTGGATACCCGTTAACCATATAAAAAGGCTTGAATGTACTCTACCATTTGGGTTTCTGGGCCTTGCATGTGGGGACCGGTCCAGAAACTTAGGGAGAGTTTTTGGCCTGACCTTAAAGCCGATGCGATAGGAAGCATCTGACCCTTGATCGCGCTGATTGACATAAACTCGGACAATGTCTGCAAGGGGATAATTGGAAATATAGGTCCGATAAAAGCTTTTGCGGACTTGATAGAGGGTTCTTTCATGGCGATCAAAGGTCCATGTTTGCGAGGTAGCAAAATGTTTCAAAACGACTGCAGGAACAATTCCTCCAAGGCAAATAGCGCAAGTACCAAACAGTATCATCCAGAGAACCTGGAACAACATCTGGAGTTCTGTCGTAAAGGCTAGGTAGACAATTACGATGCCAAGTAAAAGTGTACCTACTCCTAAAAGTACCGCAATCGTTAGTATTAGCCCAACACACACAGAGTGACCATGATGAGTCTTCAAAATTAGCAGTTCTGGCGTTTCACTAACAATCTTGAGGCTAGACCACTTTTTGCTATACCTACTCATAATGCGCACAGGCTATTTAGCACAAGGGTTAATACAGCCCAATGAAACTTGATTACGGTCTTAAGTCCCTCAAGCTAGGACAAAGTTAAATGTGGCCTTTTTTAGGCCGTCCTTATCATTCACAACCATTAACAATACTGGATTAAACAGAAAATCTCTCTGATTGGTGGGTTCATCTGGAAAATACAGCTGGGTGGTGAGCACAGGCTGATTCGGTGCCTGGACTTTTACATGGAAATGGCGGGTACGTCCAGGATAAATACCTGGCACGATGGTCTCTATCTGGTAGCGTCCATCTGCATCTGTAAACTGATGGCCGCGAAACGTGTAACCGCTATTGTCGTATTCACCTTGCTCATTAGTGTGCCAGAAATCTACCAAAGCACCTGCGATGGGCCCACAGTTTGATGACAATACTTGACCGGTGACAATTATCGGAGTTCCAGCAAGTCCAGGTTCCAACAAAGACATTCGTTGTGGAGAGTTCGGTGTGTAGAACGGTCCTTCAGTTTGGGATGGAGTTGTGGCATCGTCACCACAGGCGGGCGTGGGTTGCAACGCTTGCGCAGATTGATTAGTCGTATCTTTAAACGCCCGACTGCAGGTCACTGATACAAATGCTATCAGCGTTGCAGGAAACATTCGTACAATGGTGCGGCGACTAAACCATGGTCTCAACATCAAGTTTACCAGTAACAGCCCAAATGGTTTCCATGGTAAACCCCGCCCCGAATAACTGCCTACCCATGGGTAAGCAACAATCAGGGCTAATACACCAGAACTGGGACTCGTTTGTAGGCGGGAGTTTTTGATTTTTCGTCTACTCTGGCCTTCATCAACACATTCGCTTCAGGGTAAAACATTAGCGCTGCCCCCCGTCGAACGGCACCACAGATAATTTCGATATTTTCTAGTTTGTCCGCATCCCCCTGAACGGTGACCCGCTGATGATCCGAAAATCCAGCCTGGGCCACATCGTCAGGATTCATCAAAATGCAGTGACGGTGGGGCATGCCGCGATAGCGGTCTTCTGTGCGATAGACCACAGTATTGTGCTGACCATAGCTACGCCCGGTAATTAGGGCAACGACAATGCCCTGATCCGGTCCATCGAAGTCTTGAGGTTGGGGCAGGGAGAGGGTTGGCAGTGGTGTGAGCTGCATTTGGGCTTTGCCTGAAGGGGTGGGGAAATTGGGTTCGGTGAAGATGCGGCCAGCGATGGTGAATTCTTGGTTGGTTTGGTCAATGGTTGCGATCGCACCATATCCCGGAATCGTCTGAGCAATCAGCTGTCGGACATAGTGCGTATCCTTAAGCTTTCGCCAGTCCACTGGAGTATCCCCAAAGAGTCGGTAGGCCAGCTCCGTAATAAAATCAATTTCCGCCACCAGGTCAGCATTCTGTAAATGGGTTTTACCTGGATCATTCAGCCGAACAAAGTTGTTGCCAGATTCAACCGTTGTCTTGTGGGGATTTTCAAACCGGGCATAGACCGGAATAATCAACGTGTTTTTGCGAGCTAGACCATGGAAGTGACCAAGATTCGGCTTGGTGGCCAGGTAGATAATGGTATCAATTTGAGCCAGGGCACGTTTCGCTTGATGTAAATCAGGATTTGCCCCATAGAAATTGCCACCTAAACAGAGGAGAGTGTCCACTTTGCCTGCATCGGCAGCATCCATCAAAGAACGCGCATCATAACCCGGCACCCGATTAAGAGACTTTCCCAACACCTTTTCTAAGGCCAGACGAATCTCATCCTTTAAATTGTTGGTCACCCCCATGGAGCCAAACCCCTGCACATTAGAATGACCGCGAATGGGCATCAAGCCTGCACCAAGTTTACCGGCATTACCAGTGATCAAGGCGGTGTTAGCAATGGCAAAGATACTCTCCACTCCATTGACCTGTTGGGTGATACCCATGGCCCAGGCAAATACTACCCGTGACGACTGGCTGATGATCGTGGCCGCAGCTTCAATCTCTGCTTGGGAAACACCACAGGTGGTGACAATCTGTTCCCAGGAGGTCGCCTTAGCTTGATCAAGCACCGCCTCCCAATTTTCAGTGTGCGCCTGGAGAAAGGGAACATCAATTAAGTCACGATCAATAAGAGATTTTTGAATACCGACTAGCAGGGCTAAATCACTCCCAGGGATGGGCTGTAGAAATAAAGATGCAATGTCTGTACCAGGAACCAGTGATTTTAAGGGAAAAGCAGGGGAGCCAAATTTCACTAGACCCACTTCCTTGACAGGGTTGATAATAATCACCTTGCCATTGCGCTCATCCCGTAGTTTAATCAGCTCATTCATCAGACGGGGATGATTCGCCGGAGCATTAGAACCAATCAGCACCACACAGTCGGCTTGCTTTAGGCTGGCCAGACTCACCAGAGAGGTCCCCGTACCAAAAACCGCTTTTAACCCCACAGCAGAGGCTCGATGACACAGATCAGAACAATCGGCCAGATTGTTGGAGCCCATGGCCCGCAGCATTAATTGTAATAGAAAAGCCGCCTCGTTAGAAGAGCGACCAGAGCTATAGGAAGCAACCCGTTCGGGGGAGCGACGAAATGCAGTTTCTACCAGTTCATAAACATCATCCCAGGCAATGGGTTGATAGTGGGATTGCCCGGAGCGTAAGATCAGCGGGGTACTCAATCGACCTAAGCGATCAGCTGCGTGGGAGGTAAGCTGTTGCAGCTGTATCAGGGTTTGGTGTTGAAAAATGTGGGGTTTGACCGCAGGCTGCAGTTCTGCCTTAATCGCTTCTACACTTTTGGCACAGCGCTGGAGGGGTTCTTCTAACTCGTTGCTAAATCCCCCTTTTTGACCACCCGTACCCCAGGCACAGGAGAGACAGGCACTTTTGTGAAACAGCGTTTGCCAGAGTTTAGGACCTTGGGAACTGAGGGTGTAGGTGGCCCACTGTTGGATCAGGGGTAAGCCACCACCAATGGCCTGGCTTGGGTGTTCCTGATTTGGTGGATTGGCTGGATCGCGCTTGTCCATTGATATATCTCCGGCAGAGTTCTGTCAGCGACTCCAGGCTATCACTGAGATTGGGGTAGCAGATGCTTGACATCAAGATCGGTTGTGAAGCTTAATTTCTTGTATCCAAATGGGTGTAACGATGGTACGGATACTCGCTATGAGCTTGTGGATGATGGGTATCAGGAACAAACATTTATGGGTGAGCAACAACCGTACTCACCCACATTTTCAACATTAGAACGTAGAGCAGAACAAATCCTGAAAGCCGAACTGTCAATCGCCAATGCTCCTAAGCCGAAGCTTGCTCCTCTAATTCTTCTGTTTCAGTTTCTAAGTCTACGGCAGAGTTTAGATTAGATGATACTGACGAGTCTTGCTCTACCATAACGCCTCTCTGGAAAATGTCTTCAAAGTTGGTTTTCCAAGTGGTGTATACGTTACCTATGCGGGTGCGCCATTTTTGGCGGTTCTGCTCAGCTTTGTCAGTGAACCAAGAGAAAACAAGTAGATCAAGCAATAGTTCTACACTTCTGACGATAGTGAGTACAACCCCTTTGAGCAGGTTGTAATGAATTAAATAGTAGGGTGTGAACAGAATAGCGGAAAACCAGAGGAGATTGTCAAAAACTTCTTTATCTAGATTAAAAGAGATACTGATATGGACCCTTAAGAGGGTGTACCACAGGGAAATAACAACCAGGGTACTGACGATAAATCCGATAAATCCTTCAGTTTTCTGCCATAGTATTTTTAAGAAATTTTTGGCTGCGGTCCAGATGATGCCTACGAAGGCAACGATTAGGGCACCGTAGGTGGCAATGTTGGCCCAGTCAAGTTCGCTGATGTCGCCGAGGGCGGATAGATCGATCTGCTGCAGCAAATCGAGGAGAGAGTCCAGCATTGTGTGCTCCTGAAAAAGATGTTTTCTGTTGCAACTATGAAGGGTTTTAGTGTCCCCCTTTAAGCAATAGGATAGCGTTTACACGACTTTGCTGTGGGGGGTGGATTGCCCTAATAATTAGTTGGGTTTACCTAAAACTTGAAGGTAGGTCTAGGAGGAGCTTCCTACGGTTGCCCTAGGTAATCTCGCTTACCAAGTTCTACACCATTGTGTCGGAGAATGTCATAAGCCGTTGTCAGATGAAAATAAACATTGGGTAAAACAAAGAATGAAAGAAACGACCATCCTTCAATATCCATGGTTTCGCCTCTGCCAATAGGCATGGTCAGGACTTTTTCCTCTGTGCCATCAATTTGGTCAGCGGTAAAGGTTTCTACGTAGGCAATGGACTGTTGTAATCGGTCAATCAGTTCAGGAATGGTGGTTTCTGTATCTTCCATCTTGGGTGCTTCAACCCCTGCTAGTCTGGCTACACCACGTCTAGATAGGTCAGAGACAATCTGGACCTGGCGGGATAAGGGAAACATGTCGGGATACAGTCGGCTATTGAGCAAAACCGTTGGATCAATACTTTTAGCGTCCGCATAGGCTGCCCCTTTTTCCAGAATGCCGATTAGGTTCTTAAGCGCACGAATCAGTGAAGGTACCAAGGCTTGATACATGGAAATTGTCATGATAAATCCTCATAAACCATTAGGGCTTTTCCGCAATGGTATACCTCAAGTGACTTATCAGTGGTTAAAACTATCTAAGGGCTGGTGAAAAATTAAGTTTATGGTTTTAGCTATGGTATGGACATTCAGTAAAGCTTTTAGAAAATTAGGTCATCATTCCAGAAAACGTGTTAGAGCAGCATTGTATGCTTGATAGGGCTTTACTCCTGTTAGTGTTTCCATCAGTTCACCATCTTTAAAGAACATCACCGCTGGCATTCCCGTTAATCCAAATCGCTTGGGTACCTGCTTATTCGCATCAAAATCTATCTTCATTACATTGACGCGATCTTTATATGCATCTGCCAGCTGATCGATCAGCGGCGTTACCAACTTGCAAGACCCACACCAGGACGCCATACAATCCACCACCAACAGCGATTCCTTAGCCAAAAGAGAATTCAGTTCTGATTCGTCTCTAATAAAGCGGGCTGCCCCCGTCTCCGCCTCAAACAACGCAGACAAAGCCTGGGTGATCTCAACAACAGATAGGCTGGCGTTAATTGTTGTTAGTTGTTCTTGCTGTTGATAGTAATCAAGTAACGGCAACGTCTCTTCTTGGTGGAGGGTCAAACGACGACGAATAGCTGAAACAGACATATCTGGCCCTGCCGCCGTCGCCAGTCGATTAATTAATAGCCCAGTCATTGCCTTTAGATGAGCAACCTTCGCCACAGGTTGACCAACTTTCGATAACCATTCATTAAGCCATTGAGCCTGAGCTACAGTACGGGGAAACCCCTCTAAAACCCAGCCCTTTAACATGACATCTGGCTGTTCAAATCGCTGCCGGAGCAGCTTTATCGCCAATGCATCTGGAATCAGCTCTCCAGCATCCACATAGGATTGAATCTCCAGACCAATGGTCGATCCCTGAGCGATGGCACTATACACTAACTGCCCCATGGACACATAGGGAATATGCCAGCGTTGGGATAATGTATGGCTTGCTCCTTAACCCCAATGCCAGGCGGTCCTAAAAGGATAAGCTGCTTGAATTCCATGGACTATAACCTTGTAAACCGTAACGTTGGTCAACTTGCCCATCAATCCATCGGATGATGTTCAACGGGCTTATACATGCCTACGCCGATAAGTATGTTTTACCCATTTGCTAAGCTCTCATTTCTATGGGTATTCCTTTAGATTTAAAGACATCTTAATCGTCTATTTCCCTATGCATCCGTCGATGGTTGCAATATCTACTTCGCTTTACTTCGGTTAAATTCGCTTTACTTCGTGTCATACCTGATCCACCGCAGCTAGTTCAGTTGGCTACAGCATACTCATTGAGTATTCACAGGCGTCATGGCCAAAATGGTGGCATAGACAAATAATTTTTTCGTCCAGTAGTGGCTATGTCTAAGTTTCGTCGACAGCTTCGCAAAGAAGCAGAGCAATGGTGGCAAGAAGGCGTGATCACAGTAGATATCTACGAGCAACTATCTGAGCGCTATAAATTTCGTGAGATTGAACCGGACGCTCAAAATCAATTTGTGGCTATTTTGTTGGGTCTGGGCGGCATCTTGCTGGGGTTAGGGCTGATTACTTTTGTGGCAGCTAACTGGCAGGTGTGGTCTCGCAGTTTTCGAGTTTGCTTGCTTATGGCGCTGTTTGTCGGGGTCAATGCAGCGGGGTTTTATCTTTGGCGTAGACCCGTCAACAAAAAAGGGTTACAGCGGCTAGGCCACGCTCTTTTGTTGACAGGGGCATTGTCCCTAGGGGCAAATATGGCGCTGATGTCACAGATGTTTCACCAGAGTGGTCCAGCCTATGGGCTCTACTTTTTCTGGGGAATAGGGGTGACGTTAATGGCCTATAGTCTCAGGCTCACATCTCTAGGGGTGTTGGCTTGGGGCTTGATGGCAATTAGTTACGGTTCGTGGGCAGTTTCTGGTTTATTTTCAGCGGAGACCAGCTGGCTAGAGACGCTAATGAAGCTAATGCCACTGATAGTAGGGGGATTGTTTGTGCCCCTGGCCTACTGGTGTCGGTCGCGGGTGGTGTTTGTCCTAGCTGGTCTGGGGTTTGCGATCGCATTTACCTTAAACCTGTTAATTGATTTTGAAAACGGGCTGCTTACGCTTTCTTTTCTCCTCCCGGCTGCCTGCCTCTGGGCCTATGATCGAGAAATATGGAGATTTACCCCCCGTTCTAGCAACACCCAACCCGATCCATTGCAAGCGATTGCCCGTAGCCTCACGGTTTGGCTGCTGAGCCTGATGCTTTATGTCTGTTCATTTAAGGCAATTTGGGATAACCCACACTTGGTTCCCGATAGACTATTTACTGAACCGTCCTGGTGGTTTGTCAACAGTCTGGTTATTAGCGTGTTTACTGGACTGGGTTGGCTGCGGTTACGTCACCAGCTGAAAAATTGGACCCGCTGGCAAGAAAAATCTGTCAATACAGTTGCGATCGCCCTTATCCTCATCGTTTCTACTGGCATATTAACGCTCCACATAGCCCTGGAGGGGATCCCTATCATTGCCACCAGTTTGTGCAATGCCATGTTGTTCTTGTTAGCGCTGGCGCTTTTACGAGATAGTTTGGCATTGGGGGAACGGCGCACCTTTTGGGGAGGCATGGGCTTGTTAGTGTTGGGCCTCCTTAGCCGTTTCTTTGAATACAACACAAGCTTAATGTTAAAAGCTCTCGTCCTCACCCTCTGTGGCATCGGAGTCATTATGGCAGGACTATGGTTTGAGCATCGTCTCAAACGTTTACCTGCGCGCTTGTAGAAGGGACAATGCCCACCAGACAGTGGTATCACCCTATTTAGGTACAAACTGCTTCAACACTATTAAACAATCTTTTTTGGATACCGTACGATGACAGTTCCTTCATCTCAAAATCCTGGCATCAAACCACTTACCAAGCCGGATAGTAAGCCGTTACCGATTGAACCATTGCCTAATCGGAGACTGCCCGGTTGGCGATTGTGGGCTCCATTACTAATTCAGGCAGCAATGATTGTGGCAGTCCCCGCCCAGGATGCCTATACCTATGTTACAGGCACATCCGTTACACTCCAAACCGCCCCTGTAGATCCCTATGATTTTTTGAGAGGGTACTACCAAACTCTGAATTATGACATTTCCCAACTTGAGACGTTGAAAACACTTCCCAACGGCGACAAGATCTTTGCGGAATATAGCAATCAGCCCAAATCTTTTTATATTGTCTTAGAAACTCCAACAACAGAGACCTCACCCCCTACCCCCTGGCAACCGATTCGCGTCAGTGAAACACGCCCTCAGGATCTAGAGACCAATCAAATTGTGCTAAAAGGGCAATACGTTGGTCGGCGGGTAACTTACGGGTTGGAACGTTACTATATGCCAGAGGCCCAGAGAACAGATATCAATAAGCATATTCGCAATACACAGTGGCAAAATCAAGAGGCTTTTGTTGTGGATATCAAGGTGGATAGTCAAGGGAATGCAGTATTAGCCGGCCTGTGGGTTGACGAATCCAACTATCGGTTTTAGTTCTCCAATCATGAAACCTCACAATGCTTACTCATTTGGATGTGGTATTGCTCACTGTTCTCTTTTACAAAAAGACACCGCATTATTTTAATGCGGTGTCTTCAACGCCGATCAAGATGTGTCAGACCAATGAGAGCAGTGAGTAGTTTTACCCTCTAGGATGGGTCAAAATCCTATAGCGTCAATGACTGAGGATCGTTTTCAATCAGGTCAGCCAGATCTTTGAGGAAGGCTGCACCGTCAGCACCGTAGATAATGCGGTGGTCACAGGTAATGTTAACGGTCATCTGCTTCTTGACGCCGATCATACCGTTGGCATCAGCGATGACAGTGGGCTTAGCACCACCAATGGCCAAGATTGAGCCCGTACCGGGGGGTAGAATAGCATCAAAATTCTCAACGCCAAACATACCCAAATTAGACAGGGTAAAGGTACCAGTGGTGTATTCTTCTGGCTGGAGTTGCTTACTGCGAGAACGGGCAACTAGGTCTTTCCAGGAGCGGGATAGGGAATAGATATCCATCTGGTCAGCACCCCGTAGTACTGGGGTAATCAAACCACCGTCGGGCATAGCCACCGCCACCGCAATGTTGATACCGCCATTGTACTGAATCCCAGCATCGGTGTAACTGGCGTTAACAACGGGGTGTTTCGTTAAGGTAACGGCAACGGCCTTAGCCAACAGCCCCGTCATGGTCACCCCCTTAGGCTTGATTTGCTTATAAAGCGCATCTAAGGCATCGGTGATAATGGTATAGCTGACGCGGAAAACTGGCACGCTCAGGCTGGCGTTCATATTGCGAACGACGGCCTGCTGCATGGTGTTGAAGGGGGTTACCTGACCAGGGACCGGTGGCGGTGCGGTTGGTGCAGCTGGAATCACCGGGGCAGGGGCAGTAGCCACAGCAGGGGCGGCAACGGTTGTAGCTACCGGTGTAGAGGGTTGACCGGCTACTTTTTCGACATCCTGGGCAATGATGCGACCGTGGGGACCAGATCCTGCTAAGGTCTTGAGGTCGATTTTAAATTGCTTGGCTAATTTTTTGGCGCGGGGTGAGGCGATTAGACGACCGCTGGGAGCAGAACTATTGCCATTTTGTGAGGTGGCAACCGGGGCGGCAGCGGCAACGGGCTCAGGTGTTGGAGCAGCGGCAGGGACAGCAGCGGCAGGGGCAGCAGCGGCTCCTTGTTGTTTGGCTGCTTCGATTTCGGCTTCGGTTTCAGCGAGTAGTGCGATCGCACTTCCCACAGTCGCCACATCACCAGCGGCTACGACGATGGTAGCCAGGTACCCCTCATAGAACGATTCGACATCCATATCGGCCTTGTCCGACTCGACAATGACAACGGTTTCTCCCTTTTCTACCTTGTCACCAGGGGCTTTTGTCCAAGAAACGATTTTTCCCTCAGTCATAGTTGAGCTAAGGGCGGGCATGAACACTTCGCGAATCATTGGGAAATTCCGGGACGGGTGAACAACAAATTATGATAACGAACCGTAGAGGCACGCCAGCATCTTATTCTAAAAGACTTTGTGTCATCAAATTAAATGGACGGCAAAATAAAAGACCAGCTACAAGTTTGCAGCTGGCTTCATTAAATATTCTTATGTACAGCGACCGCTTTTGAAGGATGAGCGTTGTGTAGCTTACAATTCGCCGCGAATTTCTTCGATAACGCCATCGCGTAGCAGAATTTCTACCTGCATTTTTTTGACAAGGTTATCACCAGTGGACACCTTAAAGAAGCCGTCGATCTGGCCTTGGCTGACTTCTTTATTGAGTTCCAGGGTTTGAACTTGCTGTAGTTGCTGTAGAACCTGGTTCTTTTGCTGAAGCAATTTATTTTTGTCTTCGTTGATTTTGTTTTGTACAGCAGCCATCTGCTTCTGTACAGCGTCGTTGGCTTCTTGCTTTTGTAGCTCGGTTACCATGCGCTGACCTTGCATTTCGAGTTGCTGGAGACGGCTGTCAATACCATTGATCTGCTTTTGTAGCTGATTTTGGGCTTCTTCTTTCCAGAGGGGGGTGACAACGGCTTTGACATTGATAACTCGTTTGAGCAAGAGTTGGGATTGCGAAGCGTCCATAGAATTACAAATAGGGTGTCTTAGAAATCAATTTCACTAGGCATGCGCTCGATGAATTCCATTACTTGAATTCAGAAGCTATTACCGTATACGGCAAGAGTCTAACTCAAATGGCTCAAAATCGAAAAAATTTAACATTTCCCTTGCAAATAAAAGAGGAAGATCAAACTTGGGGATATCTGTAGCTTCGAAGTAAATTTAGCATTCAACGTAGTCTGATATAGCTCAGCTTCTCTCGATTTAATGGGTTATACAGACCATTCGAACTTAAATGTGACGGGGTCTGCGATCGCAAACGGTTGAGAGCACCTTAGCGGCTCTGCCGCCCACCAGAGCCTGTGCCGCCTCTTAGTTCTTGAAATTGCCTTAGGCTAGAATGACTCTACAGTGATGGATGAACCTGATGGGCAAAGATATCTTTCACAATGCTGTGAAAGCTGCACTTCAAAAAGATGGCTGGACTATTACCCATGATCCCTACAGCTTAGCTGTAGGCGGTGTAGAAATGTATATCGATTTAGGGGCAGAGCAACTACTCGGCGCAGAACGTGATGATACCAGAATTGCTGTTGAAATCAAAAGCTTTATCGGGACCTCTCCCATTTCCGAATTTCATACGGCCCATGGACAGTTCATCGACTATTAAATATGCTTTAGAGGAAGACGATCCAGAGCGAGTTCTATATCTGGCGGTGCCAGAAAAAACCTATGCGACTTTTTTTAGTCTAAAATTTATTCAAACTGCGATTAGGCGCAGTCAATTGCGTCTTTTAGTTTATAACCTGGATGATGAGACCATTGTTCTATGGCAGTAGAAGAGTATCGTAACCACATCCAAGAGTTACTATCCGAACGGAGACAAAGGTCGGTCCATTCATCTAAACGCAAAGATTTTGAAACACAAATTATTTTCGATACAGAACGCGATCATTACCAATTAGTACATGTAGGCTGGAAGTCTAATGGTCACCGTAATTATGGATGTGTCTTACATCTAGATATTAAGGACGGCAAAATTTGGATTCAACATGATGGCACAGAAGAAGGAATTGCTAACGCGTTGGTGGACAAAGGTGTCCCAAAACAAGATATTGTTTTAGCCTTTCATCACCCTTCAATGCGAAAGCATACAGACTTTGCTGTTGTTTGACGGTATACCTGGCACCTGGCGAGGTGGCTCTATCCTGCCCAGGGGGGGGGTAAAACCCAGGACTAAAAGGCTTAGGGGCTAGCAGCTAAATAAAATACCAGCTTGGAATTATGCTTCAAACTTTCCTCCCCTTACGTTGGCGAAGCCTGCCCAGAGGGCTTAGGGGAGGTGCCGTAGGTGGAGGGGTTTTGACCGATAGCGCTAACTGTCGATACCCTCTGTAAGGCCCCCTTCATAAGGGGGACAGCAGATCTCAAACATGTTTTAAAACAGTACATTATTTTCATGCAGACGCCTTACTGCTGAACTTTACAACCAATTCCCCACCAGGATAAAGGGACTCCAATAATAAGGTGATGCCAACCGTGGATCTTCTAGCATCGCTAACTGAGCCTGACGAAACGCCTCTGCCTTAGTCGTACCAGGTTGAGCCAAGGCCTTATAAAATTCATTCATAAAGGTGGCGGCTGCCTGGTCATCAATGGCCCATAGGCCCGCTAATGCACTGCGCACCCCAGACCGAATCGCCGTCCCAGCAATCCCTAAGACTGCTCGACTATTGCCCGACGCAGTTTCACAGGCACTAAACACCAACAGCTCTACAGGTGATTGGTCACTACGGTGACGCGCCCGCAATACCTGACTCATTTCTTCCATGGTGAGTTTTCCATCCCAGGTGAGAATAAAGGTATCGTCAGCGGTTGCCCCAAATTTTCCATGGGTAGCAAGATGCACCACGCTGGCTGGCGTTGTTGTAAGATTTTCTACCAAATTGGTTGTGGTTAGAGCTTCATTGAACAATACCTGATGGTTAGGAATTTGCGCCGTTACCTGTTGCAGTTCATCACGGACAAAGGGCAATGGTGCAAAGCCAGATCGGGCTTCGCTAACACCACCTACTAGCATTTGTAACCCCTGGCGCGGTAAAGGATTAGGATCTAATAGACTTAGGCCAGGAGACGAGACAACGTTATAGGTTTCGATCAGGTATTGTTCACCGTCGTGTAGTGCGCTAAAGGGTAATGTGCGTAAAACACCATCGGCAACAAACACTAGACTTTCTACACCTTGTTGGGCTAAGTAGCTTTCAACGGGGGCAAGAATCCAGTTATAAATCTGTTGTAGGCTTCGAATTGTATACGATCGTCTGGCCCGATGGGGGGACCTGAGCGTTACTAGCAATTGTTGGGCTGTTTTTTCAAGTTCTTGGGTAGAAACGGATTGACTGTAATGCTGAATGTCATCACCAATGCTGACGATGATATCGAGGCGGTCATCTAGCAAAATTGGATAAATCACCGCAGCTGTTGGATCGATTTGATCAGCTAAGGTTGACGTCCCTTGAATACAAGCATCCTGAAAGTAATCGTTGATTTCTGCAACTTGTAAATTTTCGATCAACGCTCTGGCCCGTCTTAAGTCATCTTTGTTGGGAGAGCGACCATTATCGTTTTTGAGTAAGAGTTTGACAAATTCGCGATATATCGGCTCGACATCATCGCGAAAGGTAAATTGGACATCGTCACTTGTAGCGATCAGATCTTTTCGAAGAATTTCTAGGGCATTAATGGCTTCACCATAAGCGGCAATGGCCTGGGTACGCTTGCCTTGAAACGTTTGTAACCGCGCCAGCTGTAATGCTAGTGGATAGAGTACCTCTGGGGTCTGCAGTGTGTGGGCCTGACGAAAGGCGTTTTGGGTCAATGCTTCAGCCTTGTTCCACTGTTGCTGTTTGCTGTAAAAATCTCCCTGGTAGCCCAGGATATAGGTCTGAGCAACGGCATCTTGCAAAAAGAGTGCCTGTTGATGAGTGTGGTTTAGGAGGGTAAGAAAGCTCTGGGGAGAATTGGTAATCAGGTCATGGTGCAACAAAATGTGAGCCAGGTGCAATTGGGTATAGAGGGCTTCTCGATTGGTGGGGAAATTTGTTTGTTGCAGGTTTGACTGTAGGTCTGCCCATAGTTGTTGGGCCGCGTCAGGGGCGTAGGTGGCCAGTAGTTGTAATTGACTAATGGATGCTTGCCACTGGTCAAGGTCGGTGGGGGCTATGGCTAACGCCTTTTGATAGTAGCTCAGGGCCTGCTCGGCTTGGGTAGCGTGCCCCAGGTTCAGTAAAATCTGGCTGGTCAGGGAGGGTTGGTCAATGGTTTTAGCAATGGCCAGGGCTGCCGTTAGGGCGTTTTGTGCTTGGACTGTTTCGCCACTGTTGCGTAGCCCGTTGCCAAGGGTGAGTAGGGTGGTGGCTTTGAGCAGAGAAGGGGGCTGATCTGCCAGCTGAGTGGCCAGGTTTGCCAATAGGGGTTGAGCCTGACGATATAGCCCAAGGGACTGCAGCGCGTGGGCCTGATTTAGCTGGGTTTGATAATAACCGATGGTGTCCCCGGCTCGCTGGTAGGCAACTGCAGCTTGTTGCCAGTCGGCAATGGCGCTCTGAGTTTGGCCTCGGCTCAGGTGTAAGCTAGCGCGAGTATTGAGAATTTGAGCCAGGACCTGGGGAGTGGTGTTTTCGGGGGTGAGCAACTGCTGACTAGCTACTATAGCGGCATCTGCCTGCTGCCAGTTGCCGAGCTGGGCAGATGCCAGGGCCAGGTTACTCAGGATGGCGGCCTGGGTTAGGGGGTGACTGCCTGGGTCTAGGCTGTGGATGGTTGCAGTCCATAGTTTGGCGGCCTGACTGTAGTTGGCTTGCTCATATGCCTGGACTGCTGTGTGTAAAAGGGTATTGAGAGAACTGTTGCGAGAACCGACAGGCTCAGTGACTAAGAGAATATCGCCATTGGTAGCCAGGGACCATGACTGGGCTTCTTGCAGGGATGTTTGAGTTGGGGCTGTCTGCTCACTGGCTAGGGTACCGAGGTCGGGGAGCGGCTTGATGCCTGTGGGTTGGCTGGTGGGGGTGATGGATAATCCTCCTCGGCCCGTGGCAATAAATTTAGCCTGACTCTGTTGATCGATGGTACAGGCATTGGCAATCTGACTGCTAGCATCGACCAGCTGAGTGGGAAGTTCGGTGATCCCCCTGGCGGGGTCAAGGTTAGGAGAGTCAATATCGACTTCACCGTCTACGCCAAATCGAGAGGAGGCGGAAAACTCTTGAAATTCTGCTCCTAAAAGGGCGTTAGTGACAATATTAATATTGCCACCATTGCCTCGATTGGCATTGGCAGTAATGCGGTTTAACCCTGCCTGGGCGGCGACAAAAAAGTTGGTTTCGATGCTAACGTTGCCACCATTGCCAGTGCCCCCTGGATTTTCTGCAGAAATACTGGATTGGTCCTTGAGTAAAACAATATTGGGGGCGGTAATGGAGATGTTGCCACCGCTAGCGTTACCCAGGGCATTGGTGGAAATTTGACTGCCGTTGCTTAATTTTAAGGTTTCTTGAACATTGAGGGTAATATTGGCGTCGGTACCTGCGATCGCATCCGCACTTAAAATGCCATCGTCCAGGACAACATTATCAGCAGTAACCTCGATATTACCAGAGGCCCCTGCATTTTTACTACTCACAGAAATCCGAGCACCATCTTGCACCCCTAACACAGGTGTAACAATTTCAATGTCACCAGCATCCCCATCTGCCGGTGAGTCCGCAAAAATACCACTGGAAAAATTACCATTGTTAGCAACAAAGTTTGCCTCATTCTCACCAGAGAGCGTAATTTGAGGACTTGAGCCTGTCAGGCTAATGCGTTCACTGGCCT
This sequence comes from Leptolyngbyaceae cyanobacterium, assembly GCA_965263355.1. Taxonomy (GTDB): domain Bacteria; phylum Cyanobacteriota; class Cyanobacteriia; order Phormidesmidales; family Phormidesmidaceae; genus Leptothoe. The sequence goes on along the minus strand of CBDHHL010000032.1, from coordinate 2,445,748 downwards.
GGATAGTGACGGTGCCCCCTGGACCATTCCCCCGCGTTGCCGCCGAAATCTGACCACCATCAGCCAGACTCAGTTCAGCCGTTGTGATGGTAATGTCAGATCCCACTCCTGTGACATCCTGATTGAGCTGGGTGAGAATACTGCTAGGCTGCCCGTCTGACAGTGTCCCCTGCAAAACAATATCCTCTTCGATGGTCAGAGTGATGGTGCCGCTGGTGCCCGATCCGTCCACACCAGCGTCAATTGTTGACCCATTTTCAACAATCAACCGTCGTGCCTCAATGGTAATATCTCCACCTATCCCCGATCCACCTTCCCGGATGGCACTGGCAATAGAGCTGACGCCGGAGGTTTCATCGGTGGTCAAGGTGACAGTATCACTGGCATTAATCACCACCTGACCGCCTTGCCCCGCGCCCTGAACGGTGGCACCAATGCGTACCCCAATGACGGTTAAGTTGTCAGTCGAAATGTTAACCGTACCCCCCGTTGCATTCTCACCACCAGGCCCTACGGTGGAATCAATTCCTGCAGGACCAGACGCGTCGCCAGAACTGCCTCGATCATCCAGGAGAATGGTGCTAGCCTGCAGATTAACATCCCCTGCCGCCGCTGTACCATTGGTAACACTGTTGACTGAGGCTCCTGCCAGCAATTGAAACGACTCACTTTCAAGGGTAATATCTCCGCCTGATTCAGAGCCATTATGGTTGATTTCAACCCGCATGTAACCGTCTAAAATAATCTCTTTTGCCGTGAGGGTGACATTACCCGTGGCCCCTGATTCCTCATTTCTGGAGGAAGATGAAATCAGGGTTATGGAATCTTGTTGCTCACCCCCTTCCACCAGAATTAGATTCTCGATATCAATTAAAATATTGCCTGCCCTGCCACCACTGGCAGTTTCTGTAGAAATATCACTACCGTCGGTTATAGTTAGGTTGTTTGCCTGGATAGTAATGTCTCCACCGTCACCGAGGGTGTTATCCCTAACTTCATTGATCACTCTAGACCCCTGAGAGATGTGTATGTCTCCTGTGGCATCAAGAATGATGCTACCTGCCTGACTCTCAGGGCTACTCAAATTGTCCCTGATCCCCACTTCTAACTGACTGGCACTCAACGTAAGATCTTGCCCATAAATAACAATGTCTCCATTTTCTTCAGACTGCGTTGAGGCTTTTGTATCACTCACAGTAACGTTGGCCCGTTCAGCCGTAGCTGGAATTGCCAAAATATCCCCAGGTGCAACTGCATTTAGATCCAGGGTCAAAAGTCCTGAGCTAGAGAGTCCCCCCAGTACTAATCGCCCACCTGTTACTTTAAATTCTCCTCCATTGCTGGTGATATCTCCCCCCAGTAGCGCCAGAGGTTGGTCTGGCTGTAGTTTAAGATTTGCTCCATCTACGATAATGGGTTGTGGGTTAGCGCCAAACTGTAGACCGATTGGCATATTCAGGGTAAGTAAAGGTGGGTCTACAGGGTTAACCGCGCTAAAGCTGCTGCCATCTGGAAAAATAAACTGTTCAGCTGTGGAAACAACAAATGCTCCGTTTAGATTTAAATCAGCGTCAGGTCCCAAAATCACACCACTGGGGTTCAATAAAAATAGATCAGCGCTACTATTCACACCTAACTTTCCATTGATATTGGATAACATGCCTCCAGTGATGCGAGAAAAGATGGTTTCAACAGTTGTAGGGGTGATAAATTGAACCTGTTGAGTTGGGTTGACATTAAATTGCTCGAAGCTATGGAACAGAGTGGTGTTGCTCTGGGTGCCTCCTTCAATAAATACATTGGTTAACGCCCCTGTCTCAGCCCCAGCCGGAACAACTGAAGGATCAGGCAGTGTATCGTCGGGTACAATTTGAGCTAACCCCTCTCGCTGGGGTAACAGGCAACAGACAAGTATTAGTAGAACTTGTAGAGAGATAGAGGATATACTGACTCCACACTCTAATAAGTAAGTCCGCCATAGGAAGGTTAAGTCAGACATAGTGAGGACTCTATAGGAACATTAGATTATTCCCGAAAATGTTAACTTGTATCTATTGACTATTCGCCTACAGAGCCAGCCTCGTATTTATCTCAATTGGGAATTGTCATAAAATCGAAGTCAGTCAAGAAATACATCCTATCTGATCCAAACTTCCGAGTTTTTTCTGATATAAATTCTCTGATAAGTTGGGAATTGTATCAACATAGATATTTCAATTGATGTCAAAGAAGGATAGTCCGCTATTAAGATATAGCTCTCTTTGTCTTGAAAAGACCACTAAGAACTAGGGGGCAATCATTCTTGGACATTAAATTGGACATCAAGCTTGAACTCATTCAAGCCGTAACCGGTATTGTAATATAAATTTTAGGAATAATTTTGCATGGCTCAGGAATCGGTATTTGAGGGATTTCATGCTCTATCAGATCCTATCCGAATACAAATAATTGAACTTCTTCAAGAGCAAGAGTTTTGCGTGAGCGATATGTGTAAGAAGCTTAATATTGCCCAATCCAGGCTCTCTTTTCATCTCAAGTCACTTAAAGCTGCTGGATTGGTAACCGCTCGGCAGCAGGGGCGATGGATGTACTATAGCCTAAATAAAGAACAGTTTGGTAATTTGGGGGCCTATTTGTCTGGATATTAGGGAATATATTTGCTTCTGCCGGAAAAAATAATAGGTGTCTAGATTGTTATCGTTTGAGCCTATAGTTGTTCGAGTCTTCGTAAGGTTATCGTTATTCTCCTTAAATTCTTTGGGATTATTGGCCCTTGTCAAGGAGACTTTTCTATTTGTAGATTCGTAGCCAAGTTTAAGGTGGAAGGAACGATTAGCTATAGTTTTGAATCGATTTTATGTCGCTTTATTATCGGTCAAGTCTGCTTACCCCAGGCTAGGGTAGTAGCTTAGAGCAAAACGGTTTCCAAAGGATAGACGTCGGGGGTCAGACGTCAGGGGTCAGTCAGATTCCTGATGTCTGACCCCTGATCACGTTAGGCTGAACTCATGTCGAAGCCTGAGTCCGCACCGATTCAAGATTTCTTAGCTTAAGTTGACACCCTAAAGCACATGCTTAAAAAGATATAAAGTTCCGTATTTTCCCCGAGACAAGTGTCTGCTATCTCGGGCAGTCTACAATCAAGAGAACTTTATTTAAGCTTTTTTGTTATTGAAATAGCCTAATTTGAAGCGTAATGAATTTGCATCCTTATCCATCACAGACCTCAAGTATGACGCCAGACATTGATGCTTTACTGATTGAAGATAGTTGTTCAGATGCTCAGTTGGTTAAAACAGTTATCAACCTGTCAGACTCTGAAAAGCCAAAGTTACATCATGTCGAGCGATTTGAAGAGGCCCTAACCATACTTGAGAACCATACCTTCGATATAGTCTTACTGGATCTAAATCTTCCTGATGGGTATGGTTTAGATCTTATCAAGCAATTAAGAAGACGGGTACCTCAGATACCTATTGTCGTGCTAACAGGTCTTTCAGATCAGGCTATGGCAGATGCTGCATTACGGGAGGGGGCTCAGGATTATGTAGTAAAATCAGACACATTTTCCCCGGTTCAATTATCGCAACTGGGCTATGCAACTATTGGCAATCTGCTAGTCCAGCGTATCCAATATGCCATTAAACGCACAGAATTAGCTCAGCAGTCGAAAATCAGTCAAGAGCGATATGCCTTAGTAGCTCAAGGGGCCAATGATGGCATTTGGGATTGGGATTTGGTAAATAACTCCGTTTACTACTCTCCACAATGGAAATTTCTATTGGGTCTAAGGGACAATGACTGTGGTAGTAGCCCTAATGAGTGGCTATCACGTATCCATCCAGACGATAAAAAATACGTCGAGCAAACACTAGAAGACTATTTTGCTGGTTGTTGTCACCAGTTTCACTGCGAATATCGTATTCAACACGCAAACGGAGACTACCTTTGGGTGTTAACTAGAGGCACAGCACTACGGGATGACGCTGGGGTCGCCTATCGGATTGCAGGGTCCCAAACGGCAATGACTAGCTGTTCAAAGCTAGCCCATTCACCGCAACAGCCAGAACTTGCCCAGATCACTCTGCATTTTATCGCCATTGGTATTATTACCAATCTAGCAAATCTATATATTGAGACAGATTGTGACAATGAGGCTATTTCCTTGCTAGAAGGTGCGCTAATGATGCGCAAATGGTTGTTTGGCAATACCCATCTTGAGGTAGCACTCAATCTTTATCAGCTAGCAACACTTTATGATAATCAAGGGCGCTATCAACGGGCTGAACCCCTCTATCGCGAAGCATTAGTGCTTTTTGAAGAGAACCTGGGAGCTGACCATGACTATACTAACGTTATCCGTATTAAAGTATTGCTTGTGGCCAGGATGAACCAATCACTCGATATTTAAGCCTATGAAGATTGCTCAGTAGTCGTCAGTTCATAGGCATCAATAATGTTGAGAACAATATCAACATTAAGGTTCTCTTTGAAGAGAGTAGTTGGGTATCAGGCGTTTCAGACATCGCTTATACAGCAATCAGCGACGTCACTAAAGCTATCAATAGCGAATAAGTCCTTGCCATTGGCGTAGTCATTAAGTCGTTTGCTGGTCTTCTTAAGAGAAGTATGCCACTTAATGCTTTCAACATAGAATTTTCAAGTCATGCTCAGCAAGACGTTCAATGGTTTGGTTGAGCATGTTGAGCTGGTAGATTTACGGTAAGACTTTAGTAGGATGCTGTTCCAACCCTTGAACTGGTGTATTGATTGCTAAGGGAGGGGCTAGGGATGTTGCCTCCCGCACAGAGGCGCTAACTTATTGGACTAAGGTAGGATATTTTGCGCACCAACGTCTGTCGTACACTCAATAGATTGGTATTAACCGAGAGGTATGATACATATGTCGCGATCGCACGCTGAAATTCTTCTCTTTTGTCAAATTCTAGGTATCCCGAATGGGTAGTAATTTTTCAAGTCTATATTCTTCTATTCTACCGTTTGAAACTGATAGCTGATTTAAAAACTTTATGAAAACTTCCAATCATGCTGTAACTGCGGAAGCGCCATTTATTATTGGCATTGGTGCTTCTGCCGGTGGATTAAAGGCTATCGAAGATTTTTTTGATGCCATGCCCAGCGATAGTGGTGCAGCATTTGTGGTAGTACAACATTTATCGCCTGACTATAAGAGCTTGATGAACGAGCTGTTGGAGCGGCGTACACATATGCAGGTGAAGCGGGTAACCGATGGGATTGCCCTAGAGCCCAATGTAGTTTTTTTGATTCCACCCGGTCAAAACTTGTTTTTGAAGGGCAACCAGCTGCGGCTTGTTCCCCAAGATCGTAACCAGGGATATCAGCCCCATTTTCCGATTGATCTCTTTTTTCAAGCCCTGGCTGCAGAACAAGGAGCACGCACCATTGGTATTATTTTGTCGGGAACAGGGAGTGATGGGTCTCGGGGCATCCAGGAAATTTCTGAAGCTGGGGGGCTAGTGATGGCTCAAGACCCAAAAACCGCTGAGTTTGATGGTATGCCGTTGAATGCGATCGCAACCGGCATGGTTGATTTAGCCCTAAACCCCACTGAGCTGGCCCAAACCACCTACCAGTTTGTTACGAGTCCCATCCAGCGACAACAGTTCCGCGACGACCAGGAAAATCAGCTTAAACCTGCCCAAATTCAAACCATCGTCAATATTGTTAAAGATTATGCTGACATTGACTTTACCCACTACAAACCCAGCTCCATCTCCCGTCGCATCCACCGTCGCTGTCTAATTACGGGCTATACCGACTTAGATACCTACATCACGCAGTTAGAGTCTTCTGAAGCCGAACGAGAAGCTCTGCGCAATGACCTGTTAATAACCGTTACTCGTTTCTTTCGAGATGCGGCTGCTTGGGAGATTTTAGAACAGAGCATTTTGCCTCAGCTGCTTGAAACCATTGAAGCCAATGATGCCGAAAACGATGAGCGCAAGTCTCAAATTCGTATTTGGATAGCGGCTTGCGCCACTGGCGAAGAAGCCTACTCGATGGCTATTTTACTGCGGGAGCTTTTGGATAAAGCCAATTCTCCAGTTGTTGCCAAAATTTTCGCCACTGACATTGACTCTATCGCCCTTGAAAAAGCCTCAGCGGGCCTCTACCCGGCTTCTATCAGCAATGATCTGAGCCCAGAGCGCCTTAAACGATTTTTTATTCAGAAAGAAGACTGCTTCGAGATTAGCCGGTCCATCCGCGAAATGATTATCTTCGCCAACCATAATTTAGCTAAGGATGCAGGCTTTACCAATATGGATCTGGTCAGTTGTCGCAATGTGCTGATCTATATGCAGCCCGATTTGCAGCAGAGAGTCTTACGCAGTCTCCATTTTGCCCTCAAAGTAAATGGCATCGTATTTTTAGGCGAGTCCGAAACCCTGGGTGATATCGCTGAAGAATTTACCTGTATTCAGCGTAAATGGAAAATTTACCAAAAGATACGCCATGTCCGTCTCCCTATTCCCCTGAATGATTTAAGCAATCTTCAGATCAAGCGCCCGTCTCCAGTTCCCCCGCTGCGCAATCCCCAAACACGGTTTGACCCACTGCTCACCATGGCGTTTCAGAGCTTGCTCACCTATCAGCAAGCGACCTGTCTCGTGGTTGACCGGCAAAATCAACTGATCCATGTCTGTGGGGATGCCCTCAACCTGTTACGGGTACCGACTGGGCGCGCCTCCCAGGACGTGGTACAAATGCTGCCAAAAGAGTTGCAGTTGCCCATTAGCACAGCCCTTTATCAAACTCGTCAAAAGAAGACTTATGTGCAATATCGCGGTTGTCAGTTCACCTCTTCCAGCAATGAGAACTATTCTGTCAGTATCTTAGCCCACCTGCAGTCTGCCCAGACGGCAACGGGTGAATTTGCATTACTGCTGATCAAACGAGAAGAAACCCCGATTTTGGGCGATACGCCCGCCCAGTTTGAGGCCAATACAGAAGCTGCCCAATATGTTATCCAGTTGGAGTATGAACTCCAGCAAACCCGCGAAAACCTTCAGGCTACCATCGAAGAGTTAGAGACCACGAATGAAGAGCAACAGTCCACCAATGAGGAACTAATTGCCTCCAATGAGGAACTCCAGAGTACGAATGAAGAACTCCACTCTGTGAATGAAGAGTTGTATACCGTCAACGCTGAGTACCAGGCTAAAATTCAAGAATTGTTGGAACTCAACAACGACCTCGACAATCTGTTACGCAATACTAATATCGGGGTCATCTTTTTAGATAGAGACGGTCACATTCGCAAGTTCACGCCCGCTGCAACCGTTGCGTTTAATTTGGTGAATGCCGACATCGGACGTCCCCTAGAGCACCTTTCCCACAACCTCGATAATTTTGATCTTATGGAGGCCTTAACCCCATTTCGTCAAGACTCACAGCCTCGGGATATTGAAGTTAAGCTCAAGCGTCAAGACATCTATCTTTCGATGCGGATTTTGCCCTACATTACTGAGAATCAGGACATTGATGGGGTATTGCTCACCTTTATTGATATTAGTAAGATCAAAGAAACACAGCAGCAGTTAGAAGCTGCAGAAACCCAACTCTTAAATATTAATGAACAGTTAGAACAACAAGTCCAGGAGCGTACAGCTGAGTTAGAATCCAGCCAATATTTTCTGGAGTCGATTACCCAGTCGTCTCCAAATTATATCTATATTTATGACCTGATTCAAAAATCTAATATCTATACCAATCGAGCCCTGGCTGACGTGATAGGTCAATCTCAGCAAGAGCACCAAGCTACAGATAAAGAGATTCTCAATAAGCATATTTTTCATCCAGATGATCTAGATAAAGTCGCAGCTCACCACCAGGCTATCCTGGTATCTGAACCGCATAAAAATCAGATTTTTGATATTGAATATCGTTTGCGAGGTGCCGATGGTAACTGGCATTGGTGGTATAGCCAAGAGATTGTTTACAGTTTCTCTGAGCAAGGGAGACCGGTGCAACTGTTGGGGGTGGCTATCGACATTAGCGATCGCAAAATTGCTGAGGCCAAGCTACAAGAAAGCGAACAAAATTACCGCAATCTTTACCAGAAAACCCCAGTGATGCTGCATTCCATCAATCGCGATGGGGAACTGATCAGCGTTAGCGACTACTGGCTTGAATGCCTAGGCTACGAACTGGAAGAGGTTTTGGGGCGACGTTACATTGAGTTTCTCACACCCAGATCTCAGGTATATGCCACCGAAATGGTTTTACCTGACTATCTCAAGACAGGGAAATGTTTTGATGTGCCTTATCAAATAATTTGTAAGGATGGTAACATCCGTGATGTCCTATTGGCGGCTACTGCTGAATGGGATAATAACGGGGAAATTGGATATTCTCTAGCAGTGATGGTCGACGTCACAGAGCGTAATCAAGCAAAAGCAGAGTTAACCCGCTACCGCGATCATCTAGAAGAGCTAATCAATACCCGCACCTCTGAGCTGCAGGAAAGTAATCAACGACTTCAGGCAGAGATTTATGAACGTGAGCAAATTGAACAGCAGCTAGAACAGAGGGCAACGGAGCTAACGATTTCGAATACGGGACTAGAACAATTTGCCTATGTAGTTTCCCATGATTTACAAGAGCCCCTACGGGCGATGACGGCTTTTTCTCAACTCCTATATCAACGCTATAGCGATCAGTTAGACGCTGATGGCAAAAATTATATCAATCACGTTGTTGAGGGAGGGATTCGGATGAAGGCGATGATCGATGGTATTTTAGAACTCTCCCGAGTTGATACTAAAGAAGAATTTCAGGACAGTCCAATTGATTTAGAACAAGTTCTGGAAACGGTTCTAGAAAATCTAAAAATTACTTGTCTTGAGACCCAGGCAATTATTACCCACGATGCTTTACCCAGGTTATACATGGTTGAAAACCATAGTTTACAACTGTTGCAAAACTTGATTGCCAACTCGATCAAATTTCGAGGGGTAGAGCCACCCCGCATTCACATCACCGCAAAGCAACAATCTAAAAGCTGCTGGCTTTTGAGTGTTCAAGACAATGGTATCGGCATTCCCAAGGAGCAGCAAAAGAGAATCTTCCAGCTCTTTCAGAAACTGCATAATCAGAAAGATTACAAAGGATATGGGATTGGTCTGGCTATCTGTAGAAAAATTGTGGAGTACTACCAGGGGGATATTTGGATAGACTCATCACCGGGCAACGGCGCTACTTTTTTCTTCACCCTTAACGTAGATACTGATAGACAATCTGATAATGCTGCTTCCATAAGTTAACGGTTTTTAGGGTTGATATTTGAGGGTAACAAAGCGAAAATGACGTTTTCCTAGCGTTCTGTCTCGACGGCTTTGCGATCGCTAATATCAGTAATTGAGCCCGCCATCCGGACAGGATTACCGGCCTCATTCCAAATGGCTTGCCCGGTGGCATAAACCCAGATGTAGGCTCCCGTCTTGGTGCGCAAACGGTACTCTAGCTTGTAGGGGGTGCGATTATACAGATGATTATTCTGTGCCGTTAATACCCGCTCCTTATCATCAGGATGTAGCCGCGTTTCCCATACCTCCAGGGGGTTGTCAATTTCATCGTCTTCATAGCCCAAAATTTGCTTAAATCGATAGGAAACCAGGTTTTCATCCGTCAGGATATTCCAGTCCCAGATCCCAGCACCCACGCCCTCAAATACTAAGGCGCAGCGCTCTTCACTAGCTTGCAGTGCAGCTTCGGCAATTTTGCGATCGCTAATGTCAACTGAAACACCTAACATTAGAATTGGTTGATGATTAGAGGCTGTAGCAAAAACAGTTTCCTGACTGTATAGCCAATGCCAGTTGCCGGATGCGTCACAGACGCGGTATTCAATTTCGAAAACTGCGTTATCGACATCATCGGATTGCAGAATAGCCTGCTCATGTTGTTTGAACTTAGCCTGGTCATCTGGATGAACAATTTGCTGATGGTAGTCAGCTCCCATCGCCAATAGCTCTTCAGATGAATACCCCAACAGTGCTTCAAAAGGCTGATTGGCAAATACCAACGTTTGTGTGAGGAGATCAAAAATATAAATCTTGTTGGGCGTCGCCTGGTTAATCGACTCTAGGAAATGCTGACTTTCTACCAATTCGGCGGTGCGTTTCTGGACTTCTTGCTCCAGGGTTTCGTTGGTCTGGCGCAGCATCGTTTCTGCCGTCTCTAGCTGTAGCTGATACTTTTTGATATCGTCAATATTGACAAACGTCAAAATCAACCCATCAACGACTTGATTTTCTGTGTGATAGGGATAAATCCGCAACAGTAGGTGCAGACCCTGACCCTTGATCCTGACCTCTTGCGCCAGGGGAGCGACCTGCTGTTGGGCCTGCTCCAGCAAGCTGAGTATATCAATATTGTCTAGATTGTTGGCCAGGTGTCCAATGGGGCGATTTACATCTGCATCGACTAAATTGAAAACGATGTTGGCCGCAGGGGTAAATTTGCGAATGCACAGCTCGTTGTCTAGAAAGATCACCCCAATGTCGATATTTTCCAGTAGATTATTCAGATCGTTGGTCAACTCGGTTAACTGCTGGATCTTAAACTGATACTCGGCGTTAACGGTGTAAAGCTCTTCGTTAACCGATTGCAGTTCCTCGTTTGTGCTTTGCAGTTCTTCATTCGAGGCAATCAGTTCTTCGTTGGTGGCCTGTTGCTCTTCGTTAGTAGTGGCTAACTCTTCAACGGTTGCCTGCAGATTTTCTTGGGTTTGTTGCAACATTTGTTCTAGCTGCAACGCATATTGAACGGTGTCGGGTTCCACCTCAAATTGGCTCGAACGCTCAGTGATTTTGGGGGATGAGGGCTCTGGTGCAATTAACACCATAAAAAACTCCCCTGTGGCTTGGTGGGTAGTTTCCTGACTGACTTCGATACTAACGGTTAGGGGACTATCCTCCGCTGTTTTAATCTCACAGCCATGGTACTGCACATAGGTTTCGCTACCTTCACGAATCCGGTGTAAGGCCGTACTGAGCGGTAACTGCAACGGTTGGGGCAGCATATCAACAACATCTTTGGATAGCTGTCCGTCTGGCACTTTGAGTAAATTTAGGGTATCGCTACAAACATAAAATAGCTGAGTCTTTTGATTGACTAGCAGGCACGTTGTTTCACGGCGAGTCAAGAGAGCCTTAAAGGCCGCTTCCAGCTTTGGGTCAACCCGAGGACTTTGGCTTGAGGCCGTGGCTTCAAGCGGGCGCTTATTGATCCTCAGGGTGGTGATATCTTTTCTCACTAAGGGAAGTTTGACATCCCGCAGTTTTTGATAAATTTTCCATTTGCGAAATAAGGGCTTAAACTCTGGTTCAAGGGGGCCTAGGGTTTCTGATTCTCCCAAAAAAAGGATGCCTTTAGCGTTTAAGGCAAAATGCAGGTTTCTCAACACCCGATGTTGTAGCTGATATTGCATATAAATCAGCACGTTGCGACAGCTGACCAGGTCCATACTGGTGAAGCCGACATCTTTGGCTAAATTATGGTTGGCAAAAATAATCATTTCCCGTAAGGAGCGGGCCACCTCAAATCCGCCATCATCCTTACTCGAAAAAAAGCGATTGCGGCGCGCCTGACTGAGATTGCTGATACTGGAGGCGGGATACCACCCTGAGGAAGCTTTATCCAGGGCAACTTGATCGATATCTGTGGCAAAAATCTTAGCTTTGATTGGGATCGGGTGTTTATCTAATAATTCTTTTAACAAAATGGCCATGGAATAGGCTTCTTCGCCCGTGGCACAGGCTGTCACCCAGATGCGTAGGGTTTGGTGAGGTGTGACCCGCTCAATTAGCTGAGGCAGAATAGTGTGTTCTAAAATTTCCCAGGCGTCTAAATCTCTAAAGAATCGGGTGACGGTAATTAGGAGGTCATTACGCAGTGCCTGACGCTCTGTCTCTGAGCTTTCTAAGCGACGAATATAGTTCTCTAAATTTCCATTGCCTGTGAGTAAACATCGACGCTGGATGCGTCGGGTCAGGGTGCTCAGCTTGTAATGGGTGAAGTCAACTTGTTCATGCTGCTCGATTAGGTTAATGATCTGCTGGAGTTGTGTGGGTGCCAGTGGGATCTGTGAATCATTACGAAAAGCCTCTAAAGCTGTAGGCGATGTTACAAATTGGTAGGTGACCAGGGCTAGCTCACGGGGGGCCAGAGTCAGATCGACGATGTTGGTTGCGATCGCATTCTGGGGCATACCATCAAACTCAGCCGTTTCTGGAGTTTGAACAAGACTAATCCCTCCCCGCTCAGAAATTTCCTGTATCCCTTGTGAGCCATCGCTGCCAGTGCCTGACAAAATAATACTAATAGCCCGCTCTTTGGCGACAGCCGCTAAGGACCGAAAAAACAAATCAATAGGGAAATTAAGCTGACGTCCCTGACTCCGCTCTTGGGGAATCAGGTGAAAACAATTATTTTCAAGGATCAAATTTTGCCCCGGTGGAATTAGAAAAACAGTATTCGGAGCAAGGGGCATCTGCTCAGTCACCCGTTCCACAGCCATATGGGTATGCCGCTGTAAAAGCTCATTCATTAAGCTCTCATGGTCAGGCGATAAATGCTGCACCACCACAAAAGCCGCGCCACTGTCGCTGGGCATCTGCTCAAAAAACTCTTTGAGGGCACGTAGACCACCCGCAGAGGCACCAATGCCAACAACAAAATCAGCAGTGGAATTACTATCAGTCGTATTCATTATCGGCTGCTATTAGTCAAGAATACGGGCTGCCCTTAATGATAAATCACTTTCTCGTTTTGAGTTATGGATCGAGACTAAAGCCGCTAAAACCTTAAAGTTCACGTTCGGTGGCACTATTTTCAATTGCGAAAATTACCAAACCCTGCCCCACAGCAAATTCAGCATAATTTGCACCAATATGAAGCAATAATAAAGTAATTGTATTAATAAGTCTTTAAAGTTTAAAGTTGACTAAGCGCAACGCTTGAATTTGCTGCCATAGGATTTTTTGAGTTTCAGCCTGTTATCAGGAACAGCATGGGTATGCATACTTTTGCAGGTTTTTCATCAAGTTGACTAGTATTACCATAGCCATCACTTAAATGAGCATTACCATTCTTCTCGTAGAAGATTCACCCACGGACGCCGCTATCCTAAAAGCTGCATTTGATCAGATAGGTTGTCACTGCCCTATTCAGGTGGCTCTGACAGGTGATGAAGCCTTAACTACACTGGCGCAAGTCAACCATGGAGCTTGCACCCACTCGCTTTTAATTTTGCTCGATCTTAATCTACCTGGCAAAAACGGTTACGAGGTTTTGCAAGCCATTAAGGAGGATTCTGTCTGGCAAACCATTCCAACCATTATCTTGTCTAGCTCTAACGCGCCCCATGACATTGAAAAGAGCTATCGGTTACACGCAAATGCCTATATTACTAAGCCTGCTCACTTTACAGGCTATGTACAAGTCGCTCAAAAAATTCAGGATTTTTGGCTTGAGACAGCAAAACTTCCCATTGAGTAGTCTAAACCATTGAACGATTGGAACGGCTTTACTACGCTTTCGGAGCTAGAGGAAGTAGGTATTTTCTCGTTATGAAGAAATAGGTATTTTCTCGGTATATATTCATAACTAGTTTTCTTAGTATGTCTATTATCTCTTACAGAGTATTCGATGCAGTGCTCATATATATGCATATCTGCATACGAACGCATATTCTGCTGTTTTCTCCCATGAGTTCTGGTTACACTCTGTCACAACTTGAAGTATTGCGTAGCTAGCTAAGTTGTATGGCCTAACGTCTCGCGGCATATTGTTCTAACTGGCGACTAAACCTAATACAATGCAAATTTATCATAAGACATTTATTAGTTCTCAAATGCCATGATCAAACCCATGGTAAAAGATATAGACGCATTGCTAATTGAAGACAATCCAGCAGATGCTAAGCTTTTCCAGACATTGCTAACCGCATCTGAGGTTATGAAAACAAGGTTATGTCATGTTGAGTATTTTAAGAAAGCAGTTGAGATTCTAGAGGCCAACAATCGATTTAATGTGGTGTTGTTAGATCTGTGTCTACCTGACGGACAAGGGGTTGGGTTAGTTAAACAAATCAAAACTATTCTCCCTAACATACCTGTTATTGTACTCACCGGAATTCAAGATCAAAATGTCGCATTAGCCGCTCTCCAAGAGGGTGCCCAGGATTACCTTGTAAAAGCCGATACGTTCTCTCCATACCGCTTAAAAAATCTAGGATACGTTGATGTAGGCAATTTACTCGCCAAGAGTATCCAATATGCCATTGAGCGTACGGAACTTACCAAAAATTTGAATACTAGCAAAGAGCGCTATGATTTGGCTGTAGAAGGTTCTAAAGATGGCATCTGGGACTGGGACCTGAAAACTGACCAAATTTTCTACTCTCGTCGCTGGAAAACTCTCCTGGGTCTATCTGATAAAGCTCTCAGCGCCAGCCCTAGAGAATGGCTATCGCGGATTCATCCCAATGATCGACTAAAATTTGAACAACTATTGCAGCAACATCTACAGGGCCAGCAGCTAAGGTTTATCTGTGAGTATCGCATGTTACATGCGGATGGGAATTACCGCTGGATGCTTACCCGAGGCATGGCCCTGTGGAATCAAAACGGTGTTGCCTATCGCATAGCAGGTTCCCAAACGGACACCACCAAACGAAAATTATTAGAATGTGACCTCTACAAAGAAAAAGAACTGTCTCAAATTACCTTGCATTCTATTGGCGATGCGGTGATTACCACTGATGCACAGGGGCTAATCAAAAACTTTAATCCTGTCGCTGAGAAGCTAACTGGCTGGAGAGCTACAGATGCTAAACAAAAACCGATTTCAGAGGTATGTACTATTGTAGACAGTACTACACGCACCCCGCTAAAAAACCCAGCTCTTCAAGCCATCGAAAAAAAACAACCCACTAGTATAAGTAGCCACCCCACATTAATTTCTAAAACCGGTGAAGAATATGCCATCGGTGATTCAGCCTTTCCCATACGATCAGATGTCGGAGAAATTTTAGGAACAGTTCTTGTATTTCATGATGTTACGGAAGAGCAGGGTAGATCTAAACAGCTGACCTGGCAAGCTACCCATGACTCACTAACACATTTATTTAATCGTCAAAAGTTTATGCAGTGTCTAAATGAGGTGGTTGAGGAATTCTTTCCTAACCAGACGCAGCATATGCTGTTCTATCTGGACTTAGATCACTTTAAGGCTGTTAATGATACCTGTGGCCATGCTGCAGGTGATCAACTCTTACAACAGGTTGCTGCTATCTGGAAAGGCCAGATTCGACAGACAGATGTGCTAGCCCGACTAGGGGGAGATGAATTTGGCCTACTTCTATACAATTGCGACCTGGGTCGTGCTTCGGAAATAGCGAATTCCTTTTGCCGTAGCATACAATCATTTCGATTTTCATATGATGACAAAGCTTTTAATGTCAGTGTCAGCATTGGCATTGTACCGATAACGACTAACCACACAAATAGTGAAGAGATTTTGAAGCTGGCAGATGCAGCCTGTTATATTGCTAAAAACAAAGGCCGCAATCGGGTGCAAGTTTATCATTCTGACGATGATAATATTACCCGCCAATCCCAGGAAAGTCAGTGGTTTTTGCGTATCACCGAAGCTCTGGATGAGAATCAATTTCAACTGTATTATCAAACCATTGAGCCAGTATGTTCTGGCCCCAAGAACAAGGTAAATCTCTGTGAGATTCTTTTGCGTTTACCTGATATAAAGACAGGTCAAGTCACACCGCCTATGGCGTTTTTACCACCAGCAGAACGTTATAACTTGATGCCTCGAATTGACCGATGGGTAATCGAGCACTTCTTCGGTTACCTATCATGCAATCCTCAAACCCACGATACGATCTACAGCATAAATTTATCAGGTGCCAGCCTAAACGATGAGACTTTTCTGGGCTTTTTAGAGCGACAGCTAAAACAACGCCCGATTAATCCTGCTAAACTTTGTTTTGAAATTACTGAAACACTAGCGATTTCAAATCTCCAACAAGCAGCTGACCTAATTCTTGAACTTAAAAAAATAGGGTGTTCTTTTGCCCTAGATGACTTTGGTAGTGGGATGTCTTCGTTTAGCTACCTCAGGCATTTACCAGTGGACTATCTTAAAATTGACGGTAACTTTGTTAGAGAATCACCTACGGACAAGGTTTTATATGCCATGCTGCAATCGATTAATCATATCGGCCATGTAATGGGGGTAAAAACAATTGCCGAATATGTTGAAACTCCGACTGTTCTAAAAACTGTGCAAACCCTTGGAATAGACTATGCCCAAGGCTATACGGTTAGCTATCCGCAACCGCTGATCATATAATTTTGAGGGTAACACTTAAAGTGGGATGGTTTTCCCACTGTTAGGAGTTAGGGCGTCATGGTATTGCCCATAGTAAATTGAGGGAGATTGTCAATTGTTGCTCCCACACCTCTTACCCACTCCAGTGGATCGCTGATTACCTGGTAAGTATCACCAAACTGCATGGTAGAGCGATTCTCCTTGTCATAAACTGGCCAAGTTGGCAGGTTATCGTGGTTTGGATTACCCGTTCTTGCAAAGGCTATCCAGGCGTCTTGTATGTCGTTAGATAACGGTTGGGGAGGGGTACGCCCTAACGCCCAAGACCAGGCGTCAAAATTGCCAAAGACAAGGGGTAAATCTAGGCCATGCATGGCCCCAAGCTCAGGAAAATTGGGCGCAGCCCAATCAATTAAGTAGGTGTAGACAGGTGCGATCGCGCCATACTGTTCTGAAACAATTGAGTGGGGATAATGCATATGGATAGCACTGGCCAAATCGACCAGTAGATCATGCTCTTGTCGATGGGGTAGCGATTGTTTTATCTGGGTAACCAATGTATCTATTTGGCTAGAATCAAGGCCTAAACCACCCAAATACGCATCTGCAAACTGACGATGGGGGGCTTGACCAGAGTAGGAGAGAATAAATAAATGATATTCATCTTTTAGGGTGCCATGTAACACTGGTTTACCATTGTGGGCAGCCCGTTCAAAGTCTTGGTTGGTTATCCCTCTAATGCTGTACCAGGGCATAGGGTCGGCTAGCCCTTTGGACAGGGCAAACTGTTTAATCTGCGTTTCAATGTTTTGTATCGTTTTGGCATCAACTTGACGCAACCCTGCCAATGAATCGACATTTGCCTGCTTTAAGACTAGCTGCAACAGCTCATGGCGATCCACGGGTATTTGCCAAACAGAATGGACGCCACTTTGCAAAATCACTTTATCGAACAAAGATTGAGCCTCAGCATGCAACAACAGTGAAACTGCCAGGTGAGACCCTGCCGACTCTCCCATCAACGTGACATTATTTGGATCTCCCCCAAACTGAGTAATATTTCGCTGTACCCAGTCTAACCCTGCGATGACATCCAGCTGTCCGGTCTGACTAGACTGTTGAACATCGTCTTCCCCCAACGAGGAGACATCTAGCCATCCTAAGATGCCTAACCGATATTGCACGTTAACAAATACAACATCGCCACGGGCTGAAAAGTTGGCACCATCGTAGGTGGAGTGATGGTTTCCTCCCGCCGTCAGCCCCCCACCGTGGAGCCAAACAATGACTGGACGTTTAGCATTATCTAAATTTGGGGTGGTCACCGTTAGTGACAAACAATCTTCTGATTGTGTATGCAGGGATGCCTCGTTGTCCTTGGTGACCCGCTGAATACAGCTTGGACCTGGTTTGCGTGTGTCTAATACCCCTGACCAAGGGGATATGGGTTGAGGGGGTTGAAATCGTTGTTTGCCGACGGGCGGTGCCGCAAATGGAATACTGGAGTAGCGTAACACCCCTTTGGGATGACGATATCCTAATACCTTGCCTGTATCTGTTTGGGCAACCAAACGGTGATCAAGAGAAGATTCATCTAACAGGGTAATTTTTGTCCGATTGATGATTTTTCCTTTCGGAAACAAGTAATGATAGGTGCAGGCAACAACAAGAATAGCGACTCCAATGGCACCACTGATTTTGAGTCCGACTTGGAGCCAGATATTTACAGGCTGAGTCAACATGGAATAGACAGGGGCCCTTGAAAAAATAATCGCGAGTAAAGCGATGGAGCTAGCCTACCCACCTAGACGTAGGTTTGATCATTGCTGTTCCAGTCGCCTACCGGGAAGTCTTATCTTGCAGAAAGGGCCTGCTGACAAATTATTTCGTACATCGACATGTAGAAATATTGAATTCGCTAGCAGGCCCTTCAGAAAGGGTAAATGCACGACTTGGAAGGTTATCACGAAAGAAAATTTGAAACGGCGCAACCACGTTCAGCGATAGCAAAAATCTGATGATTTCGATTTTTCAGAACCATTGAAAATAAAGGCTTTTATTTTTCTCTGCTCGTAACCTTCCAAGTCGTGTAAATGCTAGAAGAGTTTTGACCATGGGTATTCGTGGCCAAAACACTCCTGTGGTCACGTTTCTACTTTCGTCGAACCACAACCACGGCAGGTTTGGCCGGATCATTTAATCCTTTGCCGGGCCAGTTAGATCCAATGGGCACCGTCCGTTTTTGCATGAATTCTTCACCTGTGGTGGTTTTCATAGCAAAATCACGAACTTCAGAGGCCCCATCCTTGCGCACACCATTTTTCTCACCGGGATGTTGTACGGCTAAGAAGAGGCTTTCTTCATCGTTGGTCAAGTAAGGTCCGGTACACTCACTCTCCATGGGACCGATGCCAAAGGGATAGGCATTACCCGCATCGGCACCTGAGGTGGGAATAAACCAGACTGAGTTATTGCCAAACACACCGCGCAAATCACCCAGACTGACGGGCTCTCCATCCTTCATCCGACTGGGAACGGCCTGATTGTGCTTACTGGTGGACATATCGGTCACCATCCACACATTACCGGCCTGATCTAGCTCGATGTTATCGGGGTTAGCGAAACCCATACCCCCATCGGCTGGCTCACCGCCCAGGGCAAACTTAGACCATTTGAAGGTCATGGCAGCGGGGTCGTTGCCGGTTTCCTGGAGTTTGATAATCCAGCCAAACTCGTAGGGGGCTTCACCGTTAGGGCCAACAAACACTTCCTTGTCGGGACCCCCGTCGCCACCGGGAGTACCTGAGGTAAAGGCAATAAAGAGGGTGCCGTCGGGGCCGACGATAGTATCCTCGGGACGGGCGGTGGTGGTTACTCCGGCGGCATTGGCGGCGTAGTGGGCGTCAATTAGAATCGCCCCTTGCTTCTCGGTGGTACTCCCCTTGTAGAAATCCCCCAGGGTGTTGAATTTTGAGGCAAAGGCCTTGGCGATAATGTCGTTAGTCACCTTGATCACACCGCCCACTTCCCGGTTTGGGTTCGGTAGTTTGATCATGCCGACACCTTTTTTGCCAAACACGGTGCTGGGTAGCACGGGATCCACTGGGGTGTCTGGTTTGAGGGCAATCCACTTACCGGTACCGTCGGCATTAAACTTGGCACCGTAGAGCATGCCGTCACTTAGTAGTCTGGAGTTAACCTTGGCCGTGGGATCGAGAACGGTGCCCTGGCTGACAAACTTATAGAGGTGACCGCCTCTGCGATCGCACCCCGAATATACCGCCAGCTTTTTGCCCGCTACTGCGTGGAACCCGACCGCCTCATGGCGATACCGGCCTAGCCAGGTGTGCTTAGTCCCATAATCATTAGGATTGGCGGGATCCACCTCCACCATCCAGCCATACTTATTGCCCGCAAACCCCATGACGCTGCCGCTGCCGTCCATATCCACCGCAATGGAGAAGGGACGGGTGGACGGATCCATCGCAGAGCCATCGGCCATTACCGGTTCAGGCACCTGGCTTTGGAAATTCTCTTCGGCGCTAAAGACAGTGCCCCAGGGAGTCGTACCGCCCGCACAGTTTTGGAAAGTACCGACAATCTTGTCGCCATAGCCGTCGTCATAGCCCATCTTGTTGGGCTTTTTAAAGATAACCGTGGCAGGACCTGTTGCCTTGAGCAGGCGAGACGGGGTATCCAGACCCGATAGGCCTGTGATGCGGCGGTCGGCACTGGAGAAGGTGCGAACCCATTGCCCGTCGTCATTACGCTTAACTGAGATCACCCCCATACCCAGATCGGTGAGGGCCTCTTTTGCGATCGCAGTAATCTTTTGCTTTAACGGATCGCCATCTGCCATTGAAAAGGCATCTGTTTCCCCATCAGCATCGCTTAGGGCAGCTTTAACATCGTCAAATGGCAGCGTGCTCCCGATCACCTGGGCATAGGTTTCCATCCAGGTGTCGCCACTGACATACTCAAAGTTAACCGTCAGGAATCCCTCATTAGGGGCGGTCTCAACAAAAGAAAGATAATCATTGTTGTAACCAAAGCGAGAATCCCCTACTTTGTCACCCCAGGCCGCAATTACATCGTAGGTAAAGCCTTCGGGAACAACAATGTCATCCTGTACGGCAAAGGTGCC
Source organism: Leptolyngbyaceae cyanobacterium (assembly GCA_965263355.1). Taxonomy (GTDB): domain Bacteria; phylum Cyanobacteriota; class Cyanobacteriia; order Phormidesmidales; family Phormidesmidaceae; genus Leptothoe. Next base: position 2,425,212 of record CBDHHL010000032.1, on the reverse strand, counting down.
ATAGGCCGCAGCCTGGTTTGATGGGGCAATGCCATTTACCTCTAAGGGAATTGGCAATTGGATCGGATCAAAACTCAGGGGATTGGCATGGCCAGCAGCCTTAGCGGCCCCTGTTTGAAATGGCATGGAGAATTTTAATCCTGATTGCCCGGAGTTCGATTGACCCACTGGGCCGAGGACAACGGCCCCTGCACTGGCCCCTAGAAACACCAAAAAATGTCTGCGATTTAAACTCATTACGCCCCTCTCTCAAACGTAAATTGACTCTGACCCCATTCAGCGCTGTAATTTTCCATAGAAAACCCACAACGTTAACGGGGAGTACTTGTCATGGTCTCTCTGGTACCAATTTGGGTATTTAGTGCGTGAAAACCCCTAAAATACTATATTTTGACCAAGGAGACACTAGCCTAAAACTTATCCCTTTTGATATTTAAAGAAGGGTTATCAAAAGATTAAGAGGGCACTAAGGCCATTTCTGGTAAAGAAGTTACCAGTTATCTATGCCCTCAGAATTGGGGGGCTAGGGGAGCCTTCGACCGATATAGTCTTTGCTTCAAAAAGTGTAGCTAGACCAAAACTTAATAAAGCGGAACGTTTCAGGCTTTTCCGGTTGAACCCTTTGATATTTATCATTCCATCAAAAAATATCTCTTTTTTTTGTATTTTACTAACAGACACCCCTATTCTGAGGCTAAAGGACCTGATAATGGATATCCCTGGATTTATGAGGGGTTGTCTAGTCCTTGAGAGCAATAGGGAGTGAACGTGTATCAATCATGCTGTTTGCAGGCTCAACAAGCGAATGATACGGGTAAAGAAGTATTAAGCCGCTGGTTGATTGGTCCGGTCAGTATTTTTTGCTTTCTATGGTTAAGTAATGCAGGGGTGGTCAGGGCGCAGGCGCTTCCTGTCGAATTACCCCCGTCTCAAGATACTGTTATTCCTCAGCCTGAGCCGCTACCTGAGCCCCGGCCTCTGGAAGAATTACCCCCGGCTGATGAACTGTTAGGCCCGCCTGCAGATCTGCCGGGTCAGCCTGATCTGCCGACGGATGATGCTACATTTGTGATTCAACGGTTTGAATTTATCAAAAATACTGCCTTTGATGATGAAACCTTACAGGCATTGACAGCTGAGTTTACGGGAGAGTCTCGAACCTTTGCGGATATTGCTGCAGCACGCTCAGCGGTAACCCAGTTATACATAGATAATGGCTATGCTACATCGGGAGCGATTGTGCCACCTCAGCAAATCATTGAGGGGGTGGTGCAAATGGAGATTGTTGAGGGTAGTGTGTCAGAAATTGTGGTGACGGGTACCCGTCGTCTAAAGCCAGGGTATATCAGTAGCCGTATTGCGTTGGGTGCTACAGCGCCGTTAAATGTGAATGATCTGGTGGAGCGATTACAACTGCTGCAGCTTGACCCGCTGGTGACAACTATTTCGGCTGATTTACAGGCCAGTCCTCAACCGGGAATGAATCGTCTGGTTGTTGATGTGGTTGAGGCAGATAGCTTTGGGATGACCTATATCTTGGATAATAACCGCTCTCCTAGTGTGGGTACTGTGCGCCATCAATTGAGCGCCACTGAAGCGAATTTAACGGGGCTGGGGGATAGTCTAAGTATTGGCTATACCCTAACCAGCGGTAGTAATGGTTTTGATGCTGACTATACGATACCGCTCAGTCCCCATGGTAGTACGCTCAAGTTGGCGGTGAATCAATCGGACAATGATGTCATCGAGGAGCCGTTTGATGTTCTGGATATTGATTCTGATTCTGATTTTTATGAGCTGACCCTAAGGCATCCGCTGCACTTGACGCCAACGGAGGAAATTGCCATTGGCTTAACGGCGTCCCATCAACGGTCTCAAACGTCTCTGGGGATTGATAATATTGGGCCTACGCCGCTGTCGTTGGGGGCCGATGATGAGGGGCGTACGCAGGTATCTGCTTTAAGGTTTTTTCAGGAGTGGACTCGGCGTAGTCCTGAGCAGGTGTTGGCGCTGAGGTCGCAGTTTAATGTGGGGCTTGATTTTCTGGATGCCACTGTTAATGATGGGGATGTGCCGGATAGTCGGTTTTTTTCGTGGCAGGGGCAGGCGCAATGGGTACGTGTGTTAAGGCCGGATACATTATTGTTGCTTAGGGGCAGTGCTCAGCTAGCGACTGAGCCTTTGTTGAATTTGGAACAGCTCAGTATTGGTGGCCAGTCTACGGTGCGGGGCTATCGTCAGAATTTTTTGTCGACTGATAGTGGGGTATTGGCGGCGGCGGAGGTGCGTTTGCCGGTGTGGCGCGATCGCGAAAATGGTCGGCTTCTTCAAATTACTCCGTTTTTGGATGCGGGTTATGGCTGGAACATTGATGCTGATGCTCCTGACCCGTTGGCGAGTGTTGGTGTGGGCCTGTTGTTGCGTCAGCGGGATCTGACGGCTCGTCTGGACTGGGGGATTCCATTGATTTCTGAAGCAGATGATCGCGATTCTTTGCAAGAAAACGGTCTCTATTTCACGCTACAGTACTCCTTTTTTTAGTGTCTAATGCAGAGAAGCCATAATCGTTCCGGCGTCCCGCCACTGTCTATAGTGGCAGTAGACTAGAAAACACAACAATTTTTGATTGAGAAGTATGCGATCGCACTTATCTTCGGTGACTTAGAAATTCCCCAAGCCCTTCCAGAAAAAGCGTTTAGTGTCCTAGCAGCCGGTCTCTCATCATACAGAGTCTCTTCTTAACGTAGCGTTTCAGGAGAGAACTGTTCAAGCCAAAATGAGATCATTGAATGACAAGAGCGTCCATTGTAGCTGTTTCCCCTTTTTCGGCTTTAAGACCATACTTAAATTGGGAAACGTGATGGGGCAAACGACGATGGTGCAGCTAAAACGATGGCAGTGGATAGTGCTGGTGCTGCCGCTAATAATGGTTGTCGTTTTTGTCATGATTTTGGCTGGACTTCAGCTACATACCTGGGGGTTGACCTGGATTTGGGCGGTCATTTTACTTATATTTGTGGGCTGGCGGTGGCTGCTGGTGCATTGGACAAAACCCCGCGAGATTGAGCGCATCGTTCAGGCTGTACGGGCAGAGTTAACGACTGTGACAGCTGACGGGGCCAATAATCAAGTACTAGAAGCCGCGCTACAGCCAATTTTGACAGCAGCCCGCGAGGATCCACCGGTCTGGGACGATTGGCCTGCCTTTTGGCAGCGATGTCAAACTGTGGTGGCAACGGTGGCTCACCATTACCATCCCGACGTTAAGTATCCCTTGCTCAATATATATGTCACTCAGGCCTATGGACTAATCCGAGGGACGGTGGATGATATGGATCGGGCTATGACCCAACTTGCTCCGGTGCTCAATCAGGTGACCGTGGGGCAGGCCTACGAAGCCTATGAAATTTATCGCAAGTTGGAACCCTCTATGGGTAAGCTATGGCGGGTTTGGAACTGGGCCCAATGGTTGCTTAATCCAGCGGCGGCGGCAGCCAAGGCCGCTAGTCAAAAAAGTTCTACCCAGGCAAATCAGCAACTGCTGGTCAACCTCAGTCAGCTGCTACGGGAAATGGCGCTGCGCAACCTGGCTCAGCAGACAGTAGCGCTCTATGGTGGCGATAACCTGCCAGCGATTTTTGCAGCAGAGCAGTCAAAGGTGTTAGATAACGGGGCTAAAACAGCCACGCTGCAATCGATTTTAGCCCAGGCTACCCCAACCGAAACCGTTGAACAAACGCCGATTTCTTTGATGTTGGTAGGCCGGACGGGGGCGGGTAAAAGTAGTCTGATCAATACGCTGTTTAAGACGGATTTGGCGGCGGTGGATGTGTTGCCCAGTACGGACAAACTGCAGCAATATAGCTGGCAACTGGATACGGGCGAAAGCTTGACTCTGATCGATTCCCCTGGCTATGAACAAATTGAACGGGGAGATTTTCGGGAGTTGGTGCTGGATCAGGCTGCCCAGGCAGACCTGTTGGTACTGGCGACACCGGCCCTGGACCCAGCCCTACAAAGTGATAAGACCTTTTTGCATGACCTCAAAGCGACGGTGCAACCGCCGCCGACGGTGGTGGTGGTCACCCAGGTGGATCGACTACGCCCGGTGCGAGAATGGCAACCGCCCTATGATTGGCAAACTGGTCAGCGTCCAAAGGAAGTCTCTATCCGAGACGCTGTTGCCTATCGAGTCGAAACCCTGGACCAGTCGGCTGAGACTGTGATGCCCTTGGTTACCTATGATCGCGATCGCACCGCCTGGAATGATGATGCCCTGGCCCTCAAGTTAGTCGAAACCCTAGGTAACGCCAAACAATATCGACTGGCTCGATTTTTGACCAATCAATCGGCCCTGGCCACAGCGGCAGCTAAACTAATTGACCAATATAGCTTTCAAATGACCACCACCCAGGGGGTAACCGAACTGCTTAAAAGCCCAATTTTGCGCTATATCTCCCGCATGATGACGGGCTCAGACCTGTTAGCGACGGTATTAATCGAAAAAATTCCGGTGGAGCAGGCCCCGGTAGTCATTGGCAAGCTCCAACTGGCCTATGACCTGTTTAACCTGCTAGCAAAGGATAATAGTTCCTTTGATTTGGCGGTGCTATGGCCAACGCTGCTGAACAATGACGCTTCACCCGAGCAAAATGCCTGGGCCTTTGGCCATGCGCTAACGGCCTATTGGTTAGGAGAAACAACGCAGCTAAATCAAGCATTTGAACAGTATTTGCAGGACTATGACGCTGCTCCTACGCCTTGAATACACTTTGCTCTCCGCTGTAAGGGCTACGGCGCAACCTACGGTAGGGGCCATTCATGCAATGTCCCTACCGGGGTAGAACAGCCATAAACGCAATTTTCGATTTTCGATTTTCGATCACTGGTATGACCTCGGTAGCCTACATAACTAGGCTGTATCCATCTCAACCGGGAAACGCTGTATTTGCGTGATATACGCATTACATACGGGTATCCAATGGGGGGATTGTTTATAAAAAATTAATCCTGTCTTTAGAATTCTTGAGCCGAGCAATATATGACTTTTCAATTGATTCTTTAAACTAGATATAGCAAATGTGAAAGTTTGTCAGAGCTTATCAAGCTTGGTGCATATCTACTCAACTCCAATCCTATTTAGCTAGTCTCACTGTTGGACAGTTCTATATCTAAAGTATTTGTTCTACCTTAGAAGAAACGATAGATTTTAGGTCAAGTGTGTTTTACATGAGATTGCTGGGTGTGCATACCATTGTCGAGGGATCGTTCAGCTTTGTGTGAGTTTAGAAAAGTTGTCAGTGAAATTTAACTAACTATGGTTCTTCTTCTTTGCAGGGAGAAGAGTTTATGTATTTAATTTATGGCGTGGCTGATCCAAACCATGAACTTTTCTAGGGAATGATGGTCTACAGCATTCTTGCAAAATGGTTCATCCTCTAAATCAGCAACGGCTAATATCTTTTTGCTTAATCAAGATCTGGTTTTGACTGCTTAAAAGCCTGGTTTGATTAGCATTTTGGACTGTCCTCAAATTGTTGATCATGGGTCTTAACGTATTAATATTTTCTAGATAATATCTTGTCTTTAGATTAAGACAAGAATTTGTCGGAAAAAATTGTATTGCTAAGAATAAGGATGGGAAAACAATAACAAAGCAGTCTACGTATTTATTCTGTTTCGTTAAGCCCTGAGGTGTCAGTTAATAGTAAGCGCCGGGGACGCTTAGGCAAACATGTGACAGCATTAAAACCCAAGCAAATTTTTGAATAACAGTTGAACGTATTCTCATTGAGGAAGGCTCAAGGTGAACCTATCATCGGAATGTTTATCAAAGCCTAGGAATGCTATGTACTCTCAATTTGAGATAATTTCCTTTTTACGTAAGACGCTTGCAACTTCTCAAAATGGCCGAGTTCATATTCAAGGTAAGGATGTTGAATGGTGCCTTGATATTGTTGATGGGCAGGTGGTGTTTGCGGCGCATTCACTACAGTATTTAACAACTTTGGACACTGTATTGCCTGGTTTAGGCTATGAGACAGCGTTACCTGTATATTGGCGTTTAATTCAATATCTCTATAGACGCAAGGGTGACGCCCATGGTTTAGAGGCGCTCAACTGGACCAGCCAGGTTGTGGGTGCCTTGGTGCAGCATAATGCATTGACATTACAACAGGCTGGAAAAGTCCTGGTCAAGTTAACTGAGGATGCCGTTGAATCTCTTTTGAGCTTAGATTCTGCTATGGTGAACTGGCATCCAATTCCCCAGGAACTGTGGCATGCGACGGCTAATGGTGCCCATATTTCTGCCTTGCTACAGTATCTTGCTGGGCGGTTGCGGGTCTGGCAGCCTGTTTGCGATCGCATTTACTCTCCTTTCCAAAGGCCCTACTGCGAAAACCCTAACGACATTTATCAGTCTGTGCCCCAGGGATTACTATCGCAACCAATGTTAGAAGCATTGGCAAGGTTAATGCAGGGCGCTACCCTCCGTCAGCTCGCTCAATCGGTTAAACAAGATGAGGCCAAATTGGCAAAGCTGCTCTACCCCTATATTCAGCATCGAGTTATTAAGCTGTGGCCTCCCGTGCAACCTCTGGATCGTTTGCCCTGGTTGCCAGGGGCAAAGCTGCCGCCTAAGGGTTTAAGTACGGCCCCCGCTAAGGTTGAACAACCTACGCCAGAATCTGTCAAGCGTAAGCGGCCTACTAATAATTATTCGGCCACATCGACGAATAATCTGTCTGCCAATAATTTTTCATCGGTCACTAATGGAGGGGTGATCAACAAACAGCCATCCGCCATTAGTAAATTAGAGACTAACAATCGTTTATCGTCTCCCCAGGGGTTAACCAGGCAGCATTCGCAGTCTGATAAGTTAGACGACCAGAATTTAGCTCAGCCCCCTAGTTTAGGTAAATCCCCTGCGACTAGTCCGTCTGAGTCGCGATATCTAATTATTTGCATTGACGACAGTCAGGCAATGCTAGAACAGATTGACAGCTATCTTGACCCAGAGCGTTTTGACCTTAAAACGGTCATCGATCCAGTGGCGTCTGTATCTAAAATCTGTGCGATGAAACCCGATTTGGTATTGATGGATGTCTCGATGCCCAGCATTAATGGCAATTCTCTGTGCCAGATTTTGAAACGCAGCTATCTGTTCAAAGATGTTCCCATTATTATGATTAGCAGTAATGCCAGCCCTTTAAATAAGGCAACCGCTCAATCATCCGGTGCCACTGACTATTTAGAAAAACCATTTTCTAAAGTACAACTGTTGAAAATCTTGGAGACCTATTTGGAACCCAGTTCAAGCTTTAGTTAAGTCAGTGGTGAGTAGTTAGTGGTGAGCAGTGATTCTAGCTAAATCATTCTGGTCTATGGAAATGCCCTGTGTAGGGAAGTATTAATTGCAGTTAACAGGATTGGGTAAAATGGTTAAGAAAATATTGGTAATCGATGACGTTAAATCTGAGCTGGACTTAATTAGCCATTATCTGGAAGAGGCTGGCTACATGGTAACGGCGATTGAAAACGGGTTGGAAGCCTTTGACAAGGTTCAAACCGATCGACCAGATGTGATTGTGACTGATTTGGTAATGCCCGATATTACTGGATTAGAGCTTTGCCGTAAGCTTAAGAAAGATCCATCTACAGCAGATATTCCCATTGTTGCTTGCACCACCAAAGGCCGCAAGATGGATAAAAGCTGGGCAAAGAAGCAGGGTGTCGTTGGATATGTTGTGAAGCCCTTCACTGCAGATCAACTGGTTGAGGCCGTCCGCTTTGCCACCCTGTAGTAAACCTTGGACAAGGTTTATGAGATAACTATGCAATCATCTTCTATGGAAATCTCTCAGGGCTTGAAACCTGCAGATCGACTGCAGCAGCTTTTACCTGAATTATTTAACCCCAAGCCTGTTTCAGGGGAACAATTTTTGCGTTTACAACTGACCTCGGACTTAACGATTGCGATCGCATTAAGTTGGGTGGAGGAAACATTATTAGTGTCACCTCAGCAGGTAACACCAATGCCTAATATGCCATCCCATGTGTTGGGTCTCATGAGTGCCAAAAGTCATGTTTTTTGGGCCGTTAACCTGGCCCGGCTATTGGGGGTGCCGGTGGCATTAGAATCCTCTCAATATTACGAGGTAGTGGTCATTCGGGCATTACCGATGGAGACTGTACAGGTACAGGCTGACACTGAACTTTTTCTGGGGCTAGTTGTTCCTAAGATTCGCGGTTCTATTCGACTTTCCTTGGCAGATATTATCTCTCCAGTTTATGAAGTTGAGGCTGATTTACACCCTTATTTAAGTGGTCAGGTTTTTCAGGATGGTAAACCGATGCTCGTCTTAAGTGCTGAGGCCATTGGCAAGCATCAATTGGTAACAGATCATTGATTTTTAATGTTTACGTTTATTGATTATTTGGTAATTTGAGAGAGTTAAACGCCATTATGACCGCTCAGCAATATCCACTCAACGATCAACGTCAGTCTCAAGAGACTACAAAACCTCAAAGGCAAGACTTACGTAATTCGGCAACAAATGCTACCGAGGGACGCCCCCTCAGCAGGCAGCTGTTGCAAACGCTTTTACCCATTACCCTATTGCCATTGGCCGTGGCCAGTGGTTTAGCGATTTTGGTTAGCCGTCGATCGGAACAAAACGCTGCCCTACTCTTGTTAAAAGAGGAGTCAGTCCTGGCCAGTGAAGCGGCCAACGTTTTTGTAGAAGATAACTTTAGAATTATTGAAGGGATATTAATTAGTCCGACTATTCTGAACACGGTGCGTCAGGCTGATAAAGACGTTGAAGAAAGCGGTTTGGCCGATAAGCCGATTGACTCCCTAGAGCAGCAGTTTAGCCAGACGAAATTACTTAAACCTAATCAAGAACTCAATCAGTATCTGGCCGATGTCGCCCTGGTGGAAGGTCTGGGAGAGATCTTTATTACCGAACGCCATGGTTTGAACGTGGCTTACAGCAATCCCACCTCGGATTTTGTTCAGCGGGATGAGGCCTGGTGGCAAGGGGCCAAAGAATCAATTCGATATGTTGAGCCTGTGGAGTTTGATGAATCCTCTAATACGGTAGGGTTACCGATTGCCGAGACCATTCACCCAGCCAATAACCCTGATGAATTCTTGGGGGTAATGAAAGCCCTTTTCCCCCTGTCTACTCTCAATGAACGGCTTGAGGTTTATCTGACAACAGCACTTTCGGGGTCCCAAAAGGTGCAGGTGGTGGATACCCGAAACCTACTTGCATTTTCAACCATTACCTCAGAGGCTAGTACGACTGTCGATCAGGAAACCCTCGGTGAGAGTAACATTGATGGTGGGGAGCCCGTGGCCCAGTTTGTGCAAATGCTATACGGTCAACTGGGTCGGACGGAGGACAGTCTTGACACAATTAAGCAAGCGCTAGCTCAACAGTCACCGGTAGATTTAGTTGAGTTAGACCGGATTAACACCAGTTCAGGGCAGGAAGTTTTAATCGCCCTGTTAAAGTCTGGCGGTCGAGAATACAGTGTCGCTACGGTGCCAAATGTGCCTTGGGTTGCGATCTCATCAGTGGACATCGCTGAAATTAATTCAGCCGGACGCAACCTGTTGATTATTTTTGTGGTAACCGCGTTAGTTTTGGGTGTAACCGTTGCTATTTTGCTCCAGGTATTTGCCCGCCAGCTCTCTGCTCCCCTACAAATCCTCACCACCACGTCCCAAAAAGCGTCCGCCGGAGACCTGGATACCCGTGCCACTCTAGAGGGTACCCGTGAGACAAAAATTTTAGGCCAAAGTTTTAACAACCTGCTGGACCAAATCCAATCCTTGATTAACCAGCAAAAACAGGTCGCTGAGGAACAAAGGCAGGAACGGGAGACCTTAGAAAATGAGATCACGGCGCTGATGGAAGACGTCGGCGATGCCGCAGATGGTGATCTGTCCGTACGGGCGAAACTTATTCCTGGGGATGTGGGCATTGTGGCTGACTTGTTCAATGCCATTATTGAAAACCTGCGGGATATTGCCGTCAATGTAAAACAGTCTACGGGCCAGGTAAGTCAGTCCTTGCTGACTAACGAGCACCAAATCCGTACCCTGGCACAGCAGGCCGTGGAAGAGGTGCGATCGCTACAGTCAACAATGGTGGCTGTGGAAGAAATGGACCAATCTATTCAGACTGTTGCTGACAACGCGAGTCAGGCCTCGACGCTAACAAACGATACCTACGCCACGGCCCAGGCTGGCTCCCAGTCCATGGGAGAAACCGCAGAGAGTATTCTGGAACTGCGTTCCACCGTTGGCGAAACCGCTAAAAAGATTAAGCGTTTAGGGGAATCGGCCCAGAAAATTGCCCAGGCCGTCAGTCTGATTGATGAAATCGCCTTAAAAACAAACCTACTAGCGGTGAATGCTAGCGTAGAGGCCTCCCGCGCTGGCGAGCTGGGTCAGGGCTTTACGGCGGTTGCGGAACAGGTGGGTGCCCTGGCGGAACAATCGGCGGGGGCGACAAAGACGATTGCTCAGATTGTGGCGGAAATTCAAACCGAGACCCAGGAGGTAGTCGCTGCCATTGAAACCAGTACGGCTCAGGTGGTTGACAGTAGCCAACGGGTAAAAATTACCCAGCAGCAGTTAGAAAAAGTACTGGCTAAATCAGAGCAAATCAACCAGCTGATGCAAGATATTTCAGTTTCTACGATTAACCAGACCATGGTATCCAAGGCGGTAACCGAACTGATGCAAAAAGCGACCCAGGCGTCTGAACAACGGTCTCAAACCTCTGCCCAGGTGGCCCAGGCAATTAAGGACACCGCTCAAGTTGCTCAAGAACTACAGGCATCCGCCGAGCAGTTCAAGGTTGAAGGTTAAACAAGACAATGACATTAGACAAAGAGCAACAGGCTCGACTGACCTTTTTGTCAGAAGCGGAAACCTACTTTAGCGAGATTGAAACTGTCTTGTTAGGTCTCAAGATAGCGGACGATCGAGCCAGCCAAATCGATATCGCCATGCGGGCCGCGCACTCTGTCAAAGGAACGGCTGGCATGATGGGGTTTGATGTGCTTGCTCAGGTGGCCCACAATCTCGAAGACTCGTTTAAGATTCTGCGGGCCCGCCAGCTGGCGGTGGATACCCATCTGGAAACGTTGTTGTTACAAGGTGTGGATTGTTTACGCACAGCCAGACAACACTACCATGACCAGCAGCCCATTGCCCCCCACTGGCTAACAAACCATGCTGACCCTATTTTTGTACAGCTGAAAAAGCGTTTAGGGGATCTCACCCCCGAAGATGAAGCGCGATTATTGTCAGAAGAGAATGATACTAATCTCGATGTTGTTATTTTTACCACCAGTGTTGAAGATACCCTAGAAGAGTTAGGGCAAAAACTACCTGAACTTGAGGGCGAACCCCTCAGACAGGCAATGATTGACACGGCCAGACAGATGGCTGAGTTTGGCCTGATGGCCCAGTTAGACCCCTTTGTATCGCTGTGTGAAACAGTGCAAAAGCAATGTGCGTTTGCCCAGCCTGACACCATTAGTGAGATTGCCCAGCAGGCTATGAAAGCATGGCAGCGGAGTCATTCTCTCGTACTTTTGGGTCGGACGGAACGATTGCCGACTCAATTAAAACCCCTAAAAGAGACGCCCCATGAGAAACTAGGAGACTCAGCTGAGCTGCCCCTGCCGGAGCTTTTGGCTGAACCAGCGCTTGAGCAACAGGGGAACGATATTGACTATTTGCAAGACCAGTTAGCAACCCTGGAAATTCCTGAGGATTTACCCGCTGATGATTTAGGGGAACTGGTTGAGACGCCGTTAGATGAGCCAGTCGATTTAAAGATTCTGCAGGCACAATTTGCAGCGCTACCGCTAGAGCTAGAAACCGTTGAGCCAGCTGAGCTTACCCATGGTGGAGTGCCGGAGACATTGGAGGAGGAGCCATCAGGGGCAGCCAGTGAGACCATAATTGCCCAGGACGCGATTCCACTAGTCCCGTTGCGTGAACCGCCTCAGCCATCGGTACCGAGCACCCAAAAAACATCAACCGTGCGCCTATCGGTTGACCAGCTAAAGCAAATTAACAGTACCTTTGAGACCTTAATTGTTAACCGAAATGAGGTCAATCTAAAGTTAGAACAGCTGCAGGCATTTAGTGTACTGATGCAGGAGCGGATGGTGGCCCTGGCGTCGTTTAATAAAGAGCTGCGTCACTGGTATGACCGGGCTTCGACGGAGGGGGCCGTTGTCGCAGGGGGCAGTATGGCCAATGCTGCCGGTGATGGCACTCGTGTGAATGGCGCTAGCCAGAATGGTATGGGCTGGGCTGTTGCCGCCCCTGAAGAACTCGACGCCCTGGAATTTGATCGTTATTCCCAGCTCCATTTGCTGACCCAGGAGCATATGGAGACCATTGTCAAACTTGAAGAGGTGAGCCGTGACATTGAGCTGGGTCTAAATGAGATGGGGCAGGCTGTTAGTGGCCTTAACTATACCAGTCGGACCCTTAAAAATCGGATTACCCAGACCCAGATGCGACCGTTTGAAGAGATTGTCGGGCGTTTCCCTCGGGTGGTACGCGACTGGTCGGTCCAGTATGGCAAACCTGTGGAACTGAAGCTTGAAGGGGCGACAACTTTAGTGGAGCAGTTTGCTTTGGATCAGCTTAGCGATCCATTGATGCACCTATTGCGTAATGCCTTTGACCACGGCATTGAAACTCCTGAAAGCCGTCGTCTGCGGCAGAAGCCTGCGGTGGGAACCATTACCTTGCGGGCTGTTAATCGTGGTAACCGAGTCGTGATCACCGTTAGTGACGATGGCGGTGGTATTAATTTGGAGCGGATTCGCGATCGCATTCGCCAATACAATCTCCCAGCCCAGCAAGTTGATGCCATGGGGCAGCAAGAACTCTTGTCGTTTATTTTTGAACCTGGCTTTAGCACCAGTGGCCAGGTGACCGAGCTATCCGGTCGTGGGTTTGGGATGGATGTGGTACGCACCAACTTAAAAGAAGTCCAGGGCGATATTCAGGTCTTAACTGAGTCTGGCAAAGGCACCACGTTTACCATTACCATTCCGCTATCCCTGTCTATTTTGCGGGTGATGCTGTTAGAGCGTAATGGGTCCATTTTTGCCCTGCCCGTCGATGCGGTACAGGAAGTGATCCAAACACCTGCCATGGAGATGCCTGAACCGTCCATGGTTTGGAAAGGGGAAGATATTCCCCTGGTGCGCTTGGAAGAGCACTGGGCCATGGAGTCCAGACCACTGGCCATGAGCGGTCAGCCATTGATTAATTGTCCCATGATTGTGGTCGTGGGCGAAGATCGTAGTAGCTACGGTCTTACGATTGATCGCTTCTGGCAGGAACAAGAAGTTGCCATCCGTCCAGTGGCTAGCCCTATCCCATTACCCCCTGGATTTGGTGGGGTGACAGTCTTGGGTGATGGTCGTGTTGTGCCCCTGATTGAACCGATTCAGCTAGTGGAATGGATCGTCGCAGGGCCGGAGCGAGAACCTGCACAGTCAGCTGTCCCTGCCATTTCTTCACGCTCCAATACGGCCAAAATTTTAGTGGTGGATGATTCTATCCATGCTCGCCGCTATATGGCTACTACCCTGGAGCGGTCTGGCTATTTAGTAGAGCAAGCTAAGGATGGCCGAGAAGCGTTAGATAAGCTGGTCGGTGGTCTAACGGTAGACGCCATGATCTGCGATATTGAAATGCCTCGTCTTGACGGCTATGGCGTTCTCGAAGAATTGAGGGAGCAACCGGCGTATGAGGAATTACCCATTCTGATGCTCACCTCTCGCAGTAGTGAAAAGCACCGTAAGCTAGCAATGAATTTAGGCGCAACGGCGTATTTTTCAAAGCCCTATAACGAGCAGGAGCTTTTGACAAAGTTGAAGCAACTGATTGGGGCAGAGAAGGTAATCTAAGACGTTTGCATTTGAATAGCATGAACTATTATCCATGTCCTAAAGGCATTACATGCAATGCCCCTACCCACTGGGCATTGGGGTATCAACTTGAGTTAAGAAATCTCGACTAGGACTGAATTCGGAAGTCAGAATAGGTCCTCTGGACGACCTAATAGTACGTAAGTCAGAAGGAAAAGGGTATTCCGAACTCCGAATTCCAAACTCTAGCTCCCTTTAGAGCGATTTAAATCTGATCTATCTCTATAGACGTATTACTGTAGACGCTGATTGTTATCAGTCAGGGGTATTCACTTAAACCAGGCAATCTTAGTGAGATAAACTGCTGACGTCTGATAGGAAATCCTGGCTGCCTACGTTCGATATCATAGGGCAACCACAAGGGATTGCCCCTACGGGCTGATGCAGTTTAATCGGGATTAATCAATCCGGCTTTAGTATCACTTCTATCTTTAAGAAAATTGCTTGCTTTATAGTGAAGTCCTAGGAGGCGTTAGTGTGTCTACAAATGTGGTGCCATGGCAAACCATCAGCATCTTGCCTTGCTTGAGAAAGGGGTAGATTACTGGAATGATTGGCGAGGGGAGCATCCTGACCTACCGTTAGACCTGAGTGGGGTAAATCTAAGTGGAGCTTACCTATTTGAAGCCCGTTTAGATGGTGTCAATCTTGAGCAGACTAATTTGACCCAAGCCTGTCTGATTGGCGCTAACCTGGCACATGCGAATCTTCGGGCTGCAAAACTCACCCAAGCTTATCTAAGTCAGGCTAATCTAGGGGCTGCCGATCTGACGGATGCGAATTTATATATGGCGAACCTCAGTCAGGCAAACCTCAGCCAGACAATTTTAGTTCGCTCCTGTGTCTCTGGAACAGGGTTTGATACGGCTCAATTGACAGGGGCCTGCATTGAAGATTGGCAGATCAGCCCTGAAACAAAATTTAGTAATGCGGTCTGTCGATATTTATATCTCCTGCATGGCTATCGAAACCGCTATCCTTCCACGGGTGAGTTTACATCGTCGGCTAGCTTTATTAGTTTTGTTCAGCCAGCACGTCAGACATGGTCAATCCCTGCGCAAGGTGATCAACAAACGGCTTCTCGTGGACGGGCAAGCAAGGGGTCTCAACTAACTTGGATGGCCTGGGGCGGGGCGGCGGTATTTGCCCTGCTAGGGGGGTATTCCCTGCTGACAGTACCCTCGACGATGCCTCAGTTATCTTCTCAAGAGGTCGCGGATGCTTCTGAGTATGGGGCAAGTGTTTCCAGCCAAAATCCAGAGTTTTCGTTAATCCATACATTTGCCAAACATTTGGCACCTGTGTGGACCGTTGCCCTGACCCCTGATGGAGGCACATTGGTCAGTGGTAGCTACGACCATGTAATCCGGATTTGGAACCTTAAGCAAAATGAGGTTGTTCGTGTGCTGTCAGGCCATACGGATGTGGTGCGGACCTTAGCGATTAATCTTTCTGGCGACATGCTAGTAAGCGGTAGCGGCGATATGAGCCTAAAAGCTTGGGATATGGCCACCGGCCAGTTGCTCAAAACCTTTGATGGCCATCGGGCAACGATCTGGTCAGTGGCGATCGCTCAGGATAACCAAACCCTCGTGAGTAGCAGCTACGATGGTGAAATTAATGTGTGGGACTTCCAGTCTGGTCGGCTGCGCTACAGTCTCTCGGGGCATGCTGGACCCTGTTGGGCCGTGGCGATTACTCCCGATGGTAAACACATTGTCAGTGGCGGAGCCGATGGCGATATTAAGATTTGGGATCTAGAGACTGGAGAGAACTTACATAGGCTGCAGGGCCATGGGGATGCGGTGCGTGCGATCGCACTCCACCCTAATGGCGAACAATTAGTCAGTGCCAGCTGGGATACCACGCTCAAAGTTTGGGATTTGTTAACCGGTGAACCTGTGCGTACCCTGGAAGGACATACCGATCGAGTTGTAACCGTCGCCTTTGACGGAGAGACAATCACCAGCGGTAGTACGGACAACACCGTCAAATTATGGGATGCCCGTACAGGAGAATTACGTCAAACGCTAAGGGATCACTCAGACTGGGTGTTGACCCTAGGTCTGGATGCCTTAGGTAAAACGCTGGTTAGTGGTAGTAAAGACCAGACCATTAAAATTTGGCACTCTAGTAAGTGAATCTACCACTTCGATGAAAAAGAAACGTCATTTGCCCATATTGCTGAGCGCACTTGAACCGTTTCAAAATCAACCGGTCCCTTGGATGGGGAATCGAAAGTTCAGGTTCGCAGTAGATGCTTCCTCATAACCCTTATAATTAGGGGCCTTTTTTCAACATGAAAATCCGTGCTGAATCTTTACGAATTTTTCCCTACAATACCACAGTGGATTTTATGAACAGCGATAATGTGGTTCCCCCCGGTAGGGGCATTGCATGTGTTACGCGCTGTAAGGTCATACCTCTAAGGGCGACACAAAGTTATGCCCCTACCGCTAATAGGGTGGAGGTGGGGGCGGTACTGGCAATGTCTCAGCAGCAGCTGGGGACTCTATTTGGGTACTTGCCAATGCTGTTAACGTATCTTGGGCAAGGATATCATCAGGATTCAGGGCCAAAGCTGCTTCTAGATCGGCAGTAGCGGCTGCATGGTCATTCAGATGAAACCAGGCGATGCCGCGTCCAGTTAGAGCCTCGGCATGGGCGGCATCAAGGGTGAGGACTTTGTCATAGGTTGCGATCGCCCCCTCATATTCCCCCATTGCAGACAAGGCCACTCCCTTGTTGTACCAGGCCTGAACCGATGTTGAATTCAGGGCAATTGCCCGGTCTGCAGAGTTTAACGCTTCGCCATATTGTTCTAATTCCCAAAGCACCAGACTACGATTTGTCCAGCCCCAGTCGTTAAAAGGATTTAACGCCAGCGCCTGGTTATAGGCCGCCAGCGCATGGGGGTACTGTTCTGTGGCCCGAAAAATTATCCCTCGGGTAAACCAGGCAGGGGCATAGGTCTTGTCCAGGTTGAGCGCCTGCTGGTTGGCGGCCAGGGCTTCTGTGTAACGTCCCAAATACCAAAGAACTGTACTCCGGTGGTTGTGGGCCGCCACATAGTCCGGTTGAATCCCCACCGCTCGATTAATCGAAGCCAGGGCTTCTTCATATTGTTGAGTCCCCATTAGGGCAATGCTGCGTTCATTCCAACTCCTAGCCAGGGGTTGGTTACCCCAGTCGCCATCGCCCCCAATGGCCGCATCACAGGCCGCTAACGCCGGTTCATAGCTACCCAGCCGATTGAGTAACGCACACTGCCCTAACAGTGCCAGAGAGTAATCCGCCTTAATAGCCACCGCCTGGTTGTAGGAAACCAACGCCTCCTGATCACGGTGCAGTGTCTCTAGTACCTGCCCCTGGGCCGCCCAGGTAAGAGCGTTTGTGGGGTCAAAGCCAATGGCCTGGTCATAGGCAAAAATGGCCGGGTCATACTGGCTTAGCTGGGTGTGGGCCTGCCCTCGATAGGTCCAGGCAAGGGCAGGTCCTATGTCCCCCCAGTTTTGGTCCATTGCCAGGGCCGACTCACAGGCCTTTAGAGCCCCTTGAGGCTGTTCAAGGGCTACATAGACTTCACATTGGCGGGTTAAAACTAGCGAATTTTCTGGTTCTTGCAACAGCGTACGTTCATAGGCCACCAGGGCTAACTCATACTGTTTTGCCTGGGCCAAAATCTCACCACGGTAGAACCATGCTAACGCAGGGTTCTCGCTACCCCAGTTACCATTAACTCTTAATGCATTGTTGCATTTATCCAGGGCGGTTTCACTTTCGCCTAGACCTGTGTAGGCCACACATTGGTAGACAATGGCCAGGGAGTTCTCAGGATCAAAGGTAAGGGCTCGATTTGCGGATGCGATCGCATCCGCAAACGCTTTCAGGTTTACCAAAATACCGCTATGTTGGGCCCAAATATCAGGATTTTCTGGTTCTAGAGCAATAGCCTGTTCACAGGCTGTCAGAGCCTTTTCATACTCACCTGCTGCCGCCTGCAGACGACACAAATCTCTCCAATACGTAATATCTTCTAATGCATCAAAGGCGGTCGGTTGAGCCAGCACAGGAGAAATGGAAACGAGTGCTGTGCTGAGAACAAGACTAGAAATCAAGCGATTGAACCACAGAAGCGACATGATATACATCAATTTTTGTCTGTGCAGCTAGAGTGCCCTACTCAATTCCCAGATTCTCAGGAGAAGCCCGAGTACCAAATTTTGTCCAAAATTTGGTACTCGGGGATTTAAGAAGAATCCCGGGATCTTGGCAAGGAATTGGGCAACTTAGGGTAGATAGAATTTTTTTGTTATGAAACCTTTAATAATCGGTCTGGCAGTATTTCTATCACTTACCGGTTTACCCGGTTATGCCTTTAGCCAAAAGGATCTCAAACAACTTCAAGAAACTCGCCAATGTCCTCGCTGTGATCTGCGAGCTGCCGACTTACGCGGTCTATTTCTACAACAGGCCAATCTGCGAAGAGCTAACTTAGCAGGCGCGGATCTCAACGGTGTTGATTTACAGGGAGCCTTTCTTTTTCAGGCTAATCTGAGTGGAGCCGACCTGCGCAATGCCAATCTCAGCAATGCCAACCTGTTTGGAGCACAGCTAGAAGGGGCGCAATTGGCCAATGCTAATTTAGACCAACGGACAATTATTGATGACCGTTGGCGGCTGGTTTGGGACCTAGTGACCCATGGTTTAGGTGAGCACGATCTGCGTGGCATAGATTTACGAGGGGCTAACTTAGATGGAGCCGATCTCCGTGGCGCTGATTTGACCGGAGCAATTCTGACTGGTTCCAGCTTTGAAGGAACATTTTTGAGCGACAGTATTTTTAATCACGCTCACCTAGACGAAACCAGCTTTTTTATTGCCAATTTGCAAGGAGCTAATCTATCAGAAAGCCAATTTCAGCACGGTAGTTTGCGAGCTGCTGATGCTCGTCTAGCTAATTTTTCTGGAGCCAATTTAAACCAGGCTGATCTGGCACTGACCTACCTTGACAGTGCTATTCTCATTGGAGTCGATTTAACCCGAGCCGACCTGACAGGCGCTTTTTTAACCCAGGCAGATTTAACCGATGCTCGATTGCGCAAGGCCAATCTTCTCGTAGCTGATTTTCGCGCAGCTACCCTCGATGGCATTGATCTTACTAGGGCCAATCTTCAAGGTGCTGATTTTACAGACACTCAATTTGCAGCCTCCCAATTGCGAGATGTGATGCCAGCTGGCATCCGACTGATCAACTCTGATTTAGCGGGGTCAGACCTGAGTAATTTGGATTTAAGGGGCACTGACCTGAGTGGTAGTAATTTGCGCCAGGTCAAATTTGTTAACAGCAACCTGAGCGGTGTTAATTTTCAAGGAGCCGATCTGAGTTTTACGGATTTCTCTGGCGCTAATCTGGCTGGTGCTAATCTTCAACAAGCAACCCTAGAAGGCATTAATTTTGATATTCGCACTAATCTTTGTGGTGCAATTATGCCAGACGGTAGCGAACGTAGGTGTGATTAGTGAGGTTACCAAGGGTTACCAATCATGGTGAAACCAGCCCAATAGTAAGGATGAGAAAAGTTAACATTTTCTAACTGACTCAGTTCAAAGGGGAGTGTTACTGCACTGCGAGTGACGTTGCCAAGTAATTGACCTGATTCAATCCGGATTTCAGCATTGAGCATAGCTAACTGAGTAGCTCGCAATGCTTCCGACTTTACTTGGTTCTGCTGCAGTTGGTGATAAAATTCGGTCATTAAGGCCAGGGTGCCCACATCACTGACAGCCCAAAGACTGGCCAGGGCTGATTTTACCCCTGCTGCCACGGCTAAGCCAGCAAATCCCATTTCGGCATTGGTATTGCCCAAAGCCGTGCGACAGGCAGAGAGAACTAATAGATCTACAGTCGGTTGATCCCAACCAAGGGTGTGAATATCGCTTAAATGAAGCTGTTCATCCCAGAGTTGAATAAACGATTGGTCCGCATTACCTCGATTAAATTCAGCATGGGTAGCAAGATGGATAATTTGGGCAGGTGCGCGCTTCTGTTGATTGATAAGATTCTCTCGTGTAAACATTTCGTTGAGAAAACCTCTACTTGGCCATAGTTTTCCAATATGCTCCAGCTCAGTAGGTACTGCAGGTAAGGGTTGTAAGTCTGTAAATGAACTGGCTCCCATGGCTAAAACTTGGGCTTTGTCGAGGGGGTGATAGTTAGGTTGCATTAGCCCCAGGGAAGGCACCATGCCAACACTGTATTTTTCGATCAGAAACTGTTGACCATCATGTAGAGCAGCTATCGGCAGACTACGTAGACCTGAATCCATGGAAAACAGAATGGTATTGATTTGGTCTGAGCCTAGCTCATCCTCAATGGGGCTAATCAGCCATTGATACAACCGTTGGGCAGACGGCAAATAGCGTTTAGAGCCTACTCTTGATGAGGAAATTAACGCCCGACGAAATTGTTCAACGGTTTGGAAAAGATCGTCTTGACTAACATTAGAAATTTCTAAATTGATTGGTTCACCGCTGGATTTGAAGATTAGGAGTTCAAGCTTTGTGGAAGCTTGTTGGGTTATGTCTGTCGATGGTTTTGGGGCTTTAGTGTAAACAATAATTGATTGATTACCAGTTGCCGACTCGACTTGAGTCAGTAATTGTTGAATTTCCGGTAAGGTTAATTCTTTTGCCTGCAGGTTACGGCCAAAATAAGTAGAAAAGTCTAGGTTACGCTGCTCTTCAGCGTCTTCTAGTGCAGCACTGGCATTGACCGTATTTAAAACAGTGCGATGGAAATGATGTTGGGCAATCCCAGGCGGTGGTGGACGATGAGTTTCGTCTGATTCGACTTCAGTATCTGTCTCAGAGGACAGGGCTTCGGCTTTTATAGCGCGATTACTTGAAAATATCTCTCTCTCAGAGGACGAGGCTTCGTCTTCTATAGAATTATTATTTGAGAGTATATCTTGTTCAGAAGACAGCAAACCAGATTCTTGGTTTTGGTAGGAGAATTGAGAATCTGGGGCTGTTGTATTTCCTGCCGCACTGTCTTTTGTCACGCCTGTAGGCGAAGATGACTCAGTTAAGAATAGCTGACCATCAGGAGCCGTGAAAATTTGATTTGCATGCTCGACATCATGATTATTAGTTAGAAGGGCAGGCAGTGTTGTCAAGTCACCGTCAGTGGAGTCTCCTTGAAACACGTCTCCAGAAAATTCTAGATTCAGTAAAGAACCCGTTTGACTCACTTGGATAATCTCTCCTTCGGAAACTTCTTTAATTTGGATAGTTTCCGCTGTCAGGTTTCCAGTATTAATAACTGAGCCTCCCAATAGTGTCAGGGAGTGACCAGGGAGTAGTGTTAAGTCTCCTTCGTTGTGGATGGTACCTAATTGGCCAAATGCAAATGCAGTAGGACTGCCTATTAATGTGCCATAGCTATTGGTGCCAAACGCATTAAAGCTACCATCTTTAAATTCAATATGACTTGCAGTTGTGACTGTGAGATCAGCAGGCAGGTTTAAAATGGCATTAGGGCCAAAGATAATTCCGGCAGGGTTTAGTAAAAAGAGGTCAGCCTGACCACCTAAAATTTGTAATTTACCGTCAATAAACGCATTGTTATTTCCACCGATACGAGCAAAAATTCTCTGAATTGATGGGTCGACTAAAAAGTTAGCAGTGTGGCCGCTGGTAAGCTGAAATGTGCGAAAATGATGAAAAAGATTATGGCCATCTGTCGATAAACTGCCCGCACTGATATCAAAGAATTCTCCATTTTGAGTAACGGTTGTACCCGTGTCATCGTTAGCTGGGGTGATGACTTGCGCTTTTGCAGCTTTAGGCTGAAACAGCCTCAACAGGAGGACAGTCAGGAACACTGCATGCCCTATCGATGTGTTTCTGCCCAATATTATCATTTTACCCTAGGATGTTTGCTGCTTGCAGCGGCCTGTACATTAAAGTACCCAGCGCTCAAAACAAGTCAACATTCAATACCGATGGGGGGGCTCAACTTACTTCGGGAAATTTCGGCTAAGTCAGAATGCGGAATTCGAAAGTCGGAATTCGAGAAGGGTGTGCATTTTGTAGAGCCTTGTCTTTCGCGTTCGCCCCTAATATTCTCGAAGAGTATTCCAAACCCTACATTATTATCGAGAAAATCGTCCCGCTTGACGTTGATACTTCCGATAGGTACTGATTTAAAAGTAATGTGTTATTTAATATCCTTGTTATCCTCAGCTTGAAGTGACAGCTGAGGAGAGTCAATATTTTACAGTCGAGCAAACACTTGTATTTGCAAAAAGATAGTTTGGTATACTAAGGTCGCTGCTCAGGCCTATGGACAGCTATAGGAGTTTGCTTTATAGATTCAGATTCCCAGTCATTAAACTGGTAGTCGATAAAGATAAGGCCTGAGAAAAAAGCAAAAAATAGCCACAAGATCATAACTGCCAACAGTATTCTTTGAACAAAGAATACAACTCCCGTCTAAACAAAACTAAGCATATAGGCTTTAAATCTTAAGCATTTACACTAAACAGACTTAAGCCCATCATCTACTTAGTTATCAATTTAATTATTGTTGATCATAATTTCTACTTCAGACAGACTCAAGTTAATTACAAGTAAATTAATATAGGTTTTTATTTGAGAAGAAAATATCAACCTTTACTTCAAAGCATTATTGTTTAAACCTTGACCACTTCCAGAACTGTAGTTTTGCCGTAGAGGAAGCTCCAGGTTTCAACTTGGACGTGATTTAGAAACGCTGCCTCTCCTCAGATTGTGATGTTTCTAAGTAAAAAGACAACTTAGTATTCCTTAAGTTTAAATTTAATTTTTTAACAAATGAAGGTTCGATTGACATTGCTCTTCATCCTCAAAAAATTCTGGCCTGAGTAAACTGACATAAAAATATTTCACCGGAGATTTAGACTAAATTATTCAAGCAGTTTAGTCTAAAAATTAATGTTGAAGCGATTTAAGCGTTATATTCGCTGGCGTTCAAGTGATGAAGGGTTTGCAACAGGTATCGATCAGTTTGAAAGTTTGGTCTCAAAATTACTCTCAATAGCGATGTTGATTGTAATTGTGGTAATTATGGTGGATCTTATTCTATTTTTGTCAACAGCACTCTTTAATCCGAGTCCTAAAGGCTTTTTTGTTGACATACTTCAAAATATTTTTGGTTTATTTTTAAGTGTTTTAATCGCCCTCGAAATCCTTGAAAACATTACAGCTTACCTGAAAAAACATGTGGTTCAGGTTGAATTAGTAATTGTAACTTCGCTAATTGCTGTGGCTCGAAAAATTATTATTTTGGACCTGGGAAAAGTGTCAGGGATAAATTTAATTGGACTTGCGATCGCAATCATATCCCTATCCATCAGCTATTGGGTTATCCATAACCTCCATCGTTAAAATAGCTAATGATTACCCCATGCATATTATTCAGTGCAGCTTACTGGGGTATTTTAGGACTGATTAACTCAAGAAGATCTGTCTGTTGAAGATCTCCCCATAGCGTATCCAACAGCTGCTGAGCATCTCGAGTCAGGGTCTTGGTAATGGTCTCAATTTCCGTCAAAATCTGGTCATTACCCGCAACAGCGGTCACCATTGCTTCAGACTTATTGATCGTGGCCTGTCGAACTTCACTAATATTATTTGTTTGAAGTTGTAGCTGTTCCAAGACATATTGCTGTCGGTAATAAACCTTAAGATTAGCTATATCTGTTATTAGTCGAGTCATTAAGGGTTGAGCCTTCACTTGACTTGCTTGGCTAGAATTTTCCAAAACTTCTGTCAGCTGGCTCATGCACTGGTCCAAGGAATCAAATAATCGGGCTGCTTCCGCTTCTGTGGGAATGCTTTCCAGAAACCTCCTTAACATTTGAGTTAGGGTGAATAATGCATTTAATTGACTATTGATTGACTGATAATCATTAACTTGATCAGTCAGTTGTCGTTGCATATTTTTAATTAGTGCCTGCTGTTTATCGGCATCTCCGACAACCTGCGTTGTGAAGGTCAAAAATTTCTCGGTTACTTGATCGGCATGCAAATCTTTCTGGGCGATAATGTCCGCTTGATCATAGATCGTCTTCTGGTGCTGGTTAAGCTGATTGAGCATATTAAAAAATGACAACGATAACTGTTCCAGCTCATCGTGACGAGTAAATGATGCCATCAGCGTTTCATCATTATCAACAAACTGATTTGCCTGAAGCAGGATAGGTTTAATGCGTTGGTTTAGTTTCCGAATCGCCAAATAAATCACAAGCGCTATTAAGAGGCCGATAATGCCTGTGATTAACGCAGTTGTCTTGACAATTCGCCCAAAAATAGCCCCATGGGGAACAAACCCCAACAATACCCAGTCTTTTCCAGGTACTGTGGCATAAGCCCAATAACCAGTGTCTCCCCTAAAAAAGCCTGATTCTTTCTGGTCAAGCTGTTTGAGAATTGATGGTATACCTGCAATATTTTTATAGTTTTCGACTTTAGTAAAGGGATTGGTCGGATCCGCAATCAGCAGCCCTGAGCGGGTCAGCAATAAAAAATTTCCAGCTTTTTGGAAAACGTCATCATCTAGCAGCTTGCTTAAATAGGTTGTATCAATATCTACCAGGGTAGTTCCTATCCAGCGGCCATCTTTATTAAATAGAGGATAGTAGTAAGTCAGCTGACGCGTATTGTCCTTTGAGTAAGGTGCAGTCCAGACATTCTTTTGAGGAGCAAAATATATCTGGTAACGTTTACTGTCTGGATAAAACTCACCGACATTATCAGCTAAATTTTCATAGCGAATAGTGTCTTCATCAGGATTTATTGTTCCTGAAGATTTCACTACAGAATAATAGGGAAATAACCAGGGTTGATTTTCAATAATGCCATTTTTAGCCTGGCCTAATCCTAAACCCACTACAAATTCTGGACGTTGCTCAAAAAGTTGTAAAACTAATTCTCGATACGTGTCAGCATACTGAGCTTTTCGCTCATTTAAAGTAACGGCACTGACTCCCAGGCTATAAGCTAAGGTTTCCGCTGATTCAGTCACAGATGCAATTGCATTAACCTTACTATCAATACTACTACGCACTTGATCCTCAGCCTGGCGTCTCAGCATTTCACTAAACAGAAATGCCATGCTACCCATGCCAGCCAAGGTACCCAACATAATTACCCAAAACAGACGTCCGCCAAAAGAGGTTAGCCAAAACCATCGTTTGACACGGCTAACCACCCCTAATCGTTTACCTGGATGAGAGGGGATCTGAACTGACGTTAACTCCTCAACAATCATCTACTTTCTAGCACAAACAACTCAAGCCCACGATTCTCCTTGTTGAAAACCAAGACCTCTAATCGAATAACGTTTATTTTTACAAAAAAGTTCCTATAACATTCTTATATTAAGAATTTTGATTGAAATTCCGCTGATTTCTAGGCATATCGTATGAATATGTGACATATAGTATGAATATGTAGTTCTAATCAAGTTAACCATCAACTGGGTGAGTTGGTGTTTCGAGTAACAGTTGATAAAAGGCAAGATCCAACCAGCGATCAAACTTAAATCCAGCCTGTTGAATAGTTCCTACATGTACAAACCCCAGTTTCTTATGAAGGGCAATACTACTCGAATTATCAATATCGATACCACCAACCATGACATGATACTGCTGCTCAACAGCCGTTGAGATCAGCTGCTGCATCAGGGCGTAGCCAATTCCCTGCCCACGACAATCCTTATGAACATACACAGAATGTTCAACTGAGTATTTGTAAGCAGGCCAGGCTCGAAATGTCCCATAGCTAGCAAAACCTAACAAAAAATCACTATCGTCAACTGCCCCAATTACCGGAAAATCACCATTCTGTTTAGCCTCAAACCACTGGACCATACTGTCTAAGGTACGAGGCCTGTAATCATAAAGTGCAGTTGAGTTGACAATGGCCTCGTTGAAGATTTCTAAAATTGCGGCTGCATGGGCGTCGTAGGTACATGGAACAAACTGCACTGGAGAGTCCTCGTTGCTAACGGTAAACCTTAAGTTTAAGGGCTTTCAATATATTATTGACGATCAATTGACTTGGGAGACTTTTGGCGGATATGGCTGAACAAATCATTGGCTATAGCAGTGCCCAGCAACACCAGGCCACACCCAAATATCATAGATAGGGTTACCACTTCTCGTAGCACAATCGCTCCCCATAGCATGGCAAATAACGGAATCAAATAGGTCACCGTCAACGCCTTAGTGGAACCCACGTTTTGAATCAGCCGAAAATACAGGATATAGGCAAAGGCTGTCGATAAAACAGCTAAGGCCAGAACAGATATGGCCACACCGACAGATGGTATTTGCTGGGGAACAGTAAAGGGAAGTGCCGGAATAATGACCAAAGCAGCCCCCAGTTGGCTGCCTGTGGTGACAACTAATGAAGAAACGCCAACCAGGTTTTTCTTAATGTAGGGAGCCGCAATGGCATACATTAACGCAGCTGACAAAGCAGCAACTATGGCGATCAAAAAACCAGGTGTTGTGTCAATCGCCTTCCACCCGACCAGGATGACAACGCCAATAAATCCTAGAACAAACCCCAACATTCGTGCAGGTGTAAGTCTCTCATGTAGCCATATAAAAGCGACAATTGTGCCAAAGAGGGGGGCTGTACCATTTAAGATAGACGTAAAGCCTGCGGGTAAAGAGACTGAGGCAAACGCCAATAACAAAAATGGAATAGCTGAATTGAGACACCCCACAATTAACAAAGGGATGAACTGACGTTGCATTTCTGCCAACAGGCCTAACTTAGCCAACACAGGTAATAGAACTAAGCCAGCTAATAAAACACGAAACTCAATTAACCAGACGGGACCGAGAATAGGAGCAGCAATTCGCATAAACAAGAATGAGCCACCCCATAGAGCTGCCAGCAGTAACAGTTCACAAATATCCGACAGTTTCATGATTGTGCCTCGATCTGACTAGCTTCCCAACCTAAAAGAACAGTTTTACGCTCCAAACCCCAGCGATAGCCGCCAATCTCACCCGAACCACGAATGACTCGATGGCAGGGAATCAGATATCCTACAGGGTTACGCCCTACAGCATTTCCTACAGCACGGGCTGCGGTAGGTTTACCAATGGACTCTGCTAACCCTTGATAGGTGGTCAATCCACCCAAAGGAATTTTTAACAACGCCTGCCATACCTGAATTTGAAAGTTTGTTCCTTTGATATGGAGAGTGAGCGGTGATTGTTCAGAGGTATGGAAAATTTGGTCACAAATATCCTCCGTTGCCTGTTGCTTATAAATAATGGTGGCATTAGGCCATTCTGTTTGTAACTGTTGTTCGCCTAGCTGTTTATTTATGTCATTAAGAAAATGTAGATTACAGATACCACGGTCAGTTATAGCGATTAGACAGGCTCCAAAGGGAGTATCGTGGATACCGTATCGAATCTTTAAACCAGCCCCTGCAGACTTGTATTCGCCGGGCGACATCGCCTCTAATGTCACAAATAAGTCATGAAGACGCCCAGGACTTGATAGACCTGACTCTATGGTTAGTTCTAAAAGATTATTGGCTTCAGCAAGTTTGGATTTTGCGTAATCCAGGGTTAAATACTGGGAAAACCGTTTGGGACTAATGCCTGCCCATTGGGTAAACAACCGCTGGAAGTGATATTCACTCAGATTTACATGCTGGGCAATGGTGGCTAAGCTAGGCTGCTCCAAGTGATGCTGACGAATAAATGAGATCGCTTTGGCCATGCGCTCATAGGTTTTTCGATCCTTAGCTGAGACATCTATCAATGAATCCATAGGTTTGCGTTAGCTTAGGGTTTCGCACACCTGATAAACATATCGATAGTCGTCGTTTATAACCACCCATTTCTTGCTAGCGGTAGTTTGCTGGTTAATGGATGAGGTGCGCAAGTATGCAGATGCTCTAGACGGTGAAATTTCGGATGAGTTTTGGCCATTGCCCACTTATCAGGAAATGCTGTTTATTAAGTAAGTTTGCATTGCTGATGTCCTATATCAGTGGCTCGATAGCTCTGCATATGAGAATTGGGAAACTCTGGTCGCAGAGGTTGAAAAAATACTAGCAGGGTTTGGAGAAGAGTTTGTAATTAATTTTGCATAAGTACTTATTTACAAAGCTCAGTGCAGACATACTTTAGAGGCGATCGCACAGAGCGTCTGCCCGTGCCAGAGCTATGTCAGCATATACGTGCATATGCAAGATAATGATGCAAAACTAATGCAAATTATGCAATAGCTGTCTGTATAAAAAAGTCGTATCTTCTACGATTCCGTCTGATGCAACCTACAATTTTTTCATACAGACAGCAGCCGAGTGATTATCTACACTCATTACCGAGATGCAATCCGAATAGGAATAAGACAGCCCTTTTGTTTTGTTCCCCAATTCATACTATTGAAGAAAGCTGGAGATGGAAATGAAACGCTTGTTAATGAATAGCCTAGTTGCGATCGCAATGGTTACCTCCGTAGGAGCTATTGCACCGACAGCTGAAGCAACGTTTACTGCGGCTGTTGTCTCTGACGCTGGCGTACTACGTGGCGGACAAGACCAGTTTTTTGAGGTTACGGTTGAGGGTGAATCTTTACAGCGAGTGCGGGTACAGTGCATCACCTTTCACAAACTCGATGGTTTAGATATTTATGCAGCAATTCCAAATTCCAACTTAAGAACAGAAATCAGTATCCTGGAGCTAGCAATCGAGTCGTGCAAAGCGTAACCCTATCGGGTACAGTCAACTCATTCGGATGGGTCTTGCCTTGGGCAAGATAGTCGTTATGGCTTCAAGTGTGCTCAGTAGTTAGAGGAGCAGAACTATCTGCGTGGGTTTGAGGTGCTCAGCAAGCATCTACTAGTCGCGCTAGATGGCACCGAATACCATAGTTCGCAAGAGGTGAGCTGTCCGTGTTGTTCAATCCGGACCCATCGCAATGGTCAGGTCACCTACAGCCATAAAGCCATCTTGCCAGCAGTGGTGTCCCCGAGCCAATCATCGGTGATTTCGTTATTGACGAAATTGATAGCGTCCAAAGCCTCAATTTTCCCGTCGATGATTTCTTTGCGTTGGTCCGTTATTGCTATAACCAACGGGTGGAAAATCCCACTTATCAGCCTTTAACCTGGGCACTGTTTGGAGTGGCTTCCCTTGGCGACTTGATTAGCGATGTCAAGCGCACACCCTTTAACGTGATTGTCAAAACAGACACTGGAGAGACCGTGAAATATCGGGCTAACTATGTGGTGGTGGCCGCTGGGGCGCTGGGATCAGCACTGTTGTTTTTGCGATCGCAACAAGAAAAACACCCCAATGGCCTAGCAAATTCTACCGGATTGGTGGGGCGCAACTTTATGGGCCACAACAATGCCACCTTGATTGCCATTAGCAAAACCCCCAATGATGCCACCTTTGAAAAGACGCTTGCCCTGGCCGATTACTATTGGGGAGATGACGCCTTTAAGTATCCCATGGGTCTGATTCAAATGTTGGGTAAGCTCAATGAGGACATGATGAAACTAGAGTCCCCAGAACCCCTTGCCGGCAAGACCCATGCAGAAATGGCCTCCCATTCCCTAGATTTTTGGCTGCAAAGTGAAGATTTACCCCGTCTCGAAAACGGGATTTCTTACAACAGTGATGGACAGGTTGTTTTTGACTACACTGCCAATAATGTGGAGCCCGCCAATCAGCTTAAAAATACGATGTACTGCATCTGCCCAATGACGAACGCTTGAAGCTAAAAGTACGATCCATGGTCGGGCTGATTCCCCTGTTTGCGACCGAAACGTTAGAACCCGAATTGCTCGACAAACTTCCGGGCTTTAAAGAACGTCTGGAATGGTTCGAAACTAATCGCCCTAATCTGAGCCAGAATGTACCTTCATTTGTAGAGAATGGTATGGGTAAGCGGCGACTACTTGCAATTGTTCGTCCCGATAAGCTCAAGCGCATTCTTGAAAAAATGCTGGATGAAACTGAATTCTTAGCTCCCAATGGGATTCGTGCCCTCTCTCGCTATCATCACGAGCACCCCTATGTGTTCTATACCGATGGCGGTGAACATCGAGTGGATTATGAACCCGCAGAATCAAGTACCGGGCTCTTTGGTGGCAACTCAAATTGGCGTGGCCCTATCTGGTTCCCAGTCAACTATCTGCTGGTGGAATCTTTGCAAAAGTTCCACCATTATCTCGGTGACGAATATCAGGTGGAATGTCCCACTGGTTCTGGCACTTACAAATCACAGTCGGTACAACAAATCTTAAAACATTTTTCGTCATCGATTCAGCCCCGGCCAAGCATTTCAAACACACCGCTGGATATTATGTTTGTTAGTGATACCCTAGATAGTAGTTCACTTTGTATCCATTACTCTCCTTATTTTATCCGAGTTGTTGCACTATACACGTTGCATGACAGAACTAATCAATGCTCTTGACCGTATTCTCAATTGGTTAGGTGAACACCAACCAACAGCTGCCGCTGGTTTTCAACCCGGTTTACCTGCCGACGTCATCGCAGAAAAGCTAAATAGACTGCCTTTTCAAGTATCTCAAGAAGTCTATGAACTATATCAATGGCGTAATGGCGATAAGACATACAGTTCAGTGTTTGGATATTTATCGTTTCTCGACCTAAACAGCGCCTGTGAGTTTTCAGACAATATCAATGATGATGCCTTACTGAAAATACGACAACAGGATGAAGAACCGTCATATTTATTTCCATTGTTCGACTTTGAGGGTGAATACTTTGCCGTCCAAGGCACTGAAGAACCAATAGCCACGGCACCTATTTTCCACATAAGCGATGACTATTCTGTCAGTCTGGCGTTTGTAAGCTTGACTAACATGATGTTGGCAATTGCTGAATGTTATAAAACCGGGGTTTACACCGTGAACGATGGTGGCAACATAGACGTTATCGATGAAGTCAAATTTGGAGAGATTCGACAAAGATATAATCCAGGAACCGTCAAATCTCTCTATGTTGGTGGATGGTAATGGTCTTCGTCCCCGATACCTCGCTTCTGGCTGAGCGCTACTACCCAGACATCTGCATCCTCTGCGAGTGTTAAATTATACGGAGAAAAGCCCGTACTTCAAACAACCTATTCTATTTCTTGCTACCTTTTCAGATTTTTCCGGATACTGCCCTGAAAAGCCTGTAAATCTATTACAACGAGGCAGTTCCTATTTTCATCAGCTTATGTCTTCTCTGTGCAAACCGGCTGACCAAACCCCACTCCTGCAGAGGCTAATGTTGGATGGTGTAATCCCTTCTTCCAACATTCAGTATCCCAACATTCAATACAAAGAGAAGAACCAACGTAGAAAACTTGGTAAATCTCGCTCTGTTTACTGGACGGATAATCTAACCATCTCGGAACCGTCCTCCAACCTATCCCACTATTACTACACTACCCTTGTGATCGGGGCAACGGCAGTATGTTCTGCGGGCGCTCTGATGCAACATGTGAAAACGGGGTTATGGCATCAGTCAGATAGTTTGACATCAGACAAGACAGTAGTGCAGTCTGAAAAATCGGAATCTGTCACCACCGTTGTGACTCCCCCAATTGCTGCGTCTCAAACAACGGCATCCTTTAGCTCACGGGTAGACCATAGCTCACGAGTAGACCAAGCCCTTAAAGGGGAGCAGTTTCAAACAGCGCAAGTACATCAGCTGCGCACACATCAAGCTATTTTGGCTCATCGTAGTGCTGATTTAGCCAATCGTCAGGCAGAATTAGAGGAGAACTCCAAGCAATTAAATCAGCGGGTAGCCCATTTGACTACCTATTTAGACATCCATCCCGACGATGTCGAACAAGTTGCGAACCTACTAGATACGGATACAACTTACCAGATCAATCGCCTGAAACTCAACAATCTCAAAGAGGCAATCGCCCTCGAATATAGCAAGCCCGTCATAGACAACCCCCAGCTCGAAGTCCTCTACGACCAGTACACCCAGGAGCTGGACCAGCTACGTCAAATTGCCCAAAATGTTCTTGCTAACTACATTACTAACGTTGGTGATGAATTCGATGAAAAATCCTATAACTTGCTCCAGGAACTGATTGATTTAGCCCATTTCCGTCAAATACAAGTTATTCAACATAACATGCTGGCCCAAATGGATACCCAGTTAAGCCAACAGCGAACAGAATTGGCGGTTCTTTTGAGTCAAAATAGTTCAGTTGGAACCCTAGGAGCAAGTTAACTGACTACACCACTATTCTCCTCAGAAAGCTCAAGCCTAATTCTGTCATATAGTCTGCGCAGTGCATCTGTCTAACTCAAGTCAGACGACGTTCTTTGGCGGCTTGTTCCCGCAACTGATTGTTGACTAAGTAACCAAAGCCTACTTTTTCAAGTCGATAAATAAACTGAGCTAGGGTGTCATTCTGTGATTGAGCCGTACGTTCCAGATTCCAATCATGGATAGCCATTTGTTTAAGTAAATAAGCTCGTTTTGTTTGAGCTGCTGAAAGGCCATAAATCTTGAGGTATTGAAGCTGGTTATCATTATCCAGAATTGCTTCGCCAATGTAGTTCTGCTGCTTGGGATCCAGAGCTGTCATAAAGCGCTGTAAGCTAAACGGCCCGGCTCGATAAATTCGTTTCGATTGCAGTGGCACATTGAGCAGATTACTGGCCATAAATCCCTGAAATGCAGCCCAATCTGCCCGCACCTGGGTAAGTGCTACCCTGAGGTCATTAAGCGTATGCACCTGTGCCGCATCAATCTCAACATTTAATACACTGGTGCCACCATAAAGCCCGTAATAAAGAAAGGTTTCACCATAAAAGTCTTCCAGCAAACTAAGATGAAGGGCTCGGTAATCCTCTGGTGTGGGGACTACAAACGCAGAAACTAACATTTCAGACACAAACAATAAAACGCCAACCTGCCGATCATGGATTTCAAACAGTCGTAAGGCATTGTCAAATTGGGCGATGGCTCGTCCACCTATAGACCATTCAACCCGAGGCGACAGTCCGCTGGATAAGGCTTGTTTTGAATAACTCTGCCATGCCACCGTTGGCCCGCCAAAAAATAGACTCAGAAATCCCTCCATGGCTAAATGGAGCGGTAAAAGCCTGAGTGATTGTTTGGTTTCGCGTTTCACCATGCGCTGTAACATTTGTACCTTAAAGGAGGCTATATTATTTACCTTGCCTTCAGTGAGTAGCTGTCCTCCTGTGGCGACTACCGGCTGGCCATCCTCACTCCAATGCAAGACCAAGCCGTGGGGAATACAGGAGAAATAGCGAGTATCTTTATCAATGGAGACCATTGTCATGTCGCTCTGGTAGTCACGTTTGAACAAACGTAAATCTGACCGCACCCGTTGGCGCAATAGGGGAACCAGACGAATGTTTCCCCAAATCTGAGACGGGGCAATTTCTAGACCTTTAAGGGAGATTTCTTCCAGAAGTGGAGCTTTCCGAGCCATTAGAACTATACTCCTACAAATGGGCCGACGCTAAAAGAGCCTGGACTCGACCTGCTAAATATGTTTCCAGCTCACTCAAGGAAGCAGTACCTTCTGCAAATCGGGCAAACTCTAACACCACTGGCAACTCTTCTGCTTCACGTAAACCAACCGTTGGTACCAGGGAACTCAAATGTTTAAGGGTAAAATCATCGGCGTTAAAAACAGGATTACAGTGGACAATGGAAATTTGTCGCTGTGGATCTAATTTAGTCCGATAGATCCGCAAAAGTTCAGCTACGCCCCCCGGCGGATCGTTTTCCCAACCATCTGAAATAATTAAAATCAACTCTGGTTGCCAGTCAAGGGCTGCCAACATAGGATCTACCAAATTGGTTTGTCCATAGGGTGTGACTAACAGGGGCTCAGGAGCTGCTATTGTCCAAAATGGCCGATAGTTCCGTGACGCTGCTTGCAAAAGATAATGCACAGCCAATGCAATGCCCAACGGTCGTCGTCGTTTTTCAGACGAGCCGGAGCTAGAATAACTGCGATCTAGCACGGCTGCTACTCTTCCTAATCGCAGTGGGGCTTTCCGTAAGGCTTTACGAGCACTGGCTTGCAAGAGTCTTTCTAACTCATCCTGATGTTGCTTACGGGTCTGGATATCGAGGGCTAGAGCATAGAGTGCTAACTTCGTGAGAGAGAGTTTTTGCGGATCTAGATCGAGTTGAGTCTTAGCCTGTCTGGCACTATTTTGAAGGCGCAGTTTCTCACCTGCGGTCATTTGACCTTCAATAGTCTGAAGAAAGCGTCCGCGTGGAATATTGTGTTTAACGGCTAATCCTTCAGCAACGGTAAAAGGCAATTCATAAATGTTACTAGCACTGTAAAACCCTTTACGAAACTTTTCAAATAAGGGGGTTTGGAACTGTTTTGGCCAATGGCGAAATAAAAAATCCCCTAGTTCATGACCTACGTCAGCACTGAGCTGATTAAGGTTAAGATGGTTATGGGTAGCAATTGCCCGTAGCTTGGAACGATATTTTACAGCATGAAATGCTAGAAGATCCCCTCGGGTAGTGAAATATTGTTTGGCAATTGCTCGTGCTCGGCGATTGTTAATTCCGCGTTCTCGAATTTGTTGCAGCAACTTCCATGCACGCTGGGAGGGTAAATTGTGCAGCGTGGCAGTAATTAATTGATTCTCTTCGGCACGGTGATGAGCCTGGGTTTGCTTTCCCGTTGCCAATAGCTTCAAAACGATCTGCATCTGGTTGAAATGGTTAATGCCTGCCGCCAAGGTTCTACAATATAAAAGACGATAGTTCCCTAAGATATAGTCATGGAGAAAATCAAGGGAAACTTTCTGACCATAGGCATCGTCATAAAATTCTCGCTGTCCAGTGCAAGTCAGACAAGCATTGATAAACATTACTAAATCTTCTTGAGCAACCTGTTCAAGTCGCTTTGCCCAATCAACTGTCACAATTGTAACTATACCTATTTACCCAAAAGCCACTTGGGGAAAGGAAGCGCAACTAGCTAGTGCCATTTTACAGATGGAAGTCGGAAGTCACACTGAAGTCCCACAAGTGGCTGCTCTAATCTAGCAAATAAACTAATTTAGACGCCATATATGGTGAGAAGACAACTGAGACTTCAGCGATAGACCTTGATGTGGATATAGCTTAAGGGCAGAAAACAAAAAACTGAGCCGACAAAAGTTAGCAGGTCCAGAATAAGTATAGGTCTTAGCAAAGAAATACGTTGAAAAGCCATCAAATTTTTGATGACTTACACTAGACTTTCTAAGCAACAGGCTGAATGATTGTAACTAGTTCTGATTTCTTGATAGGTGTTATAGGTACGCTCAGTGTATTTGTTAATACAATAGGGGAACTTAATTAAATTCCCCCACAAACTGAGCCTGTGGGGGATCCGCTCAAGAGTAAGTGAAGTAACAGATTTAGGAACTAGCGCCCACCAAGGTCTTTGCAGATTCTTCTGTTGGCAGAGGCCCTAGCTTGATTCCATCAGGATAGTATTCCCAACCGTCTCTAATCTTGATGTCCTTATCCCAGGGCAACTCGTACTTTCCTTCAGCCAAGTCCTTCACCCAAGTCAGGTAATTTTCACGCTCTCCACCAGGTTTACCTACATAGCCTCGGCAACCAACATTGAAGACATTGTTTTCAAGAGCCCAGTTTTTACGGGCTTCATCCACCATTTTAGGGAACAATTCAGCTGTCACAATTTCCCAAGGATTACGATGGCCCTGCTGAATCACATTGCCATCGTAGTTGCACACAGTGCCTTCACCAAAGTAGTAGAACACACCGTCATAGCCCGCCAAGTTGACGGAGATGGTGTACATCAAGTTCTGCCAAGCATTTGTTTGATTTGTCAAGATCCACTGATCGTTGACCTGAGTGGAGTATCCAGAGATGCGAATATAAACATTACACCCTTTATAGGCCGCTTCTCGCGCTAATTCAGGGAACATCCCATCATGACAAATACAAACCGCTAGTTTAGAACCCTTAGGTCCATCACATACGGGCATCCCATAATTTCCTGGATACCAAGGTTCAATCGGCACCCAAGGCTGCAATTTGCGATAGTGAAGGGCAATTTCTCCTTGATCATTGATGATAATCGCAGTGTTAAAGGGTGGCAGTCCAGGTACATCGTTTTTCTCCATAAGAGAAAAGACTCCCCAGATTTTGTTACGCTCACAAGCTGCCCGGAACTGATCAATCTCTGGACTATCTACTGTCAAAAGCATTTCGTCATATGTCCAGATTTTCGTATTGAGCCCTTGAGTAGAGTACTCCGGCATCACAATCAGATCCAGACCGGGATAACCTGCTTTAGTGTTGTCAACAGCTTTACAAATCTGTTTGACCTGAGTCTGAATATCTTCTGGACCAGTGATAACTGGAACCGGATACTGGATCATGGCAACCAGAAGAGACTCCGACCATGAACTAACACTTCCTGTACTACCCATATCGAATTTCTCCCAAGAATGGTGATTTATGAAAAGTATTATAGGAAAGCAGAAGGGATGAGTATGTATATGCTGGCACAAAATGAGAATGATTATCATTCTCGTATTTTAGTATTTCATATAAAGAGAACCTGATCGATGACGTTGCAAAACCATTTCTCCTTGTGAAACTGATTAGGCATAAAATATGGCAATAGCTGACAGACTGATAATGACAACTTTGATTTGTTGCATAGAGACAATGACACAAAACAAGTATAAGCAAATAAAAAGCCTATGCTAGGCATAGGCTGTGTGAATCGTTAATGACAACAATATATCCTAAAGTCCATAAAAGTGTTACTTAATTCTGTTATGAATAGGCAACAATATAATAACTATATTTCGCGCCAAGACCTCTAGACTTGCTTTGAGAAAATGTCAGGGTTTAAGTTATGCCAAAAACCAAGCAAACGTCCCAAAGACTCAGGACGTTTGCTATATATCCAGATCTCTAGGAGACAGGTTGGGTGACCGTAACTGGTTCCGATTTCTTGGTAGGTACCACAGGTACTTTAGAGTTCTTATTAGGAATCCCTTCAATAGGACATTCTTCAGTCCCAACCGTAGAACGCGTTAATGCCTCAACTTTTTCCTTGGTTTTCTCAGGGTCTAGAATCCATTCACGATAGAACTCGTAAGGACATTCCATCATACCCTCTTCACCGTCACCCGAATTAATCATGCCAGTGTAGCCACGGTGTAAGAGCTTAAACAGGTGATTCTGGGACTGAGAATGCTGTCGGAAGTCACGGATGGCAAACTTAGATAACGCTGCATATTGAATACCGTTTTCTTCCTCTCCACATTCCCCTAGAGTGCGGCCATCAAACCCAATAATTGCAGAATGTCCAAAGTAGCTATAAACACCATCAAAACCAGAGGCATTAGCCACAGCAACATAAGTATTATTCATCCAGGCCATGGCCTTAGAAACAATAATTTGCTGTTCCTTAGCAGGGTACATATATCCCTGACAACGGACTACCAATTCGGCCCCCTTCATAACGCAGTCACGCCAAATCTCAGGATAATTACCATCGTCACAGATAATTAGACTGATCTTCAGACCTTTAGGACCTTCGGCTACATAGGTGCAGTTGCCTGGATACCACCCCTCAATGGGAGTCCAAGGCATGATTTTGCGATACTTTTGCACAATCTCACCTTGATCGTTCATCAAGATCAGAGTGTTGTAAGGCACCTTCTTGGGATGTTCTTCATGACGTTCACCCGTCAATGAAAACACCCCCCAAACCTTATTACGAATACAAGCCTCAGCAAAAATATCAGTCTCAGACCCTGGAATGCTGGAAGCTGTTTCCATCATTTCTTCAGAGTCGTACATGATGCCATGGGTTGAATACTCAGGGAAGATAACAAGATCCATCCCTGGCAACCCCACTTTCATGCCGTCGATCATATCGGCAATAGTCTTACAGTTTGCCAGTACCTCTTCGCGAGTATGTAATCGCGGCATCTTGTAATTAACTACAGCTACCCCTACTGAGTCATTACTAGAGGAGATATCACCATGAACTGCCATAAAAACTAACTCCCACTTTTCGAGTTGTCTTAGCCAAAAGCATCTATCTAACAACAGCCTAGTAGTCTCAATACATTCTGATAGATTCAGCGACGTGCATTGCAAAACCTGCCAGTGCTATTTCCAAAATCAGCCACAATTCTGGCTTCGAACATCGTGTCGTCTCAAAATACAGCTTAGCTATCCTAAGCATATCCTTCAATTCAAATGCAACAGCAGATACACTATTGTGACAAGCAATAGCGGCATTGGTAAACGCAATAATACTCTTTGCTTCCTCTTTGAAAAAAGGCCCCAAAAAACTAGTGCTATTAGGTTTGATAGTATTATTTTGGAGCCGCCGTTAAATCTATGCTTGATAGAGAAGACTTGGAAAAGGTGTTGAATGACAAGGAATCATGACATTTTCTTTCTAAGGAGACCTTTTCGTATCCAAAGCAACAAAAGTCATACGAGACTGCTCTATGCTCTTAAAGATAAGAAGATACAGGTCAAGGTAGAATCCCTATTTTTCTGTGATTTCTTGTAGGAAGTTATTGATTTTATTTAATATTTCTTACGGTGTTTGCAGTAGGAAGAGTGTAGGCTCCCTGAGATTATTCCTGTGCCTGTTGTTCCGCGTCGATCAAGATCGCGTCCTCTGGATAATCTAAATCTAATGTTCTGTTTCCTTCTTTGATTTTTAAGGAAGTCTTCCAGTGAATTAAATGGACGAGCGCAGATCGATGCTTCTGTTTTCCTTGTTTGAACTTGTGATTTAGGTAGATAAGAGTTATGGCAAAGCCCCACGTTTCTGATACAAGTCTGAATCGTCGAAAATTTATTCAGTACGGTTCTCTGGCTGTGGGTAGCAGCATTGTTGCTGCATGTACTGGTGGAGGTAGTGGGCCGTCTGAATCGGCCGACCTGGGCGAAAATCCCATTAAAGTGGGTGTGATGTACTCCACTACAGGAACTATTGCCATTGTTGAAAAGTCCCTACAGGATGCAACATTTTTGGCAATTGAGCAGATCAACACCGGTACCGGGCCATGGGAAGCTAATGGCGAAGGTATTGCTGGTAGAAAGATAGAAAAGGTGGTTGTTAATCCTGACTCTAACTGGGATCTTTACAACCAGATGTCAAAGCGACTGATTGATGAAGATAAAGTGGTTTGTGTCCTTGGATGCTATACCTCAGCTAGTCGTAAATCGGTGCTTCCTGTCTTCGAGGAAAAAGATGCCATTCTTTATTACCCTGTTTATTACGAAGGGAATGAATGCAGCTCAAACGTCTTTTACACTGGCGCAGCTCCGAACCAGCAGATTACAGACTCCATCCCTTACTGCTACGATAACTTTGGTCCCAAAGGTTTCTTCATTGGCTCCGACTACATCTATCCCAAGGAAAGTAATCGAATTGCTAAGGCTGAGCTAGAGAAAGCTGGCGGAACTGTTGTCGGGGACGAGTATGCAGCTCTGGGTACCACAGAATTTATTACCATCATCAATAAAATCAAAGCAGCGAAGCCTGACTTTGTCTTAAGTAACCTGGTGGGTGACAGTATTCCAGCCTTTTACCGCCAGTTTAAGGATGCGGGCATTACATCTGACGATATTCCAATCATGGCCTATCCAACCACTGAAGAGGAAATTCAGGCCATGGGACCTGAATACTCTACCGGTCACTACACCAGTTTTAACTACTTCCAGACGGTTGATACCCCTGAAAACAAAGCATTTGTAGAGCAATTTAAGGCTATGTTTGGTAAAGGGCGTGTCACCAATGGGGTAATGGAAGCTGCCTATCTTCAAACCTTCTTTATGGCTCAAGCAATGAAGAAGATTCTGGAAGATGGTGGCGAGCTAACTCCAGGCAATATTCGAGAAGCAACTCGAGGCCAGGAATTTAATGCCCCCCAGGGTCGGGTCAAAATTGATCCAGACAACTACCATACCTACCTCTATTCCCGTATTGGTAAATGGAAGGAGGATGGTCAGGCTGAGATTGTGTTTGCTACAGATGCTGCCGTCAAACCTATTGCCTGGAGTCAGACTCTCTATAAAGGTCGTGTGTGTGAACATCCAATCCCTGATGATCGGAGTGATCCTACCAAAGAGACCGGTAAGGATCT
Organism: Leptolyngbyaceae cyanobacterium; assembly: GCA_965263355.1. Classification (GTDB taxonomy): domain Bacteria; phylum Cyanobacteriota; class Cyanobacteriia; order Phormidesmidales; family Phormidesmidaceae; genus Leptothoe. Next base: position 2,385,005 of record CBDHHL010000032.1, on the reverse strand, counting down.
AGAACCAGTTTTCTTGTGATTTTTGGCGGACAACACAATTAAACAGCTAGCTGATATTGATTGATTATGCTTTAAGGGTTCTCATCTCGGTGCTTCCCGTGAGAATTTCTTTATGGATATAAGCAAGATTTATCAGCTAGCACATTTTTTCAACGCCCATCGGAATTTCCAATTTTATTGGTTTCTTTTTACCCTACGATTTTTCCCATGCTAGCCTTTGATCCATCTTCAGTTTTTTTATCTACCTTTTTGCTAGCCCAGGAAGAAGCTGAAGCTGCAACTGGCGGATTCGATATTGTCACCCTACTTAACCAAGCCCTCAATGGCATTGGTATTGTCGGTATTTTGCTGCTAACAGGCTTGGGCCTAGCAATTACCTTTGGGGTCATGCGTATTATCAATCTGGCCCACGGCGAATTCATTATGTTAGGGGCCTATGTAACCTTTGTGTTGCAAGATGCCTTTGGGATGGATTTGCTCATGACTATTCCATTTGCCTTTTTGATCACGGCCATTATTGGAGCTGTGGTGGAATTGACGATTATTCGTCGACTTTATGGCAATCCTCTAGAAACGTTATTGGCAACTTGGGGACTAAGTATTGTTTTGCAGGGTGTGGTCAAGTTAATCTTCACAGCCCAGCTTAAGTATGTAAAAGCCCCTCCTTACCTATCTGGCAACCTGCCACTGTTATCTGACGATGCTGGTGGTGCTCTGATTTCTATTTCTTACTACCGTATGTTTATCATCGCGGTGGCATTAGTCCTGCTGGGGTTAACCATGTATTTGTTTTATAAAACCTCCTGGGGGCGACAGATTAGAGCAGTGACCCAGAATCGTGACATGGCTAAATGTCTTGGGGTAAATACTAAACTGGTGGACATGGGTACCTTTGCCTATGGCTGTGGGTTAGCGGGTGTAGCAGGGGCTGTAATTTCTGCCCTCAAAACGGTGGCTCCTCCCATGGGACAAGATTATCTGGTTGATGCTTGGATGGTAGTGGTTACAGGTGGTGTCGACAAGCTAATTGGGGTTTTGGCAGGTTCTCTTTTGATTGGCGAGGCCAATGCTGTAATTGCCTTCATACTCAACGATCCCCTCGCCAGGGTAATTGTGCTGGCAGCTGTGATTGTATTAATTCGATATCGACCTGAAGGCTTGTTTTCGATTCAAAAACGCACATAGCCTCCCTTTAGAAGAAGTCAAACATTAGTTGAACAAGTTATTAGGAGGTAGGTCATGGCAAACGCAGTCATGGGATATAAACAGTCATCTTTTCCAACAAAGTTAGCTGCCATCAGTGGCATTGCACTGCTGATATTTATCATCTTGCCCTTTGTGTTTGGGGATTTTCAGCTTTCGTTAATGTCTAAGCTGTTGTTATTTGGTGCGCTAGGTATCTCTCTAGACCTGGTATGGGGATTTACAGGTATTTTAAGTTTTGCCCATGGAGTTTTCTTTACCTTAGGTGGATATGCTTCAGCCTATTACCTGAAGCTAAATCTTTCTGCGGCTTCCAATACCTATGGAGGTGAACTGCCTGACTTTATGGTTTGGAATGGTTTAGAGGCGCTTCCCTGGTTTATCGCCCCGCTTAAATATTTTCCAATTGCCCTGTTTGCAACGGTTGCAGTGCCTGCATTATTTGCCTATATCATAGGATATTTCATTTTTCGCTCTAAGGTTAGCGGTGTTTATATCACCATTATCACCCTGGCAATTTCTTCGGCACTGACTACCTTTTTCGTCAGTCAGCAGGCTTACACGGGGGGCACAAACGGCATTACCGACGTTAGCAAGTTAAGCTTTTTTGGAGCTGAGATTCCACCTGTTGGGCTGTATTTTATGATTTTGACCTATACGGTCTTTGTTTTGGCTTTGAGCTGGTGGTTGACCCAATCTAACCTTGGGCTGATTCTGCGGTCCATCAATGAGAATGAAAAACGCATTGCGTTTCTTGGTTACGATGTGGCTCAGTTTAAAATCTTTATCTGGACCCTATCAGCTGCCCTGGCAGGCGTAGCTGGTGGGTTATTTGTACCCTTAAACCAGTTTATTTCCCCGGTATATCTAGCTGTTGCCTTTGGTACTCAGGTAGTTATTTGGGTAGCGATTGGTGGTAGAGGCACTCTGGTTGGACCTCTGCTAGCAGCCATTATTTTGGGACAGGTCCAGAACTATGCTGAAAAAGTGACTCAAGATTGGCAGTTGGTGATAGGTATTTTGTTGCTGGTTGTTGTGCTATTTATTCCAAATGGATTGATGAGCTTGCTGCCTAAGCAGTTTAGTTTGGCAAACCTATCTAAGCCAAAACTGTTAAAAACACCGGATGTGGTAAAGAATTAGCTCACTGAGAGGATTTTCCCATGGAAGCAGTTTTATCTGTCAAAGATGCAAAGATGGATACCAAGATGGAAGCAGTCTTATCTGTCAAAGATTTAAATGTTGTTTTTTCAGGCTTTAAAGCTCTAAGTGGGGTTAGTCTGGATGTTTATGATGGTGAAATTGTTACCATCATTGGCCCCAATGGCGCAGGGAAAAGTACATTGCTGGATGCCATTGTTAGTAAATCCCCTGTTTTTTCGGGGCATATTTACTATCATGGCAAAGATATTACCAATAATAGCCCCCATGTTATTGCCCGTATGGGGATTGGACGCAAATTTCAGAACCCCAATGTCTACAACGAACTAACCGTTTTTGACAATATTCTGTTGGCCCTCAAAGGCACCCATGGTATCTGGGCCTCAATCACTGCAAAATTAACCAAGGCCAAAAAGGGTAAAATCTTTGATGTTTTATCCAGAACAGGTTTGGTAGATCAGGCTTTTGACCAGGTTTCGTCTTTATCCCATGGCCAAAAACAATGGGTTGAAATTGCCATGGTGTTGGCTCAGGACCCGTCCATTGTTTTGTTGGATGAACCGACTGCTGGTATGACAGCCGATGAAACCTACATGACTGGTGAGATTATTAAAAGTATCTCTAAATCTCATTCAGTGGTAGTTATCGAACATGATATGGAATTTGTCAAGCAAATTGCTGAACGAATTGTTGTACTGCACCAAGGCAAGGTTTTGGCAGAAGGTTCGGTAGAAGAAGTCCAAAGTAATCCTAAAGTGATAGAGGTCTATCTAGGTCATGAAACAATTAAAGCCGCTGCCTAAAGTAAGTGACGTAATGACTGTTGCCAAACCATTACTCGATATGGTTAATGTTACGGCTGGATATGGACAAACTCCTGTCTTGTTTGATGTGAATATGTCCGTTAAGCAGGGGGAAATTGTTTGTCTATTGGGTCGTAATGGAGTCGGTAAAACCACACTTTTACGGAGCATCATTGGATTAAACGCCTTATCAAAGGGAAGCATTGTTTTTGATGATACCGATATCACTAAAATCCCGACGTTTAAACGAGCTAGAAAAGGAATTGCCTATATTCCCCAAGGGCGTGAAATCATTCCGTATTTATCTGTGTTGGATAATCTAAAGATGGGATTTAGTGCGAGTGGGAAAAAGGGCGATCGCATTCCCAGTGAAATTTTTGATTTCTTCCCCATGCTTCAGGAGCATTTAAACCGTCAGGGAGGATTACTGAGTGGTGGTCAGCAACAGCAGCTTGCCATTGCTCGGGGGGTGATGTGTAACCCTAAAATTATGCTTCTAGATGAGCCGACGGAAGGGATTCAGCCTTCTATTGTTCAAGAAATTGAAGAAACCCTGAAGCGGATTAATCAGGAGAAGGGCATCACAATTATCGTTGTAGAGCAGAAAATTGAATTTGCCCGTAAACTTGCTCAAAGGTTTTTCATCATGGAAAAAGGCGCAATTGTTGAAAAAGGTGCAACTGAGCAATTAACAGACGCTTTGCTACACCGCTATCTAGCTGTTTAAGTTTCCAGCTTAAAATAGTTGCCGATTCAAGGCGGTGCATTTTCTCAAAGGGAGAAATCATCAGAATTTAGGTGTCTAAATTCAGCTTCTTGCGGTTTTTTGATGCTTGAGTTCTGGTTTTCTATTTGAGGTTAAACTGTACCGGCTTAAACTGCTGCCCTAATTGTGGCTAAATTAGGTTTTTGGGAGTTTTCAGTGTTTATACGGGCATTTTTTTGTCTGGTAGCAGTTGTTACATATGTTGGCTCTAAATAGAACTATCATTCCAATCGAATGAATAGTTTACCCAAGTACAGGCTCACAAGCTGTTTCGCAATGGCTGAAGTTGCCTGTATCTCTACGAGAGTTTCTTTTTTCGGTTTGGGTCTGGTGCATGCTTACGTTACCAATGAAAGCGGCACTAGAAGGGATTATTCTGATGCTGCAGTTTGTCATAGATAGTTTTCTGAACCTGATAAGCCTTACCTATATTTGGAGTCTGAGTTTTTCCGGTGGAGAAATTTTAGTTCTTGCTTTGGATATATTTAAGGTTTTTAAAGTCCTCTAAAATACCATAAATGGCCGATATTTTAGAGTATTTGATTCTGATTTGACTTAACGTAAACAACTTAACTGGTAAAGGAGATAACACTGTGCCTGAAACTCTATTTAAGGTGGATCTAACTAAGTCCATGGCGGAGCAAGAGTTACCTGGTCATAATCGGTGGCATCCTGAAATTCCTGCAGTAGTTTCTGTAAATCCGGGAGACGTTTTTCGCATTGAGTGTAAAGACTGGACAGACGGTCAGATTAAAAATGATGATAGTCCAGACGATATTCGAGATGTTGATCTAACAGTTGTACACGTTCTAAGCGGACCAATCTGGGTCAATGGAGCTGAACCTGGAGATATCCTGGTTGTTGATCTGGTTGATATTGGTGCACTTCAAGGGGATGAATGGGGATTTACGGGTATCTTTGACAAGAAGAATGGGGGTGGTTTTTTAACCGATCACTATCCTGAACCTGCTAAGGCAATATGGGATTTTCAAGGAATCTATACATCTTCACGGCACATTCCCGGTGTTAAGTTTGCTGGAATTACTCACCCTGGTTTAATTGGTTGTGCGCCCTCCCATGAGCTGTTGGCGAAGTGGAATAAGCGAGAAACAGAATTGGTGAATACTGCACCTGACTTGCGTACCTACGGTGCTGGTCTATCAGGTGATCAACCTGTGTTAGCTGCTTTACCTAACCCAACCAACGCTATTTTGGGTAAATTACCTTCCTCTGACTATGATCGAGTAGCTGCTGAAGCTGCACGCACAGTACCTCCCAGAGAGCATGGCGGAAACTGTGATATCAAGAACCTTTCTAGGGGGACTCGCATCTATTTCCCTGTTTATGTGGAGGGAGCTAAGCTTTCTATGGGAGATATTCACTTCTCTCAAGGTGATGGCGAGATTTCTTTCTGCGGTGCCATTGAGATGTCTGGCTACATTGACCTACATGTGGACATCATTAAGGGAGGTGTAGAGAAATATGGCATGATCAATCCAATCTTTAAACCCGGTCCCGTTGAACCTCAATATTCTGAGTATCTGGTATTTGAAGGGATTTCAGTTGATGAGTTTTCCGGCAAGCAGTATTACATGGATGTTCATATTGCCTATAGACAGGCTTGTCTCAATGCCATTGAATATCTGAAAAAGTTTGGATACACAGGAGAGCAAGCTTATTTGTTATTGAGCTGTGCTCCTGTAGAAGGGCGTGTCAGTGGCATTGTAGATATTCCTAATGCCTGCTGTACCCTAGCGTTGCCTACTGCAATCTTTGACAAAGATATTTTACCTGTTTGAGGTTGATAATAAATGCCCTTGTACGACTACACCTGCTTCGACTGTGGTGATTTTGAAACCTGGAGAAAGATGGCAGAGGTTAGCAGCCCCATGCCTTGCCCTCAATGTAATGTCATTGCTAAGCGCATTTTTACTGCGCCTAACATTAGCCTAAATAGTACTAGCTTAACCTCAAGGATAAAAGGAACATCTGAACCACGTTTAGTTCAGCGTCGTCAAGCGTCTGCTCCTTCTTCTCCTAGAAATCAGAGTGTACAGGGGGGGAGACCTTGGATGATTGCGCATTCTACAGAAAGATTGTGATATTCGACTGCCTTTGAATCCCCTTATTTGCTTAGTACAGCAGTTCAAATCTAAGCAAGGACTTTTTAGGTTCTTGCTTAGATTTGTTTTTCGGGTCTCAATTTAGGTCAATAGTTCTTAGTTAGATGGAAAATCTAATGTCAAGTATCAAAAGTCAGTAGTGGCCTGCGGCCTAGTATCTGGATTTTGATTTCTACCCTGAGGAGTTAACCTTATTTTGAGCTAATATTCTTTCTTTTCTAATTGTTGGATTGGAGGGGAGTTAATTATCTCAGTTCATTTCTTGCTGTTTAATGGATAGGTCTAAGCTCAGTCATCTTGAAACATCTGCATTAATTGCATTTATCGAAGTTGCAGAGCGAGGCAGCTTCACAGATGCCGCTGCTGCTTTAAACTTATCTCAGCCGACAGTGAGCCAACAGGTTAAGCGGCTAGAACGAATTGTTGGCATTCAACTATTGCATCGTCGTTCCAATAAGGTCTATTTGAGTCAGGCCGGTGAAGCATTTATTTCCTATTGCCACACTGCATTGCAGAATATTGAAGCAGGCATGTCTTTGGCTGTTCAATCAGCGCAAGCTTTAGTTGGTAAAGTAACACTTGGACTAACTTGTTTCAATACTCAACGTTATTTGTCAGAGATTCTAAAACTCTCCTATCAAAAGAATCCTAATTTGTGTGTAGAAATCATCGAGTGTCCTACAGATGATCTGGTCCGAGGTCTGCAAAATCAGACCATCGACCTAGCTATTTTTTCGCTACCGGTACCGGTCAAAATATTTAAGTTTGAAGAGCTGTATGAAGAGCCTTTATTGTTGGTTGTCGCCTCAACTCACCCTTTAGCTTCAATTAAAGAGTTAACCTGGAATGATATGAGCCGTCAGGCTCTGATTGTTCCTCGCCAAGAGACTGATTTTGGCATTCGTAATATTATTGAGAAACTATATCGTACTCATCAAATTAAGATAGGGAAAACTGTTGAAGTGAGTGGTTGTCAATCACTTCATCAATTTTTGTTATCTAATTGTGGTGTAGCATTTCTTCCACTCTCCCAAGTGCAAAAGGATCTGGAAAATGGTTCAATGGTCGTTAAGCAGTTATCAGACATTTCTTTGACTCATAAGGTTGTTCTCGCCACCGATCCCAGATATACCCTTAGCTCAGCGGCAGAAAGTTTGTTGGAAACGATGCAGATGGTGATTCAAACCCATAGCTACTAAGCCTTGTTTATATGATTTACCCTAGAATTAATAGATTTGCTGCTTGTAACTCTTGTTTTTTACGATATTCTGAAATCTTTTCTAATGCGGTGCGATGGACTTTTGTATGGGTAGGTATCTGATGCAAGTAGATTAAGGCCTGTTCAAAGTTTGCCACAGCAGCCCATTTATACGCTTCGTTCAATATTACTTGAGCCTTTATTTCTCGCTTTTTGCTATATTCAGCTATCTTTGCCTGGGCTTCCAGGTAGCGTTCGTTTTGCTGAGGCACCTGCTCCAAATAAGTTAGAGCCTTGGAAAAGTTCCTTGCTTTAGCATGATAATAAGCTTGGGTAAAGTAATGATCGATTTGAGTCCGACTAAAATTGGGGCCTACATCAAAGTCTGTGGATGCTTCTGGTACAGGTATAGGAATGGCGTCTTGGTTACTGTGCACAGGTTTGCCGGACGTAGATGAAATACTGCTTGCGGGGGTTGTGTCTTGATTAGGATGGCTCCAGTTTTGGTAGAGAGCAACGCCACCACCTACCCCTGCAGTCAGTGCTAAAACAGCTGGGCTCCACTTAACGCGAGATACACTTAAACCAGGTGGTTTCTTAGGTAACTCAGGAGCCAACAGCAATGTTTTTGTTGCATCTTTAACAGTAGCCGATACAGGACTTGGGTTAGTCAGCTGTAGTATTGTTGGCTGGGCTAAGTCTTCTACTGAGACTTTTTGGAGTGATATAGGAGAGGTTAGAACTAAAGTCTCTGTATCCATCAGCTCTGGATGAGCAGACATGGGATTGCAACAGACCAGGTCTGTTGCTGACTCAATGGACGGGAATGCCACAGATTCTTTTATAACCGTTTTTTGTTGTTCTGTTTTTTGTTGTTCTACCAACACTGGAGCTTGCCGTGATTGGCTGCTGAGTTGAATATTATCTAGGGCAAATAATGTTATTTGAGCATTGACATAGCGCTGATCGGGTACCCTATTAACCATGCGCTTAAGCATACTTACCAATGGCTGACAGGGCAACGTGCTGAGCAACTGATTGAGCTGTTCTTCAGAGGTCCAAGTCTGACGACCCAAGAGAAACTGTAGCCCCAACATGCCTAGGGCATAAATATCACTGGTGGGTTGATGGGACCCTTGCCATTGTTCAGGAGCTGCGTAGGCAGAATGTTCTAAGAGTCCTAAAATATTGCTTTTGAGGCCGACTTTATGATGCCTCAATGTTTGGTGATAATATCCTTGATTACCGGTAAAATCGGTTAAAATTAGTTGGCCATCGGGTCGACGGATCAGATTGTTGGGGTGAAGATTGCCATGGACAGCTCCTGCCTGATGGCATTGTGCCAGGATTTTCAAAATTGACCGCAGTAAGTCAATTACCTGAGGCTCTTTCCAGCCTACCCGATTGGGAATTTCCCAGGTCAAGGGCTGCCCAGGAATATATTGTCGGATAAGATAGCTGTAGCTGTCTACTTGAAACCCACCCAGGAGTTGGGCGGCGGCTAAGATATTAGGCGTGGGCTGAACCAATTCTAAAATTGGTTCGTCACTATTATCTAGCGGTAATACACGTACTAAGCAGTAAAATCCCTCGGATTCTCGATTATCTCTGACTATATAGGTGCCAGTATTTTGGCATGTACTGAGCTGCTCAACGATGGTATAGCCTCGAAAGACTAAATGTTGGAGAATAGTTTCCTCACAAATGGATGCACATTTAAGGCAATTGTCCACGGTCATAGGGCTACCAGTTTAGCTCGTAATGTTATATCGGTAGATTTTTGACCCTAACTACTTTCTGTAGTTAAGGCTTTAAATTAACAATGGGGATAACAGCTACAACATGTAGACGACTCTGGTTTGCCTGACGATTAAGAAGTTCAGTAACAGCAGCATCTGTTTTAGAGATTTTGGGGTACACCAAAACTATTCCGTATGATTTAGCGGCTACGCAGGTATACTGCCTTTATACAAATAGTTCCGGATTAATCAAATTTAAATTCATCTACTTAATGCCCCAAGCCGACGGTCTAGTAATGAGATTTCTAATTGATCGCCTAATTGAACATAGACCTGACGGGCATCTAATAGTAATTGTCGTGCCTGGTCAATGTCTTCCAAGATTAAATAGAGATTGGCTAGCTTGACTCGAATGGTCGCTTCACTCAGCAAATCATTCCGGGCTAGTGCAATGTTTAAGGCCTGCTTGTAGGCAGTCATCGCCAACTGATTTAAACCGGTTTCACTGTAGGTATCCCCTAAGGCTATATAAACTAAGTCAGAGGCAGTTGGACTTAAGGCCAGGGGTTCTAAAATTTGTAACGCGTCGGCATATAGTTCATCTAAGAAATAGACTCCAGCTGTAGCTAGGGTGGCTTCCTCTGCTGAAACAGATGTATTATCGGTGTTGACCTGGGTTAAGTGCGATCGCAACAGCCCATAATCTTCCGGTGCTAACAATTGGAACCCAGCATAATAAGCCCCTTCATCCAGATTAGACGATACCCCACCATCCGTAATCACCTCAATGGAGTAGTATCCCCCCAGTTCCAGAGACACAGTGGGAAAATCGATTTCATTAATTGCCCCATCAACTGTGGTTTCCCATAGCACCGAGCTAGGAGCATTGCGGCCATAGGTCCAGTACCATAGGCGGACTGTATAGCGCTTGGTGCCTTCAACCGCATGCCAGCGAACCCGGTCTGGTAGTTGGCCAACCCATGTGTTACGAGGGGTAATCACATAGGGCACAGCCGGGTTATTTCCTCCCCGGATCAAGCCAGTGCGTTTGCCCCCCGAGCGGGTGTTAGACGCCTGTCCCCGTCGTCGCGCACAGGCTTGCCAAAAAAAACAGACCTGGGCAGATGCGGGGGCTAAACTGGGGTCAAGCAACATTAACCCCAGGGAAAGAACCAGCCCCAGGGCAAGCTTGCGGCTTTTGTATCTGATTCTCCCCAGGCCTAGGGAGCGGGGAGGGGCATCAGCTGGTGTAGCGTTTGGTATGACCTGTTTGAGAAAACACCTGGGCACGTTCAATGTCATCAACGTCATCGAGAGGGCAACCTTAGTAATCGGCCTAACCGTAAACTACACTACACCTGCATAGTTGCGATTACTTAAACAGCCTATTTTCCAAGTGCCACCCTTTCCTCTGCCAAGGCTACGAGGTATACACAAGTGATCCCAAGAGCGTTTATGGATTTCCTACCCCCGGTAGAGGTATTTCATGTAATGCCCCTACCGGGGAAACCACAGGGGAGATGGCAGGATTGTGAAAGGTATAGGGTGACATGGGGGGGCCGTGGTAGCCTACCAAGGACTGCCAATCATAGTAAAACCGGACCAGTAATACGGATGGGATAAATCTGCAGTCGATGAAATCGGGATTTCCGGCGGCAGTGTCACCGCAAACTGTTCTTGCCCACTAAACAACTGCCCCGTTTCAATGCGAGTTTCCCCCGTTAGCATTGCTAACTGGGCAGTACGTAACGCCTCTGACTTTACCCGATTGTTCCTCAACTGATGATAAAACTCACTCATCAGGGCTAAGGTGCCGACATCATCTACCGCCCAAAGACTAGCCATGGCTGATTTCACTCCAGCAGCCACTGCCAAACCCGCAAAGCCCAATTCAGCCTCCGCATTACCCACAGCGGTACGACAGGCAGAGAGCACCAGTAAATCAACTGCTGGTGCATCCCAGCCCAGAGTATAAACATCATCTAAATTCAGTTGCTCATTCCAAAGCTGAATGTAGGACTTGTCAGCCCCCCCTGGATTAAACTCTGCATGGGTGGCCAGGTGGATGATTTGAAAGGGAGTTTTCTGTCGTTGCTGGACTAGATTCTCACGAGTAAAGGTTTCATTTAAAAACTCTTGCCCTGCCCATAATTGATCAATCGTCTCTAGTTCAAGCGGCACAGCTGGCAGGGGTTGTAATACCTGAAAATCACTGGCCCCCATGGCAAGTACCTGCCCATCGTCCAGGGGCTGATATTGTGTATTTACCAACCCCAGAGATGGCATCATACCCACACTATATTTTTCGATCACAAACTGTTGGCCATCGTGCAACGCTGCAATCGGTAAACTCCTTAATCCGGAATCCATGGAGAATAAAATCGTGTCTATGGATTCAGAGCCCAATTCATCTTCAATGGGTTTAATCAGCCATTGATAAAGCTGTTGAGAAGACTTTAAATAACTTTTAGACCCCCGGCGAGCCGACGTAATTAGGGTATTGCGAAACCGTCCTATCGTCTGAAACAGCTCTTCCCGGCTGACATCAGGAACCGTTAAATTCACGGGTTCTCCTGATGATGTGAAAATTAAAAGCTCTAATGGAGACGCAACTGTGGTAGAAGAACTAATCGAGAGATTTGGTGCTTTGACATATACAATCACAGACTGATTGTCAATTTGAGTGCTCACCTGGGTAAGCAACTGCTGAATCTGGGGTACCGTTAACTCGGTTGCGCCTAGATCACGTCCAAAATAGTTAACAAACTCTTGGGTACGTTGTAATTCAACCGCTTTCAGGGCAGCATTGGCATTGTTACGGCTTAAAGCAGTTCTAACAACCTGATCTGGGATATCCTCAAACTCGTCGTCATCCTCAAACTCCTCGTCGTCATCCTCAAACTCCTCGTCGTCACCAAACTCGTCGTCATCCTCAAACTCCTCGTCGTCACCAAACTCTTCGTCGTCACCAAACTCCTCTGAATCATCCTCAAAACCTACGGTATTATCGTCAGACTCATCCGTTTCATTTTCGAGTACATCAGAGTCCTCATCAAATGTGTCAAAGTCCTCATCACCCTCGTCAAAGTTCTCTTCAAAGTCCTCAGATTCTTCAACAGGCGGGGGATCAGACTCATTCACAACTTCCTCTCCATTAATCACCAAATCACCGGTTACGTTTCCAATAACCTGGTTGGTAGACGTTAGGGTCACATTACCGCTAACACCGTTAGTAGCCTCAGTTAAAATATTTCCCGCTGTGATATTGCTGTTTGCCCCTGAACTAGTGAGACTAACATTGCCACTGCTGGCAGTACCATCGGTCAGAATATTCCCTACGGTAATGTTATCTCCAGCAGTAATTGTGACATTGCCCCCAGAGCCCTGGGCCGACTGAGTGACTAAATTAGCAGCATTGACGGTTTGAGTTGCGATCAGGCTAATATTACCACTTGTTTCCGACGCTGTGGTAATATCCCCCAACTGTAGATTTACCCCTGTAAATTCAACAGAACGTCCGGCTGCTGAAATGGTGTCGTTATTATCAGCCATGGTGATGTCACCAACACCGTTCTGATCACTATCCGCCTTTAAGGTAATTGAACCAGTACCTGGAGTAAAGGTTAATTGGTTATCAGAGAGATCTTCAATAATAATATTGTTGTTAGCCTGTAGTTCTACGTTAGCTGTACTCAGTAAATTTTCTAATGTAACTTCCGATAGGGTAAACTCTTTTTCTCCATCATCAGACAATATTTGAGCGTCCGTCAGCTCACCATCATTACTTCCCCCAGTGCCGTTAACAATACGAATATCGTCTGGGTCTAGCAATAGGGTACCAAGGACACCTCCCGGTGCTAACGTTGTCACATCAGCCAGTCCTCGAAAAATGAGAGTCTCCTTGCCCGAGACTTCAACAAAGCCGCCATCACCACTATTTACCCCCCCCGTTGCCGATATTTGACCCCAAAATTCTGTGGTGTCATCAGCCCAAACGATGATTTGCCCTCCATCGCCATGGGTTTGGGCATCGGCTGCGATCGCAACATCCTGACCAATAAATGTCTGCGTCGCCCGAGGGGTGATCCCTTGCCCTTGATAATCGCCTCCCACCAGAATCTGACCACCACCATCGGTGCCAGATGCATCCAGAAAAGCCTGTAGCACAGCCACTTGATCACCCAGTACTGTGATATTGCCACCAGTGTCAGTTGTGTCGGCAACAGTTATGGTGCCAGATGCTATGGTCGTACCAGGTTCAGTGGGAACTGCTAAGGTTGACCCTTTTAGACTGACCGTACCATCAGTGTTAGCAACCAATTGACTCGCATCATTGATCACACCACTAGTCAACAGCTCTGGTAACATGATCGGTGAAAAATGCAGCCTATTTGTGGCCAAATTTTGAGGTGTGAGTTCAGTAAATTCTAGATTTAGTAATCGCCCTGCCTGACTCATACGGACAAGCTGCTTGCCGGGGACGGTTGCGATCGTAATCTGTCCCCCAGACGTCGATAGCGTGCCAGTATTAATCACCGTGCCCCCCAGTAACGTTAGCGTCTGGTTGGGCAATAGGGTCAACACCCCCTGATTAAGAACAACACCAGGCTGGCTCTGGGTAAATGCAAACGTAGTCGGATTCCCGACCAAGGATAAATAATCATTGCTACCAACGGCATTAAACCAATCTGCCCCAAAGCCGATACCATCGGCGGTGGTAGCTGTAAAGGCTGCCGGTAGATTTAACCTTGCATTAGGCCCAAAGATTACCCCCGCTGGATTCATCAAAAAAAGATTAGCCTGACTGCCTGAAACTTGAATCAGGCCATCAATCACCGCTGGATCACCACCAACAATGCGAGCAAAAATATTTTGGATGGACGGCTCTGCCAAAAAATTGACGGTTTCCCCACTGCTAGGCTGAAACAATTGAAAGCTATGGAACAGCTTATTCCCATCTGCCGATAAGCTCCCCTCATCAACATCAAAGCGCTGTCCATTCTGAACGACAACGGTTCCGGTCCCATCTTGAGCCGATGTTACAGACTGGGCATTGACCATCTCAAGAGTGACAGTGTCGAACCCCAATACTCCTAGCAGAACTAACCCAAATCGAGAAGATAAGCGCTTATCTAAATTGAACCGTCTCATCGCTACTCCAACCTTAATTAACTCTGCCCAGTAAAGGGCTTATGCCATATTTGCGTCTTAACACCACCACCTTACCTTTTATCAAAAATGGTAGGGAATATAAGCTCATTAAAAGAAAGTAAACCAAAGTTTTAAGTCATCAGATTAGCTGCTATAAAGGGATACCTTACTTTTGAATACATGGGCCAGACTCAAGAACAGGAGAGCCGTGATGGGTAACCTCAACCTATCCCTAGTTTGTGGCTGACATTTTGGATGCGGCAGCCAAACTCACAGAATCTATCCTAGCTGATGTAGACTAGGTTGGTTCGATGGCTTTGATGAAATGGCAGCTCGTGTTGATCGTCAACAGATGATCAACAACTTCTGGGAACTGGCGAAAGTTGTAGTTCCTGGTGCAAAAGTTATTCTTACCTGTCGCACAGAACATTTTTCAGAAGCTAAGGAAGGCCGTGCTTTGCTCAATGCGGAATTACAAGCTTCCACTAAAGATTTGACGGGAGAGACGCCTCAGTTTGAAATCTTAGAACTAGAGAAGTTTAACGACGAACAGATTCAGCAAGTATTATCATACCAAGCTCAGTCAGTCACTGTTGAGCAAATTATGGGTAACCCTCAATTGTTAGACCTGGCTCGTCGTCCAGTACTAACAGAGTTAGTTTTGGAGGCTCTACCAGATATCGAGGCAGGCAAACCGGTAGACATGTCACGAGTGTATCTCTATGCAGTACAACACAAAATGGAACGTGATATTAAAGCTGAACGCACGTTTACGTCAATGGCAGACAAGCTCTATTGCATGTGCGAACTTTCTTGGGAGATGCTTTCGACAGATCGCATGAGCATTAATTACCGCGAATTTCCGGATCGCATTCGTAAGCTCTTTGGTCCTGCCGTTGAAGAGCAAAAAGATCTTGATCATTGGCATCATGACATGATGAGTCAAACGATGTTGATTCGTAATGCTGAAGGAGACTATACTCCAGCTCATCGATCTTTGTTAGAGTTTTTTGTCGCCTATAAATTTGCTGCAGAATTGGGAGCATTGGCAACTGACTTTATAGGGTTAGCAAAACAGCAACCTCATTTCAATTTCCATGGAGCCATTTTCAAGGTGAGGCTGAGCTAGCCTGATTGTTTCGCCAATTAGAAATAGTGCCTCAGCAGTTTTGCCCTGGGCTTTATAGACAAGTGCCAATCCTTCATACCCAATAAAATCGTCAGGGGAAGACAAAATAAGCACTTTGAACGTTTGCTTTGCCTTATGGTATTTTTTCGATTTGAGCAAACCAAGACCTTCGTTATATTGCTCGATACTGTCTACGCTGAATTGCTCGATATGGGGAACTGACTTCTCAGTTTTTTGAGCAGGTCTGCTTGGCTGGAGATAGGAATCTCAGGCATGGACTTTAATGATGAAGCTTGGCTGGTTGACTACTGAAAATACTTTCTACCAAACTTTGGCCATCTGGAGTGAGAAGCCGGATAATTCCGGATCGCAGCTAATGCTATCAGGATTTGTCAAAATTTCAGGCGACTGACCAGGGCGATATACATATACGTTACGATTTTTGCGGTCAACGAGTAGCCCTAATTCTGCACCGTTGTCGATATATTCTTCCATCTTCTCCTGCAATGTTTTTAGGACATCGCTGGCAGAGTGCAACTCCACAACAAAGTCAGGACAAATGGGCGCAAATGAGGCTTGCTGCTCTTTAGAAAGCGCATTCCATCGCTCCAGTTTTACCCAAGCAACATCAGGCGATCTAGTGGCACCATTCGGTAGGGTAAACCCTGAACTTGAGTCGAACACTTCACCTGTACCATCTTGATCAGACCAATTTGCCACCTGCTGAGCAATTTTAAGGTTTCGATTTCCGGTGTCTGAAAATGCTGGAGGCATAACGATTACTTCACCTGTCGCTGTCCGTTCAATGCGCAAATCTCGATTTGACTGACAAAAGGCATAAAACTGCTCCTCCGTCATCCTGGATTGGGTCATCAGCGATGACAAATCCACTGTCAAAGGGGTTAAATCGGATTTAATCTGCATACTAGTCATGGCAGCTTGAGTCCCAGGCAGAATAAAGCTCTTATTAATTCTAGCATCGGTGCCAAATACCATTGCCCTGCTGTTTAAGCTCAACTATGCGGAGCCTAATGATTGGAGTCGTCCGTTGGCCACGGGGCGGCCCAATGAGGTGATGGCAATCTTGACAACGCGAGTCAAGGTAGATTGAGGCCATAAACCTATCTAGTCTGTAGTCTTTAGTCGACAAGCTTTAACATCAGAATGCTTGCCTGACAACGTAAGAATTTGCGATCGCTGGTAGCTAGCCCTTACCTATGTTTGGATACTGGCTACCAGTTAAATTCTCTAATAAACACAAAAACAGTTTTGATGGGACTGGTTCCGCCTGATGGGATGATTCAGCCAAAACGCTTGTAATGCAAGGGATACAGCCGATCTAGAAGAAGATCGCTAAAATCGTTACTCTATAGGCCTTTCAGGCATTTTTCCCATTACACGGAACCAGTGCCTGCTATGTGTTACCAGGCTAAAAGCGAGACCGTACAGGCTTCTATGATGCGCTCTCTGGCCAGTCGCCTGAAATGAGCCTGGGCGACCGGTGATGGGATTGAGAAACTGGTGATGACAAAATGCTCGATCCCATCCATCGCCCAGTGCCGCAGTTAGATGAGTCACCAAAATGATGATCAATTAACTTCAGAATATTGAATGCGATCCGAGCGTGATTATCCGTGCCACTGGCCATCGCATAGGCTAACCCATTGCGAAGTCATCGCAGGCATCTGCATAGGCACGGTTTAATATGGTATGCAATCGTCCATAACGCTCATAAATTTAGAGGATTGACGCAGACCATGGTTTAAGCACTTCCCAAGTAAATGCTATTGCAAGAATTTCTGGCCTGGAAACCAGAAACAGAGCGCTACGAACTGCAAAATGGAGTCATTATTGAGATGCAGCTGGCCGATCCCCATGGGCGTGTAGTTAGATTGCTTAGCCGGGAGTTAAGCATCACGGAATTATTACAGGCATGTCTTCAGCGAATTCAATTACGGGAACCCCAAGTGCATGCCTGGACATATCTTGACATTGACCATGCCAAAAAACAGGTTGCTGAGTGGGAACAGGTATTTAAACAACAGGGAAGCCAGATTATAGAAACCTACCCCCTGTTGGGGATACCAGTTGCAGTAAAAGATATTTTTGCCACATTGGAAATGCCCACTGGTTGGGGAACAGACCTTTATCAAAATCGATATTTGGATCACGAAGCAGCCGTTGTCTCACACCTTAAATCTGCTGGTGCTATCATTTTAGGAAAGACCGTCACCACAGGTTTGGCCACGGCCACTGCCGGGCCGACGACCAATCCCCACAATATGGCCCACACACCTGGTGGTAGCTCCAGCGGCTCAGCAGCGGCGGTGGCTGATGGTATGGTACCTCTAGCCATTGGCTCACAAACCATGGGGTCAACGTTACGACCAGCGGCCTACTGCGGGATATTTGGGTTTAAGCCTAGTTTTGGGTTAATTTCTCGCTATGGTATGATGCCAGTTTCTCAGATATTGGATCATGTGGGCGTGTTTGCCCGTAGCTTAGATGATATTCAGCGGTTGCTCACTGTTTTGATCAAACCAGATGTTCGAGATCCTGATTGTCAGTCCTCTAGGGAGATTGTTTCCTTTGAACAGTCTGTATTTGAAAAGCTGGAGAATAGGTCCCGACCCATCTGTTTAGGGCTAGTGCAAACACCCCACTGGAAGCAAGCAGAGAATGTGGCCCAATCCCGATTGTTGCAAGCTGTTGATATATTGAGACAGGCGCATGTGACCGTTGACCTGGTGTCGTTACCTACAGAGTTTAATCAGTATTGGCATATTGTGCGAAAACTGTGTGCCTATGGCTTGTATCAAAATCATGGTGCTCTTTTGACGGAGTCTCCTGACCAATGTTCTCCACAATTACGAGATTGGTTGAAACGGGGAAATGCTATTTCTGAAGATACCTATAAGCAAGCTTGTGAATGGAGAGTGCGCTACCGTGAGCTATTGGCTCCTATCTTTGCTCAATATGATGCTGTTATTAGTCCGGTGACTACGGGACCTGCGCCTTTGGGGTTACTCAATACAGGTTCACCGATATTTTGCGGATTGTGGAGCTTATGTGGTTTACCTGCTTTGAATATCCCTCTGGGAAAGACAATGGATAATTTACCACTGGGCTGCCAGCTGGTGGGGGCGCTATACAAAGATCAACAACTTTTGGATATTGCTCATCAGTTTTGGCATATTGTAAGTCCTGTTTTTGGAGAGATTACGCTGCCACAGAACTCTCTAATAGGGGAGACTGAGTAATACGTGCGTGTTGATGATTCCCCCAGTTTGGCAGCCGAGTGAATCATCTAGGCTAGTGATTGATAGCGAGTTCCGCCATGGGTCATTTAGCCGTATGCTCACCCTACTGGGGAGAATCAATCATCAAAATGTTGCTGCTGACTACAGCGATGGTATTCTATCTTTAACGCTGCCTAAAGCCGAGAAAACCAAGAACGAGGGTATTCTTATCAGGCCACTTTAAAGAACGCCAGATGAGTTAATCCGTAGCGACCTTATCAGGCCACTTTAAAGAACGCCAGATGAGTTAATCCGTAGCGCTTTATTCGTTGTAGCTCTAGTCCATCTATCGACTTCGGTAACCAATGTTCCGGGGTGAACTCTGCTGCGATCGCACCCCCTGCCACCAGCAAAGAGTTTTGCACCAACGTCTCTAAAACCGGCCCATACAGCCCCCCAGCATAGGGCGGATCAAAATATACCAGCTCAAACGGTTCCAATGATAGATTCCGTAACTTTTTAGTCACATCTCCCCGAATCACCTGAAACGATTGTTCTGGTCGAGCAACCGTTTGCCAGTTGATTTGCACAATGCGACAGGCAGGCCCCGATTGTTCAATGCCAACTACTGTGCTTGCCCCTCGACACAACGCTTCTGCCCCCATGGCACCGCTCCCAGCACAGAGATCCAACCAACGACAGCCCTGCACCCGTCCCTGCCAGATATTAAAGAGAGCTTCTCTCACCTTGGCTGGTGTCGGTCGTGTCGCCTCTCCTGGTAAGGTCTTAATGGCGCGATTACCATAAATGCGGATAGACATAAATCACAAATACGAACACCAATCGCTCCAGCCACCAGGGTAAAGCTTTCCCATGGGTTTACCCGCCACCACCTGCGAAAAGAGATTTACACAGGCCGTTACCCCAGACCCACAGTAAACAATGACATCATCCGCATCATTTACTGCCCGCCAATGAGCCGCGAGAATCTCAGGAGATTTTAGTAGCCCCGTTTCAGTACTGACGTCTTTCCAAAAGTAGTTCACTGCGCCAGGAACAGAGCCAGCAATCGGATCAATCGGTTCCCGTTCACCCCGAAATCGATCGGCAGATCGTGAATCAATCACCATTGTGCCAAGTTGATCTTTGTGCTGACGAACATAGTCAATATCCACAATCCAGTTTGCTTGGGGCTGTGGCACAAAATGCCCCACCTGAGGCTGTGGCATTTCACTACTGAGAGGTAATCCCGCCTCAACCCAAGCATTAATGCCTCCATCTAACAGAGCAATATTTTTGTGGCCCAAATAGCGCAACATCCACCAGAGACGGGCAGCAAACGCAAAACGGGAGGCATCATAAATAACAACAGGTGTTTGGGGCGTAGATTGAATGCCTAATACATTTAAATTATCGACAAATTTAGACCAGTCAGGTAGCGGATGACGCCCGCCATGGGGTTGTACAGCATTGGAAAGATGGCGGTTAAGGTCCAGATAATAGGCACCGGGAATATGACCGGCATCATACTGCCGCTGTCCCAGGTCAGGCTCTGGCAACGAAAATCGGCAATCAATCACGATTACGCCCCGGTCGAGATGCTCAGCTAACCATGGGGGGCTAACGATATGGATATTAGTCAGATCGATCGGTGAATCTAGCGATGCAGACAAGGCTCTAATGCAGGATAAAGACGGTGTTCATTATAATTCTGGGGGCGTCGTGGATAGTGGCTAATTAGTAATTGATGGTTGGTGGTGATTCTAAAGCTTTATCGGCTGGTTTAACCCTTGAAATCACAGGAGATGGCTCGGCCACGTTCTATTCAGAGGAATTTGGTGAGTGGTTTCACAATCGCGCAGGGGCCTATACTGACGCCCAGCGCAACTATGTGGATGCGGCGAATATTCCAGCGTTGGCTAAGGCAGAACGACTGTCTATATTAGATGTTTGCTATGGGTTAGGCTACAACACGGCTGCTGCCCTGGATACGATCCAGCAGGTCAATCCTGACTGTCAGGTGACGATTCGGGCGTTGGAGATCAATGCAGCGGTGGTTCGGGGTGCGATCGCAAACAACCTGATTCACCATTGGACTCCAGCTACCCAAACCATTCTTAAGGCGCTAGCCACCGAGCACCACTACAAAAGCTCCACCCTGGACCTCCAGTTAATTATCGGCGACGCCCGCCAAACACTTCAGCCCCTTGTAACCAAAGGTTGGCAGGCCGATGCCATCCTGTTTGATCCCTTTTCCCCTACCCGCTGTCCCCAACTTTGGACCTTGGAGTTTTTTCAACTCACCGCTCAATGCTTAGCCGATGATGGCATTCTAGCCACCTATTCCTGTGCCGCCGCAGTCCGATCAGCCATGGCGTTAGCAGGGCTAACCATTGGCTCATTGCCAGGGGTAGGTCGCCACTGGCCTTGTACCATCGCCACCAAAGACCAGCGACCGTTGCCCCCCCTGTCACAACAAGAACTTGAACATCTGCAAACGCGGGCGGCGATTCCCTATCGCGACCCCACAGGGACCGCCACTGCCGAGGCCATTGTGGCTACACGCCAGCAGGAACAACAGCAATCTAACCTGGAACCAACGGGTGCCTGGCGACGACGTTGGTTAACGGGACATAGAAGTTCTAAATAGCCAACATACTTGGGGAGTCCAACCGCTGCGCGGTATACTCCACCCATAATTTTCCATTTTCTTACACTAATTTTTACCCTCGTAATTCCGATGACTAATTCATTAGCCGTGGCAGTATTGGCAGCAGGTAAGGGAACCCGGATGCGATCGCGTCTACCAAAGGTACTCCATCCCTTAGGGGGACGGACATTGGTAGAAAATGTATTAGCAAGTTTAGGGCAGGTGCAACCTGAGCGACAAATTGCGATTGTAGGATATCTGGCTGATGAAGTGCGTGCTGCCCTGGCCCATGTTACCGAGTTGGAATTTGTTGAGCAAACCGCACAGCTAGGCACCGGTCATGCCGTCCAGCAGGTAATTCCAGCATTGACAGAGTTTGAGGGTAACCTGCTGGTGCTCAATGGTGATGTGCCCCTACTGCGTCCCGAAACCATCGCCAAAATGGTCCAGACCCATATTGAAAATAACAATGCCGCCACGATTCTAACGGCCCAGTTTGATGACCCCACAGGTTATGGCCGAGTATTCTGTGACGAAAATTATATTGTCTCTGAGATTATTGAGCACCGCGATTGTACTCCTGAGCAACGCAGTAATAAGCGCATTAACTCAGGCATTTACTGCTTTAACTGGCAAAAACTGATGACAGTGTTACCTCATCTGAAGTCAGATAACGACCAGAATGAGTACTACTTGACCGATGTGGTCAAAGACCTGTCACCGGTCATGGCCCTTGATGTAGACGACATCGAAGAGATTTCAGGCATCAATAACCGAAAACAGCTATCAGATGCAGCCACTATTCTGCAGCGCCGCATTAAGGATGACTTAATGCTCTCGGGGATCACCATGATTAACCCAGACAGCATTACCATTGACGCTACCGTAAAAATTGAGCCTGACGTAGTCATTGAACCAGAAACGCATCTGCGCGGGAACACCACCATTGCTGCCGGTTGCCACATTGGCCCAGGTACCCTGATTACCGATAGCACCATCGGTGCAGACACCACAATTAAATATTCTGTCATCAACGATAGTAAGATTGAAGGCACTGGCCAAATTGGACCCTACACCCATTTGCGCGGCGAAGTAATTATTGGCGAAGGCTGTCGCATTGGGAACTTTGTTGAAGTGAAAAAAACTACCATCGGCAACAAAACCAATGCGGCCCATCTGTCCTATTTAGGCAATGCCACCCTGGGCAACAAGGTCAACATTGGTGCCGGTACCATCACAGCTAACTATGATGGCTATAACAAGCATCCGACAGTGATTAAAGACCACACTAAAACAGGTTCAAACAGTGTTTTAGTGGCCCCAATCACCTTGGGAGAGAGTGTTACAGTGGGCGCAGGTGCCATAGTAACCAAGGATGTGGATGATGACTGTCTGATTGTGACCCGTGGGGAACGACGAGTCATTAAAGGCTGGAAGCCAAAGTTTATGAAGAAGTAAACAATATTAACGATGCACCATTCACTGCCTTACCCTAAATTCCAGGCTTGACACAATACTACTTACTTTATGACGCGCTTCCGTTGCAATAAACACTGTAATAGAAGTGAAGTTTATGCATCATAAGCGTATCCAACGGTTATTAGCATAGCCAGTCTATACGGATAGATACTGCTGCGAAAGAGATGATCCATTATGAGCCACTCTAAACAGTTCAATTACACCTTAGATCAACCCCTGGCTCCCAACATTCCGAACCGGATGTTGGCCCGTAAGCAACAAACGTTTACGGACTCTGACATTTTTCACCATGAAGTGACCAGCATTTTTGACAATGACTGGGTCATGGTCGGTCGATCGGGCGCAATTCCCGAGCCTGGTGACTATATGACGGCATTTTTGGGACAGCGGCCCATTATTGTCATGCGACAGCAGAATGGTTCAATTCGTACGATGGCAAACTATTGCCTGCATCGCTACGTCAAACTGTTAGAAGGCAGTGGGTCTACCAAGAGTATTGTGTGTCCCTACCATTGTTGGGTTTATAAATTAGATGGTGAGTTGATTGGTGTGCCTGAGCGGGAGGGATTTTGCACCGAAGATATTGAGGGACTTGCACTGGAAACCCTGGCTACGGATGAGTATCTTGGTTATATTTTTGTTTCCCTACAAAAAGATCTACAGCCAGTGTCTGAGCGGTTACAAAATCTTGGCCTAATCCTAAAGAATTTTGAGCTGGATCGTTATGAAGATCGGCATGTGGTGCATGAAGAGCTATGGAATGCCAATTGGAAGCTGATCTATCATAATTTTATTGAGAGCTATCACACGACCTACACCCATACAAAGTCTATCGGGCCAACAAACCCGACCAAAGCAGTTGAATATGGTCCCCCAATGGGCGATCCAAATTTTACAATTCACAGTAATTCTTACACCGTTGAACATCAGCCAGATATTTATAATCCGCAGTTAGATAAGGATGAGTTTAGACGGTTTTATGTAGTAGGTGTTTTTCCCAATGGTTTAATTGCGATTGATCCAAATTTTGTGTGGTGGATGGCCCTTGAACCCAAATCTGTTAACCAAACGAATGCTCGTTGGGGACTTTCTTTCTCCCATCACGCGATGGATGCAATGCCTGATGCTGAGAAGTTTGTTGAAGAGGTAGTCAATGTGATTGAAATAGCGACCACTGAGGACAAAGAGATGGTTGAACGGATGCAAGCAGGGGCAAATTTTGGGTCGGATAAAGCAGGGTTATTGCATGCACCATTGGAAGTGTATATAAAAGAGTTTGACGACTATATCATGCGTTTATCGGGCCGCTGAAGTCGGGCACCTATCCCAAGGGGACTAACAAAGTTGATCGCAATACCTTCATTCCCCTAACGGTACGAAAGTCAGAAGGGGAGAGTATTCTGACTTCTATACCTCGTATTCCGAACTATGGCCAGAATTTATTAGGGGTATGGTGTAAAACTAATTGTCAGAAGAGTAGGACTGAGAACTAGCTATAACAGTTGAAATCCAGCCTAAAATAATGATACCTAGAAAAGCACTAAACATTCTGTTGCCTCCTCATTTTGTCCAATTACTAAAATTCACTATTCATCACGTACCTGACAAGCTCAAATCCATTAACCTATTTCGAATTAGGTTTAGAAGGAGTGAGTATATGATGAATATGTCAAGAGAAAACCAATATCTGCTACAGCAAAAGGCAGTCAATTTTTGATGCTATTGACCTCTGTAAAGTGTTAATAAACAGACTGCTTTACAGACTAGGCCGTCCTACATATCAAAAACACTGTCTCATAAGCGATGACAGATACTTGAATTAATCTTGCTAAACAAATTCTAACGTAAGAAACTGTTTTTTATCAATGAAAGCGGCGGCAACAAAACTTATGCTTATGATTGATTTGAGATAATCTGGCTCAAATAACACTTTGGATACAATGTCAATGCCAGCAACCAAGGAAATCACTCACTACAGTAATCCCCGATACCGAATAAACATAAGAATCGCGGCCCAGGCGCCAAGGGCGACTTTAATGGTCACTAAAATGTTTAGAAACGGAATCCATCCCCCGCTGAGGAGCATGCCAAGGTCTCCCTGGGGCAGCTCCAGACCAATCAAGGCGAGAACTGACAACACGATAAAAATCAGCACTGAGACTTTTTCTATAGTGGCCGCACGCCATTGTCGGTAAATGTCTTCCATCCATTGGGATGAGGCAGTGATGGCCACCAGACCGATGGCCGTGCCCCCCGCCACCCCTGCTGCAAAGCCACCACCAGGGCTCAGGTGTCCCCGGAGAGCTAGCTCGATGCTAATCAGGGCAGCGATCGTGGCACCCAGGCGAGCCAACACAATGGAGGGTTGGTCGGTAAATTTACGTACGGTGGATACGGCCTGTTCATCCGCCAGCAAGTATCTCACCCCCATAATCGATAGGGTGAAGACCACTACTTCAAAAATGGTGTCGTACAGGCGATTGCGAAAAATGATACCCGAGACTGCGTTGGGAACTCCGCTATCCTGTACTACAGCTTCCACAATAGAGAGATCGATCAGTTCCATGGCTGGATTAGGAAATACCAGCATCTTGAGGTACAACGCTACACCGGCAATAATGTAAATCCAGATCATGGTTACGCTTCGGAAGAACTAGGATAGGGAGACTCGGTCAGGAGAAGTGGGGTAGGCTCTGCGGTCTTTTGGGCAACAAGGGACAGCGTTACTCCCTCTACAGACAGATACGTTTGCAATAGTTGATATAGCTTCGGCACTCGGAGGTGTAGCCGATACGTATCGCTTCCAGGTACCAGGGTGCAGATACCATGGACAGCTTTTAGGTGCAAAGCGTCCTGCAGGTCTGCCACTGAAGAATAGGACACTTGTTCAAGACGCAGGTTATGGATGTGCAGGGATTTTTGTAGGTCAATTAACAGGTTTTTGTAATGCTCCTGCCCGTTAGGACTCTGGTTATGATTGTCATCGTCTAGCACCCCCAATCGCACTGTCATGGATGAGCGGACTGCGATCGCATACAACGTAATCGATAGCATCGTCCCCACCAGCGCCTCAGTCAGAGCCACATCCGCCGCCCCAAAAAGAGCGTAGACCAACGCCGCCACAGCCCCTAAAATACCCCGCATTACCAGGGCATGGTAAGGATTTTTTTGGGTGATTACCATAGCAGCGGTAAGGGGTAACAGCGCCGTTATCGCTACTGTATATCCATCTTGTATCATCGTCTGCCTCCCTGTACTTGTCTTCCCC
This sequence comes from Leptolyngbyaceae cyanobacterium, assembly GCA_965263355.1. Lineage (GTDB taxonomy): Bacteria > Cyanobacteriota > Cyanobacteriia > Phormidesmidales > Phormidesmidaceae > Leptothoe. Next base: position 2,359,096 of record CBDHHL010000032.1, on the reverse strand, counting down.
GTGAACAATAGGCCAGCACATAGCCCAGCACCGTATTCCAAATCGCTAACGAGATCAGGGCCAATACGAGTAATGGCCATTCCCGTGGAATTCTGAGCAACAGCCCCACCACAATCAGCATGGAACCCAGGGTGTCCGCTACCGACAAACTATGTAGCTTAAATAATACAGAACGGTTGCCCAGCAAGGGCCAGGTACCCCAAACCCAAAACACAATGCCCATGCCCATACAGATATAGCTAGCGATGGTGACTAAATTCATACCTGGTTTGTCCGTTTGATAATATGGGCCAACAACATTAAGGAGGCATTGCCAATACTGAGAATCAGTACTCCAACAACACCAATCATCCAGTCATCCCGCAGCACTGACACCACCAAAATCAAAATAGAGGCCTTAGTTTCGATGCTGGCAAAAGCCAACATTTTTTGCCAGATGTCATTGTCTCGCCAGGCTTCATAGATGGGAATCAACAACACCCCAAGCATGGGCCACATTATGCTGCCATTCATGACTGTTTCCTCCGACGCTGAATCCGATGAACTTCATACTGACCATCCCCGTGGTACTTAACGACAATGGTTTTGGGGGTAAAGGTAATCAGAAACACATCCAAAAAGATCAGCCCCGGCGACCGTTTCCCCTTGATTCGCTCCATGGTGTGAGACTCATAGCGGTGGGGACGCACCATAATTTCAATCGCTTCTACAAAGGCCTGGGGAATCGCTATGATCACTTCCCTCACTGCCCGCAACCAGTCTCGCAAGCTATTGGACACCACCGTCGAGCGGGGGAGCAGCAGTGCGATCGCAACACCAATCAGCACGTTAACGACCCCAAAATCCGCCGTCAACAAAAACCAGATACCCAAACGTAGAAAGATTTCTAACAGTCCAATCATGCCAGTGCCATCCAAAAAAGCGTCATCAGTACCAGGGTCATCACCCCAATCAGATGTTCAAACTGCTCCAACAGGCGGGGAAGCTTAAAGGCAGCCCGCTGCACAATTACTAAATAGGCCAACCAGCCCGCGCCGATGGTAGCCAGGGGTTTTACCACGTTGCTCCAGGTGTAGGCATCGTAGTACCCAATATTGGCAACAACTAGCCCCCCTAACAGTACTCCCATGGCCAGCCAAAACCCTGGTTTTAGAGAACTCTCTGGCTGCGATTCATGGGGTAAAAAGATAAACTTAGCAAAGGAGATTGCCGTCCCCAAGGCCGCCAGATTCATTGCAATTACCTGCCAGGGCAACAGCGTCTTCATGGTCAGCACCTTCGCCCCAAACCCAGATAGGAGTGGAAAGCCAGAAATCGAAAAGCTCGCCAACACCAGCGCAACCCAAACGGGAGTGGCGATGGCGGTTTGTTTTAGCTCTTTAAACTTACGGCTGGGTAAGTTGCCAGCAATCAAAAAGAGAGCCGACTTCACCAGTCCATGGGTGAGGGCGTAAAATCCTCCTACGGCTGGGGCGGCCAGCACAAACCCCAACTGGGACACCGTATGGAAGGCCAACATCCGTTTAGTGTCTTTTTCTACCATGGCATAGCCCACCCCCAGCAGGGCCGTACCCACCCCAAACAGCCGCACAATCGGGTCAATCGACTCCAACATCAGGGCACAGCGCACCAGGGGAAACACCCCCGCCTTGATAACCGATCCAGAGAGCATGGCCGACACGGGCGTTTCCGACTCGGAATGGGTAAGGGGCAGCCATAAACCAGAAACAAAAATCCCTCCCTTGGTCAGCAGTCCTAAAAAGATCAGAGCAATTGCCTCCGGCGGTCCCTGCCCCAACCCCTCATAGGCAAAGGACTGATTCGCCTGATATACCAGCAAGGCCCCAATCAAATAGAACAACATGGCCGTATTGCTGACAAACAAATAGCGCAGTCCCACCCATATGGATTTGTTGCTGCGTGTATAAGACACCAACAAAAATGTGGCGATACTAATCACTTCTAACGCCACATACAGGCTAATAAAGTCAGCGCAGATAAACGCCGAATTGACACTGCCGTGCAGAATAATTGCCTGGGCATAAAAGAATGCCGATTTCCCCTGTGCCCAACAGTAAAGCACCACCGCAGCAGTCACCAGCCCATTGGTGAGAATAAAAAAACCACTTAGGGAATCCACCACCAGGGTGACCCCAAAACTGTCTAACAGCTTTAAAGTCTCCGGTTCAGGCATTACTATATGCCAGAGGCCGTAGGCTACTGACAGCAGCGGTACTACCAGGGCCAGGTAGCGCGCCACCTTTGGCAACAGATAACTACTAAATCCAATAAAGAGGGGAAGGGCAATCCAGGCAATGGTCATGGTCAGGGTGTGTACTCCGTCTCAATGTCATCAATGTCCAGGGTGGGAACGTCGCGGGAGATCTTCATCACCCCCACCAACATCAGCGCCTGCAAAGATAACCCAATCACAATCGCGGTTAAAATCACTGCCTGGGGTACCGGATCAGCATAGGCACCCTGGGCAGAGGTCCCATCATCAATGGGCGTAAACACCCCACCTCGAGCGGCCACCAGCACGTAGTAAGCAATCACCCCCGTGCTCATCACATCCATGGAGATGATTTTCATCATGATGTTCTTTTTGAGCAAGATACCGAAAAAACCACCGATAACAGTGGCAAAAACAAACGCTTCCAAAATAGCCATGACAGCTGTTAAACGATACAACAGGCTTTGAAGAAAAAGTCTCGAATGTTACTTAGATTTCAATAAAATTATTGTAATAGTCCAAGTAAATCCGAGACTTATATCCAGGAGAATCGTAATAATCTTCCCAACCTCGTGGGACCCTTACCCAGATTGCTCAACGGTAGAGAGCACGGTCGATTCGGGAATAGACTTTTCTTTTAAAGCCCATTGCAACAGTGGCGGTGCCAGGAACGTGGTGAGAATCACCATAACAATAATGGCTGCCTCTAAGGGCTTATCCAATACGCCGCTGGCTGAACCGATGCCGGCAAACACGAGGCCAACCTCGCCTCGGGGCACCATGCCAATGCCAATAGCCAGTCGATTTACCCCGGGTTTGCCAAACACGGCCCAACCGGTGATGACTTTGCCTGCGATCGCGATCGCGATTAAAAACAGCGCAATCACCAACCCGGCCCGGTTTTCCGCAACGGCGGGGTTCAACACACTGAGGTCTGCCTTAGCCCCCACCGTTACAAAGAAGATCGGCACCAGAATATCGGAAATGGGCATCACCTGCTGGTCCAGCTCATTACGCTTGTCCGTTTCATCCAGTACCAAGCCCGCCGCAAAGGCTCCAAGAATTGCCTCCAGGTGAATCACATTGGCCAGAAATGCCATTGCCAGGGCAAATGTGAATGCCGGAATCAGCAGCGCACCCCTAGTTTGAAGCTTGTTGCCAAGGGCCTCAAAACTCTGGTTAAAGAACTTACCCAGTAGCACCGACCCTAGCAAAAACGCACTGGCACTAACAATCAGGTACACCACATTCCACAAATCCACCTCACCCGTTTTGGCCAAACTAGCCACCACAGCCAGGATGATAATGCCTAACACATCGTCCATCACCGCAGCGCCAACAATAATCTGGCCCTCGGTAGATTTGAGATAACCAAGCTCTGACAATACCTTAGATGTAATTCCAATACTGGTGGCAGTCAATGCAGCCCCGGCAAAAATAGCTGGAATCAGTGGGGCATGAAATAGCATTACCAGACCAACGGTACCAAGAACAAATGGGGCCGCTACGCCCACCACCGCTACGATGGCGGCCTGATAGCCCACCTTGCCCAACTCCCTTAGATCAGACTCCAGCCCAATCTCAAAGAGCAGCACAATCACCCCCAATTCCGCCAGCACCGAGATTACCTCACTCTGGCTTTGAAAAATGTGGGCAACAGCAGCTGCATCCAGATTGCCTAGCCGCTGCAGCGCTAACATAATTGCCGAATCACTAGCAGTTGCCCCAGTTTCAGGAAACACCAACAGGTGAAGAACCGAGACACCCACCAGCACACCGCCTACCAGTTCCCCCAGTACAGGGGGTAGATCCAGACGTTTGGACAGTTCCCCCCCTAGCTTACTCATCAGATAGATGACCACTAGAGTCAACAGTACACTGGCCAAAACAAAGGAACTGTAGTCAGCTTCTGGAACCCTTGCAACTGTAAATGGAAACATTTCACAGACATCAATGCCATAAATCATTGAGTAGTGAGTTAGCAAATTCATCATTTTTGTTTGAGTTCGGAGAGAGAAACACTAGAAAGTAGTCAATAAGACTTTGATGAAAACTTGAGAGATTGAATCCTTCAGGGGTGGGAGAACCTGAGCTGAAGCCAACCCAGGGCAAATGCGCCCAACAAAATTGGAATGTGACCGGGAGCCATGATCAAGCCAAAAATCAATATGAGAACACCCGTTGTATAAACCGCCAAGCTGTAAATCTCATCAATGATTGTCAACCATCGCCCCCAGACCATTAGCAACAGGGCAACCACCAGCATCATTAGCCATGTACCCATTGTCACCTAAACCATCACATGAGGAGGGGTTTGAGGTATTGCTACACCGCCAGACGGTATCTGAGCAACAACATTCCGTAACGCTTCCGTGCGATCCATATAGAGGTGGTTTGCAGGCAACTGACTAAAGACTTTTAGTTTGCTCAGCCGTCGATGGGTTTGACCAGCCGCTCCCACCACATATACCTGACGACCCTCATCCAGGGCTTCTTGCATGGCATTTTCCAACGCTAGCGAAGCCGTTACCCCCAAGTGGGGCACATCGCCCAGGTCAAAAATAATCGTATCACAGTCGCGAATGGCATTGTGTTCACGGTTAATGGCCTTAGCCACACCGAAGATCATCGGCCCGCTAAGCTGGAACAATAGAACGCGACCATTGGCCTCATTTAACCAGCGCTTTTCTTCTGGATTCAGGCGAATGGCATCATCCGCATCGGTAATGGTTTTAACCGACTCTGACTGCAGTGCACTCATCTTGTCGATGGTCAGAATATTGGCCACAAACACCCCGATACCCACTGCCGTAATCAGGTCTACCAGTACCGTCAGGATAATTACCCCATACATAATCAGGGCAGCTTTGCGAGAGATATGGTGAGCCCGTTTTAGGAAGTCCCAATCGATAATGTCGATACCCACTTTGAGGGCAATACCTGCCAGCACCGCCAGGGGAATGGTAGCCGCCAAATTAGCCGCCCCTAAGATCACCACCAACAAAACACCAGCACGAATTAAACCAGACAGGGCCGTACGGCCACCAGTTTGAATGTTGACTACCGTACCCATGGTGGCACCTGCACCGGCAATACCACCGAATAAACCAGAAACCAGGTTACCAATACCCTGACCAATCAGCTCCTTGTTGGAGTTGTGTTCAGTCCTAGTCAGACTGTCGGCCACCACTGAGGTTAACAGGGCATCAATACAGCCCAACATTCCTAAAACTGCTGCATCCACAAACATCAGCTGTAGCTGATCGGCACTGAATGTAGGTAGCTGCAACGTTGGCAATCCAGCTGTAATCTCATCAATGCGGCGAATCTCAATATCAGGGAACAGCACCAAAGATAGGATGGTACCAACAATTAGCGCCACCAGCTGGGGAGGCACAATGCGCTTAAACTTGGAGGGCATAAACCAAATAATGCCAATGGAAAGCGCTGCTAAAGCCGTTTCCGCCGGTTGCACATTGGCCATTAGGTTCGGCAGAGCCCCCAGGGTGCCAATCACCCCGCCCCCTGGACTGTCTTGTCCCAAAAATGGTGCAATCTGCAAAATTATTAGGATGATACCAATCCCAGACATAAAGCCTGAAATCACGGTGTAAGGCATCATCGTGACGTATCTTCCCAGCTTCAGAGAGCCAAAAATAATTTGAAAAACCCCCGCCATCATGACCACGGTGAAGGCCATGGCCATGCCATTTTCAGGGTTACTGGCGGTCAAATTAGCAATCACCGCAGTCATCACCACGGTCATGGGACCTGTCGGCTCTGAAATCAGCGTTGGTGTACCCCCAAACAAGGCGGCAAAAAAGCCCACCAAAACAGCTCCCCAGAGACCAGACGTGGGTCCTGCACCAGAGGCAACACCGAAAGCAAGGGCCATCGGTAACGCGATAACAGCAGCGGTTACCCCACCAAAGAGGTCTCCGCGAAAGTGTCGAAAATTTATCCGGTTGGTTATTTGCATACGAACCACCTAGCAGCGCCACATCCAATATCAACGTGCTTTACAGTCCATCCGCCGTTCCCATTGCTCTGGTTGAAATCCTTACACAGGTAGGGTATTCGATACCAAGAACTCTATCAGGATAACGAGCTGGAAGGAAACAGAACCAAGATAGACTAAAATCTATCTTTTCTGATTTAGCATTAACTAAAGTCTATGCTGAGTTTTGTACGGCTGCAAGTAAGTAGCACTTATGGTTTTTTATGAACCATAAAAGTAAAACTTATAGAGCAACGCACTCTGGAAAAGCCCGTTGCATTGCGCAATGCAACGGGCAAGTTGTTGCTAACCAGAACAGACTTTTCAGACGATTTGTGGAGAGATGACTAAAACGCTACTTTTTCTACAACCCAGGCTGAGGGTTGGCTAAATTCAATAACTGCAATATAAGCTGGTGCAAGGTCATCCATATCTAAGTTTGATTTTGGCTGATTCACACACTGCCTACCAGGCTGCTAAGAGCAGCATAGGTTTAGTTGATTAAGAGACATTGTGTTTGAAAGAGTGCGATCTCAACTAGGAATCAAGGTTTATTGCTTATTGGGGGACAAGCTCATTTTTTTATTGGCTAAGGTTAATGTTTTGATACACAATAGAGACTAAAGCAACATATATGTTGTTAAAGTCGCCCTCTAGGATATTCCCATAGAGAAAACCCATGGTTGTAGCTGCTCCAAACCTTGCTAACTCAGCTGAAAAGCGCCTCACCCTGACTGTTGGTGACCTGGCGGAAAATACTACTGTGATTCGTTCCCTGGACTGGGACCGGGACCGGTTTGATATTGAGTTTGGCTTGCAGAACGGCACCACATACAATTCCTATCTGGTGCGTGGGGAAAAGACGGCGCTAATCGACACATCCCATGCTAAATTTCAGCAGCTCTATATGGATGCGCTGACGGGTCTGATTGACCCTAAGGAAATTGACTATATCGTGATTAGTCACACCGAGCCGGACCATAGCGGTCTGGTTAAAGATGTGTTGGACCTGGCTCCCCAGGCTGTGGTTGTGGGTGCCAAGGTAGCGGTCAAGTTTTTGGAAGACCTGGTGCATCAGCCCTTTAAGTCTGAGTTGGTGAAAAATGGTGACACCCTGGACCTGGGTAATGGCCATGTGCTGGAGTTTGTCAGTGCGCCGAATCTTCACTGGCCTGATACTATCTTTTCCTACGACCAAAAGACTGGCATTCTCTACACCTGCGATGCTTTTGGTGCTCACTACTGTAGCGATGATACTTTTGACGAAGACCTGGAGGCCCTGTCTCCTGACTTTCGTTTTTATTATGAGTGTTTGATGGCTCCCAATGCTCGCTCGGTGATTTCTGCGATGAAGCGGATGGATAATCTGGGGGAGATTAATACTATCGCTGTGGGCCATGGGCCTTTGATTCGACACAATTTGGAAGAGCTGACCGGTCGCTATCGGCGCTGGAGTAATGAGAAAAGCAAGGCCGAGAATATGGTGGCGGTGTTCTATGTGTCGGACTATGGGTATTGCGATCGCATCTCCCAAGCCCTCGCCAAAGGCATTACCAAAACCGGCGTCGCTGTGGAAATGATGGACATGCGTCTGGCCGATCCCCACGATGTCACTGAACTCGTTGGTCGGGCTAAAGGCATTTTGATGGGGATGCCACCGTCTTCGGGTCAGGGGGCAGAGGAGGTTCAAACTGCACTTAGTTCCATTTTGGCTGCTGTCACTGACAAGCAGACCTTTGGTCTGTTTGAGTCCTACGGTGGTGATGACGAACCCATTGATACGCTGCAAAGTAAGCTGCAAGATTTGGATCTAAAGGTGGCGTTTGCCCCCATTCGGGTAAAAGATACGCCGTCTGAGGCCCTTTATCAGCTCTGTGATGAGACCGGCACTGACCTGGGACAGGACCTGGCCAAGGCTAAGAAAATTAAGAAGATTAAGTCTCTCAATGTTGATTTGGAGAAGGCCCTAGGCCGGATCAGCAGTGGCTTGTATATTATTACTGCGGCCAAAGGTGAAGTGACCAGTGCGATGTTAGCGTCCTGGATTTCTCAGGCTAGCTTTAAGCCCCTGGGCTTTACTATCGCGGTGGCTAAGGACCGCGCGATTGAGTCTCTTATGCAGGTGGGCGATACCTTTGTGCTAAATATTCTCGAAGAGGGTAATTACGCGCCTTTGATGAAGCACTTTCTTAAGCGGTTTCCCCCCGGTGCGGATCGATTTGCGGGGATTCGTACTCGCCCTGCTAATAACAAGTCTCCGATTCTGGCGGATGCGCTGGCCTATCTTGAATGCACGGTGACTACCCGGATGGAACTGAGCGATCACTGGCTGGTGTACTCTACGGTTGAAGAGGGTAAGGTTTCTAAGGATGAGTCGATAACGGCTGTGCATCATCGTAAGATTGGTAACTATTATTAGGGCTCGAATCGAAACGTTAATAAATTTGTCGTTCTCTAGCAAACCCACCCCTACGCCCCTCCCAGGAGGGGAAAAGTTATCTCGTATTTTGATAAGCTAAGGGTAGGAAGGGATTACACCTTTACTTCTAAGAAGGTATTTACCGACAATTTAAGTTAAGTCCTTGGCAGGGAGCCAGCCGGTTAGATAGTTAAACTATTTAACCGGTTGTTTCGTTAACTGAAATCTTGCTCCAAGTTAGTTGGAAGGCTTAAACCCACGTTAGGTTCAAAACTCAACGCTAATTGAGTGCTGTCGCTATAGGCGTAAGACTTCTCGCAGGGTAGCGACAAAATTGACTGTAAAGCCTTATATGTATATCTTTTGCCGACATCTTAACCCCTTTAGTGGGTTTTGCTCCAATTAGCCTTGCGACTTTGAGTTCAAGGCAGGTTAACGCATCCTCGCTAAGTTCTTGGTAAGTCTCCTAACTTTAAACTTTTCACCCACCCATACGCTGTCTCATTCAGTGGCGGTATCGGCTGTTGTCCATAATCAATTGTTAAATCCAATGCAGCCGACTCGTAAACAATTTGCATCAACTCATTAAGATCAATTACCGGTTCCTCATCCCCAATCCGTAATGGCACTGCAAAACACGGTAACGAATCTCTCAAATTAAACGGGTAAAGCTGGGCAAGCGGGCGCTGGTCCACCCGACTTACCAAAACCCGATAATCCGACACTTGATCATGATTCACTGGCAGCGGTTCTCCACCCCGCAACAAATCTATCTCAATCAAATGACTCTGACTATTGAGCACCTTGGTCCGCTTAGTCAAATACTGATTACGCCCCTCTCCAGACCGCTTATTTTTGGGTGACAACACTTCTATCACCGTAACTACCGCTCCGGTCGTCACATCACGAATCTCTAAATAACGTTCAACGGTCGCCTCCCATTCCGGTAGTTCCACCAAAACAGGCTGGCTCAATGTTGCTGTTGATGCTTGGGTAAGCTTAGTTTCGTTTGGCCGTTGCTGCACGATAGATACATCGGGTATGCCAATTAAAATCGTTTCCTCGTATACCCGTTTTTCTACAGCGGCTCGATACTTGGGCGTAATCCGTGGATTTAGCATGCGGGCCAGTTCCACAATTAACCAGGAGTGAACCTCCGACCACAGGGCTGGAGACTCTAGATAGGGGTTCATCCCAGGAAAGGGAGATGATGCAGGCATTGCCAAAATCTTAGGCTGATTGAGTATTCACCATTTTAGCGAAGGGTTTACTATAGCGATTCTCAAATGGGTTGAAGGTGGGATGTTCATTCTGAATCACTCAGTTCCATTACAATTCATACCGTTTTCGTGTTAGCCGTTATGTCCTCTCTGAGCATAACGGTACACTGCTCATACTTGGATAGACTGGCATGATGCATTCACCCACGCCGGATTGAAATCCAGCGCAGGTCCCAGGTCCATCGCCTGATGAGCATAGCTGCTCACCCATGGTATCGATCATGCATGACTGTTTGCTATGGAAAAAGAGCCAAAGTAAATATCCCATGCCGCTAGAGGCATGTTATTTTTGAACGCCCCCTAAACCTAAAACGCCCCTGCTCCTGGGGGAGTCTGCGGGGTGGGTTACCCGTTGTTATCAATCGCCCCCATTAGTATCAGAGTAGCGCGTTGACCTACATTCAAGCCCTCTACACCCGTAATATCCATCCCGCCGCACACACGCTCATCAATTACATGTAAACATTCCCCCGTGGCAACATCCCAGATACGAATCGTATTGTCAGCACTGCCCGAGGCCAGGCGGGTGCCATCGGGGCTAAAGGCCACAGACAAAACCGACAACCGTATTTTCATGCCCCGCCAGGGTGGCCACACAGTCGCCACGCTCACTCGACCACAGCTTCACCGTCTTGTCAGAACTGCCCGAGGCCAACCGCTCGCCATCCGGGCTAAAGGCCACCGACCTAACCCAATCTTCATGCCCCGCCAGGGTGGCCACACACTCGCCACGCTCACTCGACCACAGCTTCACCGTCTGGTCAGAACTGCCCGAGGCCAACCGCTCGCCATCCGGGCTAAAGGCCACCGACCTAACCCAATCTTCATGCCCCGCCAGGGTGGCCACACAGTCTCCACTTTTACTCGACCACAGCTTCACCGTCTGGTCATGCCCGAGGCCAACCGCCATCCGGGCTAAAGGCCACACCAAACCCTCGCCACCACACAGTCTCCACTCGACCACAGCTTCACCGTCTGGTCAGAACTGCCCGAGGCCAACCGCTCGCCATCCGGGCTAAAGGCCACAGACCTAACCCCATTTTCATGCCCCGCCAGGGTGGCCACACACTCGCCACTTTCACTCGACCACAGCTTCACCGTCTGGTCATAACTGCCCGAGGCCAACCGCTCGCCATCCGGGCTAAAGGCCACAGACCTAACCCAATTTTCATGCCCCGCCAGGGTGGCCACACACTCGCCACGCTCACTCGACCACAGCTTCACCGTCTTGTCATCACTGCCCGAGGCCAACCGCTCGCCATCCGGGCTAAAGGCCACCGAGAAAACCTATGCCCCGCCAGGGTGGCCACACATCTTCATGCCCCGCCAGGGTGGCCACACACTCGCCACGCTCACTCGACCACAGCTTCACCGTCTTGTCATCACTGCCCGAGGCCAACCGCTCGCCATCCGGGCTAAAGGCCACCGACCTAACCCAATCTTCATGCCCCGCCAGGGTGGCCACACACTCGCCACGCTCACTCGACCACAGCTTCACCGTCTTGTCATCACTGCCCGAGGCCAACCGCTCGCCATCCGGGCTAAAGGCCACCGACCTAACCGTATCTTCATGCCCCGCCAGGGTGGCCACACACTCGCCACGCTCACTCGACCACAGCTTCACCGTCTTGTCATCACTGCCCGAGGCCAACCGCTCGCCATCCGGGCTAAAGGCCACAGACCTAACCCCTCCTGAGTGACCGGTACACATCAGCACCACCTGACCGGTGGCCACATCCCAAACCTGCACAGAGCCTTTGCCATCACCAATGGCCAGTCGCTTGCCATCGGGGCTAAAGGCCACCGAGTTGACGTTACCCAGCACCTTAGAAAAGATAGCTTCTGTCAGGTGCGCCCCTTGAAAATTAATCCGATGGAGATAGGTTTTAACAAAGTCCACCCCCCGCAGTTTTACCCGACTCAAATCACTATTTGAAAGCCCATGAGGCGTTTTCGCCAACATCAGCTGGGTCACATTGCCCCCCAAATAACCAATCTCTTTAAGAGACTTCTCCCGAGTGGCCCACAGCAGCGGTAATAGCCTCTCCCGCATAATGCCATCATCCACCATGGGATGGGCCAAATCTAACACCGCCTTAGCCAGCTTTGCCTGACTCAACAGCGGCAACAATTGATCCATTGATAAGCTGGCAAACTTAGCCAGGGGCGCGATCGCCTCAGGGTGGCCCTCGCCATCGCATCTGCGTTTAAAGTAAGCGTCCCAGCCATAAACCTGGGGAGACTCTGTACGCAGATTAGACTGCTGTCGCGCCACCGCTGTAAAGTCTTCTGCCAACACCCCCAAAGAAGCAACAATCTTGTAGGCGACAAAAAACTCCAACAGCGACCGATGAGCTGGGCTATAGTCCCCTTCTGAATTGCGAATCAGCATGGTTTGCCCCATCATGTCATAGCGCCAGTGGTCTAGCTCTCGCTCTTCCTGCACCCGGTCACCAAACATCTGTTCCAATCGTTCTGGAAAGGCCCGATAGTTAAGGCTCATCTGGTCCGTAGATAACATTTCCCAGGACAGCTCACAGAGGAAATATAGCTTGTCTGCCAACGAGGTAAAGGTGCGCTTGCTGGTAATATCCTTCTCCATCTTGTGGGTTACCGCATAGAGATATACCCGCGACATATCAATGGGTTTACCCGCTTCAATATCCGGCAACGCTTCTAAAATTAACTCCACCATCACCGGACGCCGCGCCAGATCCAGCAATTGCGGATTGCCAAGCACTTTTTCAACCGTTGCCTCTTGGGCTTGACGTTCTAAAAGTTGGGCAATCTGTTGATCACTAAACTTTTCTAGCTCTAACACCTCAAACTGAGGGGGTTCCCCCGCCCGACTAGCGGTGGAGGCTAACAGCTCTGCATTTAATAACTGCCGTCCCTTAATGGCATCAGGGAAATGTTCCGTGCGGCAGGTCAAAATTGCCTTTGCCCCTGGTACTACTACTTTAGCTAATTCCCAAAAGTTATCCACCATGGCCTGCAGGTCAACTTTGGCAGCCATCTCATCAAAGCCATCAAAGATTAGCAACAGTTTCCCCATGCGGTTAAGCTGCTCAAAGACAGAATAGTTTTTCAGAATTTCATGCTTACGAAAAAAGAACTCTGAAAAGAGAGATTCTACCGTTACCGCTTTAGCATAGTCCCGCAGCGGTACCACAATAGGCACCCGTGGTCGATCCACCCCCCGTTTTTTTGCATCCTGATATCGCTGTAGCGCTACCCAGGCATAGTGCAGCGCAAACCAGGTTTTACCGGTACCAAACTCGCCTAAAATCGACAGATGCTCTTTGGCCGGGTCGTCTAACCACTGGTCTACATAGCCATCGATCCAACCATCGTCTTCGCTATAGACACTCTCGCCAATTTTCTGTTGGTTAACTGGGTCAAGTTCATCCTTGCGACAGGCTAGTGGGATGTAGTCTGTATCTACAGTTCTCTTTTTAATATCTGCTTCCAGCCATTCTAAATATTTACTAAAGTCGGCATCTTCGTCTAGGAGTTCGTCAAAGGTGTAGCAGCTAATATCTCCATAGATTTCCTCTTGATTTACGGCGGTGCGGGCTGCTTTACTCACCCGTCGATGGCTCACGATCCAACCTTCATTTGCGCCGGTTGCTTCAATTTGTTTTTGAAATCCCTTTAGATCATCCATTCCCACTTCCCCTGCCATACCCCGCACCAATGTGCGAGACACCTTTCGACGGCTCAGAGGAAAGTTGATAATCCATTCAAAATAATTCGTATTCCAGACTTCGTAATCTGGATCTCGGTCATACTCTAATACATCAAACCAGTCCCCTAGCTCACGGGCCAGACTAGCGGCATTACTGGTCTGCGCCGCTGGTGGTAACAATAGGGTTTCATTGCCTGCAATCTGATTGACCTTTTGATTAATGGCCTCCAGGCTTGGTAACTGCTGCATCTGGGTTTGAATTGTTTGCAGCTGCCGTTGTAATTTTTCAAACCGTGCTTGCTGCTTCTGTTCTGCTCGAATTTCCTTAACGGAGCGAGTCTCTTTAACCAGTTCCACAAATACCCCAGCAAATGTAGCCAGTTCTCGCTTGGGGTCCAAGGCTGGCAGCTTATTACCCAGCTTAAATTGGGCAATCTCTTCTCCTTTTTTTAACCACACTTCCGGATCATTTTGACTGTAGGCACTTTGAAAAACGTCGCGAACTTCTTTGAGCTTAAAAAATTCGATCAGCGGTCTGGGCTTGCACTGCCCTATTTCGTCAAAGGCATATTGCACTATGGCGTAGGCATAGACATCCTCAAATTTTGTTAATGACTGGATGTCGTCCAGACCAAAGTGTTGTAGCAGCCGGATAATACGTTCATTGCGTCCTATTTTTTCCTTGAGGCCTGAGCCTTCTAGAACAGCATCAACGACTTTTTCAATGATGAACTCTGGAATGGGCATTGGCTGTCTTAGGGCAGAAATAGTGGACACAAAAGAAGGTATAAACCCTCTTTGTCATTATGCTGACTGAAGTTTCGAAGTCAGACTTTACTAAAAAATTTCTAGATTTTATTAAGATTGCGCCGCTAATACGCCGAATAGCGCTTTCAGGGCCTTAACTGGCATGTTGTACTATTTAAGCTTTGCCCTGCTCTAACCTGCCCATGACCAAGCCCGTTCGGCTTGACCGATTTGTCTATTTACTGATGGCAGTGGTACTGACTGTGCTGCTGCTAAATGTACATCTATGGGTGGTAACCACCGGCACCGAAGGGGCCATTGCCGATATCAGTCGGGAGATGCTGGCCAGTGGGAATTTTATGCATCCACGCTTGCTGGGGGTGGATGACTTTAGCTATTTGCCGGTGCCCCTGTGGTTTACCAGTCTGGGGATGAAGCTGTGGGGCATTACCCCCTTTGGAGCGCGCTTTTTTGTGCAACTCTGTCTGGTGGTCCAGGTGGTGTTTACCTATCGCATTTCCATGCGGCTGTTTGGTATGCCTCGCATGGGTCTACTGGCCGGATTGGTCTATTTATCTTGCCCTCTGGTGCTGGCCTGTAGTCGCTATTTGTCTGCCGATATCTTTTTGGCTACCTTTGAGCTGGGGGCGATTTACTGCACTTTGTTTTACCACCTGGATAAACGCCCGGTGGGTCTATACGGTCTGGCGGTAATGTTGGCCCTGGGGGCGCTGTGTAGTGGGGTGGGCAGTTTGCTGTTGCCGCTGACGGTGGGGGCCTATGTGCTACTGTTTGGGCCGACTAACTATTGGGTGCATTGGCGACATGCGATCGCAGCCATCCTCCTCTGTATCGCCCTAATCAGTGTTTGGTTTATCCATGCCCATAGCCATATATCCGACTTTTGGGTCTATACCCGTAAACTCTTCTGGCGAGATACCTTTTGGGGACCGCCGTTGCATCCCCGCTGGCAGTATAGCCTGGGGTTTGTTTTAGGGAGTTTACCCTGGTGGGTAGTTGTTGTTCCCAATCTGACCGGCCCCATCTGGCAAAATCCCACCGTAGGCCAAGTATCCATTTTATGGCTAGCGTTGCCGTTGTTATTTTATAGTGTCACCGGCAGCCTATCCCTGGCCGGACTCTTACCCATTCTGGCCGGATTTGCCATTTTGGTGGCCTATTTGTTGCACACCCTCTCTCAACAACAGTTATGGCAATACAGTCGTTGGTTCGCCCAAATCTATGGCACCTTGGCTGTTCTTGCAGTAATGATTCCCATGGGCTATCAGTTGTTGGGTCAGGCTTCAACGGTCACCTGGCCCATGGCGATTCCGGCCCTAATAGCCCTGGGAACGATAATTTGGTTATACCGTTTTGTCCAGGTTAACCCGAGAGTCCGACTGGTGGCCATGGTGTTGGTACCGTCGCTGCTTTTGTTGTTATATGGTGGCTATTATGTGCAAGCTAACGGTCCCTGGAAAGAGAGTACCGATATTGTCTCTCAGGTGATTTACCAACGACAGCTAGAGAAGTTGCCGGTGCTAGTTTATAACGAAACCCTACCCTCGTTAGCTTTTGGCCTCAATAAAGACACCATTACTATCAATGATGGTTTGGTGAGTGAAACCAACTTGTCAGCTATCTCTGACTCGACTGTCCATGATTTAAAGGGCCGGTGGATTCATCTGGGTAACCCTAGTGATAATCGACTCTTGCGACGACTGATGAGCGATCCATCGGTGTTGATAATTCCGGGTAAGTTGCCTGCCCGTTGGAACTGGGTGAAAATTAATTATCCCAAAATGGAATGGGCCGGTCGCTGGCTGGTGTTATACAGACCCCAGTAGGGGCACACCCTTGCGGTTGCTCTCAATATCCTATGGGATTGTGCGATCGCTATTAAACAATTCTTAGAGGCATTGCATGCAACGCCCCTAAGAATTGTTGCCGATCAAAACTGGACAGGCACCATCCGTTGAGTCTCCTTTGGCGGACGCTCATAATCCATAGCCCGCTGACGCTTCGGTAACACAATCGGTTCGTAGGGTAGTTCCTCGTAGGGAATCAGGCTAAGCAAATGACTGATGCAGTTAAGTCTAGCCCGTTTTTTATCATCGGCATCCACCACATACCAGGGTGAATTACTGGTGTCAGTCATGGCAAACATGTCATCCTTGGCCTTAGAATACTCAACCCAGCGCGCACGGGCCTCCAGGTCCATTGAGCTGAGCTTCCAGCGTTTGGTGGGATCGTCAATTCGATCTTGGAATCGGCGTTCCTGTTCCTTGTCACTAACAGAAAACCAATATTTAACCAAGATAATGCCTGAGCGCTGCAGCATATGTTCAAATTCAGGACAGGTGCGCATAAATTCGGTGTATTCATTGTGGGTACAAAAGCCCATCACCCGCTCCACCCCTGCTCGGTTATACCAACTACGATCAAA
This sequence comes from Leptolyngbyaceae cyanobacterium, assembly GCA_965263355.1. Taxonomy (GTDB): domain Bacteria; phylum Cyanobacteriota; class Cyanobacteriia; order Phormidesmidales; family Phormidesmidaceae; genus Leptothoe. The sequence goes on along the minus strand of CBDHHL010000032.1, from coordinate 2,342,286 downwards.
AAGAACAATTTCCCCCGCTGCCGGTAGCTGACTCACATAGCGCTGAAAATACCATTGGGTTCGTTCTCGATCCGTTGGTTTGCCCAACGCCACAATCCTACAACCACGAGGGTTGAGGCATTCAGCAATGCGCTTAATCACGCCCCCCTTACCCGCCGCATCTCGACCTTCAAAGATAACAACAACTTTGAGACCCGCATGCTTTACCCACTCTTGCATTTTCACCAGTTCAAGCTGCAAACGCTCCAGTTCAGCTTCGTAAATAGGCTTACTCAGCTTTTTATTGGCTTTTAGCTCCTTTTGCTGAACAAGTTTGTTCTTAGATTCGTCACGTTTGGCAAGTTTCTTTTTTGTCGCCTTTTCTGGTTTAGCCATAGGAATCGTTGCGATCTGATTTACTGGCGTTTTGTCAGCCATCTTTTTAGTGGCCCTGCGCTTGGCAGCTTTGACAGTTTGCTTCTGGGTAGCTTTAGGTTTATTAGGGGTCTTTTTTGAAGGATGAGTACTTGCTTCCTTCGTTGTATTATGGGCGTTTGGCTTAACCATAGAATGTCCCAAAATGTCTCTATGGTGTCAGCATAGGTGCTTGTTTGTAGAATTGTAGCGGCGCTTAGGCTACTCTAAATACTTGCGAGAAAAGAAAAATAAAAAATGTAACGATCTTTCCCAGATTTACTAACACCCAATTTTGGGAAAGTCTTCTCTGCGATAGATAATAAAAAGCCCTCTATGGACACTAAGGGGCACAAAGGGCTTTGGTTAGATATAGAGGTTTAGACAATAAAGGGTCTGTCTAATAATCTATAGTTCCCAGTATTGGTAGTTATACAGTCCTTACGATGCGATTCTCTTCAAAGAGACTTCGCCAATGCACCATTCGTTAAATTATCCAACGCACCTGAAATTGTCTTCAAAGCCTCTACACCACAGCCATCTAACCGATGACGTCCCCCTAAATATTGCGGGTCATTGTAAGCCAGCTGTACCTGACCTTGCTCATCCTCCCAGATCAGGACCTTTTGTGGTAAGTCAATGGCAATCGTTTGCTGACACTGCATCAAGGGAGTACCCACCTTAGGATTACCAAAAATAACCACGCGGGTGGGGCGTAGCTCCAGACCTGCCCCCGCTGCATTTTTCTCATGGTCAACGGTGGCAAATACGTTTAAACCTTTAGCGTCTAGAATCTGCTTAAACCTGGCTTCTGTCTCCTCAACACTGTAGGGACTGGCCTTCACAATTAATCCTGTGGGGGCTGTCGCCTGGGCAATAGCCTGCTGGCGAGAAAAATAAGCAGTGCCTGCAAGCAGGATTAATCCTAATAAACCGATGGCAGCTGTAACGTTACGCATAGTCATGAATTCAGAACCAGAACTGTATTTTCAGCCTATAACGATGCCGTAAGCGTAGCATAAGCATCCACATTCTGTAGCGGTTCCAAAAGGCATTGAATGCACCTATTTCCAACTCACTGTTATAACCAGGCTAGGGTACCAAGATAAAGCGGGACGATTTCTCCAGGGATCTAGAGTATTCTGCGAGAAGGGCAAAGCCCTACGAAATTCGGAATTCGGAGTTCGGAATTCCCTTATATGTTTAGAACCGTTATATCCATTGCTGGCTCCTGCTGCGTCGCACAGTGGATGCTGCCACCGCCAGCGGCAATACCGTCAATATTAATGGCAACGATTTCACGGTCTGGAAAGGCCTGCTGTAATGTTTGCTGAGCTGCTTTATCGGCTTGGTCATCGCCAAATTCTTGCATAATCACAGCACCATTACAGACATAGAACCCAATATAACCAGCGGCAAAGTCTGACGTCTCGTAGGTCTCTCGAATGGTACTGGGTGCTTCAAGCACAATGACATCGAGGGGGTTATCCTGAGCATCTGTGGCCCTCGCTAAAATTTCCAGATGCTGTTTAGTAATCTCATGGTCAGCAAAACGTGGATCGGGCTCATAGCTGGCAAGCACTACATCTGGTCTGGCAAAACGAGCATAAAAATCAGTATGACCATCTGTAATATCTTGTCCTTTAATCCCCGGTAACCAGATAATCTTCTCCAGACCGAGAAGCGGCATCAGCTGGTCTTCAAACTGGGCTTTGGTCATACCTGGGTTGCGATTGTCATTGAGCACACAGCTTTCGGTGATGATGGCTGTCCCATGACCATCCAGCTCAATGCACCCCCCCTCCAACACCAGGTCAGTGTGAATGACCTCAACACCCACCTGTTGGGTTACAAAACTAGCCACCGCTGCATCCTGCTGAAAGGCTTGCTTCCTACCCCAGCCGTTAAAATTAAAGTCGATACCAGCTTTTTGTCCCTCCTTAGAAAAAACAAATAACGGTCCCGTATCCCGTATCCACAGATCATCCAATGGCGAAACAATTAACTCAACGGACGATCCCAGTAAATCTTTGGCCAGATCATATTCCTCCGCTCTGACTAGCATTGATACTGGCTCATACTGGGCAATGGTTTGGGCAATGGTAACCAAATTACGCCTGACCTCCGGCAATAGCCGTCGTCCCCAAATCCGTTCACTAGCTCCAAAGGCCATCCAGGTACGTTCATGGGGCATCGATTCATCGGGCATATACCATTGATTACCCCCGGTCTTAGCAGGGGTACATCCCATAACTATCCCTCCAACAAACAGCACCGTACTTTGAAGGAATTGTCGTCTTCTGATCATATTATTTGCGTACACTCTACCTATGCTACTCTTGTTGAGAAAGTGTTATTGGGCCTGTGGGTAATTGTTAACATCCTGTTGCCACGGCGTTGAAATTCATAGGCAACGGTTTGAATCTCGCAGTGATATCCCCTCGCTGTCAGGGTAGTAATCACAAACTCTAGATGGGGTGACGGTTTTAGGTCCAGATTAAGCAATGGGAAAATACGTATTTCCTGACAGACTCGCAGCATTTCACCGATGGCATCCAGATGAAATGTCTGGTCAAATTGCTCAGAATACAGAAACAAAAAATGAGAACATAAACCTAGATTGTAGGCCAGGTCTGAATAGCGTAGCTGAGGTAATTCTCCTATCTGATAACGGCCTTCAAATTTGCCCTTTTCAAAGTCCTGGCAGAATAACTGGATAGCGTTCTCCCGGTTTTTTCGCAGGTTTTCAGGCGAGCGATGATAGCTCCAAACCCAATCGTCTAGCGAGGCTTCTACCTGGTAAATAATGTTGTCAACAACGGCATCAAACCGTTGCTTGATCTGCGCGGCACTAAAACAATAAAGCGGATCAACAGACATAATGCGATACCCTAGCTTGGTTCCTTCTGCGTTAAAGCTAGCCGGACCATCGGCAACACTGAGAATCGGCTGTTGAAAATCTTTCTCTGTCAGGTTAAACATTTTGACATATTCGTCAAATGATCGACCAAAGGGGACTACGTTGTCTAACTTAACGACCATGGGAGTTTTAGTAAATAGGTGGACAAATCTGTCAGAAATTATGCCTATTTCTGACTTGATCCCTTATTGCTCACACAGCAACCGTTGTTTATCCGTAGCAAGATTGCTGTGAGCTAAATAATCTTGCAGCCAGTTGCATCCCCGCTGTAGCAGATCATTTAAGGATTCAATTTTAATTGGTAGTTGTCTGACTACTCCGTTTTGCCCCAGTGCGATTAGGGTATTGCCATCGAGTCTGGGCTAATTACACACACGAAGGTATCCGCCGCTTCAATGCCTGACTTAATTTCTTCCCACCAGTCAGCAGTGAGGGGTATATCCTGCCAATCCACCCAGGCATCATATTTACTCTGAGTCAGTGCTTGATGTAGTACCTGTACAAAAGCTTTATCTTTGCGGGAGTAAGAGATAAAAACGTCAGTCATGGGAAGCACCTAGCAGCCAATCACTGGGATCTCTTCAAATTATGCCGCTATTTTTCCAGACTAAATTGCGTAGGATGGTTGATTTCGTCCATGCACCTGTAGCACAGCGTCTATGGACAAACCGTCTTACAGCTAGCTAGGAACTCAGGAACTCAAGGTTTCAGCATTTGCCCTTTTCAGATTTCCTATTGGACTTCTGGGTTATTGTTTTCTGAGTCGTTATCTTCATTTTTTGCGGTTAAACCCAGTAGCTCTGCCACGGTTATCGCTGTTCCCGGTGCCAGCAATACCCCATTGCGATAATGGCCTGTGGCTAAGATCACATTCTCAAATCCCGCCAAGGGTTTAATGACTGGGGCACCCTGCCCCTGCGGACGAGGTCGTAGCCCAATCCAATGGCGTACAATCCGGCCCTTGAGCAAAGCTGGGCAATAGTCTGTGGCTATTTGCCGCATCTGTTCCAAACGTTCTACATCGGGGACCAACTCAAGGTCGTCTTCTAGCGGCAGTTCTACCGCTTCGCCCCCAGGGGGAAACTCTACCGTTGCACCGACCCAATAACGTGCCTGCCCCAACGGCACAATATGTACATCATGGCCAGTAAGTACTGGCTGAAAGTCGTCATGTCCCAGGGGGTGGTCTAACTCAATTTCCATGGCCTGCCCCAGTACCGGAATCATAGGCAAAGGCTCAGTGCCAATTTGACTCAAGTCAGCCGAGTCCAGTCCGGCTGATAGCACTACATAATCCACATCCAGGGTTTCGTCAGGCAGCTGTAGCTGTGAACAATAGCCGGACCGAGTGTTTAGACCCAAAACCGGACTTTGCCAGTGGGTTGTCACCCCCCGCCGTTGGGCGGCCTCTACCAGGGCCAGGGCTAATTCTTGAGGATGTACCTGACCATCTTGGGGAGAGTAAATCGCTGCCGCCACCGTATGGGCATTGATCTGCGGGCAGTGCTGTCGCAGCTGGTCAGGGGTCCAAATTTCTAAAGGATATCCCTGGCTGGCTCGCTTTTCTTGTAAGGACTGCCAGTGAGACAGTTGTTCGGGATCAAAACACAGACTGAGTAACCCTTGAATATGGGGAATTGTTTTCCCTAGGGTCTCTTCTAGTTCAGGGAGTAAGGTTTTGTAGCGTTCAATACTATCCCGGCGTAAACGCCAGTTACGACCTTTGACTTTATGGCTAATGATACCCATCAAAACGCCCAAGGCTGCTTGGGTAGAGCCTTGGGCAGGATTCCCTTGATCGATGACGTGAATGTCTAAGTGGCTATGGCTGCTCAGTTCGTAAGCCAGCATTGCGCCAATAATGCCGCAACCAACGATAGCAATTCGTGTCATACAGATCTGTGGATTAAGTCTACTTATGATGCTTCGGTAGGTACCAGGTTGAGAAACGTGCTCAAATCCTTTGCAAACCTGATGTAAGCTCTATTAGTACGATCACTGTCAAAGGCACCCACAGCTGCACTCATGGCTTCTAGATCCTCTGAAATATCATCGGATAGTGCCAGTGCCTCAGCTTTATCACTAGGCAGTAGTTTAAACGCTAAGCGGTTCATCCGCTCCCTTAGTTCACCCAAGGGACCATGGATAAAGTTGTCGATATTCGCCCAGTTTTCATCGCGAATGTAGCCAGCTAATTCGGGTAGACGATCTTTTGATGTTTGGATGCGACCAGCATAAATAGCAATTTGAGCTATCTGGTCAGCAGAGTAGGTTTGGGGGGCAGCAGATTGACTGCCAGAACTACAGCTTACAAGTAGAGTTGCGATCGCAACCAAGAAAACGCCCATAATCGATCGCGCCAGTGATCGAAACCTTTCCATACCTGCCATACCTCCTACTAAAAACGAAATTCTGTCACAATGCGGTATTGAACCCCGCTAATTATAGTATGTCAATCAGCCCAAAATTAGCTGTTCACAGGATCATCAAGGGTTGCAAATATCCGTAAAGGATGCACAATCTTTTATCAACTCTTGAAATTGTTCTATTTATGCTGTTACCAGAAATTCCCAGGCAACTGCTTAGCACCTTATTAATATAAGGTACCAAGCTTCGGTAATAGGGGATAGCAATTTGCAGCACATACTTTCAAGGGCTTCAGGCTTTCTTGTAGCGCTTTAAGCCAGGTAAACCCCTGCAAAAACATAGTGCTAGTCGATCGTGGGATATGACAAGCTGGGAACCCAGGCCAAGCTCCTAGAGGTTTGTCAAGCCTACTAAGATTTCAGGTAAGACTGGTAAAGAGCCTACAGGGATGAAGAGTCACTCTTTACCCTATCCGTAACCAACCCGAATTGTTAGCGCTGACACAATGCACTAGGGTCCCAGCTCATCACCCAGTCATTTGATTGAGGCGGATGCTGATGGCTTGCCCCACTTTAAGGATGTTCCCCTATCAATGTCACGATAGGGAACAGTAGAATTGATATCAATACTCTCAATGGAAACAGTATTTGGGTTACGCGTTTGAGGAACCAGTGCCTTTGCCATATTAAGAAACAAAGTGGGATCCCCAACCTTGGGTTTTTGCTCATAGGAACGGAAGGTGCGAACAGCTTCTTGCCAAATCGGTTGAGGGAATCCTAACTGGTCGCGATGATAGGCATCGTAGCGAGGAGACGCAATATTAAAGGGAATTTCTCCTACAGAACGACTAGGCAACGTTCGACGGCGATGATAAGGTACAACATTTTCACCGAAGCTTTCAATATATTCATCACTATTGAGCAACTCATCAATAAAGCCCTGGAGCCCTTTGCTCATAACCACTGCCGACCAAGCAATTTGCTCTGCTTTACTATAAACTTGACGCCCTAAAACTCTCTCGACGCAATGCTTAACAAAGCGGTAGTTACTGTTCTTACTGTAAAAACTATCAATAAAGGTATTTGACAACAGCAATCCTCGAATGAAATCACGTACCGTGATCTGTCTGTTACGCAACTGAGATTCTAGAGCAATCTCACGGTCCCACCTAAACGCGTAAAAGAAAATTTGTCGATAGGCTGCATCAATAAGAGCCCCCATCTCTGTCGGCGAAAACAAATCATCGGTTGAATAGATGATTGCTTCATCATCTGGAGCACCCAGGGCATCAACACGCTGATTAGGACAAGAGGGAGAATACGCTAATAGTGGAATCGTCATATTTGTTGTAAGCCTTCACTCTTATGTTTTCAAAGGAAGAAAATGCAATACCTATATTGAATTATAAGAGGTAAAGCAAATTGCAATCTTCCTCAAACGAACAAAATGTTACAGACCTTAATCTCAACTTGTCAGGTCTTTGTCACCAAAATAATTGAAAGCATGCCAATTTGGCAAAGCTAAATCAACCAATTTTAACTATATAAACCTCATTGTTTTTTTAATCATTAAATATGTGATCAATAAAATGAATCAATCTGCAAACTCCTTTTGGAAAGGGCGTTTTACCAGAGTTACACTCTATAAAAATGTTGCTTCCTTAATGCATGTTTTCTAGAAGCTAATCTGTTATACGTATCCTAAAAAATAGCCTTGTAACCTTTCAAGATGCTTGTTTAGGTATATGTTGCATATTCTTTCCTGGATTCTGCACAGATTCTGCACAATTTGACTGCTCTAATAAATTACTAGGATTTGACCGAAGGAATTAGGGACTTTAATGCTTAGAAAAAAGTGATTAAAATCCATGTAATTCTTGAGGTTACTAGTCTGTCGTCGACAAAGCCAATACATATCATCAGTTACCGTTGAGGAAACTTATGGTTTTGCCCACGTCCTCTGCACTGAGATAACTGTGTAAGGCGAATAGGTTTTGGATGGCGAGCTTTTCAGGCTGTTCAGACAGACGTTAGTTGGCATTGACTAAGTCAGATTGCACCATCTAACTCAATCGAAAAGAAGAAATTAGGAGATTAGATCAATGTTAGATGCCTTTACGAAGGTTGTTTCGCAGGCTGATAATCGGGGCCAGTTAGTGGGTACTGATCAAATTAATGCTCTATTGGCTGTCGTTAAGGATGGGGCAAAGCGTACTGATGTTGTGAATCGAATTACAGGCAATGCTTCTGCAATCGTCACCAATGCTGCACGGGCATTATTTGAAGAGCAACCCCAATTAATTGCTCCTGGCGGTAATGCTTATACGAATCGTCGAGTTTCGGCCTGTTTACGCGATATGGATATTATTCTTCGCTATGTCACGTATGCTGTGTTTCTAGGCGATGCTAGTGTCCTAGATGATCGCTGTTTGAATGGTCTGCGTGAGACCTATTTGGCTTTGGGAGTTCCTAGCTCTTCAATGGCGACTAGTATCCTTAAGATGAAGGATGCTGCAATTGCGATCGCAAGCGACCCCAACAATATTCAACCGGGTGATTGCAGTGCCCTGATGGCTGAAGTGGCTGGCTACTTTGATCGCGCTGCTGCCGCCGTGAGCTAATTGAGTTAACCCTGGACAACAATTTCCAGCCATCGCTGAGCAAGTTATCCCTCTAAGCCACTTGCTCTCAACAATGCTTTCCCAAACCATCCTTACTAAAACACGAGTAAAGAACTATCCCAATGAAAACACAATTAACTGAAGCCGTTGTAGCTGCTGACTCCCAAGGTCGCTACCTAGGTAATGTTGAACTTCAAATTGCCTTTGGTCGTTTACGTCTGGCAACGGCTGATCTAGAGGCAGCCAGAGAACTCAGCATCAAGGCAGACCAACTGACCGAAGGAGCTGCCAACGCAGTTTATCAGGCATTTCCTTATACGAAAACTATGCAGGGCAGTAACTATGCCTTTGATGCCCGTGGTCAAGCTAAGTGCCTGCGTGACATTGGTTACTATGTGCGGATTATTCAATACTGCCTGATTGCAGGGGGGACTGGTCCAGCTGATGACTATCTATTAGCAGGTTTAGCGGAAATGCACAGTAGCTTTGAATTAGTTCCAAGTTGGTATGCTGAGGCCCTTAAGTATATCAAGGAAAATCATGGTTTAACGGGTGACCCCGGACTTGAGATCAATTCCTACATTGATTACATCATCAACGCGCTTTAAGGGCGATTACTGTCCGGCCATGGATAAGGGTTAAAAAGTGGGACGGTGCTGCTATCATTGCTGGTTTTTAGAGCAAATCAATCTGAAATAAACGCTTTTTGGCAAAATTTACAGATTAGAGACGTTTGAGAATCAGCAATGTTGCTTTTTTGCATTTCGGATAACTTTGTAAATCATAACGTTAAAAATCCATGGAAAGGCTTGTTTATTAAGTAGTGACGTTAGGTAAAAAACTATGGCTGGTTTGCAAGAAGCCGGAAGATTGGGAATTAAACCCTTTGATGAGGCTGATCCTGTTGAATTGAGACCCAATTGGCTCCGAGATGATGTCCAAGCGGTTATTTCGGCAGCCTATCGGCAGGTGCTCGGCAATGAGCATCTCATGGAGAATGATAGATTGGAAGAACCTGAGTCACTTTTGGCCCAGGGCATTATTTCAGTCCGAGACTTTGTTCGCGCAATTGCAGAGTCAGACCTCTACCGCCAAAAGTTTTTATATCCCAACTTCCATGTTCGCTTTATTGAGCTGAACTACAAGCATCTGCTGGGTCGGGCTCCCTATGATCAAAGTGAAATTGCCTACCATTTAGATCTCTTCCTGACCAAGGGATACGAAGCGGAGATTGACTCTTACATCAGCTCTGTAGAATATGAAAATAGTTTTGGGGATAATATTGTTCCCTACCACAGAGACTTTCAAACCGATCATCCTGGTCAACGGACAGTTGGCTTTAGTCGTTTGTTAGAGCTTTATGGTGGCTATGCCAACAGCGATCGCGCCCAGGGCCAAAAACAACCTCGATTGACAGTGGCCGTGGCTAAAAATTTACCGGCTCCGCTGAGTGTATCCAAGCGTGTGGCTCTATCTGGACCATTAGGGGGCGCTCGTGGTGATGTCTACCAACTTCGAGTTGTCCGGGCGGCATCCCCTAATGCTACTGTCGTCAGACAAAGTGTTACAGAGGTACTGGTTTCCTATGACCAGCTGACGAATAAGCTACAACAGCTAAATCGTTCTGGTAATAGGGTGCTTAGTGTGACTGCTGTCTAGTTCTGTGAAATAAAGGAAAATTTCTAATGGCTATTACAACAGCAGCCTCTCGTCTAGGTACCTCTGCGTTTAGTGATGCGGCTCTATTAGAACTGCGACCTAATGCTACATCGCAAGACGTTGAAGTGATTATTCTGGCCGTGTATCAGCAGGTACTCGGTAACCCCCACCTGCTGTCATCTGATCGGCTTGTGATTGCTGAATCGTTGCTACGCGATCGCAAAATCACCGTACAGGAATTTGTACGACAAGTCGCTAAGTCAGACTTGTACAAGCAAAAGTTTTTCTACAACACCTTCCAAAGTCGGACAATCGAGCTGAACTTTAAACATCTCCTGGGTCGGGCTCCCTATGATCAAGGTGAAATTGTAGAACACTTAGATTTTTATGAGTCTAAAGGCTTTGAGGCGGATATTGATACTTACATTGACTCAGTCGAGTATCAAACCTACTTTGGAGAAAATGTTGTCCCCTATTACCGTGATCTGGTGACGACAGGGATAGGACAGCGCTCCGTCGGGTTTCCCCGTCTCTTCCAGCTCTATCGTGGCTATGCCAGCAGCGACAAAGCCCAATTTACCGGGAATGCCCCTCAGCTTGTCAAAGATCTTGCTCGGAACACAGCCTCGGTAGTGAAGCCCCCCTTGGGTAGCACCAACAATAATGCGTTTAGACCAGCGCTTAAAGGAGATGCCTCTGTCAGTGCCTTTGGGGGTTCAAAGGCCTTTGGGTCTGGTCGGCTTTTCCGGGTTGAAGTTGCCGCGATCAGTGGCCCAGGCTACCCCAAAGTCCGGCGAGTAAACAAAGCGGTCATCATTCCCTATGAGGAGTTAACGCCCCATATGCAACGGGTGCAACGCCAGGGGGGAAAAATTGCAAGCATAATAGAACTCTAAACGACACTACCGTTAGAATTTATAGTCTCTTACAGAGAAAAATCAGCTCTGGATAGGGACAAGATTTAGGCTTGCGTCAAGCAGAACATTGCTGGCAGGGAAGTGATTACTTTCTTACCAGCAATATTTTTTTATGGTGATGCTTTGAATAATTTCTTAAAACTTAAAGAATGTAAACAATTTAGTAACGATTCTGCCAAATACCTAATAGATTATTAGTGGCGCAATTTAGTTTATCGCTGATGGTGCTTGGCGTACGCGAACTTTCTCCCTGGAAAGAGGTAATTAATGTTCAGCCATTGACTGCCTCCAGTCAAACTCTGCTGCCCAGAGCTTTAGCGAAATTTACGGCTCATCCTGAAATCGGCTGCATTGTTGTGTTGCGTCGTGGCCAGGTCGTTGGCATTGTTACTCGACACGATGTCCTAAAAATCATTGCTCAAAGAACTGACTGGGCCAAATTACGATTATCGAAGGTAATGACACGGCCTGTGATAACGGCAGCAAACTCTGAATTATCTACGGTTGCATCGCTACTGGAGCAGTTTGAGCGCCATCAGATTGGCTATCTTCCCGTGTTGGATGGGCAGGGTAGTTTAGAGGGAGTCATTTCTCACAAGCGTCTGTTAATAGCCTCTAATAATCAAAATACTGAGGTGGTGACCAAGCGCCAGCATCAACGCGCTCAAATCTTTGCAGAAATTACCCTCAAAATCCGTCAGTCCCTACAGCTCAAAGAAATCTTGCAAACCACCGTTGAGGAGGTCCAAAACCTACTAAATGCCGATCGAGTATTAATCTACAGAGTTTTACCAGATGGCACCGGCAAGGCAACGAGTGAGGCTGTTAAGGCACCCTATCCAGCCGTTTTAGGCATGGACTTTCCTGAAGAGGTGTTTCCAGAAGAGTATCAGCAGCTCTATGCAAAAGGTCGTGTGCACGCCATTACAGATGTTCATGCCCCTGACGCTGGAATAGCTGAGTGCTTAATTGAATTTGTTGAACAGTGGGAGATTCAATCTAAGCTTATTGTTCCGATCGTGCATCCATTAGCACCGGAACAATCATCACCCGATGCATCCAACAGACATCATCTCTGGGGTTTGCTGATTGCGCACCAATGTAAAAGCCCACGGAAATGGACAGAATTTGAATTAGATTTAATGCAGCAATTAGCTGTTCAGATTAGCATTGCGCTTTCCCAAAGCCAGATGCTGGAATATTTAGAAAAACGGGTAAAGTTGCGCACAGCAGAATTAACTACAGCTAATAGAAGCCTACAACAAGAAATTCAAGAACGAAAGCAGATTGAAATAGCATTGCGACAAAGTGAAGAGCAAGTACGTTTGATTACAAATAATTTGCCAGTTCTTATTGCCTATGTCGATGCCCAACAATGTTATCGATTTAACAATCAGGCCTATGACTACTGGCTGGGTCAAGATCCAGCAGCCCTTTATGGTAACCCCATCAAGGCTTTTAAAGACCCTGACTACTATCAGACGATCTACCCTTATATTGAAGCAGCTTTAAGAGGCGATCAAGTCACCTACGAGAGTGAACTCATTTTCAAAGATGGACGTATCCGTTCCGTTAGTGTCAGCTATATTCCTCATCTGGAACTGATTAAAAAAGGACAGGCAAAAATAAATGGCTTTTTTGCACTGACAACAGACATTAGCGATCGCAAAGCCATCGAACGCATGAAAGATGAATTTATTGCTGTTGTCAGCCATGAATTAAGAACCCCGCTAACCTCACTGCATGGCTCATTAAAGCTGATTGCCACGGGGCGTTTGGGACACCTATCAGAAGAAGGTCAACAAATGTTGGCAGTTGCCGATGAGAGTACCGATAGACTTGTCCGTTTAGTCAACAATGTACTGGATCTGCAGCGGATAGAGTCCGGTGAAGTTACCATGGACAACTGTACTTGTAAAGCAGCAGATTTGGTAGAACAAGCGGCTGAAGCAATGCAGACCATGGCCCAGCAAAACGGTATCAAAATACATACCCGTCTGGAACCGATTTCGATTTGGGCTGATCCAGACTACATTGTGCAAACCTTAACCAATTTAATTGGTAACGCGATTAAATTTTCAGTTCCTGGTAACACAATCATTTTAAGTTTGCAGCTATACTCTACTGCAAAGCAATTGTCTAATGGGTATCTTAAATCTTGTTCTTCAGAAGCCGCACTTTTCTGTGTGAAGGATAATGGACAGGGCATTCCGACCGATAAATTAGATAGTATATTTGAACGATTTCAGCAGGTTGATTCTTCTGATTCTCGGAAGAAGGGAGGAACAGGTCTAGGCTTAACTATCTGTCGTAAAATTATAGAACAACATGGCGGCAAAATTTGGGCCGAAAGTCAAGTAGGTGCAGGTAGTAGCTTTTATTTTACGGTCCCTCTTTCCCATCAGCAGGTCTACGATCAGATATGCAAAACACCATGACATCCAAACTGATACTGGTGATTGACGATGAGGAGCCTATTCAGAAGGTGGTTAGGCTCAGTTTAAAGATGGAAGCTAACTGGCAAATCATTTGTGCATCTTCAGGGCAAGAAGGGCTGCATCTGGCTGAAACACGCCAACCAGATGCCATCTTACTTGATGTCATGATGCCTGAGGTAGATGGTATTAGTACTTTTGAGAGTTTACATAGTAATCTTCAGACTAAAAATATTCCAGTTATTTTGTTGACGGCTAAAACTGGAACAGCAGAAAAACGTCTGTTTCAAAAGATTGGGGTGACTGGGGTCATTACTAAACCCTTTGACCCCTTATCCTTAGCCAGTCAAATAGCCAAGCTAATAGGATGGAGACTCTAGATTAAACAATGAAAATCTTATTAGTAGACGATGATAATGCCCTCGCTGAAGTCCTCATTCAGCAGTTAACAATACAGAATTATATTGTTGATCGGGTAGCTGATGGCGAAATGGGTTGGTCCTATGCGTCTACCTTTAGCTATGACCTGATTCTCTTGGATTGGGTACTGCCTCACCTTAATGGTCTGCAACTCTGTCAGCGGTTGCGCAGTGAAGGCTATGGTGTGCCCATTTTGCTGTTGTCGTCTAGACATCAACAGGTTGACAAAATCCAAGGTCTAGAGGCCGGTGCAGACGATTATTTAGTAAAGCCTTTTGATATCAAAGAACTGCTAGCGCGTATTCAAGTATTGGTACGGCGTATGGCTGCCGAACCGCAACCTGTTTTGGGTTGGGGGGATCTATGTCTGGATCCAGTCAGCTGTAACGTTACCTACCAAGGGTATCCTGTAACGCTAACGGCCAAAGAGTACGCCCTGCTTGAATTTTTCTTACGCCATAGCCATCAGGTTTTTAGCACATCTGTCCTGCTAGATCAGATCTGGTCTTCAGATGAATTTCCCAGTGAAGCGACTGTGCGATCGCATATTCGGGGACTACGCCAAAAACTCAAGGCTGCGGGCATTTCGGCTGAGGTGATTGAAACTGTACGGGGGTTAGGCTATCGCCTAGGTGCATCCCCACTAACGTCCCTGCACAATCAAAAACTATCTCAAACAATTTCGCCTGAACGTCAGGCTCAGTATTTACAGGGACTAACTCAAACTTGGCAAACCCATAAAGATGAAAGCGTAAAACGTTGGCGTTACCTAGCACATCTGTCACAAACCCTCAGAGAACAGGACATAAATGAGCAGCAGCGGATGCAGGCCAAACAAATGGCCCATAGTTTGGCAGGCACCTTAGGAATTTTTGGATTGCTTGAGGGACATCGTTTAGCTGTACAGATAGAGCAGCTCCTGGAAACAGTGACCCTATCCTCTACACAAACAAAACAATTCCAGACCCTGGTGACCACCTTAGGCCATACATTAGACAATCCACCTCAGTTAGTGTCTTGGTCAGAAACCACCCCCCATTTGCCTAAAATTCTCATCATCGATACGAATGAAGCTCCGTATATTCAGCAGCTAATGGCGTTGGCCGTGGCCCAAGGTCTGTGCCTAGAGATCGCTACCTCTAATGAGATGGCAGCCCAAGCACTAGGTTTAAATGACTTCCAACAAAACTCCCTGGATGTAGCTGCAGACCTCCCAGACCTGGTGCTCATCAACCTTGTTGGTAGCGACAGCGATCTTGTATTGGCTGAAGCTAATTCACAGCTGCTGCTGCAATTGATTACCAAATTGAATAGCCATTGGCCTCAGCTGCCGATGATCTTGATCACCCCCCAAGCAGATTTTAGCAATCGCCTGGATTTGACTCGTCGAGGGGCTGCTATGGTCCTGGAATATCCAGTTAGTCCTGCAGAAGTGTTAGAAGCTATCGATCAGGCAACATACCTTAGATACCGTCACAGCAAAATCATGTTGGTCGATGACGATAGTCATTACCTACAACAGGTGATGAAATTGCTGCAGCCCTGGCATTTTCAAATTACTCCTTTAGCGAATTCACAGCGCTTTTGGACAATATTTAACCAAATAATACCCGATGTTATTATTCTAGATATTGAAATGCCTGGTATCAATGGATTTGAACTTTGTAAAGTGATCCGTAGTCATCCTGAATGGCAGCATATACCTATTATTTTTTTAAGCGTCCATGGGGATCAAGATAGTCAATCTAAAGCATTTGCTGTTGGCGCAGATGACTACATTACTAAATTAACCCAGGGACAGAATCTAGTATTCCGTATCCTGAATCGGTTAAAGCGTTATCACGCCTGGTGTAACCAAGAAAATGCGATTTTTGCCTTAGAATAGCCCCTACACACCAGATATTTGTCAATACAGCCTTAAATGTGCACAGAGTTTGCACAGTGGTACGGCATGGTAAGGGTATACCTTTGCAATACTCAACCCACAGGTTTTTCAACTTCCAAATGTGATCAACCAGTTAAACAATGCACCATATTTGGGAGGTGATCGAACAAAGGGCGGCAACCATTGCCATCAAGACTTCACAATGACTTACCTATAATCATGAATCAAGTTCGTTACAGCTCTCTGTGTCAATATCAGCACCCTTTAATCTCTCAACTAGCCAAAACCCTTGAATCAATCTGGCAAAGTCAGTTTGTACTTTATCCTTATCAGACGCCCAAGGACTTAGGCTATATCGAAGGGACGCTTGAAGGTGAGAGACTAACCATTGAAAACCACTGTTATCAAACGGTGCAGTTTCGTAAAGTTCATTTAGAGCTAGCCAAAGTGGGACAACATTTGGATATTCTTCACTGCGTCATGTTCCCACGGACTAATTATCCCTTACCAATTTTTGGCGTTGATATTGTAGCAGGCCGAGGAAAGATTAGTGCTGCAATTGTTGATTTATCCCCTGTTTCCGCTGTTCAAAGCTTACCTGCCAATTATTATCAGGCTTTGAAACAGTTGCCAAGGAACCAGTTTACCCAACCACGAAAGTTACCCGATTGGGGCGATATTTTTTCTGATTTTTGTTTGTTTGTTAGCCCTACAAACGAGCAGGAAGAAATGTTATTTCTAACTCAAGCAAGTCAATTTTTGTCAATTCATTGTCAATTAAGTAAACAGACCAGTCCTGTTGATTCTATGGAACAAGAGGCACTGATTATGGCTGGTCAACGTCGCTATTGCCTACAGCAACAAAAAAATGATAAAACCAGACGAATCCTAGAGTGTGCCTTTGGCGCTGAATGGGCCGATCGATATCTGCGTACCATGCTGTTTGATTGTGGAGATGCGACTATGACTGAGAAGGATGCAACAGAATGTAAACATTCATAAGCTTGTGCAAATCCTGCTACCAGTCTCTCTAAGGTATATTTCACAGGCATTTAGAGAATTGTAAGCATTCAGATACAAAGCCATGCACAGTGCTTGCACAATCAAATTGATTAAATCAACTTGGTTCAAAAGTCAGAGCCTTGATTGAGGTCAGGGCTCTCTTCCCTCAAAGGTTGTTAGCAAAGTAACATTTGCTAACAGCGCATTAGACTTAATCGGCAAGTAAGATTAGGAGCGTCACTAACTCCATGCCTTTTAGCAAGTATTTAGGCTGCCTTCCAACAGTTTCTAAAACCTTGTACAACAAGGATTTATTTCCGATAAAGTTTATAAGCTTTGAGGGAGATGTATTTTGATGCTTTTCTCCATTAAGATGTTCTTCAATTTTTTCTTGTTAGGGCGTTGCTCTCCTCTCTCAAATAGAAGGAAATTAGTTTCACTCGTTTGAGATATGTTTTGTTTAGAACATCTTGTTGGTGAAATTTGAAGCTTTTTCCAACAGCTTCTTTAATACTTGTATATGCTTGTTTTGAGTAGGAGATTTTTCCATGTTCGATGCTTTTACAAAGGTTATTGCCCAAGCCGATGCACGAGGTGAATACATTGGCGATTCCCAAATCCAAGCGCTGAGTCAACTCGTTGCAGAGGGAAGTAAGCGCATGGATGTGGTTAACCGGCTAACAGGTAACGCCAGTGCCATTGTTACCAATGCAGCACGGGTACTGTTCAAGGAGCAGCCCCAACTAATTGCACCAGGGGGTAATGCATATACCCATCGTCGTATGGCTGCTTGTTTACGGGATATGGAAATCATTCTGCGCTATGTTACCTATGCAATATTTACGGGTGATGCCAGCGTATTAGATGATCGGTGTTTGAATGGTTTACGTGAAACTTATCTAGCCTTAGGCGTACCCGGTGCTTCAGTGGCAGAAGGTGTGAATAAGATGAAAGAAGCGGCAATTGCGATCGCAAATGACAGAGCAGGTATTACTCAAGGTGATTGCAGCTCCTTGATGGCTGAACTTAGCAGCTACTTTGATCGGGCAGCAAGTGCTGTTGGTTAACTCTGCGCAACGTTAATAACTCGTTTGTCAATTTTGTAGATATTTTTTTTGGAGAGATTTAGCATCATGAAAACACCCATGACAGAAGCTGTCGCAACAGCTGATTCCCAGGGTCGCTTTCTAAGCAGCGTTGAAATGCAAGTTGCTTTTGGCCGTTTTCGTCAGGCCCAGGCAGGCCTATCTGCTGCTCAAACCCTTACAAAAAATGCAGAAAGCTTAGTTAACGGTGCGGCTCAGGCTGTATACCAAAAGTTCCCCTACACTACCCAAATGCAGGGCAACAACTATGCTTCCACACCTGAAGGTAAAGCTAAGTGCTCTCGTGACATTGGCTATTATCTGCGGATGGTTACCTATTGTCTAGTGGCAGGTGGTACAGGCCCAATGGACGATTATCTGGTTGCTGGAGCTGCAGAAATTAACAAAGCGTTCGAACTATCTCCCAGTTGGTATGTTGAAGCGCTCAGCCATATCAAAGCCAACCATGGTCTAAGTGGAGATGCAGCCGTTGAGGCAAATTCCTACATTGACTATGCCATTAACGCGCTTAGTTAACGGTTAAGGCCTATCCATTGCCTGACTAACGAACATGTCAGGCAATGGATGCAAGAAAAGCATTGTTCATAAACGACAGTTCTGGAAAACCATTATGATAAGTGAAGCATCAGCCAGTTCATTAGGATTTGAACCATTTGCTCAAGTAACCCCCTCTGAGCTTCGGGAGAATGCGACTGAAACAGATATTAAAACCATTATTGAGGCTGCCTATCGCCAGTTGTTTGGCAATGATCACATAATGCGTTCAGAACGTCTGACCAGTGCTGAATCTTTGCTAAAGCAGGGACATATTCATGTTCGTGACTTTGTGCGCGCCCTGGCTATGTCAACTCTCTACAAGCATAAGTTCTTTAGTAACAATCCCCAAGTTCGTTTTATCGAGCTAAATTTCAAGCATTTTCTGGGTCGGGCGCCCTATGACCAGACAGAAATTTCTGAGCATGTAGATCTTTATATTCAGAAGGGATACGAAGCTGAAATTAGCAGCTATTTTGATTCTGATGAATATCGCGATACCTTTGGTAACCAAATTGTTCCATATTATCGAGGGTTTGCTACTCAGAGAAATCAGAAGACAGTAGGCTTTGTCAGAATGTTTCAGCTATATCGAGGATATGCTAGCAGCGATCGAGCCCGGACCCAGAACAAAAAAGGATGTTTGACAACAGAATTAGCAACTAATACAGCCACACCTGTTAGAGCGTCCGGTTTTGGTAAGGAGCTACAGGGTGTCACCAGGGGCAAACGGGAAAAGCTCTATCGCATTCGCGTTTCTCAATCTGCTAGTGGACGTACCCCGCAGATTCGACTAGGTGTTCAAGAGTATCTAGTTTCCTACGAGCAACTATCATCCACATTGCAACGACTTAATCAAAGGGGTAGTCGTATTATCAATATTACATCTGCGTAATATTCTCACTTTTGGAGTATTACCTCATACAGACATCTGAATCCAGGTAATCAAGATTACCGAGTTAAGTACTTTGAAGGAGATTGATCTGTGGCTATTACCCAATCGGCTGCTTGGTTAGGCACTACACCGTTTAGTGAGCAAGGCCCCCTAGAGTTTCGTCCCAATGCCTCGTCAGACACTATAAAAGCAGTCATTCAGGCCGTTTATCGGCATGTTTTAGGCAATGACTACTTAATGGAATCTGAACGGTTAGTCGGTTTGGAATCTCTACTTGTCAATGGGACATTAACCGTTCGAGAGTTTGTTAGAGCTGTGGCTAAATCTGAGCTATACAAGACTAAGTTTTTGTATCCTAACTTTCAAACTCGTGTTATTGAACTAAATTTCAAGCATCTGTTAGGGCGGGCACCCTATAGCGAAGCAGAGATCATTGAGCATTTAGATCGTTACGAAACTGAAGGATTTGATGCTGATATCGATTCCTACATCGATACACAGGAGTATGAACAAGCCTTTGGAGATAACATTGTTCCCTACTATCGCAGTTTTAATACTGAGGTAGGGCAAAGTATCTCAGGGTTTACTAGAATGTTTAGCCTTTATCGGGGCTATGCCAATAGCGATCGATCACAGCTTGCGGGTAATAAATCCCGCTTAGCAACAGAATTGGCCCTGGGGACTACATCTGTAATTAATACCCCTTCAGGAACTGGTAGTGGCGTCAGTACATATTTAGCCTCCACGAAAAATACTCCTCAAACGCGTGTCTTTGGACGACCTCACACAACTCAGGAACGTGGCACTCTATATCGAATTGAAGTTGCTGGTATGAGTACCCCAGGCTATCCCAGTATTCGCCGCAGCAATCGAGTGTTTGTAGTACCTTACGAAACTCTATCCCAAACTCTGCAGCGTATCAACAAAACTGGAGGACGGGTTGCCAGTATTGCCCGCGCGTGAAAAAAATCGGCATTGCTGATCCCCAATAGGGTTGGATCAAAAAAACATCTGCCAATAGCATGTTTTTTTGATCGGTTCATCCCTTACATCAGCAATAGCAAACAATCAGCTTCATCACTCTCTGAGTATCCTTTAAAAGGTGATAACTATGTTAGGACAATATTCCAATAGTACGTTGTCTACCTCAGACAACCGCATGTTTGTCTATGAATTGGTTGGGCTAAACGAAAATGAGGTGACGTTTACTCATCAGTCTCCCATTCGTCACAGTCATACCCAATTTATTCAAGTTCCGTTCCATCGTATGAATGAGGAAATGCAGCGAATCAATTTGCTAGGTGGCAAAATTGTTAATATTCGCCCTCTGAACAGCTCAGAAGAGTCGGTGGTAGCAACAGAAACTGTTTGAGGAGATTTAGTCAGTCAAGTAAATGTAAAATACTAACGATAGTTTATTTTACAAACCTCAACCTAACGCGTTGTTACAAGGGAGCCTTGGAAACAGAATAGCTGTAGCCGTTAGTGGTAGAAGTCCTTGCTTAACCAGCTATGTAGGCTTGGGCCTGCTCAAACCGATGATTGACTTCGTCCCAGTTGACTACATTCCACCAGGCGTCTAGATAGTCTCCTCGGCGGTTTTGATACTTTAAGTAATAGGCATGCTCCCAAACATCATTGCCTAGGATGGGATAGTCACCCTCCATCAAAGGACTGTCTTGGTTCGCTGTCTTGGTTACTTTCAGTTGACCGTTTTTAGTTAATGTTAACCATACCCAGCCGCTACCAAACTGGCTGGTGCCTGCACTCTTAAACGTTTGTTTGAACTGTTCAAAGTTACCAAATTTATCATCAATGGCTGTAGCGATCGCACCTGTGGGGCGTCCTTGACTATTGGGAGTCATGATTTCCCAAAACATTGTGTGATTGGCATGGCCACCACCGTTTTTGCGCACATTTGCCCGAATATCCAAGGGCAGGTCATGGACTTTACTGACTAATTCTTCTAAGGAATCATTCTGCAATTCAGGATGGTTTGCGATCGCAGCATTTAATTTCCGTACATAGCCAGCATGGTGACGATCATGATGTATCGTCATTGTTTCACTATCTATATAGTCATTCAAGGCATCATAGCCATAGGGCAAAGGCGGTAGGGTAAACTCCCCAGCCGACTGCTCTGCCAGTTTAGTCTGAGAAAATAGGGGTTGACCAGCAGCATCGTCAACAGCAGCACGTACTGGCAAAAGTTGAACGTTATTCCACAATAACGACGCCAACAATGCCATCGGAAAAAGCCATAAAAACAAGCGTTTAAGTTTCATAGGAAGATCTCTAACAAATTACATCTACCTATTCATGCAAGGCATAACTCACCAAGAGAAATAAAAGTATAAATAACCAGTCTTTACAAAGATGAGTTTTTACTTTTTACTAAAACTCATCGGCAACCACTGGCATAAAACATCAAGCAGAAACCCCGGCTCGACTGCTAGGCACCCAGTTAATCACAAAAACCTTCAAATGAGATGAATGGCTTGATGAAAAACCAGCCTTTCTCAGAGTAAAAGTCTGGAGTGGAATTGAGCGAAGCGTATAAGGGAGCGAAGCCCAGGTAGGATGCTGCCTAATGGGGACGGCTGTATACGCGATGTTGTACTAAGGGTTCTCCCGTTTCTAAAGGTATTGCGATGGACATAGCAAACTCGTTTCCTTTAATAGAGTGAGAAGGCCCAGCACCAGTTGACTGTGAATAAGAGTAAATTTCTTCGCGCCAATTTTTGCGCACATACTCCCCTATGTGCTCTGTCCCCTGTGGGCCAATTCCGCCCATAATCAGTGCTTTCCGATTGTTAGGCAATATAACTTTGGATACCAATGCAAAGTCTTCCTCCTCACTTGGACTATGTGGTTCATGCCATCTGGATGCGCCTTCGTTTCGAATTTTATGAATCAATTTGCGGACTCCTTCCATAAAATGTGCTTATATGGTTCTTGAGCCAAGTGGCTTGCCGATGCCTTTGAGTGTAGCCGATACTTCAGAATCAGTCCGCTCCAGCTAGCGATATTCGCAAAAATTTGGATGTTGCAGCGGAACCCCCTGCTCAGCAGTCTGCATTTAATCAGGCTGAAACTAAAGCAAAGACATTGGCTGATCAGCGGTTGCTGGAATCCAAAATGACTATGAGCCGAGTCAACGTCGTATGTGTCCTGTTATTGCTTTAATAACAGGCTATTCAAAGGAACGTCCTGAGAACGTCCGCATATCGTCCGCGTATCGTTCTTGTCATACCTGACGAAGGAGACTACTAAGACAATGATTATTCTATTCATTGTCTTAGTAGTCCTGATTGTGACTGGCAGTTTCTGGGTTGCCGCCTTGCAGACTTTTCAACAAGATTAAATGGTGATTTTTCTATGCTACTGATAAAACAATTCCCAATACTACAGTCCAATCTGGAGACAGACAAATCAGAGCTTAGAAGTGAGATAAATTGAGCTGCTAGACGAATATAGAAACAAAATTGACGATGTTCGATCCACAACTAAGCCACAAAATATTTTAATCTACAAGAGCATTGATATGAAAAAGCTTGCCTCACCAAGGACTGCCAATGGAGGTAAAGGAGGCCCAGAAATAGGGATGGGAAAATAGGCTACTGTCAACCCAGGCTAAATTATCGGGCAGCGGTAGTGTGCCTCCGGACCAGCGCAATTGGCCATTCTCGACTCGAATATCGCCATTGATCATGGCTAACTGTGCCTGACGCAGGGCTTCGGCCTTGATGGGCTCGGTTTGTAAACTCGTATAAAACTGGGTCATTAAGCCCGCTGTGCCGACATCGTCTACTTTCCATAGGCTGGCAATGGCAGTTTTAACACCCGCCTGGACAGCAAAACCGGCAAAGCCTAACTCAGCTTCCTCATTGCCTAGGGCGGTACGACAGGCACTGAGAACCATAAGCTCAACCGGGGGATTGTTAAGCTCCAAGGAACGAACCTGGTCAAGGCTCAGACGTTGATCCCAAAACTGAATGTAGGAGTTATCAAGACTACCTGCCCTAAATTCACTATGGGTAGCCAAATGGACAATACCATAGGGTTTTAATGTCCGACTGGCCACCAGGGAATCGGGGGTAAAGGTTTCATTGATAACGAAATCACCAGACCATAGTTTATTGGCAATGGTGCTGAGTTCAAGGGGGACCGCTGGCAACTTGGGTTGATCAGCAAAGTCAGATGCCCCCATGGCCAATACCTCAGAGTCACGTATATCTACATAGCTCAGATCCGTTAAACTGACGCTGGGCATTAGACCGACACTGTAGCGCTCAATCAGAAATTGCTCGCCGTTATGGAGGGCAGATACGGGGAGCGATCGCAATCCAGGGGGCATCACAAAGGCCAGGTTACCAATCCCTCGCTGTTCTAGTTCTGCTTCTAGGGGAGCAATCAGCCAATCATGTAATGTCTGAGCAGCACTGAGATAGGTTTGCGTCTGCACTCGTCCCAGATTAGTGACATTAGCGCGAAACCGAGCCGCTGTTTTTAATACTTGCTCCTGTTGTATCGGTAGGGTTTTGAGGATTGGTTTACCCTCAGGGGTAACCACCACCAATTCCAAAACATCCGTTGGTTGAATTTCTTGTCCTATTTCGATCTGTTGTTTAGATAGTTGTCTATTGGTAACCGATTTGTCCCTGTTGGGGACAAATGAAACATAGACAATGGCTGGACGAATGCCAGTTTTTTCAGTTACCAAGGCTAGATCGGTCTGTACCTGAGGTATGTTAAAGGTCGGTGATTCATCATTACCTAAATTGAGATAGCTTTGATAACTATTTGTATAGCTATTGTCAATCTGGCGAATAGCTCTCTCATCGCCGAGCAATCGATTTGAGTCGATATCAATAATCGCATCGTCAATTGCAATAGACGTTGTATCAGGATTGACAGGAATCTCTTGGCAGTCCACAATACAGCCCACTTCTGGAAGTTCTTCTTCTGGACCTGCCGGGACTGTCGGGACTGTCGGGACTGTCGGGACTACCGGGACTGTCGGGACTACCGGGACTACCGGGACTACCGGGACTGTTGGGTCAACTTCCCCAGTCAAAATAGAAATAGTTTCATTGATTGCTATGAAACTTTCTGTAAAGGAAGCAGGGGGTTGTATCTCGTCCGATGTGGCAACAATTGCAGCTGCCGTACCGTTGACCAAGTCGTTGCCTACATCAAACGTAGTTAGGCCATTACCACCGTGGGTAATAATGACCTGGCCAGTCTCACTAATAATGCTGCCAAGCGGTCTTATTTCTATTTCTCCTGGTATCTCTCCGTCTATTTCTCCTGGTATCTCTCCGTCTATTTCTCCTGGTATCTCCCCGTCTATTTCTCCTGGTATCTCTCCGTCTATTTCTCCTGGTATCTCCCCGTCTATTTCTCCATTAAAAATGATGCCTGATGCCCTAAAGAAGGCTGGCGTTGTCACTGTAATATCGCCACCGGCACGCAAACCCTCAACTTGAATATCACTGTCACTGGTGAGAATAATTTGACTATTGTTGTTAATATTAGTCTGCAGATCAGTTGATGTAAAAATACCGACTGGGTTGTTTGTGCTGTTACCCGTTACCAGTAAAGAGCCATTACTAATCTCAAGTTCACCCTCAATGGAGACGCCGACATCGCCATTAGAATCACCGATTAATGTGACATCGCTTGCAGCTCTAAGAGCAGATTCAGTTCTCAGCTGAATCCCCTTACCACTGCTGGCAATCCCTTCTAGAAAAACAGTTCCACCTGTCTCTCCGTCGCCAAACCGATCAAACGTCGAGATCGTTGTAAAATTATCAAGAATGATGGCTGATGGGTCTGTTATACCAGTTAAGGTTGTACTATCTGCTTCTACTGTAAGATTCCCACCAGCTGTGTCGATATCGCTGAAAAAATCAGTATTTCCTCCATTACCGATAACAACCTGACCATTACCTGTGTTGTCAGAGTCGGCTAAAAGGTTGATATTGATAGGATTACTAAACGACAGAGGCTCGATACTGGCATTGATAAAAATACTTCCTGCCGCTTCTAACGTTAATGTGTTTGTTTGACCTGCTAAATTCTCATAGAGCAGGTCACTGATGAGGGTGATAGTTCCCTCTTCTTGCCCCTCAGTTCCTGTCGTTATCGTAACATTGCCATCTTTCAGGGCATTGACAATAAGGTCGACATCTAACTCAGCTGGAGACGCAATTGGACTAAAGACATCTCCTTCAGAAAATTCGGTAGAGGTTTCAAATTCACCAATCACCACATTAAATGGGTCAATTAACCATAGGCCAGCTAATCCTGCTGGTGCCGACACATCGGGAGCAGTGGTGCCCAATGTTAATCCTTGTCGGCCACTGGTTTCGATTAAACCACCGTTACCGCCACTGGGTCCTCCTAGGGCTAAAAATTGACCCAGGGCATGGGTAGTCTGATCGCTCCAGACAATAATCTCGCCACCATCCCCATTAACGGTAGCACTGGCATTTAATACCGAATCAGCACTGATATAGGTAATCTTGGCATTGGGCAAAGGTCCCTGTCCCTGATAGCTGCCACCAATGGAGATAGCACCACCGCCATCGGGACCGCTAGCTGCTAGCAGACTATCGACAACACCGACAATGTCTCCTAATAGGGTAATCTCACTGGCAGTGATATCACCATTTACGATGGTTGTGCCCGGTGTGTCTGGAATAGCTAACCCATGATTAACTAGCCGTACGGTGCCATCAGTGTCTAGCTGTAAACTGTTGGCAATATCACCAGCACCAGTCAAGAGTTCTGGAAGGCTCAGGGGAGATAACAAACCGTTGTCGCCACTGGGGGCGATGTCATAGCCGAGGATCGCTCCATCTGGGTTAAGCCGGATGAGTTGTTCACCGGGGACAGCTGCGATCGCAACCTCTCCAGCCGATATATTGCCCGTTGATACAACGGTTTCCCCTGCTAACATCAGGGAGTTATTCACACCGAGGTTAAGGTTCGCGGCATTAATGATCGACCCAGGGGTACTAAATCGAAAGACTAGCCCAGTGGGATTGCCAACTAGACTGCCATAGTCAGAGGTGCCCATGACCTCTAAAATATTGTCTCCAAAGGCCACCCCATCAGCCGTTGAAACACTTAGATTTCTGGGCAATGCCAGGGTGGCATCTGGCCCAAACACCACTCCCGCTGGGTTCAATAAAAATAAGTTGGCCGTACTGCCAGTAATCCCTAACTGACCATTGATAATCGAAGGGCTACCTCCATTGATCTGCCCCAATACATTGACCACATTAGGCTGGGTGACAAAGGTGGCAGATTCGTTAGACGTGAGGCCAAATTGCTCAAAACTATGAAATAGATTCTGGCCACCGTTGGATGCAGTTCCTCCAGTAACCTGATGGTCACCATTGACATTGGTGACTGAGGTGTTAGCTCCATTGGGAACGATTGACTGGGCACAGACATCTTCCACACCAATGAACAAGCTGCCAATGATGAGAAGGGCACAATGTTTGCTCTGTACCATAGGTAACGTCTCCGGTAGATAGGATATTTCACACCACAACCTAAACTATGTCCAAGTTGAGACCTGTAGGTCTTCTACGGAAAAATGACCGTTCTGGACATGGACAGGTTTAGTATTCACAGAAAGCCGTGATGCTACCGAAATGGCCCCTTAAACATCGCGCACATATCCATTTTGTTGATACCACTGCACCGTATCTTTAATAGTCTCTTTGAAGGGACGATAGGTGGCTTTGAGGGTCTGGTTAGCTTTGCTCACATCAAACCATTGCCTGGATAGCATTACTCTTACCATGTCGCCATGGATAAAGGGTTTCTTGCCTTTAATCCGACTAATCAGGTTTTGGATAAATGCCCATAGAGGTACGAAAAGCCAGGGAAGCTTTCGGTTAGGGATGCGCTGACCGCTAACTTCAGCAACATCATGCATAATTTCATTGACTGAATAATAGCCCCCTGACACTACATAGCGCTCGTTAGGTTGCCCCGAATATAAAGCAGAAATCATGGTCATGGCCACATCACGGGCATCTACCAAGGGAAAGCCGCCGCTAGGGATCAACGGTGAGTTTCCTTTCATCACATTAAGAATAAAGCGACCCATTTCGGTGGGCGCAGCATCACTAGGGCCGAGCATGCCTGCTGGCAAAATCAAGACCACAGGCAGCTTGTGACCCTTAATAAAGTTAGAGATGGCCTCCTCGGCCATGAGCTTACTCTTAAAATAAGGATTTTTATGATTAAATTCCTGGAATGGTGTGGCCTCATTGCTGGGAGCACCCCCACGAATGATGCCGACACAGCCACAGGCATCGCTAACATAAATTACCTTGGATACGCCTGCTTTATCTGCAGCTTCGAGTAGCTTAATGGTGGCGTCTACATTGATGGCTTTGAGTTGATGCCAATGATCGCCATAATCAAAGGACTCTCGAAAGTAAGATGCAGTGTGAAATAAAACATCGCAGCCTTGCAAGTAGTGGGCAAAATCTGCAACTTCTTGCATATCGCCTTGCACCACCTTCAAACTTGGGTGCTCTTCTAGAACCTTACTGGCTTTAGTTAATTCACGGGTTAATGCAATGACCTCAAATCCCTGACTTAGTAATAATTTTGTCAGGTTGCTGCCAAGCAAACCAGTACTGCCAGTTACAAACGCCTTCATAAAAACTCCTATACCTGCATAAACTGGCTGGATAGTGGAATAATACCCTTCTAGAGCCTGGAGTACTGAGGATACCAGACCTTTGTAATCTAGTCCGTACAGTGTAAAGCACTGCTATAAACTAAATCCTAGCCAGCGATTGCCCACATTTGATTTACCAGCACCCTATAAAAGTTCAATACTTAATACCCAATTCAATACAGATTTAACACTTTATCCACTTTTCAATATTAGCTAGTCATAATATATGACTACAGATTGTACGCTCGACAAATGGTTTCCGAACCTTGGGTAGAGATTGTCATGAAACAAGCCTGACGGGTTAATCTGACAGTACGTCCTGCAGGAGCGGGGCCAGTTCATCCTTAAGTTGCCCGGCTCGAATAAACTCTGCATAGGTATCGGACTCAATGGCTAATAATTCCTCTTTGATCTGTTCTGCGGCAAAGGTTTGGAGTTCGGGATGACTGGCCTGCATCGTTTGCAGTTCTTCCTGCAGCTTCTGCACCTGTCCTTCCACCAGAGCTAACTGATAGCGGCCAAATTCATTATCCACTTCTTGCCGCTCTATGAGTTCGTTGACGCGACAGATGACACGGTTTAAGGCAACTCGTCGAGCAACGCTTTGCATGTACTGCTGCCGCAAGGGTTGATCGCCTAGGAGATCAAGGACTTCCAACAATGACTTGGTGGTTAATCCCTGGACCAACAGGGTGAATAACATGACGCCAAAGACCGTGGCAATGATCTCTTCTCGCTCAGCCAGGGCAGCGGGCACACTCAAGGCCAGGGCTATCGAAACGGACCCACGTAGCCCTCCCCACCATAGGACGGTCTGGCCCTGCCAGCTAATGTCTTCGTTGTCTGGGGTGACCATATTGCTAAAAAAGCTGAGGCCAAAGACGCTGATCAGACGGGCTAACAGCATGATTGCGATCGCAATCAAAATTGAATCCAAGTAATTACTCAGACTACTAAACTCCACCTGATCCCCAATCAGCAAAAATACAATGGAGTTAACAAAAAACGCTAAAAACTCCCAAAATTCTGATACCACCAACCGGGTACGGGGGTTCATGCCAATACGGGATCCAAAATTCCCCAAAATTAGTGCCGTAGTCACCACTGCGATGACACCAGAGCCCCCCAACTCTTCCGCCACAATGTAGGTGCCATAGGCCGACACCAGTGTAAGCGACTGTTCCACTAAAGGCAGGTCAAAGCGCTGGGTCAAAAACGAAATACCGAAGCCGATGAGCGCGCCGACACTAACGCCGATGCCAGTAAATACTAAAAACTGAGCAATGGTAACTGACAGGTCAAACCGCTCCACCCCCAGTGCGATACCAATCACCAAGTTAAACGCGACTACAGCCACCCCATCGTTAAACAGACTTTCCCCCTCCATCAGGGTGGTCAGCCGTTTATTTACCCCTAGTTCACGAAATAGGGCCACCACCGAAACCGGATCGGTGGCTGATAGGCTGGCCCCTACCAGCAATGCCGTGGCTAAGGAAGCGCCAGCGACATTGATTAATCCCCAAAGTAGTGCCCCAACACAAATCACCACGCCAATGATGGCATAGAGCACAATGGGCACCCAATCACGCTTAAGGTTTTCCCACTTAATATTCCAGGCCGCCTCAAACAATAACGGCGGCAGGAAAATGAATAAAATTAGCTCAGGTGACAAGTTAACCAGCCGCACATTAAGTACCGCCAGACCTAATCCCACCAGCAACAGCAACAGGGTGTAGGGAATATTCCGTAGCCAGCTGACCACGCGTGACAGCGTAGCCACCCCTAACGAGACTGACAGGACTAGCAAAAACTGGCGCAGGTTCTCCTC
This sequence comes from Leptolyngbyaceae cyanobacterium, assembly GCA_965263355.1. Lineage (GTDB taxonomy): Bacteria > Cyanobacteriota > Cyanobacteriia > Phormidesmidales > Phormidesmidaceae > Leptothoe. The sequence continues at coordinate 2,312,595 of CBDHHL010000032.1, read as the reverse complement.
GATGGCCTCATTTTCAATGACCACGTCGGCAGCGGCGGTGGCTAAAACACCGTGTAAATCGGGCAAAGCGCTATCTAAGAACATGGAGAATAAATACCGGTGGTCAGGCTACATCATAAGGGCTTTTACCGTTTATTCAGTAAGTCCTTTTTGGGACCCTAGCGTCCTGCAGGTTGTTGTTCCAACTATAGAAGTGAGTTATCGGAACCAAAGTTTATGGCTCTTGTAAAGAGCCATAAATGTTTCATGTTTGTTCGTTAAGGATACTGATGATTAGCAAGGTCACTGGACATCTTGATAGGAAAAAAATTGCTCTTTTTAAGGATCTGATTTAGCCAGTTCTGAGCCTATTTTCCCGTCAGATTTACCAATATCAGTTTGTAAAAAAGTTCCTATGACCTCCTCTACACCTACTGCTAAGTCTGATCATCGTCAGCCCGTGGGACAGCAAATTTCCATTGACGAAACGGCGCTGGTAGTTTTTGACAGTCGTGTAGATGATTTACCGTTGTTGCTGGCTGGTCTACGCCCCGGTGTCAGCGCCCATGTGCTTGACCCAGACCGTGATGGCATTGAGCAAATCAGCGAGCTACTCCATCAGCACCCAACGGCATCGCTTACTTTGGTGGCCCACGGTGCCCCTGGCGAGATGCAACTGGGAGCTGGCAACCTAGAACTGAACAATCTGAACAGTTACGCCCAGCATCTTCAAAGCTGGTTTAGAACAGTGGATGCGGCACAGCTGACCCTCTTGGCTTGCCATGTGGCCGCAGGCGATGCGGGCACTGAATTTGTGCAAGCGCTAGCCGCATTAACCGGCACGGTGATCACTGCCTCAGCGACAGCAGTGGGCAATGGCCAGTGGCCGCCGGTAGCCACACAGACATTTCGGCAAACGGTGCTTGATGCCTACACAGCCACCCTGGTGCTCACATTTCAGCAAGATATTAAGGATGGGGAAATTGGTATTGTTGACCCAAACCTTAATCGCCTTTTTGGTGCATCAGGAGTAACCGTCAGTCCCGATGGTACTCAAGTGTTTGTGACCAGTGCAGTAGACGCCGCCCTAACCGTCTTTAACCTGGATGCATTTGGTAATTTGACCTTTAACCAGGTGATTCGAGATAGCTTTGAGGTAGATGAACTATTTGGAGCCTTTGGAGTAACCGTCAGTCCTGATGGCAGTCAAGTATTTGTGGCCAGCACTGGCGATCATTCCCTGACAGTATTTAACCGTGATGCTACTGGCACCCTGACTGAGCAACAATTACTCAAGGATGGCCGTGACGGCATTAATACCCTTGAAGGGGCAATTGATGTCGCCATTAGTCCTGACGGTAGCCAGATATTTGTGGTTAGCATTGTCGATTCTGCCCTGACGGTATTTGATCGAGATGAGTCTGGTAATTTAACTTTTCGCCAGACTGTTACCGATAATTTAGGTGGAGCTGATGAACTATTTGGAGCCTCGGGGGTAGCAATTAGCCCTGAGGGTAACCAGGTATTTGTTACTAGCCGGGACGATGCGGCAATTACCGTATTTGATCGAGATGCCTCAGGTAATGTAGCCTTTCGCCAAGCCATAAAAGATGGCCAGAATGGTGCTGAACACCTATTTGGGGCCTCGGGTGTGGTGGTCAGTCCCGATGGTAACCAGGTTTATGTAGCCAGTGCTATCGATGCGGCGATTACCGTATTTGACCGTAATGCCGACGGTACCCTGAGTTTTGCCCAAGTTGTGCAAGATGGCGACGACAACGCAGAACTATTTGGCGGCATCGGTGGTACCGGGATTATTAACGTTGATGGGTTTACGGATGTCACCATTAGCCCCGATGGCAATCAGGTATTTGTAAGTAGCTTTGGGGACAGTGCCATCACCGTATTTGACCGGGATGTGAATGGGCGATTAGCGGTCAGCCAGGTTATTCAGGATCAAGATGGTGTCAATGGGGCAAACGAATTAGCTGGAGCGATTGGAGTGGCCGTTAGCCCTGATGACCAGCAGGTGTTTTCGGTAAGTGCTACGGATTCCGCCTTGACAGCGTTTAACCGCGACCTGTCCCCTAGCCTACTTAGCATCGCTCGCCAAATACCTGCCACAGCAGAGACCGATGCGGATAGTCTGGTGTTTCGTGTCACCTTTAGTGAAAGTATCCAAAACATTACGACGACTGACTTCACTGTCACAGGTGGTTCAACTGCCGAAGTTACAAGCATTACTGCCATCAGTGCCACTGCCTACGACATCACGGTTTCTGGAGGGGACCTGGCGGCCTTTAACGGTACTGTTGGGCTAGATTTGGCGGCGAGTCAAGATATTACAGACCCCATTGGCAATCCGTTGCCGACAACTGAGCCCGAGATAGATGAGACCTATACTCTAACTAATGAAGCGATCATAACGCCGATTAACCCGGCCCAGCTCACCCCGTTGTCAGGCTTAGAAATCACGGGTCTGGGCAGTGCCAACACCCTACGCTTGCAGGTAGAGTCGGTGAATATCTCTGATGTAGGTGAGATTCGTATTGTTGATGTTGATGTTGATAGCAACAACCGTACTCAAATAGGCAATTTCTTTCTGCTTGAAGGGGGGCAGTTACCCGCTGCCTATATGCCTGGATTTAGTATCGATAGCAATCAGATAAGCGAGGGCCAGTTTTTAGAGTTTCAGCTAGTGGTGAATGGCACAACTCAACTAGCAACACCAACCGCCATTAGCACCACTGAAGTTGGGCTTAACTTTGGTAACGGTACCCAACTGACTGTAGAAACAGTTACCCAAACAACAACAACAAACTTGTTAGTGAATGATGCTGCGGCCATTGATCTCAGTGGCCAAATAGGATTGGTCAATGTTGACTTTAGGGTTTATCGTGAAGCGGCCCTTGATAATACGATTGGTCTTTACAAGACCGATTTTATTGATGGTGGTATCCGCGACCCCTTAACTAACAACATTTTGCGACCGGGTGATGCAGGCTATAAAGCAGCGGCTTTAGCTAACAAGCTAGCGATAGAGCTAACCGGAGAGAATGACCAGGTGAGCACATTTTCAGCTGAATTGACTGCAGGTGGCTTCTTGGCCACATTTCTCGTGGTTGGGGGCGGTGATCCAGCGACAAATGATGTGTTCTTTAGCCATGCCGGGGCTAATAAGGGTAACAACGATCATGCCAAGCTGCTGGGCGACAATATCTTCGGATTTGAAGATATCAGCGGCCTGGGCGATCGCGACTACAACGATATGGTAGTGGAATTTGTGATCCTGTAGATTGCCCTAATATAAGTTCTGTGAATAGTAGGTGTTACTACGCAAAGTTGCTAGTTAAAATCCGGGGAATACGAATTCACTCAAGGGGCTGACATGCGTGTTGACCTCTAAGTGGTTGCAGCTACTGGGCAAATCCGATGGAACCCCCTGAAACTCTTAAGCTCAATCCTGTAAATGCTGTCTATGCGCAGCCACAGGCCAACTATGGGCCTAAAAAACTAATCCTTATGGAAAGCACTGATGATATTAGCCTCGCCGGGGCTTCATTGGCTCAAAACCATATCGTTGGGGGACATCTAGATCGGGATCCCATGAATACATCATTTGCCCCCGATAGTGAGCACATCGGCATGATCGTTTCAGGGGCTAAGGTGGATTCATCCACGTTTATTGGCCATTATCCTGGTTTGAATGGGGATGCCTTGGATGATCATCATCCAACGGTGATTCATAATAGCCGCTTTGTTTTGGTAAAAGGCCGGGGATACAAGTTTCAGATAGTGACACCGATAAAGCAGCCGGTAACGGAACATCAGCCAACCGCCGTTGGTAAGGGCGCAAACCTGAGCCGAGCGAACTTCAAGCAAGCGGATTTAACCGGAACTGATTTTACGGGGTGCAATTTAGAAAGTGCTAACTTTACGGCAGCTAACTTAAGCGGCTGTAACTTTACTGGAGCCAACCTGGCTAAATCTAGTTTTAATGGAGCCAATTTGTCAGCCGCTATCCTTACAGGAGCTAATTTAGCTGGTGTTGACTTTAGTGCTACCGTGACTGCTGAGGCCACAGACTTTAGCCATACCTATCTAGTGGGGGCACGATTCTATTGTTTGGGGGGCGAGAAATTTGCCTATTTAGGGTGTTTCCATGGTGCGATATTTACCGATGGTGAGAAAAGAATAGAAGTTGCCAATGCTGACTTTAGCAGGCTTTCTAACCTGGTTGATGGGCAGTTTGCTTGCTTTTACAAGGGTGATGTTATCTTGCCAGCTAACGTAGACTGTGTCTCTACTAACAAATTTGCCGAAGCGAGAGAAGCGGCACCCGTTACAAATGAAGTTGCGTCAACTGCTGCCGCTGCCTGGGGAGACGGTTTTTAGGGTTGCTGCTAAATAACTCTGTTACTGTTATCTATTACAACATGGGAGGCATCACCACATGGGTTGCCAAACCCAGTCTTCTCAACAATAAAATCACCCACCAGGTCATATCAATCTGCCACCATTTGCGCCCTGCAGGAGCAGCGTTTGGGTGTGCATGATGATTGTTATGCCACCCTTCACCATAGGCTAAAATCGCAGCCCACCATAGATTGCGGGCATCGTCCTCGCAGTCATAGGTGCGGTTGCCCCACAGGTGGCAGGCAGAGTTAATAAACCAGGTGCTATGCCACAACAACACCAGGCGTAAACATACTCCGTAAACAAGAAAACCCCAGCCGCCGATAGCGTAGAGAATCAACGCAACCGGAATCTGCAGCACATAAAAATATTTATCCATCCAGCGATACACCGGATCCTTTGCTAAATCAGGGGCTAGCTTGGCATAGGAGTCATACTCAAAAAATTCAGGTCGACGGTAGAGTACCCACTGCATATGACTCCACCAAAACCCCCGTTGAGCTGAGTAGGGATCCTTATCTCGATGCTCCGTGTGTAGATGGTGTTGCCGGTGACCAGACACCCAGAAAATGGGGCTGCCCTGAATTGCCAGACAACCGCAGACGGCAAAAAAGTACTCCCACCCCTTGGGTACCCGCAAACTACGGTGGGTCAATAAACGATGAAACCCCAGACAAATCCCTAAACTGCCGGTCAGCCAATGGAGGAATAACGTAATGCTCAATGCTGGCCAGGAAAAATGCCAGGGTGCCAGCAGTGCCACGGCATGAATGAAGGTAAAGAAGGTGAACCGCACCCAGGAAAAGGGACCAACCTGGTGATTTTTGAGCGATCGCAAATTCGAACCAGTAGGCTTAACCGCCTCAGAAATCATAGGAATGCTCGCATGACATGGCAACTGTAGGCTGAAAGCCCACAGATTTATTATCCGTTACAATCCGTCATGATTTACAGTATCCTTCAACACATTGCTACGCCTGACTATCTGTCAAGCAAAACGCTCCTGTCTTCGGTTCACATGGACCAGCGGGATCAGATAAGACTGAATTCAGAAGTCAGAATAAGTCTTCTGGACGACCTAACGGTAAGGAAATCATAAAGAGAGGTCGTTCCGTAGGGCTTTGCCCTTCTCGCTTGCCCCTGGCATTCTCAAAGAGTAGAGTACTCCGAACTCCGAACTCCGAATTCCGAACTCCGTAAAGCGTTGCTTTTCTCGCAGAGTATTCCGAACTCTAAATCCCTGGGGAAATCGTCCCGCTTTATATTGGTGCCCGAGTAGGATAAACAGGTTAAAAAAGATCGGCGGGATCAGCTTCCTGAAGCTTATTCATCGCAATTGCTCCAGACGTAAAGCACATTGCCAGTGTCAATAGAAAGACAAAAACACCTCGATATAGGGTCATATAAATAGGTAAAGCCGTAGAACTTTGGGTGACATCGTATAGTCCCAAAGAAATTGCAAAACCTGGAATATAACCCAATACAGCCAGGATCGATGCTTCCTGAAAAAGAATGCCAGAAAAGTAACGCTGCTTATACCCTCTGGCTTTGAGTAAGGCATAATCGGGAAGATGATCGTTTACTTCGTTGTAAAGCACTTGATAAACAATCACAACACCTACCAAAAAGCCAACTAATGTTCCTATTCCAAAGATAAACCCAATAGGTGCGCTGGTAGACCAGTATTTTTTCTCAAGATTGATAAAATCTTGCACCGTCATCACTCGTATATTAGGCGGAAGCTGCGAGTCTATCTTATTAATAGCTACTTGTGGATCAGTGCCAGGCATTAACGTAATTAAACCAATGGTAATCTTATCTGCATTTCTCCAAGGAGTTACATGTTGGAAAGTAGCCGTACTCATTATCAAATTACCATCATCGCCAAATGAGGCACCTGCAAAATCGACAACTCCACGCACATGCACTTGTCGAACCTCTGCCTCAAGGGTGACAGATTTTCCTGCATTAAAATCCCCAACAATATCACCGTACTCATTCAAATCAGATTTAGCATCAAAAATAACGGTATCTAAAGTCAGAAGCTGACTGAGTAAAGGATCTAATGTGGGTAAATCAAACGGAGAATTTTCCGGGTTAATACCTAACGTAACAATACCTTTAGCCCCTCGCTTGTTCCCATATTTTAGGGCGATTTGACCATGGTAAATATAGTTAACAGATTTGACCTCTGGGAAATTTAAGCTGCGATAAAGATTAATCCGGTTAAAATCTACCGTATTAACCAGGGTTTTTAGATTGGCATTGACCATTACCAGGTCACCCTTAAGACGAGTATGTACTGCTGTTTGACTTTCGTACAACGAGTTTAAGAATGCCAATTGCATGAAAATAAGGATTACTGCGAAAGCAATCCCCATAAGAGCCACTAAGAGTCGTGTCTTATTTCTAGCGAGTTGTAACCATGCTAAAGGAACTTTAGAAAATATCATTAGGACATTAGGCCCCTATTATCCAAGATTTTGAGAATGTATACTCTTGGTAGCGCCCATTGAAAGGCCTGCCTAGTATTCCCAAAGACCAAAAACTATATCAATAAAATATGTTGGTTACACGCTAGCAATAACAGATTGTTCGCTATCGGTTGCTATCCCTGGAAAGTGGGTATTCTTAACACCATGTAAACCATGTACTTAAGTTGATATGTCAGCAGGTTTTCGATGCCTTGTATATCTTTCAATCTTCAGAGGGCAGCTCGCAACCTTTATTCCAACACTATATCGACATCGATAACGTCGTTGGCGTTGCGGACCAACAAAGCATCGTTAGGGAAAATTCTTGCTTTTGAAAACATTTTAATTACTCCCTATCAACATCTATTGGAAAGACCTTTGGGCTTTTCTGCCCATCAAGGAGGTCCCCTTTGGCCAAATTGGGATCATCAATTGGAGGCGCGGCATTGTCGTAACGGGCACCCCATTGACGACTTACCAACAATGCTACACGACAACAACACTGACTCCATAACAGAACCAAGCGCTTGGTGTGGAGCGATTGTCAATCATTTTGGCCATCAAATCGCAGACTTTAGCACACGTATTCTGCAAACTCGAAACGCTTACCCCAAGATAAAATTTCTATTTTCGTCTAAAGCAAGTAAGCAATATACAACCCTGGCACAAACACCAGTCTTATTTCGCTCGCTCTTAAGTTGGTATAACCTCCAACCTGACAGGGTCAAAATGATCACCCAACCCACATCAGTACGTGATCTATTGGTGGCTCCCCAGGCCGAGCAACTCATTAAGTATGGTCCACCCTCAAAAGAGCTTAATTTGGAACAGTATGGCCCATCATCAAAGTATCTTGACCTCGTAGACGAGCACGTCGATAGAAAGTTACCTAAATGTCCTTGCCAGGGGATTATTTTCGTCTCTAGAGCTGGTGTCAAAATTCATTTTGCCGGGGAAGCTTATCTTGAAAGATTAATGCAATCTGTCGGCATTCAAGTCATGCGCCCCGAAACCTTACCGCTCAATGAGCAAATAGCCACATACGCCGCCGCTGACCAACTAATTTTCTCGGAAGGGTCTGCCCTGTATGGGCTACAACTATTAGGTCGATCCGTTGGTCAAGTCCATGTTCTGGTGCGCAGACCCGGCTTTCGCCTTGCTAAAAATCTTTTGACTGCTCGCACTAACAAAGTTTCATACATTGACGTTAGTCAAGGTATACTTTGTAGTATTCACCCCAACGGTAATTTGAATAGGTGCCAGGGACTTCCTATCTTTAATGAAGATGCCTTAGTGTCTTATCTGCATTCAATACAGTCAAAAATGGGCAATCGGTGGAATCGTATTCAATATTTGGCAGCCCGTGATACCGATATCAAACAATGGCTTCAGTGGATAATTCCCCAAACCGTTACTCAATCAGCCCTAGCCAGGGAACACATCTTAAAGAGTTTACGTGAGTTAAACCTTACCCACTTGGTACCGTTTGCCACAGAATGCGTTGCTCGCTGTAGCACGCTGAACCGTAACTATATGCACTAACAGTTAATGTTAATATACCCCTTAAATAGTCTTTTTATTCACATTCCAAAAACTGCCGGACAGAGCATTGAACAATGTTTTCTCCAGTTCCTTAACATACCTTGGGAGTATCGACATACCCTGCTCCTAAGACCTAACCATGACCCTGCTAAAGGGCCGCCCATACTCGCCCACCTCACAGCAAAAGAATATCTTTCATATGGGTACATTAGTCCCCAGGAATTTACAAAGTATTTCAAATTTTCCTTTGTACGGAATCCATGGGAACGATTAGTTTCTGAATACAATTGGCGAGGGCATTACAACAAATATACATTTAAATACTGGCTGAAGAAAGCATTTCCAAAACCAGGCTGGACAGATGTTTGGCGTCACGTTATGCCACAGTATGAGTATCTGTTTGATGCCGACAAAACCTGTCTGGTTGACTTTATTGGGCGTTTTGAGCGATTAGAACATGATTTCGAGCTAATACGTAACCGTATCAATAGGCAACTACCAGACTTATCCCACGTCAACCAGTCTTCAGGTAAAAGATTGCCAGAGACCAGGTCGTTAGTGATGCGGTTTAAGCGGTTACTGAGTCTTAGAAAAAAAAAGCCTCCAGTCTCTTACCTGGACTATTATGACTATCAAACCTGGGCCTGGGTGGCTGAGCGATATCAAAAAGATATTGATACGTTTGGGTATACCGACTATATAGATAGGTTTGAAAACCCATGTTCCTCCCGTAAATTCACGGGTTTTAGCTTGGGATTCCATCCAACTACGTTACGTTAGGCACAGGTGATAAATGATGATACAAGCCATAAACCAAATCCCGGTGTGGGTGTTGAATCTGCAACGTGATCATGAAAGACGCGCATTTATGCAAGAACAGTTAAATGTCCTCAATGTCACCTATGAAATCATCGCAGGTGTTGATGGTAAGACCCTAAGTAAACAAGATTTAAGTCACTATTCCCAACAAGCTGCCATATACTCCTGTGGAAGAAGGCTAGGATTTGGTGAAATAGGGTGTGCCCTTTCCCATGCCAGAATTTGGGAAAGAATTGTTAAAGAGGGTATCGAAGAAGTTCTAGTGTTAGAAGATGATGTTGAAATTAACCCATTGCTATTTAAGATTTTGGAAAGAAAATCGAAATTCCCCAAGGATTATGAATTTATAAATTTTCTAACTGATGTCAGACAACAGCCGTTTGGGCCATTTGTCTTTGATGGTTATAGATTTTCGAGGCATCAAGAATATGCCAATCGGGCTTGCTTGTATCTAGTCACTCGCAAAGGTGCAACTAAACTATTGAATAATGCCTATCCGATCAGATGGGCTGCCGATGGTTTAACGGGGAGAACATATCTGACCAACCTCATTTCTTACGGCATGTATCCTAATGTTGCTGTTTTGAGTGACTTTGAGAGTACTATATGGAAATACGAAAACGTGCCTCCAAAACACTTAATTGGCAGCGTCTACACTAGCTTAAAAGAAATTTTTAAGCGGTAACTTTTTATTAGTTTATTTTTATAGAAAGACTTATTTAACAATAGGCAATAGGATTCTGATTTGTGCTTTTCTCATGTTTAAAGTATTTTTTTGCTCAAAGTACTAACCTTAATCAGGCAATACGAGTAATTTTCCTGTCAACGTCTTGGGAATTTAATCCCTATCAAGATTGCCTGATTGCAAACTTAAATGCCAAGGGTCTGAAGGCTAGCATCCATGCACCTTCCTTGATCTTTTTCCACAATTTTCTATTTAAGGATATTACCATTCTGCATATTCAATTTGTGCAGCACTTTTTAGCGTCCAACGTCATTCATGGATGGTTTAGATTTTCAATATTTACTTGTCAGGTCTTACTTTTACGTTTAGTTGGTGTGAAAATCATCTGGACAGTTCACGAATGGATTGATAAGACAACGGCTAGTGGCAACTACACCCCATCTCCCCTTCAAACTAAAATTTTAGGCGCGATTTTAGGGGCCATGATCACCCACTGTGACTCATCCAAAAACACAATCATAAAAACGGCAGCTTTGGGCCAGAACTATACAAAGAAAATTTTTACGATCCCCCATCACAATTACATCGAAACCTATCCAAACCAAATTGAACGTGACGTTGCTAGACAGCAATTAGGAATTGAGCCTGAATCTATTGTTTTTTTACATTTTGGCAGTATTCATCGTAGTAAAGGCGTAGTAGAAGCCATTGAAGCATTTAAGGGTGTAGACCATGGGATGACCCAATTGATTATCACGGGTCAACTGCCTGATGATATGCGTGAGACAATTCTTGAAAAAGCAGCCAATTGCCCCAATGTTTCACTAGTTGATCCTCCCGCCCCTATTCCTGAGGAGAAGATTCAGGTTTATATGAATGCCAGCGATGTAGTGGTTTTACCCTATACGCTATTTACAGCATCCGGTGTGGCCGTCCTGGCTATGTCATTCAAAAAAGCCTGTATTGCTCCTAACACAGGCTTTTTTAAGGATATTTTGGATCCAGCAGGGGCTTTTTTATATGATCCTGCAACTCAGGATGGTTTGGTTAATGCTATTAAATCTGCGATCGCACAACGAGAGCACTTACCCAAAATGGGTCAACATAATTTTGAAACGGCTCAATTATGGACCTGGGACTATATTACTCAAAAGACAATTGAGGTCTATAAATTTGTACTTTCCGCGAGCTAATTAGGGTATCAGCTCAAGGCGGAAGAATTTCTTGAGGATAGTGGTCAGGAATCAGGGATCAGAGGTTCATTGATATCCACCGCAGTATAGCCTAAGCACTCAAGCAATTGCCCCGACTCAGCATACATTTGATTGAGAGTGCGCGATGAGATATTTTGCCGCCACTGCCCAATAGAGTTTTGTCGCGCCTTGGTAACAACGGCTTGTTTAAAGGCTATCTGAGAGGATTCAACCGTAATGTTGAGAAAATCTAATAATCGTGTTGCTTCTCGACCAGGCTCTTGCACCAGGTCTTCATACCTAAGCTCATAGTATTGTGATGGGGGAATTGCCCCACTTCCTGACCTAGCGCTTTCTACATAACAACGCCATAACCAAATACAGCGATGCAGATCGTTAGTTGTTTCAAACTCTCGGGTACGATTAGGTTCAACCCAAAAGCGTGCAGACGGACCAAATGGATACCCCCCAGGCTCCTTCTCGCTTGATCCTTGCCGATCGTTACGATACCAGGGTTGCTGCGATAGTGAAAGTGCAACATCTCGCCCATCCCTAATAATGTGAACAAATCGTGCATCTGGAAAGGTTTGATAGAGAAATGGAAGAATAAAGCTATTCCGAGGAGTTTTTTCACAAAAGCAGAGATCGCCATCTAGATACAAACGCATAAGCCCAGTGTAAACCTGACGATAAAAGTGCTGAGCTTTTTTAGGCGACCATTGCTGGGTGTAAATATAGCGAACAGCGGCCTTAGTTAACACCGGTTCAAAATGGTAGCTAAGCTGAGGTAATTCAGATATACACTGTCCTAGAAAGGTTGTTCCAGAACGAGGAGCACCAACAATAAAAATTGGGTTTGACAGATTGGGTGAAATAAAATGGCGAACTCGCGATACTGAAGGGGGTCTTGGTCGGATTCGGTAAAATCGTCTATCTTGTTTAATAGTTTGTTTTACCCAGCTGGGAACGTTCCACCAGGTGATAGGTCGAATACGGTACTTCCACGGATGATTATTGATTAATTGGCTAGCTAATTGTCGGATACGCAAGTTACACGTTATTTGCCAGGCGCTATTCATTCGAGCAGTTTTTGAGCAGTTTAATGATCAACAAATTTGCACTCATCATCGGAGCCATGAAAAGTGGCACCACCAGCCTCTTTAAATATCTAGCAGAACATCCTCAAATATGCCCTTGCGAACCCAAAAAAGAACCTCATTTCTTCTCAGAAGACGGGACTTATAGCAAAGGGGCTGACTGGTATAAACAACTCTGGAGCTACGATTCCAGTATTCATAGAATTGCATTGGAAGGCTCCACAAGCTATACAAAAATGCATACCTCAACTGTAGTCGAACGCATTTTTCAATTCCAAACTCAGTTTACTTATGATTTTAGATTTATATACATCATGCGGGATCCTATCGAACGAATTGAGTCCCATTACACCCATGCATTGAGTACCCGTTGGGGAAAAGACCTTAAACTTCTCAACAGCGGCATCGATCAAAAACTGATAGAAATATCTAGATATGCAAAGCAGTTAGACAATTATTGTCAGAGATTTTCTAAAGATCAAATTATTCTGTTGAACTTTAATGATTTAAGAGATAATCCTCTACAGCTTTTAGAGCATGTATGTCGATGGTTAGCATTAGACACATCCTATATATTCAAAGATATTGCTAGGAACTACCATCCGACTAAGGGCAAAGTCATAGAAGGTAAACTATGGCCCTTTATCCAACCAATGACTGGATTGCTGTCAGAAACACTTAGAGATAGTCTAAAACGTAAGCTAGGACATAGCATAACCCACCATGTAAAACTTTCATCAGAACAGCGAAACTTTGTTTACCGTGAACTCCGTGATGATTTGCGTAGGTTAGAAGTGAACTATGAATTTGATATCTCACGATGGAAGCTGGATAGGGTAGGGCTTTAAGATCTGAGGGGGACAATGCCCACTTGGAGCTTATATGTACACAATCCTGATTAGTAGCATCCGATATCGCTAATAGTTATGACCCCTAAGCGATGAAACGTAAGCTGAATTACATTCTGCACAGAGTCTTAAAAGCAGCTCACTTTCGGCGCGATTATCACCTCATCTTTAAGGAGCTGAAACATTTTCGTTGGACAATTGTTTTAGCGATTTTATTTGCGCTTATAGGTGCCTGTTTGGAAGGCATCACCGTTGGCTTCATTGTTTGCTTTTTACAGGGATTAACCACACCAGATCAACCTCCTATTCAAACAGGTCTGCAGTGGATTGATACTGTTTTTCTGGCCACCCAGGCAACGGTAACCCAACGGACTTATCGTCTGTCGTGGCTACTATTAGTAATTGTTTGGTTGCGGAGTGGAGTTGACTATTCAAGTAATGTCTACAGTAAAATAGCTGCTTGCAAGTTAGGTGATCGCCTCCGCTATAGGATATTCGATCAGCTAGAAAGCTTCAGGCTAAGCTTTTACACCACAACTAATCCTGGGACAATTGTGAGTACTCTCAGGAGTGAGGTTACTCAGGTCCAAAATACGTTTAGTAATTTATTAGGGGCCATTATTCAACTTGCTAAGCTACTGGTCTATCTGGTGGCCATGCTGCTGTTGTCATGGCCACTGTTTTTTACAGCGGTAATTTCCTTTAGCTTGCTCTCTATGAGCTTAACAGGGTTAACTCACAAGGCACAACAAGCAGGGCTTGCAATCCCCAAGGCAAATAGGAGATTTACTGTTAATTTACTGGCTTTTCTCAATGGGATTCGGACTGTACAGGGGGCTGGTGCCCAACAGTTTGAGCGTCAAAAATATTCTACAATCACTGAACAAGTTTATAGAACTCAGATCAGGGTTCACAGGCTTCTTGCCCTGGTACAACCCATCATGGAAGGACTTGGAGTGACGCTGTTAGTCAGTATGGTTGTTGTAGTCTATGGAAAATTGATTTCCACAGACCATGTCATGGAATCGGAATTCCTAACATTTTTATTCATACTGATTCGAGCCATTCCAATGATATCCACACTGAATAACACGAGGATTAGTTGTGTTGCTGCCTTGGGAGCTATGGAATCGGTGACCGATTTGCTCAGGCGCGATGACAAACCCTATTTTCATGACGGAAACACTCCATTTGTAGGATTACAGCGATCCATTGATTTTGAATCAGTGGATTTTGCGTACACCCCCAATGAGCCTGTTCTGCAAGATATTACGTTATCAATTGGGCAGGGAAAAATGATGGCATTAGTAGGGGCCTCGGGTGCCGGAAAGACAACCCTGGTGGATTTGTTACCTCGCTTTTATGATCCGACCCAGGGGCGTATTTTGATTGATGGTATCGATATTCGAGCGTTAAAAATTAATTCTCTGCGTCACAAAATGGCGATTGTGAGTCAAGATACGTTTATTTTTCATGATACGGCCCGAGCTAATATTGCCTATGGCCTTGAAGGCGTGGACGATAATGAGATCTGGAGAGCTGCACAGCAGGCGAACGCCCTGGAATTTATTTTGGAGTTGCCTGAGGGATTTGAGACCATACTGGGTGAGCGGGGGGTGCGTTTATCGGGGGGACAGCGACAACGAATTGCTATTGCCAGAGCATTACTACGGAATCCGGAAATCTTGATCTTAGATGAGGCCACCAGTGCTCTGGATTCAGCTACAGAGCGGAAAATTCAAACGTCGTTGAATCAGTTGGCTAAGGGGCGAACCGTGGTTGCGATCGCACACCGATTATCCACCATAGTCAATGCAGACAAAGTTGTCGTGTTAGAAAAAGGGCGCATTGTTGAACAGGGTCGGTACCAAGATTTAATTCAAGTCCGTGGGCATCTCTGGAAATATCACCAGATGCAGTTTAAGATCAGCCCTCAGCCATAGTTATACCAAGTTTGAATGCAGCAACTCAGTTCAAACAAGGCATTGTTATAAGGGCTGCGTCTTGTACCAGCCCAATAATATTGAATACCACAAATCAAGATTTCGTTTCATATTGTTTTCTCCAAGCCACTTTGCACAGAGATCGAATACTCACATCATAAGTGTTACGAGTTTTAATCAATTCGATTAACCGACCTATGCGCATCTCCACATCCAGGACATTAGCATTACCTTCTGCCAACAACGTCAGCGATTGAATCAGTGCCCATGGATGGCACAGTAGCTCCTTAATGATCGCCAGGAATTGTTGTCGCCACCAGGATACCTTAGGTTGTCCATAGGGGTGCTTAGTGGATGTGAACGAAGCAGGCCACCAGAAATCAATGAAGTGGTTACTATTGCATGACTCCAATACCAATCTATAGGGATCGAACCCCACCGTTGCTTGACCACCACCACGGCGTAATTTACGAAGATAATGCCAGTGCAATCGATCCGCTGTTAAAAAATGCCGCAAGACTAAACGAGGCTCGTACCACAGATGCCAACCAGCCAATACCAAAGCAAAACAAAGCTCAGTATCCTCACCCCGGTTCAAGGTTTTTCCCTGACACCCTACCAACATAGATTGAAATCCATTGTCAACTAGTTGCTGCCATGCGGCTTTACGAATAGTGAGCCCTGCCCCCACCAAACGAGCCCTTGACCAGGTGATATCCCCCCCCGACGCTGGACCTTGACTGCCTACGGCATAGCTTTTGCCACTCAGGCCAAACCATTCCGGCTCAGGAGTAGCAAATTCCGGAATATTCTGCCCACCACAGGCACCCACCCTGGGATGGCCACCCATAATCTCTGAGACTGTTTGTATCCAGCTAGAACATACCCAATTATCATCATCAATGAAGCTAATCACCTCATACCGAGCCTCAGCCAAACCTCGATAACGAGCATAAATTAAACCCAGTTTAGGTTCCTGAACAATTCTTAAATGGGTTGAGTATTGTTGTGGCCAAGCGTCTAAGGCAACTTGGACAGTCTGATCCGTTGATGCATTATCAATGATAATGACTTCCCAAGGAATATTGTCTGCAATGGATTGAGCAGCAAGATATCGTAAGGTTTCCGCCAGTGTATCGGCACTATTATGGCAACAAATAACAACACTAACCCCAAGCATCATCTTCCTATCTCATGATTTTTGTCAACATAGGTGACTTCATTATTGAGCATCAAAAAATATGAGCTTCTTTAGGATACAACTCTTCGTACTGTAGGAACTTGACACAAAAGCAATACCAAAAAATAGGAAAGTACAAATGTAATTATTGCTGTTAATGGCACAGAATACATAGGATGACTTATAAACGCAGATAGTGTAAAACCAAGATCGCCTGCTTGTAGCAAACGTAGAAAAACAGTATGTAAAAAATATATACCAAAACTACAATCACTTATGGATTTTATTAAGACGACTAAAAAAGCTTTGTGTGCAAGCCTAGTCACATGCACCAAGTACTTAATAAGAATAAAACTGGAAATACTAGCTAAAATAACATTCGGCGTTAAGTAGCCATACAAATAACCGACAAAAATACCTTCATTATTTACGGTCAAAAGATAGGTGCCATAAGCAGTTAAAAAAGTGAAGATGATAAATATAAGAAAGGCGCAAATGCCATGTCTTTTTTGATAGTCTCGCTTACTTAGTAAATATCCCAGAACCAAATAACCTAAATATCCAGAAAACGGTCGAAAATAGATTGGAATACTCATATCTCCAAACTTATCACTAAAGAAAAGCACTGAAGCTACTAGAAACCAAACAAAAACATAATAAATTAATATAGAATCATCATAGATTTTGATAACTTTTCGAATGATTGGCATATACAGATATATGCCTAACAGCACATAAATAAACCAAAGATGATAGTAACTTGGCCTCCATAGCAAACTGTAAAAGGAGAATGGTGTAATTAACAAATTTTTTCCATAAAAGGCTTTCCAGAACACAAAAAATAAAGACCAAAACATAGATGGAATTAATATCCTTTTCAACCTTTTGGAAAAGAAAAGTAAAATTGGTTCATCTTTACAGAGTAACAGAGCACCAGAAATCATAAAGAATAATGGTACACAAACTCTTACAAGAGAGTCATAAATATTACCTGCCATCCAATAATCAAGGGGAAGATCCTTATATTTATATAGGAGAGGTGCCGCCGAGTGTAAAAAAACTACCATAAATGTAGCAATGCCCCGAATACAATCGATCCAAAAATAATCTCTTCGCCTTAAGGTTAAATCCATGGAATACTTATAGGCCCCTCTATTGATTAAGTCTTTGAAAAAGCGATTTCTTACTTTGCCCAAAAGGTATAGTATTTGAGATTGCAGGTCAGGTTTTGAGACCAAGCAATGAGTTAAACATTGTTGGGGCCAAGTAACTTGGATAATATGGCATCTTCATATCTCACGTTTTATCAATACGAAAATTTGTCTCCATTTTAGAGTCAAATTCTAATCTTTTAAAATCTGAGTAGTAGGGGATTTCAAAAGGTTGGGTAAAATGCTTGATCTTCTCAATTTGCCAGGGCGCAAGCTCCTTTTTCCATTTCATTGGCTCTGCTGCAGAAACTCTGAAAGGGATATAGGGTCTATGGCTATCTTGAGAGGTCGATAGTTTTAATAGACTATCCGTCTGATGAGTCCAACACAGGTTTAGTTGGGAAAAGAGTTCCTTAAAAGCTTGAGTTGGGTTATGACACAAGTCTTCATGCCTAATAATTTTCCAGTGGGGATATCGTTTACTTTGTTGAAAAATCACATGGTATACGGCTCCCCAATACACGGCAATTTTTTGCCAAAAGTCTACTGTTTCATAAAAAAGATGTTCATAGGGGTATAAATGGTCCTCCATAAGGGAAGGCTGGTTAAATATACTGTGTAATCCTCTTAACTCAACGTCTAAGTTAAAATACCGAAACCAGCTGGCTGCAACTGCACATGGATGTCGAATAACAACTAAAATAACCGGTTGAATGGTTTTCTGAATCCAAGCCAGAGACATCAAAGAATGAACGTCTTTAACCATGACTCGCCCAGGTAGCGATCGCAAAGCATTACCAAATCGGCAATAGGGTTTAGCCATTTTTTTATAAACTAACTGATTCTTTAATCGCCCAGAAAAAGCAGCTTGGCAAAAACTGCTATACGATGGGTCAGTATCATTTGCCCGCAAGTATTTCATTAAATGAGGTAACGCTTCAGGGACTCTTAGGGGATTAAATGGTTCATAGAAATATTTAACACCTTGGGCTGTGTTTAAAATAGAAGCAAGCCAGGTAGTACCGCTGCGTGGTAAGCCAACAATATAAATAGGCTGAGAGTAAAACTTTTTCATAACAGGTTATAAGCCACATTCTAGTCAACATCCAGGAATAGAATGAGCATAAAAAAATCTGGAGAGTCTAACAACCAAAGTTATCATTTAAGATGAACCTTGAAAATCTTATTTCATCAATCCTCAGACATTTTCTTCTAAGTTCAGTGTCACTGACTGAGTTACCTAATCTCTCAAACAGTGATTGGTATCGTTATCCAGCCCTAGCAGAGAGTATGACAACTGCTGAGGCTACTGATATGAACTTTTTACCTGAAGCCAAATGTATTCAAAATTCAATATATAAAACACCCGATATTTACACACTAACTCTTAACGACATCTGTTTCTGTCCCGAATACAATCTATTACATACTCAATCTCGCCAGATTATAGAAGAATCTATCAGTACCCAAAAGGAGCTAGGACAGTTTAACCCTAGAGCTTTTTATGGAAAATGTGTTCTTCCTATTCGGGGAATTTGCAGCTTATTTCGCTCCCATAAGAATGGGTACTATCATACGATAATCGATAATTTGCCCAGGTTATATTTACTTCACCACCCAAAATTTAGAAAAATCAAAGAAATTAAGCTGCTCTGTACAGGCAACCTCTCATCGGCAGAAGCCTTTTACCTCAAAAAGCTTCTGCCTGAAAATGTTAGAGTTACGCAGGTGGATAACAGCAAGTTATATATGCTCAAACACCTTATTTTTCCAAGTTTTTTGAGTCATCGTTTTTCAGGCCATTTACCTTCTGATTATCGCACATGGTTTATGCATCAGGTTGCTCCTCAGCGTCCCCGAAAACAGCAACACCGTATTTTTATTTCCCGCATTGCCACGCATAAGGGCCGTCAGCGATGTATTTTGAACGAAGAAGCACTCTTTGATGCTATTCGACCATGGGGCTTTAAATGCTATGTGCTTGAGCATTTACCCATCGAGGAACAAATTGCCCTTTTCTATGATGCCGAGATAGTTATTGCTGCCCATGGCGCAGGGCTTACCAATACGATTTTCTCCCAAGAAATTAAGATTTTAGAACTATTTCCAACACCGTTTCTTTTACCTCACTATTATTTCCTTGCCAAATCCCTTGGACATCAATATCGACATTGGCATAGTCACGAAAAGGGCATCTTTGATAATTTTGAGGTTACCATTTCAGAAGTGCTCAAAATCCTTGAAAGCTTTAGTTAAGGTGTTCACATCTACCTAAGTGAAATGGCTCCACTTGTTAGGGGTTTGGGAAAGCTGGGAAGAGAGACCAAGGCTATGCTCGGATGCTGTATGACCATGCTATTGATCCAGATGGAAAATGAATATAGCTAAGCTAGCCGATAATAGACAACTTGTGAATGAATTAAGCTAAATCTAGTCACATGGTTAAGAGTGAATGGTTAATACTGCTGCTCATCGCTCAAAGATTCGAACTTATTGGATAGTTATCTTAGGAACAATCACGTTGCTAATCGTAATATCATGGTCCCAGATAAACAGTGTAATTAATCCATTAAAAACAAATCGATGGTTCTCACAACAATTTTTAGGAACCACTTATCATTTGTTTGATTTTGGAGTTGCTGATTTAAATGATGATAATTGGCTAGATATCTACACTGTGAACCATCGTGCCCGTCAAAGCTTGCTTATCAATGATGGGCATGGAAAATTTACGGATCAACTTCTAAAATTAGGACTTAGTCACAATAGTCTTTTTCCAGGGACTGAACCCTCTGATATCAAGCCTTTAATCAGTGAGCCCGGCCTTTATATTTATTGGCATAAATCACAACTGATTGTCAAAGCTCATCATCTTAAAACGTCTTATTCAGCGTTAGGCAGTAATATTTTAGGCCAGCTTCAACTACCTGAGTCAGCGATTATTAAAACTCGCGGTCAATTCAAAGCACCTGGTCAAAAACATCAAGGGAAGCTAACACTTAACTTAATATCCCAAGGCAATGGTCAGCTCATCATAGAATCCCAAAAGTTTTTCTTTACGCCCAACTTTTACCTCAATGAGCGGCTTCCAATTGACCATATTTATATTGGTGCCGAGAAATTACAGCCCATATCTCACAGGTTTATAGTCGACCCTGGAAGAGATCGTCATGGCCTGGCCTGGGCTGACTTCAATCGCGATGACCACACCGATGTTTTTATTATTCATGGGGGTGGAGGTGGAAAAATGAAAACTAACTCGCTGCGTAATAATGACACTCTTCTGATTAATGAGGGTGAGCTATTTCAAGATCAGGCAATGCGAATGGGTATTCGTAAGGAAACTTGTCCAGGTCGTCGAGTCGCCTTAACTGATTTTGATGGTGATAATCAACTTGATATTTATACCGGATGCGGTCGAGAAAGCGGAATTCAGCAATTTTATCCTAACCAACTACACTGGCAAAACAGCAACGGGCAGTTCACAAATATCGCCACAGAGGTGGGAATTGATATCTCTGAAGAGGGTCCATTTATTTGGTTAGATGTTGATAATGACCAAGATATGGATTTATTATTTGCTGGTCGCGACACATTTTTTCTATATACCAATCATAACGGTAAGTTTAAATCACAGCCTATTGGTTCACATGCCGGTGAGGTCAAGCAATTAACCAGTGCTGATTATGATCGCGATGGTGATTTTGATATCTTTGTAGCATCGGCTAAAGCAAATACTTTGTTGATAAATAGCAATGGCAGTTATGAAATAGTGCCTCCTCAAACTTTTGATTTGCCTAATAAAAGTATTGCGGCTAATTGGATTGACTATGACAACGATGGGTTAATAGATCTCCATGTTTTTCCACAAGGCATATATCGTCAGCAACAAGGAGGGCAGTTTGAAGATACAGATCTCTTAAAAAGTAAAAAAGATGGTATTAATGCTGTTTTTTGCACCTGGTTTGATGCAGATAATGATGGTGGACAAGATTTAGTCTTAGCGATCAATGTCCCTGATCCCTTATGGCAAAAACTTAGGAAGCTTAACCCATTCCACAATCGTTCCACATCTGTTTTTACCCTTTCAAAATGGAAGTTAATACTTTATCGAAATATTGGTTTTAAGAACCACTGGCTTGAAGTCGAAATCATAGGCCCCTCAGGCAATCGTCCAGCTATTGGCACTAAAATACAGGTCGAAACCTCTGATAAAGTCAATCGTCTTCAACAGGTTGGACAATACGAAGGAGCTACCCGCTCCCAGGGGCATTACCGAATGTACTTTGGACTTGGGAATAGCCAAAAGACCAATACAGTAAGGATTTTTCGATCTGGAAAGCTATCCCAAAAAATCGAAAATCTCAAATCAGATCAACTTTTAAGCCTAAAGGAATCTTTTTAAAGGCACTACTTTTTAATAGTACTTAAAAAGTAGTATATTTCTGCCACTAAATATTGCTATTACTAAATCTCATTCGAATTTTAGCAATTTTCTTATACTCTAACGAAGAGAACATTGCCGCCGTCTTCATCTGAAAGCTCCTCTCGTTCAACTGATTCAGGATTTATATACTGTAAAAGATTTAAGGATTTTATTCTCACAACAACGAGCGTGTTTTGAGAAACGCAAGGAAGTCACTATATAAATACTCTGCACCATAGTTATTTAAGTGATTTTCATCTCTAAATAAAGGGACGTTATCATTTGAAAAATGGTTACACCGATCTTGATTACAAAAAAGAGGGAATGGATCATAGATATGTAAATTAGTTGAATTCGCTGCTGCCTTCTTAAAAGCTTGCAAGAGTGGCAAGCGATCCTGCGATTCCAAGCTTGCATCCAACTTGCAAGTTTCAGGTAAACTTGCTGCTGGTCGAAACCAATGCGCCTGACATTCCCATAATTTATTTTTCCAAGTAGGAAGAGAGGATTGAACAACTAGAGAGATCCCTTTTTGAGATAACTGTTGAGCAATATTGACTAATTCTTTTGAATATATCTCCAAGGCTTTATCTTTATCGAGTTTGGCCCCACTCACTGGCACCAAGAAAGCAGGTGGCTGTGGGTTTAAGGTCGATTTCGGAATAAAATAAGCATCATAAAAATTTGTTATAACAACTATATCTCCAGACTTTCCAGTCTCCATTACTTTAGTTAAAAAAGCACGATTAGACTTCCTGCATGCAAGATCGCCTAGCCAGCGTTTGATGTCTACCAAAGTAAATGAGAATAGACATGAATCCTTTGCAACCATAGCAATTTGCGCAACATTTCCCTTTTCGATCAGACGACTAGCCATTGCTTGCAGTGAGTATGTATGGCTATCTCCGATAAAATAAATTCTTGGAGATAATGTCGATGGTGAGATTGTTGAAGGATGAAAGCATTCAGAAAGATCTTTAGATGCCAGTTTGGCATCACGACAAGGATGATAATTTTTGCTCAATTTAAAGGAGGCTAAATATTGCTCAGGAAAATACCTGCTAGAGTAGAGTTTTCCTTTCAGGGGAGCATGCCTAAGTGCCGACAAAAAGCTGGCAGATACCAATGTAGCAAACACCCCGTAAGCAATGGCTTTAAATCGAGCCTTTGACCACTGGGCATATCGAAGAGGTTGCTCAATTAGGTGATAGGACGTCATCGCTATCCCAATAATCAGAATCAATAAAATAGGACTAGTCCATTTAGAGACACCAACTGTCCAACGACTAATAATCAGTACTGGCCAATGCCATAGGTAAAGAGAGTAGGACAGTAAACCAACTCGAACAATCTTTTTAGAGGATAGTAAGCTAACCCAAAATCCCTTCTGATTGAAAGACCACAGCAGCAAGCAAGTCAGACAGACTGTAACAATAGTGGCAAATGCCCGATCTATTCCGCCCCATAAGAATAGTCCGATTAAAAATAGTCCATATAGAAGAGGCATTACAGTAGTTTGCCAGCGTACTAAGAAGGAACTAGAGTAATAGGTGACAATCAAGAACATCATGCATCCAGCACCTAATTCCCAAAATCGTGCTGGCATTAGATAAAAAGCTGCCTGGGTATTAGTTTTAAATAAATAAATATAATTGACTAGTGAAAAAAAACTTAGGACTGATATCACTAATATCAGATTTCGATTACCTCCAAATCGACGCTGTCGGCTATAGCCACAAAGACCTAGAAGAATGGGAAAAATAAGATAAAATTGCTCTTCTACGCCTAGCGACCATGTTTGAGTAAAGGGGTTGAATATTGCCGCCTGCCCAAAGTAGTTATTATTCTGATGTAACAATTGTAGATTTGATACACCAAGAAGCGATGCAGCTCCCGTTGGTAACAGCGTTACAACCAGATCAACATCGATGACCAGACAACTGACAATGGCAGTGACGATAACACAAATCACTAAGGCAGGAATTAGTCTCTTTATTCGTTTAGTGTAAAAAGTCAAAAGATAATTTTTCCAAGATGTATTAGGTTTGCCAGACAGTGATGAAGTAACAACAAAACCAGATATCACGAAAAAAATATCTACACCTAAAAAGCCATTAGGTAACAAGTCTGCATTAAAATGATTAATAATAACAGCAATGATAGCTAATGCTCTAAGGCCATCGATTTCTGGTCTATAGGAAGAAGGGAATGTTAATGGTTTATTGATTGCCGTTTCATCAGGATCAGGTCGTGAACAGGGCAATGTCATATCAATAGAACAAGTATATTTGAATATTCAACATCATTACTTTCCTTGAGCCATCAGTGTTAACACTAGTATATGGCCATACTAGTCTCAGGTTGGTCTAAGCATGTCCCCGCTGTTTTCTTAAGTGACTTTTATGCTAAACGTATCAAGTGTCTGGTAACGGCATTAGTGCTATTTGCGATCACCATTCGCCCACTGATTTGTCTGATTAGCCCCAGACCAAGATTTTCCTAAGGAATATTACTCTGATTATATATTTACACTTTTCCTCAAAAATACTCCCAAATTTTCACAGAATAGTCCGAGGGTAATAGATAATTATACTACTAATGTTAAAAGCATGACCTGAAGCATTAAGTACTGAATTTGACACCATGGGAATGGATTGTTAGCCTTTAGGGTCTTTTTGGTTGTTGCATACTAATGCTCATTCTCTTTATTCAAATATGATTATTGGATCGCTTACAACTACACCTACAAGAGTAGGAAATTTAGAAAAAAATATTGAATCCATCAAAAATACTAAATTAGTAAATTTGATTCTCCTGTTTTATCCCAGGTTTAACAAAAGGCTAAACCAAGCATATCCAGGATTACCAAAAAAAATTACGTCTGAACCCATCCTAAAAGTCTTTGAAGTTGAGGATCAAGGCCCAGCCACAAAGTTTATTTACATCCATGAAACGCTTAAAAAACTAGACCTTTTTTCAGACAAAAACCAAATTGTTATTTTTGATGATGACACTTACTACTCATCAGATAGCGTCAGCATTTTGTATAGAAATTATTCTTCCTTAGGCCATACCAATGTTATGGTGGGCTTTCAGGGAGTTCAATTCTACTATTTCCCATTTCGGTTTAGTCGCAGTTCTGGAATTTATAACAATTTAGAATTTAATAGAGTTGCTGTTTTGGAAGCAGCTTGCATGATTATGTGCACTGCCACCTTTTTTCTCCCTTCAACAGAATGGTCAAACTATATTGAAAATTATGGTTTATGGATAAAAACAAATGATGATTTGCTATTGTCATCCATTGCTTATATAAAAAAGGTAAGACTTTATGCATTGAGTGAGACATTTTCTTGTGATAGTTTATCCTGTGTAGATTCAATCACCGATGTAAACAGGATATGCCAAAAAAGTAAATTTGGCAGAATGGCAATGATGCATATATATTTAATTGCTAGGTTTAAATTACCTATGCCTAAAGTAGAAATTCTCTTAGTTTTGCTAGGCATAATATTTGTTTTTTTACATTTTTTTTGAAAGTTTCTCTCAAAGAGGATGTCATCTCTTTATAGCAATTTCAGGTCAACCAAGGTACATTTATTAGGAATAAAATCACCTTTGGTTCTCCACGATAGTCATATTATTTAAAGGTTTTTCAGAGTTTAAGTTTTGGTTTTTAGCTTTATATACTAAATTACTCCTGAACATGTTCCATCGCATTTTCAATATGAAGTATGATTGAAAAAATTGACGGCGACGAAGTTTTGCTTTTACCCCAAAGAAAGGCAACGTTGGGGATAACTCCAATCTCAATTGTTGACTCTCAGAGATACTTGAAGAGATTGCCTCTACCAGTTTATGCCAACGTTTCACAATTACATTTGTCTGCGAGCTAAACTCTTGAGCAATGGCTAAGGATCGTTGTTGCATCTCACGATATCTGGATGGGTTAGAAATCAGCCACTCAACCTTATCAGTAATATTTTTATGGTTATTGATAACGAGTTCAGGAAAAAATCTCATGGTATCTGACATACCATAGTCGTTTGAAGCAATGACAGGAATACCGCAGGCCATACACTCAAGAACTGAGGCCGGAAATGCCTCAGTTTGACCAGTAGGATTGAGGAGTGCAATATCGCATTGAGCCATGATATCCCACTTTTCTATGCCGAGGTTGCCATGGAAAATAACGCGCCCCTGATGGATATCATCTTCAGGAATAGATCGAAGAATCTGACTAGCATATTTTTTTGAGGTGGGTACCAGCTCAGCCTCAGTCGGCCAGCCGTAGGTCGCAGAGGAGCCAATCACATGTAGTTTTACATCTGGAAATTTCTGCTTAAGAGATTTCCAAGCCTTAGCAATTTCTGCAAACCCCTTACCCAATGTTAAAGCCCCTAAGAACAAGATATTGAGTTTTCGATGATTTAAATACTGATCTTTTTTCTTCTTTTGTAAGGGTGGCAGATAAAAAAGATTCTGTATATGGTAAATCTTTGAGCGAAGATTTGTATTTGAATAAAATTGGTAGGTCCCAACACATACTATAGCTCTGAAATCTGCTCTAGAATTTAATATTTGTGCTTCAACATCAAACGGGTGATGACTCCAACATACTATTTGCTGTTCTACTTGTTTAATCAGATCTGTACATGCCTTAATCAATATCAAGGCTGGCACAATTGCTCGATCTGTTGGACATAACTTTAAAGCCTTTAAGAAGGCTGAAATATCTGGAAATATTTCCTGGACTATGTTTGAAGGAGCATCTTCAAGAATAATCGGATGTTGATGGCCCAAAACTATCTGCCAATTTAAATGGGCTGATGCTAGGGTTAACGCCAGAATAATGGAGTTAAACTCAGTGCCCCCAACGCCAGGGTTGCCTTTAGCGATGGAGAATCGCTTAGACTGAATTGCATTAGAAAAGACAGGAATATATAATTTTCTCATATTTAAATGAAAATTGTGGGCAGCAATAATGATCAAGTTGTTCTAGAAAAAACAGAGGCCAAGGAAAAAGGCCAGGTCTTGGCAGAGAAAGGATTACTGGTGAACGTATTCGAAGAGGAGACATCAAACATAATAGGATGAATAAAGGAAGGCATATCTCCATTTTGTTGAATAGAAAGAATTTTAGAAACACATTGAGCATGACGTTCAACATGATCTGGATGTACTGTACTACCCAGATCTATGTTGGAGAAAAATGCAGGGTAGGTCAGGGAATAGGTCTTTACAGGGCGATACAGCACTTCATCGATAACGGCTGGATAGGTGAGCTGTGAAAAATCTAATGTGCCATCATGCCAAAATAGATTGATTAAATGTTGAGCAGCTACTTTTTTGATCAGGTAAATGCCGGCAGAGAAGTGTTTTACGCTCCAGGGATGCCATAATTTACCTCTCCTATAGCGGTTATTATAAAGTCTGCTGACAACACGTTTGTTAATGACAAACAGCTGTAGAATATCCCAGTTTTGAGGCGATGTTTTAATCAGTTGTAGCCAATCGACTTGGAAAGGAATAACAGTATCATCTTCCATGACCATGAAAATTTCTTGATCATCTTGCAGTGCAGTTTGAAATGTTTTGAAATGCGATGCAATACATGCATAGTCTTTAGCACTACGCTTACATTTAACTGGTTTTCGAATGACAGGGGATGTTTCAGGTGTATAAGCCCTTATCCGTGTGTGTTGATAGTCCAAGTGTTCAAACTGCTGCTCCATAAACTCCCGTCGGGCAACAGATTGGTCCATATTGATCCAATATGTATGCATAATGGCCTCTTTATTGTGTTAAAGCTAGACTCATATCGTAAATATAATTAATGCCTTGCTGGAATAAGTTATCGCGGCGACGTGTACCTTGAATTAATTGCCCATAGGTGGACTGGGGGTACTGTGCTATGAAAGGATTACCCCACTGGGATGGATTGCGGTGGGCAGGAATCTTATACCCTTTGGTGAGTAAACTTAAACTAGACTGATCGTGGCGATGCTCAGTAAATTCCGGATAGTTAGGTTGCCCCAATTGGTTAGGAAGGTCTGTAATAATGCGTTCGTCTTGCGCATAATCAAGCCATTCTTGTATCAAACTCAGTGAAAAAGATGTTTTTTTCCACAGATGGTACCCTCCAATTCGTTGAGGGGTATCAATTATTTCCGGCACATCAGCATCCATTAAGATGAAAGCATCTCGCTTGGTCCATGCTCGTTCTAATAACTCCAACTCAAAAACAATTATGTCTTGGTTAGATGATTCACAGATTTCGATCAATGGGTTGATGGAAGCAATAAAATGGGCACCTGCATCACAATAGAAAAGATAATCACCCCACTGCAATGAGGTTAATGCTTTTTTA
The DNA here is from genome assembly GCA_965263355.1 of Leptolyngbyaceae cyanobacterium. GTDB lineage: Bacteria > Cyanobacteriota > Cyanobacteriia > Phormidesmidales > Phormidesmidaceae > Leptothoe. The sequence goes on along the minus strand of CBDHHL010000032.1, from coordinate 2,284,472 downwards.
ATAAAATATGGTTTCCATAACCAGTAGCCAGCTCCCCGTTTTTGAGATAGAACTCTCTGATTCTTCTGCCAAAATTCTCGATCAATATCTCTAGGTGTATATTGAATGCTCTGATCAAAGTCTCCTACTGAAAGGCCTGATTGGCTATTGATTTTTTGAGAATGGTAATAACTACGGTTGCCAAAGTTTATCAATACTTTCATCATGATCCCTGTCCTTGATTTTAAGCATATGAACTACTCTAAACCCATAAAACTTCTTTTTACTGATTTTTGGGATCCTGTTACCAAAGAGACTTGTCAGAACAATTGTCTTTATCGTTTGCTATCTAAACATTTTAATATAGTGCTATCCGATGATCCTGATTTTTTGATCTATTGCTGCTTTGGTCTCGACTATTTGGACTATGATTGTCCTCGAATTTTTTTCTCTTGCGAAAGTGTTCGTCCTAATTGGAATCGATGTGACTATGCATTTTCATGTTATTACCCTGAAACTGAGCGAAACTATAGGCTGCCATGGTACAGGATGTATGAGACAGAGTTTGAAAGCTTATTTAAGCCTCGGAATGTTGACAAAATTGTTGCTGAGAAAACAAAGTTTTGTGCCTGTCTCATTTCTAATCCCAATGCGATGGAACGGCTAATTTTCTTGAACAAGCTTTCAAAATATAAAAGGGTAGATTCTGGTGGGGCAGTCGCTAATAATATTGGGTATCAAGTTGAGAATGAGGTTGTCGGCAAGATGGCATTCCTTAGAAACTACAAGTTCAGTATGGCATTTGAGAATTCTCAACATGCTGGCTACACCACCGAAAAGTTGATGCAATCTTTAGTAGGCGATACTATTCCTATTTATTGGGGAGATCCAGATGTCGCTCAGGACTTCAATCCGGCAGCCTTCATCAACTGCAATGACTATCCATCATTTAATGCCGTTATTGAAGTTGTTAAAGAAATTGATCAAAATGAGAAACTTTACCGTCATTATCTATCTCAATCTCGTTTTCTGAATAATACTGCCAATGAATGTACGAATGAAGATAGAATTATTGAAAAGTTTGACAGAATATTTTCAAGTAATAAGGTGTTTATTCCTGCCTCCGTCAAAAGAGGACAACGAAAGCTAAAGAAGCTACATCCCTTTGAAGATATGATTCCTTGGATGCAACGCACTACAGGCAGATTTTTAGGGAACCTTTATGCGACCTATGGCTGTAATGCTGTAACCAAAGCAAGCAGCTTATAGTTCTGTATCTTAGACTTAATTCTCATGGCACTTCTATATTTTACAGGCTTCTTAGCTAAGGATTGAGCATACCAAGTTCTGAGATCTTTAAAAAGTTATTTAGCCGCCTACGGGAAAAGGGAGTATTAATATCCACAATCTTGTCTATACCATTTTTCTTAAAAATATATTCTTGCTCTAATCGTCTAGATTGATGGCTGCGAATTCCTAAGAAGTTATTAGATCCAACCGTTAAATTATAATACTCGCGATCCCAATGATATTGGGGCAATACCCATTGCACTAGCCGACCAATACCAGTGGCTACCTCACAGCTACGATCATGGTCAACATACACATTGGCCATTTGAGCAATCTTGAGATCCTGTCGAGAGGCACGTAGAAAAAAGTCATTATGCTCATTGGCAACGGTACGTGATTCCCAGCGAACTTGCTTGACGGCATCGGTTTTAGCAAGCCAGACATTATCGACGCGATCGCACCTGACAACACCAGGACTAACCACACCTTTATGGCGACCAAATCGTTGGTAAACAACTGATCCCTGCTGCTCAAAAACAGAGATATTGGCATTATCTTTCCCTGCTGCACCTGCAATAAAGTCATAATTAGACTCTTCTAAAAACCTATGTAATTTTTCTAGACAAGTATGGTCATTAAAAACAGAGTCATCATCACAGAGAAATACATATTTTGTACGAACATGATCTAACAGATGATTTCGACCAGCACCAATACTATGGCCAGCTTCAAAAGGAAGCGTGAACCAGGTAATGCTAGCTTGGGGCGATTCTTGATCCTGAAATAAAGTTTCTCTACTGTCGTCACAAACTAAAACCTGAACCGTAGGATAATATTGTCTGATAGATTTGAGCAATTGTACGATACAACAAGGGCGCTCAAACGTTTTGATAATGATAGTAATATCTTTAGCCCAGGTTTCCTCCTTACTATCAACCTGAACAGCTTTGAAATCCCTTGCCCAGCCTATAAAATCTTTCTTTGCTTGCAAAAATACCCTCTTTTTTTGGGTGCTGGCTGGCATCATAATAATGGCAACAGTTATACCAAACAGTATGGTTGAAATTACTGTTGTTACTACAAGCATCAATTCTCTCCTAAGTAATTCTACGTGAGGTTTCTTGCTAAGAGTTTTCTAGACTAAAGCTGCTTCCGAAGACTCCTCACAGCACATTTTAATGTTGAGGTTTTTGGACCTATAGACATCGCAAAAGCTGTCAGACTATAGTCAATTATATATTGTTCATCTTTTGAGCCAAAAGGTTTTAATAACATTTACGCTTCTGGTGCTTGAATCCATAATCAATATGACGAATAATCGAGTCTTCCTTTATATTCCCAATCTTATTGGCTATCTGCGAGTGTTCCTTTACGCAGGTGCATTCATTGGCCATACCTGGGGTGGCCATTGGGAAATCTTTGTTGGTCTATATTCATTGGCTTTTCTACTCGATGAGTTTGATGGCCGGGCCGCTAGACAGTTTAAGCAAAGCTCTCACTTTGGAGCAGCGCTAGATATGGTGACAGATCGCTGTTCCACAGCAGGTCTATGTCTTATTTTGTCAGAACTCTATCCTGAATACACCTCTATTTTTATTCTGTTAATTGCATTGGATATCGGCAGTCATTACTATTTGCTATATGCAACAGCAATTGGGGGGTATATCAACCATAAAGAAGCTACTACCTGGTCGAAGAATAGACTGCTCACTCTTTATTATGGCAACAAGCCATTTATGGACGCACTGATTATCGGTAATGAACTGCTTTATTTGCTTCTGTACTCTTCATATTATGTCAAGACACCTTTGTTGAGTTGGATGGGGGGTAGCTTGAGTTTTGTTCAAATAACTATACTGGTCTGTTTGCCTCTTTATGTAATAAAACAATCTACAAATGTATTGCAGCTTTTGGAATCAATTAAAGCTATTGCCCAGGTAGATAATGCCTAGCAATCCTTAACCCATGATGCAGGCTAGGCCTTTCTTAACATTAGCTTGGAGTGGGCTGTAGTCAATCTGCTCTCCATCTACGGCCAAAATTCCTGTTGATGTTAGGGGTTCTAGCAAGAAACTCGTTACCCTGTAGTATTCTATTTTCTCCATGTTTATGTATTCTCCCGTAGCAGTTTTTAGAAACGCGATTAATAACTGCAATCGAGAGATGCCCTTACGAATCAGAATGACGTCTATAGTACCATTATCTAACTGCGCGTGGGGAGCTATTTGCATATCGTGGGCAGCCCATTTTATGTTCATGGCCCAGAAGAAAATGAAGTCATCTTCAATAGTTTGCCAAGGGCTACTCCCATGGCTGTGTAACTGAAGGTGGGGTGGGTGGGCAGGCAAGAAGGAAAAACGCCCCTTATATACTCGGAAACGTAGGATACAAAACAGGGCATAGAGCATGTGTCTGAGGGAACCCAGAAATCGCAGATAATTTGACCCGATGTCTACATCACTGGCTATGGCCCATTCTAAGGAGAGAAAACTGTGATAACGTTTCCCACAGTGCTCAATAGCAATAAGGTCTATGGGATAGGTTTTGCCTTTGGCAATTAGAAACGCGGCACTAATGGGATCATAGGGTTCACCTGCCTGCTCTAAAAGGGTTTTACATAAACCGTTTCCAGTACCGGCTGGCATAATGCCAATGGGAGTTTGAATAGCCGTTTGCCAATCGGGCCGCTCCATAAGGCCATTAATGACTTCGTATAAAGTACCGTCTCCACCAATAACCACCAAACCATCTAACTCATTTAGGGGTAGAGTTCTAGCGAGTTCAAAGCCATGGTTGATGGAGGTGGTCTGGGTTAGGGTAATCTGAATATTGCTGTTTTCAAAGATTGGTTTAATCAGCTGATAGATCTTCTGGGCCTGTCTTTTACCACTAGTGGGGTTGAGTATAATGTGCAGGTGACGTGGTTTTGAGTTTTCCTGGATCGGCCTCTGGTTCAGAACATATTGAAGGGATTGCAGCCATTGCGATCGCACCTCAGCTTTTGGACAAACAAATTTATAGGTTCGCAATACCCGTTTGGAGCAAGCGATGGTTTGGAACCATCGCTTAGTAGACACTAGCGGATAAGCATACACTTCAAAACACAAACCTCCCTGTTTTTCTGTGGAATCACAAGCTGACACACCGACAGTATCGGCCAGAGCAAGGGCATAGTGTTTTCCATTAACAGACCAGCTTAGGGTATCTGTCGTCAGCTGTCCCCAACCATCGCAATCATAGGCAGCACCCTGGGATATAAGCTGGCCCAGTTTATTCTCAAATAAGATCATCGCACTATTAGAATTATCAAGATGGAAAATATTTTTTTAATAATCTTAAGAGATACTTTTAATCTAATGTGGTTAGGTTGTGGTCTATTCCTTGCCGGTGTATTGGAAGCCTTTCTCTGGAAAACACCCTATTTTGAATCTTTGAATCAGCCTATCCACCAGACCTGGTTTGGTGCTAACAAACGTTGGCGAGGTTTAGTCAGCTTACCGATAACAATGGTTGTCAGCACCTGGCTTATACAGCTACCCGAAATCTATCTATTCCAAGAAAAAACAAATTTTGTGTTGTTGTCAGATTTTAACGCTATAGTCTATGGACTATTCGTTGGATTTATTTTTAATTTGGCTGAGCTTCCCAATTCGTTTATTAAACGTCGCTTACAAATACCACCAGGAGATGAAAGTAATCGCCTCTTTTACGTCATCGATCATATGGACTCAACATTTGGAGTTCTAATTCTATGGTACTTTTTTTTCGCTTTTCCTAAGCATTTAGTTTTAACGGGCTGTATTGTTGCTCCTCTTTTATTTATGGGAGCAACCTGGCTACGAAAGCAACTTGGTTTAAAGCAATAGTTTAGTGTTTGCCATACGTTAAGCAGTAGCTGCAATCTTGATGGGGAGTTATCTCTACAATTATTTCTAAACCGCTGGAAATTTATAAATCAGACTCGCTCAGTCTTTTAGTATACTTCGCACTCGTTTGATCTCATCCTCATCCAGATTTAAAGTTGGATTGATTCTGCTTTGATCGATCGGCCTACTGCCAATCGTACGGCCAGGATATCTTTTGCCACGATGAACTTCTTCGTGGTTTAGAATCTTATCATTCCAGTTAAGTTCTAAATCCTTTAGCATTGGAGTTATCTCTTTCTTCGGATTTGCGACAAGATCCTCATAGACAAAGGAAAAGTTTCTTAAGGGAGAATCAGTATATAATTGCCTGGTTTTCAGCTTGTACTTCCAAATATACGCACCCAATGAAATCTGATCCGTCCGCTCAAAATCAATCGCCATAAGTTCAGGAAAAATTTTCCCATGTCTCAAAAGTTCACTTTTACCATGTTTTTGCAGCCAATTGGTTGTGTCACCAATTTTTAAGGTTTTCATCGATGAAACAACACTCAGCGGATTCCTGGTTACCCATACAACTGTCGCATGGGGAAATTTATGGATTATTGACTCAAGTTCTGGAGTTTTTGTTGGCAACTTACAGCTAAGGTAATGCCCTTTCAAAAAGGAGCAAATTAGAAATTTCCAATTTGGAAAATCAAATCCAATTTCGCTCTCATCTTTCCCATCAATTTTTGGATGCGACGATATTAGCATATGAGTTAATGTCGTCCCACTCCTTTGGCAACCAAGTATAAGAATTAGTCTTGTGGATAGAAGCCAACTAAAAATCAGATTAGCATTAAGATAGAATTTCCTGATAATTTTGATCTGATTTTGCATAACTAGAGGACCTATGAATCTCTTGCTAAATATATTCATAGCTAGTATTTCAATCTTTATTTTGCATAACGTTATGCCCAATGGTAAAAAATACTGTTGCAACTAGCAGTATGCTCATAAACATTTTATTTGAGGCACAGGGTACTTATTGTCTGCGTGTCCATTATTCTGTAATAGTTGCTGTTCCAAAGCTAAAGAACTGCTAACGATAACGTCTAGTGCATCGTGTTGAGGCTGCCATCCCAATATCCGTCGAATCCGTTCTGAAGCAGCAATCGAACAAGCTGGGTCGCCTGGACGTCGTTCGGTTTCGATGACTGGAAAGTCAATGCCAGACAATCTTTTTGCAGCTTCGACCACCTCTCGAACACTGTATCCTTTGCCATAGCCACAATTCAGAATATCAGTTGTTCCTCCTGAGGATAAATACTCTAAAGCAATCAAATGAGCTGTAGCAAGATCGTTTATATGGATATAGTCTCGAATACCTGTTCCATCTCTGGTTGGAAAGTCGGTACCAAATATTTTCACCCAAGGACGCTTACCGACAGCAGCTTCACAAACAACTTTGATCAGGTGAGTCGCATTAAGTACAGATTGTCCTACTGGTATGTGAGGATTAGCTCCAGCAACATTGAAATAGCGCAGGATCGTACAACGTAAATCTGATGACCGCGCATGATCCTGAATGATCTGTTCACACATCAATTTAGATTGTCCGTAGGGATTAATCGGTGATGTGGGAAATGATTCCGTTATTGGTTCATTGGGGGAATGTCCGTACACAGCTGCTGTGCTCGAAAAAACTAGCTGATTGACCTGATAGGTCTGGCAACAACGCAGCAAATTAAGCGTGGCACATACATTATTTTGATAATAGTCTAACGGGTAGGTTATAGATTCAGGGACAATTGTGCTGGCAGCAAAGTGAAGTACTGCATCGAATCGATATCTGGCAAATGTACTAGAAAGTTTATCAATGTCCTTTAGATCACCGATAAGCACGTCTGCTGATAAGACATTTGCTAGATTACCGACAGAACAGTTGTCATAAACAACTACATCATACCCTTGCTTTTCTAACTGATAGACCACATGGGAGCCAATGTAACCAGCACCTCCAGTCACTAACACTTGCATCGAAACACCTTAATAAACCTATCTTGTCAATAATTTCACCGTAACAGACTCACCAGTTCACCCAACAGATTGTAGGGAAACACTGTCTTAGTTTTCAGCGAGATTCTCAAACTATTTTCTGAGATATTTGTTTCTCTCTGCTAGTTCCATATCTTTGCTGATGAACCTCAATTACTAGACCATAGCTCCCTGTCATAATTGCATATTGGTGCTAAAGTACATAAGATACTAGAGAGATGGATAGCTGACTGATCATGGCAAATCTGTCACTGCCTGGATAAGGGTTTCAACAGTAAAGTGAATCTGCTCTTCTGTATGTAGACAGCTAATGAAGAACCGCAAACGAGACGTTTTTTCAGGTACCGTGGGTGCGCTCAATGGCTGTACGTTAATTCCTTGTTGGAATAATGATTGAGCTAGTTGGAGACATCGTAGAGAATCACCCAGAATAATGGGTACAACAGCAGAATGATGACTGAGGCCTGTGTTTAGGCCTGCCTTTTGGGCTAACTTCAAAAATAAGTTGGCCCGTTGATGTAAACGACTAATACGGTCCGGTTCAGATTGAAGCTGTTGCAGTGCTGCCAGGGCTGCCGCCGCATTGGCGGGCGAGATGCCGACACTATAGACAAAACCAGGGGCGGTATATTTAAGATAGTCTACCAGCACTTGACTGCCAGCAATATATCCGCCACAGCTGGCCAAACTTTTGCTAAGGGTCCCCATCCACAAATCTACATCAGTGCGATCTACGGAAAAATATTCACCAATACCGCTTCCCTGGCTACCTAACACACCAATAGAATGGGCTTCATCCACCATTAAAAAGGTTTTATGGCGTTTTTTAACCTCGATAAATCGAGGTAGATCTGGAATATCACCATCAGTGCTATACACGCCTTCAATGACTATCAGTACCCGTTGATAGGCATGACGGTGATCTTGTAAAAGACGATCTAGCGCCTGCCAGTTATTGTGGGGAAATGAGATCGCACTGGCACCCGACAATAAAATCCCTTGCAAAATACTGTTATGACTCAGCTCATCATGCAAGATCAAATCATTGCGCCCAAACAGATGACTAATGGTGGATACATTGGTAGCATGGCCACCAATAAAAACAATACAGTCTTCCGTATTTAGAAATTTTGCCAGGACCTGCTCCAGTTCTCGATGGAGTTTTTTCTCACCTGAGGCGATTCGGCTAGCTGACACCGATGTACCATAACGATCAATTGCAGCTTTAGCAGCTTTAGAAACAGCAGGGTGCCCTGAGAGTCCCAAATAATTATAGGTAGAGTAATTTATAAATGTTTTACCATTTATCTGGGTAGTGTTCTGAGCGACCTGATCATGAACTGCAAAATAAGGATTCTCTAACCCTAAGGCTTGCAGTTGGATGCGTTGCTGTTGTAATTGCTGATAGCCTGAATAGTGATCAAAACAGTAATACTCAGAAGGAATATCTGAGGAGGCTACCGACAGTGGTGGTAAAAGCGCTTTTTCCATCAATAACTTTGTCAGTAGAGCACGTTTTTCCTGAGATGAGAGATTCACCTTATTGATGTGTGGTTGAATGCTCATCATACCCTCGCTTGTTCAAACAGCATGGCATTTAACCTGGAATACGAGCGATTCATCATCGATCATCTTGCTCAGGCAACATAACATTTAATAACATATCTACAGACTCATCAGATAGTTGATCCATATTAGCCAGTAGTTTTTGTACTTCACGTAGTTGAAGGTCATTTTGTGTTAAAGATGTAATATCTCCTGCGATATTCTCTTCTGCTAAATACCGCACCAGGGTTTCAATATTCGGACAATCCCAAATCAATGTAGGCGAGAGGCGACAGCCTAGATAGTTTTCTAACCCTCCAGAAAGATTGACAGCTTCAATCGAATTAAGGCCGTATTCCACAAAATCTTTATGGGGATCAATTGACTCAGAAGGAACTTCCAACCTCTCTGCAAGCTGAGAAATTAGCCACAATTTAATTTCCTCGGATGTTATTGACTTAACAACAGGAGCTTCAGGTTGTAGTCTCTCTTGTCGGGTCAAAATTTGATTTAAAATACTCATATCAGTATCTTCTATGACAATAAAATAAATGGTCAGGGGGGGCTCTAAAGAAATTGAATCTGCGAAATAACATTATGGAGATGCCAGACTTTGATGTTTTCTAGCTTCTATCATGGCCTTCGTTGGTTGTTTAACATTCCAGGCCCAACCAATCCATTTGAGTACACGAATAAGACAACCACTCAAATCCAACTGCCACCATTCCAAATCATTCATCGCAGCATTTGGAAAGGCATGATGATTATTGTGCCAGGCCCCCCCAAAGGTAACCAAGACCAACCAAATATTATTGGTACTTGAGTCTTGGGTATTAAATGGTCGTTTTCCCCAGGTATGACAAACAGAATTCACAAAGAAAGTGGCACCTTGGTTGACAATAAAAATTCGTACTAACCCACCCCATAAAAATCCAAGCCAAAGCCCCGCCCAACTTTGCGTAAACAATCCAACGATAACAGAAGGAAGTCCCAAGCCTAAGGCAACCCATCCTAAGTACAGACGATCAATCTGATTAATTAAAGTATCTTGACACATCTCTTTAGTAAAGAATGCTGGATTAGGTGTTGTATGATGAAACATCCAGCCTGTATGAGCATGCCAAAGTCCCTTTAACCGTTGTTGAGTAGGTACTCCGTATTCATAAGGGGAGTGGGGATCACCGGTGCGATCGCTAAATTGATGATGGCGGCGATGATTAGCCGCCCAATAAATCAATGGACCTTGAGCGGCCATTGAGCCCAGCACACCCAACACCCAACGTATCGGTGGATGAGTATCAAAAGACTTGTGAGAAAAATACCGATGTAGACCTACTTCTACTCCAATTACTGTCAGTCCGTACATAATCAGCAAGACAGCAATATCGACAGCACTAATACCATAGTTCCACACCTGAACAACGGCAAGTACTACACCCAACAGAGGCAAAAGTGTAATTGCAAAAGCATGACGTTGCTGTATTGCTTGCAAATAATCGTTAACGATTGTGATTTGAGGATGATTCAACGTTTTCGACATATATACGCTAGCCTTTAAAGGCTTTGGATGGTGACCGCTACTCACCATGAGTCGACATGAGTGGGTAGAACAACAAAAACCTTTTATTCTACCCAGGGTTAATTAGCTTAGATTCAATCATCTGTGATGACGGTACTTTCATATTCCAAACCAGACCCACCTTTGCCAAAGCTTGAATCAACCACCCACTCACATCAAGATGCCACCATCGAACTCTATTGGTGGCTGTATTAGGAAAAGCATGGTGAGTATTATGCAATGAACCACCCAAGGTAGGTAATGCCAACCAGAGATTATTAGTGCTCTGGTCATCAGTCTTAAATAAACGCGACCCAAAGCTATGACAGCAAGAATTAATGCTGTAAGTACCCTGTTGAACAAGAAAGATACGTCCCAATCCTCCCCATAAAAAACCATGCAAACTCCCCATCCCTCCATTGACCCAGGCACCAATAAGAGCAGGTAACAACAGACCTATGCTTACCCAGAGGAGGTAGCCACGATCAATCTGTTGAATTATAGGATCAGCTAATAGGTCTCGCCCATAGTGCCCCGGACAGGTTCTCTCAGGTGAAAATATCCAGCCAATATGAGCATGCCATAATCCCTGAAACAACCCTTGCCAACCTGAACCATGTCCTTGGGGTGAGTGAGGATCGTCAGACTGATCGCTACAGGTATGATGACGACGATGATTACTGGCCCAGTAAACAACAGGTCCCTGTAACGCCATGCTACCAGCAACGCCTAACAGAAATTGAATGGCTGATGTAGTTTCAAAAGCATGATGGGAAAATAGTCGATGATAACCAACTTCAATCCCAATGACTGTAAGCAGGAAAAAACTTCCTAATAGAGCAAGATCAAGATAGTAGATACCTGAGTAGACAGCTAGTGCCAGCATACCTAAAAAACCAACACAGGGCAGCAATATTGACATTGCAAAAATTTTTCGTTCTTGCCTGAGCTGAGAGACCCTAAGTCTAGTGATATGAGGAATATTAGATAATGGCTTCTTAAAGTCACGTTTAATATTAGCTAACTGATTATCCACGGTTATTAAACTACCTAACTACTAATTATCTAACTACAGGCATCTAACTATAGGCATTCACTAAAAACCTTATCCTAACTGCAAAGAGATGATAGAAAACAGTTGCCCATTCCTGTGGAGTCGCAGTACTTCCTCACAAATCTTCCTAAAATAGGCTTTCTCAGTATCAATATCAGGATCAAAGACTTTCTCATGATAGATATTCTCACAACGGATATCTTTGAGCAGTCGTTTAAGACAGAGAACTAACCATTCTCCCCGAGCGAAAAAACCACCTAAGTTCTGTCGGTTATATACCCAGATCAATACACAGGTTACTGCCACATGAAAAATACAGTAATATTTTGCTAACTCAAATAAATCAGAAGATTTACCTAACTTAGCAATGTATTGTCCACCTAAGTCAAGGATTAGAGCATCCTGCTGCTGAATTTTGTTTATCAGTTTTTGGGTAAGTGTAATAATGTTATTCAGGACACTGGCCTCTAAATCCTCAGTTGATTTCAATGTCAATAGGTGATCCAGTGCAATGTTAACTCCCTGAAGCGTATAATCAAAACCTCGATTGTATAGTTCTAGTTGTTGAGGCTTAAAGTGTGGCAGAGTGTTAGTTAAATTATATGTAGCATCAAGATAGGAATGAATTGTGTTATCAATATCTTCTCGAATAGTTGCTCGACAACTAGCCAATTGATGCAATTGTAAAACAATACTATTCAAGTTAACGGCTGCACTACCATCAAATACACTGACGATGGCATGGTCTCTGACAATTTTTTGGAAAATACCCCAACAGTGTTCTTCCCTCAAATAGTAACGTGCGCCTAATACAGCCGATAAATTATTAATCAGTAATTCTACCCGATCTGGAACAAAATATTTAACAACAGCAGAAAGTAGACTCATTTGATCAGGACTCGTGTGTAAGGATCTGACAGCGGTAATTGAGAGACACTCACACATCAAAATATCTAAAAAGGCATTTGCCAAAGTATCGGTCACATTTGGCATCTCCCATAGAGATTGACCATATAACTGACGAGACAAGGCAAAATTTAATGTTACTCGTAGCGCTGTATCAGCTTGACCAAGAGAAGGAGCAGCCCCAGCATGGAGAGTGCGGGTAATTTGTAAGGCCTTTAAAGCCAGCTCTAACCCCGAACCAGCAGTCCCCACTAAGGCGTCATCAGATACAAAACAATTGTGGAAACAAATTCCGCTAATATCAGCCCCCCTTAGTCCATGGGTTTTGATTTTGGGTAAGTGGGTATAGGAACCTGGCTCTAAACGGTCTTTTTCAATTAAAAACCAAGAAAAACCTCTTGGCCCACCCTTAGGATTAGTACGAGCAAAGATGACAATGACATCACTATGGGTAGCATTGCCAATCAGCCACTTTTCTCCTGATAGGACGTAGCCTTGATCAACCTTTTGGGCTAAGGTTTCACTCGCTAAAATATCACTACCATGACTTTTTTCCGTTAATCCAAACGCTACTTTTTGTCCTTGTTTGATCCTGGTGGCCAGTCGCTTTTTTTGTAAATCGTTACCACCTACCCACACAACTGCTGAGCCCAAATAGGTGACTCCATGGGCGATGGTGACCGTTAAATCTCGGCGGGCAATTACCCTGGCAATTGCTAACATTTCTTCAAAGGATGTGAGCTTGCCACCATAGTGATGTGGAATATAATATTCACTAACATTCCATTCGTGAAGGAAATCACAAAACTCTGTGGGGTAAGCTTCCTGTTCATCTAACTCAACGCTTTTTTTGAACGAGAATTCTTGCTTTGGGTTCATTGGATCACCCAAGTAACGTTCAAGAGCTTGAGCCGAAAAATATTGAGTCAATAAAGGCATCTAATAAACCCTAGAGCTTGCAAAAAAAAATACGGAAGAAACAGATGAAAATTCAACTAGGTCACGATATAAAATTTACAGTCCTGGTAAGTTTATTTTTGTCTTTCTCACTATTCAAACTTTACCAGTCACCTCCAAGCTTTAGACTTGTGGGTTGTATTATTATCTTTGTTTATTTTTATACTGATATTATTAGTGGATTATTACATCTGATTTTAGATGATGAAAAATCTCTAGAAATTCCTTTGATTTGTTCCCTGGCTAAAGGTTTTCAAAGCCATCATGAGAATCCTAATCATATTTATGAGATGAGTCTCTATAAACACCTCTACGTTATGCATTTGCCCCTAACGTTGGTATACCCGTTAGTTTCGATTTTCAATACTCCAGCCCACCATACACTGTATATTACCGTTGCTTTTATGTTGCATGCCATGCAAATGAGCCATCGTTGGGCTCATTTACCTAAAACCACACTTTATTATCCACTGCCACTTTTGAAGAAAGCCCATATTATTCTTAACTCATCTGAACACGGTATCCATCATAAACCTCCGTTTAGTACTAATTTTTGTATTATGAGTGGTTGGTTCAATCCTTACCTAAATTATATTTTTAATCATCTGAAGATTGGTTTGAATAGCTGGATCGCCTTATTTATAGTGATTAGCATATTGCCAATCTTTGTTGCCTCTGCTGCTAATAGTTACCTTTAAATTTCACTTAAAGAATTGATAGGGTAAAGGGAAATAGAATGCTATTTTAGCGCTCCAGCTAGAAAACGTTCTCGGCAAAGATAGCGTTGTACCTTGCCACTTGAGGTCTTGGGCAAACTGCCAGGTTTTAATAGCAGGACGATTTCAGGATTTAACGAATGCTCTCTTGTTACCGTGTTTTTTAGATTCTGGGTAAATCTCTGAAGATCTGAGTCGGTGTCATTGGCTGTGCTGGTAGGAGTATTGTCATTTGCTTTTTTCCAAAGCTGCCAGTATCTACGCTCTAATTCAGCCACCAATATCAATTTTTCGATTCCATCTACTTCCACAGAAAAGGCCGCTGAACTATGGGGTCTAATGACAGGGACATAGGCCTCGATGGTACGTTCAATATCTTGCGGATAGTGGTTACAGCCATGGAGAATAATTAAGTCTTTGAGACGACCTGTTACAAAAAGCTCATCCCGATCCAGCAATCCTAAATCCCCCGTTCTTAAAAAAGGTCCCTGTCCCGTATCAGCCAGATAAGCCCTGAAAGTTCGCATTGTTTCCTCTGATTTTTGCCAGTACCCTTGAGCAATACTGGGGCCAGACAACCAAATTTCACCCACTTCCCCGGCTAAACAAGTTTGATGAGTTTGAGGATCTACAATTCGAATCCGTTGGGAAGAGACTCGACCACAACTGACTAGGGCAATCGATGCCTCTTTAGATACAGCTTCTGATGAAATGTGAGATTGACTTAAAGAGAAGTTAGAAAAAGATTTGACCATAGGTGGAGTCTTTTTGTTACCACCGGAAACCATTAGTGTAGCTTCAGCTAACCCATAACAGGGATAAAATGCTTCTAGCCGAAAGCCGCAGGGGCCAAACATCTCCGCGAAATCTTTGAGGACTTGAGGGGAAATAGGTTCGGCTCCATTAAAAGCCACATCCCAACAGCTCAAGTCCAAACTATCACGTTGCTCTGGGGTGATTTTCTTAACGCACAAATCATAGGCAAAATTTGGACCACCACTGATGGTGCCCCGATGGTGAGAAATTGATTGTAACCAGCGAAAGGGGCTTTGTAAAAACATTAGAGGAGACATCAAGATAACCGGAAAACCACCATATAAAGGTTGTAAAATTCCTCCAATGAGACCCATGTCATGATACGGGGGCAACCATATGATGCCTTTACTCTGGGGGGTTGTGTCAAACCCCTTAGAAATTACTCCTAAATTATGCAGCAAATTTTGGTGGGTAATCATTACCCCCTTAGGTGTCGATGTTGAGCCAGAAGTATATTGCAGTAATGCCAGGGTATCAGGAGAATTTTTGCAAGGTTCCCAGAACTGATCGGCACCATTAATGGTATCAGTGGTTATCCATTCACAAGTAGATAGAACAAATGACTGTAGATTATATCGCTTTAAGTTGGCAACGGTTTTCTCAGTGGTTAAAACTATGGTCACTTGAGCATCAGCAGTAATAGCGGCTAATGTTTCAAGCGACCGGTTGGGTCTAGGCAAATATGCTGGAACGGCAATCATACCTGCATAGAGACAGCCGAAAAAAGCCGCGATGTACTCTAACCCAGGGGAATATAGGAGTAATACCCGATCACCAGGGGAACCGCAATGTTGCAGACGAGCGGCGATACTTTGTGCTTGTTGATCCAACTCCTGATAAGTCAAGCTAATGGCATGTGTCTCGCCATCTAGTAAAAATGTGTAAGCAACTTTATTGGGCTGATGTAAAGCTCTGTACTGTGATAGGTCAACCAGAGTATTTACCTGTAAACCAGTTGCTAATGTTACTGTCCTATCACGCATGTTATCTATTCACAGAAACTACAGATGCGTCAATGGAAATCTATTTCTGTTCTTGTGGCTTAAAACATTAACGTTCAACGGAACCAGCAATAAATTTCTTTGTCATCGTATTGGCATCGTCTTCTGTAAGTTGTTTTGGCGGGTGCTTCATAAAATAGGCAGAGGGTGACCATAATGGTCCACCTATTTTTCGATCTAGGGCTAGTTTGCAGCAGCGAATCGCATCGATCACCACACCGGCAGAATTGGGCGAGTCTTCAACCGATAGCCGTAGCTCTAAATTCATGGGGACATCTCCAAATAATTTGCCCTCAATTCGAATAAAACAAACTTTATTGTCCTTTTGCCAGGGCACATAGTCGCTGGGACCCACATGGATATTTTCAGCATCCAGACGTTCGGTTAAGGCTGATTGCACCGCTTCAGTTTTAGAAATTTTCTTGGTCGCTAATCGCTCTCGATTAAGCATATTCAGGAAATCAGTATTGCCCCCTGTATTCAGCTGGTAGGTCCGTTCAATTTTTACCCCTCGCTGCTTAAACAGATCAGACAGCACTCGATGGGTAATCGTTGCCCCTAACTGTGATTTGATATCATCGCCGATGATGGGCAGATGGGCATTACTAAATTTGTTAGCCCAAATCGGGTCACTAGCAATAAAGACTGGAATGCAGTTTATAAAACCAACTTGAGCGTCCAGAGCACATTCAACATAGAATTGAGTTGCTTTTTCAGAGCCTACAGGCAGATAGTTGATGATGAGATCTGTTTTAGATGTTTTAAGAATCTCGATGATCTCTTGTTTAGATGCTTCCGGTTGATCGCTGGGAACAAAACGATGTTCTTCTGGATAGTCCTGCAGGTGATCCGATAATCCATCCAGAATACACCCCATATTAACCGTTACCCCCATAGGTTTAAGCTCAGGATAAAACTGAGTGGTGCAGTTGGGGGGGGAGAAAGCTGCGATCGCAACATCCTGACCCACCTTCCGTTGATCAATATCAAAAGCCGCCACCACCTGAATATCAGCTGCGGTATAACCGCCTAAATCCAGATTCATCAGTCCCACTGGTTGCTGCTGGTGAGCGGTCTCACGGTAATGGGCCAGCCCTTGAATTAAGGCACTCGCACAGTTGCCAACACCCACAATTGCAATGTTTATAGTATTTGCCATTAAAGATTTCTCACTCTTGTAAATTCAGGTATCAATTCAGAACGTTTTTCAGTTGTTCATTAGCCTTGAGCTGTTGCGAGTCTACCTTCTAGGTTTCCGTTACCGTGGAGAATTCAATACCCGGCATATGCTCGATCAAATAGCTCACTAACTCCTCTAATGTGGGATGCTCAAATAGAAAACTGGACGGAATAGTTGGCCCTAAATTTTGCTCCAATTGATTAGCTAGTTCAACGGCCATTAAAGAATCCACACCCAAATCGGCCAGGGGTTGATTGAGATCAATGTCATCGGGGGTGCTGAACCCTAGGATGTCGGCCATTTGCGATCGCAGATGATCGATTAAATAGGTACGACGCTCAATAATTGGCATCATCTTTAACTGATCTAACCATTGGGGCGCTTTCTTTTGGGGATTGTCTGCTATGGCCGACTGCAAGTCATGTAAAATTGGCATTACTCCAGTCCGAGGTAACTGAGCTATAAACTGGAACCAATCCACCGAAAAAACACCCACCTGAGAAACTTCCTGAGATTTTTGTTGTTGGAAAAGCAATGTATTCAATGCTTTAAAGCATTGCTGTAGTTCTAGCCCATAGATACCTCGTGCCGCCAAACGCTCTTGAGCATTTGCCTTGAGATTAGCTGCCATACCCGAGTTAGACCAGGGGCCCCAATTAATACTCATTCCAGGTAACCCCATGGAGCGACGATATTGCATCAGACCATCCATAAACGCATTAGCTGCCGCATAGTTTCCTTGCCCTGGTGAACCTAAAAGAGACGCCATTGAAGAGAAACAAACAAAAAAGTCTAGGGAATATGCCTGGGTCAATTGGTGTAAATTCCAAGCTCCAGATATCTTTGGAGCCATCACTCGCGCAAACCGTTCCCAGGTAAGTTGAGATAACAACCCATCGTCTAAAATACCCGCTGCATGAATCACGCCCTTTAACGGCGACAATGTCGAAATCTGATCAAACAGGTGAGTAGCCTGCTGTTGTTGAGAAATATCACCCAATACCACAGAAACTTGAGCACCGTTTTCTTTTAGCTGTTCTATTGTTTTTTGGACCTGAGCTGAGGGGGGACGCCGCCCCGTGAGAATAAGCTGCTGTGCTCCCTGATCTATCAACCATTGAGCCATTTGAATACCCAGGGCTCCTAAACCACCCGTGATTAAGTAACTGCCATAGGGGACAATACTGGGCATCTCACTTAGTTTTTCATCCATGGGCAGATGATGCATCACGGGCAACGTCAGCACCACCTTGCCAATGTGCTTCGCCTGCTGCATATAGCGAAAGGCATCAATACTGTTTTGAATCGAAAAAACCCGGTGAGGAAGCGGCTGAAAATTTTCTTGCTCAAACTGATGGCCCAATTGGGACCAAAGCTGACACATTAATGTGGGATTTGCCCGAGTCACTTCCCCTAAATCAAATGGAGAATATTGAACATCAGGCCGTCTCTGTTTTACCTCCTGCTGTTCCCAGATGCCGATTTTGCCTAACTCAACAAATCGCCCGCCCTTAGCAAGAACAGCAAAGCTTTTATCAATCACCTCACCATTGAGGCTATTGAGGACGACATCTACACCTTGGCCGTCTGTAAGCCTCATCACCTCATCAGCAAAGTTTAAGGTGCGAGAATTCATAATGTGGGTGATGCCTTGGGAACTCAAAAAGTCCCACTTACCTGGGCTGGCCGTTGCAAAAATTTCTGCCCCTACTTTTTGAGCAATTTGAACAGCTGCTTGCCCCACCCCACCAGCTGCTGCATGAATTAAAACCCGTTCCCCTGATTTTAGTTTGGCCAGGTGGTTTAATCCATAATTGGCCGTCAAAAATGCCAGCGGCAGTGTGGCCGCTTCGACAAAATTTAGGTGCTTTGGTTTGGGTATCACAAACTCTGTGCGGGTGGTTACAAATCGGCTGGCCCCATCCATCAGCATGGTCGCGATGACTTCATCACCCACTTGATAACAGGAAACTTGATCACCCACAGCCACAACGATACCCGCACATTCAAATCCAAAGGTGAGTTGATTTGCCTGGGTAATTCCTAAGTTTTCAGCATAATACTCTTTGAGCAGGCCCAAGACATTTAACACATCTCGAAAGTTAAGCCCTACTGCAGCTACCTGAATTTCGATTTCATTGGCATTTGGGATACGACGCTCATTTGCCTGTAACCTTAGATGGTCTAAAAGACCGTATTCTTTTAACTTGAGCTGAAAAGAATGCCCTGATGGAATGGGCAAACCCACTGTTTCAGCGTCAGATATTTCAGCGTCAGAAACCTGCTCAGACTGAGAACTCCGATAAGCAGATAACCGAGCTACGTATCGCTTGTCTTGACGATAAGCAATCTGGTTTTCGGCGTCCGACTCAATCAGGTCCTGGGCAAGTTGTCGAACAACGTTCGATGCCAAGGTTGTATGGTCAGGGGTAAATTCTAAATCAACACACCGACACTGAAGCTCAGGGTGTTCTAGGGCAATAACTCGTCCTAGCCCCCAAAGAGAGGTTTGGTGAAACTGTATTGATGTAGTTGTATCCTTTTCAAGGGTTTGTGCTCCCTGGGTTACTAGCCACAGAGTTGGCATTTTCGATTGACTCTGAAGTCGTGACTGAAACTTAGACAGGGCCTGTACCAGGTGTAATCCTGAGGCACAGCCTAAGACTTGAGAGTCTTCTACAGCTTGGGTAGTCGTTAAAGCGGTGGGAATGACTCCCCATAAATGGACAATCCCCCGTAAAGAAATAGAGGGAGTGAGAATATCTTGTAACAACCGCTGAAAATTATCAGGTTGAGTAGGGTCAAGTTGATAATGCTGGGCATCGAGCTGTTGATACCCTGAACCTAGGGATACAAAAATACAATCCTGTTCTTGCTGTTGAAGTAACTTTGCCAGTTGTGCCCTAAGGTCTGTAGGTTGAGCAAAAATCAGCCAGGTGCCAGCCTTTTTGGGCACAGGGGTAGCTAATTCCACCTGATATGGTAAGGGGGCAAGCTGCCAGTTAATTTCATATAGATCAGGAGATAAGTTAGAAGAGTTCTCCGGTTGGAGATAATGCATCAGCACCTGACGATTTGTTCGAGCCAGGGTTAAGCCTTCTATATAGCCAACTAAAGCACCGGTCGCATCATAAAGCCGAATATTTCCGGTCAAGGTTTGAGGACTCGCAGTCTCGGATTCTAGGATAGACCCAAGTGCCCAGACTTTTTCTGGAACCGGTTGAATAATTTGAAATCGTGTCACACCTGTGGGTAAATAGGTGTCTTGGGCATGAGTTGTGCCAATGGCAGCTGCTAGAATCTGAAAACTGGCATCTAAGACAACAGGATGGAGCTGATAAATGGCATTGTCTCGAATCAGTGACTCCGGTAGCCAAATTTCCCCAAGTACTTGATGGGCCTCCGTCCAAAGGGACTGGACGGCTTGGAATGACTCTCCATAGTCCAATCCCCACTGGTATAACTGTTGATAGTAGTCTTGTACAGGGATCGATTTTGAGAAGTTGGCCTTAGAGGTTTCAAGATCGATTTGAGAGGGGGCTATATCGCTATCTTTAAGGGGTTTGATGACACCTTTGGCATGGGAAATCCAGGAAGAATCTGCCTGCAATTGTGTTCGAGTCGTTGATGTTGTCTGACTTAAACTACCATTCCTTTCAGCCTGGTTCTGAGTCAAACTAAAGATTTCAAACTGATACGACCCAGACACCTCAGGCGTAAGAATGGTTTGTACTGTAACAGAGGTGCCTTCTGGCAAAATCAAGCCACGCTGGATCGTCACCTCTGTGAGCTGCATCAGCTGCGATGATGATACTTGGTTACTTGCGGCCAAGGCCATTTCTAAATAGGCTGCAGCGGGTAACAGAGTCTGTTCAAAGACGCGATGATGTGTCAGATACCCTGGCTGCTGAGGACTAAGCTGAGACTGAAACTGAATGGATTGAAGCGGAGAGTGAAACCGCTGTCCGACCAATGGATGGTGTTTGAAAGACTGAGACTGCCCTTGGTTTGCCACCAGATAATTTAATGAAAGGTAAGACTCAGGATTTGGATCGTTCTCTAGCCAATAGCGCTGACGTTGAAATGGATAGGTGGGTAGCGATACTTTATGCTGGGTAGGGTTCTGTTCAAAGCCAACCCAATCAATAGTGGCACCGTTGACATATAGATGGGCCAAACTTTGTAATATCTGTTGCCAGTTATCCTGACCAGGACGCAAACTAGGGAGCCAATGCGGTTGTTTATTCGTTATTCCTTCAAGCTCCCCCTGATTTGATAGAATTTTCTTGCCCATACCCAATAGCAACGATTTAGGGCCAATTTCTAAAAAGACGTTGTATCCCAGGGCCTGCAGTTGAGTCATACCCCCCAGAAAGTTAACGGGTTGTTCTACATGGCGAACCCAATAGTTTGGTGTGGCCATGTCAGAGTTAGCAAGCTGACCCGTTACACAGGAGATAATGGGTATTTTGGGCGGCGTATAGGTAATATTCTGGGCAATTGTTTCAAATGCGGACATCATGGGTGCCATCAGGGGAGAATGGAAGGCATGGGAAACCTGTAGTACCTTGGCCTTTATCCCTATTGCCTTTAAATCGCGTTCAATTGCCTGAATCGCTTGTTCTGCACCAGAGATGACAATACTTTGAGGCCCATTAATGGCTGCGATCGCAACCTCATCTCCATAGGGCTCGATCCACTGCTCCACATCCGTAATCGTTGCCAACAGCGATAGCATTTTCCCACCAGCAGGTAAGGCCTGCATTAACCGCCCACGGGCTGCAATTAACGTCAAACCTGCTTCCAGACTAAAAACACCTGCTACACAAGCAGCCACATATTCACCAACACTGTGACCTAAGACAATATCCGGCTTGATGCCCCAGGATTGCCACAGTTGGGTCAAGGCGTATTCAATGGCAAAGAGAGCGGGTTGGGTGTAAGCAGTTTGGTCAAGAGAGGGGGAGGATTCTTCCCTACTCCCCTGCTCTGGATAGAGTACAGTTAGCAAAGAGAGTCCTTCTTTTCCAAGAAGATCAATACACTGGTTAAGGGCGTCTCGAAATACAGGCTCAGTTTCATAAAGTTGTCGGCCCATATTCACATATTGAGAGCCCTGCCCTGTGAATAGAAACGCTACTTTAAAGGGCTGATAGTTTTCTTGATACCCCTTGTAAATTCCAGACGTATGGTTATTAACTGTGTTTTGACCGGAGGTAATGGCATTGAGTTGTTGTTCTAATTTCAACTTCGACGATGTAAGAATGGCCAAACGATGGTCAAAATGGGCTCGTCCTGTGTTGGCCGTAAAGCAAATGTCAGTCAGGGATGCTGCAGACGACTGCATTAAGTACATCTGATACCGCTTTACGAGTCCTTGAAGTGCGGTCTCATTTTTGGCTGAGAGGGTGAACAGCTGATGAGAACGGTCCTGGGAAATATCTTGTGAAATATCTTGTGGAATATCTTGTGGGCTAGTGTTTGCGTCAGCAACAATGACATGGGCATTCGTCCCTCCAAAGCCAAAAGAACTCACCCCAGCAATGCGGGGTTGCTCACCCACAGTCCAAGCTTGTCCTTTGATGGGAATCTGCAGAGGGGTATCTTGAAGCTGAATGTAAGGATTAACTTGCTTTAAGTGTAAGTGAGGAGGAATTTCGCCATGCTGCAAGGATAAAACCACTTTGATCAAACCCGCTATCCCAGCGGCAGGTTCGAGATGACCGATGTTGGTTTTGACAGAGCCAAGCCAGCAGGGAAACCCACGCTGTTGCTTATCTGCAAAGATGGCTTTGAGGGCATTGACCTCAATGGGATCACCTAACACCGTGCCAGTGCCATGGGTTTCAAGGTAACTCACCTGAGTCGCATTGATGCCAGCATTCTCTAACGCCTGACGAATGACCTGTTGTTGAGCCAAGCCATTGGGTGCAGTCAATCCATTACTACGGCCATCTTGATTGACAGCAGACCCTTTAATGACGGCCAAAATCTGATCGCCTGCTTCTACAGCCTCCGATAACCGCTTGAGGACAACTAAGCCACAGCCTTCACCCCGTACATAGCCATCGGCATCGGCGTCAAAGGTCTTACAGCGTCCATCTAAGGCCATCATTTGCGCTTGGGAAAAGGTCACCGTCAATTGCGGACTTAATATCAGGTTTACTCCGCCAGCTACTGCCAGATTGCATTCTCCCGCTTGCAAGCTCTGACAAGCCTGATGAACAGCCACCAGTGAAGATGAGCAAGCGGTATCCACCACCCAACTCGGGCCATGCCAATCCATCAGATACGACAGACGGTTAGCCGCAATACTAAAGGCATTCCCCGTGCCATAGTAAACATTTGTACTCAGGTGATTGCTCTGCAAGCGAGAATAATCGCCGTTGCTAATGCCCAAAAATACACCGGACTGGCTACCGCTCAATCGCTCTGGAGACTGTCCAGCATTTTCTAATGCTTCCCAGCATACCTCCAGTAGTAGGCGTTGCTGAGGGTCCATACTGGCGGCTTCTCGAGGAGAAATGCCAAAAAATTGAGGATCAAATTGATCAATGTGCTGGAGAAAACCGCCCCAATGAGCAATGGGCTGGTCTGTAAGGAGGGAGCCTAAGTGACTGCTATCCCATCGCGATAGGGGAACTTCTGCGATCGCATCTCGACCCTCATGCAGAAGTTGCCAAAACGCATCAGGGGTGTTGGCCCCAGGAAAACGACAACCCAGACCAATAATTGCGATCTCCTCCCCATGCCTGACTTGTTTCCCATGGGGTAATGATGGACTGGATAAATTTGCCATCTGTGGTCCCAGACCTAACTGCTGAGCCAGGGCTGTGATGGTGGGATAATCATACACAATCGTCGGAGACACAGGCTGCCCGAGCAATGCCTCTAGCTCCGTAGACATCTCAATCACTTGCAGTGAATCTAGACCGTAACTCACTAAAGGGCAATGGCGATCAACCTCTGCCGACAAAATCTGTGCTTGTTGGGCAATCCGGTTCACCAACCATGTCTCCAGGGCCTGAACTTTTTCCAAACCCTGTAATCCACTGATATCTAAAAACTCTTGCTTAGTAACAGCATCAGTCTCTGAGAGAGCATCTCGGCTCCATTGGGCAACCGTCGCCAGGCTGTTGGTCTCAAACCGAGTTCGACATAATTGTCGTTGTACTTTCCCACTCGATGTTTTAGGCAAGCTACCCGGTTTAAGTAAACAAATTGTAGATACCTGGAGTTCATGGTGTTCTGAAATAGCCTTACGAATGGCCCAGATAATCTCATCTGGCTGCAGATTACGCAGCTGTAAGCGCTTCACCTCCTGCACAATGACCAGGTGCTCCACTGCTGATTGTTCCACCGTAAAAGCGGCTCCTGCATTGGCTTGTAAAGCACCATGGGCAGTCTCAACCGTTAGCTCAATATCCTGAGGATAATGGTTGCGTCCCCGGATAATCATCACATCCTTAAGTCGCCCGGTTACAAACAGTTCCCCATCTCGCAAAAAGCCTAAATCACCTGTTCTTAAAAAGGGTCCTTCTCCGGTGTCTGCCAGATGGGCCTGAAATGTTTGGTAAGTTTGTTCGGGTTGTTGCCAATACCCGCAAGCAACGCTGGCACCAGCCACCCAAATTTCGCCAATTTTGTCTGGTTCACAACGCGTTAATAAATCTGGCTCCACAATAATCACGTTTTGATCCAGCCAACTACGACCACAGCTCACCAGAGTTTTGCCCTCCGCTGACAAAGAACTCTCAACCACCTGGTTTTGCTTTAAAGCAGTTCGGTCAACGGTATGAATAATTGGCTTCTCTGCCCGAGTCCCCCCCGTGACTAATAACGTTGTCTCGGCCATGCCATAGCAGGGATAAAAGGCATTTCGACGAAATCCACAACCAGTAAATATTTGCGAAAATCGTTCTAAAGTTTCCACCCGCACAGGTTCTGCACCGGTAAATGCGAGGGTCCAACTGTGTAGATCAAGATCGTCTAGTTGTTCTGGTTTAATTGTCTGGGTACAAAGATCATAGGCAAAGTTTGGTCCACCGCTTGTAACTGCCTGATATCGGGAGATTGCCTTTAACCAACGAACTGGTTTCTGGAGAAAGGCTGCAGGGGCCATTAGAATCATCGATCCGCCGCTGTATATTGATTCTAAAAGTCCACCAATTAAACCCATGTCATGGTGGAACGGCAACCAGGACACCCCGACATGCTCAGATCTATTTTGAAAACAAGTACAGATAATGGAACAATTTTGAATCAGATTTCCATGGGAAACCATGACTCCTTTAGGGGTGCCAGTGGAGCCAGATGTGTACTGCAAAAATGCCAGGGTCTCAGGGGTTATTGGAGCATAGGTATCTAAACCAGAACAGATTTCTAGTGCATCGGTTGCCAACCAGTTTAGTTGTGACGAGATCGGATCGGTATCCCACCAGCGTTTGACTGTTGCCAATGTGGCAGCGGTGGTGAGAGCCACTGTTGCCTGACAATCCTGAGCAATTGTTTTCAAACGCAATAAACTCTGATTGCGACGGGGAGGATACACCGGAACGGCAATCACACCAGCATACAGACAACCGAAAAAGGCAGCAATAAAGTCTAATCCAGCTGGATAGAGTAGTAGAGCACGATCCCCAACTGAACAGTGAGAGTGCAACTGAGTTGCGATCGCTTTTGCCCTTTGATTTAAGTTTTTGTAGGTTAGGGAAGTATCCTCTACTTCACCATCTTTAAGAAAGGTATAAACAGTTTTGTCAGGGCAGCTCTCAGCCCTGAACTCTAACAAATCAATAAAATTATTTATACTAGAATTAAGCACGTATATATCTGATGACTAACAGCTATAAATCAATGAAACTAAAAAAGAAAATTACAAGAATTTTTAACCAGACAGACAGATAAAATCTGTGTTACGAGGGACTTACCTGCAATTATCTATGTATTTACAGCAACCAATGCAGCATCAAGCACAATTCCATTTGCAGGCTGGCTATTGAGCCACTGGGCAATAACATTTAGACGTCCTTCTAAAAATTGAGTACGACAGGCAGACCGTTGAGTTTTACCGGTTGGGGTCTTTGGCACGCTTCCAGGTCGTAACAAGACAATGGCATAGGTCTCTACCATATGATGAGAAACTAATGCTTGCCGGATAGCTTTTATAACAGCATCCGTATCTAGAGATGGCAGATATCTTGACTCAACTTCCTGGGCAACGACCAATTGTTCTTCACCGTTTATCTCCAAACCAAAGACCGCTCCTCCTCCAGGTCGCAATGCTGGATGGCTTTGTTCAACAGTCATTTCAAGATGATGAGGATAGTGGTTTCGTCCCCAAAGAATAATCACATCTTTCTGTCGTCCGGCAATAAATAACTCATCCCCTTGCAAAAATCCCATGTCTCCCGTTTTCAAAAACGGTCCTTCTCCTGTATCTGTCAAATAAGCTTTAAATGTTTTTTCAGTTTCGTCTGGACGATTCCAATAGCCTTGGGCAATGCTTGGACCCGATATCCAAATCTCACCGACCTGATTAGGCAAGCACCGTCTTGAGGTAACCGGATCTGCAATAACCAGGGTATGGTTTTGTCCAATCTGACCACATCCCACAAGGGCACGTTGCCGTGATTTCCGTTGGTCTTTAGCTGACTCAACCTGATTTTGTTCTAAGGCCTGTCGATGAACCGTTTGAACTGTTGGCTCTGTAGCTCTTGCGCACAGGGATATCATGACAGTTGTTTCTGCCATGCCATAGGCCGGACAAAATGCTTTCCTCCTAAATCCATAGGGAGAGAAGGTATTGCAAAATAGCTCTAAGGTTTCAGCCAGAACAGGCTCTGCCCCATTAGCTGCCACTTCCCAGCAACTCAGATCAAGGGTGGCTCGTTGCTCAGGAGTGGTTTTACGAATACATAACTCATAGGCAAAGTTAGGTCCTCCACTGGTTGTTGCTCGATAATGGGAAATTGCCTGTAGCCAGCGATAAGGTTTAAGAATAAAATCCACTGGCGACATCATGATTACCGTACCACCAACATAGGTGGGCTGTATCACACCACCAACCAATCCCATGTCATGATAAAGCGGCAACCAACAAACCCCACGGTCGTTCGATGTATAATCAAAACTATGGGCAATGAGATTCAGGTTATCCAGTACATTACCATGGGTAATCATGGCTCCCTTAGGTTTTCCAGTGGATCCTGACGTATATTGCAAATAAGCCAATGAAGCGCTCTTAATAAGAGGTTCCTGCCAATTGCTAGCAGCTAGGTTCAAACCGCTGACTTCATCTGTGGCTACCCATTTCACATCTGCCAATTTTGGCATTGAGGTTAACTGTTGATGAAATCGAGACAATAATGCACGAGTGGTGAGAGCAAACGTCACCTCTGCATCCGATACCTTAAACAACAGCTCAGATAATAAAGATTTGTTGAGAGGTGGCCAGGCTGTCACAGCAATTGCTCCAGCATACAGACACCCAAAAAAAGCAGCGGTGAACTCCAGGCTTGCAGAAAGAGGATAGCTTAACAGCACTCGTGAACCGTTTGCGCCTAAAGCTTGTAAATGAGATGCAATTGCGCGTGCTTGCTGATCTAATGCTTGATAGGTAAGTTGACCAGACTCGGTTTCACCATCTTGTAAAGAGATATAGGCAACTTGGTTTGGCTGATAGCAAGCCCTATAGCGTAAAAGGTCCACCAAAGAAGAAGTCTCCTCCAATGGATAGGAATGACCATTTGGAAAAAGCGCCATAGGATTTAAAGCTGCCTAAGCAGTAACAATATAATTTAATTAATTATAGCGTGTTCCAAAAACAATCAGGCAGATTTCAGCTTCATCACATAAATCTAGAATAATCTAAATCTTGTGTAGGATGAACCCTTCGACAAAGTGTAGCAGCTAAGAGAAAAAAGTTGAAATGCCTTGCTGAAAGGTGCTTTAAGATAAATGCCGCTTTTAGTACAATCAGTGATTTTACCAATCTCTTGCTGCAAATTCTAGTTGTTTTAGGAGAAGATTTACAACAAGATCGGTGTTTTCACTAAACCTGTTGATTTATTGTATTTTTAGGCTGACGCTGACATTTTCTAGTAACATCAGTAATCTTACTAAAATTCTACTAAATCTGTTGCTGTTGCTGCGGGTTATTTCGGACGTTGAGCAACAGTGTAACCTGTTCAGATTTGAATTGATGCCCGAACCTGCAATTTATTCAAATGTTTAACCCTATCGCTATCTTCAGGATTTAGGCGAATTTTAACTTCCACGACCCTTACGTCCGAAACAGCACTGGGATTATTGTTAACTGTTCCAGGCTTGCCAATTTGTAAACCAATCTGATCGACGGTACCTGTCAACTCACCGATAAATCCACCAAATTCACTGGTCAACGTTGCTTTCTGACCAATCCGAATATGACGAATATCCGTTTCGTAGATTTCAGCAACTGCATACATTTGCTGAGTTTTACCAATTTCTGCAATTCCTCGAGAACCTATCGTTTCACCTGCTTTGACATGGAGATTTAAAATTTGTCCCTCTATGGGAGAGCGCACATAGACTAAGTCTAAATCTGCTTCTGCCTTACTCTGTAATGCAAGTGCTTCAGCGACCCTGGCCTGAGCTTCAACGACATCTATCGAGCGAACTTCGGAGATACTATTTAGGGTTTCTCGTTCGGTTTGAACTTGGGCTTGTCCCGTATTATTGAGTTTTTCCAACATTGCCTCAGCCCCTTGTACCTGTTCTTGTAGCGACTCCATCGTCAACTTTTGAGTCTCGAACTCAGAGGCTGAGATCGCACCTTTCTGATATAGATTTAGGTGCCGTTGGTATTCTGCGGCTGCATTACGTAGCTCTACTTCTAATTGAGTAATTTTTGTTTCTTGTGTGGCGATATCTCCTGCCCATTGAGCTTCTAACATCGCTACTTTACTGCGTTGGGCATTGATATCAGCTACTTTAGTCCCAGCCTGTATCTTGGTTAAATTAGCTTGAGCAGTTTGTACTTTGGCATTGGCTTCCTCCAGTGCTGCCTTACGAATGTGAACGCTATCTGCAATGGCAATCACTTGCCCAGCTTGAACAATGTCACCCTCTTTGACAAGTACCTGGGCTAATCTTTGACCAGTAGTCGACAAGTTTGTAGTGGCACCTTGGGGCTCTATTCGACCTAGAGCATTGATAGTAGTAACCGTGGGTTCATTTTCTGAGGTGGCTAACCCAATATTTTGTTCTGGCTTATCTTGAAACTTAAAAAAGTAAACAGCTGCTAGAGTATTAACCATGATCAAACCAGTAGCTATTGTCAGAACAGCTATCCATGGCTTGGATTTTAGTTGAAACTGATTAATATTCACGCGAGAAATTTATCGGATTAGCTTTTGAGACCACTACAGTATTCCCGCTAATGGACTGTTTTTCGCATCTACACTACTAATCTAATACCAGTGTTTTATCAATTTGACTCATTAAGCGATCACGAAGAACAGTGGCCACTTCATCTTGACTAACATTAGTATCAATCACAAGGCTACGAAAATCTTCTTGGTTAAGACTGATGACATCTACAGCATTATCAGGATGCGCTTGAATGGTCATAGGATAAGGAGTTGAGTTGATCAGTTCTGTTTCCCCAAAGAAATCTCCAGCCTGCAGAGTTTGAAAGAGCTGTTTTTCTCCGTGTTCTCCTATCTTGAAAACACAGGCTTTGCCAGTGTAGATTAAATAGAATTTATTGACAGGATCACCTGCTTGAATGATTTTAGAATTAGGTCCATAACGAATAACGTCTACTTTAGCTAAAATCTCAGAGAGGCGAGCTGACGTCAGGTTTGGTAATGCCAGTGCTAAATGACTGGTCATAATTCGTTGATGAAGATTGTGAGCAATATCCAGGTTTGTTAGCTCAGAATCTGCTAAGAGGATATAGAAAAGTGCTTCATCGATTACCATTACTTTAGCTTCTGAGTCTTGAGAAGCCCTGACTGTCGCAGTGCGTTTACCACCTTGCAATAAACCAATTTCGCCAAAATACTCTCCTCGTGTCATCTGTCTAACTCGCTTTAAGCCTTGCTCAGGCGTTTCTATCAATACATCAACCTTACCTTCGAGTAACACATAAAACTTCGTAGCCCTATCACCTTGTTTCACAATGTCTTCGCCAGCAGCATAGGCCAAAAGTGTAGGTTGTGTTTCGGTGTCCTCTAAAATTGAGGGATTCAGGCCAGGGAATGCGATCGCGAGTTCTTGACTCACTGCTAATCCTAATTTGCCATCCTCAACATTGATGATCCGATCGGCTAGATCGAGAATTCGATTATCGTGGGTCACCATTAGAACAGCACTGCCATGTTCCTTGGCGAGACGATGCATTAAGGCAACTACATTCCGGCCCGATTTACGATCCAAGGCAGCCGTTGGTTCATCAGCGAGGATCAATTTAGGCCTGGAAGCTAGAGCACAAGCAATTGCTACCCTCTGACGCTGTCCTCCGGAAAGATTATCGGGATAGCTATTGATAAAATCACCTAATCCAACAGAATCCAAAATAGCGCTTGCCCGATTACGCCGCTCTGAAGCAGAAAACTCTGAATGCAATTCCAGCGACATTTGCACATTCTGTTGTGCTGTCAGAAATTCTAGTAGATTACTGGACTGGGTAATATAGCCAAACTGACGACGTACTTGAATTAAATCTTGTTTTTTTGCGCCCCTGAGTTGTTTACCCAAGACATTAAGACTACCCGATTGCACAGAGCGTAAACATCCAACCAGGCTTAATAATGTGCTCTTTCCTGATCCTGAAGGTCCAGTTAAAATCACAAATTCTTTAGGGCGAATCTCAAGATTAATACTAAAAAGAATCTGCTTCCGAAGAGAATTCTCTCCAAAATAATGATTAAGACCTTTTATAGAAATAATATTGTGAGAAGTCATAGCCCAAGATCTTTGCAAAAGCATTTAGATAAACGCAAGAGTCTGGAAAAGCACTTGAGTTTTCAGTACAGGTTGCCCTGCAGAACCTTGAAATTAACTGAGGGCATGTTTAACCTGATAAAAGACTCGCATTCCTGACTAGGCTTCAGAAGCATATATGTCCTTTTTGACATTATGCGAAAGGGGCAATTTGAATAGCCCAAATAAGTCTTGGTCTTCTGCTCATCCTAGGCCAGATTTGCGCGCACAAAAAGTGGGGGGA
The DNA here is from genome assembly GCA_965263355.1 of Leptolyngbyaceae cyanobacterium. Classification (GTDB taxonomy): domain Bacteria; phylum Cyanobacteriota; class Cyanobacteriia; order Phormidesmidales; family Phormidesmidaceae; genus Leptothoe. The sequence continues at coordinate 2,253,355 of CBDHHL010000032.1, read as the reverse complement.
GGCGAGAAAAAATGATTTTGCAGTGCCTCACCCTCCATATAAACATTATTGGCAACAAACTTCTCTACTGATCAGCATTTATATGTTTCTCGCAATTATTAACTCATAAACCGACAAATTTCTAACAAGTTTGTCGACCCCAGTTGTGCCATTGCTTCAGTCAATCCTCATTATTAAACTGTTATGACGAAAAAAATGAAGAATTTAGATGTCTTATAGTGCGAACAAGCCTAATTTTTTCCCAAATCCTCTAATGGCAGCACATTGCGAGGTAAGCGATCAATCGGCTCAACGGTCTCTAGCTCATCACCTGATGCAGCTCCCAGGGCTTTCAACTTACGGGCACTCACCAAAACTCGATTTTCTAAAGAGCCCACCGCCTTATTAAAGGTATCGACTGTGGTATCCAACCCTCGACGCATTTTTTGCAAATGTCCAGTAAACACCCGCATCCGTTCATAGAGTTCTCGACCCAGGTGACTAATTTGCTGAGCGTTTTCCGTAACCGCATTCTGCTGCCAACCATAGGCAACCGCCTTAAGCAGTGCAATTAAAGTGGTGGGTGTGGCCAAAATAACCCGCTGGGCAATGCCAGTTTCTATCAAGCTGGGGTCCTGTTCCAGAGCGGCACTAAAGAAAATTTCCCCCGGCAAAAACAACACCACGAATTCAGGGCTGGGTTGAAACTGGTCCCAATATGCTTTTTGACCCAGCTGCTGAATATGACGGCGTACCTGGTTCGCATGCTCTTTGAGTTTGACGATTCGACGCGACTCTTCTGCCATGTCTAAGGCCTCTAAATAGGCTGCTAGAGGAGCTTTAGCATCTACCACAATATGCCGCTGCTGAGGTAGTTGTACTACCATATCGGGACGTAAAGCCCCTGCTGTTACCTGCTGAGTAAAATCACAGTGCTCAACCATGCCAGCGATTTCCACTACCCGCTTCAGCTGAATTTCTCCCCACCGACCGCGCACATTAGGAGCCCTCAGCGCTTTAGTTAACTTAGTAGTTTCAGTTTGTAGCTGCAGTTGTCCTTTGGCTAGTTGAGAGATCTGCTCGCTGAGCTGAGTGTAAGCCGACAAGCGATTACGTTCCAGGTCCTGTAAATATGCTTCTACTTTAGTTAAAGATGATTGCAACGGCTGAACTAAGCCATCAATCGCCTGCTGCCGCTGTAGCAACTCACCCGTTGACTGACTATGAACTTGCCCCAGTTTTGTCTGAGCCAAGTTTAAAAAGGTCTCGTTGTTAGTTCGCAACGCTTCCGCCGACAGCACCTTAAACGCCTCCATCATTTGCACTTTGGCTTGATGCAGCATGGCCAGCTTCTCGTCAGTCGCGTTCTGCTGTTCCTGAAGTTGAGTCTGGCTGTGGGTCAATTGAACTGTCAGTCGACTATTCTCTATCTGTAACGTTTGCAGCTGTTCCTTTAAATGAGCCATATTGCTAGCTTTAGTTTCAGCCACGGCCCGTTGGGCAGCCTCTGCTGTCAGGTTTTTTCGCTGCTGTTCAAGGTCCGTTTGTAGGTTATGGCACCGCTGTTGTAAATCATTCAGTTGAGCATCCTTTGCTCGTAACTGTTCAATCATAGTGGCGCGTTCAGCCACTAAGTCATGTTTGGCCCGCTCTCGCACTACCTGATACCGCGACTGCCAAACCAACCAACTTGCCAGACAGCCTGTCCCTGCCCCCGCCAGAAAAATTACCGGCCACTCCATAGACAAAGTACATAGTTACTAATGCACCATAGAGTAGCACCCCATCTCTAGATCGTAAAATTGCGATTAAACCGGTTGCCTAAGCATTTAAGGAAATCACGTTCATTCAGGCTAAGCTACCGGGTACTTTCATAAGAGATATGAATAAGTGTTGATGCTAGATGTAGCTCTTGAGACATACCGCCGACCATAGAAATATAGCTGTTGATATGGTTTACCCTGAATCCTATTTCCAGTCATAATTTAAGGTTTTCCTAGGAGAAAATTCAGGGTTTCAACCTGGATGTGGTTTATGTTTTGATAGGAGCTGGCCTTTTGGCCCATTTGTAAATATCCAGTTACATCCACTGCAGCGACTAAATTTATCAAGAGCCGTATAGGGAATGACCGTTAAAAGCCCACCAGAGAAACCCGTCAGATCTCCAATCTTGGACAAGTTGCCAAACTACGGAATCCAAAGCGATGAGTGCCCCCGTCGGGCAAAAACGCAGCTGGACTTTATTATGCTTGCCATTGAGGCCCTTGAACTTAATGCATCTCAGGTAATGTTGGCTGCTATCAGAGAGCTGGGACTGCAAGATGTGCTTAAAAGCCGTGTGCATCTTTGGCGGTTGCGCAGTACTAACCCGCTACGGAAATTTAATCAGCGTCAACCCCTTACTTTGGAAGAAGCTAAAGCGCTAGTGCTAGTGGTCTGCTACTTATGTCGTAAGCTAACGGGGTTGATTCGACAGCTATTTTTAGGCTATCAACAACTACAAGATCAGCAGCTTTCTCTGGATCACCATTTTCGCTTGGCCAAATATTTGAAGCGATTTCGTGCCCATTTCCGGGCTCGTATGAATCCTAAGCGGGCTACGGTGATTACCTACAGCACCGATGAAAAACTTGATAAACTAGCGCTCTCACTGTTGACTCAGCTGTTGATATGCACAGGCACTCGTGGTGAAGAACGCCTTTGGACCAGCCTCTTTGATGGGGAAATATCATGACCATTAAACGACAGTATGTGCTGCCAAATTGCAGCCTGATATTAGAAGGCTTAAGTACCGATGCATCCAATGTGCTCTCCATATTGGCTAACGCTGAATTTAAGATTGCAGGACTTGATGAACAATCCCTATCAGGCGGCACAGATTTCTTTAAAGCACTGGTCATTGCCGTCAGTGCCTATTGCCAACGTTTGATTAGTGGGTTAGACCATCCGGAACACATGGCATCCCAATCATCACCGGTATCGGTTGAACCTGATGAAGGACAATACCATCGTCTAATCGTAAAACCTGAGCTGTTAAATGGTTCATCCAGTGAAAGTACTGATGATATGGTTTCTAAGACCATCAAGCTGTCGACAGTACAACTGTTTGATATGGCTGAAGCTATCGATCAGTTTTATGCCGACAGCCAAGCTTTACCCGATGTGTCAGTCGGTCTAGCTCCTCTACCCCGTAAGTATGTCCGAGCTGCAGAACCTTTGACCCAAAGAGTAATTCCCCCCTTATTAGGGATGGGCACTTTGGCTGTAGCCGCGTTCGGTTTATTCTTCTTACCAGTGCCAGAACTAGCTGAGCCCGAGGCGCTAGAGCAACAGAATACGTCTAGAGTGGAAGATGTATTGGACGATCCAACGAGCAATGGCATCAGTCCAACCACTGATGATGATGTAGCAACTGAGTTGCCAACAGACGAGACTGATGCTAGCGAAGTTACTGATGAGGTTACTGGGGAAACAGCCCCAACTAGAACTACGATCACTGACAGTACTCAATTAGTGTCCCTGCAGCAACAGGTTCAGCAGCAACTTAGCACTCGCTTACCCAGCGATGCTGGCTTTACAGACTCACTCAGCTATCAAGTTTCCGTTGCTGAAAATGGAGATATTGTCGGCTATAACCCATTGAATGACACATCACTAAACAATTTGGATGACACGCCCCTACCCGAACTGACGTATATTCCAGTCGGTGATACATCTGTAGGGCCACTGGCTCAGTTTGAAGTTACATTTGCAACCGATGGCACTGTTGAGGTGGTATCTGACCAAATCGTCACACCTGAGCCCGAAACGGACGCCTCTGAAGCTACCATTCCCGATGTGGTGGAATCATCAAATTCCTCAGAGGACCCAAATTCCTCAGAGGACGGGATATCATCTGACAACCCAAGCAATGATATGGGGCAGCAATCCTCTGCACCAAACAATGACGTTGCTATAGATAGCAACTCTGAAACCATAACCTCACCAAGTGCTACTCTTTCTGCCTTTGTCGCTACTCCAATTCAGGATGTTGACCGCATTTATGAACTCAATCAAGAGTTGCGACGAACCATTATTAACAACCGAGATCCAGACCGAACTGGGCCAGAATTACGCTATCGGGTCCGTTTGGATCAGGCCGGTAACATTACAGGCTACCAAGCCACTAACCCAGCCGCAGAAGACTATGCAGATGATTTCAAACTATCCGGTCTGAGCCAGGCTATCCCTGAGGATCAACCTCAACTTGATTTTCTAGTCGTCATCAATGATGTAAACGTGGTGGAAGTTAATCCTTGGGATGGTTGGCCCGAGGAATAGGTTAATTTATTGGTACTAGAGGATCATTGTTGTGTCTAGTGAGCGATACCCTGAACTTCCTGCCCCCTACCCAGTTTCAGAACTCTCCCCTACTGTAGAGCCCACTATAGAGGCCCCTCCTCCTATTTCTCGTCATCGTTGGATAGGACGTGGGACAAATGTCTTACTAGGGCTCGGTTTATTGCTTGTAGGTATACCAATCGCTTGGTTATTAGGTATTGGCACCACTAGGTTAATTTCAGCTCCAGCTAAACGGATGCCCTTACAGGAGGTCGTTTTACGTCGTACTAATCGGGTGATTACAGAAATTTATCACTTGCCTGGTCGTTGGCGACCTGCCCCCCCGCCTGAAACTCGCATCGAGCCTATCCCTATTCCCATACAACCCGTTGATCCATTAACCACACCCCCTGCCGCTTTAAATGAGCGCGAACGTCAGATCGCAGAAGAAGAACTGGTTGCTCTACAACAGGAATTTGAAACGATTCGCAAACGCTTGTTTGACCTTGAGAGTAGATTGGGACAGGCACAATCTACCGCCGACGTAGAAAGCAGGCTAGTTAGCTTAGAGCGTCAACTGATTTCTGGCCAGTCAGACGAACTCCCTATCCAGCCTACTAACGCATCCCAAACTGAATCAGAAACTGACAAGAAAGATACTCTGACAACGTCACAACATCCACTTTTAGAGACAACTGAACTTAAAATCACCCTACCCAGTGATGCCTTATTTGTCCCCGGCGAAGCCCGGCTACTAACCACTGCGCCGGAACTTCTCGGTAGTATTTTTGAAGATTTGGCCCAATATCCAAACGCTACCATCCTGATTGGTAGCCACACTGATGACCATATGGATCCCTCCCAAAGTCGTAACTTAGCGTTTCAACAAGCCAATGCTTTGAGGTCCTATTTAGCGGGTAATTTACCAGACTATCGCTGGGTTACCATCGGCTATGGTCAAAGTCGGCCCATCACTGATAACAGCAATCCCCAATTGCGTCAGCGCAATCGTCGCATTGAAATTGCTATTGATCGCCGTTAGCGACGGACTCAACAAGCCAATGCTTTGAGGTCCTATTTAGCGGGTAATTTACCAGACTATCGCTGGGTTACCATCGGCTATGGTCAAAGTCGGCCCATCACTGATAACAGATCCCCAATTAGCGACAGCTGCAATCGCCTTGCATATTGAAATTGCGACGGACTGCACGCCTTGCCATATTGGAATTGCTATTGATCGCCGTTAGCGACGGACTGCACGCCTTGCCATATTGGAATTGCTATTGATCGCCGTTAGCGACGGACTGCACGCCTTGCCATATTGGAATTGCTATTGATCGCCGTTAGCGACGGACTGCACGCCTTGCCATATTGGAATTGCTATTGATCGCCGTTAGCGACGGACTGCACGCCTTGCCATATTGGAATTGCTATTGATCGCCGTTAGCGGCATGCTGATAATCAATTCACCTATTCCGTGACCCCTGTTGCAATGAAAGTTGTCTACTTTGGCACCCCACAATTTGCGGTACCCAGCCTTGTCCGCTTGATTAAGGATCCTGATTTTGATGTAGTTGCTGTCGTAACTCAGCCAGATAAACGCCGTGGTCGAGGGAGTAAGGTTACGCCATCCCCAGTCAAAGTAGTGGCGACTGAAGCAGGTATCCCGGTATGGCAACCTCAAAAAATTAAAAAAGACGCTGATACCTTAAATTTTTTGAGTGTGTCTCAGGCCGACGCGTTTGTTGTAGTTGCCTATGGCCAAATTCTATCTCAGGAAATTTTAGACATGCCACGATTAGGAGCAATCAATGGCCATGGGTCAATTTTACCGACGTATCGTGGAGCAGCTCCCATCCAGTGGAGTTTGTTTAATGGTGAAACTGAAACCGGTGTCACCACTATGCTTATGGATGCTGGCATGGACACGGGGCCAATGCTACTGAAAGAAACCATTTCCATTGGACTGCTGGATAATGCTTGGTCCATTGCTGAAACATTGGCTACATTGACAGCTGAGTTGCTGCTGAGTACCCTGCACAAGCTCGACGGTCAAGCAATTCGTCCTATTCCTCAAACTGAGGACCAGGCTACCTACGCGCCATTAATCAAAAAAGAGAATTTCATTATTGACTGGCAACGTTCAGCGTTAGATATTCACAACCAAATACGGGGGTTTTATCCCAGCTGTGTCACTCAACTGCGCAGGCAATCCCTTAAAATCACTGAAACTATCCCCTTCTGTGATGAGGTTTGGGCTCAACTACCCCAGGAATATCAGTCCCTAAAAGAGGCTTATAGCCACTTAGAGCCTGCGGTTCCTGGCCAAATTGTGGCTATCTGGAAAAACCATGGTCCCGTTATTAGTACCGGTGATGGATATTTGCTGTTGCGTCAGTTACAGCCTGCAGGTAAAAAATCTCAGTCTGGTTGGGCGTTTGCCAATGGGGGGCGATTGGAACCTGGAGAACAACTAAGCACATTATTATAGGAAACCTAGTCCGTGGTAGATAAAAAAGCTCCCGGCCTTAACCAGGAGCCTGTTTGTAGATGTCCAGGGAAAGCCAATCTAGCTACAAAGTACCTTAACCAGCTGCTAGGTAACCTTGGAATGTAGCCTTGCGGCGACGGAGATGCTTAAGCGCCTGCTGTTCTAGCTGGCGGACACGCTCACGGCTAATGCCCATGCGCTGACCTACTTTAGCCAAGGATAGCTGGGTTCCATCTACCAGACCAAATCGAAGATTGATGACTTCCTTTTGCTGGGGGGTAAGCTCAGTCAGCATATTGCGAATGTCTTGCCGCAGTGACTGCTGAACGGTGTAGTCTTCAGGAGACACGGTGTCGTCCTCTAGAAGTTCCTGAAGTTCTGTGTCCTGGTTGTCACCAATACGGACATCCAGAGAAATAGGCTGACGGGACATGGTCAAATATTCCCTGACCTGTTCGGGGGTCAGGTCAAGCTCCTGACCAATTTCACCCACTGATGGACTACGTCCTAGTCTTTGGGCAAGCACACGCTGCTCACGCTTAATTTTATTAAGCTTCTCAGTAATGTGAATAGGCAAGCGAATTGTGCGGGACTGCTGAGCGATCGCACGAGTAATCGCCTGGCGAATCCACCAATAAGCATAGGTAGAAAACTTATAGCCCTTCATAGGGTCAAACTTTTCCACACCGCGCTCTAGGCCCAACGTACCTTCTTGAATCAAATCTAGAAACTCTAGATTACGCTTTTGATACTTTTTAGCCACTGCCACGACAAGACGCAGATTGGCCTCAATCATTTTGCGTTTTGCGCGCTGACCGTGCCGTAGTTGATGAGTCAACTCGGTTTCTGAAATACTAGCAGCCTGCGCCCAAGCTGATCGGCTGGCGTTGCTCCCAAGTTCGTCGTCCAATTTATCCTTGATTTCCTGCAAGGCCATCAGACACTGCACTTGCTTACCCAATACAATTTCCTCTTCATGGGTAAGTAGGGGCACACGCCCAATCTCCTGCAAATAAGTGCGTACAGTATCAGTGCTATACGCAACTTGGGAAGCTCGTTTTGGGGCTTTCAGCTTTGACATGGCTTTTATGGACCTCCGCTGGAAAAAGTGTGTCAGGTGTAGGATGTGGATTTCACCCTTGTTCCTGGTTTGAATCGTTAATGACGAGTTGTATTAGGAATACGCAGAGCACAACAAATCGGATTTCAATCAGTGAAATTACCCTAAAATCCGTTTCAACCGCCTAGGCCAAGGCCAAACATAATACCTATATTTCTGAAAAAACGAACTCAAATCGGATTCATTATGAGTTTGATTTTACCCTAACTAATAGTGTTGATTGCACTAGATGAAATAACTCTCATAAAACACATCTCCATTGCCATTACTTTAATTTAGGTAGATGAGAAATTAACATAGGCTAAGATTAGAGCTACCTGAGAGAAGAAAGGATAATGACAATTTCCACATTGCTAGTATGGCTTAACCTTTGAGCGCTTAGGTGGGGTTTTCCTTAGGCGATAACCGAACTTATAAACATCGGTAACAAATAGATTTCTACACTCACTCCACACTTCCTCTACCGATTTGTTGCAACTCTTCCCTTAGTGATTTAGTCAGCTCTAAAGTTTAGGGGCGAACCGGGGGCAATTCTGTAGTTTTTAGAACAACTTTTGTCTTATTTCGAGACTAAACCCAGTGATCGACATCCACCATAAGTAAAATCAATGAAGACCTATGAGTGAAATAGATAAATAAACCTACTTCCCCTAAACGGCATATGAGACTTGCTTAGATGGATAGCTACAGGGGGATAGTATCACGATTTAGTTCATTTGTACTAAATATAAGCCGAGTTTGCTGTACAAAGTTTTGTACGGTAACTCAATAGGTGGAAATCAAGGTTGGTCTGTAGTTACCTCAGCAGGATTGCCTTACTGAGAATAAAACGTAATAAGGTGACCTTTGTAAACCACGGAATACATAGATGGCGACATTATAGCTCTAGCTTTAGGTGCAGCTAATAAGTACTGTGCCACCTGTAGCAATCCCCAAGAGTGTCACATTAATTTAGAGTACGGCTAATTCTTCGTTTGATTAATAGCTGTACGTATCTATAGCGTAGGGCCAGATCTCAAGGTCTAGTGCAGCATCAACGCTAAAAACTTTAAATGCCACTAGGTAGCCCAATATGGCGATCTCAGATTGCATAAAAATTGCCACGAGTAGCCATTCCTACGTAGTTATAACACCAGAATGTTATTAAATAAGGACGTTCCTGGTTAAACCCACTTAATATTAGTGATTAGGTTATCGTCAAAAACGCTTAAGTTTCCCAAGTATTCTGAAAAGCTGTGTATCATTGGGCACCTTGAAATTAGTTGAGTACCCACGACCTATTCAGCTAACCAAGGAATTTTATGGCTTTGAATAAATCTGCTAAAAGTTCATCTCGTTCTTCCAGTTGCAATCAAGATCCGGAGTTTTGGCGACAGTTGGAAAAAGATTTTCCCTTTGAGGGTATGGATGAGGAGCTGCTACGCCAGCAAACAGAGCAATGGATAACCTGTGTTAGCGAACTTTTAGGGCCGCCACCGTCTCAGGTAAAAAATAAAACAAAACGTTAAGTTAATGCCTGGGCATGTTGCCAACCCAGGTAAAGTGCTCGTGGTACATGGAAACAGCCTTTCCACTTACCTCCCTTTAACGGCAATAAAACATCTCCCTGGCGATTGAGATACCCAAACCACTCACCGTGGTCTGGATCATTAAATCGAGACCAGGTGTAGTTATGAACGGTGCAATACCATTTCCAGCAGTCATCTCGTTGGGTGAGTCGATATCCTAAAAGCAGGGCTATCAAGCTTTCTAGATGGACCCACCAAAGTTTTTGACTCCATTCCAGTTGTTGAGGTGGGTAGCCCATGCGGTCTAGAAAGTAAAAAATGCCACCGTACTGGTTGTCCCAGCCTCGTTCAAGAATTTTGAGGGTAGTATCGACAGCGCGATTAATTAATGTCGTATCTTGACGTCGCTGGCCAATATCCATCATGAACCACATGGCTTCGATACCATGACCAGGATTAAGTAACCGCCCTTCAAAGCAGTCAATGGGGGAACTATCCGGGGCAATATTTTCATAGATTAGGCCACTTTCAACATCTAAAAACTCTTCCATGACAGCCTGAATAGTTTGATTGAGCACTGAGTCTAGATGTTCTGTGGTTAGCAACCAGTCCATTTCCAGGGTTAGGTTAGCCAAAATCATCGGTACTGCTAAAGATTTCATCGGGCGAGTGCCTGGATAGGCCTTGTTATATTGACCTTTAGGGTTATCTTGACGACACAGTACATTGTTGTAGGCCTGCAGTGCTATTTCTTTAGCAGTACCATCGCCACTGGCCTGGGCATATTGGCTGAAGGCCATGGCCGCAAAACAATCAGAAAAAATGTTGTAAGGCTGTATTAGGGGACGTCCCTGGCGATCTAGGGAAAAATACCAATTGCCATCAGCATCACGCCCGTGTTGCGCCAGAAAATCAGCACCGTGACGAGCAATAGCTAACCAATCGGCACATTGCTCTAGACGGTTATACAACATCGAAAATGTCCAAACCTGTCGATTTTGTAGCCAGATAAATTTATCAGTGTCGTAAACATTGCCCTGGATGTCTAGACATGTAAAGTAGCCGCCGTAATCGTGATCTAATGAGTGCCGCTGCCAAAAGGGCAATACTGTTTCTAGCAGTGTGGACCGGTAGAGTTCTGCTAAGGCACTAAAGTCCTTGGTAGATAACCGTTCAATAAGCATGGGGTGAGGGCTGAGAATCGGGGTATGTGCTAACACTATCTCACTCAGTCCCTGCTTCAAGATGTTAATACCCTCCCTTAGTTCATGTTTAAGGCCCTTAGTTTTTCCAATACCAATGGATTACGGGCTAGCTGTTGCCCCACATTTGCGGCCCCTGTTTGATTTAAGTGGCTGGGGTCAGCAAAAAAGTTATCCTGCCTTATCCATTGGGACAGGAGATCAACAACAGTAAACCCTAGACGTTCACTTTGGGTTTGCAAAAACTGTTGAAAACGTTGATCGACGGATAGACGATAGTCATCTAAATAGTCACCACTCAGGGGAAGATTGACGTAAACTAAATCAATATTGCGGCGTTTGAGATAGTCCACCAGCGATCGCAACGATCCCAACTGTAACCCCGTCAGACCAAACGGATTATAGAAGCCATCATATTGGCCACTGACGCGAGGATAGGTTTGGTAAAAGCTATCTGGATCAAACACAGTCGCCACAGGCAAAAAACCATAGGCATTTATGGCACTGGGTTGTTTGGGTACGGTCGAGCTGTCGGTAAATCCAGGTTGCTGCCCTGCCACAATGGCCTGGTACCCCGGTGAGTTAAGAATTTGGGCAAATGTGGCATCTACCCGACGGCTATTAAATGCCCGTGACCCGTCACCCCAGATTACCAACTTAGGCAACTGCTCTGGCGTAAATAGGCGCTGTAGGACAAAGTTCATCACCTGGGCCGTTGCACCATTAATACTGAAGTTGTAGACCCTAGCAGGATAACCCTGATCGTTTAACCCTGCCTGTAACTGCTGCGGATCTAATCCTTGAAGAGCGCGGGAACTGCCAATAATTAGAATGTCTGGGGGCCCCATTGTGGCCAGATAGCTGAGGTAAAGCCGTAATTGTTCATCTAAGATCGCACTGCCCAGGCTGGGAAATACGTTGGGCCAACTCAGCTGATTGGCCTGTTGTTGGGCCAACGCTAGATTTTGTAAATATTCTCGCTGTTTACGTTGGGCAAAAAAACGCTCCGGGCTTTGGGCGGGAATAGTTTGCAGTGATGCGATCGCACCCGTCCAGACCTCTACCACCTCATCCCACTGATCGACCGTTCTAGCAGTTTGGGCTAATTGTGCCGCCTGGTCCGCCTGGTCAAACCCAGATCGTAACGCCGCCACCACTTGCCGATCACCCCAAAAATTCCTCTTAGCCGCCCAGGCAGCATTAGGACTATTAACATCACCACGGTCTAGCCAAAAGCCCAGCGACACTAATATCATCATTGCAAACAGCAATGCCATTATCCGGTGTCGTTTATCCAGAACTCTCATCATGCCAACTCGTCTTGTGTAATCCACCAGCGGTATATAACCATAGCTTGGCGTCAGACAAACTTCGATTGTGACTTTTTCTATTTATTCTATTTAAAGGATAACAATCTTGAGGTTAGAGAGGGAGTGGGTGGCGACGTGAGTGAAGAGGATCGTAGGGTGGGCCTAGCCCACCGATCCCCAAGGATCGTAGGGTAGGCATAGCCCACCGATTGCCAAGTACGGTGGCAGAAATATGCCATAAGCATCCTAAAACGGCCCAAGTTAGCCTGTATAAGCAATTAGATCAATCTGGGTATTGATCTTGGGGACAATACGGGTTCTATGGATAGTTGTCACAGAATTGGGCGTTTATGGCAGGTTTTCGAGGGGTTGGCTGGCTGCTGATTATTGGTTTATTAGGGGCAGTAGGGTCGGGGGCAGAGGCCCGAGCTGGCCAGGCAAATACCACACAAATTGCTGGAAGCAAATCCACTAATGCCGCCCAAGGGCAGCATCAACAAGGAAAAACATTTCTCCGTATGGGCAGTAGTCAAGCCGCTATCCGCCCATTGGAAATGGCTATTCAGATGTATCGCAGTGCTGGAGATCTAGTCGGTGAGCACAATAGCTTAATCGACCTAAGTTTTGCCCACTATCGTTTGGGCAACTATGATCGGGCTCAGCAAACCCTTAACCAAGCTGACCAACTTGCCATCCCTTCAGGCTTAGCCATCACCCAGCGTAACCGAGGGTTTCTAATGCAGGCGCTAATCTGGCTAGAGCAGGGCAATATTAGCCGCAGCTGGCAACGGCTCCGTCAGGTGCAACGGGGATTACTCTCCGACTTTGCTGAGCAAAATCGATACAATCTAGCGCTGGGGGAAGTTTATCGCCACACGGGACAGTATAGTAAGGCTCTGGATACGTTAGCATCGGCCCTTGCCCAAAGTTCAGATCGGGTGGATCGCACCAGAATCCTGGCAGAAATGGGAAATATTCACTACACCCTGGGGGATTACGCCCAAGCTGAGGTTGCCTATGAAACAGCCCTCACCGAGGCCAAGTTTGTTGGATATTGGAAAGGGATCCCCCGATATCTCAATGGCTTGGGCCATGTTTATTTACAACAGCAGGCCTATGGTAAAGCCCAGGATGTTTATCTAGCAGCCAAAGAGAGCGCTATTTCCCAGGGCCAGTGGCATGAACTGGCCAGTATTCTGAACAACCTGGGTGAGCTGTATGCTGAGCAGGGTGAGTTTAACCGGGCCCTAGATACGTTGCACGAAGCGTTGGCATACCGAGACAAGTACATAGGGCCAGACTATAGCCGGACCCTGAGTCATCTGGGGCAACTTCACTTTGTCAGACGAGGCTATGACCAGGCTCTGGATTATTATGATGAGGCCTATGGCTGGGCTAGATATAACCATGATGAAGTGGGTCAAATCAATGCCCTCAGTGGTTTGGCTGCCATTGACCGAGCCCAGGGCAAGCTGCCGACAGCCCAGAGAATATTGTACAAAGCACTAGATAAGTTTGAAGCATTGGAGCCCGGTCTACAGGACATCAATAAGGTGTCACTATTTGAGACTCAGTCCTATCTGTATGACCAACTACAACAGGTGCTGATTGAGCAGGGAGATATTGAAGCAGCCTTAGTGGTGACAGAACGGGGTCGAGCCAGAGCCTTTGCCGAGTTGTTGGCTAAACAAACCTTGGACGCCCCGATGCCTGTTATAAAACTGGGCATCACCGAGATTAAATCCCTGGCCAAACAACAGGCGACTACATTGGTTCAATATTCCATTATTCGTCACCCCTCCCCCGGTCGTAGTCGATTTGAGGATCAGAGCTTATTTATTTGGGTGGTAACTCCCACAGGCGAGGTCCATTTTGAGCAGGTGGATCTGGCACAGCAACCTGATTCGATCAAAGAGCTACTGATTGCTAACCAGGATAGTCTAGGGGTACGTGGATTTAATCCATGGAATAACAGTTTTCAATCGGCTCAATCGTCCCAATCGCCAAGGATGGCGCAGGCTAATCTAAAACAGCTTTACCAGCTGACCATGGCACCGATTGCTGACTATTTGCCAGTGTCTGCCGCTGAGAAGGTGGTAATTGTGCCCCATCGTGAACTGTTTTTGGTGCCGTTTCCGGCTTTACGGGATGCCCAGGGTAACTATTTGATTGAAAACCACACGTTGGGCCTGGCCCCCTCACTACAAACCCTTAATTTCTTGCAACAGCGTTCGATGCATCAATCAGGTCAGGCGCTGGTGGTGGGGATTGATCGTGCAAAGGCAGCATCGGCTGTGATTGTGGGTAATCCTGATATGCCTGCGGTGCCAATGATGGCGGGAGAACCACCGACGCCGTTAACTGATTTGCCGGGGGCCGAGGCGGAGGCAATTGCGATCGCACCCATCCTCAACACCACCCCTCTGCTGGGGGCAGCGGCCACCGAAACCGCCGTCCGCGCACGGCTGAGTGATGCCGATATTATTCATCTGGCTACCCATGGCTTAATGGACGAACAGCATGGGTTAAGTAGTGCCATTGCTCTGACACCGACGAGGGAAAGGCGCGATCTCGATCAGCCCGATGATGGTCTACTCACCGCCCAGGAAGTGATGCAGCTTGACCTGCAGGCCGACCTGGTGGTGCTCAGCGCCTGTAATACAGGCCGAGGTCAGATTACGGGGGATGGCGTCGTGGGTCTCTCCCGGTCCTTTTTAGCCGCAGGGGCCAACAATCTTGTTGCCTCTCTCTGGGCTGTGCCCGATGAAGCCACCGCCCTATTAATGACCGAGTTTTATCAACAGCTACAAACTGAACCAGACAAAGCGGTTGCCCTTCGTCAGGCCATGCTGAGCACTTTAGAAGAACACCCTAACCCCCGTGACTGGGCCGCATTCTTTTTGATTGGTTTGTAAGCAACTTAAACCCATCGCTTATTATGGAAGCTAAGCCGTGTACCCTTCTACGATGAGCATCAAGCCTGGCAGCAAATACTATCCGCTGTTTGAACATTTACAAAAATGCAATCAAGAAGAAATCACCCTGGCCTTTTCACAGATTGAAGCGGTGATAGACAACTCATTGCCCACGTCAGCATTCACCAAAAAAAACTGGTGGAGCAATCGCGATAGTAATAGCGCTCTCCAGGCCAAGGCTTGGGTCAATGCCGGCTATCACATTGACACCGTTGATCTAGCCCAACAACGAGCAACCTTTCGTAAATTTCAGGCAGAATACAACATTCAGAAAAAAGATGGGGCTGTTGTTTGGCAACAGGATGCCATCAAAGCCCTGCGAAAACATATGAGCCTTACCCAAGCCCAGTTTGCTGAGGAGTTGGGGGTCCGTCGGCAAACCGTTAGTGAATGGGAAAATGGCGTCTATGCTCCCGACCGTTCCACAACAAAATTTTTAGAACTTATTGCCAAACAAGCCAATTTTCAAGCATCGTTTTCAGAAAAATTATCAGAACAACATTTTTTGGTTGACTAATGTCCGGAAGGCAGTCATACTAAGCATGCGATCAGGTGTACTCCTGACGCAGCTTTTTGACCACTATTATTTCGGAGACTAAAGCGAATGCTTACCGATCCAACCCAGGGTGCCGTTGCACCCACAGTTCCACCTGCCCCAGAAGCCTTACCCGAGCATCAGTTTGAAGTTGTTCGTCATATGCTCTTTGGTAGTCTGCTCAGCGTACAATTGACCATCAAAGAGTTACACAACAAACACTATGCTGAGCCCAATGATTGGAGTAAGCCAATCTCTACTGGGCGGCCCAATGAGGTGATGGCAATTTTGACCAAGAAGGTGAAAGTGGCCTAGGCGACCCTTCCCGTAGAGGCATTGCATGCAATGCCTCTACGCAGGTTTTTATTTCTCCAGGAATGCTGTTACCAACAGACCTGGGCAAGGAATAGTCTCTTGCCCAGATTGGATATATGGCATTGTTTCTGCAACCAACGCATCTCGAATGTGTGCCTGAATTTCTGGTGTCTGGCGTTCGTAGAGCATACGAGTGCGTACGGAGCCTTTCAGGATAAAATCCACCATTGTTTTGGGACCCAGTAAGGGCCAATGGAGATCTAATGGTTGAGTGGAACTATCTCTAAACCCGGCGTTGGTTAATATTGGTTCTCGGATTGTTGGATCTGCCAAAGCGCGGCTAGGTGGGGCTGGGGGTAAGTCTACATCCATTACGGCATAGGTTTTGCAGACTTTTTTGATCAGGCCAAAAAAGTTGTTGTCAGGGTCGGGTTCTGGCCAAATGGTAAATGACAGTATACCGTGAGGCTTTAGTACTCGGGCAGCTTCTTGTAAAACCGTTTGGGGCTCAGCAAAGTGAGGAAAGCCAAAGCTGCAGACAGCGGCATCAAACTGGCTTGTCTCAAGGGGGAGAGCGGCGGCATCACCCACTAAAAAGGTTGCGCCCTTAGATATCCGTTGTTGGGCAAGATCTACCATCTTGGGTGAAATATCAATACCGGTTATGATTGCACCTCGGGCTATTGCCTGTTGTGCCAGGTATCCTGTGCCTGAGGCAAGTTCTAGCATGTGCAAACCTTGCAGATTGCCAAGGCTTTCTAGAATAGGGGCCACAGCCTGACGGGTTATGGGCAAATCAATGGTGTCATAGGTTGCGGCGTTGCGTTGCCAGCCTTCTTGTTCGTATTGGGCAAATGTTTTTTGAGTCATGGTCTGGGGTAAGTGGTGAGCAGGTTTTGAGCCGATTAGCCTGCGACTTTGAGGCCAAGCAGATACTTAACCTGAGTAAAACCAACTAATATTGTTAGGTATCAATGGTTTATTAGCATTTAGAGCTTTTTCTAGGGCATTGCTACATAATGCTTTACATTGCCAAGTTTTTTTTGAGGGTTAACGAGTCTTTTTTCTGCCTGCCATTGGGTCATTTCTAGTTGTTGTAGAATTACGTAGCCGATCTATCAACTCCTGGAAACTAAGGAGATAGACTTACTATTTTAGAGGAATTGATACATCAAGGTGTGCTGGTTTATAAGTGGCACTACGGACATCTATCTGCAGAAATATTGAAGCGTTCAACGGAGGTCTCTGTAATTGCAACAGTTGTCAGGGAGATTTCACTTACGCGTTAATAGGGATGAAATTAGATAGTGACAGGCCGTTGGTTCCAGCAACAGCCTGTCGATGTAGTTCATCACACAGGTAACATGCGTCAAACTACACATACAGTATTACCCTTAATCGTGGTTTCGATACTATTGCTCGGGATAATGGTTTTGAAGGAGGGCGGGGCGATGGATATTCAATTGGGCCCCAGCCTGATTCGGGTGGTGAGTTATAACCAGAGATAAAATTTTCACGTGAATGGAACAGATCCTCTTGATTGAATCTTGTTTTGCAACGGAGCAGAGTTTAGTTCAAGCTTGAGGATCTGCCTGATGATAACAGAGGTAATATATCGCCAATAATGAGTGACGGTGTGATAATTCCAACAAAACTAGCGAGTATGTGCTGTACTGCTGCAAAGAGCGTGTCCTGTAGGGGTGGCTTCGCCTCTAAGCCATAAATTAAATCTACCGGGGTCGCGATCGCAGGTTCAGGGGGCACATCTCCCACGGTTTCATCTGGATATTGTATAAATCCTTCTTGTTCACTCACCGTTTTGTCCTCGCTCTATTTCTTTTTTCAATGGCTGCACTACGTGTGTCTAACTAACATTGAAAGTCAACTATCATACAAAAAGCGTTCTTCTGTATACAGTCAATCATGAGTACTCTACTGGTTAAACATATCCATACGCTGGTCACGATGGACGAGCAGCGGCGAGAGATTCGGGATGGGGCATTGTTGGTCGATAATAATGTGATTCAACAGGTGGGACGAACGGAAGAGATGGGTAAGATCGCTGCCAACGAGGTCCTCGATCTGCAAAATCGATACATTGTTCTACCAGGCCTAGTCAACACCCACCATCACTTTTATCAAACGCTGACTCGGGCCATACCCGCTGCCCAAGATTGCGACCTGTTTAACTGGCTGCAGACACTTTATCCTATCTGGGCTAACCTCACCAGTGAGGCTATCTATGCCAGTGCTCAGATGGCAGCAGCTGAGCTGATGCTGTCAGGCTGTACTACGAGCAGCGATCATCTTTACATTTTTCCCAATGATTGCAACCTTGATGATGAGATTCGTGGGGTGCAGGATATTGGTCTACGGTTCCATGCCAGTCGCGGCAGCATGAGCGTTGGCGAAAGTCAGGGAGGACTGCCGCCAGATCATCTAGTGGAAGTGGAAGCGGATATTCTCAAAGACTCTCAGCGACTGATCGAAACATACCATGACAACAGCCGACATTCTATGTTGCGCATGGTGTTGGCCCCCTGTTCTCCATTTTCAGTTTCGCCCGATCTCATGCGTGAGTCGGCTGCCCTGGCCCGCAGCTATTCAGGGGTGCGTTTGCACACTCACCTGGCGGAAAACAAAAGCGATGTGGACTACAGTTTAGAGAAATTTGGCCTTAGACCTGGCGACTATGCTGAATCATTGGGCTGGCTGGGGGAAGATGTGTGGCATGCCCACTGCGTTCAGCTAAACGATGCAACTATTCAAAAATTTGCCCATACCCATACTGGAGTGGCCCATTGTCCCTGCAGTAACATGCGACTGGCCAGCGGTATCGCCCCAGTAAGAAAACTGTTATCGGCTGGGGTTAATGTTGGGATCGGTGTTGATGGTGCGGCATCTAATGATGCCAGTAATCTGTTACAGGAAGCCCGTACGGCCTTTTTGTTGGCACGGGTGCGAGATCAGTCTGCTGCAGCAATTACTGCCCGTGAAACGTTGGAACTAGCTACCCGAGGTGGAGCCCAGGTACTAGGGCGCGACGATATTGGCTATCTCGCCCCTGGTATGTCAGCAGACTTTATTGCGTTTAACCTGGATACCCCTGCCTTTGTGGGCAGCCACCATGATGTGGTGGCTGCTCTGATTTTTTGTCAGCCCCCTACAGTGGACTATAGCTTTATCAATGGTAAGAAGGTGATCGATCAAGGCCGCCTAACTACCGTAGAACTAGCAATGCTCGTAGAAAGTTGCAATCGGATCGCCGCTGATATGGTTAATTGACTTAAGCTGGGAAATCTCGACTAGGACTGCATGCGGAAGTCAGAAGGGGGAGGGTATTCTGAACTCCGAACCCCGGGCACTGGTTCCGTGTAATGGGAAAAATGCCTGAAAGGCCTATAGAGTAACGATTTGAGCGAGCTTCTTCTAAAACGTCTGTATCCCTTGCATTACAAGCATTTTGGCTGAATCATCCCATCAGGCGGAACCAGTCCCGCCTTAGTCGCTTTTCTGCCGGTCTCGTACACAGCATCAATGATAGTTGTGACTACCTTGAGGCCTGTCTGAGTCGTGGCTTTAGCCATGAAGTCACTCAAAGATATAATAGCGCGCACCGTTACTGCTACCACCATCACACAGAAGCAAGATAGAGGTGGCATTAGGATAGTCGTACCGGCCATGGTGCATCCACCAGTGGTAGATGGAATCACAGGCAAATTCAGTGGTATCTCGACTGGTCCCAATCTGAATATAGCCCTTGTTTTGGCGCAAATCGTAGAGACCATGAGGAACGGCTATCCCCTCCGCCAACGATTGCCAATCATGGTCATAGACGTCTATCACTTCGGTGTTGTAGGTGTAGCCTGCTCGATAGAACGGACCAATCAATTCTTTTTTTTTGTATCGACACTCATCACGGGATTGCCATCGGCTTCGTAGTGTTGGCGCAACTGGTCGATATTCTCAAATTGCGCATTACGCTGGGGATGGCTGCCCGTTGCTCGGGTTTTGCGCATTTGACGACGACGATAGTTGTGCTTTTTCAACAGTTGGTCCACCACGGTCACACTCACACGAATGCCGTCGTCGGCAAGCAATTCTGCAATTTTAGGACGGCTCAGATTCGTCCATTTGATCCGCTCATCCATCGGGGAGCCTGCCGTATGGGGAGAGACGACTCTTAAAAAGGCCTCGTCCAGGCCTTCAATCGTTTCAAAGGCCGATTTCCGACCCCCGCCTGCCCGACGAATACCCCCTGCATTCAGCTCCATATCCCCGGCCAATTCTGACATCCCAAATTTAATCGTCTTATGGTCACAGCTCAGCACTCGACTGATGTAGCTGATGCCACCATGGCCCAGCTTCACCGCTTCTATCCCGGCATACCGTCTGCGCTCTTTCTCTGACAGTGAGGCATAGTAGCGTTGCATCTGGGTCTCTATTTCCGGAGGGTAGGTGTTCACCATTAACTTGTCATAAATGCTCTCTGTTTCAGTTTATCCTGACACTGATAATTGGGTATCTGTGGTGGCCTCAAAGCGTTTCTGCCAAGCCTGCTCGTCCTCTAACTCAGCTAGGAGTCGGGCTGCGATCGCATCTTGCTGTTCGTCAGACAGCTTTGAAACTTCTGCAATTGCCTGTTGGAGGAGTTCAGTCATAGGTATAAATAGCTATCAACTATAGTGATAGTTCATCTGCATTATACCCAAATAATTATTTGGAGTGTCTTAGGATGCGATTCCCAACGGGAAGCTGAGCGGCGGTCAGCGTTTATTGATTATTGTCTGATTTTTCAATCCGTCCGCTCCTGCGTAGGGTGTACGCCCAGCATGGGCGTGAACTAATGGGGTGAAAGTCCCCTGTAGGAGGATCAAGTCCAAATGCTCGAAAGTTATAGGAGCCGAGTGACAGCAACTACTAGCTTAAGGCAAGGGCGTCTCCGCGAGGAGGGGTCTAAGGGAAGCCAGCGGCAAACCTGTGAGCCGACGGACAGAAATGTCATAGTTGACAAGATGTATGCTGACGCTATCGACGGTAACTTTGTGGGACCTGTCATGTTTTGGGATACCTGTACTACGCGCAACTGAGCAACGGGCGATTGCACCACCACCGATCTGACCCTCGACAACATTTCTTTTCTCGATTGCAGCTGAGCGGCGGTCAGAAACTTTGCATCGCCACCTAAATTTTACCCTCCGTCCGCTCCTGCGTAGGGTTAGGCGACAAGTATGAAAATGGTGCTGGTCACCAAAACGATTAAGCAACAGCAAAGCCCGTAATTTCTCGCCTTTCAGGTCGATAGAAACCTAAGACAATATCTTCTTTAGCAATACCTGCTACCAAGAGTTCATCAGTAATGCCAGTCTCAGTACCATCCCATTCAATCCAAATTTTGTCTGCTTTTAACCGGATATGAATAGCGACTGAATGAACACGACCTGTCTTATCCCAACCTAGATCAAGAAGTAAATAGTTATCGTTGTGGACATCACAAAGTGGCAATGTTTCAATTTGACCATGACTAGGCCGATACTTAGCATGATTGCTAATCACGCCATTAATGACTTGTCTGTAATGCGTTAGTTTATCCATTCAACAACTTCCTCCGACTTAGGCTCGAATATAAGCAACTGAATCTGATAATCATCAACGATTGCTTGGATAGCTGGACGCTCAAAGAAATCTTGATAAATATCTTGTGCGATTGCCAGAAATAACTGGCGTTCAGGTTCAGTACGACTCAAAAAGCTACGGTAAATGCCATATTGACCCACCGTTTTTGCAAATCTGTAATCAGCGATGGACCCGCAAATACCTTAACTTCTACTGCTATTTTAAGATCTGATTTTTCAGCAGAGAAAAGTTTTTCAGCGCCTAAATCAGCATAGAGTCGTACACCTTCAAATTCGATTGTGAATGGATCATCGGTGATTATCCAACCATCCTTCAGTAAAGCTATTTTGACTGTGTTGTGATAAAAATCGTATTGAGGCATTCAGTGGTGAACATAAAGGAAATCGAGCATCTTTGCGCAATATTCAACACAGCGCTTGCTGCTCAGAGAATTTCTGTGGCTGCACAGCACGTTTCAAGTTTAGCTGATAGTTCTACCTCAGTCTTCACCAACGGAGGGTTCGGGGGGAAATCTATGGGTGGGATACCCCGATCGCAACTCGAACCCATCCCATTCACCAACCGCTCAAAACCATTTACCCCAGGCGATCCACCGATATCCATTGGGACCTTGGCCACTGACCAACCGTTGACAAAATGCAACCTTAGCCAATTGGCAGTCCCCGCACACCCACCGAGCGCACTCGTCGTTAATGCGATTGGCGATCGTAATATTGAGGCAATCGACCGCCGATAGCTAATGGGACTTTTGAGGCTTGGCCAGGCGTTGACAAGATGTATGCTGACGCTATCGACAACAACTTTATGGGACCTAGCGCGAGTTGGGATATCTGAATTACGCTCAACTGACCAACGGGCGATTGCTCCACCGCCGATCTGGCTCCTCCAGAGTCTCTTTTCTCGATTGCAGCCGAACGTGGAGCTGAGCGGCGGCCAATATTTTGATATTGATGCCTGGATTGTAAATTCCGTCCGCTCCTGCATAGGGTTTAGGCTGCAGAGCCAGGGGCGTTTTCCATGTCCACCTCAGGGACTATGTTAGATTGCATTGCTATTCGTGTTGAATGTAGAACTTCTCCACAGAATCCATAATGAAATCAGAAGGGTCGTCACCTCTGTCTTTAATGTAAAGCATCTCCTTAAGATCATCTGCGGTGATGAAAAGGATAACCTTGCCATCTTCACTGTAAATGGAATTACGTTTCCTGTGGGCTGCATCATTTGGCAGTTTGTTGCAGCAAAGAACAGCAAGTCGCCCCATTGGCTTGGTTAGGTAGTTTCGCGTTTGGTTTGTTTCCTCCTTCCCGATTTCTGTTTCTTTGTAATTCTTGAATTCAAAGAGCACCATTCGAGCCCCGAGTTCACGATAGAGACGGCCCCAGTTGTTAGTGATCTCAAAATTGCGATTTGGGAATACTGCATCACGTCGATCGATACCAGAATAAGAGCGAGCTTGTTCAACAGGATTGTTGAGGGGTGGCACGAAGAGATATGTGAGAACCTCGACGCAAGCATCCTCAAATTCGCGCCATCCATCTTTTCCCGCAGGGCAATTGCCAAGACGTTGGCGCAATGCTGTCGATGTTGACATTATGACCATCTTATTAGCTACAACGGGATGCTGCATCAACAAGCGTTGCAACTCCGTGCCCTCGATTACACGGACGCGTGAGGTTAGAGAGGCAAGGTATTCGTGCGCTATGGAAGTGATTTGGCCTGTTGTGACGATCAGCGCCTGATCGAATTCCTTATGCATTTGCATCAAGCCTACGATCTCGCGCAAAAACGCTACTCCAACGCGTTTGTCGCGGTAAAGTTTCGTTTGTACCATCCAGCGTTCGTTAAGAACCTGACCACCAAATGGATCGGCGCGCTTCTGTGTTGCGATAATGTCGATGCCACTATCACTCGTTGCGGTTGTCAAATCAACATCGAACCCAAGTTCCACTAACAAATCTGCGATTAGGTTCTCGAAATCACGCGAGGATAATTTGTTGAAGTCAATGGTGACCGCAACGCCAAGTTGCTGTTTGAGAAGCTCGACACCCGCTTCAAAGTCTACACGAAGGTCAAGGGAAGTGCGATTAGCGAGTAGAGCCGGCACTTCGCAGTCTCGTATGATAGCCGGGACAACGTTGATTGCTCGGTAGTCTAACTCACTAGATAGATCCTGCGTCCATTCATCCTTTACCCACTTGGATTCAATTGCCTCAGGAGAAAGCAAAACCAGTATAAGGTCACTGGATTCAATGCCTTCGTTAATCTTTTCGGTTATTGAGTCGCCAAAATCAATTTCCCATTGGTCAAACCATACACGAAAACCACTTTCTCGGAGCTTCGTACTGATTCTCTCCGCCACATGCCGGTCAGCGGACGCGTAACTTATGAAAATCTGTCGAGGCTCAGATTGGTCTTTCATATTTGCACGTACGGCATCCTCTGTATTGTAATTTAACGGAGCTGCAGTTAAGCCGCGGCGGCAACCAATATAGGTGCAAGCAAGGGCCAATCTGCTCAAATCCGATTGCCGCCCGATCCTCTGCTTGCACTCGTTAGGAATGCCGCCGTCAGCTTCAAATGCTTGTTAGACAGAGTCCCGCAGACGAGCACCCCCCACTCCAAACCAGCTCAGGATTTCTGTGGGAGCGTTACTCGGATGTGACCACCATGAACTCAGCCCCAAGAGCATTTGCGTTGGCTTCTGCGCCGAGTAGAAGTGTGTCCAACTGGCGCAGTCGTGCCGCGTCGCTAGAGTCCGGGTTGGCTCGCGCTGCATCGTGGCGTGTACGGGTCACGTGAGGCTGCACGATCACGACTCGCCGGCGGTAGTTTGAGCCGATGCTTCTAAGAGCGTCGATCATCTCTTGCCTCGTGCTCGGGTTGCGGTCGTGGAATGCGACACCACTGATGGCCCTGCCCAGGCCATCGGCCAGCCCGTCGGCGAGGATTAGCTGGTCCATAAAGCGCAGATTCTTGACGGCTTGACCGGTCACGACTTCGTAACTAGATACGGAGATGCCTCGGTTCGAGCTATCGCTACCGGCTGCCTTGACGTGGATTAGCGAGACTACCGGCACGTCATCTGTTTGATCGAGGTGGACGAAGTCTGCGATTTCCATCGTACCGTCGTCGGAGATCAAGAAGCCGCCAGGCAATTTCTGTGTGCCGTCGAGATTAGGCCAGAACCGATGTGTCCAATCGAACAGCGAGTCTTGCCCTGTCCCGACTTCTGTGATCGGGTTGGGCTTCTCCTTCTTCACGTCGAAGGCAGAGACGTCGACAAAGCTGAATCCCTGAAACGGCATGTCGCGGTGCCGCTGCTCGAAGATGACACCGTCGCTCAGGGTGTGGCCCGATTCGTAGCGAATCTTGACCCATCTAGGACTACGTAGGTGTTGCAGCGCCTCGGCGTGAAGGTCCGCGACCTCTGCAGTGGCCGCCTCGCCGTCCACGCCGCAACGGTGTGGACCGGAAAGCCACAGCGTTCGAGTAGGCCCCTGCAAGAACGCCGCGTTGAGCCGCCCGCGGGGTACTGGCTCTAGCACCTTGAATCCAGGGAATGTCGAATCGCCGAATCGGCTCTTGAGTGCCTTGCGCATACGGGTGTCAGAGACGTAGAACGCCACCAACCTCCGTAGTCGGCACACTACCACCAGCTGATTGAGCGTATCAGTGACGCCCTCGGCGCTCCATCCCGGTGCCCGCTGCTCCACATAGTGAAGGAAGCCGGCGTGGATCCTACCCTGTGCGGAATCATTGAGACGCGAGCCAAAGTTCAGGGCGGTACCGTCCTCGACGATAGTCTGTACGTCATCGAGGATTCTGTTCACGAGTGGCCTAACACGCACCCTTGCTCGAACAGATGCGAGTAGTAGCGAACGATATGGCTTCAACTCGTCGAAACTGTCCGGCATGGTCATCCCTTTCTGCTGTCGCCATACTTACTGGGCGCTTCTCGACTCTCTCGCCCGCAGACGACTCTGTCTAAAGAATCTATGCAAGCCGTGAGAGGCTATAGACATCCAGCTATCCCCTCTGACACTTGGAGAAACGTTATGAAGATTCTAGCGATCGACCTGGGCAAATTCAACTGTGTATCGTGTCTGCTGGACACGGAGAGTAACGCGACTGAATTTGACACGTTCAAGACGTACCGACGGGAATTCAAAGAAATATTACATCGTACTCAACCAGACTTGGTGGTAGTGGAAACGTGTTCAATTACCGGCTGGGTAAACGATCTCTGCGTTGCCGAAGACTATCGAGTATTGGTGGCCGATCCCAGTCAGGAAGCCTGACGGTGGAAAAACGTCAAACGCAAAACCGATAAAGACGATGCCTTGAAATTAGCAAAACTGGCTGCTTTGGAGCAGATTAACCCTGTGTACGTGCCTGCCCCAGAGAGTCGCCAATATCGGCACTTAGTGAAATATCGTAAAGTGGTGGTTTGGCGGATCAATCGAGTTCAAAATGCGATATGCGATTCGCGCGTTGTTTGATCAACAAGGTGTGAAAATGCCATCAGGCCACCGAGCCTGGAGCGTTCAGGGGATTGACGAATTAAGCCAACACCGACGAGTACTCGTGGAGTGCAATGAGACCAATCTATGGCGTGGGGAATTAGATTTAGAATTAACGATGCTGGACCAACTATGGGAACACCTGGCAACGATTGAACGGAAATTAGAACTACTTGCCAAGCAGGAGGAGCGTATCCAACTATTGCAGACGATTCCTGGGGTTGGCCGTAAAACCGCCGAGGTAATTGTCACCTGTTTGGATGACCCAAAGCGATTTAAGAATTCGCGACAAGTGTCTGCCTATGCTGGATTAATTCCTCAGCAGCATCAGTCTGGTCAAACTAATCGCCTGGGCAAGATTACTAAACGAGGCCCTCGATTACTCCGAACGGCATTAGTGGAAGTGTCCTGGCTGATGTTACGTCACAACGAATGGGCGGCAGCCACTTATGCCCGCATTAGTGGAGGACAGAAGACCCGCAAGAAAACAGCGATTGTAGCCGTTGCCCGGAAGTTGTTGGTGCGATGTTGGGCGATGTTGTTACACAACCAGCCGTGGAATCCAGAGTTAGCTCAGCCAACACCATAGAGAACAAAATTTAGAAGAGAGAATGGAGAGAGCAAAGTGAGACTCTAGCATGAGCTTGAAGCTTCACGTAATCTGCAACAAGGTTGCCCTAACGTTCGCGTAGCGTCTCCGTAGGAGTTATAAGCCATGCACCTTTGCAAAAACTCTTGAGGCAATGCAGTAGAACATAAGTTCAAAAGCATTGACACCTCGGACAGTCGGTTAAATCCACTTTGCCTCATTGATTCTCAATCAAAAAGACATTCTGAATAACAAAGACAAAGCATCTTAGTCAACAACAAGATGAGAGATTGATGTGGATAAAAAATGAGAGACTCCCTGAAAAAATATGCCGAAACCCACTTGACACGTTCACGGCTTCATAGTCGTTGAAGCTGAGCGGCGGTCAGTATGTTATCAAGTATTTAGAATTTTCTGTCCGTCCGCTCCTGCGTAGGGTTATGCTAGCCCAGCAAGTTAACACTTTCATAAATCGTATCCTAAGGTTACTAAAACGACTTCTTCCAGCACAGCAATTGTCTGTGGGTTGAGTTGTCCTAAACGCTTAATTAATCGCGTTTTATCCAGTACTCGAAGCTGAAAACAAAGCGCAACAGAATCTTGTCGTAACCCACCATCTCCTCGGTTTATCATCACACAAATTGGCAAAGAGGCACGACGCTTATTTGTTGTCAGAGGAATAGTAATCGTTGTTGTAGAAAACTTTGAAACAATATCATTCTGAAAAATTATGACAGGGCGAATACCTGATTGCTCAGAACCTTGGGTAGGATCGAGGTTTGCTAGCCAGACTTCTCCACGATGAAGTTGTTTGGTCATAGCTGATCTTCTTGAGCAAGCATATCCGAATAGTCGCCTATGCCTGATTCTGCAAGTTCACGATCTTCCTCTGCAAATTCAGTTGCAAGGGGAGCTAAAAGGACTGGATCAAGAGTTATACGTTTCCGTTTTTCTTGAAACCTAAGGAAAGCGATAAACTCAGCAACCTGCTGCAGCTGCTCGTCAGTGAGCTTTTCAATATCCTGTTTGAGTGATTCACTAGTGGCTAGCATAGTATAGATATCAATAGGCTTTTAATCTACAGCTCTTATTATAAAGAACGTATATCCCATAAAGGTTTCTAAGGCTTCTTTAAGCTATATTTACAAGAGCTTGAGCTGACCATTACTAATTTAATAGTACATATATTCTGCCTGAAACTCAATTGTATGGTAAAGCGAGAGTTTCGTTAACTTTTGTCAAGACTCAGCCACACGAACAAATACCATGAGGCAATGCCACCTGTAATAGTCGCAATCCGATCCAAGAGGCTGAATGTTCGTGACGGTATGAATAGCTGTAAGAACTCGTATGAGCAAGCTCCACATGTTCCCCACATAAAGAGCTTTGCAAAATTAGTCTTAGTTTCTTTTTGGTTAAGGAGATGCTTATAGATAGGAATGACATAAAGCATTCCGAATACGTAGATAAAACTTGGAAACCAACCCAAAATTGCGTCGTGTATCAATGGTGAATCAATATGTGGACGGATCTGTTTTGTTACGCTCCCTAATGCATAGGATCCAGAAAAGATGAATAGAGAGATTAAAACGGTCCTGTTCCTCATAAAGCACCTTTGAGTACTGCCGCATAACGCTGCCCATCACCCGCTGCAGATAACCTTTGCATCACACCGATCCACCTTCGGCGGTCGGTGTGCATGGGCGTTTATGGGGGGACGAGCATAGAAAAACGGGAGGAGACGACTATGCATTGGACGACAGTATAGATGTCTACTAACATATCGTATCGCTCCTCCCTTTAGATGTTCTAAATCTGGAAAAAAGCATAGAGTCAAGAAAGGAGAGAATCTGCTAGCTTGGGGGGACGACTATGCAGCGCCAGTCAGAAGATGACTACTAACATATCGAATCGCCCTTCAAGCCAGTCCAATCGCTGCCCAACGAATCCTCAGGGAGCAGGGAAATAACCCTTTCCATAATCACTTCGCAAGGCGACTGGTGGCAGACTCTCCGTCAAACAAAAACACCCTCAATTTAGCACAATGAAACTCAATCAAAGTCCAACAGCATATGCGGCTTATATCGGGATTGACTGGGCAGATCGTAAACATGATATTGCGCTCTATGACTGCCAGAACGAAACCTGGGAGCATTGCACGATTCAATCCAAGCCCCAATCCATTGCAGATTGGGTCAATCGCTTACGAAAAACCTATGGAGAGTCCAAGTTGCTGGTTGGGTTGGAGCAGAAACGCGGCCCCCTCCTTTATGGCCTATGTCAATACGAGAATTTGGTGCTGGTGCCCGTTAATCCTCGAACGGTCGCGAACTATCGCAAAGCGTTTCAGCCCTCGCGGGCCAAATCGGATCCCATCGATGCCAAACTGATCGTCGAATTGATGCAAAAACATGGTGAAAAACTTGATATCTGGACATCAGGTTGTCCGAAGCATCGTGCATTGAGACAATGGGTTGAGTCCCGTCGCATGTTAGTGGGTGAGAAGGTCCGGCTGACGAATCGGATCACCGCCGCACTCAAATCCTATTTTCCTCAAGTGCTCGACTGGTTTGAAGATAAAGACACCATTGCGTTTTGTGAATTCCTTGAACAGTTTCCCAATTTACAAGAGGCTCAAGCTGCTACAGCTGATGTCTTGAGAGACTTCTTTCGTAGCCATCACATCATTCGCAAAACCACGATTCAACGGCGAACTCAGCAAATTCAAGACGCTGGGCCACCCTTGACGCGAGACGACGCTATCACCATTCCAGCCCAAGCGTTAATGCAAGGCTTAGTCGCTTTATTGAAAGTAGTCTTGTCGCAATTGATTGTGTTTGAGCGTCAAATTGCCTCGTTATTTGAATCGCTGCCGGATGCAGAACTTTTTAAGGCATTGCCAGGGGCTGGGCCTCATTTAGCGCCACGATTGTTAGCGGCCTTTGGTGAAGACCGAACTCGCTTTAATTGCGCTCAGTCTTTTTTGAGTGTCCCTCATATTAGTCTTTTAAGCAGCAGGCAATATTCTATCGTTAGAGGATGTTGAGACCGGCAAGTCTGATTGAGGAAGGAGCGAAGGAACAAGGTCTCCCTTGCGTTTGGCTAATAAGACCTGTGTGAGGAAATCGAGAATATGTCTTCCCTGAGCCTTTAGAGAGGTTGTGACCGTTAACATTCGAGTTACAAACTGACTGCCGCCTTGCGATTGAGACCCAAAACTAGTACGTCGCCAAATCACAGCGGGTCGCAAGGCACGCTCAGCCGAATTATTAGTCGGCTCCACATCAGTTTTATAGACGAACGTCCATAGGGCCGGTTCAACCTTCAGTAACCGGCGACAGGTCCTAACGGTTTTCGCCAACGGCGTCTTTTCCTTTGGTTTAATCGGTAGTGATGCCGCTTCTTCGAGTACCCCTTTAAAGCCATCCCGTAAGCGATTGACCTGGGTGATAAACTGCTCACGTGACAAGGTGCCATCTCTGACTTGATGCCACCAACGAAACAACCGCTTCTGACGACGTAGCAAGGCATCACCAATATCTTGGGAAGCCCCTGAGCGCTCAGCCATGGCCGTAAAATCGCGTTTCAAATGTGCCCAACACGTTTGCCAGTGGTCGGGGTCAATCCAGGTGTAAGCACTGCAGCGGTCAGAGATGACAATCCCTGGATAAGCGTCACCAATCAACGCTTTAGCCGTTGCCTGAGACCGACTAAACACCACCTCAAAAAAACTCACTAACGGGGTCACTAACACCCACAACCACCCTTTGGTTTTCTTGGGGTTCTTGCCATCACTATTCCCTTGGGGAAATCCCGTCTCATCACTATGGACCCTCGGCTGAGACTGGACATACGTTTTTGCCTCTGACACGGGTGCTGCGAGTGCGGCACTCACCTCTGCGCGCAAACGACCAATACTGCCACGGGACAATCGCACCTCAAACACCTCATCCATCAGTCGACAAACCTGACGATAGCTTTGACGATACGGTCCACTCAACAGACTCACGATGGCACTCAAACGCTCTCCATATCCGGAGGGGGAAACGCCTAACGGTAAGCCTGCTCGGGTCATCTCTCCACAGACCGAACAACTCAGCTGATGTAGACGGTATTCAATCACCAACGGTTCAATCGGTGGCAACTCTATCTCTTGATGCCGATGTGGATGGCGATCATCTCCACTCAACTCAGCTCCGCAGTCCTTGCACATGGTTGGCTTCACGTCATAACTCCGCTCACACTCTTCACTCGCCTTGAGCGTACGGGCTTGACGAGGAGGAGACTCTGATGAACTCGACTTCCTTCGTTTTTTCGCCTTCTTTGTCGCCTTTACTCCTTGGCCAAACCCATCTGTCGAGGGTGGTTTCGATGAATTCTTCGAGGTCTGATTTTGCCGTTCTTCCAGCTGGCTTAAACGCTCGTTTAGCTGGGCTATTTGCTCACTCTGACAGTTTAGACGTTCTACCAATGCCGTTACTAATGACTGGATGCTTGGCGGTGTTGCCTCCCAGTCTGATTGCGGAACCTTGATACCAGCAATTTCGATCTCTTTATCCATACTCAAAACCTAACGAAGTTCGAGCCCCTCATTCCCTAAGTTTTCTTTAATTTCCTGGGACGGTCTGTGGGAAAGGATTAGAACAGACTCTCCAGCCTGGGTTAATGCCGCTACCGTCATTCCTAGGGTGGTTGTTTTACCCGTACCTGGAGGTCCCCAAATAAAACTAATTCGATTAGTTAGAACCTGTTCAACAGCTCGCTCTTGAGAAGAGTTTCGGATAATCGCTTGATTAAATCGCTCCTCTAGCTTTGTCAGGAGTTTACGTGCGTTGCCAGTACAGTCTATAGCAGGTATTCCTACTGGATCTAACAACAAATTGGCCAGATATATATTGGCCTTGGTGCCTTGATTTTTAGTTTGTTCAAAACTTCCTTTTAAAGCTTCTAAGAGAAATATAGGTGAGGTATTTAAGGTTGCCGCAGATACCTTTTTCCCAATCTTTTCTTCTAGGGCTAACGTTACGTCAAAGCCATCAACAGAAACAAGAATCCCTTTTATGGGCTCAGATTTTCTTCTATTCCGTAGCTCTAATTCGATTGGAGTTTCATCCTGGAACCGAATTTCACTATCAGCTACAAATCCGTACAAATATTTTCCACTGCTTCGCCTGCTGAGATAAGTCCCAGATGTCAGGTGGGTTCGCTGACCGCCAGAGTTTCGTAACGCTCTAATTTCATCGTCCAAAGCTACCTGGAATTGATCAATGTATTTGCGAAAACTACTTTGATCAATTCCATCGTTAGATTGAGGTGGATGTTGCAGACTAACCATATTAGTTAATGAATTTCTGCGGAATCAAATAGGTCACCGCTAATGGAAATAATCGCGGTGTTGGCTCCCTGAAGCGTTCCCGGATAAGGGCTGTCTCCTGTTCAATTTCTTCAGGAATTTGCTCGACTCGCAATTGCAGGCTGGTCTGATTGCGTTGGAACTGCTCTTTTTCCGTGGTGCTAAACAACTCTAACTGTTCCACCTCAGGCTGCTCCAGCTCATTCAAAATCCGCTGCCGCAGCTCCGTCAAAATCGCCGTCACATCTGCCACTTCCTTCTCACAGCGTTCCTGCAACTTTTTCTGCAGCCCCTGAGTCCGATCCGCCATGCGCACCTCTAGCGATCGCAACAGCTGATTCTGGTGACTGGGCCACAGCGCCGTTAGCCGTTCTTCCATGGGTTCAGGCACCCGCTCCGGCAGCGCCGCCGCCAGCGCCCGTTGCACCTCACCTACATTCAAGCGGCTAAAGCGCCCCTCCTTGAGCGTGCCACCTGCCGTGATCATTTCCTCATGCAGCCGCTGCTGATCGCCCCCCAGGATCACCAGCCGCCCATAGGCAATCACCACCGGATGCTCCAACGCATCGCTTGGCACCCGCCGCGCCGTCACCCGGTATAGCCGCTGTCGTCCCTGCCGCGACCACACCTCTGCCCGCAATAGCCGCAAACACATCTGCACCAGCCGATGGTTGAGATGCACCAGCACCACATCATCCCGACCACGAGCCACATCAGGATCAAATACAATCGGTCGAATTTCCTGGGTGTGGGGATGGGCCAATCCCTCAGAGCAGGCCGCCCAGCTCCCCTTAAGCGCCGGTAGCTGAAACGCTGGCCCCTTAGCGTCCGGCAAATCTACGGGTATCAGCCCCGGCTGATCCGCCAGCTCCAGACCAATACACACCACCGAGGCAATATTGTCCGGCGTCAGCCGCAGATTAGTGCGCGTTTCACCCAGCTGAGCCTTAAGCTGCTCGATGCGATCTCGAACGGAGCGCTCAAACTTCAACATCCGTCGCAGCGGTGCCGACTCCTGCTCAGCTCGGGTAGTATCCAGCATCACCCGCTGCCCCAGCATCGCTTCTTCCACCTGGGCCGCAATCACCGGTCCCACCTTCCCCAGGTCCTCGCGAATGGCATCCACCTTTAGCGCTGCCCGCATCAAAAATTCCAGGTCACCCTCCAGCTCCCCCGGCTTCACCCCTGCCGTAGCCGTAGTCTGGTAATCCTTACCCACAAAGTGATAAATCTGCACCGCATCGGCCCGCTGCCCATGGCGGTCTATGCGGCCATTGCGCTGCTCCATCCGGTTGGGGTTCCAAGGAATCTCATAATGGATCAGCCGCGAACAGTAGTTTTGCAGATCCAACCCTTCCGAGGCCGCATCCGTCGCCAACAAAATCCTGACAGGCGATACATCCGGCTTCGCCTGAAACGCTGCCTTCACCGTTTCCCGGTCCTGAGAATCCATGCCGCCGTAAAGCGTCATCAGCCGCTCGTCACTGGCCATCCCCTCTGATGCCATCAGGTTATACAGCCACTTCTGCGTTGCCCGATATTCCGTGAAAATGATCACCCGCTGGTCCGACCAGGTGTCATCAGGTCGAATCTCGGTATTGATCCACTCCAGCAGCTGTTGCGCTTTCGCATCAGGCTGTCGTGATGCCTGTTCAGCCCAGGCGGCCATGGCGTCTAATAGCTGCTGTTCGGTGGGGCTCGGTAAGCGAAATAGACGAGAAGAGGATGCGATCGCATCTTCCATACTCCCCTCATAGCCAGCATCATCGGCAAATTCCTCGTCCACCTGCTCCAACTGCCGCCGCAAAATGCCCACCGATGGCTTGGCAAACCGTTTACTTTTCTGCCGCGTCGCCGAAACCAAGGACTGCTGATGTTGCGCTAGCGTGGTACGAAACGCATCGGGGGACGAAAACAGCCGCTTTTTCAGCAGCTTCAGCACAAACTTCGTCGCATAGAGTTCCGTTGCATCATCCTCAGCCCCCTTACACCGCAGCTCTGTATACTCCTGCAGCTGCTGGTGGACCGCCCTTTCCTCGGCACTATAGTCCACCCCAATCGCTTCCAGCTTGCGTTCTGGAAAGCGCGGTGTCCCATCCCATCGGGGCGGTAGTTCCCGCTTTAGCCGTCGTACCATGACCACTTGGAGCTGGTTGCGATCGGGCGACACCCCACGGGCAAATCGCTGGTTGTCCAATAGCTCTAGCAGTGCCGTAAAACTTTCTGGGTAGCCATTGTGGGGTGTCGCCGTCAGAAACAGCTTATGTTCAAAATGCGGCTCCAATAGCCGAATAGCCGCTGTTCGCTGAGAATCGATTGCATAGCGACCACTGCCCGACGGCGCTACATTATGGGCCTCATCCAAAATCAACAGATCAAACCGACGCGGATAGATAGAGTCCCCTTCCGCAGGCAGCACCTCCCGAAACAGTCGTAGCGGTCGGTCCCGTTTCAAAAAATCAATCG
Organism: Leptolyngbyaceae cyanobacterium; assembly: GCA_965263355.1. GTDB lineage: Bacteria > Cyanobacteriota > Cyanobacteriia > Phormidesmidales > Phormidesmidaceae > Leptothoe. The sequence goes on along the minus strand of CBDHHL010000032.1, from coordinate 2,219,035 downwards.
ACGTAATCAGCCGAGGAAAATGAGTCCACGGATTCACATGAATGCCCCGACGTCGCCGCAGCCGCTTCATCAAGTCGCTATCAACAATGCGAAAATCCAGACCGAACTTATCCCGCATCTGGTCCCGCCACTGAATCTGCAACGCTGATGGGCACACAATCACAATGCGCCGCACCCGCTGCCGTAAAATCAGCTCCTGAGCAACCAGACCCGCCTCAATCGTTTTTCCTAGACCCACATCATCCGCCACCAGCAGATTCACCCGTGGCATCTGAATTGCCCGTACGACCGGATCAAGCTGATAGTCTTCAATATCAATGCCGCTACGAAACGGTGACTGCACATTCCGAATATCCGCTGACGAAGCCGCCCCCCATCGCACCGCATCCAGAAACGCATCCAGCCGCTCCGGCGAATCAAAAGCAGTTGGCTCTGGCAGTTCAGATTTCTCATAGGCATGGGCACCCGGCTCCAGTTCCCAAATTACCTGCAGCTCCTGGCCTAGAGCATCATCCTCCACCGACGAGAGCGTCACCTTATGACAAGCCTGCGATAGTCCTGCCACCTTTGGCATCACCGTCTGCTGAACATCCGTCACCACAAAGCGACTCTGACGGACATCCACAAGCTGACCTTGTTCAGGAATCGAAACAGATGGCACGGTCTTTATTTCACAGCGTCACTACAGGTATCCATGGGCACTTCGCCCATTTCATCCTAAAAACAACGCAGTTAGATTGATTCGATGTAATTTTTTTCAAAATCAGCCAACTAGCCTACGTATTTAGACCGTCCATCTGGTGGCAGACTTTACCTGTGATCGTTATGGGAGGAAGGCTCTTATCTGCGGGGCATGGGCTGACTTTTGATAATTTCGCCTCAATCGCAGCTCAGCACTCAGAAGCAATGCTGACATAATGCGTAATTTCAATATTTTTTCGCTCAAAGCTAATAGAAAAAGGATTTAATAGAATCGAAGCTTCTGTAACTAGACGGTTTAAGCAAGATGTCCAGGAGTCAGTTGAGTTAAGAAAGTTTAACTAATCAGCATGTGTACAGCTCTGCTTGATAGGTGTGTCCTAAGATTAATGGCATCAAGGTTCACCAAGCATATTGAGCATGTTTGGCATACTCCCCGTTTCTTACCCTGTTATTACCGTTGGGGATTTGATATGGATACTGGAGAATTGCTACAGGAATTGTTTGGGCAACTCCATCACCGGCTGGATGATATAGAGCAACAACTACAGGTGTTGCATAATCGCCTCAATTCTGAGCTGGAAACACCGGCAAAGCTGGTCAAGCTCAGCGATGCGTGGAAACTGTTGGGCTACAAAAATTATGATGCCTGTTTATATAAAGTTAGGTCTGGTCACTATCGAGCAGGCAAGGAGATCATAGACCGTCGTTCTCCCCAGTCTAGCCGTCCTGATTGGTATGCGAATATTGAAAAATGTCAGGCACGCGATCGCACCATAGCTGCAAAACGCACCCCCCTACGCAGTGCTTAATCACCACATCCTGAGCGAAGCTGAAGGATCATCCCCGCTGCTTGCGTCTTAACGCTTCAAAATAGGCTTGGGCCGCCCGCGCTTTAGAAATATGCTTTTGATAAGTGCCCAGATTCACATTAGGATTGTGGCCCATAAACTGAGACGCTACTGCAGTAGGCAGTTCTAACCACAGAGCCGCGCGAATATTCCAGGCATGGCGCAAACTATAGGGCGGGAAGGGCATTTTGGCCCGTTGAAATGCGGTGGAGGTGCGATCTCCATAATCCTTGTTAATACGCGCTGTGACGTCAGGCCGACGAACATTGTCCAATTGCCACCGTTCAACCCATTCTGGGGGTAAGGGAAATGTTTCTCGCTTGCCCGTCTTAGTCGCATCGGGGACCAAGGCCACCAGCCATTGTTCACCGTCGTATTTTCGCCACTCCACCTCACACAGAAAGGCTTCATGGTCCCTCAAATTATAGGTGGCCATCATCCCGGCAACCCACTGCCAGGACTTATTTTTCATACTGTCAATGGCCGTAACAATATCAGGATCGTCTGGAATAATCCGCTCTACATTACTGAGGCTATAGTCGCCCTGGTAAGCCTTAATATCTGATTTAACGTTGGCAAAGTCTGCCAGTCGTTGCAATTTTTGGCAGGCAATTTGACGACTGCGACTGTTAGGCTTCCACCGCTGCACAACACTTTCTAATAAATAGGGCGTGAGGGCGGCGTTAGGGGATAGCCACTTAAAGGCGGGATACCAAAACTGCTCGCGCCATTTCAGCTCAACGACTGCCTCATCGCCATCCTGATGCTTTAACCAGTCTTGCCGAAAGCGTTCTATCCACACCTGGCAGCTTTCCTCAGGATCCTGAGCTGGAATCTGGTCTGGGTCTGGGCTAACGACCTCCCAGCTAAAACGCTTTTGGGCCAGTAACCCTCCCAGGCGAAAGGCTTCTGATTCGGCATACTCCAGACCCGCTGGATTGGCATACACCCCCAGACTAATCAGCTGCTGATGGGGTTTCGTACGCTTACTACTGGGTTTGGGGGGCAACGTACCCCGAATGGATAGCTTTTCGCCACGCTGGTAGATCTTTAGCCCCAGCTGAGCTGTTTCCAACCTGGCATTGATGGCTTCGATTGTGAGTGATTTACGCCCCATGTAGAACTCAAATTCCTGATCTAATTTTGATCTAAAAATTAGTCAGTTTATTCTAGTTCAGACTAGCTGAGTCAGTTCGGCAGCTTCCTAAAGAAACCGCTGCAACTGGCTTAAGGCTTGGCTTTCCTTGATGGACGGTACTGGGCTCGAACCAGTGACATCCTGCTTGTAAGGCAGGCGCTCTACCAACTGAGCTAACCGTCCGTTTACTGTGCGTTTGCACAGGAGTAAATAGTAACAGATGACGGCCCCTAACGGCGACTTTTTTTCAAAGAAACTGGAATTTGTAGCCTTGCGCGCTTAATTTATAGCAGTCATTCATTGTTGGCTGGTCTAAAACTGAGGACGCTGAGTCACTATGCCAACGATTGGATAGCGTCAGCACTCACAAAAAACATCGCAATCAAGGCCATCGTATAAAGATAAGCTGAGCTTAATCAAATCCTGCCTCTATTGCTAAATCCATGACCAAACATCTGCAATCTAAAACATTGGATGCCCTCCAGCGGCTGATTGATGTCGTTGCTCAGCTGCGTAACCCGGACGGTGGCTGCCCATGGGATTTGGCCCAAACGCCTGAAAGTTTGACTCCCTATGTGCTTGAAGAAGCCTATGAAGTGGTCGATGCCATTCAGCAGGGTGACCGTGACCATATTGCTGAAGAGCTAGGAGACCTACTGCTGCAGGTGGTGCTGCAATCGCAGATTTTTAGTGAAGCAGATGGGTTTGACCTAGGGGACGTGGCCCAAGGCATTGCGGAAAAGCTAATTCGCCGTCATCCCCATGTGTTTGGGGATAGTCAGGCCTCTACGCCTGAAGAGGTGAAGGTAAGTTGGGAAGCCATTAAGGCCGCAGAGAAAGGCAATACAGAGAATACGCTGACAGAGAAGCTGGCCAGCTATGGACGCACACTGCCGCCCATGGCTGCAACGATGAAAATTTCTAAAAAGGCGGCCAAGGCTGGGTTTGAGTGGGAAACCCTGGATAGCGTGTGGGAAAAAGTGGAGGAAGAACTGGGGGAATTTCGTCATGCACTGGCCCATGAAAGTGCTGAGAATCAGGCAGCTGAGTTTGGCGATGTATTGTTTAGTCTGATGCAGGTGGCTCGCTGGTGCGATATTGACCCGGTGGCGGCTCTACAAGGGACAAATCGTCGCTTTGTGCAACGGTTTGGCTTACTGGAGCAGGCGGCGGAAAAGCCGTTAGATGATCACAGCATTGAGGAACTGGAGGCACTTTGGCAACGGGCAAAGCGGAAAATTGCGGAGGGGAAAGAAGCGAAGAGGTAAAAGGGAAGGGATAAAGAGGGGAAGCGTGCTCTCTACTTTTTACGTTCTACTCACCATCTAATCTTGAAAAACTCGCTTTTAAGTCAAGAGGCTGTTAAAGGTCCTGAAAGCTTTATTCTGGATAAACTAGATAATTGATTAACATTCACGGAACCCCATGTCTGTATCTTCGGCTGCTGTTGAGAACTCTTTGGTTGCGATCGCAACCCATACCCGTCAAGCAGCCCGCACCCTGGCCAGTCTATCCACCCAGCAAAAAAACGACGCCATCGAGGCCATTGCCCAGGCGCTAGAAACAGCAGCAGCGGATATTACAGCGGCCAATGAAGCCGACCTCAAAGCCGCGTTAGACGATAACCTGGCCAAGCCCCTCTACGGACGGCTAAAACTAGATGCTATCAAGCTAAAGGGTGCCATCAAGGGGGTGCGCGATGTGGCTAAGCTACCCGACCCAGCTGGTGCGGTCCAGATTCATCGAGAATTGGATGATGGTCTAGTGCTTAAGCGCATTGCCTGCCCATTGGGAGTATTGGGGATTATTTTTGAGTCTCGTCCCGATGCAGTAATGCAGATTTCCACCTTGGCGGTGAAGTCTGGTAACGGGGTCATCCTCAAAGGGGGTAAGGAAGCCGTACGCTCCTGTCAGGCATTAGTCAAAGCGATTCGTCAGGGGCTGACCAATGCGGGAGTAGACCCCAATGCCGTGCAGCTGTTGACCACACGGGAGGAGACCAGGGCACTGTTGGCACTTGATAGCTATGTGGACCTGATTATTCCTCGGGGCTCTAATGCGTTTGTACGCTTTGTCCAGGAAAATACCCGAATTCCGGTGCTGGGCCATGCGGATGGTATTTGTCATCTGTATGTAGATGTGGCAGCTGACTTGGAGAAAACTGCCAAAATTGCAGTGGATGCTAAGATTGGTTATCCATCGGCTTGTAATGCCATTGAAACCCTTTTAGTACATAAAGACATTGCGCCTCAGGCCCTACCGGTTTTGGCTGAGGCATTGCAACAAGAAGGGGTAAAGCTGCTGGGTGATGATACTACACGGCAGGTGCTAGGCGATATTCAGGCGGCAACCGAGGGTGACTGGTCCACTGAGTATAGTGATTTGATTTTGGCAATTCGGGTGGTGGATTCGGTGGATGCGGCAATTGACCATATTAATATCTATGGGTCTCGGCATACGGATGCGATCTCAACTGAAGACCAGACGACTGCCGATCACTTTATGGCCCAGGTAGATGCCGCTGGCGTTTACCACAACTGTTCCACCCGCTTTGCCGATGGCTTCCGCTATGGCTTTGGTGCAGAAGTGGGCATCAGCACCCAGAAAATGCCTCCTCGCGGCCCGGTAGGGTTGGAGGGCTTAGTCACCTACAAATATCAGGTAGTGGGCAATGGTCACATTGTTGCCACCTATTCTGGCGAGAATGCCAAACCATTTGCCCATCGCGATTTGGTCTAAATGCGTTAGTTTAAGCGTAAGCAATTCCCCAGATAGCCCATGCTAACCTCGATTCAAATTGAGAACTTTCGCTGTTTCGACCAGCTTAAGGTCGATGGGCTTAGTCGTGTTAATTTGATCGCAGGTAAAAACAACGTAGGGAAAACTGCTTTCTTAGAGGCGATTGGCATATGGGCTGCAGGTTCAAATCCAGCAGGATTGACCTATCTCATTAGCAGGCGTAGTCCACTTGAAAAAGTTACTTCAGACATTGCTCAGGAACTGTTGTTAGCTCCTCTCTTTAAAGACTTTGATGAAAGGAAAACTATCCATATCAAAGGTTCTATCAATACATCAGAGTCACACACTCTTGATATTCAAAGCAATCGAGCGATTCCTAATACAATCGTTATCAACCATGAAAAATACGAAGCTGGATTAGGGGCAATCACATCGAATTTGAGTCAGATCCTAAAGCTACGCTATGTTCCGCCTGAAGGACAACCAATAGAAAACGAGTTTTGGATTGAAGGTAATAGTACCAAGCTTAAGGGAACATCAGCAGAATTAGGGGCTCCACCTATTGTTGTGTCTATTATTTTAGCTAATGAGCGTCAAAGTAGCAGGATCCAGGCCGAAATGTTTGGACAATTAGAGCTAATAAATAGTGATTATGGCTTAGTTGAGAGTTTAAAGCTGATAGAACCACGGCTAAAACGAATCAGAACTATCGTAGTAGATGGGCTTCCAACCTTATATGGAGATATTGGCTTACCACGACTTATACCCCTGTCTTTAATGGGCGAAGGGTTAAATCGCTTAGTATCCATCCTACTAACTCTGACAACTAATAAAGATAGATTAGTTTTGATTGATGAAATCGAAAATGGGTTACATCATTCTGTTCTTTCAAATGTTTGGAAAGTGATTAGTGATGCTGCTCATCAGTTTAATGTGCAAGTGATTTCAACAACTCACAGCTATGAGTGCATTGAAGCTGCTCATGCTACTTTTTCTGAAAGTAGACATTATGATTTTCGCCTACATCGCATTGATCGCATTAAAGACGAGTTTAAACCCGTTACATATGATCAAGAAGCCTTAGAAGGTGCTGTTCAAGCGTTCTTTGAGGTGCGCTAATGCCCTTATCACAGAGGATTCTAGCCACAAAGTTGTTATTGGTAGAAGGTAAAGACACAGAAGCATTTATAAAAGCTCTTTTGAAGGCTTCTGAAGTAGACGGCTTTCAAATTTTAGACTTTCGCAACGTGGAGAATTTTCGGCCTTTCATAAAAGGTTTGGTTAATCAGCCCGATTTTCGACAGTTAGACATTCAATCAATTGGAGTTATCAGAGATGCAGAACAAAATGCATCTGCTGCTTTTGAGTCCGTTCAAGAAGACCTGTGTTTGAACATGCTTGAAACAGATGCTGTCATTGTCTGTGTTGAGCAGTATTTTCAATGCTTGAGCCGTCAGGGGATCCAACTCCCTAGAAATTTTGCTAAAGCAAAAGTAACTGCTTTCTTAGCATCCAGACCCGAGCTGAAGCAGCGAGTTGGTTACGCCATGAATCAGGACTATTGGAACTGGAATCATCCCTGTCTTGACCCACTCAAGGAGTTTCTAAGAGCGCTATAGAGCAGACATTGACGAAATCGCACACAAGGAGTGGATGTTAAGGCGCTTTAATCTAGAATCGGTACACTTCAGAAATTGGACTATACTCAAAACATATGTACCAGTTATAAACTATGGTCTTCCTGTTGCCCGACAAGTACATAGATCCGCTCACTGACTTTGGCTTTAAACGTCTATTCGGCACTGAACCCCACAAGGCACTATTAATTGACTTTCTTAACACCCTACTGCCTGATTATCACCATATTCAGGATGTTACCTTCAAAAATCCAGAAACTATTGGTAGAACCTGGGCAGATCGTAGAGCTATTTTTGATATCTATTGTCAGACGGACAGCGGAGAACGATTTATTGTCGAAATCCAGAAAGCTAAGCAAAAATTTTTCAAAGATAGAAGTGTTTATTACTCTACATTTCCTATTCAAGAACAGGCCTGTACAGGACCATGGAATTATAAATTAACTGCTGTATATACCGTGGGTGTACTGGACTTCACGTTTGATGAACACAAGCATGAGGAAACGCTGATCCACACAGTGGAGTTAAAAGATCAGCACTGCGACGTGTTCTATGACAAGCTTAAATTTATCTACATCGAGTTACCCAAGTTTAAGAAAAGCCTGACAGAACTTGATTCTCATACAGACAAGTGGTTGTTTTTGTTACGACATTTAGCTCAGCTCGAAACACCTCCTCAAAACTTACAGGAAGGCGTATTTAAACAGCTATTTGAAGTCGCTAAAATTGCTAACTTTTCAGAAACAGAGCAGGCACTTTATCAAGAGAGTCTTAAAGTTTATCGTGACAATTTTAATGTAACCCAAACATTAATTGAAGAAGCAGAAGATAAAGCAGAAACGCGGGGGCGGGAGGAAGAACGGCAACAGATTGCTCAACGGCTGAAAGTCCTCGGTCTTTCTGTTAAAGATATTGTTCAGTCTACTGGGCTAAATGCAGATGAAATTGAGAAACTATGATTAGGCTAGTGTTCTGTCAAGCCTTAAGATTTTGGGTAAGACGGGTAAAGAGTAAAGAGTCTAAAGGGATGAAGAGTCACGCTTTACTCTCCACTCTTCATCAGTAACCAACCCGAATTTTTAGCTTTGACGATGCATTAGCTTGTTGTAGCAAAGTTCTCTAGTCATCGTGATCAGGTAAAAACTTTATATAATAATATTCAAAATTCTATGACGGATTATATTACGGTTTCAGGCATTCGAGCCTATGGTTATATTGGAGTACTGCCGGAAGAGAATGTGTTAGGGCAGTGGTTTGAGGTGGATCTGACGCTGTGGCTCGATTTATCGGTAGCGGGCAAATCTGATAAATTGTCAGATACCCATAACTATGCAGATATTATTCAGCAAACCCAACGGATTATCCAGACAGAGAAATTTAAATTGATTGAGTGTTTAGGTGATGCGATCGCAACTCAAGCCTTAGCTAATGACAGCCGTTTGGAAAAAGTTCAAGTGACAGTTACCAAACTGACGGCTCCCGTGCCTAATTTTGACGGAAAAGTGTCGATAACCCTGATTAGATGTCGTTCTTAACGCTATTTAATCCACGTTAATCCGTTACTATGCTGAAGGCAGTCTTTGCGAGAGTATCCCTTGCCTAAGCTGACGCGTAACCCTCAACAACTGCACCTGCCGCTGATTTTGCTATTGGCGGCGCTGTTACGGCTGTGGCGTCTAGGGGCCAAACCCCTCTGGGTAGACGAACTTTACACTGCATTTTATAGCCTTGGGAAGACTCTAAATGAGATTCCCATGGACACCTTGCTCCCCCCTGAAGACTACCGGGCACTGCTGGTAGGGGCCAGCTCTCCTGAACAGGCCGCTCAAACGGTGACGACCTACAGCAATCACCCGCCGCTGTTCTTTATGATGATGAGTGGCTGGTTGCAAGGGTTGGGCACCTCGATTTGGAGCCTGCGGGCATTTGCGGTGCTGTGGGGAGTCGTAGCTGTCGCTGGTGTATTCTATCTGGGACGCCGTGTTGGTGGTGAGCGTGTGGGCAGGTTGGCGGCCTTGTTGATGGCCGTATCTCCCTATGGCATTTACTTGTCCCAGGAAGCACGACACTATAGTTTAGCGGTTGCGATCGCATCATTTGCCCTGGTTAATTGGATCGCCTTACTGCAGGATGACCGAGCGCCCCGGCACTGGATCGGCTGGATCGGCTTGAATACTCTAGGAATTTACGTCCATTACTTCTATGGCTTTAGTATTATCGCCCAGTGGTTAGTTACCATTAGCCGGATTCTTTGGCGACGCGATCGACGGCCCCAAGCATTACCCTGGTTATTGGCCATGGGGGCGACAGGTTTACTCTATCTGCCCTGGCTATCCAACGCATTGACCCATTTTTATAGTGAAGGGGGCACTAGCTGGCTGAGTCAGTCGGCCCCGATCTGGCAAACGCTCCTCATGCCCTGGCTACAGTCCCTAGTAGCAGGGGTGTTTATGCTGATTTTGCTACCGGTGGAGCAGGTGCCACAATGGGTGAGCATTTCATCAGCGTTGATTATGCTGATGGTTTTTGGCATTGTCTTAAACCAGGTTATTCAAGGCTGGCGTGGAGAGGGGCTGCTAGATTTGTGGTCGCCCATGGTTAGCTATAGCCTGGTTATATTTGGGGTAATGATGTCCATCACCTATGGTTTGGGCAAAGATCTCACCCTGGCACCACGCTACTTTTTTATGCTCTATCCAGCGGTGACGGTGTTGGCAGCGCAGGCGTTGGCCCGACGGCGGAATTGGGTAATGGGCGTGGCGATCGCAGCCGGTATTTTTAGCCAGCTCTTGATCAGCTATGATATTGCATTACTTAAGCCCTATTTACCCGGTCAGATTGGACGTCGTTTAGTAGCCGATCCCGACCCCAAAATTGTCCTGATTGCCCCCCAGCAAGATAGCTATCGTGCCCGTGCCCTGAGCTATGTCCTAGCAATGCCCCCCAATACAAACACGCAAGTGGCATTTACAGAACCAGCGGATGTGCAGTCCTGGCGACCCGACCTAAGCCAGAGTACTCCCGCCGAGGCTCTGGTGCTTTGGTTGGTAGAACCAAAACGCCAAGCTCCTTTTCCCACAACTGTTCAGCTGCCTCAGCACAACTGTTTTTTGGTTGGTAAACGCATTAATACAGAAGGTACTCGTCAACAACAATATCAATGTGTACCCGCTAAACCACAAACTTAGGATGATGTTCAAACTATGACAGCTCAGAGAGTTTCATAGATCACCCCTGGTTTTTTATCTATATCGCTATACTCATTAGCGCTCACTTCATCAAGATAGGCATTATGACGTTTCGAGCTTTAAATTCTTTTATCCGCCCAAGCCGCTATCTAAAATTATTCGGGGTACTAGCGGCAGCTACATTGACAGTTGCGGCGTCCCCGGCGTTGGCGGGTGATCCGTTCCGCTCAGGGGATGACCACAATATCGGACCCCATACCGAAACGGCATTTGAAGCCTTTTTCCGCGATGCAGACTATGTGGGCACCCGTGAGGCGTTGACATTGGCAAAGGAGACTGAAGCAGATGAACCGTTGGTTCATAGTATGGCGGCGTCCATTGCTTATCTAGATGAAGATTGGGACGCCCTAGAGGCAGAGGTTGAATTGACCCGCTCCACGGCTGAGGCGTTACTTGAAACCGATCCACTGCGGGGACATATCTATTCTGCGGTGGGTATTTTTATGCAAGGGGCCCATATGATGAGTACCCAGGGTGTGGCCCGTAGCACTCCGGCTGCCTTGGCCATGTTGCAACAGGTATTTAGTCATATTGGGGCAGCCGAAAAGCTTGACAGCACTGATCCAGAACTAAATCTGATCAAAGGGTATATGGATTTGATGCTGGCGGTTAACTTGCCATTTTCCGATCCAGAAAAGGCGATCGAGCGGCTGTCGGAATATGGTAATCCTGACTACTTAGCCTATCGGGGAATTGCCCTGGGCTATCGTGATCTAGGTCAGATGACAGAGGCGATGGAGGCTGTTGAGCAAGCTTTAGAAACGGCCCCTGAAAACCCAGAACTGTTTTATCTCAAGGCACAATTGCACCGCCGTCAGCAAGAGACCGATGACAGTGTTGCCATGTTTGAGAAGGCCCTAGAGTATGCTGACCAGTTGCCGCCCAGCCTAGCCCGCAGGATTTATAAAGAAAAGTGTCGCACCTTGGGGGGCACCCATGAGACCTGTGGCAAGGAAGCAACTGATTTTATTGCTGGGTTAGAAAAGTAATTGGACCGCCCTAGAAGCTAATTGTTACTCTCACTTTATATTTTTTTAACTATCAAGAAATATAAAGTGAGATGGTTTTTTGTGGATAATTTCTCAGGTGGTTTTTTAAAGGGAAAAATGCCCTTTAAAAAGTAGCAGCCTCGCTGTTAACTAACCCAAAAAGGCTTCAACGAGGCTGGAGACGCAGTTAGGAGGTATCTTTATAACCAAGATAACTGCCAAATTTCATTGTTAGTCCCTAACTTAATAAGTTCTTAACTGTCGCCAGATAAAAAGCTATCTGGGTTTAATTAAAAATACTTAACAAAGTAAATAATCAATGCAAAACCCGGTTTGCTTTATACAGAAATTGTCACAGTAGAGATAACCCTCTGAGAAGACCTACGGGAGGTCAAAGATGGCGATTAAAAGTATTAACCCGGCGACTGGCAAAGTTTATAAAACCTATACTCCCCTGACACCGGCAGAGATAGAGACCTGTTTAACTGTGGCAGAGGCTCAATATCAACAATATCGATGGACCTCATTTAGCGATCGCAGCAATTGGTTACAGGCTGCCGCTGATTATTTAGAGGCACATACTGATGTTCTTGGTCGTATTATGACCCAGGAGATGGGCAAGCCGTTAGGGGCTGCGATCGCAGAAGTCAAAAAATGTGCTTGGGTGTGTCGTCACTATGCCGAGCATGGGGCTGATTACTTAGCCGATGAACGCTCCGACGTTGGCTATGTGCGCTATCAGCCCCTGGGGATCATCCTGGCAGTAATGCCATGGAACTTTCCCCTATGGCAGGTGTTTCGCTTAGCAGCTCCAGCATTGATGGCAGGCAATGTGGTCCTCCTCAAGCACGCGTCTAATGTCCCTAAATGTGCCCTTTCCATCGAACAAGTATTGCGTAAGGCAGGGTTTCCTGAAGGAGCCTTTCAAACCTTGTTAATTGGTGCCGAGCAAACCGCTGCGGTGATTGCTGATGAGCGGGTGCGGGGGGTGAGTTTGACCGGCAGTGGCCCTGCCGGAGCCCAAGTGGCGGCAACCGCTGGACAGCACTTAAAAAAAGTGGTGCTGGAGTTGGGGGGCAGCGATCCCTTTATTGTGTTGCCCAGTGCCGATCTAGATGCAACGGTTGAAGCCGCAGTCATTGCCCGGTTACAAAACAATGGTCAGTCTTGCATTGCAGCTAAGCGATTTATTTTAGTTGGCGATATTGCCGATGAATTTGAAGCTCGGTTGGTAGATAAATTCAATGCTCTGACAGTGGGCGATCCCATGCGGTCTGAAACAGATATTGGCCCCCTGGCCACCCCTTCAATTTTGCGAGACATTGATAAACAGGTACATGATTGTCTTCTCGCGGGGGCTAAGGCGTTGGTAGGGGGCAATGTGGAAAAGCTTAAGGCGATTCTGCCACCTGAGTTAGAGTTGGGAAACTTTTATCCACCGACAATTTTGAGTCATATCCCCCCCGGTACCCCAGCCGACCAGGAAGAATTTTTTGGGCCTGTCGCCCTGATTTTCCGCGTTCAGGATATAGATGAAGCGATTCAATTGGCTAATTCCACATCGTTTGGTTTAGGGGCTAGTGGTTGGACCCAAGACCCGGTAGAGCAACAACGCCTGATTAATGAAATCGAAGCCGGAGCCGTATTTATTAATAGTATGGTCAAATCTGACCCCCGGTTGCCCTTTGGCGGTATCAAACAATCGGGGATTGGTCGCGAACTCGGTCGACATGGCATCCTGGAATTTGTCAATGCCAAGACAGTTTGTGTTAGTTAATCCATTTTTTGTAGAGGTATTCCATGGAACACCTCTACAAAAAATGGCCCTTCCCCCTTCCCTTTTAGGTATCTTTTATGAACACTGCAGAACTTCTTGTCCGCTGCCTTGAAAATGAGGGAGTGGAGTATATTTTTGGTGTACCTGGCGAAGAGAATCTTCAGGTACTTCAGGCCCTAAAAACCTCGTCTATTCAGTTTGTCACCACCCGCCATGAACAAGGAGCCGCCTTTATGGCTGATGTTTACGGTCGGCTGACGGGGAAAGCGGGGGTGTGTCTTTCCACGCTGGGTCCGGGGGCAACCAATCTGATTACTGGGGTGGCCGATGCTAACTTAGACCGGGCTCCATTGGTAGCCATTACGGGCCAGGTGGGAACTGACCGCATGCACATTGAGTCGCACCAATATTTGGACCTGGTAGCGATGTTTGCCCCGGTAACCCAGTGGAATACTCAGATTGTAAGGCCCAGCAATACAGCGGAAATTGTACGCAAGGCATTTAAGTTAGCCCAAACTGGCGATCCAGGGGCTGTCCATATTGATTTGCCGGAAAATATTGCGGATATGGAGGCAACTGGCAAACCGTTAACCTGTGACCATAATGGTAAAACCTTTGCTGCCTTCGAGACTGTCCAGACTGCTGCTGACGCCATTTCCCACGCCAAAAGGCCATTGATTTTAGTCGGAAATGGGGCCATTCGGGCGAGAGCCGACACAGCCATCATGAAAATGGTCGAGGAATTGCAAATTCCGGTCACCAATACATTTATGGGTAAAGGGGTGATTCCCTATCAGCATCCATTGGCACTGTGGACGGTCGGGTTGCAACAGCGAGACTTTATTTCCTGTGCCATTGACAAAAGCGATCTGGTGATTGCGGTGGGGTATGACCTGGTGGAGTATCCGCCTAAAAAGTGGAATCCCGATGGTCAAATTCCCATTGTTCATGTGGGACTCACACCGGCAGAAATTGATAGTAGCTATGTGCCTTTGGTAGAGGTCATTGGGGATCTTGCGGACTCGCTTGAACAGATTTTAAAACGGGTAGAACGTAAGCCCCAGTCGAGTTACCCATTTCAAGCGGTGCGCGATGAAATGCGGGCTGACTATGAGCAGTATCGCGATGATATGGCGTTTCCCATTAAACCCCAGAAACTGCTCTATGATTTGCGACAGGTGATGGGGCCAGATGACATTGTCCTGTCGGATGTGGGGGCTCATAAGATGTGGATTGCTCGTAATTATCACTGTGAACGGCCTAATACTTGTTTGATCTCCAATGGGTTTGCGTCCATGGGGATTGCTATACCGGGTGCGATCGCAGCTAAACTCGTCTATCCTCAGCGAAAAGTTGTTGCCGTCACGGGGGACGGCGGTTTTATGATGAACTGCCAGGAGCTAGAAACGGCGCTGCGTTTGGGGACTCCCTTTGTTACCATTATCTTTAACGATGGCGGGTATGGTCTAATTGAGTGGAAACAACATAACCACTATGGTGAATCGGCGTTTATTAAGTTCAACAACCCCGACTTTGTTGCTTTGGCCAAGAGCTTTGGATTACAGGGCTATCGGGTAACCGCTACAGAAGACTTTATTCCTACCCTAAAAGATGCTTTAGAAGCTGATGTTCCAGCCATAATTGACTGTCCCGTAGACTATGGTGAAAATCTTTTATTCACCGAAAAGTCACGGGAACTAGCCTTTATTATTCGGGAGCAATACCAAGCCACTACTGTCAGAATACTAGTCAATCTCAATCGCACCTAGTGCTTTCATAGTGGCTCGTTGTGCAGTCGTTAAACCTTTAGTCCTACTAATGTTCATGCCTTCATAACGGAGAGTGGTACGTAGTGTCCTTAAACACTCACCCATCTTAAAATTCCAAAGCTTAATCGTTTCATCACTACTCCCACTCGCTAGATCCTGACTATTGGGATGGAATGTAAGTGCTGTAACTTCCCGCTGATGTCCACGTAATGTCTTGCTAAAGGTCCATGATCCCACATTCCATATTTTGATCAGGCCATTAGTACTACCGCTAGCCAGAAACTGACCATTTGGACTAAAAGCAATTGATCGAATTGGATATTTATCCGATAGAGTTTGCAGACAGCTCCCAGTTTGAACATCCCATAACCGAATTGTCTGATCCAATCCACAACTCGCTACTATTTGACCATCGGGGCTGAAGATAACCTTCATCACCTGATAGTCATGCCCCTGCAATGTTTGTAGGCAAACCCCTGTATCGACTTCCCACAGTTTGACGGTTCGATCATCACTGCAACTAGCAAGCATTGCTCCGTTTGGACTAAACACTACTGACCGAATCCTCCGGAGATGCCCTTCTAAGGTTTGCAAACATTCTCCGGTTTGCCAGTCCCACAATTTGATTGTCTGATCCCCACTACTGCTAACAAGAAGCTGAGTTTTCAGATAAAGACTGAGAGATACTACATCATCACTATGTCCCCAAAGGGTTCTCAAACACTCGCCAGTTTGCCAGTTCCAAAGTTTGATAGTTCTATCATCACTCCCACTAAGCAAAATCTTCCCCTTATCAATAGGAGCAAAAACAACAGTCGAAATAGGAGCGAAATGTCCCGATAAAGTTTTTTCAATAGTACCAGTAGCTATATTCCAGATTTGAACTTGTTGATCTATTGAACTGCTAGCAAGAAATCGTCCGTCTGGGCTAAAGGCAGCTGATGTGATGCCGTTAGCATCGCTTCGGAGTGTTCTAAGACGTTGTCCAGTAATAGTATTCCAAACTCTAACATTTTGACTTTCACTGACTCTGATTAGCTTACTACCATCAGGGGTGAAATGAATCTGCCAAGTGCTATCACTATCATCTAGGAGAGTTTGAATGTTCTCACCGGTATAGGAATCCACAATTTTGACAGATTTACTTCTTCCACCAGTTGCTAACATTTGACGAGAAAACTCATTTGGGGTTGGGGCATAGGCAATCGCTCGTATTACATCACCCTTACCAAAGGGTAATAATGTTTTCGAACATTCTTCGGTATCAAGATTCCAAAATTCTATAATTTTACCATCGTAAGCTACCGCCAGTGTCTGCCCATCAGGACTCAAGGCAATTCTCAACATCCAACCAAACTCAGTCTCAATTTGTAATGTGCGTAAGCATGTCCCTGTACTGATATCCCAAAATCTAATAGAGCAGTCTACGCTGCCACTAATAAGGATGTCCTCATGTGGCATAAAAATAAGAGATAAAACATGACTGGTGTGTCCCTTCAATACGCTAAAGCACTGGCCAGTTTTTATATCCCATAGTCTTATAGTTTGATCGCCACTGCCACTTGCAATAGTGCGACCATCAGCACTGAAAGCAACCGCATGAATTGGTCCTGTATGACCTTTTAGCGTTTTAAGACACTGACCATTCATAGCGTTCCAAAGTTTCACCGTTCGGTCACTGCTACCGCTTGATAATAGCGCTACCTCAGCGTGAATAGATTGGGGTGTAAAGGCAATGCACCTAACCAAGCGTTGATGTCCTGTGAAGGTTAGCTGATGTTGCATCGTCTCTATGTTCCACAACAGGATATTTCCATGGGAACTCATGGCTAGTAAGCTCCCATCGGGAGCAATTGCTACAGAACCAACTTCCCCAAACAAATCCGTGAATAAAGATGTTGCCAAGTCCGAATCGGAAAAATTAACGTCATGCAAGCTAATTCCCTGAAGAAATGCCTGCCGAATGGGCAAATTTGAAAAATTGTACCCCCGAGGATTAATACCCAAATACCACATCAAATTAAGAATGTTGCCAGCAGTATATCCAGCAACAGGTATTGATGTTAACTTCGACAAATTAGATGGCTTGGTTAAAGTCTGTTGAGAATGCAAATTTGCAAGAATTTGTGCTAAACATTGCTTTATCTTCTCTCGACAACCAAAGTGTTGCAACAATTGGGTGGCAACCGGTTCTAAAATTAGATATGTCTGAGCCTCACGTAGGTAATCTTCCGACTGAGCTTTGATCAGGGCATATTCATTTAAATTGGCATTTTTCCCAGCGCAAATTTCTTGTAAAATCTGATCAATCAATCGCTCAGTAATAAACTCCATTACCACAGGTTGCAGTGTAAAACAGCTCACTCCTTGCAAGCAAGGTAACGATACTTTTTTCTCAATCAGGGAACGGCAATTGAGAGATTCCAAAGCTGCCAATAGAGATCTTGGTAAAACGGGAGGGACAATATCCTGTGCAAGTTTTGATAATGATATCCACTCACGATTTATCGCCAGCCAGTTCATCACCTGCTGTTCCAAAGGCGACAGTCGATCAAACTGCTGTGTCAAAAGGGCGGAAATATCTCCAAAAATAAAGCAGCCTTGCTGCAAAAAATGAGTAATATTTCCATTGAATAACTCTTGAATTGTCGTGGCAACAATTTTTAATGCCAGAGGGTTTCCCGCATAGTGATCAACTAAGACTTGGTAATCTTTCAATGTTACTGAGAGCCCTTTAGCTTCAAGGATACTTCGCCCTTCATTCTGAGTGAGACCAACTAGTCGAAAAGAGCGAACTGGAAGAGTTTTTCCTTCCTGCACACCTAGACCTTGAGGCTTTTCACGACTGGTCAGTATTAGACAACTTTGATGCGCAGTTTTACCAATGGAATCAAAAAGTTGTTCATACGCTTCATAGCCTTCTCGATAGTGACCTGTCTGCTTTGTGCTGGAAAGGATTGTTTCCAAATTATCCAAAGTCAGCAAGCAGCAAGAGTTTTGCAGATGATCAAGTAAAAGAAGGATGCGGGCATGAACCCCTTCAGGTAAGTCTGTTGCCTGTTGATTAGATAGTGCATAAATCAGATCAGCTAATAAATCAACTAGTGGTGGAGCATTCCGAAGCGATCGCCAAATCAGATATCGAAATGCATTTTGCTCGGACTGAGCGCTTGACACAACGATCTGCTGCGCAAGTTTTACAGACAAGGTGGTTTTACCAATACCTCCCATCCCGAAAACGGTAATTAAACGACAGCGATCGTTGACAACCCAATGGTTAAGAGTGGCAAGCTCTTCCGTACGGCCATAAAAGGTAGAAACATCGGGGGCATCACCCCAATCTTGATATTGATTGGTGGACGCGGATAATGCTGGTCTCTGGTTAACCTGTCTCAAGACTGACCGAATATTACTCTTGGTTACCTTTTGGTCTAAAGCGTGGGAGAGGGATTTCCACAGCTGAGACCCTATATGCTTAATATAATCGGTGTCATAACCACTGGTTTGTGCAATTTCTTCGTAGGTTTTCTGGTCCCACACGTGGCGAAACACCAGTTCCTGAGTGTCGCTCAGGTGGGCAGGTTTCAGAGCAGCATCTAAAAGGTAAAGTGCTTCGTCAACAAGCATTGTTCGTCACGGTAGAAACAACCTGGTTTTGTGAGGTTTAACTTTTTAATCAAGAACTTGATTTAAGAAAACCCGTTTGCTTCTACACGCTGACTTGCTCACATTTCGCAGATTGAGGTTTAGGTTGACGGAATTATTAACGAAAGCCTGACATACTAAGCTTGTGGGTGGTGCATCTCAGCAAAGGACTTCGACGTGCTGGATGAATCGATAGGAATAAATCAAGGCGCATGACTAAAATCAATGCGCCATTTGAACGAAAGAAGAGAGACTAGACGACAAAGGCTTGCATCTGAGCAGGACGTCCCCAACTCCAATTTTCAGATGTTTCTTTTCGGAAATCTTGCTCAGAACAGTTTGGCCACCAAACTTGACCGTGCGTTCCTGCGTTCCACAAAACACTATAGCGAACTTGACCATTCAAAATGAACCCATATACTTGTGCTGGACGTGCCCAACTCCAGTATTCTGAAGTCCATTTACGGAAATGTGTTTCACTACAGTTGGGGTTCCACTTTTGACCATGTTTCCCTACATTCCATAGACAACTGTAGCGAACTTGGCCATTCACAATAAATGGTTGTACTTGTGCAGGACGTCCCCAACTCCAATTTTCAGATGTTTCTTTTCGGAAATCTCGCTCAGAACAGTTTGGCCACCAAACCTGACTATGGGTCCCTTTATTCCACAAGCAACTATAGCGAACTTGACCATTGAAAATAAAAGCATATACTTGTGCTGGACGTGCCCAATGCCAATTTTCCCTAGTTGTCTTGCGAAAATCTTGCTCAGAGCAATTTGGCCACCAAACTTGTCCAGCTGTTCCTGCTGTCCATAAGCAATTGTAGCGAATCTTGCTGCCCACTACAAAAGGCTGCATATAGGCTAAACGCATGCTACCCCATAGTTCACTGGTCTTAGCCCGAAGTTGTTGCTCAGAGCAATTTGGCCACCAAACTTGGGCTTCTGTACCAGCATTCCACAGTCCACTGTAACGAATCTTTTTGGCAGCTGAAAGTGGTAATTCTGCCGAGAAGAGTAAATCGAAGCACTGCCAGGTGATCTTACGATTATTTGGGCTGTGCAAAATCTTAAGACGCTTTACACGCTGTCGGAAATTTGACCCACCCCTAGATCTCTCAATTGTATTTCCGCACCTCCAATACCAATATCCACCTCCGCTAATTGCAACATCAATAGTTGTCAATTGACCTCGTGGAACAAAGATCCATCGATTGTATCGATCTAAAACAGTGAGCCTACCAGAACACTGATCAGTTTCGTCGCCAAGCGTTACCTCTTGGAATCCTCCTGACATCGCAGCAGAAAATTGCTCACTATTTTCAGCTGGATCTTCCAGTGAGATATCCTCAATTGTTTGAGATGAAGAACTATCAGCTGAACCGGACGACATGCCATTGATTACTTGAGGCATCATGCTCTCATTCTCTAAAGGTTGACTTACTATGTCACCTCCTTTTCCGGATACGGCAGTAGAAAACTGCTCACTATGTTCAACTGGAACTTCAGGTACGATATTCTCAATTACTTGAGATACAGGACCGTTAGTTGAATCGGTCAACATATCGTTGATTACTTGAGTTGTCATAGTGCCATCTTCTAAAGGTTGATTCACTATGTCACCTCCTATCCCCGAGACAGAAGAATGATCAGAAAATAGTTCGTGATTAGGAATTTTTAACATGGGATTTCCTCCTTTTTCGTGTATGTTTTGTGTATACAGAAGAAGTTTTACCTTCAATTAATACTGAGAGATTCCTTCAGTAATCAAATTGAGGAAGTCCTTCAATACATCAATGATGTCTAGTCAAAACATTAATGTCGGTGCGAAAAAGTGGTATCTTTCTCAGAAGTCTCTTAGCGTTATGCGGGTACTCATGCACATCTGCCAGAATCAAGACTTGATAGTCTAAGTTCAAAAAATGTTTCTATCAGTAATCAAGGGGATCTCACTTTTTAGCATTTTTTAGCCCTGTGTAAATTCCAGTTTGGCCTAACTGATTTATGTAGGGCTAAATCTCCATTTCATTTAGGGGTCTGCAGACAAATAACCCACCCATTCAAGTTGGATTTATAGTCACAACTCATTTGGGTGGGTTTTTATCGGACGTCAATTAAAATTAAAGATGGCTAATGTCTCAGCATTGATCGTAATTCCTTAATGGCTTCAGGTCATGAATCTGACTGTTTTATAGTCTCACATTAGACCAAAACAGATGAAGATGCTGTAAGGGTATTAGTTTCCACTCTAACTAAACCTGGCACCGTGAATTCATCAGGTCTAGGTCAATTTTTTTGCAATATCTAACTAAGGACCTGGCGATTGATAGGTTCTGATACTGATCGAGCCCCGTTTAGAGAATCCTGAAAACGCTCAATCAAGATATCAAGCATACGGCGCTGCTCTCGTTTGTCCGTAATAGCAGCTATCTGCCGTGCTAATGGATCGCGTGTAAAACTGCCCAGTAAATTAGGATCTTCTCGCAAAGTTTCAAGCAAAGTAGTCTGCTGTAGCGAAAAAGTGGAATTCTCTACAATAGAGCCTGCTTTGAGAGTTACTTCTGGATTCGGGATTGGCAAACTGTAAGCGAGCTGATCATAATCCCTGGCTCCAGGAGGCGGGAAATTGCTACCCTGGGGCAAGAAAGTTCCTCGCTGTTGGGCAGATAGCAACAAAGTTCTTTCATCACTTACGCCACCAAAAGCACTAGGTGTAGCTGAAACAATGGAAAGTACAACAAAACCTCGAACTTCTGTATTACGGCTAATGAGGACTTCTCGATTGGTGACGTCTGGCTGTAGCAAGAATAAGCCTGTTTCCAAACCTGGTAGCTCGATTTCGAAGTTAGCGGTAATGCTTGAACCTGATAACGAACCGCTCAAATCTTGGTTACTACCATTAAAATCCCAAAAAGCCAAAAATGAGCTAGAGCTAAAGTCAGGTGTAGCACTGAAAAAGGTTAGTCTTAATCTTAGGTTGCTAAATGAAGGATTTGCGATTGTTAAGAAGTACCCCTGAATAATTGTTCTGTTAGGCGGATTCTGGGAATCAACAATAGGTTTTACCAGAAGCTCAAAAGTAGAAACTCTTGTAACGGTATCAATCATTTTTCTATCTCAACTAACAACAATTGTGGATTTGTTCCGTGGTTCCAATGTGCCTAATGCAGACAAATACGTCAGTGCTAAAAAGTGTGTTAAAAGTTGAGACTTTCTCAAATCCTAGAAATATCTGCAGAAATTCAGCGTTTCCATGATTTATAGCTAATTTATAAAACGAGTCGCGATACAGAAAGTGACATGATATCCCCTTACAGCACTTTTTCACATGTACCATTGCAAACACTTTGAGCTGATTTTCAAATAGGTGGTGCGATCTCATAACTTTTAACTGCTGCAGGCTCGATAGACAGCCCCAGATTATGCACTTCTCAGGGCACAATCTGGGGCAAACATGGCATTTATGTCATTTTCCTAGATGATTAGGCAGACAAAACCTACTTTTTATCGATATTCCACGGATTGCCTGGAGATAAGATTCATGCTGAAAGGGAATGCGTGGGAAAGATTTTCAAGCCCTTATTCAGCATTAAAAAGCCTTCGCCCGAATAATATCTGTTTTTCCATTACCGTTAAAGTCGCCAAACATCAATTGATTGGTCCTGTAGTTGGAGGTATTGAGTTGTTCCCATTTGGATGTTCCGCCCCAAGACACTCGCCATTCCGACCCATCGGCCAGAAAGATATCTGTTTTGCCATTGCCATTAAAATCACCAAACGCCAATTGGTCGGTCGTGTAGCCGGATGTATTGAGTTGTTCCCACTTGGATGTTCCACCCCAGGACACTCGCCATTCTGAACCATCGGCTAGAAAGACATCCGTTTTACCATCGCCATTAAAATCACCAAACGCCAATTGGTCGGTCGTGTAGCCAGAGGTATTGAGCCGTTCCCACTTGGATGTCCCACCCCAGGACACCTTCCACTCCAACCCATCGGCCAAAAAGACATCCGTTTTGCCGTCTCCGTTAAAATCACCAAACGCCAATTGGTCGGTCGTGTAGCCGGAGGTATTGAGCCGTTCCCACTTGGATGTTCCACTCCAGGACACTCGCCATTCCGACCCATCGGCCAAAAAGATATCCGTTTTACCGTTACCGTTAAAATCACCAAACGTGAGTTTGTCCACTTGATAACTGGATGTATTAAGCTTTTCCCAGGGCGTTACGCCATTCCAAGAAACTTGCCAACTCTCACCATTGCCATAAAAGATATCTGTTTTGCCATTACCATTGAAATCGCCAAAGGCAAGTTTGCTATCTTCATAGGCATTGAAAAACAACGGCTGCCATTTATTTGCGCCTGACCAGGAAATATACCAGATATAGCGTCCTCGCGGATTGACATTATTATCCCAAACATGCATGTTAAATTGGGGCCACTGTTCTTCTGGCAGGATTATGCTGTTTTCCAAATTTATGCCGTTTTTGTAGATGGGCCGTGGGCACTCGCACTCTGTCAGTGTTACACCCCGCCATAATTTGTAGCGATTAATAGCATTGTAGAAGTTGTCGGTGACATAGGCCCCGTCTGTGGGAATGCCCCTTGGTTGGAAGAAATAGGTAGAACGAACCAAGGCGTTGTTGAGGAGAACTACTGTAGTGCCAGCAATATTGCAAGGGGTGTACGGATCGCATTCTTTCAGCTTTTGACAATCGTTTTTGTTAAAGTCTGAATACCCATGCATATCGTATTCCACACCGTCCTCGGAGTTTTCCCATGACAGATTGTAGGCCGCAGTATAGGTTTCGTTTTCATGTCCGTTACCAGCTACAGAGTGGCGGTTCTGGTCAAAATAGTTATAGACGATTTGGGCGGCGGCGTTTTTGTAATTGATGACAATGCCGTATCCCAGTCCAGGGCGACTGTTGTTATGAATGGAATTATGATGCACTCGGGCACTGGCTCCAATGGTGGCATCATCGGGAACGCCGTCTATGCGAATGGCCGCATAACCAAAGTGGGAAAGCTCGCAATTGTCTACTTCCATTTCCAGCACGTCTACGCCCTCTTTTGGACGAATATGCACGCCAGTTCCCTTCGCGGTGGGTCCATCTCCAATGAGGCATAAACCAGTGATGCGAACGTTCTGGGCGTTGACAACAATCAAGAATTTTGACACGTCAGTCCCAGTATGAGCCAATTTGATCTGCGCCCCCGGTAAAATACTGCCGTCTTTCGCGAAATGATTGCGATCGCTAGCTAGCAGTAAACCGTCGGTAACGATTTCGATGGGCGTTTTGAGTTCAAAAGACAGGTGGCCAGGTATGAAAATCTTTTGAATGGAAGAGTTGGTTAAGGCTTGTCTCAATTCGGTAACAGTATTGACTTGTGTAAATGTTGGCTCAGGTTGAATGACCGCTTGGTATCCGGGACCACCGCCGACCGGGCCTATTGGAAAATCGCGATACAATGTGTAATTAATTTTGTTGTTGAACTTCATAGAATTACTCCTGTCCGCTGATCTATGCTGCTTTAATTGCATAACGGTGCCGCTTACCCGCCATATGAGGTTTTCATTGTCGTTAGCGGCACCCTACGCAATCCCTTGCTCACGAACGGAATATTGTTCCGTTGATTTTGGCAATGTTTGATAGACCTTTCGCTGGGATTGAGCTAACCCTAATCTCTGCAAGAATTTCATCTTGTCTTTCTATAGTTGTCTTAACTGGTCCAAATGGGCTAGGGATAGTTACTTGCTCCTTACCTGGATCTTCATCAAGAGTTGCGTTGCTAACAAACTCTGACGCATCAATTTCTAAAGTTTTTCCAGGTGTGGCCTGGATAATTCGACCCGGAGGTTTGCCTGCGAGAGATAAGCCACTGGTACCCGTAAATCGAAACATATATATCGGAAGATTTGAGGTGTCAGGAAAGAGATTCCCAACAGGAAAAGGCAATTCTGCTGCATCAGCTGCATAGAGATAAATTTGAAGTTCATAATCTCCTATTTCACTTTGGTCAAAATCAACCATTCCTTTTACGTTTACAATCCAACGCGAGCTATTATTATCATCTGGATTGATAATCAACTGCACATTTTTAACGTCTGGCATAATTCAAGTCCTCTAGTGTATTAATCAAATGTGGAAGGCTGTTCAATTCAGTTAGGCGATATCCCAACGGATTGCTTGGAGACGAAGATTCTGGTTGAAAGGGAAGTCCTGGGGGAGATTATCGAGTTCTATTTCAGCGTTGGGGGTGATTTTTGTGATGACACCAATCGGCTGATCAAACGCGTAGGGATAGGCATTTTCAAAATCATCAGGGGCAGGCCAAATCGGATAGTGCTCAGGCTGAATCTGGGTTGGGCTTGCAGTCAGCGCAAGCACATCTCCGATTTGGAGGCCTGTCGTGTCGGTGACAGTAATCGTTCCTTTATCTGGCGTCCCATTTTGCACCACTTGAACATAGGCGTTCTTGTTGATCGGAACAAAGGTAATGCCAGGTTTGGGAGCAGCCTCATAGACTGGACCACTACTACTGTTGTAAGTCTGTACATGCTCGATCTGAAGACGGTCATCATAGGCATGGAAAGCCATCATGACGTTGCCGTTGCGCTCTCCGTTCTTGAGGACGCATTTGTTTAGGAAGCAGCGTCCCTCATGGTTCCATACTCGGATCAGTTGCTGCGTGCCGTTGTATGAAAAAACGCATCGGTGAAACTCGACTTGGCCAAAGGTGCGCAGGTGAAACGGAATCGCCACATAAGGGGGCGTTCTAGTCTCTAGAAAGTTAAAGTTACACCCTGTAAACAATGCGCCACTGTTACTACCTGAGAGGCCATGCCCAATCCATCCGAGGGATAGCATACTTTCAAAGTGGGCATTTTCAATATTAAGCACCTGTGACACAGTATTGACGTTTAAGAAATATTGGCAACCACCAATGTTGGGCGCACCAGTAATGATGGGATGCTGACCAGGGAGAGCATCACCAATACCATATTGCTGTGAGTCAATCGCAATATGGCAACCATACATTCGAGGGCTGTCCAGCTTAATGGCACGGGCCTGGGAGTGACCAATGGCAAGGTGAGTTTTGTTGTGCACCCAAAAGCAATGCTCGAAGACGTAATTCTCGTTATTGGCCACCCCTGGACATGGGGCAACAGCCACACCGACAACACCTCCCTGAAACCCACATTGGCGAAATGTAATGGCTGAAGAATACCCAGGATTCGGCCAAGTAGCACCACCGTAGTAGTCTTCATAGCCTGGGTAAGCATTGGCAGGGTTGTTTTTAGGCAGCTGATTCGCGAAGGGATCAATTGCGATGACGGCCTGGGGTGAATAGGGATTATCCCGTACTAATTTTTTCTGTCCATCTTCCTCGTATTCTGAGAGCCAGCTATTAGGATCGGTGTTAAAGAAGGCTGAATTCCATTCATCTCCGAGCGTTGGACGCTTTGTGGAAGGAGCCGTATTGCCATTGAGAAAAACAATTCCCGTCGCCGAAACAACACGGGTTCCTTGAATGATCAGTGTTGGTAGGGTAAAGGAACTGAGTTCAATAATGGTGCCGGAAACCGATGGTATATGGGTGGTTGGATAAGCATTAGGAACACCAATTAAATGGCAGCGTGGACTATGGCGATTGTATCTACCAATAATCAACGGTCGTTCAAGCTTGTAGTGACCTGGCGGAACTGAGATAGCAGAATACTTGAGCGGCTCGTGGGCAAAAATATCGATCGCGCCTTGAATAGCCACCCAGTCGAGTTCGAGTGATTTCCACCAATCGTCATCGGTATCGAGGCTGGTTTTGTGTGTCTCGATATGGGGATAAACCGCTTTGGCGTCGCACAGCGTCGAGTAGAAGTTCTCTAAAGGATGAGACTTTCCATCACCGATCGCCCCCAGCGCCTTTACCGATAAATGTGGCTCTCCTAAGCGCCTCCACCGCCCAGCCTCTGAAGCTGGCACTGTATTGGGCCTAATCACGGTGCCACCATTTTCTTCAGCAGTGGATGTAGTATCCCAATAGAATTGCCCTCCTCCACCATCATCTGGCATATGATAACCGAGGATTACGGGACATGATTCTGGGCCGACAGGGAGTGCTCGCAAATCGGCGATCGTGTTGAGATAGGTTTGTTGGATAGATTTTACTGACAGTGTTTCCATCGTTAAGCTCCTGATAAATAAAGTAACTTTAGGCAGGTTTTGTGGGCACATTGCCCCACAAAACCGTTTATATTGGTCCGCATTAAAGCAGAGCCCAGTTAGCATTGATAAATGCACGCATGAGAACTATCAAAGGCATTGGCTTATTACTCCTTAAACAGGGTTGCCATTTATGCCACAATCGAAAAGGATTTTAGACCCTAACTTTGACCAGGTTTGCCGTCTATATTCATCGGCACCATTACCTGTTGTCACTAAGACAACTCCTCGCTTTCCTGGAGTCTTATCTGTGATGAATACTAGAGCCATTACGTTGTCAGTATTGCCGATAATATTGCCCGGCCCACTGCTTTGAACATTTCTAAAGCCTAGACTTTTCAAAGCGTCTTGTGCCAACCCTTCAGCATCTGACAATCTACAGGAATTAAGAGCATTGATGTTGCCACGTTGGTATGACCAGCGGGGGACAGATGCAAATGCCGGTGGTGGTGATGCCATAAATATGGAGATGGCTAAAAGTAGAACTAGAATTAGCTTTTTCATGGGATTCCCTCAACGTTAAGATGTGTTAGTTTGCAAATAGATTAATTAGCTAAATTGGCCTGAAATCGTAGCCGAATTTAATCGTGATGGAGGCAAGGTATTTTTGAGCCAACACCTTGCTTTGCTGCCTTGATAGCCCGGTTTAACGTAGGTAAAGGCTTTACAGGGAGAGTCTCCAGAGCATGCTCTCATGCAGTCCAGTGGATCATCATCAATAGCAAAGCTTTTATAGTCTCCACCAGGTCTATCAATTCCGCATTCCAATGCTTTACTCAGATGTGATTGACTCTCTAACTCTTTTTTGACGCTATTTCGATACCCGTCAGCCCCACTTCCAGTGGCTACAACAATCGCTTTCCTTCCATAATTCGTATTTTCAATAAATACGAGTACCATCACATCACTCGTATTACCTTGAATATTACCGTTCCCACTTTTCGTTACTCCTCTAAGACTTGATTTTTTAAGGGCGTTTTCAGCCATTTTCTCAGCCTGTTGAAAATAGCATGATGAGATATTGACACGGCTATAGGCCCATCGAGGGACAGCCGCCTCCGCAACCATTCCTGGTGATGGGAAAAAAGTAATCATCACCAAAAGAATTAACGAAAAGAAAACTTTGAGAATCTTTTGTAATTTGAACATCTTGCTAATTTTTCTCAGATGTTTTTGAGAGTTTAAAGACAGCTCTTTTTTAGAATTTATTGTCCAATTCATAATGGGTATTACTCCTGAGGTTTTGATGTTAGTTTTGTGATTGCTGGACTCATAAAAGTCCTGAAATCATTGTTATTTCGTTCTCCAGTTGTAGCGATTGAAATCGCGACTGGGTGAACGTATGGCGCAAAGAGCTGTGGTTTCAACTGCCACTCGAAATTGTTTTCGGCTAGGTAGGAAGCCAATCCGACCCGTTGTGGTACTTGAGCCCCTTTTGGGTAGTGTCGAAAACCGTCTGACCTACAGCGCCAGCAGGAAGTGCTTTTGTCGTATAGGAAGCCAACTGAATCGGACCGCCAACCCTCAGGCTTTCGCCATCTACAGGCGGAGTATTCGTATGAATGCCAATGGCTGCATTATTACGACGCGCTCCAACCCAAATCACTTCTGAATACTCGTCAATATCAAATACATGGGGGTACATAATCGGATCGGCATCGCCTGTGTACTCGCCAAACCCAACGTAAGCACCATGGACCCTACTGAATTTAAGTAGAGTTTGACTTGTGCGATCGTAGAGTACGCGATTGTTATAAATATGGACTCGTTTGCAAAGACACAAATCAAAGAAAGTGCTGGGCGAAGCCGCTGTAAATCGACAGTTTGAGAAACTTAGATTGGCACATCCACTATGATTACCGGGCGGACGTGAAGCCTTTATAACTGCTTCAAGCGGACCGCTGAACTCAAACCAAACCCCTTCGAGCGAAAGCATTTGAACGCTCCTTGGGATTTCTGTTTTATTTTCGTCCTGGAGAACAATGTTCTCCGTCGGTGCTAGGTGCAATCCATAGGTCGAGGCACCCCCCTGAATCAGACCGCCACACCACTGAAAAACACTCGCAAGCCTAAACAACGCCTGGGTATGCAAATTCTGGTTCACCATCAAATTAACGGCGGTTACCTGATTGGCCCCATCGACAATCAGGCCGACCTGATTGCCTTGAAGATGAACATGGGCCAGGTATAGATCTTGAGACGCCGAGATCGGAAAATTGTCCGTTCCCCATGACGAGCCAATCCGTAAGCCACATCCTGACGTTTCGATTGAAGCGCCTTTGCCAGTAAAAGAGCGTACCCACACCCGTTCAAGGGTCGCCATTAATACGTTATCGAGGTGAATTCCAGCCCCCGTACAGTTAAGACTGTAATGGGTACAAACTCGTAAGTCTCGGATGCCAGCACCAGTCGTATAGCTACCAGATGTGGCGGCTGCTTTCGTTCGTCGCAATCGTACCGCATCATCTTGGGGAGACCCGAGCCACATTAGCTCAGTGCTACTCATACCTTCCCCAGCAAGGATGATGGACTTGTCAGTTACCTCGATGGTTTGATCAATAACGTAGCTCCCAGAAGGGAAAAACAAAATACCGTCGGTCATCTGGTCAATGGCATTTTGGATGGCCGCAGTATCGCTAGGATTAGCAGTCCCATTACCTCTGGCACCAAACCATTTAACTGAGACAGGAGCATTGGTTAGTCGCTTCCATCGACCTGTGGAACTACAGGTTGGTGAGATAATTGTGCCGCTGTTGTCTGGTTCATTGGCAGCGGCATCCCAGTAAAAGTCTCCGCCACCGCCATCTCCGGGCGTGTGGTAGCCCAATAACTTTAAATATTTAGCTGCGCCGGGTGCTAATGCTCGCAGCTCAGCGACTGTCTCTATACATAATTTTTCCATGAGTTTAAATCCTTAGTCGGAAAGCCAGAAATATTATTCAGTTATGAGAACTGGCTAGACGAAGTAAAACTATAAGTACTGAGAAAGTCTTCAATAAATTGATATTGAGGAATCTCTGCAATAAATCAATAATGGCTAATTAATGCACTAATGTCGGTGGCAAAAAGTGCGATTCTTTTGACGTTTTGAGGCAAACTAAGAAGCTTCGTGTAAGCTTTGAGCAACAAGGGATTAACAAGTAAAGCTTAAAGGAGTTTCTATAAATAACTGGGAAAAACCACACTTTTTAGCACCTTACTATCCTGGTCCTAATCGTGCATAATTTGTTTAAGTAGCCGCAAATAAGAACTTCTAACGCTAATGCCCTGATTCAAAGTTATTCAGGTAATGGCAGCAGCAAGCATATATAGCAGTCGCCACTAAAGTTTTGACCTCGAATTTTTAACTTTGACGCTGCACTAGTTAATTTTTAGAGCACAGTACCCATGCCTAAATCCATGCCAATGGTGTAGTAAAAGTTGCCCTCGCCAACGCTTTCTCGTAATTTGGCAAGGATTTTGTCGGAGTTGTCATAGGGACCGGCAAAGTAATAAGGTTTACCGTTTTTACCAAATTCATGGCGGGGTAGGTTATCCATTCGAGGGCCGAGATTGCTTTTGGCCCGGACAAAGTCTTCATGGGGGTCAATGCCTAGACGTTGAGCATAATCCACAGCTCCATAGATCACTGACTGGGCTTGTTCTATGGATATGGTTTTGTAGCTATCATCCATAGTTGTAGCGTAGGCCTGCTCTCGCATTAATGGATAGTCGGTGATTTTAACTTTGCGAGGTCCCATGGCATCTTTTACCCCCAAACACCATGCATCGATCAGAAAGGTGGTGACCAAATAGTGTAGACCATTGGTACGGGTGATCATAATCTGGGATAACCCTTTGCGATCTTTTTTTGTATTTTGACTACCAAAAAAGCGATCAAATCCTTGGGCGTCAATTACGCATTCTTTAAGTTTGTCAAGCTTTGCAGGCTGGCTATCTTTTTCGGGATTTGAGCTTAACTGGGCCTGGATAATATCCTTGACCTCGGCAGGACGCAGACCTAGTTTACGGGCAATTTGCTTGGGGGCGACTTTGCGATCGCGCAGCGCCAAAATTTCCTTAATTTGCTCCGAGGTAGCAGTCATTAATACAGAGTCCAGATGTGCTGATAATAGTAATGTCTATTTTTGCGTAGGTCCTTAGATATCGCACAGATGGTTTGCAAGTTTTTACTTAACTGGTTATCTAGTGAAGATCGGGTAGATTTTGCAGCAAGCTATCCCAAGTGTTATGCCTTTGTAAGGCATCTACAACTATGTCTAACGGAGCTGGAAAAATAGTAGGAAAATCAGCCTCTTCAGCAAACTGTAGTGTGAAGGCAAGCTTTTCCTCGGGGGGCGTAAACTGGGCATCAATGCCATCACGGTTTCCTCTAGCGTCGATACGATACCAGCCAAACTCAGATAAGTAAACTGCATTTAATCCATGCAAACAGTAGGGAGCCCCCTGCTCATTCAGGCTCAAACGCTGATAACAAAATCCTGTCGGAATTCCATTTGCCCTTAGCAACGCTGCCAGCAAATGACTTTTAGCATAGCAATACCCCGTACGATGATGTAGTACATCTGAGGCGCGACAGGTCACTGGATTTAGTTGATAGTCAACACTATGACAAACTTCATCTCGCACCCATTGAAAACAGGCTCTAGCAATATCATCCGTCTTACCATGGCCCACAGCTAGTTCTTTAGCCAGTTTTAGAACTGTTGGATGTTGCCAGTTAACAATATTAGTAGCTTGCAAATAATTATCACGAGATATCGAAACTGCCATATTAACCTCTCTTTAATTGGTTCCTTCGCATATATTCTCAAACCCCTAATTTTCCATACTTTGAGTCTGGTCTCCCCCAAGATTGGGGGACGGAAGGAGGCCTCGGTATCTGATGGTTAATTGGGACCACCTACTTACTAGCATCGTAAACAATATGACAGCTATTTGAAGACAACTATTTTGCAAGCAACTATCAATCAAGTTAAATTACCTTCGGCTTTGCCGGAGGCTTATTATCTGTTAGCTCCTCTAAGGGGCAGATTTATGAGCCCCTTTAAGCGGACAATCCCCACTAGCGTCACTGATAGCAGTAAGCACAGCCCATCACTTAAAGGCACAGCCTACCATTGGTGGCGGTCCACCACTTGCAGGTTATGCAGCAAGGGCATCTTGGTAAATGGCGTAGAAATTATCCTCAGTTACTGGTCTTGGGTTAAGGGGGATGACAGCCATCTTTGATGGCGGGCGATGCTCACTAGCTTACCTACGATGGCTGTTGATATGCCGATGGACCCCAAAGAGGGTGGAATATCAATATTGTGTTGTTGGTAGGCGGTTAGTCCAGCCATAACTTGGGATACGACGGGATTGCCCCAGACACCGCTAAATGTAGTTGCTGGAATGCTGGTAATGGCATTCTCGATGGTAGAGAACCAGGGTAGCTTAACAACATCTCGATCGGTGACTATCAAGGGCCGCTGAATACCTAGGGCAGAGAGTTCCGCTGTGAGTTCATGGCGAGAACCGGGACCAAAGCGAATTTTGGTGGGAAAGTTATAGGTGCTGATGTCAGAGGACATAATGCTTAAATATTAATGTACTGATTCATCTCCCACTCAGTTATCTGAGAACAAAATGTATTCCATTCCTTGTGCTTAAACTCAAAGAATGTCTTTGCGCCTAGTTCTCCCAATGTTTCCATCAGCAACTCATTCTTCTTAAGTGCCTCCAGCGCCTCGTAGAGATTAGTTGGCAGCGTTTCTAGATCGGGAAATTCATCTCCACGGGCAAATAGATTTTCATCAATGCGTTTACCTGGAGAGGTTTGTTTTTTAATCCCGTCCAGACCGGCAGCTAATAGTCCCGCCAGGGCAAGGTACAGATTAGCCGAACCATCAATTAACCGACATTCAAAGCGTCCAGATTCAGGAATACGGATCATATGGGAACGGTTGTTGCCGCCGTAGGAGATATAGCGCGGGGACCAGGTGCTGCCCGAGGCGGTCATGCTGGCTCCCAAACGTCGATAGGAGTTGACCGTTGGGGCAAACAGGGCCGCTAACCCTTTGGCATGGGCCAGTACACCACCCAGAAAGTGATAACCCACGGGAGACAATCCGCCATCATCAGCACCCTTTTCAAAGCTATTTACGGTACCTTGCCAGAGACTGTTGTGAACATGGCCTCCATTACCGGTAATGTGGCTAAAGGGCTTGGGCATAAAGGTGGCGGTGTACCCCCGCTGCTCTGCCAGGGTTTTGACCATATATTTAAAGAAAACGTGGCGATCGCAAGTCGTGCGTGCATCACTATAGGTCCAGTTCAGCTCAAACTGACCGTTGGCATCCTCATGGTCACATTGATAGGGTCCCCAGCCCAACTGTTCCATGTACTCCACCAGGGTAGAGATCAGATCAAACTGGCGCATTAAATTAATCTGGTCATAGCAGGGGCGTTCTGCCACATCCTTTTCATCTGCAATGGCGTACCCCGTTTCAGTTTTCTTTAATAAAAAGAATTCAGCTTCTACGCCCGCCTTGTAGGTGTAGCCCAGTTCAGTGCATTGATCCAGTACCCGATTGAGCATCATGCGTGGCGCAGCCGCAAATGGCTTACCCTCAAAGTAGACATCACTGGCGACCCAACCCACCGTCGGTTCCCAGGGTAGCTGAATTAAAGAGTCTGGATCTGGAACGGCCGCAATTTCAGGGGCATCTGGCCCTAATCCTAAATTGGAGGCAAAGGAACAAAAGAAAGCTCCATCCTCTTCTACCGATGCGATTTTAGTGGCAGGGACTAGCTTAGCCCTGGTGCCCCCCAACAGATCAGTATAGGAAACTAGAAAGAATTTAATCCCAAGCTCTTTCGCTTTTTCAACAAGTGTTTTTGTCTGCGTAAGTGTGCCCACCATACACGGAAGCCTCTGAGCATTTAGTCTCAGTAAAACAGCCTTAATGGGGTATGTTTGTAACTTTGGTTACAGGTAATGACTTCTCGGTAAAAATTTAATCGGGGAAACTAATATCTAGGAGTCAGAAATTAGTAAGGAGGATAATTCTGACTCCTGTAGAGTTTTGTTCTTCCAACTCTGTTATGGCGTCTGTATCTCAGATGAGATAGATGCCATTGCGGGTGTAGGGGTATCTAAGACCCAAGCTTCTGTGTCAAGGTCAAGTTCAGGAAATTTTCTGGCGTCAAAAATTGGTTGGGATATACCGTTTTGAATTTGCCGATCAAAATCTCGCATTACCTTTAGGCCAACCTTAAACAGTAAGACGAGGGCGACTAAGTTAACCAATGCCAGCAGTCCCATGGTTACATCAGCAAAACCAAAGATTGTGCCTAGGTCCTGGGATGCGCCCCAGACAATTAATGCCAGGGTTATAACCCGGAAGCCATTGAACAACATCTTATTTTCTTCACTAAAAAAGTTTAGGCTGTTTTCTCCCAGATAATAGTTGTAAATCATGGAGGTGAAGGCAAAAAGGACAAGGGCAATGGTGACAAATGCTCGGCCCCATGCGCCGACATGCTCAGCCATCGCAGACTGGGTCATGGTAATCCCACCAATGTCTGAGCCAGGTTCGTATACAGTTGACAGCAAAATAATCGCTGCGGTGCAAGAGCACAACACAATGGTGTCGATAAATACACTAAACGCCTGAACAATTCCCTGATTTACAGGATGTTTGACATAGGCAACGGCGGCCACATTGGGAGCACTACCTAGACCGGCTTCATTTGAAAATAGTCCCCGTTTAACACCAAAGATAATGGCGGCACCAATCCCCCCGCTAACAGCCTGCTGGACACCAAAGGCACTTTTGAAAATTAGGGCAAAGACACCTGGAATATTGCCAAGATTGGTAATGATGACAAACACCGCCATCAGAAAATATCCCACGGCCATAATTGGTACAACAAATTCTGCCACTTCGGCAATTCGCTTAACGCCACCAAAAATAGTGACACCTAAAATAATCAGTAAAAGGAAGCCCGTAATCTGAGGAGGAATGCCAAAGGTATCGTTGAGTGAAGCTGCCACCGTATAAGACTGTAAGGCATTGAAGCTAAAGCCGAAGGTGACTAGCAGAAGGATTGAAAACAGGGATGACAGCCACCATTTTCCTAACCCTCGTTTGATGTAGTAAGCGGGACCACCTCGATAGGTGCCGTTAGGTTCAGCATTCTTAAATACCTGCGCTAAGGTACATTCAAAGAAGCTGGTAGACATACCAATTAAGCCGATTACCCACATCCAAAAGACTGCACCAGGACCGCCTAAGGTAATCGCAACAGCAACACCAGCAATGTTGCCTGCGCCAACTCGGCCTGCAACACTCAGTACTAAAGCCTGAAAGGAACTGAGATGGCCACCGGATTCATGGTGAGTTGCTTGCCCCATGATGGCAAACATTTGACCAAAATAACGAAACTGAACAAATCGTGAAGCAATGGTAAAAAGTAACCCAACCGCTACCAAGACAACTATGAGGATCTTGCCCCATAGCAAATCGTTGAGAAAATCTATCATGGATAATGTCCCTGAAGCCTACTTTTACAAGTGTCAAACAAGTCTCAAGTCAGCACCTAAAGTCATCCTTGTATTGTATAAAGGACATGTCAGCACACTCAAATAGCATGCTCAAAAACCTTAAGTTTCTAGTGAATAGCTAACTCCTAAAGGATAAGTCTCTACTGCTTTAATAATTAGCGTTGTATAGCCTAGTACTTTTTTATAAAAGTATTAATTTAGACTGCTACGAAATTGACTAAAAATATGCATTTAAGGCTTTGCATTAACGATATGAACCAATATATATTTCGCCAGTAGATGTTTACTTATAACCTTTGGATGAAGAATGAGCAGGGAATAAAGTGCCTTCGAATAAGACATAGTTTGCAGAGTAATTCAGTCATACTTAAACAGTTTTAATGACGATTTTTCGGCATGCTATTGTCAGGTTTTGAAGCATGCTTTAGCAAATTAGAGATTTTTTGAGTTAAGGCAATATGAAAGTCAAAATTCTAGTTGTTCAGAATAGTATTCGTGATCCTATTGGTGTTTTGGGTGACCAGCTTGTCAAATTGGGTGCAGCGTTGACTATCTGGTTGCCAGAGAAACAAACTATGTTGCCCGATGGTGACTTTGCTGGACTAATTATTCTAGGTGGCCATATGAATGCCCATGAGGATGATAAGTACCCTCATCTAAGGCAGGTGGTTGAGCTAATTCATCAGTTCCATGCTGAGAATAAACCCATCATGGGGGTGTGTTTAGGATCGCAGCTTATTGCCCGTGCGTTTGGCTCGCAAGTTTATCCCCACAGTACACCTGAACTGGGGTTTTCTCCTCTAAAAGTTGTAGAGTCCCCGACCACGGAGGTCTGGTTGCAAAATTGCCCTGCTGATTTACACATTATGCAGTGGCACTTTGATACTTTTGATCTACCGGTGCAGGCAACGCTGTTAATGACTAACTACCGCTGTAAGCATCAGGCCTATCGCATTGGCACCAATGTTTATGGTTTTCAGTTTCACCTGGAAGTTACACCAGACATTATTGCCGATTGGTTAGCGGCTAAAAGTGATTGGATCAATGCCCACTATCCTAATTTGGATCAGGAAATACAAGAGCAGATAAAACAATATGCCGATGGTGCAGCTGCATTTGCAGAACAAGTTGCTGAAGATTGGTTAGCGCTTTGTGTAGATGCTAAACCGACGCAGAAGATTATTTCTGTATAGAAGAAACGCTCGACATTTGGGCGGGCACAAGGCACCGCCTCTACAAGATTATCCCTTTTCCCTTGCCCTCTTTCTAATATGTACCCCGAACTAAAGCCTCTCTCTCCCGAATTAGAATCGCTCCAACAATCCCTGACAGAAAAGGGTGTCAAATATGCTATGGCCAGCTTTGTGGATATCCATGGCATGTGTAAGGGTAAAGTTGTTCCCATGAGTCACTTTGACCGCATGGTGCAGGGGTCAGAGTTGTTTACGGGGGCGGCCCTGGATGGAGTCCCCCAAGAAATTAATGATGATGAAGTGGGCACAATGCCTGACCCGGACAGTGCAACAATATTGCCGTGGAATCCAGAGATTGTCTGGTTTGCCAGTGATCTACACTTGGTGGGTAAACCCTTTGAGGCCTGTTGTCGAACTATTCTTAAAAATGTGCTCAAGCAGGCAGCGGAGATGGGGTATGGATTCAATCTAGGGATTGAAACAGAGTTCTTTATCTTTAAAGAGACTGAAACGGGGTTTGGTCCGGTTAGCGATCGCGACACACTCCCCAAAGCGGCCTATGCCCTGCCCACGGTTTTGGATAACTACAAAATTCTGGACAAAATTGTCAGTACTATGAATGGCCTGGGGTGGGATGTGTACTCCTTTGACCATGAGGATGCCCAGGGCCAGTTTGAGACGGATTTTACCTACTGTGATGCCTTAAAAATGGCAGATCGGCTGACATTCTTTCGCTTTATGGTAAAGGAATTGGTGCGGGAAGAAGGCTATTTTGCCAGCTTTATGCCTAAACCCTTTGCCAACCAGACAGGGAGTGGTGCCCATTACAATATGTCTCTGGCAGATCTAGAAACTGGCAAGAATCTTTTTGAAGATCCCAGCGATCCTCGGGGGTTGTCCAAGCTGGGCTATCAGTTTATTGCCGGTGTTCTTAACCATGCTAAGGCAATTGTATCGGTGACCTGTCCAACGGTGAATAGCTATAAGCGGTTGGTGCGTAAGGGTAGTATGTCCGGATTTACCTGGGCACCGGTTTACATTTGCTATGGCAATAATAACCGTACCAATATGTTGCGGATTCCCATGGGGGGTGGTCGGGTGGAATGTCGGGCGGCGGATATTTCGACCAATCTTTATCTGGGGGCGGCAATGATTTTAGCGGCTGGTCTAGAAGGGATTCGTAAAGGGCTGGATCCCGGTGAACCCCATACAGAGAATATGTATTTGTATTCGCTGGAGGAGCTAAAGGCCATGGGGATTGAGACGTTGCCCAAGACGTTGGGGGATGCGATCGCAGCCTTCGCCGCCGATCCCCTTAGCAAAGAGGTGATGGGTCCCTTAATGTATAAGACCTATGTAGATTTCAAAACCCAGGAGTGGGAAGAGTACCACTGTCATGTGTCAGATTGGGAAATCCAGCGCTATCTAAAATTCTTTTGACAATCCATTTGGGGTACCAACTTAAAGCGGGCAGTTTTCCCAAGGATAGATGTCAGAAGTCAGAAGCCATATCCCTTATCCATTCTGGCTCCTGGGTTCTAGATTCCTAGTTAACCAGAATTTCCCGGCTTGAATGGATACCCTCCATAAACGAAATGGCTAAACGCGTTAGGATGCATTGTCTCCACAACGCCCAATCTCCATTTCTGCGATGTGCCATTAATCCTTTAAGCCCCTGTAAGGACTGCCAAAATTTTGAGCTTGATGCAATACTCGTCTAGTAGAAACCATGTTTGCAATGAGTGATTCAAAAAAGCTACTTATTCTTGTCGGTAGCCCTCGTCGAAATGGCAACTCAGCCACCCTTGCTGCTGCCGTTCAGCGGGGAGCTGAGGAGATAGGAACCCAGGTATCCCTCCGCTTTATTGACGACTCAGTTTCAAACTTTTTGCGGGATTGTCGTCAGTGTCGTCTGCCCAATGGTGAATGTGCCATTGAAGATAACTTTCGAGCGTTATTTTTTGACGACTTTTTGCCAGCAGCGGGAGTCGTTTTTTGTTCGCCAGTTTATTGGTATGGATTATCCGCCCAGACAAAAGTGTTTTTTGATCGGACATTTTGTTACTATGCGGCTTCCTATCCTGACTCTGCACAGGTCATGGAGCAGATGACTCGCAAGCGCATCGGTTTGGTGCTGGCTTCTGAAGAAACCTATCCAGGTGCATCGCTGGGGATTGTCCATCAGATTCAGGAATATTCTCGGTATACCCATTCTGAGTTTGTCGGTGTGGTTAGGGGTATTGGCAACAGTCGCAGTGAGGTGATACGCGATCCTGGGTCCCCGATTATGGCCGCTGAGCAGCTGGGTCAAGAGATATTTAATCGCAAGTATTCTGACTTTCGTATTGATACTGAACGAAGCGGGCGAGTCTGGTCCCAAGACAATACCTAGTGCTATGCTACAGCCAAAATTTTGGACACAACAACTCTACGTTATGCGGTTCAGATAACGTTTGCAAGGCTATGAGGCCCTTCTAAATTGCCGCTCTGTAAATGACATTTATCACCTGAAAAGTCAAGGAGTTTAGCTCGTTTTATAACAGTACAGGTACTTTTTGCAGCAACTCTGGACTGTTGTTGTGGCAATTACTTGATGATTGAAGTGATCGCGATTTTTAATGATTACATGCTCTTAATCTATACTGGGTTAGCTAGTAATTAGGCCCACAAGATTTGGCATAATTACTGTGCATCTGAACCTAAGACCTTAGTTGAATGCAGTATGGCTACTGATACACAATGGCAACCTCAGCAAATCCATGCCAATTCCTTGACAAGAGTTGCCGTGGAGCCCGATTCACTCACGTGGTTTCCCACGGATTTTACGGGCATTTGGTTTGGGTGCTTTGAGTCCAATGATGAGGTGCAAGATCACCCGGTCACTATGCTTACCCGGTTTGATGCCGGTGGCTTTTTCCCGTTGCATGGTCATCCTGGTGGCGAAGAAATTCTGGTCCTAGACGGATATTTTGCTGACGAAACTGGTGTACATCCGCCGGGCACTTACATGTTAAACCCAGAAGGGTTTATTCACCGACCCCACAGTGACCATGGCTGTATGACCTTTGTGAAGCTACGTCAACATGGTGGCAAAACCCGAGAACAATTGCGGGTAAATATTTTTGAGGGAGATTGGCAACCCGGCCCCCATGCCAACATCGAAATTCAGCCGATTTATGCCCAACCAGGGTTTAATGAGAAAGTTTGGTTTGAACGGTGGCAACCGGGCACCCAATTAGATTTCCAAGTGGAAACGAAAATCAAGGAAATCTTTGTGGTGCAGGGTACTTGGCAAGATGAACGGGGCTGCTATCCCCCCAGTACTTGGCTGCGTTACATCCCCAATGAACCCTATCAACCGTCTTCCGATGAAGGCTGTCTTATCTATGTGAAAACTTACCCACAGTCCGATCCGGCGGCTCGATTTGTGGTGGCAGATGACTTTCAACATCCCGAAGAAACAGTTCTGTGGGATCAGGCCCATCCCCCCAAGCGAGACAATTCTGCGTCATAAGCATCGATTTTCATCTTTATAATCACCAGGCAACCGATTGCCCTTCAATTATCATTGGGATACCCCAAAACCTATGGTTGATCCATCTTTCCAGGCGTCATTAACTGAGTTAATCCAAACTACACTCGCTCCTGATCAAGGCTTTATTCTGGTTGATATTGGTGCTTCCGGTGATCCGCCCCCGATTTGGCAGGAATTGGCTTTCTTTGCAAGCTACATTGGCTTTGACCCAGATGCGCGGGAACTGAATGAAGCGAATCACTATGGGTTCCAGGACTTTAAGCTCGTAAAAAAGATTGTCACCGACGGTGATGCCAATACGGTTAAGTTTTTTCTGACGGATTATCCCTATTGCTCCAGTACTTTAAAGCCCGATATGGCCCAATGTGCGCAATACACATTTACTGAAACCTTTGTGGTCAACGACCAAACTGAATTCCCGGCTATGCGGTTAGATCAAGTGATGACGGATCTAGACCTTGATCGCCTGGACTGGTTGAAACTAGACTCCCAGGGTAAGGATTTAGACCTGTTTCTGAGCATCCATCAAACCCTCCGCTCGCGGATTCTGGCCATCGATATTGAGCCGGGGGTAATCCCATTTTATGAGGGAGAAAATACTTTTTCCGAAAGTCATCAAGCCCTATTAGATGAAGGGTTTTGGTTAGCAAGTTTACAACTTCAAAATGGAGGCTTTGCCCGGATTCACCAAAGCACACGCCAAGCCTTAGCAGATTATCGGCTGCCACCGGACCAAGAACCAATTGATTTTATGGGGTTGCCAGTCAGTCCGACAGCACTGGAAGCTCGATATTTTCGTAGTCTGGAATCACTAATTGCCAGAGGGGCAACGATACGAGATTTTCTGACCCTGTGGATGTTTGCCCTTTGTGATCAAAAACTAGGCTTTGCGCTAGATGTGGCGATGCATTTGCAAACCCAGTCTGATTGCTCAGAGACGAGTAAACTGGGGCAACAATTGCTCCAGCTGACACTGACTGAAGTAAATCGCTATCAAAAACAAGGACTCCGCGCAACTCAGCATACCTCAGCTCATCGTTTTTAGTTCGGCACTTAAATATCGCTGGTCAGAATGAAACGCCAATCGTTGCCATCCATCCTATGACTGATCACACTGGCAATAGCTCCTGGATGAATGCCTTTCTGGGTTAGTATGCTGGCTAGCTCATCCTTTTCTGGTACACAAAACATGTGAGTGTATCCTGCCCATGGTTCAGGTATGGTGGTTTGGGATGCATGCCCCAGATTATATCCATTACCCCATTGCACATGTAATAAAGGGAGAACCTGACCGCTGCTTTGGAGGCGCAAGTCTTTGACTCCGTTTAGTGAGCGATAGGAGATGGGTCCCCGGTGGCTGCTTAACAAGGGGGCTAACAGCTGCATTGATGCTGCGTCCAGGCTGTAAATTCCTAAGTTTGTAGAATGGCGAAACTGGATGGTGGGGAAGCGGCAAAAGGCGTTGACCAGTCGGTTAGCACGATCGCAACCTGAATTCATGGAAATAGCATAGCCGCGATCGCAAGTTTCCTTATTTTGAGCGATCGCATATCGCAACAACCGGAGAGACAGGAGCTGACACTGATAATCAGGATGTACCTTAAAATCACATAGATACCAGGCACAACGGTGTGACTCTTCCAAATACTCTGGTACCTGGCGTAAGACCCACGCGCCGACGGCAACGACGCGATCATTATCCAGACCGACGTAGTACTTTACCTGACCCAGACGATCAAAAAAGGCAAAATAGTCATCACCATGATCAATTTGAAAGAAATCATCCCCAATGGGATAGACTGCCTCTTTTTCAAGGGCCGCAATGGGAGATTGAAAGTGAGAGCGCTCGTTGGGTAATACGTGGTGGAATAACATAACTCGTCAGCTTGTATTGTGTTAAACGCTCATTTCTTATGGTTGAGCCCAAAAACCGACAACAACTTCTCGATAGAAGAAGGAACGATCGCCCTCTAGCAGTCGTTGACTGAGAGATTTATCCACGGTCAAATGCTCTGCCATAATCGAGGCTAACTGGTGATCGCCATTTAATCGGCGGCCAATAATGGCTCCGCCAGGTGCCAGACAGTTCACCATTAGTCTCATCATCGAATGCAGCTCTTGAATGGGCATCCAATCGGAAATGTTGGAGAACTGAATCAGGTCAAACTGGTTCGCTGGCTGGTCAACATTTGCTAGGTGCACCAGGGTGTCGGTAAACGTTCCGTGGTGCAGTTTTAGGCGATTGACATCGAGCGCACGAATAATCTCTTGGGCTGAGGACTGCAAGTAGGGGGGAACGCCCTTGGTACCTGTGGTGTAGCGATCGCTCCATACTTGCGTCAAAAAATAGTTTTCGTTTGGGATAAATCGGGTCAATGCGTTGGCAAATACATCGGCAAAATGATCGCCAAAGCTCCGATCCATCGAGTAATTGACCGCTGCCTCGCCAAAGGTTTTTATCAGCTTATGCCGTTCAAAGACGGTATTAAAAATAGCACTCCACTGGGGATGCTGGATCGCTGTTAGCGGATCATCCAGGGGATTTAGGCCAATGGCGGCAAACTGAGTCGATAATTCTCGGAACAGTTGTTCAAAACGACCCACTTGATTGACACCAAAGGCAATCTGTTCGGGATGCTGGTCCCAGTAGTGTCGGGTTGTATCCGGTAGGTGCGATCGCACCCGGCCATATAACTCAAGGTTCAAATTCCCAGATTCTTCAAGATTCCGGCAATCTAAGCCCCCCAGCAAGTGCAGCTGCTCCTCCAGCGTTAATCCCATCAATGCCTGTCGGCGTAGCTCCACCAAATGTAACTGGGCGATGTTGGGATCTACTGCATCAATGTGTGCGATCCCAGGTCGACTCAATAAACTCAATGCCGTGCATCCCCCCGATGCCACCATCAAGACTCGCAATGGATGGGAGCTGGATGCG
Source organism: Leptolyngbyaceae cyanobacterium (assembly GCA_965263355.1). Classification (GTDB taxonomy): domain Bacteria; phylum Cyanobacteriota; class Cyanobacteriia; order Phormidesmidales; family Phormidesmidaceae; genus Leptothoe. The sequence goes on along the minus strand of CBDHHL010000032.1, from coordinate 2,176,104 downwards.
ATGAGTTGATCAATCACCTGGAGTTCAATGTTAGGATCTTCTCGTACCTGAGAAAAGGCAATATCAGAGGGCGGGCAACAACGCATCGTAGAGGCTCCAGAAATAATAGGCTCCGAGTAAAAGGCCCTGGGCAATGTGAGCACGAGAATGAGCGCTAAACCAGTCTGGTTCAGCTAAGGTGAGTAATTCTCTCGCATGCTCTACGTCTAGCGTCTCGTGTGCGGCATAGTGAGACTGGCTGCCGGGGCTCGTCCACTGTCGCTGATGGAGAGTCTGGGCAATTGCTGCACTAATATCTACATATACGTATTCAATCATGCCCAACAAGGCGGCCCCTGTTGCGCCCGATTGGGTCAGGGCATAATTTAGAATCGATTGGTTAAAGGCGAGTACGGCCACCGGGCAGGGAGCGCTCAGATCCTCAGTACTGGCTCCTAACGCATCGAGGTATTGATAGAAGGTAAATTTGTGGGAACGGTAGCAATCTCCATAACCATGTTCTTCCGCCACATTATTGGCTAGGGAGAGTCGCTCCTCTAGTGACGGCATGCGAGCCAGCACGGCAGCTAATGCCTGGGAAAATGATTCAACGGCAAACCGAAAGGGTATTTGACTCTGACAAAATGCTTCACGGCCTGTGGTGTGCTGTTGCATCCAGCATAGATAGGGATGGCACTGAAAATCGTAATGAGTCGCCACCCGTCTAACGGCGTCGTTCAGCGATGGCAGTTGAATTAGATCATTGACTGTTAAGTTGTTGTAGATTTCTGTTCCATTGGCTTCCCTCTTGATGGCAGGGAAGTGAGGTGATTGTTTAAGGCTATGCATAGGTGAGAGAAATGTTAACGGTTAATCACAACACTGCCGTGGGGAGAACGCTGCAGGCTGGCCAGCACAAAATCCTTCACAAAAGCAGTATAGGAGGAAATAAACGGAGCACCACGATCTGTTAATTCGTCTTTTAAGGCAGCATGCACCTCTGGTAAGTGATACCAGGGGACACTGGGATATAGATGATGCTCAAGGTGATAATTTTCGTTACACATAAAGAAGCGGGTAATCGGATTGGTGAGAATGGTTCGAGTCCCGCGAATGACATCTGATTCTTGTTCTAATAGGGTGTGTTGGCTCATGCCACGAATGTTAACCATGGTATTAATTAGAACCATGGGAATGAGCCAACCATGGATGAGCAGGGATGGGGAAATAGGAGACAACAGAATCGCTGTTCCTAGTATCCCCAACAGCAGTACCTCAAACGCCACCCATAATTTTTCCTTTGCAGTGGCAGCCCAAAACCCCAGAATGGGAATAGCTGTAATGTAAACGGGATAACCGATCAACAGTCTTGCCCAATGCATCAGGAACACCAACCAGTTCCAGCGGGTATAGTTTTTGTAATGGTCAGGATCGCCTTTTAGCCCTAAATGTTTGTGATGGTGGAGATGCAAGACCTTGTACGCTGAGAAGTTTTGCAGCACAGGCAATGCACAGATAATGCTAAGTCCCCGATTCCAGTGGGGATTGTGACTAAGGAGACCATGCACGCCTTCATGGGTAAATAGGCTAATACCATGTAGTGATGCGGCGGCTAAAAGATAGCCAGGAAAACATAGCAGATAGTGCCAGGGATGGGGGATTATGCTGACCAACTCAATCGTGATCAGAATAGAGATCGCATATAATCCAATAAATATGGGTAGCCGCAGAGGATGGCGATTGAGAGACTGGAATGACCGTAGCAGCTCAGGCTCCAGTGTAGGTTGCTCAGCTGCGATCCCATGGGACAGAGATGGATTAAAAATCATAGATACTAATGGACCAAGAAAGCGCCTTATATTGACTTAGTGCAACCCCTGATATCGTGATATTCAATTAAATCTGAGCCATTTACGGAGACGTGGTACCACTTTAAATATCGGTATAATTTCTCAAATAGTTTTTCTTTGCCTAACCTTACACAGAAGAGGTAAGGGTATCACTCTCCAGCAGGATACTGACAAGTTGCAGTTGTGTAGCAGTGTGGCGTAAATTTCGAGGGTTTATTGAAGTTCTTTCAGAGAGTACTGAGGCTAAGGATCGGGGTAAAAAGTTTGAGCATTACCGACATTTGGAAACATTGCGAGAGTATGCTTTAGTCAGTCAGGCTCAGCAACAGGTTGAGGTGTTTCGGAAGAATGAGGCAGGATTGTGGGTGTTGCATCCGTTTGGTGAGGGTGATGAGGTTAAACTAGTGAGTGTGGATACGAGATTTTCCATGGCATCTTTATACGAAGATGTTGAATTTGAAGCCACGTTCAATTAACTTAGGCTACCTATGGTGGCCAAAAACTTTCAATCTTTGATTATATCCGTGAAATGGCAGTGGAAAAATCACCTTTGCGGGTACTAGTACAATTCTATTTTTTGTATATGCTTAGAATGCCTACCGCTTGCTTTAACGGGCAAGGATAGGGCTGTTGTGATTGCAAGTATCATGCTTAAGCGAGTCTGTTGTTTTCTTCTGACGTTTTGTTTATTCTTCACATCGTTCCCGACAGCTGCTGCGATCGCAGCCCCCATCAATAATGAGGACATCATCTATTTTGTCTTAACCGACCGCTGGATGGATGGGGACACGACCAATAACCAGGATGTGGATAGGTCAAAGCCCACCCATTACCATGGTGGGGATTTTGCAGGGATTATCCAAAAGATTCCCTATCTGCAAGACCTGGGAGTAACGGCATTGTGGGTTACTCCCGTATATAAGCAGATTGGTCAGCTGGGGCCGTATGGGCCAAATCAAGACTCTTCCTATGGCTACCATGGCTATTGGTTCTCCAACCCCAACGAAATTGATCCTCACCTGTATAGTCAGGTTGACGGCACAGATGGGGATAGCTATGGAGAAGGTGATTTTCGCTACTTTAAAGACTTTGTCGATGCCATGCATGCTGCCGGGATCAAGGTGATTCTGGATATGGTATTTAACCACACGGGGTATCACACACTTGACTATGTCCAGGAAGTGCTCGATCATCCCAGCGAGACTATTCGAAATAACTGGTTCAATACCACTTGCACAGACGTAACTGACTGTGACCTGGCGGGTCTACCTGACATTGACCACGACCTAGCAGACGTGCGTGATTTCTTTATCAAAAATACCGAAGCCTTTATTGACTGTGGTATTGATGGCATCCGTCTCGATACTACAAAACATTTGGAAGATGCCCTATGGCAAGATCTGAAAAAGACAATCTGGAGTAAATATCCCGATTTAACCTGGATTGGTGAGGTGTTGCTGTTTGACGTTGATGAGCTAGCCTCTTATCAAAATGAAGATGGTCTAGACAGTGTGTTTGACTTTGCCTTCTACCAGGCCATCAAAGACACTTTCATTTACAATGTCTCCATGGAACGTCTGGCAGGCAGTGGTTTTTCCGGTCGGTTAGGTCTGTTCGATGTGGATTATAAGTACAGTAACCCTAATCTGTTGGCTACGGTAACTGACAACCATGACCTCAGTAGCCGTATTATGACCGAGATTAAGTCTCGCTACGGCGATACAGACATGGCCCAACGGGTTATGAAGCTAATGTTTGGCCTACAGTTTACCACTCGGGGTATACCCAAAATTTACTACGGTACCGAGATCGGGATGGAAGGCTATGGCGATCCTGATAATCGCAAAGATATGGACTTCAGCCAACAGGGCAATGATCTCTACCAATTTGTTAAACAACTCGTTGCACTTCGCAAAGGGAATAATGCACTCAAGTATGGGACATTAACAACGTTGTATAGTGATCAGTATATCTATGCGTTTATGCGTCACGTGGACGATGAGGAAACCATTGTGGTGATAAACAATGGTGAAGGTGATATGCTAGAACCGTTAACGATTTCAATTGGCGCTAACTCCAACATTCCGTCAGCGGTAAAAGCACGACTGCAGGGCAAAACCCTAACCGATGCAGTCACTGGAAATTCCATACCTGTGGATGAGTCGATAGCGATCGCACTTCCTGGCAAGAGCATAGCTATTTTGCAGTAGGTCAGAACTGCTTACAGTCGTATCATCAACTAAATCAGTCCGGTGGATAGTTAGTACCTGTCGGGCTGGTTTACTATGTCAAAACGCCAGTCTTCACCACCCTGCATTTGAAGTTCACTCTAAAAATGATGACTACGCTCTTCAATAGTATATGTTGGTCAACTTCACCATAACCTCAGATGAATCTCGATACTATTGTTGGTATTCTTCTCTGTGCCGTAGTCGTCATTGTTATGGACGCACTGACGTCATTGAACTCAACCGTTATCCCTCTAAACCCATAGAATCCTCGATCCTAAGTTCTGTAAATAAGGGTTTAATTCCACAAAAGTACTAGATAAGATGCGAATGGTAATATAAATTACATTTAATTAGGTCTAATATTATCTCCTAAAAAGGAAAAATCATCTATACGGTAGATGATGCTAGCTGAAGTCCAAGTGTGTTAAGAGAAATAGGAAACTTGACCATGAAGGCAATACCCCCGAGGCAGATTACACCCAGTGTAAGGTTTGAAACGGTTCTAGCATTTCTAACCTTTGCGCTAATTCTTCTGTCAGGAAGTATCTCCCCAGTTTTTGTGCAGATTGCATCCGCTCAGCAACTACCAGAAACCAACTACCGATTAGTTAATGATTGCACTTTTCATTATCATTCCCAACAGCCCCCATCACTCATTTGCCCAACAGCCATTGCAATGAATGACATCTCTTCGAGTAATCAACTCATCGATAAATACTGGACGCTACAAAAAATTGACTATAGTAATGGTGAAACTATTGCAGTCAGCCAGCCAGAGCTATACACCTTAAAATTTATCTCTGACAATAAAGTTCAGATTCGTGCTGATTGTAATCGTGCCAGGGGAAGCTATACACTGGATGGGGACCGAGTTACTATTCAAGTCGGCCCCATGACACGAGTAGCCTGTCCACCCGAATCAATTGCTGATCAATATCTGCATAACTTAGAAGCCGCAACAACCTATTTGATTCAGCAAAACCAGCTTTACATTCAATTAAGAGATAATGCTGGTAGAATGGTCTTTTCAGCTATCTAGATGTAAGCAAGATAACAATATGACTGTTGTCTTAGCGACAATCAGTGGTTATCTTGCCAGACTAAATCCAGGGTTTGTAAAGTTAAGTTGGCAATATTATTCTGTTCTATAGAGAACGTGTTACATTAAATACTGCTTAAATATCTCTTTGCGTCTGTCATTGTAGTCAGATGCAAGATTGCAACAGCAAGCGATGCTTGTCAAACTGTTTGCTAATGCCATATGTGCGAGCTTGTTTGGTTTGCAGGCGTTTTTCGATTATGTGCGCTATTCAACTCTACGTTGTTAAAGAGCACGATCATTGGTTACCAAGGAAAATCCCATGACTTTATCAATAGTAAGAAAAGCCTTAAAGGCTTTTCTTATAATGGCTCTCGCCATTATTTTGCTTAACCCGATAGGAATTGCTTGGGCTCAAGAGAACAAAGATAATTGGATGTCCGAGTATGTTGAACTTCGCACAAATGCAAAGAATCTGCGGGTAGTTGAACAGGAAGATCTGAGCATGTCTCCGCCTGAGTTGTCACAGATTTTTGGGCCGAGAATTGTTGGTGGGACTGATGCTGGCCCAAATGATAATCCTTTCCAAGTTGGTCTTTTGAGAAAAGCTGAACCCGATAACTTTAGGGCTCAGTTCTGTGGTGGAACGTTAATTAGGCCCAATATTGTTGTTACAGCAGCACATTGCAGTGACTTTATTACAGCAGACCAGGTGCAGGTACTGACTGGAACAAGACGTCTAGATGACAGCGGTGTGCGTCACGATGTTGCTAAGATCAGTATCCATCCAGAATGGAACGACGTTACCTTTGATAATGATGTCGCTGTTTGGCAGTTATCAAGCAATGCCACGGGTGTTCCGCTGGCTACATTGGCCACTGAAGACGGTCCTGTCGGTGCTAATTTGCTAGCATCTGGTTGGGGCACCCTCTCCCAGGGAGGCCGTAGTCCCATTGATCTGCAAGCAGTTGAGGTCCCACTTGTATCAAGAACCAACTGTAACGATTCTAACTCCTACAACGGAGAAGTAACAGAGACGATGCTTTGTGCAGGGTTTGATGAGGGTGGAAAAGATTCTTGTCAAGGTGATTCTGGAGGGCCTCTGACTAGGGGAGAGAATAACGGCGTACTCACAGGAATCACAAGTTGGGGATTTGGATGTGCGCAACCAAACCTTTTCGGGGTCTATGCACGGGTATCTAAAGATGAAATTCAAAGCTTCATCCAAAGCAATACTGGAGAAAGTCTATATCAGTTGCACAACTCTGGAGCGATTTGGGAATATACGGGTATCCCCTGTGACGGCAATTCCTGCCCTGGCTGGCAACGGTTAGATAATAATGTAAGAACAAGAGCCATTATTGCGGCTGGAAATAACCTGTATCAGTTGCACAACTCTGGGGCAATTTGGGAATATACGGGCACCCCTTGTGATGGTAATTCTTGTCCTGGCTGGCGACGGTTAGATAATAATGTAAGAACAAGAGCCATTATTGCGGCTGGAGATAACCTGTATCAGTTGCACAACTCTGGGGCAATTTGGGAATATACGGGCACCCCTTGTGATGGTAATTCTTGTCCTGGCTGGCGACGGTTAGATAATAATGTAAGAACAAGAGCCATTATTGCGGCTGGAGATAACCTGTATCAGTTGCACAACTCTGGGGCAATTTGGGAATATACGGGCACCCCTTGTGATGGTAATTCTTGCCCTGGCTGGCGACGGTTAGATAATAACCCGAGAACAGAATCTATTATTGCGGCTGGTGATAGCCTGTATCAGTTACACAATTCTGGGGCGATTTGGGAATATACGGGCACCCCTTGTGATGGTAATTCTTGCCCTGGCTGGCGACGGTTAGATAATAACCCGAGAACAGAATCTATTATTGCGGCTGGTGATAGCCTGTATCAGTTACACAATTCTGGGGCGATTTGGGAATATACGGGCACCCCTTGTGACGGCAATTCCTGTCCTGGCTGGCAACGGTTAGACAATAACCCAAGAACGGAGTCTATTACTGCGGCTAGCGACAAGCTATACCAGCGTCATAATCGGGGTAGTATTTGGGAATATACGGGTACCCCATGCGATGGCAATTCTTGTCCTGGTTGGCAACGGTTAGACAATAACCCGAGAACGGCGTCTATTACTAGCCCAGCTGACTTTTAGTAGTTCGATGGAACAGCCTATTTGAGATGTCGTAAGAGAGTTTACACTAGAGCTGGTGCGGTCAACTCTAACAGTCTGAGATGTCGTAAGAGAGTTTACTGAGCAATCGCTTTTTGCCTGATAGAGTTGCCACATCAGTTTCTGTCCAAAGTGATTACTCGTTACTCCCAAGACACCTGACCGTTAGGAGTTTAACCGGTGGTGCGTTAGTTACGCACCACTTTCAATTATACGAATGGGAATTAGACTAAAGTTCCAGATATGACTAGACATCAAGGCAGTTGTCATTTTAGCAAAGCTCAGTTTGAGATCGCGCCATGGATTGACTATGTTCGTATATGTAATTGTTCAATAAAAATATATACATATGCCAGCAACATTATATTCGATGCCAATAAATTGCAGATTCACTATGAGAGACAAGGCTCTTAAATCAATTGACCATGCAATTTCATGTTCTTTACCCCTGCTTACCATAATGGGTGGAGGTGAGCCCCCTGTTGGCTATGCCTTTTGTGTAGATGACGATCTTCTATCATTTTATATTGCGGGCTACACGGTCAGCGACATCCCTTCCTTTGCTAAGGATAGTTATCGATACCTGCCTGCGGAGTGGCCACAGGAATGTTATGCAAAACCAATTAACAATGCCTCTTATTTCTTAGGTTGGTGGGTAGGCTCATTATACGAACAAGAAGAGGGCCGCATAGGCGTTGGCAATGATCATCTACGGTCTTGGAAAGCTGATGTTGTTGCTGATATCGTCTCAATTTTGGCAAACCATCGTGCAGCCGGTAAATTTACCGACGATATGACTGTGCTCTTTACAAGCCATGATCCTGGCGATTGGATGGCCGAAAAAGTTAAGGATGCAGTCAGACGTTTGAATTCACCAGCTATTTACGGTGAGTGGAAAAGAGAAGTGTATGATGGCTGGCTAAACTCCCGATTACTATGGCAAGAAGCTCGATCAAAATGGCAAAGAGACGGATATTGATACCTGGCTCCTAAGGTTAGGGATTTGCCAAAAAATAACGCCCCCTACCTGAACATCTACCCATCTACCCATCCACGCCCTTCAACCGGTACTTTATTTCTAAGCAAAGCCCTTAAATTAGCCATAAAGGCTTTCAGGTGATTTAAAGTAGAAGCTACCGTTTGAAGGTAGAGCCAATGTACGCGTTACCCCGCCCCCTGGAGTTAGACTTCAATCCACTCAACTTATCAGATGAGCAATTTCATCAGCTTTGTATTAATAACCCTGAGCTAACTATTGAACGTACCACCAAAGGAGTTGTAATTCTGATGTCCCCAGTTGGTGGCGATAGCGGTAGTCGGGAATTGGGATTGGGTGGAGAGCTATACCTGTGGAATAAGCAAAGCAAGCTGGGGCGAGTGTTTAGTTCTTCAACATTGTTCCAACTACCAGGGGGGGGTGATAGATCCCCAGATGCAGCCTGGGTAGAGGAAACCCGCTGGCTAGCCCTCAGCCCTGAGGAACGCAAAAAATTCCCCCCCATTGCTCCAGATTTTGTCATTGAGCTGAGGTCGTCAACGGATAACCTGAAAACGTTGCGAGAAAAGATGCAAGAATATATGGATAGTGGCGTCCGATTAGGCTGGATGTTTAATCCTCAGTCTCAGGAGGTAGAGATCTATCGGCAGGGACATGAAAAAGAGATAGTAGCTTTACCTGCAGAGTTGTCGGGAGAGGATGTTTTGCCAGGATTTATGTTGCAGTGTGATGCCTTTACTGACATTTGAGTAAACGTGTTCCAAAAAATGTTTACCGTTCAACACCATTGCGAAACGCATCAAGGCTATTGAGGATTAAATCTAGCCCAAACTCAAAGTTATGAATGCCGTTATATTGGCCCTCTATGACATAGTGGGTAAGTTTATTTAAATAAGGATATTTTTTCGCCGGAAGCATTGAAACATATTGCCTGGCGGCGTCTGCATACTCTGCTTCTTCAAACGGAAAATTCAGCTTTTGCAGGGTAAAGCCATAGATGTGGTTGTCCATGGCATTCCACACATGGTCAGCCATCTCAAAGGAAAAGCCTGCTTCCACCAGACAGCCAAGGGTAGCATTTACATAGCGCAGCATGGCTGGCCCCACATTGGCCCGAGACATCATTGCCATGGTTGCCCAGGGATGACGCAACAACACTGTGTGGGCTGATATGGCCCGTTGTCGCATGGCGGTTTTCCAATCAGTTCCTAAGTCAGGCACGTCAATCTCACTGACCACAATATCCACCATGCCATCTATAAGGTCATTCTTGTTGGCGACATGGTTATAGAGTGACATGGCCTTCACACCCAGCTTTTGGGCCAGTTTTCGCATGGATAGGAACTCGATCCCATGGTTGTCAGCCAGTTGGATGGCGGTTTGGAGAATGCGATCGCGACTCAAAGGCAAAACAGATGTTTTATCAAGATCACTAGCCATTTAGCTTTTCTCTAGACTCGATTTGAAACTTACACCATGGGTGGATAACAGGATTTTTATCCCGTCGCACATCTTGACATACTTACAGCGTAAGTTAAACTTACAGTGTAAGTTCTGGCGTAGTGAGATAAGCCATGGAAACACTCAATGATGTAGCCTCTGTTAAAGGTAAGGGCTCAGATAACGGCAAAATGAAGGCCATTGTCCAGGATGAATACGGCTCAGCCGATATCTTGAGGCTGGAAGAGATTGAGCAGCCAGTTCTGCAAAATAATCAGGTATTGGTGCGGGTTTATGCCTCCTCCGTCAATGCAGGGGACTGGCATTTGATGAGAGGTACGCCATTCCTTATTCGTCTGATGTTTGGAGGAATTTCAAAGCCTACGATTAAGACCTTGGGATCTGATGTGGCGGGGCGTGTAGAGGCTGTTGGCGAAAGCGTTACGCAGTTTCAGGTCGGCGATCAGGTCTTTGGTGATGTGTCCGAATGTGGGTTTGGGGCCTTTGCTGAGTATGTGTCTGTGCCAGAGACCGCATTGGTGTTGAAACCTACTAACACAAGTTTTGAGGAAGCCGCCGCTGTTCCTGCGGCCTCCCTGGCTGCCCTACAATCTGTGCGTGATTGTGGGCAGATTCAGCCCGGACATAAGGTTTTGGTGCACGGAGCCTCCGGTGGTGTGGGGTCGTTTGCAGTCCAGATGGCCAAGGCGTTTGGGGCTGAGGTGACGGGGGTGTGCAGTACAGGGAAGGTCGAGATGGTGAAATCGCTAAATGCAGACCACGTCATTGACTATACCCAGACAGACTGTACCCAAACCGGGCCATATGACCTGATTATTGATGCAGCTGCGTACCGCTCAGTCTATGACTTTCTGCCTGCCCTAAAACCCCAGGGAACCTATGTTATGGTCGGTGGTTCCACTGCTCGATTTTTCCAGGTAATGTTGCTTGGTCCGTGGATTTCAAGGACCCGTCACTACAATGTGAAATATTTGGCCACAAAACCCAATCAGGGGGATCTGGCTACCATTAGAGACCTGGTAGTTACCGGAAAAATTACTCCCTTTATTGACCAACGCTATACCTTAAGCGAACTTCCTGACGCTGTTCGCTACGTCGAACAACGTCAGGTGAAAGGAAAAGTTGTCATTACTCTCTGATATACGTAGTCTCTTGAGAGATGGACCGAATTGAGCTGTCCTTATTTTCCTGGTCTATTTGTTCTGCTAGTATCGTGGGTTTATAACAAGCTCACTCGTGGAAAAGATGCAATGGACTGCCCACTGATATGGATCATTATGGGGGTTTCTGGGTCAGGAAAAACTGTTGTTGGCCGTTTGCTGGCCGAACGCCTAGAGAGCGATTTTTTAGAGGGTGATCGACGACATTCCTGGCAAAATATTCAAAAGATGCAGTCACAGCAGCCGTTAGAAGATGACGATCGTCACCAATGGCTGTGGGAAATAGAAGAGGATATGCGACGTGCGATCGCAAAAAATCGGGAGACGGTGCTTACCTGCTCTGCTCTCAAGGTAGCCTATAGAAAACAACTGACCGCTTTGGAGCGAGTCCAGCTGGTGTGGCTCAATGTGCCAAGGGCAGACCTGGAGCGACGGCTGCAAAGACGGGTTCACTATATGAAGCCAGAAATGCTGGCGAGTCAATTGGCGACATTTGAACCCATTGGCCCAAACGAAAATGTGATTACAGTAGATGGACGATTGTCGCCCGCCAAAATTGTTGACGAACTTCTGAGTCAGGCAACCTGGCTGTATCCAGATTTAGAAAAACCCTGGTGGGAAAGGGCAAAGCTATAATTGTACTGTGGAGATGTTGTATACAATATTTGCACATCCAAACGTTGAGCCTAATGAGTGTCAATAGCTATTGCGGCTAATTAGACTTTTCTGTGAAGAGTAGAGTGTGGGTTCTAAATAAGATAGCCGCACAGTAAATATTCATTGAGTTCTGTTAAGCCCACTTCATTACGGGGATCTTAAGGCTATAGCCCATAATATTACCCATTAATAGATGCCTTCGAAACAATGAATCTAAACAACACAGCTCTCTTATTAATAGGATTTCAGAATGACTATTATGCCCCAGACGGTATTTTAAACAGCGTAATCGAAGCATCTGCAAAAGCCAGTAACACCGTTAAAAATACTATTCAGCTGATACAGCACTTGATCGAAACGCCAGTTTTGATTATTTCGGCTCCAATTTTCTTTACCAAAAACTATGAAGAGCTGGTAAACCCTGTGGGTATTTTAAAGATGATAAAGGACGTAGGTGCCTTTCAAGAAAATACTAGGGGTGCCCAAACCATTGAAGAACTCAGGCCTTTTCAGGACAGGATTTTAAAAGTTCCTGGCAAACGAGGGTTAAATGCTTTCGTCAATACTAATCTGGACGATATCCTCCAGCAAAGAAACATTCAACATTTAATCTTAGCGGGTGCAGTGACATCTATTTGTATTGACTCCACTGGCAGATCAGCCTATGAGAAAGGCTACTATGTATCGATACTGAGCGATTGTATCTCTGCCCGAACGGTGTTCGAGCAAGAATTTTACATTGAGAATGTCTTTCCACTGTATGCCAATACGTTGACTTCAGAAGATCTGTTAGAACAGTTAAGCCCCGTGGCTACAGCATAATTTGCTGTATGATGACTTCCTATGCCTGAGCACGATACAAACAATGAGCTGCATACCCAGATTCAATATCGCTTAATTGAAAAGCTAACTGAATCAGAACGTCGCTATCGTGAACTTGTGGAAAGCTTACGAGAAATCGTATTTGAGTGCGATCGCAATGGCTGTCTTAGTTTTCTTAATAAAGCCTGGACAGAGCTCCTCGGATATTCCACTCAAGCGTCCCTGGGGCAGCCGCTAGAAGACTTTATTCTAGCGGCAGATAGAGTCGCATGGCAGTCTGCCCTACAGCAGCAACCAGACGATGGTTTGGAGCTGCGCTTTTCTAGCCAAACGGGGGCTACTCTATGGCTGGAACTATCGCTCCGAGGCACCCAGGATGCTAAATTTACTGGTTCACTAAATAATATTACGGAACGGAAACTAGCTGAATCACTGCTCAAGCAGGCGAATGAAGACCTCGAAAACAGGATCCAAAGCCGAACCCATGAACTCAGTGAAACCAATGCACAACTGAGCAACACCTTGAAGCAACTACAGCAAGCTCAAGGCTGGCTGATACAACAGGAAAAAATGTCGAGTTTAGGGCAGTTGGTGGCAGGCGTTGCCCATGAAATCAATAATCCGATCAGCTTTATCCATGGCAACCTGAATCACATTCAAGAGTATATCCAAGATCTAATAGGTTTAGTGCAAACGTACTGCAAACACTACCCTTGCCCTGCTGAAGAAATCCAAGTAGAAGCGGCAAGAATTGATCTGGATTTTATTTTGGAAGACTTGCCCAAAGTTTTATCATCTATGAAAATAGGGAGCGATCGCATTTGTGAAATAGTCTTATCCCTTCGTAATTTTTCACGTCTAAATGAAGCCAAAATCAAAGCGGTCGATATTCATAACGGATTAGAAAATACCCTCACCATTCTCAATCATCGGCTTAAACCCAATCCAAAACGGCCTGGTATTCAGGTTATCAAAGAGTACGCAGATGATTTACCCCTGGTGGAATGCTATGCTGGCCTACTTAACCAGGTATTTATGAATATTCTTGCCAATGCCATTGAAGCCATTGACGAGGTGGAGCCAGCCGATACGCCTCAGACGTGCGGAGGAAGTGTGGGGCGTATCACATTAAAAACGTCCCTCATCGATCATCAATGGGTTCAAATTGCAATCGCGGATACTGGAGCTGGGATACCTTCAAAGATTCAGCAACAGATTTTTAACCCGTTTTTCACGACTAAACCTGTCGGCAAAGGCACCGGTATGGGACTGGCTATCAGCTATCAAATCGTGACTGAACAACATGGTGGAAAACTAGAATGCTTTTCCTCACCCGATCAGGGAACAGAGTTTGTGCTCCAGATTCCGATTCAACAGACAGTTGCCTAAACAGTCAGATACGGGCGCGTCTAGTGGTTCGGCAATGTGTGGGGTAATACAAAGATTGTTGAACTTGCCTGATGACTATTCTCAGCTATCTCATTGTCTCTGTATATCTCAGGTTGCTACCTAATACGAAATCCTGACTGATAGCGTCCGGTATGGAAGGGCATCCACAAGGGAGTGCCCCTACAGGATTGTCCATTTTGAATCGGGTTTAATAAATTCGGATTTGCTATAAATAGCCCAAATCATCAATGCAATAAAATCCCCGTATTTTTTACAAACAAGTATCAGTCAGCACTTATCACACGTAAGAGATTCTACCGATATATCATCAGGAAATCTATGTGATTATTGCCGATTGTAAAAAATAACGGCTTAAAATTAGCATATCTGGAACTTACATCAAAAGATCGACATACTATCTATAGCCTTTATCTGTGTACACAAAGCGTTTGGCCTAATTTTCCTGGGAACATGGTTGAATGGGTCGTTAACCATGCCCACACTTTTCATGATCATGTTTAGCTACCAATTCTAATACTTCTCTACAAATAGCTCCTCTAGCTAGCCTAAATCATAAATGATCATTTATGGTCATAGGTTGATTCGTAAGACAGGAAATCTAAATCTGAAATTGGTATCTTCTCTTACGCTGGTAGTGACATAGACCTTTTAGAGTACACCCACTTAGCATCATACGGTAGAAAAGTCAATGAGCAAAACAAAGAAGACTGATTTAAAGAGTCTGAATGCTTTTCTAAGAAAAAATAAAACAGTTGATTTTCGTACAGCAGACTTGCTTCATTCCTCCAATATCAATGCCTACAAGTGGACTGGTCTGGAAAATCAAAAAGAGAATCTGATCAAACAGCTCAAAGCCTATCAGCGTCTTCTTCGAATCGTACCTAATGACAGAGAGGATCTCGCCAAAAATCTATTGAAAAACGGTATTCAATCCTCGCTGCAGATTGCTAGCACACCTAAAAAGGTATTTATCAAAAACAATCTTAATACCTTTGACAACGATGAAGCATTGGCGGAACAGGTCTATACGCGTGCCCTGGCTGTTCGCAAAATTGTAGCGTTGCAATATGTGAATCGTGTTCAGCAAACGACTTTCCATAGCCGTGTCGTTGGACTGGCACGCTAGATGTAAACCACGTCCAAGTTGAAACCCGTAGGTTCTTCTACGAAAAAACTCCAGTTCTGGACGTGGACAAGGTTTAAATCACTCTATTTCTAGAGCGTGCAAACTAACGTTAGCTCTGCTTTTTTATCTTAAGAAACTATCCCCCTCCACTCTTTTCTGGAACAGAACTATTATGAGCATGCTATTCAATATCCCCAACTATGCGGATCTATTTGGCAATATCGATTTCAAAGAGGGTGATGAGTCTCGCTCTGTGTATTCTCCTGCAGCCTACTTAACCGACTTGCTGCAAATGCTAGACGATGAGTTTGATACTGATAGTATTGATTTCGACTCACGCCGGAGTGACATTAAAGAGATTGATCTGGATGCTGAAAATACCACAACGCTGATTCCCCACCTTGATATTGTCAACGAGGTGTTGGCGAAGCAAATTGATGCTGGCCTATACGATACACAGGCAGCTCTAGAAAAGGAAGTCTTTTCAAATCTGGAAAATGCGGCCTATCCGTTCAATATGCCGTTTTCTTTGGACAACGAAAAGCTCAAGAATCACCTGAGCCATTTGGGCATCTCGGCCCATGAGCTGCGTCGTCTCTTTGCGACCACAACTGACAACTACACCATCGTGGCACGAGAGTATCTGGGGCTCTCTGAAGTGGAGTGGGCTCATGTCTTGGAGCCTACAGAACCAGTGACTTCAGACTTTGTTGCTCCATTTTATGGTGAGGATGATGCAGGTAACTTTATCAGCAACATGTCTACAGTCACCAACTTTATGGAGGCCACGGATCTAGAGGCCCAGGAAATGTTGGAGCTGCTATACCAGCGTCTTTATATTAATCCGTCCGATCATGCCGATGTTGAAGATGGTCGTCAGAACTTTTACATTAATACAGGCACCAGTAACGGCATTGGTTACGTTACCCTAACTACCGATGAAACTGCTCTGGAATGGTCTGATGGTAACGCTGTGCCAATTGAATGGTTTGATCGCACCAGTCGATTTGTGCGTTTAGCCCAGAAAACAGGTCTGAGTTTTACTGAACTGGATCATATTCTGCGCCATTGTTGTCAGGATGAGAACGGTACACCCACATTAAGTGAAGAGACCCTGGTGTATGTTGCCCAGGTTATCTATATCCACAAGATCCTGGAACAATCGATTGACGCTGTCGTTGCCATCCTGAGTAAACTTTCCTTTATGGGCAGAACCAATGAGGATCTACCCCAGGATCAATTCAATCGGATTTTTAACTTGCCCTGTGTCTCAATCGACGAAAAATATTTTCACATTGATACTGAGACCGGCACGTTACCAAATCAGTATGGCGATACAACTTACCATACCTACACACCAATCGAGTATTTTGAAGACCTGTTTGATGATGACAATGACACCTATCGTCAACGCCTGCGTCATGCCTTAGGCTTTACTGAAACCGATCTGATCAATATTACCGAACGTCTGGAGTTTGAAGAGGTTGCTGACAGTAGCCTCTGGGAGAAGAATGACGACTTATCCCAATGGCAATTGCTGAATGTACTCTACAGAATTCATGCCTTGTCCAACGCCCTGGATGTTCATTTTCTCGAACTGTTTATTCTCTTTGACTTGCTGGAGCAGGATCCGTTTATCGGTCGTACCGATCCTCAGACTTATTTTGTGTACCACCAGCCGAGTACTCAAAACTGTTTTGAGATTTTGATGGCCCCTGTGAGCCATGAGAATCACAGCATCAGTGATCAGCTCTGGCTGTTTGAGTCCCTGATGGCCCTGACCAAATGGATGAAGGAATTTGGCTACTCAACAGAGATGCTATGGGCCATCGTCAATGGGGCTGCCATGACCGATCAGGCTGAGGAAGAACAGAACGCTCAGGATTTGGCCCTTTATAATACGCTGCTGCAAAGCTTCAAAGCGGTAGAAATGCAGCCAGATTCTTTGGCAGAAGCGCTGGGGGATGCGCGGGCTTCCCACTTTGCTTTTAATTTGATGCGATCGCACCAAAAAGAAACCCAGGGGTCCAAGGAAACCAGTAAGCCTCCCTACCATTGCAAGGGCGCACACAGGAAGCGGACCAACTATAAAAAGCACAGCCGCCATAAAAAGCTGGGGATGCACCACCTGCCCAGTAGTATGCACCACAGGTCAAGTATGTCTGCCATGGCCACCGCAGAACAGGGCATGTATCAGCCCCTGGCTGCTAAGGAACAACAGCACCTGCTCATGGCCTATGAGCCCCGCAAAATTCAAGCCTTAACTGAGGACTTTATCCAGCAACTGACCACCGTCCATGACTATGAATTCATGGATCTGCAGCTTGAGCGCAAGCTACAGGAAAAAATCGTCAAGAATCTTGTTAATCACCAAGTCATTGATGGCACCGGTAAGATCTTGACTCAAAATTGGGTCGATGGCCAGTTCCCCTCTGTCTATGATTTTCAGCTGGAGTTTGATTTTAGCCAGCGTCATCAAGCTATCTTTGAGATTATCCAGGGTATTTATGAGGAGGTCGCCGCCGCTCAGCTTGAAGCAGATGACACGATTGAGGTTCAGATATTCAAATCAGACTTTGAGACCTTAGGGCTGTCAGCTGCCGAAATTCGAGAGCTATACGACACCCTGATTTACAACGGCTACATTGATGAACAAGGGTTTGTTACCGATGTAGACATGTTTAGCGGGGTCGGTGGTGCCAACACCTTAGTTCTTGACACTGGTCTAGAGGCACTCACCGACAAAGTACACCACCTGCTGGCAAAACAGGTCGACAAGTTTCATGCCAGCAAGGTACAACTCAATGCCCAAATGTTTGATGGTCTGGAGCTGGATAAAACGGCTCTTAAGGATCTGATCCGCAATCTCCAGATGAATCGATACATTGATAAACATATGTTTGTTCTGGACAAAATGCGGATTGTCACTGAACAACCCAAGACCATGGAGGTGGCACTCCAGTTTTATCCCCATCGCGAGGCTATTCTGAACGTGTTGCGGGATGCGATCGCAACCGACAAAACCACCTGGCTACAACTCGATCAAACAGAGCTGGGCAAACTGACAGCCATGACCGTCTCCCAATGGGTGTATGCAGATCTCCAAGGAGAGTACTTGGACGGTAATCAACTGAAATCTGACACCCATGCCTTTTTTAAGGAAGAGGGTAATCGCGAGCAGTTGGGGTTACGGGCTTACTTTGAAGGGGAAGGCAGTGCGATTGTCTTTGATCACATCGTCGGCATCGTTAACTATGCCGATCAGTATCGGCTCCAGAACGAAAAGCTGAAGGCCCTGGACTTTAATGCTGAGGAAATCCAGGCATTGAAACAAAACCTAACGGCTATTGACGTCCTAGATGAACAAGGGTTACTGAAAGCCGATCGGATTCCCTTCTTCCTGGTGCCGGAAAATGCCGCCGCGTTTCGTATACCCGCCTTTGAAGATTACGATTTAGAAGTCTTCTTCCAAATCTATGACATTGCCAAAGCCATCAACGATACCGTTAACGCCGTTGACCAGGCGCTGAAAGATTATACTGACGCTCAACAAGCCGTCATTATTGACCAGTTACAGGGGATATTGGGAATCGATGCAGATGCGGTCAAAGCCTTATCTGAGGAGATATTCAAGACTGAAGACAACCTGCATTTTGTCTGGCTACAGCCCCTCCTAGAGGCAGCCAATGCCCTGGGACAACTGGATGCGCTGCCTGAAAATATGCACTATACCCAGGCGGTGAAGCGGATCCGTCAGCTGGCCTTATTAATCAAACAGCAGCGGTTAGATATTAATGAGATCAAGATAGCCCTGGACGATCAAGAGCTGGTAGCCAAATTCCCTGAAGATTTAATCTTGCCCGATGACAGCGATGGTAAGAGTATCACCAGTGTCAATACTCTTTTAGAAACCGACGAATTTATCTATATCTTTAATGGCTCCGACTACTGGGTCTACCTGGCGGAAGACTATACCCTGATCGATAAAAAAGCCATCGACCTAAGCAATGAGGACGATCAGGACCTGGTTGATCTGCAAAAAGAAGACGAAGCCTTGCAAAAGCGGCTGAAAGAAGCTCCCATCCGTCAGCTGTTTGAGGCGGAAGACCTGAGCCAGATAGATGCAGCTTTTATCGTTCGCGGAGCGTCTCCAACGGAGACTCGCCATGGCACCTGGGTCATCGTCAGTGACACATCCCACTATGTGAGATATGCCAATAGTGACAGATGGGATCGACGAGATAACAACTTTGGTCAGGTAGATAACGACTTTGACAATCTGGAGATGATCGATTCGGCCTATGTAGATTCTGAAGGCCGGTTATTCCTGTTTGCCAATGACAAATATGTACGGTATTCGACTGTTGGCTCCAGTCTGACCTCAGATCTCACTGTGGATCAGGGCTATCCAAAATCTATCGCTGAAGATTGGAACAATGAAAATCTACCGATTCAACTCCCTGAGAGTTTTGCACGGGATCTAGGTCCCATGTTTGATGGTGTAGATGACTACAGTTATGCCTTTTTAGGCGATACCTATGTTTCCTCAGAAGACGGCCAAATGCGGCCTGTGGCCACGAAATGGGGACACCGCGAATACAATTTCGGCCATCCCACTCACATAGATGCAGCCCTGGCCAGTGGTGGAAACTACTACCTGTTTCTGGATAACAAAGTTGCAAAATATGCAGGCAGCCTTGAACTAGCCAACCTACGCCCGGAGGAGGGTTATCCTAAGGGCATACACGAGGAATTCACCGACTTGCCCGATGAATTTGTGGCTGGCATTGATGCCGCCCTTGGTAGCTGGGACGATAGGACCTATTTATTCCGGGATGATGACTATGTCAGCATCAGTACCGATGCTGACGGCAACCGCACAACCTCAGACACCGCAGACATCCGTAGTCAGTGGGGTAAGGTTGCCAATGATATTGCTGATTCAGGTACGGTCAATGCCGCCTTTGTGGGACTAGATGGCTACACCTATCTGTTTTCTGGTGCACAATATGTGCGCTACTCCAGCAGTGACTATTCCCAGGTAGATGATGGCTTCCCTCGAAACATTGCTGAGGATTGGGAAGGTCTAGAGACCGTGACCGCCGCTGTGGTGCTGGGTAACAAAACCTATCTATTCGGTACAGATGAAAACAGCGATGCAGTTTACGTGCGCTATTCCACCCTGCACAAGCAGGAGGACGACTACCTGGAGGTGGATGAAGACGATCCGAATGCTCGGGTGATTGAGACAGTACTGGCTAATCGTCCCGATGTGGATGAAATCGAAGTCTTCCCTGCCGCCGTAAACGATGACTTTTGGAGCCTTCCCGATAGCGTCACTGGTGAGCATGGGAATGTCCAGATTGATGCAGTGATGAACGGACCTGACGGTAAGGTCTATCTGTTCTACCGTGACTCCGAGGAAAACACTGAAAGTGAAGACTCTGAGAGTACAGAATACACCTATTACTACATTGAGCACGATCATACCAATCGCTGGTGGTCAGAGCCAAAAGTCCTGTCAGAACAATGGGATCGGACTGTAAATGGTCTGGAAAATGAACGCGTCGTTGCCGCCTTGATGGGGACAGATGGCAAAACTTACCTATTCTATGGAAATAAATATTTGCGCTTCTCCGATGATGAACTGCGCAACGTGGATAATGGCTATCCTCGTTTGACCCGCAAATTCTGGGGTAAGGTACGCAACAACATTGAACGGACAGGCAAGGTGGATGCTGCGCTGATCGTGGAATCTCGATGGGAGGAACAGGATGACAATGGTCAACTGGTGGATATGACGGCCAATCATACCTACCTGTTCTCTGGCGATCAATTCTTTCGCTATCTCCACGAAAACAACGAAGAGGAACCTTACACCTACGACACCGTCGAGCAGGGTTACCCCCGTTCTATCCATCGCCTCCAGGAGGAACCCCGCTTCCGAGGCTTGAAAACAACCTTTCCCCATGGCATTGATGCAGCCTTTGCAGACCAACGCCAGGTCTATCTCTTTAAGGGCGATAGCCTCTATGTGGTGATTGGCGATGAGGACAACTACAAGCAATATGGCGATGAGGATGATACTCGCTTTGCCAATGTACAGGCCGCAACCCAGGAAAGCGGCGTCAACTATCTCCTGATCTCCGACTCCGACTCCGAGACCAACCTCTGGTACAAGGTCAATCACTTAGAAGACATGACGTTAACCACAGTGGAGGCAGTGCCTCGCACAGTGCAGCGGGCAGAGAACCTGCTGGCGGATCGGGCCGTGGATGCAACCAACGTTAATGCGGTGCTCCATGGCAGCGATGGTAAACGCTATGTCTTTGCCGGTAGTCGCTACTACGATGTGGAACTGGAGGATGACTTCCCCATTGAGGAGGTTTGGGGCCGGTCGCGCAATCCCATCTACGACCAGGAAACCGTTGATGCCGCCTTCGTCGGTCGAGATGGCATCACCTATGTGTTTTCTGGGGAGTGGTTTGTACAGTATGACGGTGAAACCTATGTGGGGCAAACCGTGACCTACCCGCCCCGACGCATTAGCGACAAATGGCGCGGTCTGAATAATGTGGCCCTGGCCTATGTATGGCAAGAAGATACTTACCTGTTTGAGCGTCCCGATCGGGATGGCAATTTCCGCTATCTCCACTACACCAAAGATAGTTATGAACAGCTGGTACCGGTTTACCAAGGGAATTTAAACCTCTGGGGCATCCCCGTAGACTATCTGCAAGATGGATTTACTACTATCGATGCGATTTTTGTCCATGAAGAGAATCTCATCTTTATCAGCGATCAGAAATTTCTCAGTTTCAACCTCAACAGTGAAAACTGGGGCTTCCCCCAACCCCTGGACGTGCTCTACCCTGACATTCCCTTTAATAAAACGGACTTCCAAACCTTGACGTCTGGGTTTGTAGGCAAGGATGGTACGGTTTATTTCTTTAGTCAAGAATCCTATGTGGCCTATGACAACAATCGTGATAGTTGGACGGCGGTGACTGATATCAAAGAGGACTGGGGGCTACAGGAAAATATTCTCAGGGATGGGGTAGATGTGGCCTGGGTTAACCCGAGCGATCGCACCACCTATCTATTCGCCGGAGATTCCTATGTCCGCTACAGCGGTAACGACTACCGCTATGTAGATGAAGGCTATCCCAAGGAAATTGCCACCTATCTTTGCGATGAGCCTGCCTTTGCCTTTATGACCAAGGAATTCCAGCAGCATTTGGATGAGCTGGAGTCTAACTACGACGGCGAAACGCCCTTCTTCAGTGGTTTGCTAGACAATGGGCGCTGTCTCTACTTCTTTACTGACAATACCGTCTTTACAGGCAGCCCAAATAAGTACATTGTTTACGACATCGACGGTTTAGGTCAGGTGGAGAATAACTTTACTCAGGGAGGCTATGTGGATGCTGCCTTTGTCACAGAAGGCGTTGATAGTGAAGGGATTGAAACCTACGTCACATATCTGTTCTCCGGTGAACAATATATTCGCTATACCATCGAACAGGAGATGGCCGATAACCATCGGGGAGACTACTACCGCTATATTGACGAAGGCTATCCCAAAATCCTTGGAGAAAGCTTCTTAGCGGAAGAGGCCCTAAATCTAGCAGAACTGCCTGAGGACTATCGTAACGGCATTGATGCGGCGTTTTATTCCACGGATCTGGGTCTAGTGCTCTTTAATGAAACCCATTATCTCCATATAGATACTGTCGCCGCCACTACTCAGGGGAGTATTAACGAGGTTTGGGGAAATCTCAACAATGCATTTACTAGTGAGTCTGGCTCTCAAACCATTGATGGGGCCTATGTAGATGCAGCGGGGAGATTGTTGGTCTTTAAGGGGCAGCAGTTTGTGCGATACAGCGATACAGCCGAGTTGTTTGCCCTTAACCCCTACGATGAGCCCCGCTACGTAGATACTGAATTTCCCCAGGATATCGACGAAATCTGGCCCCAACTCGATGCCAGTATCCTAACTGACACTGGCGTTGATACCATATTCAAATTTGAAGATGAGATCTATTTCCATACGGGAACTGATTTTGTCAAATATGATCTGGACCTGAGTGACCATGATGATGCAAAGCCAGTACAGGTGCTGGCCTATCGCTGGGGCGAATGGTCTGATTATCTCTTGAGTGATATCCAGGCTATCACTCGCTTCAAAGACTTGAATCAACGGTTTACCGGTGGTGAGCTGACCCTGACAGAATTGGTTAGTGGCGCAAACGGTCAGGTAAGCGAGCCCTATATGCATATTGCCGCTATCTTTGGCTTTGAGAAGGAAGAGGTACGCTGGGTTAAGCAGCGCAATGCCTTTCTGGCGGAGCAGGTGAATATTGTTGAAGAGGATTTCCAGCTGGAATTAGTCCTGCGTCTCTACGATATTTTAGCGACCACACAACGCCTGCGAGTGGATGTCTCAGCCTTGTATAACGATGTTTGGCTCAAGCTCTACGACCGCAGCAATTTGAGTATAAGGGATGCCGCCAGCGGCGCTTACGATCTGCTAGTGTCCGTGGACTGTAATAACAACTACGAAACCCTGGTAAAGCAAATCACCAACGAGATCAATACGATTAAGCGCGATGCTCTGGTGCCCTATGTCATTGGCCAAGATAACAACATTACAACCCCACGTCAGCTCTACCAAAAGCTGCTGATTGATATCCAGATGGAGAGCTGTGCAGAGACCTCACGGATTGTAGAGGCAACGGCTGCCGTCCAGCTCTACATCCACCGTTACTTTATGAATCTAGAGCAGCTTGACCTGAATGCCACCGATCAGGAGCTACTAAAGGCCACCCTTAAGGAACGGTGGGAATGGATGCAAAACTATCGGGTTTGGGAGGCCAACCGTAAAGTCTTTCTATATCCCGAAAACTACATTCGCCCGGAGCTACGGGATCAGGATTATAAGTCAGCGGCCTTTGAAGCCCTAGAAGCCAGCCTTTCCCAGGGCCAACTGACTGAAGAATTTATTGAATCGGCCTACTTCACCTATCTAGATGCCTTTACCGAAGTATCTGAATTAAAAATTGCCGGGGGCTATGTGTACGATGATGCCAGCTCTGGCAACAACAACAAAGTCTTAGTGCTCTTTGGCCGCACTCGCACAGACCCCACACGCTTCTACTATCGCTTTGGCACCTTTGTCGGAGGCGCTAGCGCTAAAGCCGTTTGGCAACCCTGGGAAGAGGTCAAAATCACCATTGATGCCACCCATGTCCAGCCTATCTATGCCTTTAACCGGGTGTTTGTCTTCTGGGCAGTTGTTGAAGACGTAGTTGATGAAGCCTCAACCGCCATCGTGAGCGAAGAGAACTACGCCTCTGAAGACGTCAAGCAAGAAATTAAGATCTACTACTCCTTCTACAATCTCAATGAGACCTGGAGCCAACCCCAACTACTGCAAACCACGTTTGATGATGTCCCTACCCTGCAATTCTCCAAATATCTCGCTAATGTCGATGTCTTTGTAGAAAATGCGAGCAAGATCATCCAAAATGGCGAGACCCACAACTACGAAAACATTTACATCAGTGTTCGCTACTACACCAGCGATACCTATTCCTCCAATACCTCTACTTACGCTGGCCCGAACTATAAAGCCTTTAATCTCACACCTGAACTATACTCCCAGGAGGCCAGCGTCCAAAGTATTGAGAATCGAGGTCAAACGCTCTTTAACCAATTGTTCCCCAATGAGGGGCGCATTGAAGAAGACAATGTGGTGATGCTGAATTACAGCAACAATTCCATGGATGGCCCCTGGTTCGCCTATAACCACAATGGCTGTGGCTTTTTGATTAAGCCCGATGCCACGTCGCTATCCAGCAATACCGCCTTATCCCTCCTCAGTACTAAGCAGGATGATAACGCGAATGTGGGGATCTTCTGGGCAACGTCAGAATCATCAGCCCTAACAGATATTCTGGCATCAGCCAGCATTACAGCGGCGGTGCAGGCATTTGCAGGGGGAGATATCTACTATTTTCTGGACAACGGTCAATATGTAGCTGTTTCTGCTGATGGTAGCACCATCACTGAAGAACCTAGTAAGATCAGCAATCGCTGGGGAATTCAAAACAACACTGAGATGGCTGCCCAGGGCAAAGTGGATTCCGCCTTTGTGATTGATGCAACCACCTATCTGACCCTAAATAACCAGGTTTATGAATATCAAGGGGCTGCCTATAAAGTGCTCGATCCTGAAACCATCGATGAAACCATCGATACGGACGAGCCCTATGACATCTCGCTGCTGAGTGTTGCCGATGCAAAACTAAATGGTTGGACGGAGATTGATGCGGCCTTTACCACGTCGATTGAAGGCACCAGCATCAATGTCTGGTTTAATAACACCAACGATACAGCACTGATTAATAATGGCAGTACCAGTAGCACCTCAGCCATTACGGAGGTCTTTGGCTTACCGATTGGCCTGGTCGATACCCTGACAACTGTCGTGTTCTTCCCCAAAGCGGCTGGCAGTGATGATTATGTTCTCCACCTGATTGGTGACAATAATAGCGTAAGTCAATACACCTCCTACCAACTCTCGGATGACGGAAACACAATCGTAGCCAGTATATCCGACAGTAACTATGATGCCAGTACACTGCTCAAGAGTATTTTTAATGACTCCTTGGAAGTGAATGGCAATGTTGCGTCCCCTGATGGCATCATAGGCATTGACGGTGGTCTCTGGATAACAAATTCGGCTGGCAGTGATGCTGAGAGAACCTACCGCTATGCAAAGTATGAGCTGGATAGTGAGACCAGTGAGTACAATCCGGTGGTCAATGTCTCCATGACTCAGAGTGAAATTGAGGACACAGACACGGAACTGGACTTAAGCAACTTACCTGCCCCCTTTGATACCCTGAGTGACTCAGAGCGCAGTACCTTGTTATGGCAGTCAGGTGTGAGCTATACAGACGCTGCTGGTCTGACACACCATATTTTGTTTTATGGCGATGGGACTGCAAAATCATGGAGCCAAACTGAGGTGGATGGAACAACCTTTAGTTTGACGGAGCATGGTGCGATCGCAACCTCGATTACAGCGGCCTTACTCACCCCCACCAATACCCTGGTCATCATCACCGATGCCACAAACTATCACCTGTTTGATCACAGCTTAACGCCCTCAGAACTTTGGACACAGTTGAGTTCAGATACAACGGCAAGTGGCCTGGTCCAGAACCTGGATCTATCGGTATACCTAACGGATAACGTGCCTGATAATATCATTTGGTCGGGTAACCAGATTGATGCAGCCTTTATCGGTGCTAATGGGTTGGGAACAACCGGGGATCTGTATCTGTTCAGTGGCAATGCTTACATGCGTTATAGCCTGAGTTATCGGGCCAGTATGGCAAATTTACTGACGGCAACCCCTGTCACAGGCTATCCCAAACATATTGATACCAACCCTGAGGGCTTTCCGGCATGGACCCAAATTGATGCGGCCTTCACGGCACCAGTCGCCGATGAAACTGGCACCTTTGTCTCCTATCTGTTCAACAACGAGGCCCAGAAATACTATCGCAGTGACAATTCTCTCCCCGCTGACCCCAGTGATATGACTGAATACAGTGATACTACCGGCATCTGGGGGAATGTCCAAACCAACTTACAGAGTCGCGAGCAAGTGGATGCCGCCTATGTGGCCGATGGGTATCTCTATCTTATTTCAGAGACGGAATATTATCGGTATACCCTGGGAAGTAGTACGGACAACGAACCAATTCCAAGGTTTATCGATAGTGGCTATCCCCTTAACTACTACGTCACCTCAGATACCGATGGTGCAGTCAATCAAGCTTGGCGGATCAAAGATCTTAAAGAGAATCTAGAAACTCTTTACCAGGCATACTATTGGTTGTTGTACAGTATCGACCGTCGGACTCTGAGTAACGCCATCAGCACTCTCACAGTGGCCTATACTAATCTGCAAACTGCAACCACGTCTGGTGAGATCGAAAACGTCATCACATATCTTAAAGTGGCTATCAATGGGCTTAGCGGGTTGAACGGATCAACGTTGAGTGTTTACTGGTTTGCGAGTCCGTATGCTAAGACCCTCAGTACTGGAACCTATGCTGATACCCTGCAAGGTATTGTTAATGACTTAGAGTATGTCATTACCCCTAGAATCATGACAGGGAGTATTGATGCTGCCTTTACCTTGAGTAGTGAAGATGCTGATAACAACACCCATTACTACGTCTATCTATTTTCTGGGACAGAGTACTATCGGTTATCACAAAATGTGCCTGAAGCAGAGAATATTGGTGTGTCTATCTCGATCTCGGGTAGTTGGGGCAATATGCCATCCGATATTCGCTCAGATGGCCTAACGGCAGCCCTAAACTACGCCAATACTGACGGCTCTAACATCACAGCAGAAAAGCTGTACCTGATTCAAGGGAATAGTTTCCTGGCCTACGATATCCTGGCTAATGAGTATCCCTTTGAGCTGGATAGTACAACCTACGAAGTCATTCGTCTCACCTCCAGTACAGCAGAACAACTCAACCAAATTCTCTTTGCTGGTGGGATTGCACAGTTGTTACAGATGTCAACCCAGGAGATCAACGAATCACCGACAATCAGTACGGACGGTTCTAGCCCTGACAATATACACATTGATAGCACTTGGGTCAGTTCTGTCCCGATCAACAGTCATTTAGATTTCAATAGTGCCAACGGTCTCTACTACTGGGAAGTCTTTTTCCATGCTCCCTTCTTGATTGCCCAGGCCCTGAATGCCGATCAGCAGTTTGACTACGCCAAAGAGTGGTACGAATACATTTTTGACCCCACGGCAGTATCCGACTACTGGCAATTCCTACCCTTCCTGGCGGTCGATCCCCAGGCATTGATTGACACCCTCAACAACGATTTGGCCAACTTTGATGCAATTGCTTCTGCAGATTCAGGGGACGAGAACAGTACAATTTATGCCGTGCAACAAGCATTGAACAGTCTGGACGATAAACTAGGGGGGTATCAGTCCGTTTTTCTAGGTCAACGGGATCTAAAAAAATATGAAGCGGAGGTGCAGGCATCCCTGGCAGAAGGAGAAACCTGGGAATCGCTTGAAAATATTGACAGCTGGAGCACGGTGGCTACGCTCCAGACCAATGTCGAAGCACTCGATACCGAACCTGGTAATAGCAACAGCACTCTACTCGTCACCTGGCGTAGTGAGATGTTAGAAGTCGTGGAGATGATTAAAAAGCTGTATTATCGCCTGGATCTGATGAGCAACTATGATGCTCAGCTGTCTATATACCTGGCGGATCCGTTTGATCCCCATGCCATTGCGGCCCTGCGACCCCTGGCTTATCGCAAAGCGATTGTCATGCGCTATATCGATAACCTGTTAGATTGGGGCGACATGCTTTTCCGCCAATACACCCGTGAGAGTATCAATGAAGCTCGGATGCTCTACATTCTGGCCTACGACATCCTGGGCGAAAAGCCCAAGAATATGGGCCGGGTTGTCTTGGAAAATACTACTACCTATAGTGGCATCATCGACAACCCTTACTACAGCGGCAGTGAAGACTATGACTTCCTGATTGAGATGGAAAATGAGAACGATGGTTATTTCAGCGAGCAAAGCCTGAGCTTTGCAGCAACTCAGTTCGACACCATTACCAACCCCTACTTCTATTTGCCAGAAAATGAACTCTTTACCGAGTATTGGACACGGGTAGAAGACCGTCTGGGCAAAATTCGGGCCTGTCTGAATATTGACGGCGTGGCCCAGCCTCTGCCCTTGTTCCAGCCACCGATTGACCCGATGGCCTTGGTCAATGCGGTAGCCGGTGGTGGCGGAGTCGCCGCCGCCGTGGCGATGGCAGCCAGTGCGGCAACGGTGCCGAACCATCGCTTTACGTCTCTGATGGCCAAAGCCCGTGACCTGGTGAGTCGCCTCAAATCCCTGGGCGATACTCTCCTTTCAACGCTAGAGAAAAAGGATGCCGAAGAACTCAGTTTGCTGCAAAGTAAACAGGAGGCCATCATTCTAGACATGACGACCTTAATCAAAACCAAGCAGATCGAAGAAGCTAAGGAATCTCTGAAAAACCTCCAAGAAACCCAAAAAGGAGCCCAGGAGCAGCTCACCCATTACGAAACTCTGATTACCAATGGATATCTGTCGGAGGAGCAGAAGCAAATTGAGTTGATGAATACCTCCGTTATCCTTAACCATATTGTGGGTGCTGGTCGTCTGGCAGCAGCAGTGGTGGCGATGTTCCCCCAAGTTCATATCGGACCTTTCTGCATTGGTTCAACAACAGGAGGAGAAGCGCTTTCCAAAGCATTATCGTTTGGTGCTGAAGGATTACAAACGGAGGCCGAGGCCCTGAGCATGGCTGGTGAGGTCGCTGGAATTGTTGCTCAGCTCAAGCGCACCCAACAAGACTGGGAACTCCAGAAAAAGATGGCAACGAGTGAAATTGAACAACTTAACTATCAAATCGCAGCTCAAGAGCGCCGAATTGCGATCGCTCAACAGGAATTACTCTTACACCAAAAGGAAATCGAAAACCATGAGTCGATTGCCGAGTTTATGAAAAGTAAATTCTCGAATCTAGAGCTTTACAGTTGGATGAGTGGCCAGCTCTCAGGTCTCTTTTTCCAGACCTATAAGTTGGCCCACGACTATGCCAAGCAAGCAGAACAAGCCTTGATCTTTGAAAAAGGGCTGGAAGCACGCCAGGTCAATTACATCAATGGCATGTACTGGGATAGCCAAAAGCAAGGTCTACTCTCCGGGACACAGCTAGAACTGGATCTCGATCGCCTGGAAAAAGCCTACCTGGAAAAGGATAGCCGACGCTTTGAAATCACTAAGGATATCTCATTGTTAGAGTTAGACCCAATTGCCCTGCTTGACCTTAAGACCAAGGGATTCTGCCAATTCCGTTTATCCGAGGCCTTGTTTGACTACGACTTCCCCGGTCATTACAACCGCCAGATTAAAACCGTTTCCCTGGCCTTTGATGTGGGCGAAGGTCAGAAGGTTAATGCTACACTGACCCAGCTCAGTAGCAAGTTGGTCCTGGATACAGACATCAAGGCTGTCAAACACCTGATGGACCCGTCCAATGAGCCCACCTCCAACGTTCGCGCCAACTGGCGGGCCAACCAGCAGGTAGCGCTCTCCCATGTGGATCAATACACCGAAAACAGCGGCATGTTTGAGTTGAACTTTGGCGATGAGCGTTATCTCCCCTTTGAGGGGACGGGAGCCGTATCCAACTGGCGCTTAGAACTCAATGGTAAGAAAGGTTCTTACAATCCTGCCGATCTGCTCGATGTCACCATCAAGCTGCGCTACACCGCCCAACAAGGAGGAAATCGCTTTGCCAACGAGATTAAGGGGTTGCTCAAGCCCTATGACGCCAGCAGTTTCTTTGACCTGGCCTACAACTTCCCCGATGAGTGGGCAGCGCTCACGGCGGGTGATGTTGACGAGATCGAGATTAGCTTGACCCAGAGCATGTTCCCCAATATGAGTAGTAGCAAGATTATGGGGCTGTTCACCCGCTATGAGTACGAGAATGGTCAGGGTGGCGCAACATTTATCATTAACGATAATCTCCAGGTCCCCCACAACACCTTACTGCGGCCTAGTACCTTAAGTGTGGGGCAGCGGGGCAGTGTATGGACGTTGAGTCTCCAGGGCGATCGCAACACGCTGAAGAATGCCGAAATGGTCATGGTCTACAAAGCTAAAGTCTAGGGTGCTTGTGTCCCCTCCTACCCATGGGAGGGGCATAGGCCTTAGCCAAACAGCCCTTCAGATATCAATCAGGTAACACAATGCTGACAAGCTTAAAAAAGAAAATCAAGAGAAAACGGAAACAAGCTGCGCTCAAAAGTGGGAGTGATCCAGGTAATCGCAGTCCACGTCGCCTGAGGCGCACCCCTGCAAGGGATAGTGGTGACGGTAGTGATAGTTCACGGCCATCCCTCTTAAACCGCCAGAAGCACGATCTCAAGCAGGCGCAAACGCAAAGAAAAAAGCGGCCACGAAAACAACCCAATGTTCCCGCCAAACTGGCCGAGGGCGGTCTAAAAACAGACGCCAAGGGCCGCACTCTCTTTCCCGTCAAGACAAAAGATGGACAGGTCGAGTATAAGTCAGCCAAGATTGAGCTGTTGAGTGGCCGCACCCTCTTTCCCGTCATGATTAATGGCAAGCTCAAGTATGTACCCGCTGAGTCCGATGCGAGTGATATAGAACGTCGCTCGGGTGTATTTGTCAGTGAGGATGCGATTACCCAACCCTCTATCAGTCAGACTGGTCCAGCCTACAAGGACAAAGACAAGCAAACTCTGGATACCATTTCTGAACTTGATGGTGAGGGCCGGACTTTGTTTGCAACAGAGCGGACTGATCCCAAAACTAACAAAACCACCAAGGAATACCTGCCTGCCAAAAGTGAGGCAACACCACGGGAACTAAGCCAGGGTCGATATATTGACGATGAAGCGATTCAGAAGCCAGCGGCAAAACTGCGCCAGGATATTAATCAGATGCGGTTTGGGATAACATCCGATAGCCGTGGGCGGACCGTATTCGCTGCAGAGCGCATCGATCCCAAGACCAATCAGCCAATTGAGGAATATCTCCCCAGAAAAAAAGATGCGACTGGGGCTGAACTGAGCCAGGGGCGATACATCGAGGATGACGATGTTGAGACTGAGTCCATGGGCAAAGAAGTCTTAAACCGCAAACCTCGGTTTAGCTTGAAAACCTGGCGACCCTTAATGGCGACTAAGCTTGAAGATGGCAGCCTTGAATACCTGCCCCGGCGCAGTCAGGCAACGCCAAAAGAACTATTACAAGGGCGCTATGTTGATGATGAGAAGATTAGCACCCAGGCTCAATTGGAGATCGCCAATGCCATGATTAACGGCAAGTCTCGGTATGACCGCAAACGCGATCGCAAACTCTTCCCAGTTGCAGCTGACGGAGAAGATGACCCAACGGCGCTACTCTATGCTGCGGTGCGCAAAAGTAATGTCACCCGCGATGACCAGGAGCAGAAGATCAATGTTTTTTACCTGCCTCGGGAAAGTGACGCTACTGCTGAAGAACTGGCCCAGGGCTTTTATCTTCCCGATGAGGCTGTGGATGAACATCAGCGTAACCATCGTCGTCACACTGCCCTCAGAGAAGATGCAGCGGATATGGCACTGCGCCGCAGCAAACGTGCCCAGCAGCTTCCTGCTAGGGTGAATCGCCAGTAATATCGAGACTCCACCCAAGCTAGTACGTCAGGCGTTGGATGGCACCACAGCAAACGTTCATAGCAGCAGTATAAGGAGAAAAAGATGACAACATTAGCTGAACCAATTCGAGGAATAGGGGGAGCACCGGCATTGCCAAAGACCAAAGAAAAGTTTTTGGAGCGTGATAGGGATATCGTATAGAAAACGTTCAAGTGCTGTTTAATTAGGAGTTAACGCAGTACTTGAGTGAAGAGTAAATTGATTTAATTACTACCGAATTAAAAAGGAGAAAGCCATGTTTTCAGGTCCAGGGAAAGGTAAGAAAAAAGAGAGAAGCCGCAGCCGTAGCGTAGGCAACGTTAATGACGCGCTAAAGAATCAAAATAACCAGAGTAGACAACGAAGAAAAAGAAGAGGATCTGAAGCTGATATTGCTGACTTGACCAGTGTTTCTGTTTTAGATTCAGATTTATCCCCTGGAGATAGCACTGTTAGCGATATTGGAGACAGTGATAACGGGGACAGCAAGCTACAAGAGATTAAAGTCGACGATGGATCTGGAACAGATGCCTCTACAAATGTGGCAGTGAGGAGGAGCAAGGGACCGCGAGACTGGAGCAAAGTGAAAGGCAAAGTTACAAAGGGAAATCTAACCCACTACGGTAACCCATTACCCATGAGGCTTTCTAAAATGCTCAAACATGGAGCGCCCTTGAACCAGCCAGATTTTCAAGGGACCCTGAGGTCCAGGCGAAAAGAAGAAGACAAGATCGTCAAAGCTACCCAGAAAGGTGTGAAGAAAGCATTTGCAAAAGGATTACAGGAATTTAAGAATAAAAATAATCCCTTAAAACAGCGATTATATAACAAAGGAATAAGATTGTATGATCATGATGACCAAGAGTTGTCACCCCTCGTGGCAGAGCAAATGTATTATCTGGGAACGGGTAGCAAGAGCCAAATTAGACAAAGACTTAATGTGGAGAAAGACTTTCAGAATCAGTTTGTGTTTGAGGCAGTTCCGTTCGTAAAAGTTCATGATCTATACATAACTCCAGCACAAGCTGGAAATACTGCATGGAGAGAACTGGTTGAAACCCTACATCAAACAGACCCTCAGGAAAATAACAAGTTTGTGGTAATAAGCGGTTCGCATATGCAACAAATGGGAATGGTAAAGGATCAGGACGGAAATATATCCTACCTACATGCTACAGATGCTTTGACGGTAGGCGGTGGTCAAAAACGTCATTTCCCTGTCGAGTTCTATGCACAAGATTTACTTAGTTCAGAGAAGCTAGTTGGCGATAACCCCGACCTACAGATAGAAGTTCGAGACATATGGCATCCCGACCTAGACTCTCCTACACCCGAAAGCCTGAGAGCAGAGATAACGCAGCTCATTGCCCAAGGATGGAAAGTTATAGTCCCAGCCTGTTTTTCCTGCGACATGTTTATGCCGTTGCGGGATCATGAACCACAAAACCTACAAGAGAAGGCCAGTTTTACTCAAAGTTTAATAGCTGAAAGGAATAAGCCGTTTTCCGAGTTTGTACCTAAGTATTATGGGAACTTAGACGATTTCGCGGGCCCGAAAGCTGATGCTGATGCTAAAGAAGAGAAAAAGCAGGAGGAAAAGGATGTGGCACCGACATAACGAGTAAGTCGCTCCTTCACCATATGAAATAGTGAGATCGTTCTCATCGTAGGGTGGATTGAAACAAGAAACCCAACAACCATAACAGGATATTATTAAGTCTTCTCCTTTGGAGGAAATATACATTGGTGCTAGTTCTCTCAATGGAAAATACTAAATATTCCACCTGATCTACATCTGCAATGCTTCCACCAGGAGACAGTTGGGGGGAGGAATCGCCATATCTCTACCCCTCAACCTTATCTGCTGGCAACATCCTGTCAAGACAAGAATACTGGTGCTTCAATTGGACATTCTACCTGTTACTTTACAGTGCGATCGCGATTCAACTTATGGGAAAAAAGAAAAGTAGAAACCATAGGCTTATCTGTGGGGAGTATTCTACCTCCACCACACACAGACCAGACCTACCAGGTAACTCCAATTTCCTGGACAGCATTGAACGTGACCATAGAGGATTCTGTGTTGCTAAGCCCCAGCCATTTTCCCAATCCCTGTTATGGACGCTACAGCGGGACTACTTTAGTCAGCGGGGGCTTAATGCCTGGTCCCAGGGTGAGGTTCCCCACTACATTACCAGCAATCCCACTATTGCCCATGCCTATGCTGAAATAGCCTTTGCCTGTTGGCAGGACCAAACCCAGCATCTCACCAGTGCCCAACCCATTTACCTGTGCGAACTGGGGGCTGGGTCCGGTCGCTTTGCATTCCACTTTCTCTCCCACCTTACCCAGATCTGCCAGCAAAACCAAGTCTCTCTTACCCACTTCCGCTATATTCTCACCGACTTCGCTCAGGCCAACCTTGACGCCTGGCATCACCATTTTCAGTTTCGTCCCTTTTTCCAGCAGGGTATCCTTGATACTGCACGCTTTGATATCAGCTATGATAACCAGCTCAGCCTCCAGCAAAGTGGCCAAATCCTCACGCCACAGACCCTTGATCGTCCTTTAATTGTCATCGCCAACTACCTCTTTGACAGTATTCCACAAGACCTTTACTACATTAACAACGGTCAGCTTCACAGCTGTTTCGTCTCTCTCTTCTGCCACCAGAAACCCAAAGAGCTAACTCCTGGAGAACTCCTAGATCAGCTCGATCTCCACTACGATTACCAACCCACCGACCTCACCAACCTGGATCCTCAACTCCAAGCCCTCCTGCACCACTACAAGCAGCAGCTCACCGACACGCACCTCCTGGTCCCCAACACTGGACTCCTCTGCCTTAAACGTTTACAGGCATTTTCCCAGCAAGGCCTATTGCTACTCTCCGCTGACAAAGGCAAACTCGACCTCAGCCAACTCCAGAATAATCACTCTCCAAAACTTGTCACCCATCACGGTTGTTTCTCCCTCAGCGTCAATTATGGGCTATTCAAAACCTTCTGTGAACAACAAGGTGGCATTGCCCTCACACCCACTACGCCCCCCCAAAGCCTCTGTGTCATTGCTCTAATCATGGGCCATCAACCCGAACGATACCGCCAAACGCAAGCAGCCTACGATCGCTATGTCCAAACGTTTGGCCCCGATGACTTTTTCCGCATTACCAAACATGTTCAACACACCCTGAACCAGATGGATGTGGCCGACATCCTTGCCTACCTGCGTCTCAGTCACTACGATAGCCACCAGTTTGGTCGCTACCTGCCTCGGCTGCACCAGCTGGCCCCCAATGTTACCCCCCAGGAATACAGAGCTGTGCTAACCGCCATTGACCAGGTTTGGCAACGCTACTTTCCCATTGGCGAAGACAACGATCTCGCCTCTAATATTGCTAATCTTTGTTATAAACTCCAGGACTATGATCTTGCTCTGAACTATTTTGAACAGTCTAATAAACTCCATGGCCAAAAGATTCAGACTTTGCTCAACATGGCTCTGTGCTGTCAGCACTTAGGACGCCCACACCGAGCTACAACCTTACTTCAGCAAGTTCTCAACCAAGATCCTCACCACAAAGGTGCTCAAGAATTATTAGCCCATAGAAATAAATCCCCATCCTCACAGGATAAATTAGTCGCCGTGTAACGGACCCAATTTATCTTACTAATCACGATTGCTATAAGTCTTACACCATGAGCACTACACTCTCCTTTTTCGACCGAGAAACCTGGGAAGCCACGGTAAACGATAATCCGCTAACGACTGAAACCTTTAATGCCGAGCTACCCCGAACATTGATCTACAACGATATCAATACCGCTGGTGAGCTTGAACTTGAGACCGTAAAACCCATTGGCGCAACAGGCAGTATGGTCCTGATTGAAGGCACCAACTCCCAGACCATTAACGGCACAACCGCTCTCTATCTGGGTCTTGATGGTAACCCCAAAGCCTCCCTCAGCATTCAGTTTCCCAAACCTGTTCTAGCCTGGGGGGTGGACTACTCAGCCCCCAAATCCACTGGCGATGCGGCCCAGGCCACCTTCAACGAGGATACCTATGACTTTCCTGCCACAAATGCCAAGGGCTTTATCGGTTTTGTCAGCGATATTCCCATCGCCTCCGTTTTGATACAAAACCCCAACAACAATTTGGCCACCCTGGTCCTGGATGATATCTCATTTATGACCGGCCCCCGCATTACCAGCCCCACTGATGGAGCGATCGCAACCGCAGGCACCGCTGTCTTATTTTCCGCCATTCCCGCCGAAGTCACCGAACCTACCTGGACCTCCAGCATCGATGGTTTGATTGGCACCGGTACCAGCATTTCATCAGACCAACTTTCTGTTGGCATCCACCAGATCAGCATAACTGACGGCTCCTCTAAATCTACATTCACCCTCGCCATACTAGATGCTACCCAAGGCTTACGGGGGGAGCAGGGCGAGCAAGGGCATCAAGGAGAAACTGGTCCCCAAGGAGAACAAGGTCCCCAAGGAGAACAAGGTCTACAGGGCGAGACTGGTCCCCAGGGCATACAGGGTGAACCAGGTCCTCAAGGAGAACCAGGCCCCCAAGGAGAACCAGGCCCCCAAGGTGAACAAGGTCTACAGGGCGAGCAAGGAGAAATTGGCCCCCAAGGCGCGCAAGGCCCTCAGGGCGAGACTGGCCTCCAAGGCATACAGGGTGAACCAGGTCCTCAAGGTGAGCCAGGTGTTGTAGATACCGAAACCCTTGCCGAACTAACCAAACAAATCGAGTGTCAACGTGTGTTTTCCGTCCTGGAATTTGCCGATGCGTTAGAGCTTGTCCTGGATGAAGACTCAGACAAAAACTCGGAACTTGATGATTATATCGAACTCGACCAGCATCGAGCCGAAAGACTTGGCATCCAAGTTTCCGATGCCACAATAGATTGCATCGAAAAGATCGTAAACCTACCCGTTAAGCTCAAGATCCGAACGACATCTCAACCAGACGATGAAGAAGAAACGCCTTCAACGGAGCCAACTGATGACCTTGAAGTCGGCTTGTTTGAAGCCGAGACCGAGACCAATCCATTGATTGCTACCCTTGAGGATGGAGCCGAGGTATCTGCTAACGACATTGCCAATCGGAAGATTACAATTTCAGCCTCCATTCCCGAAAGCAGCTACTTTTTCAACAAAGTAGTCAGCATATATCTTAACCTTAACGGTAAATATACTAAGATTGAAAACAATGAGCCCTATAGTCTGTTTGGGGACACCGCAGGGAAACTCAAAGGCCACAGAAAACAAGATAATATTCTGAAGGATGGTGTAAACACTATTAGGTTTAAACTATATTCCGTCAAAGTAGATTCTGTAAAAGATAGTAATAATCACGAAAGAGACTTATTGGGCATAGTCACTCGTAACTTTACTGTCACTGAGGCAAGAGCCCTTTAAGGTTATAAGTTTGTATAGTCTCTGTTGAACGCTGCCAAAGACAGTTAGGATATGCCCTGCAAACCATTAATATGCTGCTGCACAAGATAGTTTTGCTGTTTTGCAGAGAATTGTTCAGAATCAATGACACCCCTAGTAACAATGCCATCTACCTGTGATATTCTATGATTCGACCTACTATCCCTGATGACACAACTGCCCTGCTGGCCATTGCTGAAGCAATTGGCTTTGAACCGAGTGAATGTAGGGTTTTGAGCGAAATGATGGCCGATTTCTTTAGTGGTAACGGCGAGCACGTTTGGCTGACCGATGATGATGACGGACCAGTAGGTGTAGCTTACTGCGCACCAGAGCGGATGACCAATGGCACGTGGAATTTACTCTTTATCGCTATTCAACCTGAGTATCAGGGGCAAGGGCGTGGAACTGTATTAATACGCCATGTGGAGCAACTATTAAAAGAACGGAATGCTCGCTTATTGCTAGTGGAGACGCTAGCAAGTTTTGACCGGACCAGAGCGTTTTATTGTAAGTGTGGCTACAGTGAAGAAGCACGAATACGCGATTTTTATGACATAGGTGCTGACAAGATTGTTTATCGTAAGGTTTTAGCGGCTAAAAACTAAAATGAAATGGCTTTCATGGCGCGGCCAGTTTATTGAATTTAGCTTGTCATGGGAGATTTTAGGTCTCTCTTCTGACTCGATGACAACATATTTGAGTACACCCCCTTCAGGATTTGAGTGTATCTATGGGTTTGGCAGTGAGATGGGTGATGTGCGATGGCATCATTCTATTCCAACAGGTTGGCCAGGTACTTACACATCGTTGTCATTTACACAGGCAAAGGATAATTCTTCACTTCGTGTTTGTATTGATGCTACACCAGATGATAAAGCAGGTTATTCGAATGGTCTGAGGTTCCTGGCTAAGCTGCTAACATTACCCCATCAAGGGATCCAAAATATTTCCCTTGTCTTTAATGGTGATGGGTATAGCGCTGAAGTAATACAACCGTTAACTGAAGAATGTTTACGGTTGTTGTTGAGTGATGTCGATGTGGAAATGGACGACGCTATTGATGCTCCATGGCAACACGTGTATCTGCCGTTAGGGCTTGAAAATCGCCCGGACTCACTGTTTGTTCGAAGGCTATAGCGCACCTCTAGTAGTACTTTTAATCGATTGCAATTACCTTGATGAAAGTGGCGGATAAGCATTTTCGACCAGCACTTTAAACTGTTCCGCAAACCACCGTCCGGCATGGGGGGCACCCGCCATGGCATTGGTCGAGTATTGTGGTTTGTCTCTATTGGGCGCATTGGGATCGCACATCCTGTCAAACCCTTTAGCCGGATCATCGGGATCGATAATGTTGGCTTCGCTGACGCCATCAGATTCTCCCGGAGGTTTAACCCATACAAACGCGTCAAAATGCTCATACGGTTCTGTGACTGGGCGTTCACCAATACCCATTCCGATCTGGTTACACCAACCACCGCGATGGGGTCGCCTATCAATGCGAGACTCATCTACAAAGGTATTTACATCTGTAGAGATGCTGGCAGCGGTCGGACGATGTGGACCGCCCCATCCGTTACGGCTGGTATCCACTAACATACCAATTGTCGGTGGCAGACCTTCAGCCACAAAAGCATCGTACATCGCCCCCATAAAGCTGACTTCGTCGATATATGGGTTCCAATCGTAGAAATCAGAGGAGCGGATCGGCTGACTACCGGTAAATTCTTTCATAAACGGCTCAACTGCTGGGGTGCTGCCGGAGGTATTTGAAATAAAACCATCCACTGCGTTCACGCCAGCTTTTGTGCCCTTAATCGTATCAGCGATCAGTGTTACCGCCGGACCAAACGCGCTGTCCCAGCCTAACCACCCGGAATGACCAAGGTCAACATAGGTATAGACATTGGGGATTTGGTGCAGTGTGTCTAAGGCATATTGCACCCCTTCGACATATTCGCCACTCGATTTTGCCAGAGCACAGGCAGGCGTCGAAAGGTTGGTGACGAGGTTAGGCAATGAATCCGGTTCGATCACCGTAACAATACGGATATCTGCGTACTTCGGATCGCTGAAAATCTCTGCAATCGGATCAATGTATTCGGTTTTATAATGCTCAATGCCGCCATGGGGAATTTCGCCATTTGAGGCTAAGGCATGACAATCCCGGTTTGGCAAGTTGTAGACCAACATCAAAAAGGTGATCGGTTTGTCAGGGAGTTTTTGTGCTAATGCAGTATCTAAATGCTCGCGTAAGCTCATAGCAATTTTGGTGCCATCGGCGGATGTGCCTGTAATCGCGCCAATCCGATCCATCCAGACTGCGGTCGGATAGGTAGCGACCTGAGTCATTTTCTCGCCTAATCTCCCGGCAGTTTGGGTAGCTTGTTTCTGCACTTTTTCCCCATAGTCAGGATTTACATAGGGAATTGCCCCGACAAAGGGGTTGTCGACATGGGGGGCTAGGTAGCTTGCTTGAGCCGTCGTCTTCAGAAGGCTTAATGCCAGCATGCCGATAATCAGCAATCGTATAACAGATTTCAGTTTCATAGACTTCACGGAGATAAAGTCCTTCATATTTTTGAATAAAAATGATTTAAGGGTAAGGGGACGATATTTAGGTTGTATTGGTGCAGGGTGAAATGGAATTTTCACGTTGAAAACTA
This sequence comes from Leptolyngbyaceae cyanobacterium, assembly GCA_965263355.1. GTDB lineage: Bacteria > Cyanobacteriota > Cyanobacteriia > Phormidesmidales > Phormidesmidaceae > Leptothoe. Next base: position 2,135,731 of record CBDHHL010000032.1, on the reverse strand, counting down.
GCGTTTTTAGATACGGAGAATAGTTAACTGGCTCTAAAGGCTTTAGGGCTCATGCCAGTCACTTGACGAAACTGTTTACTCAGATGACTATGGCTGCTAAATCCACACTCTAAAGCGATATCCACAATTAGGCGATCAGTTTGTTTCAATAGTTGTTTAGCTCGTTCCACCCGTTGTTGTACTAAATACTGGTGGGGAGAGATGCCAATGGACTGCTTAAATAAACGGCTAAAGTGAAACTGGCTCATGTCTAGTAGCTGTGCCAGGTCTGCCAGCTTAATTTCGCGGTCCAGATGAGCATCAATATAATCTAAAACTCGCCGTATGTGATGCTGGGGTAGGCCACCTTCGTATGTGGGTACCGAAGTTTTAGTGGTGGCATGCTGTCTGAGTAAGTTTACAGCTAGCACATTAGCCAGTGAATCCAGATATAGCCGGTTGCCTGATGCACCCTGGTTTAGCTCGCTAAGGAGCATCAGGGCAATGGGTTCAATCTGGGGACTATTGGTTTGAAATTGAGGGAGTAGGTGGATGCGATCGCAATCCTGCTGAATCGTTTCCTGGGCGACACGTTTTACAAACTCATTTGTCAGCTGAATTTCTAAGCCATGTTCATCCCCTTCCCACCGAACAAACAGCGGCGTATTGGCCGGAACAATAGTGATGTCACCTCTTTTGTAAAGCCCTGTGTGGGTTTTACCATCTTGCGCTTGCAAATATTGAATCGGACGAGGAGCAAGGGACATAAACAGCGTATGCCCATGTTCGCAATGGAAATGGCATTCACCAGCAGGATTTATCAGCTGTTCGACATGAATAGATGCCGTGCCCTGATCGGGTGAGGAAACCAGTTGTATAGCAGGTTCTTGCACAGTTCCAGCCCATTACATCTGAGTCTAATTATAACTACCCGCAAGATTATGACAGTATCGCAAGAAATAGAAAGCTCAGAATTAATCATTTCCATAGGCTAAGGATGTCATTGCTGAGGAGCAAACATCATGAAACTAGTCATTTTCGGAGCTACAGGGGGTACCGGTCGTCATGTGGTGGATCAGGCCCTGGAACAGGGACATAGGGTAACGGCATTTGTCCGCACCCCTACTAAGCTGGATATTCAGCATCCTCACCTTAAGGTATCTCAAGGGGATGTCATGGACCTGTCATCGGTGACGCAGGCAGTACAGGGTCAGGATGCGGTGGTGTGTATCCTCGGGGCCGGTCAGCAACTAAAAAGCAAGATTCGATCAGAAGGTACCCGACAGATTCTCCGTGCGATGGAGCAAACGGGTGTACGACGGTTTATCTGTCAGACAACGCTAGGGGCTGGTGATAGCTGGGGTAGTCTGAACTTTTTCTGGAAGTACATCATGTTTGGTTTTATTCTGCGGAATGTGTTTGCTGACCATGAACTGCAGGAGAGTTATGTGCAGCAAAGTGACCTGGATTGGACCATTGTGCGACCGGGAGCATTGGTTGAGGGTGACCGAACAGGGCAGTATCGCCATGGGTTTCCTGGCACTGATAAGACATCAAAACTGAAGATTACCCGTGGCGATGTGGCTGATTTTATTTTGAAACAGCTATCTGATGACGCTTATTTGCGTCAGGCTCCGAGTTTGTCTTATTGAAAACGGGCCACAAGCACCGTTGACGTCCACTACGCTCAGCCAACGGTGTGACACTTCATTACCAACCAGACCTTGAGTGAAGTCAAAAGGACCGATTACACCAATTTCAAACCATAACAATTTACTGGAGACCATCATGGCTATTGTTCAAAACTTGCGTTTACCTTTAATTCTGTTTGCTGCCATCGGTAGTGCTTTGACTGCTGGTATTTTCTTTGCCTTTTCCACATTTGTTATGCAGGCCCTGGGGCAACAGCCCAACGCATCAGGCATTGCAACCATGCAAGCCATTAATATTACAGTCATCAACCCGTGGTTTATGGCCGCTTTCTTTGGGCCAGGGGTGGCTTGCCTGATACTGACGATTGCTGCACTGCGACAATGGGAACAGCCGGGTTCCCTCTATTGGGTAGTCGGTAGTTTACTGTATCTGATTGGCACAATTGGGGTAACAGTAGCTGGCAACATTCCGCTAAATGATGCACTGGCAGTTGTTGCACCGGGGAGTGCAGATGGTGCAACCCTATGGACTCGATATTTGACCGACTGGACATTTTGGAACCATGTGCGGACAGTGGCTGCTTTCTTATCAGCGGGTATGTTTACGGTTTCACTTTGTCTTTGACATAGAGTTTTGCAAAGGATTGACCTAATTAGGAGGAACCCATGGCTAACAATAATCAAACAATCATCCGTCGTTATATCGAAGAAGGTATCAATAAGGGGAATTTCCTGGTTTTTGATGAGCTATTTCATCCAGACTACATTTTTGGTAGTCCCAGTGAAGAAATCCATGGTCTAGATGGGCTGAAAGGGTTTATTGGCACGTTTCGTACGGCGTTTCCCGACTTAAAGATACAGATTGATGACTTGACGACTGAAGAGAACAAAATCGTCACCTGTTTTACGTTAACCGGTACCCATGAGGGAGACCTAATGGGCATACCGGCGACTGGGAAACCGATAAATGTGCATGGAACCATTCTCAGTCGGTTTAAGGCAGGGAAAATTATTGAGGAATGGGAAGTTTTAGATCAGCTGGCTATGTTTCAACAGCTTGGTGTGATTGCTTTGCCTACATGAGTTGAGATGAGTTGGTGGGAAATGCTTTTCACATAAAATTAGCTCAAAGTTGTAATGGCACGGTCAGTTGTTTACCAAGTTGACCGTGCCATTTATGTCTTGACTGCCCCTGAAACCCATGCCACTAAACTGACTGGAGGGCGTGGCTGCGATCGTAACTAAAGTTAGAGTACTAGTTGATTCTCATCTTCACAGGAAAGAGGGCAGGTAACAATCTTTTTTCCTGTCCAGTCTATAAAGGTATTCTCATTCTTGTAATGCCGAGGTGTTTTTAACATTAAACGCCAAGCCTCACCAGCGTCTAACAAATTAAATCGATCGCCATAGTGGGCCTGTAATAGTGACTGAACCTGTGGATAGTAATCTGAGTTGACCCCTGGAAAGACATGGTGTTCTGTATGGTATGAGAAGTTTAAGTGTAACAAATCAAAGACTTTAGGTACCCGAAGCGACACACTATTAATAAGTGGATCATTCACGCTGGTCATGCGACATAACATATGGTTGGTGTAGATATAGAACATGGCACCAGCATGGCCAATCCAAATGGGGAGAAAGTAGCTAAGAATAATTTTGACTGGATGAAGACCCAGAAAAAATAAAATAGCAAGGTGGATTCCCATAATCAGCAGAAGTTCAAATGAGATAGCTCTTCTTTCCTTGTTACTTACCTTAAAAGCTGCTGGAGCATACTGGGTCAGTGCATTGTTAAACAACAGGACAGAGCTTAAATTACGGAACGTATGCATGCCCCATGCATGCCCCATACCTACGAACAACCAAAGTGAGTTAACTTCTGATGAAGGAACAAAAAGGTTTTGAATCCACTTTCCCCAATTATTGGGTTGCTCATATAAATAATTTCGGTCTGGATCGTGCAGAGAATTAGTTTTGTTGTGGTGCTCTCGATTATGTACAGCCTTCCAAAACGTGGGCGGTGTCCACAACATTGTCAACCCGATCAAACTAACAATCCATCGAATGAATGGATGCTTAATTGTCTTGCTGTGCAATATATCATGGGTGCTAAACAATAAAACAATGATGCTATTTCCCATTACTAAAGAGAATGGGAGATAAAGCCACAGTAAGTACCAATTCCACTGATCAAGATAACTGGCAATCCCCCAACCTAAAAGCAAAATTGCTGCATTGATCAACAGTATCCAGACACGACTGTAATTAGGTAAAAAAGCTTCTTTAGGAAGCAACGGCCTTAGTTTTTTCGCGTACTCGGCCTGGGTAAAATAGGCGTCACGATGGTCACTATTTACGAGTGTTTGTAGATTCACTTGAGGTCCTATTGAAACAATTTCGAGCAATCACTGGTAAGCCTATAATTTAATAATGCCCGTGTTATCGTACAGAGCACTTAATAAACATGCGTTAATCCTCTTCAAAAAAGCAAGCTTAAAGAAGTATAACCATTATTTTTTTGAATACCAGTTAGCTGGGGAATTTGAATCCCCCGTGACTAAACTGACAAAAGTCCGGGGTTGCGATCGCATAGAGGTCCATTGACATTCCAGACGTACTTAATGCTGATCGTTTTTATTTTCGACAAAGATATACAGAATTTCCGAAATGCTTGGCAAAATCATTTATTAATAGCTAACGTACTTAAGTACCTTACACTACCTCACTTTCATAGCGTTATACAGCAAAATTTTGGTGTAAGTTCTACGAGCAATGGAATATCACATCAAAGTATTGGATAAAATTATGTTGAAATTCTTTTGATGTTGTTTATAACACCTGGTCGAAAGTCATTTAATTTTAAATATAGTATCTAGCGATAAGTAGTTTTCTTTATATTGTTTTTCTTAGTCGTTGATGAGAGCAAGGAATTTGTTTGATCATAGTTAATGAGAAATTGATCTAAGTCTGAAAACATACACGTGTAGGTCGTTAGAGGCTTGTCATAGCCCTTAAGTAAGGATGAATAGCGCTTGAAGGTTTGCTCATTAGCCCCTAGCTTATTCAAATACTTATAGGTTTCTGCCCCAATGGCCATATCTAACCCTAACTGTTTGGTTGAGCTTTCGAAGCGAAATGCCGCATTAACGGTATCGCCTAGGGCTGTGTAGTCAGGACGAGCACCAGTACCTGTATTACCAACAATGGCATAGCCCGTATTTACGCCAGCCCCTACCTTTAATGGGAAAGGTAAAGGAAACTGCTTATGAAGTTGCTGAGTCATGGCATTCAGCGCACTGATAGCCCGACTGATCTGGAGCATCTCTTCGGTTTTTACTTCTTGGGTGCCGTGAATCCATACGGCCATAACCGCATCACCAATATATTTATCAACCCAACTGCCGTACTCGCCAATGATATTGCCTGCATGGCGAAACCAAGTACCAATAACTTCAGACAGAACTTTCTCATCTAGCTGTCGGGTTAGGACGGTAAAGTCTCGAATATCCACTACCATAACTGAGATTAAACGGCGCACATGGAGAGTGACCGTAGCTGTAGAGTCATGGGAGTTAATAGAAGTATGGCTGCTGGCAACAGTTTTTTGTGTAGGACAGTAAAACTGTAACTCAGTTTGCCCAAAGGTTAACGCATCTCCATTACACAAAGTGACCGGGATGCTAACCCTACGACCATTGACAAATGAACCATTGCGACTGCCCAGATCGATTAAATAGAATTCTCCGCTTTCCATAAGCTGCAGCATGGCATGGTTGCGAGAAATCCAGCGATCGGGCAAGACAAAGTTGTTATCGTCACTGCGGCCAATAGTCCAATAACTATTACCGAACAATGATAGGTGACGTTTACCTGAGTCTGTCTTAAGAACCAAATAGGGGCTAACTTGAAGAGGTGGTTCAGGCAAACGAGAACCAGACGAAGGAATTTCAAGCTTAGGTTCTAATCCCATGTTTTCATCAGGGGGCTGATTATGTTTTTCTTTAACCATGGCCTGAAAAATGCACAACATGGGGAGCAAAATCCAACATGTTTAGGCGAATGTCCCTAGGACGTGTTGCCCAAGCATATCGCACATCAAATTTAGCCCAAGTTTTTGATTGCTCAAATCTTTTTTCAATCTCTCGGGCTTCTTTCCTCAAACGGAATCGTGATGCATTTTCAGGATTTGCAGCTAAAATTAATATTTTTTTTATATTTCTTCGTGTATTAGCATTCATGCGTGAGTCGATTCCCGCAGCAGTATTGGGGCATTATAGATGAAATACCTGTTCTTACGATGGCGGCAGCAGGGTTGGGTAATCGGTATTCTAGGCTACTGGGGGAAAAAATTCTAAAAGCCGCATCAGAGCATGTAAAAATCTTTTTCCCACCAGTGCAGACAGGGTGCCACAAACCAATACGAGCCCTCCTGTAGCGTAAATATTCCAAAGGGTGAAAGCTGGTGTGCTGATTGCTAGTGGAATCAGCGCTAGCACTAATCCAAAGACGATCCCCCATAAGAAGTAGTAGCCTATGTCCGCTAAGGTACGAGGTTTTGAATGCTCTGCTTGAGGTTTCATGGTAGAACGCCTATGTTTAAAGTCAGGTGGCTTTGCATACTTCAGGCTATGCTAGCAAAAGAATAGTTGCGATCGCACACCCCTTGTCGCGGTGCGGCAACCACTTGAGGCAATATTGTTCTCCCATTGCGAACCAATCTATACTGTTAAAATTAAGGTCATAAAGTTAAGGCCATAAAGTTGTCATTGGCAGTTTTTGGCATGACGTCAAATAGCTCTGGTGACTGCGCTGTAGCCAGAACGGTCTATCGATGCATCCTAACAAAAGGCTGAGTAAAACAATGGTCAGTACCCCCATGATCCGAGTTGTCTTTGCTCTCAGAATCATTAGATGACTCACCTGATTGAGGCGTTGACCCCACAAATTGTAACGTTTCATCAATTGTTGGGTAACAATGCTCGACTGATTCAATGATCTTGCCTCTGATGGGCTTGAGTTGTCCTTACTTGCCGACGGAAATTTCTTCGCGTAAGGATGCCTTTTCCTGCTAATCATTACGATAAGATCGTCCTCAAACTAAGCGCTTAACTTACGAAATAGGCAACCTATGTCAGGTAAACCGGTCGTTATTCAACTTAATTGGGAAGACCCGGTGACGGGACAATCTCAGCATGTATCGCGCTCACTGCCGGTGGCGATTGGTCGTGAAGCTAGCAAAATGCCATCCCAACTAGAGCACGTATCGGTATCCCAGCTAGAGCTGAGCCATCAGCAGGTATCCCGGTACCATGCGCTGATTTCTATGGTGAATCGACAGCTGCACATTACAGACCAAAGTGCTAACGGTACCTTTCTCAATGGGCGGTTAATCCAGCAAACGGGCCAGACATTTACGCCAAAGGATACTATCCGCATTGGGCCGTTTAAGTTAACAGCTGTGATTGTTGACAGTGCGGACGATAACTCTACCGAATTAAATCGCGAGTATAGCCATGTGGCTAAAAGTAGTGACATGCCGACGGAGCCCAATGCTATCTTGGGCTGGCTGCTCGGAGGGGGGGTCTTACTACTTCTGGGTATTGGTCTGTGGTTTGCTGCCCAGGCATTGCTCAATAATGCCCGCCCCAACCTTGACCCCGCAGAATCGTCCTTAATCCTTCCCAATACGACCCCCAATGCAACCATTGGTGCCCTTGAGATTTCCACAACGCTTTAGATTCAAACGGTTGTTGCATCGCTTCAGGCTTTCTTGGCTATGCCTGGCCCTGATTGTGTTGATTTGGCTAGGTGTCTCGCCAGGGGCACAATCACAGCTGGCATCTACGGATCCTACCGCAAACGTAGTGGTCAATGGCCGTAAAGTTTTCGAAGTCCGTGGGGTGCCTGACGTGGTCACCGCAGCTAAACGGGCCCGTGACATTAATAGCCGACTGGAGGAAGAGGTCCAGAAAGCTGAGCCAGCTAAGATCGACGTTATTGTTGATGAAGAAAATGGTTCCGTTTACTTGCAAAGCCAGGATGGTGGGATACGCATAGCAACGGTTACAGAGGTGGATCTGACTAAAGCGGGCTATCAGCTTGAGCAGCAAGCCACAGATTGGGCCGAGGCCCTGGAAGCCGCTCTCTACGATGGCAAACAGGAGCGCAGTCCAGCCTATTTACGTCAGGCGTTTTTCTATGGTCTGGGGGGATTAGGGGGTGCGATCGCAATCCACTTACTCCTACGCATATTAGGTCGTCGCAGTTTTCGCGTCTTAAGGCAACAATTTGCAGTGGCAGGTGGGCCTTTAGCTGTTTGGGAAAGACCCATCAAGTTCTTTTGGCGGTTAGGGTTAATCGGCTTAAAGGTCGGTCTTTGGTTGACCGTTGCCATCTATATCACTGATCTGTTTCCACAGCTGCGCAGCTGGCGGCATATCATTGTCACCCTGCTCACCGCTAAAAGCATTGCCATTGGTGATAGTCAATATTCTGCCTTTAGCCTGTTGCTATTGCTGGCCTTGACCATTGGCCTCTGGTTTGCCGCCCGTTTAATCGCTCAACTCTTCCGCAATTATGTGCTGCGTAGTGCCCGAGTTGACCCCCGACTGCAGGATATTCTCAGCGTTTTAGTTCAATATGTGCTGCTGTTTCTAGGTGTCATTGTTCTATTACAGCTGTTAGGAATTGATGCCAGTTCTCTAGCGATCCTTGCTAGCTTACTGGGTGTGGGTATTGGTTTTGGCGTTCAGAATATTACCAACAACTTTATTAGCGGATTTATCATTACTCTGGAGCGTCCGATTCAGGTGGGAGATTTTATTAAAATTGGTGACCTGGTGGGTATTGTCAAACAGGTGGGTGCCCGCAGTACCGAGATTAATACCCTGGATAAGGTGACGATCATTGTGCCAAATTCTCGGTTTTTGGAGAGCGAGGTGATTAACTGGAGCCACGGCGATCCAGTATCCCGTCTACGAATTCCGGTTAGCGTTGCGTACAATTCTGATATTGCCCAGGTAAAAACTGCGTTACTAGAGGCGGTTAAACGGCATCCGGAGGTGTTGCTGCGACCTGAGCCAGAAATCTGGTTTCAAAGCTTTGGGGATAGCGCCTTGAACTTTGAAATCATGGTGTGGACGGGAGAACCGCGCAAACAATTTCGGGTGAAAAGTGATTTGAACTATGCCATTGAAGCAAGTTTGCGTCACCATGGTATTGAAGTACCGTTTGTGCAGCAGGATGTGCACTTAGAATCGCCCCAACTAGATGAGATTATTACCATCCTTAAACAACAGTCTGCTGGTGTAGGTGACATGGATAATGCTCAGGCCAGTCCATCAACGTCACTTATGCCAGCTGAGTCACTTGTTGAGGAGACTGTCGAGCAAACTGAGCCATCCCCCCTGCCTGACCTGCTGACGAATCTTGACCTGGAGGCGTTGGCTGCAGCGATGCAGGGGCCACAGGGTATTGAACTGCAGGTGCATCCAGAGCCGCTAAATAGTGAGGATACTGACTTGGTTGAACCCACTTACTTTACGGGAGCAGCCGTTGTGGAATGGCTGGAGCAAAAGCGGGACTATACCCATGCGGGGGCTATGATGGTGGGCAATTGGCTTTTGCATAAGGGGTTGATTGTTGCCATTGCTGAAGGTCAGGACTTTGAAGATAGTCAGGCCCTTTATCAGTTTTATTAAGATTCACCCGTTGCCCCTACGGCACCTACAGGAGATATTCTGTCTATTCTAAAAAATGCTTTCTAACCGGACAAAATGAGCAGCTGGGTTGAAATAGACAGTAAATTCCCTACCCTGTTCATTCTGAGCTGTGATTGCATCCACAACAACCTCGCCTTGTACTAGCGATTGACCAGTTGGTTCTAACCCAAACAGAAATAAAGTATCGTACTCTTCATTGACTGACCCTCATCACTTGGGCATTGATTTTTAATGCAACCCTTTAGCGTGTGACGTTGAATAGGTATTTAATCCCTAGAAATAAAGTGATGTAGTTAGGGCACTAAGTTAACGCTTAGGTTGATCTTTTCATAAGTTCCTTCCCCAATGCTTTATGCATTGGGGTTTTTTATTAATTTCGATAGTTTTCCTACTCAAGTAGGCACTTTAAGAAGGTCAAGCTGAAACTTCCTAAACACATACTCAACCCCTGGTGTGCATCCACTGGGGGTTCTTTATTTGCGATCGCACCCGACCAATAAATACCCAACCACTGTCGTTTACTGATTTTCCATAGAGGTTTATCACGATTCACCAGCTGTCCTAGGGAAACGTTTGGGAGCCCCATCAAATCCTATAATCTCAGACAAAGACGCCACCGAAATCTACTCCCCCTCTCCCCCTCTTCCTAAACTCCGATGGCCCTAAACTTCCGCCGCTCCCAAAACAGGTCAGACCACCCCCTGGGAGGCCGTTACAAAATCGTAGATAAGCTAGGAGAAGGCGGCTTTGGGCAAACATTCAAAGCCCAGGACCTTCACTTGCCGGGGCATCCCCTCTGTGTCGTCAAACAACTCAAACCCCAGGTCGAAGACGCCGAAAGCTTGCAGATCGCCCGACGCCTTTTCGATACCGAAGCCAACGTCCTATATCAGGTAGGCTCCCATCCCCAAATTCCTCACCTACTTGCCCACTTTGAAGAAAATAACGAATTTTACCTGGCCCAGGAACTGATTGACGGCCATGGAATGGCCGATGAGTTTGAAACTGTTCCCTGGGATGTGCCCAAAGTAATCAACTTTCTGGGGGATGTGCTCGACACCCTGGCCTTTGTCCATGCCAATCAGGTCATTCATCGGGATCTCAAACCCTCAAACCTGATTCGCAGACGTCAGGATAACCGTATTGTGGTAATCGACTTTGGGGCAGTCAAACAAGCCGGTACCCAACCCGCCGGTTCCGCCATCGGTCATACCATTTCCATTGGCACCCAGGGCTATATGCCCAGCGAGCAACTGGCCGGTCAACCCCAGTTTAGTAGCGATATCTACGCCGTCGGCATCATGGGTATTCAGGCCCTCACCGGCCAACCGCCTAAACAGCTTATGCCCCATGCCCAAACCGGCGAGCTAGACTGGCATGCCCATGTGCCCCATCTGCCCGTGGAACTGATTACCGTTTTAGATACCATGGTGCGCTACGACTTTCGCGCCCGCTATCGGTCCGCCAAAGAAGCGCTGAGTGCCCTGAAGTCCTTACCTAAAGACCTCGTGCAGTATATGTCTACGCCTGGGTCTGCTCCTGAGTCTAAATCCGCCAACGCTGTCAACCAGACGATTAGTCCCAATCCTACTGAGCTGACTGTGGCTGCCATGGCACCATCGTCAATGCCTAGTAGCGTGACCGCTAGCCCTAAAAGCGCAGTAGCCACGGAAGTTGTCCCCAGACCATCGCGCCCAGCATCAGGCTCGGCATCCAGAAAACTGCCCGCTATTATTGTCGGTATCGCCATTTTGGCCGCAGGTCTGTTGATCGGACGCGCCTGCTCATCGGCTGATTTCAATAATCCCGATGGCACAGTAACCAATAATTCCGATGGTACAGTAACTACCCAGCCACCCCCACCAACCGAGACCGTTGCCTTAACCCCAGCCACCGCCCAAACCGTTATCAGCAAATTTTACGCACACCTGTCAAATCAGGCCTGGGACCAGGCCCTGGCTCAAACCGGTGGCACGGTAGCCCAGCAATTTAACCCCAGTTTCTTTCAACAGTTTCAACAAGTGTCTGTAGAAAATCTACAGGTGCAGAGCCAAACCCCAGAAAGCATAGAGTTTTTGGGACAAAACACCTATTTTTATCATGATGGTTCGGTGCAAAAAGAAGAACGAACGTTTACGGTCCAACTGGTCAATGGTCAGCCCCGCATTGTAGATTCAGCGTTTGTGCGGGTAACGAAGCCCCGATAGTTTGGTCAGAAAACGCCCAATAATACAAGCGTATAAAAAAAATTACACTCCCCCCCTTGCAAAACGCTCATTTAGCGCTATGCTATGGCCCAAACCAGCGTGTTTCTATCTAGATGCCATTGCCCAGTAACCATGCAAAACTCTCAAATACCCTCGCACTTAAGCAAGCAGCGAACTGGCAATGTAGGGCCTGTGGACGGCAGTGTCGGCGTCATGATGAATCACTAGCAGACTTTGCCCTGCGGATTGGTAACGAGGTAGATGAGATCGCAGCCCACCCCCGCCGCTGGATGCTCCATGTGACCAAGCTTTACCAGCGTAACCCTAACGTTCAGACCCCGGTGACAGACAAGTCAGCCCCACAGCCCGTCATTGTTCTCTGCGGTTCATGCCATCGTGCATATCACAACTCTCGACGATGGCACCAACGCCAACAGCAGTCCCGTCAGCACCAGGAACACCTGGGCCAGCTTACCCTCAGCGATATTCGGTTGCCCCTTACAGGTCTGCAGTTGTCATTAAGTGAATGGAGTGCACCCTACGAAATTGTCAATCCTCAGCCACCCCATAGGGGCTCAACACGAAAATAATGTACTCATAGAGAAAAGGCTAAGTGGGTTAGCTTAATCGTCTATAAACTAGAAAAAAAGGGATGTAATGCACACCGCTATTCAAGATCGTGATGCGTTTAGTCAGGGAAAACCGCTTTGGTCTCGTGCGATCGCAACCCCCGCCGTCGAATTTGGTCCCACCCCCCTACCCATACTGACGGGGCAAATTCCAACCGATTTGCGAGGTAGCCTATATTGCAATGGAGCAGGACGTCTGCAGCGGGCGGGGCAGGCTGTTGATCACTGGTTTGATGGCGATGGCGGTATCCTGGCCGTTCACTTTTCTGATATGGGCGCAATGGGACTGTATCGCTATGTCCAAACCCAGGGATTCCAAACAGAAGCAGCCGTTAACCAGTACCTGTACGGCGGCTATAGTCGAATCGCCCCCGGCCCATTTTGGCAACGCTGGGGGGCTAAACCCAAAAATGTGGCAAATACCTCTGTCCTAGCCCTACCCAATAAACTACTGGCACTGTGGGAAGCAGGGAATCCCCATGCCCTGGATCTAGAAACCTTAGAAACGCTGGGTTTAGAAGATTTTGGCACACTTAAGCCAGGGCAACCCTATGCAGCTCATCCTAAACAAGATCCTCAGACAGGAGACTTGTATAACTTTGGCGTTGTTTTAGGTCGTAAAAATTATATTCAACTTTATCGTAGTAATGCCTCTGGTCAGATCCAGCAACAAGGCCAGGTACCGCTGCCCCGGATTTCATTGATCCATGATTTTGTCCTGGCGGGTCCCTATCTTGTTTTTCTAGTACCACCGGTAGTACTATCTTTGCTACCAATTGTGTTGGGCACCCAAGGCTTCAGTGATGCGATGCGATGGCGACCCCAGTATGGAACGCAAATTATTGTTGTTGATCGCCATACATTAACAGAAGTCTCCCGATTTGAAACCGATCCCTGGTTTCAGTGGCACTTTAGTAATGGTTATCAAACAGATGATGGGTCAATCGTCATTGACTATGTGCGTTACGCCGATTTTGATACAAATCAGTGGCTTAAAGAATTTGTGACAGGTTGTCCAACAACCCAGGTATCATCACGATTATATCGATTGCGGATAGATGTCGCTGCAGCTAAAGTTCTATCCAACGGGCCACTATTTGACCTGGACTGTGAGTTCCCAATCACATCTCCTCAAGATACTGGACGGCACTATAATGCTCTCTTCCTTTGTTATAAGTCTCAAGCGATAAACGAAGAATTGTTTGATGGCATTGGCTGTTTAAACCCCGATAATGGTCGATTTAACCTGATGAAGTTTAAAGACGGCTGTTACCCTATTGAACCCATCTATGCTCCAAATTCCCAGGATTCTGGCTGGATTCTTACCATTGTCTTTGATGGAAATCGAGATCAGAGCACTGTCCAGATTTTGTCGGCAGATAATCTAGAGGCAGGTCCAGTATGTGTATTGGAGTTGCCAGAAATTATTCCCTTTGGATTTCATGGCACCTGGCGACCCTCTCCCCCCAAGTGATGTGAGATTGGCGATAATGATTGGCGAACCGGAATTTCTATAATGAACTCTGCACCTTTTCCTAGGGTGGAGTGACAGTTTAGGGTGCCCTGATGCCGTTCGGTAATGATTTGATGGCTAATGGACATTCCTAACCCTGTGCCCTTACCCACTTCTTTAGTGGTAAAAAATGGGTTAAAAATTTTGTTTTGAATGTTTTCGGGAATTCCTGGCCCATTGTCCTTGATACAGATAACAACAGCATCCTTACTCAGGATATGACGTGTCTGAATAGTAATTTGAGGGTGCTCTGGCGGATCTCCTTCTAGGGCATCAATGCTATTGGTCAGTATGTTCATAAATACCTGGTTTAACTCACCACTATAACATTCAACATAGGGAAATTTATCGTAGTCTCGCCTGATATGTAAGCCAGGAACCGTTTTTGATCGATGTTGCAAAATCAACAAAGTATTTTCGATTTCGTCATGAATGTTGACGGTTTTCATTTCAACTTCATTTAAACGGGAAAAGGTTCGTAGCCCCTTAACAATCGTTTGAATGCGTTCAGCCCCTAGGGCAAGGGAGCCTAAAACCTTGGGTAAATCGTCCTTAATGAAATTAAACTCGATAGTTTCTTTAATCCTGTCAATATCATCAAGCGTAATCTCTGGAGAAACTTTTAGTTTTTGTTCTAATGCAGAGATGAGGTGAAACAGGTCTTGGTTATACCTTTCAAGGTGCCCTAAATTACCATAGATAAAGTTAATGGGATTATTGATTTCATGGGCAATACCTGCCACCAATTGCCCAAGACTCGACAATTTTTCAGATTGTATTAACTGGCGCTCAGTTTCTTGGCGTTCCTGTAATAGTTGTTTAACACCGTGAATATATTCATTGAATGCAACTGTGAGTATGCCAATTTCATCTTCTGTAGTGACTGGTACTTGCAGATCAAAATTAGCGGACTGGATGCTATCTCTAGCAGTAACGGTTAAACGTTGAATCGGTTGGGTGACTGCCCTATTAATAAAATAAGCAATAGCCCCTGCTAACAGGGTGGATAGGGCAAAACTCCACACAATTACCCAATGACTACGACGTTCTACTTTGGTTAATTGTTGTTGAGAGAGCGTTAGGGCGACCTGAGCATCTTTTGCTAAGGGACTAAGCCTGCGGGGTAACTGGTTAAACTTTTGAATGAGCGGATCCTCTGAATACCGCTTTAGAATAGTTGTCGTAGTATTGATCTTTTGAATTTCTGTTGAGGTTAGGCCTTTGTTTTGAAACAGGCTTTGGTCAATATCAAAAACAAGCTGATCAATACGCTGTTCATATTGGTCAAAACTTGAGGCGTAGCTGTCTATTAATGTGGATAGGTGTTTTTGATACTGGTCATCATCATTCATTGGCTCCACTTTTAACTGCTGCAAATCGTTGCTCATTTTTTTCAAGCTGCGGCGGAGCTTGTAGTTTGTAGCAATGAATTTGTTAGGTTGACTGGTGTACGTGATTAGCGATCGCAACTCTAGCTGAGATTCTAGAGCATCCAGCTGAAGCCGTTGGATTGTTTCTGTTTGTGTCCGAATATTGTCGGCATATTCAGTCGCCAAACGCTGGTGGTATTGAGCCCAAGTTATACCGCTCATTGTTCCCGCCAGCGCGACTGCTAGCGCAGTGGCATACCCAAGTCCAATTTTTTTCCCAATGGATAGTCGACGAAAATAGTTATTCCAAGATTTGTGGGGCCAATGCAACTTACAGGGGGGCAGCTTAGGAATGAGAGGAATGAAATCCATTCCCTCCAATCCACTGGGAAATTTGATCATAAAAAACGTAGAGCAAGCGATAAAAAAGCGGCAATCCCCCTGATGTCCATCCTCATCACATATCAACTTCGGATAGATCGATATGCTACTGTCGACGACAGTTGACTATGGCAAAGTAAGATTTAATTAGGGTTAAGATGTGTCCAAAATGTTTATCTTAAACACATATCTTGCTCTAAAGACATCAATAAGAATTTGTGAGATTTTTAAGTAAGGGTTCAAACCTTGTTGACAATCGCCAAAATATCTGGATCTATGCCCACAAATGCCAAGTTGCCAGTTCGCAAAATTCTAGTACTAGCGGCCAATCCTGGCGACACATCCAGACTTAGTTTGGATGAAGAAGTACGTAGTATTCAGCGCAGTATTCAGCTATCTAAAGAACGAGATCAGTTTCAAATCGTTTCAGAATGGGCTGTACGCACTGAGGATCTGATCCAGGCGTTGATGTCCCACCAGCCCCATATTGTCCACTTTATTGGCCATGGTGTCGGTGACCATGGTCTGGTGCTGGATGATAGCCGAGGCCGTAGTCAGCTGGTACCGACGCGAGCACTGGCGCGATTATTTCAGAACTTATCCAATGTAGAATGCGTCCTACTCAATGCCTGCTATTCCGATAGTCAGGCCCAGGCCATTAGCCAGTTTGTATCCTGCGTCATTGGCATGAATCAGCCCATTGGTGATGTAGCGGCCATTAGCTTTTCGCGGGGGTTTTACACAGCCCTGGGCCATAGCAGTTCCTACGAAGCCGCCTATGAAATGGGTCGTACTGCCATTGATTTGGAAGATTTTTCTAATGAAGTGGCGACTCCGGTACTAAGAACGCGTGCGGGCAAAGTCATCGATGATCGGTTTGTTAGTAAAGCTAGTGCTTCAGACCGTCGAACTGCCACCCAGCGTATTTTTATTAGCTATCGCGATGAAGCTCCCGATAAGGAGCTAGCCCAGCAGTTTTATACCGCCTTTGAGCAGGCTGGTCATACCCCTTTTATGGCAGCAGAAAGCATTAAGCTTGGTGAGGACTGGCGCAAACGCATCAGCGCAGAACTGCACCAGTGCGACTATTTTTTGCTATTGCTATCCCCACTTTCCGCCACTAGCGAAATGGTGACCGAAGAGGTGAAGCGTGCCCGCAGTTTACGGGACCAGTGCGATCGCCCGATGATTTTGCCCATTCGGGTGCAGTTTCCCATGGATGATCCGCTCAACTATGAACTGCGCAGCTATTTAGAACAGATTCAGCAGCGGCAATGGCAGTCAGCGGTAGATACTCCAGTTTTACTTGAGGAGCTAATGTCGCTGATGCAAACATCAGCCAACCAGCAAAGGAAAGCCATCGTTGTGCCTCCGGATGAGGTAGGTGAACCTGTTCTCCCCATTCGGCCAGTCATCGACAGTATCGACCGGCCCCCTTTACCGGTGGCAGAACCGGAGCTACAGCGAGAGCCAGGGGGATCTGTCCCCTTAAAGTCAGGACTATATGTCGATCGTCCCCCCATTGAAATTGACTGCTTTGCTGAAATTGAGCAGTCAGGGTCGTTAATTCGTATCAAAGCGCCCCGGCAAATGGGCAAAACATCGCTGATGGCCCGGATTTTAAACCATGGTCGAGAGCTGGGCTATGCAACGGTGCCCGTAAGTTTTCAGCGGGCGGACAGTCGGCTGTTTCATGATTTAGATCTATTGCTGAAGTGGCTTTGCACCCAGGTGGGGCGCAGGTTGAAAAAGCTCAAGGAGCTGGAAGACTATTGGATGGGCTTTGGTAGTAAGGATAAGTGCATCGCCTATTTTGAAGAGTGTTTGCTAGAGGAGCTGGAAACGCCGCTGATATTGGCGTTGGACGAGGTGGATATGGTGTTTCCCCATGCCACTGTAGCGGATGATTTCTTTGGGTTGTTGCGGTCCTGGTATGAGTCGGCCCGCTATGGGGATTTTGGTAGCGAGCTATGGGAGAAACTGCGGCTGGTGGTGGTGCATTCTACCGAGGCCTATGTGCCGTTGAATATTAACCAGTCGCCATTTAATGTAGGCAAAAATGTGGAGTTAGAAGAGTTTTCGGCGGAGCAAGTACAGGATTTGGCCCAGCGGTATGGGGTGTCGGCCAGTGCGAGTCAGACGGAGGCGTTGATGGAATTGGTAGGGGGACATCCCTATTTGATAAGAAAGGCGCTGTATCATCTGCGGCGGGATGATATGGGCATAAATGCATTAACTGAGACAGCGGCGACGGAAGCAGGCATTTACAGTGATCATCTGCGGCGGCATTTATATGTACTACAGGACTATCCGCAGCTGGCAGAAGCGTTTCGGCAGGTGGTAACAAAGCGTCGTCCGGTGGATATTGATGCAGAGTCTTCGTTTAAGTTGGAAAGTATGGGGCTGGTAACGCTGTCGGGGAATCAGGCATCGCCATTATGTGAGATTTATCGCGAGTATTTTCAGGAGCATTTGGAGGGGTAAGGGAACTACAATTTAGCAAAACGCTATGGAATGAGGATTTAATAACTTCCATAGTTTGCTTGAGGTAAATCGGAATACCATTTCCCCTCCTGGGAGGGGCAACGGGGTGGGTTGGTCGTTGGCGCAAGTGCTCGAAACCCACCCCACCTGCGGCACCCCTCCCAGGAGGGGTGAGTTGGCATGTTATAAAATCCTCGATCCTATGAATGTAAAAACCGTAAGGACCTGTTAAAAAAAGCTTATGGTTTCAGGTGGTAACTCTGGCGGTTGGTGTGGCATTAAAGGTGTTGCTTGGGGTCCTTCCGTGTTCCCCAACCCCCCTGGACAGGGCCGGAACGCCGCCCTGCAACCCACCGTACTGAGCTATCCCTAATAGCATTAAGTTTGGGGTTACGGCAGGGACGATTATCTATGTTCTGGATCGATTTTTGCAAAAGTTTCAACATGTAGAATTTAAATTATGAGGTTGTTTATTAACAACTTCTAAGAACTTATGCGGATGTTTGAGGCATTGTCTGCTTGGCTAACCGCCAAGGAGGAACATCAGGAGACCCTTGTGGAATTTCGATCTCTCGTCGGGGTTCATTACGCCATTTCTGTTCTTTGATGTAAGACAGCATTTCATGCTGACGATCAACCTGCTCTACCGGAAAGTCACCAGCGGCATAGTTTACGAGGTCGGGATACTGCTCAGCAACGCCTTTAGGCGCATTTGCCATCAGCCATGCAGCCAACTCGTTGGCCAGGTCATAGTTAGCGTTAAAAACAAGGCTGCAAAGGGCACCATCACACGCTTTTATCCAACTATAGTGCTCCCAGTAGGGTACCTTTGCCTTTAGCATCTCTAAAGCCAGATCATCGCATAGAGGAATCTCTGGAATTTCTGGGATATCGCTTTCAGGCGTATTAGGGTCAAAGTAGGCGTCAGTATCAAACGCCGGACTGGCATGGTATGTCTGATAAGCTTGGTTGAATAATTGCTTATACTCTGTGGGTGACATGTTCAGCGTCTCCAGAAAACTTCACGATGTTTATGGATTCTTTAGGGGTGGCGGTTCGACCTTTTTCAACTTCATTAGACAAGATACCCTGCTGGGAATAAACATAGTTTTCCGATGCTTCTCTAAGATAAACGATGGGTGTGGCGTATAATTTTGTCAGAAATATTAAATTGTAGAGGTTTCCACTCACCCTTTGATGTATAGCATTGACTACACTTCAGCTGCGATCCAGGATCTGACATACTTTCAAAAACATGAGCAGGTCAAAATTCTGGAAGGTATTGAGATTCAGCTGCGTCATGAACCAACGACGGAAACTCGAAATCGTAAGCGCATGCGGGCAAATGATATAGCTGAGTGGGAATTGCGGATCAGTAAGTTTCGCATACTTTATGATGTAGACAATCAGGTGCGGATTGTAGAGATTCAGCGCATTGCTGAAAAGCGCAGTCATGAATTTTTCTTTCGAGGTAAACAGGAGGATCTGTAATGCTGAGCTGGAATTACCGAGTTTTTCGAGAGGAAAATGGTGACCATATCATTAGAGAAGTTTATTACGGTGAGCGGGGAGAAATTTTAAGCTGTACCGCCAATGCTGTGGAGCCTTGGGGAGAGTCATTGGATGAGTTAATTCAGGATATCGAGGCGTTTAAGGCGGCTACATTATTACCAGTATTGTCCTTAGTAGATATTCCATTGGACGGAAAGAAAGAGAAGCGTCAGCGGAATCGTCAGGAGACTATTTCCCATGAAGCACTTCTGAATCAGTTAGGGATTGGGTAAGTGTCGTCATAAGATGTATCGAGAGTATTTTCGGGAGCATTTGGAGGGGTAAACCATGGCTGCAGCATATCAGTACACGGTGGGTGGTGCTCTCAGGCAAGATGCGCCTACCTATGTGACTCGCGAGGCGGATCGAGAGCTATACGATGCTCTGAAGGCTGGGGAGTATTGCTATGTGTTTAACTCGCGGCAGATGGGTAAGTCGAGCCTGCGGGTGCAGGTGATGCAGCGGCTGAAAGCGGATGGTGTGGCCTGTGGTGTGGTGGAGGTGAATAGCATTGTTGGTGAGGGGGCTACATCGGCGGAGTGGTACTTGGGTTTGATCCGCAGGCTGAGCCGGAGTTTGGGGCTGTCGATGAAGGTGTTGCCCTGGTGGCGAGAGCGGGATGGGTTGTCGCCGGTACAGCGGTTTAGTGAGTTTGTTGAGGATGTGTTGCTGAACGAACTGTCTGGGCCGATTGTTATTTTTATCGATGAAATCGACAGTCTGTTTAAGTTTGACTTTAATGACGACTTTTTTGCCCTGATTCGGTCGTTTTATCAGGAGCGGTCAGATTTAAATGCATTTGATCGGCTGAGTTTTGTGCTGTTAGGGGTGGCGACACCGAATGATTTGATTCGGGATAAGACGCGCACGTCGTTTAATATTGGGGGTCGGCTGATTGATCTGAAGGGGTTTCAGGCTACGGAAATTAGCCCTCTGGCGGCAGGGGTGGCAGGGTTGGCTGAGAATCCGGTGGCGGTGCTGCATGAGATTTTGCACTGGACCAAGGGACAGCCGTTTTGACCCAGCGACTGTGTGAGTTGATTGCTACTTCGCAGTTTACTATTGCTGCTGGCAGTGAAGCGGAGCTGGTGGCACAGTTGGTGCAGTCGCGGGTGATTGATGACTGGGAAGCTCAGGATGTGTCGGTGCATTTGAAAACGATTCGGGACCGGATTCTGGCGGATGAGGAGAGAACTGGTCGGCTGTTGGGGCTGTATCAACGGGTGTTGCAGGTGGAGGAAATCGTAGCAGATAGCAACGATGAACAGATTGAATTGCGATTATCGGGTCTGATACGGGAAGAACAGAA
Source organism: Leptolyngbyaceae cyanobacterium (assembly GCA_965263355.1). Taxonomy (GTDB): domain Bacteria; phylum Cyanobacteriota; class Cyanobacteriia; order Phormidesmidales; family Phormidesmidaceae; genus Leptothoe. The sequence continues at coordinate 2,114,935 of CBDHHL010000032.1, read as the reverse complement.
CTATTTGCGGGTGGCAAACCCAATTTATAAGGCGGTATTTGACCAGGAATGGATTGATGCTGGGTTGTTGAAGTTGCGGCCCTATGGGACGACGATTGCAGCGTGGGTGGCTTCTGGGCGACAGGATGAGTCTTTATTGTTGCAGGGGGATGCGTTACAACAGGCGCGGGGTTGGGCGACTGGGAAACGGCTAAGTGATGATGATCGGTTGTTTTTGGATGCTAGCCAGGAACTGGGGCGGCGGGAGCTGCGAGAGGTTTTAACGGCAGAGCAGCAGGCGAAGGCGATTTTGGCGGAAGCTAATGAGAAAGCTGAAGCGCGACTAAAAAAAGCGGATGAAGAACTGCATGAAAAGGAACAGCAGTTGCAGGAACAAAAAGGAGAGCTAAGGAAGACGGGGCAGCGGTTGCGGTGGGGGGGATATTTGCTAGCGAGCATCATTATTGGTGCTGTGATTGCAGTTGGTACTGCGGCTAATCGCTTAATTGCAGCAGAAGATGCTGATATAAGGGCTCAAAAAGCTGTTACTCAATATGATCAATTATTGGTAGACAATCAAGCCTTAGAAAAAGACAGGCAAACTCTAGAGAAAGCTGCCAAGAGTGCTGAAAAGGATGTCAAGAACGCTGAAAAAGCTGCCAAGAAGTTTCAGGGAGAAGCTGAGGAATTTAAGGAAGAGGCTCAGCAGGCTAATGAAAATTTGTTAGAGACACAGCAGAAAGAACAGGTGGCCTTGCAAGATGTTCAGACGGCCCAAGCAGCGATAGAGGCTGCACAGCAGGAACTGAATAATGCTGAACAATTAACTGAAGATGCAGAAGAGAAGTTACGCAATGCCCAAGCACAGCAAGACGAAGCAGTAGCAAAATTAGGTCTAGCAAGAGAAGGAGTACAGTTAGAGCGAGATGGAACCATTGCTATACAGCAATGGCAACGGTTTCCAAATGTAGAATCATTGTTGATAGCAATGAAAACTGCTCAAAAGCTGAGTAAGAGTATGCAACAATTAGGGAATGGTGAAGCCTCTCCAGCTTTTAATCCAATACTAGCTCTAGATATAGCTCTTAGAGATCACCTTCCCGCAATTCATCATCTATCGAGACATACAGATGGTGTCATTGATGCGAACTTTAGTCCCGATGGTCGGCGCATTGTTACGGCTAGTCGTGATAAGACATCTAGAGTATGGGATGCCGATTCAGGTAGACTTGTTCATGAGCTGAAAGGCCACACAAGCAGTATCCTAAGTGCAAACTTTGATCCAGATAGCCAACGTATTGTTACGGCTAGTTTTGATAACACTGCTAAAATCTGGAGCATGGAATCTGGCGAACTCATTACTCATATCGAAGGTCTGAGCGACCAGACTATTAACGCTTTCTTTATTTCTAATGGAAAGCGTATTGTTACCGCAAGCTTAGATGGAAATGTTCAGATCTGGGAGGTTGATTCTGGGGAAAAGGTTATTGAGCTTAATAGCCATATTGGCAAGATAGACAATCATAATTTTAGTCCTGATGGGGAACAGATTGTGATTGGCAGTAATGCTGGCACAGTCCAGATACTAGAAATTGATTCTGATTCTTTGGTTTTCGAGTTCAAAGAAGATACCAACAAAATCAACAGTGCTTTCTTTAGTCCTGATGGGGAGCAGGTTGTTACTGTGAGTGAAAACAATACTGCACAAATACTGAATATCAAGTCCGGTAAAATCACAGCCCAATTCAGGAACTTTTTCTATGATTTTGATGTGGATTTTAGTCCTGATGGACGACGTCTATTAACCACTAGAGGGGCGACTGCTCAAGTGTGGGATGTTGAATCTAGTGAATTGCTTACAGAACTGAGAGGGCATACCGCACAAATCAGAAATGCAAATTTTAGCTCTGATAGTCAACGTATTGTTACCGCAAGTTTCGATGAGACTGCTCGAGTATGGGACGTTGAATCTGGTCGCCTAGTAGGTGGACTATGGGGACATGAAAGTAATATCTGGGATGCAAATTTTAGTCACGATGGCCGACATATTGTCACTGCGAGCGAAGATAAGACCGCTCGAGTATGGGATGTAGAACCAAGACATCGCATTGTAAACCTTAAGAAAGATTTTGCCTCTGTCATAGATATTAGTGTTGATGGACAACGTCTTCTTGCTGTTGATGATAGTAGAACGGGTTGGATATTGGATGTAAACTCCGGGCGCATTGTATCTAAACTTGGAAATCCAAATCCTGGTACTGTGCGTGACGTGAAATTTAGTAGTGATGAACGCCGGATTTTTACCCACGATATATTTAGCATTAGTGTTTGGAACGCTCGCACTGGAGAAAACATTATCAATATTGATGATGTTTTTGGCACTGAAGCATTTATTAGTCCCAATGGACGACGTCTTGTTACTCATGATAGTAATGGAACAACCAGGGTATGGGATGTAGACTCTGGTAATGTCATTCTTTCACTGGAAGAATATAGCGCTCGGACCATCACCGCAAATTTCAGCTTTGATGGAAAACAAATTATTATTGCCGATAATAATTTTGCGAAAGTATGGGATGTCGACTCTGGCAGCCTCATAACTGAGTTTAATGGCCATAACAAAGATATTTGGAACATAATTCCTAGTCCTGATCCACAGAGTGTCTTAACTGCCAGTGATGACAATATATTCATCTGGAATACAAATTCTGGTCAGCTTATTTCAAGATTGGACGGCAGTATCAAAAGCCTCAAGAACATAGTATTCAGTCCTATTAAAGGCCAATATATTCTTGCTACTAATACAAAGGATAACACCGTAAAAGTTTGGGACACTGTTTCTGGAGAGCAGATTGCTAATCTAAGAGGTCACACTGAAGCTATCCGAAATGCAAGATTTAGTCCTGATGGACGAAACATTGTCACCGCTAGTGCAGATAATACAGCTCGCGTTTGGGATACTACTTCTGGTAGCCAAATTGCTGAGCTAAGGGGGCATACCGATGATGTATGGAATGCTAACTTTAGCTCTGATGGACAAAAAATATTTACGGTCAGTCGTGATCAGACTATTCGTGTGTGGCCAATGTATGATTTAGACAGTCTGCTAGCTCTTGGCTGCAAGCATTTAACTAAATACTTGGAAACCAATCCAATAGAAGCACTTTCTTTTTGCCGTCCTGAAACTCAATCCTAGGTAGACAGAAGACTTTACTAGCTATTCAAGAGAAAAGAGCCGAATGCAATTGAGTGTAATCGTTAATATAAACATTCCATGAGTGAAACATCCGCCTATCAATACACTGTCGGCGGAGCCCTACGCCAGAATGCCCCCACCTACATCTCCCGCCAGGCCGACGAAGACCTTTTCCTGGCCCTGATGGCCAGCGAATACTGCCATATTTTCAATGCCCGTCAGATGGGCAAATCCAGCCTGCGGGTACAAACCACCCAACGCCTCAAAGCAAAAGGCATCGCCTGCGGCGTTATCGAAGTCACCGCCATCGTCGAACACGGCATGACTTCCGACGCCTGGTACCTGGGTGTTATCCGTCGGCTTAGCCGTAGCCTGGGCATCAAACTAAAAGTTATTCCCTGGTGGCAAGAACGAGACGGACTCTCCCCTATTCAACGCTTTAGCGAATTTATTGAGGACGTTCTCCTCAAGGAAATCCAGCAGCCTATTGTTATCTTTATTGACGAAATCGATAGCCTGTTTCAATTCGACTTTAGCGACGACTTCTTTTCCCTCATCCGTTACTTTTACCAAGAACGGGCCGAACAGCCTGACTATCGTCGCCTGACCTTCACACTGATTGGTGTAGCTACCCCATCTGAGCTAATTTCAGCTCGAGATCGCACCCCTTTCAACATCGGCACCACCATCCAACTCAGAGGCTTCACCCTAGATGAAGCCAAACTCCTTAGTGCCGGACTTGCCCATTTATCAGAGTATTCAGAAGGCCTGATTCAAAGCATTTTACGCTGGACCGGTGGGCAGCCATTTTTAACCCAAAAACTATGCCAGCTCATTGTCAGCGAGGCCGATATCGAACCTCGGGCTTATCCAGCCCCCTATATCGACAAACTCGTCGAACGCAAAATCATCCAAGACTGGCTACAGCAAGACACCCCTGAACACCTCAAAACTATTCAAGACCGATTACTCCATAGCTCCCGTGCCCAGCGACTGTTAGAAGTGTATCGAGACATATTACAATCGCGCATTATCTTGTTAGACGGCAGCTCAGAACAAAACGAACTACAGCTGACGGGGCTAGCTGTCAAAGAAGGAGCCTATCTCAAAGTTGCCAATCAAATCTACGCCGAAATCTTTAGACCCTGGTGGGTGGAACGTCAATTAACCTGCCTGTGTCCCTACCAAAAGATGTTGGATAATTGGCTATCCTCAAAGTGCGATGACCGCTGGTTGCTCACTAAACAATCGTTGCAAGAAGCTAGAACTTGGGCAGGTAGTCAAAGTTTAAGTGAAGAACATCACCAGTTTTTGATGAGTAGCCAGTCCTATATTTATGAACGAGAAATCGCTAGACAGGAGATAATTCGAAAACGAGAGAAGGAACAAATAATGGACGAGGTGGATGCGATCGCAACCCACCGCATCGCTCAACTCAAGCAACAGCTCACCCTTAGTCTTTTACTATGTAGTATCTTGCTGCTATCAATCATCATCTTGATTTTTACCCGTTAACATTTCAATGACGCGACTATTCTGTTTTCGGTAACTGTCCCTGGGGTCTAAGCCTGCGCTCACCCTGAGCTAGGGCTTTTTGCACCTCAAATAGCTGTTCCTTATCCACAGCCTCAACAAAAATCCTCAACAAAAACAAACTTGCCCCATTCGATAACGTCTCAATCCCATCCGGATAAATCGCTAAAAACTTCTCTTTTTCACCCTCACTCATCCCCAGGGCAATACTTTTACCATCCACATAGACCTCTTTACGCTGTCCAACCACCCTGGACTGAATCTCAAATTTCTTATCCCATATCTGCCAGTTAATCCAGATCTCCTCCTGTTCCTGTAAACCTGGATCAAACCCATAACGACCAACAATATAATAAGTCGGCTCTTGCGCAACTGGATCCAACGCTTGCATTTCAAGTTGGCATAACAGCATAGTGATTAAGTAATTACTCCTTGCAAAACGGCTATACAAAATCCTGATTAGGGCATTAGCATCGCTAGGCTGGTACAAGACACAGCCCTTACGAGATTACTCTATTTTAATTGGGGTTACTAAAATCGGACTTGATATAACTTCATAAGCCCCCAAAATTGGGGGGTTTGAGGGCCTGAATCATACAAATCCGAGTCCATTAACCCCGATTAAATTCCATTTACTGACCAGCATCTTGCAACTCACCAGGCCGCACTGTTAGACTCTCAGTCTGATCACCCCGAATCACTTCAAAGCGAAGACCCTGACCAATCTTGCTGCCTTCCACAATATCCTGCAGCTGTTCCGCATTCGGAACGGCTTCACCATCGATCTTGACAATTACATCACCGCGTCGCAAACCGCCTTTGGCCGCAGGACTATCCGGCACCACCTGTACAATCAAGACACCTTCCGTCTCAGGTACCGTTAGCACCGAATTCGGATCTTCATTGAATTGCTTTGCCTGTTCCACCGTCAGATTGGTCATCTGAATGCCAATAAACGGATGGGGGACCCGCTTACCCTGAGCCAGAAAGGACTGAATTTCCTTGGCCTTATTGATGGGAATCGCGAAACCAATCCCTTCTGCATCGGCCCGAATCGCCGTATTAATACCAATCACCTCGCCTTCCTCATTGACCAAAGGACCACCGGAGTTACCTGGATTAATGGCTGCATCGGTCTGTACAAAGTCCAGACGCTTGTCTGGGATACCCACCTGGGAGCTAGAACGATTCAGGGTACTAATAATCCCTAGGGTGACTGTATTATCTAAACCCAGAGGGTTACCCACGGCAATTGCCCAGTCCCCCACCTCTAGCTGGCTCGAATCTCCTTCAGCCGCCACCGGTAAATTATCACCCTTAATCTTAACCACCGCTAAATCAGACGGCTCATCCGTACCCTTGACTTCTCCGTCAAACGTGCGACCGTCTCGTAATGTAATGGTCACTTTATCTGCACCGCTGACCACATGGGCATTGGTCAGGACCAAACCACTGCGGTCAACAATAAATCCCGACCCCTGACCCTGTTGACGAAACTCTTGGGGCACTTGGGGAAAAGCATCATCACCAAAAAAACGACGGAAAAACGGATCATCAAAAAACGGCTCAGACGTACTGGAAGCAACCGTACGTTCCGTATCTACTCGGACAACCGCTGGACCCACCCGATCAACTGCCGTTGCAACAAAGTTGTGGGGACTGTCTGGAACTCTTGCAGCTTGTACTAGCTGTGCTGCTGGTGGCGGACTGACCTCAGCCACGCTGGGGGGAATTATCCACTGAGGAAAGAGTCTCAGTGAAGACAATGTTAATGCTACGCTTAAGGAAATAACTAATGCGTAGTTCCTGATCTGACCCATAGAATGTGTTCTCAACTCAACAGACAAAAAGGGGAAAAGGCCATAGACAAACTTGGTCTATCCCCTTTTCCATAGTTTGCGATGTCTTCAAGAATTGAAAAGTCAGGATAACCCTACAGATAACCCTACAAGTTAGGGGTATGACTCAAGACTAATTGACAACTCCTAAAATTCAAGTCGATATTCTAGCCTGACTTCTGTATCGTCCAGATTAGAAGAGCCCCGCAGTCTTAATTCCTCGGTCAACTCGTACTGTAGGCCAAACTGAGGGGCATTGCCGTTATTGAGAATTTCCAGAACACTGACGTTAATATCGTCGGTAACCTTAAAGATGGCCTCTACACCAATGCCAATACCGGCGGTGCTATCGGTCGCAGTGTCGGTGGTAGGAAATACACTAAAAGATTGAAAGCCAAGGGTATCTGCCAGGTTATTGAGAAAGCTAACAACGTTACCCGCCCCGACAAAACCAGCCAGCTGAGTTAATCCAGCACTGGTTATACCACTAATCACATTATTACCCAGGAGAGCGATGAGTGTGCGCTGGTTACGGGATGGATCACTTTCCAGGATGACAACTTGATTTATCTTTTCCTGAGTATCTTCAGTGGACCCTTGGGCAATCTCTCTTACATTCAGATTATTGACCCTGGCCTTGATGTTGATGTATTGCACCCCCCCCAATGAATCGATCGTTTGATCGTCATTTACCTCAGATGAGACAATGCCTGATTCAGATATGGCAGGAACTCGGGGGGTATTGGTTTCCTGTACCCTGGTTCTCATAACGACATTGAGAATGGGATAAATGCCATTGTTAGGGATAAAGGTAGCTTTATTTTTTTCACTTGTATCTAACCGAAACTGGGTTGAAAAGAGATTAATCCAACCAGATTCAAGTTCAATCTCCCCTTGAGGTAGTGGTTTACCAAGGGAACCGTTAACAACAATATCCCCCGCTGCCCTCAGATTAAAAAAGGGTTGTCCTTCAATCAGTAAACGGTCACTCAGCTGAATCTCGAAGTTATTAAACGTAACTAGTTGACCAACAAGGCCTAGTGGCAAATCCTCAGACTCAGTTGCTGAGAATTCTTCACCAAATGCTTTCTCTCGATATAGGGCGACAGCATTGACTATTTGGTTGCGAATGGGATTGTTAGGTTCGTTCTTCGCATCATTTTCTGAGGGTTCTGTATCGGTGCCTGGAGCGGTCTCCGCAGCAGCGTTAGCAGCTCCCCGAAACTGGTTGACTAGCTTAAATGTACTAATTTTCCCAGCTCCAATTGCCAGGTTGCCCCCTATATAGGGCGTTACGGCTGAGCCATCAATGATTATTCTTCCGTCGAATACGGATTTAACTCCCCCCGTGGACTGAATGGGTAATTCGTCTAAGGTAATCGTGATCCCATCCGCGGGCTGATCGAATGGCGAAAGTGGCAATTCTCCATCTACCCGTAGCTGTCCGTCCTGCAGTTGGGCTTGAAGTTGTGGAATAGTGAATCCACCCGTTACTAGGGGAATGTTGGAATCTCCAAGGGAAAATTGTCTTTCTAAGAGCTCCAGGTCAAACTGAATGTCTCCGGTCAGATCAGTAATCGGATCCTCTAAGAATTCGCTGCCGATTACCCCTTGTCGCAACCGTACATTACCGTCAACAGAAGGTTGTGCAAGAGTTCCACCTATTTGAACAACAATTTCGCCGCTGCCGTCTTCCCACCGTACTTGGTCCTGGGTTAAGGTATTGACGATATCAAAGTTGTCACTGGGGACGATGGCCTTTAGTGCTAGTTGATTGGTGCGAGGGGTTACGGCCATAAAAGGCAGGGCATAGGGAATAGTGCCATCCAATGTAGTCGGTGTATCGGTAGCATCCAGGGCTACGGCACTATTGACTGTCAGGCTAGCATTGCGGTACTCAAAGGTCGTGGCTACCTGTTCCAGGGTGTGGTCGTTAATCTGTGGGTTGTCTACTCTGGCCGTGCCTTTAATTTTTGGATTGTCTAGGCTGCCGTTAAACTGTGTGGATATTTCTAAATCTCCTGCTGGAGCCACGGGTAAGGCTGGATAAAGCCAGGTTGCAAGTTCTAAAGGCAGGTTGTTGACGGTTAGCTGTCCTTTTAATTTTTGGGATGTGCCATTGCCTGAAAGAGCTAGCTGGGTCTCGCCTGCATTGACTTCAATCTGTTCTACATCAACAGCTAGCTGTTGTTTGTTGTTGCTGACGCCACTAATAAAACTGCCGTTGATGACAAAATTATTAGCGGGCGTTTCCTCTCCCCACTGCCAGCTATCTCCCGCTATATCTACATCGACAGTCACCTCATTGAAGGATAGGGAACGACCGGCTACGGCAATGGTGCCGGTAAATTCACCGGCCAAATCAGATAGGGATGGGAGATTGGAACCGGTAGTAGTTTCCGGTTGGGGACGGTCTTGCAGAAATGCGTTAAAAGCCTGTAGCTGCTTGAGGAAAGAGTTTTCAGATGAGTCGTCAGGGGGAAGCGCCGCTGGCGCTACCGCCAGGTCAGTGGCAGTAGCGCCTGGTGTCGGCAATGGTTGAAAACCAAATCTACTGAGATCTATGTCGTCTAGCAGGGCGATGATATCTTCAATCCGGCCTTGTTCCACCGTTAGGGTGCCGTCATAGGCTATTTCGGGGGTGAGGATGACACTGCCAGACAGGGCATAGCGGCTATCTTTGATGGCCAGTTCTCCCCGGCTGAGGTTAGCGACACCATCTGCGTAACTAAAGTTGGCAACAATCTTCTGGGCATCAATCGGGCTTAGGGAAGGTTGATCAATGGTGAGACTGCCCATGGCACTGGGGTTAGCTAAATCTGTCAGGTTGATGGTGGCATTCCCATTGACGAGACCGACTACGGTGCCAAAGCCATAGGGTGTGGCGGGTTGAATGTCTAATTTATCTAGGGGAAACTGGGTGATTTCTACATTCAACTGGTTGTTGTTATCGCCACGACCGATGAGACTAAATTCCTGGTAAGTAATGGTGTCTGGACCGTTTGCCTGGTCAGTCTCTTGATTCGTGACCACATATCGGTTGCGAACTTCAAAGGCCACGGGCCAGAGCTGATTGTTGAGGGATAATTGCAGCCGATCCTGCTGCTGCCCTCTAAGATCTACGGTACCGCCATCCTGTAGGGAAAAGACAATGGGACCTGCTAATGGTTCAAAGGTAATTTCGTTGAGAACCAGGCCATCGAGTTTGGCGTTGCCGGTTAGCTGGGGGTTGACTAAGGTGCCAGTTAGCTGTCCTTCGAAGCTGGTAAAACCTGCTAACTGGCCATAGGTTTGAACATTGGCTGGGGCCAGACGATTAAAAGGGGCCAGGTCGATTTGCTCAAGGGCAACGTTGAGGGCCAGGTCACTGATGGGTATGGGCTGACTCAGGTCAACACCGATAGTCCCGTCCGCTTTGATACCAGGGGCCGTGAAGTAATCGATTGCGATGCGATCGCTTTGCCAGACAAACTGGGTGGCCCAATTTCCTGGAGTTAGTAAGGGCGTCTGGGTACCGGCTAGGGTATCTGCTTGGTTAGCTGGTAAATTGATCTGGGCGTTTGCGATCGCAGCCCCCCCCTCCGCCTGAATCTTAGCCAGGTCTAAATCATACAAATTCCCCGTAGCTTGCAGGTTAGACGTTAATAATCCCTGGGCCTGGGGGGTAAATTGCTCAATCGCTACCTGGTCAGTGGTTAAGGCCGCCTGCCAATTACCGCTATCTAACTGAGCTGTCGCAGCAGCAGTGACCCACCCCCCGGCCACCTGCAGTTGGGTATTGTCCACCACTAGCTGATTATTCGCAAAGGTAAGTTCTCCCTGCCCTGGAAAGCTAGACTCTGATAGTTGCCATCGGGCATTAGCGCTCGGAGATTTTAGAGTACCGCTTGCTGCCACATTAGCCGTCAGTAGACCCAGTACCGTATCCGGTGGTAACGTACTGGGCAATACCACCCCATAGGATTGGGCCAGGGCATCCACCGGTAAGTCTGCCTGGGCCGTTAGCTCAAACTGAGGATTGTCTAAATCGGCTAAATTAATCCCCCCCGCCGCCACGATTACCCCACCTGCTTCCGGCTGGATCCGGGTATTGCGAATCGCTAACTGATTATCTGCAAAGGTAATCTCCCCCTGCCCCGGAAAGCTAGACTCCGATAGCTGCCACTGGGCAATGGCCGTTTGAGCCTCCAGGTTTCCAGTTAATTCGAGATTAGCGTTTAGCGAACCGATAACCGTATCGGTAGGCAAGCTCACTCCATAGAGCTGAACCACCTCATCCACGGGGACATCGGCCTGGGCGGTGAGTTCAAACTCGGGATTGTCTAAATCTTTTAGATCAGCCTGTCCTTCGGCTACAATTTCCCCCCCTGATGCCGGTAAAATCCGCAGTTCTGTCAGGTCCAACGCGGTGGGTTCAAAGTCCGATAGGGCCAGGTCAAAATCCGCCGCCACCGTTGCCAGGGTTAGCTGATCTACCTGAAACGGTTCTAAATTGGCAAACTGTCCCTGGATCTGAGGATCGGTAAGATCACCTGTAACCTGAGTGGTTAACCCAAAGGCCACGGTCTCATCAATGGGCAAATCTTCAGGCAACTCAGTCAGCTGTCTCACATTGGCCAGACTAACTGCCGGAATCTGAGCGCTGAGGTTATAGCCAGTCTCCCAATCCACGGAGCCTGTGGCCAGTAGCTCGATGTCAGCTACCTGTAGTACCGTATTTTCCAGGGTGACTTGTTGCCCCCTAAACCTGAGCTGACTACGAACATCAACGGGTTCAGGCAAATCCTTGACCAGTACTTGACCCGCGCGAAATTGGGCCGTTCCCTGGACATCCACAGACGCCGGGTCGAGATTCCCCTCATCCGTTAGGGCTGCGGCCAGGGTTAAATTGGTGTTTAGAGTGCCTGACTTTAGTCCCACCAGGGATGGCAATAGTAAATTTACCCCCGTAGTCGGCAGGTCACTTACCCGTACATTGGCCTTTACCGCCTGATTGGCTAAATCTCCCTCACCTTTAATGTCAAATTGGCCAGCCTCCACATTGCCAGTTAGGTCAAAGTAGACCTGTTTAGACGCTTCCCCAGAAAACTTAGCGGTAATATCTGCGTCAGTAACCTCCACAGGAGCCTGCGGTACCAACGCCTGAGGATCTTGATCTACCGTTGATACGCTCAGTTGGGCATCTTGCAGCTTAATTGTTTGGATTTCTGTTGTAATTGGTGGCTCTTCATCCGAGGCTTCTGGTAGGGATAGCTCAACCCATTGACCATCTTTATCTTGCACCAAGGAAAGATTGGGTCGAACCAGGACAATATTAGGTTTTAGGGTTTTCTGGAATAGGAGCGATCGCACATCAAAATCAACCGCAATCCGATCCACCGTCACCGATGAGCGATCTGTCTCTGTCGATGGAATAGTGGTTTTACCCAGCTGGATACTGGACAGAGACAGGTGTTCTAACTCACCCAAATCAATGGGACGGTCAATAATATCCTCAACCTGAGCCTCAACCAACGGCAAGACCTTGCCATTGATAATACGCTTGCCCCAAATCGCTGTCGCTATCCCCCCCAACACTACAACAGCCCCTAAGCCAACCCCAACCTTAAGCAATAACGCCAAATAGGGTCGACGCGGCGGCGGTTGCTGTCCAATAGGCATTAAATCATGGGACATCGGCAGCAGGCTCTAGAAGGTTGCAACACACAGACGCGCTCAAATGTAACAGTTGAGACGCTTAATTGTTATATACCGAAATAAGTGGCTGAAACTGTTTTCCCGATGACTCTACCGATTAAAGTTACGCGTTTACCGCACAGCTCCTAAGTTACGCAAGTTGCTGAGTCCATGTTTCTGAGTGGCCCTCTGCCATAATCGCTGGGTTCTAGTCAATACACTGGGTACTTTTAAGACCATCGGCTTTTGGTCTGGTTGTTTGAGAAAACGATAATGCAAAAAGATTTGCCGATACCGAATATCAACGTCTTCTCCCTGGCATAAGCGTCCGAAATCAGTGGATGAATAGCCCATGTAATGTATACGGTGTATAGGCTTCAACCCTTCCTGGTTATACAGAACCTGATCGATTTCGACAAATGGATCGGCGTTAGCACAGTTCCCGGTTCGGTCCTGCCCGTCAGCACTGAGGGTCATGTTAAACAATGGCCGCTCAGATCGCAGGGTCATGTAGTTAAATAGAAACGCATCGTCCCACCACCCCTGACCATTAATCCAAGCAGCTTCTCCTTGCTCTGTAAGCCGTTCCTGGAGTTCAGCTAGCTCGGCTGTGCCAAAAAGACCTCGCTTTGATCCAAAAAAGCTTGAGCAGTGTAACTTAGGACGAATATCTGCTTCCACAAATGTGCCGGTCGACTCAATTAGTGGAATATCTAGGGCTGCTTCATCGTTAGCTTTGGCATGTTCCCAATCATCAAAAACAAAATCATAGGTTTCTAGGCGAGTGATGACATCCTCAACTGGCTTCATTGCCAGACTGTCACCATCAAAAAAAACAAACCGCTCAAACGGACCATCAAAGGCGGCAAACTTACGGTGTAATTTCCCTGCATACCATCGAGGATGGGTGTATTTAGTTTTTTTAGCCTGGGGATGGGCACTGGCAAACTTACGAGCAAATGCTTCCCAACGTTGGATGGACCCCTGATCCTGAAATAGAGTTACGTTAGGGCGTACCCTAACTTCTTCTTTGACTCGCTGTAGACAATGATCAAAGGGAATAATGCATACAGGAATGCTGGCACCAACGTTGACCTCAATGCTATTCAACAAGGCAACGAGCTGATCATAGACGACATCATTGGCCAGGGTATAAATTCCAAAATCTTGCATGATTATTTTTTGTCAATCTACTATTTTGTCAATCTACTATTTTGTCAATCCATTATTCTGTTGTCCATTTATCTCTGGGCATAAGGGGGGCTGCACAAAAATAAAGTCCCAGGTTACAGGTGGCAGGGGGAGTGTTTTATTTAGAGGCAAACCCATAAGGGGGCTTAATCAATAAGCTTTGCCAGTTTACCTAAGAGCTTGTTAAACCGATAATTCAAGAGAACATCTTGCTTAAACCATGATTGCGGCGGATGATAGAGAGTATTTTTTTGTTCAGTATCTGTCCCCGCAATTAAAACGCAGGGTAGCGGGCGTCCAGCCTCTTTACCCGCAATATCAGGTCGCATATAGCGTGCAACCAAAGCTCCACGGGGCTGGTCTGATGTACTTCGCGGCACTCCATGCCAGAGCCCTCCTTTAGTCAAAAAAGATTGTCCAGCGTTTACCTCCAGGGACACTAATTGATGGGGAGCATTTTCAGGGTGTAGCTGATCGGCCAGGGCCACCATAGCTTCACCATCCCACAGGTTAGCATTGGCTAGTTTGGCGTTTGTTTCGAGATCTGCTTGGCTGAGATTATAGAGATGGGTTTTAGGAATGACCTGAAGACATCCATTCTCTAACGTCATATCGGTGATAGCAATAGACGCATGAACACCGTCTACCTCCCAGTTGATTTGATCAATATGCCAGGCCTGTCCTTTACTTTTGGGTTTTCGGGTAATCACTTGACCCAGCCAAATTAAAATATCCTCACCCAGACAGTTGAATAAGGCGTCCAAAATCGCTGTATCCGTGGCTAATTCAAATACTAACTTTGAAAAGACATGGGCCTTTCTATCGCCATAGGGCGGAGATAGGATGGAAAACTTGATTGGTTTTTTACGTTGCCCAAATCGTCTAATCGCCTTGGACAGCATTTCTATATTTCTAGGATTAGCAAGAGAGAAGGGGGGAGTATAGCCATTCTCCCTAAAAAACGTGCTCTGTTCGTCTGCATTGGAAACAGAGGTTAGCGCTTGACTTGAAAGTGGGGATATTGAAGAACTCATAGGGTTTTGGGGTAATGGGATAAAAAATCACCACATATTGCAGGAATTAACTGAAGCAGCTGGATTTTAGTAGAGGTAGCTGTCGATCAATAAAATCTACACAAATCGCTTCTAGTTGCTGACGTAGATAACTCTGATCAACGAGTTCAGTGAGCTTAAAGCGTTTATTTCTTTTATTGGCGTGGCTTTTTTGGCGGTTGATAGTGTCGATATTTATATTCAGGAAATCAGCAACTTGTTGCATATTTGACTGAATTTCTCGGTATCCAGCACTAGTAGCTGCTCTTGAGCTACCGAATTTAGGACAAACTGATTGTGGTCGTTCCAGTAAGAAAGATAGCTGGCTATCGGATAAAGTCCCATTTGTTCCAGGGCGACGTCCTGTTGGGTGAACCGATGGCCATAACGACCATAGCGATAGTCTTCTAAGGCTCTCCAAAACAATTTATTGCGAGTACCATAGTTACGGTCTATCTCAGACTCTAACCAGCTCAGGGGATCTCTTACAGTTAAAATAAACTTCGCTTTTGGAAAGCTGTTCGCTAGTATGTCAACGACATGGTGTAAATAGTGAGCTGCCTCCAGATCTAACGCCAGCTTTTTGTCGCGCCACTGGAGAATATTCTGAATATCGTTACGGGTATACTCTTGTGTGCTCCACTTGAGTAAGTGATAGATAGCGTAATAGCTTCGGGGTTCATGGGCGGCAGCATAGTTCTGCTGCAGCATGTTGACAATGGAATGGGTACCACTTCTAGGGGTGCCAACACAATAAGCATGGAAACAACGCTTTCTGCTGGCTGGCAAAAATCGGTTAAACTTAGCGGCTAAAAATTCTCTTTTTAGACTCAGCTTAAGGCGAGTATCGATCTTGTTATCTATAGCATAGGTTTCTAGAAAACTCTTCATAAATCTGCGTTGGGAGAAGGTCTTAGCAGTAAAGCCGACACTGTACTCAGCCACCTACATATTGAGGTATGCTGCCAAAATACTCCAAAAATTTGTACAAAAAGTCTATACGATAAGGCGTTGAAACCGGGTACAGGGATAACCATTCTATGAAGCCTTTAAGGCAATTTGCTTAAAGACCCTATGAGTATACTCGACCGTTATCTACAGGTAAACAGGATAAGGATAGCTAGATAGGCTAATTCAATCTTTTATCAGAACTGTAGATTAGCCCCACTAACCTTAGGTGATTAGGGGGGCTAATCTAACGATTGACCAAGGAACAGGGGCTGTCAACTGGCGTTAACGTTTTTGAGTTTTATTCGCGCTGTTCTAGCAATTTCAAAATGTGGGCCGTAACCCCTAAACTTTCCTCAAACAGTATATCTTCGCCCCAACGCTGAAGCTGCTGTTCTAGTAACAAATCAGACCGCTGGTCAGAAATTGCCGTAACTTCCTGGATGTAGCAAGACTGGGCACCACCGCCAGATTCCATGCGCATACAGCCCGCTGTTTCAGAGCAAAGAATAGTACAGCAGTTGGCCTCCAAGTTGGTCGATGACATCCGTAATCCGGTCAAGTCACCGAGTACTTCGCCCACATCAGCCACAGGAATAGCCGCTAGCTCCACATCAATGGCCCGTCCATGATTGCCTTTGAGGGTAATACGCCGCAGGTCGTAATCGCCACCTTCCAGCTTGTATTCATCCGGCTGCCAATCCAGGCGACTGGCTAGCCAACCCAGATAGAGCAATGCCTGAGCTGCATTACCCTTCTCATAGTCAATCCCAAGCTGATCCATCTCTAGCAGTGCCATCCGTCGTTCAGGCGGATCAAACGATGCTGCCGACAGTTCTTGCCAGGGGGCCAAACGATACCAATTAAGGTCGGCAACTTTGGTACCGTTGGCCACCAATTGATGAATTTTTAATAGCTCTGATTCGGGATCGCCATAGTAACTGGAGTCGAGAATAATACAGTTACTTACATCAGCCATGGACTGAAAGAGAAGCTGCTCAGGATTTGGGGTGGCTTTCCACCAGACAAATTTGGGTAGATCGTCGATGACTAAAGATTTGACTAGGTTATCCACTCGGTCCAGAGCTTGCTTGGTACCCCGTAGCGTGATGTACTCACAGCATACCAACCGACTACCACTGCTTTTTTGCACTGGGCAGTAGGCCGATACCTGGGCAGTTACCCCCGTATCCTCATCATCAAAGGTGGGACAAAGGGTAATCACCCGACAAGGATTTTGAGCTGCCAATGCTTCGTTGAGATTAAAGCCACGTAGGTCAGCGTTGTTATAACGGCGCTGTTCCGGAGACAGCGCCCGAAACTCGGTGCGCAGACGCTTTAGGGTAGCTTGATCAACCCGGTTAGTAATGGGTAAGCCATAGGTTTGCTGCGCAGCTGCGATCGCGCTCCTAGTCGCTGGCCCATGTTCACCATCAATGGGATTAGTGTAAAACCCAAGGGCCGCAAGCAGCTGTTGAATCTCCTCTGGCTCATAGATAATTACATTAAACGTAGTCGCTCGGGTTGCTACACCATCGGAACTATCCACGGCATAGTTATGCCATATCTCCCGCAGTTCAGCTTCGATATCGTCAACGGAAATGTCCTTAGGTTTTTGTAACGTAACTAGAGAGGTCACCATGGTTTTAAAGAGCGCAATTGGATAAGAGTTAGAAAACGTTTTGAATTAAACCTCGTCCACGTCCAGACCTGTAGTGTTGCCGTAGGGGAAACTACAGGTTTCAACTTGGACGTGGTTTAGAGCCGTCGCCAACGACGACCGACCTTATTCAGCAAGAATTCAGCTTCCACCGGTTCCCAAGTACCTGCCTCATAGAGAGGAATCTGGGCAGGATCCACGGGACCATCCCAGGCCTCTAGAATCGGTGTTACCACCCGCCAGGATTCTTCCACCTCATCCCCTCGGGTAAACAATGTTTGATCCCCAAGCATGGCATCCACTAACAATCGAGCATAGGCATCGGTACTGGGCTTACCAAAGGCCGCATCATAACGGAAGTCCATATCCACCGGACGGGTGCGTAGGGAGCTTCCCGGTGTCTTCACCTCAAATCGCATCGAAATCCCTTCATCTGGCTGAATTCGCAGGGCCAGAATATTGTCATTCATCTGTTGGGCCGCCGACTGGAACATCAGGTGAGGTACCTGCTTAAAGTGAATTGAGATTTCAGACACTTTTTTCGGCATCCGCTTACCCGTACGCAGATAGAAGGGCACCCCTTGCCAGCGCCAATTGTCTACTCGCATCTCAATGGCAGCAAACGTATGTGTGGTGGAATCAACCGGTGCGCCTTCTTCTTCTCGATATCCGGGTACTTGCTTGCCTTTCATCCAGCCATTGGTGTACTGACCCCGAATCGCACAGCGATCCAAGTTGAGGGGATCGGCTAATCGGGTTGCTTGCAGTACCTTAACTTTTTCGTCTCGTATGCTGGAAGCAGCCAGAGAGTTGGGCGGCTCCATCGCCGTCAGACAAAATAGCTGCATCAGGTGGTTTTGTACCATGTCCCGCAGCGCACCGGCGGTCTCATAGTATCCAGCACGACCTTCTAGACCCACCGTCTCAGCCACCGTAATCTGCACGTGGTCAACAAACTGTCGATTCCACAGGGGCTCAAAGATGGCATTGGCAAACCGGAACACCAATAGGTTCTGAACCGTTTCTTTACCCAGGTAGTGGTCAATGCGATAAACCTGTTCTTCAGGTACCGCTGCCCTCACCTTTTGGTTTAAGGCTTGGGCCGAGGCCAGGTCACGACCAAAGGGTTTCTCAATAATTAAACGCTGCTTAGCAGGGTCTGCCAGCATCCCCGCTGTTCCTAACTGCTGGGTGGCTTCAGCAAAAAAGCGGGGAGCTACCGACAGATAAAACAGTCGATTGCCTCGGGTATATCGTGTCTCATCCAGCTCAGCTAAAAAGGCTTTGAGCTTTTGGTAGCTTTCAGGCTTATCAATATTGCCAGGGCAATAGAACAACCCTTGGGCAAAGTTCTCCCACAGCATCTGGTTATGGATACCACCGCCGTAATCTTCAATACCTTTCTTTAAGTGCTCGCGGAAGAACTCGTGGCTCCACTCCCGCCGAGATACCCCCACAATTGTTAGCTCTGGCGGCAGTCGACGCTCTTGACGCATTGTATACAGAGATGGCACCAGTTTACGCTGGGTCAAATCTCCTGATGCACCAAAAATAACTAAAATCTGAGGCTCTGGAATACGATCTTGTTGTAGGCCAACGCGGAGGGGATTTTCAAGGAGAGAAACCATAGGGGAATGGGGAAAAGGAGCAGGGGAAGCAGTGAAATAGTGAAGCAGGGGACAGTGGGGGCAGGGGACAGTGGGGGCAGGGTCAAGAGTAAAGGGTCTGTATTTGAAATCCTTTGTCCTTGACCCTTTTACCCTTTACCCTTTGCCTACTTAAGCAGGTGACAACTGCTTAACCTTCATCACCAACGAAGCCATTAGCTTATCAAAGGGCTTAACAAATTTGTCGATCCCTTCAGCTAGTAGCTCGTCCATTACCTGATCGAGGTCAATGCCAACTTCAGGCAGCGTTTCGATTACGGTATAGGCTTGCTCTACATCACTTTCGATGCGGCTGCTCACGTCGCAGTGGTCAGCGCAAGCTTCGATAGTCTTGGGGGGTAGCGTGTTAACAGTGTCAGGACCGATCAGCTCATCGACGTACATAACATCACTGTAGTCAGGGTTCTTGGTGCTGGTACTGGCCCATAGTAAACGCTGTACCTTGGCACCCTTAGCCACCAATGCCTGCCAGCGGTCGCTTTGGATAATCTTTTTGTACTCTTGATACGCCAGCTTTGCGTTGGCGATCGCAACCTTACCCTTCAGCCCAGCAATCTGCTCACGCTTGCTCTCATCGGCTTCAGCCAGCTGATCAAGGGTATCGTCCACCTTAGTATCGATGCGGCTCAAAAAGAAACTAGCCACCGATGCCATTGAACTAATGTCATGGCCATCAGCCAAGCGGCCTTCTAAGCCCCGAATATAGGCCCAAGCCGTATCGATATAGCTCTGTACCGAGAACAATAGAGTAACGTTAACGTTGATCCCATCACGGATGGTCTGCTCAACAGCCTTGAGACCCTCAGGTGTACCTGGAATCTTAATCATTAGATTAGGACGCTCAATCGCCACTGCATATCGCCGAGCCTCAGCCAGGGTGCCCGCTGCATCATGGGCCAGGTTGGGGGGCACCTCTAAGCTGACATAGCCATCCAGACCCTGGGTGGATTCATAGATCGGCTTAAGCACATCACAGGCCCGACGAATGTCATCAAATACTAAAGTCTCATAGATTTGCTCGACGGACTTACCTGCGCGAACACCCGCCTCAATTTCACTATCGTAAATCTCATTACCTGCGATCGCTTTCTCAAAGATCGCTGGATTAGAGGTGATCCCATGGACAGCTCGGCTATCGATCAGCTGGCTCAGCTCACCTGAAACCAGCAGATCTCGACTAAGATTATCCATCCATACACTTTGCCCGTGATCCTGCAAATGCAGAATTGGGCTGTCATTGACTGTAGTCATGGGGTGAGTATCCTATTTAGGTTATCTTGGTTGTTCGAAAATACTATCTGTCCAGAAAACTTTCGTCTTTCGCTAGAAAGGTTTTAACAATTAAGCTTAACCAGCGACAGACACAGCGGCTTCACGCTCGCGAAGCCGATCCTGAATAAACGATTCCACTAAGGCCACATCCTCCGTACTGCCCAGTATTAAAGGTGTACGCATGTGTAACCGATCAGGAGATACCTCTAAAATTTCCTGGTTGCCTGTGGAGGCACGTCCCCCAGCCTGTTCTGCCAAAAAAGCTAATGGGGCTGATTCATATAACAAACGCAATTTACCCTCCGGTTTTTTAATGGTTCCTGGGTACAAGAACACACCACCCTGGGTCAAAATGCGATGAAAATCTCCCACTAAAGCACCACTGTAACGAGCCGAGTATCCCTCATGGCGATGCACATACCGAATGTAGTCTCGGATAGAGTCATCCCACTGCCAGAAGTTACCTTCATTTACACTATAAACAGGACCATGGGCAGGAATCATAATATTCTCTTCAGAAAGAATGAATTCCCCCAGGCTGGGATCAAGGGTAAAGGCATGAACGCCCGTACCGATGGTATAGACCAGCACCGTACTGGGACCGTACAGAATATAACCTGCCGCTAATTGCTCTCGACCTGACTGGAGCAAATCTGTCCCCGTTTGTCCTTCATCATTTCCCCGCTGTTGGCGAATGGCAAAAATCGAACCAACATTGAGATTGATATCTACATTAGATGATCCGTCAATGGGATCGTATAGCAGTGTATATCGTCCAACGGGACAGTTTTCTGGAATATAAAATGGGGCTTCCATCTCTTCAGAGGCCAAGCGACAGACCAAACCGCTTTGCTTAAAGACAGAAATAAAGACGTCATTAGCATAGACGTCCATTTTCTTGACTGATTCCCCCTGCACATTTTCACGACCGGTAAAGCCGAGAGCATCTTCGACTAAACCAGCCCGTGATAGATGCCGAGCAATTAGCTTGCCTGCCAATGCAATACGATTCATCAAAGCACTGAGATCCTGAGCATCGGGACCAAAGCTCTGAAGTTGCTGTAATACATGGCGCGACAGCGTCATTGAGTCACGATCTAACGTGGCTTCGTGGGATGGTTGATAAGTTTCAACCATAGAACCTCCATTCCCTCTGTTTAATGAGGTAGGTGTGCGAGTCAAAGGTCCAATAACAGCCGCAAAATCTCCAATAATTAAATAATTATTAGGCCGCTTAGCTGATGCCATTAGACACTCCTACTGCCATGTTAGGAACCTGATCTAAGAAATGAAAAAAACTTTTAGATCAGTTACAGAAACATCCCTAAGTCCGTAAGCTAAGGCAATCAAAAAGTTTTCAATAGATTAGGAACAGATAAGCGTAACCTGAGCCTCGGTTTATCTGTTTAAGATATGGCCTATACAGATAATCTGTTACGCTCACTGATCTACTAACCTATAAATATTGTTGCTGCTTTGAGTATTTACACGAGCACAGTCATGGGGATGATATTTGCCAAAAACCCGTGTCATTCTGGTTACATTTCATTTACCAGTTAGCTGTGATTAAAAAAGGAAACTTTTGGTTATTGCCGTTTTCCTTTGTTAGATATCAGCATTATCAAGATTATGAGCCATTCAAAATGGCATCAGTTCAATCGGTGTGCCTTACAAATAGTGGGCTGGTTGAGTATTTTTACGCTAGGTGATTCTCCTGTTTGGGGACAAATCCTATCCACAGGAGCGACATTCACCACCA
The DNA here is from genome assembly GCA_965263355.1 of Leptolyngbyaceae cyanobacterium. Taxonomy (GTDB): domain Bacteria; phylum Cyanobacteriota; class Cyanobacteriia; order Phormidesmidales; family Phormidesmidaceae; genus Leptothoe. The sequence goes on along the minus strand of CBDHHL010000032.1, from coordinate 2,093,164 downwards.
CCGATGGTTATCAAATTCAGGTGATTGGGGGTGTTCAGTCAACAGATGGGGCTAATCTCTTCCACCAGTTTGAAACTTTTCATATATTGCCGGACCAAACCGTTACCTTTATCGCCCCAGAGTCGGTTGAAAATGTCCTAGGCCGAATTACAGGGGGACAAGCCTCCATCATCCATGGAGGCTTAGCCGTATCTAATAGCGCTAATCTATGGTTGCTGAATCCCGCCGGTCTCTTTTTTGGACCCAATGCCCATCTCAATTTACAGGGAGATTTTACTGCAGCGACAGCCGATGCCATTGGCTTTGAACAAGGCTGGTTCGCTGACGGAACCGACTACCAGGCTTTAGCAGGTCCTCCCCAAAGCTTTGCCTTTGTATCTAACCCTAACTATATTATTAATCTGGGGACTCTAGAAGTAGCCCCTGGACGCAATCTACGGTTACTGGGGGGCGGCGTTGTTAACACCGGTACCTTGAGTGCTCCAGGTGGCAACATTACTATAACTGCTGTCAGCAATACCAATCGTGTCAATCTTAGTCAAACGGGACAACTCCTTGCGTTAGAAATTGAACCCTGGTCTGACGCGGAGGCATCCCTCGACATCACGCCGACCCAGCTACCCGCTCTTCTGACCGGTCAGGGGGCTGACCATGCCGACACCCTTGCGATCGCAGCCGATGGCACCCCGCTACTGACCCAACATATCCCTGCGCTCGAGCCCGGAACAGCCAGCATATCTGGTACCGTTCAGACGACCGGAGACTATGGTGGACAAATTGCCATTTTAGGTAACCAAGTCTCTTTAATAGATGCCGACATCAATGCGGATGGGATTCACCAGGGGGGAGAGATTTCCATTGGTGGTAGTTATCAAGGAGCAGGCCCTTTGCCCAATGCCACCCATACCCGAGTTGATCAAAATACTCAACTCAGTGCCAATGCCCTAGCACATGGAAATGGGGGTGAGATTATTGTTTGGGCTGATCAGGCGACTTCTTTTGCAGGAAATGTCCAAGCCCAGGGGGGTGAATTAGCCGGCAATGGTGGCTTTATTGAAATCTCTGGTAAATCAAACCTAGGGTTCACCGGACAGTTTTCTGTTAGTGCTCCCCAAGGAGAGTTTGGCAGTATTCTTTTTGATCCAGACAATATTCAAGTCGTTGATGGTGCGGGTACTGCGAACGGCGATGCAGAATTATTGCTCAATTCTGGCACAGTCATTGCAGAGGATGGAGACAGTGGCTGGTTTACTATCACTGAAAATACCTTAGAAACCTGGGATGGCGACTCCAATATTGTTCTACAGGCCAATAACAATATTATCATTCGAAATTTAGGCGGAGACGATGCCCTTACATTTCAGCCAGGCTCTGGCTCTATCAGCTTTATCGCTGATGCCGACAATAATGGTGCAGGACAATTCTTAGTAGAAAAAGCCGGTGATTTAATCGATACCTCAGGGCGAGATATCACTATTTCTGGCAATATTATTGATATTCAGCTGCTTGATACACGCGCAGCTATGGAAGCTGGAGATGTTAATCTGAGCGCCCAATATTGGACACTAGTTCGAGGCACCTTAACTGCTGATAATATCATCCTCCAAGGAGATGCCATTTCGTTGCAGGGGGGGAATGATTCTGTTAAGGGCAACACATTATCTTTACAGCCTTGGAGCCAAAATCAAGCTATTGAAATTGGCTCATCCGTAGGTAGCCCAGCATTAGACCTTTTAGAAACAGATCTTTTAGCCATCCAAGATGGATTTACCAATATTTCCATCGGTCGCACTGACCATACGGGGACGATTACACTACATGATTCCGTAGCAGATGGGGGCTCCGCTGCATTTAAAGACCCAGTCACTATTCTCGGAGCAGAGACTCTACAGGGTCCCGAACAGGTAACCACTTGGACCATAACTGGCAACAACCAGGGCAATCTGGACACCATTTTCAGTAACGGTTTAAGCTTTGAGGACGTTAGCTCAATTGTTGCTAGCAACAACACCAGTGACATACTCCAGGGGACCGAGGGGAACGACACGATTACCTTATTAGGTGAAAATAGTGGAACCTTTAAGGGTATTGACTTTGACGGTATTCACAATATTCGCGGTGCTGGCGGTGACGACACTGTTATCTTTGCCAATGGAGTGGCTGCCCTATCTGGTTCTATTGATGGGGGGGACGGTAACAATACCCTGGACTATAGTGCCACTACCAACGGGGTCACCATTGATCTTGCCACCCAAACTGTTGATAATGTAACTGCCTTTACCAATATAGAAAACTTTCAAGGCAGCAGTGGTGAGGATACACTGCGAGGAACCAACGATGACGATGCGATCGCAATCACCGCTGATAATACCGGTACCCTGGGCACTGTCACCTTCTCAAATATTGAAAATATCGATGCCGGTGATGGCGATGATCAGATTGCCATCACCGGCATCCTCACGGGTAGCTTAGACGGCGGCGCTGGTGACAACACCCTGGTCGGCAACAATACAGCTAGCGTTTGGAACCTAACGGCTGTCAACACCGGCAATGGCCCTGGCGTAGCAAGCTTTGCCAATATCCAAAATCTGACAGCAGGTAATCAAGCAGACCAAATAAATTTTCTCGCTGAGGGGGCTCAATTTACCGGTGTACTGGATGGTGGTGATGGGGCACTAACCCTCAGCGGAGATACCATTAATGTTGGCACAGCAATCAAAGGAGCTGATGAACTTAGTCTTCAACCCGCCTCACCTGCCAGAGATATTCACCTGGGGGGGACAGGTTTAACCCCTGACCTAGCAATATCAACCGTAGAACTCTCAGCTATAAAAAACGGTTTTACCGCTATCACCATCGGTCATCCAGAAGGCACCGGCACGATTACCCTCGGGGCAGATGTAACATTACCAGCCTCCGCAACTATCCAATCCCCCCATGACAATGGCTCCATAGATACCCAGGGATTTGATCTATCTGCGCCTGAGTTAACAGTAATCGCTGCCCAGGATATCACTGCGGCTAATCTCACAGCAGTCAATGGTGTCACCCTTATCGGTGGAGACGTTGTGAATACTCAAACCATTGTTACGTCTAATAACCTCGATGGGGGAGATGTTCTCGTCAACGCGGATAATACGATTACTATTCAACAGATTGATACCACGGGGTTAAATGGCATTGGCGGGAATGTTACCCTCAGCTCGGTTGAAGCTATTGAAGTTGCCTCAATTCGAGCAGAAGGTAACATGGCGGGAGGGAACGTAGATATTACCACCCATGAATTTTTCCGGGCAACAGACAGCTTTACTGCCCTTGATGGTACCACTGCCAGTATCTCGACCGCTGCAGTCAACGGCACGGGGGCGATCACTATTCGCCACGCAGGCAATGGGGCTACTGCCTTTAATGTCGGTGATGGGAGTCTTTTAGGTAACCATGCTGCGCTTACAAGCGGAGACTTTAAAATTGACCCTGGCAACTCTTTCCTAAATAGCTACACCTTAGGTAATATAGCTATTTTGACCCAAGCGCTTCCTCAGTCTGTGGTAGAGCCCCCAGTGACTATCCCATCCCGTCCCACAATTATTACACCCACAGCAACTGATCCTTTTATCCCAAACTCTCCTCTATTGAGAAATCGCACGAATCCGTTAGATGACTCGGTCAGTGCTACGGATGTTAGGCGGTCTAACAGTGCATTATTTGAGCATCTTGAAAACTCATTTTCAGATCAGTTTAAGTCTCACCTAAATTTATATGATCGGGTGAGTGTAGCGTCGCCAAGTTTAACCGCAGCCCAAGAGACCCTGGGGGATGTTGAAGTCTTGACGGGGATAAAGCCGGGTGTTTTATATGTCTATTTTTTGCCATCTGACCCAAAAGACTCTACTGAGTTTCATGGCAATGACCTACAGGCCAATGATGAACTGGGTCTGTTGCTGTTAACCCATTCAGGTCAAGCTATTCGCAAAAAAGTGAATGGCGTTACCCGTAGCCAGGTGATGGCTGTGACTGAAACATTTTACGCCCAGGTGACCAACTCCATATCGTCGTCATCGCAATATTTACCCCCTGCCCAGCAGCTCTATGATTGGTTTATTACCCCGATTGAAAATGAGTTACAACAGCAAGGAATTCAAAGTTTAGCCCTGGCCATGGATACGGGGTTGCGTACATTACCAATGGCGGCGCTCCACAATGGTGACGAGTATTTAGTGGAGCGCTACAGTCTGGGGGTGATTCCCAGCTTTAGTTTGACTGACTTTAATGCTGAAAATTTTCTGTACTCTGAACTAGAAAACACGCAAATGCTGGCCATGGGAGCGTCTCAATTCCCTTCCCAAAGTCTCTTGCCAGCTGTCCCAGAAGAACTGGAAATCGTCACCAAAGTGTTTAATGAAAGTGAAGTGTTTTTGAATGAAAATTTTACTTTAACCAATTTACAGAACCAAATTGCCCGCAATAAATTCGGGGTTGTACACTTAGCCAGCCATGGGGTATTTGAGCCGGGGGCACCCCGGAATTCGTATATTCAACTGTGGGATCAGCCCCTCCAGCTCGATCAGGTGCACAGTCTGGGGCTACAAGATGCCAATATTGCCCTAATGGTATTAAGTGCCTGTAATACGGCCCTAGGCGATCGCGAAGCGGAATATGGCTTTGCTGGACTGGCGGTCAATGCTGGGGTACAAACGTCTATTGCCAGCCTTTGGCCCATTAGTGACGAAGGAACCCTGGGGTTGATGACCTACTTTTACGAGAACTTGCAGCGACAGCCTGTTCGAGCTAATGCGTTACAGCAGGCTCAATTAGCTATGCTGCGGGGCGAACTGACCTTTGCTAATGGCATCCTATATGGCTATGATGAGAGGTCATTAGCCCACTTCCCAGAGCTGGAATACCACGGGTGGTGGAATTTTGAACATCCTTTTTACTGGGCTACTTATACGTTGGTGGGTAGCCCCTGGTAGAGAGTTTTTATTTTTGAACTAAGAAATTAGAACAAACTGTGGGGAATGGCAAAAACTTATGTTCCCTATTGTTCACATAGGTCAATTTCATTAACTATAGCTACAGTTAGAAGAAAAAGTAGATGCATTAACCTGACGTTATTTATTGGTTCTTTAGATAAGATAATCTGTTTGTCCGGACGTTTGGTTCAGAAAAAATAACTAGATCTATGACAACTTGCTTACGTGATTACGCTTAAATTTTGTTTCTGCTCCATAAGCTAACTGTACAGGTACTTAAGTGGCTATCAGAACCGAGACCCCCTCTGAGTATTTCCCGCTAAGTTCTATCTCTGAAGCCCGCAGCATTTGGGGTTTGGGGGCATTTTTAAGCGTGTCATCGGTGCGTTAATCATGCACATTTGCCAATATCTTATGGGCCAATTGCTTTTTTGCTAAATACCCTAACGTTTTCATAGCTTGTTCGATCTCTTCTGACCAGGGTAATCCCGTATTTAAACGAAAACAATTCTGGTATCCATTGGAGGCTGAAAACATGGGGCCAGGGGCAATACTAATGTGGTGATGCACAGCCTCTTCAAACAGTTCTAGGGCATCAAATCCACCTGTAATTTCCACCCAAAGCACATGGCCTCCCTTCGGACGAGTGACCCGTGTCTCAGCCGGGAAATAATCCAAAATTGCCTGGTGCATCCGGCTCATCTGTTGTTGATAGGCCCGACGTAATGTGCGCAGATGACGGTCGTAACCACCATTGGCAAAGAATGCTGCCACCGCCAGTTGGGGCGCTGTGGCCGTCATATGGCTGACAACAACTTTCATATGTTCCACCTGTTGTTGATATCGTCCCGGAATACACCAACCCACCCGTAACCCAGGCGAAAGGGTTTTACTCACCGATGAACAGTAAATCACTCGTCCTTCGGTATCAAACGCTTTGATCGCCTTGGGGCGATTGCCGTCAAAGTTTAGCTCGCCGTAGATATCGTCTTCAATTAGGGGAACGTCGTGCTGATTGAGCAGTTCAACGAGGGCCTTTTTTTTGCGATCGCCCATGCAACTACCAAGGGGATTACTAAAATTTGACACCAAAATGCACGCCGCTACAGATTGATTGTCTAACGCCCCTTCCAAGGCACTCAACGAGATACCATCCTGGGGGTGCGTGGGCAGCTCCAGGGCATTTAACCCCAGAGAATTCATCGCTTCTAGGACGGCATAGTAGGCCGGTGACTCAATCACAACGGTAGCCCCTGGCTGAGTCACGGTGCGTAGGGCCAGATAATAGGCCTCGGTAGTGCCAGCCGTGGCAACAATCTGGTCTGGCGCAATGGAACAGCCTGCATTGAGCATGCGTTTAGCCACTTCTCGCCTCAAGGGTTCACAGCCGGGTACCGTACTGTAGGAATGAACGGCCATCGGATCAGCCCGCATAACTTGCCCCATCAATCGATTTAGGGTGTTGAGTGGAAAATGTTCTACCCCCGGTACTGCCGCCCCTAGGTGAATCGTCTCAGGGGAAAGATCCATCCGCAATAGCCGCAGCATGAGGGAAATATCAACGGGGCGCACCTGGGATGGAGGTTTGGACTGGGAGGGCTCATCTGGTAGGGCCGTTAAGGCCGTCGTTTTAACGTAATACCCTGACTGGGGACGGGCCACAATAAACCCTCGATCTTCTAACAAGCGATAGGCTTCTAGCACGGTGGACATGCTGACCGATAGCTGTTGCTTCAGTTTGCGCACAGACGGGAGGCGATCCCCTGGTGCCAGGGTGCCCTCTCGGATCAATGCCTGGATGCGATCTGCCACCTGCTCATATAGATTTTGGTCTGTGGTGATTGCCAGCGGGGAAAGCTGAGCAGCTATTGGGTTAGCCATGGTTGATCCAGCCTCATCCAGAAAGGGTACCTGTACAATTGAGCAAAAACAAACCAGTACAGTTTTAGACTGCTTAACTGTACCCATATCAATTTACCTGAATTGCCTCTGTTCTGGTCATATTTTTTTAGCAAAGATAGAGCCATGTAAACCACGTCCAAACTTGGAGTTTCCCATACGGCATAACTACGGTTCTGGACGTGGACCAGGTTTATATAGAGGTAGGGCCAATGAAATTTCGGCGTCGGGTATCTGAACCCCAGGTCATTATTCTGGATGGTTGTTGCCCTGAAGATAAAACGTCTTGGGTTGAAAACTGTTGGCAGCGTGTTACTAAGGGCCTGTCGTCAAAGTCTTTCTGGGATTCTGTTTTGACGTTGGCGACGGGGTCTTCTGAACCTGTTGTTGAGAAACGATGCAACAGTAAAGGTCAAACGTTCTATAGTATCTATGATCCGGTCACACAACAACAGGTGGACGGGCTATCTGAAACTGAGGCACGAACATGGCTTGAACAGCGATATTATTAATCGTCTAGGCCATCTTCTCTTCCTTAATCCAGGTTTGCTGCACCCAGCTACCATCGGCCTGATACTCACGGGTCAGTCTTAGTCGTATGGTTGGCTCAATTAACCAACCAATTTCACATCGAAATGCTGTTTGGCGTTGAATCGTTTGTGGGCAAAGTGATGAACCACCATTGGGTAAACACAACAGCTGATACCCTGTTTGCTCAAACAGCAAACGGTTGCCTTCTAGTCTGGCTTGAGACTGACCGCTAACCCCATCTGCACGCCATGTTTGCAGAATTGTATTAACGGATGACTGGGAGACCGTTAACTCAGTGGCAATAGGTTTTGACACTGACCAATCTGGACGGTAGGTAATCGCTTGCCCCCGCCATGTGCCCAAAATTTGGTCTACAGAAAGTTGAGGACGAACAGCACCTGTGTGACCTTCACGGGTTTCTCGAATCAAAACCAGTTCGGCAAGCTGCCCGCCCGGTTCAAACAGCTGAACTAGCCTGAGCCGGACATTTGGCAACGTCAAACCAAATTCTGTCCCAAACTTAGAAATGGGGCTCCACTGCATGGACCCTTTGGTAAACGAACCATCCTCACAAAACAGACTGCTGCGATTGATGCTGGCAAATTCTGTTTTAGTTTCTTGTGGCGGTTGCCCTGTGGGATAGCGGGTCACTTGAAATCGGGCACTTGCAGCACTGGTGCGCTCCAGGGTTAAGCGAGAAGGCACATCGCTAACCTCAGTCCCGTCAGGCGTTAGCCTGGTAAAGTGCCCTTTCCAGATGCCTTCATTTTTGAAAAGGTTATCCCACTGATTTGGCATAGTTCGTAGTAAAAGTAAAGTCTTAAGGCAAGACAATTTTGTCTTTTATTGAGTCTCAAAGTGAAGCTATTTTATCTTTTGTTGAGACACTCCTTAGGGCGCTTTCTAGCCGATTGCAATCTGCGTGCATAGAAGCAGACAATCTTAATCTCAAGTTGAGACTATAAAGGTTACAGTGAGTCTATTTTTGAGAAAATATAATCTTGTTTTAAGACAAAATATCTGTATTCAGACAGATACAGACATTTGCATATAGGTGACTGTCCTTTATGGTGGTTTAACCGTTTGCTTGAAATTTTTCTCGAATGGCATCGACTCGTTTACGATTGACGCCCAGGTCTGATTTACCCAAACGAGCAGCTGAACGGACATGGATAACGCCAGATGGCTCAGCATAGAATTCGATGTCATCGACAAATCCCATCAGCTTACTGGCAAATTCGGCATAGAGGTAGTTGTCGGTCACTTCATTGATGGTGGAGCGTTCCATGGCTTCAATGATGGCTTTAAGGGATGCGATCGCATCCTTAGGGGCTTTATCCGTAGTAATCGCCTCAATAAAATGCTGCTTGTCACTGGCATCGGCCTGACTGCTGACACAGTTGGGCGTACCCGGACAGGCCAACAGCTTGCCTTGGTTAACGCCTAGATTGTCAGGACGCTTACCCGAAAATGAAAAAAGAGACATAAACACACCCTGGATCACAACGTTGGCTTAGCCTTATGACTATGACAACTTAAGCCAATGCCTTTAAGGCTACAGTGCTTCGACTTCGGCCAGTAGTCCCTCAACAAATTTTTCAACATTCTCTAGGAGATCCATTTCCCCCAGGGCTTGCCATTCGTCAGGGGTGTATTGGCCATCATCACCGATGACTGCTTGGACCCAGTGGGCCAGGTTGTCAGTATCTTGGAAAAGCTCCTGGGCTTTGGCATCGACGTCGCCATCTACTTTGGCGGCCAGACATACTTTGAGCAACTGGCCCAGGCGAGTTTCTGGGGTGGTGGATAGGAGAACGGCGATGGCATGAGTAACGGCTGCTTGGTTGGGAGTCATGGTGGGCCAACGGAAAGGACTCCTCTATCTAACCAGAGGAGTTCCTGGCCAGCGAACGTTAATTATTAAGAATCGATGGAGGAATGGGTTAAAATCTTTATAAATCGAACTAGCCAAGATTTTCTGGCTTACGTTGACACCCTTTTGGTATAAGAAACTGAGGTTTCTACTGTTTCAAAACCTACGGATTTATAGAGAGTTTGGGCAAAACCTACGGATTTATAGAGAGTTTGGGCTTGATTAGAATTTTCGGCATCAACGCCGAGTAGGGCGGTTTCCATGCCTGCTTGTTGGAGTTGTTGCAGGCCTAACAACAACATGGCCCGCCCTAGGCCCTGGCGACGAAACCCACGACGGGTGCCTAAGCCGGTGATCCAACCTTCTTTGCGACCGGTGCGGGTATTGCGTTCGTGGAAAATGTGGGCATCACAAAAGGCGGCAAAGGTGCCGTCAGGGGCAATGGCAATCCAGTCTAGGTCTGCCTGGTACGTAGGACGTAGGACCTGGTGACGACGATTTTCGAGGGTGGTGGGGTGAAAATTCCAGACGGGCACTGACCCACAGGGTAGCATCGGGGCGCAGTTTATGAATCTCTTGCTCACACCAGCTGAGAATTTCGGCTTCGAGGTTACCTTCGCGATAGTCGGGATGAACCTTAACGCTAGGGTAGGCATCTGGGTCTGTGGGTACCTCGCGAATACCATAGATGGCATAGGCAATGGTCTGACCATCGGGGGTTTCCCAAAGGTAATAATGTCTGATGGTATTGGGGGGGCGATTGTCAAACCCGCGCTGCAGTTCTGCCAGGGAACGATTGGTTTCTAGATGATCAACAGCCTCACAGGCGGCCAGGAGATCAACCAGTTTAGGTAGATCAACCCGTTGGACTTGCTTACGTTTGTAGTTTTGTAGTAGAGGCATGATAGAAGACACCCAGCTCTATGGGTTCCGAAACATCCTACGGATGAACAACTGCTCGCAAACGACTACAAAATCTTGACTGATATAGCTCGGTATCGCAGGGCATCCATAAGGGAGTGCCCCTACAGGATGGTTCAATTGATGTCTCTGCCTAAGGGCTAAAAGTTAGCCCTCCTGGCTTTTGGGCGAGGAGGGCAATTGTTTTTATAGTGGCTGGTGTAGAACAGGGTATTCATATATATGTTTGCTATCCAACAACCACACTATGTGGCTTCACCCTAAGAGGCCATAGGGTGGGCAGGGTGGGAGCCATGCCTTTGAGTAAGCAGTAGTAGAAGGCGGAACAGCGGAATAGAACGGGGAGTGCAAAAAGTAGGGTAGGGGACATGGACTTGTGTGGGTGAATGGTAGGCAGGCAGCACCACGTCTGTTGAAGCCCAAACCTCCAAGCATGGGAGTTTACTCCTTTTCCTCCAGCATTGGGAAACCCCAGTATGCCGATTGGGGATAGTGTGGATAGTTCCACAAAAAGGGAGGGCTTTCAACCGATATAGCCTTGTCGAGAAAATGCCTAAATTGTCTGAGGGAGGTTATGTCAGGGCGATAAGACCTGCCGGACCTGCTGGTTCGAGAGATGATTCGGATTGTTGTTGTGCCGTTTTGCTAATCTCTGGAGTGCTTAGTCTAAATGTCTTGGCAACTGCCGCGAGATTTAGATTGATCCATCCTGCTGATTAGCAATAGGCTGATTAGAGACCTACGCATTGATAAAAACACAGGTGATTACACTGAGGTAGTCTGGGTGCTTCTGTGCGTATCGGTTTCTTTAAATTCGGTTCATCTCAGGGAGCAGCGACTCCCTCAAGCAATTTGTCTTAGCCAAGTTGCTCGGTGTGCCGTTGGTTTTATTTTAGACAAATTTTTGTAAGCTTTATCCTTATATTTGGACAGTTTTGTAATTGGTTTATGAAGGATTTGAAGGGGTTTTAATGGTTTGTGAGAGGGTACGTTTTTTTACGTAGATGGCGATTAAATTTTTTATTTGGGGATTTTTGGTTGGTTGGTTTGGGATGGGGTGCGATCGCAGGGTTTAACTGGTTTACCGTTATGGAAACGGTGGATAAATGAGGGTTTTGGTCAATACCAACAATGGTTTGGGGGGAGTTACCCACCCTACGTGCTCTGGTAATGTGGGATATCTACAATAATACCGATGTTTCAATTTATTCATGGAGTCCTTGATGACGCTCACTATTGAGATGACGCCAGAACTTGAGCAGCAGCTCAGGCAAGCAGCAAAAAAAGCAGGGTTAGCTCCAGATACCTATGTTTTGCAGTTACTGCATCAGACTCTGCGACCTGAAACTTCCCAAATGTCTACGGGTACACGACTTTCTAAAGAGGAAGCTGACCTGTTGCAGGTTATTAATCAGAGCTTGCCAGATATTGATTATGAGCAGTATCACGCACTTATAGTAAAGCGTCAGGCTGAAACGTTGACCTTGGATGAGCAAGAAGAGCTGACTACCTTTTCTGATCGGCTAGAAATAGCAAATGTTGCTCGTATGCAAGCAGTTGCAGACTTGGCAAACCTACGGCAAATCACGCTTGATAGTTTGATGGTTGAGCTAGATCTAAAGCCTTTGGTTTATGGCTAGACCAAAGATTTCTTCTACTACTCGTATAACTGTTGCTGAGCGAGCCCGGCGATGTTGTGAGTATTGTCGCGCTCAGGAGCGTTATTCTCCAGATTCTTTTTCTGTGGAACATATCATCCCAATTTCTAAAGGGGGCTCCAGTGAGTTATCTAATTTGGCGTTTGCTTGTCAGGGTTGCAATAACCGCAAGTACAACTACGTCGAGGTAAGAGATCCTGTTACGCAAAAGATGGTGACGCTTTATCATCCGCGTCAGCAGACCTGGATTAAGCATTTTGCTTGGAACGAGGATTGTAGTGCAGTATTGGGTTTAACCTCTGTTGGGCGGGCTACGGTTGAAAAGCTTCGGCTGAATCGGGTTGGATTGGTTAATCTTCGTAGGATTCTGTATGACTCGGATGAGCATCCGCCAGGGTTCTGAACTGGACTTTATGGGAATGGTGCGATCGCAGGGTTTAACTGGTTTACCGTTATGGAAACGGTGGGTAAATGAGGGTTTTGGTCAATACCAACAATGGTTTGGGGGGAGTTACCCACCCTACGAGGGGGGATTTGGCTCATAGGGATTTGGTCATATTCGAATTTGGGTGAACGGTGGGTAAGGTTATAGTCTGGCGAGATGGTAAAGGGGTTGGTGGGGTGTTTACCCACCCTACGAGGGGGGATTTGGCTCATAGGGATTTGGTCATATTCGAATTTGGGTGAACGGTGGGTAAGGTTATAGTCTGGCGAGATGGTAAAGGGGTTGGTGGGGTGTTTACCCACCCTACGAGGGGGGATTTGTGGTACTTAAAATTATTGTAGTTAGAGTTTGATTCGGTTGATATCTTTAGTCAGGAGGAATCACTATGATCAATGGCATTCGCCAAACGGCTATTGTTCAGCCGGGGGGCATTGTTGAGTTACGGTCAACTGAGTTGCCTGTGGGTAGTACCGTTGAGGTTATCGTTCTGGTTGATGCGGTGAGGGCTAATGTCACGATTGCTCCTCATCCGTTGAGCGGTTTGAGCCAAGATCAGCGAGTTTCTAAGATTCGGGCAGCTCTTGGTGGGTGGAAAGATGATTCAGAAATTACGGATATTTTTAGTGAGATAGCAAAAGAACGCCATGCTTATCAAGGTAGGTCTTTGGCTGCTTTTGATGAATAGGCTGGGGTCTTACTATTTGTATGTATCTGCTGGACACTAATATTTGTATTGCGTTACTTCAGGAGCATCCTAATGCTGTTGCTCAGTTTGAGGAAAAGGGAGTCGAATGCTACATTCCCACCATGGTTTTAGCAGAACTGTACAAAGGGGTGTATTGCTCTCAGAAAGTGTCTAAAAATCTGGCTGTGCTGAAGCAATTACTAAGCCTTTTGTTGGTTGTTCCGTTTGATCAGCTGGCAGCTGAAGAATTTGGTAAGCTCCAAGGAGAATTGAGACGTATAGGTAAACCGACTGGTGAAGTGGATGCGCTGATTGCTGCTGTGGCTCGTTCTCGTGGGGATATTGTTGTGACTAATAATATTCGTCATTTTGAGAATATTCTTCATCTGCATATGGAGGATTGGCTGGTTGGTTGATGCTTTTAAGCTGGTTATAGACTCGGCTTGTAACATTTTGGAGCATATTCGAATTTGGGTGAACGGTGGGTAAGGTTATAGTTCTTCGGCGAAATGATCAGGGGGGTGGTGGGGTGTTTACCCACCCTACGAGGGGGGGGGCTCATAGGGATTTGGTCATATTCGAATTTGGGTGAACGGTGGGTAAGGTTATAGTCTGGCGAGATGGTAAAGGGGTTGGTGGGGTGTTTACCCACCCTACGAGGGGGGATTTGGCTCATAGGGATTTGGTCATATTCGAATTTGGGTGAACGGTGGGTAAGGTTATAATTCTTCGGCGAGATGATTAGGGGGGTGGTGGGGTGTTTACCCACCCTACGAGGGGGGTTTGTGGTACCCGTTGGGGTGATTTTTATATTGATGGGGCCTGATTTTGGGAATTTGTGGCTAAACTGTGGGCAGTAGTTTGGAAAATAGTGACCATGGAACTGGCGGCTCTTTTGGCTTCGTTTTTGTCTCCGTTTTTGCCTCATTTGTTGAAGTTGGGTAAACCTGTTGCAGAGGAAACTGGTAAAGCGCTGGGTAAAAAGCTGGGGGAAGGGACTTGGGAAACGGCGAAGCAGGCGTGGGGTAAGCTGGCTCCGAAGGTGACGGAAAAGCCGTTGGCGAAGGGGGCGGCGGAAGCGTTGGCGGAAAATGGTGAGGATGATGAGGCGCAGGAGATTTGGTTGTCTCAGTTGAAGAAGGTGCTGGTGGCAAATCCGGAGTTGGCACAGGAATTGCAGGGGCTGTTGGATAAGGATGCTGAGACTGTTGGTCAGGCGGTAAGTGTGGCGCAGTCGGTGGTTGGGGATAGGAATATTGTGATTGGTAGCTCCAGTGGGTCGGTCAACATTACCCAGGGTTAGGTGGTGAGGCGACGGCGGAGCTGGTTCAGGCGGTTGATACAGCGCATTGCGGCGTGGGTTTCTCGGTTGTGGGGTCGAGGGAAACGGGATGCTGTTGTGCAAAAAAATAATGTTGCCACACCAGAAACAACTCAGGTAAAGCAACAATTTACAGGAGATAAAAATATTGGTATTGGCTCAATTGGAGAAAATGCCAAGGTTGAGATTTACCAAGGGATGACGGCAGCAAAGCCAGGGGAACCGGTATGTTTTGGGGTGCCTTACCAGCGGAATATTTACTTTACGGGACGAACTGAGATCCTGAAAAAATTGCACCGGCAGCTAACGCAAATGAAGGCGGTGGCGATTAGTCAGGTGCAGGCGATCAGCGGATTGGGGGGCATTGGTAAAACCCAGACGGCAGTGGAGTATGCCTATCGGTATTTCTATGACGAAACGTTTTATAGCTATGTGTTTTGGGTAAAGGCGGATACGGGGACTAACCTGGCGACGGATTTTGCTAACCTGGCGGCTCAGTTGGTGTTACCGGAAGCAAAGGGGACTGAAGAGGAGAAAATTCCGGCGGTGCGGGCGTGGTTGACGAACCAAGATGGCTGGCTGCTGGTGTTTGACAATGCGGATGAGCCAGAACTGCTAGTGGATTGGTTGCCGAATAATCCTAAAGGAACGGTATTGCTGACATCGCGGGCAGCGGTGTTTGACTCGGTGGGGATTAAGCAGCCGATTGCGTTGGATGTGTTGCACGAAGATGAGGCGGTAGCACTACTATTGCAGCGGACGGGGCGGAAAGAGGAAGCCAGTGCAGCGGCGTTGAATGAAAAATTGGATGGATTACCTTTGGCGTTGGAGCAGGCTGGGGCGTATATCAAGCAGCAGCATATTGGGTTTGAGAGTTATTTGAAGCTCTATGATCGGTTGGGGCTGACGCAGTTAGAAAAGGCTAAGGCCAAGACGGGCAAGTATCCATCGTCGGTGCTGAAGACCTGGAAGCTGAACGTTGAGGCGGTGGCAGAAAAAAGTCCGGCTTCGTCGGAGCTATTGCAACTAAGTGCTTTTTTTGCGCCGGATGATATTCCCTATTGGATGGTGATTGCTGGGGCCAAGCACTTGGGGAAGACTCTAGCAGAACTGCTGGGGCAGGAGGAGTATGACCTGGCGGTGGTGACGATGGCGGAATTATTGGAACCATTGAGCCAGTACTCGCTGGTGCGGTGGGATGGGGAGAACCAGCGCTATGGGGTGCATCGGTTGGTGCAGTCGGTGGTGCGGGATGAGATGGATGAGGCGGTGCGGACTGGTTGGGTGACCTTTGGAGTTGAGGGGCTAAATGCGGCGTATCCTGGAAGTGAATTTAAGTATTGGGTTTACTGTGCTGGGCTATTGCCTCATTGGTTACAAGTGCGGAACTATGCTGAGCAAGAGAATGTGCGAACTGAAGCGCTGGGATTAATTTGTAATCAAGCCGGTTTTTATTTAAATGCTCAAGGGCGCTACGAGGCAGCCGAACCGCTCTATCTTGAAGCGCTTGAGATGCGCAAAGAGCTGTTGGGCGACAAGCATCCCGATGTCGCATTAAGCCTCAATAACTTGGCGGCACTTACGCCAATCAAGGCCGTTATGAGGCAGCCGAACCGCTCTATCTTGAAGCGCATTAAGCCTCAATAACTTGGCGGCAACCGCTTGAGATGCGCAAAGAGCTGTTGGGCGACAAGCATCCCGATGTCAAGCCTCAATAACTTGGCGTTACGACAATCAAGGCCGTTATGAGGCAGCCGAACCGCTCTATCTTGAAGCGCTTGAGATGAGCAAAGAGCTGTTGGGCGACAAGCATCCCGATGTCGCATTAAGCCTCAATAACTTGGCGTTACTCTACGACAATCAAGGCCGTTATGAGGCAGCCGAACCGCTCTATCTTGAAGCGCTGAAGATTTTCGAGCGGATTTTGGGGGCAGATCATCCATCAACCAAGGTCGTGCAGGGCAACCTGGAAATCCTCAGAAAACATCTTTGACTAGTTGCGGTATACGCAACTAGTCAAAGGTCTAAAAGCCTTTATTTTATTGATTTTTGAGGATCAAGAAATCAGACTGGACTAAAAATGGACTAAATTTTCAAGCTACTTTTAAGCCAAAAACATCCTTCCAAAGCGCGATCGCATCCCCACAATACACCCATGCCACCAACACACGGCAACCTAATTGCGATCGCACCCGGCACAAATAATTTGTAGTACATAGTGACACTCCTTGAAAAGGTGCCATCCGTTAAGCCCTACCCCCAACAGATAGGCTGACAATTGCACGCATCTTAGTTGACTTAAAATAAGATAGCTAAGTCTTACTTTAAGTCTTAGTGCAATATAGCTTTGTCTTATTTTGATTCAACACGTTACTGTCGACGGAGATGGCGCAGTTACTTGAAGCGTCGTTCCGATCAATACAGCCAATAAACTATCCGATAGCCCAATTAGACTGGACGCAATTAAACTTAAAAATCTTAAAATAAGACTATGACTTTCTTGTTGGGACTCATTTCAAGGCAAAGTAGTCTTAAGCTAAGATGAATCAATATTGAATTTAGTTGTCCGATCAATTTGACGATGACTCAATGCAGCATTTAGAAGGGATATGGCTTCTGGCTACTGACTTCTGACGTCTATCCTTAGGAAAACTTCCCGTTTTAAGTTGGTACCCAAATTTAGACAATGTTTTTTTAGATCGAAGGTGACATCAGTGCGAGCTGACAACTCGCAGAAAATGCGATCGCAATTGTTTGTCTTGATTTAAGATACAATTGATTAAGTCTAGACTCACTTTGATTTTTATTGGTCTTAATTCAAGACAGTCAATACTGTAATTAGCCGTCCTGACCCACAGTCAGAACTCGTTACTGTCTTAACAATAGACATCAAAGTATTGACATAAGGCTCAATATGAGTACGGTGTGTCTAACCATAAAACACAGATTGGGATATCTATGTCCGATTTAGTCAATGCATTAGACGGTATCACCACAGCCATTGATACCCTCGAACCTGCCGAAACCGGCTCGCAGAACTTGATGAGTGTTGAAGCGGTGCAAAAAGTCCTTAATCGTTCCCGCGCCTCAGTGTATCGCTATGCCAATACCGACACATTAATTCTGAATCCCACCTTTGACCACAAGCGTCTTAATCCTGAGTCAAGACAACATAAGGAAGATCCATTGATGTTTCATCCCAACGAAGTAGCCCGCTTTGCCCAGGATGTCTTAGGAATTAAGCAAGTTACTATCGAAATTAGTCAACCCACAGAAACTTTGACTCATCAACTACTGCGTCAGGTACTGGATGAACTTAAAGTGATCCGAGAGCTAATTGAGCAAACCCATTAGCCGGAAAACCTCACGGAAATCTAAATCTAATTTATCTAGTTGTATGCATAAGACCCTGTAGCCCAGCAAGCTATATGTTTTGTGTTTTCCCCTGAGCCGAGATCCACAAAGCAATGTTACCCTTGGAGCAAGTGAGCATTGCAAGATAAATGCAAGGTTGTGACATTAACTGACATGAAACCAGTTTTCGATGAATAGACCACCATAGGGTTATTTCTTTAGAATCTATCTTTTCCAGGCGTATAAGCCAAGCCCTAAGGCGCATACACCAGTTGTTTTTATCGGTTTTTCACATCCCCCAGCATGGAATCTGCCAGTCAGTTAGAGTCTAATTCTGAACCCCCCCACAGTCCGTTTGTAGAAGCCCTGGGTACGTTTATTGCCTTTGCTACGTTGACCCTGCCGCTGTTCACAGTTGCCTATTTTTCCTCAACACCGATAGACACATTCAACGGCTTGCCCTATTCCGCAATACAAACAAACGAATAAGATCTAGCTACACCATGGGTGCCAGCTCCCTTTTCTCCTAAAATGCTATCGGGATAGGCGATTTAATTGTTTATCCTGGCTGAATCGTAAGTATTTGGAGAAGTATCGTGGACTTATCTCGTATTCCTGCTCAACCTAAGCCTGGGTTGATCAACGTATTGATCGAGATCACAGGCGGCAGCAAGAATAAATATGAATTTGATAAGGATATCAATGCATTTGCCCTGGATCGAGTTCTCTATGCATCGGTGCAGTACCCCTATGATTATGGCTTTGTGCCCAATACCCTGGCTGACGATGGCGATCCCCTAGATGGCATGGTCATCATGGACGAACCCACATTTCCTGGGTGCGTTATTGCAGCTAGACCTATCGGTATGCTCGAAATGATTGACGGTGGCGATCGTGACGAGAAAATTTTATGTGTTCCTGACAAAGACCCTCGTTATACGGGTGTTAAAAGTCTGGACGATATTGCCTCCCATCGCCTAGATGAAATTGCAGAATTCTTTAAGACCTATAAAAATCTAGAGAAGAAAGTAACTGAAATCTTAGGTTGGAAAGGGCTGGACGACGTCCAGCCTTTGGTAGAAAAGTGTATTGCTGCTGCTAAGTAGTCCGGTCTTGAGGTAATACTCTCGGAATAGTGGATTAAGCATTATAGGGGCACATCAACGTATAAAATGTGTCCCTATAGTGTCCACTGTTTATTTTGGCATTATGGAGGATGACCAAACTTCCATGAGCATGTGCACAATTTGGGGATATACACTGTGAGTGTATCTGCCTATATGTCAGGTCAAGCAAGCACATTACAGCATCAACCCTACCTCTCAATTAAGTTCTGGGGGGTGCGCGGCAGTGTCCCAACACCAGGTGCTGCCACAGCGTTCTACGGGGGGAATACGTCCTGTATTGAAATTTTGACTGACCAGCAGCGTTTTATTTTTGACGGTGGAACCGGTATCAGGGTCCTGGGTGAAACGTTATACCAAGCTTCCAATCCCGTAAAAGGGCATATATTCTTTACCCATACCCAATGGGATCGAATCCAGGGCTTTCCGTTTTTTTTGCCAGCGTTTGAACCAGGCAATCACTTTCATATTTACGGTGGCACCGCTGCTAATGGGGCGTCTATTAAGCAATGTCTGACTACACAGATGCTCAAGCCAGGCTTTGCCCTACCACTTCAGGCAATGCAGGCGAATTTGACATTTCACGATATTACCCCAGGCGACACTATTCAAATCGGTGACACCCACATCGAACCCATTGGTTTGAATGGCCAAAATAATGCCCTGGGATATCGGCTTAGCTATCAGAACCGATCAGTGGTGTATGCCACCGATACTGACTATGAACACATTGACGAAAACCTTCTATTTCTTGCCCATCAAGCCGACTTACTGATTTACGATGGCATGTATGTAGACATGTGCGATCAAATCAAACCGTCCTCCTCAACTAAACCGTGGCAAGCTGCAATTGAACTAGCCCAAGCAGCCCAGGTAAAACGGCTAGCGATGGTTCATTACGGTCCCCGTCAAACCGATGCCACGCTAAATGCACTGGCACATCAACTCAAGGAAATTGAACCTCAGTTATTATTGGCCCATGAAGGCATGGTCATTAATCTGCTGCAGAGCTAAATCTTGACCAAGATTTACAGGGGATTACGTGAAAAGTTGCTATTTCGGCTGGGTCGGCGATTATTATCATCACCACCTTTGGGTTTAGCTTTATTAACCCGTAGCTCACGCCCAAGCCACTCAGCCCCATCCAATTCGGCAATAGCTAAGTCTTCCTCTTCATCATTAACCATATTGATAAAGGCAAAACCACGACGTTTTCCAGTTTCACGATCAATTGGTAGGGTAATGCGAGCAACTTCACCGTACTCGATAAACACATCCCTAATGTCATCTTCTGTAGCTTGAAATGACAGATTTCCAATGTAGATAGTCACGATTACTCTCCGATGATTGTGTGCGCAGCTACCGGGCTGGAGGTAGGCAGCCTACTCGGGAGATATCATACCGCACAGCTTTTGAACTAGTGTGCTTAAAGCAATCTAATTCATCTCTAGATCACTAAGAGTCGACCGTGGATACCCTTAGATAGCATATCGCTTTATGTTTCTAAAAAAGTTGTATCGAACTGCCAAGATTCGTCAATTATCGTTCCCTAGATCATCAGCAATCTGGGATTTACGCAACATACTTGAGTATTCGCCGATACTGCTACCCGGTGGATAAGGAGAGCCCATTATGCACACATTTGAAGTGTTTGTTGATATAAAGGAATGCACTGACAAAAATCCTACGGTCGATCGGATTATGGCCACTCGTTATGAAATCAACGCTAGCGGTCGAACCGATGCCCACGATACAGCGCTATTCAGGGCAGGTAAAGACTATCCTAAAGCAACCGAATATGACGTCCGACTCACTCGTCTTCTTAAATAAGGTTTATATTGACCCTAGATTGATTCATTCCCTCAGGTCTTAAGCGCATACGGCTTCGTCATCAGCTGTGTGGTTGTCAGGGAAAACTCAAAACATTTGCGCTTGGAAACATTTTTGTCTAAACGTTTTCGCTATACATAGTCTGCTGTATCCCAGTCTGACCATAGGGTGAGGCTGGGGTTATTTATGTCAAATATGATCCACACCTGAGAACAGTACTACTTCCCCGGACATAACTACTAGGCTAAGAAAAAAGGGATATCTACCACGGTTTATAAACCCAACGGTATGCCTGAAAGTTTAGTTATTAATCTAGTTTCCGAATCAACCATCCCATTTCAATACCTTAGAGGGCATCACCTATATCGGCTATTTTTAGCTCTTGTCAGTGCTGTTGATGGCGAGCTGGGTCAATCACTTCAAAACTACAAATACCCAGCCTTTACCCTCAGCCCTCTGCAAATAGCATCCCAACCCCAACCTACATCAGCGCGTAATTTAAAGTTTTTGCTACCACGTCAGCAGCTTGAAACTACCCAATTTCAATATGTTAATAGTTCTGTACCAGCTGGGTCCCACTGCTGGTGGCGGATTTCATTATTAGATGACACTCTGTTTGATCACATCAGTCCACGTCTGGAGCGAGCAGTTGCCCGTAAACCCTGGTATCTAGGACCAGCGCGATTGCATGTCACCAATTTTCTACCGGCTAATATCCCTGAATGGTCTAGCCATAGTAGCTATCAAAAACTTTATGAACGAGCCTCTGACACTAACCGTGATCTGATCTTTCAGTTTGTTACCCCGGCTGTTTTTCATCAGGGCGAACAAGAGTCGCCACTACCGACACGGGAAGCGGTGTTTCACAGTTTACGCAAATGTTGGAACCGTTATAGTGGTCTGGTCTTTGCTCCTGATACGGTTAACTCGATTACGACAAAAACGTTTAATCTACGCACCATATCCGTACCCCTAGGCAAAAATGAAACGATTACCGGCTGTCTGGGCAATGTAACGTTTCAAATATCCGCTGCAACTGATCCGTTAATTATTAAGCGCATTAACGCGTTGACTAACTTTAGCCGCTACTGTGGCATTGGCCAAAAAACGTTTTTAGGTCTTGGTATGGTAAGGGCTAACCCCTGCCTAAATTCAGAACTGTAGTTTTATCGTAGGGCAAGCCACTGATTGAACCCACGATTGAACGTTGGGCAGGATGGATCACGGTGACCAAATAAATTGCTCAATTGTTTGGGCTAAACACCGCAGATCAAATTTATCTAATTTTTCCATCGAGTTACGAGCAACGATGCGTCGACCAACCTCAGGGGGCGATAACCCTTGGGGCACCTTGATAAATGACCAGTCCACAGCCGTACGTCGGCCCAGATGATAGCGAACGGTTTTAGATAATAACTGAATTGGACGAATGCCAGTTTGAATCAGTACCTGGTCTGATAAACCATTGACATGAATAACGGTATTGGCTGGAGACGATACTCGGATAAGCATCCTATAGTTCCATCGCCATAACCCTATCCGCTGACGATAGACCTGTACCTGTTGGATATGACTGAGGCGATAATGATTGACTTGCCGCTGACGTTTGCGACCACGGGGAATTTCATGGATAACGGTTAGTCGATCAAAGGCCTTGTTAAAAACGCAGGTGGCAATTTCAGGGTAAAGGGCTGGGAAAAATGGCTCTGCCATAATCATTAAAATGCCCAAAGCCATCAAAACCATCCATAGCAGTGGTGCTTGTTGATAGCCTAACCACACCACAATCACTAAACTCAGTGCGCCTAGTCGCGCTAGGCTTGTAATGCTTCCGGCAATGTGATGGCGACCTAAATTTGAGAAGCGTATAACGAGTTCACGCTTATTGTGTCGAAGCTGTCTCACCTGATTTGCTTTGAAACAGTCGAATAGAACCAGGTCCCCATCAATACCATAAAAAATAGTCGGCCCAGGCTAATTAGAAACCCGGTTGCCGCCGTTTGTATAATTCATTTGTACTGAAAGGCGACATCCGCTATACTGCCCCTGGCCCATCCTTTGTCTAAGGTATCAAACTCTTAGCCTAACCTTTGCGTTAATCCATACTGAATTTGGTGTCTTTATAGTTTGTATGGGGTCAAGCCAAGTGTTGTACTACAGTTGCCAATGGCATCTTTTAAGTTATCTGATTCCGATCTGCTTGGCCTTGAGCTTGGTCGTAAAGCCCGTAATCAGCTTAGTTCTAAGGATCGGGCTATTCATGGCTGGTATCGTTTTGTTCTGTCTTTTCCGCCCCATCTTGTCAGACACTATCTTGAGCGATTTCAAGCAACTGACACAACTGTTGTTTTAGATCCGTTTGCTGGAACGGGTACAACTCTGGTCGAGGTGAAAAAACTGGGCCTGTCTGCTGTTGGGATTGAAGCTAACCCGATGGCCCATTTTGCCTGCTGTGTAAAATTAGATTGGTCATCTCGGCCTGAAGCTCTATCCCAAACGGCTCAAACCATTGCCACAGCTGCTCACGAGGAAATTGCCTTACTGCCGCATCTGGCCCCTACATTATCTCCAGATGCGGCGGCACTTCTGTTTAAGGATGCTATTAGCCCACGACCGCTACAAAAAGTACTGACGTTATTAGGACACATTGATCGTATTTGCGATCGCACCTTTTTAGGACACTATCGTCTGGCCCTGGCAAATTCAGCCGTGGTTGCTAGTAATCTACGGTTTGCGCCGGAGGTCAGCGTTGCCCGTAAACACAAGCTAGATGCCCAGGTGGTTGATCATTGGCTAGGGCAAGTCACTGTGATGGCTGACGATTTGAATCGTCTCAATACCCAGTCATTGATCAGCCAACCCGCAGTCGTATATCTGGGCGATGCTCGCCAACCCCATCGGCATATTGCTCCAGGCTCCATTGATATGGTAATTACGTCTCCCCCCTATCCCAATGAAAAAGATTACACCCGTACCACCCGCCTAGAATCAGTTTTATTGGGGTTTGTCGAAAATAAGGCAGGGTTGCAAGCAATTAAGCATGACCTATTGCGTTCCAATAGCCGCAGTGTTTATCGAGATGACGATGATGATCAATGGATTCAAAATTATCCGCAAATTTTAGAGATTGCCGACACCATCAATCAACGCCGGGATGAGTTAGGCAAAACCAGTGGCTTCTCTCGACTGTATGCTCGGGCCACTAAGCTGTACTTTGGGGGTATGGCCTGCCACCTGGCTAATTTGCGATCGCTCCTTCGCCCCAATGCTCAGTTAGCCTATGTCGTCGGTGAACAAGCATCTTACCTGCAGGTGCATATTCCCACCGGTTCTCTATTAGCCCAAATTGCTCAAGACCTCGGCTATGAACTAATCGGTATCGACCTCTTCCGCACCAGACGTGCCTCAAAAACCGAAGTGGACCTTAAAGAAGAAGTGGTTCTGCTACGTTGGCCAGCCTAGTGGTGCGTTTAGGCAACTACTCTACAAGAAGAATTTCGTAAGGTTGACCCTCGGATTCAATATGTTGTTCAAGACATTGTCCAAAATTCGTACAACTTGTATTATTGCCTTTATCTACAGATATTTTGCTGGAACAATTTAAACCTAAAGGGCAATCACTCTCTTCATTTCTCCAAAAAAATTGCCAACTAGAAAACTGTGGAATAGCTATAAACAACTCCAGACAAAAGCGACCATTAGCGATGGCCGAGTTAATAGCTAGATCCAGCCTGGATTTAGACTTTATCCATGTGACTGCCATCGGTCGTTGGCAACAATAAGGCCAGTTGGTAAAGCAGTTAAGTAGGTTAACCCTATCTTCTCTCCCACAGCTTTGGCAGCAGAGCCTACTATCAATGATTTGAGAATTTTTATCCAACATATTCATTTAGTCTCCTTCAAACAAATGTGCCCAACATTGACTCCTTAGCGCTACTAAGATTTTTTAATGTATGAGTTAATCTATCTACTAACGCTTGAGAAGGATTGTGCAGAAAAAAGTGATCTCCTTTAAACATAATCAATTCAAAGTCCTTACTGGTTTGATCACACCATCCAGCAAGGTCAGAATCACTAATAGCTTTATCTTGTAGTCCAGAATAAACACTAATTGGACAATTTAATGGTAAATCAGGCGTATACTCATAATTCTCAAGTATTGTAAAATCTCCACGTAAACTTGGCAAAAAGAGACCGAGAATATCTGGATCATTCTGAATATGGGAAGGTATAGCATTGTAGCGAAGATTCAATTCAGCCAAAAATTCTTTCTGGTCCAGGGTATGAATGTGCGG
The DNA here is from genome assembly GCA_965263355.1 of Leptolyngbyaceae cyanobacterium. Lineage (GTDB taxonomy): Bacteria > Cyanobacteriota > Cyanobacteriia > Phormidesmidales > Phormidesmidaceae > Leptothoe. The sequence goes on along the minus strand of CBDHHL010000032.1, from coordinate 2,068,255 downwards.
TGTAGCTATGGGCGTTTGTGGTGCTGGACAGCTACAACAGATTAAGTGCAAAGGAAAGTTGGCTTTTTCTTTGCGCAGGTAGCGTGCTAACTCAAAACATAGAACAGCTCCCATGCTATGCCCCAGAAAAGCAAAAGGAATATCCAAATAGGGCATCATCGCCTCAGCAAGAACAGGTAGCAGATCAGTTAAACGCAGAAAAAGTGGTTCCTCAAAACGCTTCCCTCGACCCGGCAAATGCACGACATGAACTTCAATGTCTGAAGGTAACAATTTAGCCCAACGAGTATAGGCAGATATCATTCCTCCCGCACAGGGGAAACAAAATAATCGTAATCTGGCTGCAGAATTCTGATTAGGACAGACAAGCCAACTAGTTGATATGTGGGGAAAACTCATATATCCAGCTATTGTTACTACAGATTTTGAAACTGTGTACCAGTATTACTCTCTTAAAATTACATTTTAAGAGAGTAATTTTTCAAAAATTAAAATTGGACATGAGTGAAATTAATTGACAGACTCAGGCAACAACTTATTGGCAACTGCTAAAGCTGCTGAAATGCCACTTTCATGGAATCCATAGGAGTCAATCCCACGATTTTTAACATGAAAGTAAGTTCCAGAAAAGTAAATAGGACCGTTCTCGTTTAGATCATGAATTTGCTTTTGAGCCTCCAGTGTATTCATGTCATATTCTGGATGTCGATAGCGGATAACTCTAATCACTTTCTCTGGATCAAGTGCTAAGGGCGGCGTATCCAATGAAACGAAATAGTCGTTCTCTGCTTCAAAGTCATGCACTTTGTTCGCATAGTACGTGACAAATGTGTATAGCGTATCTTCTTTCTCTATTTGACCATAGTTCCAGGATTGCCACTTGGTTTTGTCTTCATTTAAAATGACAGGATCGGTGTGAACCGTCACGTCTGTCGTGTGGTACTTAAAGCAACCCAAGATAGATGTTTCTAAGTCTGTTGGTGCAGTTAGAAGCTTTAAGGCTTGATCCGCATGGGTGGCGATAATGGCTTTGTCATAGCGTTCTTCGCCATTGGCTGTTTTAACGATTACACCACCATTATCACGACTAACGGACAATACCTCTTCTTGGATCCGAATGGGACGTTTGAGCAATGATTTGACTTTCTCTACATAGCGCGTGCTACCTCCGGCTACGGTTTCCCATTCAACAGCACGCCCCCCTAATCCACCTTTATCGTGGGTCATAAAAAAGCTAATAAAGGTAGATGCAGGAAAGTCCATTAAGGACTCAGCAGGAATTGACCAAACAGCTGAGCCCATCAAGATCACAAAATCATCGCGAAATGCTTGGCTATATTGATTTTGATCCAAATAGTCCCGTAGTGGAAGTCGAGTTTTTCCAGCCCAAAAATCTTTTCTAGACTCCGCAAAGAATCGATTAGCTTCACGGTAAATTTCAACAAAGTTTGCATCATACTTAGCTTCAACCTCAGCTGGAGTGAGACTAAAGTCATCTGAGTTAAACTGAAGACCTGTGCTCAGATTATAAAAATTAAATCCGCCAAGATGCTTCTGTGTTGAGACGCCAATATCTTCAAAAAACTTGAATAAATTAGGATAGTTAGGCTTATTGCAAACAACAAAAGCTGTATCGAAAGAGAGAATTTTATCCCCCTCTGCTACATCTAGCGTATTAGCATGACCACCTACGCGATCGCTTTTTTCAAAAATATCGATTTCATAGTGATCTTGTAAGTAAAATGCAGCAGGGGTACCTGAAATGCCAGCCCCAATGATTGCTAGTTTTTCCATAGTCTCTCCATAATAATCTAATGACAAGTCATGCTTTAATTTCTTTGCAAGCCAACAAATATTTGACTTAAGCATAGATACTTGTCTGAATGTAAACAATAGAAAAAATTTTGAACTCTTCCCTCAAAAATGTACATCTTGAGGACAAAAAAATAGTATCTATCTTAATAGATCAATCCTGCAAATGTTTCTTTTGCCATGCTTTAGCAGATATTTTGTGATGCTGCTTAAACTGTCGCATGAAATAGCTAGGATCACTGTAACCAATTTGAAGCGCAATCTCTTTAACGGTAAGATGATCCTCTAAGAGAAGTTTCCTCGCCTCTAACATACGGCGTTCAATAATCCAACAGTGGACACTCCGCTTGGTTTGAAGTTTAACCAAGTGGGTCATATAAGCGGGTGAATAATTCGTGGCTCTAGCAATATCTGCTAAAGTAATTGGTTGCCGAAATTTTTCCTCGATGAAGTCAAAAATTTTTCTAAGTTTTGGAATACTAGGAAAAATCGAATCTGGAGTAATTGAGTCTTGATCTTCAAAGGTGTTTAGCCCCCCAGAAGGGTCATTCTGACACACAGTGATACACCATTGCTGAAATGTTTTTTGCCGATTTAGACGACTTGACACAGCACGGAGAAGTTCATCTATTGAGCAGGGTTTTGTCAGATAGTCGTCAGCCCCCAGATCCATGCCATATCGAACATCTGCCCTGGCAGAGCGCGCGCTCAAAAAAATAAATGGTATCATAGCTGTCATAGGGTCTTGACGTAAACTAGACAAAACCTCAAACCCATTGCATTGCGGCATTGCTATATCGCAAATAATCAGATCAGGCTGATGTCTGTGAACAGACTGAATTCCGTCTTGCCCATTCTGCGCGGTTAGAATATCGTACCCTTCGCTACTCAAACACTTTTCAAAAAGAGCAATTGTACGCGACGAATCTTCAATCAGCAAAATCTTTGACATTGGTTTTAGGACTCCCTGGGTGTAGATGCATCAACTTGCTCATGGTTTAAGAGACTGACGTTAACTTCTTAAAATTAAGTAGGACAGAGAGGCAGTATTATGCGGAATAGACTTCCTCTGTTAATAGCGCTAATGACTTCAAGGGATCCCCCGTAGAAATCAACAACCATTTTTACAATTGTCAAGCCCAACCCTAATCCAGAAATATATTTAACGTTGCTACCACGACAAAAAGGATTAAAAATATTGACTTGGTCAGCGCTAGAAATCCCAATACCACGGTCTTGAACTTCAATGGTTAAGAGGGTTTGTTCACAATGAATGTCAAGCTGAATAGGCTCACCGTTGGGAGAGTATTTGATAGCATTGCATAGTAAATTAATTAAAATCAACCTAAGTAGCTGATCATTGATCAAAATAGTATTGTAATCACCATAGTGATTAACCACTATTGGATGCTGATGATTATCACGCCTTTTTAACTCATCTAAAAGATTAGTGCAGAATTGGATGAGGTTTAAGGACTGGTTTTGAGAATGAATATGGGATAAATCTGTCTGACTAATTGAAAGTACATCATCTAATAACTTGGTAAGTTTCTGCACATCAAATTGTACACTTTCAATACAGTCAATTTTATCGGTTTCTGTCCATCGTTGTTGATAGCGTATTAGAGCATTGGCTGAGATGGCGATGTCATTTAGTGGAGAACGGAACTCATGGGAAATCACACGCAAAAATTGGGCTCTTAAATCACTTAAATCACGCTCTTGTTTGAGTGATTGCGTCAGTTCGTTCTCTACTTTTGTGCGTTGAGTAATATCGCGAAAGCTCCAAACGTATCCTATAACATGACTATTTGATTTTTCAGAACATACCCAATACTCAATAGTACGACCATCTACTAGCTTTAAACGCGGACAATCTAATTGTGGATCAATATCTGCAAAATTTTCTTTGAATGAAAATTTACTGGGTGATTGAAGATATTTATTAATAAGTGCTTTTATCTGCTCTTGTGTCTTTAAATCGCTTTGGCGGTGATTTTGACACCACATTTCCATAAATACTGAGCTGATTTCAATAATCTCACCTGAGAGATTGAAAATAACGATGCCTAACCCAGTTGCATCAATTATAGATTTAAGCCGTGCCCTCTCTATTAATTGTTTATTATTATCGCTAGCAGGACTATTAACTGAAGCATCCATCGAAGGGCTACCTTCAGGATCCGTAGCACACAAAGGAGACTGTATTTGCAACTGTAAAAAACCATATTCCAAACTAACTGCAGTTAGTTGTACTCGTAAATTTAGTGACGAGCCATGGTGTGATTGCAGTTTAATTGGCCAACTACTGGAATGCCTTTCCAAGGCATTTTGCCAATGGGACTGCCAAACACTTGTGGATAGGTTCCAACCCTGTTTATAGAGCAGGGTATCAGCCAACAGTTGTGGATATTCAGTGGATAGTTCAAGGGTCGCAGAATTAGCATGGAGAACCTGAGCCTCGTGAGAAACCCAGATAATGGGGTCTTGTAAATTATCAAGAAGTAACTTCAGTGCGTATGGCGATGGAGCCGAATGCTTTAACATCGTCAGATTGTTAAGTGAATGACTTTGGTAATCTGGAGGCATAGCCGGAACCGAAAGTTAACAACTATCAATCTACTTATTTAGAATACGAGTAGTCTGTCAGAATTTAATTTTGGGTGGAAAAGGGGCTTTGGTGCATAAATAAATCCAGTCATATCAAGGGTTTCAGCGATCAAGATCCGGTAAAATGCCCTATTTATAGCCTGTTCAATGCCTGAAACCCTTGTAAATCAAGGGCTGAATTATGCACCAAAGCCTGGAAAAGGTAATATAGTTGTTATCGGTGAAACACTATGCACCCCCCATCGTCTTGCCCAAAACTTTAAACTTGACAGACTACTCATTCACTCATCAGACCTGCTGTTAGAAAGCTGCTGAAATAAGGGGCAGCAGTTCCTTGTTCAGTTGGCTATCCAGAAATTTTTCCAGGTCATGTGTAGCGTTAGTTGTGGGTTTATCTCTTGAAAAAAGTGTGTTTAAGAGAGACCAGTTTTGCGCTTTGACAGACATCATTGCTATAGTCATGGATAGCTCCTTGTTTGATTTTGGGTATCGATTTGTTGGAAAAATTAAAGCTCACCGTTAAGGTTAACTGATTCATCTGTTCAGTTAAGTCAAAGACTCAATGTCTTCAGACTCAATGTCTTCAGTTAGATCTGTAGTTCTTGTTCCGATAGGCTATACTCCTTAATCATATTAAAATGGAGAAAAGTAGTTGTTTCACAGGCCTGGGCAATTCTGTAGCGTGTTTGCTGGCTAAGTCCTGCAACAACTTCAACAGTTTCGTTGACGTGGGATGCATCGCTACCGATCGCGCTATGGGTGTGTAAACAACGTGTTGCACTCACACCCACAGGCAGGGAATCGGCGATCGCTTGAATGTGCTCTGCTCGTACACTCATTGCAATCCGTTCCATCGCATAGCAGTAACCGACACAGTCAATTGGATCATCGGTTTGCACAGTTTGGCGAAAGTAGTCAATAAGCTGCGCAGACTGACTGGAAAAGGCTTCAACTACAGCAATTGGGTCATATCCCAACGATTCAATATCGAGCAACGCTAGTTGATCATGATGATCTTCCTCTTTAGCTTTTTGCCATGCCCAATTGGCTAAGTGTGATCGCCCTTGAGCGGCAAATTTCTGAGCAGCCATCGCCATAAACTGCGAGGTAAAATGGGTCAAATAGTAAAAGTTAGCAAGCTTCCAAACCCATTGAGACGTCGTAAACGGCAATGGTTGATAATCTTTCAGTACTGTTTCAGCAGCTCTGAGGACAGATTTATCCAAAAGCTGACGAGTTTGATCTAAATGATACTGCCTCAGATCTTTTCTGGTTTTGAAAGATTGCAGCAGACATCCTAAATAGGACTTGGGAGCAGGAATCGAGAATGTCATGATGCATCACTAATCCACTGGCGGATTAAGTTATAGAGAACAAAGCGTTGGGGCACATTGTGCTGAACACAGAGAATCTTAAACTGAGTCTTTAACTCGCTATGAATATAGGCTTTAACGTCCTCTTCAGTAATATCTGATTTGGCTACTAAGGGTTTTATAAAACCTGAGACTGAACCGTTCGACTCAACCCATTCACGGATCAATGATTCAAGTACAAGCTTCATTTTTAATCCCTTTTTGGCACAAAGTGACTTGAAATGATATTTAAGTGGTTTGGACAAACGAATTTTGACAACAGATTCTTGCAAATTACTCACCTCAAAAAACGATCTCACCTTAAAAACGATTTTTCGTAGGTCACTTTGTTATTTATTAGTTGTATAGCCAAAAAATAAGCACCTCACACATAGAGGCCCAAAAGATGCAAATCAATAACAATCCTGTCAGTGGGCAGAATGTTAGTTAACCCCTGTAGCCATTGAGAGAACAATTGACCAAAGTCCAAAAAAACCACTGGGCCTACTATCGGTTATCACCTAGAGCTTGACCAGAAATGATAAGGATTTTACGGAGAAAGTTATGTCTATCGGCATCGATAGAGGCTTGTAACTATCTAAAAATCAATCACTTTCACCAATAATATAAAAAAACAAAAGAACAGGCCGAGCTTAAGTTTGATAAGCAAAAATACTTAGCCTTATAGTCAGATCGGTGTTGTGCAACGGTAATCGTGTACAGAAAATCGTCTTTTAACAGTTGAGCGCGCTTAACTTCCTGCTTAACTTCCTTATGTTTCTTGGAGTCTTTAACCAGACGTTAAAAATATAAAAACAATCTTGAGATATTCGCACCTAAATATCTTTATACTTTAAGACATTTGCATATAAATAGAACACCATCACTCAAGTTGTTTGCAGGCATGGACGGTGAACAACCCAAATCGGGGATCAAGCTACATGAGTACATTACTTGGGCTTTTTTGAGGATAGAGCATTGGCATGATAGCCAGCTATTCCCCTCTGGTACTGCTTATCTTCCGGATTCAGGGGCTCAGCTCGATATGAAAGTAAACGTTAGAGGGTTTGAACATCCTAAAATTTTCGCCCCTGTCAATAGGACGATAAAAAGTAGCAAAAACTCTCTAGTATACCATAGAAATATTATGCAGGAAGTCTATCGAAAATTTAAGTAATGCGATATTATCCTTGTGTAGAAAAATAAGTCCTTTTTCCCAAAGGTGCCTTTTGGTAGAACTCATAAATTATGAAAAGGCGAAATCGAGGGGTTAGATTAACCACTGAAGGGTTAGAAAAGTTTCAAGCGGTCCTCAAAGAATATGAAAGCATACATTATGAAGTTGGACGGTTATCACTTGAGAAAATAGGTCAAATAGCAGGCTTAGATCCTGCCACCGCTAGAAAAGCGTTAAACAGTCGCGAAAAGGTTGATAAGCGAACACTTGAACTCCTCTTTCAAGCGTTTGAGATTGAGTTATCTGAAGATTTTTACTCTAGTGAAACTAGGAAAACTTGCAAAGACTTAAGGAGTATGCCATCTCCCCTGTTTTTTGCTGGCAGAGATCAGGAACTTAAGCTTCTACAGCAATGGATCATCGTGGACAAATGCCGTTTGGTAACTGTGTTCGGCATAGGTGGTCTGGGCAAAACGAGTTTATCTGTGCGGCTACTGGAATCTTCAATAGAAAAGTTTGATTGCGTGATTTGGAAATCACTTCGCAATATGACCGCCTTTGATATTTTGGTAAACGATTTAGTTCAGTCAATATCAGGTGAATCTAAAAGCGCTAGCAAATCCGCCAATAACCTTCAGAAAATACTAAAACTGATTGATTGCCTGCGCACATCTCGCTGCTTGATTGTATTAGATAATGTTGATGCTTTATTCTGTGATAATCACTATGCTGGGCGATTTCTCAACGGCTATGAAGCCTATGGCGATCTCTTCAGAAAAGTTATCGAAACTGCTCATCAAAGCTGTTTGTTAATTATAACTCGTGAGAAGCCCAAAGAAACATCGTTTATGGAGGGGGAAGGAATACCTGTCAAAGCCCTGAGACTAGAAGGGCTAGAGACTGAATTTGGCAGGAAAATTCTTGAGAAAAAGAGGGTCAATGGTCAAGTTGAGCATCTCAACCAAGTCGTTGAACGCTATAAGGGAAACCCGCTTGCGTTGGAAATGACTTCGACGTTGATCAGGGAGGTTTTTGATGGCAATATTTCAGAATTTTTAGCTCAAGAAATAGTTGTATTTGGTGGGATTCGAGATTTAATTGAGCAGCACTGTCGGCGGCTTACTAAACTTGAGAGAGAGATATTGATTTGGCTTGCCATTAATCATGAGCCTATTACCCTAAGTGACCTATGCCAGGACATAGTTACCGTAACGTCAAAATCTGATCTTTTTGAAGCTATTGAGTCGTTAAATCGGCGCTGTTTGATTGAACAGGTTGACTCATGTTTTTCTATGCAATCTGTTGTCATCAGCCACATTAACATGATGATAGTCGAAGAAGCTTGTCGAGAAATTGTTGAGCAGGACTTCTCTTTACTGATTACACATGCTTTGATGAAAGCAACTGCAGATGACTATGTGAAGCAAGTTCAAATCCGTTTGTTTATTTTGCCTGTTCTGGAGCGGCTAAAACAAAATTTTCGAGGCAGCTCTAACCTGGAGCTGCATCTGTACGAAGTTTTAAGCCAACAGCAAACAAACGTAAACTTAGATGCTGGCTATCTTGGCGGCAACATCATCAATCTTCTGATTCAATTGGGAACAAATCTAAATAATCGTGACTTTTCAAGTATTGCGATTCGGCAAGCAGATTTTACGAATGTACATCTGAACAAGACTAATTTTGCCAGGGTTAGTTTTGATCGCTGCTTATTTACCAATACCTTTGGAGCCATTTTCTCGGTGGCGTTTTCTCTTGATGGCAAGCTTTTAGCCGTAGGCGATAACCATGGAGAAATATACTTATACCAAGTTGACACTGGTCAATTGCTACATAGTCTAGGCAGCCATGCCGGTTGGGTTACCTCAATTTCCTTTAGCCCAGACGGTTGTTTACTGGCAAGTGGAAGTACTGATCGTACTGCTAGAATATGGGACATCAAAAGGGGGCATTGCTTAAACATCCTGGGTCAGCATGACGATGAAGTTTGGGCGGTTGAGTTCAGTCCTGATGGTGAGTTATTGGCCAGTGGTTGTGATGATCGAAAAATTCGACTTTGGCATGTTAATTCAGGTGAGCTCTTTCAAGCCTTGACAGGCCATCAGAGCTGGGTGCTTTCTGTCAAATTTATGCAAGTCAATGGCGAAGACAGTTCAGTTTCTTGCCAAGGGCATAAAGCGAGGAAAGATTTGTTAGTTAGTTGTAGCGATGATTCTACAGTCAAAACTTGGGATATTGAGGCTGGTGAGTGCGATCGCACCTTTGAGAGTATCGGTAGTAGTATCCGCTCAATTGCAGTTTCGACCTGTGGCCAATTTATTGCTGGTGGTGATGAAGATTACCGAGTTCACCTGTGGGATACCAATACGGGGCAATGCATTAAAACATTTGAGGGACATACAAACCGAGTTTTTTCTGTAGCCTTTGACTTTCGAAGTAAGTTTGTTGCCAGTGGTGCCCATGACCAAACCGTTAAGATCTGGGATCTGAAACAGGGGGACTGTGTCAATACTCTGCAGGGCCATGATAGCTGGGTTTTTTCAGTAGCGTTTAGTCCCCGTGAAAATCTATTGGCCAGTGGTGGTCACTGTCAACTTGTAAAGCTCTGGAATCCAGAGACAGGCCAATGTTTAAAGACATTGCAAGGTCATACCAATCAAGTTCTTTCCGTGGCGTTTAGCCCCAACAGCAACGTTTTAGTTAGTGGTGGCCGTGACAGAACCCTGAAGCTATGGCATATCGAGACAGGAAAGTGTATACGAATCTGTGCGGGGCATTCTAACTGTATTCACGATGTAGTATTTAACCCTGACGATGATGAGATGCTGGTCAGCGCTAGCGGCGATACCACCTTAAAGCTGTGGAACGTAAAATCAGGCTGTGCTATTCGAACACTGCGAGGGCATCAGGCAGCCGTACTATCGGTCACGTTTCTCAAAGATGGCAAACGGCAAATGCTGGCCAGCGGTTCTGAAGATTGCACCATTAATCTGTGGGATACGGCCTCAGGACGATTAGTAAAAACCCTCACAGGTCATGAGGGGGCTGTGTGGTCGGTAGCATTTAGCGCTCAAGCTGGCATTCTTGCCAGTGGTTCATGGGACAAAACCACTCGATTATGGGATGTTCAAACAGGCAAGTGCCTGAAGATTTTGTCAGGACATACTAGCTTGATTTGGGCGATCGCAATCAGTGCTAACGGCAAACGACTGGCGACTGCTGGCCCTGACCAAACCATTCATATCTATTCTGTTTTAACAGGGGAATGCTTGACAGTCTTGCAAACAGGCATAACTTGGTTGCAGACTATCTGCTTTATTGCAGAAGACAACCTGATTGCGACTAGCAGTGATGACAATACGATCAGATGTTGGGATATCGAAAGTGGTTGCTGTATCAGAAAGTTGCAGGGACATATGGGGTCTATCTGGTCGATCAAGCCCTCTGCTAATGGTCAGCTACTCGCTAGCAGCAGTGACGACGAAACAATCAGGCTATGGGATATCCAATCTAGTGAGTGCATTAGGACGATGAAAACTGCCCGCCCCTACGAGGGAATGAATATTAACGGAGTGATCGGGTTAACCGATGTAATGATGTCTGCCCTAATGGATTTAGGCGCTACACAGGTGCCTACTGAGGTTGTTTAACCCCAAATACTTCGGAAACTATGGGAGAATCGCTAGTTTTCCAATGGTTCCCGAATACATAGGGGTGCCCTAAGAAAAATCCATGTTTACCTAAAGATAGGTCATTGTTGCTTTAAAGAAATCCTTATAAAGTAATCATGTTACTTACAAACATGTACGCAACACTCTTTATTTAATATTGTTTTAATCGAAAAACGATTTTCTGGGTAACTCTCGGTTTAGCTAACACGTCCAGAGCGTGGTCTAAATCCGATGTACTCTAAATGTCTCTGGAATCGTTACTTACTTGATAAGTTGTTGAGTCTGAAGAGGCAGAGGTAAGTTTTTAGCCATTGTTTTTGCCGTTATTGATTAGCTCAGATGCCCTATAGCAACTTGTCAAAGTCCAGCTTTTTTGGACTTTAAAATCCGTACTCTGATGCCATTAGCTACTGGAATTTAAGTCTTTTAAGGCAATCTAAGCCTTTTAAGGCAATCTCTTGGAGTAAAGGTATCTTCCAGCAGAGCCAGCAGTGTAGGAGGCTTTCATATGAGAGCCTTCCAAAGCGGCAATGGAGATAGGGGCAAATATCTCAATCTCTCTGAATCTAAAGGCTTATATCCTGTGAGCATTTTAGATGGGGCACACGTACGTCCACAGGTATTCTCTTGTTTTTGGCTAAGTGATTGTATTCAAGGGCAATAGATATATCTAGCTGCTGAGTTTAGAAAATCTTTTCGTAGCGAGTTGAATAGAGCCGATGAAACACGAAGTGACATATCAAGGGCGAACTGAATGGCACTGCCAGCTTCAGCGTATTCCTATTGCCATTATTGGTATGGCCTCTTTATTCCCTGGAGCGCGTGATCTGCAGGAATACTGGTGCAACATTATCAATAAGAAAGACTGTATTACTGATGTTCCAAAGTCCTGCTGGGACACAGCAGAGTACTATGATTCAGATCCAGCAGCTGCCGATAAAACCTATTCGCGTCGAGGTGGTTTTCTTCCCACTGTTAATTTTGATCCGCTTGAGTTTGGATTGCCCCCTGATAGTCTAGAAGCTATCGATTCAGCTCAATTACTGTCTTTAATTGTCGCTAAGGCTGCATTAGACGATGCTGGCTATAGCGAATCGCGGGAGTTTAATCGAGAAACAACTGGAGTGGTTTTAGGGGCCAGTGGTCTTTGGAAAATGATCACACCACTAACCAGCCGACTCCAGTATCCCATTTGGAAAAAGGTCCTTAAAAGTAGTGGACTTTCCGACGAGGACAGTGACAGGATCATCGAAAAAATCAAGCTTGCTTACGTTCCCTGGCAAGAAAATTCGTTCCCTGGCATGTTAACCAATGTGGTTGCTGGACGAATTACAAATCGATTGGACTTAGGCGGGACTAATTGCACGGTCGACGCTGCTTGTGCCAGCTCACTAAGTGCCTTCAAAATGGCTGTGGGTGAGCTGATCGAGCGACGCTGCGATTTAATGATTACGGGTGGAGTAGATACGGATAATTCTATCCTCAACTACATGTGCTTTAGCAAAACACCCGCTTTTTCTAAACGAGACCATCTCAGTCCATTTGATGCTGATTCCGACGGCATGATGGTGGGTGAAGGCATTGGCATGATGGTGCTTAAGCGTTTAGACGATGCCGAACGGGATGGCGATCGTATCTATGCCGTTGTCAAAGGTGTTGGGACATCTAGTGATGGTCGCTACAAAAGCATCTATGCGCCTCGACCTGAAGGGCAAATGTTGGCCCTTCGACGTGCCTATGAGGATGCAGGGTTTTCTCCATCGACTGTTGGTTTGATGGAAGCCCATGGCACCGGAACTCCGCGAGGCGATCTTTGTGAATTTACATCGCTCAAAACAATATTTGGCGAAAACAATCCTAAAAAGCAATACATTGCTTTAGGCAGTGTAAAGTCTCAAATTGGCCATACTAAGGCAGCAGCGGGCTCAGCGAGTTTAATCAAGGCGGTATTATCCCTACATCACAAGATTCTGCCTCCGACCATTAACGTGTTTAAGCCTAATCCTAAATTTGAAATCGAAGATTCACCCTTTTACATTAATACTGAGGTGAAACCCTGGATTCAAGAAGGAGATTCATTACGCCGAGCAGGTGTTAGTTCGTTCGGGTTTGGTGGAACAAACTATCATATTGTTTTAGAAGAATATGACCATGTTCACAGCTGTGCCTATCGATTACATTCGGTGCCACAGGCAATTTTGCTATGGGGGGATGATCATAGTCAGCTAAAAGATAAATGCAAGGCTGTCTTATATGAACTTAAAAATCAGGATGCTGACACTGTTTATCGGAATTTAGTCATTGCCTACAAGACGACTGCGGTCCCAACAGAAGCAGCCCGCATGGGTATGGTTATTAATTCCATCGATGAACTTAAAGAGCTTTTGGAGATTGGTGTACAACTTTTAGACAGGCAAGCACAATCAGAGAAATGGGAGCACCCAAGAGGGCTTTACTATCGCAAACAGGGAATGCAGCTTAACGGTCGGGTGGTTGCTCTGTTTCCTGGTCAGGGCTCACAATATCTCAATATGGGGCGCAAGCTAGCGATTGATTTTCCACCGGTGCATCAAGCCTACAAGCGTATGGATGATTTATTCATCCGTGATGGTCAATCCCCTCTCTCACAGGTTGTGTTTCCACGACCAGCCTTTGAGAGCGCATTAGAAATAGAGGAAACAGAGGCGCTACAGTGCACTCGTAATGCCCAGCCAGCCATTGGAGCCTTAAGTGTTGGACTGTATAGAATTTTGCAACAGGCCAATTTGCAACCCAATTTTGTGGCGGGGCATAGCTTTGGTGAAATTACTGCACTATGGGCAGCTCAGGTCCTTAGCGATGAGGATTATTTTGAGCTAGTCAAAGCTCGGGGAGAGGCAATGGCGACGCCATCACCGCAGGCTCATCACTGTGAAGCCAGTGCAATGCTGTCAGTGATGGGAGAGATCAGTGAAATTGAAGCTGTAATTCAAAATCTTTCCCATGTAATCATTGCCAATTACAATGCCCCTAACCAGGTGGTTTTATCGGGTAGTAAGCCAGAAATTGCAGCTGTACAACAAATTTTCAATAACCGTGGTTATGACGTTAAGCTCTTGCCAGTTTCTGCAGCGTTCCATTCCCCATTTATTCGTCATGCCAGTCAGCCATTAGCTGAAGCAATTGACTCAATTACATTTAAGTCACCAACAATCCCAGTCTATTCAAATACAACTGGCGAAGCCTATCCAGCAGAGCCTGAGGCAATCAAGGCAATCTTGAAGGAACACTTGATAAAGCCCGTTCGGTTTGAGCAGGAAATTGAGAATATCTATGCCCAAGGTGGAGACTGTTTTATTGAGATTGGCCCCCGTCGTATTCTGACAGGGTTGGTGGAAAGTATTTTAGGTGACCGTCCTCATTTTGCGGTTGCCTTAAATCCCAGTCGTCAGAAAGATAGTGATTTGCAGTTAAGACAAGCGGTGGTACAGTTGCAGGTAGCTGGATTGCCATTGAAAAACATTGATTTTTACCAGCTTGATCCACCATTACCTAAAACGACTAAAAAAGCACGGTTGTCCATTCCCTTAAATGGCAACAACTATGTTAGCGATAAGACTAAGCAGAAATTTGCAGAGGCCTTATTGGATAATCATCAAGTTAATTTGTCCAATGTTTCACCCAATGCAGACAATGCACCCAATGCAGACAATGCAGATATACCTGTTGTAGAAGAGGCAGCTGAGGTGATTTCCAAGCCACCAGCTGAGACTCAAACTGCGCCTGATCTAATAGTTCCTATATCTGTCGCAGACCCATTGATTGATGACGATTTTGATAGTTACTCTCTGAACACTGAAACTATGACAGACTTTAACTCCCAAACCAGCGATTTATCAGGTACTACATTCGAAAATCTATTAACCCAATTTTGTTCTCATCAGTCTGAAATTCTTCGCGTTCATGAACAATACCTCAAAGATCAGGCAGGCTGTTCCCAAGCCTTTTTGCAGATAGTCCAGCAGATACAGCAGGGTAGTTTGCCTGGTTCAACAAATGTTTTACAACAGTTGCCAACGGTACCTCCTGCTGCTGCCCCATTAGCTCCTGCTAAGTCAGCTTCGAAGGAGCCAAATCCAGTCAATCAGAATAATGAGCTTCCTTTAGCAGTAAACCCCTCTGTGTCTGAAGGCAATGATTCTATCCAATTTACTGCGCCTTCAGAGTTCTCGGTGACCCCTCCCGCACCAGCTGCTCCTCCCGCACCAGTTGCTCCTCCTGTAGCTGTTAGCCCGACAGTTGCTCCAGCAGCAGAAATGCCATCGGTTGAAACAACCGCTCCGAGTAATACCCCTGACAATAAGGCTCTGCAAGATGATGTAGCCAAGACTCTGTTGGCATCCGTCAGTGAAAAAACCGGTTACCCTGCAGAAATGCTAGAGCTGGATATGGACTTGGAGGCTGACTTAGGAATTGATTCGATTAAGCGTGTTGAGATTATGGGCCGAGTGCAGGATACTCTGACTGACCTACCTAAACTCAGCACAGAGGCTCTGGGAGAACTTCGTACTTTACAACAGATTGTTGATTATTTAGTACAACAGCTCGGAAAAAAAAAATCAGTGGAGCCAGCGCTCTCTCTCTAGACCATCCGTCGCTTAAACGTTATCCAGTGAGACCTATGCTACTGCCTGCCCCTGATTACCTGGAGTTTCAACTGCCTCACTTAGGGGCCTGTTTAGTGACTGACGATGGTTCACCGCTAACAGCACAAGTTATTCAACGTCTGGGTGATCAAGGGTGGCCAGTGGTTGTACTAACACTTCCTGAGGATTTGGTCAAGAGAAACACGTCACTTGATACGAAGACTGTTAGATCGGTGGCTTTAGATATCGCTGATGAGACTCGTACACGCCAACAGCTGTTGGCTATTGAGCAAGCCTATGGAACTATCCATACCTTTATTCATCTGCATCCTCAAGAACCTGTTTCAAACAAGGGCTTGGTTAAAGCCGTATTCTTTTTGGCTAAACAACTGCAGCCCTTTTTGACTCGGTCTGAACATCAAGAACGACGAAGTTTTATTACCTTGACACGCTTAGATGGTGAACTTGGTTTAGGAAGATTACCCTATCGAGTAGTGGGGGGTGGCCTGTTTGGGCTCACTAAAACTCTGCGGTTAGAATGGCCTACGGTTTTCTGTCGAGCAATTGATGTTAGCCCAGAGCTTTCGTCCATTGAGGCTGCTAACGCGCTGATTGCGGAAATACATGACCCTAATGTGTTTATCCGTGAAGTTGGTTATGGACAGTTAGGGCGTGTAACACTGACATGTCTTGCCACAACTGCCTAAGTATCGAGGATCCAATAAATTGCTTAATCATTGACTCAAACGTGAGTAAGACAATGCATGAGCTACCACAATCTTGGAAGTTATTGAATCCTCGCTCCTAATTTATTTAGCTGCTGTTACTGTTACCTAAATTATGTCTACGCCGACAAAGATTCACTCAAACTCTGTCATCATGGTTAGCGGTGGTGCGCGGGGGGTGACTGCTCAATGTGTAATCGAACTTGCTCGCCAATATCACTGTCAGTTTGTGTTGTTGGGGCGCTCGTCAATTTCTCAAGGGGAACCTGCCTGGGCAGTAGGCTTGGAGGATGAAGCCGAACTCAAACGACAAATTATGCAGGTGCTTTTGGCCCAGGGCCAGAAGCCAAAACCACTAGTTGTGCAGCGACAATATCGCGCTATTAAAACCTATCGAGAGATCATGGGCACCCTCCAGGCGATTGAGAAAGTAGGGGGTAAAGCCGAATATATAAGTGTTGATGTTACCAATGGAGAGGCGCTTAGCCAGGTTATTGCTAAGACCATCGCAACCCTAGGCCCGATCACTGGCATTATTCACGGAGCAGGGGCCTTAGCCGATAAACGGATTGAACAAAAAACCGAGCAAGATTTTGAGCGAGTCTATAATACTAAGGTGACGGGGTTAAATAATCTACTGAGCAGTGTGGAGCCTGAGCAGCTAGATTTTTTGATCTTATTTTCATCCTTTGTAGGTCTTTATGGCAATGCTGGTCAGGCAGATTATGCCTTGGCCAATGAGATCTTAAATAAATCGGCTCATCGCTTGCAGCAGCGTTATCCCAATTGCAAAGTGGTGGCCATTGGTTGGGGTCCCTGGGATGGCGGCATGGTTACGGCTGAGCTAAAACAACATTTTGCACAGCTCGATATGGCCCTTATCCCGCCTGAATTTGGAGCTAAGGTGGTGGTTGCGGAACTAGCCAGGGAAGAGTCTAAGGAGCCACAGTTAACCGTTATGAGCCGTCCGATTACATTGCCGACGGGGAGTCCTTATGGAAATGACTATAGTCATCGAGTACAGCGCAAAATCACTCTAGCGGCTAATCCATTTGTTGTGAACCATGTCATTGGTCATCAACCTGTGTTGCCGGCTATGTGTGGATTAGGCTGGATTGCTAATTTAGGTGAGCAGTGTTACCCAGGGTATCGATTTGCTGAAGTACAGGACTTTAAGGTACTTAAAGGAATTGTCTTTGATGAGACTCTGGCACCGCTCTATCGCTTGGACTTAACTGAAAAACAGTCAGATAAAGACACTATTATCTTAGAAGCTGTGGTTTGGAGTGAAAGTGCCAGAAAAATGCCACGGTATCACTACCGCTCCCGTTTGCGTTTATTAAAAGATCCAGCGGCCCAACCCTCAGAATCGCTATTTGTGATGGCCGCTGTGCGATCGCACCCCTCTATGGACGTCTCCTCTCTTTATCAAGACGGTACTCTCTTTCATCAACCAGCGTTTCAAAGTATCCGCAGCGTACTTGAGCTAGATGAAAAACAGCTCCGCTGTCAGTGCTATTTACCCACCCTTGATCCCTGGCAACAGGGGCAATTTCAGGTGCAATCTTTTAATCCTTACACAGCTGATGTCTTTTTCCAAGGTTTGCTAGTGTGGGTGAGAAAACAGCGAGGTTTGGCCAGCCTTCCCGCCCAGCTAAAAAGCTTAAAACAGTTTAAGCCTCTACTGTTCGATCAACTATTTGAGCTTTCACTTGAGATTTTGGCTGAAGATAATAGTACGGTTACGGCCAATGCCACAGCTCGTAATGCATCTGGTGAGGTGTGTATACAAGTTGAAGAAATGCAGGTTGTGAAGAGTCCCCGTCTTAAGGAGCGATTCTTAGAAAATGTCTACTCCGCGAAGACTGTTGCACTCGCCAGTTAAGACCAGAAATCAGAGATAAAAGGAGATTGGGGTCAATGACGATCAAACTGGCAATTGTAGGGATGGAAACCTTTGTTGGATCCTGTCAAGGTATTGATATCTTGTTGCAAAGTAGCTATGAAGGTCAACAACATTTTTCGACACCTGGGCCAGAAACATTGCCAGATATTCCTCCAGGTGCTTACTTGCAAGATTTTGAGATAGATGCATTTGAGCTAAAAATCCCCCCTAAGGATTTGGAACAACTTGATCCTCAACAGTTACTTTTACTGACAGTACTTAATCGGGCTGTGGGTCAAAGTAATTCCCATGGGCTGGCTAAATTAGCCGTTATCTATCCAGACTCGACTATTCAGCAATCAGTTGAAACATTAGCACCCGTAGTGTCTGTTGCAGCTGGAAAAGCGTCTCACCATGATGAATTACGTCAGCAGAAATCCATAACCCCCCCCCAACAGGCCCATAGTCCTATGGCCTATAAACTAGGCAAGTTGTGGGGGTGTCGTTCCACAGCCCTTACCCTTGAGCCGGGGAATGACTTTGCCTTTAAGGCCATTGACCGAGCGCAATTAATGTTGACGGCTGGTGAAGTAGAGGCGGTTGCCATTGGTGCTTCCCATTTACTCAGTGGTGCAGCCGTAGTGGGAGATGCTGCGTTTAGTTATGATGCCTCGGCCAAAGAAAACTACCCTGGTGAAGGTGCCGCCGCTATCCTGCTCAAATCCTATGAAAAGGCGATTCAATCGGGGGATCGTATTTATGCGGTAATTGAAGCAACATCCCATTGTCACCCCTCTTTTAATAGTGCTGAGATGGTGGCCCGACGTGTTCAGCAAGTAATGCAACAGACTGGGGTAGAGTCAACCGCTGTTGACTATATAGAGCTGGTATCCAGTGGTGATGCTAGCCTTGACAATATTGAGTTGACCGGATTAGCCCAGGCCTATGGGCAAGAGCCAGCAGAGTTGACCTGTGCTGTGGGTAGTGTTAAGTCCAATCTCGGAGATACAGGACCTGTTGCCGACTTACTGGGGATAATTCATACCGGGTTGTGTCTGTATCATCGATATTTACCGCCAGTACCGCAGTGGCAAAGCCCACGTCAGCCTGACCTTTGGCAGAACAGTCCGTTTTATGTGGCCACCAAGGCTCTCCCTTGGCTGGTGGCTGGCCCACAATTATCGCGACGAGCCGCTGTCAACAGTTGTTACGGTCATCTGTTGCTAAGTGAAGCCCACCATCCGTGTAAACCCAATTTACCCACTACCTTTTTGGGACTGTTTGCGATCGCAGCTGCCGATCAATCAGCATTAATGGTCCGATTAACTCAGCTAGAACAACAGCTTGAGGCAACCGACAACCTGGCGGCGTTGGCACAACAAATAAGCCTAACTGATAATTCGCAATTGCCCTACGCTGTGGTCCTAGTAGGTAGTTCTAAAGAGAAACTGTACAAAGAAATACACCGCGCTCGTTTAGGGATCAAACAGGCGTTTGCCCAGGGTCAGGACTGGAAAAGTCCTGGGGGTAGCTACTTTACCGCTCGTCCCCAGGGACAGTGGGGAGGGGTTGCATTTGTTTACCCTGGTGCCTTTAACTCCTATCTGGGGATGGGACAAACGTTGTTTCATCGGTTTCCTGCCCTATTTGAGCGGGCTGATCGCTTAAGCTCCAATCCGTTAGCCTTTTTTCAAGTACAACAGCTTTATCCTAAAAGTCAGCGACGACTCTCACGGCGTGAGCTGGAAGGTCTAGAAGCAAAGCTGAATGAATTACCACTGGTGCTGCTAGAAACAGGGACTGGATTTTCGGTATTATTCACAGAAATTATTCACAAGATCTTTAAGGTCAAACCCCAGTCCGCATTTGGTTACAGCATGGGAGAGAGTACCATGATGTATGCTCTAGATGTGTGGGCTAATGCAGACTATGGTAGTGAGTTTGTCCATCAATCACAGTTATTTAAGTCGCGATTGGCCGGGGCACAAAATATCATTCAATCCCATTGGCCTGATGCCAGTGATTTGCGCTGGCGCAGCTATGTGTTACTCGCGTCTCCCGATGAAGTAAAAACCTGTATACAACAGGAACCCTATGTTTATCTGACCCACATTAATACGGCTCAAGAGGTGGTGATCGGCGGCACGGCAGATGCCTGCCAGCGGGTAATCGCTGCGTTAGGCTGCGAATCATTCCGTTCGCCAGCAAACTTGGTACTTCACTGTGAAGCAATGGCGTCAGCGTACCCTGATCTGTTTGCCCTCAATCATGTCCCTTCCCTAAACCCGTCCGATATTAGATTTTATACGTCTGCGAACAATCGTCCTCTGTCCCTTGATAAGGAGACAATTGCCCATCACCTGGCGACCGGTATCTGCCAGCCGTTAGATTTCCCTAAACTTGTTAATCAGGTTTATGCCGATGGGGCCCGCATCTTTATTGAACTAGGGTCTGGGGGTACCTGTACCCGTTGGATTGGCGAAATTTTGTCACAGCAGGACCATACGGTCGTGGGCATTAATCGCCGGGGAACAAATGACTACACCGCCATTGTTAAAGTGCTTGCTCAGCTAGTCAGTCACCGTGTTCCACTAGATCTTTCACCGCTGTATGCAGAGAGTACGCCTCCACCTAAGCTGCCCCAGCGTATTTCATTACCGTTATCCCGACCCTCTGGAGATAACGTGGCTAGAGAGAAAAACGCAATTTTGACGGTAGCTGAGATTACAGAGATTACGGAAGAGCGAGTTTCTCGATTGTTTGGGCCTGATTATGCCACTGTCGATGGCTATTTGCGACGGGTTAGATTACCGAGTCCGCCCTATCAATTTGTTAGCCGAGTGACTGAACTCTCCGGCGAACGGGGTAACTATAAAACGGGTGTTGTTGAGACCGAGTATGACCTGCCCCCAACCCCCTGGTACGCCGTCGACGGTCAGGTTCCCATTGGCGTTTGTGCTGAGGCCGGCCATGGATTGTTGCTACTACTGAGCTATTTGGGGAGTGACTTTGAGAGTCTTGGTCAGCGATCGTTTCGGCTGCTGGATCTATGTTCTGAGTTTTTTGCGGTTCAGCCTGAGAAATTGCAAACCCTGCGCTATCGGGTCAAAATTACCAGCCATGTCAAGACCACTAAAAGTCTGCTGATCTTTTTTGAAGGTGAATGTTGGGCGGATGGAACCCGTTGGATGCGGTTGTCCGGTGGCTGTGCTGGGTTATTTTCTGATGAGGAACTGGCCGATGGCCAGGGAATTGTTGGTCAGCCCAAAGCGATACCTGCTGCAGAAAACCCATTTTTGCCCTTACTCAACAGTGGGAAAGTGGCCCTCAACCAATCTGAAATTTTACAGTTAAGCCAGGGCAACCTGGCTGTTCTAGGGGCAGCCTATGGTCACGACAACAACCCGTCCCTGCGACTGCCTCCGGCTCAATTACTCATGGTTGACCAGGTGTTGACTCTGGATGCGACTGGTGGTGGCGCAGGGTTGGGCCAGGTAACTGGCAGTAAGGTAGTCACACCAGACGATTGGTATTTCCAGTGTCATTTTAAGAATGACCCCACGATGCCTGGGAGTCTTATGGTAGAAGGCGGCTCTCAACTGTTACAGATCTATCTGCTTTGGTTGGGGCTGCAAACCCGGACCCAGGCAGCCACATTTCAACCGCTGCCAGATTGTAAAGTGGCCTTTCAGTTTCGAGGTCAGGTCACCCCGGCAACAGGGACATTGCATTACCAGGTGGATATTGTCCAAATTGGGTTGGTTCCTTGTCCATTTGCGATCGCAAATATCCGCGTAAGCTGGGGTGATAAAGTCATTGCCACCATTGATAATCTCGGCCTACAGATTTACGGTAAACCGGTTTCCCAGCCAGTCCCCAAACCATCGGTCGTCAAACCTGTTGCCTTTGACGATCAGTCCCTTAAGACTCTGGCCATGGGTCGAGTGGCCGATTGTTTAGGCCCTGATTTTGCCATGTTTGACCAGCGACGATGTGTGCGTATTCCCAATCGAGACTTTCAGCTGGTCAGTCGTGTGTTGGAGGTGCCTGCTGAGCGTCAGCTCAAACCAGGGGCAAAGATCATCACTGAGTATGATGTTGCCCCTGACGCCTGGTTTTATCAACAGAACAACTACCCCCATCTCCCCTACTGCGCCCACATTGAGATCGCTGGTCAGCCCTGCATTTTCCTAGGGCTCTATTTGGATACACCGCTATTGTCACCCTCGGAAGACCTATATTTCCGCAATATTGACGGCCAAGCCACGGTGCTCAAAGAGATTGATTTGCGAGGCAAAACCATCACCGATGAGGTGGAGTTAACCTCCGCCCATGTTCTAGAGGGGACGATTTTACAATCCTTTGCCTATCAGCTCTCCTGTGAAGGAGACCCGTTCTATCGCGGCACCATGGTCTTTGGCTACTTTAGCGATCAGGTGTTGGCAAATCAGTCAGGCTTGGACAACAATCAACTTCAACCCACCTGGTATGAGTCAGCCGGGGCCACAGGAGAGACGTTAATTCTCCAGGATGCAGCTATCCGTCAACGTTTCTACCAGGCTCCTGCCCAGCGACCCCATGGACGACTGGCCACCGGCTATTTTGATTTGTTGGATCGCGCCATTGTGGTGCCGGGAGGGGGCACGCACCAGCAGGGCTATATCTACGGCGAAAAAGCAATTTCGTCTAGCAACTGGTATTTTCCCTTTCACTTTTATAACGATCCGGTCATGCCAGGGGCCCTGGGTGTGGAGACCATTTTGCAGGCCATGCAGCTGTATGCCCTGCACCAGGGCATAGATCAGGGTTTTAAGTCCCCCCGCTTTGCCCAGGCCCTGAATCATGCCATTACCTGGAAATATCGCGGTCAGATTACCCCCGATAACCAAACGCTCTATTTAGAAGTTCATGTTTCCAAGGTTCAACGTGAGGCTGGGCGTATCACCCTAATCGGTGATGCCAGCCTATGGAAAGAAACCATGCGCATTTATGCCATCCAAAACATTGCCCTTTGCATTCAGGAGGCTTAGTTTAGTCGATGACTGTTTCCACTCTCTCTCCACCCTCCTTAGCCGTCAGTCCTGCGGATATCAAAACCCGGCTGCACAACTTGTCGGCCCCCTGTTATGTCGTCAAACAGGGTCAACAGATTGGTTTTACCCATCAGCTAGCAACCGGTGAGTCAGCCCTGTGTTTTGTTCCTGCCCTACCGCCAGAGCATCTGGGTAGTGCCGCGTTTCGAGCCGCCCATGGGGTGCGCTATGCCTATATGGCCGGGGCGATGGCCAATGGGATTTCGTCAGCTGAGATGGTCATTGCCTTGGGTAAAGCTGGATTTCTGTCGAGTTTTGGATCGGCTGGATTGGTGCCCGCTCGGATTGAGGCTGCGATCGCACAAATCCAAACTGCCCTGCCCAATGGTCCCTACGCCTTTAACCTGATCCACAGCCCCAGTGAAGCCGCCTTAGAACGCAGTGCGGTTGATCTCTATCTAAAGCATGGGATTACCACCATTGAAGCCTCTGCGTTTCTCTCCCTTACCCCAGATTTAGTCCGGTATCGAGTCTCTGGCCTGGAATTGGATGCTGCTGGTAACATCCACAGTCGCCACCGAGTTATTGCCAAACTCTCCCGGTTAGAAGTGGCCCAACAGTTTTTGCAACCAGCTCCGGAAAAACTGTTAAAGGGACTGTTGGAACAAGGGGAGATCACCCAACATCAGGCTAGCTTAGCGGCCCAGGTGCCCATGGCGGACGACATTACCATTGAAGCTGATTCCGGTGGCCATACCGATAACCGCTCCTTGGTGTGTCTCTTTCCCACGGTTCTGGCCCTGAGGGATCAAATCCAACAACAGTATCGCTACCCCACCCCGGTACGGGTGGGAGCGGCAGGGGGAATTGGCACCCCTGATGCAGCCCTGGCAGCCTTTGCCATGGGAGCAAGCTATGTGGTGACAGGCTCAGTCAATCAATCTTGTACAGAAGCTGGGACCTCAGACCACACCAAAAACCTCTTAAGCCAGATTGGCATGGCCGATGTTACCATGGCCCCCTCTTCCGATATGTTCGAAATGGGTGTTAAGGTACAGTTGCTCAAACGGGGAACATTGTTTCCCATGCGGGCACAAAAGCTCTACGAGCTTTACCAACGCTATGACAGCATTGACGAGATTGACAGCACTGAGCGGCAAAAATTAGAACAACAGGTTTTTGGTAAACCCCTAGAAACAATTTGGCAAGAAACCGTTGAGTATTTTAATCAGCGCGATCCCGAGCAAATTGAACGGGCGAAAGATCATCCCAAACGTAAAATGGCGCTGATCTTTCGCTGGTATTTGGGGCTGTCATCGCGCTGGTCTATTCGGGGAGATGACAACCGCAAAATGGATTACCAGATTTGGTGTGGTCCGGCGATGGGGGCATTTAACAGCTGGGTGAAAGACACCTACCTGGCCCAGCCATCGGCCCGTCGAGTCAGTGATGTAGCCCATCATCTGATTACTGGAGCTGCCTATCGGTATCGTCTAAATCATCTGCAACTGCAGGGATTACAGCTACCGGTTCATTTCACCCATTATGTGCCGGTGCCCCTGGCTTAACAGTCTGGGGTCGGGCGCATAGGTTTACCGCTTTCAAATTTTTTGTTGTTTACTCAAAGAAATTCCCATGAGTTCTGTTCAAACTACCCAATCCCGCTCTACCGAAGAGATTCAAGACTGGCTAATTGCTCAGATGGCAGAGCGTTTAAATGTAGATGCTGATGACATCGACATTGATGAGCCCTTTGACAATTACAACCTTGATTCAGCTAAGGCTATGGGCATGTTAGGTCAGCTTGAAACCTGGCTAGGCTATGAGTTTAACCCAGTTATCATTTTTAACTATCCCACCATTGCCGAACTGGCCGGACGACTAGCTGAAGAGATCAGCGCGTAAGAGTAACAATCTCTCCTTAAACTGTTGCTGTCCATACAGGTGCACATATTCCATGGAACCCATTGCAATTATTGGTATTGGTTGTCGTTTTCCCCAAGCGCCTAACCCCAAAGCCTTTTGGCAGCTGCTCTGTGATGGCGTCGATGCTATCACAGAGATTCCAACTGACCGTTGGCCATTATCTCAGTTTTATGATCCCGATCCCGATGTCCCCGGTAAAATCTGTTCCCGCTACGGTGGTTTTTTAGATCGAGTCGATTTATTTGATCCCCATCCCTTTGGGATTGCACCGAGAGAAGCGGTTTCCATGGATCCGCAACAACGATTGCTCTTGGAGGTTGCCTGGGAGGCGTTGGAGGATGGCGGTCAGGTACGGGAGGACCTGGCAGGCTCTCGTACAGGAGTGTTTGTCGGTATCTCCACCAATGATTACAGCCGGGTGGAGTCGGACTATGATACCCAGCCCCAGGGCTATGACTTAACAGGTAATGCCCTCAATATTGTTGCCGGTCGGCTTTCCTATGTATTTAATTTTCGCGGGCCAAGCTTGGTCGTAGACACCGCCTGTTCCTCGTCTTTGGTGGCCGTTCACCTGGCTTGTCAAAGTCTCTGGAACCAGGAGTCTACCCTGGCTCTGGCAGCGGGCGTCAATATTATTCTGTCCCCTATTGGTAATTTGGGACTGACTAAACTTAAGGCCCTTTCCCCCGATGGTCGCTGTAAGACCTTCGATGCCAGTGCTAATGGCTATGTCCGCAGTGAAGGGGCTGGCTGTGTAATTCTCAAGCCGCTTTCCCAGCACAGATGGATGGTGATCCAATTTACGCCACCATTCGCGGCAGCGCCATTAACCACGACGGGCGTAGTAAAGGATTAACGGTCCCCTATGGTCCCTCCCAATCTGCGGTGGTACGGGAAGCATTGACCAAAGCAGAGATTGCGCCAGGGGAGGTGGATTACATTGAAGCCCATGGTACGGGCACCGCTTTGGGGGATCCCATTGAAGTGATGGCCCTGGCGGATGTTTTAACTGAACAGCGACCGACCGATGCCACCTGTAGCCTGGGGGCGGTAAAAAGCAATATCGGTCACCTGGAGGCGGCAGCGGGTATTGCCAGCTTGATTAAAACCACCCTGGCCCTCAAACATGGCCATATTCCGCCCAGCTTACATTTTGACAGGGCCAATCCTCACATTCCCTTTGACCGATTGCCCTTTAAGGTGCAACAGACCCTCACCCCCTGGACCCAAACATCGAGACTTGCTAAGGCCGGTGTGAGTGCTTTTGGCTTTGCGGGGACTAATGCCCATGTGGTCTTAGAACAGGCTCCAGCTGAGCTGCCGACGTCATCCCCCCTCAGTGATATCCAGCTGTTACCCCTATCAGCCCATTCCCTTGAAGCACTTCAGGGGCAGGCGAAAACGTATCAAACCTGGCTGGAACAACAATCATCTGCTGATTTCTCTCTGCAGGACATTTGTTATACCGCCAGTGCCCGCCGATCTCATCAAAAATATCGATTGGCGGTGGTGGCTAGTTCTATCGATGATCTCAAACAGCAGCTGGAGCAAGTGGCCGACGCTTTACCCATCAAGCGTCGTGGACCCAAGGTTGCTTTTGTGTTTACCGATACAGGCACCCAGTGGCTCGGTATGGGGAAAACCCTATTGCAGAGTGAGCCGGTTTTTCGGGCGGTGCTTAAAGATTGCGATGCTCTGATCCGTGACTGTGCGGGGTGGTCATTATTAGCTGAACTGACGGCTGATGTCTCGACCTCTCGTCTACAGACACCGGCCATAGCTCAGCCTGCACTGTTTGCAATTCAACTTGCCCTGGCCCAGCTATGGCGGTATTGGGGAGTGGAACCCCGAGCTGTTGTAGGCCATGGATTAGGAGAGATTACAGCCGCTCACGTGGCCGGTAGATTAAAGCTACGGGATGCGGTAGCGCTGGTCTGCGATCGCAGCCAGTCAGACGAGAATAGGGGTTCTCTTAAACAGGAGCCTATTCTTGCCCCAGGTAAGTTACCGCTGTTTTCCACCGTCGCTGTGGATTGGTTGACAGAATCTCCCTTGGAGATTGAGCACTGGGAGAAAACAGTGACCGCGTCTGGAGATTTAATTGCAAGTCTGGGGGCCGTTGCCGAAGCTGGCTATGCCACCCTGCTGGAAATCAGCCCCACATCTCAACTGCAGTCCACTGAAACGATAACGGTATTGCCTTCGCTATCGCCGGACCAACCGGAGCGGGCGACCATGTTATCTACGCTGGGCAAGCTTTACGTTAAAGGGCAGTCAGTAAACTGGGATGGTTTGTTTCCACCGGACTGCCGAGTTGTCTCACTGCCCCTATATGCCTGGCAGCGAGAACGTTACTGGGTCGAAAAAACCGTTGAAACCGTTACTAACCCAGGGCATCCTTTAATTGCTGAACCGATTCCCCTTGCCCTCGATGAGACTGTCTTTTCGGCGCAGCTTAGTCTGGAGCAACAGCCCTGGCTAGCGGGTCACCAGGTGGCGGGGCTGGTGGTGCTACCAGGGGCTGGCTATTTAGAAATGGCATTGGCCGCGATCCAATACCCTGACCAGGGTAGTTATGGCCAGGATAGTTATGGTCTCGAAAATATCTCCATTGAAACCGCCATGGTGCTGCCCCAATCCGGCAGTCGCCATGTGCAGATGGTGGTCTCGTCCACTGGTAGCTTCCGGATTGTCAGTACTGACTCCCTCGGAACATCTAATGGCCAATCCAGCTCCACAGACTGGATACAGCATGCGGTTGGTAACCTGGCGACAACGGCTAAACTCACGCCATCGTTGACCCTGGCAGAGGCCCAGGCCCGCTGTACTGAACCGGTGGAGAAAGCCGCCTATTATCAACAGCTGCGATCGCGAGGGTTAGAATACGGTCCCAGTTTCCAGGGCATCCAGCAGCTCTGGAAACACGACAATGAGGCCCTGGGTCAGGTACAACTCCCGGCAGGAGTGCCCGCCGATGCCGTTTATCAGCTCCATCCAGTCCTAATGGATGCAGGGTTCCAATTACTGTTTGCCACCCTGCCAGAGAATGGCGAAGAGACCTACTTACCCATCGGTTTAGGACAACTCTCATTGGCTCAGCCGGTTCGAGGTCCCCTGTGGATCCATGGCAAAATTTATCCGGCGGCGGCAGAACAGCCCATTCGTCAGGCAGACCTGCATCTGTTTGATGAGACCGGCCACTGTTTAGCCATTTTGAACAATCTCCAGGTCCGACGCATTCGCAAGGAAACTCTCCAACAGCTGGCCCAACCCAGCTGGCAAGACTGGTTCTACAAGGTAGATTGGCAGCCTCAGCCAGCCATGGAGCCGTCCGGCGTTATCCCTGCCAATGGTCACTGGTTAGTGTTAGCCGATGGGGAGGGTGTCGGTGAGGCCCTGACTCAACAACTGACTCAGCAAGGCCATAGCTGTACCCAAATTAGGGCTGGGGAAACCCTGCAATTGGAGGGGAGTCTCTGGCAGGTGAATCCCCAACGTTCTGAAGACTGGCAACAGCTCTTTGAAACCGTTATTCGTCAAAGCATGCCCCTGGCTGGGGTCATTCATCTATGGGGGGCTGATTTACCCGACCCATGGGAGACGTTGACCCAAACTCAACAGCGAGTGGTACACACGGGACTAACCCTGGCCCAGGGTCTTGGCGCTGCCCTCAGTGGCACAGGCGGTAAACTCTGGTTTGTGACCCGAGGAACCCAGGCCGTGGAGACCACCGTAGCCCAGGTGGGCGCTGCTCCCCTATGGGGTCTGGGACGGGTGATTGCCCTGGAACAGCCTGCTATTTGGGGCGGGCTGGTGGACCTAGCTACAGCGCCATCGCCAGTAAATGAGGCCCAGCAGCTACTGCCTGAACTGTTGGCTCCTACGGGAGATGCGATCGCAATACGACAACAACGCCATGTGGCCCGGTTAACTCGGGCCACTGCCACATCTGCCGAGCCGTTAGCGCTAACGGCAGATGCCACCTATCTGATTACCGGTGGTCTGGGCAGTTTGGGTCGCCAGCTGGCCCAACATCTAATTGACCATGGCGCTAAACATCTCGTGTTATTGAGCCGTCGGTCCGCTGATGGGGCCTCACTGCCAACAGGACCTGACGTAACCGTGCGGGTATTCCAGGCCGATGTTACCCAGGTTGACGACCTCAGCCGGGTGATAACAGAGATCCAAACAAGTCTGCCACCGTTGCGGGGGGTGTTCCATGCCGCTGGTTTGCTAGACGATGCCTTACTGGCTCAACAAACCCCTGAGCGATTTAATCGGGTGATGGCACCTAAGGTTACTGGGGCCTGGCATCTACACCAGCTAACCCAAGATCTTTCCCTCGATTATTTCATGCTGTTCTCGTCAGTGGCAGCCATGCTGGGCTCTCCGGGGCAAGCTAATTATGCGGCTGCCAACAGCTTTCTAGACAGTCTGGCCTACTATCGCCAGGGGTTGGGACTGCCTGCCCTAAGTATCAACTGGGGCACCTGGGCAGCAGGCGGTATGGCAGCCCAGTTAGATGAACGAGAACAACAGCGATTGCTCTCCATGGGCTTAGATATGATTGAGCCCGACACCGGGTTCCAGGCCCTAGATCAACTGTTACAACAACCTGCAGCTCAGGTGGGTGTCATGCCCGTGCGCTGGGAACAGTTTTTCAGTCAAACACCCACCATTTCACCCCTGTTGTCGGCCCTAGCTCCATCTCTGCCACTGACTAGGCAAGCGGCCAGTGGTCCCTCCGAGGTCATTTTGGCCCTGGCTGAACTACCGGCTGAAGAGAGGGCTGCAGGACTCTCAGAGCATTTACAAGACCAGCTGAGAAAAGTGTTACGGCTGAGTCCCACCCATGTTTTTGACCTGCACCAAGGCTTCTTTGATTTGGGCATGGACTCCTTGACCTCGGTGGAACTGCGCAACACGTTGCAGACATCCCTGGGGCAATCCCTATCCTCCACCCTGGTATTTGACTATCCCACCCTGGATGCCCTGGCCCAACACCTGGCCCAAATACTCTTCCCCAATCAAGAGCCTGTTCCCAGTGCCGCGCCAGCGTCTTCCCTGACGCCAGCCAGTCCTCTGGAGGACACTGTTCTGTCCAGCGATCTGTCCAGAGAAGCTGTGGAAGATCTGTCCGAAGCAGAGGCAGAAGCCCTGCTGTTAGAGGCCCTGGAAGCCATTTAGTGAACCATTGAGTCTTGACCGTTATCTAGCTCTGTTAAACCGTTTTACTTACCTAAATTTAGGCGCTTTCCTTTACCTAGCTCTTTTCTGAAACCATGAGTCAGACTGCAAACGCTCAAACCGGACTCTCCCCAACAAAACGGGCCCTCCTTGCTCTCAAGGACATGCAAGCCAAGCTAGACGCCAGTGAACAGGCTCGTCGAGAGCCAATTGCCATTGTAGGCATGGGCTGCCGTTTTCCAGGGAGCAACAATCTAGATGAATTTTGGCAAGTGCTCCACGATGGTGTCGATGCCACCAGTCCCACTCCTAGTGATCGTTGGGATATGGAGACTTTTTACGATCCGGACCAGAGGCAACCGGGTAAGTTATACGTTCGCCACGGCGGGTATTTAGACCAGGTTGACCAGTTTGATCCCTTATTTTTTGGCATCTCTCCCCGTGAGGCCGTCAGCATGGATCCTCAACAGCGACTGTTGTTAGAGGTGAGTTGGGAGGCTCTGGAACATGCAGGCTATATCCCTAAGTCCCTCATCGGCAGTCCAACGGGAGTATTTGTTGGCATTATGAATCTGGATTATTTCCAGTTGGCCACCGACTTACCCCTGATCGATGCCCATACAGCCACGGGCAATGCCTTTAGCGTTACCTCGGGGCGGCTCTCCTATACCTTGGGATTTCAAGGACCCAGCATGGCCATTGATACGGCCTGTTCCTCCTCCCTGGTAGCGGTCCATTTAGCCTGTCAAAGTTTGCGCTCCGGTGAATGTAACCTGGCCCTGGCCTCCGGCGTTAATCACATTCTCTCTCCCATCGGTACCATCAATGAATGTCAGGCCCATATGCTGGCTCCAGATGGCCATTGCAAGACCTTTGATCAGGCTGCTGATGGCTATGCCCGAGGTGAAGGCTGCGGGGTGGTGGTGCTCAAACGATTGAGCGATGCCCTGGCCGATAATGATCGAGTATTAGCCGTTATTCGCGGGTCCGCCGTCAACCAGGATGGCCGCAGCGGTGGTTTAACGGTACCGAATGGTCCTTCGCAGCAAGCGGTGATTCGCCGAGCGTTGGAGAATGCTCGGGTGACCCCGGATCAGGTCAGCTACATTGAGGCCCATGGGACCGGCACGTCCCTGGGGGATCCCATTGAGCTAAGGGCGTTAGATGCGGTTTTTGGTCAACATTGTCCCGCCGATCGGCCCCTGGTGGTGGGGTCAGTCAAAACAAACTTTGGTCACTTAGAATCGGCGGCGGGGGTGGCCGGTTTAATTAAGCTGGTACTCTCCCTGCAGCATCAAGAGATTCCTCCCCATTTGCATCTTAAAAATCCCAGTTCCCAGATTCCATGGAATGAATTGGCGATTCGGGTGCCCACCCAGCTCACCCCCTGGCAACCCATCAATGATAAACACATTGCCGGGTTAAGCTCCTTTGGCTTTAGTGGCACCAACACCCATATTTTGGTGGAAGCAGCCCCCGAGAGAGAGCCGGTAACACCTCAGCGAACAACTCAGCTATTTACCCTATCGGCCAAAAGTGAGACGGCCCTAACCGAACTGGTGGAGGCTTACACCCAGCACATCCCCAATCATCCAGAACAGTCTTTGGCCGATATCTGTTGCACCGCAAACACTGGGCGCACTGACTTTGACCATCGCCTCGCAGTGGTTACCGAGTCCACCCAAGATCTGTTGGACCAACTGGCTGCATTTCCCAACAACCCTGCTCTGATACAGGGGCAATTGACGGAAACCGGACGCCCTAAAATCGCCTACTTGTTTACCGGTCAAGGGTCCCAGTCCTTGAACATGGGTCGACAGCTCTATGATACTCAACCGGTGTTTCGGGAAGCCATGGAGCAATGCGATCGCATTCTCCAACCCCTATTGCAGGGAGACTCTATTCTTTCTGTTATCTATCCCCCTGCAGGCGAGTCTTCTCCCCTCAACCAAACCGCCTATACCCAGCCAGCCCTATTTGCCATTGAGTATGCCCTATATAAACTGTGGCGGTCCTGGGGCGTAAAGCCTGACATCGTCTTGGGCCACAGCATTGGAGAATATGTCGCTGCCTATGTGGCAGGGGTCTACAGCTTAGAAGATGGCCTCAAGCTCATTGTTGAACGGGGTCGCCTGATGCAGGCCTTGCCCGCTGGGGGACAGATGGCCGCCATTATTGCCCCTCAGGAGCAGGTGCATCAGGTAATTGCTGCCTATGAAGAGAACATTGCGATCGCCGCCATCAACGGTCCCCAAAATATTGTTATTTCAGGTGTTGGCGACGCGGTGCAAGCGGTACTCGATCAATTTGTAGCCCAGGGTATCGATGTGCATCCGCTGCATGTTTCCCACGCCTTCCATTCCTCATTAATGACCCCCATGTTGGAGGCGTTTCAACACCAGGCGGCGGCAATTACCTTAAACCCACCCAAAATCCCCATGGTGTCCAGTGTGACCGGGCAATTGGTCACCCATGAGGTCACTCAGCCCGACTACTGGCGGCGACAGGTGCGCCAGTCCGTCAACTTTGCCACCGCCATGGAAACCTTTGCTCAGCAAGGCTATGACCTGTTTTTAGAAGTTGGTCCCCATCCAGTTTTACTGGGAATGGGCAGACAGTGTTGGGCCTCAGGCCAGGGTACTTGGCTGCCCTCACTGCGACGGGGACAAGCCCCCTGGCCCCATCTTCTCTCTAGCCTGGGAACTCTATGGTGTAAGGGATTTACCATTAAATGGTCAGCGGTGGAAACAACTCCACAAGTCCCCGTTAGCTTACCCACCTATCCCTTCCAGCGCAGTCGCTACTGGGTTGAAATGGCCAATCCTGCTTGGACCG
The DNA here is from genome assembly GCA_965263355.1 of Leptolyngbyaceae cyanobacterium. Taxonomy (GTDB): domain Bacteria; phylum Cyanobacteriota; class Cyanobacteriia; order Phormidesmidales; family Phormidesmidaceae; genus Leptothoe. Next base: position 2,035,417 of record CBDHHL010000032.1, on the reverse strand, counting down.
GCTCCTCAGCGGCCAATGGCCAGTCTAAGCGGGCCATTGGCCTCGACAATGCCCTCTATGAAATCCTCTGGCAAACAGCATCGCCAGTGACCGATAAAGCAAAGTCAGTCACCGGTCACTGGCTAATTTTTGCAGACCGTCAGGGGGTGGGGCAGGCCCTAGCTCATCAACTGAGGACCCAGGGCGCAACATGCAAATTAATCTATGCCCATGACTCGACTGAATCCATTGAGTACACGCTTAATCCAGCTGAGACTGAAAATTTTGCTGCCCAGGTCCAATCCCTGTTAGCGGCTCAGCCCTGTCGTGGGGTTGTTCACCTGTGGAGCTTAGACCTAGATGCGGCGGATTGGGCTGATTTAGAAATGGCTCAAGTTCTTAGCACCAGTAGCATTCCCCCCCTGGTGCAGGCCCTGGCCCAACAGACCGACGTGACACCAGAAATCTGGCTGGTTACGCAAGGGGCGCAGTCGCTCTCCCCCGACCAACCCGTAGCCCTGGCCCAATCCCCCCTGTGGGGTCTGGGTCGAGTGTTGCCATTGGAGCACCCTACCCTATGGGGGGGCTTGGTGGACTTAGATCCTGCCGTCGATTTACTGATGTCCTCGGCAGATAGTCTTCTACGTCTGATCCAATCCGATGCAGGAGAAGACTATCTAGCCATTCGCCATGGACAGATTTATACCGCACGACTAACCCCAACGACTCCGTCCAATGCGTTGCCCTTTAAACCCGTTGCCAATAGCTGTTACTTAATTACCGGCGGGTTTGGCAGCTTGGGCATGGCAGTGGCTCACTGGCTCGTGGATCAAGGGGCAACTCACTTGAAACTTTTGGGGCGGACTGCATTGCCGGACAGAGCCCAATGGCTCAACTTGACTGCTAACAACAAACTTGCTAAGCGAGTACAGGCTGTCGAAGCCCTAGAGGCCAAAGGAGCCCAGGTAGACGTATTGCAGGCCGATGTTAGCGACTGGGGGCAAATGGTAGCTGCCTTTGAACAGCTGAGTCAGTCAGACCAGACACTCAAGGGGATTTTTCATGCCGCTGGGGTAGTGGCCGAACAGCCGCTGACTGATATGAGTCGTCAACAGCTGCAGGATATTATGCGTCCCAAGTTGTTAGGGACCTGGAATCTCCACAAACTATCCCAGGCAATGCCCCTGGAACAATTTGTATGTTTCTCTTCCATTGCCTCGGTTTGGGGGTCGTTTGGTCAGGCCCACTATGCTGCTGGTAATGCATTTTTAGATGCGATCGCCCACCATCGTCGAGCCCTGGGGCAACCCGCTGTCAGTATCAACTGGGGACCCTGGGCCGAAGGGGGAATGGCCTCCGATGAGATCCAAGCACTGCTACAGCGGGTGGGCATCGAAGCATGGCCACCTCAAGCGGCGTTAGAGTTAATGGCAGCCTTAATGGCTCAGCCAAAGGCTCAAATCACCGCTGCCCAAGTTGATTGGACTCGCTTTAAACCAGTCTACGAGATTAAGGGAGCCCGCTCTCTGCTCACTAACCTGGGTAATGCAGAGACTAATGCAGAGACTGAGTCCGTTGAAACCGGTCCCTCTGCCTTTTTACAAGGTCTAGAAAACATCCCAGCCAGTCAGCGAAAAGCCTATTTGATCGATTATCTCAAGGGCGAAGTGGCCCATGTCCTGCGGTTGCCTCCATCAACCTCCATTGGTATTCGTCAAGGGTTTACTGAACTCGGTTTAGATTCATTGATGGCTGTTGACCTCAAGGGACAGCTAGAGAAAGGGTTTGGCAAAACCCTCAGTTCTACCCTGGCATTTAACTATCCCGACATAGAAAGTCTGGCGGACTATCTGGCCCGAGAAGTCCTTGAAATCGAGTCGGTGGCTGATGTTGTCGAGCCCGTCGTCGAACCGGTTGTTGAAACCGCCACCGAGTTAGAAAACCTGTCTGAAGATGAATTGGCCGCACTCTTGGATGAGGAGCTAGCTGCCTTTAGCAATCCATAACCATCGCTGTAGCTTTCTAAATTAGCCTCGTTGTTTTCTTGCTTTTGTTCACCTGACGTTTCCTTGGCCAATGCTATGAATACCGCTTCCCCCTCCAGTGCCCAACCCAATGATCAAAAAGATCGTTTAAAGACTGCGCTGTTAGCCATGCGAGAGATGCGAGCTAAGCTTGCATCCTTAGAGAGTAGACAGACAGAACCATTGGCCGTTGTCGGAATGGGCTGTCGATTGCCGGGAAATGTTAATAGTCCAGAGATGTTTTGGTCGCTGCTGGCCAATGGTATTGATGCCACTACGACAGTGCCCGCTGAGCGGGGGTGGGATCTCGACCAGCTCTATGGGGAAGACCCGGATCAACCCGGCAAGATGTATGTGTCTAGGGGGGGATTTCTGCGCAATGTTGACCAGTTTGATCCAGCGTTTTTTGGCCTTCCCCCTCGGGAGGCTATTCATCTAGATCCGCAACAGCGGCTACTGCTGGAAGTTGCCTGGGAGGCCATCGAGCATGCTGGCCTACAACCAGAGATGCTCAGAGGCAGTCGCGGTGGCGTCTTTGTGGGGGTCACCATTAACGACTATCTACAAATGCAGACACGGGCTGCCGATCGCACGGCCATTGATGCCTACAGCATTACCGGTAACCATCTCAATGCGGCGGCGGGGCGTCTGTCCTACACCCTGGGGCTACAGGGACCCAGTATGGCCGTCGATACGGCCTGTTCATCATCCTTGGTAACCGTACATCTGGCCTGTCAAAGTCTGCGGCAGCGAGAGTGCGATTTAGCCCTGGCCGGTGGAGTAAATTTAGCCTTATCTCCAGATGGGTTTGTGGCCGCTAGTCGAGCTAGAATGCTTGCCCAGGATGGCCGTTGTAAGACCTTTGATCAAGCCGCCGATGGGTTTGCCCGAGGAGAAGGGTGCGGTCTGGTGGTACTCAAACGGCTGAGCGATGCGATTGCCCAGGGGGATCCAATTTTGGCTGTGATTCGCGGTTCTGCCGTTAATCAAGATGGCCCCAGTAGTGGTCTCACGGTGCCCAATGGTCCGGCCCAGAGGGCGGTCATTCGTCAGGCCCTGGCCAATGGTGGGGTCAGCCCTGAAGACATCAGCTATGTAGAGGCCCACGGCACTGGCACGTCCCTGGGAGATCCGATTGAGATCGAGGCGCTTGCGGCTGAGCTATGTAAGACCCGTTCTCGGGATCAGCCCTTGCTGGTGGGTGCAGCAAAGACCAATGTGGGCCATTTGGAATCGGCAGCGGGTGTAGCAGGTTTGATCAAGCTGGTACTTTCCCTGCAAAACCAGGCAATTCCTCCCCATCTACATTTCAACAATCCCAATCCCCATATTCCCTGGACGCAATTACCGATTCAGGTGCCCACCCAGCTGACTCCCTGGCCCAGAGCTGAGCAGCCTCGTCGGGCAGGGCTGAGTGGATTTGGGGTCAGTGGGACCAATGCCCATATCGTGGTCGAAGAAGCCCCGTTCCAACCGACGACACCCGTGGCTGAGGTCGATCGCCCATTGCACCTATTGACCCTTTCTGCCCGCAGCGAGACCGCCCTACGACAGCTAGCCAGTCGCTATGAGGTACAGTTGCTGACCCAGCCGGAGATGCCCCTGGCAGACCTTTGTTTTAGTGCCAATACCACCCGTGCCCGTTTTGACCATCGCCTGTGTGCAGTGGCCGCTTCGTCAGAACAATTGAGCCAACAGCTAGCCGACTTTAGCAATGGCCAGCTAGGGTCAGGGGTTTACACGGGCAAGGCTCAAAACACCCATGTGGCATTTCTGTTTACCGGTGACGCTGCAGCCTATGCTCATATGGGTCGTCAGCTTTATGAAGCACAGCCTACATTCCGCCAGGCCCTATTAGCCTGTGAAGCAGGGTTGCGATCTCATTTTGCCCAATCCCTGCTGAATGTTCTTTATCCGTCCTCTATCGCCCAGGAACAGTTAATTAACCAGCCTGCCTATGCTCAGCCAGCGGTGTTTGCCATTGAATATGCCCTTTATCAGCTTTGGCAAGCTTGGGGTGTACGCCCCGACTATGTCTTTGGCCAAGGGGTGGGAGAATATGCTGCAGCCTGTGCGGCTGGACTCTTGAGCCTGGATGATGCTCTCAAGTTAGTGGTAGAACGTGCTCAGCTAATGCACCAGTGGGAGGAGTCTGGCAATGCTGAGTCCCGTCAAACCTTGTTAAATGCCTTTGGGCAACGTGCCTCCAACCTTACCTACCAGGGCCTGCAGTTTCAGCTGATATCCAGTGTTACGGGACAAATCGCTAGCGCTGTTGACCTGGCTCAGGGACGCTATTGGCAACAACAGGTTCAGGCGACTGATGTCTTTGAAACCGCCCTGGCCACACTCCAGAACCAAGGCTGTCAGCTCTATATTGAAATTGGCCCTGACAACAAGTTAATCAACCGGATAAGGACCGATGGAAACCGGGCACTACCATCCTTACGCAACGGTCAGTCCGATTGGTCCGTGCTGCTAAACAGTTTGGCAATGCTCAACAGCCAAGGTCTGGATATCGATTGGAAAGCATTTGACCATGACTACCCACGGCAGCGTCGAGCACTTCCCACCTATCCGTTTCAGCGTCAGCGCTATTGGGTGGATTTACCTGACGAATTGCCTACCCAAGTAGCGGTTCAAGCAGAGTTATCGGCCTTACCTGCAAAAGATACATCCGTCAGTCTGGAACAGCGGGTATTAACCCTGACAGCGGACATCACTGGGCTACCCCAACAGCGGATTGGGTTAACTCAGACTTTAGAAGGGGAGTTGGGTCTTGATTCAATTATGTTGACCCAATTAATGAATGGTCTGTTTAAGCTGATTCCCAAAACCGCCCAAGCCGATTTTCAAAAACAAGTTTCCCTCCGGGATTTACTACAGCTCCCCCATTTGCAGGCAGTGATCGATCTGTTGGCACCCTGGCAAGCGTCTGGCACCGACACCGATACTGCGCCTAAGGTTGACACATCATCAACAGCATTAGAGTCAGCAAAAGACAGCGATGCCCAGACTATCGAGCTTTTACACGGTCAATATTTTCACCTAATTGGCCATGGGTTAGTTAATGGCAACAGTCTCTTTGCCACCGTGCGGCTGGCAGGACCGTTCGATTTAGATATTGCCCAGCAAAGCTGGCAAGATTTGATTGAGCGCCATCCGATGCTGCGATCGCGTTTTCGGGTTCCAGCCCAGGCCGAGCGTTTTCATGACTATCGCCTGGAGGTGCTTAAGCAACCCCAGCTACCTAAGATTGGCTATACCGATTTGCGGCAGCTGACTCCCAAGACCCAGGCCAGTGCCCTTGCTGCCGAACGCCAGCGTTGGCTTAACCATGCTTGGCCCTTGACCCAGTGGCCACTCCATCAATTTTCTGTCATGCAGCTGCAAGAATCTGTCTATCAGCTGTTTTTAGGTAACGAGCATCTGATTTCAGATGGGTTGGGCAATCACATCATTCTCCATGAATTTTTAGAAATCTATCGCGCCCGCAGCCTGGGTGAACCCCCCGATTTGCCCCCGGCTACCAGCCTGACTGACTATGCTGCCACCGTTACCGCCATGAATGCCAAGGTGGATCCCCAGGCGGAACAGGCTCTAGAGGATTACATTGAGCGGCAGGGGCAAGCCACCTACTATTGGAACCCAAACGCTCAGCCGTTTTGCTTTGCCATCCCCCAGTATCAAAGCCAGCCCTACCATCTAGAGCGGCGCATCACCACCCAATTGATTGCCCGTACCCGTGAATGGCGGCTGCCGTTGAACTCGTTGTTGATTGGGGCTTTTTTACGGGCACTAAGTCAGTGCGATCGCGAAAGCGCCCAGATGATTTTGCAAATGCCCACCAGTGGACGGATTTATCCCCAGGTGGATGCCTCCCATCAGGTGAGTAGCTTTGCTCAAAACCTGGCCCTTAGTTTTGCCCGGGTTCACCCCCAGGAGAGTTGGCAACAACTGCTGTTGCGCACCCATGAAACCATTCAGACGGCCTTAACCAGCGGTATTGACCGGGCCCAAACTGAAAAAATGGGTCTCACGTTCAAGGATCATGTGCCCCTGGAAGAGGGTCGAGTGCCTGACTATAGTCTTTCTCTCTTCCATGAAGCGATTAAGGCCAATGTATATCTTCCCTACACCGGTCATACTCGACTGCAAGGCCAGTACGGTAACCTGAGCGTGATTGACTATCAGGCTGGCGGCATTAACGCGGCAGGCATTCTCGACATTCTGCAAGAGATTTTTGATGATCAGCTACATCTATTTGTGAGCTACGACCGGAGTTTCTTTAGTGGTGGAGCCATTGATCAGCTGATGCAGGCCTATCAAGCTGAACTTAAAGCCTTGGCTGAAACCAGTCCACCCGCAGCAAAACCAGAGACCGCAACAACCTTACCAGTAGATGAGAAAATCTTAACCCTGTTGCAACAGGTGGCCACCGCAGTGTGTCATATGCCCATCAGTCCCCAGGATATGACCCTCGATCTTGAGGCCGACCTTGGGTTTGATTCTCTAGAACGCATTCGCATTGTTACCCAGTTAGAAAAACAGTGGGGAACGGTCGATCGCAAAGCTTTACTAAGCTGTCGCAGTCTGCACGAGATGGGACAAACCTTACAAATAACAACCTTTGTCATGGGTTAACCCTAGGTTGCAATGTACTCCCCAGACTTTGTTTGCTGCTGTTTTTAGAAAATAGAGATTAAGGAAATAAAAACCGATGTCAAAACTGGAAATTCCCTACCTTAAGATTGTTGCCCAGGCCCATCAAACGCCAGATGAGATCGCTGTCCTCCAAGCCGATCAGCCGTTGACCTACGCCCAGCTCGACCGCCGTTCTAACCAGGTGGCCAACTATTTGCGCACCCAGGGGGTGGGCCGCAACAGCCGGGTGGGGGTGATCACCCAGCGGGGCCCCCTAATGGTAATTGCCATTCTCGGTATTCTTAAAGCAGGTGGAGCCTACGTTCCCTTAGATCCGGCCTATCCCGCTGATCGCATCCGCTATATTCTTGACCATGCCGAAATTCAACTGTTGTTGAGTGAACATGGCGTTGCTGATACCTTAACCACCTGTTTAGCAGAACCACTGCAGCTACGTGCCATGGTGTTGTTAGATAACGGAGCCCCGATTGAACTTCCCCAAGCGATTGAGCAAATTCTTCCAGACACCTGGTCCATCGCTGCCACCACAGCTCCATTGGTCGACCAAGATCCAGACGATCTGATGACCGTTCTCTACACATCGGGGTCAACGGGGCGTCCCAAAGGGGTAATGCTGAACCACCAGGGCTATATGAATCGTCTTGAATGGATGCAAAAAGCCTTCCAGCTCCGCCCCGGCGATCGAGTGGCCCAAAAAACCTCCTTCTGTTTTGACATTTCTGTCTGGGAACTGTTTTGGACATTGATGGAAGGGGCCACCATTTGCCCAGTTAAGCGAGAAATTGTGCTCAACCCCTGGGAGTTTGCCCAATGGATGAAGACCACTCGCATCCAGGTGATGCACTTTGTTCCCTCCCTGTTTGGCGAATTTATCAATGCTCTGGTCAATGAGTCCTGGGATTTTCCCGATCTGCGCTGGTTGATTTTTAGTGGTGAAGCCTTACCTGCTGCCTTTATCCAACAATGGATTGATCAGCATGGCATGGCCACCGGGTTGGCCAATTTATACGGTCCCACGGAAGCCTCCATTGATGTTACCGCCCATCTAATCGAATCCCGTCCTGAGGGGAGTATCCCCATTGGCAAGGCCATCGACAATGTTTATATCCGCATTCTGGATGCTGAGAAACGCCCCGTTCCCCAGGGTGAAATGGGAGAACTTTGGATCGGGGGTGTGCAGCTGGCCAAGGGCTATCTTAAAAATCCTGAGAAGACTGCCAAAACCTTCCAACCCAATCCCTTTGACGACATTCCTGGGGACACTCTCTACCGTTCTGGAGATTTAGCTAAAGAACGTCCCGATGGTACGTTTGAGTACCATGGTCGGATTGATCACCAGGTCAAAATTCGCGGGTTTCGGGTAGAGCTGGGGGAAATTGAAAATGTGTTAACCCAACACCCATCTGTCAATGAATCGGCGGTGTTGGCGGTGGATTATGAGGAAGGCAAAAAACGACTGGTGGCCTGGTTGGCCGGTCAAACCACATCGGTGAGAGAAATTAAAGCGTTTGTCGCCCAAAAGCTGCCTCATTATATGGTGCCTCAGCGGATTGAGTGGCTTCCCAGTCTGCCCAAAAATCACAATGGTAAATTGGATCGTAAGGCCTTGCTGGCGATCCAGGCTCAGCCGTCAACCCCATCAGCCGATAACAACATTGATAGCTTTCCTCTGGCCCCAGCCCAGCGCTGGATAGTCAATTATTTTGAACCGCCCTATCAATGGGCAGGCTATACTCGGTTTCGTTACCAAAGGGCACTGGATGCAGCCCAGTTTACCCAGGCCTTTAAACAGGTGGTTGTTCGTCATCCGGCCCTGCGCACGGTGTTTACCCAAACAAATGAGCAATGGCAACAAAAGGTTCTGCCCCCACCTGCCGATGTCAACATCACCTTTAGCGACGGTAGCTGTTTTGCGCCAGAACAATGCGATCGCTACATTGAATTCAAAATTCAACAGGCTATAGAGCGTTTACGCTTAGACCAGTGGCCACTATTTAACCTGCTGGTGATGAAAGTGCACGAAACCTGCTACGACATTGTCATGGTTGCCCACCATATGATCGCTGATTTACTAGCAGGCAATGTCTTGTTCCAGGACCTTTGGGCCACCTATGAACAACTCAACCATGGGCCATCTCCCCAGACCGATGTGGAGACAACCTATCTTAGCTATCTTCAGCAGCTACAAGCCGCTGATCAACAGGGTCAACTAGCCAGTCACTTAGACTATTGGAAAAATCAATTCCCGACAGCAGCTCAAAGCTTTAAGTTTCCCTACGATCAGCTCCCAAGAGACAGTAATATTGAAGGCTCGGCAGCCAGTGAACTATTTCAGCTGTCATCAGCAACCACCGAAACCCTGTTGCGAGATGCTAAACAACGTTTTCAAGGTAACGTTTACTCGCTACTACTGGCACCCTTATATAAACTGATGGCTAACTGGGCTCAAACAGAATGGGTTGTAATTAGCCACCGCAGCCACGGTCGAGACCTGGGAGATAATCAAGTATTCTGGCAAAGCTTTGGAAATTTTGCCGTAAACGTCCCACTTGGCTTAAATATTAGCTCGACCGACAGTTGGCAGACCCTGGTCGAAAAAATTGGGCAACAGTTTACAGAACTCCCCATGAACGGCATCACCTACGACTGGATTGCCGATCGACTGCCGACCCATCTCTACCCTGATGAAAAACTCACCCCCATCAGAGCTAACTATCTAGGCAATCGTTCGTTACCAGATTCTGACACCTTTGAATTTAATCAAGCCGAACGCGATCGCCGTTTAGCCCTGCCTGAGCAAAAACGAACCACGCTCCTAGAATTCTTCTTTTCAATTTCTGAAGGTACCCTGCAGCTAGAAATTGAATATTCACAAAACTTCCACCATGCCCATACCATTCAAAAGCTGGGCCAGCAGTATCTTGACTTGATCCATGCCTTACTTTCAATTCCAATTGATGTAGCGATTAGTCATACAAAATCCTGACTGGTGGTGTCCGGTATCAAAGGGCACTACCTTGTGAGTGCCCTTTTAGGATTGTCCATTTTTAATCGGGTTTCAATAAATTCGGAAGTGTATCTTATACCCTAATGAGTAATCGCTTAGGGGGTGTACCTTGTCCGAATTTCCTACTAATTAATCAGAAACCATTTTTCTCTTGCCAAGCTGTAGGAGAGACCTGGTGATGTTTTTTAAACTGTCGTGTAAAGTAACAGGGTTCATTGTAGCCAACTTGTAGTGCGATTTCCTTAACTGTGAGGCCACCCTCCAATAATAACTTTCTGGCCTCTAACATGCGCCGTTCAATGATCCAACGGTGAACGCTGCGCTGCGTTTTGCACTTAACGAGATGTGTCATGTACGTTGGAGAATAATTCATCACTTTTGCAATGTCTCCCAGGGTGATCGACTGACGAAAATTTTTCTCAATGAAGGTAAAAATCTTCTCTAGTTTAGGGATATTAGGGAAAATAGAATCGGTCTTAGGAGGCAATTCATGTTCTATGTGAGAGAACTGGTTAGATTGCTGGATTTGGTATTCGCTTGTGTACCATTGCCTAAGTATTTTCTGTCTACTAAGTCGAGCTGAGACAGCACTCAGGATCTCTTCAGTTGTATAGGGTTTAATCAGATAGTCGTCGGCACCAAGAACCATACCATAACGGGTTTCTTCCCTAGAAAATCTGGTGGTTAGGAATATAAAAGGAATAATCGCTGTATCTATATTATCTCGCAAATGAGATAATACGGCGTAGCAGTCGTCCTGTGAAGCGAGAACATCACAGATGATTAAATCAGGTTGTCTACATTGTGCCAGATTAATTCCCTCTAGCCCATCAGATGCAGTGAGTATTTGATATCCTTCACTGCATAGGCACTGCCGAAAGAAATCAAGGGTCTTTGAAGAATCCGAGATTATCAAAATTTTGGACATCACTTTAATTCTCTTCTTAATATAGATATAGCGGTTCTACTCAAATGAGCTAAATCAACTCACAGGTTTCTACGGCTGCCCACTTCTGAATCATGGGCCTATTCCTTCGGACAACTAGTGTAGAATTTGAAAAAATCTGCAAAAAATAAGAACAACGCTTATGAGAGCTAATTTCCCTTGTTCGGATCAAAAAACTCTCTGTAAACTCTATAAAGCTTGATTCATCTATATATTAGAGTTGGTCAGATCGGAAAGTTCTTCACTTTCTACTACAGTTGGTCAACTATAATAGCGGACTTACTGGCAGAAAACTGCAAGGGGTCTGGCTAGTTTGTATGGGCTAGGCTCCTGTATTCTAACTGTCAATTTCAGGGCCTGATTAGTGTTTAGAGTGATTGATCATAAAAACAGATTTAACCCATTTGATACATGAATTGTCAAACCTGAGGCCTAGTTTACCTAGTACCCTAAAGGGTACTTAATGGCTTTTTAGACAATAAACAACTTAAAATCTGAACACAAAAATTGAAGTGCCCGATGTATTATGATGACTTCTTCGAGGGATCTCCAAAGAAAGCCAAGAGAATTCTGCAGAGTTTTCAATATCTTCATGAAAATTCAAAAAGCCTACCCAATTGTAGTGATGAATTATAGAACGTCATCACCATTGGTCATTGTTAGCCCTTACCTGAGATTTTATTTCGGTGCTTTCCTCCTGGACTACTTCTATCTGGCCTTGATCAACAAAATTATAAATTTTTTCAAAAAAAACCAAAGGATAGTCTATTGAAGGTGCCAGCTATTCAAACTAAGCTTTTTAAAGCTACTTATTTGTCAGGCCCGTAGATCATATTTTTTAAGCAACTTGGCTAGTAGTTCTTCAAACTAATGCGTGTTTAATTTTTCAAATCATTGATAATGCTTATCTAAAGTTGTCATCAATCACGAGTTTTGAAATGCAAAAAGTATCTTCGCCTCCATCTGTATCTCCCTTTTCCAAGGGGCTTCCAGCCCTATATGCAGTTGCCTTTTTATCGGGGCTTTCCTTAGGATTGTTCAATCCCTTTATTTCTACACTGATGACCCAGCAGGGCGTTTCAGATTTCTGGATCGGTGCGAATTCAACTGTCTACTTCTTGGCAACTGCCCTTGGTACACCGATGGTAGCAATCCTACTCCAACGCATCGGACTACGTAAAACCATGATAATTGGGTTTGCGTTTATGGGAATTATCGCTCCTATATTTCCATTAACCAATAATCTATTTTTGTGGTTTGTTCTGCGAACCTTGATGGGGTGTGCGGTCTGTCTCTACCTAATTTCAGGTCAGACGGCTATCAATTACTTTTGTACCGACAGTAATCGAGCCACTGTTAATGGCATTGACGCCCTTTGTTTTAGCTTAGGGTTTGGCTTGGGCCCACTGATTGGAGCTGCTGCCTATGATCTTTCTCCCAGGATCACATTTAGTTTAGGTAGCTTAATTATCCTCAGCGGTATTTTAATTACCCTAGTGGGTCTGCCTGAAAAGAGTATTCGTTTCAAACGACTGAATTTTCGCGTTTTCAAACGAATTAAACTACCCCTCCAGGGAGCATTTTCCTATGGTGTAGCCATTGCCAGTTTAGTGTCCCTCTATCCAGTTTTTCTACTACGACAACAATATGCTGTAGCTCAAATCGGCTATACCTTTAGTGCATTTATCCTGGGGGGATTGCTAGCGACTATTCCTGTTACTTACCTTGCCGATCGTTGGGACCGAATAAGAATCCTTTGGCTTAGTACGATCATCATTGTGTTGTCCGTTTTGGGATTATCTCTAACAGAAAATCTACTGTTAGTAAAACTGCTTGCATTTGTAACAGGGGCTGCAATGAGCCCAATTTTTCCCCTAGCCCTAGCAATTATTGCTAGTCAACTACCAGAACGAGAGTTACCATCGGGGAGTGGTCTGTTTACAACTGCTTACAGTGTGGGCTGTAGCCTTGGCCCAATTTTGTCTGGAGCAGCCATGCAATACCTGGGCAATCGGCATTTATTTAGCCCAATGTTATTAACATTTATAATTCTGGGCTTTTTCCTGACATTCTTCAAGGGTGACAGAAAAGCCTATTAAAGGACTGAAATTTGCTAGTGTTGCTGATCGATTTTCAGTTGCCAACACTTTAGGCGCATTACTTGTATAAATTATGCAAATACCCTCTCAGCATGCACAAACTATGGAACTAAAGGGTAATCTTCCTCGGGTTGCCTCACTACTATTAGTTTTAGAGTTTGGCTTTTTTATGATTGCCTTTGGTGTCCTGGCCCAGGCGATCGACTGGCCCGCTAGCCTGGGCGAACCTGCATCGGTTGTTCTTCCACAGTTAGCTGCCCATCACTGGGCAGTTCTTTTTGGATATTATAGCTATCTTATATCTGCTATTTTGCTTGTTCCACTTGCGATCTCACTGTGCTGTATCCTGCTTACATCAAAACAAAATCTACTGTTGCTAAGTGCCACAGCGTTTGGAGTACTAAGCGGCGCAATGAAATGCCTGGGTATTGTGCGATGGCTATTTTTAATGCCTTATTTAGCAGATCGTTATGGCGCACCAGAGAGTTCCCCATTAACCCAGGAGACTGTTTCACTACTGTACGATAGCTTCAATCTCTATGCTGGCAAGACAGGCGAGTATATCGGTGTGCAATTTTTTACGGCTCTCTGGGTGGGAGGGATTGCGATCTCAGTACTACGCTTTCAATACATGCCTAAGTGGATAAGTTGGTTCGGTATTGTAGTAGCTATCGCATGGTTTTTGAGTCTGTTAGGAGATTTAGGCATCAGCTTATTTGACTCTACCGTTTTTATTAGTACGACGTTGCTTAATTTTTGGTATCTGGCTTTAGCCTTTGTAATTTTTAGATTACGTCATCGTTTTTCTGAATAAAAATAAAGTTTGATATAAAAGCAATCTGCTATATATGGACTTTATTTTTACAAATGATCACTTTCTTTCTAACTACTGATGAAGAGCCTTCAACGGACTGGAACAGTAGTTATAATATATGAAGATGATCTATATCAATAACTTCACTTTATAAGAGGTCAAGCACAATAGAAGGATCAAAGTGTTTTTAGCGCATGAAAAAGTCTGACCTTTTTATTAGGCCTTTAGGGGACATTGAACCGATTAGATCTATAGAGTTGTTTTTTTTGTTGACAGTTTCCTTAAATATGAAAGAGAAAATTGTTCTTACCCACTTATTGTTGGGTGGTAGTCTGGTCGCATTTGTTCCATTGCCAGCGAAAGCGGCTGACTTTGATCTCAGTCAGTACGACTATACTCAGCTAGAAAATATTACGACTCGACCTTTGCAGTCAGACAATCAGCTATTTCTATCTGGAGATCCTGCTGATAACCAAGGATTTACAGCTTTTTTTAATCTGGATTTTACAGCACCAGACGTAGGTCATGTAGAAATCAGTCGCAATTCTCCCGGTAATATTGCACCTTATTACACTACAGGAAAAAGTGCCAGTCCAGAAGAACCCTCTACTGGAACAACTCGTTCTAGTAGTTTGACTGATATCCTTGGGTTTTCATCTTTTTCAAGCTACTTGAACGATAATACTATTTCCCTCAATTCCATTGGTCTAGGCTACGGACAGCGAGAAGGAAAAGACTTTACTCAAACGTGGAATCTGGGTGATGATGAGTTTGGTAAAGATTGGTTTGCCGACTCTAACTCTACGGTAGAAGAAAGAATTTATACAGCTAATCCAGATGATGTAGAGATCTTTTTGGTCCAAGATACTACTAAGATCCTTAGCTTTGGCTATTCCGATTTCTATAACATTTTGGAATACGGTGAAACGCCGGAGATTGATGATGACTTTGATGCCATCTTCTCCGATCCATTCTCTGTGGCCAAAGTAGATGGATTAGATCCTTTACTTTCCGGACTGGCTGATTCGTTTTTACAGGATGTTGATTCTTCTGGTGGCGGGATTCAAGCAGTTTATGAAGAATCACAGGTGCAAGATCCTATTTTTAGTGTAGGCAATGGATTTGGTGTCTTATCATTTCCATTCCCTATGACGTTAAGAGCTGTCCCTTTGGAAGAAGCAGAAAAAGTTCCAGAACCTTCTATTGTTCTAGGTTTATCCATGTTTGGACTGTGGGGGCTAGTGGGGCTTAAGCGGAAGACAAAATTGTCTCAATAATAGACGTGTTTTGATATAAGGACCTGCTGGACTTAAACCCTTTGGCAAAAAAGGATCCCAGTTGATTTTGCGTTGCAAAAACTGAATCCATTAATGCGAAAGGGATTGAGCTATTTTGTCTATCTATTTTGCAGCACCTCTAATATGCCATTGCTGATGTTTAGTAGTGCAATATAGTACTCTTGTGCTATTTAAGCTAACTGTATCAACTTGATAACTTGGGAGAATATTAAATATGTCTCGTTTCCTATCCATATTTACTTTAGGATTGTTGCCTGCTTTGAGCGTGCTATTGCCAGTGTCGGCTAATGCACAGCCTAGAGTTTATGAAGAGATAGACGGTGTAGATAGTGTTCGTCTAGTACCAGAAGGTCTTGATGTATTAGAATCAATAGGCCTATCCTTCGTCGAAGGAGAAAGTACAGCAGAACCTTTTGAAGGCTATACCTACGGTTGGGATCTCCTTCCACCTAGTTCAGAACCTGGTGTCCGTGGTACAACCTATCGCTTTCTCTATGATCCAGAGACTGGCTTTGACTTACCTTTAGAAGGTGTTGAGGAATTTGATGGCACCCTAACATTTGATGTTGATACCAGTAAGCTAGCACTTGAATCACAATTAATTGTAGGTGACAACACAATCGCGTTTGATGACGACTTTAATTTCTTTGCGATTGATACAGTGACAACAAATGCTCGACTTACTGATTTAGGATTGCCCAGTGGACCAATCTATGACATAGCCACTAATAGCTGGACAGTGGATGGCGTCGACGTATTCATCTCTCAAGAATTTAGTGACTTTTTAACTGAGGCTGGTGCGACTCAGTCAGTTGCTGGTCTAAAGATTGCTGAGGCACATGAATTTAGAACTTTCAGAGAGGTGGCTGCTGTGCCTGAACCCAATGTTTGGCCAGGTCTTTTAGCTACAGCGGTTGGTCTTTTAGCTCTGAAAAAGTTCAAGTATATAAGTAAAAAAGATGGTGACTACCCTAATGTCGCTTTAAACCATCCAGCATAATTAGGTCTGCCAACTCTCTTTTCTGTTAGTGCTTTGAGGGTAAGGGAACGGTCTTATGCGAATTCGAGTTGCCTCCATCCGATATCGCAGGACGGGCACGAGGCACCGCCCCTACAGGATTATCTGTTTTCAATTGAACTGACTGGATTCGGATTTGGTATTAGATAGTTTTATTTCCATATCCTCCCTTATCCCTAAAGCGCTATAAGAGAAAAAATGATAATAAAAGTTACATTACTCTCTGGCTATGAGTGTATTTTGTTTCCAACGCGAACAATCATTTGGCGTATTATCCATTCAAATATCTAAGGTGTTTTCCAGGTTTTTAGCTATGTTGGAGCCTAAGTTTCAGTTTCCCTTAAATCTATTGTCTGCCTTAACTCTCTCGTTTGGACTAGTTAGTCCAGCTGTAGCTCAAACTTTTTTAGAGGTTGATGGGAGTGAAAGCGTTCGATTTGTACCCGAAACAATTGAAATTCTAGAGGATTTGGGATTAACCCTCCTTCCACCCGAGATAACGGCTAATCCAGCACCAGGATTTGACTTTGGTTTTCAATTTATTCCTCCAGATTCGACATCTTTACGTCGTAGCACGTTAGCTTTTGAAGCTGTTGACGTTGGTGGAGGCTTTCTTCTTCCAGTTGCATTGGAGGGTATAGAGCCTTTCCCTACAGGGGGTATAGAGTCGTTTGATACGGCTATTACATTTGATGTTGATACCACAAAGCTTGATTTAGATTCGGTTTTGGAATTTGATAACTTCTCAACTTTTGTTCCTTCGAATATTTTTAGCCCAGATTTTCAGACCTTCGTGGCTCAAGAGGACGAACAACGTAATCCAGAGCTTCGTTTATTCGATGTTGAAGTTGGAGTATTTGATTTAGATCCTGCTGCTTCAACCTTAATATTGCAAGATATTGATCTTACAATTGCTCAAGATTTTAGTGATTTCCTGCAAGCTGCTGGTGCTCCAGTCGATACAACTGGTTTATTATTTATTGAAGGCAGGGCTGACAGAGTTCTTCAAGAAATTGAAACAACTCCCGTTCCCGACTTAAGTAATAGCGTTTTTGGGATGATTGTAATGGGAGTTGGGTTAGTGGTATTTAAGCGTTACTCAGGCACCGGTTCTTTAGAGTAACATGTCAAAATGGCCTTTTATCCAGAATTATAAGGATGGTTGGCAGCATAAATGTATGTGCTCACAATTTGAGCTAACAAGCTCTAGATGGCATAACTTCTGGTCTAGATGCCTTATATTAGCCTACAAATCTATCATCACAAAACTTTGCTTTGTTCATGATTTTATCGCAGGTCTTAAAAACTAAAAAGATATCTGATGTATATAAGTTATCAGATATCTTTTTAGTTAGGCTCAGCAGATATTTCAAGGGGGTTGCTAAGCTCAAGCCAAGGAAGGTAGTAATGTCAATTCATAATGCCTTTCCATATGAAAAGGGGGATATTATTACTCAAGCGATAGGTTGTCGAGCGCAAATCAAATATGTCATATAATTTTCTTGAAACAGATTTTCATGTTGTTTTTGGAACAGGTCCAGTAGGTTTTTCAATTGCGGAACACCTGTTGGATAAAAAACAGCGTGTGAGACTTGTAAATCGTACTGGGAAGGCTCCTGTAGTAGATTGTGTAGAGGTTGTCGGTGGTGATGCATCATCTGCTAGCTTTGCCCGGGAGGTTACTAAGGGAGCATCTGTTATTTATAATGCTCTAAATCCTCCCTACCATCGTTGGCCGGAGCTTTTTCCAGCACTTCAGAATAGCCTTGTTGAAGCGGCTGCGTTCGCAGATGCCAAACTGGTTGTTATGGATAATTTATACATGTATGGCGATACCCATGGTCAGCCTATGACTGAGGCCATGCCTTATATTGCTCACACCCGTAAGGGTAAAGTCAGGGCTAAAATGGCAACAGACCTGTTGGATGCCCATAAGGCTGGGAAAGTGAGGGTTGCCATTGGTCGTGCTTCAGACTTTTTTGGCCCCCATGTAAGAGTCTCTGCGGCGGGGGAACAGGTTTTTCAGGCGGCGTTAGCTGGAAAAGCCGCCCAAGTATTTGGCGATGTGGATCAACCCCATACCTTTACCTACATTTCAGATGTAGGGGCTGCACTTGTTTTGTTTGGGGAGCAGGAAGCCGCATTGGGCCAAGCCTGGCATATTCCCAGTGCAGAAACCATCACAACCCGTCAATTTATTGACCAAATTTTTCAACAGGCCGGTCAAGAACGCCAAACTATCAGATGGTTTCCAAACTGATGCTGCGGTTAGTAGGCCTATTCAAAAAGCCTGCTGGGGAACTGCTAGAAGTATTTTATGAGTTTGAGCAGCCTTTTATCGTTAACCACGATAAGTTTGTCAACACATTTGGAAATATCGCAACACCTTTGCCAAAGGCTATTGAAACGACTTTGCAATGGTTTCGTAGCCAGGTATAGTTTGCAGCATTGATAGTCTAGTTAACAATAAACTATTAAACTCACTCTTTGTCATAGGTTACAGCCTAGTTCCTTGAATAATTTTTCAAAAAATTATTCATTGTTACATTCTATTTAAGATCGTAGAATTTCTTTGGATTTCAACAATCTAGCGTACAAGCGGGTTTTCGCAACACACGGGGAGAATCTATGAATCGTGCCAGTCAAATATTAAATAGAGAGAAGCGACCTCGGCTTCAATGGATTCTCCTACCATGTCTTTTTTCGATCATTTTGGTAGGCATGGCCTCGAATCGTTGGCTAGTTCGTAAACAGCCTGTGCAGGCCGCTGATGATAGTAGCATCGAAGTCGGGGCGTTACCAGTTGAAGTTGTTAAAGCGTTACCAGTTGACACCTATCAGGTAGCCCATGTCTATACTGGACAGGTTGTGGCTCGTCGTCGTAGCGATCTAGGATTTGAACGGACAGGTAAGGTAACCAAAATTCTGGTCGATGACGGTGACTGGGTTGAACAAGGAACTCCGCTGGCTGTTCTAGGGACTGGTTCACTCACTATTCAACGCTCCCAGATACAAGCACAGCATAGCGAAGAAATGGCCCGTCTGCAGGAGTTAAAGGCAGGAACAAGACCTGAAGAAATCGAGATCGCACAGGCCGAAATTACTGAAATCAGAGAACAACTTAAGCTAGAACAAGCCAGACAACTAAGTCGGCAAGAGCTCTATGACCAGGGTGCCATTTCTAAAGAAGAGTTAGATGAGGTCGAGGCTGCATCCAATCAATTAGAAGCTCGTTTGAGTCAGTCTCAAAGTCGTTTAGATGAGCTAAATGCAGGTCCCCGCAAAGAGGAAATAGCCGCCCAAGTCGCCGTTGTTGAACAATTGAATGCCAGCCTTGACAATATTGAACTAGATTTAGGGAACAGCACATTAAAAGCTCCATTTGCAGGTACCATCGTCTCTCGATTAGCGGATGAAGGCACAGTAATTGCTCCCGGTCAAACCATATTGCAGTTAGCTGAAAATTCAATCTTGGAAGCTCGAGTTGGAGTCCCCATTGAGAGCATTCATCGACTCACGTTGGGGAGCCTGCAGTCAGTATCCATTAATCAGCGGTCTTACCAGGCTCAAATCACATCACTACAGCCTGAGTTAGACAGTCAAACACGAACAGTTACTGTTATTTTGCAGTTACAGCCTGAGTCTCCTGAAGCTATCTTTCCAGGCCAACTCGTTAACCTAGAACTTATTGAAGCTGTTGACACTGAAGGATATTGGTTGCCCACAACCGCATTGATTCAGGGGACCCAGGGGTTATGGTATTGCTATATTCTAGGCAAAGATGAATCCAGCGATCAGTTTATTGCCCAGCGGAGTGAGTTAGAAATTTTACATACCCAAAGTGATCGTGTTTTAGTCAGAGGAACATTACAACCAGGCGACCAAATTATTCACTCGGGCATTCATCGTATCACCCCTGGCCAATTCATTCGCCCAACCACCACTGCGGCACAAGAAGTACTATGAGTAATTTATTTTACCGTAATCGACAATTATTAATTATTGTTATTACGCTGATTGTTGTTTGGGGGACATCGTCTTTTTTTAGCTTACCTCGGCTAGAAGATCCCGATCTTGTCCAGCGATATGCCCTGGTAACAACTGAGTTTCCAGGAGCTAATGCTGAACGAGTTGAGGCTTTGGTTACTCAAATCATAGAAGATGAACTCACTGAAATTGAAGAACTCACAACAATTGAGTCGGTTTCACGGCAAGGATTTTCTAGCCTAACGCTTGAGCTAGATGATCAAGTTACCCAAATGGATAACGTTTGGTCAAAAGTTCGAGATCGGCTGGGTGATGTGACCACGCAATTGCCCGCTGGAACGTCGGAGCCGCAATTCGAAAAATCCCAGACGAAGGCCAATGCATTAATCATCGCATTAACTTGGCAGCTAGAGTCTACGGCAAATTATAATATCCTGCATCGTTTAGCCTCTGAACTGGGGGATCAACTGCGGTTGATTGAGGGAACAGAACAGATTGATCTCTATGGTGTTCCCGATGAAGAAATTACCGTTGAAATTCGTCCTGACGAGCTAGCAACATTGGGCATAACCGTTCAAGCCCTTTCGCAACAAATTGAGAACTATGATGCCAAAGTTGCTTCTGGACAACTTTACAATCAAGATAATCAGCTGTTATTCCAGGTCAATGGAGAACTAGATTCCCTAGATCGTATTCGCAACATTCCCATCCAGTTTGGTGTAGATGGCCAGGTCCGGCGGCTGGGTGCGCTAGCCCATGTGTCAAAAACAGTCGTTCAGCCAGCTTCAGAGTTAGCCATAGTTTCAGGGAAACCAGCCGTTGTTATCGGGGCTGTTGTCAATTCTGATCAACGCCTAGATATTTGGCGAGAAGTTGCTGAACGGGTACTTAAAAAGTATGAACGACGGCTACCGCATGGGGTAGTTCTCAAACGGGTCTTTGACCAAAATTACTATGTACAGGCGCGATTGCATCAAGTGATGATGAATCTTGTCCTGAGTGTGCTGTTAGTGACATTGGTTACCCTATTTCTGATGGGTTGGCGCTCAGCCCTGATTATGTGTATTGCTTTACCACTGGTGGTTTTAACGGTATTTGGAGCCATGAAGGTAAGCAATATTCCACTGCACCAAATATCTGTCACTGGTATTATCATCTCCCTGGGGCTGTTAATCGATAACGCCATTATTGTGGTCGATGAAATGCAACATCGTCTACAGCAGCGTCTTGCCCCTGGTCAAGCAGTGACAGACACCTTCCGTCACATATCCGTTCCATTACTAGCATCTACCTTAACCACTGTCTTGGCATTTTTGCCGATTGCAATTTCAACGGGTGCAACCGGAGAATTTACTAATACCATTGGACTCACGGTAATTTTAGCGCTCATTAGTTCCTTTGGCTTATCTCTGACGATAGTGCCTGCCCTGGTAGCGCGTCTGCATCAATATTGTTATCGACAGGGAACACAGCATCAGCGGTTCAATCGCTGGTGGCAGTCTGGCTTCAGCTCTGCTGGTTTGACCCAAGGCTATCGTCAAACCTTAAATACGGCATTTTCTCGTCCTTTAATATGTCTCGGGCTCATCGCAATTCTACCGATCAGTGGCTTTTTTGTATTACCTACCCTAGAACAACAATTTTTCCCTCCGTCGGATCGAAAACAGTGCTACGTTGAATTTGAACTGCCTCCCCAGACGTCACTATCAAAAACCCAAGACATTATTCTTCAAAGTCGGGATACGATTCGCAACCATCCGGATGTGATAGATGTAGAGTGGTTTGCAGGGCGTAGTGCTCCTAAGTTTTACTACAATGTCCTTTCCGAGAGACAAAACTCTGCCAACTATGCCCAGGGCATTGTTCAGATCAAGTCTTCTGCTAAACTGCAACCCTTGATCCAATCCCTTCAACAAGAATTGGACGAAGCGTTCCCAACGGCTCAAAGTATTGTTCGGCAATTGGGACAAGGCCCTCCCTTTGCGGCCCCCATTGAGTTACGAGTTTATGGTCCGGATCTCAACCAGCTAAGAGAATTGGGTGAACAGCTGCGTTCAGAACTGGTTAAGGACCCCGATGTGATTCACACGCGCTCTATTCTAACCGATACGCTACCTCAGCTAGCCCTGGAGGTGGACGAAGAACAGGCTCAATTAGCGGGAATTGATAAAACTGCGATCGCACAACAGCTCAATGCCTATTTAGACGGTGTTGTAGGTGGGTCTGTCTTAGAAATGACTGAAGAATTACCAGTGCGCGTGCGGCTGGCCGATGGGCAGCGCCGCCAGTTGGACCACATTACATCGCTCAACTTGCTACCTGAGGTGGGAAATGCCACACCACTCTCGGCCCTGGCCAAGATTCAACTCTTGCCCACAACGGCCACAATTAGCCGCCGTAATGGTCAGCGGGTCAATACCGTCCAAGGATTTATTACAGCTGGGGTATTACCTGCTACGGTACTATCCAACTTTCAAAACCGGTTAAAAGCGAATAATTTTGAACTACCGGCTGGATATTCCTATGAACTGGGTGGCGAAGCCAATGAGCGCAGTCTAGCCATTAGCAACCTTGTTTCTACCCTGGGCGTTTTGCTCATACTCATGGCCTCCACCCTGGTGTTAACCTTTAAGTCATTTCGCCTGGCCAGCATCATTGCCCTGGTAGCTCTTCTCTCAATTGGTCTGGGCTTTTTCTCACTGTGGCTGTTTGGATATCCCTTTGGATTTATGTCCATTCTGGGTACTGTTGGTCTGCTAGGCATTGTGGTGAATGATTCTATTGTGATGCTTTCCGCCATCCACGAAGATGAGCGAGTACGCCAGGGAAACATGAATGCACTGTGCAACGTTGTTGTCCACTCCACCCGTCATATTATTGCCACAACAGCGACGACAGCGATTGGATTTTTACCGCTTATGTTTGACCCAAGTGGTTTTTGGCCTCCCCTGGCCATTACCGTCATCGGTGGTTTAATGGGTGCCACCCTGATTGCACTGTATTTTGTTCCTGCAATCTATCTTCTAATGCGACAAAAACAGCCCCAGGCTAAGTCATCTCCCTCGATCTATGGCTTGCCCTCACAGCTTGAAGTATAAGAATTTATTTTACTGTGTTATCACACTGTGATTCATCGCTGAATTCTTCTAACCACTAGATTGTCACTAACCTAAACAAAAAGCGACAGAGTCTTACGAGGCTCTGTCGCTTTTATTAAAAAGGATTTGAGAGACTTTTTACTGCATTAACCCAGCATCTCTTTTACTTTGGCAACAATGCCATCAGAATCAATCCCCTGGTGAGGGAACTGTTCCCAAAGACCGCCACCACCTTCGATGTGGGTACCGAGGTAACCATACTTGGGAGTCAACCCACGTTCTAGCAGCCAGGACCCCATGCGGCTACCCAAACCAGTACGACGGTTAAAGGCTTCCACAACCAACACCATGGGAGATCCACCAAACTTAGCGATGGCCTCTTCATCTACGACATTCAGAGTACCCTTATTGATTAGGCCCACGTCAATGCCTTCAGCCTTGAGTTTCTCAACTGCATCGAGAGCACGATAGAGGGCAGCACCAAAGGAAACCACATAACCCGCAGTACCCTCACGCACGATGTCGTCTTTACCAGAGGTAAAGGCGTAATCCCCGGCAAACATCTCATTGCCGTCAGTATCCAAAATCATGGGGACCTTTGCACGGGTCGAGAAGATAAAGCGTAGTCCTGGATCATTGAAGATTGACTTCACGCAGGCACGCATCTGGTTGGCATCAGCAGGGAAGTAAATATTAGTGGGGTGACTGTCATCCAAACCATTGTCGGCGAACAGGTTGTTCATACCGAAGTGGCAAGTGTTGTCAGCCATGTCATCAATCCCTGCATGGGAGAAGTGACACAACAGGTTGGAATAGTTTAGACGAGCCATGGTGATCTCAGAAATACACATTTCCAAGAACGCACTAAAGGTGGCAAAAATACCCTGTTTGCCTTTTTCCATCCCAAAACCAGCGGCAGCGGACAGGTTACCCCGCTCTTGAATACCACCACTGATAAAGATTTCTGGGTGAGCCTCACGGATAGTGTTCAAACCACAGGAACCCTCCAGGTCACTGTCTACGACAAGAACACTGTGCTTGCGCTCTTCTTCACCCATACCAGCGAGCATATCCACAACAGCGGCACCAAAGACCTTACGGTTGGCATCAAACTTGTCGGTAGAGCCAGTGTAAGTATTGGGGTTCTTGGGCTTTTCAGTATTCTTAAGAATATCGGCTGCTGCCTGATGACCGCGGGCTTCTAGATAGGTAACCGCTGCAGGAACAGAAATCACATCGTGACCGTGGTTGGAGCCCTCTAGACCTTCAATGCCAGGGCACATGGGGCGCTTGAGGATAACGGCGATGGGGCCAGGCGTATTGATGGCTTCGCAGATGTTGGTATATAGCGCATCGATATCTTCACCGTTGCACTCTAGTACCTTAAGGCCGTGGCCTTCGAGAGTCTTCTTCACACTGTAGCCGGGAAGATACTTGGAAGGATTACCGGCAATGGTGACATCATTATCATCAATGATCAGCTTGACATTGATGTGTTGCGCTACGGCTAGACGGGCCGCTTCAGCGTCGTTACCTTCTTGCTGAGAGCCGTCAGAACCGAGACAGAAGACTGTTTTGCCAGGGTTAGCCAGGGCAACGCCGTTAACATAGGGCCACATGTGACCCAGACGACCGGAGCTAAATTTCACACCGGGTGTAAGACCAAGCTCAGGGTGTCCAGGCAGGTGGGAACCAGCGGCACGGTAGTTCATCAACTGCTCAGCAGGCAAGTCACCATTGAGCGTAGACATTAAATATTGAGTCCCTACGCGGTGTCCAGCTTCATCAAAGAAGGTGGGAACATAGCTGTCAGGGGCACCTCGAAAGATGGCATCCAGAAGCATCACTTCAGGAACGGTATCGTAGGGGCCACCCGTGTGACCGCCAACACCCCGTGCAGCACCCGTGGCGGTAAAGAAAACAATGGCATCACGGCAAAGTTGAATATTTGCTTTGATCGCCTCGCGCTGCTCATCGGTCAGCGTCGATGTGGACGGATCAAGGCTGATGCGCTGGTAAGCGCCTAAGTCAATTGGAAATGCAGCCATGTCGTATCTCCCTTGTGCGTAATCAAGGGGTATTTTCGCATTCTGCGGAACCGGATGGATGGAAATCCACGAGTTTTGTGTTATGGAATACGCAATCAGACTCTGGTTTAACAATAACTAGGTTGAGTTTATGGTTAGTTCATAAACCACATCCCAGGAAAAGTTCATATGTAAACGTAGTGCAGGTCCAGATAGTTGGCGATTAGCTCAAAGATGATATCGGGGCGAATCGGTTTGGTGATAATGCTATCGAACCCAACGGCATGGGCTTGGTGGGAAAAGGTAGGTAATGTGTCAGCGGTCAGGGCAATGATTTTTGTTGGGGGTTGGTGGCTCTCGTTTTCCGCAGCTCGAATCAGACGGGTGGCTTCACGACCATCTACACCAGGCATGCATAAATCCATCAATATTAACTGGGGCTGCCATTGTTGCCAGAGGGCAAAAGCATCGGAGCCGTTGACAGCTTGACTAACGGTAAACCCACTACGCCGCAGTAGGCGGACTAAAAGGGTACGGTTTACGGGATGGTCATCCACGACCAAAATATGACAGGTGGGCTGATCAGCTGGTAGGTGTGGTGAGCGAGGTAGGATTCGAATCACGGACAGGCTACGGTGATGGCTGGAGCTGAAATGGGTTTAAGGCCGTGACGATAAACAGGGAATCAAAAAAACTTGATATGTTTAGAATGCCCAAAAAGCGTGGGGAATTGGTTCCCTCAGGTCAAAAACTTACAAAATTATGAGTTATTGATGGAGATACGGTATTGTTTCTCCTAATTTTCCCGATATTGCTTAAGGCTACTATATCTTGACAGACCACTAGGCTTTACCGGTGAGTGATTTTAATAACAGCTGTCCGTCAGTGCCGACACCTCCCATTAGGCCAACACGTACGGGGTTTGTGGTTTGGCTAAACATGGTGATCATGGCCATGACCAGCTCAAACGGTGATAGGGTGTCGGCTAAAAAACCTGCCCATTTTGCCTGGGGTAGTTTGAAGAAGCTGTCAAAAAATTGGCATAGCTCGCGATGATTAAAGCGCATCAGGGTTTCTAAGCCAAATTGATAAATGTGGTGTTTGCGTAGACGCTCTGGGGTCCATAGGGTTTGCCAGCCTGCTTTGGCGATCGCACCCCCCCCATCTCCATTGGCAATAGAGTTTGCGATCGCCACCGCCACCGCCGGAGCCCGTCGCAGCATCGCCCCCACCATAAACCCGGTGGCCGGATGCACCATACTGGCCGCCCCGCCAAAGCCCAGTACCCGCTGGTTTAAATCCGGCAGCGGCAAATTCATCGGAAACAAACAATATTCCGTATGGTGGATTTCGCTGACCGTGACACCGTCCAGACTGAGGCGTTGCTGCAGCCGTTGTTTTAGGGTGTCGTAGGCCATCGCTGGGGCCAGGGCCAGGGAGGTTTCTTCCACAAAGTACAGGTCCTGCCCTAGATCCATCGCATAGAGAAATGTGGGGGGTCCCGCCAACTGCTCTGCCGAGAGGTGCTCGGCCCGGTAGTCCATTAGCGAAAACTGTCCCGAGGCTACGGGGGGTTTAGAAAATTTACCCACAATGCCATAGGCCACTTGATAGGCAATAGCCGCGTTTTTAGGCAGCCGCTGTACCAAAGCTGCTTTATGGCCGGTAGCATCAATGACTAGTTTTGCCGTTAGGTCTTGTCCATCGGTGGTGGTCACACAGCTATGGGCATCGGTATGGGTTATTGATGCCGCCTGACCCTGGTGCCAGGTCATGGCTGACAGCTGGCTTAGCAAATGCTGCTGTAGCCTATGTTTATCAAACAGACCGTAGTCACGGTGGTGACGGGTGGGGGCCGTGGCAGCGGCCTGACCAAAGTAGCTGACTGTCTTTTGCCAGCGATGGCCCAATAGGTCGCTCAGCCCCAGGGTGTCTAGCTCATCACACCAAATGCCATAGGTATTTTCCCAGGGAGTTTCGGGTGACGTTGGGGCCAGACCGTGAAGGGAGACCCCATGGGGGGCTAATGCAGCGGCCATAATCAGGGCGGCAGGTCCGGCACCGATAACTAATATGTCAAACACCGTTTTGGGTTTCTCCAGTCAATTGATCCCTAAAGCTATTATCAACACTAACGTGATTTGTTGTAGTAGGGGCATTGCAGGCAATGCCCCTACTACAACAAAAACTCGGAACATTTTGCTCATCATGGCCTATCGATGACACCAAAGCCCGCTTCAACCATGGCCAAGTTAAAACCTGTCGTTGCCGCTACGGCAAAACTACAGGTCTGGCCATGGACAAGGTTTATAGTAATTACTTAGCAATCAGGCCATGCTCTCCACCCTACCCATCGCATTGCCCACCCAGACTATGTCGTCCGCCAAGTTACTTCAAGACCTATTCCATGCTGCCGTAGCCGCCGCCATGCCCCAAAAACAAATAGCCCATGCCCTTGAGCCCTATCTAAAAACCAGGCCCACAGGGCGGGTCGTCGTTGTCGGTATCGGTAAATCTGCCGCCGCCATGGCCAAAGCCGTCGAAGATACCTGGGCACAGGCAGGCAATGTGGACCCCCTCGAAGGGCTAGTCATTACCCGCTACGGCCACGGATTACCCACACAATCCATTGACGTGGTTGAAGCAGGCCATCCCGTACCCGATAAAAATGGCATGGAAGGAGCCCGTCAGATTTTGCAGCGCGTGGCTCCCTTGACGGCGGATGACTTAGTGATTTGTTTAATTTCCGGCGGTGGGTCAGCCCTGTTTACCTTGCCACCCGATGGCATTAGTTTGGCCAATTTAGCCGATATTAATCGGCAGCTATTAGCATCCGGGGCCGATATTGTCTCCATGAATACGGTGCGTAAGTCCCTATCCGATTCATCAGGGGGACGGCTATCGGCAGCCGCCTATCCCGCCAAGGTCGTATCGCTAATTATTTCCGATGTGGCCGGAGATAGCCTGAGTGCCATTGCCTCAGGTCCCACCGTAGGCGATACGACGACAGCCGCTGATGCCCTGGAAATTTTAGACCGCTACCACCTGACCATACCTCATCACATTCGCAATTACCTGACCCGTAATCCTAACCCGGTGATTTCCCCCGAGGATCAGCGGCTGAGTACCACCACTAACCATCTGATTGCCACCCCGCAACAGTCCCTGGAAGCAGCCGCTAAGGTGGCGATCGCAAACGGCTATACCCCCCTAATTCTCAGTGATGCCATCGAAGGCGAAGCCCGTCATGTCGCCCTGGTTCACGGTGCGATCGCTCGTCAGGTCAAGCGCCATCAACAGCCCTTGCCCCCCCCCTGCGTCATTCTCTCCGGCGGCGAAACCACCGTTACCGTCCAACAAACCTTTGTAGGCAAAGGCGGTCGCAATAGCGAATTTTTACTGGCCCTGGCCCTTTACTTAAACGGAGAACCGGGTATCACCGCCATTGCCTGTGACACCGATGGCATCGACGGTAGCGAAAATAATGCTGGAGCCCTGATTACACCAGAACTATGGCAGACCGGACACAATCCCCAGAGATATCTAAATACCCACGATAGCTATAGCTTTTTTGAATCCATTGGCGCATTGGTCATCACCGGACCCACATTGACCAATGTGAATGATTTTCGAGCAATTATTGTCGAGAGCTAGCTAGCTGAGCGCAGCCGAAGCCCACTACTCGCCATCACAAACCTCAATATCCTTGGCTGCTGCCAGCACCGCTGCTAAAACGCCCGGAAACTTTGCCTCTAGTTCATCCGTACGCAATGAATTCAAATGCTGAGTACCAACCTTTTCAGTATGAACAATGCCAGCTTCTCGCAGAATCTTGAAATGATGCGATAGCGTAGACTTAGCAATGTCGTCACCAGCGCAGCTGCGACAAGCTTGCTCACCCTTTTGGGCGATGGTTTTGACAATTTTTAGTCTCACTGGATCCCCCAGGGCATACAGAACGTCTGCCAGGGTTATTTGACTGGTATCTGGGTGGGAAATTGGTCGCATATCTGCATTATGACACGGGGGTATGGCAAGAACGGGCGGATCACCGTCCCTCAGTAGTTCAATTTTATAGAACTATAATTGAAACAATCAGGTGATGTAGACTGCTCTGGTTAGGGCTACTGTATTACTGGCGTGTTGGTTTTTCAGGAGGTTAATAATGGCTGCAAATACATTAGTAAGTGAAGTGTCAGATGCCGATTTTCAAAACGATGTACTCGGTAGCGATATTCCTGTACTAGTGGACTTTTGGGCACCCTGGTGCGGTCCTTGCCGCATGGTGGCACCCATCGTTGATGAGGTAGCTACCATGTTCGAAGGTCAGGTTAAGGTGCTTAAAATCAATGTAGATGACAATCCTAAAAGCGCCAGTGACTATGGTGTACGCAGTATTCCTACACTGCTAATTTTTAAGGATGGTAAGGTGGCTGACACCGTAGTTGGTGCGGTACCCAAGAGCACCTTGTCAAGTACCCTTGAAAAATATTTGGATTAAGTCTCGCACAACAATGCAAAACTAAAAAGAAAGCTTAGAATTACAACCTGCCCCTTGCTCTACAGAGTATCAAAGGGGCAGGTTCGTCTTTGACGCCCTTTGCCTTTGATACCGTTTGCTAAACATTAGGTTAATTAACCCATGAGCTACTCTGATGATCCTTCTTCTCCAAATTCAACACCGCCCGAATCTAACACTACTCCAGAAACAACGACAGAAGAGTTTGCGGTGAATAGCGACAACCTGATTAGTAAAGTACAAGAGCTGATCAATGAGAGTAATGTTCGCCGGATTTTGATCAAAAATGCTGAAGGTCGAGTCTTGCTGGAGGTTCCCTTAACGGCTGGTCTCTTAGGTGGCGCTGTCGGTCTGGCATTTTTTGCACCACTGGTTGCGATCGCATCCGTTGGCATGCTAGTTGCCCGGTTTACATTAGTTGTTGAACGACGGGCATAAACCTACTCAAGGGTGAAGCGTAAGCAGTTATCAAAAGTCACTCTTTACGCTTCACCCTTCACCCTTTCCTATCTACGTCCATGTCCCAAGCTATCGTCATCGGCGGCAGCATCGCTGGTCTCCTGACCGCCCGAGTCCTGCTCGACCATTTCGACCAGGTTACCCTGCTGGAGCAGGATCAACTGCCCGATGGCCCCGACATCCGGCCCGGTGTACCCCAGGCCCAGCATGTTCACGCCCTCCTCCTCCACGGATATCACCTGGTAGAGTCGCTCTTTCCCAACCTCACCACTGACCTCACTGTTCTTGGTGCTCAAGTTCTCGACTGGACCAACGACTGGAAATTTCTTACCATGTGGGCCTGGATGCCCCAACACAAATCTAACCTAAAAGGCTTGATTTGCAGTCGACTGCTGTTGGAATGGTATCTGCGGCAGCAACTATTACTGCAACCAGGCTTTAATCTTAAAGACCAAACCCAAGCCAAATCCCTAATTGGTAACCACAACCGCATTACTGGAGTGGTCATCAATAGCAAAACGACGGGTAGCAACACTCCCCTACAGGCAGACCTGGTAATAGATGCCTCAGGTCGCCGTTCTCAACTGCCAGACTGGTTAATGGACTTGGGGTATGGCCCCATTGAAACCACCGAGGTCAACTCATTTTTAGGCTATGCCTCCCGCTGGTATAGCTATCCCCCAGAGAACGCCATTGAGGGAATAATCATTGCCAGTAAGCCAGGCCACACCCGCCGAGGGGGTGTAATTTATCCAGTGGAAAACAATCGCTTTGTGCTTACCCTCAGTGGCTTTGAAAAAGACTATCCTGGCAACCAAGAAAATGAATTTCTAGACTTCGCTAAAAGCCTACGAGACCCCGCTATCTACACGGTTATCCAGCAGGCTAAACCCTTGAGCCCAATTCACTGCTATCGCGGTACGAGTAACTGTCTGCGTCACTATGAAAAACTCAAAGCAATGCCCGCCGGGCTAGTCACTCTAGGGGATGCCGCCTGCGCCTTTAACCCCAGCTATGGCCAGGGCATGACCGTAGCCAGTCTGGGGGCTATCCTGTTGGGCAACTGTTTACATGCCCACAGCCGCCGCCACTCCGGTGCTAAAACCAACTTAAACAGTGAATTTTCGCTACGGTTCCAGCGAAAATTGTCTAAAACCATAGCACTTCCCTGGCTGATGGCCACTGGAGAAGACTTCCGCTGGGAAATGACCACCGGCAAACGTCCCAACTGGTTAACCAGAAAAATACAAGGATATTTTGATCGGGTAGTATTAGCCGCCAATGGTGATACAAAAATCCATAACGACTTTATCCAGGTAGCCCATATGGCAAGATCACCTAGCATTTTGTTTCATCCCCGCACTCTGTGGAAAGTCCTGACCCAAGGCTCCTAGCTAGCCAGATGGTCTCAGCTATAGCTGTCGTATTCAAATTTTAGTGTCATACTGGAGCCTTATTTCCAGTGACGGTTAGTTAAAGCATCTGCCTATGTCAGGGTTATCTCAATGGGATAAACAATTTTGGTTTATTTTCCTATTACTGGCATCTGCCGGATTTTTTATTCACTATCATTTCTGGCAAACCCCTGCTGACCAGCTACAGGAGCAGGACATATATTATATCTGGTTAGAGGGCAAACGCATTCTAGCTGGAGAAAATCCCTATGCTCGGGTGTTGGCCAGTAATCTCAGGGAAAATGATAAATATGCCACCTATTTTCCCATTGCCTATCTTTTATCTGCCCTGGTTCAAAAGCTGGGTTTTCTAACCTATCGCGACTGGCTCTATTTTTGGCGACCCATCGCCTTTGTGTGTCATATGGGGATTATCGGCCTAACGCTGCAATACTTTCAAAAGCGCAGGCTAATTATTTTTGGCATAGTCGCTGCTACCATTCTTTTATTGGGCCGTTGGAGCATCTATATTGTTCGAGTCCATCATTTAGAGTTTGCGGCTATTTTCTGCTTAATCCTCTCTTTAGTGCTGTTAAGAGAAAAAACTCGATTAGCATTACTGTTGTTTAGCCTCTCCTTAGGCATTAAACAAATTGCCATCTTTTTATTGCCACTGTACCTGATCTATTTATGGAAAAAACGGGACAGGTATGGCAAAAACCTAATTATTGGTTTGCTAATTATCCTCAGTGTGCCATTAGTCTCGTCTGTGCCATTTATCCTGTGGAATGCCGATGGCTTTTTTAAGTCTGTTTTATTCTCTGCCACCCGCTTAGGTGATTCCCATATCGACCGTGCGCCCTCCATTGATGTCATTCTCTTTAAAGACTACCCATGGCTTGTGGGCCTAAAGGCTAAATTGCTAATGTTATTGTTAATGGGGTTGAGCTACCTCAGTTTTCTAAAAGAAAGGGTCGGTATCTTTGCGGCATCTGCAATGACGATGATGGCCTTTCTATATTTTAATTCTGTTTTATTCTTACAGTATTTTGTCTGGCCCTTGTGCCTGATCCCGTTTGCCTTCAGCGAACTGATAGCAGATTGAACCCTGTATGAGTGATGCAAGGTAAATTTTAAGTAAATGCTCAGTCTAATTGAGCCTGGGTTTAGGTAACTGTTGGGGGGTTCTTAGATTAGACGCGTAACTTAGGCAGAATCGTCGTCTAAGTATCTTTCAATGGAATCTTTGGACAACTATATTCAGGCTCTTAATCACCTATTTGAGAAGGGGATTATCGATTTTACGTTCAATGCCTTGACCTTTAAGACAGGGGAGTTTGTTTTTTATGCGGAGGATCCAGCGGAAAAAATCTTTGGTGTTAAAACTGGCAAGATCCAACTGGTTCGCTATTTGGAAAATGGTCAGATGAGCCACCAGTACGCGGTGGAGAGCGGTAGCTGGCTTGGGGAAAGGGCTTTGTTTAAAGATGTGTATTCAAACTGTGCGATCGCAACCCAACCCTCCCAGCTAATTGCCATCCCCAAACAAACCTTTCTTACCCTATTGGCACACGATCCTGTAATTTCCTTAGAATTTACCGGTCAGCTAACAGAGCAGCTGCACATCGCCAAAAATATCATGACCGTACGCTGTATACGCTCAGCCGGTGACCGTGTCCTAGCCTATCTCTATACGCTCAAGGTGCCTGGCGCAAACACCTGCGTTCTCAATTGCCCCATAAAAGCAATTGCCGAACAAATCTGTCTCACACCAGAGGTTGTTTCCCGATCACTACGCAAACTACAAGACGAGGGCATTATTCAACGCAACCAACGCAAAATCACTTTTTTGCAAAGATAGCTTAATGGGCATCAACTTAAGCCGGGAAATCTCGGCTATGTGGGGAGTCAAGAATAAGCATCTGGAAGGTCAAATATAGCCTTTCAGATGCTTAACAAATAAATTGCCACTGACACAGACCCAAAAGGCAAGGGGATATGGTATCCAGCAACGTTCTGCTAACTGTAACGGCAATATAGGCAATATAAATGATTTGAATAGATGGGAGCGGGGGAATTCTATAAGCAAAACTCGATTGCATAGAATAGAGTTATGTCCCCATCTCTGGAAAAAATCAATATTTTGATTGTGGATGATAACCCCGACAATCTCAGGCTGCTCTCAACAACACTGACTGACAGCGGCTATGATGTACGTAACGCCATCAATGCAAAGGTGGCATTAATGGGCATTGATGCACAGCTACCTAATATCATTCTATTGGATATTAATATGCCAGAAATCAATGGTTACGACCTTTGCATCCAGTTAAAACAACAATCCTATACCGCCAATATTCCGATTATTTTTATTAGCGCCTTAGACGATGGATTTGACAAAAAGAAAGCGTTTACCGTTGGGGGTGCCGACTATATTACCAAACCCTTTCACTTAGAAGAAGTTTTGGCGCGGGTGCAACATCAACTAGCTATCCAACAAACTCAACAAAAACTAGCTGCCCAAAATCAACAACTCACCGAAGCCTTAGAAACAATAAAACAGACCCAAACACAGTTGATCCAAACTGAAAAACTATCAGCCTTGGGTAAAATGGTAGCCGGTATTGCCCATGAGATTAATAATCCAGTGACCTTTATTAAGAGCAACCTGGATTTTGCTCAAGACTATTTTCACGGTTTGCTCAGCCTCATTAATGCCTATAGTACTTCCTATCCTGAGGCTTCGCCCCAGGTTAAATCTATCTCTCAAGATATCGATTTCGATTATATTAGCCGAGACTTTGAAAACGTTCTTGCTTCAATGGCGACAGGGGCAAATCGAATCCAAACTATTATAGATGCTCTAAGACAGTTTTCTCGGTTAGATGAATCCGGCAAAAAGTTTGTTGACATCCATCAATGTATAGACAGTGCCTTAACCATTCTCGGTACACAACAACAGACACCAAATACCATTAACATTCAGAAACACTACGGTGAATTACCACAGATTGAATGTCTTCCAAACCAATTAAATCAAGCATTTTTTAATCTATTAGAAAATGCTGTGGAGTCTCTGCAGAATAGTCAACCTCAACAGTCTTATCCTGTAATCACCATTAGAACTGACTACCTAGAAGACTCTAACTGGATACGTATTGATATCCAAGACAATGGACCTGGTATTCCAGACGATCTCCTGCCTAAGATTTTTGATCCCTTCTTTACAACTAAACCTATTGGACTTGGTCCTGGTCTGGGATTAACCATCAGCCATCAAATCCTGGTCAAACAGCATCAAGGTCAATTAGAGTGCAGCTCAGTGGCAGAGCAAGGCAGTACGTTTACAATCAAACTGCCCATTACCTAGCCCTGATAATTGAGCGATTATGGATATATTGCAAAAATTAGGATATTAAACGAAATCCTGTTTGATAACGCCCGGTATCGAAGGGCATCTACAAGGGATTGCTCCTACAGGATTGTCCATTTTTAATCGGGTTTAATGAATTCGGATTTGATATAAGATAGTAAGCATTTCTAAAACCCAAAACTCAAATGAGACTCGATTCTTCCAAAGAAGCATAAATAGAGGTGTTCTTTAATAGATTGAACACGAATAGTCTGGGTACCAACTTAAAGCGAGAAGTTTTCCTAAGGATAGACTTCAGAAGTCAGGAGCCAGAAGCCATATCCCTTCTAAATTCTGGCTTCTGGATTCTAGATTCCTACTTAACCAGATTTTCCCGGCTTTAGTGGATACCCAATAGTCTTAGCATATAGATCTCATGTTTCAAGATGAGATTGGGTGAGATCTATAATATTGTCGTATCTGAATTTCCCATGCAAATCAAGAAGATAATTTTTTAGTTCAGAATGTTCTTCAGGAATTTCTAAGATGAGTATCCGAAGACCTTCGGTATCTAAGCGAACTGCAGCTGCATGTAGTTCCTGAATCCAAGTCATCGGCATAACCGTTAACTTATAAATTTCTGTTTTGGGAGTAGCAGAATCACCGGTCGTATCCTCCTGGTATATGTAGTCCACTTTAAAATATTTTCTAATAGTTTCAAAAATATCTTTATCCTGGAAAGGCTTACTGACAAAAGCATCAAAGCCAATCTCTTGCTTTTGCCTGTCTTGATTGGCAAAAGCTCCAGCTGTCAAGGCAACAACAATAGGAGCATTCTGTAACTGTTTAATTTGTTTTGTTGCTGTCAATCCGTCCATTTCAGGCATTTTAATATCCATCCAAACTAATTGAGGATGCCATGATTTAACCAAAGTAACGCCTACTTGAGGATTAGTTGTACTTTGCACATCAAAGCCTATGCTCATAAGCAGATCTTGCAATAACTGAGCACTATCTTGATGATCATCAATGATCAGCATCTTTAATCTAGAAGACTGCTCAGCAAGACCAATTACACTTTTAGCTTCCTTTGGCATAGGTGTTTGCTCTTGGGAGTATTGTACCTCTATCTCAAAGTAGAAATGACTTCCTTCGCCCTCTTTGCTCTTAACTCGAAGTTGTCCCCCCATTAGTTGAACAAATCGATAGCTAATGGCTAACCCTAAACCTGTGCCCTGTTGAAGTATTTTACCTGTCTGTGTTTGGACAAAAGGCTCAAATAGTGTGGGTATTTCTGCTGCAGATATTCCTGGTCCCGTATCTTGAACTGAGAAGTATATCGTTTGAGTGTGCGGTTTTGGAGAATTTAGTGAGCCATCTAACGTCTTATCTACAGGCCGAACCGTAAACTTAACCTCACCCGAAGGGGTATATTTGATTGCATTATCGAGTAGATTAAACAAAATTTGTCGCAATTTGCCCTGGTCTGTGCTGATGAATTCAGGAAGAGTGCTATCCCACTCCACATAAAATCTCACACCTTTTTTACTAGCCTTTAAAACCAGTGTCTCTTTGATTGAGCGCAAGAAATGAGTGAGACTAAACGTCTCTTGGTTTAGAGTGGCATGTCCTGACTCAATCTTAGACATGTCTAGAACATCATTAATTAAAGCTAATAAATGTCCACCATTGCGCATAATGATGCTGAGATATTCATTCTGTCGTTGAAGGGAGAGCACTCCTCGGCTAAGAAGTTGGCTAAAACCCAGAATAGCATTGAGAGGCGTTCTTAACTCATGGCTCATATGTGCTAAGAACTCACTTTTAATTTGATTTGCCTTCTGAGCCTCTTGTTTTGCTGAAATCAAGGAGAGTTCTGTCTTCTTTTGTTCGGTAATATCTTTAGCTGCAACAAGAGCACATTGTTGCTGATTAAACTCAATCACTTGAGCTGAAAGCAAAATATGTTTTAATTGCCCAGCCTGGCTTATCCATTGAATTTCTGTAGGATTCAGATAACCATCATCATTTAAGGAATCATAAATTTCTTGGCGTTTTTCCGAGGAGGACCAAGTCTCTATATCGTCAGCTCTTTTGCCAATAATGTCTGATGGGTCACACTCACTGGCATGAATCAAGGCCTCATTAACTTCGATCATCCGCTTTTCCCCTAGGGTGACGATAATCATAGGGATAGGGGAACTAAAAAACGTCGCCCTAAAGTTCTTTTCTGAAACTTGCCAGGAGTCTCTAGCTGACTGCATTTCTGTTTCTGTAACTTGTACCTTTTGTTGTAGAAATTTGAAGGAATCGAAGGATCTTTGTTTGGCAAGAACTAATTTTTGACTCATTAGATTAAAACTTTGAGTCAGGTCATTGATTTCTTCGAGTCTTTGACTATCTAGTCTTAAACTCAAGTTTCCTTGGGCAATTTCGATCGTTCCTTGTTGTATCTTGCGCAAGGCTTTGGCAATAATATAGGCTGTTAACCATCCTAGTAAAATCGTGAGTACCCAAGCAAGCACACAAATAATTCCTAAGTAAAGATTTTGTTTTTTGAGTGCAGGGGTTAAATCAGATTCAGGTATGGCAACAATAATCAGCCAATCTAAACCTCGATGGGTTTGAAAGGGGTCAACGGACAAAAGATATCGCTTACCCGCCTGGCTTTGAAAGCTCAGGCTTCGGGAACCATTGATATTATTCAGTCCCTCAAACCTTGACTCTAAAAATTTGGCAGTATCCTGAATAATAGGATCACGAATATCCCAAACCGTTGGGCGTTTATTATCTATATCTGGATAGGGTGTGGAACTTGCAATTAAATTTCCAGAGCCAGAATTCTCTATGATAAAGGCTTTTCCTGATTTGCCAATGGAAAGTTGTTCTAAAAACTGATTGATCCCAAGTAAGGAAAAGTCAGCCCCAAGAACACCTTCAATGCCTTTTTCTCTCGAACTGAAAATAGGCTTCACATGGCTGATACCAAAGTTAGGTTTGATATCGATAAATCTATAGGATTCTGTCCATGTGGCATCATTTACTTCCAGAGCTTTGATATACCAGGGGCGAGGACGAGGATCATAGGACTGATCTAGACTGTTCTCAATAATCTCTGGCGTGGGAATTAAGTTACCCTCAAGATCATAGACAAACTGCTTAAATTGCCCATTAGTGGTTTGATCTTTGAAACGAATTACAAAGACTTCATCAGGATAATGCCGGTCGATATGAACATAGTTTCCTTGTTGATCGCCATAATAGATAAAATTAAGATTTGGAAAAAGCTGACTTTGCTTAATGAGGTAAGGAGCCCACTGATTTAATAGAGCTGTATTGAGATTCCCTAATTCAATCGATTGAGAGTTTGTTTCTGTAACCAGCTCAGGTGTTAATAGGTAGTTTTCTAATTGTGTAGAGATGTTCAGGCTGGATGACGTTAAAAGTTTCTTAGCCTGTTCTTCAATGCCTGACAGCCCCTGTCGATAGGCAAGCCAGGCACTTAACCCAATGGAACAGCCCACCTGAATAATAAATGGAATAATGATCAACCAATGGAGCTTAACCCCCCAAAATGACTGGGATGAAGCTTCATTGGTTGATTTGTTTGGGGCTTGCAATACCATTATTGGGTACCAAGTCTGTAGCCTATAGAATAGGCGATAGGATTATTTTCTGTGTATATTCACTGAAAGTCTTTAATGTTTTGTGAAACCGTTGTCTTCATCTTGGTTACTTTCAGATGCTGAGAAGTTTACGCAGCCCTCAGTCCACTACTGTTGGGCCATCTCTCGTATCACATCGGGCGTTTTTCCTGTCCAGGTATGAAAGGCTCGAAAGAAAGAACTCGGCTCACTATAGCCCAGCAGAAATGATATTTCAGCACTAGAATAAGGCGTATTGACCAGGTAGTGGTTAGCCAGTTCTGATCGTAAGTTACTTAGTTCTTGTTTAAAGCT
The DNA here is from genome assembly GCA_965263355.1 of Leptolyngbyaceae cyanobacterium. Classification (GTDB taxonomy): domain Bacteria; phylum Cyanobacteriota; class Cyanobacteriia; order Phormidesmidales; family Phormidesmidaceae; genus Leptothoe. The sequence goes on along the minus strand of CBDHHL010000032.1, from coordinate 1,996,772 downwards.
GGTATTCTCTTCTTGTAATCGTCGCTGTAAAGTACGTGAACTAATCGCTAAGCGTTTAGCTACATCGGCCATCGAAACTTGACCGCTGGCTAGAATTTCCATCAGACAAGCTCGAACGCGATCGCGAAACTTCGAATCGATTTCCAGATCCTGCATCCGTTTTTGCAACGCGGGCTCAAAAATTGACCACATCCCTGCATTGGAGGTCAGAAATGGTTTTTGGGCATCTGCAGCGGAGAAGACCATGCCATCGCACGCTCCCTCGGTTAAGGGCACACCAAAGAATGCCTCAAATTTATCTGCCCCTGGAATTGGGTTTGTACTGTGGACCTTGAGCGGAATGATGAGATCGCGAGTGGCCAGTCTGGCCACATGGACAAAAAATGTCAGTTCCATCGCCACCAGTGATGGCGGTAGAGGAGGCTGTCCGGGCAATTCGCCCAATGAGATCGCAGTTTGATACTTCGTTTGAGTAATATCAAGTCGCAGTGGCCCAATCAATGGCTTATAATGGGCCAACCGCTGCAGGGCAATATTAAGATTGGCGCTACAAAAGCAGGCAAAAAGAGGAGGACTAAAGGCTTCCACCGTCACTGATTGGGCCACCCGCAGAGGAAACGCAGGTTCACCTGACAAAAGCGTTTCTAACCCTCGCCAAAAATCAAAGTACTGGGCGACGGTCAAGGCGGCGTCGGGCTGACAAAACAGATCGAGGGGTAAGTTCGCTTGACGGAGAAGATCCTGGGGAGCCACACCCAAATCCTTTAAAAGCACTTGCCAACCCGTATCTACCACAAATTTTTGATTGACTGTTTTCATATCTTTTCCAATTAAGATTTTAACCCGACTAATGTGTAGCTCAAGTCCACCAATTTCTTCGCCGCCGCCATATCGGTTGCATGGGGATTAGGGGACTTCATTGGCCACCCTCCTTTTCGACACTCCTTGTCTCGATATAACACACTATGTTGACTGAAATAGGCTCCAGAATGGTTGGGAGCATCATCAGAAAGGAGGCAGTGCAGTGAGGTTTGGGCAGACTCCTCATTACTATTAGTCAGCGATGATTGGAACGGTAGCATTACAACCTGCATGACTTTCATTAACAATCCATCCCCACCAAAATTGGATCTAGCCCAACCGGGATGAACCGATGCAGTGGAAACCCCCGTACCCTTGAGCCGATCCGCCAGTTCCATGGCATATTGAACCACGGCAACTTTGGCTTCCCCATAGGCTCCAAAGTTGCTGTACTTTCGTTGTTTGAAGTTCAAATCATCCAGGTGGACCTGATAACGATTCTTGGGTCCTCCGGCATGGACCACCGATGAGATGATCGCCATCCTGGACGGAGCACTCTTCTTGAGAGTATCAAGCAGGAGTTCTGTCATCAGAAAATGCCCCAAATAACTCACCCCTATGGTCAGTTCAAATCCATCTTTAGTGTATTGGGGCTCATTGTCCATGGACACCATACCCGCATTACACATCAGCCCGTCGAGGCGATCGTATTTTGCTAAGAAATCGGCGACAAAGTCTCGCACCGATTGCAGATCAGCTAAATCACACCGGATCACCTCAACGCTGCCGCTTAAGCCCTGAAAGGATTGAGCGGCTTCTTCGCCAGCGTTAACCCGGCGACAGGCCATAACCACATGGCCCCTTTGTTTAACCAATTGTCTCGTGGTTTCTAACCCGACACCAGAATTGGCTCCGGTGACAATGTATACTTTGCCACTAATGTCCTTGGCTAGTGTCTCTGCGTCACACCAGATAACATTTTTGTTGGCCATGATTAAATGCTCCTTATGGTTTTTGAAAGAATTGGTTACAGGCTCCTGAATGAGCAACCGTTTATGAAGCTAGTAGTTGCTAAATATTCATCTGTACCGGAATAATCCCCAATGACTTTAAGGACTCCATGTGCTCAACTCGCCTGGCTCCGGCATACACTTTGTCACCTTGTTGAGCAAGTAACTTGGCAGTCTCCAGACCCATCCCCAAAGATGCACCCGTGATCAAGATAATTTTAGCCATGGATATGCTCCTTAACGATATGACTTTCGCTTAAATTCACGCCGTAAAATTCACCCAGCGATTGGCTTCAAACAACAGCATAGCGACTAAATCTTGTTTGGGTAATGACATAGAGCGTCAAAATCATTGCATTTCACGCCATCTTCTAAAGAACCCTGGTTAACAGTTGTTTTCTGCTCTTCAACCGTAATCTACGCCGTCTGATAACGCCTAACTACTCTGATGGGGGGCGCTCTATCACACCTAATAATTCCAATATGATATCGTAGCGAAACTCTTCAGCAAGGTCCATTAATTTCTGCTTGAGCGTAGCACACTCTTCTGGAATAGCGTGTATACAGTTCGAAATTTTGTCGGCATTTAAGGCTTTAACATTTTGTTGGAGCGTTGATAGCCATTTTTCTGGCATCGAGTCTAATTGTTCCTTAATTGTTTGCTTGGTCTTAGCCATGCAAGTGTTGCTTGATTCAGGAGCATTATTGCTTGTAGAAGAATGACCAGACTCTAGATATCGGTATTGTAAATTAAGATAATAAGCTGCTCTCTCCAAGAGAACTTGGCGTTGAAACGGTTTGCTCAAAAAATCATCACAGCCCATAGCCAATGCTTTTGCCTTATCTTCCTCAAAAACATTGGCAGTTAGTGCAATGCTTCACCGCTATCGGCTTCGGCGACCTCAAACCCCACAGAAGAGAGTAACTGTTTGAGTAATTCTCGGCTTTCATACTGATCATCCACCACTAACATCCGATAACTCGATTCAGGTCCGGCAATACCAACAATTTCTCGGGCTTGGTGTTTTGGGGCGGAAGCAGCTTTGGATGGCAAAACTTCAACTTGAATGTCAAACTGAAATTGACTGCCTTCACCCACAATACTGTTACGTTTAAGTCCCCACCCATGAGTTGGATATAACAACGGCTAATGTACAGCCCAAGACCACTACCCTGTTGACTTTTTAGGCCTGTATCCGTCTGTGAAAATGCTTCAAACAGATGCTCTAATTCCTCCTGTGCAATACCCGCACCAGTATCACTAACAAGAAAACAGAGCAATCACATAAATGATAATTTTGAACACGTTCATCTTATAGACCTCTCACCTAAGTCATAGGGGTGTTGCCTTCCAGGGTCAGGTTTCGATCACGGTAGGCAATAAGTTGCCCTTCTTGATTGGTTAAGTAGGCATAGCCTGTTGTGCCTGCTTTAATATCTAGGGTCGTATTCCATAGCTCAGTTAAGTCGACCCGAACAATCAGCAATCCAATCGGTAAGCCGATGTCATTCGTTACATCTGAAGCCATGTATCGAAAGAAATCGACTAAAAATCCTTCTTTTGGCACCCACCTCTACAGCTCCAGCCATCAGCTTTGTCAAGTTCATCCAGGTGGGTGCAGTGCCATAAATGGCGATATTTTTGGACAGGGTATGATTCACCTACAATCTGGCTTTTGGTTGGCCAAGCATAAACTAGCTAAACGCTCGACCAAGCATAAACTCGTAAACCCCATCACCAAACCACTTCCTAACAAACATTAAGGGTTTAGCCATAGCCCCTTTGACATATCTGCGCTTCGGATTCTTAGCGTTGACGGCTTCGACAAACACTCTGGCCAGGACGATGGGGTCCGTACCAAAATCCATACCATTTGGATCCTCCATTAACTTAATGAAAGGATCCATCTGTTTTTGATAGGCGCTAGAGTCATAATGTTTTTTCAACTGTTTGCCTACGACATCGCCAAATTCTGTTTTGACGCCACCCGGTTCAATTAAGACAACCTGAATATTAAACGGTTTCGTCTCAATACGCAGGCAGTCGGTCCAGCCTTCTAATGCATGTTTTGTAGCGTGATACCAAGCACCCAGAGGCGTGTAGATTTTTCCACCCATGGAAGAGGTATTGATAATCCGGCCAGATTTTTGCTGCCGCATATAGGGCAGTACGAGCTGAGTCAGATGAGCCAATCCAAACAAGTTCACCTCAAACTGGTATCGTGCATCACCTAAAGACACATCTTCCACCGGACCATACAGACCGAACCCGGCATTATTGATCAACACATCAATTCGACCTTCGTTGGCAATGATCTGGTCAACAACCTGCTGGTTATTCTCCGATTTCGTAACATCCATCTGCACTGGAATAATCCCCAAAGGTTTTAGTGACTCCATGCGCTCGACTCGCCTGGCTCCGGCATACACTTTGTCGCCTTGTTGGGCAAGTAGCTTGGCAGTTTCCAGACCCATCCCCGAAGATGCACCTGTAATTAAGATGACTTTTTCGTTAACGCTATCCATGCTGATTATCTATGCTGTCAAGGTTAGAAATTTTATACTGGAAGTCAATAGGATGCTTTCTTACAATCCCAACCTCCGTAGAGAACAACATAGAGGCTAAATTTTCTTTAGGTAATAACATAAGGCGTCAAATTCATTGCATTTCACGCCAATTCCTGAAAAATCCTGACCTTCATAGTATGAAGTTTCTAAAGCGATATAATTTCAATAAGTAATATATAGGGATAGCTTTAGTGAAGACGTCTTGTGCTATATGATCAATGCTGCATAGAAATGTGATGATTTGCTTAATTTTCAAGTATTTCAGACATTTATCACAGAAAACTCACTATTTGGGAAGCCCTTATAGAAATATATCTATGTATCTGTATATAGATCCTAAATAAGGCAATGCAACCCATGTTTCAGGTCCAGTCCTTTGCTAAATCAAAAATCTTGATTGTAGATGACCTACCTGATAACTTACGCCTATTGTCTACAACGTTAACACGAGAGGGATTTGATGTTCGAAGTGCAATTAGTGGTCCCTTAGCCATTATGGGAATTGAATCAGATCCACCTGATCTGATTTTGTTAGATATCAGCATGCCTGATATGGATGGGTTTGAAGTTTGTAATCACCTTAAAAGTGACGCTAAAACCAATGATATTCCAATTATTTTTATTAGCGCGTTAGATGATGTTCTAGATAAGGTCAAAGCCTTTGAACTAGGTGGAGTAGACTATATCACCAAACCATTTACCATTGCAGAAGTGCTGGCCAGGATTTATCTACAGTTGGAACTCCAGGCTCTCAAACATCAACTTAAAACTCAAAATCAACAGCTTAAGGATACGCTTCAACATCAAAAACAGGTAGAAAGCCAAGTTCGTCAACTCAATCAAGAGTTAGAACAACGAGTGTTAGAGCGCACACAACAATTGCAAACTGCTAATGAGAAGCTCAAGCAGGAGATGCAAGAGCGGCAACAAATCCAGGCTAGGCTACTGCATATGGCTACCTACGATCCATTGACGGGCTTAGCTAATCGTCCCCTATTGTTGAAATATTTGGAAGAAACCGTACAAAAACTAGGAAATTCAGCGAATTTGAGGTGCTTATTGTTACTGTTAGATTGCGATCGCATCAAAACCATTAGTAACACGTTGGGGCACGGACGGGGAGATCGCATGCTGATAGAGATCGCTAATCACATCATAGCAACAGTGCCCCAAGACAGCTTTGTTGCTCGGCTAGGTGGTGACAAATTTGCTATTGCTCTGATCTATCAAGAGCAGGGCAATAGTCTTAATACGCTGGTAGAGCCCCTTCATCATCAGTTATCGGCCCCTGTCCGTCTCGATAACCTGGAAATTAGTATTAATCCTACCATTGGTATGGTGGTCGCAGAGTCTAAGGCTGCAAAAGCTGAATATCTACTGCGGGATGCTGAGTTAGCGATGGTTCAGGCTAAACAAAATCAGCGAGGGAGTCGACAGCTGTTTCAGCCCGCCATGCATCAACAAGCATTACAAAACCTTGAACTAGAAGGCCAATTACGTCAGACAATAGAACAAAATCAGTTGCAGGTTTACTACCAGCCCATTGTGTCATTATATCCCGATGCTTCAAGTGCATCTATTGTAGGGTACGAAGCCCTTGCCCGATGGCAGCCAGACCCTATATCAGGATTTATATCACCAGATATCTTTATTCCTTTGGCAGAAGAAACCGGTCTCATTACCCGGCTGGGAGATTGGGTATTTCAAACGGCTTGTCAGCAACTTCGTCAATGGAATCAACAGCGTCCGCCAGAAAAAGCCCTCTGTTTGAGTATAAACTTCTCGATACAGCAGTTAAACTGCAATCAATGCTTACACAAGATTTATAATGTCTTGCAATCTACGCAGGTATCCCCCGAGTGGATTAAATTAGAAATTACTGAAAGTATCTTAATGAAAACGCCACAGCTTGTTTTAAGCATGTTGGAAGAGCTTAGAGCACAGGGGTTACAAGTCAGTATTGACGATTTTGGGACAGGATACTCGTCTCTAAACTATCTAAAACAGCTTCCCATTGACACTTTAAAAATTGATCGTACGTTCATTCAGGATATGGAAATCAATGCTGATAGTTTTCAGATTTTGAAAGCTATTCTGAATCTGGCCCAAGCCTTAAAGCTTGATGTTATTGCCGAAGGCATTGAAACGGCCACCCAGGCACAAAAATTATCTACCCTTGGTTGTATCTATGGACAGGGGCATTGGTTTTCTAAGCCATTGGATAGTCAGGCAGCTAGCGATCTGCTGGAGCGCTCCCCAGATAGACTTGGAGCTTGATAAGGCCAGCATTACAGTCCTGATTGATGTTACTCCATATTGAGTTCACGTAGGGTGATGCAACGGGAATAATTATGTATCCAGAGGGCAAGGGAGCAGGGGTTGAATTGAACTATCAGCAACGATTTATTCAGTCACTATGGCCTAGCCGTCTAAACATAAGGCTGGTTCTGTTATGTTTTAGTCTGCTGTGCCTTAGTAGCTGCCAACCATCCCAGAGATACCCTCAAACAGCTGACACAAATACGGTTAATACGACATTACCATCTCCTGCTGGTCTGGCTGATACTGCTGTTATCGATTTAGACAAGGTTGTTCAAGCAACTCGTCCTTGGAAAATTGTTTTTGTAAGTCAGGACGGCCCTAAGGGGCATGAGAATATTTCAGAACAAGATTGTCCAGAAATTGTATGGTGCCACATGTGGCAAACTGCCTATGAAACAGGGCAAAATCTTGGTGTGGAAACTGAGTTGGCCTATGTTAAAGAGGATTGTAGCAACGAAGAGGAATGTATCCGTCAACAAATTCAGCTGCTTAGTGAACTGATTATTCGGGATGATATTGATGGCATTATTATTGGTCCTAGGGATTCGAATCAGCTAGTACCTGTCATTGAGAAAGCGATCGCAACCAATATCGCTGTTATTGCTGTTGCTACCCCCATTAACTCTCAACAGGTCCTTACACTGGTCACATTTAATGACTTTGAAGGCGGTAAAGCTATTGGTCAATGGGTAGCACAGCAACTCAGTGGCAAAGGCAACGTGCTGCTTATAGAGGGACCCAAGTATCAAAAAAATGCCCTCGATCGTCGCCATGGCTTTATCGCCGGTTTGCAAGGTCAAAATATTACCATTCTCGATACAGAAACAGCTCTGTGGACCTGCGAAAAAGCTCAGAGTGTTACTCAGCAATGGTTAGATAAATTTCCACAAATTGATGCCATCATTGCGGCTAGTGACCACATGGCCATGGGAGCCATTATTGCCACACAAATAGCCCAGCGTGATAATATTTTGATTACTGGCTACGATGCTATACCCCTAGCTAGAGCTGCTATTGCAGAAGGAACTCTGGCTGCCACGGCTATCCAGTTGCCTAATACCAGCACCCCAACCGCAATGCAGCTAATGGTACGTCATTTGGAAACCGCTGAAACGTTTCCTGAAGTAGTCTACTTACCAAATCCAAAAATCCTCTCAAAAGATACCCTGTCAGCTAACATAGGTAATCCTCTGACAGACTTCAATCCCAGCAATTTGAGCTGTAGTTCCTAAAGGCTAGCCGATATAATGCCCGATGCTGCCCAAACAAACTCAATCTCTTAACCAACAAATCAATCGGCGAGTTCTATTACTTAGTCTGATCGCCTTTTTAGGACTAGGGGGGACACTTGTAGAAGGGACAAAACGTCAAATTAACCAGGTTCACCATCAGCTGGAAAACTTAAACTATAGCGCTGTTGAAACCTTAGATTTATTTATTCTGGATTTAGAAAGCAGCCTGCTGAGTACTGGCGAAACTCTCCATACTAGCCAAAATCCAAATACAAACTTACGCTATTTTATTAGTCGATATCCATCCCTGCAAGAGCTCATTTATCTAAACAATCAGGGCCAAATTATTTATCAGGCTCAAGCATTCGGACAACCAAATCGAGATGCAAACTATTCTATAGCTTGGCTTACACAGCCTCCCGAAGTGGGTCATTTTAGCATTAGCGACCTGCAATATTCAGGCTCACAACCCTATATCGAAATTGTAGTTCCTGTTTTAGATGATATTGGTTTACCCATTGGTATGTTAGTTGCCCGTCTGGACCTGACAGAATTATGGGACACCACCCTTGATATCGAGGTTGGACGTACTGGTTATAGTTACCTAACAACGGAAACAGGAAAACTGATCGATTATCAAGAGCCGGCCAGATCAACGAATCCCCCCAGTCTTAATCAACTGATTGGCAAGACACCCCAATCAATTCACCAAACTGATTTGTCTATCTATCGAGGGTTAAGAAACCAATGGGTTTTGGCCAGTGCTCAACCGCTTCGCCAAGTAAATTGGTATGTCATTATCGAACAACCACTTCAAGAAGCCTTAGGAAGACTCATTTACCCTTTGCTTGCACTTCTACTAGTCAACGTCATTACTTTACTGATTGTATGGAATACCTTCAGATTTACGCAACAACGTCTAGTTAATCCCCTTAAGCAGTTAGGAGTAGCGATTAAAGAAACCCGTCAAGGGCAGCCTATACCTCCATTACATCTGCCTTACGAAGATGAACTGGCTCAACTTTCAGCGTTGCTCACACAAATTTCCCAAGAAAACGCAAATCTATATTCTTCTCTCGAAGACCAAGTTAATCAACGTACATTAGAACTACAACGATCCCAGGAAAAATTTTCGAAGGCTTTTTATTCCAATACAGATCCAATGGCCATCACTACATTTCCAGAAGGGTATTACATAGAAATTAATGATGCCATGGTTAAGGTGTGTGGCAGAGAGAGAAAAAACATTATTGGTGGCATTGCCACAGATCTTTTTGGACTCAAAAGTCCCAATCAAAAATTGCCCTTTGTACAAGCACTGCAAGAGCAGGGAGCAATTCACGATTGGGAAGTTGAATATGCCACTGATAATCAGGCTAAGCAAGTCTACTTACTATCAGCTGAGCTGATGCTACTTAACCAGAAGAGTTGTACACTCATTTGTGTAAAAAATATTACAGCCCGCAAACAAGTAGAGGAACATCTAGCCCAAGCCAAAGAGGGTGCAGAATTAGCAAACCGATCAAAAAGTGAGTTTCTTGCTCGCATGAGTCATGAACTAAGAACCCCTCTCAACGCTATTCTAGGATTTAGTCAGCTTCTTAGTCGAGACCAACAACTCACAGACGAGCAACAAAATACCCTTGCGATTATTAATCGCAGTGGAGAACATTTACTCATGCTTATCAATGACATTTTAGAAATGTCAAAAATTGAGGCTGGGAAAAACAGCCTCAACACAACAGACTTTGACCTTCATCACTTGCTTAACTCATTAAAAGAGATGTTAGATACCAAAGCCAATAAAAAAGGAATTCAGTTTTTATTGGAATACCCTCAGGATTTACCGCAGTATGTATGCACCGATGAAAGCAAACTACGTCAGGTCCTTATCAATTTGGTTGATAATGGCATTAAGTTCACCAAGCAAGGCAGTGTTTTACTAAAAATTGCCTATAAAGGCTCCAATAACCATATCTCTTTTTCTGTTATTGATACTGGGCTTGGAATTACAGAACAGGATATGTCAAACCTCTTTGAACCCTTCATCCAAACAGAACTGGGAAAACAAAGCAGTCAAGGAACTGGTTTAGGACTCCCCATTAGTCAATCATTTGTATCTCTCATGGGAGGGAGTTTAACAGTCAAAAGTCAACCCGGTCAGGGAAGCACCTTCGCTTTTACTATTCCAGTGAAGAATGCCATAGACGTTGCGACTATTCCCCGCTATAGTCGCAAAGACCGGTATATTACAGGGTTAGCACCAGGGCAGTCTGTACCCAAAATATTAGTTGTTGAGGATCATCTCGATACACAACAACTAATGGTCAGACTGCTGTCCAGTATCGGTCTGAATGTTCGTTCTGCAAATAATGGTCAAGCCGCAGTTGATCTCTGTCAGCACTGGTCTCCCCATTTAGTATTTATGGATATGCGTCTACCCATAATAGATGGCATAGAAGCCACCCGGTTAATCAAAGCTCAATCCCCTACACCAGTGGTGATAGCCTTAACAGCTCAAACATTTGAAAATGAAAAACATCAGGCATATGCAGCAGGTTGTGATGACTTTGTTCGCAAACCATTTTTAGAGGAGGAGCTTTGGCACAAAGTCGCTCAGTATCTAGATTTAGTATATTTATATAATGACGAGAGCATCCCAACTAAATTCTCGAGCGCCAGCGTTACAACTGAATGCCATACTCAGATGCAGCAACGGCTTCAAGGGATGCCCAATACTTGGAAACAAGAATTAAAAACTGCTGCTAAATGTCTCAATAGCAATACTATTTTGAAACTCCTAGAGCAAATACCTGCTGACAAATCAGGACTGGCAGAAACAATTAAGTCGTTTACCCATGATTTCCGATATGACTTAATTCTGCAAATGCTAGATGTTGAGTCTTAAGCCATCTCCAGACTGTAACCAGACATTTCTTTTATGGCTCCACTTTGCAAAGCTACGAGAGCATTTCCTACTACAACGGGAGCTTTGTCCTAGCCCAAAAACTGAGGTACCCAAATTTTTTCATTTTGCTCAATAGTTTCAAGTTTCTTAACAAACTTGATTTGAATCATAGATTCTTAGAAGCTACTCATCTAAAATTCAGGGAAATCTAATCAGGAATTTTCGTTCTGAGTAGCGCCATGAGTTCAATGGATCAGTCTCAGGTTCAAATTGCCTGTCTTCCCGGTCATCAAATTCAATCCCGATGGTTAGCGGCGCTAACATCATTGAGCTATAGAAGTGGGCATATAGATGCCTATTTAGAGGAGCTAATTTCAGGATTACGCCACGGGTTAGGGGCCAGTCGGGTAATGATTGGTCAAATTCAAGACGCTGGGTATTACTTTATTGTCAGTCCAGAGCTACAGCCAGGTTCCATGCAAACTCCTGACTATTGGAGTCGTTTAGCGAACAATATTGTAGAGCAGAAAATTCCCAACATAGGGAGCTGTACTCTCCAAGCCAATTTAATGGTGTCCTATTGTGGGGTTCCCTTGATCACACCGCGAGGCAGTTGTGGCGGCATTCTGATGGCTTTGCGGCCTGCTATCGAACCTTTTCAGGTCGAGGATCAGCAGGTGCTAACTCTAATGGCAACCCAGGCAGCGATGGCAATTGAGCTAGAGCAGTGCTGCTATTCCTTCCCTAAAGTCTCCTCGGAGGCCAACAGTTTCAGACAGTCACGACAGCTGTTACAGGACAAACTGATTGCTGTAAATCAACAGCTAACTCAAAAATTAGACCATTATCGTACCGAACTCCAGAAAGTATCCGCTCGGTTACAGATAGAAAGTATTGCCCACATGTCCCTTGAACAGCGCTTTCATAAGATTTTTGAAGGGTCTAACGATGCCATCTTTGTGATTGACCCGGCCCAGGACCAGATTCTAGAGGCCAATCCCCGTGCGACTAAACTGTTGAACTATTCCCGTCAGGAACTGCTTCACTCCGTCAAAATTTCCCAGGTGCATCCCGATGAAATGCCCAAACTGCTGGAATTTACCAATGTTGTTTTTCGAAATGGCCAAGGATGGACGGATGAGTTCACCTGTTTAACAAAGTCTAACGACAGATTGCCTGCTGAGATCTCAGCTGCTCCGCTTGAATTTGAAGGTCGACAGTGTATTTTGGCAATGGTTCGAGATATTAGCGAGCGCAAACGCCTGGACGCCGAACGCAAACAGGCTGAAGCTGAGGCTAAAAAAGCTAGTTCTCATCTGGCAGAAGTAGGGGAGTTAGCATCAATGATTGTCCATGAGATTCGCAATCCCCTCACTACGGTTCTTATGGGACTGACTAGCTTTCAGAAACTAAACCTTGACAGTCGTTTCCAAGCAAGGTTAAACCTTGCCTTAGAGGAAGCTGAGCGTCTGAAACGGTTGCTAAATGAGATTCTGCTATTCTCAAAACCACAAATGCTTGATCTCAAGCCGTTGGAACTCAACAAGTGGAGTACAGATCTACTAGCATCCATGGATTCCCATCCCTCATTGGCAGACCGAGTGATTCAGTTTACGGCCAATCCGATTGCCACCATTGTGTCGGCGGATTCTGACAAGCTTAAACAGGTATTTATTAACCTGATTACCAATGCCTGTGAGGCAGTAGCGCCTGGTGAAACGGTTACCTGGGAGATTACTCACCCGTCCAAAGCCGATTATCTGACAGTCCAGGTTAACAATGGAGGTAGACCAATTCCTCCCTCAATTTTGGAGAAAATTACCACACCATTCTTTACGACCAAATCCAATGGCAATGGCTTGGGGCTAGCGATTGTTAAGCGCATTGTCACTGCTCACAAAGGACAACTGACGATTACCTCCGATGCAACGTCTGGGACAACAGTCACGGTGACATTGCCGTTACTCAAACAGAGTGTTAGGGCCATATGCTAGTGTTGCCTGACGGGAATAGTAATAATAAATTCCGTTCCTTCTCCCGTCCTGGAGTGACATTCCAAAGTACCCCCGTGGTTTTCGACAATAATTTGGTAACTGATCGATAACCCCATGCCAGTGCCTCGACCAATGGATTTGGTTGTAAAAAATGGGTTAAATATCTTATGTCGAACCTCGTCAGACATCCCTAATCCATTGTCAGAAATGGACATTTTGACCCATTGTGACTTAATCATCGCAGTATAAATTTCGATTTGACCAGCGGCAATAGGTGCATCTTGAGGGTGCATCTGTTCTGTGTAACGATCTTCAATGGCATCAATTGCATTGCCCAGAATATTCATAAATACCTGGTTTAACTGTCCTGAAAAACAGGCAATCTTAGGTATGGCACCATAGTGCTTAACTACATTAATGCCAGGGCGATGGCCATAGGCCTTTAAGCGATGTTGTAAGAGCATTAAAGTACTGTCCAAACCATCATGGAGGTTGGCTTTTTTGTAGTCGGCTTCATCCAGTCGTGAGAATGTGCGTAAACCTGAAACGATCTGATGGATACGTTCACTGCCAACTTGCATTGAATGAAAGACTTTGAACAAATCTTCGACAATAAAATCTAACTCTAACTCGTCGGATAGGCGGGTAATCCTGTTGTCTGGTTCAGGATAAACCTCTTGATAGAGGCTAAGTAAATCGATTAACTCTTGCGCATAATGACGAGCATGTTCAATATTGCCATGGATAAAGCCAACGGGGTTGTTAATTTCATGGGCAATACCGGCCACCAACAGCCCTAGGGCAGACATCTTTTCAGACTGTACCAGTTTTGTTTGCATCATTTGCAGATTATTGAACGCTGCCTGTAACTCCTGACTACGTGTTTCTGCCTCAAGTTTAGATTTTTCTAGTCCCTGAATAACTTGGCTAACTAATTTGGATTGCGCTTCGTAGGAATTTTCTAACTCTACACGGTTGAACTCCGACCGCGCTAATTTTTTTTGCAGTAGTCGATTACGTTTTTCCAACTCCTTAATCCGCTGTTGTAGTTGTTCAGGAGATGCATTATCCATTATGAGATTATTCCATCCCTAAGAGCAGCGTTACAAAGGTTTCATTGTGAAATTGGGCTACACCACCAGGGCGAGAAGGTGCAATTTCTCCATAGGTATAAAACCCAGCACAGGTAACCTGAGGTGAAATTTCCTGTTGTAAGACGCGATATTCCTCTTGGGTTCTGGTGCCTAAAACTCGCATGCGACCTGTGCAAGAAAATAATAGGGCCACAGTGGGATGAGTTCCAGGGTAATGTTCAAGGGCCTGTCGCATTGATGAGTTGGCAGATAACACCATTTCATCTCGACTTGAGCGGACTACCTGTACCACTGACTGGGGAGGGATATCAGCAAAGAAGGTGATACTACCGGTCTCTGAATCATAGGAGCCGTTGGAAGATCGCATATACCAACTGTCTTGATTGGGTTCAAAGACAGCCAATCGGTAGGCGGGAGACGGGCGAATATCACCTAAATAATCTTGATAAAATTCTAAAACAGGTTGTCCATCGACTTCATGGAGAACATTGCCATCGACTTTAGTCACGGTTCCTTTTTTTCCGATCGGTGTCCAACCAGTGGATACCCCATGTCCCCAGAGTATAGGACCCGACAATAGCAAAATGGGCAGAGCATCACTTAAGACCTCTTGTCCAAAAAACTGGTAAGTTTGGCGAAATTTCCATTGGTCACAGGTGGTACCGCCGATAATAGGAATTGTTTCTCCTAAGGCTTGTTGCAATCCATCTAGAATTGAAAGCCCGCTGGTCGTTAAACTTTCAGGGGTAGTAATACATAGAGTCGTTGGCCGTTGGGACTTTGCTTGGGCCGATTGAACAGTCTGCTGAGCAATGGTTACAGGATTTGAAGAGACCTGGCGACCGACAGCTGCATGAAAGTCTACTTGGTCAGAGCACAACAACATTAAGACTAGAGAGTCTTGCTGAAATTCTAGCATAGATGAAATTTCACCGTCAGTGGTGCCACCAATGAGCTGAATGCCTGGAAAGGTTTGGTTAATCTGCTTAAGAATTTCGCCGTGATCAAAATCAAGCGCTGCCAAAAGAATGGCTGCCTGAGGTTTAGTATTTGCTAGGGCATTACGGCATTGTTCTAAGATGTCTGCGATCGCAAACTCCGTATCCGGGTCATTACTATGGCCGACTACCGCTTTTAACATAGCTACTGTATAGAACTTATATCTACCCTCTCAATGATTAGAATACCCAGCTAGTTAGACTACCCACTTAACTTTTTACATACAGCAGATGTATTTAAAGTCAGTAAGATTCTAGTTTATGCAAATATGTCCAAGTTTAAACCTGTTATCACAAATACCTTGATTACAAGTGTGGGTATCCTTAATTAAGGATAATATCTGTATTGGTCGTGTTTTAATCTATGGCTAATCTATTACTACTGTTTCGGGTTCGCAAAGAGCGATATGCCATAAAAGCAGTATCAGTTTTAGAGGTTATTCCCAGAGTTAATCTGAGTGAAATTCAGCAACCACCACCCAATATTGTTGGACAATTTAACTATCAAGGGCAGATTGTGCCCGTTCTCGATCTAAGTCAACTTCTAGGAGGAATAGAAAGTCGAGCGGTTTTAAGCACCCGTATTGTATTAGTAGACTTGGCCAATGATGCTAAAAAGCTTTTAGGCTTAATGGTCGAGCAGGTGACAGATACCCTAAGACGGGATCAAACCACACCGATTGAAGAGGGTGTTTGCCTATCTCAAGCAGCATATTTGGGAGAAAAATTACTTTACGGTGAAGACGTCATTCAATGCTTGTGCTTAAAAGAACTATTAGCTAGCAATAGCTACAACCAAGCTTTAAAACCCATGGAGACAAGTGATGCCACAACGGAACTCGTCTCCAGCTAAGTATTTTCTAGCACCCCGCCAAGAGATTATGGCACTATTGAGTCAGCATATAGGGCTCAATATTCAGTCTGTGGGTGATTCAGCCATCGACAGGGCTATTACTCAATCCATTAAACAATCAGGACTGACGCACGACAGAGCCTATCTACAACATCTTAAAACCTCCAAAGTGGCTTTAGAAAAGCTCATAGATGCGGTGGTTGTGCCTGAAACAAATTTTTTCCGTAACCCTGAATCATTTGAGTATTTAAGCCAATATGTTCTGAGCTTACCAAAAGCAACGTTTGCACATAAGCCTTTACGTGTGCTGAGCCTACCCTGCGCTAGCGGGGAGGAGCCCTATTCTATTGCCATGACGCTGTCAGAAGCAGGTTTGTCCCACGGTCAATTTCAAGTTGATGGCGTTGATATTAGTCAGAAAGCGTTATCATTTGCCCGTCAGGGCATTTATCAGCAGTATTCATTTCGAAATACTGTATCGTTTTCACCACAATATTATCTAGATAAATACTTTACCCTAGTTGATCAAAACCGCTATCAGATGAATACCTGGGTGCGAGCCCACGTCAAATTCTATCCAGGTAATCTATCAGATTCGATATGTTTACCTGAGCATACGAACTACGACATTATCTTTTGTCGAAATTTACTAATTTACTTCCATCAATCTGCCCGTCAGCGAGCCCTACATCACCTTTACCGCTTATTAGCTCCAAATGGCTTACTATTTGTTGGTTATGCAGAAACTGGTCAAATTAATCAACAGAAATTCACATCACTTTGCGTTCCCCAAGCCTTCGTCTATCGCAAGTTCTCCCAGTTGCCTAAAGCTGGAAAATCCTTATTAGTGCCTTCTCAAGGCCCCTCACCTGCAATAGGAAAATTAATTCAAACCATCAATACAGCCCATCATCAAAATACACCCAACAAACAGTCACCACCAAAAACACCATTAGAAGATTTAGCCACGATCCGAAAACTAGCTGACGGTGGTGAATTAGCCACCGCATTAGAACAATGCGATGCCTATCTCAAAGCTCACCCTATGAGTGCAGAGGCCTATCTACTCCTAGGAGAAATTTATCACGCCCAGGGCAGTGACGAACGGGCGGACATGGCTTTCCAGCGAGTGCTTTATCTACGACCTAACTGTATTGAAGCCCTGACCTATCGTCTTTTACTCTGCGAACAAAAAGCTGATCTCCAAACAGCCCAACGACTACGTCAGCGAATTCACCGACTAACTCACGATAATTAAGACAACGTGGTTCACCGTATGTCAGCTATTGATATGCCAGATTGCTCGATCTAAAAGAGGTAACGCAATAGTAGTCATCAATAACGCATAGTTTTCTCAAAGAACGGGTATTTTCAATATGTAGCGATTTGATTGAACTGGAATTAGCTTTTATAGCAAGCTTATGGTAGTCGACTGAATGTCTTTAGCAGATCGTGTCACCTAGCGTTTGTTATTTCAGGGTTCTAGGGATCATTGATGACGTGAGCCATGGACATAAAGCTATAGTGACGGCTCAGTAGTGTCATATATCGAGTTGGCAGATGATATCTTCCCAAAATTCGTCAAGACAGAAAAACACATTTACAATTGGCCAAACCTTAGGATTAGGGTTTGGAACAATTTGTATATTAATTTTTCTAAGCAATCTCTTTTCCCAATGGAGTCACCACCGAAAATCAAAAGCCAATGACGCAGTTACCTTAGCCTACCAGATTCAATCTGATTTACTCAAGATTGAAAAAGACTTAATAGAAGCAGAAAGTGGTCAGCGAGGGTTTCTATACACCCAAAAAGAAGTCTTTTTAGAACCCTATACCTCTGCTGTCAGTAAAATTACTGAGGATATTAATCATGTGGAAAACCTGATTGCCGATGAGGCACAAATAGAGAGAATTACCCAGCTGAAGCAGCTGGTTCAGGAGCGGATCACTGACCTGAGTGAGACCATTGCA
Organism: Leptolyngbyaceae cyanobacterium; assembly: GCA_965263355.1. Classification (GTDB taxonomy): domain Bacteria; phylum Cyanobacteriota; class Cyanobacteriia; order Phormidesmidales; family Phormidesmidaceae; genus Leptothoe. The sequence goes on along the minus strand of CBDHHL010000032.1, from coordinate 1,979,021 downwards.
CTGGCAAAATCTGGAGATAACAACGCTGTAAAAATAAAGCTTAACTCTGAGCAGGGAAGACAACTGGCTGCTGAGGTCAAAGCCGCTGTCATCGAAATGGAGGTTGCAGAAGACGAGATTCTAGTAGCTCGACAAAAGGCTGCTCAGCAGGCTCAAATTTTGGATACTAGTATTACGTGGGGAAGTACATTCTTAGTTATTACCGTATGTATCTTAGTGTTATGGGCAACTAATCAGGTAATTCAACAGTCTTTAAGTCAAGCAGTATTAGCCGCAGAAAATATAGCCCAAGGGGACCTTACTCAATCAGTTGAATCCACATCCGCAGATGCCGTGGGTCGAGTACTCAAATCTATTAAGAATATGACCCAGAGCTTAAATGATTTGGTATCTCAAGTGAGTAAATCAGGTATTCAGGTGACCAGCTCTGCCACCCAGATTGCAGCATCCAGTCGTCAGCTTGAAAGCACTATGACTGAGCAGGCTGCCGCCACTAATCAAATCACTGCAACAGCTAAAGAAATCGCAACCACCTCTGAGGAGCTTGCCCAGGGTATGGATGAGCTTGCCAATGTAGCTACTAGCACCGCTACCATTGCCAATGATGGCCAACAAAACCTGATGCAGATGGAAACTACCATTCGTCAGCTTTCCCAGGCCACCAATGGGATCGCCACAAAATTGGGTCTAATTAACGAAAAGGCTAACAATATTAATACTGTGGTGACTACTATTACAAAAGTAGCTGACCAAACCAATCTACTGTCATTAAATGCTGCCATCGAAGCAGAAAAAGCAGGCGAATATGGTTCTGGCTTTTCAGTCGTTGCCCGTGAAATTCGGCGTCTAGCGGATCAAACAGCAGTCGCTACCCTAGAAATTGAGACCATGGTGCAAGATATGCAATCGTCTGTTTCCACTGGTGTAATGGAAATGGATAAGTTCAAGCAGGATATCGATCAGGGAGTTCATGAGATTAAAACAATTAGTCAGCAAGTAGGTACCGTTATCGAACAGATTCAAATGTTGACCCCTCAATTTGATACCGTTAGTCAAGGAATGGATGCCCAATCCCAAGGTGCAAGACAAATTCGTGAAGCGATGGAACAGCTAAATGATACGTCTCAGCAAACCATTGATGCGATGCAAGAAAGCAATCAAGCAATTGTATTACTTAACCAAGTAGTGCAATCCTTGCAACAAGAAATATCCCGGTTTAAGGTAAACACTTAAGGTTGTTTTTTATGCAACAACAGACCTGTTGGAATCAAGTTGGTGTTTCCGGCGATCATAGTTGTCCAACTTTGAAGACAGTGGTGCATTGCCAAAATTGTTCAGTATATCGTCAAGCTGGTCGAGGTTTGTTAGAGCGCCCCATACCAGGAGACTATGTTATTGAATGGACCACATTACTGACCCAGGACCGAAATCAACAGCAGGTCAGCCAGCAAAAGACGTTATCAATGAACATTTTCCGTTTAGGACATGAATGGCTGGCATTGCCCACCGATGTAGTCAAACAGGTACTCCCTCCTAGACCAATTCATTCTATCCCTCACCGCAGCAATCAACTACTACAAGGAATTGTCAATGTGCAAGGGCAGCTACTATTGTGTGTGTCACTCTATGAACTGCTAGGGATTACGCCTATTCGATTGACAACTCTACGGTCGACCGATGATATCAAGAATGATGCCTATTTACTTGTAATTGAAAAAAGACAAAATGTTTGGGCATTTGAAGTAGATAAACTATATGGTTTATATCGTTGCGATTCCGAGGGTTTGCGCAATGCCCCTTCGCTGGGCAGAAATACCTTAGGACGATTTACTCAAGCAATTGTGGCTTGGCAAGATGAGAACGTTAGCTATCTAGATGAGGGGCGTTTATTTGACGCACTTCAACAAGGAGCACTATGACCTATACGCCTCAAGATTTTAGCAATTTCTCTATGCTTGATATTTTTCGCATGGAGGTTGAGACGCAGGTCACTCTGCTAAATGACAACTTATTGGCGGTGGAGTCTCAATCGGCAGTTGATCCTAATATTGTTACTTCCAAATTAGAAACGCTGATGCGGGCAGCCCATTCCGTTAAAGGTGCAGCTCGGATTGTGGGATTAGATTTTGCCGTCAAGGTTGCCCATGCCATGGAAGACTGCTTTGTAGCGGCTCAAACAGGTAAAATCCTCCTCGACACCGAGAGTATTGACATATTATTGGCGGGTGTGGATTGGTACGATCAGCTAAGGCAAATACAAGATTCTAATCTGGAGCAATGGTTGAAACAGCAAACAGAGACAACAACTCAGTTAGTTGATAATATTATCGCACTTTCAACGTCTGCTGCTGGACCACGATTAGAGTCACCTCAACAACCGCTATCGACGTCATCCACTCCAGTCCTAAGTCCGGATTTGCCCGCTAATGTAGAATCATCGCCAGAGATCGCCTCAGAATCACCACAAGACATACCCAATAATGTTGGTGTTGTCAATGACAAGCCTATCACAAATGGTACATACCCAGCAGCGATTGTTATCGATGAGTTTGATGGAGAGCCCAAAAATGACGAGAGTTTTGTCAGTCAAACTGCTGGCAATTCAGTAACCCATGTCGATAATTGTGTGAGTACTAGTGACACTCACACAATTATTACCGAGCGGGTAGTACGGGTGAGCGTAGATAATCTAAACCGGCTGATGGCATTGGCTGGGGAATCTTTAGTGGAGGTGAATTGGTTTCAGCCATTTGCCGACGCGATGTTACACCTAAAGCGTCAGCAACAGACTTTATCTCGTTTGCTGACTAAATTGCAACATGAGCCAAATCTAGCACTATCCCATCAATATCACTTAGTTGAGGCTCAGAAAACAGCTCAAGACTGCCATGCCCTTTTAAGTGAGCGTCTGGAGGATTTAGACCAATTTTCCAGACGATTTTCTCAACTATCGGACAACTTATATCATGAGGTGATCGCTAGCCACATGTGTCCCTTTGTTGATGGGGTGCATGGATTTCCAAGAATGGTGAGAGATCTGGCTAAACATCTGGGCAAGCAAGTTCATTTGGAGATCGTTGGTCAAAAAACGCCAGTTGATCGAGATATTCTCGAAAAGTTAGAATCACCGTTAAACCACATGTTGCGTAACGCAATTGCCCATGGCATAGAATCTCCGGAGCAGCGGCGGCAGTTGAATAAACCTGAAACCGGTACGATTCGATTAGAGGCCAGTCATCGAGCAGGGATGCTTTGCATTACAGTCAGTGATGATGGCCGTGGCATCGACTTAGACAATCTACGCCAGCAAATAGTTAAAAAGCAATTGACCACAGCTGAAATGGCAACTCAACTCAGTGAGTCAGAACTGATGGAATTTTTGTTTTTACCTGGCTTTTCTACGGCACAGAAAGTTACGGAAATTGCTGGAAGAGGGGTGGGGTTAGATATTGCCCACACGATGGTACAAGAGGTAGGAGGACTTTTAAAGGCCCAGTCCGATCCTGGCCATGGGCTCTCCTTTCATTTCCAATTACCCCTCACTCTATCAGTTATTCGAGCCCTATTAGTGGAGATTTCAGGTGAGCCCTATGCATTCGGTCTCAATCGTATTGATCGGGTGTTGATGGTCAATCTAGAAGAGGTAGCTATTAGCGAAAATCGACCCTACATTGTGGTTGATGGTGAGAACATTAGTTTGGTCAGTGGACGCCAAGTGCTGGAACTGCCTGAAACCGACGGAGAACAATCTGATCTATTGCCTGTCGTGATTCTCAGTAACCAAACCCATCGCTATGGAATTATTGTTGATAAATTTTTGAGTGAACGCGATTTAGTCGTGCGGCCCTTAGATTCACGCTTAGGCAAAGTGCAAGATATTAGTGCGGCTGCACTGACAGATCAAGGAGCCCCCTTATTAGTCATTGATGTGGCTGATTTAGTTTGTTCTATTGAACAGCTAGTGTCTGGTGGCAAACTATCCTTGAGCACCCATCAGGCAACCGGAAATGTACCTACCCGGCAAAAGCGAATATTAGTGGTCGACGACTCGATTACTGTGCGAGAAATGGAGCGCAAACTTTTACAAAATTCCGGTTATCAGGTCGATGTTGCCGTTAACGGAATGGAAGGTTGGAATACGGTACGCAGTGGCCAGTATGATCTGGTTATTTCTGATATCGATATGCCTCGTATGAATGGAATTGAGTTAGTACAACAGATCAAAGAACATCCCCAACTTAACCAGCTACCCATAATTATTGTTTCCTATAAGGACCGTCAAGAGGATCAGTTGGCCGGACTTCAGGCAGGTGCAGACTACTATCTAACCAAAAGTAGCTTTCATGACAATAGTTTACTGACAGCTGTTACTGATTTGATTGGGGATTAAATGCTTAAAATTGCTATTGCCAATGACAGTGCGATCGCAATCGAAGCCCTGCGACGTGCCCTTTTAACCACACAAGATTACAAACTTTTATGGGTCGCGCAGACGGGAACTGAGGCCATCAGATACTGTGCACAACAAACTCCGGACTTGCTCCTGATGGATATGCACATGCCTAACCTCAATGGTGTAGAAGCTACCCGTCAAATTATGCAGCATTCCCCCTGTGTTATTTTGATTGTCACAGCTAGCATTGCCAAGCATTCAGCCATGGTATTTGAGGCCATGAGGTATGGAGCCCTTGATGTAGTCAAAACGCCGCGTCTGGGCACAGATAACCCTGAAGCGGTAAACATTTTGCTCAGAAAAATAACAATTCTGACCAAGCACACCACATACGCCCCACATAAGATTCGCAAAAATCCCCCCTCCCAACCCCCTCAAAGATCAACCCTCAAAGATCAACTTCCAAAACTGATCGTCATTGGGACCTCTACTGGGGGACCTGGAGCGTTACAGACTATTCTCAGCCAGCTGCCTAGCAACTTTAATGCTGCCATTATTGTGGTTCAACACATTGATGAAAAATTTGCTGCGGGTCTTGTGCGCTGGTTAAATCAATCCTCAAAACTACCAGTGGTTCAAGTCCGTAATGGCGACTACCCCAAAATGGGTCAAGTATTGTTGGCTGGTGGTAATCAACACCTGGTAATGCGTCCCAACCATACTCTTCGCTATACTCAAGACCCTGTTAACTATCCCCATCATCCGTCTGTGGATGTGTTTTTTCACAGTATCGCTAACTATTGGGAACAACCTGGCATTGCTGCTCTCCTAACCGGTATGGGTAAAGATGGCGCACTGGGTCTAGGGCAACTGCGCTTAGCCAAGTGGCATACCATTGCTGAAAGTGAAGCTAGCTGTGTTGTATTTGGTATGCCCAAAGCCGCCATCGAGCAAAGAGCTGCGAAACAAATTCTGACGCTTAATCAGATGATTGTACATTTTACGGAAACCATAACTTGACTGTAGTTATAGTCACGCAGTGCCATCAAGCATAGCGCTTAATTTATTTAAGACAATTGATTGAATAACTTAGTTTTAATTTCTAGAACAGATACCTCAAACTGCTTGTATCCCCGTAGGTTTGCTCTAGAAATGTACTTATACCCATGGGAAAATAATAATGTTGTGGTGCAATATTCATTACTTATTTAGTAAATTTGTTTCTTAGCTTTTTGAATTATGACAGCTTCATATTTATCTCTTGATAACGCTACTACTACAGTAGATAGTTCAATGCAAGAAACATCATCGTTCATTGAACAGTTATCAACCGCAGATGATAAGACAGTCGTTAGAGTATTACTGATTGACGATCAACCAATTGTAGCTGAGTCGATTCGACGTTTACTTGCCAGTGAACCTGATATCCAACTCTATTACTGTGACAATGCTCAAACAGCCATCCCCATGGCGACTCAGATTCAGCCGACAGTAATTTTACAAGATTTAGTAATGCCTGATGCTGATGGCTTAATGCTGTTGAAATTTTTTCGAGCTAATCCAACCACCAGTACTATTCCAGTTATTGTATTATCTACCCGAGATGAACCCGTTGTTAAGGCAGAAGCCTTTGCTACTGGCGCGAATGATTATTTAGTCAAGGTACCTGATCCAATTGAATTTATTGCACGATTAAAATATCATTCAACTGCCTATGCCAATCTTCTAAAACGCCATGAAGCTGAGAATATGCGAGCCTACAATAGGGAGTTGGAGAATCGTGTAGCAGATAGAACAGCTGAGCTAGAAATAGCGCTCATGGAACTCAAGCAAGCTCAAACAAGGGTTATCCAAGAAGAAAAGATGGCTGGAGTGGGACAACTCGTTTCCGGCATTTGCCATGAACTCAACAATCCAATCAGTTTTATTCAGGGAAATCTAGAACCCGCTCAGGACTATTGTGACGAACTACTTCAGCTAGTGGGGCTCTACCAACAGGCTTATCCTGACCCACCAGAAATAATTCAGGCTGCCATAGAGCAGATGGACCTCAACTTTATCACAGAAGACTTTGCCAAACTGCTGAAGTCATTAAAAAGTGGTGCAGAGCGCATTAGTGATATTGTCATGTCCTTGCGGAATTTCTCACGTCTAGACGAAGTCGAAATTAAATCAGTAAATGTGCATGAGGGAATCGACCATGCCTTGTTGCTATTGGGCTCTAGACTGCAGTCAATTGAAATCATAAAAAACTATGACTTACAAGTTCCTGTTGAATGTTTGCCAGGGCATTTAAATCAAGTCTTTATGCATATTTTGACAAATGCAGTAGATGCTTTAAAGGAAAAGATTTACGAACAGCACCAACACCGAAATGATGAATTAAGTACTAGACCACCCCAAATTAATATTCAAACTCAGTTAGTAGATGAAGACTATGCCCTGATTAGCTTTACAGATAATGGGCCAGGTATTTCTCAAAAGGTTATGAATCGTATCTTTGAACCCTTTTTTACCACTAAACCAGTTGGCCAAGGGACTGGTCTAGGTTTATCACTGAGCTATCAAAGTATTACAGAATACCACGGTGGCAGTTTAGAATGTCGTTCCACACTTGGCCAGTTTACTACCTTTACCATTAAAATTCCAATTCACCAAACCAAAGATGCATCCTTACTTTTTGAGAAAATTGGGGCGAGGTAAGAAAGTCTCGTTTTCTCTTACTAAGAGTCAATTTGATGTCAAGGTACTATCAAGATCGATCTAAATGGACTTTGGAGAATATGGTTTAACGAGGGAGTTATCCCCTGGAAATTCGCGTATCTGTTCGCAAAAAAAACTGACCTACTGATAACCCATAGATAGGGCTAATAAAGCTGTGAACCAATAATGTCCGTTCACAGGCCGTAACAATGTCGGTCGGATACAGCTGTTTGGTTGTAAGGATATGAGTTATCAGTTTTCGGAAGTCATTAAGCGCATGTATAAGCAGCATCCAAGGGCGCTGCCACCAAGGATAGCGAACACAGCGTAGCGGGTAACGACTAATACCAATGGATTGAAAAAGATCGAGTAAATAGGCGGGGTGTAGACGGCTTGCAGGAATCAAATGAGTCAGTTTCATCTGGGGATTGTGCCAAATGGGCCAGCCACCCTTGCGGATATGGCTAAGGGTTTCGACATCTTCACCCTTAGCTTTTAAGCTGGTGCCACATACCCCTGTGAGTGCAGGTTCTGTAGGTACACAGATGTACCAAGTCTGACGTCGAATTACCATCCCTGCTCCAGCAGGTAAAACCCCTTGTTTAGAGTCGTACTGAAAGGGTTTCTCTCCCCGCTGAATCACTGCTAAGCAGCTGGCAATGCGCTCAAATCCTTCTGGGGGAGGATTTTCGTAATGGCCATCAATAGCACTCCCATAGGCCCCAACTTGAGGATGCTTTTGCCCAAATCCATAGGCTTGGGCAACCCAGTCTACTGCTGGCAAGGTATCGTCATCGAGAAAGCCGACTAGCTCACTCGTCACGGTTTGGATGGCCCGACGACGGGCATAGGCGAGTCCTTGACGAGGCTCAAATGTATAACGCAATGTACTGTGAGACGGCCAATGTGGCTGATAGTTACGGATACACCGGGCCGTTTGGTCGTGGCTATTGTTATCGACTACAAGGATCTCCCAAGTCAACCCCTGGGGAATACGTTGCGCGCCTAGTCGATCTAGCAATAGCGGCAGGCGATGTTCACCGTTGTAGGTGCAAATAACAACAGAAAAGTCAGTCACAGGCTGAGAAAACAGGCGTTTATTAAAGACTAATGAAAATACCCGATTAAAATCAGGGATGTCCCTACATCAAGCAATAAGACTGTACGTCCAATAGGTTAAGCCCAGACCAAGAGAGGACTGTCAGAACAAACTTTTTATGCTGAATTAACCTTTTATTAAATATAAACGTTAAGAATGATTTTTTACTTTTTTTATATTTGGATTTTTTATGTAAAGCTACTGTCAAATTCTAATTAAATACTTGAGTAGTGAGACTGTTTAGTCTCTTACAAACGTTGAGTTATCGTCTCCACCAGGTTTTAACAGGAGCTGTCTCCAGTTTCTTAAGCAAAATATCTCTTTGCCCAATTTTAGTCCAGGGCAGTAATGTACCGATGTAATGCGTTTTACGACGTTTCTTAATGGCCGATAGAGCCACATCTTTATTGATTGCGGCGATAGGCAAACCTCTACACAGATCTATAACTGTTTTAGACGTCACCTTTGACACGGCAGCAAGGGCAATGGCCGAATTCATCACACCACTATGCTTTAGCTTAAACAACAGCGGTACCAACTCATCTTCCGTCAAATTAAACGCCTCAATCACCCCCAGTGCCTCTGCAATGGAAATATTATTTGTTATTCCATTTGATGTTCCATTTCGTTGCCGTCGAACTTCGTCTGGCAACAGCGAATCAATAATGCCAAAAATCTCATCCAGCATCCCCTTCACCGTACGAAACTCACTCCGCCGCTTAATTCCGGCATAGCGTAGAAATGATAGGGTTTTCTCGTAAATACTCAGGATCAGCTGGTTGGTGTAAATATCCACCTCAATATCCCGCTGAAATCGCTCCAATGCTTGGGGGTAGCTATCACCATCTAACCGCATTCGGCTATGAATAAACTCATAGAGAGACGATAATGCCGCTGAAACATTGTCCCTGAGATCTTGCAACGCAGGTAAGTATAACTCACCATTTTCCAAATCAGCCAAATAGGGACTAATGGTCTGGTAATTCTTTTCAGCACTGGCTACCAAGAAAAATAACGCTTCCAGCAACAGATTGGTATCTAAAATAGGCGCATTGTATTTAGCCGACAAGCCACCTTGCTCCGCCTTCGTCAACATAAATTCATAGAAGCTATTAGCATTTGCCTGTTCTATCCGCCAGGCTTTAAAAAAGACCTCAGCTTTATTCATTTGCATCAGGGCAGACTTTTCCACCTGCGGATTCGCCGAAGACTCCCCAGCATCCGCATCCGTCAGCTTAGGTAAATCCAACAGCTTTACTGTGCCATCCAAAGCAGCCGTTGCCAAGTAAGACCGATTCGCTGCAAATGTCAGAGCCACAACCTCTGACTCGTGAGTAATCGTCGTCACTCGCCTGCCTGTAGCCACCTTGATGACCTTGGCCGTACCATCCGCCGACACCGTTGCCAGATAGCTACCATCTTCAGAGAACGCAACCCCATTCACAGGTTTATGGTGGTGAATAGTGTACACATTTCTACCCCCAGTTTCAGTAACCACTTTAATCAGCTTGATAGTGTGGTCCCATAGACCAATGGCAAGATAGGTCCCAACGGGAGATGAACAAATGGCCCACAGCTTACCCTGGTGCAAGATGGACGTAATTTTTTTACCCGTAGACACCTTTGTGATTTGAGAGTTTGCTCCTGTCGTGGTGGCTATGTAAGCCTCATCTGCCGAAAACCCAAGCACAGTCACCGCATGATCATGGGGAAACGCGGTCACCTCATGGCCAGTAGCCACCGCTAATATCTTGACGGTTTGATCACTGGGTACAGCCAGATAGGTTCCCTTGGGCGAAAAATGTAGGGGCGCTGTATTTTTACCCTGGGTCAGGGTACGGATAGTTCTACCTGTAGCCACTTCAACAATTTTGACAGCCTGGTCAACGGAGACCATTGCCAGATGGGTAGCATCAGGGGAAAAGCAGGTGGATCGGATTAGATCTTGATGCTCTAGCGTAGCTAATTCCTGACCATTGGCAACATTGATCACCTTGACCCGACTATCGACAACAATGGCCAGAGACTTGCCATCATTGGTAAACGCCATGGCCGTAAACCAACCACTGTAGGTAATTGTGTGCAATTCTTCGCCAGTTTGCACCTCAATAATTGTCGCAGTGGTCAGTGCAGTCTCTTCAAAATCAGTGTGCAATTCTTCGCCATTGTGTGCAATTCTTCAAAATCAGGCGGATTGGGTACCTGTTTTAGATAGTAGCCTCCATTAGGCGAGAAGACCCCAACCGGTTCATCAGACCCATCCACCACAGCCGAAAAGTCATCCCCAGTCCGGTTGGTAGTGACTTTGGTATCGGGCTTCACCAACTCAATAAAGATATTGGACAACAATGAATCTAACCGACGGCTAATCGCCAAATCAACAGACCGTGTGCCAATATCCTCTGGACAAATTTGGCTAAAGGTATCTTGCAACAACCTTAGCTGTTGTCTAACAACATATAGATTAGGAGCCTCGATTTTATCATCCCCCTGCAGCGATGAGAGTTCCTTAAACCCATAGGCAGCATACTGAGTACTTTCATTATCGTTGACAATATCTTGCCGAATACTCTCGATGGCAATATCCCAAGACTGGCTAAGCTTTTCTCGGGTCTTGATAAATTCATACAGCGTAGAAAGGGCCGTATCAATACTATCTTTACAGTTTTGCAGCTGGTCTACCTTGAGATAGTTCTTCCCGGCCAGTAGCAATGAGTTAATGGTTGCCAATGCCAGGTTAGTTTCTAAAATCAGCAGCATCTGCTGCTCGATGGGCTTACCAGCCTCAGCTGCTTTATCTACCGCTTGTTGAATACCCTCCTTGGTGTAGAGATAAAAGGTAGCATGGGTAGCTTGCTGAGTTTCCCGCAGGTGTTTCCAGTGCAAGTAATTTTGGTTAAGCTGTTTGACGATATCCAAAAACTGGTAGGGCAAATTATCTCTATCATCTGGAGTGATATCGATATGGTTAGAGTCGTCGTAGATAACGTCTGGTACAAACTGGGAAGACGATATTAAGGAAAGCATGCTGTAAGGACTAGAACAAAGCTGCTATAGCTAACTACAGTGGTTCTATGTCCCATTCCTAAGGAATTATACAAGTGCACTACCCCAGGGACGCTGATCAACTGCAACCCAGTGAATCTGATGCCTACATTTTTGGTCAACATCCTCAGGCAAATATTCCGCTGGCGACAATGTTTCTTGCAACAGCAAAATGTCTGGATTGACATTATCCAACACCTTTTGCCAATGAACCCGATTTCCCGATCTACCACCAAAAAGTAAAGTGTAAGTCGCTATTTTCATAGCTTAAAACCTATCAAACAACAATTTCATGATATGGTTCGGCTGAGTTCACCGCCGAAGCCTCAAGTCGAAGTCTCGTCTTGAGATACTGGGGAGATTAGTCAGGATTTGACATGAGCCATATTTCAGCTATGACTAATCACAAATTAAGTTAGCTGTGGTTAGCTAAAACTATAAGTAAACCCCTATTCAGATTTGATTATGCATACTAAACACCCAGGCAAACTCACTCTGGCACTACTGACAAGCCTAGTGCTGGCAGCAGGTTGTACCTCCTCCGACACAGTCAAAAGCTTAGACATTCCTACCAGTCAAGAGGCCTCAGCCAACGTCGCAGTTTCCCCTAACCCCTGTGCCGGAGTAGCTCCTGCTACTGACGTAAATCCCTGTGCTGGTGCGGCGACTGAAACACCGACGGTTGAAACAGCAACGGAAGTAGCCCAGACAGCAAGCCAAACAGTTCGTTATTTTACAGATGGTAATGGTCTAGCAATTCGGGGTACTGACCCGGTGGCTTACTTTACCCAGGGTGGACCTGTGGCAGGTAATGCCGAGTATAGCTACACCTGGAATAATGCAACCTGGCAGTTTGCCAGTGCTGAAAATCGAGACTTATTTGCGGCTAATCCTGAGCAGTATGCACCCCAGTATGGTGGCTTCTGTGCCTGGGCTGTGAGTCAGGGATATACGGCGTCCATTGACCCTAATGCCTGGAGAATTGTGGATGGAAAGCTGTATCTGAACTATAGCAGGGGTGTGCAACGCACTTGGGAACGGGATATTCCTGGAAATATTAGCAAAGGAGATGCTAATTGGCCTGGGGTTTTGGCGGGTTCTTAAGATATTAACGTCGCCAGGGCCAACGAGTGCCCATCTCTGTAGCGGCTGACCAAAATAGATAGGTAACGAGTAAACCCATCACGATTAGGAATGGAACGATGTCATCAGGCATAGAGTTACCTATCCTGGAACGCTAAAATAATGCCACAATCATCGGCAACAGTGTTTTACAGGTAGCGGCCAGTCGGAGCGGTAATACGTCGATGCATTGCGTCTCTGGGGTTGTTTTTAAAACCAGGTATCTCAGTGGATGGTGTGGTTTCTCAACTGAGACAAACATTTAAAAGGCTATGCGGAAATGACCGACTATGCCGACCGCCTAGACACTGTGCTCTAGTCCTAGAGTTCCCTAGCTATAGTAGAGTCCCCTAGTGCAGCGTCAAGACTAAAAATTAGGGTTATTGAGAGTGTTGCTGTAAGCTCTATGCAGCGTACCGGAATCCTATGCAGAAAAAGTATATTGTCCGTCTAACTCCCGATGAGCGCCATCAGTTACAAGCGGTGATCAAAAAGCTGAAGGGCAGCAGCCAGAAAGTGCGTCGCGCTCAGATTTTACTGAAAGCGGATGCCGATGGACCGAACTGGACTGACCAGGAGATCGCCGATGCGTTTGACTGTCGAACAAAGACCGTGGAGAATATTCGCCGCCGCTTGGTTGAGCAAGGGTTTGCGGTAACTCTTAATGGTGCGAAGCGACGCCGTCCCCCCACGGATAAGCTCCTTGATGGCGAGCAGGAAGCCCAAGTGATTGCCCTGCGATTAGGAGCCCCTCCCGCCGGGTATGCCAATTGGTCATTGCGTTTGCTAGCTCGTAAGGTGGTTGAATTGGGTCTGGTTGACACGGTCAGCCATGAGACGGTGCGACAGACTCTGAAAAAAATGGCATGACCAATCGCAAGATAGAGTACTGGGTGATTCCCCCTGAGACCGATGCTGAATTTGTGGCTCACATGGAAGCGGTGCTTGATGTCTATGCCCAGCCTTACGACCCAACCCGTCCGACGATTTGCATGGATGAACAACCCGTTCAATTTCAACGAGAGAGTCGTCCCCCGCTTCCGGCCACGGCTAACCATGGCAAACGGGTGGACTATGAGTATGAACGGGCCGGGACCGCGAGTATTTTCATGTTTACTGAGCCGTTAGCCGGTTGGCGGCAAGTGAGCGTACGTCCGAGTCGCACCAAAGTGGATTGGGCGCTTGAAGTGGCTGACATACTGGAAAACCGCTATGCCGATTGCGAGAAAGTACGATTGGTGTGTGACAATCTCAATACACACACCAAAGGGGCTTTTTACGAAGCATTCGAGCCTGAACGAGCGCGAAAATTGGTGCAGCGAATCGAATTTTGTTATACCCCGAAGCATGGCAGTTGGCTCAACATCGCAGAAAATGATGTGAGTGCAATGACTCGACAGTGCATTGATGGTAGACGCTTTGAAGACATCGATACGCTACGGGCTGAAACGACAGCTTGGTCGAACGATATCAACAACAGGCAACGGGGAGTTGACTGGCAGATGCAGGTCGATGATGCTCGCTGTAAGCTAGCTTCCGTTTACCCTAAAATTAAGCTTTGACATTGCACTAGGCATAACCTCGTCAGCCCAGTTGTGCCATTCAGACGATTCTAAACTAGGCGGCAAGATGGCGATCCGTCGCCCAGGCAACGTGACTAAAAGCGGTGACTCCAGATCCAGATGAAAGCCTAACTCTATAAAAACCTCGGCCTGGTCCGGCAAATCGGCCAGCACGGCAGCCGCCTGATCGTCAGAAATAATCGACACCCAGGGAAAGCAATAGCCAATTCGGGCCAAATCAACAGACTCCTGAGCACAAGGACACAGATAAAACAGAGGGCGGGAAGCGTCTTTAAGAAACTGGCTAATCCAGGTGGTTTTACCCACCCCAGGAGGACCGGCTACCAAGGTCAGGTCAAAGGATTGCATAGGGCGCTAACAGTTTTTAAGGTCAGGCGTTTGGTTCAAAACCTGGTTGCATAATGCGATGAAGTCGCTAACACCAGCTGTGCTGACAAAATTGCGCAGGCTAGAACGGGATGGCAAACTCTCGTTTTATGAGCAGTGTGAAGTGCAGTCTGCCACCTGGAAGGAGACTGCATGGCAAGTTGTTTGCAGCCACCCTTTTGGGTTAATCTAACTCTGTCTCGTCGATGGGCTCATCTAAATGTTCTGAAACATCTCGATATAAATTCAGAATATGATGATCTTTCAGGGAGTAAAAAATATTGCGACCCTGTCTGCGGTAGCGTACAAGCTGAGAAGACCGCAGAATCCGCAGCTGATGTGAAACGGCTGACTCACTCATTTCCACAATAGCGGCCAGCTCTCCCACTGGCATTTCTCCATTGGCAAGGGCTGACAAAATTCGCCAGCGGTTGGCATCCCCTAAAACACTAAAGAATGCCGCCATCCGCTGAGCCTTTTCTACTGTTAATACCTGCAGCTCAGAATGTTCGCCCATGAAAATTGCTTAAGCCAGTAAATCTAATCTCTTTGACAAGACTAACACCTGAATGCCTGTTCATATGTTATGTTTTGATATATGAGCAATTGTTCAGATATTGACTCATAAATTTTGACTGTATCTATACAAGGAGACCATTATGACCGTCGTAACTCAAATGAAATGTGCCTGTGATTCTTGTCTATGCATTGTTGATATCAGCAGTGCTATTCAAAAGAATGAGCAGTATTATTGCAGCGAAGGCTGTGCCAATGGACATGGGGAGGGCACTTCTGGCTGTGGCCATGCTGGCTGTAATTGCCATAGCTAGTGTTGTTTTGAGTGTATATCCCATTGTGGGGAAATTGCGATCGCGCACTAACATAATCTGACTGAGCGATCGCAAAGCTCAAATAGTCCTTAGACATTTGAAACGCGTACTACTTACCCTAAAAAATGATGTAGCCTAGGTGACACATTGTACGAGGACGAGCTTGCCTAGTGATTGAATTGTTCTCAGGTAATACTATCACTGGCTTCTTCCATGCCAGCTATAAAAGTAGAATCGGGAGCATCGATCACTTGATAATGGTCGCAAGCAATAGCCTTCCCACTTTGCAGGATCTTGTTCAATGGTTCCATCAAGCTGCTGGGCCAATGCTTGGCGAATTTGTTCACGGAATTCATTGGGTAGTGTCTTTGTCTTCATTAGACGTAGGCAACATAATAGGTCATGCACCTCAATCTTATTTGTAGGTGATAATGCACCCATAACCCGCTCCGATACCTGAGAGATAATGGTTTCCGGGACAAGATGTTGATAGTCATATAGATACCCCAGAATCTCGGCAGTAGGATTAAGAGAGAATGATTCTGATTCATCACCATCTGATTGCTCCCACCAAGGGGCATGGGGGCTCTGCTGAGCTGATTTAGGGATGATGGGCCAGTGCCAGTCTTGTTGATCCAGTGTTTTAGTAAATAGGCGATCGCAACTGAGACGAACTCATGATCTGAGGTACCGTTAATCGAGCGGAGTACTTGAAAGGCAATGGATGTACATGGCAAAGTCTCCTAAGACTGGCAAAGAAACTACTTCAGAAGAGGCTCCATTATTGCCTCGTGAGCCTGATACGGAGAAGGGGAAACAGGCTAGAGAACAGTATTTAGTTCTCGCAAAGGCTGCTCTAAGAGTGAATTTCGAGGATTATCAGACTTTATTTCAGGCTTACGCGAGTGAGGATCCTGAGGATCAACAAACTGCTCAACAGCTGGATCGCACGGTTGCTCAGGTGGCATTGCAAGCGGGGCATTCTCCCCGGCAGGTGATTCAATTTGTTGCTCAGGGACCCTATGTGCAGTGCGAGACGAGGTCGCAATCACCAGAGGAGAAGAAGGCGGCTCTACCCAAACTGCTGCACTATGCTAAAACGCAGGTGGATACGGCTCAAAAGCAGCGGTACACGGAATATGCGAATGCGGTTACTGGCAAAATTCAGAGCTATGCTGACCTGTATCGAGAGCATGTGAGTAGTGACCTGGCAGCGATTCAGTTAGATCAACAGGTGGTAGCTGCTGCGCTGCGAGCTGGGGAGTCGGCTGAGGCGGTAACCCACTTGTTGTATCAGGGGCCGTATGCTCAGTTTCAGCAGGGGGTGAAGGGGATGGATGCTGGGTCGTTGGACCAATATGCTAAGGGTACCGTTGCTCAGGTCCAGTCGATTCAGTCGTTGCAGATATCGACAGGGACGGGGAAATCGAGGGGAATAGACCGTTAGGTTGTGGATGCGCGAATGATCTATAGCTCTACGTAGAATTACGGAGAGTTCTTGAATGATAAAGGTTATAGCGATATTACAAGTAGAGCTGTTTATAAGATCTTGGGTTATTCTCTTGCATGTCCAGTGGACAACAGGAGCGATCGCAATTGCAATCTAGTGTCATAGCCCCCGGAGCCAGGATTCTGTGTCGCGATGCGGAATGGCTGGTAAAAGCGACTGATACGGCGGTAGATGGTGGCCGGATTATTGAAGCGATTGGGGTGTCTGAGTTTATCCAGGGGAAGACGGCTCGATTTATCGAGGACCTGGAAGATGATATTCGGGTATTGCGTCCTGAAGAAACTCAGCTAACGACCGATACTTCCTCGGGGTTTGTCCATAGCCTGCTATTTCTAGAAGCTCATTTGGGGACGGGGACAGTCGGCCTCGAAGCGAGCTAAGCTGGCGGACCGATTGGCAACTCGTTCAGATACGCTGATTTTGCTGTCGGCCACCCCCCATGATGGTCGGCCAGAAAGCTTTGCCAGCTTGATGAATATGCTGGATGCCACTGCGATCGCAAATGAAAGTGACTATACTCAGGATGATATTCGCGATCTGTATGTCCGTCGTTTCAAGAAGGATGTGCTCAATGACTTGAAGCAGTGGGTACCTGAGCGTAATGTGGACCCCGTGGAGGCCCAGGCCTCCACGGCAGAAGAACAGGTATTTGAACAGCTAAATGAACTGACCTTTGAGCGGATCGACAGTCGGCGCACGGCAACCCAGTTGTTTAAGACCACCTTGCTAAAGGCAATGTTGTCCAGCCCTGCCGCCTGTTTGGAAACGGTGAACAACCGCATCAAACGGTTGCAGAAACAGGAGCCCATTGGCCCTGCCGAACGCCAGGATATTGGGGTGTTAGACGATTTACGGCGGTCCTTGGAAAGGGTGGATAAGGATGCTTTTTCTAAATACCAGGCCCTGCTCGTATTGCTGCGGCAGCAGTTTAAGTGGAAAGGTAAAGACCGCAAGGACCGACTGGTGATTTTCACCGGGCGACTGGAAACACTGAAATTTCTAAAGGAGCATCTGCCCCAGGCTCTAAAACTAAAGCCGGAAGCGGTGGAGGTGTTGGATGGGGGGATGCCGGATGTAGAGCAAAACCGCATTGTGGAAGCGTTTGGCCAGGAAAGTGCCAAGGTGCTGGCGTTTCAGGCCATTGAGCCCTTTGCAGAAACTGTGGAGCGTACCCAGCTGGGTCAGGAGCCGATTCCAAATCCGGGGGAAATGCCTGTGGACGATTTGCTACCCTTGCGGGCTGAGGCGATTGAGCAGGCGCGGCGTTATTTGCTAGCAGAACGTACTACGTTTGATGCAGTCCTATCGGAGCAGCTGCAGGAGCAAAAAGCACGATTGGATCGGCTCCAGGGACATCATATGGAACAGCTAGAGCTGCTGTTTGGGGCAGACAAACGCCCGGAAGCGATGCGGCAGCAGCGTCGGCAGAATCAGCTGACCCACATTCAGAAGGTGTTTAAGGATTATCGTGACTGGGTGAATCTGTCGATGACTACGGAACCTGAGCCGTTTGTTAAGCTCGTTGCCGTTTTGCAGTCAGGTTAAAAGTTAGCCAATACACTGATAAGTAACGGTTTAAGGAGATTAATAAATACGTAACCATATGATCTAAATGGAACATCTATGAGCTTTGTTGAATAGATGAATTAATAGAAGTCCTCTGGAGGTTTGGATGACGCCAATCAACACATTGGAACTACCTGATGAGCTATATACCCAAATTAAAGGCATGGCCCTTTCCCAAGCTCGCTCTATAAACGAGCAAATTATTACCCTGCTCCAACGTGCTTTGGACAGTGAACTGCGGCGGCAGGCCCAAGCCAGAGTGCTCCAAGAAATTCGCCAAGCCCGCTGGACGCCCCCAACAACCGTACCGGATAGCGTTGCCATTTTGAGAGAAATCCGAGGGTACGATGAGTGACGCAATGCGCTGTGTCGTCGATGCCAGTATTGCTATCAAACTTTTTATTACTCAGGAGGGGTCTGAGCAGGCCGAGACTCTTTTTGGCAAACTTGGGACGGCTCCAGATACTGAGCTATACGTACCTGATCTGTTTTATGCCGAATGTGCCAATGTGCTTTGGCAATATGTGCGGCGGGCCAATTACCCTGCCACTGAGGCAAAAACTAGTTTGACCAGATTAAAAGCTTTGGATCTTCAGATAGTTAGTCTGCCAGAGTTAGTCAGTGAAGCCTTAGACATTGCCATTGCTCAAACGATATCGGCTTATGACGCCTGCTACGTAGAGCTTGCTAATCGGTTGGACTTGCCCATGGTGACCGCCGATCAGAAGCTTTTGCGTACATTACAGGGCACTAGCTATCAGATTCAGCCGCTAACCAATTTTTTAGAATTGAACTCCCAGAATTAAAACTGCTATTGGGTATAAAGGATCACTAATCTATGGCCTTACCGGGAATTGCTAATGAAAATGAGTTTTACTCGGCCCACTATTTGGATGCCATTCTTCAAGCAGATTTGAAGGCGGTGGAGCAGTGGTGGAAGGCAGAAGCGGCTGCTCAGGGGACAGGCAGTGGCGAAAGCAAATCGCCGGACCAGGCGTTAGGGAGTTTACGGCAGCCCTATTTTCGTTTGCAAGACCGGATGGCCCGTGTGCGCCAAGAGGCGGACAAACTGGCCATGCAGCGAGAGTTTTTTCAACAGCTGTTGCCAATTTTGGGCTATACCTGGCAGCCCCAGGTGAAGCCGTTGGAGAATGATACGTTGCTGCCCATTGTGGCGGAGGTATCCCGCAGTAATAGCCTGCCCCAGCTTTGGATTTTGGAAGGGTTTAACCCGGCAGAGGACCCGACGGATGTGCTGTCCTTAAATGTTTCGGTACCTGAGACGATTGGAACAGGCGAAGAATTAGATACTACAAAAATTCTGACTGACAAACTAGAAGATCTGCTAGATCCTAATAAGTGGAGTGCTTCGCGGCTATTGCGGTTTGATTTGCAAGAGCTGCTAAATGAACGGGATGCCAGTGCCCTATTGGCAGCGGCTACGTTGCTGCATCGAGAGCATACCTGCCCCACTGAGAGGAGTCCGCTGTTGGATGATCTCAATGAGAACAGTCATCGCCATGCCTACAGTGTGTCGGAGGATCTGAAATTTGCCCTGCGGCAGGCGATTGAGCTGTTGGGGAATGAGGTGATCCACTATCGCAAAACGGTCCTGCGGGAGCGGGTGTTTTCGACGGACTATCAAAAGGCTGAGGGGGAGCGAGAGATTGATCCAAATCAGCTGAAGATTGAGTGTTTGCGCTGGGTCTATCGATTGTTGTTTGTGTTTTATATCGAGGCGCGACCGGAGCTGGGGTATATTCCCATGGGGTCGGATGTGTACCGGGAAGGGTATAGTCTGGAGACGCTGCGGGATCTGGAGCAGGTGGAGCTGCTGACCCAGGAGGATGAAAACGGTTATTTTATTGATCGGTCCATTCGTCGGTTGTTTAAGTTGCTGTGGGAGGGGTATCCCAACCTAGAGTCTGAACAGGTGCGGCAGCAGCGAGTGCAGCAGCAACAGCGGGAAGAAGCTGAAGCTGCACAACAGAATTTATTTGATAGTCAGCCGGTGAGCAGCCCGGTGACCTGGCGGGATGAAGATGGACCTCTGCACAATTCATTTCGTTTACCTGCCCTAAAGAGTCATTTGTTTGACCCCCATTGGACACCGATGCTGAACCGGGTGAAGTTTCGGAATACGGTGCTGCGGCAGGTGCTGGAGCTAATGTCGTTGTCGAAACCTGGAAAGCACCAGCGGCGGGGGCGGATTAGCTATGCTCAGCTGGGGGTAAACCAGCTAGGAGAGGTCTACGAGGGGTTGCTAAGCCTCTCGGCCTTTTTGGCAGAAGAGGATTTATATGAGGTGCAGCCAGCACCGAAAAGTAGTGGCAAGAATAAGCCAAAAGGACCGACCGAGCGTAGTGAGCTGGAGGTAGGCTACTTTGTGCCCAAGGCGCGACTAGAAGAGTTTAAGCCGGAGGAGTTTGTTAAAGATCCGGTCACGCATGAAGCACCTCGCAAACATCCAAGGGGTAAGTTTTTGTTTCGATTAGCTGGACGAGATCGGCAGAAGAGTGCTAGCTACTATACGCCCCAGTCGTTGACGGAGTGTTTGGTGAAATATGCGCTCAAGGAACTACTGAAGGATAAAACGGCGGATGACATTCTCTCGCTTACAGTGTGTGAGCCTGCCATGGGTAGTGCGGCCTTTTTGAATGAGGTGATTGACCAGAAACGCCGCCGAGTCGGTTACAGGAAGGGGTGTTTGAGCAGCTATTTGAGGTGGCGAAAATCGCTAATTTTTCGGAACAAGAGCAGGCGCTGTATCAGGAGAGTTTAAAGGTTTATCGGGATAATTTTAATGTGACGCAAACGTTGATTCAGGAAAGTCTTCAGGCAGGCATCAAGCAGGGGATTGAACAGGGGGTGCAGCAGGTTGCTCAACAGATGAAGGGGGCGGGCTTGTCGGTTCAGGAGATTGCTCGGTTTACGGGGTTGAGTGAAGCGGAGATTGATGAGCTTTAGGATGAGGGAAAGTTCAATTACAACCAAATCTGAGGATGGCTGCGATCGCAAAACGCACCCATAAAATCACAGGTGTCATCTAGAGGGCATCCACCGTCCACAATGTATGGAATGGACGGTTGGAGGTTGCGATCGCAAAATGCACCCAGTTGCTGAATACAAACGCCGATAAAACTACGCTAGACTAGAAACATATGTACCACTAGTCTGCAATGACGTTCCTACTCCCCGATAAGTACATTGACCCGCTCACTGATTTTGGGTTTAAGCGTTTGTTTGGCACCGAACCTCACAAAGCGTTGCTCATCGACTTTTTGAATACGTTGTTGCCAGACTATCACCACATTCAGGATGTGACGTTTAAGAATCCTGAATCTATTGGCAGAACCTGGGCGGATCGTAAGGCAATTTTTGATATTTATTGTCAGACGGATAGTGGGGAACGGATTATTGTTGAAGTCCAGAAGGCAAAACAACAGTTTTTTAAGGACAGAAGTGTTTATTATTCTACATTTCCGATTCAAGAACAGGCGCGCATCGGTTCCTGGGACTACGAATTAACGGCTGTGTATACGGTGGGGGTTTTAGACTTTATTTTTGATGAGCATAAACATGAGGATACGATCATTCATACGGTTGAACTCAAGGATCAAAACTGTGAGGTGTTCTATGACAAGCTGAAGTTTATTTATATTGAGCTACCGAAGTTTAAGAAAACGTTGGATGAGTTAAGCTCTCAGGCTGACAGGTGGTTGTTTGTGCTGCGGCATTTGGCGCAGATGGAAACGCCGCCGAGTCGGTTACAGGAAGGGGTGTTTGAGCAGCTGTTTGAGGTGGCGAAAATCGCTAATTTTTCGGAACAAGAGCAGGCGCTGTATCAGGAGAGTTTAAAGGTTTATCGGGATAATTTTAATGTGACGCAAACGTTAATTCAGGAAAGTCTTCAGGCAGGTATCAAGCAGGGCATAGAGCAGGGCATAGAGCAGGGCATAGATTGAACAAGGCATTGAACAGGGTGTGCAGCAGGTTGCTCAACAGATGAAGGTGGCAGGCTTGTCGGTTCAGGAGATTGCTCGGTTTACGGGGTTGAGTGAAGCGGAGATTGATGAGCTTTAGGATGAGGGAAAGTTCAATTACAACCAAATCTGAGGATGGCTGCGATCGCAAAACGCACCCATAAAATCAAAGGTATCAGCTAGATGATATTAACCGTCCACAATGTATGGAATGGACGGTTGGAGGTTGCGATCGCAAAATGCACCCAGTTGCTGAATACAAACGCCGATAAAACTACGCTAGACTAGAAACATATGTACCACTAGTCTGCAATGACGTTCCTACTCCCCGATAAGTACATTGACCCGCTCACTGATTTTGGGTTTAAGCGTTTGTTTGGCACCGAACCTCACAAAGCGTTGCTCATCGACTTTTTGAATACGTTGTTGCCAGACTATCACCACATTCAGGATGTGACGTTTAAGAATCCTGAATCTATTGGCAGAACCTGGGCGGATCGTAAGGCAATTTTTGATATTTATTGTCAGACGGATAGTGGGGAACGGATTATTGTTGAAGTCCAGAAGGCAAAACAACAGTTTTTTAAGGACAGAAGTGTTTATTATTCTACATTTCCGATTCAAGAACAGGCACGTGTTGGTTCTTGGGACTACGAGTTAAGCGCTGTGTATACAGTTGGAGTTTTGGACTTTATTTTTGATGAGCACAAACATGAGGATACGATAATTCATACGGTTGAACTCAAGGATCAAAACTGTGAGG
This sequence comes from Leptolyngbyaceae cyanobacterium, assembly GCA_965263355.1. Classification (GTDB taxonomy): domain Bacteria; phylum Cyanobacteriota; class Cyanobacteriia; order Phormidesmidales; family Phormidesmidaceae; genus Leptothoe. Next base: position 1,956,058 of record CBDHHL010000032.1, on the reverse strand, counting down.
TGTTCTATGACAAGCTGAAGTTTATTTATATTGAGCTACCGAAGTTTAAGAAAACGTTGGATGAGTTAAGCTCTCAGGCTGACAGGTGGTTGTTTGTGCTGCGGCATTTGGCGCAGATGGAAACGCCGCCGAGTCGGTTACAGGAAGGGGTGTTTGAGCAGCTGTTTGAGGTGGCGAAAATCGCTAATTTTTCGGAACAAGAGCAGGCGCTGTATCAGGAGAGTTTAAAGGTTTATCGGGATAATTTTAATGTGACGCAAACGTTAATTCAGGAAAGTCTTCAGGCAGGTATCAAGCAGGGCATAGAGCAGGGCATAGAGCAGGGCATAGAGCAGGGCATAGAGCAGGGCATTGAACAGGGGGTGAACAGCATTGAACAAGGCATTGCAGCAGGTTGCTCAACAGATGAAGGGGGCGGGCTTGTCGGTTCAGGAGATTGCTCGGTTTACGGGGTTGAGTGAAGCGGAGATTGATGAGCTAGGCTAGTGCCAGTAGGCCACCGACAACTAAAACACCGCGCTTAACCGTCATAACAATAAAGCCACGGAATAGATTTGAGATATTGTTTACTCGAGTCAGTGCCTTATCGGTGATCTTTCCTGCCCGTGGAGCAATTACAGAGGCTACTACTAAAATGCCACCAAATTTTAGAAGATTTAGCCCCCATTTGATGCCGCCCTCTTCTGACTGTAGCCAGGTCTGAAATCGTAACCCCAACCCTTGAGTATTCGTGATGTTAAACTCAACCCCACTGATGACGTCTGAGTATTGACGATAAACTGTGGGGTCACCGCCTTTTGCCTCTAAGTCATCTACCACCGTACTTAAACGGCTGACGAGGGTTGTTTGTTCAGTTTTCAGTTCGGTGACCGTAACAACATCCTTTTCCTTTTCAGAATCGACGGCTCCATCGATTTCGGCTGTTTGCCGCGCAATGCTGAGTTCCAGGTCACTAATTTCCTGGGCTTTTTCCTGGAGGAGGGAATACCAAGCATCAGCTTCTGCTTGTACCTGCTCCTGAGGCAGAGGCTTCAGCATAATTTCAAGCTGATTGGTCGGGATTTCAGGATTATCAGCTGTGATCGGGTCTAAAGGTTCTGACTCTTCCTCTTCAACCGCAGGGTCACCACCTCGACGGGGGTCTCTTGAGCATCTGACTCAGCGTCTTGAGCTAAGGCGGGCAGCCCTAAAACAGCAGATAATGCAAGAACACCGGTTGCCGCACTGGTTACTGCTATGGCTTGAAATTTAATCAGAACAACAAACTTACGCATTGTTTTCTTGGGGGTCCTAATGCCAATAAAATAGTTTAAGCCGTGTGAGAATGCCTAAAAACTGCTATTTCCGAGATTGTGATGCATTTGGCATGGAGAAAAAGCAGGCATGCAGATTCCCATGTGCTGTCTAAATTAAAAAACAGGATCAAAGCTTATGCAATCAAAAGCAGACTTTTAATACTTTGAGGACTACACAAAAATTGTATTTACCAGCTGTGTAGAGAAATCTCGCTTAGCACACATAGCTGCCATTTCACACATAATCCTTCAATAAAGGGCAACCCAACTAGGATATATGAAACATGCCACTCTCATCGCAAGCAACGTGGTCTAGTTAACTCCGAGCCAACAAAACTCGTAGCGGGCACAAAGCTGCTGGCAAACTAGAATTTACAGGATAAGTGAGGTTTATATGTAATACTTCACAGCGCAATACTTCACAGCTAATTTTATCGGGTTTGCGGCAAAAGTAAACAGTGGTCATTAAAACGTTATGAACCCAAGTGTAATAACCCGCATTATATACGTGCTCTAGATTAACTACACATGAGCCTTTTCTTTTGTAGTCTGGGCAACCAAAATCACGGGAGTACTCCTTAAATTGATCCGTTTATGGCTGAAAGTGTTCTTAGTCAGATTAGTCAGATTAGTCGTGTTAGTCTATATCAAGCGCATTAAATATTACGTGGGGAATAACATATGGCAAGCGACATCTGCATAGAGCTATAGAGTTACGGGTATACAAATCTACGGGATTGAAGCTACGAGTGATTAGGTTTACAGATTGATTGGGTGGATGGATAATCAGGCCGCGCTTACCTTAATTCGAGACATACTCGCTCCACGGGAGCTAAGTTCTCTGGAGGAGCTGGTGATTTGCTATAGCTGGGAAGGTAAACGCTACCGTGAGATGGCCCTGTCATTAGGCTATGAAGAGGGGTATCTGAAAGATACAGGGTCTCGCATTTGGCAGTCCCTATCCGAAAGTTTAGGATATCCGGTTTCTAAAAAGAGGCTACGTTACACGCTGACGGAGCTTACAACACAATCACAGCCTGTGAAAGGTGCTCCAAAAGCTGCAATGAAGGCTGCTGCTACAGTCAATCCCGCAAACGCGTCGGCAAGCTTATTAGATAAAGCCTTGCCGACAGGGCCATCGCTGCCTGAGGTGGAACAGCTGCTCGAATATCCTGGCTCGCCATTATCATTTGGGTCACCTTTTTATATTAGGCGTTCGCCAGTGGAGGAGTTGGCTGTTTCAGCGCTCCAGCATCCGGGGGGGTTGCTGCGCATCAAGGCTCCCTGGCGCATGGGCAAAACGTCTTTGATAAATCATTTGCTAGGTGAGTGTCAGCAAATGGGGCATGCAACGGTTATCGTTGACACGCGTCAGGCGGACACGGCATCTCTAGAGAGTTTAGATGCATTCTTTCGCTGGTTTTGCTGGTCTATTAATCAGCAGCTTAATCTGCCCTGGGATCTGGACAAATATTGGTTTAAGGATGCTGGTAGTAAGCTGAACTGCACTACGTATATGCAGGAGCATATTCTGGCCCAGATCAATTCTCCTTTGGTGATTGCGATCGATACCTGCCATGCTCTGATGGAGTATCCTGCCATCGCCAAGAATTTTTTTGCCATGCTACGGTCCTGGTATGAGCAGGCTAAGGTGCGTCCTCAATGGCAGAAGCTACGATTGGTTTTGGCCCATGTTGATACGTTGAACTTGCCGGTGCATGAGCATCAATCCCCCTTTAATATTGGGCTGCAGGTTGAACTTAATTGCTTGACCTGCCAGCAGATTCATTGCTTGAGAACGTGCTACTCCCTAGGGGGAATGCAAGGTCGCGAAACGGCTGACCTGGAGTCGCTGGTGGAGCTGGTTGGGGGACATCCCTATCTGATGCAGCTGGCGTTCTACTGGTTAAAGTCTGGGCAGTTTTCTGTGGAGCAGATACTGCAGGTTGCTGCGACTAATGGGGGAATTTATCGAGAGTATTTGCATGGTCTCTGGCTAATAGTGCAACGGGAAGATGCTTTGGTTAAAGCGCTTGGTCAGGTGCTGTTAAGTTATGAACCGGTCTGTTTAAACTTTGAGCAAGCTAGTGCGCTGGTGGATATAGGCCTCGTGAAAATGATGGGGTATGAGGTTAAGCTACGGTGTGAGCTATACCGGAAGTATTTTAGTTTTTTACTGGAAGAGGACGTTGGGTAAAGCTTGAGCTTAGTTTTTTGGGTGTTGCTGATCCCCGGTATGATTTTCGTTTATCAAATTCAGGCTAGTAGAACGTTTTGCAAATCGGTTCATCCTCTAAATCAGTAAGGGCCTAGCCTTCCTGACTTAGGACTGCCAAATTCTTGACAGCCCTTAAGTATATACAAAACACAAAGAAATATTTAACTTATGGTTAACAAAACCATTCTTGTATCAATGGGTATGCGCTGAGTTGGGGATGTCCAACCAAAGGTACGATAATCCTCTGTAGCATTTAAGAGAGGGAAATTTGAGTGATCATAAACAACTGTAGAACTTCGTTGTATAAACTTTGGCGGGAGGATGCAAAGATCGAAGTAAACTGCTTGCCTAGCAAATCTCTTCATTTGCTGAATTATCGTTCCGACATCTTCAATATAGTAAAGCACGCCAAATGCAACAACAAAATCATATTCTTCATTTTTTAAGGAGAGAAAAAAATCTTCAATACTGTTCTTTGTGACCTTTTTATAACCTCTTGCAGAGGCTCTTTTGAGCATATTAGAAGAGATGTCAACTCCTGTATATTCAAAGTCGCTTCCTAAGGCTTCACTCAGCAAACCTGTCCCACATCCTAGGTCTAGAATATTTCCAGATTTATAAGAATACTTTTCAAAAATATTTTTTACTTCTATTAATGTAGAGTTTTTATACTCCACAAATTCAAGATCATATCTGTCTGCGAATTCATCAAAGAAATTTTCTGTAGTTGCTATTTCCATGGAGTTTCTATGCCTAACTCGTATAGGCATGTAATATTTACAAACTTGCAGTATGGATTGTGGGCTAAATTGCCACCATCAGCATAAAATAGAAGAAAAGCCTGCACAAGTCTGAAAAGTCATGTATTTCTTGTTGAGATTTAGGCTATTTCGAGACAGCTGAGGGTGGTCTCGAACGTTGTAAAGGCAGCCTATTCAACTAGACAACTAAGCAGCTAAAAAACAGAAAAGTTATATTAGTGTTTTTCCTTATCTCTAGTGAGTTTCGAGATAGTTGATGATGGCTGCGATCGCAGTTTGTACCGCCCCTTGTACTGAAGCATGGTTAATCGCCAAATGTTCTCCTGCAAAAAAGACTCGGGGGCGTTCTTGCGGATAGGGTAACCCCAGCCACCCCTGAAACTGTTCCCGCTCTCCGGGGGCAAAAAACGCATAGGCACCGGACCCTGGCTGGTGGTCTTCGTCCCAAATATAGTGAACCACCTGATCCACATGGGGATCAATCTGGGGATGGAGCTGTCTGATGTCATCTAGTGTCCGCTCAGTGCGATCGCCCTCGTTAAGATCGCGAAAATCTCGGGCATTTTGCTCCCATCGGTAGGCAGCGGTGAATGCTGCCGGTTGGTGTGACCTATCAGGGGTATGCGCCACCCAACGGGGATCATCCGATGATGACTCCGCCAGGCGGGCATTATCATGCGGGTACCAGCATTTCTCGATATTTAGGTCTGTAAAACTAGCACCGCCGTAAATGCCATCGACAAACTCCCACGGTCGAGCTGTACAGTGAAATAGGGTTTTGGCTGCACTGCAATAGCCGAGATTATCAATGGCATACTGCTGTTTTTGAGGCAGCGGCGGATGAAACTCAATGTTTGCTAGAGCCGTAGCGGGTACGGTGCAGATAACGGCATCAAACTCCGTCGTTTGTTTCCCCCGAAGGCCATTCCAGTGAAGCCTGACACCAGTATTCGTCATTTCGATGGTGCTTACCTGGGCCTGGGTGACTATATTGCCAGGCAGCCTTTTTACAAAGGCATTCACCAGGGTTTCTAGGCCCCCGGCTAATTTGTACTGCTTGGCTCTATACCAGGCAAAAAAGTCAATTAAGCCGTTGAGTAATGATACTCGCTCGTAATGAATCATTCCGGTGGCATGACCGACGAATTCGAACATGTCGGGGGAGATGCGATCGCGAAAAAACTGAGTTAACGATAGGCCGTCGTAGTATCTGAGGCGAGGACTCGTAAACTCAGGCGAAAACAGTTCCCATTTTTCAGTCTCAGAAAAAGACTCGATTAATTCCTTTAAGAACTGGTCATAAATGATGGCGGGATCTTGGCGTTCTTCAGGCGGCACCTGATAGCGGGAGAAAAGTGTATCGTAGGCATCCATCCTACTTTTCTGACCCCGCAGATGATAAAACGCTTGGGGATTGTAGCTAACGAAATCATGACATTCTAGCGCAAATTTCTCAATGTAATGCATCACGCATCGATGGCTGGAGGGAATGCGCATAGCCCCCAATTCTGCGTAGGTGCCGTCATTAAAGTAATGGGTCTTTATCCGTCCGCCCAAACGGGGATCGGCCTCTAGCAATGTGACGTGATGCTTGAGCTGACTCAGTTCGTAGGCGCTTACCAGCCCGGCAATGCCGCCACCAATAATGGCAATACGCTGACGCTGTCCCCCTGGGTCGTGGCGACTGAGATCCCCTGGGTGACGGTACAGGTGATTAAAGGAAAAAGGTTGATCTAAGTCTTGGGTATAGCGGTATGGGTTAAACATTAACTGTTTAAGCATTTAAATGACTGGCTCACGTACTGTCTCATTAATAGATAGGAGCAATTACTGCACTACAAAAATCTTTGTCTTGTTGGCCGGTTTTTTATCTTTAGCAGTTAAAAAAAACTTTTACGTCTTTTCTGACAAAAAAGACTTTTTTGGAAGTACTGAGTCCCGCAAAATATAAAGATTTTATCTGACTTTTCAGAGTGGTCTACTTCAATAATTAGTGTACTATATGAGCTATGTCGATTCGCAGAGCATTACACAGATTACGTGAGAAATCATTCAGTTATTATGCATTTAAAAACTGTGGCGAAGCTTTCTTAGTCACTCTGTGAGTTGTTACTCAAAATACGGTTTTATCTCTTTTCAACTTTAACGATTTCAGGACCAATAATGTTCGGCATTTGAGTGCATTCTTGATTGACGTACGGTGCCGCATAGCAAGGATTAGTTCAGGCTCGGATTGTATTCCGCAGATAGTGTCTTATACGGAGTTTATGTGAATGGTTTCACAGGTCTTTAATCAGGGAATTGCCCCTACTCTTACAGGAAGTAAAGCTCAAGTTTTTACCACAAAACTTGAAATTCAATGTCCGCCTGAGCAGCGCACATGGCAACACATATCTCAGGAAATCGCGTCTCTTTCTTTACCGGGTACGCCTATTCGATTAGTGTTAACGGCTGTCAAGGCAGATTCATTGTTGTTTGAATGCAGTTTTATCAACACTGATAAACAGCCGGTGTGGCCTTCTCTGTTGAACCTGAATGTTCGTGAAAAGGCGTCGAATCAACCGTTTGTGGCTGTCAGTATTATTCCCACCGGGGTGAGGGCCGAAATTGGCGGCTTTGCTGGTGATGCCACCCCCAGTACGAATCTTTTGGCCTCTGCCTGTGACTATCTGATTACAAACCCCAACGCGGTAACGGCCTCAGATCTGTATTTTGCTCAAGACAATGTGTTGTATCTAGAGGGAAATTTGATTTGCCAGCTTATGCTGGGAAATATTGGCGTCATCCCTGAAAAGCGTGATCACATTGCGGCCATTATTGAAAAGCCAAAAGATGAGCGGTTTCTCAACAATGTGCTCAATGCCCTAAATGGGTTGCGTGCGGTGGGGGGGATCACCATTGACCCTGTCGTTGTTACGGCTGGTCCGATTGAAACTACTTGCACCTATTCCCAGTTTGGTAATGCCTCTGGAGAATTTCAAGGCATGGATGAGCTAATGAAGGCGTTGGATGTGGTGGACCAGTCCTCAGCCGGAGCCGTTGCTTTGATGACGACGCTGCTGGTGGATGATGCGGTTCGTCAGGCCTATTATCGAGGAGAAACGATCGCGAATCCCTGGGGTGGGGCAGAGGCGATCATGACCCACATGACGACTAATTTCTATGGGTTAACTGCCGCCCATGCGCCCCTATTATTGGAATGGGAACACACCGGATTTGGTAAGCTGGTGGACCCCAGGGATGGAGCCGAACTGATTTCCAGTGCCTATGTGTGTTCTCCCCTGAATGGTTTAATTAATTCTCCTCGTCCGGTAAGCTTTAATACTCCAGTTGCACCAGGGGAGACCCGACTGTCGGTGGAAAATGTTTCTGCGGTGGTAATGCCGGAAACAACGGTGGGGAATATCCCATTCTTGGCCTCTTTGGATCAAGGGGTGCCCGTTATCTTGGTGAAAGATAATACGACCATGTACGACATTACGCCCGAGGCTCTGCAGATTGAAACTAAGGGTAGACCCATCTATCGGGTGAATAGCTACATGGAAGCGTCAGGGTTACTGTTGGCCTTGCGTAATGGCATCGCCCCAGAGAGTACCGCTCGTCCCATGCCTCAAATTCAACCTGTATATCTATAACCCATGAACCAGTCTGCCTCTACGTATGATGTGATTGCTGGCCATAACTCTGATGTGCAGGCCAAGCTTTATACCCCTGCACACCAGGGTCGGGTGCATGCAGGTGCTTATCTCAGTCAAGAGATGTATGAGTATGATGTACCGTTTTTGACGCGTACTCGAACTGAGCATGTAGAGAAACATTTCTCTCAGCTGTATGGCACTAACCATACGTTTTGGCTGACGGGTGGGGGAAGTCAAGGGGTGCTGACGGCCTGTGCGTTGTTGGGTACTCAGTATAGGCGGGTTGCGATCGCGCTCAATAGCCACATTTCCACTGTCAATGGCATCATCCTGGCTGGATTAGAGCCCTACTTTATTCCATCCAAAACGTTGATGCCAACGACGGAGGAGATCATTACAGCGCTGGAAATAAGCGGTGTGTCAGCGCTGCTGCTAACCCATCCCAGTTATGAAGGCATTACCGTCGATCTGGCCTATCTATCTGATTATTGTCGTCAGCACGACATTGCCTTCGTGGTAGATGAAGCCCACGGCAGCCATTTTCCATTTTTAGATGGGCCGTGGCCATCTGCGATCGCAACCCATGCTGACATTGTCACCCACAGTTTGCACAAATACACCGGCAGTTTGGTGCAAACCGCATTGTTGCATTTACCGACGGGGTCTCGATTTACAGTCGAGCAGGTGATGGGCGTTATTCCTTTATTTGAAGCAACGACCCGTAGTAACCTGTTGATCCTCAGTATTGAAGATGCCATTAAGCGATGCTATTCAGCAGAAGGGAAAACGCTGTTTGCTCAAGCCATTGGTGAATGCAACCGTCTTCGCGATCAGCTAGACCAGTATGGCCAGGTATTGACCTATGATCCTGACGTTAACGATCCGCTAAAGATCTTTTTGAAAAGCGATCGCGTGTTGGGCACTGAGCTAGCCGATATTTTGTTTGACCTGGGTCTGGATGGCGAATTTGCCAACGAAGAAGGGCTGTTATTGCTGTTTTCGTTTAACCACAGTCAAGAAGATTTTCAATTTATTCGAGAATGTCTGGCAACAGCAGTTCCTATTCTTAAGGGTAAAGCGGTCCAAACACCGTTCCCTGTTAATTACTTTAGCCGCTGTCCTCAAATAAAAGTTTTGCCAAACCAAGCATTCTTTTCACCAAAAGAGAAATTACCTCTTGATCAGGCCCTTGGCAGAATCAGCGGCAGCTGCATTAAGAAAATTCCACCCGGTAGTCCAATTTTAATACCAGGGGAAGAAGTTACAGCCTGGCATCTAAACCGTTTATCTCCTGAGACGACCGTTGAAGTTATCAGATTGGAGTGTATTTAAGCATGAAAAACATGAATAATCCACAAACAAATATTGGAATAGAGGAATCAAAAAATCGGTGGATCAAAAAAGGTTTTAAGGCTGACCTGCTCACAGGTATACCAGGAGAGGCATGGCAAAGTGAAGGTCATGAGGCGGATGAGGTATTGATTTTCCTAGAGGGAGAAGCAGAAGTATTTTTTGAAGACAAAACCTACTATCCCAGTATTGGAGAGGAGTTTATTATTCCTGCAAAAATTTTCCATACCTTTAAAGTTAAAACATTTTGTCGTTACTATTTCCTTATGGGATTGGGATGGGATAAAGGTGATGTTGGCAGCCCCCTAGACCTAGATTAGTGGAGCGGTAATTCTATGGAGACTAAAGGTCAGAGCACCAGAGAGCAAGCCACAGATTTCTTAGAAAAAAGACCATGGTTAAATGAGATCTGTGACAGCCAAAGTACTGAGGAATTAAAAGACAAATACGATAGCTGGGCTAGTACCTACGATGCAGACTTAGAAAAAGATTGGTCCTTTATGCCCGTCACCATAGCGCGCACTTTAGCCCAACTGTTGAAGAATAAGCCAAATGCCGCAATCTTAGATGCAGGTGCTGGTACAGGGCTAGTGGGTGAGGCGCTATCCAAACAAGGATATAAGAACCTTACGGCGGTGGATCTATCCGAAAAAATGTTAGCACTTGCCAAAGAGAAAAACATTTATCAAGATCTGTATCGAGGAAATTTTCCTTTATTTGAAGCAACGACCCGCAGTAACCTGTTGATCCTCAGTATTGAAGATGCCATCAAGCGAAGGTACTCAGAAGCAGGGAAGGCAATGTTTGCTCAAGCCATTGGTGAATGCGACCGTCTTCGCACTCAGTTAGATACGTATGGTCAACTATTGACCTATGATCCTGATGTCAACGATCCGCTGAAGATCTTTTTGAAAAGCGATCGCGTGTTGGGCACTGAACTGGCCGATATTTTGTTTGACCTGGGTCTAGATGGCGAATTTGCCAACGAAGAAGGGCTGTTATTGCTGTTTTCGTTTAACCACAGTCAAGAAGATTTTCAATTTATTCGAGAATGTCTGGCAACAGCAGTTCCTATTCTTAAGGGTAAAGCGGTCCAAACACCGTTCCCTGTTAATTACTTTAGCCGCTGTCCTCAAATCAAAGTTTTGCCAAACCAGGCATTCTTTTCACCAAAAGAGAAATTGTCTCTTGATCAGGCCCTTGGCAGAATCAGCGGCAGCTGCATTAAGAAAATTCCACCCGGTAGTCCAATTTTAATACCAGGGGAAGAAGTTACAGCCTGGCACCTAAATCGTTTACCTCCTGATACGGTTGTGGAGGTGGTTGGGAATATGTGTTCGTAAGGTAGCTATTCGTGGGTATTGGATATACAGCTACGAACATGAATATGGTGTGACTAGGCCTCGCATGAGTACTTCAGAAACAATTAACAGTGAAGCATGGCTGAAATAGATCCAATTTTAGTAAACGACTGGTACATCATTGGCAAAACGGACGATATTCAGCCAGGTGATGTCAAACCAGTGAGACTTCTGGGTGAAGATATTGTGCTATGGCGTGGTAGTTCTCCACAATCTCCTATACTCGCTTGGCAAGATTGGTGCCCCCATAGGGGGGTGGCGCTGTCCCAAGGAAAAATAGTTGGTGATCACCTAGCGTGTAGATATCATGGCTGGCAGTATGAAAACACGGGTAAATGCGTCCATATTCCATCTCAGCCTACACAGCCGCTGCCAAACACCTGTGTAAAAACCTATCAATGTAAGGAAAGTAGAGGGTTTATTTGGATTAGCTTGGGAAATCCTGAACAGGATGTACCTCCATTTCCAGAGTGGGATAATCCAGACTATCGTCAGGTTATATGTGGTCCCTATCGATTTAACGTTAGTGGATTTCGGGCAATTGAGAATAATTTCGATCTATCCCATGTTGCATTTTTACATGACAACACTATTGGAGATTCTCGCTATCCCCTGACCGACAAATACGATGTAAAAAGGGATGAAAACGGTGTAACCATTAGCAACCTCCAGTTCTTTCAGGTGGATGCCACCTATACAGGGGTTAGAACCTTGAGTAAGGCCATAATGCGGACAATCACGATTGATAGTCCTTTGATGATGCGCTCCATTCGGGAAATGGAGAATAGTTCTGACCGAGTGTCTTTGGTTTTGAGTGCCACACCTGTCGAGGAAGATAGCTGTCTGGTGTGGCTAGCGTTCGCTTTAAACTATGGGCATGACGTGCCTGACTCACAGTTTTACGAGTCTACAGAAGAGTATATGCGAGAAGATATTAGTATGCTAGAGTCCCAACGGCCATCTCGTTTGCCATTGCTCCCTCACAGAGGAGATGATTCATCCTGGCCTCCAGAAAAACACGTTGAAGCTGATAAAGCGTCGATTGCCTATCGCAGATGGCTCAAAGATTTAGGGGTTACTTTCGGAGTTTGCTAACGGCATATAATAATATTTCACAACTGTCATATCTACGAAGAGAAAATTATTCGGTCAAACATCAGAAACAAGGTTCTTAAAGACGTAGTAAAGGTGTAATGCCATGGAGACTAAAAAACAGGGCCCCGAAGAACAAGCCAAAGATTTCTTAGAAAAAAGGCCCTGGTTAACTGAGATCTGTGGCAGTCAAAGTATTGAAGAATTAAAAAATAAATACGACAGCTGGGCAAATACCTACGACGTAGATTTAGAAAATGATTGGTCTTTTATGCCCGTTAACATAGCTCGCACACTAGCCCAACTACTTAATGATAATCCAAATGCCGCAATCTTAGATGCCGGTGCTGGTACAGGGTTAGTGGGTGAAGCGCTTTCCAATCAAGGCTATACCAATCTTACGGCAGTCGATTTATCAGAAAAAATGTTAGCACTTGCCAAAGAAAAGCAGGTTTATCAAAATCTGCATCAAGGAAATCTAGAAGAGCCCATCTTCGGCAATTCAATCAGCTTTGATGTGATTATTGCGGCTGGAGTGTTTGCCTACGCCCATGCCGGGCCGAAGGTATTAGACAATCTCTTTACTCTCTTAAAAGACCAGGGCCTGTTTCTATTAACCATACGCCAGGACTATCGCCAGCAAATGCAGTCAGCCTTAGACCACCTATCGTGGACCCTAGTCAGCGAGCAAACATTCCCCATGTATGATGACACCACGTTAATGCATCTGCTTGCCTTTAAAAAGGACTAATTACCATGGATATGCAGTCTTTTGATAATCCAGCATCTTCTACGCCAGAGAGGTTTGTAAGCATCACCAATCGACAAGATAGATGTACCCTGCCTAACAGTATTTGGAGGCCCCTGACTCAAAATTATCTTCTGCAAACCTGGAAAGGTATATCCATGGATAAAAGCCCTTTCGAGATTGCACTTTATCCCATGTTAATCTATGAGCTTCAACCCAGAACAATTATTGAGCTGGGGGCAGAGACGGGGGGGAGTGCCGTCTGGTTAGCCGACCAGCTAAAGGCGTTCGATATCGATGGGAAGGTTTACTCGGTTGACATTGATCTGTCTTTACTAGATGAAAGGGCTAGAAACAACTCCGGCATTCATTTCTTAGAAGGAGACTGTAACAAGATTGAAGAGATTTTACCGCCAGAGTTACTGGCTAACTATGAGCATCCTTGGTTAATCGTAGAAGATGTACATGTTAATGTAGACGGGCTCCTAGATTACTTTCATCACAATGGTTTGCGTAGTGGTGATTACGTCATTATTGAAGATACCAACCAAGATTTATGGCAAGCTTGGTCAGATTGGGACGATAAAGACTTCATCAAGCGGATGCTAAGCAAACTCAGATGTACTCAAAAACTGGCTGATAAACTATCCCAATGAGTATCTGATTGATCGCTATTACCAAGATATGTTTGGCTATAATGCTTCAAAGAATTGGAACTCTATCCTCAAAAGAAGTTAATGTTGTCAACTCTTAGGAAATAACCATGAATACACAAGACGTTGAACTGGGCCTAGAAAAACTCCGTCAGGAATGGGAACCCAAGGGGTTTAAGTGTGAACTGTACAAAACTGAACCGGGAGAGTTCTGGTCTAACCCAGGTCATAAAACAGATGAGTACATTATTCTAATCGAGGGGGAGGTGCAAGTCTCGTTACGAGACACTGTTTATCGTCCTGCTGTTGGTGAGTTATTCAAAACACCTGCCCATACTCCCCATAAGTTTGGTAATCCTGGCGAAACAGTTAACTACGTTTACTGGATTTATGCCTTTAACTGGAAATGGAATAAAGACGGGAGTGGAGACGAGGAAGGCAAAGTGTTTGCTGCAACCTATAAGTAAAATCTCTCTGATTGTACCCGCTAGCTGAGCGGAGTCGTTCGTAAAGCGTTCCCAACGGAGTTAGCTACAGCCTATCCGATGCGCTTCTTCGACTCCGCTCAAGGGACGCTTACCTCTTGATGTCATTATCCAAGTCCATTTCACAGCCAACATACCATGGTGAAATCAAACTCATCTACGCAAGAGACTGTTGAGAACAAGCGATTTGTCAAAATTTCTGAACGGGACGATCGTTGTGATATGCCTAAGTCAGCCTGGAGACCGTTGACTGAAAATGGCTATTTACAACAATGGAAAGGGGTGCTCTTAGAGAAAGATCCCATGCAAATTGCAGCGTATCCTATGCTGTTGCATGAGCTGCGACCCAAAACCATTATTGAGCTGGGGGCACTCAAAGGCGGTAGTGCTCTTTGGCTAGCAGATCAGCTGGAGCAGTTTTACATTCCTGGTCAGGTTATTTGCATTGATCATGATTTGTCCCAGCTCCATAAAACGGCTAAAACAGATTCCAGGATCCGTTTCTTAGAAGGAGACTGTCGAGACATTGAGACGGTTTTACCTGCCACGTTGTTGGCCACCTTGCCCCACCCCTGGGTAGTGATAGAGGATGTTCACGATAATCTATTGGGGATTCTTGAACATTTTCATCACCATGGGTTACAGGCTGGTGATTATCTCATTATCGAAGACACCAATCAGTTTTTGTGGGAGGTCTGGGATGATTGGGACGATCAGGAATTAATCCAGCGGGGAAGTCGAAGAATGGCTGAGTTGAGGGGCTGGCTAATGAATCATCCTGATGCCTATAGCATCGATACACACTATCAGGATATGTACGGCTATAACGTCTCAAAAAACTGGAACTCTATCCTCAAAAAACAGGTGTAAAAATCTCTTCTGCTTATAAGAAGAAAGGACTCCCATCATGCAACAGCTGACAAAATCAAAAAAACAATCTAAGACTCAGATCATTGGGTCTATTGGAAATAGAATAGATGCAGATAAGCTAGCCTATGATATTCCTCGATAACTGGAGTGCTGTTTTGGTTCGAGGAGAAGACAACTTTGGGTACAACAGAGTGTTGAAACGGACGTCACGGCCAAAAGTTGAGCAACTTCATTAGGAATTCAGGGTTAAGTTTTTGGATAGCAGAAACTCACCGTTGAGCTGAGTTTCTGCTATTGGATATTGCAGACAACAGAAAATAAGAGCTTTACAATGAACGAGATCATTACCATTCACCTTGGTCAAGGTGGCAACCGAATTGGGTGTAAATTTTGGGAAATGTTTTTTCGTGAACATGAGATTGACCACACACGCAGATGGCGTGGACATGATGAACGGCAACGAGAACACGTTGAGATTTTTTGTCATAAAGTACCAGGAGGTGCATATATTCCCAGAGCAATACTTGCCGATTTAGACCATAGGCTGACTACTGAGGTGTACGGTAGCGGTTCTTTTGCAGAAATTTTTCGACCCGACAACTTCTTTTTCACGAAAGCAGAAGGAACAACTAAAAACTGGGCCAAAGGCTTTTATACACAGGGGACTGAATATATTGAACAGGTCTTGGAAGGGGTTCGCCGGGAAGTTGATACGATTGACTATCGAAATTTTCAAGGGTTTATGCTTCTCCATACTTTGGGAGGAGGGACCGGCTCTGGAATGGGGGCGCTGTTACTTTCTAAATTAAAGGAAGAATATCCAGAAAAACCAATTGTCACATTTTCTGTCTTCCCCTCGTCCACTCAGTTAGGCTGTAGTTCGGCTAGTGACAAAAGTATCACCAGTGCTTACAACGCGACACTTGGGATCGAACATCTCATAAAAAATGCTGATTTAACCTTTTGTTTCGACAATGAGCACCTTTACAATACTTGTCGTCATTCACTTGGAATACAAAATCCAAGCTGGAACGACATCAACTATACTGTGGCACAAACGATAAGTGGTTTGACTGTTCCATTGAGGCTACCACTTGCTAATTCAGACCGCTGGACCTTAAAAGATATGGTGGCTAATCTAGCACCATCACCTGATTTGAAGTTTATTACGCCAGGGCTTGCCCCGATCCTCTCTATTGGGAGTCGTCAGTATGAGGCGAGAACTCTACCAGAACTGGTTCCACAAATGTTCAACGTAGACAATATGCTGGCTGCTGCTGATCCACGCCAAGGGCAGTTACTCAAAGCCTATACTTGTTTTAGAGGAGACATGTCGAGCAGAGACGTGGACCAACAGATGTCCAAGATTCAGGTGGAAAATGCTGATTATATCCGCTCATCGATTTCTGATAGTGTTCATAATTTAGTGTGTGAGATTCCAACGTTTGCCCTGGAGTATTCTGCAACATTTGCAAACAACACAACTGCAATCCAGATCTTATTGCTGAGAGTGCTCGAAGAGTTCGATACGCTATTTCGTCGTAAAGAGTTTTTTGATTTTTATACTTATGAAGGGATGAATGAGCAGCAGTTTAGGGAAGCAGAGCGTAATCTCCAAAGTCTTATCTCTGAGTATGAGCAAGTTAGTGAAGGGAGGTGATTTGCTCCGGACAATGGTAATCGAACTTTCCTAAAGCCACTTTAGGAAGAATACGGGATAACAGCCCTTATCACCAACAAATCTTTACTAAAAGCTCAGATTGTGGCGGTTTCATTCATTGAGGCCGCCCATTTTTTATCGATTGCCTTCTATATTCACCATTAGTCATTTGTTCAACTGGCAATAGAAGAAGTGTTGGACTGGTTGCAGAGCTGAATAATAAAAAACGATCGCCCCAAGTCTTTGCTCAGGGCGATTGCCAACTACAATGATTGAAATAACTATCCCATCTACATGCTCACGGCTAGTAACATGCTAAAACTCTCGCCGATGGACGATGCCGGGACCACTTTCGTCGTACTCTTGTTTAGAGATCCACATTTGTCGAAATGTACTCTGACTAACCGTGATAGAGCCTCCTTTCCAACCTCCATATCGACGCTCTGGAGGGGCAATAATCTTAATTTTCACAGTGGGGGGAGCCAATGCCCCTACTTCTTTTTGCATACGATCTGCTATCCCTGGAAACATGGTTGAACCACCCGTCATAAGGATGTTGGAGTAGAAGCTATTCCGCATATCCTTATAAATCCCGTTCTCATCAGTGTACCTATCAGCTTTCAATTTCACAATGGAGTTGCACACTGCTTCATGGATTCCAGCTGACTCCATGCCACTCAAGGCCGGTTGAAACAATGCCTCAGGGCAACGGAAACGCTCATTGCCAATCGTGATAACCCCTCGACCATCTGGCACTTCGTAGCTCTTCTCAAGGCTACTGCTCGATGCTGCTGTTTGCATTTCCTGTTCAAAATCAAGGGCCGTATACGCTAATGTCTCTTTGACGTCTTGCACAATGGTTCGCTCTGCAGCGGTGCTCAAGTTATACCCCCTTTCATTCAGGAGTTTGACCATATAGTCCGTCAAGCTTCTCCCTGCTAAATCTAAGCGTATAATGCCATGGGGCAACACATCTCCTTCATAAACGGGGACTACGTGGGTCACACCATCGCCGATGTCAACAACGATTCCGGTTGTGCGTCCAGCTGCGTAGAGCGCAAGCACGGGGGCAGTTGTTATGTAAAGTGCTGGAACATTAAAGGATTCGAACATTATCCGAACCATCTGCTCACGATGTTCCTTCGGAGTTAAGGGAGACGCAGTGAGCAATACAGGGTGTTCTTCGGGAGTGATTTTGAGCTCGTTATAAAACGTGTGGTACCAGATCCTCTCCATATCATCCCAATTGGTCACAATGCCATGCTCAATGGGATTATTGATGGCTAAAGTCCCTCGCTTACTCTCGGCTTCATGGCCAACATAGGCATCGTTTGGCTGCATTGCTCCCGCGTCTTGTGGTCGAGCAACGATGCTTGGAAAAATGGTGCTAGGAGCATCTTTGCCAGCAAAGCCAGCTTTTATAAAGCCTGAACCATTATCAATGACGATCGCTGTTGGGTCTTCATACATATGCTTAATCTCCCATTTTCTATTGTTTTCAAATGCTGGAACAATCGAGATGAGATCGCACCAACTGGTTGAATACCGTGGTCTTTAAAGCACTCAATTTAGAATCATTTGAGGATCTGAACGAGAAGAATGCACGTTCATACTCAAAGACGCACACATTCTTTCCCATCCACAGTGCCGTTCACAATATAGCGCTAACAGAATGTCTAAAAAGTATGAAAAGTCTGCTCATTGCTGAGGTGGTTTTAGACAACAGAGATTTAGAGCATGTGAACAATGTCCGTTTAAAAATACAAATACCGTAGTTCAGTATGTCGCTGTGACAACAATCTCAGATATAGCCTTAAACACCATCTATCGAATCACCTCAGCATAGACGTTTATGGCATTAACCTTTGTCTTTAGTGAGCAGGCTCTAGATATTTCAAAGTTATCTCAAACGATCAGACTTTTACGACGTTATTTATCTCTTTTTATGGCTATGATAATTACTGTTGTTATAAGTGAATTCAATTATGGGTCAACCAGAACTGATGCAGAAAGTCTTACGAGTTATAACTGTTGTATTAGGTGGTACTGTTGCTGTTACTGCTTCGACTGATTCTGCCTTAGCAGTCACCACTTCACAACAGAACTCTGTAGCTGAATCTAATTCAAAAGCGTCTTCTATCAAAACTGATCCCAATCTTAGCCAGTCCACGGATCTGCTGGCCTCTCAAGTCCCCAGTGAATTGCTTTATCTCAGCTCTCATGAATGGGTCAGAGTAGATGGGAATCGGGTCGTTGTAGGCTTTACGGATCATGCTCAAGCTTCGTTGAGCGATATAGTTTATGTTGAACTGCCTGAGGAAGGTGCGACCCTTGAAGGTGGCGATCAGATGGGTGTCGTCGAATCTGTCAAAGCTGCAAGTGATCTTTATGCGCCGGTTTCAGGCACTGTTGTAAGCGTTAACTATGCTACGTTAGAGGATTACCCTGAAACCGTCAACCAAGATCCCTATGGTGAGGGATGGTTCGTCGTTATTGAGATGAGCGATCCAAGTGAACTAGATACACTGCTTGATGCAGCAGCTTATTCTGAACACATAAAAGAATAGGAATGATTACAGCACCCTAAAATCGTTCTTTTAGCCCCCTTCCTTCATGACTATGACGCCTTGGCGACTGATTCCTCTACTCGATGCCCCAGGTCCGGTGCAGATGGCCATTGACTCTTGGCTACTCCAGCAACAGCAGCAGGGGCATCCACCCACCCTGCGGTTTTATACCTGGAACCCACCGGCCATATCATTGGGTCGGAGTCAGCGGCGACGGGTGCCAGAGCATTGGCGTTCGATCACCTGGCAGGGGCAACCGATCTCCCTGGTGCAGCGCCCCAGTGGTGGGCGGGGCGTATTGCATCAGGGAGATTTAACCTATGCACTGGTGACCCAGCAGCCTAGCCTCAATCGCACAGCAGGGTATCGAGCCCTATGTGAGTTTTTAATTGTCGGCTGGGCTAAGCTGGGGGTAAATTTGCAATTTGGCGACCCTGATCGCGCCTACATCAAGTCACAAAACTGTTTTGGCCTAGCCACCACAGCGGACTTAATTGATAACTTTGGCAGCAAGTTTATCGGCAGTGCTCAGTACTGTCAAAAACAATGGGTCTTACAACATGGCTCAATGCTCCTCAATCCTGATTCGGGCTTGTTTATGCAAGTGTTTGGGCAAGCCCCACCACAGATTCCGGCCTTGATTAACCATGGCATAGCGGACCAAATACCTGACATTATTTCAACGTTAACGGCAGCTGCAACAACATGCTTTGACGCAGCATTTCAAGTAGAACCATTAACACCTAGCGAATGGACCGAGATTAATGCATTGGTTGAAGCTCAAAGTGTTGCAAATGATTTACCTAATAAAGTATTAACTTAGCTCAACTTCATCTAAGGACAAAGAGACTTTTCTGCTTGAGAAACAGTGTTGTTAGTCTGCAGGTAATTCTGCACCCAGTTGCAGGCATAGTCTAAGGGCTGCAGGTCTAAAATGGCTGGAATATTCCACACAAAAAGCGCCTTATCATCGCCGACGGATGCGAGGGATTGTCCATCAGGACTAAATGCCACACTGCGAGCGCCGGAGGTATGTCCCTCAAGGGACTTTAGCAACGTGCCGTCCGGCGTCCAAAGTTTAACAGTATTATCTAGACTGGCTGTCGCCACAACGGTATCGTCAGGGCTAAACGCCACACCCCATAGAGCGGACTGATGCCCGTCTAGAGTACTCAACAACGTACCATCCGTTCGCCAAATTTTTGCCGTCTGATCAGCGCTTCCCGTCACCAGCCGAGTACCGTCATGGCTAAAGGCTACTTGCCAAACGACAGCGTCATGCTTCATCGTATGCAGCAGTGCCCCATCAGCCCCCCAAAGCTTTACTGTACTATCGTTACTTACAGATGCAAACAGTTTGCCATCAGGACTATAGGCGATCCCCCGAACCGGGGCTGAATGTCCATTCCAGCGATTGATTAGGGTGCCATCGACGGCCCAACGATAAAGTTCCCCGGTGCCAGTCCCCGTTAATATCTCTTGCCCATTGGAGTGCCAACCAGCTGCCAACACCGCTGTATCATGGCTATAAGTCTGTAACAATGTCCCATCCATACTCCAGCGCTTCAGTGTTGCGTCTTCAGACGCCGATAAAAATTCTTCCGCTTGGGGATGACGAGCCAGATTCATCACATAAGCGTCATGAGCCTCGATTACACGTCGTGTAAAGCTATCTAGATTAAATACAATAAGATTGTTGGCATCACTCATCACCAAAGTCTTGCCATCTTGGCTGTAGAGAACTCTCAGCACCAAACTGCTGAAATCATAGAAAGACTGACGAAATGAACTATCCGTTTTCCAAAGTAGCACGGTCCTATCTAAACCTGTAGAGACAATGGTTTGTCCATCAGGACTGAACGTCACTTCCCAAACACCGCCCTGGTGGCCCTTGAAAATATCTAGGAGAAGGCCATTGCGGCTCCACAGAGAGAGAGTTTTGTCGAAACTGGCACTAACAAGTCGCTGGCCATCGGGGCTAAAGGCTAATGACGTAACGCTGGCTTCATGGTAATTGAGGGTCTGGAGCAGGCTACCATCCGACCGCCAGATTTTGATTTGACCGTTCTGGCTACCTGCTGCCAATAGTTCACCGTCAGGGCTATAGGCAACCGATCCGACGACGTGCTGATGTTTAAGGGTACGCAGTAGTTGGCCATTGGGGTGCCACAGTGTCACCGTGGCACCGCTACCAATAGCAATCTGGTTTCCCAGTGGGCTGTAGGCCAGATCACAGATGCCTCCAGCGTCAAAGTTGCTAATTAAGGTACCATCAATCTGCCACAGTTCTGCCGCTCCAGATTGGCCACAGGCCGCTAGGGTTTGACCATCAGGGCTAAAATCTAGCCCCCAGAGACTAGAAATTTGACTGTTGATCACCTGCTTTGGAGTACCATCAGGCGTCGTCCAGAGGCGAATTGTACCGTCATCGCTGGCAGAAGCCAGCAGAGAACCATTGGGACTGAACCTGACGGTTTGAACAGTCGAAGTGTGCCCCTCTAAATTGGCCAGTAGCGCTCCCATTTGATCCCATAGTTTAATTACACCATTCGTCCCAGCCGTTGCTAACTGCTGTCCGTTGGGGTTAAAGCTCACTGTTGCGACAGGAGCCGAATGGCCATCCAGCCGATTTTGCTGCCGAATGTTGAGGACTAATTGTTCGGTTATTGTGTTGGCCTGAGATTGAATCATGGGATCAGCGTTCCAGAGCTTTTGCACCTGCCGCTTTCCACGAATAGCTCCAAGCAACGCATCAAAGGACTGGTCTGAGGCAAACAGCGCCTGGGCAGAACGCACAATGGCCTGTGCTTCGCTGACGGCAGAGCGACGGTATTGCTGCCAGGCAAAGATACCTAAACCAGTTGCCACCAGCAGGGCTAAGCTGACACCGCCTAGCAGCCACCGCTGTTCTTTTCTGCGTCGTTGTTCGGTAGCAAGTCGAGCTTCTACTTCCTGTAGACGAGTCGCTTCGGCCTGGGTAAGAGACTCTTTCAGATTGAGGTCCTGACTGGCGGCTAAATAGCGATAGTCCAGATCGCTCAGGGTTTGTTGTTTAGACCAGGTCAGTCCATTTTCCAGAGTTTGACCCCGCAACAGAGAGGACTCATCGGTACACTCTGACTTTACCCAAGCGTTGAAAGTCTGGTAGTAGGGACGCAGGGTATCGAGCTGAGTCTGAATCCAATCGGTGGAAAAGATAGTCTGGTAGATACGGTTTTTGACTTGGAGCTGTCCGCGCTGCTGATTGACCAGACCAGACAGGAGTAATTCCGTTTGTTCTGGGCTACCGTCTAGGGGCATGCCCCCCTGTTCTAGGATGCGTTGATATAGCCCCAGCAAGCGAGGTGTCCGCTGTTCGTCCATAAACAGACGATTGCGGATTGTGCGTAGGTGTTCAGGATTATCCTGGGACTCCCAGTATTGGATGATATTTGTATGGACTAGATCTTTAATCCAGAGGATTTCTTCCCCTGGGGATAAGTTACTTAAGTCCTCAGTCTGTGCCGCTAGCTGACAAAGCTTTTGGGTAAGCAGAGGTTGGCCACCTGACCAATCTAATATGGCTTTGAGAATGGCTTCGGGTCTGGCTACTTGTTTTTTGAAGCCAGTCATGAGGGGTTCGGCTTCGTCGAGGTGAAAATCTTGTAGGTCGATGGCGCGACCAATGTTGAAAGGGGTGCGTTTGCGATCGCGAATCAAATCCGATGGTGTTGCCACCCCAAACAACGCCCACGTCAACCGATGATAGTCAGCCTGACTTTGTCGTAGTTCGTAGCACGAGCGAATAAAGATAAAAAAGTCATTCACCGGAAACTCCAGATTGAGCACACTATCGATCTCGTCTACAAAAATAAATAGACGAGTGTCAGACAATAGCGTCAAAATTTCATCGAGCAGTAACCGCAACTGCTGGATCGCAGGCAGTGTTTCCCACATATTCCAGCGGGCTCTAATATCCACCTTGCCCAGCAAGTCCAAATCCCGCAGTAACTCCAGCATAACGCCGCGATACCACTGCTGGTGGGTCACCTCTTCGCTACCCAGCTGGGTCATATCTAAATAGACACAGCGATGGCCCAGGTCTTCTAATTTTTGCTGCGTTCGGGTCCTCAGGCTCGATTTACCCATCTGGCGAGCATTGAAGACATAGCAAAACTCACCAGCCAGTAGCGCCTCATACAGAGTCTGGTCAGCTTGCCGCACCACGTAGGTAGCCGCATCAACGGATAAACTTCCCCCTACCTGGTAAACAAGCTGAGACATAGTGGCATCTCCGATTTAAGCCCCGACTCAAATAATTTAGGGCAAAAATGTACCCAATACCTTGATCGAGCATTAGGGAATATCTGACTTTTACGACTTTTCTCAAAGGCTAGATCACTTGTGTTGTTGCACTTTATGCAGTCTCCAGTTTCATACACTGATGAAGCTAGCCGACCAACTGTTTCTGTGAGACCTTAACTCAAATGCTCTGCTTGCAGCGCCACTTGAGCAACCGTGTGGTCCAGCTGTTGAGCCGTCTGTTGATCCTCAGGAACTTACCCCTAATTGGTTTTCAGACCAGGCAAACGTCTTAGCATTAGCGCTCCATGGTTCCTAAAGTGATCACCTACAATAGGAAAATAGCGATGCGACCACACCAAAATGGTTTCACAACCGCTCAAAATCATTCTGCCCAGTACAACAGAGTTGCCCTGCTCTGACGATACCCCTGTGGATAACGTAGGCCCCAGGACGTGGCGAAGCCAAGATCAGAATCTGCTGCCCAATCTATTGCTGTTTCTGTTAACCCGTATCTGGTCAGAGCGCATGGATTGGTTCTTCGGTGTAGACATGGCAGTGTATCACACAACAGGGTTAAGTCCGAAAGTGCCTGTTGTGCCCGATGCATTTCTAAGCTTGGGTGTGGAACGCAAAAAAGGTGGTAAATCCCGTAGAAGCTATGCCACCTGCGAAGAAAATGACACGGTGCCGATCCTGGCGCTGGAGATGGTATCCCATCAACCCAATGAGGAATATGATGCCAAGCGTGATCTTTATGCCAAGTTGGGTGTCCTCTACTATGTGGTTTACAACCCAGAGTATTGGCAACGGGACCGGCACCAGCCGTTCGAAGTTTACAAACTGGGTGGCCAAACTTATCAACTGCAAATTGGCGAACCCTTTTGGATGCCTGAAGTAGGCATTGGCATTGGTCGCAGTCGTCGCATCTTAGGCGGGATTGAACAGGAAGTGCTGCTATGGTTCGATGCTGACGGTAAAGCCTATCCAACACCGGATGAAATTATTGAGTCTACCGAATCTGAGCTAATTGCAGAACGTCAGAAAGCTCAAGCTGAGAAGCAACGAGCTGATCAATTGGCCGAATATGTGCGATCGCTCGGCGTCGATCCAGATAACTTACCTAGCTCCTGAGCATTCATGGCATTCCATATCTAGCTGCCTAGCGGAATCTCGTTGGGCAGCTATTAGGCTATCCAAATCGATCGAGGTAAACCTAAATTTCATTACTTACTGCTATCCCTTGATACAGCAAATGAGTTATCGCCTCAGCCGATTCCTCAACCATCAATGCTGCTGCCACCTGTTCAATCTAACGTTAGAATCACGACAATATATAGCCTGCCTCCACTTCTTTTAGTCAGGTTTCCAGGCAGAAGCTTCTTTCAGATAGGTGTCTAGTTCAGTTGCTATTGCCTTATCTAAACATGTCTTAAAAAGTCCAAAAACACCCAACCAGCTAAGCTAAAGGTCGATTATTGAGATAAAGATTGAGATAAAAAATTGAGATGGAAATTTTTAACGCCTGGAGTCCTTGTGTGGTAAAGACTACTTATTTGCGAACACTCGATTCGTAAATAAGTAGTGCACCTGACAAGGCTGGGACTAAATTTCAGGCACCTGGAGTTGCTCTAAGATACCAGCGTAGTGCTTCATGATGATCTCAGGTGAGTTACCTACCCATTTAGCTACCTGTTGTACGCTAATGCCTTCTTGCAAGCAATGGGTAATAAAAGTATGCCGAGCCTGATAAGGCTTACGATAACGGATACCTAACTGTGCCAAAATAGGTGTCCATCCACGACTGCGAAAATTCTGACAGTTCAAATAGTTTCCATTTGGACTGGGAAAAACAAAATCGTCTACTTTGACATCTGGGGTCCGGAGTTCTGACAACAACTTATGAAGTTGTCGGTTAATTGGAAACTTTCGTTTGGACTGGGTTTTCAACCCCTCTTTCAAGACTCTCCCATAGACAGAATCAACTACTGCCTGATCAAAAACAATTTCCTGCGGTGAAATATGTTTCCACTGCAGACCAGCCGCTTCGGATGGACGGCAGCCCGTAAAAAACAGGAATTTTACTAGCGACGTGTAGTGGGCATAATATTTGCTTTGGGTGAACGCCTCAATAATTGTCTGCCGTTCTGCTTGTGTGAAGGGATCAATATCGTTGTTTTCAGCAGACTTTTTGGGGATTTTGATTTCTGCAGATAACCCTTCAAAGGGATTAGTCTCAATCAAATTGGCCCGCTTTGCCCATTTACAACAGGATGACAAAGCCTGAATAAGCCGTCTGGCTGGATCTGGTTTTAAGGTTGTAACTGCCCAGTCGTAAATTTTTTGTGCATCCTCTAATTTTTTGTAGGGACACCGGGTTAAATGGCGGGTGTTCACACAATATCCATTACGCCATGTACCCGGTGCAACAGTTTGGCGTTTGATTTCACAAAAACTATCCCACAGCTCCGACACTGAGGGGATTTCTACGGTAACTTTCTCTTGGGGTTGATTGGCTGTAGGTTTATACTTTGCTAGCGTGTTGTCAAAGTTGCCAGAGATAATATCGAGTTGAATTTGACCGGCAGTTTGTTGGGCAACAATTCGGTTAGTAGGAGAGTCGGGGAGACCAATGGAGAGATATCGACGTTTGCCCTGATGACGAAATCGAAGCTGCAGACGTCCATGGGATGCAACTACCTGAACGGTCCCCTTAGGTGCCTTGCCTGACGGCGTTTTCGGTGCTTTTGGTGGGGGCATAGCAATACATTAGTTCTTACAAGAATTTACACCCGATTTACACCCAAACTAGTCTAAAAATGTCCAACATCAGGGAATTTTTACACCCAAATGATGTATGTTTAAGCAGATTTTATCCCTGTTTAAATCGATTAATCTATTTATTTTCAATGCTTTTGGGCTTAAAGCCAACGACGGGATTTGAACCCGTGACCGCTCGATTACGAATCGAGTGCTCTACCACTGAGCCACGTTGGCATGGATGCTAAGCATAGCAGCAGAGTCTACTAAGATGGAGCATAGTTTGAAAAAATAGTAAGTAACCGTTAAAACCTTGACCCCATGGCAAAAAAGTCTAAATCCAAGGCAAACGAGCAAGTTCCCGTTAAACCCCCTGGTATGAGCCAGGAACGATTTGAGCGTTTGGTACAGGAAACCCAAACACCATTTAAGGGGTTCCGTAAAGTTATCTACGGTGCGGTGGGTGCGTCGGGTCTACTGGGGGCATTTGTATTTTTAACTCAGCTGATTGCCCGTAAGGATGTGGAAACAGCATTGCCAAACCTGGCCGTCCAAATGGGTGTCATTGGTATTGCTGTATTTCTGTTTTGGTTAGAGAGTCGAGGCAAGCGTGACAAATAATGGCAAGCCAGCGGTGGTGCTGGTCCATGGGCTGTGGAATACAGTTAATATCTTTTGGCGACTACAGCCTTATTTAGAAAAACAAGGCTGGACCATATATGCCGTTGGGTTAACGCCTAACAATGGCGATATTAGCATTGAACAGCAGGCCCATCAGTTAAAGGTCTTTATTACCCAAACATTGGGAGAGCGGCAGTCCTTTTGTTTGCTGGGGTTTAGCATGGGCGGACTGGTCAGCCGCTACTATATGCAGCGTTTAGGGGGCCTGCAGCAAGTCCAGCGGTTTATTGGGGTGGGGGTGCCTCACTACGGAACAGCCCTGGCCTGGTTTCGCTGGAACATAGGTATCAGGCAAATGCGTCTCGGTAGCTCGTTTTTAGCTGACTTAAATCGGGATATGGAAATACTAGCCGCCTGTCGGCCCTTATCACTGTGGACACCTTACGACTTGCTGGTGTTACCTGCCCGTCACTGTTGTTTACCCATTGGTGACAATCAACGGCTGCCAGTGTCTAGCCACAATGGCATGCTGTGGGATGACCGGAGTTTGGCTGCGATCGCACAAGCCCTCACTATTCAGCCTGCAACCACCCTCCAAACCTAACCCTGCAACTCCCCCACCTGTCCCTGGTCACGTTCACCAAAGACAGCACTGGGATGACAATAATACTTAAATTCCAACAGGTTATGGAACGGATCCTCTAAAAAGAACGTACGGTGTTCCAGGGGAGTCCCCTCAAAGCGACGTTTTGGCTCCTGATAAAAATTAAGGTCCTGAACTTTGGCCCGTTCTGCCAGGGCCTCCCAGTCAGCCTCAACATCAAACACCAAACCAAAATGACGAGGGTAAATGCTACCCTGGGCCGACAGCTGATCGCGGGTCACATGGGCCACCAGCTGATGTCCCTGAAAATTCATAATCAGCGCACTGGGAGATTCACGACCCGGTTGGCAACCCAGACCATCAATATAAAATTGCTTAGTATCAGCAATATTGCTAACAGGAAAAGCCAGGTGAAACAAGTTTGCCATAACTACACCAGTGAAAACCTCCCTATTATAGAAAATCGAGTATCAACCAAAAGCAAGACAATTTCCTTATTCATGACAGCTAACATCAGCTGTTTGATGACATCTGGAGAACAACTGGCAGGACCGATGGTAGCAACAATCTTAGTGCGATGAAGGAGGGATTTCATAGGGGTGAGATTAACAATGTTAATGTGATTTAAGTTATAGTCACTTCGTTGGGACAATTACGACCTGCTTCCATATCACTGATATTAGACAGGGTGGTTTCAGCGATGTTATGTAATGCTTCTTTTGTAAAAAATGCCTGGTGTGCTGTAATCACTACATTTGAAAAGGACTGTAACAGCTGGAATGTGTCATCCTGAATAACTGTATCGGACAGGTCTTCAAAGAATAGATTTCCTTCCCGTTCATATACATCAATGCCAAAGTATCCAATTTGTCCTGACTTAATGGCTTGAATGACGGCCACGGTATCAATCAGACCACCCCGGCTGGTGTTGATTAACATGGCCCCTGGCTTAAACTGTTGCAGTGACGTTGCATTAATGATGTGATGGGTAGACGGCAACAACGGACAATGGAGGGAAACAATGTCAGACTGTTGTAACAATACCGGCAGTTCCACATAGTTCACGCCTATGTCTAAACAGGCTGGATTTTGTCGTACATCGTAGGCTAAGATCTTGCAGCCAAATCCATTCATGATTTGGGCAAAGCATTGACCAATTTTGCCGGTGCCAACAACGCCAACGGTTTTACCGTGGAGGTCAAACCCCAGCAGACCATCCAGGGCAAAGTTATCGTCTCTTACCCGGTTATAGGCACGATACAGCTTACGATTAAGGCTCATAATTAGGCCCACAGCATGCTCTGCTACAGCATAGGGTGAATAGGCAGGGACTCGCACTACTCTGATCCCCAGCGTTTGAGCGATATGCAAATTGATATTGTTATAGCCGGCACAGCGTAGGGCAATGAATTTGGTGCCAGTGGCTGCGATCGCACGCAGCGTTTCTTCCCCCACCTCATCATTAATAAACACGCAGATAGCTGGAAAGCCTGCAGCCAGAGATGCCGTATCTGGCGTTAGTCGGGGTTCAAAGAACGTTAGCTCGTGACCATAGCCTGCATTGACCTCAACAAATGAGCGTTCGTCGTAGCGTTTGGTGTTGAAAAAAGCTGCCTTCATACCCAATCCCCGTTCAAAACGTTATTTTTAGCTTGTTGCAATGATACGGAGTAATTTCTAATAAGCTACCTCTAGCCTTATTAGAATTATAGCCCTTTATTTAACTGCACAAAACAGAGCTAAATCACCTCATTCTCACAATGAATAAAATCATTGATTAGGGCATTTAATCAGCATAGAAAAAATACTATATCAGATTCTTTATGACTGTTTAATTAGAGTGATAATTAACAATAGTTTTGTTGTTTAAAGTGTATGCATCCCTGTGCATTTATACTACTTAATCCAAAGTAAATATTGCGAAATAAATCATCAAGTAAGCTAATCAATAGCTGATTGTTTGTAGCTTTTAGCAGAAACCTTAGGGAATATAGAATCTAGCAAATTCTTAAAGGAAAATTAAACGCTTTATGTGTCGAGAAGCACTAAGTTTTTTGCTTTGGGAGGGGTCAGTTTTATTGAAAGCAGTTAGACTTAAAGCGGAGAAAGGAAAAGACTGTTGAAAGTTTTTGATTTCCTACGCTAGCTGGTTTGGCATAGACACATACGCCTAAGTCACTATTACAACCACGATAATTTCACGTTGGGTCCATAGATTAGATTTGATGATGTTTATAAACATAAAAAGTCATCAATCCCTGAAGCGTTAGTCAACTCTGTTTAGGGACAAATACTTGTAAAAATTCGTCTCATGTATTCAGCAAAGTTCTAAATAACGGCTATAGACAAGGCCCACAGATACATCCCCAACGATTGTCTATAGCCGGGTTTCTACATCTTGTCTGAGGAAACTATCAACTATGGTACAAGCCCCGATTCAACCCACAAGTGCTTCATTTCCGCTGCTGACAGAAGATGAGCTGCGCTTACTAGATGCTTACTGGCGAGCCTGTAACTATTTGGCGGTTGGCATGATTTATCTGCGAGATAATCCCTTGCTTCAGGAACCGCTCAAAGCTGAGCATGTAAAACATCGTCTGCTGGGTCACTGGGGGGCTTCGCCTGCTTTAAGCTTTACCTATATTCACTGTAATCGTCTGATCAAAAAGTATGATCTAGACATGATTTTTGTGGCCGGTCCTGGTCACGGTGCCCCTGGTGTATTGGGTCCCGTTTACCTAGAAGGTACCTACTCAGAACTCTATCCCGATAAAAGTGAAGACGCAGAAGGGATGCAGCGATTCTTTAAGCAGTTCTCTTTTCCTGGATTCATCGGCAGTCATGTCACGCCAGAGACGCCGGGATCAATCCATGAAGGGGGTGAGCTTGGTTACAGCGTTTCCCATGCCTATGGTGCTGTGTTAGATAATCCAGACCTGATTGTTACCTGCGTTGTGGGTGATGGTGAAGCTGAAACCGGTCCTCTAGCCACAGCCTGGCACTCCAACAAGTTTATCAACCCGGCCCGCGATGGTGCAGTGCTACCGGTTTTGAACCTGAATGGTTATAAGATTGCTAACCCCACTATTCTGGCCCGTATCTCCCACGAAGAACTGGAATATCTGTTCCGAGGTTATGGGTACACCCCCTATTTTGTAGAGGGTAAAGACCCTGCAGAGATGCATCAGAAAATGGCCTCGGTGATGGAAGAGTGTGTCCTGAAAATTAGGGAAATTCAGCGAGAAGCACGGGTATCAGGCAAAATCGAGCGCCCTCGCTGGCCCATGGTTGTGCTGCGTACCCCCAAGGGATGGACCGGCCCTGCCGAGGTAGATGGCAAGAAAGTTGAAGACTTTTGGCGGTCTCACCAGGTGCCCATGGGGGGCATGCACGACAACCCTGATCACTTGATTAAGCTAGAAGAGTGGATGCGCAGCTACAAACCCGAAGAGCTATTTGATGAGATGGGTGCTCTGATACCTGAACTAAAGGCATTAGCCCCTACTGGAAACCGTCGTATGGGAGCTAACCCCAATGCCAACGGTGGTCTGCTGCGTAAGGCACTAAAGATGCCTGATTTCCGTGACTATGCCATTAAGATGGACCACCATGGTACCGAGAAATTCGAAAACACCAAAGTACTGGGCTTTTTGATGCGGGACATCATGCGAGATAACCCCAACAACTTCCGTTTGATGGGACCCGACGAAACGGCATCAAATCGTTTGCAGAATGTTTACGAAGTGACCAAAAAGGTCTGGATGGCCGACATCTATCCTGAAGATGAGGGAGGAACTGAACTCTCCCGTGATGGTCGTGTCATGGAGATGCTCAGTGAGCATACTCTGCAGGGTTGGTTAGAAGCTTATTTGCTAACTGGTCGTCATGGTCTTTTCCATACCTATGAAGCCTTTGCCCATGTGGTGGACTCCATGTTTAACCAACATGCCAAGTGGTTAGATATTTGTCGGAATCATGTTCCCTGGCGGCGGTCGGTATCGTCTCTCAATATCTTGCTATCTTCCTTAGTATGGCGGCAGGACCACAATGGTTTTAGCCATCAAGACCCAGGCTATGTGGACTTAGTGACCAATAAGAGCCCTGAGGTAGTGCGGGTATATTTTCCACC
The DNA here is from genome assembly GCA_965263355.1 of Leptolyngbyaceae cyanobacterium. GTDB lineage: Bacteria > Cyanobacteriota > Cyanobacteriia > Phormidesmidales > Phormidesmidaceae > Leptothoe. The sequence goes on along the minus strand of CBDHHL010000032.1, from coordinate 1,924,965 downwards.
CGATGCTAACTGTCTGCTATCGGTGGCCGATCACTGTTTTCGCAGCACTGATTACATTAACGTCATTATCTCGGATAAGCAAAAGCACCTGCAATACCTGCCAATGGATAAAGCCATTGCCCACTGTACTAAAGGGATTGGCATTTGGGATTGGGCTAGCAATGATAACTGTGGCACAGCCCCTGATGCCCCTGATGTGGTGATGGCCTGTTGCGGTGATATTCCCACCATGGAAGCTTTGGCGGCAACAGCAATTCTGCGGGCAGAGTTTCCTGAACTAAAGGTTCGTTTTGTCAATGTGGTGGATTTGTTCAAGCTGGTCTCAGAGGGAGAACACCCCCACGGTCTATCAGATTGGGATTTCGACTCACTGTTTACTCCAGATAAACCCGTTATATTTAATTTCCACGGTTATCCCTGGTTGATCCATAAGCTGGTGTATCGCCGTTCTAACCAGGAACGCATCCATGTACGGGGGTATAAAGAAGAGGGAAATATCAATACGCCTTTAGAGTTAGCCATCAATAACCAGGTGGACCGCTTTAACTTGGTGATTGATGTAATTAATCGTGTGCCTAAGCTTGGTTCGGCAGCAGCCCATGTTAAGGAACGGATGAAAAACAAACTCATTGAGTGTCTCGCCTATGCCCATGAGCACGGCAAAGACCAGGATGAAATTACCCAATGGAAATGGCCCTATGTAACTGAGTGTTAAAACTGCAGCGATCCTAGCTCCAAAAGCGTCTTCTTAAGAAAACGCTTTTGGAGCACCTGGGGCTCTGGTAATTAACCATTGAATTCATGACTAAGCTTTTCCAGCGTGCGCTATTGAACATTAGAGGCATCCTCATGGCAGCTCAAAATATAGTCACGTCCAAATCTGTGCAGGTGGAAGATGATCGTACTGGCCTCAGTACGGAAACCCTGCGGCGAGCAATGGCTGATAACTTGTTCTATGTACAGGGTAAGTTTCCGGGCATTGCCACAAAAAATGACTACTACATGGCCTTAGCTTACACTGTACGAGATCGTTTGTTGCAGCGATGGCTAGCGACGAAGGGAACCCATGACAATGCTGATGTGAGAGTGGTTTGCTATCTGTCGGCAGAGTTTTTGCTGGGACCACACTTAGGGAACAATCTGGTTAATTTAAATATTTACGACCCCGTACAAAAAGCAGTAACAGACTCTGGACTAGACCTGGATGAATTACTTTCCCAGGAAGAAGAGCCTGGTTTAGGTAATGGTGGTTTGGGACGACTGGCCGCCTGCTATATGGAGTCATTGGCAAGTGTAGAGATTCCAGCGATTGGATACGGTATTCGCTACGAATTTGGTATTTTTGACCAGGAGATTCGCGACGGTTGGCAGGTAGAGATTACCGATAAGTGGTTGCAGTATGGCAACCCCTGGGAAATTTTGCAGGCGGATTTAGCGGTTGAAGTAAAGTTTGGTGGTTACACCGAGTTTTACACTACAGACCACGGGGAACAACGAATACGCTGGGTTCCTGACTACGGTCTTAAAGGCGTACCCTATGACACACCAATTCTTGGTTATCGGGTGAATACGGCTAACACGCTACGATTATGGAAGGCAGAAGCCAGTGAATCCTTTGACTTTCAGCGCTTTAATCAAGGAGATTATTACGGTGCGGTCAATGACAAAACAGCAGCAGAAAACTTGACTAAGGTACTTTACCCCAACGATGAGCAGATTCAAGGGAAAGCGCTACGGCTACAGCAACAGTATTTCTTTGTATCCTGTTCACTGCAGGATATGATCCGCATTCACCTGGCTGAAGGGAACAGCCTGGAGACGTTCCATAAAAAGTTCACAGCTCAGCTGAATGATACTCATCCTGCTGTCGGTGTAGTAGAACTCATGCGTCTGCTGGTGGATGATCATGGGATATTTTGGGACACCGCGTGGGAGGTGACCCAAAAAACATTTGCCTATACGAACCATACACTTTTACCCGAAGCCCTTGAGAAATGGCCTGTGGATTTGTTTGGACGGTTGTTGCCTCGACATTTAGAAATTATTTACGAGATTAATCGACGATTTTTAGACTTGGTGCAACAGCGGTTTCCAGATGATGGAGAAAAGCTGGCGGCACTGTCACTGATTGATGAATCGGGAGAACGCTATGTGCGAATGGCAAACCTGGCTTCGGTGGGTAGCTATGCTATCAATGGTGTGGCAGCCCTCCACAGTGAACTGGTAAAAAGTACGGTTCTCAGAGAGTTTCACGAGCTATGGCCTACCAAGATTACCAATGTCACCAATGGCGTTACTCCCCGTCGCTGGGTGGTATTGAGCAATCCTCGACTAACAGACTTGATCACCAGTAAGATTGGCGATTGTTGGGTGCGTCATCTGGATGAATTACGCCAGCTGGAATCATTTGTAGATGATCCTGATTTTTGTTCTGCCTGGCAACAGGTGAAACTGGCAAATAAGCACCGTTTAGCCCAGCGTATTGTCAAACTTACGGGCATTGACGTCAATCCAGCCTCAATGTTCGATATTCAAGTCAAGCGCATCCATGAGTATAAGCGTCAGCACCTAAATGTGTTGCACATTATTACCCTTTATAACCGAATTAAGGAGAATCCTACCCAGACGATTGTTCCTCGCACATTTATCTTTGGTGGTAAGGCAGCACCGGGCTACTTTATGGCCAAATTAATGATTAAGTTGATCACCTCAGTGGGAGATGTGGTTAACAACGATCCCGACGTAGCAGAACGATTGAGAGTAGTATTTCTACCAGATTATAACGTTACCAACAGCCAGCCCGTGTATCCTGCAGCCGATCTTTCAGAACAGATTTCTATGGCAGGCAAAGAGGCCTCAGGTACGGGTAATATGAAATTCTCAATGAATGGGGCTTTGACCATTGGCACTCTGGATGGCGCTAATGTAGAAATTCGTGAGGCCGTTGGAGAGGAAAATTTCTTCTTATTTGGGTTAACGGTAGAACAGGTGATGGCACTGAGAGAGAAGGGGTATACTCCTAGAGAGTATTGCAATAACAACCCCAACCTCCAGAAAATTATCAATCAGCTTTCCTCTGGTGTCTTCTCTCAGGGGGATCAACACTTGTTCAAACCTCTGGTGGATAATCTACTTTGCCAGGATCCTTATCTATTGTTGGCTGACTATCAAGCCTATGTCGATTGTCAGGACCGGGTAAGTCAAGCCTATGCAAATCCGGCCCTATGGACCCGTATGTCCATCCTTAATTCGGCCCGTATAGGTAAGTTTTCCTCAGATCGTTCTATTCGCGATTATGTGGAGACTATCTGGCAAACTAAGCCTGTACCAGTGGTGCTTAAGGAGTACGTCCAGGCTGATGCCGGGCTAAAGGTAGGTCATCCGTGAGATTAAGTCAAATTGATCAGGATATTCCTACTGTTGATTCGGCTGTTCGAGTCCTGGGAAGTCATGCTTGAAAAGTTCTTGTGTAAGTTATTTTGCCTACCTACTTACTAAAGCGCTCAGCTAAAAGGTTTCTACGCTTGGACGTAGGTCTATCTCGTGGGTCCAGGTAGAGGACGGTTGATGGGTCAGTTGCCAATAAACCTCAGCGATATCGTTGGGGTTCATCATTTTGGTTGGATCCAAACTATGCAACTGACGACTCCGTGCAGTATCGATAATCCCATCCAGAATGACATGAACAACATGCACACCCACTGGCTGGTATTCACGGGCCAGGGATTGAGTGAGTCCCCGCAGCGCAAATTTAGCTGAGGCAAAGGCCGAAAAGCTGGCACCACCCCGTAGGCTAGCCGTTGCCCCTGACACGAGAAAAGTGCCACCGCCCCCACGAACCATCGGCTGCAGGACAGACTGGGCCAGTATCACCGCTGCCTGCACCATGGATTGCCAACATTGCTCAAAATCCTCAAGGCTGGTTTCAGCAAAGGACTGTATGACTAGCTTTGCCGTATTGTGAACAACGACTTTAGGAGGACCGTAGGTGGTAATCAAATCTGTGATTAGGGCACCTGCGGTCTCTGTATCAGTCATATCTACCCGTCGCAGATCCAGAGCTGTGGGCTCTTCAGGCATGGAACGGACCAGACCAATAGCCCTGTAGCCATCGGTTTCAAAGCGACGCAAAAGAGATTGGCCCAGCCCGGCTCCGGCTCCAGCAACAATCATCAAGGGCTGATTATTGTTCATTAAGCAACGGCTCCCAGTAAAGCAACGGCAAGGGTGATTTGGGCGACAAACCCAGCGAGGAATGCCACAGTGCGGGCAAAGGGTACTCCTAAGGTATAGATCCCATAATGGGCCAGGCGGGCAAAGAAATACAGCTGGCACGCTGCAATGGTGGCGGGGGTGCTAATACCTGAGATCGCAAGTCCCACCACCAACGGCGCAAAAATCACCAGATTTTCCACCGCATTACTGTGGGCATGCATCATCCGTTCGGCCCAAGCTGCGTTGGGTGGCTGATCAAAGCTGGAATTACTTAATGCGCCCCAAACTCCCATTTCAATCATCCGATTCACAATGTAGGGCATCCAGAATAGAGCCGTGATAGTTACAGTCAGAGTCAACCAATACAGTTCAGACGTCATCGTTCTTTTATCTCCAATACTTGCCTTAATCACGACGTGCTTGCTTGTCGCTGATACAATGCAGTTTAGTGTGAGATAGAAGTAAGATAAAACACTAAAACATTTATTTATTATGCCAAAACGACTGACATGGATTTAAATTTTGATATTTTGAGCGACGTCCTAGACTCGCTGCATATCTGTGGCAGTCTCCTATTGCATGAGTCGTATGAGATGCCTTGGGCCATTACACTGCCATCTGCTGAGCAGTTAGGAAAACATTTGAATGTACAAACAGGCACCCGAGTCGTGCCATTTCATCTGGTTGAGCGTGGTTATATCGAGGTTACATCCACAGAGTCTCCCTCTGTAGAGAGTTCCACTTTAGTGGTTGAAGCAGGAGAAATGGTGATCTGCTTTGGGGGGGCATCTCATCAAATTGGCCAGGGTACAAATCCCCATATCTTTCCCGTAGAGAATGTTTTTGCTGGTAAAGATGTGCCATTTCGTTGCCCAAAGGGGACTCGCAATGTTTCTGTGTTGTGTCTGTGCGGCGTTTTTTACTTACAGGACACATACCTTAATCCTTTGTTTGCCTCCCTACCGTCGGTTTTACATGCTCCTGTGTCTCAAGCTGAGACGTTTCAAAATCTGTCGGGTGTTGCCAGTTTGATTGCCCAAGAGCTAGATCAGCGTTCTCCAGGTAGTGACTTTATGGTGGAGCGACTTTTAGAATTGCTGTGTGCTGGGGCTATCCGAGCATATATGGATAAAATACAGCCCCAAGATTCTAATTGGTTAACGGGTCTGCAAGATCCCATTGTTAGTCGCACCCTGGCTATGATTCATGCTCAGCCTGGAGATAATTGGTCTGTGGAGACCTTGGCTCGAAGTGTTGACCTATCTCCTTCTCGATTTTCTGCTCGTTTTAAAGACACTCTGGGGGAAAGTCCTATGAGCTATGTGGCTAAGTGGAGAATCCATGTGGCTAGTCGTCTTCTTAAAAATACAGATAACAATATTGGTGAGATTGCTGTACAGGTGGGATATGAGAATCTAGCGGCGTTTAACCGGGCGTTTAAACGACATTTGGATATGCCGCCAGGGGCATGGCGATCGCAATATTCTGCGTAGAATATTGGTGAGGTGGTTAAAGCTGTTGCTTGGGGTCCCTCCGAGTTCCCTTTCCGGAAGTAATTAAGTTATCTCGTTTAGGCATACTGGGGTTTCCCATGATTAGGGCCGGGACGTCGCCCTAAAACCCAACGTACTGAGTTATTCCTAATAGCATTAAGTTGGGGTTACGGCGGGGACAATTATCAAAGTTCTGGATCGATTTTTTGCGGAAAATCAGCGCATAAACTCAAATCATAAAATGCTTCTTAATGATTCCTTATCATATGGCTTAAGGTGATGAGGGCAAGATTTGCGGAAAAACAAATGGGACTGCACTGCTGTGGGTTTGCCAGTCATGTTGTTGTCCATCGTACCAAACGTCAGGTAGTTGATTCCCTTGAGGTGAAATGGCAACAGTTTTGCCATCGCTGCCACGATACTCAACACGATCAGCTTCTATGGTTAACTGGGTCCGGGCCTTAACTGCTTGCTGAAACGCTGCAAAGTTTCCGTGAGTTTGGGGTTCACCAATCTCCAGGACAAACCCACGGTCAAATTCTTGGATGGCGATCCAGGTTTGATCACAGACTAGAAAGGTGATGTCATTTTCTTGCTTAATACAGGTGCCTGGAACACCGATTTGAGGGGCACTGTGGCCATACCAGATCAACAGATTTTTATACTGGGCAATGTTGTGAGATTTATCGGCATCCACTGTCAGCGCATCGGTGCCACCCTTGTCGGTAGCTACCCTAAGACTAAAGCCACTCCAGTCTCCCCCTGTACCCTTGGCAAGACTGCCAAGCTGGTAGCTATGGCTAATATATAGCGTTTCATAAAAGGCGGGGCCGTAACGCCCTGGTTTCCAGTTTTCGTAGTGGGGATGGGTACGGCGGAGTTCAATGGGTTTGAGGAAACGGCGCTGTGCGATCGCAACCACTTCGTCCGGTGGCCTATAATCACTGGTTAGCCCATAGAGCCAATCGCGTTCAATTTCGTCTGGTCCGGTGGCATTGCCAAAATATAGCCAGAAAAACCGGGCTGCGCTTTCCCCATAGGTTCGTTTGGACGGCCCCGTCCAGGTACCACGCCAGTACTTAATCGCCGCTGACTGATAGAGCCAGTCCAATGCATCTTTGGCCAGCTGTTTTACCTCAGGATCCTGGGCAAAGTCGTACAGATTTAGATAGGCCGCTGTGGTGTGGCCATGGTAAACCGGACTGTCCCATTCCCCCATACCAATATCCAGCAGCGTTGACACGTAACGCTCTAGATATTGCTTATAAATCAACCGGGTTGATTCATTGTCCGTTTCCTCAGCCATTAAATATACCGATGTGTCGCGCATGGCCCTGAGATTGTCCGTATTGCGACAATCCACTGGTGTATCACAGTCATCCGTGGAACGCGACCAGAATTTGCGGGGTGGGTTTGCCTGACGGGTCAGTGGATCGGTTACCGTAAACCCATACATGGCATCCCACATGCGCTGTCGATAGGCTGGGTTCAACTGATCACCAAAGTAAAAGTACTTGCGCATCTGGCCTTTGAGCGTAAACCCAGAAAGCAGGTCAATGCCTTCCGTTTCGATGGCCTGCTGATCAATTTGCTGTAAAAAATCTAGCCCCGATGCTGGCTGCCCCCACAATACATCTGCCATCGCCAGAGGATAAGAATTTTTTTCATACTCATAGGCAATGCTGCCATAGGGCTCAACCGCTGCTAGCTGGATTAAGGCTAGTTGCGATCGCAGCTGAAACATCAAAATCCACCAGATTTCTTGCATGGGTTGCCAATTTGCCTAGACCTCGGAATATTTATAGTTTATTTTCATGATGCCAGCATTAAATAACCCCCAATGCCAGTGGCATCGGGGGCTGCTTAGTCATAGAAAGTTACACATATAATGTGTAAAGCAGTATGTCTGCAGGTGAAGGAGCAGTATGTCTGCTCTCTGAATCTAAAGTGGCTTATGCCTGGGCATTATGGCTGCCCCCCTAGCAACATGTTTACCGGAAGCTAGTCCGATACCCTAGGGTTATCAACTTTCTTTTAATTGTGATAAGTAAACTTTACTTTCGCGTGACTTCATGCATTTCTCCAGGCTGAAAGGTTATTCATGTGGCTGAGCGCCATAGCAAGTGGAGTGCTTGTATCCGGTAGGGGCACTCCCTTGTGGATGCCCTTCGATACCGGACGCTATCAAACAGGATTTCGTAAGCATACCAACCGATTGCTCCTTACCCTTTCACCCTTACCCTTTCACCCACCTATCTAAGCCAGGGATTTTATTTCTTGGCAGACCCTTACCGTAAGGCGTTGTCACTCACACACTAATTGAGAGTTGTTTTCTCAGATAATTCTTTTAGCTGTTCCATCACAGCTGACCATACACCCGCACTAAAGCTCTCCCAACACCTTTGGCAGTACTGATTACACCACAAATCCTCGGCAAAATTCTGGCATTTAATACATTTAACTTGAGTAATCATGACATGTCCCTAACTTTTGTAGTTAGATATTCACCATAGGCATGATCAATCCGCTAACGTTCTTAACCTGATACGTCCGCTGGGGGAGGGCTGTAGAGTATTCCAGTTGCAAAATAGGTCTATCAATGAAGACAAAGCCCCTATCGTGGGTAGGCTGTTTCCATTGGTGAAATTAGTGAAATCGCTTCCTGGTATGGCCACTATGATTGGTATACCTGTATTGTAGAAGTTCTCTATACCTCCGTATGGCTAGCATTGAGTACACCGTTAGTTGTCGCTATCCCAATCATCCAATGGAATCCTATTCAAAATTTGTTGAGTTCTCCCCTACCACCTATGCCGATGCTCGCCTGGGGCGTGAACAGTTTATGGATATGGGGATTAGGGAAATGTGGCCCCATATCCCTCGGATTGCCGGACCAGCGTATACGGTAAGCTGTGCTCCAGGGGATAACCTGATGCTGCATGCAGCCATCTATCGGGCAGAACCAGGGGCCATCATTGTAGTAAAGGCCGGGGATGTGGACTATGCCATGTCGGGGGGCAATGTATGCGCCACCGCTCAAAAAAGAGGGATCGCCGGGTTTGTTATTGATGGTGTTATTCGAGATGTGGCCGAGGTCCGTGCGCTACGGTTTCCAATATTTGCTCGAGGTGTCGTGCCAGTACCGGGTAAAAAGCAGGGACCGGGTACCCTACAAAACACGATTATCTGTGGTGGGGTACAGATCGATGCAGGTGATATTGTAATTGCCGATGAAGAAGGGATTGCTGTGATTCCTGCTGCTCAGCAAGAGACTGTGTGGGAGATTGCTAAGCGCCGAGCTGAGAAAGATGATGCTCGTTCCTTAGAAGATTGGCAACTGGAGCATCGGTCCAAAGTTGAGAAAAACTTAAAAGAGATGAAATTTGAAGGAGAGCTTTAAGGAGCATTATTCACTAGAATCAAGGTCAGAGCATGCTTGAGGCAAGGCAACACCATCTATCCGTTGGGTTCAACGACATTAGAGCGAGAAGACTTGGAAAGTGGCTCGGAACCGGATGAATGTTTTTACCTGACGGTGAGTAAGGTAAAGGCAGTGCGTGGGAAAAGGTGATCGATATCGCCTACCCCGCGATCTAAGTCAGTTATTTACAGCAAACTGCTGAATACATTCAGCAGTTTGCGCCGAGCTGTTGTTATTTGAAACTTTTAGAGATCACCATTGTCGTCAACTATGGGCACCTCATTATCAGTGCGCTGCACCGGAATCTGAATATCACTACGCTTTAAACCATTCGGCATAAACGGTCCATCATAGAAAAAACGTCGTGGAGGACCTGCCACACCATACTCGGGATGCTCCGCCAGCCAATCCTGCAACTGCTGTACACCCTTTGTATACACCCCGTAGCCATAGCCGCCGCGTACCCCAACACTTACCACCTCCATCGGCGACATATCCTCCACCTGCACATTCTGTGCCACCTCTTTCGGCACTACGTCCACACTGCGATACAAAAACGAAACGGCGGCATCCCCCTGTGAAATCACCCCCGACCGTAAAGTCGCCACCGGGTACCGCGTCTCCACCGGAGCCGTCATCGAAATATTATTGTCGCTAATGTGACGAAATAACGGCGAAAAACCACGAGATGCTGCTTTTTCTAAGTCACCCCGCACCTGAACTGTCGCTGCCCGATAGGCCGGATACTGCTTCACCTCAATGTTCCCCTTTGCCGTAGGTGGCGGGAACCCCTCTGGTAAAGGGGCAGATGATGCTCGATAGCCCCAGACAAGTAATGCGCCTAAGCCAACGAATACTCCAACAATTAGTAGCCCCTGATTTAATTTCATAGTATTGAGCCTATAACTGAATTTACCGTCCCATGTATACCGTTGGCGGATTGAACTTGGTTTAAGCTCATCTATTCTATCAATCGAAATTGTATCGAAATTGTGATGAGTGCTGCTGAGGGAAATCTAAGTAGGCATTTGTGTTACTCTCCTGTAAGTGGGGCTATATCTCATAAATTTTTATTTAATGAAGTCCAACTGGCACTAGTTTTGGCCGTACTACAGTTTGTAGTTGCGATTAATGCTTGGGCGTTTCCCCTTGGCCATTTTTGCGATCGCTAACCCTTAGTAGAGATAACAAACATTAGATGCGGCACTTCACGATTTTCAGTGCTTAAGAATATATAAAAATAAAGGCGATTCCAAAAATCTCATTGCTTAAGTTTCTGTAAATAAGCCCAGGTATATCTGCAACCAGTGTTAAAAGGTAAACTAATACTGGAAAATGCTGCTTTATCATGTCGATTCAGTTTGATCCAAATATTCATGGCCAACGACTCGACTCAGAAGTCGATGCAATGAGGTTTATTTTGCAGCGTCTGAGTCAGACAATGCAACGAGATCAGCTGGTACAGAGTACTACCGATGGACTGCGAACCTTTCTAAAGGTAGATCGAGTAGCCATTTACTATTTTTACAATCAGTGGAAAGGCCAGGTTACTTTCGAATCTTTGAGTGATAGAAAGTTTTCTATTTATGGCTCTACAGGACCTGATCAGTGTTTTAACGATGAGTATGCGGCGCTGTACCTGGCCGGCCGAGTAAGGGCCATAAACGATATTCAAACTGAACCAATCGAACCCTGTCATCGTGATTTTTTGCACCATTTACAGGTACGGGCCAACCTGGTGGTGCCAGTTCTGACAAGTCAGGGCCTATGGGGTTTACTGGCAGCCCATCATTGTCAGACATCTAAAGTATGGTCAGAAGCAGACATTGAGCGAATGCAGCAAGGGGCTTCAACATTGGCATCCGCCTCGTCGATCAAGGGTGAGTAACAGTTTCTATGTTAGTTCTATGTCAGGGTTTGTACCATGACTTCAAGGGCTACCCGTAACGTTGCCTGGGTCCATAACAAGGGTGTGGCATCACTGGGCGCATAACGACCATTGTCTAAGTGATATAGCTCAGGGCATTGAAAACTGCCAAACTCACTGTCTGTACCCGTAATGTGACCCAGGGCGCGATTGAGGTGATGAATTTGTAAGTCCAAATACTTTTCCTGGCCTGTGGTCTGATATTTCAGGCCAAAAATCACCGACACAATCGGATCAAAAATGCACCACTGGGCCTCTTCTCCAGGTTTCAAAAATTGATCGCGCAGGCTAACATTGTTGCTAAAATCTGCTGTCCGCAGTTCACCAGAAAGCTTTTGTTTATAATCAGCACACCAAAAGGAATCACCAAGATAACGGCATATACCTACTTCGCGAGCAAGGTTAGTGAGCACATTATTGAGAATCTGATCGGCAACAACCCCCTCAACCACATTTAATGGATAGATTAAAAATAATAAGGCCCCATCTTCAGATCTGGCATGTTTAGGTTGAACACATTCCGCCGGTAAAATCTCGTTCAGTGCTTCCTGGCCCTTAGCAATCAACTCATCCAACAAGGGTAGTGTAATCAACTGTCCCTCATGGTGACAACAATGGGTCACAAATGCTGGTTTCAGATGCACTTGACGCAACGCTTTGAGCCCCGCGACGACAGCTCCTATACTCGATGCCTCAATCTTGCGAGTCTCTTCCCAGTGGCCACTATCTTCATCTTGCCAATAGCTAATTGACTGAAAGTAAAACGGGAAAAGTGCCAACGTTTCGACATCTTCACTGGTCGGTTCGATTAGGTCATCACGGACTAACAAACAATACAGCCATAAGAAATAGCCCAGAGCGTCATTTTGGGCATGGGGCCAGTCCTCTTCATTTTCTTCCAGAGTTTGCCCATTAAACCGAATATGGGGGCGATTCATCGGTTTCTGAAAATCGGCCTGTCCCTGAATGATGGCGTTAAAACGATGTCGATGCTTACCAAAGTAAGTCAACAGAGTTTGGACTGTTTTAACAGCAACGGCTGTCTCCCCAATCCTATAGTGAGCATAGGCCACATGCATGTTGTCACGCACCCACACATTCGCATACCCCGTGTAGGCAGTTTCTTCTGTTAATAATGCAGCTGGAAACAAACCATTGGGTAAGGCTGCAAAGTCAAATGTGCCCTGCTGCTTGAGGAATGTGATCAGTGCCTGGATATCTGTCAGTGAATATCGAGGTTTGATAAATTCAAGCAGGGGTTCATTCTGGATAACAATCATGCAGAGGCATTTTCAGTAACAACAAATACGGCAGTGGTCCGGGCAGGTACCTTGAATACACCTGTCTTGGCATTAAAAGAGGCTGTTTTCACAACACTATCATGGGACTCCGCCTGAACTGGATGCAGCGTTACATCAGTATTTTTTAGGTTTGGCATGTACCAATGTTGGTCAGATTTATTGGCATTGAAAAGGACAATGATTTTCTCGTAGTTAGGATCCAGGTCACGGCTAGTATCATCACTGATGGACATGACAATTAGGCCATCTTTTTGATTAGAACCGGTATTGTGGAATCGGACTCTAGAGCGAATATCAGCGGCAGTTTCTAGACGGAACAGCTTTGAACTCTTACGAATTTTGAGAATCTCTTGCAGGTGGTTTACTGAGTCAAGAATATCTTCCTGACTTGGCTTGAGGGCTGGATTGGCCAGCAGCGGTGCCATCTCTGACCAGCGTGATTGATTATTCCAGGCCGGTGGCAACCCAGACGCAAAGTTGTTGCTTTGGTAAGTAAAGTCTACTCGATTAAACCAGTCACCAGAGTCGTAGCTGTCGCGATCAAGGGATTTTGACCGCAGCATGTCGCTGCCCATATGGAAAAAGGGAATTCCCTGGCTAAGACCAATAAAACTGAGGCCCAGGTTTTGCGATCGCACCCGCTCTTTCATTGAAGTCAAGGCCATCCCCGACTGTCCCAACGGCATCTTGAACAGATTCAAATCGTACAGAGCCTCATTATCGTGCTTGGATAAATAGTTAATCGCCTCCTGGGGATCACGGGTGTAGCCTGCACCATCCAGGAAGCGCCCATCCACCTGATTGTCATTTTGGTCCAACAAACTATAGCTTTGCAAACTACCCGTCAGGTTAATGCGTAAGCGATCACTTAGAGTACGTAAATCAGTGCGAAACCGTTTGCCATAGAAATATCCATTCCAGTCATAGGCAAGACCATTGATCACCCCCTGGCGATGACTATCTAGAGGATCCTGAGAATAGCCCCCATGGAGTGCATCTCGAATTTTGTCATTAAAAGTACCGATGCCAGTACCCGCCATGTTGTACTGATTGGCATGGTAAAACCCATTGTCACGGGCAGACCCAAAATCCCAACCTTCCCCATAAAGGTAAATCTCTTCACCGTTGACACCGTCATGCTCTAGAGACAACGCTGATACTTGGTCTCGCAGCTCAATCATTCGATGGGCCGTCAGCAAATTCATTAAGTCAAACCGAAAGCCATCTACCTTATAAGCAGTTGCCCAACGCAAAATGGTATCCACCATCAGCTTGTGCATCATGTCAAATTCGACAGCAGTATCAGCACAACAGCTAGAATTTTGCGAATAGCCATCTCGGTTATAACGATGGTAATAACCGGGAACAACTTTATCTAACACCGCCTGGGTATAGAGGCCATTGGCAAAGGTGTGGTTGTAAACGACATCCAGTACAACCCGCAGACCTCTTTGGTTAAGGGCCTGCACCAGTTCCCGAAATTCTAAGACTCGGGTGGCATCGTTCGGGTTTGTCGCGTAGCTGCCTTCGGGTACCCCATAGTGATAAGGGTCATACCCCCAGTTAAAACTGTCGGTGGTACGGGTAGAGCCAATGATTGCTTGCTGCTGGATTGAATCAGGACTAAAACTGCTAAGTAAACCAGAGTTGGGATCCGTACGCGCGTTGATATCTTCTTCGACAGAGGCAAAATCAGCGACAGGCAACAGATGAATGTGGGTCAGACCAGCTTCGGTCAGGTTGAGCAAATGATTCATGCCTTGGGATAATGGCTGACCATTTAAGCCGTTGTAGGTAAAGGCCTTAAATGTGCCACGGTGCTCAGGGGCCACTAAGGGGTCATCGCGGCTAAAGTCACGCACATGGACTTCATATATGGCCATGTCCTCAGGGACAGTAAACGATGGCTTCGCCAAATTATCCCAGCCCTCAGGTTTTAGACTGTCGTCATTCTCTAAATCTATAATCTGGCTCAGACGACTGTTGGTAGATAGACCCACAGAATAAGGATCGGTCACAAAATTGGTTTCTACATGCCTCGTCGTCGGGGTATAAACCTTCACCTCATATTGATAATACTGCTTGTCCCAACTGGGATCTCCTTCGATGCTCCAAACGCCGGTTTCGGGGTCTAGATGCATGGGCTCAATAATGGCACTAGTTGCCGGATCGGCGTCGGTAAACCGCTGTAGCGCTACTGATTGGGCCGTGGGTGCCCACAGTTTGAGGGTGGGTGTGTCCCCGTGGTAGATCACACCCAAGTCACCATCGTACTTATAGAGATCGTCTAGGACTCCCTGCATCTGCACACCGGTAGCAGCCATGAGTTTACCGGTAGTATCGTAGGCTGCGATCGCAACCTCACTCTTCAAAATATCAGGAATATCCTGCTGAGCAGACTTGGGCAATCGCCAGGCATCGTAACTGTTCAAGTTCGGAAATTTCTTATAGCTGCGCCAGTTCAAAACACCGTTCAGCTTTAAGGGAACGCCTGTTCCCTGGCGGACGGGCACCATCAAATTGCCATCGATTGAGTAGTGCAGTTCATAGGTCGCACCTTCAGGGTGATTCCATGCGATCGTAGAGCGATCTACCCAAATGGCCCGACGGTCGTTAGGGACATCCGGCAGAGGCGTCACCATTAGCCGTCCATTTCCCTTATTCTGCCAGCGCACTACGGCTGGTTCCTGAGAACTGCAGCGAGTCGTAAACTCATAAAGACCTGTTTCGGGAACGATAGTGACTTTGTACTCGTCGTTGTCACCGATATCGCCGCTGTAGACCATCGGAGTTTCAAAATCCTGACTCCAACCGTTGTCAAATTGCTCCACCTCACCCCAATAAAAGGTGCAATTAATGTTCTCACCACGCCCCGATAAATCAGTGACTCCAGGTTTGTAAACCTGGGTATAAACCGTAAATGAGTCTCCCTGGGTAAGAATATTGCTTGACAGGCCCCTAGGAAACATGTCACCGACCCAAGCAAGGGATGACTCTGACGAAGCATAGCTTGGCTTTCCTCCCACCAGAAGCAATACCAAAAATAGCGGCAGAACGAATATGTTTATCCAATCCCTCTTCATATCTGGTCACCTAAAAATTCCTAAGTTTTTCTACTGAGACGTACCGTGTAAATATTTAGCTTAGGGAAAAAAATTATAGATATTGAGCGTACCCGCATTGAGCACACATAAGTGCGCTCAATGCGGGTATTAGTCATTCGCCTGCATCATCAAGGGACACAACGTGAAATCCTATCGGCTCCTGTTAGCGGCTTCAAAAGCTAAGCTATCAGCCCCTTGTCAATAACCGTACCAGTCACCCGTAGGACGATTCAGCTCAAATTCAGAAGGCGTTTCCATTGGCAGTTCAAACTTATCCTGCTGTACCAGACCCACGACACCATAGGACCCTAAGTAGAACTCGAGTTCTTGATTATCTGACATTAGCCACTCCAAATTTTTACCCTGCCCACCGTAGGTAGACTGATCGCTGTCCAATGCCAGTCGGAAACTTGCTCCATCAGGTAGGACCGGAATCTTGTAATGATCAATAGCCTCATCCCCCAGATTCACAACGGCATAGACCCGTTGACCAGTAGCAAAGTCAATCTTTTCAAACACCGCTACTTTGTTTTCATGGTCCATCCAGTGGAGCATCCGGCTATGGATATTATAGGGAGCAAATGCAGGCTGACTGGTGTAAAAGTGCTTCATGTCACTCTGGAACCGAGCTAGTTCGGCCACATAAGGCTCTTCAAACCTAGGCCAATCAATCTGCGAGTTGTCATTTAAGCTACCGGGCTGTAGCGTCCATAACTGCACCATATCCAAATAATAGGAACTGGCAAACATAGCCAGGGCTGACCAGGACTGAACCTTGCGAGTATGAATACCGCCTTGAATCGCTTCGGATAGATACCGTCCTCGAGTTTGAAACTGATTACCGGGATTAGCAAATTCATCATGGTTACCCGGGTAGTAGAGCAGCGTCAGCGGCCAGTCATTGGACAACATATAGTCCAGACGCTGGGTATCTATCTGGTCTCTGTATTTAATGATGTTCTCAGTAAACCAAAGATAAAAGCGATCGCTATAAGTGGTGATCAATCCTGCACCACCCACACCTCGATTTCGATTCAAGTAAGCATCGCCAAAATAACCTTCCCCAATCACTACGGCTTGAGGTCGGTAGAGAGCAAGGGCCTCAGTCAACTCCCGCAAAAAGGTACGGCCTTCCGGCTGACGGTCAATACCATTAACATTGTCAACCCGCAGGCCATCAAACCCATAGTCCAGAATATTGACTAAAGCTGCATCAATTAGATTCCGACGAATTTCCGGGATATAGGTAAAGCGTCGCGTGCCCCAGCGAGTCCAGGAACCACCATATAGCTCCCAGCCATCTTCCCGATGATACTGGGAAAAACCTAAGGGATAAAATTCTCGCGGCGGGTTATTACCACTATCAGAGTAATGACTATAAATTACATCCAATAGCACTGCTACCTTGGCCTTGTGGAAGGCATTGATCATCCGCTTTAGTTCATCCGGACTACCGAAGTCCGCATGCTTAGCATAGAAGCTAATGTTGATGTAGCTGTAACGCCAGTCCGGAAAAGGAAAACGCTCCGGATCCCAAAAGTCTACATGGGCATCAAGGGGCATAAATTGAACAGCGTTGTACCCTAACTCCGCCAACTTTTCAGGCAAACCACATTCACCAATAAAGTTGTAAAGCTGATCGATATTATCTGCTCCCGTCTGACCAAAATACTGAGAACCGGATGTTTGACAGGTCCATTTCATAGATAGCGAAACCGCATCCGTTTCAGCAATGACCAACTGCTGGCCACGTAAATCCATTGCAGGAGCCAACTCAGCCTCCGGAATGGGGGTGGATTGCCAGAAAACTGCATTCAAATTGTCATCGGCACGCTGACCATAAAATCGGGCATTAAACGCCGGCGTTGAGAAAAGCGGAGCCCCCATATCAATCCGCTCTCGTCCGTCCTGATCACGCAAGCGGTATTGAGCTTTGTGATAATTACCAGGGGGCAACGTTGCCTCATGAATATTGGGATCATCAGCTGAAGGAGCCAATATATAAGCGTCCAAATCCTCACGATTACCCCAATCATTAAAGTCACCGATAACCGTTAGACGCTCACTTGGGTTACCAACCAGAACTCTTAGCGTGACAGACCCATCTGAGTTAAACGTAGCACCTGTAACTGGCTGAAACGTTTCGGCATCCAAGACAGGCTCTTGGCCCAGCAACTCTGTAGATGCCAGCTGCAGTAGCTCGACATCCGGACTAACTTGGCGATCTGGACGCGATGCAGCAGGTTTCACATCAGTACCTGCCACCATAGGACTCAGCTCTGGCTCTAATGTAGCGATCGTAGCAGCAGCAATTTGCGTCTTGATACCTATATTGTCTGCATCAGAAATCTCCAAGCGCTCGCTGACTGCACCACTCTCCGACGATTTCTGTGCAACCGTCGTCGAAAGTGCCGATTGAGCTGATTCATCAGGAGCTTCCTGCAAATTCTCAGGAGTTTCTTGTGGATCCCCAGAGGGCTCTTGCGGAGCTTCAGGAACCTCTTGCAGATTTTCAGAAATTTCTTGCAGAGCCCCAGGAGCCTCTTGCAGATTTTCCGACCCACTTGTAAGCGCTCGCCACAATCGCACCCAAAATGGTTGAGAAGACTTAGCAGACGGCACGTCTGCCAACGTAGGCGATACTTTGGGCAGGGAACCGCTCAAATAAGGAGGATGAGGCTCCATCCAGAAATCACCCTGGCGACCAGAAAGAAATTGCTGAACAGGCAGTTCTAGGCCTTTCCTAAAAAAAGGAACTATGGGTGCATTCGCACCTAGGGCTGGTAGCTGGGCAGTCAGTTGACAGGCCAGACAAATCGCTATGACGTCCATTCCGTGAGTCTAGTTACCTTATGAAAATTTGAACAACTATGTAGGCAGATTGGCAATTGAGCCAAGAAAATCAATATATTGTACTTGTGACACAAGCACTAGGGCTTGACAAGTTAACGAAGCACCTCGGCTTCTTGACCAATCAATCGAGCAGGGTGAGCCGCTACGTAGTTAGCAACCCCAGTTTCACCAAAAAATATTGTATAAAATCTCGTCTCTTTGCAAAAGCCACCAAACTAATTTTACTTTCTTCAGAGTATTTTCTTAAATACAAAACTTAATGCTAGAATAAAAATCTTAGAAAGCAAGTAACGATCTAAAGCCTGTAACCAAACAAAGTTCTAGCTCTCCGGAACATTTGTGTTAAAAGGATATTAAAACGGTCGTTCAGGTCTACTAACCTCGTACAGATAGTAAAACACCTTTTTCGGCTCTTAAAGGTATTCTGTAATACCTCTTGGCAGACGCATTTTGTGACACGTTTATATTGTTTACATCTTGAAAAGTATGTTGCTCTACCGCGCAAAACCTTCATAGCTGGTCTTTATAGGATTATCTATCTTTTAAAATCTGTATTTGACAATAACGAGGCTAACGTTGGCCTTTTTCATGGTGCCTTAACTAGGGAATAGAGGAAGATTGCTATGCTTGTTGATCCAGGCTTGCGGGAAGGGAAATCCGCACCTATCAGTTTTCCAAGAATTGGTCCGTTGGAGTATCCTGCTTGTTCTTTAGATCATTGGCACTCTGGCTATTTACCCAACTACCTAACCCATGTAACTGAGGTTTTTGAGGATGGTAGAGCTGATATTTGTGCGGTCGTTTATTTACCTACAACGACTGAGGAGAATACTCAACCGTCGGTTACTTCTGTGCAGGTGCGATTAGCACGAGGGCAGTGGCAGTCATTAAATCCTTCTCGGGAAGATCCAGAATTGTGGGTATTGGACCTTAAGCGGGTACCTGAAGGCAGTCGCCTTTTGTTTCGATATCGTCACGCTGATGGGCAGTGGAAATCGATTGCGCCTTTAAATAATGGTGAAAGTCTCTATGGCACCACCTACATTCCGTGTCTGCGCTACGAGTGGAAGCATACTCCTCCCGTCTATGAGCATGCTACTGTTTTGCTGGAAACTACGTTAGAGGGGTTATTGGCGGGCTATAAGGGAGGGCGATTTGCTCCGAGGAGTTTGGATGAACTCCACTATCGTTCCGTTGCTGCTCGCATCCTGTCGACCGATTTGATTGGACAGTTAGCCACCCAGGGGATTGACGAAATTATGGTGCCTGTCTGCTCTTCGGTGGCTAATCGGGCTAATCTCAATCCTAAGTTCAACTACTTAACCTACAACTTTGTTGATGTCGATTGGCAGATTGGTCAGGCTCAAGAGTTTAAACAGCTTTTAGATCAATGTAATAAGCATCAACTACGATTGATCCCCGATCTGATTTTTGCCCATCAGGTAAAGTCGCCCTTTGAGGGTTCGATGGATAATGTGGTTGAGGATAATCCCAAACCCTTTGTTGATGCGGGGGCTTTTTTGTTTCGGGACTACGGTACGTGGATGCTGAATTTAGAGCAACCAAGTACCCGACGAATGTTGATTGAAAAGTTTGTTGCATTCGTTATGCGTTACCGGCTTAAGGTAGTGCGGATTGATTATGTGGATGGGTTGATCCTGCAGTACTCTAACCGCGACATCAATTACGGAGAGTTATTTATTCAAGAACTCCGGACCGAACTCAAGCAAGCATGTCCCGATGTGTTAACTCTGGGTGAAACCTTTGAAATGGCTGGCAATGAGGCTGTTAAATCGTTTATTGATAGCTTTTATGCACCGATTGGTTTCTCCATATTAGAAGAGCTTTATAAGCCTCCAACCGATTCTGGTAGGCCACTACATGCAGATGTTGAGGTGTTGGCCACCCATATTAAAGAGGTGCTGAAGTCGGAGCGATCAGAGTCGTTCTATGCTCAGCTCCATGATGAGACCTGGTATTGTCCCCATGTGACCCAAGGCCGACCGACTGTTCCCTGGGCATATGGTAAGCATCCAGCCCAGCTAGCTAAGGACCACGGTGAGATATTGATTGACCAAGGCTTGCTGTCTTCTGAGCGGTTGCTTGACTATGTACGTCGCATGGTTCGCAATGCAGAAGCGCTGACAATGTTCATGGCTACCCGACGATATATGTTCACACCTGGTGTGGATGCCTTAAGCTTGGGCTGTTTAGATGATGACAATCAGTGGAAGGTAGCGTGGGAAGGGCTGTCTGGCAAAGCTTTAGAAAGCTGGTTAGACACAGGATTGCCAAGCCATGAGGTGTTCCGGCTGCATGACCAACATCGCGCTGATATGGTTAGTCTACGCAAGATATTTCGTACCTACACCAAGGTAGATGCGGCAACGGGTGCCCCCCAGGTAACATCCCATGTCCATCATGTTAACCATGATGATTCATTACTCTGCCTGTTTAGGCATGGCCATGGACCGTTAGAAGATTCTTTGCTTGTGATGTTTAACTTTGGTCCCACTGAGTTTGATCATGATCGGTGTTACGAGTTACCAGTACCTGATGGCTTTGCAGGATATTGGACGGTGCTCTTTGACGGTGACTGGATAGCGAATAATCGTAATTCTCAGAAGGCCTATTCTCCTGGAACACGATTAGAAAAATCTACAGGCACCTTTTCTAACCAGGCTAATGTTCTCAAACTTAGAATTGGGGCCAGAAGCTTGATTGTACTCAAATACTGTTTTAACTAGATAGTTTGGACTAGAATGCTCGACCTGCCATTTATTTCAGTTAATTCCATGGGTATTCGGTATGGAGCGAGTAAGCTCTTTCAGATCCTGATACCTTTAGCTAGCTATGTATTAGTCAGAGATCTGTTAGTTGAGCAGTTACTGCTCCGCCCTGCGGTTAGGGAAAAATTGCTACAGCGATTGCCAGAAGGTCCGAGATGGCAATCGATTCGGGTAAATTTTCCCGTAGTATTTGAGCAGACTATTGGGTTTGTTGCTTGGAAAATTGGATGTGATTTGGGATTTTTCCTGATTGTGACAGGTTTAGGGCCTTGGCAACGGGCATTTACCTGGTCTGGTCTGATTCCCTACACAATTATTCAGTACTTCATCTATTACCTGCTAGGGCGCAAAATGCTGATTGAGGGACAGGTTAATCCCTTTCGTCCCAAGCCCTCGCCCTCGCCTGTTGCTGAGCGTCCAAGCCGTTGGCAGCGAATTGCTTCTAAGTATCTCCACGAGGATCTTAATGCTACTAGTGAAGATATTCCCATGCGTCAGGTATTGCTAAAGCCGTTAGTGGATTATGCGGGTCTGGTGCTGAGTTGGTCGATGTATACAGTGGGTATTTTCTTTGCCCAGTCAGCAGAATTTAGCTTAGCTCCACTAGTGCATTTTGCTTTTTTCGAAATGCTCACGTTTTATTTGGTCAATACCTATGGTTATATTATTGGCTTTAATATCGGCGAGTGGTTTCATTTCCGAATAGCGTGGCTAGAGGAACAATATTCGGCTTGGGCACGAGAACAAGCGACTGCCCTCAGTGAACAAGAACAGTCGGCCAGGGTGTCTCAATATATCTATCGTTTGGTCGAGACGCTCCAAGGCTATTGGCGTGAGTTACGATACCGCTTTTTGTGGCGATTGACTCCTGTGACTGATCGTTACAGTCTAAATCGGCGTTGGTTGTTGTCGATCATTTGTGGTGTTTACTGTGTTGTGTTGGTAGCTCCGGGTTGGTCCGGGTGGATGATTAGTGCGGGTACCCAGTTCAATAGAGCTTGGTTTTCTATGTTCGGACATTTGGATCAGATACAGTTAGCTCAGATATCTGATTCACCGATTCAGACAGCCCATTTGCCTGATTCAGACGAGATCATTATTGGATTTCCAGCGTTTTGGCAGGCCCTTTATGAGCCTGATGCGATCGCAAATAATCCCCCCGATATTCTCCAAGAGTATGGCATTGACCTGGCCAATACCTTGGCGAGTCAGGCCGTGTTAAACAACCCCGACCATACTGGCACCTAGTTGATTACCGTTGTCAATTATCAATACCCTCCCTTGAGACCTGCTTCCCTGTTTATTCGTTTCCTATTCAGCATCGGCCTATTCCTTTGTCTGAGTTTTAGTCTGATTTGCCCCCCAGCCCTAGCTCACACCCGTGGAAATCTTGGCAACGATGTACTGTATTACATTGTTGTGGATCGTTTTTTTGACGCTGAACCCAGAAATAATGTGCCAGAGTTTGCCTTTTCTGAAACGTCAGAGGACAGTTCGTCCGAAACGCTTTATAAGGCAATGAACCGGTTGATGCTCAACCATACTTATGATCCAACCCATCGCTACATGGGCATGTATTGGGGAGGCGATTTGCAAGGGGTCACTCAAAAGCTGGATTACCTTGAACAGTTGGGCATTACCAAGATAATTTTGTCGCCAATTCAAGACAATGCGAACGGGATGTTTTACCATCCTGACATTGAGAGCTATCTGCATCGTTCAAAGATTGATACCGCTCCCGATGACTTTTATCGTCATATTTCCACCTCTTACCATGGCTATTGGACTAAGGACTGGTTTGCCATGGAAGAGCATTATCGCTCTCCCAATAGTGATGATCCGTACCAAAGTTTTCGCCAGTTACTAAACGAGGCTGCGGAGCATGGTATCGGTATTATCCTCGACCTGACAATGAACCAAACGTCTCCTGGGCATATTTCCACTGAGGTTCCCGAGCTGGGAGCAGGTGGATCTTTGTTTGGTGAATCTTGGTTTGCGGATAATGGCAATATTTACCGTCAGGGTGAGCTTGTGGCCACCCATTGGGACCCAAAAACCGGTGAGCGGGATCCCCAGGGATGGTTTCACCCCCCGATGATGATTTGGGATTTTGATACAGCATCTCAAGAGCTGATTGAAAACGGTCAAATCAGCGGTGGTATGCCCGACATAGACCAGTCTGCCCCCCAGGTAGAAGAGTATTTCTTAGATGTAGCTAGGTTCTGGCTTACCTTCAACCAGGAACAAACACCGATTGCAGGTTTCCGGCTAGATGCGGTCAAACACGTCAACTATAAATTCTGGCGTAAGTTTGAAGATACGGTTTTAGACATCAATCCTGATGCCGTGTTGGTGGGAGAATATTTTAGCGGTGGTTATCGCAATCAGCCCAGCATTGAGTTCCTTACCCGTACTGACGATATTACCCAGTTTGACTTTAATTTGAGTGAAGCAGCCCGTCGCTTTTTTATGGGCGATCGCGGCTGGGATGGTCGTCCCTATGTACTCAAGGAGATTTGTCTGGGACGAGAAGGAGAATACTACAATGCTGGTCCCTTTAAGCGTGTGACGAAAGGATTATTGAATCCTGCCCAAACCTTGGAAATTCCGCGAGACTCCCTCGATAAAATTTCTGACGAAGATGCTAAGGGGTGGGTGACATTTATTGAAAATCACGATCAGCCCAGGGTCAGAACCTACTATCCTAACGGCACTGCACAAGACTATCAGAGTCTAATTAAGTTTCAATTTGCGGCTCGGGGAGTGCCATTGATTATGTATGGTACAGAAACTGGGTTGGCTGTTCCCTATCATCCAAAACATCAAGGACTTTTTGGGGTGGGTGGTGATCCATTTAATCGACCGATGATGATTTGGCCAGAGTCCATCGGTTGGGAAGATGAGATTTATCAAACCACTCAACATATGGCCCATCTACGGCAAGATTATCCAGTCTTGCGCTATGGAACAACTCGCTTTTTGTCGCCTCCAAGCGCAGATGATGATAATGATCTATTTATGCTACGGGAATCTGGAGAAGCTGGACAGCCTAGGATTCTATATGCATACTCTACCTATGGAGGGGAGTATTTGCTGCCATTTGTTGAAGAAGGTGTGACTCGATACGAGCAAGTGGAAACGGGGCAATCGGTAGATGTGGCAGATGGCTTATTGGCGTTGAAATTGGAACCCAAAGAAGCTCGAGTATTGGTTTTGTTTTAGAAACCTCGTCCCCTGAAGGGTGTGCCAAATTTATCCTCCAGCTATACGCTGCTGAACCTGATAACCAGCAGCGTGTATTTGGAGCTATTTGGGGTATTTTTTGAGGCTGGAACTATACAAAATCTTGGCTACTTCTACCCGATATCGCAGAGCAAGGCTTCGAGGGTTAGCCCAGTTGAACCGCAAAGGGATTGCCCCTGCGGACTGATGCATGTTTGCTCGGGGTTAATGAACTCGGATTTGGTATTACATCTGAGTGAAGTTGCTCACAAGATAGTGCCGACCATTGGGACCAACAACAACACGGTTATTATGGGCATCCAATGCCTCTTTTTCAGCGACTGCCAAAAGAGAGACGGCACTTTTCCGATCCGTTAATAAATCTATCACTTCGTCAGAAGAAAGCTTTTCTAATGTTGATTTGCCTGAGCTATTGCCAACCCCCTTGGCCATCATCAGGAGCAATGTGAACGGTAAAAGTACAAAAAAGGCTGGTGACATTGGTTTTTCCCAAACAAGCTATGACTACAGTAGGTATTGCGAAGGTTATTCAAACGGGTTCAAGCAAGTTCCCCGAAGAATTACGTGTTACTTGAGTATGATTTTATACCTACTTCCGGAAGAATTACGTAAGCTTTCTGTAAGTGTTATGGGATTTTGGGTGAAGTTACGCATAGCAATTATTGATCCCGCGACCAAACCTTGATGGCAGGTATTGTTCGACTAGCTGTCACAATTTGATCCGACGATGACACCACCACGTGATCGATCAGCATATTAAACCCGGTCAGTACCTGTTCTGCTGCACCAGTTTCTACATTCCAGATACGCACGGTTTTGTCAGCACTGCCTGTACTCAGTGTGCGACCATCTCGACTAAAGACCATGTCGTTGATAAAGCTAGTGTGTCCCGACAAAATATGGAGCAGTTTACCGGTCTTAATCTGCCACTGACGGATAGTGCCGTCGGCACTAGCACTAAATAAAAAACGACCATCTGGACTAATCACCAGGGCGTTGATAAAACTTTCATGTCCCTTTAATGTGCGAGCCAGATTGCCGGTAGAGATTTTCCATAGCTTGATGGTGCGATCGCTACCGCCACTAATTATGTACTGACCGTCTGACGTCACCACAACACTATTGACCGCACCTTGCTTAGTATCCAGGGAGCGCACCAATTGCCCGGTGCTGGCCTGCCAAATATGGATTTGACCATCGGCTCCACCACTGATCAATTGCTGACCATCAGGGGTACGGGTAATTGTATTGATAGGTCCACTGTGGGCAGTAGGCTGCTGCCAAAGTGAAGTGCCGTTGGCAATTATCCATCCCTGTAGGGCACCATCAGCATTACCGCTGTAAAGCAGGGTTTCATCCGGGCTGAGCAGGACCGTATTGACAAAACCAGTTTGATTGCCTAAAGTTTGCAACACTTTACCAGAGGTTAAATCCCATAGCCGAATCGTTTTATCTGCACTGGCACTGACCATCCGTAGGCCATCGGCAAACAACAGCAAGTCATTGATAGTTCCACTGTGGGCTGGCAACGTTCGCTGGAGCTGTACTTTCAGCTGTTTTGGCTCTGGACGCTGCACCGGTACAGGTTGAGGGATGACATAGTGACGCAGTGCGATCGCTCCTCCGCCCAGGGTCACCAGACCCACCAAAGTTGCAATCACCCAGGGCCATCGCCGGTTTCGCTTCGGTGGCAACAGCGTCTGGGGTAATGTTTGCCACGATGGTGTAGTAATCCCAAACTGTAACGATGTGGAGGCTGAATTCGATAACAGCGCACCCTGGGGAAAGGTAGTTTCAGGAACTGTTGGACTGGGAGATCGAGATGCTGTTTGATCTATCCGGTCAGTCAACGACGTTAGCCGTCTCAGAATGTCTTGGGCACTGGCAGGTCGATCCACTACCCGTTGAGCAATCATACTATCTAGCAAATCAGCCAACTCCGTAGATATTTGAGGGGCATAGGCACGCCATTCAAATCGATTTTCTAAAGGGTCGTAAAGGGCTGAATCGGTGGGCGCTTTAGCTGTCGATAAATAGATCAAAGTGCGACCCAGGGCGTAAAAGTCGGACTGGGGCACAGCCTGTCCATTTTCCTGTTCCGGGGGCGTATAGCCAGCTGAGCTAATGGCGGTGACAATCCCTCCCCTATTACTCACTTGCTTTAAATAGGTTTGAGTCATTTCCCGAGCAGCCCCAAAATCCACCAGAGCCAGTTGACCACCGGTACGAATCATCACATTTTCAGGCTTAATATCGCGGTGAAAGTAGTTGCTTTGATGAATTTGTTGCAGAATCTCAACCAATTGAGTCAACCATCGCAACGCCTGTTGCTCACGGATAGGATGGTAGCCCTGCTGTTTCATCCATTGGGTTAAATTAATGCCATCAATTTTTTCCATGACGATGCAGTGCAGGGGCGTGGCCATGGTGGTGGTGGTCAGGGTAAAGTAGCCATCCTCAGTCATAAAAGGCACCCCCGGATGGTTTAACTGACTTAATGTAGCCGCCTCCTGCTGAAACATAGCCACGATTTTAGGCGTTTGACCATGCTCGCGACGCAGCACCTTTAGAATTTTTGGCAAATCCCGTTCATAGGCTTCGTAAACCATGCCAAAACCAGTTTGACTGCTTAGCAATCGCATAACACGATAACGCCCTGCCAAAATCAGAGTTGTCCCACAGGCCTGACAGCTATTGGCCTCATTATTACCCGGATGATCGGGCCGGGGACAATCGGGATTAATGCATAAACTCATCAGCCACCCTGAAAAACGACCTTGATAGTCCAAGAATGCCCTTGCCATTACTGGTATTGGGCTAAACTTTAGATCTGCAAGGAACGTAAACGCCCTCCACTAAAAAGCGGGAACGGTATTGATGTTCAACTTTGATAATGTACCATCCGTTCTTAAGAAACCTCGAATTTGAAGAGTTTATTCACGATGGAAAATCTTAATAGTAGGCGCGGCAGATTATGAACGCAAAAGAAATCAGTCAAACTCTCCAACTTCTGGCCGATTCTACCATTGCAGAATACTCACAACGATTCTTCAAAACAGGCAAAGGAGAATACGGGGAAGGTGATCGATTTCTTGGCATCCGTGTTCTCGTTTGATGATCAGGTTGTTTGGGGCTACCTAGCCTAAATGGTATATCAGTTCTTAGTGAAACTCGTTATTAACAATTAACTCATCACTGTGCAATAGTTTGGGCAGATCCAAGATTTGCATCATTTGTTCTCCATAGGGAACCGTTCCTTGCACATAGTTATGGCGCGTTGGGAATGTCACATCCATTTGAATATTGTTTGAGTTAACCTCGAACAGGGCATCACGGACCTCTTCTATAATTACGGCGACAAGGGTATTATCAAGTTCCACGACAACAGCCTTAGGGTTTCTAGGCAATGCTTTGACAGGAAAACCCATGGGCTCAGAAATATCAATCACAGTTAAAACTTCTCCGCGCAAATTAGTACTCCCGAGAATGTGTCTGGGACAGCAAGGTACAGGCGTTGCCTGTTTAATGGTAATAAATTCGCGGACACAGTTGGCATCAATCCCCAGCAGTTTATCATCTAAGACAAGCACAATCAGAACCCTTGAGTCCAGAGTAGTTCCGTCATCAATTGGTTGTCTAAGGTCGTTAGCCCGTTGACGAAAAATAAGTTGCTCTTGGCTGGTCGCATTAGGGACAAAAAATGCCGTAGCGTTGGTTGCAGATATCTGGATGTCAGGCTGCTCTGAACGCGCCTTAGAAAAGTCATCCACAAGAAATCGTGTAACCGATATTATCTGCTGTAGTTCACCAGGATTAAACCAAGATTGGGGCTCACCCAACATAAAAATCATCGATTCACTCAGGATTATGCCATCAAAAAAACTGATGATATCGGGATTCATCCATCCTTGATAATCAGAGAATTCAGTGATCATTCCCTGGGTTGAAAGTTCTTTAATATCTTGAATGTTAGTAACAACAATGCCAATGCTTAGATCAGCCTGTTTTAAGATGACGATACTATCGCTCAGTCGATACTGCTGAGATTGCTCTTCATGACAAAGGCGTAAATCAACCACAGGAAGAACCTCTCCTCGCAGGTCGATCACACCAATAATACCGGATGGAGCATTGGGAACCAGAATAAGCTCCGGCAGTGCAAGTACTTCTTCAAGATAGTCTGTTTTTATAGCACTAAAATGTTGGTCGATTTCAAACAGGCAATAGGACATTTCCATAATGTTTCTCTAAACAGTTTCCTCTAATCAGTATCTTCAAGATTCTTTTCAAGCTGTGCAATTAACTCTGAAGCCGTGCGATTACCGAGCTTAGGTATTCTGCTGCCACTGGGGAGTTGTCGTAACAAATTAAGGGCTGTTTTATGCATTTTGATGTCATTTCCTTTGAACAATTCCCCCAAATCCTGTTGATCGGATTTGGCTTCAATAAAGTGAGGTGAGGCAGAAGGCATCTGCATCGACAAAAATTCAGATATAGGTTGAACTGAATCACTTTCAGGTCGCTGGTATGCAATGGACTCTTCAAACATTTTGATGTGAAATTTGTTTGAGTTTTGGCCATAAAGCTCTGTATGACCAACGAGCAAGTATCCTGATGGACAAAGGGCATCATAGATTTTATGTACGGCTTTTTCAATGGCTGAGTTATTAAAATAAATAAAGACATTTCGACATAGGATCAAATCCATATCTTTAAGCTTGGCAAATGGAGCTAACAATGAGTCGTCTAGCAAATTTCCGATCTGGAAGTCGACCATCGCTTTAATATCAGCATTAATATGATAATAATTGTTGTCTTCTTTGAAAAAACGTTGTTGCAGGGCTTTGTCTATTCCCCTAAAAGACCAGTTGCGATAAGTACCCTGTTGAGCCACCTGAATCGCAGCTGCATTAACATCAACTCCGACAATTTTTATAGCCCAATCCTGGAGATCTGGAATAATATCTTTAAGCAAGATAGCAATGGAATAGGGTTCCTCCCCCGTTGAACATCCAGCACTACAAATCTGAAGTTTTTTCTGATGGGATTTGTGAGCGATTATACTTGGAAAAATGTAATCTTTGAGTAGTTTGAACTGTCCCTTATCTCGAAAAAAGAAGCTCTCAGTATTAGTAACGTCTGAAACAAGTAGCTCCCATTCTTGATGACTTTGACAGGTATTGGCATGGAGCAACAGATAATATTCTTCGGGTAAATTTAATTTTAAAGCTTTAATTCTGTTTAAGATAAAATCTTGAAAACTCGCATAATCATTTTTTCTGAGAGTGACACCAATTCGTTCGGCGATTAACTGAGTAAACGCCTGTTTTATGCGTGGGCTAAGGGGCTTTATTGATGACACGTTTGTTTTATTGTAGGTTCAATCAGGGTGTGATTTGGTTAATTGACATGGCTGACTAGCTTGATAATGGCAGGTGCGATCGCAGCCATGGGTAACACTTGATTAGCTGCACCAAGTTCAATAGCGGCCTTTGGCATGCCAAATACCACTGAGGTTTCTTCATCCTGGGCAATGGTTGATCCGCCAGCATCAACCATTGCTTTTAGCCCATCGGCTCCATCACGACCCATGCCCGAGAGCAAAATACCAATGGACTTACGGCCATAAAAATTAGCAACCGATAAAAATAATGTGTCTACAGAAGGACAGTGGGTATCGTTGGGTCGGGCCTGGGTATGAACAAATTGACCCCGTTTATTAATGGTGAGATGTTGACGCTCCGGTGGAAAATAGATTTTACCTGGCTGTGGTCGTTCGCCTGCTTGAGCAATTTCAATATCAACCCCACAAGTGGTTGATAACCAGTCAATCAGCCCTTGCAGAAATCCTTGGCTAATATGCTGAACACAGACAATCGGTAATGGGAAGGGTTTGGGTAGCCCCATAAATAATTGTTGTAGGGCCAATGGCCCACCAGTTGAAGCGCCGACAGCCATAATCTTGAGATTGCACAGGTTAAGGATAGGTTGTTTTAGTTGGGAGGGGGCAGGCTGTTGGAGATGTTTTAGGTGCGATCGCCTTTTTCTGAAAACCTTAACTCCAGATAGAACCTTAACTTTGTTGATCAGCGTTTGCTGAAGTAACACATTGTCAGGATCTAACCCCGTTTTAGGCTTTGGTAATATATCTAAAGCCCCAGCGTCTAGCAGCTGAAAAACTCGTAAGGGATCATCCTCTTGAACTGAGGCACTGACCACCAATATGGGTAAAGGATAATCAACCATGACATGGACTGTAAATTCCAGACCATTCATCTGGGGCATGAAAAAGTCCGTACAAATTACATCAGGTTGAATCCTGGGGATAAGATCAAGTCCTTCCTGACCAGTACGTGCCGTTCCTACGATTTCAATCTCAGGGGCTGAGGTTAAAATCCGTTTCAAGATCATCATGGCAATGGGTGAATCTTCAACCAATAGGACACGGATAGACATGCGCAGTTATCTTTTGCTGAATAAAATCAAATTAATCGTTCTAACGTTTCTAAAAGTGCATCCTGGTTAAATCGACCTTTAAGAATATAAGCATTGGCCCCAGCGTTAGCCCCCCGTTGGCGGTCGGCTTCAGAATCCAAGGTGGTTACCAAAATGATTGGCAGATCCTCATACTCCTGTTGCTGGCGTATTTTGGTGGCCAGGGAAAAGCCGTCTAAATGAGGCATTTCAACATCGGATACCACCGCATCAAATCCACCCATCTGGAGCATGTTGTAGCCTTCCAAACCATCGGTGGCAGTAACAACGGTGTAACCAGCGCTTTCAAAGAGTCGCTTTTCCTGAATACGTACCGGCGGTGAATCTTCAACTAACAAAATGATCGGTTTATGGCGTAAAGCTACCTTCGGTTTTGCTGATGGGTCAGATATAGGCAGCTGTTGTAAGGACTTAAGCAAATCCGGGGGATTGAGAATCATACACACATCCCCGGTGCTCAAGATGGTAGTACTACTTACATTGCGTACCCGCTTTAGTAGGGAGCCTAAGGGTTTAACAACAACTTCCTGATTATTGAGTAACCGATCCACTAAAAATCCAGCTTGGTCATTCCCCACCTTCAAAACGAGGCAAGGGCGAGCACTGCCGCTATAGGTGCTGGGTTGGGCAACCCAATCGTAAATCGGTGAGTTAGAAATCTCTAAAGTACTGGTTAGCTCAACAATAGGAATCCTTTGATTACCTGAAGCAACAATGGTGTCCTGGCCCTCCTGATCGACAATCTGTTCCGGAGAAACAAGCAGTGTTGTTTCTAAGAATTCGATTGGAATTGCAAAGGTCATACCCTCGGTTTCTGCCAGTACCACATTGGCCGTACTCAAGGCAGTACTAAGCTGTAGTCGGAATGTACAGCCCTGCCCCTGGGTAGATTCAATTTGAATCGCCCCTTTTAGGTTTTCTACCTGACTACGAACAACATCCAACCCCACACCCCTACCAGAGATTTCAGTAATAAAGCTGCGGGTGGAAAACCCAGGGGTTAAAATCAACCGTTGAATCTGGCTAATGGGCATAGCCTCAAGTTCTTCCTGGGTATGGAGTTTACGTTTAATGGCAGTTTGTTTGATTTTTTCAGGGTCCAATCCCCTGCCATCATCTGTAATTTCAATGGTGAGACTAATGGCGGTTTGATATGTTTTTATACATAGGTTAGCCTCTGCCGGTTTATCCATAGCTTCCCGTTCTGCGGGTGTTTCAATACCGTGGTCAATGGCATTGCGCACCAGGTGCAACATGGCATCCTTGATCCCATCCAACAGACGTTTGTCAGCCATGGTGTTTTCGCCCTCAAACACCAGGTTGATGTCCTTAGATTGTGCCTTGGCCAAATCGCGCACTATCCGCCGCAGGGGTTGAAATAGTGTGGACATTGGCAATAGTTGCAACTGCCGTATGCGATCTCTCAGCGTTTCGGAAATGCTCTCCAACCGTGAACTGTTGTTTTGGACGGCTAGGCCGAGGCTTAAGATCAGCTCTTCCAAACGTTCTTCATAGGATGGTATTGATGCCACCTGCTGCTGGTCTTTATTCGCCTGCCATTCTTCCCACAACGTTATTAATTGTTCACTCTGAGACGCCACCTGAGCAATTTGAATCCGGGTAACCGCTAGCTCTTCAGTTTGATTTATCAGTGCATCTAGGTCACGGGTATGCACCCGCACAGTTTCAACTTGAGTACCTGCCTCTGGTTGGTTTTCGACAACAGCCAATGAATCGGCAGGGGCCGATTGAGAGTCCTCCTCCTGCAGGGCGTCGGATGTTAAGGTGTCTCGTAATCCCTGTAGCAGCTGATCGATATCTAGATTAACCGGTAAACCTGTAACGGCTTCCTGAACATAGGCCCCAATCGCGTCTAATCCTTCATAAAGTCGATCGCTGACTACCGAATCAAGGGGCAGTGTCTGTCGCTGAATTTGACTGAGTATATCTTCCATGGCATGGGCCAAGGTTTCGACAGACTCTACGCCTGCACTTCTGGCATCTCCTTTTAGACTATGGGCTTCTCGCAGTAGGGTTGATAAGGCTCCATTATCATTGGGGTGCTTTTCCAGATACAGCAAATTATTCTCTAATCGCTCCAGCCGTTCTACACTGGTTATCTGATAAATTTCCCGCAGTTCATGATCAGCAATTAAACCAGCTATTTCAGGTACATTGCCCCCATGCCCATCAGCCCTACCATCAGTCCCATTGAACGTAACGTCAGAAATCCGGGTGATACCGTTAACCGGATCAACGGTTGCTACAGTCGTCTCACCTGGGTCAATCGTTTCGTCATCCAAGGCTGTTGGGAATGAGACTAAAGCTGGTGTGGCGGCTGTAAATTTTACTAATGTCTGGTCGATATCAATGCTGATAGGGTCTCCCGACGTTGCTGCATGTACAAGCTGGCCAATGGTTTGGAATCCATCTTGCAGATAGTCATTAACGTCAGTCGTAAATGACATCGATTGACGTTGGATCGCTTTGACAACATTTTCTAACAGCTGGATTAAGTCGCCAATAGACTCTAGCCCAACAACCCTGGAGTCGCCCTTGAGGCTATGGGTCTCCCGTCTCAGAACTTCCAATACTTCAGCATTGGTAATTTCATTTTCTAGCTTACTCAGGCTAGTTTCTAAGGTATATAATCGCCTTGAACTGGTAATGCGATATATTTCCCGCAGTTCATCGTCTTCGATGTAAATAGACCTCAGTTGAATAGCGGCATCTTCCGACTGAACTGCAGCCATGACGGAGGCAATTGTCGTTGTTAGCGCAGTCAGAGACTGCTCATAATCAAGACCACTGAGTTCACCAGTTAAGCTTTCGCTAGCCAATTGCTCAATCATATAGATACCCTGATATAGGCAATCGCTTACCTCCAGGGTAAACTTAAGCTGCTGTAGCTGCAGTGTTTTAACAACAGTTTCCAGTTCTTGGGCAATTGTGGCAATGGCGTCTAACCCAAGACAGCTAGAATCACCTTTGAGTCCATGGAGTTCTTGCCGAACATCTTCAATGGTTGTCTGATTGTTGGGCTCTTGCTCCAGCTGGAGCAAGCCCATCTGTATCTTTTGTAACCGGACTGTATTGGTTTCTTGGTAGAGAAGACGAAGTTCTTCATCTTGAATCATCATGGGTTGGAGGCATCAAGGTAAAATTACGATCGGACTACACAACTTTCTTAAGACCAAGCGCGGCTTCATTGAGTCTTTCTGACCCTTCTTTTGTCTGACTCAAGCCGGAAGCTGTTTCTCTAGTGCCTCGATTGATATTTTCCATCGCATCGACAACCTGTTGAATGGCATCTACTTGCTGTTTTAAGTTGAGTGACACTTGCTGGTTGTTCAGCACTACCTGACTGACTGAATCTTGGATTTCGTTAAAGGTGGTTTCTGTTTGCTTGGCGATTTGCACCCCAGTTTTTACTGTTTTTGTCCCTTCTTCCGCTACCATAACGGTTTCGTTGATAGACTTTTGGATGCTAGAAACCAAGTTATTGATTTTGTCAGCTGACTGTTGACTTTGGTCAGCTAATTTACGAATCTCGTTGGCAACCAGGGCAAAGCCTTTACCATGCTCGCCAGCTCGAACGGCTTCAACCGAAGAGTTGAGGGCTAGCATATTGGTCTGGTTGGCAAAGTCAATGACCAGCTGCGATACATTACTAATTTGATTGGCCTGGGCGCTAAGGTTGACGATTTTTTCTGCGATCGCATCCACCTTCTCTTCCAGGGCAAACATCCCTTCCAAGGTTTCACCCACGGCTTTGGCCCCCTCTTCAGAGGCTGTAAAGGCATGTTTTGCCGCATCCACCGCTGCATTGGCTTGTCCTGCGGCATGACGAGATGAGGCTTCTAACTCATCCATAGTGGTGGTGGTTTCATTCACCGATGCCGCCTGCTGACTGGCAATACGTTCCTGCTCAACTACTGTGGAAGTCATTTGCTGACTAGAGATGGAAATATCAGCCGCTAGTATCTCCAGCATTCTAATTAACTGCCGTCCACGCAGAATGGTGATGGGAAGCACAATACCAAGAGAAGCAATCATCGATAAGGCTGCTGATCGTTTAAATGCATTCACCGATGCTAACTCTGTTGTATTATTTGCCAAAGATTTACTAGCAGAAATCGTCCCTAAAAACCCAACAATTGAGGCAGGAATCGTCGAGCTAAGTAAAATTAACAATAAAAACTGGTGTCTAACTTTAAGACCTTTGAAATCACCTAAGATTTTGAAGTCATCCAAGATTTTGATAAACATATTCGCTAAACCTTGAGAAATAAGCTCATTAAGAATAAACAGAAAAAACTAGTTACTAAAGCTAAGAAAGATGTGCAAAAGAATAGATGATTTTAACGATAAAGCTGAATACCTTGATAATTTAATAGTTCAACAGTCCCAGCCATACAGTTTAGTCTCATGATTAAAATTTTGTAATTGACATCCCCATAGGGAGCACAAATATTAATAGATATACACCGTGTCAAAATAACTACAAATATATTTTTTACTTACTTAAACCTTGTAGATTTGATGTGCTAGATAGGACAAAGGTTACAAACAATAGAAAAAATCAGCCAAAATTCTTTGATATCAAAATCCAAACACAGCATAATCACATAAGAACCTGTGACCATTAGCTTGAAAATAATGACCAAGTATCTTCTATAGTGGCAATGTTTGATTTAAAAACTCAAGCTTAGTAAGTGTTAGTTTCACGATGTCTTCATATAGGAGATCAATTGAATCAAGTTTGAACAAAATTCAGTACCTTTCCTGATAACATCCCGCAGACTTTGAATTGATTGTAGATCCATTCAGTTGTTACTGAGTCTTTTTTAAGACAGGGATTGTGCACAACAGAGGCAGTCTAATTGTCATCTACCTTATTTAAAGAGTTAAATAACCACTATTTCTCCAAACCTATTGTGCTAGTCCATGCGTGCTAGTCTCACCTTCATAGATAAATTATGGTTTCCGGAACGCTGTTTCGGTTGACATACACTACGTCCAAGTTGAAACCTATGGGCTCTTCTACGGAAAACCTTCAGTTCTATAGCGGATCTCAGTTGTCTTGACTATATTTGAAATGGTGAAACTCCCTTGGAATAAGGGTTTTTTATGTTCAAAACAAGCGGCGACCGCTATAGACGTGGACAAGGTTTATTTAATACATGCTGCTGGTGGAACCATAGGTAAGTTTGGTGCCTATGGAAATAAAAAATCTTCTGAAGAAAATTATTTGAACGATTACAGTAGATGGAAATTACAGAACTGATCCAACTGTTAGAGCTACCGAATAATCAGTTTGAAGGGCATTTAACTCTGAATGACCACGATGTAATTTGGATTCTTCACTTTGTGCAGGGGCGGCTCATTTTGGCTGTGGATGAACTACATAGTGTTCGCCGTTGGAACCGAGCCATTAATCAATACTTTCCTAAGTTCAACTTAAAGAGTAAAGCGGCTCAGCTATCAAGCCACCAGCATTGGCAGCTCTATTTGCTGGATCAAGGCTTTAAATATCAGCAGTTTAGTTTAGTACGGGCTAAGGTGATGCTGCGAGCACTTACTCAAGAATGTTTCTTTGAGTTGAGTCAATGTACCTACCTAAAATCTGAATGGCAGCCAACTCCATTACCCATATCTCGTTTCTGCCGGACTATTGCCCTTTCTTCATGGGAAATCCAGATGATTATCCACAAAATCAAGGAGATGCAAAGGGACTGGCAAAAAGCAGCATTGCCAGTTATTAAACCGACTTTGGCACCTACTTTAACAAAACCGATAGCCCCCCAATGGCTATCAGTGCCCCATCAATATATAACGGGTAAGCATACAATCTGGGATATTGCCACAGCATTAGAGCAATCTCCTGTAGACCTGGCAAAATCTCTGTTGCCCATTATCCGGAATGAAATATTAGAATTAAAGATAATACCTGATCTACCCTTAGAAGAAATTCAGCTGTCACCCCAGTCTTTACCAGGTGTGCCAACACATTTAACGACAGCAGCAAGGTCACAAAATCTTAAACCCGCTTCACCTGTAACTATTTCTGCAAATTCTGCAAAGCCTGCTAAATCGTCACCACCCCAGATAACTACAACACAAGTCCCCCAAAAATCCTCCACACCTGAGCCGGTTCTATCGAGTGACAATAGTCATCTGCCTCTGATTGCTTGCATTGATGACAGTCCAGTCCTGGCCCATAGTCTGAAAAAAATCTTAGCGACAGGTGGCTATCGAACGTTAATTATTCAAGAACCGATGCAGGGGTTTGCGCAACTGATTGAGCATAGGCCCAGTCTGATCTTATTGGATGTGATGTTGCCCCATACTGATGGCTATAACATCTGTCGATTTTTACGCGATACGCCAGTCTTTAAGGATACACCTATCATTATCTTGACGGGACGAAGTAAACCAGTGGATCGGGCCCGAGCTAGTATGGCCGGTGCTACCGAGTTTTTGGTCAAGCCACCAGAAGCTAAGGAGCTATTAAACATGATTCACAAATACCTGAGAGCAGGTGACAAGATTTCTGGGTAGGTGCTTTAAAATTTAGAAATACTACAGCTAAGAGGCATTTACAGCAGGCACCCGGTAAGCCAGTTAACCATCGTAGGCTAGTCAAGATGTCCAGTCAGGCCAACAATTGCCCCTACTAACTCATCCAAAATATTCCCAGACTAATTATCTCAGATGATTGTTTGAGCAAATTCAAGTGTAGGTCAAAATAGTCATCGTTAAGCCAGCCTTGCGCTAGAGAGTTACCCGTATTCAGCCCAAAAAACCAAATATCTCGAATAGCCACAAAAGGCTCGATCAGGCTTAAATCTAAACCAGAAATCTTTCTCTTTGATCGGTATCCTTCCAAAAAACTGGGCCATAGTTTATCTTCTCTTGCTAGCAACCTGCTCACCCACTTAAAGGTAGCCAAATCATAACTTCGCCAACCAAACCCACAGCAGTCAAAATCAAAATGCGTCACTTTGCCATTATGTTCATGGGCATTTTCTCCATGAACGTCTCCATGACAAAAGCCATAGTCGAGTTCACCTGAGTCTGCTCTATTTATAATGCTAGAAAGGGTACGTGCAAACTCACTGACAAATTCCCAGTCTGCAGATCTGTGAGACAGATAAGGTTTAATATTTACTAGTGGCTCATTAATAAGATGTTGAAGATTTAATGTGTAACGAGAAGAGCTGGACTTAAATCCAGAGGAAAAATGATGAATTTCTGCAACAGCTTTGCCAAAGATTCTAGCATCGTTGTCATCTTCAAATTTTAGAATATTTCCTCGAGCAAATTCGGTGATAATGACATATCTTTCACCTTCTGGAGCCATAATGGACGTAATAAAACCACCGTCTTTTTTCTCCATGGGCATCGCAACAGCAACACCTGCCCGATGTAAGTACATAATGGCCTCTAACTCAAACGTTATTGCTGAGAGCGTCCGCCAATTTTTTCGATAGACACGCAAAACGAAATTCTCTTTTGCTGAAGATAATTTATAGGTGTCATTTAAGCCCCGATACCAGAACTCACAGTAGGTGGGGGTAGTAGGCATTGCATACTGCGACACTACTTTGGCTAGCAGCTCAGACGTACTTAATGTTGAATAGACTGCTTCAATTGTTAGGATAGATTTTGTCATGGCGACCAGAGTTACTGTGGCTGGGTGATTACAAATTGAGAGGCTCCATCTAAATTCTGTCCACGTCCAGGATGGTCGTTTTTCCGGTGAAGAATCTAAAGGGTCCAACTTGGACGTAGTTTATTCAATTTGAATATTTCAGCTTTAGATTTCAGCTTTAGACAGTGTGATATGATTTTTCCACTGTATCGGTTCTAGTGGGGAGCAGTCACTAGAGTCAATGGGGAAAGCGCAGTGAAAGTCTGCCACTGTCCCGCAGCTGTGAAGGAGGCTCTGAATCTTGTTTATACCTCTCAGTCAGAATGCCCGCCGATGCAATGATCTAAAAATATCTGCGAGGTACGGATGGTGAATCAATTATTTTTTAGCCGATCAAGGCTCTGTTGGCGAGTTTTTCGTGGCTATATCGATGATTTTAGTGCAGCATTGGCTAGAGTCTAGGCATAATGTCTCTAAATCGGCTTAAACCTACATCACTTAGCTGGATAGATACCTGAGAGTTGGCTTGTAAATGTAGGCTTTGCCCCTCACTTTAAAGCCTTTTCCCTGAGGAGAAGTTTTGAGTTGGAAAAAATCATATTGTGTCAGATTTTTTCCTTTTTTCTCTTTCTCTTCAGGCAGGAGGGACTGAAAGATGAAGTCAATGATTTGGCTTTTAGATTCTCCTCATCCAACGCACTTCAAACTGAAAAAACAATTATCATCTACCATGTCCAAATTTTCTGTTTCTTTTATTCTGCTACCTTGGCTGCTAGTGGCACCTGCTTGGGCCGAAGAAATATTCAATCCAGAAACGTCAGCAATATTCGCTCAGTCTTCTGATGATGACGATATTCTGCGAATTAATGTGATCGAGAGCATTCTTGATCAGCCAGTCTACACCCCTTTCCGTCGTGAGGGCACCGTACGTGAGGCGACACAGCCAGTCTATGTGATCAACCGTGAGCAAATCGAAGCTCAGGGGGCACGCACTGTTGATGAAGCATTACGCTTTTTACCAGGTGTGTTGAGTGAAGGTACAGCGGGTGGTCAGATTGGAGCCCAAAGTAGCCAGTTTATTCGGGGGAATGGGTCAGCTCAAACCCTAATTTTACTGGATGGACGTCCTATTAACGAGATTGGTGCTGCGGGAGCGTTTGACTTATCGAATTTTACAACCGATGCAGTGGAGCAAATCGAAGTACTGCCAGGGGGCGGTTCAGTGCTATACGGGTCCAATGCTATCGGTGGTGTTATTAACATTATTACGCGCAGACCATTGGTGGAGGAAGGCATTGAAGCTAAAACTAGCTTTGATCTTGGCAGTTTTGGTTATAACAGTCAGGTACTACAAGTACGAGGAAACACTAGTAATATTAACTGGAGCTTGGGTTATAATCGCACCGATTCGGACAATGACTTTCCTTTTAGTCTAAGCACAACTGACTTTGAGGGTACTCGCACCAATGCAGAGGTGCTCTATAACAATCTCAATTTTCAATTGGCAGCTGACTTCAACGACCGGAATCGTCTCAACTTGGGAGCATTATATCTGACAAAAGATTTAAATGTTCCTGGTGGTGTGCCTACACCTAGCGGGTTTGGTGCGTTTAATACATTAACTGAGGATGATAATCAGTACACAGAAAACTTGCTGCTTGATCTGACCTATGAGTTAAAGCTAGGACAAGGTGATGACTCATTACTAACAGCACGCTTGTTTGGCGATTTCCTTGACTTAACGTTCAATGACCCGGTGGCTGATAATAGTTTTGATAATCCTTCGGAAGACCGGATTGACCAGACATCTCTCGGAGGGCAATTACAACACTCATGGCAATTTGCTAGTAATCAAAATATTGCCTATGGCGTCGACTATCGCAACGTTCAAGCAGAGAATGAGACAACAAATTTGTTGACAGGGATAACCACCGAGGCCTATGACGAAAGTATCAACCAAACGGGTATTTTTGTACGATATCAGGCTGATATCACATCTCATTTTAGTGTAAATGCTGGCATTCGCCAAGATTTCAACGATTTGGCTGATGGCTCTTTTACATCCTTTAATCTGGGGACACGGGTGGCCCTAACCGATACCACTAATTTTCGGGCTAACTTTGCTCGTAATTTTCGCGTACCCACTCTCTCGGATCTCTTTTTGACAACGTTCAATACCAACAACCCAGACCTTGAGCCAGAAACTGGGCTTAGCTTTGACGTCGGTATTGATCAACAAATTGGGAAGCGAGGTTTATTTAGATTTACCTTCTATCGTAACGAAATTGATGATGCCATTAACTTTGACAGTGAAACCTTCAGACTTGAAAACATAGATCATGTGGAGTCTGTTGGCATCGAAACGGAGCTGAGTTACCAGGTATTTGACAATGTGTTTACCTTTGCTAACTATACATGGAACCGTCCAGAAATCAGGGAAAGTTCTAACCCAGCCGATAAAGGTAACTCTTTGCCATTCACTAATGCAGACAGCTTTAATTTTGGTGTAGCCTATGAGCCAGGAGATGGGTTGTACGCTGCTCTGTTTTTGCACTCCATCAGTGATACTTTTGTTGATAGAGGTAACCTAGAAACTCTTGACGGACGAACAACTATGGACTTTAAATTACGGGTACCTCTGAGTGATAACTGGACATTAAGAGCAAGTATGGACAATATTTTTGACGAGGAGTTTGAAGAGTTTCCTGGCTTTCCAGGGGTGGGGCGAAGCATCCAGGTAGGGATAAAAGGGACATTTTGATGCGCTAAGGAGAAGGGAACGATGATGTACCGATCTAAGTGGCTAGGGGATAAGCCTGTCTTTACGGCAGTGTTCCTAACAGGTTTATTCACAACTGTTAGCTGTCGGCAACTTCCCTCTGTAACAGCCCCCCCCATCTCTGAAAAATCTGCAAATTCTGCCTGTGTAACTGACTATGATCCTAATAAAGACTATTTTCCCAACAAAGTTCAGCCAGAGTACGCCATCGGCTTTTCTGTTGACTACTACAACCATTACAAGATCGTAACGGTGGTTCAGCCATGGCAAGCTGCTAATGAAACCTTTGAATATCTGCTAGTACAATGCGGTACACCGACTCCAGAGGGATTTACAGAAGCTCAGGTGATACAGGTGCCTGTTAGTAGCGTTGTTACACTGTCTACGACGTATCTGCCCCATTTAGAGCTGTTAAACGAAATAGATGCGCTGGTGGGTATGGATAATTTTAGTTTTGTATACACGCCTAATGTGCGTACAAAAATTGAGCAGGGAAAACTCATAGAATTTAGCTCAGGTAGAACCCTTGATATTGAGCGACTGTTAGTTAGTTCTCCAGACCTGATCATGGCTTATGGTACCGGTGATCCGGATGTCGATAGTTATAAGCGCTTGATCCAAGTAGGATTACCGGTGGTTTTACTAGGGGAATATGTGGAAAACTCTCCCCTGGGACGAGCTGAATGGTTAACCTTTACAGCATTGTTTTTTAATCAAGAGGTAACTGCTCAACAAGTGTTTGCAGATATCTCTACAGCGTATGAATCATTAGTGGAGTTAACAGCAACTGTCTCAAAACGACCAACCGTTTTTTCTGGCTTTAGCTACGAGGGTACTTGGTATATGCCAGGGGGTAAAAGCTATGCTGCTCAGCTGTTAAAAGATGCAGGTTCAAATTATTTGTGGGCAGAAAATGAGTCTACTGTTACCATCCCGTTGGATTTTGAATCTGTTTTTGATCAGGCGGCGGCGGCTGATGTGTGGGTGAATGTTAGTCAGGATTGGTTAGCCTATGGCGATGCGATCGCAACCGACCCTCGCTATGGCAACTTTGGAGCCTTTAAGCAAGAAAACGTTTTCAATAACAATGCCCGTATGAATGATACCGGTGGCAACGATTACTGGGAAAGCGGTGCTGTTAATCCTCACCTGATTCTGGCGGATTTAGTTAAGATTTTTCATCCGGAGCTTCTACCCGACCATGAATTAGTGTACTACCAAAAGTTAGAACCATGAGCTTACCGTTCCTATTAGCCCAAGTTACCGATAGCCATTTGCTAGCCCAAACGACGGCTCTGCTACGGGGCTGTAATCCCTGGCAGTCATTTAATACCGTATTACGGGAAGTGATGCGGTGTAAACCTGATGGGCTATTGTTGACAGGAGATTTGGCCGAACAGGGGGATGTTGAAGCCTATGGGCATTTAGTGGATGCGATCGCACCGTTTCAACTGCCCGTCTATTGGATTCCTGGTAATCATGACCACTTGCCTAGGCTTCAACAGATATGTCGGCAGTTGCCTACAGCTCAAGGACTCACTTCAGTTAATCTGGGTTCCTGGCAGCTGATTCTCCTTGATTCAGTGTTACCCCAGGCAAAATTTGGTGAAGGTTATTTGTCTGAACAACAGTTACAGCGACTTCAACGTTACTTGCGTCAGTCTTCCCATAAGCCTACGCTCATCGCGTTGCATCATCAACCGTTGCCGGTAGGTATTGATTGGGTGGATCTGATGCAGGTACAAAATGCGGATGAATTTCTCTCACTGATCAATCAATTTTCCAACGTTAAAGTAGTTTTTTTTGGGCATATTCACCATGAGTTTCGGCAGGAGACGGCTGAGGGGATTAGCTTTTATGGATGTCCGTCGACTTGTTTGCAGGTGACGTCATTGGATGTGGGTATTGTGGAAGAGAAGCCGGGTTTTAGGCTGATTTGGTTGTATGCAGATGGGACTTACAGAACGAAAGTGAGAAGGGTCACCATTATTCGAGACACTGAGCCAATAGCGAGAAAGCTAAGTTACAGTTAGGTCCGAGCAAAAGTATTTTCCAAGTCTTTATAAGAAAAAAATTTATGGATAGAAAGAGTCTAACAACGACATGGATAAAACGGTTTAGAATTTTATGTATTGCGACACATAAAATTCTAAACCGCTTCACCGATAGCCAAATCGATCCAATTTGCCATATCCGTATTCCTCCAGTTTACCTAATTGGGATACTATACCTACTTCCGAATGTGAACTCGGAGGGACCCCAAGCAGCACATTTAAGCTCTTCCCCAACATTCGAAAAACCACAACAGATTTATTATGGCCAACAAAATCTACCCCCTAAAACCTAGACATACTAGGCACCCAGCAGTCCCTCAGTTAAACAAATTATTTAGCAGACTATTCAATTACCAATTTAAATCTCTCTCCATTAACCATCTAACTGGTTTAACCATCCTCACAATTACTCTGCTAATAACATTTATCACGAGCCTTGCCCTCGGCTCCGTAGCCATTCCCCCCAACGAAGTGCTCAATATTCTTTTTGGTAGCACTGCTACAAAACCTGCCTGGCAAGAAATCATCCTCAATTTTCGTCTTCCCCGTTCCCTCACCGCCATGGCCGCAGGCTCAGCTTTAGCCATTAGTGGTCTCCAACTTCAGGCCCTATTCCGTAACCCACTGGCTGGACCATCCGTCCTTGGAATTAATGCTGGAGCTAGTCTTGGCGCGGCCTTGATTGTCTTAACGGGGGGTGGAATAGGCTGGTGGGGCCAGTTGAGTGTGGTAGGAGCCGCTAGTGCGGGGGCTGCGATCGCAATGCTCCTGGTTCTCCTAATTGCTCGTCAGGTTCGTAGCTCCCTGGCGCTGCTGATCTTTGGCCTTATGCTGGGCTATGTCACCACTGCCCTCGTGACAATTCTGCTACACTTTAGCCGCCTAGAACAAACCCTGGCCTATCTCAATTGGACTTTTGGTAGTTTTAGCGGAGTTACCTGGCAACAGATGCCAATTTTGTTATCGATGGTAAGCGTTGGACTAATAATTTCCCAATTTGCTTGTAAGCCTCTCAACCTTTTACTCCTGGGTGAAGAACAAGCCATTAGCCTCGGAC
The DNA here is from genome assembly GCA_965263355.1 of Leptolyngbyaceae cyanobacterium. Classification (GTDB taxonomy): domain Bacteria; phylum Cyanobacteriota; class Cyanobacteriia; order Phormidesmidales; family Phormidesmidaceae; genus Leptothoe. The sequence goes on along the minus strand of CBDHHL010000032.1, from coordinate 1,880,580 downwards.
TATCCATCACAATCGTGCGCTGCTATCTGATTTTTAGTGCTTCTCTTTTGGCAGGCAGCATCACTGCATTTTGTGGTCCGATCGCGTTTCTAGGGGTGGCTGTTCCCCATCTGGGCCGTAGTCTTTTTCACACTCAAGACCACCGGATATTGGTACCTGTTGTCGCTTTGCTGGGGGCAATGTTAGCCCTGGTGGCCAACAGTATTGCCCAGATTCCTGGTAGCCAAATCGTTCTTCCCCTCAATGCAGTCATGGCCCTATTGGGCGCTCCAATTCTAATCTGGTTGATACTAAAACAGACAAAACATTAGGAGTCCACTACAGTACAGATACACTATAAGCAGATGCGCGATTGTAGCGATGAACCCCTTAAGCGTTGCTGAGTGATTATCAACTCACTAAACTAGAGATTTCTTTAGAGAACTTAATGTTGTTTCTAACTGAGTGGTCAACTGTTCTAGGGTGGCGTCCTCACTTAAAACTGGCCGACCGTGTTTGATTACTCTTCTAAGAGTATCTGCTGTGGATTGGCTGAATAGCTGTGTTGGCTGATGTTCTAATAGCTGCTGTCCCCATTTTGCTCGGAGCCATCCGGCCTGGAGTGATGACCGAAATCCCTGCGCATATTTTGGATAGTCTGGTAATGGCAACAATCTCCAGGGACGATAGGGCACACCAATGGAGGCACACCAGTCTTGCCATTTAAAGCTCAGAATCCTAGGGCTAGTAATAATAGGAATCCAGGCCGTTCTGAGGGCATCGGCCACAATTGCCCCATGCATGGCTTCTGCCAATAAAACTTCTGTACTACTAATGGCCTCTAAAATCTGTTCTATGGGCCAACGAGGGTCTATGTAGCTAATACCAACATCTTTACACAGGGTTTTCCAGGTCACATCGGCAAAATTAGCATGGTGAATATGAGGCATAAACCCATAGGGAGCTATTGTTCCCCCAACAGGAGAAAAGCAGCGGCGCACTAAAATACCCCCATCTGTAATGGCTTTTTGACTGGGCAACTGTAAACGTCTGGCGGATAGTGGACCTCTAACACAGGCAATATGCCAATGGGATGGAATCTCTGATAATGGCTGTTCATAACCGGCACCACTGCTAAATATAATCAGACGCTGGGCATTAGCTGTGCGTTCTGGTAATCGATGATTAAGTAAGGTCCCAGTGCCGATAAACTGGGTAGACTCATCATCATCAAAGAAATTCGGCAGCAATTGGGGCCACAGCCACGTATTTAGCTCATCTCCAAAATTAGGCTGACTATCCCGTCGTCGGTAATAAAAGATCTTCATATCCCATCCATACAGATCTGACCAATAAAACCTCATCCATGGGATATTGTAAGCGATTGAATCGCTTACGCCCTGGATTAACTGATTTTTGTACCCTGCCTTTCAATTATCTGCCGAGTAACGATTTCTCAGGTTAAGTTGTCCCCCTTATTTTCTATGTTCGTCTTCTGATTTAGTGGGCACTTTAACCATAGAAAAATCAACAATGAGAGTAAAGATTGTTCCCTTAAACTTGTTGCCATGAATTATTAACATCAAGCTGAGTTGATTGTTTGCTCGGCGATTCATCTGAGTAAATCATTGCCAACAACAGTCAGTATTTACGCCAGTCTATTGACTGTATAAAACCATTTTTACGATCTTCTAAATCTTTTGTGGGAGGGTGTTAATGCTTCAATTTAACGCCAAGCAATTGGACAGTGCCATTTTAAACTTACAATATGATGGTTTTAGTGGAGTTGCTTATGTAGAGCCTCTGTCTAATATTAGAAAACTTCAGCACCCTAGGGTTTTAAGCTTTTTCAACGGTGAACTCACCTATGCGGGACTATATTTGCCAGAGCCCCATGAATTATCTCAACAATTGGGGCAGCATTTTAAGCTGCAAATTATGGATGCAGCGTTGCAACTAGCTAGTAAAAAAGTTGAAAATCAGGCCTCTATTCGTCAATATTTAGAGCTATACATCCAACTTGAGTTATTTAGCTGGCAAGATCTTGAAACATTTATTCGCAAACAAATCGTTCTAACATTAGAAGAAATCCTACCCTATCGTGGAACAATCAAATTAAATCCAACTGTAGTCATTGATCTTGCCTACGGAGAAGATAGCCATGGATTTACCTGGCAACAGTTAGGGGCTGAAATCAACCAGCGACAGCAGGGATGGGCCTCATTATCACCTGCGATCGCATCCATCAACGCAATCCCCCACCGCATCCAGGCAACCCAACAGACAATCAATGATCCCTGGGTGCAACAACATGTACACCAGTGGATAGACGGCCAGCGTACTCTAGGAGATATTGCCCATGCAATTGGTCGAGATCCATTAGAGCTAGCCCATAGCTATATGCATTTTGTCCAGATGGGTTGGTTGACGTTTCAACCTCGTCAAGAGAGTCACACATCTATTGTCCGTAGTGCACCAACAACCCTTCAAAAAACACTTCCTCAGGAGTCACTGTCCCAAGAGCTACCTACAATTCTCAGTGTTGATGATAGTACCGTTGTACAAACAATGATTAAGCGCGCTATTGGTGATTGCTATAACCTACTGCTAGCCAGTAATGCAATGGATGCACTCAACCTATTAAATAGCGAAAAAATTGACCTATTGTTATTGGATGTCACAATGCCAGATATTGATGGGCTAGAACTTTGTCGTACGATCCGAAAGATTAATAAATTCCGAAATCTGCCAGTGATCATGCTGACGGCTAAGGATGGCATGTTCAATAAGATTAAAGGGCAAATGGCCGGCTCAACACATTATTTAACTAAGCCTATCAATCAACTAAAACTGATGGAAGTGCTCAATAAATATGTCCCATCTCAAGTAGTTACTTAGAGAGTGTTAGTGTCATTTCTTAAATCATTATATGACCAGCGTCAAGAAAAAGTCTTTTACCCTTCTAAAGTTTCTATAGGAAAGTATTAATGTTGCGATTTGAAGCTAATCACTTAGGCGATGTAATTTTAGACCTGCAATACAAGAAATTTAGTGGGGTTACCTATATAGAAACCTTTCCCAATGTCCTAAATAACAATCGTTCTACGGTTTTTGTGTGGCACAATGGAGAACTCACCTACTGCGGATTATCATTACCGGAACCAATAACGTTCTCACAAGCGCTGGGAAAGCATTTCGACTTAGAAATTATGAGAACAGCTTTGCAGCTAGCTAAGAAACGGCTCGACGATCAGACTTCTATACGTAAACATCTAGAGCTTTTTGTTCGTCTTAAACTATTTACTTGGCAAGATGTTGAAAAATATATTCGAAAACAAGTCATCTTGATATTAGAACGTATTTTTCCCTATGCAGGAAAACTAACCGTAAATACGTCTATTTCTATTGATCTTGCCTATGGAGAAGACTGTCATGGGTTTACTTGGGAGCCACTAGAGCAAGATATGATGCAGCGACAGCAGGTATGGGCATCCTTAGCCGATACCATTCCTTCTGTCAATGCAATTCCCTATCAGCTTCTGCATAGCCATCAAACTATCACTGATGATTGGGCACGACAACATTTGCCCCAGTGGATCGATGGCCAGCAAACACTTTACGAAATAGCAAGCCAAATCAACCTGGATCCATTGGAATTAGCCCATAAATATCTCAAATTTGTGCAAATGGGCTGGCTTACATTTGAACAAACTAAGTATCTATCCACCATTGAGAATTCGCCAAAAACGGTTGTTAATGACTCACAAAAAATCATTAATCCACAGAAAATCAACATCAATGGGCTGGTCGAAACAATTCCTGATCCGCCAGCTCCTATTGTTGCCAAAGTCACTGAGAATCGCCCTACCATTCTCAGTGTTGATGATAGTCCAGTAGTGCAGACAATGATTAAACGCGCCATTGGTGACTACTATCATGTACTACTGGCAAGCAATGCGATGGATGCACTCAGCCTGCTAAATAAAGAAAAAATCGAACTAATGCTGTTGGACGTAACAATGCCTGATATCGACGGACTAGAGCTTTGTCGCACCGTTCGGAGTATTGGTAGGTTTCGGGATCTTCCGATTGTGATGCTGACTGCTAAAGATGGAATGTTTAACAAACTCAGAGGTCAAATCGTAGGCTCAACCCACTATTTAACTAAACCCGTTGACCGTCCAAAATTACTGGAAGTATTAGAAAAATATATTCCTAGCACAGTTATATCGTAGAGAGTTCATTGTTAATCGATCATCATGGAAACCCAAACCTATTTAATTTTTGAACTAAATGACCTACAGTACGGTCTCAAAACGGACCAGGTTCGAGAGATTTTTCAGCTCCCCGAGCTAACACCAATGGCTGATGCACCGGGGGACATCATCGGTATCCTCAATTTGCGAGGAGCCATTTTGCCAGTAATGCACCTTGCTAAACGTTTGGGGCAAGATATGCCAACTTGCCAGGTAAGCGATAGTGTCATTGTGATTGAATGGCAGGGAATACAAATTGGAATGGTGGTTAATGGGGTTCATGATGTACAAACCCTGCCACCTTCTATAATTGAAGCGGCACCAACCTATGAATTTAGACAATCAGTGCATTCGGCATTCGCATCAGGGGTGGCTAAGGTTGATGATCATTTAATTCTCTTGCTCAATCCAGAGTCCTTGATTCGCCAAACGGATGAAGTGGCCATGATGGTCTGGGAAGCTAACCTTGACAATATAGAAGAGGATGACAGTGCTAAGGCCTATCCCGAGGAACAGGTGTTTGATGCGCAACCAATACCTGTTTTGACTAATTTTTTCTCACTTTACTGTCCCAATAGTACATTAGAAGAACAAGCTATTTTTCAACAGCGTGCTGTCAAGCTACGTCACGCATTAGCAGGGAGTTCTAATAGTGATAAATTAATGCCCCTAGCTGTAATCAAGCTGGCAGACGAATACTTTGGTTTAGAGCTAGGGCAGATACAAGAATTTATTAATATTCGTCGTGTTCAGCCCATTCCCTGTTGCCCATCTCACATTATGGGCAACATTAATTTGCGCGGAGATATCATGACTCTAATTGATATTCGAGAGACCTTGAACCTTGCCCAAACAGTTGCCCAAGCGTCTAAGGCTGTCGTTATTGAGGTTGATGATATTGTCGCTGGTATTACGGTTGATCAGGTTCTGGATGTTGTTTATCTTCCTCTCTCAGAGATTTCAGCGATGCCCGCTGCATTATCTCAGCATTCTCAAGCATTTTTTCAAGGAGCAACTCAATATCACCAAAAAAGCTTGAGTATTCTTGATCTTTCTAAGGTCTTCTCCCAGGGAGGTTTACTTGTAGATCAGACAGCTTAACCCCAGAGCTACAAGCAGCATAACTTCTCTACCCATATTGTCTTAAATACAACTTAGGAGTGATTCCATGAAAATTACTAACCAGCTAAAATACACCATTGCTGGACTGGCTGCCTTTACCATTGGTATAACTATTTTTGAAAACCTTCGAACTAATGAGGGTGTTTTTGATGGAAGTGCGGTGAACAAAACGGGTTTTGTTCGCGGAGCTACTCAACGATTAGTAAAACTGGAAACTAATGGACAACCCAATGATGCACTGATAGCCGAAATCGATAAGGTCATTAATGGCCTGGTTAACGGTGATGAAGAATTAAAGTTGCATAAGCAGAAGGATCCAGCGTTTGTAGCTGCAATGGAGCAGGTTGAGAGTGATTGGCAAACACTAAAGTCAGATATTCTGCAATATCGCCAAAATCCAAATCTAAAGGCTCAGGTGCTCAGTGACAGTGAACAATTTTTTGACGATGCCAATATAGCTGCAGAGGCAGCAGAGAACTTTACAACAGCGCACATTAAGGAAGTAAGTAATTCCCAGTTAGCATTTTTGATTCTGGACATCGCGATATTAGGATTCGTATTTTGGAGTATTCACCAAGCTTCAAAGGTACTCCAAAAATCAGTGTCAACGGTGTCTGAAAGTTCTGCCAACATTGCCGCTACGGTAGAAGCCCAGGAGCGGGCGGTAATAGAACAAACGGATTCTGTGAATATAACAACATCTACCATTGAATCCTTGGGAGCTGCATCACTGCAAGCGGCTCAAAAGGCAGATTCTTCGGCAACAGGTGCCCGCGAAGCACTCACCCTATCGGAAACCGGAAGTCAGGCGGTGGAAACCACGGTGCAGGAAATTGAGGACCTGCGAGACAAGGTGAGTGCGATCGCAGATCAGATTATGCAGCTCAGTGAACAAACCGACCAAATTTCGACAATTTCAGGCCTGGTGGCAGACGTCGCCGACCAAACGAATATGTTAGCCCTAAACGCAGCGGTTGAGGCAGCTCGAGCCGGTGAACAAGGTAAAGGTTTCGCAGTGGTTGCAGGTGAAATTCGAAAGTTGGCTGACCAAAGTCGTGATTCAGCCGGTAAAATTGGCACTCTGGTAGAAGCTATTCAGACTTCAATTAATTCTACGGTCATGGTGACGGACGAGGGCAACAAAACCGCAAAAGTGGGTATTGAAACTGCCCAAAATACAGCTAATGTATTTAGCCAGATTGCCAATGCAATTAGCGAAGTCTATGAAAACTCGCAACAAATTGCCCAAACGGCTAAGCAACAGGCGGTGGGAGTACAGCAGGTAGTTTCAGCCATGAACACCATTAACCTGGGAGCAAAGGAAACGGTGACTGCGGTGAGTGAGGTACAAAACTCCACCAAAGAACTGCAGACTATTGCACAAGAACTACGAGTTGCCGTCTAATCATAGCTTTGCGCCCATAGTTCACAACAGTTTAAGGTTCTCATTGGGGTAGAGTGTATGCCCATCTCACCCCATCTACCCTATCCAACCAAAGAGATCATGTTTATCGAAGATGAAGAACTACGCACGCTCTATCGAGATGCTAGTAAAGACCATTTAGACAAATTAGAAGCAGGATTGCTCTATTTAGAGAAACATCCAGATGACCCGGCTAAACTAAAAGATCTATTGCGAGCGACCCACTCCTTAAAGGGGGACTCACGTATGCTCGGGGTAAAGGATGCGGAGACCTTAACGCATCAGTTAGAAACCCTACTAAGCAGTGTGGAACAAGGTGAGCGACAGATTACGCCTTCATTCTGCGATTGTCTCTATCAAGGATTAGATGCGGTGCGTAAAATCGCCCATGAAGCTGTCACGGGTGAGCCCTCCAATATCAGTATTTTCCATGTGATGGCCCAGTTGGTAGATGCTGGGGAATCCTCGGATCAAGATTTTGGTGAGATTGCGCCAGCTGCTGAGGAACGGGCTATGCTGGAATGGGCTCCCAGTGATGCTGGCCATGACTCAAGTGATACGACTGCTATTATTACCTCATTAACTGCGTCATCAGCAGTGGGAGAACTTGATATAGCGACTAATGGGAAACAACCTGTACCCGCCGCTGTAGACTCCCCCGAAGTTCCTCAGCTATCTCAGCAGCCTGAGCCTATCGTTGGTGATACTTATCAAATTGATACTGTGCGGGTTGAAGCACCAAAGCTCGATGCCTTAATGACTCAAGCCAGTGAGTTAGCTGTGACCAAACGGCGGATTAATCGTCGGATGGATGACATTGATAAGGTGCTTCTATTTTGGGAAAGCTGGGTCCGTGATAGTTTAGCCCAGCGTTTAGCCATTGATAATCTCGACGCCCCCCAGCTAACATCTAAAGCCCTAGCACCTATACAGGCCTTACAACAAACTACAGAAGACCGTCTAGATCAATTAGGAGATCTCTTAAAGCAACTTAGAAGTAGTTCTTATGAAGACTCTGCCCAGTTAGAGACCCTTTCTAATGACTTAGAATCGGGTATTCTCAAACTACGTCAGTTACCATTATCCAGTATGTTTAGTCTTTTCCCACGTATGGTGAGGGATTTGGCTAAACAACAGGGGAAAACCATCGATTTAGTGATTGAAGGGGGCGATACCCAGGCAGATAAACGCATCTTAGAAGAGATGAAGGCTCCGCTGACTCACCTGATCCGCAATGCCATTGACCATGGTGTTGAAACACCCAGTGAGCGCATTGCCATGGGTAAACCCCCCACAGCAACCATATGCCTCAAAGCGTATCAGCAGGGTAGTCATATCGGTATTGAAGTCATTGATGACGGTCGTGGGCTCAGTGTAGAAACCATTAAGCGAACAGCGATACGACGCGGACTATACAATGAAAAAGACTTAGAAAAAATGAGTAATGAGCAACTTCACGAACTCATTTTTATGCCGGGGTTTTCTACACGTACAAGTGTAACCGAAATTTCTGGTAGAGGTGTTGGTTTGGATGTTGTTCGTGTCAATGTTGAACGGTTGAAGGGCTCTATTGAAGTTGCGTCTGAACCAGCTCAAGGTTGTGCGTTCCGATTTATCCTCAATAAGAGTTTAGCAACGGCCTCAGCCTTAATTGTGGGGGTCAATCAAACATCCTATGCGATTCCCGTAGAATCTATCGATATGATGATGCGGGTTGCCCCTGGGGATATATTTAAACTTGAGGGCAATCCCACCATTACATTTCAAAACAATCCCCTATCCGTTGTCTGGCTAACCGATCTATTGGAGCTACCAAAATCTGTTGCAACACAGGCCGAACCCAATGAGTATAAACAATCAATGCCTTGTGTGGTTCTCAAAGTTGGCTCAGAGCGATTAGGGCTATTTGTTGATACCCTTGTGGATCAACAGGATATTGTCTTAAAGCCCCATAGTAAGTTGCTTAAGCATGTACGTAACATTGCAGGTGCTACTATTTTAGGAAATGGGGAAGTCTGTATGGTGCTGAGCCCCCAAGATTTACTTAAATCACTTCGAGGTTGTAAAGGCGATTTAGTAATTCCCACATTGGAAAAGACTATTTCTGTTCCTAAAGTATTATTAGTGGAAGACTCTATTCCAATTCGGACTCAGGTGAAACGGATTTTAGAGGGAGCGGGCTATCAAGTTACAGCTGCTGCAGATGGCTTGGATGGGTTGAACAAACTTCAGGAAGAAGAGTCATTTAATGCAGTAGTATCTGATGTAGAAATGCCCAATCTTAATGGCTTGGAGTTAACCACTCGCATTCGACAGGAGGCAAAATACGAAAAGTTACCCATTATTTTAGTTACGACATTGGCTAAAGATGAAGACAAACAGCGTGGTACTGACGCTGGAGCCAATGCTTACATCACCAAAGGTGATTTCGACCAAAGTCTACTTCTCAATACCCTTAGGAGTTTAATCTAACTATGGCTAACCCAATTAAAGTTGTTCTAGTTGAAGATTCTGCCATTGCGTTACAAATTCTACAGCGGCTGATCGATTCGTCTCCAGAGGTTGACGTTGTCGGTACGGCTCAAGATGGGGCCGATGGGTTAAAGGTGATTGCTCAAACCATGCCAGATGTAATCTGCACTGACTTACAGATGCCTCAAATGGATGGTCTGGAATTTACCAAAAAAGTTATGTCTGAATTTCCCCGACCGATTCTCGTGGTAAGCAATACGGTACATCCCTCTGATGTGGATAATATTTTTAATTTAATGCAGGCTGGTGCCCTGGACTTTTTTCCAAAACCCACATCTGGATCGGCTACAGATTATGAAAAACTGAAAAACTCCCTGATTACTAAGATCAAGGTCTTGGCAAGTAAGAAAGTATAGTTTTGACTCTGGACATTTAGTTTCGGAATTCTCCCCTGATTTCCTTTCAAAAGAAGGAATCGGGGGAGAATTTTATGGTGGTTTTCGGTTGGGATGATTACAGTTGGGTGGTGATTGAAAACGTTAGGAGACTGATAAAATCATCTTGGGTCGTTTACACCTCGCTGACACGTTTGGAAAATTCTTCGTTTACGGATATTTACTTTTATATCCCGGCAGCTTTCTGGCCTGCTCAGCTACCGACATCCAGTGCTGAAAACTGGTCAGGCTTTGGGTTAGGTATTTATGCTTGGACTTTACAGACATATCTAAAGCTACGGGAAGCTGGTTTTGCTTGTCAGCTAACGAAGCAGTTGCCTGATCAGGGCATTGTTCTATTCCATGCTAACGCTACTCGAGGGGCTGCTATTCGGCCCGGTCCTAGACGTTTGCTAATTTGTTTGAAGGCCGAGGATACTTTGTGTGCCCAGGCACAGCTCCATGTGGTACAAAATCCCTGTGAGGCCTCTAGGTGGCTGGGATGTTATTTTATTCCCCATTGGCCTCAACCTGGATTACAGCCTCGTTTATTGGAACGACGAGATCGGTTTGAAACGATTGCGTTTCTAGGACATCGCAACAGTTTAGTGGCTGAGTTGATGGCCCCCGAGTGGGAAAAAAAGCTGCAGCAGCGAGGGTTGAACTGGTTACCGGTGATCAATACCAATGTCTGGGATAGCCATCAATCGATTGATACCCGCTGGAATGATTATCGACATATCGATGGAATTATCGCTGTGCGTCAGTTTAATCTGAGACGTCCTGCTTATCGGAATAAACCTGCTACCAAGCTTTATAATGCCTGGTTAGCAGGTGTTCCAGCCATATTGGGTCGAGAGTTAGCCTATCAAACAGAGGGGACTTCTGGTGTAGATTATTTAGAAGCTAACTCTATGGCAGAGTTGTTGTCTTGTCTAGATCAATTGCAACAAGATACTGTGCTGCGGGCAAGGATTGTTAAAAAAGGGCAAATTCGTTCTATTCACTACACTCCAGAGGTGATTACTCAACGATGGCAACAGTTTTTGTGCGAGGTGGCGATACCGGCTTATCAGAGCTGGTGTAGTCGCTCTAATTGGCGACGTCAGGTGGATTATTGGCAGGCTAGGGTGATTAATTACTGCGATCGCACCGCCCGTCGTCTAAGTTTCTAGCAATCATTGTGGCCAGCATCTGTTCTAATCCCACAAGCTACCTCTGCAAAATCGCACATATGATGTGCATATTAATGGAATTTACAGCAATTTTGAAGCATGTCAGCATGACATGTAGATATCAGGTGCGAAGAGAATGCACATGATTCCATTCCCTGACACCTAGGCGTCATGCTAGACCTCTTAAGCATGAGATTGTTCTTGCAAGTAAATTGTTCCAATCATTTGAGAGGAGTATATCCATGAAAAATACAAACTCAGAATTTGAAATTCTAGGACTAAACCATATAGCAATGGTTTGTAAAGACATGCAACGCACGGTAGATTTTTACACTAATGTGCTGGGCATGGAGTTAAGTAGAACGCTTGAGATGCCTGGTGGTGTTGGTCAACACTTTTTTTTCAGCATGGGCGGGCAAGAAAGTTTCGCTTTTTTTTGGTTTCCCGATGCTGCAGAGCGAGAGATCGGTATTTCTAACCCTCAATCTGTCTTCGATCCAGAACAAGGTAATGAGGTATCCGTGTCTTCACATGGATCAATGAACCACTTTGCTTTTAATGTCCCTCCAGAAAAGATGGAAGAATATTATCAGAAGTTAATTGCAAAAGGGGTAAACGCTACTCCAATCATGAACCATGACAATTCACCTGCACAGGTGTCAGACGAACTTCATGAAGGGGTTTGGATGCGTTCCATTTTCTTTCAAGATCCCGACGGAATTATGCTTGAATTTGCCTGCGATACAAGGGAATTCAACCCTAAGCTGGGTGACAGAAAAGATGCTATTCCAGCAACGTTTGATGACGTTGAAAAATATCTCGCTTTGAATAAAGAAGCTAAAGCAACTTTGAAATCTGCATCTAACTGATTTCTAGGGTACCAACTTAAAGCGGGAAGTTTTCCTAAGGATAGACGTCAGAAGTCAGGAGCCAGAAGCAATATCCCTTCTAAATTCTGGCTCCTGGATTCTAGATTACTACTTAACCAAAATTTCCCGACTTGAGTGGATACCCGATTTCTATATCTAAGTAATTATCTTGTAGACGGGTTTCGACTCCGCTCAACTCTCAGTCTTTATGCCAGGCAAGGGGCTTAGCTGGTCGAGCGGAGTCGAAGCCAGCTAATAGGTTTAACAATTAATTTTGTTCAGCTACTAGCTGTCGATTACGTGTGGAAATCATGGTTTCATCCAGCAACTCTGAAGTTTTTATTCCAACTGACAAGCAGAAATTTTTTACTCGTCATCTGATTGGAGTTCTGCTCAGTTTAGTAGTCATTGGACTGATTGAAGAATATTGGCAGTATGTGTCCATTGATTCTTTTACTGTCCTTGTTTTGATGGCATTTATCATTCAAATTGCGTTGACATTTACAACGTATGCGTTTAGCAAAGTGTCTGCTTTCTTTAAGGGAAAAAGCGGTTTTAGAATGATATTACTCAAAGTGCTGTGCTTTGTGCTAGCTAAAGTGGGTTCTAAGTTAGTTCTCATTAGTGGCATTGATTTTCTGTTTGGTGACAAAGTTGTTTTCACAGGGACAGCTAATGGAAATCTTGCTTTTATTGTCGTTGTCCTCTCCATGATTGCAACTGAACAAATTTTCCTTAGAATTCACAGGCAACTAGGCTAACGCCCCTACTAAAATCCTCAGTATCCCTTAGGCTTACAAGGTTGCATTAGATGAAAGTGAAAACATGTATTTGGGGATCTGTGGCTACAGTTGTCTTTATGTCTCTTGGCCAAGCGGTCATGGCCCAATCCCTTAATCCTGAGATTGAAGCGTTGCGTCAAAGGCTAGAATTGTTAGAGGACACTGTTACCCGCCAGGACGAAGAAATCATTCGTCAGGAAGCTGAGATTGAAGCGCTGCAGCGTCAGCTTGATAATCTCGATGTTGATGATGACAAACTAAATTCGAACAATGCCTCAACAGTCACTACTTCTGCTGAAGACGAAGAGCAGTCAGACATGGCAGAGCCATTAAACACACTGGAAATGCCAGATATAGCAGAACAACCAGACAGTTCAGAATCTCCCTTACCAGATGGAAGATTTCCTGATGATGCCATCGTAACGACGGGCAACTTCCCTGGCTCTATTAGTATTCCCGGCACAAATACATCAGTACGAATTGGTGGTTTCGTTAAACTTCAGGGAATATATGATTTCGACAACCTGGGGTCTGAGACTGGGGTGTTCAATCGCACTATCCCGCTTGATAACTCAGAAGACGATGGCACAAATCAGTTACGGTTTTTGGCTCGGGGTAGCAGGCTCAATGTAGATGTTCGACGTACCACAGCTCGTTTTCCCATCCGTACGTTTATTGAGGGCGATTTCTCCAGCGGCGGTAACGAATTTGGTTCTAGCTTTCAGTTTCGGCTCCGCCATGCGGTTGTCCAATTTGACGATTTCACCCTTGGCCAATGGTGGACTAGCTTTGCTGACATCAAAGCCTTACCTGAACAAAGCGGTATCCCTTCAGTGGGAGCGTCAAACATTCGCCAACCTGGGATTCAATGGGCGCATCAAACTGATGCTGGATTGACATATGGTCTAGCGCTTGAGAACCCAGAGGGAGATCTAACTGGTCCTGCTGACAACTTGGCTTCTGAGTCGTTTCCCGATGTGATTGGCCATGTCCAACTAGATCGCCCCTGGGGACGTGTGCGTGCTTCTGGTATCCTACGACAGCTTGTATCAAAAGACGATCAGGCATTTGTGGGCGGAGGCAATCTATCCGGTCGCATCCCACTCCGATTCCTTGGGGAACGAGATAATATGGCGTTTCAAGTGCAAGCTGGGCAAGGCATTACTCGCTATCAGCCTGCTTTTGCAGGCGCTGGCCTTGACGGAATTATAGACACTGACGGCACTATTGACCCGATTAGTTCAGTCTCTGGCTATGTTGCCTATCAACATTGGTGGAGTGATCGCATGCGGTCTAATTTTATCTTGGGTTTTATAGACCTTGACTTACCCAGTAGTGCTGACTCAGGTACGTTTGACAATGGTCTTTATGTCAATATCAATCTATTTTGGACACCGATCGAAGACATCACCTTTGGGGTTGACGTCATCTATGCCGATCGAGAGACTTTCGATGGAGAATGCGGTACAGGTGCACGACTTGAAACATCTGCTCGATATGACTTCTAGGCCACGATGAGGAACGCAAGATTATGCAATTAGACAGTAAATATCCATCACCCATGAATCACACACTATTGAAAATTTCCGCCATCCTTTGGGTGATTTGGGGACTTGTCCATGCCTTAGCTGGGATTCTGACCATCTCTGGTGACACAACATCTGCAGTTTCTGGAATTGCCGATGGCGTTGCCCCTGCTCTGTTAGCGATGGATTATCCTGATGCTGTTGGTGCCATCATCAATCAGCACGGTTTTAATCTGCTTTGGGCTGGTGTCGTTACCATTATCGGCGGCATATTTATATGGCGCAAAAGCGTTGCTGCCATATTTATCTCAGCCCTGGTAGGTGGTCTGCTCGATATCGGTTACTTTATATTCATTGACCTTGGTGGTTACAACAAGTTTGTTCCTGGAACTATGATGACAATCATCTCAGCAGCAGCAGTTGTGTTTAGTTTTTATGCCTATTTCCAGCGCCAGCCTTCATAGGCTGAACACAGTTCGAACCCTAGCTCCAATTGTCACGCATACCCTCAAAAGTGGACAGTTATTCAGCCCCCACTGTGAACTAACAGAAGCAGACCCCGATATTTTGTGCGAGTATGATGTTGAAATTCCTATGGCAGCTAACTGGTTTAAGCTTTTTCCCGAATATATTTTCTTTGCTATTTTAATTGCATGGTCTATTATTCCAGTATTTTTATTCAATTCATCTGACCAGACAATTCAGTCAACGGAATTGGCAAATTAAGAAGCTTGTTCATTAGCCTTTTCCTGCAAAAATTTCAGAAAGGCCTGTACTTTAGCAGTTCGATGTAAGTCAGCATGGGTGATCAGCCAGAATGGCACATCCCATTCATTTTGATGGGGTAAGATTTCAATTAAATCAGAATGTTGTTTGGCTTTTTCAGCCGGATAGAAACCGATTCCTATGCCCGATAATATTGCATGGTCTAACACAAGTACATCAGTACTTCGAAGAACAACATTTGTTTCAGGAATGTTTTCTCGCATCCAGATATTTAGATTAAAGGGTGGACCAGAATTTAAGTTGTCAAAACCTACAAAACAGTGATTTACAAAATCCTCAGACGTTTGTGGAGTACCATTACGGGAAATGTAGTCAGCACTAGCATATAATCCTACCCTTGTCTTAATAAAGGGCTGGACGATGTGGTCTGGGAGATCAGGTTTGGGACCGGCTCTTACAGCAACATGGGCTTCCGCATAGTTCAACCGAAAAAGTCGTTCGCCGGTCAGATATCGGACAATGACCTTGGGATGGCTGGCTTGAAAGGACTTCAAGATTGGGATCACCAACGGTGCGAGGATATACAACGATGTTAAAATAAATTCACCGGATAATCCTGCTGTATCTGCCTTTGCCCGTTCCACTAACCGACTAAATTGTTCATCAGTGGCCTTTGCCACACGCATCAAATCAAACCCTAAATCTGTTGGCGTATATCCCCGTGCATGACGCAGAAAAATTTTGGCTCCCAAAACAGCTTCTAGTGTATCAATATGTCGAATAACGGTTGAGCGATGTACACCTAATGCTTCTGCTGCAGCGCTGATAGTTCCAAAACGTGCGACCTGATAGGCTGTCTTGATCTCATTCCAATTGTCCATCAAGCTGTCTTAGCAAAAACGCGTATTCTGATATACAGATTACAGCCTACAATAGATTACAAAAACTTGTCATAATTTCATAATATGTTTCTACTGCTGCTGAAACGCTTGATTTGCAGCCTAAATGTATAGGCATGTTGTTGATTCTTGGCATGAGAAAATCCCAAAATGCTGAGACGGGCTCAGGAATATCGTAAGTAGATAAGCACAATTAATTTCAAAATCCTGGAAGCCCCCTAAATCCCCCAATTCTGGGGGCCTTTTCAAAAGTGTCATCCTTGAAAAGTTCTTGTGTAAGTTATTTTGCCTACCTACTTAATTTCTTAAGAAGGCAACGCGCCGGGCGAAAAACGTACCGAGGAAAACGACAATAAACCCAATGGTTACTGGCCAACAAAGGTGCTAATGAAAGCTGCACTAAAGTTAGAGTTCCTGAGCTTGTCGCAGAGACGTTGTTGCGGCATCATCAACTGTAAGTATAATGGGATCAATCACTACCTTATAGTCTTGCTGAGCCGAATCAATGGTAAGAAACCCATCTAGAACATCTTCCAAAACCAAGGCTGGCTCACGTTCTAAAGGATTACCATAGCCACCACCGCAGGGACTAATGGTACGTAAAGTATCACCGGGTTTTGTCTTACGACAAGGGAACTTAGATGGCAAAACCTGGACTTCATCACTATCTGACTGTAGGATTTGCACGCCACCGGGTGTGCCATCTTCTCCGCCAAATATGCCCCAAGGTGCATATTTATTACCTTCTCCTTCCAAAGACATTTGCCCAGGTGAGAGAAACTGAATATCTCGAATGGAGCCTAGACCACCTCGCCATTTACCAGCACCGCTGGCGTCTTCAATCAGTTCGTAACGGGTTACTCTCAGGGGCAAATGAGCTTCAATGTCTTCGATGGGATTGTTGCGAGTGTTAGCATAGAGTGTATCTACACCATCCATGCCATCCTTGCCATAGCGACCACCGTAGCTGCCCTCTGTAATGTCCATGTAGACCCAGTAGTCTTCATCCAAGGCACCACTATAGGAAACCACCTTGATATTGCCAATGCCGCCGCTAACGTTTTGAGGAGCAACCTGGGCTAGGGCTTTCATCAGGGTGTCAGCGACAATATTACCTGGACAACAGCGGGCAATAACTGGAGCTGGGTAAATGGGATTAGCCAAACAGCCCCTAGGCGCGACAATATGAATGGGACGCGTCAGACCAGAATTTTGAGGCACATATTCCATCAAAGACGTATCGAGCAAAACAGAACGCAAGGTAACAAAAATAGCGATGTCCACGGTGCCCACAAAAGGCATATTAATAGGGCGATCGTCCACCTGGGGCGCTGTACCTGTCAGGTCGATAGTCATATCGCTACCATCAATGGTGACAGTAACGGCAATTTTTAAGTCTTTTTTACTGGGATCCGGATCATCCAAAAAGCCATCAATAAAGCCTTCGGCGGAATAAGTGCCATCCGGTAGCTTTGAAATTGCCTGACGCATCATCCGTTCGGAATAGTTCATCAGGACTTCGCTGGCAGCTAATACTATAGCTAACCCGTATTGGTCTACCAGTTCTAGAAATCTCTGCTCACCCACGCGACAGGCCGCTACTTGAGCTTCAATATCGCCTACTACAACCTGAGCACTACGAATGTTCTGTCGTAGCATGCGCCAAACTTGGCGGTTTTTGATACCTTTCTCGTAAATCTTTACGGCCTTGAACTGTAACCCTTCGGCAAAAGCATCCACTGCATCGACAATACCGCAACTGCCTGGGGAAGATGAACCAATATCCAGGTGATGAGCCGTGGTAAAAGAATAGCCAATCAGCTCTTCATCTCGAAAAATGGGAATACCAATACCAATGTCGGGACCGTGGGAAGCACCATAATAGGCGTGATTGTGCAAAATTACATCACCAGGGTAAAACTCTTCTCCGTCTTCTTCCATGGCTTTGAGGACGCCCCGCATGTAGCCAGGGATAGGACCAAGCTGTAGAGGAGTACTATAGGCGCATTCAGCCAGTTGCTGACAGTCAGCATCGAGAACGGCGGCACCAAAGTCCTCGGACTCACGAATGATGCTGGAGTAGGACATGCGAGCAAGCTTGTGGCCCATTTCTAAGGCGATGCCATTGAGGGCTCCGGCGATAACTTGGGCGGTGACAGGATCGATTTTAGGAAGTTGGCGGGATGGGGTGGGGGAGATGGTCATGGGAAGTCACCAGGCAGTGTTAAAAGAAAAAGAATTTAATCAGGAGTACGCCTCAATCTTCTCTTGGGAGGGGCGCTGGTCAGACGGGGTAGTCTCGATCACTAGCGCCAAGGGTCGACCCACCCGTTGCCCCTCCCAGGCGGGGATTACATATCGGCTATATGGCAGAAGTGGCCATTTCTATAGCTTTATTCATTAAGGAATCGTCGGTTACGCGAATGACTAGGTTGCCATTGGGTTCTACGGTGGTGCGGCTGTGGGGAGGTAATAAAATTGTGGAGTCTTTTTGGAAGATTAAAGCAGGACCTTCAATTTGAACACCTATGGGCAGTCGGTCTCGATCAAAGAATTGGGTGGAATATTTCTCTAGCTGGCCGTTAACTCGGAAGTAGGTAACGGCTGTTTTTAACCAGGCATCTTGTAGGTCTCCCTGAGCAGGTGCGGGGAAGTCTGAAAGTTTAGGCATGGGACCGGTGCCAGTGACTCTGAGGGTAACTAGCTCTACCGTATTTTCTGGAAAGGCATGGCCATATTCGGCGGTGTGGAGATCTTGGAACTGTTGCCAGACGGATTGCAGAGCGGCTTCATCCAGGGTTCCATTGGGTATTTGAGCACGTAGTTCGTAGCCCTGGCCTACATAGCGACAGTCGGCAAACCTTTGTAGGGCTATGTCTGTTTCGCTAAAGCCATCGGTTCGCAGTTGCTCTTTAACCTGGGCTTCTAGGGATTGTAGATCGGCGTTGAGTTTGGGCAGATTGGGATCGGTGCTAAGGATAAATTCGTTTTGAATCAGGTCATGTTTGAGGTCAGTAGTGAGCAGCCCCATGGCAGAGGTGATGCCAGGATAGCGTGGGACAATCACTTCGGGAATACCAAGGGATAAGGCCACTTCAGCTGCATGAAGGGGACCAGCACCCCCCTGGGCAACTAGGGCAAACTTACGGGGGTCTTGCCCTTTTTGAATGGTGCGGGAGCGGATGGCATTGGCCATGTTGTTATTCACAATGGTGAGAATTCCGGCTGCGGTTTCGTGGAGGTCCAAACCCATATGATCTGCTAAAGCCTGCATGGCTGCAAAGGCTTTTTCTGGGTAAATGGTCATTTCACCCCCGAGAAAATAGTCTGGGTCCAACCGATTGAGAACAACATTGGCATCGGTTACGGTTACTTCGGTGCCATTCTTGTCGTAGCAGATGGGACCAGGTTCAGCACCAGCACTGCGGGGACCCACACGAAATGCTCCGCCAGCATCAACATAGGCTATGCTACCGCCACCAGCACCAATGGTATGAACATCTATCATAGGTACCATGACGGGATATCCAGCAATCCAGGTGTCTCTTGCTGTGGCCTCGGCAAAGCCTTGCTCGGTAACAATGCCAATGTCGGTACTGGTGCCGCCCATATCAAAGGTAATCAGTCGATCTCGCTTGGACTGAGCACCAGCGGCTGCACCACCCAGTACACCAGCTGCTAAACCTGATAGCAATAGTGTAACAGGTTGTTCTCCGGCGACATCTGCCGTGGCTACCCCACCGTTTGATCGCATGATGTGTAGTTCGCCCCGTACAGATTGTTCTTTGAGGCGATGGCTAAGGTTGTTAATATACCGTTTCACCTTAGGGCCAACAAAAGCATTTATACAGGCAGTGGTGAACCGTTCAAATTCTCGGAACTGGGGAAAGATACTGGCACTGGTAGTAATGAAGGCTTCGGGATAGAGTTCTTGGGCAATGGCAGCAACGCGTTCTTCGTGGCGAGCATCAAAGTAGGAGTTGAGAAAACAAATGGCAATGGATTCGACTCCGGCTTCTTTGAGTTCAAGGATGGCGGTTTTGGCTTCGGCTTCATTCAGGGGAGTGAGGGTTTCGCCTTTGGGGTCGAGACGTTCTGAGACCACTTTGCGATCGCGCCTTTTCACCAGCGGTCTCGCCTGCCAGGGAATATCCTGCATGATGGAATAATGCTGGGGGCGCTGGTGGCGACCAATATGAACAATATCCCGATATCCCTTCGTGGTGACCATACCTGTACGGGCACCATCATGGGTGAGTAACGTATTGGTAGCAATGGTCGTACCGTGGAGCACATGTTCAATATCACCGTAGTCCGCTTGGGCCATCTGACATAGGGTTTCAATTCCCTGAATCATGGCAATGGAGGGATCATCCACCGTTGTCGGCACTTTGTGGATCCAGGTCTGTTGTTGAGCCACATCCGCCAGGATCAAATCTGTGAATGTGCCGCCAATATCTACGCCGATAAGTTTCATGCTGGGTCCCTTAGGTAGAAGCCACCGTTGGAATTTTAAGCATTTCCCCTTAGACAAAGTGTTCAGCACGCACCATTTAATGGTTTTCCAATGATGAATCAGTAACGAACTGTAATACTCTCACAGAACTCTTGCATTAAGGGCTTGTTAAAAATTAAGTTTATGGTTTGACTATAGCTTTGACTATGGCTATTTTGCCTAACAGACAATTGGATAACTTTTTCTTGCTTTGCCAAGACTACAATGTCTCAGCTCAGGTAACTTTAATAACAATCCTCTAATTTCTTTTCGATCACTATAAAATCCTAAGTTTTGGGCTCCCCTATGGTTACCGCCGTACTGCAGACTAATTACGCTCGACTCCAACAACGACTAAGCGATCTGGCTACCATTGGCCAGCTTTCCTGTGGTGGCGTGCGCCGTACGGCCTATAGCCCAGAAGACCTGGCTGCTCGTCAGCAGATAATTACCGCTATGGAAGAGGTCCATATGGATGTCACCATAGATGCCGCTGGCAACATTATCGGACGCTACAGCGGCACCCAAGATTTGCCAGCCCTGGCCACAGGTTCCCACATTGATACGGTGCCTGCAGGTGGTCGCTATGACGGAGCCCTGGGAGTGCTTGCTGGTATCGAAGTTGTCGCTACCCTCCATGGGGCTGAACAACGCCTTAATCATCCCATTGAAGTAATTGTATTCACCGATGAAGAAGGGGAAATGATTGGCAGTAAAGCCATGGCTGGCACTGCCCATTACAGCGATGCAGAATTCTATCGTCGTCTGGATGGCAACACCATTCAAACCTGTTTACACCGGATTGGTGGAGACTGGGATAATCTGGTCACCGCCCAAAGGAAATCTCAGGATATAGCAGCCTATTTAGAATTGCATGTGGAACAAGGTGGTGTACTAGAAGCGAGAGAATGTCAGATTGGTGTAGTTCAGGGCATTGTAAGCTTGCAGCGCTACATAGTGACCATTACTGGGCGTCCTAATCACGCGGGCACTACCCCTATGGATATGCGTCAGGATGCCCTTTATGCAGCCTCTTTGCTAATAGCGGCGGTACATGATGCGGCGGTGGATATTCCTGGGGATCAGGTAGCTACCGTAGGTTATCTAAATGTGACTCCTAATGCTGCCAATATTGTGCCAGGGCAAGTAGACCTCACCATTGATCTGCGAGATTTATCCCTGGAAACCATTGAGGCCATGGTAAATGTATTACAACAACGGGGCCAGGAAATCGAAGCAGCTACGGGCAATCAGATCCAGTTAGAACGACAACATGCGGTAGCTCCCACCATGGCCAGCCCTAAGATTCAAGAGACTATTGCTACTGTTTGCAACTCCCTAAAGCTAAGCCATTATTCTATGCCCAGCCGAGCTATTCATGATGCCCAGGAAATTGGTCGGTTTACTCAAATGGGAATGATTTTTGTACCCAGCCAGGCAGGGGTGAGCCATGCGGAAGATGAGTATACCTCACCAGAACAATGTGGACAGGGGGCAGATGTGTTGTTACATACGCTGTTGCAGCTAGACAAACAGGGCTTAGCTTAACGAGTATTTCCTACCAGAATAATCGTTGCGATTTATCTCATGAATGGACAAAAACTGCATTGAAAGTAAGCGCATACTTTAGGATAGGAGTCCGGTAACTTATAGACACTGAAAGATTAAGACAATGGACGTAACGGCTATTATGGAGGCATTAAAGGAAGTTTGCGATCGCAATTTTCCCCATGAAGCCCTAAAACAAGCCATTGCCAAAAAAGAAGAAATTACCCCTCTGCTACTGACAGAGATAACCCCCAGTGCAGAGAAGCTGGCAGAAATTGATGCAAATCCTGACTATATTCGCCATCTTTACACGCTTTACTTGCTGGCACAGTTCCGAGAAACTCAAGCATATCAACCCATCATTGACTTTGTTTCAGTACCCGGTGACATCATTATGAATATCACTGGAGATGTAGTTACTGAAGATTTAGGCAATATTCTGGCATCTGTTTGTGATGGCAATTTGGAGCTGATCAAGCAAACTATCGAAAACACAGATGTCAATGAATATGTTCGCAGTGCAAGCATGAGAGCATTGTTGGTACTGGTAGTGGAAGGAGAAATCTCTCGAGAATCAGTACTAAACTACTTTGAGGAGATATGGCCTAAATTTCGACAAGAAACAGACGATGATGATGATTTCATCTATCACATACTACTCATGTACAGTTTGGACCTATGTCCCCATAAGTCACTGGCAGAGCTGATACGCTATGATTACCAGACAAATAGAATATTTCCTCAATGGAGTACTATGGAGGATTTAGGCAGGGCAATTGACTTGGGTACAGAGGGTTCTAGGCAGAAGCTAGTTGCCCAGAGATATGGCTTTATAACTGACGCCATCAAGTCAATGGGATGGTGGGCTTGCTTTCAAGGCAATGCGCCAAAACAGAAACGGATGGCTCCGGCGGGACTTGGTCTTTCCTTTGGATTTACGGATCCGAAAAAAGGTGAAGCCAAACGGAAGAAAAAGCGGCAAACTCAAAAACAGGCCCGTAAGCAAAATCGCTCTAAGAAAAAGAAATAAAGTTACTCAGCCGTTGTTACCTGATGGCTGTTTTCAAGTCTCTGCAAAATTTCTGTAATACCTACAGTACCTGTCCAAAAAGTATAAACACCTGCTTTAACTGGATTTTCCTTTAAACGATAAGCCAGAATGCCAGCAACTATACCCTCCAAAGCATGGATCAACAAGGCTACTGTACCAACCCAAAAGACTCTCTCTAAAAAGGTATGCTCGGCGATAATACCACTCAGCTTGCCCACCACTAAAGCCAATGCTCCGGCAATTAATATGCAAGAAAGCACTTTAAGCACGTTAAGCACCAGGGGATGGTTGGGGAGTAATGGCAGCATAGAGTATTTCATACAAGGTCATGGTATCGATACCTTTACGGTAGCTCTATATTTTATTCTGGTACAGGTATATTCTGCCGTTCTTTTCTGCCAGCCTGACCATGATTACAGACCAGGGACCTGTGAATGCTGACCAGATTGTTTGGGGCAAATGTGATAGTAGGCTAAGACAGGGGCAGAAAGACGCATGGTTTGGTGCATTTCGCCCACAAACAGCGGAGTTTTCCTACGAAATTACTGACATTGAAGGTTCACTACCAGAGCGGCTCTTAAACTCTACCTGGTTTCATAACGGCCCCAGCGGGTTTGAACGGGGCAACCAACGAGTTAATCATTTTTTAGATGGCGATGGCTATCTCTGTCGAATCGCCTTTCGCGATGATAGACGCGTGTTCTTTGACTCCAGGTTTGTGCAAACGGCAGAGTTTGTGCAAGAAAAAAAGGCCGATCGCTTTTTGTTTCGTTCTACCTTTGGCACGCGAAAACCTCAGGACAATCTGTTTGAGCTTTATCTCAAAAATCCCGCTAATGTCAATGCTGTGGCCTGGGGGGATAAACTGCTAGCCATGTATGAGGCTGGATTGCCTTATCAGGTTGATCCTTATACCCTTGATACCCTGGGAGCGGAAAATCCCCACGGGCAATTGGTTATCCCACCCTTGTCAGGCTCCCGTTGGAAAACCCTACAACACTTTGCTCGGGGGCAATGGGCAACGACGGCCCATCCCCATATTGATCCGGTGCGCGATCGCATTATCCTATGGCATTGGGCTCCCCAGCTTAAGGGGCTAACCATTGATATCGTGGAATATGACCGACAATGGCACGAATATAGCCGCTACCAGTTTCAAATGCCAGGAGCCCAGGTAAATCCCCATGATTTTGCCCTGACCCAAACGTATTATGTGTTTTTTGAAAACCGCCTCACCTTCAATCCCTGGCCGTTTATCCTAGGTTTCCAGTCTCCGGCTGATTGCCTACAACTACAAACCGACCAACCAACACGAGTACATTTAGTGCCCCGCCCCGGTGGTGCCATGTCAGGGCAACCGGTACAAACCTTTGAGACCAGCCCCTGGTTTTCGATTCACCAGGCTTGCGCCTATGATCAACCGGATGGCTCTGTGGTGGTTTATAGTGCTGGTTGGCCAGAGGCGGGGTTAGAACAGGGTTTTTTGAGTAGCTGGCAGGGCTATGCGCCAGATTTTGATGCGATCGCACCCACCTATCTCTGGCAAACGACCATTCAACCCCAGGGCGCTACCGTAGAGCACCAGGTTGTTCTCAATAACCATTGCATTGAATATCCCTGTGCTAATCCTGACTATGAAACCCAGGCAATTCGCTATCTTTACATGACCTATAGCAACTGTGTTGGGAAGTCTTCGCCACCCATCGGTTATCTCAAGGTGGATCTGCAAACCCAAACGTCGCAAATTTGGATGGAAGACGGTCTTAGTTTTACCGATGAACCGGTGTTTGTGCCTGCAGGCAACAATGAAGATGATGGCTGGTTAATTGGCATGGTTTACAGCCATCCACAGGAACGTTCGTCGCTGGTGGTGCTGGATGCTAAAGATTTAGCCGCAGGTCCAGTTTGTCGACTATGGTTAAACCATCGGTTAGTCCCTGGATTACATGGGTCATGGGTGCCCAATTATTACGGACTAAGGTAGATGAATTTTAGTTTGACCGGATGAAATTATCGAAACGACCCAGGCTGAGCTAGTGGCCGAATGTTGTAGGGCTAATAAATTGGCGGATTATTGCGATCGCTCGGCATCGCTCCAGATAACTTACCAACATCGTAAGTTTAGAAGATTGTTTGCATCATCAATGTCATAGGGCGTTACCAATGAGGATAAATGGAGCCCAATGATAGGGATGGGCGGTGGAGGTGTTTGCGATTACGGGTAGTCCTTCATGGGTGGTAACTTCGATGGAGGCACGTTGTACGGCGTCGAGTCGGGTTGCGACATCTTGGTTATAAAGTAGGCTAAGCTGTGCTTGCTGGAGGGCTTCGGCTTTAGTTAGGTCACCAGTGGCAAGAAATTCGTAAAAACGCTGCATCAGTAGGCTAGTACTAGCGTCATCCACAACCCATAGGGAAGCCATAACCGCATCTGCACGATTATCTTTTAGGAAGTAAGAACTGATCCCAGCAATTTCCGTACCATCACTTCCCTCCTCACCATACGCTGTTTCACAGGCTGATAAAACAACAAGATGTACATCTTTGAGCTGGTCTGGTAGCAGCGTGTCAATTTTAGGAATGTACAGCGGATCACCGTTACCTAGAAGAATAAAGGATTTATCAGGCTGACCAAATTCAAATTTGCCATGGGTGGCAATATGTAGAACCTGATGCTCATCTACCTTGGTTGACAATAATTTTTCGTTGAATGTGTCGTTTAGGAAGATTTGTCCTGGATAAAATCCACTATCGTCGTTAGTCTCTTCTTTGATAATGCCATCTAATTCTAAAGGGACATTTTCTAATGCACTGAACGGTTGAGGGATTGTTTCAGACGCGGCTACTGGTTCGGATAAGCCTACACCGAGTACCGATGCTTGATCAGCAGGGGGAAGTGCGTCGTCTATTTGGGTTAAGCTTGCGGATAAGACAGTGGAGACTGCATAGTTTTCAATTAGATAATTGTTGCCGTCGTGAAGGGCTGCCATGGGAATATAGCGTGTGTAGCGATCATGGGCAAAAATAAGATGTTTGATATTATTTTTGGTGAGTTCTTCTTCTAGGGGACGGATCAGCCAGTCGTAAAGTTCTTCTGACTGTTCTTGCATGGTTTGCAGGGAGTTGTGATCAACATAGCCCTGTCTGCCACGTTCAATATTGATACGCAAGTCTTTTACTGTTTCAGCTAGGTGTTCTGGGGTCACGGTATTGACTTCTATCCTACCGGCAGTACCGCTTTCACCAGCCCACAGTAACCAGAGTTTATCTTTGACGATTAATGGATAAACAAGAACAGCATTTTCATGGGTCTCAAGTAGCTTAGTGGCTTGATTGCCGAGGTCGATAGGCTCAACGCATAAACTGGTATGATCATCAACAGAAGTTGAACATCTCTTATAGATGTCTACAGCTGCTTGAGTCTGCCGATTATATTCCTTAATTAGCTCAACACGCTGTAAGTCGAGTTCACGTTCTTCTTCGTCACTACAGTCTTCAATCTTGCATTTTCGTAGTGCGTGACCGACAGCAATTAAACTACCATGGGCTGCTTGAATTCTCTGTTCTACAGGGGTGAGGACAATCCCATTGCTTGTCCATGCAGCACGGGTTTGGGAGGTAAACTCACGCAGTTCTTCTATTTTCAGCAACTCTATGACTCGTTGTGCTTCGAGTATGCGGCCTTGGGTAAGGAGGATATCGGCGAGCTGACGATAGGTATCGGCAACGGTTTCGGTAAAGGATTCTTGATCGTCTTTGGGCAGCACCTGTAAGCCTGCCCGAATTTCTTCCCAGAGATTCACGGCCTGTTTGAGGAAAATAGTAGCTGTTTCAGGCTGCTCTTGAGCATTATAAAGGGATCCCAACTCAGCCAGGAGCCTAGCTTCTCTCGATTTGTCTTTGACCTTACGGGCTAGGACTAAACCAGTTTCTAGTGTAGCTTGTGCCTGTTCATAGTCACCACGGCCAACTTGAGCTTTGCCAAGATTTCTGAGCACACTGGTCTTTAGGAATGGGCTACCGATGACATCTGCGATTCCCAACGCTTCCTTCAAAGTACGTTCTGCGTTAGCAAAGTCTTGCTGATCCGCATATAATCGTCCTAGCTCACTCAAGGCATAGAGTTCAGATTTGGGAAATTGCAGCTCTCGGGCCAGAGTTAGCCCCTGCTGATAATAATCTAATGCCTGCTTCAGACGCCCTGCATAATGGTGCACCTTACCAGCGGTAGTCAAAAATTCACTTTCATATCCTCGCGAACCGTTAGTTCTCACCAAATTCAGCACCTGTTGGCGATAGGCAAGAGCTTGGTCTGTCTGTCCGAGAACAAGATAAAGCGAACCCAAGTTATCAAGGCTAACCACCTGCCCTTCTGCGTTCTGCATCTCTTGAGCCAGTTCTAGTGCTGTTTGATAAGTTTCAATGGCCTGGGGATAGTCACCCTGGGCTGTATAGAAAAGCCCTTTATTGTTGAGAATGAAGATATCCTGAGGGCGAGTGCCCAATTCTTGGGAAAGTGAAAATGCTTGATTGAGCATAGTTAATGCTTGCTCGGCATCATTTTCGTTCTCAAGAATTTGCAAAGCTCGATTATTCAGAACATTAATTTTTGCAACACGCTCATCTGAACTTTCAATAATTTTTTGAGCCTGTTGTAAGGCAGCACTAGCCTGTTCAGGCTGTCCTAAGTCGCTATGGATGGATGACATTAGAATTAAGTTGCTATGCTTGTCGCGTAGCGTAATATCCTTTACCAAATCTAGTGCTTGGAGTACATTTTCAAGGGCCTCAGGGTAGCGACCCATGTTCTGATAAACTGCAGCCAGATTATTGAATGCAGAACTAGCAAAAACTTTTTTGATCTCCTCATAACTGGTACGACTACGCTCAGTCTGATTCTGTTCTAGCTGAGAACAGCTTTCTTGTTGATAATCTGCAAGATTATCAAATAAACAATAGTCGGGTAAATATTCAAATTCCAGATCGAATTGCTCTGATATATACTCAGCAGACATTGCCAACAGTATACTTTGCTGTGCAGCATCTAATGCTTTCTGATAGTCACCTAACGCAGTATACACATTTACCAGATTGAGGAGGCTGGCAGATTCATTCAACTGGTTGTTTAGCTTTTGATTAATTGATAAACCTCTTTGATAAGCGTTAAGAGCTTCACTGTAGTTGCCTAAATCTAGGTGTATGTGACCAATGTAATTCCAGACTGTGAATTCATCTCTGGGACGCTCATTCACTTGAGCAAGGTGCAACATTTCTTGAGTAACACTTAGGGCCTTGTTGTATTCACCAATACGTCTATGAAGATTAGCAATGCTAGCCAGCATTACTTGTTCTTCCCTGGGATTATTACGTTCTTGAGCAACTTGGATGCCAGCGCGATAGGCGGCAATTGCTTCGTCATAAAGTTGTTGCTCCCTATAGTCATCTGCTTTTCTAGAATAGAAAGACCAAATTGCTCCCAATGTTATTTTCAGACGTTCCAGGTCACCTACTTCTTCTGCAAGCACACGAGCATTGTTGTAGTTCGTTAACGCTTGTTTGTACGCCTTTTGACTTTCATAAATACCAGCTAATCCCATATAGCTAGTCAATAGCCCCTGTCGAATGGATTGTCGAGACTCTTCACTAATTGGATGATTGCTAGAATCAATCTTAGAAACTACAATTGTTTCTAAATCTATTGCTTGTTGGCTCCAGTAAAGTGCCTGTTGATAATCTTGAATAGCAGCATCGGGATTATTTTCCTTTGTTATTTGGGCAGCTCTAGCATACTTGGCTTGCAAACTAGAACTTAACTGCCACAAGCTTCTTAAAGCTGAAGTCATCTCTTCTGATATCGTAGGGTTAGCCTGAACTAAATCTAAAGCTGTTTGGGCATATCTCAGACCTTGCTTGACAACAGCAATTGCAGCTCTCAATTCATCAAGTGTAACAGCTCTTAATTCATCAGGAGTACTCCCTAACAATCGAGCGCCATAGTAATCATAAAAGTTAGCAGCGAGAGATTGCGAACGTGCCTGTAAAAGCTCACCAGACTCTGTTTTTAAGAAAGCACCTTGCTGTGCAATCTCCAGACGCTCTTGAACGAATATCAGAGCCATTTCGTAATTCTCTAGAGAATCATAAGTATCAATCAAACTGTTGTAGACCAACCAGATATCTATTAAGGATGAGCCTTCTTCTTGACTTAACTCATTCTGACGGAATATTTCAACACTTTGCTGTGCTGTTGTCAGAGCCTGTTGATAGTTTTCTAAGGCTTTTTCAAACTTTTCCTCTGTGTATAGTCTCTTTCCAAGTTGATGATAACTATGTCCTAGCGAGCGATAGACGTTACCCAGCACTGATGGTTCAAGGGCATCGCCTAATTGTTTAATCACTGACAATGCCTGTTGGTAAACGTCAATAGCTTGTTGAGGTTGGTCTTGTTCGGAATATTGGTTACCCAGAGTCATCAGTAAAGCCGCTAGCTGGCCTTGAGTATTTTTGAGAAATGACTGATTACCTGCAGTTTCAGCGATAACTAGAGCAGCTGAAAAAGACTCTGTGGCTTGGGCAAGCTGACCTTGGGCTTGATAAACATGACCCAGGATAGATTGCGCAATCGCAACTGTTGGCCTATGATCAATTTTCTCAGCTACTGTTACCCCCTGTTCCATCAGCTTTAGTCCCTGTTCAACATCCACTTGGAGAGTCGTCAGGCCAAGATAGACAAGGGTCAGCGCCGTGTAGTAATCATTTTCTGTCTCTTCATGTCTCTCCAACGCCACCTGTAAATTCTCACGGGCTACCCCAGTGTCTCCCTGACCAACCAGCGCAATACCCAAATACATCAGTGTTTCTGCTTCACCGAGCACATTGGCCAATGACCGTCGCAATTCTAAGGCTTGTTGTAACGTAGCTAGCCCCTGATGAGGGTGCCCCAGATTCACTTGAACCATTCCTAGACGATCTAGCGCAGTTGCCTCGCCAGTTGCATCCCCCAGCGTCTGATAGATCACTAGCGCTTCATTGACTGCAGCCAGTGTGTCGTCATACTGAAAAAGTAAATTATAGGTATCTGCTAGACGAATTAGGGTAGCGGCTACACCGTTACGATTGCCTACTTGTCGATAAGCTGTCAAAACCTGTTTATAGGTGGTAATAGCCTCTAATAACTGAGCCTGTTGTACCTGTGCCTCACCCAACGCTTGCAGACGACTAATATCATCATCTGTCCCATCAGACTCAATATCATCTTCTGACAGATCAGCATTAGCTTGAATCAACGAAGCAAGCAGTGGTTCACCATGGGCCAATAACGCATCAAAACCAACAAAACCAATCCCAGAGGCAAGACTAAGAGCAACCAGATGGTAACGCATGGGCTATACACCAAACAGAGAACTAAGACGTCTGTAGCGTAATACCACTCACCATTGCCGACTTATGCAAACTTGATTACTGGAAAGTACATAGAAAATAGCTCTATCCCACCCAGGGTTGAAAACCCAAGGCTAACAGGATCAAAAACCCACTAAAAGGGTTTGTAGCTTACAGGCGATCCCAACTAGCACCCAATTTTGAACCGAGCGTGGGTTTGAACCTCATAACCAACATAGTGCAATATCTGTCCTAAAAGGGGTTAGAAAATAACCGAAAGCTCAATATTCATAGCTTCACAGCTAAATTGTCCCTTTTAGTGGACAACCCTCCATTATCGTTGGGTTTTGAACCCAATGTGGGTTTGAGCCTCACAATCGACTTAGTACAAGATTTGAGTCAAAATTATGGACAGGTACCGAATTAAAGCTGCTCAATTTCTTCTGGAGTTAGCCCTGTCGCTTTCACAACCTCCTGAATGGAGAGGCCCAAAGATCTCAACCGTTGAGCAATTTGCTGTCGTTCTTCTTCTCTGCCTTCCGCTCTACCTTCCGCTCTACCTTCTGCTCTACCTTCTTCCCTGCCCTCTTCCCTAGCTTTTTTATCAGCTTCTTTAAGCAAGGTCTGGGTGACATTAAAATTATCACGGTAGACCTTTAAACTCTCTTGGTAAAGAGCCTGTTCTGTTTCTGAAAAGTTGGCAATCTTAGCCACTTGAAACAGTTGGTTAAACACACCGTCTTGTAAATTACTAGGTGGAGTTTCCAATTGAGATAAGTGTCGTAATATAAACAACCAATTATCTGTATGGGAACTTAACTCCGCCAGGGATTTCTTAAACTTAGGCAGTTCAATATAAATAAATTTCAACTTATCATACTTATCTTGGGTTTGGAACGAACCAAAACCATCTTGACAGTGTTGGTCTTTTAGTTCAACGGTATGGATGATTGTCTCTTCATGCTTGTGTTCATCAAAGATAAAGTCCAGTACACCAACGGTATAGACCGCACTTAACTGATAGTCCCAAGGCCCGGTGCGGGCCTGCTCTTGAATCGGAAAGGTGGAATAATAGACACTTCGGTCCTTAAAGAACTGTTGTTTTGCTTTCTGGAGTTCAACGATAAACCGTTCACCGGTTTCGGTTTGACAGTAGATATCAAAAATCGCTTTACGATCAGCCCAGGTTCTACCAATGGATTCTGGATTTTTGAAGGTGACATCCTGAATATGGTGATAGTCGGGTAATAGGGTATTCAGAAAATCGATCAGCAGCACTTTGTGGGGTTCGGTGCCAAACAGGCGCTTAAACCCAAAGTCGGTTAAAGGGTCAATATACTTATCAGGAAACAAAAATGCCATAGTAGGCTATGGTACATGCGTACTTATACTTAGTATAGCCTAGATGAGTACCGTGTCAATGGTAACAATTGAGATTAAGACGGGGAATGGGGTGAAGGGGTGAGGGAATAGTCGTTTATGGCTGTTTATGAAACACCAGAGAAAGATTATTAGCAGGCATCTCAACCACCTCCTGCAAGGTTAGCTGATGACTGTTAGCAAGCTCTTCAACCGTTTCTAAATCACGCACTCCCCAATCAGCGTTTTGCTCTGTCAGCCAACTGTTAAATGTCTCATTACTGGGGGCTGTATGCTCACCATTGCGTTTAAAGGGACCGTATAGATAAAGAACGCCACCGTCTGGCAATATACGACCGGCCCCGGCCATCAATGCCTCACAGGCTTTCCAAGGTGAAATATGGATCATATTAATATTAACGATGGCATCAATAGCTCGCTTCTCATCTGCTTCAACCGGCCAGGGGTCAACACAGACATTTAACTCAATGGGTGGCAACAAATAACGCGCATTGGTCGCCTGTTGCCAGGCCGCAATACTCTTTAGCATGGGAGCACTGATATCACTGGGCCACCAACGACGGGGCGCTAACTTAGGGGCAAAAAAGCTAGCATGTTCCCCCGTACCACTGGCAATTTCCAGGATGGTGCTGGAATCGTTGCCAGGGGTGGGCAGTACCCGTTCTAGCACTGCCAGGATATACTCACGGTTACGCTCCGTAGCAGGGGCATAAAGACGACCGTCGTTGGGTTTGAAATCAGGCATGGGAGAGGGAATGGTATAACGAATGCCATTGACCAGAATATCCGATATTCTCCATGACATTCCATGACTCTTGAAAAGGGGGCATCTACAAGGGAGTGCCCTACAGGGTTTTAAATAGATAATCTTGTAGGGGCTATGCCTTATCGAAGGGGCATCCACAAGGGAGTGCCCCTACAAAAATTCCCTAAATCTGGTCATATAGTTCTTGAATGGCTTGATCTGTCTGCTGCAGTTTAGTTAAAGTCGTCTGCAATCGGTTTATTTCACTTTGACCCTGATGTTCCTGGTCTTGCTTTTGGGTCAGGAGGGTTTCCAAATCTGCCTTACGGGCTTTGATATCAGCATCTAGACGACTGATGACGGACTGCTCATAGTCACGAAAGTATTGAACAATAGCAGAGTGGATGGGCTGCTGTTGTTCGGCGGCAATGCGGGGTAAATGGGTACTCAGTTCCTGGCGGGCCGCCTTCACCAGGGCACGACGGATTTGGTCCACTTGAAACGCACCAATGCCAAGACTGGCAAGCCCTAAGGTGATAGGTCCTGCAATGGAGCTGATTAGGCTAGAGGCCAACAGACTGGCACCGACAGCAGCCACCAGATTAAATAAAATGCTTTGCAGATTGATACTCGCCAGCACCGCTTTTACCTCGGGGGTATCGGCAGGCTGGTTGAGGGCTTCAACGGCCCATGCTGCCCAGCTGGGTTGGGTATTGTCGAGGGGAATTTGTACTGGCTGACCGCTGAGTGCAGTCAGAATTTCTTGGGTAATTTGGTTGTAAGACGTGCCATAGTGGGCAGCACGTTCGGATAGCGTCTGAAAAGCGTCCCGGAGGGTGGGCTCCAGGGTACGACTCCAGTGTAGAAGCTGGTCGTTAAGATACTGTTGAAAGGCGGTTTCTAAGGATTGGTTAAATTGTTGTCGACCGGCAGGACTGACTAGATCAAGTAACGAGAGATCGGGTTGGTAGGGTGCAAAGTCTTTTTCAAAGGTGGTTTCTAGATTGAGGATAAAGTCTTTGAAGGCGGTGGTGGTGGCGGTTGAGTTGCGATCGCAACTTTCCCGTATCTCCTGTTGAAACTGATCTCGAATCGCCACCAGCTGTTCAAATACTGGAGCCAGTTGCAAAATAGATTGCTTAAGTTCAGCCACCGTTTGATGCAACAACGTCTGACGCAGATGTACTTTCTCAGTTATTTCCGTCAACACACGGTTGGATAAGGCCACCACCGGCTGAAATTCTGCCCGGGCTCGCTCATGGGTTAGAAACTGATCCAACGTGGTTAAAAATCTCGCAAACTCTGGATCACAGATGGGCGCATTCGGAGTCTTAATCCGTTGGCGTAGAACCTCCAGGGCAGAGATGGGAAATACCCGCTGGTCATAATTGTCGCAATAGTCCTTGAGTGTACTGTTAAATACCCTATGGAGACGTGCTTCCGCCTGGGCTAACTCATCGGGATCATCCGGATCGAGCAGACTATCTTTAATATGATCCCAAGCATTCAGCAAGAAAAATAGCGACAGTCCCTTATTTTGTAAATAGTTATTCAGATAGCGTCGCTCTGCTAAGGTACAGGGCTGGGTTGCCCGCAACATAAACAAGATCGCATGACAATTTTGAATATAGCCCAGGGAGAGTTTATTACGGGCCTCAGTATCATTAAGACCAGGGCTATCGACAATTTCTACACCATTTTGCAATAGGGGAAGTGGATAGTAGATAACAGCATGGCTAACGTGAGCAAAGGGGCTATCCTCCCTGGTTTGGCGAGTTTCTGCTGGATCAATAGTATACCGTTGGGTAAACGTATCAATATCTAGCTGTTCTGAGGGTCGATCGTCGGTGAAATAAACTGTGGCTTGGGGAGTGGGGCCATAGCGTAGCACCGTAAGCAGCGCAGTACAAGGATTAACATCACTGGGGAGGAGGGGTTCTCCTAACAGGGCATTCAGAAACGTGCTTTTGCCCCGTTTCATATCCCCTAACACCATCAGCCGAAAGACACCCTGACGCAGGCGTTGGCCAGTGGTAGAGAGATCGGCCAGGGGCTGGGTCAAATCGAAGGCTGCTTGCAGCGATTGGAGTGTGCTGCTCATCTCCTCAAGCTGAGCAGCAAGTGCTTGACGAAGATTTGATAGTTGGGAGAGATGGGGTAACAGCGACATAGGAAAAAATTCAGCAATGTTCCGACTTATCCCCTTTCGGGAAGAGTGCCCAGTGGGCGAGGTAGGTTTTTATCATTAGCGCCAGTCACAGGAACCCACCCCGGAGCCCCTCCCAGGAGGGGAAATGTTATTCTCTTTTGCCTTAGGTGTTGCATTAGGAGGAAACCTTTAATTTTTCAGATATATATAACGGGTTTTAGTACTAACGATATGGATCAGGTACTGCTTTAGGGTTAAGTATGGGACTAAAATAACTTGACCCATGGGTAAGTTGACAGCTTTGGACTATACCTATTGTAGGCAAAGCTCCTTAAAAACTGTAAATAGCCTTGGCTTAGACTGATTATCAGTTATAAACCACGTCCAATAAGTCCAATAAGTCCAATAAGTCCAATACCCCACTAGGACTTTTCGTTCCAAATCTGCCGATCAATTTTCCAGTCTCCCTGTTCCTTTTTCATTAACCACAGTCCTCGAAATTTGAGCTGTATGGCAGGGCTATCATCGTGGGGATGAATGGTAACCATGGCAATGCCGGTAACATAGCCAAAGTCTCCTGTGACATGGATATCTTCAGCGGTAAGGGTGGGATCCAGATCTTTGTCAACAATCTGTTCTGCATAGCCAGCGGCAATGTCAGCTTGGCCATGGCGGTCGGGCACATGGGGTGGCATTTGTATGGCTGTTTCGGTAAACATGGCTCCGTAGCGTTGGGGATTTCTGGAACGGGCGGTTTCAGGGTAAATTTCTTCAAATATTTTTTTGATTTGGGTGCGATCGCTAACTGTCATGATTCCTCCTGATTAAATATTATTATGGCTTGAGGTTGGGTTTCGGGGCTCTACCCAATCTACGGCCTACGGCCTGCGGCCCGTCGGGTACCATGCTACAAACGACGTTTTTCCAACTATGCAACCATTCGACCTAAACGCCTATCCCTATGTATCTTCTCGTCCTGTCATGTTGGGATCACGGGGGGCTGTGGCCACATCTCAACCGTTAGCAGCTGCGACGGGGGCAGAGATTTTGCTGGCGGGGGGCAATGCGGTGGATGCTGCGATCGCAATGGCCATCGACCTGACTATCGTTGAACCCACCTCCAATGGTTTAGGCTCGGATGCCTTTGCCCTGGTGTGGGACGGCGAACTCCATGGTCTGAATGCATCGGGAAAAAGTCCGCAGGCGCTCTCGCCAGAGATGTGGGCAGATCGGTCACAATTACCCTTGCACGGCTGGTTAGCCACTACGGTACCGGGGGCGGTTTCGGCCTGGCAAACATTATGGCGACGCTGGGGTAAGCTGCCATTTGAGCGGTTATTTGAACCGGCTATTCGTCATGCAGCAGAAGGGTTTCCGGTATCGCCTGCGACAGCCCGCAACTGGCAGCAGCAAGCAAAGAACTATTTGTCGTTAACCGATGATGTCGTCTATCAACCCTTTCTAGAAACATTCTTTCCAGGACATCAGGCACCACGTACGGGTAAAATCTGGCGCTGTCCAGATCAGGCAGATACCCTGCGAGAGTTAGCGACCACGGAAGGGGAGAGTTTTTATCGGGGCAAACTGGCGGAACAATTCGTTGCGTTTGCAGAAGCAACGGGGGGTGTATTTTCCCTGGATGATTTACGCCATCATCAGGCGGAGTGGGTTAACCCGATTTCTACCCCATATCGAGGGCTGACGGTGTCGGAACTGCCGCCCAATGGGCAGGGAATTGCGGCGTTAATGGCGCTAAATATTGTTGAGGGGTTTGACTTGACGGCTGTGCCACGGGAATCGGTGGTAAATTATCACCAACAGATTGAGGCGATGAAGCTGGCGTTTGCAGATGCCCATCGGTATGTGGCGGATCCAAGCACCATGGATGTGTCGACGGCAGCGTTGTTGGATAAGGCCTATGCGGCTCAGCGTCGAGAGTTGATTGGCGATTTTGCGATACCGTTGGCAGAACCGGGTTTACCGCAGGGGGGCACGGTGTATTTGGCGGCAGCGGACGATGACCTAATGGTGTCGTTTATCCAGTCGAATTTTATGGGGTTTGGGAGTGGGATTGCGATTCCGGGGACAGGAATTGCGTTGCAAAATCGGGGTGCGGGGTTTGTGTTAGATGGGGGACATCCGAATGCGATCGCACCTGGCAAACGGCCATTTCATACGATTATTCCTGGTTTTTTGAGCCGTGATGGTCAACCGTTAGGGCCATTTGGCGTGATGGGGGCGTCGATGCAGCCCCAGGGGCATTTGCAGGTGGTTTCGAATTTGCTGGACCGGGGGTTAAATCCGCAGGCAGCATTAGATGCACCACGCTGGCGATTTGATCGGGGCAATCGGGTGTATTTGGAGCAGACGGTGCCGCGTCATGTGGCATTGGGGTTGGGGGATCTGGGCCATGATGTGCAGGTGGTTGCAGCGCCGGGCATGTTTGGCAAAGGACAGGTGATTTTGCGATTGGACGGTGTACTGGTGGCGGGGTCGGAGCCACGGGCGGATGGCATGGCGATTGTTTTGTGATGGATTAGTAGTTAGTTGTTTTGGCTAAGAGGCAAAAGGGGCTGCTCGGGGCTCCTCCGAGTTCCCCGAACCCCTATGGGCAGGGCGGTCCCCCACATAAACTCTAGCACAGGCCAAATCCTTGAATCTCAAGTCTTGTGGCACTCTCAGGAAAGCCTCCAGCAGTTTTGGTCAGTTTTCTATTCACCATTTTTTCTCTAAAACTACCGCTACTATGGTGAACAGGTGGTGAACGAATTCCCCAAACTGTCACATGGAACAAGTAGACCTTTCAGGAGTAAATAGCCGGTTACGTGACTCCGGAATTAGAGTCACCATTCTTCAGCGAAAGCAATGGTTGTATTTAAGAGCTGTGCTTCCTCCAAAACCTGAATCTGACAAAGTAAAGGCGTACCGTCAGGAAGTAACGCGACCTAAGGTTGGACTTCCTGCAACGACTCGTGGATTAAAAGATGCTGAGAAAGTTGCGATCTCACTTTGGGGAAGTGTGATTGATGGAAGCTTTGAGTGGGATACCTGGCGAGGAAAAGTATCTCGTGAGGACAGAACCGTAAAAGAATGGATAGCTGAGTTTCGTGAGCACTGGTTATCAAAGGGCATTACCACAGAAGATACCTGGCATCAGCATTGGGGAGCAGCATACAAACGCCTGCCACAGGATAAGCCGCTTACTGGAGATATACTGCTGAACATACTCCTTGAGACTGATGTTGGTACCTATACCAGAAAGCGCACTATGCGGTACTTTCAGCGACTTGCTGAGTTTGCTGAGATTCAGATTGATTTACGTCCTCATGGTGGAAGCTATGCGCCAGGACGCTCTGAAGCAAGAAGGGATTTACCTGCTGATGAACTGATAGAGGAGTGGTGGAATATATTTCCTGACCCTGCATGGCAGTGGGTCTATGCTGCGATCTCAACCTTTGGGGTTCGTCCTCATGAAGCGTTCTTTTTAGAACCAACGCCTGACCCGCTTATCTGGAACGTTACTGATGGAAAAACGGGGTATCGCCAAGTTTCTGCGCTCTATCCAGAGTGGGTTGCAAAGTGGAGGATAGGGGAGGGCAATCCGCCACCGCTTAAATATCCAGAGTTTAGAAAATACGGAAAGATATTATCTAAAAAGTTCAGAACCTATAAGGTGCCGTTTCTAGCGTATGACCTTCGTCATGCTTTTGCGGTTCGGTGCATCAAGTTTAATATCCCAGTCAGTATTGCAGCTCGTATGATGGGGCACTCGGTTAAGGTCCATACTGAGACCTATCAGCGATGGCTATCTGCCGCTGAACAGCAGGCGGTCTATCACAGTGCGATTGCAGGCGGCCCTAAACCACCTTCCGTTTCTCAGGTGCGCAATTAAGTCGTTTTCTCGTGGCAGGAATGTTGATGTAATACCGTGCCTTTTTCGTGCCTGGTCGTCTCCGGTCTTCGACTTCTATTCCGATTCTGAGAAGTCCGTCTTCAATATCTCGGTAAAGTTGTCGTCAGCAATTCCAAATTCCAACTTTAGGACAGCCTGCGCTGGCCTGCCCCAAGAAGGGTGAAACCCTTGCTAAAAAAGACTTTAGAAGACTTTCAGAGGCATATCTAGTCCAGGCAAAGCTCCTGATTTATAAAGGTTTGAGGGTATGGTCGTTTTCTTTCCATCAGTTAATTCCTGTGACTCAATCTTCGAAATAGAGGAGTAGCTAGCCAACTCCTTCGCTTGACTATGCCCCTCCCCCTAAACCTGAGTGAACTCAATTCCAACGGAAAATCAAGGGTTTCAGATGTCTGTAAATTGGAATTTGGAACTGCTGAGGAATGACGGGCTTTGCATGAAAAACGCACTAAACGCTCCCAGCACTGCATCTTGAAGGCTATAACGAGTTGCGTTACTGGGCTGACGCCCATCCTTCATCGTTCCTATGCACGAGGTCAGTCCTCCTAGCAAACTGTCGAAACTGAGCACACTTGAAGCCATAACGACTATCTTGCCCAAGGCAAGACCCATCCGAATGAGTTGACTGTACCCGATAGGGTTACGCTTTGCACGACTCGATTGCTAGCTCCAGGATACTGATTTCTGTTCTTAAGTTGGAATTTGGAATTGCTGCAGGTCACAATGACTTTACCTGGGTCAGTGGCAAACGACTAAAGCAGGCGTTAGTATCGTTTCAAACGCTTTTGGAAAGATAATCTGACTCGATCAATTGCAGTTCGACTGCAAACCTGACATTGCATGAATGGTTAGACCGCAGACACCGATGAGTAGCATTTTGTACTACATTAGAATAGCACAAAAATGAACTGGACTGCACTCTATACTACATGGTTTTTAGGTACAGAATGGTAATAGTTTATTAAGAAGCTATCTAACTCACCTCAGTAGTTCGTGTTACATTTCTAAATGTGAAATTCCTCACAGGTGTCATAACCTGTTTGTGATGCAAGCCAAGTATACGTTGATGATCCTGACGTCAAACTTAGATAGGGCAACGCATTTCTAAAGCAGACTAATATCACTCAGCTTCAACCAGAGCTATTCAAACTTTAGTTGAAAGGTTAGATAAAATTTGCCTTTTTGAGAGTACAACAGTCAAATATTATTTAAATTTGCTAACAACTCAAACTGAACATTGTTTTTTGTTGATATCTCATATATATATTTATATATAAAACCGTGGCTATGCGAACTCAATGGGGTTCGCAAAAATCACTCTTTTTTATAAAAATTTCTGCTTCGATTTAACATAGTGATACTGAAAAATGTTTTCTACTTTTCGGCTTTTTTATAGTCAGGCAACGCTCTCCTCCCTAAAAAGGGTTTCACTCACATCTTGCACCTGGCGAGGTGGCTTTATCCCGCCCAGAGTTCAAACCCAAGGCTAACAGGATATAACCCACTCAAAGGGGCTAGTAGCTTATAGGCAATCCCAAATAGCACGAGCGGTTTTGTCGCTTTACTCAGGCAACCTTCAATTAGCGCTCGGTTTTGAACCGGGCGTGGATTTGAGTGTCATAATCGACGTAGTGTAAAATTTGTGTTTCCTTACTTCTGTTGACATACTTTCATCTGGTTCAATTTCTAAGACACAGGTACTAGTGCGGTAGGTGCTGTGTCCATAAGAGTAGGTTGACATGAAAACAGGCCTGCCATAGTACTTGAGTTTTTTGATCATCTTTTGCTAATGCAAGGCCTGGGTATGTTCAGGCCTGATATTTGGCTCTGTATTATATTTGTATGTTTGGCTCTGTGTTTTTTTAAAAATTTAAAGCTGTAGCTTTAGGTTTTTTGAGACTTTTGCTTGCGCATTGTGAAGGTTAAGTTATGAATTACTTTTCTACTGTACCTTTTGATATCTCTGCACTCATTGATGTAGATATAAAACCAGGGATTTCTGCTGATTTCAATCGAGCCTTTCAAA
Organism: Leptolyngbyaceae cyanobacterium; assembly: GCA_965263355.1. Classification (GTDB taxonomy): domain Bacteria; phylum Cyanobacteriota; class Cyanobacteriia; order Phormidesmidales; family Phormidesmidaceae; genus Leptothoe. The sequence continues at coordinate 1,840,230 of CBDHHL010000032.1, read as the reverse complement.
GTTGTAAGTACAGGATGGGAGATGAACTATTTATATATGGGGGAGAGTCTCGACAATCGGTCTATCACAGAGAACGTAAAGGTTTCTACATAATATGTTGTGGTCGTGCCCGAATTATTGCTAAATCTGGGGAGATGGGGGAGACCCCTGTGCAATCCCTGGAGAGCGGTGATACCTTTGGGGCAGAACCTATTCTGGGCAATCATGCCATGCCCTATCGGGTTGTAGCGGCTGGCAATGTTGAGGCCGCATATATGCCGTTAACTGTGCTTCAACGTTGGATTGACCAGCTATCAGATCTGAAAACATATTTACAAACTCAAGCTCAGCATCGTGAAAAGCTGATTTTCTTTAAAACTATGACTTCTCTGCAAGAGTTGAGTAGTTACGAGCTAGAATCCTTTGCCACGGCTTGTCAGCAACAACAGCTGGAGCCTCAACAGCGGTTAGCTGAGTTAGGAAGTACCAGTCATTTTTGGCTCAAAGAAGGCCGTATTCAACTCTCCCACGGTGGCCATAAATTATTACTGCCAGGTGATGATTGGGGCTATCCTCAACCAGTTTCAAACGACTGGGTGGCTCAAGAAACCTTGTTGGTTTACAGTCTACCTCAGCACCAGTGGACACGCTTTCCATTTTTACACGCCTCGGACTCCAAACTAGTTTCAAATGGTCTGAAGAAGAGTAGTTCAGAGGAGCGTGGATTCAAGGCGGACACGACCAATATTAGTCAGCTTAACAATAGGGTTGGACAGCCGCATCAATCACTGACTCCATTGGACTCAAGTGCTTCTGGATTGGAATTAGCTAAAAAAACGGTGGTTGAGTTTCCTCAGCCTCGATATCGAGGTCGGCGACCGTGGCATGGGTTTCCCTTTATTGAACAGCAAAGTACGGCAGATTGCGGGGTCGCTTGTTTAGCCATGGTGGCCCAATATTGGGGCAAACAAATAGGGTTAAACGTGCTACGAGAACTCGCAGGTACCAGTCGTGAGGGAACATCCCTGAAGGGACTGGTGAGGGCTGCCGAAAAGGTTGGATTTGATGCTCAACCAGTCCGTGCTAGTTTGGATCGCCTATCTCAAATACAAGGTCCCTTTGTGGCTCACTGGCAAGGTAATCACTATATTGTGGTCTACCAGATTCATCATAGAAGTATTTTGGTTGCGGATCCGGCAAAGGGACGTAAATGGCTCCAGCGTCAAGACTTTTTGGCTGGTTGGACTGGATATGCCCTGCTGTTGGAACCAACTGCACGATTACAATCATTATCCACTGAGAATCAACAGTCTCTGGGCAATCTATTGAGGTTATTATGGCCTTACCGCAATCTGATTGTTCAAATCATCCTGGCATCCCTACTTATTCAGATTTTTGGATTAGTCACCCCCTTGTTTACACAGGTTATTCTGGACCGGGTAGTGGTACAGCGCAGCGTTGTTACCTTAAATGTATTTGCCATGGGTCTATTATTATTTGGCCTATGGAAAATTGGGTTAACCGCCGTGCGCCAATATTTATTGGATTACTTTTCCAATCGTTTAGACCTCTCATTACTCAGTGGGTTTGTACAACATACGTTGAGGTTACCCTTAAAGTTTTTTGACTTTCGCCATGTGGGTGATATTACAACCCGAGTTGAGGAAGGACAGAAAATTCAGTTATTTCTTACGCGACAGTTGATAATTGTATGGCTAGATGTCTTGATGATGGTTGTTTATATTGGGCTAATGGCCTATTACAACTGGCATTTAACTTTAGTAGTATTGGTCTTTATCCCGTTAATTGCGTTGCTAGCCGTTGGAGCCACGCCTCTACTACGACGAGTCTCTCGCAGGATTTTTAATGCCGATGCGAAGGAAAATTCTACTTTAGTCGAAATCATGGCGGGTATTGGTACGATCAAAACAGTTGCTGTTGAACAAGAAACTCGATGGCGTTGGGAAAATGACTTGATTGAACTGCTCAATGCCCGATTTCATGGTCAAAAATTAGCGAATGCCCTGCAGGCATCCAGTGGCGTTATTCATTCCCTGGGCAGTACTGCTTTAATTTGGTATGGGGCCTATCTCGTTATCCAGGATCAGCTGACTATTGGGCAATTTTTTGCATTTAACATGCTGATTGGCAGTGTAATTGGACCTGTTTTAGCACTCGTTGGTTTATGGGACGAGTTTCAGGAGATAACAATCTCTGTAGAACGCCTCAATGATATTTTTTCTGCCAAGCCTGAGGAAGCGGCCCAGGAAACTATGCTGCAACTTCCCTCCATTCAGGGGCAGATTAGGCTCGACAATGTTACCTTTCGTTATGCAGAAGATGAAGAGCGGAATATCCTGCAAAATGTATCATTTGAGGTGCCCATTGGAGAAACCGTTGCTATCGTAGGACGCAGTGGCTCAGGGAAAACAACACTCATTAGTTTACTACAGGGGTTATACCAACCAAGTAGCGGGCGTATTTTGATTGATGGTCATGATATTCGACATATTGCTCCCCATTCGTTGCGATCGCAACTAGGTGTGGTTCCCCAAGACTGTTTTCTATTTTCTGGAACGATTCTGGACAACATTACATTATATCGGCCCAACTATACAATTGATGATGTTGTTGAGGTTGCTAAGCTAGCCGAAGCCCATACCTTTATCCAAGCCTTACCCCTGGGTTACAACACCAAGGTAGGAGAGCGAGGAGCTACCCTCTCAGGCGGGCAACGACAGCGGATTGCCATTGCGCGGGCACTGCTCGGAAAGCCTCGGGTACTGATTTTAGACGAAGCAACCAGCTCTCTGGACACTGAATCAGAACGTCGATTTCAACATAACCTGGCCCAGCTGAGTCGTAACCATACTACATTTATCATTGCTCATCGGTTATCAACGGTACGCCAGGTGGATCGCATTCTTGTCCTGGACCAAGGCATTTTAGTGGAGCAGGGCAACCACGATCAGTTGATTGCAGAACAAGGGCTTTACTACTATTTAGCCCAACAACAGCTCATGGGCTAAGCCATGGGCAATTTCTTAAGGTTTAACGCTTATTTTGCTCTGTCCCTCGAATGAAAAAAATTGATAATCACTGCACTATTCAGTGCCTCCATTTTCAAAGCCCCTATCTTCAGAGCGTATCCCTATGACAAATTTCTCGAATGCCCCCGATTTTCCCCATAAATCGATATCATCACCTGACCAGGCCACAGCTGCCACCTGGTCCCTAGCTGTACAATCAACCTTAGATCGCCCCCCTGCACAACTCCCCTATCGTCTACTTGCAGGCGGCATAGGCTTTTGCCTTGCATTTGGAATCTGGGCCTATGTCGGCAAAGTCGAAGAAGTCAGCTCTGCCCGCGGCAAGCTTGTTCCCCAAGGTGAAGCTTACAAAGTTATGCCTATTCAACAGGGCAAGGTATCAGATATTTTTATCAAAGAAGGGGATTTGGTTAAAGCTGGACAAGTGATGCTTCAACTAGATGATCGACTTGATCAGAATGAAATTGAGCGATTAGAACAAGTATTAAAGGCGGCCCAAAAGAAACTTAGTCAAACTCAAGCATTAGTCGAACAAACCCATATAGAAATGCAGACTCGTCAGGCAGGCGTCCAGGCCGATACCCTGGCCCACACTGCAGCCATTGAACGGGTTAAATCCAATGTAGATACTACACAAGCGTTAATAGCGCAAATTCAGGCAGAAATTGTAGCCCATAAAGACCGCATTCAACGATTAAATTCATTAAAGGAAAATGGTGCAATTTCCAAAGAATATTTTTTTGACGCAGAGCAATCTCTGCTAGTACGCCAGCAAACCATGACTCAACAACAGGGCAATTTGCGAGAGCAGCTTTCAGAAATCAGGCGTTTAGGTGCAGAACAAACACAAAAACAAGCGGAAGGGCAACGCCATATATTAGAAATCCAACAACGCCTGCAACAGCTAAAGGTGGAAATAACCCAGCTCAAAGCTAACATTTTTGAAACTGAGACTCAACTGCAAGGGGCTCGCACCAAATTAGCCCATAGCACCCTAATGGCCCCTGTTGATGGTGTGGTCCTTGCCCTTAATATTGCCAATCCCGATGAAGTTGTACAGGCGGGACAGGCTATTGCTGAAATAGCGCCTGAGGGAGCCCCATTAGTGTTATCTGCCAAGCTTGCTAACCGAGATGCTGGGTTTATACAACAAGGGATGGCTGCCCGGATTAAATTTGATGCCTATCCATTTCAAGACTATGGCGTTATTGACGGGAGTGTAGAGAAGGTTGCCCCTGGTACCGTCAAAGATGACATCTTGGGGGATGTTTATGAACTAGAAATTGCCCTCTCAACAAACCGATTGGAAACAGAAAAAGGAATCAAACAATTTAAACCGGGACAGACGGCTACCGTTGATATTAGTATTCGTCAACGTCGAATCATCGATATCTTGATTGATCCCTTTAAGCAGTTACAAAAAGGAGGACTTAACTTATAAGGGCTGAATTTTAGACTCTATGTCAATTTCAATTAGGATTCTATGGATTCTTCATAGAATCTTGAAATAATTCAGGTGAGAATCCTCGCAAATAGATCAATTATTTAGGAATAGAAAACAATCATTAATTGACCAACAGATAGAGGGTGTCGAAAAATGGATAAGCAGTCAGATGATGTGATGACAGCCATTTTAGAGGGTAAATACTCATGGGCTTGTGTATTATGGCTACGTGAAAAAGGATATAACCCCAAAGAATACATCCCGTGTCGTACTTATAATCGCTTACTTAGACAACAACAGACAGGATATAAGCGGGGCGACAATACTACTTTGAAGAGCCAAAACCATAGACATAGACCAAAAATTGTAGACTTATCACACTTAGAAAGCAGTCACCATAGTAGTCGTTCTGTACAAGGTGGATTTCAGCCCAGACGAATTCGTTCAAGATTTTGTATACCCCGCTTAGGTATCAAATCGCGGTGAGCCGCTCCAAGAACAGGTTATATCTTTTCTAATGCTTTAGCTTTGATACTCAAACAGCTGTTCTTTGCAACCTGTTTGAGTATCATTTTTTTAGGATTTTTGTTACAAAATATACATTAGGCCAAAATGGCCTGATTTCTTGTTGGGCTCAAGCTATTCTTCAGAAATACGAACTATTTGTTTGTATATGCTGCACATTGACTCTGGATTATTGATATGAATGTGTAACCTTTTCTAGGAATTTCCCATTGAATTGCCTGAATCTTGTTGAAGCCGATTGCTGCTTTTACAGGCATGTTACGATTTTGGATATACATAAGAGTTATTTACCTAAAAGACTCTGAAATATGGCAGATTTTTCAAAGGTCAACTTTACTTCGGAAGAGATTGTTAGTTATTTTAGACAAACAATCCAACTGAGAAATATCTATCAAAAATTGTTGAGTCAACGCGTTATTCAGAATAGTGCTCGTAATCAAAACCTAACCATCGGACCTCTAGAAATTCAAGCTGAAGCTGAGCAGTTTCGTCGCGAATATCAGCTAGAAAAAGCAGCGGATACGTTTGTCTGGCTAGCAGATCAATTAATGTCTGTTGACGACTGGGAAGCGGGTATATATTCAAAATTGTTAGAGAAAAAGCTAGCAAATGTATTATTTGACTCGGAAGTCGAAAAATATTTCTCACAAAATAAACTTCAATTTGATCAGGTTTTACTCTATCAGCTGCAGGTTGACGATCCCCACGTTGTGCAAGAGATCTGCTATCAAATTTTAGAAAAAGAGATCACATTTTATGCAGCTGCCCATAGATATGATACTGACCCAGAGCGTCGATTACGGTGCGGTTATGAAGGTAAGCTATCTCGTTGGGACCTGCAACCCCAGGTTGCAGCTGCCATCTTTGGTGCTTCCTTAGGGACAATTATTGGACCCCTTGCAATAGAGTCTAGTTACCATCTGTTTATGGTTGAAGCGTTTATCCCAGCCCAACTAACCAATGAAGTTCGACAAGAAATCATCCAAGATTTATTTGACGAGTGGTTAGAACGAGAGATCAACCATCTGCTTTATAGCGAATTGGATTCAAGTATATTGAAAACGACAGTTTAAGCTGTGCTCAAGGTTCACCCTATAGCTTCCTTGAGGGGAAGACTTCTATTCTAGACGTGAATAAGGTTTAGTAAATCAGCATTGATTTCAAGCTAATTTATAGTACAAAACAGAGACAGCAACCAATTAGGAGAAATAAACCAATGACACAGAAAAAAGTTGTTAAAAAACGCGTCATTACTAAAAATGGTCAGGTTATTGCCGAAGCAAGCAGCGTTGTCATTATCTCTGATGACCAAGCTGAGAGTTATACAACATACCAACAAAGCGTCGAGGTTGAAACCTTTCCAAATCAAACCCATAGCTATTCTAGCAGTCATGTCAGTAGCCATTCTAATGTAGTGGAATAGCCCCTTAAAACTTACTACTCACACACTGGAGACAACGAATGAATAAGGCATACTTTGATGAAGTCATTGAGGCAATTCTTGATGGCAAATATTCTTGGGCTTGTATTTTATTTCTCTGTGGTGAAGGCCACAACCCTCTTCAATATATGCCCTATCGAACTTATCATCGTTTGATGAAAGCAAACCGTCACCAAGAGAGTTTGTTGAAAGAATCCTCTACTATTAAGCAATACTCTAATAGTTGTCAAATCTCTGGGAAAATCTCTGATCTTAAATACTTAAAGACAGTTGATACGTCTCGAACAAACATAAGTGGAGGCCGGAAAAAATGGTTCCACAAAACAAAATCACCATCCCTTAGATGGAGAACTTAGGATCGAAGATTGAATAAACTGGTAAGTAATTGGAAAATTTTCTTGATTGTGATGATAAGTATAGTGTCGATGTTGCTATTGTGGCGACATCGACACATTTTGCTTCATGCCTGAGCAGTGGCAGAAACCGAAACCGAAACTCGTCGCCCACCAGAGGCCACTGCACCAGCTGTTGCCCCAGCCAAGCTTCCATGATAATAGAAGCTTATGCCTCCTATTATTAAATTGCCTTGAGTATACAAGCCTGCATCAAGATCGGCAGTTACAGTGGCACTCAAAACAGCATTAAGATGACCACCATGAATGTGGAGTTGATTTGATACATCTTCTAAAAGATCAAGGTCTGATATAACTAACTGACTCATTGTTTTTCTCCTTGTTGGATTATAAGTCCTTCTCAAGGTGCAAATTCCTCGAGAAGGACTTATCTACTCTCACACTTAAAATCTTTTAGCTGTAAGAATAGAATCGCTGAAAGGGCACTTTTAGCATTCTTTCAGCGACTCTCGAGGATTTACATTCCAAGCATACACCCTGGATTAGGAAGCATTTGCGTAAGACCCGGAAGAAGACGAGGAACCATTGCCTTGAATCACTGATGCACTTGTATAGGTGCTAGTGTAAGTATTGTAGCCAAGAGCAACGGCTGAAGCACTTGCATTCGCGCTATTACGTGGACGATAGTAATAATAACGACGACCACCAGAGATAGCTGCATCTTTAGTGGCATCGCCCAAATAGCTTAAATCGTTGATAATCATTTTGAAACTCTCCTAGAAAGTGTTTTAAGCAACTCTTTGTTGCTCCTGAAATAAAGATAGGCAATTTATCAGGAGAAATGTGGCCATTTTGGCAGATTCTTGGATGAATTTCGAATTTCGCTGACTGATCAATTCCTAAGAGAAATGTGGCTATTTTGGCAGATTCTTGGATGAATTTTATTTTTTATTATCTATTTAAACACTGAATTCCCGTCCAGGATCATAAAGATCTTGAACGGGAATTCAGTGGCCATGTTCTAAGGAAATTCAGATAGAAGAATGACTGAAAGACCACTTATACGTGGTCTCTTGAGCCATTCTTGAAGAATTTAATGTTACCTATGACTGTGGGCTAGCTAGTACTGGCGTTAGAACTGGAATAAGATGAGGAGCGATAGCCTTGAATCACTGATGCACTTGTATAGGTGTTGGTGTTGGTATTGTAGCCAAGAGCAACAGCTGAAGCACTTGCATTCGCGCTATTATATGGATGGTAGTAATAGTAACCACCAGAGATAGCTGTATCGTCAGCAACGTCGCCCAGATAGCTTAAATTGTTGATAATCATTTTGAAACTCTCCTAGAAAGTGTTTTAAGCAACTTTTGTTGCTCTTGAGATAAAGATAGGCAATTCGTTAGGAGGAGGGTGGCCATTTTGGCAGATTTCTGGATGAATTTGGGATAGCTAAGGGATCGACAGAAAATCAGGCACAAGCCCCTACTCTTGACACAAGATATTAAAACTGAAGCCTCCCTTGATGGATATCAAAGGAGGCTTCAGTAGATAGCCTTAGAAGGAGAAAATGCTGACCTTAGACGCAATCTTTTCAGACTATCGACTTGTTCTTTTTTGTAAAGAGATGCCAGTTAGGCCTAAGAGTGGTGCAATTAAAGCTAGTAGACTAGTGGGTTCTGGAATTGACTGGTTACAGTTTTGGCCACTATCCGTTGTCGTTACACAAGCAGAACTGGTTTTTACTTCCACCAGTTGTAAGTATGTGTCACTGTCAAAGGTACGGCTATAGGAGCCTTCCGCCAAAGCATCAACAAACTCATTTTGTCCTCCAAAGGAGGTATTAATGAATGTATTAAATGCGAATGTGTTACTGGTTTGTGGCTCGGTCAGGCTATCGTCTTCACTCAATGTTGATAGCTGTCCTGCTAGTGTGAAGGTATCTAGAAGTGAGAGAGACTCTGCTTGGCTGCTTCCAAAGATTGCAAATGAGACCTCTCCAGTAGCCTGGGCACTTTCCACATCAGGACGGTCAATATTGGTTTCGAGCAGTAGTGAAGCAATGAAATCAAAACTAAAGTTGTTGCCTGATGCTACAAAGAAGTCACCAATGACTTCGGCTGTGCTCTCACCGATGCCAAAATAGTTGTTGCCATCATCACCAATTGCTTCGCTGAGAGCGACATTGCAAGCACCGGGAGCACCTAAGCCAAATAGACATGTAGATAACCCAGAGGCATCATTAAAGATAGTGGCGTCTGCAAATGCGTCCACTGATACGTCACCGTCATCTGCAATGGCAAATGTATCGGCATCCGTATCTGCTTCGCTACCCGTGAACTCTTGGCCAAAAACAACTTCTAATAAGCTTTCCGAAAATGCAAAACTAGCGGCCTGACTGGGTGTTGCGATCGCAAGCACTCCTGATGTTACAGAAGCCATCAACAACCAAGAGGGTTTACCTAAATATCGGTTCATAGAATCTCCTGCCGTAAAAAACTTTAAAAACACTTGTGATGACGTACTAACATCACCTGACTGGGTATTTGCTATGGAAAATCTGTTAAAGACAGACAGGCCCTAATCTGGATAGTAGATACATTGAGGTATTTGCCTGTCCACGCTGATAATCTATTGCTTTCAAGGATGTTTTTATCCTTGGCAATTGAGCAAGATAGTCACCCACTAATGAGGACTTAAGTACCTAGTGGTCTGTCAAAGCTACGTTTTCTAGTGAATACTTGGGCAATGGAGAAAAGAAAAGGGAAAGCTCATATGCCCTGATTACTTCGATGCATACTCTACATACTCTAATTTTTAGCTTTGGCAATAGCCTTTAACAGTGTGTCAGCACATCTGTTCTGTCCCGTAAGTATATTTAACTGTATTGCCACGGGGTCTAGGCAAAGCAACAATAAAGTCTGTAGTGAATTTAGTAAAGAAAATGCTATTTGGTCAGTTGCACCGTCTTTTCTAAGAAATCATGTTTGATTGTTGATTCCTTGATGATCCTAAACGGGCTGCTGTTCTGATAATTTGTCCGGCTAAAATCGCGGCCCCAAATCCGTTGTCAATATTCATCACCCCAATCCCTGCTGCGCAAGAATTCAACATTGTCAACAATGCCGACACGCCACCAAAGCTAGCCCCATAGCCCACACTCGTCGGCACCGCAATCACCGGACAGTCTGCCAACCCAGCAACAACACTGGGCAATGCCCCCTCCATACCAGCAACAACAATCAACACATCGGCATTATCAATCACCGCTCGATTGTTTAACAGTCGGTGAATGCCTGCCACGCCTACGTCCCACAGTCGCGTCACTTGAAAACCAGATAGTTCTAGCGTCACCGCTGCTTCTGCCGCCACCGGCAGATCCGCCGTCCCCGCCGTGAGAATGGCAATTGTTCCTGGATAGTCTGTTGCCACACTATTCGGCTGCAACGCACAAATGCGAGCTGTTTCGTAATACCGTAAATTTGGCAACAATTTTTGTAGCTGTCCGTATACTTCAGGGGCTATCCGCGTTGCCATTACGACCGGATTTTCCAGCTCCATCGCCTGAAAAATTTTAACCAGCTGCTCCACTGTCTTATCCTGACCCCAGATTACCTCTGGAAACCCTGTACGGAGCTGCCGATGATGGTCAATTTTGGCAAAGTCCTCAACGGGCTGATAGTCCAGATGCTTGAGCTTACCAAAGGCCGTATCTGGGCTTATCTGCCCCTGGGCAACAGCAGTTAACAAATCACGGAGGGCGGCGGGCTGGGTCACGATGACAATGCAAATGTGAAATTTAACGATTATAGACTAACGCTTTTGAGCGAAATAGGCATGACCAAAGCAACGACCTATGTGGAAATTACTAGGCGGTACCGCATTGGCAGCCCCAACAAGCTGACACCATACCCCTAGCGACCGAGCCCCAATTTTAGGGTTTTAGCTTCGACGTGAGTTTGGCCGAACGGGGCCTAGTGGTCTGTCAAGCCTAAGATTTCGGGTAAGACTGTAAAGAGTAAAGAGTCTAAAGGGATGAAGAGTCATGCTTTACCCTTCACTCTTCATCAGTAACCAACCCGAATTTTTAGCTTTGACGCTGCACTAGATAACTGGTAGCTTCTTTCCCAGAAATGTCCTAAGGTTATGGCTGAAGCTTGTTCGTTATTACGAAAAAGTGAATATGTGGTAAGGCTCAAGCATGAGCTATGTAATACGGGCTGTCATACTTCTTGATAACCGGTTAAACGTTTGTTTCTTATGTTGCGCTAACTTAGGTTCTAATCATCATGGTAACTGTGTCTTATTTGTCTAAGTCCCTAGGGGCTTTGGTTGTGGGTTCACTGCTTGTAGCAGCTGGTAATTCGGCGGCGACTGCCCAAATTAATGATAGTCTGCGAATTCAGACTATCCAAGATGACCCGTCGATGGCTGATGGCTTTGTATATGTGATGCAGCCCAGGGATATCCCTATTGAGGTAAGCCAAGCCAACTCAGGCCAAAGGAATGCCGGCCAAGGGGGGGATACAGACCAAAGGAACGCAGGCCAAGGGAATGGAGACCAAGATGATACAGGCCAAGGGAATACAGGCCAAAGGAACGCAAACTAAGTAGAAATGAACCAATAGACAGCGTTCACAGGTCTCTCAGGCACGATGCGGCTATATTCCCCGTATGGGGTCCCATGATACTGTAGCCATGACAATATCTCGGGCCCCCATCAGCCAATGGCGGTAGATGTCCTAATTTTGACCAACGGCCCCGGAGAGGTCTCCACCTGGGTCAAACCTGTGGTGCAGCAACTCCGCAAACAGGAGCCAGACCACAGCAAACTGCGCTTATCGGTAATGCTGTCCCCCTGTCCCCATGCATCCGGTGGTGAAACGGATTCCCTAAGGTCCTATCCAGAAGTAGATAGGGTTCAAGGGCCAGGGGATTTTTTCAAATTTCTTTTATCGGGCAACACTGCCGACAACTGGAACTGGTATAGCCGGGGTGTGGTGGTCTTTCTCGGTGGCGACCAGCTCTATGCAGTGTGGGCGGCCAAGCGCTTGGGCTATCGCACGACAGTCTACGCTGAATGGGAACCGCGCTGGCTGAACTGGGTGGACAGCTTTGGCATGATGCAGGGGGACAGTACAAAGAACATTGCTGCTAAGTATCAGTCCAAACTAACGGTGGTAGGGGACCTGATGGCGGATGTGGAGTCTGTTGCCAGTACTGAGCTGCCCTTTGCCACCGATACCCAGGTGATTGGGCTGCTGCCGGGGTCTAAGCCCGATAAGTTGAGACCGGGGGTGCCGTTGTCCCTGGCGATCGCACACCATCTCCACCAAACCCATCCCCAAATAGAATTCATCATCCCCGTTGCCCCCACCGTCACGCCAGAAATCCTGGCCAAATATGCCGACCCCAACCAAAACGCCACTGTCGACGTGATGCACGGTCCCGAGGCCCAGCTGATCACTCCCGATAACGGCCTGCCCTACTTCCAAATCAAAGACGGTCCCAAGGTCAGTCTGTGGACTGATTTTCCTGCCCATGGTTTGCTTAAACGCTGCACTCTCTGCGTTACCACCGTTGGGGCCAATACCGCCCAGCTCGGTTCCCTGGCTGTCCCCATGGTGGTGCTGCTACCCACCCAGCAGCTAGATGTTATGCGCACCTGGGATGGTTTTTGGGGGTTACTATGTCAGCTACCCATAGTGGGTACTGCGCTCACTAAAGTGATCAATACTGTGGCTGTTCAGTATATCCAGCGAAATCAGAAGCGTTTTGCCTGGCCGAATATTTGGGCCAGACAGGAAGTGGTCCCGGAGCTGCTGGGACGGATTACGGCAGCAGAGGTGTGCGATCGCATCTCCACTTACCTCGATCATCCCGAACAACTGCAAGCCATGAGCAAAACCCTCCGTCAACTGCGTGGTCCATCGGGGGCAGCTGGCCGCTTTGCCCAGCTGATTCTGGAGACGCTACCCGCCGATGCATTAAACCGAATTGAAACGAATCATTAACCGGCTACTAAATGTAACCGTAAACACCTGTTGTCTAACGAGGTCTTAGTCTATGCTACGACTGCTAATTTTATCGATCGGTGCCCATAGTTAACGATAATTGCGATCGCTAGGCCCCTTAAGCTACAAAAGCGATGTGTTCAGCAATCTGCTCAGTTTTATTTATCCAGTGACGGTATGCCTGAAGTTTTGTCTCTATCTCAAGACCCGTCCCCTGCTGCTTCGCCACCTCTCGTGGTAGAAACCCGAGGGCTAACAAAACAGTTTGATCGCCATGTCGCCGTTGACAATGTTGACCTGGCTATTGCTGCTGGCGAAGTTTATGGACTGATTGGCCCTAACGGTGCGGGTAAAACAACTCTGATTCGTTTACTGGCTACGGCTGAGGAACCAACCACCGGAGAAATTTTAATTGGTGGCAAACTCCTCAAGCGGGGCCATCCCAATGCTCAGATTAAGCATCAACTGGGGTTACTCCCTGATGATTTCCCCCTCTACGACGATCTCACCGTTGACGAATATCTACAGTACTTTGGCCAACTGTATTATCTTCAAGGAACTGCACTGCAGCAACGCATTACCGACGTATTGGCATTAGTCAGTTTAGAAAACAAACGTCGGGCGCTGATTAGTAAACTGTCACGGGGAATGAAACAGCGACTCAGCTTGGCTCGTACTGTGCTGCATAAACCCACCCTATTACTTTTAGATGAACCCGTTTCTGGCCTGGACCCCATCGCCCGGATTGAGTATCGTCAAACCATTAAAACCCTGCAGCAAGACGGAATTACCATTTTAATTTCGTCCCATATTCTCAGTGATTTAGAAGACTTTTGTACCGCCATTGGTATTATGGAGCAGGGCCGTCTGGTCCAAAGTGGTCAATTACATAGCTTGTATGAACCTGCCACACAACAGTTACTGATTTCGGTGGTAGAAAATATTGATGGGCTGGCGCGCTACCTGGATGCTCAAACTATCCCTGTAAAACCACTGGATAACAATCAGCTAGCCATTCAATTTACACAGGATGCCCAGGCCGCTGCTGATCTGCTGCGTCAGTTAGTCTCCGAAGGCTTTGCCATTACAGAATTTTATCGTACCCAAGAGACCCTGGAAGATATTTTTATTCGCTCTGGCCATCAACGCACTGCTTAGGGTGAATCACAACGGTGCCAGGATGGTGGGCTATGCCCGCCCTACAACCTATCCCTCATTTCCCACTCACCATGAACTGGATCAATCAAATTGGCATTTGGAATCCTCAATTTTTGCGAGAGTGTCGCGGCCATCTTAAACCACGGACGGTAATAGCGACGTTGGGCATATCGGCCATATTTCAAATCTTGCTTTGCTTCCTATCGTTTCAAAACGCTCAAACGTTTCCCGAATTTGCTAACCCATGGCTTGATATTGCCCGCTTTTTTACCTGGACCCTTCCCTATTTTCTGTTTATTATTGGCGGCTACTACATAGTGAGTGACCTGGCCCAAGAAGAGAAGAAAGGCACCCTGAATTTTATTCGCCTGAGTCCACGACCTGCCAGAGAAATTCTCTTAGGAAAACTCTTAGGTGTTCCCATTGTCCCCTATCTGGTTGTCCTCTCAGTCGTTCCTTTGCATGTTTTGTCGCTGATTCAAATAGAAATACCCTTTAGCTTTCTTCTGAGCTATTACAGCTTATTGGCAATGGCTACAGGTTTATGTTTTAGCCTTGCGCTTTTAGCCGGCATCACCCGTAAGCTACAGGCCCAGAAAACGTCTACAGCCATTGCCTTTTCAGGTCTTAGCCTATTTTTGTTTGCCCCCATGTTTATGTTTTGGAATATAGGGGTTAGCTGGCGAAACGTGGCTGATGTTTCCCGACTGTTTAATGGAGACACTCCATTTACATCCGTCCAGTGGCTATATATCAATTTGATTGACAATAGCTTTTTGGCCTATGGCTTTACTCTGGTTAATCTGCTGATTACGATTAGCTTAGTGTGGTGCATGCTAGAGCGGCTCTTCCATCAGCCTAAAACCACATTGATTAGTAAACGGTTGAGCTATATGCTAACGGCCTATATCAACGTACTTATTTGGGGATTTTTCCAACATCAGAACGCTGCGCAAGATTGGGAATCATTTCTCGGTGCCATCGTGCTGTATGGGGTCAATTTTGGCTTAATACTGTTGTTATTATTGGCCCTGATGCCTCACCGTCAACAGCTATTTGATTGGCTAACTTATCCCAAAACCAATCTAGCTACCCGGCTTTGGGCTGATAAGAGTCCAGCATTTACCGCCGTGGGGGTCAATATTTTGATTGCCGGTTTATTGATAGTGCCATTGTTACTCCTGGAGGATCAGACAGTATTACCCCTGGATCATTTGTTAGTAATCCCCATAAGTGTTGTTTTAAGTTGGTTGATTTATGCTGCTCTAACCCAAATTATCTTTACCACCCAGGTGCGGAATCCAGCCCTTTGGTCGGCAGGCACCATACTACTGCTGATTATTGTGCCGTTGAGTATTTTGTTTATCTTTCAGAATGGGACTCCTCTAAATCCCGTTTGGTTGGCTTATCGCACATTCTTTGGCTATCCATTTCATGCTGTTTCTCAAGCTAGATTTTTCATGGCGGTTTGTTTGGGGATAGCCTTACAAGGTATCGTTTTAGCGGCTCTACTCATGGTACTGCGGCGGCGTTTGCAGCGACTGAAAGCGTTGATGCAGGGGGTAGGAAGTTAGGGGGTGCGATCGCAATTCATCCTGAAAACGCTAAACTACCCCAAGAAAGCCTAATCCCCCCTCACCTTCGTCCCCCATGCCCTTTCAATATCCCCAAACCCGCCGCTGCGATCAAACCGATACGTACCATGGCACTGTCGTGGCCGATCCCTACCGTTGGCTTGAAGATCCGAATTCTGACGAGACTAAGGCCTGGGTTGAGGCACAGAATGAGGTTACATTTGAATATTTGCGTCAGCTACCTGCGGTTGAGCCTTTGAAACAGCGGCTGACGGAACTGTGGAACTATGAGCGCTATAGTGTGCCGTTTAAGCGGGGTGGGCGTTACTTTTACTATAAAAATGACGGTTTACAAAACCAGGCAGTACTTTACACACAACCCTCCCTGGAGGCAGAACCGGTGGTGTTGCTTGACCCCAACACCCTGTCAGAGGACGGTACCGTTGCTCTGAGAAATATTGCAGTTAGTGAAAATGGCCGTTATCTGGCCTATAGTCTGTCAAGTTCAGGGTCAGACTGGCTGGAGTGGAAGGTGCGAGAGATTGAGGCTGGGGTAGATACCATTGACCACCTAAAGTGGAGTAAATTCTCGGGAGCTGCCTGGAGCCATGACAACCAGGGGTTTTTCTATAATCGCTATGACGAACCCTCGACTGATTCTCAGTTTGAGGAAGTTAACTATTTCCAAAAACTCTTCTACCATCGTCTGGGCACTCCCCAGTCAGAGGATACGCTAATCTATGAACGCCCGGATGAAAAGGAGTGGGGATTTCAAGGGCGAGTAACCAACGATGGCCGTTATCTGATGATTGGAGTTTGGCGTAGCACTGAGCGCAAAAATCTGATCTTTTATAAAGATCTGCAAGATCCCAATGGTGACGTTGTTGAACTCATCAGTGAGTTTGAAGCCTCCTATAGGTTGATTGATAATGACGGTACTACATTTTGGTTTCAGACAGATTTAGACGCATCCCGTGGTCGAGTTATTGCCCTAGATTTAGCCCAGGAAAAGGTACCCAAGGAGATTATTCCAGAAGCTGAAGAAACGCTGGACTCCGTGAGTCTTATCAACAACCAGTTTGTGGCTAACTATCTTAAGGATGCCTACACCACCATTCAAATCTTTGACTTGACGGGGCAACCCCTCAGAACGGTAGAACTACCGGGCATTGGTTCAGCCGGTGGGTTTGACGGTAAAAAAGACGATACGGAAACGTTTTATCGGTTTTCTAGTTTTACAGTTCCCAGTCGTATCTATCGCTACAACCTGGAGACCGGAGAACAACGTCTGTTCCGTGATGCTGATGTCGCATTTGACCCAAGCCAATATGAAACCCAGCAGGTGTTTTACACCAGCAAAGACGGCACCCAAGTACCCATGTTTATCACCCACAAAAAGGGTATAACGCCCAATGGTCAAACCCCCACACTGCTCTATGGCTACGGTGGTTTTAATATTTCCCTCAGGCCTAGTTTCTCTGTGAGTAATCTAGTGTGGCTAGAAATGGGCGGCATCTATGCGTTGGCAAACCTGCGCGGCGGGGGAGAATATGGTGAAACCTGGCACCAGGCCGGAACAAAGCTGAATAAGCAAAATGTATTTGATGATTTTATTGGTGCAGCTGAGTGGTTAGTTGACAACAATTACACCGCACCGGAAAATTTGGCCATTATGGGCGGCAGTAATGGCGGTCTTCTGGTGGGTGCCTGCATAATTCAACGTCCTGACCTATTTGCGGCAGCACTGCCTGCCGTAGGGGTGATGGATATGTTGCGATTTAATCAGTTCACCATTGGCTGGGCCTGGGAAAGTGACTATGGGTCTCCCCAAAATCCTGAGGAGTTTGAAGCGCTGTATGCCTATTCTCCGTTACATAATCTCACCTCGGCCAGCTACCCATCCACTCTGATTACCACAGCTGACCATGATGATCGGGTGGTGCCCGCCCACAGTTTTAAGTTTGCAGCCGCGCTCCAGGCTGTCCATCAAGGCGATAACCCAGTCTTGATTCGCATTGAGACTAAGGCAGGCCACGGAGCTGGTAAACCCACAACCAAAATTATTGAGGAAGTCGCTGACAAGTGGGCGTTTTTGGTCAAAACCTTAGATGCTGAGGGTAAGCGGCTGACAGTTTAACCGACGGCAATTTCACACTATGATGCTATCGAGCGGGTGAGGCATCGACTATGGCACAATTGCAAGCTTTTTTAGAAAAGCTACACCATACCTATTCTGCGACGGATTCGGGACAAGTGGCGGATTATATTCCGGAGCTGTCAAAGGCAAATCCAGACTGGTTTGGTATCAGCGTAGTCACTACCGATGGTCAGGTGTTTAATGTGGGTGATACCGCCCAGAAATTTACGATTCAGTCAATTTCTAAAGTCTTTTGCTACGGTTTAGCCCTAGAGGATCATGGTCGAGACGTCTTGTTGGAGAAAGTCGGTGTAGAGCCTACCGGGGACCCGTTTAACTCAATTATTCGTCTGGATGAAGGGTCCCACCGCCCCTATAACCCAATGATTAATGCCGGAGCCATTGCTACTAGCAGTTTGCTCAAGGGAAATAGCCCTACCGATAAACTCAACCGCATGCTCAAAATGTTTGAGCGTTACATCGGGCATGAGGTGTTTATTGATATGCCTACATTTATGTCGGAGCGTGCTACCGGCCATCGTAATCGGGCCATGGCGCATCTGATGCTCAATTTTGGCATGATTGATCAGGACATTGATGCGGCGCTTGACCTATACTTTCAGCAATGTTCTGTTATGGTTACCTGCTGTGACCTGGCTACCATGGCGGCCACCATAGCTAACCATGGTGAAAACCCCATTACTCAAACTCGTGCAATCAATGAGAACTATGTGCGGGATCTGCTGAGTATTATGTATACCTGCGGCATGTATAACCGGGCTGGGGAATGGGCCTATCGGGTAGGGATACCGGCCAAGAGTGGCGTCTCTGGCGGTATTTTGGCCATAATTCCAGGAAAAGCAGGCATTGCTACATTCTCACCACCGATTGATGACAACGGCAACAGCGTGCGCGGGTTACGAGTGTTTGAAGCACTATCGAAAGAATACAACCTGCACATGTTTGACCTATCCATGGGTCGCTGTATCTTTTGTATTTGAAGCATTCATAGGATGGTCTATCTTGTTGCATCCTGGCATACATCATAGAGTTAAAATTTTTGTAGGTTGTGTGAGATATCTATATAAATTTCAGGCCTTATGGAGGCTTGCTTCCCTTGGATGGTTATAGTCTCTAGGAGGACTTACCTAGGGTAAATTAACGACATGAGAAATAATTGGCGTAATGTCAAAAAGATACGCAAGCACTCAGCTCAGTTAAACAAAAACGTAGTAAATAAAGCTGAGGCAATAGAAATTACGCCTGTTAGCGAGGTTGAGACAGCCCCTGTTGATGCAGAAATCATCTCTGTTGAGGATGAAAACGAAGATGGGGTAATCTCTGTTGATGCAGAAATCATCTCTGTTGAAGATGAAAGCGAAGATAGGGTAATCTCTGTTGATGCAGAAATCATCTCTGTTGAGGATGAAAGCGAAGGTGAGGCAATCCCTGTTGATGATGAATCAGAATAAAGTCTCTCAGATCATGAGAATTTAGTTTGGTTGAATTGTTTATAACAGCCGCCACCCTAGGGTTTTCAAATTTTCTGGCACTGTTGCATTACCTATGTCACCACAGAATCTAGTTTGTTTGCAACAACCAAACATTTTCTTGGGCAGTACATCTCTCTTTTAAGCCACCAGGTACATCTTTGCTCATAAGGAGGGTTACGTCATAACTATTGCCATAATGTTGACTGACTTCCTCGTTACTCACTGAAAAAGGAGGACCGCCCATTACAGTTTGGTCATATTCGTAGCTAACCAGCAGCTGTGGTGCTTTAGCCGTAATCTCAGTTAAGTGTACTGTATAGCGATCGCGCATTGCTGTGGGTAGGGCCACCAGCGCGGCTCTGTCATAAACGGCATCGACAGGGCCAAGTATCTTGCTGGATACATCGAAAATATTGCCGACAAATATGTCAATATTTTCGGCACTGTAGTGCTTTACACTGCCAGCTTTTGAAATTTTGGGCTCTATCCCCAGCTCTGTAAATAATTGCTCAATGGCCATTTCGATCAGTTCAGCCCCAGCCACACGATAGCCATTGGCAAGCAGCCAAGCAATATCAAGGGTTTTACCACATAGTGGTACAAATATGCGGCTACCTTTCTCTAAAGAAAGTTCTTTAAAGTATTTGACCAATAGGGGATTAGCTTCACTTTTGTGGAAAGCAATTTTATTGTTCTCCCATTTCTGAAGCCAAAAACTTTTTTCCATCTTAACTCCTTTGAAAAGTCGACTAAACCATGTCCACGTTGACACCTATAGCTGCTTCTATGGAAAAAGATTCAGATCTGGACGTGGACATGGTTACTACATTATCGAGGGTATGACCAACGATCTGCCAGGGGATTTTCTCAACGGACCTTACCTGGTTTAATCAGAGCTTGCCCTGATAGCGGCTAAAATTCAATATCCTTCATACGGTCCTCAGAATCGTCTTATATCCTAAGATTAGGGTGTTTTCTGACCTGTGTCGTAACACTGCGGGGGATAAACCCATGACCAGCCGATTTCGCGATCGCACCGATGCGGGCCAGCAACTGGCACAGCAGTTAAAGGCCTACGCTAACCGTGCCGATGTTTTGGTGTTGGCGTTACCCCGAGGGGGAGTCCCCGTTGCCTATGAGATTGCCCGTGCCCTCAATTTAACCTTGGATATTTGCCTGGTTAGAAAACTGGGGGAGCCTGGTAATAAAGAAAGTGCCATTGGAGCCATTTCCGCTGATGGTGTGCGAGTGATTAATAACCAGGCCATTCGTTATCTAGGAATAACAAAACAGGAACTTGACGCCATTACAAACGATGAACTCCAGGAACTCCGACGACGGGAACAGGTCTATCGGGGTGATCGTTCTGTAGTAACTGTTTATGATCGCATTGTTATTTTGGTGGATGATGGTCTGGCCACTGGAGCAACGATGCGGGCAGCGGTGATGTGGGTGCGATCGCAACAACCAAGACAGCTAATCGTCACGGCTCCCATTGCGGCTATGGAGGCCTATAAACAAATAAAACCGCAGGTTGATCGGCTAATATGTCTATCTGTTCCTAGTCACCTGTATGCCATTGGCCTTTGGTACAACAACTTTGAGCAAGTGACCGATAAACAAGTTTGTACTCTGCTTAACCGAGCAACGGTTGTCGATAATATAACAGGCTGAAATCAGTAAGGCTCAAACATAAGATTGAATCTATCATAAATATGCCTGATACTAGAGTTAATCGCCAGATCTGATCGTTAATTTACTCTGTCATAAATGGACTATGAAAGTTATTAATCCGGAGCAATCTTATACGTTTAGTAAAATCTTTGATCTCAAGATTGAACCCAAGGATCTAGCTAATTATTTTGGGTATTCATTTTCTAGGAGAAAACTGAACTTATTTCAATATCAGGGAAATTTAGACCGGATTGATCAATTAAAGGACCGGATTGAAGAAGTCCTACCCTATGCATCTTTATCTAGTGAGGCCGCTAGGAGAGAATTACTAATCTCGCCTTTGATGTTAGATTTAGTGCATTATACGAAAGCCGAAATCTTCATTGAGTACTCCATTAAAGTGAATGAGCAAATCCAAGGATATTTAGATTATTTTCTAGAAAATGCTAGCAATTTGTTGGTGATTGAAGCCAAAAAGGAAGACTTAGATTATGGGATGACTCAGCTGATCGCTGAATTAATTGCATTAGAGCAATGGCAAGAAAGTAAGGAACAAACCCATCTGGTAGGTGCTGTAACCACAGGAAAGATTTGGGAGTTTGCTCGGCTTGGTCGAAGTGAGAAGACAATTGAGCAGGGCTTGGAAAGTTACCGTGTGCCAGAAGATGTTGCAGCTTTAATGCGAATTTTAGTTCAAGCCTTGTCTTAAAGGGGTATAACTTAAGTCGGAAAATTTCGGTTAAGTCAGAATTCTGACTTTCGAAGTCTTCATTTATGAACGTGGTTGACAATCAACGCTGTTGCACAAATGCCACCATCAAAGATCCTTTTCTAAATGTTGTTGCACAGCTTGACGGAAAGATTTATGCGATCCACTAAAGTCATTGAAAATAAAGGATTTATACGATTTTTCCATAGCAATCAATCTGAAAACCGAATACTTTTCGAAACTCTTTCTCTTATAGTTGTAGATAGCTGCATAACCAACACACACCAAGCCATGACTCAACAGCTCTACACCCGTTCTATTCCACGTCCAGCACCACGCAGAACCAGAAAACGAACTACCCCATTTCTAAAACCCTTGAGCCAGCGTGTTAGTCCATGGTGGCGAAATCCATACGTTCTTGCTGCCGGATGGGGGATTGCTCTCTTTAGCCTCCTATTCGATGCCAGTTCTCATTTGCACGCCTCGACAGCTGACACCAAAGAGACGTGTCAGCGTATGGTTCAATCCTCTGCTGTCCTGTCTAGAGCCCAGCTTGCGCAGATTCTCACTGTACCCGAGCGCTCTAGTCAACAATCTGTTAGAGCGATTGTGGCAGACCCCTATTGTCAACTACCCAGCCTCGAACTTAGAGATGGCATCACTGCTGAACGCGAAGCGTATCCTCTGGCATTCTCTCCAACAACATGGTTGGTGATGCTATACGAAGGCGACGAATATGCTGGATTTGCCTTTAGTTTTCAATAGGTCAGGTATCAGGAGTCATGTATCAGGGGGGCAGAGGCGATATCCTGCTTGACTCCAATATAAAATCTTGGTTGCTTGTCCCCGATATCACAGGGTAACCACAAGGGATTGCCCCTACAGGCTGATGATGTTTTATCGGGGTTAATGAACTCGGATTTGGTATGTCTCGTGATTCCTGACTCCCCACCAGATCAAGATTTT
The DNA here is from genome assembly GCA_965263355.1 of Leptolyngbyaceae cyanobacterium. Classification (GTDB taxonomy): domain Bacteria; phylum Cyanobacteriota; class Cyanobacteriia; order Phormidesmidales; family Phormidesmidaceae; genus Leptothoe. Next base: position 1,817,716 of record CBDHHL010000032.1, on the reverse strand, counting down.
TCAGCTTAAATTGCTCCCCTAATTTTTTCCTCTCTCCCCATGAAATTTACCCTTTGCAACTGTCTGGGCTTAATTTTAGGCCTTAGCCTTTCTGCTTGCAGTCGTGCTACACCGGCTCCTCGCACCTTAACTATGCACCAGACTTGGCCCCTAGCTATCGGTACCGAGATTGCTGGTTATGCCGTCAGTAGTGGCCTGGGCGATATTAGTCTGGCCTTAGGCGGCGATACCGTACATATGCCCTTTGATGGCACCGTCGAACCGACTGCCACAAACTGCGTCATTGTTTCCAGTGCCGATGTCCCTGCGTATCTCTTTCGTCTCTGTGGCCTGAGTCAGCCTAGATTTGGTGCTCTAAACCAAAATCAAACCATCGGTCGCGCTCAGCATTTGGTATTTGCAATGTTGCGTCGAGAACCCAACGGTACCTGGGCTGTTGTAGAACCTGCGCCAACGTTTATTGAACAATTACTGACTCAGTCATAGATAGCCAATGAAACGTATCTCCTTGAAACCCAGATTTGTTAAGCCCTTATTTGTCATTATTACTAGCCTGAGCGCTACCCTTAGCTGGCTCAGTAGCGCTCAAGCGGCTGCCCTAGAATTTAAGCTTGCCAAGCGATCGCAGCCGTCTACCGTTCGTGCAACGGTTAAATCGAAAAACTCTGTTGCCCTAACGTTTGTTCCAGACCATCGGCCTACCCCGGCAGCCCAAATACCAAACCTCATTATTGCAAATACTAAAACCAGCTATGCTATCAATGCTCTCTTTGCTGGGGAGTCTGCCTCCTTGGTAGCTAGAGCTGTGGGTAGCGCGGAAGGGACTCGCACGCCTGCGGGTGGGTATACCAGTGCCTATTATGGTCATGTGGATCCTGGCAACGGTGTTTGGAACTTAGGTAGCTTTTCCTACCAGCATGGGGCGTCTTCTCCAGAGGAAGCCGATCGCAAACAATTACATCGTTTGCAACAACAGGCTAAAGAACTCCGTCGTCAAACCCAAACTAAGGCTTTCCAACTGTCGTTACTTGAAGAACTTAACGGCATTGATTTAGCAAATCAAGCTCCCTTAGCGGCCCTTGACCGAGGCTATATTGACTGGCTCTACCAGGCACGCACAATGGACCTGCCGGAGCGGATTGTCTGGGCACGTACTAAAGCGTTTATTGATCCAGATACGGGCTATTGGGATGCGCCAGGGTTAGGAAATGATTGGGATGCCATCTATCAGGATCAGTTGCGACGTTATGATGCGATCGCACACACCCTAGACTACCCCTTACAACTCATCCCCCAAGAGACAAACCAGTGAGCGAGCCTGTAGGCGCAATAACGTGACCCCACAGGCGTTTAAGCCAGTATATAATCAATAAAATGACAACAAAAACCCTATAGCTCCTAAAGTCTTAATTTTTAAGACTTTAGGAGCCATAATCTCACGTCCAAAGTTTAACCGGTAGGTCCTCTACGGTAAATTTCTAATCCTGGATGTCCCTTGGGCTTAAACCACGTCCAAGTTCAAACCTGTAAGTTCTTTTACGGAAAAATGACCGGTCCTAGACATGGACAAGGTTTAGTTACCCACCTTCAGCCCGAGAAACATTGTTGTTTGAGTCTTTCCATTAACGCTTAAAACTCGCTCTATAACTGATGTCCATTTTTCAGCTAAAACAGAGATTGGTTGACCCTGTAGATCTCCATGGAGTAATAAAAATCCAAATTGGCAACCCCGATAACGCCTTTATTTCAACCTATCTGACCCGACTAGATCAGGCCCTACTCACCTGGAGCGTGGCAACTGCCGCCATCTTTTTGGTTGCACAATACACTCTTCTGGATTGGTCTACCCAGGCGATCCTCTGGTCAGTGCTTTCCTGCATTGTTATCTGGCTGTCCGGTAGACTTACCTGGTTTTGGGTAACCACAAGAAATCAGCGCTGGATTTTTTATAGCTGGTCACTGTTAGTCATAGCTGGACTGGGTCTCACCGACTATGGCATTTTGGCAGGATGGGGCTTGATTTTGCCACATCTTTGTCCTCTATGGCTTAGCATAAGTGCCTTTGGCTATGTGATTACGGGGTTAGGGATAAAAGCACCAGCCCTAGTACTGATAGGTATTATCCATGTCTGCACCGTACCTGGTTTGACATTTTTACCGATTCATCAATTTTTATTGACAGGAATTATCATGTCCGCCAGTCTATTTTTTCTCGCTACCTTCCATTGGGAACACCAATAAGTCAGGTATCAACGTTAGCCAGCAAATCTCGGCCAGGTCCGAATTCGGAAATCAGAACAAGTCCTCTGGAGGACCTAACGGTACGGAAGTCAGAAGGAGATTGCACATCCCATAGGGCTTTTCCGTTTTGTTTCCGTTTAGTCAATTGCATAGCTCAACACTAAAGGCTCTAGATTGAGCACCTCAGGGGGGCAAAAATTTACCTCTAAGAAAGCCATAATATCTTTGGGTTGAGGATTACCTCGATTGCGTCCAGTCACGCCTGCCGCAATCATGATGCCACAGCAACCATGGCTCTTAAGTTGCTGTTGCTGCCATTTTTCAAGGGCTTCGCAATGGTAATCATTGTTGCCATCATATTCATGGAACAGATGCAGACTATTGTCACCCGTTTGCCAAATACCCAGTTGAAAGGTGAGTTGTCTAAACGGATCATGGCCAGGATTAAAGCACATGGCCTTGATTCCTCCCAATGACTCAAGGCGCTCCACTAGAGCAACTGCTTTGGGGCGTGACGTTTGAATAATCACCACAGGCCAGGATGCTTTTGTCGATCTCGTTTTATCCTTCGATAGAGCCTGGTGGTAAACTTTGGTCGTTTGTAGCTGTTTGACTCGCTCAGGGGATACCTGAGTAAGCAAAATCAGGGCTCCGTCAGGGATCAGGTCATCTTTTAGTACGGGCTCATCTAAGACGCTTGCCTCCAGTTCAAGCATCTGCTCAGTTTCCGCCATTAGTTTGCTAGAAATGTCTGGCAACGACATGACTTTCACTGTGCATTGCTTAGGGCCATCCCCTGACAACGGGTTGGGCACCCGCAAAGTCTTTTGAATGGGCTCTAATACATTAAGCGGTTCGGGTGCTTTTTCGAAAAAGCGATGCAGTGCATCCAAGGTAATGATCAATGTCGCCGCTTCAGCTTCATCAATTTCATGGCGGATCCCCTCAAGCGGGTGAATACTACCAAATTCATAATCGTCAGGCTCTGGCTGTCTCGGGCGCTCCACTGAGTAATTAAGAAAAAAGCAATCCTGACTGAGAAAGACTTGTTGCAAGATGTGAGACGACATGTGATCTGACAAATCAGCACTATCGTAATCGCAATTTAGCACCCGCTCACGAAATTGCAATAACGAGTCCAGGCTGCGATAAAACAACAGACCATAGTCCACATCCGCCATACCCAAAATAGAAACATATAGGGTGTCTGTATCCCAACGGTTTAACTCAACTGCCAATAACTCTTGCTCACTCAAGCGATACCAGGGTGCCTGGTGCCACAGTGCCAGTGCTTTTTCACAAAGACGCTCCCGATAGTCTGCAGGCAAAGACGATGTCGGCACATTGATATGGGAGAGTAAATGATCAAAAATCTCATCTACCCAAGGAAGCTTTGCACCATAGGTGACGTCAATATCTAAATCCTGCAGCACCCCCCTTAAAAAAAACTGCAGTTCTCGATCATTCACTACCACCCTTTGGGGACGACAGGGGTCTGCAGGGCCTTGAGGATGTTCTATAGCTTGTAGTAAACTCCGGGCCACCGCTTCATAACCACTATCGGTAGACACCATATCCACGCTGCGCACATATCCCTGATTGCCATCAATCCACAAAATACAGTCTCGTTTATTCTCCTCTGATTCAGGCATTGAGCAGCGCCCACCTTCCCAAACGCTATTGGTTTGGGGCAATTTTTGAATACGACGACAGGTAAACGGGCTCAGTGGGGGCATAAATACGGCTGTATGAACAGCTTCTATTGTGAAGAAGAATCAAACCATTGGCTATGCCCCGATAGATTTGTTCAACTATCGCAGAGACACACCATGGCTATAGTCAATCACAATCATTGAAGCTAGAAACGTTCCTCACCAATGGCTAAGCTACACTAAACTAAGCGCTAACAAATGTCAGTAATCTAAACAAGCAGACGACCCATGACCCAAGCTACGCAACCGAAACAGGGCATCATGATGACTGAAGCGGCCCTAACCCATGTCCTCGCCCTGAAAGAAAAACAAGGTTCCGATCTATGTTTGCGGGTAGGCGTCCGTCAGGGAGGCTGCTCTGGCATGTCCTACATGATGGACTTTGAAACCTTTGGCAACATTGGCGAACATGACGAAGTGTTCGATTATGAAGGATTCAAGGTGATCTGTGACAAGAAGAGTATGCTCTACCTCTATGGCCTCGTTCTCGACTACAGCGACGCCTTAATTGGCGGTGGATTTCAATTTACTAATCCCAATGCGGATCAAACCTGCGGCTGTGGTAAATCCTTTAGCGCCTAAGGTTTAGAATGGGAAAGTTTTTGACCAAGACTTTCCCCATATGAGCCCTACTATTGATGAACAGTTTGAAGCGGCACTAGAGCGCTATCAGGCTGGTGAAAGCGTTGATACCCTGATTCCTATATTTAAGGAATTAAGCGCTCAGGCCCCTAAGAATAGTGCTATTTATACTTGCCTGTCGTGGCTCTATCTCTTGGTAGATAAACCTAACGCCGCTTATAAGGCAGCCCAGAAAGCGATTAAACTGACACCTCAGGATCCTCAGGCCCATATTAATATTGCGATCGCAATTCTTGATAGCGATCGCAAAGGTGTGCGTGAGCATGTGGAACTCGCTAGTCAGCTGGTGATGTCTGTTGAGGACATTCAAGCGGACATTCGACGGAATTTTGAAGAAGGATTAACTAGAAAACCCGATTGGGAAAGCCTGAAAAAGGTTAAAAACTGGATTTTCAACAATTGAAACCCTTATGCTGAGAGCACTTCAGCCTTCAAGCTCCACTTCGACTGTAAGGTTAGGTGGTTTACGAATATTCATTGTTTTTTGTAAACAATCCTGAGTAAACGGTTTGTTAACCGTGTCTTTACCATCACTGAAAAATAGCTTTCCTTAGCTTTTTGTAAGGGTTGCGGGGCAATGATCCCCGCGTTTTTTTAGCTGCTTTTCTGGATCAGATAACTTAACGCTCGGAATAAAAAGGAACTGATAAGCTTAAGAAAAGATTCCGATAAGTTTTCCTTTTATTGGATCTCACCCCGTTGCAAGGAGCCTTAAAAAATGGATAAGCATGCTGTAGAAGTCAAACCTGAAACAAGGAATCATAAAGGGTTTTTTGTTCAGGATGGACCCTATGAATTGATGGGTATTGAAAAGTCTGGCTGGGCTTTGATTTGTATCGATGAATCTGTTTGCCACTATGTTGATCCTGACAATCTAAAGGCATCTCAAGGATTAGATATTGATGCTGTGTAGGGGTTTCAACCCCATCCCTTGTGGTTTTCAGTCGGTAAAACTCAGCTTCTACAGTATGGTTACCCTTGACGGGCTAACCATATTTTTTTGTGAATTTTCTGGATTTATTGCGGGCTTTCTCGAGATTAAATAAGTATCTGATCTCGTTTCTAACCATCAATATTTTGTTAGAAATACTCGATTTTTAAGATGTTTCTCAGGTAATTTAGATTATCTCTATTGGATTGTTACCTATTGTTAAGACGGCTCATTATTTAATATTTCTAAGTAAAAACTCACGCTGGGTTCAAACCCAACGCCAATTGAGGGCTGTGGCTAAAGCAGCAAGGTTAGTCATGAAGCTCTATATATCTAGCTTTTACCGCTCCTTTGAACCGTTTAGCGGGTTAGCCTTGAAACTTTGAGGCCAAGGCGGATTAGCATGATCAGGTGCAAGCTCTGAGGGTAAAGCGGGAGATGGTTAATGGTGAGTGGTGTTTCAGTTGATTAAGCACCTGGGTTCGGGATACTAATTTGAGGATAATCATCCTGTGCCTGACCGCTAACCATTCTTTATTGCTGGTATGAAAGACCGTTTAATCAACTGGCTAAACACCGCTCTGACGATCAATCTTTTCTTTGTTCTATTTAGTTTTGTTTGGTTTGTGTTGGCTTTATTAGGCAGGGCTGCCGATATTAACCTTGGATTTGATCTTTGGTATCGCCTTTGGGAGCCAGTGTTTACGCCCTCTATTGGCATTTTGATGGCAGGGGCCATCGCCAGCGGTTTAATTAGCTGGGTATCCAGACGTTTTTTTGCGAAGGGGTAATCGATTATCCACATACACCCATCCCACTCCGTAGGGGACGCGTTCCCACGGGGTTAATACACCCTGGCGTGCCAGCGCATCAGGACCTTGGCTAGTTTGGGTGGATCATGGCGAATAGTGCCTTTGTCAGTTTCGTGCATGACGTTAGCGATGACAATTCGTCGTCCCGAAGAGATCACCGCATCCCGATCAAAGGTCACCCGCTCTGCCCCTTCTTTGCGATAGCGTTCTAATGCCGCCGCAGAGGGTGACCGTTTTTGAACTAGAACGGCATCAAATAAACGCTGACCACAGGCCCGGTCAATGGCATGAATGTGCTCAGAGACACTGTAGTTATCTGTCTCACCCGGTTCCGTCATGATGTTACATACGTAGATACGGGGGACAGGGGCCGCTGCGATCGCAGCAGCAATATCGGGCACTAGCAAATTGGGCACAATGCTGGTGTAGAGGCTACCAGGACCCATAATGATGTAGTTGGCCTCCTTAATCGCAGCAAGGGCTTTAGGCAACGCTGGGGGCGCCGCTGGTGTGCAACCAATATTGATAATGCGTCCCCGCGCCTTGGTAATATTTGACTCCCCTTCAATTCGGCGGCCATCGCTCAGGTCTGCCCAAAGTTTGACATCGCTCAGGGTGGAGGGCAGGACTTCACCGCGTACGGCCAATACCTGAGAACTAGCGGCAATGGCTTTTTCCCAATCGCCAGTCACCTCATTCATCGCTGCCAAAAACAAATTGCCAAAGCTGTGACCGCTGAGACCGCTACCGCTACTAAATCGATACTGAAATAATTCAGTCACCAGCTTTTCTTGATCCGCTAGCGCTGCCAGACAGTTACGAATATCCCCTGGCGGTAACCCGCCCATTTCCCGTCGTAGGCGACCGGATGAACCACCATCGTCTGCCACCGTCACAATCGCAGTGATATTAGCGCTATAGCGTTTTAACCCGCGCAACATGGTAGAAAGCCCTGTGCCCCCGCCTACCACCACAATTTTGGGGCCGCGATTGAGTTTGCGGTGAGTGGCAATGGCATCCCACAGGCTGTTTTCCTGACTGCCCGGTAGTAAAACTTCCGTAATTGAGCCGAGGGTGCGACTTTGGCCCCAAATAATCAGGGATAAACCAAATAAAATCGCCAGGGGACCGCTAATGTAACGGGGAATAAGTTGTGTAATTGTCCGTAGTACCGTCGATACAAATCGGACTGTAAAAAAAACGGGGGTGAGTTTTAGCCAAATCATGGCCCCCAGGCCAACCATCAGCACCCCAACGGTACTTAAAAACAGCCAACGTTTGACCAATAGACCTGGTAAAAGCCAGCGCACCCAACGGTTGTGGACCGGGGTTAAATCCTTTGTTTCGTGCCAAACAAAACGGATATTACGCTGTAGAAACTTTCTGAGTGAACCGATCCACAAGAGCATAGTCAATCTCTCACGCCCTTTTTATAACCATGGGTTATCTTGTCATAAGCTGTCCCCAGCTCGTTAGCGAGTTATAGCAACTGCCGCCATGTCTGTCTCTGAATCAAATGGAATTGTTCCCCCATCTCCCTGTGATGATGCCTCCCCAATTCTTCAACTCAAGGGTATCTCTAAACGATTTGGTAGCAATCAGGTCCTAAATAATGTTGATTTAACGGTTCAGCCAGGTGAAGCCGTTGCCCTGATTGGCCCATCGGGTACGGGTAAGTCTACTATTTTACGCATCATTGCTGGGCTACTAGCGGCTGACCAGGGGGATGTTTTTGTGGCTGGCCAACGGCGACAGGGGTTAATTGAAGATGCGGATGATCCGGTCAATATTGGCATGGTATTTCAGCAGGCAGCCCTATTTGATTCGTTGACGGTACAGGAAAATGTAGGCTTTTCCCTATATCAGAATTCTGACTTGTCAGAGGCCGAAATTAGTCGGCTGGCTGAGCAGGCGCTACAAATGGTGGGGTTACCCAATATTTGCGATCGCTACCCCGCCGAGCTATCTGGGGGAATGCGTAAACGGGTTAGTTTTGCCCGTGCTGTGATTTCTAACCCCCAAGAGGCCCAAGACAAGCCAACGGTTTTACTGTACGACGAACCAACTGCTGGATTAGATCCCATTGCCTCAACGGTAATTGAAGATTTAATCCGTAATATCCATGGCAATCAAGGGTGTAGTACTTATTTGATTGTCACCCATCAGGACAGTACTATTCGCCGTACTGCCGACCGGGTTGTGATGCTGCACAAAGGATCCATTCAATGGATGGGGCCAGTTGATCAGATTGACCATACGCCCAATCCCTATGTGCGGCAGTTTTTTAGCGCCGCCATTGACGGGCCAATTCGGGTGGCAAATTGATACAGTTAGACCATCCCTAGGTAGTAAGCCTAAATTTTTCTTGGGTAAAACTACTGTTCTAACTGTGGACGATATCTGGAATCCCCCCGTATAATTTCTCCCAGGGTGTGCGACTGGCTGTACCATCTACCGTTAATCCATAGGAAACCATGCGTGCAAGAACCATTCGTGAAGGCTCTGTTGGATTACTGATTTTGGCGGGCTTGGCCCTATTTGGAGGTTTAGTCATGTGGCTACGTGGCATTACCTTTGGCCAACGGAGCTACCGTTTTTTCGCAGACTTTGAAAGTGCTAGTGGCATTTTAGAAGGATCTTCTGTCAGCTATCGAGGTGTACCGGTAGGACGTATTACGAACATTTCACCCGCTTCCAATACGGTTTTAGTAGAAATTGAAATCGATAAAGGGGATTTACTCATTCCTAAAGAGTCTGTAGTTAAGACGAGTCAGTCTGGACTGATTGGTGAGACAACCATATCGATCCAACCGCCGACTGATGCGATCCTGTCTGAAGACTCTATCCCTGGACCCACAGCAAGAAATTGTGACAGCAGTACTATTTTGTGTAATGGCGATCGCATTGATGGCGTAGTGGGTGTTAACTACGAGGATCTTCTAGAATCCTCCCAACGAATTTCCGAGGCCCTTTCAAATACCCTTGATGATCCTGAAACCCTTGATAATCTTGGGGATTTACTCGACAACACGCAGGAAATTCTGAGTAATGTGGTGGACTTGACCGATGAAGTTACCATGATGGCCAAGGATATCCGTACTGAGATTAAGCCATTGTCGGCATCGGCCCGCCAGACCTTGGACTCTGTATCCGGAGCGGCTACTCAGTTAGAAGCGACTACCGTACGTACATCTGAGCAACTAGAGGTTACATTGGCCCAGGTGAACGGTATTTTGACCACTAATCAGGGCAATCTGGCGGTCACCCTAGATAATATTAGTGCTAGCACGGGGCAGCTGCGGCTGGCGATGGATACATTAGCGCCAGTAATTCACGAAGGCACCTTCCTGACTAATTTAGAACTGCTGGCTAGTAACGCATCATTAGCAGCCCAAGATCTACAGGGTATTACCTCCAGCTTTAATACTGACGAAAATTTAGTTTTATTGCAGCAGACCCTTGAGTCCGCCCGCGATGTATTTCAAAGTGCACAAAAAATTATGGCGGATGTGGATACTTTAACGGGGGACCCTGAACTGCGCAGCGATGTCAGGGAGTTACTTAATAGCCTGACTAATTTGGTGTCGTTTACGGGTGATTTAGAAGACCAAACCGCCATCGCTGAGCAACTTAATCAGCAAATTCAGATGGCGACGGAACTGGAACAGCTGCTTGAGACTAAGGAACAGGCAGTTCAATCGGACCAAGCGATAAACCTCAGTGAGTCAGAAATTACCGACGCTGGTCTGACTGAGATAGACGTGACTACTAATAAGGAAAGTAGAACGAGCGAAGTAGAACCTACACTTCGGTATAACGGTGAACGCTATGTGACGGACCTGGCCAATCGCTCAGACATTTCTACAGAGAATGAGTGAAATGAACCCAAATAACCATGGCTAGGTGTTTGCTATGCCCTACAATAGATGACCCACAGAATTAGGTGATTCGTCGGGGCGAAACTTTCATTAACTGCGCAATGAAAAAGTTGCTATATGGAAGCTCGTGAAGAAAAACAGGAAGTTAGAGACAAAGTGCATGAAGAAAGTCTTCGGTCGCACACCTCCACGTTATGCGGCATTTTTTTTGATGAGACATAGACCAAGATTTTAAGGCAGGCCAAAGAGTACCCCTAGGGGTAAGGTTGATGTAGCTTCGATCTTGCTACAAATAATCTATACCGATTCTTTGGGAGTCGTCAGCCAACTAAACCCAAGGAACCTTACAAAACAATCATCTAATAAAGGAGAGAATTATGCCTGTTGTAGCAGACTTTACTCTTATTCAAGAAAGCGGTGTTAATATTTAGAGATATAAGATACTTCGCCCGCCCACCCTACATTTTTATATTTCGTCGACTTAGCAAAGGAAAAGAACAGAACACTAGAGTCCTTCAATCTCAGTATTCGTCAGTCCAGTAAACTGAGCAATTTTCTGAACGTCTATCCCTGCTATTTTCATTTGTTGCGCAATCTGTCGCTTTTCCTCATTTCTGCCTTTATCTATAAACGGGTCGATATATTTATCCCGTAGCTGGAACACCATAGGGAGAAACTGGTATGGATGTTCTAACTATATTAGCTTCTTTACTGATTAGGTGCGTTGCGACGCGTCTACAGCCGGACATTTTGTAGGTTTTGACGGGGGTTATAACTGCGCATGTCCCGTAGCTGTTCATATAAAGCCCGTTCTTTGTCAGTCACTGTTTTAGGTGCTTTGATCATTACCTTAACCAACTGATCGGTGTGCTCACCTTTGGGCTTAGGCCAGCCTTTACCCCGTAACCGTAGGGTTTGACCTGAGCGAATTCCTGCTGGGATGTTAACCGTAACATTGCCATCGGGTGTGGGCACATCGATCTTGGCTCCCAAGACGGCCTCGTCAGGAGAAATCAATACCTCGCACACCAAATTATTGTCGCCATCAAACTGGAAAAACGGATGGGCCTGGATATCCACCGTTAAGTAAATATCGCCACGCTGCTGGGTGTAGGGATTCATCTGCCCCCTTCCCCGCAAGCGGATTTTGCTGCCAGGTTTAACCCCGGCCGGAATTTTGACCGTTAGGGCATCGCCACCAATGCGAAATTTCTTTTGAGTGCCCCTAAAGGCATCAGCCATGGACAGGGTGATACTGGCTTCTTGATCAAACTGGGCGCTGTTGGCAGCTCCCGGCGTTTCAAACCCAAATCCACCAGGGGCACCCCCTCCGGCGGGCTGACGATAGCTGGTTCTAGCGCCCCCAGGAAACCCGCCGCCTAAACCGCCAAGCAGCTCGTTGAGTAACTCATTAAAACTGCCATAGTTGCTAAAGTCAAAGCCACCAAAGTCTCCAGGAGCAGCGCCAGCACCCGCCTGACCACCCTGTTGCCAATAACGACCAAACTGATCATATTTACGCCGCTTTTCGGGGTCCGATAAGATCTCGTTGGCTTCGTTGATTTCCTTAAACTTGGCTTCAGCGACCTGATCGCCAGGGTTGACATCGGGATGGTATTTGCGAGCAAGCTTGCGAAAGGCGCGTTTAATTTCGTCCGTACTGGCGGATTTGCTGACCCCGAGAATTTGGTAATAATCTTTGAAGTCAGTTGCTGCCATAGCCAAGCTCCTCGTTGCGATCGCAAAATCCTGTCACAATATCCTCTTTGATTAGACTAGCAAAGCTTTTAAGGTAAAGAGGTTCGGTATTCCGCCGTTAAAAATAAATAAGGTTATCAATTAATTAGTTCTTCAAACCATACCCAAGTCATCCGGGGGCCAAAACCTTACAGTTGCATGGCCAATGACATTTTTCATCGGCAAAAAACCCCAGATATGGCTGTCGTTACTATCGTTTCGATTGTCACCCATGACAAATAGAGTGTTCTCAGGCACCGTTACCACATTCATTTCATAGCGAGGCGAGGTCAAAATATAGGGCTCGGTAAGGGGGTGGTTATTCCGATATACCTGACCGTCATGGACGGTTAAAGTGTCTCCAGGTAACCCAATAACTCGTTTAATAAAGGCTTGCTCCGGACGATAGCCAATCGCTTGCAGTTGTGGGGGAGGCTCGAACACCACAATATCGCCATGGTGAGGAGGATGGAAGCGATAGGACAGTTTTTCAATCAGTAATCGATCACCGATGTGTAAGGTGGGATCCATCGAATTTGATGGAATAAATCGAGGCTCTGCAATAAATAGCCGAATGACCACAGCAATGACCACGGCGATGGCCACCAGTTTGGCATTGGATTGAACCAAATTTTTCAGCGAGGCTCCAACAGAGGATTTTTCAGCGGTCATTACAAGCCCAATAATGTGCTTTGCAATTCTACCCCTTCGCATTCATAAATGTAGGGAGGTTCAGGTAGGGGCGTTCCATGGAACGCCCCTACCTCTGGGATACGCCTATATGAATTATCTATTTTTTTTCGACGTAATCTGCCCTGGTACCCCGCGCATCCATCGCCTCGCCCAGGCTCCTTAGGGCATGGATATAGGCAGCAGTCCGCACGGATGTTTGATGGGTTTGGGCAAGTTGCCAAATTGTATTAGCAGCGGTGACGATTTGTTGCTTCAGCCGCTGATTCACTTCTTCAAGGGACCAATAAAGCCCGCTGCGGTTTTGCACCCATTCAAAGTAGCTCACCGTTACCCCACCCGCATTGACTAAAATGTCGGGAAATACCGTAATACCATTGGCGTCTAAAATGTCGTCGGCATCAGCACTGATCGGCCCATTGGCGACTTCAAAAATGTAGCGAGCCTTAATACTATTGGCATTGTCAGCGGTAATCTGATTTTCCAAGGCGGCCGGGATCAGGATATCCACATCCAGACTGAGCAGTTCTTCATTTGTAATCACCTTATGGTCGACCAGGCTGCAGACACTATCGTCACAGTAAACGGCTTTGACAGAACGGGTGTCGGCCTTAAATTTCTGAACACTGGGAATATCTAACCCGTTAGGGGTATAAATACCGCCGCGAGAATCGCTGACAGCAACAATGGTGTACCCGGCATCAAAGAGATGACGGGCAACGACTGCACCAGCATTGCCAAACCCTTGAATTGCCACCGTTTTTGGGGTTGATTTTTGGGTCTCTGACAACTGGGCCATAATGGCTTCAAGCACATAAAATGCCCCGGTACCTGTGGCGGTGGATCGGCCTAAGCTACCGCCTAAGGCCACGGGTTTACCGGTAATTACCGCTGGGCTGCGCTGCTGACGGATGATACTGTACTGGTCCATCATCCAGCCCATAATCATAGGGTTGGTATAAACGTCAGGGGCTGGAATATCGGTGTCGGGGCCAATAAAATTTGCGATCGCATCAATATACCCACGACTTAAACGCTCCAATTCTGCCTTAGAGAGTTCTTTGGGGTTTAGCGTCACCCCTCCCTTTGCGCCACCAAATGGTATATTTAGCGCCGCGCACTTAAACGTCATCCAAAATGCTAAGGACTGCACCTCATCTAAACTCACCTGGGGATGAAAGCGAATGCCCCCCTTAGTGGGGCCACGAGTATCATCAAAATGAACCCGGTACCCTTCAAAAACCCTGAGGGAACCATCATCCATCCGCACAGGAATGGAGACCTTTAAACTTGCCTTCGGTGCCTTTAGACGCTCTGCCGCATCGTCAGAAATAGTGACGTACTTAAGCGCACGATCAAGGCGACGGCTGGCATCAGTAAGTAGAGAGTTAGCCATGTCTCTATCTTACGGGACACAGTTATGGAAAATGCTTAAGTCTAACGTAAGACAAATCAACTGCAACAAATATTAACCAAAATTGTTCACTGATGGCTGTACTCATTGCCCTGGGAACTCAGTAAAAGCGTTGCTAAACTCTCCTGAGAGTCTTGAATGCCCTGGGTAATTTCCCCATCAGTTTGATGAAGCCTTAAAACAACCTGTATCTGTTTTATTAAGACATCACCACTAGTCACCTGGCCATCTGTCGCTGTCGCAGCGTAGATAGTAGCGAGGGCAGCAGTCATGGCAATAGCTGTGATGCCTCGATAAATAGTCTCACTGACCTTTCTTAGTCCCTGCATGGTCTCGACTCTGTACTTCTCTCAATCTACTCAATTCCACGGATAGACTCAGGACATTCCTATAGAATTTGCAGATACCTTAAGTAAACGTCGCCTTTGACAAGATTGGTGTGAGTGTCATCACTAAAAGTTGATATAGCTGTCACTTTGGGAAATTGCGAATGGAAAACATGCATCTGTTTACTATCGGTAGGCTAAGCCTCCTCCTGCCCTTCAAAATCGTAGGTAGTGTAATAAAGCTGTGATCACCTGGGGCGGCAGCTGTAGCCGATGCTTTAGGTCTAGCCAATCTTTGTAGGGACCAAATCGCTGACGATAGTAAACCAACCGTTCAGCTAAGGCTGGTTCAATCATAGGAATTGTTGCCAATTCCCTAACATTGGCTTGGTTCACATTTAGCTGTTTGGGCGTAAGGTCACTATCCGGGTCGTAATAATAAAATTGCACAATGTTACCCAGTGCCTGCAAGCTGGGAAGTCCAATGCCAGTAACAGCTGCTACATCCTCCCAACAAGTCAGGGACGTGCCTGAACGACTCAGCTCAACTAGAGCCCTTGCCTGATGGATAGAAATACCCGGCAATCTTAACCAATCGTCTACCGTTGCGCGATTAGCGTCAATGTGAACGCCCAATTTGATGCCCAATCTGACCTCATCAATTGACCGAAATCGATAATAGCTATCCTGTGCTAGCTTATTGCGCAGAGGGTTTAATCTACTTTCAAGGGCATCCAAGCCTCGTAAGGCCTGTTTGACGATCAATCGCCGCCATGTTTGAGACCTGCTTTGCCCTTTGGCCATTGCTAGGTCAAGTTTGTTTAAGGATAATTTCATTACGGGATTTGTTTTAGCAAACTGCGTCGTTTTTGCTCAAATTCATGTTCTGAAAGGAGACCTTCCTGTCGCAAATGCTCAATTTCGCGCAGACTATTAGCTACCGTTTCCACCGTTTGATTAAGGATAGGGGCAACTGGGGGGGATGGTTCCAATATTGACCACAGCATTGACCACCCCCCCTTTAGCATTGGCTCAGCCAAATACCATATACCTTCAGCTGCGCAGGCAATACGAGGCACTTGGGTAACACCTAGAAGCATATAAATAACTCCCCAACCGTATTGACCTAAATAAAACTTGTGTATTCCGGCCACAGGGACTGGAGTTGGCTGTAGTGCCCCTAAAAGTGTCAAAAAAACTGTAATTTTTTTGCTTTTTTGATGCTCTCTCTGCCTATCATCCATAAGCAGTCCTAGAAACGTATTTTGAGATATGTCATATTAACCCAATTAATCCGCAAGATAGCCAATGTCCCGTTCTGTAAGGAAGCAGCTAGAATTTGATATGTATCTACATAACATGATGTATCTAAACTACGTCCGAGTTGAAACCTGTAGGTTCTTCTACGGAAAAATTCCAGCTCTGGACGCAGACAAAGCTTAGTATTCTCAGCCTTTAAAGATATCTAGGCTTTAGACTTGAGAAAGTCAACTATACCTTGGGTAGGTAGGCTTTTCTGGATAGCATAGTTAATATGCTTTTTGTAAAGTTAATCTATGTCCCCTCTCTTGAGAGTGAGAGCTAAGGTTAGAAATTAGACATCGCATATTTTAGGTATCAGGTGTGCTTTTTTATCTAATGAACAAATTTATGTTGATAATCGCCGGAATTTAGCCACCTCATCCTGTTTATGAATTGTACGTGAGCCAATTCTGAGCCTGCCATTGCATGACCAACGCAAAGTCATTTCAAGATGAATGGATCACAGCTGCTGAAAAAGATCCCTACGCTGCCCTGGGGCTTTCTCTCAATGCTGAAGACCGTCGTATTCTTAAACGCTATCGTCAGGTAGCTAAGCTCCTTCATCCCGATGTTCAAGCTGCTAATGATGGCCCGATTAATCAAGCATCTGAACCGTTGATTGCGAAGGTCATTAATCCTGCCTATCAGCGACTCAAGCAAGAGAAAAGCCGCTCTGAAGTTTTGGCAAATATGCGGTTTCGAGTCAAGCAGTTAGAACGTCAAGGCAAGCTCAAGCCTTCCTTTGAGAGTGCGCAACAGCTCTTGCGTATCCCTGAGGCAGAGATTGAGGTTTTTTATGAGAATACAGTCAATCATTTAACGGCCAGGCAATTTGACTCAGCAGTTGAGTTCGCCATCGTTCTATCCGGGCTTAGCCAGCTAAATCTAGCCTTTCTCCATCGTAAAATCAGCAAGCCTATTCGGGCTAAACGGACTGGGTTAGTTGCTGTGGAGTCTAGCTCTGCTTTAGAAGAAGATACCAAGTCAGAAGAACCAAAAGCTCCAGCCCCCCCGGTTATTAACTATGCCGAAAAGTATGGCATTCGAGCGCGCACTTACCTGAACCAGGGTAATTATGAGCTAGCTATTCAAGAGCTGCGAGAAGCTCTGAAAATAATTCCCAACGGCATTGAACTTCATTCGATGTTGGGACAGGCCTATCTTATGCAAAAGTCCTATGGTATGGCCCGTGTCCATCTCAAACGAGTGTTAGAACTCAATCCCAATCATCCTGTCGCCATTAAGTACAGCCAGGTGTTGGAAAAACGGATGGCTGAGAAGCAAAAGTCGCAGTCTCAAGCAGCAGCTCAATCTGCATCTAAAGCTAAGAAGGGTAAGGTTACCAGTCAAGCTGTGCAGCCAACGTCTAAATCAAAACCCAAACAACAATCCTGGCTCAGAAAAATTCTAGGGGGCTAACGCTTTAGGAAAATTTTGGGGAGATTAGCCCCCAGGTAGGGATATCTCACCTTTGCGTATATTAAAACAAGCTTTTACTCTAAAAGAGTAGTCGGCTTAACTGTCCACTAGTAGCGAACGGCCAACGAAAATAAGTCCCTGGGAGTACATGTATGAGCTTTTTTGATTCAGAGATCGTGCAGCAAGAAGCCACGAAACTCTTTCAGGATTATCAGGCACTCATGCAGCTGGGAAGCAACTATGGCAAATTTGACCGTGATGGCAAAAAGCTCTATATCGAACAGATGGAGAGCATCATGGATCGATATCGTGTCTTTATGAAGCGATTTGAGCTGTCCGAAGATTTTACTGCTCAGCTAACCATGGAGCAGCTTAAAACCCATCTTGGTCAATTTGGCATGACGCCGCAAAAAATGTTTGACCAGATGCAGATGACCCTAGATCGCATGAAGTCTGACATCAAAGAGTAAGGTGGGCATTGCTCACCCACTGTCCAGGGATTGTTGCAAAGGGTAGAATTGGCATTACTTACCATCTAGGGATTGTTGCTACCGATACGTATCCTTTCGGGTATTTATGGACGTATAAACTCCGATGGACGACGGAAGTTTTGCACGGGGTCATTTCGCAATGCCTGCACCATATAATCACGCCAGATTGGTGCAGCATAGGTTCCACCCGTCGCGTTGCGTCCCATGGGACTGTAATCATCATTGCCCACCCATACGGCCACCGATAGCTGAGGCACATAGCCCACAAACCATACATCTCGCTGGGAGTCAGTGGTGCCTGTCTTACCCGCAGCCGGTCGACCAATGCGAGCATTAGTGGCTGTTCCCCGCTCAATGACACCGCGTAAAACATCGGTCAATGCTGCCGTCGCCCAGGGATCTAACACCAGCTGTGGTTTAGGCGTATTATCTAGTAATACATTGCCGTCGCTGTCTGTCACCTGAGCAATTAAAGTGGGGTCGGAATGCCAGCCATTATTAGCAAAGGTGGCGTAGGCTCCAGCCATTTCCATGGGGGTTAGATCCACAGACCCCAGTGGTAAAGAAATTACTGGATCCATCGGACTTTTAATGCCTAGGGTACGGGCTACATCAATCACCCGAGAGATGCCGATGGCCTGTCCTAGCTTTACAGCCGGAATATTCCGTGAAAGCTCTAGTGCCCGCCGGATGGGCATGTTGCCCATAAAGGAGCCGCCGTAGTTTTTGGGAGAATAGTAACCAGACCCATCTGGATAGGTAACGGGTGTATCTCCCACGATACTTTCAGGAGAATATCGCCCCGAGGCAAAGGCTGAATAGTAAACAAAGGGCTTAAAGGCGGATCCAGGCTGACGCCGGGACTGTACAGCTCGGTTAAACTGGCTGCTTTCATGGTCCACACCACCGACAATGGCCTTTACATAGTGGGTCCTTGGATCAATGGCGACTAGAGCAATTTGATCTGCGATCGCACCACTCCCAAACCGATTTATATAGGCCGATTTAACCGTCTGTTTAGCCAGGTTTTGCAGCTTAAAATCAATTGTAGTTTGGACCCGCATACCGCCCTTTAGAACGGCTTCCTGACCAAACTGCTCCTGCAGCTCTTGGACAACAGCTTCGGTAACATAGGGTGCTTTACTCGAAATAAACGATGTCACCTTACCCAAACGCAGGGGCTGTTGTTTAGCGGCCTCAGCTTCGGCGGCTGTGATCCATCGCAGCTTTTCCATCCGCGCCAGGACGAGGGACTGTTCCCGTTTAGCGGCCTGGTAGTCAACAAATGGACTCAATCCTTCAGGGGCCTTAATCAACCCCGCCATCATGGATGATTCGGCCAGGGTTAAATCTTTGGATGACTTATTAAAATAGCTTTGAGCAGCGGTTTCAACACCATAGGTATTGTGGCCCCAATAAACCTGATTCAGGTACATTTCAAGAATTTCATCTTTCTCGAAAATCTGTTCAAGGCGAAGGGACAAAACAACCTCAGCCACCTTACGGCTAATGGCCTGCTGCGGGTTTAAAAATAGGTTTTTAATTAGCTGCATAGTGATGGTAGACCCACCCTGGGTGGTTTCACCTGCCTGGACGTTAGCGATAAATGCCCGACCAATACCAACGGGATTAATACCGCTGTGCTCATAAAAGTCACTATCTTCGACCGCCAACACCGCCCGTTTTAGATGGGGGGAAATTTCATTGAGATCAACCACCTCCCGATTGGCTTCATCGTGCAAGCTATCGAGGAGATTGCCATCCATATCGTAGATATAGCTGGTTTCTGTGGGGATATAGTTCCGCAGCGCCCGCACATCCGGCAAATTGCGAAAGCTAATTGCCAAACCAACGAGCCCACCAGCGGCTACAGCACTACAGAGCATGGTTGCTGTTAGTAAGGTGGCCCCGCTAATCTGCAACACATCTTGAATGTGTTTAAGCAGCTTGGGCTCACCACTAAACTGCAAGGGAATTCGGGTTTGACGAATAGTATGAAATGCCACAGATAGGTTAAATCCTTATGGGAATACACGGCAGCCTACATAGGCCATAAATTATAGAGTCCACTGCCAATAAACGGTGCTAACCATAGCCAAGTTGAAATATTAAGTTTCTTCTACGAAAAAACCATGGGTGGTTTCGCGGATTTGCAGCCGGCTTCAGTCTGCCCTGATTATTATCAAAAATGTCCCTCTAAAGCATTTGATTCGGACACATGATACCTGTTTGTACAGACGCATTCTACTGGGAATGTTTCAGCTGATCCATTGGCCAGTACAATGGTGTGCGGCTAATGGGCGGCTAATGGGCGGCAAGCGGATCGAGCTGATGGCGTCCCTATGATCTACAGAAGCTTGGGTGAATAGGCCCCATTAAAACTCGATCCGTACCTTAGACAGGTACTAAACTTCTCTGCTTAAGGACAATTACTCGCCACTATAGTGGATATCAGTTCAATGTCTAGGAAAATTTGCAAACTTAGGATCGAGGATTTTATAACGTCCAGGATCTTGATAACCTATGCATTGTCTTACCTGCTTTTGGGGTAACGGTGAAGCAATTTATCTACTCCTCGACACCCAGGCTACTTGTTGTCGACTTCAATCCACTATGACCGAGGCTTCCGACTTTGTAATGCCCGTTATCCCTGATGAGTTTCAGGGGATTTATCGCGGTGTCAGTGAGGTATTTCCCCACCAGCCTGAGTCCAGCGACCCTGACGAAAGTCTACTGACAAGGCTACAGCAGACTGATCGGCCTCTGCGGATCAAACTCGGCATTGACCCGACGGGTTCAGAAATTCATTTGGGCCATAGTATTCCAGTAAGAAAACTGCGGGCATTTCAGGATGCTGGCCATACAGCGGTTTTATTAATCGGGGACTTTACCGCCCGGATTGGCGACCCGACAGGTAAGTCAGAAGTGCGTAAACAGCTTACCGAAGCCGAAGTCCAGGCCAATGCTCAAACCTACATTGAACAGGTGCGGCCCATTTTAGATTTTGATACCCCTGGTCGGTTGGAAATTCGTTACAACTCGGAATGGCTATCGGAGCTGGATCTGGGCAAAATCCTGGAGCTTCTTGGCACGATGACCGTCGGTCAAATGCTGGCCAAGGAGGGATTTGCTAAACGCTATGAGCAGGGCAATCCGGTTTATCTCCATGAGTTTTTATATCCATTGATGCAAGGGTTTGACTCGGTGGCCCTCAAGGCTGATGTGGAACTGGGGGGCACTGACCAGAAATTTAATGTGGCGGTAGGACGCGACTTGCAGCGTCATTTTGGTCTGACACCGCAGTTTGGCATGATGCTGCCGCTGTTATTGGGCACCGATGGTAGCCAAAAAATGTCCAAATCCCTGGGCAATTATGTGGGTCTTCAGGAAGATCCGCTGTCGATGTATTCCAAACTGGAAAAGGTGCCAGATGCTCTGATTTCAGAGTACTTTGAACTGTTGACTAAACGGTCTTTGGATACCTTGCCTGATAATCCGCGAGACGCGCAAAAGCAGCTGGCTTTGGATGTTACGGCCCAATTCCATGGAGACGATGCGGCTCAGCAGGCGCAAAAAGATGCCATTAGCCTGGTGCAGGGAGGCTCTGGCGAGGCTGAAGCGGTGCCTGAATTTTCCCTCTCTACTGTGAACTTTCCCGCTAAGATTTTTTATCTTCTGGGGGCTACCCCCCTGTGTAGCAGCAGTAGTGATGCCCGACGTCAAATTAAGGGTGGGGCGGTGAAACTCGATGGTGAGAAAGTGACCGACCCCAATCTGGAGTTTAGTGAACCTGATGCGATCGCAGGTAAGGTGCTCCAGGTAGGCAAGAAAAAGTTTGTCCGGTTGGTGGTGTGATGGCTCCAAAATTAGGCATGGCAAAATCAGCAACTGAGCGGATTATTGTGCCGTTGGATGTGCCGACGATGGAAGATGCGATCGCCTTGCTCGACACCCTGCCCAACGTTACCTTTTGGAAAGTGGGGCTGGAGCTATTTGTCAGTGCTGGGCCTGCCATTTTAGAACATCTAAAACAGCGGCAAAAACGGATTTTTTTAGACCTTAAATTCCACGACATTCCTAACACTATGGCCGGAGCCTGTCGTGCCGCCGGTCGCTACGGTGTTGACCTGATCACCGTCCATGCCCCAGCGGGTAAAGCGGCCCTGCAAGCCGCCCAGGCTGCCGCCCTAGAAGGTGCCACAGCGGCAGGCTGGGCTCCCCCCAACCTGATTGCCGTTACCCTACTCACCAGCATTAATCCCCGTGGTCTGGCCTTTGAACTCAAAGTCTCCCTAGAGATAGAAGACTACGCCCTGCAAATGGCCCTATTAGCCCAAGATAGTGGTCTCAGCGGCGTTGTTTGTTCCCCCCAAGAAGCCGAAACTCTCCGTCGTGTCTGCGGTGATGATTTTTTGTTAGTCTGTCCTGGCGTTAGACCTGCTGGTTCCCCCAAGGGTGACCAGCAGCGAACCATGACACCGTCCCAAGCCATCGCCGCCGGAGCCAGCTATCTTGTCATTGGCCGCCCCATTACCCAATCGAGCGATCCAGCCACCACATTTCAACAGATTTGCGATGAAATGTGGTAGCGGGAAATGGGAAATGGGAAACCGTAGGGTGGGCACTGCCCACTATGCCGCAACAATGGGTGAGCAGCAATGATTTTTGGGATGCCAAAACTGAAGTCTAACAATTTCGTAGGACCTATAGGCATATTGTTGAGCTTGGCCCTCAGCAGTTCGCCTAGCCTGGCCCAATTACCAGAACTCCCCCCTGCTCCCCCTGCTCCGCCTGCTTCTCCACCTGAAACTGCACCTTCTTCTCCTGGCTCCCCAGCGCCCTCTGTCCCTACCAACGAACCCGACGCTACAGAACCAGAAGCACCTGAAACCACGTTTATTCGTCCCCAAGCCACCTGCCCCCAGGACTTTGACACCCTTTCCAACTTACTAATCCGAGATATCCCCAGTTACACTAATCGCATTCTCCAAAGCAGCGTAGCCGACATTCCCACTGCTTATCGTCCGGCCTACGTAATCACAGCCAGTCAGCCAGAGCGAGTACCCCTGGCGATTGAAGACCGGGTGTATACTACACTACCGGATAGTGGCCAGCAGTTGCGTCAACTCTTCTTTACAACGCTGGAACGCCAATATTCAGGGTTAGAAGTTGCCTCAATCAGCCACTTCCATTGGTTATTTTTATCCCCTGATGAAAATGGTTGGCAAATGGTGTTTATGTTTTCTGCCATTGATGCTGAGGGTGACGTACAGATCCCTCCTCGGGATAGTAGCTATGGCAGTGTGGGGCAAGCTATTCAGAGGTGGCTGAGAGACTGCAAAGCAAAGGCAATTTTTCGTGAGTAAATCTAGTGGTCTGTCAAGCCTAAGATTTCCGGTAAGACGGGTAAAGAGTAAAGAATCTAAAGGGATGAAGAGTCACTCTTTACCCTCAACTCTTCACCAATAACCAACCCAAATCTTTAGCTTTTGCATGATAAAACCAATCAATAATCAGCCCCCAGGAGGCATAACTAAATTGACTAGCTGCCAAAAAAACTGGACAAGCCCCAGTCCTGCCATAGCGCAAACAAAAAAACAGAACGATTGCCATTTCCCAACTATCCTAGCAATTGCTCTCATTTATTATGAGAATAGGCTTTATACAGCTAATTCATCCAACTTCTTACGAATTTTCTGAATATCCTGCCACATCAGCCATTTAGGTTTACCCGTCTCCCGAGACGGATTACGCAGTAAATAGGCCGGGTGAAAAATGGCCATGCAATGGCGTCCTTCCCATGACCTCCATTGACCGCGTACTTTAGTAACACCTTGCTTAATATCCAGTAGACCCTTTAAAGCCGTATTGCCCGTCAGCAATATAATTTTAGGATCCACCAGCCGCACCTGCTCCCTCAAGTAGGGCACACAGGCTGCAATTTCCCCGGCAGTTGGGTTGCGATTCCCAGGGGGCCGACACTTGACCACGTTACAGATGTAAACGTCGTTTTGGGTGTCTAGCCGGACTGAGGCCAAAATTTTGTCCAGCAGCTGCCCTGACTTACCAACGAAGGGAAGACCCTGTTCATCCTCTTGCTGCCCTGGACCCTCGCCAATGATCAACAAATTGGCCCCCGGATTGCCTCGACTTACTACCACATTGGTGCGATCGCTAGCCAAATCACACCGCTGACACTGGTTGCAATGGTGTGCCAGCTGGTCTAAGTTCTCATAGGTACTCGGAGGAATCGGAATATTGGCACTGGTGGGTATTTGCTCCCAGGTTTCGGGGGATAGGGTGGCTGCCTCAGGCGCTGGCTGGCCACCAAACAGGCCCATCTGCTCAGTCATGAATGCCCAAATATAACTTCTAGGGAGTAACTGTAACCTCTAAGGAGTAACAGCTATTTTAATCACCTTATCTCGAGTCTCCCGCAACATATTGAAAGCCTCATTGATATCATCTAACGGGAATCTATGGGTAATCACAACGCCTGGATTTATCTTTTTAGAAGTAATCAGTTGAAATACTTCTCTCACCTGCGAGGAAAGCATTTGCAAACTAGGAACATAATCCACAGGAATAACAGTGATATGTTTGAAATGTATATATCCATATTCAAACTCCACAGGTGTACAAATCGCTCCAATTTGGCCGATAACACCCCCTCTTTTGGTGATATACGGCAACACTTGAACCGTTTCAGGCACTCCCGCACATTCTAAAGCTAAGTCAACCCCTTTCCCATTGGTGATTCTTTCAATCTCATGAACAACATTTACTTCATCAGGATTCAGGGCAATATCTGCTCCACATTGCAGTGCTAAATCTCTTCTGTAATCTAGGGGATCTGTCACTATAACTGTTTGGGCACCTAGGGCTTTTGCGATTTGTGTGGAGAATAACCCTTGGCAACCTTGACCTAGGATAGCAACTGTGCGTTGTTCAGCATAATCAAAACACCTTTTTACGCAATTGTAGTTAATTATCAAAGGTTCGATGAGAGACGCCTCTTCATCACTCATACTGTCAGGAACTTTAGCTACATTGTGTGAGCCTAAGCATGAGTAATCACTATACGCTGCCGGTATTTTATAGGTGGTGACCCGATCACCCAAGGCAAGTTTCTCTCCTGGAAAAACCAACCTATCTGCGTCATTTGCATCTGGACTAAGTTCAATAATTTCTCCTACGGCTTCATGCCCCATTGGTGAGGGAAAAGGCTTTTCAGGAAAAATATTTTTAGGGTATAAGTCACTCTCTTCACCCAAATGAACTCTTACATCGTGAGGCAACATACCTTGAATTGCCAAATCATGGGGAGCATGAAGGCCAGCAATAATATCAAAATCAGTCGAAGTGCAAATGGTTGCAACCTTAATTTTTAAGGCTACTTCACCACTTTTAGGTTTAGGAATATCTACTTCTTTAAGTGAGAGGGGGTGGCCAACTCCTTCAACAATTGTCTGTCTCATCATCATCAAACTCTCCCCAATGTCTTGTTAGATAGCAATAACGCTTTTTGTTCGAACTGATTCGTAAGCAGCCAAAATGATTTCTAATGAACGATAACCATCTTCACCCGTAATCGATGACTGCTCTTGATTTATGACACATTCTATAAAGTGATCGAGCATTTTTTTAAATGCTGAAATTTTTGAGATTCCTTCCAAATCAAACTCCTTTTTTGTTACTCCCCCCATTTCTGAGGTAGCACAAATATTTAAAGGATTTTGTGAATTATTATTAATCTCTAGAATTCCATTTTCACAGTAAAGAATACATCTATTTTCCGCTTTTGGATTAATTCTCCAGCTTGCATAGATAGATCCTATAGGGCCATCTTCAAACCTAGCTAGTAATAATGCATTATCTTCAACTTTGATTCCCTTCTTGCATGTTGAGGTAAAGGCAGAAACCTCTTTGATTCTCTGATTAGTCAACCAACTAAGATAGTCAACTTGGTGGCTCCCTAAGTCTAGTAATGCACCTCCACTCGCTCTACTGGGGTCAAAAAACCATTCACTTGAGGGACTCCAAAATTCAGGTCCAGGATGACCAAATATAGACTGAATTGTCAGAATTTCTCCTAAAAGTTTACTATCAATGATTCTTTTACATTCTTGCATGGGTGCCATAAACCGCTGAGGAAATGACACCATCAGAATAACTTCATTGGTTGCAGCTGCAGAAATCATGGCGTTTGCTTCCTCTAACGAAACCGCCATTGGTTTCTCGACTAAAACGTGCTTACCAGATTCTAATGCTGCAATTGCAATTTCTGCATGTAAGAAATTAGGAGTACATATAATTATGGCATCAACGTCACTGACTTCAATTAATTTCTCCCAACCATCATTTCCTGTGTAAACCTGACTAATGTTGTATTTCTCCGCAATATCAAAAGCTTTATCTTTACTTCTATTGGCTATAGACGTAATTTGTGCTTTCTTATGGTTAGAAAAAGCAGGTAAGTAATATTCTTGTGCAAACTTTCCTGTTCCAATCAGACCTAGCTTTACAGCCCCAGACGGTGTAATTGTTGTATTGCTCATTTCTAAAGCGAATATTCTTGTAGATCCTACTCTTTTACGATGTCCGTTGCTTGAAACAACTTACTAACTTAAGAATTATCATCTACAGGCATGTTCAAGATTTTACTTATGTCTCAAGAGCTGTTGCAGGAAGATGGATTAAAAAGATAATCTGTATAGAAGTATAGAACTCCTAACTCAAACGTTGAACCTAGAGAGGATTGAGGAGTGTAGTAGCATTTGACACTTTTTTTGAAAGTGATTAATCGAACACTATCTGAACTATCAAGTGAAAATAAGCATCATCTTTACCCAATGGGGCTTACTTTAAAATACGGCTTGTATTGCTAAGTATACAGAAAAATATATTTTAGAAAAAATATTCTTAAGGAGATCTTCTGAATAATTCCTCCAAGGTACTATATGCTCGCAGTAACTTACAAACCTCGATATTTTGATAGCAGAACGGCAGAATTAAGGTGTCAGGCATTTTTTTGAGGAACCTGGCCGTGATGGCTTTCTAGCAAAAGTTGATGGTAGGTTTTTAACATGCGGGATGCGATCGCATCCCACCCATAATTCTCCTGGGCAAATGCCCGACCATTTTCACCGCGCTGGCGACGGTCTACACTATTAGCCAGAGCGTTGACCAGAGTTTGGGTTAAGCCCGCCTGATCGCAACCAGTCACCCAGCCACTCTGGCTCGACTTAATGTCCTGCCAAATATGTACCTGGTCTGAAATCACCACAGGTTTACCTGCCATCATGGCCTCTGCCACCGCAATGCCAAAATTTTCATAATAGGACGGTAGGACAAAAACATCCGCTGCCTGTAGGATTTGTGCTTTTAGATCACCCGAGACAAAGCCCGTTATCGTCGAGCAATCCTTCAAAATAGAATTGTCTATCCGCTGACCAATGGTTTCCACATAGGCCTGATCCTGTGGATTACCCCCGCTAAGAATAAAATGAAACCGCTTGTCGGTGCGGCACAATTCTTCCAGGGCAGGCAGCAGTAAATCCAGCCCCTTTTTCGGGTCGATGCGAGACATAAATAAAACAATTGGCACGCCCTCAGAAATGCCATAGCGTTGCCGAATCCTTTGCTGAGCATCAGCATCACTGCAACTAAACTTCGGCAGCACCACACCTAACGGCAACACCACATCCCGAGTATTGACCCCAAACCGCTCTGATACTTTTGCCTCCTGTTCACTCGTAAAATGAAGTGCTGTCGCTCCTTTAATATTAGGTCGTTCCAGCAGGGCCGCATAGAGCTGCTTAAATTGCTTTTTCTTCGCCAGGTCTGCTGGGTCAAGGGTCCCGAGGGGACGCAAAATATACGGCAAATTTTGCCAACGGGCCACCGTCGCTGCCGCACTACTAACCGGCGAAAACAATGCATGAATATGGGCGATATCGTACTCGGTTCCATGCCGCTTTAACCATTGCAATAGCGGTAGCGAAAACTTGTAGCGCCGAAACGGTGAGCACCGAAAATAAACCGTACGATAACCATCGGTTTCCACGGGTTGATTTAAAGGCACATCTAAAGGAGCCTGTCCTTCATCCCCATTGGCATCTGTTGTCAGTACCGTCACATTGACCCCTTGGTTAGCCAACGCGCTGCTAAGACCGCGCACCATCTGGCTAGGGCCACCATATACCAACGAAATCGATGGCACAATTTGAAGCACATTGAGTGGATTGGCCTGAGCCATAGGCACACCAAAAATTAACGATTGATTAACGATTGATACGACTATAAACTGCTTTGCCTAGAGGTAATAGCCATAGCCAAGCCCAAGGTAGTGTGCTTTCGGGAACCGTTACAGGCTGTGTAGCCGCTAAAAACTGTGAACTTGGAGCAGCGCTCGCTGCTGCTAATAATTCAATCGGTACTGCATCTGCTTCAGTAATGGGCAAAGCCTCATCTGGCTCTAAAGAGGTGACAAAAGAACTACTGCGAGCAACATCAATTTGCTCTGGTGTCAGTTGCGATAATCCGTCACCATCTGGAAAAATATCGTCAATCGATTCAGGAACGGTACGTACGGCACCGCTACTCATCAAATTTTCCGGCGTCCCTGCCCCAAAAGTAGAATGGCGCAATCCCAGGTTATGACCAAGTTCATGGGCAATGACGTCCATGCGCCCAACGCCATCGTTGAAGTCGAAAATATCATCACTGACTAAGACGCCATTGAAACCGACCCAAGCATTACCAAACTGCACCAAGCCTTCAGAGGCTTCAATTTGGTCTACTAACCAAAGATTGATTGGACCGCTAGTGTCTGTAGACTCTGGGTGACGGCCAAAATCACCTGGATCACCCGTAAACGATAAATCAAAAAATTCATCATCATCGGCAATCAGGTAGGTACTATCGTTAAGCTGATTGGTTGGTAAAAACGCTACGTCAATACCGGCCTGCCCCCAGATCTTATCGGTAACAGTTTCAAAAAACTCTACCTGGGCGCAAACAATACCATCATCGTCACAGACTTGAATGGGTTGAACCTCTAAGACAAGCTGCTCAGCCTCACTAAAAAGTACAGGCGTTATAGCTGGACTACTGCTGCTACCGCCATTACTACTGCTACCGCCACCGTCACTGCCACAGGCGGATATAGCCAAGGTCACACTGACCAGGAGCGAAAATCGTCCGACTAATCGTCCAACTGGGAAATAACCGATATGTTCTGCTCTTGTGACCACTGGTTCAATCAATACATTTTGGTAATTAGCCTCAGTTTAGACAACTTCGACCTGATTTGAATAATTACATCAAAAAAATTGTTGAGACGATTTAATTTATGAAACTTTTTTGAAGTCACCGCTTGAGAACTTTGACAACAACAATTACGTTTAAGATAGAGGAGATTTCTCTACTTTTTTTACTACTAGGATCGAAAATTTAATAATGAGCAATTGACGGGGTGGGTTTCGATCACTTGCGCTAACGGTTACCCACTCCGCTGCCCCTCCCAGGCGGGGAAAGGGGGGCCTGATTTGCCTCAAGCAAAATCATGAAAGTTATTAAATCCTCATCCCTTATTGAACGGTCAATAGTTCTTGGTAAAAGGCTAACAGCTCCTTTGCCAGGGCTTTATTGGTATAGCGTTGCATCGCTCTGTCGTAGCCTTTTTTAGCTAAATATTGTTGCTGTTCCGGTTGTTGAACAAGTTGACGTATCCGATCCGCCAGGGCGTCATGATTGCCTTCTGGAAAAACCAAGCCACAGTCATCAATGACGTGGGGAATTTCGCCAGAGTCTGAGCCGATGACCGGTACCTGACAGGCCATGGCTTCAATTAACACATGGCCAAACTGCTCTTTCCAGCCTACGGATGTCAGGGTCTTAAATGCATAGGTCGTTTCAGACGGTAGGACTAGGGTATCCATAAGGTTAATGTAATCAGGCACCGTATCATGGGGTACGCTCTCAACCCAACGAATGCGCTCAGCAATACCCAACGTTTGGGCTTGGGTCTGTAGTTCTTCTTTTAAGGGACCACGACCTAGCAACACCAGAGTCCAAGGTAAATTAGCCACTGTTTCTAGCGCCTTAAATAAGGTGATCAGCCCTTTTTCAGGGACAAAGCGTCCGACAAATCCGACGACAAAGTCTTGATCAGGAATTGAAAGCTGCTGACGTAGCTGGGGCTGTTCTTTGGGACAAAACAGGCTCTCATCCACCCCTAGCTGGGGCATGACTCGTACCGGGCCATGGTATCCATGGTCTTTAAGAATGTCGGCCCCGTCTTGATTCCCCACTACCAGTCCATCGGTATGGCGCAGGTTATACCCCTCTAGTAAAGAAAGGGGAAATTTCACCTCATAGGGTAAGTTCCACCAGGTAAAGAACAGGTTTTTGGCCTTACCCCCCAGTAATCGATTCAAGGTAATTAATTCCGCATATCCCAGGGATTTAGATCCCTGTTCCACTTGGATAATATCGGGCTGAAACGTCCGCAATAAATCAACGATTCCCCAACCAAAACTGAGTAGTCCCTGGTTGTTTTGGCTAAAGTTGGCAATGGGTACCACCTGAAACGACCCTTCTTGACGGGGTTCGGGTTCAATGATGCGAGTTTGTACCCCACCTGGGTTCCAGCGTTTGGGCACCACCACGGTAACGTCATGACCCATATGGGCCAATTCCCGCAGCTTTTCACAATTGAGGTCAACAATGTAGCTATGACTAGCAACTAAGACTTTCATGGTTAGATTACGCCTCTGTTAACGACGTTACATCTAAATGTTTCACCTCAGGCATGGTTTGGGCAGGTAAACTGAACAGACGACCCTTGCTGTTAAAGGTGGTAATCAGTGTCCAACAGGCTTGTAAAAAGCCGAGGGTATAAAACCCAAAACGACTAATAACTTTTATCGGGGAACCACTTTTGTTACAGGGGGGATTACCCAGGACATGGCAGTCAAACAACCGTCCCGACAGTCTGAGCAGCTGCCAGGGGGTGAGATTTTTTAACGCCATTAAAAAATGATTGTGATAAAACGTCAGCTGGTATTTCAACGATCGCGTATCGATATCGTGACAGCCGCCAGTTTCTTCACCCAGGTGAATAAGATTGGCCTCTGGGTCGTACCAAATTTTTAGCCCCGTGCGTCGAAACCGTAGGCAAAAGTCCGATTCTTCTCGTACGGCGCTGCCCTGGAAGCGTTCATCAAACCGTAATCCATGGGAATCAAAGACATCACGGCGAAATGACATATTACAGCCTCGGGCGGTAAGGACCTGCTGGGGTTTGATTGTATGCACCAGATCAATGTGGTACCAGGCAATACCTGGGTCCATGGCTTCTGGTGGCAGGGTTTCAATCCGTTTAGCTGAATTGGACTCGGCTAGCTTCATCCGGTCAAAGACGCGTCCAGCCACTGCTCCAATGTCCGAATGGGTTTGATAATTTTGGGCATGGGCTGCTAAGAACCCCTCAGGGAGTTCTACATCGTCATCTAAAAATAGAATGATATCGCCGTGGGACCTCTCTACCGCATAGTTACGAGCAGCGGGCAAACTGGCCCAGTCGACGGTGTACAGCGTCACTTTAGGGTTTGTTTTTAAGCTATTGAGAAACTCTACCGTTGCGGGTTCATGGGTTTGGGTTTGATCGACAATAATTACCTCAAACGCTGGATAGGTTTGTTGTAGGACATTGTCAATGGTGCTGCAGAGAACAGCTTCTCGACTGTAGGTGGGAATGACAACGGAAATAAACAGTTCTGAAGCCATAGCTATAGGAAATAAAGGGTTGGGTTATCGGTGGGAAAATATCTCAGACCGGTTGAGGTTCTTCTTGGGCTGTATTTTCCAATAACGGTTGCTTACGCGATCGCAACCGCCGCTTTTTCTTCGGGTTAGCTAATTCCCGCTCCTGTTTGTCCAAGGTGGGAATCTTCAGCGCAATACCCGCTGCTAACCAGTAGTAAACAGAGACTGGGTCAACATCCAGGGGATAGTAATAGGGAAAGAAACTAATAAATAAGACAAATACCCACATGGATGCCGCATAGCCCCGTAGGTTTTTATCCCTGGTTTTTCGATAGGCCTTAAAGGTGGCTACGCTCAAGGATGTATACAGCAGCAACATAAAGAACAAACCCAACGGTCCCAGTTCGTAGAGCAGTTTAGGGTGATACGTTTCTACCAGGCGAACTTTACCAAATATACGGGCTCCGTTGGTAGCTCGAGCCACACCATTTCCTAAAATACCGTCTTGAGCCTCAATCACCTCTGAAAACTGCTGAATAACAAAGACATGGGGAGGCGAGGCATTCCACCGTGCCTGAAAGCTATCGATCCGCTCCTGCATAAGTTCTGGGTTACGAACGGTTAGCCCTACCAGGATCAACCCTAAAATCACACCAATGGGTAAAAATCGTTTTAGGTTAGCCACTTGCCCGGTCATCACACTCAGCACACCCACAGCAAGGGGAACTAAAAATAACGCAATTCGCTGGCCAGAAACCACTGCCATGACAAATACAGTGATTAAAGAAATGATACCAATGAGTCGCCAAAAGGGTGAGCGATCGTTAAAGGCGGTACCAAAGCTAAAAAATGCACTGGAGATTAAAAACCAGCCCCATTGCCAAGGTGCTACAAACGTCCCTGGCAATCGAATTTGGCCCTGGGATGGACTATATAGAAGCGAGCCACCCACAAAGCAGCGAGACTGCAGTGATGCTTTGAACAGGTCCACCCCTTCGGCACCAATCCCCTCGGTGCCAGAACAGATACCGGTTTTGAGCATCAAATATTGGGTAAAGCCTAAAACACAAGCGACCAGTACTAGCGTCGCCTGCATCCGCAGCAAAAAGTAAAGATCGTCCGAGGTGCGCATCAAGTAGTAAATACAGGTGATCACTGGTAAATACCCCAGCAGAATTTTAAGCCCCAGAATGCCCATCATTAAGGGGCTTTCATCTCCACCCGCCTCAAATTGCTGAGGTAGATTAATCAGCAAAAGATTGAGAATAACAATTGCCAGCACCAGCACCAGCGGCATTTTGACCGCTTCTGGCAATAAAATATTCAGACGTTTTTTGCGACACATCTGAATAACGCCGATTAAGGCTGGTATATAGAAGGCGTCTTTGGCTAACTGCAATAAGGAATTGCCCCCCAGCATGTAAGTGACGGTGCCGGAAAAGGGGATGTAGATGATAAAGGCGTAAAGCGCATAGCGCTGATACTTAAAGGATAAGCTGAGGCATAGCAGTCCAGCCGTGGCAGCAATCCCAAATGTGGGTTCTATCATCAAACCCAACATCAGCCCTACCAAACCTGAGGCCAAAAAAGCAAGAATCGTAAACTGAATTAAGCTAGAGCGTACCTTAGCGGCGGCTCGCTCCTTTGCCCGTTGTTCTTTATTTGTGAGTGTGGGTTGTTCTGGTGTGTCAACCGATCGTTTTTTAGACCGTTTCTTACGCTTTTTTGAGACCATGGGCAGTGATTAGAAGAGCAATAGACAGGAACACAGCGACATGCACTAGTCTAAATTTACCCAAACCTGGTTTAGTTGATAGATAAATTGCACCGGAATTGAGGCAACCTTACAAAAAATTTGTGTATAAATTGATTCCCGTAGGGGCATTACACGCAATGCTCCTACGGGAATTTGACATGTGCTGAAATGCTGACTATGAAATTATCGCCCTAACCGATTTGGGATATCGTGACAGCCGCCGGGAATGGTTGCTCGGGTTTTGCTGCCACCCCAGGCGCATAGATAACAGCGCTGGTCTTCAGATAGTCGTTGCACATTGGATAGGTCTACACCTTCTACGACAGCACCGGTAAATTCACCGGTTTCATAGTTGGGGACGTCGTTGCGGGTACGGGGTGTGGCGATGTTAGGGGAGCCGTAAAAGAAACGAGTGCCCATCAGGTCGGTGCCAGATAAATCGGCATCGCATAAAACGGTGCGGGTAAAATCGGCACGGACTAGATTGCATTGGGCCAGGTTAGAGCGGATCAAATTGATGTCACTTAGGTCGACCCAGCGTAAGTCGTTACCAGAGATGTCTGCTGCTGCCAGCATGACACCAATGTCAATTACCCTGGTGCCGTTGAGACGGTCCTCTGCATAACCGCCGGATCCGTCCAATATGGGACGTCCTAAGCGCTGATCGCGGGCCAGGGGAGTGAGGAGTTTAGAGCGCGATAGAAATCGTAAAACTTTGGCTTTGCCATCCCCATCGATACCGCCCAAAATAGCGGCGGTGCGGGCTTCTGCAATGATGCGTTCCTGGGGCCAGTCTTCGAGTAGGCCTTCGTCGTCCAGTACGAGTTCTGAAATGCCTTGGAAATAGGCATCAATGGTTTGCTGCTGGGTGATTAAATTTTGCTGGGTGGTTAAATCGCGGGAAATTATAAACTGCCGCCAGGCGACATAGAGGGCCAAAATGGCGATAAAGATTTGGCCCAGGGCGCCTAGGAAATCGCCCAGGGCACCGATGGCATCCCAGCGTAGGGTTGCGCCCCACTTTAGCAGACTGGCATTGAGGCCACTGACCTGCATCAAGCCGTAAATGCCTAAGGTTAGTCCGGGAATGGAAAGAATTAATGATCGTTGCTCGGGTGATAGGTCGTGGACAATTGCTCGCAGGGTGGGCATTGCCAAACGGATGGAAATGACCAGGGCAACTAGAGAGCCAAAGGAAATCAGCCAAACGCTGTTTAAGATTAATCCGATAATGGTGATTAGGGTGGATGCGATCGCAATCAATAATGGCACAGACACTTTTATCGGTGAGTTGAGGGGTACCGTCGCGATCGCTTCGGCATGATGATGGTCTGCCAGGGGTGCAAAATCAGGATCGGGATTGTAGTCAACGGTAAAGGTTTCCGATGCTTTTGGAGTCTGAGGCATCGACTCTGCTGACATAGCAGTACGATCAAACGGCTCTTGAGCGCTCATAGTAACGTAAATCGGCAGCAGGCTTCGCGGTGTCGAGTTTAACCTGAAAGGGTGTTTGCCATTACTTTATTCTTTACAAAATTCCCTTTGGGACTGTCTACAAGCTTATTAACCCCTTTAGTAGGTTTTGATCCTATTAGCCCTGGGTTTTGAACCCTGGGCGAGATAGAGCCACCTCACTTTCAGTGGTCAGTTTACCTGGGCCTTGAATTGTCAGCGCACCACCACTGCTGATAATTAGATCGCCTCCATCTTCCGGACTATTGGTCAGGGCGTTAATGGAGACCCCTTCTGATAACACAATAGTCAGGTCAGCATTGGGATTAGATTGTAAGCTTAAAACGCCAGCCGTCCCATCGTTGTCTGTACGAGTGGTTACAGCAGCCCCATTTAAGGCGGAGAGATTGTCAGTGATGATAGAAATACCGCCACTATTATCGGCTGCACTCGAGTTAACTGCACTAGTAAGAAAAGAATCTGCGCCATCGACCACAATATCGCCTGTTGCCACAATCTCTACTGGCCCTGAGTTACCCTCACCAAATGTGCTGGCAGTAACTGTTGCATCGTTGAGTACAGAGAGATTGTCAGTGATGATAGAAATACCGCCACTATTACCGGCTGCACTCGAGTTAACTGCACTAGTAAGAAAAGAATCTGCGCCATCGACCACAATGTCGCCTGTTGCCACAATCTCTACTGGCCCTGAGTTACCCTGGCCAAACGTGCTAGCACCTAATGAGGCACCATTCTGTACGGAAAGATTGTTAGTGGTAATGGAAAGTCCCCTTCGCCAAATACAATGCCATTGGGATTTAGTAAAAACAGATCGGCGTCCCCCAGTACTCCCAATCGGCCCAAAATAGTCGATGGGTTATCCCCGGTTACCCGTGTCAGAATTGACTCAACCGTTACCGGGTTGGCAAAGTACACCGCATGACTGTCGGCGACGTTAAACTCTAAAAAGTTATGGAAAAGATTACTCTCTCGGATGGCACCGCCCTCAACGATCTGCGTTAGGCCATCTAGCTCATTTACGACTGAATTTTCTGCTCCTAAGGTATTGTCAGGAACCACAAAACTGTCGGCCTTTACTGGTGGATTCCAGCTAAAGGCAGCGCCCGCTAGAAAACAGGTACTTAGTATCCAAGGCCCCGACGGTCTATGCCACTGCAAGCTATTTTTCATAACTCAATGCTCCTGATTGCCTTAGATTGCAGGTAGGTAAGCCCTAAAGGAGTAAGTTATTGGTTTTTTCTTTGGTGCCGTGATATCTTGAACCTTTTGATACACCTAACCTAGATTTTTAGGTATATCAAGGGTTTCGATGGTGTTCTCGGGATTTCTGGGCAATGGTGACGGTTTTAATCTTATTAGCCGCAGTTGGCATTTTGATTTGGGGGTTTATCCGAGCCCGTCCCGATGGCAAGCTAGGAATTTTTGCTTGGCTACAGTCAGTGGTGTTAATGGTGCCCTGGCTGGTGTTTTTTGGGTTATTTACCTTTGGTATCTATCTGAATATTGCCTGGGTATTGACCGCCATTGTGGTTTCCACTGGCTTATATATCTTTTTAGGGCGACAGTTAAGAATCTTAGCTAAAGCGGCTCCCCAGAATAAACCCCAAAGCCAAGACACCCAAAGTCAAGACGCTATGCCAGACTCGCCCTCAGATGAAACGCCAGTAGAGGTAGCCACCACTGATACTTCTACTGAAAATATGGCGTCGGATTTAGCATCCTCAACCGAGGTGAATGCTGACGCATCTGGTGCAGATACAGCCACACCAGCCAGTGCCGATGCCCTGACCCCGGTCCCGGCCATTCCCGACGCAGATCTGCCCGAGATTGAGGCTATTTTCGGCATGGATACCTTTTTTAGAACCGAAACGGTGCCTTACCCGTCCGGGGTTTTCTTTAAGGGCAATTTGCGGGGTGAGGCCGAGGCCACTGCCAAGACTTTAGTAGCCCAGCTAGAAAAACGCTTTGGCGATCGCTACCGGTTATTTTTGATTACCGGCCCTGAGGATCGACCTGCGGTGATTGTGTTACCGGGTGACACGGATCCAAAACCGTCAGATTTACGGCAGAAAATTTTAGCTGTGGCGCTTGCGATCGCAACATTTATCACCAGTCTAGAAACCGGTGCCCTACTTAAAGACTTTAACCTATTTGACGAGCCTCAACGCTGGCCAGAGGTGCTCCCCATTGCCCTAGCCGTTCTCTCGGTCCTGGTTGTCCATGAACTGGGCCATCGCTGGCAGGCCAGGCGCTACAACGTCAAACTCAGCCCTCCCTTTACCTTACCCGCCTGGCAAATCGGTGCCTTTGGTGCACTCACTCGATTTGAGTCCATTCTCCCCAATCGCACGGTACTCTTCGACATCTCCTTTGCCGGTCCAGCAGCAGGCGGTTTGCTCTCCTTAGCAATGCTGATATTAGGGCTGATACTCTCCCATCCCGGTAGCTATTACCAATTACCTGTTGAGTTTTTCCAAGAGTCTGTCCTGGTTGGTACCCTGGCCCGTGCTGTTTTAGGGGATGCCCTGCAAAACTCGACCCTGGTGGATGTGGATCCGCTGGTGCTGATGGGGTGGTTGGGCATGGTGATCACAGCCCTGAATATTATGCCTGCTGGACGTATTGATGGTGGTCGCATTGTCCAATCCATCTACGGTCGCAAAATTGCCGGACGAGCTACCGCTGTTACCCTGATTATCCTAATTCTCATCGCCCTGGGTAACCCCCTCGCCCTTTACTGGGGAGCCCTCATCTTATTTCTACAGCGTGGTGAAGAACGGCCTTGTACAGACGATATTACCGAGCCGGATGACGCCCGTGCTGCTCTGGCATTGCTGATTCTGTTTTTAATGTTGGCCACATTAATTCCTTTGAGTCCGAGCTTGGCTGGACGTCTGGGTATTGGTTAGGCATATCCCCTTAATTGGGTGCGTTACGCTTCGCTAACAGCACTCTACGTTGGAATACAAGCTTCATACTCAATCTGGATGGCGAAGGAGTAAGCCTTTGTCTCACCGGCTGGATGATATGCAGCATAATCTGCATTACGAGCAATCTCTAGTGCTTTTTCATCCAACACCTCATATCCGGCACTGTTTAAGGGTTCTGGGTCACCGGTTAACATGCCATCAGGCCCTACTTCAACGATAAAACTTACCGAGGTTCCTGGCGGTTCCTCTAAACAATCCTGCAGCGGGACCATAACGGCAACCAAGCCCTGTTCTAACTCTCGAAAAGGGCTGGGCCAGCCCCCCCCCTGCAGTGATATTTCACCAAGTCGAGTTGCGGCTACCCCATCCCCAACCCGCATACCGTCAAAATTGCTGTAGCTATCAAGACTTGCCATGCGCTGATCTAGCGTCAGCTCAATGGGCTCTTCATCCCTCAACTCCTCATCTACACCCACTGGATTAGGTTCAATGTCTGGCTCCTGCTCCCA
The DNA here is from genome assembly GCA_965263355.1 of Leptolyngbyaceae cyanobacterium. Taxonomy (GTDB): domain Bacteria; phylum Cyanobacteriota; class Cyanobacteriia; order Phormidesmidales; family Phormidesmidaceae; genus Leptothoe. Next base: position 1,779,683 of record CBDHHL010000032.1, on the reverse strand, counting down.
TTCGTCTTCAATAAAGTCGTCCAGTTCAGGTTCAATCTCGTCCAATATCTCTGGATCCGCTAGCACGATTTCTTCCACTGGCGCTTCCCTAAATGGCGGTTCCTCAGGTAGGGGGTCCTCAGGTTCTGGCAGTAGCGGTTCGGAAGATTCAGACGGTTCAGCAGCCTTTGCCAACTTGGGCAAGGTTACTACCTGAATCACTTCTGGATCAGTAATTTCAGGGGTTTCAGGGGTTTCGACCACCAAATCTGGCATCGGCAATGCCAGCACCAGGCCATGTAAACCGATGGACGCTAAGACCAAGGTTGTCACCCAGCTATTTAATTTTGGCAGGCGCAGCTTGGCCATCTATACCCTGTAAAAATAAACCGTCAAATATTAATACTTAGCCAGTGTTAAATTTTGGATAAAAAATCAGCTAAATAAAGAATGTCACCCTGCTTAGGTCGTCCCCTTATCCCCCATCTATCATTCCTCTTAGAATTAAAAGGTAGAGACCGCTTTAGACAATTTTTCAATTGGGTATGGATAGAGAACTCTTATGACCGTTCACAGGGTAAATTAGCGAACAGTAAATCGCATTGATATCAGTCACTTAGATATCGGTCACTATCCAGGAATTTTCCATGGCCCGAGCCAAAACCGGAACATTAGTAGCCTTGGGACTATTGTTTTCCCTGGGTGTGGTGTTATTTGTACAGTTAAGCAATGTACCGATAGCACCCCTGCAGCCAACGTCTATGCCTCCCAAAGCTACCCTACTCACGGATCCATTTCTGCAATCGCCCACCGAGTCGTCGGTACGTGTGGTCTGGTTTACCGAATTTGAAGGCAGCGATCACCAAGTAATCTACGGCCCCACGGATGAGGTCGTCCCCGCAACGACAACTCAGCTAAGCCGCACCCGTGAGGATGCCAAGTCCAGTACTGTTGAGTCCTACGAGCAAGTAACCGAGCGCCCCATTTGGCGACACGAAGCTGAAATTCGTAACCTCCGCCCCGGTTTACAAGTTCCCTATGGGGTGGTTAGCACTGATGATGATGGCAATACCATTCAAAGCGATCGGTTTTCCTTAAGCGCATTACCGCCAGCCGGTCAGCCCCTAAAGATCTTACTGACGTCAGATCATCAGCTGATGCCCATGACCGCTGCTAATCTACAAAAAGTAGAAGAAACCATGGGTCAAATCGATGGTGTGTTTTTAGCTGGAGACCTGGTCAACATCCCAGATCGAGCCTCAGAATGGTTTGACGATGCGCGGGGAGGCGCATTTTTTCCTTGTTTACAGGGGCGTGGAAACTACACCCTAGAAAAAGAGGGTACTAGCACCGTATACCGGGGCGGTCAGCTGATTCAAAATGCCCCCCTATTTACGGCAGTGGGCAACCATGAGGTGATGGGACGCTACAGCAACACCAATGGTCTAAATGACCAGTTTAACGACCCTGTGCCCTGGGACGCTGCTAAAACTCTCTATGACCAGTATAAAAACGTGTTTAACCCTACTGATACGCCTGGGGTAGAACAACGGTGGCTAAAAAACAACTCGTTTAATATCGATACCTATAACGAGATCTTTTCGTTGCCTAAGACTCCCCGTGGTGATGGTGAAACCCAGCGTTACTATGCCACCACTTTTGGGGATGTGCGCCTGGTGTCTCTTTATGTGACCCAGATATGGCGCATGTTTACGGTGGATGACGACACCCGTGGTCGCTACCAAGAGCGAAAAGCTGACCTGGATAACCCGAAAAATTGGGGCCATGGTCACATGATTTTTGAAAGTATTGAACCGGGTAGTCCCCAGTATGAATGGCTAAAAGAAGAACTGGCTAGCGAGGCATTTCAACAGGCTAAATATAAGATTGTTATGCTGCACCATCCGCCCCATAGCCTGGGGGGTAATGTGGTACCTGCGTTTACCACACCCATACCGGTATACGACCATGATGATGATGGCAATCTCACGGATATTCGCTACGAATATCCTAAGGGTGACGATCACATTGTCAAGTATTTGTTGCCCCTGTTAGAAGAGGCGGGTACAAACCTGGTGTTTTATGGTCACTCCCACCTATGGAATCGCTTTGAGAGTGATGGCGGGATGCAATTTTTGGAGTCTTCGAATGTGGGTAATACCTATAATGCTCACATGGCCGACAATCCTAGACCGGTGCCTAACGATAATCGTTACAAAGAGACCTATGAGGCTATTGGCGATCCTAATGGGTTAACCCCCATCGTGCCCAGCCTAAAGCCATTCAAGGATGAGACCGGCCAGCCATTACCCTATCTTTCTAGCAATGATATTACCGCCTTTAGCATTCTAGATACGGGCACAGGCAACGTCACCAGTTATTATTTTGATACCCGTAAGCCCGAGTCAGACGTCATCCCCTTTGATGTGTTTGCGCTTAACAAACAACCATGACCATCCCTTTTGATGCAGTAGCGACCCAAGGCCGAGTAGACCGCTTTTGGCAGCTAGGCGCTAGCTTTGGCATGGAGCGCAATGCGTACCACAACTATCTGAATGAAATCGTTAGCGATCGCTACGCCCTAATTAAAGGGTTGCAAATTTTGCGGGATGAACTGCAGTTTGCGGCAGTCAGCCCGACGGATATCAAGGCCTGTGGTGCGGATATGAGTTTGCCGAGTGTGGTAACGACGTTGGCCTATACTAACTGTGGCGATCGCATCCACCAGGGCGAGGCGACCAAACGCTATCGAGATGTAGTCGCCTCCCGATTTGCCACACTGTCTGAAATTGGCGAACTCAAGCTAGAGGCGTTTTTCCCGGCGGGTGGGGGGACAGATAATGGGGCGACATTGGCCCATGTGACGGTGGCCCATGAGCTGGACGAAGCCCTCAAGCGACGGGTGTATGCGGGCAATCCACAGTCGATATCGCTGGTGGCGATTGATCTAAAGACCCATGTGGGCCGTTTGCGGGATGGCGATAAACAGATTTATGGCAAAACCCGAGAGTCTCCCTGGCGAGAACCTCGGGCTGCTTGTGGTGCCATTGTGGGGGCATTAACCCATTACAACCAACACAATCTCATTCATCGTCGTATTCGTGATGATCTGCGGGAGAGAAATTTTCAGTATCTGTCAAACAATCAGATTTTGACGGATGATGGGGTGGATATTACGATGGCAATTGCTTCGGCGATTGTGGCGATTCGGGGAATTCGGAATACGGCGATGGCGTTGCCCCAGGAGTTGGATGAGCGGGGGGTAGCGCACTTGACCGCCAGTGTGACAGTGAATCGGCCTTCGCGGGATGATTTGGTAATCTATTTGGCGCGGGCAACGGTGTTTAACGGCAAAATCCGCATCCAGGGGTTGGGGACGGAAGCGGAGAAGTATGGTGGCAGGCTAGTGGAGTATGCAAAGGAACGCAGGTTGCAGCTGCGGTATGGGGATTTGGATTGTGAGAATCTGCCAGTGGAGGAGATTGATTATAAGGTAAGAGATTCTGGATTGTAGGGTCTTGCCAGAGTTAGCCCTCTAACTATCCGGTTCTATGCCCAATGCCCTTAGCTGCTCTGCTAATCTAGCAGCTCGTGCTGCAGCTTCCTGAGCCTGCGTTTGAGCCTGTTCTGCTGCTTCCTCAGGGGTTAACACCAGCTCCCTATTTTCTTGGAAATAGCGCAACTGCCCTGCTTGAACACCCAGGTAAAGCTCAAGGGCCTGACTCCAAAGGTATCCATTTTCTGTGGGCGCGATTGGTTCATAGCGTTGGTCCACTAATCGAAACCCTTCAAACTCTAGGGTCTCCGGTGAAAACCAGAAATATTCTGGCGTGCGAAATCGGTCTTGATAGAGGGCCTTCTTTAAGTTTTTATCGGTCTTTGCCGTTGACTCGGACAGCAATTCAATAATTAAATCGGGATATTGACCCCGCTCTTCCCAAACCACCCAAGATTTGCGGGGATGCCGCTCAGTATTTTTGATTAAAAAGAAGTCTGGGCCACGGTAGTCACGATTTTTGAGCTGTTCTCGACTAAAGTAAATGGTTAGATTAGCGCCAATAAAAAAGTCGGTTCGGTCCCGCCATAACCAGTCTAAACAGGCTACTAGCAATGCTAGCTGGGCATAGTGCAACGAACTTTCCATTTCTGGTTCATTACTTTCTAGTTGAGTGGCATCTGGCATTAGATCTGCCAGTTCTTGCGCGGTTAATGCCATGGCCTGTCTGGTGTTCGCACTGGGTTTAATTTCATTGTATGGGACATAGTGATCTCTGTGGGGGGGGATGGACAAAGAAGGAATAGACTGAGGTAGCTGATATCTATAGTTACCCAACGTTCAACGAATTCAAGAAACGGAAGTTTGATAAAATTTGCTCTGTGAGGCAAAATCATCACCACATGCAAGAGAGATTAAACACTTCTTTATCTACTGAGTTTTTAAAATTAAATGTAAAAACACTCAATGAACTAGCTGTTTTTGCTGATTTCTCAGAGGGATTCACCCTAGGCTTTATCGCAGTCAGTTTATCCTGGAATATAGTCTCCTGGGACATAAATGGTATTGCCGATCATCTTCAACACCATCCACGCTGCCACAACATCCATTTTGAAACCTTAAAGTTCAACAATCCTCAGCTCCGCTATTTGATACCCGAAATTAAAGCTGTACTACCAACCGTTATCAAGCAGGCCAACGGCAAAAAGCTAGTATTTATCTTGCAAGGATTAGAAAATTCGATTGGTAAAAAGGGAGAATATCCGCCATTTTTAGTAAATCTTAACTGGGTTCGTGATGTATTTACCCTTCAACTGCCGTATCTAATGGTCTTTGTCTTGCCAGATTACGCGATCAGACGAATGGCTCTACACGCTCCTGACTTTTGGTCATGGATGTCCGGTGGCTTTCAACTAAAGGACCCCCTACGGCCAGATATCGAAACATGGCAATAAACTATGGCAATAAACTGTAAACCCTATCAAAAACTTTCAGGAATTACCGATATCAGGATTGTTAAGTTATAACGAAACTGATTGAAGTATCTGAAGGTTATCACGATGGTCGGACCGGTCGCTACATTCACAGCATCAGCCCTCACAGAGTTGGCATTTAAGAAATTTTTGGAAACGGCGGCAGGGGAAACAGCCAAGAAATTTACCGAAGCGGCCCTGGGTAAAATGGAGGAGCTGCGCCAGAAAATTATGACGCGACTGACGGGCAACGCTCCGGCGGTAAATGCAGCAAAACGGTTAGAAGCCAGTCAAGGTAATACAGAAGACCTGGAGGCCGTTTCCGATTATTTGAAGATTGCCATGCGGGAAGATCCGCAGTTTGCTAATGAACTAACGCTGCTGGGTCAGGAAATTAACCTTGGCAAGGTTAACGACAATAGCTCGACTGTGCAAAATATCCACGACAACGCTACGGGCTATATTAACCAGATCGACGGAAATAACAGCACCAACTACATTGGCGGTACTCAAAATATTACTTATGTTCAGAAAACCGATTAGCTAGAGTCGTCTGGAGCGGTCCAGCCAACGTTAAACCCGGATGATTTTATTAGCCCCAACTTTCGTCCCGATACCCGTCACTGGCAGGGGCGAGAGACTGAGCTGGAAAATTTACACACCTGGCTAACAAAGGATGCCATACAGCTGATCGGCCTTAAAGGTGCTGGGGGCTTTGGCAAATCGGCTTTGGCAGAAATCATTAAGGAGCAGTGTCAAAGAGTAGAACATAGAATAAAATTTACCCTGGCCATTTCGTTTAACCAGCCCTATTCGTTTGCAATCTGGGGGCGATGGTTTTTAGCTCACTTTAATCTGGCAGTAGATGACCAGACAGGTAATAAGGAACTTGCGGATCGGGTAATTAATCAACTGTCAGTCGGTTGCTATTTGCTGATTTTAGACAACCTGGAAACATTACTGCAATCTGATGGTACCTGGATTGATAACGGCTATGAGACATTTTTATTAGGGTGGTTGGGCAGCAAAAGTGCTAGTAAGGTTTTAGTCACTAGTCGAGAGGAGCCCAAGCTGCCTGCCAATGTGCGGCCTTATTGTAAATGGCAACAAGTAGATGGTCTAAGCACCCCGGCTGGAGTGAGCTTATTGCAAAAGCTTGACATAGTAGGCAATGAAATAGAGTTACAAACGCTGGTGGATGCAGCAGAGGGGCATCCCCTATTGTTGAAACTGTCAGCGGGCTGGCTGCTTGACGACGACGAAGACGACCCCCATGTGAATAATCTCACTACTATTAGCGGGATGAATCTGTTTGACCTGATTGGGTTACATCGCGGTCAACCGGAAACCAGCATTGCCAAACTGCTAGAGGCAACATTAGAGCGGCTACCGGAAACGCTACGGCATGTGCTGCAATATAGCAGTGTCTATCGACAGCCGTTTACCCTGAAGGCGGCCCAAGCGATGGTAAACGACACGATAAGTGATCAGCAACTGCGGCAGCTGGCCAAACGATCGTTGCTGGTGGCCCAAAAAGACTCCATTAATGGTGAGCGCCTTTGGCAGTATCAGTTTCAGCCGCTAATTCAGCGATATTTGAACCGGAATGGAAATAATGATGGTCATCAGAAGGCTGTCAAGTTTTATTTGCCCCAGCTGCAGCCATATTTGGGACCGAGCACTCAGCTGGCAGAAACATTTGCCTATAAAGAACTTTTCTATCATCTCTGCCAGTTAGAGCAACGCACCGAAGCCCTGAATTTGCTATGGCAGGATACGGATGAGGAAGACCGCTACAGCAGTTTGGATATGGTGTTACAGCTACGGGGCTATAGTCAGGTCCGCCATGAGCTATACGAGGTAGCTTTATGGGGCTGGATTCCCGAAAATGAGGATAAGAGAATATACGCTGATGTTTTGAAGAAATACGGCGACGTGCTGCAATTTCTCGACCGCAGAGATGAGGCCTTAGAAAACTACGAGAACGCCATCGAGATTTATCGCCAGGTGGGTGATCGCCTCGGCGAAGCCAATACGCTCAAAGCCATTGGCGACGTGCTGCAATTTCTCGACCGCAGAGATGAGGCCTTAGAAAACTACGAGAACGCCATCGAGATTTATCGCCAGGTGGGTGCTCGCCTCGGCGAAGCCAATACGCTCAAAGCCATTGGCGACGTGCTGCAATTTCTCGACCGCAGAGATGAGGCCTTAGAAAACTACGAGAACGCCATCGAGATTTATCGCCAGGTGGGTGCTCGCCTCGGCGAAGCCAATACGCTCCAAGCCATTGGCGACGTGCTGCAATTTCTCGACCGCAGAGATGAGGCCTTAGAAAACTACGAGAACGCCATCGAGATTTATCGCCAGGTGGGTGCTCGCCTCGGCGAAGCCAATACGCTCAAAGCCATTGGCGACGTGCTGCAATTTCTCAACCGCAGAGATGAGGCCTTAGAAAACTACGAGAACGCCATCGAGATTTATCGCCAGGTGGGTGCTCGCCTCGGCGAAGCCAATACGCTCAAAGCCATTGGCGACGTGCTGCAATTTCTCAAACGAAGTAGTGAGGCCTTAGAAAACTACGAGAACGCCATCGAGATTTATCGCCAGGTGGGTGATCGCCTCGGCGAAGCCAATACGCTCCAAGCCATTGGCGACGTGCTGCAATTTCTCAAACGAAGTAGTGAGGCCTTAGAAAACTACGAGAACGCCATCGAGATTTATCGCCAGGTGGGTGCTCGCCTCGGCGAAGCCAATACGCTCAAAGCCATTGGCGACGTGCTGCAATTTCTCAAACGAAGTAGTGAGGCCTTAGAAAACTACGAGAACGCCATCGAGATTTATCGCCAGGTGGGTGCTCGCCTCGGCGAAGCCAATACGCTCAAAGCCATTGGCGACGTGCTGCAATTTCTCGACCGCAGAGATGAGGCCTTAGAAAACTACGAGAACGCCATCGAGATTTATCGCCAGGTGGGTGATCGCCTCGGCGAAGCCAATACGCTCCAAGCCATTGGCGACGTGCTGCAATTTCTCAAACGAAGTAGTGAGGCCTTAGAAAACTACGAGAACGCCATCGAGATTTATCGCCAGGTGGGTGATCGCCTCGGCGAAGCCAATACGCTCCAAGCCATTGGCGACGTGCTGCAATTTCTCAAACGAAGTAGTGAGGCCTTAGAAAACTACGAGAACGCCATCGAGATTTATCGCCAGGTGGGTGCTCGCCTCGGCGAAGCCAATACGCTCAAAGCCATTGGCGACGTGCTGCAATTTCTCAAACGAAGTAGTGAGGCCTTAGAAAACTACGAGAACGCCATCGAGATTTATCGCCAGGTGGGTGCTCGCCTCGGCGAAGCCAATACGCTCAAAGCCATTGGCGACGTGCTGCAATTTCTCGACCGCAGAGATGAGGCCTTAGAAAACTACGAGAACGCCATCGAGATTTATCGCCAGGTGGGTGCTCGCCTCGGCGAAGCCAATACGCTCAAAGCCATTGGCGACGTGCTGCAATTTCTCAAACGAAGTAGTGAGGCCTTAGAAAACTACGAGAACGCCATCGAGATTTATCGCCAGGTGGGTGATCGCCTCGGCGAAGCCAATACGCTCAAAGCGAAATTTCTCAAACGCCTTAGATACGAGAACTCGAGAATCGCCATTGGCCTCGAAGCGTCCAAGCTTGGCAATTTCTCGACCGCAGAGATGAGGCCTTAGAAAACTACGAGAACGCCATCGAGAACGCCATTTATCGCCAGGTGGGTGCTCGCCTCGGCGAAGCCAATACGCTTCAGGCCATTGGCAGCCTGGAGGAAGACCCCAACGTAGCCCTGGAAGCCTATCAAACTGCTCAAACAGTCTATAGTCAAATCGGAGATCGCTATAGCCAGGGACGAAACCTATATATGTTTATTTCTGATGCCTACTTAGCCCTTAACCAAACCGAACAAGCAATCAGTAGTCTACAAGCTGCTGCTACCATTGGCGAAGAGATTAACGTTGCCCCTTTAAAGGACTATGCTCTTCAGAAAATTCAGTCTATTCAAGAGAATAATGAACCCAGCGACTAATGCATCGTCAAAGCTAAAAATTCGGGTTGGTTACTGATAAAGGGTGACGGGTAAAGAGTGACTCTTCATCCCTTTAGACTCTTGGCTCTTTAACCATCTTACCGAAAATCTTAGGCTTGCCAGACCACTAGTATTACATTGACCTGTTAGACCATCGTTGCCCCATATATTCAACTATACTGAGCCCATATAATTGTCGATTTCTACAATCCATCCGGCAGAAACCATCACCACTTCACCAAAACCGTCCAGATAAACTGCGCTTGAGGGTCTACCAATATCTCGTCTGACCTCTATCAGCACCATGACACTAGACCAACTAGAACAGCAATACCCCCTTGGCAATACCCTCGGCACCTATCGCTACCCCTTACTGAAAAACCCATTTATCAGCCTCACCCTAGCAGTCGGAGGCATTGGTATCGTCTTTTTAAGCTTTATCCTATTGGTTGTACTCAGCTCACCACAGTCCGTAGACCTTAGTCAGCTGCCCCCTACTATGTCCTGTTCAGCCTATGCATCCTAATTGGTTTAGTCGGTGCCTATGAAGCCATGGGCCGACGACACGATCGTCAAATTCTCTATGATTATGGCTTAGTAACTGTCAAACGCCACCAGTATCGTGCCATCCTGTACTGCGATATTCAAAACATCTATCAAACCAAACGAGACATTTATTACGATCAAAATATTGCCATACCCCTGGCAACACTGTTAGTAGGCGGTATGCTGACTGAACAGTCTCAAACGGGAACAATGCGCTCCAGCCTGAAAGGTGGCAAAATCTTACACACATATCAGTTTGAACTGACAACGGGCGAACGGATTGTCTCTGGCTTTGACGAAGTGGGCGACCATGTTAAAGCTCAAATCTTTCCTAACAAATTGCAACAAATAACCCAAGCCTATCAACAGGGAGACACCATCGAGTTTGGTCCCTTAAGCCTCAGTACTGATGGTATCACTTATAACAATAAAACCTTGCCCTGGTCAGAACTTCAAGCTGTAACCCTGGATCAAAGTACTGTTGCCAATGGTGCTACCAAAGTCCATGTTAAATGCCATACAAATAGTGTTTTAAGCTATCTCCGTAGCCATTGAGCCAGGGTTGAACTTAAACAGATTCCTAATTTTGATATATTTTGGTCGTTAGTGCAGCAATTACAGGAAACGTCAGGCGTTATAAAAAAGAATCTCCTTTGAACCACACGAGGCTTATCCTACTTAGGGACTTGCCAATAAATAAAATACCCGTTTGAAATTGTGTTGTAGGATTTCCTCCCCTTACGTTGGCGAAGCCTGCCCTTCGGGCTTAGGGGAGGTGCCGTAGGCGGAGGGGTTTCGACCGATAGCGCCAGTGTCGAAACCCCCTCCCTGACGGTTCCCCTTTATAAGGGGAACCAGGTATCGCCAAGCCTCTCAAAGGGTACATTATTTCCTCGCACATCCCTTACTACTTAATTGTCCACAGCTGTCCTGATACATCCTGACAATCATTCATAAAGGCAGCCCCTCCCAACATCGACTCAGGAGCCAGACGATTTCCGTCAAGACACTTATTCTGACCTTCCAGAAACATTGTCGTCAGTTTATAGTAACCATTACCGACCGGCATCACCTTCCATAGCTGGCTCGACACATTGCGACAATTGTCCATAAAGGCTGCACCTCCTAAGACTGACCCATCGGTTACCTGATTCCCTTCAAGACATTTATACTGCCCCTCCAGAAACAAGGTGGTCAGCTTAAAATAACCATTGTCAGCCGGTATTTTCTTCCACAGCTGCCCTGATACATTTTGGCAATCATCCATAAAAGCTGCGCCCTTTAACACTGATTCAGGGGCCAGACGATTGCCTTCAAAACACTTGTTTTCATGTTCAAGGAACATTGTCGTTAGCTGAAAATAATCACCTCTAGCCCTGGCTTTTGGTATAAATGGCACTATCAACACAGCTCCTAAAGAGACTGTTATCAGTATGAATACCTTTTGGAAGTTCATGGAGTAATCTCTTTTTGGTCAGCGTCAGAACAACAAGGTCCCCTACAAGGTATCCCTGGACCAAAATAGTAGACAGTATCCAACAATTTTTCTCCCGAACAAATAGCAGTATTAATTAGCTTCCTTGCTACCGGCTTTGATGGGCATTTACCCCGAAACTAAAAGATAACGTCAACTAACCAAGGCAAAAGCCCTAGCATTGCGTCAAGCGCAAAATTAAGACTATTGATATACGTAAGTATAACTACTGCTTTATAAAAGTTCATATTTTTAACGAAGTCCGTATTTTGCCTGATAGTTTGTATAGAGCTGGTTAAATTAGACGGAAGTGCATCTCTAGGCTAGAAAACGGGAGTAAATCAAGCTGGACTATCGATCTCTGTCTATAGATAGTTGTAAGATAAATAATTCTTATAGTTAGTATGGCTAATATAGCTAAAGTTCTATTGATAGATAACGATAGAGACAGTCGTCAAATCCTGACACGTGCGCTGAAGCTGTATAACTATGACGTAGTGACGACCCAGCGGGGCGACGAAGGGATAACCCTGGCTGCTACTGAAGCCCCTGATTTGATTGTCATGGATATAGATGCAGTGGGGTTGAATGGCTGGCAAGCTATCAAAATACTTAGGGAATCTAGCCCTACAGGGTTGATTCCAGTGATTGCCATGGCAGACCCCAGCGTAAACGGGCATTTACTGATACAAACGGGCTTTGATGCCTATCTTAAGAAACCTGCTTCTGTTAGACATATATTGGAGAGGATAGAAACTCTGTTAGATAAGAGCGCGACGAATCTTGCAGGTACCAGTCGGAGGTCATCAAGTCTGTTGAATTTGCAGACAACTTTGCCAGAAGCAGAGACTACTCCCTACTCTCAAAGTCTGCTTGGTGAGACTATGGTGGTATGTGTGGATGATAACTCCCTTAGTAGCCAAGTGATGGCAGAGATTGTTGAGGGGGCTGGGTATAGTTATGTCAATATCTCTGATTCTCTACAAGTTTTATCACAGCTCATAAAACTCAAACCCCAGCTAATCTTTTTAGAGTTAGGACTGCCCGTAGCTAATGGCTATGAGCTGTGTACTCAGATTCGGCGCATCTCTATGCTCAAAAATACTCCCATTGTTATTGTGGCGAATACTAATAGAATTTCGGCATGGATAAGGGCCAAAATGGTGGGTGCGTCAGACTTTGTGAGTAAACCCATCAAAGCAAAATCTGTTTTAAAGTTACTACTTAAATATTTATCTCCGTTTACTATGGCGTGATTTTTCTCAGTATCTAAAATATTGCTGGATTTAGACGTGGCATAACAATTTATTTTATGACCCTAACCCTTCGTTAAACTTCTCTTATCTAGATGTTTAAGGCATTTGTCTATGTTTTAATGTCTATTCCAGAACTTTTTCCAACCCCGTTTGGTGGGCAATTATGGTTAAGCCTTTCTTTCAGTTTTGTTCCAGTAGTTTACTCGCCCTGTTGAGTCTTGGGATTGCAAATGTGTCTGCGATCGCACAACCCACCCTAACCGATCAGGTCGCAACCGAATCAATCAGCATCACGCTACAAGCCGATCAGGTCCATAACTATAATCGGCTGATAGAGCAGGCCGTGGTGATGGCCAATGATGCGATCGCAACATCCTTTGACACCAATCCAGAGGCTGCTCCTATTGAGCTAACTGTTCTGATCAATCGCAACGGTCAACTTTTACCCCTCCTCATGGCCGAAGTGTCCCGTGAGCAGTGGCAACAGCAATCTGATATTCAAACCTGGGCTCGTTATAGTACCAGCGTGCGTATTTTGTTAGGCTATGCCCAGCCAACCCAAATAGCAGCTAGTCGGCAACAGACCCGTCAACAGTTTCTAGCTGAATTAAATCGGCGTGAAGCACTAATCGATGAGCTTGACTAATAAGAATACAATGTCAAGTCACACTTCTTTGTAGACAAGCACACATACTTTTCTGTCAATTAAACAGAATTTGTAACGACACCATTGCCATAATCATTAAAAGAGAAGGATTTCATTGGTTTTGTCAAACTTACACAACCTCAAGACGATAAATACTAAACTCTCGTTAATCCTGCCTTAACTACTTACGAGAGAACGCTTGATAAAATCTTTGCGGCATAGGATTCAAAACAATTTTTTCTAGAGATTTTGATTGCTTGAGGCGGCGCATAAACCTGTCGCTTGTGTTGTCTTGTCAATCGTTTTCTATGGGAAAAATCTGTATGGGCCTATGTCCACAGGCTTAAGCCTTGAAAGCATTTTTAGCACTGTCATCTATCTAAACGATATAAAGCAGCTGCATCAGTGTTTGAAAACTTTGATCGTCTGATCGTCGAAAAATAGCCTTAATCGTCCCCTTGCCAGATCGAATTCCGTTTGTATTTACTGTTTTCTAGAGAGGAGAGAACATAGTGGTTTCCCTATCTCGTCGTAGTTTTTTCAGCTTTATGGGTGCTGGTGCAGCTGGTGCATTAGCTGTTTCCCCCCTACAGGCACTTCTAGCCAAAAAAGCCTTTGGTCAAAATCCTGCGGCTGACCCCTTTGGCCCATTGACTGCCAAGTTGCCTGCCAATGTTGACCCCCGATTCAGCCCTGTCTATAACATTCAGACTGCAGGTGCCCTGCTAGAGGTTCCCGAGGGATTTGAATATTGTGCATTCCACGTTAGTGGAATGAAAATGAGCGATGGCAACCCTTGCCCTAGCGACCACGATGGTATGGCTTGGTTTGCGGGTCCCCGTGGTACCAACATTCTGGTACAAAACCATGAGTTGAGCCCTGGTGAAGACGACGGCTCTGGCTTTACTGGTGGTACTGGCCTTGCTAAAGCCTATGATCGGTTTGACCAAACTGTGCCTGAAGGTCTAGGTGCTGGTGGTACGTCCACCATGATCATCACCAACAGTGGTCAAGTTTTACGGGATTATGTTTCTCTTGCCGGTACTTACCGTAACTGTGCAGGTGGTCCCACACCTTGGGGTAGCTGGATTTCCTGTGAAGAGAACGTCAGCACTCCTGACAACAACGAAAACTCCACGGTTAAGCACGGCTTTAACTTTGAAGTGCCTGCCCGTGGTGGTTTAGTGGATCCTGTAGCCCTAATTGAAATGGGTCGTTTCAACCACGAAGCAGTGGCTGTTGACCCTGCTACTGGTTATGTATATGAGACTGAGGACCGTGGCGATAGCTGCATTTATCGCTATATTCCTAACACCCCTGGTAACCTAGCTGCTGGTGGTGAGCTGCAGGTACTTACCCTTGTAGATGGCCCTCAGGATACTCGTACTGGTGTGTTGTCCTTACTGAACCAGCCTCTAGCTGTGGAGTGGGTGAGCTTGAACGCCAACGGTGTCAACATTAACCCTGATGAAGATGTTCTTCGCCTTGATGCTCAGGAACTAGGCGGTGCTATCTTTGCCCGTGGTGAAGGTGCCTGGTACGGTAATGGCAAGATTTACTGGGTATGTACCAGCGGTGGAGATGCTGGCGCTGGTCAGGTTTGGTGCTATGACGATGTGACTGAAACAGTAACTCTGTTTGTTGAGTCCACTGATGAAGTTGCTCTTGACAATCCTGACAACATCACTGTTGCTCCTGATGGTACCCTCTACCTGTTTGAAGATGGTGGTGGTGAACAGTATGTTGTAGGTGTAACTCTAGACGGCGGACTCTTCCAAATTGCTAAGAACATTGCTCCTGGCTTTGAGGGCAGTGAGTTTGCAGGTGGTTGCTTCTCTGCCGATGGTACTAAGATGTTCTTCAACATCCAGTCCCCTGGTATCACTATCATGCTGTACAGACAAGATGGTCAGCCCATCACGACTGTATAAGGTGATAGTTAGTTAGTTTACGTGAAGGGTAAAGGGTAAAAGGTAAATGTTTCACTCTTTACTCTTCACCCTTCATCGCAGACTACTGATGGTTTTCTAGTTGAGTACCTTTTAGCAGAGCACCTTTAAGGCTAGTACCCTCAATTTGAACATTTTCTAGGTTTGCTCCTAGGAGCGCAACACCACGTAGGTCAGCATTTTTCAAATTAGCGCCTTTTAAGTTAACGTTACGAAGACTGGCACTCTTAAGATTTGCCCCTTCTAGACAAGCGCCACTTAAATTACTGCCTTCTAAATCGGCTCCTTCTAGATCGGCCTCAGATAGGTCAGCATTCTCTAGATTGGCTTTACGAATATTAGCATCAACTAAATTAGCCTTTCTAAAACAGGCATTTTTCAAGATAGTCTCACGAAAAAGAACGCCATCTAAAGTAGCCACTTCAAGGTTTATGCCAGATAGATTTTCCTGCTTAAACTTTAGATCGTCGAGTTCAGTTCCTGAAAAATCTCGTTCACCAGCGGCATATCGCGCCAGAAGATCTTGAGCCGTTAGTTTCATTGTTAAAACACCTGTTGGTAAAACAATGGATTTTATCCCTTCAAAGGATAACACTGTGTAGATAGTGCATTTCTTTAGTTTTTATTTCAGTTGTTGCTGATCCTTGGTTAGCAGCGGCATATTTTGTCACCTGTGAGGTTCTACCATGCACCTTTGTCGGAAAATTGCCCTGGTTGGCATGACCCTAACCAGTGGCCTTATTACGTTTAGTGCTGCTCCTGCCAATGCTGTAACCCTACAGCAAGATTTTTCTGTAGAGATCATTGATGGCGATCTATTTCCTGTCGGTGAAACCTTTTTAGGGAGCTTTGTTTATGACGATAGTTTTCTTACCGGCAGTGGTGAGGAAACCCTTTCCCTTGATAAAGGCCTACTCGATCTAACGTTTGATTTTGTTGGTTCAGATACAATCACGCCTGTGACCTATAGCGCTCAGGATGATACCGGATTTGGTATCGGTTTTCCTCAAGCTATTTTTAACTCCGGCAGTCCTGCTGCATTGAACTACAAGGTAGAAATTGACGGTCCTGATTTCGTCTTTGAATTTAATACCAATATCCCTGGTGGAGTTGATTTCATCAGTGATGATCTGCGTGGAGATGTCGCTTTATTAGCGGATGGTGAACTGAATTTTGCGTCTACACCTGAGCCTGGTTTGATTGTTGGAATACTTCTGACTGTGGCTGGAAGTGCTTTGCGTCGTCGTCAAGCCTGAACAATATCCAAATTTTCATCACGAGGTTATATCATGCGTATCAAGCATCTACTCCTGTCTTCTGTTTGTTTAGCCGGTCTATTTTCAGCCGCTTTAGCCGTACCTGGCTTGGCTCAGCGTTCTAGCAATCTAAGTCGCTACGAGTTTGCGCTTACTGGTGACCTTCCCTACGATCCGATCCAGGAAGAAAAGTTCGAAACGCTGTTGTCTGAGATTAATAGCTCCCGCTTAGAATTTATCGTTCATGATGGTGACTTTAAAGGGGGGTCTACGCCCTGTACAGACGAAGCCTTTGAAGCACGGTTGAATTTATTTCAGCGATTTGTGCATCCGTTGATTTATATTCCTGGTGATAACGAGTGGACGGATTGTCACCGTGAAGGGGCTGGGCAGTTTGATCCCATTGAGCGTTTGGCCAAAATCCGTGAGCTTTTCTTCCCAGTATCTGATGGAAACCAAACCCTGGGTCAGCGAACTTTGACCGTAAGGCGTCAGAGCGATGAGTCAGGGTTTAGTGAATATCGTGAGAATGTCATTTGGAACTATGGCGAGGTGACCTACGCTGGTATCCATGTTGTAGGTAGTAACAATAACCTGGGTCGCAATGCTGAGAACGATGCTGAATATGAGGATCGGAATGAAGCCAACTTAGCTTGGTTAGAAGAAGCGTTTGATGAAGCAGACAGTCAAAATAGCCGTGCGCTAATGGTCGTTATCCATGCCAACCCCCGCTTTGATAGAGAACCTGAGGAGCGTACTGGGTTTAATGACTTTATTGATCTGCTCCAGGCAGAAACCCTAGCCTTTGGCAAACCCGTTGTATTGGTCCACGGTGATAGCCACTATTTCCGCATTGACAAGCCCCTCAATGTTCCTGATGACAATGTCGATATTGACAACTTCACTCGGGTAGAAACCTTTGGCTCTCCCAATGTCAATTGGTTACGGGTAGTTGTTAACCCTCGCAATCCCCAGGTGTTTGAATTTTTTCCTGAATACATTAGCGATTAAGCCTGGGTGCTCTCTCTCAGTGGGGCGCACAAAACTGTGCGCCCTTTTTTGATATTGAGTTTGACGTTTAAGCATTTTATTGGGGTAAGACAAACCATGTATGCATTGACCAAGCCAATACACTGGCTAGCAGGATTAGTTATTTTATTGGGCACCTTTGGCAAACCAGCCTGGGCAACCACAGAAATTATCACTCTGATGGTGGATGCCAACCAACATCGCTCTTTTGAAACTCTGGAACAACATGCGGCAGAGTTAGTGCAGACGACTACCGAGAACTATTTTACTGAGAATCTGTCAGCTACAATGCTGAAGGTTATTGTATCTGGAGAACGGAACGGGCAAGTGACCTATGTGTCATCCACAGAGGTTTCGCGTGCTGATTGGCAACAGCATCGAGATTTAACTGAGCTAACCAGATACTTTAGTGAATCCATTCGCTTTTTGGGCTACCGACGACAATCTCAGCCAACAGTGGTAGCCACGAACACTGAGATTGCACAAACCTCCACGAATATCTGTTGGCGGTTAGACCAGGTGTCGTCTCCCGATGATTATGCTGAACTATGCGGCGATAGCCGTGGTCAGTCTATTTCGTTTTAGGTGGTGGTTTTATAAGGCTATGTGTTTTGGGCCGTTAGTTCCCTAAATCGTTGTTTGGAGTGAGGTTCAGTCACCCGCAGAGCACTGCGGGGTAGTACCCGAAAGACTTCATCAATGCTGGTTACTCCGGCAAAGACCTTTTCAATGGCAGCCTGACGGAATGACATAAAGTCAGTTTCTCTTAGATAGCGGTGTAAATCGATCATATTGCCGCTGTGAATAATCTCTCGAATGGGTTCATCCACTTCGAGTAATTCAACAATGGCTTCCCGACCAATGTATCCAGAGTCTAAACAGTGACTGCAGCCGCGTGCCCGATATAAAACTGTGGGTGTTTTGATCTGGGATGGCAGTAATCCCAATCGCTTAAAGTCAGACTCAGTGGCGGTGTAACTCTCGGCACAGTGGGGACAAAGGCGACGCACCAATCGTTGGGCTACCACACCCAGTAGCGCATCGCTGATAAGACTGGGATCAGGGCCAATATCCTGCAATCGGGGAATGGCTCCCACCGCATCATTAGTATGTAGAGTGGTAAATACCAGGTGACCGGTTAAGGCCGCTCTTACGGCTGTTTCGGCAGTTTCATGATCCCGCACCTCGCCCAACATAATAATGTCGGGATCCTGTCGTAGGATAGCTCGCAGTCCTGCGGCAAAGGTCATGCCAGCGGCTTCATTGACCTGGGTTTGGGTGATTCGCGGTAGCACATATTCTACCGGGTCTTCCACTGTAACCACGTTGACATGTTCCGTGGCGATGGACTGCAGACTGGTATACAGAGTACTGGTTTTGCCAGAACCGGTAGGACCGGTGAAGATAATTAGCCCCTGGGGTTGTTCCAGCCAGGTTTTATAGGTGGGCAATACTTTTGGGGAAAAGCCAAGTTTATCGATGGTAGAAAAGGGGTTTTTGCGTGGCAGCAAACGCACAACGGCCTTTTCTCCACAGACACAGGGCAGGGTACTTACTCGCATATCCATGCCCAGGGCTTGACCATCCCCAGACATATATTGCTCACCAATGCGACCATCGTGGGGCCGACGACTGTCGGCTATGTCCATGCTGGCCATTACTTTCAGGGCAACAATGACACGACGGCTAATTTCTAGGGGTAGTTTGGTCACATGGCGCAATACTCCGTCAATGCGATAGCGCACCTGCAGTCCCTCGGTGGTCGGTTCCAGGTGAACATCACTGGCACGATTTCTTAACGCACTGGCAATAATTGTCTTAATGCGATCGATCTGGCCCTCAGCCTTGGCTAAAAACAACTCTGTCGTTTCGCTGATGTCCTCTGAGTCGCAGTTACCGGTTAAGGGATTTACCAGGGGAGTATCCCCCATATGATTAACATCGAAGTTACGGGTGTGATGCCAACAGCGATAGCTTTTTTCGGTGATGGATAGGACTTTGACTTGGGTGAGGGTGCGATCGCAAATCCGCTGAATTAAATCGGGCGTCAGGGCCACCGGGCTGCCCAGATAGTAGCAATTACGCCAAAGCAACAGCGGCACTACAGGCGGCAGCTCTTGTTGCTCAGGAAATAGCTGAAAGAAACGCTGACACACTTCATCGTCAAGCAAGGGCAGATTAAGCGCTCCCTGCTCATCTCGCAATAGTTGTAATGCTTGCTGACAATCAACTTGCCCGTTTCTAAGCTGTTGCCACGCCGTCAAAAAATCAGAATCGAGATACATTAAAAAATTACCAGACGGATCGTTGACAGAAAGATCACCTTAACCATTAGTGCATCGTCAAGGCTAAAAATTTGGGTTGGTTACTGATAAAGAGTGACGAGTAAAGAATGACTCATCATCACCTCAAACTCTTTACTCTTTATCCGCCTTACCGAAAATCTTAGGCTTAACAGACCACTAGGAACACTCAATCCCCCAGAGTGCTAGCCAGCATTATTTCTTATCTGGATGAAGAAGAGTTTAACGCAGGTTAAGATTAGGTTCTTTAAACCTGGTGCTTACTAGAAAAATGTTCAATTCACAAAAACAATCAGAAAGATGAAAAGTATAGATTTATTTAACTAAAAAGGTCTATTTCCCATTCCCTATTCTCCCAGTTGGGTTTCGTGCCTCTACCTAACCTATGGCCTACGGCCTGGTGGCAAGGCCCAACCTACGGTGGTATTGTTTGATTTCATTTGATGACTTAAAAATCTCTTTGGGGGCTTTGGTAACAATCTGGTTAAACTAAATAAGCCTTCATGAAAGTTATTGCCCTCAGGTATCGTAGCTAAACAACCTCTAACCAATCCCTTTCCCAACTGTTGTCAAAATTCAATGGATTTAGCAATCTATGGTTAACAGTATGAAAATGTTTTGTTAACCTACTTCTGAAATATTTTTGAGGGGGATTTTAAAAGATCCGAAAAGAGAGATGGAGATGATGGCGCTCACTTCTTTTGGGGAGTGGCTGGTTTCTTCATGTCAACAGTTACTTAGTGTTAGTGTTCTTCAGAGGTAAAGATGGTTACCTTAAAAGGGTTTGCTTCTCTACCAGCCGATACCTTCGCCGATGGTCCTTCGTCTGGTACAGATAATGGTCGTATTGATGCAGTCAATCGTATTCAACCAATCTCTGCGAACGGTCGCAGCGGCCCCTTCGATGGGCAGCCGGTACAGGGATTCAGTGGTGTGCAGTTTGCCCCCAACACGGACGACCAGACATTCTGGTTTCTATCCGATAATGGATTTGGTGGCGAAAGCAACAGTACCGATTATCTATTGAGAATCTACCAGGCCAAGCCAAGCTTTAATGGTCAAGGTGGTGACGGTAGTGTCGATATTCAAGGGTTTGTTCAACTGAGCGATCCCAATGGTTTGATTCCATTTGATATTCAAAATGGCGACAGCGATGAGCGTCTGTTAGCCGGTAGTGATTTTGATATTGAGTCATTTGTTATTGATAATAACGGTGACATTTGGGTGGGTGAAGAGTTTGGTCCCTATATTCTGCACTTTAACAGTGAGGGTGAACTACTAGAGGCTCCTATTCCCACGCCCAATCCAGTTGACTTGAATACGCTCAATGGTCAGGCTCCTTTGGTGATTGGTCACCGGGGTGCAAGTGGTGATTTTCCTGAGCATACGTTGGAAGCGTATCGGGCTGCGATCGCAGCCGGTGCTGACTTTATCGAACCCGACGTAGTGATCACCTCCGATGGTGTGCTCATCGCTCGCCATGAGCCCATGCTCGATGACACCACCAACGTAGCCGAGGTGTTTGGTCCCGAGCGCATGTCCACTAAAATGCTGGACGGTGCAGAAGTCACTGCTTACTTTGCAGAAGACTTTACCTGGGAAGAAATCCAGCAGCTACGGGCGGTACAGTCTCGCGATTTCCGTGATCCTGCCTTTGACGGTCTGTTCAAAATCCCTAGCCTGGAGCAGGTGATCGAACTGGTTCAGGAAGTGGAAGCTCAAACCGGTGTTCAGGTGGGTATCTATCCTGAGACCAAGCACCCCACTTTCTTTGATAACCAAGGTCTATCCCTAGAAGAGGCGTTAGTTAAGACACTCGGTGATACCGGATTTACTGATCCTGATCGTATCTTTATTCAGTCCTTCGAGGTTTCTAATCTGATTGACTTGAGCGGTCAGTTGGCTGAAGCCGGTCTAGGCGATATTCCTTTGGTGCAGCTATTTGGTGACACTGAAGGTAGCTTTATTAACGAAGGGGGCGGTGGTTTCTCTGTTCCCTACGACTTTGTCGTTAATGCAGCCTCTGCCTTTGACGTACCCGAGATCGTTGAAGTTGAAGGGAACGATACCCTGGAAACAGCCCAGGAAATCCCCCTAACTAGCTTTGCCAATAACCTTGATACTGGAATTCAAGATGTTACAGGTGTCAACATCTCTGCATCAACATTCCATGCGAGTATCACTGCCACTGGGGATGAGACCCTTGACTACTACAGCTTTGAAGCAGTCGCAGGCGATACGCTGCATTTAGATATTGATGACAGTACCTTTGATACAGAGTTGTTCCTCTTCTCAGCGGATGGCACGCTCCTCGCTAACAACGATGATGAGGCAGAGCCCGGTAACACAGGTGTCGGTAACGCGTCTTTTGTTACCTTTACCGTGGAGGAATCTGGCACATACGTTGTTGGTGTGGCTGAGTTTAGTTCTAGCGGTGAAGATGGCGGTATTATCACTGGTGATTTACCCCCTGTAGATGGTGTCTACGAACTGACTATCTCTCGCAGCACTGACCCGGCTAATGTGCCTGAGTTTGTTGGTGGTGAGTTTAATGAAGATCTACTGCGTCCCATCTATGGTGATGCCCTGGTTGATGCCTTAGACTTCAGTGCTGCCCCTAATTACTCCGATCTGGCTAATCAAGATCTAATTGATGTCATCAGTGAGTATGCCAGTGGTCTTGGCCCTTGGAAGAACAATATCTTACTGCGTGAATCATTAGACACTCCCGTCGATGGCGATGGCGACGGTGTAGCAGAAATTACCAGTCAGCTGACCGGTGAAGTCTTCCCCCTAATTGATTTTGCTCACAATTCTGGGTTGCAGATTCACCCCTATACCCTACGCGATGAAGAGCGCTTCCTGACTTTAAATGAGGATGGTACACCTCAAACACCTGAGGAGGAATTCCAACAGCTGGTTGAGCTAGGCGTAGACGGTTTCTTTACCGACTTCCCCCGCACTGGCGATCCGGTTGTGGATAAGCTGACGTCTGATGAGGTCCGCTCTCCCAACAACCCTGACTTTGACTTTAATACTCTCAATGGCCAGACGCCTTTGGTGATTGGTCACCGGGGTGCCAGTGGTGACTTCCCTGAGCACACGCTTGAGGCCTATCGTCTAGCGATTTACCAGGGGGCTGACTTTGTTGAGCCTGACCTGGTGATCACCTCTGACGGTGTTCTTATCGCTCGCCACGAGCCCATGCTTGACGACACCACCAACGTGGCTGAGGTGTTTGGCCCTGAGCGCATGTCCACTAAGATGTTGGATGGCGCTGAGGTTACGGCTTACTTTGCTGAGGACTTTACTCTGGCAGAGATCAAGCAGTTGCGTGCGGTGCAGTCTCGCGATTTCCGTAGCGATGAGTTCGACGGTCAGTTTGAGATTCCCACATTTGAGGAAGTGATTCAACTGGTTGAGGAAGTCAGCGGTCTTGTGGGTCGTGAGATTGGTATCTATCCTGAGACTAAGCACCCCACCTTCTTTGATGAGCAGGGTCTGTCTTTGGAAGAGCCTCTGGTTCAAACACTGGTAGACACTGGATTTACGGATCGCGATCGCATCTTTATCCAGTCCTTTGAAATCTCCAACCTACTGGATCTACGCAATAATATCTTGCCCGCAGCTGGGTTGGATAACCTCCAGTTGGTGCAGCTCTTTGGTGACACCGAAGGCAGCTTTATCAACGACGGTGGTGGCGGTTTCTCCGTACCCTATGACTTGGTAGTTAACGCTGACTTGTCTGATGCTGAGAAGGAAGCCATCTACGGTGACCTACTACCCTTCCTGGATTTTGAAAATCCTGGCTATGATTCCTTAGCCAATGGTGAGGCCATCACTGAGATCAGCAGCTATGCCGATGGTCTTGGCCCCTGGAAGAACAACATCCTGCTGCGCGAGTCCTTTGCGACATCTGAAGATCGTGATGGTAACGGCACCAATGAAACCATTCTGCAGCGGATTACCTTTGACACCACAGAAGGTGTCTTTGGTGGCTTGGTAGCTTACAACAGTGAACTATTCACTGGAGAAGGTACTGAGATTGTTGATCCTGCCAACAGCCTTGAGCTAGATATTGACTTCTTTGGCACAACCTTAACTGAAGAAGACGATAGCTTGTTCGACTTCTTCCCTCAGCTCACATTAGAAGACGGTGTTCCCGTTAACCTTGAGTACCAGATTCTAACGGATGATCTATCCTTCTCCATTACTGGTGTAACCGGTGATCTAGAAGTTGAGTTTGAACAGGGTCCGGTTACTGCACCTACCTTAGCGGGTGAGGGTATTGTTGAAATTCCTGTTGGCATTACCTCTCAGCTCACAGGTGAAGTAGTACCTCTGGTTGACTTTGCCCACGATGCTGGTCTGCAAATTCATCCCTATACCCTACGGGATGAGCCCAGATTCCTTACCCTTAATCCCGATGGCACTATTCAAACGGCTGGCGAAGAGTTTGAACAGCTAATCGAGCTGGGTGTAGATGGTTTCTTTACTGACTTCCCTGAAACTGGTCGGATTATTGTCGAACAGTTTGAAACGGCAGAAGAGTTTGCCAACCTACGCGGTTCTCGTGGTTATGAAGGCATGGCCTTTAGCCCCGACCGTCTGACGCTTTACCCAATGCTAGAGGGCTCCGTCTTTGGTGATCCTGCTGGCTCCTTGCGCATCTACGAATTTGATGTTGCTAGCAGTGCATTTGAAGGCATCCTGGGTCTATACCAGTTAGAAGAAACCAATCATGCCATTGGTGACTTCACCCCCATCAATGACGATGAGTTCTTGGTGATTGAGCGTGATGGTGGTCAGGCCGCTGGTGCCGAATTCAAGAAGATCTTCAAGGTAGATCTATCTAACATAGATGCGGATGGCTTTGTTGAGAAGACTGAAGTAGCTGACCTATTGAACATTGCAGATCCTGACGATCTCAATGGCGATGGCGAAACTACCTTTACCTTCCCATTTGTCACTATCGAGGATGTGCTTGTCCTGGATGAGACTACTATCCTGGTGGCCAATGACAATAACTATCCCTTCTCCATTGGTCGTGACTTTACTGGCACAGAGATTGATAACAATGAAGTTATCGTCCTTGAGCTAGATAATCCGCTAAATCTAGATTCCCGTCTGGGTGCTGCGGCGATTCCTGACGCTGACCCCATCGTTGGGGATGATGGCGACAATGAGGTTATTGGTACTGTCAGCAACGACACCATTGCCGGTGGTCTAGGGGCTGATATCATCGCTGGCGGTAGCGGTGATGATGTACTACGCGGAGACCTCGACAGCCGTAATCCTCAGGGTAATGCGGGTGGTGACGACCTGATCTTTGGTGGCGCTGGCAATGATCGCATCGGTGGTAAGGGCGGCAACGACGAACTCTTTGGTGATGCCGGTGACGACCTGATCTGGGGTGACGATGGTGACGATATCATCCGGGGTGACTTGGGTAACGATACCCTAACGGGTGATAATTTCTCCGGTGGCTCTGGGAGTGATACTTTCATCCTGGCCAGTGGCGAAGGAACTGACACGATTGTTGACTTTGAAGTTGGCATTGACTTCATTGGTCTGGCCGACGGGTTAACCTTTGACCAGTTGTCCCTGGGTCAGAGTGGTGACACTGCTGTGATCAGCTTTGGTGATGAGGACCTGGCATTGCTTAACGGCGTTGCTGTTTCCGCACTGACTGAGACTGCCTTTACTGTGGTCTAATCGTTAATAAAAAGCGGACTCAATAACGGGTCTGCTTTTCTTATTAAGAAGCGAGCAACGAAGCTAGTTTTCGTTGCTCGCTTTTTTTAGCAAAAATCGACGTTAAATAGGCTAGCAAGCTTGAAAGCCATATCTAGGCTAGGACGGTAGTGCTAGATATTTATCCGAGCACTGGAAAGCTTTGCAAAGAAAGTTTGGCAATGAAGAATTTGGGGTAATGCTATTGTTTTATAATCAAGAACCTGATGGAGAATTTGTAGGACAACCTGAAATTGGCTACGAAGGTTTTTTGAAACATATGCCAAATTTTTTCTGATTTATTGTGGTTTTAGTTACCCCATAACTACCCAAAAGAAGAGTCATTGAGACCGATTAGAAAATGGCTAAAAGATAATATTAAAAAATCAATAAAGATAATTGAAAATTGGTACAAGAAATTGCTATCTGAGCATCCCGATTTGACACGTTATTGATGATTTTTGGGGTCACTTACAGTATGGGGAAATATGGATGTTCCAGTCAAGCTAACGCCCTTAGCATATAAAAAGAAATTTATCTGCAGTGTGTTGGTGTAACTAATGGCAATTATTATAAAGATGCTTTTCCTAAGTTTTAGGATGCTGTAGGATAGAGCATTATGAAGTACAGTGGCCATGGAGTTAAAGGGCACCGTAGGTTGGTAGGAGTTTAACAAATGGGACTAAAACACGAGGATTAGTTTCTTCTTCTCTCGCATAAAAAATTGTAAAGTGAACATTTTCTTAGGCTCGTACGTCCTTTCAGGCTCTACCCACTGCCTGGTGGCAGAGCCAATATCTCGCCAATTACACGACAAACGTCCTTGGCAATATTGGAACGTTCATAGGACTAATACCCGCAGTCCTATGCAGGGCCAGTAAAGCTGTTTCGGGCCGAGATTCAGATTCTCGATTGGTATTTTGGCCAAGAATTGGGCTGGCAGTTAGTTGCCAAGAATGGTGTGGCGGTGACCAAGATTCCTGGTTTCTTTGGCAATCTGTTTAATCAACGGTACGCCGCTGTTGGTGAAACAGGTAAAAGATTATCTATCGACGTTGGAGTGAACCCCGCCGCTTCAAAATTCCACGCTTACACACTTATTATGACTGCTCAACCAACTCGAATTTTGCAAATTGTCCCGCGCCTATTTCCTGACGTAGACGGCGTCGGTGACTATGCTCTGCAACTGGCCCATGAGCTGTGCGATCGCAACTACATTTTCTCTGAGTTCTAGTCTTTAGACCCAACCCCAAGCTACGCCCCCAGGTGGATCAGTTTCCAGTACATCGACTCGATAACCATACGGTCCAAGGGGTATTGGAACGACTACCAGAAAATATATCAACTATTTTTCTTCAATACAGTAATTATCCCTATCTGCTGGGAAAACTAGATGCACCGATATGGTTAGTGGATGCGCTGAGAGTGCTGAAACGCAAGGGGGTGCGAATTGTGGTGATGTTTCATGAGCTGCCGACATTGCGCTATAGACGAGTGCGATGTCCCAATTTTGTGCAGCGTCGGGTGTCCCTTGGGTTAGCCCAGGTAGCCGATGTGGTGGTAACCAACAATGCAGCGTTTCAGCAGACGCTGGCGAGATGGACTAAGTCGACCGTGCACTGTGTGCCTAACTTTTCGACAATTGGAGAATTAGACCAGATAACGCCACTGTCTGAACATAAGCGGTCATTGGTAGTGTTTGGCAGTAGCGATCGCACCCGTGTTTACCGTAACAATACAGAGACACTCAATCATATTTGTCACACGTTGAATATCGATACCCTCTATGAGGTTGGTCGTCCGGTGGAATGGGATCACAAAGGATTAGATGTAAATGTTGTGAAAACCGGCTTTTTGTCAGCGACTGACGTCAGTGCTCTGTTAGCCGAGTCCATGGCTGGAATATTTGACTATCGCAGGTTCCCAAATAATTTAGCCAAGACTACGGTGTATGCTGCCTACTGTTCCCATGGACTGTTGCCGATTTGCAATGGGGATGGCTTAAAATCCCAGGATAAGACTGTAGCAAACCATCACTATGTGGTGACATCATCCTTATCAGCATTTGCCCAGTCATCATCGCTGCAGGCGATTGACGACAACGCCTATGCCCATTACCGCACCCGTACCCTGGCTCAAAGTGCGAGTAAATTTGCCAAGCTACTCTATCCGGTTGTGGCGGCCCTAGCCATGAATACTGACGCGTATAAAACCGGTATACGGACATTAGCGAGTTAGTTTATTGTTTTTTCCCATTCTCCAGTTTCTTTCTCCTAGGGGAACAACGAGAACCATATTTAAAGTCATGCTCTTCATAGGCCGAGGCCGTTTAAGCCACTTGCTAACCTTATTTTTATTGAGTTATGCATACACAAGAGGTCGGTAACAATATTTACATGGGACAGTTAGCGTCCTGTCCAAAGCTATTTGTCGTAGGCTGTCCACGCTCAGGTACCTCATGGGTAACCTCCCTGATTACCAGACATCCAGATGTGGTAGCAGTACCGAGGGAAACCCACGTGTATCGACTGGTATATGAACCATTTGTGGAGTTGCCAAGGTGGACCTGGCGGAAACGGTTACGGTCTTGGAAAGGAATTTTACGGCGCTATGGCCTAAAGCCATTGTTGTTTGGCTTCCGTCCTGGCGATATTTGGCAGGGAATTTTGCGGGAGCATCAAATTTTGAATCGCCCCGATGGTCATGGCTTACATGGGTTAGTGGGGTATGACGAACTAAAGTTACTGATTAGAGCGATCCGGGCAGAAGTGCCAGAAACCAATCGTGGCTTGGTGCAGGCAGAAGAGCTAATAGCGGCCATGTTTGATCGGTTCTTTGCGCAGTATGGCAAGGTAGGCCAAACAATTTTGGAAAAGACGCCGATGCATATTCGCTATGCAGAACAGATTTTGTGGCGTTTTCCCGAGGCTCGCATTATTGAAGTGGTTCGGGATGGGCGAGATGTATGTGTGTCATATAATTCACTGGCCCAGCAGGAACGTTGGGCGCGGATCGGTACAGCTGGCGCAATTCGGCGGTGGAAGCAATGTGTTGATTGGGGTGAGCTGATTCGAGAGCGTCATGGGTTAAGGCATCGGGTACATACGGTACGATATGAAGCGCTAAAGGCAGATCCACAGCGAAGTCTACGACAGATTTTTCAGTTTGCCAATCTAGAGGCGAGTGAACCGCACATCGAGGAGATTGTAAAATCGGCGGATATTAGCCGCATAGCCGAGAAGGGCGAAGGACAATATGTCAGGTCTGGCTCAGTAGGTGATTGGAAAGAACACCTATCTGCAGCTGAGATAGCAATATGTAATGAGATTGCAGGTGAACAATTAATTCGGCTCGGGTACCAGTCAAAATAATCCAGTCATTCCCTGAAAGTACTTCTATTGAGCAGCTAGCTGATATGGGGCTCAGTCCTGTACAGTTTGGTGAGACCGTAGGACAGGGTAGTACTTCTAAGGGGTGACTAGGTTGCCGTTTACAGTAATTGCATTACAGCAAAATAACCCCGAGTGCGCCAATCGCTAAATTGTGTTGCCGCTGTTTCAGCGACTGATGCGTCAAGTCCAACCAGGGCATCGGATTTGAGTACTCTTAATGCAATGGCATTAAAGGGAACACCATCCGTTGCCACCTTAACCGGGGTATCT
The DNA here is from genome assembly GCA_965263355.1 of Leptolyngbyaceae cyanobacterium. Classification (GTDB taxonomy): domain Bacteria; phylum Cyanobacteriota; class Cyanobacteriia; order Phormidesmidales; family Phormidesmidaceae; genus Leptothoe. Next base: position 1,750,824 of record CBDHHL010000032.1, on the reverse strand, counting down.
ATAGACCATTGTCGATCTTCTACCAGTCGACGATAGTTTAGATCGCCTTTTGCGATCACACCGATCGAGTTCCCCAAGGTATTACCCAGATTTGGCTCCAAGGCGTTGAAGTGTCTGGGTTCGCCCCAGTCTGCTTCGGCTTGGACGCTTAATCGGTCACACTCCATAGCAGCTTTGAGTCTCTGCCCCAGTAGGCGCATGTTATCAGAGAGAGTATTGCTCAAAAACTTGTTAATTGTTTCCTCAACATCAATAGAAAGCGCATCGGAAACAACCATGGGCCATGGTTTAACATGAATAACAACCTTGATGGTGTTGAATAGTTTGAGTATGGCATCGACTAAGACCAGATCCCAACACAGCTCATGACCTGCATTATCAGCAATAATATGAATATCTCCTTCTTTGAGATTGTTTTGTAAATTTGCTATCCACTGCTCGCTTTCATCTAGCAAGACCCGTTTATGCCAGAGATTAGTATCACCCTGTGGGGTAATCAGCTGACTGTAATCTGCCTCATTGGCAAATAGAGCGCCCCGAAGGGTTGCTTTCAGCAAGGCTATGCCGGATAATTCTGAGATTGTGGTTAAACCAGTGGCTAGATCCGGGATTGCTTTGGTTAAGGCGTTTTGACGAACCTGACGAAAAACATCAATGCCATTGTCAAAATATCCAGCGATGGAATTTAACCCATGATAGAAGAGAATTTCTAGATCGAAAAATGACAAGTCATCCCAGGTTAAGCCAGTTAACTGGTCAATGTAGGTCTGCCAATAATCTGTAGGACGAGTAAAAATTGTAGTGTCAATGGGGCTGCCAGCAATAACTGCTTGCAGCATTGTTTGAGCTATTTCTAACTGCCCCTTTTTCTCTAACCGGCCTTCAATAGTTGTCAGGATTTTTGGTAGGCGGCGGGTAATTGTATAATCTGCAAACCCTCTGCCATGAATACGTTTGATAACATCAGCATGATTGTTGAGTAGGTTCATCTTAGATTGTTTACTAATTATGAGCTGTAGCCCCACGTCCAGTTCATATTATCCTACCTCAAGCAATCAAGGCGCTAAACTGAATTGTATTGGCTAATACGGCAACGACAGGTAAATCAATCTTGCGATTAATGACTCAACCTTAAGCCAAAGGGCCACATCATAGTATTTGCTATATTCTCATCCACTAATGAGGCACTTCCTTCACCTCATTTATATACAACAACATCTACCTCCCAGGAGAACAAATCCTATGGTTTTCACCCCAACTGTCTCCAGCCAGACTTTAACCACCATCCAAGGTGAACCTGCTGTTCCCCTTGACGCTATGCCTATCAGCTGGCAACGTATCGCTGCCGGCAACTGGATGAGCGAACCCAAGGTATATACGGCCATGGCTCAGGTATTTTGGGCCAAGCACCAACAGGGTAACGTGCTATTTTGCGATCGCCCCGCAGCAGCCCACCTAAAATCCGCCTACTGTGAAGGAAATGGTCAGCTTGCCTATGAAGCAGTAGAGCACTACGGCAATGCGTTCCTGCCTGAGCACTACCCCAATTTTGATGATATTCGTCAGCAAGTGAGTGCTAGCCAAACGCCAGAGCGTATGGCATTAATCGATACCGTCAGCGACCTATTTAATGAGCTGGGCTACGATGTACCTGCCACATTTTATTGGACATTTTTACATCCACTACAGCGGGAGGATGTGTTTGAAATTCGTTCTTTTCGTTTTAGTGAACAGGATCTAGGCGTGGCCCGACAGTTTGACGCAATTTTACATGGGGGGTATGTATCTATGTTTAATTGACAGTATTTCTAGTCGCCATGGTTATTTTATTGAGCACGGTTGCGGCTGCGATTTCTAGTCGCCATGGTTATTTTATTGAGCACGGTTGCGGCTGCGAAAGTCATCTGGCCAAGCTTAAACCCTGTGATTCACCGTTTAATTATCAGCTACCAGCCGCCACACGGCGGAAAACCCTAAGGGCATTTTTCTGGAGCATCATGGAAGAATATTTGCTGTTCGAACAGCGAGCAGTGACGCGGTTGGTGTATGCGGATCGGGTTGATTTTTAGTGGATAGAAATCCAGAAACGGTAGGGACATTGTATGCAATAACAACTTCTTTGGCTAAGGCGTTGACTAACCAGGGTTGACCTTGGGTTAGTTCATAGGCGACCTGTATGGCATCTGCTGAAAACTGTTGCCCAGTTTCTGCTGTGTGTTGTTGATAGAGCTGAAGAATTTCTGACTGGTTGAAGTTTCGTAAGGTTAATGATTTGACCTTGATATTGAAGGGACTAGCGGTTTGTAAGCGGGTGCTACCGCCAGAGGCCACTTTATAATCACGCACATCTCTGAGGCCGACTAGCGCCAGGGAGTGCGGGAAGTTTTCAGGACGGCGGGGATAGCCATCGCGCAGCTGACGCAGGGTGGAGATAAGGGCATCCTCCATCAGGGCGTCAATTTCATCGATAAAGACTACTAGCGGTTTGGGGGATGCTTGGCTCCAGGCTGCTAAGGCAGCCGATCCCCGATGTATATTGGGTTGATGAATAATTGGATGATGGGCTATGGATGTTGGAGATGTTGGGTTGATAAAAAATTGGATAATTGGCGATGGGATTGGTGGTGAGGCAACCCAACCTACGTTTGATGGTGTCGATAATGGTGCTGAGCACCCGTAGGGTGGGCAAATTCTCTATGGATATCTATTATACCTCTACCGTTTTTATGTTCATCCACCATCACCTATGTCGCCTACCGAACACTGTCAATGGCCCCTTTGTCGTCGTTGGGGGATGCGGGCAAAAAAACTGGCGTATTCTAATGAATTTTATGTTGTTGGTAAGCGAACACTAAGTAGGGTAAGCAGTCAACCCACTATTCCTCCTGTAAAAATCCCTAAAGTAGCGACTCCTCCCAAAATAGCGATCGCACTTCAAGCAACTGAGCTAATAGCAAAATGAGTTGCTCAGGGCTTTCCCCTAACCAAAGACAACAACAACATTTACGAAATTTACGAAGCCCATTACTGACGGCGGTAAAGTTCAACCTCGTTGGCGAGAATGCGAACATCGTAATTAGCCAGGAAGTCTTGGCCCAGGAGACCGGCTGAAAAGGTGGCAGAGATCGCAACCTGCACATTCATCACCACCGCCGACTGTACCCGAATCGACCGTACCCAACCATTACTGATGGGCATTGTCGCCTCCCCTGGAATCTGCAAAAAGCCCCCCGGCGTTCCCTTAATTGCCAGCATCGACGCCATCGACCCCGTAATGATAGTGCGGGGTAAATCCTGCTGCATCAACATATCAAATGACCGTTGATCATTAAACCGTACCTCAATCACTGGCATGCCCGACCGCATCGCCTTAATCGGTACCCGAATCAACCGCTCAGCCTCAGCTGCAGTCTTTTCCCGAGCCAATTCCTGGTCCATCGCCTCTGCCCGATCCAATGCTACCCGCTGCGCCCGCCAATTTCCCTGATCTAACCACAGGGATGCCGCCTGTCGATAATCCTCTAAAGCCTCTTTCCCAGACTGTACCGATGCCCGTGCGTTATACAGTTCAGCCGATGGTTGCATAGCGATCGCATTGGAATAATCCTTAAATGCATTGTCCAGATCGCCAAGTTGTTGATAGGCTTCCCCTCGAATTGTTAATCGTTCTGCGGTCACTTCTGTTTTCATTAACTCAGTGATTGTCTTGATGGTCCCATGGGCATCTCCCAACGCTAACCGAATCTGGACCCGTCGTACTTGTATTGCCGGATCCGTTGGAGCCAGCTGTTGCACCCTGGCCAGATCGCGTGTTGCCGCTTCGTAACGATGGAGCTGGGCTTGGAGATAGGCGCGATCGCACAGCGCTTCCACATGATCTGGGTCAATTTCCAACAACCAATTAAGATCCTCCAAAGCCTGTCTTAATTGACCTTGGGTTACTTTTTCCCTGGCTCTCTGTAAAAATTCTGTGGGTGACACCATGGGCGGTGTTTCTAGATTGTTCCCTGGGGTCTGAGATTCTTTATTGGTAGGCGTTATCGGCTGATTTAACTCGGTCTGTAGCTGATTTGCCTGTGCCAAACAATCGGTTGCATTGGCCTTATCTTTTTGCGCCAGATATAACTTGGTGGCGGCTTTATAGGCGATAATTGCGGCTTGAGGCTGACCTAACTGACGATGCATCTTACCTAGTAATCGTTGTGCCGCTGCCAGCTGGGCATCTAGTTTTAACGCTTGCTGTGCATCGATGATGGCGGATGATGGTGTAGACGTGTTTACATAGGCCAGTGCTCGGCCTAGATAGGCCTGCGCCGTTGGTTCCCGCTGAATGACTTTGGTGTAATCTGCGATCGCTCCCGCACTATCACCAATCTGCAGCCGCGTCCGTCCCCGCAGTCGATAGGCCTCCGTCTGTTGCGAATTGGCCAAAATTACCCGATCCAACAGCGCTAATGCCGTACTCAGTTCACCCCGCTCAATACAATCCACCGCCTGTTGATAACTCATTATTGTTTTTACACCAGTTGTTTCTGAATCATCTATAAGTCTTAAAAGCAGTCTGCCCCCATCCACCTGCTCCTATTTTAGGGAAATAAACCCAGCTTCTTCAAGCAGACCCTATCCCCTCAAACCCATTAGCCAACCGTTGACTATACAGCAACGGCGTGGCCATAGGGAATAAATGGACTATGAAGAGCTAAAGCTCTGGATGATATGGTCGCGTTCACAGAAGGACTAAATCTATAGATTCAGATAGCTCGATACTACACAATTTTTGCTCCCCTGCTCCCCTTCTTCCGCTCGGCTGAGCTAACGTCGAAGCCCATAGCCCTAGCACTAGAGGCTGGTCGAAGAATGGCTCCATATCTTCACTGGCGATCGGCCAAGTATTACGTGCTCCGCATCCGTTCTACACCGTAAAAGACAGCAATTCCAAATTCCAACTTAAGAACAGAAATCAGTATCCTGGAGCTAGCAATCGAGTCGTGCAAAGCGTCAGGAATTGAGTCTACTCTCCATGAAACTACTCCTGACGCATCTACCACTGCTTTGGGAAACCTAAAGTTGTTAGAAGCCTGGTGCACCAGGCCTTTATCCATATTTAATATACAAACGCTAGCATCTAACCATGTCTGCACTCAATGTTCGTGGGCTGATTTTGATTATCGCCGCTGCTATCCCCGGTCATCTGATCAGCTTCTTTCTCTTCAACTATGACCCTGAAAAAACATTAGCCAGTGCCAGCATATTCATGATCATGATCGATCTCTTCTATCGCTTTCGACAAGATAATCTAACGAGCTTTCACCGCTGGTTTGGTAGTCGCGGCTATTCGGCATCGTTACCTTTACCCTAGTAGTGCCGTTTTTATGCCCGTATGGCTATTCGGCATCGTTACCTTTACCCTGCCATTACAGGTCAAACCGACCTTTAACCTCACAATAGCTAGCTGTTGTTGCAGGTTAACTCAATTAAATCCGAGAATTGGGAAAAGAGAAGTCTCATCTGTGAATTACCTGAAAACAGACTCCATAGAAAAAATCTACAGACCATGCATATGGTAACCGCTTGTTACATAAGGCAGTATTTGTGTGGATAGGTTGTCGTTGAGTTGGTTACTACGCAAAAAAAGTAGCCACTATTCATACAACGCTCAAGGTTTATTAATTAGACGGGATACTCAATTTCCTAGCTCCTGGCTGTATTAATACGTAATAATACACATTCTGTCTAAAGAAAAATTGCAATCTTGCTGAGATTAAAAGGGGTTGTTCTATTGATATTGCAGCAAACTTAAAATCGTGGGTAAAACAGTGAGAGGTGAGGGGATGATTATTGTTGCTAAAATTGACAAGTTGTAACATCTCTAGCAGTATCTGAGGGCTTAAGCATGGAATGGTCACGGATGCGATCGCACCCCCACTCTACCCAATCTTGAATCGAGCCCCCCTCCCAACGACGCAGCAGGCCATCGCTGTTAGCACTCAACAACCACTGACCATCGCCACTAAACAAAACCGTACTGGCCGTCGCATTATGTCCCGTCAATGGGTTACCGATAGGAATACCCTGCAAATCCCATAGCCGCAATGTCTGATCACGACTGGCACTAACAATGTACTGACCATCGGGGCTAAAGGTCACTGCCACCACATTACTCAGGTGTCCCTCAAACGCATCCCCCATAGGACGACCATCACGGTTCCATAAGCGCAGCGTCTGATCACGACTGGCACTGACAAACATCTGACCATCAGGACTAAAGGCAACGGCATTGACATCATCCGTGTGCCCTTCTAAAGGATCGCCTATCGGGTTGCCCTGTAAGTCCCAAAGCCGAATAGTGCGGTCATCACTACCACTCACCAACCGTTGACCATCGGGGCTAAACACCACTGTATTAACCCTGTCGTTATGGGTCGTTATCGGTTGTCCCACGGGGTTACCCTGCAGGTCCCACAGACGAATAGTCTGGTCGTCACTGGCAGTGGCCATCAGCGCTTGCGTTGGATGAATTGCGACAGCATTGACGGATTCCTTATGGGCCTTTAGGGTGGCAATCTCATTCCCTTGACGAGTCCAAAGTTTAACCGTATTGTCAGCGCTGCCGCTAGCAATGATTTGCCCATCCTGACCTATATCTACCGATAATACGGCATCCGTATGCCCATGGAATCTGGCAATCTCGTTACCACTACTATCCAACAATCTTACGGTGCCATCATTTCCTGCTGTCACCAGGGTTTGACCATCACCGCTAGCCGCCATGGCATTAACAGCACCGTCATGAATGGCTGTAGCTTTACGCTGTAACACAGCTTGCATATCCCAAAGTCGCAGTGTCATATCCTCACTACCGCTCAGAATGGTTTGTCCATCGGGACTCACAGCAACAGAATACACATAGTATTTATGGCCAATTAGGGGAGGCCCCACAGGCTGACCCTCTCGACTCCACACCCGGACTGTATTGTCATTGCCGCCACTGATTAACCACTGCCCATCAGGACTAAAAGCCAGAGACATCACCCCATCTGTGTGGCCCTCTAGCTGATTTAGTAAGTTTCCCTGCCGGTCCCATAGGCGCACAATCTTATCGGTACCACCACTGGCGATTAAGTCTCCATCAGGGCTGAACACGACAGAAAATATAGCGCCTGTATGCTCCTTCTGAAAGGTTTTAAGCAGTTTACCCTGGGGAGTCCAAAGATGGATTAGCCCATCTTCTCGACCACTGATAATCTGGGTCCCGTCTGGGCTAAAGGCCACTGACCAAACTGTTCTCTCGCTATTGGTTTGATCATCCACCTGATCATTGACCTGATTCTCGGTCTGCTCATCGGCCTGATTCTCGGTCTGCTCATCAGCTCTAAAGGCTAGATACTGCCCCTGCCGATTCCATAGCCTGATGGTACCGCTCTGATCGCCACTGACAATCCGGGTGCCATCGGGGCTAAAGGCTACTGTCTTGACATGGCCCTGATGCCCTTTCAACGGATCAACCAACAAATTTCCTTGCAAATCCCACAGACGTAGTGTTTCATCAGAACTGGCGCTGACAATTGCCTGACCATCGGGACTAAAGGCCACTAACCAAATATCATCCTCATGACCTTCAAAAGGGTTACTAATCACATTGCCGTCTTGATCCCACAGATGAATAATGTCATCAAAGCCAGTACTAGCAATAATCCGACCATCAGGGCTATAGACCGCTGACCAAACTGCCTCATCATGGCGTTCCAAGCGATTTTTTTCCACTGTTATACCAATGGCGTTGCGCAGGGTGGAACGCACGGAGGGCCTCAGTTCCAACAGTCGAGACTGACTTTTTTTTACCAATTTCAGAGTGTCTAAAAGGCTCTCTACAGGTTTAGTAATCAGAGAGCGACTCACCTCTGCGGCTCTCTCATCTAATTCTAAACGACTCTTTTCCCTAAAGGCTATAGCACTGGCCCCACCTGCTACCAGAAACAAAATACTCATCCCCGCTAGCAATGCTTGGGTAACCATCATACGCCGTTTTTCACGACGGGCTTCTGCTTCAACGGCATCCTGGCTAGCAGTAATAAAGGCCTGTTGCTCTACGGTAACTGCCGGGGTCTTTTGATGTTTTTGGCTATCTTGCAGCCATTGGGTTGCGATCGCACTCTCTGCCCCTCGCAATAGCAAATCACAACTTTGTTCTTTTTGGTGCCACTCAAGGGCCCGCTGCAGCCACTTGGTATGGCTCTGCACATGGTCACGATCCGTATCCAGGGTACGGATAAGATGATTAAAATGGGTCGTGAAATTACCCCGTTGTTGGCTAAAGTCTAGCCACTGTACCCTGGCTAGCTGAGGGTGTAGGTCAGCCGTATTCACAGGCTGATGCAAGATGGTGACCAATCGTTTATTAAATCGAGCACCATGGTCTACCTCTAATTTACAATAGGGGGAATTGACAGAACGAGGAGACAAAATAAACAAAAGGTTATCAGATACCTCAATACCTTTGTAAATCTCTCGCTGAAAATTAGCACTGCCAGCAGCAATACTCTCCTGATCAAACCAGGTGGTTTTTCCCTGACTCTGCAATGCACTATTGATCTTACGAGCAATATCAGCATCGGCACTGGAATAGGAAATAAACACATCAATGGACGACAGCGGTGGCTGATCCAAACTGGCCTGAATAAACTCACGATGAAAATTTGTTGCTGGATGGTCTGTGCGTCCTACAGCTGTTTTTAACCAGACTTCGGCATGACGTAGATCATAGCCTCGCAACAATACACTAGGATTTTGTTGTTGCCGTTTCCATTTTAAGGCCTTGACCAATAGAACCTTGTGCTGGCTGTAGTAAACCACATCTTGATTAAGCACCTTAATTAAATCGCTTTCATCCAGCTGATAATCTTCTCCACTAAAGTTATCCGTCAAATCTATATATTGTAGCGAGGCTAACTCTGGCGAACTCTTAACTGCTCCCAGAGGGTTTACCAAAATAGGTACCACTCGTTTGTTAAGCGCTAGAGCATATTCCAATTCATATTGGCAATATTGAGATTGCAGGGAATCTGGCGATAGTAAATACACGATGGAGTCTGCCTCTTCGATACCCCGATTTATTGCCTGCTTAAACGCTTCTCCGGTGAGAATATCCGTCTGGTTACTCCACACCGTAAACCCCTGTCGTCGCAGCGATCGCCGAATATTATCCATAATCTCAGTATCGGCCTGGGCATAGACCAAAAACACCTGAGTCATCATGTTGTTAGCGTTTTTGATGCTTTCAGTGATGAACTCACAGTGCAAATCAGTGGGAATACAGGGCGGTTGTTTAGTCTTAAACCTTTGTTTAAGCCATGTTTCCGCTAGCTGTCTAGATTCTCCCAAGAGTAAAAACTCTGTTTGTTTTTGCTGTCGTCTCCAGGTCAGTGCATCAATTAAAAAGTGGGTATGATTTTCCACATAGTCGCGATTACGATGAAAAATCTGCGCCAGACTAGTTAAAGATTGATCAAAGTCATCCTGTTCTTCCCGCATGTACACCCAATTAATCTTGCTAATCTGGGGGATCATATTAGGAAAACTGGAATGCAGTCCCTTTACCTGATAGTCATGCCACTGAGCATCGGTACCATTAGGGTTACGCTGCTGCCACGTCTCTCGATCAATTTGTTCCACATGCAACAGTGGAATAATCCGTTTTTGATGATGTAGCGCAATGTCAATCTCTTTAGCACAGTAGATTGAATTGACCGAATGAGGCGAGATCACAAACAGAAAGTTATGGGATTTTTCAATACCATCATCGATTTGGTTTTGAAAATCAACAGCTAGGGGAATTTCGTTAAAGTCACACCAAACACGATAGCCAGCCTCCGTCAGCCGTTCACATAGCTTTACAACAAAGGCCTTACTATCAGCACGACCATAGGAAACAAAAGCATCGTAAACGTCGCCCATCATAGATATTGAGAAGCTACTAGCCATCTGTCAAACTTGACATAACCCTAGCGTATCCTCCACTCAATATTCTAGTAATATGGATCAACTTAACGTGGAAGGTTTGCTACTCACCACGCACTCATCGGGCATCAACTTACGCCGGGAAATTTCGATTAAGTTAGACGTCGAAATTCGAAATTCGGAATTCGGAAAGGGAGCGCATTCCAAATTTCGAACTCCACATTATTGAGGAAATCGTCTCGCTTTGCGAGGAAATCGTCTCGCTTTGCGAGGAAATCGTCTCGCTTTGCGAGGAAATCGTCTCGCTTTGCGAGGAAATCGTCTCGCTTTGCGAGGAAATCGTCTCGCTTTGCGAGGAAATCGATCTCGCTTTGCGAGGAAATAACGTCTCGCTTTGCGAGGAAATCGTCTCGCTTTGCGAGGAAATCCTACTAATCACCATCCTAGCGATTATTAAAAATAACTAAGTTCCACCGCAATCCTTGTCTCTGCTCCTGCGACCAAAACCATCACATCCCCAAATGCAGGCGGTCCTGTCAATGCAGTTGGGTTGCGGGAAAAGCCAAATCCTTCGACAGGCATGCCAACAAAGTTACGATTAAACTCATTATCGCCGTTGGCATCGTGAAAGACTGAAACTGCGTAGTTACCAGGGTTTAGGTTTTCAAATGTGGCCACCAGGGGGGTGTCGTCTACCATGGCAATACATTGGGTTTGCACCGCCTCATCGCGATTGCTAGGGAAGCCATGACTACTATCAAAGAGGTTCAAACAAACCTGACCTTGAGGGGTATTGACACCGCTAATCTCTACTGCCAACTGGGTTTGCTCCCATTGACCATGGGCCGGAGCGGCCCAACTGGCCACCATACTGCTAACGGTGGCCATCATCAGAATGCTAGCTATTACATGTTGATTATGCATTTGCAACCTCCTAATGAACGTTTAATTAGCGAACCGCTTAACTCTACTTGTTAATAGTGTCTTATCCGAACTCTTTAATAAAACCCATCTATTCCACAAAACTTTGATAAACTATGTCTAACGTTGAAAACTTTAGATTTTTTGGCGGAAAAACGACCGTTCTGGACGCGGGCGAGGTTTAGATGCCTTAATGGCCCAGATTAATCATTAGGAAAACGGCACAGCTGGAAGGATTTCTCCTGATCTAGAAACTCAGTTGCCTCCGCCACACTCATTGGCCCAGCAAAATACTCCCCCTGTACCGCATCGCAACCAACTTTTTTTAGCCAATGTAACTGTTGACACACGTTTACTCCCTCTGCAATAGTCGTCAGGCCCAGCGACTTACAGAGTGAAATAATTGACTCGGCAATCACCTGATTAGCTGCATTTAATTCAGCCAGATTGATAAAGTTTTGAGCAATTTTGAGGCCCTGCACCGGTAACTGATGTAAATATCTCAAACAAGAATCACCGGTACCAAAGTCATCAATTACCACACCGACACCCATATCCTGTAATCGCTGGAGCAAATGTTTGGTTGTCTCAAAATCTTGCACCAGCATACTCTCTGTAATTTCAAGGATTAAACTGTTATCTGCAGGGCTATGGACAGTTAAAATTTCCTCAAACTTGATTAAAAGAGAGTCCTTTAATTTTTCGCCTAAAAAATTGATGTTAAATCCTAGAGAACTCTCAGGAAAATAGGTTTGCCAGATCACTAATTGTCGACAGGCTGTCCACAAAACCCATTCATCAATAGATGAGACTAAACCGATCTCCTTAGCAATATCAATAAATCGTTCTGGTCGCAGCAGTCCCTCTTCAGGATGCTGCCATCGGAGCATTATTTCAAATGCTGTGATTTTCTGGGTTCTCAGATTAATAATCGGTTGATAGTAGAGCAGAAATTCCTCATTTTCTAAGGCTTTTCGGAGATTATTCTCAATTTGTAGCCGCGTCATTACCCGTAGATGCATACTGGAATCAAAGACGACATATCGCCCACGACCACTATGTTTAGCTCTATACATAGCCACATCAGCATTTCGTAAAAGATCTGATGCCTGGTAATGACGATTTTGTCCAGATAGGGCAATACCAATGCTGACACCAGGAAATAGCTTACGATTAGCAATATTAACCGGAAACTTTAAAGTCTCTAAAATCCGTTCTGCAACTATTACCGCTTCTGAAAGATCGCTAATCTTCTCTAGTAAAATAACAAACTCATCTCCCCCTAAGCGAGCAGCTAAATCCGTTTCATGGATAACTAGCTTTAGCTTTTCAGAAATGGCCAATAGCAGTTGATCGCCAACTTGATGGCCAAGACTATCATTAACAACTTTAAAGTTATCGAGATCTAAAAATAGTACTGCCAGTTGCGTCTCCGTATGCTGTTTAGTGCGTTTTAAGGCTAATTCTAGCCGTGCCATCAGCAGGCTACGATTTGGCAGTCCAGTCAATTCATCATGAAAAGCATCATGTTTAAGCTGTTCTTCTGCTTTGATGCGATCGCTAATATCACGAATGACCGCTAAGGTATGTTTCGGACGACCCTGAGCGTCTCGTACAATCGATACTCCCGTATTGCACCACAAAAAACTACCATCCTTGCATAGATAGCGTTTCTCATGAAAAAAATAGGGAGTTTCATTCGCAAATAAGCTATGGGCAACTGCCTTAGACTGGAGTCGGTCATCTGGATGGGTAATTTCTATAAAAGATTTAGCGAGTAGTTCTTCGCGAGAATACCCAAGCATTTCGCAAAACCGAGGGTTTACATCGATAAATTTGCCATCTAGGGTCCCGTTGGCTAAGCCCACTGCTGCTTGGTTGTAGATACTGCGATAGCGTTCTTCACTATCCTTTAAGGCCATTTCCACCTGACGGCTTTCAGTGATATCGACAGCCATGGAAATAATCACTCGACGACCGTCTGGGAGCTGTTCCAATGGCGAGGAGCTAAATTTCCAGATAAGCTGTCTCCCCTTGGCAGTATTAACGGCTAAGGCTCCTTCATCTGTACGGGTGACAAAGTTGTATTTTTTGGCAATCACATTTTCAAGCATGTAATCTGCATTGTCTCCATAGGCCAACTGGGCCCATGCTCGGGTCGTCGGAATATCTTTATGGGTATATCCTGTCAGTTCTGTCCAGGTACTGTTAATATGTATTACCTCACCATCCTCGGCATGGATCATGATGGGATAGGGGGCCATTGAGAGCGCCCGCCGAAATCGTTGCTCACTAATACGTAAACATTTTTCAGCTTGTTTGCGATCGCTAATATTCTGGATCAACACAAGTACTTCATCTGCACTGTGGGGAACAACTCTTACCTGCTCAACTTTCAGACGGCCATTAATGGAAAGTGTTTGTTCATAGGTTTCAACAGATCGGGTCGATAATGCTTTTTGGATAGCCACTAAACGTTTTTGGGCGATGTCTGGCGGTAACTGCTCAGTTATGTGAGTACCCACCCAATTTTTGGGCTCCCCCAGGATCAAAAAATTAGGGGAAGCCAGAAATTCTAGATAGATACCAGCCCGATTCATCCGCACAATCAAATCAGGCAAAGCATCAATTAAAGCTCGATAATGGGCTTCGCTAGCTCGTAAATCAGCCTCAACTCGTTGACGATGTTTAACTTCCTGGTTTAGCCAATAGCTATATAAGGTAACCGCAACCAAACTTACCACCAGACTGCCAATAGCCAGACCAAGGATGCTATGGCTTATTGCCAAATCTGAAAGCAGATCATGCCAGCTAATCCATACTCCTGAAACATTAAACCATGGGCCAAAATCCATAGGGGGAAGCCTGGGGCAAAACTTCTTGTGCCGTAGCCTGCACTATCCTCAAGCATACTCGTAGGCACTTCAACTTTGAATATGGCGTAAAAATTACGTGATCCTAATCAATAACGCTCTAACGGCTTTATTTGTAGCCTTTAATAGCACACACGTTTCCCAAAAGCATTGCTATGATTTACCGTTTCTTAATTTAAGGCATTTAAATTGTAAAGCCAGACATGAAAAAATATGAAGTTGAGTCTAGCGACAAATTATTAAATTAACAGAAATCTATCTTAAACTAAAGGCACTTTGGGAATACATGGGATGATTAGCGCTGAAATTCAGCCCTTAAAGCATGAATCTATGATTCGATTCAGCTTTTTCTTCGGCATTCTTCTAATAATGAGTCTTTGGGAGATGCGTGCTCCTCACCGCCATCTTTCAATGCCCAGGTGGATGCGTTGGGTTAACAATGGTGGCTTATTGATTCTGGGTACTGTGCTTTTGCGAGCCGTATTTCCCCTAGCATTGGTAGGCGTTGCAGCCACTGCGGCAGAACAGCAATGGGGGTTGTTTTATGCTGTTCCTATGCCCCACTGGCAGATGGTCCTCCTGTCTATCATTTGCTTAGATTTCACCACCTATTTGCAACACACTTTGTTTCATGCTCTGCCAGCGCTCTGGCGACTCCATAGGGTGCATCATGCTGACCTGGATTTTGATGTAACAACGGGTTTACGATTTCACCCCCTCGAAATTTTGCTATCCATGATTGGTAAAATTTCGATTGTTCTGCTTTTGGGGACTCCAGTGATTGCTGTTCTGTTCTTTGAAGTGATTCTCAATGCTACTTCAATGTTTAATCATGGAAATGTCCGTTTGCCACACGCGCTAGATTGTTGCCTGCGTTGGTTTGTTGTGACTCCAGACATGCATCGCATTCATCATTCTACTATTCCCCAAGAAACCAATAGTAATTACGGATTTAACCTTCCCTGGTGGGACTATCTATTTGGCACCTATCGGCATCGTCCCTCCATGGGCTACAAAGAGATGACAATTGGCCTAACAGAATACCAAAAAGATCGACGGGTGGCCCAGCTACAGTGGATGCTAATACTTCCTTTTATCAATCATCGACAAACACATCGCTAACACGGCATCCCCCCTTGACAATTTTAGGTATTTTGACGATTATCGAAATATGTCAGATACCCAATCTCGTTCCGTCGAAGAAATCGCCGCTGCCTTTGCGGCTTTAGGTCAGCCTTCGCGACTTAACATCGTGCGGCTTCTCTTATCGGCCTATCCCAAAGGGTTACCAGCAGGCGAAATTCAACGGGAACTGGGACTTACGGCTTCCACACTGTCTCACCATTTAGACAAGCTGCGTCAGGTCGGCATTGTCCAGGCTGAGAAAGATCGCCAGTGGATCTGGTATAACGTTCAGTCAAGCGCCCTCAAATATCTGATTGATTTCCTCTTTGAGGAATGCTGCACTCGCAATCGTGTGGTTAACCCTGAAACCTTTGAGCTAACTGACATTACTGAACCGCTGTCCTGTCATGATCGTCCAGATTAATTTTGCCAAAAACCCATAGGAGTATTGCACTCAATGACCCTACTAAAGGCAAAAATTTCAACCATTATTTTGATATTTCTCGAAATACCGAAGGACCTCTACCATGACTTCAACTGTCCTCAATCGCTTTAACCGCAGTGTTCGACAACTGGACAAGGTCTTTATCACCATTGTCCTGATCTTTTTGGTGCTAACTATCTTGGTGCCACCACAGGTCTCGAATAGTTTAGACTTTACAGTCAGAAACCTAATACATGTTTCTCCTTTTTTACTACTGTCTATTGGGATTGCGGCCTACGCTCAGGCAACTGGTGCCGATAATCTGATTGCCAAAGCGTTCCAGGGACGTATCTCGGTCATGATTATGGTGGCGTCACTGTTTGGAGCCTTTTCTCCCTTCTGCTCCTGTGGTGTGATCCCACTGATTGCCGCTCTGCTTTCCATGGGAGTGCCGGTTTCAGCAGTAATGGCGTTTTGGCTATCTTCTCCACTGATGGATCCATCCATGTTTATTCTTACCCTGGGTACTTTGGGCTTGCAGTTTGCGATCGCAAAAACCCTGGCAACCGTTGCCATTGGCCTACTCGGCGGATTCGGCACCCTGGCCCTAATGAACTCAGGTATAGCGGCCGCAGCTTTTAGAAACCCTTTGCGAGAGGGTGTAGGTAATGGCGGCTGTGGTGGCAGTCGTGTGCGCAATCCAAAGCCTGTTGTGTGGAAATTCTGGCCTGAGGTTGAGCGCCGACAAAAGTTTTGGAAAGGTGCCCGTAAAAATGCCTGGTTCTTAGGTAAATGGTTGGCCCTGGCATTTGTACTAGAAAGTTTAATGTTGGTCTACGTGCCCAATGCCTGGATTCAGACTGTAGCTGGTAATGGCGGTCTGCTGTCCGTAGTGGGTGCCGCCTTGGTGGGTATTCCCGCCTACTTGAATGGTTATGCTGCTTTGCCACTCGTAGAGGGTTTGGTTAACCAGGGTATGGCTCCAGGGGCTGGCATGGCGTTTTTATTAGCCGGTGGTGCCACCAGTATTCCGGCCATGATTGCGGTATTTGCCTTGGCCAAACGCCCTGTATTCCTTGCCTACCTTGGGTTTGCGTTCATTGGGTCAGTGATTGCAGGCCTGATTTACAGTGGGTTGTGGACGTAGTTTGTCGAATAACTCCGTTAACTATCGCCAGAATGCCCGTGAGATTTGGGTCGGAACGTTTATGCTAAGACAGCAGTCACGCGTTAGCAGGACCTGGAGGCTGATCAATGACAACTATGCAGGCATTTTTGACCACAGCGCTTTTGCTCGTACCTGGGACGGCCCTGGCTCAGGTTACCGAAACCGGCTTTTTAGATCGGACCCTCACCCTTGACGGCATTGAGTACGCCTATCAGGTATACGTGCCCCGTAACTACGAATCTGTTAACGAATGGCCTGCAGTTCTGTTTCTCCACGGGGCTGGTGAATATGGAGATGAAGGGTTAAAGCAAACTGAAGTGGGTCTGGGCAGCGCCATCCGGTCTAATCCAGACCGCTGGCCAACGCTAGCTATTTTTCCGCAAGTTCCCGATGATGCCGACTTAATTTGGCAGGATCTGGCAGGGCAAATTGCTATGGCCGCTTTGGACGAAACCCTTGAAGAGTTCAGCATTGACAAATCGCGAGTGTATCTGACCGGGATATCTCTAGGAGGGGAGGGTACCTGGTATCTGGGCTATTCATATCCAGAACGGTTTGCAGCTTTGGTACCCATTTGTGGCTATGTGGAAGGGATGGATGGATTTCCTTCATTTGTACCGGACTCTAGCCCAGATATTTATGCAGAGGTAGCAGAACGGATTAAAGAGATTCCTGTTTGGATCTTCCACGGTGATATGGATGACGTTGTCTCAGTAGAAGAATCTCGCCGTATGATGACAGCATTAGGGTCTGTTGGGGCTGACGTACAATACACTGAGCTTATTGATGTAGGCCATAATGCCTGGGATCCTGCCTATGCAAACGAGGCATTGCCAATGTGGTTATTTGAACAGAAAAGTTTGTTACCGTAGCGTCAAAGTACATAGTTTGTTGTTTTAATCTGTTGTCTTAATCTCCAACCATCCTATGCATCCGATAAATGTTTTGCCTAACGTCGATCTTCAACCCGGTGATCCGATTGCCGAACAATGTCTGCAGCGAGAACTAACTACATTTCAACAGGCGTGTCATTGGGTTAAAGCCTTGCCTTATGCAGCAAATTCTAGCAGTGAGGATTCACTGATTCTGTTCGAGGAAGGGTATGGTAACTGCACCACAAAACATGGTGCGATCGCAAGACTGGCCAATGCCCACAACCTACCCATTTCCAAACATCTTGGTTTTTACCGTCTAAATGACGATATTGTCACCGGAGTTAACGCCATTCTCCAGCCCCATGGACTTGACTTTATTCCCCAGAGCCACTGCTTTTTAGTCTATAAAGACTATCGTGTCGATCTGACCGAGGGTAACTGTAATGGCAAAAATAAGACCATCGAAGACTATGACTTTGTTGTTCAGGTCGAGCCTGACCTGACTGAGGAGCACCATAAAGCTATCTATCTCGAATATCTGCGACGCTATTGCAGTATTGAACCTCAGCTGGCTACCCTGGGTGAAGATAAAGTATTTGAGCTGTTGATCAGTTGCGATCGCCAGCTCAAATACCAATGTTCCATTATGGCTAGCTCCATTGCCCACGCCGCTAGTTAACTATATTATTAACGGTATTACAGGCTCACAGGTCATGCCAATTTTGCCCTACCTTTTGGCCCTGAACCTTAATCGGGACGTGTTTGTCACGGCTATTAACCTGTCATTTACCTTTTCCAGCATTTTTATGCTGATTGGTTTGAGCAAGTTTGGATTAATTTCGCTACCCATGCTGGTAGTAGCCGTCGTCGGCACCCTATTTGTAGCCCTTGGCATTACCTTGGGTGCCCATGTCCGCAAGCAACTCAGTTCGGATGTCTATAAACGCCTTGTGCTACTGTTGCTGATGGTCTTAGGCGTTAGTTTATTGCTCAAGACCTAGAGATTAATCTTGTAGGGACGTTCCATGGAACCCCTCTACAAGATTAATTTTCGAATCCTGCAAAATCTTCACTCCTAAATTTTCTTTTCCTCCTATGACTTTCGATCACAAACCCCGGATTCTCTTTC
This sequence comes from Leptolyngbyaceae cyanobacterium, assembly GCA_965263355.1. Lineage (GTDB taxonomy): Bacteria > Cyanobacteriota > Cyanobacteriia > Phormidesmidales > Phormidesmidaceae > Leptothoe. Next base: position 1,732,352 of record CBDHHL010000032.1, on the reverse strand, counting down.
TCTATGGTTCTCTCCGTGAGCGTTCCTACAGTCGCTTGCTGGCGGAGGAAGCAGCCCGCATTATTGAAGACTTTGGAGCCGAAGTAAATTTTTTTAATCCTCGGGGATTACCCCTCCATGGAGCAGAACCTGACACCCACCCAAAGGTGCAGGAGCTACGTGAACTCTCACTGTGGTCAGAAGGACAGGTCTGGTCTAGCCCAGAACTTCATGGCAATATCTCGGGTTTGATGAAAACCCAAATCGACTGGATTCCGTTAAGTATGGGAGCCATTCGACCCACCCAAGGACGCACATTAGCTGTTATGCAGGTATCCGGCGGTTCCCAGTCCTTTAACGCTATCAATACTATGCGTATTTTGGGTCGGTGGATGCGAATGTTTACCATTCCTAACCAGTCATCGGTGGCCAAGGCCTACCAGGAATTTAATGAAGATGGCACGATGAAAGAGTCCGCCTACCGAGACCGCGTAGTGGATGTCATGGAAGAACTCTATCGGTTTACCCTATTGCTACGGGATAAGGTAGATGAGCTTACCGACCGCTACAGTGAACGTAAAGCGGCGGCGGCGAAACAAATGGAAGAAACCGCAAAAAAGGCTTTGACCTAAGGAACTTGGTCACTATCTAAATCTGCTGGGCGCATCAATGTGCGCCCCAACAAAGATACTGAGATATCCTGTAAATTTTGTTCCTTAGTTTTTATTGCGCTGATCACGATTATAGAGAACTACTTCATGGAGAGTCACTCGACCATCCTGATTGAGATCAGCAATGGGATTACCAAGACCCACCTGTGCGGCACTGGCGGTACTAGCAATTGCCCCCATGGACATTAGAACTGTTAGGCTCGATAACAAGAAGCGTTTCATTTCAAAAACCTCGATTCAACTAAGGCGCTAACCATTGGGCTATCACCCTTGACAATTCTCAAGATAGAGAAGCCAACTGAATCTCCACGCATACTTAATTAAGATCCAACTGAGAGTTAACTAAATAAAATTAATCTTCGTGTCCAATCTCAATGCAGAAAATTCCTTTAGGGTTAAATCTGCCAAACCAGAATTAAAGGCTGCCGCCCTGGCATGTACTTACCTCGAAGAGCACTATGCCGAAAATATATCCCTGGATGAGCTGACCCAGTTAGTAAATACGATTCATGCCTCACTTTCCTGGTCACCGCTTCAGGCATCAGCCTCTTTGGCATTAGTTCAGCATTTTGGGGCCTATTAGCCGGAATTTTAGCGACCCTATTAACTCACAGAGGAATGCTAAATGTTCCTCCCACCAAAACTTAACCCCATATATAACCCCATAAATCTGGCTTAGATTTAATATCTGTCAGAGCTTCCTGATGGTTCATCCATGCCAGGGGGGTTCAGCAATTTTGCGATGTAAATAACTTGTATACTATGATAAACTATCGAATTTTTTCGTAGATATATCAACCTGGTTCTTGCCTTCATACATCTGCTATCTATAAGCATCAACTGAAAATCTACTAACTTTATATTTTTATGAAACCTGAAAGCGGAAGTAACTTCCGTCATGCGGATACTGTAAAAGACCAGGATCTATTTAATATCAAGGTGTTCTTGATTGCAGCGGGGGTTTTGGGCGCTGCTTTCTTGGGCTTAACCTGGCTGAGTCGTAGTGAGTTGGGCCTCGACAATGGTCCTTCGCAGCAGTTATCTGAAGACGTTCAGTTAGAGGTGATTGAAGCGGAGGCGGAGCCGGAAGAACCAGCTAGCCAGCTTAGTCAAGGAAATCAAGTTTTGCTGGCGACGTCTGCATTACCCATAAAGACTAAAGGTGCCGATGCGATCGCAGCTGGAGACTACAGTACTGCCATAGAGGCCTTTGAAAGCGCTCGTAGGGCAGATATGTCTGATCCAGAAACCTTGATTTACCTCAATAATTCTCGTATTGGTGAGCAAGAAGCCCATGGTCTGGCGGTGATTGTACCACTGCAGGCAGAACCAACAGTAGCTTCAAATTTATTGCGCGGTGTAGCTCAGGCCCAAACGGAAATTAATCAGGCGGGTGGCATTCAAGGCAAACCATTGCAGGTTTTGGTGACGGATGATCAGGGCGACGTTGAACTAGCCCAGCAGATTGCCACTGAATTAAGTGACCTACCAGACGTTGTCGGCGTGATTGGTCATGGCACTACAGCAACTGCCAATGCAGCAGGCGAAATTTACGCTAACGGTGCATTACCCTTTATATCGACTCAGTCAGTTGCTAGCCCCGCGATAAAACCATTACTTGCCAGAGATGTACCGATCGCAGATGCCCTAGCATTCTATATGGCAAAGTTAAATCATCGCACTGCTATTCTTTTCTACGATGGCAATAGTGATTATAGCCTCTCGTTTAAATCAGATTTTGAAGAGGCGCTTAAGGTAAACCAAGGGACAATGATGGCTGAGATAAATCTAGCTGCTTTACCCGATAGTGCACCAACTGAGACGCCAGAGGCAGAAATCTTTGTCTTGTCCCCAGGAAACAGTCCCCTTGAAACCGCCACCGAGTCCATCGAAATTATTCCCAACGATCAAGTTGACCACTTTTATCGTCACGTTTTCGGTGGTCACGAGCTTTTTAGTCCAGATGTCTTAAACCTGTTTGGCTCAATGGCTACCGGGACTATTTTGGCGGTACCTGATAGTTTCTATCAAAGTGCTGCATCACCATTTAATGATAAATCCCAAGCCCTTTGGGGGCAAACGGTTGACTGGACGACGTCTGCTAGTTATGACGCAACTCAATCAGTCATTACAGGCCTAAAACAGGCCCAAACCAGGCAGAGTGTCCAACAGGCCATTGACAACTATGCAAATGACGCTGTGCGTCTAGTTAGGGTAAAGATTAACCCGGATACTCCAACAGGTTACGAACTCCTCTCCATTGGTGTGATGACAAAAGACGGATTTAATCCTGATTAGTCATATGGCCCTCAACAACAAGCGTAGCGTTGACAACGTAGAGCAACCTCTCAGTTGGCTACGCAGTATCAAAGTGTTTGTGACCGCAGCTGACATGTTTAGTATCCTGTTTCTGATACTACAGTGGTCGATTCGAGGTAAGCCATGGTTCAACACTCGGAAACAGTCACCCCCTGGGTCAGTAATGGAAAATGGAAATTAAGCTCTACCTTCAAGTGTCCGTAACCTTCTGGGTGTCTGACTCTGCAGATGAAGTAGAGAGTTGCTTACCGGTATTGCGTACCTTGACTAGCTTGCTTAGCAGATCAAACCAGAATGATGCTCCCATCGAGATGGCAATTCCTGTTAATGTCCAACCTAGTAAAAATTTCAACCCGACTAGGGGATCGGCTAAAAAGATCGCTGCGATCGCAGTCGGCGGGAAAAAATTATCCGGCGATTGAGTAACCTCATCTGCGGTTTCATAAAGACAATCTTTGAAAAGCGTATTCCATGGACTCCCCTGCTCAGAGGACGCTTCCGGCTGAGGTTCTGGCGACTCTAAAGTATTATTTTGATTTTTATTATCTTCACTTATCGGCTCACATTTAAACTCCTCGCCAATCAAATCTGGATCCCAGCCTATGGGCAAGTCCATATCATCCAACAGCTGCGAGGCCTGGGAAAGGCTGTCTTGTTCTTCTTCACTTAAGCCATCAGATGAATCAATCTGCTCAACCAGATTTTCTGCCCTGAGCGCCACCGTTTCTCGCAACTCTTGATCAAAGGCTAGCTGATCGAGAATGTGGATTGAGTTTGCATTAACGGCAATGGCTAGAACAACACCAATCAGAATAGAAATTCCCTTGGCATTGCGCTTATACACCCCTGAAGCCCTCTCCATAGAACGATCGTACCAGGCTTCTACTTCCTCCTTCAGGTAGAGAATTTGGTCTTCTGCTTGCTTTGCGCTGGTCTTCGAGCGTCGAATCAACACAGCCAAACTTTGTTTGACTGAGCTAGGAATAAAGGCCAGATCAATGTCAGCATTTTCAAGCAAAAACCTTAAATAGTAACGCCTGAAACTGCGACCCAGGTCTTTCATCTCACCATAAAGATCGGTTTGCTCTTCAGAAATTTCTCGCAATCGCTGAGAAATTTCTTGGGAGAATTTAGTTTTCTGCGCTTGTAAGGCTTTAGCTCGAGGCTCGTCTTGTGCAACATCAATATGAGTGTCTGGGCTATTATCATAATTGATTGAAAACTCATCTGAAGCAAAATAGCTATCAAATATTCCTGCCAGAGGCTTTTTAGGCTCAGCATCCGCACCTATTACTTCTCCATACCATCTTCTCTTTTTAACTTGCTTTCTCCAAGCAAAAAATGCCTGTAAAGCGCGGTACAGCAGAAGTGGCGAAAGAATCAGCACACTTAGAAAGACAGCTCCCCCCCAACGACCAAGCAAGCGCTGCTGCGAAAAGATTATAGATAGCGCACCGGGCAAAGATAGATTTGACAGCCCAGCAAAAATAAAAAATCCAAGGGTCAAAAATAGGCCAAATGATCCGACTTTCGTAACAATCGACGCCCTAAATACCCAGATGTGACGCAGCAAGTTGAACCGGTGCCCAGCAAACCCCTCTCTAAAAGCTTTAAGACTAGCAAGCGCTGCTGCGAAAAGATTATAGATAGCGCACCGGGCAAAGATAGATTTGACAGCCCAGCAAAAATAAAAAATCCAAGGGTCAAAAATAGGCCAAATGATCCGACTTTAAAAGCTTTAAGACTATACTTGAGCTTTTGAGCCGCCCCATTTTTTCCCTCAAGGGACTCAATCCCATTCAAGCACTCATCTAACTTCTTTAGGATAACTTCGTTAATTTCCGACAGAGGCCTCTTGCTTCTATCAAATGTCTGCGTAGACGCATCATCTTTACTCGTAAGAAACTCAGTATCTAACGTTTCTATCTCACGTAGCCACTGCTGCAAAAAGTTTTCCTTCTTTCCACTATAGAACTCCTCTACCATGCCTTTGAGAAAACCACTCAAAAAGTTTTCAAACATGGTCAAATCTGCATGAACAGACGCAAGTCTATTCTGATCATACTTTTGAAATTGTTGCTTATAGGTATTGTAGACTTTGCTACCTTTATCGATAGACTCTACAATCTCCTGAAGGTTGGGACTCAGTCCAAAGTTTTTAATTATTTGTTCCGTGTTTGCATTTTTAATTATTTGCTCTGTTCCTATATTTGATTTCTCGAGCTTCTCAACAAAGAAGCGTATTTTCCATTCTTGCAGCTCTTTAGAGATAGCCTCATCCTTACTAGCGCCAGCCTGGTCAACAGAGTCGGACTTCTTTTGAAGCTGTCTTAAAAAAATATCAAGCCTTTGTGACACACTGTTAATAGCGCTGTCTAAGTCAATCTTTTTATCAATAAATTCGTCTTCAATCTCTTGAAATTTTTCTTGAAGGTTTTTATATTGCTCTAATTTTCTCCCAGATAATTCGAGAACCCCCTCAAGCTTACCTTCTACTAAGCCAACAAATCTGGAAAACTTTGCCTCAACTAATCTTTCCACAAAATGCTTTGTGCCTAGCTGTTCCAACAGAGAAGTGGAAAAGGCTTCCCGAGAGATGTAAGAGGGAGCCGTTTTTTGATCGTTAAATTCACCCTCTTTTTTACCAGCGATGGCCTGATATATGGACGAAATAACCCAAGTGATGCTCCTAAAGAATTTTGGTAATAGTCCTCTGGACTCCTGGTTTATTCCCTGTATTAAAGGATGCTGATAAATTTGCTTAGTTAATTGCTGAGCCTTGCGAACACTGTGGTTAGAGTGCACATCCCCGGTAAACAGGTTGATGATCGAGTCCTTTAGGTGCTTGGCTCGCCACTGTAGTATAGTTCCAATCAGTTCTTGGATCTCAGATGCCAGCAAGCTCAGGATCAAGTAGATAAAAGCTAACCCAATTGCGATCTCAACAATAATTGGTAGACCCATTTTCTTGATGTGTAGCTTATTATTTATCTATGACTTTTCAACCCTAAGTGTTATTTAGGACTAGAAAATCATTAGTTTGAGTTTAATTATGAATTTCTGACCATACATTTACTAGTACCCTAGAGGGTACTTTTTCATGAGCTAAAGAGTCGAGTAGATACTGTTCTGAGGTTTAGGGCAAGAATAACTTGGAGATCAAAAGAATGCTACTTAACGATGGAGTTGAACCGCACTTCCGCCGGAACGGCGTCCGGCGGTTAACGGCGGAGGTGTCGATTCCAACATAGTGTTGTTGTGACCCGTTGTACTATAGGGTTCCCATGTACTAACATTTAAATCGGGTCAGAGCAACATAATATTAGATCGACTTTTTCAGTCTATCTCCCCTTATCGGCATACTATACTGCGAACTTGCAGCCTATCCACCCAAATCGGCGTACTATACTGCGAGCTATCCATATAGTACGTTCATATTAGGTAGATATATGGAAAGTTTCAGTATAGTTCCCCCCTGAGCATATTAGAAATTCATGGACGCGAGAAAAAATAATACATATGTTCTGTATCTACCATCTCCTCATGTTTATGCTCATTAAAAATAAAGTCTAAAACACCTACTGTGTACACAGCAGTTAACCTGTAGTCCCAAGGTCCAGTACGAGCCTGTTCTTGAATATGTACATTCTAAGTATGCTGATTATTCACTCCCTGAGCCAAAAATTTTAAGCTTGGCGCAATGCTAGAGCAATTGACTCACTTTGTGTGGATACTCTGTACTAATTTCAGTAGATGAATAAATGATTACAGATTTTCCGATGCCTTAGTCATATAACAGCAATGGGCAGGTAGCGTCAATTGGCAGGGGAACAAGCAAAAACCCTATTGCCAAAGACAAGGACTTTGGAGCTAAGGTGTTTGCATCTAAATGGCCCACTACCTGGTGAGCCATGCCCTGCTTAGCCCACACTTTAGAGTTCAACCCTAAAATAAGGAGTAAAAAAATGCATTACATCATTCATGAAAGCCAAAAAAGAAAAATTATTGATGCACTTCGGTTTGCAGCGGATACGGCTAATGCCAGGGTGGCCCAAGAGTGGAACAAATTAGCAGATTACTTAGAGGTTTTAGAACCCGAAAAAACACCCAATCAATCCCCAGAATCATCATTGGAGTCAGCCAACTCCGCCTCAGCCTTATCTGCTAATGCTTAAATAAGCAGATGGCCCATTGATGATCAGAGCCGCCCCCCTCTATAAGACTGAAAGCCCCTAAAGTCCCAATATTGGGGCTTTAGGGGCTTTCACAACACTGAGCTTCTTGGACAACGCTACGTCATTTCACTTCCGTGTAAACTCCCAAATTCCCTGCCAGTCATCGGGCAGTCCCTGTTTCTGCAATAACTGCAACCGTTCTAGATACAGCTGCACCGTTTTATCGGTCGGGTTTGCCGCGCATACCCGTTCAAAACAGGTTTGGGCTTTGGTAAGTTCTCCTTGCTGATAGAGGGCCAGGGCCTCTAAGTACTTAGGTAGGGTTTTAAGCTTATTAGCTCGCATGGTGTCTTCTTCTGCATCGAGCACCTCATAGACAGTGATAGGTGTATGCCGGCCTTTGACAATGGCACGGTCGATCAGCCTTACGGGGTAGCGATCGCAATCCGTCAATTTCTGCAGCACATCCTCAGACACCAGCAGCTGCACCCCATAATATTTAGTCAGTCCCTCCAATCGAGCTGCCAGGTTGACATTGTCAGACAGCGCATCCCCCTGCATACGATGGCTCTCCCCCACAATGCCTACCATCATCTGCCCCACATGGATCCCCATGCCCACACTCAGGGCACCATATCCGTTAGCCCGACGCTGTTGGTTATAGTCCCGCAGCTGCTCAGCTTGGGCAATACAAGCTTGCAGTGCATCGTCCACACCATTGGGAAAGACCGCCATCAAGCCATCCCCCATATATTTCATAATCAGCCCATTGTGGTTAGCAATTTCTGGACTGACGTAACCTAAATAGGTATTAATAAAGTTAAAGTTCTCCTGGGGCGTCATCGTCTCGGCCATGGTCGTAAAGCCGCGAATATCAGAAAACAAGACAGCCATTTCCTTGCTAACGTGATCCCCAAGCTGCAGATCGATCACACTCTCTTTTTGCAAAAAATTGAGCAATTCTCTGGGCACAAAGCGGCTGTAAGCCTGCAAAAGTTGTTCTAAATGCTGGTTAGTTTGAACCAGCGTTCGCTCATGTTTTTTGACCGCTAAAACTGTTTCTGTAAAGACCTTAGCCAGGTTTCCCAACTCATCAGACCGAGCAGCAACGGAGGCTAAATGCTCCGAGGTAAAAATATCCTGCTGTACCGCTGCCGCTGCCGAAGTAACAATTTTTACCTGCTCAATGTAACCAGCCATTTCCCACTTTTGCTGGTTAAGTGAATTCTCCAGTACGGTGGAATGTTCCGTCACAATATTCATCAATGCCTCTAAATTATCACGTTCACTCTGGACTAAGGCCAGGGACTCGCGTAATTGCTTATTCTCTGCAGCGAGCTGGTCAAGTGAGGGATCATCGGAATTAGAGGACAAAGCATTCATAGGAGAGAGCGGCACCTTTAGCCATGTTTACATGGATACTAAAAAAAAACAGAAGTATTTATGTAAGGACACTTTATCGCTAGTGAGTTAAATATGCAGAGCAGCTTGAAAACGATGAACTGCTACTGGGTGACAAAATTATTCCCCCGTTAACGGCTAATTTTGGTGGCTATCAAACAACGGATACAAGGAGCGGTTATCAGCTGATGCTCAATTATCGCTCAGCTCGACAGGCTACTGAATTTGTGACGTTAACGGATGTTTTAACCAATCAGGTAGATCCTGAGTTAATTCGCGATCGCATCATCTATATCGGCTACCTCACCCCCCAGGCCGGAGATGACTTTTACACCCCCTACAGTCAGGCCCAGACCGATGACCAAAAGATGCCAGGGGTGGAAATCCATGCCGGGTACATGGATCCCTGTGATGACGTTGGCGGAGACTACTACGATGTCATCGCCAGCCCCCAGGGAAATCTAAAAATTGGCATTGGCGATGTCACTGGCCATGGCCTGGAAAGTGGATTGATCATGATTATGGTCCAGACCACTGTTAGAACCCTATTAGAAAGCAAAGAAACCAAACCGGAACGATTTCTAAGCGCCCTGAATCGCTCCATGTATTACAACGTACAGCGGATTAATTCAGACAAAACCCTCACCCTAAATTTATTGGATTACAACCAAGGCACCCTCTATCTAAGTGGTCAACATGAAGATGTGCTAGTAGTTCGAGCGGATGGCTCCTTAGAACAGATTGACACCGTCAATTTAGGCTTTCCCATAGCCCTCGAAGAAGATATTGACGACTTCCTGTTTACTATTACTCCGATCGACTGATTACAATGGTTATCAATACCACCCATGCGAAAAACATGAGTAGCTTTAAAGAACTCATTCATGCTCTAACAACATCGGATCTCAACGATCTATACATAGAGCGTTTAGAGAAAAATCTAGACTATGAACATGCCCTCAACTCTGGCCTTGGATTTATTACCATCTTAATTAATTACAATACCAAGCTAGGTTGGAAGATTGAACAACAATCTCCAGACTCAGACATTGTTTACATAACCACCATGGCTCAGTTGTTTTATGAGTAAGTTTCAGCTCAAAGGAATTCGCGGTTCATTTTTAGACTTTGTTGACGATCCCTTCTTTAAACCAGAAATCGAGAGCGTCCGCTATCTAGCAGATGGACTACTTGTCTTAGCGGATGGCAAGGTCAACGCATTTGGAAATTATACAGATTTACAGGCCCAGTACGAGGGTATTCCCATTACCGAATATCCTGGTCAACTGATTATGCCAGGGTTTATCGATACCCATATCCACTATCCTCAAACTGAGATGATTGCAGCCTATGGAGAACAGCTCCTGGAATGGCTTAGTCAATACACCTATCCCACCGAACTTAAATTTAAGGATAAGGCCTACGCCCAAGAGGTTGCTGGGGTATTCTTAGATGAACTACTACGCAACGGCACCACGACAGCCCTGGTCTTTACCTGCGTTTTTCCACAATCGGTAGATGCCTTTTTTGAAGCGGCAGAGCATCGTAACCTTTGTATGATTGCCGGCAAGGTGATGATGGATCGCAACGCTCCTCCCAATCTTTGCGATACGGCAGAGTCTTCCTATGAAGAGACTAAGGCATTGATTCAAAAGTGGCATAAACGAGGTCGTCTGCAGTATGCCGTCACACCCCGGTTTGCCATTACCTCCACTGATGAACAGCTGCGTCTGGCGGGGCAGCTCCTCCAAGAATTTCCCGATGTTTATTTACATACCCATCTATCGGAAAATGTAGATGAAGTCGCCTTGGTAAAACAGTTGTTTCCTAACTGCCAGGGATACTTAGATACCTACGATCAGGCGGGTTTGGTAAGAGAACGCTCGATCTTTGCCCATGGGGTACAACTAACAGATGAAGAATTTAAACGACTCTCGGCAGCTAAATCAGCGATTTCCTTTTGCCCTACATCTAATTTATTCCTTGGGAGTGGATTGTTCAAAATTGAGCAAGCAAAATCTGCAGACTATCCCGTTAAAGTAGGGCTGGGGACAGATGTGGGCGCAGGCACCAGCTTTTCCATGTTGCAAACGGCCAATGAGGCCTATAAGGTGGCACAACTGCGTAATCAAACGCTATCTCCATTTCAAGCCTTGTTTTTGGCTACCCTGGGTGGTGCCAGAGCACTATGTCTGGAGGATACCCTGGGTAATTTTGACATTGGTAAAGCCGCAGATTTTATTGTGCTTGATCCACGAGCTACGCCCCTAATGGCATTTCGTAATTCTCCTAAGACTCCCAGCGATCTCAAAGAATTGGCAGATCGCACATTTTCCTTGATCATGATGGGAGACGATCGAACCGTTCAGGCGACTTATATTTTAGGAGAGTTAGCCTATAAACGTGCACAATAAATACGGTACATGATCACTTGGAGGTCTCAAGTTGTGATGAAAGAGATACATACATTCTCAACAGATAGACTGCCAATATAGCAAGTCCGTAGCATAATCTAAGATCTTCCAAACCGGATGCGAAGTTGTTCAACGCAGACATGTTGTTTTCATTTTAAGGAAAGGATGGAGAAAAAGAAGCAAGATGACGTTTGCTGGGTAAAGCCACGGGAGGGTATCTCTACTTTATTTTCCTTATCCTTTCCTAAAGGGGACTACCCTTAGCCTTGCGTTACGACCAAGAAGGCAACATTTTATACATTGACCAATGCCCTCCCTATGCAGAGCAAGAATCTGAAGAAATCGGTAACAAAATCATCGCCCGACTCAACCCAGATTTTGGCGCAGTCGAAAACCTGGAAATTCTCTTCTTCTCCAAACGGCTGACAGCCAACGAACAGATAGAACTCCCTATCGAGATGGATTTACGACTAGCCAGTTAGGTGAGGTGAGATACACAACTCCAAATCGATCAGTGCTCTCCCTATTGCTCCCTGTGCTCCTACTTGTTTGACACCTTAGGAAAAGTAAGGCTCACTTCAGCTTCTATGTAATGCTCACGCTGTAGCCAATAAATCCGCCAACCCTCACCGTTATATCGCCAAAACTCCAGTACCCCCATACTGGCATAGAGCCTAAGCTTATCAAGCCACTTTACCTGGACATTCACGCCACTGGCATTGGCTCCACTCAAGCAATGTAGCGCCTTAACAAAGAATAGACTTTTTGTGAAGACAGCCTAACAGATAGGCTAACCGCATGAAGTTTCCTTGAAGATAAGCCTCTCTTAAGCGAGAGAAGTCCAGTTAATCATCTCCCATTAATCTTCCATTAAGGTACGCCTCATTTGATCCTCATGAATAGCCTATTTTCGCTTGCTGGGAAGTTTCACTTCCAGCCGTTCTAAAGAACATCACATCTATCCCTTGAGCTTATGTCCTCAACTCGCTTTAAGCTACTTAGCCACGCCCTACTAGCAACCCTAAGCACTGGCCTTATGGCTGCCTTACCTGCCCAGGCAGCCTCTTTTCGTGTCAATCCCTATTTGCAACAACCGTCTTCCGACGGCATGTACTTCACCTGGTTCACGGATGAAGATGTGGCTGGCACCCTTAGCATTACTGGAACCGATCTCGCCACTCCCCTTACCTTTACCAGCACCCCTTCCTTTGAATCAGTTTTAACCTATACCAATGCCGAAAAGGCTCAAGAAATTGGTGATTTAGAGCAGGGTTCCTGGCTCTTGGGTGACAACAACTATAAGCACACCATTGATGTACGTGGTCTAGCCCCTAATACCACCTACGATTATTCTGTTGCCCTGGGTGACAATGTATTTGAATCTACGTTCAAAACAGCACCCACTACAGATGATTGGGACAGCATTCGTTTTATTGCCTTTGCTGACAGTGAAACCCAGCCTGCCGGTCGTCTGATTGGTCGCGATTGGCAGCAGGGTGCTTTGGCACCAGGGTCAGCAGACCGTCCCGACCCAGAGACTAGCGTTTGGGCTGAAACCTTTGGCACCACAGGTACGCGCCTCCGCTATGCCCTGACTGAGACAGAAGGCTACGCGGCTAACCTGTCCATTGTTAACGACCGTCAGCCCGACTTTTTGGTGATGCCTGGAGACCTGATGCAGGGTGGCGGTTACCAGCCTGGCTGGGATGAGTTCTTCCGTCACAATGCAGGTGAGTTTGACAGTGGTTTGTCTGAGTATCCATTGCTGCCTGCTTTAGGCAACTGGGAGAACTTTGGTGCGCTTAATGGCGGCTATGGTATCGATGAGGATGGTCGCTTTGGGCCTAAATTCGGTCGTGATAAGTTCCACACTTATTTTGATGGACCCGATAATGGCACCCCTGAGCACCAGGATAACTACTATCGCATCGACTACGGCCCGATTACCATTCTTACCTTAGATAGTTCTAATGGTGAGCCAGATGACACCCGCGATAACTACGGTGGTGAAGGCCAACCCCCCAAAATCAGTGGTCTAGAATTTACTGACCCTGGTACCGATACTCAGCAAAACTATACCCGTGAGCAGTATGAAGCAGCGGGTGGTACTGATCTGGCTGACTTTAACCCTGGCAGTCCCCAGTGGAATTGGGTGATCGAGCAGCTTGAAGATGCCCGTGCCAATGGACAGATTATCTTTGCCCAGTTCCACCATGCACCTTACTCCAGCGGTACCCATGGGTTTGCCATGAACCATGAGCTGTCTAGCGGTCAGGGGGGAACACCCTTGCGCAAGTACCATCCTCTATTTGAAGAGTATGGTGTTGTCGCTGTGTTCTCAGGCCATAGCGAAATGTTTGAGCGCAGCTTCGTAGACGAAGATGGCGATGGTGTTGGTGTGCAATACTACGATGTGGGTGTTGCAGGGGATGGTCTGCGTGGCGAGGTGCGCACAGAGGACGACCAGCCCTTGGGATACAATCCCTATAGTGAATGGACAGCTGACCAGGATGAACCTGAGCTATGGCAAGAGGTGGATGGTGCTTTACAAATTGTTGAAGGCGGTAAGCACTATGGCCATCTTGAGGTTAACCTTGAGCGCCATGGAAAGAACAATAAAGTTACATTTACTCCGGTGTACAGCTTCCCACTCCTTGATAGCAACTACAATGTGCTAGGCACCGAGCGTCGAGTATACAGTGATGAGATTTCATTGCTGCTGACTCCAGAAGGAACTGTTGTTCCAGTTCCCGAGCCCGGTGTTGTGTCTGCGTTGGTCTTGTTTGGTCTATCTGCCCTAGGGCTTAGAAAGCGTATTCACTAGGACTTAGCATCAGCAAATAAATCATAATAAAAACCAAGCAATGGTACGGTTCAAAGCCTACTTTTGCTTGGTTTTGTTGTGTTGGTTTTACCAATTCGGTTATCTACCCACCAGTGTCAAATCACATCTGGACCAGATACAGCCATCGGCGAAAAAATCAGGGCAGACATAGGCCAGGATTCACCCAAAAAAGACTTTTTGGGTATCCCAAACATAATCAAATCAGGCATTTAGTCTTAAGAGCCTGCATCTTTATACTCTTCAACCATTTCCCTGATCACTAAAGCTAGATTAGGAATATCGTTCTGACAGATATCAAAAATCTCATCCGCATCTAAATCAAAGTAATGATGCGATAAAATATCTCTTACACCTTTGGCACCTTTCCAGTTTACAGAGTCATATCGCTCTAAAAAAGCACCTTGCGTTTTAGCATCGATGTTCTTTAGATTTTCTCCAATCGCAATTAACATCATGCTAATGCCATCTAACATGTCCAATCCATGATCGCTATTAAGAAAATCAGCAGCGGAGCCAATACCTGAAAACCTTCGCTTAATGCGTCCTAGAGCCATCTCAATCTGGAGTAGCTTTTCATAAATCAATGCTCGATCAGACATAAATTGCATCCTGATCAATTCTGCGTTTGAGATAAGGATTCATTCTTTCTCGATAGCGCACTACATCTACAGGTCTATCCAAAGAAATTTCCAGTTCTTCCTTAATATTGACCATCAAAAAAAGGTTAGGACGCTCCATCTCCAGTACCACATCCACATCGCTGGTCTCGGTCGCTTCATTCCTGGCCACTGAGCCAAAAATACCTAGCTTCGTCACACCGTATTTTTTATGCAGTGTTGGTTGTATGCCGCGCAGTAGGTCCAAAACCTGACCACGCTCAGGTACCGTTGTCGTCATCCTTTTACCTCCATCAGCACTATTGTATCGCGCTTATTATGCTGTAAAAATTGGCACTTTCTACTTGAAATGGAGTGTCCAAAGTATCGCTTATCATAGAAAATAAGCTGCTTATCCTTCCCCATGGTTCAGTCCGACTTTAGAACCTGTCTCCCCCCTAGCACCGAGCTACCCGACCGTTCCCGATGTTTTCCTCAGCCTGGGTGTCGAACGTCGTCAGGATGGCCAATCTCGCCATCTCTTTTCTAGCTTTGGGCATAGTCCCGTACGGCTTCACATTTAATTTCAACCGTTAGGGCACCTTCTCTATATTGTTTAACCGTATCGATAGCTTCTTCTGGGGCATACCCCTGTTCAACCAAACAGGCAGCTGCTAGCATGCCGGTTCTGCCTTTCCCCCCTTTGCAGTGAATCAAAACGGTTTCACCCTTAGCAAGGGCAGCTGTTGCTGCAGACACGACCTGTTTAAATTGTTCCATAGATTCTGGTTTGCCATTGTCATCCACTGGGAAATGTGTTGTCTGGATGCCTAACTGATTAGCCTGTTCAAACAAATTTGGAATCCCCAGCTGAGACATTTCTTCCTCTTCTAATAAACAAACAAGCTGATCTACACCCAGCTCATTTTTTAGTCGCTTTAAGTCGATTTCTAGATCACGTTTCCAGACAGCTTCACTATCCTCATCTTGCTTGCCAGGTGCGATGGTCATGCCAATACGTCCTGGTGCGCGAATCACATCGGATTCCATGAAATCTACCACGATAGGACTATTAGCTGAGGTTTTAACAGGTTTCATGCAGGCTCCTAGGAATCAATAAATTGCCCTTTTGACTATACTCCCGTGGCTCCTGCTGAGAATATAAAGATCTGATGCAAATCGAAGCCGATACAAGTCTGGTTAGGATGCCATTTCACAGGCTAATGGCCATAATAAAGCCGTGTGCATTAAATACTATTGATGTCTCAGCCTGAAATACCTGAAAAGCAAAATTGGATTGATCGTCAACTGGATCAGTTGCTTAAACTGTTAAATGATCGGTTGTTTAAGCCCCTGGACCAACTAACCGTTTTGCTACGGCTGTTTCTGGTGATGGCTCTGACGGTATGGTTTGGCTTTACCGCCGTCGACCTGTGGCAATCAGTGAGCTTTAATGTTATTCATCGCCCGATCTACCATGTCACTTTTGCTGTGGGTGGCTCTGGTGGAGAAAGTTATATCCTTGGTAAAGCTGTTAAACAGGTGGTGGAAAACTACTATCCCAATATTCGTTTGGACCTGCTGGAAACGGTTGGCTCTGTTGATAATAGTAACCGATTAGAGGCTGGAGACGCCGATCTGATTACGGTACAGTCCGACATTACCCCTGGCCCAAAGGCTCAGGCTGTGGCGACCCTCTACCGGGATCTGTTTCAGTTGGTGGTACAAGATCAAACTGATATTCAACAGTTTACGGACCTGAAGGGACGACGAATTGGTGTGCAACGAGAGAGTGGACAATTTCTGTCGTTTCTAGAAGTGGCTAACCATTTTGAACTGACGGTGGAAGACTTTGACTTTATTGGAGTGGATGACGATGAAGCTACGGTTGCCTTTGAGACCGACCGTGTGGATGCCATCTTTCGGGTACGAGCCCCCGGCAACTGGATTATTCAAGATCTGGTGGAATACCATCGTGGGCGCTTGATCCCCATTGAACAAGCCTCAGCGATGAAGATCAAACATCCGGCGTTTAAGGCCGCAACCATTCCTAAGGGCACGTATCGTGGCAGTAATCCCATTGTTCCCTCCAAGGATATTTCGACCGTGGGGGTGTATAAAATGCTATATGCCAGTAAACGGGCTAATAAGCGGGTAATTCAAGCTATTGCCACCATTTTAAAGGAACATCACCAGGAAATTTCTAATGCTATTTCGCGCGATACGGTGGAGGTAAAACCTTTGGTTGCCAATATCAGTAAGCCTAGCAGTAATTTTGGCATTCCCATTCATCCAGGTGCTGTTGCAGCTTATAAACAACAACCTAAGGTAACGTTTGTTACGAAGAATTTTGACTTTCTCGCGTTATTGTTATCTATTGTGGTGCCGATTGCTTCCTGGATTTGGGAGTTGCGATCGCGTGCAGAAAAACGGGGTAAAAGCCTATGTGAGGGCTACATCAGCGATGTGGTCAAGCTAATGGATGACGATGACGACATGTCGTCTAATAAAACCCTGGAAGAGCGTCAAAAAATGCTGTATCAAATTTTTGATCGGGCGGCTAAACGACTGGTGGACGAAGATATTTCCCAGGAAGCGTTTCGCACATTTAATGAAGCCTATACAACAGCCTGTGAGAAAATCGAGCGAGATATTGAGGCTAAGGCCCAACATCGACAGTTGATGCAACAGCATACCACGGCCCAGTATATGCAAGATCTGATGGTGATTCATCAGGCAGACAGCTTATCCTATAGGGATAGTTTGTTTCAAATCGAGGAAGTACTACAGCGAGTGTTGGATGACTTGGCTAGCGATCGCATCTCCCAAGAATCCTTTGGTGTTTTTATTGAGGTTTATAACACCATCAAAGAAGGACTTAAACGTCGTTTGCCCCGTTGAGTCCTCGGTTTCTAAAGCCTTAAAGCGTTTCTTCAAAGGCCCGTAAGGCTCGACTACTGCCTACCTGCTGTGCCTGCTGAATCACCTGTTCAACCATCGCTTTGATAGATAGTCCAGGAAATGTAGGGCTAGTCTCCACTTCAAGATAATCCTCTCTTTCAAAAACATAAATTTTAAGTCCGCGATCATAGATCCACAGTTCAGGTACCTGCAACGCGATATAAGCCTCCAATTTAGTCTTAGACGTATAATCCGACTCGATTGCTAGATCAGGCGGTGGATCCACTGCTAAATCGAGGCGACTTTTGCCGATAATAGCTTCGTAGTTGGCAATATAAAAACAATCATCGGGTTCCACCCCTGCCGCTTTAAGCTGTCTTCGAAATGTGGTTGATCCTAACGATTCCCAATCACGCCCCTGACGACGCAACAACGTTTTAACAATATCAGACATCAAAACCTTGCTGCGTTCATGGTCTGGTAAAGGAACCATAATTTCTAACGTATTCTGGCTGTAGGCAATACGGCTATTCCGAGCCTCACCTAGCTCTTGCAAAATTGTTTCAAATTCACGCCAGCTAATATCAGGAACTGTGATCCGACTTCCCGGTTCAAGGCAAATCTTGTTAATGGCAATCGTAGTAACCATTGCAAGCTGACAGTGACAGTGTTTTAAGGATAGCACCGCTGCTAGATATTCCCTTGGGGAATTTTTCCCTGGAGTGCCTGCACTAAATTAACGGCGGCTTCCATGGCAATATCCCGGCGGACATCGTCAATGGCGGAGCCCAGGTGGGGGGTAAAAAACGTGCGCTCACGGTCCTGCAACAACCGAGGGTCAATAGTTTGGGGACGGTCGGCCCTGGCCCAGTCTTCCATCTCAAATACATCGGCGGCATAACCGGCTAAATGCCCTCTGGCAATAGCATCGGCCACAGCAGCTTCATCCACCACCGAGCCACGACAGGGATTGATCAAAAAGCTGCCGGGTTTCATCGTTGCGATCGCATCCCGCCCTACCAAATGCAACGTACTGGGCTGCAGCGGCACCATCAGCACCACATAGTCGCTAGTCTGTAAAAGCTCTGTAAACGCTACAGCTTCAATCTGCCACTGGGTTTCTAAATCAGCTGGTAAAGGTACCGGGTCGCTATAGAGTAAGCGACAACCAAACCCTGCTAAACGTGGCGCTAGTTCTCGTCCCAGTTTGCCCATACCGACAATGCCTACGGTTTTACCCAACAGTCCAAGGCTATAAAGGGTGGGCTGCCAACCAGCAAAATTACCGCTACGGATGTGGGCATCGCCTTCTAACATACGACGGCCCAGGCCGATCATCAGACCAACGGTGAGTTCGGCGGTGGGGGCCGCCAGGAGGTCTGGAACAATGGTAAAGAAAATGTTGCGATCGCGACAGGCCACCACATCAAAGTTGTCATATCCCCGCAGTGCCCCAGCAATGACCTTGAGATTAGGACAAGCATCCAAAAATGTAGCATCCACAGAATCCGGCATAAACACCATCAGCCCTTGAGCATCCCTGGCCCGGTTCAGAATCTCATCCCTAGGCAAAGTCTCCCGTGTGGGGTTTTCCACCACCTCACAAGATTCATGCAAAAAGTCTAAAACGTCTGGATGCACCCAATGGGTCAGAACAACGTTAGGTTTCAAAATCAATTAGGCTCCAATTTGGGGGTATGAAAATATCACGTTGTAGGGGCGTTGCATGCAACACCCCTACAACGCAATGTCCCTACGCAACAAAGTCCTTCCGCAAATAATTACTCAACCCATCCACCAGGGTGACCATCACCAACACCACAATTAACAAGGCCGAAACCTGTTGATATTTCAAAATACGCAGCGCACTAATAATCTCTAACCCAATGCCTCCAGCACCTACAGCCCCCAACACCATAGACGCTCGAAAGTTATATTCCCAACGGTAAAAAGTAACATCCGCCATCTGAGGAAACACCTGGGGCAGAATACTATGGAAAATCACCTGGGGACCAGTCGCCCCCACAGAACGAGCGGCTTCCACGGGTGCCTGGTCACTCAGTTCGATTGACTCAGCAAAGAATTTACCCACCATGCCAACAGAATGCAGACCCAGGGCTAACGTACCTGGCAATTTACCAAACCCCACGGCTGCTACCAAAATCATCCCTAAAATCAATTCAGGAATGGCACGGGTAATATTCAAAATGGTGCGCGCAATGTGAAATGCAATGGGATGGGGTGTGGTATTTCTGGCAGCTAGGAGACATAGGGGTAAAGAGAGACCAACGGCAATGGCTGTGCCCGCAATGCTCATGGCCAACGTATCAAAAATAGGCTCAATCCATTTAGGAAAGCGGCTAAAGTCAGGGGGTAACATTTCACCAAGCAGGCTAAAAATAGCCGGAATGCCCTCTGTCAGTCGCTCTACGTTTAGCAGCTCAACAATAATAAAGCTAATTAGAATAAGTATCAGTAGCAGGACTGTACGCCTTAATTGATTCACCCATCCACGTTTATATTGCCGCAAAATGCCATCAAATGAGGCGTATTCTGACGAATTATTAATGCTGGTCATATAGCGGTTCCCAGTTGAGCTAATACAAATGATTTTCTACCCCGGTAGGAGAATTGCATGCAATGTCCTACCGGGGTTACGGTGTACACCGAGAATTAGGTAAGTGGTGAATGGTAATTAGACAATAACGTCTACTGGACAAACTCTCCCAGGTCTAACCCCAAGATATCGCCAGCCTTCCGAATCCCGTCATAGTCTGTGTCTTCCATTGCAGCAAACCCATCGGCCTTAAAGGGTTTCAGGACTGCTTCATCATTCAGATCCAAAAATGCCGTACGGATCTCTTCCTTTAGTTCAGGATCCAAGTCAGCCCGCATAGTCCAGGGATACTGAGGAATCGGCTCTGACTCAGCAATAATAGTTACCTTTTCAGGGTCAATGGTGCCTTCTTCCACCAAGGATTCAAAAATAGGCTTGCTTAATCCACCCGCTTGTGCATTGCCGTTTTGTACAGCCAGGGCAACTGCATCATGGGCTCCTAAAAAGACCGCCTCATAATTATCCTCTGACTTAAGTCCAGCGTCGGCTAACGTCAGTTCAGGAAACAGACGGCTGGAAGTGGAGGCAGGATCGCCAAAGGCAACAGTCTTACCATCGATATCGGCAAACTCATCTACACCCGCTTCTACGTTACCAATAATGATGGAAGTATAAGTAGTTGACCCCCCTTTTAAGCGAGCTGCAAAAGGCTCCAGGTCACTCTTTGTCTTAGCCAATACATAGGACAATGGGCCAAAGTAAGCCAGATCTAACTTGCCATTGCTAGCGGCTTCAATCATGGACGAATAGTCCGTGGTAACCACCAACTCAATTTCTTTGCCCAGAGCTGTCTCTAGATGATTCGCCAGACCCTCATTATCTTGAATTATCGTCGCAGAGTTCTCATCTGGTAACAGCGCTACCACCAACTTAGACGGATTTGCCTTTTCAGCGACACCCGTCGATGAGTTTGAGCCGCTACAACCAACCAGGGTAATAACACCCATTAGAAAAACAGTCGTAAGGCTTTGTTTTAATCTGACGCTAACCATGATTTATCCCCTTATCTATTGGACAACAACTGACAACACTGACAACTATTTACGATCGCTTGCGACTGCAACGGCTTGATCGGTGTAAATCTCATCCAGATTGTGATGGTCTAACACAGAGGGTGGACCATCAAATATAACGCCACCATGGGCTAAGCCAATGATGCGATCACCATACTCCTTGGCAAAATCTACCTGGTGTAGACTCAGCAACGCTGAGATCCCATCGGTTTTGCAAATTGTCTTAAGTAAGGACAGAACCCTATGAGAACTAGCCGGATCTAAACTGGCAATGGGTTCATCCGCTAACATCAATTGGGGCTCTTGCGCCAGGGCACGGGCGATCCCAACTCGCTGTTTCTGACCACCACTCAAATCTTTGACCGTCGTCAAGGCCTTGTCAATTAGGCCAACCCGCTCCAGGCAGTCTAAAGCAAGCCGCTGGTCAACCTGAGGCAAGGGAAACAAACTCCGCCAAAATGAATGGTAGGCCAACCGTCCCGTTAGCACATTTTGCAAAGCAGAATGACGCTCAATCAGCTGATGCTGTTGAAAAATCATCCCTGTGCGCTGACGATGCGATCGCAAAACCTTAGGGTTGGACAAGTCACCCAAGCCATCCGACCAAATCCGTCCTTGGGTAGGAGGATTTAGATAATTGATAGTCCGTAACAGTGTTGATTTTCCAGCACCGGAGGAGCCCAAAACTACCGTAAATTCACCTCGATTAAGTGGCAAAGATACAGACTTGAGCGCAATGACACCGTTGGCGTAGGTTACCCCAACATTTTTAAGCTCAACTATTACAGATCCTTGCATTCCCCTTTGTATACCCCTCCAACCCAACCTGATGTGTATCTATTCCATAAGGAACGATGACACTACTAGCAAAGCTTGTTGAGTGATTTTTAGTTAGTTTAGTTATCAAAAGCAATCGTATCTTTTCAGAAAAAGAAGTAATTTACGTTAAGAGAAGCCTAAGTAAAGATTATCTAATGCTGGCTTAAAAAGTTATATCAACTAGTCTGACAAAAATGAACAATTCTGTTTTAGTCACCTTCACTTATAGACGAGATGAATATATTCAAGCCATTAGACGTCACTATTTGCTAATGCTTCAGCTGCGACGCGATATTGTCGCTGGAGTGCTTGGTCTATTATTAGGCGCATACCTTACCTTTATTGTCAAGATTGGCTGGATTGGCTGGTTGGTAATCACTGTTGGAGCGGTCTTATTGGCAATGATTGCTTATGCCATCTTTCTGTTACCCCTGCTGATTTATCAGTCTCAACCCAAGCTGAAGGGTGAATATAGGCTCAGATTTTCTGACGATGGCATTGACTTTAAGACCACCCAAATTGACTCAAAACTGCAGTGGTCGCTGTATTGCACTTGGCGGTCTGATCCAGACTTTTATACCCTTTACTATGGTAAACGGGAACTCACGGTTATCCCTCGTCGGGCATTGAATGTGTCTACGGATCAGCAACTGCAGGCTCTTTTACTGTGCCATTTGGGGCAGCCCAAATCCTAGGTTGCATCTATAGGAACAGAAAAATGGGGGGTGCTTGGTTACAGTAGCGGCCCAGCTACCAGATGGACGGGCAGTGTTTGTGTTAGCTCCGTTTCATGGAGTCAAAAATTCGCTGGCTTTTAGCGAACCAATGAGATTGGCAGCATTGGGGTCAACTCAAACGGTGACGGCAACATTGGAGAACTGGGTGGCACCAGACGAGTTAGTTTTGGATGTTAAACCTGCAGGTTGGATTCAGCAAGCTGATCGAGGCTATCCGTCGACGCACAATTTTTTTGCATTGGGCTGTGCCCAGGGTGGATTAGATATTTTGGCAAAGGCACAGTCATCTTTGTTGCCGATGATTGGTGAAACCTATCAGAGATTGCAAGATCAGGTGGAGCGTTGTCGAGAGCAAACCTATGGGACATTAGGGAATCCTTCGGCGGAACGGCTGCAGTTGCGGGCTTGGGCCATTGATTTAGCGGTGCAGTGTGGCCATGGAGCGGTCATCGTATCGCGGGGGGCAGCAAATTTTGCAGGGCATCCGGCACAACGAGTGTATCGGGAGGCATTGGCGTTTTCGGTATCAGGGCAAAATAATGAGGTAATGAATGCGAGTTTGGAGAGAATTGCGCGTTGTTATACGAAATCCTGACTGATAGCGTCCGGTATCGCAGGGCATCCACAAGGGAGTGCCCCTACATGATTGTCCATGGGGTTACGGCGGGGACGATTATGTAGGGGCTGTATGTTTTTAGGAGAGATTTTATGGGTTAGAAGACCAATTTATGTCTCTCTTTACTGATCTACTCAAAGACTATCGGCGGCCAGATCAGACTCACTCACCAACATCTGCTGTTTCAACACCGCTAAAATCAAACTGGCGACAAAGCCTCCTGTAATCAAATACAGCCAAAAGTTAATCCCCACTGTTTCAGGATGATCCAATGCCCAACCGCCTAGGGCTGGACCAACAGTAAACCCAATAGACCAGCATTGAGATTCCAGGGAAAAGTAAATTCCCCGCAGATTAACTGGTGCCATGTCGCCCAGTAATGAAACACCTGCTGGAGAGTATAGAATTTCGGATAGGGCAATGAGGCTAAAGGCTGCGATCGCAAATGGGAGAGCACTGGTGGGGGTGATGCCGGTTACCCAAAGCAAAAAGAAGCCCGTACTCCAGAGTGTTAGGGCCACAAGTAAAATGGAGACATGGTTGATGGCTTTGACTAAACGGGTAATGGGCAGCTGAAAGACAATTTTTAGCAATACATACCAAACAAAGAAGTAGCTGATCCATTGTTCTGAAAACCCGGTTTCAGTATTGCCATGGGGAATAAAATTAGCCAAATACAGGGGTAGCGTGCTAGTTTGCTGGGCGGCATAGATGGTGAAAATGATATTGGCGCTGAGAAAGGTGAGCAGGGTGCGATCGCGAAATGCCTGCAACCAGTCTTGCCAAATATTTCGTTCCTTGGTCTGGGGTTGTCGTGTTTCTGCAATGGCGACATAAATAACCCCCGCAAACAACGCATAGGTCACCCCTTTGAGGATAAACAAAAGACTATAGTTACCAGACATAGCCACATATTGTCCAGCCAGTAACGCCCCTAGGGCGAGGCCTAAATTGTCCACTAATCGGGTCAAGGCAAAGGCTTCTGTACGGTTTTCTGCTGTTGTCAGGTCGGTTGTAATTGATAGATTTGCGGGCCAATAAAGACTTATGCCTAACCCCAGAAGCATGTTGCCAAATACTAGCAGGGTGAAGGTATTTGCAAACGCCAAACAAAAACAGGCTAAGGCAGTCACCACTGCAGACAGTATCAGCGTCCGACGACGACCCCAAAATTTAGAATCAATGGCATAGCCTGACCAAAAGCGTCCGGCGACTCCAGCCAGACCGCTACTGCTAAGGGCTAATCCTACCTGGGTGGGGGAAAAACCCAGCTCATTGACAAAGTAAATCGAGGCATAGACCAGGGTAAATCCCTGGCCGATATATAGCAGCAGCTGACCAGTGGCCAGAATCCATATTTCACGTGGGAACTGGGGCAACCAGGCTAGCAAGCTACTAGTCGGCTGATTTCGGTCGGCCTGAGCGTCGGTTTGATCCATAGGAGAACGTTGATTACTTGCCCAGAGGTCAGGATTCTATATATAGCTTGGCGCATGTAGTAACGACAATGGTGATCGCTAGAACCCCACTGGCTGCTTGGGGCTCCTCCGAGTTCCCCAAACTCCTATGGGCAGGACGGGATGCCGCCCTACAACCCTCATACTGGATTATCCTTAATCGCTCTAAGTCAGACGTTACGATGGGGGCGATTAATTTTATTTCGAACTTTTTCTTAAAGAAAATTGCGAGTGAAAACTTAAATTATTAAACTGTTGATTAACGACTTGAAATGTAGGTATTACTGTTCGATTAAGGTCCAATAATAACCATCTGGGGCTGTAAATGAAAAACTGCGATCACCAAACTCATCTGTAATAATATTAGTAATTTGTTTAGCCGAACTGGATTGAATTCGACTCCAATATTCCTCCAGATCTTTTACCCGGTAGGTATACAAAGATATCCCCAGTCCCCCTGGTCGAGACTGTTCCGCAAAATCAGGCAACTCCAATGCCTCAGGAAACCGCACAATATATAACCGTCCCGATCTGGCCGCTTGCCAATCTGTCTTTGATGAGCGTGGATCATCAAAGGCGGTCACCCAAAACCGTTCCCCTGGCTGCAGCTCGAAAATTTGTCGTCCTCCCCGTGCTGTTTCATAGGTACTTTCCAGTGCATCTTGTACCCGTAGTAACCCCAGCACCTCATCATAAAACCGTAGGCTTTCCTGATTGTCATCCTGCACCACCAGACCCATATGGGTCACTTGACTCGCCTGAAATGTGGACTCTAAATCAGGCTGACCGTAGTCTGGCATCGTATAGTTAAATCGCTCAAACATGACCTGTCGCGTTAGGGGCTGCAACAACAGCATTTCTCTCACCCCCACCAATGGATCTAAAAAGGGGCGTCCCTGGGCCGTCGGATATATCACCGTCCACTGGGGTGGCCCATAGCGAATGGGTAACCCATTGGCCTCTGCTTCTGCCGCATGGTTCCACACATTGGTCACGTCCAGGGTTAAACTAGTGGCCCAACGATTACCCTGAACCTTCATAGAAGCCATACCTAATCCCCCATTGAGGGGCTTCTCCCATACCATCAGCCGAATCAGGCCATGATCTGCTGTCTGATGATGCAACCGTATGGACTGCACAGAGGACACCACTCCATAGAGCTGCTCAGCGTCAATGGCTGACATTGCACCGGTTTCTCCTACGGTATAGCCAAATTGTTGCCAATACTGAATTAGCGGTTGGGCATCCCTAACACCAATACAGACTTCATAGATACCTTGAATGGGATGGGATGTGGTTTGGGGCATATATCTAAAACCTGACAACAACTTTACCGCAGTTTTGACCGCTAAGCAGATAATTCACAGCTTCTGGAATGGCCTCAATTCCATGAAAATCAGTGGGATCAACCGTCACCTTGAGTTTGCCCTGATCAAATAGAGCCAGAAGGCGATCGCAAGCTTCCGGCACTGCCTCAGCATACTGAGGTAACAAAAATCCCCGTACTGAAGCAGCTTTCCAAAAGAGTTTTTCATAGAGGCGGGGTTGGGAAACAACCTCTAGCGATTGACCATATTCAGAAATAAATCCCACAATTACAAACCGTCCGCGCACGGCTAAATGATCTACGCCTGCATCAAACATATGTTTGCCAACACAGTCAAACACCAGGTTAATACCATTGGGATAGTCTCTAGCCAGGACATCACGGACAGATTCTTGGCGGTAGTGGATGATGCGATCACACCCCAAGGCCTCCAGCAATTGCCCCTTAGCCTCTGACCCACAGGTGCCAATCACATGGTTGCCCGCTAATTTCGCTAGCTGTACTGCAATATGGCCAATGCCCCCCGCCGCCGCCGTAATCAGGATAGTCTCTTCATTTCCCATTTCCCCCACCCGCTCTAAACCCACCAGGGCAGAGATGCCGGTGGGCATCAGCGTGAGAATCTCGGGGATAGCCTCAGGTATCTTAATCGCTAACTCGGCATCAATCACCTGATATTCTCGATAACCACCCCCTCTGACGGTTGTCGCCACAGCATCGCCGACAGTAAATTTGGTCACCCCAGAACCGATAGCGACCACCTCACCAACTGCTTCCACCCCCAGGTCAAAGGGGGGCAACAAATTCACATAGGGAACGTCTCCCCGGCAGAGCAACGTATCAAACCCGGCATTTATACCAGCAAACCGATTGCGAATCAGCACTTGATGAGCTGCGGGCTGTGGTATGTCCACCTCGACAATTGCCATGGCTGATTGAAAGTCATGGCTAAGCCGCTGGGCAATTAGCTTTCGATACTGCTTGGCAACCACGGGTTATCCCCCAATCTGAAAGATGACACCCAGGTACTCTCGGTATCCGCAGATTTTGTCACCGACTACATCAAAGGAAATCGCTGCCTGATTTTCATAGGGATGGCCTAACATCAGACCTTGGGAACGCACTTCAAACAGAACCGTATGCCCACTGCTCAACGTTCGCTCTAGGGTTAACGTCAGGCCTTCAGGAAAAACGTTTGAAACGGTGGCAAAAAAAGCTTTGGCCTGATCTTTGCCAGAATTAAGCCCTTTAAAGGGGCCTGCGGGAAACCAGAAGGTAAAGTCGTCACTCAGGTAGGCTAAAAACCGTGACCAATCGCCTGTAGCGAGACCATGGGAAAAGGCTTGGAAGGCAGCTTCAGCAACGTTAAAAGTTTCAGGGTTGGCAGTTGTCATTAGCATTCATCCAATTTACAAACCAACTATGATTAAGATATTAACCTTATTTAAATTTATACTTCAGGTGTCAGTACTTCCTGCAACAGTATCAGTAAATCGTGGGTGGTAAACGGTTTGTGCAAAGTACCATCAACCTTTAATTCACTGGCTACCGTTTCCTTTTGGTTTGGGATCATGGCTCCAGTCATGGCAACCACGCTCACCTCAGGCTGGAGTCTTTGTAATAAGGGAATAGCTGTTTGCCCATCCATGTCTGGCATAATCAGGTCGATTAAAATACAACGGACTATAGAGCGATGTTCAGCTAGGCTTGCGATCGCACCCAGCCCATCATGGGCAATCAACACCTGATAGCCATAGGTTTCCAACGATAATTCCAACACCTTACAAATGGTTGGGTCATCATCCACCACTAAAATCACTTCTTGACACCCCCGAAGCACCTCTATTGGTGGCGTAGGCATGCTCACAGAGTTTGGATCTGCAGGCAGATAAACATGAAACTGACTGCCTTGTCCAATCGCTGTTTGCATATCAATAAAACCACCGTGGCTTTTGACAATATTCAGCACGGCGGCCAGTCCTAAGCCGGTTCCCTGGCTAGCGGCTTTTGTCGTAAAAAACGGCTCAAAAATATGTTCTCGAATGTCCGGAGCAATCCCTACTCCCGTATCAGCTACTGTAACCATCACATGGGGACCCAGTGTGGCGGCATCATGCATTTTCAAATAAGGTTCATCAATCAGCAAATTCCTGGCCGATACCCATAGAGTGCCCCCCTCAGACATCGCATCTCGGGCATTTACACAGAGATTCATAAATACCTGGTGCAGCTGGGTTTCATTCCCGTTTACTAGCCATAGATCCGCTGGCACATCAAGCTGGACATGGATAGCCTGGGATAACGTCTGCTGAACAATTTGATTTGTCTCTGTGAGCAATTCTCCAATGGAGAGTACTCGGCTCAAACAGTTGCTATCTTTAACAAAGGAGAGAATCTGCTGCACAAGTTTAGTACCGCGTTGAGCACTACAGTTTAGCGTGTCAATTAACTGCTTTGAGCGTTTGTCAACAGTGCCCAATGTCACGGGTAACAACTGTCCTGCCGCTAAAATTGGTGTCAAAATGTTGTTAAGATCGTGGGCAATGCCACTGGCCAAAGCCCCCAGACTTTCTAAACGCTGAACCTGGAGGAATTGAGCCTCTAGCTGTTTTTTCTCGGTAATGTCAAGATGAATGCCTAACATTCTCAACGGTTTGCCGTCTTCACCATTGAAAATGCTGCTTTTTACACTGATCCAACGAGGACCGTTGGGATGGGAAATTCTAAACTCGCTGTTGAGGCCGCTACCCACCGTAAGAGAACGCCAAAGCTCCTGCTCAACCCGTGAGCGATCCTCGTCGTGGACAGTCTTAATCCAATTGTTATAGGAGCCATCAAAATCACCATGGGGGACACCATAGAGTGCTTCCAGTTCAGCACTCCAGGTAACCTCATTAGAGCGCACGTTCCATTCAAAAATGCCGGTTTTACCCGCCTTTTGAGCCAGGGCTAAGCGCTCTTGTACGGTTTGGCGATAGTTAACTTCTTGGCGTAGTCGTTGGTTGGCTAGCTCCAGTTCCCGAGTTCGTACCTGGACTCGATGTTCTAAGGCCTCATTGGCCGCCCGCAATGCTTCGGCCTGTTGTTTACGCTCAATGGCATACCGTAGCGATCGCACCAGTACATCATGGTGCATTTGGCGTTTAATCAAATAGTCTTGAGCCCCTTGACGGACTGCTTCAACGGCTAGCTCAGGATTATTGGTATTGGTCAGTACCACAACTGGAACACTAGGTGACTGATGCAGAAGGGTATTGAGAGAACTCAGCCCATCACTGTCAGGCAAGGTTAGATCCAACAAAATGACATCAAATTTGTCAGCTTGAATCTGTTGCAGAGCCTTACTGAGACGCTCTACATGGGTCAGTTGAAAATCATAGTCTAAGGTTTCCCTAAGAAACTCTTGCAAGAGTCGAGCATCCGCAGCACTATCTTCAATCAACAATACGCGGATGCCAGCCCCTAATCTAGCGCCTGTAATGGTTTGGGGAGCGTAGCCGTTTTCAGCCAAAACTGTTCAATTCCTCGGATAATCGTAAATAGTTGAGCTAGATTGCGAGATTTTGAGATATAGCAATTGACATGCAAATCATAACTATTGAAGATATCATCTTCATTCCGTGATGTGGTTAATACAACCACCGGAATATGTTTAAGGTTGGGATCAGCTTTGATTTCAGCTAATACCTCCCGTCCATCTTTCTTAGGTAAGTTAAGATCCAACAAGATTAAATCTGGCAGTATCGCCTGTTCAAACTCTCCCTCATGGCGCAGATAGGCCATCGCTTCTACACCGTCCCTGGCGACGGCAATATCACAGGGCGTACCTGCGCTTTTGAGGGCTTCTTGAATCAGGCGAATGTCGCCGCGATTATCTTCGATCAAGAAAATAACTTTGCGTTCTGAGTCCACTAGTGCGATCGCGACCTCCAACTGGCAATGTGAAATAGAATGTAGCCCCTTGACCCACGTCAGAGTTAACCCAAATTTGGCCTCGATGGCATTCGATAATCTTCTTACAGATAGCCAACCCCATCCCTGAACCAGGATACTCATCGCGGGTATGTAACCGTTGGAAGATTACAAAAATACGATCAGCAAACTCGGGTCCAATGCCAATACCATTGTCCCGTACTGAAAACAGCCAGTTATCTTCCTGGCGTTCTACACCGATATGAATTTCCGGAGCGACCTCCGACTGTCGAAACTTAATGGCATTGCCAATCAGATTTTGGAATAGCTGCATAAGCTGGGTGCCATCTGCCACGAGGGTTGGCATCGTATCGCAGGTGACAACTGCACCGGTTTCATGAATCCGTCCTTGCAGATTTCTCAGCGCTTTTTCTAGCGCCCGATCCACCTCAGTCAAAGCACAGTCGATTCCCTGAATATCAACCTTGGAGTATAGCAACACGTCATCAATCAACGTTTGCATTTGACTGACACCACCCACGGCATAGTTAATAAACTCCTTGGCATCTTGATCAAGTTCATTGCTATAGCGCATTTCCAACAGCTGCACAAAGTTTGCCACCTGATTCAAGGGTTCTTGCAAATCATGGGAGGCCACATAGGCAAACTTCTTCAACTCAGCATTGGACCGTTCTAAATCTTGGGCTAACAGAGCTAACTCTTCAGCCTGACGCAGCACGACGTTAACAACCGCTTTGCGTAGTTCTAGGGCTGCCTTGATTTCTATGGCATCCCAATGGAGTGACTTGCAGCGTACGGTCTCTTTCCAAAGGGCAAACGACTGGCGTGGCGAGAGTCGCAGTCCCTTTTCAGAGTCTTCTACTGCATAGGCATTGTTTGGATCACCGCCCCAATTGACCGTTTGAATCACTTCAGGACGGAACCAGAGTACATAGCTGCGTTTGGAAATCGGAATTACTAACAGTCCGCTAGCCAGGTTTTTAAATCGCTGAGCATCGGAATAAACCAACGGTAGAGCATCCGTATAGAAAATTTCATCCTCTAGTTCTTTGCCCAACCACTGCACTAGATAATTGAGTTCATCTTCTGATGGGGTGGCACCCACCAGGGTCCATTGATTACTAAAATAAACCGCTGCCCCACTGGCACCCACCAGCTCTAGTAGACTAGAAGGATCGCTCGTCAAGCCCTCAATAAAGTAATCTGCCTGGGACATGGCATCAATCAAATTCGATTGAATATTAGCGATCCGAATACGATGGGTATGATCGGCCACTTCCTCGCGGGTCGCAATTTCTGAAAAGATTACCCGACCCAAAAATTCACAGGCTTTACGTAGTTCGTAGGGAACATATTTAGGCGTACGGTGATGACAGGCAATTAACCCCCATAGCTTATTATCCTTCATCAGAGAGATTGTTAAGGACGCCCCCACCTCCATATTGTGGAGGTATTCCAAGTGACAGGGAAACGCACTACGTAAAATAGAATGGGTTAGATCAGTAGGTTGTTGCGTAACCGGATTCTCAGCTGGATAAAGATCCACAGCGGTTGCAGCCGCATTGGGAATTATCCGAATCCAGTTAGAGAGAAACATTTGACGGGCTGTTTTAGGGATGTCTGACTCAGGATAATGCAGTCCTAAATAAGGTTCCATCTCATCGCATTTTTCCTCAGCAATGACTTCACCATGACCATCGTCATCAAACCGATAGAGCATGACCCGGTCAAACCCAGTCACCTTGCGAACTTCTCGCACAATCACCTGACAAAATGCATGTAGCTCTGCCGTTGATTCCAGCTGATTAATAGACGCCCTGGCCAGGTGATAAAAACTTAAAAAAGGAATATTCTCGTGGGTCAGCGCAGGCTCAAGTTCAAGGATTAGAAAGCCATCCTTGCTGCGATGGAAGACCGCATCAAATACTTGATAGTCATCGCCTTCTTTACGGACCCAAACCTTGACCGGATTAATAAAATCTAACTTCTCTTCTGTAAGCCCTACCTTAAACTGATCGACTTGGAAGGGGTCGAGAATTTCGTCTAAGGGTTTGCCAATCACATCCCTAGGATCTAGGGCAAATTCATCAATAGTATTAGTACTAGCCTGCAGGACTGTTAAGTTGCTTGCATCCAAGACTAGGACTACCCCATGGGGCTGTATTTTAGTCAGATTATTAATTGATGGCTGCTTTAAGGCAACCAAGCTGGGGTCTGATTGGGTGAGATTTGTTCGTGCCATACTGTCCTCCGCAGGTGGTCAGTGGATAGACGCCTAACAAACGACTGGCATGGCCTTTATTTGTCCGGCGCACAGAATCGATTATTGAAAGCTACCTTGCAGAATATCTCAGGACTCCGGTAACCTCTTTAACTGAAATATTAAATAAATAAAAAGCTTCTGAAATGCCTCTTTAGTCATGTGTTGAGCCATTTCAATAAATCTTTTGAACGTAATAATTAAGTATTTATTGACATGTAAATCAATGCTTGGTCGATTGAGTTTACGTTAGCTGAATCAATCACTCTAACGGCAACGTTACAATGTTAAGCCAAAAGGATTCGATCACCTGCATAACGTTTGTCAGACTGGTTAAATCTTGGGGTTTGATGACGTAGCTATTGCATTGCAGTTGATAACTGTTAATAACGCTATTTGGATCGGCTGTCGGGCTCAAAATAATCGTGGGGATACGCCGCAGCGAAGTATCCGTTTTCACTTCCAGAAGAACCGTCTGACTCTTGCTATCGGGCAAATGAGCATCGAGCAGAATCAAGTCGGGGCGAGGCGCTTGGTGATAATTTCCCTGGTGACGTAGAAATTCAATCGCTTGATGGCTGTTGGGTATAGACACCACCTGGCAAGGAATCGTACTACTCGCAAGCACCTGTTCGATAATTTGTAAATGCTCCTGTTGAGCATTAATAACTAAGATCAGCCTCTCTTTTTGTTCAGTATCCATATCTCCCTCAGTTCCCCATCAATTGCCACTCAACTAAGTAGCAAAATTGTTCAGATACTAGCTTTGTTTGAGGGGGTAAAATGCTCGATTAATCATCTTACACATCAATTTTCATGATTTTTAATGTAAGGTAAGCATTCATATATTGCTACAAGTATCGCTTTAAGGAAAGTCATTTTTGTAGAATCTTTAATCACTATTGCATATGTCATAGTAAGAGCATATGTAATAACAACAAGAGTTAAAGTCATTAGCTAACCTATCTTGGTGAAAAAGCAGGGAAAAAATTCCTGTGGTCAGGTGCGGTTAGTATATTTCTCTCAATTTGATGCCATACTTTTGGTGTTACACGAAGTGCTGATTGTTTACATCGAACCATTACAAGAGTCGACGTTAAGTAGTTATTTAAACAGGCAAATTCTTCTGAAGAAATAAAAACATGAGGATTAAACGCTCGAACAGGCACATACTTAAGGCTGCTACTACTGTCTATAAGTTGACTTAGTACTTGAGCCTTTTCGCAAAATTCTTCTAGAACTGCTCTATCAGATACATCATGACTAAGTTGAGAAGCATATTTGAGAAAGAAAGCTACGCATAGAGCTCGTTTAGCAGCTAGCTTACCATCCCCCTCTATTTCACTATTAGCTTGTTGACTAAGAATACGAATGAGACGTCTAAGCCCTTCTGTTTTTACTTGCTTATGTGTAGTTTTTTCCATATCTAGTAAAACATTATCTGCAGAATCTTGTAATCCTGTTGCTAACAAAAAGACTTCCTGCCAACGGCTATCTAAAAATCTAACTGAAGAGATCAGCATATTGAACTTTCGGTAATCTTTAGCTAAGTATCTTGCAACCAGAAACTCTTGAATTGTTAAATGAGAGAAAGAATACACATCTTCTGCCCTTTCTACCAGAATTCCTTGCTGAACTTCAATTGCATTAAGCACTTCCTTGCAGTTAAGATTTTCGGGAGCATCTAGGGTATCTCTTAGGAAATTTGCTATGTGCTCAATAATTGCTTCTTTTGAAAAGAACAATTGATCTCCAGTAAATTTCTCATATGCAAATTCTGACAAAAGCACTTTCTCTAATTCACTATGTAATCCTTGATAAATTATGTCATGCTCTAAACGCTTTTCAGACGCCCATTCTTCCAACAAAATATCTAATGCCCTTTTATATAGTCGGCTTCGGTTGTCAGATAGATTTTGGGAGCGATCATAAACAAGGCAAAGAAAGGTCAACAATAAGGGAGTTTGTGCTAATTCCATTGCAGCAACATTTTCTGGCTTTTGCAACAATCTCCAACACTTGATAGCAGTACCTTGCTTTATGTCAATCTCTTTCTGGAACCAGTTATTAATAAATTGTTTGATTTGCTTTTTATTAAAAGGAGCTACGACAACATCAGTGCAGTCTTTATAATAGCCTTTATAAGCGGCTATACGACACGATGTAATAAATCTATTTTTGAAATATTTGTTAAAGAAGTTATTGGTTTTACGAATGACATTATTTAGCTTCTTTGTAGGCACTTCATCAAGACCATCTAGCAATAACAACAATTTACCTTGTTGCAATGCTCTTTCTGTGAAAGCCTGAGTATTAGGAAACCCGCAAATTTCAAGTTCCTTGACAATATGCTCTTCTATATTTAAATTTACACCATCGAATCCTTTAAGCTCTAAAAAAACCGGAAGGCATGCATGCTTGAAATCACCTCGTCGACCTTTCAAAGCTTCCAAGCCAATTTTCCTTAAAAATGTAGATTTTCCTACACCCGGTTGACCGAGAACAGTTAAGTATTGCTCTTGATTAGCTACATCAATACCTATTCGTCTACTTTTCTTGGTACCTTCAATCCATCTGTCTGTACCTTGACGATAATTTTTTTCTATCGCTTCAACAGTAGCATAGTTGAGAAAAATCTCCTGTCTATCCAATATTTGAACATTTGTATATATTCTCTCTAGGGAAACAGGCCTAGACATTCCTAAAACCTTCATTTTTCCATGACGTCGAGCATAATTTTTGAAGTATCTATTTGATGCCTTAAATACTTGCAAACGAATATGGGGAGAAATTTCTGCTGTACTTTTTCCCCATAAGATCTTAATAAAAAAAATGGAAAGATCCTTAACTATTCCTTCGAATATACTCATGGATTCTGTTAGACATAGGGATACACACACATTTAAAGTGTATCATCAGAATATTTTAGTGTTTACACCTTTAAAGAAATAAAATTGTGGTATTTCTGAACGGCAGGAAAAAGTCACAGAAAAAGATTAAGAATAGTTATCCTTTAAAGAATCACAAAAGATATTTATATCGACTTATAATCTTTAGTATAGAAAGATTTGGGACATGCATGTAGATAATCTACTGCTTTAAAGGGCTTGGCGATATCTGATCCCCCTTGCTCTATGCTTTAGCGTATGTCCTTTGGGCTCAGAAAGGGTGCTAGGAAGCTAAAGTTAACAGTCCACCACATCCGCTGGGTTTTATTTATGTGCAATCGCATATAAAAGGCGATTGCCTTTCTAATATCACAGAAGACTATTGTGCGTATCTAGATTTAGCGATATCCAATGATTAGGATTCAATAGTTTGAGCATAATGATTTTATTTGAATGATCCTTTAATAGTATTGTTGCATTTGATTACACATCAAAAAAACGTATACGTTCTTCAATCCGTAGATATGCAGCTTTAAGTATTAAAAATCATTAAGGTCAATGAGATGCTAACGGCTTCCAATCGGAAGTGCTACAGATTGCGTTAGAGATCTGCATGGAAATAAAGCACTCTTATTAGACTGTA
Source organism: Leptolyngbyaceae cyanobacterium (assembly GCA_965263355.1). Taxonomy (GTDB): domain Bacteria; phylum Cyanobacteriota; class Cyanobacteriia; order Phormidesmidales; family Phormidesmidaceae; genus Leptothoe. Next base: position 1,696,741 of record CBDHHL010000032.1, on the reverse strand, counting down.
ATTGAATGGATAGGTAGGATAGATAAGCAAGGATGTTATTAATTGAAATTCCTTAATCATGGAGCTTGAAGCTGTCAATGCACAGCTATATATTTATGCACAAACCGTTGACTATTCATTTGGTATGTAGCATATTCTACCAACAGCTCATTCTTGTTATGAGTCAAAATAATCCTAATCGGTGAATTGTCTCCTTCAATATTCTCCTTATTGGTAAAATAGTCCATATACAAATTCATCTACCCTATTTCCTGCTCTTACACCTCATTGATTTTAAAGTCCCACTTTTAGTGGAACGGTATCAAATTAGGCAAGTCATTTATGACCCAATTCAGGAGGTAATTGTTAGATCGATAACATAGCGTCTTATCGAAATACAATTCAGACATTATTAACTGAGTATGCAGCCATACCAATTTCTAATGGTGAGATTGAATGCTATACCGTGTTTGACACCCAACAAGATCATTACCAGGTGATGACAGTAGGATGGGACGGTCATCGACGAGTCTATGGTTGTGTGCTGCACCTGGATATTAAAGCCGGAAAAATTTGGATTCAGCAAAATATGACAGAGGTCAAAATAGCCCAAGAACTGGTTGAACGCGGTGTGCTTAAAACAGATATTGTCCTGGGATTCCAAGCTCCTGAGATGCGACAGTATACCGATTATGCAACAGCTTGAAGTCCTGATGAAATTATCTTACCCATCCTCTTCATCCCTTTGCCAAACTTAAGTCAATTCCCGCCGCAGTTCTTTCTCGTTAGGTAAATAAAGCTGATATTTCTGCACAAACAATTGACTATTCATTTGATAAGTAGCATATTCCACTAATAGCTCATCCTTGTTGCGAGTCAAAATAATCCCAATCGGTGGATTGTCTCCTTTAATATTCTCCTCTCCAGATCATCCTCAATCTTAAGAAGTTCAACATAATGGGACCAACTCAATTGGTCAGAAGGCTTCTGACTAATTGGATATCGCAAATTCCACAATGTACTGCCCGATTTGCCAGTAGGTTTCCAGCAACTGAGTGTTTACCGCCTGCATTGCTCGCGTATTGCTCTGGCCATATACCTTGGCAATTTGCCCTAGCAGTTGTTGATAGTCATCGCTTGGTCCCAGGGTCATCTTTACAATGCAGTGCCTCACCATGGCAAATCTTACCCCCTCAACTGAATCATTAAAATTCGTTAAGATTAATAGGCTGCCATGGGTCCTAATGAATGCCACGAATTGTCTTGATTGCTGGGTTTGAAGCCTTTAATACACAGCTATATCAGCAGGCGACTGAGCTGGCCCAGGCGCGCTGTCCTGAGTTGGATATTCGGGTATTTTGCGATCTATCTCATTAGCCTTATAAGATCGCATGTATTAGTTGGGTTAGTATTATTGAGATAGCTGGATAAGACGAAAATGGCAGCCAAAGATCGATTTCATGAAGTCGTTAGAAGTGCCCTAGAGAAAGAGCAGTGGACCATTACCGATGATCCATTGCGACTTGAAGTTGGTGGCACAAAGTTTGAAATTGATTTAGGTGCAGAACAACTTTTGGCAGCAGAGCGGGGGACAGAGAAAATTGCGGTTGAAGTTAAAACCTTTTTAAGTGACTCACCACTGACGGATTACCACGCTGCATTAGGGCAATTTTTGAACTATCGACTGGCTTTGGAAATCAGTGAGCCACAACGTATTCTCTATTTGGCAGTACCCGTCATGGCCTATGAAGCCTTTTTTAAGCGGGAATTTGCACAACTTTCAGTGGAACGATATCAGATTAAACAAATCATTTATGATCCTATTAAGGAGTTGATTGTGCAATGGATAACATAACGTCTTATCGAAATACAATTCAGGCATTACTGACTGAATATTCAGCCATTCCAATCTCCAATGGCGAGATTGAATGCTATACCGTGTTTGACACCCAACAAGATCATTACCAGGTGATGACAGTAGGATGGGACGGTCATCGACGAGTCTATGGTTGTGTGCTGCACCTGGATATTAAAGCCGGAAAAATTTGGATTCAGCAAAATATGACAGAGGTCAAAATAGCCCAAGAACTGGTTGAACGCGGTGTGCTTAAAACAGATATTGTCCTGGGATTCCAAGCTCCTGAGATGCGACAGTATACCGATTATGCAACAGCTTGAAGTCCTGATGAAATTATCTTACCCATCCTCTTCATCCCTTTGCCAAACTTAAGTCAATTCCCGCCGCAGTTCTTTCTCGTTAGGTAAATAAAGCTGATATTTCTGCACAAACAATTGACTATTCATTTGATAAGTAGCATATTCCACTAATAGCTCATCCTTGTTGCGAGTCAAAATAATCCCAATCGGTGGATTGTCTCCTTCAATATTCTCCTCTCCAGATCATCCTCAATCTTAAGAAGTTCAACATAATGGGACCAACTCAATTGGTCAGAAGGCTTCTGACTAATTGGATATCGCAAATTCCACAATGTACTGCCCGATTTGCCAGTAGGTTTCCAGCAACTGAGTGTTTACCGCCTGCATTGCTCGCGTATTGCTCTGGCCATATACCTTGGCAATTTGCCCTAGCAGTTGTTGATAGTCATCGCTTGGTCCCAGGGTCATCTTTACAATGCAGTGCCTTACCATGGCAAATCTTACCCCCTCAACTGAATCATTAAAATTCGTTAAGATTAATAGGCTGCCATGGGTCCTAATGAATGCTACGAATTGTCTTGATTGCTGGGTTTGAAGCCTTTAATACACAGCTATATCAGCAGGCGGCTGAGCTGGCCCAGGCGCGCTGTCCTGAGTTGGATATTCGGGTATTTTGCGATCGCGACCTCACCACCCAACCCGATACCATCGCCGTCGCCTTAGATGGCGCTGACGTTTTCTTCGCCAGCCTGATTTTCGATTATGACCAGGTCCTCTGGCTCCGGGAACGAGCCCAGGTAATTCCCATTCGCTTAGTATTCGAATCAGCCCTGGAACTAATGGCGCTCACCCAGCTAGGAAAGTTCGTGATCGGTGAAAAACCGAAGGGTATGCCTAAGCCCGTTAAGTTTATCCTCAGCAAATTTGGTAGCGGCAAAGAAGAGGACAAACTGGCTGGCTACATTAGCTTTCTCAAAATAGGCCCTAAGCTGCTGAAGTATATTCCAGCCCGTAAAGTACAGGATCTACGCAACTGGCTGATTATCTACGGTTACTGGAATGCAGGCGGTACCGAGAATGTGGCCTCGATGCTGTGGGTACTGGCAGAGAAATATTTAGGATTGACCGTTGGGGAAATTCCAGCTGTTATTGAAACGCCGAATATTGGGTTGTTGCATCCAGATTATGAGGGCTATTTTGAATCACCCAAGGCTTACGTAGAGTGGTACGAGGCGTTGGCCGAGCGAAGTCGAAGCCAACCTCGCGTAGGTATCCTTTTGTATCGCAAACATGTGATTACAAAGCAGGCCTATATTGCCCAGCTGATTCATTACTTTGAAACAGCGGGTTTGATGCCAGTGCCTATCTTTATCAATGGGGTGGAAGGTCATGTGGCAGTACGGGACCTGATGACCACGGGCTATGAGCAGGCCCAGCGGGCATTGGGCAATGTAGCATGCGCTTCCCTATCAAAAGAGGCGGTACAGGTGGATGCAATTGTTTCTACCATTGGATTTCCGCTGGTGGGTGGTCCGGCGGGCTCGATGGAAGCTGGGCGACAGGTGGCGGTGGCGAAAAAGATTCTTGGGGCTAAGAATGTTCCCTACTTTGTGGCGGCACCCTTGTTGATTCAGGATATTCACTCCTGGACACGTCAAGGGATTGGCGGCTTGCAGAGTGTGGTGCTGTATGCCTTGCCAGAACTTGATGGGGCGATTGATCCGATTCCGTTGGGTGGTCTTGTGGGCGATCAGATTTACCTGGTGCCAGAACGAGTGCGTCGGTTAACGGGTCGGGTGAAAAAATGGATTGAGTTGAGACGGAAGGAGCGGTGCGATCGCAAACTGGCCATCATCCTCTATGGCTTCCCGCCTGGTTACGGAGCCACTGGCACAGCGGCATTGTTGAATGTACCAAACTCTCTCTTAGCACTTTTACACGCCTTAAAGGCCCAGGGATATCAGGTGGGAGACTTACCTGAGGACGGAGAGACCATTATTGACTGGGTAAAGGCCGCAGATGATGAGAATCAGTGGCTGGTTCGCAAACAAGAATGGAAAGCATTAAGGGAAGAAAGTGAAGCGGGGCTGCCCGAGCTAGCCGTACCGACAACCGTAAATGTGCAAACGCTAGAAAAATGGTTGGGATATCTAAAAACTTCAAAGATTGAAAAACAATGGCAGTCTTTAACCAAAAGTGGCATTAAGACCATTGGTGAAGACTTGCATGTGGGGGGGATTCAGCTGGGAAATGTGTGGATTGGGGTGCAGCCACCACTAGGCTTGGCGGGAGATCCTATGCGACTGATGTTTGAGCGAGATTTGACGCCTCATCCGCAATATGCGGCCTTCTATACCTGGCTGCAGGAGGAGTTTCAGGCAGATGCAGTATTGCATTTTGGCATGCATGGCACCGTTGAATGGCTGCCGGGGTCTCCTTTGGGGAATACCGGGTATTCCTGGTCTGACATTTTGTTGGGAAATCTACCCCACCTGTATGTCTATGCTGCCAACAACCCGTCGGAGTCGATTTTGGCAAAGCGGCGGGGCTATGGAGTTTTGGTATCCCACAATGTGCCCCCCTATGGTCGGGCAGGATTATACAAGGAACTAATTACCCTGCGAGAGCTGATTGCTGAGTTTAGAGAAAATCCCCAGACTAATCGAGTCTTACAGGATGCTATTCTCACCAAGATTATTGATACCGGCTTAGCTACAGATTGTCCACTACCGGCGCTAAAGGCTCAAGGTCTAGAGTTTACCTCTGAGAACGCTAAGCTGTTTAGCAATGCCGTCTTGGATAATTATTTTGTCACTGTTTATGAATACCTGCAGGTTTTAGAAAATCGCTTGTTTTCCTCAGGACTCCATGTGTTAGGGCAACCGCCTACAACAGAAAATATCAGCCGTTATCTTGCGGCCTACTTTGGAGAGCGATTATCCCCCGAGCTAATAGGGTTGATTGCAGCGGATACCCTACCGGATCAGTCCCAGATTGAAATTTTGGCTAAGCGTTACCCTGCCAGTGAACCCCCAACTACAGCCCTGGTGGAAGAAGCCAGGATCATTCGTCAGGGGCTGACTCAAACCACCGATGAGCTAACCAATCTGCTGCGTGGTCTAAACGGTGAGTATATTCCCCCCGCTCCCGGTGGTGATCTACTGCGGGATGGTCCCGGAGCTTTACCTACAGGCCGCAATATCCATGCCCTGGACCCCTATCGCATGCCATCTCCTGCCGCCTATGAACGGGGTCGTGCCATTGGGCGTAAACTTATTGCCCAGAGTTTAGATGACTCAGGTGAGTATCCTGAAACTGTGGCAGTCATGCTATGGGGCTTAGATGCGATCAAGACAAAAGGAGAATCCCTGGGGATTTTACTAGAACTGGTGGGAGCAGAACCCGTTAAGGAAGGGACGGGACGAATTGTGCGCTATGAGCTAATCCCGTTAGACCGGATGGACCATCCACGAATTGATATTCTGGGAAATCTATCGGGGATTTTCCGGGATAGCTTTGTGAATATCATTGAACTGTTAGACGATTTGTTTTTGCGGGCGGCAGAGGCCGATGAATCACCGGAACAGAATTTTATTCGCAAGCATGCGTTAGCACTAAAAGACCAGGGGGTGGAGAATGTATCGGCACGGTTATTTTCAAATCCGGCTGGGGACTATGGGTCGTTGGTAAATGATCGGGTGGTAGATTCTAATTGGGAGTCGGGGGATGAGTTGGCGGATACGTGGCGCGATCGCAACGCCTTTAGCTATGGCCGTAAAGATAAGGGCCAGACCCGTCCAGAAGTACTCAATACTCTATTGCAAAGCACAGGTCGGATCGTGCAGCAAATCGACTCGGTAGAATACGGTCTCACTGATATTCAGGAGTACTACGCCAATACGGGTGCCCTCAAAAAAGCAGCGGAAAAACGTCAGGGAAAACGGGTCACAGCCAGCTTTGTAGAGAGTTTTTCCCAAGACACCACGCCGCGCAATTTAGAAGATGTTTTGCGTATGGAGTATCGCACCAAGTTGCTTAACCCCAAGTGGGCAGAAGCCATGGCAGACCAGGGCTCTGGGGGTGCCTATGAAATTTCTCAGCGGATGACGGCCCTAATTGGCTGGGGGGGGACCACTGATTTCCAAGATAACTGGGTGTATGACCAGGCAGCTCAAACCTACGCTTTGGATGAAGCGATGGCCAATCGCCTGCGAGCAGCAAACCCAGAAGCATTTCGCAATATTGTTGGCCGGATGATTGAAGCTAAGGGTCGGGGGTTGTGGCAAGCGGAGGAAGACACGTTGGAGAAGTTGCAGACTCTTTATGATATGGCGGATGAAATGCTTGAAGGGGTAACTACGTATTAATAGCTATACCCCAACAAGGGCGATCGCCTCTGCTACTGACTTACCCTGGTCAAGGATAGCCATCAGTCCAGGTAAGTAACAATCCATCAGATTAAGATTGGCGTACACCATATTGCGTACCATCTCCAGACTTAAGCTATCGCCTTCTACATCAATGCTGGTTTTATAGCGAATTTCGCCGTCGGTAACATCCATTTCTAGATTCCCCATAACAAGGCCATAATTGGCCTGACAGATATAGTAGGCCACCTCTGCAAGCTTGTCTGGGGGCACCTGAAATGTGGGAATCGAGTAAAAGATAAATACTCGACTTTCCTCTTGGGTCTTTGCATAGCATTCCCATTCACCATGCTGACCAGTGTGGCGAAAACGTAAGACACTTTTGGCAACATTGTGTTCGAATTCAATCTCTTCGTTGACTAAAAAGGCCATTACCGTTCTCAATAGAGAGGTTTGGTAATCTTCATCAATGGTAGAAGGCATAGTTTTTACTGCTAATTTGACAACGTTTTCTACCATCTCGTCTAGGATGGCTTGCGGGTTAGGACACTGGTTGGGATTTTTATTGGAAAGGTTGGAAAGGGCTGCGATCGCAGATTGCAGAAAATCTGCCGATTGTTCTAACAGTTTTTCAAGAGAGGTGTCATCATAATCGGCTAGCGTATCTTGGGCTAACGCCGATTGCTTGATAAAGTCATTGATCCTGGCAAATAGTTGGGGCGATACCTGAAAATCTGAACGCAGCATATCTGCATCCAAGTAGTTCCACAGGGTGCGATAGCCCACCAACGCCGACCCCTGCCTTTGCACAGCTGCTTGCAAATACCAACTCTCGGTTTGGATAAGCACCGCCTGTGGTTCCTGCTCAGCTAGCCCTTGCCAATGGTGATTAAATTCATCTTGGTTCAAATAAGGCAGGAGAGACGATGGCACTGAATTCAGGTGATCAGGATTGAGCAGTAACTCCAATGTGACTGTTTTACCGGGTAAGAGAGGGCTCCCTTCATCAATGCCTCGGATACCAGGTTTGAGATTAAATAGCTGCTGGCTCTCTACATGTTGGTATTGCTCCCAGTCAACCTGACACAGCAGATAGAGGGCCCAGAGCCGTCCTTCCTTTTGTACGGGTCGGAATTCGTAGTTTTGAATGTGCCACGGCTTGCTAGAAGAATTGCTGGCCGATAGTTGAAAAGTTAAGGCTATTGGCATAATGCCCTGAATGTGAGTTGTCATCGGGAGACTAATCTGAATTGATTAAAACTATTTAGATACCAATGATTTCAACATCTCAAATACTGATTTACTAGTCTTCATGGTAGAACTTGCTTCTTCGGTTTCATTCAAAGTCTCTGTATCCTCTTTAGATATTTGCTCCTTCTGAGCATTATTCTGAGCTTGATCAATGGCACCGGTACCCTGATCCAACCCCTGATCCATTTTCTTAGAGTCTTTCCTAAAGAGGTTAAACGCAATAATTATCTCTTTAAGCGCATCACCAGTCACTGAGATAACGGCTTCATCATGGGGAACAAATTTGTTTTGGTTGTCTTGTGGATCTTGTGACTCTTGGTGCCCTTTACCTAAATCGTCTTTCAAGACAGAATTATAGTTTTTGTAGCCTTCGATTTCTTCATAACCTTCATTGACTAGTGTGGTGGTTAAGGTTTCCCCCGGCTTGACACCAGGATAACTAATCAGTTGATTTTGGGTTAAACCATCATATTTCTTATCCGTTTTAGGATTTTTAACCTTAAACTTAGGATCATTCCCATTCGTATTCCAGCTGTGTTCCAGACCAAAGCCTATTGTCTTGGCCGCTGAGCTAAACCCGTCAATTGTTGCATTGAGGAGAGATGTCCTTAAAATACTTTTAACGACGGGATTACTTGTCATCATCTGAGCTGTTCGAATGACGCCGATGATAAAGTTAATAGCTGTCTGTAGTAACTTGATGGCGAATGAAATAACACTTAAGGCAGTACTGAGGATTTCCAGGATAGGAGCAATAGGGGGAATGGCTGCTTGCAAGATAATTATATATGCCTTGACAAAGGTAAGTACTCGTGAAAGGTTTTCGAGCACTACCTTGTCAGCAGTCTGAAATGCAACTACCTGACAGTCGAACAGGCGCTGGGGTTCACTTCTGATATCTATAGACTGAAGGACCTTATATTCTTGCTCAATGGTTTGTTTGGCGGCCTTTGCTTCCTTGAGGATATTTGTTCTCCGTAGGGGCTTGGCATAGCCTCGCTTATCTTTATCGCCAACAACTTTTTTAAATCCCCCAGTTGCGAGGCCGAAAAACATGTCTTGGACTTTCTCTTTTGTTTTGGGCCAGCCTTTCTTTTTAAAGTATTTCCAGGGGCTGCTGTTCTCTTTTCCTGTGAAAGAAGCTATGAACCCTGGTGCCATGCGATCATGTTTGACTAGATATGTCTTATGGTCTTTTAGCCTGCCATAGGATTCTCTAATATTGGTTGCAAATCTAGTAGATTTCTCAGCTAAATCTTGGGCCTCTTTCTTGGCAAGTTGTTTAGCGTCCCGCTGAGTAGGAAATAGATGCCCACTTTTGTCTGAGTACGTCTTTCTAAGCTTTTGAACTTGTTTCAAAAAGACGAATATATAACTTTTTTGCTCAACGGCAGTTTTATGGAAGTAATTGGCATCTGAAGCGCGATTATTGACTTTTTTCCATTCTTCTGGCCATGATAACTTGTGTTTAGAAAACCCTTTTAGATATTCTAATTTTTGCTCATAAATGTGTATTTTCTGTTTATAGTTGTTGACTTTCTCATCATTAAGCAGGTTGTCTTTAAGTGAAAGTTTTGATTTGGATTCAGCTTCTTTTTTAGCGGTCTCGATGGCTTCAATCGTTTTAGTTACATCGTCTGACTTCGTGTCCTTGAACGGAGCAATCAGTTTCTTGTCTTCCTCAAAAGCATACTTTAATTTTTCAATGGAAAAGGTATCATTCTCAGCTGAGGCGTAAGCCTTTGTAGTTGCCTTTAAACTGGATGCAATCTGGTCGGATTGACTATTGTTTTCTGGTTGTTTATCAGGCTTATTTGAAGACGACTCTATCTTATTTTTTTTATCTTGTGTCTGATCGGTAATCGTTTGAGAAGACTCTATCATCTCCTTTTTTTTAGGCTTATCAGAAAAAACGATGTCTTCTGAATCGTCTTTATACTGCATTGATTCAATAACATCATCGGGGTTAGATTCATCAGTAAAAATGGGTTCTTCTAAATCATCTCTATCCTGGAGTGAATCTATGACGTTATCGATATTGGATTTTTCAGAATCATCCGTTAACTCATCTTTTCTGCGAATGGAGCTACCCCCTTGCTGCATTACATGGGTCAACTCATGGGCCAACAGTTCCTGACCGCTGCGGTTGTTGGGGGCATAGGCTCCCTGCTTAAAGAACACGTCGTTACCCGTGGTAAAGGCTTTGGCCTGAATTGACCGACTCAGCTGATCGGCCTGAATATCTGTGTGGACTTTGACCCTACTAAAGTCAGCGCCCATGGCCGATTCCATCTGGGTCTGAATCTTTGGTTCCATTGGACTGCCACCGCGACGAGCATGACTGAGGCTATTTTCAAACTCTGGACTAACTGGCCCCATTGGCCTATTACTTTGGCGCTGAAGGGAAAATTGCTGCTGCGAATCAGACGGTGGCTCAGGTGCCGTTGCCCCTGAAATAGCGACTCGACTGATGTGAAATCTACTATTTCCCAGGTCTTGCGGTGGCTCAGTTGTATCAGCTGTCTGTGGCTCAGCAAAATTGGACGAAAAAGGTCTTTGCTCTATGACAGGAGCAATCTTGGGGGCTGTCTGCTGCGGTTGTACTGTAGTCCTATCTAGGTCTGCCATAGCAAGCTTGAGGTAGCCCTGGTACAGCAGCAATCACTGCCAGGGCAATGCGTATGAATGAAACTTGATGTCATAGTTCACAGATAGCAGCCTAATCTCACAGTAAAGGATGGAAATTCTTTTAGAATGCATTCATAAATTAATATGACGTACTTGATAGACTGAAATTTCTTATGATCAAACGTCCTCAGATACCCATTATTCTTGGATTAGCCTTAACAGTCTTCCTTCTCCCTACAGCCTGTGCCCCACAGCCAAAGACTGAACAAAAAATTAGCGAAACCCAACAAGACTTGACCTGGCAAGAGGTTGGGCAGTTGCCTACTCCCCTGGAATCCCACCAGATGATGGTGCTGGGCAACTATGTCTATGTGATTGGTGGCTGGAATGAGACTAAAGGGATTCATGAAGATGTGTTTTTTACTACACTGACTCCAGAAGACACATTGAATAATTGGCAGAAAACATCGGCTCCTTTACCGCTGAAGCTGCAGCACCATGTGGTGATTATCCATGACGGTGCATTTTATGTGTTTGGTGGAGATAATGGGTTTTGGGATGGTAGCCAGGTTTCAAGCCGGATTCTTCGAGCAGTTCCCAATGATCAAGGCGACATCACTGAATGGGTTGATGTGGGTGAGTTGCCAGAGCCTTTGACAATTCATGCAGTCACTAGCTCTGACAATCAGATTTATATCGTAGGGGGGAGCAACACATTTCGGCCAGACAACACTACCGTAATTGATAAGGTTTTCACGGCCACCATTGCAGATGATGGTACTGTTAGAGACTTTCAACCGTTAGCACCGTTTCCGACACCGATTGGCTGGGTGACGACTACGACCGTGGATAATCGTATTTTTGCAGTGTCTGGTACAGCTCAGTTTAGGCCGAGTCAGCTGTTGGATCAGGTGTGGGTGGCTGATATTCAGCCGGATAAGACACTGTCAGCGTTTGAACCGGTGGGGACGATTACGGCACGGCAGCGCCATGCAACTGTGCTGGTGGATAGGACGTTGGTTGCGATCGCAGGCGGTGCCAAACAGGTACTTTCCACTGTCGAAGCCGCCACAGTAGACGACCAGGGCAATATAGGAGCCTGGACAGACCTACCAGCACTGCCTGAAGCTCGCTACGCCCACGCCGCATTTGTCCATAATGGTCACATTTATGTTTCCGGTGGTTTTATAAAATACGGCAGCAACGAGACTAGCACCAAGATATTTAGACTCTCTTTTTAGTCAGTCGCTATCGTGATACATCATTATCGGAATTTTGTGGAATTCCTATGGATGTCTACTGTGTAGAGCGCATTATGTATATCTAGGTTATTAAGAGGGTGGTTATGCGATCGCGCCCTTGGGCTTTAGCCTGATATAGGGCCTGGTCGGCATGGAAAATTAGACTTTCAGGAGAGCTATCCTGTGTTGGTAAAACACTTGTGATACCTATACTTAGGGTAACAACACCCTCTGCCATAGACGTCGAGTGGGGAATTTTAAGCTGCTTAATACCTTGCCGTAATTTTTTAGCAACCTGTACAGCTCCGTCAGGGCCTGTTTTCGGCAAAATGATAGCAAATTCTTCACCACCATACCGAGCGACCAAATCCATAGGTCGTTCGGTAACAGCCATCATTGTTTTGGCTATCTGTTGTAGACAGTAATCCCCTGCTTGGTGACCATAGGTATCGTTATATAGCTTGAAATGATCAACATCACATAAAATCAAGGAAAGTGGCTGTTGATCACGAATTAGCCATCGCCAGGTATATTCAATATACTCATCAAACCGACGACGATTAGCGACTTGGGTAAGCCCATCAATCGTGGCATATCGTTTTAATTCTCTATTTGCTGATGCAAGTTCCTGAGTACGTTCAGTGACGCGCTTCTCCAGTTCAGCCTTACTTTCGGCTAAGTCATTAAACGATAGTCTTAACTGTTGAGCCATGTAATTAAACGCCGAGTTCAAAACTTGAACTTCCTGAATTGTCGATTTGTCGTTAACAGCTACTATCTCATCATTCATAAAATTTATGGAGATAGCATTGTTAGCAAACGACTCTGATATCTTGCTGAGTTGCAGTAATGGCTTAGCAATCCACTGGGCAGTTATAATGCCAATAGTTGATGCAATTATTAAGGCGACAAAACAAAATATTAGCGTAGTGTAATTGTTAGCTTGAATAAATTCAGTGAACTCAGCTTTGGGAATGACCACCACCACTAACCAATCTAAACCTGGCTGCGGACTAAAGGGGACAGCCTGAATGAAGTAACTTTGGTCTGCAATATTGAAAATAAGCTGCTCATTTGTTGCAAGGTTAGTAAAATTGCCATATTCTTTGATTAACGCTTGGGATGCTTCACGAATTAATGCATTCTTACTTTTGCTGGCTTGTAACCGCATTTCCCTGGACCCTATTTTCAGAAAGGGTGATTCTGTTGTAGAGCTAGCAACAATACTTCCTGAACGCTCAACAATAAAGACATTGCCAGTGTTGCTTACCTGTAACTGTTGCAAAAAATCACTGATATCAGTGAGTGTTAGATCGGCTGCTAATACTCCCATCAGTGAGTCTGAGTCATCATAAATGGGCAATGCGTAACTAATACCCAGTCTTTGGGGATAGGCAAAAACATAAATCGGTGACCAAGTTGCCTGCTTGTTGTTGACGGCTGCTCTATACCAGGGCCGCAGCCTTGGATCAAACTCTTCTTGTCGAATAAGTGCTTTTCGATAGCCTTGCCTATTGATTTGATAAATTTTCCTCGTGGGGGCGGTTTCTTGAGTCCTAATCCGCAGGGTAATCAGTTCATCTGTCTCACTCCAAACCCCCACAAAGTCGCCCTCTGGATTGCTAAAATAGAGATAGGGCACAGCTTCTGACAACTGAATTTGTTCCCAAAAAGCTTGAGCAATAGCCGAGTGATTGGTCGAATCTAAGCTTCCAGTTTGAATCGCTATTTTATTGATTTTCACAAATAGCGGTGGTATCTCTGTATAGCTACGAACGTGATTTTTGATGTGATCACTAACTTCTTGGCTCAAATGAAGTGCCAGGTCTTCGATTGTCCTTTGTCCATTACGCCAGGAAAAGTATCCTGTTATTGTTACTGCAACGGTAATCTGAATAAGAAACGGAACTATTAGGACAAGGCGTAATGATAACGGTTGCCAACCATTTAGCCTATGCACTATAAAATTGCAAATGGACCTAACCTGTCTTATAGCTCGCTCCTTATCAATCTAGGGAATTCATGACAGCGACTATTAGCTAATAGTCGCTGTCAGTTTAGAACTGAGTTTATTATCACATATCCCATAATGCTGCCAATGTATACGGCCCTCCATCAACTTGCCAAAATGTACCATCGACATAGCGACGATGGAGATCTAATGCCATAATTGCCTCCATCTCCGTCTCCGTTAAGGCTATTTCAGTAGCAGCCAGGTTTTGCTTAATCCGTTCTGGATTGACGGACTTAGGAATCACAGCAGTACCTCGTTGCATCGCCCAACTGAGCAGGACCTGAGCAGGACTTGCCCCGTGGCGCTCAGCAATCGTTGCAATGGTTGAGTTCTCTAGCACAATAGGCTCATCAGTGGCCTTGAGACTGTCGGGGCGATCCGAGGACCCTAAAGGGGAATAGGCTGTTAAATAAATGTTGTTTTCCCTACAGAAATCCAGCATTGAAGTTTGCTGTAGATAGGGATGTAGCTCAATCTGGTTTACCTCAGGTTTAAGCCGTGCATTTTCCAATAAATCTTGCAGTTTTGCCATACTAAAGTTAGATACCCCAATATGACGACATAGCCCCTCATCTGCCAACACTTCCATTTCACTCCAGGTGATTAGAATAGGTAGAACTTCCAGCGAGATTAGTTTTTCTGGCGTTAGTGGAAATGTTGCCCCTTTTTTCAGCGCAACGGGCCAGTGGATGAGATACAGGTCCAGGTAGTCTAACTGCAGATTTGCAAGGGTTTCCTGTAGGGCCGGTCGAACATCTTCAGGGGCATGGGAATCATTCCATAGCTTGGACGTAATCCACATTTGTTCTCGGGTGACTACGCCTTCGTTAAAGGAATCTGCTAGAGCCTGACCGACTTCGGCTTCATTGCCATAGATATGGGCACAGTCAATGTGACGATAGCCGACTGCGATCGCTTCCCTAACGGCCTTGTATACATCGCCAGGGGCAGACTTCCAGGTGCCTAAGCCTAAAATCGGCATCTGGTCGCCATTTTTAAATTCAAGTGTAGTTACCATCAGTCTGCTCCAAGAGATGAACGCCTTAGCCATTGTCTTTTCATCAACGTAGCAAGGAAAATTAAATTTGCGTAGAGTTCAGCCTTGCATACTAAAGCGTCCCCTTCGACTTCGCTCAGGGGACGCCTTGTTTTATGGAACCGCTATTTTTTCCCGACAGTCTATCGCTCTACGCCATAGTAGTCAGCTAAAAACAGCGTAATCTGGCTGAGATCATTTTCTGCAGAAAGCTCGGGTAAATAGGCCTGAACTGCTAATCTGACCGCATCCTTAAACTCGATAAAGTCTTTGGTCGAATCGCGAACAAAGGGATCCAACCGTCGCACCAGCTCATAGTTACTGGTAATATTCAAGTCCTTCATCTTCTTCTCTAGGGGGGGCTGGGTAGTCGAAGGGAAGTCGGGTAAAATCCGGCTAACAAAGGTAACTCGATGGAAAATTCGCCAGCATTTTGGTTTTTTATTGGCCTGATTTGCCTGACGTAGGGCAACCGCATTCGGATGCTGACTTTCTCGTAACCAGATGGGGTCAACAACTTTGCCAAAGAGGTCTTCAAAGTTGTTGAGCTGGGGTTCCAGGTAGAAGGTCATAAAGCGATAGGCATCCACCTTACCAGGCTGCATAATCGGATTACCGTTACCGTCATACATTGGCTTCACACCACTGGTGGGGTCACCGGGGGTTTTATAGGTGTACTGTTGCAGGTTATCTGGCACCGCTAGCTTCATGTTAACGCCAAAGGACTTGGTGGCAGTTTGCTCCTTAGATTTGGTCAGGTTCAGGCTGCCCCCCAGCATACCCGTGAGGCCAAAGTTGTTTTTGAGACCGGCATCCACTTCCAGGGCAAACCCACCGTTAAACTTACCGGTGAAGGCATATTTACCGCTTTTTGATTCTGAGTGTACCTCTGAGATTTGGGTGGATTCTTCGTAGAACCCGCCATCGGCAGTCCAAACATAGGTATTGACTAGATTACGACGGGCATACTTGCCAGCCAGTTGCGGATCTCCCTGGGTAGCCGCATCAATTAGGCTGCCGATGGTGGTGCCCATACCGCCAGCAATCATTGCCCCAGAAACAATGGGACCTGCCGCACCAGCAAGACTTGCGCCCATAAACTTGGCTGCGATCGCACTTCCCAAGGCAGCGCTACCCCCCACTCCGCCAGTGAATGCCCCCGCCAGAGTACCCATTAACCGTGCCCCTGCAGGCGTTGTATTAAAGTTGTTGTAGAAATCCTTAAGGCGTTGTTCCTCTCTCTCAATGCGTTTCTTTAGTTCATAAGCTTCCTTTGGCTTAAAGTAGCTATACTCCCCATAGCCTGTGGCATTAGCATAGGCCGGGTCGAGGGCAACCCCCGTTTGGGTATACCCCAGGCGACCATCCAGGGTTCCTTGCTTGGTGTACTGAGCATTGATGGGGAATGGAATGATATTGGTATCCTTCGGAATATCCGGATTAGGCAAGATTCGGAAGGCCACCAGCGCCCCATTGTGTGCCAGACGCAGTGCGTAAATATCAGCCGTTTCTGACTCCACCAAAGCAAATCCCATATTGGCTGGAATAAACCGTCGAGTTAGCTCTGGATTGGCCCATTTGGCTGGGTCAGGCACATCCCAGTTCCCCCCGATGGCGGCTGACATTTTAGTCGATACATTCTGACCACTGCCAAAGGTTTCACCCCCACTCCAGGAGCCATTAGCCTCCATGGTCAGCTTTTGTTTACTGGCAAGACTGAACTTTGTCTTTTTCGAAATACCAATCCCCAAAGGAGCCAGGATTATCCTTGGATCAAAATTCACCCCCATACTGGCTTCTAACTCAAAACTAGACGCAAAGCTACTCTCCTTAGAACTGGAAATACTGTAGTTAACACTCTCAGATTCCTGTAGACTCACTTCACTCGTTCCATTGAAGGTTCGAGCAGTGGATGTAAACCCTTCAGTGAGATTCTCACTGGGGACCGGTGGAGCCCCCTCAATGTAGCCGACCACCTGGGGATCAAACTGGGCCTGACCGATCCACTCAGTCACCAAATTCCCCACTTTATAACCCGTTAGCAGTAGCCATTGACCATTCTTGGCATAGGTATAACTGCGCTTATAGATGCCCATAAGTCTACCGTCTGCCAACCGCTGAGCATCGGCATATTCGGCCACCGCCGGACGACCGGTAATTCGGTCCTGGAAATTGGTTTTCACCCCTGCCAGAGCCGAACGTACCTGGGCAGTGTCGTTGGAAATGGGGGCTGTGGACAACACCTGTCCAGGCTTGTGGGGACTAGCTGGAATGGTCAAATGATTACTCTTTAGACCGAGATCTTTGACGTCTGTGGCATAGCTTCCATCAAAGGAATAGTTAGCAATTAATAACTCTTGTTCTCCTTTGAGGCGAGTAAACAGATTATCAAGAATCTCTTCGTGACGACGGGCGGTTTTCCAAATGCGCACTTCTTCCAACTTGCCCTTGTAATACTCTTGGTAAGTTCCTCCCTGTTTACGAGCACCTACGGTAAATTGAGTATCTCCGGTCGGGGTAAAGGCCAGAGATTTGGTCGCTGCTGACACGCCATCTACATACATAACAAAGCTAGAACCGTTGGGATCAGGGGTTTTTACCCATTGCGCTCCCCAAATACGAGCATGGTTACTACTTTTAGAATCGTAGGCAATATTGCCGCTGTTCTCTTCAAAACGCCACCAGCCTGTGAGCCCATTTTCGGTGCCTAGCAAATGTCGTCTACCAATGTCGCTGGCGTTGCGAGCAACATTCCAGACTCTGATTTCGCTGATGATCCCCTGGAACTGGGCGAACTGCTGACCATAAATGTAGCTACGTCCCAGGTAGAGAGCCCCTCGGTTACCCCCTGGTTTCTTGCCGTTATACCTGGATAGACCACTTTCAACACCGTCAATGTAGAATCGAATATCGTTGTAGTCCTTAAAGTCAACCGATTCTATCGTATTAAAGGTTTGGGTCTGGGTCTGACCGTTTTCATCGGTGTAGGTAACACTTTGGGTACCGGTTTTTTCAACCTTTTCCTGCCCCAATCTGCGGACAACAGCAACCCGATAAAACTGATTAGGGCTCAGACTGGCAGATGAAGAAAACGTTTGGTTAATGCCGTCTTCAGACTCAAATGAAAGCACCAGCTTGCCGCTTTCATCCACAAAGAATGCATAGGGTACAGTGCCTCCGTCCCCATTGTACATAATGCCTTTGGAAAGGATGCCATGTTTGCGCCCCACGCTATCCAGTCTAAGGAAGGCTTCAATGGTCAGATCCTCAGTAATATTGAGCATTGACTCATTGCCCGCATCGGCATAGTTGTCGATCTGAAAGTTCAGGGCATAGGACTGGTTGTATACCGTTGCAATGTGATGCCAATCATCGGTAACCAGAGACATTTTAGATTCGATGCCCTCATTGCCCACTACCGCCCGGAAGCTGTATTCCGCAAAAGGGGCATTACTCCCTCCGCGATTGATTAGGTTCCCGTGCAGAGTACCGTGGTGGCCGTGACCAGAGCGATCGTTGACATTCCCTGTGCGGTTACTGGCTTTGTCATTTTCAAAGTAATAGAAGCCCGTTAACCCAGGTTCTGCACCACTCAGACGTCTAGAGAAATAGGTTTTAATCTCCTCTGCGGTACGGGCCGTATTCCAAATGCGAACTTCATCTAGCTTGCCTTGGAAATAAGAGCTAAAAGCACTACCAATCCGCACCTGATCGGTTCCCTGATAATGAGCAGAGGCGGTACGACGACTGGTCAGATTACCATTAACAAAGATGGCCTGTTCTTTTGTGGCGGCGGTATAGCGAAAGGCCAGGTGATACCAGGTATATTCAGTGAGCACCGTCGGATCCGCCAGGTCATTGGTATAAAACCCCATGTAGGGTTTTTTGTTGCGAATCATCAGATGCAATCCCTGGTTGTTTTGACCTGTCGTCCCCCCTAGAATGGGTAAGTCTGTGTTGGTGCCCACAGTAATATATACCCAGGCTTCTACAGTAAAGTCGTGGTTGGTTAAGCCTAAGGTACTGGCGGACGGTAATTGGATATAGTCTCCAGCTCCATCCATAGACATGGCTGTTTCCAAATCACCCCAACCCAGACCTAACAAATAACTAGAACCAGGGGTTTGACAACAGATTAACGACGATTCTCTCACGCCTTCTGCAGGGCAAACCCAGGCTTCCATGGTGATATTGCCGTCGTGCTTGAAATTGTCGGGGGTTGGATTGTACAAATAGTCATCTTGACCATCAAAGGCCAGAGTACTACCGGGAGCATCGGCCACCCACTGGGGACTGCGGGCTTGCACATCCAAGCTGGCGGTACCGTTACTGATCTGGCCTTTGGCCTGTCCAGGCACGCTGTTAATTTGAAGACTGCCATTGTGGAGACTATAGCCTGTGCGATTACTAATGGCCTGGGTGGTATAGTCATAGAGCAACAGGTCAATGCTCGTGTTGGCCTTAGCGGTCACACTGGCGCTGCTAACAGTAATTTGTTTAGCACCACTCGGAGCGGTGGCACTGACGGTTAGTTTGTGGTTACCCACTAATAGGGTGGCACCAACAGGTACCTGCTGGGGGAGTCCCGTAATGAGATCTACCGTGGTGACAGGGCCGGTTAAATCGGCGCTGAGTTTACCCACAAAGATCTGGTTGGCCGCACCGCCATTTAACACGTGGGAAAACATTTGTACGTCCCTCGGCAGGTTGTTCCAGGTTTCGGTCAGTCCTGTCAGGGAGTTTTGAATGGTGGCCGTACAGTGGTTCGTATCGCCACCATCTGCGATGGTAAGGGTAGTATTATTCACCACGGTTTCAGAGATGCGAGAGGTCAGCTTGAGGCTGCCTGTTGCTGCGGGCAGCGACCATTCGGCCCGAGCAACGTTGACATCATAGTAGGCCGAGAAAAACTGATCTTTTAAGCCTCGGAAGTAAAGGGCCATGCGACCTAATGCACTATCAAACAGAAACGGTTCAGAATCTGTGTAGGCAAAGGCTAACAGACCTGAGGATACGGTTAATCCTTGGGGGTCTGTATGGAGTAGCTGCATGGGTAATGGAGGCACTTCTCCTCCCTGTATCCGTTTTAGTTCTGTTAGCTTTGTTGTTTTGGTGGTTAGTTGCCCTTGTTTGGTCGTCAGCAGGGCTCTTTTCTGAGTGATCTCAGTCTTTTTCGGTGGTAAGATATTGTCCCGCTTATTCTTCAGATCGGTCAGTCGAGAATGCGCTAGGGAAAGCCGGTATTTAATCGATTGGATCATCTCCTGGCTTACCGTACCAGGGGGATAATCGGGATGTGTCCCTATGACAATCGAATTCCGAATTTCTATTTCGGCTTCAACACTGGGAATTGCAGCAATGTCTGCTTCTAGGGGAGTGATTTCTCCATCTAAGGTACTTATTTCCCAATTTAGGGTAACAATTTCTTTGTTAAGTGTGGCGATGTCAGTTTCAAGACCAGTCATTTCGGTAAGTAGGGCATTACTGGCTCCACCGCCTGGATCCGAGGACAGGAGGACGGGCAGGGAAATAGT
This sequence comes from Leptolyngbyaceae cyanobacterium, assembly GCA_965263355.1. Lineage (GTDB taxonomy): Bacteria > Cyanobacteriota > Cyanobacteriia > Phormidesmidales > Phormidesmidaceae > Leptothoe. Next base: position 1,676,534 of record CBDHHL010000032.1, on the reverse strand, counting down.
GTCGGGAATCTGAGCTAGTTTGCCTTCACGGGAAACGCCAACGTCAATGGCAGCGATGTATTTACGTGCGATCGCAGCCAGATCAACTGAATGCCCCACAGCAATCCCATACTTGGCCCCCAGCCATTTTTCAACAGTCTGGCGTTCTGTCGTAGAGAGCACCCGATCCCAGATCAACACACAGGCGATGTCAGCATCACTTTCCTCTCTAGTTACATATTTCCCCCCCTTACACAAACCAAGTTTGCCAGGGGCCGTACTCCCGCCGGACGATCCTTTAAGGACACCGTCAACATACCAATGAGAACTAGTATCCTCTAGGGTTGCTGTACTAATAGTAAAAACATTGTCCGTAGCAGCATATGGAGCATTATTGCCACCAATCCAGCCCTGCATAAAGCAACCATTTTTGCCCATCCATTTGCCTAACAACCAGTTGTTCTCTCGGCTTTGCAAGGTGCGTCCCCTGGCACCGCCCGTATAACGATCAATAATCATTACGGTGAAGGGTTTAGCCAAGCTGAGATTGTCGGATATGGCCATGCCATCATCGGTACCAAAACGCATCACCGGAAAATCTTTGCCGTTATAGTTTGTCACCTGATGCAACGCAGGCATATTACCCCCTGCCTTGGTGGCATGGTAGCCCCGTCCAGAGAGATCATCCCAGCGCTCGCCGCCCCGATAGCTTTCACCACAAAGATAAAGTACTAGGCCATCGGCAATAGGTACATTAGGATCCACACCATTGGTAACCGCCGTGAGCAGTACCTTAGCATTCTGTTTTATGGACTTAGCGCCCGCCACATTAGACGTCTTTTCCTGTTCGTAATACAGCTTTGCCGCCAAGCCAGTATTAACCTGTCGATCGGCAAACGAGAAACTGGTACGTCGCATGCCAGGGTTATCTCCAATGGGTGCAGCAGAGGCTACCCAGGTGGCAGTCCCGTGAACTGTTCCATGGGAACGATTGGAGGTTTGACCTTTAATTTGAGTACCCGATCCTTCATCCAATCGCCAATAGCCAACTAGTCCTAGCTCATCACCCAATAAACGATGATTCATGGTGTCTAGAATCTCGCTGTTACTACGAGCCCGATTCCACACGCGCACCTCATCAATGGCACCGTCAAAAAAGCCTGCATACCCCTTACCGATATAAATGGGGCTATTGCTTGCAGTAGCCGCACTGTAGGTAGCATCAACTGTCTTCGTTTGTACACCGTTGATATACCAGTGCAGTTTCATATTCACTAGATCACGAACCACTGCAATGTGGGTCCAAACCCCTGTAGAAACTTGAGCTACCGAATTAATGGATTGAAAAGGACTTCTGGCTCTGCCAGTCGTGCCATAGAAATAGTGAAGCGTCCCATTGGTTTCAAGGGTAATCGCACCTTCTCCACCGTAGGCTTTATCAAAGGGATTTTGACGCTTGCTAAGAGATTTTGGCTTAATCCACAGTTCAATGGTTTGGTTGCCCGTAATTTTCAACTCATTCGGGTTACCCAAATTAACATAGGTGCTACTACCATCAAATTCAAGGGCTGATTCGGCATAGCCAGATTTGGACACAATGGGAATCAAATCCAAGCCAGTAAACGGGCAAGTGCCTGGTTTTCGTTCTAATACACTGGGCTGATATTGCGGAGCTGGACTGGTATAAAGTTGTGTCCCCTGGGTATTGAAATAACCATCATCGGCTCGCTCAATATTAAATGAATCGATCAGCTGGGTCGCTTGATTGTAGGCAAAAATCTGCCAGCGCTCGATATCTGCTACTTCCGTAGGCAGCATCACCACACTAAAGCGTCCCTGGGATAGGTTGCGAACAAAATCTAGCTCTTTTGTCGGTTCATAAAAGGGGTTGCCCTCCATATCCTTGCTACCCAGGCTGTCCTTAGCTGATGCTGGAGTCGTTTTGTTGCGACTGCGGCGAAAGCGAGACTCCTGAGGCAAGTTCAGGGTGGTGCCAGAAAGCACATAGCGATCAACCAGCAAGGTGTTGCTGGCAATGGGCACTTTCTGGTTAGCTGCATCTTTGAGATAAGCCGTATCGGCTGCTGTACCCGAGAAACCTCCTGTTTTCAACTTATAAAGCATATCGGTATGGTTGTTGCCAATTGACTGGCGGAACACGTAAATATGCTGATTATCGGAAAACACCTGAAAAGGAGCATTCTCTGTCAACCGTGCTGTTGTTGAGAGAAACGGATCGACTTGATTAGCCGTGACATTATCAGGATTAACTTCCTGGCGATTATTTTTAGTAACAATGGGCAATTGAGCTGGGGTAATGACACCGTAGCCCACCTGTTCTATTTCATTCGGGAAAAACAGTTGCTGGGGATTAGTCATCCAATACTTAACATCCAGCGGTCCCTTGTTTTGGTCTTCTGTGGAGAGATCTAAAACTGTGTAATAGATATTTCGGTTTTGATCCATGGCAAAGGCTACAATTGTGCCTCGGTGATTTACCATGGCGGTATGTTTATATTGTTTATCGTTATAGACTTTGACAAAATTTTGGTTTAGTCGATCGCCCATGATCCCTCCGCTTAATTTTGAGAAAATTTCAGACTTATAGCAAGAATCGATGCTTGAACGAATTAAGAAAACTCGATTCTTGCGTTTTTTTAATTCCCAGGAATGAGTACGCTATAACTTGAGATAAGAAAAATATAAGAGGGGAGCAACCTAAGGTCTGAATTCCTATTCAATCAGGATTTCCCGGTTTACGTGGATACCCACAATGGAGAACAAGTCCAGGCTCATGTCTCATGTTTATACACTGCAAGCATAATAAGGATCGGGCATTAAATTTTGAACATTAACTATCATTTTTTTTAGCGGTCTAAACACACTAAACACCCATGGAAAGACTTTTTGTTTACGGATCACTCCAGCCAGGTGGCCCAAATGAGCATGTGCTAACCGCTATTGGTGGCGAGTGGGTGCCTGCTGTCATTAAAGGCAACCTGGTTGAAGCAGGCTGGGGCGCAACCATGGGATATCCTGGCTTGGTGCTCGACAAGAACGGAAATGATATCCATGGATATATTTTTGTTTCCTCAAATTTGAGCACCATGTGGGCTGAATTGGATCAGTTTGAAGGAGAAGAATACGAGCGCACAGTTACCTATGTGACTCTCCTGAATGGAGAACAAGTTCAAGTCCATGTTTATACACTGCGAGCAAGATGATGTAGTACAATTTCGTTTTGCAACTTGTAACTTTTCCTATTATTGATTTTTTAGCCATCGTAAATTTCAGCAAAATTCTATTTAGAAGTACTGCTGCCACTCAATATTGTGCTGGCTAAGCTATTCTAAATCTTGTAGCTCGTGGTGTTAATTCATTACAATCATGGCCCTCTATGCATTTGATGGAACCTGGCAAGGGGATGAAATACCTAATATGCCAGATAAAACCGATACGAACGTTGTCAAATTTTTAGATGCCTATCAGGGTAAGAAAGCCTACATGGAAGGAATTGGGCTTCGGCAGGGATTGATTGGACGGATTATTGGTGGGTTAACCGGAGCGGGGGGCCGCACACGTATTCGTGAAGCCTTGAAACAGCTGGACCAGAATATAACATCAGGGGATCAAACGGTTGATATTATTGGTTTTAGTCGTGGTGCAGCGCTGGCTCTCCATTTTGCAAATCAGGTTGAGCGCAAGTATCCCAACGCAGACATTCGGTTTATAGGGCTTTGGGATACGGTAGCCTCATTTGGTATTCCGGGTAATTTGATTAACTTAGGATGGCAGCTCACCCTTACGGATAGGGCAAAGCGTTGCTGTCACATAATGGCTTTAGATGAACGTCGGAGTGCGTTTCCGTTGACCCGTGTGCGAGGAAGACGAAATCAGGCTATTGGAGATGATCGTCTCCAAGAAGTATGGTTCCGTGGAGTTCACTCTGATGTGGGTAGTTGGATTAATCCACCGCTCAATAATATTTCATTGTGCTGGCTATTAAAACGTGCTTTAGCAGATGGTCTACCTGTTGATGTAGAAAAAATTGAAGCGTCTCGTCAACTTATTCAAACGGATGCTCCTATTTCTCAAAACTCTGGACGCAAAACTGCTCCTCGACAAATTCTTCCAGGGGATAAAGTGCATCAGTCTGTTAAGGCTCGGGGAACTGTTAATGGCATTACCCATAATGATCCCCCCCCTCCTCCAGCCGTCGTAATTGTAGAGGATTAGGGCCAACGGGTTGCTAGAGTCTGAATATAGGCTAGGTAACGCATGGTAGTTAAAAGTCGAATAACCCCATGTAGCCTCCTAGTTCAGCGATGCCATAGATTCAGGCTGAACGGTACAATCCGATACAGTTACCGAGTGTGTTGCCAGCCAATGTCCAATTCATCTAACCCCAAACCGATTTCTCCCAGCGAAGAGGCTCTACAAAGGGTGATGCAGCGGGCAAATATCTCTAGTCAGCGAGCCCTGGCAGAAAAGGCAAATGTCTCACGCTGGCAGGTGCAACAGCTGCGCCAGGGCAAGATTGAAACGATGCGTTTATCTGTGCTGAGAAAATTGGCAACGGCACTAGACTGTTCCCTGATTGACTTCCTACAGGCATTTAATCTAGAACAGGCTGATAATACATCACAGACTGTTGGGTTGGACAACAACCATGAAATTACTCTCCTACGTCAGGAATATGCGCGTTTGGAGAAACGTTTAGAACAACAGAGTCAGACTTTGCAGCACCAGTTCCAAACCGATGCACTACAGGTCCTGGAGTCGTGGCTGACATACTGGCCTACAGCAGTCAAAGCCGCCACAGAACGTGACGGCTTTGACGCAAGGAAATTATTACCTTTAGTTAAACCAGTGGAGCGGCTAGTGGCAAGCTGGGGCGTAACGACCATTGGTATAGTCGGTGAACAGCTTACCTATGATCCACAGCAGCATCAGTTAGCCAAGGGTGCGGCAAGTCCTGGAGACCTTGTACGCATTAGCCATGTGGGTTACCGCCACGGAGACAACCTGCTTCAACGGGTCAAGGTCGTGCCCATTAATCTTGCTGGTTAATCTTGCTGGTCAATCTTTGAAGGAACACTCAACGGTGATCTGTAGATTCGCCTCGGCGCTCCCTTCTGTAATGTAAGGAATCCCCGATGACCCAGCTATCTTCAGACCAAATTCAAGATTAACCTTGTCTACATTGCCACTGCCCAACTCTTTGAATGCATTGAGCACATAGCGGGTGTATTGGGTAATCGTGTTTTTTACTGTGGGCAGCTGCTGCTGAATACCCGAGGACAAGGCTCCCTTAGACACCCGCTCCCCTGTTTCTGAATTACCAGTGGGGTTACTGGGCAAGGCGTCAGGCACATCGTTGCGATCCGCTGCTTCGATGTAAATAGTCGTACCGTCTTCTAAAACAATAGGTGCTAGTTGAGACATGATAGATGACCTAGTAGGAGTAGATGCTGTTATTTCTATGCCCACTTTCTAGAACTCATTATCGTTGATACGAACAAATTTCCTATCAAATTTGCTGGGCAGCCCCTCAGCCAACTATTGCAAATTTATATTATTTATGTAATGTGCGAGACTGTAAGTACCGTTAGACCATTAATAGAAACTATGGCTAACTATTAGATCATTGATCCAGTATTATCGCAATTGTTAATCCTTATAAAAAACTTAGATGGACGGTTGAAATCACCTTTTTAACAGTCTTTTCCAGCAGTTTTCTCCCATAGGTTAGCGTGTAACCCTTGACCAACTCAAGCAAACTAAATAAGAATGAGTATCAATCATAGTGGTGCGAGCTAGTCAGTGTTGGAACATGCCAGTCAAAACCCATGGCTCAGGCGAAGCCTTTCCAAAGGAGAATCCCATGCCTTTCTATTCTGATGACGTATGGAAAGCTGAACTAAATGCTCGAGGCTACCGCTCCACACCTCAGCGTCAGAAAATTCTCAATATTTTTCAGACGTTGCCCCAGGGGAATCATCTGAGCGCTGAGGATCTCCATCACATGCTCAAGAACGATGGTGAGCGCATTAGTCTATCAACGGTTTATCGAACGTTGCATTTATTAGTGTATATGGGTTTACTCCGGGAGTTAGAATTGGCTGAAGGACATAAGCATTACGAACTGAACCGTCCTCTACGAGATCACCACCACCACTTGGTATGTGTTCAGTGTGGGCAAACCCTAGAATTTCAGGAAAGTAATATTGACCGCATCGGGCAGGGGCAGGCCGACAGTTCTGGCTATCACGTGCTGGACTGTCAACTGATGCTTTATGGTGTGTGTCCTGATTGCAGAAGACGAGTAACGTCCTTAGATTCTGAGAGCTGACACAGCCTTAGGTTGTAAAAACACGGTCTTAGGTGTTTTCTCAAAAAGACTATAGCGGTCGAAAGCCTCCCTTTTAATGACCTTAGAACCCATGGCTATGGTGCCTCCTTATGGAAATCACCATAGTTATTTTTTTTTGAAATACCCTGTCCGTCTTGATTACCAAGCATTTGCCTAAGAGGACTAACCCTGCTCTAAACTTACTTATCGAAATTTATTCCTATTTGTCTAAAAGTATCCTATACTGATCTCGAAGCTTATTGAAACTGATAGTCAATAAGCTTCACCACTTCAGATGTCTTTAAACTGGCTATTCCAGCTGAAACACCACTCACTATTCATCACTCCCCACTCCCCCGCCTTATCCCAAATGCTGTTTGGGTTGTCATTTGAATAATTTATCTCCTATGTCTTATCTTCCTTCTGCCTTGTGGTTAACCGTTAGTCCTCATCTAAAGAGATTTGATCAGCGCTTATTGTGTAGCTTATCCAGGCGGGTTTCGATTATGCGTTGGGAATATCTGCAAACCGAGGATGAAGCCTGTAGTTTAGAAGTGGCCATAGGGTTGTTGTATGAGTATCTACAGGGCCATTTTGGCCATACTCAAAAACCGGTACATCTTATTGGTCATGGTCTAAGTGGCATTGTCGGTTGGTTATATGCCCAACGGTATCCAGAGCATGTGCGATCGCTAACTCTTTTATCAGTGGGAGCAAAACCAGCTGTTAATTGGCACGCCCACTATTATGCGTTGCGTCAGCTATTACCCTGTAGTCGTGAGATTGTGTTGGCGCAAATGGTCCGCATGTTATTTGGGCCTCGCAGTCACGATATTACGCGCTTACTGGTTCAGATATTGGCCCAGGATTTAGACAAGGGCTTAGCATTACATTCTTTTACTGATAATCAAAAGATTACAGCCGCACAGATTCAGGCACCGTTGCTGGTTTGTCGAGGGGAACATGATGTCGTTGTGGACTCAGCTGACCAGTGGCAACCCTGGTTCAAAGCCGGCGATCGGGTATGGTCCTGTCCCAAGGGGAATCATTTCTTTCACTTTAACGAACCGCGTCAGGTGGAGACAGTCATTTTGAAACATTGGCAACAGGTTGATCAGCTTAGTCCAGTCTCATTGCCACCAGCATTACTGGAGCTGTCCCATTAAACCTTATCCACGTCCAGAACGGTCGTTGTTCCGATGAACAATCCACGGGTTTCAACTTGGATGTAGTCTAACTATTTCATAAAACCTGTGTCACTCAAAACATACCCCCATTATGTCTTTATCATCCTTAGACTCCAGCTACCGTTTTAAGCGTCGCGATCGCATCCCAGTCGATACCTATACCCTATGGCAAGTAAACTCTGGGTTAGTTCGCACCATCACCTGGAATGAAGACGGAGATGTAGTCCCACTGGGATTATGGAGTCCCGGCAGTATCATCGGTGTACCGATTAGTCAGGTCGAGCCTTGTGAACTGCAATGTTTAAGCGTGGTTGAGTTAGTAAGACTGCCATTAGACTATACGCTCACCATCGATATGTTGCTTAAACATACTGCTCAGGTTAATCGACTGCTACAGATTATGCACTGTCGTCAAATACAAGAGCGACTATTACAGTTTGCCTGTTGGTTAGCCGAGAACTTTGGTCAGCCCACTAGCCATGGTCGTCTCATTACCATTAGATTAACCCATCAAGAAATTGCCGAAACCATAGGCACATCAAGGGTTACCGTTACCCGCTTTATCAAAGAACTAGAATCAGCCGGGTTAATGCGCTGGTCTGTCCAAGAACGATTTATCAGTAACCAAGCTCTAAAAGCTCACCAGAGAGAATTGATGATCGCATAAACCAAGTCCAAGTTGAAATCTGGAGTTTCCTCTACGGCAAAACTACGGTTTTGGACTTGAACAAGGTTTGGATGCGATTTTTACACCAGAGGTCCGTAACGCGTTAACGCCTGTATTACTTACTCGTAATACAGGCTTTTCTACAACAAAATTATCAAAGGGTATGAAATTCAGTCAGTACCCTCAGATATCACTTGTTCTGAAAATTTAATTTGTACTCTAACCACCTATATTAGTAATAATAATTATCAATAGCCTTAGTGTAGCCATACCCTTGGTGCCGCTAGGAGCTTTGGGAAAGCCGCTACTATTTTTCCTTTGAGGTAAAGGGTTTAGTATTTTTTACTAGTTTCCATAATCACACAATCAATCCGATGGGGCAAAACGACCTTATCGGATTTTCTATGGAATAGATTGACATCAACTATCAATTGCCAGAATTTAGGACAACATATTAGTCAAACTTATTATCAGTTTTGCAACCTTAAAATCCCATTCAATCCGGTTCTAACTATTGGTAATAATAGGTTCTAAACTATATACAACGAAAGAGACACTTTTATTTATTAGCTATTGATGTCAATAAGCTTCTATGGGATAATTCGGCTGGCCATGTAAATTTATTGAGAATAAAGCCCAATAGTACTGTAGCCTTTCGTCAGCCATATCCTACGCATTGCCTGCAGTTAGAGGATCAAGATGATGCTTGCATTTCCCATAAATTAAAAGGGATCTGTATCTTCAGTTGTTTTGTATCTAGAACAAACCAGGAAACGCTTTTGGAAAATATTTGTTATTTGATTTTTATTTGCAGGGAGTCATACCACCCAAAATGATAATTAATCCTAATAACATGAAGGGCTTTTGAAACATTATTCGGCGGTAGTAAACTCAACGGATCGGAATCTATGAAATTTTCACGACGCTCTCTTTTAATCAGCGGTGCTGGCTCCACAGCCGCTTTTGTAGCAACTCAGGTATTTAGCCCCAGGCGCGGTGTGGCTCAAACAGGCGAGGTAAACCTGTATTCCTCACGGCATTACAACACCGATGACAAGCTCTACGAGGAATTTACTGAGCGCACGGGTATCCGCGTTAATTTGCTAGAAGGTAAAGCAGATGAACTGTTAGAGCGCCTTAAAACTGAGGGCGATCGCAGTCCTGCAGATATCTTTATGACAGTAGATGCGGGTCGTCTATGGCGTGCGGACCAAGAGGGATTTTTTACGCCGGTATCGTCGACCATCTTGAAAGAGCGCATTCCTGAAAGTCTGCGTCATCCCGATGGTCACTGGTTTGGTGTTAGTAAGCGAGCCCGTGTCTTAATGTACAACAAGGCCATGGTGGATCCAAGTGATTTATCCACCTATGAGTCCTTGTCAGATTCTCGTTGGCGTGGCAAGATTCTGACGCGTTCTTCTAGCAATATTTATAGTCAGTCTTTGACAGCTTCAATGGTGGCTGTTCATGGTGCTACAGAAGCCGAAAATTGGGCCAAAGGGCTAGTAGCCAATTTTGCTCGTCAGCCTGAAGGAAATGATCGGGCACAGATTGAAGCAGCTGCCTCTGGGTTGGGGACAATTGCGATCGCAAATACTTACTATCTTCCCCGTTATGCTAAGGATGAGGACCCTGCAAAGCAGGAGATTTTCAAGAAAATAGGTGTCTTCTTCCCAAACCAGGGGAATGATGAGCGTGGTACCCACGTTAATATCAGTGGTGCTGGCGTGGTTAAATCTGCCCCCAACAAAGACAATGCTATCAAGTTCCTGGAGTATCTTTCCAGTGATTCTGCCCAGGCCTTCTTTGCCCAAGGCAACAACGAGTACCCGGTAGTCGAAGGCATTCCCGTAGATGCAGTTGTTGGTGGATTTGGTACCTTTGAAGCCGATACTTTAAATGTGAACGAGCTGGGCGAAAATCAGGCTGAAGCTGTGCGCATCATGGATCGCGCTGGTTGGGTTTAACCTCAAGCGTCATTGGATAAATTTGGGAGAAATTTAGGTTCCCTCTACCTCTAGTTAAAGCTACCCTGTTGTGTCACCATTTGGCAGAGCAGGGTAGCTTATAGGTTTGCTTGTTTTTTTGTCCACGTCCAGAACGGTCATTTTTCCAGTGAAAAGTGAAAAATCTACAGATTTCAGCTTAGACGTGGTTCATAAACCATCAGAATATCGGTGTTGGATTGTTACTAAGAATTTGAGTTAGGTCGTCAGGGACTAGAGGCAACCCATCAAAACTTCTGCCAGGGGTAGCATTGGCCGTTCTCACACTAGATACCGTAGACGCTGTGGGTAAACCTGGTTGGCGAAAGCCCAGAAGTATGGCTGGTGTATTACTGAAGTGGCTAAGCCAATTTTCCACCTGTGGTTGTTGTTGCCAGTCTTCTCGTGAAACAGATACTTTGAGTAATGGCACAATCTGACCGTTGCGAGTACCAGAAATTATTAGTTCAATCTGTGGTGTATCGGGGTGCGATCGCAACCAGCTCTCAATCCAATCCTGGGCTTCCCCACTGGCGGCATTCACTAATGAGTCAAAGGAATCAGCCCCATGGGCATCCACCACTAAATGATTAGCGAGTGAGGCCGCCATCGCTGATCCAGTCAAACAAAAGCAGAAAAGGCCCATTAGCCCCAATGCCAACAATCCACTAACAAGCCTTTGTTTCATACGTGTGACGACGATAGAACTTTCTTAACTAGGCGATTCGAGCCCTCAAGCCCCTTCTCCCTGGAGGAGAAAAGGGCTACCCAAAGTCCTTCTCCCCTAGGGGAGAAGGATTTAGGATGAGGGTTAATGCAGGCGTTGGAGCTATTTTCCAGACCCCCACAGTTGTTACTTAACCTACTCAGGCTGCAAAACCTTCTCGTAAACCAGTTCCCCGGTAATATTCCGGATTTGAACCGTCAGATTAGCCGTTTGGCCATCCACCTCTGCTAAACCAAAGAACTGTAAATCAGTTCTAGAGGGTGGCAGATTCTGAGGCAGGTCTAGGGTGGCAGGTCCGCGCACAAACTTGTACTCAGGACCAAAGCTAGGATCTAGATTATTTGGCCCAAAGGCACCCGAGTTAATCGGACCAACGACAAATTCCCAGAACGGATTAAAGTCCTTGAACGCAGCCCGCTCAGGACTCGCCTCAATGGCGGCAGCAAAGTGCACATCAGCGGTTACAGAAACCACATTTTTAATGCCCTGGTGCTTGATAAATTGTAACAACTCGCGCAGCTGTACCTCACGACCTAGAATCTCAGGCGATTCCTGGCCCCAAGAATCGCGATCCGTTTCACCACCGGTCACGATGGTAAATGGGTCGTGGCTAGCGATGACTTTCCACGTTGCTGTGGAAGCATTCAAAGCCTGCTTTAAGGCCTCAAACTGTTCTTGCCCCAACATTTCGATGCCATTGGGGTCACTGTTTAAGGGGTTTGGCCCTCTAAAGGTACGGTAGTCAACAATAAAGACTTCCAGATGCTTACCATGCTGCACACTGCGGAATAGCTTGTCCCCCCGGATGGGATTGTACTCAAACAAAGTTTGTTCAGCAGGCACTGCCAGAGCATCTGCGGATAGACCATTGTAGGGCTCACCTTCGGGCAGAATCTCGCCAGGGTACCAGTTGTTAGTCACCTCATGGTCATCCCACTCAACGTAGATGGGGGTTTCCGCTAAGAAGCGTTGAAGATTTTCATCCGCCAGGTTGTACTTCCAGTTAGCGCGAAACTCATCTAAGGTAATGGCTACAAAGTCTTTACCGGGCTCACTAATCCAGGTGCCACCACCAATCTCTGCAGGAATTTCCTTAGTGGTTGGGATCGCATTATCCGCGTAGATCATATCGCCCTGGAAAATGGCGAAATTGGGCTTAAACTTACGGATAACGTCAAATACTAGATACCCCCCCTGGAGCACCTCGCCATCAAAGGCTGTGAATGTAAACTCAGGGTTACGGCCCCATCCTTGACCAGCAAGATCTGCTAACCAAGCAAACCGAACCGTTCTGTCGTCGTCTGCGGCAGGTGCTGTCTGAAATTGACCTTCACCCAAGAAACGAGGGGGACGACGACGACTTCTGTCCGAGAAGCCCACGCGATAGTAATAGGCTTCTCCAGGATTCAGCCCCGCAACGTCGACCTTAGCGATAAAGTCATTCTCAGCGATTAAATTGTCACCAAAGATAGTACGTGTCCCAGGTCCAAAGTTAGGAGATGTTGACACTTCTACAACACAATTAGAGTTGCGATCGCCACGGGTCCAGATAATGGCACTATCTGTGGTCACATCCCCTGACTGCACTACAAAGGGAGGCACTGATAGCTGAGCCCATGCCGGTTCAAACCACTGACTGCCAACAGCAGCACCTGCGCTGGCGGCACTTAGCGCCAAAAAAGAACGTCTCGATAGCTTTCCATTCATGTCTAATTCCCCTGACAAAATATTACCGTAAGCGTTAGGCCCCAAAGATTTGCCAGAAACCACTACCTCAACGTTGTTATCTGTTAGATAGACGACAAAGTTTTGTATAACTGGTCAGGCAATCCCTAAATATTGGTGCTGCTGATTCTCGGTGTGGATTGGCTTGCAATGCACCATTGCGATGTTTTTCAAAGGACATTGCAATAGGTAAACTCAAGACCTAAAATCAGCAACGGTAAACTATCCATAGAAGCATCTCTGTAAAAGAGACAATGTATCTATAGAAAGCAAACGTAAAGCAAGTATTATGCCAAGATAAACGCTCTCTTAACGTGTCATTAACACAGCAGAACGATTTTGGTCGTATTCCCTAGCCAACGTTCCGTTTTCCATAAATTAGGAAAATTTTGATAACCCGACATTAACCTAGTGTTTGTATTTTTCTGCTGGTATTGGTTGCTAGCAGAAATAGGACGTTGCTGAATTCTGGCATGATTTTATCTGTATAGCCTGGGCTAGTTGCCATTCTTTCGGATTGATCCATCCTCCAAATCAGCAACGGCAATTTATCTGCATCTAGCTCATAACAGCTATTTATCTGATGAAAATATACTCTCAAAGGAGTTTTCTCTGATGAAACGTTTGACCTTCGCGATCGCAAGCAGTATGGTTTTAGCCGCAGCTCCAGCTAACGCTGCTACACTGCTCCAGCCCTTTTCTATCGATGTTACTAGTGGTGATTTAGCTGGCGAAACCTTTAGCGGTTCCCTAAGCTTTAAAGATTCCTTACTATCTGGCGTCGGTCAGGAGATTGTTACTGCAGAAGATGGCCTTACCCTTGATTTTGACTTTTCAGGCACCACCTTCACAGAAGCAGATGACTTCGGTTTTGAAACAGGTCTGTTTCCAGAGGTATCTTTCTTAGATGGCTCATTCAGTGGCCTTAATTATGTTGTTGATACAGGCGATGTATTTTTTGCCATTGGCGATAGCGCTAATCAACCTGGCACAAACTTTGAATACGAGTTGGGACCTGTTGGTGCAGCCACAGATGCTGGCTTGGGCACTCTCGTTGCCGGAGAGAGTACCACCGTTCCTGAACCTGCTACAATAATTAGCTTGTTGATGGCAGGTGGGTTAGTTGTGGCTCGCAAAAAACAAACCAACGTTGCCTAGTTCTCTCAGTTGTTCCCTCTTACCACAGGATGCAGATCTACCCATCGAGTAACAACGATGCGCGAAGATCTCATCCTGTTTTCTGTTCTGCAGACTATCCTAAGGCGAGAGCTTCTAAATCCTCTCGTTCAATTAATTGTGGAGTAATGACATAAAATGCTCCTGTTAACCCTTCACCAAAAATATTGAGATAGTTCACCTCAGTATCTGGCTCATTGAGCAGTCGCATTTCGTAAATTCTATGGTTACCTCCACCAGAATCGCTATTGTCATAGGGGATTAGTTTATAGCCCTTAGCTTCTAAATCCTGGCGGATCGCTTTGGCAATATCCCTAAAGGTTTGCCCATCTACAATACGACAGTTTTCTAGCCCATAACAGCCCGACTGTGCCCCAGCAATATGGGGAAAATCATCATTAAATGGGGTGGCAATGCCAGCTTCGGGGTCGCTATTAGCAGGGTCTGTGTCTAGTTGGTTATCGTCTATATTTTCCAAGGGAGGATCAGGTTCCTGCTCGGGCTCCTCCTGTATATCGTCTTCTAAGTCTTTTTCTAGTTCCTCTGGGATCTCTGCAATTAACTCCTCAGGAACCTGAGTCAGCGGTGGTGGTTCAATGACGGGTGATGGCGCTTCTGGTAGGGCCGGGGCAATTGGTTCAAGGTCTGTAGCCGGGGCAATTGGTTCGGGTTCGGGGTTGGCAATGGGGGGAACGATAGTGAGTGCGATCGCACCACTTTGCTCAAGCTCTTCGTCAAGTACCGACTCCGGGGCTGCTGTTCGTAACCACCATTGAGGCATTGGCAGTACCAGTAATCCCCCGTGTAATATTACCGATAGAAAAATTAAGAGCCCTAGACCTTTATGGTTTTGCAATCCTTTAGATAAAAGAGGCTGCTTAACTGACTTAGACGCCGTAGCTGACGTAGGGGGTCTAACCAACATTATCCGATTGAAAATGCTGGGCGATTAAGTCTGATACTTGATCAGGCTTAACCTTGGTGTATCGCTGTTTGTGGGGCATAACAACGAGGTTAGGACCGGCCTTGCACTTATCCATACAGCCCGTCAGTTTTACCTGGACCGTATCGGTCAATCCATGGGTAGCAAGGGCTGTTTCTACTTCATGGCACACTTGCCCAGCTCCCCGTTTACGGCATGTGGATTTCTGGCAAATCAGAATCTTAGGACGGCTCTGCTTTTTCTTAGCCTTAGCTACCATCTGCTCCTCAGCATCATCTAAAGGTGTATTAACGACCTCTACGGGCATCGTCACCCGCACCACTTCCCTGGCCTTAAATTTGGGCTCTCCAGTTTCCTTATTAATAGACTCAGTGCCAACCACCCGAATCCAGTCGCCGGTTTGTAGGTAACCAAACAGCATCAGACGTACTGACTTTGGCAGCTTAATCACATACTGTCCATCGGTACTATACAGATTCAAATACTTGAAGGGGGACTTGCTACCCGCCATAAACCCTTCAAACCGACCTTCCAGACAGAATGTTTCCTTAGCCATGCCAATCTGTTTAGCAACTATCGCTAGTTTAACGTAGAAATCTATGCTTATTGAGATTAGTTCCTCTAAAATTAGGTCAATTAAACCTAGAATAAAATCCTATTAAGAAAGCCTATTCTATACAAATGTACTTAGGTCACCTGAACCATTTTTTAGCTAAAACCTTATCTGAAAAGGATTACAACAACTAACTGAACATACCTTGGTAGTCTAATCGCAGAAAACCCCTTAGGCTTCTTGACATCTATTTTCATTTGCTGTTCAATTGGAGCTGAGAATACTTTTCAAATGCTAGGCATAGAAAAACCTCCCCTAGGGGAGGTCAGTCTACGTTTGAGTTTTCTCAAACCATGTCCGTGGTTTAGCCTGTAGATTCCTTTACAGGAGAGTAACCATTCTGGAGTTGGATGATGGTTAGTTACATCCGGCTAGTTGGTTGTGACAACTTTAATTGTTGTTCATAAGCACTAGGGTGTCATTTGCCAGGAAGTGATTGAGGTGATAAGCACGTTCTTCTGTCTTCAGGAGAATCGTTTCATACAAATAACGTGTGGCGCGATCTCCCAAGCTTTCGGCTTGAGCAGCTTGACGGCGTAAAACAGCGATTATTTCCTGTTCTCCTGCTAGATCGTTGGCAACCATCTGGCGGCAGCGATAGATACCATCGGACTCGGGAGTAAAGCAGCACAGTTCGGCTAATTTGCTAAAGCTGGCTACGGGTACTCCTCCAAGGCCATCCAGGCGCTCACCAATATCATGGGTATGCTCCTTGACCTGGTCGTAGCTCTCTTCAAAATAGTTGTGGAGTTGATAAAACTCAGCACCTTCTACAACGAAGTGATGCTTTTGGTACTGGATATACATGGCCTGAAAACTGGCCAGTAGGATATTTAGGCCTTCACAGATGGGGGTGGTAATGGATGCTTCTAATGCGATCGCATTGTCAGTAACTTCGCCGAAGGGGGTAACTAACGCAGATAGGCTAACCATAGATGACTCCTTAAAGGAATGTAAGTGCGATATCGAGTTCACTGAATTGCAAGAATTCAGACTGTTTTGTCAAATACTCTTGCAACTTATATTAGCTCACCAGATTTAGCTGAAAAGCTTGATATGCAAGACTTTCAGCACCTTTCATGTAGGACGTATTCGCAATAAGCGCTACTAATGCTATTGGCCCGTTAGCCCCATCGCCAGAGACCTCAGGAACTGATGTTAAAACCATCACATGGCTATGGTTTTTCCTTGATGAAAGTAACTTCTAGCTATTTTGTTATGAATTATTAGGAAGTGATAACAATCTTTTAAAAAGTTTTGAGTTTTCTTATCGGACTACCTGGTAGAGATTGTCATCTAATGGATAAAGGTGTTTTTTGAAAAAGGTTGAAATCCTTTTCCATTCAGGCGTTTTCCCTTGTGCATATTTTTTATTTACGGTGTTACTGCAAATAGCTTCTAGTAATGTAGAGAGTTGTCCAGTGATGAGTTTTCAGGGATTGTTTGCTGACAATTCCATGCCCATATCAACTACTAACCCTGTAAGAAACATTGAGCTGATTTATGGTTGAAATTGATTGCTGCGATCGCTGGGAAGCGTATTTTCGACTACAAGAGTTGGGCATCGTCTGTGAGTGTAAAAGTCATCAACCCTTAAAAGTGCATGTCAAATCAGCCAATCAGGCGATTCAGGTCTGGTGCATTACAACCCGTTTAACCAAATCGCGGCGTGAGCTTGCCAGCTGGTTAGAGGGCTGCCTGATCCTGGCTTAAAAATTTACTAGATATCCTCTCTAATGGGATAGCGGTAGCTATCCCTTTTTTAATGGATTTTTTTTAATCTAATTGCTATAAAAAGCTGGTTTTGGTGAAATATTTTTGAATTTATGCCTGGGTTAAAGGTTTTACAGTAAATACGTTTTCTTTGAGTCTGTTATGTAAATCGCTATTATTAGGAGTTTTCTTATTATTTGCGAGATCTGCATACCATAGAGCAAGCTTGCCTAGCCCATTGAATATTTATATAACGGCTGGGGCTAACATCGTTGCTGATGTGGAGCAGGTATAAATTCTAGAAGCTGCAAGGGTATTTCTGGGCATTCCCATAACTCCTCTCTCAACCAAGCCTGTACTTAACGGTACAGGCTTTTTTAGGGTTTAGATGAGACTGTCATATAGTGAGGATTTTCGAGTAAGCGCTTATTGTTCAATCGTTTGGGAGCCTCATCAATAGGTTTATGTTGAGAGGCCTCAACGAACGAATGTCCGTCATCACGACATTTATGATTTTACTTACCAATATGTGTTTTACCAATATGACCTTTCTGTGAGAGAGCAAAACTCGAACCGTATAAACCGTTATACTCATAGATTTAAAGCTGTCTCATGGACTGTCAGACGTGGGCAGACTAAGGCTATCTGTAAGAAGATATTTCGTTTCGTTAAGATTTTCTTGCTTGTCAATCTTCACTCTAGCTAATTCTATGAATCATTTCTCTGATCAATGGCGATCGCAGGTGAGTACCGTATCCTTGCTATTGACTATGTTGACCGTAGGGGGAATAATCACTGCGTGTAACTCACCTGCCAGCATTAATACTATTGTGTCAGAGCCAGTTACAGACACCCAGGCTAACCTTGAAAGCCTTAATGTCGCAGTTATTCCCTGGCAAAATTCCAATGAACAGGCGGCCAAACTTCAAGACTTGGCAGCTTATTTGACAGAGAAACTTGGGCTGCCTGTCAACATCGAGTTGACCGACAGCTACGATGCAGCCGTAGATTATCTTGTCAATGGTGAGGTTCAAATGGCGTCTTTGGGAGCCTTCACCTATCTCCAAGCACGTGAGCGCAACTCTAACGTAGAACCATTAGTTGTTCCTATCGATAAAAATAGTGGTCGCCCGTGGTATACCAGTGTCATGGTTGTTCGTACTGACAGCGGTATTGACTCCATCGAAGACACCGCTGGTAAACGATTTAGCTTTGTAACCGACTCTTCAACATCTGGATTTTTAGTACCTTCCTACAACTTTAAACAGATAGACCTCGTTCCCGAAGAACATTTTTCAAGTGTAGGGTTCTCTGGTGGCCACAACAAATCTATTGAAATGTTAGTTGCCCAAGACGTTGATGTCATTGTGACTGAGAATCTCAACTTTACCCGCGAAACTAAACCAGGCGGTGCACTCGCATCTGGAGAGTATAAAATTGTGTGGGAATCAGAGCCGATTCCCAATGGCCCAATCGTTGTCTCCTCTCAACTTCCTGCAACCCTAAAATTAGAACTGCAGAAAGCTTTAATAAATGCACCAGAGGGATTAGTGGGTGTCAGTGGTGCTGAATCTGCTGGCTATACGGTGACTGAAGACGCGGATTATCAGTCCATTCGGGAGCTTAAGCAGGTCCTGGGCCTCTAACTCATTATGCAACTCATCACCAAATTTCTCGGCTCGTCGTTGCTTGTGGGGGGATTGATTTTAGCTTTATCGGGCGGTGGTAATTGGTTACTTAAGAGAGCTGAGCAACAGGTCGAAGTTAGTTATCAGCACCAGCGGCAAGCGTTGGACACAGCATTGGCTTTAGAAGTATCTTTGCAGCATGAAGTGCAATTGCTGAAGGATTATCTGCTGCTGGATCGCAAGCGCGCTAATTTTATCCAGTACGAACAAGCCAAATCAGATGTCCTCATACGCTTAGACAAACTCGAACTGTTGCTGACTGATAATGAAGATGTTGAGTTGTTACGGCGTCGGCATCGCGACATTGTTCGTTTAGCCAATAAACTAACTGAGGGCGAAACTTCGCTCTCTAACATGCGGCAGGATTTGTACGCGCTCAACTCGTTCGTGAGAGATATCGAATTTTATGCGAATCTGTTGCTTGACCAAACCCGTCAACAAGAACTAGCTGCCAATAATCATCTACGGAAAATTCGGGCAACCGCTAGAACAGCTAATACCATTGAAATGGTGCTTATTCTGTTGTTGCTGGCCGCTCAATTTAGCTGGATTTTGCTACCTGTATTGCGCTCAATTCAGCAGTTGAAATTAGGGGTCACTAAGGTGGGTGAAGGGGAACTCAACTATCGATTGGCGATCACTACAGGTGATGAAATCGAAGCATTGGGGCATGAGTTTAATCAAATGACAACCAAGCTCCAGGTTTCCAATCAGCAATTAAACCACCAGATGCAGGCAGTGCAAGTGGCTCAGCAGGCTGCCGAAACAGCCAACCGAGCCAAGAGTAGCTTTTTGGCAAATATGAACCATGAGCTACGGACACCCCTCAACGGCATTCTGGGCTATGCCCAAATTTTAGGCCGCGATGCTACGTTAAGTACTAAACAGCTCAAAGGGGTCGAGGTGATTCAGCAGTGTGCAACTCATTTGCTGACACTGATCAACGATGTGCTCGATATTTCGAAAATCGAAGCAGGTAAAGTTGATTTGCACCCTAAAGATGTGCATCTCTCCAATTTTTTGATGGTAACTACGGAAATTTGCCGTATTAAAGCTGATCAAAAAGGCATCAAATTTGTGTACGCTCCCGCCAATGGGCTGCCGCTAGTAGTGCATGTAGATGACAAACGGTTGCGCCAGGTATTGTTGAATTTGCTGAGCAATGCTATCAAATTCACTGACATTGGCACCGTGACGCTAAGCATTGAGCCCGTGGACGAGGCTCAGACGCAACAGTTTTCTGGCCCTGTGCAACTGCGGTTCACCGTGAAAGATACCGGCATTGGCATCCCTGCGGATAAGCTGACCCACATTTTCACCCCCTTCGAGCAGGCAGTCAGCGACGAACATAATTCTCAGGGAACAGGCTTAGGGTTAGCGATTAGCCAAGAGATAGTGAAAATGATGGGCGGTGAAATTCAGGTCGTCAGTACCCTAGGGCAGGGTAGTAGGTTTTGGTTTGAACTAGAATTAGAAACGGCGCAAGAAGGTCAGGCAACTGAAAGTCGCGATCGCATCACTCGTCAAATTACTGGTTACCAGGGTAACAGGCAAACCGTTTTGGCCATTGATGACGAATCAGAAAACCGTGATGTCTTGGTTGACATGCTGGAACCGTTAGGGTTTCAGGTTGTAACCGCCGACACTGGCAAATCAGGACTCTTGGCTGCGCAGCTTCACAAGCCTGATTTAATCATTACGGACGTAATGATGCCCGAGATGGATGGCCTTGAGATGACTCGTCAATTGAGACAACAGGACGACTTTGCGACCACACCCATCATTGCGTCTCCAGCCACATTCTCTCGTGTCGACAAGCGAGAAAGCTTGACAGCGGGCTGCACAGCATTTTTACCAAAACCCATCGATTTCTCTTCACTGCTCCAGGAAATCCAGTGTTTACTGGAGCTTGAATGGATTTATAGCAACACCGTTGCAGAGTCTGCCGCTGCTACCGAGCAGGCCACCTCTGAGTGGATTGTGCCCCCAGCCCCAGAACTCGTAAAGCTCTACCAGTTAGCCAAAGCTGGCTTTATCGGCGACGTTCAGAAGGAAGCGAAACGTTTGAAACAACTTGATCAGAACTATACCCTTTTTGTCAACAAGTTGTTGGAGTTGGCTCAAGCATTCGAAGACGATGCGATTATCGATCTCGTTGAACAGTATGTATGACTTTTGGTCAGGAGCTTTAGGAAATCAAATAATGACTATGGAAATGGTTGAGGATAAAGGCACAATTTTAGTTGTTGACGATACGCCGACAAATATTCAAGTTCTTTTTGATGTCCTTAGCGGCTCTGGCTATCGGGTAGCGATCGCAAAAACAGGTGAAAGTGCCCTCAAACGGCTGCAAGATCACCTACCAGACTTAATTTTGCTTGACGTGATGATGCCGGGTATCGACGGGTTTGAAATTTGCCAACGGTTAAAAGCAAACGACCACACTAAAGATATCCCGGTCATCTTTATGACAGCGCTTTCCGAATCTGTTGACAGGGTTAAAGGGCTTAAACTGGGTGCCGTTGACTATATCACTAAGCCTATTCAGCACGAAGAAGTACTGGCCCGTATTCAGGTACATCTACAGTTGAGACAGCTTAATCAAACCCTAGAACAGCGAATTGCTGAGCGTACTGCTGACTTACAAGCGGCAATACGCAGATTAGAGCGCAGCCAAATGCAGTTAGTCCAAAGTGAAAAAATGTCGAGTTTGGGGCAACTAGTTGCAGGAATTGCCCATGAAATTAACAATCCAGTCAACTTTATCTACGGCAATGTATGGCCAGCTAGTAACTATGTTCAGAGCTTACTGGAATTAATCGAGACGTTCTGCAACGAATATCCAGAACTGACGCCGGCTGTGCAAGAAAAAATGGATGAAATTGACCTGAATTTCGTGCGAGAAGACTTACCACAGTTATTTCATTCCATGAAAATTGGGTCTAAACGTATCCGTAAAATCGTCTTATCTTTACGAAATTTTTCTCGCTTAGATGAGGCTGAAATGAAACCTGTTGATTTACACGAAGGCATTGATAATACGCTACTAATTTTACAAAATCGTACTAACGCTACCTATGATTGTCCCGGCATCAAGATCATAAAAGATTACGGCGAGTTGCCTAAAGTTGAGTGCTACGCTAGCCAGCTTAACCAGGTATTTATGAATCTGCTGAGCAACGCCATTGATGCGCTTGAAGAATCGATCAATCAGGGGCAATCCATCACACCAACCATTCATATTCAGACGCAGGTGATTGCTAGCAATAATGTTCGGATACGGATTATTGATAATGGCCCTGGTATTCCTGAAGACCATCAGGCTAAATTATTTGAACCGTTCTTTACCACTAAACCTCGCGGCAAAGGTACAGGTCTTGGGCTTTCTATTAGCCACCAAATTATTGTTGAAAAGCATAGTGGCAAGTTCTATTTTGAATCTTCTTCTGATAAGGGAACTGAATTCAATATTGAGCTACCAGTTCTTCATGTGTCGAGAAACATGGTTCGGTCACAAAAAGCGGGGATAGTAGATTAGAAGATAATCCTATTTCTTACTCTTTAAGGACTACCCATTTGTTTTAGTTCTCCGTTTCTGATTCACCACTAAGCGGTTTGGCGTCAGGTATTGGCTGGAGGTCAGGTTGCTGCAATACGGGCGAATGCGGCACAGGCTGTAGTACAGACTGAGGAGAGCTAGGTTGTGGTGCGAGTTGCAGTACAGGTTGTTGTGGTGCAGGTTCAGTTGGCTTAGCACTCGGAGATGTTGATGTGCTGGGTATACTTGGTGATAAAGCTGGCAGATTGGGTATTTGTGGAGCGTTGACTGGAGCCGTGGATGTCTCTGGTAGCGTTTCAGAAGCCCCCATGGGTTCAGGTGATATCACATTAGTATTGGCAGGCTGCCTAGCATCCGGAGAAATCTCTGCTGTTGAATCTGAGTGCTCTCCTGACGGGCTTAGGTTGATTTGGTCAGCATCCTCAGCAGATACAGAACTTGAGTCAGTCAGTTGAGGAATATCGCTACTTGCATCATCGGTTTCTGTTGACTCTGGTCCTGTTGCATCTAGAATTGGCATACTTGATGACGTATCCACCCCCGGTGTAGGTGACTCTGGTTGAGCAATAACAGATTCAGATTCCTGGATAGGCGCTAATTCCTCTATCATTCGTCGCTCGCCCTGCCTCTGCGCTGCTCGATGCCGCTCAGACCCTTCAATGGAAAAGTTCATTTGAATAGTGTGGGTACGTCCCTGTCCGCCTGCTGTAAAGCTTGAGCGTCTAACGGCATCCAAAGCGGCTTGGTCTAACGCCGTACTACCACTAGATTGAGCTATACGAGCATTGATAACATTACCGTCTTTATCCACCTCAAATTCAATATCTGGCTGCCCTTCGACGTGGTCGCCTGAAGCGGCTTCAGGATAGTTTGGAACAACACAGTCACGACAACCAAAACGTGTACTGTCCCTACTGGTCGCAGGGGGTTCATTGCTTCCCTGGCTAGCTGTGGTTCGAGCTACGGTTTGATCCTCAGACTGCCCTCCTGTACCAATTTCTTCTGTACCAGCTGCAATTGCCCCCTGGTTGTCTGTTTCTGTATTGCTTTCTGTATCGTTACTCGAAATGACTGCAATGCTAGGTTCAAGGGACGGAGCAAAAACTCTAGTGGGCTCGCTGTGCTCAGGAATGTCGCTGCCATTTGTTGTGGCCTGCTGAGTTGCTTGACGACTACCCGGATTATCGACAACTTTTGGTTCCTCAGGAGAACTATTAGGCTGATGATTTGTTTTTTCTGGAGCTTCTTCTTCTGGCTCCTCTGGCGCTGCTGCTTCTGGAGCTTCTTCTTCTGGCGCTTCTGGCGCTTCTAGCTCCTCTGGCTCCTCTGTTTTTTCTGGCTCCCCTGGTTCCTCTGCTTTTTCTAGTTTTTCTGACTCTTCAGGCTCTTCAGGGGGCTCAAGTTCCTCTGTTTTTTTCAGCTTTCCAGAGCTAGGTGGTGGAGATGTCTCTGGTTCTAGGTCTGGTTTGTTCTCCTGGGTAGCTTGAGCAATAGGGGAACTAGATTCATGGGAAGTTGTTACGAGCAACTCAATCCGTTCTAGTTCGTCCAGGCTCTTTACAGGATGTGATCGCAACGCCAACAAAGGAACCAGGGCAACGTGAAATCCAGAGGCACAGACCAATCCCCACCACAGCCATCTGCGAGCAATAGCATTTTCTCTATTATGTTGCTCGATACATGCTTGAGAAAGCGCCATACAACACAACCATTGATACTACAATTATTGACACTGAATATCAATAAAAACCCGGGACAGCTCTATCAGTGTAGCTTTATTAATCGGAAAATAAAATAGAAATTTCAGCGTAATCATGATTAGTTCCCGCTATGGCCATTTAGGCTTAGCTACTAAAGCTATTGGTTGTCAATGGTTTTTAATTAATCAACTAGGTTCTGTATAGGTGGTAACTACATGTATTAAAATAAAAATTCGCAGGATAAGCTCTTACATGACATTTAATGTCATTACTTTTTAAGTAAGTCAGAATGGGTAATAAACGCTTTCGATAGTTTAGAAGATCGTTGAGACGAGTTTGTGCAGTTGAGAATTAGAGCTTGGTAGAGGTATTGGTTATGTCGTTTACTGAGATTTTTCGAGCAGGTGGGATTGTGATGTGGCCGCTGGCTTTGTTCTCAGTGGTTGCGATCGCACTCTCCGTTGAACGGCTTGTTTTCTGGACGCGCATCAATCGCAATCAGCGAAAAGTTGTCAAAACAATCCTGGCCACATATCGCCGTACGCCAGTCGATGTCTTCACCCCATTGCGCAAGAATATTCATTTACCTATCTCTCGCATCTTTCTCGAAGCGCTAGAGCTAGAAAGCCCATCTCCCAGTCAATTTCGTCTGGCGTTGGAAAGTGCTACTCAAGCAGAGCTACCCCTGCTCAAACGTTTCAATACCATTTTTCAAACCATCATTACAGTCTCACCTTTGTTGGGGCTGCTTGGTACCATCCTGGGCCTCATTCGTTCATTTGACGCCATTGAAATTGGTGGTATTGGCTCCAATGCAGAGATTGTTACCGGTGGAATCAGTGAGGCATTAGTCTCCACAGCAGCAGGCATGGTTGTGGCAATTTTCACCTTATTGTTTGCCAACTTATTTCGTGGTCTCTACAAACGCCAGATTGCCCTATTGCAGGAACATGGGGGACAGTTTGAACTATTGTATGAAGGCCATTATGCAAGTCAGCTAAGGAATCCAGAATATGCGAATTCATGATAATGAGTTAGACGATGAGTTCGAAATCAATATTCTGCCGATGATCGATGTGATCTTCGCGATCCTCGCTTTCTTTATCGTCTCAACGCTCTTTTTGACTCGTACAGAGGGGCTGCCAGTCAATTTACCTAAAACCGAAACCTCTAAACCGCAAGAAGTGGCTGACTTTACTGTCACTATACAACCTGATGGCAGTCTTTTTCTGGATGACGCACCAGTGGTAGATAAAGAACTACGTCAGCGTATTTTTGCCCAGCTTGAACCTGAACAGGAAGTATTCATTACCATTAAAGCAGATGAGCAAACTTACCACGGCAAGGTAATTACAGTCATGGATGAATTACGAACTATTGAAGGTGCAAGTTTAGGTATTGCAACAATTCCTAAATCAGCTCAAGAACCTTAGTATTGACTTGCTGCCAAAGGGCAAATCTGCGGGCCGACGGGGGTGGCCAAAATAGTGACATCCACATCGAACACTTGTTTCAAAATTTCGGGTGTTAGGGTTTTATCAACTGGACCAATGGCTAATAGTTTGCCCTGACGCATGAAGGCAAGCCGATGACTATACCGAACAGCAAGATTAATATCGTGAAGTACAGTGATGATGGTAATCTGCCCTGTTTGATTCAGCTGTTTGAGCAATTCTAGAAGCTGCAGCTGATAATGGATATCCAAATAGGTAGTCGGTTCATCCAATAGTAATACCTGAGGTTGTTGAGCCAGAGCTAACGCTAGAAAGGCTCTCTGTCGCTGCCCTCCAGACAACGCTGATACAGGTTCATGGCGATATTGTTCCAAATCGGTCCAGGCTAAGGCCTGCTCGATTTGGTGATGGTCCTTGGCAGTCAAATCCCATTGCCACCAAGGTTGGTGTGGGGAACGCCCTAGACTTACGAGCTGATAGACATTCAGATCATCTGGCAAAATCTGTTGCTGGGGCAGTAGCGCTAACTTACGAGCGATCTCAGTTGGCGACAAACTGTGAATGTCGCGACCGCTTAGCCAGATAGTACCGTCTTGGGGAGTCAAAATACGTCCAAACAATCGCAACAGCGTGGATTTACCAGACCCGTTTGCACCTAAGATACTCAGCCATTCCCCCTGATGTAACGCTAGGGTGACTTGGTCAATAATGGTCTTATCGCCATAGCCCCCTCGCAGGTCGTAGGCATCTAGAACCATAGCTAACCCCTCGTAATTCTGGACACTTTATTTGGCCGATTGGTTACAGGGGAATGTCTGTTTTCTCATAAGCTTTTTATACCAATCTTGTTTAGTATAAATGTACTTAAAAATTAACTATATTATTGCTTATAAATTTCATTTACGTGGCATATAGTATATGCGACGCTTAGAGTGACCAAATTTGCCTAGTACTATCGAGAGTTGAGAACGTCGTCGCCACCTTTCATAGTACGAACGATAGCACCATATCCAAGAAAGTCTAAGCCCTACGGCAGACATTGCTATAAAACAAATAATTAAGAGCCAGTCGTGCCAATTCATAGGTTTAGAGGCCTTAAGGGAGCATTAGCTGCATCAATAAAACGCATCTACTTATACAGAGCTTTCACCTTCATGATAAACGATCTCAAGAAGCTAGCAAAAATGTAAATGCCATCTTTATAGTTAAGCTGGCTATATATTGGGTAGATATTGCGATCGCACTGTTATCTTTCCCGTGCGATTTGCCAGCTCAATACAATAACGGGCAACAGCCCTACTAGCAAAATCATTAATGCAGGAGCTGATGCTTCTACCAATCGCTCATCTGACGCATACTGGTAAACCCTCACAGCCAGAGTATCAAAGTTAAACGGGCGCATTACCAGGGTGGCCGGTAGCTCTTTCATGACATCTACAAACACCAGCATAAGAGCCGTAAATAAGCTGCTAGCCATCAAAGGCGTATGAATTTTTACTAGAGTTTTCGTAGGCGAACACCCCAAGCTGCGGGCGGCATCATCAATAGTGGGCCGAATTTTACTCAGTCCTGACTCCACAGTTCCTAAGGCCACTGCTAAAAACCTGACCAAATAGGCAAAAATCAACGCTGTAATTGTGCCGCTAAGAATCAGGCCAATATTGTTGCCAGTCATAGCCTCAACCCAGCTTGATAGACCCTTGTCCAATTTCACCACTGGAATCAAAATGCCTACAGCAATTACGGCACCAGGGACTGCATATCCCATAGACGCTAGACGGACACCCAGATTTACCACTCGTTGTTTACTCAGTCGTGCCCCATAGCCCAGCAACAGGGCCACAACCACCCCTATCCCAGCAGTCAGACCGGCTAGGATCAGACTATGGTGCGCCAGCTCTAAAAAACGATTGTCTAAAGTTTCATCCAGATGAGTGAAGGTCATTTGAGCCAATACCCCCCCCGGTAACAATAATCCCAGAGCAATGGGCAGCCCACAGGCAAAGGTTGCTCCCCAGGCACGAATTCCCTTCAAATCATAAGCTTGAGGGCGTTTAACACTATTTTTTGCTTGATAATATTTGGCCTGTCGTCGAGACCAGCGTTCCAAGATAATCAGCACCAAAATAAACACCATCAGCATGGCCGATAGTTGAGCGGCAGCGACCTGGGCTCCCATGCCAAACCAGGTGCGGTAAATGCCGGTGGTAAAAGTGGCCACACCAAAGTAATCAACAGTGCCAAAGTCGCTCAGGGTTTCCATTAACGCCAGAGACAGTCCGGCCATAATGGCAGGGCGGGCTAAGGGCAACGCCACCCTAAAAAAGCTACGCCAGGGACCACAGCCCAAAGAGCGACTGGCTTCTAACGTACAGACTGACTGTTCTAAGAAGGCGACCCTTGTCAGCATGTATACATAGGGGTAAAGAGTAAGGCTAAACATGGCAATGGCACCACCCACTGAACGCACATCGGGAAACCAATAGTCGCCGACAGATTGCCAGCCAAATTGAGAGCGCAACCACAGCTGCACCGGCCCATAATAATCCAGCCAGTCAGTGTAGGTGTAAGCCAGCAAGTAAGCGGGTGCTGCCAAGGGTAACAACAACGCCCACTCAAATAGATGGCTACCGGGAAAGCGACACATAGTCACTAGCCAAGCTGTACCAATGCCCAGTAACAATACCCCTACTCCCACCCCCACCATCAACATTAGGGAATGGGTAATATATTGGGTTAGCACCGTTGACGCTAAATGACTAAATACCCCTTCGCTCGGTGACAATACACTACCTAACACAACTAAAATAGGCGATGCTACTAGCAACGCAATCAGCCACACTACGATGGTCCAGCCCGTGATACGAGGCCAAACAGGAATGGAGCAAGACGCTTGTGTAGTGGTAGGAGTAGTCATGAACAATGCAGCCAACATAGATCAGTTGGTCCATTGTCAGTTATAGCGACCGTTGCATCAACCAGAGTATTTTTGTCTGATCAACCATGACTTTAACCGTTCTAATCATTGGTGGTAGTGGCCGCATCGGTCGTAGCATAGCAATGGATTTGTTGTGCCATACAGATGCAACCCTGACCCTGACCGGCAGACGTTCCCAAGCTGCGTTTAAGCTGCAGCCACGCCAGCAGTATCAGTCGTTGCTGTTAGAGGACCACGCTCGGGTGAGGGCTGCGATCTCAGCTCATGATTTGGTCATCCACTGTGCTGGCCCCTTTAGAACGAGGAATTGCAACGTTCTGGCCCAATGCATTGAACAGGGCACAAACTACATTGACATTGCCGATAGTCCTGATTACGTCAGTGCAGCCCTGGCCTTTAGCGATGTGGCAAAAGCGGCGGGTGTCACCTGCATTGTCAGCACTGGGGTGTTTCCTGGTATCTCTAATAGTATGGTTCGCCAGGGCATCGAGCAGTTAGAGCAGGCTGACCAGGTACATCTTAGTTACTTAGTCGCTGGCTCAGGCGGAGCTGGCGTCACCGTCATGCGTACTACATTTATTGAGTTACAAACGCCCTTTGAAGCTAAGGTTAACGGCCAGTGGGTAAAGATTCAGCCCTATTGCGATCGCGAAGTTTTACCCTTTCCCGAACCCTACAACAAAGGAGCCGGCGTATATTGGTTTAATACCGTTGAAGCCATGACCCTGGCTAAGTCATTTCCTCAACTAACTAGCATAGTCACCAAATTTGGTTCCCTACCCGATGTCTACAATCGTCTAACCAAACTAATGACATTGTTGCCCTCACCTTGGCTAAAGCAACAGACCATAGTGGAATTTCTTGCCCAGATCAGCTACGCCATGACCCAGGTAACTAACCATTTTAGCAGTACGGGTATTGCCATGCGTCTGGCTATTACGGGCAAACATCAGGGGCAATCAGCCACCTATCTAGCCACAGCCACTCATCCAGATACAGCTGCAGCCGCTGGTTATGGCACTGGTAGCATTGCTCAGTTAGTTCTATCTGGGCAGCTTTCTCTGCCAGGCGTATGGCCTGTAGAACAAGCACTACCAACACCTTTATTTGAAAAAATGTTGACAGTAAGGGGATTAGAGATCAAAAGAGTAATATATACAAATGAGAAGGCTTAATCCTTCTCCAAGTTCAAGATAATTTTGGCATGACTGACGAGCGGGAAGAGTTGGAAAAGTCCTTGCTAACGGCTTGCACCAGAAATTCGACCCTTTGGGATGCCTTGACGTAGGATTTCTTCCGTCGCTGATGCGTAGGTCTGTGTTTGATTAGACGGCAAACAATAGTTCAACAACAAGGAGCTGCATACTAAGAGGATGGCTAACTGACAAGTTAATACTTTAGTGGATATCCCAAAGGGTACGACTAATGTTAAGTCAGAACCTCTCCAAGGGTGGATTGCATTTTTGAACAACATGTATTAATCCTTAATTGAGAGTTGACAACTATCGTGTCACTGTAGGCAATGACACGATAGTCTCTTGAACCTTACTTATGCAAAGACAACCCCAACGCTGAGGTTTAAGTTGGAAATATTTTCAAAAACAGCTACAAGGTCTGAGCTGGCATATAGATAAGTATCATTTCCTTGTTGCGATTGGGTGTAATCATTGGCGGTGCCATGTAAAACGATCAGGTCTTCACCAGAATTGAAGTCTGTGATCAGAGCATAGTCTTGATTCTCCTTACCTTGATAATAAATGTGGTTAGCATCTCCAAGAATAAAGGTATCGATTCCGAGACCACCGGTTAGCGTATCTTTTTCGAAATAGCCAACCGCTATAGCATCCGTTCCATTCAAACTATCATTGCCAACTCCACCCACCAGAGTGTCGTTACCTACACCGCCTATTAAAGTATCATTTCCTCCAATCATCTTCTCGGTTGTTAAGGTAGCCAACTCAACCACTTCATCAGCGGTCAATGCCCGGTTATAAACTCTGGCATCATCCAAAGCCCCATCAAGATGAGAACCACCTGCCAAATCAGCACCTAATACGAAAGATTCGTCGTTGCTATCAAAGGTAATACTTGCCTGATGGCTACTATCCAACTGACCATCAACGTAAAACTGTAAATAACTGCCGTCATAAGTGACAGCCACATGGTGCCACTTATTAGCTTGGAGAGCAGTATTAGAAGACCATTCACCACCACTACTGCCAAGCAAACTTCCTAATAAGCTAGATCTATAGTTGGCTGTGAAGATCAATCTACCATCATTGCTTAAATCCAAAGCATAGGGAATGTTAGACGTTCCTTTGACAATCAGTCCGTCCAAGTATTCAAATGTATCTGCTTTGACCCAGGTTGCTAGAGTCAGGGTATTGGTAATATCGAGAGCTGATGAATCAGCAACAATCACTCGATCGTTATATCCATCAAAGGATAAGGCACCACCCACTTGGCCAGTAGTCCATTGGCTACTAGTCATATGACTGAGTGTTCCTGAGTGGCTACCGGTAGTATCGTTGGCTTGTATACCTGTGGTTTCATCAAGACCCCAATGGCCAACCAGACCGCTTGTTAAAGAAGCACTTACATTCTCTAGATTGTCACCGTAGAGAGTGTCGTTGCCTGCATTGCCATATAGGGTATCGTTACCCACGCCTCCTACAAGAATATCGCTATTGGCTGCGTCGATCTCTATGATGCCGCGTAGGCCTTCTACCCACTTAGAAGCATCCGGATCCCAAAAACCATTATGTTGAGTATCATCCCACTGGTTATTACTGCCATAGTTCAGTCGACCAAAGTCCTGTCCTCCCCCAGTATCATTTGGCTCACCAGGCGCCCAGTTCATATAGGTGATCGCTTCACCACTAACCCATTCAAATTGTCCTTCTACTCGTTGGTCATTAATTCCCAACCAGAAACTTTCTGACGTACCAAATGTCTGTTGCAACCAAGCTTCTTCTTCTGAATTGTTGAGGGTAACCAAGTTACCACCTAATATATGAGCATCGGCTTGAGCTTCATTCCAGGTGCCAATCTCAGTCAGCAGATAAGTATGCCCATTATAGGTTTGGGCTCCTTGCAACAGACTGCTGGTGTTATCAGCTTGAGATTCACCATAGATCAGATCGTCACCTATTCCACCAAAAAGAATATCATTACCAAACCCACCCTGAAGAGTGTCACCATCAGTCGCAACTGTTGGTTCAACAACCACCGGAGCAGACACCGGAATAAACTCTACATAGTCAATGCGAGCAAATTCGTTATACTCTCTTTGCCCTTGAAGCTCTAGAAGATCCCCAGTATTTATCTGTACTTGAGTGGCAATAGTGCGTGTGACTAAGTTGTTAGTGCTTGCTCTGTCGGATCCCAGATTTTGATTTAACTGCCAATCGTCTAGTTCCACACCTGCCAAACTAGCAGAGAGCCGCGCTAGCCCATCATTTTCATCATAGTAGGCAACCACAATGTTGTAATAACCAGTGTCCCCCGTAAAAGATGTACTGGCGATGCCGCTGGATTTAGTACGTATCAATCGATTATTCGAAGCAACACTTGTATATTCTGTATGATATCCATTCAGGGCCATGGATTCGGCTTCAATTCGAATAGCATCACCTAATACAGTTGGTTCAGAATCGGTGGAAGATGCTTCATCTACAGATTCCTCACCCTCAGAGTTTTGTGTCGTCAAATTCTCTAGAACATTTGACTCTAAATGAGTCACAAGAATATTCTCGAACGAGATAACTTGCTGTGACTCAGAATTAGTTGAGGGTGTTGCTGAGGTGCTGCCAGAACTCTCAGGTTCTTGTATTTTCTGTTTTAGCTGTTCGAGTAATGCTTCATCTTCAGACAAATAGGCATCACCAAAGACAATATCGTCATCACTGCCACCATTGAGTTCATCATGCCCTTTACCACCTATTAGGAGATCGTTACCACTGTCACCCTCCAGGCGATCGTGACCATCATTGCCCGATAGTATGTCGTCACCATCACCACCACGCAGATCGTCATGCCCTTTATTTCCGTGCAGAATGTCCTTTCCTTCGCCGCCGCTTAAGATATCATGACCTTCACCACCGTGGAGTTCATCATTACCGGCTTCTCCCATTAGCAAGTCATTGTGCTCACCACCGTAAATCTTGTCATTACCATCGTGACCATAGATGGTATCGCGCCCGGCTTCTCCCCAAAGCTCATCATCCCCAGCTTTTCCATCAATCAGGTCATCTCCAGCCCCAGCATAAATCTGGTTATGGTTTTCATCTCCCGCTAAAATATTGTCGACGTTTCCACTCAGCACGATATCAACAGCCGTTTCTAAGATGCTGTTGTCAGTCGTGGCACTGTCAACTGGGGTAGAACCCTCAACAGCATTATCTACCGTTAAGAAAAAGGGCTCTAGCTCTTGCCACCAGGAAATATTTCCCAGATCAAACTTTTGCCACCATCGCCCAAAACCCAGATCAAAAAATGTAGTTTCCAACCTTTGGAACCAGGTACTCAACCCTTGACTGATATTCTGCTCAAAGATTTGCCACCATTGGCCATAGCCCTGATTGATTAAAGATTGACCAAATTTTTGCCACCATCCGCCAAAACCCAGGTCTATAATCTGCCACCAATCGCTCCAACCTAGAGAGCCTAGCTGTTCTTCAAAAATCTGCCACCATTCTTCATCACTCATACCCTGATGAACACCATCACCCGAAGCTGTACTGGTTAGCAAACCACTATCACTAGAGGAATTGGCTAATGAACTGTTGACGGCTATTTCTGCCTCATTTAGCAGGGTACTGATATCCAGTCCATCCAGCACTCCATAGTTAACCTCATACCCCAGGGCATCAAACGCCTGTAGGTCAAGTTCTGTTAGGCTGAGCCGTTCTCGATAGGCCAGCGTGGGATCCATAATGCCCAAAGCATCTTTCATCCGTTTCCAGTGAGCGGCTTGGAGTCTCTGTCCATCAGAAAACTCTCCAAGGTCAGTAGTGCCACCATCTACGGAAAAATAGGCATTAGCGCCTAACGTTAGGTCGCTAACGGCACCGTCTGCATTATCGACATCGCTACTCTCTACCGTATGACGGAATAAATCCAGAACAGTAAAGCCATCGACCTGGGTCTCGCCAGAATGAAGCTCTTCAATATTGAGCAAACCATCTAGACCGCTGACAAAACCAAGTTGATGACCAATCTCATGCATCGCTAGACTAAGAAAGTCTAATGTGCTTGCAGGTGCCTTCCCTTCCCGTAGAAAGTCATAGTTCCAGTCATAACTTTGGTTGATGACAATGTAGCCATCTAATCCATCTGGCTCGACTAAGTCACGGTCCCAGGTGCCACCATTTTCAAGCGCAAGCGCCTCATCCATACCCAGGGCTTTTGCTTGGGCAGACGTGAGTAAAAGCTGACTATTCCCATCAATGACTTCCCCGTCAACAATAACATCTACCGTATTACCATCCTGCAAACTCTCAAGGGCTTGCTGATCCACTGATGAATTAGTGGCATCGTTCTCCAGATATTGAGTAAAAACGCCATAGTTTTGCTCGTATAAAACTGGCACCGCTCCGCCAATGGCATTACCTTCAAGCTCATCAACCGAGGCAATGTGGAGGTTAACGGTAATGTCATCGGTCAGATAGGCCCCCCAGATGCGGGCTGCTAGCTCAAAGCCAGTACGCTGTTCTACAGAAATTCCAGGGTCGTAGGTAAAGTTGAACTGGACCATTTTTCTTACTCTTAAGCTGTGTTTTCAGGAATAGTTACAGAAACAACTTCAAGCAACCCGATTTAGCAGACACGAAGTGTTTTTTTATACCTAACAAGCATAGTTGTGAGACAGTATATTCCTCATGGGAAAACACACCAAAACTCATGTAAAACTTAGGTGAGACTCTTATTGAGTTGGGTGAAGATAAGGTTATTGAATAAATTTAGTTGTTGTAGAAAATCATTTTTCCTACGCAAAATAGCTGAGATATCAGTACATTAACTTAGGTGTTTGCTGAAAAGTCTTACAGTAATGACTCATATTGAATTCATTACATATCAAGTGTCTTTAATCATTTCTCCTGAGAAATATTGACCGCATCAAGTCACCCTGAATTAATTGTTATTTAATTTTGCTCTCAGGGCACTTTTACGTTAAAACGTGTGGCAATATCTAACTCTTATCTACACTCATAACAGTCACTTTATACAGAGAAGACTGCAGGTTTTATTTGAAATGACTACGCACTAGACGCTGTTGACCGATTCTCTGGATGCTCTGCCATGATGCCTATGATTTCTTGGGAAAATTATTGGAAACCACCTACAGTTTTACTCAAGCTACTTCCCTGGGTAAGTAGCTTAACCATGGGTAGTCTTTTCTTAGGGTATTCAGCGGTTGCTCAATCAATTGTTCAAGATGACACAACAACCTTATTAAACGGTGGAACTAACTGTTCAGGCTCCTGCCTGATTACAGGTGGCACACGAAGAGACACTAGCTTAATGCATTCGTTTCAGACGTTTAATGTAGATACAGGTGCAACGGTTACCTTTGATGATCCAGGTGTTGTAAATATTATTGGACAAATTACGGCTGTTGATTCCAGCAATGTATCTACTATTAATGGCACCCTAGCTGTTAATGGCCCCGCAAATCTTTTCCTAATCAATCCCAATGGCATTATTTTTGGGGCAGATGCTGCTCTAGATGTTTCAGGTGACTTTATTGCCAGTACAGCAGAAAATATAACTTTTGACTCCGCTGTTATTAATTCAGGTGATCCAACGGTTGTGTCTTTACTGACAGTAAGTACTCCCATTGGGCTACAGCTAGGGGCTAATTCTGGGGATATTGTTGTTAATACGCCTACTGGGTCTGGTGGGTTTGCCCGCCTAGGCGGACTGCATGGGCAAACGTTAGCGTTTGTAGGACGCAATGTGGCACTAACACCAGGGGCTGAAATCCAGGTGTTTGATATTTTAGGACCTAGTGGAGGAGCTATTCAACTAACGGCGACTGAAGCTATCACCATGACTGGGGGAACGGTTGAAAATGGGTTAGTTGGTGATGGCGATGGTAGTAACCGGATTATTTTGGATGCACCAACGGTCAGCCTTACCGGCGGTACTCAGGTGATTTTGGGTAGTTTCGGATCGGGTGAACTGGGTCAGATTGATGTCAGTGCCGATACATTGATCATAGATAACACGGATTCTCCCCGTGATGACTTTATTGGTATAGTGTCGGTCTTTGGCAGCACAGCGTCGGGTGGAGATATCAATGTTCAGACAGATAATATTCGCCTGATTAATGGAGGTAGTATTTTTTCCAGGACATTAGGTTCTGGAAATAGTGGTAATGTTACTATCCAAAATACAGAAACAATTGAGGTGGCAGGGTTCTCAGAGAATGGTCCTAGTAATATTGCCGCAACCACCTCCATTACTAGAGATCGAAACACTGGAAGCATAATTTCTGTTGATACTGGTTCTAGTGGACAGATTGTTATCGACACTGCACGGTTGATCGTGACGGAGGGTGGTCAGATTGTCAGCGGTACACAGACAACTGGCGATGCTGGCAGTGTCAGCATTAACGCGACAGAGTCCGTTACGTTGGAAGGCAATACTGACGATGGTCGCAGTGGATTATTTGCCAATGCGCTGTTTCAAGCGGGTTCAGGGGGTAATGTTACCGTCAATACCCCTTATCTCAGCTTGCGAGATGGGGCAACCATAAATGTTAGTAATTCTCCCAGTAGTCCCACATCACGTGTTCCATCCGGAACGGGAGCGGCTGGCAGTATTCAGGTACAAGGTGCTGAAGTCATTTTGTTGGACAGTCAGTCGCTGCTAACTGCCGATAGTGTGGATGGGGGTGGAGCCAACATTGATCTCGAAGCAGATGCTATTGTTTTGAAAAATGGCAGTCTTATTACAACCAGTGCGACGGGGAACGCCACAGGTGGAAACATTAATTTAGATACGGGCACGCTCATAGCCATTGGTAATAGCGATATTACAGCCAATGCCGTGAATAGCTTTGGGGGTAAGATTTCTGTTGATGCAGGGGGGGTTTTTGGAGCGGAGTTCCGCGATATACTAACGCCCGATAATGATATCACCGCTTTTTCGGAGCAAGGGGCAGAATTTAGTGGTCAGGTAGTGCTGATTACACCAGAGATTGATCCGACGCAGGGTGCGATCGCATTACCCCAAGTCATAGTCAATCAAGAACAAATTCGAACAGCCTGTGCCCTAGAAGCAGATAACACTTTCGTTGTATCTGGTCGAGGGGGAGTACCTCAAAATGCCAATCAAATGTTGAGAGGAGAGACTGTCTGGCAAGATCTCCGATGGGGAAATGACACCACTCAAAATACCTTTGAATTTCAGTCTTCTGTTAGTGAAACGGTTAATACTGAAAAAACTAATACTGAAGTCATCAACATTGAAACCACTTTAATAGAGGCTCAGGGATGGTCGGTTAACGAGAACGGTCAGGTTGAATTAATCAACGGTTCACAGAACGGCTTAGTTCAAAGTTCCTTAAACTGTTTAGGCTAAGCTACATGTTATTGGCAAGTATGCCAATAACATGTAGCTTAAATTTAACTTTAATCTCTTAGCATGTCATATGCGTCATGTCTGCCTGGGTAGTAGTGGCTGTTGTTAAAAGTTTTACCTGTCCATCTTCAAAGGCAACTCCTTGAGCTTCAAATACCTGATTATTGGAGTTTGAGGTGTTATCAATAATTGAACTTTCAGGTGTTACTGATGTCCCTGGATATAGCCTATGATTTTGTAACATGCGTAAATCTGTCCAGAGTGTATTGCTCCTAAGAATCTCATTGGGAACAGGAGCTGTTCCTCCTCGACCAGAAACCACAAGTGAGTTACCAGTTGATGAACATTGGCGAGTAATTTGTTGGGTATTGTCAGCTGGTGTTGTTGGCAATATGGTTAAGCTTTCTCCTGGCTCGTGCTCAGGAGTGTTAAGCTCAACGCTACCGCTAAATGTGGGACCTAATTCCGAGCTGGCGGTGATATCACTCTGGGGGGTTAGCTGAGGGCGAAAGGCTGTGCCTAAAATTAGATCGGCATTAACAACAATCTGACCACCAATACCTTGTTGGGCATTAGCGGAGATATCACTGTTGTTTGTGGCGATTAGTGCGATCGCATCTATCACAATATTTCCCCCTGTCGAACTCCCCTGGGCATTGGTACTAATGCGGCTACCCTGCTGTAGGGTAAGGGTCTCCAAATCGAGCAAGATATTGCCTAACTCGTGATTCATCGCAATGGTGTCAGCAGCAATGCTGGCATCATTATTTAATGATAAATTATCCGCCCTAATCTCAATATTGCCTGGTGCTCCTTGACCGGGAGGAGCTAACCCGAGACTTTGAAAACTGCTGGCGCTAACGGTGGCTCCATTACGGATGATAACTTGTTCTGCCTCTAAATTAATGTTGCCACCATCGCCTGTACCCTCAATGTTACTGGCAAATAGGCCTGTACGACCCACTGGTGATACACCCGCTAACTCAATAATATTTTTTGCCTGAATAGTCATATTACCGGCATCACCATCAGCAAAGGTGCCCACACCAATGTTGGCACCATCCGTTAGATATAACTGGTCAACAATCAAGGTTAAATTACCGCCGTCTCCTGTGGAAGTGACTCCGAGGGCAGCAAATGCAGGAGGACTAGGTAACGCGCTTGTAGATACTCCACTAGGAACATTAGTTAACGTGGCAGTACCGTTGGCTTCAAGCAGGTTAGCCGTAATGGTCACCTGTCCCCCAGCTCCAGGACCCTGGGTACTAGCCGTAATCTGCCCACCGTCTAAAATTCGAATTTGGTTTGCATTTACAACGACTTCGCCTTCAGTACCGAAAACATTAATAGCCTCAAAGCCACTTTGAATTCTTCCATTAATATCTGTGCCTATGATCATAATTTGATCGGCATTGACTGTTAATTGACCAGTGGAGCCAAACCCAAAATTACTAGTTGCTATCTGAGCTCCCCCACTTAATCTAATGTTGTTGGCATTGACGTCTACGTTGCCAGTGCTGCCCGAGATAAAAGGATAAGCTGATGAAACGATAAAACTCCCTCCATCTATGGTCAGATTATCGGTATCTACTTGAATGTCACCGGCATCAGCATCCCAAAAGGTAATGGCCGATATACGGCCAGCATCAGAAATTGAGAGTTGTTGAGTTTGAACATCAATATCGCCACCCTGGCCTGTAGCTGGAAACTCAGCATCGCTGTAAAGACCGCTGTTGATACCGTTAATGGAACCCTGAATCGATAAACTCTCTGTATTAATCGTTAAACCGTTACTAGTACCAGCACCTTGAAGATTAGCTGCAATCACAGAACCACCACTAAGGGAAAGATTTTGAGCTTTTATCCCCACAGAGCCACCATTAGATGCACTTACATCTACGGAAGCTGCATTAGTCAACGAAATATCTTGCAAGTTAGGTGTTTCGATATAATCAAACGACCAAGGCCCGGTTCTCGTTGTTGATAGATCGACAAAACCATTTTTGGTAACGCTAGCCAGTTCTACATGTCCACCTGTAGCAGTCAGATTACCACCGTCAATCGTGAGAGGACCACTCAGTATTGCAAGGGTTTCACCATTGGTGACCTGTAAGCCGTTAGGGCGATTAGTGCGGGTAAACTCAGTAGTAAAAAATGGAGTCATTTGGTGTCCTGGACCTTGCACTTTAATAGGACCTGGATTTGTGCCAAACTGCACACCTACAGGAGTGCTAATGCTGAGTAAATTGCCTAGGGTTGTGGGATTACTAGCACTGAATGTCACGTCATTGTCAAAGACGATGCTATCAGCTGTAGTCGCTAGAAAAGAACCTCCGATATTAAGGCTCGCATTAGGACCAAAGATAATTCCCTGGGGGTTTAATAGGAAGAAATCAGTCGGTGTTGCAGTGCTAATAGTACCATCGATAAAGGAATTGCTTCCCGTTACACGAGTAAAAATTGTTTCAATTCCGTTATGATTAAAGCGAGCTTCATCGCCAGACTGTAGGGAAAACTGCTCAAAACTATGAAAAAGGCTTGTACCTATCTGAGTGCCACCGGTAACTGAACAGATGCCGCCAGTGCAAGGAATTGAAAGATTACCATTAACCAGGGTACCAATCGAGTTGTCACCTACAATTTGGGTTGATTGGGCTACGCTTGGCAATGTGCAGCCCAGAATACCTATAATGCTGAGATAACCAACCCATCTGAAATAATATTTTTTGGGGTTATACATAGGCGATTGGTAATGCAATATACCCTAGACGCAGTTCAGTATTAGGGTGCCCTCAGGGAGGGAAGCTATAACTTTTACTCTATGTACACTACGCCGCCCAACAATCAAAAGTAGCCACCATCTATGGGATAGTAGCTACTTTTGGAAACTTAATGATTACGTTCTCTTGATGGTGGAAATCCAGGAAAGAAAAAAACGAGTCCATTCCCTCCCTTGATGATTTCTTGATCAGACTCTGTCAGCTTTGTCCATAACTGATTTGTTGATGAATTCTGTGCTGTAGACTGACTTCTTGTCTTAGTTGATGATTGACAGTGCAAGTTTAAAAACATGACTAACTCCAAAAAAGTAGACTTAAACGACCTTAAACTTGATAAAACCTATCCTCTTTTTCTTCCATCACCAGGACGCATAGGACCACCGGGAAAGCCAGGGAAACCAAACCCACCCTTAGGAACTTCTTGTTCGATTTCTGTTAGAGCTTGCCACAATTGTGTAGATTGCGTCTTTTGAGAAGACTCTGGTGAAACGTTACTGGATACTTGTCGATCTTTTGTGCGGAACATAACTATTATTATCCTTTAAGACGAACTAACCTTTGCCTGTGTTATTGGTATAACCGGGAAGAGCAGGTCCTCCAGGAAAGCCGGGAAAACCAAACCCACCTTTGGTAACTTCTTGCTCATTTTCTGTTAGAGCTTGCCACAGTTTTGTAGATTTACTTTTTTGGGAAGACTTTGATGAGATGTTACTGGATGCTTGCTGATTTATTTTATGAGACATGGGTTTGAGAGAAAATGCAGTAGACTCTGTTGAGCAACAATGAAACTATTGGAGGTTTGTATATCTATTGAAGCTAATTTTTTGGATATTCTCACCTAGGAGATTGCGTAAGTTCCAGGTAAAGCTTATAAGTAGAGATTAATGGATTGCTAAAAATACTGTGAGTAAACGATAAACTAGACTTTAAGTATTCAAGGAAAAACATGAAAAGAACAGCTATTTGGCTGAAGACATACGCTGGATGTCAAGTACTTTTGCTCAATTAGAAACTTACTCTACAGAAAAATTCAGTAATGTCAAAAACTGACATTACTGAATTCGTTAAAGTAGCTATTCGCCGAATTCAATTAGCTGTTGCTTGATCTAGGGCACAATCGATTTTATGATTTTTCTTTTATCTGTAGTTAGCAACAATTGACTATGTTCAACTATTGAAAAAACGCTTTAAGGCTGTCATTGATACTATCCATGCTTATCTTTATTCAACGATAAGAGTCTTTAATAGTAGTAACAGCAAGAACGATTATCGTAGTAATAATAGAAGCCACCATTGATCTGTTCTTCTTGCTTTTCACTTAAGCTATTCCATAAGGTGGAAGAGTTTGCTTTGGACTGAGATGTACTTTGAGACGATTGCTTTTTGTCGGAACGCTTAGAAAACATTTTCTTAACCTATTAAAAACACGGCAAATGGTTAATACAACTTTAAGGTTGTGGGGTGTTTGTATTTATTAAAACCAATATTCCTGTTAATACCACTCAGGAAATTGCGGAAGTTACAGATAAAGTTCAGGGCTAACTCAGGGATCTTTTATTAACATTAAACGGGTATGTGTCATCTAAGTAAGTAAAAACTAGACATTTTGCGTATTGTCATCAGCCATTTGGCGAAAATCTATTAAGTGTCTGTAAATCCCGCCTCGTAAATTTACTGTTGACAGCCATTGGATAAATACTATTCTCTACTCGGTTTTTTAACTTGAAAATAGCCAACTCTAATTTCTTTGAGCAAGAAACATTGCTTTAGAGTTTGGGTGGGCACGCTGAATTAAACCGTGTCTACCCCTATCTATGAGATATGCATCTGTTTTACAGCACAGTGAAGAAGATTGTGGTGCAGCTTGTTTAGCGACAGTAGCTAAGTACTATGGCCGAAATTTTAGCCTTAGCCGTATGCGTGAAATGGTAGGCACCGGGCAATTAGGCACTACATTACTAGGCTTACGACGCGGTGCAGAGATTTTGGGGTTTCAAGCCCAAGCTGTACAAGCTAGCGATCAGCTAATTGATCGCTTAGCAGAAGCTCCCCTACCAGCTATTATTCACTGGCGTGGCTATCACTGGGTAGTGCTCTACGGCAAGAAGAGGCAGCGCTATGTGATTGCCGATCCGGCAGTAGGGGTAAGGCGTTTAACCCGAGACGACCTGGTAAAAAGCTGGGCTGACCGAGTCATGCTACTGCTGGAACTGGACGATGCCCGGTTTTATGCCCATGAAAATGATCCTGTAGAGGGGTTCGGTAGCTTTCTAAGAGCATTAAAACCTTACCGGCAATTGCTCACTGAAGCGTTGTTGATCAATTTAGGTATTGGATTACTGGCCTTAGCTTTGCCACTGCTTATTCAGATGTTGACGGATGATATTTTAGTCCGTCAAGATTTACGTATGCTCGGCACCATTGCCATTGTGGTGGTGACTCTAAATGGATTACGCAGCTTTATGAGCTGGGTACAGTCAAATTTGATTGCACACTTTGCTCAGCGTTTGGAACTTAAGCTCACTTTAAACTTTGGGCGACAGCTATTACAGTTGCCCTTAAGTTATTTTGAGTCCCATCGTAGTGGTGAGACGATCAGTCGTCTGCAAGATATTCAAACGGTTAACCAATTAATTGCCCAAAGTATTATTACGGTGCCTACCCAGACGTTTGTTGCACTGATTGCATTGGGGCTTATGGTGGCTTATAGCCGACTCTTAACAGGGGTAGCTCTGGGGGCTGCATTGCTCATGACACTGTCAATGGTAGCGTTGTGGCCTGCCCTCAAAGTCCGTACGCAAAATCTATTAATCACTGATGCTGATAATCAGGGGTTATTGGTAGAAACCTTTAAAGGAGCGTTAACTCTTAAGACAATTTATGCGGCACCGCAGTTTTGGGATGAGTTTCAACGTCGATTTAGTCGATTGGGGCGGCTGGCTTTGGAGAGAAATCAGCTGGCGATCGCAAATAGTGTTTTTTCTCGGTTACTATCTTCAGTGGGAGCAATTATCATCCTCTGGATAGGAGGTTGGCTAGTTACAAAACAAGAACTTACAATTGGCCAACTGCTAGCATTTAATACCCTCAATCAGTATATTACTCTGCTTGTGGAGTCCCTCGTAGAGCTAAGTGATGAGGTTACCCGTACCCGTGTAGCAGCCCAGCGACTCTCGGAGGTGATTAATGCTCCAAATGAATATGTGAATAATAAAAATAAACCCTTTGCACCTCTGCCCGGTACAGATGATATTGTGTGCGAGCAGTTACACTTTTGCCATATAGGGCGTGTTGCCCTGCTTAAGGATTTCTCTGTAACTATACCAGGAGGGCAGGCAACCGCACTGATTGGTCATTCTGGCTGTGGTAAAAGTACGCTCGTTAAGCTGATTGCTGGGCTATATACATTGCAGTCTGGCAACATTCGCTATGGTTGTTA
Organism: Leptolyngbyaceae cyanobacterium; assembly: GCA_965263355.1. Lineage (GTDB taxonomy): Bacteria > Cyanobacteriota > Cyanobacteriia > Phormidesmidales > Phormidesmidaceae > Leptothoe. Next base: position 1,633,323 of record CBDHHL010000032.1, on the reverse strand, counting down.
CAACCAGGGCGATCTCTCTCTTGACTGCTTACGGCAGCAAGTCGTACTTGTTCCCCAACAAGCTCACTTTTGGAACCGTTCTATTTTAGAAAACTTCTATGTCGGCAATCCTAACATCAGCTTTGAAAAAATCATCCAGGCTTGCCAGATTGCTCAGGTTGATGAATTTATTGGTGATTTGCCAGAAAAGTTTCAAACTATCTTAGGAGAATTTGGTGCAAATCTCTCTGGAGGACAGCTTCAGCGTTTGGCTCTAGCACGGGCTATTGTTAAAGACCCACCTGTACTGATTTTAGATGAGTCTACCAGCGCCCTGGATCCTGACTTAGAAATGCGTGTATTAGATAAACTGTTGTTCTATCGTAAGGGGAAAACCACTATCATGATTAGTCATCGTCCCCGTGTAATTTTGCAAGCTGACTGGTTAGTAATGCTTGACCGTGGTGAACTAGCCCTTGAAGGTGAACCCTCTGAACTATCGAAACAACCAGGAGAACATTGGTTCTTCTTAACTCCCTAAAGAGACTTTTATAGAGATGCAAACTGATATACCTAACGATCAATCGGATAGTCTGGCTATTTTGCCTGAAATAGTACCAGAAGACTTGTTGCCACCATTACGCTTATGGCAACGGTTGAGTGGTTTAGCGGGCGTTATTACAGTAGGTACAGTTTTTCTTTTATGCCAGACTGTAACCTACAACGAAACAATTAAAGCTCCTGTCATGATCCGTCCTGAAGGAGATTTGCGCCTGGTAGAGGCGACCGCTTCAGGGCGGATTCGTCAAATTATGGTGCAGGAAAATGAGTGGATAAATGTGGGAGATGCGATCGCATATCTGGATGACACCCAGCTCCAAAATCAAGCGGTGCAATTACAGACTAGCGCGATTCAGATTCAACAGCAGCTAACTCAAATTGACAATCAGCTACAATCACTCCAGCAACGCACAACCGCTACTGCTGAACAAATTCAAGGTAATTTAAAAGCAACAGTGGCAGAGTTAACCCTAGCTCAACAAGAGTTGATAGAACGCCAGTTAGTCAATCAGGCCGATCTGCGTGAGATCCAGGCAGAAATTGAGTTTGCTCAAGAAAATACAGAGCGTTATAGCCAACTGGTCGAGCAAGGGGCGATTGCCGCCAGTCAACTACGAGAACAGGAAGTGGCTCTGGAAACTGCGATCGCGCGATTTGAAAAAGCTAAGGCAACTTCGCAGCCTAGTCGTGCTGAATTAGCGATTGCCCAGCAACAAATCACTCAGACCAAAGCCCAGGGCAGCGCTACCTTAGCCCAATTACAGCAAGAGTCTGAAACTCTGACTCAGCAAAGAAGCAACCTTTTAGATCAGCTAAATCAAATTCAACGAGACCAGACCCAGACTCAGACCGAAATAGCCTTACTAACCCTAAGAGCCCCGGTATCAGGTACGATTCAGATGTTAGAGTTACGCAATAATGCCCAAGTGGTTAACCTAGGTGATCCAATTGCTCAAATTGCAGCCAGTGATGCCTCCCTGCTTGCAAAAGCTTGGGTAGAGCCACAAGATATTAATACTATCGAGAATAATCAATCTGCTCAGCTACGTATTTCCGCTTGCCCATATACTGATTATGGCACTCTAGCGGCTAAGGTTAAGACTATTTCTCCAGATACACTATTGCCAGAAGCTTTACCTGATGAAATTCGTAATACTACCAGCAGTGGATTATACGAGATTACACTTCAACTTTCACGTCCTGTCCTGAGCAGTAAATATGCATCCTGTGATTTACAAGCTGGGATGACAGGACGAGCTGATATTCTTACTCGAAGGGAATCTGTTTCAAGAATAGTGTGGCGTAAGCTAAGGTTAACAACTCAACTCTAGCCACTGTTGACTTAGAGGATGAACCGCTCTATAAAACAATCTATGTATCAGGCTCTTGCAGATGAAATCGCAGTTCGGCTCAGCAATGGCAAACTCTAGGATGCTCAAGTTAACCATATTTCTTATGCTACTGGTAACTTATAGTTTGGCCTGTATACATATTGACCATTAAAGATTCGCCATTGGGATCAGCCATATCTAAACGTCGAAACATAATTTGATAAAGAGCTTGAATAGCTTTTAAGCTATGGCTTGTGATAACAACTTTTGAATTTAATTTCATCGTCATAAGTAGGCCAAACTCCCCTCGCCTACGCTGCTCTAGCCACCAATTAAAGTAAATGGCATAGCCCATACTAGCAACCGCTAATATCAAACCCAATAAATGTAAAAACCAGGTAACCGGGCCCAAGAGCAATACTAATCCAACTGTCGTTATCGTTCCAGCTAGAAAATTGCTGAGCTTTTTTTTGATAACTGACCGTTTTCCGTGTAATTTAAGAATTTGTAGTGAGTCAATGTTCTCTAAAAGATATGTAGTTTGACCATAGAATAACTCAGTTGCCGTTACTAAGGCCTCATCCCAGAAAAGCTCTACAGTATAGGAATTTTGTTTAGGTTCCCCAGATTTTGAATAGAGCTGAGGCGGGGGGGGGGCTGTATCTAGCACTAAATCATTAGCGACTAGAGTGATATCTCTAAACGCTAAATTACCCCCTGAGGGGAATAACTCTTTCTCCTCCTGCTGTTCTTGTTGTTCGTCAGGCTGTCCTAAGTTAGTTTCCATGTAACTCAAACATTTGTTTTGAAACGCAGTTTCCTTAAAAAGAAATTCATAAGCTTTTCCTGATTAGCCATGATTTTCAACTCTCCTTTCATACCAGGCAACACCTCACATATGCGTGAGCCAGATTGCAAGCTTTTCTCAGGAGCGTTTATGGTTACTATATAACTATTTTGGGGGATATCCTTGGATTTGACTAGATCTGTATCTGCGTCTGGTTGAAGGGGTTCTACCGAAGTGACTTGCCCCTCTAAAGCACCAAAGCTAAAAGACGCACATTGAGATAACTTCATCTGCGTAGGGTAGCCCACCTCAACGTTTTTAATCTGAGTATCCGGTATCAATGCTTTGATCTCTAAGTCCACTCCGTCGGGCACAAGTTTGGCAATAGTTTCATTAGCGTTTACAGTCTGGCCCAATTTGTCTAGTTGCAGATCATAAATACTACCAGCTGCTGGAGACCGAATGATCAAGTTATCAATTTGCTGCTGAGCTTGCTTTAACTGGTCACGTTCTCCTTGAAGCTGAGTAGCCAGATCATTGCGATACTCAAGCAGGCGTGCTTTCGAATATTCAAATTGGGCTGCACCTCCCCCAATCCCTAAACCCGATGTAGTGAGCTGCTGTAACCAAGTTGATTCTGCCAATCGTCGTCGTTCTAAGGTCTTAAGTTGACCATCCACCTGAAAGATGCGCTCCTCAGTACCAGCAATCCTGGCTTCGATTTGAAGCAGCTTATTCTGCAAAGGTGAGTTCTCAAAAGAAATAATCACCTGGTCTGGCTTTAGGGTGTCATACTCCTGCACAAGAATAGTTTCAACAACTCCTCCCATACCAGATTGTATGACTTGCACATCACCTACTGGCTGGACAACAGCTTGAGCCTTAACTGTGGTGCGATAGGTCATAAAATTGGCCGCTACTCCCCCTATCCCCAGTGCAGCAACCAGGCCTAAACCACCCAGCATAATAAAACGATTTGGAGAAGGTAAAAAATTATCTACAACAGATGAAGCTAGAGACTGAGATTTCTCTACAGACACCTGCCTAGATTGGTAATCTTGGGTGGCCGCTAAGGTTCCGACAGGAGATTTGGCTTGCTCAATTGCAAGGTCAATGTCAGTGACTGGTTCAATCGATGTTGACTTGGTCGCCTTAACTGGCAAGTCAAACATAGAATTGGAAAAAGCGTCATCATGATTCATGGGTTACACTCACATTGACAAATTAAATACAATTTTTGCGTTAATTGATTAGTTCTCGACAGGGCCTGGTAAGGAAGGGAGATCAGGCGCTGATGAGCTGTTACTAGCAACTAGACGTCTGGAGCCGTCTAAAAGATTGGGGGTTGTCCCCTCTAGAAATTGTAAATGACCACCTTCTTGAGTAAGCAAATACTCAGGAGAACCTGCAATATCAGCTTCTCCATCATTAATCACGGCTACCCAGTCTACAAGTCGATTCACACTGGAACGATGGCTAATGAGAACGGTAGTGTGACCCTTGCGATGCATCAATAGCTTTTGAAGTAATTCAGCTTCACTCAGGGGATCTAACGCCGAAGTTGACTCATCTAAAATCAAGATAGCTGGTTTCAGTAGCAAGGCTCGAGCAATCGCTAACCGCTGCAGCTGCCCTCCTGAAAGATTTGAGCCAAACTCACCCAAAACTGTTAAGTAACCATCTGGTAGCTGATCAATAAATTTATCTGCCCCTGTAATTCGACAAGCCGCTACTACTTCGTTGTATGACACTTTTGGTGCACAAAGTTGGAAATTTTCTAAGATTGAGCGGCTCCAAAAATGGGTGGTTTGAGACACTAAAACAATTTGTTGACGCACACATTCAGTGGATAAATCACGTAAATTATGGGGTCCTACTAATACTTCACCAGACTGATAAGAATGTAATCCAGCCAGAATCTTAGCAATCGTACTTTTACCAGAACCAGATGCGCCCACTAGTGCTGAGGATTTACCTCCAGGAATGGTCAGCGAAAACGTTTCTAACAAATTGAATCGCCCTGGATAGTGAAAGTTCACTTGATTGAATGTGATATCACCGTTTGAAGGGATTTCAGCAAGGGGCTTTAGCCAATCATCTGGACTCTCGTCATCAACATCAATCACATCATCAAACCGTTGTACTGATGTTTTGATTTCCATAAACCTGTCTGAAAATCTGACTAAGGAGTTAATAAACTCCAGAAAGCCGTAGTTCATGATGCTAAAGGCGAAAAGTTTACCCAGGGTCAACTCTTGACTAATAACCATGGTGCTGCCTAAGCAAAAGATACCAATATGGCCAACACCCGACATCAAGTTTGCTAGCTGATTTGTGAAAAAACTAAGTTGAACGGTACTAGCTTTTTTACTGGCCAGGTTGCCAAATCGTCCTTGCATCTCCTTCCAAAGTTGAGGCTGAGCCGCTGTCGTCTTAAAGGTCATAGCCCCTCTAAAAATCTCTACAAGCAGGGCTTGGTTTTTAGCGTTCAGTGATAATAGACGTCGAATACGTTCCTGAAATACAGGTAGCAATGTCAGCGTTGTTCCTAACATTAACCCTGCTGTTATAAACGATAGAAGGGTTAGACGCTGGCTGTAGAAAAATAGCATGCAACCAAACGACACGATTGCAGTAAAAAACAGCCCAGGTAGTTGAACTGCCCCATCGACAATTAGCTCATGAATTCGGGAAATGTCTTTAAGTTGACTGGAAAATTCACCACTACGCCTGGTTTCGTAATAGTTCAAAGGTAGTTTTAATAACTTACGTCCAAATTCTAGTGTCAGCCCCAGTTCTAATCGCTGAAAGACATTGGCTACCAGGGTAACTTGAACTAGATTTAGTAAGCTTTTAATTATAAAAAAAGCTGCTGCTGCGATCGCAACCTTAGGCAGCAGCTGGGTATCTCCCCCAATCAAGACATCATCAGTAATAAACTGAATTAAAAATGGAATTGAAAGCGATAGAAACCCAATAAATAATCCGTATAAAACAACTTGAAATAATGCTAAACGATAAGGCCAAACCTGCTGTAGAATGCCTGCAATCCTGCTTGGCTTATCTGTCGACAAGTGATAAAACGCTTCATCTGGTACAAGCAGAAGCATTGCACCATCACCCCAATTGCGCTTAATTTCGTCAGCACTAAGGTAACGAATACCTACGCTTGGGTCAGCTATCACATATTTATTTTGCTCCTTGCCGTAGAAAACGACCCAACGCTCTCTACCCCAGTGAATAATAGCTGGCAAAGGCAGGCGATGAATACGATTAAAAATGTCGTCAGTTGCTTGCCCAGAGCGGGCTTGAAAACCTAATGCCTCAGCACCTTGCTGAAGACCCAACAGAGATGCCCCTAACTGTCCTGTACCAACAAGTTCACGGACACGGGCCAACGTGAATTTCTGACCATAGTGCCTTGCAATCATTGCAATACAGGCAATTCCGCAATCTTCTTCGCGAGGCTGGTTGACAAATGAATACTTCATAGGATCACGGTGTATGTGCCCTGGGGCAAACCAAAAACCTTCTGGGCATAAAATTTATAACCACAGAAGCAAGAGACTGAATAACTGAAGACTGAAATGAACGTTTGGCTAACATTTAATAAATAACGTTTACCATCTAGACGGCAAGCACCAGGATATAAACACCAAATTCAGTTAAATCGCCGATCCCCTGCGAGTAAATATTTCATAGCTCCTAGGGAATAAGTTTTAGAAAAAGGAGAAATAACTTACCTTAGACACCATTGACAATTAATTTGATTTATTTAAGTTGATGTATTTGAACGGATGAGACAACTAAGATTAGTGTCAATTCAGGTTTGTGAGACAGTTAAAACACTATATATGTTTCCGTAAATATGTAAAGTACTCAGTTTAAATGTGCCCCAATGCCTTTTGAATGATGCAGACCTCTTTCTTAGAAATGAACGTCTCAGATCTATAGGACGGCAAAAAAACATATAGGTTTCTTAGTTCAAACAAGCTTTCATAAAGCTATCTGAGACTAAATTCGCTTTTAGGGGGTACCAATGGGGTGAGAGCTATGGACGCAAGCTTATAAATCAAATGCCTGCAAACAAAATAAAACTTGCTTGCAGGCATTTGATAATATTCACTCTCGACCCAACTAGAACGAGAGTTTTGGTGTAGGGGTTGACAAAACGCTTCTAAACTATATCCAAGTAAAACCTGTAGGTTCTTCTACGCAGAAACGACTGTCCTGGACATGGATAAGGTTTAACTGGGCGTATTCAAAAAACGACTTGCAAACTTCATTACATTACCCAAATCGGTATTACTGGCACGATTGCCATCTAAAAAAGCACTGAGCAATGAATTTGTTTCACCTACGCTACCCGGTTTAGGGGAGCCCATATTAAACAGGTTCATGACTACTGGTAATAACTGAGGCAATATTGCTTGTGCAATAGAAGCTTGCATACCTGTTTTTTGGGCAATTGTCTGGGCAAGTTGTTGTTGCAGCTGTGAAGAAATAAGCGATGTCAACACTGAGGTATCGTTAGCTTGCCCTAGCATGGAGGTTAACTGCCCAACCCCCAGCTGAGACTGTTTTTCTTTGAGCACAGGTTGAAGGGCTCCTCCCAAAGCAGTCATCATTGACTGCATTTGAGTCGGATTAACCCCTTGACTATTGGCTAATTTTTGCACTGATTTAGTCACCTGGTCCAACTGACTAATGTTGGCTTGCTGGTTGGGATCATTAATGGCACTTAAGACTTCAAAAAACATTGATTAACTCTCCAAAAAGAACCGATGTAAAACTAAAAATTAAGGGTGCGAAAACAATAAGACCAGCCGTCCGAATCTACTGCTTAATAACAGAAAGGATCACTTCTCCTAAATTGTCATCTGGATAGGTATCAACAAAAAAGGCACAGAGTTTTGCTGGTTCTCTCACATCTAGAATTAGCGTATCGTCATAGCCATTCAATGTGGTCCAGGTTGAACTGATCGGAACTCCAGTTTTTTGGTTGATGATAGTACCACCATGAATCCATAACAGTACAAATGGTTCTCCAGGGTGATTATCGTCGGCATCATAGTTAAATACTCCATCCCGAAGACGCAGTGTGTATATCCCTGGAGTTAGCTGATATGTACTTGCAACATCGTATTCAATATGATGTCGTTGGGCTTCATCAAACACAACCGCATTGTTGCGACTATGGACTTTAACAATTTGCGTAGTCCCTGACGCTGTAGAGTCTGCATGGACGGTGTCAGTGCCGTTTTCAACAGTTATATTAGATTCAGACAGCTGGCTGCTGGACGACTGATCTTCATGTGCAGTAGCGGCTAGACCTCCAATGGCAGCAACCCCAGCAGCACCCATTGCCATTCCCGAAGACGCTAGAGATGACTTGGATATCCTATCTGCTAAGTTCTTAGCATCCAAAGATTTGGCTAAACTCTGGGCGGGATTGAGCGATTTGGACCGAGCTAAGGTCAACCAGTCACCAGATAAGGTTTGATACCCTACCTCCGCAACATAGTCATTTTGATCGTTGGGTATGGGAACGGTGCGATCGCAGTCTGTCTCTAATAAATCATAGGTAAGCGTACTGTTAGGTGACTGTTGATCAAGCTCAATGTCAGTCACATCATGCATCCGCAGTTGATAAACTTGACCACCTTCAACTTTAAGGGCCGATTTAGCTGTTTCAGGCACTTCCCAATAAACATAGGCCCTCTGAGCAGTTTGAGGAGTCATTACAATACGACTTTGAGTAACTGTCGATGACGTACTTTTTGCCTCAGATGTACTTGCCTTTTCAGATGTACTTGTCTCTTCAACAGTAAGAGCACTAGTCCCCATAGCCGCAGTGGCAGCAACAACAGCCGCAGCGCCAGCAGCATCTGGAAGTGTGTTAACAACCCTCCCTGAGTCAATATCAGCAATGTCAGCAGGGACTCGTACCGAGTTTGACTGGGCAAGGGGTAACCAGTTCCCAGACGTCGTCTGATAACCTAATTCAGCAACATAGTCCCGCTCCGAGGTGATGGGGAAGTGGGCATCCATATCCGCTTCTGTGCACTCTAACTGGGCAATCGGCTCAGGCAAGCCGACAGCAGCAGGCCTATCAGTTATGTCGTAAAGCTTTGCCACCATAGTTTCCCCCCCCTGCAGCTTGGTATCCGTGAAACGCTGCTGAGGAATCTCCCAATAGGCATAGACGTCTTGAGCGTTACGGGGAGTCAATATCATACGCCCTATGCCTGTTGGAGTTTTGGCTTTACCGTCTGCCAATTTGGTTGCGCCTAAAGCTGCGCCTCCCGCCAATGCCGCACCTCCCAGGACGGCTCCCCCTAAATCCCTTACTCCAGCAGCTGGCTTATTAACACTCGTTGCTGGCACAGATGCCGCTGGGACAGTATCAGACGGGGTTTCATCTTTAGGACATATGGGCACTCGGACTGGATCTGATTTAACAATGGGTAGCCACTGCTTGTCCTTACCTAGATATCCGACCTCTGCACAGTAGCTGCGATCATCTACAGTAATTGGCAAATGGAGATCGGGATTTGCCTCTAGACAAGGGAACTCAGCTGCATGGGGGGGCAAGGGAGAATTTTTGCTGCGTCCAGTAACTTCATAAAGACGTATCATCATCGTTTCCCCGCCCTGACGCTTAGTTTCGGTTAAGCATTCTTTGGGAATTTCCCAATAGGCATAGGCATGCCGACAGTCTCGGGGAACAAGCACCAGACGTGGCTGCATGGGAACCGTAGCCGCCCCACCAGCAACTGCTGCAGTTGTTGCCGTCGCTGGTGCAGCAGCATTGCTACCCTTGAGCAACCACCACAGCAGCCCCCCCAGTAATGGAATTGCCAACAGCGGTAAAAGCCATAGTGGAAATCCACCTCGATCAGCGGCTGGTGCACCAGCGGCTGGTGCAGCGGTCGCTTCGGGGGCTGGTGGTGCTTCAGGTTCAGGGGCCGGAGCAGGGGTAGCCGCTGTATCCGTTGGAGTGGGAGTATCTGCAGCTGTAGGACTATCTACTACTGCTGGCTCTGACTCAAAAACTTCCTTTCCAGGCTCTGTGGTAGCAAATCCCATAAAGGCTAAAGCAGCTGGCCCAGTCCCTTGCTTATAAGCAAAGGCACGGTATTGGGAATAGGGGTAACGAGGATCGTCGGGCAACGTTTGATGCATTGGAATAATGCGGACATCATCCCGATCAATTACCTGGGAAACAACTGAATAGCCAATGCCGTCGTTACCTAGGGCTTTAACAACAGTGTCTGTTTCATCATCGTCTACAGGATCAGCTGTCGCACCTGTCTCAAACGGTTTGCCTTCAAATACAGTGTAGGTACTTAAAGCGCGTCGAGTATCGCTGTAGTCAGGACGATCCACTAGCCGAATAGGAAGATTAGGACCACCTATTTCAGACCAATTAGTAATTTCGCCCCGAAAAATACCGGCAAATTGTTCAAATGTAAGATCCCCTTCAAATGTGTTGTCTGGCCCCAGAATGATGGCTAGCTTTTCCCGCTGTTCCAGAGGCACCTCGACAACACCTTGAGCTTTTTCTGCATCAGTCAAAGGGCGTCCCGTAGAAAGAACATCGATATCACCATTAATCAATGCTTCAAACGCTTTATCCGTGCGACTGGCACTAAGTTCAACATCTATATTGGGAAACTGTGCTTCAAATCGTTGCTCAAGGGTTTCATTGGTAAGCCGCATACTGGTAGAACCATCCAGCTTGAGCGTTGTACCGTCTGGCAAAGAATCAGGAACAGGAAAGGATTCAGGAGTCTCGCCAAAGGATTGAGCAACGACAGTTTGCCGATAAAGGGCCTCAGCATAAAATTGAGAGACTGTTGCTGTGGCTAAAATAGCAACGAACTTAACCAAAGACATTTTTCGATACACGGTTCTGAGTCCAAAGTAAATAAAAAACAGAGACTAGAAATGGGATAGCAAAGAGTGGCTATCCAAGTAGGGGAGATCGCTCTCGCTGTCCAAATCTCATTACGGAGTTCTCGTTAAGGCTTCGTGACTTTGACTTAGCAGGGCATCTAAAGGTCGTGCAAATGGCAATTCGCAACGGATTAAGCATGACCACGTACATTAAAGTGTGGTTACAGATAGGGTTAACTCACCGCTGTGATTACCGGTATTGGTATCGAACAAAAAAGCACAAAGTGTTGTCGGTTCAACCACATCAAATGTTAAGGAATCATGGTAACCGTTGAGTGAGGTCCAAGTAGCGACAACTTCCACATTGGTTTGCCTGTTGACAAACCTGCCGCCATAAATCCACAGCAAAATCCAGGGATCTGCCTGAGCACCAATGCCGGTAGTATAGGGGACCTCGGTCTCAAGCAGTTTAACAACGTTGATACCCGGTGTCATTGTGACCGAAACCCCCTTGTTCTGAATTGCGTTCATCTGGTCAGGACTCAGGCGATAACAATTATCGCGACTGTGCACCTTGAGCTCCGTAACTATGCCAGTTTCCATGGTTTCAGCCTCCTTTAATCTGCCAGTGAAAAAATTACAAGCCCATGATTAAGGATAGATGAAGTTTTCTACACACTTAGTCAAAAATGAATCACTTAGTTCATTTGACGGACTTAGGTACAAGATAAGGCGGATTGAGCCCAGAAATTATCTCCCTTAAGGATAAAACTGGAATTTACGGCACCGTATAAGTAAACCAGATCGATGGGATCGCTAGTTATTTAAAAATCAGATCACGAGTACTAAAGATCGTATGTACTTGCTATGGTAGGCATAGGCTGATCAGCTATGTGATGATTCCAAAGCGACTAACCCTAATTAATTTTTTGAGCTATCGAGAAGTCAGTCTCGATTTTGCTGGGTTACATGTCGCTTGTATCTGTGGACCGAATGGTGCCGGCAAGTCCTCACTTTTAGAAGCCATGGCTTGGGTGGTCTGGGGGCACAGCCGTGTAGCTACCGATGATGATGTGATTCATCTGGGTGCCAAAGAGGCGAAGGTAGAGTTTATCTTTGAAAATCAAGGTCAGGTTTATCGGATTGTCCGGGGGCGTCGTCAGCAGCAGGGTTGCTGGTTGGAGTTTCAGCTCCAGACTGACCATGGATTTCGGAGCCTTACCCAAAAAGGCGTACGGGCAACCCAGCAGTTAATTCTGCAGCATTTAAAGGTCGACTACGAAACATTTATTCACTCAGCCTATCTGCGCCAGGGGCGAGCGGATGAGTTTATGTTAAAACGCCCTGGGGAGCGGAAACAAATACTGGCTGATTTGCTCAAGCTCAACCAATATGATCATTTAGCTGAAAAGGCTCGGGAACGTGGGCGTGATTATCAGGCTGCGGTCAAAATCTTAAACGCGACATTGGCTGAGGCCGAAGCAAAACTGACGGAGCGCAGTGCGATCGCAATCCACTATCAAAATCTACAGCAAAATGCTGCCCAGACACGGAAAACACAACAAACCAGTCAAACCCAGCGAAATCAACTGCAACAGCAGCAACAGCAACGACAACAGCAGCAACAATCCATCGAAACCCAGCGACAACAGCTTGATTATTTACACCAAAGTCAGACCCAGCGGCAGTCGGAGTTGGAAAACATCGAACAGCATTATCAGTCTCTTCAAGCTGAGTTAGCCGCTGTCACCGAGATTGAAGCGAGCTACGCAGAGCTGCAAACATTGCAACATTTGGAAGAGGACTATGCTCAACGATTTCAACGATTTCAGCAGCTCCAGACCCAAAAGATACAACTCCAAGCCCAACATCAACAAAAACAGGCAGCACTGCAAAGCACCGTTAGCCAGATACAGCTTAAATTAGATACCCTAGACGACGCTATTGCTGAACTTCAGCAGAGCCTCAGTCACAGGGAAACTGTCAACACTAACTTAAAGCAACTGCAGGCTGCTCGCCAACAGTTACGCACCCTGGATCAGCGCCAGGTTGATGTGGCTCCACTGCAGCAACGTCGGCAGCAAGTATATACGCGGTTAAAACAGGCGTCAGCTCGCTTAGAAGCTCGTTTGGAAGCCATTAACCAAACCCAAAGCACCCTCACCAACCAACAGCGACCGGAACTGCATGAAACCCTAGCTCAGATTCAGCATCAACTCACCTATTTAGAACAGCGCCGGGCCTATCAAGCCCAGGTTCGGCAAAAGGGACAGGAACGACGAGACTTTATGGCTCAACTGCAAACTGAGCAGCGCCAAACTGAACAACAGCTAATGCAGGTGGATCAACAACTCATGCTACTTAACCAACCAGAGCCTAGCTGTCCTCTATGTGAACGGCCTTTGGTAGAGCACGGTCCTCAGGTCAAGGCGCAGCTGCAACAGCGGCGAGACCAGTTAGAACAGCGAATTTGGGTGATTCGTGAGCAGTTGACCACTTCTGAGCGAGAAATTCAGGTGCTGCGGCGCGAATATCGAGAATTAGAGACGGAATTGGGAAGTTACAATACCATACTTCAGGAACAGGGAGCACTTAAGGCGCAGCTGACCTCTGCGACAGAGGTCGCTACCCAGTTAGAAGCGCTCACCCAGGAACAACGACATTTAGAACAGTGTTTAGATTCAGAAAACTATGCCGTTGAGCTACAGCAGGAATATAAGCAGTTAGAACAAAAACTCATTGCCCTAGATTATGACGAGCGCGATCATGCTCTGATTCGTAATCAGGTAGAAAAACTACGCTGGGCTGAGTTTAAGCAGGCAGAACTCACCCAGGCAGGCAATAAATTAAAGCAGCATTTGGCAGAACGACCTGGATTAGAAAAACAGGTAGAGGAATTGCGATCGCAGCTCCAAAAGTTAGACCAAGAACCTCCCCCAGAATTATTGCAAGTGGAGGCGACGTTGACTGAACTTGACTACTGCCCTGACTATCACCAAAAGTTGCGTACACAAATACAGGCCTTAAAGCCCTGGCAGTTGCGGTACCAAACCTTACAGCAGGCACGGGCAATGTTGCCTGAATTAGCACAGCGACGAGATGCATTGGTCAATATTCAGGTGCAACAACAGGAACAATACACCCATCTAAAGCAACAGATAGCTGAGACTGAGGCCGCTTTACTGCCTGATGTCACCGACCAAATTCAGCAGCTAGAGGTTACTATCACCGAGTTACAAACCCAACGTGAACAACAAATTAGTCAACTGGGACGTTTAGAGCAACAATTACAGCAGCTAGACACATTGCAACAACAGGTAGATCAACAACGACAGCAACTTCATAACCATCAGCACCAGCTTAAGGTCTATCAGGCACTGCAACAGGCATTTGGCAAAAACGGTATTCAAGCGCTGATGATTGAAAATTTACTGCCTCAGCTAGAGGCGGAAACTAACCAGATTTTAGGTCGCCTCAGCGCCCATCAGCTCCATGTGCAGTTTGTTACCCAGCGTGCTAGCCAGCGCTCGGGACGCAAGAAACTGATTGATACTCTGGATATTTTAATTGCCGATACCCAGGGTACCAGGGCCTATGAAACCTATTCCGGTGGTGAAGCTTTTCGGGTAAACTTTGCTATCCGTTTAGCACTGGCACGGCTTTTGGCCCAACGATCTGGCATGGCGCTCCAGATGCTGATTATTGATGAGGGATTTGGTACCCAAGATCAGGCAGGCTGTGATCGACTGGTAGCAGCGATTAATGCGATCGCACCCGATTTTGCCTGTATTCTGACCGTAACCCATATGCCCCATTTTCGAGAAGCGTTTCAGACCCATATAGATGTCACAAAAACAGAGATGGGGTCTCAGGTGAGGTTATCGGGATAGTAAGTATTAAAACTATGCTGCGCTATCCCTACTAGTGTGGCACTGATGCATACTGCTCAATGGTTGATGATTGGTAGCACTCCCTAAATGCTTACAGAGAATGCTTTTAACCTCCTCTTCAGATTTATGTCCAAACCAACTGGCCAACACATTATAGTCTTGGTCAAAAACAACCCAGCTAGGGGTTCCTGGCAGAAAATTGATGTGAAAGGTTGTAACATCAAATGCGATCGCAAACTCTAGAGGCACCCGATATCGTTCAATCTGTTCTTGCAAAAAATATTGTCGAGTGACTCCGACCATCTCGCCAGATTGCAATAACTTCTTAGTATTTTCTGCTGTATTGAGTTCAAAATCTTCAAAAGCAGTAGAGAGACCCAGAACATTGATACGGTCTTTATACTGTTCATGTAACTTTGCCGCTAAGGGCAAAGCGTAGATAAAACATCCAGGACAGTTTATCTGAAAGATCAGCATAAGATTGATAGGCTGAATGGTGAAATCGCCCTGAAGCATCTGTTCGGTGCTCAGATGAAATTTAGTCATGGTGCAGAGCCTCAAGATTTAACCATAGAACGGGGCTATTAGAGACTTCTAGCAGTATTTTCAGCGTATGGAAAATGCTGCTAGAGTTGTTTTAGTTATTTCAAATCAGACAAAGTAGCTCCGAAATTGATATGGAAGGGTTCACCGTCTATAACCAATGCTGGTACAGATTAACGCCCGCTGATTCAGCTTCAGCAATACGGGATTGATGATTGCCGAGATGCACGCTCTCCACATTGTAGCGAGACGTATCTATTGCTGTTGCCAGATTATTTTCAGCAGCAACACAAACTGAACAACCGGCGTGGTAAAAAGTAGCTGTCTTAGTCATGATTCTTTCCTAGATTAAGATGTTGGGTGATGTACACCTACGGGCGATGCCCGCCTATGCTTAAATTAAACGCAGGTAAACTATCTAAGAAAGAGGGCACTTTTTGGTGGGGTAGGCACCTTTTGGTTTAATTTAGCGAACTATTTAGAGAAAAAATTAGTTAACAAATGCACAGTGGCTCTCGAAAACTTGAAAATGTTCTTGGCTGCAAATGGTCAGTATCTGTCCTGCTCGCTGTTAGCGATGGTGTTACTCGGCCAGGTGCTCTGGAAAGACATATCAACGGTATTTCAAAAAAGGTACTATCAGAACGACTGCGAAAGCTAATGGCATATGACCTTTTGGAAAAACACACGTTTCCTGAGGTGCCACCCCGTACGGAATATTCCATAACTCCATTTGGCCAAAAGCTGATTGAAGTTATCCAACAGATTCAGTCTCTCAACACAGAACTTGGGGCAGAAAGCATTAATGATAATGATGAGGGTTAAAGACTAATCATCTATTGACTATCTATTAAGCCCAGCAGTAGGAGATGTGGCTCTTCGAGATGGACAGTCCTAAAATGTTTCCAACGGATAGCTATCCGCAGGCCCAGCTGACCATTCCCACATTGAACCTGCATAGTTCTTAACGTCATATCCTAGCGTAGCTAACACGGCGGTTAGCCAACCTGACCGAATACCGCCTGTACAATATACAATAACCTTAGTGTTGGGCGTAATGCCTGCATTCTCAAGCTTTTCTCGAATAGTATCCACTGGCAGCAGCTTGCCATCTTGGCCTAAAAACTCCTTAAAATAAAGATTAATGGCTCCAGGAACATGGCCACCCCGCTGTTCTCCATAGGGAGTCTTGCCAGCAAATTCCCTCGCTTCACGGGTGTCAATAATCACCACATCTTCCTTTCCCAGCTGAGCTTTTAGTTGATCACGATAGATCTCCCAAGTAGGATTTCGTTTAATCACAAAATCTCCAGGATCCAGTGCATTATTCCTACCCTGTTGCACAGGTACCCCCGCATCCAGCAGCGCATTAAATCCACCATCCACCATCACCACATGGGAATGGCCCAGCGTACGCAGCATCCAAACAATACGACCATCCTCACCCCAGCCACTGGGTGGATTAGCAAAAACTACTACAGGTTTATCTTGCGAAATTCCTATGGCCTGTAGTCTCTGAGTCAGCAACGCTTCTTGATCTAGTAGCCTGCCACGAGTAACCGCGTTCTGGTGAGAAAATTGTCGCCAGTCTACATAGAGGGACGTTTGTAATCGTGTCAAAGCAAGTTTTCGCGTATCTAAAAGCGTTGCTCCTTGCTCAATAAGTTGCTTTGCCTCCGATGCACTGACAATCCATCGGTTTGCGAAAGATTCTTCTAACTCAGAGACGTTTGAAATTAATGCTGAATTTGAAGAGGAACTATCACGCTCAAGGGGCAAATCATTCTCACGCCATAGAGAAATATCTCCCTCTAGATGAAATATCGAATCGACACCCGCTTCCCGTAGGGTTCTTTCTGCAACATTGGCACGTATTCCTCGTTCGCAGTACACCACAATGGAAACATTCTGATCAATCTCATCAATGCGCTTGCCAATTTCCCGGAAATGAATATTGGTAGCTCCTGGAATATGGCCAGCCTCATATTCCTCAACTGTACGCACGTCCAAAATTAGCGGTGCAGTACCAGATTCAATTTGGGCGACTAATTCTTGCTGGGATATGAGATTGCTGGTCTCAGCCATCGCCCCACAAGCTGCTAGCTGCAGACAAAGGCAAGCAGCCCATAAAAGTTTACTTCCTCGACGATAAACCGATCCCATGGTCAGGTATAACAAAATTTCAGATCATGTCTCATTATAATGTTGAATCTTTTGCAATATGCTAGTAATATTCCTACGTACTACCGTTTCAGACGATACATCCCCTAACGCACCATAAATATCAGCGGCCTGTCGGTAGAAGTTCACGGCCTCTTCCGGTTGATTCAGGTCATCATTGTAAAGATTGCCCAACCGATTTAAGTTCTTGGCCTGACCGGCCAGATTGTTGGTCTCGACAGCGATATTCAAGGAGTGAAGATAGGCTACTTCTGCTTTGTCATAATCCCCGGCATTTTTTTGCACCTCGCCAATTTGGTACCAGATACCGGCTACCAATAGGGGAGAATCCTGCTGTTCAAACAGGGAGCGGGCATCTTGATAGAGTGCGATCGCATCCCCATATCGTTGTTGAGAAATTCTTAACGCGGCCAGGTTCGCTTTACCAACTGCCACGCCTCGTACATTGTTGAGTTTTTCACTCCAGGTTATGTACTCTGCACATTTTTGAGCCGCCTGCTCCAACTGACCCAACACCTGAAAACAGTTTGCTTGTTCATGCAGTACTACAGACATGGCGACAGGAGCCATGCCCCCTCTCCGACTTCCCAATGCCTCAAACAATCGCTGCGCTTTTGCTAGAAATTCAAGGGCCAGGGCCGCCTGCTCATAAGCTTTTAGCACCTGTCCCATCAAGCTATAGGCCATGGCCAGATCATAGTCCACCTCGCGATAGGCCCCTGCTCCTACTGCCTTAGTATTCTCTAACAGCCGCTGTGCCTTTTCATAGGCCAGTTGACAGTGCCCCTGTTCCAGCAGTTGCTCAATCAACCATCGCTCACGGTTAAATTGGGCATGTCCCCACTGTGATGTTGATACCACCGTTGACGTAGGCAAGTTTATCGGGGGTTTTCCAATGCCAGGGTAGTTTCTTGGAGCCTTTGCCCACAGCGGTTGAGCTGTTTTATGGGCTAGCTGTCGTTGCTGTGGCTGTGGCTGTTGTGGCTGTTCCACAGGCTCTACAGGTTTTTCCAAAGGCTGTTTTACAGACGGTTCTGAATCCCTGTTTGCAGGGGTTACAGCTGCCACCTTGGAGCGATAAATTAACAAATAAGCAGAGGGGATAAAATATAACGCCAACAGCGTTGCGCCCCCCAGCCCCCCAGCGATTGAAATCGCCAACGGTGGCCAAAACCCGGTATTATCCAATAATAGAGGTGTAAACCCAATAATTGTCGTAACCGTCGTCGCCACTACATGACGTGTGGACTTAACCACGACCTGTTGGATGGCAGCCGCATCTCCCTGTCGGGCTAAGGGATGCTCTCGCAAAGCGGCTAAGACAACAATGGAATCGTTAATGGCTAAGCCAATCAATCCCAAGGTGCCTAGAATAGCCGTAAATCCAAACAACGAGTTAAACGCCCACAAAGCCATTGCTGCCAATCCGACCGCAGCCAATGCAACCACCGCCAGTAATCCAGCTAAGGCAAACGAGTTAAACGATAACACCAGGGTGGCAGTCATCAGTACCACTAAAATGCCGACGGTCGATAACAAGTTGCCCACCGCAGACCCTCGAGCATCGGCCTCCCCACCATAGCTAAGGCGATACCCCGTCGGTAGCTCAAATCCTTGATCGTCGAGGGCCTGTTTAAACTCAGCTAAGACGATACTGGGCAACGCCCCCGCCGTAATAAATGCCTGCACTGTATTCACCCGCTGTCCATCTTGTCGAGCAATGGTACTCTGCTCTGGGCGAACGTTAACCGACGTCACCGCCGAAAAGGGAACCGTTGTGCCATCTGCGCTGAGCAAATCGATAGACGTAATACTGGCCAGATCGCCTCGCTCATATTCCGGTAGCTGTACTCGTACCGGAATATCTTCCGTGTCTTCTAGAAGTGAGCCCCCTACCTGACCATCTAGCAGGATGCTGAGCTGGGATGCAATCTCACTATTACTCAACCCCACCCGCTGTGCGACCGCCTCATCCACCGCTAACGCAAGTTTTGGAGATAATTCCGTCAACGTAGAGCGCGTATGGGTAACCTCATCTAACTGAGATAAGAGCAGCTGCAGCTGATTACCTAATGCCCTTAGCTCTTCTAGATTGGGACCGTAGAGACTGACCTCAATCGGTGCATCAACTGGGGGACCCTGCTCCAATTGTCTCACCAAGATCTGAGCATCAGGAAAGGCCCCATCCAGCTCTGTTTGCAGCGTTCGGATAGTGCCTAGCAAATCCTCCGTCGACGCTAGCTGGACAATGCCCTGGGCATACTCAGAGGCATTGCGCAAACTACCCACCACATTGTAGAAAAATGACGGCGCGTTTTCACCTAAAAACCAGTGAATATCCTTGACCGCTGGATGTTGTTGAATCCGCTCGCGTATCGCTAACGTTTGGGCGCGAGTGGCTGCAATTGAGCTAGAAGCCGGTCGCTGCAACTCAATTTGAAACTGGTCACGATTGGTCGGTGGAAAAAATTGTTGTGGCAGACTAGCAAACTGGATAAACCCCACGACTGGTAACACCATGGCAATGAATACCCCCAGCATGGGTCGCCGAAAAACGGTCGTAAGACTGTTTTCGTAGAGACGAGAGAGCTCCTCATGGGACCAGCCGCCCACCCACCAGTGTTGTGATTGAGACCGCAATGGCCGCCAACGATACATCAGACCCGCTAAGGCTGCAATGAGGGTCAGCGATAGCGTGAGAGAACTCACTAGGGCCAAAATCACCGTACTACCAATGGTGCCAATAAACTCTCCGGTTCCCCCCGGCGATGTGGCAATTGGCACAAACGCCAATACTGTGGTCAGGGTGGAGGCCAGCAGGGGGACTGCCAGATGTTTTACCGTATTACTCACAGCATCAGCTGGATGACTGCCCTGTCGCAAATGCACCCGTACTTCATCGACGACGACGATGGCATTGTCAATTAACAAGCCTAAGGCAATAATCAGTCCCGTTACTGACATTTGGTGTAAGGGAATGCCTAATGCCTTCATGCTGCCAAAGACCATCAGTGTGGAGAGCGGCAACGCCATGCCAACAATCAAGGCCGACCGCCATCCCAACACCACCAACGAGATACCGATGACTAAAACAGAGCTGAGTAACAGGTTACCAATCACCCCATTCAGACGCTGCTGCACATACTGACTTTGATCGAGTACTACGCTAATGCCCAAGCCATCTGACAGATTAGCTTCAAAGTCCTTAATCACCGTTCTTGCCTGCTGTGCCCATTGGTCCACCCGGTAGTCAGACTCCACCGTTGCGGCCACCACCACCGCTGGTTTCCCACCTATTAGGGCTAAGTCAGACACCGGTGTGCGTACCCCTTTGCTCACCTGAGCAATATCTCCCAGCTGCGCAATCTGTCCATCGGCCCCCACGCGAACAGGAATCCCCCTAATTCGCTCTAGTGAATTCAGAGCACTGTCTATTTCCAATAAAAATTCAGTAGAACGACTGCGCAACTCGCCTGCCGGAATTTTTGCATCACTGGCGGCAATCTGTTGCGACAGCTGTTGAGCGCTAATCCCTAACCTCAGCAAATCCGCTTGACTAATTTCCACCTGAATCTCTTCGTCCGGTTCCCCAAATAGCTCCACCCTGTCCGTTCCAGGTAAGTTCCGCAGCTCTATTTCCAGGCCTTCTATCACCCGCCGCAAAATTGTATAGTTAACTGGTTCATCCAGCTCCCAAGTCAGTCCCACAATCATGGCACTGGCCTTGACTTTGATATCTTCATATTCTGGGCGGCTAGCCCCAGCTGGCAGTGCCGGAATTACATCATCAATCTGGCTACGGACCCGTGCCCACACAGGGTCAATATTGGCAACAGTTTCCTTGATTTCTACCGTAACAGATGACACCCCCGGACTGGACAACGAGGTAATCTCCTCAACCTCCTCAATAGTGGACAGCTCCTCCTCCAGCCTGTCAGTAACTAAAGATTCCACCCGTTCAGCACTGGCCCCTGGAAAAATCGTGGTGATGGTCGAGAAGCGTTGTGCAATCTCAGGGTCCTCTAGCCGAGGTAATGTAAAAAATGAAGAGACTCCCCAGACAACAACCAGCGTCAGGGTCAAAAATAAAAGCTGCCGATTCCGAAAAAAGAGGTTAAACATAATAGGTCCAGATTGTCCTCACCGGATACTGTTTACGTCGATTCCGACTAGCCATCATAAAAATCACCTAAACCAAGCCCAAGTTGAAACCTATAGGTTTATCTACGGCAGAGCGACAGGGCTGGACATGGAAACGGTTTAGTTTTTAACCAACTGTCCTGGCGTCAAACGATGGGTCCCACTGGTGATAATTTCTTCTCCAGGCTGTAACAGCCCCCGCACAAAGGCCCGCTCGCTTTCCGTGTAAAGCACTTCCACCTCTCGACGAGAGACCTGATAGAGAGTCTCATCGGTGTCATCCTCTGGCTTTTTCAGAACATAAGCTGACCATAACCCTCGTTCCCCAGCAACGAGGGCACTGGTCGGTAGCCAGTAACCGACATCTTCTTGTTGGTCCTGTAACGTCAGCCGTGCCGTTGCTCCAATGGTAGGCTGTGCTGCCCCAGGTAATGTCATCACCACGGTAACCGTTTGACTGTCATCATCCAGTTCTGGCAACAGGGCCGTCACTTCTCCCCGAAACGATTGCCCATTCACCTCAAGTGCCTGGGTACTACCTAGGGGAATCCGACTAGCCATGGGATTGGGTACCCCAATACGCGCCTCCAGGGCATTTCCTTCCACTAGGCGCAGGATGGATTGCCCTGGGCTGACGACCACTCCTTCATCAACCAAACGTAACGAGACTCGCCCATCAAAAGGCGCGTAAATCACGCTTTTAGCAATCGATACATCCAGATTTTTCAGGTTGGCATCGATTTGATCAATCTGAGCATCCTGGGCACTCACTTGTTCTATACGGGTACCGGCCATCAGTTCGTTTAACTGACTTTGAGTCTGATTCAAACGCGCCTCCAGGGCATCGGCCCCAAACACCGCTGAATCTCGCTCTTCCAAGGAAATAGCACCTTGGGTGTAGAGATTTTCACGCCGTTCCTGCTGTAGGCGAGCCAGGGCTAGCTGAGCTTGCAAGTCTTGAACGGCGGCAGCGGCAGCGGCAATATCTTCTTGGCGCGGTCCCCGCTGTAATTCCTGAAAAACCGCCTGGGCCTGACGCTGTTGGGCTTCAAGCTGCTGTCGCTGGGCCTCCAGACTGCGAGTATCTAGTCGAGCCAGGGGGGTGCCTGCAACCACCCGATCCCCTTCGTTTACAAGCACATCTATCAGGGTACCCGCTTGCTCAAAGCCCAGGTCGCTGCTGCGACGAGCAACAATTTCCCCGGTGAAGGTACGCGTTACTTGATAGTCACTCACCTGCTTTAACACCTGGGTTTGGACGGGCAATGGCTCTATCACATCCTCAACTTCTGCTGAATGAAATCGAAGCCGCCATATCCAAAAAGCGGGGACTGCTAGCAACAGCAGCAACAATAACCACCGCCAGTTAATGCTCCGAACGCCGCCAGCGTTATCAGACATTGATGAAACCATTGGGTACTATCCAAATAGTTGATATTCACTTAATTAATATACAAATATATTAGTATTCAACATGTTGATTATGTTTTCCTCACAGCCTATATTCAACATATTGAATATGTCAATAAAAATTTAGTTTAGTCTGTAAGCTTTATGGCCTTAGCCCAAACCATTTTGGCATTATTATCCCAGCAACCCGATAGTGGATATGGCATTAGTAAGCGCTTTGATGAAGGGCTTAGTTGCTTTTGGAAAGCTACGCAACAACAGGTTTACCGGGAGTTGACTAAGATGAAGACCCAGGGTTGGGTTGATTTTGAGAAAATCCCCCAAGAAGGCAAGCCAGATAAAAAGATTTACAGTATTACCCAGGCCGGACGGGATGAACTCATTCGCTGGTATGGGGAGCCGACGGAACGTACACAAATCCGAGAAGATTTGTTGGTTAAGACCATGATTGGCTACAAAATGCCCCGCGAGCTACTACTTAAAGAATTACATCATCGCCAAGCGCTGCATCAGGCCCAGTTAGAGAAGTTCCAGGCTGAGGAAGCCTGCTTAGGTGAGGCTGACTTTCCCATAGAACAACAGTTTAAATACCTCACCATGAAACGAGGGATTGCCTATGAAGAGAGCTGGTTAAAATGGTGTTCGGATGTCCTTGCATTTTTGGCTAGGCATCCAGTGTCATAAAGGTGCTCACTTGACGCAAACTTTTGTATTTAACCGCCAATTTGGGACATTGTACGACTATAAGCCCCGGTAGCACCCGATTCTCGCATTTTGAAGTTAATCTCTGGTTTGTTAGCGACTAAATTGCCGACTCGGGCTCGAATAGTTGCAATGGATTCTCCGCTGCGTAAGGCATCTCGCAAATTAAGCTGGCCTGTCTCATTTAACAGACAAGGGCGCAACCAGCCATCGGCGGAGAGTCTCATTCGGTTGCAGCGATCGCAAAAGCACTCTGACATTTGACTAATAAATCCTAACGTTCCTTTTGCCCCTGGAATCTTAAAAACATCTGCCGGACCATTACCGCACACCCTGGACTCTTTTAGCCCCCAACGATCTCGAATCTGTTGTCGAATGGTTTCAGAATCAATCCAACCTTTGGTAGTAAATAGGTCATCGTTACCGATTGGCATAAACTCGATAAACCTTACATGCCAATTCCTATCGAGGGTCAAGGCGGCCAGATCTAAAATCTCATGGTCATTTACATCTGGAATAACAACAACATTAAGCTTAAGGGGGTCAAAGCCCACCTGATGAGCCATTTGAATCCCTTTCCACACCTGTTGCCAGCGACTATAGTTAGCTGGAGCATCTGTTGCTAGTTGCCTAGCCGTATTCGATAACGGTTTACCAACAATGGTTTCAAATGTGTCTGGCTGTAATGAGTCCAAACTAATATTGATGCGCTTTAATCCAGCATCGTACAAAGGTTGAGCTAGTTTTTCTAACTTAAACGCGTTGGTGGTCAGGGCCAGATCTGTTGTCTCTGGTAAATGGGCAATCTCATCCACCAATTGCACAATACCTGGACGTAATAGGGGCTCGCCCCCCGTCAAGCGAAATTTTGTAAATCCTAATGGGATAAATACGCCCTTTAACAGGGTTAAAATTTCCCCATGACTTAACCAGAACTCTCGCAATACATAAGTGAGGTCAGCCCCCTCCGGCATGCAGTACAGGCACTGAAAATTACAGCGGTCAATCAGGCTAATACGAAGATAATCGATGGAATTCATAGGGTTTTGTAAAATAGCCTTCACCAAGCCATGGTCATATCTAAAACGGTTGTTTTGGCCTAAATATAATTTTAGACGTCAACCTAGACATCGTTTAAGACACGGTTTGTCAGGGGCTTTAGCGTCTGAGTAAATAGGTTGAGTACAGTGTCTACATCATAGCGGTTGCAATCTTTTAGATCAGGGTTAATCCAGTTGATTACCGGCATCAAATTTTGTAAGTGCTCGCCAAGAGTGAAGCATTAATACCGTGGTTTGCTACTCTAGATAAAATATTTTCAATTGAGATTGAGCATGATCCCCGTTGCTCACCTGGAATTACATCATTGGTCTGTAATGTCTCTCAAATACCTCCAGGCAATCAATTAGTAGCGTTTAATAAGTAACTCACTAAAATAAGTTAAATCTGTTTTCCGCCCACTTCAGCTTCAGGACCTATCCGTGACTGCACAAACTCCCGCCATTACAGCATCTACCAAACCGTCTGAGTTTAACCGTCAGATGCTCATTATTCTCGATTTTGGTTCCCAGTATTCTGAGTTGATTGCCCGTCGTATTCGTGAGACTCAAGTTTACTCAGAAGTTCTTTCCTATCGCACCTCAGCTGAGAAAATTCGTCAGCTTAATCCTCGGGGCATTATTCTGTCCGGTGGTCCTAACTCGGTCTATGCTGACAATGCGCCCAAATGTGATCCAGCTATTTGGGACTTGGATATTCCTATCTTAGGGGTGTGCTACGGCATGCAGCTGATGGTGCAGCAGCTGGGGGGGCAAGTGGAAACCGCTCAACGGGGCGAATATGGGAAGGCGTGCTTGCACATTGATGACCCGACGGATTTACTCACGAATGTCGGTGATGGCTCCACCATGTGGATGAGCCATGGTGACTCGGTCACTAAGTTACCCCAAGGGTTTGAAGTGTTAGCCCATACGGATAATACGCCCAGTGCTGCGATCGCAAACCATGCACAAGGGTTCTATGGTGTACAGTTCCATCCAGAAGTGGTGCATTCCGTCGATGGTCAGGCGTTAATTTGTAACTTTGTTTATCACATTTGCCGCTGTGAACCAACTTGGACTACCGAAGCGTTTGTCGAAGAAGCGATTCGTGAAGTGCGGGCTAAAGTGGGCAAAAAGCGGGTTTTACTGGCGCTGTCAGGGGGGGTGGATTCATCCACACTAGCGTTTCTACTCCATCGGGCCATTGGAGAACAACTCACATGTATGTTTATCGACCAGGGGTTTATGCGTAAGGGTGAACCCGAACGGTTGGTAGACCTATTTGATCAGCAATTCCACATCAAGGTTGAATATGTCCAGGCTCGCGATCGCTTCCTAGAGAAAATCAAGGGTGTGACCGATCCAGAGGAAAAGCGTAAGCGTATTGGTCACGAATTTATTCGGGTGTTTGAAGAAGAATCTAAGCGTTTAGGCCCCTTTGACTATCTGGCCCAGGGCACCCTTTATCCTGACGTGATTGAGTCCGCAGACACTAACGTAGATCCCAAAACTGGCGAGCGGGTAGCCGTTAAAATTAAAAGCCACCATAATGTCGGTGGCCTGCCTAAGGATTTGCAGTTTAAGTTGATTGAACCCCTGCGCAAGTTGTTTAAAGATGAAGTGCGTAGGGTGGGGCGCTCCGTTGGATTACCCGACGAAATTGTGCGACGTCAACCCTTCCCTGGACCCGGTTTAGCTATTCGCATTCTAGGTGAAGTAACAGCGGAACGGTTAAATATTTTGCGTAATGCTGACTACATTGTGCGCGAAGAAATCCGCAATCGGGGTCTATACCACGACTTTTGGCAAGCATTTGCCGTGTTATTGCCCGTGCGTAGCGTCGGTGTTATGGGAGATCAACGCACCTATGCCCATCCCATCGTCTTACGCTTTGTTAGCAGTGAAGATGGCATGACCGCTGACTGGTCACGTCCGTCCTACGATTTGCTCGAGGTCATTTCGAACCGCATCGTGAATGAGGTTGATGGGGTTAACCGCGTGGTTTATGACATTACCTCAAAGCCCCCTGGCACCATCGAGTGGGAGTAGGCGGCGTAGAAGCCCGATTTCTGAGCCTTGGGATCTCTGCAAACGTTATCCAAGATCGAGAAACCGGGCTTCTTGCCGCGTTAAGCCGCTGTCGCTCGCTTGGGACGCGCAAAGATCATGCGACCTGCTGACGTTTGTAGCGCTCCGGTTACCACCACCAAGACATTGTTGCCAATGTAGCCTTTGCCAGCTTCCACCACCACCATGGTGCCATCGTTCAAATACCCCACGCCCTGGGCATCTTCCTTACCTTCCTTGAGAATCTTGATCTCAATGTCATCCCCAGGCAGATAAGCCGGACGAATCGCCTTGGCCAGGTCGTTAATGTTGAGTATGCGTACCTGCTGCACCCGAGCTACTTTGCTGAGATTGTAGTCGTTGGTCAGTAGCATGGCATTCATTTCCTGGGCCAGCTTAACCAGCTTGGCGTCTACGGTAGCCACATCGGCATAGTCTGCCGGATCGACAACCACCCGGTCAGGATAGGCTGTGCGCAAGCGATTGAGAATATCTAACCCCCGTCTACCCCGAGCCCGCTTTTGATCGTTGGCCGCATCGGCAACGGCTTGCAACTCCTGTAAAACAAACTGGGGAACGACAATTTGCCCCTCTAAAAAGTTAGTTTCCAACAGGCCTTCTATGCGGCCATCGATAATACAGCTAGTATCTAAAATTTTAGACGCCGAGGGTTTTAGCGTACCTTCGGCAATCAGCATGCTTTCGACACTGCCAGGGTTAACCAACCGCAATAGTGCGCGCCCTTGGGTATCGGCCAGATTCATCCCTGACACTGCAAATATAATGCTGTTCATCACCGCAGCAAGGGGTTTGATAAAGTTAAACTCCCTTGGAATGGGTAATAGAAAAACAGGAGCCAAAATCAGATTGGCAATTAATAAGCCTAAAATCAGGCCAATGGCTCGGGCAAAGATGCGATCGGGCGGTAGGGTACGAACTTGCTTTTCAAACCGACGATAGCTGGTTTGGGCGACAAGCCCTAAGCCGGTACCAATTAGACCGCCAAACCCGGCCATGACAGTCCCCAAACCCTCAATGTTATTGACCTGGTCTAAAACCTGCATAGGCAACAGGTCAATGCTATAAAAGCCAATACCTGCACCTGCAAAAATGAATGAAATGATAATTAATGCATCTAGCATTCGAATGATGTCGACCTTAATGTCTGCTGATTGAGAGGATGTTGCACCAAACCTTGTCTAGGTCAAAACGACCGTTCTGGACCTAGACAAGGTTTACTCATAATCCCTGGGAAGGCTCGAACAACGACATTATAATCACTCATGTTCCCACCATTGGGTTCCTTACTAAATGCTTTTACGTTCCTATGCCCCTATCGGCTCTTAGGTCGGACCCTACGTCGGCCTATGTTCATATCCCATTTTGTCGTCGTCGTTGCTTTTATTGTGACTTTCCGATTTCAGTCATTGGCAATCGGCAGCGGGGAGAAACTTCGGGCACTATTCGCACCTATGTCGATTGGCTATGTCAGGAAATAGAGGTAACTCCTGTGTTGGGACCAGCCTTGACAACGGTCTTTTTTGGGGGGGGTACCCCATCATTACTGTCCGTTAAACAGTTGGAGCAAATCTTAAGCAGCCTTACACAACGGTTTGGATTGACGGCCAATGTAGAAATTTCCATGGAAATGGATCCAGGCACCTTTGATCTCGACCATGTGCAGGGCTACTGTGCCCTTGGAGTAAATCGGATCAGTCTGGGAGTACAAGCATTTGATGATCAATTACTGGAACGGTGTGGGCGATTCCATCGATTGGCCGATGTTTACCGCGCAGTGGATGATATGCACCGCAGCCAGGTACCTAGCTGGAGCTTGGATCTGATTTCTGGACTGCCCTATCAGACGCTGGAGCAGTGGCAAGACGCGTTGATGAGTGCGATCGCACTCCACCCCCATCATTTATCCATCTACGACCTCACCATCGAACCACGCACCCCCTTCGGCAAACAATATCAGCCCGGTCAAACGCCTTTACCTAGCGAAACCAACACTGTTGAAATGTATCGGTTAGCCCAGCAGACCCTGACCACCGCAGGCTACGACCATTACGAAATTTCCAACTACGCCCAACCCGGTCACCAATGTCGTCATAACCGTACCTATTGGGAAAACCGTCCCTTCTATGGTTTTGGTATGGGGGCGACTAGCTACACTCAGGCACAGCGAGTCGCCCGACCCCGCACTCAAAAAAACTATCGTCAATGGCTGAATAATTATCAGCAGGCCGACGGTACCCTGGACGAGCCCACAATGCCTCTGACCGAGCAACTTACCGACAGTCTAATGGTTGGCCTCAGACTGTCATCAGGCATTGACCTGGCACCCTTTACCCAAGCCTTTGGAGCAGCGTTTACCCAAATGGTCAGGGGCCAGTTACAAACCTATCTGGCCGCAGGCTCAGCGATATTGGAAAACAATCGACTCAGGCTCAGCGATCCCGATGGTTTTCTCATCTCTAATACTGTCCTAGCCGATCTCTTTAACGGTATTGAACAACTCATTGAACAGTAGCGATCCCCTTGTAGGAATGTTCCATGGAACATTCCTACAAGGGGATCGCCCGTCAAAAAACTTAAACGTTTTGTAACATTGGCAACTGTATCTGCGATCCATAATTTCCCAAAGGAAGAATCCCCTGCAGCAATGCAGTACGATAGTTCCTTGTGAAAAAAAATTCACCCAACTATGCCGAAGGTACTTGTCTCCGACCCGATCGACCAATCTGGTCTCGATATTTTGGCCCAGGTGGCCCAAGTTGATGTCAAAACCAAACTTCCTCCCGAAGAACTTGTTCAGCTAATTCCTGACTATGATGCCTTGATGATTCGTTCAGGCACCAAGGTTACTAGCGATGTTATTGCAGCCGCTAGCCAGCTCAAAATCATTGGTCGGGCTGGTGTTGGCGTTGACAACGTCGACGTAGCTGCGGCTACTCGTCGGGGCATTGTAGTAGTGAACTCCCCTGAAGGCAATACTATTGCTGCAGCTGAACATGCTTTGGCCATGATGCTGTCGCTGTCACGCAATATTCCTGAAGCTGATAAATCAGTTAAAGCCTCCGCCTGGAATCGTAAGCAGTTTACGGGTGTCGAGGTCTACAAAAAAACTCTCGGTGTTGTCGGTCTTGGTAAAATTGGCTCCCATGTAGCCACCGTCGCTCGCTCAATGGGCATGACTATTCTGGCCTATGACCCATTTATTTCAAAGGAGCGCGCCACTGAGTTAGGTTGCAGTTTAGTGGATTTAGATCTGCTTTTCCAAGAAGCTGATTACATCACTCTACACATTCCCAAAACACCCGAAACTGCTCATTTGGTTAATGCTGAGGCCCTAGCCAAGATGAAGCCCACAGCTCGTATTATCAACTGTGCCCGAGGTGGCATCATTGATGAAGCTGCCCTGTATGAGGCGGTAAAAAATGGGACCATTGCCGGTGCAGCCATTGATGTTTATGAAGAAGAGCCCCTGGGCGAAAGTCCTCTCAGAGAACTGGGTAAGTCTGTTGTTCTCACACCCCACCTAGGTGCATCTACCACTGAAGCCCAAATTAACGTTGCGGTCGATGTTGCCGAGCAAATTCGGGATGTTTTATTGGGGCTACCGGCTCGGTCTGCCGTTAATATTCCTGGA
This sequence comes from Leptolyngbyaceae cyanobacterium, assembly GCA_965263355.1. Classification (GTDB taxonomy): domain Bacteria; phylum Cyanobacteriota; class Cyanobacteriia; order Phormidesmidales; family Phormidesmidaceae; genus Leptothoe. The sequence goes on along the minus strand of CBDHHL010000032.1, from coordinate 1,603,141 downwards.
CTCCGCCCCGATGTGCTTAAAAAACTGCGCCCCTACCTTGAGTTGGCAGAAACCTTGGGTAATCTGGTCGGACAATTGGCCGGAGGACGGGTAGAGCAAGTTCAAATTCGGCTTCAGGGAGAGTTGGCTAACCAAGACAGCAAACCCATTGTCATTGCTACACTTAAAGGCCTATTGACCAACGCCTTGAGAGAGCGTGTCAACTATGTGAATGCATCGATTGAGGCCAAGGAGCGTGGCATTAAGGTGATTGAAACCCGCGATGCTAGTATCAAAGACTTTACAGGTTCTCTCTATGTTTCAGCTCAAGGCTCCCTGGGTGAACATTCGGTAACCGGTATTATTCTCGGCGGTACCGAAGTTCGTATTACTGATGTCAATCAGTTCCCCATTAACGTGCCACCAACCAAGTACATGCTGTTTACCCTGCACCGTGACATGCCAGGGATTATCGGCAAAATTGGCTCGCTGCTAGGGAGCTTTAATGTCAACATTGCCAGCATGCAGGTAGGACGTCAGATTGTTCGTGGGGATGCGGTGATGGTCCTCAGCATTGATGATCCGCTGCCAGAGGGTATTCTCGAAGAAATCACAAAAGTGCCTGGCATTCGTGATGCCTACACCGTCGCCCTGTAGAATTGGTGAACCATGGTCACGTTGGGGCCATTCCTTAACGTGACTGTGATGAATTCTGTATACCCCAAATAAACCCTTGGCAAATACTTGGTGGGAGATACAAGTTACCTGCTCCCCGTTGCTCGAAGATACAGTCTTCTGGCGGTTTGATAATTGGAATGGTCGAGGTACCGCTAGCGAACGCTGGGGGTACCAAAGTCGGATTAAAGCCTATTTTCCGCAACAGCAGTTTTGTAATGTGGATTTAGCGGCATTGGCCCTACGATTCCAGCAGGATGCGCTATGTCTTGGTAGCCATGAGCTACCTGATGTGACCTGGAGCCTGATTGAGGATGAGGATTGGTCCAAAAGTTGGAAAAAGTATTGGCAACCGCAACCCATTGGTGACCGCCTGCTCATCAATCCGGCCTGGATGGATCCTCCTGATGAGTCATCACGGTTAGTGATCAAACTTGACCCAGGTACCGCCTTTGGCACAGGCACTCACCCCACTACTCAGCTTTGTCTGGAGTCGTTGGAAATGCGCCTTGGTGACCCCAGTGCAGCGGCCCTCTCACTGGCAGACATTGGTTGTGGCTCAGGCATCTTATCTATCGGGGCATTGCTGTTAGGGGCCCAAACGGTTTATGCCGTGGACACGGACCCACTGGCTGTCAAGGCAACCACTGAAAATTGTGCGCTCAATGGCCTCGAATCCGGGCGGATTCAAGTGGCCCAGGGTAGTATTGAAAGTCTCAAAGTGAGTGAACCTGTGGATGGCATTTTATGTAATATCCTGGCGGAGATCATTGTCGAGTTAATTCCCTCATTTAATGCCATTGCTAAAGAGTCTACTTGGGGTATTTTGAGCGGTGTTTTGTTAGAGCAGTCAAAATGGGTCGCCGATACTTTAGAAGAACATAATTGGACGGTAGCTACCCTCTGGCGGCGAGAGGATTGGTGTTGCCTAAATATTCGTCGTCCGTAAGACGATTGCTTTAACTATGGATAATGGGTTGTATGTGTTGAAAATTGCGATCGCATCCGCGTTTATCAGCGCCCTGATCAAATGGGTGGGCCCTAGTGTGGCACCGCCAGAATCCGCTGCCCTGATTCTGGTACTTCTGCCAACGGGCATCCTTAGCGGCTGGCTCCTAACCCGTTTAAGTCAGCCTTAAACATGCCTAAACATGGTCATCTCCCGTACCATCGCTGAAATCAATCAAAAAATCAAAGCCGGTAGCGTTACGGTGTGGACCGTCGAGGAAACCAAATTAAAGGTAGCCGAATTAGGTTTGGAAACCGCCACCGCCATCGTTGATGTGGTTACCACCGGCACCTTTGAACCGATGGAATCATCGGGAGCCATTATCAATCTTGGCCACACCGATCCCCCCATTAACATTCGCGAATGTTATCTAGATGGGGTACTAGCCTATGCCGGGTTTGGCGCTGTAGACCTCTATCTAGGAGCTAGCCAGACCACCGGCAGAAATCGCTGGGGAGATCCATCAGACAGTAGCGACATCATTACCAGTGAACGCGGGGGAGGGCATATCATTGCCCAGCTGATTGCCGATAAATCGGTCCATCTCAGAGCCCTTGGCCATGTCAGTGACTGCTATCCCCGCTCCACCTTGGATATCTCCATCACTCGCGATACCATCAACCAGTTTTACCTGTTCAACCCTCGCAATCTCTACCAAAATTTTATTGTGGGGGTAAACAGTAGCGACCGCCCCTTGCTCACCTACCTGGGGCCACTGCAGCCATTTTTAGGAAATGCCGTCTATGCCAATGCGGGTGCCCTTTCCCCCATGCTCAACGATCCCCAGATGCGTACCATCGGCATCGGCAGTCGATTATTTATCGGGGGTGCCCCTGGTTACATTGCCTGGGAAGGAACCCAACACTTTCCGCTACAAAAACGTTTGCCCAACGGTACCCCTATTGGTCCATCTGCTACTGTTGCACTGATTGGTGATGCTAAACAGATGCAACCCGAGTGGGTACGTGGTTGTTACTTTAGCGGCTATGGCCCCTCCTTGATGTTAGGTGTAGGGATACCCATTCCGGTTTTGGATCAGTCCGTATTACAGAACTGTGCTATTGGTGATAAAGATATTCTTGCCCCAGTGATTGACTTTTCAATTCCCCGACGGGTGCGTCCCAGCTTTGGCCTAGTAAGCTATCAACAACTCAAATCTGGGCATCTGACTATTAATGGCAGTCGAGTCAGGACAGCTCCTCTTTCCAGTCTTTACCTTGGACGTAAGGTAGCAGTTACCCTTAAAGATTGGATCATCAACGGTAAATTTGAACTCAGTGAACCAGTTGCACCTCTACCAAGACAAACCGCATTCTTACCCCAAAATAACTGAAGCAGTAATACACAAAGCAAGTAGTCGACTCAAGCTTGATGCCGTACTACTCGTTGAGACTACTAATCAAAACGATGTTAATTTTCAGGACTATCTGTCTCAACATCAGGGTTGCTACCACCAACTTTAACCACAACATTAGGTTTTTCTGCTGGCTTTTCTGCTTTTATACCATCATCATTATTTAAATTAGGCTTCGGACGGGAAGACCGCTTTGCTGGCTTCCGTTTACCAGGGCCACCACCAGCCATTTTTTTCTTGGAACGTTTCTTAGGTGGAACAGCCGCTACATAGCTACCATCCGTCAACACAAACTGGTTTCCTTCCCGATTGACATGCATATCCCAGAAATAGCCGATGGTCTTAACCGCAATGCTGCCATTAATTAATAGCTTAAAGGGGCGCTTAGGCTGCTTGCCAGTACGCATTTTCTGAACAATGCTAACCGTGATTTCCTGTTTCCGCTCATCATATTTCACAACCTCACCACGAATAGAGAAATAATCGGGTTGAATTGCACCCGCAGGCGCTTCGATGGTCTCGTCATCATCATCGCCTAGGGTTTCTGGTTCCCACACACCGACGATTTGCACAGCAATACCAATATCGTCTTGAAAAATAGTCCGAGGATAAACTACCCAGAGGTGCTCCTTTTCCAGGTCTAAGTGCTTCTTAACCAGACTGGTTGTACGGCCCAAAAGCACAGCAGCAGTGGTAGTGCCATCGTGATTAATGATGCTGCCCCGATTAAAGGTTTCTTCTGAGGGTTCATAACGCCCCTTTAGCAAACCAATAGCCCTGTACTGCATGGGCTCACTCGGTGGTGCAATAGGCTGTAACCTAGGTTGGGGGGCTTCAGGCTCAGTAGACTCGGGTTCATCATCACTGACTATTGCAACCGGCTCGACGCTCTCGACTGGCGCTGGTTCAGGCTTAGGAGCGTTGGCTTTCTTCAATGCCACCAATTGCTCTGCAACTGGATTCTTAACCGATGTGCTCTCTTCAACAGGCGCAACAGGCTTAACAGGACGTCTAGGTGGTTTTTTGAGAGCAGGACGATTCGAGTCAGCAGCTGCGCTTACATCCAGCTTGTTCTCGGATGCAGTATTGGGCATTTCAGGGGGGCGACTGTCTGCAGAACTCATCAATCTCGAAACCTCCTCAATCAGGAAAACCGGCTTACTTAAAATGTTTGAACAGTTTAAATTAATTTAGAGGTGGGCTAATGGGTTTGAATGTGCAAACCCATAGCTGACCTACTACTTATATCGGGCTATATCTGTATCTATCTAAAAGTCATAAAAATGAAATCGGGTTGCTGTTTGGTTGAACCTAACAGTTTTTAGATTAATAAACCAAGCCTATCTGAAAAAAATAGGTTGAATGGTAATTGGGCCAAGTAAATCCATAGTTGCTTTACGTTACCATTCATAGATTTTGACAGATGTCAGCTTAATTTAAGGATATTCTGTCTAATCAAATGTTGGGAACTTGTTACCGATGCTTTGACGCAGCGTAGCGCTAATGAGTGTGGTTCATAAGAAAATATTTACTATTTTTATTCGACTTAGATTAAAGCATTTTAGTGTCAATAGATGTCTGTACGAACAATCCCCATAGGTTAGGCCCATGGCTAAGCAGTACTGACTCATTTGGGTTTAAGATGGGCAAGTTGCTTTGAAGGAGGGGAGTCCTGTGGCTGTCAAACGCAATCGCTGGTTAGTTGGCGGTATTTTATTCATAGCTGTTGCTGCACTAATAGCGGTCTCAATTGGTCCTCTTATTCAAGCAGCATTAGATCAAAACCCTGGTTATGACGACAGTGTGCCAACGGCCACGAGTACGGATCGTCAAGCTGAACTAGAAGGTCGTGCCAACGGTTATGAGCTAGTGCTGGAACGCGAGCCTGATAACCAGGCCGCCCTTGAGGGGTTAGTGGAAGCTCGCATCGGGTTGGGCGATTTAGCGGGTGCTGCCGAACCCCTATCCAGACTGGCCGAGCTAAACCCCCAAGAGCCACGATATTCTGTGTTATTAGCCCAAACAAAGCAAGAACTCAATGATTTGGAAGGGGCTGCTCAAACCTATCGCAGCATATTGACAGCCAACCCTGGCAATATGGCAGCATTGCAAGGGCTAGTGGCGTTACTAGTGGAGCAAGAACGACCTCAAGCTGCTATTGGTCTACTGCAGGACACACTTGAAACAGCCGAGCAGTCAAATAAAATTCAACCGGGCACTATCGATGTAATTGCGGTCAAACTCCTGCTAGGGCAGGTTTATGCTGAGCAATCTCGCTATGATGATGCGATCGCAACCTACGATATCGCCATACAAGATGCCCAGGCATTGGGCGGCACGGTCGATTTTCGTCCAATATTGGCCAAAGGCCTGATTCTACGAGAAATTGGCAAACAGGATGAGGCCCAACCCTTATTTGAAAGCGCTTTATCCTTAGCTCCAGTACAATTTAAGGATCGTATCCAGCAACTAATTAATCAGACACCTACCAATCCGCCAGCAGCCAGCGAGACTGCTCCGGTCGAGGCTCCGACTGACGTTCCTGCAGACATACCGGATATACCAGCAATTCCTGAAGTACCGACCCCTGACCCAACTGATGCTCCTAATCCAGTTGAGTCAGAGGCTAATTAAACCAAGGCCTTAACTCTTGGAATTTAGGATGCAGTTTGACTCGACATTTGTTGACTAGTGCTAAACGATCGATTTTTGCTGTCTGCCGCTGTAGTAGCCTCTATTTCACTAAATTCAATATGGTTGATCAGCGTCGTCACAAAAGCGAAAAGTAGAAATGGAAGTGAGAGCACTAAAATCAGCCCTACGCAAACTAACGCGTAAATAGGACGACTAGCTCCCATAAGAGCGAGGGCAGATGCAAGACTCAAAAATAGAACAATTAGCCAGACAATAATCTGGCCATAGATGTCACCAAAGGTCAACGTGCAAACAAACCGATACTTAGAGGCGTTGTTCATCATATTGCCAATACTCATGTTGATCGAATCTATTCAGCATATCTAGGGACTTAACTTAATTCACTATTTCTCAATACAGCTTCAAGAAATATCTGCGCTCCACTGCTAATTGCTCGTCTACAGGCCTCACAATGAAGGGCCACTCTTTACCCCGTAGCCCTGGAAATATGGCTGACGCTAGTATTCTTTATTAACATCTAACCCGAATTTTTAGCTTTGACGCTGCACTATCTATTGAATTTCCTAAACTGCGCCTTGTAAACGTCAGTATTTGTGATCTACATTTGGAAATCTACAACTTAGGCAGTAACGCTATCTAGTCGATGATGAACAGCGAAGGTTAGGTCAGTTAACACAATGACAGACTTTCCTGGCGTCATAGGAACCATTCTCGCCCTCAATCTAGACGACGTTACAATTAATTTAATTTTAATGACGTTTATATCAATACCCCGATTGCTTATCGGCTATGCTGAACTGTATTTAGCTACTATAAGTTCCCTACTTAATGGTTTTAGGCGCTAAGACTATTTTTAACTTTGGGAATAGTTGATTATGGCAATGTCACTGTTACTAATTACGGGTCTAAGGTTGTTTATACAAGTCTAGGGCTGTTTATCAGATGTTCTTAAGCAAATGTATTCAACTAGATTTAGAGTAAAATCTTGAATTTACCATACAGAAAAACTAAAGTTCTGAATGTAGACGAGATTTATCTATCAGCTTGCGGGTTGATTTATTCAAGCAATAGTAGCGCTTTAATTTTATTCAGCTGCGGTCATTGTCAACGACCCCCTTACATCCACTGATGATCATTTGCCCATATTGCCAATTTAATAACCCTACTGAGCATAAGTTTTGCCAGTCATGCGGGTCACCACTACAGGTATGGAGAGCCCTGATTATTCCAGGACAACCCTCAGTTGCTTTGGTCGTTGATGAAGCACCAGTGCCTGAAATGAGTCAGTCCGTCATCGGCGATCCACAAATTTGGGAACAGGTAGCGGCCCATACAGTAACTCCGATAGCTTCATCTACGCTCGGTTCTCGAGCAGCTGGTGATTGGTTGGGTACTCAGCAACGGTATCGGTTGATTGATCAGTTGTCCCCGAGTGCCGACGGCCTAAAGCCATTGGACGCTCAAGTAACAGATACAAAGCCCAATGATATGGCGTCCTCTTTGGTAGAGCAGCGTCATAATTTTGCCTTAACTGCGCTTGGAAAAGCTGATGATAAGCAGCTCCTTCCTTTAATAGCCTATCCCTACATAGCACTCCATAGTCGTTTTTTCCCATCGATTCCAGAACTGCAGCAGGCCTGGATTGAGTCTGACTATAGTGTCTTGATTATTGAAGATCGTCGACAGTTACCAGATTTACTTAGCGTTTGGCAACAGGCCACGTTAGACCCATTACAGCAGGTGCATAGCTTTTATGTCATGGTTGAACTTTGGGATGCCATGGCTGTCTTTAAGGGTCAGGGCAGTTTGCTAAACATTAGCAATCTATGTATGGATGAGGACCAAATCGTCTGTTTGAGATGTATTGAGATGGGTCCCTACCGTAATGACTATCGCTTGGCCGATATGGGGCTATTGTGGCAGTCTTTGCTCCAATCTAATAAGCAGTCTTTACGTGAACTTGTAGAGCTTGCGGCCCAGGTAACTGAGGGGCAATTTGATGTTATTGACGATTTAAAGGAAGCTCTGGTTGCGATCGCAGATAAATACCAATTGGGTACAGACATTGCCCTCGCCATCTCAGAAACCTCTCCTGATGCCAATGTCCTGGCAGATTTAGATATTCCAGGGTTAGAAAACCTCGACCTGACTGACGATGCAGGTATGGATAGCATCGATTCACCCACCATGGTGTTACCGATGAAGCTAACGGGCCTGGAAGACGCTGGCCAGTCCCATGTGGGTCAACAGCGGGACCACAATGAAGATAACTACTTTATTCAGTCTGCTTTGAGTCGTCAGGAAACCCTATCTAGTCAGACCTTAGATGCAAAGTGTGCCTACATTCTGTGTGATGGCATGGGCGGCCACTCTGGTGGTGAAGTTGCCAGTCAGCTAGCGGTTGATACCCTACGGGACTATCTCGATGGTCATTGGCATACAGATATCCCTAGTGAAATAGAACTACGCCAGGCCATCAGTCGAGCAAATCAAGTTATCTATGAAAAAAATCAGTTAGAGGAACGTACCGGTAGTGCCCGCATGGGTACCACGCTGGTTATGTTACTGGTTAAAGGGACTCACGCCGTGGCGGCCCACGTCGGCGATAGCCGTCTATATCGCTACACTAAGCGATTGGGTTTGCAACAAATTACCGTTGACCATGAAGTGGGCCAGAGAGAAATTAAACGGGGTGTGGAACCTGCCATTGCCTATGCTAGACCAGATGCCTACCAGCTTACCCAGGCCCTTGGTCCCTGTGGTGAAGATGTTTTAGATCCTAGCTTTAACTATCTAAACCTTACAGAAGACACGCTGTTATTGCTGTGTTCCGACGGTCTGAGTGATGACAGATTGCTAGAAACCCATTGCTCTACCCACATTGAGCCCATTCTTAGGGGACATAAAGGGATCGAAGAGGGGGTGGCCGACTTAATTGAACTGGCCAACGAACAAAATGGCCATGATAATATTACAGCCCTGGTAGTGAAACTGAAGGTTAAACCGGATCTTTCCAAGTTGCAATCGGTTTAAAGAAATTTTGTAGGGACGTTCCATGGAACGTCCCTACAAAATTTTTAGGACAAATAGGTGTATCGGCTAAGGCTCTCTTCGTAGTTTTGCAACAATAATTGAGCCTCAGACAAGGTAATCTGCTTTTCCCGCAAAGACACTTCCGAACGTCGCCGAATTTGTTCGACCAAATCCTCAGAGTCATACTGCACGTAACTAAGGACTTCTTTCATGGTATCTCCTTTGACCACATGTTCAATGGTGTAGCCCTGGGGAGTGAGATGAATATGAACCATATTGGTATCGCCAAAGAGATTATGAAGATTTCCCATCACTTCCTGATATGCACCAGTTAGGAACATGCCTAGATAATACCGATCTCCCGCTTTCAGATCATGGAGTTCTAACACTGATTTGACATCATGGCGATCAATAAATTGATCAATTTTGCCATCACTGTCACAAGTCAGGTCCGCCAGGGTAACACGACAGGTAGGTTCTTTCTCCAGACGGTGAATGGGCATGATGGGAAACAGCTGACCAATCGCCCAGCTATCCGGTGCCGATTGAAAAATCGATAGGTTGATGTAGTAAATGGATGCCATCATCTTTTCTAACTCAGCTAGGTCATCGGGCACATAGGTTTCCTGATGTAGTACCTGAATGATCTTTTGGCAGCAGGCCCAAAAAAGATTCTCCACACGGGCTCGCTCAGTTAAGCTCAGATAGCCAAAGTTAAATAGACTAACGGCCTCCCCTTTAAACTGTTCGGCATCATGGAAAACTTCTTGATAGTTTTTAGGGTTAATACTTTGATAGGCCTCATAGAGTTCTTTTAGAATGGCATGATCCGCCTCGGATGGTTGAAAGGGCTCTTGGGGACGTACCTCACTACTGCCCAGCACATCAAACACTAATACAGATTGATGAGAGGCAATAGCCCGACCGCTTTCACTAACCAAGGTCGGCATTGGCAAATTTCTTGCAGAACACGCTTCTTTGACTTCTGCAACAACATCATTGGCGTAATTTTGAATGCTGTAATTTTTTGAGGCTGGTACATTGGTTTTAGACCCGTTGTAGTCCACTCCTAAGCCACCACCTACATCCAAATACTGCATATTGGCCCCTAGTTTAGCCAGTTCTACATAGATTTGGCAGGCCTCTCGCAGCGCATCTTTGATGATGCTAATGGATGATGCTTGAGACCCAATGTGAAAATGAAGCAGCTGCAAACATGACAACATACCAGCCGTCCGTAGCTGTTCGACCACCGTCAAAATCTCAGGAATTGTTAGGCCAAATTTAGCTCGGTCTCCTGCCGAGCCGGCCCAGCGACCAATCCCTTTGGTGCAAAGTTTAGCTCGCACCCCTAACCGGGGCTGAATATTCAATGACTGACTGACTTCAAGCACTAAAGGCAGTTCATCCAACTGTTCCAAGACAATGATGGGATGTTGACCTAGCTTTTGCCCTAGCATGGCTGTTTCAAGGTAGGCCCGATCTTTATACCCATTACAGACTAGCAAAGCTCCAGGTGTCTTCAACATGGCTAGAGCGATCATCAATTCAGGTTTGCTCCCAGCCTCTAAACCAAACTGATAACGTTCTCCAAATCTAACCAAGTCTTCTACAAGATGACGCTGCTGGTTAGATTTGATCGGAAAAACACCACGATAACATCCGTCATAACCATACTTCGTAATGGCTTTAGCAAAGCAAGACGTCAGGCGTTCGAGACGATCTTCGAGAATGTCGGAGAAACGAACAAGAATCGGTAAAGACAAGTTGCGGGCCTGCAGCGACTGAATCAACTCGTATAGGTCCAAGGATCCTCCACGATCGCCTCGAGGTGACACCGTCATATGTCCCGCTGCATTTATGGAAAAATACGGCTCTCCCCAACCATTAACTCGATAGAGTTCTTCACTATCTTCGATTGTCCATGATGATGAATCTGCCGAAGAGAGTCTTTTGGCGGGCAGGATATTAGAGTCAGCAGTGACATTAATCGGCTGTTGATTACTCGAAACTGGAGTTGGACTCATCAAAGTATTTCCTTTAAAAAAGGTGTAATGTTAGTTTAAATTTATCCCTAACCTATCTGTTAGGTCTCGGTTGGTCTGAATAATTTAGACACTGAGGCACGGTAGCTGTACGTAGATATACTTGGTGTACAAATTTACAGGCTTTTCACAAGGAAATACATTTGCTCTATGAAGACACGCACAGCCCCTATACCGGTTGTCCCTGTTTTAGGCGTTGATCTGCTAATTGTGCTGGTAGCAGCAGCAGCGGCATTCTTATTTAACCAGGCCGTTACTTTAGCATTATCGTCAGAATCTATTAATCAAACTCTGCAGGCTCCGTCCCCAGAGCTGATAATGGTGACAAGCTTGATTATTCCTGTATTTTACACAGTGATTGATGGGCTCAATGCCGTTAGTAATCGGCTCAAACTCCCCTCTGCTGGCAGCCGTAAACGGGCTCAACAAATTTATGCCAGGCGGATTCACCTGGGGCTTTTGACCTTGTATTTCAATGCGATTTTAGTAGCTCTGTGTTGGTCGGCATCGGCTATGCCAGTGATGTCAAAGATTTATTTGGCTGCTGTATTTGCGATCGCAATCTATGCCCTGGGCCAGAGCATTCCATCCACCAAGCTCAGCTTTACCCTATCGGGAATTCTGTTCATTATTGTGCTGCTAGCCACTCAAACATTTATTATTACCAAGACCCAGTCAGAAGCCGAACAGGCTGGTCAAGAATTAAGACAGCGGCTGGAGGGGGGGGCTCCTGCAGAAGGCCAATAAGAGCGCCAATAAAAGCAGCACTTATGAAAGTTCTACCACTGCCTGATTTGTGGCTAGAACTTCTGCGGTGAGCATGTCTTCTACGGTGACTCTCAACAATCGGTTTTGATCAACTGTAAAACTCAGCTTCACCCGGTCTTCACCGGGCATTCCAGGAGGATTTAAGCTGGCAATTTTAGGGGCTTTATCATTTAATGGCTGAGCGATAGATTGGCCTGCTTGGGTCTGTCGAGTAACGAGACGATTCGCTTCAAAGTAAACCTCAGTGCTCCCCTGCTGCTGACCCAATTCACCAATAATCAGTTCAATGCTTGGCTGTTTGTCACTGGAAGCTCCCAGGACCAGTTCTACCGGTTGGGTCATGGGATAGGGTTGCCCTTGAGGAATAATGGGATGCCAACCGTGGCAATTATTGCGTCTGTCCCAAAATCGAATGCCATAACCGTGATACAGAAAATCTGTCAGTTTTACCTGCTGGAGCTGGAGGGCTCCAGCTGACACGGCTGTAAAGGGGCGATCGCAATATAAATTTGTTTGCTCAAATCGGCGTTTGGCCCAGGTTTGAATGGCAGGAATTTGAGTCGTTCCTCCCACCAGCAATACGGCATCGATATCTTCAATATCTATCCCCTGCCGACGACCCTGTTGCAAAACCTCGGTAACCCGTTTATCCAAACGCTCAAAAAATCCCTGCTCTTGCAACACCGTTTCAAACTGCTCGCGTTCTAAGGTCAGGTCGTAGCTATCAAAGGTTTCATCGTCAAAATAACTTTCATTTGCACTCAGCGCTGTTGATAGCTGAATTTTAAGCTGTTCTGCCAGTCGAAGCGTCAACGGTGATACTGAAATTCCATAGTGATCACACAGATACTGAGCCACCCATTGATCGATATCAGCGCCCCCTAGATTCTCCCCCGCTTTAGCCAAAACCTTTGCCGTCGAGACCTTCTGAGCTGACGCTCCCATGGCCTTCTGCCCCCACTTGAGAATGTAACCCAACCCTTGGGAACGCCCCCCCCGCAGTTGGACAATGGCTAAATCTAACGTGCCACCGCCAAAGTCAATCACCAGCACCGTTTGATTATCAGTTAGGCCATAGCCTAAGGCCGCCGCCGTGGGTTCATCAATCATCCGCACACGGTTAACATGCCAACTCTGACAGAGACGGCCTAACCAGTTACGATAGGTTTCAAAGCTATCAACAGGAACTGTCAGAACCACCTCATCCAGGGGGTCTTCCTGCTGTCTCAGCTGCTCAATTACCTGGGTTAAAAACCATTCTCCCACTTGCTCAAATGAGAGGGTGCGACCATCCAAATCCGGCATAAACCCTTGTATGGAAGTACCAATACCACGCTTAAAATTTTTGAAGCATCGTTCAGATCGATCTAAGCCCTGATCGCGTACAGGCTGACCAATCAGTACGTTAGCTTGTTGGGCGTCTTCCACATAGAGCAGACTAGGAACCAAAGCTTGTCCCGAAACTCGTTGGGCAATAGCATCCAATGCTAAAACTTCAGCAGACTGGGTAGCCACATTCCACCGGCAGAGCACTGTATTACTAGTGCCAAAGTCAATCGCTAATACCATCAAAAATGTCTGTCTGAAACGAATAACATTTTGAGCTGAACAATCAGGTTAGGGATATTAGCTTGCGATCGCAAGCCCCAATGCGCCCCCAACCAGTAAACCTAAAAAACAAATACTTAAAACCGATAAACTACAGCGGGCCCGTCCAATGCGAACCAATAGATGGTCACCAAAATAAGCAATCAGCAAACTACAGAACGCTGTCAGCAGCAAAACCCCTAGATTGACAAAAAATAGAGCGGAGCCAGTTTGAGTAAAGCGAATTTGATCAATATCAGCCGTTCCCCCAAACCCAACCGCAATCGCCAACGCTACAACTGAAAGTCCCACCCCTAAACAGGTCAAAAATCGAGAGAATAAAATTTGCAGCCCCTTAAAAGACGAGAGGGCCGTAGGACCAGCTAACGCCAGGGTCTGGATAAAGGTCCCCCCAAGGGCTAACGGCCATACCCAGAATGGGGGCGAAAATATCGATAGCAACAGACCAACCCCGATATGTGCCATTAGTACTGATACCAACAATAGCCATGGGAACCTAGCTGGCCGGGCTTTCCCCACTCGTTTAGGGACCTGATAACCTTGGTTGTTGAGTGAATGGTTATTCATAGGGAGCAAAACAGCTAAACCAACGTTTGCGCTGGTATTGATTGCGCTGGTATTGATACTAGCAGCACGGATACTTTAAAACTCAACCCTAACCTTCAATCCGCAAGACCAAATTCTTGCATCGCCGGCATAAAGTTTCGATTTTCATGGCTTGGCCGACTGAGCTTAATCAAGGCAAACCGCTGGGCTGGAGTTAACAAGCCCCAGGCATCGGGACTAATTTCTAAATTATGGGTTGCCGCCTTTACCCGTACTTGCTCAGGAACAGCCAACTCTACCCAAGGCAGCTGAGTCGGCACCTCTATCTCTTTAGCAGGCTGTCCTGTGTAATGAGTAACCAGTCCCTGTAGATACTGTTGATAAGCCCTGATGGTTTCTTGAGAATCACACGACATACTCATCAATGCTTGCCGCTCAGCCTGGGTGAACTGATGCCAGTGATTCAGTGTGAGCTTGACCCCACAGGTATCTAACTTGAGCCGCACAATCATAGGAATACAGCGCAGCGAATCAATAAAATCCTGCTCAAATTTAAATCCCCCAGCTTCCATACCAATCCACCTCGCTTGATCACTACCAAACCATTGAATAATGGCATCTTCAACACATTTCGCAGGTAGTATCATCGCCCAAATTAAGACGCAACAAAACCAAGAAACATCTCAAAATATTGACTTTTGTAAAAGATTTACGGTGGCGATTGATCTCTCCAAGCCCTCTGCTTGACGGCTCTAGAAAGTTGCGCGACACTAATTCAAACAGCTAACGTAGACACTCTCAAAATCAATACTCTGTATTAACTTTTTGTATGGAGTTTGAACTAATATTTAGTTATTGTTTGTCTACGTTCGTCTTATTTGGTAAGGCAATTGCTCCAAGAGGTGAGTCCCTTTGGAAACATTGGAATTTGTTATTTATCCCGATGGCCGAGTTAAGGAGCTGGTGACTGGTATTGTCGGTCGCTCTTGCGCTGAAGTGACTGCTGCTATTGAGGCTCAGTTAGGCCAGGTTGTATCTCAGGAAAAGACGTCTGAGTTCTATGCCCAGGGTAATCAATTAACGTCTGAACAGACTGATTCCCAGGCTAATTACCGCAGCTGGTAGAAGCTATCGCTTCGCCGCTGCTTTGGCCCGATGGCCATTTTGTCAACTTCAAAAACATACAAGTTTTAAGATGTCGCACTTTAGCCAGATCAAAACCAAAATCCGTAATCTGCCCGCCCTGCAGGCTGCACTCACCGACATGGGGACCGACTGGAAAGCAGGCCCACAAACTGTGCGCGGCTATCAGGGAAAGACTGAAACCGCTGAAGTAGTCATCGAGCAAGGTAATGGCTACGATCTTGGCTTTAAGCGCAATGCAGATACTGGAGACTATGAGCTAGTGGCTGATATACAGTATTGGCAGCAACCTCTCTCAGTGGATGGCTTTTTGAACCAGGTAACTCAGCGCTATGCTTACCACACAGTTATGGATGAGACTTCTCGACAGGGGTTTCAGGTAGCTGAGCAAACAACGGCTAAGGACGGTTCCATTCGATTGGTTTTACAGCGCTGGGCTCAAAACTAAGATTCTCAGCTTTCAAGCTAGCTGATTAGATAGGGGCGGCGTTGGGACTTTCAACGTCGTCCTTGTTGCTTTTGGGGGTTACCCCTATGCAATTGGAGTAATATCAATGACTTTGCAAAACGTTCCTCTTAGCGACGAGCGATCGGGTCTAGAACCTGAACTCGGTGGATTACTCAGGGATGCCGACAACCGTACTGGCTTTGAGCCTGAACTCGGGGGGGCTGTGCGGCAAAAGGGCGTCTATGTGGATGAGATGACCTGTATTGGCTGCAAAAACTGTGCCCACGTTGCCTGCAATACCTTCTATATAGAGCCTCTCCACGGTCGAGCGCGGGTGGTGCGTCAGGATGGTGACCAGGAAGCGCTAATTCAGGAAGCCATTGATACTTGCCCGGTTGACTGTATTCAGTGGGTTGACTACACAAAGCTCAAAAAGCTGGAAGAGGAACGTCGTTATCAGGTGATTCCAGTGGCAGGCTTTCCCATCAACCAGGGATTGGCCCGACGCAAAAGCCGCGCAAAACAGAAAAAAGAAGAACCGAAGAAAAACAAATCGTAGATTGGGTTGCGTTTATTGGGAAATGGTCATCAGACAATAGGCAACAGCACGCAACCCAAATTATTCAAACAATTCATTAACCACAGGCCGATTATCCCCCGTGTAAATCACCTCAACCTTTAAAGACCGTCCAGGGGCTGGGTTAATAACCTCGTTAGACACCATAATCGCAGGCACATTTTCCCCAATGGGTTCAATGGCAATAATCGTACCGTTTGACGCAATTTGTAGGTGATACATCAGCGGGTAATTGGCTTCCGTAGGTTGGTAGGGCGCAAGTTGGGTTGCGATCGCATCCAATACCCCAAAGCCACTGGCTGTTTCTTCAGTAGCTATTCGCGATCGCTGTAAATCACCACCGGCAGCAGTATCCGCCATACCTCCACCTGCTGCCTCTCCTAAGCGTTCTGCCTGTTCAGACTCACCAACAGCAACCGTAGCCATTGGTTCCCTTGGAGCTGCTGCTGGCTCAGGTGATTCCGGTATTTTGGCTATTTCAGGCATAGCACCATTCAACTCAAGCCGTTCCGCCTCTGGCATGATTTCTTCTGGATCTAAAGCCTCAGCAGCAGGCACATCAAAACTAGACTCTGTATTTGTTGACGCTGCAGACTGTGATTCAGTTGGCACTGGTATAGCTCTAACTGAATCAAGCTCTGTTGACTCTAAGGGTTGCTGGGCCAGATCTTCGCTTGCCTTACGTTCAGGACTACCGGATACATCCCTGTCTTCAGCGGGAGCCCGTTCTAATGATGGGGCTGATGGAGCAGCAGAACCACCTTCCGATGGGGTATTAGCTTCCGGCAAGACAACGACTTTATCTTCAAGGACGTCAGCTGGAGCTTGAGTAGTAGCCACTTCATTAAAGACCGCTGGTCGGTAGTAAAGATAGGCTGTAGTGACACCGACAGCTACCAGCAGAGAGGCCGCAGCTGACCCTGTCCGCCAACGCGGACGACGACGACGTAATTGACTCTGACGTGGGAAAGCTGGCAAAGTAATTTGCCCCTGGCCATAGGCACTTAGCACCTCTGCTAAATTAAACAGCTGCAGGGTGCTAAATTCTATTTCCTGCTCAAGCAATGTTAAGCGATGGGTTTGGGGCCAGGCCTGCTGGGTAAGATGTCTCTGCACATAGGTTTCAACCGCATCGCTAAGGGTGACTAACTGATGTTGATCGCCAGCCGCCAGCCGCTGACGTTCTGGTTGCTCTGACCACAGATTAAAGCGCAGCTGACGCACCACTGGCCGAGCGCTCCACTGCGATAGCGGCGATGGTCGGGCAGTCACCTCCAAGGTATAGTCACCAGACTGATAGCGCTGGGTATCAATAGGTAAAACCGGGGACATCTCTGGTTATCAGGTTAGGTGAATAGCACCTGAACAGACTGGGCGCTCTACTGCTTTAGCTTACTAGCACTCACCCATAACGACTAGGCGGTTACCATTAGAGAAACGAGGGCACCGCAGCACAACTATCACCATATCCAGGACCTGAACTTCAAAAATCCCGAATTTTTCGGCAATACCTGGGCAGATCGTAAAGCTATTTTCGACATCTACTGCCAGACCGCCACAGGAGAACGCTTTATTGTCGAAATGCAAAAGGTCAAACAGAATTTTTTCAAAGACAGAAGTGTTTACAACGTTAACGTCTTTCTAGTTGTAGGGGACATGATGCCTTCAGATTAAATCTGGTTTTCTGATTAGCCGTTATGGCCAGATCTGAGCGGCTAAGAGTTTCCAAAAAGCTAGAGATCCGGATCAGTGGGCCAGACAACATGAATTATTAAACAAAGGAGGCTGCTCCTTTGTTTAAGACATTGGGGAAAATACAAGTGAACCAAATCGAGACGCGATTCATCATTATCGCATGCACCGTTGTGGTACTAACTGTGCATGCGCTTGCCATTGAAAGAAGCTTTCAAGCCTGTGTTGATGAGATCGGCAGATGGCAGACATGCGTTCATTGGCTAGGCCGGTAAGTATGATGGCGCTTGAACCATAGTGCAATGCTCCTAGTGTTCAACTATCTTTATCTTGAACATCGTAGGGCGGAATGATTACCCGATAGTTTGCATCGTATACGCTCTCATCTGGATCATCTGGCCTCGGCTCACCAGGTTCAGCTATCCCTAACGGTTCTTCAGGCGCGTCATTACCGTAGAGCCAGCCTTCTTCATAGGTGCGGGGCTCATAGTTGAGCCGCTCCACTCTACTCGAATCGTAGGCACTGCTATCATCCCAGCCAATATCTGGACTAGTCTCCTGTCGTGATGCGTATCGTGCCGACGTTTCATAGTCGTCATCACCCCAGCCCGATTCAATATCCTTA
The DNA here is from genome assembly GCA_965263355.1 of Leptolyngbyaceae cyanobacterium. GTDB lineage: Bacteria > Cyanobacteriota > Cyanobacteriia > Phormidesmidales > Phormidesmidaceae > Leptothoe. The sequence goes on along the minus strand of CBDHHL010000032.1, from coordinate 1,584,984 downwards.
AACGTATCATCAACCGCATCACCTACAGATGGCCTCGGTCGATTACTAGCCACATACTCCGAAGGCTGCTTTTGCCCCCAGTCATCCCACTGTTCTGGCGCTCTAAAATTTTCCCAGTCACTGTCGTAGGGATTTTGACGGTCTGACTGCTGAAAGCGACCGGATGGGGCATTACTAGAACGAGCATCTGGCATACCCATGGGGGTATCCACTGGCGGATTAACAAATCGCGTGGGTTCAGGGGCCGGATCACTCAACCGCTTACCAATGGGGCGATAGGCTCGTTTTTGAGGCACTAGCTGATAGATGATTAGGGTACACAGGACACCGGTTGCGATCGCACCCAGCAGCCACACCGACACCGGCAACGCCCCCACCGATACACCCAACACCACCAGCCCCACCACAGGAGTCAGATTTTGCAGCACCAGAATGACCAGAGCGGCCACGAGCAATAGCAATGCAATCAGCTGAACCATTCCAATCTTCTCCTGTTGCCCAAAATTCGGTGGGCCATGATCCACCCTACCGCTTTTGACCATGTCCCTGCCAACGATTTAGCGGTACACAGTTAATATCCAACTGGTCTAGCGCCCTGGCAACTACAAAATCCACTAGATCATCAATAGTTTGGGGCTGATGGTACCAGGCTGGAATTGCTGGCACAATTTTAGCGCCTGCTTCGGCCAGAGTCGTTAAATTACGCAGGTGAATTAAGCTCAAAGGCGTTTCACGGGGCACTAAAACTAACGGCTTCCCCTCCTTAAGCTGCACATCGGCAGCCCGCTCTAACAGGTCCGAACTTAAGCCAGCTGCCAATTTCCCCACCGTACTCATACTACAGGGCATCACCACCATACCCAGAGTCTTAAACGAACCACTGGCAATAGTGGCCCCCACATTGCTCCAGGCATGACAACGTAGGTCACCAGCTGCTGGCACCCCAGCCTGCTCTCGCCAAAACAAGGTTTGCTGGCCTAGATCTCCAGGCAATCGTACCTGTTGCTCAGCTTGCCAAACCATATACACCGCCTTAGACGCGACTAGGTCAACCTCATAGCCTGCTGTTAGCAGATGTTTAAGGGCTCGTACGGCGTAGATTAAACCAGACGCTCCAGTAATGCCTAAAACCAGAGGACGGGATGCTGCTTGTGCATCGTTTGACATAGTCTACTCTTCGCCATCGTCGTAGACATCGTCATCAGTCATATCGTCGTTATCAGTCATATCGTCGTTAGTCATATCGCCGTTAGTCATATCGTCATCGTCATCGTCATCGTCATCGATGGCTTCACTACCGCCACCGACCGCCACTAGGTCAATCTGTTGACGGTAATAGTCCACGCTCTTCACCTGGACTTCTACTCGGTCACCGAGACGATATTGTTGCCGATTCTTACGTCCCATCAATTTTTGCTGTCGAGAACGATACTCATACCAGTCATCCTTAAGGGAACTAACGTGTACCAACCCTTCAACCAGCAATTCTTCCAGTTCCACAAAGAAACCATAGGACTGTACGCCTGTAATCAGTCCATGGAACACTTCCCCCGTATGGGCCTGCATAAATGCGGCTTTTTTCAAGCCTTCTAAATCAGACTCAGCTTCTTGGGCTAAACGCTCCCGCTCTGTCAGATGGGTGGTTATGTGACTAAACTGTTCTTCAAATTCGCTGTGTATATCTGGGGGTAGGACACTCCAGTTAACATTGCCATGGCTACTGCTGCTACGCAAGTCAACCCTATCTTTGGAGCGAGTAGTTTTGCGATCTCGCCCCTCATCAAACACCGCATGGAGTAATCGATGTACCAGCAAATCAGGATAACGTCTTACGGGAGAAGCAAAGTGGGTATACCCATCTTCTAACGCTAGACCAAAATGACCATCGGGATGACTACCATAGGAAGCTGGTTTTAACGTAGACAACAACAGATAGGTCAGTACTTTTTCAGCTTTGGACTGGCTAAACTGTTGAACAAATCCAAGATAGTCCTTAGGGGCAACAGATTCTTCATTTTCCAGATGTAAATTTAGCCCCATATTATTGGCTAACTTGATCAGTTCTTGCACATCCCCCGGATCGGGAGTGCCATGGAGACGATAGATAGCTGGTACACCTAGCTCTTTGAGATGTTTAGCCACTAGCTGATTGGCTAACAACATGCATTCAGTTACAATCCGTCGGGCTGGAAGCAAGTCTGAAACCACCATCACACCAAGACCACCCTCGTCATCATGTTGAAACTTAGGAGAGAGATAATGGGATAACTCTTCCCCTGCTTCTTCTGGAAAAACATGATCTGGAAGATTAAGATCGAACGAACCACGCTGATTACGCTGTTGTTGTAGAAGTTTACTCACTTCAAACAGCTGATCAACAAGCTCAAAGCTATCTTCGTATTGCGTTAGATCACTTTGATTAAACGACAGCGCATCTAGAGCATCACTGTCGTCCCGCTCCAAAATAGCCTGGGCCTCATGATAATTCAGCTGGTGATCATTGTAGATTACCGATGGCTGGACTTCATAGGCTAACACCTCCCCGTCTGAAGAGAGAATCACCATCACGGAAATTGTCAACCGCTCCTTATCTGCCAGCAGGGCACACAATGAAGTGGACAGCGGTGGCGGCAGCAGAGGTACTGGTGAATCCGCTAAATAAACTGATGTTCCTCGACGACAAGCTTCTTGGTCAATAGGATTATTGGCAGGTACGTAGTATGAAACATCTGCCACATGAATTCCCAGTAGCCAATTGCCATCATCCAGCTGCTCTAAGGTAAGGGCATCGTCAATCACTTGAGCACCATCAGCGTCAATACTAATGGTGGATTGGTCTCTCAAATCAATTCGCTTTTTGATATCAGCCTTGCGCACACGATTAGGTAATGCTTTAGCGGCCATCATCACTTCTTCAGGAAACGCTCGGGGTAAGTCATGCTTGCAGTAAACAATGTCAATGTCAGCCGCTGCCTCTGCATCACTGCCCAAAATTTGGGCCACTTTCCCCTGAGGCAAATGTTGTCCAATGGGATAGCGCAGAATTTCCACATGAACCAGATGATCAATAGCTGCCTGCAAGTCGGCCTGACTTAGTTCATCTTCCTCTTGATTTTGTAAATCCAGCTGAAATAACAATCGATCATCAAGGGGGACCGCCTGTAAGCGATCCCCTGCTTCAGCTTCCCTAATGCGTGCTAAAACGGAGGAGTTTGCCCGCTCTAAGATAAGCTGTACTTCACCTTCCGGGCTACGACGTCGGTTCCCCTCTTTGGTCACCTTCACCAATACTCGGTCGCCATTCCAAGCATGGTTAAGATGGGCCTCTCTGACATAGATATCGTCAGCGTCTTCTTCATCTTGAATGGCAAAACAAAACCCTTTACTGGAGCATCGTAGCTTACCTTCAATGACGCCTTCTTCATAAATACGCCGATATCGACCCCGATCCTTCTCCAGCACACCAATACGCTCTAGGGCATCCAGAGCAATATTTAGATCACTGATCTGATTATCATCGGAGCAATTGAGTTTTTTTTCTAGGGCTTTGGTCGTAACGAGCTTGTCGTTTGAAAAATTAGATAGCAGGGAAGCGATTGAAAAATTCATGTAGCGATGAATCCTATGTGGTTAGTGAAACATGCCACTGGTTTCTTGGTCAGAGACTGGGAATAGAATGCAATGACAAACGCTGCTCTGCGGACTGCAAGCACGACTGCCATACCACTTAGCAACCAGTAAATTTACAAGGTACGAGGGCAATCCCCCAAGACGCATCCCTGAAAAATTACTCTAAACTACCGCTGCACAGTATGGCATGCCTTTCAAACTGCCCTTATATGAGCATGCTCAAGAAAATTAGCATATGAACGGTATAAGTGTTCCTTAAAGTGGTCGTTATGTCAAATATGTTTCAAATAATTTATCTTAATGCCGCTCTCCGGTGACCACAAAGACTACACGTCGACCAATATTTGTGGCATGATCCGCAATACGTTCTAAATAACGAATAACCAGTACTAACAAAACCGTAGGTTCAACACTTCTAGAAACAGGACCCTGGACCAAAAGCTCATAGAGACGTTCGTAATCGTCATCGACAACGTCATCTTTTTCTTTGATTTCTCGACCAGCTTCCACATCCAGTTCTGATAGGGAAAGTAAACTCAAGGCCACCATAGATCGACAGCGGTCAAGCATGACCTGAATCTGATCCATCGCCCCATGGGCAGGATATGGAAATAGCCTTAACGATACCTCACCAATATCTTTGGCATAGTCACCGATCCGCTCTAGATCGCGAATCATTTGCATTAAAGCACTGACTAAACGTAGGTCCTGAGTAACGGGGGCTTCTAACGTAATTAAATTGATGCAATCTACTTCAATTTGTCGGTAGAGCTGATCAACTTGTTTATCGTGTTTCTTTAGGTTTTTGGCGGCATCAATATTGCGATCGCACAATGCTTCCCTGGCCAACAGACAGGAACTCTCTACCAATGCTCCCATCCGCAGCACATCCCTTTGTAATCGTGTTAGCTTTAGCTCTAAGGCCGAGCGAAATGTTGAGGGTACACCCGGAGACTGCCTTAAACTGCTTGATACAGTGGTGCTGCGGCTATCGATACCAGAGGAAGCTGAGTTCATTGTTTAACCAGGAATATAAAATACCCACCAGGCAGCTTTTAAACCGCTAATTTTAGAGCAAAGTTTCGTTTAGGTAGTGATAACGCATTCACTACAATTATGAGTGTTATTAAAGTTACATTCTAATTCAGGTTTATAACTTTCCTCAGATAAATAATTTGAGCCCTATCCATGGCAATCTCTGAATACCACTAGCTGAATACCACTAGTAGGAATCCCACCAATTTGCTCAAGCTATCATGGTTTTTGGGAATACACCGACAGAATAGCAACATTTCTAGCTCTTCTTAGTCTTAAAAAGATCTCAATAATGAAACCCTTGTGAAGGTTTATATATCAAGGGAACTATCGCTTTAGATGCCCCTCCAACAAGCATGTAATCAAGACGCCCCATAGCCCTGTTGTTAAAGTCTGTAACAGATTGTTTGCAAAGCGTCTGATTGTGGCAGTTTTAGTCAACAATTCTCTAAGAACATAGTAGTCATTATTTAGTAAGGAACTTAGTGCTCCATGGCTTTATCTGACACTCAAATCATCCTCGCTCTTCTTATTGCTTTAATTCCTGGTGTTTTGGCTCTTCGTCTTGGTACTGAGCTTTATAAGTAGGCAGAGTCAGTTAGACCCCACTATCTAACTCACATCTGAAGCGACACCTGATTTAGCAGGCTTTATTAAGCAACAGCCCTCATGTTTTAGGCTCTGCTCTAGCGTCTTTAGCAAAATAGTTACTTTTGAGCAATTTCGAGCAATATTTTCGAGCAATATTTATAGCGGCCTTGAGCAATGCTCAAGGCTTTTTTATGGCTCAGTGCCCAGTGTTCAGCAAAGCTGCGTTATTTTTTGGCAAAAGAGCAAATTTGTGGTTCGAATACAGCATTAAGGCCCATAATATGGCAAGCTAAGCAGCAGCTTGACAACATGTTAGGGATAGACGTTAATGACTCGACGAAGGACACCTATGGTCATTCGGGGTAAAGCTCGCCAATCATTGGTTTTGGAGTCTACGGTAAAGCTCACCGTCAATGTTTTACTGGCGGTTGTAGCCACCTCCACCATCGCTAAATTGTTTCCCTATTATCGCCAACAGAAAGCAGACCTAAACCAGCTAAACCACTCTATTCTCTCTTTAGAAAAGGAGCACGATGGTGTGTGGCAGGACTTTAGTCACAATTTTGATCCAGAGCAATCTGGGCGAATTATGCGTGAACAAAGCGGTCAAGAAGATCCGACACGTCATCCCATTGTCCTGATTGATCCTCTACAAAGCTCACAGCAATCCTCTCCCTGAAGAGGAGATACCACAATCTAAGGAATAACACATTACAATCTATTGGCAGTCAATTGACAGTCAGTAGGCAGGGTTCCGTGGTTGCCAACGTTAATCCATCATCTTTATCATCCAGTTCAGGTTTATCATCCAGTGCAGAGACTAGTCAGACGATAGAGCAGAAACTAGCAGAATTTCAGTTTGACAGCGTCGATTCGGCTTTAACAGACCTGGCTGCAGGCAAAGCAATCGTCGTTGTGGATGACGAAAATCGTGAAAATGAAGGGGATGTAGTTTGTGCTGCTCAATTTGCTACCCCAGATATGATCAACTTTATGGCTGTTGAGGCCCGAGGGTTGATTTGTTTGGCCATGACGGGCGATCGCCTCGATGAATTGGACCTTCCTTTAATGGTCAGTGGTAATGGATTTGAGGATGAAAACGAACAGACTGCTTTCACCATTAGTATTGACGCTAACCTTAGCTGGGGTGTGACCACAGGCATTTCAGCAGAAGATCGCGCCCGCACTATTCAGGTGGCCATCAATCCCGATGCTAAACCCCAGGATTTACGACGACCGGGACATATTTTTCCCCTACGGGCTAAGGAAGGAGGTGTACTAAAGCGGGCCGGCCATACGGAAGCAGGCGTGGATTTATCAAAACTGGCCAGACTCTATCCTGCTAGTGTCATCTGTGAAATTCAGAATGCTGATGGGTCTATGGCCCGTTTGCCAGAGCTGATTGACTATTCTAAAATCCACGGCCTCAAGCTAATTAGCATTGCTGATTTGATCAGCTATCGCCTGCGTCATGAGCGCCTGGTTAAGCGGGAGGCGGTAGCTGACTTACCCACTCAGTTTGGTAAATTTCAAATCTACGCTTATCGCAACCTGCTAGATAATTCTGAACATGTGGCCATTGTTAAAGGTAACCCAGACACCTTTGGGACTAAACCAGTGACGGTGCGGGTCCACTCAGAATGTTTAACTGGCGATGCCCTGGGGTCTCTGCGGTGTGATTGTCGTCTGCAGTTGCAAACGGCTTTAAAGATGATTGAAAATGTCGGCTCAGGGGTGGTGGTTTATCTCCGTCAGGAAGGGCGTGGCATCGGTCTAGTGAACAAACTCAAAGCCTACTCGCTACAGGATTTGGGGTTTGACACTGTCGAAGCTAATGAAAAGCTGGGGCTACCTGCGGACCAGCGCAACTATGGTATTGGAGCCCAAATTTTGAACGATTTGGGGGTAAATCAGTTCAAGTTGATTACCAATAATCCCCGTAAGATTGCGGGACTTAAGGGGTATGGTCTCGAAATGGTAGATCGGATGCCCTTATTAATCGAGGCCAATACTTACAATTCGGACTATCTGTCTACAAAAGCTCAAAAGCTAGGTCATTTGCTACTGCAATCGTATCTTGGCACTATGGCTCTGCTTTGGGCGGATCCCCTGCCCTCAGCTCAACGCTACGAAAAGGTGAATCATCTGCGCCAGTTAGCCCACGATCAGGGGTTTTTACTTCAGGAAGAAGCTCGCTCCATCGCTGTCTCGCTGTTTAGTCCCCAGGCCTTGATTGTGAACCTGGGTCTGGCAAAACCCATTGCTAGTAATTGGTATCAGCAGCCTAATAACGCCTATCGGCAAGCGATCGCAAACCTGCTAGAACAACTTATCCAATGGCCCGAGCTACAAGAGCTAGATTTGCTAATTGCCAACGGCAGTGATCCGTTTACCACCCTACAGGTTGGGTTAAATCGTCAGACTTTTAGCTGGCAATCACCCACCATTATTAAAGAACAGCTAAGTACCCAACGTATTTACAGCTTTTCCCGCCATCGTTTAAATGACTAATACTAGATTATTGCCTTTCTAATAATCTGCCTAACTGCGGTGTAGGTACTACAGGGTTTCTCACTGTAGATAGCTGTTGGCGTCGTCTGGCGGCAATCACTTGGGTCTCCAACGCTGAGACCGCTTCAATAAATTGGGGATCTTGAGCAGTCCCCATCAGATTAGGGTTGTTGGTTAAAACACTGCGTTGATCAGAAGAAAGCTCTACCTGAATGTCGGGAGTAATGCCTTTACTACTAATATCCGTACCGTTGGGAGTGTAGTAATGGGCAACCGTAACTGCAATTCCAGACCCATCCGAAAGGCCATGAAGCGATTGAACCAGCGCCTTACCAAACGTAGGACTACCGACTACAACGGCGCGGTCATTATCCCCGAGGGCTCCAGTAACGATTTCACTAGAACTGGCGGATTCTCCATTGACTAAAACAGCCATGGGTAGTTCAGTCAAATGGGTACGATTGGCAGAAATTTGCTCGCTATCACCACTGCGGTCGACTGTGCGCACGATCGGGCCACGGCGTAGCCACATCCGAGAAATATCAATGCTGGCCTGCAAAAGGCCACCGGGGTTATTGCGCAGGTCTAAAACAAACGCCTCAGCGCCTTGCTCACTTAAATCAGCAATGGCCACTTCCATTTGTTCAGCTGCATGGGCGTTAAATTCGTCAAGGCGAATATAGCCCACCTGAATGCCATCCTGAACTTCGAGCTTGGCATTGACTGTTTGAACTTCCAACCGAGCCCGTGATAGAATTACTGTTTCAGATTTACCATCACGTTCAAGGGTAAGGGTAACCTGAGTATCGGCATCTCCACGCATCAGCTGAGACGCACGCTCTGGGCTGAGTAGGTCAGTGGAGCGCCCATTGACTACTAAAATTCGATCACCGACAAGCACACCAGCAGCATCAGCGGGAGAGTCTGGGATCACCTCACTAACAATGATCGTTCCAGCATTGCGATCGCGACTTAATTTTAAACCAATGCCAGATACCTCACCCGATGTTTGATCGGTTAGATTCGCGTATTGGTCAGGACTAAGAAAACGTGTGTAGGGATCATTAAGGCGACGCAGCGCACGACGCAGTTCTGTATAGGCAGCCTGACGCGATGTGTAGGTTTGGCCCAGTAAGTCTTGGCGCACTTCAACCCAATCTGTGCGATTAAAGGATTCATCAACATATTCGCGATAAACAATCTGCCAAGCTTCGTCGAGAATTGCCTTTGGTCCGTCTGTAAACGCCGCCTCAGCGGAAAATGAAGTGAAAAGTGTAGGAGCTAAAATAGCCGTTGCGATCGCGCCAGTTGACCTAAGTAACCCTAGAGTAGTTTTCATTGAAACGGTTGCGGCAGAGGTTGACGGAACGTTGAAAAACAATTTAGGAGTCTAATTAGAACTAAGAAGAAGTAGATCTACCTGAAAAAAATAAAAAATAAACGCAAAAAAGAAACCTTTTAGTGCGTATAGCTGTAAATCTCGATGAACAGACCGCTTAGAACCAAATTTCCCTTTCTAGATTTTTCAGCATAAATACTGGACTTAAATCTAGCGCATGAAACAGATTAATTGCGGAAAACCCCAGGAACTTTATTCAAACCTTATCTTTAGACACAGGTATAACGGAAAACGTCCATTAACCTCTAGAAAAAAGCTTAAATAAATAATCAAGCATATAAATACTACGATCTCCCAAGCTCCAGAGTCCATATATATTCATACATAGATTATTCTTTAGACTAGATAATTGCAGGAGTACATTTACGGAAGCTCAGTTCACGCCATACTCAAAATGCCTCAGGCTAAATCAGCATTTCGATGGATCAAGTACGTCTGCCTGGGACTATTGTTAGCAGTAGTAATTGCTACTTTGGTTACATTTATTAACCTATGGCGCTTTAGTAAAGGGCCTACAGATGCCTATCTGGTGCTCGGGGGTAGCATTCGCCGAGAAATGCACATGGCCCAATTGGCTAGCACCTTCTCCACCCCACAGCCCATATTAGTATCTGCGGGGTCTGTTGATCCTTGTATTCGTTTACTATTCGAGCAAGCAGGAGCGACTTTGGACCAGGTTTGGTTAGAACATTGCGCCCAGTCTACATTTGACAACTTTGTTTATTCTGTACCCATCTTAGAACGCTGGGGTGTGCATCATGTCACACTGGTCACATCTGGTAGCCACACCCGGCGAGCCGTTACCCTGGCTCGGATTTTGTTTGGTGCTCGCGGCATTTGGGTAGAACCTCTAATCGTTGATGAAATCGGCATACCGGGCAATCAGGAAACAGGGCTGAAAACCACTCTGGATGTCAGCCGCAGCTTAATTTGGGCCATCGTTGCCCAGGTTTATAAACCGACTTGCAATCAAATTATAGCCCTCGATACTGTTGACCTAGAACAATGGCGACAGCAGGGGTTTAAGTGTGAGCATCAAGCAGGAATTGAGGGCAGTTAGTGGCTACCCTCCCCCTCCTCAGACGCTTCAATATCAATTCCCCATTCCCGCAAGGCCTCATCTCCATCATCGATTAGCTCCTCAGACTCAAACTGAGGTGTCTCTACTAAATCTGCCCGTTCGTCTGGATCACTCCAGAGGGTAGGGGTATACAAAATAACGGGTAACTTGGCTCCATTTAAGCCACGAATGATCCGTTCAGGTGTCTGAGGAAATGTCACAAACAAAGGATAAGGACGCTCAGATCCTTCGTTTAGCAAATGCTGATATTGCATGGGCATTTGCCACTCATAATTTTCTGACAGCAATATTTGAGTCTGCCGCCACCGAGACAACAGTTCTGAAAAATCTTCATCCGGACGATGAATAAATAGAACAACATCTACCCCAGTTTTGATTTTCCATTCAGGGTCACACATGAGGATAACCAAATCGCAGGGTAGGACTACCATTTCTCGACGGTTACTCACCGGACCAAAGGTACCATCGTTGACGCGACGAACATTGATATTAGGTAACGGAATCGTCACAATACTATCCTGGGGTCGCCGTATGCTTGGCAGCATTTCCAGATAGGGGCGATGCTGCTTGAGCAGGGCCAATGCCCCTCGGTAGTCACTGCACCTGGCAAGCAAATTTTCATAGTCGCCCTGATGAATAGCCATCCCGTACCCCTTACAGTAATTCTGTAGACCGTTCCGCCAGGGCTGAGCGTTCACCCCGTGTCAGCAAAATATGACCCGCTAAAGGCTCATGCTTAAAGCGTTCCACCACATAGGTCAAACCATTGCTTGCAGCATCCACATAAGGATTATCAATCTGAGCCGTGTCACCCGTCAGGACAATTTTGGTTCCCTCTCCTGCTCGAGTCAAAATAGTTTTTACCTCATGGGGGGTGAGATTTTGAGCTTCATCAACAATCAAAAATTGCTTGGGTAATGTGCGGCCTCGAATATAGGTCAGTGCCTCAATCTGCAATAGTCCCATTTCCATCAGTTCCTCATGGCCCCGTCGCCAGTGGGCAGGTTTACCCGTTGGATCCTGAGTCCCAAAAATCAAATCAAAATTATCATACAAGGGCTGCATCCAAGGTGTGAGCTTCTCGCTAATATCCCCTGGCAAATAACCAATATCCCGCCCCATAGGCACTACTGGACGAGATATCAACAAGCGACTGTATACCCGTTCTTCAGAAACTTTTTGCACCCCTGCCGCGATGGCTAGCAGGGTCTTCCCTGTACCGGCCTTACCAACCAGGGTGACTAAGGGAATGTTGTCATTCAACAACAGATTTAGGGCAAACTTCTGTTCTCGGTTACGGGGATATATTTGAGAAATTCCAGCGTAGGGTACTTTCGGTAGAGGAACAACCCGCCCCGATTCGCCATCCACCATAGCCAGTGCCGTGTGGGCCGGGTTATTAACATCAATCAGAGTAAGTGACTGATTAGGGTAGAACTTACCGTCAAATTCTAATGTGCCACCCCGAAACAATTCACTCAGTTGTTCTGCGTCAACTAGCAGTTCCCCTGTGCCAGCATACAGATCATCAATGTCGATCTTATCTGTTTCATAGTCTTCTGCGGCTAGACCTAATGTATCTGCTTTGATCCGAAGATTGGCGTCTTTGCTAATTAAAATCACAGGACACTGGCATGTCTGTTTATGCTCTAGGGCAACCGCTAAGATTTCGTTGTCAGCCTTATCCCCTTCTAATTCTAAGGGCAATGATGCCAGGGTCTCTTGATGACATAAAGAGACTTTAAGGGTACCATCTCCTCCCAGAACAATCCCTTCAGTTAAGCTACCTTGACCACGTAGCTTGTCCAAAGTACGAGACACTTGACGGGCATTACGTCCGGTTTCATCCAATGATTTTTTAAACCGGTCCAGTTCTTCAACGATGGCAATGGGTAAGATGACGTCATTTTCCTCGAAGCGATATATGGCTTTAGGGTCGTGCAGAAGCACATTGGTGTCGAGGACAAACGTCTTTTTCATAAATACAAATCACCCTTGAAGTCCTTGAAACCTAAATAGGCAGGAACTTCTTTACAACTATTATGACAGCAGAAATATGTGTACTATTATCTATTAAACTCTATAGATATGCGTAGCAGACTACGATAAAACGACTTTAATGTTTACCTCATATTTGACTGTTTAAGGAGTGACAGTTCTAAGTTTCCCTAATTAGCTTCGCTTGTCTAAGTTCTTGATGAACACTGGTGCCCACCTGCAGGGCTTCATTCAGCAGTTGTCCATAGTCCCCTGCCATCTCTATAGCCTGTAATGTCTGCAAATTAGATAAATTCGTTTCAATACTGGCAAATAGTTCGTGACGTCGAGTGATAAATCGCTGATGTTTACGCATGATTTTATCGCTCATCAGCCCACATACTAAACTTTCACGGGTCAGGTGCAGGGCTTCCTTAACAGCCTCTGGATTGTCTAACTTCAGATGTCTAGATGTGTTGTCTGTCTGTCGCAGTTCCTCTAAAATTTCGACAGCTTTAATCATTTCGTTAAATCGATCCACCTCATCCAATAAATGGCTAAGTACCTTGAGTTGCTGGCCTTTGCGGATACTGTAGAAGCCATGGGCAATGGTGGTAGAGAACGCACCGACTATACCCACACCAATAAACACCATTGGCCCTGCTAAATTGCGTCCCAGAACCAGGCTGGCTGGTAACCATAACACCAGCGTTACCGCCAATACCAGCCCCTGATTTATCAACCAGGCCCAAAACAACCGAGGCCGCTGAAATACCGATAGGCGGGTACCCCAACCCATAGATAAATCACTAATGTCCAAACCTGTCAGCTCATCTAAATCCCGATTTGTAATGCGCAGATTATCAAGATTCACTCCACTCTCCAAATCTATGGCCTAAACCACGTCCAAGTTGAAACCTGTAGATTCTTCACCGGAAAAACGATCGTCCTGGACGTGGACCAGGTTTATTTCCTTACTGCAACCCTAACAGGGACGCCAGACTCCTAAAAATCTGAGCATAGAAATTTCCGTCAATCTCTGGTCGAAATACCTGGAACGGTTCATTCGGGGCACCGAAGAAGGGACGCAGTGTCCAACCCAGTTGAGAGCCTACCAGAGCATACAGTCCTAACCAACCCAGTAATAAACGATTGCGCAGCCGACTACCCGCTGCATCAGGGCCGACCACTTGACGCATTCCCTGATAAAACATACGCACACCAATCACACCCGTTAGCCCCATCACTGCCACATTTAGCAGTAAGAAGAAATTATATCCCTGGATTGAAATTAAAAAGAACAACACTACGGGGGCAAAGCTAAACAGCAATACGCTGATTACCGCTACGGTGGTCATTAGCATGGCGCTATATTGACGGAAATTTAGCTTAGAGCCAAAGAGAATATCAAAAAAATAAAGTGTTGGTAGACAAATACCTAGGGTAATCAAATATAAGGCGGGAAGTTTAATTGCTGAGGCTAGCATCTGCAGCACACTACTTGATGAGCCAATGATCGCCCCGTAGATACCAAAGAATATACAGCTAACTATCAATAACGAAAAGATTTTGCGCTCTAGTTTGACATCATGGCGAATATCCTCAAGAAATTGATTGCGATCGCGCAGTAACTGAATTAAAACAGGAAAATGCTTCATTACGATGTCTACCGGAATAACGTCAGGAATGCTCCTAACCGTAGCTACATTGCCGCACCCCATAATTTCGAACAGCCAAAAAATAAAAGTGTCCCGAGATGAGAACAAGTAACACCTCGGGACGCCGTATGATTCTATACATTTAAATCTTTGAACTATGGCACTTTGCAACTATGGCAAAGGCAGCAACTACACCCTAAGACCCTTGCGCCTTAAGCTGTTCAATTTCCTGACGAATTGCCGATAGCTGTTCAGTCAGCGCTTTGATTTCAGCCTGAATACCACTATCGGTAACTGGCTTAGCGACCGTATTTACAGTGGTATTACTAGCTGAAGAAGGCTCAAAGGGATTAGGAAATTGCCCATCAAAGTTGCTACTAAGATTATCGACAAACTCACGCGCTTCTTTCTCAGTTAGCTCACCTTTAACCTCCAATTCATCGGTTAAACGATTGAAATCTGAACCAATGTCAGAAAATTTAGTAGCAGAGGCCTGTGGATCTTGAATAGCCTCAACTGCAGACGCAGCTGCTCCCAAAGAGACCCGAAAACTTTTTTGAATAAATTCAGTAAAGGTATCAAAGTTCATGACTAAAGCCGATCTAAACACCTAATGATCGCGAGCATACATTATAAACACTGCTTAAACGTCTCGCGGTGTCTAATCTTATGCCTAAGATATCTGCAGCTGATGCCCTAAAGCCCCAGGCATTGTCGTGCCATCCAGCCAATAGTCTGGCCCACCTGTACGCGGTGCCAACCACGACCAGATTGACCCAGCAGGGTAACAGATTGACCGTTACGAAATGTCCCCAAAATGCTGTATTGAATGCCAGCCTGACTACGTACATTACAGGCATTATAGGGGGCCGGGGCTTGAATCACCCGCGTCTGCTGGGCCTCAACCCGACTTGCTAGCATAAACGAGGCGATGGGAATAAGGATAAATCCACTCCAATGTAGTTTTTTTCTAGACGCTAAGGTCTGAGAGAGTTGCATCCCTGAATCTGTAATCATATGCCGACAAAGCCGTCACGGTTATTTCACAGCGGCTCTCCTTTATTTAATTTTAATCGAAAAATTTCAAGCCACAATAATGAAGTAAGTAATACATATTTTTCTAAAGTATTAACAAATAAGACACGCTATTAAGGCTGTAGTCAGAGGGTGCAAGCCCAGAAGAGTCCACTGCTAGAATCAATGTGATGTCCAATACAAATAGTTAGGATCTAGGTATGCGCTCATATCTTGTTGCAGTTGTTGATGGTGCCCAGGCTCGTTTTTTCACCCTTGCAGCTGTTGAGTTCTCTGATCAAGAACAATCAGGACCTCATTTAATCGAGCACAGTAGCCTGAACAATGCCGACAAGCCCCTAGCCACAAAAAAAGGAGCTAGTAACAATTTAATTGGGCGCAAACACCACGGCAACCGTCACGAAAAGACAACCCAGTTTACGGAAATTAACCGAAGATTTGCCAGCAAGATATTGCAACATCTTCATGCCATTACCCAAAACTACCCTAACCATCATCTGATATTAGTGGCAGAGCCCCATCTCTTAGGCAGTTTACGGGAGTCTGTCCCCAATCATATTCCGTCAACCATGGCGGTTAGCGAACTCGCCAAGGACCTCTGTCGCTTAAGTGCCCATGATTTACATAAGTATCTAACCAATAAACAGATGTTGCCCGACTTTAAACGGGCAACAAATCGCTAGAACTTTTGTTTTGTTGCTTGCGAGGTTCAAGGATTCTGTAAAATTGCCTACTGTATACTGTGACCAATGCTAATGCACTGGTCACAATGTTGTTTTAATCCTATCCATACAGCTTTTGCAGAGATAGTGTTATGGCTAACAAGGTAGAACGGGTGAGATATGATTGAATAAATGGCGCGTTATTTCCATTTAAAGGTCTTACTTAATCTGCTATGTCTAAGTCCGAATCCGTTCTGGCTCAGCAAACGCTTAACGTACTGGCAAACTTAAGCTATCGAGATCGTAATCTCACCAACTATCTAGAAAGCTTAGCCCAGGGCGTTCAGAGCATTTTAGGGACAGATTGGGCTGTCGTTACCTTATGTTGGGGCAATTCAGAACGGATCTTGGCCAGTACCATTGACCTGGACGACGACCCAGAAGAAGTTTATGAGTTGCACGGCACCGTGACCGACAAAGTTGTCAAAACGGGTTGTCCCTTGACAGTAGAAAATTTTGTCGACGATCCTAGCCATGGGGAAGGTCCAGAGGGGTACCGGGCCTATTTGGGTGTCCCCTTACAGACAGCTGCCGGTCGTACCATTGGTACCATTTGCAGTTTTAGTCAACAGCCTCGACGGTTTGCCCCTGAGCTAATTAATATGGCAGAGCTTTTTGCCGAACGGGCAGCAACGGCCATTGATAACCATCAACTATGGCAACAACAACAAAAATTTAACGAAGCTCTGGAAGCCGAAGTGATTAAGCGCACCCAAGAACTACGGGCGGCCCAGTCTGAGCTGATGACGGTGAATGCTGAACTGGAGCAGCGGGTGGCCCAGCGCACGGCTGAGTTAACGGCCCTAAATGCCCAACTACAAGAAAGTGAAGAACGTCTGCGGCGGATTTTTAATGCGTCTAACGATGCCATTTTTGTGATTGATCCCAGTAGCGATCGCATTCTAGAAGCCAACCCCCAATCCACACAACTGCTTGGTTACAGCCGCGATGAACTATTGGAAAGCGTTCGTATTTCCAGCGTTCATCCCGACGAAATGCCGCAATTTATGGCCTTTGCTGAATCTGTTTTGAAAGAAGGACAGGGCTGGACGGACCAGCTAACCTGTTTGACAAAGTCGGGCAAAACAGTACCTGCAGAAATTTCTGCCGCGACATTGGAATATGCGGAGCGGCTATGTGTGGTGGCGGTGGTACGGGATATTCGCGATCGCAAACGGGCCGAACAGGCCCTGGCTGCCCTAGCCGAAGTGGGTGAATTGGCCTCCATGATTGTCCATGAGGTACGTAACCCCCTCACTACGGTCAAAATGGGTTTAGGTGCCCTGCGCAATTCTGACCTCTCCGAGAGAAATGCCCTGCGTCTGGATATGGCCGCATCGGAAGCCGAGCGGTTGGAGTCTCTTCTCAATGAGATTTTACTCTATGCCAAACCACAAAATTTAAATCTCACTGAGTTAACCACTGACGTATTAGATACTCTGAGGGTACAACCCGTTGCTGCTGAGCGACTAATTGTGTTTAAGAACTCGGCTAACCACTGACGTATTAGATACTCTGAGGGTACAACCCGTTGCTGCTGAGCGACTAATTGTGTTTAAGAACTCGGCTAATCAAGTAACCATCCAGGGCGATGCGGACAAGTTAAAACAGGTGTTGATCAACCTGGTGAGTAATGCCTGTGAGGCAATTGAACCGGGTAATGCGGTGACTTGTTATTTGGAACCAGAGTCGGATCAGGTGTGTTTGAAAATTCACAATGGTGGCAAACCGATTCCGTCGGATGTGTTACCAAAGTTGACTAAGCCGTTTTTTACGACAAAATCGACGGGGACAGGGTTGGGATTGGCGATTGTAAAGCGGATTGTAGAAGCCCATGGGGGGAGTTTTACGATTGAGTCGGCGGTGGAGACAGGAACAATAGTATCAGTAGTCTTTAGGGCTTGAGGCAAAATTCGTTCCCCCCATTACTAACATCCCGCAATACAAACCCCATGCCCATCAAACGCCATTGTTTTACCACTCAATGCTAAGCACGGGATACCAAAACGCCACCGGCAATGATCAAACAAGTCCCTGCAAATAGCGTTACAGGACTCACCTCACGCCATTCTGCGAAGATAATCAGGGCGAGCCCTGATGTTATCAGTGTGTTCATATTGTAGAGGGGAACTAGCTTAGCCAGGGGTGCCTTATATTCCAATAATCCTAGGACCACACAGCCGGTTCCCAATCCCCAAAAAATGCCTTGCATAGAAGACGATATAACCGCAAACAATGATGGCGTGTTATCACCGGGCCAGAAAAAGTGAAACAGCATCCCGGTAATACTAATAGCGATGCCGATAAAAAATAAATGGCCACCTATTGACATGCCAGCATTGGTGCTGCTTTTAGCAAATACGCTGGAAACACCGTAAAACAGAGCCGGGAGAAGTCCCCCGATGATTATTCCTAATAGGTTGGATGTCATCCTGGTTGACCTTTCTACAAAAGATAAGTTAGTTGAAGTTAAGTCATTTAGTCAGTATAGGCAGGTTTGAACTAAGTTACTGAACTGTTTTACCTTAATGGGGCTGCACAAAAATAGAGTCACAGGTGATTACAGACGGTGGGGAATGGGCAGTAAGCAGTGATATTGGTCTATTTAGATACAGAATAAAGTTCTGGATTGTCTAAAATGATAGGCTTTAAAGCTAATCATCTTATAACGTTAGCTCTAGAATTGTCATCTAACCATAGGATTTCAAGATAGCTTCATAACGCTGTAGTGCTGATAGTCGATTGAGAGAAAGAAGCAAAGTCTTGACTAAGGGCATTTCTAGCAGTTTGTCAAGTTGTTTTGGAAAGGCGATTTGCAAAATGGCTGCTAAAGCTACAGCACCATTCATACTCACCATTCACCGTCTTACCCAAAGCTCATAGTTCTTTCATGAACTCAGTAAATACACAAGCTTTATTAACCGACCAATATTACGTTTACCTGTAGTTCTATTGAGAACTCACCAAATCACTCTTAGTGCATTTACCAACAATTTAGATTTTCTTCAAAAAATCTCTTTGAAGTTGAGTGTTCACACCATGGGTTTAGCCATAGATCAACGGATAAAAAAGAACAGTAGGTCATGCGCCGATCCGAAATACCTATAAAAATGGATACACCAGCTCAACAACAACAGTTTGATCAACAGTTTCTTGCACTTGTTAACGCAGAACGCAATTTATATGGATTACCAACAGTTATTCTTGATGCAGAGTTAGATCAAGCAGCCCAGAAACATACTAATGACATCGCCCATAGTGATAAATCTGTTGATCACATCGGGTCCGATGGGTCTACTTTGGGTGAGAGACTGACGGATGAGGGCTATGCATACACAACAGCTGTTGAAAATATCGGTGCAGGGCAATATACAGCAGCAGAGGTATTCACGGATTGGAAACATAGCCCAGGGCATCTAAATAATATTTTAAATCCCCATGTTAAAGAAATGGGTGTAGGCCATATTTTTCTTCTTAATGATACTGGCAAGAACAACTTCTATGACTACTGGACCATTGTTTTAGCGGCCCCGGCACCAACACCAACTCCGGTTCCAACACCAACTCCGGTTCCAACACCAACTCCGGTTCCAACACCAACTCCGGTTCCAACACCAACTCCGGTTCCAACACCAACTCCGGTTCCAACACCAACTCCGGTTCCAACACCAACTCCGGTTCCAACTCCAACTTCCGGTTCCGATTCCAACACCAACTCCGGTTCCAACACCAACCTGAACCAACACCAACTCCGGTTCCAATTCCAACTCCGAACCCGAACCGATACCCGAGCCTGAGCCAATTCCCGAGCCAATTCCCGAGCCTGAACCAATTCCCGAGCCTGAACCAATTCCCGAGCCTGAACCGATACCTGAACCTGAGCCAATTCCCGAGCCAATTCCCGAGCCTGAACCAATTCCCGAGCCTGAGCCAATTCCCGAGCCTGAACCAATTCCCGAACCCGAACCGATACCCGAGCCTGAGCCAATTCCCGAGCCTGAACCGATACCTGAACCTGAGCCAATTCCCGAACCCGATGAATCTGACAATCCTGACCCAGAAGTTGGCACGCCTGGGGATGACATTATCGAAATGAGTGCAAATGCTGAACTAGTAGCTGGTGATCTCGGTAATGATCAGCTTTTTGGCAACAATAATAACAATATATTGCGAGGAGACCTGAATTCACGGGCTCCTGGCGGTAGTATCGGTGGTAATGACATGATCTACGGCTACGGTGGTGATGACCGCATTGGTGGTAAAGGAGGTAATGATACTCTCCTAGGTGGTGCAGGTAATGACTCTCTTTGGGGGGACGATGGTGATGATCTGCTACACGGCGGTCTTGGCGATGATATTCTGACTGGCGATGATCAGTCCGGTGGCAGTGGAGCTGATACTTTTCTCCTGGCAACTGGAGAGGGGACGGATGTGATAACAGATTTTGAAATTGGGATTGATTTTATTGGCTTAGGGGATGGATTGACGTATGCAGATCTGTCTTTAGGTCAACAGGGTAACACGGCCATAATTTCTGTTGGCAGTGAGATTCTTGCTGAGGTCAATAATGTGATGTATGCTGACCTGACAGCTAATATGTTTGTTGTTGGATAACTCTCTTCATACCCATTGCCTATTACCGGTGGGCACAGGCGGTTATCCATTGTGCATAATCCAAGGGTGTGCCCACCCTACGATGATTGTTTTGGGTCAATTAGCTGCATTGCCTGATTAAAAAACTGTTGTTTAATGGCGTAGCTGACTAAAATTGCGGTTGTTAGGGTGGCAAACGCTATCATAAACATAATCAACATTTGGTATAGGGCTGCATTCAACGGATCAGCTCCACCTAAAATTTGCCCTGTGATCATGCCCGGTAATGTGACTAATCCGACTACCATCATGGAATTAACAGTGGGAATGAGACCTGCTTTAATGGCGTCTCGACGATAGGTTGCGATCGCTTGCCCCGGAGTCGCCCCCAAACTAAGGTGCGTCTCTATTTCAGTACGATAATTCCGCAGCGCACTGACTAACCGTTCACCGGTCAACGAGGCTGCGGTCAGCGCATTTCCCAACATCATCCCCGTCAAAGGAATTAAATAGCGGGGTTCGTACCATAGTTCAGGTCTTACAACCACCGTCATCGTATAGGTAATTGTCAGGGTGGTGCTGGTCAGAATAGCTCCCCATAGCCATAGCACCAGATGCGGAATGTCTTTACCAATGCGGTTACGGGCCGTAAGTGCTGCCACCGTTGTCATTACCAGCAGTGCCAGAATAATGAGTACCGGATTGCTCAGCTCAAAAATAATGGAGAGAAAAATGCCCACCGCAAACAGCTGAACCACCGTGCGGAGGGTGGCCAGGGCAAGAGTGCCGGCAAGACCAAGCTGTTGCCAGAGGGATAAGCCAATGGCAACGGCAGCCAGACCTAAGGCCCAGGCAATACGGATAAGATTTAGCTCAATGGTGGTTGAGGTCACTCAGATTCTCTACTCCACTAAATACTGACTGTGTAGACCAACACCTTCTCCCCTCCTGGTAGGGACATTGCATACAATGCCCCTACCAGGAAAAACCGTAGGGGGTCTCGGCAATTAGCGCTAGCGGTCAACCCACCCCGCCTGATCGGCACCCCTCCCAGGAGGGGATTTTGGACCGTATCAATCACTCTCGCAACACGTAACCTACGCCACGTACGGTCTGGATTAAACGCTTTTCGCCTTCTGCCTCTAGTTTTAAGCGCAGATAGCGAATGTATACCTCAATAATGTTGGAATCCCCCATAAAGTCATAGCCCCAGACTTTTTCTAAAATCTGGTCGCGGGTCAGCACCTGCCGAGGATGGGCAATCAGATAGTCCAACAGGTCAAATTCTTTAGCCGTTAGTTCAATCCCCCGGTCACCACGAAACACTTCGCGGGTTTTACGGTTCAGTGTGAGGGTTTCAAACTGTAATGTCTCTGCCTCTTGGGGATCATTACGCCGTAGGTTGGCCCGTACACGGGCTAACAATTCCTCAATGCTAAAGGGCTTGACGACATAGTCATCGGCTCCGGCATCTAACCCAGCAACGCGGTCAGCTACATCATCCTTAGCCGTCAAAAAAATAATTGGCATTTGCGCACCAGTACTGCGCAACCGGCGGCACACTTCTACTCCTGCCAGACCTGGCATCATCCAATCGAGCAAAATCAGATCAGGCACATTGTCGCGAGCGGCCATTAGCCCAGATAGGCCATCGTTGGCAATGGCAACATCGTAGCCCTCGTAGGAGAGTTCCATTTGCACAAACTTAGCAAGCTGGGTCTCGTCTTCAATGACTAAAATTTTGGCAGAGGTCTCTGGCATAGTGATTGGCTCCGGCAATAACCCGATTACAAAGCAAACTTAGGAAGGCAAGCTAACGGTGAATATACTACCTTCACCTGGATTGGACTGTACTTTTATTTTTCCCCGCATCCCCTCAACTAAGGTTTTGACGATGGATAACCCCAGACCTGTTCCCCCCGTCACCCGTGAGCGATCTTCATCCACACGGTAGAAGGGTTCAAAAATCTGGGTGATGTCTGCCATGGGGATACCACGACCGCGATCGCAAATCTGAATAATAGCCCATTCACCGACCTGCTTCAGACGAACGGTAACAACCGTATTGTCTTCAGAATATTTGATCGCATTGTCAATTAAATTAATCAGCACCTGTTTCAGACGATTACGATCCGCCCGAGCATCAATCCCCGAACTCTCAACATCTACTTTCACCCGACTACTCGGATAACCAGACTCAACTGTGTCTAAAACCATTTCCTTTAAAGGCACGCGCTCAATGTGAAACCGCATGTGCCCCCCGTCAGCACGGGCCAGGTCAAGTAAGTCTTGCAGTAAACGAATGGTACGATCCGCCTCGGCTGCTGCAATTTCTAACCCCTCCCGCTGAGGCTCAGTCAGGGTATTACAACGTCGTAGGGTGCTTTGTAAATACCCATGCACCAACGTCAGCGGTGTACGCAACTCGTGGGACACATCGCTAACAAAGCGCCGCTGTTGCTCCCAGGCCGCTGATAATCGACTCAGCATCATATTAAAGGCCTGGGCTAAATCCCTCACCTCCGTAGGCGCACGATCAAACTCCAGATGGGCATCTGCCAGATTATCGGGAGATATATTAGCGGCCAGTTCATTCATCTTACAAACTGGCTTGATGGACTGCCGTACATAGATCGCAATCACAATGGCAGATAAACCAATTACAAAAATGCTAGCCAGCGTCAGGTCACGATTAACGGCAGCAAAACTACGCTGGTTTTGGGTAATATCATCAATGATAAACAGATCTCCCAAAACATTGCCACCCACTTCCAGGGGACTAATGCAAACAATTAACTGGCGACCCTGGATGTTTATACTTTCCAGTCGTGTCTTTGCCGGTAGCTCTAATACAGTCTCTGCCAGACCATCCTTCTGCCAGGAACCCATTTCGAGGGTATCTGACTGAGCAATAAGCCCTCCCTCTGGGGAACGAATCCAGATAGCCGTATCCGCCGTTGAGCGGTAGTTGATCACTTTCTCCAGAGCCATGGTGGACGGCATTGTTTCATCCATCCATTCAACGTCCTGGTCAAAGCGTTCAGCAATTTCTAGAGCATTATCTTTATGACCCTTAATTAAAATCTGCTGCATTCTAAAGTTGCTCCAGGCAGTCATGCCACCAAAGCCAAGAATAGATGCTAGAACCATGCCAGCAGTAAGGCGAAATTGAATACAACCTGGATCAAATTTCATTAGAACAACGCACAAGATGTAACAGCACAGATAATTTTTTCATCTGTGACAACTTTATCCAGACAAACTGAGATAATCCTGATAAATCCCCCAGATGAACCTAATAGAAATGGCTGAAATAACCCGTTATTTGGTGGTACCAAATCTTGAGTGAAGTTTGGCCCAAGCTTACCTGAATTGCAACAGTTGTATCACTTCATGGGCCTAAGAAAATGGCACATTAATACAATTTGATTTCAAAATCACAGTTCAAGATTATTTAAATTGAAACAGTTGTCTTACTCAATGGCTCCAATTAAGGTAAAGGCGGCCCAGGCTACTGGGTCTTCGTGTACCTGACGGGTGGTTAACATGGCCTGCCTTAGGGCTTGAGCATTATCTAGATGCTGCCTTTGACGATAGAACTCGATCATGAGCTGAGCCGTGGCATCGTCGGGGACCTGCCATAGAGAAACCATGACATTATTGGCTCCGGCAGCTAAAAATGATCGGGATAGACCAATTACGCCATCGCCGGTAATTTGTCCCCGTCCAGTGTCGCAGGCACTGAGCACCACCAAATTGGCCTGTAGCGACTGGGTAAGGATGTCGGCTGCGGTCAAAAAACCATCTTGCTCCTCAGTCGGGGCAAAGGCAAGGGAGCCTTGCAGCGGGTTGGCTTCGTTAAAAAAGCCATGGGTCGCTAGATGGATCAACGAGGCGTTGGCGAGCTGTTGTTTGACAGCGGTTTCTGTTGCTGCCTCACCCATTAACGGTTGGGTCGCTAGGATATTGGCAATCCCCCTGGCCTCTGTACCGGCATGGGGTAGCGACTGTAGCTTATCGGGCATGGGACTGGGATTGCCAACGATCAGGGGCGCTGTGGCTGACGAGTCAGGAGCAGTGCGATTTCTAAACCCTAGAATCTGAATCGCCGGGGCCGTGAGAATGGTGTGATGGTCGATTAGATAACTGTCATCCTGGGCCTGGAGGGCTGGAAAAGGTACTAGAAAAAGCTGTTCTTGGGGAATAAACACCACCCGCTCTTCGGGATCTGTAGGTAACAGATCTGCAATTGGTTCAATCAATAGCTGATGTAAATCTTGCCAGTGTTGAGGGCGTCTTAGGGTCGTGGCAAACCCAGACGCGTTGATTTTGTAAACGTCACGGATGGGGACAACTGGGTTGGGTAAAACAAAATCTGGATGGCTCAGGGTTACGGTTTGAGCCCGTGGGTCAATCGCTGTGACTTCGTAGGGTGCCCAGTCTAAGGGCTCTCCCTCGCGACGTACCTGGTCCCCTGGACGCAGGGCACTACGAGTATCGCCTCGGGTCCCTCGTAAACCGCTGAGTTCGCGACTAGTCCTAATTAACTTCGCGATAGACGCTCCCTTTTCCTGCTGCAGTGGCTTGAGATCCACGTCTCGAAAGTCAACTTTTCCGGTGGGCTGTACCACCCAGATGTATAGACGCTCTGCCTGGCCTCGTTGTTTACCTTGAAACTTAAAACTGTCGTCAGGCACTAGGGTATATTCTACTAGGGTAGTCTGTTGCTCCTTAGCGATTTGTCGAATCTCTGTAATGCTTGGGGCCTGACTAACTGACTCCAGTTGAGCATTGTTAGCTCGATTTGCCATCAACTCTACAAATGCTCTGGCCCTTCCCCGTTCAGCAATTTCCAAAGCTGCTTCGATGTTGCCACGGGCTACTAGAATTTGCTGTAACAGGTTATAGGTGAGTATTTGAGTATCGAATAGGGATACATTATATTGATCGTTTAACCCAGGTCGTAGAGACTCTAACTCATCTAATGCCTTTCTGAGCTGCGTTTCTGCTGATTGTAGTTGTCCTGACCTCAACAGGGTGTGCCCCAAATTGTTCAAGGTTCTGGCGCTAATGACGGGATTATCTAAACTATCGGCTAACGCTAACGCACGTTGCTGTAGCTCTACGGCACCTTCGTAATCTCCTCGATCTTCATAGGCCATGCCTAGGCTACCCAGAGAAATTGCCTCCAGTCCAGGGTTTGCCAATTCTTGGGCGAGGGCTAAACTTTGCTCATAGTAGTCAGTGGCTTGAGCTAAATTTTGCTGATGGTAAATGTTACCCAGGTTATTTAAAATGTAGCCAGAACCAACGGCATCCCCTAACTGTTGGGTAAATCTCAGGCTTCGGTTGTAATAGTCAATCGCCTCTTCCGTACTACCGAGCTGAGCATACACCGCTCCCAGATTGTTCAAGATAGTCGCTTCGTTAACTTGACTGTTACTGCTATGGGCGATGGTCAAACTTTTACGATAGGCATCAATGGCTGATGTATATTCCCCTAAGGATTCATAGACGTTTCCCAAGTTTAACCATAGTCGCAACAGCTGTGACTCATTATCAGGTAACGGTTCTAGCAGGGTTAGGGCTTGTTCATAGGTATCGATAGATTGGGGATAGTTGCCCAGGTTTTTATAGGCAATGGCCAGGTTACCAAGGGCAGAAATTTCTGCCCTGATATTCTCTAATTGTCTGGCTAACGACAGTGCCCATTGGGCTTGTTCTTTAGCCTGCTGCGGACGACCTAATCGCAGGTAAGCTGCGCTGATGCGAATGTAGACGGCTAGTTCACGGGATTGATTGCCTGATCGTTGATAGTGGGTTAGGGCTTGTTGCCACGTCGCGATCGCAGCCTCCAATTGGTTAGCCTGATATTGTTGCATCCCTTGTTGAAAAAATTGCTCCCCTTGCTGAGATACCCCTTGCCCAGATACCGATTGTCCCGATACTGAGTCTGCAGCTAAGGTCGGTGAGACCCCAATGATGACAACACCGAGCACAAATGCAATGAGAAATTGAAAGATGGCACGTTGCGATCGCAGCATAGTCCTTCTCCTATTGCTCAGAGTCTGCACCATCATCTAATGGCTCAATGGCATCCTCAACAACCAGAATGTTGTCACCAATATCAGGTTGTCCACAGGCATCACGTTGAGTAATTTGTTCAACATCAGGATTTACGGAATCTTCAGGTGATTCATCGCCATCGCCACGCAAAGACCCCTGAGCAATCAACGTTTCATCAGCAAAATTACAAACAGAGGTGTTGGCTTGACGATCCACTTGTTCTTCATTGGCCTGAACTTCCACTTCTCCACCCATCACAATTGGGTCATTGTCGGTGGGTGTTAAAGGAGTCTCCACAACAGGCTCGGACGGCTCAGACGGCTCAACCGCATCCACAAATGGGATGTCTTGCACACTGACAGACAAAAACCCATTGGTGCCAAATCCACCAATGGTAATGCCACCTGCTGTTCCACTGGTCTCATCAGGAAGTGTTCTAGGGGCATAGGTTTCATTTCTACGTAAATCAGCCCCACCCTGAATTGGATCAATAAACTCCCCGGCATTAGGATCAATCTTGCCAATCACCTCCGGTCCAACCACAAACTGTTCGCCATTACCACCAATGCGAATGCGATCATTACTGAAAGCCGGGTCAGCCTCAGTAGCTCCGTTGTGTAAAATAGTCACACCATCGGAGTCAAATCGGGTAAGCGCTAGGCTAACGGGTAGATCGTTGGTTTCAATTTTATTTTCTACCAGGGTGCCCACCTCAAACGTGCCATTGGCACGAAATGTGCCCGCTGCTGTAATGCGAATATCACGACCGCTACTTAAAATCGTATTCACGTCCACATTGCCAGTTTCAGATACGAGGTTCACCGAGCTATCGCGCCCTGCAACTGAGATATCTCCTGTTTGCACAGAATCGTTGGCGATAACAATTACAGATCCACCTTCGCCATCGGTAGTGATGTCGCCTGTTGTAATCTCGCCAGTCGCCGCTAAAAGAACGGTGCCCACTTCATCGGTTTCAGCATCTGTCACAATTGTTCCTACTGAAATATTGCCGGTGGTAGGCGCTGATGTGGCGAAAACCGTTCCTGCTTTATTAACAGTATCTCCAGGGTTAAGTGTGGGTGTATTCTGAAATTCGCTAGCGCTGGGGGGTAAATTCTCCTGGGGTATTATTCCAGCCCTTAACACCACAGCAGGCCCGTTACTTAACAAAGCAATGTCTGGATCTGTACCCGATAAAGACGTATCTGGATCAATAATAGTAACATTGCCCCCTGTAATATTTCCTCCCGCTTCTATTTTTAGGGATGCTCCCATATACTCATCGAAGCTAACATCGCCAACGGAGCTAATAATTCCTCCATCGTCAATGGGCATAAACAACAAACTGCCCGGACCCGCCGTAAAATCACCACCACTGGCAAATCGGCCATTGGCGGTAATATTACCCGAACTCAACAGACTTAAATTGCTACCGCTACGCAATACCGATTGAGGTGCACTAAGAGCCTGAATAATGATCTGGGTGTCGCCTTCCAGATTCAATTCACTGCCAGCTTCTACCACAGTTGGTTGCATCGCTGCATCTGCTATTGTCACGATTCCGGACGCCGCCACGATGGCAACATTAGCATCCGCCTTAATCTCACTACCAGGGGTTACCGAAACAGACTGCCCCAGTAGCTCTAAGTCGCCACCGGTTCTCAGCAGACTACCTATCACGTCTATATTTCCAGCCGCAGACGTTGCAGACCCATGCACTCTTAAGGTTTCGTCAGTCGTTAACGAACTATTAGAGAGCATAATAGTTGGAAAACCCATGCCGTTTACCCCTTGTAAAATCAAATCACCTCTAGACTCGATTTGACTGTCAGCGCTGCTGAGGCTTTGCGACTCTAATGTCAATGTACCACCGGAATTAATCTCACTGGAATTGGTAATTGTTAAGGATGGGGCCTGAATAGTGAGGCTACCATCACTTTGAAATGGACTAGCGGTAAGTTCCACACCCGAGAGATCTAAGGTATTCGATGTCGAAATGTTCAAGTTGTTGTCGGCCTCAAGCCGAATAGTCCCCCCCAACACGACATTTTGTTGGGGTTCGAAGGTTAAATCTCCCCTGGCCCTTATGTCCAGGTCATCGCCTAAATAATCTAACAACGAGACATTTGTGGCTCTAACCCGCAGGAAATTTGGTGCTTCTAAACTGCCAATTGCACCACCAAACACCACATTTTCTTCTGCATTTATCTCAAGATTTCTAGACGTCCCATCGTTATTGGAGTCCAGAGTATTTTCGAAAATAACATCGCCAGCTGTGGAGACACTGACACTACCGCTGGTCTTATTAAGGAGCACAGGACCACTAAAAACTACGTCGCCTCCCCTCAGGGAAATTGAATTGTTCAGTTCAATTTGTCCAGCGCTAAATCTCAAGTCAGAAACATTGTCATTGCTCAACCCGTTGATAAACGAATCAATACGAATATCATTAGTGGCATTGATGGTGACGCCTCCCCCACCATTCAAAATCTCAGCTACTTTACCAGCGGATATAAATGATGTAACGCCTCCTTCTAGCAAGTCAATAACGTTGTTGTCAAGCTGGCTGTCATCGGTACCAACATCCCCAATCACAACACTATTTGGATCTAGCAACAATTGCCCCATTTCACCAGACGCTGACTGCAAATCAATCGTGCCATCAAAGACTAAACTGTCTTTTCCAGAGATTTCCACAAATCCACCGTCTCCAAATTGGCTACCGCCGCTAGCATCAACATCGCCATAAAAACTAGTCAGACCATCGGCCCACACGACGGCAAGACCACCATCACCAGTGTCTCCACCGCTGATATCTAGAGTAGTATCTGCATCGACATAGGTGAGATCCGCGTTAGGGATAGGGTCATTGCCCTGATAGCCTCCACCAATGCGGGTTGTGCCCCCACCTGCTAGGCCAGACGCAGCCAGATCAGCCCCAAGCAGGGCAACGCGATCACCTAGCAGATTAATGTCTCCCCCCACCTGCCCTGTCACATCAAGGGTACCGGCAACAGCAGTTGTTCCACTATTCTCTGGAATGGTCACACCCTGTAGCAGCACGGTGCCATCAGCCGCTACTGCTAACGCACTACTGTTGCTGACACTGCCCCCTGTGAGGAGGTCTGGCAACGATAAAATAGAAAGGTCTCGATCAATGGCTAGGGGCGCTAACTCCATGGTCAGTAGACCATCCGTTGAGCCCAGGGTGACTGTCTGCTGGCCATTTACCGCAGCCAGGGTGATGCGTCCACTCGCCGCCGATACACTGCCTACATTCACCACAGTCCCCCCGAGGAGGGTCAAATTTTGGTTTGCATCAACGGCTAAATCCCCTAGATTCACCACACTGCCAGGTTGGGCTGCACTAAATGAAAACTGACTGGGGTCTCCCCCTAGCTGTCCATAGTCAATGGAGTCAAACACATCCAACCAGCCACCATCAAAGCCCAGCCGATCTGCCGTAGCAGCGGTAAAACTTCCATTTAAATCTAGACTGGCGTTTTCCCCAAAGAGAATCCCAGCTGGATTAATCAAAAACAGATTGGCATCGCTGTTAGTTACCTGCAAGCGGCCATCGATATAGGACGCATCTCCCCCCTGCACTCGACCTAGTACATTGTGTACTTGGGGATTAGCGATAAAATTAGCCGTTTGCTGCTGGCTCAATCCAAACTGTTCAAAACTATGGAATAGATTAGCGCCATCCCCTGAAAACTGTCCCCCAGTAATCTCGATTTGATTGTCCGTAGGGGTAACAACGGTGCCTGCATCTGCCGGTGTAATTGACTGTGCCAGCAAGACCTCTGGTTGAGCCCCATTGCTAAACACCGGTTGCTCGGATGGAGACATGGCAATAGCCGGGAGTGGTTGAGCAGATATCTGAGCAGGCAAGGGGGACTGAGGGAGACTAATGGCCAGGAGGGCAGCTGACAACATGGGAAGGAACTCCATTAACAATGGCGAGGGGGCTTAGAGAGAATTCAATAATTCAATACGGCGGGTATCACTTGACGTGGCGCTAGGACAGTCAGCGGCCAGACAACAATCAATCGGCACCGCATCCATCAAATTGGTAAGCTGCACCATGGGGTGGCTCACAATAGCTTGCCAGTTGTTTTTCCATGTCTCCATCCATGGCTCTACAGTCTCCGTTTCGGTGGTGGATTGTTCCAGGTGTTGCACCATTAAGACATGAACCATGTCGTACCATAGCCCATGGGCAGCCAGCAGTGCTGGTTTGTCTGTGTCTGGAACCGTTGCCAGTTGGGCCTGTAGTTCATCGTTGGCCAGCTGACGCATCACCATGCCGCCGACTTGTTTGTCACCGTCGTATTGGATATTGGCTGTATTAAATTGTTCACAGTCGAGGCTGACCTGCCAGCGGTAATATTGGTTGGGTTCTAGTGCTGGCACTGAGTCTGGCAGGGTATAGAGACTAATGCCTGGTCCTGTTACTTGTGCAAAGGTGACGCTGTGAACGATCTCTTGCGATCGCTCATTCCTCAGCTCAAAGATAAGATTTGTTGCTGGTTCAGCCACATAGATACCAAAGGTGGGGTGTGACTTGAGGGTTTCTCCCCAATTGGTTTTTGTCGGCTGTACCGCTGTTAGGTCACCACAGGGACCCGTACGACTGCCAGCATTCCAGGTACTGCCCGGTGCACCTCGATTGGGCGGATTGTACTGGAGGGCCACCAATAGCTGAGACTGCGCCAACGCTTGGGTCAATCCCGGCTGGCCCATACCCAGTACGGTCAGGGGACTGATGAATAGGGCGCTCATTAGATACGATAGTCGCGACATCGGATTGATTCCCTGTGTGTATAGGTTTTAACTACGGTTAATGGCCTGATCTTTCAGGAGTTGTTTAGATTTAGACACGTATGTGAATTGATTGGTCAGGGCTTGTGCGATCGCACCACCACCACTGCCCCCGGCTAAGGCTAAGGCCCCCGGCACCAAAGGCACCCACAGCCCCATACCAAATAGCAGCCAGCCGACACCATACAGCACCAGTGTGGCCAGCCCCAGGCCCAATAACCAAATCATCCATGGACAGCGTTTAACCGTTAGCCCAGAGCCAATCAAAGCCCAGGTGACAATCCACAGCCAGCCGCCCCAGGCAGGCACACTGGTGAGCACAGGGTGACGATCCAGGGCAGCGGCCAACAAATAGTGAATAGTTTGGGCATGAATATCAACTCCCGGCAATCCCTTTGGATTTCCAGAGTTGACGGGAGTCACAAAATAATCCGTGGGATTTGACGTGGGGGCACTCATGCCAATCAGCACGGCCTGGGTCTCTAAACTATCCAGAACAGTCTCCCCTGAGAGCAACTGCGAGAGAGTTATCCGCTGGGCAATTTGCTCAGTGGGTGCATATCTAAGCAACATTTGAAACCCACGGTCATCAATACCCTGGTAGCCACCGCTGTCAGAGGCCAGGGGTACCAGGGTGGTCGCCCCCAGACGCAAACGCTGATCATTAATGGTTTCGAGCTGGATGCCATCGGCCTCTAGATAATGCAGCGCCATCAGCATCCCCAGGGATGTATGGCTGGTACAGGGACTAGCGCTAGCAGGTTGAGCAAACAAAAGCTGTCGTCGCAGCACACCATCAGCATCGATAACCACATTGCTAAACCCCACCTGGTCTTCAGGTAACTCTGAGGGGGGGGCAATCCCTGGCTGATTAGCATTACCCGACTGGCCAAAGCTACAAAGCGCCACCACCGGGTTTTGCTGCAGACGTTGTCCTAGGGGTGTAGATGGAGCCATCTGAGGCCGAAAGATATCTAGACCAATGATTCTAGGATTGTAGGGCACCAGCTGGTCGATGGCCTGGGCCAACACATTGTCGGGCAAGGGATAGCCATAGGTATTAATATCCTCTTCCGTCGCCTCCACAATCAACAGACGTTGGTCTCCCTGATCGACCACTTGGGCAGGCCGTTGGCGCATCAGCCGATCGTAGGCGGCTAATTCTGAACGTTGTAAAAACCCGGTCCAGCGGAGGATGCCGAGACTGGCGGTGACAACTGCACTAATCGCCAACCAAGACATCAAGGAAAGACCACCCACCATTGGCCCTGGCGCAGATCGATATGAGGGCAATGTATCAGCGGCTATGGTCAACTGGGGCCAGCGTTTGGGTAAGGTCGGATTGACCTGATAGATAATCGGTAACCAACTGGCACAGGGAAATCGATCTTCTAATCCCTGGAGTCGCTCTCTTGCCTGTCGAGCCGCCAGGTAGAGGGAGGCACCAGTCACATAGGCATCCAAAAAATATTTGAGAAATGTTTGGGCCACCTGGTCAGGAACTGGCTCTCGCATTAATATCATTTGTGGTAGCCCCAGGGGAGCTAAAGCCGATGCCAAGCCCAGACCGTCACAGGCATTGAAAATGGCTAGCTGTAACCCCTGCCTCACAGCCTCTCGCAGACCATACTTAAGTTCTTCTAGGGTAAGGCTTTCCTGCGGGTTGATAAAGATCTTACCCGCCCCTAGTTCCGTACGGCCATGACCGGCAAAAAAGAGGATATCCCAGGGTTGCTCCCAGAGCTGCTCGGTAATCTGTTGCCGTTGAGGCTCTACCAAAAAGGTGACATCAGCACCGGGAATGGCTGCTAGCAGCTGACGGTCAGCAGCAACATCAATGCCGCTACTATCGCCTAAAATCGCTAAAATTTTGACGGTTGAATGCTGGGTTTCAGATTTTGCCAACCGTTTAAGGGTGGGTGTACCCAGGGCAATTTCAATCTGGGGGTAGCGATCCACCATATCCCACAGGTGCCAGGGCAGATGGTGTAAATCAGTATTGGTCGTCCGAATTACCAGACGCACAGTGTCTGTTGCCCTCAGCTCCTCCCGTAGGGGCTGATCAATGGTTGTAAATGTAGACGACAACAGCCACGCTTTGAATTGTTCCCCTAAGGTGTTCGCCGCCTGTTGACAGGTGTTAACGGTGTGCAATGAGCCCACATAGGTAATTTCCAGGGGTTGAATCCGGGAGGGGACATTGAGCAAACGATAGCTCTCTTGCCACTGGTGCAGCTGTTGTCGCAGATCAGGATTGGCGGGCAGCGTCCCAATCGCCTCAACATCGGGGCGGGAGCCATCTTCACCAATCTCCAGGAGCACATGAAACCCGTTGGTTTCTAACTCTCCCTCCAGTTTTAATGTGACGAGTTTTTCAGCCATGGCTTTGATCAAATCACAAATCTCTCGGTGACACTGGCATTTTGCAGGGCTAGCTTGAGGCTGAACTGCTCGTCAGCGGTACCGGCAAATTTTAGCTGGATGGCTTCTGTCGCTCTGGCTTCCGCCTGCATCACTGATCGATTGTCAGCATCTAAAACACTGAGTGTTAACTGGGGAGGCAGATAGGATTGGTCTGGACTGGCATAAACTCGCACGTGAATTTCAGTTTGGGTTTCTGATAATGGTAATAGACCTACGGCCAGGGTAATATCACAGTCGTTTAAGCTAATCTGTTTGCTTCGACCAACAACAGTTGACTCAAAGGCATTTTCAGTTGATGGACTAGGTTGGGTTCTAAAGGCAAAACTGGGTGGATTGATAACATTATCTAAGGTCTGCCATCCCTCATCCGCCAGATTTTGTAACCAGCGGCTCAGCTGGGTAATCTGTTCGTCTGCCTGTTGAAGCAGGGTGGGGCTAAGGAGACTAGAAAGCTCTTCAATAGGTTGTAGCTGGGTTAGGGCTACTCGATCGGCGGCTGTCGTAACAAATCCTAAGACCGTTGCTGTACGCAGGCTATCATCCAGGTGAACCGCAATATACCCAAGCCGGTCCTGGTGGAGTTCGGGTGCGATCGCAAACTCCGTCTCCCCCTGCACCACAGGACAACATTCCAGTTGACCATAGCCTTTCACCGCCAGAGCCGCTGTTCCCAGTAGCATTTGTTGCACTGGCTTCAGACCATCGCTAGCGGTTAGATCCACCTCATACCCCAGACACTCCAGATAAAATCGAGTGGCATAGATCGCGAGGGTATTCAGATAAACCTGTTTTGCTTTTTGCGATGATGTCTGATGTTTCCGAAATTGTTCCGCTTGGTGGTGAGGTTCTAAGGTAAGGGGAATTGTAACGTCTGAAAGAGTGGTGTTCATGGCTATCTCTCTCTGGCTAAACAGTGGGAATAAGACTAGGGAATGGGGAATAGGCTGTAAGTTGGGTAGAGGCACAAAACCCAACGATCAATGGGCAGAACGGAAAAACCGTAAGGTGGGCAGTGCCCACCAACCTTAAAGAAGATTTTGAAACCGATCCGAGAACTTATCGCAACAACGCTGAAAGAAACTACTTAGTGTGGGAATTTTAATATCAAACTGAGCCGAAATCTCTTCCCAACTTTGGTCAGCAAATCGAGCGAGGGCAATCGCTTGAAAGCTGGCATCGGGACGCTTACGAATATGGGTAGACTTAAATACATCATCGGGGTCAGCGATAATATAATCCCGGACATCATTGGCCAGGGACGATTGGGGTTCTGGCTGGGACAACCGTTCCAAATCGTTGAGGTTGGGTAGTTCCTGGGTATCGCGATCGCTAAACTGACGACGACATTCAATCACCATCCGGTCCAGACGAAAATTCACCCAGTTCATAAACTTTTGAGACTGTCCCCGGTTGGGGTCATAGGTATCGATCTTTTGGCAAACGTACACCAGGGTACGATTAACGGCCTCCTCATACAGGAAAGTATAAAACGACGGTGTAAACTTACCCCGATGGGGTCGAGCCAGACGACCACAGGCGCGAATCGCCTCTACCAACTGCATTAGGGCATGCTGTCGCAAACGACTAGGGTGGGGCTGACGTTGGGCTTCAAGGGCTAATCCCTTAAGTAGAGAATCAGTTAAGGCATTCTGGGTGGCCTGGGCCCGGAGTTGATACCCCCAGCTGAGGTCGGACTGTAGCAGCCCTTTATCCAGACAGTCCTGTAGCAACTGGATCAATTGTTGTCGGATATGATCGCAAATTTCCTTATAGATACCCGTCAGCGGTTGGCCTCGGGGAGGACGCCCCACTTTTCGCGATCGCATCATCATATCAACCAGTTTAGAAAATGCCTCCTCGTCCGTCCCTGTTGATTGTCTCTGGAGAACCAGAATAAGTTGCCCAAACTGTGATTCCATAAGCGATTTTGGTGAAATGCAATAACGGTATCCATGCAACCCTCTCAAAATTATCAGCCCGTTTCCCGATAACTCGTAAAATTCGATCAATTTTTATGCAAACTGCAATATTTTTCCGCAGTCAGAGGTCAGAAATCAGTCGTCAGCAAGGGTCTGGGCTTTAAACCCCGGTGGCTGACTCTTTATGTCCGTACTCACCACTCACCAAAAATAATTAATTCAAATCCAATTCAAACTGCTTCAAAAGCCTATTACATAAAGAATCTACCCATTCACGAAAAAACTATTTTCAAAAAAACCATTCTTTTTGCATAAAACCCAGTTTGACTCCATGAGTGACCACTGAACGGAAAGAAAACAGCATTCACACAGAGCTAACACTCTCTTTCCAAATCTTATAAGTCTATACAGTTCAGGAGAATCCTCATGGCTTTAATCAACGGCACCAACTACAACGATAACAATACTGTTAACGGCATTCCTTTTATCTTTCGGAAGTCACTCGTAGGCACTAACTTAAGCGATACTATCAAAGGTCTTGCCGGTAATGACAATCTATATGGCCTAGGCGGTAACGACGTCCTTTTAGGTGGCACTGGCAACGACAAAATTTTTGGTGGCGACGGCAATGATTATGTTGACGGTGGTCTTGGCCTTGATGCTATGGACGGGGGTGCCGGTATTGACACCCTGGATGTCCGTTTCTGGAGTAATGCCTATCACCTGAACATGGTTACAGGGGTGACCAACTACCCAGGAGAGACTGCCATTAACTTTGAAAACGTTTACACAGGGGCGGGGGCTGACAAGATTACGGGCACCGCTGCTGCTAACTACATCAGTACAGGGGCTGGTAACGACCAGGTATTTGCTGGGTCTGGCAATGACATAGTACTTGGGGGTGCGGGTAACGATATTCTGCGCGGTCAAAACGGCAACGACTCTATCTATGGTCAAGACGGCAATGACTATATTGATGGTGGCTGGGGCGTTGACAAAATGGACGGGGGGGCCGGTATTGACACCCTGGATGTTCGTTTCTTTAGTGGGGCCTATCACCTGAACATGGTTACAGGGGTGACCAACTTCACTGGAGAAACTGCTACCAACTTTGAGTACGTGTACACAGGGGCGGGGGCTGACAAGATTACGGGCACCGCTGGTGTTAACTACATTAATACAGGGGCAGGTAATGACCAGGTATTTGCTGGGTCTGGCAACGACATCGTGGTAGGCGGTGCTGGCAATGATGTTCTACGTGGTCAAAATGGCAACGACTCTATCTATGGTCAAGACGGCAATGACTATATTGATGGTGGCTGGGGCGTTGACAAAATGGACGGGGGGGCCGGTATTGATACCCTGGATGTTCGTTTCTTTAGTGGGGCCTATCACCTGAACATGGTCACAGGTGTGACTAACTTCACTGGAGAGACCGCCGTCAACTTTGAGTACGTCTACACCGGGGCTGGCGCTGACAAGATTACGGGTACCGCTGGTGTTAACTACATCAATACAGGCGCGGGTAATGACCAGGTATTTGCTGGGTCCGGCAACGACATCGTGGTAGGCGGTGCTGGCAATGATGTTCTACGTGGTCAAAATGGCAACGACTCTATCTATGGTCAAGACGGCAATGACTATATTGATGGTGGCTGGGGCGTCGACAAAATGGACGGGGGGGCCGGTATTGATACCCTGGATGTTCGTTTCTTTAGTGGGGCCTATCACCTGAACATGGTCACAGGTGTGACTAACTTCACTGGAGAGACCGCCGTCAACTTTGAGTACGTCTACACCGGGGCTGGCGCTGACAAGATTACGGGTACCGCTGGTGTTAACTACATCAATACAGGCGCGGGTAATGACCAGGTATTTGCTGGGTCCGGCAACGATACCGTATTTGGTGCTGCTGGCAATGATCTCCTTAACGGTGACGCCGGTAACGATTATCTCCTGGGAGGTACTGGTTCGGATACCCTGGTCGGTGGTTCTGGCAATGATCAGTTGAACGGCTATGGCGGTACCACAGGTGAGTACGATGTTCTCTCCGGTGACTTCAGTGGGTCTACTCCAGGGGTTAAAGGCCTGCTTGATGGAGCTGATGTGTTTATGCTGGGTGATACGGCAAAAGCCTTTTACCTGGGTGCTGGATACGCCACCATTAAGGACTTCTACCATCTTGAAGGGGATAAAATCCAGGCCCACGGCGGCATTGGCGACTATTCTCTTAACAAGACCTTTAACTTTGGTGGAACAGCGGCGAAAGATACTGCAATCTATTACAAGGGTGATCTCGTTGGTGTTGTTCAAGACACGACTAATGTTGTGCTGGGAGCAGACTTCAATTTTGTTGCTTAGGCAATATCTTGTTTGGGGCAATGTCCCAGTATTTAACCACTACAGCATCGTCGTGACATGATAAAGCGTTGACTTCGAACGCCGCTCGATTGAATCGAGCGGCGTTTTTTTAGTTTATAATCTTGCACCAGTCCCATATGATTTGCATGCAAAGTCATATGACTTTAAAGCGCCGTATGACTTTACGAACTGACTTTTTGAGTATAACGTTGGCCAAGCTTTAGATAGATTCTGCAAAGTCATCTGTCAGGTATGACTTTTTATGATCTATTGCCCTGGCGACAAATGTTTTTGCTGACAATTTTGTTGCTAATTTATAGACTTTTAAGCCTGCCAAATTGTTTTTTTATTTGACACACTTGAGATGTCTTCAAAACATGGTTTGAAGATTCACAATATTGAGACGGTTATGGAAGTCAAATCACTCTGCATAAGCTGATAGTGGCTGACTTCTATGGGTTTAAGATTTTTTCTGCCTGATATTTTATTAGGCGAAAAACACTGTTTTGAGTGTTTTAGTTTCTCATATCCATTTTCCATTATCGCCATTCTCTTTTGTGAAAAAGCCCACTATTTCTGCGATTGGAGATCGAATAATGGCTTACGGCATCGGTGTGAGTACAGTGAACAACATTGCAACTGGCAACAATAACATTGATAGTTTGGTCGGTTACAAACGTTGGGCATCCAAAAATATCACCTTTAGTTTTACCAATAACTTCCGCAATGACTACGAGGACGAGTCTGGTTATCCCGATAATGGCCTCCATAATGCAACGTTTTCCAGTCTCAATGCCATCCAGCGAGCCGCTACCCGTGAATGGATGGCTATGTATGAAAGCGTTTCAGGGCTGAATCTAATTGAGCTGACGGGCGCTAATGACCGACATGCAACCATCCGTATGGCAGAATCCAGCCATCCCAGCACAGCCTATGCCTATCTGCCTCATACCCATGTTGCAGGGGGTGATATCTGGTTTAACAAAACAAACTATAACACTCCTATCAAGGGTAACTATGCTTATCACACCTTTGGTCACGAAATTGGCCATGCCCTTGGCCTCACCCATGGTCATGAAGGGATTGGTAGCATTCGCAATGTTTCCACGAATGCCAATCGAGATTCGATGGAATTCTCAATTATGACGTACAACTCCTACATTGGCGACAATGGCGGCGGCTATGGCAATGAAACCTATGGATTTGCTCAATCTCTGATGATGTATGACATCAGGGCTATCCAGGAAATGTATGGCGCGAATTTCAACTACAATGCCACCAATACGAACTACACGTTTTCACCCACAACCGGCCAGATGTTTGTCAATGGTGTGGGGCAGGGTAACCCCGGAGCGAATCGCATTTTTCGTACCATTTGGGATGGCAATGGCATTGATACTTATAATTTTGCTAATTACAAAACTAATCTCAGTATTAGCCTTTTACCTGGGCATTGGAGTGATTTGGATGTGGGTGACAATGCCCAACGGGCCTATCTAGGCGGTGGTCACTATGCTCGGGGGCATGTGTTTAATGCCTTACAGTTTAAGGGCGATGTGCGATCGCTAATTGAAAATGCCTATGGTGGCAGATCAATGGTGTGGGGCAGGGTAACCCCGGAGCGAATCGCATTTTTCGTACCATTTGGGATGGCAATGGCATTGATACTTATAATTTTGCTAATTACAAAACTAATCTCAGTATTAGCCTTTTACCTGGGCATTGGAGTGATTTGGATGTGGGTGACAATGCCCAACGGGCCTATCTAGGCGGTGGTCACTATGCTCGGGGGCATGTGTTTAATGCCTTACAGTTTAAGGGCGATGTGCGATCGCTAATTGAAAATGCCTGTGGCTCTGGCCATGACCGCATCTACGGTAACGGGGCTAAAAATTCCCTGGTGGGTCATGCAGGTAATGATGTGTTGCATGGTTTTGGCGGTAATGATCGTCTTTGGGGCAGTGGTGGCCACGATTATCTCCTTGGCGGTAGTGGCCATGATGTCATTGTTGGTGGCCTTGGCAACGACCGTATCAATGGCACTGCACATGCATTTCAGGGAACTGGCGAACGCGACATTCTGATCAGCGGCAGCCTTAGCGATCGCGATACCTTTATTCTCGGTGACAATAAAGGCGTATATTACAACGATTATGGCAATGCTGACTTTGCGGTGATTAAAGACTTTGATGTATATGACTTTTTAGGAGACATTGCCGACAGAATTCAGCTGTTGGGCAGTGCGGTGTCCTATTCTCTAAGCAATGTGTCAGTGAATGGTATTGCGGGTGCTGGTATCCACTATGCCGGTGACCTGATTGGTATTGTTCAAGGGATAAATTCTGCCAGTCTGGACCTGACTAATTCAAATCAGTTTATGTATGTGTGATGGATCAGAATTCGGAATTTGAAAGTCGGAATTCGGCAAGGGACCGCATTCTGAACTCCGAACTCCGAATTCTATGTCACTGAGGAAATCGTCCTGCTTTGCATTGATACCCATAAAGTGGAGTTTCCCATACGGCGACGTTAAGCGGGGGTTCCAAAACGTCGGAACCCTTGCTTCATAGCCTGCAAGGGTTCTTTAACGACCGTTATACGAACCGCTGATTCAGGATCTACAACGATAGGAAGCCCCAGAAACTCGATTAAAGGCTCTTGCAGACTCGATTGAGTTGCCATCGCCTCACACTCTAATTGCAGTCGATAGTAAGTATGGCATCCAAGAATTAAATACTGAGCCCCCCCGAAACCACAATAAGCAGAATCAAACACCTCAGTTTTTACCCGGTTGTAAGTCGAATAGTTAATGACCATTATCTCTACCTTCAACCATGATTTTGCTATCTGAAAACTGTGCAGTACTCCAACCATAATCTTTGATTTAGTTGAGGGTGAAGCACTGCACAGCCAATGGGAGCAATCCAAAAGCATCTATCCTCAATGACAAACATAAGCCTTATTAAAAGCTATTGGACCGGGGTATATCAGATTCTTAGAGATTCTACGCATCCGGTGACCAACCACTATTAACGTTCAGTGATTTTACGTAAAGAGCCTCAGTATTTTTACACAGTAACATTCGGAAATTAGCGTTTTTTGCAACATCAAGCTTCTGTAGCCTAAAAATGAAGAGTGACTCTTTACCCTGTAACCCTGGAAGCATGGCTGACGCTAGTACCCTTCATCGATACAGAATCCTACTTGAGACCATTGGGCCTATGGATAACCTTCGATAACTCTCAGCGTCATCTTAATTTCCTAAACTCTGCAACAGTCTCCGAACTCTACCGCTAGTCTCTCTGCAACTCAGTAGCTCATAACCCTGGGCAATAGATATTGCGCCTAAGTACTACAGCCTTAGAGAGACCGTCGTTCAGCACCTTAATCACGCGAGTAGATCCCAACGCATTCTCCTAAACCACAAATCCAATGCCAGCTTCCTACAGTTGGAATAACAACCCTGGATCATCCAACTCAGTTGCAACTCGTTTCTTCTGGATGGGATCAATAGCCCTGTCCAATCTCCATCGGTTGTTGAATTGTTGCTTTGAGGAACCCAACGGGTATCTAGGCCTCCCTGTAATGAATCAGCTGTTTCAGCGATTATATGTAAGTTTCTAAGGAAAAATTCAGTAAGGTATCGTTCAATGACAGTCGTGGAAGTCAACCTTCCCGGCTGCATTCTGTAAATCATCTATTTCCTAGACTATGGTCCAGTCAATTCCCGTTCCACAGACATTACCCAGTTTTGAGGCTACTTTAGGTCAACCATTGACCAAAACGACCATCAGCGTTTTACAAATCAATTTAGGCCGTAAGTGCAATCTCAGCTGCAGTCACTGTCATGTGGAAGCTGGACCTCAGCGCACTGAGGAGTTATCCCCCGAGGTGTGCGATCAGCTGGTAGAGATGATTCATCGCTTTCCACAACTTCAAACGGTGGACTTAACCGGGGGGGCACCGGAGATGAACTACGGGTTTCGCCCCATTGTGGAAGCGGCTCGCAGTCAAGGTAAGGAAGTCATCGTCCGCTCAAATTTGACCATCTTTTTTGAACCAGGCTATGAGGATCTACCTGATTATTTTGCTCAACATCAGCTCAGGGTGGTGGCATCACTTCCCTGCTATTTAGAAGATAACGTCGACAAAATGCGGGGTCAGGGCGTCTATCAAGACTCTATTCAGGCCCTGCAACTGCTGAATCAAAAAGGGTATGGAACGGATCCACATCTGTTAATTGACCTGGTTTATAACCCCCCCGTACCCACCTCCGACAACTTTTCCCTCACCCCGGGGCAAGTCGGGCTAGAGAAGGATTATAAGGCCTACCTGAATGAGCATTTTGGGATTCAGTTTAATCATCTGTTTACCATTACAAATCTGCCCATTGGCCGCACCAAATTTCACCTGTCTCATCGTCAGCTCCATCAGCCCTATCTAAACTTTTTAGCTCAGCACCACAATGCTGGCACAGTAGAGCGTTTGATGTGTCGCAATGAACTGTCTGTGGATTATCTGGGACAGGTCTATGACTGCGACTTTAATCAAATGGAGGGGCTACCTGCTTTAGATGGTCAAGGACAGCCTATAACGATCAAGTCATTGCTTGAGCAGGGCACGTTGGATGTGATTGCTCTAGTTCAAACCCGGCCCTATTGTTTTGGCTGTACTGCTGGCAGCGGTTCTAGCTGTGGTGGTTCGTTAGTCTAAAGCGAGGCATGGTTTGGGGCCTCCCTGAAACTATGCCTTGCCAAGGTAAACTTCATAGGAGTATCTGTAATGAAACGTTCTGGAAATATACTTGGCTCACTGACAAATTATCAATCAAAGCATCTGTCAAAACTGACCCAGTTACTGACCAAATTTATGTCATTCGCTTTTATCGGTATGCTATTTCTGGCGGCGGCTCCAGCTATGGCCCAAGGTACGGGTGACTCTGTCGGCTTCTTTCAAGGGTTACAAAATCAGTTGGTCAACACCCTAGAGTGGATCCAATCGTTGGGCTGGTGGGCTCCTCTGGTCTTTATTCTTCTGTATATCATCATCACAGTAGCGTTTTTACCCGCATCAATTGTCACCCTGGGAGCGGGTTTTATTTTTGGCGTTGTGCAGGGGTCATTCCTGGTTTTTGTTGCGGCAATGTTGGGGGCAACGGCTGCATTTTTGATTGGACGTTATGTGGCTCGTGATTGGATTGCCAACAAGATTGCAGGTAACAAAAAGTTTGCAGCTATTGATGATGCGATCGCAAAAGAGGGTAGAAAACTTGTCTTTTTAATTCGCTTATCCCCTGCTTTTCCCTTTAATCTATTGAATTACGCGTTAGGCTTAACGCAAGTTTCCCTAACTGACTATGTTCTGGGAACAACAGGCATTCTTCCAGGAACTATCATGTATGTGTACCTAGGTTCTCTTGTTAAAGACCTGGCTACCTTGGGCACTGGCGACGTTCCGTCTAATCCAATTATCGACTGGACAATTAAGATTTTGATTTTCGTCACCGTTGTTGCGATCACGGTATACATTACTCGGATTGCCCGTAATGCTCTACAGGGCGTATCTGAGGAGAGTGTGCCCTCTCAATCTTAAATCAGCCTAACTTAAACCACTCCCAGAATTGAAGTTTTGACCTAGAGGACACTATCGACTTCAACTTGGACGTGGTTTAAGTTAGGTTATTGTCATCTGTCTGTTTGAGGTTTCCCCTTTTCGAGTGCCCATGCTTAAGAAACATCAATTCTTAGGGTGGCTGATAGCAGCCTTAATGATGGTTTGTTGTTGGCAATTGGTTTGTTTTTTATTTGATCATCAGGCACTGACAGAAATACTTCAAAATGCAGGCCATTGGCAAGTTCCTGTTTTTTTGGGTGCCCATACGTTGGCTGCCGCTCTGGGGGTACCAGGCACTGTACTCGTTGTTCTAGGGGGTGCTTTGTTTGGATTACTTTGGGGCACTCTGTGGTCAATTATTGGTGCAACAGCTGGTGCAGTAGTTGCCTTTTGGCTGGCTCGCTATTTACTCCACGAATGGTTTGAGCGTCGGTTTTGTCGGCACCCCCGATTCCAAGGTGTCTTCAAACGGTTGGATCACACCATGGAAAACCAGGCATTGACCTGTGTTTTAGCGGTACGATTTGCGCCCATTTCACCGTTTAATGTAGTGAACTTTTTATTTGGTCTGACCAACATTTCAGTCACCCCCTATGCCATTGGTACCCTGATTGGCATTATTCCAGGCACCATGGCTTACACATGGTTAGGAGTGACCGGTGTAGACGCCTTGCAAGGCGGTCAATGGTGGCCCGTTGCCATTTGCTTAAGCCTACTCATGGGGCTATCCCTGATGCCATTTTTTGCCCAAAAGTATCGCCAGAGCAAACTCCGCTAATTGTCTGACAGGTCTTGTTAAAACACTGTAGGATAGGCCAAGCTCAATGGAATGGCGGACAGTGTTAAGGCGATTTTTTGATCCTATTGTGTATCGTAGGAAGTCTCAACTAAACTGGCAAATTGCCCGTAGATTTGTGATTGGCATGTTGCTTAGTGGGCTGCTGGGCCTGACTTGCTTGAGTTCTCCCGAGCCGCTAGCCCAGGGTAGCAAGAACCAAGAGAGTATTGTCCAGGAAGAGGATATTGCTACGGCCTGGATTGTGGTCGATAGTCAACGCCTATTTGAGGTGGCAGAGACCGAAGAGCTAACGGTTACCCAAAGGGCCCAGGGCATCAACTGGGAGATTGCGCAGCTATCAAAATCCAAAGATTCGCTATCCTTGCGAGTTGATACGTCTGGCTATACACCGATTATTTATAACGGCTGGTCACGCTCAACAGGGCGTCAGCTTTTGTCGGTTACGGCCAATGATTTGCGGGCAATGGATCCGCCAATCAACGTTAAAGAAGAAACGCTAGACGAGCTGGCCAGCGATTGGGCAGAGAAGATTCAGGATGGTGTTGCTCAAGCGAGACGGGAGCGCAGTGGCGATTATCTACTGCAGGCCATA
This sequence comes from Leptolyngbyaceae cyanobacterium, assembly GCA_965263355.1. GTDB lineage: Bacteria > Cyanobacteriota > Cyanobacteriia > Phormidesmidales > Phormidesmidaceae > Leptothoe. The sequence continues at coordinate 1,540,154 of CBDHHL010000032.1, read as the reverse complement.
GTTATTTCCCTGGCCGTCCTGTTAGGGGCCGTTGGCCTTCACTATTTACTAGGGAATCTTTGGCGACGCTACCTTTTGCCCCTCCTGCCCGTCCCCGTTACGCAACCCCAGCCCGGTAATACTGGCCTTAGCCGTCCTGAATTTTCCTTGGCTCGGTTTAGTGCCCAGTTGTTACTCCTGGTGCTCCGTCTAATTCTCTGGGTGTGGGCCTTACTGTTTGTAGTCAAACAGTTTCGAATCACCCGCACCTGGGCCAATCGAGTACAGGACGGGCTCGTGTCCATTTTTGTGGGGCAATCCTTACCGCTGGGGGAAACTAACCTCTCCATCGCTGACATTTTGGCTTTACTTGGCTGGCTGGGGGCGTTGATCCTGCTAGCAAAAATTTCCACAAATGTGTTGCGATCGCGTCTCCTACAAGCCTCTGGCCTCAGCCTGGGTATGCAAGCGGCTATTGCCATCCTGATGCGCTATGCCATTTTGTTTGTCGGAATAATTGCTGTTTTGCAGCTTTGGGGCATTGACCTTAGTTCCCTAACTCTCATTGCCAGTGCCCTGGGTGTAGGACTTGGTTTAGGGCTACAGAATATTGCGAAAGATATTAGTAGTGGTCTGGTACTAGTGTTTGAGCGCCCCATCCAGGTAGGCGATTTTATTGAACTTGATGGAAAAATGGGGCAGGTTGATCGCATTGGTCCCCGTAGCACCGACATTCGTACCCTGGATCAGGTTTCGATTATTGTGCCTAACTCACGGTTTCTAGAGCAGGATGTGATTAACTGGAGCCATCGCAATCCCCTTTCACGCATCCATATTCCCATAGGAGTGGCTTACAGTAGCAACCCAGACATCGTAAAAGCGGTTTTGTTGGAAGTGGGTCGTGAGCATTCCGAGGTCATGGCAGCGCCGGCCCCGGAAGTATTTTTGATGCGCTTTGGTGAAAACTCCATGGAGTTTGAACTGCTGGTGTGGATTCGTGAACCTAAGCTGTATCCCAAGATTCGTAGCGATTTAAATTTTGCGATCGCCACCGCCTTTCGTAAAGTCGGCATCGAAATTCCCTTTCCCCAGAGAGATATCCATCTACCCCAGGGACCATTACCAGTGACGCTGTCAGACGATAGCCTCAGCAAACTTACCAAACACCCGTCTTCAGAAAATCGCAAATCTTAGTGAGCCGTCATAGGTAATGAAACGCAGCGGTTGCCATTAGGATTTACGTATGTTTACGCATAAATCTAAAAACAACATTAAAGCACCTAGAAATCATACATAAAAGTTATCCGTTTGATTAAAGGATTAAATCCTCTAGAGAAGGCGTTTTGTGACCTTTTTGTAGTCAGAGCACAAGGTTATCTTTAACTACATAAAAACTATCATTAACCTTCCATTAACCTGCAAAAAGTTAGTTTATGGAACTATATGACGTGGGGATGAGTGGGCTAGGTCAACAACCGACGCTACCTGAATTTTTAATCACATAAGTATTGCCAAGCATATATGTTGGTCAATCGTCTTTTTATGTGCTCTAGCAGATTTCTGCTGGGCTTTTTGCCTGTGGCTGCATGTTTTGTTGGTACCGTTTCCTTGGTCGGTTTTTCAAAGGCAGCTGTAGCTAGTTCTAATGGGCCTGTTCTTTTGGAAATGCCCGTCTACAGCCGGACTTCTAGTGATGACTTATTTGGTCAAGCTGAGTCTATGGTTAGCCAAGAGATTAACCGTTACTTTGATAGCAACCCTGACCTTGCTGAGATTGAGGTTGTTGTGCTTGGGAGTCGCAATGGTGACATTGTCCCAATTTTGACCACCACTGTTTCTCGAACGCAATGGCAGGAAAATTCACAAGTGAGCGCCTGGACAAAGTATTACAGAGCGCACGCTTTGATTCGGAGACACGATACTTCGCAGCCAACTCAGGTAGCTACCAGTCCATCTCGTCGCTCTACGGCTGTTGCTTCACGAGGAATATCTGCCCAGTTTGATCGGCAGTTCGACTCAGGTCGACTGGACGGTCGAACTACGCAGTCCTACGTGGATTTTGTGGATTAGCATTTCGCAACAAGGTGTCTTTAACAGAAAAGGCTTCTTATTAGGAAACTGCCACTTACCAGTTTTGGAGGGCCAGCTTTGAAGGTTAAGCCTTCAAGGAGTTGACGGCTCACGCTCGTTGATAGTGCAACTACGATCTAAGAGAGGAGATCTTATCCCAATGTCTCACGACAACGAAGTTTGTAATCGATCTAATAATCGTCCCTTTGAGGACGTTATGAAAGCTAGTCTGTCTCGCCGCAATTTGCTTAAGCGCAGTGCTGTGTTGTCAGCCACTGGCTTTATGGGCGCATTCATTGGTGAAAGTTTGTTGGCGAAAGGTGTTGCTGCTGCCACTAGCCAAGTAACTGGCGGTATTGGTGGTACTCTGCTAGCTCAAACTAGCGGTTTGCTAGGTTTCACAGCGGTAAAAATTGCCGATGCGATTACAGCAACTCCCGACGATACCAATCTAGCTGAACCCAGAATCTCTCCAGAGTATGAATATCAGGCCCTAATTCCTTGGGGTACGTCCATTCAGCCTGGTGGTCCTGAGTACACTGGTAACCCCAATACTCGTCCTACTGCTGCTGAGCAAGCTGAGATGGTCGGTATCGGTCACGACGGTATCTGGTTCTTCGGCAAGAATGGCACCAGCAATACTCGAGGTATGCTGTGCGTAAACCACGAATTTGGTCGCAACAGCCATGTATTGGGTAAGGACGCACCTGAGAGCTTGGAAGATGTTCGTCTTTCCCAGCATGCCCACGGTGTTTCTGTTGTTGAAATCACAAAGCGTGATACTGGCAAGTGGGAACGTATTGCTAGCGCCAACGCTCGTCGCATCCACGTCAACACTGAGGTTGAGTTCAGCGGGCCTGCAGCGAATCATCCTTTGCTTAAGAACGCTGCTAACAACGCTTTCCAAGGTACTGTAAACAACTGCGGTAACGGTTACACTCCTTGGGGTACTTACCTAACTTGCGAAGAGAACTTCAACGGTTACTTTGGTGACAGCACCTTTAACCCCGACACTGAAGTGGGTACTTGGGTACCCACTGAAGAGCAGGAGCGCTATGGTTTCGGCCCTACTGGTTTTGGCTACGGTTGGGAAAAGTATGATCCTCGCTTTGACCTGTCCAGTTCCCAGTATGCAAACGAGCAGCACCGCTTTGGCTGGATTGTTGAAATCGATCCCTACGATGGCTCCAAGAAAGCTGTTAAGCGTACTGCTTTAGGTCGCTTTAAGCATGAGGGCTTTGCATTTGCTACTGGTGCTGGCGGTCGTGCTGTTGGTTACATGGGTGATGACCAGCGCTTTGACTACTGCTACAAGTTTGTTTCCCAGGCTAGCTGGCGCTCCATGCGTGCCCGTGGCATTAGTCCCTTTGACTTTGGTAAGCTCTACGTTGCTAAGTTCAACGAAGATGGCACTGGCGAGTGGCTTGAGCTGACCATCAAAAACCCTGCTCTGAAGGCCCACTTCAAGGATCAGGGTGAAATTCTTGTCTTCGCTCGTGTTGCAGCTGACATTTTAGGTGCAACTCCCATGGATCGTCCCGAGTGGACTACCGTTGCTCCTGACGGTTCTATCTTCTGGGCACTTACTAACAACAGTCGTCGTGAGGAAGTTGGTCCTGGTAGTCCTCTAGCGCCTAATCCCGATGGTCACATTCTACGTATGGTAGATGGCGACAACCATGTGGGTACCACCTTCACTTGGACTATTCCGTTCATTGCTGAAGAGACTCACGAAGAGGGTGATGAGACCACATTCAGCGATCCTGATGCACTGTGGGCAGACTCCGATGGTCGTCTGTTCATCGGTACTGACGGTGGCCAGAAGAAGGGTCTAAACAACCAGCTGTTGGTAGCTGACCCTGCCACTGGTGAGATTCGCCGTTTGTTTACAGGTGTTGCTGGTGACGAGATCACTGGTATCGCAGTGACTCCTAACCGCAAGAACCTGTTCACTAACACCCAGCACCCCGGTAACGGTGATCCCACACTTACCAACTTCCCCGCTTCCACCGATGGTGTGACTATCCCTCGCGATAGCACCATCGTGATCACGCGGAAAAATGGTGGCGTTGTTGGTTCATAGTCCTTGATTTGTTCCACTGTGGCTCAGCAATTTCAAGCCGCAGTGGGGCATTTCTTGGGGGGCATGACGCAGGTTTTTTTCATCATTTATTTCCTTTCATCAATAGCGTAGAGTTATGAAACAGATTCTTTTGGCTGCAGGTGCAGCACTTGGGGTAGCCGCTTTTGCAGCCCCTGCTCAAGCCGCACTATTCCAGTGGAACGTTAACTATACTGATTTCTTTGCTGATGGTGCTTCCATCGATGGTTTTTTCATCGCTGATGCTGCTGCCGCTGCTGACGGTTATGTATCCACTGATGAATTTGAAGATTGGGCATGGAACTGGAGCGGTAACAGCGAAGTAGACGCTGTGTCTATCTCCTCTGATGAAGGTGGTGAGATTCAAACATTTTTTGGTCCCGCTGGTTTCTTCGTTGATGGTACTGCTAACGTCCCTGGCGATGATGCTTCTGAAGGCGTTTACGGTTCTGATTCTGCTGTTATCGACCTTGACTTCCTGTTTGTTGATACCTTCGCATCTGGTTTCGTTACCGGTTCTACTACTGGTGATGTAGCTGTTTCTGATGGTGTTGCAGTAGCTGAGCCGATTCCCGTTCCTGAGCCTGCTACTCTGCTAGGTCTTTTGACTCTAGCTGGCACTGTAGCTGTAGCTAAGCGCCAAAAGCACGCTGCTTAGTTTCACGTTTAAGGCCAAATCATCATATTTAGCCTGTAAATAGCCCCCTGTGCATATGTTGTGCATAGGGGGTTATTTAAATCTTAGGGACTTGCAGCTGCTAGCATATCGCAGAGCAACCACAAGGGAGTGCCCCTACAGGATTGTCCATTTTTAATCGGGTTTAATGAATTCGGATTTGGCATTATTAGCTATTTACTAGCATATTTTTGAGGATTGTTAAATTAAACGCCAGATAACCCAGCCTGTTTGGCGGCTCTTGTTTAGCTTGCTGAAGCCAGCTATCCATAAAACTTGACAACGGCTGAAAATCTTTTGTCTGATAGCTTTCTCGCAAAGTAGTTAGGATTCGATCACCCAGAATATCATCCGTACCAGGGCGGATCAGACAGTGACTTCTCAGCAGGTGAAAATTCTGAATCGTTTGGTGTTCTTGCCCCTGAGCTAGCTCGTGCATAATCAGGGCAACTAGCTCATCAACTGCCCAAGCCATCACCATGGGTTGAAGACTAAACGATGGCTGATCTGATAGAAAATGTCGGGTGACTAAAGAACAGTGTACTAGTCTAGAGATGCCAGCCATTATCTCCGCCGAATTGGCATTGAGCAAGTGAGTTTTTAACCGACATAAAGAGATGGGTTCTTGCCAAATAGCTAACCAAAAAATCAAGGTTGTTTCGAAGGGCTCAAGCTGCTCAAACTGTTGTTTGAAGAGTGCGCCTATGGGATCTGGCAGAATAACGGTTTCTTGCGCTAAAAAGGTGGCTATCTGCCCTCCAAAAACCGTTTGAATTGTAGCAGCCACTAACTTTAGTGCCAGGGGGCTATAGCCGTAGATGCGGGCCAGGGTTTTCAGCTGATAGAGTTGACCACTACATCCATAGGCTTGCAACAGCTGAGCTGCAGCATCGGCAGATAACCCAGAGAGTGATAACTGTTGGGCTCGATTTAAGACTTGAAATTGAGCGGGTAAGGGCTGGCGACTAATAACCAGTACACAACTTCGATGACGAGAATGAGAAATTCGATGGAGAAACTCTAAGTAAGGTTCAGGCTGATCGACATCGATATCGTCTAAAACAATTAGCCAGCGGTTCTGCATCTTTTGCAGCAGCTGCCGCACGCCTTGATCAACAGTTTCTACCGGTGCATCAATTAAGTCAGTGAGTAGTCTATGGAGAGACGACAGCGTACTCAATGAACGCCAGATGATGCCTTCAAATTCTGGTTGTAGTTGTTCGGCTAGGGCTAAGGCCAGGGTGGTTTTACCGTTCCCTCCTAAACCGCTAATGGTGATCAACTTTGCTGCTTCTGTCAGTATCCAGGTCTGTAGTTGTTGCAGCTCTTGCCCACGACCATAAAATTGTTCAATGTCGGGAGCCTCTCCCCAATCAATTTGAACTGGTTGCAACCCTGGCTCATGCTTAAATTCATCAGCGGATAGCTCGGCTATGGCTTGCCAATCATCAAGACCGACGGTGTGACAAATGGCAATAAAGGTGTCTTGTTGGATCCGTTCACCCCGCCAAAAGCGTCGTAGGGTAGCCCTGGATGTATGGGCATCTTGCCACCAGCGGGCAGTGCTGGTTTTGGTCCAGCCTCGGCGTTGACGGGCCTGGTTTGCGATCGCAAGCCCCTTTTCTGACGCTCTTACGGATTGCCCCATTGTGATTTACCTAACTAGGGTGGGCACAGGATATTATCCATCGAGCATTAAGCATTACCCAAGGAATGTGCTCACCCTACAGCCCATTCCCCATTCTTAAACTGAATCAATTTACTGAGCCTAAAACTGAACACATTTTGCTGGCTGGCAAGCCTACGCTTGAATCAGTTCACCCCCTGGAGGTCTCACCCATGGTTCAAACACCCCTTCCTAAAACCGCCGGTCTGTACGTACAAGACGTAGAGCAGCCCATGGCGTTTCCCCTCAAGCACACGGATGTTAAGGCCAACGTCAGTGGCAATATTTCCCGTGTTGAGATCACCCATACCTTTGAGAACCCGTTTACCACTGCGCTAGAAGCCACCTATGTGTTTCCTTTACCCGATGAAGCAGCGGTCGATACGATGGTCATACGGTTGGGCGATCGCACCATTGAAGGCCGCATCGAAAAACGCGAAAAAGCCCAAGCCATCTATGAGCGGGCCAAAGAAATGGGGCAAACGGCTGGCCTACTAGAGCAGGAACGGGCCAATATCTTTACCCAGTCCCTGGCCAATATTCTGCCAGGGGAGCAGATCGAAGTCCGGATCACCTACAGCGACCAACTGCCCTACAAACAAGGAGCCTACGAATTTGTCTTTCCCATGGTGGTGGGACCACGCTATATTCCGGGGCATCCCATCGCGGCTGCAACAGAGGCCACCCATGGGTCAGCATCAGCTCCCATGAGCCTAAATCAAGACACAGATTTAGTCCCTGATGCCAGTCGTCTGAATGGGCCAATTTTGCCTGCCGGTATGCGGTCGGGCCATGATATCCAAGTAACGGTGGAGATTGAAACAGGCATCGGGCAAGGCCCTATCCATAGGGCACAGTTGCGATCGCCCTCCCACCAAATCGTCATCGATACTGAGGAAACCGTAACCCGGATTACCCTTGCCCCTGGGGACACCATCCCCAATAAAGACCTGATTCTGCGCTATCAAGTGGCTGGGGCCACCACCCAAACCTCCCTATTGACCCAGGCCGATGAGCGAGGTGGCCACTTTGCCCTCTATATGCTGCCTGCCATCGACTATGACACCACTGCCTATATTCCTAAAGATATGGTGTTTTTAATCGACACCTCTGGGTCCCAGTCAGGGGCACCCCTGGCCCAATGTCAGGCACTAATGCGCCGGTTTATTGCAGGGCTCCATCCCCAAGACACATTTAATATTGTCAACTTTGCCAATACCACCCAACAGTTGGCCAAAGTCTCCCTGGAGAATACCCCCCGCCATCGTAAACAGGCGCTGGCCTATGTGGATCGCTTACAGGCAGGGGGTGGCACTGAGATGTTGCGAGGCTTTAAGACGGTGCTCAACTTACCCCAGTTAGATACCGAACGAATTCGCAATATCGTACTGCTAACCGATGGATACATTGGCAATGAAACCCAGATTTTTGCTGAGGTGCAGCGTTCCCTTAATCCATCAGCCCGACTTCACAGTTTTGGGGCCGGTAGCTCAGTCAATCGGTTTTTACTCAACCGGGTCGCTGAAATCGGACGGGGCATCAGCCATATCGTTCGCCATGATGAAGCCATTGACCAGGTAGTGGATAAATTCTTTAGCCAGATCAACAATCCAGTATTAGGTAATCTCTCACTCCATTGGGAGGGACCTGGAGAATCCCCTAGTTTTTATCCCCTTGCGATTCCCGATCTATTTGCAGAACAGCCGTTAGTTTTGTTTGGTCGTAAACTCGATAAACAATCAGGAATACTGAAAATTAAAGGTATTCAGGCTGGTGGTGCACCCTTTGAACAATCCTTGAACCTCACGTTTGGACCCACTGGCAATCCGGCTATTGCCCAGCTTTGGGGACGCTCATGGATCAAAGAATTGATGAATCAGATGGTCAGTGGTGAAACCACCCATGGGGTAGAGGCCGTCACAGAAACCGCTCTGGCGTACCAATTATTGTCACAGTACACCGCCTTTATTGCCGTTAGTGATGAGGTCCGAGTGGAACAACCTCAGGAGGCTGTATCGGTTAATGTGCCAGTGCTGATGCCGGACGCGATCAGTCATGAAGGAGTGTTTGGCGCTGCCGCTAGTACAATCCAGCCAATGAGAGCACGAATGGCAAAACCCATGGCGAAAAAAGGAGCTGCGCCAAAGGGGCGTCGGTTAGGCGGACTGTTTAGCCGCAGCGTTGTCGATAAATCTAAGGAGCTAGAGACCGTTGCCCCCATGTCAGCAGATGCGATCGCGCCCGCACAACCACCCGCCGATGCAGACAGTTTTGCCGACGATATGGAGGAACTCAAGGGCAGCGATGAATTTTTCCCGATCACACCTGCCAAACCAATAACTGTCACAAGGGGGACTCCAGAAGGTGCAAGTCAGCCGCCACTGCCACCTGTGCAAATTAATCTTCTGCAAGCAAACGGTCTTAAGGACGACGTGCGTGAACAACTCAACCAGTATCTCCAAACGCTCCAACTTGTTGCCCCTCAACCAGGAAAACTCGTCTTTGAACTCGTGATCAAAGCAGGTCGAATAAAACGAGTCATGATCGATGCAAAAGCGTCAGACCCTCAGCCCCCTAATGTGGTCGAGCAAATTCGCCGAGCACTAATCGTCTGGCATTGTCCACAACCCCTAACCGCTCCCTTAAGGATAGAAATAAGGGTACAAGCTTAAAATTCTGTGGACCAAACCATGCCCAAGTTGAAACCTGGAGTTTCCTTGACGGCAAAACTAAAGTTCTGAGCGTGAACGAAGTTTAGTTTGTCATTTTTTCCGAAAACCCGATTTACGGTCTTGTAGATATCTAAAGAGCAGACATACTGCTCCTCTACACTAGACCGAATTAATATAACAAACCCACCCCTGGTGCCCTGCGCATCAGGGGTTATTAACTATATTCGGTACCTATAAACCAGTCATACTAAAGTGACAGAGATCACCAGATTCAAAGACAACAGTCACCGTAAAAATTCACACTTTTTGAGTTAAGTCAATCAAGGGTATAAAGTGACGAGTATCATACTGTCTAAAAAGATCAGTCACTGCAAAATATTGTTTTTAGATGTAAAGCCCACTAACAATTTTATAAAACTAACAATAGTGACAGATGTCATGGGGATCAAAGACAACAGTCACTGCAAGATATAACGTTTAAGAATAAGTACCTGTCCATCGTTACTGCAGCCACTACCGTGTCAGGAATGCTGAAAACTTTATGTTGAAAGGGTTATAAAATATCAGCTGAAATGGACATAGTCCCGGTTTTTTGAAATTTATTTTCTCTTAACTCAGCGATAGCTACTTCTAGTCCTTGAACGTTGTCAACGCCAAAATTTAAAGTAAATAAACTGTTGATGAAAACTGAATAAATATGAACTTTTCCGGATTTCTTCTGTCAAAAAAGCTGCAACAGTGAGTCTGTTGCATCACGTAATACGCTAAATAACGATGAGTTCTAAATTTTCTCCTAAATTTACGATAGCTACCGCTTATCCCATGATGTACTCTTCAACTGATTTGAAATACATCGAGGTAGACATGTTAGATGTTATTTCAACCGAAACAGCCTCTCGCTCTACAGCGCCGTCGGAATCCTCAGATCAGCCTAGTAGAGATGCAATAGAAACCTCTAATGACTTTTATGCCTTTGGAAAAAATAGTGAATCTTACCAATATCGCACATTAAGACAGCTAGAACGCCTTTGGCAACAGGGATCAGACAATTCTTCCCAGCCATGATGTAAACCAATGATGTGAGCGACAATAACGCAATCAGGTGTTCCCAATTTCAATCGTTTATAATCTTCTATCTAAAAAATAACAATTGCTTATCAAGCAACTGTTCTAACTATCGTCACTGATTACTTTATTTTTTATCCACCACGCCATAACAAGCGGGTTTAAGCTGCTAAGTAAGTACTCCTAATTAGTCATCAGGTACTGACAAGTTAGTGCTTGCGGCACTGGTTCCGCATGGCGGGATTCCGTAAAGCCCCTTTATACATAGCTTAGGGGATAATAGACTAGCTAAAACCAATGTGTCTATCTGAGGTGTTATGGCTCTACTATTATCGCATCGGTGTCCATTGTGTGAGGAAGAAGAATCGGTTCAGGTTCATAGTCGGTATCCTACCAAGAACAATGGTATGCGACGGATGATTTTTTGCAACCACTCGCTGAATGTATTGAGCCAAAAGCACTATAGGGTAATACGGGAGCCCACATAAATAGTAGAAATGATAGGCTTTTCCATCTTGAAGGCTAGATAATAGTTTTCCAGTCGTTCAGCAATGCTATCTCTGGCAATTGCTAACAGTTGCTACCAGCAGCAGTTGATAAAAGTTGTTCAAAAACCATTACAGACCTGTACAAACAAATGCACATTTTCATTGAGATGTTTGGATCCAAGTGTGTTAGCAATTTGATGGGTCAGTTCAACACTATCCATGACGGGTATCATGACATCTGAGATCACGAGATGATGAGGCGTTTGCATCAGTATCTCAATGAATACATAAGGTTTTAGGCAATGTCAGTTGAACAAACCTGGCTGACCCATCAGCTTGCACTAGAATACTGCCTGCTAAAGTAGTCAACAGAGCTTTAATTGCCGCTAATTCCAAGGTGCATGGGTTATCTGTCTCAGATATCTCTAAAAGAGGTAATTGGTCAATAGGATAGGCTGCTGGTAGCAAAATGCGTAGGGACCAACTGTGGGTTTGCTCTAAAACCATCAGGGGGTAAGTACCTGGGGAAAGCTGAGGAATTTGAAGTAATAACTTGGTCAGTAATTGGTCGAGGTAGTTGCGATCGCAAACCACATCCATCCGCTCCATCCTCCAATTGATAAAAAATAAATTAGATTGACTTTCCAACTTGGAGCGTACCTTGGACACAACTTCTGGAAGTAGCTGTTTGAGATCGATAGGTGAAAGAAAAAGAGACTGTTTAGTCGTTTCTAACTGGGCCACCTGCAAACAAGTATCGACACGATTTAGTAAATACTTATTTTGTTGCAAAATAGTTTCCACCAATGCCATTTGCTTGGGTGATAGCGACCCAGAATATTGGCGCTGTAATAGCTGAGATAGCTGAATGGCAATACTCAAAGGTTGTCTAAGTTCATCGGATAACGTGGATAACAAGCCTGAAAGATCGGCTTGTTGAAGCGTCCTATCGTCTGAAGGGCTCTCTTTCTCTATGCTGCTAGTTGCTAAAACCGATGCCATTGATTGTTCTCTCCTGTAGCTGCTTATCGTTGAATCAACCTTATCCACGTCCAAAGCTACAGTTTGTTAAAAATAGGCAGACGTGGTTCAGCATTAGAACTTCCTATAAACTATGGCTTAGTGTAATTATTTGTGCATCGACCGTAAGGTCTATTTTCCACATTCCAGCTCTGGGCTCAGCGAAAGGATATCTGCTATGCCACCCATTCGGATTGCCATTATTGAAGACCATGACTTGACCCGCATTGGTTTGCGTACAACGCTGCAGCAGCAGGCAGGTTTGGAAGTAATCGGTGAAGCGGCAAATGCCAGGACTGGTCTGAAGCTTTTGCGGGAGCTAAAGCCCGATGTGGCGATTGTGGATATTGATCTGCCCGATGCGGATGGGATTTCTGTCACACAGCAGCTGCGGCAGGTTCAGGCAGAGAATCCAGCATTTGCTACGCGAGTGCTAATTTTGACGATGCACGAAAATCCAGAACGGGTACTGGCGGCGTTTGCGGCAGGGGCTGATTCCTACTGTGTGAAAACGATTAAAACGCCTATGCTCGTGGAAGCGATTCACACGACGTTTGAGGGCCATGGTTGGATTGACCCAACGATTGCTGAAATTGTTTTAAGCCAGGTACGGCAAAGTGGTTCTACTCTGGTGGCAACGGATGTCAGTATCCATGGTCTGACAGAGGATGAGGTAGTTTCTATTGGCGAGAATAAGCTGACCAAGCGGGAATTGGATGTACTGGAGCTAATTGTGGCTGGGTATAGCAATATTGAAATTGGGGAAAAGCTATTTTTAAGCCTGGGGACGGTCAAAACCCATGTACGTAATATTTTGAGCAAACTAGCAGCCAGCGATCGCACCCAGGCTGCTGTGAAAGCCCTGCGCTCAGGTCTAGTCAAATAGACCGTTAACTATCAGTTGATTTAGCAAACCATCACCACCGAGAATACATTGTCCCTCTCCTGGGTAATCATCCGTTCGGATGATATGTCATATCTCTAATTCGTCCTTACGGTAGACGGAACTTAAAGCTGTAGGTAGTTAAATAAATATTCTCAGACAGAGACAGAAAAGTCATTCACGACTTCAAAATGGATTACCGTAGCTGCTAATAATTGAGTGATTATTGCATGATTGTAGGTCCAGATGGCTTACAGGAGGAGTTGTTATTGGCTTCCTTATCAGTAAGTTTGGTTCAACCCAAGCCTAATGAGTCTCTATTTGATGGTTTGACTGGATTTCTGCGGATATTGGCGATTTACATTTCTGTAAAGGAGAAATGCGATGATTAGCGCTAATGTTGAAGTTGATCATAGCTTTGGAGTTCAGACGGGTACTCGAAACCATAAAGGCTATTTTGTTCCGTACGGGATTTATCAACTGATTGATATGGAAACGTCTGGTTGGGCTTTGATTTGTCAAGATAATGCCACTTGTCATTACGTAGATCCTGACAACTTGAGACAGCTGTCATCTTTCAAGTAAAAGAAAAAACCTTGTGCAACAACATTTTTTCTATAATGTTGTCCAACTCAATTTCATTTTTTATTTTGGTACTGAGAAATTATGAAACGCTCACTCGTTCTTGTAATCTTGCTGCTCACAATGTTTCTATTGCCAGTAGCAGCTTGTAATTCATCAAGTCAGGATGATTTAGATACCACTGCGGAGACAGAGGAAGTACTTCCAGAGTCACCAGATGATTCAGTCTTAGATCCTGATGAGCCTGATGAGAGTACCAATACTCCAGAAGATTCTTCTGCTGAGTAATCTGTTCCTGGCGGATGAGAAGATGATCAAAATGATTTTTTTGATCATCTCTCAAAATCAAAAAACTATGGTTTACCCTCAACACTTTTGGTCTTGGAGACTTTTTCTATGTCGATTTATATTGGCAATTTAACCAATGAAGTTACACAGGATGACCTGACTCAACTTTTTGAGGAATACGGTACAGTCGAAAGCGTTTATTTACCCACAGACAAAGAAACAGGTCGGCTGCGTGGATTTGCGTTTGTAGAAATGGAAACCGACGCAGAAGAAACCGCAGCTATAGAGGCTATGAATGATTGTGAGTTAATGGGACGAAATATAAAAATCAATAAGGCAAAACCTCGTAAGCAAGGGGAATCTTCTAAAGGCAATCAGAAAAAGAAGTGATAAGTTTAGTTTCTACTGGAATCGAAAAGTGGACATGGCTGGATAACTTGACCGATAAAGCATATGCAAAAGGATTCAATCATCTAGCCTATTCACTAAAAGCACTAGCTATAAGGTAGACAAACCAGTACGAAACCTTATTCAATTGAATAGATATTTTGAAATTTAACAATGTCAATACCAACGAAAAATTTTAGGAGCATTATGAGTCTAACGGCTAAATTATCAACGACTGATATGCAGGTTACTAGTATCCGTTTTGAGCGGGAGCTGATCGATAAGCTAAAAACTCTAGCGGGTAATCGTGGATATCAGTCACTCGTCCGAGACGTGCTTTGGGATTACGTGCATCAGCATTCGGATGATCCTGGTTTCCAAATACAGCGTCAGCAAATTAGAGCAATTATGGCGGCGGAGGCTCAACGTCTTGAGCGCTGTGCTTTAACAGGTGACATTATTGAACCTGAAGAGGAAATGTGGTTAGCGTTGACAACAGATTATGAGTTGGTGCCACTAAGCATTGACTGCTTAACAGATGACCTGGATGAGTTTTAAGAGCCATTTCTAAGATTTTTGAGTGTTTATGCTTAGCTTGTAATTTACCCTTACTCTTCACAAAGAGGTCAAATGGAACTTTGGACTCAGATTGATATCAATGCTGCACTCCTTCATGAAGGTTGTACTATAGCTGATACGTTACGCGTTGGTGTTGTAGGTTATTCAGACCACTGTTTTAATCAAACATCCGCTTTATCGTTGCTTCGACAGGCGTTTGACTCTCTTAGTCAAACAGCTAATGTTGAGGTTGTGTCTGGACTGATGCATAAAGGTGTTCCCGCACTTGCCCACATGGAGGCAGTTCAACGGGGCTGGAAGACGGTGGGGATTGCTTGTATTAGAGCATTTGAATATCCTTGTTTTCCTGTCGATGAGCGCATCATCGTTGGTATTAATTGGGGGGATGAAAGTGCTACTTTTCTTGACATGATCGATGTCTTGATTCGCATTGGGGGAAGTAAACAATCTCTTCATGAGGTTTATCTGGCAAGAATGCAAGGAAAGTATGTGATTGAATTGGAGCTTTCGGCTTTGTTGTCGGCTTGATATAAGCCCTTGCCAACGACTGAAAATCTCCTCTACTTATTGGAATAGCTTTACACTCCCATGACAGCTGCTTTGCTCTTTTATGGGTAGCGTTTAGTGACTGTTGTCAGGCTAGCCAAAAGCTGGATGTCTCGGTAACGTTCAAACATGCCCCGATCTAGTTAGAGCTGTGGGGGAACCACAAGGAAATATTATGTTTTGGTACCTTGCAAGCTCTAACAAATGAATGTGAGCGAAATGTGTGTTTGATGGATATCATCCATTCGGATGATGTGAGCAACATAGCTGTATCCTCAGGGTAGAGGTTAATTCTAATTATCTACATTGAAATAGGGCTATACCGATTTATGAGGTAGGTCAGTGATGAATGGTTGCCCTTGTTGCTCAGCGTCCCTGTTACAGCATATTCGACGTGGTGGCATCTATTGGTTCTGCATTCAATGTCGAGCAGAGATGCCTAACTTTAGAGATGTGATGCGATCGCAAGCCCATACATTCATAAGTACCCACCTATCTCAGTTGCAATTAGTCGGGAGTCGAGCAGCAGGGATAAATCAAGTGGCCTAATTCCGTGATTGCCTTTCCAGGCATCCCCCAAGTTATTTCAAAGTCTATGCCTACGAGCTTCCCGTACCTATATCCAGGTGCGGGATATTTCTTGAAGGAGAATAAATATGATGATTTCATGGGCTCATCAGGTAACTCAAAAGTCTGACAGTCCTGAGTCAGCGGAGATTTCGTATCACGTTCTAAACCAGGCGTCGGCATTGTCGCAACAAAGCGTCAGTCTAGACCATGGCTTAACAGCAGAACAAGCTGCGATAAGGGGCCAACGGTTTGGTCTAAATGAACTCCAGGAAAAGGCAGGTCGTAGTCAGTGGGCCATCTTCAGGGATCAGTTTACCAACATCATGCTGGTGATGCTGATGGTGGTGGCGATGGTCTCTGCGTTGCTGGACTGGCAAGTTTAACTGTGCCACCCATAGTGGAACGCCTTCGACTTCCAGGGTTAGTTGGTTTACTCTTAGGAACGAGGATTAAATAAGGTCCTGATTTAGAGTTGTTGAGGACGAGCGACATAGTTCCATTGAGGCAGAAACTCGTCGAAAATGATAGGCATTTGCCCTAGAAATGCCTTGGTCGCTTTTCTGCCGGTCTCGTACACAGCATCAATGATAGTTGTGACCACCTTGAGGGCTGTCTGAGTCGTGGCTTTAGCCATGAAGTCACTCACCATTTCGATAGAGTCAAAGAAGACCCCTTCACAGACCCGAGACACATGAGGAAACAACCGATGTTCAATCTGATGTTTGTTGCCGGTCTTTAAATCGACATGCTGGCCTTTCGCAGAACTCGCGACGCTCTCTTACCTTTGGTATTTTGACGTTTGCAATTCCATTAATCACGGGAACAGCTTTGGGATTGTTCCTTAGGCTGGACTGGAATACGTCTATTTTAATTGGCTCTTTATTAGCATCCCACACCCTGTTGGCCTATCCGGTGTTACAACGAACTGAGACATTGACGATGTGGTCTCTCTCCTTGCCACAGGTCGCAGCTACTCTGGCAGCCGCCCTAGTAGGCTATCAAGTAGGACTATTGTCAGAGGTTATTTTTAACAGCATCATTGTACTTATGCTCGTCACCTCAACGTTAGGGCCATTATTAACGCACCGCTATGCTAGTAGGTTATCAGTCTCAACTATGGAACCCATATCTACGGTGTAGTTTATTTCCCTGACAAGCCTTGGTCATGACGAGCCAATCATGTCTTTATAACCGACCAATTTTTATGCAAGACTCGCTTAGCCAAGAAACATCCCACACCCGTTTAGATTACTTCTACGATTTACCAGGTACTGCACCGGGTACGTTAAGTACTTCTAGTAGTCAACCTAGCCCAAAGCTAATTCTAATTGACTACAATGCTGATACAGCGATGCGAACGTTCATTTCCACACCCCATGAAGCTCAATCGTATTTAGATCAGGAGTCTATTTCCTGGCTTGATGTTCAAGGTTTGGGTAATCTTGACGTGCTGCAGCAGGTTGGTGAGGTCTTTCAACTACATCCACTGATTTTAGAAGATGTGGTCAATGTGCCCCAGCGTCCTAAAGTGGAGCGCTATGGTAACCAGCTTGTTATCATTACCCAGATGGTAACCCTAATGACTGGGACACAGTGCTATGCAAGTGAGCAGATTAGTTTGGTGTTAGGTCCCAATTATTTGCTAACAGTTCAAGAAGAGCCAGAGTTTGATTGTTTTGAGTCGATTCGTTCACGCATCCAGTTGGATAAGGGGACTATCCGGCAGATGAAAGCAGATTATCTTGCCTATGCACTATTAGATGCCATTGTGGATGGTTTTTTCCCTGTGCTGGAAGCCTATGGTGAACGATTAGAAGACCTGGAGGATGAAGTGCTGATCCAGCCCAATCAACAGGTACTGCGAGATATTTACCGACTGAAACGAGAAATGTCGGCACTACGACATTTTATTTGGCTGCAGCGGGACACATTAGCCACTCTGTCGCGGGAGCATAGCGACTTTGTTTCTCGCGAATTGGAGATTTATTTGCGCGACTGCTATGACCATGCGGTGCAACTACTCGATATTGTTGAGAGTTATCGAGATGCCTGTGCGGGTTTAATGGATATTCATTTATCGGTGGTCAGCAATCGGATGAATGAAGTAATGAAAACACTGACAGTGATTTCGACCATTTTTATTCCCCTGACCTTTATCGCGGGCATTTATGGGATGAACTTCAACTCAGCTACATCACCACTAAATATGCCAGAATTGAACTGGTACTGGGGGTATCCATTGGTCTGGTTTGTAATGGTTGCGATCGCACTCAGCCTCATCTACTTTTTTTGGCGACGAGGCTGGTTTAGAAACTTCTTATAAGAATAGACCACTATCGTATCTCAAGTATTTTCGACTACTTGTTATTCAGACTCGCTATCCAGCAAATTATCCTTACTCTCTTTAAGGACTTCCCACAGAGTAAGAATCTTTCGATAGGCGTCTTCTGCAGAAAGCTTTCCATTTGTTTGCAGTGCGCAAATCGTGCCAACTTCACTAGCAAAGTCTTGTAAATTTGCATTGAAAGCTAGTTGACCGGGAGTAAATGGCCCATAGTAGCGTCCATAGAGCTTGAGAAAGCTTTGTTGGAGATCTTGGCTCATGACGTTACCTCCGTAACTGGGTATTACAGAAATGACCTGACTGCTTTTATTACATCGCAAGGATTGCTCTTTTTCACTCAGTCCTGTGACTATTCCTACAACTAAAAAAATCGTCCGAGCGGACGATTTTTAGGCAACGTCATAGCAAACTATGAAGCTGAAATTTTGATTTCTGCTGAATCGAAGGCCATCTTTAAGCGTTTTCGATATTCGCGAGCGACATCCCATTGCTTCAAAGGTTGAGTTTTGATCCACAGTTTCAGAATGAGCCCTTGAGCACTAAAATCTTCAACTCCCATAAGTTGTGGTGTTTCTAGAATTAGCTCCTGCCAATGCTCATCTGCCTGCATGGCCAAAGCCGTTGATCGAATCAACTCCATCATGTCTTCCAAATTAGCGTCGTAGGGAACTGGAATATTCAGATCCACACGGGACCACTGGCTGGATAGATTTGCAACGGCTTTGATTTCACCATTAGGAATGCTCACAAGCTGACCTTCTGAGCTACGCAATTGAGTTATCCGTAAGTTGAGTGCTTCGACAAGCCCTGTCCATTCACCGATTTGGACAATATCTCCTACACCGGCTTTGATTTCACCATTAGGAATTGCTAAGTAAGGGCCAACATTAACTCCTAAAAGTAGCAAGGCTGAAATTAGCCCCATAAGACTAATCACCAGAAAACTCAGGCTTTTAATAACCTGAGAAAGCGTCCCAATGCGTTGCTGAGCACGATCTATTGTTACCGTGGGCATTAGAGGGTTAGTACTGGCCGCAAGACTAACACGATCAACCAAAATATGGCTTAACCGCGTAAGTATATAACTACCAATGATGATCAAACTCAGTACCAAAGGTACTTTGAGTAAACTGATAGTATAAACAGCCAGATTACGGGTTTGAGGAAATCTAGATAGCCCAAAGATAGCACTACCGATCCAAAGCAAAAATTGCCCTAGCTGTAGTAGTAGTCTTTTGATTTCTCGAACACGAGTTTGATGTAATCGAGAGCGTTTTTTGATTGCTGGATTTGTATCGAGGTCTAATAGGGTGACGGGCTGACGTTTGCCCCAATGTTGCCAACAAGACAGAAGAAATGAGGTAAGGCTGCATCCTATTAGAACAACTATCAGGAGCCTTGCTTGAGCAATGAGATAGGGGGGCTGATGCTGAATCCGAGCATTTTCCATACTCTGGGTTAGGGTATCTTTGAGTTGCTCTGCTCTTAATTGAGTATCTAACCCGTAGATTTGAGCGTCTAAATCAGTGACTGTCAATAAATATTGATTATTCAGATAGATGACGGGTTGCTGGTTAGATTCCGAAATTTCAACCTTCAGCGGGGTGTTTGGATCTGCCACATAGGCACGGCTGATCCTTTGTAAATTGCTTTGAATCCACTGACGACGTTCTGACAGGGCAGCATCAGAGCCAGCTATTTGGAAAACCCGTGTCCCGTTTAGACGGACCCATTTGGTTTGCAGTTGGGGAGTTTGCTGGAACAAACTGAGAATTATGGACGAAGGGGGCGATGGCGTTGAGGCTGGAGCAGACGTTGTTTCTGCAGCAGCAGGTGCCTCATTAATATTGGTTGTATCTTGGGCGTTACCCGCAACGGGTAAAGTTAGCAAGCTTGCTATTAACATCGCTACGAATAGGAACCTAGCAAATGCATTGAACTTTTGATGAGACCATTTTTTGAGATAACGAGTTGATAAGTCAAGGAGCCTTTGCTGAAACATCGCATTGCCAGGAAACAGCAGCAGTGTAACTAAGCAGAATCAGTAATCTGCTCAATCAATGTAAACAACTTTAGCAAGCCAACGATCCATGGACGTCGAATTGTTTGAAAAGGCTTTCTATTCAAACGTTATAGCTTCGTTGTCGAGTAATTCACTAATGCTAAGGGTGTCAATAGGGCCAAGGTACTCTTCTTCATACTCAAGTTCAAGAACCATTAATGATTGAGAAGACAAGACACTTTGTAGTACTAAAACAGAATTCTCTGAACCCAGTACACAGTTGTTAATCAGCTCCAGAACTTGATCACAAGTTTCTGAAGAGGATGGTAAATATGATGAGTGAAAAGGAATCATGATAACCTCCTATATTTTTTGAAAAACTCTGAAAGTTCTAAAGACTGATGCTTAGGGGCATAGACCCTTGTTAGAACAGGTGGCCAGATGGAAAATAGCATCTCCCTGGTTGACTAGAGGATTTTGGGTTGACCCAATAACAATCCCATCAGCAGGAGCTGTCACTTTAGTCGCTTTTTCACCAAAGGCATCGGACACAAACCCAAGTATTTGTTTCTTACCGACCTGTTGCCCTAAGGTAATATTCGTGTGCAAAATGCCGCTGGCAGGTGTTCTTACCCATTTTATCTGGGTTACAGTCACAGGTGCAGATACTGGCGGTGGAACCTCGTCAGGAATCATATCTAACGATGACATCATCCGCACAATGCCTGCTATACCCGTCTGTATTGCCTGTTGATCAAAGCGTAGAGCTTCACCGGCTTCATAGAGTAATGTGGGAATCCCGCGCTGAGCGGCAGCCTGTCTTAGGGAACCATCGCGAGTGGCTGCATGAATAATTAAAGGAGTTCCAAAGGCTTGAGCACAGCGAAGGGTTTCGGCGTCATCTAAGTTAGCTAAGCGCTGTCGTTGTCCGGGGGCAACAACAAGATCATTGATCTCAAAATTGACCTGAGAGTCATTCATAATGTCTGCCTTCAGTATTTGATACGGTCGAGAGTCTTATTAGGGGCCGCATTCTTTTCAAGAAATTCAATGATCTTGCCAGCAACGTCTACGCCAGTAGCTTTCTCGATACCTTCCAGACCTGGAGAAGAGTTGACTTCCATGACCACTGGGCCATGATTTGAGCGGAGTAAATCAACCCCAGCAATTTTAAGACCCATGGCTTTGGCTGCGCTGACTGCAGTCTTCCGTTCTTCAGGGGTGAGTCTGATTTTTTCAGCATTGCCACCACGATGGAGATTAGAGCGAAATTCCCCAGGGGCTCCTTGGCGCTTCATGGAGGCAACCACTTTATCCCCAATCACAAAACATCTCAGGTCTGCACCCTTGGCTTCAGCAATAAACTCTTGCACCAAAATGTTCGCATCTAGCCCTCGGAAAGCTTCAATCACAGACTTAGCAGCTTGATCTGTTTCTGTTAGCACTACACCAATTCCCTGGGTGCCTTCCAGTAACTTAATTACCAGTGGAGCCCCTCCCACAATATTGATTAACCCCTCAATGTCTTTGGTTGAGTGGGCAAATCCGGTTACCGGTAGCCCTATGCCGCGTTTGGATAGCAACTGTAAGCATCGTAATTTGTCGCGTGACCGTGAAATGGCCTGGGACTCATTGGCAACAAACACACCCATCATCTCAAACTGACGCACGGTCGCAGTCCCATAAAATGTATGGGAAGCGCCAATCCGTGGAATAACAGCATCAAAGCCTTCTAAAGGAGCCCCCTGATAGATGACCTTGGGATGATGGGGCATGATGTTCATATAACAACGAAGATAGTCGATTACCTGAACAGTGTGTCCGCGCTCTGTACTTGATTCCATTAGACGACGAGTTGAGTAAAGGGAAGCATCTCTAGATAGAATGGCAATTTTCATGATTCTGAGTTTCCAACTTTTTGAACTTACGATTTCGTTTAGAACTGCGGAGGTAGGATCGACCTGAATCAACCAGGAAGCGACGGCGCACAGCCTGTCGGCCCAGGAGCATACGAAAGCCCATTACATCTCGATTGGTGAGGGTTAATTCAATCGGCCATAGTTGTTCTCCCAGCATCACATTGGTTTTGATGACGGGGCGGGATTGGGACTGTCCACCAGAGTTGCGAACATTTCGGATATCTAACAACTCTGCTTCAGCGGTGACGGTATCAGTGTCGTTGAACTGGTAGGGGTGAACCTTAAAGCGAACAAAATCCAGGTTGTTGTGCTTAAAGAATTCGATATCGAAGGCATGTAATGCTGATGATCGTGCCCCTGTATCAATCTTGACTTTGATACCAGTCAGGCTTAAGTCAGGTAGAGAAATCCACTCTCGCCAGCCAATTTTTGAGAGGTCAGTAGATTGAGCAACTGTTGTCATCTAGGTGATTACATTCTAATGAAAGTGTTTTGAAACTTTGGGATGAAATGCATGTCACCAACTATTTAAATAAAAACCTGCTTTTGGGAAGTCTACCCTACGGATAAATTAGAGAAGATTATCATCATCCGCAAGGATGACTTTGTAGGTAGTCTGAGGAAAGAGATTACATTTGAACATCAGCACTGAGACTCAGCAAAAGGACGCCAGTGAAACAGCTTGCGGCCGCCCCAGGCAAGTCCTTTAATCAGAGGGAATTCTTCCCACCAGGGTGCCAGATCATGGGTGCCTCCGGCGATTAAAATCAGCCCACTGGCCAGGTGACGCTGCGCCCACTCTAGGCCAATGGGTACACCGTAGCTATGGCAGCACAGCACGGGTTTATGAATATGTAATCGATGTAGTAACCGTGTCAGGTCTCGGCAGTGCCGACCAATGGAATAGCGCTGATAGTCAGACGACTGACCGTGACCAGCCAAGTCGTAAGTAAGCACCGCTCGATGCTGAGTCAGAAAAAATTCATACTGCGATCGCCAATTATAGCGATTGCCCAATCCCCCATGGAGAAACACCAGTGGGGGACCATTCCCCAATTGGTAACAGACCTGTAGCGTAACATCTCGCCGTAATCTCAGAGCCTGGCCAGCCATAGGATCAACCGTACTGTTTGTCACTGATGAGGTCATTCTCATTTGCCCTTACTTCAGAATTAACGAGGTTTCACTCAGGTGAGTAAACCATCATCCCGGTCTAAAATAATCTAAGATATGGTCGCCTGAGTCTGCGCGAATCAGAGCAACGACAACATCGGGTAAAGCAATGAGTTTAGGATAAACCAGATATCTTGGCTCCCAATGAGGATGATACTTTTCCTTGTAAGCATGAAGTCCTTGAAAACCATAGAATCTTTCCAGGTGCTGATACAGATAATTCAACCCTTTTTCCAATCGATTTGTTTCTTGTCTATTATTTAGACCAGATAAAGCTGCTAAACCCAGATTAAAGCTAGCGTACCCCTTCTCTTTAAAGTGCTGGAACAGAGATATAAACAGAAAATCCATAACACCACGCTCTACCTCTAATCGATGGCGCATTAAATCAATAGTAATTTCATTTAACTGATATTCTGGAATCAGATTAGCAAAAGCAATACGTTGCCCTGTAGTGGTCTCTACTACGGCAATTTCACAACTGCCTAGATAATCATCATCAAACCAACCTAGAGAGAACTGTTTTTCTGAACCGCTCATATGTTGAAGCCATTCATTACTGATTTCTTGAAGATCTTGAAGTAAATCAACGGCAATGGGAGGTGTGTAGAAAACTACTCGAGTTCCTTGTTTTGTAAATTTGTTGAGAGAAGTGCGTAAATTTTTCCCGCCTTTGCCTTATACCATGAGCTTTGGCACGTTCTTCCTCAGAAGCTGCCTCCCAAAAGAGCACTGGCCGCAGCAGCATCCACAAACTGTAGGCCATGGAAACAGCACCCACAATATAGATAGAGTGGGCGAAATATCTTCCAGCAGGTGTCACAGGCTCCAGACCGGCATTATCTGCTGTAAAAAACATGGCCAGTGTCTGTACCAACGCTTTGCCAATATCAAATGTTTGGACATACTGACGCTCACGCCAGAAAAAGCCCAAAGTGCCGTAAACCAGTGTGAACAGTAACGCAATCACTAGGGTACGAATGCCCTGGGCTATGGACGGACGATCACTTTGAGCCGTAAACCATGTCCGCATAAGCACGAGCTGAACCAGCAGAATAATGGCAACAATGCTTTCCTCAAAATCAACTCCCTTAATCAGATGACCGATGATTGAAATCAATAACAATCCTGTTACGATAGACCAGGCTAGGCGTTTACGATGCAATAGATTGGCTGCCAGCGTCAATAGAAAAAAACCACTGACAGCCGAAAAGATGCGTCCGCCTGCTTGCACCTCAAAGGAAACAACTGACCTTAGCCAGACAACCCGTTCAGGCAAGGTTGGAGCATCTGTTGAAAGCAGATTGATCACACCCATGAGTGCGGTTAACAATGCAGCACTCCAAAGACCAATCTGTCTTCGGTGCGTGAAGACAGTTCGTAGCATATTAGAGCGCATTATCCCTTAGTAGTCTTGGGTTGGCTGACCTGTTTTCCGTACCAATCGCATTGCCATTGTTCCATTTGAGCGATTTCTTCAGCTTGGGTTTGTAGAATCCCATTGGCTACCGTTTGCATAGTGGTTAGGGCGATTTCTTTGGGGGATCTCTGGATTTACTTAGATAGCAAGCTACTCCTAGGCTTTGCTTGACCATACGAGTCAGTACAATTCAAACGTCAATCCGGCTGCTTTTCTCAAACGGTCAATCAAAACCTCACCAAACATTGTCGCGGGGGTCCAAAATCCCCCTGCTTTAACAGACAAGGGAAAATCCTCAGCCAAACACAGCCCTGCCTGGCCCAAAATCTTGGCAGTTGATCCATAGCCTGGGTCGCGATCTCCTGTCACCTTAACCCGAATAGTTTGTCCCTCGGCAGTCGTACCCCAGAAGCGTAAATCATAAAATCCCTGCTCCTGGGCTGCCTGACTCGGTCCTTCCCCCGGCTTAGGAAGTAGCGTATTCTCCAATAGCCAGCGTGTCGGTGGGAACGCTATGGCTGCCGCTATACCACCTAAACTGATATTAGAGCCCTGGGCTGCCAGCCAGCCTGTAGCATTAGGCCCGGTCAATACGGCCTCGTCATACTGAAACTGTTTGCCGTAAGGATAATCCAGCAGGGCATTGGACCGCAGCACTATGCGGGTATTAATACCTGCCATCACAAAGGATGACACCCACCCTTGAAAGTCTGGATCGTACTGCACGGGAACCAGCGTCGGGGGATGCTCCACAAACTGACTGCTATCTGGGCAAAGGGAATAGGGATTATCCAATTCCTGGCGCAGGGCCGGATCGACACTGGCTTCTTTCACCAAATTAATGCCACTGGCAGCGGTCCCCCCCGAGAGGCCACCTTGAACAGCGTTTACCCGCATTTTGATGCGATCGCACCATTGCCCAAACGTTTGTTTTGCCTGCTGCTGCAAATAATAAACCCCCAGGTCAGATGGAATCGAGTCAAATCC
The DNA here is from genome assembly GCA_965263355.1 of Leptolyngbyaceae cyanobacterium. Classification (GTDB taxonomy): domain Bacteria; phylum Cyanobacteriota; class Cyanobacteriia; order Phormidesmidales; family Phormidesmidaceae; genus Leptothoe. The sequence continues at coordinate 1,514,737 of CBDHHL010000032.1, read as the reverse complement.
ACAGCAATGGATAATCCGTGCCCCGGATTGCTCAGCAGTGGCACTGTACCGCTGAATCATCTGGCGAATCCACTGAGGTTCCCCGGTCAGATCACAATAGTCGGTGCCAGTCTCCGCACAAACCTTAACCAGCGGTTCACCATACAGAGCGTAGGGACCAACGGTGGAGATAACAACCTGGGTTTGGACGCACAGGTCCCGTAGGCTAGCCTCATCAGAAACGTCTGCAATGATCTGGGGCAGACTGCTGCTGGTCTCCAACGTAGACACCAGGGCATCTAGCTTAGCCTGGGAACGACTTGCGATCGCCCACTTCACAGAGCCATTTACCCCAACTTGAGCTATCAAATACTGACAGAGAATACGACCAACAAAACCCGTTGCACCAAAAACAACCAAATCATAGCGGGGAGTCTGATGTACCATATTAATCAGCATGACGAGACTTTAAACTCAGCATAGACACGCCGATTGTCACTAACCCAATCCCAACAATCTGTTGTTGTTGCAATGTCTCTTGTAATATCCACCAGGCAAATAACGTCGTTAACGCAGGTGTACTAGCACTCAGTAATGCTGTTAATGATGCCCCAATTAAGCTAATGCCAGAGTTATTCAAAATATAGGCAATCAGAGTAAGTATGGCTGAAAACAGCGTCATCCCAAGGACTTGCGGCCATACTGTTGGTTCAATGGTTATTTCCGGAAGGACTGGTAACGTTAGGCTAGCCAAAAGTGCTACCACTGTAAATACACACAATGAAAAAGGCACTGGATGCAGGCCCGGCTGCCCCTTAAGCGACAGTTCAGCGACAATGCCGTATAGACCGAAACCCAGCCCAGCTCCAAGGGCACAAATGCCCCCAAGCAATGGATTGGCTGTAGGTTCAGTAGATGTGGTCAGCGAGGTGAGTGCTACCCCCATAAAAATAACCACCATCAGCCAAAGCTGATAGGCACGGGGAACCTGACGAAAAAATAGCCAAGCCAACAAAACTGTAATGGCCGGATAAATAAAGAATGTGGCGATCGCAATCCCCGCTGGCACCTGACTCAGGGCTGTGTAGAGCAAAATCAGCCCAAAAAACAAACACACCCCACTGGCCACAACAGAGCCCAACAGCTTAGGTGTCTTTGGCAATGCTCCCAATACCCTAGCCGTCTTCGGATATAACCAGGGCGTTAGCCCAGCCAGCAGTAATGCCATCACCGCCATGCGCATGGCCATCAGTAGTACCACATTACTAAACCAGGGCGTCACAAATCCACCAAAGGGAATCTGACCAAATAACCGGCTTGGTGTAAAAAACAGACGTAAAACTACATTTTGAACAGATAGACCCAGGGTGCTTAACAGTACTAGGCCAATGCCCAGAAATTTGGCAGAGCGGAGTGGTGTCATTTAGGTGGATTAGGATAATGACAGGCCACCTGATGATAGTCGTTAACGGGGGCTAGTGTCGGTGCCGTTTGCTGGCAGCGCTCATCTCCCTGGGGACAGCGGCCATACAGACGACAAATGTGGGGCGATGGATTAATTGGACTGCGCGGTTCTCCCGTCAGCGGAATCCGGTGGGGATTGGCCTCAAAGGCAGGAATAGCAGAAATCAACGCCTGGGTATAGGGATGTCTGGGACGATTAAAAATATCATCCGTGGGACCTGTTTCTACGAGTTTGCCCAAGTACATGACCAGGATGCGATCGCACAACAGCCTGACCACATTCAAATCATGGGAAATAAACAAATAGCTCATATTCATCTGCTCCCGTAGATCCGCCAGCAGGTGTAAGATTACTGCCTGCACCGACACATCCAGGGCTGACGTCGGCTCATCCAAAATCAGTAGTGTAGGATTTAGGGCAATCGCCCGTGCAATTCCTACCCGTGCCTTTTGTCCCCCCGAAAGCTGATGGGGAAATCGGCTAAGCAATTCCTGAGGCAGTCCTACCTGTTGAGCTAATTCTGTTGCTCTCTGTTGTAATCTTTGACGATCCTGCCCAGACCCCAACCGCCGAATCGGCTCTGTAATCGCATCAAACGCCGTAAAGCGTGGATTCAAACTATCGCTCGGATCCTGAAACACCATCTGCAGTTTGGCCCGATGGGTACTGTGGGCAAAGTCTCCTACAGATACCTGGCCAATATCCGTACCATTAAACAAAATTGACCCGCTGGTCGGCTCCAACAACCTCGAAATCAACCGAATCAGGGTAGATTTACCACAGCCCGACTCCCCCACCAACCCCACACTCTCTCCCGGCTGAATCATTAAATCCAGACCATCCACCGCATGAAGATATTGCGTTTGATTACCGCTAGAAAACCAATGAGGTGTTTTAGCAGCAACCGGAAAATGTTTCGTCAGATTAGTAACTTGCAGCATTTTTAATTTTTCTTTCTAACGGATACCAACATCCCACCCAATGGTCCTCACCAACCTGCTGATAAGCAAGATCCTCCTTTCGACATTTTTCAGTCGCCCGATCACACCGACCAATAAACCGACAAGGCGGCAAATCCTCCCGTCGCAAATCAGGCAAACTGCCCAAAATTGGAATCAAATCATCAAATCCTTTATGTGGTTCAGGGGTTGCCGCAATTAACTTCGCCGTATAGGGATGACGCGGCTGTGTAAACAAGGGATGGGTGGGGGCACTTTCGACCACATGGCCAGCATGCATGACGATAATGCGATCGCAATATTCCGATGCCAATGCCAAATCATGGGTAATCACCACTGTTGCCATCTGTTGCTCTGTTGCTAGGTCTTTTAACAGATTCATGACAGTCGCCTGGGTAGTTACATCCAGCCCCGTTGTCGGCTCATCAGCAATTAGTAACTGGGGTGAACAGGCTAACCCTAGAGCAATCATTATCCGCTGACACAGACCACCAGATAGCTCATAGGGGTAGGCATCATATCTTTGTTGCGGGTCAGGGATCTTCACACTGGTCAGTAATTCTAGAGCCCGTTTCTTTAGCTGGTTTCGGGGCAGATCTGAGTGACAGCGCAGCACATCCACCAGCTGTTTACCCACTTTACGAATGGGATTTAGTGCCACCCGAGGATTCTGAAAAATCATTGACAGCTCCTTACCTCGCAACTGTCGTAGTTTCTTTTCAGGCATCTTCAGGAGATTATAGGTTTCTGAATTTTGACTCCAGAGGACTTCTCCGTTGGTCACATGGCCTGCGCGGTCGAGGATACCCAGGATGGCCAGGGCAAGAACAGACTTACCTGAACCACTCTCACCAACAATGCCAAGGGTTTCACCCTTTTCAATGTGGAAACTGATGTTTTCTAGGGCTTTGACAGTACCGGTGCGGGTGCGAAATTCGACTGACAGATCGCGTACTGACAGGAGGGAGGTTTGGACGGGTGTAGTAGTGGTGGTGAGTGGTGAGATCATGAGTTGGTTTTCATCGAGTCCACTGCTGGCTAGAGACTGTTGGTTAGAATTTTGTATGGAAAGTTAGCCTAAAGGTTTAGTGGGGAGTGAGAGTGGGCTGATTGGGGTCCCTCCGAGTTCCCTTTCCGGAAGTAATCACGTTATCCCAATTAGGCATACTGGGGTTTCCCATGGTTAGGGCCGGAACGCCGCCCTAAGACCCAGCGTACTAGGGTATCCCTAAAGCATAGGAGAAATCTCATTTCTAAGTCCTCATCCTCGGATCAATCAAATCCCTCAAACCATCCCCCAGCAAGTTAAAACAAAATACTGCTAGCATCAGCACTGCGCCGGGAAAAATTGCTAGCCACCATTCACCTGAAATAATGTATGTGGCTCCTTCTGCGACCATGATTCCCCATTCTGGTGTGGGTGGTCGTACGCCTAAGCCAATAAATGACAAGCCTGCTGCATTCAAAATGGCCCAACCCATATTCAATGAAATATGCACCATCATGACCGGCAACACATTGGGAAATAAATGGGCTGCCATAATCCGTAGATGACCATTACCAGCCAGCCTTGCGGCTTCCACATAGCCTGCATCGCGACGGACTAAAATCTCGGCACGCACGACACGAGTGTAAAGGGGAAGGTTGATAACGGCGGTGGCGTAGATAATGTTTTCAACTGTGTTGCCCAGGGCAGCGACAAGGCCCATGGCGAGAATAAATAAGGGAAACGCCATAAGGGTGTCGATAATGCGACTGATGATGCGATCGCACCACCCACCAAAGTATCCCGAACATGTCCCAAAAATACTTCCCAAAGCAAAGGACAAAGCCACAGCTACCACCGCAATACCCAGGTCTAACCGGGTCGCTACAAGTACCCGACTAAGGACATCGCGACCCAGGTCATCGGTGCCAAACCAGTGGGCACCTGAAGGCGGAGACAGAGCAACAGAGGCATTGCTGGCGATGGGATCGTAAGGGGCAATGGCATTGCCAAACAATGCAAACAGCACAAACACAAAGAACAGTACAAACGCCCCAAAGGTGATTTTGTTCTCGCTGATGATATAGCGAGCCTGGGCCAGTGACGATTTTTGCATAGACTGAGATAACGTCATGACTCCACTCCCGCACGCGGATCAATCACGGTATAAAGTAAATCAATCAACAAATTGAGCACCACATAGAGCAGCGCCATGGTCAGCACAAACCCCTGCACTGCAGCATAGTCTGACGCAATTAGGGCAGACACCGCGTAGGAACCGATCCCTGGCCAAGCAAATACCTTTTCTACTAGCACATTGGCCCCCAACAAAAAAGAAAACACCACCCCCAATGTAGTCACCACCGGCAACATGGCATTACGAAACGCATAGCCAAACAAAATCGTATGGGGTGCTAATCCACTGGCCCTCGCAGTACGAATAAAATCACTGGACAAGACACTCAGCATAGATGCCCGCGTAACCCGCGTTAACGGAGCCAGGGCAAACAGTCCTAAGGTAACGGCAGGCAATATCAACTGACCCAATGCCGCCCAAAACGTTTCCCATTCTCCAGCCAGCAAACTATCCACCAAAAACAACCCTGTTAGTTGATCAGGCGAAGAATAGAGAATCGCTAACCTGCCCAGGGGCGCTGGCGCAACACCCAGACGAAAATAAAACACATAGATTAGCAACAACCCCGTAAAAAATGTAGGCAGTGACACCCCGGCAGTAGCCAGGACCCTTACCCCATGATCTATCCATGAGCCAGGACGAGTAGCCGCCAGAATGCCTAAAGGTAAGGCTAGTGTGAGTGAGAAGATTAACCCTGCGAGGGTCAATTCCAGAGAAGCAGGCAGCCGCGTAAGTAAATCAGAGACAACGGTTTGACCTGTGGTCAAAGAATTACCCAAGTCCCCCCGAAGCAGTTCTCCTACATAGATAAAAAACTGCGCAGGCAAACTACGATTTAGACCCAAGGTTTCTCGAATCTGATCAATCGCTTCTTGTGTAGCCGCCGGTCCAGCAAAGTAGGCTGCCGGGTCACCAGGCAGGGCACGGGTAAGCACAAACGTGACGATAATCACGCCGAGAATGCTAGGAATCGCAGCGATGATTCGACGGATGACGACGGAGAGTGTGGAAGGACGAGACATAATACGAGGAATTTGAAATCAAGCTTCATATATTCTTCTGACTTAAAAGAATTACTGCTTCAACTTCCCCTCTTGGGAGGGGCGCAGGGGTGGGTGACCACTGGCGCAAGTTACCGAAACCCACCCCGCCCAAAGGGCACCCCTCCCGAGAGGGGAGTGCAGGACAATGGCTCAATATACTCGGCCTAAGCCTTCTTCAACTGTCGATAATCCAACTGTCGGTGGAACCAATACTGATACCCACTCACCCCAGGTTGCATCGCCACCGACAAATAGGGCTGTGCCACCACAATCCGGGGCATCTCTTCAAACGCAATCTTCAAGAACCCTTTGACACTCTTCTCATAGTCTGGATCTCCTGGCTCTGTAGCCAACGCCTTATCCACCAACGTATCTAACTCCGGATTCTGATAGGAGCTACCATTAAAGGTGGCATTTTGCCCATGGTAAGAATAGAAGAAGAAATAATCAGGATAATTAAGCCAACCGCCAAAGTTGTTCACAATCATCGGGCGATTCTTTTCCACCAGCACTGCCCGGAAATTAGATCCCGGTACTTTCTCCAAGGTGGCATTAATACCAATCTCTGCCAGAGACTCTTTCACTAATACACAGAACGGTTCTGCCCATTCTTGAGTCCCCAAATTAAACGCCAACGTCGTATCAAAGCCATCGGGGTAGCCTGACTCGGCCATAAGTTCCTTCGCCTTGGCCATGTCAGTACTGTAAGGGTATGGCTGAGGCCAATCAATGGTTTTTGGCTCAAAACTCTCCCCCCCATACATTTTGACACACTCGCCATAAAGAGCAGTATCCACAATGGCATCGTAGGGCATGGCGTAGGCCACTGCCTGCCGCACCTTCACATCACTAAAGGGGTTGGGGGTACCGTCCAGTTCTGGCTGACTATTGAGGTCAACAGTGTAGAGACAGTTCTCAATCGGTGTGGAAACAACCGTATACTTGCCCGTGGCCTTGAGTTCACTAATGTCTTTCTCAGATACTACATAGTTAATGTCCACGTCACCCTTTTCTAGCAGGGCACGGCGGTTGCCTGCTTCAGGCACATTTAGCCAAATAATCTTTTCAATGGCGGGGACAGGGCCTGATTTCCAATCATCGTTGCGCACCAAGACCACCCTTTCTTCTGGCTTAAAGGTATCCAGCTTGTAGGCTCCACTGCCAGTGGGGTTGGCATTAGTCCATTCCAGGCCCCAAGGGTCTTCTTCAGTAACGTTGGGTTCAATCAGAGCAGAGTTCATAATGGCGGGAATCGGTACCGCCATATCCATCAGAGTGAGCTTATCCTTACGTAGGAAGTTCACCTTAAAGGTATTGTCATCTACCACCTCAAACTGTTCTGGATTTTCCAGGGCTCCAGCTTTCATTTGGAATGAGGGAAACCCGCCGACGGACACGGCCCGGTCGTAGGACCATTTCACGTCCTTGGCAGTGACGGGAGTGCCATCGTGGAAAGTGGCGTCCTTACGCAGGTTAAAGGTGACTGATAGGCCATCGTCAGCGACGGTCCAGGATTCGGCCAGCTCTGGTTCGATGACGGTGTAGTCATAGGAGAGGGAGCCATCATCCAGGGTTTTGGTGCCAAAGGTGACGAGGCGATCGTAGAGGCACCAGGAGATACCGTAAGAGGGGCGGTTGGTACCGACCTGGTGAAGGTCCAGGCCATTGGGGAAACCACCACCTTGGACTACTGTCAGTACGGCAGGTTCAGAACTTTTTTCAGCCTCAACAACAGGTTTTTCTTCAGTTGACTCAGCGGTGGGCTTCGGTGAACCACAGGCATTAATAAGGGCTGCCAGGGATACGCCCCCGGTAAATGCTGTACCGCGTTTTAGTAGGTCTCGTCGCCGCATTGCCTGACTCCTTCGCTGATAAGGATGTGTAATTGGCAGCAGGTTAGAGCAAACACATGAAGTTTTTTAGGAAAAATTCGGGAAGAATTCGGGAAGATTAACAGAACCCTTTACACAGCCTGTCGGAACGCTCTCGCTAATCCGCATTTTTATCTTGACGATGCACTGCTACTGAACGTTGGGAGAAAACGTCAACCAGGGCATGGTAAGCAGGCTTAGGTTGATAGGCATCATCAAAAAGTCCAGGCATCGTCTCACAAAATACGTGTTTAATATGTTTGTCGTAAGGATTCCAGATGGTCATGCTATTAGCCCCACTGTTTAGAGCCGCTTGGGCAATTTGTCGATAGGCCTGGGCATGGAGTTGAGATGCCATAACCGTAGGCAGTACCTGAGCTTTAGGATCTAAACCTACAGTAATTTCACACAGGTGAACATTGACACCTAAGGCTTTAAGGTCGCGGATGGCCCCTTCTAATCGCAGGGTACTAATGGCCAGGGAGCGCATAACATCATGATGCAGCTGCATGCCGACACCATGGATGGGAATACCGATTGATTTGAGTTCTCGAACCATTTTGGCAATGGCTTTCCAGCGGCCTACGGTGTGGACCCGATAGTCCAGGTACAACAATTCAGCATCTGGATCAGCTTCATGGGCCCACTGGAAGCATTTAGGAATAAAGTTTTCAATCTTCCTCCATACCGATGGGCGAGGACGTCCGTGATCATTAATAGCTTCATTGACTACATCCCAGGTAGCTACCCGACCACGGTAGCGGCCCACCATCTCCATGATGAACTCTCGCAGAGTTCGCTCCAGATCTGGGCCTTCCAAGGTCTTCATCCAGTCGCTACAGGCCAAGTGCCAGCATAGGGTGTGACCCCGTATGGCTTGGTCATTGGCTTCAGCAAAGGCAACTAATCGATCTGCTTTTTCAAAAGTCCAGTCGGTTAAGGTAGGACGGATATTATGGATTTTGAAATCGCCCATCGACACCAGCAAATTGAAGTACTTGCTAGCAATGGCCTGGTATTCTGGAATATCAAGGTGACTAACACTGATAGCACCACCGACTTGAAATCCGATATCAGAAGCCAGGGAACGGAGTGTAACAGACATAAGCGGCTCTGTGTCGTACAGACTTCAGTAAACCCAGATACAGATGGCGCTCAACAGCATAGCTTTCTATAGGGGCAATGCTGCCCCTATAGAAAGCTAGAATTGTTCTTTAAGTTTTCAAGCAGATTTATATGCTTGATGCTTTACAAATCGACGATCAATTTCGTTCAAAACCACAAAGATCTGGCTTCTCCATAGAGAGAACTCGGAAGAATGGCTGATCACAAGGCAAATTTGGTATCTCAAACAATAGTCGTTAAAGTGAGGAGATTCTTTAATAGAAACCTCAATTGCTGTCTCCAATCCGGTTGGAGCGGACTGATTTAAGTTTTTGGTGATGCGGCACAGATAGTCTGCAATCGCTCAACCGGAACAGTTATCGAGAACAAATTCCAACCAAATATTGTTTATGAGACAAGGAAGTTTCAATCGTCCGGATTATTTACCTGCATCAAGGCAACGGTTGCGCCTTGAGGATCCATAATTGTTGTAAACCGCCCCGGCTCAATCTCTATCGGTTCCATCAATGCCTTGCCACCAAGGCGATTCACCGTTGCCAGAGATGCATCTAAATCAGCCACATTAAAATACACCGCCCAGGTAGACGGAATCTCTGCAGGCAAATTCGCCTTATCCATATCGAACATGCCACAGTTGTAGCGTCCCTTTACTTTAGTTGAGATATAATTCGGTGGTTTCTCATCCACCTCCAGTTCCCAACCAAAAACAGCCCTATAAAAGTCCGCCGCCTTATCCGCGCCTCGGGTTTGCAGTTCTGTCCAACAGAATGTATTCACTTCATTGACCAGCCCTGCCCCAATATGGCCTTTGGCCTGCCAGAGACTGACAACCGCCCCTGTGGGATCCTGTACCACTGCCATGCGCCCTGCATCCATTACATCATAGGGAGCCATTTCAACCGTTCCGCCATGATCCTGCCAGCTTTGAACTGTGGCATCTAAATCTTTGACAGTGATATAGCTTTGCCAGCAGGGGGGCCTTTCTACATTGGGCGGTATGGCAGAGATAGCGGCTACGCTGCGATCGCTCTTAAACGCCATCGAATACACCCCACCCATATCCGTTGGCATATCCTGAAAGGTCCAACCAAAGAGTTCTGCATAGAACTGCTTTGCAGATTCCTGTTCACTGGTGATCAAATCCACCCAGCTGAACACACCATTTTCGTAGCTATCTCGAATTCCCATAGGTGTCGTCTCCAAAATCAAGACAATACAAATATACTATTTTGATTTCAAGCAATGGATAGATCCTACGTTACAAAACGTAGGGGGCAACGCCCCTACAGGGGGTGATGATGGTCATACCAATGCCGCGCAATCTCCACCCGTCGACAGACCCACACATCCTCATGGCCCATCACATAATCCAAAAATCGACCTAATGACGCCGCTCGTCCGGGCCGCCCCGAAAGTCGACAATGCAAACCGACACTCATCATCTTCGGAGCCGTTTCTCCCTCGGTATAAAGCATATCAAAGGCATCCTTTAGATAGGTAAAAAACTGATCGCCTGAGTTAAACCCCTGATAGGTGGCAAACCGCATATCGTTATTGTCCAGGGTGTAAGGAATCACCAAATGGGAACGGCCATAGTCTGTATTCCAGTAGGGCAGGTCATCAGCATAGCTATCGGCATCGTAGAGAAAGCCCCCTTCTTCAACCACAAGACGGCGGGTGTTAGGGCTCAGGCGTCCCTGGTAAAACCCCAGGGGTCGACTGCCAATTACCTGGGTGTGAATCTCAATCGCTTTACGAATATGCTCCCGTTCAGTATCTTCGCCCACATATTGATAATCAATCCAACGATAGCCATGGCTGGCGACTTCCCAACCAGCCGCTACCATGGCTTTACCAGCGTCAGGATTACGCTCCAGGGCCATGGCCACCGCATAGACTGTGACTGGTAGGTTACGCTGGGTAAAGAGCCGATGCAATCGCCAAAAACCCGCTCGGCTACCGTACTCATACATGGACTCCATATTGATATTGCGCACCCCTGGTAGTGGCGTCGCGCCAACGGTTTCAGACAGAAACGCCTCAGATGCTGGATCACCATGGAGGATACAGTTTTCGCCACCTTCCTCATAGTTGATCACAAACTGTAGCGCTAAGCGAGCATTATTGGGCCATTGCGGGTGGGGCGGATGTTGACCATAGCCAACTAGGTCACGAGGATAGGCAGTGGACATGGGGCTAAACCTCCACAGTCAATCAAGGTCAGCCAGAATATTAACGTAAGGCTCCCAAGAAAACTGCTGTAGAAAGCTATAAAGATTACTTAGCAGTGTTGCAGATTGCATGGCGAAGTGACCGTGATATGGCACGGTTATTAAATACTTTCCACGCCCCGAGGAAATTCCTATGAGCACAATTACTACTGAAAACGAACAATATTTGACCTATATCTTGGCTGATGGCGATTCTAAGGTCGCTGTGGTACCAGAACGGGGCGGCATCGTTATTAGTTGGCAAGTCAATGGCAACGAGGTGTTCTATCTAGATGCAGAACGCTTTAAGGATCCTAACCTATCCGTACGGGGCGGCATTCCTCTGCTATTTCCCATCTGCGGCAACCTGGTGGACGACACATACACCCTGGATGACGAAACCTTCAAGATGAAGCAACATGGTTTTGCTCGTACATTGCCATGGGAAGTGACTCAGCAGTCCACTGACGATGGTGCTAGCCTAACGGTCACTCTTACCAGCAGTGAGGAAACTCGCGCCGTATATCCCTTTGAGTTCCAGCTTGATTATGTCTATACCCTCAAAGGCAACACGTTAGAACAGCGCTTCCGCCATACAAATCTGTCGGAAGAACCCATGCCATTCTCCACTGGCACCCATCCCTATTTTGCGATCGCTGATAAGAGTAAGCTTACCTTTGATATTCCGTCTACCGATTACAAAGTCAAAGGTGGCAAAGAGGTCTATGCCTTTAATGGTCAGTTTGACTTTGACCAGGACGAGATTGACTTTGCCTTTATCAATCTCGAAGGTCAAACCGCCACGGTTAAAGATGGTGACAGTACATTGACTATTGCCTATGACGAGAATTATTCAACACTTGTTTTCTGGACTGTGAAAGGTAAAGACTTTTACTGTCTAGAGCCCTGGAGTGGTCCTCGCAATGCCATCAATTCAGGAGACTTTTTGTTGACCGCATTTCCCCAGGAGACTGTGGAAACTGTTATCACCATGACTGTTAGCTGAGCGTAGACTTCAAACAGTTCCATTCCCTTATAAGCTCCGGTTAGCACTAACTGTAGATTGGGTGCTAACTGGAGCTTTTCACGTTTAACCATCTAGCATTGCATTGCTAATGCCTCCCATAAGGCTACCTATCAAACTGGCGGGAAGTACGGCCAAGCATAGCACTAACGTATGATGGGTTATGCCCAACATACTGTCGCCCGCTTCCTCCAGATTGGCAAGTTCTTCAAAGATAGGTGCCCCAATCAGATGGCAACTAATGGCAAATATAAGCACAGCTGCAAGCACGCTACCTTTGACCATGCTTAAGCTGATGCGCCCCCCAGTCCAGAACGACCTGCGCACTAAACTGACTATGGGTGCAGCGATCAGTCCTAGCAATAGGCCGACTATGCCGGAACCAGGGAGAACTATAAAAATCAGGTAGCCGATCACAGCCGCCCCCCCTCGTATGGCAAGGGATATAACGCTGACTGCGACCAGTGAGCGCACAAACCAGGGGAGTGCCACCCGCAAATGCCGCTGCTGTTGCATCCCCTTAATCAGGATAATTAGCACAGCGATGGGGATGGTTGCGATCGCTAAAATTATCGCAATTTGAGCCCAGGAAGATATTACCGCAAGTAACGGATAAGCGGGCGTAGAGAGCATACAAACCAAATATTTTTGTGGGCTTTAACTCAAAACTCAAACACCCCAAAACTTGCCATAACAGACGGCTAAAAGAACTACACAAAAACAGCTCAAGATTCCCTACAAGTTTGGAAAAACTGACTAATAGCCACTGTGCAAGGCATCACCCAGACGCGGTATCGGCAGTCTTTTTTCCCTAATTAAACTTACCCAGCCTAAAAACAGGAGCAGTCAGTGCACTGATAACTGTACGACTCGATACATTTTGTGTTAATTTTTATTCATACATATGAAATTAAATGTTCCCTATTAGAATTTGCAATGAAAGGCTATTTTTCCGCCCTCATCGACCAAGACCTTAGACCCAGTGCTGTAAAGGTTGCCCTCGTCGTCGGTACTCTTCTCTTTACCATCAACCATGGGCCTGCCCTGGCCAATGGCAAAATGACACCTTCCCGGTGGTTGGCTGGATTGCTAACCTACGCTGTTCCCTATTCTGTCAATATCCATGGACAGTATGCGTATCGGAAGCGGCGGTCGGTGTCGTAGGCCCAGGAAAAAAATAAAAAGTGAAAAATAAAAAGTAGCGAAAGTGGTTCGGCAACTACGCCATTAAAAATGGCTTGCTAGTTATTGGAGCGTGGATAAATCATTAAGATCCGCTAATTGGCTGGGGGGTAACCCGACATTAACGTTCGGGTTAGCCAAGGCTTCTATGGTGCATCGTGAATAAAATTAGATAATCTCTTCGGCAAACCGACTACGTAGGTAGAGAGAACCGTATAGAGAGGTTTTCACAATGCTAAAGCTATTTTAATAAGTGAGGTAATCTCATCTATTTTTCATAAAAATCTCCCTGCATAATCGGGTTGTTGAGACGCGCAGCAAGAGACAACAACCATGAAGACGGCAACCATCGCCCATGCAGCCTACAGTACCTTTATTGAACAGGTAAAAGCCCAAAAGGTTCAGCGAGTGACCCTCAGACCCAATCGCATTGACTACACTCTCAAGCCTGCTTTTGGGTTTAAGCGCTTCTATACTACCCGGCCTGTGGGCAATACCGATGATATTCCTAATCTGTTACGTCAGTATCAGGTTGATGTGGTGACTCCGTCTGACAATACTAATGCGATAGCAGGCTTGATGGCCCTACTGCTCTCCAGTGGAGCCTTAATGGGGACACTGGCATGGTTGCTCAAAAACAGTCCTGGTGGCAATGTGGTGGGAGTGGGTAAAAGTAGAGTCAAACCCTACAGTGCTACTCCAGCTAGGGCAAAGCGTGGTGGTACAACAACGGTGACCTTTGCCGATGTGGCCGGTGTGGATGAGGCTAAGCAAGAGCTAAAAGAGGTGGTTGATTTTCTTAAGGACGGTGCCAAGTATCGCAAGATTGGTGCCAAACTGCCCAAGGGTGTCCTGCTGGTGGGGCCACCGGGAACGGGAAAAACCTTGCTAGCTAAAGCTGTTGCAGGCGAAGCTAATGTGCCGTTTTTGAATGTGGCAGCGTCAGAATTTGTGGAACTCTATGTGGGGGTGGGGGCCTCCCGTGTACGAGACCTGTTTAACAAGGCGAAAAAACAGGCCCCCTGTATTGTGTTTATTGATGAGCTGGATGCCATTGGTAAGTCTCGTGGGGGTGGCAGTCCCCACAGCGGTAATGATGAGCGGGAACAAACCCTTAATCAACTGCTAACCGAAATGGATGGCTTTGATGAGAATAGCGGGGTGATGCTGATCGGGGCGACAAATCGGCCTGAGATTTTAGACCCTGCCTTGAAGCGGGCTGGGCGGTTTGACCGACAGGTGCTGGTGGATCGTCCTGACCGTAGTGGTCGCCTGGAGATTCTGAAAGTACATGCTCGCGGTGTATTGATGGCGGAGGATGTGGATTTGGCTGCGATCGCAACCCAAACCTCAGGGTTTGCCGGGGCCGATCTCGCCAACTTGATTAACGAAGCGGCCCTACTCGCTGCCCGCAATGACCGTCAGGCCGTAATGATGCCCGACTTTTATGCAGCTATGGAGCGAGTCATTGCCGGGTTAGAGAAAAAATCGCGTATCCTCTCCCCCATCGAGCGTAAAACTGTTGCATACCATGAAGTGGGCCATGCCATTGTCGGTGCCCTGATGCCGGGTGGTACCAAAGTTGCCAAAATCTCCATTGTGCCCCGTGGGAAGGGAGCCCTTGGATACACTATGCAAACCCCTGAGGAAGATCGCTACCTGATGTTAGAGGATGAACTACGGGGGCAGTTAGCGACGCTGTTAGGGGGTCGTGCTGCTGAGGAAGTGATGTTTGGCAAGGTGTCATCGGGGGCCAGTGACGACATTCAAAAGGCAACAGATCTGGCGGAGCGGGCAGTTACTCAGTATGGCATGTCTGCGGATCTGGGACCCATTGCCTTTTCAGATACCCAGTCAGAGTTTCTTAACAGCAACACCACTCGCCGTCCCATGAGTGGTGAGGTGGCTGCAGAGATTGATCGACTAGTAAAGCAGTCGATTCACCAGGCCCATGAGGTGGCCAAGGCCGTATTGACGCTGAACCAAGATCTGCTAAATTCTATGGCCCAGACATTACTGACAGACGATGTGCTGGAGGGAGAACAGCTCAAAGAGATGTTGGCCCAGGCAAAGTCTCCAGTAAACACCCAGATTTGGCTGGCCAAAGGACGCCTAGTGTAGAGTCAGACTTGGTTCTGAGGATACTCTACGATTCTATAATCAAGTCCTTAACTGCGATTGGGAATGCCTCAACCACGTCAGGGGTTCCCAATTTTCTCAGCGCTTTCAAAAGAGCACCCATATTTTTCCGTTGTGGCTATTTACGATTGTTGGCCCATTCGTTGATCAACCCGCAAGACACTCCACATTCTTTGGCTAACGCTTCCTGGGTTATGGCGTAGCGTGCCATTAGAGTTTTCAGGTTTAGCCGAACCATTTGCTTTCCCTGTTAATGTGTCTGCTTACCCTAGCATGGTGTCTCGTTTACTGAAAGCAGTTTCAACAGGGCATTACTGACTCAGTGGCACTACTTACATAAAACGTCCCTTTTCTAACCAGATGCGTGCATCTTCCTCATTGGTAAAGGTATGAAAGGTGCCATGGTGAGGGTCTTTAACTTGAATGGTGATTTGGTTGTTGAGATCGCAATCCATAACAACTTGCGGCTCTGAAGCAATGGTCAGGCGCTGTAGTAGTGATTCTCCAATTTGGCTAGCCAACCGTTGGGTTTGTTGCCAAAGCTGTTGTACTGATAATAGAGGAGAACATACTGTCTGAGTCTGCAGTTGATTGATAGTCATAGCGTTACCTGCAATCTAATTAACTTTGATAACAGTATGGCTACGGAATAAGGCCAATGCTTTCCGCTAGCGGAAATGTAGATAGTTAGTTTTGCCAGTGTTGGCAATTCTTTAAAGAGTCAAGGACCGATGGACCGATGGAGGGTATCGATGGAATTCCGAATTCATTCCCTGTGCTATACTTGTACAACTAGCTGTACAATTTAACCAATGAATATTGTCACCTTTAGTGAAGCCAGAAATAAATTCAAAGCCATCCTAGATCAAGTCGTCAATGATGCTGACGTTACCGTCATTACCCGACGTGACGCCGATGACGCTGTTGTTATGTCCCTGGAGTATTTTAATAGTTTGCTTGAAACTGTTCATTTACTAAAATCTCCAGCGAATGTAGCCCATTTAGAGCGATCCATTGAGCAATATAAAAAAGGCCAGGTTGTCGAACGGGAGCTATTGGATGATTAAATGAGCGATCGCAAGCTAGCCTGGACCAACGAAGCTTGGAAAGATTATATTTACTGGCAAAGCCAAGACAAAAAAACACTTAAAAGAATCAATAAGCTAATCCAAGCAACTAAAAATCTTCCTTTCGAAGGAATTGGTAAACCAGAACCCCTGAAAGAAAATCTATCAGGATTTTGGTCACGGCGCATTGATGACACCAACCGCCTTGTCTATGCTGTCGATGACAATTATTTAACAATTATTTCGTGTCGTTACCATTATTGAGAGTTCGGAATTCGGAGTTTCACGTTCCGACGTCCGACTTCTAGTTCAGTTGTCTTATGCTTTATTGTAGCAAATGGTTTTAACCTAGTATTTCGCCATAATGGAACAATCGCCTACCCTTGAAAATCGTTGGCAATTTTGGATTGATCGAGGGGGTACGTTTACTGATTTAGTTGCCCAGCGTCCTGACGGCAGTCTTGTTATCCATAAATTGCTTTCTGAAAACCCTGAGCATTACAGGGATGCGCCCCTGCAGGGTATTCGCAACATTTTGGGGGTAGCATCGGGGCAGCCGCTGCCGACGGAGCAAATCGGGTTGGTGAAAATGGGTACCACTGTTGCGACTAATGCCCTGCTGGAGCGTCAGGGAGATCGCACCGTTCTAGTTATTACCCAGGGCTTGGGTGATGCGCTGCGCATCGGTTACCAGAATCGCCCCGATATTTTTGCCCGTCAGATTATCTTGCCAGATATGCTCTATGAGCAGGTGATTGAGGTAGACGAACGCTATAGCGCCCAGGGAGAAGAGCTTTTACCGGTCCAGATTCAGCCTCTCAGACCGCAGTTGCAACAAGCCTATGATGCGGGTATTCGCGCCTGCGCCATTGTACTTATGCATGGCTACCGCTACCCTGACCATGAAAATCAGGTGGCCACCCTGGCTAAGGAGATAGGCTTTACTCAGATTTCGGTTTCCCATGAAGTCAGTCCCCTAATAAAGCTGGTCAGCCGGGGAGATACCACCCTGGTGGATGCTTATTTGTCACCTATCCTAAAACGTTATATCGACCGTATCGCGTTAGAACTGGGGGCAGTTAGCAAGGAGAGGGCCTTGCCAGACACCCGAGCAGATGCTCCGCCAGAACCGCCCCAACTTATGTTTATGCAGTCCAATGGGGGGTTGACCGATGCCCATTTGTTTCGCGGGAAAGACAGCATTCTGTCGGGACCGGCGGGGGGTGTGGTGGGTATGGTGCAGACGAGTGCGATCGCAAACCTGCACAAAATCATTGGCTTTGACATGGGTGGCACCTCCACCGATGTCTCCCACTACAACGGCGAGTACGAGCGGGTGTTTGAATCCGAGGTAGCAGGGGTGCGTATTAAGGCACCGATGATGGCGATCCATACCGTGGCGGCAGGCGGTGGCTCTATCCTAAGGTTTGATGGAGCACGCTATCGGGTGGGCCCCGAATCCGCTGGTGCTCACCCTGGCCCGGCAGCCTATTGCAAAGGAGGACCACTTACCGTCACCGACTGTAATGTCATGGTGGGTAAACTCCAGCCAGATTTCTTTCCCCAAGTCTTTGGCCCTGACGGCAACCAATCCCTTGATGTTGAAACTGTTAGACAACAATTTACGGCCCTGGTTGAACAGATTCAACGGGCAACTAACGATGTGCGCTCCCCCGAGCAGGTAGCCGCTGGTTTTCTGGCCATTGCCGTTGAAAATATGGCCAATGCCATCAAAAAAATCTCTGTACAACAGGGTCATGACGTGTCAGAGTACACCCTGGTGTGCTTTGGTGGAGCAGCGGGGCAACATGCCTGTATGATTGCCGATGCCCTGGGTATGCAACAGATCTTTATTCATCCATTGGCGGGGGTATTGTCGGCCTATGGCATGGGTTTAGCGGACTTGCGAGCCTTACGCCAGATGACGGTAGAACAACCTTTGGCGGTAGATCTGTTGCCACACCTTCAAGCGATTCTCACCGAGATTACGGCTGTGGCCATTGCGGAGGTGCAACAACAGAACGTTCCCGATGAGCGGATTGAATCTCTGCCCAAGGTTCATTTACGCTATGACGGGACTGATGCGCCATTAAGGGTGACCTTTGGAGAGGTGTCTTCCATGGTGGCCCAGTTTGAGCAAGACTATCGCCAGCGCTACGGCTTTACCATGCCAGAAAAACCATTAATCGTAGAAGCGGTTTCGGTGGAAGTGGTGGGCAAAATGCCGATGCCAACGGAGCCAGTTTATGAGTCTCCTCGCTTTGAGCCCCCCACGCCGGTCACCACCGTGTCGATGTTTACCGCCAATACCTGGCAATCGACGCCTCTCTTTCAACGTAATGCCCTGCGACCGGGAGACCAGATTGTAGGTCCAGCCATTATTGTGGAAGCCACGGGAACCAATGTGGTAGAGCCAGGGTGGCAGGTGGAGATTAGCGATCGCAATCATTTATTGCTGACTAAAGACCTTAATTACGATTTCGAGAAAACATCTACAGATACTTCTCCGCAGGGCTTAAATACGCCTGACCCAGTGATGCTAGAGATTTTTAACAATCTGTTTATGGCCATCGCTGAACAGATGGGATTTACCCTACAAAAGACCAGCTACTCGGTCAATATAAAAGAGCGTTTAGACTTTTCCTGCGCTATTTTTGACCATCAAGGCCAGCTAGTAGCCAATGCCCCCCATATTCCGGTCCACCTGGGGTCCATGGGCGAAAGCGTCAAAAGCCTGATTGCCGCCAAAGGTGATACTCTCAAACCCGGCGATGTGTACATTCTAAACAATCCCTACAACGGCGGCACCCACCTCCCTGACATCACCGTCATCACCCCCGTTTTTCTCCCCAATGCCATGGTGGGTCATGCTACTGATGGGGTGGACCAAGTCCCCCTCTTCTACGTCGCCTCCCGTGGCCACCATGCCGACATCGGTGGCATCACCCCCGGTTCCATGCCCCCCAACAGTACAACGGTGGCAGAAGAAGGCATCCTGATTGACAACTTTCAGCTAGTGGACCAGGGCCATTTTCGTGAACAGGAACTGCTGGCGTTGCTTACCCAGGGAGAGTATCCGGTGAGAAACTCGCAACAGAATATTGCCGATCTCCAGGCCCAAATTGCGGCCAATGAGAAGGGGGTGCAAGAGCTAGGTAAAATGGTGCAACACTATGGCCTGGAAACAGTGCAGGCCTATATGCAACATGTGCAAGATAATGCGGAAGAGTCGGTGCGTCAGGTGATTGAGGTGCTAAATTCAGGGGAGTTTACTTATAAAATGGACGATGGGGCTCAGGTGCAGGTGGCGATTAGTTGCGATCGCATCCGCCGTATCGCCCGCATTGACTTCTCGGGTACTTCCCCCCAGCAGGCTACTAATTACAATGCCCCAGCTGCCGTTTGTAAAGCAGCGGTGCTCTATGTTTTTCGCACATTGGTTGAGGACAAGATTCCGCTTAATGCAGGCTGTTTGAAGCCATTGGACATTGTTATTCCGTCTGGATGTATGCTCAACCCCGAGTATCCTGCTGCTGTGGTGGCTGGTAACGTGGAAACGTCCCAGGTGATTACGGATGCAATTTATGGGGCCTTGGGGATTATGGCGGGGTCCCAGGGGACTATGAACAATTTTACCTTTGGCAATGAGCACCATCAGTATTACGAGACCATTTGTGGTGGCTCTGGTGCAGGTGCTGATCATGATGGCACTGATGCAGTGCAGACCCATATGACGAACTCTCGTCTGACGGATCCGGAGATCTTGGAATGGCGATTTCCGGTTTTGTTAGAGCGGTTCGCAATTCGACAGGGGAGCGGTGGTCAGGGGTTACACTCAGGGGGCAATGGGGTAATCCGTCGCATTAGGTTTCGAGCACCAATGACTGCGGGCATTCTTGCTAATCACCGCCAGGTTGCTCCCTTTGGCTTAAAGGGGGGTGAGTCTGGCAAAGTGGGGCAAAATTATGTACTACGTCAGGACGGTACTACAGAAAAGCTAGGCAGTAAGGCCATTGCCCAGATGCAATCCAGTGATGTGTTTGTGATCGAGACCCCCGGCGGCGGTGGCTATGGTGTGATGGAATCTCAACACATAGCTATGTAAACAGAGCTACCCATTCCACATACTAGGGTAAGACCAAATAGTGGCTTGCTAAACTAAATACAATTCATATCTATACAAACCCGTCGCCCGAATATTAGTCCTATGGCTACGCTAACCATTGAAATTCCTGATGAGCTAATGGAGCAGATTGCGCCAATTCGTGATCAACTGCCTAACTTATTGCAAAGTTGCTTACATCCCCTGGCATTACCCGCTCAGGTCTATCGATATGTGCTTGACTTTATTGCTAATCAACCGACGGCTGAGCAAATTGCTGCTTTTCGGCCAACGGCAGAGATGCAAACCCGAATGCAATATTTGCTAGCCCAAAGTCAAGCTGAAGCATTAAACAGTGCTGAGCAGCAGGCGTTAGATGAATATGAACACATTGAACATTTGATTGTTTTGCTCAAAGCGGGTAATTTACCTCAACTTACCCAAGTATCTGCATGAGCCATATTGCCAAATCGTTACTACACATAAAATATCTTTGATTATTCTTTATTTATCTTGAATAACGATTATTTTGGGTGATTTTCTAGACGTTAGTCTAGTTTTTCGGTGCTTTTACTGAAAAATCAAAATAATTGAGTATTTTTTAGTTGTCGGGCACGTTTTGTCCGGGCCGATTGTGTAGAGTATCGGCAGTGATTTAGCGGTTGGCTGGGTACCAATTTAATGCGGGAAATTTTGCTGGATTTACAGTTCAGTCATTAAAACCTGTAATCCGGTCTTCTTCCGACTTCCGACTTTAGCCCCAGCCTAAGTTTCCCGGCTAGAGTTGAGACCCGAAAAAACGACTCATATGTTGTTCGGTTCCCTACTACGTATCAGTTTGCTCCGTTAAACCCTGAGCATCATATTCATCGATAGGGCCGTTATACTCCACCGCAAATGTGCTCTCATTGCCTATACCTTCCACGGTGACAACGCTTAACGTGGAATATTCTGCGCGCAGAGAAACAGCAGTTGGGCTACCGCCCCTAAACGTAAACCGCCACATATTTTCGCCGATTTTTTCGCAAGGCGAATTAACTACCGCTCCATACATAGCCGGTTCAGCTCGATAAGCACTCAATCCACCATTGGCCCGTTCAGCAGCCTGACGAGCCATATTCTTAGCCGCATTTACCGCCCTTTGCTCAGCCTGAGTACCGGCAATGCAAGCATTTCCTGGCACAGGGGCTATCGGGCTGCGCACCAGGGCAAAATCCTCTTCTCCAAACGCCTCGTAGATCACGCCCGTATAATCTTCAATGGGGCCGTTATACTCCAAATCAATGCGACGCTCAGAACCAACCGAATTATCAACCGTGACAACGGTAAATAGTGTATAGCCTTCACCTAAAGCAACAGCTGTCGGTTCACCACCTCTAAAAGTAAAGCGCCAAACCCCTGGTTCGATCATGGCACAAGGGGTACGAGTAGCGGCTCCGTGCATAGTTGCCTCAGCCCGATACATAGTCAGACCGCCATTGATAGTTTCTGCCATTTGCCGTGCTTCATTTTTGGCTGCATTGAGGGCTACCCGTTCGGCTGGAGTGGCTGCAGTACAAGCTGTTGCAGTCACCGAGTGCTGTTGTTCGCTGGTTTGGGCTGCGGCAGGCATTGAGAAACCCATCATTGTGGCTATCACGATGCCAAAAAGTGTAACTATTCGCTTCATCTTACGCGCCTCTTAACTATACTCACCACTCACCGTCTTAACTCAAAATTGTGAACTTGACAGACTACTATGTTTGTTTGATTACTACCCCTCAAAGCAGGCTATTTATGTAATTATGACCAGCTGCTCCTGGGGGGAGTTCCCTGTAGCTCCATCGTGGCACTGTACTATTCCTTATAGTTTTCTCAGCTTAATAACGGTATCCGTAATCACAATGATATTGATCTGACTACTAACGACTGTCCACCACCTAGCCAATATTGTCAAAACCCCCCAGACCTGTTTCACAAGCACTCAACACCACCAAGTCCACATTTGCCAATGACCAATCGGCAATATCGCGAATAGTAGACCGATAACGATTGCCCATAAAACTCCAATGCTTTCTCGTACTCACCTAAACGAGAATAGACACTGCCAATATTATTGAGTACTTCGCTAGTACCACGACGATCATTAATCTCTTCCCGAATGGCTAACGATTGCTCATAGAAAATTAGCGCTTTTCTATGTTCACCCAGTTCATCGTAGATACCACCGATATTGTTGAGTACTTCCCCAATGCCACGACGGTCGTCAAGTTCTTGCCGAATCGCTAACGATTGCTCATAAAACTCTAATGCCTTTTCATACTCACCCAGACGAGAGTGGATGAATCCGATATTATTAAGTGACTCTCCAATGCCACGCTGATCATCAATCTCTTCTGAGATCACTAACGATTGCTCATAAAACTCTAATGCCTTTTCATACTCACCCAGACGAGAGTGGATGAATCCGATATTATTAATTGACTCTCCAATGCCACGCTGATCATCAATCTCCTGTCGAATTAATAGTGATTGCTCAAACCGCTCTAGTGCTTCTAAATATCTAGATTGATCAGCAAGCTTGATTCCCTCTTGATTCAGTCGCTCAGCTTCCTCTGATTGCGTACTTTCTGCTTTGTTAGTTTTGACAATTTGCTGCTGGCTAGTTTGCTGCGTCTGATAATCAGCCAGTACCACCTTAAAATTTGAATTCAAATTTCCTGAGAACGTCCTGATCTGACGCTCGGCAGTCATTGCCGTAACCGTACTAGTGGGTAGTAGTACAGCTGTGGTAATCAAGCTAAATAGGCCAGTGCAAGGGTGCTTGGAGTTATTCACAAGATGATAACGCATAGACAAAGAGGCTTCAATCTAAGGCTGCTTCTAGTCTATGGCGCTGGTCCGTATAAGCTTATTCAAATTTAGAAAAATTTTGGCTATTCCTGGCGAATGATTTCGGTTAAGTCCTCTCCCATAGTCTAGTTCTATTCAATCATCATTCAATTCACCAAAACAAAAACCAGGCAATATTACTTGCGCTTCTCCAGGGATAGTTACCTGTACCCAAAATCGTTCCTGCCAGGTGCCGATGACCTGGGTGTATAAATAGGTGCGATCGCACCCCACAGTTGTCCGAGCCAATACCTTTCTCATATCCCACACAGTCAGCTCTGTCCCCTCCACCAGAGTCTCTCCTGCTGCCGGTCCCAGCACTAAAAACAAACTCCACTCCGGTTCATCAGTGCCCATCAGTGGCCACACCCAGGTATACAATTCACAGGTAGTCGTCCCAATCTGCATGGGACCCGCCGCACCCTTGGCCCAGGTAGGTAGCGTAATCCCTTGGGTTGCCAATCTCTCCAAAAGACTGTGAGCCATAATTTGTACAGAACGCATTGCTAGCACTGGTGGTGGTAACAACGCCCAAGCAAGTTGACAGGATACCGCATCCAATTGCTTACGAAACCATTGGCTAGCATCAATCAGTTGCGCTGTCAACAGTTTAGGTTCTGGCTGGGGAGACAAACAACTTAAATACAGCAACAATTGCTCAGGTGTCAGTTGAAAGTGGCTCAATGGCACCACCACTGTCTGGGACAAAAGCATGGTGTGGCGCTTTTCTGTTAATACCGGATGTTTAGCCAGCAACTGATCGTGACGCATGCCGGCGATAAGGTTCACCTGGCCTAGCTCTTCATAAACTTCCACCAGCAGGTAAAACTGAGCGGCAGGCGTGCCCGTCGATGTGGTTAGGGGCAGTTCTATGGACGGAGTACTGATGGTGCCTATCGCCAGCACACACAGACGATGTTCACCAACATAGAGAATCGTATTGTGAGTATTGTCGACATCGACTACGGGGGTCGGGGGCATTAGCCCAGTCTGCAACCATTGGATAACGGCCATCCTGGCAATGACATTTAACCAGGCTTGCCATTTGCCATCGTCAGATACGGTTACAGCAAACTGTTCCACTATTTTGTCCATAACCGCCGTTGACAATTGAATCGTTGCAGGCGTTATCGACTCAAATTCAGCTGCATCACAAGCATTAAATATTGCAGACTTCATAACAGATATACAGTAAGGACCCCTGTGCAGGTAATCGGCTCCTGTCACAACACCCTCGTGTATTGCTCTCTGAACATAGCTTATTCAATAAAGGAAAACCAGCGTGAGTATCGTGCCCGTTAGTTGGCCTAAGTTTAATTACATACTAATCTAGAGATTGACGACAGTGAGCGGACAACCGGCGAATAATTGCTTGTTAGGGAGATACTATGCAATACCCGATGCGTTACCAGATTGGTGGCACCCTAACTAACTATGATCCAACCTACGTGGTACGTCAGGCAGATGAAGATCTTTATCGACAACTGCAAGCGGGAGAATTTTGCTATGTGTTCAATACGCGACAGATGGGGAAGTCGTCGCTGTTAGTCAGGACTAAAAAACGGCTGCATCAGGACGGTCATCAATGTCTCACCCTAGATATGAGTACGATAGGTACTGAGATCATCACACCGTCACAATGGTATAAGGGCATCTTGGGAGAGCTTATTAGTGGATTGCTGGACGATACACCCTTTAATTTTTCCCTAGAAGATTTTCAAGCTTGGTGGCAACAGCAGCGGGATATTCCCTTATTGCAACGTCTGAGTCGATTTTTGAGTGATGTGTTACTCAAACAACTGCCAAAGCAAAACTTGTTCATCATGGTGGATGAAATTGACAGTGTCCTGTCCTTGCCATTTGCGGTGGATGATTTCTTTGCCCTGGTGCGGTATTGCTATAACCAACGGGCATTAGTGCCTGAGTTTCAACGGATAACATTTGCCCTGTTTGGGGTGGTTACCCCCGCTGCGCTCATTCGAGATAAAACGCGCACCCCCTTTAATATTGGAACTGCGGTGACCTTAAATGGCTTTTCTAGAGTAGAAGCCTCACACCTGGCAACGGGGTTACTCGTGGGTGAACGGGATCCCAACAGTATTCTCCATGCCATTTTGGACTGGACTGGGGGACAACCGTTTTTGACTCAAAAGCTCTGTCAATTGGTGGTCAATACCAGTCAGATATCACTAGATACCGAACTGCCTGATGTTGATTGGGTTGCTCAAATTGTTTATGATCAGATTATTGACCATTGGGAAACCCAGGATGAACCGGAGCATTTGAGAACTATTTGCGATCGCATCCTACGCCAAAATGATTTGGCTGGTCGTCTCCTGAGTGAATATCAACAAGTCCTAGCGGCCTGTGAGCCTGAGCATCCCGGTCCAGCAGTCACTGTCAATCATTCCATCGAACATATAGAACTGTTGTTATCTGGTTTAGTAGTCAGCGAGCAGGGGCAATTAAGGGTTAAAAATCCGATCTATCAGGCTGTGTTTGACTCAAACTGGGTAACACAACAACTACACAATCTTCGTCCCTATGCCCAGTCCTTCACCAGTTGGCAGGTTTCTGAGTGGACAGATACGTCACGGCTTTTGCGAGGACAGGCGTTACTAGAGGCCCAAGCCTGGGCCCAAGGCAAACGTTTGAGCGATGCTGATTATCAGTTTTTGACGGCTAGCCAAACCTGCGATCGCAACGAAAGTGAAGCCAAACTTAAAGCGGAGAGGGTCCAGGCTTTAGAAGATAAACTTCAGCAAGAACAGATTTTAGCCCGTTGGCAGCGTCTAATTTTAGGCGGTTTGGGCGTCTTTTCAATTGTACTGTTAGGAATATTGATGTTTGCTTGGCGACAATACCGTCGGGCGGTGGCCAGTGAACAACAGGCTAGAATCAGTGAGGTGACGGCCCTGATTTCATCGGCCCAGGGCAATGTGGCCTCTGACCAAACGCTGGACGCATTGATCTATAGCATCAAAGCGACCCGACGACTGCAAACCCTTGACCAGGCGGCTCCACCTCCCCTCATAGCCCAAGCCAAAAACACCTTAAACCAGGCCATCTACGATGCACAAGAAATCAACCGCTTTTCAGAAGCGGCCAGCGGTCTCTGGAGTCTAGACTGGGGGCCTAATGAACAAACCTTGGTATCAGTGGGGGGCACCACAGATATTCAGCTTTGGAAACGGGATGGCACCTTGGTATGGAGTACTCGCGAAGGGGATGTCTCTCCCTATGTCAAAGTCAGCTTTAGTCCCGATGGACAGCGTATTGCCGTGGGTGGGCAAGATAGTAAAATCCGCCTGTACGATCCAGATGGAAATCTGCAAACTACATTAGCAAGTCATACCGCCGAACTTTACTCGGTTGATTTTAGCCCCGATGGTAAGACCTTGGCCTCCACCAGCTCAGATGGCACCATTCGCCTATGGGACCATCAGGGGCAGCTCACCGCCACCCTGAGGGAGCATGAGGCGACTGCAGTCAATATAAGCTTTAGCTACGATGGTCAACGGTTCGTTTCCGCTAGCCAGGATAAAACGGTGCGCCTATGGCGCTCAGATGGCACACCGCTAACCACATTGAAAGGGCATCAAAGTGCCACCTATGGGATTGCCTTTAGCCCCAATGGTCAATTTCTTGTTTCTGGGGATGCCGATGGCAAAATCAAGATCTGGCAACAGGATCAAAACACTCAACAGGTTACCGAAAAAATCACCCTAGAGGCCCATGATAGCTGGGTTAGGGATCTACAGTTTAGTCCCGATGGAGATATCTTTGCCTCGGCCAGTGCTGACGGCACCATCAAACTCTGGGACCTCCAGGGACGTTTACTACAGGTATTGGCAGGACATCAGGGAGGGGTATACGACGTTGTCTTTAGTGCCAATGGACAACAGCTTTTCTCTGCCAGTGAAGATAAAACCATTCGGGTTTGGCAGCTCAGGCATCCCCTCAAGACCGTATTGACATCATCATCACCGGTTTTTGAAGTGGTGGTCAGTCCCGATAGCCAAACCATCGCGTCTGCCCATACAAATGGAGTTATAAATCTATGGCAGCCTGATGGTCAACGCATTAGAACGTTGATCGGCCATACGGCTCGGGCCTTTACCCTAGCGTTTAGTCCCGATGGACGGCGGTTGGCATCGGGGTCTAGCGATAGCACCATTAAGCTTTGGAACACTCAAACGGGTGAACTAGAGAAAACCCTCAGTGGACATACTAGCTCAGTCATGGCGGTGCGTTTCCTTCCGGATGGAGAAACCCTGCTCTCTGGTAGTATCAAAGGCAATGTCAGCCTTTGGGATATGGCTGGTGAGAGATTGCAAACAGTAAAACAACCCTATGGCATTTTAGGGTTGGATTTGAGTAATGATGGTCAACAACTGGCCGTTGCCCAACAAAATAATCAGGTCGCGCTAAAACAATTGGATGATACGCTGCTGGCCACCTTGGACGCAGGGGCAGTAATTCCTGCATTTAGCCCCAATGGGCAAACCGTTGGCACTGCCAATTGGGATGGTACGGTACAGCTGTGGCAGACAAATGGCGATTTGTTGACTACATTAACAGGCCATGGGGGAGAAGTATACGACGTGGACTTTAGCCCCAATGGCGATGTTGTCGCTTCGGGCGGTGCTGACCAAACGGTAAGGCTTTGGTCTGTCGAAGGTAAGCTGTTGAACACACTCTATGGTCACACCAGTAAAATTGAGTTTACCGACTTTAACCCCGACGGTACGTTTTTAGTGTCGGGGAGTGCTGACCAAACAGCGATTATCTGGCATTTAGATCGGATTCTGGCATTGGATGAACTAGAGCTAGCCTGCAGTTGGCTTGCTGATTACCTACGCACCAGTCCTGAGATTGCAGAAGAAGATCGGGCGTTATGTGAAGAGGACGCAGTCTAACCCGTCACCACAAAAATGGGCAATACTGTGATGTTTGTTTCCTTATCTAGATAAGGGGCTTCGTATTTCTGACGAATAGAATCAGGCACCTGTTCAATAAAGGCAACCAGGACTACTTCTTTTAGGGCCAATCGTTTACCATAGCAAACTGATTGGGCTAAGCCTACCTGGTAGCTGCGCTCATCTTGGAAGCTTTTTACCTCGATACCATATTGTTGTCCTTGATAGGTAATTAGCAGATCGATTTGACCATTGCCTGTAGGGAACTCAGGATAAATGTGACCATGCCAAGGTTGGAGAAATGCCTGCAGATAACTGTACAAATTAAAATGAAAAACCGCTTCGTAGATACGTAGATCTTTCCGCATGGGGGCATCTGCCAAGAGCCAGGTGCGATTTGTTTGCAGATAGCGTTCATACAGCCGCAGCAGATTCTTTACGTTCAAACTATCTATCGTAATCACGTTCGACAGGTCAGTAAACGGTGGATAGAGTTGATGAGGGTCTTGAAACAAATTACGGGAAAAATAGTTAAACAGCCGTTTTTGTACCAATGGGCTAGTAAATTTAACATAGCGACGGTTATCTACCGTAACCTGGCGATCAACCACACCATTCATATATAGATAGTTAATAATCTCATCATCGTAGGAAAATGGGATCGCAGTTTCCGTATTAAATAGATTCAAAACAAAATTGCGATATGGGGTTTGTCGAACTTTACTAATTAAGTTCAAAATGTTGTTGTTGGGTAGGTCATAAATAGCAGATGCATAAACCCTTTCAAAATGAGAGACCGTGATTGGCTGGCTACGGTCTGGATTAAGCGGCTTTTCCGTAAGAAGTTCTCCTAACCAACCCACTAGTCCTGGTTGTCCTTGAGTCTCATAAAAAATACGATCAATCACGACCTGCTCAACAGGTTGCTCACTTTCTTGTTCATACCAGTGAAACATGGAGTCCACTTCTTTAAAGGTTAGTTTGGGAATGGATAAACTGCGTTGCACGTTAAATGGAGAACCACTGCCAACATTTTCTACACCCAACACACTGCGGACACCAATCAGCGCCAGACCATGCAGCAAACAATATTTCTCATCACTTTTTTTATCTCGTTGATTTAAACGACTCGTATAAATATGTCGAAATTGATTGGCAAATTTGTTGATAAAATCATCTCCAATGGAGTCAAACTCATCCAGAATTAAAATTAAGGGTTTGCTAAAAGATTTATGTGAAAGAAACGTCTCTAGAGCTGACCATTCGTCCAGGGAAGGCAAGGGTCGATCAAACCACTGGCTTAACTTCTGTCGAAATAGATTGAGAATTTCTGTATCGGTAGTTATCGTTTGGCCTGCCTGCATCGTTAGCATGGCCACGTCAAACGGTGACTCTGAATTATCTCGATTGCTAAACCGCTCAATGACTTCCCGCATAATCCAGGTTTTTCCAGACTGACGGGGGCCCCATACGGTAATGTAAGACCCACCATAGTTGGGATCATCGCCTAACAACCCCTGATAAATCTGCTCAATCAGGGCAGTGCGGGGAACATAATAATGCAGTTTTTTGTTTATTTCTTCATAGGAATGAAATTTGCGCATGGTTACTCACGATAATAGCTAGGTAGCTAGCCGATAGGCCCAAGACACCTTCCAGAAAGAAGGTTTTGAGCATGACTATAGTATAGCTAAGGCAATCTGCCTGCAAGTAAACCTGTACTACTATGAAGGGAGCAGGGGAGCAAAGAGGACTTGAGAAGATACTAGTTTTTTAAGTAGGCATTGGTAGGCAGCCGAGGTAAAACGTAGGGATTATGATAGAAGCATTAGCGATAAACTAGGTTAGGTGTTAAGGCATGTACGCGGTCATTTCTAAAGAAGAAATACAGCTGCCAACGGGGACTGTGATGCGGGTACCGGGCACCTGGCAAGATTACTGCTTCCTCAGGGATAGTCGGGGGGATAATTCTATTCCTCGCATCAAATTTTGTAACGATGAGATTTTGCTGATGAGTCCAATGCCCAGACATGGACGGGAAGCTAATATTTTAGCTGACATCGTAAAAGCCCTATTGGACAGCCAGAATCGCAACTACGAAGCATTTACCCCGATTACAATGGAGCTGCCGGAGGAAGGGGGGATCGAGCCTGATTATTGTTTCTATATTGAGAATTGGCGAGTAGCTGTTGGGAAGGAACGCATTGACTGGAGCAACAGTCTTCCCCCTGATTTGGTGCTTGAGGTTGATGTGACTAGCTATACGGCAGTAGCAGATTATTTACCCTACAAGGTGCCAGAAGTTTGGCTGTTGAGAAAAACAGGGTTGAAAATTTATACATTGCAAACTGATAGCTATCAACAACAGACGTTTAGCCGTTATTTTCCTAATATAGAACTACCAGTATTAGTGGAAGGTGTGTTCCAAATAGCCTCAGAGCAGGGAACGGGGATGGCGATTCGAAATTTACGTCAACAGCTGGAGGATTAAAGCGAAGGAAAGGCAGGGGCACTGGTTCCGTGTAATGGGAAAAATGCCTGAAAGGCCTATAGAGTAACGATTTGAGCGAGCTTCTTCTAAAACGGCTGTATCCCTTGCATTACAAGCATTTTGGCTGAATCATCCCATCAGGCGGAACCAGTCCCAATAATTTCATGGTGTTTATAACAGTACCATCGCCAAGGTGGGCAATAACTGATGGCTAATGGCCGTTTCAGCAAAGAGACTCAACTAGCCTGACTCCAGAAAATAGAAGCCATCCCAGCAGGTATGCTTGAATACAACTATCTGGGTTAAGCAGGTTGACTGCCTGTGGAATAGCCATAGCCAGAGATAGTACCCATTGGGGTACTAGAGACAATCAGTCGAGTTTGAGAAAATAAGTCCACCGAAGGAATAGTGGAATTATGGGGCTTCTATCGAAATATTGGGAAATTTTGAGAATTGATCCTGGGGATAAAGGATGCGGTTATAGGAAGCAATCGTCACCCCTAGCCTCCCAATTCTTTCAGACGGAGTTTGCCGATCTGATGGAGGCGAGCATACCTGCTGCTCAGCGAAATCGCATTGTTCAGAAGTTGCTTCACAATCAATTTACAGCTCAATCCGATGTGGTTGATTTACAGCATCAAGCCAAAGCGGGACTGTGCTTGCGAGCATATGTTTCGTATCCCATTTTGGCGGCGTGCAAAATCCTTGCCAGTAAATTTTCTGCCACTGGGCAGCTTACCTATCGAGATTTGCTCCCTTACGTGCTCAATGATGATGGTGAGACGCAAGTTGTCTTAGATCAAGATGATAAACAACAATGGGTTATTAATCGTAATGGTGAACGGGAGCCGTCTTCTTATCAACTGTTCTCGGTGGAAGTATTGCGCAAGTTTAATCCAAATGGACAACGTGTAACCAGTCTAGATAACTGGGTTCATCTCCAAATTCGACAAAATCAAGAGCTAAAAAAAGTATTATCAGAACGAGGATTTTATAAGGTAAGTGATTGGGCCCTGCTTAATCGGGCTCGGCAACATCAGTTAGAAAAGCTTTCACTGCGCGAATGTCTCATTGTCAAAGCGTTTCATGCGGTTTACCGTCGAGATCGACGCCAGCAACAGCAAAACCATCTGAAGTGCCCTGCACCGACCCTGGCCCAGCTTGACGAAATGCAACAACAGTTGCAGACAGAGGGAATTACATTTAATTCACCGACACAGCTACCCATAGAGCTTAAGCAAATTGGCCAGCTCTTGCGTCATTATGCAATCTGGAGTAGTAATGGCATGCCCCAAGCCGAACCCCTGGCCAATCCTGATTCTGGTGCCCAACGAGAGCTTTGTGATCCCAATTCAACTAATGATTTAGAGCAGATCGCCCAGCAAGAACTCAAGGAATTTTGTCATCGGCAGTTAATTGAGTGTTTAGATTGGGGGATCAACCAAGGCATCTGCGAACATATTAATAGCCTGCACCAACGGCCAAGATATGCAAGGTTTGCATCCAAGGTGAAGGCAATCTTAAAGCTTGTCTATTTTCAGAGGCAATCTCAAAGTAAAATCGCTGATACATTGGGGATGACCAATCAATCCCAGGTGAGTCGTGTGCTCAATCCAACTACATTACTCAAACGAGTTCGTTATTGGACCGTAGAGCAGTTTTTTCAAATTCTCTCGGCTAAGGTAACTAGTCTTAAGCTGGCGACGATATCCACAGATCCAGATTACTTAACGAATTTGATGCAGCATATCGAAGCCTTTGTGGATGCCGAGGCATTTCAGGCGGCGATCGCAGAAATAAAAACAGCCAAAAGCCATTCCATGGATAGTTTATATGCTCAACGATTACGTTACTACTTAGAGAGATAAAAGGAGTTCAGAAAATGCTATGTGCTGTGATTGATTTTGATGATTTGAGACTGCTCGAACCAGAGTATATTGATCTAGAATCCGATAGCTTTGGGCAAGCAACTCACATAAGTAACCAGGTACTTGGGGAAGCCTGTCAGTGGCAAACTTACTTAAATACCCTTGGTCTGCAGGGATTTACCCAGTGGTTGTCTGAACAAGATTCACGCATTTCTCTCAATCAAGCACAGTGTTCTCTCGCTCAACCTCATTATGCTAATGCCATTGAGGCTGTTTTTAATCTATGGATAGGTGGTTTCAAACTATGTTTGATTGCCACTGAGAATTGGCTAAATGAAGAGATAACCATACCAAGGGCAGCCATTGATCTACCTGAATTTGCCGCCCATTTCTATGTGGTGGTTGAAGTGCAGGAGGAACTATCACAGGTGATCATTCGGGGCTATGGACGTTATGATCAATTAGTTAGCTACCGACAACGGATGAATTTATCGGCTGATGATAGCTGGAATTATGGGTTTCCTTGTTTTTTGTTTGATGCTGAACCCAATCACCTATTGTTTAATTTACGCTTTTTAGACACTGCGGCGATTACGTTGCCCAGGGTTACCTCCCAGACTGATTCCAGCCAAATAACCCAGACTGACCTGAATGCCCTCTTGTCTCACCTACAGTCGTCTGAACAACGACTCTGGCAAATCTTGCCTTGGGAACAAGGCGCAGCACTCCTGCAAAATTCTGAATTACTAAACCTGCTCTATCAGTGGCAACAATCGTCAGAACAGCCAACATCCCTGCGGGTCCGAATTGCAGAAATCTTTACCCGATTAACTCGACAAACCATTAACACCGCCCAGTGGCTCCGGGCCGAGCTAGACCAAGTATCTCAGCAGTTAGGCTGGTATTCGCTCTCAATGTTAGGGACCGGCACCCCAGAATTTCGCTCCAGCGATCGGTTCACCATTGCCATAGAAGAACTCAGGTATCAGGGCATGGATATTCCTGCTCAGCTAAGTCCTGTCTTCAAAACCATTGAATACGAAGGGGAGCTTTTGCAAATTTATGCAGCTGCTTGGGCCTCACCGGCTCCGGTTTGGTCCCTATTACTAATTTTAAGGAACCAGATGGGGACGTTCTTGCCGGATGGTCTCAAACTGCGTGTGGTTGATCCCATGGGTAGTGTAAAAGAAGAAGAAGATTCCCTAGATACGGAGTTACTGTATGTTCGCGCCGAGGCTAAGCAGGGTACAGAGCTTGTCGCGACTATCGTTTCACCGACAGGGCAAGTGTTGCCATTAGACCCCTATAGTTTTGACTCGGCTATCTTAGAATAAGATGCTAACAACGCCATAAAGACGATATTAATTCCTGAATTTCTAACTACAGTGAGATGCGTACAATTTTTGAATTAAAAGTTTGGCATCAAGATGAGCGATCATGTTTTCTTTTGTTGCTTTGGGATAATCGCAGCAAAAAATTGACGGCTAGTTTGCCCTATCCTAGCGATTTGCAAAAGTCTTATCAACTCTGGCGACAACGGTATCACAGGTTTTATAAATTCTCTGCGCCCCAGTCCCCTGGTAATAGCGGTCGGCTTAACCCTGGTTCAGGTGATCTGGCTCATGATCTAACAGAGGCCGAAAGAGAATTGGTTAAGGGGTTCCAACGCTGGTTAGGCGACAACGATGGGCGTACTATTCAGCAACGCATTCAAGACGAGTTAGCCCAGCTCACTCAGATGAATGCTAACCCTGCTATAAAACCGGGGGTAGATGTGTTTTTGGCCTGCAATTCTGATGAAATAGCCAGGCTACCTTGGGAGCTATTGGCTTTAAATGCAGACATGTTCCCGCCTGATAGGTTGCGGATTGTGCGCACGGCGATGGATGAACCCGAGGCTCCCTTGAGTTCTAAGGAGAGAGTTCGAGGGACGAAGGCCCGAATTCTTGCGGTTTTGGGCAATGATCCGAATCTGCCGCTGCAGGAAGATTGGAAGGCGGTGCGATCGCTCCGATCCATTGCCCATGTTGAACAATTTACCTGGCAACCGGAGGATAGTGTTACCACCATTAAACAAACGTTTGCCAACACAATTTGTGATAGCCGTGGCTGGGATGTGCTATTTTTTGCGGGACACAGCGACGAAACAGCTGCAACTGGGGGGCGCATAGCCATTACCCCCAATGTCTCCCTGTCCATTAGTGAAATTGAAGAATATTTAACCCAAGCCAGGGAAAATGGTCTCCAGCTAGCGATTTTTAACTCCTGCAGTGGTCTTAGCATTGCTAACTCATTAGTTGCCCTGGGACTACAGGTGGTGGTTATGCGCGAGCCCATTCGTAACGATGTCGCCCAGAGTTTTCTAAAACCTCTCTGCAAGCAATTAGCGAAGCACCAAGATATTCATAGTGCCTTATTGACAGCCAGTCATCATCTCCAATTTGTCGAACAATTTACCTATCCTTCCACGCACCTAATCCCTTCATTTTTTAGTCCTTCTGGTGCGATCGCTTATCGGATCACCCCGTTTGGTTGGAAAAAGCAGCTTCACCAATGGTGGCCGACAAGACAAGAAGCCGTTGTCTTTACAACAGCAATATTGCTTGCGTTTTCCAGCTCTGCTCCATGGTCACCATTGAAGGATCTAGGGCTAGAACTTTTAAACAGACGGATTTGGTCACAGGCTTTATACCGTAATATAACCAATCAAATTCCTCAGAACGATATCTCCCCTGTGCTATTAATTGCCATCGATCAAGAATCGATTAATCGGGCTCGTAATGAGCTGGAAGGGTTTCAACATCAGCCCATGGATCGTGGGTATCTGGCTGACTTAATTCAGCAGCTTTCAGACTCCGGCATTCAAATCATTGGTATAGACTACCTTTTGGATGAAGAAAAATCAAAAGAAGAGCAACTGGCAACTGTTGTTCAACAGTCGGTTCAGCAGCAGGGGGTGTGGTTGGTTTTTGGTTCAATGGAACGGGATGACCTGCGAGTACACGAGAAAATTGCCAGTCCCATGTGGAGCTTGAATGGGGACGTTTATGCCCATTATTGGCAAGTAAAGCTACCTTTTGATGCTACATGTCCTGAAGTCTGTCCATTTGCCTACATGCTGTCACTGGCAAAGATATTAAATCAGCAGGAATTGCCCGATCTTCCCCAGCCAAGTTTGCAAAGTCGAGGTATCTTTCAAGAACAATTAAATGTTTTCCTTAATCGGTTAGATATAAATCAAGAAGGTCTTCCGTATTCTTTTCTCAGAAAAGCTAAGTCCCCCTTTAATTTGCCCGTTGTTATTGATTATTCCATTCCACCAGATTACGTTTACAAACGTATTCCTGCTTGGCAATTGTTAGATAACGCAGGTACTCAGCAGGAGTTTAATCAGCAAATCGCCATCATCGCTGCTGGGGGGTATTATGACGCCCAGGACAAACGTACCATACTACCAGCATTACAATATTGGTGCGATTTGAAATACGGGCGGGCGTATGCCCAGGAAAGTTGTCCTAAATCTCTTACAGGGGGAGAACTCCACGCCTATACAACACATCATTTATTAGCGTCCCATCGAGTTATCCGAATTCCAGATTTATGGATGATTTTCGCCGCAACACTCCTGGGAAAATGGACGGCATTAACATTAAACCATCAGCAAGCTTCATATTATCAGCGATATATGTGGCTCTTTGCTGTAGCCACAGTTACCTATGGGGTAATTGGTTTGCAAACATACATTTGGGCCAATATTTTACTGCCCTGGTTGTTTCCGTCGTGCATATTTTGGACGTATGTCCTGAATTCCATTAAGAAACAATAATATGCTCTGATCTATCCAAATAGATTTTGAAAATACTATTGATTCTGAAAACATTGAGCCTCAGCAAAATTTCTTTCTAGAATTCGGTTATGGACTCAAAACAATTAGCTAAGAATCGTCTAAGTCACCTCATCGGAGAACTGCATAAGCTTTGAGTGTCTCAGTCTATATATAGGCAGTGGTTTGAAAACCACCCCTTGGCTATAACCACTCATCTTCTTTTTAAGATCCTCAGGAGGGAATCAGATAATGCTTCAGCGATTTAAGAAAGAAAGAGTAAGAAGGCCCCAAAATGGTAATGGTGAACGGCCATGGATCAATCGACTGATCCCTGACGAAAATACGCTTAATATTTTGGCAGACACAAAAGACATGTTTCAGCTATCGCTTCCAAACAATGATGATAATGAGAAACCATGGATTACTAGATTGGTCGCTGAAAAGTTTTTTTATGAACTAAGTAAAGACCATTATGGGTTGGCCTGGGATATGCTGGATTATTCTAAGCAGAAAGAGATAACCCCACTTACAATCAAAGAAAAATGGGAGAAATATACTAAAGATCGAGGTGGGTTAAAACAGCGAATTGGATCAAAGCTGATAGGTTCAAATAATGGTGGCACTGTTGTTTGTGTAACCTTCAAGGCAGAAGATAATACTCAGGCAGAAGTGGATGTATTCGTAACCGTCATTAAAGACGACAATGAGCACTACCGCATTTTTGAATGCACCCCTGTAGAGGATAATGCTTGAATATTAGCTATATAAATTAGTACAATCTGTGCCTAAAAAATTCTTTTAGGAAACGGTTGGAGTGCAATTGTACTGTCCAACCGTTTTTTCTGACTAAACCCATAGTGTCATTTTTTAAATGAACTTGGGTTTATTTTGTGTAAGACTTTTTTGATCAAACTGCATAGCCTGAAATGCCCTGCACCTACCAATAAATGGTGCTGTTCTGCAGCAGATTTATAAACCACGTCCAAGTTTCAACCTGTCGTTTTCTCTGCGGCAATGCCCTGGTCCTGGATGTGGTCAAGGTTAAAACAAGGAGAAGTCTGCCTGATGGATACTTTCGTAGAAGCACTTAAAAATTTAAATACTCATAGTGGTCATTTCGATAGTGTTTTAGTGCAGGGGGTGCTGGAAGGGTTTATGGATGGTATTTTGATTCTGAACCAACAGAGCGAGTTTGTTCACATCAATAGCAATGCTCGAAAAGTTCTTGAAAAGTTTACGCACAATGAAACCCAGTTTCAGAACATAAGCCGAGAAATTGAGCGAATCTATCAGGCGGTTTTGGATAGCTGTGAGCTATATCCTGAAAATCCTGTGGTGATTGAGTCTGAAATCGGTGACAAGCGATTAAGTGTACTACGGATTCGAGCCCGGTGGCTGCAGTTAGATGCTTATGAACATCCGCTGGTGTTGATTCTTTTAGAGGATCAGCATCGTTCTATTCAAAGCTTGGCGGTTACAGAGGCGGAAAAGTATGGTTTAACGTCTCGTGAGGCTGAGATTTGGTTGCTGAGACGGGCAGATCGCAGCTACAAGGAAATTTCAGCTGAGTTGTTTATTACTGTCAATACAGTCAAAAAACATGTGAAAAACATTCATAGCAAGCTTAAGTTTTACGAGTTTCGGCACGACTCAATGGCGGGTTGAACTGACCTATTTAAATAATGGTTTTGCCGCCGTCTGCCACAATGGCGGCTCCATGCACAAATTCGGCATCGCTGGTGGCTAAAAACAAAGCCACTCGGGCGATGTCGTCTGGTTTACCCAATCGTCCGGCAGGGATGGTAGAGATGACTGTTTTCTCCTCTGCAATGGGATCGCTGCCGATATGAAACTCTGCGTGAATCATAGGGGTATCAATGGGGCCGGGGCAGATGGCGTTGATGCGAATATTCTGAGCTGCCCATTCGGTGGCTAAGGCTCGGGTTAGGGCGAGTACGCCGCCTTTAGTGGCACAGTAAGCGCTGTAGAGGGGTTGTCCTACTAGTCCTAATTCTGACGCTGTGTTGATAATGATGCCACCGCCCTGGGTGCGCATCTGAATGATGGCGTGTTTACAACCAAAGAAAACGCCTTTAAGGTTGACGCCTAAGAGTTTATCCAGGTCAGCTTCGGTGGTTTCGGTGATCGGTTTTAGAATAGAAATGCCTGCATTGTTAAAGAGAATGTCGAGACGACCAAAGGTTTGGACGGTTTCTGCGATCGCACCCATCACCTGTTCTTCATCACTGACATCTACCCCTACCCCTAGGCAATGGCCCCCAGCAGCTGTAATGCTCTCTTGCGTAGCCTGGGCTGCATCGGCGTTAACATCGACTGCTATGACAGTTGCCCCTTCCCGTGCAAAACATTCAGCTGTGGCCCGACCGATGCCAGAAGCAGCACCAGTAATCAAACTCACCTTGCCATCCAGTCGCATTTGATTGCCCCCTCTCATGCTCTGTGCGGATAGATCCTACGGTAGATGATACCAGTGACTTAAAAATGGTCAGCTTAAACAAGCTATGTCGCTTACCTGAGTAATTAAATTAATTAGGTAAACGACATAGTTTAATAGAATGGTCTGCAATCCATGCATTAGTGCACATATACCCTTCTCATCAGGAGAACTAGCCTCAAAGTCATTCTCCCCTGATGACAAGGACTTAGGACATAGAGCTTTGCTATTCTCGCAGAGTGGGCTAATGCAGGATTTGGAGCTACGGTTCAGTTCAATCCTTTAAATGGGTAACACGGTAGCCATTGAAGGGAACTTCGATATCTGATAGCTAATTGTGACCACTTACTTACATTAGGCTTAAATTTTTTATCGAGAGACCTCGCATGTAACATCTGTACACAAAATCAAAATTCCCTCATTCTGATCTTCCAAATAGCTTCAGTATTACCCCCTAGTTTTGTAACAAAAAGAACACTACAGCCATAGCTTTCTGAACTATAGTAAAAAGCTTAGAATGATACAAAAGGTGCCAAATGTCTTACCCTTGGCCTGCGGAAAAGCGATGTGCAGCAGCTTTAAGCTTTGATGTTGATGGTGAAGCCGGAATCTTAGCGGTGAATCCAAAGTATGCTGAGCGACTATCGGCCCTATCCTGGGCACGGTATGGCCCTAAGGTAGGCGTGCCCCGCATTCTAGATTTGCTGGCGGAAAAGAAAGTTAAGGCCAGTTTCTTTGTTCCAGGGTATACGGCAGAGCAATATCCAAAGTTGGTTAAGCGTATCCATGAGGAAGGCCATGAGATTGGTGTACATGGTTACATACATCATAAACCTTCAGATTTAGATGATCTTGAAGAAGAAGCGGCTCTAGTTAAGACCTGTCAAATTTTGAAGGAGATTACGGGTGAAAAGCCCGTTGGCTATCGTGCGCCTTGGTGGGATCTTAAGCAAAGTAGTCCGGCCTTACTAGCGCGCCATGGAATGCAATACGATTCTTCTTTAATGGACGATGATGCGCCCTACACATTGTCCACCGATAGCGGCAGTCTGGTAGAGATTCCTGTGCACTGGACCAATGATGATTGGGAACAATTTGCGTTCACGGTGGATCCGCCCACTGGTGGAGGGGTGATCGAAACCTGTGAGAAAGCATTTCAACTCTGGAAAGAAGAGTTTGAAGGTCTCTATCACTACAATAGTGCGTTTATTCTCACCATGCATCCTGAGATCATAGGCCGCCCGGCTCGATTGTTAATGCTGGGGCGGCTGATTGATCATATTCAATCCTATGAAGAGGTTTGGCTGACCACATGTGGTGAAATTGCAACCCACCACATCAATACCCAAGCAACAATGGCTCAGGAGGTTAGTCAGTGACTCTTCTCTGACACAACTCTTCTATTGAGCTAGAACAAAGCACATATACCTGAAACAGCAACTTCAGCCTGAACTTTTACAATTAGTGCCGCAAATACAATCATATTTAAGGTGATTAACATTAAGAGCGTATGTATTTGCTCTTCGCCTAGTCCATCTAAGTTCATCATAGTCCTCCTATTTTTACTTTAGGGTTCCCGTAAGCCATAGTAGCAACATCGACCAATACTTAAACTGATATAAGCTGTGTTAACTAACAATTAGTCGAAGTTTGTAATGGACAAACATATAAGTAAAGAGAAAAAAATAATCTCGCAAGTTATCTAGAATATTAGCCCTCAAAATGTACTATAAGATACTTTTTAATCCGGTATTGAGCAGCAATTCTTAAAAGGCTGTAATTAAAGTCCATAGGGGCACTATAAAAATATTTTGATACCAAATCCTAATTCCTTAAATTCGTTTCAAAGTTTACCCCGGTAGGGGTATTGCATCCAATACCCCTACGTGTATACACTGTAGCCTCCCAAAAGGGAAAAGTTATCCCATGGTTTAGAAGGCGGTTAAATCTAGAGATTCAACATTATTAAAGAATGTCAACAATTGTTCAATGATTTTAGTCACACCGCCGTCCACATTTGATTCAATATTTAAGGGCAATACAGGATCATGGAGAGACAGTCGCAACAAAAACCAACCGTCTTCTTCTGGGGATGAACAGGCAACACGAACACCTTCATAATTATTGGGCACTAATGACCAGCCAGCCTGTGCTTCAACAAAGGTTTTTAATTGTTCAATAACACTTTCGCCATAGGCCTTAAACTCATTAACACCAATCTTTATACGGATCTCACGACTTTCCTTGGGTTCTTTGAGTGTGGCGATTAAATCCGTTAGCGAGCGGCCAACCTGGTTCGTTTTGGCCAGCTCGAT
The DNA here is from genome assembly GCA_965263355.1 of Leptolyngbyaceae cyanobacterium. Lineage (GTDB taxonomy): Bacteria > Cyanobacteriota > Cyanobacteriia > Phormidesmidales > Phormidesmidaceae > Leptothoe. Next base: position 1,473,703 of record CBDHHL010000032.1, on the reverse strand, counting down.
TAACAGCTTACTCACCAGGTAAGCGCCATCATCTAGAAAATAATTTTCCCGCATGGCTCCATGGCCTGAAGTTTCGATGGCTAGCCAGGAGTCTTCTCCGGTTTGGTTAAGACGGACGGCTTCAGTAATAACATTTTTGTAGCCCCGCTTAAAGCGATGGTGTTTGCCCTTCAGGTCTTGTTCGATAAACTGGGCCAGTCCATCGGAGGTAATGGAGTCGGTAACAATGGTAGAGCCTGGGTGTTCTTGTAGTACGATGGCAGAAATTAGGGCAATCAGGCGGTTACGATTGAGTTCCTGACCCTGGTGATCGACGGCGGCGGAGCGGTCTACATCGGTGTCGAAAATAATGCCGAAGTCTGCTTTATGGGTAAGTACGGCCTGGCAGATAGAGGCCATGGCATCGTGATTTTCGGGATTGGGAATATGGTTAGGGAACATGCCGTCGGGTTCTAGGAACTGGCTGCCGGTGGTATCAGCGCCTAAGGGTTCGAGAACTTTACTGGCATAGAAACCCCCTGCGCCGTTACCGGCATCGACGATGATGTTGAGTCCTTTTAAGGGCTGGTCGAAGTGGTCGGGATGGTTAACGGCAGTACGGATTTTCTCAACTAGCTGGTCGGCGTAGACGGAGATAAAGTCTCGGGATTCAATGATCCCGGCTGTGGCTACTAGGGTAAAGTCATTTTGCTCAGCCAGGGTAAGGATTTCGGTGATATCTGACTTACCGAGGCCGCCTTGGGCCGTAAAAAACTTAAGGCCATTGCGGTTGTAGGGCAGGTGGCTGGCGGTCATCATGATGGCACCATCGCATTCAAAGCCGGGGGTGACGGTGCTCATAAACATGGCAGGGGTGGAGGCCATGGCAAAGTCGTAAACGTTTGCGCCGAGGGACATAATACCCTCCATGACGCATTGCATCAGGGTAGGACCGGAGATGCGGCTATCACGACCGACGGCGAGCTGGAGTTCTGTGGCAGGTTTGCTGAGTTTGGTGGCGAGCCAGGTGGTAAAGGCCTGGCCGAGGCGCTGGGCTACCTCTGGGGTGAGGTTGACGGGTTCGTTAGGGACGCCGTCGATGGCAACACCACGGATGTCCGAGCCATTTTGGAGCTTTTTCCAGTTGAAGTCTTGCATGGGAATGGGGGATCAGTCGGGTTTGCGTTGGGTCATTTTGAGTATGACGGGTAGGCTGGAAAATGACCGAAATTCACTGATTTTGTTAATTCGTTCATCGGGTTGGGCAACGGGCGATCGCAATTTAAAGATTAGTCAGTTCAGCTTTCAAACAGGGAGTATTCCTCTAAAAGATTTTGTCACAGAAATTGTTGCTGCTCTATTTAGTCCTGAGCAACACCTTCTGTATGTATGGCTTCAGTTGCTTTAAGCTGGAAAGACAGTCACAAGAGCATGTCCCTATAAGACTATGTTTTTCAAGATTCCTAGTAGTTCGTCTACCTCTGTCGCAAAGTATTGTTTGGTGTCGATGAAAATGGTTTTTTGCTCATTTGCTCATTGAAGCTTTAGAAACCGCCACAGATCTCCTGTGGTAACACGGCCAAAGATTGTTGTAAGATCATTTTCTTCCTGGCGGTTGAACAGATCTGCGGCAATCATTTCTACCATGCATTGACCTAATCTGGCACGACCATTTTTGGTTTCGACTAATGTCAGGACAGGGGCTGAGAGACTGTATTGCGATCGCGACCGACTAAGAATCTAATCACAGTGTCCGGTTAGCCCCTACTCCTTATCCACCGTAAACTCAATTCCAGAGAACAAACTAATCTGGCGTTCTAACAACTCCCGAGCAGCCGATAAAATCGGAGCTACAATAAATTCTGACTTGGCTTTCTCTGTGCCAATGGCGTTAGCTAGGGGTAGGTGCATCTCTAAAAAGTCCGATAACCACTGGGGCGGCATCTGGGACTCAACATTAGCAAACAACGCCTGATCTTCAATCAGCTCCACCCCAAACTGCCTTTTAATAGCATTGATTGTAAAGTCACTGTAGACCATCGTTTACGAGGTTTTTCTTACTTTAGCCATTTGGGGACGTCCGAATGGGCTATGACGCTGAAACAGCAGCTACCATGAATGCTTGACTTTGACGCATAAAGATGGAACTATCGCAAGATCTTATAGCTTTTATAAAGAAGCCTCGACGTGTTTGAGCTACCTTCATAAACTATAGGGAATAATCAGTTCATACAAGAAGCAATAGTCCTTCTATTTATGAAGTTCTAATTTTTTTATGCTGATTGAAATGTTCTATTGCTATCGAAACCATAAATCCTATGGATCTATCTTCGCTCAAATTAGAATCTATAGAATTAAAATTTTTGCTGCGGTTGTTGGGAAATATCCCAGACTATCGAACTCGTATCAGTAAAATTGAAGTAGGCAATACATCAAAACGGAATAAAGCATGCGAGAGCCTCTGTGCTAAGGGGTTGATAGGGTATGCAAACGAAGTACAACGATATCGGATAGAACCACCTGGTAAAAGTTTGCTGAATTCAGACCCCGAGCAGTTATCTATAACCTTATCTCCGCATAAGTTAGAACTACTGCAAAAAGCAGCGCAAGCTAAATCCTATACTACACCTAGTCAAGCTAAGAAGGTACCAGCGGAAGATCGACACCGATTGCTTTATGAACTTGATGCTCAAGGGTTGATTCAGATCACTAAAGATCAGATCAAAGATGTCTGGTTAACCCAAGATGGCATTCGCTATCTCTTACATGACTATATGCCAACTCAACCTAGAGCTGATCTAAAGTTTGCACTGTTGGGCAACTACCTATCTTTTCTACGACAGTTTTTAGGTAAGTCTGAAATAGCTGAAATTTTTCCTAAAAACCAATCTGGTTTAACAGAGAAACAATATTTAGCACCTTCTCAGATCATTGCCAACGTTAGTGATATATCGCCAGAGTCGGTGCTAGAAACTATTAGAATACTGGATCAACAATTAGATACGGACAATTTTCTACCAATCTTTCATTTGCGAGAAAAGTTACAGCCGCCCCTCGACCGAAATGGTTTAGACAAAATCTTGTTTGAATTACAAAGTCAGGATCTAATTGAATTCAGCACCCTACAAGATGTTATTGAATACAGTGAAGAACAAGCAGCAGCAGGGATTTCCCAACCAATCGGCGGTGCTTTGTTCTATATCAGTGTAATCGAGTGAATAGAAAATAATATTACGTTGTTAAAAAAGTAGATCAAAAACAGTGACTTCGCTTCAACAGATTATTCAGCGTCAGTTAAACCCTTTTGATCGGAGTAGCTTCCGACCTGGTAATTTTTGGCAGGAAAGCCAAAACACAGTCATGGAAGTTGACACTATCCATGGAGAAATTCTGGACGCCATAAGTCATACTCTCCAACAAATTAGCACGGATCACAAAACTCAAACACTTTTATTGACGGGTGATTCAGGTGCAGGCAAAAGCTATCTTCTCGGACGTCTAAAGCGGCAGCTCAACGATAACGCTTTTTTTGCCTACATCGGCCCCTGGCCCGATAGTAACTATCTCTGGCGGCATACGTTACGTAATGTGGTCGATAGCCTGGTTAAAGTGCCCGAAGGGCAATCGGAATCACAGATGTTGCTCTGGCTTAAGGGGATATCTAGTCTGCATCAGCGTAGCTTGGCTAAATGGGTGCTAGGGGAACGAGGAAAGTTTATTCAAGATTTACATGCCAGCTTCCCAGTTGTATATAACGGCAGGGAGTTTTTCGGCGTACTTTATGACTTGGCCACCAATCCTGAGCTGCGTATTCTGGCCTATGCCTGGTTAAAAGGCGATAACCTGGACAAAGAAGAGCTTAAAACACTGCGAGTAAAGCAGCCGATCGATTCTGAAGACGCCGCGCAAAAGATACTCAATAACATTGGGCGCATTGCCACTTCTACTCAGCCGATTGTTCTATGTTTTGACAACTTAGATAGTATTCCCAGGCTAGCCAATAATAAACCCGATCTGCAGCGGTTATTCCATCTAAACACCACAATTCATAATGAAAATCTGCATAATTTTTTAGTACTTATCAGTATTGTGACAGGTACCTGGCGCGAATATCGTAAACAGATTCAACCAGCAGACGAGGCACGCATCAATGACATCTTGCGGCTTAAACGAATTAATTTGGATCAAGCAGAAGCATTGTGGGCAAGTCGGTTAGCACCTCTACATGCTCAGGTCACACCAACGCCGGAAACTGAGATTGCTCCCCTTAGTCACGACTGGCTTGCTCACGCATTTCCTGGAAAACGCACTTTACCCCGTACAGCGCTAGATCTGGGTCGAAGATTAATTACCCACTATAAGCAGTACAGTAAACTTCCCGATAAATCAGTTTCGCCACCGCCACCGTCACCGTCACCGCCACCAGCTCTAAAACCTAGCTTTCAACTGATTTGGGATAAAGAATTTCAGGCAAACCAAAAAGCTGTAACACGAATTGGCCAGTTTACTTCTCCAGAATTGATCTGGCGGCTACGTCAGGTATTAGAGGCTCTGGAGGTCTCCCAAATAGAAACTCAGTTTTTGCAAGGTAGTAAATATGCATCTTACTCTCTCTCACATCGACACAAAAAATTGAAAATGGGTATCGTTTGGAATGAAGACCCAAACATGAACACATTCTTTCATGTGATGAAAGCCTGTCAGAAAGCAATTGATAAAGACATTTGTGATTGCCTTTATTTAATTCGTGCCGCTGGCACAGGCAAGTCAAAAACCAAAGGAAATCAAATCTATTATCAGATATTTAATGGTAAAGCATCCTATGCCCATTTTCAGCCCGATTTACTCTCGGTGCAATATTTGGAAACCTATCATCAGCTTGCCAGTGCCGCCCGCGCTGGCGAGCTAGTGCTGGGTGATCAAACACCTCATCTGAAAGACTTGCAGGCTGTTGTGCGAGAATCAGGGGTGTTAGATCAGTGTCCCCTATTGCAAAAATTACAGATTGTGGAAGGTGACTTGGAACCTACACCCCCCAGCCAAGCCGTAGCAGATTATATTGTTAACCTGATGGCAACACAATCCTTTATTGGACTGCTGGTATTAATTGAAACAACACGGCAACAGTTCTCTAATATTAAGGAGCAGGAGATTGAACAAGAAATTCAAACCCTCTGTGATCAGAAACGTCTGCAACTGCTTGATCCCCAGGCAAGCCGTGAAGCCCAGTTAATTTGCTACGTCCCCGCATGACTTCTTCTTTGAGTGTTAGTAAAGTTCGAATTGCCTTTGAGTGCCCCCGTTTGCTCTATTTAGGCCATCATTTTGGTGGGATGACTATGTTTTTACCACCAGGGAAGACTCTGGGTATTGGTAGTGCATTCCACCAGCTTTCTGAGCAATTTGTACGACAGCTGCGGTCTGATCTGGAATTTGAAACATTGTTAGCAGCGGATCCAGAACAACTGGATAGTGTAGCGATCGCACAAAACTTTGAACAACGACTTTACCAAATAATCTTTTTTCCCTATCTCCAGCAAACTATTGCTGAGAAACCCGATAAAGCCCAGGCACTTCATCAGCTCTGGCAAGGCCTGAAGGGACTTATTCAACGTTGGGTAGAGCTACTAGTGAGCAATCGTCGTTCCTGTAGCACCCAGGAGGTGATGCAAAAAACATTTTTAGGCCAGGAACTCAGTGTCAAACATACATTTACTCTGCCCAACAATGACCAGCAGTTAGTACAGGGACGTTTTGACAGCCTGGTGTATGACTTTGCTAATCATCGACTCTGTGTGGTGGAATATAAGACCTATCAGTCGCCGGATCCGTCCGCTCAGCTAGCCCAAGTCGCCCTCTATAGCTATATGCTGCGGGAAAAGATTGGTGTTCCCATCGATTCTGCAGTTTATAGCGTATTACCCGATTGGCAAGAACAGGTGTATCCTTGGGCTCAGCTAGAAGATACGGTACATCAGCTGATTCCTCAAAAGCTTATGCATATCCGTGACTGGCTAGCCTGGAATCCTGGCCAGGACCCTCCACCCCCGAAAACGCTGCGGCTGGACCTATGTGATATGTGTCCTCAGTATAAAAAGTGTCAAACCTATTTTGAGCCTCAAACCCAGGCAACGGAAGCAGCTCCTAAAGAAAAACAGAAAACCGAACCGTCTTCTCAAAAACCAACATCTAGCAACACTGATAAATCGACCAGGTCTGAAGAGTTTAAGCCGCCCAGACCTCCCAAGACATCACCAACATCGACACCAAAAGAGAAGGCACGAAAACCAGAAAAATCAGAAGAGATCGCTGCGCACCTGGTAAAAACCTTAAAATCCTTTGGCGTTGGCGTTGATTTACAAGGAATTGCCTTAGCCCCTGCTTTCTTGCGAGTCAAACTCAAACCGCAGCTGGGTGTGAAAGTGAATTCTATCCTGCGCCTGACCGATGATTTACGGGTACAGCTCGGTCTGGAAGCTCCGCCAATGATTGCGCCCCAGGCAGGCTATGTCAGTGTTGATTTACCTCGCCCAGATCGTCAGTCTGCCCTGTTTGACCAATATATTCAGCCTCAGGCTCTGACACCTACTGATCCGGTCAAAATTGCTATTGGTGTTAATTTGGAAGGTAACTTAGTTGAAGCAGATTTATCAGATCCCAATACCTGTCATTTTTTAGTGGGTGGGACGACCGGCAGTGGTAAAAGTGAATTTTTGAGATCGCTCCTCCTAAGTCTACTAAAGCGCCACTCTCCAGATCATTTACAAATTGCGCTGGTAGATCCCAAACGCGTCACATTTCCCGAATTTGAAGCCAATCCCTGGTTATTACAGCCCATTGTAAAAGATACCGAAGGTGCGATCTCTTTGATGGAGACTTTGATGAATGAGATGGATCGCCGCTACCAACGATTTGAGCAGAGCCGCTGTACAGATTTGACTCGCTACAATCAGAAGGTCAGCAGCCCCATATCTCGAATTGTTTGCATTTTTGATGAATATGCCGACTTTATGGCAGAAAAAGAAAGCCGCACTGCCATAGAACAAAGCATCAAACGTCTGGGAGCCATGGCCCGTGCTGCTGGCATTCATCTCATCATTGCTACCCAACGACCCGATGCCCAGGTGGTTACCCCGCTGATTCGTTCCAATTTGCCTGGACGAGTTGCCCTGAGAACAGCAAGCGATGCTGATTCAGCGATTATCCTAGGTGGTAAGCAAGGAGATGCAGTCAACCTGCTGGGTAAGGGGGATTTGTTGTATTTAAGAGGTGCACAACTGCTAAGACTTCAAAGCTTGTTTGCACCAGACATAACTCTCTAACTTGAATACTGTCTTTCACTAAAGGCTTTGGTTATAGATGACCTTTGCTGTTTTTTTGACTCCCTCCCTGGAAATTTTGTGAGGTGTTACAAATTAAGCTGAGCATAACAGCCAGTTAGGTGGGTGCGATCGCAAAATAAAATCGGCATAGATGCGATCGCAATTCCAATACCAAACTCCTAAAAGGGACCAGAAAAATCAGCTGAATCCAAACAAGGTTTCCTTTGCAATTGCTTAATACTATTCCGAGCTAGAGATAATACATGCTAACGAAGGAACTGCAGAAAAGCCCATCTATCGACTCAGAAACTGCCATGGCATGACATTTCGAAAAATTGGCATTGGCACACCAACTCCCGTGCCAACTGGGCAAAAAGACTCGAACGGCAATGCTCTATTCTATCCAGACACGGCTTCTGATATTAGAGATGGTAGCGATTTGCTCGGTAACGGCATTGAGTTGTACGGCTGCACCGATTGTGTGTTTGAAAGCCGAACAACAGCCCCCTCTGTAGCAACTTTTCAAACTAGACTATCAAAACTCAAAATGAGTCGTCCAAACATGAGAGATGCAGGTGTCAATGGACAGCCAAAACAAATCTATCTTATTACTATGGATGCTGAATGCCAGCGTAATCTTTTCAGAGGCTTTCATATCAATGCAAAAGCTCTTGAGGATGAGTTTCGCCTAGATGGCAATTCATCTACCCACAACTGTATCAGTGGCTTTAATCACCACAGTCAAACAAGCTTTAAGATTGGCCAATGGTCTCAATTTTAATGTTACTGCCCTAGGGTTTTGCAATGTACATAGCTACCTATGCAATTGAAAAAGCTTAGGGCTAGAACAATCCTATTGCTTGGAACAGAATCATCGCCAGTCGATTTCTTGAAGGGCATCATCTACCCTAGAGACTATGACGGTGAATTGCGATCAGGGTTATGGGGACCTATAAGATCAAGGTAAGTTTGAAATTGTAAAAGCGCTTATCATTACGTTTCGCAAGTGATATGGGTGGTGTCGGTGGGGTTTTAGTAGCTGAAACTCTAACCAGAGAAACGTTTGACTTAGAAGAAGCCTTTGAGTCTCCAGCAGTTGAAGATTTCTTAAACGAAGAAAATTGGTCTGCAGATGTTGAACAATTATTGAATGACCTAAGGCTACAGCAAACTCCTGAGCAATCAGAAGATTCCTCACAGCTTACTGAGGAAGAGCAAGAAATACTCGATACCCATAATCAGCTGCGAGCTGAGGTTAATGTGCCATCTTTATCGTGGTCTTCCGAGTTAGCTAGCACCGATCAAGATTGGGCAGATGAGCTATCGCGACGTGGGACTTTTGGACATAGTCCTAGGAGTGGTAATCGTAGTGGAGCAGGGGAAAACATTGCTGCGGGTAGTTCTGTAGAGTTAATGCTTGGTTTATGGGCAGAAGAGAAAGAAAACTATGATCTATCGACTGGGCAATGCAAGGGTGAAACCTGTGGGCATTACACGCAGATGATTTGGCAGAATACCACGGAGCTTGGCTGTGGTGTCGCACCCCATAGAATTTATGGAAAATTAATGATTTATAACTATAGACCACCAGGCAATGTTATTGGGCAATCACCCCTATGATGATTATGCATAAACGATTATGATAACCATGGTTAAAAGCCCATCCCAAAGATGAGCTTAGGAAAGACACTTAACTGAGTTGAATGTCGGTTTTGCTATACTCCAATCAGAATCACTAAGTTACTTACCCTGACGTCAACGTTGATCCACACATCTATACGATATAGGACTTACTCACAGTATCTGGACGCTGACCTCAGTCCGGATGGTAATTTTCGCTTGCTTAGTACTGGAGAGGTAATTGAGTTGCCACCGGAAGATGCGGAAAATGACTTTATTGCTGACGAATTGGCTGAGTTATTAAAGAAATTTGTCAGCAATAGACGGCTTGTTAGGAGTTCTTCCACCGAAATACAGGTGCATCCGGTGGGTGATAATCGAGTAAATCGAAAACCGGATGTGATTGTCCTACAGCCTGAGCATCTCGATCTAATGAAAGGTCTGAAGAAGAATGCTATCCTCTTCGACATGCCTGCCCCCGTATTTATCGCTGAAATTGTTAGCCCAGGCAGTGAAGGTAGTGCAAACTATCGGCGTGATTATGAATGGAAACGGCAACAGTATGAATGGTGGCAAGTTCCAGAGTATTGGATTATTGATCGCCATAGACAGCAGGTTGTTGTTTGTACTCTCATAAATGAGACTTATAAAGAGCATTATTATGACAACTCTAAACTTATTCAATCATTGGTATTTCCAACGTTAACGTTGGCTACGGATAAATTGTTAATGGGTGAGCTATTCTTGTGATTTAGCTGTCTTGGCTACCATAGCGATAAATACTTTGGCCATCACCGGGTAGGAGATTTAATGCTCTCGGTGTGAGGGAATGTCCAGCAGAGACTTCAAAGGAGGCATCGTCACCCCACTGTTCTAAGGAAAGCTCTTCACCCGTTGCACTGGCATAGTCAAAGTAGTATCCCTTAAGCGTTGTCCCAGGTTTAGTTTTCATGGTCATGGTCAACGGCCCAAATTCCTGTTGCCGGTAGACCGTGTTGCCATAGGTAATATCCTTGGGGGGTGGATTAGTCACTGATAACTGGATAGTTTCAGTCCAGCTAAGTTCCAGGGTGTCATCCTGTTCCACGCTTAGCCAGCGTACCTGATCTTTGTTTTGTAACTGATATTCTTTCCAGGTCCAGCCCGATGCATTGTAGGTCAAAATATCTTCTACCACCCAGTCATCGTTTTGATACTGCACAATGTCACCGATGGCTAGATTAAACAATGTGGGCTGACGAGTTTTAGGGGGACGACGGGTGGGGGCAGACCGTGGACGCCGGGGTCCTGATTGTTGAGACCAACGAACCCAAAGCCAGATGGCCAGGCCAATCAGGATTGCGAAAACATAAAACCAAAAGAGTGGAATCATGGATGGTGAAAGAGACTTGGCTTAATGTTGAATTATACGGAATCCTGACTACCTGTGCCCAATATGGCAGGGCAACCACGAGGGATTACTCCTACGGGGTGGTGCATTTTTAATCGGGGATATGAACTGGGATTTGGTATGACTTCTAGCTTTATAGCTTAATAAAATGTCCAGCGTGGGTCGTGCTGGTAACGCACAATTACTGGATCTGAGAGTCGATTGGGGCGTACTGCTGTGGTCGCTACCTGCAGATCTTTGCCCATGACAAATAGAGTGCTCATCAGTCTTGCGGTTAGAAACCGGGTGGAGATGGGTAACTCCAAGGCTGAAAAGGATTGGGGGGACTGGGGCGATTGGGCGGCAAGGACAAAACCCCAGAGGCCAAAACTAGGGACTTCGGTACGGTAGGGATAGGTGAAAAAACCTGCTTCGGTCAATGTGCTTTGAATACAGGCGAGCACATTGGGGGCAAAGAATGGACTGGAGGCCTGGGTGACGAAAAGACCATTGGGGGTAAGGCGCGATCGCACCTGCTGATAAAACCCCACACTATACAGTTTGGCAAGATCCACCTGATCCGGGTCAGGAAAGTCCGCCACAATCACATCAAATGTATCCTGCAATTTAGGTAATAGACGAAATGCATCCCCATAGCGGATGGTGACTCGTTTATCCTCTAACCAGTCCGCCTGCAGCGCCCTGCGCCCCCAGGCCACCACCGCCGGATCCAGCTCAATCAGAGTGACCTGTTCTACGGTGGGCCACTTCAAGACTTCTCGTAGCGCCAATCCATCCCCTGCCCCCAATAACAACACTCGACGGGGGGATGCTACAGCCATGGCTGGGTGGATCAAAGACTCATGGTACCGATACTCATCCACCGTAGACAGCTGTAAATCACCATTGAGGAAAAGACGTATATCCCCCTGGCGACGAGTAACCACCATCCGCTGGTGACGGGTTTGTTGCCGCCAAACCACTGGGGCTCGATACAGTGTATTTTCTAGCCAATGGCTAATGGGTAATGTCGCTGGAGCCCCCAAAAACAAAGCGATTGCCACCGCTAACCCGGCATAGCGCCAGGGTTGCCCCTGACGAAAACTTTGCCCCAGGATAACCACCATCACCGCTGGCAATGCGCCAATCACCATGGCTGATGGAAATAGCCCAATCCATGGCAATAGTATGGCTGGGAATAGTAAAGCCCCCACCAATGCCCCTAAATAATCCAGCGCCAGCACCCCAGCTAAGGCATCGCGCAAGGGATCCCGTAGCTCCACCAATCGCGTTAGTAAGGGCACCTCCATGCCGGCTAAGCTGCCTAGCAGCAACGTGGTGCCAATCAACCCTAGCCACAGCGGGCCATCGGCAGCGAATAAGGCAAACAGGGCCAGGGGCACCAGACCTACCAGGGGGGCCAGGGCCAGTTCAATGGCAAAGAAAACATTCAGCAACCCCCGATCTGCCACAAATTTACTCAGATAGGCTCCGATACCCATGGCGGCCAAAAATCCACCCACCGTTAGGCCATAGGCCAGGGCATGGTTGCCCACTAAATAACTGGCTAAAGTCCCTAGCAACAACTCAGCAGCTAAGCCGACGCCTGAGGAAACAGCTGCCGTAAGTAGCAAACATTGGCGCTGCCAGTGGGTCAAAACTTGGGGATTGGCCAGTGGAGTTGCCAAGGCTCTGGATATCCGCTCTATTTACCGCTGCCAGGGCCACCACCCCGAAACCCAGAATTGCTAGGTCTGGCATTGGGGGAGGTTAGCGGAGGTGGTAAGGGAGACGTTGTTGTCGGGTTGGGGTAGGGAGTTGAGCTAGACGGAGCAGAACTGGGCGTATTTAGGGTATTAGGAGACGAACGTCTGGCATTGTAGTAACTGGAGCGGCTACTGCTGATGCCAGACCAGTGTAGTGTGGTCCGGCGGGGGCTTTGGTTAGCGAGGGCAACGGATGCGATCGCAAGACCCAACGCCACCAACGCACAGGTTAATGAAAACGGATTGTTTGGCATAGTCCCCCCACCTAAACACGTTTATTGCGTCTCGTCTACTGCTCTATTGTAATAACATCAACTGGACGATTGGTTTGTCCCCCTGCCATTACCGACAATAACAAACTATCAACGGTCTTATTCCCCTGTATCTGGCCAAACAGACGATAATTTTGTTGCTGGGGTAAGACCAAAAACCAAACCCCCGTAGCGACGCCCAGAAACATCAGATGTTGCTGGGGTATAACTACTTGATCATCACTCCAGAGCAGTTGTCCCTGTTCACCCAGCACCTGAAGACTGAAGGTCATCTTGGTTGGTATCATACCCGTCAGCGTTGCCCGCAAAGAGACGCGGACCAGGGTATCGTTTTCCCCCAGAATTTCAACAACTGACGATTGATTTACCCGCTGCTTAAACGATTCAGCTACGACACGTCCCGATCTTGTCGTGGCCAAAAAGGCTAACCCACCGATACCCAAACACCCTGTAATACCGGCTGCTAAATAGTCAGTCAGAACTGACGAAGACTTTACCTGTAAGCTAATGGGAGGAGCCGTAGTCGTGCCTAAATGGGATAAACGAATGTAAATGGATGTAGTTTCAGTTACATTGACTGGCAAATTTAAGGTCCTTGTCCCTGAGCCATTAGACAGGGTCCACCTATGACCATTGTCAAGTTGCAGCGGTGCTTGATTGGCATCCAAAAGCTCTACCTTATAAGGCAAGGTAAAATACCCTCGATTAGGAGCCTGCAGACGGAGCTGAATATTGTCCTTTGGCGTAATCGAGATCGGTTTACTCAATGCTTCTGAGCGTTCAATATTTTCAGGACTGGGGACAGAATTAGGCTGAGCTGGGTCCGAGGATGTACTAACCGGTGTAGGCGTCAGGGTATCGGTGGTCAATGTGCTGGGGGTAGTCCCCGCGATAGCCACTAACCCCAGCGCCAACGCCCAACTGAAATAGGGCGTGTAATCCATAAACCGTCTTGTTCGATTAATTACAGGCGGCATCTGATTTGGTTCCTTCCCTCATTGACTCCCCAAGCCGAGCTATCTGATACTCTACCGCTAGCTGACCGGTTACATGCGCTAGGCAAAGCTATATAAACCTTGTTCACATCCAGAACTGAAATTTTTCCGGTGAAAACCCTACAGGTTTTAACTTGAACATGGTTTAATTCCTGCAAGCCTGTTCTACCCTTAGCACAACGATGACTCTAGTTGAAACCATTGGTGCCACCCTTGGCTGGACGCTGCTTAGTGTTTTCCTGTTCTATGGTGGCATCCGACTCTACGACTTTCTCGACCCGATTGACTATCAAGCAGAAATTCGTAAGGGTAACCTGGCGGCTGGTATCCTGCTATCGGCTGTGATCATCTCCCTTGCAGCTATTATTATCACCGTGATTATTACCTAATCAAGCCCAGTCTCAAGCGTACTCTAATGATTGATAGCGTTCTTCGCACCCTGACCTTTGGCCAGTTTGCACTCCACCAATGGCGACAGGTAAGTCTGATTCATCGACTGTTATCCCCCCTACGCCAATGGCGCAAGGGGAGTGGGCTTTTACCCCATGGTGACCTGATCGGGGCTGCCATCATAGCAGTACTGCTGATCCTCTCCCCCTATACCTCCACCACTCTGATCGGTATTTTGTTGATGGCCTGTGCGGCTCTATGGGCGTTACTGACGATCAGCGATGACGCCAATGGTATGCTCACCCCCATTCACTTGGCGGTCACCCTGTATTGGGGCACGATGATCCTGGCTACGGCCCTATCTCCAGTGAAGTCTGAAGCAATTTCGGGATTGATCAAGCTCACCTTGAATCTGTTGTTGTTTATGCTGCTGGCACGGGTGTTACGGCAGCCAAAGCTGCGGACGGGGTTAGTCACAACTTACATTCTGGCCACATTGCCCGTTGCCGTCTACGGTATGCGTCAGTACTTCTTTGGGGCTGAGGCCCTGGCCACTTGGGTAGACCCCACCTCAAATCTGTCAGGGGCCACCCGTGTGTACAGCTACTTACAAAATCCCAATCTACTGGCGGCCTATTTGATGCCTGCGGTGGCCCTGAGCGTTAGTGCCTTTTTTGTTTGGCCCCGCTGGTTACCAAAGGCGTTGGCTGCGGTTGCTTTTTTTATCAATTTGGCCTGTTTGGTATTGACCTATAGCCGTGGTGGTTGGATAGGGCTGTTGGGGCTTTTCTTTGTGCTGGCAATATTGTTGGTTTATTGGTGGAGTGAGTTATTTCCGCCGTTTTGGAAACGCTGGGCATTGCCCGCCCTACTGGGGATGATGGCCGGTTTAGTGCTCTTTTCTGTGTTGTTTGTTGGCCCAGTACGCGAACGGGTGATGACCATGTTTGCAGGGCGTGGTGACAGCAGCAACAATTTTCGCATTAACGTTTGGGAAGGGGCCATGGATATGGTTCGGGCTCGACCGGTGTTTGGCATTGGCCCTGGCAATGAAGCCTTTAACAAAATCTATCCGTTTTATCAGCGGCCTAATTACACGGCCCTCAGTGCCTATTCCGTTTTTCTAGAACATCTGGTAGAGGCTGGCATAATTGGGTTTACAGCCTTTTTGTGGCTGTTGGGTACGGCATTCTATCAAGGGTGGCAACAGTTACGACAACTGCGGATGGATATGAATATACAGGGCTATTGGATGATCGGTGCGATCGCAACCTGTTCTGGCATGCTCGTCCACGGTCTTGTGGATACCGTCTGGTATCGTCCCCAAGTCAGTACCCTTTGGTGGATGTCCATGGCGATTATTGCCAGTTTTTATGTTCCTCGCGGGCATCAACGCAAAGCAGAACAATTTCCTCAATGATGCAAAATTCGGAGTCCGGCATACGCTCCCTTGCCGAATTCCGAATTCGGAATTCTGACTTAGAGAGAGGGGAAAGGGGAAAGGGGGGCTGAGCCCAGCGATTTTTATTTCATGAAATGCAACATTAGATACAACAAACCCGCATAGTTTTCTCAATGCTAAGGAATGATCCATAGTCCCAGCTAGTCGGAGAAATTCCATGCCCCATCGCAGCTCCTTCGGGTTTTCCCGTCGTCAAATCATCCGTGGACTGCTGGCGACCACAGCGTTTGGCGCAGCTACTAAGTTAAACGCCTGTACCCCAGCGCCCACAGCATCCACAGAGAGTGCTGCAGAACCCACCGATGCAGCCACGAGTGATGTCGTCGTCGGTTTTATCTATGTGGGACCAAAGGATGACTTTGGCTATAACCAGGCCCATGCTGAAGGGGCTGCCGCGATGGCATCTGTTCCTGGCATCAAAATTCTTGAAGAAGCTAGCGTGCCTGAAACCACCGCCGTACTGGAAACCATGCGCAGCATGATCGAAATTGATGGCGCTAAGGTGTTGTTTCCTACCTCGTTTGGTTACTTTGATCCTTACATTTTAGAGCTAGCCACTGAATTCCCAGATGTACAGTTTTTCCACGCGGGTGGCCTGTACCAGGATGGCGTCCATCCCAATAACGTGGGCAGCTACTTTGGCTACATCGATGAAGCGCAATACATTGCTGGTGTGGTTGCTGGTCACCTGTCTAAGGAAGGCAAACTAGGATTTGTCGCGGCTAAACCCATTCCCCAGGTACTACGGAATATCAACAGCTTTACCCTGGGGGCAAAATCGATTAACCCAGCGGCAACGACCCAGGTGATTTTCACTGGGGATTGGGCATTGCCAGTAAAGGAAGCGGAAGCTACCAACAGTATGGCCGACCAGGGCATTGATGTAGTTACCTGCCATGTGGACAGTCCGAAGGTGGTGATGGAGACCGCTGAAAAGCGCGGTATCTTTAGCTCTGGCTATCACGCGAATCAAGGGCCATTGGCCCCTAAGGGCTATCTGACCGGGGCTGAGTGGGACTGGATTAGTATCTATACCTTCTTGGGGGAACAGTTTGTCGCGGGTAAAACCTTGATGGCGGGTGATATCGATCATATTTTACGCGGTGGTTTGGCAGATAAGTTCTGTAAGCTCTCTCCCTACGGTCCAGCGGTTACCGAAGAGGCCAAGGCAGATGCGGAGGCAGCGAAGGAGAAAATCCTCAAGGGTGAGCTAGTAATTTACGAAGGCGAACTCAAGGACAATACGGGCAAGGCGATCTTGTCTGCTGGTGAAAAGTACGAACAGCAAAACATTGAATTAGAGAAAATGGATTGGCTGATTGAGGGTGTTAAGGGCAGCATCGACGGTTAATGGTCAGTCTCTCTCAGCCGGGCTCTGTTTCTGGCCTCTGGCGCAGATCCTTAGAAGCCATTTTGTTGCCAGTGGCCGCTCTACTGGTAGCACTCATACTTTTCGGGGGTTTTTGTGCCCTGGCGGGGGCGAATCCGTTTGCTGTTTACGGTTCGATTTATAAGGCCGCCTTTGGTCGTTGGAGTGCCTGGCAAAATACATTAATCCGCGCTGCGCCCCTGATGTTGACTGCCCTGTGCACAGCGTTGCCAGCTCGTCTGGGACTGGTGATTATCGGTAATGAGGGGGCTCTCGTTATGGGGGGACTGGCAGCGGTGGTGGTGGGTTTGGGGGTGGGCACATCTCTACCGACCTTAATGGCTCAGGTAAGTATGGCCATGGCGGGCATGGCCATGGGTGGTCTGTGGATTATGTTGGCAGGAGCGTTACGCCACTATCGGGGGGTAAATGAGACGATCAGTAGTTTGTTGTTGAACTATATTGCGATCGCACTGATGAACCATCTGGTCGAAGGTCCCATGCGCGACACCAGCTTTGTCACCAAGCCCTCATCGGCCCAACTCGACCCCAGCATTTGGCTTGGCACCATTCCCGGCAGCCGCATTCACGTTGGACTGTTTTACGGTCTGATCGTGTGTGTGCTCGCCTATTACCTGATCCAGCGCACCACCTTTGGCTTCGCCGCCCGCACCGCTGGCGGCAATGTGCGCGCTGCCCGCATTGCCGGACTCCCCGTGGGCAAACTGACCATGGCCGTTTGCTTTTTAGGCGGATCCGCCGCCGGTTTAGCAGGCATGGTCGAAGTGGCCGCTGTACAAAAAAGAATTAACGAATCACTGGTGTCCAATTACGGTTACGCCGGGATTTTAGTCGCCTTTGTATCTCGCCACAATCCCCTGGCCACCATTTTAGTCGCGATTTTGCTCGGTGGAATTCTCGCCAGTGGTGGTATTCTCCAGCGGTCCCACGATTTACCCGATGCGACGGTATTAGTGTTTCAAGGAATTGTCTTTCTGTGTGTGTTGTTTAGCGATTCGCTCTATGGCAAATTACCCTGGTTCAGAGAAACAGAAAGGTAGGGTGGGCAGCGAAAAGAACAAAGGAAACGCAGATTTATAACGGGGGTGATTATCAGCCATGGCAACAGAATCATTAGGGCTATGGGGAATCCCATTAGGAATTATTGCCGGAACATTACGAGGCAGTGCTCCATTTTTGTTTGTCAGTCTAGGAGAATGCCTGACGGAAAAAAGTGGCAAGATCAACCTGGGGTTGGAAGGTACTCTCCTGATGGGGGCCATGAGTGCCTACGGAGTGTCCTATCTGTCTCAAGATCTGGTCGGCCCCTTTTGGGCACCGTGGTTAGGTGTGCTAGTAGCAGGCTTATCTGGCATGGCCCTGGGCGCTATTCACGGTTGGTTATCCCAACAGCCTCGGGTAAATGATGTGGCCACTGGCATTGCTATGATTGTTTTTGGCAGTGGGTTAGCCTTTTTCCTAGGCAAACCCTTTATTCAACCCCAGGCACCCCAGCTGTTTACCTTTGACTGGGGAAATTGGAGTTCAAGCCCGCCGATCCAGGCGGCGTTGAAAATTAGTCCATTGTTTTTGTTGGGGGTTGCGATCGCGCCTCTCCTCCATTGGTTCTTTCGCTATACCCGCTGGGGGTTATATATCCGAGCTGTGGGCGATAGTCCCGAGGCAGCCCGAGCCATGGGGATTTCCACCTTTAAGGTACGCATGTTTAGCATTGTTGCCGGGAGCTTTTTAGCTGGCATTGGTGGGGCCTGTCTGTCGCTCTATTATCCAGGCGTCTGGACGGAGCGGATCTCCAGCGGTCAGGGGTTGATGGCGGTGGCTCTGGTCATTTTTGCCCGGTGGAATCCCATTCAGTGTCTGTGGGCGTCCTTGTTGTTTGGGGGAGCCCAAGCGATTGGTCCAGCATTTCAGTCAGTGGGTGTGGATTCTTATTATTATTTGTTTAATGCGGCCCCGTATATTTTGACATTATTGATTATGGTAGTGACATGCTCGCCGCAGAGAACATTGGTGGGGTTGCCGGGAGCATTGGGAAAGGAGGAATAACCCATGACTGAAACCATAAAACTTGCCGTCAATGGCACCCTGATGCGAGGACTTGCCCTCAACCCAAATCTCCTTAATGTTAACGCCACTTTTGAACGGGACGCTAAAACAGAACCCAGCTACCGCATCTGGTCCATAGACGACAACTATCCGGCTATGATCAAGGTTAGCTCAGGGGGCGTTGCTGTGGCGGTTGAAGTATGGCAGGTCCCCCTGGCAGGTTTGGGTATCATTCTTTCTCAGGAACCACCCGGTCTGGCCATTGGCAAGGTTAAACTCCACGATGGTGAAGAGGTTTTAGGCGTTATCGGCGAACCGTTGACGGTGGAAGGGAAAAAGGAAATTACAGAATTTGGTGGCTGGCGAGCTTATCAGGATGCATAGGCTCTACGTATTCAATTGCATAAGGTCACTGGCGGTTGCGGTAAAATCGGCCTGATTTTGTCCAGGGTATCGCGATGAAGCGACGAAACGTTCCCATGTCCTTATTTCAAAGACGGGGTATGGCTACCGCTATGGTGCTCTCCGGAATTGATCATCTGCGATCGGCCAACTTCAACGAACTCTTTAGCACGTATCACATCTGCAACCAAGGGAGCCGACAGTGGCACCATAAATTTGGCTTTCAAGATATCTATGACGCTTACTATGTTCGGATCAGATTAGGCTGGCTCCAGCGTGAGATTTGGCGAAGAGAGAAGTTAGGAGACTTAGAAAAGTTAGATTTTCTGATAAAAGAACAAGACCAATGGCAGGCTCAGCTTGATGCTGGTAAATATAAGTACTGGGATGACGTTTGACCATGGGGAGATAACGTTTTCGCCCTTTCAACATCGATTATTCAACAAGTTGGTAACATACTCTATGCGATCAGGTCGAGCCTGTAACGTGTAGGCCTTTACTTATATGTACGGGAGACGGCTTGATGGCCATTACTAAGAGCAGATTGACTATGCACCTGTTCACCCATACTTTTGACACTTTGCGTTAGCTTCTTTCTTTCTTCAATAAATTGAAGAAAATCCCTAGCAAACTGAGGATTGCTAGAATTGCGGATTAATGAGTAAGTATTTGATTTAGGCGTGTTTCCTTATGATTTCAAAACTCTGGTCTTTACGAACGTCAAATCGATTTAAAAAAGTAGCCACATTAGGGGTTTTATTTTGTTTGGCGATTTTAGCCGCGTTTGGCATAACGCGTTTTTGGCAACGTCCCGCTGCTGATGTATCCGATGCTGCTGTCGCAGCTGAGATCCTATTAGCTGAGCCGATTCAGCCAATTCCGTTGACATTGAAGGGAGAGTTAGATCCCAACAGGGTACAGCTGGGTGATGAGCTTTTCCACGATCCTCGACTATCGGCTGACAATACGGTGTCCTGTGCTACATGCCATTCTCTGGATAAGGGGGGTACTGATCGTAAGCCCATTTCCATTGGTATGGCCGGGGGGAATACAGGCCTCAATTCGCCGACGGTATTAAACACCGGCTTTATGCACCGACTGAATTGGGATGGGAGTGCTGCCACCCTAGAAGAACAGATCAATGGCCCCATTTCCAAGGTGGGCGAAATGGGAGGTATGACCTGGCAAGATGTGATGACTAAAGTAGGCACGTCATCAGACTATCGGGAGAGTTTTTCCCAGGCTTACAGTGATGGGATTACGCCGGACAATATTCGCGATGCGATCGCAACCTTCCAACGCTCTCTGTACACCCCCAATGCCCCCTTTGACCAATACCTACGTGGTCAAAAAGATGCCATTTCCCAGGAGGCCAAGCAGGGGTACGATCTCTTTAAGGCCTACGGCTGTGTCAGCTGTCACCAGGGCATGTTAGTGGGCGGCAACATGTTCCAAACCCTGGGCATTTTTGGAGACTATTTTGCCGATCGAGGCTCACCCATTACTAAGGCTGATCTGGGGCGCTACAACGTTACCAACAACGAGCTAGATAAGCATGTGTTCAAGGTGCCTACACTGCGCAATGTCACACTTACCTCACCTTACTTCCATGATGGCAATCCCCAAACATTGGACCAAGCCATTAAACTTATGGGCAAATACCAGTTGGGTGTGGATATTCCCCAAGCCGATGTGGACTTGATCATGCAGTTTTTACAGTCATTGACGGGCGAAATTCAGGAGTAGAGCCATGGTGCAGTCTCGTCTTTTTAAGAAACGGTGGATGCAGGTACTTGGGGTTGTAAACGCCATATTCATTCTCCTAATTTCCGGGTTGCTCATCTATAGAAGTCTGCCGGTTTCCTTCCAGCAGTATCAGCAGTACCGGGACAAGGTCATCCGCCTCAGCGAGCTAGAGGCTAACTTCTACCAGGAAGTCTTGCGAGCCCGCTATGAACTCTTTGCCTATTACGATCCCATTGTAAACAACCTGGTGGAACAGGGGGAGGTGCTGGCCTCCCTCAAAACTATTCCTAGCTTTGTTAAGGCTAGCGATCAGCAACAGATTCATAGTTTTCTAGAGAATCGTCAAGCATCATTAGAGCAAAAAGAGAGTGTCAGCGAATGGTTTAAAGCCCGCAATGCACTATTAAAAAATTCCTTACGCTATTTACCCTTCTTGAGCGATCAGCTGGATGAGAAACTGCAAACCCCCAAACTAAAAGAAGCCCTGGATGCTGACAAAGTCGCTGTTTTAGACAATACGCTTAACCAGCTCATCCGCAATTTATTGTTGTTTACGACAACCACTGACGAAGCGCTTTCTACAAGACTACAGACGCTGTTGCAAACACTCAATCAACTCCAAAATACCCTGGAAATTTCAGAGGCAGACCTACCCTTACAGTTAGTTCAATCCCATGCCAATATTATTTATAATGCAAAACCTCTCATTGAAGACGTTACCGCACAGCTGCTAAAGCCTTTAGATATCTCAACTGCCCCCATCGCCAGCACCTTGGAAGCCAGCTATCGTCTGGCATTAGCAAATACTAGAGTCTATCGCTTGCTAATGTACACTTGGTTTTTACTATTGCTTATTGGTGGCATTCTCTGGTTGCAGTATCAGAAACGTCAGACTCAAGTCACCTTGACCCAAAGCTACGATCAGGTTGAGACCATGGCGACCGCTTTGAATCATATTCTCAGTCCTCGTCAAGATGCAAAAACATCCTGGGCTGTGTCCGACCTGGCTAACTACGCCAACCAAAAGAATAGTCTGGGGCGTTTAGCCAAAGGTATTCTCCGAGTAAAAACAGACTTTCAGCCAATTTCTCAGTCGGCTCCTGTGCACCAGGATTGATCACCCCATGTTCTATAAATTCAAGCAATTGTGGCAATCCTTAGGTGGGCTCATTATGGTTGGTTTAGCAGCAGGGTGTGCCCCAATTGCCCCACCCGCTGTCTCACAACCAGAGGAAAATCCCAACAATCCCTATGCCCAGTTTAGACAGGCCGTTAATGAAGTCGAGCCGCTGATTGATCCTAATTTAGCCAGTCTTACCAATAGCCGTCTCCAGCAAGCAGCATCCGTTGCCCAAGGCTCTATCACTCTCCCTGAAGATGCGCCCTTAGCTATCCGGGGAGATTTGACCATGGCCAGCACGCCGACAATGGAGGCCTTTAATGAACAAATGTATCAGCAACTGATTCAGGCAGGTTACAGTGGTGTGCTGGATATCAATGCACTAAAAGCAGGGGCTGCTATTCAACAATTTTGTCAAAATCCGACGATTAATTTTTTAACCGTTAACCGGGCCATGACTGAGGCAGAAATCAATGCCTGCCAAGGTAAGGGACGTCAGCCTCTAGGGCTGGCCATTGGTAAAGATCCGTTACTAGTGGTAGTCAACAAACAAAATGACTTTGTGCGGGGGGTCAATCTAGAAAAATTGAAAACTATTCTTACCCGTCAAACCTGGTCAGAGGTTGACCCAAGCTGGCCCAATGCACCGATTGAACGGGCCATGATTGGTCCTAATTCCTCAACAGTTGCATTGCTCACGCAAAAACTGTTTTCGGAAGATGGGGCTGTTTTACTCAATGCTCCCGGTACCACCTTTTATGACTATCCAGAACCGATGGTGCAAAGACTCAGCAATCGGCCAAATGGTATGGCCTTTATTAATGGCTCTATCCATGGGAGCTTTACCCAAACATTTAAGGCGATTCCTATTAATGGCATTAGCGCCAGTTTAGACACGGTTAACAGTAATGCGTATCCATTGGTTCAATCTTTGTTCTTGTATGTGGATCAAAAACAGTTATCACCGGGTACCCCCACCAAAGCTGTCGTGACTTTTTATTTGAAAGAGATGCCTGACGTGATTTCAGAGGTGGGGTTATTTCCCCTGAGTCAATCTCAACTGGATCAGACTAAAAATCAGTGGCTTAAGAGTACAGGTGGCAACTAATTGTCTATTAGATAAGCTGTCGCAGCAATGAGATCATCCAAGTAGCTGCCGCCCCACTCCTTAACGGCTTTTCTCTGATTAAACTACTAGAATTTAGAGCTAATTTTTTAGCAGAAGAAATGCATGGTCCAACCTGATATAATACTAGGCCCTACCAAGAGTAAAGCTTATGGTTGCTGCACTTGTTGAATTTCTACGCTAATTACTCGAACACCTGGTTTACATGGTGGTAAGCCTCATATTAGCGGTAAAGGAGTGATGGTTTGTAAAATTGCTTTTTGGTATAAAAAGGGGCTTAATGCAGAGGAAATTGCATCGCAATTTGGTCACTTATCGTTAGCAGAGGTCTATGGAGCGCTAACCTATTATCATGCTAACACTCAGGAAATTGAAGATGATTTAGCTGCTCAAGCAGAGGCGGCTAAAAGGCTTGAGGCTCAATTCACAGGTTTTCAAGCATGAGTCAAATTCGTTTTTACATCGACGAAGATTCGATGGATCAAGCGTTGGTCCGTGCATTGCGGGCTCGTAATATTGATGTGATAACTGTTAATGAAACAGATACGGCTGGACTACTTGATAAGGAACAACTGAGATTGGCAACAGAACAAGATCGAGTGCTCTATAGTCACAATATTGCTGATTTTTGTCAATTACATACAGAATTTTTGGAAACAGATGAAGAGCATTTTGAATAGGAAGCACAGTTTACAATAGAACCGCTCCTTGCTTCAGCTGTTCATGCCCTGGTTTAATACCGCAGGTCCATGTCGTCCTGAAATCCACTATATGTTGCCCCCGCTTGACCGACTCCCAAACGTCAAGCGCATCATCACCCAGC
Source organism: Leptolyngbyaceae cyanobacterium (assembly GCA_965263355.1). Taxonomy (GTDB): domain Bacteria; phylum Cyanobacteriota; class Cyanobacteriia; order Phormidesmidales; family Phormidesmidaceae; genus Leptothoe. Next base: position 1,449,875 of record CBDHHL010000032.1, on the reverse strand, counting down.
AAGAATACTTCGTCATCTACGCCCCCCGTCAGGTCGGTAAAACAACAGCCATGCTAACCCTGGCCCAGCAACTTACTGCCAGTGGCCAATACACTGCCATATTACTATCCGTCGAAGTAGGGGCCGCCAAACCAACCCTGGACGCCGCAGAAACCGCCATCCTCACCGCATGGCAGGGCGCAATCCGAGCCTGGTTACCCCCCGAACTCCATCCCGACTGGTCCACTCTCCCCAGCAGCAGTCGTCTTAATGCCGCCCTACAACTGTGGGCAGAATCCTCCCCCCGCCCCCTGGTCATATTTATAGACGAAATTGACGCCCTACAAGACGATATCCTTATCGGCATTCTACGCCAGCTGCGCGATGGCGCATCCCGTCGCCCTAACCATTTTCCCCATGCCCTGGGGCTGATTGGCATGCGAGACGTTCGAGACTACAAAGTCGCCTCTGGCGGCAGTCAGCGCCTCAATACATCCAGCCCTTTTAACATTAAAGTGGCATCGCTCACCATGCGGAACTTTACCCAAACAGAAGTTCAGCAGCTATACCAGCAACATACCGACACCACAGGTCAGCTATTTACACCAGCAGCCATTGCCCGCGTGTTTGAACTGACCCAGGGGCAGCCCTGGTTAGTAAATGCAATTGCCAAAGAAATCGTTGAAGAACTCATCGATAATACAACTCAAAACATTGATATCCACTTAGTTGATCAAGCAAGAGAGAGTTTGATTCAACGACGCGATACCCACATCGATAGTTTAGCTGAGCGCCTGCAAGAAACTCGAGTGCAAGCAATCTTGGAACCCATGCTGGCCGGTCAAGAGCTAGGTCCAGTAGCTAATGACGACATAGAGTTTTTACTAGATTTAGGCCTGTGTCGGATCGATGAAACCGGCAACTTAGCCATTGCCAACCCAATTTATCGCGAAATTTTACCCCGCACCCTAGCCTTCACAACAGAGGTATCCCTCGGCAGATTAAACCCAAGCTGGCTAACAGAAACCGGAGAATTGGATATTGTTGCTCTACGGGATGCGTTTGTAGCTTTCTGGAGACAGCATGGCCAACCCCTATTGCGCGGTGTCTCGTATCACGAGATTGCACCACACATTGTTATGATGGCGTTTCTACATCGAGTTGTGAACGGCGGTGGAATCCTGGAGCGCGAATATGCAATTGGCTCAGGTCGTATGGATCTATGTTTACGCTATGGAGCAGTAATATTAGGCATTGAGCTAAAGGTATGGCGTCAAGGAGAATCAAATCCGTTGGACCGTGGCTTGAAGCAACTGGATCGATATTTAACAGGGCTAGGGCTAGAGAGTGGCTGGTTAGTTATTTTTGATCAACGCCAGGGACCGGAACCACTCTCGGAAAGGACCAGCATAGAGACAGCTGTCACGTCATCAGGACGAACGATAACAGTGATCTATGGATAATAGTTTGACCCATGGGTTCGTTGACCCATTCGGTAAAATAAACCCCTTTTGCCACCCTCAGGATCACAGTACACTTTTATCTGACAGCGATAACCAATGGGGTTCCAGCAATGGGATTATTACCCCTGAGGCAATCTTGGCTTGGCCGGACTAATCAGTGGCTTAAGGCTACGAATCGGTATTAACGGCTAATAACGAATGGAGAGGAGCATTTTATGAAACGTCGTGAATTTGTAAACTTTGTCGGGTTGGGATTTTTGGCCACATCGTTGCCGGTTGCGATCGCAGCCTGCACCCCAAAAGAAACCGCATCGGATACCCCCACAGAAGGGACTGCAACTCCAGCCAATGAAGCTTCCAGAACCGATGGCTTTGTTGCCGTCGGCACGGTAGCAGATTTAGACGCCAAAGGCTTTGTGACCAAGAAAGGCCTGGCAGCTGGTGCTGTAATCGTAGTGCGCGACCCAGCTAATACCGACAGTGTGATTGCCCTCAATGCCACCTGTACCCACCAAGGCTGCACCGTTGATTGGCAGGAAAAAGAATTTTCCTGTGCCTGTCATGGTTCAAAATTTGCCACGGACGGTACCGCAACGGTTGGACCTGCCGTCAGACCGCTAGATGCCTATGATGCCATGATTGAGGGAGACACGGTCCTTGTGAAAGCAGCCTAGGACGAGTTCCGGAGTCAAGGTTCCCCAGCGAAAATGGTAGGATTCTGTAAAATCTAGCGTCAAACCAATATTCAGTGCTCACCGACCTTGGTAATGGTAGAGCCTGTCTAGCATTATCTTTGAGCGCTAATTGTTTTATAGCTCAACCTTGTTCTCTGATGGATGTAGATACGCTTGTACTTGAAGTAGAACAGCTATTACAACGACCGTTGGGAACGCTGGAGCGCTTGGTCTTAAATGAGTCTTGGTCTCAGCGTAGCTATGCTGAGATCGCCCAAAGCTCCAGCTATGCTACGGAATATATCAAGCAGATCGGCTCTAAGCTGTGGTCAGAACTCTCTGTTGCCTTAGGCGAAAACGTCAGCAAAAAAAGTCTGCGGTTGATGTTGACCCCCAACCGTTTGCAGCAAGCTTCGATCACTAACTCACCGATATCACGCCACATCAGCATTAGCCCCACCCTAGAGCCACTGCCTGACACCATAAATTATCACCTGCTGCCAACGGTAGACTATGCCATGGCGGCAAGACGATTTCCATCCGGCCCCTTATCGTTAGAGTCGCCGCTCTATGTTGAGCGCCTACCGCTGGAAACCAATGCTTTTAGCGAATTAGACTACCCTGGCTGTCTATTGAGGATTAAAGGCCCTCGTCGCATGGGCAAAAGTTCCTTGCTCAATCGCTTGCTAGCCCATGGTCGTCGTCAGGGATACCATACCGTTACCCTAAATTTTCAGGAAGTTGACCGAGAAATTTTTGATCGCCTGGATCGATTTCTTCGTTGGTTATGTGCGAATGCCAGTCAGCAACTGGGGCTACCGTCTAAGGTAGAGGCCATGTGGGACGTAGAAATGGGTAGTAAAGTCAATTGTAAGCTTTACTTTGAGCGCTATCTATTGAAAGAGATTGCGGCTCCCCTGGTGTTAGGGATTGACGAACTGAATCGCATATTTGAATACGAATCTATTGTCCAAGACTTTTTGCCCATGCTACGGGTATGGCATGAACGCTCTAAAGATAGTGCTATTTGGCAAAAACTACGGCTGGTCCTGGTTCACGCTACCGATCTCTATGTACCATTGCATTTAAATCAATCTCCTTTTAACGTGGGTTTGCCGATTAAATTAATCCCCTTTACCCTGGAGCAGTTGACGACCCTGGCCCATCATTATGGTGTGGAAAGGTTTTTGCATGAACCCTCCGGGCAATCGCTGCCTTCTTTTTACCATCTGATCAACGGTCATCCTTACTTAGCTGGGTTGGCATTTTATACATTGCAGCAAGGCCAAAGGTCTTTGGGGCAAATTGTGTCCACGGCTGCTACCAGCGAGGGGATTTATCGCCATCATCTTCAGAACTATCTGACAATGCTCCAAAGTGATCCAGCCATAGCAACCAGCTATTATCAGGTGGTTACCAGTCAGGAAGGAATTGCCCTGGATGCCATTGCTAGTTATAAGCTTGATAGTTTGGGGCTAATTCGGTTTGAGCGTACCCTAGTTAAGCCAAGTTGCGAACTTTATCGTCTTTATTTCAGCCATCAGTTAGATGCCCTTGTGCACTAAATGTTATTAGATAACAAGGATTAAATTTAGGAGGAGTACCAATATAAAGCGGGACGATTTTCTCAGAGATCTAGAGTACTCTGCGAGAAGGGCAAAGCCCTACGGAATTCGGAGTTCGGAGTTCGGAATATTGTCCCCTTCTGACTGCCGTACCGTTAGGTCGTCCAAGTGAGAAAATAGTGAGAAAAGTGAGTAATTTCAGATTTGTATTGCCTAACACCTCTAATGCTTAAAGACATTTAGGCCTTATCCAGTGAAGATTAAAGTAGTACAAATTAAACTGAGTTGTTGTTGCTATGATTTAGGTCATCCTATTGAATAATTGAATATAAGCGAAAACAGATGCAGTATTTTTCTATTTTTGAAGTATTAATAACAGAATCGCCATAGAAAATTGCTATAGCCTATGCGATATCAAGTTGGTGGCACTCTGCATGCAACAGATCCCACCTATGTGGAGCGACAGACCGATACGAGCTTGCTAAAAGCACTCACAGCAGGCGAATTTTGCTATGTGCTCAATTCTCGGCAGATGGGCAAGTCTTCCCTCATGGTGCGGACAAAGTTCCGACTGCAGCAGGCAGGCCATCGCTGTGCCATGGTAGATTTAACCAGCATCGGCAGTAAACGGGTAACGCCTATACAGTGGTACAAAGGGCTATTGGCTGAACTATGGCATGATCTACGGCTGCCTAATGAGGAGCACTTTCAACACTGGTGGCAGTGCCAACGTGATGTCTCATTACCCCAGAAATTTAGTCGTTTTATTGGGGATCAACTTCTGGCCCAATATCCAGACGACCATTTCTATATCTTTTTAGACGAAATTGACAATGTTCTGGGACTTCCCTTTGCGGTTGATGACTTTTTCGCGACGATTCGCCACTGCTATAACAGACGTGCTATAGATCCCAACTATCATCGTATTACGTTTGCTATGTTTGGGGTAGCCAGTCCAGCTGATTTACTCCAGGATAGGCAACGAACGCCTTTTAATATTGGCCAAGCGATTACATTGGAAGGCTTTTCGCTAGCAGAAGCCACTCCCCTGGCCACCGGATTGCAAGGGCTAGGTCTGTCGCCCTCTCACCTGGCGGATGTGTTGGAATGGACCGCCGGTCAACCGTTTTTGACTCAAAAAATATGTCAGCAGCTGATCGAAGCAGCCCCTCCCCCGACAGACTCTGCAGCCCAGACTAACTGGATCAACTGGGTAGTGCAAACCCGATTGATTGAAAATTGGGAAACTCGCGATGAGCCTGAACATTTGAGGACTATTCGCGATCGCATCCTCAACCAACCCACCCTTACGGGGCGTTTACTAGGGCTTTATCAGCAAATCTTAGCAAACCAGGACGTTCCCTGTGACGGGAGTCGGGAACAAACGGAGCTACTTCTCTCAGGACTAGTGGTCAATCGTCAGGGACATCTCCAAGTTAAAAATCCAATTTACCGAAATATCTTTAACAATAGTTGGGTAACGCGGCAGTTATCCCTACTGCGCCCTTATTCAGCCGCCTTTGATAACTGGATTGCCACCGAGCAAACGGACGCAACTTGTCTGCTTAAAGGGTTGGCCTTACAAGAAGCCATTGCCTGGGCTGATGAAAAACAGCTGAGCGATTTAGATTATCGTTTTTTGAGAATTAGCCAACAACAAGAACAATACCGTATTGAAACTCAGTTAGAAGAAGAACAACAACAGCGAGAACAAATTCAATTTGCCCTGGCGGTTACCCGCGAAGCCAATCAGGTACTGGCCCAGGCAAAATTAACCAGCCGACAACGGGTTAAGCGGTTACGTATTCCTCCCTGGTGGGTTTTCTTGGTGGGCGGGGCAACGGCTCTATTGGTATGGTTACTGTGTCTGACCGGTTGGCTACAGGGAAGTGAATGGACGTTGCTAGATGGTTTTTTTCAACTACGCCATGGCACTGTGCCGATGGATCCTCGCATTACCCTAGTTACCATTGATGAAACAGATTTACAACGGATAGGCCGCTATCCTATTCCTGACCAAGTGATTGCGGATGTCCTACGACAGCTGGCGGCTCAGCAACCCCGACAAATTGGTCTAATTTTTTATCGTGATTTGCCTGTTGAACCAGGCACACAACAGCTTAACCAGCTATTTGCCACAATGCCGAATCTAGTAGGCATTGAAAAAGTTGTTGGCACCCAGGTGGCACCTCCTGTCCAACTGGCTAGCCTTGACCAGGTAGGATTTACAGACCAGGTATTTGATTCTGATGGTAACCTACGGCGAGCCCTGCTCTCTCTGCGTACACCCGATGGAAAACTTCGTCATAGTCTTGCCTTAAAGCTAACTTTAGATTATTTGAAGGCGGATGGCATTCATCCAAATGAGTTACCTCAGTCTTCCCACATCGTTCGGTTAGGACAGGCCACGCTTTATCCCTTCCGAAGTAATCATGGCGGCTATGTCCGGGCAGATGATGGTGGCTATCAAATCTTGATTAACTATTGGGGTACTCAAAGTAAATTCCAAACCTATTCTTTACAGCAAGTATTGACGGGAAATGTACCCACAGGGGCGATGCGCGATCGCATTGTTCTGGTTGGTCCCATTGCCGAGAGTGTCCAAAACCTGGTGGGTACCCCCTACAATACCTTTTGGTTTGGACTTCCCCAGGAGGAAATGGCGGGCATCGCAGTCCATGCCAATATTATCAGTCAGCTGTTAGCCGCAGCCCTGGATGAACGACCGCTATTAAACACATGGTCGGAGCCCCAGGAACAATTGTGGGGGCTGATGTGGGCATTGATGGGCACCAGTATGGTTTGGTGGCTCAAATCCCCGAGACGTGTTTTAACAATTGCCACGCTGGGTTTTATTGTCCTATTTCTTCTCTGTTATGCCAGTTTTTTAGCAGGCTTATGGTTACCCTTGCTGCCGGCGGTCCTCTCCTGGGGGCTGTCTATCCTGGCATTTGTTATTATGGCAAACCAGCGACTAAAGCGAATTCAACTACAACAAACTGTAAAACAACTGGTTATGATTTCCCAGGAAAAACCTGCCGTCGGCCAAATTGCCCTAGAATATCTCCAGCAAACTGAGAGTGAAGAAAATCAGCAATTAATTAGCAGCTTATTAGGCAAACCCACCAATCAGTGCCCGTCTACCCATTTGACGTAGTAACCATTATTGATATTTTCTAGACTACCCCATTCTTGTCTGAAAGGGCTGCTGCCGGTAACTACGAGAACCAAGGCCTGAAGTCCGATTAGGGGACTTATCGCCGGGGGGTTCAAAACTATTGGGTAACACAATTGGCTGCAAAATATCGCCGATGTAGTGTGTTGACAAATTTTCTGGCTGGCATGCAGTTGCCGTTATCAACATCGACAGTGCAACTGTTGTTCCGCCATAGATAAAGTGACCCCGCTCAAAAAGTAACATTTTAGTACATGGTTAGATGGCGCGAAATTCAGACTGCTTAAGCTTCCAATTTACTGATACTTTTTGTCTATATTATTGTTCTAGCTCATTTATAACTGCGTTGTTTATAAGCTGGATACAGTTTAAGGAAGATCCTACTTTTCGCCATTTTCTCACCTGACCTCGACTTTATCCACTAAGCAGCATAGCAAAGCAAGTCAGACCAAGTGTTGAAAATTTTTATGAGCCCCAGTGTGGACTGCTTTTCTTGGTGATAATGGCCCCTAATAAGGTTGATGCAGTACTGTTTTATCTTAATAGGATGGTCATAAATTGTTGAGTACGAGTCAGAGTAGAGTGAGCATAGTCAACACGTAGAATGGTAGGCTAGATATCCTGCGCCATTGTCAACCGTTACATTTTGCCCACCTCTTTCAAGATTTTTACTCAATGGGCAGCATCGGTGATGGTGGGAAGCATAGATATTGGTAAGGGGATAACGGATATCCATAGGCATTTGCCCACCCTACGTGGTATTTTCTTCGTTGTGGATGCTCTGTAGGACGAGTGTAGATTTAGCAATTCAGCGCTGAGCCCAAAACGTATTCTTATACCATCTCTCTTCTGCCTGATAAAACATTTGCTGGTGTCTTAAATACGCTGCCCGAATACTTTCCAACTGAGTCGCATATCCTTGTAGTACATCCGCCTGCCCCGACAAAACCGCATCCACCGTCCGCCCCGCCATCATCCCCGTATACAACCCATTAAAAATCCCCTGGGACGATAACGGATCAAACGAAAGCGCCGCATCTCCCACCGCCAACCAGCCCGGCCCCCAAAACCGATCCAACCGCGCCCCGCAAGCCTCCGTCAACAAAAACGGCTTAGGAGCCGCCACCATCGCCGCCAGCTCATCCGCCGACAAAATACGCCCCAACACGCGGCTTACCTGATGCGCCTGAGACAAATAATCCAGCCAGACCTTAGGCTCACGCCGTAGCCTACCCGCCACCTGCGGCACCGTATGAAACACCACCACCCGCTGAGGCTTAACTCCCGGTAACCGCGCTGTATACCACCATCCATCCGGCACCGCCTCAATTAGCGTCCGCGTATCTCGATCCTCTTCAGAAGACGGCACCCAGGTCACCACCGCCACCAAATCATCATCCCGCTGCCGCCGTGCCCCCAGCTGACGTGCCAGTGCCGCCCGCCGCCCCGTCGCATCCAACACCCAGTGCATTGTTATCTCTTGCCCAGACGACAACGTCACCAACCAATTCTCACCAGACCACAGCACTGAGCTAACCCGCGACTGATGGTACTGTGCCCCTGCAGCTAAAGCAGCCTGTCGAAGAGATTCATCAAATTTAGGCCGATCCAAATGCCAGCCCAACCCATTCGGATCGCGGATAAAATCCGTTTCGATTACCTGATCGGAACCCCATACCGAGAGATTGCCATAACAAGGGGTATGGCCCCCCGCCTCCACAAGTGTGAGCAGACCTAAATCTCGTAACAATGGGCGAGCCGCCCCTGGGAGAGACTCGCCCACTTTTGGAGCACCGGGTTGCACGTCGTCGATCAAACAAACTGAATGACCTTTCTGGGCTAAAACAAGGGCAGCGATGGAACCAGCTGGGCCGGAGCCTGCAATGGCAACGTCAGCTGTCAACATTGTTGAATCAGTAGGCATAGATTAGCAAAACTATCTACCACAACCCTCACTGGCACTCGGGACAACTTTTCCCCTCCTGGGAGGGGCTCCGGGGTGGGTCTAGCGATCGCCGCCTAACCGTTCCTGACGCTCACGCCAGTAGCGCGCCTCATTTGCCGATGGCACATACTCACATAGCAAGTTTTTATCGGGAGATTCCGGTTCTTCATAGCCCACTTCAGACTCCACATAGATCACATCCGGAAACTCTGGATCCTCAGGGCCTTCTCTCTTCTCCACAACTCCTAGCTTGCCAAATTCTGTCACCATCTCACGAATCTGGCTCAAATATTCCCCTGGTAACCCCCGTAACCATACTGCTCGACGATTAAAGGCCTCTAAACGCTCTTCTTTCTTCTTTTTAGGATCCATCACAATGGCATAATCCTTTTTAGTCAGCACATGGTTCGGCACCCGTGCAGGCCAGAACGTGGGCAAAAATGGATCATACTTGGGAATATAACCAGACCGACAGCTAGAGGTATCCGTCTGCCAGGGTACCGCCATCCAGCGAGTAATATCCCCAGGCGCATTAAAATACAATGGTCCGTTATCATCCACCACCTCTTTGTGGCTTAAATGGTCGCCATAGTCCGGTTCGGGATTTTTGTCTGTGCGGGGACGGATCCGGAAAGGAGCCCTATACATGGTGGCATGGCGCATGGGCCAGGTCATCTCACAACCTGGGTGAAATGCACCGCCAAGACAGAAATGCATGGCCGCCCGATCCAGTTCTAACGGTTGTTCCTCAATGGGATACTTTTCAATGTGGGTATGGGTATGGTGATAGAGTTTGGCGATATCAACATGGGTGCCATCGCCATGATGAAATTTCAAATCATCGATAAAATCACCCTCGACCCATTTTTCTAAAATCATCAGTTGCGTATTGGTCAAACACAGATACTGATTGGCATCCTGGGGTGCTCCTCCCAGCTGTACCGTATCCCCATACATCCAGGGCCATAGCTGCACCGTCGGAGAGTTGGGATCCGGTTGAAATTTGGGTTCTGTTTGTGTGGGCAGACGGAACTGATTGTAAATTTGTCGTCGAAATTCCTGGTAAACATCTGTTTGTGAACCGCTAGACTCAGTTTTACAAGGGATTTGAGACAGCTTCTTGAGAAAGGCCTTATTGGTAAAGTCAAATGGCCCATTGTAGCCAAATTGCACTGAGAAGCCATAGTTCACCCATTGGGCATCACTAAACTGTTGAAAAATGGGCAGAATATGTTTTGTAAACGAAATCTCCTTAGGAAAAGACCACCAATAACTTCGCGCAGTGGGATTGATAAACACATCGGTCATCACATCACACATGGTTTTCACACCGATCAGGGTAGTTCCATAGTTGGGCGGTGCCGTTACCACCCAGGCCGGATCAGCCTCAAAGGTCTTGCCATCAATGGTGACCTTGGCCAACACTGAACCATCAGACATATCATCACACCAGCCATTGTTGTTACCAAAGCTGGCAGGTGGATTATCAGCATAGGCTGAGTGAGACTCGCCATATCCCCCTAAAAACAATAATCGTCCTTTGCCGTCGGTACGAAGTTCTCCCAGATAGACCTTTTTGCCCATAAATTCACCATCGTCAAATGGTGACGATGTTTGATGTTTACCTGAGATAGATTGGGGCTCGGGTCGAATTTCTAATTTGTGGCGATCTTTTTTAGGAATATTAGCATTTCGGCGATCGGCCTTAGGACCACCGGGGAGGTCTAGGGCTTCAACGAATTCATACCATCCAGCTTTTTTATTGGCAATTTCCACCGTCCATTCAATGGTAGTCTTCGGATCATCTGCTGTGATCTCACAAATCGCATTACCATCTTTGTCATAGCCATAGATGCGAAAACGAGCGGCCTGACGTTTGAGCGCCCCTGTATCATCCTTCATCTGGCCAGGCTGATAATGTCCAGGATGTTTTCCATGCTTTTCCTTGGCATGGCCAGGATCATCGTATCTAGGATTAGTCACTTCAGGACCGATGTAGTATCCATTCTCCTCTCGACAATTGCCAACTCGGGCAATACCAATACCGGGATGAATGGCAACGTAAGCAATATTTTTGGCAGCGTTATCTGTGCTCATCAATAGGGCCTCAAACAGTAGTATGACAGCTGGAAATACACTGGCTATCTAAACAACGTATAAAGCAGACATATGTCGCAAAAGGTAACGATTTTGGTCTTTATACCTTTGTTATCCTACATTCTCTCGTTTGATATCTATCTAACGTCTTTAGTATTTAACACTTAACAAAATAAGTTATATTTTGTGATATTCCCGAATCCGTCATCTGAGAACACTCAGCGATAGCCATCACCTCAGTTTCTTAAGGAAAAAGATTTTTCTTAAATGCACAGATCTAAGAAAAATCTTTTTGGGAAGTTGTAAAGGGCTAGGAAGGTTCGAGGATTAGTCTCGAACCAGGCGATTCTCTATCGGCGTTCCCTTACATGAGGAACGCCGATAGAGATTAGTGAGATCGCCCATCATCCCATTGGTCACCAGAGCTTAGTAGTAGTTGTTGCGAGAGGGAAATATACCCTGAACTGCAATGATGTAGTTAACGGCTAAATAAGGTGCGGCTCCTGTTTCTATTCCTTTACCACGTTCATACTGCGTGAGCTCGTTTGTGAGGTTACCCTGGCTTCCTTGCCTATGATCAGAATCCTCATGAACAGGCACACGACCTCGAAGATCGGGTAGGGCAAAGGTACGTCGTCCATCGCCTCCATAGGTAGTTCCTAGTATGCTATACAGAGCGTCATTATCGTTGATTAGCATTTCTCTACCATCACAAAACATCCAGCCTCTAGGGGCAAAGTTGCCCGCAAATATAGTGATCTGCCCAAGCATCGGTTCCATCGGTTGCATCGGTTGTCTCTCTCCAGGTAACAAACAAAGAACAAATAGGCCAGTCAGCTCATAGCATTGACTCAAACTGACAAGCAAACCACTTGATCATGGTAGCCAGGCGACATCAATGCCCATGATCAAGTAGCCATAGCCGAACTTTAGCTGAAAACACTAGTTGCAAAGGTGTCAAAGAGAAGGAACCTATCAATCACCTCACTTCTATTACTTCAATGCACCAAACTTACCTAATGTGCAAAAGGTAAGAAAAGTGAGGTATATTGCAAAGACGTATAAAGTTGGGATGAAATTATCATTTAGCACTGAAATATCAAAGCGTAGATTCACAGTGTGGTTAACCCCACGCGAATGGGTGCTTTAGATTGCCTATGCTTACACAAAATCCTGGTTGCCTGCCCCCAATATCCCAGGGCAACTACAAGGGATTGCCCCTACAACTTTGTCCATTTTTAGTCGGATTGGCTGCATTCAGATTTAGGATTAGCTTGCATTTTAGTTGGACGGCCTTGAGAGGGGCTGTGGCAGGTTTCTTGCTAGCTGCTCCCCTGGTTACGTTCCAAAATGCCCTGGCTCAGGTGATTCCGGATACTACCCTTGGGAATGAAGGTTCAACGGTAATCAGCACTCCCGATGGAGTACGTTTGGAGGGCGGTGCTGTCCGTGGTACAGGTCTATTTCACAGTTTTTCTGACTTTAATATTGACCAAGGGCAACAGGTTTACTTTACTAACCCAGCGGGCATTACCAATATTCTGACTCGCATCACAGGAAATCAACCGTCGGCTATTGATGGCACGCTGGGGGTTAACGGTCCAGCCAACTTGTTTTTGCTAAATCCTAACGGCATTGTGTTTGGTGAGGCGGCCCAGTTAGATATTGCTGGCTCATTTACGGCAACTACTGTAGACAGCCTGTGGATTGATGGGTATGAATTTAGTACTGTGCAGCCTGATGTGCCATCACCGCTGTTGAGTTTGAATGTGGCACCAGGGATTCAGTATGGTGCAAGTACCAGAAATAGCCTATTAGAGAATCGCGGTATCTTAGCTGTTGATCCACAACAGAATTTGACCTTGCTGGGGGGCGATGTTCGAAATCTGGGGTCGTTACTTGCTCCTGGTGGTCAGGTAGAGCTGTCTGGAAATCAAATTAATACCGCTGATGGTAGCGTCATTACGACGAATAGCAATGGTGACAGCGGTGATATTATCCTCTCTGCCTTGGGCGATATCACCGTTGGGCTGCTGGATAGCCACAGTACAAGAGACAATGGTGGCAATATTGATGTTACAAGCTTAGCAGGCTCCATTACTGTCACCGATAACTTGATATCCGACGGGGATCATCAATCAGGTAATATTACCATCACGGCTGCTGAAAACATTGCCATCAATGGCCAAATAGCGACCGACAGCTCCATTACAACTGGAACTATCGCCGATTTTTCAGGTACGGCGGGAGACATTACCATTACGGCTGGGGGGGATTTAGATTTGCGATCGCCCCAACCCATTTCTCGCTTTGGTGACATTAGCGCCAACGGGTTGCAGTCTGGTCAGATTACCCTCACCAGTGGCGGTGCCCTCGCCGCTGACAACTACCGCATCATTAATCGCATGGCTGGCAATGGTGTGGGCGGCGATATTCGCATTTCTGCCCAATCGATGGATCTAAACGAGACCTCCATCGGTACCCTGAGTCGAGATGAATCTATCCTGCTTTTCTTAGGACCGTTTCAAGATGCCGTCGGTGGCAGTGTCTTTATCAATGCTGACGAGGATATCGTTATGCGTAATACAGGCATTTTTGCTGGCACTGACTTTGGCACAGCAGATACAGGGGACTTAGTGCTCAATGCCCGATCCTTACAAGTTATTCGTACCCCTGGGTTTAATTTACCCGTGACCGTTGAGGCCTATGGACTCTCGTCGGCCACATCTCTGACGGGGGACGGGGGGGATGTGATTGTCAATGTGACTGACTCCATCGATCTGATTGGCTCTTTGCCAGGGCCATCAAACCTTTCACCAACGGGGTCCGCTGCAGAAATTATCGAGCTAGCCCGCAATGGCAGTTCCATTTTTGCTGGCGGGTTTGGATTTGGAAAAGCAGGTGCCATTATCCTCAACACTAAGCAGTTAAACTTGCGCAATGGCGCTGGGATTAGTACCTCATCAGTGCTGGGGGAAGGTGGCAATCTATCTATCGTTGCTGAAGATATTAATCTACAAGGCACCAGCGGAATCTTTACGAGCACTGATTTTTTAGGTGGAGATGCGGGTGATTTAGAGATTCAAGCGGAAACGGTCACCCTGACAGGGGGGGCTCGCGTGATTACTACATCGATTTCGCCAGGGGCTGCTGGTGACATGTCCCTTGTCGCTGAAGCACTATCGATTCAGGATGGTAGCCTACTGGCCTCTAATACGTTTGGAGCAGGCGATGGAGGAATTCTCACGGTGCAAGCAAGGGATCGAATCGAGGTTGTTGGCATTAATGCCGCTGGAGACACAGCCAGTAGAATTTCGTCTAACTCCCTGGCAAGCGGTGATTCTGGACCGGTAAATATTACTACCCAGCAGCTAATAGTAAAGGATGGGGGCGAAATTACCACAGCTACCTTAGGTAATGGCGCAGGGGCAGACATTGACATTGTTACCGATAGCCTAAAGCTGAATAATGGTCAGATTAATGCATCCACAACGACTGTGGAAAATGGAGGCAATATTCGGATTGATGCCAGTGAATCTGTTGAGATTGTGGGCAATGGTTTTACTGTCCTAAAAGAACAGATTATTGACCCGGCCCTTGATGGTACCTTAGGCGTGGATAACTTTACCCAGGGTATTTTGACCGTAGCTGCCGGTGAGGGCTCTGCTGGCAATGTGGAAATTAGGACATCCGAATTTATTGCCCGTAATGGGGCGTTGGTAGCCACCACCACCTTAAATAACGGGGCAGGTGGTGATATTAACATCACGGCCACTAACGATCTACAGCTAGAGGGCTCCTTACTCGCCACTGGGTCGTTTACAGCAGCAACCTCTGGTGATATTGAACTGCAAACTCAACGGATGCGGGCTAGCGGGGGAGCCCAGGCAATTACTACAACATTTGGTACGGGAAAAGCTGGAGATTTGACCGTGGTTGCCACTGAGTCAATCGATTTGATTGATCCCACCGATACGGGTATTGCCAGTGGTCTGCTGGCTTCTTCCTTTGAAACCGCTACGGGGACCGGAGGAGATATTCAAGTCACCACAGGAGAGTTCCGAATTCGAGATGGGGCTACTGTGACCGTCAGTGGCGAAGGTCAGGGTGACGCTGGCAATATTGGCATCGGAGCCAGGTTGTTGTCTTTGGATCAGGGTAATATCACTGCGACTAGCGCATCGGGAGAGGGGGGCAACGTGGCGCTACAAATCGATGATCTACTGTTCTTACGGAACGGTAGCATAATCTCCACCACAGCTGGCCAGGCTGGAGCTGGGGGCAATGGGGGCAATATTACGTTTGGCGATGGCTTTATTATTGCGGTTCCTGGCGAGAATAGCGACATTACAGCCAATGCGTTTGAAGGTAACGGTGGCAATATTACCATTGCTACTCAAGGACTTTTGGGTATTGACTTTCGAGAAAATCTCACGCCTTTTAATGACATTACCGCCAGCTCACAGTTTGGTCTTGATGGTGAAGTGATTATTGAACAGTTCAATCCAGAACTTGAACCCTCAGAGTTAGAGCTACCAGACCAGTTGGCATCTGCCGACCAAATCACCGCTCGCTGTGCCGCTGGCAGTAACAATTCTCTAGTAACCACGGGGAGAGGAGGCCTGCCTACGGACCCGCGTCAGCTCTGGCAGGGACAAATCGTACTACAAGACTGGCGACGCCCTGATGGAGTCACTGGTGAAGTAATTGAACAGGCGTTATCCCCTGAAGAAGTTGTAGAAGCACAGGACTGGTTGATTGATGACCAAGGACGTGTGCAGTTGGTGGCACAGGCTTCTCAAATGACTAAACTCCCACACACCCAATGTGTAACAGCAAGGAGGGCAGGATGAACCGACGGCTTCGCTACGGGCTGCTGCTATTTTTAAGCTGTTGTTTTGTGCTCATCGGTACTGTCAAAACAGAAGCCGTTGAACAGCTATCGTCGCAATCCCACGGCATTTACAGCCCCCCCATTCACCTTATAGCGTCTGAATTAGCTACCAGTGAACTCTCTGTCAATACCCGTCATGACAGTGGAAACAACAGTCCAGCAGAGCTACTGGAGCAAGGGCAACAGTATTATCATGCCGGACAACTTCATCAGGCCATTAACCTTTGGCAACAGGCCATAGCAACAGCGACCACATCAGCGGATCAGGCTCTCGCCTATACCTATCTCACCCTGGCCTATCAAGATCTTGGACAGTGGTCAGCGGCAGAAGATGAGATCGCACAGGCCCATGCCCATGTATCTAACCAGCCCATTGCCCTAGCCCAGGTACTCAATGCCCAGGGTACTTTAGAGTTTCACCAGGGACACCCTGCTCAAGCGTTGGCCACATGGCAGACGGCAGAACAAAACTATCGCCAAGGACATGATCCCGCCGGAGTGATGTTGACCCAAACGAATCAGATACAGGCCTTACGCTCCCTGGGGTACTATGCCCGCGCCAGTAGATTAATCACCGATCTGCGTCAGACGTTAGCCAACCAGCCAGTTTCATTGCTTAAAGCTCAGGGTCTGCAGTCAATAGGCATTATTCTGAGAACCACTGGAGATCTGGAAGAGTCTCAGACTGTATTGACTGATAGCTTGACCGTTGCTCAGGAACTGAATGATGGGGGTGCGATCGCAAACGCCCGTTTCCAACTTGGCAACACCACCCAAGCCCAAGGCAATCTTAAAACCGCTTTCTCCTTTTATCAGCAGGTCCTCGACACCACACCACACCAATCCCGCCTCTGGCTAGAAACCGCCCTTAATCAGTTGCGACTTTTGCTCGATCAGTCCCAGGAGACCACTGTCCTGGCCCTAGCCAACGGCATCAAGTCTCAACTAGAAACCCTACCCCCCAGCCGTTGGGGCATCTATGCCCAGGTCAATTTTGCAGAAACCCTACTATCCAATTCTTCCTCCCCCTCTCCCCCTCTCTCCCTCCCCTCCCTCGCCCACCTCCTCGCCCAATCCATCCACCAAGCTCAAACCCTTAACGATCCTCATGCCGAATCCTATGCCCTTGGGCAGCTCGGCAAGCTTTATGAGCAAACACAACAATGGTCTGAGGCACTCTCCCTAACAGAACAAGCAATTCAGCGCTCAAAGCAGGTACAGGCTGACGAAATTACTGCTATTTGGCAGTGGCAACGGGGACGAATTCTCAAAGCACAGAAACAACCTGAGCTAGCGATAGATGCCTATGATCAAGCGGTTACTCTACTAGAATCGTTAGATCAAGATTTGGTAGCATCGAATCCAGACATCCAGTTTTCGTTTCAAAAACAAGTCGAACCGGTCTATCGCGAATTAGTGCAGCTATTGTTACAGACTGTAGATGACCTACCACCCGAGCAACAACAACAGCGACTAGCCCATTCTCGTCAGGTGATCGAAGGCCTACAGCTAGCCGAGCTAGAAAACTATTTTCGAGAGGCTTGTCTGACCTATACTGTGCGTCCCATTGATGAGATTGATCCCCAAGCGGCTGTCTTATATCCCATTTTGCTAGACGATCGATTAGAGGTGATTCTGGCCTTACCTGACGGAACTCTACAGCATTATGGCCGTACGCTATCTGCGCAGACCCGACAAAAAACATTCCAGAGCCTACGACAGGCCTTAAACCCAGCCTTTCCCGCAACTCGGGTCTTACCCCCGGCCCAACAACTCTACGATTGGTTACTAAGACCGGCAGAGTCTGCTTTGACAGAAGCTGGCATCCAGCGACTGGTATTTGTGCTGGATGGCTCCCTGCGCAACTTACCGATGGCGGTTTTACATGATGGCAAGCAATTTCTGATCGAACGCTACAGTTTAGCTCTGACGCCTGGTTTACAGCTATTTGAGTCGCCAGGGGTGCCTAACCAGGGCTTGCAGGTGTTAGCCGGGGGAATGTCGGTTGCTCATCAAGGGTTTAATGCGTTGCCAGCGGTGGATGTTGAAATGCGGCAAATTAAAGCCCAAGCATCGACACAAATTTTGCTCAATCAAAATTTCACCAAGGATAACCTGGCAAAAGAGGTGACTGAACGTCCTGTTTCTATCGTGCATTTGGCTACCCATGGGCAGTTTAGTTCAAAGGCTGATGAGACGTTTATTTTGACCTGGAACAATCGTCTACAACTAAAAGAACTGGAGAATCTATTGCAGCAGCAAGAGCTAAAGTCACCCGTTGAGATGCTGATTTTAAGTGCCTGTCAGACGGCTAAGGGGGATGACAGAGCGGCATTGGGAATGGCTGGTTTAGCAGTACGATCTGGGGCAAGGAGTACTGTGGCCTCACTGTGGTCGGTGGAAGACTTTTCTACCGCAGAACTGATGCATCAGTTTTATCAACAGCTTAGTCAGGTGGGGCGCTCTCGGGCTGGGTCGCTGCAACAAGCACAGCTGTCTTTGTTGCGTAGTGATGACTATAGGCACCCTTACTATTGGGCTCCCTTTGTTTTGATTGGGAATTGGTTGTAAATGAGTATGTGGTTCCTCTAGTCACAATACTGTACAAAATGAGAATCGTGGATTCAACTTTTGTACAAAGTAACAACTAACTTATCGTAGTGGATAATTTGTACGAAATAACAATGACTTTTTGAGGACGCAATGCCTTGCTCTTTTGGAGATCGAAGAAAGAGATTGCTATTGTTTCTTAGATGTATTGCTGTGTAAGCAACATAGCTAATGACCTAAGAGTTATAAAAAAGAGTCAGCGATGTTTTTGATTTTTATGGGTAATTTTGCTGAAAACTTTACTGAAGCTATTAACCCCCTTTGTAAGTTTGAGTAGAGATTGTCACAGCAAATCGATCAAGTTGAGTACTTTACCAAACTTCTAAGTAGATGCACCTCGGGACATTTTTTAATTCTTCCCCAATTGCTTACTGGGGAATGACTGCTGTACTTTCTGTGATAGTTACGGCTGCTATTACTCGATCTGTAAACGCCCAACAATCTCCTAAAAGGGTGGATACCATAGACAAAATTGTTTTTCATGAAACATTTGATCCACCTGGAGACGATGCCCCTAAAGATACATCTGGTGTCGGTTCACGCAATGGTGGCCTTTGTAATATAGAAGAACAATCAGTAGAAGTCCTCATGCCTGAGAATAACTTTGGACTTACCTTAGCAGATCGTCCTACCTTAGTTGTACAGGTGCCAGAAAACTCATCGGTTCAACGATTAATTCTCACGGTGATGGATGAAGCGGGACTATATTATGCAGAGGAAGACTTTGGGGTAGCTGATCAAACTGGGTTTATTAGGCTGTCATTATCAGATGAAGCACCCCCTCTAGCCGTGGGTCGTAACTACCGTTGGCATGTTGTGGTAGTTTGTGGCGAACAGGCAGATCCTGATAATCCTGTTTTGGTGGGCTGGGTTCAACGGGTGGCTGCTACACCATTGCTGACCCGACTACTTCAGCAGAAAAAACCATTAGAGCAGGCTCAGTGGCTAGCGGAAAATGGATACTGGTATGACATGTTGGGGGTGCTAATGAGTGAGATGAAAGCTTATCCCAATAATCAGCATTTGCAAGCTGCCTGGCAATCTGTTGTACTGCTCCAGGATCAGGAGTAATGGTTTAGCTCAGAAAAGAGACACTCATTGGTTCTCATTGCCCCGTGCATCTGACGCATGCCCCTCGGGGTATAGGCTACGGTGTATGCACAAGTCCTGAAAATTAGCGTTTGCGTTTGCCTAACCCCCTCTAACTCTCCCTTGGTAAGAACCCTTAGCTCGACTTTATCCAAACATGTGGGGTTAATGAGGAAAGCAGCAAGCACAATAGGTTTATCAGAACCAACTTGCTGCAAATGGAAATACTAAATCTGCTATCGCTATTCGCTCCCTTATTTCGTCCAAGTGTATGGGAGGCGGCTCAGGTGCTCGTTATAGGAGCGCACCTGGAAAACGAACGGTCAGTGCGATTCTCAAAGTGATGGGGTTGAGCCAAGCGAAAAATCACCAAACCTACCATCGAGTCCTCAATCGAGCGGTTTGGTCAAGTCTCAAGGCCAGTCGAATTTTATTGGTGCATTTGATGGCCGTCTTTGTCCCAGTGGGTCCCTTAGTGATGGGCATAGACGATACGATAGAACGACGACGAGGGGCCGCATCGCCGCCAAGGGCATCTACCCTCGAATTGTTGAACGCAGTGACTCATCTGAAAACACCGATCCATATGGTGACCCCACTCCGGTTAGATGCAGCTCTATACAATGCCCCCGCCCCCCGTGCCCCTCATCGTCGAGGGCGGTCTGCCAAAGTGGGAAAGCGCTTACCCAAACTTCAAGCCTTAATCGACAATCCCTATACCCCTTGGCAATCGGTTGTTCTCAAAGACTGGTATGGACATGGAGACTATACCTTACTGATGACCTCTCATACCGCACTCTGGTATCGACCTGGCAAACCAGCTGTACCCATTCGCTGGGTCTTGGTCAAAGATCCCAATGGACTGTTCAGAACCCAAGCCTTACTCTGTACAAACCTCACAGCTGACCCCTGCCAAATTCTTAATTGGTTTCGCTTACGCTGGCAGGTCGAAGTGACCTTTGAAGAAGTCCGGGCTCATTTAGGGGTGGAATCTCAACGCCAATGGTCACCTCTGGCCATTGCTCGTACCACACCGGCCCTGATGGCCATGTTCTCGATTGTGATAGTCTTAGCTCATCAATGGCTATCAAACCATCCCTTCGACCCACCCCAGACCGCTTGGTACAAAAAATCGTTACCCACCTTCTCTGACGCATTATCTCTTGTCCGGCAACACTTATGGCAGTTACAGATTTTTCAACGGTCTCAAGATGACAGTGACATGATTAAAATCCCTCGTGAGATTTTCAACACTTGGTCTGACTTGCTTTGCTATGCTGCTTAGTGGATAAAGTCGAGCTGAGAGATAGGATAGTAATTCGTTGAATGCATTTAGCTTGTGTCTAAAATTGAAAGATAGAACAGATTACAACTCAGCCATTCAGTCTCTTTGTACAAGCAAATAGATAAACATCTATGATCTTAGGTGAGGACAATCCAGCATTACATAGCCAGCTGCACTTTAAAGACATTTTGGGGTTAGTCCCACTTTTTTTAGGCATATTCCTCCTCTCCTTTGCCGCTATTTTTATTCGCATAGCAGAGCAAGATATTGGGGCCGTTGCCATCACCTTTAATCGACTCTTGGTTGCTGCCATTGCCCTTTGGGTCTGGTATGCGATTCAATCATTACGTCAGCCTAACGGTGATAAGCCAACCACCACCAACCAATTCAGTGGTGGCTTAATTCTCTGGTTACTGGCCGATATTATGGTTGGTTCTTTGGCCATCATCACTTGGGTCTGGTCCCTAGAACAAACCAGCGTTGCCAATTCCAACCTACTGCACAATACCACCCCAGTTTTTGCCGTAATCGGTGGCTGGCTATTGTTCAGAGAACGCTTTAATCGACAGTTTCTTATGGGCATGGTAATCACCTGTCTGGGGGTAAGCCTGATTAGCCTCAAAGATGCCAATGTGGGTATGACCCATTTAACGGGAGATATGGTCGCGTTACTCTCGGCAGGGATAAATGCAATCCACTATCTAATCAGACAAAATCTGCGTCAGTCCCTCTCAACAGAAGCCATTTTGCGATGGTATAGCACAATTGCTAGCTTGATGCTGTGTCCCCTGGCACTGTTTACCGAGGGCATATTATTTCCCTCTACATACTCAGGTTGGTTCTCCGTTATTAGCCTTGGCCTTTTATGTGGAGTCATCGGTCAAGGCGTTATTACTTACTACCTTAAAAATCTATCGGCAGGATTCACCAGTGTATTTCTCCTGTTAGAACCGATTTTTACCACATTACTGGCCTGGGCGATTTTTCACGAGGGTATCACCTTAGTTAACGCCATCAGTTTTGCCATCGTTCTGATTGGGCTGTATCTATGCCAGTCTGAAGCAAATTCAGAAAGCCAGCCTAATGTTGGAACTGATTAAAGGTACTCATGTCAATGTTATGTAATCTTGTCGAGCGCTTGATTGAGATCCTCTATTAATAAATCAGTATCCTCATATCCCAAACTGAGGCGAACTAGACTATCGCCTATGCCTTGAGCGTGGCGCTGATCGGCACTTAAATGATAGTAGGTAAAGATACTACATTGCTCAATCATAGTGGCACTCGTGCCAAAATTTGACCCCATAAACGGTATTTTTAGATCATCAATAAACTGGGTAGTTGCTTGCTGATCGCAGCCCAGTTCAAAGGTGATAACAGCACCGTGGCCTTTAAGATAGTCTTTAGCCAGGTGATAATGGGGATGGCTTTTGAGCCCTGTGTAAAATACACGATTGACGCCTGAGTGTTGTTCTAAAAAATGAGCAATTTTCATGCCAGATTCGTTGAGATACCGCATACGTAGTGGAAACGAATCTAAGCTTCTATTAATTAGGAACGCACACTGTGGATCGATAATGCCTCCCATCATATTGCGATAGTTGCGAATCAAATCAATTAACTCCTGGGAACCAGACACACAGCCTGCCAGAAGGTCTCCATGGCCACCAATGTATTTAGTGCAACTGTGGGTAACCAGATCGGCCCCAAGATCTATGGGAGACAGATTAATGGGTGAGGCTAGCGTGCTATCGACGATTAGCAAACATTGAGACGGCAAATGACTGTGAATTTTTTCAATGTCTACCAAATATAAATGGGGATTGGACGGTGTTTCTAAGACGACTAGCTTGGTCTCGTCTGTAATGGCATGGATAATAGAGGTGCTAAAATCCTGCTCATGGCTGTAATTAACAGCTTGTGATTTAACGCCGTAACGTTTTAGAAACTCAGCGATAAAAGAACGGGTGTGTTTATAGCAGTTACCGGTGAAAACAATATGATCTTTCGGTTTCGCAAAGGCTAGTAACGTTGTCGTAATGGCATTCATTCCTGATGCAAACAGCAGGGAATCTTCGGCTTTATCTAGCTCAGCAAGCCTATTCTCTACCTGTATCCAGG
Organism: Leptolyngbyaceae cyanobacterium; assembly: GCA_965263355.1. Taxonomy (GTDB): domain Bacteria; phylum Cyanobacteriota; class Cyanobacteriia; order Phormidesmidales; family Phormidesmidaceae; genus Leptothoe. The sequence continues at coordinate 1,426,978 of CBDHHL010000032.1, read as the reverse complement.
TGGGATTTCCATATCTGCCATAGCGGCCAATTTTATCACTTCGGTCTGTATCTACTGATGGGGCTGACTCAAAGAAATAAGAAGACGCTCGATGTATGGGCTCAACGCATACGTTGTATTGAGTAGGTTGTTTATGTCTGGCCATAATGTCAATACTATTTCCTTGTTTGCCTACTTTTCACACGTTTGAGTTTTTCTCATTGACTGAAGTGTAAGGCATATTGCCAAAATGGCGCTTATACCAAATCCGAATTCATTAAACCCGATTAAAAATTGACAATCCTGTAGGACTCCCTTGCGGATGCCCTTCGATACCGGGTTCGTTAGGTTCGTAGCGTATTGGGGCGTATTTTGTCAGTTATCCATCAACTGGATAGCCAGGTCAGTCAGACCAAGTGTCAAAAAGGCCTCTGGGCACTACAATCATACCTGTTCGCCCATAGGTATCTGAAACGTTTTTTATGAGTCATGAAGTCACAAAGCTTACCGATATCCCAGACTTAGACTCAGATACTTTCAGAGTACGTTTTTTTCGACTGTCAACTTTAAATATTCTGTCTAACCTGTTGGTGCCTCTGGCCAGCCTGATTGATGTTGCTTTCCTGGGACACCTGGATGAAATTCGTCATTTAAATGGGGTGGCCCTGGCTGCGGTTATTTTTGATTTAATTTATCGCCTGGGTCTAACGCTACGTATGGGGACTACGGGTACTACTGCTCAAGCCAGTGGACGACAAGATGAGGATGAGGTGGCTCTTATATTGCTGCGAAATCTACTCTTGGCGTTGGTATTCAGCGGTGTGATTTTGTTATTGCAATGGCCAATTCGGGAGTTAGGGTTTAACCTACTGGCATCCACCGCCGAAACAGAGGCTGCTGGTCGGGCCTACTTCAATGTCATGATTCTAGGTGTGCCGGCCAATATGACCATGTTTGTATTGTTGGGTTGGCTGTTGGGGCTGGAACAGAGTGGCAAGGTGTTGCTAATTTCGATTGTCAGTAACGGAGCCAACATTTTTCTCGACTACTGGTTAATTGTGCGCTGCCATTGGGGCAGTACGGGGGCGGGGTTAGCCACTGTTGGCAGCCAGTATGCGGCCTTGGTGATTGCCTTAGGATTTGCTGCCAGATTGTTGCCATGGCACTCGATTAAAGGACTCTTACCCCGTATCCATAATTGGTCAGCCACCGTAGAAACGTTGATCCTAAATCGAGATATTTTGCTCAAAACATTAGTCATTGGCCTCACAATGTCCGTTTTTATTGACATTGGCTCATCCTTAGGCACGACTATTTTTGCAGCTAATACGTTGCTATTCCAGGCAGTGATACTCTTTTCACATATCAGCCGTGGATTTTGTTATGCCACTGAAAGTCTGACGGGGGTGTTTTATGGAGAAGGACGGAGCGATAAGTTACAACAGTTGTTACAGTTAGCGATGGTGAGCTGCATGGCTGCAGGTGTGTTGTGTGCAACGGTTACCATCGGCTTTTCGGACGTTTTATTCCAATTCTTTACCAATAAAGAGTCTGTACTCTCTTTGATGCACATCTATGTGTTTTGGTTGCTGCCAGTGATGACATTTGGGTCCATTGCTAATACCTTAGATGGTTATTTCCTTGGATTAGCGGTGGGGTCTATATTGCGAGATGCGATGGTACTGGCTGCTATTTGTGGCTTCAGCTTACTGGCAATGGCTGCTTGGCAATGGCACAGCTGTCATATTTTGTGGTTAGCGTGGACTAGTTTTATGATGTTTCGTGCGCTATTTTTGGGTTTACAAGTCTCCAAAGCTGAAAAGTTATCGCAAGCCTGTTAACTGTAAAAGGGCTGTCTAACTATCCCGTGGCGAATGGATGGCTAGGATATTGCGATCGCAATACTTCAACATCAACTGCTTTTGCCTTGCAGTTGCTTTCCATTGACCTATGGGTATGTAGTTCTGAAATTCAAAGGGATAAACGCTAACGCCCTTGATATCGCCTGGGTACAGATGGTCAAAGGTTTTAATAGGTACTACAGGAGAGTATAGTGATTGAATATGATCGCTTAGTAGTGCCCAGGTGATACCGAAAGTGCCATAGCCAATAACTAGATTTTGAGCTGACAGTAATGCCATGATATCCCTTTCAAGGCTTCCTGGTTGAAATTCAATGGTGCCGTAAGCCTTGAGTAAGGCATGGATAGTAGGATTTTCAGTGTCTTGTGCGATAAGAATAATACGTGACCATGGCTTACTTTCAATCACCCTTGTGTAAAAGGCCAGGGGCGGCTGAATAAACTCTGAGTTAACTCGATGGGTTCCAGATAAAAGCCTTTTAAGAGCAACTATCAAGTTAGGTGCTCGCTTAAAAACTTTAATCGCTGGTTTACGTCTAAAAATATCGCCGGACCGAATATGAATTGTCAGGCCATCTTGGCCTGCAGTAGGAAATAATGTTTTAGGTAACATTGGACGTATATATCTTTTCAGAATATTACGTCGTATGTTCCAATCAATAGTTTTTACTCCAAATAAATTCTCATCCAACCAATAAAAGATATCCGATATTGTCTCTTGAGTTGGTTCACCATTGGTGAAGTCAAAATCATGATGTGTTTCAAGTAAACCAGGATGAGGCGAGACCTCTAAATAAGAGCAGGTACTCTCTGCCAAATATATAGCATGACAAAGTTGAACAATATTGTTACACAGACCTCCATGCCAATAATTAAGAACTATCCGATTATGCATTTATGCCCATTCCAATAAATATCTCTGATAAAAATTAGTCACGACTACATCCAGTTTTTACAACGTTAGAACTACCCATTAAAGCTACGTAGCATTCCATATAAATCTGTTTAGGCACGTGGGATAAATCATTGCCTGCTTACTCATCCTCCCATTTATCCATATCTTCCGAAGGTAAGAGATAACGTGAGCGAAAATGTTGCAGCGTCAGCATTGATTGGACCCTTTCCCAGTCAATATTGCATCGTTCTGTCTCAAAATTTTCCAGCAGTTTTTGAGTAAGATCATTCCATTGATCGATAATGAGTAGGGGAAAGCCCTCCGCTTGAAGATCCCGAAAGCAGGGATTATCGGTTACAATCGGCACTGTTCTCATCAACCAGGCTTCTGCTAGTTTAGGAGACTGAATCCCATTACCAGCAGGGGCTAGCAGAAATTTAGACTCGGCCAGACGCTGCCAATAATCAGCAGGTTCAAGCTGCTCTCTCTGAATCCATGGACAATTTTCAACAAATTCAACCGCAGCACGCCGATCTGCTAAAATCTGGTCAAGCCTGGCATAAATACCACCCCAAGCAGCTAATACTCCCTGCTTTTCCCATTCCAAATTAGAAACTAATGTAGCCAACTGGGAAATGGTCTCAAACTCAACCCGATGTAGGTAGAAGTAAAAACTAGTAAACCCCATAGAAAATGACTCTATTTCTGGATGAGCTATATCTTTAGCTTCGTAGTAAATCTTTTGGCAGTAAGGCAACAAAGTCTCAACTATCGGCAATACCTTACTCAAATTTGTATCTCGTCCAGCAATAATTACAGTAGAGTTACTAAGGCAGCTTTTTAGTTTCAGTAATACTTGAAGACTGCTTAAATGGGCTAGGCAGAGAACTGTACGAGGCATGAAATTTCGGAAACGACACGAAAGCGCCGAATGAGGAAGCCAAATAACCCAATCAAACAGTTGAAACGCTGGACATGGCTGACATTCTTTGAGCTTTGGCCATTTATGAGGTCTATAACGTAAGTGGAGGAGATCAGACAATATAATTTGCTTGCCCATAACTGACTCCGTTAAGCGATTAAACTCCTTAATGTACTCAGCCTGAAAATCTATGTTTTTATAACACTCTAAGAGGTTATCTTCTGTTCCATTTCTCGAATAATGGGCAAAACTTCTCGCCCAAAATAGGTCATGGTTTCAAGTTCAGGCCATCCAGATAAAATAAATTGCGAACAGCCAATATTTTTGTATTCCATGATGGCTGAGGCAATGTCTGTCGGTGTGCCCACCAACGTAATTGATGAAGGCCCACAGAAAGGAACTGCACCCTTCCACAGCCAAGGTGTCAGCCAATTCGCATCTGCTTCTTGCATATACTCAAATGCGGCTTTGATCGATTCAAATTCAGAATTCTTGGTAAAGACGTCTTCAACCCACTGCTGTTTCGTTGTATCAATCAGTGAATAGGCTGCCTCAATGGCCTCTTTTCGAGTCTCTCTAACTACAATGGAGCCCCGCAGTCCCACCTCTATACCTTGCTTCAAGACTGGTTGAATACGCGCTCTCAAATTGTCCGGAGTATCAAAAAGCAGTAGCCAACAACAGCCTTGATTGATTGCCAACTCCTGGGCTGGCGGCGAACCACCGCCAATGTATATCTCTGGAAAGCTACGCTCTGCTGAAAGAAAGGGGGTACCTAAATGTGCATCTTCAACTTGAAAATATTGACCTTTAAAGGTGAAACCACCATTATTTTGCCAAAGGCCATGACAAATCTCTAGAAATTCTCCCGCCCTTGAATATCGCTCATCATGATTTAGAAAATCGCCATAATAGGCTTGCTCTTTTTTAGAATGGCCAGCAATGATATTTAAGCTGACTCGACCATGAGTTAACATTGCAAGGGTATTAATTTGCTGAACAAATAATGTGGGCGACAGCAGTCCAGGGCGATAGGCAACCGTAAACTTAATTTTCTGTGTGGCCAGACCGAGGGCGGTGGAAAGCAAAATTGGATCGGGCCTATAGTAGCCAAATGCCGTCAATAAAGACTCAATGCCAATTTCTTCTGCTCGACGACAGAAGTTAATGTCTGTTTCAATATCAAGTAGCCCTAATCCTTGTGGATCAAAGGTGGCTTCTGATGATTTGTCAGTGCCAGCGGGTAGTCTCCAGTGAAATCTTAAAGACATGGTGGAAGGTTACTTATCGTTGAGTAAGACAGCCTAAGGATATTTCTATCTCATATTCCTTTATATAATTGGCAGCCATTCTTAGGTAATGAAAATCTTGCATTGCCTTTTCTCGGCATGCCTTGGGATCAATTTTTTCAAGCATTTCAACAGCCGCAATATACTCATGGAATCTACGGCAAATAAAACCGACATCGGGTGAAACCAGTTCTGGAAAGGAGCCGCGATCGCTACAAATTACTGGAGTTCCAGAGATTAATGCTTCGGCAATCACCAAGCCAAATGGTTCATTAATCAAGGTGGGGGCAAGCAGTGCTTTTGCTCTTGCAATTAATTCGGCTTTTTTAGGACCTCGAACTTCGCCAACAAAGTCTATCCCCTGTTCCTGACACATGGCAGCAAACTGTCGTTGATAAAATTTATCTTTGCTAGATCCTGCGACAACTAGTTTAATGCCCAGTTCCTGGACCAGGAGCAACGCCAGTCCCAGCCCCTTCAAAACAGCTCGTTCTAAACCACAGACTAAAAAAATAAAATAGTCATCTTTGGTTTCAGAATAGATAAAGTCAGCAGGATCAATACTGTTATGGACATGGCGATTACAGCCATAGCTATGGGCATGGGCACGGGAGACAAAGATCCAGTTTTTCTTTGATAACCCTGAAAAATCATGATTTCCAAAGGGTGCCTGAACGGTTCTAATCCAGGGCTTGCCCCGAGAATCAAACGAGTCAAATACGGAAACATCCTGAGGCTGCAAAATATCAGTGTCAAATCTTCGTTCTGTTACCTTGGTAACACAATCAGGTAGGGGGGCTAAAAGTTCGTTTTGTCTCAAATCGTAAAAGACATCATGCCCTAATTCTCCCAAACCTCTAGCCAGCAGATCTGTGGTATGCTGTGAGGCGGTTCCTGTCACCTTAGCCGGGTAGTGATGATTGCTCGATAGGTAGACACGCATCTTATCCTTAAATAAATTATGAATAACGCGGAAACAATAATAACAATAGACTTAATGTATCTAACCGTAGTTCTAACAAATCTTACCTGTAGTCTTAACAAATCTTACCTGTAGAGTTGAAACACAAGCAATGTTGCCCTCAATTCGTACACTGTTTATTACTACTGCTGGGGATCCTTACCCCCCTCAAGGAGGCGTTCATCTACGCTATTTGCAGGCAATTAGGGCAATGGCAAAATTGGGTTCAGTGGGAGTTTTCTCGTTGTTTCCCATGGATTCTAACGGTCAATCAATCCCAGGGGTGGATGTACGTCATCACTATAATACGTCTAAGAAAGATACTTCTCTTTGGGAAAGGCTAGTTTCCCAGTTACCATGGCTAAAATCTGGACGGTATCCCTACCGCAGTAAAATTGGTAAATACACTAAAGAAAGTGCTAAACAGTTTCAAAATATACTGACAGAATTTCAGCCTGACTTAGTAGTTGCTGAGATGTGGGCTCATCGCTATATTCCACTAGTTAAGCAATTTGGATGTCGTCTCATTTTAGATCAACATAATGTGCATGGTGTGTGGTTAAAAGAAATATACGCTGCTTATGCCGTCATCGAGAAGCGAAATTTAACAATGCGCCAAAAGCTTGAGCTAGCGTTAACTCAACCGATTGAGCGCAGACTTGTTCATCAAGTAGATCAAGTGTGGGTTTGTAGCCATGCCGATCAACAACAACTACAAAATTTGTATGGACCAGTCTCTTATATCCAGGTGATTCCCAATGGGGTAGATGTGGCCAAGTATGAGTGCATTCATTCAGGTACCTGCCCTTTGCCTGAGGGATTGGAAGCCAAGGGACGACACAATGTTCTGTACTTGGGGCAATTCTCCTATGCTGTTAATGCTGAAGCCGTTGAGTTACTCATCAATGAAATATACCCTCGACTACGGCAAGTTTATCCAGACTGCCGTTTATTATTGGTAGGGCGCAATCCGAATAAACAAATGATCGAAGCGGCCCAGGCTAATGCGGGGATCATTGTTACGGGACAGGTTTCAGATATTCGACCCTATTTAGCTGCTGCCAGTGTTATGGCTGTGCCACTGCGCCATGGAGGAGGAACTCGCCTGAAAATTTTGGAAGCCTTTGCCAGTGGCTGTCCTGTAGTGAGTACAACCAAGGGGGCTGAAGGATTAAACGTTGCTGATAGAGAGCATTTGCTGCTCCGAGACGAGATAGATGCAATGGTTGAGGGCATTTGTCAGCTTTGGTCAAATCCAATGTTACGGGAAAAAATGGCTGATTCTGCCTATAAATTATTGAAATTAGACTATTCTTGGCAAACTGTTGGACGACAAATAGAGTCTGCAATCTACGACTTATTCTAATAAAGAATTAAACATTATGGAGCAAACAACAGACCAATTGGTAGACCAGGCAAATCAGCCAATATCAACTAATCCTATGGACAATAGTCACGAAAACGACAGTATCGAAAAAAATACTAGCCAGCGCCATAGTGAACAGGAAAATAGTGAAAACAATAGCGATACAAGCTTGAGATCAAACATCAGGCAAGTATTCTTTAAATATGGCACACTTTTTAGCCGCTATTTAAGCTTACTGTGGGAGACTGCTCCTAGGAGGACAATATTTCTTGTTATTATTCTTCTAGTCCAAAGTTTTATCCCATCAGTTACCGTAGGCATTAACAAACAAGTTGTAGATACTGCTGTTTCCTTAATGCCAGGAGAAGACATTCATTGGTTAGCCATTTCCACAGTGATATGTCTGTGGATTCTGGTTATGGTATTAGAAAACATTTCTAGCCCCTGGGTAAATGTTGTGTCAATGAATTTGGCAGATGAATTAACAGCAAGCATTAATCTAAGGCTGATGAAAAAAGCTAATAGCTTTGCTGATATTACTAACTTTGAAGATGCTGAATTCTACGATCAACTATCAATACTTCACGCAAGAGCGGGATCAGAGCCTTTTGGCATATTAAATCGTCTGTTGGGAATCTTCAAGCAGCTAATTACGCTGATAACTATGCTGGCATTATTAGCAACTGTAAGTTGGTGGATTCCACTATTGATAATAGTAACATACTTACCCCAAGCCTATACTTCCTTCCAAATAGAGCTAAATATCTGGAATGCAACCTTTAGAAAAAGTTTTCAGACTCGGCAGATGCGTTATTACGCTAATATCATGCTAGAAGATACCTATGCTAAAGAGGTTCGTCTATTTGGATTATATCCATTACTTAGTCAACGTTATCTAAAAGCATTTGAAGATAAACATCAAGCCCTAACTAAACTGCGGAGTCAGCAAGCAACTAGTATTACATTCTTAGGAATGTTGAGTACATTAGGAAATGCATTTAGTTTTGGTTGGGTGATTTTCCAGGCTATATCAGGAAAGTTAACTCCTGGAAGCATTCTTTTGTTAATTCAAGCGCTTGCTTATGTTCAGAATAATATCACTACCATTACTCAGCTTTCTTTGAATATGCAAAGAAGCGTATTGTTTTTAGAGATGCTCTTTAAATTTATGGATACCGAGTCTAGGATACCGGTTGCTATCCCTGGGGAAGCTATACCAAACTCTATAGAGTCTGGTATAACATTTGATAATGTGGATTTTGTTTATCCAGACGGACGTGAGGCACTCAGTGGAATTTCCATAACCTTAAATCCTGGCGAAACTATTGCTATTGTGGGTGAGAATGGAGCAGGTAAAAGTACTTTAGTTAAACTCTTAGCACGCTTTTATGATCCAACGCAAGGTACTATTTCTATAGATGGAACAAACATTAAAGATTTGAATCTAGACAACTGGCGACGAAAAATTGGAGCAGTATTTCAAGATTTCTGTCGTTATTATTTTACTATTGCTGAAAACATTGCTCTGGGAGATATCGAAGCTGCTGCTGACATAAAGAGGCTTAAGTATGCAAGCCAAAAAGCAGAAATTTCAACCCAGGTTGAACAGCTTCCAGATGGATATCAAACACCTTTAGGTAAAAAATTCAAAGGAACTGAGCTGTCTGGTGGACAGTGGCAGAAGATTGCGATCGCAAGAGCATTTATGCGTGAAAAAGATGCTCAGATCATGATTTTAGATGAACCAACAGCAGCTTTAGATCCACGAAGTGAGTACGAAATCTACAGCAGCTTTGCCAAATTAGTAAAAGATAAGATCGCAATTTTAGTTACCCATAGACTTGCTTCCGTACACTTAGCTGATAGAATTCTCGTCTTAAAAGCAGGGAAATTAGTTGAAACAGGAACTCATGAGGAACTTCTTCAACAAGATGGTGAATATAGTGCTCTTTGGCGAATGCAGGCAGAGCAATATCAGGTTAGTAACAGCTCAGGATTAATGACCACCTTAACAGCAGATAAGTAAACAGAGAAGGAGCGAGACATCGGGAGTTAAAATATAGTGAATCTTAAATACAAAATTCTAGTTGGCACTCATCACAAAACAGGAACAGGCTGGATGGTTTCCATATTTGGAAGAATCTGTCAACAGTTTCAATTGAGATTCTTTGCCGGTGATCAGAAGAAATTGCTCAAAGATTTTGATGTTTTTTTTCAAGCTCAAAGTCAATTCGACTTTAATAGGCTAGATCTGAAATATCGAGGTCTTCACTTAATAAGAGATCCCAGAGATATAATCATTTCAGGCTGCTTCTACCATCAAAAATCTCAAGAAAAATGGTTACATGCTAAGCAAGAGAAATTTGGAGGCCTAACATATCAAGAAAAGATTAATAGCTATACTTCATTAGACGATCAACTGATATTTGAAATGGAAAACTCTGGTCTAGATAATATTCAAGAAATGCTTAATTGGAATTATGCCAACCCATCATTTATAGAAGTTAAGTATGAAGAACTCATTTTAGATAAAGAACTGACGCTGTTTCAGGAAATATTTATTTTTCTAGGTTTTCCTGATGAGATTCTCTCAAGCATCCTCAAGATCGCCTACGATAGTAGCCTCTTTTCAACTAGTTTTAAGGATGCTAGACGGATAGAAACTAGACATATTAGATCTGGTAAACCTGAGCAATGGAAGAAATACTTCAAGTATACTCATAGAGTTAAATTTCTAGAGCTATTTGACGATGCTTTAGTTAAGCTAGGATATGAGAAGAATAATGCTTGGGCAGGGAAATAATCATTAATGAATAACTTGTTTGATTTTGAGTTGACGTTTAAGCTTTGATTCCGATAGAGTCCCAGCATCATTTACAACTATCCAGTCAGAAAGTGCTGCATGCCAAAATGGATTGTATATGATTACCCCAGAGGAATTTATGATAGCCGCAAGATAGCTAAAAGACGAGCGGCTTAAAACCAATATATCTGCAGAAGACATTAACTTAACTGCCTCAACAGGATCTGTATTTATATATTTTTTTAGGTTTGGGAGAACCTTAAAATCATTAATTTGGCAATCTTCGGGGTTAACTAATATGGGATCTGAAATCCTACCAATAATGCCGTGATGTGATGGAGTGACAGTGAATCTTCTCTTGGGAACCTCTGTAAATAGCTCAAAAGAATACTTAAGTCTAAACTTATCAAATGTCCTGGCGATTTGCTCAGCCACAGTAAGATAATACTGATTGGGCAGCATTCGGTGTGAGTCAACAACAAATAACTCTCCTCTTCTGACATGAATTGCTATTCTTAACTCTGAGCGATTATGAATTTCTTGCTTTAGGTAATTGAGGTTACGTATTACCTTATATGAGTTGGGCAGAATATCTGTCACCTTGTAAGGAATAGCAATTCGTAATTGTATACTCTGTCGACGACTGTAAGCTTCCCGTCGAAGGCTAATCAATTCTTTAAGGTTAGGGGACACAACAGTCCTTTTGAGTGTTTCTGCTGGAGAATAATCAGCATCAGAAGGTAAAGTATGTTCTTTATTCCATCTTAATAAGATTTCATCTGACCCACTATTTTGTTCTAAAGCATTTAATCCCTGATAGTCTATTTTTATAAGTGGGCTATGAACATATGGTATGGACAATAACCTTGATATTGCGTAGATACCGTATATTCTTTGCAGTTGTGCTCCAGCACCATCTGTTTTAACGTCATTAGCATAGGTAATAGATGAAATTGTCTTTTTATAAAAGACTGATTCGATTCTCCATTGAAGCAGCTGAAGAAAAGGAGTTAAATCATTGACTAATTTGTGAAGAAATACTCGAAAATTTGAAATCATAGAAATAAATTAACTGTCTGAGAAATAAAATCCTATTAATTCCCGATACGCTTAACATAATTATGCAATCGGAATTCACCTTTTAGATAGTTCCAGATTAATAAATATCTGCTTTTTATAAATTAGTCTGTATTACATATAATTTAGAGCATGAAGAACATGTTTGAATTTTTGATTCAACAATTCTATTGTTCCAGGCTTCAGGTTATTTCTGAAGTCTCCAGGAAGAATTTTACGTCTATGGCCATCAGGATCTGCATTCTGAGGCTCTACTTCATGAAAAAATTGTTGATGTAAACAGTTAACATGCTTTGGCGAAAGCCGAAAAGGTTTAAGAAATAAGTCTAACCAACTATTAAATTTATAGACCATATCCTCATACTTAAGTAATGTGACATTGGGATGCCCAAGATAATAGTCTAGATATTTTTCATATCTATCAAGGTAATCATCACTAAACTCAATGACAAATCTGTCGATCCCCCAAGCGGTCCACTCTTGCCGTTTAACTGGATCAAACCCAGGGTGAATCTTTGTCCAAGAAAAGAACATTGAGTTCAAACCATCCCTGGGATCCCGTAGATGTAAGTTAACAAAACACGTATCTAAATCAATATCTAAAGGACGGCGCATTGGACCAATACAACCCGCATGGATGGAATTAAATCTATCAAGCGTGCTTTGTGAAAAATTCTCATCAGCTCGGCGGATGTATAGTAAATTGCCACTTGGCTCCTTGTTATTAGGTGAGCAATAGGGAATTTGAGCCATTGCACAAGCTTGCTTAGAAATTCTATGCAAAAACATTGAAGCAGCTTTATGCACAGTGAAAATAGCAAACTTTCCTGGTGTATTCATGGCTGTCAAAAAAATAATTTTGTGTCTATTAATAGGTAAGCCTTCCATCATTAGCTATGGGTGATCAAAGCAACTAAAACATCATTTTCTATCTTTCCGTTATCGTGATTAATTGAATAATTACTATTGATTTTTTGAATTATTTCTATCACTTTGAGTTGATTAATAGATATTCCCCACCCTTCTTGAGAAAGTAAACGTAGATCATCAATTAATATGGTGTGATCTTTGATGGGGTGATGAGAAATTGCTTCAAGCTCCTCATACAAAGGACAGGATTTTTCTCCTTCATATCCCAGAGTGGTATGAGCATCTAACCAAAACGTAATCTTTTTATCTATTTTATTAATCACCTCTGGTAAACAGGATAATGAATCACCTAAGATTATCTCCACAATGCCTTGTTCAATTTCAGGCTTAAATCTTTGGACAGCATTGTTATAGAATTCTTCAGACACTTCAATACTATATACCTTGGAAAAACCTGCAGCTAGAGCAGCAGCAATTCCACCTCCTTTATAAGTACCTGTTTCAACAAATACAGGATTAACATACTTGGCTAGTTCAAACTGAATAGGCATTGTTTAGTTTCCTTGTACGTCAAGCGATCACTCAACTAGAAAATATCTAATCATTCGAATACTCTAAGGGTAGACTAAAGGAATATTTCCTAGAATAGTGGCATAGTGACTAAAACTAGATTGATAAGAACCTATAACCCTTGTGCATTTGGAGAGCAAATATAGATCTATCAAAGCATCCTCAACAGACGTATGACGTTTTGTGGAATCATCAAAATCCTGGCAATAGCTAATTATTTTTCCTGGAAAACGATGATGAATCAACGCTTTAGTCGGTTCATTATCTGTTGCCAAAAAAAAGTGTTCACAACCGCCGATGATTGTTCGATCGATTGCATCTAAGAATTTTTCATCTGAAGAGTATTTTGAATCTAAGCCTCTAGATTTAAGATGCTTTAACAAATCTGTTCGTCTAAGATGTAAACCAACAATATCTTTATGCCAATATTTTTCCACAAAGGTTTCGACTCTTTGTAAAATATGCTGCTTAATAGGCATTTTTTGCACAAAACTTACATAGGAGTTCCAATAGGTGCCATAATCTACATAGTCTTGAAAATAGGTTTTATAAATATCATCCCATCCCCACACACTAACATACAAGATATTTGCAGAATCTTCTCTAATAAACATCGGCAAGATAGATTGCGGCGATATCATTTCGCAAACATTTTCAAATAACTCCTCAAAATAACAATCACAAGCTTCTTCTGGATACCAGCACATACTCAGGGGTATATCTAACAACTGACTTAAATATAGATAGCTACAGAGAGCACGCAAACGATTACAAAGTCCCCCTATGCCTGCATAGTAGATTATTTTCTTGTAGGGAGTTTGCTTGATGGGGGCAATGGACGCAGCTCGCTTAATAACTTGGGTAAGATATGGAGCAGTTAAGCGCTTGGCTTGAGATGCTAAGTCAATACTCTTTTGATAAGCTACCAATGCTTCCTTTACTTTGCCTTGAGCTTTAAATCGATTCCCTGCTTGAATGTGCAGATCATCTTTACATATTACATCTCTCATCTATTGTCAGAATCCTTTTGCCATGGTGCAATCAGGAAAATAAGATTTTGAGGCTACCATCATTGAGTAATCTAGACTAAAAGGGAAGCTCACCGAAGAGAGAAACTTCCCTTTAATGGAATTGTACTACTAGTTTAGTTGTCTGGAGAGATTGATTATGCCTTGAAACTCATGGGGAGCTTCGAGTAAGCTATATGTATCTCCAGGAGTTATTACTCAACAATTAATCTAGCTCATAAAGCAGGTCCAGGCCCTAAGCTCTCTTTGAAGAGCTTAATCTCCTCTTCGAATGAGGATAGATAACTATCTGAATCGACTACCTTAATATTCTTCATCATTCCCCTATCTTCATGACGCAGAATATGACAGTGGAAGACAAATATACCTGTAATAAATGGGTTCAAGAAGGGAGTCCGAATAATAGTTGTGCTGTTTGGAGGTAAGTTAATTGTATCCCGATATCCATAGTCACTGAGTTTACAGTTGTAGTCAGCACCGTTATTAATTAATGTGCAATCAGCCTTATAGTTGTCATAGTAATAGGAACCTTCCTTATCAACATGCACTGCACTTTGAGGTACCGTCACTTCAGTCATAGTGAAATCGAGTTGGTGCATGTGAAAAGCATGAGCCCCCGCTTTAGTATTGACTAGCTTCCATTCTTGATTAGTACCCAAGCTAACGGTTTTATCGATACGATTTTCCTCATATACCTCATTGTTCATGGTAAATACTGTGTAGGGTTTGCTATCTGCTTTAATTCGTGTGAAGCCAAAGTCGAATTCAAATTTATCCTCAGGATTTTCTGGATTCTCTTTAACCATACATGTATAGTCAGATGTGCTAGAGCAATAGGGTAGCTTGGCCAGCTGACTGGCATCTGGCAGAATTTCATCGCCCGACGACGACATGGAAAGGATGCAATCTTTCAAGCTCGTACATGAATTACCAAATGACTTTTCGTAATCGTAATCTACTGAATCACCTGTAACCCCCACAGATGCTAAGTTATAGTAAAGCTTATCGGCCATGTTATCGCCATAGGGCACTGGATCATTTTTTATTGACGATACAAGCTCATAATTATCCCCGCTATTTCCTCCAATGACTAATACTTCAACCCGACTAGCTGGTGGTACCAAAATCGATTCTGCGGGTACGGGTTTAGTAACCGTACTACCATCACGAGCCAGAATGTAGAAGGTTGGTAGGCTTGAACCATGATTATTTCCCCCTGGGCTTGCAGGATCGATGAATGTCAGATTCAGGTATTTATCTGCGCCAATATTACCGATACGCCAGAACTGAAGTTCCCCTGGAGCAATTTTGATTTCGGGGTTGTATTGACCATTAACAGTAAAAGGGTCTTTATTATCCTTAACTGAAGGGTCTTTATTATCCTTAACTGCAGGATTAGCATCCTTGAACAGCATTACTTTCTCGCCATCAGTTTTGATCAAAGGAGTGTTCTCATCAATGCACTCGGGCTCGCCTCGGACAAGAATTGGTAAGCAGGTGGTCAGATTTTTCAGAACAGGATAATACTCATCATCCTCTATACCCTCAACAATAATCCCCCCTGACATTCCCCCCTTAACTTGCGGATCGCTGACGGTGTGGACATGGGGATGATACCAGAACAACCCAGACTGATGATATTTTGGTAGGTTAACTTTCATCCCGTAGTTTGTAATAGGGTTGAAAGTATTTGTGCCTGGATAATTTCCGCCAGCAGGATTGTTATTGCCAACTGGCAATGGAGCAGTTGGTATTAGCAGCTCATTTTCACCGTTGTTGCCTTTTACTGGAGTGGGTGTATTTCTTGAGTGCACATGCATCACCACATCATCAGATCCTAACAATGGCGATACATTAAAGCCATGATAGTGAAGATTGGTGTCTTGGGAAACATACTCTAAGTTTGCCTCTACTGGTGGCATCTGATCAGCAAGGGGAGGGGAAATGACTGGCAAGCTATTTACAAGCGTCAGATCGATAGATTTATCAGGGCTCACCCTTATGGTTGGTGGGCTATAGTGTGCACCATATTTACACGTTGTTCCGCTTTTCTGAGGACAATCTTGTGCAGGTGTACCGTCAGAAGTGGCGTCATAGAGAAAAAGATCGCTTACATTGTCACCATTAATAGTATCTTCACCACTTCTAGCATCAAATGTGATGCGGTTTTTGTCAGCATCTATAAAATATGGATTTTGAAATGAAGTTGTTGCGGCTTCGGCTTTCCCAATAAACGTCCCGACAGTCACCAGTAGCGCCAGGCAAGCTACAGTCAGTAACTTGCGTAAGAATAAAAATGAGCAATACATAATGTTGTTTTTCCTCCAGTCCAGTATTTAAGACTTATGCCCTCAGAGGCTCAACTATGACAGTCCGTCACAGTTGCAAGCAAGGTAGCATGAATCAAGTTGTTTGTATGTAACACATTAATAAATTGCCATACACATCAAAATTCATTCGCAGAAACTATCGATAAGCAGATGTTTATTACTTAAAATCCCTATATTGTAGGCTTTTTAGTTAATAAATACCCTAATCTCTTCAATTAAGGTTATTTTTGATGTGCTTGAAAGGCAACCACTGATGTGATTTGTATTACAACCAGCTTCTCTTAACAGGTGAGGCTGCCTTTGATCTGTTTTTTGATAACTTCAACTAGAGCTTTGCTTTTGTTTAACCATTGCTTCTATATACCACGCTAACTCCTGGATAAAGGTATTAAGCTTGGTAAGAAAAGTAAGATCATATAACTCACCTTTCTCACCAAACACCTCTTGCACACGAGAAATAGGTAACTGTGCTGGAATCGGCACACCTCCTAATGCCAGACAGACCAACCGCAGCTGAGCCAGACAGTTTAGCCCGCCAAACCCACCGGCAGATACAGTACAAATACCAATCGGTTTACGCCTCAACGCCTGGGGCTCAAGATAATCGAGAGCATTTTTTAATACCCCTGGATAACCATTCTTATATTCAGGGGTAACAATTAAAATGCCGTCTGCATCACCTAGTCTGGCGCAAAAATCTAGTAAGTTAGAAGGTGGATTCTGCATATCCTTTATCCGCTCCTCCAGCATCAGTAGATTATATTTATCCAGATCCAGCAGTTCTGTTTGGATGTGCTCATTTTTTTTAAGTTCTCCTACAATAAATTGAGCCACCTTTATGCTTTGTCGGCCATTTCTGCAGCTGCCTAGAAGGATGGGGATCTTTAATTTTAGTGGTTTTGCTTTTTCCACGGTTCTCTTACTAAGAGTGATTATGCGGCTCAAACCCACGTTAGGTTTCGAACCCAACGCTAATTGAAGGCTGTCCCCTAAAAGGACACGGTTGGCTGAAAGCTTCTAGATTTAGAATAAGCTTTTAACAAATCCTCCATCCACTTGAATACAGGTACCTGTGACATAGCTGGCTTTTTCTGAGGCCAGAAACACCGCCATATTGGCCACCTCTTCTGGCAATGCCGGACGCCCCATCGGAACACTTTTCATCCACTGTTGAGTCACCGCCTCCCGAGAGCTATTTTGTCTCCGGGCCACCTCATCCGCCACTTCGTAGTATTTATCCGTCACCGCAAACGATGGACACACACTATTGACCAAAATGTTATGGCATGCCAACTCATTTGCCAGGGTTTTTGCATAGGCAACCACACTGGCCCGTTGAGAATGGGCAATCAACATGCCAGGCTGTTTAGCCGCCACCGATGTGACAAAAATAATCCTGCCCCAGGTCTGTGATTTCATCCCCTGGAGTAGGGCTTCGGCCAGCTGCACCTGACTCATAAACGTTAGATCAAAGGATGTCTGCCAGTCTGCACGGTCAAGCTCATAGTGGGGCTTGTAGGGCATCCCACTCACATTGTCAACTAAAATGTCAACCTTAGAAAATTGCTCAGCAACGGTTGTCAGTAACTGGTTGATACTGTCTTTTTGGCATAGGTCAACCTGAATGGGTGTTACCCCTCGCCCAGTTTGGGATTCTATTTGATCGGCGGCTTTAAGGAGGTTGTCGCGATTGCGACTACAGATAATCACCTGACAGCCTTCTGCGGCTAGGCCAGTGGCGATGGCTCGACCGATTCCTTTGCTAGACGCCGTGACTAAGGCAACTTTATCCGTGAGTCCTAAATCCATCAAAATCCCCTTTCAACCTTATCCACGTCCAAAGCGGTCGTTTTGGACGTGGTTTAACTATGCCTGAGCCTGAACAATCAGCCGTTCCTTATCTCCGGTAAGTGGGCGAGCATAAACAAACATTTCTGACTGAACGTTCTGAAAACCTACCTCCGAGAGTTCAGAACACAAAAATGCTGGCGAAAACCAGTAAAAATCCTTAACCCTGGGATGGAGATGGACCGGCACATCAATAACAGCCGCATCATTAGAAATCAAAATGTTGCCACCGTTAGGCCGCAACCATCCTAATAAACGACGAAACAATGTTCGAAATCCGGATTCTGGCTGATACAAATGCCCCATCACCCCGTCACAGTAAATGAGATCAAAGTCTTTCTCTTGGGGCTCCCACTGATTAACATCGGCCAATACAAAGGGGACGCCTTTTTTTTGCGCCAGCTTCATGGCATCTGGATTGGGATCGCTAGCTAAAATCGTATACCCACGCTGATGTAGATCGTGCTCGACAAATGCGTTGCCGCTACCGATACTTAAAATACGCTTAGTATGATCCTGAGCCACCAGAGTTTCTATTTTATTGGTAATAAATTGCCGATACTCAGGGCTGTAGGTGCTAGGAGTTATGGAGTCCCCATAGGCTTTTCCCTCCTCCCAAATATCGTAAATATTGGTTCCTTCTTCTCTTAGCTGAGAGTAGTAGTTGTCCGTTAATACGAGTGTTTCTGAATTCATCACGATTTACCTGCAGAGGCTTGCTTGTGCTTTGAAGAGTTAAAGAATGAACGATCAAAGGATTGCCCTAAGATTTCTTGACCAATGGAGGATAGGACGCGATCGCAACTATCATGTAAGACATAGAAAGAGAGATCCCGATAGATGCGCTCTAATGGACTCGGTTGAATCAAACAACGAGCCCCACAGGTTTTAATACAGTGCTCCAAGGTTTCCATCGCCAGTTTCTCAGTTAGATAACGGGTACGGTTACCTGCCTGTTTAGCCTTTAGATGTTGACCCGTCTCCCAAAGTGTTGCTGTATGACGTAGCCATAGGTGCATAGTCTCCAGGTTTATCGCACTTTGAGCCATGCGATGTTGCACATAGGGATCATCTTCTTTACCCTGCTTTTTCACATAGGCCAAGGCATAATCGTAAGCACCCTCTGCAGCTCCTAAAAAGGCCGCACCGTATTGAGGCGTAAATCGAGTTTGCCATTCTTCCAACAGATACTGCCCAGGATAACCAATTAAGTTGTCTGATGGAATAAAAGTTTCTTCAAAGCGAACAAGATAACTAATAGTCCCCTTCATACCGATGGGCTTCCACCAACTATCATCAAAACTGATGCTGAGATCCGATAGGTCGCAGGCTAGCATTAGGACTGACTTTGCTGAACCATTACCATGACGGGCACCTCCTGTTCCTAGGGGATTAACAAGAAGAATGGCCCACTGAGCTTGATTAGCACTGGTAGCGAATACCTTCGTACCACTAACCATATATCCCCCATCTACCACCTGGACTGTTGTCCCAAATTTCGACGTTTGACCAGGAATTTTAGACTGGGGCTCTCCACTCCAACCTGCCCACTTATCTCCCCGCTTAACAATACCTTCAAACCATCGTTTTTTCTGGTCTTCATTGGCCATGCCTGCAATTAAAGCCTGACAGTTAGTGTGCCCTTCCCAACAACGAGCTAGAGATAAATTGACCTTGGCCAACTCCTTAGTCATCAGCCAGAGCGTAAAAATATCGTCCCCATGCCTGAGACCTAAGCCACCATACTCAGTCGGAACAACAGGGGCAATCAAGCCAGCTTGCAGAAGAGCTTCAAAATCTTCTTTAGGGAAACTAGCTGTAGCGTCACACTCCGCCGCACGAGACGCAAAGTCCTGGCCTGCTAGTTCCCTAATACGTTCCACATAGACCTGCTTATCGGGAGCTAAATCAAGAATCATGTAGAAATCCCAATGACTTTCAGTGGTAGCCTAATTGTTCTTAAAATTAAATTGAAACCGTAATTCTAGTGCGCTTCCACTCAAGGTTAACGGCTAACACTCAGTCAAATAATTAATTTAAACCTAAATAAAAAAGGTGTGATGCTGAGCCATTTGATATTAATAGCTATATAGGAATCGCACAAGCCAGTTTTCTCCTATAGACTACTTTTCTCACCTTTTTTAGGTTTTATCTTATAAACGCTTAGGTTAGCAAAAAAATAGACTAAGAAATGGTCTTCTAAATCAAACCTTTTAGTGGCAAGCCATAGGGAGGTGAGAAAAGTGAGTAATTTACTTTCTTAAAAAATAAGATTGTCATCTAGACAGCTTTGACCTTAAGGGTTGACTGTTAAAATGTGCCCTATAATTCAGTCAAAAAATTGCCAAACGTTTGTACATAACGGTTGTAAATGGTAGGAGTATGTTAATCTGCGCCCAGATTTCAACCTTTGGTTGTCTTTATAAGCAAACGATGGTTCTGGGCACAGGCTAGGTTTATTGAGTATAGCCGTCATCTCTTGATGTCATGAAATCTGTGCTTGTAATATCACTTGTAATGTCATGAAATCTGCTCTACTGCGCTGGATAAGCTTGGGAATGCTACTTTGCTTGTCGACACAAGCCTGTGCTAAGCCGTCATCTGAAGCAGAGGCCTCTCTCCAAAAGCTGACGCTGACTGGGGCAAGTACGATCTCTCCCCTAGCGATAACGATGGGCAAGCGCTTTGAGGCTCAAAATCCTCAAATTCGGGTTGATGTCCATACCGGGGGATCAACGCGAGGGGTGGTTGACACTCAACAGGGGCTGGCAGATATTGGCATGGTGTCTCGTCAGTTGACGCCGCAAGAAGAGGCTAACCTGCAGGTTTTTCTCATCGCGATGGACGGGATCAGTATCATTGTTCATGCTGATAACCCCATTACTGAAATTTCTAAAGCTCAAGTTCAAGCCATTTACACAGATAAAATCAATAACTGGCAGGACTTGGGAGGGAACGACGCTGCCATTACGGTAGTTCACAAAGCAGAAGGGCATTCTACCCTCGCTCTCTTTTTAGAGTACCTAGGTTTGGACAATGGCTCTATGCAAGCAGATGTAATCATTGGTGACAATCAACAGGGGATTAAAACAATTGCCGGAAATCCCAATGCCATTGGCTATGTATCCATCGGTTCTGCAGAATACGATGCTCAGCAAGGCGTACCGATCAAATCTTTAACGTTAGACGGAATTCAACCCACGACTAATAATGTTGCCAATGGTACATTTCCGTTACTTCGAGAGTTGAATTTGATTACTAATAGTGACCCAATGCCCTTAGCACAGCAATTTATAGACTTTGTCCTGGCGGAAAATAACCATGATCTTATTGAGAAGCAAGGCTTTGTTTCCCCAAAGAACTGATGAGATTCTAGTTTGGATATTGCGGACTATTGCAGTTCTAGTTGGCGCTTTAGTTGTTTTCATTACCTTTTTTTTACTCTGGGAGGCCTGGCCCCTTTTACAATCGGTCAATTGGTTACGGTTTTTGAGTGATAGTACCTGGCAACCCTCTCAAAACCTCTATCAAATGACGCCTATGATTATTGGAACATTGGCCGTCGTGATTGGTGCAGTATTACTAGCCATTCCCATAGGGATTTTATCGGGGTTATTCTGTAATTATTATGCTCCAGGACCGATAGCCACGTTTTATCGGAATCTTCTAAAGGTATTGGCTGGAATTCCCGGCGTTGTGTATGGATTTTGGGGGCTGGTGGTCGTGGTCCCTATGATCAATCACTTGCATCCCCCTGGCAGTAGTTTACTAGCAGGGATTTTATTATTGGCTATTCTCATTCTCCCTACTATTACGCTAACGTTTGATGCCAATCTGGTTGAAGTCAGACAAACCTATTGGCAAGATACGGCAGCATTGGGATTCTCTCGCTGGGGCACAATTTGGGGCGTGATTGTCCCGTCAGCTCGCGTGGGTCTGTTTACAGGTATTTTGTTAGGAACGGGGCGCGCATTGGGAGAAACTATCATTATGTTGATGGTCTGCGGTAATATTCCCCAAATTCCTACATCATTATTTGATCCTATCCGTACCTTACCCGCTAATATTGCATTGGAAATGGCCTTTGCTCTGAACCAGCATCGGGCAGCACTGTTTGTCAGCGGTTTGCTGTTGATGGGCATTAGTTTAGGTTTGGCATTATTAGCAGAGACGATTGCCGAAGGAGAAATTTATGATTAATACACAGGTAATCCAATGCATCTAAATGCTCTCCAGGTTTCCAATCATCGGCAAAGGTTGGCTTATCGTGACCAGCTATTGGGCGTTTGTGCCTGGCTCACTGCGTTAAGTGTTGTCATCTTTGTGGGATGGATTATTGGCGATATTCTTTGGCATGGTCTGAGACATCTGTCCTGGACGTTTCTAACGG
Source organism: Leptolyngbyaceae cyanobacterium (assembly GCA_965263355.1). Classification (GTDB taxonomy): domain Bacteria; phylum Cyanobacteriota; class Cyanobacteriia; order Phormidesmidales; family Phormidesmidaceae; genus Leptothoe. The sequence continues at coordinate 1,404,789 of CBDHHL010000032.1, read as the reverse complement.
CTGCCCCAGAAGATGCAGGGCGTTCCGGGGGTATTGGTCCCATTCTGGTATCTACGCTGCTTTTGCTTGGGGTTTGTTTAGGGGTTTCTCTGCCGTTAGGGCTGGGCACAGCCATTTTATTGTCTGAATTTACGGAGCCCAATCATTGGTTTGGTCGTTTAGTTCGTCGTAGCTTAGATATGTTGGCAGGGGTGCCGTCGATTGTCTTTGGCCTTTTTGGGAATGCCTTTTTTTCTGTCCTGCTGGGTATGGGATTTTCTATTTTGTCGGGAGGGTTAACGCTGGCCTGTATGGTTTTGCCTATCCTGATCCGGTCAATTGAAGAAGGGCTATGTGCGATTCCAAGGGAGTATCGTTTTGGTGCAGCATCCCTGGGAATTTCTCGAACGAGTACCCTGATTCAATTACTCTTACCAGCTGCCATGCCAAGTCTTGTAGCGGGCTTTATTCTAGGCCTTGGTCGGGCAGTTGCTGAAACGGCTGCTTTGATCTATACCAGTGGCTATGTTGATCGGCTGCCCACGTCGCTATTGGACTCAGGACGTTCCCTATCACTCCATATCTTTGATTTAAGTATGAATGTGCCTGGGGGCGATCGCAATGCTTACACCGCTGCCACGGTATTGGTACTACTCCTATTTTTAATCAATGGAACCGCCACCTGGATTGGCAATCAATGGCTCCGCCATAGTATTCACCTTTAAAGCAATTTGATCAGATATTATCTCAATATGCTGCAGGATAAGGATGCATAAACTATCCACACCAAAACTCAGCCGAACCAAATCTACCACGCCTTCGGCATATCTTGTTACAGAACGTCTTTGTCTATCATATGGCTCTAAACTTACCTTAGAAAATATTACATTTTCCATTCCTAAAGGCAGAATTACAGCCCTCATTGGTCCATCCGGGTGTGGGAAAACAAGTTTTCTCAACTGCCTAAATCGTCTTACGGATTTGACCCCTGGCTGCCAGGTTTCGGGCAAGGTTTATCTCGAAGATTTAGATATTCTCCATCCTAAAACAGATACCATTGCCCTGCGGCGACGGGTGGGGATGATTTTACAAAAACCCAATCCATTTCCCTTTTCTATCTGGCGCAATATTGCTTTTCCCTTAAAAGAGCATGGGGTCAAGAATCGTGATGAGATCAACAAGATAGTACATCGGGTATTATGTGATGTTCAACTTTGGGATGAGGTTAGTGATCGTTTGAAGACTTCTGCCTTAAGGCTTTCAGGAGGGCAAAAACAACGGCTATGTATTGCGCGTACTTTGGCCCTACACCCTGAGGTATTGCTAATGGATGAGCCTTGCAGTGCTCTTGATCCTATTTCCAGTGGTGCTGTGGAAGATCTTATTGTTGGTCTGCGGGGAGACTATACTGTGGTAATTGTTACCCATAATCTTGCTCAAGCAAGGCGGATTGCAGATTATGTTGGCGTTTTTTGGGTGCAATCTGGTCGAGGTCAGCTGATCGAAGCGGGTCCCACAGAACAGATCTTTGAAAGTCCGCAAAATCCAATTACAGCCGCCTATGTAAAAGGCCAACGTTGCTGATCTAGATGCTCTTTTATGGTGACGCTATGCAACATAATTCATCTTTTAATGTCTACATGCAAGCTGATCGGCAAGCATTGATTGCCCCTGCAATTGATATCAAACCCTTGATTGGCAGCTGGTTAAATGTCAATGATGAGACCCAGTATCTTGTTAAGATAGCCTTTAGAACAGAAAATGGTTGCCTGTGGTTAAGGACTTACGGAGCCAATGATCCAAATCCCATTGACTGGGGAGAAGTGGAGATAACCCCCTACATTTCAAGTGCGTCCACCCAAATTAGTGGGTTTCAGGCAACCTATTGTTTTGAGACTACCGAGATTCATTTTTCGGGTCGCTTTATGGGCAGCATAGTGGAAATTATGGTGAATACTCGCTATTTAGACGATAGTGGACGAACAAACCATTTTTCCCGTGAATTTTTTCGTCGTTCAATATTGGATACATCAGACTTTATCGACTTTAAGTCTGTTCTTGGCACCTGGGAAAATTCTAAACCCGATAGCCAGGGAATTCGACAGTTTACCCTCAGACAACTCCAGCAGCAACTCCTTTTTCATCCCCAAGGGATGTTAGCACCAGAAGATTGGGGAGAAGTTGAAGCCACTCCATTTATTGATGCCAAAGGAGAGCGAGCATTTTTAGCAGACTATGAGTTTGATACCCATAAACTGTATATAGCCGCTAACACCAACAAAGGTCTATGGATATTGGCAACGCACTATGTAAGCGACTCAGCGTTATCTCAACCAAACTTTCTGCGTCGAGAGTTTTTCTGTTGCGTAGACACATCCACAAAGTAAACATTTGATGACTTCCTATTCTTGCTACATGAAAGCCGATCAACGGCCCTCAGAAACCACACAATTGAATCTTTCTCCATTGGTGGGAGACTGGATAAATCTACAGGGGCATAGCCGCTATATTGTACGAACAACCCTCAGAAGTCAGGACACATCTCTCTTAATAAGAAGCTATGGTGCAAATACCCCAGAGCCCATAGACTGGGGTGAGATTGAGGCGCTCCCCTATGTGATGGGACAGGCGTTAGTTGCCAATGGTTTTTCTACTTGTTATGAGTTAGATGGGGTGCGTGTTAATTTAGCAGCTAACCAGAAGCTAGGAATTTTGGTGATTTATTCCTATGTTTCTTACCACGATGGCAGTGGCCGCATCCCCCACCATACCCGCGATTTTTTTCGGAGAAGCCTATAGTATGGAACGACAAGAGGTCTATGGCATTGAACCCCAGGCAGGTATGACGGTTGATTTTACCCCTGAGTTGGGTAAATGGGTAAACTTCAATCCTAAAAGTCAGGGGATTCAGGCATTTAGCTTAGCTCAACGAGACGAGGGTTTAATTATTCATGTTTCTCGGGCAGGATTAGGTGAAGACTGGGGTGAGACGGTCTTGATGCCCTTTCTAGATAATGTTGGCGAGAAGGCATTTTATGCTGTTTATGATCGACCTCAGCTTAAGTCTTGTTTAGCAGCAGATTTAGCGAGAGGTCTTTGGAGTGTTGTAGCTTTTCATCAAGTCAAAGATCGAAGTCAGCCTAATTTCTTTACTCGGGAGTTTTACTATCGGGACCACAGTGATAAGTTCTAAACTTTGCCACTGATTTTAGATCAACTGTAGAACTGGATATAATTATTTTTTTCTCGAAACGGATAAATTGGTTGTCCTCTGGCACGATGCAGTTTGGTTCAATTTGATGAACTTTCGGGTGAATACCAATTTAGCTCAAGCCTTCAGTTATTAGCTGATATCATAGCTGGTCTCTCGTTGCTATCGACAATTTTTGATTAAGAAAACAATTATTATGGAAAATCAAAAGATTTTTGGGATTGGCCTATCTAAGACAGGCACTACCTCACTGTTTGCAGCCTTACATATACTAGGTTATCGATCCGGAACATATCGACACTTGCGAAGGCAAGGGTTATCTAAGTGGTTTGAAGGAGATTTCTCATATGACTATATTGCTAATTTTGATGCTGTAACAGATCTGCCCATAGGGGCATTCTATCCTGCACTTGATGGCAGATACCCAGGATCAAAGTTCATCTTAACCACTCGAAACAAGTCTGACTGGCTAAATAGTTGTAGAAAATTTTTTCATCAAAAGGAAAGGCTAGATAATGCAGCTTCATTCTATGATCAAACACAACTCGCTGCTTATGGGGTTGTTTTTTTCAATGAGGCACAATTTTCCTACATCTATGATTGTCATGAATACAATGTTCGCAATTACTTTCGTGGTCGGGATAGTGATCTCTTAGTAATCTCTATAACAGCAGGTGAGGGATGGGAAAAATTATGCCCGTTCTTAGAAAAACCTATTCCAGATTGCGATTTTCCAAAGGTTCTTCCAGGTGGGTTTAAACTTCCTGAAGAGTTAGAAGGTAAGAAGTAAGTTTATGGTGTGAGATAGTACTAAAAAGATTATCAATAGCTATAGTATGGTACTAGTAAATAAAACTTGTATAACTTTTAGTAGTAAAGGCCATTATGAAAGCAGACTTTCCTTCTAAGCTAAGAATGTGGTACTGCGAGTCTAGAGATGAGAAGAATCTTATATTTCGTGCTTTCAGCCACTTAAAAGATAGACTTAGAGGCGGTTACTATAAAGAGTTTGCTCTGTATCCTCGACGTTTTTATAAGCGTATTGAGCAATTTGATTTTGAGAAGACGATAGATTATTGCTTTATTGGCGGCTACAAAACAGATAGAAAGACTCAATTGAATAGACAGTGGATCATAGGATTTATTGAAAGTAAATTCACCGACTCATCCTACTTACAATTTACAGACAAGAACACAAAAGAGAATTATAAAGTGATGGGCAATTTTGATTTTACTCTTAAGAAAAAGGGCTTTGTCCCTAAGGAGAATCCTATAAAACAGAGAATTTTTTTGATGGAAATTATTTTCAGACATTGTGCAGAAGTAAATTTACGTTATGCCCAGGAGGCGATGAACTTTGGAGTATGCGTTTTTATGAAGCCTTAATGTGTAAATCAATTCCTATAGTCAACACTCAACAGGAGACACGTAGGTCTGAATCTGAAGCTAGGCTAGATTATAAATATTATTTAACAAATGAGCAGCATATATACCGTGAGGACTGGGTTAGGCATAACTACAGACTATTTCTGAGGCATCATACGCTTGAATATAGAATCTTGCTATGATGATATCTCAACTATTCTGCTTTCTCTTTTTCCTGCCTTTCCTTCACTTTAATCCTCCAGCTGTTGACGTAAATTTCGAATCGCCATCCCCGTTCCCTGCTCCCTTCATAGTAGTACAGGTTTACTTGCAAGCAGATTTGAAGTGACCCCCTAATCTTGGACAGTAAAATTAGTTCACAGCAAGTCTAGACTGACATGTATCAATCTGAGACAATTCAGGTTTTCTTCCTCCACTTCGCTTCAAATTCACTCGGTGTCAAATAGCCCAAAGAAGAGTGAATTCTCTTCTTCATATACACCTCATCTAAAAACTCTTCTATTCTGTTATACACCTCATTAAAGTTGCGATAGTCCGATAAGTCAACCTCCTCTTCTTTAATTGTTCTCATCAGTCGTTCAGCAAAGCCATTCTCATAGGCTTTGCCGACACCCGTCATACTAATCGCTATCTCATTCTCCTCCAATAGATGAACATAAGCATTAGCAGCGTATTGCACCCCTTCGTCTGAATGGTGAATCTCGGGAATATACTGGTTCAGTCCTTTCTCCAAGGCTGTTATCGTTAATTGTTTCTCCATTGTTCTATCCAAGTGCCAGCCTCGAATGCTGCGGGTAAATACATCCATTAAAACCGCTAAATAAACAAATTCATCCTTCAATCGAATATAGGTTATGTCGCCCACCCATGCCTGCTCTGGACGCTCTACGACCAACCCCTTGACCAGATTAGGATACCGCTTATAGCCATGCACACTATTCGTTGTTCGTTTCCGACCTACTCGTCGCTTGGCAAGAAGTCCTAATTCTCTCATTAATCGGCTGATACGTTTGTGATTAACCCGTCATCCCTCTCGTTGCAATTGTTTGGTAATCCGTCGGTAACCATAGGTAGGATAACGACCCCCCACATTGATGATCGCTTTTTTCAGTTCCTCCTCTTGTGTTTTGTTGTCTGATTTTGTCTGATAGTAATACCGACTGCGACTGTAACCAATCACATCACAGATGACCTGGATCGGATAGTCGGCTTTCAACTGCTCAATCATGACTCGTTTCCGCTCAGATTCCACAAGTCTGAAGCTTTTTTTGCCACCGCTAACTCCATCGTTAAGCGCCCCACCATTCGTTCCAATTCGGCTATTCGCTCGGCTGATGTATTGTCTCCTCCTTTGCCGCCAAACGCTAAGTGCGCTTGTTTAAGAAATTCATTACGCCAACGATTATCACTGACGTATGGACTTTATGAACTCGACTGGCTTCGCTCACACTCCGTTGGCCGCTGACGATCTCCAGCACGACTTTTGCCTTAAATTCGCTACTGTAGTTTCTTGGTTTGCTGGCCATATTCTTTCCCCCTATTGGACTCTAGCTTACGCTCTCTCAGTCCTGTCCTAATTTTGTCCTAATTTTGGGGGTCACTACAATGTTTCCTTACCCGACTGCTGGGCTATTGCCGAAAGATCTACTCCTATATCTGGGCAACTTTAGAGTGAATAGGCATCTCTACAAAGGAAATTAACGGACACTAAAGGCCTGACTTGGAGAAGTAAATATGATTGATGGGATAGATCAGCTCGTTTCACTTTACAGAAGTCAAAATGATTTTTTGAAAGCATTTCTGGAAAGTACTTTGTTCATTCCTCCAGAGATCGTTCAGTTAAGAATTCAGGAAATGATTAAGCTGTATAAAACTGGTGGAAAATTTCCTATTAGATACTCTCCATCCCATCATGATGCTTTAGATGTTAAGAACAAAGCCGAGGCTATTGCGGTAACTAGATCTAATGAAGCACGTTTAAACGCTTACCCGTCATTCAACATTAAGATTGACAATGATGGTAATCACGAGAACAGACGCTCAATAAAAAAATATCTGGGTCAAACTATCAGTGCAGGCAAAAATAGTACAGTAAAGAACTACATTATCTCTCATGTATGGGGGCTCGCTTCTCATCCGCTGTTCTTTTCTTCGCTATGGAATGTTGTCTTAATTCCAGCCCATTTCAATTATTTGATGGATAAAGACCCAGAATCGCATCCCGTTGTCAAAATAGTTAAGGAATCAATCCAGCGAAAATGTGTTTCCATTTATAACTTTTATGGCCAGCTTGCTCCTGAAATCCCAGAAATCGAAGAATTTAGGCATCTATTCTTTCTGGGAAAAAGCCAAGATAATGGGCTTGCACATAGCATTTCGTTTTTGACGCGAGAGGGTATCGAGCAACAACGAGAAGAGATTTCTATTTCTGAAGATGAACAAATACTTCTTGAAAGCCTTTTGGGTAAAATGGGTAAAAAATTCTTTATTGATTACTACGAGGCATACGCAAATGGTAAAGACTTGTTGAATGTAATTCCGATTGGCTTATACACCTACAGCTCAATTCAAACAAGAATCAGCACCATGAAGCGTATTTTTCGGGAGAATCTCAATCATAAAGCATTGGTCTATATCCTTAGCAGGAATAAATCGAGACTTGATAATGAATCAATTGAATTGGCTAGGGAATTAATCGAATTAGGCTAACCAAATTTTTGATTTTTATACGGAAAAATTCCGTAATCCCTGCCGCCTAACCCTACGCAGGAGCGGACGGAAATTTACAATCAGGCATCGTCCCAAAATATTGACTGCCGCTCAGCTTCACGAGTTAGGGCTCAAATAAATGGTTAGCGTTCAAGTATTGAGAACTTTCGACTTTTAGCAGAAAGAAAGCGAATAAACAAGAATAGAGTTTTATCATTTCCACAGAGATATTTTTTTGTTTTACAGTTAATACCTCCCCTCATTTTTGGTTATATTTAGCCCAGATGCTGGAAAATTTCAGCCTCACTTTAATGGTCAACTTTTAATTAGATAGACATCATGGGCTATGGCCACAAATATTAAATTTTGCGAATGATAATGATGAGTAAGAAAGTCAAATATAAGGGTGACAAGGTTGGTTATTGCAACATTTGTGGTAAAGAATCTAATCTTACGCGCGATCATATTCCGCCAAAAGGTTGTGTCAGTCCCCTGAGAGGGCGACATAGCGGCTATAATCCAGAAATGGCGAGCCTCATAGCTCTTTCACTACGTTGATATTCGGGGAGCTTATTGGGACTGAGTTTCATTAAAGCAAGGGCTAATTCATGTAAAACAACATCCCCAATCCCAACCCAACGATATGCCGATAAGCCCACTCGAAACGCACTATGTCGTTTTTGGGTGGATTGAACCGCTTCGGGTCTAGCAATGTAGGCTTGTAACGATTGTTTCTTAAAGGTTTGTCCTTGAAACCTATCTTTTTTCTCCTATTTTCTCCAATTCCTTGATTCAAGAGGTGTTCAGGCGACATGTCACCCTGGCAGGAGAGACTCTCAAGTTTACTGCGGACAATTCTCAGTAGCCATTTAATAGGAATTGAACACCCAGACATTCCAACTTACTATTATTTTGGTGAGCAACATTGTGATGCTCTTGTGCTACTTGGCTATCTTTCAACCGTTAGCAATCAAAGTCAGAGCGAGTTAGCTGAGTTTTCTGATTTCCTAAATTTATCAATTATTGTATCCCACAAGACAGGTGGGGAACTATTTGGTAGCCTTTCGCTTGGAAATAATAATTCAGAGGAGTTATGTGGATTAAGTCTATATCTTCCAGAAACTAGACAAGATACCTCTCGCTATAGTTCACTTGCGTTAAACCACGTCCAAGTTGAAACCTGTAGTTTCCCTACGGAAAAACTCCAGTTCTGGACGTGGACAAGGTTTATATCAAGAAGCAAATTTAGCAGACTTATACAGAGCAATCATACCCAGTTAATTGGTAGCTCAGATCTTGCACCAAGTCGGTTTTGAGCCTTAAACCCACGTTGGATTCAAAATCCAACGCTAATTGAGGGCTGTCCACTAAAGGGACAAGATTGAATTAAACGCTCTACATTTAGAGCTTTCAGGGATCCTCTACCCCCTTTTAGTGGGTTTTGATTCGATTAGCCTTGGAACTTTTAGTTCAAGGTGGGCCATGCTTCATCACCAGGTGCAAGATCTAAGGTAGATTTTGAAACGGTTTATCTCTCTCCAGTAGGCAGGATGGCTGCACCTGACTGTATTGGATACCTGTTTCTTTTTTTGCCATTTCATTATCAAAAACTGTTTCAAACTTGATATCACCATGATTGTAAGGGACCTTATGTCTGTCCAGAACTCTAACTTTCCCGAGATGTTTTGAGGTTTAACAAAATCTCATCATGGTGTTGACGCGTAATTGGATAAATGGCAGCGCAACAGATCCCAGCCAGCAACACAATCGCTGGCAACGGTCCCAATATCCATCGAATCGCCATCAACGCACTCTCCGGCTGAGTAATCGCCAGCTCACTATTACCCTGAGACATATAGCCCGCACCTTCGAGCATTTTGCCCACCATAAAAACCGCCACAGCCGTGCCAAACTTTTGCAACTGAATCATCAAACCACAAAAGATACCTTCTCTCCGTTGACCAGTCTGCAGCTCATCCAGATCAAGCACATCAGGCAGCATCGACCAGGGTACCAGGTAGGCTGTGGAAAGCCCCATGCCAGCCAGGACACCCAACCCATACATCAAGCCAGTTTGTCCTGGCTTTAACAAAAACAACCCCATCAGGGCTGCAATCGTCAAAGGAATCCCCCAGCAATAGACAGCTCGCTTGCCAATCCGTTGGCCAATGGGACTCCAAAAGAACATCATGATCAACGCTGTGCCCTGAACCGCCAGGATCATTTGAGTAAAGTGCTGATCCGATAACTCCATACAGTTGATCACAAAGTAGGGCAAGATTGCCGCCGTCGCTTGCAACCCCACCCAGGAACAGAAATACACCCCCATCAGATAGAGAAAAGGACGTAATTTCAAAATGTCGAGTACCTGTTGAACAATGGGGTTAGAACTAACTGCCTCAGTCCTAACCCCCTGAAGTTGCCAAAAGCGATGGTAAGTCCCCCAAATACAGCCAAATACAGCCGCGATCACAATTACGCCACAAATAGCCCCCAGCAATGCATAGCGCTGACCTACATCGGCTACCATCGCAAAAACAATCTGGGCAATGATTAGACCAAGAATACTACTGCCAATGCTAAAGGCCGACTTAAAGCTAGCCAACTGGGTGCGCTCATCATAGGTTTGGGTGAGTTCAGCTGCCAGCGTGGAATGGGGAATCGCAACGACGGTCAGAGCCGCAAAGAAAAGGAATAATACAATCGTGTAATAAATAAACAGTTGCCACTGACTACTCAATGGAGGAATCAGCCAGAGCATCCAGAAACTTACCCCTAAAGGCACTGCTCCCCATAGCATCCAGGGAAATCGCCTGCCCCATCGTGATTGGGTGCGATCGCTAAGCCAACCCACCAGGGGATCATTGGCTGCATCCCACACCTTACCCACGAGCAACACACTTCCTGCTAACCCAGGTGACAGACCGACAACATCGGTAAAAAAGAATAGTAAAAAGAAAACCAGAATGCTGTTAGGAATCTCTTTACTAATTTCACCAACGCCATACCCCAGCTTTGTCTTGAGGGTGAGGGGCGCAGTAGATGTCGAGGCACTGATAGTCGGTTGTTTAACCACGATGTCATGTCCTTTCTCTTGAAAGCATTACTGATGATAGGTATGCGTGGCTAGCAGGTATAACTGCCCACGGCAAGCTGGGTCTTAACTTGCCATAAATAATATCGCTTTGTCCCCATAGTTCACAACATCGGTGAGCGCTAGAAAAGCATCCACAAAAAACAAGGCACCCACAAGGGATGCCTCGACAAAAATTGTCTTATTGAACAATCTATTGGTCTTGCTATTGGCTTGCTATTGGCCTTGCTTTGCCAACTGATTTAGCTGAGAACGCAACGCATTGGCAGCTGAATTATGCCCCACTTGCTCATAGAGCTGGACCGCTGTTTCCCAATCGGTCACCACGGACTGCTGAACCGTAGGCGATAATTCAGGGGCATTACTTAACGCCAGATAGGCACTGCCACGCTGGGCGTAAAAGTCAGCAATGTCAGGATTGAGGTTAATGGCACGGGTGTAGAGTGCGATCGCACCCTGATAATCTCCTTGAGTCTGCTGTGCTTGAGCCTCTAGCAACAATTTCTGAGACACCGTTGCTGTCTCCACGGTCATTCGATAGCGCACCGTAGAAGGCTCAGCCACATCAGCCAGCGACCTATCACTGCTCACAGCAAATGGCGGCTCCATATCATAATCAAACAGAGGTTCAATCTCATAGCTGTTCTCAACACCGTCCTGTTCTCCAGGCAACGTTAATACAACAAGGTGACTGATCTGTGATTTTTGGGTGGGATCAACGGTACGATAGCTCACCTGGTTAGCAACTACCAGAGGCGTGTACTTTCCTGCAACATATACAGCAACACGACTGACAATACCAGGATTGTTATTTGCTAGCTTAAGTCTAATTGCAACCGTTTGCCCTGCTTCAGCAGTCAGCTGATGGCGCATCGACCGATGCGAATCGGATGTTATCAACTTTGTTTCTGTCGCACCAGACTGTAGCAGCACTTCGGCTGATACGGGCATGGCCAGTCCCAGCAATACACCCATTACACCTAGACTGCTAACAATAGACCGCATAGTGGCCTCCTAAGGAATACTTACTTATTACGCCGATAAGGAGTACTCCACATGCTAATGCTACGGTTCCAGAACAATCGGGACGGCATTGGGAAGTACATGAAATCTTTATATGGATCTATTTGAGGCGTTCTATGGAACGCCTCTACATGGGATATCGGCAATTTATTTGAATCATCCACTCCGCCAACCGTAACCTATTCTTACAAACCGTTGCGAATCATTGAGCAATGGCAGTGCCTGTCTGGCGACTCCCATATTCTGAGGATCGGGTTCCCGAAGCTCGGGACATTGCCCTAGTCCACCTCAGAGTCTTTTCACCGGAGCGCTTTCTATGAAACTGGCCTATTGGATGTATGCAGGACCTGCCCACATTGGCACATTGCGTATTGCCAGCTCATTCAAAAACGTCCATGCCATTATGCACGCCCCCCTAGGGGATGATTATTTTAATGTCATGCGCTCTATGCTCTCCCGTGAGCGAGATTTTACACCGGTAACCACCAGCGTTGTTGACCGTCATGTATTGGCTCGGGGGTCTCAAGAGAAAGTTGTCGACAATATTACCCGTAAAGATAAGGAAGAAAGCCCTGATCTGATCGTTCTCACCCCCACCTGCACCTCCAGCATTCTGCAAGAAGACCTGGCTAATTTTGTTGAGCGGGCTCAGCTCGATGCCCAGGGTGATGTGATGTTAGCGGATGTTAATCACTATCGTGCTAACGAGCTACAGGCGGCTGACCGCACACTACAACAGATTGTTGAATTTTATCTTAAGAAAGCGGCCAAGCAGGGAAATTTACCCGAAGGCAGAACAGAAAAACCCTCAGTTAATATCATTGGCATTACCACCCTGGGTTTCCACAACAACCATGACATCACTGAGCTAAAGCGCCTGATGGCAGACCTGGGTATTCAGGTCAACGCGGTGATCCCCGAAGGGGCTTCGGTGGAAGAACTCAAAAACTTGCCCAAAGCCTGGTTTAACCTGATCCCCTATCGGGAGATTGGGTTACTGACCGCTGAATATCTACAGCGTGAGTTTGAGATGCCCTATGTGGATATCACCCCCATGGGTGTAGTGGAAACGGCCCGTTGTATCCGTGCTATCCAAAAGCTTTTGAATGAGCGGGGGGTGGATGCTAACTATGACCAGTTTATCGATGACCAAACTCGGTTTGCTTCCCAGGCCGCCTGGTTCTCTCGCTCTATTGACTGCCAAAATCTCACGGGTAAGCGGTGCGTTGTCTTTGGGGACAATACCCATGCGGCAGCCCTGACCAAGGTACTTTCACGGGAGATGGGACTTAAGGTGGTGCTGGCGGGAACGTACTGCAAGTATGACGCTGCCTGGTTCCGTCAGGAAGTTGAAGGCTACTGTGATGAAGTGCTGATTAGTGAAGATAATGGTGCGATCGCAGATAAAATCGCCCAGCTCGAACCTGCTGCCATCTTTGGTACCCAAATGGAGCGCCACGTAGGCAAACGACTCAACATCCCCTGTGGTGTGATTGCCGCTCCCATCCACGTCCAAAACTTTCCGGTTGGCTACCGTCCTTTCCTCGGTTACGAAGGAGCTAACCAGCTAGTAGACCTAATCTACAACTCCTTCACCCTTGGCATGGAAGACCACTTGCTGGAAATCTTTGGCGGTCATGACACCAAAGAGGCCATTACCCAAACCCTGTCTGCCGATGCCGACCTTAACTGGACTCCCGATGGTCTTACCGAATTAAAGCGGGTACCTGGTTTTGTCCGTGGCAAAGTCAAGCGCAACACCGAAAAATTTGCCCGCGAGCAAGGCTATACAGAGATTACCGCCGAGGTAATGTATGCCGCTAAAGAAGCAGTCGGAGCTTGATTCATCCAACCTCCATCATCTGTAGGTGCATTGCAGGCAATGCCCCTACAGATGGCTAACTTCGACCTATGCCCCTCACTGACTACCATGCTCAATATTTGGCCTATGAGCTAACCAGGCGGTGCTCTACTGACAAGTTGGAAAAGCTGGCGAGTACGTTTGCTGGGGCGCAGGTAGATCTCAACCCTCATCAAGTGGATGCAGCTCTGTTTGCGTTTCGCTCACCGCTATCTAAAGGGGCGTTGTTAGCGGATGAGGTGGAATTGGGTAAAACCATTGAAGCGGGTCTGGTTATTTCCCAAAAATGGGCCGAGCGTAAACACAGAATTTTAGTACTCACCCCTTCTAACCTGAGAAAGCAGTGGCTAGTAGAACTAAGCGAAAAATTCTTCTTGCCAGGGAAAATATTAGAAACTAAATCTTACCGAGCTGCCAAAAAAGCAGGAAATTTATCGCCCTTTGACGGTGAGGATGCGATCGCAATTTGTTCCTACCAGTTTGCCCGCAATAAAGAATCCGACATTGCCCGCACCCCATGGGATTTGGTGGTGATCGACGAAGCGTACGGCAACGGCGGCATTGGATCTGGCGGGGCAGCTGGCGGGGAAGCGCAAGGTAAAGGAGCTGGAAAAACAGCGTAATCAGAAACGGCGATCTTTGTTTGATGCTCAAGATCAGGTGGATGCCCAGCGGGATGAGCTAATCGAAAAGTTGCAGGTTCAGCTAGAACAAAAAAGTGAGCTGAAGCATTTGTTTACGATTCAATGGCGATTGGAATAACATCTTTCTAAAATTTCCTTAGTCCTTTAATGCCGTGCTCGCATCCTTGCCCATGACCTCAACCCCACAGAATCGGAAAAAGAGCTTTTCTAGCTTTTCCTATAAGGATGCTGTCAAGTACTTGGGCATTACCGAGTTAAAGCGCTGGCAGTTGGAGGCCGAACCAGTACCCATTAGTGAATTTTTCCAACAGCGTTTGGAACGACTACAGCGTTTTGACTTAGAAAGCATGGAGGTTTCCAAAACCCTACTCATTGATGCGATTTGTGAAGAAGGTTTAGAAGAAATTCCCCAGCTTAAAGTATGGAAAGGCGCTTACCTGGAAGGGGAAGATGTGTGCGGCAATGCGGATTACTTGATTGCAGAGCGGCCAGAAGCACCGTTGGTGTGTGTAATTGAAGCGAAAAAGGATGACTTTGAGCAGGGTGCGGCCCAGTGTTTGGTAGAAATGGCGGCCTGTCAGTGGAATAACCATCAGATCGGTCGAGATATCGATAGTTACGGCATTGTTACCAATGGCGAAGGAACGATGGCTATTATCAAACCTATCTAGTGCCGCTAGTAGATAAACTTCCCCAACGAGGGTTTCGAGCCTCAGAACACCGCTTGCGTAAAGCGTTTATTTGGTTTGATAAACGCCTGGATGAGTATATCCGCCAAACGAATGGGGCAGACCCTGGACTGGTGTTAGCACAGTTTATTGACCGTCTTAGCGACAAATTTATGATGTTCAACTATTTGATGATTTTGAGATAGATCCCATAGATCCCTAAGTCTTTCTCTACTTATACGAAATACTATTTTTTACTACTATGCTCCTTAACACCTAAAACCCCGTTTTTTTAGTATCGAGGCATTGCATGCAACACCCCGACACACCGTAAAATATCTGAGCAGCAGGATATTAGACCAGAGACTAGCCGCAATGCCAGATGTAGCCAATCAGCGTGCCCAAGCCGCCTATCAACTGGGGCAACAGGCCTTTGAGCGGGGTCGGTACGCAGATGCCGTCCAAGCCTTTGAGCAGGGCATTGCCGAAAAGCCCGATATTTCCTTAGACGGTGAATTAAAGCTTTGGTTGGTCAATGCGCTCGCTGCAACCGATCGTCGTCAGGAAGCCATCGAACTATGTGGCAAACTGGCCCTTCATCCAAATTTAGACGTTAGAAAACAAAGCAAACAACTGCTTTATATTATCCAGGCTCCTAAACTGCAGGCTAAGGAAGAATGGCTCACTAAAATTCCAGATTTGGCCACGTTAGACGATAGCGACGAAAAGCCCTGGCAACCCCCACCGACCAAGCCCCGTCGCCTCAAGCCCCCACCCCCACCCTTACCATTAAGCGAAGTCAACACCGAAGATAATGGCTTTGTTTGGTTTGCCCTGATTGGCAGTGCAATTATATTAGGGGGGCTTTGGTGGCTAAGTTGAAACGCCTGATCATTCGGCTAATCGTGCTGACAGTCCTTGCCCTTGGGTTGACAGGATGTATTGATTATCAATTAGGCATCCAGTTTGATAGTCAAACCCATGGTGTATTGATCCAAACCCTACATCTGGATAATCAATTTGTTGCCCTCAATGGCGAGGCTCGACAGCAATGGCTGCAAATTTTTATTGAAGAAGCGAAAAGCTTTTCAGGTAAAGCCACATCCCTGGATGATGGCAGCCTCCAGCTACGCATTGATTTCTATAACGGTGTTGACTTAACCGAGAAATTTAACCAGATCTTTGCTAAAGATGGACTTATGACCCAGGTGCCGGGAGCGCCACCACTGCTGGCACATATGGACCTTACCCAGCAAAACTGGGGCGTGGCACTACTAAATCATCTACAGGCAGATATTGATCTGACTGCCCTCAAAGCCGATAAGGCCATCGGGGCTGGCGGAGCATTAGATCGGTGGCGCACCCTAAATCTTAGTATTGAGATTGGTGCCATGGGGGAACACAATCAGTGGTCCCTGACGCCTGGACAAGTGAATAAGGTTGATACAACGTTTTGGGTACCAAGTCCTATTGGCATTGGTGCAGTAGTCATTACGCTGCTGTGTGCGGGTGGTTACGGAGTACGGCATGGGTTAAGTCGGTGATGAGACAGTCTTTTAATAAATAAAAACCTTCTCCCGATTCTGGCTGTCTTGTAGTAGCCTATACCTGATCCAATTAATACGATTTGAGGTTGCTGTTATGCGACAGATTAACTTTGTCGTCATCTTTGTCATTTGCTTGGCCCTCGTAATGTTTGGCATTGAAAATACGGACCCCGCAACTATTCACATTATCAGTGGGGTAGATATTGAAGCGCCGCTATGTGTAGAGCTAATCATTGCTCTTGGTATAGGGGCTGTTCTTGCTTGGGTATTTAGTGTATGGGTGCAGGTACAGGGATATTTTAATATCAGTCCTCAAGTCAAACAGCGGGAAATGCGTATTCAGCAGCTAGAAGAAGATGTTGAGCGCTATCGGGTAGAGCTGGAAGACCTGCAACCCATGCTTCCAGGGTCCGCTAATAAGGATGCAGCCACAGAAGAGGCTGTGGCTTAGGTTAGGCAAATGGTTAATGGGCAGCGGGCTTTGATAGGCTCAGCCAAATGATTAGTCCTTATGTCTAGACTCATTCAGTAAAATTTTTAGTTCGAATTAGCTTGAAAATTCAATAGTTATCGAACTATTGAGGTATAAGGGGGCGTAAAGCGGGTAATGGATTCGGCCATGCCTGAATTGCGTCTCCTTTTTTATTGCTCAAAAAAAATTGATGCTCTAAACTCTAGTGCCTCTAGAACATTTGTTCAGCAGACATTTTTGGGCTGTTTTCAAACTGGTCTATGGGTCTTTGTAACTGAACTTGACACTTTTTTTTGAAATTTCAATTCTTCTAAGCTATAGTGCATCTGTTCACGCTAGATGTAGCGTCAGCTAACCAACCTACAAGGCTGTGTCTATGGCTAATTCCTTAGCGCAACGTGCGATCGCATTTCTCATTGATCTTTCAGAGCGGGGCGAAATCGACCCGTGGGATGTCAATGTCATTGATGTGGTTGACCGGTTTCTTAAAAGCCTAAAGGAGCAAGCGCCTATCGCCACCAACGGTCGCTCTCCCTATGAAAAAAACCTATCTGAATCGGGCCAAGCCTTTCTCTATGCCTCAATGCTAGTGCTACTTAAGGCCGATACCCTGATCCGCGCTGAAGTCGAAGAAGAAGTGGTGGAATTTGAAGACCTGGAAGAATCCTTTGAACCCCAGGGTTACGCCAAACGGTTGCCTAAAAATCTAGAGCACTATATTCACCGACGGGCGGTGGCCAGTCCGCCGGAAAAACGCCATGTCACCCTCCAAGAACTGATCACTCAGCTAGAAATGATGGCCGTTGCCATGGCAAATCCTACACCGCGTAATCGCCATCGTGGGGCCAAACCCCATTCCAAACGTAAAGCCATCAGTACCATTGCTCAGCTAGCCCACCAGGAAAATTTATCGGAAATTGCCGAGGCCCTTTCTACATTTCTAGATCGTTACTGGGAGGAGCTAGAAAGTGCCATTGAATGGATGGATTTTGAGCGACTGTTAGAACATTGGGCCCATTTCCGTCCCGATGTCTTGGGGGGGCCCATCACTCAAGAATTAACCGATGAAGATTATCGGCATGAAAAAGTAGGCGTATTTTGGGGACTCCTCTTTTTATCGTCTCAATCTAAAGTAGAGCTTGCCCAGGAACGCTTTTATCGTGACCTCAAAGTCAGACAGTTAAACGAAGCCACCCTAGATGAGGTTCCGGCTTACGTACTTCCCGATTAAGGATAAAGAATTACACGGCCTATTAGGGAATTGTTCTTAATGAAAGACGTTAAGTTGGTGTCATGTCTGGGCGTGTATATACAAAAATCAATATTTGTCCGGGCATCTATGAGGGAAGAATGAAGTCCATCAATATGCATGGGTATACTATTAGCACCCTTGTTACTATCTTGACGTTGCCGAGCTTTTTATTCCTGGTAAATGCCAGTTTTTATCGGCAATGGCAAATTTTGGCGGCATTCAAAATTTAGAGTCATGCCAACATTTGTCTTGCGATAGTGTCTGTCAATTTATGAATTAGAGCTATGCGCTTGTTGCCGTTGCTGTCAGTGTTCAGCAACGTCTGTTTATTTTTACCCCTTAGCTGTTAATTAAGGAATAGAGAGAGCATTTATGAAAGCCATGATCTTGGCCGCGGGGAAAGGCACTCGTGTACGTCCCATCACGTACACCATTCCAAAGCCGATGATTCCTATCCTGCAAAAGCCAGTGATGGAGTTCTTACTAGAGCTACTAAAACATCACGGCTTTACTCAAGTTGTGGCAAATGTCAGCCACCTTGCTAATGAAATTGAAGGCTATTTTAGAGATGGTCAACGCTTTGGTGTTGAACTAGCCTATTCGTTTGAAGGCCGCATTACCAATGGGGAACTCGTAGGGGATGCCCTGGGTTCTGCTGGTGGTATGCGCAAAATTCAAGACTTTTCACCCTTTTTTGACGATACCTTTGTGGTGCTCTGCGGAGATGCCCTGATCGATCTTGACTTGACTGAGGCTGTACGTCAGCACAAAGAAAAGGGTGCGATCGCAACCATCGTGATGAAGTCAGTTCCCCTGATGCAGGTGCCCAGCTACGGCGTCGTCGTTACAGACAACACAGGGCGGATCAAATCGTTCCAAGAAAAACCCAAGGTAGAAGAAGCACTTAGTACTGATATCAATACAGGTATCTATATTTTTGAACCTGACATCTTTAAGTACATCCCCTCCGGTCAAGAGTTTGATATCGGTGGCGACCTTTTCCCTAAGCTAGTGGCTGCTAACGAAGCGTTCTATGGCATCACCATGGACTTTGAGTGGGTGGACATTGGTAAGGTGCCCGACTATTGGCAAGCAATCCAGGATGTCCTCACTGGTCAAGTCAAAGGCGTTAGTATTCCTGGTCAGGAAGTGAGACCCGGTGTTTTCACTGGTTTGAACGTTAAAGCCAACTGGGACAAGATCAACATAGAAGGTCCGGTCTACATTGGTGGAATGGCGGAAATCGAAGATGGAGCGACCATCGTTGGTCCTAGTATGATTGGCCCCAACTGCTGCATCTGTAGCGGTGCCCTGGTGGACAAGAGCGTAATCTTTGAATACTCTCGCATCGGCCCCGGCGTCCGTCTAATTGATAAGCTAGTATTTGGTCGTTACTGCGTAGACAAGACTGGTGCATCCATTGATATGCAAGAGGCGGCGTTAGACTGGCTAATTACCGATACCCGCCAAGAAGTCTTAGCTGAGCCCCCCATTGAGCATCGTGCCATCACTGAATTGCTGAATGAAGCAGTCGTTTGAACATGGCGCTTTAACCATAGCTGATATTTGGTTGCAGAGTTGAGCAGTGCCAACTTTTCTAGGATGATTCAACGTCAGGTGGGCATTGCCCACCTTTTTTATTGATTGATTTATTCGCCAATCGGCACGCTATATCGGGCAGCACCAGCGGCGGCAATGGAAATTAAGACAATGGCGACTAGCGATCGCACCGTTAATGTTTCCCCCAAAACCAAAAATCCAGACGCAGTAGCTAACATCGGCTCCACACTAAGCAATACGCCAAACACATTCACTGGCAACCGCCGCAACGCAATTAGCTCCAAAGCATAGGTAGCCGATGAGAGGGTTGCCACCGCCGCGGCCATCCCTAGCAAACGAATATCCAGTAGGGCTGTTCCTGCAGCGCCAATACCAATGGGCAGCAAAATACAGGTACCAAACACCATCGCCCAAGCCAAGCCTTCAATCCCTGGCACCACCTTGCCCGTCGCCGCCGCCAGCAAAATGTAACCGGCCCAGGCCAGGGCGGCTAGCCCAGCAAACCCCAGCCCCATGGGGTCCAAATCACTTCCCTGCAAAGGAGCTAACAAAATTACCCCCGCAGCTGCCAACGTTACCCATACAACATCTAACCCACGGCGCGACTTGATCACCGCTAGCCCTAGGGGACCAGTAAACTCAATCGCCGTCGCAATACCCAGGGGAATACGATCGATGGCCAAATAAAAAGACATATTCATCAACGCTAATATGCCACCATAGGCCATTACCAGGAACCAGTGACTACGGGGTCCCTGCCAACCAGGTCGCCACAGCATAGACAATAAAACTGCCGAGAGAGCCACGCGGAGAAACACGGTGCCCAAGGGGCCAGCCAATTCAAATACGGACTTTGCCAGGGCAGCCCCTAGCTGCACCGCCATTCCAGCCAAAATCACCAGCGTTGGTGCTGGTATGCGATCTGCCAATGATTTCATAGAGGGTAGTCAAAATAGGGAATCGTAGAGGCTACTTTTAGATCTGCCTGGTGACGAATCCCTATTCTACGCTTGACGCCGTTCTAAGCAGCAGACGACTGCTGGCCATGACTAATGTCATTGTCCTTTAAAGAAAGCTTACATAGGGCCAACAGTTGTACTGGAGAAAGTCGTCCTTGTAGATACAGCAACCAAATACGGGCTGACTTGTCAGCACTGCCGCATACGCATAGGTTTTTTTGCATCATGCACCTCCCAGAAACAAGGCTATAACTTTACTCTAGCCAAGCTGTATTAAATCAGTGCTCCGAACGTGCCAACTGTGACACTGGCTACGTCATTGGCTGGTTTGAGACCGTCTAACCGGAATTACGATTGTTTGTTGATGGTACGGGATAACCATAGTGAGCCAACAATCCCTACGTAGTGGCACAAAAGCGTGATGATAGTTGACTGGATCAAAAAAACATCAACGGGTTCAATCGCCTGGTCAGGTCTCACAAGAGTGCCAGCCGGGGGTAATGAAATTACCTTAATAAATAACCGGCCCACCGATGAACCTGCTCCTAGGAGCCCCAAAAACATACCTAAAACGCTAATACCCAAACCCGTGGTCACCATTTGGGCTGCATTTTTAGGTTTTGGTCGGATATCAGGGTTACTGGATTTAAGCTTCCTAGCAAATCGGGTATATTGAAACGCCCAAAATGCGCCTACGAATACACCAACCACCCCTAATATTGTCAAAAATACTGAGACACTAGACACAGGGTTCGTCCCTGCCTCACGCTCAACGGCTAGTAAACCGAGTAAAGAGACGACAAAAAGTAAAGCAGCGATCACGCCAAAAATAATCTGAGCCCAAAAGCCAACCCAACCCACCAGGCGAAAGTTATTGGCAATCCGACGGACAGCTGGGGGTAAAGAATAACCAAGTTCACCGGTCATAATGTATTCCAGAAGGGTCTCCATACATTAGGCATTCTAGAACCATTGGTAACCCTTCAGCACTACATGGGGGATGTCCTGGTGTAAATTATCCTTGCCTATGTCCGGAACGGTTGTTAGCCCATGACCTTGGGCCTTTGTTTTGAGTGATGGTTTCAACTAAAAATTCAAAACTCAACATTAAACACTGGTAAAAAGGTTGTATCCGTTGCTGCTAAAGGAGCATTGATCAAAGAGAACCGACTCACCTGTACAGGAGGTAGGTTGTCTGCGTGGATTTGTTGCAGCGATAGACTATCGATGTGGGTTGTTCCTTGATCAGAATTTTGATAAGTCCATACTTGAACATAGGCGGCGTTGGTGGGTGCGATCGCAACAACAAAATAATCTTGCCAGCCCGTCGCGTAAATCGGCCCCACATCCGTCCGCAATAACAAACTACCCTTGGCATCAAAAAATGTCATCCCAAAGGAGCTGTAGTCCTGGCAAGTGGATCGACCATAGCCGGTTAACTGATAGATAGCGCCGGGTTTGACACCCACAGTTTGACTTGTACCACTATCCATAGTGGACAGTACCAAGGCTGCCATGCCGACGTATGCCTCTGCGACAACCTGTTCAGTCCCTGCAAACGTTACCCAGTGGGTCAAACCGCTCTCAAAACAACCGTTTTGCATCAGACAATCACCGATATTCTCTGAAATCTCCACTAGAAAAGCTTGTATCATGCCAGGAGAACCGACTTCATCACACCCTACATGAATTCGATAAATACCATTATCAGCCTGGGTCCAGATTCTATCTGGGGCATTAATGCGATAACAAATGGTATGTCCTCTCATGGCAACAAAGCTGGCAGCCTGACAATACCCATGGGGGCCAGTGACCAACACTTCACCTGTGCCCAAATCAGTCAGGTCCACATTGGTCTGCTCAGGCAGCATCACCAAAAAATTGTAGTCCGTGGCTCCAGACACCTGCAGGGTCTTAGCGGTCACCTTTGCCGTTAGCAACAGTGAGCCTAACGATAACGAGGTAGACCGTTGCAGCCAATGCCTGGGCATTTCATAATCATTAGACTTAATCGCGAAAGTCTCTTTTGGGATGTCATTTAAAGATGGGGAAACACGTGCATCCTGATTAGAGATAGCTACTTTGAATGTACCACCATCATCGGGAGAATATACTACACCCAACGATGGCGATTCATCTTCAGCATTGGAAACGTTTAAAGAATCTACCATTGACTGAGATATGCGATCGCACAACAGATTAGCCCTGTATCCTTGCAGATGAACTTTAACCCAGATCGAAACAGTAAAACACTCCCTTAAACAAAAGGAAGGCACCCGTAACTTTTAGCGAGATTGAGTCCGAAAATTCAACTACGTTTTCGTAGCTTTATTAAAACTATACAAACCTACAAAAATCGCCAGAGTCTAGACTTTGATATATGGCACAGGGATCAAAACTATGCATCAAAAATACTTGATGCATTTAGATTACAGCCGTTGTCGATTGGTTATTAAACGTTACATATACTTCTCTAGTAGAAGCTTTAGTTTATTTTTTGTCTCTATAGGAGCCCGATCCAATGGTGTCAGGACAGCATACTTTAGGGCTGAGTGGGCATCCGATGACGGTGGATTCTCCGTTAGTCGATGTACTACATCCTGAATCACTAGCTGGGCGTTAACAGCATTTTTCTGCAAATTACCGATTACCATGTCCACCGTAACGCTGTCATGGTCTGGATGCCAACAGTCATAGTCAGTTGCCATCGCTAAGGTAGCGTAGGCAATCTCCGCCTCACGTGCCAGTTTTGCCTCGGTCAGATTGGTCATGCCAATCACCGTTGCCCCCCAGCTGCGATATAAATGAGACTCTGCCTTAGTGGAAAAGGCGGGTCCCTCCATACATACATAGGTCCCCCCCCGATGCAGCGTCACACCAGCCAAATTTAGACTTTCCACAGCATCACCCAAAATAGTGGCCAGGTTTTTGCAAACGGGATCACCAAACGCAATGTGAGCAACAATCCCATCCCCAAAAAAAGTGGCTGCCCGATTTTTTGTCCGGTCAATAAACTGGTCCGGAATTACCATGTCCACCGGTTTCACCTCTTCTTTGAGGGAACCCACCGCCGAGGCCGACACTAAATACTTCACCCCGAGGCTTTTCATGGCATAGATATTTGCCCGAAAGGGAAGCTCCGTTGGCATTAACCGATGACCACGCCCGTGGCGCGCCAAAAAGGCAACCGGTGTACCGTTTAACTGGCCGCAAATAAAGGCATCAGATGGTTGACCAAAGGGCGTGTCTACGGTTACTTCTTCCATATCGGTTAGGGCATCCATTTGATAAAGGCCGCTGCCGCCAATGATACCGATGTCTGCTTGTGCCATGGGGATATTCTGTGCCGAAACTGCGTTGGGTTAACCCGCAGGCAATGGTACAGGAAAGGCCCCTAGGAAAGATGATTTTTTGGGATCTGTTTATAGATGAGTAACTAAGCAAGCCCCACTAGTTTCTCACTTAGCTCCCACAGACGGCGGGCTTTAATATCATCTAGCGCTTCATTCGACATTTCCTGTACAAAGGACTTGCGACCTTCCTGCTGACGATTACCCCAGCTCCAGTAATAGCCAGACTGATTATAGTCGGCGTCGGCGGCCACTGCGGCTACCCGGTCACCGGCAACAGCTTCAGTCACATAGCCCTTAGTAATATTCTTTTGGAACCAGGGGAAAATAGTCCGAAAGGCTGGATAGTGATTGCGGAAAAGCTGAGTTTCAGCCACGCAACCAGGGTAAAGCGAGCTAAACACAATACCGGTAGACTCGTTATAACGACGATGCAGCTCGCGCATGGTCAGCACATTGCACAGCTTGCTGTCCTTGTAGGCTTTACCAGGCTTAAATTTTTTGCCATTGGCCATAGTCACTGGTGCTTTGAACCCCTGCTCAAACCCTTCCAAGTTGCCCAGGTCCGGTGGTGCAGGGAAAGGAATTTTTCCGCCCAGCTCCTTGGGATTAGCCGTCACCGTACCCAAAATTACTAAACGAGGATGGGACGATTTTTTCAAGTCCTCCAGCATCAGGTTACACAGGAGAAAATGTCCCAGATGGTTAGTGGCCATGCTCAGCTCATAGCCATCTTCGCTACGCATGGGTTCTTTGAGTAATGGCAAATAGACAGCGGCATTACACACCAGTGAATCCAGTGTCTTATCGGTAGCCCGAAATTCTTTTACGAAGCTACGCACGCTAGCCAAGTTAGCCAAGTCAAGCTTAATAATGGAATAGCTACCACCAGGCAGGCCTACTTCCTGAGCTACCTTTTCAGTTTTAGGTAAATTGCGACAGGCCATGACCACATGCCAGCCTCTATCGGCCAAAGCTTTTGCTGCATATAGGCCAACGCCAGAGGAGGCTCCGGTCACTATTGCCGTTGATTGCTGAGATTGGTTCATGGGTATTGATATCTAAAAGCGCGTCTAAAATGCTACGAATCCGTGAGTACCCTAGGATCTCATACGGTTGAGCGCTAATAGCTATCTGAAATAAACCTTAAGCAATATGCCTTAGTCTTTTGAAAAATAGCATTTTTCAACGAAATATTAAGGGTGTCCCATCATCCATCTAGGGCTGATAATGGGAAAGTAATAAACGTAAGTGCTCCCTGGGTGCAGTCAGAGGGAGCACTCCTATAGCTGAGCGCAGTCAAAGCTAACTCTTAGGGGCTCGACCTACCTTGCCACCAGAGCCACCAATGGCTCCCCAAGATGGAGAGGATCCTTTGCCTTGAGTCTTGCAGAACGATCCCTGAAATCGTTCGGGATCGCCAAAGACAAGTTTGGGCTGTTCGACTTTTTGTTCGTTGGGCTCTTGGACAAACCCTAGGGCTTGTAAGGCCTTAGGACTCCACGGTTTACCCATGAACATAAACATGCCGGGAGAATTGGAAACGGGCAGGTACATATGGCAACGGCGTTTGGTATGCCAAAAGCGTTGTTGTTTCATGACAATTCGCTAAGGGGAATGTGGGATAAGACAGATAATAGAAAGCGCATAGAGGCTAATGATATAATTAAGAGATGCACTAAACTCATTGCAATCTGAGACTGCTGGATTAGTCGCGGATTGATTGCTGATAAAGCAGCGCTAGCTAATGCTTTCCCATATCTGGGCCAGCATCAACAAAAGTTAAGGAGTTTTTTGTTGAATACCAGGCAAAAACCACTATCCTGCCGGGCAGTGTTTCTCAATGGCCCCTTAGCTTCCTGGGGCGAGGAAGCTAGTCAAGCTGTGAGATTATAAAACCTGGATATTAGTTGACCATAGTCAGGTATGCTGACTACAGAAGAACGATAAACTTGATTTGATATAGCCCCTAGCAAGGCATTCTATCCGTTCTACTCTTCGAACAGTTACGGATTTACCCGGATATTTTTCTAAGTTTTTTAAAAACCCCCAAAGCCTTCTAGCATTTGGGTTTGGCTCTCCATGTATAAAGGTGTACCAAGGTTTTCTTTGAATACTGATAACCTTTTAAGATGAAGCTGTAGGTGATTTTGCCCAGAAAATAAGGGGTTGGAGGTAAGTGCACGGGATGAGTCAACCCGTAACTTTTTTAGGCGACTTTGCATATAAAACGCCTGGCTGGATATCCAGCCAGGCGTAGGGGTACTATTTTTGCTCTATGGGATAAGCAGCCTATAGAGAGCGGTACCCTAGGAAATCAAACTAGACAACGGAGAATTGAATAACCAAATCATCAAAGTCTCGATCGCCAAGGTCATACTGATCCTCGATGCCAAAGGCATTGTCGCCAAGATGCTTGATGTAATCATGCTTGGTGGTATTAGCACCGGTATAGCTGAAGAAGACTTCGTCAGTAGTGGGATCTACCCCATCGATTATGACAAAGATCCCCAGATGCATGCCACCAGTAACTGGGGCGACAACGGTATTTTCGTCACCGTTTGTGCCTGATAGGTTAAGGTTCAATCGGTTTGCGATCGCAGCTTCCTTATACCCCGGATCTCCAGGCATTAGCGTTTGTCCTGTAAGCTCATCAATGATGCCGCCATTAGCAAAATCAACTGCATACAAATCAACCGTATTGTCCATGGCCGCCTCACGATGTGCCGAGAATTCCATCGCAATCGTGGACGCTTGTCCAGTTAAATCAATCGACTGAGCATCGTTGACCAACAGATTCGTAGTGTCAGTTTCGGTTGCCAACTCCACATTAAAACTAAAACCATTACCAAAGTTTAGCCGCGCTGCAGACTCAGATAGCGTTGTCGGGGTTGCAAACAAAGTCGCACCATCATCCTGAATAGCAAACCGGAACTTATCGCCGGAGGCAACAGCGTTACTATCGACTGTGAAACGAGGCACAGGGTCCATCAACAATTCTGCATAATTCAGTAGTGAGAACTGACCAACAATCTCGTTCTGCCCATTAACAGAACTGGCCTCACTAAAAATCAGAACCTCAGTGACATTAGTAACTGTTCCTTGCAAGAACGTTAACCGGATCGTATTATCACTACCCAATTCTGTGACTTCCACACCATTGATAGCCGGTACTATATCAAGTAGGCCAGTCACATCATCATCCTTTACGGAAGGTATTTCAGTCTCTGGTTCAGTTACTGGCGGCTTCTCTGGTTCAGTTACTGGCGGCTTCTCTGGTTCAGTTACTGGCGGCTTCTCTGGTTCAGTTACTGGCGGCTTCTCTGGTTCAGTTACTGGCGGCTTCTCTGGTTCAGTTACTGGCGGCTCCTCTGGTTCAGGGGGAAGTACTGGGATTTCTGGCTGAACAATCTTATAAACCTCATCAATGGCAGGTTCGACTAACTTTAAGCCATTGCCAGCGATGTCAGTAATATCTGAGCCCCCAGCTAAATCAAGCCCAACAACTCCGTCAAGAGAGTTGCTGGCACCTACTATGACAGAAATTTCATAACGGGTGCTGTCGATGGCCGTAACAGTATCAATGGTGGCTGTTGGCAGACCATTAATAACAAAATCCTCTGGGTCAACATCAACCACCGCTTCACTAAACGTCGCCTCAAAAACTAATGTACCGCCCTCAACAATTTCATCTATGGGGTCTTTACGACGAATACTTGCCAGTACAGGCGCAATCTCATCAACAATGACAGGTGGATCTCCCAAACGTTTAACAACGGCGCTATCAATCCTGGCCCCTGTATCATCAAAGGTCTCTCGATAGAGGACATAGGGAATATTGTTAGCATCAAACTCAAGGTCAGGAAAGTTCATCGGACCAATGGAAAATCCATCATCCCCAAAATAGACCCAATTATTCCCCTCTAATACTCTGACCGAAACCTTATCTTTCTTAGCCTGATCGACAATAGCAACATGTAAAACATTATTATTATCAAACTCCAGATCAGGATGAAATCCGCCTGCAATAGAAGCACCAGAATTACCAACTCGGACCCAGTCCGTGCCGTTGAATGTTTCTACAATTGCTTTATTACCTTCACCATTGCCCCGTGCACGATAAACAATATAGGGCACATTATTATTGTCAAATTCGATGTCGGGTGCGTAGGACTCGGCTCCAGCAGAAAATGCCTCCGTACCAACAACAGTCCATTGACCATTAACAAACCGTTGCACAGTGACCTTATTTGTGAGGCCACTTAGCGAAAGATAAGCAATGTAGGGAATACCATTGCCATCCACATTCAAGTCAGCTGCCTCAATTGCACCACTCGAAAACCCAGGCTGGCCAACATCTATCCAAGCTGTGCCATCAAAGGTTCGCACAGTAGCTCCGCTATTCTGGCTTCTATCGGTGTAGGCAATATAGGGCGTATCCCCATCAAAGGTAAGGCTAATATCCTTCAAACCACCCACAGAAGCCTTACCAGGGTCGCCAACATAGACCCAATCACTACCGTTAAACTGCATTACGGTAGCTCTACTTTTGTTTGCACTATCTCTAAAGGCAATATAGGGCGTGTCATTAGAGTCAAACTCTAACCCTACAAAGCTAGTATCACCGCCAGGAAATCCTGGTGTACCGACATCGACCCAATTGGTCCCATCAAACCGTTTAACCGTGAGTTTTGAGTCGTTGCTGCCATCCTGGAAGATAATGTAAGGTGTTCCTTGACTGTCCACCTCAATGTCAAATTCATTGGCAATATCTTGACCAAGGGTGGGGCCTACCCCAGTCCAGGTTAGGGTGCTACGATAACAATCTAGGGTTTCTGTTGTAAATAGAGCGTTAGCAGCGGGTAGCCAGTTACCATTACCCAGGATTTGAGAACTCGCAATAATTTCAGCCGAGGTGATATCAGCCAGCTGCTGGATAAACGCTTGACCGACACTGCCCTGAGCTACATTACAGGCCATCAGGGTCAGTTGAGCTTGGCCATTTGGCACAAACCACTGCTGCAGTTGTTGGGCGTAATGGTCTAAGGTCTTACGGTCTAATAGGCTAGAGCCAAGGCGTATACCACCGGGGAAGCCGTGGGCGATCAGGGTTAAATCCTGGCTCGGATTTTGCTGCAGAAATGTTGTTATCTGCTCTAAACCATCATGGTCCTGGTTAAGCACATGGGCCTGAACATTGCCATGTAAACCATCTAATAGTAGGTTTAGGTCTTCAATCTGTGAATCAAAAATAACAGTTTTAGCCTTAGCAGCTATTTCCCGATGGGGAAACGCCACCGATATCTGTTTGTTTGCCATATCATCGATACAAGTAAGCGTCAGCATATTTATTAGTTGGGTAGGTAATATAAGTTTGATGAGGGCATTTCAGGACTTTAAGAAATGACCTAAGTGCAGACTGTAAAGACTATTGGCAACCAGGCTTTCACCACGCTGTCTTTACGTAATGTATATGAAACTTTTTACGTACTTCATGGGTCGATGTTTAACACCTGTGCTTTTCACTTAAGAATAAAAATAGAATTGATATGTGAACACCTATCTATGGCAAGTTCTACGGTCACTTAACATAAAGACACAATAATTGTGGATTTTATGTTTAAAGCCCAAAATATCTGTGATTACAGTCCTTTTTGTGAAATTTTGATTTGTGCTAGGTGAAATCCTAATTTCTTCAACCTGATTCAAAATTAGATCATCTTGTAGGGGTAATCCTCCGAGTTCCTTTTCTGGAAACAACAAGGTTTGCAATTTAGGCTTATTGGGTTTCCCTATGGGCAGGGCCGGAACGCCGTCCTATAAGCCAACGTACTGGGCTATTCCTAGCTGTTACCCTGCTATTGTTTTCTTCTTCATTTCTTCCTCACTCGGTCTTAACCTAAACACCAAATATGACAAACGTTTAGTTGCCAGGCTCAATAACAGAAAAGAAATGCACAGTGCCTGCCGCATCGCCAGCAACAATGGTGCTACCATCGGCAGACAGGGCACAGGAATAGAATGGATGATCGCTACAGAAGGTAGCTAAGCACTTGCCTGTGGTCAGACCCCACAGCTTCAACGTATTGTCGTCAGAGCCGGAGAGGGCGAGGCTGCCATCAGCACTCATCACCACTGAATTGACCCTGGACCCTGGAGCTATGTCAACGTCTGGTTGTTGTCTACCTTCCAGGGTGCGGATCATTGGCCCATCAGGAGCTGTCAGGTTGACTTTCTGGGGCCGCAGCCATATAGACTGTTGTTGCGCAGCACCCTGATTTAACAAGCTGTCAACGTCTGGTTGTTGTCTATCTCTCAGGTGTCCCCAAAGCCTCTGGTTAAGCTGTTGTGGTTTCGTAGTCAACACATGAGCCGACAATCGCAATGTACTCTGCAACAGTCTGAGAGTCTTGTCATCAGTGAGCCAGTCATAGTCCGCCAGCAGGCCATTGATACCATTAGCGTTTAGCTGCGCCTGCAGCCAGTTATAGTCAAACAATAATTGGCGTAACCCAAAACAATCCATGCGGATAAGCACAACGTACCGCCTCATCTCGCACCAGTGCCGTTGCCAATACCGACTTGCCAATACCTCCCATCCCCTGAATGCTGACATTGCCACCACCAACGGCTTTACCCGTTACGGCAACAGCCTGCTGCGATTGGCCCAATATTTGCAGCTTCAGCGCCGCCAAGTCCTCTGGTCTAGATAAAAAGTTATCCGGCAATGTAGGCACATTAAGCAACTCCCCCATGGGCACTGTCTCAGTACCCTCTCTAGTCTCTGGGGCATCTACTTTTTTAGACGTTCAGCTACTTTACGAATGCCCTTAGCAATATCCGTAAATGCCTGATCCTGGTTTGTCCAGTTAGTTACTGGCTCCGCATTTTTCGGTAACGCCTGCAACTTGGCAAAAGGTGCACTTGTCCAGTCAACATCCCGCAAAATAATCGGAATCACACAGGTCGATTTTTCAGTGTGTCGTTTCATAGCCCGCTCTAGCTCCACACCCCAACAAAAATCTGAAGCCAGAAAATCTGAGCTAATTAGCAACAATATAATATCAGCCCGCTCCAACTGCTCTAAAAGCTCTGTTTTCCACTCATCCCCAGCTGTAATATCCCGGTCATACCAGGCCGAAATCACCTTTTGTCGTTCCAATAGTTTTAAATGCGTGGCTAGCCTATCCCGCAACTTTTCATCCTCATGGGCGTAGGAGAAAAATACTTCCAGAGCATCTTTTTTCATAGATACCGCAGGTTCTGGCTTCGATTCAGCGACTGAATTTACTTGACCAGAAGCACTGCTTTCAGCTTGAGTCGATTTTGTAACCATAGCAGTACCTTTGAGTAAGATAGGCTTATGCTGCTCCCCAGTACCGGCCATGGTCATCGCCACACAGCCAAATTTGAATGCCTTTTCAACCGATTGCCCAGCACCTAAGGCATCATAAAACCCCACAGCAAACTCAATGGCTGCCGTATCTCCCACCGTCTGATTCATCCCA
Source organism: Leptolyngbyaceae cyanobacterium (assembly GCA_965263355.1). Classification (GTDB taxonomy): domain Bacteria; phylum Cyanobacteriota; class Cyanobacteriia; order Phormidesmidales; family Phormidesmidaceae; genus Leptothoe. Next base: position 1,373,566 of record CBDHHL010000032.1, on the reverse strand, counting down.
ATCACATAGGGAACATGGGCCTTAATCTCTTCTGCCTGTAGTTCTGAATAACACCCATTCAAAACCACGCACTCTAAACTATCTGAAAAAAGCTCAAATAAATTTGCCAGAGCTTCACCAGTGACTAACTGAACCTCACCCGTTGGCCCCTCCACACAAATACCGTCTGCGCCTGCACCATGGCCAGAAAAATGGACAATCTGTGGCGTTTCATCTAGCATAGCCCGCTGAAAATCTCGTGGGCGCACAGCTAACCGCTGAGCCAGTTGAAAGTCATCCCGACGACTGGCTCGTTTAAGCCCTTCATCAATTTCCCGCAGTTCCTGGTCTAATCGAAGACGACCCGTATCCTTAGGATTAGAAGCAAGAAATAGAACTTTACGCATTGATAGGGCATGGGAGAGTTCGCCATTACTATAGCCTGTCTATCTTGATAGGTCAGGGGTTAAACATAGAAATTCGAAATTTTAGACGCAAAAATCTTATAAAAGTTATAAAAACCAAAAGGCCTGAGCCATCAGAGCGTTTTTATACTGAGTTTATCTATAATACATTGAAAACCACGCTGAATATATAGAGTACGGTAATTAATACGAAAGCTACCACAGCTGTAACTGCAATAAATAACAAAACTGGCCTTAGTCGAGAAACAATATACTGCAAGATTTTTTTAAATCTTGGTGCATCAATCAGTTGTTTCTCTAAATTGATGCACGGTATCCAGACTCGTCGTTCCGAATAAAAACCTGAAGGACGAATCCTTTTGTAATCATTAGCCTCATAAAAATCGACGGTGTCTAATGATGAGGTGACATAAATGGTTTTGCATTCTTTCTCAATGGCAATATCCTCTATATGCTTAAGCAGTTGAGAGCCTATGTTCTGACGCATAAAATCTGGATGAACATAGACGCCACTGATCCTTTCTTGTAGAACAAGAAGAGAGGCAACGCCGATAATACGACGGTTTTGTTCTGCTACGACAGATAACTCGTCTTGTGAATATCTCCAGGAGGTTTGACTGCGAATCAGAGACGCAATCTGAGCCGCGTTATAACTGACTGATAACGTTTTTAGGGCAATAGTCTGTAATTCTATTATTTTCTCAAGATCGTCAGACGTTGATTCACGAATTTGAATATCCACAGTTCGACCAGTTGTAGTTAGTGCTCCTAAAGGAGATTATCTCGTAGGGGTTAGCACACCAATATTTGATAAATCGTATTGTAAGGCGTCTGCCTGAAAATAATGTACCGTTTTGAAACATGTTTGAGATCTGCTGTCCCCCTTACGTTGGCGAAGCCTGCCCAGAGGGCTTAGGGGGACTTACAGGGGGTTATTGACAGTTAGCGTTATCGGTCAAAACCCCTCCGCCTACGGCACCTCCCCTTCTTAAGGTGAGGAAAGTCTGAAGCATATTTTCAAGCTGGTATTTTATTTGGCTGCTAGCCCCTAACCAGTTATTTTACCAATCGTCTGCATCAGCATTATGCTGTTCGTGTTGAAGGCACTCCTGTGGAGACGCTAGAATCTAAGCAACGGTATCGCTTGGCATAAGGGACCATAGCAATGACAACGACCCTACGCATCCAAACGGAAACAACTCCCTTAACCGTTTCGCTACCCACGGCTGCTCCCATGACCCGCGATGAATTTTACGCCTTTTGTCAGGCCAATCGGGATTTATGCATTGAACGTACAGCCACAGGGGATGTGGTGATTATGCCACCCGCATTTTCAGATACTGGGAACCGTAACTTTAATTTAGCCGCCTCTCTTTGGATATGGACCCAACAGGATGCTACCGGGTTAGGTTTTGACTCTAGCTCAGGGTTTACATTATCCAATGGTGCAACTCGTTCACCCGGTGCAGCCTGGATTAAATTAGAACGCTGGAATACCTTGACCGAAGAAGAAAAGGCATCCTTTGCCCCGATCTCGCCTGATTTTGTCATTGAACGACGATCGGCCAGTGATACTCTGACTGGCCTGCAAACCAAGATGCAGGAATATATGGATAATGGCGTATCGCTGGGGTGGTTAATTGATCGTAAGAATCATACAGTTTATGTTTATCGCCCTAATCAAGCTTCTCAGATACTTGAAAATCCTGATGCTGTTAGCGGTGATCCAGAACTACCAGGTTTTACATTGCCTATGGCTCAAGTTTGGTAAGTGGAAGAGTTCCAGTCGCAAATAGTTAGCCCTCACAGGCTAAATAAATCAAGATACCCAGTAAGCGTTCCAGCGGCTCCAGGCTATAGGCTTCTAAATCAATGGTCAACTCTGTTCCCTGAAGTTTAAGGAATTTCCAGAGTTCACCGTTAGTAACACAGCCATAAATTGTTTTTTCCGGCTGTTGATTAAAAATTTGTGCGGCTACCATTTCAGCAGAGCACTGGCCTAAACCTGCATTTAGATTTTCTGGCTTTGCCTCCACCATCATCACCACAGGCGATTCTAACACTAGCAACCTGGGGGAGCGGGCAATCAAAAAATCCACATAACCCACCAGGTCGCGCTCTGAATCAACGTTAAACTCTTTGCCCGAGAATACGCTGACTTTGGTATTGGCCAATCGCCGTACTGCCGTCAAAATTGGATTAATAATCCATTCGCTACGTGCCTTCTCATTTCCCTGGGCCAGGGCTAAGGGAAGACTATCTGCCAATGTTGCAGTTAATAGGGAATCCGGCGAGACGGTAGGCAATTGTGGTAAAAAATGGATGGCTTCATGGATAATGAGGCCAAACTCTTGCTGTACTTTCTGTAAGCTGAATTTGCTATACGGCATCTACAGTCAAGTTGACAGGACTATGGCTGATCCTAGCTCAGGGTTAGAATTTGCCCGCTAAGGCATCTACACAACGCTCGCAAATGGTTTCATGCTCTGCTGATTCGCCTACATGGGTGGAGTAGTTCCAGCAGCGATCGCACTTCTTCCCATCCGCATCTACAATGCCGATACCAAACGCATCGGACTCACTGCGATACTTTATATCTTTTAGCCCATCTGCACTGTCCAAAATCTCCACCTGAGAGACTAAAAAGAGATATCGCGCCTCATCCACATGACTGGAGCCCTCCGCCACAGCATCACTGGGGTTCATCACTGCTAATTGTTCTTTGAGCTGGGTATCAGCAATATAAATCAGAGCCTTGGCTTCTAACGATGAACCAATCTCTTTTGCAGAGCGCGCCTGTTCCAGTACCTTGTTCACCTCATCCCGCAGCTCTCGCAACTGGTTCCAGGTATCTGCCAGTTCTGGCTTTTTCCATTGAGGATCAATCGTTACCCAACCCGCTGCAAAAACAGAGTTGGTGCCAGTTTCATAGGGCATAAACTGCCAGATATCCTCGGCCATATGGCATAACACCGGAGCAACAGACTTGGCTAAATTCTCCAGAGCAACTGCCAGAACAGTTTGGCAACTGCGCCGTCGTAAAGACGCTGCATCGCTGATGTACAAACGATCTTTGGCAATATCCAAATAGAAGTTGGAGAGATCCACCACACAAAAGTTTTGCACCGTCTGGAAAAACTTGAAGAACTGGTAGGTATCAAAGGCAGATTCCACCTCCGCAAAAATCTCTGTCATGCGGTGTAGCATGTATTGGTCGAGGGAAGGTAGCTGATCGTAGGGCACCGCATCCTTGTCTGGATCATAGTCATGCAAGTTCCCTAACAAAAATCGCGCCGTATTACGAATCTTGCGGTAGATATCTGCCAGCTGTTTGAGAATAGTCTTACCAATGGGAACATCAGACGAATAATCTACTGAAGAGACCCACAAACGTAGTACATCGGCACCGTAGGGCGGATCTTGCTTTTTGTTTTTGCCCCCTTCAATAATCTCGTAGGGGTCTACCACATTACCGATGGACTTACTCATCTTGCGACCTTTTTCATCCAGGGCAAACCCATGGGTGAGAACGGTTTTGTAGGGCGCATAGCCATGGGTGGCGACGCTAGTTAACAGACTAGATTGGAACCAACCCCGGTGCTGGTCAGACCCTTCCAGGTACAGATCCACCGGATACTTCAACGCGTCTCGCTGGTCAGCCACCGCCGCCCAGGAAGACCCGGAATCAAACCACACATCCATGGTGTCGAAACCGCGCTTATAGGTTTGCCCGTCGTTGCGATAACGTTCAGGCAACAACTCTTCAACAGACATACTCCACCAGGCATCGGACCCATGCTCAGCGAAAATCTCTCGCACATGGGCGATGGTTTCCTGGTTCATTAGTACCTCACCAGTCTCTTCATCGTAGAAGGCTGGAATGGGCACACCCCAGTTGCGCTGACGAGAGATACACCAGTCAGACCGGTCGCCCACCATGGGAGTGATGCGGTTTTCACCCTGGGCTGGAATCCACTGCACATCGGAGATTGCCTTTAGGGCGTCGTCTCGGAACCCTTCTACCGAGGCAAACCATTGCTCGGTCGCCCGAAAGATGGTGGGTTTTTTGGTGCGCCAGTCGTAGGGATACTTGTGGACATAAGGTTCATGCTTGAGCAGCGTATTCGACTCAGTCAGGGCATTGATCAGTTCTTCGTTTGCAGTTTTTAGAACGTTTAATCCTTCAAAGCTGCCTGCTTCAGCGGTGTACGTCCCGCGCTCATCTACGGGACAAAGGATCGGTAGGCCATATTTCTGCCCAACGCCAAAGTCTTCCATCCCGTGACCGGGGGCTGTGTGCACTAGGCCGGTACCGGATTCAGTCGTGATATAGTCGCCACCAATCACAATGGGGCTCTCTCGATTAAAGGTGTCTTCTTTGCTGTGGAGCGGGTGATGGTAGGTGGACCCAGCCAGGTCTGCACCTTTGATGTCTACCTTGGCGGTCAGTTCGGCGTCAAAGGTATTGGCCAGGGTTTCAATCAGGTCCTTACCGACGATTAGATACTGGTAAGGAGCCCCGGAAGCCACCTCAACAACGGTGTAGGTCAGTTCTGAGTTGACGGCAACGGCCACATTGGCAGGAATGGTCCAGGGCGTAGTGGTCCAGATAGCGACGCCCAGGTTATCCATATAAGGGGCTAAGGCATCCTTGGCACTGTCTGATGCACTCACCATGGGGAAGCCCACGTAGATACTGGGAGAGGTGTGACCTTCGGGATATTCCAGTTCAGCTTCGGCCAGGGCGGTTTGAGACGATGGACTCCAGTGGACGGACTTTAGCCCTCGGTAGATGTAACCCTTATGTACCATCTGGCCAAAGACGTCGAGCTGAGCGGCTTCGTATTCTGGCTGCAGGGTCATGTAGGGGTGTTCCCAGTCGCCCCAGACGCCAAAGCGACGGAAGCCCTTTGCTTGTTTTTCGACGGTTTCTAGGGCAAATTCCTTGGCTTTTTGGCGTAGTTCTAGCGGGGAGAGGTTAGCACGCTCTTTGCGGTCAATGGTTTGCAGTACTTTTAGTTCGATGGGTAGGCCGTGGCAATCCCAACCGGGGACGTAGCGGACTTTGCGATCGCGCAATAGCTGATACTTATTGATAATATCCTTCAGCACCTTATTCAGGGCATGGCCCATGTGGAGGTTGCCATTGGCATAGGGCGGCCCATCGTGGAGCACAAACACCTCCCCTGAATTTTCCTGGGACAGGGTTTGATAAATTTTGCTGTCATCCCAAAATGCCTGCAGCTCTGGCTCGCGCTTAACGGCGTTGGCCCGCATACTAAAGTCGGTCTTGGGCAGTAGAACAGTGTCCTTATAGCTCTTAGCGTCGGCGCTTTTGGGATCAGTCACGGTGCAGGAAAAAACTAAGGGAATTGATTACGCTCTCGTCATTCTGCCTTAGAAGTTGGGCATGGAGCAATTTTTTTAAGGATAGGCAAATGTATTTAGGCGACTGGGCTTGAATGCCAGCGCTATAATTTATCAAAGCTATTTAAGATATAGCCATGACACTGCCTGTTTTGCCAAAATTACATAGCCTACCAGGGGACTTTGCCTATTGACGGAGCAGTTCGTATTGAACTAGAGGAAGGCATCCCTATTTTTCGTGTATCTAGTAACGTTCAAACTCGCATTGAAGAGCTTTTGTTTAAGCAAAAGGAAACTCCACTTAATCAGGACGAGGAACATGAGTTGGATAGCTATGAAGAGATTGACGATTATCTGAGTTTTGTAAACCGAACCGTTCGTAACCTTTTTATACTTCAAGCACAGCCTTAGGAAGTACACATATGGAACAGAATGAAGCTAGTTAATTCCTAACTATCTCTAAGGTAAAAGGGTAAACTAAATTTTTGCCCGATATCCTGTTAGTTGAGCTGACGGATCTTTGGAGAGATCTCATGCATTGACTCTTGTCAAATCATTTCAAGCATAATTAAAGTCTTGAGTACATTCTTCGGCTTAATAGGCTTACTCAAAACCTCTGATGCTCCAACCATCTTGGCGCGCACCCTGTCAGTAATACTATGTCCATCAGCCACCATCACGATAGGCGTCTCTTTAAAGTCTGATATGCGTCGAATTTGAGCGCACAGCTCATAGCCGTTTACTACAGGCATCATTAAGTTCAAAAAAATCGCCTTTGGCTTGAGCTTAACCAGCTTTTTTAGCACCTCAAGCGGATCGGCAATATTGGTGTAGCGATAGCCTGCCGATTTAATAATGGTTGCCATTTTCTGACTATCGGCCAAATTGTTGTCAACATAAACAATCCTGGCATCCTTCGGAATCTTAGTTTGGGCTAGCTTAACAGAAATGTTATCTGGAGTTGAAATGACCGACTTAGTGATTTTGTCGTCTACAGATTTTAGCTTCAATGCCTGATTGTGGATGTGTGGCAAAAGTGATTGCACAAATGGTATCAGGGGTTGATTGGCCTTCAGGGCTAAATCTCTCAGGGTTTGGCGACCATCGGCTAACCCACTCAAAAACTTGAAGAGCCTTGGCGGTGCCAGATCTTCGAGAGTTGCCAAATCCTTGATTACCAAAGCATCGGCAGGGCTTATCTGGGTGAACCCGACTTCTTTCCATGCGTGCCATTCACGCTTAGCCTGAACCCACAGACCAATATTTTGCAGATTTATACAGGAAGACTCACAGGCTTTTTGAGCCTTAATATGATAAGTCAAGCCTTTCCTGGTTTGTTGGCAATTTAGCGTTACCTGCTGTTGGAGATCAAACAAAACCTCTGAAATGCACCCAGCTACAATATCCGAGAAGAGTTGCCGATTGACTTTTTTACAGATAACTAACCGTGCCAGTCGATGATACGTCCAGTCAGCGGGATCTGTACTTAGACCATGCTTACGCAAATCAGCTCGATGTTGCAATAGCTGGCGATACCAACGACGTTTTGGATGAAAGTTCGTATTTGCCCATACCAGTTGTCCGGCTAAAAAATATAAGCGCCACTGGTGAATAATGTCACTTTTGATCGCTAGAATGCCAGTCAGTTGCTCATGTTTAGCATACTGAATCTTTTTATCCAGTTCGTAAACAAATACGTTCGATGGGGCAACTTCAGCTCTCATGACTTCTATCGTCTTCAATTGGGCCTGTTAAGCAATGCTATTATAAACATTTAGACTATAAGTCATAAAACACGATGAATAGCTATCTTTAAGTGGTTCCAACAAGAATTACGCAAATTTGCGTATTTTCTATAACTGTTCATACTTTGCGACTGTTCTAAGTATGGAAAAAATTAAGTCGATCTACATGATTTCACGCAATTTGAGCGTTCTGAAGATACATGATTTAAGGCGCTAAGAGAGTTTTATTCTGTTTCCTTAAATTTCCTATATTTCTATGCAAATTCCATGCCTGTTGTTGTCTTCAGTTTCTGAGGAGATTTTTAGTCCCAAAAGTCCTCATCAGGCCAGTTGCTGTCCTCATCGTTATCTTGTTGCTGAGGTGTGAGTGGCAATGATGACTCATCATTGCTTGATGTTAAGTCGGGCTCAAATTGTTCTGCTCTGGTTGGTTTTATTGTTGATGGATTATTGTTGTTAGAGGGCTGATCTGATTTAGGAATAGACGGTGGCCTCGAAGGCAACTCAATCATCGGTTTAGGGGCTTTCTTTTTGGGAGTGACAATTTCCGTAAGCCACCCTGCAAAAATGCCAACAGCTGCGATGGGATTTGGCTTTTCTCTCTTTTGGGTAGCTTTGTCAGCGGATGTTTCTATGGTTGGCTGGGATTCTTCTGGAGGGGCTTCCTCAATGCTAGGCTTAGGCATTGCTGCAGGAACTACCATTGTGGGGGCAAAATCATCTGCCGTTGGCTTGAGCAAGATGGGGCTGTCAGGGGCCGGTTCCTGAGCGATAATATCTTCTACTCCATCTTCTACAAATTCATAGTCTTTGGCGATGGGACGGCTTGCACCGCCATGGAGACGATTATTATCAGTCTTGCCAAATCGAATTGGGGTTTGCTGGTTTGGCGGTGTGGTTTCACGACGCATTAGCAGGGTTTGGTACCCAAACCACAGTAATAAACCAACCGAAGCCGTTTGCCCCAGCAGTACCGCACCATTCATTTGCCGAGCACAGTACCACAGTACCACGGCATAAAACATACCGACACCGCTCCAGAAAAAGTCCGATCGCCGATGCACTTCTGGCAAAATAAAGGCTGCCAGATAAAATCCTAGACTTCCTAACCCAACTACCACCGCCAACAGATTTGCCAGCATCCGCTTCGACTCCAGCGTGATGAACAGGTTTTATTATTATCGATAAGAACTACTATGCGGGAGTTTTGAATTTTAAGTTTAGTAGATTGAACTGACCTACTTAGCTGAGCGCTGAACCCAAAACTAAGGACTCAAAATTACTAAGCCCCCAAAATTACATAGTGCGGTTGTAAGATATCTGACTGTAACCCTGTCCTAAAAAACTTATGAGCGATCAGTCCCAAATTCCTGTCGTGGTCAATGGTGCTATGGGCCGCATGGGGCGTGAAATTGTCAAGGCCATTGCTGGGGCTGACGATATGAAATTAGTCGGTGCCATTGATCGCAAGCCTGAAGCGATTGGTCAAGATATCGGTGAGTTGGCAGGCTGTGGCCCTTTGGAAGTGCCGGTCACGAATGACTTGGAAGCTACGTTGGTGATGGCTCAGAGTGAGGGCAATGCCGTGATGGTGGATGTGACTCACCCGGCCAAAATTTATGAGCAGGTACGGGCGGCGATTGCCTACGGTGTTCGTCCTGTCGTGGGGACAACGGGGTTAACGGCTGAGCAAATTATTGAGTTGGCGGAGTTTGCTGAGAAGGCGAGTATTGGCTGTTTGATTATTCCTAACTTTGCTATTGGGGTGATTTTGATGCAGCAGGCGGCGCTCAGGGCGGCTGAATATTTTGACCATGTGGAAATTATTGAGCTGCACCACAATCGTAAAGCAGATGCGCCCAGTGGCACGGCGGTTAAAACTGCGCAAATGTTGCAGGAGGTAAAGCAGTCGTTTAATCCTCCCCAGGTGGAAGAAACGGAAACCCTGAAGGGCTCACGGGGTGGCACTACCGAGGAGGGGATTAATATTCACAGTGTACGGTTGCCGGGGTTGGTGGCCCATCAGGAAATCATGTTTGGGGCTCCTGGTCAGGTGTACACCCTGCGCCATGATGCCATGGACCGGGTCTGTTTTATGCCCGGTGTGTTGTTGAGTATTCGCAAGGTATTGCCCTTGAAGTCGTTGTTATACGGATTGGATAAAATCCTGTAGGTTGGGTTGAACTCATGAAACCTAGCAAATTTAAGGGATAGAAATCTTGTGAAACCCAACAAATCTGAGGGATAGATATTGGCATTGTTGGGTTTAGTGCCTCAACCCAACCTACGTTGGGGGGATCGGTAGCTAAGCATATGACCCATGGGAAATTTTGACCCATGGATTTGGGGTTGGGGTATTGGCATTGTTGGGTTTAGTGTCTCAACTCACCCTACGTTGGGGGGATCGGTGGCTAATCCAATGGCTTCCTGGATATTATTTAACCCTTGTTCGTCGAGCTTTTGGAGCAAACCCTTCAAAATATTTTTGACTATCCATGGGCCTTCATACATCCAACCGGTGTAGATCTGTAATAGGGATGCGCCTGCGGTGATTTTTTCCCAGGCGTCATCAGCGGTGAAGATGCCGCCTACGCCAATAATGGGTAACTGTCCATGGGTCTTTTGGTAAATGTATCGAATCACGTCTGTTGATCGTTGTCGTACGGGGGCACCGCTAATACCGCCAGCTTCATCGACAACTAGGTTTCCTGTTTTGTCTAAATGCTTGGTGACCAACTGCTCTTTGGTAATGGTGGTATTGGTGGCAATTATGCCTGCCAGACGATGTTGCTGGGCTAGTTCTAAAATGTCGTCGATGTCTTCCCAGGCTAGATCTGGGGCGATTTTAATCAGCAGTGGTTTTTGCTCGGTATTGGCGGCTTGTAGGGTGGCGAGAATCGGTTCGAGTTGGGATTTGGCCTGAAGCGATCGCAACCCCGGTGTATTTGGTGATGATACATTCACCACAAAATAATTACCCAAGCCTTTTAACCGTTGGAAGCTTTGCAAATAATCAGCCGCTGCTTCTGTCAGGGGGGTTACCTTAGACTTACCTAAATTAATTCCCCTGGGGTACTCAGCTATCATAGGCAGGTTGTTCAACCGATCAGCCAGTGCTGCCGAGCCCTGATTATTAAACCCCATACGGTTAAGCGCTGCTTGGTCCTGGGGTAAACGAAACAAGCGGGGTTTATCATTACCTGGTTGACCATGGCAGGTAACCGTACCCAGCTCCGCAAACCCAAATCCCATGAGCGGCCAACAAGCAGCTGCTAAGCCATCTTTGTCAAAGCCAGCGGCCAAACCCAGAGGATTGGCAAAAGATTGCCGCCATAGCCACTGCCTGAGACGAGGTGATACCATCTGGCAGCTACGTTCACACCAGGCTTGGGCAAAGCGGCGCATAGGTTGGCTCCAATAGGGCGCAGTCTTAGGCGGTTGGGCTATCCAAGCAAGGGTCTTTAGAACATGCTGATGGACTATTTCTGGATCAGCCTGAGCACGTTGGAATAGCAAGGGTAACAAGCTAAATTTGTATACGTCTTGCAACACAAATGACTTCTTTTAACAAACCTGTGGATTATATCGTTGAATTTGAGCAGCTAGGCGCATTTGATTTAGAGTTAGCAGCTATTGGAGATAATAGTTGCTATATAAGACATATGTATTTAATTTTTGACTTTTAGTCGTTAGGATAAAAAGCACTAAATCCGAGTTTCTATGGTCAGCCCCTTACCCCCAGCGACGTGTGAACAACATTTGGCTAATTTGGGCCAAGTTCTTAAGACCGTGTGGGAACAGGATACAGTTGACGACCAGCTAGCTGAAATGGCTGTTTATATGCAGCAGCTGTATCCCCATGAACTTTGTTGGATTGGTTTATACGATGCAGACGATCAGAGTTTGAAGACTCAAGCCGCCTTTTTGAATGGCGACAAAAGTTTTTTATGGCAAAAAATAAAGCTTCAGCCTGATGATGCACTGCAGCAGGTAATTGAACGGGGCGCACCAGCGGCTGTTTATGACCTACAAGAGTCCTATCGGGCAGGGGAATGGAAAGCCATTGCTAAGCGGCTGAGCATACACGATGCCCTGGTTTTTCCGATTCAGCGTCAGGATGAATGTTTAGGAATTTTGTTGTTGGCGGCAAGTCGTCGTGGGGCGTCTTTAAAGTCTGGTGTGCAAAAAAAGACGTTCTCTATCTTAGTTACTACCCTAGCAACCATCCTCCATCGATACTTGCAAGACTATCAGAAGCAACTAGAAAAACGGCCTTCTCAGCCATTTTTTCAGCTTTTGACTAAGTTAGAAACCATTCAAGAGTTAGACCCCAGGCTGCAGGCCGTGGTCGATGCTACCCATCGATTTGTTGGGCCTAGTCGTACCCGTGGGTATTGGTTTGAACCCCAGGAGCGCTTTTTCTGGCATCGGGTGGCGAACGGTGGCCACAATCGCCATGCTTATACGACTCAGCAGCCAGCTATAACACAACTGTCCGCCAGCGGTTACCAGGAGGTCTATCAGACATTGTCCTGTGGTGACGTCATTGTCATTGGGGAAGACAATGACTCCCATCCCGAAGCGGTGACTGAATCTCTAAAGCAGGCGTTTGAAAAACCCTCGTTAATGGTGGCACCGATTTCGATGCAAGGGGATTTACTGGGCTTTTTGGTGGTGGAAGCTTCCCAACCTCGGCAGTGGAGTGTACCAGAAAAACGATATTTGACGGCGGCAGCGCAGGTGGTCAGTCTAGGGATGCCAACCTCAGTTTTGCAGGAACAGGTGGCTAATTTAGAGGCGAATCATCAGCTATCAGTGGGAATCGCCCAAAGTATTCATGGCGATCGCGATTGGCAATCAGTCATGGCCCAATGTGGAGAACAGCTGATTGCCGCCCTCGAAATCGACGGCTTGTTGGTGCTGATTCCTGATCCAGAATGTGGTGGCTTTGAGGTGGGGTATCAGCACCACGGTACCCAGAGCAAGCATACCCATGGCCTGTGGCGCTCGTTGCACGATATTGATTGGCAACTATTAACGCGGCAGGCGGTTCCAGTTTGTATTGAAAACTTAGATGACGATCTGAAGCTACGGGCATGGCATCCTCAGTTTTCACAGATGGGGATGCAGGCGGTAATGGCCTGTAACCTATCGCCGGGTAAAGCCCCAGAAGGGGTGCTGGTGGTGACTGATAGCAGTAGTCGACGCTGGAACCAAACAGACCAGGACTTGTTGCAATCGGTGGGGCGTCAGATTGGTTTGGTGTTGCATCAGTGGTCGTTACAGCGTCAGGCCCAGCAGCAATCTCAAATGCACGACACGATGCAGTGGGGCGTACGTAACCTGCAACGTACGTTTGATGTGGATCAGCTAGAAAAGGCCGCCACCCATCACATTAGTCAGCTATTACGACTGCCGTTGGTGGCCATGATCGTTTGGGAAAATGGTCAAAAAGAAGCGCGATTGGCATCTACTGTTATTCGAGATCAGCAGTTTGCGGCTAAGGTCAATCCACCGATTTTGGTAGAGAGCGATGCTGTCATTAATTGGGCCATTCAGACCGATGGTGTGATTCAACTGGAGTTTGAAGACCTGCCTGATGTTACCCGTCAATGGCTGCGTTGCCCGGCCCAAGCCCAACTGCTGGTGGTGGCCTTGAGAACATCCCCTGAGCATACGCTTAATGGTGCCATTGTGCTGGCGGATCAAGGGGATCGTCGCTTTTCCGACCAGCAGATGAGTATGTTGGCTGTGTTAGTACACCAGTTAGCCTGGTGCCGTCGTCATTTATTGTTGACGAGTCGTTTATATGATCAGAAAAATAAGCTGACGGAACTGAACTGGTATAAGCATCATCATATGGATGATATTCGACGCCAGGTGCGAGAGTCTCGACGCCAACTAACCAATTTGAAGCAATTGCCTGATGTCGGGAACCAGCCTTATTTCCATGCAATCGAAAACCGTTTGGCCAGCATGGAAAAGGAGCTAATTCGGTTGACAAGCCGAGAGCGATGGGCAATGGCATCTGATCCTCGTAAGGTTCCTCTAATTGGTTTGCTTAATCGATTGATGAAGCGGGTTCAAACCCAGGTACAAAAGAAGCAGCTTTGGACCCAGGTGCATTGTGATAGCAACTTGGCCCTCCAGGGCGAGATGCAGAAGATTGAGTTTATTCTTTACGAGCTGATTTCAGCAGCTTGTCGGCGTTCTCCTGCCCAAGGACGGGTGGATATTTGGAGTCGTCCCCTAGAACAGCAATGGATAGAGTTATCGATTACAGACGATGGAGATATGGATGATGCAATCATCGATGCCCTGGCCCAAGGCTATCGGCAAGATCATTTGGCAGACTTGCCATTAGAGCATCCACCTGGACTCAACCTGGCGATTTGTCGCTCTCTGATGATGCGCTTAGGAGGAGAATTTATCCTTGAAAAGCTAAACGATAATCGAGTTCGTAGCTCGGTGATGTTTCCGATGCATCAGCTCAATAACGTTATGGATTGAGTTCAATTACCCGTGGTTGGTTCAGGTAGGATGACTGCGACAGTAGGCTGATTAGCAGGAACATCATTGCTGGCAGCTTGCAGTAGGGGAGTCTTGATGACGGAATCATTGGCCAGGGTAAAGAGTGGATTGGATAACACTCCTGCCAAGGATGTCGCCACAACCGCTATCACTAGACTGACCTGCAGGGGGCGCATACCTGGCAAATCCCACCGTAGGGCTGGGTAGTTTTTGATCGATTCGGACATTTCCTGAGGCTCCTTGACCACCATCATTTTGACTACGCGGATGTAGTAATAGATGGAAATAACGCTGGTGATTAAGCCAATCAATACCAGGTTGTATGCTCCAGCTTGCCAACCCGCCCAGAAAATGTAGAGCTTACCAAAGAAGCCTGCCAGGGGAGGAATTCCACCAAGGGACAGCAGACAGAGGCATAAACATAAGGTCAATAGCGGATCCTTTTGGTACAGTCCAGCGTATTCACTAATTTGGTCGGTACCTGTGCGCAAAGAGAAAAGAATCACGCAGGTGAAACCGCCCAGGTTCATGAATAGATATACCATCAGGTAGAAAATCATGCTGGCATAACCAGCATCAGTGCCAATTACCAAGCCAATCATCATAAAGCCTGCCTGACCAATGGAAGAGTAGGCCAACATGCGCTTCATGCTGGTTTGGGCTAAGGCGACTACGTTACCTAAGACCATGCTGAGAATGGCCAGGGCGGTGAATACAAAGCGCCACTCGTCGGCCACCAAAGGAAATGTACTGACCAGTAGGCGAATAGCCAGGGCAAAACCAGCCGCTTTGGAACCAACGGATAAAAAGGCTACCACGGGCGTAGGCGATCCCTCGTAGACATCGGGAGTCCACTGATGGAAGGGAACAGCGGCAATCTTAAAGGCAATGCCTGCAATGACAAACACTAGGGCGATGACAAGACCAATGGAGCTGTCACTAGTATCAGTGGCCAGGTTACTTGCGATCGCACTCAGCCTGGTCTCCCCACCGGACAGACCATACAGTAGCGAAATGCCATATAAGAAGATGGCTGAACTAGCTGCTCCAATCAGCAAATACTTAAGAGCGGCTTCATTAGAGCGGGGATCGCGCTTCATGTAACCGGTCAGCAGATATGAGGAAATACTTAGTGTTTCCAGGGAGACAAAAATGGTGACCAGTTCATTGGCCCCCGCCAAGAACATGCCCCCCAGGGTAGCGGTTAATAAGATTCCTAAAAACTCCGCTAGAGCAGTGCCCGACTGTTCCACATAGCGAATTGACATGGGCACGGTCACCGCTGCCGACAGCACGATAATGCCGCGAAAGACGATGCTGAGGTCATCGCTGTTAAATTCACCAAAAAATGCAATGGGATTACTCGTATCCCATTGCAGTGCTAGGGCCGCAACGGCAGCTAAGCAGCCGCCAATGGCCGCGTAGGGAACCCAGCGTGATGACGCTGTGCGTCCGACAATTAAATCACCTGCCAAAATCACTAGAATTGTCACAATGACAATCAATTCAGGCAGAATCGTGCCTGTATTTAACTGGGCAGCGAGGCTTGTAACATCCATTGGCGCAGTGGTTGGGTATTTCCATTTGGCATCTTACCTTAGTATTCTCGCTCATCTTGTGGTTTAGCCAGGGAAAATTTCTGAATCAGATGAAATTCTATGACTAGAAATCTAGACAAATTCCCTAAAAAGCTGTCTTTTTAGGGAATCTTCTTTCTTTTCAATTTTTCTGGATTTCTTTGATAGATGGTGGCAAAAGTCTCTGAATTTAGTCTGTGGGAATAGCTCTAGTCCAAATTTTGCTCTGATGAAGCCGAGGTATTTCCTGCTTAGTAGTCAGAAAATCAAGGACTTTTCTAGATTAGAGGTGGACGAAATTCGCCATTTCGATCTATCGATATATAAGGGCGGCTATTGCAAAAATCTCTGTAATTAACAGGTGCGGCTTTTGCTACTCAACCTTTCTCCATCCCTTTGATAAATTCTGAGCTGGATGCAATGGTTATGTATAGTTAGCCATAAAAAACCGTCGTCATTCTTGTCCTTGCGGGCATTCTTTCTAGTGATCAAGCGGCTAGGTCGTTTGGTTATGACGAATCGGTTTCGGCTAATGTCCTGGGATCTAGGGCGTTGGCCAAGTTTCAGTTAAGCGTAGTTCGATATTATTTTCAGTTCAGCTGTATGGCCACACTTGTCATTGTTGAGTCACCCACAAAGGCAAAAACGATCCGCAATTATTTGCCCAAAGACTACCGTGTTGAAGCCTCAATGGGGCATGTGCGCGATTTACCTAAGTCGGCCAGCGAAATTCCGGCCAGTGTCAAGGGTGAGAAGTGGGCACAGCTTGGGGTTAATGTGGAAGCGGACTTTGAGCCCCTTTATTTGGTGCCCAAGGACAAAAAAAAGGTGGTCAAGGCGCTGAAGGATGCCTTGAAGGGAGTCGACGAACTCGTCCTGGCTACTGACGAAGACCGGGAAGGTGAAAGTATTAGCTGGCATCTACTCCAGTTGCTGAAGCCGAAAGTCCCCACCAAGCGCATGGTGTTCCATGAAATCACTGAAGAGGCTATTCGGGAGGCGTTGGACAGCTGTCGCGATATTGATGATCAGCTGGTGCGAGCCCAGGAAACTCGACGCATTCTGGATCGATTAGTGGGCTATACCCTGTCCCCACTGCTCTGGAAAAAAATTGCTTGGGGGCTGTCAGCGGGGCGTGTGCAGTCCGTGGCGGTAAAACTGCTAGTGGAACGGGAGCGCGATCGCAGAGCCTTTAAACAAGGGACTTACTGGGACCTCAAAGCTACTTTGGAAAAGGGTGACAGTCCTTTTGAGGCCAAGCTGATTAGTCTGGGAGGGACCCGTGTTGCCACCGGTAGTGATTTTGACGAAAATACGGGACAAATTGCCGCTGGTCGCAATGTGGTGTTGTTGGATGAAGCCCAGACCCAGGCATTAAAGCAGCGCTTAGAAGCCAGTGTTTGGACGGTGTCCAATCTAGAGGAACGGTCTTCGAATCCTAAACCTGCTCCCCCGTTTACCACCTCTACCCTGCAGCAAGAATCCAATCGTAAGCTGCGCCTATCGGCCCGTGACACCATGCGCACGGCCCAGTCCCTCTATGAGAAAGGGTTTATCACCTACATGCGGACGGACTCGGTCAACCTGTCACAACAGGCGATTACAGCCGCTCGGGCCTGTGTAGAGCAAAAGTATGGCAAGGAATACCTCAGTCCTAAACCTCGCCAGTACGCGACTAAGAGCAAGGGCGCTCAAGAAGCCCATGAAGCAATTCGTCCAGCCGGGAATACGTTTCGTACCCCCCAGGAAACTGGTTTGAAGGATCGTGAGCGCAGCCTCTATGACTTGATTTGGAAGCGTACGGTGGCTTGCCAAATGGCCAATGCACGCCAAACCCATATCACGGTCAGCATTGAAGTGGATGATGCGATCTTTAAGGCCACGGGTAAGCGGATTGATTTTCCCGGCTTTTTCCGAGCCTATGTGGAAGGTTCAGACGATCCGAATGCCGCTTTGGAGGATCGTGAAGTGACTCTACCACCGCTTAAGCAAGGGGATCACCCTACCTGTAAGGAGCTGGAGGCCATTGGGCATGAAACTAAGCCCCCTGCTCGTTACACAGAAGCGACGTTGGTTAAGACCCTTGAAAAAGAAGGCATTGGTCGGCCCAGTACCTATGCATCTGTGATTGGGACTATTATCGACCGCGGCTATGTGCATCCACTGAATAACAGTTTAATGCCGACGTTTACGGCATTTGCTGTGACCGAACTGCTAGATAAGCACTTTCCAGATTTGGTCGATGTCAAATTTACGGCTCGAATGGAGCAGACCCTGGACGAAATCTCTACGGGAGAAGCCGATTGGCTGCCCTACCTCAAGGGGTTTTACTCCGGTGAAGAGGGATTAGCGGGGCAGGTAGAAGCCCGAGAGAGTCAGATTGATCCCACAGAAGCACGCACGGTTGACCTATCGGACCTTAGTGCCAAGGTGCGCATTGGTAAATATGGCCCCTACATTGAGGCCGTCAGTGAGGAGGAGGACAGTGAAAGCGAAACTGTTCGTGCCTCCATTCCGCTGGATGTCAGCCCGGCGGATTTGAACGATGCTCAGGTGCAGGTATTACTCAAACAAAAGACCGAGGGCCCTGAAAAATTGGGTTTGCATCCTGAAACTGGCGAACCTATATATGCCTTAATTGGTCCCTATGGTCCCTATGTTCGGTTGGGGGACAAGACAGAGGAAAACCCGAAGCCCAAGCAAGTATCGTTGCCCAAGGGGGTGACCCGCGAATCGGTGGATTTGGAAATGGCTGTGGGGCTGCTATCGTTGCCTCGTTTGCTAGGGCTACATCCAGAAACGGAGGCAAAAATTAAAGCTAGTCTAGGACGGTTTGGGCCCTACGTTGTCCATGACCAAGGTAAAGACGGTAAGGATTATCGGTCTTTGAAAGGAGACGATGATGTCCTGACGGTTACTTTGGAGCGGGCGCTAGAGCTACTGGCACAGCCAAAACGGGGTCGGGGGCGTAAAGCGGCTAAACCGTTGCGGGAGTTGGGTAAGCATCCTGACTCTGAAGAACCTATCAATATTTATGATGGCCCCTATGGCCCATACATCAAGTACGAAAAGGTCAATGCTTCATTGCCCGAGGGCAAGCAGGTTGAGGATGTCACCCTGGAGGAAGCCTTAGAAATTATTGCGGCCAAGGCCGCTACCAAGAAAAAGACAACCCGTAAAAAAACAACGGCCAAAAAGTCGACGGCTAAAAAAACAACGGCCAAAAAGTCGACAGCTAAATCTACGGCTAAAAAGACCACAACTAAGAAGGCTAGTACTGCTAAGAAAAGCAGTACAGCAGCGGCCAAAAAATCCACAACCCAGCGTAAAAAAAGCACTAGTAGCGAGGCTGAATAGATGTGCCATTTGGGTAAACCGATGATAGATTAGCAGCGTTGTCTCCTGCTAGCGCCCATGGTTCTCAAGCAACGGCCCCCCCTGCTGGTCACCATTAGCACAGCATTCTTATTGGTACTTGGCGGTGCAGCCGCCTATTTTGGCATTATTCAGCGACTTTCAGCTGGGGTGAAGTTCCCGGCTGGCATGGAATTGGTGCCAGATGATGCATTGGTGACCCTGACCCTGACTACGGATGAAAATCAGTGGAACCGTTTGCGTCAGCTAGGTACACCAGAGTCTCAAAGATTTTTGGATCGGTGGCTGGCCACGTGGCGCGATCGCATTATCAGCGCTAATGGTTATCGCTTTAAGACTGATATTCAGCCCTGGATTGGCGAGCAAGTAACCGTTGCTTTTTTGCCAAGCAGCGGGCAAGCAGCCACAGAAATGGTCCTAGTGGTACCCATTGCTGATCCAGCCAAGGCCCAGGAATTGATGGCCACTCCCCAAGAAGGTACTACTTGGGTGGGGCGTGATTACAAGGGGGTTGGCATCCAGTCCATCGAAACAGCTCGGGGTGAAACCTTTGAGAGTAGCGTCTTAGGCAATAAATGGTTGGTGCTAGCCTCAGGCACTAAAAGCATTGAGGCGGTGATCGATAGCTTTGAGGGTAGCGTGTCGATGCTTGATAACGATGCCTATCTGCGTGCCTTCAAGCAGTTGAAAATGCCCTCGGCACTTATGCAGCTATATGTGAATGTGCCCGTGGCGGCTACAGCGTTGGCGGAGAGTGATAGCCTGCCTGGGATCAATGGTTTAGTGGCCGCCGCAAATACTTTACCCAATGGGCTAGAGATTGAAGCCTCAACCTGGTTAGGGCCTGAGGACGAGCCCGTGTATCGGGATATGACCAACACCCAGTCGTTGGCACCCCAGCGTTTGCCTGACTCCACTGTGCTGCTGCTATCCACTGCTAATATTGGGCCGCTTTGGCAAGCCCTGGAGAGTGCTGAGCGATTAAATACCCTGTTGCCTATTTCTGTGGACTCCCTGGTCAAGGGGCTCAAGACTCAAACAGGCTTGGATTTTGCCAATGATGTTTTACCTTGGCTCTCAGGTGACGTGGCCTTTGGTTTATTACCCCCAAGTAAGACGAGCGAATCGGCTATCCCTATGGGGCAACTGGCTCTGGTGGCGGAGGTGGCCGATCGCAAGGCAGCCGAAGCGACGTGGGCGGAGTTAAACGAAGTGATGATCAGTCGCTTTAGCTTTGATTTAGAGTCCAACGAGGTCGCATCTCAGCCTGTCAATCAGTTGGTGTCTCACTATGGTGGGATTGCCATGGGGCATGGCTGGCTAGATCAAAACGTTACCTTTTTTGGCATGGGGTCAGATGTACTGGATGCGATCGCACCACGCCCAACTAAACCCCTCCAGTCCAATCGCGCCTTTCAGACCCTTTTAGACATCTCGCCGTCAGATAACAATGGCTACTTCTTTCTAGACATGGAACAACTGGACGACTTGCAAGGCATACTGCCCTTTCCCAAACTGCCTGATGCACCTGCGATTTCAGCCATTAAAAGTATTGGCATAACTACCCGAGTTCAAAACGAGCGCAGCCTTCGCTATGACATCTTTGTAGAACTCCCTAGGGGCAGACGGGTTAAACCACTACCCGAGGCAAATTAAATCTAAAATCTATCCGTAGGGGCATTGCATGCAATGCCCTTACCTATGGTAAAACCCATTGATTTCAATCTATATAGGCCGATGTATGCCCTATACTTCGCCGCTAGCAGACGAATCAGCAAATGTAGGGCTCAAGAAGGCAACCAATGCACCGATGATAAACCCGGCACAGTTACGCATTAGGGGTAACCAGTCTTGAGTGCGAGTCACCACCGGGCCAATGCCAAACGCGATAAATAACATGCCCCACAGGGGAGAGAATATCAGCATCCACTGCCAGGAAAACACTTGACCTTCCTTCCTTGGATGGGCTGCAAAGCCGCATATGATACCACCCAGCACAGATGTAATTAAAGTTAGAATCCACTGTTCCCTGGGTAAGCCAGGTACCACTGAGCATCCACCCCGCGCCAGACATGTTTCCAGGGACTCAATCGACTGCATTATGGACTGATCTTCACCATGGTCCCGCACAAAAAACTGATTGCCAAACCTCGTCTGTAGCTCAATCCAAAATACACGGGGTAATAACGGATACACTGCATCGCCAACACTAAAGTTGAGGATATTGCCGCCACGGGGGTCAGCGATCAGCATGATGCTTTTTTCATCTAGCCCCCAAAAATCCTTCACTGCTCGCCCTGGAGTTTGATCAAACTGGGTGAGTACCCTAAGCTTCCAACCCGTTTCTGCTTCAAACTCAGGCAGATGTTTATTCAGATACTCTTCCTCAGAATTGGTGAGAAGTTTTGCCAGGTCAATTACCATTGTCGGTTCATCGGGTAATAACTCTGGATTGTTGTAAGCATAGGCAGCGGTAGCTGTCATCCCTGTAGTGAAAGCAATACAACAAACTAGCAAACCTCCCAATAAAGAAGTTCGCAACCAATTCCTAAAGCGTAGGCTCATCATGTTTACACTTATTTACCTATCTTTAATGTAAAGAAGAAAACAGGTTTCCGTCAATCACTGCCTGTCGAGACGCTCCTTCGTAGTGCTGCTACTAGGAGCAGGATTAGTGGATGAGTAAGGGCTTGAAGGGTGAGTGGCAGGGGCGTCTGCCAGCGGTTTTGGCAGTGGTTTAGGTGATGGTTTGGACGGTGGCGGTCGACGTCTGCGCTTACGAGAGCCAGTTGGTTTGGTTAACACCTGCCAAGCGGCTCTAAACCCAATAGCAACACTGCGAGTTGTGCGTTTAGCATGATTGGCCTGTTGGCGCACATCGCTGAGGCTGCGATCCACCTGTCTAACGATGTTACGAGCACTACTTACACTATCGGTCATGTCATCAGCCAAACCCCTGAGGTCATCGCCAGTATGGCGCATCGCTTCCAGGGTACGGGGCAGCTCCCGGTCTAGGGTGTCAAAAAACTTTTCAGCACTGCGTGCTGCCCTGGCTAAACCGATCAGCGCTGGGATAGAGACACATACTAAAGCTGCTAGACCTATGGCCAGAAGTAGAATAGAGAGTCCTAGCCAAATCACAGGATTAGTCACGCTTGGGTTCGGTCACTGCGGTTTGGGCAAATTCTTCACGGGTAGCTGCCTGACCAGCAATTAAGGCTTCTTTGAGCCGCCCCAGAGTGCTATCCCAATTTTGCAATGTAGTGTGGGAAAGCCGATCAGCATGAAACTGCAGGCTAGTGGAGAGGTCGTCAATGATATCAGGTACAGCATCGGCTGACTTTTTTAGCACCTTACGGGTATGTTTGCCGCTGCGCGGAGCAATCAGGATACCAATGACAGTGCCAATGGCGGTGCCTGCCAAGAGACCACCAATGAATTTATCGGAATTATTTTGTGACATAGGAGTTAGAGTGGGCCTTTCCCACTAATCAAGGGGCAAGGGTCAAGGGAAAATGACCAATGGGAGAATAACTAGAACAATCGACGTTTGCTAAACAGCCAAACTAGCTGTAGCAATTTAGCTATTTGAATTATCTGTCGCTGTTGGAGTTGCCAGCTCAGATGCATGAGCTGCCATTGATGGAGATCGGTTCGTCTGGCGGTAATGGCTAGGGTCTGCTGAGCTAAGGCGTTTTCTAATAGTACTGTCCAACGTTTGAGCTTATGGTTAAGCTGATTGACTTGTCTGCCAAACCGAGCAACCCGCCAGCTAAGCACAATGCATAGTAGCGCGATCGCACAATTAGCAATGGCAATAACAGTCAGCATAATTATCAATTGATAAACCACATCCAGGTTGAAACCTGTAGGGTCTTCTCAGGAAAGATGACCGTTCTGGGCGTGGATAAGATTTAATGTCAATTATTAAACAATAAGGTTGTATCAACATGCCTTTGCCTTTACCCTGAGTGGATTATCCATCAGTTTTTTACCATCAGTTTAGTTTTAGTGGCCATGGTGCAAGCTACCGCCTCTGTTCTATATGTCAATCGTGCTGGTGGTGCCCAAGGAAATGGCACTCGCCAAGCACCGTTTAATACGTTGACCCAGGCTTTGGGGCGAGCGATTAGTGGCACTACGATACAGCTAGAGGCTGGGACCTATGGTAGCGGGGAGTCATTTCCATTGATCATCCGCTCGGGGGTAACGATAGTGGGGGTGGGCGGCAATGTAATCATTCGCGGCAGTGGCTTGCTAGCCACCGAGGATTTTGGTGCCCAGGCGGTCACCCTAGAGCTTCAAAATGGAGCCCAGGTACGTAATGTGACAGTCACCAATCCTCAATCCCAGGGGGTGGGTGTTTGGCTAGAGCAGGGCTCCGCACTGCTGACCCGCTGTCGATTTAAGGGCTGTGGACGGGATGGGGTATTTGCAACGAATAATGCCGTACCTGTGCTGTTAGCCAACGAATTTTTTCAGAATCAAGCCAGTGGGCTGTTTATGGTGCGTAGGTCTAAGGGAGAAGTGCGCCAAAACCGATTTGAACAGACTGGCTATGGTGTGGCCATCAGTGATCAAGCCGCTCCATTACTAATCGATAACGAAGTGGTTAACAATCGGGCTGGCATTGTCTTATCACGCTCAGCTCGGCCTGTACTCCGTCAAAATCGAGTGCGTCGCAATGAAACATCGGGTTTATGGGTGCAAGATACGGCCCAGCCTGACGTGGGACAGAGTCAGGACCTGGGGGACAATGAGTTTCGCGATAATGGCCATTGGGATATCAAAAATGAGAGCCGACAACCCCTCACCAGTGCTGGCAACTATATCAATCCCAATCGGGCCAAAGGAGCCATTCGCTATGTCGCTAGCGAAATACCGGATCCAGTCGCGGTACCCAAGATGCTATTGGGACGGGTACAACCCAAGCCAGCCCCGGTTACTCCAGATTCCCCTGTGCCCCCTCCCCTGAATTTGGACAGTCGTTTTGGTGATGTGGTTGGTCACTGGGCTGCTCCTTTTATCAATGCCATGGCAGAGGCAGACCTGGTCAAAGGCTTTTTTGATGGCTCATTTCGGCCCAACGGGTTAGTCACTCGGGCTGAATTTTCCGCGCTGGTAATGGCTACCTTTCCAGCTAGCAGTAACAATGGCCGTCGATTCAAACCTTTTAGAGATATATCGTCAGACTTTTGGGCGCGTACGGTGATTTACAAAGCCCAGGCCGAGGGGTTTATTGTTGGCTTTCCAGACAATACCTTTAGACCCAATGACCCAATGACCCGTGCCCAGGCATTAGTGGCCCTGATCAATGGTTTGAGTTTAGGGGAAGGGATGACCTCAGAGCTTAGTGTCTATAGCGATCGTGCCCAGGTGCCTCCCTATGCGGTAGAAGAAGTAGCCTCGGCTACTCGGCGTGGCATTGTGGTCAACCATCCCGATGTGGCAGCACTGCGACCGATGCAGCCAATTACCCGTGCTGAAACAACGGCATTGGTGTATCAGTGTTTGGTCAATATAGGGCGAATGCAGCCCCTAGTCTCTCCTTACATTGTGCAGCCAGTCAGAAGATCGGTGAGCAATGCAGTCACAGCCGCGAGTAATACGGTGGTGGCCAGCCGCCATTGGGCCGATGACTTTTTACAGCCCCTAATGGCTCAAAATCTATTGGAATTATCCAGTCAGCCTGATGCCTCCATGACCCGTGCCCAATTTGCCAATTTACTAGTGGCTGCCTTTGAGCCAAAATCTCTACGTTATCCCGTCGCATTTCGTGATGTCCCGGCCTCCCATTGGGCGTCTGAGGCAATCCATACGGCCTATCGCGCCAAGTTTTTGTCAGGGTTTCCAGACTATACCTTTGCCCCGGAGCAAGTCATCCTTAAAATTCAGGTGCTACTAGCCTTAGTGAGTGGTCTACGGCTTAGAGTTAAGGATCCCGCTGGTTTACTTGTCCGTTATCAAGACCAGACCCAGGTGCCTCGCTATGCTGTGAATGCGATCTCAACTGCAACCAAACTTGGCCTTGTCTTTAACTATCCAAACCTAGATCTATTAACCCCAAATCGCGTAGCGACCTGTGGAGAAGTTGCCGCGATGGTGTACCAAGGACTGGTGTTGCAACGACGTATGTCACCAATGGCATCACCGTATCAGGTGATTGTTTCCTAATCGTGTTTTAAACAACACTCATATGATGAGATGATAGAACTTAACGCTTTGTAACAAACGGCTTGTAGTTATTAATTTAGAGGACAGTGCAATGGCAGAAATCCAATTTGCTCAGGGTGTAGCTGAGGAAGTTATTCCCGATGTGCGGTTAACCCGTGCTAAGGATGGTTCAGACGGCACTGCGACATTCTATTTTGATGAGCCTAAGGCCCTTATGGAGGAAGGCTTTGAGGTGACTGGCTTGTATCTAGTCGATGAAGAAGGTATGATCACCAGCCGAGAAGTCAATGCCAAGTTTATCAATGGAGCCCCTGCTGCTTTAGAAGCTCGGCTATTACTCAAAAGTCCGGCTGAATGGGAGCGCTTTATGCGCTTTATGAATCGCTATGCCGAGGAGCATGGGTTGGGCTTTACTAAGAGTTAATTTTGTTTTCTGTCGGGGCGTTCCATGGAACGCCCCGACATTTGTAATGGGGGAACTGGGATCGCGCCGAGAGATACGACCTATGCTGCGATCGCAGCCCTGTTAGCAAAAGAAATTCCAGGATTTGGCGAAATTTTTCGTCAGCTTAGCTATGCTGAAATTGGGTCTAGGGCAATTGCCTCCAGGGTAACTGCAGGGGTGTATCAATCGACACTAATTTTTTGCTACCAGGGTCTAGCAATGTAGTAGCGCTAGCAGTAAAGTCTTTGATTTTGCCAGAATTGCAACATCTGGTACGGCAGATGAAAGGTTAGGTATTTTTTTATAGAGGTGTTCCATGGAACGCCTTTACAAAGGAAATCTCAGGGTTTTCCACAATACTCAAGGTTCTCTTAACCGGACCTTTACCTGGCTCCTAGATACCCCCGTTATAGTAAACCTTGATTAACTTTTTTCGTTGTCGCAGAATGGTCGCCATTGTACGGATGGGGGCACTACTGGGGTTAGTTCTTCTCAGCAGTTGTTCAAGCCATCTAAATATGTCTCGCATAGAGGCTGATATCCAGGATGACATTGAGCGCCAGGGGCGACGGCTTACCCTGAAGGACGTAATTTGCCCAAATCGTGTCGCTAAACAGGCGGAATTTTACTTTCGCTGTGTCGGCGTGTTACCAGATGGGTCAGAGTTTACGGTTAATGTCATTCAGCAGGATGATCAAGGCACAGTTAGTTGGGATGTGCCCAGCTCTAAAGTTTTGATCAACCTGGCATCCCTTGAGGAACAGATTCAAGACGAGATTAGAGATGCCGTTGGTAAGAGTTTAGCCGTTGACTGTCGGGATACGTACCGAGTGAATAAGCGGGGCGACTCATTTGAGTGTGATGTTATCGGGGCTGGAGCCGTGGCTGCCGGTCGCGTTGAGTCGGTGCTTGTCAAGGTCAATGGCGAGAGCAATCTGGAATGGCAGGAAGTGGTTATTGGTGCCGCGCCTACTACCGCGTCTGCAGGTCAGGGAGCTGCTGCTACTGGTGGTGCTGCCTCAGCTACTAATGATGGTGGTACCGCTACCGCTACCCCACCCACCAATACCCCGACGGCGGCAGACGGTGAAACACCTCCTGATACTTCGACGACAGCCGCGAATCCAGCGCCTGATGCAGCGGCTGAAGAAGAAGAGGAGGATGAAGGGGATCGTCAGTAGACTTTAAGCTTTTGGACAGACCTGATAGGCAAACGTAATCCAGGATATAGGCTATGGCAACTGTATTTGACTTTCTCGCTAAGGGTGGCCCAGTAATGGTGCCTATTGTTGGCGCTTCGGTGCTAACGATTTCATGTGCGCTGGAACGGACGCGCTTTTGGTCCGATTTGCTGCGCCGTGAGGGCAAAATTGTCAACGATGTATTAGCAGCGGCCCCACGGGATTTGAATGAAGCGGCTGCGATCGCAAATCAACACCACGATACCCCCATTGGTCGCTTTCTCTACGCCCCCCTGCGGTTAAACAATGCCTCCCCTGAAACCTTCCGTCTAGCTATGGAAACCGCTGCGGACCGCGAATTTGTCAAAATGCGCCAGGGGGAAAAGCTCCTGGAAACCATCGTAGCCATATCGCCACTGTTAGGTCTATTGGGGACCGTAACCGGTCTAATCGCCACCTTTTACAGTTTAGACATTGGCGGCAGTGGCGGCGGTGAAGGTGCCAGTAAAGCCGCTGCCGGTATTGGAGAGGCCCTGATTACCACTGCCGCAGGCATGGTTGTCGCCATTTTGGCGTTGCTAGTGCTACGAGTGCTCGTTTCTCTCCAAAGCCAACAAGCAGACTATTTCTCAGAAGCCGGTAATGAGCTAGAGCTAATCTATCGCCAAAATTGGTACGAGCCCGCGTTGTTAGCCTCAGAAAATGGCCATACCCCTGAAGAAACACCAGTATCCACAGCCGCAACCTATCAATAGTATGTGTCGTTGTTGTTGTAGGGACGTGGCATGCAATGCCCCTACAACCAAGAAACCGCGATAGAGAAAATTATGCCTTTAGGTAAACGCCAGGAAAGTCAAATTCCCACCATTGATCTGGTGCCAATGCTCACTGTAATGATGGGTGTGCTAGCCTTTTTTGTAGTAATTGCGGTTTCTTTAGGTAGCGAGCAATTAATCGAGGTAGAGCTGCCGCCGGAGCAAACGGAAGATATTCCACCGGACCAGCTACCCTCTGCCGAGGAAATTTTTATTGTGGAGATGGATGAGAAGCAGCAGACATCCCTCAATGGACAGCCGATTGATAGCCAGCAGTTAGCGTTAGAAATCGATAACTATCTAAAGAAAAATCCCAAGAAAACGGTATATCTGGTGCCAGATCAGGAGCTGCCGTACGAGAATGTGATGCAGTTTTTAGGGGATATGCGCGCTGTCGGGGGTGACCGGGTGTCGCTGGCGTTAGAAGATCCTGAGGAGGAGTAAACGATGGGCTTAAAGTCTCGCCATCAGAATTCTGGAGGGGTGCCCGAGGTGAATCTGGTGCCAATGATGGATGTATTGATGACGGTCCTGACATTTTTTGTCATCATTTCCATGGAACTGAGCGGTGTGCAGATTTTTGGCGTAAGCCTACCCCAGGCGGTGTCGGGGGTGGATGAAGAGGTGGTTGAGAAGACGGAGCCATTGGTGGTTGGTTTGCGGGAAGATGGTCAAGCGGTTTATAACGATGAGGCCATTACAACGCCAGCCCTAGCGCCAATTATTCAAACCTATTTTGCCGAGAACCCAGAGGGATTTGTCCTGCTCAAGGCAGATCGGACACTGCCCTACTCGGATGTGGCCAAATTGTTGGCCGACTTGCGAGGTATTGGGGGTAAGCGAGTGTCATTGGCTGTGGAATGAGCTAAACAGATAATGCCTGGGATGTTGACGTTAGCTCTTTTTCAATAGCTAACAGTCATGCACTATCGATACCCTGGGTGCGCAGCTATAGCGTTTCCTGCTTGTTTTGAATACAATATCAGCAACCCTAAAGCCACTACTGATTCGTATTCCAATGAAGCCTCTTTCTCTTGATTTACGCCAGCGCATCATTGACGTTCACACAGACGAAGGGATGTCTCAACGTCAGTTAGCCAAGCGCTTTCAAGTCAGTTTGAGCAGCGTCCAACGATTACTCAAACGATGGCGTCAGGGTGAAGGGATTGAACCGAAAGCGCATGGTGGTGGTCATCCTCCCCTGCTCAATGCCGAGCAACGAGAGCGGGTTAAGGCCCTGATTGAAGCCAACAATGATGCTACCTTGGAGGAACTTCAGGTGTTAGTTGATAAGCAAGAAGCCGTGTGGGTGAGCCGATCAACGATGGGACGAATTACTCAAACCTTGGGGTTAACCCGCAAAAAAAACACTGCACGCCAGCGAGCGTCACACCGACCGAGTCCAAACCTTAAGAACAGAGTACTGGCAAACGATTGGAGAGGTGAAGCTCAAGGATTTGATTTTCCTGGATGAGGCTGGAAGCAATATCGCGATGCCCCGTCGATATGCCCGCGCTGAGAAAGGAAAACGTGCCTATGGACAAGCCCCGAGTACTCGAGGTAAGAACGTGACCATGATTGGGGCCTTGAGTTGGGCAAAGGGCTTTATCGCACCCATGACGTGGCAAGGGGGGACGGATGCCTTAACCTTTCGAACCTACATTGACGAGTGTCTGGTTCCTCAGCTCTGGGAAGGCGCTTGTGTGGTGATGGACAATTTTAAGTCTCATCTGGTCAAGGGTGTACGCGAGGCGATTGAAGCGGTGGGGGCTAGGTTGGTCTACCTGCTTCCCTATTCACCTGATTTTTCGCCAATTGAAAACGGTTGGTCCAAAATTAAAGAATGCCTAAGAACCCAAGCTGCTCGAACCTATGATGAACTCAACGATGCCATCGCTATGGCCATTGATGAGATTAATCAGAACGATATTATTGGGTGGTTTACTCACTGTTGTTACTATAGTCAAGACAACTGAGAAACGCTTACTTGTAATGATTTAAAGCCATTCTCTCAATAAGCTTATGGGAATTGTATTCTAGAAACCAGGACGTTAGGCTGACACCAGTAACATACTCACTAACTGTCATAAGTGTCGCTATCTATAGATGATTACAGTGCCTATGTCAATATAAAGTCAGTACCTAGCGGAGTGCATGTAATTTGTGGACCTTGTCTCGCAAGACTGCCATTCTCCCTAGCCTCGAATCAAAGTAATTGTATTACCTTGTGGAGACTTTATTTGTTTGGTGGTGGTGCGTTCTGCCATGGGAGGACGATGATCGCGCTGGTCGAAGATAACAAGCCAACCGGTAGTTTGACTGAGTCCAGCCAGATAACGATCAAGTTGTTCTAAGCCCGCAGCGAGTGGATCGGGGCGATTCTGTCGCCAAACTTTAAGTTCAATGCCGAGGATAACGCTCTGATAACGTAAGCATAGATCCATGCGATCGCGACCAATCGCATACTCTCGTTCGAGGGTGCCACCGCCATTAATCACCCGATGCAAAAAAGCCATCATCACAATGTGGGGCGCAATTTCGTGATAGCTAACATTTTGCAATAGCGGCTAACCATGCTGCCGCCAAAAGTTTAAAAAAGCGGCAAGCAGTTTATCAGTATCGAGATGACCACTGTCGGTGAGCCAGGTAGGTTGAATATAGTTCAGAGAAACCGAAGTGGAAAAGGCCAACATACGAGGCATCACCTCCCGGTAAATAGGATTAGCAATCACCAGGCTATTAGTCTCATCCAGTCGGCATAGGCCCAGGTCCAAAACAAAATCAATATCATCGGGGGCCACATTCCCCAAGGGCTGCCCCGCTAGCATAGGTTCTAAAATTGCCTTAACCCTAGGTTCCTGCAGGCGTTTAGCCAGGCTATCAATATGGGTATCACGACGCTGGATCAAGCGTTCCTTTGCCTGATTAACCAGGTCTTGGGTAATTGTCTTTGTGGGGGTTGGGGCGATGACTTCTACCAGCTGTCGGGCCAGGGCATTGACCAGCCAAGGTTGACCTTGGGTCAGATGATAAACCTGACTGATTACGTTGGGGTGAAATATTTGGCCTGTGGCCTCTGTATGTTGAGTATAAAGGGTTGCGATTTCTGGCTGAGTGAAGTTTCGCAGGGTCAGGGATTCGACTTTGATATTAAACGGGCTAGCAGTTTGCAGCCGGTCGCTGCCACCGGAGGCTAGTTTATAGTCGCGTACATCGCGCAAACCAATCAGGGCAACGCTGTGGGGAAAGGCTTTGGGACGGGCCGCATAGCCTGCCCGCAGTTGGCGTAGTATCGAGATTAAAGCCTGGTCCTGGAGGGCGTCGATTTCATCAATAAACAATGCCACAGGCCGAGGACAAGTTTTAGCCCAAGCACGCAGAGCAGAGCGGATCGCCTGACTGGTTTCGGCAGGGGGCCAGGGTGGGGGCCATAATTCTTTGGGGAGTTGGTCTTCTGCGTCTTCTCTCCAGGCCTGAAGAATAGCCCGTTCAACCGCATGAATATCCTTACCAAGGGGAACACCACTTTCGACTGATACTAATACAGCTGCATACTGGCCACTGGCAGTCATCTCTTTGGCCAGGGCCAGCATGGCGGTGGTTTTGCCAGTTTGGCGAGGGGCATGGATAACAAAGTAGCTGCGCTGGCTAATCAGGGTTTTGAGCTGCGGCAGACGGGCCGTGGGGGGCAGCATATAGTGGATTTCTGGGTCGCAAGGCCCTGCAGTATTAAAGAATTTTAGGGGCAGGGGGACCATGGGTGAACCATTGCGCTAGGGCGTTTTTATTGTAAGGGAAGGACGGGATGAAGTCGGACGTTTGAAAGTTTGAATAAATCCTCTGGACGCCCTCGGAAATCGGAAAGTTAAATGCCAAATTCCAAGTTCCTATTTTTTCCGAACTCCGAATTCCTCATTCTTAAAAGGGTTAGAATAAATCATGATACAACCGTAAGGGTTGACCTCTGATGGTACAAGCTTCGTCTAAACTTAAACCGCTTTTGCTGCAGCTTCCCAGTGATATTGCTCTACAGGTGACCCATGAGCAGTTTGCAGCACTGGCTGCCGCTAATCGTGAGCTTAGGCTTGAACGTACTGCTACGGGACATCTAATTGTCAATCCACCAACGGGTGGCGAAACTGGCCATCGTAATTTCAGCATCACGGGACAGCTCAGTGTTTGGTTTGAGGCGAATGATACCCTTGGAATTGCATTTGATTCGTCCACGGGGTTTGACTTACCAAATGGTGCAAATCGGTCTCCTGATATGTCTTGGGTGCGTCAAGAGCGGTGGGATACATTGACGCCTGAACAGCGTGAGGGATTTATTCCGCTATGTCCTGATTTTGTTGTTGAGCTACGCTCCAAGACTGACAGTCTTTCATCTCTTCGCAACAAGATGCAGGAGTATATAGATAATGGTGCGCAATTGGGCTGGTTAATTAATCCGAAGCATAAACAAGTGGAAATTTATCGTCCAGGGCAGACGGTTGAGATATTAGAAAATCCAGCTACCTTATCTGGTGAAGATGTATTACCTGGGTTTGTACTTTCATTAAAACGAGTTTTTAGTTAGAAATAAGGATTAAATAACATGTTCATTTTGTAGGTTGGGTTGAACTCATCAAACCCAAAACTCCCAGAACTGGGTTTCATGAGTTCTAAATACATGTAGTATTATGCCCCCGCAGCGAGCACTTGAGCCGCTGTTAGTGTCAGGTCTGGAAATAGGGGAGATAAGATTACTTGTTTCCCTGGTGGTGGCGATCTCAACTTTGCGGTTTACAGTTCAAAACGTTTGTCTTTACCAAGGCAAAACATCATCGAGCCGTAGCTGTAAATCAGATAATAGACGTGATTCGATTAAGTCTCCTAATCGATAATTTGTTTGACGATACTCATCGTCGTCTAAACTGGCTGGACGAATTAAACAGGTGCGCGGGATAACCCAAGGGTGTTGAGCTTGGGCAATGGCCATACTAATTTTGGCGGCGAGCTTACCACCGACTGCTTCGTGGGGACCGGTCGGTTCCATCTCAATGAGTTCTCCATCAGCCAGTTCATACTGAGCATCGTTGCCATATTGGGCAACAAATTTGTCGAAGGTCAGATACTGGGAAAGGGTGTAAGTCATATTGTTTATTATAAAATTGTTTATTGTAAATTAGTCGGGTCTCTGGGGGATTTTTCGATCAACCCAATCCATCTTCACCACCTCAGCCATGCCATTTTTTACTATCCAGAACACACTGTAGTGACTCACTTGCATATTCCAACGCTGACCTTCGCGTCCGTCCTTTCCTCGCTCATATCCTGGCCTCGGATCCTGAGCTAAGGTCTCCTCGATTAAACAGCGTAATCTCTCTGGCCCAGGATCTACACTCGCAACTAATATGGCTTCGGCCTCATCACTCCAACAAACTGGTAACAATCTTTCCTGTTTGATAGCCCAAGCTCCATGGGCTGACTCAATCGCATCCGCATAGGGAACATAGGGTTTAATATCAATCACTGGAGTGCCATCTAAAAAATCTCCTCCCTGTACCTGTAATCGTAATTCTCTCTTTTTTTTAGCTATGTCCAACAGTTTTACCGCACTCATGCCAATGGCGTTGGGGCGATTAGGGCTGCGTGTTGCATAGACGCCTACACTTTTATTGCCACCCAACCGAGGCGGTCTCACCAAAGGTTTAAAGTCTCCATAGGTCTGACCGTGAAATATAAATAACACCCATAGATGAGAGAAGTCTTTCATGCCTCTCAGCGCCAGCTTATTCTCTTCTGTTGCCTCAAAAACAATATCGGCATAGGCCGACTCTACCAACCCCGCCTGACGGGGAATACCAAACCGCTCGGGATAGCAAGATTGAATATAGGCAATGGGGGTAAACGTAACAACTTCGGCGACCATCCAATAGCTGAGTCAAAGACTTTTTCAGTATAAAAAAGAACCATGTCTTTTAGGACATGGTTCTAATCCCAATTCAAGTAGAACAATTCGTAGGGGCTCCCCCTATGGGTGACCTAGGCTAAGCTATCGAGTTTGCCCAATCCTTAGCCCAGTGCAAATGCTTATGCACTTCTTCGAGGGTTGCGGCTTCGGAATAAAGTCGCAGGACTGGCTCAGTCCCACTAAAGCGGATGAGCAACCAGCTGCCGTCGGCCAGGGTGAATTTATATCCATCAATGGACAGTACTTCCTGGACTGCTTTGCCTGCTACTTCAGTGGGTGTGGCATTTTGTAAACTATCTAGCAGCTTGGCCCGGACGTCCATATTGGCTAGGGGTAAATCAATCCGGTCATAGGCCCCTGAAAACTCAGTTTGCTGGCGTAATGCCTGGTTTAGTTGACCAAAATCTTTACCGCTTTTCACGACGGCCTCTAGCAAATATAGCGCCGATAGCAATGCATCCCGTTCGGGAATGTGATGGCCGTAGCCAATGCCACCGGATTCTTCACCGCCAATTAAAACCTTGGTTTCTAACATGCGATCAGCGATGTACTTGTAGCCAATGGGGGTTTCATGGACGGCTAACCCATGGAGTTCAGCCACCTTTTGCATCAGGTTAGAACCGCTGATGGTTTTGATCACTTCACCGTCAAACCCACGCCGTGCCTTTAGATGCTCGATCAAGATCGGAATCAGCACTTGGGAACTTAAAAACTCGCCCTGGCCATCCATGCCAGCGACTCGGTCACTGTCACCATCAAAAATAATGCCAACGGTTAAGCCATCGGCACCGGACTGATAGCGTTCTTTAACGGCTTTGAAGAGCTTAGGGATATATTTGGGCAACGGCTCGGGGGCACCGCCTTCAAATAAGGGATCGGCATCGCCATTGATTTCATTGATGGGCATCCCTAGAATTTTTTCAAACCCACTGGCTGCGGACCCATGCATGACATCGGCAAATACGGTCAGCTTGCCATCTGCGATCGCACCTCGAATAGCGTCGATATCCACCATGCTCTGCAATGCCTGACAGTAGCTGGGCCAGGGGTCAAAGGCTGTGATGGTGCCTGACGTCCCAGCCACAGGCTTACCCTGGGGCAGCAACGCTTCAACTTTTTTGGTCACATCCGGGGGGACTGAGCCACCAAATGCACCTTTGACTTTTAAGCCGGAATACGCGGCTGGGTTATGGCTAGCTGTGATCACAATTGCCCCGAGGGCACCTTTTTCATGGGCAGCCCAGCTAAAGGCAGGGGTGGGGGCAAAGCAATCGGACAACAAGACATCGTAACCAGCTTGAGCAATTGCCTCAGCGGCATGGCCAGCAAATTCAGGGGAAAGAAATCGACGGTCGTACCCCACAATCACTGTACGACTACCATTGCTGCCATAGCATTCTTCAAGCACTTTGGCAGATAGGGCTGCCACGAGTTCTACTCGTTCAAAGGTAAAGTCGGCTGCAATCATGCCGCGCCAACCATCTGTACCAAATTTGATTGATTTACCTACAAATACCGATGGAGATAATACAGTTGCCATAATGATTTCAGTAATGCCACATGTAAGGAATTCACAGATGCAAAGTGAGATCCTGATTCCCTCAGCAGTTTAAACAGTGACCTCAGCAAATGCTAGAGGGGAATACTCCTTGACAGAGTTTTTTGACTTGGCCACTTTGGCTATTACTGAAATAGACTTATCAACCGTAGAAGAGTTGCCTAAATACTCATCAATCTGAACTGAATCTAAGCAAATAGCGCACACCTACTAAACACCAACTAAATAGATAGGCCTTCAATGGTAAAGGGCGCATCGGCAGATAGCTCAATCATGGCCACTTGAGTCATATTCTCTAGCTTCAGAATCTGCAGAGGAAGCAATGCCGTTTCTGAACTATCAGGCCACCGAAATGCTTTGTCGGTATGTATTTGTAGCACTTTGCCTGTGCTTTCTAAAACCTTTATCATCATTGGTTGGGTGCAACGCCCCCATAGGCAAAATGAGTCAACGGTGTCGTCTAAGGCAATGGACAAACAATGCTCATTACCAGTTGGCATGATCACACATTGTTCTGGCTGAGCCACAAAACGTGGATTGGATGGGATAAGTGCGATCGCACATCCAAAACTCACCCCAGCAAATTGGTTGGTCACCATTTCTAGGGAATTTAAAGCTTGAAAATCGAACCCTGTCGGAACATTGGCAATGTTCAATACACCTGCTTCTAAAGTATCGGCAGTGGATGAACAGTCAAGATTGAGAGCAAACACGGATGTTCTCCTAAGCGGTCATTTTTCGCTACATTGACAGACTCAGTGATTCCTCACCTATTTGTGCCAGATTGCAGCGCGTCATAACGGCAAAATTAATATGTGTCAGTAAAAATCAGAACAGATTGCACCCTTACGTTAAGGATGCACGTATAAAACCAGATTGAAACGTTAGATACATAAAGAAACTAACGAACCTAGGCCGATAATCTTGAAAAATCGGTAAAGCTTCCGGTCATCATCGTGCATTCTTTGGATTTGCTAAGCGTTACTCCTGATTAATCTCTACTAACTTTGCCAAGACGCCACACTAAAACTAGTGTGATACCCTAGTTTGGTATCAGCGTTAAGCAACACCCATAGGTCAAATATAATTTGCCTGCATTAGTGGTTGCTTAAGCTCAGCTGAGACGGGATGTAGCGCAGTTTGGTAGCGCACTTCGTTCGGGACGAAGGGGCCGCTGGTTCGAATCCAGTCATCCCGATTTTGAGAGCCTTTCACACCAGCGTCCTATTGGCCGCTGGTACTCGTCGAATCCAGTCATCCCGATTTTGAGAGCCTTTCACACCAGCGTCCTATTGGCCGCTGGTACTCGTCGAGAAGCTGAACTACGAATCCAGTCATCCCGATTTTGAGAGCCTTTCACACCAGCGTCCTATTGGCCGCTGGTACTCGTCGAGAAGCTGAACTACGAATCCAGTCATCCTCCTGATTTTGAAAGCTTTCCTACCAGTAGTTAGCAGAAAGCCGATGCTCTTGCCGTAAACACCTAACTATTCGCGTAACTATTGATACCTTCAGGAACCAGTTACGAATCTAGTTATCTCAAGATAAGAACTCACTCACACAGCTCACTAGCATTCTTAATTAACACTAGCCAGTTCATCGAATAAAAACCCTGATGCCTAATACGTTGAGGTTAGCCTACAGTATCCTCAAATCTGCTAAAAGCTCTAATTTAAGAATATGCAGGTATTACTAGTAAGCCAATACAATAAGCATGCGTTATGCCTGAGTATTGCGCTCATAAAATCGGCATATACTCAATTTAGCATTCCTAGAGAAAAAAATGGGTAGGCTGTGTTACTAACTCACTTCGCTATATATGCCGTAAGCTCAAACTCTTACGAAACAAGGTGTTTGTCTACGCGACAAATTGCTTAGGAATATCTCTTAGACACCTAGTTTGAGTAACCATTGCAACAACTGCCCTTGGTGAGTTTCACTGTGATCCAGAATCTTGAGCTGCCAACGACCATGGATCCCTGTATTCATTAACAGACTCAGCGCTGGCGTATTTTCAAAGGTGTAGGTCTTGCGTAGCTGTGTTTGCCGTCCCAGGGTGCGGCCTTGTAATAGTATCGATTTACCTTGGGGAGACATGACTGAAATGGAAAGATCACCCAGAAAGCCATGGTGAATCTCTACATAGACTTGAATATCTTGGAGCCGACCATGTTGGTTAATCGTAATTCCCGCTCGTTGCATCGCTGTTCTATCAGCTGGTAGGGATAATGTTACTGCACTCAACTGCTCAATTGTTTTACTGAGGCGTCGATTCGCCAAATAGCGATCGCGGGCCGCTTTAACCGCTTTGTAGGCATTGACCTTACCGTACCCAAACCAGCGGGAATGCCCACGGTTGTCGTAGGTGCCATGGGTCAACCCTAGTTGGGGGTCAGGGGTTTTATCCTCTATTTTGTCGGCGGTATCCTGCAAAATTTGTTTGACTTCGCCTGCCTGCAAGTCTGGATTAGCTGACAGTATTAGCCCTACTACGCCAGCTACCACCGGACAAGCACTGGATGTGCCACCAAAGCCACTGGTGTAATCACTTCTGCTATAGCCAGTCCGACCAAGGCGATCGGCTGTGGTCATGCCCAAGCCATCAAATGTGCCTTTAACCACTGGTCCTGTATCTACTAGTCCCCGCTCCGGTAGTGACATGTTCGGCGGTCCATTATTGCTAGGGGCAGCGACCGATACATGTTTGCCCCAATTGCTATAAACTGCCTTCCGATTCAAGCTCGTACAAGCAGATACCGTAATCACATCCGGGTGCATAGCAAATCCTCCAAGCCACTGAGTTACCCCCCGCAGCGCATTTTGAGGCCATCCCAACTCACGTATTTGACCATTCAGCGGTCGATTGGCATTACCTGCCGAAAACAAAACCACGCAGCCTTTACCATTACGGCCCTTTGTCGCCGCCCGATTAATGGCATTACGCTGACGCAGCGATAGGGGAAAATATACCGCTGCTGGTGACCAGCTACAGGAAATCACCGACGCACCTTGTGCTACAGCCCAGTCAAACAGCCGTTCAATCGAGATGTCATCTAAATAACCAGTGGTTTGAATGGGCATAAAGCTACAGCCTGGGGCCACACCCACTATGCCTGTGCCCGTTTCTTCTGCCACAGCTAATCCAGCCACCGCAGTACCATGATTTTCATAGTCCTCACCAGGCATCGGTAACCCATCCCGATGCTTGAGATCGGCAGGAGCCACCAATTTACCCATCCCCAACAGGTCTGGATGATTTAGGTCAAAGGCATCATCACTCACTGCAATCACCACTGCGCGGCTGCCTCGGGTAATGTCCCAGGCTTTTTCTGCAGAAATATGGGAATTTACCGCTAGACCACGACCACCCTGATGATGTAGATGCCACTGTTGGCTATAAAGCGAATCCTGAGGGCGGTAGAGCGGAGCCGTAGATACGACGACATTCGGTTCAGCGACCAGCACCTGAGCGACACGCATTAAACGGTTAGCCAACTTAATTGGGTTTTCTACCGCAGTCTTACCGACTCGAAAAACATAGGTGCGTTCGGCCCCATCTAATCCTTTTTCCCGCACCAGACCCAGTTCTGCTGTGAGTTCATCAATGGTTCTCAGGGGCAATTCTGCTGCAAATTGCACCGTTAGCTGCTCGAGTAAGTAAAGATGGGTCCCAGGGCTAGCCGCTAACTCATACACATGGCTGGCAAAGCTTATGCCGTTCATTTGCCGAGCCATGTGTAAACAAGACTCTAGCTGTTGCCGACGTACCTTCAGGGCCACCAGCTGTCCTTGAGCCACCACTCTCACAGCCAGAGGGTGCCATTGTTTTTTGAGGTGATCTAACAGCGCTGCCTGTTCCGTTGTGGCCTCAAATCGAACCGTTAGCCAATCGAATACTTTGTAAAGCCGTAGCTCTTCGCCACCGCGCTGCAAAATCACTCCTGCTTGCTCTGGACTCACCCCTTGTAAGCTTTCCGCCGCGATCATGTCAGGTCTCTTACGGACAACATCCACTTTGACAATAGGCACAATGCCTGGAAATCTAAAACTTGTGTATTGATACCCTTTGTAACGATAAACCACGCCCGAGTTAAAAATGGTCGTTTCTTCTACGGTTGTTTCTTCTAGGGATAAACTACAGTTCTGGACGTGGACAACTTATAGTAGGGATCTAAGCCTAAGGCTCCTTTGTGGAGCAAATTGTGACCTTTTATCAAATCGTTGATAAATCGTTAACTTAATCTAGACTTGTCATCAATTCAGTAGTCGGCTCCATGGTTTCCTTATCACATATTTTCCAACCTGGTTTGTTCTCCGTTTTAGGAGCAGCCGCTAGCTTAGCCTTGATGGCCCCCGCTGCCCCTGCCATAGAAATTGCAGAAGTAGCACAGCCCACACTCCTAGCACAATCAGGTATTAATGATGGCTTAGGCATTGCTGCTGGTGAGAATCTGCTGGCAGAAGCAGAAGCCGCCATTGACAGCCAAGATTACGACTTGGCCATCCAAAAACTTCAAACTGCCAGAGAGACGTTAAATAAAACATCTAATAACTACCAAGATATTGCTGCAGCCTTTACAGGTGTTGATTCTGAGATTAGCAGTACGCTTCGTAACAGTGCCCTTGATGCAGCTCAAATGCGTGACCAGGCCACATTCCGGCAGGCTCTGATCTATCGTGCCCAAGGTCAGGCAGAATTGGCTGTCCCCCTACTGGTAGAAGTGGTTCAGAGCCAAGGTCCCGGACGTGATTTGGGTCTCGATGCTTATCGCCAGTTATTTGAACTGGGCTTTGTCAGTCGACCTTACCGTCGTACAGGGTCTGAAGACCCTAGTGCAGCCGTTGCTGACGTTGCTCGTCCCCTAAACCAAGACGATAGCCCTACCGGTATCAGAGCCGCTGAACTTTTGATGGCAGAGGCTGAAAGTGCCTCTGCTGCTGGCGACTATGCTACAGCAGTAGCCCGTTTACAAACAGCCAGGGAAACGTTGAATACATCCTCTAGCCACTATCAGAATTTATACAATACGTTTACGGGGATCGACCGACGCGTTAGTGGCGAGATGCGTCAAAAGGCCCTGGAAGCTGCTGAACTTAGAGATCAAGCTACGTTGCAGCAGGCACAAGCCTATCAAGCACAACAGCAGCCTAATCTGGCGATACCTCTCTTGGTAGAAGTGCTGGGTAGTCAAAACCCCACCCGCGCTTTGGGGAAACAAGCCTATGATCAGTTGCTTGAAATTGGGTTTGTTGCCCAGCCCTATATTGTCAACGAAGAGACAGCCACTTCTGAACCGTAAGAACCGTAGGGTGGGCGATGCCCACCAACATCCAAGGTATTTCCTCCAACTTCTTTCAGGCTTTCCTATGATTTCCTCTGAGCAAATAGAACAACTGATTAAAGCTAAATTACCCGATGCCGAAGTTACTATACAGGACTTAACGGGGACCCAAGATCATTACCAGGCAACCATTGTGTCCACCTCCTTTGCAGGGCTTAATCTGGTTAAACAGCATCAGCTGGTTTATGGCAGCGTCAATGCAGCCATGGCCTCTGGTGATCTCCATGCACTTACCCTTAAAACCTTTACCCCTGGGGAGTGGGCTCAGCAAAGCTGAGGGGACGGCTCAGCAAAGCTGAGGGGACGGCTCAGCAAAGCTGAGGGGACGGCTCAGCAAAGCTGAGGGGACGGCTGATCAGATCGAACTAGAATAAGTTTCATCCCTGATCCTCAAAAAGATTCAATCTGAACAGGGTTGGTCGATGGCATTAATGCTAGATTGACTTACCCTATAAATCAGCTACGGCAAGTAGTTAGCTTACTAAATAAGGTGCTTAAGCTATGTCTCCAGAAGTCAAAGAAAAAATCGACAGCTTGGTCGCATCCAACAAAATTCTTGTTTTCATGAAGGGCACTAAACTGATGCCCCAATGTGGTTTTTCCAATAACGTTGCTCAGATTCTCAACTCCCTAGGTGCATCTTACGAAACCGTTGATGTGCTAGCAGACTACGATATTCGTCAGGGTATTAAGGAATATTCCAACTGGCCCACTATTCCACAGGTGTATATCAATGGTGAGTTTATTGGGGGCTCAGACATCATGATTGAGCTATATCAGAATGGCAAGCTTCAAGAGATGGTTGAAGTTGCCCTAGCTTCCTAAATAAGGCTTTATACCTCGAACATAAAAAATAAAGCGGGGCTAGTATTTATGGCTGCCTCGCTTTGCTTTTGATAATAGTTCCTAACGATAGTCATGCTCAGGCTGAGCTTGAACCATGGCGAAGTTTGATGAATCAAATAGAAACCGTCCAACTTCTTCTTCTAAACGATGAACAAGATAAGGTTCCAATGCATCAGAATGACGGAGCGCTGCTAAGTAGCCTGCAATATAGCGCCGTAAATCATCAACACGATAACCACGATGCCATTGATCAACTAGGGCGTCTGTAATTCTTTGGTAGTAGCGAATTGTTTTTGCATCTTGGAGCATAAGGTAAGGGCCTCCTCTATACCGTTAGTCTGGGACCGGTTTACTATTGCTGTGGATGAGTCAAATAATGGGGGGTTGCTGATTGACGTTCTGCTAAATAACTGACATTTACCAGTGGGGGTAGGGTAAATGTAGTGACGAAAGAACAGGTGTAAAACGAAAACTGAAGAGGTAGATACAGCTATATATTTATTTTCGCACCAATTATTCGTTCGCTCAGCTTTATGTAAACTTTTCTTGTTTTTTCAGTATTCTCTCTAAGATTTTATCAGCTTAACCAAGGGAAGGCACTCTTCCTTTGTAAATCGTATAGGGTTAATCAGTAGATTTACGTTAGTGTCTGTGTGCTTTGGGTAACTGCACCAAGGGCAGATATAAATGTGAATGCCCCTTCAGCCCGTAGCCGCAACTACAAAATATTCCTATAGTCTTTGATACTCTTCTACGAGAGTGTTATGAAGCCTGGGCTTCTTGGTTAGCTGTGGCCTCTACGTGTATTCAAATTATTGAGGGTAATCCCCACCTGCGATCGCTACTTAGTTGGCATCTTCAGCAGGCAGGTTACCGGGTGAACCAGTCTGCGGACATTGTGCGGGCTAAGGAAACCTTTCAGACGGCCCAGCCTAGTCTGGTGATTATGGAAACTGATCTGTCGGATGGGAGTGGTTTGGAACTTTGCCAGTGGTTTCAGCAGCGGGGACGTCCGCTAGTGATGATTCTTTCGGCTAAGTCGGGCGAACCGGATGTGGTAGCAGGACTGCAGGCGGGGGCTGATGATTATTTGAAAAAGCCCTTTGGGATGCAAGAGTTTTTGGCCCGTGTTGAAGCGTTAACTCGACGTAATCGTAAGATCACGGCCCCTGCGTCTTTGACCTATGGGGATCTAAATATTGACCTGGTGCAGCGTCGTGTGCGCTTTAAAGAGCAGTTTATTGATCTGACGCCCCAGGAATTTAGTTTGCTTTATGTGCTTACCCAGGCCGAGGGGTCTCCGTTGAGTCGGGCGGATCTGCTGCGACGAGCCTGGCCCGATGCGATTGATAATCCACGGACAGTAGATACCCATGTGTTGTCGTTGCGCAAAAAGATTGAGGTGGATCCGCGTCAGCCCAGTGTGATTCAGACTGTTCGTAATGTTGGCTATCGGCTAAATATTGAGCGGCTGCATACTAATAATCATCAGCCTGTGGGCATGGGACCGGTTAAGGCCATTAATGCGGTTGGATAAATTTATCAACGCAAAAAATTGCAGTGAAAAAACGTAGGGGCGTTCCATGGAACATCCCTACGTTTTTTCGTCCCAGTCATCATCCCAGTCATCGTCTTTTTGGGCGTCTACGATGGACTGCTTTAGGCCATGCCAATTTAGCTGGCTAGCGGGTTGGTAGCTAATCACCTTACCTTGCTGTAAGTGCAAAATATGGGTGGCCCAATCGGCCATTAGCTCTAGTTGGTGGTTGACCATAACCACGGTACTTTCGTTCTCTAGGTTGGCGAGATAGGTGAGCAGGTGCTGGGCATAGCCCATGTCTTGGGCGGCTGTGGGTTCGTCCAGCAGGATGATGTCTGGTTGGGTGATTAGGGTGCGTGCGATCGCAACCCGTTGCCGCTGCCCTACCGATAGCTCCACCGATTGTCGTCTGAGCCAATCTTGGGGAATTTTTAACCGCTCTAACCAGGGCTGTAGGGTTTGTCTGGCAGAGGCAGCTGAGATGCCCCGTAATCGAGCTGGGTAACACAGGGTTGCTTCGACAGATTGGTCAAGTAGTTTACTATCTTGCATGACCAGGCCAATCTGTCGCCGTAGGTCGATGACTGAATATTGGGTTAGGGGTTTTTGCCGGTAGTAGATTTGGCCGCTGGTGGGGTCTGTAAGGCGGTTGATCAGGCGTAATAGGGAGGTTTTGCCTGCGCCAGATGGGCCGACAATGGCTAGGCGGGTTTGGGGTGCGATCGCAAATGATAGTTGGTCTAGCAGTAGACCAATGCCCACACCAGCCCGCAGGGATACATCTTTAAATTCAAGGACCGCTTCATCCTGTTTCAAAACACGTCACCTAATCATCATTTAGAAAGGTGGACAATGCCCACCCTACGCCATTAACCTACAACACCGCCATGGGTGGCTGTCCATACTGTCCAGGCGTCCATCAGCAATAGAAATACTGTCATAATTAGCAAAAACAGATACATCCAAGGTTGAGCCAGCGGTGTCACATCCTGGGTATCAATCCCGGTTTTTGCTTCCACGGTGCGCACTAGTCGGGCAAACCCTACCACCCGCATTGGTAATAGATAAGCTCGGTCGGCTGCCTCGGTAATAAAGTAGTAAACCGTTCCATTTTGCCCTGTGGACCGAGGCTTGAGGGACTTAATTTCGGACCACTGGAGTGACCAACCCCGCCATGGTAACGGTGACACCATAGCAATGCCGTCATCAGAGGTATGTACCTGCTCACTCAAGCCTGCCCCTAACAGTGCAGCACCCAATATTGCGAGTGACACCAGCACTTTAGGGCTAATCGGTGCGTCCGTTGCTTGGGCCAAAAATGGTAATGGCAACAACAAAGCAACATAAAAACTGAGCAAGGTTACCTTAATCAGTGGCGAAATACGAAATCGATCCAGGGACTTACTGGAATCAGCTGATTGCATAAATATTAATGAGCTAGTTGATAATCAATAAAAGTTAACACTGTCAGTCTAGGCTATTTACCTAATGTAGGGAATTGAAATGCCTTGAAGAAATTACGCATGAACAAGGACAGTTGAAACATCTCTTGTTAGACTCATTTTGTATTGAATAGCTTTTGCAATAAGGGAAAAACTAATTAAAGATATTTCTTTGTTAGTTAAGTAAAAGCTTGAAGTGTCGGGTTTTGTGTCTTAGGTTCATCTCTGTAGCTTCGAATGCTGTTCTAAGTGAGGTTTCCCTTGAATTTGAAGTCAGAAGAATTATTGATAGAGATCTACAGCTCATTCGAACCTTTTCAACCACCGTCGAAGGAAGCTTACGTAGACTGTCAGGAAGTTCGTGGCAAATGGGATGTTATTCGAGAGCTGGGACGTAAGATTACTCGTTCGAGAAAACCAACCTGTCAGCTTTACACGGGACACCGAGGTGTTGGCAAATCCACAGAACTTTCAAGACTCAAAGAGTATTTGGAAAAAAATAAATATTTCGTTGTTTACTTTGCCGCTGATGAGCTGGATATCGAACCTCAAGATACAGATTATGCAGAAATTCTGTTTGCTTGTACCCGT
The DNA here is from genome assembly GCA_965263355.1 of Leptolyngbyaceae cyanobacterium. Lineage (GTDB taxonomy): Bacteria > Cyanobacteriota > Cyanobacteriia > Phormidesmidales > Phormidesmidaceae > Leptothoe. The sequence goes on along the minus strand of CBDHHL010000032.1, from coordinate 1,328,680 downwards.
CATTTAGTTGAGGAAATTAAGCTAATAAATCACAATCCTTTGCTTCAGTGGCTTGAACAACGTTGGGTATCCCTTAGAGATCTAGCCTTAACGGAAGTGGAGTTTGAAGGGTTAAGCTTGGAAGCTCAGGTTTCTCAATTTGCAAAAATCATGGCAAATCTGAAAGCAGTCCCAGATAAACGTCGCGAGCTACGCAAAAGGATCAATAACCATACTCCCTCTTTAATAAATGCTCTTAACGACTTTATTATTCAAGCTCGGGAGGTATTACCCCCTGAGAAAAATCAAGGTTTAGTAATTATTGTCGATAATTTAGACCGAATTGTCGAAACAAAAGAAGAAGGGAAACCCAGTAATTACGATGAAATCTATCTGAATCGGAGTGAAATGCTTAAGGGATTGGAATGCCATGTTATCTATACTGTCCCCATTACAATGGTCTATTCCGGTCGGGCAACTCGATTAGAGGACAACTATGATACGCCTGATGTATTACCTATGGTTATGGTTCGGAACTTTGACAATAGTGCTAATCAGCAAGGCCTGAATAAACTCAAGGAACTGATTTCACGACGTATTCAAATAATTGACTCTAGACTTACCCAAACTTTAGTGGGTTCTGTAGAAGGATTAGAGATTCCTCCAGTTTTTGATAATTCAGAAACGTTAGATAAGCTTTGCCTGATGAGTGGAGGGCATGTCAGAAATCTGATGCAGCTGATTCAAAAAGCAATTGATTGGACAGAGGAGTTACCCATTACTGCTCAAGCTGTCAATCGAGCTGTTGAAGAAGCGCGGCAAACTTACCGTCGTCAAATTCAAGAAGATCAGTGGGATTTATTGGCAAATGTCTATCACCATAGACAAATCAAGCGAGATGAAGCTCATTTACGACTCCTGTTAAATCGTTGCCTATTGGAATATCGTTATTACGATGAAAATGAGGCTTTACAAACCTGGTGTAACGTTCATCCACTGGTAGAAGGCATCAGGCAGTTTCAAGAAGCTCTCTCTAGAATAAACTAACCATGACAGTGACAAAGGACACTGGAAGTCTTTTTCTGACCAAAGAAGAAGTATATAGAGCTTTAATCCGTTCCCTGAGGAGACGCAAAGGGTTTGGCATTGTTTTTGTAGAATGTTCTCCAACAGAAGCTTTTGATTTAATTCCTCAGATTAAAGATGACTTATCTCAGAAAAAAATTGGCACTTTAGGACTAACTGCCCCTATTGAGAACCTTTATGATTTAGTCGCAAATCATGATAATCGAAATCAAGTTGATATTTTCTTGATTCAAGGTTTAGAAAAGTCTTTAGAAGCTGACATTAAACCTGGTTATGGGGGTGAAGGCAGCTACTATAATCTAAACTCAGTTCCTCAAATCCTTAGTCATCTAAATCAACAGCGAGAAAGATTTCGTGAGCACTTCAGTCATGCTTGTTTTGTTTTCTTTTTGCCAGGGTTTGCAGTCAAATATTTTATGCGGCGTGCACCAGATTTTTTCGATTGGAGTTCGGGCGTATTTGATTTAGCAGTTGGGCCTAAGGAAACAGCACAAAAATCTAAGCAACCAGCTCAGAGAGAGGGACTTAGGAAATACGATCACTTAACGCCAAATGATCTAATTCAGAGGCTATCACAAGTTCAAGAGTTATTAGCTAAAACAGAATCAAATGATTCAAGGACAATAGATCTATGTTTGCAGAAAGGAGAGATTTTATATTTATTGAAAGACTACAAAGCCTCTCTTAGCTGTTTTGAGCATATTTTAGAGGTTGATCCTAGCAACGAAACTGCTTGGAATAGCAAAGGTCTAATACTTACTAATATTGAGTCTATTGAGACTACCACATCTGCAAAAAGTAAGTTAGCAGATGCAGCCATAGAAAGTTTTAATCAAGCTATTAAACTAAATCCAAGCTATACAACAGCTTTTTATAATCGAGGTATTGCACTTACTAAACTAGGTCGCTATGAAGAGGCTGTAGAAAGCTACGATAAGGCAATTAGCTTAAATTCAGATATAAGTGATTTTTGGCACAATAAGGCTATTGCTTTTTTTCTATTAGGACGCTACGAAGAAGCTATAGTTAGTGGTGATAGAGCGCTGCAGTTGAAACCTGATGACATTAGAATTTGGACGCTTCAAGGACTCATTGCTGATAGCTTAAGTCGGAAACAGGAAGCTATTTACCTCTATGAAAGAGCAGCTAAAATTGAGCCCAATGATCCTACGGCTTGGTACAACCTTGGTAAAGTTCTGTCTGAATTAAAACGCCATGATGAGGCAATTAAGAGTTATAGTCAGGTTTTGAAGCTAACTCCGAATCATTTCAAAGCATTAGCGAAAAGAGGTTGGCAACTACGTCAAATTTATAAATATGAAGAAGCTTTAGAAGATTTTAATCATTCTATTGAACTTAATTCAAGCTACGCTTGGTCAGTTGCAGCAAGAGGACGTTTTTATCGGGAAATCGAAAGGTATGAAGAGGCTCTACAAGATTTCAACCGTGCCATAGTAATAGATCCTGCTTATGTATGGGCTATTGCGCAAAGAGGACAGCTTTATCGGTTTAGACAGGACTATAAGAAAGCGTTAGGTGACTTCAATCAGGCTATCAAGTTAAAGCCCGACTACCGTTGGGCGATTCGAAGACGTGGAGAGGTATATGGCCTAATTGGAAAATATGGGCAGGCGATGACTGATTTTAAACACGCTCTGGAATTAAGCCCTTCTTCAAACTGGACCCTATATTGGCGTTCTATCATACATCGAGTAACAGGTAATGAAGAGAGTGCAGAAAGGGATATCTATAAAGCTATACGCATGGCTCAGTTGTTTTATGAGCGAAATCCAAACAACATAGATAATATCTTACATCTAGCGCTCTATCATATTGTAATTAATGACAGCAATAGTTCCAAGATGTTTTATCGAGAAGCGTTATCGAGACAACACATTTCATACTATCTCTCAAAAGCACAAAAAAGTTTAGAAGAGCTAATCCAGTTTTTTCCAGAAAATCGAATTGCTCAAGTAAGTCTGAGATATATAAGAATTCAGAAGACAAGAATAGTTGTGTGAGCGTAGCTTTCTGAAATTTACAAATTCAGGCTATTAAAAGGAGTTCAATTGTAATTGAATTTTTGATTAAAATTTAGAGTCGCCCATGAGTTCTTCGGCTATGGCTCTTTGTTCGCTTAATGAATTATTTTGTTCATCTTCAACATCCATATCAGAGCTAACCTCATCAAAGTCTATGTTCTGACTGATGCTTACTTTTTGAGAAGGTGTAAAGTTAATGTAACTGTTTGGATGAAACCTGTCTGGAAAAATCACCCAGTTGAAGCCTCCATCATCTCGAACTGAAGGTACCTTGATGGCCTCAATCTGACCATTCGCATAGGCACTTATGCCAATCCTTTGGGTTGTAGAAAGTTGATTTTGAGCATTGAGAAAACGCCAGTTTTCGTAAAGCTCGCTGATTGTTACGCCAAACTCACGTTGAATAGCTTCATCCGTTAGGTCAATCCATGCATTATCCTGTAGCACGTATTCAAATTCAATAAGTGTATGATTTCTAATGTCTGCGCCTGCACGACCTCGTATCTCTTGATGAGCAGTTCTAGCACTACCTGAGAGGTAAACCACCCTAAAAGCATTTTCTTTACCAACCATTTCAGGTGGCGGATTGTATCTACCTGCATGTTCAAGTGCATCCAAACCATTGATAATTTGTTCGATAGTGAAACGACTTTCTAAGATAAGACGCCAACCCCGACCTTGCATTAGCAACTACAAAACTCCACGCAGAGAACCTACTTTCCGTCGACATAACTGACCTTACTTGAAGGCACAAATAAATATCGTGACATCAAGTATTACTGTAATGTGCTGCAAATCACACTTGAGCTATGTATGTTTTGCACATAAATCATGCATGCTTTCGCTTATGTCTCCGTACAAACCTAAACACTGTGTATATACCGATACTTTTAATGTTTTTCATCAGGGTATATTAAACCATTTCAAAAGTAAATAGGGACGTCTATACAACCACATAGTGATGTAATGAGGTGTTTAGAATAGTATGTAGTTGTAATAATTTGACAAACTATACTTAAAGCCAGGCTAGCTTGGAATCCCACTTGCAATTGATAAAATTAGTTGAAAAACTACATTACTATGGCCAGCTTGAATCATTCTTGCAGGTGTTTTGTTGCTAAGTTCACGATGAGGCTTATTGAGCCAAGCTTTTGCTTTTTCTTCTGAACCTAAGAGTTTGGCCAACTCTTTCTCAATAGCCTTTAATGTCATTTCTCCCTGAGGGTTCTTTTTGTTTAGAGGCTCTCTTGAGACCTGTTTAAATCGACGTGCCACAGACTTAGACAATGATTCTTGCTTAGTTGTAGTACCTGTTGTATGAGCCGTTTGGACTATAGCAGATTCATTAAATTTATTAACATATGAATCGGTAAACTTATCCTGACTTTCATGTACTTGAGTAAATTTGCCGTCCATTATTGCGTCTCTTTCATCCAAGTTGAGAAAATGTGGGTAAACGCTTATTTTCTTACGTGATTTACCTTTGCGCTCAAACGTTACGATCCCTTCGATCAAGGCAAAAAGGGTATCATCCCCGCCCCGCTTAACATTATTTCCTGGCAGTATTTTGGTACCCCTTTGGCGCACTAAAATACTGCCAGCACTTACACGCTCGCCACCGTATCGTTTTACGCCCAGACGTTTGGCATTAGAGTCTCGACCATTTCTAGTACTACCGGTACCCTTTTTATGCGCCATGTCTACTAATGCAAACTCCCTTAGCCTTAAAAAATGCCCACGTAAAATTAACCGAATAATAACCACAAGAGCTGAGCAATTTAACTCAGGCTTAAAATAAGCTAAAACTCTTAACCTTCAATTAATAAGGCTTGAAACATATCACATACTCAGGTGGAGAAATATCCGTGAAAAGTATTGAGTACCTTCACTAAGGAGATACCCAGAGAAAAATAAAAATTCCGAATCAATTTCCTTGACTCAGAATATTGGTATAATTAGTAAGCATGTTCTAGCATTTATGAACTAAGAACTAATTCAGCTCTAGTCAGCCCGTAAGCGCATTCTCTAGAATAACAAATTTAGGTGTGTTTTGTATAATCAATTCACTCGCTATTCATCTGCCTTAATATAATGGAAATTTAGAAATGCAACTGTTTATTGCGTAAAGTTTCATTTCTAAGGCAAATATTGCTGTACGACGGTCCAGCCGCTGTAGCTGACGGCTGCGAAGGCAAAAAAGAGCAGTGCATTGATCGCAACGTGGAGCGATCGCACCCAATCCCCCCTCCAAATCTGAGATGCTGCCGCCGTCGATGCCAGCACTAAACTAACGACGAGTAAACCGGCCCCCAAATGCCAGGAATGGCCTAAACTGCCATGTTCCCCCAGGGTGCCAATAATACCAATACTTAAAAGCAGTAATACCAAAGCAACCAACACACCGCCTAACACAATATGCAAAAGCCTCAGCCAGGTTGGCTGAGGCTTTTGATTAGAACGTGTGTACCAAATGCCGCTACCGGTCAGCAACAACCCTACATAAACCGTCAGCGACAGTCCCATGGACCAAGCCGCAATCCGCCATAACCATATAAAAGATGGCAAGTCCATGAATGCCGACTCAAACTCTACAGCACCTTGACTGTATCAAAGAGGTTGGCTGCTGCACTAGTGAAGCATCAACGCTAAAAATTAGGAGCCTGCACTGATAAAGAGTAACTCTTCATCCCGTTTGACGCTTCACCCTTGACTACCCTCATCCTAAATCTTAGGCCTAACGGACCACTAAATTATGCACTGAATTATGCACTGACTGGTTGTCTAGCACCCAAGGTCGATGCGGCATCACATTCCATCTCTAAATTTGAACTAATAGCAATATCACTAAAGGAATCATCGACCTGGTCCACCCTTAAACGAGCACAGGAAATCGTATCTTCTAATATAGAGCTTGCCATCGAGCCAGAATGAATTTCTAATTGACCCTCGATATCAGCCTCAAACATCAAACGCTGTCCTGGAAAAACAACGCGCTCAAAATACCAATTTGAAATATTTGTAATCCTAGCTACTTGAATTTTACTAGAGCTATTTACATAGCAACAGAGGGTCGTATTAGTGTTATCAACCGGTATTGGATCAAGTGTTTGTGTCATGGGAGGAGAAAATAGCGTATTGGTATGCCAACATTAAACATAACATTAGCATTTATTGATCCCCAACAACTGTAAAAGCGGCTACCAATGAGGCTTTCAGAATTCTTAATAGATCAAACTAGTGCCTATTTTCTGGCTTAACATACGAATTATTGTTGGAGAATAAAAAATATAATTCTCTTAATATAACTCCCCTTAAAAGGGCTTTCTTCCGTCATTTCAAGCGTTAAAGCATCGCTTCAAAATAACTTCATTTTCTAGTCCATTTAAGTGGTTTTACCGAATGCTTTTAAGGGGTGAAGAAACGTCCTTAATGTGTGGATGAGATGACATTTATACTGGCCCAACAAGTACTAAGCATTGGCCCAACAAATACTCAGCAAAGTATCGATTTAGGCTAGTAAATCTCGCCTATCTGGGGCGTTAGCGGCCAAAAATCGAGCTTCGACAGTGAACTTAGTCAATTAATCGGCGTCTGAGGTCGGCTACTGAACGACTATTCTGAAGCGAATGTCTTACCCTGGGCGAGTATGCCCAAAAGTAATCGGTTGATGTCTGCAAACGTTAAATCCATTGCCATCAAAAAAAATTAATCTTGTGCTGTTGACGTTACAGTTTCAGATGAGTTTCCTAAGGCAATAAACCTATAGGAGCAGTGAAATCTCAGATTAGCAATGTTATCGTAAAGATATGTGAAAAAACTGAAAAAATACTTCATTTATTTACACTAGACAATTGAGGAAAACCAGTGTACCAATGGCTAATCGAGTTCTATACGTAAGGCTTCCCTGTAATCCTATTTTTCCAATCGGGGTGGTGTACCTGGCGGATCACCTGCGTAAGGTTTTTCCTGCTGTAGAGCAGCAAATCTTTGATCTGGGTACGGTGCCGCCCCTGGATTTTGGTGCATCGCTAGACCGCTGCATTGATGAATTTCAACCCGATTTATTGGTTTTTTCCTGGCGTGATATTCAGATTTATGCGCCTGTCGGTGGTCGGGGTGGTAACCCCCTACAAAATGCCTTTGAGTTTAACTATGCTCGTAACCCCCTAGTTAAACTGCGTGGGGCCATGGGGGGGCTGCGTATGGTGACCACCTATCTCAATGAACTCTGGCAAAATACGGGTCTGATTAAGCGTGGCTTTAAGCGTGCCCAGCGCTACTGTCAGGATGTAAAACTGGTCGTCGGGGGTGGTGCGGTCAGTGTTTTTTATGAGCAGATGGCTTCCATGTTGCCTGAGGGCACTATTGTCTCCGTTGGCGAAGGGGAATTGTTGCTGGAAAAACTGGTCCGCCAGGAATCGATTGGGAACGAACGCTGCTACATCGTTGGTGAAACTGAACCCCGCGATCGCTTGATCCATGAGTGGCCCACACCTGTCGAGAAAAGTGCTTGTGATTATGGGTATATAGAGAAAATCTGGCCCGCGTTTGATTACTATTTGCAAGAAAACGACTTTTATATTGGTGTTCAGACCAAGCGTGGCTGTCCCCATAACTGTTGCTACTGTATCTACACCGTTGTAGAAGGCAAGCAGGTACGCATTAACCCCGCTGACGAAGTGGTCAAGGAAATGCGGCAGCTCTATGATCGCGGCATTCGTAATTTTTGGTTTACGGATGCCCAGTTTATTCCAGCCCGTCGGTTTATTGACGATGCCATTGAACTGCTGCAAAAGATCCTTGCCTCAGAGATGAAGGATATTCACTGGGCCGCTTACATTCGCGCAGACAATCTGACCCCAGAGCTGTGCGAGCTGATGGTTAAAACTGGGATGAACTATTTTGAAATCGGGATTACCAGTGGCTCTCAAGAATTGGTCCGAAAAATGCGTATGGGCTATAACCTGCGCACTGTTTTGCAAAACTGCCGTGACCTTAAAGCAGCTGGGTTTGATGACCTGGTGTCGGTTAATTATTCCTTTAATGTCATCGATGAGCGGGACGAAACAATTCGTCAGACATTGGCCTATCACCGTGCTCTAGAAGCAATTTTTGGGCGCGACAAGGTGGAACCTGCCATCTTTTTTATTGGGTTGCAGCCCCATACCCATCTAGAGACCTACGCGATTGAAAACAATATTCTTAAAAAGGATTACAACCCTCTGGCAATTCATCTGCCCTGGGTAGCCAATAAACTTCTCTGGAATCCAGAACCCCTTGGTTCGTTCTTTGGTGATATCTGTTTGCAAGCCTTTCGCCAAAACCCCAACGATTTTGGCCGAGAAGTCATGGATATTTTGGAGGCTCGTCTAGGTCTTGCTCCCTTAGAAGAGGCGTTAAGTGCCCCTGTCAAATCAGCGGATAAGAAGCCACAATTACTCGCTCGATAGGCCAGGGGACAACGTTGACTTCTAAAAAGCCGTCAGAGTAAGTCATTAAGCAAATGTTAGGATCACTAAGCAAGAATTGACGGAGCGCCATGGTAGAGAAGCCCATCTTAAAAAAAGATCGTCCCCCTGAACAAGATCGTTCCCCTGAACAAGAGCGTCCCTCTGAAGAAGACAGGGAGCGTAAGCCTTCGTTAAATAAGAGCAAGCCCAAGGCTAAGGGGAAAGGCAAAGGTAAAGGCAAGGGACGCGGTGATAAGGATGAGCGGGACAAAAAGCCGCCGATGAATCCTGCCCTGATGCGAGGTCCCAAGCCTACTCAGAAAGTGGAACCTGAACCTGAACCTGAGGTCCCTGAAGAGGATGCTGAAACATCAGCTGATGAAGCGGCTACAGATGAAGCAGGTACTGAAACTGAAGCTCCGGCGGCTGAGGCTGAGGCTCCGGCAGCTGAGTAGGCTCACCTGATAAAAGACACAGTTTTCTAAGGTCCCTCACTGGGTGTTTGCTAGTGGGGGTTTTTTGTGCGATCGCTAAATACTTTCCTGCTCAAAAGTTATGTTGGGCGGCATAAAAAAACTCCCCAGCGGAAACCGCCGGGGAGGACATCAGGGTGCATCTACCAATTAGGTCTTCTAAGAAATGAACATACGTCAGGAGAAAATATAGAACACTTGCACTTTAATTTTCTGTCTACTGATATCCCCCAACTTAGCGACACCAGAGGCTACTATCAGACAGACAATAACAAAGCGTCAGATCAAACATGGTTTTTTCCTGGTCAAACTCCTTACTGCAACGCCTCCCTATGCAATTAAGAATGGCCAGTTTAGTCGTGTTAGCTGCTGCCGGCTGTCAAAAACCTGTACAACAGCCTCCCGCAGCGGTTACCGAGTCTCCCCATAACGACTCGGTGGAGGAGGTGGTTGAAGCGCCTGATGTGCTTACGTTAATTTACAGTCGCTCGCCAGTTACCTTGAATCCCCATTTAGCGACTGGCTTTCAAGACTTTGAGGCGGCTCGCATTGTCTACGAACCCCTGGCTAGCTACGGCCCAGATGGAGAACTTATACCGATTTTGGCGGCTAAACTACCGTCTTTAGAAAATGGCGATGTGAGTGAAGATGGGTTGTCGGTCATCTGGCGACTACAGGAAACCCTGCGCTGGTCAGACGGTGAATCCCTCACTGCTGAGGATGTTGCGTTTACGTATAAATTTATTACCAATGCCACCGTCGCTGCAGCCACAGCCGAATATTACAAGGGAATTGAGTCGGTGGACGCCGTGGATGAATACACGGTCAAAATTACATTTGAGCAGCCCACGGCTAGCTGGCAAATACCGTTTACCGGTCTGAATGGCCTGATTTTGCCAGAACATTTGTTCAAAGATTTCAACAATCGTAAGGCGCGGGAAGCTCCTGCTAACTTTCAGCCCATTGGTACGGGTCCCTATCGCTATCTGACTCAGGCCAATGGTCGTTTACTATTTGCGCCGAATGAACTCTATCGGCAACCGGTAAAACACTTTAAACGGGTTGAGCTGGTCGGTGATGTGCCCCCCTATGTGGCGGCCCGTGATGTGCTGCGGGATGGTACCGCTGACTTTGCCCATAATATTCAGTTAGAGTCAGCGGCGCTGATAGATTTGGTGCAAACCGGCGAGGCGGGCAGTCTGGTGCTTACCTTTGGCAGTCAGGTGGAGCGCATTATGCTGAACTTTACCGATCCCAAGCAAGAAACTGAGGCAAAAGAACGGGCCAGCATTGATTTTCCCCATCCGATTTTGCAGGATTTACGGGTCCGTCAGGCGATTGACTATGGCATTGACCGTCAGGCCATTGTGGATCAGCTCTATGGGGATTTGGGTAAACCGACATCCCAATTATTGGTGGCCCCGAACCTGTCTAAGGATGACCCGATTACGTTTAAGCACGATGTGGATACGGCCAGGGCGCTTTTGGAAGAAGCAGGCTGGGTGGATAGTGATGGGGATGGGATTCGCGATCGCAACAATCAACCCCTCACCCTTGTCTTTCAAACCTCCATCGGCACTATTCGTCAGGCCACCCAAAGTTTGGTCCAGGAGCAGCTAGCCGAAATCGGCATAAATGTCTTGATCGAACGGGTACGTACCGAGGACTTTTTCTCCGCCGACCCAGACCAGACCAAGAGTATTAACCACTTCTATGCCGATATGCAGGAATACGCCATCGGCAACGATATCCCCGACCCGACTATTTATATGAGCTGGTGGACCTGCGATAACATTGCAGCCCTGGACAATAATTGGCAAAAACCCAACAACGCCCGCTATTGCAATCCAGACTACGACCAGCTCTGGGAGGCAGTCCGCGAAGAGCGAGATTCTGATCAGCGTAACGAGCTATTCCGCCAGATGGACCAAAAACTAGCCAGTGATGTGGCGGTTTTACCCATCGTGCATCGGGCGCTTTCCAATGGCGTCAGCTATCGCATTACGGGGTATAACTTTACCCCTTGGGATGCAAGTACCTGGGATATTGCCAACTGGCAGCTGGTAGACCCGGTTGAAGCGGAGGCGGAGGGGCCATCAGAGGAGGTAAGCGGGAAAGACGTAGAAACTGGTGGTAATGATCAGGAGGAGGCAACGCCCTCTGAAGAGACCAACAATAATCCCAATTCTTTGTAGAGGCGTTTCATGGAACGTCTCTATACCCTAGGGCACCTCTTGAGCATTGACATCCACAACGACCCCGTCATCTTCGCCATTCTTGCTATTTGAGTCCTCAGCAGATGTCTGATTAGGCTGGTTAAAGCCTCCTTGAAACAGCTGGGCCACTTCGGCTATCAGCAGGGTGATTAAAATGCCGTCGTCAATCCAGCCGATTAGGGGAAACACATCGGGTGAAATATCAATCGGGCTTAATAAGTAAGCCAACGTCCCAAGGATAATCAACCAGCGATAGTTAGGATTTCGCAAGCCGTTACGGTACCAAGAATAAAATGAGTCAACCAGTTGCTTCATAGAAATCTTTAGCGCATTATCTTATGATGCCATTTCCCTTAAAAAGACGAGCCTAAAAGGCGAGACCCTGGGGGAATTTTTTAGCTTTACTCAATACTGGCTCTATGAAAGGCTCTGCTCGCTGGTTGATTGGCTCTTATTTGATAGGTGTTCTGATAACGTTGGGGGCCTGTCGCCCTGCCCCTGGTCCATCTGCTGATAATGACGACAGCACCCTTAAACTGCTGTACTGGCAGGCACCCACTATTCTAAATCCGCATCTGTCTAACGGCTTTAAAGATGCTGAAGCCAGTCGGATTACCTTGGAGCCCTTAGCCAGCTTTGATGCGGCGGGCAATCTGCGCCCCTTTTTAGCTGCCGAAATTCCCTCCATTGAGAATGGTGGTGTGGCCAGTGATGGTACCGCTGTGACCTGGAAATTACGGTCTGATGTGCTGTGGTCCGATGGCACTCCATTTACCGCCGAGGACGTTGTTTTTACCTATGAGCTATTGAGCAATCCCGACGTGGGCAGTACCACCGCCGGTACCTACGAGACTATTAAAACGGTGGAGGCCCAGGGCCCAACCGAGGTAAAAATCACCTTTCAAGACCCGAATCCTGCCTGGTCGCTAGTCTTTACGGGCACCAGCGGCATGATTTTACCAGCCCATGCCTTTCAGGATTTTAATGATGCCAATGTCCGGTCGGCCCCGGCTAATTTACAGCCCATCGGGACCGGTCCTTACCAGGTCACCACCTTTAAGCCAGGGGATGTGGTGGTGTATGAGCCTAATCCTCACTATCGCGAGTCCGTTGGCTTTGAGCGGGTGGAACTCAAAGGTGGGGGGGATGCGGCATCAGCGGCACGGGCTGTGATGCAAACTGGGGATGCTGATTTTGCCTATAACGTTCAAATTGAGGCCCCGGTACTAAAACAGCTAGAAACCGGTGGTCAGGGACAGTTTGTCACCAGCTTTGGGTCCCTGGTGGAGCGGGTCTTGTTTAACTTTACGGATCCAAATCAAACTGCGGCGAGCGGCGAGCGGTCCAGCCTGGACTTTCCCCATCCATTTTTTACTGATATTAATGTGCGTCAGGCCTTTAGTCTGGCCATTAACCGTGATACCATCGCCGACCAGCTTTATGGCCCTGCCGGTCAAGGTACGGTGAACTTTTTGGTATCGCCAGAAAGCTACCGCTCAGCTAATACGAGCTATGCCTTTGATCTAGAGCAGGCGAATCAGCTATTGGATGAAGCTGGGTGGGTCGATAGTAATGGCGATGGAACACGCGATCGCAACGGCACCGAAATGCAGGTCCTCTTTATTACGTCCGTCAATCCTGTCCGTCAAAAGACCCAGGAAATCATTAAACAAAATCTAGCCGCCATTGGCGTTGGCACTGAGTTGCGATCTCTTGACCCAGCGGTTTACTTTGCCAGTGACCCTGCCAGCGAAGACACCGTAGAGCATTTTTACGCCGATCTACAAATGTTTGCCACTGGCAACACCAACCCAGATCCAGGGGCTTACCTTAAAACCTACACCTGTGACGAGAGCAGCCAAAAAGCCAATAACTGGTCGGGGCGCAACTATAGCCGTTATTGCAACCCTGAGTACGATGCCCTGTGGCAGCAGTCCACCACAGAGCTGGATGTCGCCAAACGGACGGAGTTACTGATCCAGATGAACGATACGTTGATCAAAGACTATGCTGTGTTGCCCATCGTTCATCGTGCTGACATTGATGCCGTCAGTAACCGCCTTACTGGCATTGATTTAACCCCCTGGGATCTACACACCTGGAACATTGGTGAATGGCAACGGCCATAAGTCGCACATCAGCCCTCATAAGGGTGGATGCACGACTTGGAAGGTTATCACGAAAGAAAATTTGAAACGGCGCAACCACGTTCAGCGATAGCAAAAATCTGATGATTTCGATTTTTCAGAACCATTGAAAATAAAGGCTTTTATTTTTCTCTGCTCGTAACCTTCCAAGTCGTGTGGATGCCATATTGTTCACAGTTAACCATTTGCCTGGATTGTGAAACTCAGGCCCCACAAGTGTCCGTAATTTTTCCCCGTAATATGAACCTGGAATAGAGGAATTTCACATCTGACGGAGATTAATTGAGGTCTTATTAAAGTTGAGCACCAACAGTTGTTGATACTTCTTTACTTGTAATAGATTGTCACTATCAGGCAGGGCAATAATCGCACAACACTGCATTAAAGCAGATAGATCAGCATCTTCCAGTGTGTTATAGGCATCTTAGGATGTCACCGTTTTTAACCAAGTTTCTACCGTTGCTGCAGTAAACGCATTTGATCGTTAATTACCCTACAGGCAAATCTATCCTGCAGCTTAATACGACAGCTTAACGTCTCCACTATTCCTTTAAAAACAGTCTTATGAAACCATTGTCAGCCCTACTATGGGTGGTCACTGGTGCGATGCTGACCACACTTGGCATAAACAGCACGGCTAATGCTGCCGACTTTTCCTTCCGTGGTACATTCGCTCAAGACGATGATGTGCACCTGTTTGATTTCAGCGTTGGCACAGAGTCGATGGTCACCTTCAAAACCTATTCCTATGCAGGAGGTACTCAAGCAGACGGTACCGTCATTGCTGCAGGTGGCTTTGACCCCATCCTATCCTTATTTGATACCCATGGGAAGTTGATTGCCTTAGGGGATGACGGTGAGGCAGGCACTGTTGCTGAGGATCCAACAACGCGTCAAGCTTACGATGTTTTGTTGAAAATTGACTTGATGGCTGGTAACTATACCCTTGCATTGAGCCAGTATGACAACTTTCCCAATACCTATTACCTAGCGGATGGATTTCGTGAGACCGGTAATGGTAATTTCACTGGTGATCTTTCAAGATGTCCCATTGGCAGTTCTTTTTGCGATTTTACCGGGGATATTCGCACTAATCAGTGGGCCTTTGATGCCTTTGGTGTTTTACCCCTACTTGAGGCTGATGAGGATGAGCCACCAGTAATTGATCCGCCCGAGGAAGACGATGACGAGCCAGTGATCGATCCGCCTGAGGAAGACGATGACGAGCCAGTGATCGATCCGCCTGAGGAAGACGATGACGAGCCAGTGATCGATCCGCCTGAGGAAGACGATGACGAGCCAGTGATCGATCCGCCTGTGACGAGCCAGTTCGATTCCACCCGTGACTGAGCCTGGAGACGAACCTACTGCAGTACCTGAACCGACAACGACAGTCGCGTTGGCGTTAGCTGGACTAGGTACGTTAGTAACGCTACGTCGTAATCAGTAAGATATATTTCTTGAATAATCCATAGCCGTTTTGAACTCTTGAGTTTGAGACGGCTATTTTTATTTTTGACTTGTGCATGGGTTTCTCTTTTTTCAAATTCTTAGGATTTGTTAAAAATTCAGCTCATGGTTTTAACTTGTGGTCTGTCAAGCCTACGATTTGGGCTCGGGTATGTAAAGAGTAAACAGGATGAAGAGTCACTCTTTTTGTACTACTCTAACCAAAGAGAGTTTTCCACAACAAAAACACACTCATCCCTACCAGAATTGTTAACAACAAATTCTTTTTCCAAACTCCAACACTTAGGGCCACTAGAGCACCGATCAGGCGAGGATTATCAAAACCAACCCATAGGCTATTCTCTTCTACTAAAACACTGGGAACAACAATTGCAGTCAGCACTGCTGGAGGTACATAATTCAGAGCCTGTAGTAGGCGAGGTGGCAGAGTGATGCGACCACTCATGGCCAGCAGGGGATAGCGAATGAGAAAGGTCACTAGAGTCATGCCGCCGAGGAGGATTACTTCGTTAGTCATGGTTTTTCCTTAGATGCTTTGTTTAATTGATTTTCAAGTAAGACACCTGTGATGATGCCTGCGATCGCAGCCACCATTAGTCCCAACTGATGGGGTAATGCTCGAACGCATAGGGCCGTTATCCCTGAGACGACTACCGTAGCGACCATGGGGCGGTTAGTCAGGTAGGGAATGGTCATGCCGATAAAGGTGGCGACCATAGCAAAATCTAGACCCCAGGCAGCTGCATTGGGAATGCTCTGCCCTAGGGTTAGGCCCAATAACGTACAGAGCTGCCAGTTGACATACATAGCCAGGGCGGAACCCAGCTGAAACCAATGTTTGTAGTTAGACGAATCGTCCTGACGATAGCGTTGGATGGCTACCATAAAGTTTTCATCGGTTAGCAAAAACCCCAACGGCAGCTTCCAAGCCTGACTCAGGTGTTTGACATAGGGAACAAGACTAACGGCATATAGCAGGTGTCGGAGGTTTACATCGGTTAGCAAAAACCCCAACGGCAGCTTCCAAGCCTGACTCAGGTGTTTGACATAGGGAACAAGACTAACGGCATATAGCAGGTGTCGGAGGTTTACCACCCAGGTGGTGAGGACAATAATCCCGAGGGGGGTGCCGGCCCCTAACAGCCCCAGGGCAATAAACTGGGAAGAGCCCGCAAAGACAATGGCAGACATGCTGGGAAGAGCGGCCAGGGTACCAAAAATAATGCCAAAGGGAATTGCGCCGACAATCAGTGGAATAGTTTGCTGAGCCCCAGCCCAAAACTCCTGCTGCTGCGTCAGCTTAGACGCCATAGTCATGGAGATACCTAATGTAAGAACATTTCTAACATAGGTAGGATACCTGTCGGTTGTCTTGACTGTTTTGCCGTTGTCTATAGGTATGTTGTCTATATGTATATAGCTCTAGTGCTTCTCAGTTGGTTGATGTGGAGGGATTCTGTTGTCGTTATCGAGTGGTTAATTATTAATTTCGTTCATACTATTCCATAAACATAATTGCTATCAAGCCACGCCCACATTGAAATCTGTAGGTTCTTCTAGGTAAAAGTGACCGTTTTAGATCTGGTCAAGGTTTATATAGGCCCCATGAAATAAACAATATGCGTTATGGTGGATGGCAATAAGTCTTGGCACTTCTATCGCTTAAGGGCCAGGTAGTTCAACCTGCACATATCGTATTTTCCTGTTGTACAGAGAGTTTTTGACTATTTTCCCCAAGCAATTTAAGCATGAGTCAGCATCAGCTTGTGGTTGGCTTCAGCACAGACGTCTGTCAGGCCAGACGTCCGTGTTGTCTTCGGAACAGTAGCGACGTTAACAACAATTCCATATCAATATTCGGGTTTGAATTTTGGTATATTTTTACTAAAGTTCGATAATATAGAACTATCAATAAGGGTCGTTACGTTCGATTCTTGTCAAGATTTCATCTTTATGAATTCACACTCTAGTCCTTCAACGACAGTGGATGTTGCCTCTATGCGGTCTTCCTCAGCGTCGTCTCAGGTGCCCACTCGTCGTAACTGGTTGATTTGGTTGGCGGCCTTGATTGTTTTGGCCGGGGGAAGCTTTGCCCTGTGGCGGTTGTTAGAGAGAGGTGGGGCACCATCGGGGATGCCCATGGGCGGTGCTGTTCCGGTGACGTTAGCCCAGTTGCAAACCTCCACATTGCGAGACCAGGCAGCATTTGTAGGCAGATTGGATGCTCAGGCTGGGGTGGTATTACAGCCCGAAGCCAATGGTCGCATTACGCGGATTTATGTCTCGTCTGGCGACCGGGTAGCAGCAGGCGATCCGATTATGGAACTCAGTGCCGATCGCTCCCAGGCTGAGCTAAGTGCAGCGTTGGCCAGCGTTAGTGCGGCTCAATCTGCCCGTGATAATGCCCGTGCTCAGCTGCAGTCCTTGGTAGCCCAGCGGATTCGTACAGAAGCGGATGTGAAGTTGCAAAATACTGAGTTTGCACGAACCAAACGCCTGGTGGATGCCGGGGCTCAGTCCCTGCAAGAACTGGATGAGGTGGAGCGCGATCGCAATGCTGCCATTGCGTCCCTGGATGCGGCCACGGAAGAAATCGAAGCTGCCCAGGCCAGTTTTGCCCAGGCCGAAGCATTTTTAGACCAGTCCCAGGCCACTGCCGCCGCCACCCGTGAAGACCTGCTCGACAAGACGGTAACAGCCCCCATTGCCGGAGTAGTTGGCGATATCCCCGTGGAGCTTGGGGACTATGTGCAACCTGGTGGTACCCTTACCACCATTACCCAAAATGAAGTGCTGGAGCTGGAAATAGATGTTCCTGCTGAGCAGATTGGGGAGATCCAGCTGGGTATGCCGGTGGAATTGTTACCCTTTGGAGCCAATGCCCCTGTTGCCACTGGTGCTCTAAGTTTTATTGCCCCTCAAACCGATGCGTTGACCCAGACAGTGTTGGCCAAAGCTCGATTCTCGAATCTATCAGGCAGTTTGCAGGACAATCAGCGGGTGAATGTGCGCATCATTTTAGATCAGCGTCCCGGTCTATTGGTGCCTGCCACTGCGATTACCCGTTTAGGGGGACAGTCATTTGTTTATGTAGCGGTGGATACGCCCCCGCCTGAAGCGGGACAGCCCTCCAATGAAGGGCAAGGTGCAGCACCACCAAGTGAAGGCCAAGTCGCTCAACTCCGCCCCGTGACATTAGGCCCTATGCAGGGCAACAACTTTCAAGTGCTAGACGGTCTCTCCCCAGGGGAGCAAATTATCACCACCGGTCTCTTGAATTTGCAAGATGGTGTCCCCATTACTGTGCAGGAAGAGGTCACTGACGCAGCTGTATCGTCTCCTTAATGTTTGTTGGCTGACAAGTTTAGATTGGCTGATATAGGGCAGGTATAAGGCCAGCCCCTAAATTCTCTTTTACCCTAACGGCATCTTCCCATGGTCAACTATTTTATTAAGCGGCCTGTTTTTGCCACTGTTTGCGCCATTATCATTTTGTTAATTGGTGCGGTCAGTATTCCCACCCTGCCCATTGCCCAATACCCAGACATTAGTCCTACCCAGATTAATGTTACAGCTACCTATATTGGTGCCGATGCCGAAACCGTTGAAAAAGCGGTAACCACGGTACTGGAACGGGAGATTAATGGGGTGGAGGGGATGCGCTATATCTCCTCCAATAGCAGTAACAATGGCATTAGCAATATTGTTGTTACCTTTGACGCCAGTCGAGATAAGGACATTGCGGCGGTAGATGTACAAAATCGAGTCTCTCTAGCAGAGCCTCAGCTGCCAGAAGAAGTACGTCAGACAGGCGTAGTGGTGTCTAAGCAGAACAGTAATATTTTGCTGGCCATGAGTCTGTTTTCAGAGGATGACACCTTTGATAATGTGTTTTTGAGTAACTACGCCGACCTCTATATTGTCGATGCCCTGCGGCGGGTGCCCGGTGTTGGGGATGTGGTAATTTTTGGTGAACGCACCTATGCGATGCGGCTGTGGTTAGACCCCCAGCGGTTGGCTAGCCGCGATCTGACTGCCGATGACGTTGTTGAAGCCCTGCAAGAACAAAATATTCAGATTGGGGCGGGACAAATTGGTCAGCCGCCTTCACCGGAGGACCAAACCTTTCAGATTGACCTGCGGGCAGTGAGTCGTTTGCAGGAGGTGTCTGAGTTTGAAGAGCTGGTGGTGAAAACTGGCGAGAATGGTTCCCTGGTGAAGCTTAAGGATGTGGGGCGGGCAGAGTTAGGGGCAGAAAGCTACAGTACGTTCCTGCGATTTAAGGGCAATGAATCGGTGGGGTTGGGAATTTTCCAACTGCCTGGTAGTAATGCGTTGCAGGTGGCCCAGGGGGTGAAAGATGTGATGGCAGAGCTGTCACAGGAGTTTCCCCAGGGGATGGAGTACGGCATTGGTTTTGATACTACAGAATTTGTGCGTCAGTCTCTCTCCCGTGTAGTTTGGACCCTGATTCAGGCGGTGGGTTTGGTGGTGCTGGTGATTTATCTGTTTCTGCAAGATTGGCGGACAACAGTAATTCCAGCGATTACCATTCCCATCGCCCTGATTGGCACATTTACAATTGTTAAAATCTTTGGCTTTTCCATCAACAGTTTGACTCTGTTTGGCCTGACCCTGGCCACGGGCATGGTGGTGGATGATGCCATTGTGGTGGTAGAAGACATTTCCTCTAAGATTCAGCATCGAGGCTTGTCCCCCACGCTGGCGGCGGTGGAGTCGATGCGGGAGCTGACGGGGGCTGTGATTGCGACATCGTTGGTGCTGATGGCGGTGTTTATTCCGGTGGCATTTTTTCCAGGGACCACCGGGGCACTGTATCGACAGTTTGCGTTGACCATTGCGTTTGCGATCGCACTCTCCACCTTTAATGCCCTTACCCTTACCCCCACCCTGGCGGGGTTACTGCTGCGTCAAAACACTGGCGGACACGGCTGGCTGGACATTATTTTTACCCCCTTTAACCGATTTTTAGACAATCTGCGGGTCCAGTATGGCGATACGCTACGCATTCTCAATCGGCTTAAAGCCTTTGTTTTAGCGGCCTTTGTCCTATCCCTGGTCTTAACCGGCTGGCTCTACAGCAGTGTCCCCTCCGCCTTTTTGCCTGACGAAGACCAGGGCTATTTCATTACCCTGATCCAGGGACCAGAGGGCACATCGCTAAACCAGACCAGTAAGGTAATGCGCCAGGTAGAAGAGACAATTTTGGCCCAGGATGGCGTGAGGGCTACCTTTGCGGTGGGGGGCTTTAGCTTTAATGGTAATACTGCCAACAATGGTGTTGTCTTTACCACCCTGGTCCCCTGGCAAGAACGGCCCCCCGGTACAACATCCTTTAGCCTGATTGGTCAACTCTTTGGCCAGTTCTCCCAGATTACAGAGGCCCGTGTATTTCCAGTCAATCCTCCCTCGATTCAGGGGCTTAGCAGTTTTAGCGGTTTCCAGTTTCAGCTCCAAGATCGACGTGGTAACTTAACCATCGATACCCTAGTACAAAATATGTTTGGCCTGCTAGGGGCAGCCAACCAGAACCCCAGCCTGCAGGCGGTGTTTAGTACCTACGCCGCAAATTCTCCCCTGATTGAGATTGACGTAGATCGCGACAAGGCGAAGGCATTGGATGTTGACATTAATGAAGTCTTTGGTACCCTGCAAACCTATTTGGGGTCACGCTATGTCAACGACTTTACCTTACAAGGCCGGACCTACCGCGTCTATGTCCAGGCCGACCAACAATATCGCTCATCGCCAGACGACATTAATAGGCTTTATGTACGTTCCAACAACGATGCCATGATTTCCATGGGTAATCTGGTAAGTCTGAGCGAGACTACCGGAGCCCAAACCATTAACCATTACAATCTCTTTCGGTCCATTGAAATCAATGGTCAGGCAGCCCCCGGCGTGAGTTCGGGGGCCGCTATCGACACCATGGAAACGGTGGCGGAGCAGGTGTTGCCAGCGAGTCTGGGCTATGAATGGACGGGCAGTGCCCTGGAAGAGATTGAGTCGGGCAGTCAAGCGCCGATTATCTTTGGTCTGGGTATCGTTTTTGTATTTCTGGTTTTAGCAGCCCAGTACGAGAGCTATGTGGATCCGGTGATTATTCTTTTTGCGGTGCCGTTGGCGGTGTTTGGAGCCCTGTTAGCCCAGTCCATGCGAGGGTTACCCAATGATGTTTATTGTCAGATTGGTCTGGTAATGTTGATTGGTCTAGCCAGTAAAAATTCTATTTTAATTGTGGAGTTTGCCAACCAGCTACGGGACCAGGGATTACCCATTGTCAAAGCGGCATTAGAATCGGCCCAGTCTAGAATGCGACCGATTTTGATGACGGCGATTTCTACACTGAGTAGTATTTTTCCATTGGTGATTGCTACGGGGGCCGGTGCGGGGAGTCGTCAGTCGCTAGGGACAGCGGTCTTTGGGGGGATGTTTGTAGCGACGTTTTTAAGCTTGTTTGTAGTACCGATTTTATACATTCTGGTTAAGGGGCTGAGCGAATCGTTTAAATCACACCAGGGACCAGCGATGTAGGGACTTGTCGAGTGTAGTGGCACAGCATACTGTGCCACTACACTACGTTTACGTTACAACGCACCTAGTCAGAATCTGTTTATCCAACTCGGACTCGTTTGGTCAAAATGGCCATGACTTCGTTAACGCGACCGGTGGGCAGGGGGCGGCTCCAGTCGTTGGGGTCGGCGTAGTTGAGCTTGTGGAGGAGTTTGATGGTGTTTTGGACGGCGTCTAGGGTGCCGAACAGGGTGTGTCGGACGATGTCAAACTCGTAGTCGGGGAGGGGATTGTGGGCAGGGGGAAGATTGGCCGCGCCTGCGCCCTGGTTGGTGTCTTGGAACATGGTTTTGGTCGCCTTTGTAGGTGGATAGGTGGCCAGGTAACGATTTACCTGGCCTATGGACCAAAACTCAAGCCTTAGCCGTCCTGCAAGAGTTGCAAACTGGAAGGGCTAAGGTACATTTAACATTAGCCTTCAAGCTGGCCTGATCAGCTTGCTAGGTTAGCTGTCGGCGGGTGTTGCTAGCACCTGCCGATAGCGCTAAGGGGTTGAGTTCTGAAGGTCTCGCGGACCTGTTGTTTACGGTAGAGCAGTTGATCTAGGGAGTCAAGAAATAAATTATGAAATGTTGAGGAGATGGGCAATCAATAATTTTAACAGAGTGCATTCAGGTAACACAACGTCTACAGGTTTTTGAGTAACTGTCGCGGTCGAAATATAGCAACATCCTGATAGTACTCAGGATGATTGATAAGTATATAGTGTTCATACTCATACCAATGACGCTCACCTTTCTCTTGATTGCAGACACGACAAATCACCCAAAGATTTCGAAAATCGAGGGATAACCAGAGGTATTGAGCACGCGGCAGTTTATGATCAATGGTACGACCATCACGTTCTGAAAATCGCTGACTACAAACAGGACAGTACTGATCTGAATTCTCTCTTACCCATTGTTTTTTCCGATGACTTTATGAAAGCTAGATATTAGTCTAGTCACCAACCATAAAAAAGAGTTTTTACTGTACCTGGACTAACTGGTGAGAATTGGGTGTAGCCCTTATTAATAGCCTTGAATAATCCCGAGTAAAATGGCTACCAGCTGCTTTAAATCAGAAGGAACTGCATACAAACCAATATCTTGCCGTAGTACTCTGCTTGCTCGTTCAAAACAGCCAAACTTCCAAGCATCTCCCGTAGTAATCGCCCCATATAACAATGGATTATCCGAACGAGTCCACTGGTCTAACGCAATCAACTCCGCCCCAAGCTGCACAAATCCTCGCGCCAAATCTGCCTACTTCGCTTCAATAATCAGTAAATTTTGAGCACTAGGAATAAAATAATCAAAACTGCTCCGCAGCCATTTACTCACATCGACTGCATACTCAATTTTGAGTTGTTGGTGTGTTTGCGCACAAACCTCTAACAAAACAGGCGCAATTAAAGTCTCTCGTCGTGCCATTTCACTAGTTAAATCAACCAGTTCAAGTGTTTGAATAAGTCTTTTTTCTAGGGTGGGTAAAAAATCAAGCCCTTCTGATGCAGCCGGTAGCTGTAATGCTTGCTTTTTGAAGATGGCTCCCAACTCCGCAAAAATATCCTCCGGATCAGCCGTTAGCTCAAAATACTTGCTAAATATATAACTGTAGATCTCAAACATGTTTCAAAACGGTACATTATTTTCATGCAGACGCCTAACACCAACTCCAAATTGATTAATCCCGATTAAAATGCATCAGTCCGTAGGGGCATCTACAAGGGCGTGCCCTACGGTAAAATGGGGCATCCACAAGGGCGTGCACCTACAGGCTCGATTATTCCTCTTCAGTAGTGACTGGCTCTGCACTGGCGGGCTGTGCCTCGTCTCTGGTTACCTCTTCTACCTCACTTACCCGAAAGATCAGTTTAAGCTCTCGATCCATTCGATCTTCCACATAGTCTTCTAACAGTTGTACCTGCTTTGGTGTCACCGGTTCTGTGCTATACACCTTCAAGCGAACTTCTGGTGGGTTTGTCCGCCAGTTAATATCACTATCGACCAGCTCTGAACGTTGAAAGGTTAATGTGCCATTGACCAAGACATCCCGCACATCATCTTCCAAACGATTTTGCCGGACTAACTCTACTAAACTGATCGCCAATGGAAAAATCAACGCGGCTGTAATCAGTAGTATATATCTGAGAGGCTTGCGCGCTTTTTGAAACAGGGCATACCCCGTCAGCCAAAAGGCCAGCATACAGGCCAGGGTAATACCAATTAAATTGGTCAAATAGAGTAGGAGCGCTCCCTGACTTAGCCCCAGTTTGCCCTGGGCCAACCCTAGGCCAATTACACATACCGGTGGCATTAAGGCGACTGCGATCGCAGTCCCCGACAACGTATTTGAAATCTTTGGCTGTACCTTAGCAAAGCCGCTAATACCGCCAGCCGTAATCGCAATCCCCAGGTCCAGCAGCGTCGGTTCTGAGCGTGCCCAGACCTCAGCACCATATTCTGAGAGGCCCAGCATCATCCCCAGGGCGGTGGACAGGGCAATTGCGATCGCAGTCCCTATCCCCAGCGCCTTAACCCCTTCCTGAATTAACTCAACATCGCCTTCCAAAAAACCAAAGGCCATGCCACGGATCGGTAACATCAAGGGAGCCACCAGCATCGCCCCAATAATCACCGCCGCACTATCTGACAACAGACCCAGCGTCGCAATAATGCACGCGCCAATGGTCATCACCACATAGTCACGATTCAACTCCGAATCATCCATCAAGCTATCGCGCATATGTTTTAGCGCCATAGGCGACACCCGCCGCCCGCCAAAATAGCGATTCGTCAACGTTTGCATCCCATCTCGCACCATGGTTCGCTTTGTCGAAAACATCCTGTGCAACCGTGTTCAGACTATAGCAAGTTCCTTCAACGTCACCCCTGGTGATTACGCACTACGACAATTCCGGAAGTCTAAAAATCTACCATCTAGCGCAGAAAAAATACGCCATCCAACGTCATTAACGTTATTTGATTCTGAAGATGTGGGTGAGATCAAAAGCCAACCGCTACGCTTGTCATTGTGAGGCATTTGTTCTACTCACTTGTGGTATTCACGTAGGAAATTTTCATGGGTTTTCTAAAACGTATGTTCAAGCAGGACAAGCCTGCGGGTGCTAGCACTAAGGTCGGTCGCCGTCCTAAAGGCAGAAATTCTGCTCCAGCCGCTGCTGCGCCCACCGCTGCTGCTAGTAATGCTCCTGCAGCCGCTGCAGAAGATGATATTCCTGATTACAAAGTTGGCCTTACTGGTGAATTTGACGAAAGTGGCTTAGCTAAGCGCGTTGCCCTTGCTTTCGATGAAGATTCTCAGCTAGATGATGTTGATACCCTTTGGGTCGCTCAGCTGAGCAGCAAAGTCGTCCTTAAAGGTAAAGTTCCCAGCCAAGCCATTCTCGACAAAATGGTTGCTGTTGCCAAAGACGTTGATGGCACTACTGCTGTAGACACTAGCCAAGTAGAGGTTGGTTAACTTAAGGTTAGCGTAAAGTAAAAAAAGGCGTGATGGGTCGAAATCCATCACGCCTTTTTTCAGTCCTTCTCTAGTTTTCCAGATAGTATCCAAAAGGCTCTAGTGAGCACCGGACTCTTTACTAAACAGAACTAGAACAGTCTTGACGATTAGCTTAATGTCGTAGAAGAAACTCCAGTTCTCTTGATAGCGCAGGTCTAGTTTGATGACATCTTCAAACTTAGTAATACTGGAACGACCATTCACCTGCCATTCACCTGTCATGCCTGGCTTAACATTCAGACGCTGCCATGCGCCCACTTCATACTGCTCAATTTCATCCGGTGTCGGAGGGCGGGTTCCCACCAGACTCATGTCACCTTTGAGCACATTCCAAAACTGAGGGAATTCATCCAAACTAGTTTTACGAAGGAAATGCCCAATCTTGGTAATCCGAGGATCGTTTTCATTCTTGAACAGCGGACCTTCCACTTGATTGGCCACCTTGCTCTTAAGGGCTTCGGCGTTCGTCACCATGGAACGAAACTTCCAGATCTTGAACCGCTTACCAAGCCAAGAACAACGAGTCTGGGCAAAAAATATGGGACCACCATCATCCAATTTGATAATGATTGCAACGGGTACATAAACCAGAGCAGTCAAGAATAACCCCACCAATGCGCCTAAAATGTCAAGCGCCCGCTTTGTCCTAGAATTCACTGAGGGATGAGTTTCAGGTAAAGCCTGATCCCCTGGGTCAGCACTATCTGTGGCAGCCAGAGTAATGTCAAATACTTTATCCAACTCAGTTAATGACAGTACCATCATCACCTGAGGTGTGACATTAACTAACCGAAGTTTGCAGCCTTTAGCAGCACTCAAACGGTGACAGATAACTAGGGCACCAATGCCGCTACTATCAATAAAACGTGTTGCCGAAAAATCTAACACCAGTTCAGACAAATCGGGTTGCTCAGCAAAAAGCGTTTGACATTGCTTCTTAAATGCTGTCGCTTCAACCACCGCCACACTGACGGGTAGCTGAATGGTTTGAAACTCCGATTGAACTACCGCTGAAACAAAAGAGGATGTCTTAACACTATCGACCATAATCTATAGCAATACTTACAACAGACTGGGAGAATTATCGGCAACTTTAGATTGCCCAAAAGTTCTATCAGATGGGATATTTATATACTGTTCCATTGACTGAGCCTAACGAGTAACGCCTAAATGATTGCTAGCTCAGCACAGCATTTACTCGGTAGCCACCCTCGACTCTACATAATTTTAAGTAGTAACCGCAGACCCCGACACAATCTAACGATGGTACCTACAGAAACAATACAAACTCACCCTTAGATTTAGTAGATGTCTTCATAATGTAGGGCTACTTTTAGATCATTATGCATGACGTGCCGTTACTTGGAACATTAGTAAGCCAATATTAATGACTTAGAAGATTAGTAGGCCGATGTCGATAGTACCTATTACAAGGTCTATGGTTAACTTTCCAGACTAAATTTAGGTTTAGGACAGATTTATCGTAGGAATTGTAAAGTAGGTATTGTTGATGCTAGATGGAGAGGTATGATGGTTTATCAAACGGATCATTACACTATATCTAGCGTTTACGTTGGAGTACGTCCATGGGTACTCGAAAACAGGCATCCCTGTTTAGTGAAGCGGAGCAACAGGCTGTTAGCCGGTCTCAATATCAGAATTTTCAAACTCAGACATATCTAGGTCAACATGAACTAATGGCCTGGAAACAGAAAGTGGCCACTTTCCAAAGGGCTGCCAAAGTGTCACCAGCTATGGAGCAAACTAGCTTATTTGCGGCGACAATTGACCCTGCTGAAACAATTGCTCCCTTTACA
This sequence comes from Leptolyngbyaceae cyanobacterium, assembly GCA_965263355.1. GTDB lineage: Bacteria > Cyanobacteriota > Cyanobacteriia > Phormidesmidales > Phormidesmidaceae > Leptothoe. Next base: position 1,301,896 of record CBDHHL010000032.1, on the reverse strand, counting down.
TTGCCTCAGCAAAATACAGAGTTTTGGCGGTGGCAATTTAGGGATGTGGGTGTGGCTGCCCTTTACTTTGTGATCGATTATCAGAGTGAGCTACTTTTATATGTCGGCGAAACGGTCAAGTCAAATCAGCGTTGGAAAGGGGAACATGATTGTAAACGCTATCTGATGAACTATCGTCAGACTCACTATCATTACAATCTAGAGAGTCAGCTAGGTATTGCTTTTTGGCGTCGTGCTCCGGCTGATCGTCGTCTACGTCAAGCCATTGAATCATCTCTCATATATAAGTGGAGATCGCCTTTTAACAAGGAAAATTGGAAATTTTGGGGTACTCCTTTTATTGGAGACGGGGGTTAATGGTGATGCAAAATCCTGGTTGGTAGCGACTAATATCGCAGGGTATCCACAAGGGAATGCCCCTACCGGATGATGCATTGTCAATTGAGATTAATGAACTCGGATTTGAAGGTATCAAGGTCAAGCGGGATGATTGCCTCAATAGTGTAGAGTTTGAAGTTCGGAATTTCGAATTCTGACCTAACCGAAATTTCCTGGTGTAAGTTGATACCCGACTTGGTGTTGTCTAAACGCTTCCTGCATCAAATACTTTGCCAATAACATCTTCAATTGGCGGGTCGGTTACCGTTAGGTCACGCAATGGTAATTGGGCTAGGGCCTGGGATACGGTTTTGGTCAGCTCGTCTCGACGAACTAGCAGGACAACTTTGCAGCCCTCAAGGGACTGAATTTCACCATAGGCGGCTAAAGATTCAGCGGGGATTTCCTGGGCAAGCTCAGCGGTGACTTCACGATAGGGGGCAAATTTTTCCACCAAACTGGTTAAGGAGCCGTCATAGATAAGCTGTCCTTGGTAAATTAGTAAAACGCGATCGCACAGTGCAGTGATATCAGCCATGTAGTGGCTGGTTAATATAATCGTGGCCTGATAGCGCTGGTTGTAAATCTGCAAAAATTTTCGAACGGCCATTTGGGCATTGACATCTAAGCCCAGGGTAGGCTCGTCCAGAAAGAGTACTTTGGGACGATGCAACAGAGCTGCCAGCATTTCAGCCTTCATCCGTTCTCCCAAGGAAAGCTTACGCACGGGCTGGGTTAGTTTATCGGTTAGATCCAGCATTTCAGCTAGCTCATGGATGCGATCGCGCAGTTCCTGGTTAGAGAGTTCGTAAATAGCCCCATTGATCCGCAATGAGTCTAATGCGGGTAGATCCCAAATCAATTGCTGCTTTTGCCCCATCACCAAGGTGATTTGCTCTAAAAAAGAACGCTGCCGTTGAAACGGTACATGTCCGGTCACCCTGACTTGACCTGACGATGGATAAATTAAGCCGGTCAACATTTTTAAGGTGGTCGTTTTGCCCGCCCCGTTGGGACCTAGAAAACCAACAATTTCACCAGGTTCCACAGCAAACGATACGCCGTTAACCGCCTTGACCTGACGATATTGACGCCGAAAAAAGTGGCGTAGTGTGCCCGCTAACCCAGGCTGTTTAATGGGAACTGGATAAACCTTGGTCAGGTTTTTCACTGCTATGGCAGGCATATATTTCGCAACAGAAACAGTTGGCAGCAACCCGACGTTTAGATTTGAGCAATCGAACCTGGATTTGCCACCAGGACTAGTTTAATCATTTGTAATGTTTTTGGGGTAACAGCTTAAAGCGGGATGTTTTCCCCAAGATAGCCGTCAGGGGATGGGAGTGAAGCTTGACACCACCCTATTAGTTTAAAGATGTCATAAGACATCAAGATATTTGTTGAAATTACATCTCAACTACTCTGACTGAGATGATAATTGAATGCCTATTTAATGGGATGCTTTTGCACTTAGTGGAGTACTCTCCCATATCAACTATTAATTTTGATAAATTTCATGGGTTAACAACGAGCCCCCGTTGTTGACTAACTTACGCAAATTCCCATTTACCAGGATATTATCCCTGAACAAATAATTACCATAACAGCAGCAGAGTAACAACTGTGTATAACAATAATCTCTCAACCCAAGATGAACTGGACATTCGCGCCATCGTTGAACGCCAGTTGTCCGCCTTTAAGAACGACGATATAGTAACAGCCTTTTCCCTGGCATGTCCAGAACTACAACGGCAGTTTGGCACTCCCCATGGGTTTGTAGAAATGATCAAAATAAATTATCAGCCCATCTATAATCCGCGAGCCGTCATTTTTGAAGGGATTGTATACACTCAGCAACAACCTACGTTAAAAATGATGTTGATGACCCAAGGTGGCAACCTGGTGCGGGCGCTTTGTGTTATGCAACAACAATCGGATTTGAGCTGGCGAATGGCAGGCTGTCAACTCCTCTCTGGCAGTATTGTCAACCGGCATCGACAGTAGTCGATAACAAGGCTACCACATCGGCCTCAGGTTACCTGATTCAACCGGCTGATAAGGTAACCACAATAGCCCATAGAGATGTTGGGTAATGTTGGTGGATTTGGGTGCGATCGCAACCTCTTCAACCACCAGATTATCTAACTGAAATTCTGTCTCCAGCGCAGTTAGTTCTTGTTGTAGCTCGGTTTCTAGAACAGCAATATCATCTCGGATCACATTGGCTTTCTCTTTTGCCTGCCGGATGTCTAACTGTGACTGGCCAATGCGACTAGCCGTACGCACAGCCCGTTTTGCTCCCGTAACCGATTTACGTCCCATAAATGCCCCCAATAGAGTAGACCCTACCGCAATCGCCGAGTCCATCTGCTGTTGTCGGGCCTGCATGATTTCGCGTTCAACCACTTGCTCTGCACGCAGTAGCTTATTTTCAGCCGTTTTCAGTTTGGTGGCATAGCGCTGACGCAGTTTTGTCACCGCCTGATCTCGCCGTTCTCGATGCTGCTGTCGTAAGCGAGCAAAAAAGTCGGCCTTGGGCTCATCTACATCACTCACTAACTTTGGTGATTTAGACCGATATAGGGTCAACCTGCGATGCTGACGCATATATCGTAAAAAGTCTTTTTGCCATTTTCGAAAGGTAGTCGCTTTCTTAGCTTTGGCTGGAAGCTCGCGAAACGTTGCCTCTGCCCAGGGTTCTGTCTCCAAATCTGTAGGTGCTACTGATAGGTCCATCACCCGATCCCAATCCACCATTACAGGGTCATCTTCATCTATGGGCACTGCCAGAGTCATGGCGCGAGTCTCTTCTACACCATAGGTCTTACTGATATAGTGCACATCCGCCACAAAGAACACCGCTGGTTGGTAGATCACCCCTGGGCCGGTAATCGGCAAGTAGTACACCTCAATATCGTCTGGCAAAACAGGGGGGGCTGATTTTATTAACGTCTGATTCACAACAGATGTATCAACAGATTTTTTAAGTTGTGTCCCCTCGACCTGTTTAGCAGCTTGTCCTAGTCGCTTAATTTGCTCCCGCGTCAGTGGACCACATAAATAGGACATTGCCCATCGTGTCTGAAAAATCACCGGTCGATCTTCATGGACGTTATGCAACAAAAATACCCGTTTGCCCAAATCACCTAAAAGTGTTTCCAGCTTGTTGGTGCCTAACCCAGTAGCAGCACTGCGCAACCCTTCGGCCACCCGTGCCTGGTCTCGTTCAGTTTGTAGCCGACCAACCAACCAGGTACCCATGTTTGATAGCGCCTTATAATCGAGATCCACCGGGTTTTGGGTCGCCAGCACCAACCCCACACCAAAGGCACGGGCCTGCTTTAACAAGGTTAACATTGGCAACTTAGACGGCGGATTTGCCACCGGAGGCAAATAGCCAAAAATCTCATCCATGTACACCAGGGCCCGTAAACTGCCAGTCCCCGATTGAGTGCGCATCCAGCCTAGTACTGCATTCAGCAACATCGTTACAAAGAACATCCGCTCCCGGTCACTCAAATGATTAATGCTAAAAATGGCTGCACGCGGTTTACCGTCTAAGCTGTACAACAATCGTTGAATATCTAGAGGCTCTCCCTGAAGCCAGGTTTCAAACCCTGGCGCTGCCAGCAAATTATTGAGCTGCATAGCCAGACTAAACCGGTCTTTAGCTGGATAAAACATGTCTAAATCCAACACCCCAATCTGTTCAAACGGTGGTGACTGGATAGTCTGGATCAGCCCAGCAAGATCAATATTTTGGCCTTTATGCCAAACGGTCTCAAGAATATTAGCCAGCAAATTATGCTCTCGACTGGTCACGGGATCTGCCTCTATACCCAATAGCGCCAACAAACTAGTGACCGTCGTTTGGATCCGCTCTCGTCGCAAATCACCATCGGCCATCACCGCGTCAGACGGCACATCAAACGACCGCAATACACTGATAGAACGCCCCGCTGAACTCCCTGGCGTGTACACAGCCATCTCCACCTGACGATGTAGCTGTTGAATCCGTGTCTGATCTTGTCCCCATTGTTTTAACCCTTGACACCACAAGTCCGCTTGACTCTGGGCATAGTCATCTACCGTCATGCTTGCAGCCGCAGCCGCTTGGGCATCCACCCACGGGCGAAACTGTTCAGCGCTCAATTCATCAAAGGTGAGCAAAAGATTTGCTAAGTCACCTTTAGGGTCAATCGCAATCAGTGGAATATTATCCATCAGCGCTTCTTCTAACAGCGCTATGCCTAAACCTGTTTTGCCACTACCCGTCATACCCACAATCATGGCGTGGGTAGTGAGGTCCTGAGAATCGTACAGAACCAGCTGCTCTAGCAATTCATTGTCTTGTAGGCTGTACTCTTTACCCAGATAAAACTTACCAAGCTGCTCGTAATCTGTGGTCATCACTGCTCTTTACTACCATTAAGCCTGCGTACATCCAATCATGAAGCCCCAACGACTAATCGCAACGCAATGTCAGGTTTCTTGTTTTTACCACCCCAGGTAGCAAGATTCCTAAGCATATTTTAGAAATGACTAGGCAAAATAGAACATTTGGACTACAATACATTTGTCCTACACGATGTTGATCCATGGCTGTTCGCAAACCCCACGGAACCGTACTCAGCTTCATCGAAGCGTACTGGCGCAAGCATCAAAACAGCCCTACGGTAAGGGAAATCATCACCGGAACAGAGCGTTCCCATGGCAGCATCCAAAACAGTCTGAAGTGGTTAGAGAATAATCAGTACATCACCCGTCGTAAACGCACCTCACGGGGCATTAAGCTGGTCAACTTTGAAGCTTCGGCTATGCCCTATGCTGATCTACCCGAACCAGAAGGGCTACCCATTCGCGGAGAGATTGCTGCCGGTTACTGCCATGAACCAGCCACCGCAGATCATGAGTATCTCAATATTGAGTACGCCGGTCGTAAACGAAGTGATTATGTGTTGAAGATTTCAGGGAACAGTATGGTGGGTGCGGGTATTCCCGACGGGGCCTATGTGGGCATTCGCCCCGTTGCCGATGGCTATAAACCCAGACCTGGGGAAATCGTTGCGGTTTATGTAGAAGGCCAAGGAGCTACCCTAAAACACTTTTTCCAAAAAGAGTCAGTGGTTGTTTTAGAAGCCGCTAATCCCAAATATGAACCGATGATTTTTGACCTTAATGATTGCGAGTTACGAGTACAAGGAACTCATATTTTTACCCACTGGCAATCAGCAGCGCTTGCATAGGGCATTATGTGACGCCACACTCCATACCTACTCGTAGCGATAACGTCGTCAGACCCATAAGCAGTTGGTTACGCAGGGCATCTTTTTCTAAAGAAATGTCACAAAGCATCAACAGGCTTTATAAAAAAATCTGGATTTAAAGACTTGTCCGTGAATCGTGTAGGTATATAGTTTTTCGTCACTAGTACAGGCATTCCCCCAGCCTGTATTTTTTCAGCATCATGCATCCAATCTTAAAAGACTGGTTACAAAACCTTGGCTGCCTCATACCCTTAGGTTTTTTCGGCTTTTGCATGGCCTTTATTATGCATTGGGTAGCAACAGAAACAGGTCCTGCCAGGCTAGTCATTACATGGCAAGCAAGGATTCTACAAGGGCAATATTTCCCAAAGCTAACCCTGATGATTTGCCTATTGCCCACCCTCCTCTGTGCATGGCTGGTGTATGTCACCTTTCGTCGGTTCCTCAGACGTTTAGGAGTCTACGATAGACCGACGAAAAATGCAGGCTTCAAAAACCCTAATGAGAACGTTTAACTGTTTCCCCTGATTGATGCATTGTGTAGGGTAGCAAAGACCAGGCTTATTTTTGGATGCTGAGACCAGGCATTGATTCTAGCCGCGCAGGCCACATCCAGTTACAAAGGGGAACAAGGTAAAGATATACCGCAAACGGCATAAATCCAGGTCCTACCATTAATACAGTAGCTGGCACTAACCCAGCAATGTTCCAAGGAATCATGGGTGCTAGAAGGACTGCCGTATTTTCTAGATCAATCGCAACTTGTTGAGTACTATGGCCCATCAGTTTGTATTGACGCGATACTAACTGATGGGTAAGCAAAATGGTAATGGTTTGGGTACAGCCAAACGCTGCGGCAAGGAGACTAACGAAGGTTGTACCGGCAAACAAACTTCGTTGTTGTTGGGCTACCTGCAGCCAATGGCTCACATGGGATAAACTTTGGGTATTCGTTAACAATCCTGACAAAGTTGTCGATAACAATACAATGACACACACTTTAAACATGGGCCATAGACCACCACCTAATAAAACAGTGTCTAGTACAGTATCGCTATCTAGCTGAAAGCCCCACATCGTAAAGTGTAAGACGTCTACAAAAGAATAGTGCTGTAGCCCTATTGCTAGACTAATCGCCACCATCCAACCAATAAGGATAGTGAGTTTTACAGGCACACGTACTGTTGCTAATAGCAATACGAGAACGGCTGGTAGGAGGGTTATGCCATTGAGATCGAAGATAGCTGTAATTTGTTGACTGATGTCTGATTGGGGTGAGATTTTTAATGGATAAAATAGAGAAACTGTACCATAGATCAATATCGTCAGTGCCATAGGCAACAACGATGTCAGTAACATCTGTTTTAGGTTTTGGTAAATACGGGTATCCGTCACGGTGGCAATCAAATGGGCACTAGACGACAGTGGCGAACAGCGATCGCCCACATAGGCTCCGGCAATAATGGCCCCCGCAATTAGATTGAGTTGGGTGATGCCATTGCTGCGGGCCATAATCATCAGGGCCAAGCCAATGGTGCCGACAGACCCAAAGGACGTGCCAATTAAGGTTGATACCACTGCTGTTAGTACAAAGGCTGAGAGCACAAAGTAATGGGAAGGGATCAGTTGAGTGCCATAGTATACGAGGGCTGGCACGGTGCCTCCGGCAAGCCAGCTGCTCATTAGGGCACCAATTAACAGCAGAATGCTAAATACAGGCCAGGATTGTTTGGCTCCTTGCCAGCAAAATCGGAGAAGAGTTAAGAGTCTATGGCCTCGGTGTAGGTGGATCAGGCTGAAGAGTGCGATCGCACCCCCCAACGGCCACACCAGTGTCACCCCATGGAACACACTCAGCACCAACAACACAAAGGTTACCAGCAGCCCAAACACAATATCCATCGTAGTTTACACCCGTATTTACTAGCCTCCGTATGTGCTACACATACTAATCACTGATTTTTGTAACAGCTAAACGTAAGTCTAATAGCATTAACAACGCTCTGGTAATGCCCTTTAACTAGTGAGCTACATTCACTAAACACTAAAAGCTGTTTAATCCAGTACTCAGAAGTTAGGAGTGCTATCGCTGATTGTTTCAAGTCTGACTTACTTAATACGCCTATTTTTAGAGGGGTACTAACTTAAAGCGGGAAGTTTTCTCAAGGATAGACGTCAGAAGTCAGGAGCCAGGAGCCATATCCTTTCTGAATTCTGATTCCTGGATTCTAGATTCCTACTTAACCAGAATTTCCCGGCTTGAGTGGATACCCTTTTAGGGTATTAGGTCTTTTAGTAGCAGCCTATGAGCAAATGCGTGTGCTTGAGCATCGGCATGAGCTACTAGAGAAGCACGGAATTCCCATCGAATAGAGTTTGAGTTGATTGATCATTTAAAAAAGCCCCTGAATAACACCGAGGACTTTTGTGTATCTATATAGATATCGAGTTAAGACTTAGATGTCGGAATCCCGATATCTAATAAGTACCTGTGAGGGTACTGCAGCATTAACAGACAAAATACTATGCTGGCAATAAACCCAACCGGTAGCCGCATCTATAAGCTGCGATGCAATGAGCGATTTCCGCAAAATCTTACTGTTATCTGCGAATCCTCAGGGCACTCCCAAGGTGCGTCTGGATGAGGAAATGCGGGAGATTGAGGAAGGACTCCTCCGTGCCAAGCAGCGATCGCAATTTACTATCGAGACAGCTACGGCATTACGCTATCGAGATTTACGCCGATCAATACTCCGCCACGAACCCCATATTATCCATTTTTCAGGACACGGCGCAGGTGAAGAGGGGCTGGTCTTTGAAGATAAGACGGGGCAAGCAAAATTCGTCAATGGGGAAGCCTTGTCTGGGCTGTTCGAACTTGTGGCCGATCAGGTGGAGTGTGTCCTGCTCAATGCCTGCTATTCCCAGGAACAGGCGACAGCTATTGCCCAGCACATTCCCTACGTGATTGGTATGACAAATGCCATTGGCGACCGGGCGGCTATCGAGTTTGCCGTGGGGTTCTATGATGCTCTGGGAGCGGGTAAGCCCTATGAAAGGGCCTATAAATTTGGCTGTAATGCGATTCAACTGGCGGGAATTCCAGAGCAACACACCCCAGTCTGGTTAGGGCCATCCGCAGCGACGGATGATCCTACTACAGGGCAGCGCGTGTTCATTCGCTATCGGAATCAAGCATCCGAGGTCACTCTGGCGCAAGCCTTCCATGACCGTCTAAAAACAGCGGGACATACTCCAGTGCTGGTGGCTGATGGACTCCAGCAGGTCACCCAGATTGATCAGGAATTGCGACGCTGTGATTACCTGCTGCTGTTACTGTCTGAGCCCTTAGCTGGTAGTGACCGGGTCGCCGGGGAAGTGCAAACGGCACGGCAAATGTGGGAGCAACGGGAGAGACCCGTGATATTGCCAATTCGGGTTAATTTACCCCACGATTATCCCCTCCATTCAGAATTGTGGCGGGCGTTGCAAACCATCCCCCAGTCAGACTGGCAATCGCCTGCTGATACCCCTTGCCTGGTGCAAGAGCTGACGGAATTGATTGTTGAGGGTAGAGTGCCAGAACCGATTGCAGCGGAACCAACTCCTGGTGCAATACCAACTGCCAAGGGACCACCACTGCCCGTTGCTGATCTGGAGCTGCCCAGTGGCACGATGCCGCTGAATTCCGAATTTTATATCCGGCGTGAACCCTTGGACACGCGCTGCTTGCAAGAGATTAACCATAGGGCTGGACTGGTGCGAATCAAAGCACCCCGGCAAATGGGTAAAACCTCTCTGCTGGCTAGGATTCGAGATCATGCCGTCCAGTTGGGCTATCACCCGGTGACGATCTCATTTTTAGAGACCGATGAACGAGCATTTACCGATGCCAGTGTGTTTTTGAAACGATTTTGTGCGTCGGTCAGTAAGCAATTGGGGCTATCTCCCAAACGGGTAAAAGACTGTTGGGACGAAGACTTGTTTGGTCCCAAAGAAAACTGTAGCGACTATTTTGAAGAGGAGTTATTATCGACGCTCGATGCACCTTTATTCTTGGGGCTGGACGAACTGGATCGCCTGTTTCCCTATGAAACGGTCTCGAAAGAATTTCTGACTCTGTTGCGGTCCTGGAATGAAAAAGCCAAGGTGAATGACACCTGGGCTAAGCTGCGGATGGCAATCGCCCATTCCACCGAATCCTATGTGGTCTTGGATACGAATTCATCACCCTTTAATGTGGGTCTGGCAGTGGACCTGCCCGAGTTTAGTGTTGCGCAGGTGCTGGAGTTGGTGGACAAGCATGGCTTACGTTGGGGCACGGGTGACGTGGAGGCGTTGATGGATATGGTGGGGGGACATCCCTATCTGGTGCGTCTGGCACTGTATCATCTAGCGCAACAGGATATGACGTTACCGGAACTGCTAACAGACGCTCCCACCGATGGAGGGATTTATGGCGAACATCTGCGACGACACCTATGGAATTTACAACAACATCCCGACTTGGCCACAGCGTTTGAGCAAGTGATTATGACGGATCGCCCGGTGGAGCTAAGGCCGATACTTGGCTTTAAACTCAATGGCATGGGACTGGTGACATTGCAAGGCAATGCTGTGGTATTGCGCCATGATCGACTGTATCGTCCCTATTTTCGTTCACGCTTAAGGAGTCTGGCATGAGTGACGCCCCTCTGTCCAACCGCTTCTATAAAGTTGGGGGTGCTTTACCGCAGGATGTGCCCTCCTATGTGACGCGTGGCAGTGATGATGACTTGTATGACGCCCTGAAAGCGGGGGAATTCTGCTACGTCTTAAATTCGCGGCAGATGGGTAAATCGAGTCTGATGGTGCGGACGCTAACCCGATTGCGAGCAGCTGGTTGGACGGGAGTGATTCTGGATTTTTCCGCTAAAGATAGCCAATCGGATCAGCCCGACCGCTGGTATGCCGGGATTATCAATCAACTGAATCGTGAATTGAAATTGCTTGATCGTCAGACATTTCGTCAGTGGTTGAAAGAGCGGGATTTTATTGCTCCGGTGGAACGGTTAGGAGAATTTATCGAGACGGTGCTCTTGCCGGGTATCGATCGCTCCATTGTGATTTTGATTGACGAGATTGATAGCACCATCACTCTGCCCTTTACCGACGACTTTTTTGCCCTAATTCGCGCCTGCTATAACAAGCGGGCAGAAAATCCAGACTATCAACGGTTGACCCTGGCTTTGTTTGGTGTGGCCATGCCATCGGAGTTGATTGGGGATGTCAAGCGAACACCGTTTAATATTGGCAAGGCCATTAACCTGAAAGGGTTTGACGTCGAGGAAGCCTTGCCCCTGGCAGCTGGATTGGCAGTAAAGGCGGATCGTCCCCCGGTGGTGTTACAGGAAATCTTGCACTGGACCGGTGGACAACCCTTTCTTACCCAACGGGTCTGTCAATTGGTGGTGGATTCTAAATTTCCGATCACTGAGGGCAGTGAACCAACGGCAGTCGAAGGATTAGTGCGCTCTCAGGTGATTGAGCAGTGGGAATCGCAAGACCATCAGGAACACCTGAAGACCATTCGCAAACGTCTGCTGGATAACGAGCAAAAAGCCGGATATTTGTTGGAGTTGTATCGCCAGATTCGGCAGTTGGGGTCACTATCGGCTCAGAATCGACTAGAAGAGCGGGAGTTGCAACTGGCAGGGTTGGTGGTTAAACGTGATGGCCTACTCCAGGTCTATAACCCGATTTATGCGGCTGTCTTTGACGAGGTGTGGATTGATGCGGAATTAAAAAAATTGCGCCCCTACTCGGAAAGTTTTCGTGCTTGGATTTCGTCAGGCAAAACAGACAGGTCCCGATTGTTGCGTGGAGAGGCTCTGGCAGAGGCGGAGCAATGGGCCGTAGAGAGAAGCCCCAGTATCGAAGATCAGGAGTTTTTGTCAGCTTCGCGTATCCAACAGCAAGAAGAAGAAGCTGAACTGGCACGGGAAAAAGCGGCCCGAGAAGCTGCCGAAGCCGCTGAGCAGATTCAGGCACAAGCCAATCGGCAGGCTCAACGGAAGATTCGCCGAGGGAGTTTAGTGTTAAGCGGTACGCTGGTCACAGCTCTCGTGTTCGGAGGATTGGCTCTATTTTCAGGAAAGCAAGTGCATGAGGCGAATCAGCGGCTTAAAAAGGCTGAGACCCTAACTGAAGAGGCTGAAATCAAAGCTACAGCGGCGGAGAAAGAGTTAACCGAAATTCAACAAAAAAAAGATGACGCCGAACAAGCCTTGACTCAAGCTCGCGATGAATTGACTGCAGCCGAGGAAGAAGTAGCGCAATCTCAGGAGGAACTGCAAGATGCCGAAACACAGCGTCAAGCGGCAGAAGAGCAACTGAAACAAGCCCAGCAAGCGACCCAAGAGCAGCAGACGTTACTGGCACAGCTTGAGCAAAACTTAGCCAATGCTGATGCTGCTGTAGCCCAAGCGGAACAGGCAGAACAAGAGGCTCAACGTAAACTGGACGTAGCTCAACGAGAGCAAAAAGAAATTGCCGCCCTGAATGAAACCACTAAAGCACTCTCGGGTCTCATCGACGACCTCCACGTCATTGATAAGTCTGAAGCTGCCGATGATGTTATTCAACAGATTGGTTTATCGTTTACCGAGTTTACAGAGGATAGTTCTGACTTGAAACAAGCTCTCTTAAAGAGTGGTACTGCCCTGGCTCACCTCCATCTCATTCCGTTTCCGTCAGATGACTTCAGTGGAGAAGCACAAAAGCAAATTAGTAAGGCACAAACCCTGATCGATGAAAGCGATGGGTTGATCCAAAACAATCCTGATGTATTTCAATCAAAGTCGGGGCGAGAGATCGCATTCTTTACCTATGCAGTTCAGGGAAATTTACAGGAAGAGCAAGAAGAGCTGCCCAGTGCTTACGCATCCTATGAACAAGCCTTCGGCTACATCTCTGAAACACCAAACTTTAATTCAGAGAACATTGCAAACTCCTTCGACCAATTGCTGAGGGTTCCCTTATCTGATAATTCAGAGGGCAATCAATTGCGCGCATTAGTCACTGCTGCCCTAAAAAAACACCATGACTTTCGAGCGAAGCAATTGATTCGGGAGCTAGATCAAGCTTTGGAGGAGCATCGGTGGCGAGACGCCGATGGGCTGACTTGGGATGCGCTTTTATCGTCAGCATATTCCAGGGATTTGAGTTTTTTGTATTCGAATATCGCCTGCGACCATTTGCGAAAGGTGGACACCCTCTGGTCTGATCATTCTGAGGGGCGTTATGGTTTTAGCGTTCAGAAAAATAGGTTTTTGGCAACAGGCAATACACCAGGGCAGTATAATGAAGCAGCCTGGATTAAGTTCATAGAAGAGATCGGCTGGACTCGGATGGCTTGTCTGACGAAATATATTTTCTTAACTACGACGAACTGACATGGTCAGAGGGAGTTAGTGGGAATGACTTGAGTGCCCCTGAAGCCCATCTCCCGGCTTTTCTCGAGTGGTGGGGGCGCGGGTGATGGTCCTGGGTGTGGGGTGGTTGGTGGGGTGTCGGGGTTGGTGGTGGTCTTCTCTCGCATTGCGAACTGTAACCTGTAACATATAAGGACTTCAGGTCGCTTGTCAAGCTATATTCAGATGATCTTCTCTACGTATTCATCGGCTTTTTACCCATTCGTTACCTGGCACTGTTCCGCTATCCGTCATCAGTGAGAGATTTGGTATCCCCTTATACTGTCCAGGCCAACGGATAGCGCTCTTCATCGCTACGAGTCATTAAAAAACTGGGCAGCGACTTTGGGGTCATAGCAATTGGCCATAACAAATTGTTCAGCGACGTTGCGAACCTCTTGAGTCGGTTTCCAGTCATCCCACAGTAGTCGCAGTTGACCTGGCGATCGTTTCTTCCGTTCCGACGCTTTCAACACTTTGGGTAGCAATTTACTTCCCCAAAAGCTACGTTTTTCTGACTTGGGTTTGGGTTTGTAGCGTTTGCAAAACTTGCGATATTCTTTCGCACATTCATCCAACGATTCTCCCAGTGATAAAAAGGCAGGATGCCATTCCGTCAGACCGTCATCTTTGAGGCGATCGTAGCTGCCATAGTTGGAGAAATCATAAAAGAACCCTCGCTGCATTCCCGCTGCTTTCGGATTAGCGTGGATATAACGGAGTGTATTGAGCACTCGTCTGTAATCCGTTTTCTCGAAGCCATCTGATCGGCCAAGGGGCACAAGCAATAAAACCTCTGATAGCGATGTCATAGACTTTAAAAAAAATCACAGCAATCAATTAGCACGAGTGTCTGGGAAAAGATCTTTATTGACGCCCCTCAGAGTCTTTCGAGGCATGGGACAGCTGTGGAGCCAAGACTCATCTATCTTCCCAATTTCTGGGCGCTCAGATTCTGGAACCTCAGGCTCGGTCACTTCTTTCAAAAAGTTCCCCTTGATCGGGTTCCATGCAGGGGCCATCTCCCCTGATTTGTAAAGTTTCCCGTTTACCTCCTGACCAAGAAATTTCCCAGTCTCTCTGTCAAAGCGATATCCCATTTTGCACAGTAGCCTACGCCTTATTTTGGAAATATCTCTGCTATCTTCCATTAATCAATAAACCGTTGATAACTGGGGAGGCCTGGAAACTCACGACGCCAATAGCAACAGACATGCTTTTGGTAGAAATGCTTGAAATTACGATACGACTGTTGATGAAAGCTCACCAGAATCGTCATGATTTTACTTAAGCTCATTAAGCGTTGCCGATGACGATGGCGCACTCCGTTGCTAATGAGCGTGGCCTGCCACTGAGGTTCAAAGATTTGGCAAAAGTCATCAATCTGACAGAAAAGCTCTTTTAAACTGGACATAGGAGGGGCTAGCTGAATGTTTTTTGTTTTTTCAGCTTACTCAACCCCTCCATTTCTTATCCCGTACTGAGGTTACCTCAGAATCTCGTTGAGGTTCTGAGGTAGTCAAACCTCATTGTGAAAAATCATGAGCTGCAGGCGAGTGAGAGAACTTAAGCTTCCAACTCAGTCTCTTGCTTGCGCTTGCGTAGTGCTGCTACACCCATACCTACCAGTCCAGGAAGAAGAGCGGGGGTGGGAACTGGAGTTGAGTCAATAACTGGATCTGCCCGAAGAATAGCGTTTCCAGGCCCATTACCTCCTTGTGAGGTCGCTCTAAAGACGATTTGCCCCGCTTCGTTGATCTGAAATATTGGTTGAAGTCTGGCAACTCCCCCAAAACCGGGTAGGGTAAACGCACTTATTTTGTATCCAATGTACTTGACAGAATGAGTCGGCTTCGAGGTGATCTCGTCATAGAGCATGTAAGGTAAGGTGTACGTCGTGTTTCCTAATGATGTCAGCCAATGCCTCAAGGATTTGGACGTTCCCCAAGTCGGTCAAGTTCATCACCAGCTAAAGTGATCAAAACCAGTATTCTCAATGAGATCAACGGTTTGGACGATCCGCGCACGAAACGAAAACCACTCCATCTGCTGGTTGATATTGTAACGATTGCGATTTTGGCAACCATATGTGGAGCCGACACGATGGAGGCCGTGGAAACCTACGGCAATTCGAAACATGAGTGGTTATCAACGTTTTTAGAGTTGCCCCATGGGATTCCGTCCCACGATACCTTTTCAAGAGTCTTTGCCCAACTTGCCCCCCATCAGTTTGAAGCGTTTTTCTTAAAATGGATAGAGCAAATAACGACTCAGTTGTCGATCAAATTAATCCATATTGATGGCAAAACGCATCGTGGGTCTAGAGACACACAGACCGGACTCAAGGCGCTGCATAGTGTGAGTGCATGGGCCTCAGAGCATCACCTTGTGCTAGCTCAGCAACGGGTCGATAGTAAATCGAATGAGATTACGGCGATTCCCGAGGTGTTGGAGATGTTGTCGCTAGAGGGGACTATCATCACCCTAGATGCCATGGGGACTCAAACGGCGATTGCGGCGCAAATCGTTGCCGGAGGAGGAGACTATATTTTAGCGCTTAAAGCCAATCAAGACACGCTTTATCAGGGGGTTAAACACTTTTTTGAAGAGGCGATAGCCAATGACTGGCAAGGGATTGAGTATGACTATACGAGCAGCACTGAGTCGGCACATCATCGAATAGAACATCGTCAGACTTGGGTGGTTCCCATCGAGCAGGTACCGAATCTATGGAATCGAGAGAAATGGACGGGGTTAACGAGTATTGTCATGGTGCGTCGCAAACGAATTTTACAGAACAAAGAAGAAGAACAGATACATTTTTATATCAGCAGCATGACGGCAAATGCGACGGTATTTGCTCAATCAATACGGTCTCATTGGAGCATTGAAAATAGTCTGCATTGGGTCCTAGATGTGACCTTCAAAGAAGATAATAGTCGGATTCGAAAAGGCCATGGGCCAGAGAATATGGGATTACTACGTCGCTTGTGTGTGAGTGTCATCAAACAAGATTCGACCAAAGGTAGCATTAAGATAAAACGGTATCGGGCAGCATTGGATAACAATTATTTGTTAAGTCTTCTCATGATTGATATAACCGAATAATGTCGTGGGTATTTCTGGGTAAGTGAGAGAAAACTTTCACTTAAGAGAGTTGAACTGAATACGGTCAAATGAGAGATTATGCAACATAATCTCTCATTTGAGGTGGACGCTTGACACTGACCCACATAAGCATGGTTAGACGTTTCTGAAATAGTCAAAATTCAGATAAAGGAGGTACTGTCAAGTACGATTTATACTAAATAGCTGCGTTTGCCCTACTTATCTCCATGTTATAGAAGCCTTACCAGGTCACTTTATGGCAGCGGCGGCAGAGGTTGAACCAATCACGCCACATCTACGCAAGGCATTTCAGGGTGCCATAGTCCTAAATGGTGGTTATGGTGCAGAAACTGGGGCTGCCGCTATTCAGAATACTGGTGTGGATGCGATCGCCTATGGTATTCCCTTTATCGCCAACCCTGATTTAGTCGAACGCTTTAAGCAAAATGCACCACTGAATGACGCGGATCCTACAACTTTCTACACCCACGAGCGCCAGGGTTATGTCGACTATCCAGCTTTAGCAGCTTAGGGGCTAGCAGCTAAATAAAATACCAGCTTGAAATTATGCTTCAGACTTTCCTCCCCTTATGAAGGGGAGGTGCCGTAGGCGGAGGGGTTTTGACCGATAGCGCTCACTATCGATATCCCCCTGCAAGTCCCCCTAAGCCCTCTGGGCAGGCTTCGCCAACGTAAGGGGGACAAAGGACAAACCAAGGTAAGTCAATGGTATCGATCTGGACACAGAGCTTTGCAGTAATAAAGGCTGCGACTTCCTCATGGGGGCCTGTTGGTCCCAAATCAAAGACCTCTCCATCGATCAATTCATAGCGGTTATCGCCACCATAGCGAGTAAGAAATTCGTCGAGGCTAAGGGGCTTATATGGAGTTACTTGATCGACTGCTATAGCCATTAAGTCACGTTCACTCAATCAGTAGTTCAAGCTTATCAACCAGACTCAATTGAGTCATCCAAGGCATATAATTCAATAAGCCAATCTAAGAGGTCTAACTTTAGAGGGCATCAACTGAAAAGTAGGAAGTTGCCCCAAGGATAGAAGTCAGGAACCAGAAGCCAGGTCCCTTCTGAATTCTTACTCCTGTATTCTAGATTCCTACCTAACCAAATTTTCCCAGCTTGAGTTGATACCCCAGATTACTACTCAGTTACAGGTTGTGCTGCACTCTCTGCAATTACCTCTGGAAACTCTTCAGGATTGAACAGGCGGAAGGCACCGGCTGCAGCTGCACCGCCTGCAAATTGGGCGATAAAATAGACCAAAATGTTAGTAACTTTAGACAGCCCCATAATGGCCACACCAACGGCTACAGCTGGGTTAAATGCTCCACCTGAGATGGGGCCAACAGAATAAGCGCCCACTAAGACGGTAAAGCCAATGGCTAACCCATAGAACGAATTTCCGTCTGTTCCTTCACTGGTTGCCACATTTAGAACAACGTAACACAGGGCAAAGGTAAACAGAAATTCGGCGATTAGGACGCGCAGAACATCAAAACTCGCCTCTGTGGGAATTGCTGCACCACCTTTCATAAAAATAACGGTAGCCGCCGCAACCATAGCACCCAATACTTGAGCACCCATGTAGGGCAGGACATCGCTGCCTGCACATTTACCACGCAAGAATACTGCTAGGGTAACCGCTGGATTGTAGTGAGCCCCAGAAATGTGCCCACCTGCAAAAATCATGACCATCAGGGCAGAACCAATTGCCAGAGGAGCTAAATTACCTGCGTTACCAGGTTCTAAAACCGTGAAACCAATTGTTGTAACCAGAAAAAATGTGCCGATAAATTCAACGCCGTAATTTTTGAAGTTCATGTCAATGAACAGCCATGGTTAACTACGAGCAAAATGTATCAGAGAAGAAAGAGTTTGGTGTGTAATATCGCACTTTAGGAGAATTTTTCCTCAAATTTGCATAGATACAGAGCGCTTACTGCCACCATTTGATTACTTGCATCAACAACTGATGATATTTAAACTGTGAGTTACTCAGAGCTTGCCCTAAATGGGTTGTGAGGTTCAAACCCACGGTGGGTTAAAAACACCGCTAATTGAGGGCTGTCCACTAAAGGGACACTATCGGCTAAAACCTTCTAGATTTTGACACTTCATAGCCAAGGTCAAGATCTGAGAGTTATACATCCATAGTCGTGTTTACCTAACAATTTTGCTTCGCCAAACACAAAGGCCGATTCGAGATATTACTCGGTATCTATTGTTTGAGAATCAATTGCTTTTGTATTACCCATTAGATTAGCAGCCAGTAGATGCGCTGTCACATCACTATGCCAATAGGAGACATGTCCATCAGAAACACCGAGTGCCATCGCTGCATGCTCTTGCCTTAAAGAACGTGCGGCCTTTTCAGCTATATTGGCATCTGCCCAAATGTATTTATCTCTAAAGAATAAGTCTGGCAATGGGCTAAAGATGGATCGTAACGGATAGGCGATGATATCCGATGAGTGGATAAGATTTAGCCATCTGACCTTTTTATCAGATAATCTCTGCTGAATCTGAGCGGGCTTGATGTCAAACATTAAATTAAAAAACAAGATGGGTGAACCCATGGTGGTAATGCTGGTGATGCCTTTATTTCCAACCTGAGCAGACGGCTGATCCAGGTTTAACAATGCGCGTATTTTGTAGGCTGGATCGCCAGGGGTAAATCTTTCAGAAAAGAGCACATCCCAGAGAATAACGCTGCCCAGGGAGTGGGCCACCAGATGAATTTGAGGATACTCAGGATGTTGGCGAATGGCTTTGCTCAATTGGTCCGCGATATTTTGGCGGATATCTCTGCCGTTATCTTCGTTGAGGTATAGGAGAATATCACCAAAAAAATCTGTGATAAAGCCCTGTCGTAGTTCCTGGTAACGGAAAACATCCTGTATATCTACATTGTGATGAGTTTCTTGTAAATTCGTTAAGCCCTGGCGAATTCCATTCCATAAGTGATCGGTTTGGGTGAACCGCACGCCCCAGAAACTTGAAGCAAAAATGGGTAACGGAATCTCTGGCTTGTTTTCAGAGGAGTTATCACCGTCTATAGGAGAAAAAACGCTTGGAAAGAAATCAAACCACCCTTTTGCCTGATGATTAGCTATTTCAATATGCTTTTTAACAAGCTTCTCCAAGGGTTTAGAGTAGTTGGAATCTCGGGTGGCTACACCATGAATTGTAAAAACAAGCATGCCCATTATTAGTCATTCTCCTGATCTGATGCTGCGTGATGAACGTCCTGGAGAATGGCATCCAGGTCTTTTCTGATGGCTGCAATACGTCCAATTTCTGTATGGGATGTGACCATGGCTGTTTCTGTTTGATGGCGTGCCTCAGCGATATTGTTTTCTAAAAGGCCATAAACTTTGGCTTCAAAGTCTTGCAATTGGGCTTTAATTTGTTGGTCTAGATCCACGGTAATGGCCTTAAATTGGCTGGTGATGTCGCGGCGCACCTCGGCCATTTGTTTTTCATATTCTCTTTCTTGTTGCATGGTATGTAGTTCTAGTCCAATAGAGAGAACGGCAACAGCTGGACCTAGAAATTTAGCGGCATTGCCGATATTTTTAGCGACATTCACTGCCTGCCAGGGCTTGAACTTGAACCCGATAAACTTTCCAACTTCATATACGCCTTGATGCAAACTGCTGCCAGCCACATCCATTGATCGAAGAAATCCAGACCCGGCTGTGGAAGCAACGCCCCTGGTGGCAGCCTTAGTGATGCCTGCGCCAACCTGCCCACCAATTTTTTGTAACCATTCGACCTGGCCTTGGGCCTGTTGCGTATTGCTATTGTTCACAGGACCATTGTGGGCAACGGCACCCGTGAAACTGAGTTGAGCCACAACTGCCTGGGCTAAGGGGCTATTTAGCTCGGCTAACACTTCCTCTTCAATCGATTTCACCGCATTCTCAGCCGTGCTTTCAATGGCTTTTTCGGCTTGTTCATACTGCTGACATACGTTGATTTCAGCCTGCTTATTCATGGATTCAAACTGCTCATCCCCGACCGCTGAGGCCAGTTTTGCGCCTTCGGTGGTAATGGCCGATGACATTTCTAGGGTGATGGCTTTGACTTTGGTGCGCAGGCGTTCTCGCTCTTGGTTGATGCGGCGCGATAGCCGTGACAATACCTCTAAAAATGCCGTATCTTCATTGGAGTTTCGAGCAAAGGCGATCTGGGCCTGATCCAGGCAACCCAGCAAAATGCGCACTGGGGTATCTAAACCTGTGAGGGAGGCACGACGCTCAACAAACTGATTGAGTTCAGTGATAAAGGTATCGAATTGGCTGATCTCCGTGGAAAAATCATCGTTGTTATCAATGCCTTCGCAGTAGTCCCTGGCATCTATAAAGGAAATGGAGAATTCATCGAGGTCGTAGGGCTTCAGGGCTGCTGTGAGGCTGTGGCGGTAGCTGGCAATTTTCTGTGTTTCATCACCGGCTCCTGCCGACATTTTGTTGACCACCAGCATGATTTTCCAGCGATAGCCTTTGTCGTAGGCAAGCTTTTTGAAATTTTCTAGGGTGAGGGTGTCGAACAGCATGTGGGTGAGGCAAAACACCAGCAGGTCGGCTTTTGCGATCGCACCATAGGTAATGGCATCGTGGTCAGGACGGTCGGTAAACAGCCCCGGAGTATCAATAATTTTGATGCCGTTCCAGCCGTAGGTGGTGGTAGTATCCGTGGCAATATCCGCATCAATGTGCAGATCCCGCCGTCCCGTGAGGGCAGAAATAATGGTGGATTTACCCGCACTGTACTGACCGATAAAGGCAACGGTTAAGGTGCCCTGTTGCTCATAGTCTTTTAAGCCATCGTAAAATTTTTGGCGAATCTGGGCCAGTTCCTGGGCATCAGCCTGGGCTAGCAGCGCATCAAATTGGCTACAGGCTGCTTGGAATTGTTGGCTGATGTGGGCGGCTTTGAAGGTGGGATTGATAGACGACATGAAAGGTATTTTAGATCAGGGGTTTACGGGGGAAATTGAGACGTCTTCTTGCAGGATGCGACAAATCTCATCCTGGGATTTGGTCAACAAGACAGGCTGTGTGGTTTGAATCTCTAGATTGCGGCCAAAGTCTCGACTGACGCTATGGATGATTTGATGGATGGTCTGATCCGTCAGGGTTTCTGGCTGATCGGTGGCCCAGTCGATGATGCGTTTGCCATAGGCCCGGTTGAGGCCATTGGCGGCACGGTTTAACTCATGTTGGGTGGTGTGAAGTTGGGTTGCGATCGCGCCAATCCCGTCAATCAAACCTGCAAAATACCCATCAACACTGGTCGCCACCGATTGATAATATTTCTCAAAATTGTCCTTGACTTGAGGAATAATCCTGTCCTGTTCTTGATCAAGCTGCTGATACAACGCCTCAGAAATCTTGTTCACTGCCTTACGACGCTTGTCGGATCGCGATTCAAACCAGCCACCTACCCAACTAACAATGCCCCCCACCAAACTCAGCAGTCCCAACGGTGGAAACACAAAGGCCAGCATAGCCCCCGCTGCCACCAATGCCATCCCGGTAATCCGCATAAAATCTTGATCGATAACGCTAGAATCCTGGGCTGAGAAATGAAAGTTTGAATGGTGTAACCGATGAATGATTTGCAGTTCATTGCCAATTTCTTCCAGCGCCGTTTGCACCTGAGCCTGCAAGTCCTGGCTGGTATCCTTAGCCACTAGCTGCAGCCGTTCTTCAAACTCCAGGTCTTCTAGCACCTCTTTCCACTTCCGCTGCAGCTTACGTTTGCCGGCCTTCCAGTAGGTTTCAGCAAACGGCGTCACTTGGTCAAAGGCGGATTGAAATATCTCCCGCAGGGACTGTTCTAAAGTAGCTTGCTGATCGTTATGGGCCTGTTGAAGTTGTTTCGCAAGCTGTTGACGTTTCTCCTGGAGATCCTGGGCCAGTTCCTGATATGTCTTGGCCTGACGGCCAATCCACTGCTGGGGCTTATGAATAGCCCCCACCGTTGACCCCAGTAGGGTTTGCGATCTCCGAATCGCCCCATAGTCAATCAACGAAACACGAATAGAATCTAGAAAATCTTGAATGCGGCTAGCCTTAAACAATGGCTGTGCCCGATGCCCATGGTCGGGTTCCTGGGCTAGCTGAGCCGCCAACAACATTACCGGCACCACCGGCAGATAGTCATTGGCATAATGCTGCTGAGCATAGCGCCGAATTCGATTTAGGTGGCCCCCAATACCACTGCGGCCCTCTTGAGCAAACCATCGTTCTGGATTTTTTAGAAAATGCTCCAGCCGTCGAGAGTCTCGCAGATTGTACTGAATATTTAGCAGAATAATCAGGGGTTTAGTTTTCTCTTTTAGAATTTTGAGAAATTCAAACTCCGCCTCTTGAATACTGTCATCGGTCACCACATAGCAAATCACATCCGCTTCTTCAATTATGTTGCGGGCAATCTCTTCATCGGTTTTACCCCCCGGCGCACCAATCCCCGGCGTGTCAATGATGCGAATATTGTTCCACTCATACACCCGGTTATAGCGGGTAGTGCGTTGTTTACCGACGCCAATGGCCTCCCAGCCTTCCTTTGTAATTACTGCATGGAGCGTACTTTTACCAACCTTGGTACGGCCCATAAAGGCAACACTAAAATGCCCCAGGGAACGCTGTTTTGCTTGCAGTGCCGCCTGCACCGATTCTAAATCTTCTAAAATTTCAGACAAGAAATTTTTTCGGGTTTGTTCCAGCTGCTGGGCCACATTCTTAACACTTTGGGCATTGCCCTGTCCAACCGCCTTTTGCTGGAACGTATACATCCCCTGTTGTAACCCTTTGCCTAAATTTCGAAGGGATAGGGATGTGGCTTTAAGAGCCTTGTCAGCATAGCCAAAATCCGCTTTCGCAATGGTGGCGCATTGCTGAATTGCCTGGTCATACTCAGGACCAGACAACAAAATCTCTCGCTGCAGCCGCTCAATTTTTTCACCGACAGCCCCTGGAGCTAATTCCGTCAGCTGAGTGATCAAAAATTTCGATAAAACAGACTCTGCCCCCTTCAGTAATTTTGCCCCAATGGACAGGTGATTTTTGTCTGGCTCACCATGGCTATTTCCACGGATATAGGATTGCTGTAACCCCTGAGCCGTCTTTAGCATCTGGTCAATTTCATGGCCAGGAACACCCCACATCCGAGCCACCTGATCGATAACCTGGCGTTCTAGCGGCGAAAAATATCCGTCAACATAAGCGATGGCCAATAGCTGTCTCAGGGATTCAGTTCTTTGAGACAACGGAACATTCTGGGCCGCTGTTTCCAACGAAATTTGAGTATCCTCCTGGCCTAGGATTTTCTCCATTTCCTGGAGCGTTAACTCATCGACACGCACCTGCTGAGCCAGCTCCCGCAGTGCCCGCGATTCTTGAACGTGGATTTGTTGGTCAGCACAAATAATATGGGTCAATAATAGAAAGCTATAATCCAGATTTTTACAGTATTTTGAGGATACCGTCGTGACCATGCTAAAAATTCTCGATATAGGCTGCTTACGTGTCCAATGTCCTGATTTTCTAAATATACAACCAATTTTGGAGTAAATCGGGACATTAACTGACTAAAGCCAACGCCAGTATTCCCTAGAAAAGCATCAGTAATTGAATAAAATCGAGCCGCTACTCAAAAATCCGCATAGCATGTATCAATGGAGACCTTGCCAAACAAATAGCCAGAATGCTTTAGCATTGAGGCTAAACCTGCATGTCCTAAACCCGCTATCCATCTAATCCCATGACTCCCAAAGAAATCCTCCAGGCCGCCAAAGGATTAAGTTTCCAAGACCTGGTATATCTAGTCAGTCAACTTATGCAGCTGCTAGAAGCTCAGGTCACAGGGACACCTACAGATATCTCAAAGTCGCCATTAGCCATTACGGAGCCTACTACATCCACCGCTGCCGTCGGAATTATTGCAGACCTCATCCAAAATCCAATCAAATTTGATGGTGCTCCCCTCACCCGCGAAGAAATCTATGAGCGATAAAGCAACTCCTGGCCACTTTTTAGATTCCAACATCTGGGTCTATGCCTTAGCTCAAAACCAGCCAGAACAAAAACAAGTCACTGCTGCTAAGCTAATTGAAACAGCAGGCGTAGTTATCAGCACCCAAGTCATCAACGAAGTCTGCATTAACCTCAAGAAAAAATCAAACTTCTCAGAGGAACAGATCAGATCCCTTGTTGCCAGCTTCTATCAGGGCTCTCGCATCATTTCATTTGAAACCAACATCTTGACTCAAGCATCACTACTCAGAGAAAATTATACCCTCTCATTTTGGGATAGTCTGATTGTCTCGGCTGCATTGTCATCGGGCGTCTCCACACTTTACTCAGAAGACATGCAAAATGGCCTCATCGTTAATCAGCAGCTGACTATCGTTAATCCATTTGTATAGATTATCTTTCCAGTTTAGTAGACTCAATCAAGCCCGCCATCTCAATACCTGACTAATTCGCTCCAATTAACGTAAACGCCGACCAAGCAATCGGATGCTCATGCTTCTCCATCGTCATCAACATCGCCTGCCGCAATGCCTGAGCCTTCGTCTGCCCCTGACTCAACTGCCGATAAAACTCCGTCATCAGCTCAGCCGTCGGCGCATCCGGCACCGCCCATAACGACACCACCAAACTCGGAGCCCCCGCCGCCACAAACGCCCGCGACAGACCAATCACCCCATCCCCCGTAATCCTACCCCGCCCCGTATCACAAGCACTCAACACCACCAAAGACGCCTGCAATTCCAGCTGCAAAATCTCCGCAGTCGTCAACAATCCATCCTCCCCTAGCCCAGGAGCCAACGCCACCGCACCCGGCGTATCCTGACTCCCCGTCTCCGCCGGATTACCATATTCCAACAACCCATGGGTCGCCAGATGGATCAAATCAGCCTGCCTCAATCGCTGTTTAATAACAGATTCTGTCGCACCATCACTTGTCAAAGCCGAAGTATTCAGAAAACCAGCAATCTCCTCCGCCTCCTGCTCAGCCCCTGGCAAATCAGGCAATGGCTCCTGGGTAAAACGTCCAGCTTCATTCTTCAAAACAACCGTAGGCATCGTCGGATTACCCACAATCAGTGGATTACTTACAGACTGTGTTCCGTCTAAGGAGAGATTACCTTGCCTGCTCGCTGCCATTGCTTCCGTCAGGGCCAACACCTGAATCGACGGTGCTGTCAGTAACGTATGCCGCTCAATCAGATAGTCTCCCTCACCATTCACCAACGCTGGAAATGGCAATAGGAACAACTCTCCCTGGGGAATAAAAACAACCGTTGCCTCTGGATCATCAGGTAGTAACTCAGCGATTGGATCAATCAAAAGCTTATGGAGCTGAGTCAGCTCCTCCATCGGATCCCCTGACCATCCAAATCCAGGCATCCGGCTTAAATCAACCGCAGAAAACATTGAAGCAAACCCTCGCCCACGGACTCCCATGGCTTGACGAGACTCTTGAACCAGTTTTTGAAGATCAATACCAGCTAAGGAAATTTGACGAAAATCAAGCGTCCCATCCGCTGAAACCACCCAAATATAAAGCATCGGGTCCGATAGCTCAGAAATTCTAACAATAGAGTACTCCACCAGGGTTGTATCCAGTTTCTGGGCCAGAGACACAATCTCCGTAAGCCGTAGGCTCTCATTTTCTGCCGCTGTCCCTGGCTGTTCCCGCTGCGCCATCAACGCCGTAAATGCCCGTGTCCGTCCCCGCTCCGCCGCTTCTAACGCCAGACCATACTTGCCCTGGTCCACCAACGCCTGCTGCAACAGCTTAAATGTCCGCTGCTGCCGTTGCAAAAGAGAGATTTGAACAGCATCTGCTAATCCTGCTGCTCGCAGGTCATCCAAAATATCAACCGCTAACGTTAAAAAATCGTCTGCAATCTCAGGCTGTGCCAGCTCCAGATAAACCAACCCCAGATTATTTAGCGCATCTGCCTCAGACCCTCGATAGCCAATCTCTCGGGCTAACTCCAATGCCTGCTGGTAGTAATCAATCGCTTTGGTATACTTTCCAAGCTCATCGTAGGTAATGCCTAACGCAATTAACAAATCTCCAGTTGAGGCCAGATACCCCGTCTCTCGATAGAGCGCCAGTCCCTGATG
The DNA here is from genome assembly GCA_965263355.1 of Leptolyngbyaceae cyanobacterium. Lineage (GTDB taxonomy): Bacteria > Cyanobacteriota > Cyanobacteriia > Phormidesmidales > Phormidesmidaceae > Leptothoe. The sequence continues at coordinate 1,275,525 of CBDHHL010000032.1, read as the reverse complement.
ATAAAAGTCAATCGCCTGGTCATATTGCTTTAGATAGTAGTGGGCAATGCCTAACCCATGGAGCGCATGGCCTTCACCGATCAGGTCACCAATCTCGCGAAAAATCACCAACGCTTGGTTATACAGCTCCACCGCCCGCCCATAATCCTGCAGCTCATAATAATCATTAGCCAATCCACCCAGGGAAGCTGCTTCTGCCTGTCGATAGCCAATCTCTCGGGCAATGGCGAGCGACTGTTCTCGCAGCTCAATTGAGCGTTTATACTGACTCAACAAGTTATAAACAATGCTGAGATTATTGAGAGAAATGACTTCCCCACGCTGGTTTTCGTTGGTGCGATAAATCTCTAGCGCCTGTTCGTGGGTGCTAATAGCGCGATCATATTTCCCTAGAGAACGATAATTGAGCGCTAAATTACTGAGGGCATTAGCTTCACCCGTCAAAGCATTGTCAGGAAACTCTACCTGTATCGCAGTCTCTCGATAAATTACCAGGGCCTCTTCTTGAAATGCAATCGCCCGCTCATACTGACTGAGGGTGTTGTAAACATTTCCTAGCCCCATCAACACCCCTGCTTCACCAAGACGACTGTCCAACGGCAAAGCACTACGAATAACAGGCTCGCGATAAATAGCTAATGCTTGATTGTGAAAGTCTATGGAGGGTTCATATTGCCCAAGCGCATCATAGACTTTTCCAATACTGGTCAGAGTATCCGCCTGAGCCAACCGATTCTGCTCAAAAAACTCATTACCATCAGCTAACGCCTGATAAAGCTGCAATGCCGCTTCCCAGGATGCCAGGGCTGCCCGAAAGTTACTCCGTTGATATTGCTGCGAACCTTGATTAAACAAACGATTCGCTTCCGCCGCCCCAGTGCCTGGCTGCACTTGAGCCATGGGAACGACCTGGCGAGGGACAGGGGACGCAAAATTAGCGTTTTCTGAAAAGGCTTGGGCAATATTCCCAATCGGTAGGTTAAACACCAAAACCCCTACCATCCATCCCAACCGCTGATTTGTTCGCCCCATACCTCACCTTTGTCTTGAGCACACACAGTCTTTAACAGCCCCTGTCAAAGGTATTCCCAAGTTTCTAGAGCAAATCAAACCATAACTTTAAAGAAAGAGGACAGATCTTAGGAGAAAAATTAGTCTAATAACAAATAGATTGAATAATTTACTCAAGAAGAGAGATTTGCAAGCTCACAGTCAGCAGATTTCTCCCCTGCTGACTCTGCCGCTAGCCGACGAGCCTTAAACGCACGCCCCCACTCTTGCATAAGCACTAGCATTGGCTCAAGGGATCGTCCAAACTCTGTTAGCTCATACTCAACCCGAGGCGGCACTTCAGCATACACATGTCGTGCTAAAACACCATCCGCCTCCAACTCCCGCAGCTGCAGCGTAATCATACGCTCCGTCGCATTGGGTGTAAGCCGCCGTAGTTCACCAAAGCGTTTGCGCCCGCCCAGCAGATGGCACATGAGTATGGGCTTCCACCGACCGCCGATCACACTCAACGTCGCTTCCACATCGCACCCCGTCTTCCAGTTATATTTCCGTGTCATTGTACAGACTCATTACGTTCAAGCATCTCCATTACTTACAAAAATGTGGGTACTTGTCAATATCGTTTTTAGTAACATAGGCTAATGCTTGAACAAGGACGCCATTAAATGCGGAGAGAGCACGGTGTCCTCGCTTACTTTCACCCTCCAAGATTGGGTAATCGTTACAAACCAAGGCCTCGACAAAAGCTAACCCTCTAACAATTTAGGAGACCCCCAATGAAAGATAACTTCACTACTTTCAACGTTAATGTGGAAAATGCGATCGCATGGGTCACATTTGACTACCCGCCCGTCAACATTCAGGGTTTGCCCATGCTTGCCGACCTAAATATATTGGCGCAAAGGCTCGAAATAAACCGTGACATCAAAGTTGTTGTCTTCCAATCCGCCCATCCAGAGATTTTCGTGGCCCATGCTGACACCGACTTCCTCAAGGAAATGTCCGCGACTGCAGTCTCCCGTGATGAGGTTAAACTGCTCGATCTGCAGACTACGTTAGAGCGCATTAGTAAACTGCCCCAGGCCACCATCGCCAAAATTGAGGGCTTTGCCCGCGGCGGTGGTCACGAATTTGCCCTGGCCTGCGACATGCGTTTTGCCGCCCGCGGCAAGGCAAAATTTATGCAAATGGAAGTCGGTATGGGAATCCTGCCCTGTGGTGGTGGCGCATCGCGCATGGCCCGTCAGACCGGTCTAGGGCGCGCCCTGGAGATTATCCTGGGTGCGAGAGACTACGATGCCGACCAGGCCGAAGCCTATGGCACTATCAACAAAGCACTCGACACCGAAGCAATTGGCCCATTTGTTACAGCATTGGCAAACCGTATTGCCCTTTGGCCCGCTGAGTCGATCAATGCGTGTAAACAGGCTGTTTATGCCTCAATCGACAACCCGATCGAGGAAGCACTAAAAGCAGAAGCCTATTGGCTCTATCAGGCAACAAGTCAAACCCCTGCATTGAAGCGCTTTAAATGGGCCGACGACAACGGTGCGCAGTTCGATATGAACAATCAACACGGTTGGGAAAAGATGCTGGTCGATGTTCAGGAGATTAATTAACAATACGAAATCCGAATTCATTAAACCTGATTACAAATGAACAATCATGCAGGGGCACTCCCTTGTGGATATCCATCGTCACTGATTTCTACGTTACACATTTATCGCCCTATACAGATACACCCCAGACTCGCCAGTAAACAGAATTAATATGCTCAAACAGGTTAACAATATAAGGTTTCAACCCATCAATCAGGGATATAGTACTGTGTTTCGACCAAATCGGTTGAGCGTTGGATTGGTGGTGCCAATTGAGACCTACGCACAGCGTCCAGTTCCAACCATGACCCGGCATTTGGAACGGGTTCAACTCGCCGAAGAATTAGGATTTTCCGCTGTCTGGTTGCGAGATGTGCCGTTTAACGTGCCGTCCTTTGGCGATGCCGGTCAGACCTACGATCCCTTTGTCTATCTTGGTCTGTTAGCTGGCCAGACAAAACAGATCGCTTTGGGTGTCGCCAGCGTTATTTTGCCGCTGCGACATCCTGCCCATGTTGCCAAGGCTGCCGCCACCGCTGATGTGTTCTCAGGTGGACGACTTATCCTGGGTGTTGCGTCGGGCGACCGACCAGACGAGTATCCCGCCCTCAATTTACCCTTTGCCGATCGCGGTGCACGATTTCGTGAGAGCTTTGACTACATCAGACACATGGGTGAAGACTCACCAGCCTTTGAAAACACCTATGGTAGCCCTAGGGCTGCCATGGACATGCTGCCCAAACCAGTATCTGGAAAACTGCCACTACTGATTACCGGAGGTAGCCAGCAAGCGCCCGAATGGATCGCCCACAACGGTGACGGTTGGATTATTTATCCCCGTCAGACGTCTCTACAGGCGCAAATCATTCGCGATTGGCAAGCACGGGTCAAGGCAGCAGGCAGCCCCGATAAGCCAGTGATGCAACCCCTTTATGTGGATCTGACCGATGATCCTGAAACACGACCACAGCCCATCCATCTCGGTTTCCGACTGGGCACCAGCTACCTGCGATCGCATCTGAAATCGCTTGAAGAGATTGGCGTAAACCATGTTGCACTAAACTTACGTTTCAACCAAAATGATACCGAGACCACGCTGAAACGTCTTGCCGCCGATATCCTACCAGACTTCGCTTAAGAAGTATGAAACAACAACTCCACAATTTAAATTTTATGCATCAAGATTTCCGCAGAAATCAATCCAGACTATTTATAATCGTCCCCGCCGTAACCCCAACTTAATGCCATTAGGGATACCCCAATACGGTGGGATGTCGGAAGAAAATAAACCAACAAAATAAGACCATGCAAAAAACTATTCTTCTTACAGGAGCGACCGACGGCATCGGGTTAGAAACAGCCAGGATACTTGTCTCACTGGGTCATAATGTCTTATTGCACGGACGCAACCCAGCCAAATTAGAAACAGTAGTAAAAACACTCTCTACGGACGGTGGCAAAGTTGAAAGCTATGTGGCTGATCTCTCACGTATGGCTGATGTAGAGGCACTCGCGAAAGCTGTTGCCCAAGATCATACTAAACTGGATGTACTGATCAACAATGCAGGCATTTTCAAAACGCCTACCCCTATCACTCAAGATGGATTAGATGTGCGGTTTGTTGTCAACACCATTGCCCCTTATCTGTTGACACAACGGCTGATGCCGTTAATGACTGCATCCGGACGGATCATCAATCTATCCTCCGCTGCCCAGTCCCCTGTCAATCTAGACGCACTGACTGGACAAAATAAACTGTCCGAAGACTTCACTGCCTATGCGCAAAGCAAACTAGCCCTAACAATGTGGTCCCGCACCCTTGCACTCAGGGAAGATAACCCGGTCATCATTGCAGTTAATCCCGGCTCAATGCTTGGCACCAAAATGGTAAAACAGGCTTTTGGTGTGGCAGGCGGCGATCTCCGCATAGGTGCTCAAATACTGATTCGCGCTGCCCTAGACGCTGAATTTGCAACTGCCTCCGGTCGGTATTTTGACAACGATTCAGGTAGGTTTAAATCGCCCCATCCAGATGCCTTAAATCCCCAAAAATGCGAAGAAATTGTACGCGCTATCGAGACGGTTTTATCTGAGATAGCATCATAAACGGGATGCACTTGTTTTATCCTTGTTGCCATGCCGTGATTTCAAACCTTTGTTCCCAAAATAAATCTCAAAAGCCCTCCCTTTTGAAAGAGAAGGCTTTTGAAAAATTAGTTTGATGATAGGAGAACAGATACCGTTAACTGAGCGAAGCCGAAGTCAACCACCACACGTCTTGTTGGCAAAATCACAGCCAAACACAAACGGCTCCTGCCAGCTCAACGGAATCTCTAATAAATCTCGTGTCCCCGTAATTCCCTGCACAACAAACAACAACAACGCAATGCAATTCAATGCAATATGCACATTGCGCCACGTCTTTGACTTATAAATCTCCGGCAAAATCGCTAACGAAATCACCATCAGCGTCGCCGCTACCATGCCGTAATAATAATGAGATATGTGCCACTCATAGGTACGGCGAAATACTCCATCCTGACCGCCTAAAATCCATAGGCCCGCCGTAGTCAATGCAGCAAACAACCCACGCCATAGCTTTTGTGGTGCCGTTGCCCGATATAAACACACTAGCGCAGCAATGGTCAACAAGAACATAAAGACAATAAAGATCACCGTCGCTGAGGGAACAGGACTATCCGTCGCCGCCTGCTTGACAATGTTCTTAAAGATAGGGTGCCCCACACCCACTAAGGTGAGACCAACAACTGCCCCCGTCAACCATTTGCCTAAGTTGACATGCTCTTTACCCACCACTGGCGGGATTTTTGACTTTTCTTTAGCCTGGACTGCCAGACGACGCTGCCGGGTTTGAAGCGCAAAATACGACACCATACCAATAAGCGGGAATACCACACTTACTGCCAAAATCGGGTGCATAAGTCTAAGCCAATCGTTGATGCCCATTTTCCTCTCTCTGCTCAATGTCTGCTAACTAAACCTTGTTCACATCCAGAACCGGTCGTTTTTCCGTAGAAGAACCTACCGGTTTCCACTTGGACATGATGCAACAATCAAATTTCACCCCAGTACTGTGTCAAGGGCAGATTTTTTCAATAGACAGCACTACTGTAAACGGCCTGAAAACCCGCTGCATGATGAAAATAAAAATAACGGCTGATGGCTAGCTGAAAAGTTTAATAGCAACAATTCATCGGGATCTCAGCAAAATTTCAGCCCAGTATGGAACTTATTGAACAGTTGAGATATAGCCGGTCTGTGTAAGTTAACCATGGGATGCATCCGCATTCATAGTTTATTCGTAAGCTTATATAGACTTGGCTATATCAATGCGTACTAATTCATGGAAAAATCAATGGTTCCGACCAGTAAGCCACCGCTGCAAAGGCCGATTTCTATTTCCTACGCGACAGGCATCATGGTAGGTGTGGTCGCGATCGCACTTGCCCTCGCCTTTGCGTGGTTTAGAGGCGAAGGGCAAATTACCCGAATTTTTGCCCAACTCAATCTGTTACAGCAAAGCCCCCCCATGTGGCTAGAGGCTCCCATGGTGGCAGGCCATTATTTAATTTTTCCCACGGTAGCCTTGTTCTTATTTGCAGTGGTCATTACCCGCATCTCCCCACAGCCCAAACCCTGGTCGCGGGCTGTTGTAATTGCGGTGCTACTCATCTTAGTGGGTCGCTATGTGACCTGGCGTAGCCTCTCTACCTTAAATTTTGACAATGCCTTAAATGGACTGGCTAGCACCGTACTGTTTGTGATGGAAATGCTCGGGCTGCTAATCAGCATTATCCAGCTAGTGCTATTGCTGCGGGTGCGTGACCGCCATGCCCAAGCGGATCAGATGCAGCTGGCGGTGATGGACAAAACATTTTTGCCATCGGTAGCCGTGTTTATTCCTACCTATGATGAACCGGAATTTATTTTGCGGCGGACTATCATCGGCTGTCAGGCCATGGACTACCCAAATAAAACGATTTATCTGCTGGATGATACCCGCCGTCCTGCCATTCAGAAACTAGCGCAAACTCTGGGTTGTGAGTACCTGACTCGTCCTAATAATGACCATGCTAAGGCAGGGAATTTGAATCATGCGATCGCACACACAAATAGCGACTTAATTGCTTCCTTTGATGCCGACTTTGTACCAACCCGCAACTTTCTATTACGCACCGTTGGTTTTTTCCAAGATCCAACCGTCGCCCTGGTACAAACACCACAAAGCTTCTACAATCCAGACCCCATTGCCCGAAACCTGGGCCTGGAAGATATCCTCACCCCTGAAGAAGAAGTCTTCTACCGCCAAATCCAACCCATGCGGGACGGTGTGGGCAGTGTTGTTTGCTCTGGCACCTCCTTTGTCACCCGTCGCAGCGCCTTAGAAAACGCCGGAGGATTTGTCACAGATTCCCTGAGTGAAGATTACTTTACCGCCGTTCGTCTAGCCTCCAAAGGCCACAAAATCATTTATCTAGACGAGAAATTAAGCGCTGGTCTAGCCGCCGAAAATATTACGGCCCACGCTATCCAGAGACTGCGCTGGGCCCGAGGCACCCTCCAATCCTTTTTTATTGAAACCAATCCACTAACTATTCCAGGGCTCAAATTTATCCAGCGTTTAGGACACCTGGAAGGTATTCTTCACTGGTTTACCAGCATATCGCGCATCGTATTTTTAATTGCGCCCCTATTCTACGCATTTGGGGTTATTCCTATCCGTTCCACCCCCGAGGAAATTATCTATTTTTTCTTACCCTATTATTTTGTACAAATTACGGTTTTTTCCTGGCTAAATCACCATTCTCGCTCCGCTATTTTGTCCGATGTTTACGCACTCGTATTGGCCTTTCCCCTAGCCGTTACCGTAGTACAGGCAATGCTTTCTCCCTTTGGCACAGGCTTTAAAGTTACCCCTAAAGGAACCTCTAGCCAGGGTTTTCAATTTAACTGGCATTTAGCCTGGCCGCTAATGCTGATGTTTGTATTCACAGCTTGCAGCATCTGGTTAAACTTGGGTGAATGTTTGGCCCGTGGCAACTGGGCTTTGGAAGTAACACCAGAGGCAACCGCACATTTGCGGGGTCTGGGCATTGGCTGGATATGGAGCTTATATAACCTGATGATGATCGGTGCGGCTCTATTAGTCCTATTGGATGTACCTCGTCCTAATCCCTATGATTGGTTTGACCTGCGCCGAGTAGTCCGGTTACAAATTGGCGACAACACCAGCGCCGACTCGACAAGCCGCATTTGGTGGGGCACCACTACAGCAATTTCAGAAATTGGTGCGACCATTACCCTCACCCAGCGGGGATTACCTCAATTAGCCCCTGGCGAAACTCGCCCGGTACAACTTGCCATTAGTGAAGACTTGCTCAGCCTGAGGGGAGTATTAACAAACGTAAGTAATGACGGGGAGTTTCCCTGTGTAACCGTGCAGTTTCAAAATGTCACCTTACCAGAAATTCGCAAACTGGTAGAGCTGTTGTATTGTCGGCCTGGCCAATGGAAACGGTGGAACACACCCGGTGAATTACAATCCCTATGGATTTTAGTTAAAACGCTCTTCCGGCCAAGGGTACTGACAGGAGATGTACGAATTAAAGCAATGACTGTTGCCAAAAGTTAGCCCTAACAGGATAGTGCAACGTCAAAGCTAAGAATTGGGATTGAACATTGATAAAGAGTAGAGGATAAAGAGTCACTCTTAATCACTTTTGACTCTTTACTCGTCACACACCTGCTCCTAATTCTTAGTCTAGATAGGGCACTAACTACATTATGGATAGCGAAACTTCAGGGCACCAGGATTACCATGCTCAATGGCATCACTACAGATAAAGGCCTTGAGCATACTTTCAACGCAGGGCGTCACTACACTCAGTTCGTGGGGCTCTAAGTAGTTTAATATCTTCTCAGCAAGTAACTTAGTCCCTTTAACCGTCATTTCCCAAGGAATGCCTATTTGACCATAAACGACACGACATAAAACTACTAATTCCTCGTCAATAATCCGACTATGCCCCTGTAGAAAACTCAGCCACAGATAAACTTGAAACATACTAAAGTCACGCAAGGATGAATGCTGAACATCCGGATTATCTAGTCGGCCTCTACGATTACAGTAATAGGGAAAGTCATGGCTCCACTGACTATGAGTTACCTTTGAAATCTCTGACATTAAGGGCACCATTCGTTCAACTATACCAAATACTGTAGAACCGCCTTTATGGTATAGCGCAGCAGCACACATTCTCTGCCAAGGTACAGCCATATGCTCTTCTAGAAACTTTAAGTAAGGACTCACTAACGCCCGTTCCACTGGGTCTAATTCCTGCAGCAATAAAGCATTGGTGAGATTTATCTGTGTGGTCATAAACCCGAGAGTTTTACCATCTTTAGCACTCGTGCTATGGGCTCTAAACTCATTTAAGGAAGGCTCTAAAATATAAGCTAGCTCACTGATATTAGGAACCTTAAAGATCCGCCCGAGATGGTCAAGGGGAAAATGCTCCAATTCCCATTGTGAGACAGACAGAATAGCTTGATTGACTTGATAAAACTCAAAAAGCTGTAAATAAATACGGCTTGCTAAATGGGCCAGGGTAATAATTTCTTGAAGATCTAAATCATCAAAATAAACATAAAAGTCTTTTGACCTCACAGCTGCCAGTTTGCAGGTTTCGACCACCCGTTGCTTATTTAATGTCACAGATATTTCCCGACAGCCCGATGTTTTTAATAATTGATATATTTCGCCAATAATTAAAGATCTGGCACTCGCCTCGAGCGCGGAAAAATCGGGACGATAACGCGCTGCCCAAACATTAACTAAACGGCTAACTGTTTCTGACTGGGGGCGACGGGAACTACTTAGCATATTAAATAAACTTTGCTTGTTATAATTTCCATGCGCTAGCAAGCAGTGATATCGTTGACCGAAAAGATAAAAACACCCAGATAAGTTTTGGCCAGAGTCTTTATTCAAACTAGTCTATTCGCTTTGAAAAAACAGAACGTTTTATCGAAAGTTAGTAGAATATTTGCTATTTCTTTATCCAATTGACTGCATATAAATCAATAATTATTGTTCTAATTCAGACATCCTAAGAAATCGAGTTTTCAAAAGAGTCCAAGGCTTGGATTACGGACAAGTCGATGTTTCCCTGTTAGAACAAGTTTGGCATTTAATGATCAATAGGGTCACAGATTGAAGTAGACCGTTATTGCTAATTCTCATCAACACAACTAATTTAAAAAATCACATTACCCTTTTGAAAGACAACATTTATCATCACTTCTTTTACTCTAATTATTATGAGTTTTGACGTTATCTTAAAAAGGTAATTATTCTAACCGCCATAGGGGATAATCCCCCTCGGCTAAAGTAGGAGACTTACCAGTTTTAGACGCAATCTCATCTAGTAAATCTCCCTTAGCATAGGCAACAAAATAGTCACTATATCCCTCGGGTAGCTCTGGTAATCGCCCGGATTTAAACAACAAAAATTCTGTCTCAGGGTCCACCGAATAGCTTAAGGAAATCATATTTCCTAGCCCTGTTGCCCCCAGCTCAGCTACCACTAAAGGATTCTCTGCTTGGCGAATGATATTTCCTATGGTCTTACCGTGATAGTCAATATTTTTATTCCACCATGTGAATGACCCTGCACTTAAGCTACCTGAAACTAACCCGATAGATAACAAGAGCACCAAAATGCCCTGACCTAAAAATCGATACCTCCCTCGATCTGATAGCATCAGCTGCCACAGCCAACCAGCCAGGATTAGTGTCACCATTAACAATGACGGAATAAAGTAGCGCGTACTAATTGATAGCTGCCCACCATTAATTAAATCGGGCAGAATTAATCCTAAAGTAGGCACCATTAACGTCACAATGCAAAAAGCCATAGTAGTTGGCGGAGTCACCAACAGTAACTGCCAAAGGGCGAGCAGCAACACTATCAAAACTAGGGGCGGCACTAAATAGGTGTACCAGTTTTCTAGCGGTAGCCCCAGATCAATCACCGCTGAACTTAGATGCAGCCCCCAAAGTTTTACCAGCCGTCCCAAGGGCTGGCGGAATGACGTCCAATCCGTAGCTGAATCGAGTTTTGCTTTGTTGTTCAGGATAACAAACACCCAAGGAATAAATGTTAAAAACGTTCCCCCAAGCGCTACAGCAAATCGTTGCCAATGTTGTCGAGAACCACTAAGTAATACATATAAACTATGGGCAACCACAACCAAAACACTGAGCAATGTGGTGTACAACATCAGCGTCATACTGGCACTGTAGAGTCCCCACCGACGTATAGCAAAGGTTTTGGGAGAGTGTATAACAAATGCATTACTAGAGTATCGGCTGGAGGAACGCATCGCCCGCAATAAACAGCCGTGGCTCAACAAAACCAAACAGGCCCATAAACTATATTCTCGAGCTTCTTGGGCATAGAGCAACTGAACTGGTGATAGTGACATCAAACAGGTAGCAATCAGGCCAACCCAGTGCTCTTGCCAGAGTTGCTGGCATACCCAATAGGTCAATGGCAGCAAGGCCAAACCAAAGATGACTGCCAATGCTCGAAATGATGTCACTGAAGCCCCCCAAACACCCACCCACAGACGTTCTAATAGGTAAAACAACGGTGGATGTTCAGGATGACTGACCAGGGCAGACCAGGTATCCCGCCAGCGTCTAGGTTCAGGAAATTGCTGAAATGCCTGTAGTTCAGAGGCAGATACCACAGGCTTATTTAATACTTGTTCTTTAATGCCGTTCTCTGAATGGCCTAATACTCGAATTGTTGTATAAACTTCATCATGCCAATAGACTTTATGGGCTGCATTAGTGCAACGTAAACCAATGCCCACCAACAGGCAAACAATAAAAAAGATTTGGCATCGCTTTTTAACGACTGCAATCGAACGAGAACTAACCACGGCATCGGTTCGAAATTAACTGCAACCATAAAGTTGTTAAGTTATTTAGCATACGCTAATTTCCTGGCTCTCGCAGCTACATGATTACTCTGGCTAGATCTAAAGCAGGCTCAACTGCTTTAGAACCGGTGAAAGGTTAGATTTTCGTCGACGTTTTTGGGGGGGAGTAATGTTTACATGGGCGATAAACCATGTACGCAAATTGAGACATTGTTGAGCAGTCAAACGGTCTAAATTCAACGCCACAGGGAACAGCTTAGGGGTCTCTTCAAGTGCCCAAACAGTCTCACTAGAATAGCGTTCGGCACCAAACGGCCTAACATTTTTAGGCATTCGGCCTAGATACGGCACGATATCATTGCTATTCAAAAAATTCCCCCGCTGTTGTTCTAGTTGCTTTACCCGGTGCGATCGCATTTTCCGATAGTCCAAAATTGGCTCTGGATATCCCTTTGTCGGGGGCGGTGCCCCAAGTTGCTCTGGGGGTAAATGGGCCAGCTCTGGCACCCAGCGCTTGATAAACAGCCCGTCTGGATCACAGCGATCGACAGCTACCTGCTGAGGATTATAAATTCTTGTCCAGGTTTTATCGACACAGTGGGTCACCCCCGATTGCATCGCCCACTGATAATGGTCAATGGGGCAGTCACCATCTATCAGGTGGCGCATAAAGTGTAGTGCCCCGTAGCGCCAGTCTATGCCGATTAAGTTGCTCAGAAAACTGGCATAAATAGCCCGAGTCCGAAAGTTGAGCGCCAGATATCCGCCGGTGGCCTGCAAACATCGGGCCGCTGCATCGACAATGGGAAACCCAGTCTGACCATGTTGCCAAGCTTGATATAGATCTTCATCAAAGCTCCAGCCGTCGTCATCAAAAATGCTGTATAGCGATCGCAACTCCAATTGAGGCAAATAGCGAAAGCGTTGGGTAAACCCGTTACCCCATCTAAACCGAGAAATTAGCTGATGATAACTACGCTGAATCCGATGATCGCCTCGATCATCCGCCCGCTGAATTGTCTGCACACATTCACGCACAGAAATCACCCCAAATTTGATGTAGGGACTCAGTCCTGTCGTTATTTCAGCACTGGGATAGGACAACTGCCAGTAGTAACGATCCGCCTTCTCCGTTAAAAACCGGCGTAGTAGCTGCCGAGCCACCTGGGTACTCCCGGTAGGAATCGGTTTACCATCTAAGCTGTGACCCAGCTGCTCTAAATCAGGCCATGGCTCACTTATCACCTCAACAGGCACGTCAACCCGAGAGGGCGCAGGCACAATAGGAACAGCCATCTGCTGATACCACCACTGACGATAGTCAGGATAGGCCATCAACTCCGAACAGCTGGCAGGAGGCTCAAACCAACGAATTTTCATCTGACGATCGGCCAATGCTTGATTGAGTCGCGCATCGCGCACTCGCCCATAAATTCGTTCACAGTCGATGTAACTGTAAACCCCTTCAGCTTGAGCTTCCTCAATTAGCCGTGGCAGCACCTCTACCGGGTCACCAAAGCGCAGGATCAAACGCCCCCCCAGATGTCGTAACGATTGATCCAGATGGTGCAAACAATTCACCATAAAGGCAACTCGGGCCGCCGCTGTTTCTGGATGGTGCAACAGCGAACGGTCAAACACAAAAACAGGGATCACAGCCCCCCGTCGCGCAGCTCGATAAAGCGGCTCATGGTCACATACCCGCAGGTCACGGCGAAACCATACCAACGTCCGGTTCACCATCGCCTCCTATAAAAGCTGCTGATATCCACACATCTCTTGAATCTTTTGTTGGGCGCTCGATATAACTCTCTACTCAAATGATAAAAACTTTTTTGTTTTATAGCTGTGAACTAGATCATTTTAGTTCAAGTGTACTAAAATTATTCCACAACCTCTAGAACGTTTGTCCTATGAATCAGTCTAAACTATATGCTCCACCCCATCGCCAAGGGTACCGAAGACCCAGTAGACCTAGGCATCGTGTTAAACCACGTCCATATGGATTCCAGCCCCAGCCTTGGCTCCTCGGCAGTCTTGCCCTATTGGCCTTAGCTTTAGTGCCTCAAAACCTATGGTCTCGCCTGTCGACACCCCTATCGACCCACACAGCCCAGTTACAAACTGTACAGTCACAAGCTGTACAGTCATGGCCACTTAATCACACAAATACGGCGTCGACCTGTCAAGCCATTATCAATGCTGACCAGCGTCTTTCCCGCAGCCAGCTAAACCAGTTTTTATCAGTTTCCCCAAATTCATCTCAGGCGAAGGTACATGAAACTATTGCCCCCCCCTATTGCACGATCTCTAAAGCCCATCATGCTAACCAACGTGAAGCTTATCCACTAGCATTCGATCCAGAAACCTGGTTTGTGGTCAATTATGAGCAAGGCCTCTACAAAAGCTATGATTTCGTCTTTCAAAAATAGCTGAGCCCACTCATGACTCACCCAAATCCTGTAACAATCCCTGACAGGCATCCATCAATAAACTAATCACATAGTCAAACCCATCTGCTCCACCGTAGTAGGGATCTGGAACTTCACGGTCGGCATGCGTCTGGCAAAAATCGCACATGCGTTTTACTTTTTGGGCATATTTTCCGGATGGATCAAGTGCCAAAATATTGCGATAGTTACTGTCATCCATGGCCAAGATTAGATCAAACTGATCAAAATCTGCCACCGTAAACTGTCGAGCACGTCCTACTAGATTAATACCTCGCTTTTTGGCAGCCGCTGTCATCCGACTATCCGGTGGACTACCGATGTGATAGCTAGATGTGCCTGCAGAGTCGCAGCTTATCTTTGACTGCAAATCTCGCTTTTCCAGCAAGTGGTTCATGATATTTTCCGCCGATGGAGACCGGCAGATATTGCCTAGACACACAAACAATAGTCGGGTTGTCATAGTAGAAACTCGATGAGCACAGCTAAGCAGATATGCAAAAACGACCAGCAACCAATGCGCTAGTCGTCTAGCGATAACTCTATCGCGGAAATTTTACAGACCTGGTAGCTGCAAACCACCCGTCAGTTCTTCCATACGCTCACGCATGGTCTCTGTTGACTTGAGATAAGCATCACGCATAGCTGCTGATACCAAGTCAGACAGCACCTCTGCCCCTTCGTTCATTGCTTCAGGGGAAATAGACACGCGTTTGGGCTCTTGATTACCACTGAGGATAACCTTGACCAAGCCACCGCCCGATTGGCCTTCAATTTCCATTAATTCCAGTTCTTCTTGAAGTTTTTTAGCTCCTTCTTGAACTTGCTGAGCCTTCTTAAAGGCTTCGCTCAGCTCTTTCATTTTTCCAAGACCGAAGCCAAAACCTTGCCCTTTGCTCATAATCGGCGGCCTGATTTTACTAAATCAACTGTCAAACTATACGTTGCCTTGGCCGGAATTGCAATGTTTGGTTTAAGGCAGTGGGCAATTAGCAATGGGTAGTGGGCACTGCCTAAATCGCCTAAAAATCCCCTAAAATCTGGACTTCAGGCCTTAGTTGCAAAGACCATTTATCATCCACAATATATTGGATATGGCGAATCAGCTTGAAAATATCGCTAGCGGTCGCACCACCACAATTGAGGATAAAGTTCGCATGGCGTTCCGCTACTTGGGCTTGACCTACTTTGAAGCCTTTTAAGCCTGACTGCTCGATCAGCCAACCTGCGCTTTTGGGTTTGGGATTGCGAAATACGCTGCCACAGCTAGGCAAATGATAAGGCTGGGTGGAACGACGCTGCTCCAAATCGGCGGAGGTCTCTGCCCTCACTAGCGTTGGATCATAACCAGGCTGTAACTGAAATATAGCCTGGGTCACAATCCGTGGATCACTCTGTAGCACAGATGTTCGATATTTAAATTGAAGTTGCTCAGGTGTGAGGGTTTCTAGGGACCCATCTGGATTGAGCACCTCTGTACTCACAAGAATGGCTTGGGTATCACTACCATGGGCCCCCGCATTCATCACCACTGCTCCACCAACTGTGCCTGGAATGCCAACGGTCCACACCAATCCTTTATATCCCCGTTTGGCAGCTTTCCAGGCTAACGTGGCCATGGGCATACCTGCCGCTGCTGTTACTCGCCCGGTCTCTTCAAACTCAACCTGGCGTAGATAGCGCGTACAAATCACCAGCCCTGGCAACCCGCGATCGCTAATCAACAAGTTAGACCCAGCCCCCAAACGAGTGATCGGTAAATCTTCTGCAGCAGCCCATTGCACTGAAGCCTGAAGCTCACTGACACTGCGAGGAGCGACAAACCACTCAGCCGGACCACCTACCTTAAATGTGGTCAAATGGGCCAGAGAATACTCAGATTTAGCAATACAGCCTGTACTGGTTAGTTGCTTTTCAACAGCCATAGATAATTCGCAAAATCTTAAACACTCGTCAGAGCAGTTTGTTCAGCTTGTTCAGCTTGATAATCCATCACATCTGGAATTACCTGATTTAAGGTACCTGCTGTCAGGAAAATAACCAAATCGCCAGGCTGCAACAACAATGCTAGTTTTGTTTTTACGTCATCCGGGGTAGCTGCATAACTAACCTGGGTATGGTGTTCACCAATAGCGCTAGTCACATCTTCCCCAGTAATCCCTGATGCATTTGTCTCTCCAGCACTATAGATATCAGTTACAATCACCTGATCCGCATCAGTAAAGGCAGTGGCAAATTCTGGCAATAGCGTTGTGATTCGACTGTAGCGATGGGGCTGGAACACGGCTACCACACGACGTTGACTAATCCCTTCTAAACTCTCTGTACTTTTGACTTGCGCGGTCGCCAGTGTCACTTTAATCTCACTCGGATGGTGGGCATAGTCATCAATAAACAGAATCTTGTTGTGGAAGCCCCGGTGGTCAAACCGCCGCTTTGCACCCACAAAGGTTGCCATAATGGTGGCAATGGCATCGAACTTCACCCCTAATCGTCTGGCGATAGCAATGGCGGCCAAGGCATTACTTAAATTATGACGCCCTAAAATCGCCAGATGCAATTCGCCTAGCCGCTGACCTTGCTCCCAAATCTCAGCGGTTGTTCCCTGGGCCGTTTCACAGATATCGACGGCAATATAATCGGCCCCTGACTCTGGTCGCAGACTATAGGTGATAGCCGGTTGGATTTGGTGAAGCACCGTATCACAATCGGCACTGCCAATCACCAGGTCACACTGTTGAGCAAAGTGCTTAAAAATGTCTACCACTTCATCCAGGCTACTGTAATGATCTGGATGATCAAGTTCGATATTGGTAATGACGCCAATGGCTGCTGACAGTTTTACTAATGAGCCATCGGATTCATCGGCTTCAGCCACCATATAGTCGCTAGTGCCGACATAGGCATTGCCTTGCCAAGCTGATACCTCACCACCAATCACAATGGATGGATCAATGCCAGCCTTTAGCAGCAGGTAACCCACCATACTGCTAGTGGTGGTTTTACCATGGGTACCTGCGATCGCAATCCCATGAGTTTCATTCATCAACGCTGCCAAAATATCAGAACGGTGAAACATAGGACACCCTGCATCCATAGCTGCCTTGTATTCCGGATTGCTAGGACCAATGGCAGTGGAACAAACTACTTGAGGCAAAATCACCGTATCTACAGACACCTTTTGGGTTGCCTGGGCAATATTCTCAGCTTCCTGACTCCAGAAAATATGCACTCCTTTCTGCTGAAGACGCCGAGTAATATGGGTTAAACGACAATCAGATCCCGATACCGGTAACTGTCGCTGAGCCAATATATGGGCTAATGCCGACATACCAATACCACCGACACCAATAAAGTGAAATGGCCTGCCGCTAAAATCTACTGCCACTGGCATAAAACTTACCTCACACACCACACACATATATTTCAGGCGTATAATACCAGGAATCCATTGAATGGCCACATACCCACCCATAAGGGCTAGCCATTTCGCGTAATTTAATCAGGGTCAACTCTTAGGCATACTGCCCACCTTCAATACCATCTGATTACAACTTACACTTTGTCAGATCTTCACGCAGATTCCTGAGACTCACTTGTAAGCCAATACCGTGAGCAATTATACTTAATTCAATATAGAACGATAACCCATTCGTTGGGCTCAAGGGTCAGTGATCCTATGGATTTAACGCAGGCTAGACTGTGATGTTTATGGCTCTGAGCTGTTAAGACGATGGGATATCATTGGATTTGCTAATGCAAACGCTAATTTGACGCAGTTGTACGACAGAGGGTAAGCGCAGTGATTAGAGTAGCTATCAACGGCTTTGGGCGCATTGGGCGCAACTTTCTACGTTGTTGGTTGACCAGAGAAAATTCAGGGTTTGATATTGTTGCAATCAACAATACCTCCGATCCTAAGACAGCCTGTCATCTGCTGAAGTATGACTCCCTATTGGGACGCTTAGACGAGGATGTCACCTTCACGGATGACACCATCACCGTCGGCGATAAGACTATTAAGTGCTGTTCTGATCGCAACCCCAACAATTTACCTTGGGGTGCTTGGGATATTGATCTTGTAATCGAATCCACAGGCGTTTTTGTTAGTGAAGAAGGTGCTCGCCGCCACCTGGAAGCAGGTGCTAAACAGGTGCTAATTACAGCTCCTGGTAAGGGTGGAAATGTCGATACTTATGTGGTTGGCGTCAACGCTGACCAGTATGTACATGGCAAAAACCCCATCATCAGCAACGCTAGTTGCACCACTAACTGCTTAGCACCTGTGGTTAAGGTGGTTAACGACGCCTTTGGCATTATCAAAGGAACAATGACCACCACCCATAGCTACACAGGTGACCAGCGCATTCTAGATGCAAGTCACCGCGACTTGCGACGTGCCCGTGCAGCTGCTATCAATATCGTCCCTACATCAACAGGTGCTGCTAAGGCTGTAGCTCTGGTTATCCCTGAGATGAAGGGGAAGCTCAACGGTATTGCCATGCGCGTACCCACACCTAACGTTTCTGTAGTTGACCTCGTTGTTCAAGTCGAGAAGAAGACTATTAAGGAAGAAGTCAACGAGGCCATTAAGTCTGCAACAGAAGGTCATATGAAAGGAGTCTTGGGCTACACAGAAGAGCCTCTGGTTTCTATCGACTATCGTAAGACTGATGAGTCTTCGATTGTTGACTCTAGCCTAACTCTAGTTATGGATGGCGACATGGTGAAGGTTGTTGCTTGGTATGACAACGAGTGGGGTTACAGCCAACGCGTTGTTGACCTAGCTGAAGTTGTTGCTGCTAACTGGCCAGCATAAATTCCACACTTTCTAGCATTAAAGCCCTCTGGTTATTAGCTCAGGGGGCTTGACACGATCAGTTACGTTCCAAATTATTGACAGTTTTTAGCAGCCATAGGACTTGATTTACTTATGTTCTATGGCTGTTAAGCAAATGCTTGTACTTAAGAATTCGGTCAAAGTCTCCTGCCGCTAGGCAGGTAGTCTTTAACGTCTTGAGTGCTTGCTGCTGCAAGTTAAAATTCTTTAATGCTAGGCATACCTGAAGTCGTTGTTCTTGATAAAGAATGGCATACTCGGTTTGACCTAGGGCATCGTAATTAATACTCAGATTATCTAGGCTTTGTTCTTGGGCTTTGAGGTCGCTTAGATCTCGAGCTAGGTTGAGGCGCTGCTTCAAATATTGAACGGCTAGTTCATAGCGACCCAACGCATAGCAAGCGGTACTTAAATTGCGCAAAATTTTGATAGTGGTAGATTTATCTAGCCTAGACGTCTCTAACTCCAATAGCTGGCTGTAATACTCAATCGTTTTGTCATAGTTACCGATACGATGATACAGGTTGCCAACATTGCGCAAAATTTGCCCCAAGCTTTTGGCATCTTGACTGGTTTGAGCTAACTTCAGACTTTGCTCATAGCAATCAATTGCCTGAGAGTAATCTTTTTTAGCTTTATAGGCTAGGCCTAAATTGTTGAGGCTATGGCTCAGAGCTTTATCATTATTAACTTCTTCTGCCAGACGATGACTTTGCCGCAGTGCATTCAAGGCTTTGTCAAGGTCATTAAGATGTCGATAACTATTCCCAATTTGATCCAGTGCTGACAGTTGCAGGGAGATATGATTAAGACTTCTACCAATATCAAGTGCTTTACGGGCTGGCTCTAGGGCCCAAAGATACTGCCTTTGACTATACTGTACCAGAGCAATCGCACTATAAATTTTGCCTTTTAACAGACAATTTTGGGTGAGTTCCCTTGTCTTGATGGCAGTCTGCAGAATATCTAATGCAGAGTCATACTGACCTTGGCGATAGAATGCTAACCCCTCCTTTAGGGAGTCAGCAGCTGCATTATCTAAACTAGAAGGTCTTTGTACTGTTGGGGTGGGGCAATCGGAGAGTAACTTTGAAAAATTGTTATCGTGCATTCCTCAAGCTCCAACCAACGACCAAACTCGATGCTGGAATGAATTTACGTACGCATCCATACTAATGTGCTCTGCAAAGCGCTAATAACCGTATGAACACCTAGTTAATTGCCGCTGTCTTCAGTTCGGCTGCATGGCTTAGCCCAGTGTAGTAGTCTATGGGTGAATCCCTATGATAAACAGTAAGACCCTTTGCTATAGGCACCTATTTTGACCCTCTCTGTATTTGCAGCTGAGCATCTACTCTTTAAGCCTGCTGCTTCCAGTTCCGATGCCATTCCCATTGTGTTTGCCTTTCCCAACGAATACGCCATTGGGATTACTAGTCTGGGATACCAGGTAATTTGGGCCATGCTAGCCGGACGTAGTGACCTGGCTGTGGGTCGCCTGTTTACAGATTTGGCCAGTAATCTCTCCTCTAGACCTGAAATTATGGGATTTTCGGTGTCATGGGAATTGGACTATATCAATATCTTAAATTTGCTGGAGCAGCAACAAGTTCCTATTCGTAGTTGCGATCGCACCCATCACCATCCGCTTATTTTTGGCGGCGGTCCAGTTCTTACTGCTAATCCAGAGCCCTTTGCAGATTTTTTTGACATTGTGCTGCTGGGAGATGGAGAAGAGCTAATCCCTACATTTATCGACACCTATAAGTCGGTCCGGTTTGCCAGTCGTCCGGAACAGCTAAAGGCGCTTGCTCAAGTACCTGGCATTTACATACCCAGCCTTTATCAGCCTGTCTATACTGACCCCACCGGTCCCATTAGCCACATCGAGCCCGTAAGCGGCATCCCTGCCACTGTAAAAAAACAAACATATCGGGGCAACGTGCTGCTGGCCTCAACCGTAGTCACCGAAAAAGCCGCCTGGGAAAATATTTTTATGGTGGAAGTGGTACGCAGCTGCCCAGAAATGTGTCGTTTTTGTTTAGCCAGCTATCTCACCCTGCCCTTCCGCACTGCTAGTTTGGATGACTCCCTGATTCCCGCCATTGAACGAGGACTGATGGTGACCAAACGCTTAGGGCTGCTAGGAGCCTCAGTCACCCAGCACCCAGGCTTTGAGGAGTTACTGGATTACATTAACCAGTCCGCCTACGATGATGTACGCCTAAGCATTGCCTCTGTACGAACCAATACAGTCAATAAAAAACTAGCCAGCACCCTCGTCAATCACGGTACTAAATCCATTACCATCGCCGTGGAAAGTGGCTCAGAACGGGTGCGTAACACCATCAATAAGAAGCTTGAAACTGCCGATATTGAACAGGCCGTCGTCAATGCTAAAACTGGGGGATTGAGTAGCGTCAAACTGTATGGCATGGCTGGTATTCCTGGCGAAACAGAAGCTGACCTTGAAGCAACCGCTACCCTGATGCTGCGGTTAAAAAAAGCTGCTCAGGGATTACGCCTCACCCTAGGTTGTAGTACTTTCGTCCCAAAAGCACACACCCCCTTTCAGTGGTACGGGGTGAACCGCAAAGCTGAAAAACGCTTGAAATTTTTGCAAAAGAAATTGCGCTCCCAGGGCATTGATTTCAGACCAGAAAGCTATAACTGGTCCGTCATCCAAACATTAATTTCCAGAGGTGATCGACGCATCGGCCAACTCCTAGAACTAACCCGCCACTATGGCGATTCCCTGGGTAGTTATCGCCGTGCCTTTAAGGAACTAAAAGGCGCACTACCGCCTCTAGACTTTTATGTCTATGGGGATTGGCCCACCACCCAGGCATTACCCTGGGATCACCTAGAAGGCCCCCTAACCAAGACTATGCTAGTGAAGCATTTACAAGCCGCCGAAGCCCATATGGAAGCCCCCAGACTGGGTGGTGACACCCCTAGTACCAAATTGTGTGACTCCGCCTAAACTTTATTTCAACACCATCTTTCTGATCTTTTCGGCTCATATTGAAGAGCACCAATAGCTTTTTCCAAATAATAAATGGCAAAGTAATTGGCCAAAGCAGCCCTGTAACCAGAACAAACGCCCAGTTCAGCGTACTTACCTTAGAAGCTGTCGTATCTTGGAAAAATGCATACAACGCTACGAGGAAAGTAATTGTAGCGGGCAGTACGTAATGAAGATAGCTCATGGTTAATCCAAACACTGAAAAGCACAAAAAAATGTCAACTTAAGCTGGGAAAGCTTTCTAGGTTAAAAGCCAGAAACCAGTGACTCCTGATTCCTGATTTCCCCCTTGTGAAAACATTCCGCTTTAAGCTGATATCTCACAGAAATAACTGCCGTTATTCAAAGCACACAACACCTTGCGTTTTTTCTCCCCTCTTCAGAGATCAACTGCGGTACCAATTCCAATCATTCACCTGGCATAATAAATGCTCGGCTGCCTGAAAAACAGACATCTCAGATACATCTACCTTGGGAATTTGCTTACCGCGACGAACCAGATCATGACGGTAAGTACGATCATAATACGTCAAGATAATCGCAGCCGCAGCCGCGAGTTCACCGCTCCTAATGTGCTCAACGGCCTTCTGAGTTCGTAGTCCCCCTAAACGCTTACGTAAACGCTCAGTTGCGACTATTAACTCATCTGGATTGGCCTGACCATAGACATCTACCAATATTTTTAATCGTTCTGACTCTGAGCGAACCACCTCAAGGGTATACGCTGCTTCCATTTGCCCCATGATTTCATCCGGCACTCGACAGGTCCCTACCCGGCGACTTTCAGCCTCAATCCAAACCGGACGCCGGGAATCAAATGCCGTCCACTGCTCTGCAATCAGATTCTCAAACTGCTCAGTACTGGGCTGAGGCGGCAACATCAAGGCACCATAACTACTACCACGATGATTAGCCAATCCTTCCAGATCTAGAACCTGCTCTCCCAAATCCCTAAGCGCATGCAAAATATCAGTTTTGCCTGTCCCCGTCATACCACCCAAGATAATCAGAGGCTTTGGTGTGAACAATGTACGTCTAACCCAGCGACGAAACGCTTTATATCCCCCTGCCAATAGCTTGACATCTAAACCACTCGTCTCCAACAGCCAGCCCACGGACCCACTGCGCATACCCCCACGCCAGCAATGAACCCTCACCTGACGTTTTGGAGCCGCCAAAATTTTGGCCCGTTTGACCAAACCCACCATTTTAGGGGCAACCAGTTCCAGGCCCAATTCAATCGCAGTTTCCTGGCCTTTCTGTTTGTAACAGGTCCCCACCTGAGCCCGTTCGTCATCCGAAAATAGAGGAAAACTAACCGCTTTGGGCAGGTGTCCCTGGGCATACTCACCAGGACTACGCACATCTAAAATTGGGCCAGAGGCCCGCCAAAAGTCAGTAATCTGAAGCAGCTGGGTCACTACATAACGAGTGAAAGGACAGATGAATCCCCAGGGATTTCACTCTCTGATTGTAAAAGGAGCTTGGCCCACTACAGCAGGCACTACATCACCAATATAGCGACTGTGACTATAGCCCTTATTTTTTAGAGCCTCCAAGCAATTGCTCACACAGTCTTGAGGAATTGCTGCTAGCAACCCTCCAGAGGTTTGAGGGTCAAATAACAAGGGGTAGTTAGCCCGCTCAGGCTGAGGATTGTGGAGGTAATGTTCAATCTGTTGGTTACGGGTGTGAAGAGAACTGAGATAACCAGCCTCGAAACAGGTGTTTACACCTGGCAATAGGGGCAATGCTCCTAAGTTCAGATGGATCGCTAGCCCAGGCGACAGCATTTCGTAGAGATGGCCTAATAGACCAAATCCAGTAATGTCCGTACAGGCCGCCACACTATGGTCTCGGAAACAATTAGCAGCCATCTGATTCGATTGCACCATACTATCAACAGCAGCTTCGATCCAGCGGCCTTTAGCCGCTCGCTGCATATCTGCGGCAAACAACACCCCTGTGCCTAAGGGTTTAGTCAAAATCAAACTGAGGCCAGGTTTGAGATTTTGTTTTGTTAACACTTCACCAGGGGCAACCCAGCCGTTGCAAGCAAATCCCAAGGTTAACTCCGAGCCTTCGGTCGTGTGCCCACCGACCAGCCAAGTTTGAGTAGGGGTCAACGCTTGATAACTGCCTGCCATTAGTTGATAGAGCGTTTCCGTTTGTACAGCATCTGTGCCATAGGGTAATGTTGCCAGAGCCAATACGGTTTGAGGCGTTGCTCCCATGGCAAATAAATCACTCAAACAGTGATTCACACAGATCTGGGCAAAGACATAGGGATCATCTACAATCGCCCGAAATTGATCTACGGTCTGCACCGCCAACATACCGGCGGGTACAGCAATCACAGCAGCATCGTCAGGTGAGTCCAGACCTACCTTCACTGGGTTCGGCCAACGGTCCATTTCTGGAAATTCTGCCCTGGCCCGATTCAACGCTCGACGGAGCACAGAACTACTTACCTTTGAGCCACATCCTGCACAGTGGGGCGTTACATTTGTTTTTTCTAATGACGGGTGGCGTTGATTCTCCATAGTTGGAAATTGCTCAAATAGGGCCATAAACTGGCCGTCAATGTGATGTTTCCAGCGGCGAAACCACCCAGACTCCGCAGACCAACGCCCACGGGAGGCGATAGCACTGCCCGTACCCAGATCAATAATATTGAGAAACTGATGCTGGGGTTTAAAGGCCTGGAGCGGCTGCTGAGAAAAATAACGTTGAAGATTGTTATATAAAGGCGGTCCCTGACGGACAGCAAAGACGCCAGCCTTAGGGCGACGATGGTTGACCATGGTGGCCACATCCCCTACCGCAAATACATTGGGGTGCGACAACGTTTGCAGAGTGTCTTTAACCAAAAGAAAACCATCTTTGTCCGTCGATAGCCCCGTATGGGTAAGCCAGGGAGCTGCACTGGCATTGGTTACCCAGAAAACGCGATCGCACGTCACCGTCAACCCCGATTCACAATGCACTTGCACTGCATCTGAAACTGTCTCCGAAACAGTATCGGTGACCATCGGCTTTACCGCACAAACGGTTTCCGATAAGTGAGTGTGGATATTGCGATCGCGAAAAATCTTAGCCAGTTGCCGCTGGGTGGCTCGACTCCGTCCTGTCGCTAGCTGGGCACCGCGATGAAAAACATGGATAGTTGCCCCTGGCCCGACAATCTGCTGCAAACGCACCTGCATATTTAGGGCCAACTCCACCCCACCCACTCCCCCACCCACAATGCCAATCGTGGCTGAGTCTGTCGCCTGATTTAGCCCTTGCAAATACTGATGCCAGGCCCTGAGCAAATTGGGTACGGGCTTAGCCGGAATTGCATAGTCTTTTGCCCCCGGCACAAACACCGTTGCTGGTGTACTGCCAATATCAATCGATAAGGCGTCGTATCGCATCGGCGGATGACGACGGCAATAGATCACCTGTCGATCCGCATCAATATTCACCACCTCATCCATAATCAACCGGCAATTGGCAAACCGGGTCAGGGGCCGCAAATCAATATGGGACTGGTCAAAGTCATAAAGCCCTGAAATGTGGCAAGGTAGCATACCCGAATAGGGCGTATCTACCAGGTTAGTAATCAGCGTTAGACGCACCCCGGCAGGCAATTGCTTCATGCCAATTTTTCGCAACACAATGGCATGGGTGTGTCCCCCACCGACAAAAAATAAATCCGTATAAATCGAAGTCGTTGCCTGCATAGTCGCTAGGGAACTGAGATGAATATCACACGCCCACCATTAGATAACAGAAGATAGCAGAAAAGCGTGAGTTTTCCCTGAGACGCTGTGCTGGAAAGACACCTAACCAACGACTAATTCTTGAAATCGTGGATCTTGCCTAAGATGATCAAACGCAGGTTCTCGATTGGCCATGTCAATCCACTGCTGGGAATTGAGGGCGAAGGCCTTTTGTAAGGCCAGCAAAGCAAATTCATCCGCCTGCATCTGGGCATGGCAGTAGGCCTTGAGATACCAGGCCAAATCTAAATCCATTTTTAGGGCAACGGCTTGATTGAAATTGGCAATTGCAGGCTGAAACTTCTCTAGCAACATTAAGGCTAATCCACGTCTTACCCAGGCCTCATAGTAGTTAGGTTGCAGCTCAATGGCTTTGGTATAACATGCGATCGCATTCTGAGACTGGCCTTGCCCATCAAACACCATGCCCTGCTGATACCAGTGAGTCGAATCCTGTAAAAGAACTTTTTTAACCATCAAAAAAACAATTTTGTATGCATTTCAAAGAAATTGATGTACATTAGCGGGCAATGCGACAAGCAGCCCTAACTCTGTCCTTAGTCAATAACGTTTGGTCATGGCCACAGGTTAGGAAAAACTCCATATATTGTATTGGCACTATGCTCAGTCAACCAACCTTCCATCTTCCCCTGATTGTTGTGTTGACCTGGGAAACTTTTAAAGTGCTAATTGTTCCAAGCTAATCGTTCAAAGTTTTCCGGATATATGAAATTGGGTTCTGTTAAATCCATTGCTCTAAAAGGGTTTACCCAAGCTCTTACGAGTCGTTTAAGAAAGGTAAAATTTCCTCGACGGCGCTCACGTCTCTACATCAATTTTCTACTTGTAGGCGGTTTATCCCTTTGGACCCTGACCAGCCTCATCCTTCCAGCTCAACGTAAATCAGCTAAGGCAGCGGAAGTTGAATTGGCCAGAGCTATCAGCCCCTGGAGTTTCGCCTCATTCCCAGTGGAAAACTTCCAGGCCTACACCTCTCCCTTTGGCTATCGCCAATCTCCCTACGGGGGTGAACAATTTCATTACGGCTTAGATATCGCAGCTCCCCTCGGTAGCTATATCCGCAACTGGTGGGAGGGACGTGTGGTTGAAGTATCAGATGATAGTGCCTGTGGTACATCAGTGGTGATTGAATCTGGCGATTGGCAACATATCTACTGCCATATGCAAGGCTACGTTACCCGCGAAGGCAATAAACAGGTCATGGTAGACCCAGATGGCAACATTCGGATTCGAGAAGGAGCCAACATTGGCACGGGTCAGCCTATTGGCCGTGTTGGCATGACCGGACGGACCACTGGCCCCCACTTACACTGGGGCCTCAAGTTTGAAAGTAGTTGGGTAGACCCGGCGATGGTATTACGAGCCATGTATGATGATCAGCAAGCAGTTAGGTAAGGACGCTTCATTGCCTTCCAAGTTCCCCCCTCTCTCCAAGCTTTATGTTTTACACTCCTTGGCCTTTATGATCTGCAGCACAATCGATCAACCAGCCAAAATGTTATCGTCTAGCTAAAGCCATCTTTGCGAGTGGCTGGGTACATTACAGCTGTACTCCTGTTCGACAACCACCCAACTAACTATGACTGCTCCCATGTCTGAAGCCGAAAACACTCGCGCTGTTCTTCGTTCTCAAGAGCCTGAGGCACAGTACGAACTACCTTGGAATCGTGAAGGTGAGTTTGAAATAGAGGCACTCATCGTCAGTCAAAGTAAGGATGACTTGCTGGTTAAAGTAAAAACTGACCACGGTGAAAATCACCTAACCATCTTGGGTTTCTTACCTGGTCGGGTATCAGGTCAGCGTTGGCGCTTAGAATGCCTACGTTCCTCTGGTCGAATTGAGCTTTTAGATGGTGAGCCCATCGAATAAGTAACCATCCTGCTGAGCTAAAGGTTGAAGGCTCATAGTTAAATCTAAAATCGCGCTTAGGGTTAAGCGGTGAAGTGCCCCTGTAAAGTCAAGGGCACCTATTAAGTTGACAGTTCAGTGGACGGGAGCCTATGCGTTAAATCTTGGCTAGGCTTACTGAGTGGTGGCAGGTAGGTCTACGTATTCACTGACAATGCCACGAAACTCCTCACCATCAATAGTTTCTTTCTCCACTAGCCGGTCTACTAATCGGTCTAGCAAAGAACGGTTATTTTTTAGTATTGAGCGGGCTTTAGTATAGGCCGTCATCGCAATTTCCCGCACACGCTGATCAATCTTGGCAGCCATTTCATCAGAGTATTCTGAACGCTGCATCAGGTCGCTACGTCCCAGGAATATGGCACTGCTAGGGGATTCCATCGCAAATGATCCAAGCTCGGACATACCAAAACGGGTAATCATTTGACGAGCAATATTAGTAACCTGTTGAATATCGTTAGCCGCACCTTGGGTGACTTCATCTGGCCCAAAGACGATTTCTTCGGCAGCTCGCCCCCCTAAGGCCATGGTGATCCGGTCGACTAGCTCAGCATAGGAGATCAAACCATCATCGACTCGGTCTTCTTTGGGTAAATAGCTAGCAAATCCACCTATACCACCGGAACGAGGAATAATCGTCACCTTAGCTAATGGATCTGAATGCTTCAGCATTGTGCTTACCAGGGCATGGCCAACTTCATGATAAGCAATTAGTCGCTTTTTTTTGCTGTCAAGCAGAGGTGTCAGGGTCAGGCCAATGGTTAAACGGTCGATGGCATCATCAATTTCTTCCATGGTGACAGCATCTTTGCGACGACGAGCCGTTAAAATAGCTGCTTCATTGAGCAAGTTGGCCAATTGAGCCCCAGAAAATCCAGGGGTACGACGGGCAATCGCTTCTAGATTGACATCATCCGCTATTTTTTTGTCCCGTGCATGTACATCTAAAATCCCCAGCCGACCTTTATAGCTGGGTAAATCAACGGTTATTTGTCGGTCAAATCTACCTGGACGCAACAGAGCCGCGTCTAACACATCAGGGCGATTGGTAGCAGCAATTACAATGATGCCGCTATTGCCTTCAAATCCATCCATTTCGGTCAGTAACTGATTGAGAGTTTGTTCACGCTCGTCATTACCACCACCAATTCCAGCACCACGCTGACGACCAACGGCATCAATTTCATCAATGAAGACGATACAAGGGGAATTTTCCTTGGCTTTTTTAAACAGATCGCGTACGCGGGAAGCCCCCACACCCACAAACATTTCGACAAACTCAGACCCCGAAATGCTAAAAAATGGCACGCCAGCTTCACCAGCAATCGCTTTAGCTAAGAGGGTTTTACCAGTACCTGGTTGACCTACCAGCAATACCCCCTTAGGAATACGGGCACCAATCGCGGTAAATTTCTCAGGATTTTTGAGAAAAGTAACAACTTCTTGCAATTCTTCCTTGGCTTCTTCAATGCCTGCCACATCATCAAACATCACCCCAGTTTTGGCTTCCATTTGAAATCGGGCACGGGAACGGCCAAAGTTCATTGCTCCACTGGCAGAGTTGGCAGACCGGCGCAAAATCATTAGTAGCGCAAATACAACAATCAGCGCCAGTAAGGCATTAACCGCTAATCCTGTCAGCGCGCTGTTATCCGAATTTTCCCTAACCTTATAGTCAACATCACTGCTACGTAGCTTTTGCAACAGATGCTGATTGTAAATATCGTTTGCAAATAAAGCTACCGGTTGTAGAGGTTCATTTTCCTGATCCCCTTTCAGGCGGACATGGGCCACTCCACGCAGGTTATCCAGCTCAACTTCCTGTACCTCACCCTGATCTAGCTTTTGTAATAGCTGGCCATAGGTAATTGGAGTTTCATCATTCCCCTCAGCCTGGGCAGCAACGGGTTGAATCGCCACCAAAGGAGCTGCGATCAGACTCTGGAGTAAAAACCATCCAGTCGCTAGCGTACGGATGGTACGACGTCTAAACGGAACGTGAGGAGACGATGGGGAGGTGGATTTATTCATATACAGAGGACGTAGAACTAAAAATGGAGCTAATGAAACTTGGCCACGTCCAGAACTAGAGTTTTTCCGGTAAAGACTCTACAGGTTTCAACTTGAACGTGGTTCATAACCGGCCATTGACCAGCAGCTTGACAATCTCCGCTTAATCAACATACTCAGTTTAGCGCTCTAATCTGTTAACCAGGGGCATCGACTATGGCGATGTTCAAGCTCGAAGGGTCTCAAGTCCGCGATTGGGCGATCGCAACAATGGCATTTTGCCCACCAAACCCAAAACTGCTGCATAGCCCATAGTTCAAAGGGCCATATCGGGGAGAGCCAGGCAGTACAAAATCAAGCTCAAACTCAGGCCGCTTGAGACCGACACAAGGAGGTAAACACTGATGCTTGAGACTAAGCAGGCTAAACACCATACCAATTAAGCCTGCCGCGCCTAGAGTATGGCCCGTGGCACCCTTAGTTGAACTGACAGCAGCGTCAGGAAAGAGCTGCTGAATCATATAAGCCTCATTAGCATCATTGAGTCGAGTGCCCGTACCATGGGTATGGATATAGTCAATGTCTGCTGGGTGTAAACCACTACGTTGCAAGCATTGTCGCGCTACAGCCAGGGTGCCACTCTGCTGGGAGGAACTAATGTGATACGCATCATTACTGAGGCCAAATCCTAGAATTTGACCATAGGAAAATTTGCGCCGGGTTGTTTCCCTAGTCTCTAAAATTACAGCCGCTGCTCCTTCCCCAAGGACTAATCCATCGCGATCTAGATCAAACGGATAGCAGCCCTCTAAGGCCATCGCTTTCATCCGTCGAAAGCCCGTTAGAGTTAAGGGGGTAATGGGTGCATCCACTGCCGCCACAATCACCCGCTGGCACTGGCTTGCCTGGAGCAGCATATAGCCTTGAAACAAGGCCCAAAGCCCCGTAGCACAAGCCGCCATCGGGGCAAGTGCAGGCCCCTGACTGGCAAGCATTTGGGCAACCCGACTCGATAACCCACAGGGTAACGCAGGCAGCCAATCAGCCAGAGTTAACTCCCCCCGTGCCATCGCTTCCCAACGATTTAAATAACTGCGGCTAGAGCCCACCACCACGCCACAATCCGGCTGAGGTGTCACGAGTCCGGCATCAGCCATGGCAGCTTTAATAACTGCAAGGACTATATCTTCGGGATCTACAGGCAGCTTACCAGCCATAGCCATAGGCATAACAGGCAAGGAATGAAAGGGTTGACGGAGTGAGATTGCACTTTTACCCGATAGTAGACTGATCCAAGTTACCCAAGCTGTTGGCCCCAAAGCCGTCCACAAACCAATGCCGGTAATATCGACATCAACCATTCAGTAAACTTACAGCCCCTGCCCAAAAACTATTCAGTTACCAGATTGTCCATGCCCTCAATCACCGTGGCAGATTCAAGCACATCCCCTTGCTGAACTGCATCCACCACATCCAACCCCTCAGTCACATAGCCAAACACAGCATAGCTACCATCTAAAAAGGGTAAATCTGCCAGGGCGAAATAAAACTGCGACGAGGCCGAATCAGGAAACTGCGAACGGGCCATAGCCACTGCTCCATGCGTATGCTTTAGAACAGGTTTAGCTGTCCCAACTGCGGTTGCCAAAGTTTGACTATAAATCGGCTGATCGGCCCCCTCAGGAGTAATTTCCAAAGGAATAACACGTTTTTCCCCAGTATCCGGGTCTACAAACCCGCCAGTCCCCAATCGCTGCACGGGTACAGACGGATCTTTACTCTGCGGGTCTCCCCCCTGAACTACAAACGGTTGAGGATCCCGCACAACCCGGTGAAATACAGTGCCGTCGTAGACACCCCTCGCCACTAGATCAACAAAATTACCCGCCGTAATCGGCGCTTGAGTTCCATCAACTTCAACTAAAATTCGCTCTCCATTGACCACCAACTCAACCGTCGCAGTCCCATTCAGCTGGGCTAACCCTGTGGGTACAGACGTTAGCGTTAACTCCGTGGATTCAGCAGGTGCTACCGGTGTAGCCGGCGACTCCGACGACGAATCAGTAGCCCCGGCTGTACAGCTCACCATAAACAAGGCCACGACTAAACCGATGGCCCATTTCATCCGGAAACCGAAAACCATGATTAATTCCTTCGTTGACTAAAGGCAACATATCTTGTCACAGGGAACCTTGCTTTTCAATAGGGATAGCCCATACTGAATCTGCACTAATCACTACAACCCTTCTAGGGGAACCTGCAGAAATCGAGCCAGTTCAGCTCCTTGATTTTCCACAGCTGCCAGTGACATTGGTTGGCCTACCCGAGTCAGGGGAATATCACCTTTACCCTTGACCTTAAGGTAGAGCACTCGTTTAGGATTCAAGCCTTCTCGGATATCAACACGTATCGCTGTAACCGACGCCAAAGGATACTTGAAGTCAATTTCACGATTCTTCCCAGGAAATCCCCATCGAAAGATCTGAACCTCCTGGACAGCTTTATCAAAACGATTGAATCCCCCACCCACATTCCAAGCACAAATCAACCAGAGATAGAGGGATAGCAGTAGGGCCACTGTGCCATAAAAACACATCACAATCCCCTGAGGAATAAAGATTAGCTGGGTAGGATCTGCAAACGGTAGCAGATTAAACCCCGTATAACTAGAGAAACCAGCTAATAAAAAACCGGTTCCGCCAATCGTTGTTACAGTAGCCCACCAATAGTTACTCCAGCGGCGAGCCCCTAAAATTTCGCGATGCAGAAAAGTATCCTTCTCAGTTCCATCAGAAGAAACAGTTGCTTTAGAAACGGCCATGGTTGATCAAAAAAATATTAATACGAGGTTAGCGGACTGACTCACGTTAAAAGCCATAAATTCACACACAATTTTGTCTGCCTCAGGCTTTACCAGGCTATCAAGTATTGTTAATGAACACACCTCTATACTTTAGATATGCCTACTCTGACCATTCACAAATGAGAGCCGTCAACCAGTCTTTCAAAAGGCTACAGATTCTGATAGGATAAATTTTAACTTTTGCAACGTTCAAAACCCACTGCTGATACCCAACTGAGTCACGGTTCATAGACTCGTTGATTGGTTTCGCATAAATTTGTTAACTGTTTTCATTAAGAGGATTCCATGACCAGTCAGCCCGACCGCGTGGTTCTAATTGGTGTTGCCGGTGATTCAGGATGTGGAAAATCTACGTTTTTGAAGCGCCTCAGCGATCTTTTCGGCGAAGAGTTTATGACTGTCATCTGTCTGGATGACTATCACAGTCTAGATCGTAAGCAACGCAAAGAAGCTGGGGTGACGGCCCTCAATCCTAAGGCAAATAATTTCGATCTGATGTATGAGCAAATCAAAGCTCTTAAGTCAGGAAGTCCAATCGATAAGCCAATTTATAATCACGAAACTGGCATGATCGATCCGCCTGAGCGCATCGACCCCAACCATGTTGTCGTCATTGAGGGACTTCATCCTCTCTACGATGAGCGAGTACGCGATCTGCTTGATTTCAGTGTTTATCTTGACATCAGTGATGAAGTCAAGATTGCTTGGAAAATTCAGCGTGATATGGCAGAGCGGGGCCATACCTATGAGGATGTTTTGGCATCTATTCAAGCCCGTAAACCTGACTTTGAAGCCTACATTGATGTTCAGAAGCAGTATGCTGATGTCGTTTTGCAGGTTCTACCAACTAATCTGATTAAAGACGACAAAGACCGCAAGATCTTGCGGGTACAGATGATTCAAAAGGAAGGTGTGGAAGGTCTTCAGCCTGCCTACCTGTTCGATGAAGGGTCCACTATTGATTGGGTACCCTGTGGCCGTAAGCTAACTTGCTCCTATCCAGGTATCCGTATGGCTTACGGGCCTGATACCTATATGGGTAACGAAGTATCCGTTCTGGAAATTGATGGCCAGTTCGAAAAGCTAGAAGAGCTAATTTATGTTGAAGAGCATCTCAGCAACATCTCTACCCGCAGATATGGTGAAATGACTGAACTATTGCTAAAGCACCGGGAATACCCAGGTTCCAACAATGGTACAGGTTTGTTCCAGATCCTTGTAGGGTTAAAGA
The DNA here is from genome assembly GCA_965263355.1 of Leptolyngbyaceae cyanobacterium. Taxonomy (GTDB): domain Bacteria; phylum Cyanobacteriota; class Cyanobacteriia; order Phormidesmidales; family Phormidesmidaceae; genus Leptothoe. The sequence goes on along the minus strand of CBDHHL010000032.1, from coordinate 1,241,830 downwards.
TGCGATCTACCTACGAGCGTTTGACTGATTCTTTGGCTGGCGCTGGTAAAGCTGTTTTGGCCTAGTCCTGGTAATTGACCACCAGGAATCATCTCAGTTCAATGCCATTTTGCCGTTGTAGCAAAATGGCATTTTTTAGTTAGAAATATTTTTTAGTTAGAAATATTTTTTCAGGATAGTGATTAATTATTGCAAGATAATAGCTGTCGTATTCCAGTATTTGGTAGGGAATGCTATATTGTCTGCTATGTCTTAGTTGAGATTGATTTAGCAGCTACATATGCTTATTTGGATAACCTAATTCTCTATGAAAAATTCGAAAAGCATATATAAGGGGTATGGTATTCCCATTGCATAACGCTGAAGAGCAAGGGAAAATCCTGAAGGTTCTAAATACTCACAGAATATTGATAGTAAATAGCTTTGTCCACGTCCAGAATTATAGTTTTGCCGTAGAAGAAATTCCAGGTTTTAACTTGGACATGGTTTAAGTAATTGACAGCCTGATTTTTTTAGGATTTATCATTTCACAGTTAGCATGGCTTCAGGTTCTCATCTCAGCAGTATTCTTATCGTCGAGGATAGTCAAGGCCGACGGGAAATTGTCCTAGATAGCTCTGTCTATTCCGTTGGTCGCGATGCGAAATGTGACATTCGCTTAGCTTCACAGTTTGTTTCTAGACACCATGCCACGCTAGTGCAGCTCCCTAGGGACGATGAAAGCTATTACTATCGGATTGTAGATGGCAACCTTAAGGGCAAACCCAGCGCAAACGGTATGTTGATCAATGGTCGTAAATTACAGGCCCACGATCTAAAAAATGAAGATGAAATTGTTTTCGGCCCGCAGGCACGAGCAATTTACTATCAGTTGAAACGGGATACCACGTCAACCGTTCCTCCTGACGAGTTTGACATCACATTAATTAGTCCAAATATGATCGACGAAGATGAAGACAATTAGTAGCTTTAACAAAATTGGGCGACTAACTTACATTCATACCTTTATCCGGTAGGCTGCAATCAGTGCTCAATAAAGCCTATAGCATAGGTCAGCTAGCCTTGCTCTCAATTGCCTGGTTAACTTGCATGAAAACCTTGTGGCAATGATTATTAGCCTTCAGCGGCAGCTCCTCATTCTTAACTACCAAATTAACAGTAGAGGCCGTATCTTGGGACAAAAATTCGGTATCGTCAGCAGCTCCGATCAAAACCTCAACCGTAGCTAACTGGCTAAAAGCAACCATACCAGGGCGCTCCTTTGCCATCATGTAATCCCCATCCTGATACACCAAATGGAGACCACATGACTGGAGAACACCTGGTAATGACTCACGCAAGTTATTAGCAGGAAGAACGCTTACGAAAAGATTGGTATACCGAGCCATAGAAAATTCTGGAGCTACTGCACAGTTTCAGAACCTAAAGTGTCGAAGGAGAAAGGGCAGCATTAGACTAAACAATGAGTCATAATCTTGCAATTTATTACCTGGATATACTATCTCACCATATCTAGGTATAAATCTGCATTTACGTTTACCCTTCTAGAGAACAGTAAGCTTTTCAGGATAAATATAGATTAAGTTATTGAACCACTCCTCTTGAATTAGTGTAACTGTACTTTGCTACTGAGGAAATGATGCGCGGTAAACTCATCGTCTTTGAAGGAATTGAAGGAAGTGGTAAAACCACACAGATTCGCCATCTTCACCAGTGGTTAGAAAGCAAATGTATGAAGGGTAAGCTGTCTAACCATCTAGCCGGAATCCTCATTACTCGGCAACCGGGTGGAACAAGCATGGGCCAGAAAATCAGACAGGTCTTATTACAACCATCAACGGGGACAGAAAGTTTAACTAGCACATCAGAACTATTACTCTATGCAGCTGACCGTGCCCAACATGTGGAGCGAATTTTGATGCCCGCTCTTGAAACAGGTCATTTGATCCTTTGCGATCGCTACACTGCTTCAACCATAGCCTACCAAGGCTATGGTCGACAACTTGACTTAAACTTAATCAATACCCTAAATACTATTGCCACTGGCGGTTTAAGCAGTGATCTGACCCTCTGGCTCAAGTTAGATGTTGCCAAAGGACTAAAACGGATCAACACCCGAGGCACAACCGACCGGATTGAGCAGGCCGGGATTGAATTTCACCGTCGAGTTCATCAGGGCTTTGCTGCCCAGGCCAAAACCCAAAACGATAAATTCATTACGGTGGATGGCAGCCTTAGTCAGGAAGTTGTCGCTGAAAACATTCAAACCATCGTCTCAACTTACTTACAACAATGGTATGCCCTTTGAGTTGCCCTCAGCCTCCACAGAGCAAAAACAGCAACTAATTCAGCATTTTGCCCATATTATTGGACAGCCCCAGGCTGTCAATTTACTTATACAGGCGGTCATACGAGAACGGGTTGCCCCTGGTTATTTATTTGTAGGTCCGGCTGGAGTTGGTCGTAGCCTGGTGGCCACAGCATTTGCAACCATGTTGCTGGATAATTCATACGAAGCAACCGATAACCTCAAACGTCGAATTCAGTTTCGAAATCATCCCGATTTACTCTGGGTTGAACCCACCTACCTGCATCAGAATAAGCTCTTAACCGTAGCCGAAGCCCAGGCAACTGGTATCAAACGCCGTGGACGTCCTCAAGTGCGTTTAGAACAAATTCGAGACATTGCCCGCTTTTTGAGTCGCCCGCCGTTGGAAGCTAGCCGAGCCGTTGTCGTCATTGAATCAGCAGACTTGATTGCGGAAGCTGCCGCCAACGGTTTGCTTAAAACCCTAGAAGAACCGGGACAGGCCACTTTAGTATTAATTGCCCCTGACCAGCAAACACTTCTGCCTACCTTGATTTCACGCTGTCAGACCATCCCATTTAGACGCTTGAGCCCAGCCGATATGGCTCAGGTGCTGACCCAGGGTGGCCATGACGAAATTTTGAATTCCCCTGAAGTGCTGGCCCTGGCCCAGGGCAGTCCAGGGGGTGCTATTGCGAGCTGGCAGCAGCTACAAACCATTGCTCCAGAACTACTCCAACAAATCAGCCAGCCCCTGGCCGATCTTCCCACGGCCCTAGGACTCGCCCGCCAAATTGCCCAAACCTTAGAACCAGAATCACAACTCTGGCTTCTAGACTATCTACAACAAATCCGCTGGCAACAAGGCCATGCTCAAGGCATGGAGCAACTAGAACTCGCCCGCAAACAACTCCTGAGATACGTACAACCCAGATTAGTTTGGGAAGTAACGTTGATGAATTTGCTTTAGGCTATGGGCTATGGGCAGTAGGCAATGTCCATAGAAATGTATTGCCTAACAAAGCGCATTACCTACAACAACATGATTCTCACTAGAGGAATTAAACTAGACAGTAAAATTTGCTTAACTTTCTCTGGCATCCATCACCGTATAAGAAGCCCTAAAAGCCCGTATGGTTCCACAGTCTGCTCAACAGCCCTTAAAAAAAACCAGTTTTTGGATTGGGATAGTACTGTTTTTAGTGGTTGGCAGTGCAGCTCTGGTCGCACTTCGCTCAGCGCAACAATCACGTCAGGCCGCTCTTGAAGAGGCCGCAAAACCACCACCGCAGCGTGTGGACGTAGCTGCCTTAGGTCGGATTGAACCGAAAAGCGAAGTGATTGATGTCGCTGCGGCAGAAACCGGTGTGTTAGCCAAATTACTCGTAGAGGAAGGATTTCAAGTAGAGTCTGGCCAGATCCTAGCTGAGCTAGACATGTACGATATCCGTAAGGCTGAACGTGACTACGCCGCTAGTCAACTCGCGGAAGCTCAGCAAAGCTTGGCAGCCGAGCAGACGTTAGGTGCTGCTCGTATCACTGAAGCTAATACAAAAGCGGGGCAAATTGACCAACCTCAAATTCAAGCCATTGAAGCTCAAGCTGCCAAAATTCGCAGTTTAGAAGCCAGTCTGGCTTTAGCAGAAACTGATTTAGCTCGTTTTCAGAACTTGTTTGGCCAAGGTGCCATTACCCGACAGGATCTGGACCAGCAACAAACCCAGGTGGAGGAACTTATCAGTGATATTGCCAACGCCCAAGCCACAAAAACTCAGCTAGAACTGGCACGGGATACGGCGTTAGATAATGCGGCGGCCCAAGTATCTATGGCCGAGGCCAATTTGCAACTAGCCTCCGTAGAGACTGGGGTGGAAGCCGCTCAGCAAAATTTAGCTTTAGCAGAAGCCAGACTTAATCGCACGGTCATCCAAGCACCGATAGCGGGTCAAATTTTGGACATTTACATCCGTCCAGGAGAAGCTATTGCTAATAATCGGCTATTGTCCATGGGCAACACAGATGAAATGTACGTCGTAGCCGAAGTCTATGAAACCGATGTGGGTTTGGTAAAACCTGGGCAAAAAGCCACCATCACCAGTCGTAATGGGGCTTTTGAGGGAGAACTTAGTGGTCAGGTGGAAACCATTGGTCTGCAGATTTTTAAGAACGATGTACTGGATGATGATCCAGCAGCTAATGCGGATGCCCGCATCGTCGAAGTCCGCATTGCCGTGGATCAAGATGAAGTGGTCGCCATGCTGACCAATCTCCAGGTGGATGTGTTGATCGACATCAAAACCGATGTTGCGTCCGGAAAAAGCTAGCTATGGCAAGGGTTTCGGTAGCTTGGGCTAATTTGATGCATGAGCGCACTCGATTAGTGGTTGCGATCGCAGGTGTTGCCTTTGCCGTCATCCTGATATTTATGAATCTGGGCTTTATGGGTGCCCTGATTTCCACTGCCACCAACTTTTATGAACAGTTTAATGCTGAACTTTTTTTGATTTCGCCAGAGACGTTAGAAATCAGCTCCTCAACAGCCTTCCCACGGGAGCGACTGTATCAGGTTGCTGGCGTAGAAGGTGTGGAGCGGGTCATGCCCCTATACAGCGAATACCTGCTGTGGCGAAATCCTGAAACCGGTGTAAGCCGTGCCATTTTCACCTATGGCATTAACCCCAATGACCCCGTATTTTTGATGCCCGAACTCCAGGGAACCCAAGCCCGTCGAATCCTTAGTCAGCCTAATACAGTATTCTTTGATCGATTTTCCCGACCAGAATTTGGTCCCCAAGAAATTGGTATCACGACCGAGGCCGACCGTCGCCGCGCCACTATCGGCGGCACCTATGTTCTGGGGGGTGGGTTTGCCGCCGACGGCACCCTGATTATGAGCGACCAAAATTTTGTGCGATATTTAGAGCCTCGGCCCCTAAATTTGATCAATGTGGGGCTGGTGAAGCTCAAAACTGGCACACCTCCGGAAAAAGTGGCCGAAACCATGCGTGCCTTACTACCTGCCGATGTGGACGTTTACACCAAAGCAGGCATGATCAAACATGACGCTGACTACTGGCTAGAATCTACCTCCATTGGTTTTATTTTTAGCTTGGGTGTAGCGGTTTCGTTTGTGGTTGGTGCTGTTATCGTCTACCAGATTTTATTTACTGATATTCGAGATCACCTGCCCGAGTACGCCACCATGAAGGCTATGGGGTATCGCTCCCAGTACCTATTCAAGATTGTGCTACAAGAAGCTATTTTTCTAGCCGTTCTCGGGTATATTCCTGGTCTTGCTGCTGCCCTTGGGCTGTATCACCTCACTGCCAAGGCGACCGCTGGTACCTTACCTGTGGCCATGAATGGCGGTCGTGTCATCTTTGTCTTATGCCTAACATTACTAATGTGCAGCCTATCGGGCCTTATTTCTGTGCGAAAAGCCGTGACGGCTGACCCAGCTGAAATCTTCTAGGTAAATTTCCATGGTTTTATTACAGGTCCGACAACTCCATGTCCCTCCAGGCCAGAGGCTACTGCTAGAAGATGTTAGCTGGACTCAATCTGTCGTACGGGCATTTCGTCAATGGGTGTGCAACAGACTGAATGATTAAACGAATCCCCCTCGCTTGGCTGAATCTCACCCATGACCGCCGCCGCTTTGCCACCTCTTTGGCCGGTGTGGGGTTTGCTGTTCTGCTGATGTTTATGTTTAACGGGTTTATGAATGCCCTATATGACAGTCAGCTGCAGCTATTAAACCGCTTAAACGGTGAGGTCATCATTATTAATCGCCTACGGACCAATATGTTTGTCCCCCGTGCCTTTGCCCGCAGACGGCTGTATCAAGCTCGGGCCTTTGACGGGGTGCAGGACGCCTATGCCATGTATATCAGTGAAGTGAACTGGAAAAATCCAGAAAATCGTAAATCTCGTGGCGTTAGGGTGATTGCCATTAATCCGGATGAACCGGTACTCAATATCCCTGAAATCGAAACCCATCGCCAGGCCTTAAAGCTCCCAGAAACGGCTCTTATGGACACCCAATCGCGAGCGGAGGTAGGTCCCATCGAAGCTGGCGTGGTCAGTGAGTTAGCGGATCGGCATATTCGCCTTGTGGGGACTTTTACCATGGGTACTGACTTTGCTTCAGGCAATGGCAACCTACTTATGAGCGACCAAAACTTTCTGCGCTACTTTGCTGATCGGGGTCCCGAGGAAGATAAGCGTAGCTTTGCGACTGTTGATGTTGGGGTGGTGAAACTGGAACCAGGCACTAATACAAAGCGCATCGTTAAAACTCTGCAAAATAACCTGCCCAACGATGTGCTGGTGATCGCCCGAGAAGGGGAAAACGGGTTTGTTATTCGCGAGCGCAAATACTGGCAAGAGAACACTAATATTGGTTTTGTGTTTTCATTGCTCACCAGCATGGGCTTTTTTGTCGGCATTATTTTGGTATATCAAATTCTTTATACCGACGTAGCTGACCATTGGGCTGAATATGCCACGCTTAAGGCTATGGGATATAGGAATGGTTATCTTTTAGGGGTGGTTATCCAGGAAGCTCTGATTTTATCTGTGCTGGGATTTATTCCAGGGGTGTTAGTAAGTCAGTTACTTTATCAGGCGGCAGGTAATGCGACTGGTCTATTTTTCCAAATGACGCCAGAGCGCATTATGAATTTACTTATGGCGACGTTCATCATGTGTTTAGTTTCGGGTGCGATCGCGGTCCGCAAAGTTCAAACCACCGATCCAGCCGACGTATTTTAGAGAGTCAGTCCCGATGGTTGTTGGCTATGCCTACTGCTCACCAACCGAATATCTGGAGCTAGACAATATAGCCCGATAAGAGTCTGGGATTAGCAATCATTATCATCGAACAACTTTACATAGACGTTGAGTTAGGGTAGCAACATGTTCAAAACTCAAAAAAAATCTACCTTTGAGTCATCTAGAGATGACCTGGCTGTTCAAATTCAGCATCTAAACTATTTCTTTGGCATCGGTGACCTGAGCAAACAAGTATTGTTCGATATTTCCCTTGAGTTACCCAAGGGCCAAATTGTTATTCTCACCGGTCCCTCTGGCTCTGGTAAGACAACATTACTAACCTTGGCAGGCGCACTGAGACAGTTACACTCAGGCAGCCTGCGTATACTTGACCAAGAACTAGTTGGCATGGGCGAACGAGCCATGGTCAATATCCGCCGCAATATTGGCTTTATTTTTCAGGCGCACAATTTATTTGAGTCTCTGACCGCCAGCCAAAATGTCGAAATGGCTGTGGAACTTACCGGAAAATTCTCATCAAAGCGAGAGCAAGCCGTCACCATGCTTAGTACCCTCGGGCTAGCTGAACGAGTAGATTACAAACCCCACTCACTGTCCGGCGGTCAAAAACAACGGGTGGCCATCGCAAGGGCCCTTGTAAATCATCCAAAACTGATTTTGGCCGATGAACCCACAGCGGCCCTGGATAAAAAATCCGGTCGTGACGTCGTGAACTACCTCCATACGCTCTCAAGGCAAGAAGGTTGCACTGTGCTGATGGTCACCCACGACAATCGTATTTTGGATGTGGCCGATCGCATTATCAACCTGGTGGACGGTCGTCTGGAGTCGGACAGCAGCCCCAATGCCTTTGTTAAAAAGAAACAAAGCGGTCCAGCAGAGGTCAGTGCCGATATGTTTATCATGTAGTGTTAATGAAATTTACTAATGGGGCCCAAGAACTTACCTATGAGCGGGTACAGGACTATCTCAGTGGCAGCCTATTTAAAGCAACCGTACGAACCGATGTAGAGCAGCCTTGTTTTGATTTGCTCTACGAAGAAACAACGCTAGTTGAGTTGTATGTGCTGCCCTGGGATACTCATCCGTATCCTGATAAAGAAATGGCCATAGTACGAGCCAGTAGTTGTGTCGCTCTTAGTTGTGGACCTGAGCTAGACTTGCTTAGGTTTTTATTGGACGAAAACCGAAAAATGCGGTTTGGTTCATTTCAAACTGATAAAGCAGGTACGGTGTTTTTTGCTAATCGCATTTTGGGGGGTAAGCACATGGATCCGACAGAGCTGGAGATATGTTTATTGTCGGTAGGTGCGATCGCAACCCGTTACAGCAATATTATCATCGACAAGTTTGATGGCCAGCGTGCTCTCAACTCTACCAGACCCTCTAAACTATAGAAGTAGAAAAATTAGTCATCCCGACCATGGAAGACCTCTCAGCTTTCGACGGTATCTTTGCGGCTTTAGCCCTAATTATCCTAGCGAGTGGATTTATTATGCTGTTTGGCAATCTCATTGGTGTGAATAAAAACTGGAAGTAGAGTCCATTCTCAAAGTCTTGCATCTGGTGACAAGGCGTTACTCCGTCTTGGAATCAAAGCCAGAAGGTTAATTGGATTAAAACCCACTCAAAGGATTAGTCACGTATAAACGATCCCAATCAGCATGAATAATTTTGTCGCTTTAGTCGACAACGCGCGGTTTTGAACCGGAGGTGGATTTGAGTTCCACTCAAAACTCAACAGTTAAAACTTAAAACTTAACCCTGCCTTACTCTTCTTAAACTGATAAATTTTTTCAAACTCCTTTTCATTAAGGACTTCTAGCAACGCTAGGCTAGCCATATAACCCAGGGGCTCATAGTTTCTTAACCTAATTGATTTCGCCCTTAATGTCCGTTAAGAGGTATCGTCCCCTGGCCTAAAAGTTCAGACGCTCTACAACCTAAAACCCCAATCTGAACTTGGCCGATTTTCTTCTCTTTAGAAAAAGGGGTAAACCTATGGCTAAAGCCGCTGTCTGTCGTTCACGAAACGTGGCGATTGTAGGCCCATACTCAAGTGGTAAAACCACATTGCTTGAGAGTCTGCTTTCGGTCACCGATGCTATTTCTCGCAAAGGATCTATTCCTGACGGTAATACGGTTGGAGACCACACACCTGAAGCCCGCAATCGCCAAATGACGGTCGAAACGAATGCCGCCTGTACTGAGTACGGCGGCATTCGTTTTACATTCCTTGACTGCCCAGGCTCAATTGAATTATTGCAAGAACCGCTACATGTTTTGATGGGTGTGGACGCCGCCATTGTCGTGTGCGAACCTGACCCCAGCAGGGTCCTTACGGTCTCACCGCTATTACATTTTCTCGATAAGTGGGAAATCCCCCATGTGGTCTGGCTAAATAAAATGGATCGCGCCAGTGCACCCTTTGCAGAGGTGTTAGACGCCCTAAAATCTGTTTCTAGTCGGCCCCTAGTGCCCCACCAATATCCCATTGGCACTGGCGCAGACCTGGTAGGGTTTATTGACTTAGTTAGTGAGCAAGCCTATCACTACCATGCTGGAGCGGCAGCTGACCCGATACCGTTGCCGACAGAACTGGCGGCAGAGGAAAAAGCAGCGCGCACCGAAATGCTGGAGACTCTAGCAGACTTTGACGATCATTTATTAGAAGAGCTACTGGAAGAAATCGATCCACCAGAAGATGAAATTATTCAGGATCTCAGGATGGAGTTGGGCGCAGACCTGGTAGTGCCCGTGTTTGTTGGTGTAGCCACCAATGATTATGGTGTTCGCCCACTGCTGGATGCCTTAGTCCGTGAAACCCCCGAACCGCAGGTGACGGCTGAACGACGGGGCATTGATCTAAGTAATAACAAACCCTTAGTGCAGATTCTCAAAACCTACTATAGTCCCCAAGGTGGCAAACTATCGTTGGCTCGGATCTGGCGAGGTACCCTCAAGGATGGAGCCAGCCTTGGCATGGATCGCATGGGTGGTCTTTATGCCTTAAGGGGGAGTCAACAACAGGCACTAAGTGCGGCTGAGGCTGGTAATGTGGTTGCGATCGCCCGCCTAGAAAATGCTCAAACGGGCGACACCCTAACCACAGCCGAAACCGCTGACAAAATCTTACCCACAGCGGATATTTTGCCAGCGGTTTATGCCCTAGCCATTGCCCCCGAAAAGCGCAATGACGAAGTAAAGCTCAGCGGAGCCCTCAACAAATTAGTGGAAGAAGACCCTGCCCTACATTGGGAACAACATGGCGACACCCACGAAGTGATTTTGTGGGGGCAGGGAGATGTCCATCTGAAAATTGCCATGGACTGGCTCAACCGCAAGTACAACTTGCCCATGACTACCCATGAACCTCAGGTCGCTTACAAAGAGACCATCCGCAATGCTAAATCTGATATTCGCGGACGCTACAAACACCAGACCGGTGGCCATGGACAGTTTGGCGACATTTACATCGACATTCAGCCCTTACCCAGGGGAGAAGGGTTTAAGTTCGATGAAAAGATTGTTGGCGGTGTTGTTCCCAAACAATATATTCCTAGTGTGGAGACGGGGGTAAGAGAGTTTCTTAAACAAGGTCCTTTAGGCTTCCCAGTGGTGGATGTCTCGGTCACATTGAAAAACGGGTCTTATCACCATGTAGATAGTTCTGATCAGGCATTTAAGCAGGCGGCTCGCATTGCGATGCAAACTGGGCTACCTGAGTGCAAGCCAGCGCTGTTAGAACCGGTGGCTTCGCTGTCTATATCGGTCCCCAATCGCTTTACCTCCAATGTGCTCACGCTGATCAGCGGTCGTCGAGGGCAGGTGATGGGGTACAACAACAAGGAAAATTGGCCAGGTTGGGATGAAGTCTCTGCTCAGCTGCCTGTGGCTGAAATGCAAACTCTCATCTTAGAGTTACGCTCGTTGAGTATGGGAGTGGGCTTCTTCAGTTGGCAGTATGATCATCTGAGTACGGTACCCGAGAGAATAAAGGAGAAAATTGTGGCTGAAATTGGCAGTCATAGATAACGGGTATCAACTTAATTAATCCGGGACGATTTCCCTAGTGTAGAATTCGGAGTTCGGAGTTCGTTCCCCTTATGACATACGCTGCTATCCCAACGGACGGCAGCGTATGTATTTTGCAAGTATGATAAGTACATCTATTCGCTAGGTGGGCTATGGTGACTACTGTTCATAGACCTCAAACTGAGGCAGAATCTACCGTTGTCTATCCCAGTTCTGACGGCAAACCTGTGGCTGAAACATTTGTCCATCTCTATGCCATGTTGGTCACTATTGAGGTATTGACCCAATACCTTCAGGGGCAACAGGCCACGGTGCTCGGCAACCAGTTTATGTACTATGCCCAAGGCTATCCTAAGCTGCGTGTGGCTCCAGATGTCATGGTTATCTTTGGCGTAGAACCTGGCGGTCGAGACAACTATAAAATCTGGCAAGAAGGGGAAGTTCCCTCGGTTATTTTTGAAATGACCTCTCAAGGAACTCGCAGTAAAGATGAAGTATTTAAGAAAACTCTCTATGCCCAGCTGGGTGTTCAAGAATATTGGCTGTTTGATCCCAAAGCTGAATGGTTAGAGCCTGCCCTACAGGGATATCGTCTACGGAACGGTCCCGAAGAACCCTATTACGAACCGATCAGCGACAGTATCAGTGAACCATTGCAACTGCGTCTCGTGCATGAAGGACAGCTGATTGGCTTTTACCGTCAGGATAACGATGAACGCCTGTTGATCCCCAGTGAACTGGCTGTAGCACTTAAGCAAGAAGCCCTGGCTCGACAACAGGCAGAACGAACAGCTGAAGAAGAACGGCAGCGGGCTGAAGAAGAACGACAGCGGGCTGAAATGGCAGAACAAGCACAACTAGAAACTCAGAAAAAATTGGAGCAGTTACAGGCAAAGCTGCGGGAAATGGGTGTGGATCCGGACAATATTGGGTAACATTTCTGCTGCAAGGAGTGGTGGCCCGTGCCAACCCTACAGAACATTAAAAATTGTCAGGAATTTTAAGGTCACAGACTGTATCTGACTATCACTAGGGAATGAACCCCTAAGGAGATACCGTGCAGTCAATTTACTGGTTTTGTTTTGTCATTGGCGGCGTCTTTGTTGCGATCGCAGCTCTAGGCGGTGCCGGTGATGCCGATTTCGATGCCGACTTTGATGCCGATGTGGATCTAGATGCGGATCTAGACCTCGACGGTGATGTGGACATCGACGGCGATGCACCAGATATGAGTGCAGGAACTGGCTTTGATGCCGAAATAGACACTGACCTCCAGCTCCTGCGCAAAGTTAAAGGAGCTTACGTCTTTAGCCTTAACATCCTGACCAGTTTCAAATTCTGGACCGTCGGTGGATTTTTCTTTGGCCTGACTGGCCTTAGCCTCGGTTGGGTCCAGCCAAACTGGCCTAGTTCAATCATCTTCAGCGTCGCCCTGATTATGGGCATTTTGCTAGGGGGTTCCCTGGCAATTGTCCTTCGTCACCTGGCCCGTCGCCATGCCGATAGTCTTATTCGTACCGAAGATTTTGCCGGACGGTTGGGCATCGTAGAACTGCCCTTTGATGCCAAAAGCAAGGGCAAAGTACGCCTGGAAATACGTGGTAGTACATTGCACATGATGGCATTAACGGACGATACCAAACAATTCGTACCGGGGGACAAAGTGCTCGTCGTTAATGTCGAGAAAAATCGCCTTTGGGTCGTTTCTGACGAAACTGCTGCTCAGCAGAACTAACCTACACTGATCTATTCATACCTATGACACACCCTTCACTCTTGCTGGGGCAGACTACACCAGCAAGTGACCAAAACACATCGGCCCAGGCCGAAATAGCGAGTTACGAAGTGGCCCAGGCTTTGCCCATTACTCAGGCCAGTCAAAATACAGCCCAGGCAGGTGCCATATTAGGCGGTAGTGCGCTGGTCCTCGGTCTACTTGGCGTTGGTGCATTAATCATAGTGCTCAAGACCTGTTTACGCATTTGTAACCCCAATCAGATCTTAATTATCTCGGGTCGCAAATACAAAAATAAACGAGGCCAGACTGTTGGCTATCGGGTTGTTTTTGGCGGTCGCACTCTGGTAGTACCTATTATTGAACAGGTGCAAAGCATGGACATGACCACCATGCCAATCCCGGTTGAGGTGACCAATGCCTATGCCAAGGGAGGCACACCGCTGAATATTCAGGCCATCGCTAATGTCAAAATTTCTAGCGATCGCAGCGTTGTCGGCAACGCCATTGAGCGCTTTCTAGGTCGCAACCGCTCAGAAATTCGTCGGGTAGTCCGCGAAACCTTAGAAGGTAACCTTCGAGGTGTTGTCGCCCTACTTACCCCAGAACAGGTAAACGAAGATCGGCTCAACTTCGCAGAACGGATTGCCGCTGATGTAGCCAAAGACCTGGGCAAACTGGGCCTGCATCTAGACACCTTAAAGATTCAAAGTGTCACCGATGATGTTGACTACCTTAGCTCCATCGGTCGTCGTCGCATCGCTAATATCATTCGCGATGCCGAAATTGCTGAAGCTGAAGCCGTTGGTGAAGCTGACAGGATTGAAGCAGACTGCCAAAAGCAGGCGGAAGTTGCCAGAACACAAGCTCTCACTGTAGTACAGGAAAAGCAAAACCAACTGCGTAAAATTAAAGCTGAGCTAGAGGAACGGGCCAAATCAGAAGAAGAACGCACCACGGCAGCTGCAAAAGAAGCACGGGCACGGGCAGAACAACAGCTACAAACCGTACGGGCTGAACTTGAACGCCTGCGTCTACAAGCTGACGAAGTCCTGCCTGCCCAAGCTGCCAAACAAGCCCAGGAACTCTATGCTAAGGGACAAGCAGCAGCGCTAGAAGAGAATGCCAAAGCCGCTGCCCTCGTTAACAACATGCTGGCCAAGGTCTGGGCTGAAACGGGTACGGATGCCACTCAGGTCTTTTTGATACAGCAAATTGACATGGTACTCAGGGAAGCTGCAAAGATTCCCGGTCGCATTCATCTCAAAAATGTCAACGTCATCGACAACGGCGACGGTCAGTCCATTGCCAGTCTCGTCAATATCTATCCCGACATTGTCCGTCAGTTCCTCAAACAGGTAGACGACACCCTAGGTATCGACGTTACCGGTACCCTGCACCAAAACTTTCAACGTCAGCTAGAACCTGCTGCCGCAAGTAATACAACCACTAACACAACAACTATAGAGCCCAACATGGAGGGCAGTAACTAATGCCAGGTTTAGTTCTTTTACTCGTTATTCTCGGCGGTGGTACAGGAGTTATCTCCCTAATCATTCGCAACCTTTATTATATTTGCCAGCCCAACGAGGTACTGATCTTTGCAGGCGCTCAAAAACGGTTAGGGCAAAAAAAGGTCGGCTATCGCTTAGTCAAAGGCGGCAGTAGCATTCGTAAACCCTTATTAGAAAAGGCGCTACGCATGGACCTCACCAATATGATCATCGAGCTAAAGGTCACCAACGCCTACTCAAAAGGAGGTATTCCACTGCAGGTAGATGGCGTTGCTAACATCAAGGTTGCTGGCGAAGAACCCGCTATCCACAATGCTATCGAAAGACTGTTGGGTAAGAGCCGAAAGGAGATTGAAAAAATTGCTAAAGAGACCCTGGAAGGCAACTTGCGAGGCGTATTGGCTAGTCTAACCCCAGAGCAAGTCAACGAAGACAAAATTGCCTTTGCCAAAAGTCTCTTAGATGAAGCTGAAGAGGATCTTGAAAAGCTAGGACTAGTGCTTGACACCCTCCAAATTCAAAATATTTCTGACAACGTACGCTACCTTGATTCTATCGGTCGTAAACAGCAGGCTCAACTACAGCGTGATGCCCGCATTGCCGAAGCCAATGCCCAATCAGCATCCGCCATTCAAACGGCTGAGAATGAAAAGCTCACCTCTGTACGTCGGATTGAGCGGGATACTGGCATTGCCGAAGCCGAAGCCGAGCGTCGGATTCAAGACGCCCTGACCAAGCGGGGTGCTGTCGTGGCCGAGGTAGAAGCTGAAATTGCCTCTGAACTCGTTCGCATTCAGTCTGAGATTCCAGTACAGCAGGAACGAATCAAGCAGGTCACGGAACAACTCAAAGCAGACGTGGTCGCCCCTGCTGAGGCTGAGTGTAAGCGAGCCATGGCAGAAGCAAAAGGGGATGCTGCCCAGATTATTGAAGACGGCAAAGCCCAAGCAGAAGGTACCAAACAGCTGGCTGAGTCCTGGCGTGCAGCTGGGGGTAATGCCCGTGATATTTTCCTGTTACAAAAGCTGGAAATGTTGTTAAAAACCCTGAGCGCTACAGTACCTGATGTGAATATTCAGAATGTCACCATGATCGATGGCCAAACAGGGGGAACCGCCAAACAGGCAATTGCCATTATCGAGCAACTCAAACAGACAACGGGGCTGGACATTGCTAGCGCCGTAAATAATCTAGCCAGTGGCTCCCAACAATTGCCAGAGGGTAAATAGTAACGCCCAGATATTAGCCTGAAAACACTTAGAAACGCTTAACCCACCATCGGGGTAGAGTCCCTCTATGGTGGGTTAATTTTGACCGCATAGGAGGATGCTAAAGAACTTCACTCCTTACCTTATACGAAATCCTGCTTGATAGCGTCCGGCATCGAAAGGCATCCACAAGGGATTGCCCCTACAGGATTATCCACTTTTAATCGGGTTTCTCGATAATGATACCATCATCCATCTAGACCACATTGAACAATTTAACGACATAAAAAACGAAGGTATCTGCGAGATTTAAAGTAACTGCTCCACCATTCCCATCATCACTACCCCGGCCAATAAACCCACTGATCCACTGCTGTTTAACGTCTTCAAATTCAGTTCGGGCAGCAACTCATGGAGTACTACAAAGAGCATTGCCCCAGCAGCTAACGCCATACCAATGGGCGCGATCGCACTACCCCAATTCACTAAAACCACTCCAAATAAACCGCCCAGGGGCTCTAACCAACCAGACACAACCGCCACCCCCAGCGATAGTCCAGCACCATAGCCCAACTGTCGCAGGGCTATAGCCACCATCAATCCTTCGGGTAGGTTTTGCAAAGCCACCCCAATTGCAATACTCGCATCGTGGGTAGACGCCGTTCCCACACCAACGGCCAAACCTTCTGGAAAATGATGCAAGGCAATGGCCAACACAAATAGCCAAATATGACGCAAGTGCGCCTCATGCTCTAATTCTGGTTCTGGCAGCAAGCGCTCTAAACCATAGAAAATTACTGCCCCTACCATAACAGCAGTGACAACTTCAACGGCCCCCAACCCATTGCCAGCCAGAAACAATGCTGGTATCAACAACGAAAACGCTGCCGCCGATAGCATTACACCACTACCTACACTCAACAGTAAGGCTTTCCAACGTTCGCTTAGCTGTGAGACAAAAAGCACTGGAATTGCTCCGATTCCAGTACCCAAGCTAGCCAAAAAGCTAGATATCACCCCATCGCTTACGACATCAGGGGAAACACTAGACCAGGATTGAGACAGATGTTCCATAAAAAGATCGCCAACTCAGGCCTTTATCTTAACTCAAACTCATGATGAGTTTGAGTGAGATTGATCGCAAATTTACTGTGCACTCGCAATCCATGGCATACATCATGCAATGCAACATTAAGCCTGTTGACACTGCGAAATTTTCAGTATTTTTTAGGAGGCGCAGTTTTGACAAACCGCTAAATACGTCAAACTTTATCGAATGAACTCCGTATCTCCGTAAAACGCCTCAGGGCTGGCCTAGAGCATTTCACTTACAGTAGTCCTGTACTGAGTAACGTTTATCAAATATGTATACAAGCTCGCATTCTGCTTACACAGTCATCCGTTTACCCAGTCGTGTCGATAGCTTTATCACACCATTTTTTGAGAAAGATTTAAAGCAAAAGATTCAGCCCGGTGTTGTTCTGATCATTGACATGGCAAAAACAAAATTTCTCGAACCTGAAGCTGCATCTGTACTATGGGAAGGCGTTTTACAATCTAATCGAGCTGGTGGAAAGATTGTTGCCAAGGGACTAAATGAGCAAGTCAAACTTGTCTTAGAACGTTCTGGGCTATTACCTCATTTGCAATAGTCAACATCCACTCAATGAATGTAGGTATGTAGTGTTTCTCACCCGTATTCAATACCTCCTCAATCACTACTCACTTATACCCCCTGAATAGATTCATCTCAATCGAGAACCGCTGTAATGCATCCTCCAATTCACCATGACGCTGCAGGGGATATTATAGTTAGTCGGAAAGAGTTGGTGCTGCGGTTGCGGGCTAAGCGCGTTTAGCTTGCGGGCTAAGCCCTTAGCTTGAGGAAAGTCCGGGCTCCTGAAAGGTCAGGCTTGCTGGGTAACTCCCAGTGCGGGTGACCGTGAGGATAGTGCCACAGAAACATACCGCCGATGGGTGGCAGGTCCACTACAGGTAAGGGTGCAAAGGTGCGGTAAGAGCGCACCAGCAGTATCGAGAGGTACTGGCTCGGTAAACCCCGGCCAGGAGCAAGGTCGCAGGGGTCATGGTTGACCTTTTTCCAGCCCCGTGTTTGGTGTACCGCTAGAGGCAACTGGTAACAGTCGTCCCAGATAGATAACCGCCCGTTGATGATGACATCAGCGAGAACAGAACCCGGCTTACGGCTGACTCTTTCCATTTTTTCAGGTAGGAGGGTGGGCAACGCCCACCAAATAAGTGTCAATGGTGAATGGCCAACAGGCAAAGGGCAATACGCAGAGGACCTTGCAAGATGATCCCCGACGACAACGGGACCTAGAAAAATTTATAGCGAAGTTAGGACTCACCAACAGTGCAGCCGTACGCTGGGATTTGCTGCATCAGGCATTGGTAGATATTTCTAGTTCAGCTGAGCACAATAACGAAATTTTAGAATTTCTAGGCGACGCAGCTTTAAGACTGGCAGCAGCAGAGTTTTTGCAAACAGCCCATCCTCATATGTCTGTGGGGGAAATGGCAGCAGTGCGATCGCAACTTGTCAGCGATCGTAATTTGGCAATTTTGGCCCAAGAATACAACTTTAGCCGCTACCTACACATATCGACCAGTGCCGCTGGCGACCGGGCCGGGCAAAATTCACGTCTGGCCGACGCCTTTGAAGCAGTCCTGGGGGCCCTATACCTGAGTACCCATAACCTGAGTCTTATCCGTCCCTGGCTAGATCGCTACTTTGAGCGCCTCACCCAAACTATTAAAAATGATCCCGCCCGCCAAAATTACAAGGCGGCCCTACAAGAACTGACCCAGGCCCACAACAAACAATTACCTCAATATACCGTCAAAGAAATTAGCCAACGCCATGGTGACCCAGAGCGTTTTTATGCACAGGTACACTATCAGGGCAAACTGTGGGGAGATGGTAAAGGCTCATCCATTAAACAGGCAGAACAACAGGCAGCTCAGCAAGCCTACCAACAGTTAGAGCCTTTAATTACGCCTAAACCACGTCCAAGTTAAAACCTTTAGGTTCTTCTAGGGAAAAACTCCAGTTTTGGACTTGGACAAGGTTTAAATCAAAATCAGGCAGTTTAGACACCGCCTATGCACATAATGGACTGCAGCCAGCCAGACCATAGACAATTTAAAGAGCACATAGCCATGGAGCCAAATACAGGTCAAATTCAGCTGGCACTTATGGGGGTGGGACGATGGGGCACCCACCTATTACGCAACTTTTTAGCCCATCCAAAAATTCAGGTACGCGCAGTGATCGATCCCTCATCTGAGCGGTTAACGGCCATCGCCGAAAAATTTAGTCTGGATGACTCAGTGGTACGGTTAGCCAATTGGCAGCCTGCCTTGGACATTGACGGGTTAAACGCAGTTGCGATCGCCACACCAGCCACTACCCACGAAGCCATTGTCACTGCAGCCCTCAAACACCAGCTCCACGTCCTTTGCGAAAAACCGCTGACTCTAACCGCTGACACCTCCGCAGCGCTCTGCCGTCTGGCTCAGCAGCAAAACCGGCAGTTGTTTATTGACCACACCTATCTTTTTCACCCCGCTGTTGGTCAAGCAAAGACCCACCTAGCCAGGTTAGGGATTCCACGTTACGGCTATGCCGCCCGCACGAATCTTGGGCCTGTTCGTCATGATGTCGATGCGCTTTGGGATCTGGCAATTCATGACATTGCTATTTTTAACCATTGGCTGAGCGATACTCCCACCCGTGTTCAAGCCCAAGGGCTTAACTGGCTAGAACGTTCGGACCAAACTAAGCCCCTAGCTGATGTCGTCTGGTGTCGTCTCTGCTATGCCAGTGGCTTTGAGGCGACCATTCATCTATGTTGGGCCAATCCCCACAAACAGCGGCTATTAAGCGTGGTTTGCGATCGCGGTAGCCTGATCTTCGATGAAATGCGCCCGGCTTCTCCCCTAACTCTGCAGTTTGGTGAGTTAGAAACCGACACATTTCAGCCTACAAAGTTAAACACCGAGTCAGTACCAATCCCCAATCAAGAACCCCTGGCCACCATGTGTAACCACTTCGTCCAAAGTGCCGTCACCAATCAGCCATCTGCCTTATCCTCAGGGTCTGTCGGCACAAAATTGGTCGCCATCTTAGAAGCCCTTAGCCAATCCCTAAACCAGCAAGGCATTTGGATAGAGATTGGCAACTAGGGGCCTAACCCCATCGTCAACTATCCATCTCATTATTAACCATCTACCGTCTGCCCTACCAAAACCTGTTCGGCTACTGGAGTCCCATAATTATCAACTTGCTCAGGCTCCTCATCTTCAGTCTCAGTTTCACCTTGATTAGCCAACAGCGGTAAGCTCACCGTCACAGCCGTCCCTTGCCCCACACCTGCGCTGTAGAGACCAATACTACCGCCCATTAGTTTCATAAAGTTCTTCGAAATGGCCAACCCTAGACCTGTGCCCTCATAACTGCGCGTATGAGTACCATCCACCATGACAAACGGATGGAATAGTTTTTGTTGGTCCTTGGGATCAATGCCAATGCCCGTATCCTGAATAGTCACACTGACCCGAGGTGCAGGTACCCCATCTGAATCATCGTCCGAGGCATCTACCGTATGGACCACCTCTATTTTGGCCGTAATACTGCCACTATGGGTAAATTTGATCGCATTGTAGACAATGTTCAGCAACACTTGTTTTAGCTTATCGCCATCACCCTTTACCCAAATTGGCTCTGACTTTTGAGGACGATATAGAGCTAACCCTTTTTGTTCAATCTGCAGCGCTTGCATATCTAGAACCGCTTGAACAACATGCCCCAAATCCAACGTTTCTAAATCAAGGCTCATGGTGCCCGATTCGATTTTGGCAATATCCAAAATGTCATTGATAATCTTCAGCAAGTGAATTGCCGCATTATCAGCCCGCTCTAAAAACTCTAGCTCCTCTTCACGATCATCACAGCAGCCATCCCGCACCAGACGGACACAACCAATAATGGCATTGAGCGGCGTACGCAACTCATGGGAGGTATTTGCTAAAAACTCATTTTTAAGCTGGTTTGCCATTTGAGCATTTTCCCAAGCCTGGCGTAGCTCTTGGGCTCCACCCTCCAGGCGACGTAGCATCCGTTCTAATACCTTGCCCAGGTAGTCTAACTCCCAAATACTTCGGTTTTTAGGAGCTGCTTTCACCTCAGAGGAAAGATCTTGCACCTGTTGAGTGTAATGAATTAACCGCTCCACAGGTAATGACAAACTACGCGCCACATAGAGAGCCAGCAGCGCATTAGCCCCCAGTAACCCCAGCGTCAGCAGGAATAAAATCATGCGAATTTCCCCCAAAGCATGGAGGGCCTGATCAAGTGGCGTCACCGCCAGCACATTCCAGGTTTGGGTCTGTCCCGTAGAAATTGGTAGCTTCGCGCCACTATAGCCTGCTAGCCATTCATCACCACTTTCCAACAAGCTAAACAGGTGTAAAGTATCCGCATTCCCCACCCGAATACTACTAATGATGCTCACAAACCGATCAGCCCCCCGGAGATCATCCACCGAAAGACCGACTAAATTAGGGTCAGGATGGGTCACTACAATGCCATTGGGGTCAATAATGACGGTTTTACCTACTAATGAACGGGGATTGGTATCCTCCAGCTGAGTAAACCCGAGCTGAGCAGACAAGGTGTAGCGCAGCTTGCCTTCCGGGTTATAAATCGGTGTGGCCACAATTAAATCGAGCAGAGAAGGATGCATCCCCCGCTCATCATTGAGATCTGAAACCGCCTCTGGCACTACCTCTGTATCTGTCCGATAAGGACTATCCAGATCGACTAAATAAAAGTCCGCTTTCCCTGTGGGATCCTGCTGCCAGGGCAACTGTAACGGTGTTGGCAACAACGACGCCCCACAGCTCATGGACGTTTGTAACACCTTCCCTGTTTCAGCATCAGTCAACTCCAAACAGCCAACTTGATGGGAAGCAATATCGATATAGCGCCTTAAAGTCTGCTCAATATCTTTCGTTTCTCCTGATTTCAAAGCTTGGCTATCTGCCAAGAGCATCAGTTCAGACTCTACTGCTCGCACACTTTCCTTCAAACCAGTAGCCTTATTAATGGCACTGCTCGTTAAATTTTGCCGCGCAGTTTCCAATAGGCTTGAACGTGCCTTACGCAACGTAATTGCTTGGCCAATGAGTAGCACTGGTGTACTCAACAGCAAAATACGCAGTATTAATAACCGACGAAATGAAAGAGGACGCTTAGCCATAAACCGCTAAAAACTTATAAGAATCTAAGAATCGCCACTGATTTCAACAGGGATTGTAGATAAGACATAGCTTCCAAATCATAGATAACGACGTATAAGAAATACCTACCAGCCTGCCATAGTCTAATCGAAGCTACCTCGCCCCCATGAAAGCTTCGTCTATCTCGATGTTATCTCTACTGCTAAATCACCATGCATCAATATCAGTTTTCACAATAATCGTACTTACGACCATTGTGTTACTACTGATACCGGTACCAGCACCCACCTAGTTTATCGACTGGTCTTACCTCACTACCGGCTACCTTGCCAAAAGTTGAATTAGCACTCATATAGATGAAGCCTTATCAAAGGTTACTCAATCGCCTGAAACCAAATGTTGACGGGCATCACACATGACATGTTTTGCAACCAAGCTAGCCGACTAGCCAATACAGCTATTTATGTACCAATAAGCCCATGCCGCCAGCTCACAAGCGTAGCCATAAACCGACAAGTCGTCCCCACGTCACTACTATTTTGGCCATGAGTGCTGATGGCAAAATCAGCGATACCCATCGTACTGCCGCCCGGTTTCCATCAAACGCTGATCAACGCCATCTCGAACAGTGTTTAGCCAAGGCAGATGCCACGTTATTTGGAGCTGGCACCCTAAGAGCCTACGGCACCACTGCCATCATTAAAGATCTAGACCTATTGGAAAAACGACGTCAACACCAAAAAAATCCCCAGCCACTGCAGATTGTCTGCTCTGCATCAGGACAGCTGGATCCGACTGCACCCTTCTTTAGTCAGCCAGTTCCGCGCTGGTTAATAACCACCGCCAGAGGGGGTGAACCCTGGCAAGGAAAAGATAACTTTGAGCGTATCTGGAACGCACCCACTCAGCAAAATACAAACCATTTTGACTGGCAACAAATTTTGACCGAACTTAAAACTCTGGGCAATCATCATCTAGTGGTAATGGGTGGTGGTCAATTGGTTGCCGACCTCATGGCCATAGATCTGATTGATGAACTCTGGTTGACCATTTGTCCCTTGATCATCGGTGGCTATAATGCTCCCACACCCTGCGATGGTCCTGGGTTCTCCCTAGCAAATGCTCCCAGGTTCAGACTGATATCCAATCAAACCATTGGGAATGAAGTGTTCTTAAATTACCAACGACAGCGGTAAAAAATCTCGCTGCCCATTGCCCATTGGGGATTCCCATTGCCCATTGCCCGTTGGGGATTCCCATTCCCTATTCCCCGTCTTCCCATTCCCCATCTACCGCGCTACATTACCGTAAAGAACCAATAACGCTATGCCAAGAATGGGGACAACCATAACTGAGTCATTGACCGACTACACGCTGCGTTGGGTTAATCGTATGGCAGACCTGTCTGCAGCAGACTGGGATAGCATGGCGCAACCGCTCAAAACACCTTTTTTTGAGTGGTTTTGGCTCAATTCTATGGAAACATCCGGCAGTACTAAAGCTCAGACAGGCTGGCTGCCTAACCATCTGACAGTGTGGTACAAAGACAAACTAGTCGCAGCCGCACCGCTGTACCTCAAGGGTCATAGTCGTGGTGAGTTTATTTTTGATCATCAGTGGGCTGATTTAGCCGATCAGCTGGGGATTGACTACTATCCAAAGTTATTGGGTATGTCACCCTTTACCCCTGCTGAGGGCTACCGGTTTTTGATTGCCACTGGGGAAGATGAGGCCACACTCACCCAGGTAATGGTGGCGGCCATCGATCAGTTTTGCCTGCAAAATCAGATTTCAGGCTGCCATTTTCTGTATGCTGACCCTGTCTGGCAGAGTTCTATGGAAGCGCTAGGTTTTTATAAGTGGCTGCACCATAGCTATATCTGGAAAAACGAAGGCTACAAAACGTTTGATGACTACCTGGCTCGCTTTAATGCTAACCAGCGTCGCAATATTAAGCGGGAGCGTAAATCGGTTGCTAAAGCTGGGCTGCACTTTGAGGTGCACAGCGGCGATGGTCTATCAGATACTCTATGCAATTTGGTTTACGACTTTTATAGTGATACCTGCGATAAGTTTGGCTGGTGGGGTAGCAAGTATCTCACGCGTAAGTTTTTTCAGCAGCTGCATCCGGAGTATTGCGATCGCACCGTCATTTTTGCTGCCTACAGCGACGATAGCAACGACCCCATCGGCATGTCCTTTTGCTTAACCAAAGGCGATTTGCTCTATGGCCGCTACTGGGGCGCTCACGAAGACTACAACCATCTCCACTTCAATGCCTGCTACTATGAACCCATCGACTGGGCCATTGCCAACGGCATTCAACAATTTGACCCTGGTGCCGGTGGACGTCACAAAAAACGTCGTGGGTTTCCTGCCGCGCCTAACCATAGCCTGCATAAGTTTTATCATCCTACATTAGCCCAGGTCCTCGATAACTATATCGACCGGATTAACGCCGCCGAACAACAAGAAATCGACCATATCAATGCAGATTTGCCCCTCAAGCCCTTAGTTATTGAGGAAGCAGGAACTGGCGGATAAGTGAAATTAAAGAGTCTGCACGGTAGAATATGGGACTCAAAGAAACTTAATTTGAAACCGCTTCTCTGCCATGACCACCAGTCAATATAGTAGTCCCTCTGCCGATACGCTCAAGGACTTAGACGATAAGCTATCCAAACGATTTATTGCACTTGATCCTGACGGTTATTTCCTGATCTATTTAGACACTGACCAAGGACTCATCTGCGCTAAACATTTCACCAATGTGATTAACGACAAAGGTGTGGCCTGTGATCCTGAAACTGGTGAACCCTTGGTATGTAAAAAAGATACCCCACCACGCCAAGAAACTCGTTTGTATCAGGGGCGCACTGCTAAGGAGCTGTGCATAAAACTGTTCGAGGACAAAGAAAACCCCTGTCCCATTAGCTATCTGGACCATGCCGCCTATCTTGGACGAGAGTTTATGCGTGCTGAAATTTCCCTCGTCAATGGTGCCCCCTACATTCAAGATTAGGCATCCATTCAAGATTAGGCATCCATACACCCAAACTTAAATTTTGCCGCCGATTATTTCTCGCACTCGATAAATAGGGCGTTTTTGTGACTCGTGATAGGTGCGCATCATCAGCTCAGCTAACAGCCCTACACTCAATAGTTGAATGCCTGAGATAAACAACACCACGGACAACAACAACAGGGGACGATTACCAATCTCAGCGTTCAAAATAAACTTCACAAACGCCAAATAAACACTGAGACCCAGACCAGCAAAGACAGAAATCGCACCAAACGGACCAAATACATGCATGGGGCGTGTGAGAAACGTCTTCATAAAGTAAATGGTCAGCAGGTCTAAT
Source organism: Leptolyngbyaceae cyanobacterium (assembly GCA_965263355.1). Taxonomy (GTDB): domain Bacteria; phylum Cyanobacteriota; class Cyanobacteriia; order Phormidesmidales; family Phormidesmidaceae; genus Leptothoe. The sequence goes on along the minus strand of CBDHHL010000032.1, from coordinate 1,216,610 downwards.
ACCACCCGAAACGTGCGTCCTAAACCGTACTTACTTTGGCCAAACTGACGCGCATGGTGACGTACAGGCACTTCACTAATGCGGGCCCCTTCTATATAAGCCAACGCAGGTAAAAAGCGATGCAGTTCACCATAGAGATTCATGTCTTTTACAACATCAGCACTGTAGGCCTTGAGCGAACAGCCATAGTCATGGAGCTGTACCCCGGTCACGCGGGCAATCAGCCAGTTGGCAATTTTCGAAGGTAGCAACCGCGTCACCGCATCATCCTGCCTATCTTTACGCCAGCCACTTACGAGGTCGTACCCTTCATGGAGCTTATGGTAAACCGTAGCGATATCGGCAGGCTCATTTTGCAAATCGCCATCCAGGGTGACAATGACCCGTCCTCTGGCGTAATTAAATCCAGCTGCCATGGCCGGGGTTTGTCCATAGTTTCGCCGCAGCAAGATAACCCGTAGGTCATGACGTTCCCTGGCCAATTTTTTGAGTAGCTCCCCAGATCCATCGGTTGAACCATCATCCACACAAATCAGCTCGTAAGGTACATCCATCAACTGAGCTACTCCACTGATTTGCTCGATCAGTAATGGAATGCTTTCGTACTCGTTGTAAATGGGCACAACAATGGATAACTCAAAGCTGCTGCCGATTTGGGTAATGGGTTTGGGGGAGATCACCATGGTTGTGAGTTATGAACGAGCGACGAGGTCATAATCAAAACATACCATTCCTAATTATTCCTTAACTACTACCCCCTTTTTGAACTTATCCATTACGACGCTAACCTCTTAACATAGGGAACGGTCCTTCTGACTGGATATCTGATTGCCCCTTGCTAAAAACTCTCTCTAATCCACCTTGAACCAAAATTCTATTTCTGAGGTTTCTTGTTCAAATCGTGCGGCATGAATTGCTTGGGCAGGAACATGATACCAGTCACCTGGTTTATAGTGTTTTTCTTCTCCATCCATGATGAGAATGAGTTCACCCTGGGTGATCACGCCAACATTGTCGGTATCATGGGTATGGGGTGGAATCTCTGTTCCGATAGGATAGCTGGCAAACAGAACATCACAGTTTTGTGCCGTTAGCTTATAGGCGTCGAAGGGACCGTCAAACTTGGGTAAAGCTTTTAGCTGTTCTGGAAAATGAGTCATGGGTTTCTGCTTGAGCAGCGACAAGTTCCTGTGCCAGATTGTACCAGGAACAATTATGAATATGTTTGATCTCTTCGTTAGTAGGCAGACCTGTTGGGTCCAGAAAACTCTTTACTAAAGGATGGGGTTTGCCTAAACAGAGATCTAAAGCTTTACGGGTGGGATTCAGGGCGTAATTGCCACGGTGAATTATTTGGGCACTGAAGATTAATACATCTCGTGGTTCGAGTTCGATTAGGACTGCCCCAGGTAGAGCTTCATGGTTTTTATGACCATTCAGTTCAAAACGTACATTTCTTTCCAGTTCGGTATCCCAGCGAGTGTGACTGTCGGGGATAAGTTCTATTCCTTTTTCTGCGACAAGGGGAATCCGCACATGGAGGCTGAGCATGTTGTGTTGTTCTGCAGCCTGCACCCTGTCGTCAATGGGGCTGTATTGCAAATCACGATGCCAGTAGGGATGTTTTTCTTTACTGTAGGGGTTAAAAAAGAGTTGTGTATTGTGAAAATAAATATCTGTATTGAATAGTTGCTCCAATGCACTGGTGAGTTTGGCAGACGCGATTAAATTAAAGAACTGAAGCCTTTCGTGACCATGGCTTTCAAAGTACTTTGGATGGGTGAGCGAGTGCATATTGATCAGTTGTTGCTCGATGACTGCATGCTGATTTTCCGTGTGCCACTGGCTAAAGATACGGTCAACGATTTGAGTGATTTGCTCAATTTCTTCTTGTTCGAAGAAATTTTTTAGAATAATGTAGCCCTGAGTCTCAAACTGTTTACTCGCATTCATTTTCATTGGTTTTGGGGTGAAAACGGTTGTGATGCATCCGCTAATTTTGTCTATGATTTAAGTCTAACCATTCTCATGATAAGACGGCTCAGATTTTGTCAGAATGCGAACAATGAGTTTACCTTTGCCCCATGGACAAGCCTGTTATTTTGACCATTGATGATGATCCTGCTGTCTTACAGACCATTTCCCGTGATCTGCGGAAACAGTATGGAGATCGCTTTCGCATTGTGCGAGCTGACTCAGGGGCAACGGCGCTAGAGGTAAGTCAGCAGCTTAAGCTACGCGGCAATACGGTGGCACTGTTTTTAGCAGATCAGCGGATGCCGGGGATGAGTGGCGTTGAATTTTTGAATCAGGGCGCAGAAATATTTCCCAAGGCAAAGCGAACACTATTGACGGCCTATGCTGATACCAATGCAGCTATCGATGCCATTAATACGGCGCAACTAGACTATTACTTGCTGAAGCCATGGGACCCGCCGGAAGAAAAGCTTTATCCGGTGTTAGACGATTTGCTACAGGACTGGCAGGCGACGTTTAAGCCAGTATTTCAGGGGGTAAAGGTAATTAGCGATCGCTGGTCTCCAGCTTCCCATTCTTTACGGGATTTTCTCTCACGAAATCAAGTGCCCTATCGCTGGTTGGACATTGAGTCGAACCAGGAAGCCCGACAATTGGTTACCTATGCTGGCGAGAAGGATAACCCCTGTTTGCCATTAGTGCTGTTGCCCAGCGGTGAGAAGCTAGTAAAACCTAGCCCGGCTGATCTGGCGCAGCAGGTAGGGATGCAAACTGAAGCGGCAAATCCGTTTTATGACCTGGTGATCATCGGTGGTGGTCCGGCAGGTCTGGCAGCGGCAGTTTATGGCGCGTCGGAAGGTCTACGTACGGTGATGATTGAGCGCGAGGCCCCTGGTGGACAGGCAGGCACTAGCTCACGGATCGAGAACTACTTAGGCTTTCCAGTGGGTTTGAGCGGTGGAGATTTAGCCCGACGCGCCGTAACCCAGGCAAAGCGATTTGGTGTAGAGATTTTAACACCCCAGGAGGCGACGGGTATTCGATTGGAAGATAACTATCGGATTGTGACTCTGTCAGATGGCAGTGAGATTAGCTGTCATGCATTGATTTTGGCAATGGGGGTGGCCTGGCGACGACTGACGGTGCCAGGTGTGGAGCAGTTTACGGGGGCTGGGGTGTACTACGGTGCGGCCCAGACCGAGGCAGCGGCCTGTGAGAATGAGGATGTGTATGTGGTGGGTGGTGCTAACTCGGCAGGACAGGCGGCCATGTATTTCTCGAAGTATGCCCGCCAGGTGCGGATGCTGGTGCGGGGTGAATCGCTGACGAAAAGTATGTCGCAGTATTTGATTGACCAGATTGCAGGCACCGACAATATTGAGGTGATGCCGTTTCACAATGTGGTAGAGGCGAAAGGCGGTGATCGGCTGGAAGAGATTTTGGTGAAGGATTCTCAGGCTGACGAGGTGAAGGTGTTTAAGACAAACTCGTTGTTTATTTTTATTGGCGCGACGCCGAGTACGGGCTGGCTTGATGGTGTGGTGCAGCGGGATGAGCGGGGTTTTATTTATAGTGGGGCGGATATTCCCCATGGGACACCCTGGCCGTTAGAAAGAGACCGCTTTTTGTTGGAGACTAGTGTGTCGGGGATTTTTGCAGTGGGGGATGTGCGCCATGGGTCGGTGAAGCGGGTGGCCTCTGGTGTAGGGGAAGGGTCGATTTGTGTGCAGTTTGTTCATCGACATTTGGCTAATGTTTAGGGATGCTCTGGAGCATGAACGTGATTTTGCATAGCATTGATGTACCAAACATTATCCGTATAAATAAGCTGACCGAGAGTCTGAGCAATACCCAAGAGAAAAAACTGTTGTGAGTAAGATGACGCCCCAGGGCTATGGCAGCTTTTTGTATGAGGTGAAGCAGCGTATTCGTGAGCGGCAGCTGCAGGCGCTGCGGAGTGTGAACCGTGAGCTGGTGGGGCTGTATTGGGAAATTGGGGAGCTGATCCATCAGAAGCAGCAGGCTTTGGGTTGGGGCAAGTCGGTGGTAGAAACCCTGGCGCAGGATTTACAGGCGGAGTTTCCGGGGCGCAATGGGTTTTCGACTCAGAATCTATGGTTTATGCGTCAGTTTTACTGTGCCTATGTGGATAAGCCAAATCTCCAACCACTGGTTAGAGAAATTAGCTGGACGAAAAACCTGGTAATTTTCAGCCGCTGTAAGGATGATTTAGAGCGGGAGTTTTACCTGCGGGCAACGGCTCGCTATGGATGGACCAAGTCGGTGTTGCAGCATCAGGTGGATAATAAAAGCTATGAGAAGTATCTACTAAATCAGACGAATTTTGATGCTACGGTGCCGGATGATATCAAGGCTCAGGCAGCTTTGGCGGTTAAGGATCACTATACGTTTGACTTTCTAGAGCTGGCGGACAAGCATTCGGAGCGGGAGTTGGAGCAGGCGTTGGTACGGAACCTACGGTCTTTTTTGTCTGAGCTGGGTGGGGCGTTTGCGTTTATTGGTAATTAGTATCGGTTAGAGGTGGGTGGGCAGGAGTATTTTATTGATTTGCTGTTGTTTCATCGACGGTTGCGATGTTTGGTGGCAATTGAGTTGAGAATTGGGGACTTTAAGCCTGAGCACAAAGGCAAGATGGAGTTTTATTTGGAGGCATTGGACCGTCAGGAACGGGAGGAGGGGGAGAATCCGCCGATTGGGATGATTATTTGTCGGTACAAGAATAAGATAGTGGTGGAGTATGCGTTGCGGACGGCGTCCATGCCGATTGGGGTGGCGACGTATACGATAGTGCCGCAGTTGCCGGAGGCGTATCGGGAGGAGTTGCCGAGTCCTGAGGCGATTGCTGAGCGGTTGAAATTGTGGGATGAACAGTCAGATCAAAATGTATGAAATTTATTGTTGTTGGAGACAAATGTGCCGGGGATTTTTTACGGTGGTGTGTACCATGGGGCGGTGAAGCGAGTGGCGTATGGTGTGGGTGAAAGGGTGATTTGTGTGCAGTTTGTGCATCGATATTTGGCGAATGTTTAACTAGTGCCGAAGTTGTACTTGTAGACATAGAATCAAAAATATTTTTAAACTAACTTCGAAAAGGGATATTTAGATGCTTAAGTTGAATATATTTGGTGGAGTGTACAGTTGACTATTTACTGACCATCAATAAATATACGCTTTATCTCAATTACTTGGCAGTGTATTCAGTTTAAATTTAGTGGGATGTTTGAGAACTTATCTATTCAAAATTTAAGAGGTATTCAAAGTCTTAAAATATCAGACTTAAGGCGAATCAATATTTTTGTTGGGCCTAATAATTCAGGCAAGACAACAATCTTAGAGTCAATTTTTTTGCTAATTGGAATGTCCAATCCACAACTCTATGCAAGCATCAATAACTTTAGAGGGCTAACGTCTACCGAAGCTAATGACTTGAAATTTAATTTCAGAAATTTAGATACAAATAATACAATTATTCTTGAAGCTTTTGAGAAAAAAGATGGGAAACGTAAATTAAAAATCTCACCTCTATTTTCGAATACAGTTGTAGAGCAATTTACCAATAAAGATAGTACCACTGAGTCTCTAAATGAAACTTCTGCTGCTTCTGATACCAGAATTTCCCAAGAGGCTTCAGGTGTAAGTTATCAGTTTACTCATGGAGTAAATGAAGAGAGTGTTTATACTTCCAAGTTATATTTTGATCAAGGCATCCTGAAAATCACCTTAAATTCTGATTATAAGGAAAAGCTAAATGGAAGAATTTTAAATGGGTATGATTTTTGGGGGGCTCTGTCAGATAGAGTTAATCGTCTCCAAAGAGATAAGCGGAAAGATATCCTAATAAAGTTTTTGAAGATAATTGATCCTAAAGTAGAAGATATAGCTCTTGGACTTAATAAGCTCGTTTACATCGATATCGGTATTGAGCAAATGATTCCGATAAGTTTAATGGGTGATGGTTTCCTTAAAGCCTGTTCAGCAATGGCTAATATTCTAATTTCAGAAGATGGATTTTTGATGGTTGATGAAATTGAGAATGGGCTCCATTATAAAACGCTTAAGCTTCTTTGGAAGTCAATGTTAGAAGTTTCTAGAGATTCTAATGTACAAATGTTTATTGCAACACACAGCTATGAGGCTATTAAAGTTCTTATGACTGTAATGTCAGAGAATAATTATTCTAAAGAAGATATAAGACTTTACTCACTGGCAAGAGGCGATACTGGCACACATAGACTTTATCAGTATGCTTTTGAAAATCTTGAAGCAAGTATTGAGAGCGATATAGAAATACGTGGTAAATAATTTTCAGTTATATGAATGCTCGTATGAATTATATATACGTTGAAGGAGATGCTGATGAAAAGTTCATCAGTGACTTTATTAAAGTAGTTATTCCACAGCAATCCTCACCTATTAAGTTTGTTCGTATGGGAAACTGGCAAAGTTTACCAAAATATGAGGTTGATATTAGACGAACATTTGAGGATGGAGACAGCAATATAGTTATCTTAGATGCTGATCGAAATCGGTTAGAAAAACTTAAAATGATTAGCGCTCTTAAGACTAAAATAAATCGTGAGTTTCAGATTGATTTACTGTTAGAAAATTTCCTTTTTCCAAATGATAAGGATGAAGGCACCTTAGAAGACTTATTGTTGGCTTGTACCAATCCGGAGCATCATCCCCTACTAGCCTGCTTTGATAATTATCAAACTTGTGTTGATCATTGTGGTCAATATACGCGTCTGAATAAGAAGTCAAAGATCTATGCTTATTGCGAGGCTATTCTTACTAAAAATGAATCAAATAAAATCAAAGAAAGGGAAAGAGATTACTTAGATAATAGATTGTGGATTATTGAAAATTCTTATACTAAGCCTTTGAAAGATTTTCTTATAAAGAATATTAGTTGATTTAGTGAGCTTTTCTAGCCAGGTAGGGTGTATGAGTCACGCACCACTTCCAAGGCATATCTCATGGCTTGCAATTTAGACTATAAGTACAGTTCTAGGTTTGCTGGTTGAGCTAAGCTAAAGCAATGCAACACATTCAAACGTCAGGATTTCAGTCTTTATCGAGTTCTTTGGCGATTGCCTTGTCAAAAGAGGCAGTGGTGGATTGGTGCGATCGCTAGAAAGTTCAGGAAGTTTATCTAGTAGCCTAAAATCTTTGAAAAACAAGCAAAAAAGTGCTTCAAAGCAAATCTAGACTATCGGCTAGTAAAGTCTGAACCCCTTATATATCAGTATAAAAAGTGCTTCAAAGCAAATAAAGTTAATATAGTCCTGCTTCCCCCTTCCCCTGAGCGAAATCTATTGCAGTCAATTGCGACCTCACTGCGGACGTAACGTGATGCTGTTGCAGAATTGGGCAGTGTAGGCGAGATCAGCCAGGTTTTTGTAGATTTTCAGCAATATCTTTATGAGCAAGATCAAATGGCTTAAATATTTGAGCACAATTAGAGAGAACAGAGAATTAGTTTCTTGACTCTGTTTATAATTGTTGTCGTAGCCAATTAGCGGCAGCTGTATTAGTTTCTGTTTCTAACCGTTCTAGTGTTTGTTCTACTAGAGAGAGTTTTAGCCCTGGGAGTACTCGCGAAACCTCAATTGATTGATAGCTGCCTGATTCAGTTAAACCAAACGCAAATAGCCGCATTCCTTTTACATCAATCACCCAGTACTCGGGGATGCCTAAACTAGCATAGAGTTGTTTCTGTTCATCTAAATCTAGACTCAGCGTGGTGTCTCCAATTTCACCGACCAAGTCTGGCAGCCGATGACGAGTTGTACTAATCCGTCTGGGTTCACCCAATTGCCATTTAGGAATATTGTCACCCTTGTAGAGCACCAAGTCTGGCGCGCAAGCCTGAGTTTCTGGTTGCTCAATTAAGCAACGCCCATAGGATTGATAGACCTCGTCGGGATATAAGAAAGCCCAGATAAAGAAAATTGCCGTTACTAAATCGCTAAACGAGGCATGATTCGGTCCTTCCTTGCCCATGTCAGCCCAGAGCCATCCTTGATAAAACGCAATCTTGCGCCAGTCGTTTACCTGGCTATCTCGCAGGGCAATGTAATCTTGCCATGTGGCATGGTGCCGCTGGTGGATTAAGGTGGTGCCTTTTTCTAGAGAGATGGTCATGGCTGAGCGCTTGATTGGACCTTAGGATGCCCCGCTTAATCATAGCGTTCTTCGTTAGTCACGCTAAGTTCTGTGACGGTTTAACTCTGAGTTAAACCCGCTAAAATAGCTGCAGGAACTTGAACGTCATTTTTTATAAAAAGAGTTAAAAAGAACACAAATTAACGTTAGATAACCTATTGGCCTCATAACTAGGTGTTTCCTATGCCAGATTTTGCTACCTTCTCACTGTTTCTCAGTGCTGCCATTGTGCTAGCCATTACCCCTGGTCCCGGCATTTTTTATGTGCTGACCCGCAGTATCAAAGGGGGACGCATTGAAGGGATTGCCTCGGGTAGCTATGTGGCGTTAACAGGCGAGGGAGAGTAACTATGCTCTGTGTCGAATCTCTACTGCAAATACCAGAGTTTCGGACATTGCCTCGGAAGCGGTTAGATTGGATTTGCGATCGCGCCTCCCCCCTCCACTTAACCGCAGGCGAAATCCTGGTCAAAGAAGGCGATCGGCCCCAAGGCTTCTTTATCCAGCTCAGTGGCCAAATTACCGTCAGCCACCAGAGCAATGGCATGGATATGCCCGTGGGTCGCCATGAAAGCCCATCGTTTTTTGGCGAGATTCAAGTCCTTACAGAAGATGTAGTACCCGTCACCCTAACCGCCGACACAGAAGTCGATTTATACCAGCTAAACTGTGAAGAGTTTTTAGACGTTCTCCACAGTTGCCGAGAATTTGAACGAGATATTTTTCGCACGGTTAGTAAGCGCCTGCGGGGGCTGCAAACCTTGATTCAAACCCGTGAGAAAATGGCAGCCCTGGGCACATTGTCAGCAGGTCTGGCCCATGAACTCAATAACCCAGCCGCCGCCCTGGTGCGAGCCATGAAAGATCTACAACCTGCCATGTTAGAACTGCAGCGTATGAACCTGGTGTACGGTCAGCGACAGGTAGACGATGAGCATACTGAAGAGTGGCTAAAAGTGCGCGATCGCGGATTTGATGCAATTGCGCATCCTAATAATGACCCACTCGCTCAAAGTGATCGAGAAGATGCCTTAACCGACTGGCTAGAAGACTATGGCATCGAAGATGCCTGGACGTTAGTAGACCCCTTAGCCGCTGGACATGTTGACCCAGCCAAGCTCGATGAATTGATGGCTCGTTGGCGCGATGATCCCACTGAACTGCGGGAGATGGGGCTACGTTGGCTAGCGTTATCATTTGACGTCATGGGCATGATCAAAAGTGGATTGGATGGGGCCGATCGTATTTCCACCCTGATTCAATCAATGAAGGCATATTCCTATATGGATCGCGCTGCTCAACAGCAGATCGATATCCATGATGGCATTGAAGATACCCTGCGTTTATTTGTCTTTAAGCTTAAACATGGCATTACAGTGGAACGCCACTATGCTCAAAACCTACCAGAGATTATGGCCTTTGGAAGTGAACTAAACCAAGTGTGGACAAACATTATCGATAATGCAATTGATGCTTTGAACGAGAGTTTTTCTGGAGAGTCACCGAAAATTATTATTCGTACCTGTAAAGAGAATGACTGTCTACGGGTGGAGGTAGAAGATAATGGGCCAGGTATTCCGGAGGAAATCCAAAGTCGATTGACGGAGCCTTTTTTTACCACCAAACCGATGGGGAAGGGGACTGGTTTAGGGTTGGATGTAGCGCAGCGGATCGTTGAAAAACGGCATGGAGGTAGTCTATTACTTGAATCAGTTCCAGGTCGTACCTGTTTTATTGTTCTGCTACCCCTATAAGGGAACAGTATACCTGTAAGAACATCAACTATTCCGGATCATAGACGGAATCCAGGCATGGTTACAACACTCCCTAAATCATTTTCCAAGCATGCACCTGTGCAGGTAGCACTACAGGTCTATGCTCAAGAGCTAGCACGCTTAGATAAAGGTTCTGACACGATATCGAAGCAGCAAATTCTGCGCCTGCTATTAGTGCGGGATGCGGTTGAGGCTAAGCTACAGGCTAATAACTCCATTAGTCTGCAGGCCAAGGTTTTGGCTGTCCTGAGTGAGTTAGATAATAAACTGCAGGACCTGGCCCCTGCCCTCACCAAAGAGAATATGCTGGCTGACTGCCGTCGCAGCCGTCAACCTAGCGAAACAGCCTGGTGGTGGTGGTTGGAGGATGCTGTCCCAGAAACTAAAATCCATGCATTGGATCGCTTGGACTGGCTATGGAACTTTTTAAGTGCTGGTAGTTTGGTGACATCAGCATCTTTTTTGACCATTACGGCCCAAGCTTTTTCCGTAGTTGGTGGGTTTGATTTGATACAAACTCTGAGCACCCTGTCCCAAGCGACGGGGCTTGTATTAATCGCCGGAGGAGCCCTGACAAATCGTGGTCAGACATTTGTAAAGAGCATATTAAAAAAGCTCAATATTCCTACTCATTTTCATTCAGAAGTGACCTTAGGTGCCTCTCTTTTATTACTTTTGGGGTCCTACGGTATGTATAACTCTCTGCCTAAATTTTCTAATTTCTATTATGAGAAGGGGCGAAGGGCACAAGAGGCGGGTAATCTCTATGTGGCGATTGATTATTTTAAAGAAGCGATCGCATTTAACCCAGATGCTACAGCACCCCATAATCACCTGGCGGAGGTATATCAAAATCTAGAAAGGTTTCAGGAAGCTCAAGCTGAATACCAGGATGGATTACTCAAAGGAGATATTGTTGCCCTAAACGGTATGGGCACCCTAAGTTTAGCAGCAGCTAACAATGAAGAGTCAGGAGAGTTTGGAGAACTGAGTGGTTTGTTAGATGCAGAAGTTCTGTTCCGCATTGGTTTAAATCAATTAGAGGGTATGGAGGGTTTGAATGAGAACGAGCAATTCTTACAAGCATCACTCCATCGCAACCTGGGTATCACTCTCATGAAACGAGGAAACGCTGCAGATACCTCTGACGCAGAGCAGCAAGTATTGCTCAAAACCGCAAGACAACATTTTCAAGAATCTGTCAAAATTGAGGAAACGATGACTAGTGAGAAAACTCGACCGGGCCAGGGTGTTGCTCACTGCTATATTGCGGCTTTGAACGAGAACAATGGGGTGACTCAAGCTACTGCTATGAATTGGCAGGTTTGTCAACAAAAAGCTCATCCAGCCTCGTTGGAACAATACGAAGATATTTTACGGTTAGGGACTGGTTCCATTGGTTTACAGTTGAATACAAAGCATATTCTGGAATCTGATTTGAATTAAATCGTGTCTACATCTAGAACGGTCGTTTTTCCCAGAGCATACACAAGGTAAGCCCCTATGGTTGACGATGATTTACTAGCATCGTCCCGTGCAATCCATACCCGTTTTGTGGCGATTGCGCAGGAGATTAGTGATGAATTAGCGGCTGCGATCGCAACCACCAAACCGCTACAGCTCACCCTTAACCAAGAGTCTCCGTTTCCAGAACGCTTGTGTCGTGCCGTGGCGGGGCAACAACTATCGGTTAAAGCCGCAGCTTCGATTTGGCAGCGAGTTGTAGAGAGTGCGGCAGATCAGCCATTGGTCGAATATTTTTCAACAGTTTCCCCGGACCGCTTACGCAATTGTGGTTTATCAGCTGCCAAAGCCAAGGCCATGCGAGCAATTGCTCTGGCTACATTGTCCAGTCAGCTAGATGAGGTCCGGTTGAGCGGGTTGGACCATGATGAACGCACCCGATGTTTAACGGAGATTTGGGGAGTAGGGCAATGGACGGCAGATATGATGGGCATTTTCTACTTTGGTGATCCAGACATTTGGCCCGATGGCGATACCACCGCACGCAAAAATCTGGAACGATTAACTAGTCGTCGACGAAAAACAATTCGCACTGCCGCCTATTTTGCGCCCTATCGATCTTATCTGGCACTGTACATGTGGCATCAAGCCGATACACCCATAGTGTAACGAGCACCAAAACAGCACCCATAAAAAACGAGTGGCCCATACAGCCACTCGCAAAGAACACTAACAAAATATTCATTTCGTTAGCAGATACATATTCAGAAAGAGTTGCGGCGATAGTTGCCACCGCCACCGCCACCGCCACCGCCACCGCCAGCAGAAGCATTGCGAGGCTTAGCCTCATTAACTTTCAGGACGCGACCCATCCACTCAGCACCGTCTAGGGCTTCAATGGCTTTGGTCTCATCCTCTTTAGCGGCCATCTCTACAAAAGCAAATCCGCGAAGGCGACCTGTTTCACGATCCGTCGGTAAACTAACCCGGTTTACACGACCATACTCATTAAAAACGTCCTCGATATCTTGACGAGTAACGTCATAGGACAAATTGCCCACATAAACAGACATAAGGAAATCCCCTTAGTAAACGAAAAATGTGTAGCGAGTTAAACGGAGATATTCCTGTCACTGAAAATTAAACGTAACAAAACTTATTTCTCTGCCGAAAACTTACCAAGATTTATCGTAGCATCCGGTTTTAGGGTTTGGGAACCCTATCTAAACCTTGTCTATATCCAGACCTGCAGTTTTATTGCAAAGGAAACTCCAGATTTCAACTTAGACATGGCTTAGAGGCCTCTTCACTAGGGCTCTTTATTACTAGTCTTGGCCATAACCTTAAATATATAGACTTTTAGACTTTTGTAGGATTTAGATGGTGCTATTCGCTTAATTTACCCTAGTGATCCGCCAGAAATCATAGGCCAGACCAACAGACCACTAGGTGTTGATGGTTACCTGTTGTTTGATTTGCGGAGACCTTATCTACAATCAGGTGCTTGACCTGGTCTAGAGAGAATCCCAAGTCTTTGAGGGCAAGAAAGGGATTTTGATAAAAATTACATGACTCTTTTCAAGGCTTCGGCCACAATGTCCTGGAGTATTTCAAGGGGAACACCAGCACGACCCATGACACAAATGCTGACAAGTACTCCCAGATAAAATCGGGAGAGGCTGGTGACATTTTCGTTGGTGGGTAATGTGCCATTTTTCTGAGCTGTGGTGAGTACATGAGCAAACCCCTGTTCAACTCGTGCGAAGTAAAGGTTGATTTGTTCGGCTACAGCAGCATCGTTGGCTATGGGTTCACGGGAGGTATTACAGATAAGGCAACCAAGTCGACCTTCTGAGGTTTTGGCCAAGTTAAGGAGGTGATTGAAGGTGGATGAAATCGCATCTAATCCAGCCCCTGGTTGGCCTAATGGAGCCAGATTTTGTTCAACAGCTGCCGCCCGAAAATCTTCTAGCGCTCTAAGAAACACAGTACGTTTGTCGCCAAAGCTGTTGTAAAGACTACGACGACCAATGCCCGTAGCCTCTTCCAAATCGTTTAACGATGTGCTTGCATAGCCCCTGCGCAGAAACATTTGCAGTGCAGCCATACGAACTTCTTTTTCTTCAAACTTTCTAGGACGAACCATGCCCCTATATTGCACTAACCAGTGCATAATGTCAATATTGCACCGATCAGTGCATAATATCGCTACAGCCGTAGGCAGTATCTGCGGGCAGATTATCAATGTTGAAAACTAATGTAGAAAGCCAAGATTGGACGTTTGGTGGTACCTGGCCCTATCAGCCTCGCTGGTTTAATAGTGTCGATGGCCGCATGCACTATGTAGATGAAGGTCCCCGCCATGGTCGACCGATTGTGATGGTGCATGGCAATCCCACTTGGGGGTATTTGTATCGCCGTTTTATTGAGGCGGTTACCCAAGCAGGCTATCGAGCTATTGTTTTGGACCACTTGGGGTTTGGTCGTTCAGAAAAGCCTGATGAGCCAGGGCTTTATCGGATTCCGAATCATTGCGATCGCTGTGAAGCCCTGTTGGAATCCCTTGATTTGCAGGACGCGACCGTCATTGTGCAAGACTGGGGCGGGCCGATTGGCCTGGCTTGGGCGGCCCGCCATCCTGAGCGCGTGCGTAGTCTTGTGGTGCTCAACACATTTGTTCATCGTCCGCTTAGTAAGGTGCCGTTGCCATTACCCCTCAAATTGTTTCGCACACCCGTTATCGGTGAGGTGATGGTAAAAGGTCTCCATGCATTTGTAAAACTGTTTTTGTTCAAAGATGGTTTGGTTTATCCCAAACGGCTGGGTGTGCGTGAAAAAGATGCCTATCTTGCCCCCCATCCAACGTGGGCATCACGCACGGCTATTCTAGTCTTTCCCAGGGAAATTCCCGCAGGACCGATTGGTAGAGTTAGCGATTTTGTCGCCGTCATCCATGACCAATTGGTAGCAGCCTTTGCCCATAAGCCTATTTTTATCGCTTGGCCAATGAAAGATGTCGCTTTTGGGCCTGAAATCCTTAACGATTTGTGGTTACGGGATTTTCCCAATGCTGAGGTGATGCGCATTGAAGAGGCCGGACACTACATCCAAGAAGATGCCCATGAGCAGGTGATTCCTCCATTGCTTAAGTTTCTTGAAAACGCATTATGAGATAACAACAGTTGCTGAAAGAAGGAATCAGGGGTCAGAAGGCAAGAGTCCGTAAGGCCCTGAATTTTGACCTCAAAATCCCAATAAAATAGGTGGTTAGTCAGGCACAACAAGACTGCTATATGTCACCAGAAGTACTTGTCTGCGACAGGGAAAGACTAGGCTAAAACATTACCACGCCCATATACACCCAATCGTCGAAAGTGGATCGGTATGATACAAAGGTTATTTGCTGCAGGTGATGGGCAACGCTAGACTCTACGAAATACGTCTCAGGGGATTACAAAATGCCAAGTCAAACTATAGATTCAATCAAAACTACTTTCCAAAGCCGCCTAACGACGCTTGAGCACCTCTTAAAGTCAGCTCAGACACATTTCAGTGGGAGTGAGTCTTTTCTGCAGAAGCGCATTATTGCTGATATGTTACCTTTTGGTACACAGATTGCGTTCACCTGCAATCAACCACGCAACTTTGCTTTGTGGTGTGACGGCAAACCGATGGATAATTTAGATTCAGAAGTCCTATCCTTAGCACGGGCATACGAACACGTAACAAATGCCAAGGGACTACTTGCGGATATTAACGCTGGAGATGACAAGCTAGATGAAGTTAAGCGCATCGATCTTGGTCAAGGGCTATACCTTGAGATGTCTGGTAATGCCTATGTGAATGATTTTTTAATGCCAAACTTCTACTTCCATATGGTTACGGCTTATGACATTCTTCGCATGCTTGGTGTATCCATTGGCAAGCGAGATTATATGATGCATCTGGTTCCATTGCTTAAGCAGGAATAACTTCTAGTGATTTAGCTGTGGCAGTTGATAGAAGAGGACAGAACTGATGACGGAAAAGAACAATTGGCCACAACAGATGACTCCAGAAGAACTGGCTGAATGGCAGCGTTGTCTGGCGGAGGCAAATCGCAATAATGTATTCTGCCATTGTCGCCAGTGTAATGAAGAATGGGTGGCCTCTGGGAAAGTAGCCTGTCCTCATTGTGGCAGTCTAAATGTAGAGGCAATCGCCTGCTGGCAATTTCCCGACGGTTAGCCAGTACTGATCAATGTCTTGTGTGGCGGTATCAGCAGCCAAAGACTTTAGATTTTCGTAGAAGAAACCCAGGAATCTAACTTAGCTGTAATGATGTATCTTGGTTATTCTCAACTCATTCCTTACCGACGTGGATAACAATGCAATTTAGCAGTTCCAGACGTTCACTATCTAAGCAAGAATTTGTTGCAAAACTTGCATCAAGAATGGGAACTAATGAAGAGATAGCAGGTAAATGGCTTGATGGTATAACCGATTCGCTTTACGAGACCTTTAGAGAAGGACAAGGAGTCACTCTAACTGGATTTGGGAGCTTTTATCTGAGCCAAAGAAGAGATTCAACCGCTTTCAAATTTAATCCAGGTCAGAAACTAAAGAAGTTACTCGGTTGGAGTTCTTCGTACAAGGGTGATGTGTAAAAGTAAAGTAAAGTTCGATAATCACCTTGATATGCCAACTTGCTAACTAAGCCGCTTGCACTGGAGCAATCTCCCTTACAAACTCAGCCTGAAACTCACTAATTAGGTCTTGCTGACCTTCGTCAAGGAGTTGCCATCCTAAATTCTGTAGAGATTTAGGCACCTTTGGATAAAACGCTTCAGCAATGCCACCTGCAATAGCTGCCAAACTTTTAGCATCACCGCCGAGATAGATAGCCTTGCGAACGGCATCTTCGAAGTCCTTCGAATGCAGAAATGCAATAATGGCGGCCTCAACAGTATCGGCGGCTAGACAACTAAACTGATAAGTCTGTTGTAACTCCCCATAGGAGGTCTCAAAGTTATAGCCAAAAATACTGGTTAACAGATCTGAAATGGTTTGTTTAGGCGCTTTTTCCTTAGCTAGAAAGATTGCAGCAGCAGTTGCCTGGGCTCCTTTGATACCTTCGGGATGGTTATGACTGACGAGGGCAGACCGCTCAGCTTCTTCCATCACTTCCTTAAGATTATCGAAGGCATAGGCAATGGGAGCTGCTCGCAATGCCCCATCATTACGACAACTGTAGTAAGGCTTTGCGCCATTTGTCTTAGCCCACTCACTAAAGCTATCGTTGTACCCTCCCTTTATCTCAGGGTACCAGCTATACCAGCGTGTGTAGCTTTCCTCGTACTCACCACCATATAGCAAATAGTCCGCAGTCGCCAGCGTAAAAATCGTATTCTCTGTCCAGTGGCTATCCGGCGTAATCAGTTCAAAGTCTTGGACTTTGGTGCGTTGATGGGCAGAACCAAACGCATCTCCAAGAATGACTCCGAGCATATCCTAATATATTGATTTTCATCGACATTCATCGCTTCAGCATTCTAACTTAAATGTGTTCAAGTGGGATACTGTTACCTATTAAAAGCTGAAGATATCCTTTACAGTTCTTGATTGTGGGGCTTCATAAAGTTGATTTCTGGCCCTTCAGGAACAATTCTAATGGGATTAATGATTTCATGACTTTGGTAATAATGGCGCTTTATGTTTGAAAAATTCACTGTTTGCGCAATACCGGGTAATTGATATAGCTCACGTGGGTATCCCCATAAGAATGCTTCCTCATAGGCTGTTTGGGTCATCGCAAATCCGCCCTTGTACACGCCGTTGTTGACCGTATTGTAAATACGCTTACTCAGGCTATCTATTTCTTCCCTGAGGTCTGCAGCGTAGTAGTCTCCTGGGTTAGCGCCGACTTGATCAAACGCGCTGTTAAACATACGAATAATTTCAGCAGATTCGTTGTTAACAATAGTTTGAGTTTGTTTATCCCACAAAACAGGTACGGTTATCCGACCAATATAGTTCGGGTCGGTCTGGGTGTAAACTTTGTGTAAAACTTTAGCATTAAACAGGGAATCAGCAATGATGCCTTCCCTTGGCTCAAAAGCCTACCCCTTTTTATCCATAAACCAATGGACAACAGAGATAGAACCATCTCTTCTAGCCCTTTTAGGATGTGCAAAATAAGTGTGCGGTGCGCCCAGGAATAGGCATAGGAGACATAGAGATGATAGCGCCCAGGTTCTGCTTTAAAGCCGCCTTAACCTGTCGGGCCAGGATTACCGTCAGAAGTAATCCAATTGCGAAACCAAGAGGCTTTGCGAACAAAATGCCTCTCATTACCGCTGGTATCGTACCATTGGTCGTGCCACACGCCACCAATTAATAGGCCCATAGTGATAACTACCTGACAATGGGATCGGAATCGGACGACCTGAATTGTATATTCCAATCGTCAACATTTGCCCCTGCGGGGCCGTCGGGCGATTGATTTTCCGGTGGACTACTTTCGCCAGCGTCAAGCAACGTTAGCTGTATAGCCCGAAGCTCAGCTCACAACCCAGTGACAATAAGACCAACTGTAATGCCACCCGTTACGATAAGTGAGAGCCACATCATGATTTTGGCAGGTAGCTATTTCCATTCTTGCCAGGTACCTAGAAGTCCATGGATGAGAAGGATAAGACAAGCTCCGCCGTTGCTAATAATTCCCATCGGCTATTCCCAAAAGCCGCAAAAAGGCTATACTAGAAGGCTTTGGTAAGCCTAACTTAATTAAGAGACTCTCAGGAAAGAATAACAGTGGCAGGCACCATAGCAATAAAGTAAAAACAATCTTAATAACAAATACGATTGCGAGATCATTCATTGCCGCTATTTCATTCGCATGACATCGAATACGCCAATAAATCTAGTTTCTAGAAGCTTAGAAATATTGTTATTTTCTCACCAGGGGACTAATTAAAGCACCTGCACGCTATTGCCGATATGTACAATGCCAGGAGAGAGAACACGGGTGTAGAGACGACTGGTACCAGGGTTGTGCTTTTGACTAATACGGCTATAGCGACGGTCACTAAAATAGCGCCCAATGTGACGACAGGGGGCGGCATAGTCAGTAATTAACAAACGCACTGTGTCTCCTAGTTGAAGTTGTGTATCAGGTACAAGCTGTTCCCAGATGAGTCCTGCGACGGTAATGTTTTCACCAGCGCTGCCAGGCTCAATCGGATGCCCTTCGTTTTGCAAGGTTTGGATAATATCGGCAGACCAAAGACAAACAGCACGATCTGGACCACCATGATATTTCAGGTTGCGCTGACGATCGCCAATGAGTCCGTCTAATGTAATTTTGGCTTCAGGGATGGGGAGTTTTGGAGTGCCCCCATCGGAGATATTGATTTGGATAATTTGCCCTGAGGATGTGGTTGTCATAGATGTTAGATAATTTGGATGTGGTTGTTGGCCTGCCAGGTATGCCACTGGTCGCAGCTGGTGACTTCGACCCGCTCAAACTGTTTCATACTATTGGCAGATGCGTTGGCTTCATCCTGACTTTAGTGGCTGAGGTGGTTACCCCGTATCGATAGCGATCTTAATTTGCGGGGAAACATGTCTCTGGTAATAGCGACTGTAATCTAGCTGTTGTGATTTTCATACATGGGTAAGCAAATGAGTCTAATGAAACCGTCACTTACAATTTCTATCAGCATTAGTGCTGCGTTGACTATTGTCTGCCCCATGGCACAGGCACAGTATGAGTCTTTTAATCCACCCTTGGGGTTTTACCTTGACTACGGTTGCGCTAGTCAGGAAGGCTTAGGGTCGCTAGACGTCAGGCTATTTACGGCCCAAGGTGGTCTTTTCTTAACGAGTGAAGATTCAGATTTTCCGCAATTTTGGACAGGGAGCCGTCAGTTGGGACCATCTGCTGACTATAACGAGTTTGGTGAACCCTGGGCTTGGGAGTATGCATTTACAGGCAATTCTGCGGATGATGCATTGTCCTATGATATTGTTTTGCTGGATTACTGGGACTCTGATGACAGCGAATACCTAAAGGTGACGCAGTATCCACCAGCGTTGGAGGGCGCACCTCGGGCACCAGTCGTGCTGAATTATGTATGTGAGGTGACTGGGGGCGGTGTGAATCCCTTCTTATAGTGTTAACTGAGTCGGGACTAACTGTTAAACTTGGCGTTGATGTTGCGATCGCGTTTGCCACAACCATAACACTGCCAACAGAGTAAAGATCACCAGCGGCCAGCTCACCTGATTAAGCATAGCCCAGTCAAACCGGTGGAATATCCGTCCTGCCAGAAACGTAGCCAGGGCGACAACGCTAAACACAATAAAGTCGTGGATGGCCTGTACTTTACCTTTCTCTGCAGGCATGTAGGTGTCTGTTAATAGGGTAGTAGACCCCACATACATAAAATTCCAGCCCAGCCCCAGAAGCAATAGAGCGATGGCAAAGTGCCAGAATGTGGTGCCTGTCAGATTGAGCCCTACGCAACCCAAGTTCAACACAGCTCCGATCATAATAATTTGCAATACGCCCAGGCGCTTAATTAGCCAGCCCGTTATCAATGAAGGGGCAAACATACCTAGCACATGCCACTGAATTACCGCTGCCGTTTGGTCGAATGAATGTGTTTCGACTGCCATGGCCAATGGTGTAGCGGTCATAATAAACACCATGACACTGTAGCTAACGGTACTGCCCAGGGTGGCAACCAAAAATTTAGGCTGTCCCATAATCTTAGGCAGGGAGCGAGTATTTTGATTGTTGTGTTCTGCTGTCGTCGACGGAACGTGTAACCCTAACAACAAAAAGCTGGTGAACAGTTGCAGTCCCAATATCGCCACTAGAGCACCGATATACAAATCACTGTTAAACCATTCTTTGGAGCCCGTTGCCACCCATGGTCCCAGAATGGCTGCGATGATACCCCCAGCCAACACCCAGGAAATCGCTTGGGGGCGAAATGCCTTATCAGCTAAATCAGCTGCAGCAAAGCGATAGTAGCCAACAAAGCTATTGGAGACACCAAACAATGTGGTGGACAGTGTAAACAACCAAAAATGGGCGATGGTGAGACTATAAATACCAATGCCTGCACCGACCAGTCCTATAATTGTGCCCACCAGAAACCCGCCGCGTCGACCAATGCGCTGCATCAATAATGACGCCGGGATAGTAGCAATCATGGTAGCCACCTGGCGCATGGCCAGGGGAACAGTGGCCATGGCTTTATCCGTAGCCAGGGCATAGCCGATAAGGGCGGCTACGGTGACTAAGACAGTGTTGGTGGTCATGGCCGTCGCCTGACAAAGGGCCAGTAGAGCAACCTGAGATTTGGCAGATTTCATAGGGCAGGGTCATGGTAGGCTTTGAGCCTAACATGGCTGCCCCGTGTGATGTATTGATGCTTTGTATTATCACTATCTATGGGATTGATTAAGACCTCATTTTTTCTTTGGGAGATATGAGATGTTGTATCAAACCTGAATGTAGGAGCATTCCTTACACAAAATTTCACATTAACGAGAAGTCAGTTACCGTCGTTGTCTAAGCAATACATCAATGGCCATAATGCTGCTCGCTCCCGTAAGTGGAACGCCAAACAGAGGAATAAGTACGATGGGGAAAGTAGTAATATTCTCCATCAGAGGGACCTGAAGGACAATAAAGGTAAGCCCAGTACCGACGGCGATAATAAAATCAAGCTGGCCAAACAAGTGAAACACGATGTACTTTTGAATGCTTTGCTTACCTAAGAGAATGATGGGGACAAGAAAACCTACGGCTAAGTCACCATAGCCAGCATTGACAACGAATTGTTCTGGAAGCAGGTTTTGACTGCCATAATAGAGAAAAGTAAAACCTGCCAGGATTCGCCGTCTCACAGCTGTGTTATCAGGACCTGATCGTATTTTAGGACGAGATAACAAGGATGAGCAAGAAGCATACGAGCATCTAAAGGATCAGCATGTTGAGTATTATTCAAATGCTCATAAGCCGCAGAAGGTTGAAAGAAACCAGGTTTTTATTAGCTATAGTCATAAGGATAAAGAGTGGCTTGAGAAACTACAAACCTTTCTCAAATCATTAGAGCGTAACGGTTCCATTGCCACATGGGATGATCGACGCATTCAAGCTGGGGATGAATGGCGTAAGGAAATTGAAAAAGCGTTGGCGTCTGCAAAGGTGGCGGTGCTGTTGGTGAGTCAAGACTTTCTGGCGTCAGATTTTATCCATGAGAATGAGCTGCCTCCGTTATTAGATGCCGCTGAGAATGAGGGGCTGACAATTATTTGGGTGCCGATTAGCCATAGCACTTACCAGGATAGTCCGATTGAAAAATATCAGGCTGCCCATGAGCCTAATCATCCTCTTGATAGCCTTAGTGCTTCTGAGCAAAACAAAGCTTTGGTTGAGATTTGTAAGAAGATTAAGAAGGCATTTGGTGGTTAGGAATGCTCAGGGGACTCATCCCGAAACCCCTCCTTGGAGGGGAAAGTTGTCGGACAATTACCAAAATTCTGCGGCTAAAGGGCTATTTTGCGTAAACAAGTTTATCTAGAAGAATATCCCCTCTCGGGAGGGATGCCCCTTGGGCAGGGTGAGTTAACCGCTGACGCTAATGCCCGATTCAATTTTAGACAACTTCTAGGGGACCCACCCCGGAGCCCCTCCCCGGAGGGGAAAGTTGTCGGATAATTGCCAAAGTTCTGCGGCTGTAGATCATAACCTGAGTGGTTAACTTACCTGGACAATCGTTTATAACGGTTTGTCAGATACTGATTAAACCAACGCTCTAGTTGAATTGCTAACTTTTCCACCCAACGTACCCGACGTCCTGCCGTTAGTCGACGTAATAATGGCAGTAACAATATCTGATGACGCTGATGTCCCAGATGTCGAAAACGCAACATAAAATCCCGATCCATGTCCAGTGCCCATTTCTTCTGAAAATGAATCAAACTTTCAGCTTCCCAGGCATCACTCCAACGCAGCATAAAATAAATTAGCTCTGACCACCGACGCGGTACCTCAGGGACATAGGTAACCACTGCGGCAGGTTCACAATAAATTTTCCCACCAGCCCGAGAGACGCTAAGACAAAAATCAAGGTGCTCTTGAGAATTTAACAATCTTTCATCCAATGGGCCAATGTCCTGAAAGATATCTCGCTTAACTAATACACAACTTAACTCCGCGTAGTCACAGGTGCGTTGATGTAGCTGACGTTTCATCATAGTTGCCGACCGGTTAACCAGATGACATTTTTTGTATAAACGTCGATGCTCATGCTTTCCATTTGTTTCCAGGAAAAGCCTGATCTCTCCGCCAGCCATCAGAATTCGCTCATGCAGTGGTTTCCCAACGCAAACAAGTGGTGCAACAACTGTTGCATCTGTTTCCTGAGCACATTGCCAGAGACTTTCTAGCCAGCCAGGAGAAACATGGATATCATTATCGATAAACAGCACGTAGTCTGTAGTTGCTTGACTTAACCCCAGATTACGCACCTGATTTGGCGACAGAAAACGATTAGTTCGTAGCAGAGTAAAGTGGTTTTTAGCGGCTGCCTTGGCTAAATAGTTGCGCAGATATCCAGGAGAATCAATGTCAATATACACTAACTCAAACGGTAGTTTAGTGTGTTTGTAAATGCTTTCTAGTGATGGTTGGACATAGCCAAATCGCTCCCGTGGAGATACTATTAAGGTAATAGACGGTGTTGAAAGCGAATTGGTAGTATTGCGTGGCGCAAGAGCTTGTGTTTTCATAATCATTTGCTCAAAGAAAGTTGTATGCACACATGCAGGTCAGTGTTGCCCACGTCCAGCACAAACGATATGGCCGAGGGAAAGAGAATTTTTCCTATGTAATCAAGGAAAAATAAGTCTTTAGAGTGGTTTAGGTATTTCTATAGTCGTTTTAACGACAGCTTAATGATGTCTAATGGAGCATTAGATGAGGGTGAAGTCGCCGATGGTTATGTTTGTTTAGGATTGACCATTCTAATGCTTTTTTTTCAGGAGCTTTGTAGGGAGTGGATAAGGCAGGGGTGAACTTTTTGACAGTGTGGCAGGGTAGCTGAGCGTAGCGGTCTGTAACTATTTGGTTTAGCCACTGTTCTAGTTGAATGGCAATATTCTTTAGCCAAGAAATGTCACGACCTCTGGTCAACTGACGTAGAAGCGGATATAGAAATGCCTGATGACGACGATGGCCTAGCCGTTTGTAACGCTTTAAAAAATAGTGATCCATATCTAAGTCCCATTTGTTTTGAAAGTGCATCAGACTTTCTACTTCCCAGGTGTCACTCCAGCGCAGCATAAAATATGCTAGATCAGCCCAGCGATAGGAAGTCTGTGGAACATGGGTGACAACTGCAGCTGGCTCGCAAAACATCTGCCCCTTAACCTGGTTGACACTCAGAGAAAAGTCCATGCCCTCTTGAGAGCTGAATAGATTTTCATCTAAAGAACCAATTTGTTTGAAGATATCACGTTTAACCAGGGTGCAGTTTAATTCTGTAAATTCGCAGGAGCGTCTATGGAGCTGATGTTTGATAGTAGCGACGGAACGATTGACCAGAAATCGTTTCTCATAGAGACGACGACGGATATAAGCACCCTTAATATCCATAAAAATTCTGGCTTCTCCTCCTGCTAAATGAATTCGATCATGCAGTGGTTTGCCAATACAGATAAGGGGTGAAACTACTGCAGCGTTGGTATCTTTAGCACAGTACCAAAGGTGCTCTAACCAGCCGGGTGAAACATGAATATCGTTGTCGATAAAAACAACATAATCTGTGGTAGCTTGGCTAAGGCCCAGGTTTCGCGCTTGATTAGGAGAGAGGAAATGATCCGTGCGCAGGAGAGTAAACCCTTTCTGGGCAGCTGCCCTAACTAGATACTTTTGGATATGTCTCGGAGAACCAGTATCAACATACACCAACTCAAATGATACACGCGTATGTTTATATATACTTTCTAGAGCCTGCTTTGTGTAGCTAAAATTTTCTCGTGGAGAGACAATAATAGTAATCGACGGCTTTACTGTGGTTGTGTTTTTTGGGGAAAGAAGTGTAGCAGTCATAAAAACTATCCAAAATTTGGCAGCGAGGATAACGGGATAGTAGCGGCCAAGGTTGGCCGTGGACCTGAGTCCAAATGCGCTTTTTTGCTTGTTCCCTGACAGTATTAAACCCTTGGTGTGCCTACATAACGGCTATTCCACCGTAAAAGCAAGACAGGTTTCAATCTAGATGCGTTTTTCTCCATCCGTAGTCTGTCAAGTTCCAGTCTTAGGGTGTAAGAGGTGATTGATAAGATAACTGTTATCTATGAGATACTACTCACCAACCTTTGATAAACTTAGGATAAGATCACCACTTACTGCCCTATCGAAAGTTTTGAACTTGACGTAATGCTAGTTTGAGAGATTGACACGAATTCAACATGTCGGTAGCAGCACCAATCGACGCTACTTAAGATAGAAGTAGATAAAATTAAGACTCTGACGATGAATGAGAAGATTACTTTTATAAGCCAATCAGCCGTTTATGACTAATATGCTTCACTAAACCCAGATGATGGATACTTCAGACATACTGCGGGGGCATTTCAGTAGCCTGTAACTATCTAGTCCAAATCATAGGGGAGTTCTCATCAAGAAAACTCAGTATAAATTGGTATTTTTTGGGAACCTTATAAGAACAGGGCTTTTGAGTTTTAATCAATTTATTTTGATGGAATATATAGGGTTTTCAATGGGTGCTAGTAATAAATGCCTGTGTACTATACTCCGTATGTAAATACCGTATTTTTACTAGTGTTGTACAAATAAAACATTAGTTGTATTTAGGTAAAGACGTAAGCTTAAATCTGTTTAGGGTCAGAATTATAATATTTTCGGTGAGGGGCTGATTTGTTACAGCTTGTCTATGCATTTATGATTTCTGAGTTGAGGGCGCACAACTATCTGTGTTGATGGACAAAGGCTGTAGGTCAATGGATTTACCACTGCGATCGCAACCACAGTCCTGAAACCCTGACCTATGACCTAACGGAATGCACTCCCTTTGCGAATTCCGACTTAACCGAAATTTCCCGGCTCAAGTTTAGTACCCGATTGAAACTACTTATAGTCTCGGGCGACCCAAAATTAGAGTGCTGATAGCATCACGGGCATTGGCTGGTCGGGGACGCTTGAGCAGCCAGCGTAGGGGGGGAAAGGCAATCTCATCCGGTAGTAAGACCGCCTGAAAGGCAAACGGTAATAGTAGATAGGCCGTATGGTTTGTCTGGTCGTGGGTAATCTGGCGGATGCCGATCATCAGCCCTAAACTATAGGCCATGATGGGGGGAATCTCCTCGTCGTCTTCAGGCCCCTCCATAAAGATTGAAATATAGTTAGCCACCTCCTGCATATTGATCAACGGTCTGCCAGGCTTTAAGGTGCGTGTTTCAGCATCGAGACTGAGACGATTTTCCCCGGTAACTTTGGTAGAAAAGACTTCGCCTGGGTTAATTACACTTAAAACTTGAGACCGCGATAAATCACCACTAATAGGAATACCTGAACGCACGACCCGTTGTGTCTGTCGAGTCGTGCCTGCAGTTACAGAACTCTTATCCCAATCGATAAAGACCTGAGCGTCGCTAGTGGTATTGACAATGGTGACATCCAGGGCCATAAGTGACTCACCCATGGGCATTTTCCCCATGGGGCCAACCTTGGCAACGACCTTACGTTTTTGCTGAGGATTAAGCCTAGAAGTAACGGTGAGGGCTAGCTGAGGCGGTAGTTTTTTGCCCTCGATCTTTAACTCTTCCACCTGGGCCGTAATCTGCTGAGGGTCTGGCAGTTGCTGCAACTGTTGATTGATCTGATCGAGCAATAGGTCCTGATTAAGATCAACCTTGAGTTTGTTTTCCAGCGAGTTTTCTACGGATAGCGCCATTTGGTAGAGCACGTAAATCACTACCAAAAAATAGATTGTCAAAATTAAAACATCGCTGCCCATGGATTGTTCAAAAACTCGTAGGGGGACTACCGGCCAAAAGTTGCCTATAGATTACACTGATTTGCAAAAAGTGTTACTCCTGGGTCAGAATTTTGTTTGTAAATGTTTGCCGCCAGTAGGTATTTAAGCTAAAAGCGACCTGGTTTGATAGCAAAAGTAGCCCTAGCATATTGGGAATCCCCATGGCAAAGACCATGGTGTCACTAAAGCGCACGACAGCATCCAAGCTAATCACAGTGCCGACAAAACTACCCAGGATGAAAATAAGTTTGTACGCTAACAGCCCACGTTCGTCGAAAAGATATCGCCAGCAGGCTTCACCATAGTAAAAACAGGCAATAATCGTCGAAAAACTAAATAGACAAACAATAATGGCCAAACCCCAGGTCATTATTGGTATTTCGGTCGCAAAGGCGGTGGTCGTGAGTTCAATGCCATTGAACACATTACCGGGCTGGTACACACCTGTCAGTAGGCAAACCAGCGCTGTTAAGTTACAGATGACGACAGTGTCAATCAGCGGTTCTAGTAGGGCGACAATACCTTCGCGAATAGGTTCAGGATTTTTGGTGGTGGCATGGGCAATGGAAGCTGCGCCAGTGCCTGCCCCATTGGAAAAGACGCCGCGCTGCAGTCCCTGGGCCATAACACCAATAATGCCACCTTCTATAGCATCTGGATGCCAGGCCGAATGCCAGATTTGCCCAATTGCAAAGGGCACTTCGCTCAGGTGATGGCACACAATCCAGAGCGCGGCGATAAGATATAGGCCCACCATTGTTGGGACAATGGCTGAGGCGACTTGAGCGATGCGCTGCAGGCCACCAATGATCACAGCAGCGACGGCCAGGGCCAGGATCAGACCATAGGTTTGGGGATGACTGAGCCATTGCCAATGCAAATGCTCTCCCAATAGGGCAAACGCCATGCTGGATTGATTGGCTTGGAACATGTTGCCACCCCCCACGGCACTCATCATACAGAGGACGGCGAAAGTGCCTGCGAGTAGTTGACCGATGGGCTTAAGTCCACGTTCGGCCAACCCCAGACTGATGTAATACATGGGGCCACCCAGGACTTGACCGTCATCCTTAACCAGGCGATATTGCTGGGCCAGGGTACATTCGGTAAATTTTGTGGTCATACCCAGTAGCCCGGATAGACTTATCCAGAGGACTGCACCGGGGCCACCGATTTGGATTGCGATCGCAACCCCGGCAATATTCCCCAAACCCACCGTTGCTGACATCGCCGTTGCTAATGCCTGAAAGTGACTCACCTCACCCACTTCCTCTGGGTCATCATAGTCACCTCGCAGTATTGCCAGGCTATGGCCCAATCCCCACACATTAATAAACCCCATCCGTAATGTGAGATAGACTGAGCCTCCTATCAACCACAACACAATCAGTGGCATATTCCACAGCTTAAAAAATAAGGTGTGCTCGAGCAGGGTTACCCAAAGGTCAAAAACGTAGTCAATACTGGTCAAAAATTGATTCAAAATTGTAACTTCAGATAAAGTAAACGCCCTTTTCTAAAGGGTTTAAGCGCCCTTTATAAAAGGGTTTAAGCGCCCTTTATAAAAGGGTTTATGCTGTTCGCAAAGAGAGGATCGTCTTCTGGATAATCGGTCGGCAGGGGGCACAGCCTACCAAGCAGGGTATCAATGCATCAGGAGTTCTCTGCAAATCAGCTCAACCGATGGCCGTAGCTGCTGCGATCACCCCCTGGACAGGGTGATTGATCCACAGTTAGCAGCTTATTTGCTCGTGTAAACCCCTGTAAAGGGCAGATTAAGTTGACAGTGCTTTTAACTGTCCATATAGCTTTTCCATGGTCGGCACTGCGACACCTAGCTCAGCGGCTGCCCTGATCGGGTTGGCCAAAATAGCGTCTACTTCCAACGGTCGTCCCTGATCAAAATCAATTTTCATACTGGTCCGATATGGCTTCATTTTTGTGGTGGCATCTAGGACCACCGATAGACCGTTGTAGGGCACATTCCACACTAGTTTGCGCCAGCGAGCCATAGATAGATCGTTGGTACCATTAATAGGAATGTTTGCCCTTTGAAAGTCATCGGCAATCGCTTGCATGGCTGTTATTAGCTCCCGCTGTCGGTTGATCGCGCTATAGGCACCCAGCTGAATTTTGTCATAGTCCAAATGGTGAATATGTCCAGGACCTACTTTATTGGCGCAAATAAACCAGAGTCCCCCCATAATCTGTACCAGTGGTACCCATTGGGCATGTCCATCAATTTTACGGGGCAATTGTCTACGGCCCACTGCCCATTGCCCCTTATCACCTGGGGCTTTGTTTCTGTCCAGATCCTTGAACCAGCCTAACTATGTTTGAATCAGAAGAATTGCTCCATCGTATTTTTTGTGATCCATTGCCTGCGTCTTGTGAAGCTGCCTATATTTTTGGTCAAACGTCAGATAACGAGGGGGCGGTATTTCAACGGGCTAAACTGCTGGTGGATCAGGGGCAAACCTCTGCAATTTGGCTCCCAGGCACAGAGGCACTGTGTGGCTATCCGGGGAAAACGGCGTGGTGCGATCGCATAGCCACCTATCTTTCACCAACCCTCTTAACATCAGTCCCACCAGAATCCACAGAAAACTTAAATACCCTGATTGAAGCCCGTGCCACAGTGCGACATGCCAAGACCCAAGGGGTGACATCTTTACTCGTCGTCAGTGTGCCATTCCATCAGCAGCGCGCGATGATGACGTTAATTACCGTTGCCTTAGTAGACTATCCAACCTTGAGAATTTACAGTGCCCCCGGCATGGCGGTCGATTGGCAAGCGACGGTGATGCATTCCCAAGGAACGCTACAAGGCAAATGCTACGAGCTAATCTATGGAGAACAAGAGCGGATTGATAAGTACGGAAAAAAAGGAGATTTAGCGTCTCGCGAAACTGTCTTAAACTATCTGCGACAGCGGGATAGTGATACCTACTAGTCTGATGGACACAGTCGATCGGCCCCTTCTCGGATATTCAAAAGCCCACAGCTAACAAACCTACCCGCCGGGGTAATATCCGGTCGAAACACCAATAACGCCTCTGCTCCCGAGGCAGAACCATGACGCACTATCAGAGTAGAATTCCAGTATCGTAACCCGCCAATCTCATTTAATCCATAGCTAGAAAATTCATTGGGAAATTCCCGTTCGCCCGGTACCTGAACTCGATATAGGGCATAGGTCTCTGCACCCTCAGAGTTAACAACAAACACAGCGGTTTGTTGGCTGTCAAAACAATCTTCTAGCAGTACAGGAACTGCAACATTATCAGTCAATGGATCCACCATAGGAGTACCCACAATACGGCGAGCATTCACTATCTTTTCAGGTACTAGGGTCGCCGTTTCACAATCCAGCGCATCCAACAGGGTGACCTTCCAGCTTCTGACATCGATAGTGTTGGTTTGAGCATCTGGCCAGGTTAAAATCAAGCCTGTGTTGTCGTCTGAGACAGAGGCTGTGAGTGAGTCAAGGGTGTTATCGTCCTTGGGCAGTTCTGATTCAGTTATCTCTGTTGGCATCTCCGGTGCCTGATTGTCCCTTTTCTCTGTCTCGATATTAAAGCAATTAAAGCCTAAACTCTCTGTGTAATCCCGATTAAAGTCTCCCAAAGAGACGGTCTGTTGATACCGGTCATAATTGCGAAACGGCCAACGTTCACTATGGTCGCAACTATCAGCCTGACAAATACAAGAAAATACCGGAATATTCGGCATAAGCCCTTTCCATTCGGTAATGATAAGGGCCAAATCCACATCGTCGCCAGCGGCATAACGGGCCGTTGGTGGCTGCTCATCTGTCTGGGCAATGGCAGAGGGGACAGTGCCTATGGCAAAAGCGCCTAAACTGGCTAAAATAATCCCTTTCATCGTCTGACGCCATTTCATACGCTATTCCCTATTTTTAGTATGGTCCCAAGGGTACTGAAGATCCTAGCTAAGTTGGGGTCTGCTTAAAGTCAGCTTTAGGTTTTTAGCAAATTCTCTATCAAGAATGGAACGCTTCAGATATAGCCATTTAGGATTTTTTCAACCGTTTGGTTCAGTTCTGGAAATGTAGGAGATTGAATCGTAATTGTCAAATACGTATCCCAGGATTCCGATGGTAATGCCTTTAGCGTTTGTTTTTGTAAATCTAACTCAAGGCCCAGGGCTTCTAGAGGAATAGCGCCAATCAATGGCTCCCGCCCGCCCGGTAATTCCAAACATTCGAAGGTTCCTTGCCGCCCACACAATGAAATTTTGGCATCTTGAAAAATGCGAGCTGAGCTTAGTCCAGTCGCACTGGTCACGGTGACTTCTTTTAATAGCTCCAAACCGACCTCAGATATTGCTGTGGTTGCGATCGCAGTCCCCCTAAAAACCATCCTTAAAACTCTCTTCCTCAGCCTTTCTCTCCTCTAACCAAGCCTGCAACTGATTCACAGTAGACCAATTACCCAACTCAGCCTTTAACCCCACTATCTGCTGCAACGATAACGCCTGCACCTCAGCCATCATCTCAGGCAACAACTCACCCAGCTGCACCTGTACCCCCTCTAAAACCTCAGCTATCCCAGTCTGAAGATCGCCCAACCACCTCTCTAAATCAGCTAATTCAGAAAAATCCAATAACGCCTCACCCAACCCCTCTAACTGCACCAAAGACAGCGCCTTAATCTGCTCACCTAACGCCTCGGGCAATGGACCAACTCGACGCATCAAGAGCCGCCGTACCAATAGCACCTCCCCTTCCTGCCGACCTTCCTGCCGACCTTCCTGCCGACCTTCCTGCCGACCTTCCTGTCGACCTTCCTGTCGACCTTCCTGCCGACCTTCCTGCCGACCTTCCTGCCGACCTTCCTGCCATCCTTCTTGACGACCTTCCTGCCATCCTTCTTGACGGCCTTCGGCTTTGATTTCCTGATATATGACCGATTCTTGCATCATTTCTTTCCTCAAAACCCTCTGAATTAGAGCCTTATCCAATATTAACCCAGCCAAAATTGCCGTCGAGGCTGCCACATTACTTTGCATACGACGCTCAGGCAATAGCTCAATTTTACGTGCCACCTGCCGCAGTAATTCTGAACGATCCTCAGTTGCGGTCAAAACCGTAAACGGTAATAGCCCTGGCGCACTCAGAAATATCGATGACGGCTGTTCCCATAACCGAACCACCTCAAACTCATGGCGAGTGTTAGGAATCTCAAACGTCGTTTGATAAACGGCCTCAGATTGAGTGGGTTGTAAATAAATCACCACCTGCCGCATCGATTTTTTAGGAAAGCGTCGATACACACGCAATCGATAATCGATCATGCGGAAGGCCATATCCGGATCGGGCCTGCACTGAAACTCAAGATGCAGAATTGTCTCCTCAGACTGTAACAAAATCAACGCATCCGCCCGAATGGGTTCCAGGGATAGCTCGGATGGACTGAGTTCAGTCAGGGTAACAGGCTCACTTAACAGCCAGGTGGCAAAGTCAATTGAGAATGTTTCGACCAGGAATTTACAAACAGCATCAAACATGGGCCAGCTTGTTGCCTCGGATGATAAAACCCAAGATGTAGAGTGAAGAGTCCATTCGCGTTGTAAGCAACTGCAATATTTGTTACTTGACGTCAGAAATACCTTAGCGGTACTTTAGTTCTCACGCCCTGCGGGGCACCACTACAAAGCTCAATATTTAGCACTGGCGGCAGGTGCTAGAACACCGAACCGCCAGCTAACCCCCGACTGATTGCGGCAGTCCGAGGCTTGGGATACTTTATCCTATTGCTACCCCGGTTTGCATCCATTCTTGGGGTAGCTAAGTTTGAGCTTTGGTTTCTTCCCTAAAAACGATTGTTTGGAGACCAAAGCTTATGTTTCTCGATACGACCCAGGGCGCAGCTGCGTCCACATTGTTGGTTGACACTGCCCCACTGCCCGAGCATCAATACGAAACTGTCCGCCATCTACTCTTTGGTACTCTCACCGGAGTCCGGCTCACCATCCAAGACCTGCACAAAAAACACTACGCTGAGCCTAACGATTGGAGTAAACCCATCTCCACTGGACGCCCCAATGAAGTCATGGCCATTTTGACCAAACGGGTGGCCGTCAAGCCATAGATAAGACATCAACTGAGTGCAGTTTGCGATCGCAACCTCCAACCGTCCATTCTATACATGGTGGACGGTGGATGCCCTCTAGATGACACCCTTGATTTTATGGGTGGGGTTTCATTGATCGCATCAACGCTCAACCCTTTACCTCCGATAGCACTCACCCGGTCTCAGCCGATGCTGCGAACTGACGTTGACTAACCTGATGGAAAGTATCTGCGAACTCTACCGTTCAACAGATTTAACCTACCGCAAAGTCTGTCAACCGACGCGCATTCGGATCATGAAAACCCATTACAATTGACTGCTTAGGTACCCCTAACCCAACCAGTTCATTTGCCACACCTACCTCAGTTCCATCATGTTGAATCCAAATCTTCTCATTCTTAATGTCAATATGGATTAGACAACTAAATACCCGGCGATCACCATCCCAACCAACAGTTGTCAACTGATAATGATCATTCTGAGTATCAAAAACCGTAAACTGTTCTAAATTTCCATAGGACGGTTTTGAATTGTTATGGGTCGTCAGCACTTGTTGAATCCACTGACGATATTGGTCTAACTGCTCCATTTTACAATCTCCTCCTGTTCAGGATCAAAAACGAGAAGCTTGACATGATACTCAGCCACACTCAGCTGTGCTAATTCCCCAGAGAAAAAGTTCCGATAGACCTTGATTGGCACTGCCAAAAAAAGAGTTCGTGTAGGCTCTTTTACTTTTAAGGCTACTCGATAGTTGAGAAACTGTCCTAATGCATTGTGAAATTCTGATGTTAGCGAAGGAGCTAAAAAACTCTTTATTTCCACTGCAATTTGAACATCTTCTTTCTGAGCTGCAACCAATTGCTCAGCACCTAAATCAATTTCAAGCCGTCCCGATGATAGTTCTAGCACTAATGGATCATGGGTAATAGTCCATCCATCCTTTTGCAAAGCGGCTTTTACCATATCGTGATAGGCATCTTTAGCGGCCATAGCAAATAAGCTTCAGTCTTGTTTAGCTTGAATCCTTATTGTAGAGCTGATTAGACCTAATTGAGGCAAGGGGGCACTTATCGGAGAGTAGGAACGCCATTACAAATTAATGGCACATATGTTCTAGGCTGGCGCTGACTCAGCCAGAATGCTAGCAATTGCTATACTTCAGGGAATTTCATCTGGTCCCATCCATGCCCAAATGGTTTAACACCGCTGGCCCCTGCCGTCCGGATAAGCACTATATGCTACCGGCAATCCCGCGACTTCCCCCCTTAGATCGCCTGATTGCCCAGGAAAGCTATTTTGTCATCCATGCACCCCGCCAAACCGGCAAAACCACTGCCATGTTAGCCTTAGCTCGGCAACTAACCGCCGGAGGCGACTATTGCGCCATTATGGTGTCTGCTGAAGTCGGTCAGCCCTTTAGCCACGATCCCGGCAAAGCCGAACGGGTAATCTTGGATGCCTGGAGAGGGGCCGCTCAGTCTGACCTACCGGATGAATTGCAACCCCCACCCTGGCCTGACGCTGAAGATGGACGCCGCATTGGTGCTGCCCTACAGGTCTGGGCGAGGGTCTGCCCTCGCCCGCTGGTAGTCTTTATTGACGAAATCGATTCACTCACAGATGATGCCCTGATTTCGGTGCTGCGACAGCTGCGCGATGGCTATCCCCGACGACCTGAGCACTTTCCCCACTCCCTCGCCCTAATTGGCATGAGAGACGTCCGTGATTATAAAGTCACATCGGGAGGACGTACTCGTCTGCAAACCGCTAGTCCGTTCAACATTAAGGTGCGGTCATTAACGCTGTCTAATTTTACTCAGACAGAAGTGAGTCAGCTGTATCAACAACATAAGTAGGCATGCAAAATTTCTTACAAAAGACTTTGACGGAATGGTCTGATTTTAGGTAGCTATTCAAAAACTGTTCTGTAACTAATTCTGCATAGGTACTTACCGACGCGACAGGACAACCATTTACACCTGAAGCATTGGCGACAGTATTTGAGCTAACCCAAGGACAACCCTGGCTTGTAAATGCAATGGCTAAGGAAATTGTAGAAGAAATTGTTCCCGATGAACAAACGACCATTACCCCTGACCATATTTATCAAGTCAAAGAAATTCTCATTCAGCGAAGGGATACCCATCTGGATAGTTTGGCAGATCGATTAGAGGAATCTCGGATTCGAGCGGTGATTGAACCTCTGATGGCAGGGCAAGAGCTGGATCCAATTCCATTGGATGATCGAGACTATTTAGTAGATTTAGGCCTGCTACGTAGATCGTCTGCAGGAGGGGTGGTGATCGCTAACCGCATTCATCAAGAAATTTTGCCTCGGATGCTGGCCAGCGGCCCCCAGGACAGTTTGCCTCAGATTAATCCCACCTGGCTACAGCCTGATGGTCAATTGGATGTGGACAAGTTGTTAGAGGCATTTCTCTCATTCTGGCGACAGCATGGACAACCGTTGCTTAAGAGTGCGCCTTATCATGAGATTGCACCCCATTTGGTGATGATGGCCTTTTTACATCGGGTGGTCAATGGTGGTGGAACACTGGAGAGAGAATATGCAATTGGTACAGATCGAATAGAGCTATGTTTGCGTTATGGCGCAGTAACCCTGGGTATTGAACTAAAGGTGTGGTGACAGGGACGTTCAGATCCGTTGAATATTGGTCTGGTGCAGTTAGACAAGTATCTGGCTGGGTTAGGATTAGACGTTGGCTGGTTGGTTATTTTTGATCAGCGGGAAGGGTTACCGCCGATTGCTGAACGGGCTACAACAGAAACCGCTACAATAGTTAATGAACGACAAATTACGGTTATTCGAGGATAAGATCCTGGTAGACAATTCAAACAACATTGGGTTATGTAGCACTGAGGCATATGCTGTAGATCTACACTAGGTCATAATCTCTCTTAGAGAAGTTCTCCCTTTTCTTAAAACATCTAAACACAATTAAATTAGGCTTTTAGCTAGTTTTTGGAAACTAAAACACCTGATTCCACTCGTAAACCTCATATTCGGTCCAAATACCATTGACCCAGTAGGGATCATTCTCCACTAGCTGTCGAACTGTTGCCTCATCCTCAGCTTCATAGGTGCCAAATACTTTACGATTGTCAGTGGTTGGCCCCAGTGAAGTCAACACTCCATTATCTTTTTGCTCCTGTAAACCAGCTAAATGATCAACACGATAGGGAGTACGTTTCTCCAATGCGTTCTCACAGTAGCTGCCCCACATAACAAACTTGGCCATTACGCTTTGCTCCTATCGGCTAAACATCAGCACAATAGACAGAATACAAGACCATTGACTTAAATTAAATTGGCCTAAGTAGTTACTTCAGTAGCAGCTAAAGCATCCAAACTGGCTCCCAGCTTATCCGCAATACCTTCAACCCAAATTTCATCCTGCTTAGTATAGCTACGAGGGGCATTTGCCCCCAGGATTAACACCCCCTTATCCCCCATGGGCTGACAAATAATTCCCTGGATATTTCCAGGTAAATAATTAAATTCCACTTTGCCAGGGTAAAGCTTCAGACTGACCAAATACACTGGCTTTTTTTGAGTCAAGGCCCGCTCTAAAATTGGCCCCACTGCTATATCTTTATTAGGTCCCAAAACACCACGCCGCATAAGCACCTGGCCATCGTAGTAAGCTACTAACGAACGAGTTGCCGTATTGGTTAGCAACATATGAGATGCCCAAGCCAGTTCAGTCGCCAGCGCCTCTGACAAGTTATCCGCCAGCTCAAAGCCTTCTTTCCCGTCTAAAATAACGGCTTCTGGAGGTATCGGCTGAATCTGACGCCATAGCAACGTGGTCAAAATCAAAATTGCACTGAGAAAGACGCCGACCACATCGGCCCTGGCCTGAGAGTCAGTCACCACGGGGGTCAACAGGCGATTTAGCATCAGTAATGTACCACCCACACTGCCTACAATCAGGGGTAGTCGTCGTAACCCCTGATTCTCGTCTGTCTTTGCCATACCCTATTTGTCCATATCTGGTGGGCATTGCTTACATTATCATTTCCGCCCAATTATCTGGTGGGCAATGCTCACCCTACTGGTGTATGTTTAGCCAGTAAAACCGCTGATAACCGACTGCCGTGAACTGGCTTTTACCCCTAGCCTTCATTTCTGCTCTGATTGGACCTCGCCCCTGGCAGCCCATTGCCAGCGTTAATTTCGCTACTGTAGATATTCGCCCCACCTGGGAATCTCCCTGGCTCCAACAGCGTTTAGTCGCCGACCCAGCGGCTGAAAACATTCTCAATGGCTACCTGGCTGACCTGGTTAGCCTCGGATTTTCGCCAGACCAACAGAGTGTTGCCATCGATGTTGGTCGCTATCCCGTGGCTCGACATCAGGAGTCGCGTCGTCTACCAGCAGCTTCTTTAACCAAAGTGGCCACTACCCTGGCAGCCCTTGAAACCTATGGCACTAATCATCAGTTTGAAACCTTTATTGGCTGGCAAGGGACGATTGCCAATGGCGTACTCCAGGGTAATTTGATTGTTAAGGGTGCCTATGATCCATTATTCGTCTGGGAAGAAGGCATCACTCTAGGTAATACGCTACAACAACTTGGCATCCAACAAGTCACAGGCAGTCTGATTGTCGTTGATCAGTTTGTGATGAATTTCAAAACAGACCCACTAGAGTCAGGGGAATTACTCAAGCAAGCCATGAACTCGGCCACATGGGGCTGGGAAGTTGATAAACAGTATGCCACTCTGCCACCAGGTACCCCCAAACCCACTCTGCAGATTCAAGGTCCAGTACAAATCGCCTCTGCAGCTACCACCATCAATCAAGCCTCAGGCTGGCTAATACGCCACAAGTCACTACCGCTGGCCATGATTCTCAAGGCAATGAACATTTATAGTAATAACGTGATGTCCGAGATGATTGCTAATTTGTCAGGCGGTCCTACTAAGGTGGTTAAAATTGCAGAGCAGATGGGGGTCACACCTGGTGAAATTAGCCTGATCAATGGCTCTGGCCTCGGAGAAGACAATCAGCTCTCGGCACGAGCCGTAATTATATTGATGCAAGCTATTCAAACTCGACTACAGGCCCAGGGGTTAAATTTTGCTGATTTATTTCCAGTCTCAGGTACCGATGTGGGCACCCTGATTGACCGTACAATACCGACTAATGCATCGGTAAAAACAGGCAGCCTAGCCGTTGTCAGTGCCCTAGCGGGAGCATTCCCGACTGAGAAAAAAGGCATTGTTTGGTTTGCAATTATCAATTACGGCTCAGGTCTAGAAACCTTACGTGCTCGTCAAGACCGTTTACTCGCAGCCCTTGAAAAACAGTGGGGTAAAGCTAGTCAGGTGCCCACGCAAATCAAGCCTAAACTTCAGTTCAATAAAGATCCTTATCGCCTGGGCGACCCCAAAAGGAATGAAATCATTCAATCCCCAACGGCACAATCTCAGTGACAACATTTTTACCGGTGACTACCACCGTCTGCTTATCTAAATTACCAACGGCTCGATCTCCATTAACAGTCGCTGCCGGGTCTCGTTGGCGATAGCTGACATTACCTCTGCCATCTACGTTCTGGGTTTGCATATTCCAGGTTAGCTGGTCTGCCAGTAACAACGATGCTCGATCTTTGCTAACTGTACGTACATTCCCCCTTAGCACCAGGATTTGCGTATTTAGATTAAGACGGCCCTGGTTAGCATTAGCTGCCAATTTACGCTTGGGCTGCTGAATCTGAACGGGCTTGTTAATTACGATTGTGCCAGCTTTAACTGACCAAATAGCAATATCACTATTCGTTTGTAATGGTATTTTAAGCGCGTTTAACTGCACCTGCTGTCGCAATATTGCCTGTTGCTTGGTGAGGTCATACTCCCCTTGTTGACCAACTAACCGATCAGTTACTGTTTGATCAGTTTTGGAAATATAGCGCTCTACCTTTAAGGGAGTATCGGTTTCTAGCTTTTGTTTATCTAACAGCAATACTAATTTATCTGACTCAAATCCTAGCCAGGGTTCCTGCTGAGTTTTAGCAATCACGCCCCTAAGCAGCTCTAAACGTTGGGTGCGATTAAATAATCGTGCTTCTTGAGCCGTTACTTTTAGCTGTGGATGCTCCCCGCTAATACTGTCGCGAACCAATAGTAAATCTTTATCTGGGGTCCATTCTAAGCTATTTCCCTTAAGCGTCAGCTGATTATCTGGACTAGTTGCCAAGATATTACCTTGCAAAAATATTGACTCACCATTGTCACGAATTTCGCCCTGATCAGCTCTAACTTGATAAAGCAGTTTACCATCTTGATAAAGTTCACCCTCTGGCGCTTTCAGGCTAGCTAAACGTCGATCCGGGCTGTAGGTCGCTGCTGCTGCCTTAACCCGCCAAAGCAACCCACCACTACCATCAGGCTGCTCCAGAGTGACATCTTTAAGGGTGAGTTCAGCCGCCTCTTGATCATCAGCCTCTGCTCGATTCTGGATACTGTCTAACGTATCTCCTGACGATTGGCAGGTACGTACAGTTACAACAATTACAGCAATCAACGCTGCAATCGCCGTCAACCGATACCACTTATTCATACAGCACTACTCATACTAGTAAATAACCTAGTTGCCCAGATTATCCTAGCGGATATTAATTTTGCTTACGCCCAGAACTGATTTTTTTTGGGTGAAGCTGTTAAAGATTGAAACTTAGAGATGGTTACCCTGGCTGCTCACTAGTTGCTTCTTCTTCCATCACACTAAGACCTGTCAATGGACGATAGGTATAACCATTGCTGTGACTGCGGGGGGTCTTTTTAATGTCGTCCTTGACAGTGTCTAAATCAATGTATCGATCAGACACGTTGATTAGGCTATCACTAGTCATGGAGCGTAGACTCACAACTTCGACCCTGACACCGCGATAGCTAGCAGCATCAACAGCATAGGCTAAATCACCATCACCACTCACAAGAATAGCGGTGTCATAGCATCCAACCAGGGCCATCATATCAACCGCAATCTCAACATCAAGGTTTGCTTTCTTAGAACCATCAGGCAACTGAACCAAGTCCTTGGCAATGACACGATATCCATTGCGACGCATCCATAGCAAAAAGCCTTGCTGCTTTTCATTAGTACGATCTACACCTGTGTAGAAAAAAGCTCGGAATAATCTAGAGCCTGCAGTTAATCGGCATAGCAACTTGGTGTAATCAATTTCAATGCCAAGCTGAAGAGCCGCATAAAACAGATTCGAACCATCAATAAAAATCGCGACTCTACCGCGATTTTCTAATACTTGCTCTGACGTAAACCCAGTATCGTGACTAAGGGCATTTCGGTGATTTAACATGACTTATCCTGTCTAATTTATTATGCCTTACATAGCTAACGGGCAGTTAGCATCGACCTTTATGCCCCCCTATTAATTACGGGCGTTAGAGGGGTATTTTGTTATGAGTTTACAAATGAGAGTCATGGTAGAAAATCAACGAAAAAACGACTTGCCATGCACCAACTTAGAATGTCTTCAATCGTTGATCAAACCCCAAACATAACGTGCATGTATTTAACATTACTTGCCTGACTTCATCATACATGAGGCATTTCAAGATGAAAGCGGTATCGCTGTAACTTAATTTCTTCTCAAGAAGTAGAAAATAATTATTGATTAGTAATTTGGGTAGATGGTTACTTGAAACCTGAAGTGAAAGTAATTGTTTTTGACACCTAATCTAAAGTCATTGGCAAATAAGTTTACAAGGATTAAAAATGCGATATAAAAGCACATGTCTTGAAACGCTGATAAAACTTGATTTGTATCACTCAGGATATTTATTTATTTTTTAAGGGTTTATAAGGGTATCCACTCAAGCCGGGAAATTCTGGTTAACTAGGAATCTAGAAGTCAGGAGCCAGAATGGATAAGGGATATGGCTTCTGGCTCCTGAATTCTGACATCTATCCTTGGGAAAACTTCCCACTTTAAGTTGGTACCCGTTTATAAAACGCTAAAAAATCGCTAAAACCACCAAGAGGGAGCTTAAGTGGTGATTTCGAAACTATTTACGTCAGGTGGTGTTGTTATATGGCCACTGTTAGCTGCATCAATTCTAGTAGTTACGTTGATTCTGGAACGAGGCTGGTTTTGGTGGCAGATTTCTCGGCATCAGGAACAGGTTATTAGTACCTTTCTGATGGACTACGTTCAGCAACCTAAGGCGGCGATTAAACAGCTTCAGCAAAAGCAGTCGTTACCTATGGTGCGTATTTTTCTGGCTGCTCTATCCTTAGAACAAGCAACACCAGATGAATTTAAGTTGGCTTTGGAAAGTGCTGCACAGGCTGAAATTCCAATGCTTAAGCGATTTGGCACAGTATTTGAAACGGTAGTGGGTCTGGCACCGCTACTGGGGCTATTGGGCACTATTCTGGGTTTAATTCGGGCACTGTCTTCCTTACAGATTGGGGATGTGGGCACAGCCCGAGCGGCAGGGGTTACTGCGGGGATTGGTGAGGCATTGGTGTCTACGGCTATAGGATTGGTGGTCGCAATGGTAACCCTGCTATTTGCCAATATATTTCAGGGGCTCTACCGACGTCAGCGGGCTGCGATCGCAGATTATGGTGGCCGCCTCGAAATCGCCTATCGACGCTACTATCGGCAATTTACCCATCGTCAGGGGCGCTAAGCCAGTTAGTTAGAAAAAAGCAAATCTCCTAAATCTCCGATATCAAATTTAGACAATTTGCCTATTTGGCTACTTCAATAATCGGAATAAACCTAATACTGTAGAAAAATAAATAATAATTGTTGCATTATGACTCTAGTTGGTAATAATGCAATGGATGTAAACATCGGTATTCAGCGTCTTTAGCAAGATTTTCATGGGCGAGCATCGTTGGTTCAAAGTTG
Source organism: Leptolyngbyaceae cyanobacterium (assembly GCA_965263355.1). Taxonomy (GTDB): domain Bacteria; phylum Cyanobacteriota; class Cyanobacteriia; order Phormidesmidales; family Phormidesmidaceae; genus Leptothoe. The sequence goes on along the minus strand of CBDHHL010000032.1, from coordinate 1,175,142 downwards.
GGATATATGTAGGTACATTTTGCCTAGCGGTGGTAGTCACCATTGTGTTGGCAACTACCCATAAGGTAATTTTTGGCCCCCAAGTTGTAGCGGCACCTACGTTGGAGGTCGTAGAGCCTGCCAATCAAGCAGCTACGCCTAAAGTCGAACATGGATTTATATACACCGCTGATAACAGCGCCACCTATCGACCGGCTGAGCGAGTTGAGTTAGCTGACCCCTCCAACTATGGGGAGCGCTACACCGTCGATGCCTACGGTCAGCCCCTCAATCACGATTACCTGGCCGTCTTGCACGAAACCGTGTGGAGTGCTACCAGCGCGATTAATACATTTCAGACCTATCATCCCCGCGACGAAGACCAGGTTAGCTATCACACCATCATTGATCGAGATGGTACCGTTATCTATATCGTGCCCCCTGAAAAACGAGCCTACGGGGCCGGTAACTCTGTATTCGACAGCCCTAACGGTCCCGAAACAGTGGTAACGAACACTGAATTTGCGTCATCTGTCAATAACTTTGCTTACCACATTTCCCTGGTCACCCCGTCCGACGGCCAGGATAATGCCCCCACACATAGCGGATATACCGATGCTCAATACCAATCCTTAGCCTGGTTAATGGCCCGCACCACCATTCCCGAAAACCGGATTACTACCCATGCAGCGGTTGATCGCTCAGGGTCTCGACAAGATCCCCGCAGCTTTAACTGGGCTCACTTCTTAGAGTATCTGCATCAGTATCCGAGTCGACCAGCGTAGGGTGAGCACAGTCCATTGGACAATATGAAGCTGCGGGCAATATTAAGAATATTCCGGTAAGGGCGCACCGTGGTTTGCCCCTACTTTTTGCAACCAAAGGTCTAGATTGAGGTCGTAATCTCCTTCCTGACCAGTAGGGTACTCACCCTGTTCAATCGCGCTAATAATTTTGGGTAAGGCAGCGATGTATTCTTGCCCTCTGGCGACGGGGTGTAGCGTCCAGGCATCAGGATTTGAGAGTGTTGCCCGCCAGCCGTTAGTTCGTTCTAATTCGCGAGAAATCATCACCTCCCAGGAGTCCAGTTTGCCGCGGCTAGTCCAATAGTTAAGCCAGGTGAGCAACCGGGGGGGCAATTGTTTGAGCCACTCGTTTTTATAATCCATCCACAGAACGGGAACCGGCAAAAACTGGTCAAAACTTTGTTTTTTAATTAGATAGGTACGGCTACCAAAAAACTTAAACCGATAAAACCCATCATCCCGTTCATAGGGGACCCGCTGATTTAGCTCGCCATCAGTCCGTGGTGGCCCAGCCAAGGGGCGCACAAACAATACCTCTGGCCGCTTTTCCATCAGCTCTATGCCCTCCGTAATCCAGCTGTGGCCTGTTTTTTGATACTGCAGCATATCACTATCAAAATGCACCACATAGTCCCCCACTGTTTCCTCGAGGGAAAAAATAGTGCCCAGAATGGGATATCCCTTCCAGTTATGGGTGGGTTTAGGCACGGAACCAAAGTGTTTTTTGTAAACCCGCTGCCGATAGGCATCGTTATAATCCATATCTACAAGGCGATCCACCAACCCCATGTCCATCAGCTGAGCACAATTTGCCCGCAGTTGCTCCAGGGTACCAATGCCCGGTCGCCTCACTTTATCCCCCGTTAGAGGGGCTGTATCCAGAAATAACACCCGCTCCACAAATGGGTAGTGACTGGTGCGCACCAAATGGGGAATGGTCTCCATCATGAAGGAAATATCGGTGCGGGCCACCATGATAGACAACGAACAGCTAACAGGATTCATAAACGTAGGGTGGGCAATGCCCACCCGGCAATGGGCAATGAGGTTATTTCTTTATCCGTTGGATTAAACGACGAATAATCTGTTTTAATCTCTTCAGAGGCTGGGGCTGTACTGTCACTCCTTGAGTCCCTGCAGGTGGACGGGCATCGGGATCATCCAGATAGCGATAATACTCCCACACCTCTCGATAGGGTCCCCCTGGCCCCATGGGTGTCCCCGCCCAGTGCAAATAACGTAGTCGAGTGTCTCCATCATAGAGAGACTGATCACGGACAACAAAGTGTTTCATCCCGCCCCAACTACCGGGTTCCTTTGGGTTGACCTGAGTAATGTTTAAGCGTTTATCAATGGTGTTGAGCACCAAATAATTCATAATCGGTTGATCAGTGGTTCCCCCAGAAAAGTCGAAATAGTCACGGTTTTGGGCACACTCTCCTAACCGCTGATACATTTGGTCCAAGGTTATGGTGCCTTTTTTAGAGCCCCAGAGACCGCTATTAAAAAGAGAGTTGACAATATCTGCGGGGAAAATGCCCCGTTCAATCACAACGGGTGAAAAGACATCCCGTAGCTTACGTCCCTTAAAGTGATAGTCACAACAAATAAAATCTGCCTGATCCAGATAGGCCAGGGTCTGGGAAACTGGCTCAAAAAAGAGAATATCTGTATCAATGTAGAGAAATTCATCCAATGGCCCAAACCAGGCCGCCAGTTTTCTCATTTTATTGGGCAGGGCCAGAAAATCGCGGGGAAAGATCTCGCTAATTCTTTGGGTAAAGGTGTCTAAAAATGACAGCTCTGGAAACAGCTGTACTTGGTAAAGGGTCTGTAGCTTCTGGAACAGGGTTTGATAATCATCGTTGAAGGGAATCATAAACACCGGTACATCCGGGTCATGACGACGGAGGCTGGCAAGAAGTGCGATCGCATTTTCCCCCACCTTCTCATTGGCAACGATATAAACGCCCCTGGTTGGTTGGCTAGTCATCAACACCTCCTAGGCCAGTCCAATCTTTTTCATCAGCCGTTTCTGTAACGATGGGGGCTGATTGTACTGCTTGGGTTTACCCTCAAACTCTGGCATGGGTTCATGTAAATAGCGATAGTGCAAAAAGGTTTGACGGTAGGGAAAATCAAGATTCTCACCATTACAAACTCGGCGAAATATCTTCGATGACAGACCAATAAAATGCAAATAGCTCAGCAATTTACCCTGGTCATACACAAGACCATCTTTTTCTTCAAAATGTTTGGATGAAACCGCATTCCCTGTCGCCTTATTTTCGGCCCGCCATTCTAACGCAACATTGTGAACAGTGCGATGATTAATCTGCACCATGTAATTGAGCAGTGACTGATTAGGCGCCCCCATGTAAAGGACATCCGCATTGCCTTGCGCCAAGGTATCGACCACATGGTCAAGCTCCGCTGTAGAAAACAATCCCCGCTTCGACGCATAACAGCCAGAACAGAAAATATCTCGCTTTAGGCGTTCCTCAGAAAATACAGTCGTCAGCTTGTCAGAATTGACATTAAAAATATGGCTGAGGTCTTTAAATTGAAAGTCATAGACCACAACGTCTGCCCGGTTCAAACGCTCAAACATAAAATCTAGGGGCTGTATGACCAGGGTGTCAGCATCTAGATATATAAACTCCTCAAAGGGGGCTGCTGGGTCAAAGGAAACATAACGGTGGTTCTCTCCCACTCGGTAAAATTGAGTTTTAACGCCAGCTGCTTTCCACTGTTCTATCGCTGTTGGATGAGTTTGCCATACCCGCAGTGAAAAGTCTTCCCAAAACTTAAACAGGTCTGGTTTATCTAATAGAGACACATTGTCACGTTTAGCAACTTCTGCAGAGACCTTCTCAATTTGCTCATTGTAGGCAATCACACAGACCGGAATATGCCCTGAATTTTGTTCAATACTATTGAGTAGGGCGACAAGCTGGTCGTAGACGACATCGTTTGCCAGGGTATATATGCCACGTTTCATAGGAATTCAAGGGATAGAAGGTATAGAGAATTACATTAGAAATACAGAGCTAACATAGGTTTTGTCAGATCAACAACAATAAAAAACAACATTAAGATGTGGACGGTGCCGGCCTAGGTGTTTCAGTCTGTTGCGCCTTGCTCGGAGGTAAACTACTAATTGACTCCAGATTTTCCACAACACTAAGCAGATCAACGGCAATGGTGCGGGCATGGGTCATTAGCTCTGCCTGCTCAAAGGGATCATCCACTTCATCCTCGATTAGGGCCAATAAGCCAATCATAGAATTAAGCTGCGATCGCAACTCATAGGATGACTTACCAATTGCCTTACGATAAACCGGCAAAATATTTGAGATCAGGGGGCTGCTACCATTACTGTGCTCACGCATACTCTTAGTCACCTGCATTGCGTAAAGTTTGGCATAGGCCCCTCGTTTTTCTAACAGTTCCGTATGGTTTCCTACCTCAACAACCTTACCTCGGTCCAAAACAGCGATTTGATCAGCGTCATGAATCGTCGATAACCGATGAGCAATTACTAATGTAGTACGATTACGACTCAAATCATCAATCGCATTTTGCACCAAACGCTCAGACACAGTATCCAAAGCACTGGTTGCCTCGTCTAAAATCAAAATATCCGGGTCTTGCAATAGAGCTCTAGCAATGGCTAGTCGCTGTCGCTGCCCCCCCGACAGCAACACCCCTCGATCACCAATCATAGTTTCAAACCCCTGGGGCAAATTCTCAACAAACTCATAGGCATTGGCTTGCTTTACCGCTGCCATCAGTTCCTCTTCAGTAGCATCAGGGCGACCGTACAGCAAGTTCTCCCGCACAGATGCATTGAACAAAAACGTTTCCTGACTAACAATCCCTAAATTCGACCGATAGCTATGGAGATCAATGGTTTTAAGATCTACCCCGTCTAATTCAATGGTGCCGCCCGTCGGGTCATAGAATCGGGGTAGCAAATCAGCCAGTGTTGATTTGCCGGCCCCTGAAGACCCTACCAGAGCCAGAGTTTGCCCCTTAGGTAAAAATAGATCAATACCCTGTAGCACCTCCTGATCATGGCCTGGATAGCTGAACCGGATCTGGTGAAAATGAATTCCCTTTTCTAGGGGGCGATACTGTTGGGCACCACGCGACATAAACGGTTTATCCTCTCGACGGAGAAGGGCCGTAATCACCTCCACGCTAGCTGAGGTATTGGCCAGGGTGCTACGTTGGCTATTCAGCTGGCCAATGTAGGGCAGCATCCTAAATAAAATGATTAGGTATGTCAGCAATGAAGACGAAAACCGCTCCAGTTGATTCCCAAACGCCACTCGCCCCAGAACAGCAATCAGGATTAGTGCCAGGATGTTAATAATTTCGTTAAACGGACCAATCCCCGCAAAAATCAGCTGGGAATTAAATTCAGCGCTTTCTCGAGCAATAATAATTTTATCCAGGTACTGATATTCCCGCTCCTCATTAGCGGTTGCCTTAACTAAACGAATCCCCGACAGAACTTCAAAAACACGAGACGAATATGCTTTAGAGATTTTAGACAGCTCTTTACCCAGGGCCTTAGAGCGCTTAACGATAAATTGATTGAGTAAGGTAACTGAGCCCAGGGTAACGATTGAAATCAGCGTTATCTGCCAAGATGTGAGCACTAGCAAACTCAGAAAAACCCCAATCGTAATCAGTAAGATCACAATGCGGACCAGGTTTCTAATCGCAATAGTGGTGCGATTGACCTCCACATTCAATTGATTGATCAAATCCCCAATCTTAGTGCGTGCAAAATACCCCAAATCCACATCTAAAAGCAGCCTTAACCCGTCTCGCCGCAGCGACATCGCCAACTTACGATTTAAGGTGCCAGCGCTTAGCGCACTGGCATAGGCTGACAGACTTTTGAGCACGATTACAGTGACGACCGAAGCTGCCATCATCGGCAAACGTGCCCCATCAGGTAACCCATCAAAGACGCCAATAATTGTTTGCAAAATTGGCGGGAACGAATCCTTGCTTTGAGCCGCTTGCCCCAGTAGTTCTAGCAAAATCGGCACAATTAACAAGGTGCTTACACCATTAAAAAGAGCCCCCGAGAAGCCCAGTAATATCGTAAAAAATAATAGAATCGGATACTTTAAAACCGACTGTACTAATAAACGGGTGGAAGACATAGATAAGTAGGAATAAGTAGGCAGGAGATGCTCAATAGATGGAACTTGAAGACAACACAAATAACCTATGGAAATTTTTTGGATGTTTCTAATATTTAAGAGCTAACGACGACTCTCCATATGTCTGTATTTTTGCTTATAGCCTAACTGATTCAAAGACTGTCGATTCACACAGGATTGGAGTAAAGGGCCTAAAATCTCCGCCATCGCATCAACGCTGTAGTACTCAATACAACGCTTCCTTGCTAAGCGCCCTCGACTAGCCGCTTGCTCTGGATGATTCAAAATAGTTTGCAACATGTTGGCTAATTGCTGCGGTGAGTCAGGCGCTACCAAATAGCCAGCATCTCCTAAGATATCTGGAATATCACCAACAGTCGTCGCTAGAACGGGTTTGGCCATAGCCATACCATCAGTTAGTTTGAGCGGAAACTGAGCTTTAGCAGCCGCATGGTCCTGCTGAGGAACAACAATCACATGGGCCGCTGCCACCACTTCAGGCATCATTTCATAGGGGCACTTTGGTAGCTGTACCAGCCATTTTCCCCAGCGCTTGGCCAAAACTTGGTCGTAGTCATCATAGGGACTGCCCCCCACAATCACCAAACGTAGATCTGGCTGATTTAAAATATCGAGGGCCGCTAGCAGATCTTCAATCCCTTTATAAGGCCGAGGTGCCCCTGGAAACATCAGTACCCGATAATCTGACAAGCCATACTTGGAACGACTTGCCTCTGGACTGTAGCGTTCAGGGTTAAATAGCTCAGTATCTTTTCCGTTGGGAATGTAGGTACCTCCAAAGCGATTTTGTAAAAACTGATTATGCAGGGTAACTGCATTAGCCTGTGACACCAGATTTTCAGTCCAGCGCAGATAAACCGGATGATCTGGATTACGCAATTCACCATCCGCTTTAAGCAATCCTCTGATCATCTTACGCGGAGTCCATCGGTAGTTATAGTGATCGCCACCGTGCCAACTTAACTCCCAATCATCAATATCTAAAATAACGGGACGACGATAGCGCAGACGATGTAAAAGAGCTAACCCATAGCTGCTAGGTTTCGGCTTGTATGCATAGACAATATCACCACTAATTGTCTGCAAAAGGGTGTTTGCTGCCCCCCAAAACTGAGGATAAATACCCCCAGGAATCGCCTTGATAAAAAACTTTGATGGAAACTTCCCATCAGTGTCGCTATCGGTAAAGCCAAGAATTTCTACATCATGCCCTAGCCTGGTAACTGTCTCAGCCAGCAAAAAAGGTCGCACAGCCCCCTGCCAACGACCGGCACCAGATTTAGATAAATCGCTAGCAATTATAGAAATCTTGAGTTTTTTGGCCATATTCTTGGATTTTGGGATATCCACAGACTAGCTACAATCAGTAAAGCCACCACTTTCGTAAGGGAAATGACATTACGGCAGTTCTCCTATCGACTCAGCAGTAGTTTTGCCGCCTTAAGGATAGAACTAGAACTATCCATCAAGCTTTCCCGTTTGATCCGAATACTATCTCAGTAGCAAACTCCCAACACTTGATGAGATTTAATCTTCGCCAAATATTTACATCGACAACTTGGCATGTAGACTAAGAATATGCTAGGCACCTTTAACAATAGATTACGTTACTTCAACGGCTTCGATCGGCGGTAGCTCCAGCACAAGATTACCCAGGTTGCCTTTACGAAAGTCATTGAGCAATTGATGGGCCGCTCGTTCTAAATCATCATTATGTCGCTGGGCTAACAGGGTGAGATACGTCTCACCGGTATAGTCTTCGCCAGTGTCAGAGGTTAACGCCGTATCGTAGCGGGATGCGAACTGACTAATCAGTGTTGGAGCGATCGCACTTCCATAAACCTCAATCTGCTGATCTAGCTCCTTCACCAAATCAACAAAGGCAGCAGCCACCCGCTGCGTATCATAGGCGGCATTGCCAATATCATCACAAATCGCCAGCTTTAGCGCCATCTGCTGATCGTTTAGCTTCAAGGGAATAATCCCTGGCGCATCCAATAGCTCAATTTCATTCGAAATACGTACCCACCGCAGTTGCCGCGTCACCCCAGCCCGCCGTTCACTGACCACCACCTTACGCTTTAGCAAACGATTAATCAGCGCCGACTTCCCTACATTAGGAAAACCAATTACCACCGCCCTTACCGGTCGTGGCTTCATTCCCCGACGTTGACGTCGTTCATTCATCGCCTTGCCCGCATCCTGTGCCGCCCGCAGCAGATTTTGCACCCCCTTACCTTGCTTCGCATTGGTAAAGTAGGCAGCCTGCCCCTGGGACTTAAACCAAGCCTGCCACACCTGCCGTGCTTCCGGTGAAATCATATCTACCCGGTTTAGCACCAGCACCCGAGCCTTATCCCCAATCCATCCATCCACCTCAGGATGGTGCGTAGCCAGGGGAATTCGAGCATCCCGCACCTCCAGCACCACATCCACCCGCTTTAGCTGCTCCTTCAAAGCACGCTCCGCCTTAGCAATATGGCCGGGATACCACTGAATAGATGGCGAAGACATGGCAAAGATGATTGAGATCGGCAACCTATTTTAGCGGTCAGCCACACCTACGGCACCACCATCACCGGACAAGGCGACAAATTAATCACCCGATTACTCACACTTTCTGACTGCCCTTCAGGGGTTAACCCAATACCGCGACAGCCCATCACGATCAGATCTGCTGACTTCTCATCTGCAACATCACAGATCACAAACGCGGGATTGCCCTCGCGCTCAATCGCTTCTGTATCAATGCCCTGCTGAGTAAATACAGTCTTGGCCTTCTCTAAAAGCTGAGCCACCGCCTCAGGGGATGTTTGCTCGGGATGCGCATTGGACCCAGTTTGAGTCTCAACGACCGATAGCAAAATCAAATGACTTTGATGATATTTCACCAACTCCGCTGCTTTCAAAGCCGCCTGTTGCGCTTCTGGACTAGCATCTATTGGAAATAGAACGGTCTTAAACATAAGCGTGGGAAAACCCTAGACTTCGATCAAAAATCAGAACCGCAATAAGCGATAATACCTATTGAGTAAAGAAAATGTATCAACGCTTTACACCTAGGGTAATCAAGCTTGTCCTAGCTTTGAAGTGGGGCGTACGTAACGTAACAAAACTGCATTAGGAGATAAGGAGGATAGTTCTGTGGCCAAGAAATCCGTCACCGATTTGTCAGCGGCTGACCTGTCAGGCAAGCGCGTTCTGATGCGCGCAGATTTTAACGTGCCTTTAGATGACCAAGGCACAATTACTGACGATACTCGGATTCGCGCTGCTCTGCCCACCATCCAAGCATTAACCAGCAAGGGTGCCAAGGTAATTTTGTGCAGCCACTTCGGTCGCCCCAAGGGCAAGGTCGTTGACAGTATGCGTCTAACTCCTGTTGCCATTCGTCTATCTGAGCTATTGGGCCAGGACGTGATCAAGTGTAACGACTGCATTGGCGATGACGTTAAGGCTGCCGTCGATGGTATGGCTGACGGTCAGGTTGCTTTACTTGAGAACGTGCGTTTCTACAATGGTGAAACTGACAACGATCCTGAGTTTGCTAAGAATCTGGCTTCCGTTGCTGAGCTATATGTCAACGATGCATTTGGTACTGCCCACCGTGCCCACGCGTCCACTGCTGGTGTAACTGAGTATCTCAGCCCCTCCGTTAGCGGTCTGCTAATCGAGAAAGAACTTCAGTATCTACAGAGCGCTGTGGACAATCCCCAGCGTCCCTTTGCTGCCATTGTCGGGGGGTCCAAAGTTTCCTCCAAGATTGGTGTGATCGAAACTCTACTTGAAAAAGTAGATAAGCTGTTTATCGGCGGCGGCATGATCTTCACGTTCTACAAGGCCCGTGGTCTTGATGTGGGTAAGTCTTTGGTTGAAGAAGATAAGCTAGAGCTAGCCAAGGAGCTTGAGGCTAAAGCCAAAGAAAAGGGTGTTGAGCTGTTGCTTCCCACTGATGTTGTTGTTGCTGACAACTTTGCTCCCGATGCTAATGATCAAATCGTTAGTGTTGAAGCGATTCCCGATGGCTGGATGGGTCTAGACATTGGCCCTGATTCCATCAAGGTATTCCAAGCTGCTCTGGCTGATTGTAAGGGCGTTATCTGGAATGGCCCCATGGGTGTATTTGAGTTTGACAAGTTTGCTAAGGGTACCGAAGCAGTTGCCAACACTCTGTCTGAAATCACGACCAACAATGGCTGCATGTCCATCATCGGTGGTGGTGACTCCGTTGCCGCTGTGGAAAAAGTAGGCGTTGCTGACAAGATGAGCCATATTTCTACGGGTGGTGGTGCCAGCCTTGAGTTGTTAGAAGGTAAGACTCTTCCTGGCATTGCTGCTCTAGATGACAAGTAAGCCTCATTCTGAAGCCTTTTTCTTTTGGGAAGAAGGACTTTAAGAAAAGTCCCTGCCTACGGGTGGGGGCTTTTTATTTTGAGCTAATCTATGGGTAGGTCGTTTGATAGTTTATTAGGCAAAGTCAAGTTATGAGTACGCTACAAGTCACTTCATTTAATACGCCCTTAACTATCGAGCTGCCTACAATAGCAACCGAGCAGGATTTTATCGACTTCTGCCTTGCCAATCGAGAGTTGCGCATTGAGCGCACAGCCCAAGGGAAAATTATTGTGACTCCGCCCGCTTTTTCAGATACATGCGCTTCAAACTTTAAGTTGGCTGTTGAGGTGGGTAAATGGGCTGATAAAGATGGCACGGGGATAGGATTTGATTCGTCTAGTGGTTTCACATTACCCAATGGTGCCACTCGCTCACCCGACATCTCATGGATTCGATTAGAGCGCTGGAATGCACTCACCCCTGAACAACAAAAATCTTTTGCTCCCATTTGTCCAGATTTTGTTATCGAGCTACGCTCTGCTAGCGACACCTTAAAAAGCCTGCAGGAGAAAATGCAGGAGTATATTGAAAATGGCCTACGCTTAGGCTTTTTGATTGACCGAGAAAATAAAACTGTATATGTCTATCGTCCAAAACACCCTGTTGAGGTTTTGGCAAACCCCGATATAGTTAAAAGCGATCCAGAACTTTCAGGACTAATAATAACAATGGCTACAATTTGGTAGCAAGATATGAGCGAATCTCTTGAATACGTTCCATGAGTTCTGACTTGAGCTCACTATCTCGACTCAGGAAACCTAACAGTAGAAATTGAAACACTGCTTCAGGATCGACTCCTGGAAGTATATCTGCAAGCATAGCGATTTTTTGTTTATAACTTTTTACCCCTAAAATGCTCTTGGGAACTTCTTTTTTTAAGAGTTCTTTTGCAACATCATTATTCCAAACCAATTCCTCAGGCGTACGGGCCGGGAGGAAATAAATAAACTGTCGAAAAAATTGAATGTAGCGTGTCATATCATCTACATCTTCAAAGTTTAGATTAGGACCTTTAGAATTATTACCTTTTGTAATATCGTTAATCAGACCCTTTATTTCCTTTTCACCTTGTGGCAAGAGACCATCTTCTGGAATAACTCTTTCAGGATAATGATCACCATCAAAAATAATAAAAATATTTTTTCTCCCAGAGTTAGCAAAAGCTTTGATATCTCGATAAAGTTGATTGGAGCGGATTGCAGTTCCACCTCTTTGAACCACTACACTAAATTCCTTAGAAACATTATTAGATTCAAGACATGATCCTTCCCGCGTTCAAGACAAAACTTATAATTTATTGGAAATGTTTGTAGCAGTGCAGCTTCTCGGAGAATGATTGCTCGATCCTCCTCAGGATGCAAAAATCGTCCCTTAGAAGGATTACTACATCCACTAGTAATAGTAGGAGCAATATCATCCCATGCCATCCTTCCATAAACATCAAAATATCCATCTCCACGAATATGACATTCACACTGCATTTCTGGAGGTAAATCTTTGCGACTACCACCATCTTTGGGAGTAGCTTTTATTCTGGCCATCATAGCTGGTGTTCTTCGTTCTGGAATATCATGTAGCGGATCTCCACTAGAGCCAGCTGAGGTAGACAAATGAGAAATAGTCTGCCTGACATGCTTCTCGGCGGATTTGTAACAAGACCAACCACTGGGCACATCCATACCTCGAAAGGCAACAAGTACTAAACGACGACGACGTTGTGGAACACCAAAGTCTGCCGCATTTAGAATTTCATAGTCTGAAAAATAACCAGATTTTTTCAAGCCTTTTCTAAAATCTGCAAATCTCCGATCTTTCGCTAAACCTGGAACATTCTCTATGAGAACGGATCTTGGTCGCATAGAACGAACTAAACGTAAGACTTCCCGAATTAGGTCATTCCTCTGATCATCATTTTTTTGATTACGCCGCTTAGTCCGCAATGTTGAAAACCCTTGACATGGAGGACACCCAGTTAATAAATCTAACTCACCACGCTTAAGACCAGCTTGTTGAAGCAATCTTGGGCCAGTAAGCTGACGTATATCCTCTGTTAGGACATTTGTATGTGGGCAAAATACTCCTTGGGCGTCATCTGTGGGAATTTTTCCTTAGCAGCCACCATGGCTTATTTATCAACTGAACAATATCCCTAGTTTAATCTAATCACTTTGCATCGTAATCAATACCCATAATCAACGGGGCGTAAACCGTTATCAGCAATCAAAATGGTTCTGATTAGAACGTAGAAAAGTATTATCTTAAGTTTTTTAGGGGTATTTGAGGTATACAAAAGTAGCACGATAGAATAAAACGAAATTTATTTACGCTGACAGCTGCTTCAGGCTGCTTTTTAAGTTTCCTGTGTCTACCCACATTTCCTGTGTCTACCCAACTGCAGATTCAACTATTGGGCAAGTTTTCCCTCAGTGCTGATACTGTGCCCATCAGTGGGGTAAAGTCTGAACGCTTACAGGCATTATTGGCATTTATTTTACTGCATCGAGATGAACCACTATCTCGACAGCAAATAGCGGCAACTCTTTGGCCTGACGCAACGGATACTAACGCTAAAGCCAACTTAAGACGACGATTGCATGAACTGAAGCAACATATCCCTGAGAGCGAACGCTGGCTGCAGGTTAAGCCTAAAACGGTTCAGTGGGTCATGGGTAAGGGGTGTGCGTTAGATATAGACCGTTTTGAAGCACTGATAAACGAACAAGTAATCAACGAACAAGTATTTCAAACCAGTTCCCTCAAAGACTTGAAGCAAGCCGCTAAACTCTACCAGGGAGATTTATTGCCAGAGTGTTATGACGACTGGATTGAGCCCTATCGCGATCGCATGCGACAGCAAGCAATCAAAGCACTGGATACCTTGATTACCCAGCTAACAGAACAAGGCCAGCTGAGTTCAGCCATTGAATATGCGCAGCAATTATGTGAGTTAGATCCACTCTCAGAGCTGGCCTATTGTCACCTCATGCAGCTGCATGCCCAAAAGGGTGATCGCGCCACTGCCATGCGTATCTATCATCAATGCATGACTTTACTGCAAGAGGAATTGGGCATGCCACCCAGTCCTAGTACCTGCAGCTTGTATGAAGAGTTACTCACACTAGACGATACCCCCCAGGTAGTTACCAGCCAAATTTCAGATAGTTTACCGACAAGAGAGTTTTCGGATACCGATATCGTGGTACCAGGCTGGGAAACGCCTACTTCCGAGGCTACCACAGCTACCTTGTTCTCAGAATCCAATGTAGCTACAGATAGCAACGAGTCCTCCTCAGATCAAGGGCTCAATATCAAAGATGATCGAGCCTTGCCCCAGGCAAAGACGTCTATTGACTGGGGCGAAGCCCCTGACATTGAGTTCTTCTACGGTCGCACGGATGAACTGGCTCAGTTGCGGCGATGGATTGTTGAAAACTCCTGTCGACTGACCGCCGTGCTGGGAATGGGGGGCATTGGTAAAACGGCACTAGTTGCCAAAATAGCTCAGGAACTACAAGGGGAATTTGACCACCTGATTTGGCGATCGCTTCGCAATGCGCCGCCCCTAGAAACGTTACTCAATGATTTAATTCCTTTTTTGTCAAATCAACAGGACACTGCCTGTTCCACAAACCGCTTGATGCACTGGCTACGACAATCCCGGTGTCTGGTAGTTTTGGATAATTGCGAAACCATCCTCAAGGGAGGCGAACGCGCCGGACAGTTTCGAGACGGCTATGAAAACTACGGTGAATTGATTCAAGTGGTGGGACAGGCAAATCATCAGAGCTGCCTGATGATCACAAGTCGTGAAAAACCGGCTGAAATTTCGACATTTGAAAGCATCAACCAGTCGGTGCGATCGCTCCAAGTTGCTGGTTCTCCCGAAGCCGCTCTGGCAGTACTAGACGCTAAGCAACTGGTCGGTACCCAGGTGCAAAAAGAACAACTGGGGAAACGATATGGATATAGCCCTTTGGCATTGCAAATTGTCGGCGGTTCGATACGGGATGTGTTTTCCGGAGACATCTCTCTTTTTTTAGAAGAGGATACCCTTCTATTTAACGGCGCAAAAAAGCTACTTGATCGACAATTTGATCGGCTCAGTCCTCTAGAAAAGACGGTGATGTATTGGCTGGCGATTAACCGGGAGTGGACCAGCATTCCAGAGCTGAGGGCTGATATTTATCCTCGGTGTTCTAAACGACTGTTGTTGGAAACCCTAGAGTCGCTCTGTTGGCGATCGCTAATTGAACGCCGGGGTAATACCTACACCCAACAATCCGTTGTCATGGAATATGTCACGGTCTGTTTGATCGAAGCCGTCAGCGATGAACTTTTGGATATTAGCTATTTTGACGAAACACTTAGGGAGGCTGCAGCTGAACTGCCACATCTCTCGGCCTATGCCCTCATCAAAGCAACAGTTCAAGACTTTATTCGTGAAAGTCAATGTCGCCTGATTTTGCAACCCATCCTTGAGCAGGTTAATCAAGCATCATCATCCATAGCCCTAACGCAACAAATTCAGCAGATTTTAACGGCTATTCACGACACCGAAGTTCATCGTGCCAGCTACGCCGGCGGGAATTTGCTCAATCTTTGCTGTCAAAACCAGTTAGACACCAGCAACTTAGATTTTTCCCAGCTCACTATTCGTCAGGCCTATCTTCAGGGAACAACGCTTCACCAACTCGATGTTTCCCATGCACAATTTGTAAGGTCGGTGTTTACCCAGGCCTTTGGCAGTGCTCTATCCATTGCCTTTAGTCCCGATGGGACACTCCTGGCGATGGGAGACAACAATTACAACGTTCAGATTTGGCGTGTTACTGATGGACAACCTCTGATGACGTTGCAGGGCCATAAGGGATGGGTGTGGTCCATCGCCTTTAGCCCCGATGGCAAAACCCTGGTCAGTGGCAGCGTTGACTATACGGTGCGGCTTTGGGATGTACCCTCAGGCCAATGTTTGAAAATACTGCAGGATCACACCAGCGTGGTGTGGTCCGTGGCCTTTAGCCCCGATGGACAGCGGGTAGCTAGCGGCAGCGAAGACCAAACGGCCAAGCTGTGGGATGCTACAACTGGCGAATGTTTACACACCCTGGAGAGCCAGGGGGGATTGGTCCGTTCTGTAGCCTTTAATCCGAGGGGAACTCATTTGGCCACGGGGCATGCCGCTCAGGTAGTGCGTTGGTGGGATGTGGACTCAGGAGACTGTGTTACCGTTTTTCAAGGTCATCAGGCTCCGGTTTGGTCCGTTACCCTACACCCCACTCAAGAGATGCTTGCTAGCGCTGGAGCTGACCAAACGATTCGTCTATGGGATCTTGAAACGGGCCAATGCTTAAGTACGTTGATGGCCCATACCGATCAAATCTGGGCAATTGCCTTTAGCCCCGATGGACAGATGCTCGCCAGTGGCAGTAATGATCAAACGGTGCGCTTGTGGGATGTCCAAAACGAAAGCTGTCTGGCCACATTGCTAGGACACACCGATCAAATCTGGGCAGTGGGCTTTAGTCCCGATGGGCAGAGGTTAGCCAGCGGTGGCTTTGATCAAACCATTCGGTTGTGGGATATGGAGACACAGCAATGTGTCCAAACGCTGCAGGGATATACCAACTGCATTCGGTCGCTCACCTTTTGTGATGATGATTTCACCCTGGTTAGCGGCGGGGATGATAGCCTGATTCGTCTTTGGGATAGTCGGACAGGCAAATGTTTAAAGACATTAGAAGGGCATAGCAGTGGGGTTTGGGCCGTGGCTCAGCAGCAACTGTCCGGCACCTTGCAAACCATCCTAGCAACAGGGGGATTTGATCAAACCATTCGACTGTGGGATGGGGACACTGGCCGAAGTATTCAAATTTTGGATGGTCGGGCAGGGTGGGTCCATGGTGTAGCATTTCATCCCCAAGGAAAGCTATTAGCGAGTGGCAGCATTCAACCGGTGGTGCGGATTTGGGATTTGACCACAGGGCAATGCTGTCAGCAGCTGCCAGGACATGCTAACCAAGTTTGGGCCGTGGCCTTTAGTCCCGATGGACGACAGCTGGCCAGTGCTGGGGCTGATCATATGATCAAGCTTTGGGATGTGGAATCTGGGGAATGCGTCCAAACGCTGCAGGAGCATACCGATTGGATGTATGCGGTGGCGTTTAGTCCGTCTCAGTCTGGAGCTACCTTGGATGATCTACCTGAGACTTGGTTAGCTAGTGCTAGTGGCGATCGCACCATTAAACTATGGAATTTGCAATCAAGCGAATGCTTCCGTACCCTCACTGGTCATACCGGCTGGGTATATGCCATGACCATTCATCCAGATGGGCACTTGATTGCCAGTGCCAGCCATGACGGCACTGCCCGCATTTGGGATGTGCAAACAGGGGAATGTCTGCAAGTACTTACCCACGAAGCTCCCCTATGGTCTATGGCGCTTCATCCTAACGGACATCTGTTGGCCTGCAGCGGTGAGGACGAGAAAATCACCCTCTGGGATGTGGAAAGTGGCACCCGCCTTTCTACCTTTCATATTTTGAAACCCTACGCCGGTATGCAGATTGCCAATGTCACCGGATTAACCGAGGCCCAAAAATCGGCACTCAAAGCATTAGGGGCAGTTGAATAATTTTTTATGCCCCAAACAGGTCACCGGGTGAATGCCTTTTGGGGAATTTTTTAGCACACTTGCTCTTCATAGATATGAAAAACGTCCTGAGGCTTCAGGACGTTTTCGCGTCACATTGGCACTGTAGCCTAGTGATTTCAAGGGATACGAACGTATCTCAAGCCATAGGATCAACGCTATTTTTTCCCAGGACGCCAGCGGACGTTTTCAGGACGCCTACTTCCATACTCTGTTATCAGAACAGCAAACGAACTGTTCTTTCCAAAATCCCACAAACTATTAGGAGTCTGAATCTATGAAGCGCATTTCTTTCTCTATGGCCGCCGCTTGTGCATTTACATCTGTACTAAGCTTGACAACAATCGCCAATGCCAACACAGTCTCTTTAGAAAACTCATCCCCTAAAGCAAATTCGGCAAAAGCCTCCTTTTTCCAGCCACTATCTCCCAAAAGTGATAAGGACAGAGTAGTGCTTAACAGCTCTTCCTTACGCGGACAGGCTCCTAAAGCAATCAATAATGGTACTTCTTTAAATGGTCATGCACCTAAAGCAGCAACGTTTAACAGCTCTTCCCTAAACGGACAGGCTCCTAAAGCAATCAGTCAAAACAGCTCTTCCTTAGACGAACAAGCTCCTAAGGGGTTGGCCATAAACGGCTCTTCCCTAAACGAACAGGCTCCTAAAGTTACATTACCGAACAGCTCTTCCTTAGACGGACAAGCTCCTAAGAGATTGGCCATAAACAGCTCTTCCTTAGACGGACAAGCTCCTAAGAGATTGGCCATAAACAGCTCCTCCCCAGACGGACAGGCTCCTAATGGTCATGCTGCCAAAGGGCATGCTGTCCAAAGCACTTCCTTGAATGGTCATGCCCCTAAAGCTATGCACAACGGCATCTCCTTAAGTGGTCATGCCCCTAAAAGCAATGGTACACAGGGCACTTCATTAGACGGTCATGCTGCCAAATAAGAGAGCTTAACCATCGCCCAACAACACGGAACCAGAGTTCTCTTTCTATTTCTTCTCTAAACTGTGAACTCTGGTTTCCCTGATTGAAAATTTCACTGGTCTAATATTTCAGGTATTAACCATGCGATTCGTAACTCTATCCTCTCTAATCAATCCACTTTTACTTACGGTCTCGGCCCTAAGCTTCTCTCAAGCAGTATTACCAGGCCATGGATTAACATTACAGGTCCCCTTCTATGTTGAAGGACAACTGCAAGATAGGCCCACCACCCTGGAAACGACCAGCGGTGCATCTCTCACCATCAAAGTTACCGACCCAGAGTTGGATAACAACGATCCCCAGCAAGAAACCTACCTCTACACCATCCAGTATCAAGACCCCGATACCTTTGAGTGGCATAACCTGTGTAACCCCGCTCCCGATGGCAGCACTAAAGTCATTCCCCTCCAGGGTGAATGGGACGACACCGGAGCCTATGTTGCCAACGACGAAATCACATTTGCCTGCACCAGCGGTGTTATCGCCAAATGTGCCCTGTGGGGCTATCGCCCTTGGCAAACAGAGCAGGGTACTTCCCTAAGAGATTATCATCAGGCCTGCACCCGCATGGCCAGAGCCGATTACTGTGGCAATGGCATAAGCTACACCCAGGACGGAACCCTGATTAATCTCTATGACCGTCTCGGCATTCAAACGCCAGGCGATACCGACGCAGAATCAGACAATGACAGCCTGATATTTGAAGCAGCCTGGGGGCCCAATGGCGCTGAACTCATCCATCACACCCGCTTTCCCGACGGCTGGCAACAAATTTGGCAAGACTGCCCTGAACAACTCCAAATTTACAACGGCGATTTATTTGATACGACTGATATTATGCAGCAAGCAACCACCGCTCTTCTATTTAATGACTCACACATCCGAGACAACCAGGCTTTTTAAGTCACACCAGATACTTTCACCATTCGAGATAAAAAGTTGTCGCCTAATCTTTTGTTAATCGAGAGTCCACAAACTATTGAAAGAGGCACACTGATGACACCTAATCTGAAGACATTAGCACCGATTACTGATATTAGAGTGAGGATGATGTTAGAGCATTATCCGGTTGAACCCACAGTCACCATTAACCGTAATCAAACAAGTTTGAATCAAACGAGACTTTTCAACGTTGTAGATTTGATTGCGCAAGGGAACATGTGTGCAGCTCAAGCTCAGTTAAACCAGTTGTTAGATAGTCTCAATATCGCCACTGATTCCAATGCGATCGCTCATTTAATTTTTGCCCGTGCCCTGGCAGAGCGCCTCTCTAATAGTGTGGCCGACAAAGCCAATCTTTACCTAAAACCCTATGAAATCCCACAAATTCAACTGTTTAATCTGTTAGCCAACCAGGTACCTTTAGTCTCACAAATCAGCGAACTCGCAACCGGCTTACTCATTGACGCCTGCAATGGACGCGATGATATCACACTGATTGATATCGGCATTGGGACTGGCAGGCAAATGGTCGAGTTGCTTCACCAGTTAGCCTGTCTACATAGAAAACCTCAACGGGTCAACATTATTGGGATAGAACCCTCATTACAAAGCCTATCTCTAGCCCAACAAACAATCTTAGCTGCTGCCTATGAGCTTGGGCTTGATGTTACCTTTACCGCGTTTCGTAATGGCATTGAAGATCTCAATGCTCAAGACTGGCAACAATTGAAGGATCAATGTGATCGCCCTATCATAAACGCTTCTTTTGCATTACATCATATTTGTGATAAAGCTGGGCAAGATGTACGCACAGAAATGCTACAGCGTCTGCATCAGCTCAATCCAGCACTCATTGTCTTATCTGAGCCTAACACCGATCATCTGGAGCCAGACTTTCGTATTCGATTTCAAAATTGCTGGCGTCATTATAGTAGTGTCTTCAAAATGATCGACGTTCTGGCAATTGATCAGCAAAGCAAAAATGGCTTAAAAACCTGCTTCTTTGGTCGTGAAGTTGTTGATGTACTAAAAGCTGATAACACTGCCCGTATTGAACGCCACGAAACTGCTCAATCCTGGGTTAACCGACTAAAGCAGAGCGGTTATACCTTAAACCCCTCCTGCACTGATGCCTTGATCATCTCGCCCATACTTACTCTGCAAAAGCATGCTGATCATTACCTCAATTTTGGTTATAACGGCGTGCCCCTGGTTTCACTGATTTGTGCTCAAGCTTAACCATCCCAATAATTGTCGACTGTTATTGTATTAAGAACTCAAAACCATGGAACTCTTTCAAACAATTCAAAGTTCAGACCACGAGCAGGTTTTGTACTGTCGCCATAGGGCTACAGGGCTAAAGGCCATTATCGCCTTACATGACACCACACCTGGGTGGGCTATGGGGGCCACGCGTCTCTGGCCCTACACTGATGAAGCCGATGCTCTGAAAGATGTTCTGCGCCTAAGCCGAGGCATGACCTATAAGGCCGCTTGTGCCAAGATTCCGGTTGGAGGCGCAAAGGGGGTAATTATTGCCCATCCTGATGCAAAAACAGACACCTTACTCAAAGCCTATGCTCGTTTTGTCGATAGCCTGGGTGGTCGATTTGTTACCGGGCAAGACGTTAACCTGAATGCTCAAGATGTTCGCACCATGCATCAAATTACTAATCATGTTGTTGGAGTTGAAGAAAAAGGAGGAGGACCTGCGATCGCAACAGCTCAAGGTGTGCTATTGGGCATTAAAGCAGCCGTAGCATTTCGATGGCAATCTCACACTCTGAGGGGCTTAAAAGTAGCAATTCAAGGCTTAGGCAATGTGGGCCAAGCCCTCTGTCATGATCTATCAGAACAAGGTGCTCAGTTGTTTGTCAGTGATTTAGATACCCAGAAAACAGCCTGGATACAACAACGCTATCAAGCAACCGTTGTTCCTCCTAATCAAATAATGGGGCTAGATGCCGATGTATTTTCACCCTGTGCATTGGGTGGTGTGATTAATCAATTTACGTTGCAAAACATCAAGGCTCCAATTATTGCAGGGTGTGCAAACAACCAACTAGCAAATGCATCTCAAGATGCAGTATCACTCAAGCAAAAAGGGATTCTTTATTGTCCTGATTTTGTCATTAATGCGGGTGGGCTTATTAATGTCTATCACGAATTAATTGGGTACCAAACAACCAAGGTAAACAATCATATTCACAGTATCTATGGTACATTACTAGAAATTTTTAATTATGCCAGCAGTGCTAATATTTCTACCGTTGAAGCCGCCCAACACGTAGCAAAGAGTCGACAACTACAAAATCAACATCGTACGGCCTAGTCGTGCATCTTTAGTTTGCCTGGTATCAGCAAGAGTAGCTGGTACCAGCTGAAAATTAGTTGCAATCAATCACACCCCATATACTCTCTCTAACCCCCTCGACCTTCCAGTAATAGCTCTCTTACTACATCAGGTGCATTCCCAGTCCGAACAAAATCGGCAAAACCCTTTAGGAATAAAGGATCATCCCCTTTATCTTCTCGCCAATCAGGAGATTTTTCATAGATCTGAGCCAGTGTCTCTAAATGTGTCAGCATAGATATCCGCACTGAATCTGGCCAACGCAGAAAAACTTCTCCTAGCTCATCCAGATCACCTTGTTCTGGATCAAAATCAGTCACATTAATTTCTAACAACAGCCCTAACACTCGCTTATAGGCATCAGGATAGTCTGGTTCCAACTCAATTGCTTGTTGGTAAAGCGCTAGTGCATCATTTTGCATTTGCAGAGCTTGAGAAACTTGCCCTTCAGCTGCAACCCAATAGCTATTACGCTCTAACTCCCGTGCCTCAAGCATCAATGTTTCATACCGTGTCGCCACACCCACGGTTATGGAACAACTCCCCGTTTCATCTAAAGGCGTTGGCAACCGATACTCATAGGTACCATCCTGATAAACCTGAAATACATAGGTGCGATCGCTAGCAGTTCGCTTTACCTCACCCAGCAGCAGCAACTCTTCTGTGGGAGTCACATCTGGCAAACACGTCGTATTACCATCTGAACTCTGGGCACGAATTTTGATCACATCACCCGCATGAGCTGAAAAATCATTAGAACCAGGTACCAAAGCCTCTAGGGTATCAGTCTCATCATGAAATGCTATGGCTGGACGTACGTTTAGTACTGTCAAGCCTGCAATCAGCCCACACCCTATTAACCTTGATGTTATCTTCAGTCTATCCATAACTACGATTCCTAATTTATTGCCTTGAGCACACTGGCAATAACTTCAATTACAGGGAAGTATTTTCGTAGTCATCTGATGTACATGTCATAAAGTTGCTGTAATGAAATAGTTATCGCTCATTACTCAGCTGAGAAACTGGTAAGCAAACTTTAAGAACTAACTATTGACCCTGAAAAATTTAGACTGATTGGATAAGTGTAAGCGCCTAGGCTAATCAAGCCTAAAAAGCCCTGGATCGTAAGCCAAGGCTTTTTAGGACATTTTCTTAACTAGTCGTCAACTGGCTTCAGGAGGTTCCGGATTCATTTCAGTCACCTCTGCTGTCTTATTCTGTAACAACTGGCTAACTTTACCAACTACGTTCCCTAATTTGCCATCCTCTAAGAGAGAGTTAATTAACGATAAACCACTGGTAGAGAGCAGTAGCTTATTAATGTCCTGAGCCCCATTTCCCCCATTGGCACCAGGAAATGAATATACCCGAGTATCTCCCAACACTCCTGGTTGAGGTGCCAGGGCTTGTAGAACCTCTGGTAAGCGCTCTGCTAAATCAGGCCAAATAGTTTGCAACACATCAGCAGTCAAATTGGCATCACTAATAATATTCTTGGCTTCTATCTGGGAACGAATACCATCGGCTTCTGCCAGGGCCTTATCTTTATTGGCCTCTGCTAGAGTACGAATTGCTTCCGCTTCCAGCTCGGCTGCTTCCTTAGCCACCTGCGCCTGACGCCGACGGCGAAAGACTTCAATTTCTACCACGTTTTGGTCGGCAATCTTAACTTCCTGGGCCCTTTGCTCAGCTTCAATAACGGCAAGCTGTCTAGCTCTTTCGGCTTCTTCTACTTCTGTGGCAGTTTGCACCGAGGCCTCTGCCTGAGCACGGGCAGCTTCTGCCATAAAGCTTTCCTGACGTTTTTGAGCGATTGCGATCGCAACCTCTTCCTGAGCAGTCCGCGCCAACCGCTCAGATTCCGCCACCTGCACCTGAGCTTCCAAAGTTTGAGAATCCACCATTTTCTTACGGGTGATTTCTGCCAGCTCGGCCTCCTGCTGTTGCTCTGCCTGAGCTACCTTTAGTTTCTTATTCTGCTCTTCTAAAAAGACCTGAGCTTCCAGGGTTTCTGAATCAATTGTCTTCTGACGGGTAATTTCCGCCAGTTCTGCTTCCTGTTGCTGAACAGCCTGGGCCACTTTCAGCTTCTTATTCTGCTCTTCTAAAAAGACCTGAGCCTCTAAAGACTCCGCATCAATTGCCTTTTTACGGTTAATTTCAGCTAGTTCTGCCTCTTGCTTTTGCAGAACCTGGGTTACCTTTAGCTTCTTGTTTTGTTCTTCTAGATCAATATCAGCATCGATTTGCCGTTGTTGAACCGACAGTTTGCGCTGAATCTCTTCTTCCTCAACCGCTTTTTCCTGCTGAATTTGAGTCTTTTGAGCTGTAGCAGTCTCCCTGGCCTTTGCCTCTTGCACTTCCCGTTCTCTCTGAGCGCGCATCGCCTCCACTTCAAGATTTTGCTCCAATTGAGCACTAGCTTTTTCCTGAGCAATCTGTAGAGACCGTTTCTCCGCATCTAATTCTTTCTGCTCAATGGCCACCTGGGTAGTTAGTTCCACCTCACGTTTTTGCTGGATAGAGCGCTGAATCGTCTCTGTACGCAGCCTCACACCCTGGGCATCAAAGAAATTATTCTCATCATAGGTATCACTCTCCTGAACTTCAGAAATCGCAATATTATTAAGGGTCAATCCCACCTTACCTAGATCTTGCTGCACCAGATTCAATACTTCCTGGGCAAATCCCAGTTTATCTGAGTCAATCTCCGCCAAGTTCTTAGTCTTTGCAGCCGCTCGAATGGCATCATCCGCCCGTTTTTCTAGGGCATTTTTCATATCTTCTGGAGTAATTTTGCCGTTTTGCGAAAGTCTTGCAGCCGCCGTCAACACATCTTGATCTACCCCATTAATACAAACATAGAAGGTGACCCGCATATCGGCCCGCAAATAATCCTGGGTACGCACCGCCAAGTTGCCGGTCCGTTCTACATCGATAGAAATCTCTCGCAGCGGTACCCGTGTCAACTCATGAAAACCAGGTAACACAATACAGCCACCATGGAGAATCACCTTCTTTTGTTTTACAAAAATACCCCCAGTGCGCACAAAGGCTTCGTTATTGGGGGTAATCACATACACTCGGGTGTAAGCCCAAATGCTTAGCAATAGTAAAACAATGACAGAAACAATCACGCTTGGAAATACAATTAAACTCCCCGGTATTTGAGCCAATGTGGGATTGCCTTGGGGTAAAATTGGCCTCACAGGCTGAATCTCTGAAGTTAAAACATTCAATATTTGGGATTCTATTGGTCGAGATTCCTCACTATCTGTAAAAATTCCTCCACTGTGGTCTAGCTCAGAAATGGAGGGTAAAGACCGAATCAAGGTAAACCAAAACTTCATCAGGGAAACCTCTAATCAAAAGTAAATAGAACAAGCAGACATTAGCGAGATGAAAACCAATGTTCTTCATCGACACTATTTTTAGCAATGACAAAGTAAAAATTACATTTTTCTGGTCGTTCAATCACCAGTACTTTGTCACCGATTTTAGGTTGTACACGGCCCCATTCAGGAAGTACCGCATTCACCGCCACAAGATTTTTGGCAGGATCTAGCACATCCACTTGGGCAATCCTACCGGTAGAGACATCATGTACCTGGGCAGAACTCACTGTACCCACACAGCCGATCAACCGATCAGCAGAAGCATTCTCCCCAAAGGAAGCGAATATTTTTCCAATGGGATCCGAAATTTTTCCTCCTGACACCAGGGCGAACACCATAGAACCCAGAAAAATTACACCGCCGACCATACCCGATAGAATGGGAGCCAGAATGCTATAGAACAACACATTCGCTAGCCAGCCAAATAGTCCCCACAGACATAGGTCTAGGGCCAGCAGCAAGATGATCGGCACTCGCCCAAACCCAAGCCAACGCAACATGCTCAGTGAGCCAGCAGCGTCATCACCATCGGCAATATCGTCACCGGAATAATCTCCAGACAAATCGTCAAAGCTGAGATCTGGCGTGTCAATATCCGTATCGATATCTGCATCTCCGTCGTCGCCACCACCAGATGCAATGACTACGGCAAACAACAATGCTCCTGTACCTAAAAAAATCCAATAGGGTAGGTTTTCGATCGCAAACAGCATAGATGTCACATTTAAAAATGTGTTGTCGATAACAACTGATTGACTCGTCAGTTCGTCTGCGACGATACCTGAGGATTAGGCTCAGTGCCAACCTTAAGTAACATAATGTCTACTTTTATATGTGGCGGGTGCGTACAGAATGTGACCACGAATAGTCATT
The DNA here is from genome assembly GCA_965263355.1 of Leptolyngbyaceae cyanobacterium. Lineage (GTDB taxonomy): Bacteria > Cyanobacteriota > Cyanobacteriia > Phormidesmidales > Phormidesmidaceae > Leptothoe. The sequence goes on along the minus strand of CBDHHL010000032.1, from coordinate 1,149,551 downwards.
TATCCCGTTACCAGAAATCTATTCAACGTTGAATATTTGCGATCGCTAACCAATTCAACAAACACTCTATAAAAATCCTAAGCCGCTGGTTTCATGGAAAGATACACAAAACAGCTAAGGCCATTGCATAAGGATGCAAATACCCTGGTTGTGTCAAACAATTGCAACTTAGCAAACCCAAATGGGCTTAAGTTGAGCGCAAAACGTTCTAATAGGTATCACATTACAATAGTTCTATTATCGGTCTAGTCCAATAACAGCCAGTGGTTTTACACTACGACCCCAAACAACAGTGCCTGCCTTCCTCCGCTGGGCTAAAGCTGAACAAGCACAAGCTAGGGCTAATCGATTAGCGGAAGAGTTAAAAGAGCTGGGAGTTGATCCAGAAGCACTTTAGAGTTTTATGCTCACCGACTTAAAGACTGTGATGCTGGCGATCGCACAGCAAAACTCAGTCCTGGGCACATTCCGCTATATTTTTCAAGCATGTCGACATGCGATCTCAGGTGTGCATTGGCAGCTAGTATTTTCCCTTCATACACCAGCTGATCGTGTCCGCTCAGCTGTTTGACACACGGGCAAATCCTGCAATCGATCAGGCTTGCCAATCAGGTAACCATTTAACCAATCGCACCCTTGTGATAACAGACTGTCAAGACCCTGGACCGGCCATAGCCTTATCAAACCATCGGCATTTACGGTAGCTAATGTTTGCCCATCTGAACTCCAACTAATGCGCTCCAAACCACCATATCTATAGGCCTGAAACGACCTGATCAGGTCACCATTCCGACTCCACAGCTTAACTAAACCATCTGCGCGACTGGCCGTTGCTAAAATATCGCCAGCATGATTCCACACCATGGCACTGATTAAGTCGACATGAGCACTAGGGACATTTATCGGAGGGTTATCTCCATGGATAAACTTAATCATGTCGCACCTAATCAAGCTACGGCACGTCGCTGTTGCCTGGGCATCGTCAGTCCAAACCTTGGCAGTAGTCGGGTCAAAATTAAGTCTATGGGGCTGATAAAGCTTAATACTACGAAAATACTGCCAAAGTTCTTTATCTCTCTGCCAATACTCTTGAGATTCCTGCTCAGTAGCATCTGACCGTAACGGTTCTTGAAAACTGCTGGCCACTAAGGAACCATCGGTTTGCCAAACAGAGAAAAAACTACGATTTCCCCATGTAGAAGGTGAAGCACGACCGGTGGCAGCAATCAGTCGTTTATTATCTTGACTCCAGGCAACTTCAATCGGGATATTCCCTGTGCGGAGGTTAATAGTACGGATTAGAGAACCGTCAGGTTGCCAAAGTTTAATGGTGCGATCTGCTCCCCCGGTTGCAAGAATCTGGCCATCGCTCCGCCAGCTAATACTCCAAACAGCCTTTTCATGGGCATCGATAGTTCGCAGTAAGATGCCATCAGGATTCCACAGCTTGACTGTGCCATCTGCTCCTCCTGTTGCCAGGGTTTGGTCATCTGGACTCCAGCTAACGTCAGGTGGACTCCAGCTAATGCCGAGATCCAAAGGCTGTTGAGTTGCGAATTCAGTCATCGCAGGTCTCTGTTGATGCCATAGCATCACGTCTCTTTCAAACGCATTGGGAAACGCCAGAATCTGTTGATGTTCATCCCAAATAACGTCACGAAAAGGGGTATACGAAGAAAGAGAGCTATCGTAGCTCATGGTCTCGACTAATTGTCCTTTACGGGTCCAAATCCTTACGGCTTGGCGATCGCGAGTCAATAAGATTTGTTCATCTGAACTCCAGCCAATATCGAGGATAGTTCCAAAACTCTTGTCAAAGCGTTTTAACAACGAAGCATCGTCACCGCTCCAGAGTGTAAGGCTACCAGTATCACTACCTAGGGCCAAAATCTCACTGTCTGGGCTCCATCGCATACTAAAAGTTCTCGCCTGACGGATAGTCTTAATGGGAGCACCTCGCCCTGACCATAGTCGTATGACATCATCGGTTTCTTCTCCCTGACCGGGCTGCGTCTTAGCCGCTGCGTTGAGGATAGCTAACTGTTCACTGTCAGGGCTCCAGAGGAGACGATCGTCAATACTTTCTGAAGTATGGTTCGTTTCGAGGGTAGCCAACAGAGAGCCATCACGATGCCATATTTGTAGTGTGCCATCTCGGACCAGGATGGCTAATTTTTCACCATTAGGGCTCCATATAAGACTCTTGCGTATAGTGTTTGGATCATGGCTTGTGCTGATAGTCGCTTTAGGCCTACCTCCCTGCCAAAGCTGTACAATGCCCTCTGCTTCGATAGTTACAAAGGCGGGCGCAGCCTCATTTTTCCATGGATCGCCATCTCCCCAAATAACCTTACTATTGCCTTGATAGAGGATAGGCATCGCCGTTGGGGACCCGTCACGCTGCCACTGTTTTATAACGCCATCGCTACCCGTGGTTACAAAGGTTTGACTATTTTCCTGCCAAGCTAATCGAAGCACATCTTCTGGATATGCCTCGATGATTTTCAGAAAAGACTCATCACGGTTCCAAAGTCCAACAAAGCCATCTCGTTTGCCAAAGATGGCTAATGTCTGGCCATCAGGACTCCACCTGACAACAATCGCAGTGCCCATCGACCGACCAGTCCGTTTAAAGGCAATTGGAGAAGCGCCACGATTCCAGATATTAATGACATCCAAAAAACTGGTCACCTCAACCTGCCGTCCATGCTCCCACACTATTTCACTACCCTGGGGTGGGCTTCCTATGACTGGTACGGGGGTGCCATCTGCCTGCCAAAATGCAAGTACCCGTTGTTCGTCATCAAATGCGGCTAGGAATTGTCCATCACTTTGCCAGCGAACCTCAGCCATGTTATTTAACTGTTGCTGAGGATTACCGGCAATAGGCTGTTCCTGAATCTGGCGCAAAATTTTGTCTAGGGCGGTAATCGGGCTGAGTGTGGGGTACTGTTCTAAGGGAAGTTTGCCATCACGTAAGTTGTCTGGACTTAGGCGATCGGCGTTTTCATTGACTACAGTTTGCAATTGCTGACCGGCCTCTAAAGCGGCCAATAAAGCCTGGGTCTGGTCGGTTTCAAACAACCGTAGGGCTGCTATACTTTTTTTCTCTATTTCGCTAAGACGCGTGCGGTACTCGGCTTCTACGGTGGAATTGTAGGCAACTATAACTGTGCCGAGTAGGGTGAATGCGATCGCAACCCCGCCCCAAAAACAACCGTTAGCTTTCTCAGGATCATAATCGGGTGCTTCTTGGCGTTGACCTGAAGACTGTGCGTCCATCTCTGGATTCTCTCCAACACAAGCTAAGACACTTTTTGAGTACCGAGAAACTCAACTACTGCGAATATCTTTCGTGGGCCTCCGTACTCATTCTTGCATTTTGCGTAGTGCTAGCTATCAAAGGACTTTTTACAGTGATTGGGCTGCGAATCCTGCTCTATATAGCGTTTCCTGCTTGCTTTGAATACAATATCAGGACCCCTAAAACCACTACTGATTCGTATTCCAATGAAGCCTCTTTCTCTTGATTTACGCCAGCGCATTATTGACGTTCACACAGACGAAGGGATGTCTCAACGTCAGTTAGCCAAGCGCTTTCAAGTCAGTTTGAGCAGCGTCCAACGATTACTCAAACGATGGCGTCAGGGTGAAGGGATTGAACCGAAAGCGCATGGTGGTGGTCATCCTCCCCTGCTGAATGCCGAGCAACGAGAGCGGGTTAAGACCCTGATTGAAGCCAACAATGATGCTACCTTGGAAGAACTTCAGGTGTTAGTTGATAAGCAAGAAGCCGTGTGGGTGAGCCGGTCAACGATGGGACGAATTACTCAAACCTTGGGGTTAACCCGCAAAAAAAAACACTGCACGCCAGCGAGCGTCACACCGACCGAGTCCAAACCTTAAGAACAGAGTACTGGCAAACGATTGGAGAGGTGAAGCTCAAGGATTTGATTTTCAAGATATCCACATCATATATATGAACTAAACTTGCAAGCTCCTTTTGCAAGCTTTTTTTATTTAGATTCCAAAATAAAAAATTAACCATCCATGCAAAATTCTGTTTTAAGAGGTTGGTATATATTTCCCAGTATTCTCCACTATCAAAAAAGCTTAGTAAACAAAAAGCCCTTCAGGCTTGCTGAAGGGCTTTTTTCATTCTCCTAAGGAGGCAATCAAACGCTATCCAAATCGGCTAGACGTTGATGCTATCAGGAAGGCCGCGTAGGTGAGGACAAAGCCCACAGTAAAGTGAGTTAGACCAACCAAACGAGCCTGAACGATGGATAGTGCAACGGGCTTATCCTTCCAGCTGATCAGGTTAGCTAGAGGAGTGCGCTCATGAGCCCATACGATGGTCTCGATAAGCTCCTGCCAGTAACCACGCCAGGAGATTAGGAACATGAAACCAGTTGCCCAAACCAGGTGAGCGAACAAGAACATCCATGCCCATACGGAGATGTTGTTCATGCCGTAGGCATTATAGCCATTGATCAACTGGGCAGAGTTGAGCCACAAATAATCGCGGAACCAACCCATCAGGTAAGTAGAGCTTTCATTAAACTGCGCTACGTTACCAGACCAAATAGCCAGATGCTTCCAGTGCCAGTAGAAAGTCAACCAAGCAATCGTGTTAAGCATCCAGAACATGGCTAGGTAGAAGGCATCCCATGCAGAGATGTCACAAGTACCGCCACGACCGGGGCCATCACAAGGGAAGCTATAGCCGAAGTCTTTCTTATCGGGCATTAGCTTGGAACCACGGGCATCCAACGCACCCTTGACCAAAATCAAGGTAGTGGTATGAAGACCCAGGGCAATTGCATGGTGAACCAGGAAGTCACCAGGACCAATGGTCAAGAACAGAGAGTTAGTACCGCTGTTGATAGCTTCAAACCAACCAGGCAACCAGATACCACTAGCAGCACCAGTAGCTAGACTGTCAGCATTGGAAAGCAGAGTATCAAAGCCATAAAGGGCCTTACCAGAGGCAGCCTGAACCCACTGTGCAAAGACAGGCTCAACCAGGATTTGTTTCTCAGGAGTACCAAAGGCAACTACAACATCGTTGTGTACATAGAGACCCAAAGTATGGAAACCAAGGAACAGAGTTACCCAGCTCAGGTGAGAAATGATCGCTTCCTTATGATCAATGATGCGAGCCAATACGTTGTTAGCATTCGCAGCAGGATCGTAGTCACGAATCAAGAAGATCGCACCGTGGGCAAAGGCACCCATCATGATAAAGCCAGCAATGTACTGGTGATGAGTATAAAGCGCAGCCATGGTGGTGTAGTCCTTAGACATAAATGCATAAGGAGGCAACGCATACATGTGCTGAGCAACTAGAGACGTTATTACACCCAAAGAGGCAAGAGCCAAACCTAGCTGAAAGTGCAAGGAGTTGTTGAGAGTCTCAAACATCCCCTTATGACCTTCACCCAAATCACCAGGCGTCCCTGCCGGAGTGGTATGAGCATTGAGGATCTCCTTAATGCTGTGACCAATACCGAAGTTAGTCCGGTACATGTGACCAGCAATGATGAAGATTACCGCAATGGCCAGGTGATGGTGCGCCATATCAGTGAGCCATAAAGACTCAGTCTGAGGATGGAAACCACCTAAGAAGGTCAGAATTGCAGTACCCGAACCCTCAGACGTACCAAACACATGATTCACAGTGTCAGGATTCTGAGCATATACACCCCAGTTTCCAGAGAAGAAAGGAGCCAATCCAGCGGGGTGAGGCATCACAGTTAGGAAGTTATCCCAACCAACATGCTGACCGCGGGACTCAGGAATTGCAACGTGCACCAGGTGACCAGTCCAAGCTAAGGAACTTACACCAAACAAACCAGCCAAGTGGTGGTTTAGGCGAGACTCAGCATTCTTGAACCAGGACAAGCTGGGACGGAACTTGGGCTGTAGGTGCAACCAACCTGCAAGTAGGAAGATGGCAGACAGCACAAGTAAGAACAAGGAACCTGAATAAAGGTCACCGTTTGTCCGCATACCAATGGTGTACCACCAGTGGTAAACCCCAGAAAACGCAACGTTAACGGGGCCAGTAGCACCAGCCTGGGTGAACGCATCCACCGCATTCTGGCCAAAGTGAGGATCCCAAATCGCATGGGCGATTGGCTTAGTTCCGAGGGGGTCGGCGACCCACTGCTCAAAGTTACCTTGCCAAGCAACATGGAACAGGTTGCCGGATACCCAAAGGAAGATAATCGCCAAATGGCCAAAGTGAGAAGCAAAAATCTTTTGATAAAGATTTTCCTCCGTCATGCCATCGTGGCTTTCAAAGTCATGGGAAGTAGCAATCCCGTACCAGATCCGACGCGTAGTTGGATCTTGTGCAAGGTCTTGGCTAAATTTTGGAAATTTAGTTGCCATAGTGTTCTATTAAGTCCTCCCCGCTAACCTATCGAGAGAATTCGAGCATGGAAGAACGCCCAAGTCACCACAATACCGCCAAGGAGGTAGTGAGCGACACCAACCGCACGACCCTGAGTAATACTCAATGCGCGAGGCTGAATTGCAGGAGCGACCTTGAGCTTATTATGAGCCCAAACGATGGACTCGATCAGCTCTTGCCAGTAGCCACGGCCACTGAACAGGAACATCAGGCTAAATGCCCAGATAAAGTGACCAGCTAGGAACATCAAACCGTAGGCCGAAATAGCCGAGCCATAGGAGTTGATTACCTGTGCAGCCTGACCCCACAGGAAGTCACGTAGCCAACCGTTGATAGTAATCGCACTAGTTGCGAAGTTACCACCAGCAGGATGAGCCACATAATCGCCGGAAACCGTGCCCCATACATCTGATTGCATCTTCCAGCTGAAGTGGAAAATCACAATGGATAGGGAGTTGTACATCCAGAACAGGCCTAGGAAAACGTGGTCCCAACCAGATACCTGGCAAGTACCACCACGACCGGGGCCGTCACAAGGGAAGCGGAAACCCAACTCGCTCTTATCAGGGATAAGGCGAGAGTTACGGGCATAAAGCACACCCTTGAGCAGGATTAGAACAGTTACGTGAATGGTGAACGCATGGATGTGATGCACCATAAAATCAGCTGTGCCAAGAGCAATCGGCATCATCGCCACTTTGCCACCAACGACAACCATGTCACCACCGAAAGCAACACTAGTCGGGCCAACTGCATTAGGTGCAGTGGTACCGCTAGCAGCTAGGGTGTGCAGGTTCTGCAGCCATTGAGCAAAGATAGGCTGTAACTGAATCGCACTGTCAGAGAACATGTCTTGGGGACGACCCAAAGCACGCATAGTGTCGTTATGAATATATAGTCCGAAGCTATGGAAGCCTAGGAAAATACATACCCAGTTCAGGTGAGAAATGATGGCATCACGAGCGCGTAGGACGCGGTCAAGTACGTTGTCAACATGCATGGCCGGATCGTAGTCACGAACCATTGCGATCGCACCGTGAGCAGCACCACCCACAATCATGAAGGCACCAATCCACATATGGTGAGTGAACAGGCACAGCTGAGTTGGGTAATCAGTTGCTAGGTATGGATAGGGAGGCATCGCATACATATGCTGAGCCACAATAATCGTTACCGAACCACCCATAGCCAAGTTGATCGCTAGCTGAGCATGCCAGGATGTGGTCAAGAACTCAAACAAGCCATCATGGCCATTCTTAGCAGGGAAGAGCAACGGATCGCCCTTCTGGCCTTCCAGAATCTCCTTAATGCTATGGCCAATACCCCAGTTAGTGCGGTACATATGACCAGCAAAGATGAACATCACTGCGATCGCCACATGGTGGTGCGCAATGTCAGTCATCCAGAGACCGCCAGTTACAGGGTTCAAACCGCCCTTGAAGGTCAAGAAGTCAGCATAAACACCCCAATTCAGGGTGAAGAATGGCGTAATCCCTTGAGCAAAACCAGGGAATAGGTCCGCCATAAACGCTTTATCAAATAGATACTCGTGGGGCAGAGGAATATCCTGTGCAGCCACCCCGGAATCTAGTAGAGCGTTAACAGGCAGAGATACGTGGATCAGGTGCCCAGCCCAACCTAGAGAACCTAGACCAAACAAACCAGCCAAATGGTGGTTAAGCATGGACTCCACGTTCTGGAACCACTCAAGCTTAGGAGCCTTAATGTGGTAGTGGAATACACCAGCATTAATCATCAAACCAGCCATTACCAATGCACCGATGGCGGTACACAAAAGCTGGAAGGAGTTGGTGTAACCAGCTGCTCTCCACATCTGGAATAAACCAGAGGTGATTTGAATACCTTGGAAACCACCACCCACTTCACCATTCAGGATTTCCTGACCAAAGATAGGCCAAACAACCTGAGCACTGGGATGAATATTAACGGGGTCTGCTAACCAAGCTTCAAAGTTAGAGAACCGAGCGCCATGGTAGTACATGCCACTCAGCCAAATGAACACGATGGCCAAATGACCAAAGTGAGCGCTAAAAATTTTACGAGAAATGTCCTCTAAGTCACTGGTGTGACTATCAAAGTCGTGAGCGTCGGCGTGGAGATCCCAAATCCAGGTAGTAGTCTTGGGTCCCTTAGCCAAGGCGCGGCTGAAATGTCCCGGCTTACCCCATTTCTCGAAAGAAACAGGTACCGGATTTTCATCAACTACCACCTTGACTGCTGCCTCCCGCTCCCGCGGGGTAGTTGTCATGGAGACTCTCCTCTCTCTAGACAAAGAACGAACAGCCTAAAATCTTGAGGCCAGCAACTGCTTCATTAATGAAACAATTGCAAACATTTTCCACTGAGATGTTACCCCATGAAAAACGTTAAGGCTCGCCATTTATAGGATTGCTCCTGAGCATTATAGACTTGGCACTTCACCGATCCCGCGTCGAGTTAACAATAATTCAACCTCCGAAATCCTCTTAGGGTAAGGGTCACAAGGTAGTCATTGGCACAAAACTGCCATCAACCACTGGGGACATTAACAAATCTCAATACAAGTCCTTGCTTTTAGCAATAAGCCATAAAAACCACACACAATCCCAAAAAATCAACCTGCTTCTCCTAATGCAGACCATAAACACTACTAATGGTCAGGACTTTCAATCAATATCTCTATATATTTAGTTTTATTAAACTCTGTAACAAACTGAGGGGTGTTCTCACCCACACTACGAATCAAGGAATCTCATCACTAAGCTTGACCGCCAGACCGCTAGGATTGATCAGGCGTAGCCCTATTGAGTCTATTGCAGACAGGCAGCGCAATTACTGTCGCGGGAAAATGCAAACCATGCCTTTGGTTTCTAATGTTTTAGGCCATATGCCAAAGCATTTGGCAAAAATTGCGGGCTCTTTCGTTTTAATCCTTCTGTTATTAATGACCAGCTGTAGCAAACCCCAAACAGCTGAGCCATTAACTATCAGTGAGACAGCTAAACCTGCTGTTGTTCAGCCTGCTCCTGCTATCAAGCAGGTGGAAACACCAGAGCTGATTCGTGATTTAGACTCCTGGTTAGACGCCTATGAACCCCAGGTACAGATCCGTCAGCCCCAGGCCGAAGCAATTTTGGCTGACACTGACGTTAGCGTCATTTTACGGGTTCAAGATTTACCTATATATAAGGATAAGATTTGGGGCATGGGTCCCCATATAGAACTATTGCTAGATAATCACCCCTGGGACTCGATATACGATATCGAACAGCCTATAATTCTCGAAAATTTGACTCCAGGTACCCATACCATCAGAGCCTTTGCTACACGTCCCTGGCATGAAAGCTTTAAAAATGAAGGCGCTTACGCCCAGGTAACGTTTCACATCTTGGCCAAAACGAACGAAAATTCGCCCGCCAGTGATCAACCCCTAATCACCTACGGGGCACCGGTTGGTACCTATGGAGCTGAGCCAATTTTATTAGACTTTTACTTAACTGATACACCGTTACACCAAGTCGCCCAAGATAACCCGGCTATCTCAGACTGGCGGGTACAGTACATCGTAAATGGAGAGAGTTTCACCCTTAAGGATTGGGAGTCTATATATATAGAGGGACTACGTCCAGGTCAAAATTGGGTGCAGCTAATGCTGATTGATGATGACGGTAATCCCATTGAGGGTGTTTTTAACAACACCGTAAGACTTGTTGACTATGATCCGAGTCTTGAGGATAGTCTGGCAAAAATCATCCGAGGTGACGTGACTTTAGCAGATGTAGGTAGCATTATCGATCCTACCTATGAGCCATCAGTCCCAGAGACGCCCGACCCAGAATCTACAGCCACCCAAGATGCTGAGGTAGAGGAAACGGTTGAAACAGTACAGGATATTGAAACCTTGCAGGATGCTGATATCACTATTCCCGAAGTGATTGCCCCTGAGGTGACTGAATCTGAGGTAAGTAAGCCTGAAATGACTAGACTTGAGTTCACTCAGCCTCAGGTGACTGAACCTGATATCACTAAATCTGAGGAGATTACACCTGAAACAGCTCATGAAACCAGCGATTTATTGAACGATATCCCCCCGAATCAAACATCTGATAAATCGACAGAAAATGCAGCTATAGAAACTGACATTCCTGAAAACTCAGACATTCCTGAAGATTTAGAAATAGAGTCTAATGCTGATGAAACTGACTCCCTAGAGACAGGTATAGACAATGACGTTGAAGCCAATTTTGCGCCTGCTGTCGATGCAGCGATCGCACCCACTCTAGAGTCGACAACTGAAACCCTCGAAGATAGTGAAACACTGAAAGATAGTGAATCTCAGCCAGCTACCTCTGAAGCAGTATCCCCGTCAATACGACAGTCCTTGCAACGCCTCTATGACTATCGAAAACGTTTTATGCAGCCCCGTGGCTGAACCTCACTAATCCCGAGCCTTTAAATCACAGGCTTCGGGTTTTAATTCTCGCTCCATTAGATACCCTACGGCCTCCTGGGGGGTAACCACACCGCACAGTAACCGATGCACTTGCCGGGCGATGGGTACCGGAATGCCTTCGCGGTTAGCCATATCAATCAGCACATGGGTAGTGTTGACCCCTTCAGCCGTACTGCCTAACTCAGCTAAAATCTGGTCTAGCTGTTTTCCTTGAGCTAGACCATACCCCACCCGATAGTTACGGCTAAGATGACCGTCGCAGGTCGCGAGCAAATCTCCCAATCCTGAAAGACCGTAGAAGGTTTCAACCTGGGCACCCATGTGTACACCCACCCGTAACATTTCAGGAATCGCCCGAGTGATTAGGGCTGCCTTAGCATTAGACCCTAGCTTGAGGCCATCACAGACACCAACCGCGATCGCAACCACATTTTTCAACGTTCCCCCCAGCTCTGCTCCAATGGGATCATTACTGGTGTAAAGTCGAAAAGACTCCGATGAATAGATTTGCTGTATCCGAGCAGCCGCCTCTAAATTTTCGCTTGCGACTACAGTAGCAGCCGGCAAGCCCCGATCAATTTCCTTAGAAAGGTTTGGCCCTGAGAGCACCACAACTGGGTTTTTTGGGAAACTATCTCGAAAAATCTGCGATGGCGTACGGGTTGTCTTAGGGTCTAACCCTTTAGTTGCCGTCACCAAAATCGTTGCAGGCATTAGCTCGATCGTTTGTAGCTGATTGGCCAATGAAGCCACACCTTTCATCGAGATTGCTGATACCACCACATCCGCATCACGGACAATAGTTGAAAGCTCAACCGCATCTCGACGAGACCAGGTTTGAACCGGGTTACCCTTATCTACAGCAAGCTTAGCAAGAGTCATCCCCCATGCCCCTTTCCCCAACACCGCAATACAATCAATTGGCCGCATTCTTCTGAAAAGAAACCATAATTAAACAGTTGAAACGAACAAAGGGAGACTGCATGTAAACAGAAAACACCATATATAAATTAATGGCAAAATATAACTGAATTTGATATTTTATGGCCGCACCTTCACTAGTATTAGCAACCGACCTGGATGGTACGTTTCTAGGTGGCGATAACGCTAAGCGCATCCGATTTTACAATCTATTAGAGCAGAGCCGTAATCACGTTTTACTCATTTTTGTTACCGGTCGCAGCCTTGAACTAGTCAACAAAATTTACACCGAATACAAAAGTGTTCCAGTGCCCGACTTTATCATCAGCGATGTTGGCACCAACGTTTTCAACGGCACAACGCTTGAGCCCGTGGCCCCCATCAACCATTGGATAGCCGGTCAATGGCGGAATTCCAGCACTCTGATTAGGCAGCTACTAGGCAATGAATCTGGACTAACCCTCCAGCCAGGTGAGCCAAACCATCGAGTCTCGTACTATTGTACGCCCGATGAACTGAAGCCTTCCACATTGCAAAAAGTAATCGATGCCGGTTTTGACTACATCTATTCAGACAGCAAATATTTAGATGTGTTGCCCAAGGGCGTTTCAAAAGGGACAACGTTACTTAAGCTACTCAACTTTCTATCATTAGATTCAACCCAGGTCGTTACCTGTGGCGATACACTTAACGATCTATCTCTGTTCCAAACAGGCCTAAAAGGAATTGCCATTGGCAACTCAGAGCCCGAACTTGTGAATAAGATTCAAACTATGCCAAACGTGTACCACAGCCTAGAAACAGGTGCGATGGGTATTTGGGAAGGACTACGACACTATGGCTACCGTCCTTTTAATTTAAACTACGCTACACAGCACTAGAAAGGCAGGCATTTCATCGGCGTAATATCGCAGGGGTATTAAAACTCAAGTACTTTGCATACAGCTCACTAATTTTATCGGCAGTTTGCTCTAGAGAAAACTGCTCCCTAACCCGTTTCTCAGCACCTTCCCCCATCTTCTTGGCAACTGCCTCATCTAACAGAATTTTACTAATTGCATCTGAAAAAGCTTCTGGCTCATTAGGTGGGACTAAAAAATCTGTTTCACCTGATAAAACCGAAAATTTGAGTCCATCTACAGGTGAATGATAATTATGTATAAGTACAGTATTTTCCCTGGTATAGAGTAGATTTTCTAGAGCCTGAAAGTGACTAAAAATACAGTAAATTTAAAACTGAAAATAGCATTCTACTAGTCATAGAAAAACAGATAATCCAGCAAATTCAGGTTAAAAAATATTCTTAGACTAGCTCAAATATTATTACGAGAATCCCCATCCAACCGACTATAAAAACCCAGGGCAACAACCGCCAAGGCCTTAAACAGCGACTAAATCTAAAACAGGCTCTAGAAAAATACCTTGTTATTTTCCGCATAGAAAACTTCGTTAATAGCTTTCTATTTTCTCCAGACGTTTCTCCTAAGATGAGCGTTTGTTTTGAGGCCGAATAGGTGCCTATTATGGGAGGCCCTTCATAGGATTTATCAGCAATATAATCATTCCACCAAGCAACTAACTCATGTCGGGCTTTATTAGCAAGTGTCAATGATTGCAATGAAGAAACTGCAACTAAAATACCTAACAGCCCTAAAATACTTAATAGTTCTTTACTTAGAGTATTCGAGTTCCAAACAATGCCAAATGATGCAAATAAAAGACCTTGGATAGTCACTAACCAACTAATACGATCATTCGTTAACGAATTCTCATGCTGAATCATGCTACGAATTACGTTGGCTGTTTGTATTTCTTCTTTATCCATTACTTTAAGTATTTGCTTTCTGTGTTAATAATAATGACCCTAGGATGCCAGCTTTCTTAACCAGCTTAGGAAGAACAATATAGTTGTCAATGCTATCAAGAGTCTCTGGCATCTTTAGATAATTTTGTAGACGTGTTTTTACATTAACTTGGATAATTGGAAAAAGATTCAATTGTTCCACTCCCTCACCGCATCAGATAATTCGCTGCGGTGAGCAGAAAGAATCAAATTGGTAATCCCCATAGCTATACAGTTAGCGTCTAGGGTCCAAGCAATGTAATCAGGCGGCAATGTGTGAGCTTGGGGGGCTCACCAGCAGGGGACAGGTGATTTGTCAGAGTGCAAATTATTTGAGTACCCCCTGCTTCAATTACACCCCAAACATGTATGTTGTTGGTTCTCAAGTACGGCAATACTCAGTATGGCTGCTAATTGCTAAGTGTAGCCTGCAACTTAATCAGTAGTAGCTCCACAGTTATATCAGCAACAAGTTAATCTCTTTGAATAGAAAAATAATTGCGTTTAGTTAGTTGTGGCTGCATTCTTTCAACGTGTCACTCCACAACCCCTGATACAGATTGCGATATCATTTTTCCCCTAAGCACAAATAATAAAAATAGCTAATTATTTTTGGGGAAGGACAATTGACAGCTTGTAGGATATCAGTTTTTTTGTCTATACATAACTTTTCAAAGTGCTAAGATTGTAAAATCAATCTTAAGAAAAGACAGCATTATCTCTTGTAGGCCTGTGTAGTGTCTGGGAAATGTCATATGGAAAGAAAGCTCAAAGAACTTGTTGGTCAAGGCAGCGTATGGCTGTATGTCAAAAGCAGCAATGGCTGGTTTAAAAATGTGGAAATTTTAGAGGTGACCGACACCACTATTACATTCCGTTACGAGTCTGAATCTGAAGTTGAACGCAAGCTATGGGAAAAAACGACCCGCATTGATAACATTGCGGAAGTTGAATTGAGGCTACTGACTGTGCCTAAAGTCGACAAGAAGCTCGATGCCATTCGCGGGCAACTATCAAGGCTATTGGATCAACAAGAAGAATAGCCCCCATCGGGATTCACAACTGAACTCCTATCTCCATAATAAAAATAGAAATCAATACTTAACAGCTTCATTATGGAGGATTGCGGCAACGCAACCTCTTTTTTTTGACCTTGGCTAAGCTCACCCCACGCCCCATTCCCCAGGGCATTGCACGCAATGCCCCTACCTATTGTCTATTCCCTAATCATCACTCACCAATTTTTATTAATTTCCCCTAAGACTTTCCTCGTTTTTTTCCATAAAGGAAAGGCCACGACACAATAGGTGAAGTTCTTTCGGGTACCAACTTAAAGCGGGAAGTTTTCCTCAGGATAGACGTCAGAAGTCAGGAGCCAGAAGCCATATCCCTTCTAAATTCTGGCTCCTGGATTCTAGATTCCTACTTAACCAGAATTTCCCGGCTTGAGTGGATACCTGTTCTTTCAGTAAAGTGCTTTTTCCATGCCGCAGTACGTTATGGCTCTGGATTTTTGGGCACTACTGGCAACCGGGCCATTCTGTTTAATCAAGCGGGCGACATTGTGGGTCAAGCCTATAAGGAGCTGACTCAGTACTATCCGCAACCGGGCTGGGTAGAGCATGATGCCACAGAAATTTGGCAGGACGTGCAATGGGTCATGAAAACAGCCATTGCTGAGGCGAATATTAACGCTGATGATATTGCTGCCATTGGTCTAACCGTGCAGCGGGAAACATGTCTATTGTGGGATAAGACAACGGGTGAACCACTGCATAAAGCCATTGTTTGACAGGATCGACGGACAGCAGGGATGTGCGTCACATTGGCAGGCCATAAGGCGAAAATCTATGAGCGCAGTGGCTTGTTTTTGGATGCCTATTTTTCGGGCACAAAGTTGCGGTGGCTGCTGGATAAAACTCAACTCCAATTGTCAGACAAGCATTTAGACAATATTCTGGCAGGTACCATTGACACTTGGGCGCTATGGAACCTGACGGGCGGAAAGGTACATGCGACGGACCACAGTAATGCCAGCCGTACATTGCTAATGAATTTGGCAACACAGCAATGGGATGAGCAACTGCTAGATATTTTTGGGGTATCGCGATCGCTACTGGCAGACATTAAACCCAGCCAGGGGATTTTTGGCTACAATGAACAATTCGCCCACGTTAGTTATAACGATAACGTTCTAACCAGGTTTGGCTTAGGTCCCTAAGCTGGTTTCGCTCAGCAGCATCAATACCTTTGGGATCAAAACGATAGCGATAATGTAGTTGGATAATCGGTTTGAGTGCTTCCACCTGAGCTACAGATAGTGTTTGGGTTAATCGTTCCAGCCAATGCTGTAGATTCTCCGCAGGTCTGCGCCCTAGTTTTAATTGATTGAAAATGTGTTCAATTTGGTAAAACTCTGAATCAATACCGGGGAGGGTAGATTGCGTTCTCACCTCAAAATTTACATTTGCAGCCAGCATTTCCTGTTGGCGTCGTCTCCACCACCAGATCAAGAGACCACTAAGAATAACAACAATTAAGACAATTAGCAGAAGATATAACAGGGTTCTAGATTTGGGCTCTTGCGGTAATTGTTCCTGGATAGGCGCGAATAGTTGTTCCGCTAACCTCCGTAAAAGTGCTTCTAGAGGACCGCCTTGATTACTACCTTGAGAAAACCCATCACCTTGTCCATAGCCTTGTCTACGACCATCATTGAGCCAACTATGATCAAACTGAAGCTGGCTCAACTGCCTATGGGCCAAAATCCCTAAAGTCCCAGTCAAACATAGTAAACCAAGCCAAATCATCACCTTAGATTTCGCAGGCCGCAGGTGAAAGAACAATATTGCTACCAGCGCCCAAGCCAAACCATAAAAGAGAACCCTATTGGCGTTGACGGCGCTGGCCGATAACAAACACAGACCAAAATAAACATAACCAAAATCCAGGGAGGGCCGTTTCCACTGACTTCCTCGCTGGGTAAAGTAGGGGTTAGCTAAGAAACCTTGAATCCGCTGGGAAAGGTTGGACGTATAGAGTTGCGCCAACATAAGTGGAAACAGTGCCAACGGCAGCAATGGCAGCACGCTATGGAAATCACCCGTGAGTTGAAGCGTCACAATGATCACGGAAATGCAGATAAACAAAATCCATACGGTTGCCCTTTTAGAGAGCATCCAGCGCTTAGAGAACACCCGTCTCCCCTCGATGCACAAAATCATCGGCACTGCCAGACCCCAAAACCCCGTTTGAAATCCCCACAGGCATAATGCCAGACTGCACAGGCTGGCTATATGGAATTGCATATCTCTTGAAGCCCCTGCTGAATGTGACCCAACGGTAACGGATAAACTCGCATTGAATGACTTTGATAATCTTCTAACATCGGCGATAGTGTGTGTCGATCACGGGTCAAGATCAAAACCCAGGTGGGGATATTCACGGACTGCAATTGTTTAACAAAGGCTTGGCGTGCCTCATCCCAACTGAGAAAAATGCAGATGCAGCTACTTAATAGTGGCAAACGATTTTGCATGATTGGCAGCAACGAGTCAAAGGGCTTATCCCTGCAGGGGACTACCGACGCTAACAATTCAAGGATACGTTCTGTTTGGCCTAACCCTCGACCCAGGGTAACGTATCCACCGCCTAATCCTGAAAAGATAAGATCCAGTAAGGATTCCTGGTTTTGCATGCCCCAGGCCAATGACGCTGCCACTGAGATAGCCTCTTCTAAAATTTCGCTAAATGACTCCGGTTGAAATGTGTCTAAAACCAGAGCGTGATGCACAAAGTACTCGGCTTGTTCTTCTCGCACCACAGGTTTACCCAATTTAACCCAGCTTTTCCAGTGAATCTTGCGTGGCGAGTCACCGGGGCGATAGTCTCGCAAGGACCAAAATTCTTCTGATTCTCCCACCGACAGGGCAAGCGATAATCCTCCCGGTTGATACCCTTGACGTTCTGGTAGTTGAAAAGAGGGCACCGGGTAGCGCTTTGGCAAGATTAATACCGATTGAGGCAGGGGGAGTCTGACACAGGTATTAAATAAGCCGAGCGGATCAGGGCAGGCAAGGGTCATCGTCTCAAACTGTAATAACCCTCGTCGCAGGGGCGTAATCTCACCTTTGATTTCAGTTGTGCCCTGGGCTGCCAGAACGGGAATTTCGATGGCTGGTGCGATCGCACGCTGAGCCTGATCGATTAGTTTGCTCCATGATTGAGTATCCTTGCGACCTTTGCGAGGACGGCTAATGTCAAGGTAGTCTTCAAAGCTAGGAAATGAGTGGGCAAACGCTTCAATCAGTCGCAGTTTCCTAAAAGTCTTGCCAGTCGTATTCTGTACCGTGACGCGGTAGGGTAACGGCAAGCCCACCGTGCCAAAGCGCGGCAGTCGTCGCTTCACCTGGAACCGAGGTCTAGAAAAGGCGGTAGCCACTGTAGACACAGCCAATAATAAGCAGGCCAGGGCAAACACCTGGTAAGACAAACTGCGCTGGGTATCTAGACCCACCAGCCCAGAAATAATGGCAAACACTAAAACCCCTGCCCCCAGAGGCGTAAATCGCCTTTTTAACCATTGCCGCAGGCTGTAGCCCAAGAATCGAAATAGACGATAAAATAAGAGATTCATAGTTTAAGCAGGCACAGGCGTCGCAGTTAAGATATCTTGAATCACCGCATCGGCTGTTGTGCCCGAAAATCGAGCCTGGGGTTCAAGCACCAGCCGATGGGCTAGGACTGACAGCGCCAGCTCTTGCACCTGCTCTGGCAAAACAAATTCGTAACCATCAAACAGGGCGAGTGCTTGGGCCAGTTTCATCAGGGCGATGGCTCCCCTGGGGCTAGCTCCTAGCTGCACACCCTCTGCCTGGCGGGTGGCCCCGACAATATCAACGATGTAACGCTTGAGTTCATCGCTGACTCGTATCTGTTGCACCTGTTGCTTGAGGGTAACAATATCATCTCGTGAGAGACAGGGTTTAACTTGGTCAATGGGATGGTGCTGCAGCTGACTTGATAAAATCTCCATTTCTTCTTCCGAAGAGATATAGCCCAAACTAAACTGCAGGGCAAAACGATCCATTTGAGCTTCTGGCAAGGGATAGGTGCCCTGGGCTCCCACCGGATTTTGGGTAGCAATTACAAAAAAAGGTGCGCTTAGCTTTCTCAGGGTGCCATCAATGCTGACCTGAGACTCTGCCATGGCCTCTAGCAGCGCAGATTGTGTGCGGGGAGAAGCACGATTAACCTCATCTGCTAGAACGATATTGGCAAAAATAGGACCTTCGTGAAACTGAAAGGACTGTTCGATGGGGTTTAAGATTGAGACGCCCAAAATATCAGAGGGGAGTAAATCAGGCGTAAATTGAATCCGCTTGAAGGAAACATCGACGGAAAAAGCCAGCGCTTTTGCCAGTGTGGTTTTACCTGTGCCAGGGTAGTCTTCTAGCAGCACATGCCCGCCACTGACAAAGGCGGCCAGAAGCTTACGTACAGCCGCAGTCTGCCCTTTGACCACCTGCTGAATATTCTCGGACAATCGGGTATAAATTTCTTGCCCAGAAGCTCGGCTAGAAATACTATCTGAATCTGATTCTACGGTCGATGATTCCATAGCTGGATCCTTGGTTTTCATGACCCAAGATAACCGAAACTTTGGAATTGGGGCACTAGCTGCTTGGCCAAATATTTGTCAGAGACATTATTAGCTAAGAGATGTGCGTTTAAATATCCTCCCCAAGAGAAGTGCGAGTCCACAGATCATCGTAAACATCATCCCGGTACAAACCAGTTTTTGGCTATGGCTCGTCTTCGTAAAACCGGTAAAACAAATATTCATCTTTAAATGGATGTTCGTCGGTGACGTGATGAAAAATTCCCTGTTCCACCAACGCCTGACCGATTCTGACGGCGGCTTCTCGGGTGGCATTCTGCGTTTTTGCCAACCAGGTAACCGCATCACTGCCAACAAAACAATTGGGATATACCGTCAACCGAAACCGTCGGTTTTGGATGTCTAAGCCATCTTGCGATCGCATTTGTTTCACCAATTGTTCTAACAATGCATCCTGTAAACGCTGATGATTTTGTAACAAACTCGAATAATCTCTCACATCGGCTAACAAATCATGACTTGTCAACCCTTGAGATTGTTGTTCTAATTTCTCCAAGACAGCTGGTGAGCCAACTGTCGATACCTGTTGTGCCCAAGTAGACGTATCCCACTGAGGTGATCGAATATTCAAATCTCGCTGCGGAAACGGAATCTCGATGTCGTAGCGACGAAAATTTGCTTCCAGCATGTAGTACAGGTCGCTTTTAATATCAAATTGCAACCTCGGGTCACGAATCCACACCAACACATCAAAATCGAGGGAGCTATCGCCAAAGCCGAGAAATCGCAGCCGGGGTTGTGGATATTGCAATACGCTTGGGTGCGCACTGGCTACCTCCATCACCGCTGTATGCACCTGACGAATATCTGAGCTATAGGCCACCCCCATGGGCAAATGCAATTGAGATACCGGATGCCCATGGCTCCAATTGATTACCTTGTTCTCCAAGAGCTGGGCATTTGGCACAATAATCGACACCCGATCCAATGTCCGTATCTCGGTACTACGTACACCAATACTTTCCACCGTCCCCGCCAGGTCTCCCAAGTTAATAAAATCCCCCACCTGAATCGACCGCTCAAACAGCATCATCCAACCGCTGACTACATTATTAGCAATATTCTGCAGACCAAACCCCAACCCCACACCCAGCACACTGGCCAGAATTGCCAGAGCACTGAGGTCAATGCCCAACACCTGTAAAATTAGGAACAAGCCAATACCTGTGAGCAGAAGCTGTATCAGTGTAGCGATCGCATCCTGTACCCCTCGATCTGGTATCGCTGCCTGCAAAAACTTCGACTTTACCGCAGACGTCACCAGCCGCACCCCAATCCATAGGGCCAGGGTAAGCAGCGCCACTCGAAACCCATCCACCAGAGAATAGCCCTGACCATCAATATCAACTAGAGGGCTGGTGAAATATTGAAACACCCGGTAACGTATGGTGCGGGCAATGGGAAATAGCTCACATATATAGATAGCCGCCCCTAGCCATATCAACACTTGGGCGCAAAACAACGAGGGCAAAATCCACATGGGCAGCTGGCCCTTACGGGTTTGCCGTCGCCAAAGCCAGCGGCGCACATTGTAAAGCAGGCTCCAGAGAAGGAGTGCGATCGCCACCACCCCTAAGCTTACCCAGGCCATTTTTCGTTGATAGCCCGGTTGGCGTTCTTTCTGAGCTTGTTCTAATGCCCTTTGCAGATTGTCTGCCCACAGGTCAGCCCGCTCCTGGGGAGGGACCCCCGCCATCAAATCACCACTGGTTACCGTTAGTAAGTGACGACTGTTGGCCCTCAGCGTCACCAGACCATCTTGCTGTTTGGTGCGTACGCGAATTGGTGAGGGGGGTGATTGAGCTTGAGCATTTTCCAGTACCTGCCATAGAGCCTGGCTGGCGAACGTCGCCCGTTCCTCGGCACTAATATTTTCAATGCTGCCAAGCCGGAAAAGCACCCGACCATCAATGACAACGTTGGCTTTTTCGGCTTGGTTTTGGGCTGTTGCAGGTAATGGCAGGATATACCCAAGCAATAGGGCAATAATCAATACAATGCCCGTCAATCTTATGGCCCAGGGATTGGTGGACCATATCCACTCTACAAAATTAACTGTCTTTTGCTCGATGGGCCATGCCCACCCATTCCATTGCCCATTGCCCATTGCCCATTGCCCGGTGGACTGTACCCACCCTCCGCGTTGCCGATTATTCATTGGGCTTTATCAATGCTTATTGTTAACTTATTGATCCAACATCAAGAAACCTAAACAGTCAGGCCATGTCGTAAAAAATAACCTTTTTATCAGGATCGCTGCCTGGTTTCAATTGTCTAAAACAGAAGCCCTTGAGTTTACTTGCGTTGTACCAATTTAAGTAAGTAATTGCTCAAGGAAAAATCAACGTTCTGAAAGGAAGGTCTGTCAGAAGTTGGACAATAGTCCAGCTCTCATGTGTAAGAATGTAGGCGGTTTTGCCAACTCTAGCGTGTGGGGCAGGCACCAAAAAAACTTATGGAATCCTTGGAATCTCTCTATTCTTACGCATGGCTCATCCCAGTACTGCCACTCCTCGGTGCGGCGGTTGTCGGTGTGGGCCTGATCAGCTACAGCAACGCTACAAGCAAGCTGCGTACGCCTAGTTCAGTCTTTATCGTCAGCCTGCTTGGGATGGCGATGGTGATGTCCTTTGGCATCTTCTGGAGCCAGTGGAATGGTCATGAACCCTACTCATTTATGTTTGAGTGGGCTTCGGCAGGTAGCTTTAAGCTGCAGATGGGTTACACCATCGACCATCTAGCTTCGCTGATGCTAGTGATTGTGACCACAGTGGCCTTTTTGGTGATGGTATACACCGATGGTTACATGGCTCACGATCCAGGCTATGTCAGGTTTTATGCATATCTGAGCTTATTTAGCTTCTCAATGTTGGGGCTGGTGCTCAGTCCTAATTTGCTACAGGTGTATGTGTTTTGGGAGCTGGTGGGTATGTGTTCTTACCTACTCATCGGTTTTTGGTACAACCGTAAACCGGCTGCAGATGCCTGTCAGAAGGCATTTGTCACCAACCGTGTTGGTGACTTTGGCCTGTTGCTGGGGATGCTGGGCATCTTTTGGGCCACTGGCAGCTTTGATTTTGACATCATGGGTGAGCGTTTGACCCATATGGTTGAGGTTGGCAGTCTGTCCGGGGGCATTGCAGCATTGTTTGCAGTGCTGATCTTTATGGGACCGATGGCTAAGTCAGCTCAGTTTCCTTTGCATGTTTGGTTGCCGGATGCCATGGAAGGTCCGACACCTATTTCTGCCCTGATCCACGCAGCAACAATGGTTGCGGCTGGGGTATTTCTAATTGGTCGTATGTATCCAGTGTTTGAGGAAATCCCCATCGCAATGACAACCATTGCGTATGTCGGTGCTTTCACTGCCATGATGGGGGCTTCAATTGCCATTACCCAGAACGACATTAAAAAGGGGTTGGCCTATTCCACTATGTCCCAGCTGGGGTACATGGTAATGGCTATGGGTGTGGGGGCTTATAGTGCCGGTCTATTCCACCTGATGACCCATGCCTACTTTAAGGCCATGCTGTTCTTGGGGTCTGGTTCCGTCATTCATGGCATGGAAGATGTCGTGGGTCATAATCCTACCTATGCTCAGGATATGCGTTTGATGGGCGGTTTACGAAAGTATATGCCAGTCACGGCGATTACTTTCTTGATTGGGACCCTGGCGATTTCTGGTATTCCTCCCTTTGCTGGTTTCTGGTCCAAGGATGAAATTCTGGGGTCCACATTCCAGGTCAGCCCTTTTCTTTGGGGTATTGGTTGGATAACGGCTGGTGTTACCGCATTTTATATGTTCCGTATGTACTTCTCTACATTTGAAGGAGCGTTTCGCGGTACTGACGGTGATATTAAGGAAATGCTTCGGATTGAACAGCTTCAGCGGATGGGAGCGTCTGTGGGCCCCGGTGCCATGAGTACCCATGAAATGCCTATGGCTGCAGCAGACGACGACCATCACCATGACGATCATCACCATGCGTCTGAACCCCATGAGTCGCCCATCACTATGACGTTGCCACTGCTAGCGCTGGCGGTACCTTCTATCCTGATTGGTTTATTGGGGACACCCTTTGGTAACTATTTTGAGGCATTTATTTCGGCTCCTGGTGAAGTGGTTACTGTAGCTGAGCTGGCTGAAGAGGTTGATCTGCATGAGTTTTATGTCATGGCAGGTAGTTCTGTGGCGATCTCGATTGTTGGGATTACCCTGGCAGTACTGATGTATGTGACAAAGACTATTGATGCGGATGCGATCGCAAACAAAATCAAGCCCCTCTATAACTTCTCCCTAAATAAGTGGTATGTCGATGACATCTACGAAGTTGTCTTCGTCCAAGGCAGCCGTAAGTTAGCCAAAGCTGCCCTCACCATGGATATCAAATTGGTGGACGGTGTCGTTAACCTGACTGGCTTCTTGACCCTGATTACGGGTGAAGGGTTGAAATATCTGGAAACCGGTCGTGCCCAATTCTATGCCCTGATCGTGTTTGGGGCCGTGTTGGGATTGGTGCTGTTGTCAGGTTTGACCTAGGTTGAATGTGGGAAACCATATCTAATCGTATAAATATTCGTAGGGGCGTTGCATGCAACGCCCCTACGAATATTTTGTGGTTATGGTGTTGTACCGTTTGCCTGGTGCTGGTTTTTGCCTTTTCCAGTTTGGCCCAGCTATCCGAAGGTAAGGTCCCTGTTGCCATTGGCTCCGGTGGTGCGGTGGCTTCGGTGGATGAAGATGCCAGCCGCATTGGGATAGAAGTGTTACGCCAGGGGGGTAATGCGGTGGATGCCGCTGTTGCTACGGCTGCTGCCCTGGGAGTAACAGAACCCTTTTCTGCAGGTATTGGCGGTGGTGGGTTTATGGTGATTTATCTGCACAACCAGGACCGCGTTATTACCCTGGATGGCCGTGAGAAGGCTCCTGAAGCCGTAACCCCTGATCTATTTCGTGATCCAGAAAACCCGGCAGGAGAAAATTTACCGTTTTTTCCTAATCGCATTAGCAGCGGCTTGTCAGTTGGTGTGCCTGGAACGCCATTGAACTGGCAAACGGCACTGTCTCGTTACGGCACCCTATCCCTAGCAGATGCATTGGCCCCGGCAATTGAGTTGGCTGAAGCCGGGTTTATCGTAGATGACACATTTGCTCAGCAGGTGACCCGCAACCAGGCACGATTTGCTGCATTTACCTCAACACAACAACTGTATTTAGATGGTGGTGTGCCGCCAGCCGTAGGATCAAGGTTTAAGAACCTGGATATGGCCAAAACCTATCGTTTGCTTGCCAGCAAGGGCGTTAATAGTTTTTATCGGGGTGATATTGCCCAGGCGATTGTCGATACGGTACAGTCTCCACCTATCGTAGATGACCCCCCATTTACGGTACATCCTGGGGCAATGACTCTGGGGGATTTGGACCGTTATGAGGTGCGGGTACGCCCGCCGGTAGTCAGTGACTATCGCGGCTACCGCTTTTACGGCATGGGGTTGCCCAGCAGCGGTGGGATTACGGTGGCGCAAACGCTGGCTTTACTAGAGTCTAGTGACCTGGGTAGTTTGGATCGCAGTGAAGCACTGCATCGGGTGATTGAGGCAGAGAGATTAGCGTTTTGCGATCGCAATGCCTACCTAGGCGACCCTGAATACGTGGATGTGCCCTTAACAGGATTGCTCAACCCCAGCTACATTGCCAGTCACCAGCTTCCAACCAGGGCGTCTGAACCTTGTACAACTCCTGGTAATCCACTCCTGTATCAAACCGATCCAAGCCCTAGTCTGACCCAATCACCAAGTACATCTGCAGCCAATGGCCCAGATGGTTTGTCCACCACCCATTTAGTCACTGCCGATCGCTTTGGCAACATCGTTTCCTATACCCTAACCATTGAGTCAACTGGTGGTTCGGGCATTGTTGTCCCTGGATACGGCTTTATCCTCAATAATGAACTCACGGATTTTGACACCGCTATACCCCATCCCAATGCACCAGAATCGGGCAAACGGCCCCGCAGCAGCATGTCACCGACTATCGTATTTGCTCCTGATGGCCGTATCTTTGCCGTTGGTAGTCCTGGCGGTTCGACCATCATCACCACCGTCGTTGGCATCGTTACTAATGTAATTGATTTTGATTTTTCCCTGCCTGAGGCAATTAGTAGTTCTCGGTTTTCCCAACGTAATAGACGTACTACAACTGTTGAGCGAGGTGGGGCTGATGACTTGGACATGCTTAGCCAGTTAGGACATCAGTTACGGGTAGTAGAGGAAATTGGGGCAGCTACGGGGCTAGAATTATGGCCTAATGGGGCAATCCGAGCATCGGCTGAGCCAATCAGACGAGGTGGTGGAGCTGCTATGGTTGTCAATACTACATCGGAATAGCTACCCTATAGAGTACTGAATAATTTAATAGCATGTCTAGAACTTCATATATATGGTGACTAAAGTTTGCAGCTAGCTTAGATTGCCTCAATTAGCTATTTGCAAACGTACTATGTAGACAATCTAATAACTGCATCTGCTTGATAATCGTATCTACTTCGACACATTATGCTGGTTTATTGGGGATACTAGAAAAGCCGAGTAGGCTCAGGGATGTCAAATGGTGAAAAAGAAGATAACAGGGAAGCGATCTGCTAATAGTGCTCCAAGAATTTGACATATCAATCACAGCAGTCGGCAATGACCGATACCTGGTGCGCACGGAACAAGTTGCGCCCGGTGTCCCCTTGGCGCAAGAACAATTTCACTGGCCTATAGATGACTGGCTGAGGGAGGCCTCCATGCTCATGCATGATCCTTTGCTTGGACTGCTTAAGGGGGAACCGAGTCAGCGTTGGGCATCAAGGTCAAATTTTCGCTCGGGTGGTAGCAACGGTGACCCTTCAGACGCTCCGCTTCCCACCTTAGTAAACCTTGGTCAGACTTTTTACAATAGTTTATTTGATAGGGCCTTACGCGACAGCTGGTTGACGGCTCAGGGGGTAGCCCAAAATCGTCGCTCTCCGTTGCGTCTGCGTTTGGGGCTTAAGGGAGGAAAACTGCAGAAGCTTCCTTGGGAAGTTTTGCATGCAGGTGATCGTCCCCTGGGAACTGGCACCGATGTCACCTTCTCTCGCTACCATCTGGACCTGCGTCAGGGATACGATCGTCCCGTGGCGACAGTACCTGACTTTGATCAGCCCCTACGAGTTTTAATGGTGATTGCAGCACCTAACGATCAAGATCGCCTGGAGCTTGCCCGTGAGGCCAAGCATCTCAAAAATGAGCTACATCCCCTATCGGCGATGCGGTCTGGAGATAATTATGACATCCTTCCCAAGCAGCAGCTTGATGTTCAGCTAACGGTTTTAGAGCAGCCAGGTCGAGCTGAATTAACCCAGGCGCTGGAGCAGGGTAATTATCAGGTTTTGCACTACGCGGGCCATAGTAACTTGGGTAATGCGGGTGGCGATCTATACCTAGTTAGCCGTCAGACAGGCTTGACCGAACGCATTAGTGGCGAGGACTTAGCTGGGCTCCTGTCGAACAACGGTGTGAAGCTAGCTGTCTTAAATTCTTGTCGGGGCGCGTATGCCCAAAATACAGTTTCCGAAGCGGGTTGGCATGAGCAAAATTTAGCCCACGCCTTGGTTAACCGTGGTATACCAGGGGTAATTGCCATGGCTGAACGGATTCCCGATGATGTGGCTATTACCTTTACCCAGCTTCTATATCGCAACTTAAAGCAGGGTAATCCCATTGATCTGTGTCTCAATCGTACCCGTCAGGGGCTAATCTCGGCCCATGGTTCTCACCATAGTTACTGGGCGTTACCTATTTTATATATGCAGCCTGGTTTCGACGGTTATTTGGCTAGTAAACCTGGAACCTACAACAGTGCCCTTGACAAGCTATTGGTCGAGTCTGAATCTGCTCTGGCATCCTTAGGCGAATCATCAACCAAGGTTACTGAAGAGGAGCAGGTGCCATCGGGGCTAAAGGCAGAGGCAGAGGCAGATACAGACATAAATTTAGAAAATGTAGATCTAGACAACGTTGTTGAAACGTTAGACTTAGACGAACTCCTTAGCTATAACGAGGAAGATGCTTCGTCTATGACAGAGCTGGTGGAGCAATTGTCGCAACCGTCTGCATCCGATCAGGTAATGCTGGCGGATGTCGATGAGTCTCTAATTCCTGAGACTTTGGAAACTCCTGGTTTAGACTTGTACGATCAGCTACCTAAAAAGCCCATTGAGCCACCATCTACTGAAACAACTAATAGAGAGACGGTTGAAGACGAAACAGATATCTACACTGATAGGAATAATATTAATACTGAAGATACTAATGCTCAGCCAGTAGACAGAAAGACTAAAAACAAAGGTTGGCTCACCCAACAAGTAGCTATAGGAGCTGGTGCTTTGACCCTGGTATTATTTGCCGGTTTAGGGATTAAGGATCTGTTGGGTCGATTTAATCAGTCCCCTCGTTCCAATCCTGTTACCATCGAGATTTCGCCAGAACTGGTTGAAATCAGCGGTATTTCTAGTGGGAACCCTACAAGTGCTGTGATAGCGCTTAATAGTATGGCTGCGGCTGGTAATCAAAATGAAGCCCTCACGCAAATTTTGACCCTGGGCGGCATTGATGATCCTACCCTCCTGTTTGCAAAGGGGCAGCTACAGTGGGATTTAATGAACCAGCAGCCAGCGGAAGAGTATATCGGTCCTGCTGAGGCAGCCAGGTCGTGGCAAGATGCCTTAGACGTGCAGCCTAACTGGCTAGATGCCCAGGTTGCTTTGGGCTTTGCTTACTACGAAGGTGGTTTTTGGGATGAGGCCATTGACACTTGGAAAAATGCGCTTGACAAGGGGAAAGCGTACGATATTCCAATTTTGACACTGCATGAAATTCCCCAGAATGCTGTTATTCAAAATGCACCAACTAAGTTGCATGCTCAACTTGGTTTAGTTATGGCCTACCATCAACAATCTAAACAAGGCCTGACTGAGGATGATAGGTTGTCATTGTTAGAGACGGCGGTTAGTTATTGGCAAGATGCTCTGCAAGCCGTTAATAACGAAGATATATCCGATGATTTATCATTCCATTGGCTTTGGTCTGAGCAGGCATTAGCCGATTGGCAAGAAGCTCGCATAGCAATTTCAACCTATATCAGTCAGACCAATTAAAGCTGTCATCATATTCCAAAATTCTAACGACAACAGCGTCTGCTGAGAAACTAGTAGATGCCGTTTTTATTTGGTTCCAATGTCCCCTTACTCAACTGAATTACAGCCAGCAGAATGACTCTGAACATTGATAGTGAAATCCTAGCCGATAGCCTCTAACACGATTGAACAGTTAGAAGAGTTGGTGTTCTAACGGCATCAACAGTTGCTCAACAACAGCAAGACCTAACTCAAAGGCCTTACCTTCTAAATTGGTAACCTGGGTATGATGACAGAGATACTACTTATTGGGTAATTATGGGTGTCTAGCCCAACTTGATATTAGAAATCAATTGATAAACTTTTATATTTTCTCAATCAAACCATATTGTCATGGACTATCTCAAGTGGCTTTAACCAAACTTTGGTCATAATCAAAACCCAAGTTTTTCTAAAGCAGAAGCAATCAGCTGCACTTTAACTCTACGAGCTTAGTTAAGTTTTCCTGGTTGCCGATATTCTTTTTCCCAACAACGCTCCAGATGCTGAATATTATAGTTTTGCCAAAATCTGAATGGGCTGAAGATTGTGTTGTGTTGAGAACTGAAGACCGGTTGTTGAAGATATTGCCAGAGGGGAAATTTCATTATCGAGTAACCCTGCAAAACAAACGAGAATAGTAATTTAAAGGCCAAGTAAAGGCCAACTATAGATAGAACAACATAGATTGAAATTGCACCCTCACATATGACCTGAGACAAGTCTTTGGCCACTCAAAATACTGTTGTTCCATCTACACTAAACTGAAAATTTCAAGTTTTCTTATATCGATAAATCTTCAACTTGAAAGCGTTTCCATGTTTAGTATAGACACCTTGGTTTATAACAATTAACCTTGCTCCAAAGTTGGAAAAATACTTCACTCAGCTTAAAGAAAAAAAATAGTGAAACCTAATAGTCATAATAAATAGGGCGACGATTATGAATACGTCAACAACTATCGGATGGGGATGCAGTAGATGGGCACATACTATATAGCCCCAAAAAAGATATTCAGCCTCTATTGTTTAGCAAAATTAAACATCAAGGACCAAAAACATTTGCCTAAATAGAGATGAATATGTACATGGATAAATGCAATGGAGCTGACGGGAGTCGAACCCGTGTCCGCCCTGAGTAATAACGCGTCACTCGCTCACAGGCTTAGCCTATCTAATCCTCTAGGCGGGAACTGTTCATTATCCCGAACAGTGGGATGCTCTGGTAAAAGTCTTTGTTAGGTTTCCTACCAGAGAAATCAACCTAACGCATCCGTTGAGGTTATGCTTATCACCCTTAACGGAGTCAGGCAATAAGCGCTCGAACCTGAAAGAGGTTTTTAGGCAGCAGCTACAGCTACTTGCTTACGAGCAAAAGGTACG
Organism: Leptolyngbyaceae cyanobacterium; assembly: GCA_965263355.1. GTDB lineage: Bacteria > Cyanobacteriota > Cyanobacteriia > Phormidesmidales > Phormidesmidaceae > Leptothoe. The sequence continues at coordinate 1,119,654 of CBDHHL010000032.1, read as the reverse complement.
ATGTTGTTTGCATCTGTATTTAGTTGAGTCTTGATTTGCGAGAGTTGACTCGCTCTCGGCCTGCATCACAACGCGACTTTCGTCAAAACGTCGAAACCGTTACAGCCCCTTGGTGATCATCCAAATTAAAAAATCTAACTTGGAATAGCTCTGGAGCACATATTATTGTAGCTTGTTATTCTAAATTTGGCGACGACGATCATATTTATTTCAAAACCTTGCGGGGATTTGACGTATGAGGCTTTATAGGACTGATTAGCTTTAATAAACTAAAGCGGTTGTCTTTTAATTTATAATTATGTAGATATTTGTACCACTGGGGATTGCAATGCCCTGAACCTTTATGGGCTTTTGCCCAGCGGCTGACGGGGTATTGGTGGTGGTACTGGGGGCCAGTGTTCAGTTTATGAATGGCTAGGTTACCGACAAGATTAGTTCTAAAGGGATACTTCAAGTAGTAGAAGGGGTTATAAGGTTATGAGCAGCGACGCACCGGATACCACCAGTCAAACAACTCAACAATCTAGTTCTTCAAGCAACACCCAAACAAAAGCAACGACGTCGGCTGCGGTTAAGGGTGGCGGTATTGTTAAGGCTGAAAAACCTAACATCATCGTGCTAGAGGACAATACACGCGTTGTTGAGACGAATACACTGCCGAATAATCGACCTATCACCGTGAGTGATATTGAGGTAGTTCATAATCTATCATCTGCTGGTGTTCGTCCGGTTATGGCTGATAACTTCGAAGTTGCTAGCACTGATCATTTGCCTGGCCATCGTCCCGTGGCTGTGAGTACTTTAGTGGTTTCTGACTTGGAAACGCTGCCTGGTAATCGTCCTATTGCTTCTAATGACATTGATGAAGATAGCGCCATTTTAATGGGCTATTTGGATTAATTGATTGCATCAAACAGGGGCATCACATGCAATGCCCCTCTGCGATAAGTATTTGTTTGAGGGATGATCCTAAACGATCATCCCTTTTTACATATGTGGACGTTTTAGTTAGGGTTAGTCTAGATTATGACCAGTTAACTCGACAAAGATGTCTTCTAGGTTTGAAGAACGAGTCATCATACCAGTTTTATCGGGTTGTTGATCTAGATACTGATTAGCGTCTCGGAGTGTAGGGAAAAAGGTATAGTTCCAGCGATCGTCGGTTTGCTGGATAAAAATCCCTTCGCCATGTTGAGATCTCAGCTCCGCTAATGTACCCATTTCAATCAATCGACCCTGATCCATAATGCCGATACGATCGCATAAGTATTCCACCTCTTCCATATAGTGGGTAGTGATCAGTATGGTCATGCCCTGCTGTTTATTCAGATCAAGGATGATTTCCCATAAACGGCGGCGAGTTTGTGGGTCCAGACCCACCGTGGGTTCATCTAGAAAAAGAATTTTTGGCTTGTGCAGTAGCGCCCGCGCAATCTGTAAACGGCGTTTCATCCCTCCAGATAAGGTTTTGACCTTATCATCGCGGCGATCAGACAGCTCTACATAGGCTAACCACTGATCGATAGCTCGTTGCCGCTGAGGGTTAGGCAAATGATGCATTCTGCCATGAAATTCCATATTTTCCCAGACAGACAAATCCCCATCGACACTGGTCTGCTGAAGTACTACTCCAATCTGACGTCGCACCTCCGCCTTTTGCCGGTGAACATCGTAGCCAGAGACAACGATGTCTCCCTGAGTAGCCCTCGTTAGCGTGGTTAGCATCCGAATTGTGGTAGATTTACCTGCTCCGTTAGGGCCAAGCAGGCCAAAGATTTCACCCGGTTGAATTGTCAACGAGAGATCGTTGACCACGCAGATGTTGTTATAGACTTTGTGAACGTTACGCAGGCAAACAGCCGCCACCATGGAATGTCTTAGAGAAATTTAAGGTATGGATACAGTTGTAAAACATTGACCCCCATGAGAGCAAAGATCAGCAAACAGGTTTTATGTGTTCACCAGGAGGATGTGCCGACTTACAAAAAGCAAGGGTCAGTGGTACGAAATAATTATTTTTGGGCACTTAAGTCCATTGCAGATCGGGCGGGTTTCTATAAGGATTGGGAATTTGACGAAACGGTGTGGATTGCCCTGACCCGTATGTTGATATCGTTTACAGAATCAGGATACCTGGGTTACCGGGAGACGATCTTGGAATTTCATCCTGACGATAGCATTCCACCTGAGCTGAAGGCGGTAGCAACTTGGGCAGAGTTTGAAGAAGAAGAGTAAACAAAAAAAGGACAAGCCGAAGCTTGCCCTTTTGTTCTCTGACTGTACGAAAAAAATTGATCCTGGAGATATCTCTATCAGACAGATCTACATCAAGCCCAACTGGGAAAGGATGCCCTGACCAGTCATTAGCTCAGTAGCAAGACCGATTACGAAACCTAGCATAGCCAGACGGCCATTCCAGTTTTCAGCGATTTGAGTAAAACCAAACTTTGCATTTTCTTCAGCCATGATTCAATGTCCTTCAGACGAAACGTTAAGGTGAGTAACACCTATGTAACTAAATGTTAATCACTATTTTTGGAATCGGCAATGGCGGTTTGAAAAAAACTTGGATAAGTCTTGGGTAAAGGGTTTTAGATGTTTGCTGTGAACCTTTTTTCGGGTCAATGGGCGGTTATCCGTTGGCGATCAAAATAATGATCATGAAAATGACTGTTGCGATCGCAATTGCCAGCGCCACTTTCCAGGCAGCCACTGGTCGCTCACCCATAACAGTGCCAGTTTGGGCATTGATCATCACTTGATAAGGTTTACCCCCATAGCGATAGGTAGCCATCCACACAGGCAGCAGAATATGCTTAAACGTTTCTTTTGAGTAATTCGTTGACACTGAATGAATGCGCTGTTCATCGCCACCAATATCAGAGCGGACATCGCTGTGGATGATATCTGACATCATGTCTTTGGCTTTGGCATGCCCTTCTTTGACCATGATTTCGTAGCGTTGAGCCTGAAATCCTGCCAGATACTCGGCACTGTAGGGTTTGAGTTGAGATACAGGTAACGTGGGCCACAGCTGCAGTAACTTTTCAGTATCAACCGCCCTTGTGGCTGGGACGAGCACATCATCAAAAAACCGTGACACATGCCCTGAAACATTTCGCCAACGAGTTTTCCGAACTCGTTTGTCTCCATCCTTAGTCTGTTTAGTGACATAGTAGTGAGTGCCACGTTCACCCTGATAATGACTCTGGGTTTGGGCGTCGTAGGTCCAAAATGGCAGATAAACACCAGTAAGTGTCTGGTCCTGAGCGAGTTGCTTGAGTTTTCCAGGTAAAAATATCGCCTTTAAGTCTTTCCAATCCCAACGAAAGGCTAACCATTCTCGTAAATTGGTTAATGCTACTTTACGGCCCACGGTAAATGGGACGAGGCTTGATGGCGCTAGGGTAGGGTCAGCAGGATGGCTCTCCTGGGTAACAATGCTGGTAGCGCAAAATGGACATTTGCCAGCTACGTCAGGTGGTTCAAAGGTGATGGTGGCGTGACAACCAGGACAGTTGACCGCCTGGGCTGTGGTTGCTAGTTGGGCAGTCCGATTGGTTGCAACAAATTCTACTAAATCATGCTCTTGTAGCGTGGCACTGAGTTTGGTTGCCGTGACCTCAGGCATGGCTTCAGCCCGACCGCAGTAAGGGCAATGAAGTTGTCCGAGGTCAGGGTCAAAGGTCATGTCGGCCTTACAGCCTGAACACTGGTATTGGTTAACGGAGGTCGTAGGCTCCATTGCAGAGAAAAATAGTTAACAGTAGAGGGAATTGAGCTTCTTCTAGAAGTTAATCAGCCTATTTAAGGCATCAGAATTTAATCAGTTCTCAATTTTGAGTTTTGCATAGCGTTATTCTTCATGCTTCTCAGTTCGCTGAATATTTTAAGTTAGGCATCTAACTCGTACTTCAAAACTGAAAACTTAAAACTAACTCATGCCTAAGCCATTGGTGGTGGCGGTACGCTGTTTAATAGTGACTGTAGCTCACTCACTGTATTGGCGGGTTGCCAGCCAGCCATGCCTTGTTTCCAGACATTTGACTGAGCCGTTAGACCATTAACCAGGAGCTGATCTTGAGAGTATGGGCCAAAGTTTTGGCCATCTCGGGTGATGTACCAGGTGGCGACTGGCATAGGCGGTGGTGGTGCTGTTGGTGCAGCTGGGGCAGGGGGGGCAGGGGAAGCCGCTTGTGGGTTCATGGCGTTGGCAATTTGCTGACCCATGGCGATACCGACACCGAGGTCGAGGCCAGGACTTGCTCCAGCTGGATTTTTGGCCGATTGCTCGATGGCATTGGCAGCCTGGTATTGGGTATATTGCTGTAGATTGCCCAGGATGCCGATGGAGGCGCGCTTATCGAGGGCGGCTTCGACTTCGGGAGGAAGCGAAATATTTTCAATCAGTAACTGGCGAAGCTCTAAGCCAAATTGTTCCATGTTGGGCTGCATGGCATGACGTACCTGTTCGCCCATGGCTTGGTAGTTGGCCGCTAAATCAAATAACGGGGTTTGGTCTTGGCCCACACTGCTAGCAAAAGCCGAAATGATCATATTGCGCAGGTGCTCGCTGATCTCGTCAGTTTGAAACAGGCCATCGGTGCTGATTAGCTGTTCTAGTAGGGTACGCGCGTCACTAACGCGCATGGTGTAGGTGCCGTAAGCGCGTAGACGGACTGGACCCAGTTCAGGATCGCGAATAGTAATGGGATTAGCTGTACCCCATTTAAGATTGGTAAAAATTTTGGTATTGAAAAAGTAAACTTCAGCCTTAAAAGGAGAGTTAAAACCATATTTCCAGCCCATTAAGGTAGTAAGGACTGGCATATTTTGGGTTTCTAGACGATAACGGCCAGGTTCAAAAATATCGGCGACCTGACCCTCGCCGACTAGAATTGCCACCTGACCAGGGCGCACTATTAGCTGTGCCCCCATTTTGATTTCATTTTGAAATCGTTCAAAGCGATAGGCAATGGTATCTTGCGATGGATCGAGCCATTCAATAATGTCAATGAATTCAGCCCGAACTTTCTCAAATAAGCCCACTGTGCGCTCTCCGTAGCGAAGATGTATCTGTTCTAAGAGTTACCCTAACTTTCCCAAATAGCATGGAAAGTTAGGGTAACTCTTATGGAAAGCAATACACATTAATTTATTCCTATTCCGCAGGGCACTGCAGCTGGAGGAGAAATACGCACTAAGGTACTTGTTTGAGCTAGGCATTTATACTAAGCAACCTTCTGCTCAACTCCGAAACCAACCAAACCTAGGTTTTCGAGGGGTTTACCTGCCGGTGGCCTCAGATAGTTAAGAATGCGACGAATGCGGGTTTCAGGATTAATGAGGGTAATCGAGTCGACAGAGACCACGTGAGTGTAATTGGTGGTCATTAAAAGTTCCTTTGTGTGGGGATAGAACTTAAAGTGGGAAACGATGGGACGAGCTTCTTCGTAGGCGCGATCGCGAAGATAATCTCCCTCTAAATACTGGCCCGTCTCTGTATGGATGACAAATAGCAAGTTGAGACTTTGGGAAACCTTTTCACCTTTTTCAGATACCGTATTAAACGCCATACTGAACCCTGGTAATGTTTCCAACGCCTTGACGTCACCGTAGGCATTGTCGAACAGAACCTTAGTCTTAAGCTCTGGAGCTAAGGGCGATATTTGAAAATCTGTATGGGAACGCTCTACTTCGTTTTGGGTGAGGTAGTGATACGTGCGTTCTGTGGACCAGTTACCAACACAGTGCTCAAAAAAAGTACAGAAAACTGATCGAGGTTCCATCAGGTTGCTCTTAGGAAGATTTTGTCTTTTCATAATAGATGGCGAAGCCGTAACCATGTTTTAGATGTCTCACTCAACTGACATTTCTACCTTGCTCAAGTGGATGGCTGCTGACTTTAGCAATCAGGCCCAAGCGATTGAAAATCCCCCTTTCTTTGCCCATATTCGGGTATGCATGCGGCCTTTGCCGTCAGGGTTTTTACCAGGCTGTAGTTTATATCTAGAGCAGGCGTACGACTTTATGTTGAATCAGCCTTATCGGGTGCGGGTACTCCACTTTTTGCCGCAAGCAGACCACATTTTGCTGGAAAACTATACTTTTAAGGATCAAAACGCTGTAGTTGGAGCAGCTCGTGATCCTCAAAAGCTGGCGAGCATTTCAGCAGACCAGCTGGAAAAAATGCCCGGTTGTGATATGACGGTGCGCTGGACGGGGCACAGCTTTATTGGCAAGGTCGTGCCAGGTAAAAACTGTATGGTTGTGCGTAATGGCAAGACAAGCTATTTAGATAATGAATTTGAGATTACGGATGATAAACTAACTAGCTACGACCGAGGCCGTGACCCCGAGACCGATGAGCTTTTGTGGGGTTCCATTGCTGGACCGTTTGAATTTCAAAAACGTCAGCGGTTTGCTACAGAGGTCTCCTGTTAGGGCGAAGGTCTTAATTGACCGCAGTGGGCTGCTTTGCCAGAATAAATTCTAGAAACGCATAGGTGGTAGCTGTGTCAAACCGGAAAGTTTTTCCTTCATAGTCCACCAGGTATTCTCCATCTACTTCGCCACAGGCTGTACAGGTGAATGCCTTGGATGCTAGGGCATCAACACTCAGTTCACGAATACGTTTAGCCAGCCAACTTTCTAGCTGAGTAAATTCGGAGGATTCCAGACTGGTCTGACGTTGTGCTTCGTAAGCCATTTTTAATAATCTCTCTAAGGGGCACTGTCATTATGCCTGGTGAATTCTGATGGGATCTTAGAAAGTGTTTTGAACTATCTGAGCCTTTTTTCAGAATTTATCGGGATTTAGTGTTTTTGTAGACCATTTTTGTAGGGGCGTTGCATGCAACGCCCCTACAAAAATCACAATAAATGTAGATTATTAATGCATGGCATCGACAAAGTCGGCATGCTGATCACGGGGAATGGGCCAGTCTTCATTTTCTCCGCCAATGTAGACCCGTTTGATCACGATATAGTCTTTGCTGAACTGTTTTAGGGTGTTAACGAGTACATCTAAGGCAACGGCATCGGTGGTGCCTAGGTCAAACCAGCAGCGTGCCCAGGTACCTTGAAACTGGACTTCAGACATATTGTGCATAACGGCCATTAAGTTGCCATCGGCTTCGTCATGGTTGTAGTCCATATAGCTAATTTCGTGCCCCCCCTCTTGCACTTGAAGATTTTCGGCATTAAAGCCACCTAATTTTCCGAGGAAAAACCATGAGTCAAAAATTTCTTCGATGTATTGTTGCTCCATGGTCGACGGCGCATTTTCCAGCTCTAGCCAAATCCATAGATTGAAAAAGTCGCACTCGCGAAAGCGAATTTCCATAGCTTAGAGTTCATAATTTTGATTAATCCACGCCCAGGAGCTGGCTCTGTAGAAACGGCCTGGACGTGTACAGGGCTTACTTAGCATAGCAAGCCCTTTGGTTTGGGGAATAAATCATGTCCAAGTTGAAAGCTGTTGTTTTTTCATGGAAAAACGACCGTTCTGGCCGAGGATAAGGTTTATGTACAGCATCGCCCGTACATAGCTCGTACAGATGATTTACGTGATTGCGGTAAGTGTGCTCCCCTGCCTGTACAAAACATTGGCTATAGTGTGAATTGGCCTTTCTTGTTGCCCTAATGCTCACCCTTGATAATGTGTCTTACCATCCGGCGGCTAGTGTAGCGCCTATTCTCAAGCAAATTTCATTTACCCTGGCACCCAAAAAGATGGGGTTGATTGTGGGGCCAAGTGGTTCAGGAAAGAGCACGCTGTTGGAGATTTTAGCTGGACTAGTATCTCCATCTCAAGGGACTATGCACTGGCGCGATCAAGAATTACAGCCAGAAATGTTGCAACAGTTGGCAGGATTAGTATTTCAGTTTCCAGAACGCCATTTTTGCGGTCACACAGTGCTGGAAGAGTTACGCATTGGCCACCCAGAATTGGGGTCAGAACAGGTAACGAAGACTCTGGAGTCAGTCGGTCTGGGAAAAATTGGTTTGCAAACAGCACCCCATGCGATGAGTGGGGGGCAGCAACGCCGTTTGGCGTTGGCGGTACAGCTGATTCGGCAGCCTTATTTATTATTGTTAGACGAACCGACAGCGGGACTAGATTGGTCTATGAAACAGCAGCTGATTAACCTATTGGCCAAGCTGAAGAAAGACTGGAGTTTACTAGTGGTATCTCACGATGCTAGCGATTTAGCTCATTTGGCAGATTACTGTTGGACATTGGAGAATGGAGAGCTGGTGATGCAGCCGTTGGCAACGGCCCCTGTGGTGTAAGGCTTCGACTGCGCTCAGCCTACTGACTACGCTCAGTTACAGGGAGTTACAGGGACACAGAGAAATCGGGAAATCAGGATATGACAGAAACGGTAATCGAGCATCTACCAAGCAATAGCGATCATTGGCAGGAAACGTTACAGTGGCAGCCGTCTGAGCAGCAGCAGCAATTGTTTGACCAATTGTATAGCGGCCTTGTTGAGGGGAATCGTCAGGTTAATTTGACCCGCATTACGGAGCCAGATAGCTTTTGGGAAAAACATTTGTGGGATTCCCTTAGCGGTCTTGCGCCTTGGTATGAGCCAGAGAAGCCGGAGTGGCTACCGACGGTAAAGCGGGTGATTGATATTGGCACTGGGGGGGGCTTTCCAGGGGTACCGGTTGCGATCGCACGCCCCCAATGGCACATTACCCTGCTCGACTCCACCCGCAAAAAAATCGCCTTTCTACAAACTCTTTGCCAACAGCTCAGTTTAAGCAATACAGCATTTCTAGCAGAGCGAGCAGAAACAGTGGGACATGATCCCAAGCATCGTGCCCAATATGATCTCGCCATGGTACGGGCTGTTGGTCCAGCCTCCACCTGTGCAGAATATGCACTGCCGCTGCTAAAAAAAAGTGGGTTTGCTGTCCTATTTCGGGGTCAGTGGACCGATGAGGAAGAAGATCTATTTATGGGAGCTTTGGATACCCTGGGTGGCGAGTTAGTGGCCATTTGCCCCTGGGAAACGCCTTTAACACAAGGGATACGGCATTGCCTGTATGTAAAAAAGACTGAAAAGACGGACAAAGACTTTCCGAGACAGGTGGGTGTGCCTGCCAAACATCCACTATAGGGCTGATTCTTTTAGTGCGTTTACTTGCCGATGGCTTTAACCACAAAAATGCCACCAAAGTAAAGGAATAAGACTGCTCCGGCTAACAGACTTTGAGTAACCGGGTCCGTGGACGGTGTTAAGACCGCGCCTAACACTACGGCTCCTAATAAAACGATGCGCCACCCTTTAAGCATAGTGTCTGAATTGACAATTCCCAGCAGACCCAATAACAGTTGAATTACCGGAATTTGAAATGCTAGCCCCGTACTAAAGAGTAATAGCAGAACAAACTCAAAGTAGCGATCAATAGACCACAATTGTTCAACTACGTCCTCGCCATAGTTGATAAAGAAATTTAGGGCAGCGGGGATAAGGGCGATATAGGCGAAAAAGATGCCCACTACAAACAGGACACTGGAGCCTATAACGATTGGACCCAGTAAATTTCGCTCTCGTCGGGTCAAACCGGGCAGGACGAACAGGGCGATTTGATAGATGATAAAAGGGCTAGCGACTAAAATGCCGCTGTAGCCAGCCACCTTAATGGATACAAAAAAGTACTCTCCTGGAGAAAGCTGTAAGAATTTTGCTCCTTGGGCAGGAATTTCCAGTAATTCAACAATCCGGTTAACGACGCAGAAGCAGCCGATAACACCTACTAGAACACTAATTAACGAATAAAAAATCCGCATCCGCAGCTCTTCGAGGTGGTCGAAGAGGGACATTTCTAGCTCATCGGGTAATTCGTTGAGGTAGTCGCTCTGCTCAGTAGGCTCTACCGTCTCTAGGTTGGACGTCATGGGCTGCAGTGCCAAATATTTTGTGTCAGATATATTTTGTATTGTATCGCTGTGTTTGAAGTGTGGCTGCGCCAATCCATTCGTTTAATGGAAAGGTTATTGTGCTATTCCTTCAGTGGTAAACGTTAGAACCTCCGCGCCACCAGGGTTACCTGCGGGGACAGGGTCACTGCCATTGGCTGAAATAAGGGCAGCTCCTGCATTACCCACGTTCATGGTGATGGATGTCTGACCTTCCCAAATTTCAGTGGTACCCGGATCCATTAATCCTTCGAACACAGGCACTCCATCCACATTAATGCTGACCCAGGATGGGCCTGCTTCAGTGATTTCTACCTGGAGACTCACTGGTGCATCACTAACAGCTGGTTCAGGCTCGGATTCGGATGCAGGGGCCAGTGCCGGTTCAGGAGCCGGGGCTTCTGCTTGGGGTGTTTCCGCTGGGGTGACGTCGTCTGTTTGAGGAGCTGTAGATTCTATGGTTTCGGTGGGTTGGTTAGAACCACCACCGATAATTCTTGGGCCGATTAGTGCGATCGCACCCACAAGTACAGCCACACCAATGCCCCAGGGTAGCCACGTTAAGTTTGAAGTGGTGGAACTGGTTGATAGGCTCGCACTAATCGGTGTCGCTGGTTCAACGGGGGCCGGACCTGCTGACGCTGAGGGTTCAGGTAAAGATAGGGCAGATTCTGGCTGCGTCTCTGATTGTGCTTCCTTGGCAAAAGGAGCACTTTGATAAGCGTTAGGACTCTGGTTACCGATACCATCGCCCAATTTATTTAATCCTAGTGTGGCTAATTCGCTCTCACTCATAGGATTTGGGTCTAATGTAAATGCCTTAGCCGAATTGGTATCTGTTGTTTCAACTGCCGTTTTTTTAGATACTGGAGTTTTGGCTACTGTTGCTTCAGCTGCAGGAGGCTGGGGAACAGCTGTTTCAGCCGCAGATGTATCGATTGCGCTAACGCTTTCTATAGCCGGATGCAGGTTAGGTTTATTTTGACGAGATAAGGCTCCTAAATCTAGCTGTGGTGGCTGGTTTGGCTGCACTGGTGGATTTTGGGAAGCCGTCTGGTAAGGCGTGTCTATCGGAGTGGCTGGCCGTGGTCCGGGACGGGGCGTATTGGGAATAGAGTGGACTGGAAACTGCTTAGCAAAGTTTGTTCCGTCTAACCCCAAAGCATCCGCATAACGACGAATAAAGCCCTGCACAAAGATTGGCTGTGGTAAATCAGATGTATCACCAGTTTCTAAGGATTTTAACAACTGAGCACGAATATAGGTTTGCAAGGAGATATCTTCCAAAGACTTTCCCTGTTCATGGCGCTTTTCTTGCAGGTAAGCGCCTAGTTGACTCAGTTGTTGCTTTTGAACGGTGCTATAGCTAGTCACGTTACTCTGCTTTGTGATAAACGATGATTGACGGTTTTGATGTTTGCCTTATTTATCTGAACTATTGTAGGGTCAACCGTTCGAATAGCATAGGGCTGTCAATACGAATGTGTGATGGATTATGGATTTGCTGACTGGGCAGAATGTTGGGCCATTTGGCGACTAATAGTGGGGTTGTAAAGCCTGAGATAATTCCAGTAACCGCCAAAGACAGCTTCTACATAGCCCTTGGTTTCAGCATATGGAATATTCTCAACAAAGACATCTGGGTCGTTATATCCTTTGGCAATCCAGTCAGCGACAGCACCAGGACCCGCATTATAACTAGCGACGGCAAACATAGAGTTATCGTTATATTCTCGGTGGGTATAGTCCAAATACCAAGTGCCCAGTTTTATATTTTCACTCGGAGTTTCCAGCTTGGTGTCTAGGTCGTTACTACTTTCGCCGATTTGGCTGACGATCCAGTCAGCAGTGCTGGGGATCACTTGCATAAGACCAATGGCTCCAGCGACCGAGCGGATTTTAGGTTCAAAGCGTGATTCTTGACGCATGAGAGCAGTAACCAGCAACGGATTAAGCTGACGCTGCTGTGACCAGGTTTGAATCAGGTTGGAAAATGGAAATGGATAGACTGCTTGCCAATAATTAAAGGTGGTTTTGAGTTGCTGATATTCGGCCTGCTCGGTTTCATCATCACGCCAGGCCAGGCTGGTGAGCATAAAAATGCCGTCAAGATTGTCGCCGACACCCACCCGCATGACGCCATCGGTGAACTGTTCAGCCACCGTTGGGGCTTGAATATTTTTAAATTCGGTTTGCCAGAGACTCCAAGCATCGGCGTCTTGACCCAGTCGGTAGAGTAGTTGCAACGTTTCGGAGCCAGCTGGCAGTACTTCTCTCTGTCGAGGCAATCTAACCTCAGGCGCTAGATAGCGTACGCTGCTAAAGTCCCCTACATCCCACCCCAGCATAATGGCTGAGCGCCAGGCAAAGTAAGATTCGGGATATTGGGCCAGGGTGCGTTCATAGGCTTGACGGGCATCCTGCCCCAACGCATGAGCCCATTTCCCTGACCAAAAGCTAGCTTCGGCAGCCAGTTCGCTTTGGGGATTAGCCTGAATCAAGTCTTCTGCTAGTTGACGGGCAGTGGACAAGTCATTGGCTTTAGCTGCCTTATAGGCTCGGCTGAGACGCAGTTCGGCAGCGGCTTCAGAGTTACTGTACTGGCTGAGGACGGAGGTGCGGGCATTTTTAGCCGATGAGGCGCTGTTGAGCTGCTCTAAGATACTGGCTTTTTTGAGTAGAGCTTCTCCTGCTCGATCTGGAAAGGTTTTGATGACTTGATCCAGAGGAGCGAGGGCCGCTTTGTCTGGTAGGGAGTCCGCCAGTTTGATCAGACCAAGGCCAGTTTCAGGCGCGTTAGGGTAGGTTTGGGACAGCTTTTGGTAGGCTGCGATCGCAACCAACCTTTTCTTCGCAATCTGAGCCCCCCGAGCCGTTCGGTACAAACTTGTGGGCGAGGCAGGCGCTTGAGCATAGGCCTCAGATGCCTGCTCATAACGAAGATTTTCCCAGTAACCAAACCCAATGGTCTCCCACTGTTCAGGTGTCAGTTCCTGACCGTATTCCTTGGTCAGACGGTCAAGGCTAGCCTCATATTCCTCGCGATAAAGACCATGGGTTGCTACGAGCAACAATTTTTCCTTTGACGTGCCCGTCTTCAACTGTTGGAGTGCAACTTCTACCGCTTTTGGGTGGCTAGGGTGCTTTACCAACAGAGCGTCCCACTGGTTTGGATCCTGTTTACCCAGCTCATAACGGGCTTCAGCGGTAGCGCTATGGGTGTCATAACTAGTCAGTAGCTCATTCCAACTGGTTGGCGATTCCCCAGTTAGCAGTTGTGCCTGACCTCGTTTTAGTAGCACATAGGGAGTCAGGACAGTCGGCTGATTGCTGTTTCCTAACTCCGCCAATGTAGATAAAGCCTCAACGGCCTGACCCTGATTTAATAAATCTACTGCTAACAGGTAGCTAGCCAGGTAGGCATCACTATCTGCCCCCGTAGCAATCAGCTGTTGCAACATGCTGCGTCTTACTTCCGGTGGCTGTAACGCCAGTTGAAACGCCTTAGAGGTCTCCACAGGCTGCTGAGTGAACTCTGCCGTTTGCTGAGTAGGGAGTAACTGTTTAGTCGCCTGACTAAAAAAAATAATTAGAGCTAAACTCGCCAGACTGACTCCCCCCAGTAGCAGCAGTGGTAATCGCTCTTTGCCTATATTTATAAGACGTTTTCCCATGGTGGCTTAGCTAAATTAGTGGTAAAGAAAACGATATAACGCGCGTCTGGATCCAGCATCGTAGGTTTTCAGTAAAGGACGCTAAAGCTTGCAAATTGGAGACCGTTTTACTAGATGTTGTTTACAAAGTCCAATCATGCGCTACCGTGCTGTCAAAGCGAACAAACGTGGATTCGCAATTTCTATCTAAAAACTATAAACATGATAGAGAGCCGTATATGATATTCAGTCAATAAACACGCCGAAATCATTAGATACTAAGACGGGAATGAGCACTGAGATGGGAATGAAGTTTGTAGCATCAGATAAGTCTTGTTTAAAGTGGTCAGGCGATTGCCTTGTCGTTGGTTTATCTGAAGAGTCGCTGCCCCTGACTGGGCTGCTGTCTGATTTAAATGAGAGAGTATCTGGGCTGCTTCAAGAACTAATTGACGAAACAGACTTTAAAGCAAAGGCTGGTAGTTCTGCTGTGATCCGAGTCGGTGGTGAAGTGCGTAAGTTAGCCATCGTTGGTTTAGGCGCTTCGGAAGAACTTAATCTAGAAAGTTTACGTCGTGCTGCCGCCGCTGCCGCTAAGTTAGCTAAGCGCGAAAAGTGTGCATCCCTTGGTATTAGTTTCCCCATTTGGAACAACAGTCCGGAGCGAACGACTCAAACCATGGCTGAGGGAGTTACCTTAGCCATGCATGAAGATAATCGATTTAAGTCGGAACCTGAATCGCCCAAGGTCATGCTTAGCGATGTTGCGCTGCTAGATTTGTCAGGTTACGACGCTGCCTTAGAAACCGCATCCCATATTTGTGACGGCGTCATCTTAGCCCGTGAGCTAGTGGCAGCTCCACCGAATGTGGTTACCCCAGTTACCTTGGCACAGACGGCAGCAAACATAGCCCATGACTATAGCCTGACGCTAAAGGTATTAGAGCAGGCTGAGTGTGAAGATCTGGGCATGGGAGCCTATCTTGGTGTGGCCATGGCATCAGATATACCCCCAAAATTTATCCACCTGACTTACACCCCCGAGGGTACACCTAAACGTAAATTAGCCTTAATTGGCAAAGGTCTGACCTTCGATTCTGGTGGCCTCAATATCAAAGCCGGTGCTGGCAGCATGATTGAGCTGATGAAAATGGACATGGGCGGGGCAGCGGCTGTGCTTGGAGCAGCTAAAGCCATTGCCCAAATTAAGCCCGAAGTGGAAGTTCATTTTATTAGTGCCGCCACTGAAAATATGATCAGTGGCCATGCCATGCATCCAGGGGATATTTTGACAGCGTCTAATGGCAAAACTATCGAGGTTAATAACACGGATGCAGAAGGTCGTTTGACCTTAGCCGATGCGTTAGTTTATGCCGATAAGCTAGGGGTAGATGCCATGGTGGATTTGGCTACATTAACTGGTGCTTGTATTGTGGCCTTAGGTAATGATGTTGCTGGTCTATTTAGCCCTAATGATGACTTAGCCGGAGCGTTGGCTAAAGCGGCAGACGAAGCCGGTGAAAAACTATGGCGTATGCCTATGGAGGAAAAATACTTTGATGGGCTGAAGTCGATTGTGGCGGATATGAAAAATACAGGGCCTCGTCCGGGTGGGTCTATTACAGCTGCTTTATTCTTGAAGCAATTTGTAAAAGATACAGCTTGGGCCCATATGGATATTGCTGGCCCCGTGTGGAGTGAAAAAGATAATGCTTACAACAACCCTGGCGCAACAGGGTATGGTGTGCGAACACTGGTTCAGTGGGTTTTGGCAAGCAATTAAGTAAACCTTGATCACAGGTGTTGATTACAATCAACACCTGTGATCAAGCCTCGCTCGCTCGAATACTTACTTGCTGACTGTAGTCAGCTGCTACCTTAATAGATTTTTGATTTGGGCTTCGTTGGCCAACATGGGTGGCTATAACTGGCTTAACCGACTTGTTTTGACCTTCGCACACCATCTCTTGGCGGCAACTGGGGCAATACCAAAATACTTTGCTTTGGCTAATGTGTCGTAAAAGTGTGTCCTGACAAAGGGCACATTGAAAGCCACAGCTAGATTTGGAAATGTTAAAGGAATTTTTCATAGGTCGTCGTATCATCTCGATACATCATTCACTGACCTTACGATGCCCACCCTTCCCAAAAATTGCTGTAACTTTGCATATATTTGTACAAAATTTAAAGAGTTTGCGTTTCATAACATTTTGGATTGAAACGAGCATAATGCGATCCTGCAAATGACTGTGAGCGGTTTTAGAACGCTAGATATAAGAAGTTACGTTGATCTAGGTAATGGTTTATGACGTTGACTCAACCGCGAATGACCTTAACGGAATAAATCGCTTACGGCAATGGTAGTTATGTGCATCACGTTTTTAGTGATTGAGACTGTATTGCCTGGGGCTGAAAATTGTAGTAGTTAGTTGCCCGTGTTAAGTTTCTCATCTGTTTCTCAGATGTTTTTAAGCTGACTTATACGCTGCTCAGGCAGCCTAGGCTTAGATAGAAACTGACTAATAACTGGGATTTAGGCGAATGAAACGGATTGCAAAAGTTGCTATCGGTGCCTTAGTAGCAACGACAGCAGTCGGTGTGGCAGCATTAGTACAGGCAGGTGGCTGGGCTAACTTAAAGCTACAAACCTATGCTTTGACCCAGGTATTTCACGATCAGAACCGTGAGTTGGGAGATTTACAAAAGCAAGCTATCGCCCCTGAAGCGTTTACTCGCATTGAATTGGAACAACTGCTGAACGGTGGTCCACCAAAGGATGGCATTCCCAGTATTGATGCACCGGAGTTTGACACAGCAGAAACAACCCCCTTTGCACCAGACGATATTGTGGTGGGTATGGTGGTTAATGGAGAAGCAAAAGCCTATCCGTATAATGTGTTGAACTGGCATGAGATTGTTAATGATGAGATTGGTGGTGTGAATGTGGCAGTGAGCTACTGCCCTCTGTGTGACACCATTGTTGCGTTTGATCGAGGGAATACTACATTCGGAGTATCAGGGAAGTTATACCAAAGCTGTTTAGTGATGTACGATCGGGCGGATGACACCCTTTATGCTCAACCTTGGGGGACTGGAGTGGTTGGCCCTAATGTGAATAAGCATGTGGAGATGTTGCCTACCGTGAAAACAACTTTGGGGCAGTGGTTAGAGCAGTATCCTGAGAGTCAGATTTTGTCGATACGTACTGGCCATACGCGCAATTATTCAGGCTATCCCTATGGGACGTATTATACGGATGAGACCATTGTTTTTCCTGTGCGAAATCAGAATCAGTTAGATCTACATCCAAAGACAATTATTAGCTATGTATGGGAGCCAGATGGCAAGATGCCCCACAACAAGTTTTCGGGAGATAGTTTGCAATTTGTTCATGATGAGGTGCAGCAGCAGGATAGCCAGGAGGCAGAACTTTCAGGGCGCACAGTGCGGGCTCGGTGGGATAGGCAAATGGAGACGGTAGTGGTTGAGGAGTTGGATGGAACAGTGATTCCCAGTTCGACAGCGTTTGCGTTTGTTTATCCGGCTTTTTATGGGGAGTAATTCAACGGTAATGTTTTGTCCCTCTTTCTTAGGCCTCGCAGTGTCGTTAGAATGAGCTTGAGAAAGACAGAACCCTTGACTAGTGATACCTATGAACAGCAGTATCAGCAGCGAGTCATCACCAATCTCCGCCAAAAAGCTCATGCTTTGGGCTTTGAGCTGACGCCTAAACAACCGCGCAGAAGACTGTCTCTTGAGAGAAGCTAGAAGCCATTCAGACACTGAATTCTGACTCCTGAATTCTGATATTCTGAAGAGCTTTAGATTTAATCCCTCAATGTGACACTTCGAAATACAGAAATTTGAAGTACGAAAAGTGGGCAACCTTCTCATTATCTTTGAATCAATTGTGGTTTCCTAAAGTCAACTACAACCTACTTCCTTCGCGTGAAAACCCATCTTTCTTTGGGAAATCTAAGCAGAAGATAGCTTCATCCTTTCATCAGAAAGTTCTAAGTCATGGCAACTTCTTTCAAACAACTGCCTAGAACCCTAACTCCGCTCGAAACGTTTGGATTTGGTCTTTCAGGAGCGCCGGTTGGGATACTCCTTATGCTTCCTGTCATGCAGTTTGCCCTGGGGACTCAAGCCATTTTTGTCTGGATTCCTGCGACATTAGTAGCGGTGTTGACTAACTACCAGATCAAACGTCTAGGAATGCATCGGATGGATGTAGCAGGAGGAACACCCAATTATTTGACTCATCTCTTGAAAGACTCTCCACTTATCGCTCGTTACGTCGCGTTCGCGTATCTACTAAGTTGGGGAACAATTCCTGCCATCGGCGCGATCACATTAACAGATATCGTTAAATACTATTTGACAACGATGGGGCTTGCCTGTCCTGAACTGCCCCTAAAAATTGGCTTCACATTACTGCCCTTTGTGTTGGCATTTAGTGGCACTCGCGCACTCGCAATCCTGCACCTCTTTTTTGTATTGCCAGTGGTCGGATTGCTTTTAACATTTAGCTTACAAGGGTTGGGCTGGTTAGCACTGTCACCCGAGAGTCCTGGTTTCTTCTCTTCAACCTGGGGATCGTTGAGCTTTGTAGATTGGGCCAAGTGGTTCTTTTTTGCAACCTATGCGGCATACTCTGCTGAGACAGCCTCCTCTTTTGTAGCAGACAGCCAGCATCCGATCAAGACCTTGCGTTTTTTAGACCTGGCGGCATGGATTGCAGTTTTGATCTGTGTTGGTAGCTCTTGGGTAATTGTTCGCCTCGCAAGTGGAGTGGACCTGGAAAATGATGCCTTTCTAACTTTTGTAACGGCTGCCCAGCCCTTTTGGGGGCAGTCCACCTTGTTTCTTGTTGCTTTCTTGATCACCGCATCTTTGTTACTAAGTACAGCAACGGCAGTTTCTATCTTTCCTCGGGTTTTGTATCAACTTGCCTGTGATCGCCTGGCTGCTCCTATTTTCTCAGTAATCTCCCGACAGGGTGTTTTCGGACCTGCTCTGGGTTTACTGTTAGTGTTGTCTTTTCTCATTCTCACTGGGGGAGCTGTAGACCAAATTATTGTTTCTACTAACGCAAGTTGGCTGGCAACGTTCACAATATTGCATCTAATCCTATGGCAGCGTCGGAGTAACCCAGAAATCTTACTCCCACACCTATTCCTCGGAATCTTTGTGGTGGAAGCTATCGTTTTATGCGTAGGTGGTTTTGCTTGGGGCTGGCAAAATCTCTTGATTGGTTTAGGATATCCCTTTGTTGTCATTGCCATCAATACCGCAATTTGCCGGATTCGCTTTGCTCCCTTCCGCACTGCTTGGTGGCAGCAATTGTATCAGCCTCGTCAACAGTCTGTGATCAAAGATTCCCTGCTGTTTCAGGTTATTGTTCTGATTCTATTACTCAGTGGAGCCGTTCTCATTGGTTGGTGGTTGGGAGCGCTATTGAATTCTAATGGACTTAATCAAGGTAACTTCTTAATTTTCATGGTGCTGATGATTGTCGTCTTTGTGGGGGTCGCCATTGCCAGTTGGACAACCCTGCCTCAGGTAGTTGCGACCATCGAAGCCCGAAAAATAGCCGAACAGGCCCAATCAGAACTGTACCAGTTGAATGAAGAATTGGAAAAGCGAGTGGAGGAACGGACAACCGAACTCAAAGCTGCCAAACTGCTAGCGGACGGTGCGAACCAGGCTAAGAGTGAGTTTCTGGCCAACATGAGCCATGAGCTACGCACCCCGCTCAACGGCATTCTGGGGTATGCCCAAATTTTAGGTCGTGAAAAGTCGTTAGCCGAAAAAGAATTTAGGGGTATCAATATCATCTATCAATGTGGCTCTCATCTGTTGACGCTGATTAACGATATTTTAGATCTTGCTAAAATTGAGGCCCGCAAACTTGAACTAGCATCCAATGCTCTGCATCTGCCATCTTTACTTCACAGCGTTGTGGAAATGTGTCGCATCAAGGCAGATCAGAAAGGCATTGAATTCTTTTACAAGCCCAGTTCTCGTCTGCCAGAGGGGGTACTGGCTGATGAGAAGCGATTGCGACAAGTGTTGATTAACCTGTTAGGTAATGCCATTAAATTTACTGACCAAGGCTCTGTAACCCTTGGTATCGATGTTTTAGAGATATCTGACACCCAAGTCTCTCTCTTGTTTCAGGTGATCGATACTGGTGTGGGCATTACTGCAGAAGACTGTGACAAGCTTTTCCAGGCTTTTGAGCAGGTGGGTGATCAGGAAAAACAATCAGAAGGGACCGGCCTTGGCTTAGCAATTAGTCAGCGGATTGTGAATTTGATGGGCGGCACTATTCAGGTTAAGAGTCAGCTGGGTGAGGGTAGTGAGTTTTTCTTTATTGCCGAACTGCCGTTAGCAAACGATTGGGCTAAACAGCAGTCAACTCTAAAAAGTGGCGATCGCATCATTGGCTATGACGGTAAACGCTGTCAGATCTTGGTAATCGATGACCGCTGGGAAAATCGAGCCGTGGTTCAGAATTTGCTAGAACCCCTGGGGTTTGAAATTCTCGAAGCTGAGCACGGTCAGGCAGGGCTGGAGCTGCTGCAGACACAACAGCCCGATCTGGTGATTACAGACCTGGCGATGCCCGTCATGGATGGGTTCCGGTTTCTAGAACAGGTGCGTAACCGTGAAGACCTCAAACACACTAAAGTGATTGTTTCGTCGGCATCCGTGTCTCAGACCGATCAACAAATGGCACTCGATGCAGGAGGGGATGACTTTTTAGCCAAGCCTGTGGATGTACCATTCTTATTCCAAACGATTGCTCAGCAGCTACAACTCACCTGGATTCATGAAACCCCAGCCGAATCTACTAGCAACTCCACCACTGTTATTACTGAACTGGTCCTACCACCGAGTGCCATCCTCGAAGCGCTGCTGAAGACTGCTGAGACGGCAGATATAAAGTCACTACGACACCAACTTAATACATTAGTGGATGAGGAGCCAGTTTATCGTCCGTTTGCTGATACTGTCCTGCAGTTGGCTAGCCAATTTATGACTGAAGAGATTGAAGAATTGCTAGAACAATATTTAAGGAACGGTCTGGCTCCGGTTAGTTGATATTTAGGCTGTTAATTTGGGCAAACATTAGATAAACAGATAGAACTCTTGTCACCATTAGGATGCTTACGTTTGGACTGCCTGTTTAATTTCAATGTTGCATCTATGTCTATAAAACTTATCCCCAGCCTAAGATACGAACACTGCCATTACTCTCTGAAAATTGGGATCGGCTTGAGGGAAATCTAATAATACAATACTCCGGACAGAATTAGGAGACTAGAACCCCGTAGTCACAAAGGCTTGAATAGTTGGGGTGTGATTTAATCAAAGTCTCGTCTAAGTCTAAGTTGCGAATAAACCTGTCCATCAGATGCTGATTGAGTTTGCGACGTTTGTAGGAGTCCATGGAAAAGACAAAGGGCTCCCACGGGTCTCGCTGCTGATACTGCTCCCATTTAGCGATATTCAAAGCGGTTAGCGAGGCATTGAAATGGCAATCGAGTTTCTGTTCGTCCCTGGCTTGGCAGTCCGTTAAACCGGTGAACTGTTTTGCATCTCTAAAAATAAATTCGATTTGGAAGCGCGCCCGGTACGCCTCGACTAGTTGAATGGGGTCGAGGTTACTATCGGTGGAGAATAGCAAGGCATAGCATAACCGTTCGGGATGTTTGCGATTGAGCAGATACACTACTCGAACCTTGCGCTTGAGGCAAACGGACCAGACCACCGCTGTGTAGAGTTCGGTGTCGGGTTCGACCTCACCGAGTGCTTGCCAGCGAGTGAGGTCAGTCAAATCAACCTTACCGTCATATTTACGACGCGCGCCACGGGGCTTTTGCGGACCGTCATAGAGATACTTCAAGTTGGCATCGCAGCGGAGCTTACCAATCGTGTCTAGACCCAACTCAACCACCCCATTCACCCACTTTTGCTTGCTGTAGAAGCCATCCCCCACCAAGTATCGAACGGCGACTGGGAAGGCATCTCGGGTGGCCCGCAGGTGGTCTAGATAGTCATCAACTCGCGTCCGGTCTGTGTCCACCTCATCGACGGGCTCAAGTGACGGCGGGGTCTGTTGCACTGATAGGGTGTAGCCAATGAGTTGTTCGACGTCTACCACCGCGATCATCGAGATCTCTAACCCCCGTTCAGTCCGACTGGCTTTGCCATTGTAGAAACGGTCTACGCCGTAGGTGGCTTTCCCACTTTTGGGCACAAACGACGCATCCACCACACCCACCTGGAAATGAGTGGGCACAATGGCCGCCTCAATTGGCGAATTATTTTGTAATATTTCTGGCCCTCTCCCTAAATCCCTCTCCCTGGGGAGAGAGACTTTGAGACTGGAGACACTATTCATGCAAATAAACTAAGTCAAACCTAACCGCCCCTTCTCCCTCGGGGAGAAGGGGCCGGGGGATGAGGTCAATCCTACAGTCCAAACCATTACTCCCAAAAACACTGCCCAATCTCCCCCAACACCCCCTCGATATCATCAAACACTCGCCTATTCTCAAACCGCAATACCGTCAACCCACAAGCCCGCATCCACGCATCACGCTCCGCATCCCTTTCCCGGTGCTGTTTATGAACCGAGCCATCCACTTCAATCACCAGCCTCGCCTCATGACAATAAAAATCAGCAATAAAGGAACCAATATTGTGCTGCCGCCGAAACTTAAACCCATACAATCGACGCGATCGCAAACATTCCCATAAGATCGCTTCTGCTGTAGTCTGTCGCTGACGAAGATCGCGCGCCCGCTGCAGCAATGTTTCAGGAATGAGACGGTTGCGGCCTGATAAAAAGGAAAGGTCTGGATCGGTCATGGGCTCGGGGCAAAGGGGCTGGGGGAAGAGAGGGGCCATTGTTAAAACAAGCGCACATTTTCCCAAACGAGTATGCTAGCCTCCTTTAGAATAAAGAATCTTCCAGCTACGCACATCTACTCACTTATAGTTCAAAATTACTATTTTAGCTCACTAGTCCAGTTTGAGGAATCCATCTGTGCCTAATGCGCGTCGCAAAAATCGTCGCTTAACCTTAGTCTCCTTGCTGCTGGTAGCGACAGGGCTATGGCTTGGCCAATGGCACATACGTAGTCGCCTATCATCGCCAACCGCTGCACTGGTACTCGGCGGCGATGCCGAGCGCGAAGAATTTGCCGCTGAATTCGCCACTAAACATCCCGATATCGATGTGTGGATTTCATCGGGGGCAAATCCTGAATATTCTACCTGGGTATTTCAAGAATCTGAGGTACCCCTGGAGCGCCTACACCTAGATTATCGGGCCGTCGATACGGTGACTAATTTCACCACATTAGTGGACGATTTTGAGCGAATGGGGATCAAAAGCGTTTATTTAATTACATCGGACTACCATATGCGACGAGCCAATACCATTGCCACTATTGTCTTGGGTAGTCGTGGTATTCATTACAAGCCTTTACCAGTCGCCTCTGAACGCCCACCAGAACCACTACTCAGGAGTTTGCGTGACGGAGGCCGTTCAATTTTATGGGTATTTACTGGTAAAACTGGATCGGAGTTGGCTCAGCTATCATCCAAGTTGCCTGCTCTTCCGTAGCCGTTGAGGTAGTTTACCTCCACTGGCAGACATTTGATTGATGTTTTTCGAGGCTGGCTATGTCTTCTACATTAAAGGACTCTCTCTACACTGAAGAACAGATTAAAGCCTGGTTGCGCGGGCTGTTGGCCATTGCCTGGGCCGATGGTGAGTTTGATGCCCAAGAGCAAGAGCTGATCCATACCATGATGGATGAGGACTTTGCGCCAGGTTTGGATTTTGAGACATTTGAGCCGATTACCCCGGTAGAATTAGCGGCTGTACTTAAACCTAATCCAGTAGCTGCAGAAAACTTTTTGCGGATGGCGGTGATGGTTGCGATCGCAGACGGCCTCTACTCCGCCGCCGAAGACAAAGTTCTGATGGAATTTTGTCAGGCCCTTAACCTTGATACTGCCGTATTACAGGCCCTCCAATCTACCCTGTACAACCTACGTCAGATCAAAGAAGAAGTCCCACCCGGCACAAGCCTGACCGACGAAAAAGAAACAGTGCCCGTCGCTGCTGCCGCAAGTCCCCTAACCCCCCCCGCTCCTAAAACAGGTCCCGATCCACTCAAACCCATGCGTGAGTGGCTGGACCAGTTACAAGTACAGGACACTCGTCTGGCGCGCTTTGTCTGCAAAATGATTCCATCCCAATGCCCCTTTGAGCAAGATGTCACCCTATTTGGCAAAAAAGTCGTCCATATCCCACCCATGTGCAAGCTCAACCCCCTGTACGAACAGCTAGTGGGCCTTAGATTTCGAGCCTTGTCGCACCTGGCCGATGACCTGGGTGAGGACGTAACACCGTACCTGTAATGGAACAGCTAACAACCGAAGTCCTCATAGTCGGTGGCGGCACAGGCGGCACAGCTGCTGCTATCCAGGCCGCTAGACTAGGTGCTCAGGTCTTGTTAGTCAGCGAATGGCCCTGGCTAGGAGGTATGCTCACCGCTGCTGGGGTAAGTGCCCCAGATGGCAATGAGCTAACTGCCTTTCAGACCGGCCTGTGGGGGGCATTTCTACGAGAACTAAAACAACGCCAGCCAGGAGGCTTACACCATGGCTGGGTAAGTTTTTTTACCTATGATCCAGCCATTGGGGCCAGCATTTTTGCCAACTGGGTTAAAGCTCTACCAAACCTGACCTGGCATTGGGGCCATCGCCCTCGGGCGGTACTGCGTTCGGGCAACCGAGTCACAGGGGTAGCTTTTGACCAATTTACTGTAGAGGCCCAAATTACGATTGACGGCACTGAACTAGGGGATTTGCTGGCCCTGGGAGATATCCCCCATCGCTGGGGCTGGGAAACCCAGGACCAATGGCAAGAACCCAGTGCGCCTAAATCCCTAACTGACCCGACCGATCCACTGTCTCCGGCCATAAAAAAATATCCGGTCCAGTCCCCCACTTGGATCGTGGTCATGCAAGATTATGGCGCAGGGGAAACAGCACCATTGATTGACTCCACAGGTGCTCAAGCGGCATTTACAGGTGCCTGGGAGGGCTATGGGCCAGAACAGTTTCTTAATTATGGGCGGCTACCGGGCAATCGTTTTATGCTCAACTGGCCGCAGCAAGGCAATGACTATGGCATCGGCCTGGAGCGTCTGATTAAATCTGAAGCAGCTCGTTATGATTACTGGCAGGAGGCCAAAAATCACAGTCAACAGTTTGCCTATTTTATTCAGACTGAACTAGGAAGACGTTATGGCCTAGCAGAAGATGTCTTTCCTGCTCTAGATAGCACCCCCGGTGGCGGTGGATTTGCGCTTTATCCTTACTATCGTGAGAGTCGTCGCTTGATCGGCATAACAACGGTGACTGAGCAAGATATTTTGCCAGTACCCGGAGGACAGGTGGCACCGTTACCGGTGACTGAGAAGGGTGTGGTAGATGCGATCGCAATCGGTAACTATCCTAACGATCACCATTATCCTGGTTTTAAAATGCCCCTGGCCCTTAAAGCCATTCGCTGGGGAGGCCGCTGGACGGGCACTCCATTTACCATTCCCTATAGAGCCCTAGTTCCAGCCGATATGGATGGCCTATTAACCTGTGATAAAAATATTTCCGTCAGCCACATTGCTAACGGTGCTACCCGATTACAACCCGTCGTATTGGGTATAGGGCAAGCAGCTGGAGCCGCTGCCGCCATATGTGTACAAACGCCATGCCAACCCCGTCACTTACCCATACAACACCTACAGCAAACCCTATTGCAAGACCCTCAAGCCCCGGTCATGCTTGCCCCTTGCTTTGATCTATTACCGACCAACCCCAGCTGGCTAGAACAACAGAACGCATATTTGAGTGCGCCAGAGTCATATCCCACCAGCGGCTTCACAGGTTCTTTAAATCAAGCTCAACCCATTTCAGCCCCCACCGCTAGTACTGTCTACGGTCAGTATCAGGAAGGACAGAACAACAGCCATCAATTACGGCGCATAGTTAACCATTCTCCCCATGTTGTTAGCCTGGTGGCCATATCGCCCAGGGCTGCCAACCAGCTAAGAACCATTGCTAATGGTAGCAATATTGCAGTTCATGGCATTTACAATGCAGGCGGCAACTGGTTTCTAGTAAATCATCTCAAAGTAATTAATGAGATGTAACATACAGTACTAAAAATCAGTATTCTTAACCACACTTTTTTCACATAGTTTTTCCTGAGTCATTTGTCAATTCCATGTAATCAGAAAGTAGCAATACTACTCATTTTCTGACCCATGAGAATTTCTCTATCGGTAATGTCAATTGCTGCTACCATCAGCGTTTTGAACATTTTAGGACTAGCTACTAATCATTCTAATTTATTAGTAAACGAGCGCGGCAGTGGTCGCATTACAACTGAACTAACTGAACGTGGCAGTGGCCGTATTCAAATGGAACAAGCCTACCGTGGCAGTGGTCGCATTATGAATGACCAAGCTTACCGTGGTAGTGGTCGTCTAATGGCTTAACCAACCATGTCAACGGTCCTCTAAATCAACTTTTTTAGCAAAAGGCCAGACAAAACACAGCAAAAAGCTAGACAAAACGCTATAGATATTAATCAGAAAAAGTTTTACGCTAACCGTTACAAGCTAGTGAGGAAATCAGCTATCACTATCGAAGTATCTCTTGCTGATTAACAAATCAACAATAATTGGTACTTCTTGAGGTAGCCTAGTTCCACTAATAGTTTAACGAACCAGTAAACTAAATCAGTGCTATACGCTTTATCAGCGTGCGTCTATCCCTAAGCGTCCATGACCAATGTTCAATCACCGATGACTGCCGATGCGGATCTGATTAAGCAACTGGAACCCAGTGCAATTGATCAGATTATGATGTACCTTGCCTTCAGCGCTATGCGTACTGGCGGTCATCGCCATGGTGCGTTCTTAGATGCGGCAGCCACAGCGGCTAAATGTGCAATTTACACAACCTATATGGAGCAGGGACAGAACCTGCGCATGACGGGCCATCTGCACCACATTGAACCCAAACGGGTCAAAGCTATCGTAGAAGAAGTACGACAGGCATTGAGCGAAGGTAAATTGCTCAAAATGCTGGGTGCACAAGAACCCCGCTATTTGATTCAGTTTCCCTACGTTTGGATTGAACAATATCCTTGGGAACCAGGGAGGTCTAGGTTAGTGGGCACCAATCTGACATCAGAAGAAAAAAAACAAATCGAGCAGAAGTTACCGACAAATTTACCCAAGGCACAGCTAATTACCTCATTTCAGTTTGCTGAACTGATTGAGTTTCTACATGCTCGTTCTCAAGAATCTGTTCCAAGTGGACGGCAGTTACCCCTGAGTGAGGCCCTAGCGGAACATATTAGACGCCGCCTACTCTACTCAGGTACCGTAACTCGTATTGACTCTCCCTGGGGCATGCCCTTTTATGCCCTGGCTCGGGCATCCTATATTCCTACGGATGATGCCGAAAGAACTTACACTATGATCGAGGATACAGCCCGTTACTTTCGCATCATGCGCGAATGGGTTGCCCGCAAAGAAGGCACCATGAGGGTTTTGGAATCTCTTGATATTCCAACAGAAAACCGACAACAGGCTCTAAATGAACTTGACTTGTTGCTCAGAAAATGGGCTGACAAATATCACCAAAGTGGTGGTGAACCTATGTTTCTACAAATGGCCGTAGGTATGGGTGACATAGACGGCTAATCTAGCAAGGGCTATACTTTGCAGTCATCCCTCGTTTATTTTCCTCTTTCAAAGATTATTCCACGCCTGTGTCAGGATATCCCCAAGCAGATGCCGACTCTTATGATCCAACAGGGCATCATCAACCATTAACTCAGTAATAACATCATCAAGGCTTTGCCCCTGGGAACGAGCTGACTCAATGACATGGATAATTGCTGTCGCGATATGGGCCTCACTAACAGACTTATCTGAGGAAGAGTTTTCTAAAACAGCCTTTAAAGAGGATGGACTCATTTTATTGAAAAAAGTAAGATGCAATCTCAACCTGATGGGCTCAGGCAAATCGCAGGATTAGTTATCAATAATGCCTACAGAGCAGTTCAGATGCACCTGCGAACTAGCAGTAGCAAGGAATTGCCACTTTTCCCTCACACCATATTGGCCAGAAGTTAACAAAGTCTAACCCAAGTTGACCAGCAAAAAGTTTTTATTTTTGGAATTTGTCAGTAAAGTTTCCCTTAAGCCTTTGCTGTAGGAGGTTGTTTTTTCAGGCGAGGAAAATTTGGTAGATCAATCGCGGACAAAGAGCTAATTCGTTTCTGCGGTCGCAATGGCTTTACTAAGGGTGATGGACTTCCTTGAGCAGACATAACAGGAAGATAGGTATCCGCCATTGAAGTAGACTTAGCAGCTTGAACTCGAGCCAAGATTTCGTTAGCCTCAGGTGATAGTTGAGAGGGAACTTGTCTATCCTCTTCTAACTCATTATTTTGTGCGCTGGAGTCACTCGATTTATCAATCCAAGGAGACGGTTCCGTAAACTGTGGAGACTCTTCAACATTAGAGGCAGCAGTGCCAGTACTTTGCACCTCAGAGGCAGTGCTTTGTACCTCAACCTCGGAAACGGACTCATCTGGACCCACCACCCGAGCTAAATCATGCCATAACTGATCTTCTGCCTCATTTTCTATAGTGGCCACAGTAACCTCGGCATCAGTATCACTGTTGAGACCACGAATCATGGATGCTAGATGAGTATCCAGGCGAGTATGGCCTAACGCAGATTCCCAAGGACGAATTTCATCGGCTTTGGGAATCGCTACGCCCAATGGATCGATAGCAGGAACAGAACTGTTTTGGGACTCTGTTGACATGCTTAAACACTTTTCAAGGGCAGCTTTGAATTGCAAGGTATAGCGCTGTTGTCGCTGTAGACGCGCCCTCAAATCACGACAGTCAGTATTGGCTTGCAAGAGTTCCTGGGACTGCTCTGTATGCTGCCGCAATAGCGCTTTGTGCTCAGATTCCACCTGTTTAGCTCGCTCTTGAAATGCAGTCAGCTCTGTTTGCAGTGTCTGATTAAGCATCTGGTGATGCTGTAAAGCCTGATTACTTTGGTCTAACTCGGTTACCAACTGAACAATGTCTCGGTCAGCAATTCGATCTCCTCCAGCACGATCAATTTCAGCTTGAAGGGCAGCCTGCGATCGCTCTAAAGACTCTTCTAATTGAGCAACCTTAGTCAACAGCACATCGTTGCATTCATTTAGATCCCGCACTAGATTGAGCAACTCAGTTTCACGCTGACTGATAGCCTGCTCCACAGTAGAGGGGTTAGACGCAGATAATTCAAAAGTACTACCGACTGATTGTATGCTAGAAGAGTCCATAGCGTTAATTTGCACGTTAGGTGTTACCCCTGAGATTTGCTCAATTGGAACCGTGCCTGGAAAATGAACGGTCTGCCAGCTATTGTTGTCTTTTTTTTCACCAGGCAATTCTGCCCCATGGGACGAAACGTCCTGGGTTTGGTTCCTGTTGTTGGCAAACCTATCGTCTGGTGTAGCTGATTTGAACATTATTTCTGGAGCACCGCAATGATAAGCGGAGACGAAGGCATCTTACGCCAATCTCCCCATATTGTTAACACAGAAAATTTGATTGAGCACAACTTATTACCAGGAATCATTGATAAATCAGCATATTCAGGCAATATCCCAATCACTAAAATGTATTAAAAAGTTACACAAAGACATGTGCTATCGGATAGATCTTTATCGGACGTATCTAAAGGTTATGGGATTTCCAAATCTCAACCGAGAAACCTTATGGACAGAGAGTTTGCTCCAATAATGTGCGATGAATTAGGGCCCGTTCAACATAAGAACGGATTTGCACTTCACTTAATCCATCACCATTGGCATAATGCTCCAACCATTGCTGGGTCATAGTTAGAGCATCGTCGGGTATTAATGGTAGTGGGTCTTGGGTCGAGAGTCCCCAGCCCGGTAGCGACAGTTCTTGCATAATCTGGGTAACTTTAGGGTCATAGCTAATGGCAAAACAGCGACAGCCCTCGGCAACCGCCATAACAACACCGTGAAACCGCATGGCTATTGTCATTTCAATCCCACTAAAAATACTCTTGAGTTGGACTGGATTGTCTATTTGAATAATTTTGTGGGGACCATTGAGCTGTTGGGCAATGTGGGTTGCGATCGCGCCATCTTTCACCGGTTGAAACGGCAACAAAACTACACAGGTTTGGGTAGCCGTCTGAAAATCCACAATGGCCCTAGTCAAATTGGCCAGTCGCCTAGGCGTCAGCTGCCCATGGCCCCGCAACACCACAGCTATCCGAGGTTTGGGCAAATCGGCATCCTCCGTTAGATATTCAGACTTCAGTGCCCAAACTGGATCTGGAGCTAATTTATAATCAATTCCCCAATCCGCCAACAACTGAGCTGATGCTCCATCCCGAACACTAATTGCATCACAGTTCTTTAGAACCCAACGGGTAATCCACTGGCTGCTGCGTCGTCTTAGTGGGCCAATCCCTTGGCCCCAAGCAATCGTACGTAGTCCCATTGCTTGGGCCAGTTTCATCAACCCACCGTAATACAGCGGATTGACCGCACTGGTGGCATCCTGCATCAGACTCCCCCCCCCCCAAATAAAAGCATGGGACCGTCTCAGGGCAGACCATACTGCAGGCAAGGATTTGCGAGGCACAGCTTCTACGCCATATCGCTGCGCTGTTTCCTGAGGATGACCTGATAGCACAATGGGAGTCACCGTTTTGGGTAAAAGCTGTAACAGTGTGGCCAATAGAGCCTCATCACCACCGTTGCCCATGCCATAGTAGCCACACAACACTGCCCGCATGTTTGTAATATTGTTCCTTACTATCTTGTTAAGATTATCGCGAACCTGTGCCCGAACGGTGGGCAATGCCCACCTTAGAGCCCATTGCCATTGCCCAACGCCCTTCTACAAATATGCATGCCCTCTCGATACCGACCTGGATGGTCCATATCTCCAGCGTGATTGAATGGATCGCCGCCATTTACTTTATCTGGCAATTTGCCGACGTCAGTGGCTGGTCTGCTTGGAAGTGGCTTTCCTTTGGCATGTTGCCAGCCTTGATCAGTGCCATGTGTGCCTGCACCTGGCATTTTTTCGACAATTCACCATCCCTCAGTTGGCTAGTGTTTTTACAGGCAGCGATGACCGTGGTCGGCAACTGTACTGCCTGCGCTGCTGCTTGGTACATCTGGAGACAAGCCCATGTCTAAAGAAATGTTGTTTGCGATTTCCCTATTTCCCTACCTGGGGTTTCTCTATTTTTTGACCAAGTCGGGCCAGACTCCTAAGTTAGCCTTGATTGGTTTCTATGTGCTATTGATCTTTGTGGCAGTAACCATTCCAGCCGGTATCTATGCTCAGCAAGTCTACGGTTTGGAATTGGCCAATGTGGACTGGCTCCATGGCAGCGCGGAGTTTTTTCTAACGCTCTCCAATATTTTGGTAGTGCTAGGCTTTAGAAACGCGGTTCAGAAACTAAAAGCAAATTGAGGTTTCTGTAGGCATAATCACAACTGTGGCAAAGCCAATGACAATATCTGCTGTTTTAACTGTCAACGAAAAGCCTTGCGTGGCAACCTGGCAACAAGCTGACTGGGCAGACTATGCCAGCCACCGTGATAACTTGCCCCCTGAGCAGTATCGTCTATTTTTTCATCGAGGCTATCTACTCATTACCGAAATGGGCTGGGAAGGCATTAACCACGCAACAATCTGCGATCTTTTCACAGCTATTTTGTATGTCTGGTTTAGTGTGCATATGGACCAGATTGCTAGTTCTCTGGGACGTTGCTTAATTGAAAAAGATACAGAAACCGCTGGTGCACCAGATTTGGTTTTATATCTAGGGGATAGCTATCCACGCTGGCAACCTGGGCAACCACGCAGAATCGATGTAAGCCAATGGCGTGTGCCGGACTTGGTGGGAGAAATATCAGACACCACATTAGCCAGTGATTTAGACGAAAAGAAGCAGCTGTATGCGGCTCTTAAAATCCCTGAATATTGGGTAATTGATGTACGCGGCAGTCGTGTCTTTGCATTTCTGCTCGACAGTGATGGTAAATATCAGCTGACTAGGACCTCTCAGACCTTAAAAGAATTACCGATAAACCTTTTAGAGCAAACTATTGCCAAGTTAGAAAACGATAGCAATATAACTGCAGCTCAATGGTTTAACCAGCAAATCTTAGCTTTGAGAGATACTAAATAAAGCTTCTTCTTTGCGCTCTCTGTGACCGACAATCCGTTTCTAAACCTGATCTATGAGCCTGCCTTAGAGGCCCTAGGCGATGACTACTATGACATTGTTGCAGCTGCCGACTTTCCCCAACACATTCTGCGATTTCGCAATGATGACTTACTGTCCAGATTAGATCTACAGTCAGATAGGGTCAGTGACTTTGACTTTATTGAAGCCTTTGGCCAGTTTCAACAACGAGCACCACTGCTAGCTCTGCGCTACCACGGCTATCAGTTTGGTGACTACAACACCATGTTAGGGGATGGTCGTGGCTTCCTCTATGGCCAGGTCAGGGGAACTGACGGCATGCTCTATGACTTTGGTACCAAAGGCTCCGGCACCACACCCTACTCTCGCCATGGTGATGGACGACTGACTCTGAAGGGGGGTGTTCGAGAAATCCTAGCTTCAGAAACGCTACATGCTCTCGGCGTCAATACCTCCCGCTGCATCAGCCTGGTAGAAACTGGTGAAAAGCTTTGGCGTGGAGATGAACCGTCACCAACACGTTCATCGGTCATGGTCCGCTTTAGCAAATCTCATATTCGGTTTGGTACCTTTGAGCGTCTGCATTACCTAGGTCGCCCTGACTTGATGCTGCCACTACTCGACCATGTAATCGAGGTTTACTACAGCCACTGGTTAGCCATACAGGACCCTAAAGAACGCTATGCCCAGTTTTATGCCGAACTTGTACAGCGGATAGCGCTGTTAGCAGCTCAGTGGATGTCGGTAGGGTTTTGCCATGCTGTTTTAAATACCGACAATATGTCAATTACAGGGGAAAGTTTTGACTATGGTCCCTATGCCTTTATGGATGAGTTTAATCCTCGATTTACGGCAGCCTATTTTGATTATATGGGGCGCTATAGCTACGGAAACCAACCTCGGGTTTGTGAGTGGAATTTGTGGATGCTACAAAAACCACTGGGACAAATTATGTCAGCCAAGGACCTGGAAACTGGCTTGTCTAGCTATCGCGACCATTACTATGCAGCCTATAAACAACGGATGTTAGCAAAGCTAGGGTTCCAGGAGTTACTCCCAGCCCTGGGGGATGAACTCTTGCGATTGACCCTAGAATTTTTAGAAAAGACCCGTATCAGCTATCACGACTTTTTTACGGGATTAACGGGACAGTTTTCAGAAAAATGGTGTGATGGCCCGGATAAAATTCTTCCGGCCACGGTTAATAATTCTGATGAGGATGCAACCACACTATTAGAGGTCTGGCGATCTCACTATCACCATTGTTTAACCACCCTGTCAGCACCTGAGATAGCACAGGTAGGTCAATGTTTACGCCAGAATAATCCCACCATTGTTTTGCTACGTCCCGAAATTGAAGCTATTTGGGAACCGATTGTAGCGGAGGATAACTGGCAGCCGTTTTACGATTTAGTGACCAAAATTCAAAACCCGTTTTTATAGAGTCGTTCCATGGAACGACTCTATAAAAAACACGGGTTAAATCGCCAGCAAGCGTCTAACACCGCTGATGCCAATGCCGATATAACCAATGGCCAGGAGAATACTACTCAACGAAATCCGAATACTGACCTTGGTCGCCTCAGAACGTACTCGTTTGGTCGCTTCCTCACGACGAGAGCCGATCTCTGTTTCCAGACGTGTCCGCAATTGAGACGCTTGCCCCTCAAGAAAATCATTCAAGGAATCTGGATTGCTTTCGAACTGTCGAATTTGGGCCGCTTGCTCTTCGGTTACGTTACCGCTAGCCACCAGTTGCTCAATTTGATCGGGATTGCTTAATAAGCTACTGATGCGATCGCGTTGCTGAGTCACTTCTTGATTCAGACGCTGTTCTAACTGATTAGTTGCTTCAGATGCCTCTTCAGACACCTGGGTAAGTGCATCCTTACTCTGTAACCGCACATTATTCATATGTACAGGTGTGAGCACAGCAAAGAGCAATCCTAAAATACAAGCCAAAATACATGTCCAAAAACGGGCATCCAGGATCAAGTTAGGCCGACCACGCTTACCTGCAACATAGCTATCAATCCAAAAACCAGTAAAGAGCAAAGCAATACCGACCAAAGGAACAATGCCACGGTCAACCAGCTGTGTAGTTATACTGATTTGCCAGGTGCGGTTAAGTAAATCTGGCGGTAAGAGTAGCACCAGAAAATCCACCAAGGCAGCCAAAATAGTAATACCACCCACTAACTTAAGAGCCAGAGCAGCAATGGGGGATGGCGCATTACCCGTCGATTGAGCAGAGGGAGTCATTTACGGTTACAAAGTGCTACATCATATTAATATTGCCCGACATAGTTCCCATTCGGGGCAGATTGCTAGAAAAAATATGTAGTTTTCTTAATCCTTTGGCTTTTTTGATATCCGTAGATCAGGCTATCAATATCGTGTCAAGTTCAAAATTTTGGCTCAGACGGTGAGTAGTGGTACGCGTAAGCGCATGGCCTTGAGCCTTTGTAGTGGGATAGTTGAGTTGTATTTCAGAGGTAACAGTCGTTTTGTTGATAGCCTCTCTTACCAAAAATTAGAACTTGACAGACAGCTAGTGACGTTCATCAATGATTTGAGACTCAGCCGCCCGCTGCCGCAAAATATCGGGTCCCCGTGAAGTACCCAGGCGCGTAGCCCCTGCCTCAATCAATGCCAGAGCTTGGGTAGGCGTTCGAATACCACCAGATGCCTTAATGCCCACACGGCCACGGGACAGTTCTTTTAGTAAGCGAATGTCTGCTACCGTGGCACCGCCATGCCAACCCGTACTCGTTTTTAGAAAACTTACCCCTGCATCCATACAAACGTCAGCTGCCAAGCGTTTCTCACCATCCTCAAGCAATGCCATTTCTAAAATAGCCTTTACCTTCTGCCCCGTCGCTTCTACAATTTGGGCCAATTCTGTATGCACCTGCTCCATTTGCCCCAATTTAACCCAGCCCAGGTTAATCACCACATCGAGTTCTGTCGCTCCGTTTTCCATGGCTTCTTGAGCAGCGAAAAGCTTACTGGCTGAGGTATCTGCGCCAGTAGGAAAGCCAATCACTGTGCCGACAGCCGTTCTACTGTCATGTAAGTTCTCAACCGCCCGTTGGACATGGGTCGGATAAATACAGACACTGGCAAAACCATAGCGTTGCGCCTCCGCACACCAGTGATCGACCTGGTCCAACGTCGCTGTCGGCAATAGTAGAGAATGGTCGATATAAGGGGCAAGATCAATATCAGCAGTAGAGTTCATGGGGCTAAGCAAAAATTGAACAATGGGGTATCACCAACTAGAGGAGACTTTATACGTTTGAAGAGTATATAAACAGAACTTGATAACTAGGACTCAATTGCGTAATTTCAGTAAAGTTTAATGAGTACATTCATTGTTAAGCGGGAATTTTGAGCAGGGCAACGTAGCCCATCTATCAAATGTGTCAAATTTGGTAGTCCATACCGCTGACCGTATAACTTATCACCAAGTAAATTTATAATTTATTGCTCATCCAATTTAGTTTGACTTTTGTTCCTGCCATAGCAAGCATCGTTTTTTAGTAACCCTCTTTTTTTCTTCAAGGTTTTTATGGCTGAGCTATCAATTTCTGCCATTATTTGCACCCATAATCGCGATCAATATCTAGGAGCTGCCATCGATAGTTTGTTGGCCCAAACTCTCCACGATATTGAAATCATCGTAGTAGATAATGGCTCAACCGATTCGACAGCAGAAGTTGTCCAGCCACGTCTGTCGGACTCTCGATTACGCTATGTCTACGAGCCTACACTTGGTCTATCGACAGCACGTAACACAGGTGCCAAGACAGCCAAAGGCGATATTCTTGCTTATCTCGATGATGACGCGGTCGCTAGCCCTCAGTGGTTAGCTTCGCTTTTAGAGGTATACGAAAATAATAGTAGGGTTGCGATCGCAGGTGGCAAAGTTACCCTCCTGTGGCCACCAGGCGTTGTTCGCCCACCAGCCTGGCTATCGGACGATTTAGCCAGTGGTTTAGGGGCCTATGATCTCGGTGAGCGGATGCAGTATATCAAAAATCCTAGTCTCACCCCCCGAGGTCTTAATTATTCTCTGCGCAAAACCTTCCTAGACTCAGTTGGCGGATTTGACGTTAACCTAGGACGTGTTGGCAAAAATCTGCTCTCCAATGAAGAGCTACATATGACCCAACTAGCCCTAAAAAATGGCTGGCATGTGGTGTACGTCCCCAACGCCTTAGCCGCCCATAATGTTGCTCCTGCCAGACTTAAACCAGGCTGGTTTCTAAGCCGCAGTTGGTGGCAAGGCATTAGTGAATGTTACCGTGAACAAGTTTCGGGGCGCGCTGGCGTTGCCCAACTGCGATGGGGAGGGGAGCGTCTTATTAGAGGTGTT
This sequence comes from Leptolyngbyaceae cyanobacterium, assembly GCA_965263355.1. Lineage (GTDB taxonomy): Bacteria > Cyanobacteriota > Cyanobacteriia > Phormidesmidales > Phormidesmidaceae > Leptothoe. Next base: position 1,083,308 of record CBDHHL010000032.1, on the reverse strand, counting down.
TACAAAACCGTCAAATATGTCAAGGACCCAGCACAGCGGTTTGAAAATTTGACCTATGCCTACGGTCAACTGGGTTACCTGGGTAGTGTTTTACGATACCTGGTCAAACCCCATAAGCCAACTTATAAATCAGCTAAGTCATCCGCCTAGTGTGACGTCATAATTAGGTGAGTAATCAAAATTCATTATATTGCTAAAGCTTGGGCAATACGTAGCGTAAATGATGCCCACAGCCTGCGTTCAAACCAGTTATCTACCGTTTATTAGCGTTCTATTAACCCATGAGTGCTGCCACCAAAGTTCCGGTTTCCGTACTGATTCCTGCAAAAAATGAAGAAGCAAATCTACCGGCTTGCTTAGAAAGTGTTGCCCAGGCAGACGAAGTTTTCGTGGTGGACTCCCACAGCGAAGATCGTTCAGTAGAAATTGCAGAATCCTACGGTGCCCAAGTAATTCAATTTGATTTCAATGGCCGCTGGCCTAAGAAAAAAAATTGGTCGTTAGATAACCTCCCCTTTCGTAACGAATGGGTATTGATCGTCGATTGTGACGAGCGCATTACCCCAGAACTCTGGGCAGAAATGGCAGATGTGATCGCAGCTAATGAGCTAGACGGTTGCTATCTAAATCGACGGGTTTATTTTCTAGGCAAATGGATCCGCCACGGTGGCAAATATCCTGACTGGAATATGCGCTTCTTCCGTCATGCTAAAGGCCGCTATGAAAATCTAAATACCGAAGAAATTCAAAATACTGGTGATAACGAAGTGCATGAACATGTCGTTATAGAAGGTGGCAACGTAGGCTATCTCCAAAACGATATGCTCCATATCGACTTTCGTGATTTATTCCACTGGCTAGCTCGCCATAACCGCTATTCCAACTGGGAGGCACGAGTTTATTACAACCTGCTAACTGGTATGGGGGACGATGGCACTATTGGAGCTAATCTATTTGGTGATTCTGTCCAGCGTAAGCGATTTCTTAAAAAGATTTGGGTTCGCCTACCCTTCAAACCCTTGTTGCGATTTGTTCTGTTTTACTTTATTCGCCTTGGTTTTCTAGATGGCTATCCAGGCTATATTTACGCTCGCTTACTCAGCCAGTATGAGTATCAAATTGGAGTCAAACTCTATGAGCTGCAGTTTGGTGGCAGTCTAAACCTAGCAGATGAACCAGAAACTGACGAAAACCCCCAAGCAGCTTTAGTGGGTGATGTTTAATGAGTAATGGCACGTCTGAGGTATCTATCAACGCAGCCAATTCTTTAGAGATACAGGAAAAATCTGACTTTGGGCCACCTTCTTTGGTGGATTTACGCCAGTATCATCAGCCGGGCTTTGAAGTTGGTCGACCGAAATGGTACGTCATGGTGTGGTGGCTTGTACAAGCTGTTATATTTCCGTTAACCTTGCATACGGCCCATGGCCCACGTTGTGCCCTACTTCGATTTTTCGGTGCCAAAATTGGCAAAGATGTGATCATTCGTCCATCTGCTCGATTTACCTATCCTTGGAAAGTCGAAATAGGCGATTGCAGCTGGGTAGGAGAAAACGTCACATTTTACAGTCTGGCTCCAATTCGGTTAGGTCAGCACTGTGTTGTTTCCCAAAAATCCTACCTGTGTACAGGTAGTCATGCCCCTAACGATCCACGGTTTGCCCTGATAACCGCGCCAATTGTGATTGAAAATGGTGTTTGGGTAGCCACAGATTGCTTTATTGCACCAGGGGTAAGGATTGGAGCCAATGCTTTAATTGGAGCGCGCAGTAATGTGTTTAAAGACATGCCAGCTCAGCATATATGCGTAGGCTCACCCTGCCAGCCTCAAAAAATTAGAGTGATAACATCTACATGATATTTCTGAAAAAGAGTTCCCATCCTTTAAGTATCGTGAATGACGTTCAGAATTACTAAAGTTAAGCCAAATTTATAGCCATGTGAATTTGGCTTAACTCTAGTTGACATGGATAAGTAAACAGTTAAGTCTCTTTCGGTACTTGACTAGTTTAAGCTGTTGCAACATACGATACCGACTTTATTGAAAGAGAACTTGTTTGATCAAGCACGCACAGCCTTAAAATGGCTTGATATATTGTTGCTCAATCTCTCCAACCAAGGGGTAACAAGGGCATTCTTAATTAGGGTCACGCATTAATTGGGAACAATTAATATATCAACCAAGTCAACACAAGAGGAATGATGTTCGCACTCGTTGTGGCTTGACGCAGAAACAGCTAATCAATTTGAATGAATTCGTTTTGAACATATTAGCATAGTTTTGCGCCCATAGGGCATCATATCGGTGATTGCTAAAAGCTTTAGATAGCAAACGCTGTGTAGGGCCTGCTCTAGCGAGTTTATTCAGCAAATCGCTATAAATTTCAATAAAACTGGAACTCAGCTGTTCTGCAGCAGTCACAGTTATAGTGAGCAGACGAATTGTGCCAGGACTTTGTTATGAAAATACTAAGTCCAATTATTCCCAATGTATCTATCCTTTTTGAGAAATGTCCTTTCAAAAATTTATAGATAGTTAAATCCATCAACAGTGCATTCTTCCAGCAATGAATCCTTTTTACTTACGTTATTTACATCAGTGTGTCTTGGACTACTTGAAAAAGTAGCTCCGAACAATTTTGGAGGAATTTTTGTGGGTATGTCTGCAACTGTAATTATTCAGATTGTGGAGATAATGCTGGCTGCAGTTCTAATACTGCCCTGTGCTGTCTTTTCTTTAGAAGTTTTAATCGCTTTTTTTAGGCGAAATAGAGGTGCCCGTAAAAAGGCAACGTCTTTTGAAACCAAGAAAAAGCGTGCCATTTTAATGCCAGCTCATAATGAAGCTGCTGTGATTCAGGGCACCTTATCAACCCTCACGTCACAGATACAAGCAACGGACCGGTTGGTTGTCGTTGCTGATAATTGCACTGACGCAACAGCTACCATCGCGCAACAGGCTGGTGCCACGGTAATTGAACGCCATAATATTCAACAGCGTGGTAAAGGGTATGCACTAGATTTTGGTCTGCGTTACTTGAGTAAAGACTCGCCTGATGTGGTCATCATGGTGGATGCTGATTGCCAAGTACAGCCTGGAGCCATTGATGCGGTGGCTGATTTGGCACTTAAGACCGATCGTCCTGTGCAAGCGACCTATCTTCTGAACCAGGGTCCAGACCCTGCAGCTAACGAGATGGTATCCACCTTTGCGTTTAAGGTAAAAAATCTTGTCCGACCTCTGGGTATGCAAGGATTGGGGCAGCCCTGTTTGTTAACAGGAACAGGAATGGCATTCCCCTGGTCCATTATTGAGCAAGCGGATTTGGCTAATGGCAACATTGTTGAGGATATGAAGCTCGGGTTAGACCTGGCAGTAGCAGGGCATTTGCCCTTAATGTGTCCCGATGCACTGGTGATTGGTGAACAACCTCAACAAGCATCTGTGGCGATGACTCAACGGACACGCTGGGAACATGGCCATTTACAAACTTTGTTAACGTCTGTTCCCCTTTTAATACAAGAAGGCCTAAAACAAGGCCGTTTAGAGCTGGTAGCCTTAGCGTTAGATATGAGCGTGCCTCCACTCTCTTTATTAGTCACACTGTGGGCAGTCACTGCAACATTGGTGACAATGCTTACACTAGTCTCAGGGAGTACATGGCTACCGCTAGTCATGATTTACGGTGCTGGCCTAAGTTTGTTGTTAGCGATTTTCTTAGCCTGGTATGGTTTTGCCCGTAAAGATATACCAGCCAATAAATTAATCTCGATTCCTTTCTATGTTCTGTGGAAAATTCCACTGTACTTTAAATTTTTGTCAGGCCCTGAAAATAGTTGGGTACGCACCGAACGTGAGCATTAATTGCTAAGAGAGCTTGATAGCCACAAATCCACCTGGTAAACATTGACGCTTGCGGTCACAATGACTGAGTAGGCCCAATGAAATCCAGCGATGACATGATCAGGTTAATTGGAGATAGGGGACTGGCGATCGCAACCTGGCTGGCAATTCTTGGAACTTTGGTCGTCAATACCCTGTCAAACTTCTTTCCCATTGATGGGAACACTGTCGCTGATTTGGCGAATGGTCCCCTCGGTGGTGTGCTAATTACTCCAGCTAACTACGCTTTTATCATTTGGGGTGTCATTTATGTTGGCCTGATTGCCTATGCCTGGTACCAGTCGCAACCAAAGCATCGGGGACAGCGAATTATCAAACGGATTAATTGCTGTTTACTGCTGGCCTGTGTCGCCCAGATAGCATGGATTTATCTGTTTACGCTGCAGCTCTATTGGCTGTCAGTGCTAGCGATGATAGTGATTTTGTTAGCACTGATTGCCGCTTATAGCGAACTTATTGGCAGACAGCACCATCTCAATAATCGGCGTAGTCTTTGGGTTGATGCCCCTATCAGTATTTATCTTGCCTGGATCTCAGTAGCCACTGTCGTCAATATTGCCTCAGCTCTCTATGCATCTGGTATCCAAACGTTATGGCTGTCCGGTACCGATTGGACTGCCATCATGCTTGTAATAGCGAATCTGATTGCTGGCCTGGCTATCTGGCAACGCCGTGATCTGCTTTTCGCCCTTGTGTTTATCTGGGCAGACGTGGCCATTGCCCAGCGTCACCAAACGTTACCCATGATCTGGATACCCGCATTGAGCATGGTATTCGTTTTAGTAGGGTTGTTGCTCTATCGCCGTTATCCCAAAAAGAGCTGATAGGCAGGATTGTTATTTTCTTCCCAGTAGCGATAGCCAAGGGTTTCTAAAAACGCCTGCCATTCATCCATTTCTTCGGGGGGTACCTGCATACCAACAACAATACGGCCATAGTCAGAGCCGTTATTGCGGTAGTGGAACAGGCTGATATTCCAATTGGGACTGATGGAGCTGACAAACTTCATCAACGCACCGGGGCGCTCGGGAAATTCAAACCGGTATAGACGTTCATTTTTAGCCAGGGCAGAATGGCCACCGACCATGTGGCGCAGATGCATTTTAGTTAATTCATCATCGGTCAGGTCCAGGGTTTGAAAGCCATTTTCTTCAAACTGGTCTTTCATGGCAATGGCATCATCGCGATCACAAATTTCTAACCCAACAAAAATATGAGCTTCGGTCTGATCCGCAATCCGATAGTTAAACTCCGTCAAATTGCGCTTGCCAATCTGGTCGCAAAAACGCTTAAGACTGCCTGGTTGTTCTGGAATTGTCACCGCAAAAATGGCTTCTCGCTGTTCTCCTAGCTCGGCCCGCTCCGCCACAAACCTTAGCCGGTCAAAGTTCATATTGGCACCACAGGCCACAGCGACCAGAGTTTCGTCCCGAATACCCGTTTGCTTTACATAAGCTTTCGCCCCAGCAATCGCTAAAGCCCCCGCCGGTTCTACAATAGAGCGCGTATCTTCAAAGACATCCTTGATTGCCGCACAGGTATCGTCGGTGCCCACACGGACGATGTCATCCACATACTGTTGACATAGCCAAAAAGTTTCTTCACCTACCTGACTAACCGCTACGCCATCGGCAAACAGCCCTACCTGGGAAAGTTTTACCCGATGCCCTAGCTTCAGGGACTGATACATGGCATCAGCATCCTTCGGCTCTACGCCAATGATTTTAATCTCAGGCCGTAGGCGTTTAACATAGGCAGCAATACCAGAAATCAGACCGCCACCACCAATAGCGACAAAAATTGCATGGATAGGCTGCTGATACTGGCGTAGGATTTCCATCCCAATGGTGCCTTGACCAGCAATCACATCCGGGTCGTCAAAGGGATGGACAAACGTCATCCCTTTTTCGGTCTCTAGCTGTCGGGCATGGGCATAGGCATCGTCAAAGGTTTCCCCATAAAGCACCACTTCACCACCACGGGCTTTTACCGCGTTGACTTTTACCTCTGGGGTGGTTTCGGGCATGACGATAACGGCAAAGGTGCACAGCCGTCGTGCCCCTAAAGCCACACCCTGGGCATGGTTACCCGCCGAAGCTGCGATCACACCACGAGCCAACTTATCAGGGGGGAGCTGGGCCATTTTGTTGTAAGCTCCGCGCAGTTTGAAGGAAAACACAGACTGCATGTCTTCCCGCTTGAGTAGCAGCTGATTGCCTAGACGTTTGGATAGATTAGGGGCAATTTCCAGGGCCGTTTCTTGGGCAACGTCATAGACACGGGCGTTGAGAATGCGTTTCAGGTAATCAGCGTGCATGGGCGAAAGGAGAAGGAAGGGGAAGGTAGCAGAAGGTGTTTTGGATTACATATCCTGTAAAAAATATACAGCCCATCCCCCGTAGCTTGGGTTGAGCATAGCCTAAAATACCCGTTCGCACTTTCCCACATTCCATGAAACCAAGCTTACCGAATGCCCATGCGCGCATCCCCTAACCTCCATGGGGCGTTTAGAACCAAACCGTACGTAAATCATTCTGTAGCCCCCTATATTTAGGAGTATGAATGATTTATGATTCTCGTACTACGTGCAGGCCCAGTCACCCTGCTTTCTTAGTGCATCCCATAGGAGATTAATGACGCCATGCTAACGGAACTGCAAAATCGAAAACTCCTTAAGCTGTTCTGTATGTATGATTGCGATCGCGATGGAATTTTAGTCGGCAAGGATTTCGAAAACATCGCCACCCGGCTAGCAGAGGTTAAAAACTTAGGTGCTCGTTCCCCCAAGGTATTGGCATTAAAGGAGCGGTTTAAGCAGGCCTGGAAATCTTTAGTAAGCAAGGCTGATGTCAATAGTGATAAAAAAATCAGCCTGCAGGAGTGGCTGGCTTACTACGATGAAGTTTTAGAAAATCAGGAACGCTACTTTAAGGAAGTGCAGTCCTTAATGAAGCTAATTTTTGACGTATTTGATGCTGACGGTGATGGGCAGCTTTGCAAAGAGGAATGGACCGAGCTTTTTCAGGTATATAACATTCATCCCGCCTATGCCCCTCTGGCATTTGAGCAGTTAGATATGAATGACGATGGCGTTCTTAGCAAGGATGAAATTCTAATCTTGATTGATGATTTTTTCTGTGGTGATGATTCAAAGTCAGTCGCAAACTCAATGTTTGGGCCATTTTAATGGCTATAGGCTGTTTTTTAGGGGACTACAGACACTGAATATCCTGAAAACTGACTAAGCGTCGTTTATCCTCATCCCATAGGGCTAAATTCATACAGAGACCACTGTCTTGTAATGACAGTTTACGTACGGACCGAAAGACTGGTATTTCCCGAAAACATTCGGCCAGACGATAGCTCGGAATCCGGCTGTTGAGATGGTGAATATGGTGATAACTGGCATCAAAGATAAACCACTGTAATATCTTTGGTAGATCGTAGTGGGAACTGCCCTGCAAAATAGCGTCCACATAGTTCCAGGCGTCTCCCCTGGCCATGTAAGCATCGTCAAATGTATGCTGGACAGTAAATAGCCAGATACCCCATGAAGCGGCCACCATAATCAGAGTAATGTGAACTGTAAGCAACGCTTTCCAGCCGATGATTTTGGCTAATCCTATGGCAAAGGTGACTAACGCGCAGTTTGTTATGTAAATCCCCCAGCGTTCTTTTTTCCAATCTGGAGAGACTTGATAGGGTAACCGTTGCAAGATGACAAACTTAAGAATTGGGCCTACCAAAAAGAGAATTAAGGGATGGCGATAGAGGCGATATTTCAAGCGTTGCCAGAAATCGAGTTGGAGATATTCTCGTACGGTTAATGTTGTTAAATAGCCTGTTTCTTGACAGTCTAAGTTAGCAATGTTGGCGTGGTGATAGGCGTGGGAACGTAGCCACCAATGGTAGGGGGTCAGGGTAAAAATACTGCAGATACACCCTAAAGTCTCATTGGCCCAAGGGGCGTTAAAGTAAGCGTTATGGCCACAGTTATGTTGGATTTCAAAAATTCGAAATAGGAATCCGGCTGTGGGCAATACCAGTAAAATTGTTAAAAAATAAGAATATTTAAGACTCCAAACCATTAAGCTGTAGCTGAATAGAAAGGGGATAAAGGAGTTTAGGATATTTAGCCAGGCTGAACGTGTGATGGCTTTACTATAAGGCTTTAAGAGTTCTCGTATCTCGGAATCGTTAATCGTTGCTTCTACCATTGGTTAGAGGCTTGACATTAGAATACAGTTAATATTCTGTAATAAATAGTACATCACGATTAACTTTAAATTAAGGCTGTAGCCTGGGGTAGGGAGCAGCCTTAATTTTGGCCTTTTTAGCTTGGATGGCCGAAAATTAGCAATTACTTCATCCAATAGACCGAACCCATTTTCTTAACGCTAATTCAGCGTCTACCTCATCTTGTCTAGCCGTTGCTAAAACTCATACAGTTTCACCTTCGGTACCGATGGGAACGTAGGACTCGCCTCTACTTCCTCATACACTCCATCACGCAGAGCATAAATGCGCCAGACTTCGCCGTTATAGCGCCAAAACTCTGGCACTCCCATGGCATAATTTGTTGATATCGGTGTGGGTGATATCGACTTCTACGACTAAATCTGGTGGTGGATCTTGCTCTAGATTGACATCCCGACCAGCGACCAGGGGCTGGTTCTGGATGTAGTAAGCATTGTCAGGTTCAGCGGATTTATCTAATATCTCCCGATCCAGGGTAGTTGAGCCCATGGTTTTTACCTTCATGCCTAGTTCTACGACCAAAATACGGATAAACAGCTCAATCATTCGAGCCGAGAATTCATGAATTTCAAGTGGTATGGTAACTTCCAATATCCCGTTCATGTAGGTGAAACGGACGTTGCGATCGCGACTCAGCGTTTTGCGTAGGGTTTGGTAACGCTGCCAGTCGAGAGAACGAAACAGAAATCGTTTTTCGCCAACAGGCGGTGGTGGTGGCTGTGAAATAATCGGGGCGATGCGGACCATAACATAACGGTATATGAACGGTGACAGGATAAGGTCCAATTATTTTAGCAATCGTAGATCGTAGGTTGGGTTGAGGCACGAAACCCAACATGCCAATCCATAACGGTTCACCGCCGATACCCAATACCCATCAACGGTATCAACCAATAATCGGTCTTTGGGGGATCGGCAATGTTGGGTTTGCGAAGGGTTTGGTAAAGGAGAGAGAGTTGGGTGGGGTGCAACCCAACCTACGTGGGGGGAATCACCATGCGTGGGGAACAAAACCTGACTTGTTGCTAATTTCTACACTGTTGCCTGATTGTTGAATAACAAACAGACCCTGATTGTAGGCATAGGTATCCACATCTTTATCAATTTCGATAGCAGCCACTGCTCCATAAAGTCGGTAGCTAGCATAGCGTGGAAAGGCTACCTTAAATTGTTCTAAACTACGTAAGACCTGGCGAACACTGTCTTGGTTAAGTCGGGATTTTACTTCGATGGCTACCGCTACATCATCATCGACTAGGAGAATGTCGATTTCTAGGTTTAGGTTACCTCGAGCTGAGCGGACTCGCTGATAGATTTCTTGCACTGCCATGCCCTGGTCTTGAAATAAACGTAATGCAGCGGGTGCAACTATATTTTCGACAAACCGCCCCCAGCGACTACTCAGGTTATTAACGGCTTGGTTAGCTTGAGCTGCAATTGCTTCAGCTTTAGCTAATCGTTTGTCAGCCTCGACTTTAGACTCAGCCATACGCCGATCAAAGTCAGCTCGAGACTCGGCCAGACTGGGCTCAAAATCAGCTCTGAATTTGGTAGCTTGATGATCGGCTTCGGCAAAGCGTCGATCGGCTTCTTCCTGTGAGCGTTGGAAGAGGGCGTAGATGTCTTCGAGGGTGACTGGGTCGGACATAGGCTAAGGGTTGCAAGGTCAGCGTTTCTCTATAATTTTAGCTTGAGGAGCATAGTTGCTGGGATGGCTATAAAGTGCTGTTACTGTCCAATCCACATGGAGGAGCACGCTATTCTTCGCGGAGAGACTTAAGTACCTCGGGTGTAAATGGATTTTCTCCTTTTTCTAGGGCATCAACCCATTGCTGACGTTGGGCTTTTGCTTCTTCATCCGTTGTTCGGTCGATAAAGGCGTTGAAGTCGGTAACGGCCTCTTGAGTCTTGCCTGTAAGGGCATAGGCCAGACCACGGTTATCGACAGGTCTAAAAGGAGCCCGTTTAATCGCTTCTTCGCAGGCAAACAGAACAGCTTGGGCTTGATTTTCTAGGCTGCCTACTTTACAAAGATTTCCCCATGATGCTTCTGTTTACCCTTGGCTTCAATCACTTCAGTTAACGGACGGGGCAAAACTCCCTGGTCGAAGGCATAATCGGCTTGAGGATACTGCCCTTCGGAAGATCTGCGACTACGGATGATACGAATAGGTCCAATCCAGACTAATCTCCGCTCGTCCACGCCCTCGATACTGCGGAGTCATCAACTCCCGATGACGGCACATCAGGGTTCCCGATGCCAGGGCGATTCAAATACCGCTTTATGTATCGCCCGACGGCTCACCTGCGTGCCCTCGGGCCAGATGATTTGAGGCGCATATCTCTGTCGTGCGTTAGAGGCTTATCCACAAAAAAGGGGGCTGATCCATCGATCAGGCCCCCTAAAATTCAAAAAGTAGAGATAACAGTGACTAAACTTGGTCGGGAGCAATTTGCTGAATCGTACGCATCAAAACAGAGCGCTGACGATTGCGCGCCTGTTGACGATTTGCATGCTTCAGGAATCGCTCTTTGCTTGTAACAGTGATTAAGGGATTTACGGAATGCAAGTTCATAGGATTATCCTCCTCAATAAAATGTGATGTGTCTAGAAATTGAGGTGCGTTCCTTCGGATTACAGTGCTTGAGAGCGCTGTTGCCTACTTCCATGAGCCAGCTCATTCAATAAGAGTATAAATGAATTGATCACGAACGTTTTACTTCTGTATCTATTGTTACCAAATTTCAGGAAGTCGTCAAGTGTTTAAAACGTCACTGATCCGTCAGTAAGCGTTTGCATCGCTACTCAACTAATGTAAATCCCCTAGAGTCATCCAGTAGCTAACCCCAAAGTCCTCGCCCATCATGCGTTTGGATATAATCAGAATGAATCCAACCGACATAACCTGAGTCTGGAAAACGTGTTTTCAACCAGAAATCGCAATTAGTGCCATACCCAAAGCCGAGTACATCGACTGTTTCACCAACAAGACCATAGGTACCATCATGGTAACCACCAGGGGTACGACGAACATTTACGCGAGAACCATCAGCTTCGCCTATAATAGTTGCTGGCCCGAATGGATCGTCAAATGTGTCGCCTGCGTAGATATTAAAAACTGGTCCGCCATCATAGCTAAGATCAACAGTCTCACAATATTTCTGTGCTTTGGCAGGTCGTTGACCCAAGGTGATAAGGGGCAATACTGTTATTAGAGCAGATAACGCTATATTTCGAAATTTCATTGTCTATCGCATTCTTACGAAAAGCCTGCAAATTACTCATGGTAAGCTAGCCTGGGCTGAGATACGCTGCTCTAGCGGTTTAAAGTTTAATTTGCTTATAAAGCTCAATTGGGTGCTGACCCAAGACAGATTATCGAGCAGTATCTATGGCCATTGTCTACACCCCTCAATCTAAAGATACCTCTATCAAAGCTGATAAGCTTGTTTTATAGTCAAGCACGCGATCTATCTTGGATAATGCAGCCTCGGTGGTACGCCTATGTTGCTCAAATTCGGCGAGATCGCTAGCAGCCTGCAAAGCTAGCTGGGCCATCGTTTGCTGAAGTAGGTGCCCTGTTCCCAACTTCGCTGTACGAGCTGCTCCAGACGATTGGTCTGCTCCGAGTTTTGCTGTACGAGTGTCCCTAGACGACCTATCTGCTCCGAGTTTTGCTGGGCCAGTTCAGTCGTTCGTAAAATAATTTCCCCTGATTGAGTCATCAGAGATTCCAGGCGATCTAGACGGGACTCAGAATTGTCGGTCATGTCAACCTCAGGCAAACATGGGAATAGCTCCATTATACTTCCCTCAAATAATTGGCCATCATCGGCGGTGGGGATAACTTAGACTTTCTGGAGTTGCCCCGATTTTTCTGGCTTTAGTATGAATAAAGAGGGGTAATAATCCATGGGAGTGCTCTACGCAGATTAATGGCTAATAAGAAGAAAGTGCGATCGCAAAAAATGGTTGCCAATGATCGCAAAAACCTTTTGCTAAATGCCGAAAAATTTATCAGACAGGCTCGTCGGCTGGAGCTAAAGTTAGAGGCGCTGAAGGGGGACCCAGAGGAACTGCAGCGGTATTCTGAGGAGTTAATTTGGCTGGTCGATAAATGTTCTAAAACCCTGAAGAAGTATTTAAATCCTAAGGACGGCTTGCTGCTAGAGGTGGATCATGAATGGCAGGGCGGTACGATGGAGCCTGAAATGTCAGAATCTGAACAGGGTTGGCTGAGTCGGGTGGATGATTCTGCACTCCAGATTGTAGAAGATTGTAAGGAACAGCCGGTTGAATTGAGGTCCACCGATGATTTGTTGAATCAAATATTAGTCTTTCGGCGGAGCTTAGGTGAATTGACCGATGAGATTTCTAACCAAGCCAATCAGGAGAAAGTTCGCCATTTAAGCAATGATGTGCGGAAGATGGCCATTGGTTTGGGCCTAATTTGTTCCGATGGATTGGCTTACTACTTTAGTCCAGATCCTAGCTTTTTTGCAGGGAGCATCTGGCTGGGGGCAGGCATATTTTTGTATGGGGCGAATAATTTGCTTGGGGAAGAGTGATTTTTTTATGAGAGAGAGTTTATAAAGTGACAAAAGTCATGGTGTGAGATAATTGCAATATGACTTTTGTCACTTGTTTGCAGTGTGTGAACTTGGTAGGGATAACAAATTTAACGCTGTTCTAAAACTAAATGTGTTGGGTAATTGCTAATGTCATAGGTCTGACGTTACGAAAACATTGGTTGTCCATATTCTGGAGGGAGGCTAAATGTGTTGCTTGGGAGCCCTCCGTGTTCCCTTTCCGGATGCACTTAAGCTATCTCTTTTAGGCAAACTGGGATTTCCCGTGGGCAGAGCCGGAACGCCGCTCTACAACCCGCCGTACTGGGTTATTCCCAATGGCATAAGTTGGGGGTACGGCGGGAACGATTATATATATTCTGGGCTAGTTGTTATAAACCTTTTTGGGTGTGAGCCTCAAATTCAGAGATAGGGGGGATGTAGGCCGACTGCGATCAGCAAGCGGCGTAGGTTCACGATATTGGGGCGGTTAATGTTGAGAGCTTCAATGGTGGCGCGGCCTTCAGGGGTTTTGCCCACCATCACGGTTGTGTCTTTGTTCCAGCGGAAATGGTCAGCCCAGCGTTGAGTGCGTGGGTTGTAAAAATTAGCCAGTTTGCCAGTTTCTGGATCGATGGCTTGGGTCCGGGCTTGTTTGCGTCCATTACAGCCAAAGCAGGCCCAGGCCAAGTTGTTTAGCTGATTGGAACCGCCCTTTAATCGGGGCAGTATGTGATCCACGGTGAAACTATCAGTTGCATAGTCTCCAGGACAATGGCAATACTCGCAATAATTTTTAGCTCTAGTCTGAACGGTTCGTTTGGTCAGGGATGTGAGACGCTCCCGGTTCGATGGCATGGGAGTTTGGCGGCATTGCCTTAAATCTTTGGTTAAGGGTTGCCAATCCGATATTAGTCAGATCAGCTAGCTGGATCAACGCGTTTAATCTGTCGACGGCGAACTTTTCTAGTTCGTCTTCTAATCGAATCAGTTCTTGATAGTCAGATTCCGTAAGGCAGTCACCCTGCTGGTTGCGATCGCGTAAGTGATCCAACCGCTGCTGCTCTTCAGAAGATAGGCGACGTTGGATGGTCGAAACCAACTCAGTCTCCCGCTCTGTCTTAGGAACATACATTTCCAGTTTAGATAATAATTCTAAAAATCTCACGGCATCGGCCAGTTGTTTTTCTGGCAAGGTTTCGACCAATTGAACCGCTTGTGATCGAATATCGGATACCATACTCAGACTAAACTCAGAATAAAGAGTTATATTACGAATAAACAACTATAATGCCATGTATCTATTGGGCCATTGCAGGTTTGGAGGATAATTCAATCTGTTAAAAATGCCATAGAGCAAACTCTTGCAGATTAAATATTCTTTCCTAAAGATTGGCAACGCCTCATCTTAGTATTCTACCAGCCACCTACGGTTGGCTTGATAAAAATCCCCATTTACAATGCTACCCGCTGAAATAGGTTACTTATGTCTATCATGAACCGGGGGATTCGTCACTGGCTACTAGCCGTATGTCAGATAGGCTCAGCGATAGGGCCTCTGAGGTTTCTAAGCCTAGCGCTGCCAGCTTAGACATGTCTGCTCCGGCGTCTACCAAGCGGCTTAACGTGATTTCTGTCTGGGTCCATTCTCCTAAGGGTGCATTGGTCAGCCGTTGGGTAATATCTAGATCAGCGCGACAGTCACCACCGCATTCGGCAAATAGTGTGACTGGGCCTGCTGGTGGGGCGTCTATTCGGTATTGGATAACAAGAATATCGTTGTAGTGGGAAGCGGCTGTGTAGTCTGTGGCGGGGCCTGTGATGGCTATTGACGCTGTTTCCTTGCCACTCCATACAAACTGCTGGGCATCTTCTTGGGCAACTCGGTCGGTAGCACGAATTACCAAGGCATCTCCAAGGGTAGTGCGGGCATCCACTATTGGATTGGTTGTCTCTCCCATAGCGGCCTGGAGACTCCAGGGTGCCATGGGTTTACCAAGGGCAAAAAAGGCATTACTCTTGGTGGCTTCACTACCGTCTAATCCAGATGTCTCTGGTAGTTCGGCCACATTGCCGTTGTCTTTGTAGGTAAGACCATACCCGTATGGAAATAACGGATCATAGTTGTTATCGCCGCGATCTAAATTGGTTTGTGTAGCCGTGCGAGGCCAGGAGAAAGAGAGTTTACCCTTAAAGTCAGCGTTAATGACACCATTGGGTTTGCGGATTAGTACATCAGCGAGCCCTTCGCCCGCAATTCCTGGCAACCAAGCGGTCACAAAGGCATCGGCAGCATTGACCTCGGGAGTAACCCATAGGGGACGACCTGATAGAAAAATAGCAACTGTGGAAATTCCTTTGGCCTGGAATGATTGGAGCAGCTGTAGTGCTTGATCCGATGAATATTTTAGATGTGGCAAATCGCCCTTGAATTCGGCATAGGGCTGTTCGCCAAAGACAACAATTGCGACATCAGGTGTTTGGTCATAGCTGCCGTCTTCACTGAACACAGCATGGCCGCCACCGGCTGCGATCGCATTACGTAATCCCTCCCAAATAGAGGTACCGTTGGGAAAATGCTCATTGCTGTTGCCAGTCCCTTGCCAGGAGAGGGTCCAACCACCGGTTTGTTTACCGATATCATGGGCCCCATCACCGGTAACCAGAATGGTTTGGTTGGTTTTTAAGGGCAAAAGATTTTCCTGGTTTTTAAGGAGAACTAAGGACTCACGGACGGCCTGACGAGCAATTGCCCGGTGATTAGGATGACCCAGGAGAGCATAATTACCCGCTAAGGGACGTTCTGACGGCTTAGGTTTCTCAAATAAACCTAAGCGAAATTTGACCCGTAAAATTCGACGCACAGCATCTTCCAACCGACTGCGGGGAATTTCCCCCGACTTCACCTGGGCTACGGTGTTTTGATAAAGCTGATGCCAGCCATCGGGGGCCATAAACATATCGATGCCCGCATTAAATGCAGTGGGGCAGCTCTCTGGGGAGCAACCTGGCACTTGAGCATGACCGTTCCAGTCGCCGACGATAAAGCCGTTAAAGCCCATATGGTGCTTGAGCACATCGGTTAACAGTGTTTTGTGGCCATGCAGACGTTGGCCATGCCAGGCAGAAAATGACGCCATGACGGTTTGTACCCCAGCTTCAATCGCCGGGGGATAGCCTGCGCCATGATAGTCTCGCAGCTTAGTTTCACTATCAATATTGTCGCCCTGGTCTTTACCGCCTTGAGTGCCGCCATCGCCGATAAAATGTTTGGCTGTAGCCAAGATATGTTGATTGCTGAGAAAACTATCCGTACCCAGTTCTCCTTGTAATCCTCTT
The DNA here is from genome assembly GCA_965263355.1 of Leptolyngbyaceae cyanobacterium. GTDB lineage: Bacteria > Cyanobacteriota > Cyanobacteriia > Phormidesmidales > Phormidesmidaceae > Leptothoe. The sequence goes on along the minus strand of CBDHHL010000032.1, from coordinate 1,067,239 downwards.
ACCATGGCTGTAGCATACTGAGCAACAATCTCCGGATCTTCGGAATAACTTTCATAGGTTCGTCCCCAGCAGGTATTACGAACCACTGCAAGGGTTGGTGCAAATGTCCAATCCATACCAGTAACAATCACTTCTCTGGCTGTGATTGCTCCAATTTGTTCTACCAGGTCTGGGTTGCGAGCTGCCCCGAGGCCAATATTGTGAGGAAATATTGTGGCTCCAACAATATTATTGTGGCCATGCACCGCATCAGTTCCCCATAAAATGGGAATTGCCTTGCCACCATTGCTGGTATCCATGGAGGCTTCATAAAATTGATCTGCTAGAGGTAACCAATCCTCTGCTGGGGCACGAACATTTTCACCGGGGGCAGAATTACCACCATTGAGAATCGACCCCAGACGATGCTTGCGAATATCCTCTGGGGTAATTTCATTAATGTCTGCTTGAATGGTCTGACCTACCATTTCCTCTAATGTCATCGACGCCATCAGCGTATTAATACGAGCCTCAATGTCAGGTGATAGGGCTGCACCTCCATTGGTTGTGGGCCAGTTTTTGGGGGTGATCGTGGGTGGTGTTGACGCTGGCCTGTTTTGGCTGTTAGCTACGGTGGCAGTGTAGGCAACATAGACTATGAGACCACCAAAGACTAGCAAGAGTAGTAATATAACCGTTATATCTATTTTCATATTTATTGCTGCTGGGGCATAAAGAGGGTAGATCGGGCAGATTGGATGAGCTTGGAGCAAGGACGAGAATATCCTAGCGTTCACATAAATCATTAGAGCCCAAGTTCTTCAACTCTTAAGGAACTCTCAGGGGCGGCTCATGTTGAGTGTTTAAGATGGTTCTAACCCTCACTACTTGAATCCATGACTTTTTTATCGCGTACAGCTGCATTCACGGTGGCTGGTTTGATAGCTGCATCCATGCCGTTAATGACTACGGCTGCCTGTGCTCAGACAACGGAACGGTTGCAGCCGATGACCATTGAACAGCTAGACAACATTTTGCGCTCAGAAGTAGATAACGTTGATGGGGAGAGGGGGCAGTGGCAATTTAGCGTCGGTGGCAGGGCTGTGATTGTGTTGGCTGATGCCCAAAATGATCGGATGCGTGTGTTTAGTCCGGTGGTGCCTGTGGATGAGCTGACGGCACAGCAGGTGCAGGCGATGCTGGCAGCTAACTTTCATACGGCCCTAGATGCTCGCTACGCTGTAACGGATGGAGCGGTCGTTGCTGTATATGTGCATCCTTTGGGGACATTACAGGCGAATAATTTTCGCTCAGCCTTGCGTCAGGTGGTGAGCTTAGCTGAAACCTTTGGGACGTCTTACTCTAGTAATGAGCTTAATTTTGGCTTGCGTCAACGACAGAACCCTGGTGATTTAGATACAATCTAAGCCCTATTCTTCTTAAACGCCTCTTAAACGCCTACTTAGGCAGTATGAACAAACAGATTAGCAATCTGCGCTGGGGCATCGGTTTTCCTAAGTAGTGCCCTTGGATGCAGTCTACTTGACAGCTTTGTAAAAAGCTTAGTTGCGATCGCGTTTCTACACCTTCTGCCACTACGGAAAATCCTAGCTCATGACACATATGAATGCTAGATTTTATGAGTATTCGCCCTCTTTCCACTTCACCTTCTGGTGGTACTAGCAATTTACGATCTAGCTTAATTTCATCGGCATTAAATGCTATGAGGCTAGTCAGGGATGAGTATCCTACTCCAAAGTCATCAATAGAAATTTTATGGCCTGCCTGACGCAATTGTTTAGTCACTGAGGCTAGTGCGTTTACTTGGGTAGTGTAGGTATGTTCTGTAATCTCAATATAAAAATAGACATTGTATTTTCTGGCGCGATTAATAAACAGTGTAACGTTGCGCCTTAACCCTTGACGCAGATGACTTGTTTTAACGTAGCCACCACTTCCACCAAATCCTGCTGATTAGCCATAACCTCGTCAATAGATTTATAGGCTGCTGGGATTTCGTCGATGACGCCTCTATCCTTGCGACATTCTACGCCTGCTGTCTGTTCGATCAGGTCATCTAGGGTGTAGGTATCCTTCGCCTTGCTACGGGACATGACGCGACCAGCCCCGTGGCTGCAGGAGCAATAGCTGTCGTGATTGCCTTTGCCTTTGACGATATAGGACTTGGTGCCCATGGAACCGGGGATGATGCCATAGTCGGTGGTGCGGGCTCGGACGGCTCCTTTGCGGGTAACGTAGAGATCGCGGCCAAAGTGTTGTTCTTTTTCGGCGTAATTGTGGTGGCAGTTGACGGCCAGCACTGGTTTAAAGGGTTTGCCACCACCGAGATGTTTTTCGATGATGTGCTTAAAGCGAGCCATCATTTCTTCGCGGTTTTGTAGGGCGTAGGCTTGGGCCCATTGTAGGTCGTTCCAATAGCTACGAAATTCTTCGGTACCGGCGACAAAATAGGAGAGATCGGGGTCCGGCAGTTTTTGGTTGGCTAGCTTTTGCAGGTTTTTGGCAGTGCTGATGTGATTTTTGGCTAACATATTGCCGATGTTGCGGGAACCGGAATGGAGCATCAGCCAGACAGTGTCTTCGGTGTCGATACACACTTCGATAAAGTGGTTGCCGCCGCCGAGGGAACCCATTTGGCTGAGGGCTTTGTTTTCTAGATGCTGCACACCTTTATGCAGGTCTTTAAAGCTGCGCCAGCCTTGCCAGTTATAGACGGATTTACCCACTTTCTTGTTGCTTTCAAAGCCGGTGGGAATGGTAGCTTCGATTTCTTTGCGGATTTTTTTGAGTTTGCCGTCGAGTTTTTTACTCTTATAGGGAGTTTGGATAGCGCACATGCCGCAGCCGATGTCGACGCCGACAGCAGCAGGAACTAGGGCGTCTTCGGTGGCAACGACGGAGCCGACGAGGGCTCCTTTGCCTAGATGCACGTCGGGCATAAGGGCGACGTGCTTATAAACGAAGGGTAGGGAGGCGACGTTTTTGGCCATTTGGATCTCTTTGGAGCTGAGATCGTGGTTCGCCCAGGAAAGGACGGGTTTTTGGGTTTTAAAGGGAACGGGTTGGTATGGCATATTTATCAGATTACGATTGGAAAAGGCACTGAGGTAGACAATGCCTACGGTATTTAGGGAAAATGGATTTAGGGAAATAGTTCGTACGAACGATTATGAGCCTATCCATGTACATGTGTTCAAGGACAGCGTTGAGTTCAAGATAGATGCCACCACATTTAAATTGCTTGAGGTAAAAGGGGATTACAAAAGCTTCGTATTATATCTACCTACTCTAGGTGCTGAATTAATTATATCTGTGGATAATTTACAGGGTCTTGCTGGAGCATCTGATGATGATTTATCAGAAATTGAACTATCTCCATTGGGAACTAATTTACATTGGCCGAAACTAGATGAAGACTTCGGTGTTCATAATTTATTTTGTGGTGTTTACGGTTCTAAGACATGGATGGAACAGCTTACTACTGTAATGTCTTGAGGGCTTACGTATTGGCTTAGGTTTTTGCGGATTTAGGTGGTCGATAGAGTGGTTACGGTGCGATCCATTATGCTAAGCCTTGTACGAGGTTGGGGGAGTCTGTTGCCTTTATTGTCTACATTTGAGGATCTGTGACGAATTACCGGCCACAATTATTACACTTAATAATTCTGTTTGCTATGTGGTTCACCATCACGAAGTGGTCTATGTAGGTACCAGTGGAGATGCTTCTGAGTTTGCTGTCGAGGCGATTCCAGCTTTCCCAAACTTTTTGATATTCTCTTTGTATCGTGTGTAACCCATGAAACACAATTCTTTGTTACACTCTCCTAGTATTTCCCTGAGCTAATAACCGGTGTTTTACATATGCCTATTCATAACCATATCCTCTTCCAGAATTCCTATGGGACTCCTGAGATGAGGCAGATCTGGAGTGAAGAAAACATGGTTCAGAAGTGGCTAGACTGCGAAAAAGCCATGGTAATGGAAATGACTGAGATGGGTCTAATTCCTGCAGAAATTGGAGATGAAATTGCCAGTAAGTCTTCCGTAAATGATTTGTCTCCTGAGATGATTGGTGAAGTATTTGCTCAAACAAAACACTTAGGTGTTTCACTCGTTAAAGCCTTTGCAGAAATGTGTGGCCCAGCCGGAGAATATTACCATCTGGGAGCAACAACACAAGATATCTTGCTAACAGGTCTTACCTTGCAAATGAGAGAAGCCTATGATGTCATTCTGGGGCAGCTAGATGCCCTAGAACTCACGCTGATTATCCAGGCAGAACGTTATAAGCAAACGGTCATGATGGGGCGAACTCACGCTCAGCACGCTGTCCCTTTAACCTTTGGGTTCACATTGGCTAGCTGGGCCTATGAGATTCGAGACCACATTGACCGACTAAAAGAGATTTCACCTCGCTTATTTCGAGCCAAGTTGACAGCTGCGGTAGGAACTCGCAATTCCTGGATTTATCTATTTGGCTTCAAAAAGACTCAGCAGTTTGTGAAACAAGCGAGTCAAAGAATGGGTTTAGCCCATTCTCCCATCGATATTCAGACTCGGACAGATCGTTTAGCAGAGATTGGCTACGTGTTAGCCAACATCATGACATCCCTAGCCAAAATTGGGCTGAATATCCGCTATCTCAACGCCGAAGAAATTCGAGAAGTTGAGGAACCATGGGATTTAGCCTCGCAGTATTCATCCAGTACAATGCCCAATAAGCGAAATCCTGAGGCGAGTGAGTGGTTGGATGGCTTAGCAAAGATTGCGCAAGGGAATGCATCTGCCCTATCTAGCATTACAATTCTAGGTGAGCGAGACGCTACACGGATGGCACCATCATTCAAATGCATTGCAGATAATTTCTTGCTGACGGCAGCTGGGTTAGAGAAGGCCAACTACATCCTTAGCAACTTGCGCGTCAATGAAGAAAGAATGCGCCATAACCTTAATTTAACCCATGGTTTAGCGATGGCAGAAGCCGTCATGTTAAGCCTGTGGAAAAAGACTGGCAAAAAAGTAACGGCTCATAAGTTGGTGCGGGATCTATCCATGCAAGCACTAAAGCAGCAATCTTCGTTGCAGCAAGTACTATTAGAAAGTGAGTTGGTGCAGCAGTATTTGACGCCAACAGAAATTAATGAGATGACAAATCCGGAGCATTATTACGGTGATGCAATAGAACAAGTGGATGCCACAATTGCCTACATCAAGCAATGCCGAGCCAAGTCAGCAATAGCATCAGCTGGAGCTACCATTCCATAAAAGCATCTCTATGAATAGCAGATGATATTCCACTTTGGCCTGTGCAATCCTCCATCGGCTCCAGATTACTGTTATGGTGATGCCATACAACAAGTTGAGGCAACGATGGCTTATATTAAGTAATGCAGAGCATAGTTATTTGTTCAGCAATCAAACTCGGAAATGCCAATCTGAAAGATGCTGATGTGGACGAAGACGAGCTGAGAAAAGCTCACTCCAATGGTCTAGCAGCAATGCCAAACGGTACGTTGTTTATTAGATCTTGATTAGTTGGCTCGAATCCCTTACGGAAGCAGTTAAGCTTTTGTTGCGTTCGGGTTCCTCAGAAAATTACTTCGTTTCCAACAATCGAGAGCCTTGAGGTCTGGCCTGAAATCGCTTCCCACGTTTAACGTGATTGATATCCATAGATAACCAGAACTCAACATCCTTTAAGAACGCATGACATCCCCATCATTAGTAAATACTCAACAAAGCACTAGCATACCAAGTTTAGTAAAGGGGAGCATTGTCGCTCTATCCATTCATCTCCTTGGGCTTTTATTGACTTATCTGCTTCAGGTCTTCTTGGCTCGCTGGATGGGAAGAACTGAGTACGGGCTATATGAATATGTGCTGACATGGTCATTATTTCTAGCAGTGCCTGCTAGCTTGGGCTTACCTCGTGCTACCGTTCGGTTTATATCAGAATACCGAGTTAAACAAGAGTGGGGTTTGCTACGTGGTGTGTTGCTGAGCGGTTGGCAATTTACCCTAGCTGCAGGGCTACTCATCTGCATGATTGGAACAGGACTGATTATAGAGATTGACCACTATCATCCGTTCTCATCTGCTCACTTACTTTTGATTGGTATTTGGTTAGTTCCACTACAGGCGCTTGTTCTTATTCAAGAGGATATGGGGCGGGGTATCGACAATTTGTTACTGGCCTATATTCCGACTCGAATCGTGTGGCCATTACTTGTTATAGCTGCAGGATTTGGTTTATTGAATTTTCAGTATCACCTCTCTAGTTTTCCGGCTGTAGAGGTTTCGCTAGCGACACTAGCTGTCGTGATTTCACTTCAGGGAGGCTTAATTTGGTGGAATTCGGATCAAAACGCCCCACCAGCTCTACCCGCTTATGAGCGCCGCTACTGGCTAAGCGTTGCCCTACCGCTACTTCTGTATCGGGCCTTCCGGGAACTTTTGACTCAAACTGATGCCCTGATGTTGGGTGCTTTTCTAGGGGCAGGTGCTGTGGGCATTTATAGCCCTGCGGCAAAGACAGCCCTCTGGAGTAGTTTTGTCTTGCAAGGTGTCAATATTGTGGTTGCGCCTGCCTTTTCAATATTTCATGTGCAAGGAGATCGCAAAGGCTTGCAGGATCTAATCTCTCAAGTCACGCTTTGGATTTTCTGTTCTTCTGTTGTTATCTCAGTTTGCCTTCTCCTCTTTCCCCGGCAAGTTCTTGGGTTATTTGGGCCAGACTTTCAATCTGCAACCTGGGAACTCCGAATTTTAGTTTTTGGTCATTTGACCAATGCGCTAAGCGGATCAGTGGGTAACTTACTGTCGGTTACAGGCTATCAGAAGCAGCTTATGCAGGTTTCTGGGATCACGGCACTCACAAATCTAGCTTTAAATGCGCTTTTCATTCCACTGTGGGGAACCGTGGGGGCGGCAATAACGACGACCGGAACACTCATACTGTGGAACATATGGCTGGTTATCATCGTTATGAAGAACTTAGATATTAATCCGACATTTTTTTCATCCTTTCTACGATTTAAGGAGGAGTTATAGGGTACCAATTTAAAGCAGGAAGTTTTCCTAAGGATAGACGTCAGAAGTCAGGAGCCAGAAGCCATATCCCTTCTAAATTCTGGCTCCTGGATTCTAGATTCCTACTTAACCAGAATTTCCCGGCTTGAGTGGATACCCGAGTTATAGCTATTTCTAGTGTACGGAATAGGAGATAAAAAAAGGCATATCCTTCTGGAATTTTTGGAGTTAATGCCTTGGAGTGTATTGATTGCTTAGATATACACTTCTGGGCTCTTTGGCTGCTACTTACTTTGGGTAGCTTTAGCAACGCTATGGTCTAATTATTTGCTTCAGGCCAGGTAATGATTTGATCGAGGGTCATAGGGGCTAGGGGGTGAAAATCAGTATCAGGATATTTGCGTTGGAGGCGTTTTAGGGCTTTGGCTTGTTGGGTGGCAAAGGTTTCTTGTTGTTGAAAGCGATAGCGGATGGAGCCGCTGACAATGTCGTCAAGGGTATCTTGAAAAGCTTCAATTTCTTCGCGCCAGTGTTCAGTGGCTTGATCGTTTGGGAAAGCCTGTAATTTGAGGATATGGATAATGATTTGGCGGGTTAAGGAGGCGGTTTTGTTAAACTGCTCGCGCCCCATGTCACTGATTTCCTCAATTAAGTTTGCCAGATCTAGATTGCCGAAATCTTTTGCCCGTAATGCCTCAGCCTGATATTCACACCAGGCCATAAAATCATTGTCATACAGCGTTCCTTTCTCTATGGGCTCTGGGACGGCAGCAACTTTGGTAGAGGGGGGGGGCGTCCCAGGCACTTGATTACTCGGGCTGGTCATGATTATCCTATGGCTTTGGACTGCATAGTTGCTAGGTTGCTTTTACTACTTGTATACCTTGTGCATAAAGCTTGGGGCAAAATTAAACTTACATTGGTGAATGTATTGTCTGGCTATTAGGTTAGTTAGACTAGGGGGAAGTTGATTGTTTTCATAGTTCGATGGTTTCTGTCTCTGCGCAACGGCAACAGCAGATTGTACAGCGTGTTTTGGCTGCCCGTGCGATGAAGGCAGAAGGTTGGTGCCGATGAAGCAGCGTTAGCAAGAAGGGCTAGAGGTAGCTCGTCAAATGGCTATATGTCTCAAGCAAGAGTTTTCGGTTACAAAGGTGGTTTTATTTGGTTCATTGCTAGAGCCAGAACACATGACCGATCATTCGGATATTGATTTAGCGGTTTGGGGCTAGAGCCTCGTCTTCGTCACGTTGTTCGTAGTCATTATTCATTTGATTTGGAACATGATCGAGTTAAAGAGCTGTCTGGTCAGCTAGGAGAATGCATGGAAGTTTTCAGGACTGATCTCCAAAGCTTCCTGTCGGGGCTAGAACAGGCTTAGGAGCTTAGGAGCTTAGGAGCTTAGGAGCTTAGGAGCTTAGGAGCTTAGGAGCTTAGGAGATGTTTAAGTTTGCCCTAGAGATTTCAAGGGTTATTGATAGAATTCTTTCATCCAGTTTTGGATGAAATCGCGGCGTTCGATGTCGGTCCAGGTAAGCCAGGTGTCTTGGGTAACTTGGCTGGTAACTGTATCAACCAGGGGCCAAAAGGCTTCGTCGAGTTCTTGTTTAAATTTCTGTGGCTGAGCGTACATAAACTTGGCCTTTTTGGGAGTCATTCGGGCGAGAAACTTGGTGCGCAGGTAGTAGGGGCTTTTTAATTTCAGGGCAAAGGTGCCGTCGGTGGCGAGGCGGATCATGAAGCCTTCGTGTTCGACGTGGTGGGATTTGGAGATGGCATCTCCAAACGTACAGGGAAACCAGCTGGGTCGGGGTGTTTGTAAGGTGGTTGCGATCGCATCCAACCCCTCCTCACGTTCAAATCCTTTACCCAAAATGCCCGCACCAATCAAATGCAGGCCGTAGTCATCTGGCCCATATTGAATAATATGGGGATCCTCAGGGTGAATGGCTTCCCACAGTAGGGTGGTATCTGGGTGGTCTTTTAGCCACGCTAATACTCGACCATAGAGACTATTTTTATACAGCAACGATTTAGCATACTCGACATAGTCTCCCTGAAACGATCCAGAACAGGTAACAACCACCTGATTGGCATCATAGGGATGCAAAAACGTGCTGACTAGAAATCCATTCAGTTTTTCGACCGCGATTACGTCAGTGTCATGGGGTAATTTTGTGTCTCTTTCAAGATAGTTAAACGTGCGGGGAAAGGGCTGGCTGACGGGGTTCCCATGCAGACCCACCACGATGCCACGGGCTAGTCTTAGCTCGGGATAATTGTCCCAGGCGGAGGGGGTAAAAAAGGCTTTAGAGGTGTACTTATATAGGGTGAGTGGGCCTTCGTTTACTCGTTTGACCAGCTTTTGGGAGACCAGCTCGTCCATCTGTCTAGCAAAGTTAGGGGGACACTGGCTATAGTCAAATCCGCAGGGGACGCTAACAATCTCCTGTTCAGGTAGGCGCATGGCGGTTAGGGGACCGCCAAATCCAGCACCGGTTTCCAGAGAATAGGTGCGTTCTCCTGGGGAGGTGAGGGGAATATGTCCCCGGACGATAGTTAAGTCGCTGGTATGGCGAAAAATGCCGTCGGTGTCGTGGTTTTCATGGATACGACAGCGGCCATATACTCGCTCATTGGCAGGTTGTAGTACCGGGTCAAACCATTCGATATCGCCGTGGCACAGAACATAGTTACGGTAGCGATAAAAGGATGGTAAGGCTTGGATAAAGGTTTTTAACCTGGTTTGGTACCCTTGGTCACGCTGTAGGACTTTGTGCAACGTTTGCCGAGTGGATTTGCTTTTGATGGTGTCCCCGTGCAGTCCTCGGGCCAGATTATTGTCGTGGTTGCCGCGTACGCAATAGTGGCCCTGGTTAACCGCTTGCATAATCAGGGCCATGACTTCTAACGACTGGGGACCGCGATCAACCAGGTCGCCGAGAAAACAAAGCTGGCGTCCGTTGGGATGGTTAAGGTCGGAGTCGTAGCCAAGTTTGTCAAGCATGGTCTGCAGGGTTTCTAGCAGGCCATGAACATCGCCGATGACGTCTAGTTTGGCGGTGTCTGGGATGGTGGGAATGTCAATGGCTAGGGTAGTGGTTTTGCCATTGGTAAGGGTAAAGGGCCAGTGGGAGGTAAGTTGGATGCGATCGCAAAACTTAGTTACCACATCTTCAGGGACCACACAACGTCGTTGCTTATTCTGCTTTTGGACCTGTTCAACCGGTGGATTAAAAATCACCACCTGTACCGGTACCCCTAACTCCTCAGCAATAGTGGCAAAGGGTTTACGTTCTTTATCGCTGATCAGCGTGGCATCCACAATCGTCGTCAAACCAGCCTTGAGCCTTGCCCGCACCACATGTTCCAGGGTGGTAAAGATCAGGCGATCATCCGTAGCTAGGGGCCGGTCGGCCACTTGCCCATCCACCCACCGTTTGGCAGTCCCAAAAAAAGTTTGCCGCAACGCATCACTAGACAGCACCAAGTCTGACGGTAATTGCTGACATGCCGTAGACTTACCAGCTCCAGGTGCTCCTGACAGTAAAACTAAGCTGCCGATTTGAATCGAAATGTGGATTGTAGAGTGACTCATAATAATTATATTCAACCAATTCTGGTCGCATTTCGGGAGCTGGTATCTGTAAAATGCCGAAATACGACTCACTATTCACCAATCACTATTCACCGTCTTACCTAACATCTTGAGCTTGACACAATACTAAATGTCTACAAAAACAAGAAAAGCCCAGAGATACTTGTCTCTGGGCCGGGTGTATTCCTAAGTTTGTGTGATTTACCCTGATGGAACTTTTATGGAACTTTTGAGACCGTTAACGGCGACGGCGATTACCTCGGTTTTCGCGCATTTCCTCAAGCTGGGCCAGCTGCTCGTCAGTCAATACCTCATCTACAGCAGCGTGGGATGACTCACGAATTTCCTGTAGCTGGGTCCGTTGTTCCTCACTTAGATCCAGGTTACGCATCGCTCGTGCGCGCTCTCGACCCGTTGTCCCTTCTAAAGTAGCGAGCTGCTCCTCCGTCAGGATCTCTGCAGCTTGAGCACGGGCATTTTCCTTAATAGCGTCTAGTTCAGCCTGTTGCTCTGGTGTAAGATTAAGGGCCTCGGCAAACTCTGCTTGACGATTTTTGCGACCATCAGCGCGCATAGCCTGGAGTTGTGCTCGTTGCTCGTCGGTAAAGACCTGATCGGCAGCAGCGCGAGATGACTCACGAACTTCCTGTAGCTGGGTCCGTTGTTCCTCATTTAGGTCCAGGCTACGCATGGCCTGTCTGCGCTCTCGGCCTGTTGTCCCTTCTAGCGCAGCGAGTTGGTCATCGGTCAAAATCGCTTCAACCTGAGTGTGAGCGTTCTCTTTGATGGCGTCTAGCTCTGTCTGTTGTTCGGGGGTGAGATTGAGGTCTGCTGCTACTTCGGGGGGTAATGCCTTGGCGCTACCGGCTTTGAGAAGGGCTGGAGTAGCTACTAACGCAGTTAACATAAGTGCACCGCCGAGGCATCGTTTCATGGTTGAAAATTTCATTGAGGTGTTGTTGTGTGTTTAACGATGGCCTTATCCTAGCCAGGGGGGAGGATGGGTGGCGTCTAACGGGAGTCATTACTGCTCGGGAAGCAAGTCATGGCAAGGACATGACTTTAGTCACTAGTGGGATAGGGCGCTATATTGCAAGTTGGAGTTCGAAGTTCGGCATGCCTTTCCCTTATAAAATGTGGAGTTCGGAATTCGGAGTACTCTGCGAGAAGAGCAAAGCTCTACGGAATACTCTCCCTTTCTGACTGCCATACCGTTAGGTCGTTCAGAGGACTTATTCTGACTTCCGAATTCAGGCCTAGTCGAGATTTTTCGGCTTAAGTTGATGCCCAAATTCCCTCGTTTCCCAACTCCCGATCATGACCCGCACCATTCAGTTCCACAATCATCCGTTTCGATTTTTGCTCTATCTAGAGTGGGGCTTGCTGGCGGTGTCAATTACCGGTATTTTGACCGCTCCACCGCTGCGAGAGCTAGCGCGACGTGGGGGACCCAATGTACCGGTGCGTGTGTTTACCCAATGGCCTTTGTTTACGGTAGGTTGTCTGCTGTTGTTTGGTTTGTTGGGTCTGTATTTGCCGACTAAGGGGTTTTGGCAACGACTGGGCCATATTGCCCTACAGGTGGTCTTAATTTTAGTGACATCGGGGCTGATGCTGCGGGGCTCACGGTTGTTTCCGTTTATTTATCTGGTGTTGGTCATTCGCAGTTGTTTAATGGTGGGGCTGATGGGGCGAGTGACGGTGACGGCCTTAGCCTTTTTATTATTTATGACCACCCTGGGGCTGAAATTTAGAGTGCTCGATGGACGTCTTCCTCGACCGATTCGCCACTTAATCGGTAGCCTGCAGATGAACTTGATTGTTTTCTTTGGTCTGTCGCTGGTGTTTACACTGTTATTAGTTAATGCCTTGCTCAATGAAAGAACAATACAAAATCGGTTGCAAAAGGCGAATCAAGACCTGCAGCGTTCTGCAGCTCAGGTAAAACAGCTAGCAACCGCTCAGGAGCGTAGCCGCATAGCCCGTGAAATTCATGATTCTTTGGGCCATTCGCTGACGGCACTTAATATTCAGCTGGAAGGGGCGATAAAGCTTTCACAACGGGATCCTCAAAAGTCTCAGGCATTACTAGCAGAAGCCAAACGCTTGGGGTCAGTTGCGCTTCAAGATGTCCGGCAGTCCGTGGCCACACTCCGGGAGAAAGAGTCTGGACAAAACTCTCTCCATAGTCAACTAAATACCCTGATCGATACCTTAAAAGCCAGTACTGATATTACTCCCAATATTAATCTGCAGCTTTTAACCCCATTGCCCGAGGCTACCAGTATGGCGCTTTATCGCCTGGTGCAAGAAGGGATTACTAATATTGTTAAACATGCTGAGGCAACGGCTGTGGAGCTTACTTTAATTGTGGATGACCAGGGGACGAGACTATTGCTAAAGGACAATGGGCGTGGCTTTGATATGAGTCAAACGTCCACAGGATTTGGTTTACAAGGAATGCGTGAACGGGCCCAGGCAATTGGTGGAAATTTGACGGTGAATAGCCGACCAGGAGAAGGGTGTGAGATCCGATTAATCGTTCCGAGATAGCGGATATTGTTGTGGGGGCGTTCCATGGAACACACTACAACAAGAACGAAAATAGGTGATGAGGTGTGGATAATAGACCAATGAATCAATCTTCTCAACAACAAAACAATTCAGCCATTATTCCTGTGATGCTGGTGGACGATCAGCAGATTATCCGCCAAGGATTGAAGACACTGTTGGATTTGGAAGAGGATATTACGATTGTTGGGGATGCAGACAATGGCGAAACGGCTCTGACCCTGTTAGGCCAGCTAGCCCTGACGAACCAGTTACCGACGGTGGTCTTGATGGATATGCGGATGCCCGTGATGGATGGGGTGGCGGCGACGGGTGCGATCGCAACCCAATACCCCCATATCCAGGTCCTGGTGCTCACCACTTTCGATGACGACGACCTGATTGCCCAGGCCATGGCCGTCGGTGCCAAAGGCTATCTGCTCAAAGATACCCCTTCAGAAGAACTGGCCCAGGCCATTCGTACCGTTGCCAAAGGCTACAGTCAGTTTGGCCCTGGCATTTTAGAAAAGATGCTCGACCGACAGCAGCAGCCTGAGGTGGAGGTACCGGAAGGGTTTGATGAGCTAACGCCCAGAGAAAAAGATGTGCTGCGGTTAATTGGCACCGGGGCTAATAATCGTGAGATTGCCGAGGCGTTATTTTTGTCAGAGGGCACGGTAAAGAACCATGTGACGCGGCTTTTGGGCCGATTGGGGGTGCGAGATCGCACCCAGGCCGCCCTCCTCGCCGTCAAATTATCCGCCAAATTATAAAAACCAATAGTAGAGACGTGCCATGGAACGTCTCTAACATTGGGGGGCTACAACATCCATTCCAAACCAATTCCCAATCGACTATCCGTCGCCCCTGGGGCAAACTGCCACTCCACATCCGTCGCTAACCGCAGGTGTTCCGTCAAACCATATCCAAACTCCAACTGGGTAATCATCACCGAGTCATCCTCCGTCGGACTCACCCACGTTTGCGTATAGGCAAAATCAGCTCCGCCCCCCCGCGAAGGAATCACCTTCACCTGAAACCCAGCCTGTACACCACTTTCGCTATAGTCCACCGCCTCCACATGGCGATACCCCACAATCGGAGCCACATTTACATAGCCTCCCAAGGGCAGCACATAATATCGCAGGTGAGCCCCGTAGCTTTCCCGATCATTCTCCTCGCCATCAAAATTAGCAGCATAGTCAGCATTGATGGTTAGAGGTAAATCCCCGACAAACACATCTTCAATGCCAATGGCCAGACCACGCTGATCGCGGCTAGATGGAAATAGGGCATAGCTCAACTGTAGCCGTGTAGGAAAGCTAGGCCCATGGCGGATGTTACTCAGTACATCGGGGGTTTCCTGCAGCCATTCCTGCAAAACTGGACTGCTGTCTACCGTCCCCGGTTCTAGATCGAGTTCAGTATCCAATTGCTGATTTGTTGGTGTGGTGTCTGCCAGAGCCGCCTCGATCGAGACAAGGCATCCAATAATGACAATGACTAGAGGCATCAGGCGGCTGAGCTTGCTGTAGACATCAGCCATTGTTTATACAACCCATCATTACCTATTCTCGCTTTGCCACTCACCAGCCTAACCGCAACCTATCGTCTAACCGTAAACCTTTATAAAAATCCCATAGGGTCCACTGGATTACCATTCCGACGCACCTCAAAGTGTAAATGTGGCCCGGTTGAAAGCCCCGTTGAGCCCACTGCTGCGATGGACTGACCTTTTGTCACCCCCTGGCCTTCACGCACATTCAGTCTACTGGCATGGGCATATAAACTAGTCAAACCACCACCATGGTCAATAATTACAGAATTACCATAGCCACCATACCAACCTGAAAAAATTACCTTACCTGAATCAGCTGCCCTAATGCCGGTACCGTAGGGCGCACCAAAATCCACCCCCGCATGAAACCGTCGATAACCCAAGACAGGATGAAAGCGCGAGCCAAAGCCACTCGTAATCGGTCCTATTGTAGGGAAGCTCATTTGGCCCGAACCCAATACCCTGCTATTGGCAGCAGCAGCTATCCGCTGACGAATCAGATTAGCTAAACTTTCAGAATCCCGTGCTAGCTGAGCCTGGGCTGCTTCCAACGCGTTGCTGTTATCCTTTAGCCGAGTAATTAGCTGAGTTTGTTGATCTGCCTGGGCCTCATACTGATCGCGGCGGGCCAGCAATTGCTGCCGCAACAGGGCAATCGAATTTTTCTGAGCTTCTACCCCCTGTTGCTGTCTGACAATCAGATCAGCCTTTTCCTGCAGTTCTGTCAGAAAGGTACTATCCGCCTGGTATATCTTGCCAAGCAAATAACGTCGCTCTAGAAACTCATTCAAATTCTCACTTTTAAGCAGGACTGCCCAGCCCTCTGCATCCTTTTGCCGTTGCATAAACTGCAGCCGTTTTACTGCCCCAAGTCGCACTGTTTCGTATTCCTCTTGCGCCGTGGTGAGGTCATTTTCTAATCGCTTAAGGCGCTTTTGAGCCTCAGAAATTTGAAACTCAGTTTCCTCAATTTTGAGGTTAGTAACCGTAATACTGTCCTGGAGTCCGTCCAGTTGCGCAGCCGCTTCTCTTTCTAAATTTTGTAGTCGATTTTGTTCTGCTTCCAGGTCTTTCTGCTGTTGCTGGATCGTTTCCTGCTGTTGTTCAAGTTTTTCGATCGGCACGTTGTTCTTAGCTTGGCCCAACGCAACCGGTACTAAAAACAAAATGCCAATTACCACACTGGCAAAGATAGATAAAAATCGCTGTGTCCGCTTTCCAGTCATGCGCTTCGTTACAGGTTCGCTAGTATTACCACCAATTGGACGTGGTTTACACGAAGCACATAATAGTCCGACTTTGCAATTTCAAACACGAAATTCCCCTGTAAGGATGTTGGTTGGAGTGCTCAAATCCCCTCAAATGTAAGGTGACACGGCCCATGCGATGAAGATAATGAGTATACCTTTTCCCATGAAGGGTTTACAAATTAACTCTCCAAAGGAGCAATACAGTCAGGTACTTCGTTTTTGGGGCTATTCACCAATGTGCTGACCGGGTAAGCCTCCATATCGTCAGCATTGTAAGGTTTCATTAATCCCTTTACCTGGGTAGGGGATGCTGTCAGCCAGCGGTCATAGTCAGCCTCAGAAATAATCACCGGCATCCGGTTATGAATTGGTGCCATCAGGTCATTCGGTTCTGTTGTCAGAATCGTACAGGTCTCCAGGTAGCTGCCGTCGCCACTTTCCCATTGCTCCCATAGTCCAGCAAAAGCAAAGAGAGTTTTGTCTCTTAAGTGAATATAGAAAGGCTGTTTCTTTTTGTTACTGGTGGTGCGCTGCCATTCATAGAAGCCGTCGGCAGGAATCAAACAGCGGCGACGTTTGAAGGCAGCACGAAATGAGGGTTTCTCAGCGGCAGTTTCTGCGCGGGCGTTGATCAGCTTATAGCCAATTTTGTAGTCCTTGGCCCAGGAGGGTACCAGCCCCCATTGGAAAATGCGATAGTCGCGCCCGGCGATGATGGCAGAGATGGGTTGGGCGGGAGCAATGTTATAGCGTGGTGGTGGGGCAGGCTCTGTAGTGAGCTGGAATGCTTTGGCCAGGTCTGCGCCGGAGTGGGTTTGGGTGTAGCGACCGCACATAGAGAGTTTTGAGTGCTTAGTTTTGAGTTAAAAAGAGTCGAGCGTACCCTGGGCGAAGTCAAAGCCAGGGTTTTATACAGTCGTTAAAACTGTCTCCTCAAAAGTCCTTGGCCAATGGGTTTGGTAACTAGGGCTGTCATAGGGGTGGCCCTTGAGGACTATAGACTAAGGCAATTGTACTGAATTTTTAGAGGAGGCTCACCGTATGGAAATGCTATATCGTATTGCTCCGGCAGCGGATGTGCAGACAGCAGAGGCGCAGGGTTATTTTGAGTCGGCGGATCTGGCCGCAGAAGGGTTTATTCACTGTTCGTTTTTGCATCAGGTGATGGGGGTGAGCCGTCGCCACTATGCGGGGCAGCAAGGGTTAGTGCTGTTTAGTATTGATCCGGCATTGGTGGATTGTGAGATTCGAGTGGAGAATACGTCGGGGGGGACGGAGCTATATCCTCATATTTATGGGCGGGTGCCCTGGGCGTCAGTACAGAAGGTGTATGAGGATACCTATGATGATGCGGGAGTGTTTACGCTGCCAGTGGAGTTGCGATCGCACCAGCACTGATTTGTTGGTTTCCAGGCTTGATTGTTGCTGACGTGAGCAGGGGTAGTCTTTGGGGAACGTTCACTATGTATCCAAGATATTTGAGATATGGGGCAACGGGGCGACGGCGTTGATTGCTTTGGAATGTCTTGGATGCGTGATGGGACTTCAAGGATTTCAGACGTTCAATGATATTTTTAACTCAACGCTTGCGATCGCGTAAATTTTTCTCCTTGCTATATTTGGCAGGCTTACTGACTGGTATTAGTCTGACTGGATTATCTCAGTCGGTTCAAGCGGCCACTCCGTCAGACTCAGCATTATCTCTTTATGACAGCCAGGTTCCTGATGGTGTGCTACTTACCCAGGGAATTCCCGATGAGGCGTCGGCCTATAACGAGTATCAAGACTTGTTGCAGGTGTTGACCTGTCCTGAAGATGCGGCTGCCTACGGTGATTATTACAATTATGGCTATTGGGATGGCGGCACCTGGTGTGGTCAGCAGGGACGGGCGGGGTATTGGGTCTGGTCTGCCCCCGATTGGTATGTTTGGGGAGATGTGGTTCCGGTTCATGCGGATGCTGGAAAATATACGAGCCTGGTTCAAGTATTAACCTGTCCTGAAGATGTGGGTACTTATGGTGACTACCATGACTATGGTTATTGGGATGGGGGCACCTGGTGTGGTGAGCGAGGAATGTCTGGTTATTGGGTATGGTCCTATCCAAATTGGTATGTATGGGAAGTCTGGGGTGAGTAGGGCTTGACCCACCCCGCAGACCCTCCCTGGAGGGAACAGTTACTGGCTAGGCGCTAAATCGCCAGGGTCAAACATGACGATAAACTGCCCGTGAGGAATCAAATGCCTCAGTGACCTGACATGGTCATCGGCGTCATTGCCCTTACGAAATCGCCCGACGACGATGCGCTGCATTTTGGGCAGCAGGCGCACAATGCACCAGGGGTGAAGTCTGGCTTGATAGCCGTTGAGACTGGCGGGCTGTAAACAAGCAGGTTGAACTGTCGCCGTGCTGGGCGGCGGTTGGACTGATATCATTGGGGTATCTCCGACTTGGTTTCGGTTGAATTTCACAGTCGCCCTTCAGTTTCTGAGGCCGGGGGGCGATTGTTTTTGGGAAATGGTCGAGTGACCGACTACTCGGCCACTCGACTATCGATAGCATATTGACGTGTCTGCGATTTTGTCAAGCCTGCAATGGGTCTGTTTAAATTACGTATTCGAGAATTTGCCAAGCAGAAAGGAATTGGCATTAGGGCACTATCTCGACAGGCGAATGTTCCGTATTCCACGGTTTCTACCTATGCAGCGTCTTCTGGTATGGCCACAGCAGACATTCCAGCCGTCATGCGTATTGCCGAAGTATTAGGTGTTTCCATCGAAGAATTAGTCGAAATAATCGAAGAACCCGAACCCCCAACCGATCCCTCGTAGGTTGCGGTTGAGCGGCCAAAATTGTTGCTCCATACCCGCATCTCCCAACCGCGAAACCCAACAATACCGATATCTTCGACACCCATGTCCAAATTCACACCCCAAAAAATAATGTTATAAACGTGCCGTGGGGCGATAAATGTTGGCGATGTTGGGTATCGCGGGCTCAACCACAACCTACGGTATCTCCTCCACTGGACAAAGCTCAGCCAGGGGAATGCCTGTAGCTTGGCTAACCGTCTGACATTGTTGTTGATACTCACCCACAGAAGTATCCCGAATGCCATTGAGCGCATCGGTCATCCAATGCTGAGCCCGTTGCATACGATCTTCTTGACCCAACTCCTGCATTATGAAAAATGCCTGTTGAAGGGTATCTAGGGCTTCTGAATATCGAGCGAGTTCGACATAGACGGTACCGATTAGATAGGTTCTATACGCTGTTGTCGCAGGAAGATTTAGTTCCTGTGCGATGGAAAGAGCTTGTTGGTAATAAGTTATCGCTGTTTCATCTTCTCCTTGTTCATCATAGACTGCACCAATGTTGCTGAGAGTGACGCCTTCGCCCGCGCGATCGCCCACCTCCCGACGAATCGCTAAGGCCTGTTCGTAATACCCCAAGGCCTCACCATACTTCCCTTGATTGTCATAGACTTCGCCCGCGCGATCGCCAATGTTGTTTAGAGTGGACTAAGCCTTCGCCCGCGCGATCGCCCACCTCCCGACGAATCGCTAAGGCCTGTTCGTAATACCCCAAGGCCTCACCATACTTCCCTTGATTGTAGACATGTTGTTTAGAGTGGAGCCTTCGCCCGCTCGACCCACCTCCCGACGAATCGTTGCTGAGAGTGACGCCTGCCCGCCCGCGATCGCCCACCTCCCGACGAATCGCTAAGGCCTGTTCGTAATACCCCAAGGCCTCACCATACTTCCCTTGATTGTCATAGACTATGCCAATATTGTTTAGGGTGGTCCCTTTACCTGAACGATTACCTATTTCTTGAACAATAGCCAATGCTCGTTCGTAGTAGTCCAGAGCTTCTGAATATTGAGATTGTCGCCAATAGGTATTCCCAATTTTATTGAAGCTTTCTGCCTCCCCGCGTCGATTATCAATTGATTGATGAATATCCAACGCCTGTTGATATTCCCTCAATGCCTCACCATACTGCCCCTGAATCTCATATAACCTCCCAATAGTCAGCCGCATATCTCCCACACCGGCCTTGTCTCCCACTTCAAAAAACTCATCTATGGCTAGACGATAGTTTTGCCGTGCATCTTCATACTTATATTGATCGGCGTAGATTTGACCTATGCCCTTTAGACTCTCTCCTAAACCCTTATCATCCTGAATTTGTTCAGCTATAGCTTTAGTCTCACCATATGTGACCAAGGCAGTTTTATGCTCACCTCGACGCCGTTGGATATCCGCTATCTTCTTCATAGCATCTGCCATACCAAAGCTATCGCCAATAGTTTTAGCCAGTTCTACTGCCTCACCATATTTCTCCAGAGCCTTATCCGTCTCTCCTTGAAAGTCATACACATCCCCCATATAGCCAAGGATTTGCCCTTCCCCCAGTCGATCCTTAATTGCTATGGCAATATCTAAACTCTCCTGGTGAGTGTTCAGTGCTTTTTTCGGATTGCCTGTGGCTAAGTAAACCCGTGCCAGGTTCATCAGTGCCTGACTTTCTCCTAGCCGATCTTTCGTCTCACGGGCAATGGTTAAATGCTGTTGATGAAACTCCAAAGCATCTGGATATTTACCCTGGTTATAAAGCACCTCACCCTTATTGCCCAGGGCCTGTCCTTCCCCTCGTCGATCTTGAATTTGTCTGGCAATGGTTAGATGTTTTTCATGGGCGTCTAACGCAGCGGGGTACTGCCCAAGAATGTTATAAACTTCGCCTATATTACCGTGGCTATAGCTTTCTCCTCGCTTATCTTGAGTCTTTTCAGTTTTTTCTCGCCCCTCTTCTAAGTATCCAACTGCGTTCCTCAGCCCACCCAGCTCATAAAAAGTGTTTCTAAACCGCTGTAATCCCAGCGTGCCAATCGAGAATCGTAAGGCTTCTTGCACTTGATTTCGACGCACTACAGCACGATTCCGTAATCTAGTTGCTTCTAATAATTCGTCTTTTCTAACGAGTTGTTCTTGCTCTAATTGACTGACACTTTGTTGTAATGCCCCAACATTCTGCTGTAGTAAACCCAATTCAGACTCAGCTCCGGTTAACTGAGTTTGTACATCACCCAACTGGTTATTTTTAGTGGCTAAATCCTGATTCAGTCCTGCCACCTGGCCACGAATAGTCTCGGCCTGTTGCTTTGCTGTTTGGGTTTCTGCTTTTGCGGCTTTTACCTCTTCTGCAGACTGTTTATTGACTTCTTCTAATTGTTGGTTCTCTTTTGCTAAATTCTGATTGCTTTTATCTAATCTAATGTTCTTAGTCTCTAGGCGTGTTAACTGAGTTGCAGTGCTAGTTAACTGTTTTTCTGCATCAACTAGCTGTTTCTCGGTATCTACTAACTGTTCTTCTGCATCTTGTGCTTTGCCAATCGCTTCAGTAGCCCGAGCCCCTGTTAAAACTGCTCCAAATACGGCCAAACTTACCAACCCGACACCCAACAGCGAAGACAGTCGCGTCCGCTTCCGCACCGTCCGTAGCTCATCTTTTGCATCCGCCAACTCATCATCCGCCCGCTGAATCGCCTTATTCTTCGTATTCAACAACTGCGTCTGCTGCGCTACCGTCGCCTGCACTGCCGCCAGTTCTGCCCGCAACCCCAGCTTCTGACTCTCCACCAAATACTCATAGTCTTGCTTCCCCAAACTACGAGTCTCCGACCAGTCCAGCGCATCCGTCAGTTCCTCCCCCTGTAACAACAAACTATCCTGAGGGTCCGCCACCCACGCATCCAACTTCTCTCCATAGGGCCGAATACTCGCCAACGACTCCCGAATCCAGTCCTGGGTAAACACCGTCTGGTAAATTGGGTTATACACCTGCAGCTTGCTGTCCCGTTCCACCACCAACCCCGACAACCGCAGCGCCATCTGCTTAGCACTACCGTCTACTGGGATATATCCTTCTTCAACAATCTCCTGATACAGGCTCAACAACTGCCCCGCCCGCACATTCTCCCGCAACCGGTCCCGAATTGTTTTCAAATGGGGCGGCTCATCCTGCATCTCCCAGTTATCAATAATATGGGTATGCACCACCTGGGCCACTAGCTCATCCGCTGCAGGCTGTTCCCCCGCACGCTCCACCTCCTGAATCACTAGCTGACAGACCTTCTGAGCCAAAAAAGGCTGTCCCCCAGTCCAGTGCAGTACCGCCCGCAACACTGCCTCCGGATCGCTCACACAATCTCTTAACCCCGGCAACAACGGTGTCGCTTCCTCAAAGCTAAACCCCGTCAGCTGAATTGCTCGACCAATATTAAACGGCGTTCTTTCTTTTGCCTGGATCAAATTTGTCGGCGTTGCTACCCCAATCAGTGCAAACGTCAGCCGCTTATAGTCAGCATTCTCCGCCCGATTGTTAAAACACTCTCGAATAACGGCAAAGAAATCATCCGCCTCAAACTCCAAACTGAGGACACTGTCGATTTCATCGAGAAAGATCACCATGGGCTGGTCCACCGTCCGCAGCAACACATGGCTCAGAAACTTACCAAATCGGCGTACCGGAGGCAGATTGTGATTCTCCTCCCACCAATCATCCAGGTCAAAGGTTGGATCCAGTCGGTCGACGCCAAACCGATCTACCAGGCTATCCATAATGCCGAAGTACCACTCCGCTGGTTCGATAGTGGTAGTCCCCAACCCACTCACATCCAACGATGCACAGGCCACTCCCTCCGCCTGTAATCGATTAGACGTCCGCACCCGCAAGCTAGACTTACCCATCTGCCGAGAGTTCAGCACATAGCAAAACTCTCCAGCCTTAAGCGCCTGGTAAAACTCCTCGTCTGCCGCACGCTTAACGTAGGTTTGTGCATCTGGCGGCAGGCTACCGCCCACTTGATATCGATACTCAGCCATGATTTTTTCCGAGGGGGCATCAGATACAAATCAACTTACAACGAACTATTTATGTTGTGAGACATTGCGATACCTGGTTCCCCTTTAGAAGGGGAACCGTCAGGGAGGGGTCTGGATAACGTGCGCAAGTGATCGAAGCCCCCTCCGCCTTCGGCCCCTCCCCTTCTAAAGGGGAGGAGGTTGCTCAACTGTTTCTTGCTGAGGATTTTATTTATATTCAATTACCTCACCTCACAAACGCGACTGAAAATATTGCCGATACAAGCCACACAACGGCACCACCGCATTGCCGTCATACTTCACCAGCCCCATACTGTGCAGCTTAAACGCTTCCGTCGAGCCAATCTGTACCGGCTGATAGCTGGGAATCACTTGCTTAAACGCATCCAGTAAATCCGGATCCGCCTCCAGATTCAGTAAATGCCGTCGCAAATGATCGCTGTACAAACCTCCCTCTGTGGGCGCTTCCTCCATTAACTGAGTCAGACTAATGCGGCCCCGCGCCAGCTGATAAAGCGCTGCCCGCATTAGATAGGGATGGCCACCCACCAGCTCCACTAGCTGCTGCTTTTGATGGCCAGACAAACTTAGCTGATGGCGATCAATCAGGGTTTCGATTTCGTCTGAATTTAACTCCCGTAGCTCAATAGGCAGTCCCACATTAAATGGCGAACGGTTGATGCTCAGAGGCACATAAACCTCTTTCGAATGAACAATCACCAGATTCAGCTTGCGCCAGATGGGATTGGTTTTGCCCTCTTCATGCCACACCCGCAACATGCCAAAAAAGTCCGTGGCGATTTTAGGATGCTCAAATACCTGGTCCACTTCGTCCAGACCCAGGACCAGGGGCTGTTC
Organism: Leptolyngbyaceae cyanobacterium; assembly: GCA_965263355.1. Lineage (GTDB taxonomy): Bacteria > Cyanobacteriota > Cyanobacteriia > Phormidesmidales > Phormidesmidaceae > Leptothoe. Next base: position 1,043,508 of record CBDHHL010000032.1, on the reverse strand, counting down.
CAACTCTTGTAGCAGATACTTCTCAAAATATCGCTGACAGCGACGAACGATACCCCGTGCCCCTTTCCAATAGTCCGCCAGCCGATCTTCCAGGTCTAGCTCCTCGGTAACGCTGCAGCAAAACCACTGGAGAAATTCATCCAGGTCATTCAGTGTGTCATTGTCAGAGGTTTGAAAGCTCAGCCGTACCGTTTCAAATCCCTGCGACCTGGCATGGTCCAAACTTCTCACCAGCAGCGATGTTTTACCCAGCTGACGCGGCGCTTTGATGCGAATCAGCGACCCAGGCCGCACAACGGTTTCATAGCAGTCGGTTTCAATCGGGTGCCGCTCGATATAAAAGGGCGAGTCTAAGGGCACCAACCCTTCAGGTTCTTCCAGAATGACAGGTTGTTTGGCCGAACGCGAGTTACCTGTTGTAGTCTCGTTAGTCTTTGCTTCTCTAATTTCAGAGGCTAAAGGTTCGGTGTTGGGCGGTTCTGGTTCCGGCGAGTCAACGGACTTTTCAAGACCTTTCCGTATTTTTAGAATGGGGGTGTTGGTTTCCTCCAACCCTTCTAAAGCAATGGCCGATAGCCCTACTTCATAGGCATAGGGCACCGGATTACCATAGCCCAACGCATCATAAAAGCCGACGGAAAATTCAATGGCAGCCCTGTCGCCGATGGCATCGGTCATGCCCACCACATAGTCCACATGCTTGACCACCGCGTTCGCCTGCGCCTGAGAATAGCAAGCGTTAAACAGCACACATTCCACACTAGGAAAAAGACCAAATAGTCGCGATAGGGCAGCACCACTAACTGGTTTGGCTTTACCCGTATCGCTTTCTAATACCAGGCCCTTTGCCCCAGCACCGTGCCCGGAGAAATGCACGATCTGCGGCTTGTACTTCAGCAGGGCCCGCCGTAAATCGTCAGGGCGGGTGGCCCACTGGGACACCACATTAAAGCTGTCCCGCTCAGCCGACAGATTTAAGCCTTCTTGGATTTCGCGAACTTCTTCGTCTAAACGCAAACGGCTAGTATCCGAAGGATTCGCCGTCAGGATCAGGATCGTCTTTGCTGCCATAGTGTTTGGCAAATTGGGGGCGTGGGGCAGATGCCTGTATTTACTCTAGTCTCTGGAGAAAAAATATTTCCAGTAGCTTAATTAAAGATCGTTATGTATTTTTTCAATGGTTGTCCATTACCCCCAAAGGTACTTTTGGGCTTCGACTTCGTTCAACCCGCTTAAAACAACTCCGGATTCACCTCTAGATCCCGCAGTCTGTGATTTGTTTCATCTGGTAGGGTGTGTTGCAACGTACTGCTTACGGGATTTTTCAGTTTTCCCAAAGGTGGTGCGTTCCAATGTCAGGATAATCATAAACGTCATCTGTAGGAAGGAACTCACCCTATCGTTTGCTGCATAATGTTTTCCCTTGAATTAACAAATGAACGTGAGTAGTGAGTAGTGTTTCAAGTGTGAAAACCGTCTAAATTTATCCTCGCCAGGTCAACGCCACGATTCCAAACCCCATAATCAATACCCCAAACGCACGATTTACCCAAACCAATCGCCCAGGCGTTAGCCAATGGCGTAACCGTGACACCCCACTACTTAGCATCAACCACCACAGCGCCGAGCCCAAAAACACGCCACTTACCATTACCACCGCCTGACCATAGCCCAGGTCCGCAGGCGCAAAGCCAGCAAACAAGAGCACAAACGACAAAATCGTCGCCGGGTTTGTCAGGGTTAAACCAAATGTAGATAGATAGGCCCCAGCTAGACCCGTGCGATTAATCTCAGCTGCTTTCTCCGCAGGCTTACTCAAAAATGTAGTGATACCTAAATAACAGAGAAATAGACCGCCGATAATGCCCAACCACCTGGCCTGATCCGTTAGGAAATTAGAAACCACCGCCAGGCCAAAGGCCGCGATCGCACCATACACCCCATCCGCCGTCGCTGCCCCCAAGCCCGATAGCAAGCCTGCCATTGATCCATAGGAAAGACTTCTGCGAATACATAACAACCCAATGGGACCAACCGGTGCGGCAATGGCCACCCCTAAAACCAACCCTCGAAAAAACAAAAAAATCATGGCAATACACCCGTCTTTAAACTTTTAACACCGTCGTTTCCTTCACCGTCGATAGCGCTATCGACGTTTTTGTCTGTAAGATCCCCGGCAGTCCTTTGATCTCCTCACTCAGAATCCGCTCCAAATCCGCCATCTTGCCGCACCGTAGCTTCAGCAAATAATCTCCATCCCCGGCCACGTGGTGACATTCCTGGATGGCGGGCGTCATTTGCACATAGTCCAAAAAATCCTGGCGGTATTTTGGGTGCTCCAACACCACCGTCACAAACGCCGTGATGTCGTAGCCCAGCTGTACGGGATCAACCACCACTCGATAGCCCTGAATGATGCCGCGTTTTTCTAACCGACGGACGCGATCGCTAATGGCTGGAGATGACACATCACATTGACTGGCCAGGTCCGACCACGTCACTCGACCATCGGTCATCAGCGCCCCTAAAATTTTGCTATCCAACTCATCCATAAAAATATTTTTAAGTTTTTGGCGGCTAATACTTTGCTTTCTTAAGTTTAGATCGGATTTAACCTTATATGTAAGTGCATGGACCTGTTTTTTGTTTTTTATATAAATTATGTTCGTCGCTAATGTAGGGTCTTCCCCCCCATTGAGGGGCTTAATCGGTAAGAATTACTACTATCAAGACAGGGTGTAGTACGCAGGATTGCTTCACGCCTGGTCTGCACTACCTCAAAATTTATGTTTAAAATTCTTTCTGACGTCGTTGCTGCTGCGACTGTATCTGCTGATTGGATAGGTATTCGAGCGATTAAAGACACAACTAAGGCCTGTGCTATTCGAGATGCTCATCCAGAGCGCAATACCCAAACAATTGGTCGTGGAGCCATGGTGGAAGTCCTGGCTCAAGGTCAATTTGGCTATAGTGCTACGAATAATCTCAGTGCCCCTGCCCTAGCTCAGGCTATTGTGACTGCCTACGACCAGGCGGTCGCTGCTAGTGCCTGGTCGGTGCATCGGTTTACTACGGCTGCCAGACCCCAGGCTAAAGGACGCTATATTTCTCCCCATCGCAAAGCGTTAGATGCGCTGTCCCCGGCTGAGTTAAATCAAATTCTGCTGCAAGTATGCGAGCGGCTTAAGGTGTCTGAAAAAATTGCTCAGGCCACGGCTTCCGCTAGAAGCCATGATATTGAGACCTGGTTTGTCAGTAGTAATGGCTCGGAGATCTATCAACGGGACTATTTAATCGAGACCCACTTTGGCACGATTGCTCAGGAGGGGGCTACCACACAGTTGCGTACCAATCATGGGTATTTAGCTCAGAGCTATCAAGGGGGATGGGAGCTATTCCCTGGCTTGGATCTGTGGCAACAGGTGCAGCAGGTGGGTGAGCAGGCTGTGGAGTTACTCTATGCCGAGAATTGTCCTGATCTGACGACCACACTGGTGCTGGCCCCGGACCAAATGATGCTGCAAATCCATGAAAGTATTGGGCATCCGCTGGAGCTGGACCGCATTCTGGGGGATGAGCGTAACTATGCGGGGGGTAGCTTTATTCAGCTGGAGGATTTTGGCTCCCTGGACTATGGCTCTAAGCTAATGAATGTTACCTTTGACCCAACTGTGCCGGGGGAGTTGGCCAGCTATGGGTTTGATGATGTGGGCAACCCGGCCACCCGCGAATATTTGATCCGTGGGGGCAAATTGGAACGAGGGCTGGGGGGGTTAGAAAGTCAGCAGCGATCCCAGGTGCCAGGGGTGGCTAATTCGCGGGCGTCGTCGTGGAATCGACCGGCCATTGATCGCATGGCTAACATAAATTTGGAACCTGGCGATCGCACCTTTGAGCAAATTGTTGCCAACATTGAGCACGGGGTCTATATGGAAACTAATCGCTCCTGGTCGATTGATGATCAGCGCCACAAGTTTCAGTTTGGCTGTGAGTACGGCAAGCTAATTGAACATGGCAAGCTGACGCGCACTTTAAAGAATCCCAACTATCGTTCGATTACGCCTCAGTTTTGGCAAAGTTTATCCCAGGTGGGGGATCGTAATACTTGGGAGATGTATGGTACGCCCTTCTGTGGCAAGGGGGAACCCAATCAGCTGATTCGGGTTGGCCATGGTTCGCCAGTTTGTGCGTTCAATAATATTGAAGTCTTTGGGGGTGCGGTATGAGCGGTGCTGTAGTGGACATGCTGGCAGAGAGGATTAAGAGTAAGGAAAACGTGTTTGGCCAATTGGCAGATACCATAGTGTCTGCCTTGTCTACCCATTTCACCCTGACCCTGGCAGGAGAGGACAGTCAGTTTACTCGCTTTAACCGTGCTCTGGTGCGGCAGACAGGGCAGGTGAGCGATGGCAATTTGACCCTGACGCTGATGCAGGATGAGCGGATGGCGGCGGCAACGGTGCCTTTTGTAGGGGACTTTGAGACTGACTGGCCCCTGCTGAAAACAGCCCTCGAAGAATTACAGACGTTGGTGCCCCAGTTGCCAGTGGATCCATTTGTGGTGTTGCCGACGGGATCGGCCACCAGTCGGACAATTCACCAGGGGGAGATTTTAGGGGCAGATGCGATCGCATCCACCCTGCTGCCCACCGTTCAAACCCTTGACTTTACCGGTATCTATGCTGGGGGATTAATATTCCGGGGCTATGCGGACTCAGCCGGACAGCGTCACTGGTTTGAAAGCACGAGCTATAGTTTGGATTTTTCCTTATTTAATGCCCACAATCGAGCGGTTAAGGGGACGTTTGCGGGGACCCAATGGCAGCAGGCCAAATTTTTAGAAAAAATCGATCAGGCCAAACAGCAGTTGGCCATTATCAGCCGTCCTGCTAAGACGGTTGCGCGAGGGCAATACCGCACCTATTTAGCGCCAGCGGCGGTGGCCGAATTACTCCATATGTTTTCTTGGGGCGGTGTGGGTGAAGCGGATCTGCAGCAGGGTAACAGTGCCTTTGGCCTATTGCGTCAGGGGCAGCGTCAACTGTCGACCAAATTTACCCTGCGAGAAAATTTTCAGCAGGCTAATATGCCCCGGTTTAATACCTATGGTGAAGTTGCGCCGCTGCAGTTGCCCATTATTGAGCATGGGACGTTGGTCAATAGTCTGGTGAGTTCTCGCAGTGCTAAGGAATATCAGGTTCCATCTAACTATGCCAATCAGGGCGAGCATCTGCGGGCTCCTGAGATTTTGTCAGGCACCTTAGCGGCGGATCAAATCCTAGCTAGCTTAGATACGGGGTTATATCTGTCCAATTTGCACTATCTGAACTGGAGCGATCATCCTAATGGTCGCGTTACTGGTATGACCCGCTACGCCTGCTTTTGGGTAGAGCGGGGGGAAATTATTGCGCCGATTGAAAATCTTCGGTTTGACGAAAGTCTTTACCATTGCTTTGGCGAGGGGCTAGTGGATTTGACTGATTTTCAAACAACGGTTCCTAATACTGATACCTATGAGCAACGTAGCCTTGGGGATAGTTATGTGCCTGGTATTTTGGTGGATGGCTTTACTTATACGCTATAAAGGCCAGTAGACTGATAAAACTGAACCCGATTGCCATTTATGGCCAAAGAAACCTGGGCCGAAACTTTGACAAATAACCCGTCGCAGCGGTTAACGATATCGGTCAGCAGTATTGTTCTGTTGATTGCCGCTATTCCTATTCTCGTGATACTTTGGCAGCTCAAAAGCTTGTTGCTGCTGGTAATGATTTCAGTGGTGTTAGCCTGTACCATCGCGCCAGTGGTGGATTGGGCTGAGCAGTATCGGGTACCCCGTTGGCTGAGCGTGATTTTGGTTTATCTGATGCTAATCGGTGGTCTGGTATTGTTGGGAGTCTTGATTGGCCCGACGGTATTTGAACAACTAGAACGGATAATCCGTCGTGTGCCAGTTGCTATTCGTGGGTTGCTGAATGAGGCAGATGCCTGGTTGACGGCGTTTACTGATACCCGCTCATTTACGACAAATGAACTCTTTACCCAACTGATCGATGTTCAGAGTCTAATCAGCTGGACCATCCGCTCAAGTCAACAGCTGCTAGTGCGTTCCTATGGTGTGACCGCTGGCATCTTAGGGAGTGTACTGAGTTTAGTCCTGGCGTTATTTGTGTCAGGCTACATGGTGGCTGACAGTCGGACCCTGGTAAAAAATTTGACCCGGTTACTGCCAAGTCCATGGGATGAACGAATTTTGGCTCAGATGCCCCCCATGGCTCAGCGGATTGGTGGCTATTTGCGGGGGCGGTTTGTGGTATCTGCCCTATTGTCTGTGGCCACTACTGTTGGGTTGAGTTTTATTGGCCTGAAGGACTTGGCGGTGGGGCTGGGTGCGATCGCAGGTGTGACCAATCTAATCCCGTTTCTAGGGCCAATTTTAGGGGCGATTCCGGCCTTATTAGTCGCAATTCCCCAAGGCGGTTGGACCTTTTGGTGGGTGCTTTTGCTATATGTGATCGCCCAAAACCTTGAAACTTATATTCTAGATCCGCTGCTAGTCGGCTCTTCAGTGGGTGTGCATCCGCTTTATCAGCTATTGGCTGTCTTGGGGGGAACCCAAGTGTTAGGCATTATCGGGGCGTTGATTGTCCCCCCATGGATTGCTGGCGGGGCGGTGTTACTGGAAAACCTTTATTTACGGCCAAAGCTTATCACTGAACGGCAGCAGCGGCGCAGTGGCGCTTTACCAGAATTAGCTGGGTTTCAGACGGATAACTGACTAAACCCTCTGTAAGTAATGTCGAACGCCGTTCATCATTGGAGCAACTAGTCTGTGAAGCTCTAATGTGGTGACCTATGGGTGCAAAGCTATAATCTAGCCTCAGCCTATGGGTGTTATTGCGTCTACCGATGCCCTAATTTGTTAAGTTAACGTGATGCCCGGAGGTGGACTGTAATAGTTTGCTTTCCTTGCTGTAGGTTAACCAAAGAGCCTACCCTTAGGGTGGATTATTTGGCACTATGGCTTTCTATGGCTTGGCCAGGTAGGACATATATTTCCTCAAGCTCTGAGGTAGGGAAGTCTAGTAGATTTCCGGATCCATAGGGTTTTTGCTATATATTCTCAACTTTTTATAATTACGTAATTTCTCACGCTACGACTTACTTTTTATGGGTCTGGCTAGTGATGTATGACTATTGATATTCAAATTCTTATGACCCTAGGGGTGACCTTGGTTGCCCTGATTCTATTTGTTGTCGAATGGCTACCTGCGGATATTACTGCCCTGGGGGTGATGGTTGCCCTAATGCTTTTAGGGCTAGTCGAGCCCCAGGAAGGGATTGCTGGGTTTAGCAACTCAGCCACTATTACGGTGATGGCGATGTTTATCCTGAGTGCTGGCATTGCTCGTACAGGCGCACTGCAGCAGGCTAGTAACTGGTTGCTACAGTGGGGAGGGAAAACCTGCCGCCGTCAAATTTTTGCCCTAGGCCTGATTGTGGGGCCAATTTCAGGGTTAATCAATAACACGGCAGTGGTGTCGGTGTTTTTGCCCATCATTGAGGACTTTTGTCAGCAGCACCGTTTGTCGCCATCGAAACTTCTGATGCCGCTGTCCTTTGCCACCATTTTGGGTGGCATGTTAACGGTGGTCGGTACCTCCACCAGCGTCTTGGCCAGTGGACTATCCGATCAGCTGGGCTATGGGGCGTTTTCCCTGTTTCAGTTTATTGAACTGGGAGCTGTCATCTTTGTGGTGGGATTGCTCTATCTCACGTTTATTGCCCCACTGTTATTACCCAGTCGAGATGTGTCTGACAGTAGTCTCAGTCAGGAATATGGTCTCAAAGAATATGTGAGTGAGGTGGTGATAACGCCACGGTCTAGTCTGGTGGGACAAACCTTGCAGTCTAGTCAGCTGCAGCGGCGCTTTGACCTGGATGTGCTGGAAATTATCCGTAATGGTAATCATTTCCCTCAACCCCTGGGGGATAAATCCCTGTGCGCGGGGGATATTTTACTGGTGCGGGGCAGACGGGATGATTTGCTAAAAATCCGGGATGGCGAAGGCATTGAGATTTTGCCCGATGTCCAGTTTGGCCAAAAGTCCTGGCAGGCAGATTTGAGTTCAGGTCAGGAGGGTGTGGCCGAGGCGTTGGTGATTGCTAATTCTAACTTGGTGGGGTCCACCTTGAAGGATTTGCGCTTTCGACAGCGCTATAACGTGACGGTTTTGGCGATTCGCCGTGGTCAAGACCTGGTGCGTGAACGCATGGGAAAAGTTCGGCTTAAGTTTGGTGATTTGCTTTTAGTGCAGGGGCCAAAGCAAAGTTTGCTGGGTTTGCAAACGAGCCGTGACTTACTCGTTCTAGAACAGCGAGACCTGGAAAGCCTGCGGTCGGATCGGGCTAATTTAGCTATGGGTATTGGGGTGGGGGTGGTTGCGATCGCAGCATTTACTCCCATCAATATTTTGGTCTCAGCCCTGGCCGGAGTAATGCTAATGATTCTGACCGGCTGTCTCAAGCCAGGAGAACTGTATCAAGCCGTTCGCTGGGATGTCATTTTCCTGCTGGCCTGTTTAATTCCGCTGGGCACTGCCATGGAAAGCTCAGGGGCGACGGCTTTGCTGGCTCAGCAACTTATTTCCATTGGTGGGAGTCTATCAGGGTATGGGTTGCTCAGCGTTCTGTATGTGCTAACAACGGTGCTATCTAGCATCTTGTCCAATAGTGCTGCGGTGATTTTGCTGTTGCCAGTGGGGTTAAGGGTGGCATCTGAGTTAGGCTTAAATGCATTTACGGTGATGTTTGTCATTACCTTTGCGGCGTCTAACAGTTTTATGACCCCTATTGGCTATCAGACAAACACTATGGTTTATACGGCAGGAGGCTATCGCTTTTTAGATTTTGTCAGGGTTGGAGGTCCACTAAGTCTAGTATTGGCTTTGGTGACCCCTCCGTTAGCAATCTGGCTTTACGGTCTTTAAGGAACTAATCCGTTTACAATTTTAGTTAAACAGTTTGTTATTTGAAGCTAAAATCCTACAGTGGATTAACTTATGTAAATTGACTGTAAATGTGCAATGGGTGGAACGTTACTTGTGCTACCTATCTGTAAAGATTAGTAACGTATAATACTGCCGTGTGAATATGGGTAGCGTTCAAATATAGTTTTTAGGAGTATCTTTATATGCAACATCGTGGAGTAACCGTTTGGTTTACTGGCTTAAGTGGTTCAGGTAAAACCACCATTAGTCAAGCCCTAGAGAAAAAACTACGGGCGGCTGGTGCCAAACTTGAAGTTCTAGATGGTGATATTGTTCGGACTAACCTTACCAAGGGGTTGGGGTTCAGCAAAGAAGATCGCGATGAAAATGTTCGTCGCATTGGTTTTGTTTCCAACTTGCTGACTCGAAACGGTGTGATTGTTCTGGTTTCGGCGATCTCTCCCTATCGTGACGTGCGGGACCAGGTGCGTCAGCGCATCGGTGACTTTGTTGAAGTTTTTGCCAACACTCCGGTTGAAGTGTGCGAACAGCGCGATGTTAAAGGTTTGTACAAGAAAGCTCGTGCTGGTGAAATCAAGAACTTCACTGGCATCAGCGATCCCTATGAGGAACCTCTAAACCCTGAAGTTAATTGCGAGACTGTTAACGAGACTCTTGACGAGTCTGTAAACAAAGTTATGGCAAAGCTTGAAGAGCTTGGTTATTTAGCTCCTGTTGCTGTTTAAGTATCAGCGAATGGCTCTTTGTTGTCATAACGAATTGTCTTCTTTGGGATAAACAAATGGGTAAGGCATAGTCTGTGCCCTACCCATTTTTATTTGAATCTACTTTTTGTCTAATTTTTCTAAAGCCCATTGCGCCCTTGCCTGGATGACAGGCGCTTCATCATGCTGTTGTAGCTGACGCAGATGTTGAATAATCTCTGTTGTTTCAATCAATTTTAGGGCAAGGGTTTCTAACCCAACGACGGCTGCATAGCGTACGACCCACTCTTCGTCATGGGTGACCTGAAGCAGTACTGTTTGCGATCGCATCATGGCCAAGTCACGTTGATTGTCTGGTATCTCAACCCAGCGAATTGTGCCTAGCCCACGGGCAGCGGCTCGGCGTACACTCAGAGAAAAATCATTGACAGCGGCATCTAGTAAAAGAGTCTGTCCACGGGGGTCGCCAATACCTGCCAGGGCGCGAATTGCCCAAGCTCTAGCACCATAGTTATAACCGTCCAATTGATCCAAAAGGAGGGATACGGCTGGAATTCCAATTTGGATCAACCCTTCGACGGCGGCTACCGCTGCGCCTGGGTTATTAAACCCCAATACTTGAATCAAGGTGGGAATTGAACGCTCATCCGTCAGACGGGCTAAATCTTCTACGGCATCTAGTAAGCCTTGGGCAGACTCCGCATCATTAACGGCTTGCAAGCAGATGTCAAACGTGTTCCGTGAGGCAACCATCACAACAAACTATCCATTAACTCCATTACCCGACGGCTATCGGCAGACAGGGGTATGGTGTTTTGTCCAGATTCTCTCTCAATATTGATTTGATGTTCAAGCACACCCTTTAGAGCGATCAGCTTCATGCTATTTTCCGCCAGAGTGTTAGCGATCGCATCAGCCCCGCCTAAATAGCCTATGTCTCCTAAGTCCATTAGAGCTGCTCGTCGCAGCTGTAGTTGGTCATCGTCTAGAACTTTAACCAACTGTTCGGCATATTCAGCTTTCCCAGTAACTTGATACATTGCCCGGGCCGCTGCATTCCGCACTTGGGGGACTTCATGGTCTAAAAAAGGCGCAATAATTGTTGCCAATTCTGCATTTCCTAAGGTTCCTAGCGCTTCTAAAATAGCGTTGTAAGGCTGCACCAGGTGGGGCTTGTCGGGCACCTGGACTGCTGTTTCGATACCACCATCCAGCAAATTTACCAGATGAGGGACAGCATCCGGTTCACCTAAACTTTCAAGGGACTGGGCAGCTTTTTCTCTCACGTAATAGTCATCGCAATGAAGACAATGAATCAGCGCCGACACCACCCTGTCATCGCCTTGACCAATTTTCCCCAGAGCTGTAACAGCATTACGCCACAGGGGATAACCACCATCTGGCGAACGACCAGTATCTTGATCCTCCAGTGCCATCAGCAGAGCCTCTATTGCTTCCGGCTGGCAAATACGCATCTTACCTAACCACCAGGCTGCGTAATAACGTAACCCTGGATCAGCAGTTTGGTTGATATTGGTCAACGCCTGATCAACGGTTAAGGGCTTACCATCTGGATTGTGGGGAATATCGCTCACAAATTACCTCGAATCTATAACGTTCAAATAGAACAAACCCAGAGGTAGTTGCAAACGCTAGTAAGCGATCACAAATGCCTCTGGGTAATTAATTGAAACTTAACCGATATAGCAACTTGCCATAGGCTAAAGATTCAATTAGCTTAGAGCGTTAATAGCGTAATCGATGTAGGAATTAGCCTCAGTAGCAGGATCACCACTTAAACCATGGTTAGCCTTGATATACTTCAGCGCTTCAATGTACCAGCTAGGAGACAATTCGTAGGCACGATTAATCTCATCTAAACCAGCTACTAGGTAATCGTCCATAGGACCAGTACCACCAACAATTAAGCAGTAGGTAACCATGCGTAGATAGTAGCCGACATCACGCACGCACTTTTCCTTACCACGCTGATCAGAAGCATAGCTTGGACCGGGAGTGGAAGTGGTGTAGGGAAACTTACTGTAAACAGCGTTGGCTGCACCAGAGCATAGGCTATCAGCCTTAGCAGTTAAAGTTTTAGCAGCTTCCAATCCGGCAGTAGCCTGACGGAAACGACCAAACGCAGACTGGACCTCAGTGGAACTTAGGAAACGACCTTGAGAATCAGCAGCGGATACTGCTTCGGTCAGAGGGGTTTTCATTGCTTGAGATATCTCCCAAAGTTTCTAAACATACGGACAGAAAAGGGAAGCAGGCGATCAGAGAACTCTCTTTATCTGCCAAATACCAAACTCACTAAAGGTTATTTAGGGAGTTGCCTTAGGCAACAGCTGCTGCTGCACGATCAAAGTAAGTAGAAATCTCAGCCATTAGGCTAGAGCAATCACCAGGAGTAATGCCGTTGGAATCGCTAGCGATCGCAATGGCAGCTTCCTTCATCTTCTCAACACCGATGGCAACAGAAGCACCAGGAGTACCAAGAGCAATATAGGTTTCACGTAGACCGTTTAAGCAACGATCATCAAGGACGCTAGCATCACCAGTGAAGATAGCGTAAGTTACATAGCGCAAGATGATTTCCATGTCGCGCAAGCAAGCTGCATTACGACGACTGGTGTAAGCATTACCACCAGGAGCAATCAACGAAGGCTGCTCGGCAAATAGGGCACGAGCGGAATTTGTAACGATGGCAGACGCATTACTAGTGATACGGTTAACCGCATCCATCCGCTTGTTGCTGTCAGCAACCATTGCAGATAAAGCGTCCAATTGAGCACTGCTGAGATATTCGCCTCTTGCATCAGCCTGGGAGACGACCTTAGCAAACGCATCAAACATAGATTGACTCTCCTAAATTTGATTCGTCGAAGTAAGTTTCCAAAAAAGTGGGGACGAGAACCCGTCAAGTAACTGTATTAAAAACAGTTTCAAACATAGATAGGCGAATGCAGACAATCTGAAACATCTTTCACAGAAGCCATTAATCATCTCAGCAAACTTCGCTCTCCCCAACTTGAAGATTAAAGCGAATAGGGTACGAATCTAAGAAACTTAAAGAAACTTCACCTAATGCAATTCGATGATGTTTTTGGCATCCGTAGAAAACAGCTACAAACTTGTCTGTTCAAAGCCGTTCTTCTATTTTATATACTGCGACGGGGGCGCAATATATTACGAATTATAAGGGTTGTGGGGAGCCGGTAACAGACAAACCCCTAAAAAATACGTTAGATTTTCTGATTGTCATAACTAATGCTGTGTTGAGGCTAAAAAAGTCTCTAAAGCACGGGATTTGTTTTCTGTCAATCAAAACAGTTGTCAGAAAAAAGAGTAAGTGGGGGCCTGACTTTTCCCATTATCTTTTTGAGAGAAAAACCTGCTCGATTTTAGCGGGCTAGAAGCCCTAAAACCTCGTGATGAATTTTCAATAACGCAAGTTTATTAGGAATCGGCCTGAATTTTAAAACCCTTGCTATCAGAGGCTTTTAGGACTTAGTAGGAAAAGTCAGGTGGGGGCAAGTTGTTGCTCTCGTCCACTTACTCTCTTTTGCTAGTTTTTCTGAGCGCCCTTACAGCATTTTGGGCATATCTAAGCAGTTTGTAGATGACGTTCTAAATCAAATAGAAAGCCATGGATATATTCTTCGGTCCATTCGGCTCCGTAGTAGCGGGTTAGCATTCCTCGGGCCGGGTCTTTCTCGGCTCGATAGCGAATATAGCTCAGTTGGGCTTTTTCAATGGCTTTGAGGCGTTCAGGGTCGGTGATGGGCTGGGCTTGTTCTACAAAGCCGATGTAAGCATTGAGATAGTCTTTGAAGGCATTGAATACATGGGTAGTTACGTCCTCTAGTTCAGGGGGACGGGTCCACAAAAATGCAGGGGAAAAGAAGGGTTGGGCTTCTTCTGGAAAGTCGCCACCCCAAGGTAAGTACTGTTGATAGTGCTGAAACATGGGCATGATCGGATCGCTATAGCGAGTTTGGTAATCCTGGCTATCCCGAAATAGAGGCTGCATGTCAATAGCAATCAGATGGCCACCTGGCAATGTCACCAAGTCTCCCCCAAAAAACGGCAGGTCATACTCTAGCTGAGGAAAGATGACAAAGTTAAGGACCTGTAAACTATCCCCAGCCTGCACATGGGCAGCCCGAATTTGCCGTAGTTTTGGGGAGCAATAGCCATGACTGGTGGTCAGTACAGTGACTTCACGTTTACCTTTGCCAGTCGTGGCTGTGTTGCTCTCAAAGCCAGTGGGAATCGGATAGGGAGATAGGTCTAAGCGATCTTGAAGAGTTGCGATCGCATAGTCTAAAAACGGTTGATATAAGGTCATATACAAAAATAATAGCGGCCCCCTTATGGGTGCCCCATCATGCAACAGTATGGTGTGACTAGTGAGCTTGAACAGCTAAGGGAACTGCATCCTCAAATAAAAACTCATAGAGGAAACGATCAGCCCATTCTGAACCAAAGTAACTACTAAAAAGGCCATGGGCCGGATCACGTTCAGCGCTGTACTGGTCGTAGTCGATTTGAGCTTTCTTGACCCTGGCAATTTCTTCATCAGCAGTTAGCGGTTCAGCCTCGGCCAAAATTTGCCAATAGAGATCTAGGTAATCTTTGAAGGCAGCCAAAACACGGGTTGACACGGTTTCGGCATCTGTTTTGGCAAATAACAAATACTTTGAAAAGTACTGATTAGCATCGTAGAACTTCATTTCTAGCCCCTGTGCCAGTTCAGCATAGTTGTCGCGCAACTCCTTGAGCGGCATCAGGTACTTAGCTTCGTAGGCCTCATCCTGAAACAAGGGTTGGAAATCTAGAACAATTAAGTTCTTGACTTTACCAAAGGACAAAAAGTCAATCCCCAGTAGGGGTACATCGTAGCAATGGCTAGGATAAAGGACACTGTTAAATATCTGTGCCCCTTTACCAGCGTCAATATAGGTATAGCGAATTTTTCTAAGCTCGGGGGACTGATAACACCAGCTTTGAATCGATGCTGGATTCCGCCCTCGTTCGCTAATGTTGCACTCTAGCCCCTTTGGAATAGCCCGTGGTTGTAGTTCAAATCTCTCTTTTAAGGAGGTTTCTAAATGCTCTAGAAAAGGGCGGTACATTTGTCTTCGCCTTAATTTATAACGGTTACGACAGATACCTTCTGCCATTTGCAGCATAGGAGATATCAGAGGAGCCTGTCTTCAATCTTAGAGACAAAGACATATTCCGTTACATCATGCTGCACGCAATCGTGCAGCATTGGTTTCTACCATGGCAGTTAGGTCATCTTCAGTGACAAATCGCCGTTCTGAGCAATAGGTCATCAGGTTAATGCCATTGGCTAAACGGGCTGTGCTGACCCGTACGCGAAAGTCGTCGGAGAGGAACCAGCAGCGTTCTTGTCCCTGGTTTTTGTCGTATTCATTATCGATGGTAAGAACACCATCGTTGGCAAAGCCATATCGTCCGACAACGGGCATATTTTCCACGTAGCCTCGGTCGCGCAATAGTTGACCTGTGCGCCCTTGGTCGTTATTGGGTAGGTCAACTAGAATAGCGGCATAATCAGAATTGTAGGTAAATTCTTTGGTATTGGACTGCCAGGAGAATTGAGCCCCGCCAGCGGCCTTAGACGGATCTACACCTTGGCTCTGGCAAATTTCGACAATTCGTGGATCGTGAGCTTCGATAACATCCACAATTAGGTTAGATTCTCCCGACTCATCGGCCACTGAGTCAAAATGATGTACTGCTCTCTGAATAAACCAGATGCCTTCACTTTTGCGAAAGAAGTCCATCATGGTCAGGGGAGATTGAAATGACATGGGATATTGTCCGTATTAAATAGCGGTTGGCTCACGATGGTGTTCAAGGGCACTGTTACACTGACCTTAACGAACACGGTTTAATTACAAAGTTTAGCCATCTATGAGTCATCTCGAAACTCTGAGCGCATCTTTGCTAGAGCGCCTGTCGGTCCACCAGGACTTATCGGGGGCCGATCTCTCAGGCAAAGATTTGCGTGGGTTTGATTTGTATCGAGTCAACTTATCAGAGACGAATTTGGCGGGCACTCGTTTGCAAGCCGTTACTTTGATTGGGGCTAACCTTACAGGCGCTAACCTGAGTGGGGCCCAATTACAAAAAGCTGATTTGCGTGGTGTAGACCTGAGTGGGGCCAACTTGACCGGAGCCAATCTCACCGGAGCCTTTATCCATCGGGCTGATGTCAGGGGCGCTAATTTTATCAACACCGTGTTAGACGAGGCTAAGTTAACTATCGCCCTTTACGATGACCATACCCAGTGGCCAGAGGGCTTTCGTTATCAAAGCTCCGGAGCTGTGGGGCCAGAAGCTGTACTCAATGGTGCGTTTCTGAATACGGCCTATTTGCGTGGTGCCAACTTGCGGCGGGCCAAGTTGTTGGGCGCTTACCTGAGTGGTGCCGACTTAACCGGTGCAATTTTGGATGATGCCAGCTTAAGTGGTGCTAACTTGCAAAAGGCGTTTCTGACCGGTGCCAGCCTGCGCAATGCCCGTGTGAGTGGTACTGAGTTTCAAAAAGCTGACCTGCGGGCAGCCGATTTAACGGGTGTGGAGTTTGACATGGTGGGCAATATTGCTGGCGCAGATTTCACCATGGCTCAAGGATTGACATCCAACACAAGGGGGCAACTGCTCGGTCGTGGTGCTGGTGAATTGGATGTGTGGAATGGTCTAACTCGCAACACTACCCGCCGCAGTTTAGAAAGTGAGTTATCTGAAAGCTAGTGATCCGTCAAGCTTAAGATTTTGGATAAGAAGACTGATGAAGAGTAAAGAGTCAAACAGGATGAAGAGTGACTCTTTACCCTATAGCCCTGGGGCATGACTGACGCTAGTACTTTTCATCAATACAGAGCCCTAATTTTTAGCATTGACGCTGCATTAGGGACTTCATCGATGCGTAATAAAGTTCGATCCATCTAAAACTAGAGTTTAGATCCGTGTCTCTAAGTATTGACCAATCATAATTTCCTGTCCAGCGCGGGAGATTATAGTTTGGCGGGTGCGGTGGTTTGCGCCGACGAGTTTGAGCTCCTCATCAAATGCAGAACCGTTGTATTCGGTGTGCAACTGCATGGTGTTGCGATCGCGTAGTTGATAAGTGGCTACGACAGGTTTGGTGGTAGCAAACCCGCGATCACGGTAGAGCATATTATCGCGAATCCCAAATGCCGTGGAACCAGTGGATTGCTTGCGGCTGTGACTAATGTAATTACTTTCCCACGCAAACTGAACACCACAGACCAATCCCTGATCTAAACCATGGACCTCTGCTAAAGCGAGTAAGTTAGGATGCCCGCTTTCCAGAAATTCAATGGTTAGATGGCTGACGACTTCTTGGGTTTCCCCATTTTTGAGCGTGTAGTAACGACGCTGGGATGTCCATTGCCCCACAGATCGTTCAAAAAATCCAGTCGCCAATGTTTCCAGGTTTTCAGTGGGAATAGTAAGCACAGATAATGACATAAAATTTAGGGCCTTAGATTTAAGAAATGCACCTGAAATCAAGCTATAGCGAAACAAGTTTATATTTATTTACGTTTACAATAGCGAACAACCTCAGAAACGGCAATAAAACCTTTGTTAAGGCATCTTCCTGAAGGGAGTGGCTCAGTTATCCCTCAATTGACAAAGAAGCTAACAAAGTCTCAGATTTCTCGTTGTAGCCACCTCTACAGTTTGGATTAAGCCCTATATGAAGTGACTTAGGGCAGAACTACACGTTGGCTGTAGCTTTCTCCGCACATATATCCGCACGCATATCAGGGAACCAACCCTTCCAAGGCCGCTGCCACTACCTTATGTTGCTTGTCCTGACGCAGTTCGATTAAAGCGGTTTGGGCTACTGGGGCGTCAAATCGTTTCAGGGCATAGGCTACATGCATACGGGTATACCAGTCTGTCGATGTCTTTAGGGACAAAATGGCTGACAATGCTGCGTCTGCTTGGTCTGTTTTAGCTAAGGTGCTGAGATGGTCAACGCCAGCATTCGTGACCGTCAGGTCTGGATCGTCGATAGCGATCAAGCA
The DNA here is from genome assembly GCA_965263355.1 of Leptolyngbyaceae cyanobacterium. Classification (GTDB taxonomy): domain Bacteria; phylum Cyanobacteriota; class Cyanobacteriia; order Phormidesmidales; family Phormidesmidaceae; genus Leptothoe. The sequence goes on along the minus strand of CBDHHL010000032.1, from coordinate 1,025,697 downwards.
GATTTCGAGCATATGAGCAGGGCTCTCAAGATCGAGCATTGCAGCCAAAATGCTGCGCCGTACTAACCAATTTTTATTGGTGTGGAATGTTTTGACTAAATGAGGTATGGATGATTCTCCATACATGGCAAGGGAATTTGACGCTTCTGCTTGCACATTGGCATCGGGGTCCTTGGTGATCATGGCCAGTAACGTCGCAAAACCTGCCTCACTACGCTTACGCCCTAACCCCATGGCTACAAAGGAACGCACTAAAAACGCAGGGTCATCTTTCTGGCTCAGCAGTAGCGGGCTGGCAATGTCAGCGTCATACTCCTTGAGCGCTACAATGCCCTTCAACCGTTCCTGGGAGTCAGAGTGCTTGAGGATAGCTTTGATATCAGCAAGTTCCATGGATATGTAAGTGACTAGCAATAGTTCACTGCAACATCATTGATATATAAAAGTCAGGCTTTAATTGTAACACTGTGTAACAATAATTAGAGAGTGTAGAAGTAACCATGGCATCTTCCCTCAGCCCTCGGGTTAAAGAATTAATTATTAAGGCAAGAATTGTTAGCTTTGACGGTTGGCAAGAGCAGTTTGGAGAAAGTGCGATCGCACGCCTCCAAACCGCCGATGATGAGCGAGTTTATCTGGATGATGATGTTCTGGTAGACATGCCTGCTGGGGATATTGCTGGCAGATTGCGGGATCAAGCCAGTGTCCTGGTCGATGTGGCCCGAGCCCAAGTCCTGCAAAAGTTTCCCGGTATCACTGAGCCAGGGGGTGAGCTTTACCCCGCCATTCGTGCTGAGGCTTGCTGGCGGGACTTCTGGCATTTTCTGCGCTGCATTACTTACGGTATTGCGGCCCAGCGCATTGACTACACCAGTATTCAGGGATTGTCCTACATGGAGCAACTCTATCAAGAGTTGCAGGTACCTCTGGACGCCATGGTCTACGGTCTGCAAGCTCTCCAATTGGCCAGTAAGCAGCAGCTAAAACAGCAGGAATTACCCTTTAACGATAGCCAGTTCGATCCATATTTCGAGCATCTCGTTCAGGCCCTCAGCCAGTTTCAATCGGGTAACTAGTTTTACTCTTTTTTGCTATGCATTTGATATGGCCTTAGGGAAGGTATATGCCTGCTAGACTTTCGCAGGATTTGTGCAGTCTTATGTATAGTTTTGTATCTTCGATATTGGTTTATTGACTGATTTTAGGGCAGTGCAAATACCAGCTGTACTTAGGGAGAAATCCTTTCTTCACAAGGGATGTAATCATTTTGCCAATATTGAAAAAATCCCAGGTGCGTATCTTCCATATCCTCGTACACAAGTAATTCACAATTCTTGATGATTAGAGGCTGCTTTAATATACGAATATGAGACTCAGGAAGTGTTAATGGTCAACTTCAGTGCGACTTTGTAAGGGTCGCTTTGCCTTTGAAAATGTTTGGTAATCTAGGTTTTACTAATTCAAATGTTCATGTATGGACAAACTCCATACATGAGGAGGCAAAGAAAAACTAAAGCTTCTTAACATTCCGAGATAAATTAATTTGTTTAGACCATTGTTGTCGTCTAGGAGATAGCATTAATGGCTTTTGGACCAGCTTCACGATTGGGCGTGAGCCTTTTCGACGAGACCCCTCCAGTCGAGAGGGTTCCTGGCCTTGATAGTGAGGGCCTCGAATCTATCATCAAAGCCGTCTACAGACAGGTTTTGGGTAACGCATATGTGATGGAGAGCGAGCGCCTCGCTGTCCCCGAGTCCCAGTTTAAACTTGGTGAACTCACCGTACGGGATTTTGTCCGTGCCGTAGCGAAGTCTGATATGTACCGTGCACGCTTTTTTGAGAGCTGCCCTCGTTATCGCAATATCGAGCTTAATTTTCGCCACCTGTTGGGCAGGGCTCCCAATAGTTTTGAGGAGATGAAAGCCCATAGCGCCATTCTGGATACAGAAGGCTTTGAGGCAGATATCGATTCCTACATTGATAGCGATGAGTATCAGGATGTCTTTGGGCAGGATTTTGTCCCCTACATTCGTGGCTATAAGACCGAAGCTAGCAATATGGTTGGCTTTACCCATACCTTCGAATTAGTGCGCGGTGCTTCCAGTAGTTCTCTGAAGGGCAGTGTTAACGGCAAGAAGCCTCGTTTGAACTCGATGGTAATCAACGCGATACCAGGGCCTGTTTTGTCTCCCATGTCTGCTGGCGGAACATTTCAGACGCCTGCTGATTCGTCTCGTACTCGCCATGGTGTGGGTGCTAGTGCTAACGGGAAGGTTTATCGGGTCGAGGTTACTAGCTATCGCTCCAATGCCTTTAATCGCGTGTCTAAATTCCGTCGCGCCAACAAGGTATATATGGTTCCCTTTGACAAATTGTCTGATGAATACAAGCGTATTCACAAGCAGGGCGGTGTGATTGCTAGCATCACTCGTGTTTCCTAAGGTATGTCTTACAAGAATGGCTAGAGCATTTATAGCTCTAGCTATTTTCTAGTAGGTATTGTTGAGACTTTTTTAATAATCACCAGTAGGAGAACTCTAATGACAACGTTTGAGTTATGGTCCAACAGCAGTAGCGAAGAAAAGCAATCTATAATTAATGCTGTTTATCGCCACGTTTTAGGTAATCCTCACGTAATGGACAGTGAGCGCCTAGTCACGGCTGAATCTCAGTTATGTGATGGGTCTATTTCTGTGCGTGACTTTGTTCGTGCTGTGGGTAAGTCTGATTTTTACCGTAGCCGTTATTTTGAGAAGTGTGCTCCCTATCGCTTTGTGGAGCTGAATTTTATGCACTTTTTGGGGCGTGCTCCTGAGAGTCAGGCTGAGCTTTCTGAGCATATCCGCCGTTGTGTTGAAGAAGGCTACGATGCTGAAATCGATTCCTACATCGATAGTGATGAGTATCAGGCTCTGTTTGGTGAGAACGTGGTTCCGTTCTACAATGCGAATCTGACTCAGGTGGGCCAGTCCCAGGTGAGCTACAACCGTATCTTTGCGATTGATCGCGGTCCTGCTCAGGTAAGTAGTGCTGTTAAGTCTGCTCAGCTGGTGGCTCAGGTGGCTGGTAATGAGAAGGGCAACAAGATTAAGGCTGCGGCAACTAACTTAAACTCTGGAACAACTAAGCGGTTTAAGATTAAGACAACAGCCGCTAAGTTTGATGCTCCCCGCCGTGTCAGCATGAATGAGTACATTGTTTCTGCTGATAAGATGACGCCTCAAATTCAGCGTATTCACCGCACTGGCGCTAAGATTGTGAGCATTACCGAGATTGTTTAATGCTCCTAGGTGAATAGGAAACCTCCTCTAGGTGAGAGCTAGGGGAGGTTTCCTATTTGACTTTAAAGTTATGAAGTATGGATATTAAATCGCAAAAATATTGTTTTGCGATCCTATCTTGGTGTCTATGTATATTTGTTGTTTTTGCGAGATTTTTGATTAAAGGCTGTTGTGTGGTGCGATCTCATAGCGTCATATCTACTTGCGATTTGTTATGCTTATTACTATCTGATGAAGAAATGTTTCTAAAAACATTAAGAAAAAAAAAGTTGTTCTCATTTGGTCCTCAAAATCCGATATCTGTCTTAAATAAGGTCCTATTGCCGAATGTCGATTTTAGTGGCTTTAAGGCTGTTTAAACCGTTGAATTTGGATTGAGTATTTCCCAAAGATGACAATTGGTCTAAGGCTCTAATCCTGATAATTCGCAAATTATAGTTGACCCGCTATCCGCTATCTGATGAGCCTTGCCCGCTACATTAGCCATGGCGGTATGCCCTTTAGCAAACTCAAATTAATTTTTCGGAGGATTGTTCCATGGCACTTTGGGTGACCAATGCTGTGCCCGTTGAACTTTGCCCTAATGCAACCGAGGATGACCTGCAAACGGTTATTCGTGCTGTATATAAGCAAGTTTTAGGTAACCAGCATGTAATGGAGAGTCAGCGTTTAACGAGTGCTGAGTCCTTACTGCGTGATGGCGATATCACAGTTAGAGGATTCGTCCGGGCAGTAGCCCAGTCAGAGCTGTATCGCTCCCTCTTTTTTGAGAATTCTTCGGCTTACCGCTTTATCGAGCTAAATTTTAAGCACCTGTTAGGTCGTGCGCCCCAAGATCAGGCAGAAATTGCTGAGCATGTGGCTCTCTACAATGAGCACGGCTATACAGCTGAGATTAACTCTTACATCGACAGTGATGAGTACATCGCTAACTTTGGCGAGAATTCTGTTCCCTCTGTCCGTGGTAACCAGACTCAGACCGGCATTAAGAATGTTGGCTTTAACCGTACCTTTGCCCTTGTAAGGGGAGATGCCACTAGCGACAGCAGTAACCAAGCTAAGCTAATTAGTGATATCGGTGGCAACTTGGCGACTAAAATTTCGGCTCCTCAAGCCGGTACAGGGCGTAGTAGTACCAATAAGCGATTTCGCATTAAAGTTAGCACATCTACAGCTGCCGCTGCGTTGGGACGTGTTAGTCAGCAAGAATATGTTGTTTCCTACAGTCAGATGTCCCAGCGTCTTCAGAACATTCTGAAGACAGGTGGCAAAATTCTGAGCGTCACTGAAACCAACTAGGTTTAAAGACTGTCACCACCGGCAAAGAAACGGTTCTCTGCTGGCGGTGTGTTTTGCAAAATGCTGTAGCTATTCAGGTTACGGGTTGTTTAATCATCACTATTTTTTAGGAGAAACGGTTATGTCACTGTGGGTTAATAATGAAGCGGTTGAGCTGCGTCCCAACGCCACTGAGGAAGATATTCAGGTGGTTATTCGTGCAGTTTATAAGCAGGTTTTGGGGAATGCTCATCTGCTAGAGAGTCAGCGTTTAGCGAGTGCAGAATCCAAGCTCAAGAATGGTGAAATTACCGTACGTGGTTTTGTGCGGGCCGTGGCTACCTCAGGCCTTTATAAGGCGCGCTTCTTTGAAAATTCCTCTCCCTACCGTTTTGTTGAGCTGAACTTTAAGCATTTGTTAGGCCGTGCTCCCCAGGATCAATCAGAAATTTCTGAGCATGTTCAGACCTACAACGCCTCTGGCTACGATGCGGACATTGATTCTTACCTGAGCAGTGATGAGTATCTGTCTACATTTGGTGAGAACGTAGTTCCCTATGCCTGTGGTGTTAGCCAAACTGGTGTTAAGAATGTTGCCTTTAACCGCTTGTTTGCGTTAGATCGGGGGTATGCGGCTAATGACACTGGAAAATCTGCCAAATTGATTGGAGATGTAGCCGGTAACTTAGGGACTAAAATCAAGTCACCGGCTACCGGTTCTGGTGCCTACAACAATACTGGCAAGCGTTTCCGTATTGTGGCAACTAAAGCTAACTTTGGCAGCCGGGTTACCAAGAGTAACTATAGTGTAGAAGTTGGGTTTAACCAGCTTTCTAACCGGATTCAGAACATGCAACGTTCTGGTGCCAAGATCGTTAGCATCACTGAAGCATAAGCAAATGTTCTTGACTAGTAGTCTGTCAAACTCAAACATTTAGGCTAGGGCGGACGACTAACTAGATATAAGTCTCTTCCACGGTTATAGTTCAGGAGTTTAGGCGCTTAATCGTGGAAGGTGCTTTGTTCGGATTGATACTACTTGGATAAGGCTTTCAGCGAGCAATGGTGTTGTGACCTGTGGGGGCGACGCTATAAAATCAGAAGCTGATTCAAAAAAATTTACCTCAATGGATATTGAAACCTTTGTTGAACGCTCAATTGGAGAATGGAGATCCCAACGTAGCGCCCATCACTTAGCCTTTGGTCATTTTGAGGAAGTCCGCTCCAACATTAATATCGAAGCCCTGACAATGGATGCGCCAGGGGTGTTGGATCTATGTCAACAGTATGAGGTTTCTCTTAAGAGCATAGTCAGTCCATTCAAAATGAGTTGGGAAGGGGAGTCTGATTGGGACGAAGATGAGGTCCTGGCAGGTTCAACGATTTTGATTCCTGTACCTGAGAGTGCAACGACAGGAAAGTTACTGCGAGAACAGGGATATGCAGAGACTATGGAGTCCATGGGGTCCTACCGTCTCACCGATGACGGTACCTTTATTTTGACTACGGCCTATGACCGGGCAGCGGCAGAAGAAAAGATTTGGTTTGCGACTCCCAACCTGCGCTTTCGGGTGTCATTGATTAAAACCAGTAGCGGTAAAGGCGTAACCACGGCCAGCTTTTCGTCTGAAGTCAGGCGTGGGGTCACAACCAGCTAAATTCCGTCATCGAATGTTGATAATCTGTGGTGCGATCGCCCATAATCCTGGCATCTATCCTTGCTGCTTGCGTACACTAGAGACCATAGGGTGGTAACAGGATTGCTGGAACCTAATATGTTCGCGCTGGTAAGCTTTCAACAGTCCACTGCGTACAATTCTCGTCTGATTGAAAAAGAATAAATTCAAGTAAATTAAGAATTTTAAGAAATGGTGCTTTCTGGCAATGCTGATGTTTTTTACTCACAGGATTTTATCAGCCTCGCTCGTTGGATGTCCGGGGACTTTAGTAATCAACATCAAGCATTTGAGGATCCTAAAAAGTTCGCCCACATTCGAATTTTTTTTCGTCCGCTTCCCTATGATTTTTTCTCCGGTGTGGGGCTATATTCTGAACAGACTCAAGATTATGACCTATGGAGTCCATACCGGCAAGGTGTACATCGTCTTGTTGATAGGGGAGACCATGTTTATATTGAGAATTATGGCCTCAAGGATCGGTTACTTTATGCCGGCGCTGGCCATAATTTAGATGTGCTAAAAACCATTACCCCCGACTGTATCGAACGTCGAGAAGGCTGTTCGATGGTGTTCAAGCGTGAGGGCGATACGTTTATCGGTAACGTGGAACCGGGTAAGGCTTGCATTATTCCCAAAGAAGGCAAGATGACCTATCTCACCAGCCATGTGGAGATTACTGAAAGCACATGGCTGAGTATCGATCAGGGCATGGATATTGAAACAGATGAATATGTGTGGGGCTCGACTGAGGGGATTTTAAAGTTCCGTAAGCGTGCCAGTTTTGATAATGAACTACCTTTCTGAAGACTTTGAAACCGATACGGACCCAGATTTAGAGCTAAAAGACCTCAACACGATTCGGATTTCCATGCTTCCTCCCCAAGCGCAAAAAAAGATGAAATCGTGGATCCGTAGTCGCCACCTGATTCGTTCGGGTAATTTTTTTATTTTTGAAACCGTTGAGTATTCAACAGTGGAAAAGTTTCAGGATTGCTTGAAAGCCTTAGGGGGGACATTAATTTGCGTAGAACCCATCAAGAAGATTTGGATTGGTAATCACCGACGGGTAGTTTTATATCGCGCTAAGGCCAGCCTACATACTCCCCACCATGACTTGCAGCAATATTGGATCAAGTACGGTAGTTTTCATACACGATTTGATGAGCGAGCCTAGGGGCGACTCTTGTGTCTGAGCACCGATAAAAAGTTTTATAGGCTATTACTGTCAATGCTTTCCAGGTTAAGGCATCATACTTAGCAGAAGGAAGATATTGAGAGTGAGAATCTGAAAATTAGAAAACTGTGCCTCTTGTAACGGAATGTTGCTTTGTTTTCGCTAATTGGGACAGAGGTAACCACGATTCTCTATTGTCTTTATGGTGATAAACGCAAACAAAACGAGTTTGTTGTCACCACCGAAAAGTTTTTAACAAAACAAGGAGAGCTCAATGCTTGACGCTTTTTCCAGAGCGGTAGTATCCGCTGATGCCAGCACTGCACCTGTAGGTGACTTAACTGCTCTTAAGGCATTTGTTGCCAGCGGCAACCGTCGTCTAGACGCTGTAAACGCAATTGCTTCCAACGCTAGCTGCATGGTATCCGATGCGATCGCTGGCATGATCTGTGAGAACCAGGGTCTAATCCAAGCTGGTGGTAACTGCTACCCCAACCGTCGTATGGCAGCTTGCCTACGCGATGGCGAAATCATCTTGCGTTATGTAACCTACGCTCTACTAGCTGGTGATGCGTCTGTTCTAGATGATCGTTGCTTGAACGGTCTAAAAGAGACTTACGCTGCTCTAGGCGTACCTGCAACATCTACTGTACGTGCTGTACAGATCATGAAGGCTCAAGCCGCTGCTCACATTAAGGATGAGCCTAGCGAAGCTCGCGCTGGTGCACGTCTACGTAAGATGGGTTCTCCCGTTGTCAACGACCGTTGTGCTTCCTTAGTTGCTGAAGCTGGCAGCTACTTTGATCGCGTTATCTCTGCTCTTGGTTAGTCACCGCTTGACGACTAAGTGAGATTGTTCTGACTGATTGACGATCAATTTAACTACTGGAGAAATACCAAAATGAAATCTGTTGTTACCACTGTGATCGCTGCAGCTGATGCAGCTGGTCGTTTTCCTTCCACTTCCGACCTAGAGTCCGTACAAGGTAGCCTTCAGCGTGCGGCTGCTCGTCTAGAAGCTGCTGAGAAGCTAGCTAACAACCTAGATAACGTTGCAAAAGAAGCTTACGATGCGTGCATCGCTAAGTACCCCTACTTGAACAATGCTGGTGAAGCTAACTCCACCGACACGTTCAAAGCAAAGTGCCTACGTGACGTCAAGCACTACATGCGTCTCATCAGCTACAGCCTAGTTGTGGGTGGTACTGGTCCTCTAGATGAGTGGGGTATTGCTGGTCAGCGTGAAGTTTACCGTGCACTTAACCTACCCACTGCTCCTTACGTAGCTGCTCTAAGCTTTGCACGTAACCGTGGTTGCGCTCCTCGCGACATGTCTGCTCAGGCTCTAACTGAGTACAACGCTCTTATCGACTATGTAATCAATTCCCTTTCCTAAGGGCTGATTACTCGATTCATTGCTTGACTACGTTTAGTTAGTCTAAACCTGGAGATTCTTCGGAGTCTCCAGGTTTGTTGTAATGTGTGGCAACGTCTCCTTTTGGCGTTAGCCAACGACACCCATAAGATAATTGCAACAATTCCATGGATAAGCGTTTTGCCAATATTTTTGGTTTAACAGAAGAGCAGTGTATTGCGCTGCTAGATACCCCACCCGAGCAAGCTGAGGATGAGAGTGAGCGCTATATTGCAGCTTCTCAATTGGCGAATTATCCATCGGAGGCTTCTATTGATGCTCTGATTCGAGCGGTCAATACTACTTACGACTCGTTGGACAATCGTATTACCCGACGTAAATCAGTCGAGACGTTGGGTAAATTAAAAGCTTCGCGTAGTCTGGATACGATTCGGGCCTGCTTGTCTGATGAAGATCGCTACACCGTAGAGTCTGCTGTGTGGGCCATTGGTGAGATTGGCACTGAGCATAAAGAGATTTTAGAAGACATTGCTCAGTTGCTAGGAAAGCCAAACCAAACGTATAGAGTCATTATCCATACGCTGGTGAAATTGGATTATGGTGCAGCGGTGGAGCGGGTAAGCCCCTTTATGGATGCTGAAGATGAGCCGACGGCCAGTGCTGCGATCGCAACCGTATGTCGGTTTAATCGAGACTTTAGCCAGATTGATCGGGTAGTGGCGTTTCTCCAGAGCGATAGTGTAAATGCCCGCCGAGCCTGTCTCGAAGATTTAATTAATTCCCAGTATTATCCGGCCATTCCGGCCATTGCCCGCTGTCCCATTTCGCTAATGTTCCGGCTACGAGCAGTGCGCGCCTTGGCAGAAAGTGGTATGGCCGCTAGTGAGGTAACGCTAGAAGACGTTTTGCCGGTGATTGAGCAAATTCTATGGGATCATCCCCAGGATTTAGACCTGGTTCACGAATATGATCAGCCTCCATCCCTGGAGTTTTTGGTGCAAGAACTGTACCAAACTGATTTTGGTCGTACTTACCTCGCTATTCAAACCTTTATTGAACAGCAGGCGGATACCGCACCGGCTGCTCTGTTTGCTACCTATGAAGCCGAAGCCCATAACGACTATGGTGCTCATTACCATGTGATGAAGCTCATGGGGTGGCTCAAACATCAGCCTGCCTATAATTTGTTATTAGAGGCCCTTAATAATACCTCGCCTCAATTTATGAAATCACGGGCGGCAGCAGCGTTATCCTTGGGAGAGTTAGAAGATTCGCGAGCCATTGAGGCGTTGCAGGCCAGTGCCCACAGTAAAATTTGGATGTTGCAGTATGCATCGTTGATGGCCCTGGAAAAATTAGGGGATTACAGTCAACATAAATTGCTATTGGATGCCAATGATTGGGCGGTACGGGCAAAGGCGAATCTTTCAATGGCTAAGGTTTGATTAATTTCCATGTCTTTGCAAGATTGGCATTGCTCACCCTATGGTGGACGGTGAGTACGCTCCCCCCTAAAATTCTCTTTTAAGAAGAGAATTGATTCATTGATAATTCGTATCTTAAGAAATCCATGGACTCCTTTTTTGATCAGCTGAAGCATCCCAACCCCCACATCCGTGAGCGGGCCATGGTGGATATCATTGACAACCGTGACGATACAACGATTCCTCGACTGATGGCAGCTCTGGATGCTGAAGACACTGTTTATCGCCGTGCAGCGGTTAAAACCCTGGGGGCGGTGGGTGCAGACGCTGTTCCTGCGATTGTAGAAGCTTTGGGCAACAGTGAGAATGTGACTGTGCGTGGCAGTTGTGCTAAGGCTTTAGCACAGGTTGCCCTCAATTTTCCTAATGAACCGTTTCCAGAGTTAGGATTGCAGGGGCTCAAACAGTCTCTTAACGATCCTAATCCGGTTGTGCATATTGCCTCAGCTATGGCCCTAGGTGAAATTGGGGACGCTGCGCTGGATATTTTGCTGGAGACATTGCAAACGACTGAGAATTTGGCTCTCTCAGTGTCTATTGTGAATGCCCTGGCTTCCGTGGGAGGAGAAAAGGCTGCTGGGGTGCTCCAAAAGCTGTCTGAGGATGAATCAGTGGATGGCTATGTGAAAGAAACAGCCACCAGCGCGTTATCCCGTATGGAAATGGTACGGAACTTCTCCCGTCGTTCAGAGAGTTAGGACTCAAGCTGATCGAGTACATATTTTGTGTCCCTAAGAACAGTGCGCCATTGATAGGGCGGTGTCCTCAGAAGGGATTTCCATTGGCGCGCTTGTTTAGCATTCTCAATTAAAGTTTTGACTTGATGGGTATAGTGAAAGCCACCGGTTTTTTCTAGTTGAAAAACCTCATCGAGAGCCTGACGATAATTTTTCATGTTGAATAATGTAGCATCCTAAGTTTGACGACAGCATAAAGCATTTATGCCTTAAGGATTATAGCTGAGCTACCAGGGGGAACTAATGTGATGCAGTTTGCATATTCTGCAATAGCAATGATCTGATGCTGTTGCAACTGTAATTTTTGGGCAGTATCAGCAGATGGGCAATGAATTACCAAGCCGTTGCTACTGGTATCCCATTTAAGGTCACAGCTTTGAATCTCTGTAATCTCAGCCTTAAGGCTGTGCAACAGTTGATTAATGGCCTTAAATTTTTGGAGCCACTCTGAGTTATTAAGGTCATTTGCTAGCTGCGTGCGTAATGGATTTTGATCGTCAATCCCAGTCATCATCGTTAGCGGTAGACTTTTTCTGGATTTGGCTAATGGCTAGATTAAAGATGGGTTTCAGGCCGTCATCGGTTTCCTTGGCCATAGCTGTTTTCAAGGCTTCGATGGTATTCACCTGGCCGATTTTCATGATTGCTAAAACTGCTGATTTACGGGTTTCTGCGCTGGCGTGGTTCAATAGCGGTAACAACGTAGGGATAGCCGGTTGGTGGGCTAGATTACCCAGCACAGCCGCCGCTTCACAGCGAACAATTTCGGCATCGTCGTCCAGGGCATTGATCAAAATGTCAAAATTTTCAGGGTTAGCTTCTTCTTGAGCAACTTTTGCGATCGCACCCACCACGGCAGCTCGTACTGCTTCTGACTCAGAATTCAGTGCCTGCAACAGCAAATCTTTAGCCTCAGACCCCATAAAAGCCAGTGCCCAAGCTGCATGACCTTTAATTGTTTCAGGATGACTAGGCGCTTCTAAAATCTCTAGTAATTTCGGCGCAGCAGGCCGTCCGGTTCTGGCTAAAGCCCCCACTGAGGAGCCCTGAACCACCGTATCGCTATCATTGAGAAATGAATTGACCAGAGTGGGAATAGCCGTGGGATCTGCAATCAATGTCAACGTTTTTGCGCAGGCACGACGGACAACCTCATTGGGATGGTTTGCCAGCGCATCCACCAACACAGGCGTAGCCGGTTCCCCAATCTGACCCAGAGTTTCAGCAATGCGTAGCCGCATCATGCCACGCTTATCAGAGAAACTTTCTACCAACTGCCGGAGGGTGTCCTGGTCTGACTCATCAAATGAGAGCAAATCAATTTGTTCATTCACCCGTTGGACAAGCTGGTCCGTTGCCGCTTGCTGCTTTGCTTCGTCCATTAAACCAGTACTCATATCTGCTATTCCTGAGTGCGCCTATCCAAACATCCAATAAAACTAAACATCAGTCTGGTGGACTGTCAAATATCAAGGTTAGAAACACTAAGGGCAAGGAGTGAAGAGTCGAGAGGCATCAACTCCTGACAAACTTCAGGTACAGAGCCGACCTACCCTATTCAGCAGTTGCCTCAGATTGCAAAGTAGCGAGCTGAGCCCGTAGCTGTGTCAGCGCCGCATCAATTTTGGTTAACTCAGGCTCCAATCTTGCCATGGTTTCTTTCTTGGGCATTTTTGCTTTTTTAGCGGCGTCCAGAGTCTCACTCATCAAGCGCTCACGATACTTTTCAAACTCAGTAATCAGTTCTGTAATTTCTTCGATGCTGGTCTGGGGAGCAGCCGTATCAGTAGAGCTAGTCATAGCAGTAGTCTTTTTTCAAAATCAAATGTTCTATACCCATCTATTCTTACGGCTGATTCGCCGTTTGTCATTAGTTTGCTCTTGCCAATGTCAGTTAAATAAGTTTTATGTAACGGAATGTTGCTTTGTTCTCAATATCAAGGACTTAAAGAACCTCCATTTCCTATGTTTGTTACGTAGTTAACCGAACTGCTATGGCGGTTAACTCAAGAACTTACAAGATATGTTTTTGAAGTAAGGAGAGCTCCATGCTTGACGCTTTTTCTAGAGCGGTAGTATCCGCTGATGCCAGCACTGCACCTGTAGGTGACTTAACTGCTCTTAAGGCATTTGTTGCTAGTGGCAACCGTCGTCTAGACGCTGTAAACGCAATTGCTTCCAACGCTAGCTGCATGGTATCCGATGCGATCGCTGGCATGATCTGTGAGAACCAGGGTCTAATCCAAGCTGGTGGTAACTGCTACCCCAACCGTCGTATGGCAGCTTGCCTACGTGATGGCGAAATCATCTTGCGTTATGTAACCTACGCTCTACTAGCTGGTGATGCGTCTGTTCTAGATGATCGTTGCTTGAACGGTCTAAAAGAGACTTACGCTGCTCTAGGCGTACCTGCAACATCTACTGTACGTGCTGTACAGATCATGAAGGCTCAAGCCGCTGCTCACATTAAGGATGAGCCTAGCGAAGCTCGCGCTGGTGCACGTCTACGTAAGATGGGTTCTCCCGTTGTCAACGACCGTTGTGCTTCCTTAGTTGCTGAAGCTGGCAGCTACTTTGATCGCGTTATCTCTGCTCTTGGTTAGTCACCGCTTGACGACTAAGTGAGATTGTTCTGACTGATTGACGATCAATTTAACTACTGGAGAAATACCAAAATGAAATCTGTTGTTACCACTGTGATCGCTGCAGCTGATGCAGCTGGTCGTTTTCCTTCCACTTCCGACCTAGAGTCCGTACAAGGTAGCCTTCAGCGTGCGGCTGCTCGTCTAGAAGCTGCTGAGAAGCTAGCTAACAACCTAGATAACGTTGCAAAAGAAGCTTACGATGCGTGCATCGCTAAGTACCCCTACTTGAACAATGCTGGTGAAGCTAACTCCACCGACACGTTCAAAGCAAAGTGCCTACGTGACGTCAAGCACTACATGCGTCTCATCAGCTACAGCCTAGTTGTGGGTGGTACTGGTCCTCTAGATGAGTGGGGTATTGCTGGTCAGCGTGAAGTTTACCGTGCACTTAACCTACCCACTGCTCCTTACGTAGCTGCTCTAAGCTTTGCACGTAACCGTGGTTGCGCTCCTCGCGACATGTCTGCTCAGGCTCTAACTGAGTACAACGCTCTTATCGACTATGTAATCAACTCCCTTTCCTAAGGGCTGATTGCGACTAGTTGCTTACAGGTCTGATTACGATTAAGAGCTTGGCTACATTTAGTTAGTCAGAACCTGGAGATTTGTAAGAGTCTCCAGGTTTGTTTTATTTGGGCATGTCCGAGTGTTTGACTGGTTAAAAATGGGCTATAGAACCAGGCCAATGATCCACTCAGAAAGACCTACAGCTGTGCTGGTTTCACAAATACTATGAATAAGCACTCTTGCTGCTAATGGTAACAGGGTATTAAAGTTTCTCAGATTAATGACTATGCTTTCTCAGATATTGCAGATATTGTTTATTCGTAGAAGAATTAAGTGTTTATCTCAGTCCCAATAACACTCAGCTCTTTAGTGTTGTGACAAAGCTGAATGTTAGCTATCAAAAGGTGTTTAGGGTTAATTAGAAGAGTGTTGACTTTTATATTGTTTGATTGAGTTTTTGTACGAGTTTTTCTGGGAGATTCCCTCGTATTCATAAGATAAGAATTGACGGAGGACGAGAACTCCATATATAACTGCATTTTGGGTAGTTGTCACGGCTACCCTGCAGTTTTTTCCATGGCATTGCCCTAACAAAAGGATTTGAACCCGATGACCTTGCCTTTGTTAAGCTATCCCACCACTTGTCAAAACCAGCGTGTAAAAGGTTTTGAAATTCCTGGTGATGAACAGCCTCGTATCTTTTCCACTGAGTCACTACCTGATGCCCAGGAGCTTGAAGCTCTAGTTTTGGCTGCCTATCGCCGCATTTTTAATGAACAGCAGCTTTTATTATGTCATCGCGCTCGCTTTTTAGAATCCCAGCTGCGTAGCTCCCAGATATCCGTACGAGAATTCATTCGTGGCCTGCTGCTCTCTGAATCCTTTAGACGTCTTAATTATGAATGCAGCAACAACTATCGCTTTGTTGATATGTGCGTTCAGCGGGTTTTGGGTCGTCAGGTTTACAATCAGCGTGAGACTTTGGCCTGGTCAATTGTGTTGGCTACCGAGGGAATCCAAGGATTTGTGGATGCATTGCTCAATAGCAATGAGTACCTGGACAACTTTGGGGAAGATACGGTGCCCTATCAACGGCGACGCATTCTACCTCAGCAGACTATGGGTGAGATCCCATTTGAACGCATGCCTCGCTACGGTAACGACCATTTAGAGCAGCTTACTGCATTAGGCAATAACTTCTCTGCCACTGGTGATTTTCTGTTTGGCGATGGTCTCCCTCCAGAAGGACTACGAAAAGTTGGTGCTGTTATCACAGTAACAGGTGCTCTAGTCCTTGCTAGTGGAGTGTTGGCTGTCGTCTTATCCTGGTTTGGTTGGTTAAAAATCTAAGGCCAAATTTAATGTGATAGTGGCTGAGATGACATTTGCAAACTCACGAATTATCATTGGTAACCACTTTCAATAACATGGCTGAGTGTTAAAAAAGTCAAAAGGAGCTTGAGAATTTCAAGCTCCTTTTAGCTATTGATTCAATTTTAGATAATCCTTATGGAAATAAGGGGATACCTAACGTCGCCATCTATTCAGACGAGCTTCTCCAATGGCTGCCAGGGATCGAGCTTCCATCAGCTCGCCTTGTAACCGTTCAATCAAAGCTGCTTTTTCGTCAGTTTGTTGGGAAGAGCTAACTTGTCCACTAAGAACTGTTTTAGGCTGTGTTCCTTTTCTAAGAATAGATGCACCAATACTTGCAGAGGTGCGTAGTTCAGCTAATTGCTGTTGTAGTTTGGCAATTAGCATATCCTGTTCACTTTCCTGAGGTTCTGGCGTTGGGGCAACCGATGTTGTTGTAGCCTTTGGAGCGAAGGTAAAGACCTCTGCCAAAATCTCTTGAGCGTCACGAGGCTTAGTGACCTTCAGGTCTTGATAGGGCAATAACCCATTAGCTACCCGTGGTCGGTTGTCGGTTAGATCCTTGTCGCTGCTAGATGCACTCTTAAGCAGCTGCAACATGTTGGTAAATTCCACCATGGTTTGGCCTGGGGCGCTATTGTAGCCGCGATAGTAGGGGACGATGTTTTCGCCAAAGGCATCATTATATTCATCGCTGTCAATGTAGCTATCGATGTCAGCTTCATAGCCCTCTGTATCCAGAATGGCACTGTGAGCTTTCATTTCTGCGAAGTTCTGAGGAGCACGACCCAGTAAGTGTTTGAAGTTAAGCTCCATGGCTCGGTAGCGATAGCAGTCGGTAAATCGGGACTGGTAAAGCTCAGACTTAGCGAGCTTACGCACAAATTCACGAACGCTCAGCTCACCATGTTTGAGCTGAGACTCGGGGACTACTAAACGCTCACTTTCCATAATGTGGGCATTGCCCATAACCTGGCGATAAACGGCTCGAATAACAACATCTGTTTCTTCTGCCGACGCACCCGGTAAGAGTTCGACCGGAGCTGTTTGACGGAAAGGTTCATAGCCCTTAAAGATTTGCTGGGAGGCTAGCTGTTCCGGTGTGGGTTCTGGCTCTTGCTGTAGGAATGTGGACGTGTGAATAGGGGGAGAACTGAGTGGTGCGATCGCGCCACCCACCTTATCAGCCATTAAAGCCTGGGTAAGTTGTGCTTGGGACTGATAATAAATGGGATTATTATCGCTGCTAACATTGCCGCGCAGAAGTTTTAAGAGATTGACAAAACCAGCCACTTTCTGCCCAATGGGGGATTTGTGCCCCCGGTAATAAGGCACCGTGTTTTCCCCAAAAGCCTGATGATATTCGTCACTGTCCAAGTAGGAGTCGATTTCGGCCTCAAAGCCTGTCGATTCCAGCAGATTGCTGTGGTCAGCAATATCGTTGTAGCTATCGGGCGCGCGGCCTAAGAGATGTTTAAAGTTCAGTTCGATAAAACGATTGCGGGAACAAGGCTCAAAAAAGCGGGTGCGGTATAGTTCGGATTTGGCAATCTGACGAATAAAGCCTCGCACAGTGATAGTATGATTCTGCAATTTTGACTCCGCATCGGCAACAGCGGCTCGTTCACTTTCCATCACATGGGCGTTGCCCAAGACCTGTTTGTAAACAGTGCGGATAACGGTTTCAATAGCATCTAAAGAATCACTGGGCCATAGTTGAACAGGAGCCGCTGCATTCAAGGATTGGGGACTTAACCTAACTGCAGAATTAACAACAGAATTTATAAACGTGCTGACCATTTACCGTCTCCTACTTTTATAGTTGTATAGGTTGCACTGGGGCTGCAAGCTGTTGTTCTCAACAAAGGCAGTAATCCAGCCCATTCTAAACAGTATGTATTGTTACCATTTTATTAAGGTTGGGGCCTGTAAACTTTGAGGAATTATTACAACTCAATATCAGGGCAGTAATTGACTACGTGCTTCACTTTCCCAGGACCGTCTTGGCCTCAGGGGACACCCTGATCATGTATTGTGTGGATTGATGCGAAATCGCGTGATTGGAATAGCAGCATGAATGTTCAAAGGGGTAGGGTAGACCAAGTCGGTGAACACACAACAGACGACCCTGCCATAGAGCCTTCATTAGTCACGCTGCATAAGCGCCTAAGATACCTTGAAGATGGTGCCGCTGATGGAGTGGATATAGAGGCGATCAAGGCAAGGATAAGGGCTCAACTACCTGCGGTCGATACAGCCGGGTTGTCGCCACAAAAGAAGACGCCCAGTGGTCGCACAAATGTTTTGCATATGAACTACATGCGAAGTCAAACTGAGACGTCTGTTGAAACTGAAAGAGAGCATTTAAGATTTTTTGCAAAGATAGTTCAGAGACTGGGATTGCATCTGGAAATTTTGACTGACCCCAGCTGCCAAGAAGAGATTGCACAAGAACTCTTAAAAGATGACTACAAAACATTGAACTACAACGTGATCACTAGCCAAAAGCCTGTATCAAAATGGGCTGAGGATAGTGTGGAGTATTTGCAAAATGGTCAGATGGCAGTTCTCCGATTATTTGATAACGATCTGCTTGACTGGGCTATGAAAATGGGCAGAAGAGAACGATGGCAAGGGAAAATGTGCCCAGAACAACTAGAGGAGATCTTACGGGATGATCATCTCTGGATTTTGCTGGGGCTGAGGGTAAATGAATTGAAAACGGGCCTAGAACGGGAGCATATAGCTCGGATGCAGGGGCGACAGGTCGGGTATATCCGAGCCTATATAGAAGGTGGCAATATGATTCCAGGTGAGGATGCTACAGGGAATCCGATCCTTCTGATTGGTAAAGATGCGATCGCAGCCACAGCCTATATTTACCAACTCAGTCATGATGAAGTTAGAAACGTGATCGCTGAGGACTTTGGTCTAGACAACATTGAGCAGGTGGTCTGTGTAGAACAGCCGGGTAAGTTTCATTTGGATATGGGGATGTTGTTTCTCGGTCATGGTGTTGTGGTTCTTAATGACAGCCATGTTGCCCTTCAAGATGCCATAGAGATGGCAGAGCTGGTACCTTGTACGACAACAGAACAAAAGGCGGCAAAGCTAGAGCTGCAATGTAGCTTGGAAGAAGATGCCGCGAAAGACCTCCATGCTGCTGGCTTAGAGGTCCGACGGAAGAGTCTTGAAAGGGATATGTTTTATAACTTTTTTAACGGAGAGTTTGTAGAGGCAGCCGATGGCTTGATCTATTACATCACTAACGGTGGTTTAAAGGAACAGGAAGAACTGTTTGAGGTATTGATGATCAAAGAATGGAAGGTTGTTCAAAATGTGTTTTTTAGCCCCCAAAAAGTGGCTCAAAAGAGCCTTCAGGAACGAGGAGGGGTTGGTTGTCGACTCAAAGGGGCACGTCAGTAATATCACGCTAGTAATAAACTAGGCTGA
Source organism: Leptolyngbyaceae cyanobacterium (assembly GCA_965263355.1). GTDB lineage: Bacteria > Cyanobacteriota > Cyanobacteriia > Phormidesmidales > Phormidesmidaceae > Leptothoe. The sequence goes on along the minus strand of CBDHHL010000032.1, from coordinate 1,006,709 downwards.
TTGTTTTCAGAGTAAAACCCCATAACGTGCACCTCGAACACTGATTTGAACCGTGTCAATGTTTAAGCCCTGCAGCAACGTTATCAAGATAGCCATTGCAGGCAAATAATATCGGCTCGACATACTCATAGAGCCCATGTAATGTTCTCTCAATAGCCTGAGGTGAAAGCAGTCCAGTGGACAATAGATGTTCTCCCAAGCGCACTGTTTGGGCCTGATCAATCAGGGGCACTAACCCAGGTGAACCCTGCGCTGAGTGTCGAGCAACAAGCAACAAAATTGAATTGGTACCGATGTCAATTGCAGCCTTAATTGTGGCGTTTGTCATAGGTGGGGGTTGTCAATTTACATTGCGTCTAAAAAACAAAATGAAACAAAAAGCAATTGAACGCAATAAAAAGCAGCCTCTTGTTTTGAATTGAAGAAAAATTTTAGCTTTGATGAGAGTCCTTGATTCCGGCTGGTTTATGGACTGACATAAAAACACTTGAGGGCAAAAAAGGGGTAAAAGCTCCCTCGTTAATTCAAATTTCAGAGCCAGAATATTCGTGGACTTGAAGCACTCGCTGTCAAAAAAAATAATTTATGCGCCCAATTCGTACCTTTAACGTTACACCCACACTGCCCGCTTCTTTAGCTCCGTTACGTCAGCTTGCTGAGAATATCCATTGGGATTGGGATGTGGGCACCATTGACCTGTTTAAGCGATTGGACCCCGATCTTTGGGCATCCAGTCGTTATAATCCTGTTTTGATGCTTAGCACCATTAGTCAAGCGCGTCTCCAGACTGTGGCTGAGGATGGTGGGTTTGTTGCCCAGATGAACCATGCTATGGAGCGTTTAGAGCATTATCTGAATGCCCAATCGTGGTACAACGTTAATCGGGCCAACCCGACTGAACATGAATGTTATGCCTACTTCTCGATGGAGTTTGGCCTAACTACCTGTCTGCCAGTTTATTCAGGTGGTTTAGGGGTACTTGCTGGGGATCATCTCAAGACAGCAAGTGATTTAGGTCTACCCCTGGTGGGCGTTGGCCTGCTGTATCAGGAGGGCTATTTTGCTCAATACCTGAACGCTGATGGTTGGCAGCAAGAGCGCTATCCCATCAATGATTTCTATAATATGCCCCTTACCCTGGAGCGGGATAGTGACGGTAACGAGCTGCGCATCACTGTAGACTATCCGGGCCGTAAGGTTTATGCCCGTATTTGGCGAGTTACCGTGGGGCGTGTACCGCTTTATTTGCTAGATACGAACATTGAGCCCAACGCTCCCCACGATCAATATATTTGCGATCGCTTATACGGTGGCGATATTGATATGCGAATCCACCAGGAAATGATGTTGGGGATTGGCGGTGTCCGTATGCTTAAGGCCCTAGGGTTGAGCCCGTCAGCCTATCACCTCAATGAGGGGCACTCTGCGTTTCTGGCCCTAGAGCGCATTTGCATGCTGATGGATGACAAGGGGTTAAGCTTTGGTGAAGCACAGCAAATGGCCCAAGCAACTCAGTTGTTCACTACCCATACACCGGTACCCGCAGGAATTGACCTTTTTCCCCCGGATAAAGTATTTCACTATCTAGGCCATTATGCCGCTCGCTTTGGTCTTTCCCATGAGCATTTCCTGGGCCTTGGTCGTGAGGATGATGCGGATGGTGATGCGCCATTTAGTATGGCGGTTTTAGCCATTAAAATGGCGTCGTTTGTCAATGGTGTGAGTAAGCTCCATGGCGCTGTGTCCCGAACTATGTTTGGCGGGCTATGGCCCAACTTACCTGTGGACGAAGTTCCCATTACATCTATTACCAACGGTGTGCATGCCCGTAGCTGTGTGGCCAAATCCACCCAGGAACTCTATGACCGTTACCTTGGCCCCAATTGGGACATTGTAGGTGTGGATGATCCACTCTGGGATAAGGTGAGTGCTATTCCCGATGAGGAAATTTGGCGCAACCATGAAAGTTGCCGTTCCCATTTGGTGGTATCTGTTCGGGACCGCTTGCATAAGGCCGTTAAGGAGCGCGGGGGATCCCATTTAGAAATGGAGCGAGCCCAAGAAGTGCTAGACCCGAGCATTTTGACCATTGGGTTTGCCCGTCGATTTGCCACTTACAAGCGAGCCACATTGTTCCTCAGAGATGTGGAGCGGCTGCGTAAGATTGTTGAAAACTCTTTGGGGCGTCGGGTGCAATTTGTGATTGCCGGTAAGGCTCACCCTAAGGATATTCCTGGTAAAGAGCTGATCCGTAACATTATTCACTTCACCCGTGATGAGGGGTTAGATCGCTCCATTGTGTTTGTCCCTAATTACGATATTCATGTCGCTCGTTGGATGGTATCGGGCTGTGATGTCTGGCTCAATAATCCTCGTCGTCCCCGTGAAGCATCCGGCACTAGCGGGATGAAAGCGGCCATGAATGGTTTACCCAACCTCAGTGTGCTCGATGGTTGGTGGGATGAGGCCGACTATGTCAGCACCGGTTGGCCCATTGGTTCCGGTGAGGACTATGACGATCCTGACTATCAGGATGAGGTTGAAGCTAATGACCTTTATGAGTTGCTCGAAACCGCAGTGGTACCACTCTTCTATGAGCGGGATAGCCATGGTATTCCCAGGGGTTGGGTGGCAAAGATGAAGGCTGCTATTCGGTTAAATACGCCAGCCTTTAATACGGCCCGTATGCTTCAAGATTATGCCAATCAAGGTTATTTTGCAGCTTCGGACCGGGGCCGTCAGTTAGTCACCGATGATTATGCTCCAGTTAGAGTATTAGCCCAATGGCAGTCAGAACTGTATCAACATTGGCCGCACATTTCCATCGCCGAAATTTACCTGTCCCATGATGTGGATCTTCAGGTAAATGAGCCTCTACAGGTAACTGCTCGAGTCTATCTAGGCCATCTCAAGCCAACGGATGTATCGGTGGAATTTTACCAAGGGGGCATCGATATTGATGGTGAACTTCAGGGCGGCCAAGCGACGGCAATGGTCCATCGCGGTCAGGATGGTGATGGCAGTAGCCTCTATAGCTTAAATGTGGCCTACAACCAGAGTGGTCTTCAAGGTTTCTCGATGCGCGTGTTGCCTAAGCACGAATATCTCAGCAGTGCCTACATGCCTCGTCTCATTCTCTGGGCAAATCCAGACCAGGTGCAGATTGTCATTGGCAATGTGGAAAAAACTCCTGAAGTTGCCCAGATGAAGGCCTAGATCAGGCTTTATCCTGCATCGCTGCTTCAATGGTGGCAATAACTGACTGACTAAGGGCTCCATAGTCATAGCCCCCCTCCAGTCCAAACAGGACTCGGGGGGCTATGTCGTTACAGATATACGTAAACAGACCATAGTCTGTAGGGCCTAAATTGATCCCTGCTAGGGGATCGGCAGCGGTGGCATCATAACCTGCACTCACGAGCAGTAAATCTGGCTGAAACTGAGTGAGAAAGGGGACTACCTGCTGTTCAAATTGAGTTTGATAGTCTTTCGATACACTGCCCGGTGCCATCGGGATATTGCACACATTGCCATGGCTGCCGGTTTCGCTGGCTTGTCCGGTGCCTGGGTAGGCGGGCATTTGGTGTAATGAGCAGTAGGCAATTTTGGGGTGATTACTGACTACCTGTTGGGTCCCGTTTCCGTGGTGAACGTCCCAATCGAGAATGGCAACACGGTCAATCCCAGGTTGGTCTAGGGCATAGTGCGCTGCAATAGCAGCATTGCTCAGTAGGCAAAACCCCATGCCGCGGGCGTATTCGGCATGATGACCGGGGGGGCGGACTAGGGCAAATCCTTGACTGGGCGTTGTCTGCAGCACATGGTCTACACCGTCTAACCAGGCGGATACGGCTAATAGGGCAATGTCGTAACTCCCTGTGGAAACTGGAGTATCGCCATCTAGATGACCGCCACCCCGTTCGGCAAGACGCTGGAGAGTAACCACATAAGCCGGATCATGGACTACGTTGATCCAAGGGAGAGGGTTGCGATCGCTCGGCTCTACCCACTCCAGATGCTGGGCTAACGGGTGGGCTTTTAAGGCTGTGACGATTGCCGTTAAACGGCCTGCATTTTCCGGATGACCAAGGCCCGTGTCGTGCTCCAAAAAACGCTCAGAATAAATAATCCGAAAAGGAGGCTGAAAAGGGGCATTGGCGGTCACCATTGTTTTTCTCTCCAGAGTTTTTAGAGGACATTACATTTGCTCATTTACTGTTCTCCCCTGGTGATTTATCTCCGTTGAGAATTTGTGGGGTTGGATAGTCCTGAACGATCTGGCTTAAAGCCCTTTGTTTAATGGGGTATGGAGTCCATCAAGAATATAAATAATGTGCTAGAATCTTAGCTATTCTGAATGAAAATTTTCCAGGAAAACTTGATCTCAAGCTCCCCCTTCCTAAGACCCTTACAAAAGGATACTAAGGACCTGTTACATTTAGGCGATTAAGTTAGGATTTTGTTTTTCCAATTGTTTGGAGTCTCCTTTCTGTATGAGTAATCCCCAAGAGCGGATTGTATCCACCGATCTGCGCAACGAGATGTCCCGGTCCTACCTAGAGTACGCCATGAGCGTCATTGTGGGACGAGCCTTACCAGATGCCAGGGACGGTCTCAAACCGGTGCATCGTCGCATTCTCTATGCCATGCACGAACTGGGATTAACTGCGGACAGACCCTTTCGTAAGTGCGCCCGTGTTGTGGGTGAGGTTCTTGGTAAATACCATCCCCACGGAGATACGGCGGTCTATGACGCCCTGGTACGGATGGCGCAGGACTTTTCCATGCGGTCCCCCTTGATTGATGGCCATGGTAACTTTGGTTCCATTGACAACGATCCGCCAGCAGCCATGCGATACACAGAATCGAGGCTGCATGCGCTGACGGGGGCGGCCTTACTCCAAGACATCGAATCCGAGACCGTTGACTTTGCCGATAACTTTGATGGTTCTCAGCAAGAACCGACGGTAATGCCTGCACGGTTGCCTCAGCTGTTGCTGAATGGGTCTTCTGGGATTGCGGTGGGGATGGCGACCAATATTCCTCCTCACAATTTAGGAGAGTTGGTGGATGGTGTGATCGCCCTGATTCAAAATCCTGAGATTACCAGCCAAGAGCTGATGCAGCAGCATGTTCATGGTCCAGATTTTCCCACTGGAGCCTTGATTGTCGGTAGTAACGGCATTCGAGATGCCTATCTGACGGGGCGTGGGTCTGTCACCATGCGAGGGGTAGCTGCCATTGAAACGTTAGAATATTCGGGACGGCCTGACCGTGAAGCGATTATCATCACTGAACTGCCGTATCAGACCAACAAGGCTGGCCTCATTGAGAAGATTGCCGAGATGGTCAACGATCGCCGTCTAGATGGTATTTCCGATATCCGAGATGAGAGCGATCGCGATGGCATGCGAGTTGTCATTGAACTCAAGCGGGACGCTTATCCTAAGGTCGTGCTCAACAATCTCTATAAACAGACACCTCTACAGAACAACTTTGGTGTCAACATGCTGGCTTTAGTCAACGGTGAGCCGCAGTTGTTGACATTGAAAAGATTTCTAGAAGTCTTTTTGGATTTTCGGATAGAAACAATTACCCGTCGTACCCGCTACGAGTTACGTAAGGCTGAAGAGAGAGACCATATTCTCCAAGGGTATCTGATCGCCCTGGACAATCTGGATGCAGTCATTGCGCTGATCCGCCATGCGGCCGATGTGGCCACCGCTAAGCAGGAGTTGATGGATTCCTATGAGCTGTCCTCTGCCCAGGCCGATGCCATTTTGCAGATGCAGCTACGCCGTCTAACCGCCCTAGAGGCCGACAAGATTCAGCAAGAGCATGAAGCACTTCAGGTGAAAATCACTGATTTGCGCGATATCCTGGCTCGCCGAGAGCGAATTTTGGCCATCATCGAAGAGGAACTGCAGCAGCTGCGTGTGGCCCATGCCGACGAGCGACGGACTGTGATTGAAGCGGCGGAAGATGAACTCACCGATATTTCTCTAATTGCCAATGAGCAGGTGGTCATTTTATTGACTGAGCAGGGCTATATTAAGCGCATGCCCGTGTCCACCTTTGAAGCTCAAAACCGGGCGACTCGTGGTAAGTCAGGCACACGCATGAAGGATGACGATGCCATTGAGCATTTCATGACCTGTTGTACCCACGATCATGTATTGTTTTTTACTGATCGAGGGGTGGCCTATACCCTCAGGGCTTATCAGATACCGGAAGGGTCCAGAGTGTCACGGGGTAACCCCATTGTGCAAATGTTGCCGATTCCCCGTGAGGAAAAGGTAACTTCTGTGTTAGGGGTGCAGGCATTTACTGAAGATGTGTATTTGGTCATGCTGACCCAGGGTGGCTTTATTAAGAAAACAGCGCTTTCTGCGTTTAGCAACATTCGCGCTAACGGTCTGATTGCGATTTCGCTTGGGGAGGGCGATCAGCTGCGTTGGGTGCGGTTAGCACGGACTGAGGACAGCATTATTATTGGCTCGCAACAGGGTATGACCATTCACTTTAGAGCCGATAACGATCAGCTGCGACCGTTAGGTCGTCCCACTCGCGGGGTAAAGTCAATGTCCCTACGGGACGGAGACAAGCTGATTAGTATGGATATTCTGCCTGCTGCGGTCACTGCTCAGGTGGCGGCATCTGGTTCATCTGAGGGCGATGAAGAGGCTGAGGAAGAGACGGTTGTTGAGGAGAACATTGGTCCCTGGGCTTTGGTAATTGCTGCCGGTGGTTTGGGTAAGCGGGTGCCGGTGGATCAGTTCCGTTTGCAAAATCGGGCAGGTATGGGCCTTGTGGGCATAAAGTTCCGTAAGGAAAACGATGAACTTGTGGCTTTACGGGTGGTTAATCCTCGTGATGAGCTGATGTTGGTCACCCAGCGTGGCATTATCATTCGTCAGGCAATTGATGCGATTTCTATTCAGTCGCGGATGGCTACTGGTGTACAACTGCAACGTTTGGATGGCGATGATGCGATCGCAGCCGTTGCCGTTGTTCCTGAATTAGATATTGACGAGGAGGATACCCTTGATGAGTCTAGCGATGGAATTGAGGAAAGCTTAGATAGTGTCATGTCCACATCAGATGAGATCACAGAGGTAACAGACGCAGACAGTGCATCTGAGGCAGCTGAAACCGATCCCCCTGAAGATATCAGCTTAGACGGTTGATCCCGAGCTGAGTCTAAGATCGCTGTTGTGTTGCCTTGCATTCTCTAGGTCAACAATCTTTTGGTCGTTGATCCCCCCAGCGCTAACTGTCTGTCTGATGGTTTGTCAAGACTAAATTTTGGGTAAAAAGACTGTCTTCTGCAACTTGTCAGGGAATGGGAACTGATGTCTTTGCGTACATTGAAATTAAGCAATTCTAAGCTTAATGGCCCAAAAAATAGCTGCAAAATCCAAAGTTGTACGTAGAAATACAGGGATTTGATTACAAAGTCTGCTATTTATAAGACTTCCGGCGAGAAAAAATGATATTTAGCGGTACTCTTAAGGGCAGACGTATTTGCACTTACACTGAGTGTCGCGCCCGGCACATGTAGATGTTCAGTAGGCATAGGGATAAAAATGACTCAACTCCATGGGTGGGTTGGTTTTGAATGGTTAAGTTTGGATCCAACGTTCAACCTTGCTCAAGCAAATCCGATTCAGCAATTTACAAATAGCATCGGCAATCAGTTAGGTAACTTCTTGCCTGGCTTAGTAGGTGCCTTTTTACTGCTGATTGTGGGACTGGTGGTGGCCACAATCGCCAAAGCATTTGCTAAGTTTTTACTCAGTAAAACAAATCTAGACAATCAGCTGGCAACCAAGGCTGGGCTTGGTGATGATGTACCCATCGAAAATACGGTAGGCGGTATCGTGTTCTGGGTGGTGATGCTCTTCTTTATCATTGCCATTTTGAACGCCCTCAAACTGGATGCGGTGTCACAGCCCATTAGCGGTTTGCTTCAAACCGTTTTTGAGTATGTACCTCGAATTGCAGGTGCTGCTGTCATTCTGTTTGTTACCTGGATTATTGCCAAGCTGGCTAAGGTCGCCGTTGTTAACGGTCTTGGCCGCTTCAACTTAGATCAGCGTTTAGCTGAGCAAACTGGCGTTGATTCTGAAGGTAATTCCTATCAAGTAAATGAGACCTTGGGTAATGTCATTTACTGGTTTATCTTTCTACTGTCATTGCCGCTTGTTCTAAGTGCTTTACAGTTACCTGGTTTATTAGGTCCTGTTCAAGAGTTACTGGATGAGTTCCTGTCTGCAATTCCTCAGATTCTGACAGCGGTGATTGTCTTTGGTATTGGCTGGCTAGTGGCCAATATTGTGAAGGGCATTGTGACTAATCTGTTGATGGCTACCGGTGCTGATAATTTTGGTGCCCGGTTTGGTCTGGCAGCTCGTCCAGATGATGGTATCTCCGTTTCCAGTCTGGCAGGGATTTTGGTCTACACCTTGATTTTGATCCCCGTTGCGATCGCAGCTTTGACTGAACTTAACCTTGACGGTGTGTCCGGTCCTGCCATCGTTATGCTGGAGAGCGTGCTTGAAAAGATTCCTCAAATCCTTTCTGCCGGTGTTGTTCTCGTTATCTTCTACTTCATTGCTCAATTTGTATCTGACTTAGTCGTCAGTTTGCTATCGGGCATTGGCTTTGACAATATCACCGATATCCTAGGACTATCTGAGCTGTCTGGTACTGCAGCTGCTGAGCCAGTTGCCTTAGCCGAAGGTGAACCCATCCCGGCGGTAGAAGCTCCTCAGAAGACACCTTCCGAGATTGCCGGTTTGATTGTATTGGTAGGCATTATCTTATTTGGTGCAGTTACGGCCACTGAGATACTCCAGTTTGATACCTTGACCCAAATTGTCAGAAGCATCATGGCGGTTTCAGTCCGCGTGTTGAGCGGTGTCGTTGTCTTTGCCATTGGTCTGTATGCGGCTAACCTGGCTTTCCGTCTCATTAACGGTATGGGTATGTCGTCATCTAATACCCTGGCCCAGGCAGCTCGTATCGCCATCATTGCGTTTGTAGGAGCCATGGCTCTACAGCAAATGGGTGTGGCTACGAACATTGTCAATCTGGCCTTTGGTCTACTGTTGGGAGCCATTGCCGTGGCAATTGCGATTGCCTTTGGTCTTGGCGGTCGTGATGTTGCTTCTGAAAACCTACGAGAGTGGGTTAATCATCTGAAACAATAGTTAGCCGTTCTGGGACCATTGGGTTCTAGCGAATTTCAAGTCCTTACTAACCATAAACCCGCAGAGAGAGGCTGATGTAGTTTCCCTTCTGCGGGTTTACTGATTAGTACAACATGCCATCACGATATTTATTTTTTGAGTAAAGTAAAGTAGGTATTAAAAAATACACGTCTTGAGGGCGTGATTCCTGACTATTTTTGAAGGTGATAGAGCAATGAACAGCAATGAGCTAGCAAAGTATATTGAGGCTACTGACGGCATTAGTAAGCCGTGGCTACTCATCCAGCTACGGCTAAAAAAGCTTCAAGAGCGTCGTCACGAGCTATCAGCGGATGATTACGCTCAGCAGGTGGCAGATATCCATGACGATCTAATGAAGCTGGGTGAGTGGTGGGTTGGTCGTGAAAGCGATGTTTTCTAAAAAGACCAGTTACAGGGAGTATCAACAAAAATGTTAGATAAAAACGCTAAGGGCATGGCTGCCAAAAAAACGTCAGGTTTTACTACAGATACAGATAAGCAAATGTCTGGTAAAGCCTCTTCAAATACAGTCGCAGCTCAGCAATCCGCAGTGTCATCTAATATTGATTTGAGTTCGTCACAATATTACATCAGTCGAGAATTAAGCTGGTTGTCATTTAACGAGCGAGTATTGCATGAGGCTCTAGACCCACGCACACCCATGTTAGAACGGCTAAAGTTTTTAGCTATTTTTAGTCATAACTTGGATGAGTTTTTCATGGTGCGTGTGGCAGGGATTAAACGACAAATTGAGGCTCAAGTTAATCGCCGTACTGCTGATGGTCGTACTCCTATCGAACATTTACAAGCCATTGGTCGTAAGCTAAGGCCAGCATTTGCGAGCCAACAAGCTTGTTTCATGCAAATCAGAGCCCAGCTCAATGACTGTGGTATCCATCTGTTTGATTACGATGCTCTAAGCAGTAAGCAAGTTACCTATTTACAAGCATATTTTGAGGAGCAGATCTTTCCTGTTCTGACACCACTGGCTGTCGATCCTGGGCATCCCTTTCCCTACATTTCGAACCTCAGTTTGAATCTGGCTGTTGTTGTTCGTGAAGCAGAGTCTGAAGAAACTCACTTTGCCCGGATTAAAGTTCCTAAGGTATTGCCTCGGTTTATTCAATTACCCAAATCGCTACAACCTGAAGGTGCTCTGTGGACCGCTGTCCCTCTAGAGCAAGTGATTGGTAAGAATCTTACCTTTCTCTTTCCTGGCATGGTAGTTGAAGAGTACTATACCTTTCGCATTACTCGAAATGCCGATTTATTTGTTGAAGAAGATGATGCTGACGATTTAATGTTGGCGCTTGAGCAAGAGCTGCGTAAGCGCCGTTTGGGCGGTTCTTTAGTGCGTATAGAGTTACAAGCTAATACCTCTCATCAGGTCCGTAATACTCTTCTGACAGAGATGGATTTGACTGAAGATGATATTTATGACGTCACCGAGCTAATTGGTCTTGGGGATTTGATGAATCTGGTTGGCTTACCTCTACCAGAGCATAAGGATCCTGATTGGTCGGCTGTTACGCCCTCTCCATGGCATCGGATTAATCGAGATGATGCTGAAGGTGAAGGGGATGATGTTTTCTCAATTATTCGTCGATGCGATCGTCTTGTCCATCATCCCTATGTTTCATTTGCAGCAACTGTGCAACAGTTTATTACCCAGGCCGCTGCTGATCCTGATGTACTAACTATTAAGATGACGCTTTATCGCACATCTGGAGATTCTCCTATTATTAATGCGTTGATTTCAGCTGCTGAAAATGGGAAACAAGTGGTGGCCTTAGTGGAACTAAAGGCTCGGTTTGATGAAGAAAACAACATTAACTGGGCCCGAACCCTTGAAAAAGCAGGGGTACATGTGGTCTATGGTCTGATTGGTTTGAAGACTCATACCAAAATTTCCTTGGTGGTACGTAAGGAGCATGATGGCATTCGTCGCTATGTGCATATTGGTACTGGTAACTATAATCCTAAAACTGCTCGTATCTACACTGACTTAGGGTTACTTAGCTGTAGTGAAGAACTGGGGGCAGATTTAACCGATCTGTTTAACTATTTAACTGGATACTCGCGACAAAAAGCTTATCGTCAGTTACTGATTGCTCCCATTACCCTGCGGGAGCGGATGATGGCGTTAATTTATCAGGAGACTACCCATGGCGCTAATGGTCGCATTATTGCCAAGATGAATTCTCTAGTGGATCCTGGCATTATTCAGGCGCTGTATCGCGCATCCCAGGCAGGGGTGGAAATTAATTTGATTGTACGGGGTATTTGTTGCCTGACACCTGGGATTGAGGGTGTCAGCGACAATATTCGCGTGATCAGTATTATTGGTCGGTTTTTAGAACATTCTCGTATTTTTTACTTTCAAAATGGTGGCAATGAGCAGTTTTATATTGGTAGTGCCGACTGGATGCCCCGTAATTTAGATCGTCGAGTTGAAGCGGTCACACCAGTTTTGGCTCCCCATTTACGTCGAGAGCTGACAAATCTTTTGGACATTTGTCTTGTTGATAATCGTCAGGCTTGGGAAATGCAGGCAGATGGTACCTATGTACAGCGTCAGCCTAAGCCCAATGAGCCTGAAAGGAGTACCCACGAATCCTTAATGAAGCAATTTCGAGACATAAGGACCTGTTGACCTGTCTAACGTGTCTTCAGAATGTCCTATATTACGGAATGAATTTACGTGAAGTGAGCCCTCGTTAGAGCAAACGAATCGTGTTGCGTCAAAAAAATATCAATACTTTTTGCTAAAACTCATAGAACATTCAGGCATCGTTTAATGGTTGAGAATTATGTTTATTTGAAAAAGGTCATTTATCAGCACTTTTGCTGATAAATATGCAGTAAAAGGATGGGGGTAAGAGAGGGAGATTGGGGTAAATATAAGTCATATGCTGATGCACATGTGAACATAAATTGATGATATTTACCAGGACGATTGGGAAATGTTCAACTGTTTGGGCAATCTCACTGAGCCGTTGCCGACTAGATTAGCTCTGTGTTTAACATTGCTGTAATCACTGCAAGTTGCGTACCCGGGCGGTGAATCAATTAGAATGTTAATAGAATATCAAATCTTTAAATTTCACTATATAAACCAATAACGTTAAGCATATAAATTTTCGACCAGTTTCTATGGAAATACTTGCATTTTCAAATTAGTTGATTGAAATTAGTCAATATAACCAAGCAATTGGATGGTTCAAGTCTGAGTTCTTCATTTGCTGTTGAGTTCAAGTTGAAGGAGTTTCTGGGGAAACACAGTTTTCATTTTTCATTTCTTGAGTAACTTGAATTTAGTTTTGATTTAGGTGTGTCTACTCAATTGTTGATTGCTTCATTTGTATCAAGATGGTACGAAGTAATTAGCTCGTTATAGTTGCTTAGATGGTTGTATATGGGAGAGAAAATAACCTCGATATTTCATATAAATCTTGACTATGTCTAGAACTGGAGTTTTCCTGGTAAGGAATCTACGGGTTTCAACTTGGACGTGGTTTATGTATCGATATCGATAAAGTTTCTTCTACTCTGTTATCCATCACTGCTCTATCTGATTTTTACCACTTCGAATACCGTTCTTTGGCCGGAACTTCTCCCATGGTTTTAGCAGGTACTATTACTCAAAAAACATTACATCCGCTCACGTTGTTGGCGCAGCTTGTAGGGCGTCAAGTCAGTGGTGAACTCTTGGTAGTTTCCAATGATGTTCGGTGGTCTCTGTGGTTACAGCGGGGCAAGCTTTTATTTGCAACGAGTTCTCAAAATGGATTCGATGCTTTGAGGTTTGAAGGTCGTCAGCTGTTTCCTGAGGCAATCTCTGATCTGGTGCTTGCTCAACTGCAGCTTTACCATCGGCAGTACACCCATCAAGGTAACGATTTGACTGCTGACTATCGGGCTATTCGTTGGCTTGTAGAGCAGGAGCACATCTCATTTGACCAGGCAGGTCAGTTTATCCGTGCTTTGGCAGTGACTACCATTGCATCTTTGCTAAGGGTTACCCGAGGTAGTTATGAGGTCAATAGTTTTAGTAATATCGTTGACTATCCCACTTTTTGCACCTTAGATATCCGGACATTGGTGGAGCAATGTCATCAGGAAGCTGAATCCCTAGCGTCAAAGCGTGACACTACGCCTATCAGCGAAATAAAATTGTCTCAAAGCAGTCATGTTGTTGAGCCGATTCCTATGCCAGGCAGTGATATTCAGTCACTGCTAAAGCAGGCGGCTCCTGACACGCTTGATTCATCTCTAAAGGTTTTAAGTCCTGATACATTTACGTCAACGTTAGCTAATAAAGCGAGCGCTTCGCCGTCATATCAGCTTGTATGCATTGATTCTGATGAGCAGTGTCTTAAAGAGCTTCGGGGGTATCTAGAGGACACAGTCTTTGCGATTACGCCAGTTGATGATGTTGCTACAGCGGTGGCGGATTTGGCTAAGTGCCAGCCTGATTTAATTATGCTGACGACAACTATGGATGGTTTGAATGGCTTTGACTTATGCTCTCATCTGCGTCGCCATCCGCAGTATAAGGATGTTCCTATTATCTTGTTAACCAAGAAACCTAATATATTTGGTCGTATTCGGGCCAAAATGTGTGGTGCTTCTTGCTATATCGGTAAACCCATTAATCGAACTAAGCTAATGGTAAAGCTATTTACTCTGCTAGTGTAATTTCACTCTTTCAGTTTACGGTTCACATCTGCTCGAGAAATAGGTTTTGTAGAAAGGCTGCTCCTAGGAGCGGCCTTTCTATTTATCTCATACGAAATCCTGGCTGCCTGCGTCCGATATTGCAGCAGAGCAACCACAAGGGATTGTCCCTACGAACTGATGCATTTTAATCGAGATTAATCAATTTAGTATCAGTCATCTTTAGTGGGAACTCCAACTGATGAGTTGCTCTTTTGCATGGCGATGGGCCGTTTTTTGCTCTAACGGTTCAACGGAATGAAAGTGATTATAGTCAACCAGAGAACGGCCGTCATCATTGGTCGAAATAATATCTACAAACTTATGGTTCCAGTAAATGTCGTAGGCACTAAAGGAATGACGTGCATGGATTGTTTGGGATAACGTTTCGTCTAATCCGGTTAGGGTGACAATAATCTCAGCTCGATTTTGGCGCAGTGTTTCCGGAGTTTCCCCGTAAAATGGACTATCGCTCGTGAGCCGATGCATGGCTGTCCAGGAAAGGCTAAAGACGGGGGTATGGGAGCGCACCAAGGAAAGATCGTGGAAGCGACGAATATGCTCGCCTTCCTCGGTTACCTCATCGCGCACCAGGGTAACCCACAATTGGGCTTCCAAAATATAATTACGACGCTCGTTAGCGGTGCGAAACATAAGAGTGGGCACACCGTTAAATGGAGCAATAACGGCGACACGACTGTAAAGAATACGGGCAGTGGGAAGGGAAAATCGGGCAAATACTAAGCCCGTTGTCACAGCGACAAAGAACAGCCCAAAAATTGCCTCAATGACGACTAGGGTATGGGCGTAAGTACTGGTGGGGTACATGGCTCCATAGCCAATAGAGGCCATGGTTTGGACGCTAAAGAAAAATAGGTCTAGGAAGTGCCCGTGCTGTCTATTTGCGATCGCATCCGCATCTAAACTATAAGCAATGGCGAACAGAGCATTCACCAGTAGATAACAGCCACTGACCAGCATAATAAATGCAGGCCAGGCAATGGTTAGTAAAATATGATATAAGTCTCCCCAGTAGGAGTGAGTAATACCAATCCGTTTGATATCGGGATAACGCTGCTCTCGGTACAACAGAAATCGTCTTGAGGCATGACGAAGCTTAGGTCTTAACATATGGCTTAATGGGAGAGTGCGGAGTCAGCTTTGGGAAATAATTGACTAACGATGGCCAGATACGAGAAGCCTATGTCATGGGACAGCGTAGTCACATGTCACAGATGGGAAGGAGCTGCTTAAGGGAACTGAAAGCTTAGGTTCAAGCGCTTAAATTAAACAAGGTTAGGCTAATCCGGAATATGTTACAAACTTTTAGATTTAGTTTAGATTATTGTAGCTAAAATCGACTGTTTGCTCAGAGCACGTAAGGGTATAGCTCGTTTAGATCGACCCTACCGGAATGTATGCATCGCAACGATTAAATGCTGAATATCGGTTTTATTTACGTCATTATGCCGACTGCAGTTGGTGAAAGTCGATATTCCTTAGACAGGTGATTTAATAAGTATATTGGGCACACCAGCGCAAATTTGGCCGTAATTCCACCTAGCCAAAATGTTGTATTTGTTAGAAACGATCATATTAGGACAACAGCACATGAGCATTTCGGGCTTCGTTACTTCCCCTCGTTCTACAGCTCAGCTCAGTGTCAAACTATTACTGGGCGTTTGGTTGTTGAGTTGTGTACCGGTTATGGCCCAGATGCCAAATAGTCGATTACACGACGCTGTTCTAATCACTCAAAATCAAAATTTCCTCAGAGAAGGGGATCGGGGACCGGCAGTGAGGGAGCTGCAGCAAAAGTTGAACAGCAATGGCCTGTTTCCTGAGACTATCGATGGTGTTTACGGTGCACAAACGACTCGTGCAGTGCGTCAGTTTCAGAGTATTCGAGGGCTTACTGTGACGGGGGATGCTGATGCTGAAACCTTAGACTTGCTAGGCGTTGATTTAGAGCAATTAGCAGTAGGTTTATACCATCCTGATTATGGATTTGTCAGTGAAGATCGTATTACTCCTAGTTCGAGTGTAGAAGATGTACAGACGTTGCAGCAGGTATTGAGAACATTTGAGTTTGATCTAGATATCGATGGCATTTACGGGGCACAAACAGAACAGGCGGTAAGGACCTATGAACGGAGTGCGGGCCTTCCAGTTGATGGCATTGCTGATCGGGATACATTGATAGATATGGGTTTTACCCCCGATGGTCGTAATGCCAGCAGACGTGACATAGGGGATAGCAGACGGACTAGGGCTTCCCGGAATGGCGGGGGAGGGTCTGGGAGCAGTCGGTCGATTCATGGACGCTACGTCGCTGCTATTATTACAACTCATTCTGAATTGAATGATGTTCGCCAAGATTTTCCCGATGCTACGCCAGAGCGAAATAATTTAGGGGAATATATTAGTATTGGCCGCTTTGTCGATCCTGATGATGCCGATGACTGGGTTGATTTTGCTAACAGGCTTGGCTACGAAGCGCGGATCATTCGGGATTAAGATCATTCGACATTAGGGGCCTTCGGGATGAAATGTGAGCAATTGCAACAATAACAAGTACAGTTTTGTCAATCATCCGTTACTATATACGCCATCAAGCTCAGCCGGAGCGGTATCTAGCTGAGTGAGTATGCTCTAGCTAAGCTAACGTCGTTTGCTGAGTTAGAATCTGTCGGCGTTGTCTCAGGAAATATTTCCATGTCTAAATTGCTAACGGCTGCCGTTGTCGGCGGCATTTGTCTCTTGCTTGGGTTACCTAGCAAAGCTCAGGAGCGCTTATCCCCACCGTCAGTCCCCCCTCCACCGAGTCCTAGTAGTATTCCCCGTTCAGTTGTTCGCCCTTCCCTAGGACTTGGTGATTCCGGTAGTGATGTGGCAGCTTTACAACAGGCGCTTGATCGCAATGGTCTTGATCCAGGCCCCATAGATGGTGCCTATGGACCCATGACCCAGGCAGCCGTAGCGCAGTTTCAGCAGTGGTACGATTTGCCAGTTACAGGCATCGCTGGCCCACAAACCCTGGATGTGTTGGGAATCAATGTAAATACAGCGGTGAATACAGGGGATCGGGTGGTTGCCATTGATGTGGCCAATGACTTAGAGGATGATTTCCCTTATGTTGCTGCTGTAATTGAGTCAAGCGACGATCTGGTGGATGTCAGACGTTCATTCGGTAATGCGATGGTTGATCGTGCCCGTCAAGGAGAGTTTATCAATATTGGCCGTTTTGATCGGCGTTCAGATGCCCTGAGGCGCGTGCGAGCTGCTCGCCGTTTAGGGTTTGATGCTCGTATTCTGTACCAGCGATAAGTTACTCAGGGGGGAATTAGGTGATTATTCCTTGAGCCCAAGTGCCTGGCCCAGGCTAGAAATCGCGGGACAATGTTGGGTGTAGTGATAGTAGACTTCTTGAGAACGTTCTAGATTGAGCTTGAGTCCCAGATTAATTCCCAGGTTAATTAATCGTTGAATTCCTTGAATAGTCATAGGATTGACGGTGATTGTGCAGCTTTGGTTAGCAGCGTCCGGCTCGATTTGAAGCGTTTGGCGTAGGGTTTGTAGAATTAAGCCTTCTAGTAGTGGTGCTGCATCAGGCAGCGTCAGATGACAGTGTAAATGGTTGGCTTCAATGGCGATGCCTTCCAGTTCACCCAAATATCCGGTGCTAATGGCCAAGATGTGTTCGTCAACGTCGCTTAGGTCTTGCTCCAGGTGACGTAAAATATCAATCACACGACGGCTAAGGGTAATTTCGGCGGCTACCTGCAGTTCTCGGGGCACGTTCATATGTTCACGATGAAAGGCCATGAGAACGCCATAATTTTCCCGATAAATTTGAGTGTATAGCTGGTTTAACTGATCCAGGGTATTCTGGCTGAGCAACTGCATGATGTGCTGACGTTCTTCACTAAACAGTTGCTGCAGATTAAAGGTGTGTTCTCCAAACTGAGTTTGGATTGCCGCAATGGTTTGCACCATACTGCCTTGGGCAAATATTTTGAGTACAGCCTCTTTTGCCCGAATATAGGCAGTTCTATTTTTGAAGGGGCGAATGCCACAGATAAATTCCTGGCCCCCTAAATGGCACACCGCAAAGGTGTAGTCTTCCTTGGCCTGAGTAATTTCTGAGACGATATTAACTTGCCCCAGGGCCAAGGTAAGTGCCCCCATGGTTTGCTTTTGATAGTCTTGATGAAGCAATGTGTGGCAGTACAGACGTTGCTCACGATGGTAGGTGTGAAACAACGATGACATGGCGTAATGGGCCACTACCTGTTCAAGGCTAATACGAGCAGGTTGTACCTTGGCCCGGTAAACACCGGCTCCATTTTTAAACTGGGGGACATTGCTCGGAGCTAGCGCTAGTTTTTGAATAAAGTCTGCTTCCAGGGATTCGCCACAGATCGCTTCGGCAAGTTCGATTGCCCGAGCCGCATAGCGTAGGAGCTGGGTACCTTCGGGACGGGAGATTTCTTCAAAGAACCAACCACAGCTGGTATACATCAGCATGGCATGGCGCTGCATCTCTAGCAGGCAGAGAGCATCTGTGCGTTCCACCTGGGTGAGTTCGTGATGCTGGTGTTGGCTTAAAAAGAGTTCGATAGTTAAGGGTGTGCGATCGCACACGACGTCGATATAACTATCCCGAGCGGCCCAAGCATCCTTAAACAGCTCTTCCCCGGTAATTTCGTAAATTTCGCTCAGTTCATCCCGCAGCCAGTCGAGGGCTTGACGCAGGGGCGCGCGCCACCGCTGATGCCATTCACCGCCACCGCCGCAGCCACAGTCACTTTTCCAGCGTTCTACGCCATGGGCACAACTCCAGGCGGTGACTGGTTTGAGTGCTAGCTCCCAAGTGGGGGGAAATAGGCTGAGATAGTGAGCATAGCTAACGACGTTCCAGCCCCGATCAATAAATTCATGTTGCAGGGCATAGGCTAGGGCCCGTTCTGCTCCACCACGGTGGTGTCCAAAGGTTTCACCATCAGTAGCCACTGAAATTAGCTGGGCCTCTTTACGATCGCCACGGATTGCTTGGCTGATCCGGTTAGCGAAGGACTGGGATGATTGCAGAATATTGCTGAAGCCCATGTCGCCTGAAATCGGACCGTCGTACACAAAAATATCAATATAGTTTTTGTCGGCTGGTAATCCAGGCACAAAACATCGATAGGGGCGGGTGGGATCAATTTGGCCACCGCTAACCTCATGCCATTCCCCTACACCATGGTTACCATCAGCCATTTGACGGCAGCGTTGGACTTGAGAGGGGGCAACTATGGTGAATTTAATCCCCTCCTGGATTAGTACCCGCAACGTATCTTGATCGATGGCAGTTTCTGCTAGCCACATTCCTTCGGGATCACGATGAAAACGCTTGCGGAAATCGGCAATGCCCCAGCGTACCTGGGTAAGCTTGTCGCGCTCGTTGGCCAAGGGCAAGATGATGTGGTTATAAACCTGGGCAATAGCGTTACCGTGGCCGTTATTGCGATCGCAGCTGTGTTTGTCCGCTGCCAAAATCCGTCGGTATGTTTCAATATCGTGGCGCGCTAGCCAGCTCATTAACGTGGGGCCAATGTTAAAGCTAATAAACTCATAGTTATTGACAATTTGTAGAATCTGGCCCTGGTGGTCCATGATTCTGGCAAAGGCATTAGGGCGGTAAGACTCACGTAGAATCCGTTCATTCCAATCATGGAAAGGAGCTGCGCTCGGTTGTCGCTCCACGGCTTCTAGGGAAGGGTTCTCTCGGGGCGGTTGGTAAAAGTGCCCATGAACACATACATATACTTCAGACGAGGACACCTCAGATGCAATCACCTCAGACAACGGAATCAGCTCTTGAGAGTCAAACGCTGACGCCGTCACAAAATGGGAGTTAACCATGTTATGTGACCTGCACTATAGAAAAGATTTAAGGAGAAAGGCGATAAACTGCCACTGAAATTCACCTTCATTCACAGTGGTCAGACTTAGAACGTTAGCCTACACAAACTTATCAGAGGCACCAGCTAGAGTAACTGCCTATTGTTTTGTTATACCAGGACCCATAGATAGTCCAATGACACTTTAACGGACTTAGACTTTCTTATCCAGAGCTGTTACGTTTCTCAAAGCGGCGTTACGTAAAAAAAATATCCCTGGGGATGACCAGAGATTACTCGGAGATATATGCGGGGATCATTGTTGTGTAATCTCTTTAAAGAAACTTGGGGTTTCAAAAAAACAATTTGAAACCCCAGGTTATTAAGAACTATTTGCTTTGTTGCTAGAAGCCCTTTTTCTAAGACAGACGTACGCCTAAATAGGTCTTAGACAAATAATTGGCAAGACGTTTGAAGTTATTTCTTACGGCAGGACGTACGCCTTCGTCTGATGCGATCCCAACGAGATCGGCAAAGGTTTGATCCGAAATAGTGCCATTTTGATGTTGCTGAAAAGCATCAATCACAGATAGCAGTTCATCGTTAGAAAACTCATAGCCCAGGGATGCAGCCAATTCGATTACTTTGGGTGCACGCTGGCTTAAGGCCAGGGATTCTTCGGGATCAAGATTTACACTGGAACTAATGTCGCCATCGCCACAGCCAAGCAGTTGCTCAAGTCGCTTCTGCAGCGTGGTGTTGTTGGCAGTCTTCTGCATAAACTGCAGAACATTACTGGTAGTCATGGATAGCCTCAGGGTAGGTTGTTAGTTTATCTGGTGAAAAGACCGTCACGAGTCAATACGCTAAGGGCCTATTCATACCTTTAGCTATAACAACTCTCACACCAAACTAACGTTAACAAAAACAGAAATTTTTGCTAGACGTTTTAACGACTACCGCCAGAACGAGTGCGTCTAGGTTTACCGTTAGGTGCGGGGGTATATCGATGGCGGTTGCGGCGAGTTTGTCGTTTATTTGGAGATAAATAAGCCATTGGACTATGGAACCCTTTAACTAAGGTTGTGGATATTGGGAAATGCCTGAGTAAGCAGTTGCTTTGAGATGTTATTTAGCCTTCCCAGAGTAATTCCTTCAAACACGCCGTTCGGAATTCCGCACATTTCACTGAAATGGGGATCGGAATTTATTGGGCCATTCCCCCTGCCCTGTAAACTATGATGGAATCCAGTATTTGTCTGTATATCTGTCGATAGTCCTAACTATAATTTCTATATAATTCCTATTCTTGAGCCCATGATTGACTTGGTCGTCCTTGCTGAGAAACTTAGAACCGGTGATCTCAAAGAAAAAAAATTATCACTGGCCGCTCTGCGAGACGTGCCGGGGTCTGATGCCTTAGAGCTGATTAAGTTAGTCCTAGATGATGAAAATCAACAGGTACGTTCCATGGCAATTTTTGCCTTGGGTGTGAAGCAAACTAAAGAAAGCTTTCCTCTGTTGGTCAAAATTTTAGAAACTGACCCAGATTATGGTATTCGTGCTGATGCGGCGGGTGCTTTGGGGTATTTAGAGGATCCACGGGCATTTGAGCCGCTGATTCGTTCATTTTATGAAGATACCGATTGGTTAGTGCGCTTTAGTGCGGCTGTTTCCTTGGGTAACCTCAAGGATTCCCGTGCTCATGATGCGTTAATTCAAGCACTTCATAGTCCAGAGGTAATTCTGCAGCAGGCAGCCATTGCCGCCTTCGGTGAAATTGGCGACCTGACAGCCTTGACTGAAATTCTGGCTTTTGTGCAGTCTGAAGATTGGCTAGTACGGCAGCGACTGGCAGAGGCGTTAGGTAATATGCCCAGTGATAAGGGTGTTTCGGCACTGCGATATTTGGCTAAAGATAGCCATCCTCAAGTGTCAGAGGCTGCAGAAATTTCCTTAAGGCGCTTAGATGTGGCCCCTGTCACTTCAGAGAGCCCGTAATTTTTTGTTAGGATTTCAGCTGATCCAGCTATCTAACTCTCTGTAGTCCGGTAAGGTCGTATTTATTTGTATCCCTTGACGTAGAACTACTCGATTTTCTTGGGCCCTGGCCACGAGTTCATTTAAGGTACGAGCTTTAAAGCAAATCAGATTAGCCGAGTTTCCAATTGTCAGAGTGCCTGTATTGGCAGCTAGGCCCATTAGTTGAGCAGGACGGCTGGTTAGACTTTTGGGCCAATGGTCAAAAGGGCGATCCAAATGACCAATCCGTACCGATTGTTTGAATACATCTAACCCATCGTGATCGCCATAGGCATAGAACGGATCGCGGCAGTTATCGCTAGCTAGTGCAACTGGGATACCGTATTGATGTAATTCATGGAGAATAGTCACCCCTCGATAGCGTGGAGTGTACGTAGGTTGACGATCCTGCAGATAAAGATTACACATAGGCAGACTGACAACACCGATATTTGCTGCCTTGACCAGCGATAGAGTGTGTTCAATGACCTCAGGGGATTGTACGGACAGACTACAGCAGTGACCACAGGTAATTGAACCCTGAAAATTATGGCGCAGTGCTGCTTCGGCTACGTAGCGTAGGGTAATATCTTCTGGATTAAGGCTTTCATCGGTGTGGAAATCGAGATCTAGCCCATAGCGTTTGGCTAGGGTAAAGACCTGATCTAGCTGAGAAACGAGCGCTTCATTTAGGTAGGCTACTCCCCCTAATACCCCATCGAATTCTGCTACGAGTTGGGCTAAGGACTCTGCTTCTGGGGTTAGGAAATAGTCTAGTGATACCAGACATACAGCCTGCAGGTGAAGTTTTTCGGTCCATTGACGTCGAAGTTGATCGAACACTGCAAAGTTAGTGCGTCCTAAGGGACCAAAGCTATCCAAATGGGTACGAATTGCTTGGGTGCCATGGGCATAGCTGCTCTTGAGTCCAAATTCCATGCGATGGTACAGCTCATCGTGCTGCCAGTTGCGATGGTCGTTGCGTACGGTTTCTATGGCTCCCCTAAAGGTCCCGTCAGGGTTAGGACACCGTGGCCAGGTATGGCCTTTATCGAGATGGGTGTGCATATCGATAAAGCAAGGCCAGATTAGTCCTTGACCCAAATCAACCTTGGGTAAATCCCCCAGGTCCGTTTGGCCAGCGGGCATGATGCTGGCAATCGTCCCCTTCATAATCTTTATATCCACCGCTACCAATGCCTCCTGATGGGGAAACGCCTGCAAGGAGGCAATGGGTTCCAGGGTTAAATCATTGTCTAATAAACATAGTGGTACCCGACCATTGGTTAACCAGTAGTGCGCGGTATCAGGCACATTGACAAATCCAGACATAATTTCCTTGTAGTTAATTTTCTCGTCTAATGGCACTCTCATGCCAATGGGCCAGTAACCGATCAGACAATACCGTTAGCCCGACAAAGATGGCTACCCCTAACACTGTCGTCATCAGCAATGCAGCGAACATTCGAGGAATCTGGAGATTAAAGCTGGAAATTAGAATCTGATAAGCAATACCGGCACGTGTGCCGCCGGTACCGGCTACAAACTCTGCTACAACTGCCCCGATTAGGGCCAGACCACCGCTAATGCGCAGTCCTCCTAGGAAGTAGGGGAGTGCACTGGGCAATCGCAAATGAATTAGGGTCTGCCAGCGAGATGCGCCATAGATTTCAAATAGGTTTTGCAGATTGTGATCGGCACTGTTAAGACCCAGGGTGGTGTTAGAGACAATTGGAAAAAAGGCTACAATCCAGGCACATACCACTAGGGCCATAAAGGTGTTGTTTTGAAACCAAATGATGATCAGGGGTGCGATCGCAACAATCGGTGTTGTTTGTAAAATCACTGCATAGGGGAAAAAACTGCGCTCGATCCACTTACTTTGGGCAAACAGAATTGCAATCAACAGGCCTGATACAACAGCGGCTAAAAAAGCTGTTACCGTAATTTGAACGGTGATTAAGAGCGATGGTAATAAATCTCCCCATTCTTCTACTAGGGTTTTGAGCACCAGCCCTGGACCTGGCAAAAGATAGGGGGGGATATTGGTGATGCGTACGAAAAGCTCCCAACCGATGATGGCGGTTAGGCCCACTAGGGCTGGGGCTAACCAATTCCAAATTGCCTCTGATTTTCTGTTCTTGAACACCTGTGATACCTGTGACAATTGTTGTTTTATGATTGTTCTTTGGAATAATGGGGGATGCTCACCTATGGTTCTAATGACCTGTCTAATCTGCGTTTTTCTTGTATGGATAATGTTGGGTTTTATGAATTCAACCCAACCTACGCGCTGCTGCGCTTCTAACCCAGGCTAATACCTTCCTCCTCTGACAGGGCTGCCATAATTTCGCGACAATAATGATTAAACTGTGACGATGTGCGGAACGAATTTATTCTGGGATAGGTTGCTTCAATGGGAATATCTGCCACAGTTCTGCCAGGATGGGCTGCCATAACGATTACTCGGGTAGAGAGATAAACGGCTTCATAAATGTTGTGGGTAACAAATAAGACGGTCCAGTGTTTTGCTTTCCATAGGTGTAGCAGGTCACTGTTCAAACGACTGCGGGTCATTTCATCCAAGGCACCAAAGGGTTCATCCATCAGTAGTATTTGAGGTTTAGTGACCAGCGCTCGGGCAATGGATACGCGCATTTTCATTCCGCCTGATAGCTGCCGGGGGTAGCTTTGTTCAAAGCCGCAGAGGTTAACGGTGTTAATGGCATCTTGAATGCTGGCCCGGACAGATCGCCGTGACTGTCCCATCAGCTTTAGGGGTAAGTAGATATTGTCTACAACATTAGCCCAGGGCATCAGCGCTGGATCCTGGAAGACATAGGCTAGCTGACGCTGGTCGCTGGGACATTGCCAGTGCATAATGCCGTCAGTGGGAGAGCCCAACCCAGCCACTAAACGCAATATAGTGCTTTTGCCGCAGCCCGATGGCCCCACCAGGCTGATAAACTCCCCCGGTTTGATATTTAGATTGACTCCCTGTAAAGCGACTGTACCGTTTTGATAAACCTTATCGATGTCTTTGAGGGTGAGCAGGGAGACCGGCATGGGCGCTGTCATGAGTCGTCGTATTCTAGGGTAACGGTTTTGGTGCGATCGCATCGCTATCTCTGCTACTCTAGAACCCATATGGGTGCAAACTCATCCCTTACCCTGAGCTTTCTAACTAAGTGAGGTAGATGGGCCTGAGATAAAATGCTGTGTTGTAATGGCCTGTAGATATGAGCAATAGACGATTTGCTTGGCCCATAGGGTGGCTGGGGGTAATCGGCATTTTGGCATTGGCTTTGCCTGGCTATGCTCAGAATGTAGTCGCGGATGGAACAGTGGGTACCACCATTGCAGGCGATGGCCCCTTCACCGTCACGGGCGGTAGCCAGCAGTTGACAACATTGTTCCATAGTTTTCAAGAATTTTCGCCCAGTACAGCCGATGTGCTGTTTCAGCTAGATGGCACTCAGAGTGCTGTGGATGTCGTTATTGGTCGAGTAACGGGGGCAAATCTCTCTTTAATTGATGGGCAGTTAGAGTTAACCGGTGGAAACAATCCAGACTTATTTCTGATCAATCCCAACGGTATTACTTTTGGTGCTAATGCAAGTTTGTTGTTGCCAGGATCATTTTTTGCCAGTACAGCGGAGAGTGTTTTATTCGATGATGGACTGAGTTTTAGCAGCCGCGATCCTGGGAGTGCACCTTTATTGTCAGTGAGTGTGCCAGTAGGGTTACAGTTTGGGGCTGTTGCCAGTCCGATTAATATTGATCAAGGAGTCCTAGTTGTTAATCCAGGAGAGTCTCTAGGGTTCTTGGGGGGAGAGCTGCAGGTTACAGGCAGTTTCTTGAACGCTCCTGCGGGAATGTTATCTCTGGGTAGTGTAGCCCCAGGAAGTGAAGTTGCTCTGGAGACGGATACTTTTTTGTTGGACTACACAAATGCAACTTCTTTTCAGGATGTTACCCTTGACCAGGGAACATATGCTGATGTTAGTGGTGATGGTGGTGGTAGATTCCAAGTCCAGGGACGTAATGTGAGGGTACTTGATAATGCGGCTTTAGAAGCCTCTAATCTGGGGGCAGCCGATGGTGAAACAGTGACTATTCAAGCGTCTGAAAAATTAGAGGTGATTGGAACAAATATGCCGGCACCCGATACCAGTTTCATCTTCGTTGATGTTTATGGTGAGGGGCGAGGTAATCAGTTACTGATTGAGGCAGATCAGTTATTGCTTAGTCAATCAGCTTATGTCAGTACCGATACCCTTGCTCAAGGGGCTAGCGGGGGGATAACTATCAGTGCAAACGATGTTTTGCTGTTGGGAGATCCCGATGGAAATATAGCTGCAACTGTTCTTGCTGCAAATACTTATGATAGCGGACAAGGAGGCGGGATCGAAATTACTGCTGAGCGTTTAATCGCTCAGGGTACGGCGCGGGTGACTGGTGATGTTTTGGGCATAGGACTTGATAGTGGAAATGGTAGTGATTTACGATTTAATATTGGGTCGTTAGTTCTACGTGATGGAGCCCAAGTAGGAACAGGTCCGTTTGAGGGGGCGGGCGGCAACGCTGGTGATTTAGTGGTGGTGGCGACAGATTTTGTGGAAATTACTGGATTTAATACATTTATTGGTGGTGTTATATCCAGTGGTTTATTTTCCAGTGCTGAACCTGGTTCGACTGGAAACGCTGGCAACTTGAGTATTACCACACCTCGATTAAGCGTTGTGGCAGGAGGAAAAGTTGCCGTCAATACCCTTGCAGAGGGTAATGGAGGGAATATTACTATTCGAGCCGATGAAATAGAAGTGGCCGATCCAATTGTAGATTTTGTTGATGCGGTCAGTGGTTTAGTGGCCAATGCTGTCACTGGTTCAACTGGCAATGGTGGGTCGTTAGATATTGAGGCAAATCGTTTAAGTGTTTATAATGGTGGACAAATTACGGCCTCTACGGATGGAGCCGGTAATGCGGGGACTGTAACGATTCGTGCCGATGAAATTGAAGTCTCGGGACAATCTACGGATGGTCTGTTTAGCAGTGGAATTATGTCTGGTGCGACAACGAATGCCGATGCCAGTGCCGATGCTGGTTCGGTTAATCTTATTGGTAATCAGATTACGATTCGTGATCAGGGGGTTGTGTCAGTCAATAGCCTCAACGGTGGCGCTGCTGGTAACTTATCGATTTCCACTGAGAGACTCTCTCTGAACAATGGAACTCTTCAAGCTCAGGTAACTGGCGGTAGTGAAGGAAATCTTGAAGTTACGGCAACTGAAGTGATATTGCTGCGTCAGAATAGTCAAATTGTGACCAGTGCCACTGGTATGGCAACAGGAGGGAATATTACCTTAACGGCTCCGGTAATTGTTGGTTTAGAGAACAGCGACATTGTTGCTAATGCGGTTTTTGGCAGTGGTGGCAATATTGATATTACGACCCAGGGGCTGTTTGGGTTGGTGTTCCGTGAACAACTCACCCCCGATAACGACATTACCGCAAGTTCTAAGTTTGGTCTTAGTGGTACGGTTGCCATTAATGACTTTGATGTACAGCCAGATTCAGGACTGGTAGAACTGCCTGAAAATTTAGCAGATGCCAGTAACCAGGTTGTTCAGGGCTGTACGGGCGGGCGTAATCAGTTTGTTGTCACAGGGCGTGGTGGAGTGCCTGTGGCCCCGACTGAGGGGGTGCGTCGCGATCTCATCTGGACTGACACCCGCGACCTCACTCCTTTTCTCAACAATTCTCAAACTAAAGTTTCTGTTTTGCCCACTGATGCGATCTTAGAAGAAGCTAATGTCTGGTATACCAATGCTCTAGGACAAATTGAGTTGATTTCAGCCAATGCAACTGTTTCATCATTTGCCAGCGCTACCTGTGCCATTTCCTCCAAGTCAGCATTTTCTTTATGAGGATTACATGATTGAGCAGGAGGTGGAGATATCAATATCAAGAAACTTGATAAATTGCCAGCATTGCTTTGGTGCGATCGCATCGCTATCTCTGCTACTCTAGAACCCATATGGGTGCAAACTCATCCCTTACCCTGAGCTTTCTAACTAAGTGAGGTAGATGGGCCTGAGATAAAATGCTGTGTTGTAATGGCCTGTAGATATGAGCAATAGACGATTTGCTTGGCCCATAGGGTGGCTGGGGGTAATCGGCATTTTGGCATTGGCTTTGCCTGGCTATGCTCAGAATGTAGTCGCGGATGGAACAGTGGGTACCACCATTGCAGGCGATGGCCCCTTCACCGTCACGGGCGGTAGCCAGCAGTTGACAACATTGTTCCACAGTTTTCAAGAATTTTCACCCAGTACAGCCGATGTGCTGTTTCAGCTAGATGGCACTCAGAGTGCTGTGGATGTCGTTATTGGTCGAGTAACGGGGGCAAATCTCTCTTTGATCGATGGACAATTAGAGCTAACCGGTGGGAACAATCCGGATTTATTTCTGATCAATCCCAACGGTATTACCTTTGGAGCTAATGCAAGTTTGTTGTTGCCAGGATCATTCTTTGCCAGTACAGCCGAGAGTGTTTTATTTAACGATGAACTGAGTTTTAGTAGTCGTAATTCGAACAGTGCTCCTCTGTTAAGCGTTAGTACCCCTGTCGGTTTGCAGTTTGGTAATACGGCCAATGAGATTACCCTTAATCAAAGTGAGTTAATTCTCAATACTGGAGAATCTCTGGGTTTGTTAGGTGGTAATCTTCAATTTTTCGGAAGTAACATCATCGTAGAGTCTGGCTATACTGTGCTGGGTGGTGTGGCGGCAGATAGCCAAGTCACCATCGATCCCAACACGTTTTTGATTACCTATGACAATGCTACTGATTTTCAAGATATTCTGCTGACTCAAGGGGCGATGGTTGATGTTAGTGGTGATGGAGGGGGTCGATTTCAATTGCAGGGTCGCTCGATTACCCTGACCGACGATGCGGCCCTATTCGCATTTAACCTGGGAGACTCTGATGGTGAAACTCTAACTATTCGCGCTACTGACAAGTTGGAGCTGATTGGAGATGATACCTTTCCCCCGGTTGTTATTGATGTGAGTCCCCTAGCTGCAGGACAGGGCAATAGCCTATTAATTGAGACAGATCTGTTGACGTTGACAAATACAGCCTTTATTGTTGCCGAAGCGGAGGGAACGGGGGCAGGAGGAGACCTGACAATCAATGCGGATGACATTTCTCTATTGGGGATCTCCAATGAGTTCGCGACTGTCATTGCAGCAGACACGTTTGGACCTGGTCAAGGAGGGGATCTGACCATTACTGCCAACCAACTTTTGGCTCAAAAGCCAACACTTATTCAAGCGACGACCTTTGGAGAAGGCCCCGATGCAGGTGATGGTGGGGATTTTATTCTAAATGTTGAGCGTTTAGTACTGCGGGAGGGTAGCCAAATCGGCACTGGTACCTTTGGTGGGGGTAGCTCAGGGGCGTTTACGATTACGGCGACAGATGCCGTTGATATTCAAGGTACTGGAGTTGTTTTTGGGGATCTTTTGTCCAGCGGTATATTTTCGAGTGCTGAATTTGAGTCTACTGGAAATGCGGGAGACCTGAGCCTGACAACACCCCGGTTAACGATTACTCAAGGGGGCAAAATAGCCGTTAATACTGTTGGCAGTGGTGATGGGGGCAATCTTTCTATCCAGGCTGACCTGATTGAGGTAGCTGATGCTGTTGTGGACGCGTCCGATACGGTGAGTGGTATCGTTGCCAGTGTGAATATAGATTCCACCGGTAATGGAGGATCGCTAGATATCGAAGCTGATCAGTTGCAGATTTCCCGTGGAGGACAGATTACGGCATCGACTGAGGGTTTTGGAGCAGCAGGCAGCATTAACATTCGTGCCAGCGAAATTGACATTGCTGGACAATCGGATGATGCATTATTTCATAGTGCAATCACGTCTAGCTCAACTACTAGCTTTAATGCAGGTGCCATTAGGCTCAATGGCGATCAAATTACCATTCGCGATGGGGGGCAAGTGTCGGTCAGTAGTTTGAATGAGGGCAATGCAGGCAATTTGACAATCTCTGCAGACAATCTTGTGCTCAACGATGGTGTTTTGCAGGCACAAGTAACAGCGGGTATTGAGGGCAATATCAATATCAATGCTACTCAGCTGATATTGTTGCGTCAAAATAGCGAAATTGTGACGAGTGCTACAGACATGGCTGCTGGAGGTAATATTGTTTTAGTTGCTCCAGTCATTCTAGGTTTAGAGAATAGTGACATTGTTGCCAATGCGGTTTTTGGCAGTGGTGGCAACATTGATATTACGACCCAGGGGCTGTTTGGATTGATGTTCCGCGAACAACTCACCCCCGATAACGACATTACCGCAAGTTCTAAGTTTGGTCTCAGTGGTACGGTTGCCATTAATGACTTTAATGTACAGCCAGATTCAGGACTGGTAGAACTGCCTGAAAATTTAGCAGATGCCAGCAACCAGGTTGTTCAGGGCTGTACGGGCGGGCGTAATCAGTTTGTTGTCACAGGGCGTGGTGGAGTGCCTGCGGCCCCGACTGAGGGGGTGCATCGCGATCGCATCTGGACTGACACCCGCGACCTCACTTCTTTTCTCAACGATTCCCAGATTGAATTCTCTGTTGTGTCAACTGATGCGACATTAGAGGAAGCTAATATCTGGTATCACAATGACCTGGGGCAAGTTGAGCTAGTTGCAACGAATGCGGCAGCTGTTTCATCGGTTTCCAAAACTACCTGTGCTGATGCTTCTATGGATTTTAATTAGCAAGGAAAGAATAGTTGGTTTTAGAGAGGCTGAGTCTTGACGCTGCCCAAAAAAATTAATGCAGCTTTAGATGAGGGCAAACTGATGCATGTTCCTGATGACGTTTGCTGTCCCTTGTTGACATACTTATAGGGTGATGTTGATGTTAAGGGTATTGCAGTCTGCTTGATGGTACCAATGGTTAGGGCGTTTGTTGTTGCATAGGGCAAAAGTCAGACTATGGCGTATTTGTCTTTCCGAATAAAAAGATTACGTTGGTTGGGGTTTGGGGTATTAGGGTTTCTAGTGGTGGTTGCGATCGCATTTAACCCTACCTTACCCGTTCCAGCAATTACTGAAACACCAGAGCGACCAGCTACAACAGTTCAGGCCATATCAGCCAGCGATCTATTGGCAGTCGGACGCACCCATTACCACGCAGGACAGTTTGCGGCTGCAATTGAACAGTGGCAAATTGCCATTCAGCAAGCGTCTCAACAAGAAGATCTGCCTCGTCAGGTTATGGGCTGGAATGGTATCGCCTCTGCCCAGCAAGCGCTCAACAACTGGGATCAGGCTCAGCAAGCCGTTGAAATGAGTCGAACATTACTGGAAACGGCCCCCCATATAGAGCCGATTTTGTGGGCTCAAACCCTTAATACTCAGGCTAGCCTTACACTGAACCACGGTGGTCAGGCTCAAACCGCCCTAGAGCTTTGGCAAGAAGCAGAGATCTACTATCTCCAGGCCGATGACACAGCGGGTGCTTTGGGGGTGCGAATTAACCAGACCCAGGCATTACAAACCCTAGGTTTTTATCGACGGGCCAAGGATCAACTGCAAATAATTACACAGCAGTTAAATACGCTGCCCGATAGCCAGCTGAAAATTGCCGCATTGCGCAGTTTAGGGCAAACGCTACAGCTGATCGGTTCTCCCCGTGATAGTTACAATGTACTGGCCCAAAGCCTTGAGCTAGCCCGTAATTTAGACGCTCAAACCGAACTAAGTTCTATCTACTTGAGCATTGGTAAGTTGGCTGCTGAGGTCGATTCACCTCAAAAGGCGCTGGATTACTTTCAAGCTGCGGAGGACGCTGCGCTCATCCCGCTTGATCAGCTCCAGGCTCGTTTAGATAAACTTTCCACCTATGTCGATCTTGAAGAGACAGCAGATATTTCTCAACTTACTGCGCAAATTCAAAAGCAGCTCACTACAATGTCAGCCAGCCGTACGACCGTATACGGTACCGTTAACCTGGCCCACAATTTGTCTCGACTTCCCCACGATCTTCAGCCTCTGTCAACCCCTCAAATTAGTCAGCTATTAGCCAATGGTGTGAGAGCGGCCAAAGCACTGAAAGATTGGCGAGCCGAGGCTTACTCTCTCTATCAGTTAGGAAGGCTATATCGTCAGAATAAACAACTAACCGATGCCCTTAACTTAACTGAACAATCCCTTTTCCTAGCCGAATCTATTCAATCAGCAGATATCATTTCCCAGTCAGCCTGGCAGCTGGGACAGCTATTTGAACAGCAGGGAGAATTACAGTCGTCTATCGATGCTTACACGAAGGCGGTGGATGCTCTACAAAGTCTGCGGGGAGATCTGATAGCAATCAACCAGGACATTCAATTTTCCTACCGAGAGCAGGTAGAACCGGTTTACCGAGATCTGGTTTCACAGCTTTTACGAGAGGGGAGTCAGAACTCCTTACAGAAAGCGCGTGTGATTTTAGAAAATCTACAAATAGCAGAATTAGACAATTTCTTTCGAGAGGCTTGTATAGACCTTGAGACTGACAAAGTTGATCAAATTGATGCCAACGCCATGGTGGTTTACGCCATCATTCTAGATGATCGGCTAGCAGTGATTTATTCGCAACCTGGTCAGTTGCAAGCCTACGAAACTAAGATCGAATATGCTCAACTTGAAACTACGCTGCGCTCATTTCTAACTAATCTGCATCCATCCACCGATCGTCAGGATCAATTACGCTATGCCCAGACTCTATACAACTGGTTAATCCGTCCAGCGGAAGAGGCCGGTCTGTTGAAGCCAGAGCAAACTCTAGTATTTGTGTTAGACGGTCTGCTTCGCAATTTACCGATGTCGGCTCTTCACGACGGCCAGCAATACCTGATTGAAAAATATGCTGTTGCCCTATCGCCAGGGTTACAGCTATTACCGGCCAATGCTTTAGAGAACCAAGACAATAATGCTATTGTGGCTGGCATTAGTCAGGCCCGCGGTCGTTTCAGTGCATTGCCTGCGGTTAAAGAAGAGGTAAGCAATATCAGTAAACTGTTTTCTTCACATCAGTTATTAGATCAGCAGTTTACGCGTCAGTCTCTACGTCAAAGTTTGACCGATCGTCAAGTCAATGTGCTCCACTTAGCAAGCCATGGGCAGTTTAGTTCTGATTTTAGTCAGACCTTTTTTCTAACTTGGGATGGGGCTATCAATATCAATGAGTTATCAGAGCTGCTGAAACGTAGGGAAACGGAGCGTAGTCAGGCCATTGAGCTGTTAACCCTCAGTGCCTGTGAAACAGCTGCAGGGGATGATCGGGCCACACTGGGGTTAGCTGGATTAGCGGTTCGCTCGGGTGCCCGTTCTACTCTAGCGACTCTATGGTCTGTCAGGGATGAAGTGGCTAAGCAGCTGATGATCGATTTTTATCAAAATCTAGGACAGTCTAGGATGACTAAGGCAGAAGCGCTACGTCAGGCACAGCTGAAGTTGTTAAAAAACAAAGACTTTGCTGAGCCCTTTTTCTGGTCGCCCTATGTGTTAATTGGTAACTGGCTCTAAGCGGAAGTAACTAAAAAAAGAGACTTTGCGTGAATTTGCGTAAACTCGTTTCATGAATTTTTACAAAAGACTTTGGGTGAACTTTCGCAAAACTAAAAAAATAAGTATTCGATAAATTTTTTGGGGCTAATTAGCTCTATAAAATGCTCAATAATCATAAAGATTATGTCCTTGCTTTTGATTAAAATTGACTAGGATTTATCCTAAATAAGGCTCTCTTATTTCTACGTAACTATGGTTTTTAGTAGAAAGTCGGTAAAAAAAAATGAGGTTTGAATTGAGACAAAGTTTACTAGGAAGAGTAAGGCGCATAGGTCTGTGTTAAAGGGTTATCTGCACGTTTGCATTTTTAGTATCGATTACTTCAGCAATCTTACCTAGGGTTAAGTGAGGCGTATGGTGATGAAGTATAGCTTGTTGAGTAATCTAGTCAGGCTGACATATATAAGCTTAGGGCTCTGGTTGACTACTCTAGCGCCGACCTTAGCAGTGACTTTTATTCCTCCGGTGGACAACACTGCTCCAAGTCGTGGTGATGGCGGGGCTTCCCGCAGCAGTATCAGGTTTATTCCGCCTCCAGACAATTCTGCGCCTGATAGTGCAACTGGTGGTGCCTCTCGAATTGGGTTTATTCCGCCTCCAGGCAATTCTGCGCCTGATAATGCAACTGGTGGTGCCTCTCGAATTGGGTTTATTCCACCTCCAGACAATTCTGCGCCTGATAGTGCAACTAGTGGTGCCTCTCGAATTGGGTTTACCCCGCCTCCAGACAATGCAGCCCCTCAGAGTACAGTGAGCGGTGCCTCTCGAGAAAGTCGTGTTGAAGATAGTGCTCTGTTCTCCTCAGAAGAGGGGAGTGTTGCGGTTCATGGGTTTGCGCCTAATTATGTAACAGCTATGATGCCTGTGACTCCAGTCAACCTTTATGGGTTGACTGTTTCAGCGCGACCTACAATCATGGCTTATTTGCCTGAAACTAAAGCGCATACTGCGATTTTTAGCCTAAAAGATGAGACTCGATCAGTCATTTATCGTCAGGTCGTTCCTTTGGATGGAGCGGATGGTATTTTGAGGATTACTCTACACGAGAATGCTCCAGAATTAGCTGTTGGCAAATATTATCAATGGTTTGTAACGTTGCAAACGGGCCAATACATTACACCAAGCAGCCCCTATGTGACTGCTTGGATTAAGCGTGTTGATGTAGCTTCTGTTGTTCAAGTGGATGGGCTTACTGGTTTGGCGAAAGCTAAGGTGTTAGCCCAAGCTGGCATCTGGTACGATGCAGCTGAACAGTTGGCTGAGCTACAACTTAATCCTCAAACTCAGGTTGATACGATTGCTAATTGGACTGAGTTCCTTGACTCAGTTGGGTTAGATTCTTTGTTAGAGCATTCTTTCCTTTGATGACTCACGCGCATTATTTGTTACGAACTAAAGTTAAAGTCCTTTAGTGAAACAGACATGGAGATTGATCATTTACTGATTTAGACTAAAAGTCTCGAATACTTCATAACATTGGGATGGAGTGTGATTTTGACGGATAGATTAATCAGTACGTGTTTTTAGTTGCCCTCAGACAATTTATTCGGCAATCTAAGCCCATTTGGTCTGTGGCACCTGGTGTGTCCGCTATTGTGATTTTTGTCAATGGGTTCGGTCTGTTAAACTTGTTGGAATGGGCTATCCGCGATGAGTTTTATCGTCGTAGAGCGTTAGCACCTGTTGATAATCGGGTGGTAGTGGTCACGGTGGATGAGCCGGATATTCAGGCGTTGGGACACTGGCCCATTACGGATAAAACCTTGGCTCAGGTGTTAATTAATATTCGGGCTCAGCAGCCTCGGGTGATTGGGTTAGATCTGTATCGAGATTTACCGGAAGAGCCAGGGCATCGGCAACTGCTGGATGTTTTTGAGACAACACCTCAACTGATTGGTGTGGAGAAGGTTTTTGGTAGACAGGTAGCTCCTCCACCAATCTTGGCAGAGACTGGCCAGGTTGCCGTTGCTGATTTTGTATCAGATAAGGATCAAACCATTCGGCGTATTTTAGTCGTTGCTGAAGATAAACGAACATCTGTCATTAAAACTGGGTTGGGCACCCAATTAGCCCTTAATTATCTAGAACAGGATGGCATTGTCCTTGAATCTGTTAACCTTGACCGGCAGCAGTTTCGGTTGGGGCAGGCTGATTTTTTACCGATGGTGCGACGGGCGGCTGGCTACCCTAACCATGAGTTAGGTGGCTATCAAGTGTTGATGGGGTGGCATGGTCCTAGTCATCAATATCAACAAATTTCAATTACGGATGTACTGGCAGGTAAGATTCCTGAGGGCTTGATGCGCGATCGCATTGTCTACATTGGTTCCATTGCTGCCAGTACTAAGGACTTTTTTGCCACTCCCTACAGTGGTGGCTTTGGGCCTGCAGATGAGCGTATGGCTGGTGTGCTAATTCATGCCAACATTACCAGCTATCTATTGGACAGTGCTCTGGGGAAACGGCCTCTATTGCGGGGCTGGACATGGGAATATCAGTGGCTGTGGATTACTCTGTGGGCGTTTGGGGGGACATTGGGAAATTGGTTTTTAGAAACCTATAACCATCAAGAAAATCGGCAGCGGCGGTGGTTTTTAATGCCGAGTGTCGTCACGGGGGGGAGTGCTATATTGCTTCTAGGGGGAAGTTATATCAGTTTTCTAATGGGGTGGGTGTTGCCGGTCGTGGCACCGATGGTGGCTTTAGTGGGGAGTGCGATCGCAACCACTAGTCGGTTTAAAAAACATCGGTTACAGCTCACAAATCAGCAGTTGAAGTTTTCTCATCAACGGCTTTTAGATTATGCGCTCACCCTAGAAACAAAGGTGAAAGAGCGTACGCAAGAACTTGCCCAAGCTAAACAGACTGCTGATAATGCTAACCAAGCCAAAAGCGAGTTTTTAGCCAATATGAGCCATGAGCTACGTACACCCCTCAATGGCATTTTGGGATATACCCAAATTTTGCAAAACTCACGAACGTTAA
Organism: Leptolyngbyaceae cyanobacterium; assembly: GCA_965263355.1. Classification (GTDB taxonomy): domain Bacteria; phylum Cyanobacteriota; class Cyanobacteriia; order Phormidesmidales; family Phormidesmidaceae; genus Leptothoe. The sequence goes on along the minus strand of CBDHHL010000032.1, from coordinate 970,243 downwards.
CAGACGAAGAGCACAATAAAATTTCGATTATTCATCAATGTGGTAACCATCTGCTCACCTTGATTAATGATATTTTGGACCTTGCCAAAATTGAGGCCCGTAAGCTTGAACTGTTTCCTAAAGAGGTTTATCTAGAGCCATTGCTATCGGGTGTGGCTGAGATGTGTCAGATTCGTGCCCGTGCAAAAGAGCTTACCTTTACTCTAAACCTAGATTACCCGCTACCTCAGATAGTGAAGATTGATGAAAAACGCTTTCGTCAAGTCTTGATTAACCTGATTAGTAACGCTATAAAATTTACCGATCAAGGGAGTGTTGCATTTAGTGTAAAGCGGTTAGATAACGCTTCTTCTGATGGCTCATCTCAGTTAATCCAATATTGTCGGCTGCGTATATCGGTTGAGGATACGGGAATTGGTATAACTTCAGACCAATTGGAACAGATTTTCAAACCATTTGAGCAAGTTGGCAATGGTCAGCGTAAGTCAGAGGGAACAGGTTTGGGGCTAGCCATTAGTCAACAAATTGTCACGTTAATGGGGAGCCAGCTTCAGGTACAAAGCATGCCAGGGGAGGGGAGTCTGTTTTGGATGGATTTGGAAATTCCTGTGCTGGAGTATGGTGACCGCAGTCACCTTATTGACTCAGCCAGAACAATTATTGGTATTAAAGGAAAAACTCCAAACATTTTAGTCATTGATGATAGTTCAGAAGATTCTAAACTGCTGTTGGATTTTTTGGGTTCTATCGGATTCCATGTCTATAGTGCTGACAATGGCTTAACTGGTTTAGAGTTAATTAAGCAGCAATATCCTGACCTGATTATTACGGATTTGGTTATGCCTACACTCAATGGAGTTGATTTACTTCAACAGTTAAGGCAGATCAAAGGACTTCAAGATATTCCCGTAATTGTGATTAGTGCCAGTGTTTTTGAAACGGATCGCCAACGCAGTTTAGCGGCTGGTGCGAATACGTTTTTGCCTAAACCCATTGATTTAAAAACTCTAACAGAAACCTTGGAAACATTGCTTGCGCTTGAGTGGCTATACGATGAGAGTGATTTGAATAATTCTCAGATTGAACCAAGTTCACCCATCAATTTAAAGATGGATACACCTGTTTTAATCCCTGATACCATCTTGGATGAGCTTTACCACTGGGCGATGATGGGGAATATTCAGGACATCGAAACTAAGCTAAAGACACTGGTGGTGACAGATGCTCAGTCACAACAGTTGATTAATACATTGCAAACACTGGCTTCAAATTTTCAGATTGCAAAAATCAAGCAGCTGTTACAGGCTCATGTATCACTTAGAAAATCCCTATGACCAGCAGCTCCTTTGATCAGCCAGTGCGGATATTGTTAGTGGACGATAAGCCCACTAACTTAAAGGTGCTGTCTGATGCCCTTAAAGGCAATGATTGGACAATGCTGGTGGCTACCGATGGAGTATCTGCGATTGAACAGGCTAAATATGCGCAGCCTAATCTTATTTTGTTGGATGTGATGATGCCTGGAATTGATGGTTTCGAAACCTGTCAACGGCTAAAAGCCAATACTGAGACCCAGGCGATACCCATCATTTTTATGACGGCCCTTTCAGATTCTAAGTACAAGGTGCAAGGATTAGAGATGGGGGCCGTAGACTACATCACTAAACCCTTTCAGCAAAAAGAAGTCATCGCGCGTGTCAAACTTCATTTGCACCTGAAATTTCTTACTCAAGCGTTAGAAGAAAAGAATGAACTGTTAACCCAGGAGATTGCTGAAAAAACTGTGGCAGAATCTCGGCTCCACCAATTAGCCCAAGACCTTGAACATAGGGTTGAGCAACGTACGGCTGAGTTATCAGATTCTCTAAAAAAACTGCAGCAGGCTCAGTTGCAGCTAGTCCAAAATGAAAAAATGTCGGCATTGGGGAATTTGGTGGCAGGTGTAGCCCATGAGCTTAATAACCCCATTAGTTTTTTGCAGGGTAACTTAGAGCCACTCCGAGAATATATTCAGGAGCTGTTAGGGTTAATCGAACTGTACCAAAAGACATTTCCAGACCCAGGGCAAGCTATTCAAGAGCGGATTGAATCGATTGAGCTGGATTTTTTAAGCCAAGACTTAGAAAAACTTTTGTCTTCCTGGGCCACAGGTATGGAACGTATTCACAATATTAGTGATAGTCTTCGCACATTTTCACGGGCAGATGAAGAACACAAGGTATCGTTTGATGTGCATGACGGTCTTAATAGTACCTTGTTGATTTTAAGGCATCGCCTCAAGGCCAATGAAAATAGACCAGAAATCGAGGTTAAAAAGTACTACCAGGATATTCCAGAGATTGAATGCTTTGCCGGTCAACTGAACCAGGTTTTTATGAATCTGTTGGCAAATGCCATTGATACGCTAGATGATATTAGCCAACTAGCGAATTGTGAAGTTCCTAAGACTCGATCAAACCTAATAACTGTCAGCACTGGTTTAGCAGCAGATGATAAATGTATTGTGATCAAGATTGAGGATAATGGTGCAGGCATTGATGAGGCCGTCAAACCACGCATTTTTGATCATTTATTTACGACCAAAGAGGTTGGTCGGGGAACGGGATTAGGGTTAGCTATTGTGCGGCAGATTGTAGTCGATAAGCATAGTGGCTCTATTGATGTAGCGTCCACCTTAGGGCAGGGAACCTGCTTCACCCTAACATTGCCGATTCAGTCTGTAACGTTTTAGCCGAATAGCTCAGATTGAGGGAGTTTGTAGGCGATATTAATGTTACTTGAACTAAATGTAACCAGTATCGTGTCATCTGGTATCCTAGACCGCGTCATCAATACTGCTGAAAAATTTAAATACTTCAATATAAACGGGGCATCCTGAGACAGCTAGTCGTTTCTACCGTGGCCGCATAGCAGTTTAATAGGATTATGGTATTAAGAAACAAATACTATTCATTTTTGTTGACAAAAATATTATTTGGTCTAGGGCAGTGCGGCTGTTTACTGGTTTATCCGGCCATGGTGCAGACGTCTGCAAGTGCCCTCGTGGCTCAAACATCACCGATTCCGCCTGAGACGCTGCCAGAGATCCCCTTACCGGATGAGCCTTTACCTCCATCCTTACCTTCTCCGGATGAACTTCTTTCTCCTGGTGAACCGGTCCCTCCAGATGAGGGATTGGGAGAAGGGGAGGCTAAGTTTTATGTGGAAAATATCGAGATTATGGGTAGCACCATTTTCGATGAAGAGGATTTAGCAGAATTACTGGATCAATATCGTAATCGACAGCTTAGTTTTAATGAGCTTTTAGCGTTGCGCTCGGCCATTACCGATCGGTACGTGCAAGCTGGCTATCTAACCTCTGGAGCATTGATCCCGCCTCAGACTGTTGTTGATAATACTGTCGTTATTCAGGTAGTAGAAGGGCGGTTAGAGGATATTGTTGTTAGAGGTACCCGGCGTCTAGATAAAGACTATATTCGTAGTCGCGTGGGATTAGGGGCCCAGCCTCCTCTTAACGTAGATACACTTTTGGCTGGTCTGCAGCGATTGCAATTAAATCCATTAATAGAAACGGTATCTGCCGATTTACAAGCCGGAGTCCAGCCAGGGACGAGTTTGCTAGTCATTGATGTGGTTGAGGCGGACTCGTTTGCAGTTAATACAAGTTTGGCCAATAATCGATCGCCTAATATTGGCGGCACCCAGGTCAGTCTTGGGGTGGATGAAGGTAACCTGTTTGGTATAGGTGATCGAGTTACGCTGGATTATAAGCATACTGACGGCAGTGATGGTGTGGACTTTAGCTACACTGTGCCAGTCAGTCCTAATAACGATACGTTGCGTCTAGCAGCTGGTTACGCCGATAGCCGGGTGATTAATTCTGCGTTTTCGGTGCTCGATATTTCCTCTGACAGTGCTTACTATGAGCTGGGTTATCGTCATCCTTTGATTGAAACGCCTACCCAGGACGCGGCTCTGGGTCTTACCCTATCCCATCAAACCAGTCAAACCCGTTTAGGTCTAGACGATATAGGGCCATTTCCCCTATCCCCTGGTGCCGATGAAAATGGTCGTACGCGCACAAGTGCCGTACGGTTTTTTCAAGAGTGGACGCAGCGCAGTCAGCGTCATGTATTGGCATTGCGATCGCAGTTCAACGTGGGGGTGGATTTACTCGGTGCCACCATCAATGATGACGCCCCGGATAGCCGGTTCTTTTCCTGGCGTGGTCAAGGGCAGTGGATCAAACTATTGGGTAAACCAGATCGATTGTTTCTCTTGCGGGGGGACGTGCAGCTCACTACCGATGATTTACTTCCCCAAGAGGAATTTAGCCTGGGCGGGGGGCAAAGTGTTCGTGGTTATCGACAAGATGCGTTACGGCGTGATAATGGGGCGTTGTTATCGGCGGAGTTGCGTTGGCCCATTGCCAGGGTTCCGGAGCTAGATGGTGTATTGCAGGTTACGCCGTTTATAGACGTAGGTACTGTTTGGAATGATGATGGTAGTTCCCCTGGTCCAGATACTTTGGTCGGAACAGGGTTCGGATTGTTCTGGCAACAGAGTGACAATTTTTCTGCCCGTTTGGATTGGGGCATTCCCCTGGTGGATTTAGATACGGATGATGAGGGGTTGCAGGACAGTGGGATTCATTTTTCCATCCAATACACGCCGTTTTAACGAATTTGTTGGATGATGGTGATGCTGTCCAGGAGCGTGCGATCGCAACTGATATGAGCTAGTTTCACTTGAACATCATCCGAAATTCCTGGTTTCAGCCTTTGCTGCCGCAGCTGCTTAAAGCTGCCCGGCGCTAAAAGATTGAGTTGGGGACGGGTAATATCATTTTTCTGACGCTTGAACCCATAGGACTCATTGGTCTGTTGCATATGGTGATCAAACGCGGCTAAAAATTGTTTTGGATCAGATAGTTTATTGTTGCCTGCAAGTTCGATGTTGAGCACATAATAGGGATCGATAAGAGATTCTGAGAGAGTGACACAAAAATCCTCAATGGGTAAGTTTCCTTGCAAGGCAGCCATGACCTGAGTGACATGATACTCAGTCGTTTTTTCTGAAATCGCTGAGAGAGTTCCCCCCCGACGGTAGCGAAAAACAATTATAGGAACACCGTGGCGTTTGCCTATGACTTGTAAGATATCGCCAATATCATACCGACAAAATCCTGAATAGTTAGTGATTAATACACGATAATATTCGCCGATTTCCAACTGATGGGGCAGTAAGGTTTTAGGATTATCCTGTTCCCACTGATCGGGGGCCACAAACTCAAAGAAGTTTGTTTTTAATGCCAAAATAGCTCCGTCGGCATTGAGCTGACAGTAGCTCCCAAAGACAGCTTCTGACGCAGCATAGGTACCGCCAAAAATGGGGGTATTCCCAAAATACTCATTAAAACGTTCAAAATAAAAATCTGACGGACCGCCTCGGGCAGTAATTAAAAATGCCAAATTTGGCCACACATAGCGAGGTAACAGCCGACCATGGTCAGCTAGTACAGCTTGCAGTTCTTTGGCCCGTTGAGGGTGGGGCGATAGTTGTTGTTGTAATGATTGGCGCAGCTCTGGTTCTAGAAAAATATCTTGGGAAATGTTACCCCGTTCAATATCGTTGACTAAGTCAGGGCCAAATTTTTCCAGGTAAGTGCATAGCTGTAGCATGATCAGCGGAAAATTAGCACCTATGTAGGTCAGCCATCGCTGTTGTAGACCAAACAGCAAACAAACATAGTTGCGGGCGGCAGTATCATTCACCAGCATGGCGTCATAGGGCTGAGCAAATAGCTGTTTGAATGCAAACGATGGTGTGGTGCGCAACTGATTACCACTAACGTGGCCGTAAGTGATGCCGCCCTTCGTTGTGCCCAGAGGTGCGATTGAGGTTGTCAGCAATAGTTGACCGATGCTACCCCCCTGGGTACGAGATTGTTCAAAGGCATAGCCCATGGCTATTTGATTGGCATAGGCTCGAGTTTGCTTGACCCGTTTGGTAATGGGAATGAGTTTACGGCTGCCGGTGGAGCCGCTGCTCATGTTAAAACTCTGTACCGGGAATGGTGATACCACGTTTGGCTCTCCCGCTGCCGCTCGCTCAAAGTATGGAGCATAGCCGTCGTAGTTCCATTTGGGAACCTGTTGGCGAAATTCCTCAATGCTACTAACGCGATCTAGTTTTAAGGCTTGTCCTAGGGCCGTCCCCTGCTGCTCTTTAAGTAATTTTTGCAAAAACCGAGCTTGGATAGCGCTTGCTTGGGGCAGCTGGCGAGTAAAGGCACGCTGCTGCCACTGGCTGGCCATCGCCAGGGCAAACATGGATAACTGCAGGGGAGAGTAAGGCATGGGCTACTTTACAATACGTCTTGTCTTCTTAAAAAGATTTCACAATAATAAAATGAAGTAGCGGGCTTATTAGCTCGTGCTTACCTTTAATGGAGTTACTAATGCCCCAGTCTGTCATTTTTGCGATTAGTTTTGTTGCAGCCTTTGTGTTTGCAAGCTTTGTGGAGTATTGGCTCCATCGGCTGATGCATGCGTCTCCTAAAGTGGGTGAGCGCCATCGCGACCACCATCGTCGTAACGAGGGTCAGGGCGTATTGTGGGAGTTTCGAGACTATGTATTGGGAAGTGCGATCGCAATGGCTATTCCCTTTATCTTTTCCTTAATCGTCGGGTTCGGCTGGACCAGCGGTGCCCTCGTTTATGCTGCCTTTTCTGCCTATGCCCATCAGTTGCAGCATGAAAACCCTCGCAAATGCTTCTGGATGAAAATGCCCGTCCACTACGTTCATCACAAGTACGGTATGTGGCACCACAATTTTGGCCTCGGTCTTGACTGGTGGGACCACATTTTTGGTACCTACAAACCAGTTGATTGGCCGGCTGAAGACGATATTCCTGAAGCTTCAATGTTGGCGGTGCGCTGGTGGTAGGTGATTAAAGTTAGATGAATAGGGGGGCTGGGCTTTGAGGTGAAGTAATCTGCCTAAACTGGGCAATACATTAAGAGAAGCTAAAGAAGGCTCTAAAAATCAGGCAAAACCCATGGTTACATCAGTGTAACGATATAGGATCTGGATAGATTCTCATGCTGGCTGCCTCCCCAATCCCCCGTTGATCTATGAAATCGGTTTTACTACTTACCATTGGTACCTTAACTGCGTGTGTTGCCCCTGCGATCGCCCAGGTAATTCCCGCTGAAAATACCCCTGAAGTTGCCACTACCGTGAATCAGGACGGTTACTCCATCATGTTGGGTGATAGCGTTGACCGGATGGAACTAGAGTGTCGGGCGTATTTAGCCGTAAGCTTTCCCAATGGTATTATCGATTCCGCTTATCTTAGGGAGGACTTGGAAGCTACCTTTTTGGAAGCTGGACGCCGGGGTGGCATAGCCCCAGATACCCTTTATGACTCCAGTGAGGTGATCGCGAATCGTGTTGGGGAACTGAGGGAACTAAGTGGTCAGATAGGGGATGTAGAATCCGGTCTAAAGCTTCAATTTCTCTACGAAGAGATGGAAGAGTTTGTTTGTGAGCGATTGGCAAAGGGTTGATAGTTATCTAGAAAAAAATACGTTAGGTACATTAGCTCAGAGAGCCAGAAAGTTCTCCAAATCGTTCTTGCAAAAATGCTGTTAACAACCGCACCTTAGTAGATAGATGTCGGTTTGTTGGATAGATCACGCATAGAGACAAAGCCCGAGGCTGATAATCCAAGACAATCTTTTGCAGATCTCCCTGCTCCAAACTCTGTTGCACAATAAATTGAGGTAATAGAACAATGCCTCGCCCCTGACAGGCAGCGTCCCTGAGAACTTCACCATTGTTAGAGCACATTGCCCCATTTACAGATACTCTGACTTCACCATCAGGTCCATCTAATAGCCATTCATGGCGACCGGCTAGTTCACCATAAGCTAAACAGCTATGCTCTTTTAAGTCCTGTACTAATGTCGGAGTACCATACTGTTTTAGATAACTAGGCGCAGCACATAGCAAGCGTGGCAGCTTAGCCAATTCATGTACCACTAGCTGAGAGGACTTGTTCGGTTCAGCGATGCGTAGAGTGAGGTCAAATCCCTCTGCTAACGGATCGATAAACCGATCCTCAAGCGTTAGCTGTATCTGTAATGTAGGATATTTGGTCATAAATTCCGCTATTACTGATCCTAGATGTAATGTGCCAAAGGTCATAGGCGCGTTGATCCGCAATGTTCCTACTGGTTCAGCTTGTTCTTGGGAGACGGCTAGTTCTGCCTCTTCCAGGTCGGCCAAAATACCTAAACAACGTTCATAAAAGGCAGTCCCTGTGGCTGTGGGTGTTACCTGACGAGTGCTGCGCTGTAGTAGCCGGACGCCCAGTTCAGTTTCCAAGGCAATTACCAACTTATTCACCGCTGAGCGCGACATGCCCATATCCCTTGCAGCGGCGGCAAAGCCACTGGCTTCTACTACCCGCACAAATGCATGAAGAGCCGCAAATTTATCCACGATACCTGTAACCTTTGAACGATGTTTGAATGACTTTATTGTCTCTTTTTTTGTGACAATTCGTCTATTTAATTAGTTATTGTCATTTTCTGGATTGCAATCCATAATTAAATCAGTTCTAAACCACGTCCAAGTTGGAACCTGTAGGTTCTTCTGAGTCGAAACAATCTTTCTGGACATGGACAAGGTTTAAATCAGTTCCACTCTATAGAACTAGCGGAGGTAAAATCATGCTCACCATTCGCCCAGCATCAGAAAGAGGCAACGCTAACTTTGGCTGGCTCGACAGTCGTCACACATTCTCTTTTGGTAGCTACTATGATCCAGCCCATATGGGCTTTTCCAGCCTGCGGGTCATCAATGAAGACAAAGTTGCTCCTGGGCAAGGGTTTCCTACCCACAGTCACCGCGACATGGAGATTATTTCCTATGTTGTGGATGGATCGTTAGAACATAAGGACAGTATTGGGAATGGTTCCATTATCCGTCCTGGAGATGTGCAGCGAATGTCTGCGGGTACTGGCATTAGCCACAGTGAGTATAATGCTTCAAAAGACAGTCCTGTACACTTTCTTCAGATTTGGGTATTGCCCGAAAAACAGGGTATTGAGCCTGGGTATGAACAAACCTACTTTAGCCCTGAAGAGAAACAAGGCAAATTACGCTTGGTAGTTTCCCAAGATGGTCGCGATGAACAAGTTGACTATACTCTCTCAGCTAACCGTGCTGTCTGGTTGCAGGTGGTGCGTGGCGGCATAGCGCTTAATGGTCAGTCTCTTAGTGCAGGTGATGGTGCAGGTGTTACAGATGCTGAGACACTTTTGCTTCAAGGGCAGTCGGATGATGCTGAAATCCTACTGTTTGATATGCTTGCCTAAGCTAAGACTGACAAACTTTGACGGTTCCCGCCCTCTGTCCACTGGCTGATTTTCGGCAAGTGGACAGTGTTATTCTGACCTAGCTGATGTTAGGAGTATGGCGATGGTGACTCGCTTATGGCTAGCCTCATTTCTGGGTGCTTTTTCTTTTGCAAATGCGGTACAGGCGCAGATGGCAGATGTGCCAAACTTTGATACCAATGGTGACTTCCCCTCCGCCAGAGTATGGGGCAATAGAGGCTATTATCCTCACTGGCAGTGGTTGGTTATTGAGCCCGATCCAACAGGGCTTAACTGTCGTGATGCCAACGGCCTGGTTATCGTGACCCTCGCCTATGGCGCAGTTGTAGAGTCTGTTTTTGACAATACAAATGATGCCATTGAGCTGGTGGATGGGCAGCCATGGCTCAAAGTGCGTGCCAGTATGTTTGATCTCCATCGTCGGGTGATTGATGAAACGGCTGTTGCATATACTTGTTACGTGCGTGCTAATAATGAATATATAGCTCCCATAAATCCAGATAGCCAATAAGAAGCCGTCAGGTATTGAAGGTTAAAATTTTCCCTTAGAAGGGGTTCTCCATGTATCAAAAGTTAGGTCGCTATTCTGGGCTAAAAGAATATGTTTCAGTTGCTGTAACCAATTAGCCTAATTCTGTTATGAACTGTAGACATTTTGATTGCCCCGCTTGACTAGTTAGGGCTTTTGTAGCGTAAAATACAGATGCAAATATCGTTCATCCTTTGGTTCTAAAATTTTCGGACATAAGGGACGGAAGTAGGGATATTTCCCCGAAGGAACGCGCCTCTTCGATGCATATTTTTAGGAGGCGATCTCATGACATCCAATGCGTTCACTGCTACTGAACTAATTGCAGTACTGACAGTTTATTTCATCGTATTTTGTCCAATTTTGTGCTGGGTTATTAGTGGCTCGTCGCCCTTTAGGCAGCCGTTAGATTTCTTTAAAGGCCAGTTTCACACTTAAGCTGGATTGAACTTAATTGCTCAAATGTTTATTCGATTCAGTGTGTTGCTGTGTCTAGGGGTAGTTTTATTTTCTGTAATGGATACTAAACCCTATGGCAGTCCAGCTAATCGACAAAAACAGGAATGCTGCCGTCAGCATTTAATTCATTGAGTGTGTTCAGAATTTAGGGAGCAAGAGATAGGAGTCAGAAGCGAGAATGCCTTTGACTCCTTTTTTTACGTATATTAGTCAAAGCCTAACGTTACGACAAGTAGGATTCTCCGTTGTAGAGGCTTTGCTAACCCACAAACACTAACTTGCCAGTTTGTTCCCCTTAATGCAGAATTGCCCTTAATACATAATTGAATTGTTTAAATAATCACAATTGAGTACGCTTATATTCTGAGGCATAAGATATGGATGCTGATGCTTACGAAGTTGGCTACTCAGCACGTCAGTATTACTGGTTAAGCAAACATTACCTGAAATGACAAAAAACGTACCGCTAGTCATTTGGCCAATATCTGCTTGCGAAACTAAAACAGGACCAGTGCATGTGGCGAGAGGCATGACAAGATAGGCTTCAATATAGTCTTGTCCTCTGATTTCCATTGTGTTGTAGCCAATACTGGCAATATCTTCACCCTGATAAACCAATGCTTCACAGAGTTCACTGGCGAGTTCCTTATTGCCCCACCATGGTTGATTTCTGAGCACATGATCCGTCGCATCATGGTCTAACTCAATGCTATAGGATGAGCCATAAACGTCGACAGTAACTGGCTCGCTAGAAGACCCATAGCTGGCTCCAGCTAATACAGTGAGTGAAACGATTCCTAACGTGATTCCAGTGAAGAGTCTTCTTGACATTCCTTAATTTCCTTGGACAGATTGTTTCATATAGTTCAGAACCCTACTACTGTTTCTAGATCGCTTTAACTAAGTCAGGAGATTATCGATAACGTTTAATCTCAAACCATAAAGGTCTCTAAGGACGGTTATATTTGCGAATGATGTTGACAGGTATTTGAGGCGTGCTTCAGCTCTCTTTTGGGAGTGACTAAGCATTATAGAAGAGAACCTAAGCCAACCATTTTTCATGCTCAAAACGTTAACTTTGCTACAGAAATCTCTACAGACCTTTAACGTGAACATGCTTGAGGCAAATGATTCTGATACGTTAAGTATTGCCCAACACTTTTTAAAAAAAAACAGGAAAACTCGATTTGAAATAATGCTTAATACCTTTGATTACTAAAAAAAGTGGATGCATCAATTCATGCTTATTAGTTCGCAACAACCGTAGCATTGGATACACGTAGTCTTTCCTATCAAGTGAATCAAGGCTTAATAAGGGAAACCACGAGCCTGATTTTTAAAGAGTTCTAGGCTGCATAAAACTGTGTTTGGTCTACACATAACTGTGTACGGTTTGGCTTGAGTGCGAGTTCTAAGCAGATGCATGGATATCCGGCATTGGTGCCTTTAAATCTGTGAATAACCTGGAAGCCTTCGCTAGCGTAGAGTTGTCGGGCACGGGTGTTGCCGTTTAGTACCACTGTCCAGGCGTTGGGGCCAGCTAACTCCAGGCCTAGTTGCAGGAGTTCCCGGCCAATGCCCAAGCTAAAGTAATCGGGGTCTACATATAGCCAGGAGATCAAATTTTCGTCAACTCCGACAAACCCAACGATGTCTTCTGCTAAGCAGGCAATAAACTTTTCAGCGCGGTGAAAGGTTTCGAGGTCGTCATGGTCATCTGCCAGGGGTAGAAATGCCTGAGAATCACATGATCCTTCTAATTCATAAGGACGGGCACGATCATGGATTGTGCATACTGCGGGCCAATCTTCGTCGCAGTATGCTCGGAGCGTGATCGAACTTGGGGTGATGGGTTGTGTAGACATAGACAGACACCTTGACTGCTGCCGCTTATACAACAATCCCTTAAGTATGGATTTCGGATAAATGTTTGACATTACCCGCAGGGGTACTTTGAGGATGAAGGTTGGTGGGCAGTGGTAGTATCCTATGTAGAGTGGATTCGTGAACTAACGTAAAGGATTTGAAATTATTTAAAGTATTTTCAGTGCATCTGAACTGTAATACCAAAAAACTTTATTCAAAAGGGATACAGTGTAAATTAATAATAGTTTATGAACCCACTCTAAAAGAGTCACACCTTACTTAATTGCCATCAGAATCATATCGACTTCCTGAATTAAGTTATTGTAGAGGGCACTTTGCTCAAGTAAGTAATCGATATCATCAGCTCGCTCAGGTTCGCGCTTATACCAGAGTTTACTGGGTACGTAGTGAGTTTTGGTTAACTCAAAATCAACCCCTAAATAGATTCCTAGAGGTGTTGTCGGTTCTCCATTGAGCTGGCGTTCTCTATTAAATTTTTGGGAGAACATGCTTAAACCATAAGGGGTAATTGCCCGAACATGGGTGGGATCGTGTAGAAAGTTGTCATGGCGATGGTGAGGAACCCTTATATGTACCTTTGCTGAGGGTTGGCAGACCCGATACATCTCTTGAATAATTTGAAGATATACATCTGTCTGTTGACCCAAATGTTCTAGAACATGGCTTAACTCAATGTTTGCCACACTGTTACTATTCCAAGGCCATGGAAACTCTTCTAGATCGACTTTAAGATCTGGGTCACCAAACTTATCGACATTAATATAGTTTGCTAAGCGCGTAGCACCGCAGCCTAAGTTCAAATTTAAGTTAGACATGATTCTATTCTTAAGCTCCAAAGCTAATTTCTTGGCCGACTAATCAATTCTCTACTACCCTCTGGAAAAAGTAACAAAATAGGGAATTTATTAAACCTTATTCACATCTAGAACTGTAGTTTTCCTATAGAGGAGTCTCCAGTTTTCAATTTGAATGCGGTTTAAGTCAAAATGAGTAGACTTTTTTCTCTTTAGAAGTACCAGCTAAACTGAAGGATTGATATCAAAATCCTCAATCACCAGACGGGCTGGCATCTTTGCGGATATCATCACGCTAGACATGCCCGTCCGTGGTTAAAAAATCGCCCTCTAACTTCAGTGGACCGATTTGATAATACAGTGCACTAATTTGAACTTAGGTATCCCAATTTTTGTTGATTCTTGCTTTTGATAGTTTCAAGCAGGGTGCTGGCCTCTTCGAAAGGCTAACATTGCCAGTCATTGATCATCGTTGGGTAGATCGCATGTTGGCTAGCTAATTCAGGCGTTTTTTCTTAAATGACTTCTATTGCTACCTTTGCCTTAAATTCTGCACTGTATTGTTTCCGTTTTGTCACCATAAACAACTCCTTCTTTTTAGAGTGGTTCAGATTTGCAGAGTATTAGTGTTGCCAAGTATTGAGACTAAAATCGATTTTATTGGTTAACAACAACTGATCAGAATTGGTGATGGATGCTTCTGGGGAAAAGGTTAAATAAGTCACCTTAGCTAAAAAAGACCAGCTTGTTACAAGAGTAGCTGGCCTTTCAATATATTTGTGCCAAGTTGACACCAAGTGATGGGTAATCTTTTCTCTCTAGGACTTTTCCTGGAGTTCATTCATTAGTCTATATCTGAGCAGAACATCGGACATGCTGGGCTCAGTACCATCAGTTTTTAACTTTTTCTGTTTAGGTTCTTCGGTCTTTCCGAGTATTTCTTTAGAGAAAGACAGAAAAACGATCACGAACACTATAATTGCAGGAAAAAGTGTCATGGGAACCCCTTGATATAAAGATAATACAATGGTCAATGAAATGACTCAGGTCTCTCCTAAGTCATCTAAATAATGCAACTCCTCTGCCACTTCTAAACGTGTTGATGATGTTCAAGAACCACCATCAAAGTGTTAATTATGTTCGCTTGCCTATGATAATGGCGTGGTTTTTGTGAAATGGGTAAATACTCTTAGTCTTTCTTTACCTTTTATATATGGTTGAGTCAATACATGGTTAGTTTGTGAGCGTTAGAATGCTCTGAATAACAGACGTATTGATTGCTAAAATAAAGGCCCAGTCACTATTACAGCAAACGAGGCCTCAGCTAATATTTTGTGATCGGTTGAAAAAGTGACACAAATCAAAAGTTGTCAAGTTTAGAAAGTTGTTTGCTTTAACGAACAACTTTCTAAACTAGGGAAGCTTCTTTCTCTTCAGAAGTGCCACTTAAGATTTCGGGCGCGATCGCAAAATCCTCTGCCACCAGACGCGCTGTCATCTTTGCGGACATCATCACGCTAGGTGTCCCCGCCCCTGGCTGTGTGCCTGCACCGACGATATATAAGTTTGTAATATCCTCACTGCGATTATGGGGTCTAAAGAACGCTGACTGTATCAACAGGGGTTCAGGGCCAAACGCATTGCCCATGTAAGCATCCAGGGTGTTCTCAAAGTAGTCGGGCGTGATGTAGCTGCAGTGCACTAAACGCTCTTTGATGTTTGGCAGATAGCCCCGTTCATGCATAAATGTCAACACGCTATCTTTCAGTGTCTCGCCCATTTCATCCCAGTTGATGCCAGACCCATTGTGGGGCACGGGGACCAAAATATAGGCTGCATGGTGTCCTGCCGGTGCCAGGGAAGGATCGGTCAATGTGGGTAGGTGGACATATTGAGAGTAGTCTTTAGGCATAATCTTGCGACCAAAGAGGTCTTTCAATAGCTCTTCGTAGCGAGGACCTAAAATGATATTGTGGTGCCGCAGTTTGGTATTTTCATTGCCGTCGGCCTTAAAGCCGAGATACATGACAAATACTGACATGGACTGCTGGGTCACTTTTACCCGCAGGTCGCTATTCCAGAATCGATATTTGGGCTCAATCATTTTGCCGTAGGTGGTGGCCCAGTCAGCATTAGACACTACCGCATTGGCGTCCATGACCGTACCATCAGCCAGGGTCACGCCCTTAGTAACTTTCGTTCCATTTTCCTTTGTGACATTAATCTTGCTGACTTGGGCGTTGTAAACAATCTTTCCACCCAACTCCTCAAATTTTTTCACAAAGCCACTAACTAAAGCGCCAGTACCCCCCATGACAAAGTGAATACCCCAGGTGCTCTCAACAAAGTGGATCATGGCGTAGATGCCAGGTACTGAGAGGGGATTGCCGCCCACTAGCAAGGGCTCAAAGCTAAACACCTGGCGCAGTTTGTCACTCTTAAAATACTTACTCGCGAAGCTAAACAGAGTGCGTACCGCATCTAATTTAAGCAGTTCGGGCACCACCCGCAGCATGGAGCCAACACTACCAAAGTGGGTATAGCCTAATTGTAAAAAGCCTCGCTCAAAAACGGCTTTAGCGGCAGCATGGAAACGTTCGTAGCCTTCTAAATCGCCAGGTTCACCCAGTTCTAAAATCTGTCGGTGGGTGTTCTCAGGGTCGCTGTCGTAGTCAAAGAAGGTGCCATCATCAAAGTAGATGCGGTAAAAAGGAAGAACCGGAACAATTTTGACGTAGCGACTGGTGTTAGGTCCGCCAGAAATGCCGGATTTGATACGCTTGCTCTCATCAACAATGTCTGCTGGAAAATCATCTTGGGTTAAGGCAGCTTTATCACGCCCCAGGGAGAATAGCTCCTCAATAAAGTGGGGGACGGTAATCACGGTTGGCCCCATATCAAAGGTAAACCCGTCTGCCTTGCGTACATAGGCACGACCACCGGGGGCGTCTAGCATTTCCACAATGGTGGTATCAAATCCTAAGCTCTGGAGGCGGATGCCCATGGCTAGTCCACCAATTCCAGCCCCAATGACGATGGCTTGCTTGCGCCCCATAACCAACTTCCTTCCCAATGTAACGAACACTTAATATTTCTAATATTGTAGCGTTCTAGGGCGTGGGCACTAGCCCAACTCAAAGGTAGTGACCCCAAAAATTCTGTCTAATGGTAAGTCTGGGGCTGCTTGGGTATACATCCGGGCTGTTTCAAATGCATAGTTCAGGTTGTACCGCTTAGCCAGTGCGATAGCGTCACCATTAACTTCCGGGACATCTAAATAAAATTTGCTGCCTGCCGGAACCTGAGCCACCAAGGTCTGAAAAATTTCATTGGCCACAGCGGCTGTATCAGCAAAGAGCGGCCCAATCTTATGCCCGCTGCGGCAGGGACGTAGGACGCCATAGCCTGTTAGCGTTTGTGCTTGTACCCTGGCCACAGCGTAGTGATTGGGGTGGGTAGTCCAGCATTGGGTGAAGTGCGATCTCACCTCAGGAAAAAAGCGCCGATCATACTCAAGCACAGTTTCCAATGGCAAATCGGCCAATGGCATACAGTTTGACCCCTGCGCCTGACCGTTACCCACACCTTCATACCGGATATTCCGATAGGCCAGGCTAAACCCAGACTTTGCGTAGTTATCCTGCTGGGCAACGACACCGTCTAAACCAATATTACGCCCCTGCAAATAATTAAGGGCAGTTCTCCAAATGGCTAACCCATACCCTTGACCTCGAAAGTCTGGCTGTACAATATAAAAGCCAATAAAGCCAAAGGATTCACCGTACTTAACCGCTGAAATCGAGGCGATGGGCTTGCCATCGAGAAACCCCATTAGAAATCCAGTCGGGTCAGCCTGGTAAAAGCAATTTGCATCGTGCAGACCTGGATTCCATCCCTCTGCAGCAGCCCAGTCAACGGCAAGGTCTAGCTCGCGGCGACTCATGGGGCGGATTTGGTAAGAATCAGCAGCTACGGTTGGCACGCTCGCCATACATCACTAGGCCCCCAAATTCTGTAATACTAGACGAAACTGCTCTAATCGCCGCCGGTTCACACCTAAATCAGACTCACCCAACCGCGCTGCAGATCGCATGGCAATGGCCTTTTCATTGGGTAGAAAGTAAAATTCAGCATCGTCCACAAACCCCATTAAACGGCTTGTAAACTCTACCAAAATGTAATCATCCGTTTGTTCAATAATCTCCGTACGAGGCTGATTGTTAATAATGGCCACCAGCTTATCCAGGACAGCGTCTTTATCTGCTGAATAGGCAATCGGAGCAATATAGTGCTCGTCATCCCTGGCACTGCTGCTGACACAGTTAGGCGACGTTGGACAGGCAATCAATTGGGCATCATGAAGACCAATGTCGGTGGGCGGTGTGCCTGTAAAGACGCCCTTTAGACCCGGTAAGACTGCCACAGGCGCAGCTATCGCCGGTAAACCAGTAAACGCTAGGCAAACGGCAATTAGTAGGGAGAGGACTAAGGGAAATAATTGCATGGGGACTGGGTCTAAAAGTTCTGTAAGCTGCTACCAGCTTCTATTGATTGTAAGGGCGTTACTGATTTAAGGAATGATTCTGTCGAGGATATCCGTTGATTACCGCTGGGAACGATTTAAGCGCTGTGGAAATTTTATCGATTTCAGCCCGATGACCATGGAGGCGACTAAGCTGCGTTACCTATTGTTATTGCTGTTGACGGGCGTAAGTGCCTGTGGTCCTAAGAAACTAGTGATTCCAAATGATGTTGAAGCGATTGCCCATCGCTGTTATGAAACCGTGGCAGCACCTGAGCGAACGCCAACATTAAACCCAGCAGAGGCAATGGAAGACGGCACATTTTTGATCCTTTGGTCTGTTGCCGAAGTACCCAACGAGTGGGGCTCATGCATTGTAGATGGCAGTGGAACTGTCTTATTACTGACAAGCAATGCGGATAAGCAGCGGCGACCTGAGGAGACATCAACTGAAAAGTCAACGTCTCAAGAATAGAAGTTTTAGGCAATAAAGATACCCTCTCAGGCTACTCTTTGACCAAGATATTAAGCAGTCCCGTATTCTTGAGGAATATGTAAAGTCTGAGCGGTAGTATGCGACTATGCCCAGACATCATGTTGCTATGGCAGACTACCTAACACTTAAAAAGGTTATAGAGAGCAAAATATCGGCTCGTGAATCAGAGTTATCACTGATTGATAATCTGTGCCGTTCGTACTTTTTATTCCATAGTCAACCTACTGATAAGGTTTGTTTGTTTTTCCATGGATTTACGGCGGGGCCTTATCAATTTATTCCCATGGCTCAGACCATGCATAAGGCTGGCTATAACGTATTGGTCCCTTTACTGCCCTACCACGGCTTAGCCGGTAATTGGGGACCGAGTAATCCACCCCCGTTGACGGACGATCCACGGCTATATCTTAAGTTTGGACTCCAGTGGCTCCAAATTGCTAAAAAGATGGGGGCTAAGGTGATTATTGGGGGGTTGTCGGGGGGAGCTACCCTGGCTACCTGGTTGGCGATGGAAAAGGCCGATGATGTCTACCGGACAATTTTGTTTGCGCCCTATTTTAGTGCTAGTAGCAAAGTAATTGATCTATTTGTTAACCACATCGACACCTATTTTGAGTGGGAACAACTGATGGGGCCGAGCTATCCAGGGTTTGAGATTTCTGCTCTGCGGGCGGTGCTACGAATTGCAAAATATAACTTTAAGCGGGTCAAAAAATCTCCCATTGCGCCAATTTTTATGGTCTCTAGTGAAAGCGATCGAGCTGTTAATAATTATGATCATGAGCGCTTTTTTGAAGCAGCCTTAGAACATCAACCCTATTGCTGGTACCACTGCTTTGCTCGAGTGTTAGATATTCCCCATACTATGATGACTGAGGCGGAGGGAAATCGATATACCAGCCTATTAACGGTAATTACTAAGGCCAATATTGAAAGCCAATTGACCTGGCATGAGGTGGAGGAGATTGCCTATCGGATGACTAAGCGGCGTACATTTAAGTCGGTGGTGGCTGAGCTAGGTTGGGAGGATAAAGTCTCGCGGGATATGCCTGCCATGATGACGTTGGTGGATAAATGGAGCATTGCTGTGAAACGAGAGTTGAAAAATCGTAAGCGGTTCCGCCGTGGTCGGTGAGATGATTGGTAAGGGTTGGGGTGAAGCATAAAGAGTGAGATGATGATTACTATAGGGTGGGCAATGCCCACTGTCCTGGCAGGGGCAATATTAACGCCAACGGAAACAGCATTTTTGTGGGGGCTGCATCATCCGTATTGGTTGTTTGCGATCGCAATCGCCCTGATCATTTTTCTGCAATTAAGTATCTCCCTGATTGGTCAGCTCCTACGTCGTCTCCTTAAATGGTTAGGAAAATCTCCTTTTTTCCTGGTGCGTTGGTTACTCGCAAAAATTCCGTCTACTTCAAGCGCTCCAACTGACGAACTTGTAGAGCAAAAATTAATCAGTATCTTGGCCAGACTAGAGAATCTCCAAAAAGAGCAAGCTCTAATACTTACAGAGTTGCAAACAACATTGAGCGCCAGAGATATCCAACAAAAGAGTGAATAAAGTTCCTGTCTAATGATGTCTCTTTAGGACTAGATGCGTTTCCCACGGAGAAAAACCGCACATACTTGGTATGGGAATTTGGTAAATCACCTGATGTTGTCATCGAGATTGTTGCGACCAAAGTCGGAAATGAACTGGGGAGTAAGCTGCAGGAAGATGCGCGACTGGGAGTTATCTACAGCTTCTAAACTAGCAGAACAACTATGGGCCTTAGGGATAGATCCTGACCAATTCACCTAGGGCAGTGTCAACGCTAAAATTTCGGTTGAGACCGTGAGGAGTGAATTAAAACTCTCTAAACTGCTTGCTTTCGCAAGAATGGCACCACTGCTTCACTGACCTTATCTGCCCAATCTTCCTGGGCGTAATGGCCAACCTCTTCAAGTTCCACGTACTCACCGTTCTCAAGTCCTTGGGCAAAGGCTTTTGCATTTTCCGCCGATAGCCAGGGATCTGAAATGCCCCAGGCGACTAGTGTAGGACGGGACCAATTAGCAAAGTCTTGGGCGATTTGCTGAGTGATTTGGGGTGTTTTCATCGCTCGAATGGTCCACATCAGAGCACGGCCCACATCAGAACTTTTTAGAAATGGACGCCGATAGATATCCAAATCTTCATCGTCCACCTGGTAAGGGCCACCGCCTTCCAGGGTACGGTCTACCAGGAGCGGATCCTGGGTCATCATGTCACCCACAAAGGGCCAGCCCATCATTTTTACAGGAAACGGTAGATCTGCTGTCGGTGGTAAGGGAGTGTTGAGAATAACCAGCTTTTCAATTTTGTCAGGATTTTTGGCGGCGTAGAGTAGCCCGGTGACGCCTAAAAAGCCCTGCACCACCAAAGAAAATCGAGTTAATTCCAATGCCTCAATATAGGCGCTGAGGGCCTTGAAATAACTGGTTTGATCGTAAGCAAACTCACGCTTATCTGGCTTTGAGGATGATCCATGGCCGATCCAGTCGGGGGCAATGCTACGAAAGCCCTGTTCTGCCAGGGCGGGCATCACATCACGCCAACTATAACTTTGGGAGACTAACCCATGGAGCATCAAAACAGGTGGTTTATCGTTGGGACTATTGGGGACTAGTTCGCGGTATACCCACTGTAGGCTCCCAATTTCTAGGTCCTTTTGCTCGATCTGGTTCATGGTCGTTTTCTCCCACCTGTGGCAAAAAGCTTACCGCATTATCGTCAGCACAGGCATCCAAATAGCTTTGAAAGTAGGGGCGGCAAGCGGAGGAAATCCGCCACAGATTGATAGACCACCGTTCCAAATCAGGATTAATCACACGGTGGGGATTTTGACTATTAAACATAATGATCGCCCCCGGTGGTAATCGATAAATTTGCTCTGATGCTCGTTTAGGACGACGTTTAGCAAAACCAGGATAGGTGGGGGTATAGCCCCATTGGGTAGGGTTGATAGAAAGATTGATACTAACTGCTGGACAAGCGGCATAGGGATCGTCACGATGTGCACGAATGCCAACACCGCCGTAGGCAATCAGGCCTAGATCCGGTTTGAGGGCTTCCTGATCTGGCAGGGCAATACGGCTGGCCCGTTGATAAATAGTTTGACAAAAATCCCAAAATTGAGGCTGTCGCACAGCGGGTTGGTACGATCTGCCACCGCTACCTAAAATTGGCTGATGTTCTAGCCAGTAACGCTGTCGCCCCACGCCATAGCTAGAGTTATCAAATTCTAATAGTGAGCGATGTTTGTTGAGATGTTTACGAAGCTTATGCTGCTTGGCTGGAGGTAAAACATTGATGAGTTGAAGCATGCAGCTGAAGGAGCAATAGAGATTAAGGAATAAGGCAATAAATGTCCTTGCCATACTCTACAAAGTTGCCCTGGGAATGAAAATAAATTGGAGCAAACGTTAATGATCAGGGTGAGGGGTGAGGAGTGACCTGACAGACTACGAGAGCATTTTTTAGTGGGAATAGTTAGCAGAATTGAAGACCTAACAATGGTTCCAGACAATTTTCTACACCTACTGAAAAATGCCCAAAAAAAAGGAGAGCTGCAAGCTCTCCAACCATCAGGGTGCATCTACTTAACATAGTATGCCACGGATGGGGTGTGGGGTGTAACCCCCTATTTAGTTTTTTTTGGAATTTTGTTAGAACTTTACAATCTTAAAGTTGATGTAAAGCCCGCCAATTCAGGGGCAATTAGCCCAGGTGAGTGCCTGTTTCTATCCTGAAATAGGATAACTGTCAGGTAACCATACGTCCAGTTTACCCATTTAGCTTTTTGCCAAGTAACTGGTTAGTTAGTTTAGGGTCAACCCTTCCACCAGAACGTTTCATCACCTGGCCAACGAAAAAGCCTTGAAGTTTCTTTTTGCCAGCCCGATATTTTGCTAACTCATCTGGGTTGTCCGCCATGACTTCATCGATGATCGCCTCAATGGCAGCGGGGTCAGAAATCTGGACCAACCCTTTTTCTTCGACAATGGCTTTTGGGGATCCCCCTTCTTTGAGCAGTGTGGGTAGCAGATCCTTGCCAATCTTATTGCTGATGGTGCCGGAGGTGATCAGGTTAACCATTTCACCCAAATTCTCTGGTGTTAAAGCAATATCACCGATAGCGAGCTTTTCGGCATTAAGGTAACCGGCAATATCACCCATCACCCAGTTGGCGGAGGTCTTAGCCTCAGCTCCAGTGGCAATAGTCCGCTCAAAATAGTCGGCAATGCTGGCGTCGTCGGTAATCACGCGGGTATCGTAGGCAGATAATCCTAGCTCGGTTTCATAGCGATGGCGTTTGTCAACTGGCAGCTCAGGCAACTCCGATTTCCAGCTTTCGAGCTGCTCTTTAGACACTTCGATCGGAGGTAGGTCAGGCTCTGGGAAGTAACGATAGTCACTAGAACCTTCCTTAGAGCGCATGCTCTTAGTAACCTGGGTGCTTTCATCCCACAGACGAGTTTCTTGAATGATTTCTTCGTCACCGCTTTCTACAGCTTCAGTCTGACGTTCAATTTCGTACTCAATCGCCTTTTGAATAGCGCTGAAGGAGTTCATGTTTTTGATTTCTACCTTGGTACCAAAGGCTTCCTGTCCCTTGGGCCGGATGGAAATGTTGACATCACAGCGCAGAGACCCTTCCTGCATATTGCCGTCACCCACACCCAAGTAGCGGACAACTCGGCGGATTTCCTGGGCATATTCAGCGGCTTCTTTGCCTGTACGTAAATCAGGTTCGGAGACGATTTCAACCAGCGGCACCCCTGCTCGGTTGTAGTCCACTAATGAGTAAGTAGAGCCGGCAAGTCGATCACTACCAGCGTGGACTAGTTTGCCGGCATCTTCTTCCATATGTAGACGAGTGATGCCGATCTTCTTACGGTCTACATTGCCGCTCTTTTTATCGACCAGTTCAATTTCAATCCAACCGTGCTCAGCAATGGGCAGGTCATACTGGGAAATTTGGTAGTTTTTGGGCAGGTCAGGATAGAAGTACTGCTTACGGTCAAACTTGCTGTAAGGAGCGATCTGGCAATTTAGGGCCAGGCCCGTTTTGACCGCGTATTCCAAAACCTTTTCGTTAAGCACCGGTAGCACCCCAGGCATACCCAAGGTAATGGGATCAATGTGGGTATTGGGGGCTGCCCCAAACTCAGCTGAGCTGGGGGTGAAAATTTTGGTGTTGGTGCTGAGTTGGCAGTGGATCTCTAAGCCAATGACGGCTTCGTACTCGGTCTTTGCAGGTGCCGCAGCGGTCATAGTGGACGAGGGGTGAAATGAACGTGTCCTATTGTAGCGGCTGGTGCCAGAGATAGGTCTTTGGTTATAGGGAATTCATTTCCCCTGCCCCTAGCTCATTGAGTTCGATCAGAAACTCCATTGCTTTTGCAATGTATTGAGCACAGCGGTGAGGAGAGTCTTGGTAAAATGAACGCCAGGCTTTGGCTTTATCTTGAAGATAGCGATGGGCACGATGATCGCCACCTTCGATCCAGGCCAGACGGACAGCGTGACCGACGAGGACATCTAAAACGATGTAGTCGTCTATCTGCCAGTCAGAGTTTGTGTCGAAAAGTTCTGAGAGTTCCATCAGGGCTTCGACATTGACCTGGCGATATTCGGGGGCCTGAATCTTGTTGAAAAGATGTTCGATACGCAACGCGAAATCTTTTTCTTCGGGTGTGGTGTCAGATAGGATCAGTTCGCTGATTAGCCGGTTTCGGCGTTCTAGTTTGTCACCAATGACAATACCTTTACAGTGCTTGAGTAGCCGCCAGATGCGGGGATAAAAATCGTCCGGAATACGATGTAAGCCCCCTTCCCGCTGACGCTTGTGTAACCAGTCTTCTTCTGAAGATATTGATTCTTCAGCCTTGGGAAAAACGACCCAGTTAACTGATTTAGGTTTACGAGCCTGGATAGATTCCTGACGAAACAGATTGTTATCTAGCCCTTCATAGCCTGCCAATACACGTCTCAGACGCATTTTGATCTCAAACGGGCTCATGGCCATGAGAGTTTCGTAGGCTTCGTCCTGGGTGCAGTAATGTTCACGACAAATCTCACTGTTGATCAGCAAGATTAAGTAGCTGACTCGTAGGGTAAGCAGCCCTTCGAATAGCTCAGGTTCTGATTTGATCAAAACGCTGAGGTAAATAAGGATTTCTTGGCTGAGGGTGCGATCGCGAATATCCTCACCACAAAACTCATTAATCTTGGCCAGCAATTCCTGGGGGGACAGTGGGTCTGTAATCAGCGATGCCTCACTGTAGGCCTTACCCACAGCAATTTGCTTTTGCCGGACTAGCAGTTCGGTGGCTGCATCCGCCAAACCAATGGCCATTTTATTAAGTAATCCAGCTGCCCGTCGCACAATGCCCCACAGCTCTAGACGCCCTGCCTTCGTATAAATCTCATTTAGTAAATTAGCCAGGATGACCGGTTCTCCAGTTTCTTCACCCCAGCCAGTGTCAAAACCCAGATTTTCTAACCGGCACAAATTACTGGTCAGTTCGATTTGCTCATATAGATTGTCAGATGCCTTTAGTGCCTGAAGCAGCTGCCTACTATCCGTTTCGCGTTCCAGATCGAGTTCCTGAATCTGATTAAGCGGTTTAGTATTGTTATCAGACAGTGTTAAATAGGCCGAAATGGGCATGGTGTAGGACGATAATGTCTCACCCGTATTCGTTAAAGGCACATCTTCTATGCGTTCGGTGGCCGCTGTCAGCATCATTTGGAACAATGACCCCACCTTAACGGGGACACCGTTACATTCACCATCCTTTAGCTCAAAAATCAACTGTAGTAATGGGGAATCATTAATCGCCTTATGCCCCAGTTCAAACATACGATGGGTTAACAGCAATGTTACCGTAGGCCGACCAGGCTCATTCCAATGCTCATGGATGTAGGCCAGCTCACTACGAATCTGGGCCACCAGAAAGTGATAGTCAAGGGTAATGTAAAACTGGCTGGGGTCCAGAAAAGCAGGCACAAAAACGACCGTTTCTCGCTGAATGCGAAAGATCCGGGATGTGGTCAGGCTGCGCAGACGACGATCGGGACGTCCAGTCGTTTGCAGTTTGTCATTACAGCCAATTTGGGCATAAAGGTCAGCCAAATCAGTCGAGGTCCGTACCTGTACCGGATCGATCTGTTCTAAAACCTGAGTTTCGATACCATAGTTAGCCAGTTCCTGTTGTAAGTCACTATCTTCCGATAACAATGAAACCTGCACAATGGGTCGGCGATTTTGTCCCACTTTAAGATGGCGGGCCAAGGGGTCAATGTCACCTAGGGTAATCAGTTTATCCTGAAGCATTTGCCCCAGATAATATAGGCTCTGAGCCCATACCAGGGGAACATTGTCGTTGGGTTCACGAATCTGGCTATGGGGATTATCACGTTCAGCCTCGATCACCGTCTTGGGAACGTAGTATAGCTCGGGCAGCAGATCTAGCCCATTTTTACTAATAGCCAAGGCCTCCAAACGTTCCCGATAGAATGCCGCCTGATCGCCTTCATTCCGAAAGAGACTATTGAGTAGCAAATAACAGAAAAACAGTGGCCATTCACATTCAATATGCTCAAAATCCTTGAGTTCTCCAGGCTCATAATGCAGGCGCTCAGCATCTTCTACCACAGCCTGATGGCCGTCCCTAAGAAATCGCTTACAGCCATATTGCCCCTGTAGCTTTTCGACAATAGCGTTATTTGTGGCTTGTAATAAATCAAGATTATCCACCGCAAATGCTGGAAAGCCAATCACACTAAGCAGTGCCGCGTCGATTTCTTTAGAACCCGATTCCCTAGGCAGCAAAGACTCCAACGTAATCCTGGTGCGAGCAATTTCATCTGGCAGTACATGGATTACTGATCCATGACCGCCGCGCACGCCATATAGATTGAGGCCATTCATCGCTTCCAGGGCGGCTTTGGCCATACCAACTGAACTACCATTCAGTTCAGGTTTACCGTGGTTTAGCTTATTACCTCGCTCCCAGATGCCATAGTCAGCTGTGCGATAGGCACGACCAATGTAGTAAACCAGATTTTGAACAAAATCGACCTCGTCATGGGTATAGATAATCTGTAATCCTGAACTGGTCATTTGGGCCAGCATCAACAAGTAGACAGAGGTGGCGTCCAGCTGTAAATGGCCCCACTCATCGTCGCCCACTACAGTAGTGCCAGTAGGGGTGTCATACTTGGCGTGGAGTGCATCGAGGGGGGCTTGAGTGCGCTTAAATTTTTCTACTTTTGGGGTTTGCTGCATCATGGCAAATAGCAAACCGCGCATCAGTTTAGTAACACTTTGTTCTAGCTCATAGGTACGACCCAGATTCTCATCAATTTTTCGATAGGCCAGGGCCAGCCCCCACACCGCCATAATGCTATACACATTGTCCCGTACCCAGGCGTCGGTATAGTCCCCATGGGTATTAATAGCAGTGCTTGCGGGCAGCAGACCCGTGACTGGGTTTTGACGCGACAAAATAACCGTCTGAATCTGCTGATAGTAATAGTTGAGGTGGTCTTGACGAGAATTGAAACGAGACATGGTGGGGCACTAGGAAATAGTGGTAATCCCCTTTGATAGAGGACAGGGGACGTGAAAAAATTACTAAAAAAAGAAAATCTAAAATAAATATTAAGGAAGACGTATATTTTAGCGTATACCCCAACAGTATTCCCAAATGGCTGGATTACTGTTGAGTGGGCTTCGGCCAGCTCAGCCACCAATTGCTGTTGAGTGGGCACGGTTTAGCAATTTTTTAGTTGAGCGGTAACTTTGACGATGTCGTCTATGGTGCGGCGTAGGACTGCACCGCGTTGGTCCAGGTTATTGATGATAATGCTGAGGACTAAGGGTTGATGGTTGACTGGGTCGAGATAGCCTGACAGTGAGGCGTTGTGGCTGATGGCTCCGGTTTTGCCAACAAAGCGAATGCCGCCCAGACGATTGCGGAGGGTTCCGCTAGAGCCAGCAACAGCCAGGGAATTGCGATACGTGGTGGCGTGCGGTGAGCGAGCCATGGCCTGGAGGGTATCGACAAAGGCTTGGGGGGTGGCCAGATTATGGCGCGAAAGACCAGAGCCATCGACAATTTCGTATAAATCTGGATTGACGCCTGCACGTTCCAAGATGGTTTCTACGGCCATGATGCCAGCGGTGGTGGCATCCTCAGGATCTTTTGCACCTAAGGATTTCAGCATAGCTTCGGCGTAGATGTTTTTGCTATTGCGGTTGGTGCGGATCATCCATTCAGCCAGGGGTGGGGAGGTAATGGCGGCTAACTCGGAGCCGCTGGGGGCTGCGGTGGTAAGACCTGTTTGGTTAACGGTAATGCCCTGTCGGCTTAATATGCTTTGAAAGCGGTTGATGAAGTAGTCGGCTGGATTGGGTATGGCGACTGAGGCAGTGTCGGGGGCAGCTCCGGCGATCAGCTGACCGTAGACTCTGAGGATAGGGCGACTCAAATCGCGACCAATGTCGACATATTCTGGTTGGCCAGCGCTAACTGACCGGGAGAAGTTTTCGATCTGCCACTGGCGTTGCAGGGTGGGGTCGTCCCATTCGATGCGCAGGGGTTGACCAACCGCTTGGGGATAAAGGGTTAGGCCCAGTTCATTCGCGTTGAGAATTAGACTATTGGCGGAGGCTCCATAACCGGCCTGGACGTCTTCCCATTCCCAGTTGGGGTTAACGGTGGGGCCAGCAAAATAAGTGTCATTGCCAAGCAGGGTACTGATATTAGTAATACCTAGGGTTTTGAGTTGATTGGCCAGGTTGTTGAGCTGCTCATCGCTAAAGGTGGGGTCGCCCCGGCCCACTACTTGCAAGCTGTTCGCTTCGGGTTGACCGTAGACTGAGGTGCGAATGGTGAAGTTAGGCCCCAAGCTTGTTAGGGCCGCTGCTGTGGTCAGCAGCTTAACATTAGAGGCTGGTACAAAGTAGCGCTCGCCATCGCGATTATAAATTTCCTGCCCAGACTGGGTTTCGATCAGTACACCAAGACGAGCTTTTTTTAGGCTAGGCTGAGCGGCAATGGCATCAATTTCTTGGGTGAGATCAGCTCGGCAGTAGGCACTGACCGAAGTGGTGGGAAACAGAACAGCGAGGGCCGTGATTAGGGTCGCCCAAGGTTTGACATAATTCATGGAATAAAGCGATCTTCTATAATTTGAGTCAGTAATGGCTAATCTTAGCGTTTTTGTCTATGACCGCTTTCACTATTACCCTTGATCCCATTGGCAAGCTGACAGACGAGGCGTTTTATCAGCTTTGTCGAGCCAACCCAGATGTAAAATTTGAACGTTCCGCCCAGGGAGAGTTGATTATTATGCCCCCCACAGGTGGTGAAAGTGGTCGTCGTAATGCTGATATTACGACTGATCTGAATCTATGGAATCGACAAACCAAACTTGGCTATACGTTTGATTCGTCCACCTGTTTTAAGTTACCGAATGGTGCAGAGCGCTCTCCAGATGCATCGTGGATTGAGCTCAGTCGTTGGGAGGCGTTGAGTGCAACAGAGCGAGAAAAGTTTCCGCCCATTGCGCCTGATTTTGTGATTGAGCTGCGTTCGGCAACGGATCGGTTGACGACGTTGCAGGCAAAAATGGAAGAGTATCGGGAAAACGATGTGCGGTTGGGATGGTTGATTGACCCGCAAAATAAAACGGTAGAGATTTATCGTCCAGGGCAAGTTGTGGAAGTATTGCAAGTTCCGCAACAGATTGATGGCGGAGATGTTTTGCCCGGCTTTGTTTTAAACGTAGAGAATATCCTGTAGGGTGGGCACGGCCCACCATCCAACCGATTGAGCCTAAATGCCTACCCATCAAGGGATGTGAGTTGTTTTAAGGTTTCATTCCCTGACCATAATCTTCTAATGGCATGGTGGCAAAGTGTTCTTGCAGGGTGCGGTGTAAAAAGCGAAAGCGACCGCCGACGCGCTGGAGCAGTAGGCGCTCGGTGCAATAGTTGAGGAAGTTGGCGTAGAGGTAGGGGATTTTGCCGGAGCGGGCGAGGACGAAGCGGAGGGCGTAATGGCGGAGGTAGGCGTCGCCGCCGCCGTAGGCCCATGTGCTCCAAAAAAGAATGGCAATTCCTGATGCAGTAGTGGTGGCAATTTCATCACTGGTTAATAGGTTGGTGCTGGCAAGTATAGGGGGCAAAGCGAACCACAGTAAAAGAGCAGTGGGAACAGAAATGACCAACAAAAATAGGGTATTTCTACCAGAGTTGAGAATGCCCTGGTTTGGCTGTACTTGAGTTTGAATGTCAGCTTTAAAGCCTTCGACTAGACCCAAAATCAGACCCACAATCAGACCCACAATCAGACCCCAAAATAATCAGACCCCAAATCAGACCCCCAATCAGACCCACAATCAGACCCTCAAGCAGCCCCAAAACCAGACCCAAAATCCCCCCCCAATCAGACCCACTATCAGACCCCACAATCAGTTGGTTGAAAAATATTTTTCGCGCCGCGAAAAACTTATTTTCAAAACCTCAACAGTATCAATTGAATCAGACCCAAATAATCCCCTAATCAGACCCCAAATCAGACCCCAAATCAGACCCCAATTCAGACCTAAAAATAGACCCAAACTCAGACCCCAAATCAGAAAATCAACCAGACCCAGGCCACTTCCGCAATCAGACTCACAACTCCAATCAGACAAAATCAGACCCAAATAAGCCATCCAAGCAGACGCATCTGCCACTTTTCACCACGGGTCTTTAACAACTCAGGCTGCATACGCTCAATTAAAAACTCATCCTGACCCATATTCTGGGCTAGCCACACCAGCCAATGACGGGTTTTCCTTGCTGTAGGGACTTTACTCAGTTTGTAGTACTTACAATTTTTCTCGTTCAGCGGTGCCGCCAGCCGCGAACTCACATAGGCATCTAGCAACAGCGTCAGCCTTTCTTTATCTGTCTCTAACCGTGACCACTTTTCTAGATCTAGTTCATCCTGCGCCAGGGTCAATACGCTTAACCATAGGGGCACCTGCACCAGGTCCAAAACAGTTTTATCTTGACTGATCACGGGCCAGAGTTTGGTCTTGCCAGTCCGTTGCAAATATTGTTCTATTTCTGCTTTCTCTAGCGACTGTAGGCAAATTGCGCCATTGAGCGCTAGCTTCGTTTTGTAGGTCTCATATTCATGTATGCGGCTGCATACAGTTACTTTGCCCACACCCAGGTCTGACCCCAGCCAGGTGTTAATAGCTTTTACACAACCCTCCTGGCGCTGGGCTGCCAGTTCATCTAAACCGTCTAGCAGGGGCAGTAGCTTTTTAGCTTCTAGTAGTTCCTGCCCTTTGGCCTCGCGCACCTGATATTTTTCTTGCAGTTCGTTTACCAGCCATTGGGCAATGGTTTGTTTGTCATCCCGCCAGCTAGATAGGTTAAACAGAACGGGAATAGGTTTGGTGGCGTCTTGCTGGGCATTTTCTAACAATGCTTTAGACAGGTCTAGCAGGGTGGTGGTTTTGCCTGCTCCTGGCTGACCTAGGATGAGCAATTTTCCTTTAATGTCATCCCGCTCAAATACATCGGCGATGGTCTGACCATGGGGAATGGGTTCCGGGGCTTGTTTGCCTATTTTCACTTCCATGGCCCATGGGCAACGAATCTGCTCTGGGGCTTGTGTTTTACCCAGTTCGATAAAGACCTGATTGTGTAATGACTGCTGCCGTCGGTAGCTGACTTCGTTGGCCACTTCGTCTAGCAGGATGTGCTCCAAGTGGGGGCGTTTTTCGGTGGGGGCTGTTTGGACGATGACGGTGTGCCCCTGGCCATCTACCTGGACATTATGGTTGCCGACATTGGCTTTGTTTTGATTGCCCTGGAGGGTGTGAGCATGATCGCCTTGGGCAATGTTGGTGTCTTGCACAGAGGAATTTTCGATTTCAAATTCATGCTCGGGGGGATGGGGCATGGGGTATCGGATTTGTTGGGTTTCGCGGGATGTAGGGGGGGATGTGAGGATTAGGGTATGGGAGGTTCAACCCAACCTACGTGGGGATTGGTCGGGGTTCGGGATAAGGATTTTTTTTAGGCAAATAATGCGGCGATGCCTAACCAGGTGCCGACATTGCCGACGACGGCCTGGTTGCCATCGCCCTGTACTACCTGATTATTATCGCCCTGGTTAATGTTCTCACCAGAGACGGTGCTACTGGAAATGGAAACGCCTGGTTGTGGAGCTGTCATAGTTTTACAGGTGACGACAGCCATAGTGTAACTAACTGCGCATTCGGTAGTACACAGTTTTCCAGTCAGCTAGAAAGTAGTCTGTGGACAAACTACAGAGTTCTCACCCACGCTCGTAATTCTCGATCGGCCCTCATCTCATTTTCTCTAGCTGTCGATAAAAACCCATATAGTTTGGTCTTAGGGACCTGGGGAAATGTGGGACTTTGATCCACTTCCTCGTAATCAGAATTCTGTAACTGGTAAATCCGCCAAACTTCTCCGTTATACCGCCAAAATTCGGGTACACCCATCGCTGCATACAGTTGCAACTTATCAATATCCGTATGGGTGATATCTACTTCCACAATCAAATCCGGCGGTGGGTCCTTTTCTAGATCTACATCCCGCCCCGCTACTAATGGTTGATTCTGAATATAGTAGGCCGCATCGGGTTCACCCGATCGATCTAACGTTTGCCGATCCAGTGTCGTTGAGCCCATAGTCTTGAGTTCCATACCCAGTTCCGATACTAAAATGTAGATGAAACGCCCAATTAACCAGGCTGAAAACTCATGGATCTCAAGCGGCATCGTAATTTCTAATGTCCCCTCTAAGTAAGTTAATCGCGTATTGCGATCTGGACTCAGCGATTGCCGCATCGTTAAAAAACCTTGCCAGGTAAGCGAGTTAAATACCACCCGCTGTTCACCCACTGGCTTTGGTACAGGCTGCTTAACTAAAGGAGCTGCACTAACCATAATGGAACGTTTCTACAGAACTAGCTTCCATTTTAAGTGGTGATATGAGCCCCTGGAGACTATGAACATGACCTCTTCAAGTCTCATAATGTTAGACATGCTTACTGTTAGAGGGTGAGGCGACCGAGTTGGATGCCCTTAAAACTGACGGCGAGTAAAAATATTACCGGCAATGATTAATAACAAAACCGTGTAAATCATGCCATACAGCACGTTTAAGGCTAAGGTGCCAGGACCGGGCAACAACGCTGCACCATAAACAGCTTCGTTTTTAAGGTTAAACCGTTCCAGGTCAGGCAGCACCAAATACATGGCTTCTACAGCTTTTTGGAAGCCTTGGGACTCGGCTAGCTGACTAAGTTTAAGTAGGTCGGTGCTGAGGTGACCGACGAGATAGGTACCAAAGGAGAGCAGTGTGGCCAATAGCGAACTGGTAAATACACCAAATACGATGGTGATGGCGATGATCAGCAGCATTTCGAGATACATAAATGCGATCGCAACCAGCATACTCCCCGCTGGATACTCAATGCTCTGAACCGTCAGTAGGATGATAAAAATCCCCGTTTGAACTAGCATCAAAACCCCAATTACAGCAGCCAGTCCCAAATGTTTGCCCAGGATAATTTCAAATCGGCTGACGGGCTTGGCCAGTAAGACCAGCACCGTCTTTTTTTCAATTTCTTTATTGACCAAGCTGGTGCCAACAAAAATAGCGACCACCAGGGTAAATAGGTTGATGGCTGCCAACCCCAGGTCTAAAAAGATTTTGTCACTAGTGCCCGCAGCCACTTGGGGCAGCATTACCGACGCCAGAACCATCAGCAGTGCAAACAACCCAGCCAGGTATAGGATGCGATCGCGAATGACTTCTAGAAAGACATTGCGAGCCACTACGATAATACGAGCAAGATTTAACATAGCGATTTGTGATTGATATTAAATTGTGGAGACGTTCCATGGAACGTCTCCACAATTTGTGTACCCTACGTGGCCGGTTTGTCAGTGGCAACCTGACGTTCCACCCTGGTCGTCTGATCAGAGCACTTGACCTCGGCGACAGGGGTGGAGGTTTGAGTCGGTTCGTCACCAGTTCGTTTTTTAAGGGTGCGAGGCAAAATGGTACAGACTTTTTCAACGTAATAACCATTTTGTTCCGCCGTTGGTCCTAACCAATTAGCCCTGAGCTTGATCTGATAGCCATTGGATACAGACTTGGGACGCGGCGCATCCAAACTCCAAAAAACACTTTCACTGATGGCATTAAGAACGATGTTATCGGCAACCGAATTGATGCTGTTGTCTAAATTCAACAACCATCGTTCTACTCGGGGCCAGGGCGTATCATCCAACTGTTTGACCAGGTTATCTGCGGCACTGGTCAGCAAGGTCTCGGCCTGAGAGCTGCCGTTTGTGTCATCACCAATTCGATAGACAAAGGCACTGCTATCTAAATTTTCGACAACCAGACTAGGATAATCATTGAACCAATGCTGGATACGAAAATGAAACATAATCCAGCTACTAAACAATAAATTGATTAGCAAAAGAACAATCAGTTCCTGACGCACCGGGGGAGGGGGGATTGATAGGTCCAATTTCCAGTCACAAAACTTAGGAATTGCCACCAGGACGGTGGCAATCACTGGCCAAAGGGCCATGGCTAGCTGTAGTCGTTCAGGCGTCCATGGCCTAAATACGAATACACACATGACTGCTGCTGTAATCCAGGGGCTAATGGAAACAACCCCGATTTTGACTGGATTAGTGGCCAGCCCCCACCAAATGGCGATGGTTAGAAACAGCCAGCTGCCGGTGCTGAGGATTGATACGGTGGTCGAAGTGGCCTCAGTGCTTTCGGCCAGGGTAGCCATGCCCCAAGAAAACAAACTTAGCAATAACAACGTTTGCCAGGACAGATAGCGGGGTGGTGTGATCAGCCCGCGCATTTTATCGATAGCATCCTTGAGTACATCAATCATGCGACACTCCTAAGCAGGTAAGACCGCATAACTAACAGCAATAGAATGGCACTAAAGCTCAAAGCATTGGCCTGGAGGACTGTGATCGCAAATTTGGACGCCGCCTCTTGATACAAAGTCGTACCCGTACGAGAACGGCTGTAGCGTTCTTTGCGACTTAAGTTTTTAGGTTTAGTGGGTAAATTCCAATCATTGACAGCCTTCATCAACAGCTCTAATCCTTTGAGCTTGAGAATGAGGGTCATAAAAAAAGCGACCAGACCAATAACTAGAATGATCCACCCCATCTGAGGTTTAAGGGTGTTATTGATCAAATTATCAAATAGCACATAGCTAATCACCTGAGCCTGGAGGCGGGGGTCAAAGAGTGGCTCGATGGCTAAGAAGGCAAACCAACCTACCACCACTGCCAGTAGATTAACTGCCGCCGCATAGCGCACGCTCTTTTTATAGCCAAGCCGTAACCCTTGGCGTAGCACCATAGCTTCTAATGCGATCGCCACTGATAAAAATAAAATTTGAAATATTACCGCCTTTAGCGGAAATACCGGTTCAAGTTCGCCCATGGGCCTTTCCGAGAATCTAAGACATTAGGGTATACCTAATTTGGAAAGAAGAACATCTAAAATATATAAATACCCCATGATTTAATGTTGATAATTTTGGGATATCCCGGTAGGGACTTGCCATGGAACGTCCCTACCGGGATGCCTAACGCTACAATCGTAGACGGTTCACCCTATTGTTAATTTCTTCATGGCTCGCTCCGGTATCGGCATTCGCACTGCTCAAAAAAACTCAGAGCGTATGGTGGGGCAAATCCATGTCTACGATGGCGAGGGTAAGGGTAAATCTCAGGTGGCATTGGGGGTGGTGCTACGTTCCATTGGGCTAGGTATTCAAACCTTTATGGAAAGTCGCGTCCTGTTGCTGCGGTTTCTTAAGGGGCCGGGCCGTACCTATGACGAAGATGCGGCCATTGAGGCACTACAACGGGGCTTTCCGCACCTGATCGATCAGGTGCGGACAGGGCGGGCTGAGTATTTTGGGGCTGAGGATATTACTAAATTTGATCAACAAGAAGCCCAACGAGGATGGGATGTGGCGAAGGGGGCGATCGCATCTGGCCTTTATTCCGTTGTGGTATTAGACGAATTAAACCCAGTACTTGATTTGGGGCTATTGGACATTGACGATGTCGTCCGCACCCTGAGACGTAAACCCGACTATCTAGAAGTGATTGCCACGGGGCGTAGTGCACCGTCTGCTTTGCTTGAGGTGGCCGACCTGCACTCAGAGATGAAGCCACAGCACTATGCTATTTCCGAAATTCCAGGCCTAACCGGTATTGAAATCTACACTGGCAATGGCAAAGGTAAATCCACCAGTGCCCTGGGTAAGGCGCTTCAGGCCATTGGCATTGGCATCAGTCAGGATAAGTCCCATCGGGTGATGATTATCCAGTGGCTGAAGGGGGGAAATGGTTATACCGAGGATGCGGCCATTGAGGCTCTGCGTCAGAGCTATCCAAATCTAGTGGACCATCAACGTTGTGGTCGAGATGCTATCGTTTGGCGTGGACAACAGCAAACCATTGACTATGTAGAAGCTGAGCGAGGCTGGGAAATAGCTCGTACAGCCATTGCGTCAGGTTTGTACAAAACAATTATTTTGGATGAACTCAATCCTACGGTGGACCTGGAACTATTGCCCGAGGAGCCCATATTGCAGGCATTGCTGCGTAAACCAAAGGATACAGAAGTGATTATTACAGGACGCTGTAAAAATCCACCTGCCTATTTTCAGCTAGCCAGTGCCCATTCTGAGGTGTTTAACCATAAGCACTATGCTGAGCGTGGTGTGGAGCTAAAGCGCGGCGTAGACTTTTAGGGCTTACATCTGACGGTTTTCTGGCAAATATTTTCTGGCAGATAGAGATGCGCTAGGATCTCACCAGCAGTTCTACTTCAGGTATCAAATCAATGGCAAAGGTTGAAATCTATACATGGATGAGTTGTCCCTTCTGTATTCGTGCTAAGCGGCTCCTGGACGGCAAAGATGTCGATTATATTGAGCACATGATCGACGGAGACGAAGAAGCACGGGAGGCGATGGTTGCCCGTGGGTCCGATGGTAAGCGCTCAGTGCCTCAGATTTTTATCAACGATCAGCACATTGGTGGCTGTGATGCGCTCCATGCTCTGAATGCGAGTCAGAAGCTGGATGAGCTACTAGCCGTTGCAGCGTAGATATTAGGAAAAATCTTGTAGGGGCATTGCATGCAGTTGCCCCTACGATCAGCATCCTAGCTGCCGAGTAACATTTCTAATCGCCACAGACCGACAGCGCATAGATGCTGACAGTAGCGGCCAATCAGACGCTTTTCCTTAAATGATGGACGACAGTCGAGGTGGCTATAACGAACGACTGCGATCGCAATTTCCTTAGCATGGTCTTGGGGCACCCCAACTCTCATTAGCTGTTGCCAATGGCGAGTCCCTATTCGTTTAAGCCTTTCTCGCTTAGAGATTTTTTTTGTGGCAATAGGTTGTGGTTCTCTCTCTAACAAAACAGATGCAGACGACTGCATAGTATCCCCTTCCGTATAAGCGGGTTAGTGTGATTCAGGAAGCAACAGAACTGATCGAATACCGTAAGACTTGATGAATTACAGTATCCTGCCTCAGGACAAACGTTTGCAAAAACAACTTCATTCGTAAAACCGTAATCGTTGAACTGCTTGGCAAACG
This sequence comes from Leptolyngbyaceae cyanobacterium, assembly GCA_965263355.1. GTDB lineage: Bacteria > Cyanobacteriota > Cyanobacteriia > Phormidesmidales > Phormidesmidaceae > Leptothoe. Next base: position 933,399 of record CBDHHL010000032.1, on the reverse strand, counting down.
TCCTGACCTCATGTAAAGCCTCTACAGAAACTGCGAAGACTATTTCGTAAATCTATTCAAACTATCAAGAAGTAGGTGTGATTTGATACCCGGTCTTCCGTTTGTTTGATCACACCCCCTATGTGCACACCATCAACTCAGTCCTGAAGCCCCTGAGAGATAGCATTTTACCCCTATTAAATCTGTAGGGACGACAGTTTTGCAGCACAGATATGTTGATAGTAACGACCAATTAGCTCCTTTTGGGCTGATGAGAGCGTACTATCCAAATAAATAAAGTGGACAATTGTAGCCGCGAGTTCTCGAGCATCCTCAAGGGGCACTCCCTGGTTGACAAGCCGTTGCCAACAACGTGTCCCCATACGTTGCATATTTGGGGGGGGGGGCGTGTTATTACTCAGATACTGCGGGTGAGGAGATAGAGCTAAAGACGACATCGACATAATGCGATTTCTTTAAAGGGTGTATATAGTTTTGATGCGTAGATGAGAACTAATGCCTTAAACACCCTTGATATAGAGAATAGGAAATTCCTTAGGCTAAGAACATCAGCTATTACAGCAAACATCTACGCCAAAACGCGTAATAGGTATTCTGGAATACGGCAAAACCCTACGAAACAATGCTGTTACTATTCTTTGTAAAGCTTTCAATGGCCGCTGAAACCTTTTATCTTCAATGGTTTTCTGCTGAGGTGATCAGTGCTTAAGCAAGGATTCTTTACTGTATTTAAACAATTGGTTGCCGTCCAAAAAAGCCTGTCATAATACGTAAAATCATACGTTTGAGGGGTATGGTATGTTCAATTACCCAAAAACCGGCGCGACGGAGCCATACCAAGGGCAAAAAGTGATTAGAAAATGACCGATTTAGCAGATCGGTCATGGCTAAAATTAGCCAGTTCTCGTTGCGTCGCCAGCGTTCATAGCGTTTGAGGACGCGTATGTCCCCAATTGACTCCTGACGGACGTGGGCTGCTTGTAGAATTTTGGCCAGGGCAGCAGCATCCCGAATACCCATATTGAGTCCCTGTCCGCCGACAGGATGACAGCAGTGGGCTGCATCACCCACCAGGGCAATGCCTGGTTTTACGTAGTGATGGCTTTGCATTAACTGCACTGGAAACATCATGGGTGGTTTCAGCATTTTTAAGTCACCCATGTCGTCGCCATAGCGACGGCGCAGCTCTGTCAAAAACGCTTGCTCAGATAGGGTCAACATCGCCTCTGCTTCGGCATGGGAAGCCGTCCACACGACCTGGCAACGGTTCCCTGGAATCGGCAAAATGGCGAAGGGACCGCTGGGCCAAAATTTTTCATAGGCTGTATTTTGGTGAGATTTAGCCGGGGCTAGCACTGTTGTGATACACGATTGCCAATAGGCCCAACCTGAGGTTTGAATACCCGCAAAATGGCGGATTTTTGACCGATTCCCATCGGCACCTACCAATAATTGAGTATGTAATATCTGCCGCTGGCCATTCCCCTCTAAGGTGAGCTGTGTCCCCAATGCTGTTGTTTGAATATCAACCAGGGTCGTTTCATAATACGGGGTCAGACGATGGATATTAATGGCTAAACCTTGTAAGGCATTGAGTAATACTCGATGCTCTGCACCGTAATAAACAGCATCAACAGGGCTGTCTGTGGGATAAAAATTAACCGTTTTGCTATAGTCTGCGTCGGACATGCGCACACGCTGAAAGTGAGTAATGTAAGGACCCACCTGCTCCCATAGCCCCAGTTCCTGAAAAATACGAGCTGACATAGGGGAAAACGCATAGGCGCGATCGCGAGCTGCTGTCTTTTCCTGACTTTGAGCATCGATCACGGCCACTGTCAGACCACTATAGCGAAGGGCACAGGCCAGGGTCAGACCCACTATGCCTGCACCGACAATTGCAATATCAGTATGAGCAGTCCGCTGTTGATGGTCGGGCTGTGCACTAAGGGGGTTAGCAGTAAAAGCGTTCAAAGTAGCTCGTTCGTTGCATATCTATATTATTTTTACGCGTTCACTTGATAGTGGCAACTTTGTGTATTAACCATGAGGCATAGTCAAGCTGATAAATGAAGGTTGAGTGGCCATATATCATTGGCCGTCGCAACAGATATAGACCAGCCTCAAGATAACGGTCCCATCGCTCTACTCCATCGGCTTTTATGATAGTTCTCGACAACTCTTACTACAGACATTTCGAAATATCGATTGTTTAAGTCCCCCCATGGCCATTACATTGTTTCCATAAGTGCTAGCTACATTGGCGACAGTAGCAGTAACGCGAACAAGCCCGATGAACCTGATAGAGCTAGGGCATCTGCACTACTTTCAGTTGATTAGCCATTCGCTATGATTGCTGGTTGTAACCCTAAGCAATGGCTTCGTCTATGTTGTCAGAACTAAAACTACCGGGATGGCTCAAATTTGGGCTGATTTTACCCCTGATTTTTATCGATGGTTGGTTGATAGTTCTGCTATTTGAATATTTTCAACCGATCACTAGTATCGTTACCCTGGCTAGTCTACTCGCGTTTCTACTGGAATTTCCAATCGTTTTTTTAGAAAAGCGAGGCTTAGGCCGAGGTTGGGCCATTTCACTGGTGATGATATCCACTCTGATTTCGATTAGCATCATTGTCTTGATTTTAGGTCCGTTGATTTTTCAACAGTTGGTGGAGTTTGCCAATCGATTACCCGCTTGGCTGAACAAAATTGAACAACAGATTCAAGTTCTGGATGAACAGAGTGTCATACAAAACTTGCCAGTAGATTTAAGCGATTTATCTAATCAACTTCTACAACAAGCATCAACAGCACTAAAATCACTCACCAGTCAGCTCATTAACCTGACCGTTGAAACTATTAGCAGTACCGTAAATTTGCTCATTACCTTAATTCTCTGCGTTTTATTAGTTGTCTTTGGTCCTGAGCTGTGGCGAGGTCTCTTAAGTTGGTTCCCCCCTCTATGGCAAGATCGAATACAGATTGCACTGCAGCCTAGTTTGCAAAACTATTTTGCTGGACAAGCGATTATTGCTTTAGTTTTAGGGACCATATTGTCAGTGGCATTTACCGTCTTAGAAATTCCTTTTGGATTATTATTTGGTGTGGTTATTGGGGCCTCTAGTGTTATTCCCTTTGGCGGTACGATCAGTATTGTTTTGGTTAGCAGCCTACTGGCATTTCAAAGTCCATGGTTGGGGTTAAAGGTATTAGTAACGGCTATTATTCTTGGTCAAATCAATGAAAATGTGGTCGCACCCCGATTAATTGGAGAGATGACGGGGGTAAATCCAGCTGTGGTCCTGATTGCGGTGTTGGTGGGGGCAAAAGTAGCTGGCTTTTTAGGACTGTTACTAGCAGTACCAACGGCTAGTTTTATCAAGCGCATTGGAGATATGATGCGAAATTTAGATGACTCTGAGTCATTAAGTCATAACTTGGTTGCCAAGGTATGACTCTTTCATAGCTCTATCGGTAAGTAATACGTTTCCAATCATTTATTGCCCAGTGAACCTATCGTCTAAACTTAGGGGGATATCATATGCTATCCAGAAAGCCAACTATCCTATTTGTGACAGACCTTTACTGCGAAGCCAGGGGCAGAGCTTACAATGCCGAAGACATTTTCCTAACATCCCAGCTCAGGGAAGACTTTAATTTGATTATTTGTCACCCTAAAGATACGGAGCCGTTTGAAACCGTGGTCGATGCCATCGTTTTCAGAAATACAGGGCCGGTTATGTACTATCAAAAAGAATATGAGGCATTTCGAAACCGTTTGTTGGCTAATAACAGTGTTGTTTATAACAGTCTTACGGGCAAGGCTGATATGTTAGGAAAACAATATTTGGTTGATCTTAGTCGGTCGGAGCAGAATTTTCCAGTTATACCCACCATTGATGCGAAGGAAAATATCGGTCTATTACCGGATGTAGAGTCTTATGTCGTTAAGCTTAAGAATGGCGCAGACTCTATTGGTATGAGAATGGTTGAGCCTGACAAACTGGAGCACATAGACTTTGATAACATTCTGGTTCAGCCCAAAATAGATATCCGCCATGAAATCTCCTTTTATTACATAGACAACGAAATCCAGTATGCTCTCTATGCACCTGACCAACAGAAGCGGTGGCAATTAGAATCCTATGATTATTCTCAGGAGGATTTGGCATTTGCCCAACAGTTTATTGAATGGAGTCCTTTAGAATATGGGATACAGCGTGTGGATGCGTGTCGTTCGAAAGATGGAGATTTACTCCTGGTGGAATTGGAGGACTTAAATCCATTTCTTTCTCTTTTGGATATTGAAAAAGAACTATGTCAGCAGTTTATTGGAAATTTCAAACAATCTTTGAAAAGACAACTATAACAGAAATGTTTTAGAGACTGCGATTTTCTAATATTATCCCTGGGATTTTGATTATTTATCTTTATGCTTCTACCTACTGATACGTCTATTGCCACTAAAATTCGCAAAATGCGTGCTCGGGTCCACTGGAAACACCCACTGATTGCAGAGCGCAATATCGACCAAACCCGGCTCTTTATTGATGATGGCCATGCGGATGATCCTGAGTTTTCATTTATGGTGCTTGGCGACAGTGGCACCGGACGATATCGGGGCGATAGCCCCCAGCGTCGAGTGGCTGAAGCCATGCTATCCCAGGGAGAAGATGCTCGGTTTTGCCTCCATACAGGGGATGTAGTGTATCTGGTGGGTTCCAGTGAACAATATTTTGAAAATTTTATTAATCCCTATCGAGAATGGTTAGTCGGTGGGAAGACGCCTAAAAAGATTGCCTATGATCAGATGATTTTTCGGCGGCCATTTTTACCCACTTTGGGCAACCATGACTACTACAATCTGCCGCTGCTTTTGGGGATTTTGTCAATTTTGAGCAAGCCTATCCGCAAACTGTTACGGTCTTATATTGATATTGATTTAGGTTGGCATGGGTCCTATACCGGCAAGGCTTATGCAAAGGCCTTTATCGATTATCTGGGTGAGTTAGAGCCAGCACAGCTAAGGGCTCATCTAGATAAGCACTACACAGCTGCAGACAATACCTGTTTGCGCTATGTACCCGGTGAATTTACCCGTGTACCAAACCGATACTATACCTTTCGCTATGGAGGTATCGACTTTTTTGCCCTAGATTCCAATACATTTAACGAGCCTCAGCCGTTATCTCAAGGGCAGGAAGGTCTGGAGCAACGCAAACGGTTGATTCTGGAGCGAATTGAGCTGGAGAAAACAAGGCTTTCTCTATTGGAGAAAGTCGCTAACTTACACACTGATGATGCCAATCATGCAGAGCGAATTGGTGATTTGTCAGGGGATGTGGAGCAGTTAGAAGAGGAAATCCGCGATATTTCAAGACAGTTAAATCCTGTGGTATTTCATAACAACAATGATATAGAACAACTTCACTGGCTGCGAGATCGGTTAATTGCCTCTTGGCAAGATTCCACATCACGGGGGAGAATCTTGTATTTCCATCATCCTCCCTATGTGACTGAAGCAACAAAATGGCCCCAGGCCCAAACCCTGGCTGTGCGTCAAAACCTGCGTCAGGTATTGGCCGAAGTGAAAGCAGAACTGGGTGAGGTGACCCATGGGAGATCCTTGGTGGACTTGATCATTAATGGCCATGCCCATTGTTTAGAATATCTGCGTACGACTGATAGTGGGTTGGCCGATGGGAATATTCCTTGTCTAGTGTGTGGCGGCAGTGGTTATAGTCTCCGGCGACAGCGTGAGAATGGGCCAACTATCCTTGAGGTGATTAATGGTAAACCTCAACAAGTGGCTACGTCACATTTGTTTATTGGGCGTGAGGGACGAGGAGCTGAGAAACGGCGTCCTTTTTCTTGTTTACGGATCAATGTTAAAGCGGGTAGTCCACCTCAATTTGTAGTCCAGCCCATCGTGGTGGAAAAAAATCAAAATCATTGGCAATTATCGAATGTGGCGTCATTGACGCTATAACCTACTTTTTTCAGAATCCTTCAAGCACAATTTTGCCGCGTGCTGAGCCGCTTTCGATCTGAGCATGGGCTGCTCGCAGAGTTGCCGCATCAATTGTGCCCGCGACTTCAGTGATGGTAGAGCGGAGGTGCCCTTCATCCACCAGTTTGGCTACTTCGTTTAACAGTTGGCCCTGTTTTGCCATATCCGGTGTGCCAAACAACGAGCGAGTGAACATCAATTCCCAATGTAGGGACAGGGCTTTGGTTTTGAGAGCTGTGGCGTTGAGCACTTCGGGATCATCGATCAGACCAAAGCGACCCTGGGGGGCAATCAATTCGACAATATCAGCAAAATGTGAATCGGAGTGATTTGTGGAGAACACAAAACCAGGAGCACCAAGAGCCAAATCCTCAATTTGGGGTGCCATAGGTTGGCGGTGGTTGATGATGTGATGGGCACCGCATTCGCGTACCCACTCTTGCGTCTCAGGCCGCGAAGCAGTAGCGATTACTGTGAGATCAGTCAATGCCCGCAGTAATTGAATAGCGATCGAGCCAACGCCCCCCGCACCACCAACGATCAGAAAAATATTTCCTCCCTGTGGTGTCGGACGTTTTACATCCAGCCGATCAAACAGCATTTCCCAAGCAGTGATCGCTGTGAGCGGCAATGCAGCAGCTTCTGCGTCATTTAGACTGGCAGGTTTGCAGCCCACGATGCGTTCATCGACCAAGTGATATTCGCTGTTAGTGCCAGGGCGTACAATAGAACCAGCGTAGAAAACCGCATCACCTGGTTTGAATATCTGAACATCAGGTCCAACGGACTCGACAACGCCAGCAGCATCAAATCCAAGGATCCGCCAATTCCCGCCTTCTGGTGTCACACTGAGACGTAATTTTGTGTCCACGGGGTTGACTGATACGGCGTTAACCTTGATGAGTAGATCGCGGCCTTCGGCTTTAGGCGTTTCAAGGGTGATGTCCTGCAGGGCATCTTCACGATCAATTGGACCGGGTGCTTTGTAACCAATAGCTTTCATAGTGGGTTTCCTGTTGGTCATGAGGCTTGGGCCTACGCCCGGTTCAATACCGAGCACTAATTGAGAGCTGTCGCTAAAGTAACAAAATCAGCTGTAAAGTCTTTTATATATGGCTTTTGTCGATCTCCTAACCCCTTTAGCGGGTGTTGATGCAGTTAACCTTGTGACTTTAATGTCAGGGTTGGCTGGCGTTTCTTCGCCAGGTGCAAGATCTGAATGGGGATTTTTAGAATTTAGTCATTTCATTCAATGTAAACGACGCAACTGCCCCTTCTGTTGCTTTCATATACTCTGCCAGGTGAGTGTTGTTCATGTGTTGTTGCCAAAGCTCACGGCTTTCCCAATTTTCATAGAACACAAAGACCGCTGGATTGTCATTGTCCTGATGTAAATCATACTGAATACAACCAGCTTCTTCTAACGTTATGGGAATTAGCTTGAGTAGCTCAGCTTTAACAAATTCGACTTTGTCAGCGTTAGCCTCTATTTTCGCTACGATTGTCAATTGCTTACTCATGTCTGTTTACCTAGTTGCTACCGACACATTACGAGAATAAGTTATATAGACGTTCTATGTAAGTACGCACATTTTTGATAGGAAGTATGCTTTTGTATAGTATTGACCTTGTGTCGTTGCTAATTTAAGGGATGATGACAGCTGTGAACCTTTCTGTGCCAATGTGTTTGGGTGAAATTTGACAAGCTCTTACGCTTGCAAAACAAAGTTAAAGCTTCAGTGTGTGTCGCTCAGTACAGATTGTGAGATTATACTCAGCCTGGGAACCCTATAGTTATTTCGTCTTAACCTTGAATAGGGCCGGTTGCTTAGCAAACAACCTCTGGGGCCTGCATCTTGAGTAATGCTGATTAAAGCGGAGGAGCATGTATGTTGAGGGTGGTCGTGGGTCATAGTGATGAAGCCGATGCCGATTATGCGATCGCAGATGTCTTAGCACAATGTCAAACCGTCTTGGCAGGACAGCAGCCCCAAGCCGGAATTTTACTCAGTGCAATAGACTTCAACTACGGAGCTATGCTGTCAGACATTTACAAAACATATCCCGAACTACAGCTGATTGGTGGTACCACTGACGGGGAAGTGTCTTCCCAGGCAGGTTTTCAACAAGACTCGGTGGTCCTGATGCTGTTTGTCTCTGATACCATTACAATTCAGGCAGGGTTGGGGCAATTTGCCTCTCAAGATCCACTCAAGGCAGCTCAGCAGGCAGTGACGCAGGCGCAGCAGGGGCAAACAGAGATGCCAGTACTGGGGCTCACCATTGCTGAAAGCTTACACCTTAATAGTGTATCCATCATAGAGAGTCTGCAAGTTGTATTAGGGAAACAGTTCCCTCTCTTTGGTGGGCTTGCTGGAGACCAGGCCCGATTTCAACAGACCCATCAGTTTTTTAACCAGCAGGTAATTACTGATAGCATTCCGATCCTCTTATTTTTTGGGCCCCTCCAATTTTCCTACGGCATGGCCCATGGTTGGACCCCTATCTCCCAACGAGGCACTATCAGCACTGTGGGTAAAAACAGCGTAGATACCATCAATGAGAAGCCCGCTTTGGAACTCTATGATTACTACTTGAGTGGCCTGACCCCTTCTCCAGAATACCCTCTGGCTATTTTTGAGAAAGAGAGTGATAACTTTTATTTGCGGGCTCCGGTGGGGTGTGATCTCACCACTGGTCAGATTCATTTCCTGGTAGATATCCCGGCCCAGGTCGATGCTCAAATTGCTCATGCCAGCCAGGCTGATATCCTTAATGCCTGTGAAACGGCAACTCGTCAAGCGCTTGAGCATTATCCCGGAGAACGACCCGCAGCAGCGCTAATGTTCACCTGCTGTACCCGTCGCTATTTACTTGGCACTCGCACCGAGGAAGAAACTCAGATTGCTCAACGGTTGTTGCCTCCTGATCTACCTCTGGCTGGATTATATTCCTACGGTGAAATTGCACCCGTTACTTTTCAGGATAAGGGTTGTCTTAATCACGAAGCGTTTGTAATGTTGCTGTTAGGTAGCAATTAAGGACCATGTAAATGCGATGCAGGATCAGATTAATGCTTTAGAAAGAAAGGTACGATTGCTCCAAAAAAAACTGAATCGCTCCCAAGCTGACCGGCGTCTGTTAGAAACTAATAATGCCCGCACAGAATCTCTCCTGAAACGAGTCATTGAAGAATTGCAATCTTCTAAGCAAGAACTAGAAGACCGTGGTCAGGCCTTGGAAAACTTACTCACAGAGCTGCAAGCGACACAAACCCAACTGGTTGAATCCGAAAAAATGTCAGCCTTGGGGATCTTGGTGGCGGGTATTGCTCATGAAATTAACAATCCGGTGAGCTTTATCTATGGTAATCTCACCTATGCTCAAAATTATGCCCGGGATTTGCTCAAGTTAGTGTACGCCTACCAACAAGAATATCCCAACCCGCCTGAGTCGATTCAAAACCTCATTACAGAGATTGAACTAGATTTTCTAAAAGAAGACTATAACGCTCTGCTCCAGTCTATGTACAAAGGGGCAGAACGCATTTATAACATCACAGGAGCACTTCGTTCCTTTTCTCGCTTAGATGAAGCTGAACACAAGGAGGCCGATCTCCATATGGGGTTAGACAGCACCCTGAGTATTCTCGGCCACCGTCTGAAACCAAGCAACTACCATGGCGGTATTGCTCTAGTAAAACACTACGGCCATTTACCTAGGGTACACTGTTATCCAGGTAAGCTTAATCAGGTATTTATGAATATTCTTTCAAATGCGATCGATGCCCTAGAGGCTGCTATGGGCGTTGAAGGATGGCAAGAGGTTAGCTTAACTCAGAAATTACAAGATCCCCAAATTACAATTGAAACAATGGTTGATGCCGCCAATATTGTAATTCGCATTGGTAACAATGGGCCAGGCATCCCGGCAGATATCACTCCGAAATTGTTTGATCCGTTTTTTACCACTAAGCCAGTAGGTAAAGGAACAGGATTAGGACTATCAATTAGCTATCAGATTATTGTCGAGAAACATCGTGGCAAGCTCTTCTGTAACACAGATGAACATGGGACAGTGTTTACAATTACACTGCCAATGCAGAGCTAATGCAGAGCCAATGGCTGCATAGTGATTAGTGCTAGCATATTAGCAAAGTGGGCAACCGTAATCCTCGTAATATCCCCTTCAGTGAGTTGTTACCTTCGCAAAGATCGTAGTTGACATTATAAAAAATCTAAACCGCCTCAATGACTCGATAGGTCATCATATGCCCTTTCCCCTTGATAGCAATCTGGCCAATCGGCTCAATGTGAAACTGATGTTGGATCAGCTGAAACGTACTTTCTGTGATTTGAATCGTTCCTGGTGCTCCATGGGATTCCATGCGGCTGGCTGTATTCACCGTATCGCCCCATAGATCATAAATAAACTTCTTAATACCAATCACTCCAGCTACTACAGGTCCCGAATTAATACCAATCCGAATACTTAAATTGTGACCGGTTTCCCAATTAAACTTGTCAATGACGGTTTGCATATTGAGGGCAAACCTGATTACAGCTTGGGCATGATCAGCACGAGGTTCTGGTAAGCCACCGACGGCCATATAGGCATCACCGATAGTTTTGATTTTTTCTAGTCCATGGTTTTCCACCAGTTCATCAAAGGCAGAGAAAATACTGTTCAACAGAGATACTAACTCTTCTGGAGAGATCTGGGTAGATAGCTGGGTAAAACCAACAATGTCGGCAAATAAAACGGTGACGTTGGAAAAGCCATCGGCAATGGCCTGGGGCTCTTTTTTGAGCCGCTGAGCGATGGGTTGGGGCAAAATATTGAGCAACAGGTTCTCTGATTTTTGTTGTTCTATGGCTAAATGAGCGGCTGTTTCTTGGGTCTCTTGTAAGGATTGCTTTAAACTTTTCAGTGTGTGGCGAATCTTTTGCGTGGCCGGACGAAAGATGAAACAACCTTCTAAAATCAGCACGGTAATTGTCACTAAGAAAAGACCATGTTCAAGGCGCTTCAGACGATTGGCCTCAAGGTCAACCTGTTGGTTGTAGGCCAGGATCAATTGATCCATATCGTTGATAAATGCTTTTTCTGTTCTGAGTAGTTGAGCTACATCATATACTTCCTGCCTTGGTCTTTGAATCTTGTTGCTTGTGTTCTCAGTGGACGCACTTGCGAGTTCTTCCTTGGCCGTTTCAATCAATACCTCATATTCCTTCGGAAGGCCGATTGTCATAGCCTGTACCTGTTGTTGCTGTTGCTCCGATAGGTGCGTTGCTGTTTGCAAATTGATTAGCGTCTGTTGCCAAGATTCTGCGCTTTGAATAACCTCTTGTAAGTGTGTGGCCTGCTCCTGCCTGACGTCATCCGCCGTAGGTAGTCTCATGGCCAGGGTGGATTTAACTAATTGCTGGCTGACTAATTGCTGCCGTTGGGCTGCCGTAATCACCTGAATATCTAGCTTTTGTTCGTTAAGTAACCGTTGCACACGGATTTGACCCATAATGGCCAGGGTTGCGATCGCACCCAATGACGAAACGTATAAAATCGTCAATCGACGGCTAGTATTTTCTGGTAAATGCTTCATGGGCTGGCAACCATAGACAGATCTATATCGGTATCAGGACCATACTTACATTATTCCCGCACTAAACCCAGGCATCCGGCAGAAACTGGGATTTTTCTACAGGCTACAGGCTATTAGCATTGGGCTAGTTCAGATTTCAAAACCCTAAGCAAGACAATGCGCTTGAGACATTGTTCTACTTAGGGCTCTTATCTTTACCGATGTAACCAGTTATAACTATGCCTGAATGACAAAGCTATTAGCATCTAATGTGGGAGCACCTTCAATTGTTGCCATTTGAGCACCATTGCCAAAGCCCTCTTCAACGCCGTTCGGGTTGTAATATAGGTTCCCGGTATTCGCACCGTAGACAATTAATGCGTCACTCAGAGCCGCTTCCTCTACACTATTCACAACTGCAAACTCGCTAGCGGACAGTGTACCACCCACTGCACTGGTCAACTGTGAGAAGACAGTGACATCTAGCACAATGCTATCGATAGCCTCAAAGTTTTGGATTTGATTGGTGCCAATATCAGCCGCATTAAAGGTAGTACCAGTATCGAAGCCAAATAGGTCGGCACCATTGCCACCGATGAGAATATCACTACCTGCGCCACCAATCAGCAAGTCGAAACCGTCACCACCAATGAGAATGTCGTCACCTGCACCACCGATAAGGATGTCATTGCCGTCACCACCAAACGCTTCAATCGTGGTGGAACTTTCACGGGCATCTAATATGTCATTACCGTTACCACCCGAGAAGACAACTTTTTGCACCTCACTGCCGGTCAGGTCGCCCACTGTCAGAGAATCATCCCCCCCCTGACCATTGATCTCAAACTGTTCAATACCTTCATTAGTTAGGGTAAAGAGACCAAGATTAAGACGGTTGAAAATAGCTTGGCCATCCACCTGACTCAAATCAAACTCATCGCCAGGACCATCCGCACCGTTGACTTGAGTGACGTCAAACCCAGTACCGCCATTGATGAAGTCGCTACCATCTCCGTTATTCCAGATAAACCGGTCGTCGCCTTCACCCAGGTCTGCCGTGTCATTGCCGCGCTGGCCAACAACAATATCATCGCCTGCGCCAGCAAAGAAAGTATCCTCTGCTGAACCACCCTGCAGCAAGTCATTGCCGTCACCACCAAACGCTTCAATCGTGGTGGAACTTTCACGGGCATCTAATATGTCATTACCGTTACCACCCGAGAAGACAACTTTTTGCACCTCACTGCCGGTCAGGTCGCCCACTGTCAGAGAATCATCCCCCCCCTGACCATTGATCTCAAACTGTTCAATACCTTCATTAGTTAGGGTAAAGAGACCAAGATTAAGACGGTTGAAAATAGCTTGGCCATCCACCTGACTCAAATCAAACTCATCGCCAGGACCATCCGCACCGTTGACTTGAGTGACGTCAAACCCAGTACCGCCATTGATGAAGTCGCTACCATCTCCGTTATTCCAGATAAACCGGTCGTCGCCTTCACCCAGGTCTGCCGTGTCATTGCCGCGCTGGCCAACAACAATATCATCGCCTGCGCCAGCAAAGAAAGTATCCTCTGCTGAACCACCCTGCAGCAAGTCATTGCCGTCACCACCAAACGCTTCAATCGTGGTGGAACTTTCACGGGCATCTAATATGTCATTACCGTTACCACCCGAGAAGACAACTTTTTGCACCTCACTGCCGGTCAGGTCGCCCACTGTCAGAGAATCATCCCCCCCCTGACCATTGATCTCAAACTGTTCAATACCTTCATTAGTTAGGGTAAAGAGACCAAGATTAAGACGGTTGAAAATAGCTTGGCCATCCACCTGACTCAAATCAAACTCATCGCCAGGACCATCCGCACCGTTGACTTGAGTGACGTCAAACCCAGTACCGCCATTGATGAAGTCGCTACCATCTCCGTTATTCCAGATAAACCGGTCGTCGCCTTCACCCAGGTCTGCCGTGTCATTGCCGCGCTGGCCAACAACAATATCATCGCCTGCGCCAGCAAAGAAAGTATCCTCTGCTGAACCACCCTGCAGCAAGTCATTACCGTCACCACCAAACGCCTCAATCGTAGTGGAGCTTTCACGGGCATCTAATATGTCATTACCATAACCACCCGAGAAGACAACTTTTTGCACCTCACTGCCGGTCAGGTCACCCACTGTCAAAGAATCATCCCCCCCCTGACCATTGATCTCAAACTGTTCAATACCTTCATTGGTGAGTGTAAAGAGACCAAGATTGAGACGGTTGAAAATAGCTTGGCCATCCACCTGACTCAAATCAAACTCATCACCAGGACCATCTGCTCCATTCACCTGGGTGGTATCATAGCCTAATCCACCGTTGATGAAGTCACTCCCATCGCCATTGTTCCAGATAAAACGATCATCACCTGAGCCCAAAAAAGCAACGTCGTTACCTGTCTGGCCAACAACAATATCATCACCTCTGCCAGCAAACACTATGTCAGTTCCAGCACCGCCAAGAATAGTGTCATTTCCGTTGCCACCGAAAAAGATATCATCCTGATCTCCGCCTTGAAGATTGTCGTCACCATTGCCACCAATCAAGATATCTCCTAAATCTTCAATCTCAGGGGCATCTTGAAATAATGCGCTAACAATCTGGTTAACAAAAAAAGCTAGAAAAACGTTCATTTTGGATTCTCCTATAGTGGTAGATAGCTAAAAACGAGCAGTCTCGATAAAGAGTCAGTACGCTTAAACGCTCCTGACAGAACTGCCAAGATAGCTGTTGCGGATATTCTTAACGAGAAAAGGACTAACGAACAGATTGCAATTACTGTTCTATGGCTAAATCAAACTTGAGGTTTGAAAAGAACACAATTGCATTCAGTCATAGATACGAGTAAGCGTTGATATTGGATGAGATTATTTGTAGTTTTTTTGAACAGGTTATGGTTCATTTGTTTATTAAACAAATTACTACAAACAATGGCCTCCACTATCACACTAGTTACAGTGCAACAGAAATATCCAGTTCAACCTCGCATCAACAACGATTTATCTGTTTGACTATTAATACGAATGAAGTTGTGGTTTGGATGATGTTTTTTCGATTTTTCCTAAAGCCCTTTCCCTGTAAGGTTTCAGCCACAATTGGGTCAGTGGGTTAGGTAAATGTAAGGGAAACATTATCGGCCCTGGTAACGCGCATACTCAGAGGACATAGGTTTGTTCAGTGGATAGAGGCGCAATGTCTTTACATGCGATCGCAGCCCTCAATCCAGCATCTACAATCACACTACCAAACGTATCCGTAACATCAGTCCCTGCATAACTGCCACGTACAGTAGGCCCGTTCATGTGGCCAATTGTCTATCTGCATTCAGGCATTAAATCAATAAATCCTCTGATTGAAACATCAGAGGATTTATTATGATCTCTGCTATTTTGCTTTCATTCTATTACGTCTCTATTACGTTGCAGCGTATTTGTTAAGTTTCACACTCGGCCTGCAAAAAGTGCAACGTAGTCGATGCTCTTAACTCCGAAGATACGTTTTTGGACTATATTGCGCAATACGCTGGGACGCAAACCCCAGTGTATGCTTGTCAAGACCTATTAGCGCAATATTTGGTGTAGGAAAGGGAAACTGGCATCTATCGAGGAAGTAGCCTGTCCCTATGCCAAACATTTAGATGATTTTTCAAAGATCTGCAAAAAATGTCTTAAACGTACTTCGTGGATGTTTTACCCAGCTTTTAACGACCGACTGTATGTCAGCACGACGAGGATTTGGATCATCGTCGGTGTAGACTGGATCGCATCCATCACCAGCCTGACTCGCCCAGGTTAACCACTTACGTCGTTCGGCCCAAGAAAAGCGTCCAGCAAAGGCCTGAGTCGTCAAAATCAACCACAGTCGCCATCGATTACTAAAACGATAAACTGTGTTATGGTCCCACATCTGGTCCTGCTGTTGAACTGCTTTACCATACTCAAAGTCGTTGTTAGCGTAAGCTAATACCAGTTGATCTAACGGTAACTTACGGGCTAATTCAAAGGCCATTTGACCGTAAAATCTTGGATTAAAGTCCATCAACAGCATTTGATCGCCATCGACTATAAATTCAGCTTCAAAGACACCGTAGTAACTAACTTCTTTGCAAATAGCTTTAAGGTATTGCAAGGCTTTAGGGTTTATGGGACGACTTTCAAAACACAGCCCTACACCGACTCGAATGGGAAATTGTAAAACCTTGGCCGAGGCGCGAGTTAAAAAGATTTCTTGACTTTCATCAACAAAACCAGCCACACTATAAGTATTCTGACCAGCAGATACATGAAATTCCTGCACCATAGGCCATACTACGTCTGGGTCAAAGTTGGCTAATAGCGGATGATAATAAAATTTTTGCTGGTAGTTTGGGTAAGTCTCTAACAGTTTTTCAGGAGTTTCAAAAACCAATCCCTTTTGACGGCGGAGCATGCCAATTTGAGTTCTGGGTTTGATAAGTACCGGATAGGTTAAATCATGAGCTTGAGCTTTGAGTTCTTCCACAGAGGTGGGAGCAATAGTAGCTGGTATGGGAATACTCAGCTTTTTTGCGATTGCATTTAGCTCCGGTTTATTTAGGAGTGTATAGATAGTTTTAACATCGGGACTGTAAAGCTTGTAATATTTGCTTAGCTGATCGCGATAGTAAGCGATCAACCAAGTCATATCGTCACTAGATGGATAGAGAAACGCCCCAGGATTCTGTTTTCCATACTCCATCAACCAATCAAAGAAACGCTCAAAGTCTTCTACTGGTGGAGATTTAAGTGCCTTTGAAAGATAGCGAGATTTATGGGTTAGGGTAGATGTGTTAGGGTCCGCTAATACAGTGGGCTGATTATGTTTGCCATAGGACCTGACAACTGCTAGAGTCCCCCCATAATCTCCCATAGTCATCATAATCGGAGCTTGGTTAAGTGAACTAATGGCAACCATAGGAAAAAATTGATATCGCTAAGAGATTCTAAAATAGTTTTCGCAACACGCAGCCTATTCAGCCAAGCAATCCATATGGATAATACTTTCAAATGTGTCAGACTTACGGATAACGAAAGACTCGCCGTTGCTGTTTAATCCAACAATACCAGGTTTGGGAAAAGAAAAAGCTCGAGCCTCAGGTACGAAGTAAGCACCTGAATCCATAATTGCAATAGCATCGCCCTTGCTTAACTTAGGCAACCGCCAAGCAGGATACAGCGTGTCTCCCATATGACAAATAGGCCCCACTAGGCGATAAAGTTCTTCTAGTTGATGAATCTTGCGTTGTAGGGGAAAGACTTGATGAAATTCAAGTTTTACAATTTCAGCAACACTAATACCCGCATCTAAAATTCCATAGGTAAACGTTTCAGCTGTTTCTTTGGTATCGACAATGCGAGATAGTAACATCTGCGTATTGCCAGTAATAGCTCTTCCTGGCTCAACAGCTAGCTCTGGTAAAGGACGATTAACGCTTTGGAAATAGCCTGTGAGATCTTTAGCAATAAATTCTGCAAAGTCTTCTAGCAAAGGATAACTCTGAGGATCTGGCTCTCGTACCTCAATGCGAAACGTTTCACCTAGCTTTTTGTCAAAGTCTGAAAATGGCCGCACCGTAGATATGGCAATGCTACCACCCACATCTAAAATTTCAGGGTGAAAATTAAGTTCCCTATGCAGGGTATCTAAAAAATCTTTAATTCCTTGAAGATATCCTGCCATATCATCGAGTCCCTTAAAGAGTATCCCTCGATGACAGTGCACACCAATAACATTTAGTTCAGGCATACTCAGAGCTTGGCGATAGACCTCTAAAGCTTCCCCAGTATCAACTCCTAGACCAAATTGGCCACTCCAACCCTTAGCAAATATTAATCGAATAGCAATATTGGCCGTTTTACCAACCTGCCGGGATATTTTGGCAAAACGTTCTAGCTCTTCACGGTGGTTGATATTAAGTAAGCGGATACCTTGCTTAATAGCTGTTTCAATGGATTCGTCTGACTTAGCCGGACCATTATAAATAATTTTCTGAGGATCTACTCCAAGACGTAGAGCTAACCATAATTCGTAGGGAGAAATTACCTCTGCTCCAATACCATAACCATGCAAAAGCTGTAAGACCCGAGGAATAGGATGAGTCTTGTAGGAATAGTAAACATTCAGCAGCTTAGTCTGTTGACGCCCATACATCATGGCATTTGCATTTTGTTCTAATCTCTGTGTATTTAAAACATGTAATGGACTTCCATACTGTTCTAAAATATCTCGGAGATTGATACCATGTAATGTAAGTAAATGATTCTCATAGGATAGATTCCAAAGCTGGGGAGATAAATCTTGACGTACGCCCACCTGTTTCTGCAATGCTTGGGCGCTAATATTACGTACAAGCCGTTTCGCTTGAGTTTTCGGCATAGTTACTTAGTAATCCCCAATTCCTAGTTTCTACTCATATATGACTTAACAGAAAAATAAAAGTCCCCTATATCAGGAGCTTCTTAATGTGATAAACATCTACATTAAGAAAATATTACAAATCTAGGGCTAACATTTCCAATCAACAAAAAACAGCCTCATTTTCCTGTAAAGTCAATCATTATGTTCACATCTGTATGATTCCCACCGTGAGAACGCTAACTTATTTCTAAGTTCCAAAGCTGTTAACGACTAGAGTTTCAGCTACTAAGGCACATAGCTCTCAATCTATTAAATAAGCTACCTTACGAATTACACGGTATTATATATTTATAGTTTTTCGAGTGAATGACTTCTATTTGTTAAAGATACCCCCATTGCTTAACAGATTTCTTATTCAAGACGCCTTTGAGTCTAATGTGACTATTACTCTTCTCATGTAAGTGTCTTACTCATCGAATTAGTGAGTATACACTTGAAATAAAACTGCCGTAGAGATATGTTTGCTTCTGCTTGATACAATGAGTTTGAGCCTTTTACACGTTTTTGCTGCAATCCTTCGTATGTTTTGTTCGTCTTGAAGGTGTATATAAGTAGGTAGTCCAAGTTAACTATCAGATATTCAGGCCTCCTTCTGTTTTCCAATTCTGGAGACTAGATTTAAAGCCTTGATAATTAAGGGGATGCGGCAGATTCCAAAGAGTTAAGCAGTTTGCTTGTATTTTACAGAAGATTGAACCGACCTACTTAATTAATCTAAAAAACAACTAGTTTTTCAATAAGATGAATTTCTTTCTAGCTTTTATCTGTTTTTCTGGTACAGCGCTATTGGTTTTCTTGCTTCGCTATGCTTGGGACTGGTTGGCAAAATCATACAAGTATCAATTGTTTGGGCAAATGGTTACTTGTGTAAACACCCGGGAAAAAGCACTAGCACTGACCTATGACGATGGTCCTAATTATCCCTACACAGATAGCTTGTTAGATGTGCTCAACGAGTTTGATGCAAAAGCAACTTTTTTTGCAATTGGTGAAAATATCGAAAATAATTTAGAAACAACTCGTCGCATGATTACAGAGGGGCATGAGTTAGGCAACCACTCCTATTCCCACAAGCGGTTGGTCGACATTAGCCTCAATACTATCCGCTCAGAAATTCAGAAAACAGATGACTTATTAACTGATTTGGGTGCTAAATCAGAGATACTCTTTCGGGCTCCCTATGGTCTTAAACGCATCAGATTACCTTGGGAGCTTGCCCGCAGACGGAAAATTAATGTTCTTTGGGATGTTGATCCCAAAGATTTTGAAAATCCTGGACCAGAAGCAATCGCTGATTCTATCATTCGCAATGTGAAGCCTGGTTCAATTGTTCTCATGCATGATGGTATGAATGATGGAGATTCTGATCGTTCTCAGACTGTTAAAGCGACTAAATTAGCTTTACAACAGTTGCAGAAAGAAGGATATCAATTTAAGACAGTCTCTGAGTTGATGGCACTCGAAGCCTAGGTTTACATCAAGAAGGAAGATTTACCGTTTTTGATTTAAAAGATGAATCATCTGTAAAAAATGCTGCTCCTCAGAATCTTACAAGTAAAATAATGAGGAGCAGCAACATTTGCAAATTTTATCAGCCAAGAAGCCATTCCTTAAGGAATGGCTTCTTGGCTTTTCCCCTTCAACAGTCAAAAAAAGAGATGTTCAACATTACAATTGGCAATTTTATAGCAATCTGCTGAATACATTTGTCAGATTGTGTCGCATATAGCAATCCAATTTGATTTGTGAGAGCCATCTCTAGCTTCTAAAAGGCATCAAAGTCTCAAAATATTCAAAGACTAGGCCGGATTGCTATATAACTATAACTATTGCTATCTAAATCCTTCAAAGATTACCTCTGCTTTAAACGATGCGCGAAAGCTATATTAAACAGCCTTTTTTTGTTTTGCTAAGACCTTCGGGTAAATATCATTAACAACTGTACGAGTTTTCATATCCCATGTAAATTCTCGTGCACGTTGAAGAGCCTCATAGGCCATATCGTGTCGCATTATGTGGTCATTAACCAATTGGGCAATGTAAATAGCCATTTTCTTAACGACAAACTCTCTAGACACGGGACTAATCTTAAATCCTGTTTTCTCTGTTACATATTCACCAATACCACCATTGTCAACCACAATACAAGGTAACGCATTGGCCATAGCTTCTAGTACCACTGCGCCACCAAATTCACGTACAGAAGGAAAGCAGAAGATGTCAGAAGTTTGGTAATACTCCAATGTTTGCCACTGTTCAACATAACCAGTGAAGTAAACGCACTCCTTAAGATTTAGCCGTTTTACTTGATTTTCTAAGCGCTCTTGCTCAGAACCTTTACCCACAATTGTCAAATTGATTTTTGCTTTGACAGATGCATCGAGCCGATCGATAGCATCTAGAATCATATCAGCGCCTTTATAGGGAACTAAACGCCCCACATAAAGTAGCTTAACCTTATTGTCTACTGAGGCTTCAGTCGCTTTTTTGTGTTGAGCAAAATCCTTATCAGTTCTAACAAAGGAACTGGTAATACCATTCTCATAAAATAATTCTATCTTGTCATCGCTCGTTTTAGGAAACAGTTCTTTGATAAGCCCAAGGGTGTAACTTGACCCCGCTAAAATATAGTCCGCTTTTTTATAGGTCTCACGGTATCCAGGAATAATAGAACGACCGACTGCACGAAGGAAGTTAAGATAAGAGAATTCTCTGCGGCCTAGCTCTTTGAATCCATCTGGAAAAGGAACACCACCATTCACTGGTCCAAGAATAAAGGGTGTTTTTTTGCATGCTTTAACCGCTTTTGCAGGATAGCGCGGCATCATAGGAGTAATTGTATGGACTAAATCATAGTCACCACGGGCAATCGCATCCTTAAACTGACGATAGACTTCACGATTGAATCCCCAATAAACTGGATAGGTAAGCGCATTAAACAAAGGCCAAATTATTTGGCCTTTGTATGTACTCAATCGTTCACCTAATTGTTCAAGCCTCTTAATAAAATTGCTATCTTCTAAATAGACAATATCTGCATCAGGATGTACCTTTTCAAGTTCTTCCTGGTTACGTTCATGGGTCACCAAGGTTGTATCAACAAAGCGACTAATGCCTGCATACAAATGATATCCTTCGAGCGGAACCGAGTTCCAGGCCGGATTACATTGTTCAATAATTAATAGTACTTTCAACTTTTTTTCAGTCATGAGTTAGTTATCCTAGAACATATTCAAACCACTTCCAAGTTGAAACATGTAGATTCTTCACCGGAAGAACCCCAATCCTGGATGTGGACAAGGTTTATATAAGACCTACATTACCTTTCAGTAGATATATCTTGCTACGGCAACAAACATAAATGCTTAGCTAGAGACTTCACTCTATTCAAATCTAGTTGAAATTAGAATAATCTGAAAGTCGTTTCACTTGGTTGACTGGCAACATGTGCTTGCTTATTGCAACTATTATGTAGCCCAGGGCATTGGTTGAACCTCATCAAATGTTGTCGTCATTTTATAGACACCTTCACTATCTAGACTGTTTTGGATAGCTAAAACTAACTCGTTATTGTGTAGAGAAAAATCAGCGGATAGACGTCCAGGTCGCTGAACTCTTATAGCTGCAGCCAGTTCAGCCACACCCCTGGCAAAGTCCATATGATTAGCTCCCTTGGACTTAAATTTAGGTGGCTTTTTGACCATAGGAATCGTCTGTTTAAAGGGACTCATGAAGACCTTACGTCGGATTTTCATCATTTTTTGGAATTTTACAGGGCTCTCATAAAACCAACAGTCATGGGTGCTGAGAACTCCTTTATCTCCAATCACCTTAAATTCATGATCGTGGGGAGCAATAATGCCACAGGTTAGGCGGGCAACTACGCCTGATTCAAACTTGATACAAGCTACTGAAAAATCAGGAGTATCATTAGGGTCTAGAGAGACATCGGTCTCTTTATCAGGGACGAGACAAGATGAGAATGCAGTCACTGTAGTTGCAGGACCAAAAAAGGTGGTTAACCAGGTTACATAATACCCGGCATGTTCAAGGGTGCAGCCTACTTCAAATTCATCTTTGTAAGGCCACGGAATGCCAGATTCACTCAGCCAAAGCGTGTAGGGCATTTTGTGCACTAGGCCATCATCCATTTCGGCATAGACTAGCCGGACTTTACCGGCAACATTGTCCCTAAGGGCTTTCCAAAGGGTTTGGGCCGATTCACTTAGAACATTACACGGCGCAGACGAAATGTGCAGACCTCTACTTTTGGCAAGTTCCACCAGCTCTTTCGCCTCAGGAATAGTGGTGGCTAAAGGCTTTTCAGAATAAACATGCTTATAACATTCCAAACAGGCTTTAGACACCTCATAGTGGTTGCGAGGATTAGTTAGATTCAGAACAATATCAATAGAACTGTCTTTTAACAGTTCGTCAAAAGTCTCATAAACTTTCTTGATGGAGTATACGTCAGCTAACTTCTGAGCCCGTGCCAGATTTTTATCCATCACTCCAATTAGCTTAAGTTCTGGATGCAGTGGAAGAGTCTTAAGGTAGTAGTCAGCAACAAAGCCGCACCCGACAATGGCAATGTTCATAGGTAAAACTAATAAGGATTAAAAAATAGGACGTTACTATTGAACGGTTTGAGTGATAGAGTTCCCTGAATAGAAAATTTTGGCGACCATACTGCAAAGTATGGCCTATGTCTATTCTGCGGTGACAAACTTAGATAACAATTTAATATACGCAGACTGGTAGTAGATAGCAGGCTCTGTAATTTCCCAGGCTGCAACCTCTTGAGCTGCTTTGTCAACGTAGACTTTCATAGGAGGACCTCCCTTAAGGGCAGCATCTCCGGCATAAAACTGATTGGGACCACCCGTTAAAAAGCCAGGCGCAGGCCCCCGCTTAGATGTTAAGGCATTCTGATAGTCATCTACGCCCAGCCACTGATGGTACATCTCGTTGGCTGAAGACTCTGCACCATACTCATACATGTTGGTGAGATATACCAGACCCAATGGATTAACCCCATGGATATAGTTAACGGCTCCCAAAGCTCTTTCTACATAAGCCTGGTGTTCAGCTTCATGAATGCCCAGCATCACAGGATCGTAGTTCATACTTCCGTAGTTTGACTTGATCATGTTGCTGCCCCAGTGATATTGTTCATCGGGCATATAAGACCGAAATGGATCAAGCGAATCATCATTGCCATAGGCGTCTGGATGCTGGTTCAGCAACGTGCTCTCCAAGTCCGTTAGAATCTTCTCTTTTACTGTGCTGTCACCATCAGGTAATTGAGAATAAAAGATCAGGGCATCTCCTTGCCAGGGATCATAGCGAGACCAAGGACCATCTCTATAGGGCTGAGCAAGACTAAGATTGTCAGCAACATATTGCGAATATTGAGGATCGCCTGTTGCTGCAAAAAGATAAACGGCTGCACTGACGGTTGTCCCCATCTGGGCATCTTCAATCATATCGGCATCACCGGACTTGATTTCGCCATCATCACAGTCTGTATCTACTGGATTGCTCTGAAACCAGTCCCACGCTTGCCTCGCCCGTGATGTCAACTCAGTCGCATAGTCTTCTAGTCCAGGAATATTCCGCATTTCTACGGCAGCATGGGCAAAAACACTAGCGAGAGTAATTGTCGAGGATGAGCACTTAGGGCCATAATATCGAGGTCGAGTATCCTTACTGGGAATCGTGTTAGGCGGATCATAATCCAACGTCCCTAGCTTGATAAATGCACCCCCATCACTATCCTGCATTCGAATTAGCCAATCCAATTCAAACTTGATCTCGTCCAACAAATCGGGAATCCCGTTACCCGATTCTGGAATATTGAAATCATCCGTCCAGATTTCTGGATTTTGGCCGTAGGCACTAAGCAATTGGTGCATCGGTTGAAGCGCATAGGTCACATATTTGTTGGTGTCCCCTGCGTCGAACCAACCACCATGCATTACTCTTTCAGAAAGGGGATTCTCCTTTTCTTTGACATATCGAGCCTGGGTATCTTGTCCAGTGCCGATATAACTTGCTCCGTCAGTCCAACGCTCATCTGCAAAGGGTTTTGTTTTTGGATATCCACTGCGCTGATAGAAAAACATTTTAGTGGCAGCAACTAAAACATCTTTGTAGACGTCTTTGTTAATCTCGAATTCAGCTGAACGAGTTTCACCATCCTGACGAACAATAACATAGTTGCCAGGCTCTTCCACTTCTGAAAAATCAATCCATAGTGCTTTCACACCTGATTGTGAATGAATAGCTCCATCAGCCCACTGTATTGGTTCGATGACCTCTATAACCGCATCGGTTTCTACATTTCTCAACTCATAGGGTTGATTGCTATCTACTTCAGAGACAACAACAGCTACTTTAGGGTCTTGAGGACGATAGCCAAACTGATCTACCAGAATCTTAAAATCTGGAATTTCAATCTCTTTAGTTTCCTCTCCCCCCACTGAGCAACTCAAGGTGCTAGCTGCTAAAAGAACAGCACCCGCTATCCCTGGCAACTTTCTGAAAATTTTTGAGCACAGTTTACTGGGCTTAGTAAATATAGAGTTTGCCATAGGAGATTTATATACGTTGTAATACTAAGGGCATTCTAAAAAAAAATAACATAATCACAAGCGTGCAGACATTGCCTGAGAAAATGTTGGCCATCTGTTATTGCCAATTACCCTGGCGTCCCAATAGTCCAGAAATTGTACCCATGCCTTTATATACTTTTACTAGGGCCTTAGCAGCTTTATGTCTGCCCAAAAGTAATGATGGTCCAACAGATAGGGTTCCTATCACAATTAACCCTAGACCCTTAAGGGCTCGACTAGCTTGAATTCTGATTGATGGATAAAGTTCTTTCTCAATCAGGCTATGGACACTCCACGCCCAAAATCCTCGGTTCAAAATCCATTTCAGCGACAGGCGTTGATCGGCAATGGGCTCATACAGAACGGCATCATCAGCCCAAACAATCTTATGACCCGCTTTATGCAAGCTTGAAAAGCAATAAACATCTTCTGCGCCTTTGTGGGCAAAGCGATGGTTAAAAAAGGTCTCACCTTCTTTGAGATTGTTCAAAAGTTTAGTGCTAAACATAACGTTGCCTGTAAAAGCAACCTCCATTTCCCGACCAGTCTTATATCGAGGAAATGAGTAAAAGTCACCAGCCTTAATCCAACCAGGGACTTCTTGTCCTTCACTGTAAACAGCTAGAACAGGTCCTGAAACAATTTCAGCATCGAATTTTTCCTGACTCAATAAGAGTTCCTCCAGCCACTTGGGAGTCGCCGTTTCATCATCATCAAGCATCGCGATGAAATCTGACTCTTTAGAGGCTTCACTGATGCAGCGATTGCGAGCATAGGTAACACCCTGATTAGTTTCTACGACATACCTTAAGGGCCACTTAAAAGAAGATTGCATTGATTTAACAGTCTCCTCGGCTGACCCTGTAGAGTCATTATCAACAATGATGACTTCGATAGTAGGTGTGGGAAGGCGGGTAAACGTCAGGTCATTCAGAGATTCTAGTAACTTATGTAATAATTCAGGTCGCTTGTAAGTTGCAGCACACACTGAAATCTTCATCAGTTTTGTGGATGTGCTGAGATTATTCTTTCCATTGGTTGGTTGGTTGGAAATTGCCTGCATCTTTAAATTTAAGTAATAGTTGGAGATTGAATGGTGGCTGACCTAAGCCAGCTTCAGTATGATCCAAGCTGAAAAGTATATTGCAATTAATGGCTAACTAAAAATAGACACAGTAAAGTGCGTCTCTAGGATGCCCCACCTACAGTCATGAATCAAAATCAGGTAAATTGTTCCTGCAGCTGAAATGGCTTTATCGCTCAAGTATTCTCCACAGAGGTTCCTGAGCTAAACCACGTCCAAGTTGAAACCTTTGGGTCTCGAAAAAATGACCGTTTTAGACGTGAAGAGGGTTCACTCAAGACTGAGTACTAAGCTTCAGAAGCGTCTTTATAAATTTTCAGATTGTCTAGGAACTGGGTGTGTAAACTATAGTTGCTATTGACAAATCGTTGTAAAAACTCGTCAATAAAATCCTTATAGAGAGGACGTCCCTTGTAGGGAGCTAGGTAACTTTTAAAGATGCCTTTTTTGTAAGGCACTGTATACTTTGAAGTTCCTGTGCGGTGGTCAGCCAAATGCTTTTTCCCTGTCCAATAATGTCGGCTAAGAACCGTGGGAATGCGGACGCAATCCGGTGCTAAGAAATAAGATTGATTGACTTTTCTCCAGGCTAAATAGAACGTATCTTTGTCTCCCATAGCATGCTGATACCAAAACTCTGACCCAAGATTCATCCACTCTGCAAGATTGAGAGCTTTCCAGCAGGCAATCTTATCAAACAACAGTAGACCCGTTTCGAATTCTGTATCTCCTTTGTAGGGCATATCTACGTGGTCCCAGACGGGTTTATCTGGCAAAAGTAAGTGACGCTGGTAATCGGGGAAAAAGATTGCCTTATTGTCTTTAAATTCTTGCGTCTCAAATAGAAATTCCAGATTGCGAACGGGGAAACAGTCGGCATCAATAAACATCACCTCGCGCAAGCGGGTGTTGAGGATTGCCGCTGTTTTGATTGGAAAACCGCGCATCTGTTTGAGGGGCCGATTTTGGCAGTAATCCATGATGTCGTGAAGGGTGACACCATGTTCTACAAATGCAGGTCTTGCCCAAGCAGGAATCTCATCTTCCCCGGCGTGCCAAACTTCAATCGGCAACGTTGCACCGTAATGACGCAGGAGACGAACCACAACATACGCACTCTCCAAATAGGGGCCTCCTGCGCAGAGCACAAACCCTCTGCCAGAGAAATTTCCTAGCTCAGGTGCAGGTGCATTAGCTTGCTGGGCAAACAGTTCTGCAGCGTTATCTTCATTAATATCGTAGATATCACGTTCTAGTAAATTATTCATAGATTAATCCTTCAACCTAACAGAGCTGCACCATTGAAGCTTTTAGATAACACGCACAAAAATCAGAACTAATGTTTTATCTGGAAAACATTAGGAGAACAATTAAAACTATCGGACAGTCGCGAGAACTCATTTAAGCCATACAAATATGGATTCAGTAATTTGCCCCAGCAACACATCTGTAGACGAACTCACTCATATAAAGTTTCTCTGTACAGAAATTATGTCTAGTGGTCTGTCAAGACTAAAAATTTGGGTAAGACTCGTAAAGAGTAAAGGAGTTTAAAGGAATGAAGAGTTGCTATTTACCCTTCACTCTTTATCAGTAACCAACCTGAAATTTTAGCTTTGACGATACACTAGACTTATCGTTCTATAAGGTTATGAGCCTTAACAGAGCTGAAAGAAATAAATCGCTCCTTAAACTAAGATTCCCAAAAAAATAAGATAAACTTCTCTTAAGCACTGTGGTTAATTCACACAGAACCTGACAAATCAAAGGTCATTACAAATAAAAGTATTAGAATTGTACTTTTTATTGATAAATACTATTGATGCAATAGTCATTTACTGGGTCTTGTGAGCTAACTTATTCAAAGAGTAATGATGCTGATATAGATTTACTCGACTACAAACTCAATCTAAACAAACACTATATTTATATAAGTTATGAGTAATGTGATTCGTTGGGGAATATTGGGTACTGGTACAGTAGCCATGCAATTTATCGAAGGTCTTCAATCTGTTACTGATGCTCAATTATGGGCCATTGGCTCTAGGACACTTGGTAAGGCACAGGAATTAGCAAACATATTTAGTGCCCATAAAGCCTATGGCAGCTATGACGAGCTAGTACAGGACCCAGACATCGATGTTGTTTATATTGCAACTCCTCAAACACGCCATAAAGCTGACAGTATTTTATGTCTTAATGCAGGAAAAGCAGTACTTTGTGAGAAGCCATTTACAGTTACCTCGCAAGAAGCTCGGGAGGTGATGACCGTAGCCAAACAGCAGCGAGTATTCTGTATGGAAGCTATGTGGATGCGCTTTATGCCACTAATCCAGGAAGTACGTCAGTTAATTCAATCAGGTGAAATTGGTGAAGTCCAATTGTTAACAGCCGGATTTGGTTATCCAACGGAATTTGATCCAAAAAATCGTTTTTTTAACCCTGAACTAGGAGGGGGGGCCCTTCTTGATCGGGGCGTTTACCCACTATCCCTTGCCTTTCTTCTACTTGGCAAGCCTAGTCAAATTAGTGGAAATCCTTGTATCGGTACAACAGGAGTAGACGACCAATCAGCCATAATTCTACGCTATAAGAATGGAGCTATGGCTGTTTTACATTCTACCTTACGTAGCTATAGCTCTAATGAAGCTTTGATTGTTGGAACTCGAGGCAAAATAACTATTAAAGAACCATTTTATAAACCAGAGAATATTACGATTACCCGTTTTTCTGAAGAACCTATAGTAGTAACATCTCAGAAGCCAAACATTTATACTGGTTGGAAACGATCTGCCATCAATCAGCTGAAACAAAATCAGTTGATTAAGACTCTCGTCAAGTTACGGAAAGAGAAATCCAAAAATATTCATCGAGCACTCACTGGCAACGGCTATAACTATGAGGCGACAGAAGTTGTTAGGTGTCTTCAAACAGGTAAATTAGAAAGTGATTTGATGCCTTTATCAGAAACCATTGAAATTATGGAAACTATGGAATCCTTGTTAATGCAATGGCATCATGGCTAAGATTAATCAGTATCAGGGCCAGCAGTTCCAGCATTGGCCAGTTGGCCCTGAATATTTGCTCGTCTGTTATAAAAGAAGACAGCCAACCAAAGGGTTACAAGCTTAAACGTTTCGGACGTTAGGGTGGCCCAAGCGGCCCCTTGCCAAGAAAAACGAGGAATCAAGTATAAGTTTGCCCCAAAATTAATAAATGCAGCCGTGACTTGCAAGGCACTTCTCACTCTATGGAAACCTGCACCAGTCAGAGTATCAGCTGCAATGAACTGTAATGTGGCAATCAGGTGAATAGGCGCTAGCCACAACAGCACACCACCTGAGCGAGCAAACTCTTCACCTAAGAGGGTGGCTGTAAAGGGAGAAAGGCTCACCAGGGCAATAGCAGAAATTACTCCATAGCCAACAGAAATAGGGACTAACTTTACTGCAAATTGGAGTCCAGCCTTAATGCCACCAGCACCATGGCGCAGGAATCGAGTGTAGGTGGCACTCATTACGGCAATAATAATGATGTATCCAACATCGATAAACCGGTAACCTGCCGCATAAATACCAGCGGCTTCTGCTGAAGCCAGACTGACCAGCATAGTTCTGTCAATTTGACCATTTACCGTCTCTGCCGACTGAGCAATGGCAAAGAAAAATCCTTCAGCAAATTCAGGTGGATACTTGCTGAGGTTGAATATAGGCTTGCCAAAGAGCTTATTAACTGTCAGTATCGATGAAAGGGCGGGTAGAATTGACCCTAAGCAATATAATCCACCCCAAGCAACAACATTGCCATGCTCAAAGAAGACCAATAAGCCAAAAGCTGCAATGAGTTTACCTAGACCATAAATAATTTTACTCTGGGCAACCAGCTTAAACTGATCACAGACAACAAACGCACCAGCGGCTAGGTCCCATAACTTGCCCCCCAATAAATCTGCTACCAATACAAAAAAGACCAGTAGCAGCGATGTTTCAGGGCTAAAAATCAACTTTGCTAGCCCTAGCATCAGAGGTATCAAGCCCAGGTTGAAGAGCAAACAAGTCAGTAACGTAGTGCCCCAGTAACCTCTGAATAAGCTTTGATCTCTTGAAACGTGCTTAAGGAAAATGTCAGCATTACCCAGGCCAACAAACGGAAAAACTAATTTGACAAAGGAAGCAATACCAATAAATATACCGTATGCTTCAGCGCCTAGAACCCTAGCTACAATAACAAAGTAGGCACCTTGAATAAAAATTCCCAGTACTTGGGAAGACAACATCCACATGCTGTCTTTAGCTAGGGAGCCGCTTAAAATCCCCCTGATTTTAGAAATAATTTTTTCCACTTCATTTATTAATAACTAAGACGTATAAGAAAGATAGCTTTGTGCATATAGTGCACAACAATAATAGTGAGAAATAGTTTGCTCAATCCGCTACAGCAGATGAAAAGTGCTGAACAGCAATACTCATTAAACTTTAGAAGATGTATCTATGGGTGAAGGCGTATTTGTGGGGGGTGTGGGTGGCTGCATTTTTCGCATCATTGGACTTTCTACTAGCTTACTGTTTTCAACTAAACCAAACCGATCAGAGTCAATCAGGTACTTGGCCTCAAATGATGTGGTAAAGCTAGTCACACAGATCAAAACCCAAAAGAGACTGTTGGGAGCTAAAAGCGATGACTCCGATAAATTAATCAGGGAGATATACATTACGTAGACTGCTGGAAAGCAGCTTACCCATGATCTGTACCAGCGGATTCTAGCAATGCCTCGAAGCAGGGTTTGCCACATCACCAAGCACACCATGGAAGTACCAATCACACCAATTTGTAGGGTCATATCCAGAAAACCCTGGTGAGCATCAGGCACCATCCACTTAGCTCGTTGAATAATATAAAGAGATGGTCCATCTGTGCCATTCCAAAAACCACCAACCCCGTATCCAAGGGCAGGGCGTCTGGCAATCATTTCAAAAACAAACTCCCAAATATCCGTTCGTCCTGTAAACGTGGGATCCTTACCAATTAGTCCAAGAGCAAATGTCATGATCGGAACATAGGCAGCACTGATAAAGATGGCGGAGGATGTCATGAAAATAAGTGCCAAAAACAGCTTTCGCGGTGCCGTTTTAAACACTTGAGTGATGAGGACAATCATCATAATGAACATCGAATTAACTAAGGCCCCCCCAGATCCTGTTTTCTTGATCATGTAGAAGGAAAGCAATAGCCCGATTACGTACAGCCATTTGATGCGATTGTCTTTGACCTCGTTGAACATGGTAAGCATCACACCGCAGGCGAGTACCATCATTTTTCCAGCCCCATTTTTGTGGGTGAATACTCCTCGCCAAGCCCCCGTGTGAACTGGGGGACCCATAACTCCGTAAAGGGGTAATGCTTTGACAAAAACAATATTCAGAATCGCAAGACTCAGCATGACATAGCCGAGTATGGTGAGCTGTTGCTTTAGGGTGAATCGTCCCGATACATACACAGCAAACAGCATATTACAGGTCGCAAATATCCCTCCGGTAAATGAATCATCAGGGGAGGCTGACCATAAAAATGACAGAGCAATCAGCGTGCTGGTGGCAAGCATCAATGGATTGCTGAGTAGCACATAGATCGTACGTTTATATCTACAGGCCAAGAAAAGAAGTGTAAGCCCGAGATTAGCAACATAAAATAGCTGAACAGGCGCAAAGTTGACTGATCCATAGTCAAATCCATCTCCTTCGCTAGCTCCGCCACTCAGGATAACGATTAAAACTGCATCTGTGTAGAGAAAGAACGAAATAAAAACGAAAGCATACTCAAACTTTTCGAGAATACCATCAATGAGGTCTTTGCGAAAATATATATCAACAATCTTTCTTAAGACAGTTTTATTTTTGGCTTCCGAGAATGGTTTGCTTGCAGCAGCATTTTGAAGCACCATAAGGCAACGGGTGTATATGGTTTGTGAAACGTAATGGACAAACGTTACTTATGAAAACGTATTTCATTCGATGGTACGTTATTGAAGAGTCTTCTGTTAAAGCCCTGAAGGTATGTCATAAACATCGGGATCATAGGCCTTATTCGCACCATTGATATCGACGATGAAGAAGTCAATTGCAACAATAATGGCGAGTGCAAGGGCGAAGCCTGCGATAATCCCCATGGCTATTACCTTAACTGCCACCTGGGATGATGGATTTTCTGGTGGAATAGCAGGTTCAATGATTTGGATAAAGTTAGTGAGCTGATTTTCTTTAACTTGTATCTCTTGCCGTTTGCCCAAAAGCTCCTGATACGTTTTTTGGGCAGCCTCCAAGTTACGAATTAAGTCTCGCTGACGCTGTTCCAGTTCTGGAAAGAGATTTACACGCTCTTGATACACGCTGGCATTAGTTTCAATAGCTCCAAGACGTCCCTCTAGGGTAGTAATCTGAAGCTCATTGTCGACATATTTTTGAATCAGCGAGGCTCTCAACGAGGCACCACCGCCACCGGCTGCACCACCGCCACCGGCTGCACCACCGCCACCGGCTGCACCACCGGCTGCACCACCGGCTGCTGCACTGCCACCACCGCCACCACTAAGTTGCAACAGAGACTCTTGAATAGTACCGCCACCTAACGATTGTGTGGCTTCACTTAAAAGGTTTAAAAGGGTAGCTTCCTGGGCTAATAATCGCTGTAGGACGGGGCTTTCCTCAGTAAATTCAACCTGTTGCAACGCTATTTGACGCCGAACGGCATTAAGGTCTGCAAGGATACCGGTAACCTGACCAGATTGACTCAGTGTACTTGCCTGAATAGCTTCAGGAACAGACATACCTACCTGACGACTCAAATCTTCCTGTACGCTATATAGACCTCCTAACTGAGCTTTTATGGCGTCTGTATCTTTACGAAAATCATTTAGAGCAGCTACCGCAATGCCACGCTCTTCAGGTAGATCTACGATGTTGTAAGTTTCACGAAAAATCCTCAGCTCATATTCTGCCTGCCTGACTCTTTCGGCACTTAGAGGTAGCTGGCGATCCAAGAAATCTCCTGCACTTTCAGTGTCGGTTTGGGTGTTAGCTAGCTTCTCTGCGCGATACGAATCCATCAGGGTATTGACAATATCAGCTGCCTTTACTGGATCCTGATCTAGGTAGGAGAAGGACAAAACATCTGTTTGGAAAATAACGCTTACTTGAAGATTTTGCCAAATATCTTCAACCTTCAAAGGTTCGCCTTCATCGTTGGTTAGCTGAAGTGTATCAATGGTTTTCTGTACCAATGGTTTTGACGTTATGATTTCAATTTCAGAATTTAGCTGGGTTCCGAAACTAATGGTTTGTAACGGACTTCCCGTTTCGTCTAGGCCTGTCAGTGTTGCCGCACGGTCTGGTTTAAATAAAAGTTTTCCTTCAGCTAAGTAGGTTGGCTTTAATAGTTTTGCGACTGTGGCAGCACCTAAAACGGTCAGAATAAATGCTGTCGTTGCAGGCACGATGCCACGACGAGTTGCAGCAAATAGATACTGAAGGTTAAGGTCAATAACGTTACGAATAAAGTTCATGGTTAAGTTAGGCTGCCATCTAAACGTAGTAATTAAAAAAGCAGTAAGTAGAGACGCACAAGCAATATCAGCATCAATTATTGGATACCAAAGATGCCCAGAAATAAATTAGTCAATGGTGAGAAAATTAACTCCGCAGTATCTGCAGTGGCAGCCAGACCTGAACGACCCACAATAATGGTGTCTCCTTCCTGGAGAATAGGATTTTGCTCGTTATTAACATCCTGAGCCAAGTCAATTTTTACCCTTTGTTGCGAAACTGTACCGTTGGGATTAATGCGAACTAATTCCACTCGGCTAGTACGAGATCGGGCATTGAAGCCACCCGCTGTCAATAGAGCTTCATTTAAAAGAGTGTCTGGGGCAACTGAAAAACTTCCAGGAGATGGGACCTCACCAACAACGTTAACTGTTATAGCTTCGGGGGCAAATGTAGTGTTGGCTAGGGCAATTACTTCAGCATTGTCGATGGCTTGGGCAGTAGGAATGAAAATTTGATCGCCATCTCGAAGTAGAACATCCTGGCGTAAATCACCGCTTTCTACTAAATCCCAAAGATTGACCTGAATAAGTTCAGATACACCTTCACGTTTGACTATTACAGAACGAACATCTGCAGAACGGGTAATGCCACCTGCATTACTAATGGCTTGAGTGACACTAGGCCAGAAACGAGTGCGGCTTTCACTCGCTTCGGATCCTTCACCAGCTTCTGAGTTGACTTGCAAGGTATAACCACCAGGGCGTTTGATTTCTCCAACAATACCTACCCGAATTGGTCGAGGCTGTAGCAGCTGGAATGTGATTTGTGGAGTACGAATATAGCGACTGTAGGCATTCACTATTTTTGCCTCAGCCTGAATCGGATTCAGCCCAGCAACAGTAATCTTGCCTACCCAAGGTAAGGTTAATGAGCCATCTAGTAAAACAATTTGATCGATGGGGTCTGCAAATACTTCATCGTTAACTAACACATCTACCCTTAACTGGTCACCTGGCCCCAATGTATAGGTTTCCAAAGCAACAGTTGACTCATTAATATTTCCCCCCTGAGCTGTCGTAGAGCTGTTAACAGGAGGATCCAGGGGCGGCAGTTGAGCCAATGTTGGAGACGCCACGAGATTGATGGAAAGGCTACTGAGGAATAAGATCCCTACAAGGTTAAGAAACGTTGACCGAGCATGTTTTGAGTTACAGGGAGACGGTAGCAATTGTAAACAATGTCTGGATAGTAATTGATTATTGGTTGGGGGTTGAACGATTTCCATGACTGTCTCTAGGAAGATGTAGGCGAATGAAAATTGCAGGCTAGTTTGTTCTTACTCAGTTATTGGACTGATTTCTATCCAGGAAAGTTTCAAGTTCTTTTAGTTTTATCTACCTAGACATATGATCTAGTGGGCTACTTCTATCGACCTACATTACTGATCCAGGATGCCCGTGTTTGTTACGACTATTTGTCCCAAATATTGCAGTTTAACCAGGCTTCGTAAATTTATGGTTTAGCTGCACCAGAATTTATAGCCAATAACCAAAATTTCAATATTTTCTGGTATTAATGCATGTCTGAGGGGCATTTCCAACAATAAGCTTGCCCATCCAATGATTTGGATCAAGCGTTCACGAATGATTTGGATCAAGCGTTCACGAAGAGGGCTGTAGTAGTTTTGAGGTTAACTGCTGCTGATAAAGAAGGGATGTCAATACGTGCTTTTGCAGCCATTGATGTGATGTGTGAGTTCCCTGAAGCCAATGCTCCAATAGGGATATCCAATGTACGGGTAGCTGTAGTGATTGCCAGTTTTTTTGACTAGCCGCAGACATCCGGGTGTATACGTCTGGATGATTTAGCAAATAGTCGATGCGTTGAGCAAGGGCACGGGCGTTACCGGCTGGAAAAATCATGGCGTTAACATCATGGCTGAGACTACCAGCAAACATCGGGTGATCGGATGCCACAATTGGTGTATGTGCTTGTAGACAGGTGTTCAAAGTAGTGTTTGAGTTTTCTGGTGATTCGTGGCGGCTCGGCATGACAAAAATGTCAGCTTGTCGAATAAGATGCACTAGATTGTGATCTGGGATATTTTCAATAAATTCAATATGGTCTATTAGTAGTCGTTTTGCTTGCAGCTTAAATCGGTTAATATCCCCTTGCCCTACTAGTTTGAGTTGAATATTCCATCCTTGGGACTTCAGTTGAGCTGCAGCAATTAGTAAATCACCGATACCTCGCGTCGAGAAAAGAGGACCAACATAAATTAGTTGTATTGGGTTAGGTTTAGATCTCAACTGTTTTGGTTCGAAGGTTTCAGCCCGATTTGACGGTGGCCAGTTCCAAGGAATTAATTTGTCCCGAAGTACACCTATTTGTGCCAGAGCCTCACAATTATCGAGGCCTAGAACACCAACCCAGTCAACACCACTGTGATTTAAGGCTTTAGATAATTGATAGTTATCCCAACGTTGCTTCAAGCTTGGCCCTGTCAGAGGTTCTCGAAACATGGCTATGCAGGGCACTTGCTTACGCACAGCCCAACGAAAAAGGGTAGTATCGGGCACATCAATGACGAGATGGGTGGGACAAAAGTCTGCTAATCGCTTAAAAATAGCCTCGTTGGTTGCAGGCAAACCACTGCCGATAACCCGCACACCTGTGTCTAGGATTTCATCATAGATTTCATTTGAGGCACAGCCCAATACACCCACCTGTTGTAGTTGAAATCCCCATGTAGTCAACCCTTCTAGCATGACTAATTGCTCAGCATTCAGTGTGCCATTCTCTAGGCCATCTCGATAGGGTTCGTTTGCTTGAACCAGTAGTAAACGCAGATGCTGTAAGTCCATAAAAGATAGCTAGATAATTAATTGTAAGAAGTTAATAATAGGAATCCCTTTAAGCGGTTGAATGCATGTAAAAAACAAAGATTGATATCAGCCGCTAAAGGCTCTAGTAATTTGAATAGTTAGTGCATTCAAACACCATAGCCTGGTGATGCTATTGGCGTGGTCTTGCTTGCTTATATTAAATCTTTACGAGAAAGATGTTTTCTTCCCTGTTAGGGTTTCAATCTTTGCATAGTATTCACAGACTCTTCATAGTACGAAACTACCTTGGTAAGATCACGATCTGGTATTCAAGCTAGGGGGAAATTCTAGTCTAACCAACATTCACTAGAGGTCTCTTACATCATTTGTACTGTGATGCTTTTATAAGAATCAGCAAAATTGCCTATGGTATCCGCTTGTCCGGAATCAGCCTTGGATTATTGGGCTAAGACACCTAAGGGTAGGGCTGGGTACTCTATCGATGGCGAGATGTGATGTTGGCACAGAAGCTAATTGATTGCAGTGACTCTAATATATGCCGATGTCTGAGTTGATATCTGAAAAAACTGATTCAATGACAACCGTTTTGGTCATTGATGATGATGCCGATCTAGTTACGGTGTTTTGTGATCTATTAGATCTTAATGGCTTTAGAGCCTTGAGCGCTACTACTGGTCAAGAAGGCATGCAATTAGCACAGCTACATCATCCAAAACTAGTTGTGTGTGACATAGGGTTACCAGATATTAGTGGATATGATGTGTTGACAAATTTGCGATCGCATCCAGCCACCACTACCATTCCTGTGATTATGTTGACTGGCCATGATATCTCCAATACATTTCGACGTAGCATGGAGCATGGTGCTGACGATTATCTCACTAAACCAACTAACGTACAAAGCTTTTTGCGCGCAGTACAAACACAGCTAAGTAAGCGTGAGCAATTAGCAAAAAGTTTTGCCCCAACCATGTCAACTTGCAAACAATTAATGTCTGCAGCAACTTGGGAAACCCTCAAAGAACAGTTTGAACGCATTAGGCAAATGCCATGGTCAGGTCTGTGGATCATCCACCTCAATAATTATGTTGAATTCCAAACAGGCTACGGCCATGCATTTAGCCAGCTAGTACTAAAGTCAATTGGGCAACAACTACACCAATGGCAAAGAGTGTGGAACGACCCAAGGTTATCAATCAGTACCCTAACTTATTTAGGGGGAAACCGATTTGCTATTTTTTTGAGTGCACCCTGCATACCTAACAAAACTATCTGTGAAATAGCCATTGCCAAGCTTAAAGCAGATTTGCAACAACCTATGGTGATGAATAATCATCACCTGATACCAGATATTTATATTGAGGCCATCCACCATCTAGAATTAGCTACTATCAGAACATTGGTAGCAACAGGAAACCACCTGGCAAAAGCAGACTCAGCTGTCAATCAATTGTCCTTAGCAGAACGACTAAGACGAGCTATGCAACGGGACCAATTACAGCTTTACTTTCAGCCCCAAGTTGATTTAGATAGCGGTCAGATTATTGGTGCAGAAGCCCTTGTCCGTTGGCTTGTACCTGGTGAGTTTCCGGTGTTACCAGTACAATTCATTCCTGTAGCAGAGGAGCATGGACTCATGCTGCCCTTAGGCGAATGGATTTTGGAAACAGCCCTGAGACAGCTAGCCCATTGGCAAAAAATGAAATTATCCGGTATTAGTATTGCCGTTAATCTGTCGGCTTATCAATTGCGCGACCTCCACTTTATAGACCGACTGATGGGCATAGTCGAGACTGCTCAAGTCAGTC
The DNA here is from genome assembly GCA_965263355.1 of Leptolyngbyaceae cyanobacterium. Classification (GTDB taxonomy): domain Bacteria; phylum Cyanobacteriota; class Cyanobacteriia; order Phormidesmidales; family Phormidesmidaceae; genus Leptothoe. The sequence goes on along the minus strand of CBDHHL010000032.1, from coordinate 895,437 downwards.
CAGTAATGGTGGATTTAGAACTTCCCGAACAGCTAATTATGGAGGACTTAAATCGGACTAAATATCTGCTAACTGAGCTTCAAGACAAAGGTTTTAGTACAGCTATTGATGACTTTGGCTCTGGCTCCTTGAGCCATTTACAGTATTTGCCAGTTAATATTCTCAAGTTAGATAAATGTTTTGTTCGTGACCTACATAACAACAGAAGTAATCAAGTGATTGTTAGAGCAATTATAGAAATGGCTCAAGGTCTGAATATTTCTACCATTGCCAGTGGGGTGGAAACCGCCAGAGAACTCTCAATTCTCAAACAGCTTAATTGTCAGAGTATGCAAGGGTATCTCTTTAGTCCTGCACTGGCGGCCCAAGATTTTGAAAAACTTTTATTGGAGTCTTCTAAAGGGCATCCCACGAACCCTATAGAGAATAAAATATCTCTACAGGCGACAATACAATAGCTCCTCATTGAATCTTTCTAAGTATTGAATCGTCTCTTTAACCTAGGACAATGATGGGCTAACCCTTGAACATAGCTTAAAGTTCAAGGTCAAAATCTAAATAGATGAACACATCTTGGGGAGCACTATCGTCAATATCCACCAGCGGTACACCCAAATCTAAACGCAAATCCACGTTTTCAAGTGGACGATAGGTAAAGCCCAACCCGGTACCGAGAAGAAAACGATCATCGTTGACAGTAGTTCCGGATTTTGTATTCCAAACCGCTGCCATATCTATAAATGGGCTCAACAACATTATGGGTGCACCAGACTCATTCCGCTGAAGTGTAATACGATCTTCAATGGATAGACGCACACCATTGTCCCCAAAACGAGCATTTTGACTATAGCCTCGTACCGATTGACGCCCACCGATAACAAATTGTTCTGACCCCAGCAAGGTGTCACTTGCTAGTTGCAGATCAGCCTGAACAATTAACAAATGATCCTGATTCAGAACCTGAGCCCGCTGCACCTGACCCAGCCACCCGACGAACTGACTATCTGGGTCAGGGGAGGGCGCATTAGTTGCATCCAACCAGTCGACACCTAAACTAAATTGAGAGCGTAACGCCCAAGCACCTTGGGGATCGCGACGTAAATAATCTTGGCTAAACTGGAGCACACTAGCGCTATTACTCGGAAGATCTGTGGAGGCAATACGAGTTTCGCCATCTCGGTGACGAAAACCTAAAGTAAGGGCAAATTCTTCACGGGGGGTGCGTACCAGGGGCTGACGATAGGTCAATTCATAAACTTGGGCATCACCTTCAATGTCCAAAGAAGCCAGCTCTTGGGGAGAGACAATCTCAAACTCACTGGGTAAAAAACGAGCTGAGATAGTACCGTTCATGGCGTTAATAGGAGCACTGTAGCTAAGCTCGTAAAGATGAGAGCCACCTGTGGTGGCACGATAAGCCGCCGCTCGGATTTGATCGCCAATGCCAAAAGGATTGCGATAAGTAACATTGGCACCCATACGAACGACGCCAACACTGACGGGCGAATCAGTGTCAAGGGTAAGGTGCGCTTCAATCGGCTCGGCCTCATCAATACGCACAATCAAAATACTTTGTCCTAGCCCTGTCCCAGCACGTAAGCTGGCTTCAATATTATCAATTAGCGGATCGGCTCGTAGTAACCGCAGCTGATCTTCGAGATCAAATTGGTTAAGAGGGGTTTTAGCTCCCAAATTTACTCGCGATCGCACATAGTTAGCTAACCGATCAGTGTCCTCTATGCGAATCTCCTCTAAGCTGCCCTCAATAATTTGCAACTTAACCACCCCATCCGTAATCGGCTGATTAGGAAGTACTGCCCGTGAGGTAATAAATCCCTCGTTGAGGTAGAGCTGAGTAATCGAATCCGCAGCTTGGCGTAACTCATCAATACTTAACGCACGACCAACAAAGGAATCCAGCACTTGATTAAAGTCTGACTGATCAAATACGGTACTGCCTAAAGCTTCAAACCTTTGCACCATAACTGTAGGTCCTGTTTCTGAAGCAGGATCAGTCGGTGGTTGAGGCGTCACAGGTGGCAGTACAGGTTCCGACTCTGGTGGCTCTGGCTCCGGTTCTGGTAGTGTTTCTGGCAAACTATCCGCAGGCGGTGGAGCTGTCGTCGGTACTTGTTGACTAATAGCGATTCCCGATTGACGTCGTAAGTTGAGGCTATCAATCTCTTCACGAGCTGTAGCTACTGGGAAAATACTGTTAACCTGAGCTACTTCTTTGGAAGATGGCGGATTAGATGGGGCATTATCACGCCTTGTTGGGGGGCTAATTGAAGTACTAAGTGCAGTAGCGACTACTGGCTCAACCCCTGGTAGTAAAGGGCTATTTAGAGAAACTTGTGTTGGTAGATCAACCAATGAAGAACCACTTGCTTCCGCAGAGGCGGTTGCACCGATACCGATAACGGTACTCAACAACATAAGTGTTGTTAATTTCTGTTGCATAGGTTTCCTCTTTTATCCACCAGATAGTTGTATTGTCACCAGCAATTGGACTCAATCATGCCGGTTACAAGTCCTGATTTCCCCGTGCCGACTGTATCACAGCCTAAGGCCTTAATATTAAAGTACCAATGCTATACCCAGGTTCCATTAACCGTAGACTGTGCTGATTGGTCTTTACAACCTACTCCCTACCGAAATTTACATAGATCTCCGGTAACTTTTAGCCGTTTCAGTATCAATATTCACTTATAAGAATTCCCAGGTAATCACATCTCATGCCTGAACCATTCTTTATCCTGATTTTTGTAGCTATGATGGCGACTCATTTTTTCGCCAGATAGCGTCTGCCACACGGGTCACATCTGCCATTGCTATGCCGTTATGCACTCGTAAAATATCAGCCCCTCCAGCAATAGCTGCCGTACAAGCTGCAGCTGTTCCCCATTCACGCTGTTGCGGATCCGGCTGCTCCAAAATCCAACCAATAAAGCTTTTACGAGATACTCCTACTAAAATTGGACACCCCAGCTCTGTTAAGTCTGACAAATTCCGCAAAATCTCCAGGTTTTGGGGATAGGTCTTAGCAAAACCAATGCCTGGATCAATACACACATTCTGGATGGGAATACCCGCAGATAGCGCTTGCGCTATCTGCTGACGCAAAAATTTGGAAATTTCCACCATCAGATCTTCATAGTCTGTCATCTGTTGCATCGTTTCGGGAGTCCCCCGGAGATGCATCAGAATTATTGGCACTTCTTGATCAGCGGCGACCTTAAGGATGTTGGGCTCATAGGTAGCACCTGAAATGTCGTTAATAATATCTGCCCCAGCATCAACAGCAGCACGGGCCACAGTGGCCCGAGTCGTATCCACCGAAATCACTGCCTGTTTTAAGGCGTCAGTCCGGCGAATAGCTTCAATCACCGGGATCAGCCGATTAAGTTCCTCATCAAGGGAAATTTGCTCAGCCCCTGGTCGAGTAGACTGACCGCCAATATCTAAAATGTCAACATTGGCATCTAACAATAGTTGCGCCTGACTTAGCGCCGCTTCTACAGAATTAAACTGACCACCATCACTAAAACTATCGGGCGTGACATTAATAACGCCCATCAGGTACGTACGTTCACCCCAGTTAAACTGATGTCCCCGAATATCCCAAGGTTGACGACTCGCTGCTGACCTGCGACCTTCGGCCATAAATAACCGTGCCAATCGATCGTAGGTGCCAGGTCCAATGTACTCTGGGTGAGCGCGTAATTTGCTATACATCCAGACCAAGTCTCTGCCATCAAAGATCCGAATGTCAACGAACCAGCTTTTGAGCTGGGGTCTTAGACCATTTGCAGTCTCAAGCGCATCAGTCCACCGTTCAAATTCTTGTTTGAAACCGCGGGTTATTACCGTAAAGGTCATGTCAGAAACGTTATTGGTGCCTTGCCTTTCGACCTGGTAATGGCAGATTCATCATTTTATGAAAATCTTCTTGTACCTTACGAGTAAGTCGTCTGGATATCTGACGCACAATTTGATTGAGCAGCTTATCACCAGATGCTTTGACCAAAGATTGAGGTAATGCCTGGATAAACCTTGGCATTTGTACTTTAGTCTGTAAGTTAAGCTCCCATTCTACCTGGGTTGACTGTTTCACGGGTAGCTTTTCCTGCCGTTTTTCAGCCAAAGACATAGCAGCACGGAAATCAACATCGTACCCTTCGGGCTCATACCCTGGCACAGGAATGGTCTCAATCCGATAAACGCCCTTATTCTGAGGCAGCAAATGCAGACCAATTTTAGGTTGAATCTGAAAATTGAGGCTACCAAAACGACCTAGTGAAATGGCATACCCATTATGTCCGATGGGCTTGACATCCATAGGCTGCGCGCAGCGAGTAAACCAGCCTTGGTGGGCGTTCAGATAGTCAGCAACGGTATCAATATCAGCAAACATCTCCATGTTGCCGACGTAATAGCCCTCAAAAACAATAGTTTCCGGTGTCTGCCACTCTTTGCTATCACCTAGTGCCGATTGCTCTGGATTAATAGACACCTGTGAAGCGCTTGAAACTCCTGGCTGAGGGTACTGCGTAGAGGACACGTTCATAAAGCTAAGAAACACTCAAAGGTAACCTACAGATGAAAGATCAGGATACAGGGCATACTTGCTAACGATTAATGGTGACTTTGAGTCGCCTCTATGATAACCAGGCTAATGGAAGAAGCCAAAGGATATATCGTTATGGTTACTAGGTTACCGAGTTAAAAAAACAAGCTACCATCGGCAAACCACGGGTATGAACTTATGAACAATATTAACTCCTCTATATATAAAAAGTAATTTTAGCCTTTCACTTAAGTTACTTTGTGATTTATTAAGTTTAATCGATTTTTCAGGGATGAAGATTTTTTCGATAATGGCTTAATGATTTTCAAAGATACGGACGGTTTATATAAGCCTGGGATAAACGATAGATGGGTACCAACTTAAAGCGGGAAGTTTTCCTCAGGGTAGACGTCAGAAGTCAGGAGCCAGAAGCCATATCCCTTCTAAATTCTGGCTCCTGGATTCTAGATTCCTACTTAACCAGAATTTCCCGGCTTGAGTGGATACCCCGATAGATTAGTTGACGACTTTGTAAGTTGTAGCCAACCGCTTCTTTATATAGTGAAGCCATCGTTACAGTTTGGTAGTTTGATCGTGTTGGTAATAGCTGTAGTGACGACTGCAGAAGAAACGGATGAAGGTATTGGTTGTGGGTGCGACTGGGAAGACAGGGCTGCATGTGACTAATCAGCTAAGCAGTTCGGGTAATGCCGTTAGAGCTATGGTGCGGGATCGTACAAACGCTAATTTTGTAGATGCTGTTGAGGTGGTGGTTGGGGATGTGTTGAAGCCAGACACCATTAGGGCCGCCATAGCAGGATGTGATGCTGTTATTTGCGCTACGGGAGCGGCTCCTAGTTTTGATGTAACAGGTCCTTATCGGGTGGATTTTGAGGGGACTAAGAATTTGGTGGATGCAGCTAAGGCAAACGGTGTTAAGCGGTTTGTGATTGTGTCTTCGCTATGTGTTTCTAAGTTTTTTCATCCGCTTAACCTATTCTGGTTGGTGCTGTTTTGGAAGAAGCAGGCAGAGGGGTACATCATCAAAAGTGGTTTGACGTATACGATTGTTCGGCCTGGTGGATTGCGGAGTGAGGATAGCAAAGAGGCAATTGTGATGTCTGGGGCAGATACGTTGTTTGAGGGGGGAATTGCTCGGCAGAAGGTGGCTCAGGTATGTATTGCAGCTCTGAGCGAGCCTGCGGCTGATAATAAGGTTGTGGAGATTGTGACGAGTGCGGATGCACAGGAGCAGTCGTTTGGAAATTTATTTGCAGGAGTGGCGACGTAGGGGCTTCCCTCATACCGAGTTATCCCTAATTGTAGGGTTTGGGGTTATGGCGGGGTGAATTCCAAATTTCTGGAAGGCTTTCCAGAAATTTGGAAAGGGCATAGGTTATTGCCTGTAGTTGCTGCTATGCAAACGTTTTGAACCGTAGGTTGGGCACTGCCCACCGTCTGCTAGGGGCCACGATTTATGGCGTCGACCTTGGCATTGCCCACCGTCTTTTGGGAGCAAGAATAATTCGATTAAAAGAACCAACCGTAGCTGTGTAACCCTTTACCTAATAAATTCACGCCCAGGTAGCAGACCCAAACCACCATAAAACCGGTGGCAGCGATAAAGGCGGGCTTGCGGCCTTGCCAACCTTTGGTAATGCGGGAGTGGAGATAGGCGGCAAATACGAGCCAGGTAATTAATGCCCAGGTTTCTTTGGGATCCCAACTCCAGTAGGAGCCCCAGGCTTCGTTGGCCCAAACACCACCAGAAATGATGCCGATGGTGAGTAAGGGGAAGCCAAGACCGATGATGCGGTAGCTGATGTTGTCTAGGGTGTCGGCCAAGGTAAGGCGCTGCATTGACAGGGCTGCTGTTTCCTTAGCAGGTTTTTCTAGCACTGCAGTGCCTCCACCTACGGTGGATAAGGTGGGTTCAGGTGTTGCTTCAGGGGCACGTTTGAGAATGTATTTGCGATCGCGAAATCCCCCGGTCCCCACAGAACTCCCTTTGAGTTCAACCGCCTGACCACGGGTGACCACCAGGAATGCGATCGCAACCAAAGAACCCACCATCAGGGCTGAATAACTCAGCAACATCACACTGACATGCATCATCAGCCAATTAGACTTAAGGGCGGGTACCAACGGCTCGGAAACCTGCATATTGCTAGGTAGGGTAAGGGTGGCAAAGGCGGTAATCCCCATGGCAGCTGGGGCCGTCATAGCACCTACCCAACGGCTATTACTCATACGCTCGGCCACAAAGTGAATAGCCGTAATCCCCCAGGCAATAAAGAAGAGAGATTCGTAGAGATTGCTGAGGGGGAAATACCCGCCTTCAATCCATCGAGCTATTAGCAACGCTGCCGTGCAGAGATTAGCAATAGCCATACCAGTCGTACCCAGGGTTTGAAGCCAGGTAGCTTGATCAAAGGCGAGGCTACTCCAGTAAAGGAGCATCGTAATGAAGAGGACCGCAAAGGAAATGTTATCGAGCAGTCCTTGAAGGGTAACTAGATCCATTATGACGATGATTAAAGACCCTGTCGTTTAACGGGGGCAGTTTGCTGTGTAATAACCATGAGTGTGCATGAGTGTGACGGTTATTACAATTTTACTCAAGAAGTGTGGCTAAACAAGATACTCGACTGTTACGTGGTTTACAGTTTCCACAACGAATCGTGAAATCCTTCAAGAATTTTGGGGTCTTAAGGAGGAATGATCACTACACTGACAGTCGGTGCATTAAGTCGGTGCATTAAGTTCATTTGGTTCAAACCACATTCAAGCCATAAACTCTGAATTCTCCAATACGAAAAACGACAGCGCTGAATGTGAATATAGTTTAGTGACAAAAAAAATTGCAGCCTTAGAGAGGTGACTATGGATGCGACCGCGTTGTGGCAACGATATCAAGACTGGCTCTATTTCAATGAGGACCTAGGATTCTACTTGGATGTCAGTCGTGTAACGTTCGACGATGCCTTTGTAGCTGAGATGACGCCTCGGTTTGCAAAGGCGTTTGAATCGATAGATGCATTGGAAGGAGGTGCGATCGCAAATCCAGATGAAAACCGCATGGTCGGTCACTATTGGCTACGGGATCCCGATCTGGCTCCCAATGATGATCTTCGTAGCGAAATTGTTAATACCCTGCGCGATATAGAAAATTTTACCCAGCAAATTCATACAGCTACGATTACGCCCCCTGGCGAGGAACGCTTTACCGATATCTTGTCCATCGGCATTGGTGGTTCGGCCCTAGGGCCAGAGTTTGTTGCCGAAGCACTCGGCGCAGTAAACCCGTCGTTAACCATCAACTTTATCGATAATACAGACCCAGCTGGTGTAGATAAGACCTTAGCCAAGCTAGGTGACCGACTAAAGACCACCTTGGTATTGGTCATTTCTAAATCTGGAGGTACTCCGGAAACTCGCAACGGCATGCTTGAGGTCAAAGCCGCCTATGAAAAACGCGGTTTGGACTTCTCAAAGTACGCAGTAGCTACCACCGGGCGGGGCAGTAAGCTGGATAAAGTTGCCAAAGATGCCAATTGGTTAGCCATGTTTCCCATGCAAGACTGGGTGGGTGGACGCACCTCTGAACTATCTTCCGTAGGGTTGCTGCCTGCGGCGCTACAGGGTATTGATATTCGTGCCATTCTAGCGGGTGCCAAGCAAATGGATGCGGCAACACGGGTGCATGATCTCAAAAATAACCCAGCGGCATTAATGGCGTTAGCCTGGTATCACGCAGGCAATGGCAAGGGTGAGAAAGACATGGTGATTTTGCCCTATAAAGACAGTTTGTTGCTGTTTAGCCGCTATCTACAGCAGCTGATTATGGAATCTTTGGGCAAAGAAACTGATCTAGATGGCAATCAGGTATTTCAGGGGATTGCGGTATACGGCAATAAGGGCTCAACTGACCAGCATGCCTATGTACAGCAGCTGCGTGAAGGGGTGAATAACTTCTTTGTGACCCTGATTGAGGTGCTCAAGGATCGCGACGGTAACTCGACAGAAATTGATCCAGGTGTGACATCTGGTGATTATCTTTCAGGCTTTTTGCAAGGTACTCGTAAGGCCTTGTTTGAAAACAACCGGCAGTCCATCACGATTACCATTCCTGAGGTAACACCAACTGTAGTGGGTGCACTAATTGCCCTATATGAGCGGGCAGTCAGTCTATACGCAGCGGTGGTCAACATTAATGCTTACCATCAGCCTGGTGTGGAAGCAGGTAAAAAAGCAGCGGCTAGCATTCTGAATTTACAAAACATGGTGGTGGATGTGCTCAGTAAAACTGGTGGCTCCCTCACCCTGACAGAGGTTGCTGATAAGGTGGGTCGTCCTGATGCGGTGGAGGAGATCTATAAAATTGTGCGACACCTGGATGCCAATGGTCGTATGGTTGCCATTGATGGGAATCCAGGTAATCCTGGTACCATGCGGGTAATGGCTCGATAGTTGGTAGAAATTCGGAATTCGGAATTCGGAAGGGAAGCGCATTCTTTAGAGCTTGCCCTTCTCGAAAAGTACTCCGAATTCCGAACTCCGTAGAGCTTTGCGCTTCTCGCAGAGTATGCCGAACTTTACATTCTTAAGGGAGTCGTTTCGCAAGGCGAGGGGGGCGTCTCGCTTTGCGCTGATACCCTAAAAGCGGGATTCAGCGGCTGTAATTTCAGGTACGATTTTGTCGATGGCCTGCTCTGTGGCTTCTGTCAACAATTCATCGAGGGCGCGATTGTCATCAGAGCTGGCATCGGGACCCCGGTATAGGTCAATGGAACCGCCGCTTTGGGAGGCTGCACCTTCCCCTTCGGCTGTGGCAATAATCTCTCGGGTAACGGGATCAATTAAACGCACATTGAGCTGAACGGTGGCATTGGTTTCACTACTGCAGGTACGGCCTACAAAGGGAACTCTGACACATTTTTCGTTATCTTGCAGGTCAAACTGGGTGATGGTTCCAGCAACCACAGCATCGATATTCATGGCTTGAGCCTGGTCTAAGGCTGCACCTTCATCCACAATATTGCCGGACTGCACTGTAAACTGACTGCTGTCAACCACTGAGTAAGCACCGTCGTTAACCAGCTCGTTGATCAGCAATTCGCTAATGCCACGAGCAGCGCCCTGACCGCGATAGTAGCTGTAGTACCACCAATAGTCGGAACTAACGTCACCGTGGGATAGGGGCAAAACAGTAATTTTTGGTCGGGTATTTTGAGCCAGCTGTACTGAAGTGTTGGTCTCAGCTGACTGAGCCGGTGTCGCTGACGCAGCTTGGGGAAAAGCGGCCTGACTCAGCAGGGCTGGTGCGATCGCAAGTAACGCACAGCTTGTAGACGTCAGCAAACGAGAAAGAACTTGCATTTGTGTTTCCTTATAATTTTTTAACGTTAAAGATTGACGGAGCATACCGTCACACCGGTAAGAGCTGTTCAACTAGACGCTAAATAACCCAAAACAGCTCCTCAATATAACCTCAATCCTATCTAGCTAAATTCCAGGCAGATAAGACCAGGAATACCAAGTCACGATGAGGTTAAATATATTTTTTTACTAAATTTTCCTGACAGATACAATCTATGGCCAAATTATTCATATTTCCAGGATTACCAGGAACTGGCAAGACCACATTATCTAAACGACTTGCTCAGCGGATCAATGCGGTTCACTTACGGATTGATACCCTTGAACAAGGGCTTAGGGACTTGTGTGGTGTAAAGGTTGAAGGCGGGGGATATCGATTAGCTTACCGAATCGCAGCCGACAATCTACGGCTAGGAATAGACGTTATTGCCGATTCGTGCAATCCTAGTGAACTCACTAGAAGAGAATGGGAACAGAACTGATAGCACCCGGTATAGAAGGGTATCCACAAGGGAGTGCCCCTACAGAGTTGTTCATTGTTCACTATATTCATTTAGGAGTTCATTGAGATTTTTCTGGGGGCTGGGTTCTAGAGACGGGATAAGTTGCCAATGATCATCTATACGGTCTAACTCAGCGACCAAAAGCGTTGTAATACCTTGCCATTGGGCATTAGACAAAGACTGGTGTAGTAAGGTCTGTCGACTAGAACAATCTATGAGACGCCAGAACGCATTTTGGGTCTGGCTAAAATCTTGTTGCTGCTCTTCACCAAAATCGATATTGACAACAAACATAAGTTTTGTAATATCAGTGGATAATCTTGATAAACTGATCAGCAATTGCTCGTCATCGCCCTCCCCTTCACCCGTAATATTGTCATTAAGTAGCTGGATTGCACCTGATTGGTGGCGTGGATGTCCTGCATAGATAAATCCTTCTTTCCCAGCGGCTAATTTCCCATTACTGGCCAGGGCTAAAACAGCCATATCCAAATCTAGTTCTATCTCGGCTTGAGCATCCCATCCCAATCCGCACTGCAATTGGGACATATAATTGGGTAGACGTTGGACATTGGTATTGTTCATTTTACTGTTACCTGACTAACTCATAACCTGACAAATTTGCTTGAGAATTTGGAGAATCTCATACAGTTGATTACGGCGCGGGATGATTAACGAGAAGACATTAGAGAGATCGTATTGAGGCAACCCTTGGGTCAACATTTTAATAAACATAAACTCATCACCATTGGTAATGAGGCCATAAACTGGACGCTCTGGATGAGGGTTAGCCATCATATACGTCATTGCTTGAGGAAGGGCGATTGAAAACGCAATGGTTGACTTAGACTCAATCACCAGTACCCAAAACTGATGCTGAACAATCAGCGTATCAATCCGTCCGCGTAGGATTTCGTCCTGGTCTTTTAGTTCGATTGCTAAACTCGGCTCTGTGGAGACAAAAAAGGGTTCATCGTACAGAGCGGCCAAGGTAAGAAGAGGGGAAATCAGGAGTTGATTAATCGTGCCTTCGGCAAGCGGTCCCTGATTTCTGTGGCGATCAAATCTAGCCTTAATTTGGTCAAGGGTATCTATTTCCAAAGACGTTAATTCAGGTAAATCGTTTACCCATTCTGCAAAGAATTTTGGGTCTGGACTGGGTACTATGCCAAACCGCTTTTGGACAGCTGCCATTGTCAGAATATTCTTAGAAATGGCTAGACTTTGGAGCATAGCTGAATTTACAAATTTGTAGGCATGGCATATGTTCAGTTATACCATCTGCCATGGGAGTTCTTCACCTGCCCGTAAGGGGACAAGTTGAGAGTCGGTCAGGGACAATTGCTCAGGAATGCGCCAGGTTGTTTTGACCAGGGTGATTTGCTCAGTATTGCGGGGGAGTTGGTAAAAGTCTGGGCCGTGAAAACTGGCAAAGGCCTCTAGTTTATCGAGGGCATCAGCGCTCTCAAACGCTTCTGCATACAACTCTATGGCATGTAGAGCAGAGTAGCAGCCTGCACAGCCACAGGCGGTTTCTTTGCGATCGCGATCATGGGGCGCACTATCGGTCCCTAGAAAAAACTTAGGATTACCGGAGGTGGCGGCTTGCAAAATTGCCTGACGATGGTGCTCATGTTTCAAAATTGGCAGACAATAAAAATGGGGGCGAATACCGCCCTGAAAGAGAACATTGCGGTTAAACAACAGATGCTGCGGTGTGATCGTCGCTGCAATATTGTTATTAGCCAGGACAAACGCTACGGCATCTGAGGTGGTAATGTGCTCAAGCACAATACGTAGGTTGGGAAATCGCTGTCTCAGGGGAATTAAATGTTGCTCGATAAATTGTTTCTCGCGATCAAACACATCCACCTGTTTATCGGTGACTTCCCCATGGAGTAACAGCGGTAAGTTGGCCTGTTGCATTGCCTCAAAGACGCGATCGCATTTCCGAATATCCGTTACCCCAGAGTCTGAATTGGTGGTTGCCCCAGCTGGGTAATACTTAACCGCTTTGACAAACTGGGATGCCTTGGCCGCAATAATTTCTGAGGGGTCTGTGTTATCGGTGAGGTAGAGGGTCATCAAGGGCTCAAACCGGGAGCCCATTGGCATGGCGGCGATGATGCGATCGCGATAGGCCGCTGCATCGGCCACCGACCGCACTGGCGGCTTTAAGTTTGGCATGATGATGGCGCGGGCAAACTGGCGCACCGTATGGGGCAACACCGCTTTTAGCATGGCCCCGTCACGCACATGCAGATGCCAGTCGTCGGGTCGGGTGATGGTAAGCGTTTGCATTATTTAGTGGGGATTGGGGGAGTCAATTTATCATAAAGTAAACGTCCTAGCTGCCGAGAAAACATAATTGTCTTTTTCGGGTTATACCCAGGTAGGCTGGTATCTATAAGCCTTTGGCAGTACCCTAAATCACGCTGAATATCCGCCCATGAAGGACCAACCAGGAAACGATTTCTACCAGGAGTTGCTGAGCGTCGGTGATGATCTGCTTAGCCAGACCCGTGAGCTGATTCTGACGTTGTGGCAAGATAACTCTTTTAGTACCCAAATCAAAGCGGACAACACCCCAGTCAGTGAAGTTGACCTCAAGTGCGAAGAATTAGCCCGGACGCTAATCCGTAAACATTATCCGCACCATGGCATCATTGGCGAAGAATACGGCACTGAAAATGGCGACGCCGAGTTTGTTTGGACCATTGATCCGATTGATGGCACGCAAAATCTCATCAATCGGATTCCCACCTTTGGCACCATTATCGGTCTGTTGTACCAAGGTAACCCTGTCCTCGGGTGGATTGATTTTCCGGTATTGGGCGAGAGTTTTCGTGGGGGCTTACCCTGTGGCACTTATCGCAATGGTAAACAGATTCAACTGCTCGATCTTGAAAGCCCTGCCCTAACATCGACGGATATTATTGCCACCAACTGTCCAGCGACGTTTGAGCGCGGGGGCAATACGGATGTTTTATGGAAGGTTCTGCGGTTTCACCCTCATTCTCGCATTTACTACGATGTTTATGCCCATGGTCTCGCTATTCGCGGTGCTGTTGCGGTAATGGTCGAATATAACCTCAAGATTTGGGATATTGCTGCGACTAAGGCGCTGATTGAAGGGGCTGGCGGTACTTACCGAGAACTGGGCACCATCGAGCAGCCGGGGGACTATACCCGATACCATGCTGCCTTTGGTAAGCCGCGTGCGGTTGATTTAATTGTGCAGGCGATTTAGGCCTCAGGTAATCGTTCAGAGCGATCTGGGCGAATGTGAGGGATAGGCGTGCTACTGGGGCTATGCCACGGGTTTGCCAGTAGGGGCATTGCAGGCAATGTCCCTACTGGGATAGGTCTTGAATTAGTCTACGCGGACGCGTTTGGTCAAGATGGCCATGACTTCGTTGACGCGTCCGGTGGGTAGGGGGCGGCTCCAGTCGTTGGGGTCGGCGTAGTTGAGTTTGTGGAGGAGTTTGATGGTGTTTTGGACGGCGTCTAGGGTGCCGAACAGGGTGTGTCGGACGATGTCAAACTGGTGGTCGGGGAGAGTATTGGCGGCAGGGGGGATGTTGGCCGCGTCTGCGCCCTGGGTGTTGTCTTGGAACATGGTTTTGGTCGTTTTTGTAGGTGGATAGGTGGCCAGGTAATGGTTTACCTGGCCTATGGACCAAAACTCAAGCCTTAGCCGTCCTGCAAGGGTTGCAAACTGGAAGGGCTAAGGTACATTTAACATTAGCCTTCAAGCTGGCTGGTTCAGCTTGCTAGGTTAGCTGTCGGTGGGTGTTGGTAGCACCTGTCGATAGCGCTAAGGGGTTGAGTTCTGAAGGTCTCGTGGACCTGTTGTTTACGGTAGAGCAGTTGATCTAGGGAGTCAAGAAACAAATTGTGAAATGTTGGGGGGAGGGGTAATCGGTAATTTTAACAGATGGGAATTTAGAATGCAGTATGTGTAGGTTGGGTTGCTACCCTACCAAAATCTTTGCTGTTGCCTGTGCTTTGATCAACCCAATGAATTCGACATTCATCGTTTTATTGGGTTGATGGTTGGGCGATGGCATTGCGGAGGAGGGTAATCATATCTTGGATGCGGTCAGGGGGCTGAGGACAGGTGGCAAGGATTTCTGCATCGCCAAGGGCATTTTCTAAGGCTGCAATGTCTACCTTAGCACTATTAGGATTGCATATGAGTCATGCCTTGTTCTGTTTTTGCCTAGGATAAATGTGTAAAAGTGCACGGGAACGAGCTTTATCCAATCTCTATCTTCATCAACTAATTCTAAGCCTTGTTGCCATAGTTCATGTGCTTTTTCAAGATTGTTATTGTTTTGTCGTAGGTAAATAACTAAGTTGAATTTGAACTAACATCTGTTGTCATCTATCTCAATAGCTTTCTCAAAAGCTTTGTTTAGCCTTGTCTAGTTGATTATCTAACAGGAAACCCAGCCGAGTCGATCATGGGCATAATCATATTCTGGATTGAGTTCAATGGCTTTTTGGTAGCTTGAGATCGCATCCTCATACTGTCCGTGATAGGTCAATACATTACCTAATTCTAGTTCAAAATAGGCTTGTCAGGGTCTAAGTCAATCGCTTTCTGGTAACTTGAGATCGCATCCTCATATTGTTCAAGTGCCTTATAAACATCCCCTAAATTACGATGAGGATAGGCATAGGGAGCTCAATCAATAAGCTTCAATTTTTGGTAGCGATCGCTTCGTCATAGCGTCTTCATACGTACTCCCCAAATTGTTGTGAGCCGTTGCATCGGACGGGTCTATCTCAATCGCTTTCTGGTAACTTGCGATCGCGTCGTCATAGCGTTTCTGAGCGTTGTACGTAATCCCCAAATTGTTGTGAGCCGTTGCATCGGACGGGTCTATCTCAATCGCTTTCTGGTAACTTGCGATCGCGTCGTCATAGCGTTTCTGAGCGTTGTACGTAATCCCCAAATTGTTGTGAGCCGTTGCATCGGACGGGTCTATCTCAATCGCTTTCTGGTAACTTGCGATCGCGTCGTCATAGCGTTTCTGAGCGTTGTACGTATCCCCAAATTGTTGTGAGCCTTTGCATCGGACGGGTCTAGCTCAATCGCTTTCTGGTAACTTGCGATCGCGTCGTCATAGCGTTTCTGATCATTGTACGTAATCCCCAAATTGTTGTGAGCCATTGCATCGGACGGGTCTATCTCAATCGCTTTCTGGTAACTTGCGATCGCGTCGTCATAGCGTTTCTGAGCTTTGTACGTAATCCCCAAATTGTAGTGAGCCTTTGCATCGGACGGGTCTATCTCAATCGCTTTCTGGTAACTTGCGATCGCGTCGTCATAGCGTTTCTGAGCGTTGTACGTAATCCCCAAATTGTTGTGAGCCGTTGCATAGGACGGGTCTAGCTCAATCGCTTTCTGGTAACTTGCGATCGCGTCGTCATAGCGTTTCTGATCGTTGTACGTATTCCCCAAATTGTTGTGAGCCATTGCATCGGACGGGTCTATCTCAATCGCTTTCTGGTAACTTGCGATCGCGTCGTCATAGCGTTTCTGATCGTTGTACGTACTCCCCAAATTGTTGTGAGCCGTTGCATAGGACGGGTCTATCTCAATCGCTTTCTGGTAACTTGCGATCGCGTCGTCATAGCGTTTCTGAGCGTTGTACGTTACACCCAAACCATAGTAGCTTTGTGCATCAGATGGATCAATTTGAATCGCTTGTTTAAAACTTGAAACTGCCTCTGTATAGCGTTTTGCACTATGTAAAACTGCTGCCTGACGATAGTAATAAGAACTCATTGGCTTAGGATGCAATGCTAATGAGTTTCGAATAGCAATTTCTCCAGGTTCTGAATAAACGGCGTCTGTAGCCCCATTCGGCCAAATAAATTCTCCACTAAGAAAATAGAGTGCCTCAGCTAAATCTTGTTTCAATTGTTGGGTGTCTGACAACAACTTATTTTCTAGACTAGAGTAGCTGTTCAAAGCAAGCTGATTTTGATCTTGCAAGTAATACAAACGCCCGTGCTGAAACTGCAAAATTAGACTGTGTTCAGGCTGCAACCATTGACGGCGTTCTACTCTTACCAGGTCATCTAATAATTTAGGTGTCGCCTCTAATCGTGTTTCCTTGTTTAAGACAGCCGCCATCCACTGCAGCCTTTTTTGACCATCTTTATTGTTTAGCGCAAATGTATCTGCCACCTCTAGTGCCCGCTGCGCCCAAGTCTGGCTGTACTGCCACGCCTCAATAAATCGAGGTACAAAATAACGCCAAAAGGTCTCTTCTCCTTGCCAAAATGCATGATGCACCCGATCCAGCATCAGCTCGGACAAACTTTCTTCCGTATATAAATCAGCCGTATCCGTAATGCCTTTACTGGTAGACTCAAGCTTTAAATCTAACCATGCGATGGCAGTCTCATTAATTGCTTGTACTAATGGATCAGTTCGTCGGACCTCTTGACGCAAATAATCTCGCAAAAAGTTAGCCAGCTTTTCATCTAGATGAATTTCTTCCACTTCTAAAAATCCATACCGTTCCTGCAATATTTCCAGTCGATTTTCCAGGCTGTTCGCCTCGTCTACCATCTCCCGCAGCAGCTCCGCATAGGGACGACGCATCATCGCTAAGGCATAAATTACCCGCAGATCGTTTTGTTTATTTGCCTCATCTGATTGCTCAAAGCAATGCACTAAAAAACGCTCACACGTCGCTCGAATCACTGCATCTCGGGCAGTCGTCTTTCCTAGCTCAGCGGTAACAGGTTCAACGATCTCTTCAATTGGCTTGCCTTCACGATACATCACAGCCGCTCTATCCACCACAAATGGGATGCCTTGGCTAAAGTCAGCAACTGCTTGAGCTTGGTCGTCATCTAGAGGTTTATCTGGCACCATATGGTTAAAATAGTCATTCACCTCCTGACGACTAAACTCGTTTAGTTTATTGACCGATAAACAATCTCCTGAAAAATCACGACTGTAGCCATTAAATGGTCGATCTCCCCGTCGCCCACTCTCTGCTAAATTTGAACGCCCTGAAATTACCCAAATCGCTCTATTACCAGCTGTGCGGATCACCTGACGCAGCGTATAGTCACAGGCTCGGCGATCTACAATTTCGTAAGTATCCAGAAATAATACAAGTGATTGCCGCTGACTAATTTTCTGAATTTCTTTCCCCAAGGTCTCAGCCAGCTGCTCATGGGGTTGTTGATATAAGATGCGCTCCTCTGAATCTAATGCTTTATCAACAAATCGTGTTATCTGGTGTAGTCCCTCAGCACTTACTTTAAGAACCCGTTCAATATCCTCTGGTTTGACCAGATTTAGCCCTGTCTGCTGGCGAATAATCCAGGCAATGCCTTTTCCACCTAACTTCAGTACATCATTATTCAGCCCCTGCTCTGGTGTCTGACTTTGTAGTGCCTTTTCCACCTTGCTTTCAACTTCGCGTAACTTCTCACGGGCTGTACTATAGGTCTTACCCGTATAATTAGAAAGCTGTTTTTCCAGTTGCTTGTGCAGAATATCAAGTATTGTTTCTGGCTGAATATTGTCATATCCCTCCCGCAACCGTGGCTCTAGCCCTTGTTCGCGCTCCCAGTCTAGAAAAACAGTTTGAAATTGGTGCTTAAATTCTTTATCCGCGAGCCAAGTTAATCGTTTGGTCAACGTAGTCTTACCCATACCACCTGGGCCGTACACTAAGAAAATATAGGGGTGCTCCGGCAGACTACGGACCTTAGTAAAGGGACGCGAAAGGGTTGGCAACTGCCGCTGCGCCCATGACAGCGGCACATATTGCTCCAGCACCCGCCGAAACTGATCTTGCTCTTGAGTACGACCGAGAAAAAAAGATTGGGACACGACTTTCCAGGAAAAGAACCATCAATTTTCCTCTATTTAAGCCTATATTTCAGGATATCCCCAATGCCCCTACAGGCACATAATATTAGAGCCACACAGAAATGGAGCATCCCCAATGCCCCCACAGGGTTGGCTATCTTTAATCGGGTTTAATAAACTCGGATCTGGTATTCAAACACCAAATACCCATAGAAAATATACACTTAAAATATATACTCAGCCCAACTATGAACACAGCAAAACTATTTCAAAATGGTCAAAGTCAAGCCGTTCGGTTACCCAAATCATTTCGATTTGAAGGCGATCAGGTTTACATCAAACGAGTAGGTAATGCCGTAGTACTCCTGCCCTACCAAAATCCCTGGCAGTTACTGATCGATAGCGTCGAGCAATTTTCCGATGACTTTATGGAAGACCGAGAACAGCCTGAACATCAAGAACGCGAAGACCTATTTGAATAGATAAGTCTGCTAGCTGAGCGGAGTCAAAGCTAGCAACCAACGTACTACCGAGCGGAGTCGTTGGCACGGTCGCCCCAGAGGGGCTAGGGTACGCCTGACACATCATTTCTACTTAGACGGTGTATGAAATATCTACTCGACACCAACATTTGCATCTACATCATCAAACGTAAACCACCTGAAGTTTTTGACCGTTTTCGAGCCTGTGAAGTTGGGGATATTGGCGTGTCTACTATTACCGTCTCTGAACTCACCCATGGCACTCAAAAAAGTCAGCAACCAGACAAAAATCAAGCTGCGTTAGATCAGTTTTTACTACCGTTAGAAATCATCGATTTCGACATGGCTGCTGCGCAAACCTATGGCTCGATTCGTGCTCAACTTGAGAAAAAGGGTACACCTATTGGCCCCTTAGATTTTCTGATCGCCGCTCAAGCACTCAGTCTAGGTATTAACTTGATTACCAACAATGAAAAAGAGTTTCTCCGTGTACCTGGACTAACTGTTGAAAATTGGGTGTAGATAAACAACTTTAGCCATTGGGTAGGAGATAATATTACCTGTGGACATGATTACGCTGACGCATGACCTTGAATAATCCCGAGTAAAATAGCCACCACCTGCTTTAAGTCAGATGGGACTGCATACAAACCAATATCTTGCCGTAGTATTTTATCTGCCCGTTCAAAACAGCCAAATTTCCAGGCATCTCCCGTTGTAATCGCCCCGTACAGCAAAGGCTGATTCGATGTCGTCCACTGATCTAGCGCAATCAACTCTGCCCCTAGTTGCACAAACCCTCGCGCCAAATCTGCCTGTTTCGCCTCAATAATTAATAGATTTTGCGCACCGGGAATAAAATAATCCAAGCTACCCCGTAGCCATTTGCTGACATCGACTGCATACTCAATTTTTAACGGCTGATGGGTTTGTGCGCAAACCTCTAATAAAACAGGCGCAATCAGAGTCTCACGACGTGCCATTTCACTCGTTAAATCAACCAACTCAAGCGTCTGTAAAAGTCTCTTTTCGAGAGCTGGTAAGAAATCTAATTTCTCCGATGCAGTCGGTAATTGCAAGGCTTGTTTTTTAAAGCTAGCCCCTAACTCCGCAAAAATATCCTCCGGATCAGCCATTAGCTCAAAATACTTGCTAAATGTATAGCTTTGAGTTTTATCTAAAATTGGCGGACGTGTCATGGGATTGCTACTGCTCTAGGTCATAGATTAGCTCCAGGCATATTTTAGCTGTCGAAGTTGGGTAGGATGCACAAATCTAAGCAACCGCCATCAATACTCGCAATAACGTCTCTACATTTTCAGGCGCACGATACAAGGCAATATCCTGGGTGACCTGTTTCGCTTCGCGATCTAAAATTCCAAACCGCCAATCTTCTCCTGTGGTCACTGCCCCATACAACAACGGCAAATCTTCATCAATCCACTTATCTAGCGCAATCAACTCCGCCGCCAGTTGTACAAACCCATGGGTTAAGTCTGCCTGCTTTGCTTCAACAATCGTGATCGTATTGGCCGTCACTACCCGATAATCAATTGACCCCTTTAACCAATTGGATACCTTAATCGGGTATTCAATATCCAAACGGGCATCCAACAGTTCACACAGCTCTACCAAAACAGGTGCAATCAACAATTCGCGCCGTGCTGCTTCGCTAGACGGTTCGGCATAGCGGAGATTACGCTGTAAAGTTTCTTCAATGCGTGTGGTATTAAGAGAACGTCCGTTTTGAGGCAAATTCAGATAACGTCGATCATAGTTAAACCCCAAATCTGCCAGGATATCAGCAACGTTGTACCGCATCTCGAAATATGAGTGGAAGGTATAACTCGCTTGGGGATCTAAAACCTTAGGCATAACCAAATTGCAAGATTTAGGGCAACAGTTTGGTTATAACATCAAGGCTGATGTAAGGGCAGTGCCTTAACTCGCCGTTTGTTAAAGCTGCCGCTCCAGACGCAGCATACGCCGATAGGACAACCAGCCACTAACCACCATCGCTAAGGCAAATAAGCTCAGAAAACCCAGATGTTCCCCTGCCGGTTCACCGGCCATGGTTAAGGTTAACGCTTCGGTCATATGAAAAATAGGGTTAAACCGGGCCAGCCGTAGCAAGGAGTCAGGAAAAATAGACGTGGGCATAAAGGCACCGCCCAAAATCAACAACGGCACCCCAAAGGCCGCGACCAATGCATTGACATCCTCGGTGCGGCGGGCAAACTGGGTGCCCAAGATAAACCCCACCCCCACATAGGTAAGAATACTCAGCAAAATGATTAGCATCGCCAGGGGCCATGAACCGGGAAATGTAGCGCCCCAGAAGAGTGCGATCGCAAACACCAGTAACGTCTGCCCCAATCCAATGGCACTATGGGCAAGCACAATGCCCAGAAAATAGGACACCCCCCGCAGCGGCGAAAGAAATAACCGTTTCAGCGTATTTTGCTCACGCTCAGCGACGACCGTCGCCACACTACCCCCTAAGCAGCTAAAAAATAGTGCCGCCCCCACCAGCGTGGGGGGTGCAACAATCGCCAAGGCCTCTGCCAGTTCTAGCTGAGCCCGCTCCGCCGTGATCGCCCCATTGAGAAATAACAGCAAGGTGGGGAAAATGGCCCAAAAAATCAAACTACGTCGCCGTCTTACCAGCTCTAGTAGAATACGCTCAGCAACGGCTAGAATTTCCTGCCAATACCGGTTAATTTGAGCCATTAAATAGACCATAAGTGTTTTACGGCTGCCGTCCTTTATGGTTTAGGATTTGTACCAAAATTGATTTATCATAGCTATCTTCTCAAGGCACTGCTAACCATACTTATTTATTGAACACCTGGCTAACGTTGATTCTCTTTAAGCAAATTAAATACGGACAATCCATCCGACCTGAGGTATCCGTATAGTTGATGGCCGCACTATTGGCCAGTTTTATTGACCCCAATCGCTCACCGATTACGTTTATTTCCTTAATGAATCTATTCCCTGACACCCTGCTAACCTCTGATATCTCAAGACGGAGTGCGCTTAAGCTATTGGGAGTTGGAGCCGTTGGCGGTACCCTTGGCTATACTCGCTTTACTAAACCCCAACCTACACTCCATCAAGTTGATCGGCTTGATTTACCTCACAAAGTAGGGCGTTCTACCACAGCCGTTATCGTTGGCGGAGGATTGGCCGGTTTGGCCACTGCCTATGAACTGAGCAAACGCGGGGTGGCGGTTACCCTGCTGGAGCGTGCCCCCCAATTAGGCGGTAAAATTGCTAGCTGGCCGATCCAGGTGGGGGAGCATGAGCTGCGAATGGAACATGGCTTCCATGGCTTTTTTCCCCAGTATTACAACCTGTTTAGTTTGGTGGATGAACTGCAGGTCCAGGATAATTTTCGGTCCCTTAATTTCTATGCCGTTCTCTACAAAAATGGCTATAAACCTGAGGCATTCTATCCTAGTAACGCGTCCTTCCCCTGGAATATTGTGGACCTGGCGGTTTCGTCAGAAAATCGCCTGACCTGGGGGATTAATTTGACCAATTTGAAGCATCTGGAGGTGTTTCGGGAGATTACCAGTTTCCGCATGCCCCAGACCTATGAGCGGCTAGACCATCTTTCAGTGGATGAATGGGGCCAGGGTCAGTTTCCTAAGGGGCTGTACGATCTATACTTTTTGCCCTTTGCTAAGTCCAGCTTAAATGCGCCGGATGTCCTTAGTGCCGGTGAGCTAATGCAGTTTTTCCATTTTTACTTTTTTGGTAATCCCGAGGGGTTAGCCTTTAACGGCACCTGTGAAGATATGGGGCGCTGTCTGGTGGAGCCGCTGAGTGCCGCCATTGAGGCCAATGGCGGTCGCATTCTCACTGGCGTAACCGTCAGTCAAATTAATTGGGACGATGGCAAAATTGCTAGCGTTGATTATCAGAACGGCAATATTGCGGTGAATCCGGTGCCATTTTGGTGCGATCGCAACCCCCTCCTCAGCACCGATACTACCAATTACTATGGTGCAGGTGACCGATTATTTGTCGTAGAAAACAACAGCGATCAAGCGATCTCCCTCACCTGTACCCATCAAGGCTGTAGCGTCAACAAAACAGTTGCCGCCGATGGCAAAGGGTTTATCTGTCCCTGTCACGGGGCTGCCTACGATACTGATGGCAAGGTGATGAGCGGTCCTGCTCAAGAGGATTTAGCCCACTTTAAGGTGCTTAGGCGGGAGCACAACCGTATCCAGTTGATTGCTGCTCCCACTGTCAAAAATACCGATACACTGGTAAACAATCTAACCGCTGACTACTTTATTTTTGCCGCTGATATTCCTGGTATCAAAAATCTCTTTTCCCTCTCCCAAGGAGATCCCCATCCGACCGTTATGGCTCAGATAAATGGGCTGCAAGTGGCCGACCCATTTGCCGTTGGACGGTTTTGGTTAGATCGTGATTTTGACTGGGAATACAGCTGGTTTACTTCCCTCTCTGGATATGACCTTACTGACAGCATCACTCTCTATCATAAGGTGCAAGGAGATTATACTAAGTGGGCAGAAGAGACTGGTGGCAGCGTTGTTGAGCTTCATGCCTACTGCTATAAAGAGAGTGATTTTCCCACCCAACAAGCTCTTTTGGATACGTTTAAACAAGAACTTTGGAAAATTGTTCCTGCACTTGAAGGTGCTAATATTTTGCACCAGGAGTTGGTAAACCAAAAGAACTTTGCCGGATTCCCTCCGGGCAGCTATCCCAATCGCCCCAGTAGCGCTACCGCTGTGCCCAACCTCATGTTTGCTGGAGACTGGGTCAAAATGCCATTCCCCTGCGGCTTAATGGAACGGGCGATTAGCAGTGGTTTGCTCGCTGCCAACGAGGTGTTACACAAGGAAGGTAGTGCCCGTCGTCCGCTCATGTCGGTAAATCCTGAAGGTGTCTTTAAGGTCTAACAAGATTAGCAAGCAGGACCCAACCAAGGAAACTCAACAGATGCAGATTTGTCAAATTGACTAAAGCGGTTTGTGAGCGAAAAATCTCGATATTAATAGCTATTTTTGGACGTAAACGTCTTTATGCATTGAAATGCTTGTTGCATACAAAAAGCAATCTACCGGAAATTACTTATCACTTGCTGTGCCAGTTTTTCATATGGTCTACGCAATTTGTCGTATGTTTAGGAAAATCAGTGTTTTAGACAGTGCTATGACAATCTAGAATCTGGTCCATACCCCCTAAATATATTGAAATATTGAGATAACTAAACGCAGATTTTTACAGTTAAAACACTTACTCGGTATGTGATTTAAATACGTTTTTAGTATGCGTATATTCACGTAAAAAATCACTTAGATAAAGATTGTGTAAACTTTATATTTTTTCTTTAAAAAAGTGCCTGATAAAAATGGGAGGAACTTTTTTATACATAATCATTATGTTCGTTATTTGATGTCTGAAAGATTTAGGCGCTCTATCCTTTTTATATCAATTACTTAAGACGCCTTGATAGACATTTTATACATCTATGATTTTTTTTAAAAAGTTATACGCATATACGTGAGAATACGTATTCGACTAATAGCTATGGTCGCATCTGCTTGTGTGAAGTCCGCAATTTTAGCTGATGAGAACTCCAGGATTGTATGTAATATTTTTGATGAGCGAACGCATAAACTTTCATGCCTACTTGTTTAGGTCATTAATGCATTTCTGTTTAGGTCATTAATGCATTTCTGTTTAGGTCATTAATCATAGTTAAATTGTTGGGGTTCATGGTTGATTCTATGTCTGGGGCTTCTGAGCCCAAGGTTTTTTCTCCTGGTGCATCTCAGTACAAATTATCTCTTCCCAAGGAAGCGATTCCCGTTTGGCGGCGTGGCTTAGTTGGTTTAGCTTATGTCTCTCTAGGGGTAGTGGCAACAAGTATTGGTGTGGCGTCGATTGCTTATCGATTAACTCATTTAAGCGTTGATTATGGTTTGGTTAATGGTCGATCCGTGCGAATTCAGGCTCCGGTGGATGGCAAAATCAAAAATTTTTATGCTCGGCCAGGAGCACGGGTAAAAGCAGGACAGGTGTTGGCACAGTTAACTCCGTTTACACAACAACCATCAAGCGAAAATTTTGTAGCGATCGCAACAAATAATGCACAACTCACTAATCAGACAATAGAGATTCAATTAACGTCAGCTCAGCAAGCATTAGAATTGTTAAATCAGCAGTTACAGGAATTGAATCGTCAGGAAGAGTTAATACGATCTGTTACTGTAGATGTTGCCGCTGAAACCGTTGATTATTCTGATGCGGCACTAACGGCAGCCATTTCCCAAGAAAACGCTGCCCAGAACAAGTATGAGCGGTTTAACACGCTTCTAGCCAAAGGCGCTGTGTCGCAACAGGAAGTAGATGAACTCGAAGCCAACTGGCGCTCTAGTCAAGCGGCTGTAGAACAGGCTCAATCTGAGCAAAATATCGCTCGGCTCAATGCCGATGCATTGGCTCAACAAGCCCCAATTCAGTCAAACCTTAAGGACTTACAATCCCAACGACGTCGGCTGATGGAAGAAATTCAACGTCAGAATAGTCAAATTGCTCTGCTGGCAATCGAGTTAGAGGCGCAACCTTCTCAGGCAAAACTTGCCAAGCAAACAACCGTTAACGCCAGCCTCTCTGACGATTCTTCTTTGATCCCCCTGCTTGCTCCCTTTGAGGGTGTAGTCTATGCAACAAATCATGATGCGGGCGAACAAGTTAATCGTCCTACAGCACTGTTGTCACTTTTAGACTGCAATCAGCTTTGGGTGGAAGCCTTAGTTAGCACCGACCAAGCAAGACGTATTGACACTAATAAACCCGTGCGCATTAAACATGGTAATGCTGGCACCATTGTTGGCAACGTCGATTTTGTTACCGCCATTAGTGCTGGTGAAATTACTAAAGCTCGAGCTGAAGCCCTAGTGCCGACTGTTCCAGCTAATTTGGTGGGGCAATCCTTAGCCCGTGTACGCGTTAGCATGCCCCCTACCCAGGCTCAAGGCCAAGCCTCTCGATTCTGTGGTGTTGGCGACTCTGCCTCCCTTACCTTTAGCACCCAGAGAAATCCGATAGCATTTCTGAGCAGGTTGTTTTAATACCGTCGACGCTGCAACAAATTTCGAGCAAATTTCTATTTTCTTATTACCTATATCTCGTTTTTAGGGCAGGATTATGACTACCTCTTTGACCCAGCAACGCTCTATGAGCGCTTATATCAGCACAGCTATGTTTTGGGCATTGTTTAGCTGTGGATTAGGCGGTCTCTATCTATTGCAAAATTCTGGAAACTTGGCGATCTGGAATATTTTTGGTCTGGTTAGTCTCGGGGCCGTTGGCATTTGGCGCTGGTCCTGGTTTTTGTTGCGCATGTTACGGGCGCGCTACTACTTGCATCGGGTCTTTCCTCGCTGGCGTCGTCGGGCCGATGCAGTACCGGTGACAGAGTTGCCCCATATGTGTTTTTTGGTTCCCACCTATAAAGAACAGCTCTGGATTTCAGAACGCGTCTTTAAGGCCATTGTCAGTGAGGCAAAAACCCTGGCTCAGCCGACGACTGTTCTGGTTAATAGTAGTAGCGATGACGAGAATGCTGCCATTCGTGACATTGTGGAACAGGAAGATCCAGGTCTCAAATGGATTCGCCTGATCCAGATGACGCAGAAAGACGGTAAGCGCAAGGCCATGGCCGATAGTTTGCGTCACCTGGCCCAGCTAGATTTACCGGCTGATACGGTGGTTGCCCTAATGGATGGGGATTCGGAATTACTGCCAGGTACCCTGCGGCACTGTCTACCCTTTTTCCGATTATTGCCTAAAATGGGGGCTTTAACGACTGACGAGCTACCGGTGGTGAAAGGATCCTATTTCTTTTCTGAGTGGTTTCATTTGCGGTTTGCCCAGCGACAAATGCAAATGTGTTCTGACTCACTCTCTCACAAGGTGATGTGTCTCACTGGGCGCTTTTCATTATTTCGGGCTCACGCTGCACTACAGCCATCATTTGCGGATCAATTAGAGCAAGATTATCTCAATGATTGGCTTTGGGGGCGGTTTAAGTTTTTGTCTGGAGACGACAAGAGTACCTGGTTCTGGCTGTTGCGTCATAAATATGACATGTTCTATGTCCCTGATGCCATTGTAAATTCTATCGAGACGCTGTCAGGGTCAGTGGTGGATCGTGCTTATAACAATATGCGCCGCTGGTATGGCAACATGTTGCGCAATAATGGTCGAGCCATCAGCCTGGGACCTGTTACTACAGGCTGGTTTACTTGGTGGAGTCTGTGTGACCAGCGCATCAGTTTTTGGACCTGTTTGATTACTCCTGGATTTTTGTTGTTATCCTTACTCCAAGGTCATTGGAGAGCAACTGCAGTGGTTATCTGCTGGGTTGTTGCTAGCCGTTCGTTGATGTTGATGCTTACCTTTTGGGGACGTAGCTCAACCTTGAAACTAATTCATTTACC
Organism: Leptolyngbyaceae cyanobacterium; assembly: GCA_965263355.1. Classification (GTDB taxonomy): domain Bacteria; phylum Cyanobacteriota; class Cyanobacteriia; order Phormidesmidales; family Phormidesmidaceae; genus Leptothoe. Next base: position 868,165 of record CBDHHL010000032.1, on the reverse strand, counting down.
ATTGTTGTTGTTATCCCAGTGGGGGGGATCTCTAGTTAAAATTTGGACCCAAATGAACCTAGCCCAACAAAAGTGGACCAATCGCGGATCTCAGAGTATTTCGGCCCATGGTCAGGGGGTAGAACGGGTAATGAAACTGGGAACATCTCGGTTGCTACTGTATGTGCAATTGTTTGTTTTTGGCATATGTCTGTGTTGGCTCATGGGGACTCTCAACCCTGCTTGGGATATTGCCGGACTGAGACTAAGCCATCAGGTAAGATCTGCTAACCCTATCCAGGTGATTGAGGTGATGGATCATGGTATCTGGCCTAATGATGGTCAGGACGATGGCAAGGCACTACAGGCTTTGATCGATACCCTCTCAACAGAGTCGGCAGATAATCAACCCGTAGAGCTGCGCTTGCCCATTGGGGAATTGGATCTGTTGCAGCCTGTCACCATTAACCGAGGACAGCTAACCCTTAAAGGGCAAGGCCCCGGACGTACAGTCCTGGCCGTTCGCTTTGATCGCTCCAAAGCTGATACGGTTTTACAGGTCCAGCCCAACCGCTCAGAGGCGTTAGCCAATGTTCACTTTGTTGGGTTTACACTACAGCCTACGGATACGGCTGCGATCGCACGGTTAAATGGAATTAGCCTGCAGCAGGTGGTGGATAGTTCGTTGAGTAATCTTGCGATCGCAACCGGTCTCCGCGAACCCCTAATGCTCAAACAAACCAACAACATCAAAGTTGAACATGTGGTTGTACAGGGGCGACCAATTCAATTTCCTGCCGATACCGAGAAATTAGCAAAATCAACGTAGGTATCTTTAGGGGTGGCCCAGGAGGGATCCCCACCCCCAAAAAAGGTGGAGAAAAATATCCCGTCAATTTCTAACGAGTTTGCTGTCCGAAAGACAATCTCTGATTGTTCAAGCACCAAGTTGTCATTCACCCAAATACGAATTTCACCGTCTGCCTGATCGGGGGTATTGAGCTTGATTTCTTGCTCTAGCTTGTACCAGATACCTGACTGAAACCGCCAGGCACCTCGGCCAATGGACGTGCCATGGGCGTCACTGGTGGGTAAATAAGCATACACTTCACCCTGACCATTTTTTCGCCACATCAGCCGGGCCGAAAACCCATCGGTCCCGTCGGGAACGTTGCCACCGCTGGCCCCGATACCACCAAATAAACCAGGCAATTTTCCTCCTTTAACAAAATCAAACCCTTCAGCAAAACGAACATAGTAGCTGAGCCGTAGCTGGGTGCGAGCCGGGAGAAACAGGTCGCCATAAAACTGAGCCCCCCCAAGGGGAGTATCCGTCTGCCGTGAGACCGATGGACTGGCGGTTCCCACTGGATAGTGAACCCTGAGCACATGGTCAAAGGGACCGTCAGCCATAGGAAGCAATTCAAAGTTATCAAATCCCCAGGACTTATCATTGCGAGGTTGCCAATGGTTCATCCAATCAGGCTGACTCAAATCACTTTCCCAAAGCGGAGCTGCCGAATCAGCTAAGGTGATTTCAGACGGGCCATTAGACGGGCCAACATCAGATGATTCCACCGGCACCGATGTCGATGCGGGAGACTGACAGCTAAGCAGAGCCGTAGTCCCTAGCGTCAGAGTTAATTTGACTATCAATTTATCCACTGACATGGCAACCTCGCACAGATCATCAATTATCTAACTAATTCCATTCGTTTGTCTTACCTCGGATTTTTCCATTTTATGGTTTCTCTTCTGGCATTGGCGCGTTAGGGTGTAATCTAATTAGTCCGAATCCTTGATGTCTCCATGGATATTTCAACGGTTCAGCCCGTTTTTTCCCCACCTCGTCAATCGTTTGCATCGCTTGAGGCCATTCGTTGTGCCCCCATTAACCCTAACCACTGGTATGTGGTTGCTCAAAGTAGCGAGTTAACGGATAAACCTCTGGGAGTAGTGCTGTGGCATCAGCAGATAGTGCTTTACCGCGACAGTAACCACACTGTCCATGCCCTTGAAGACCGCTGTCCCCATCGTCAGGTGCGACTGAGCCACGGTCAGGTGCAGGATAATCGGTTGGAATGTATTTACCATGGCTGGCAGTTCGATGCAGCGGGTACCTGTGTAAATGTCCCCTACTTGAGCAAACAACAAAAACTGCCCAACTGTCGTCTGCGTACTTATCCAGTCAAGGAACAGGATGGTTTTATCTGGTTATTTCCAGGCGATGCAGACAATGCAGATACCGTACCCTTGATGGGATTACCTGAATGGGACCATATTAACTACATCGCTTCCTATACGGTGATCGACACCCGTTCACACTTCTCATTTCTGATCGAGAACCTAATGGACATGTACCATGGGCGACTACACGATGACTTACAAGCTTGGGCAAACCCTGTGCTCAATGCCATTGACACGAGTCCAGTGCGGGTAGATGCCCACTACGATGCCGAAAGTTATTACAAAATCGACAAAATTTACTCCGTGGGCCAACTGTTTATCCCGGCCATGCGTAAGCTACGCCCCACTAATCTGGACGTTAGCTATATTTATCCCCACTGGCAGTCTGTCCTGGGTAGCGACTTTAAGATTTACTGTCTCTTTTGCCCTGTCAGTGAAACCCAGACTAAGGCCTATTTGGTTCACTTCGTTTCCTTAGCTGCCTTTCATCGATTACATAAGTTACCCATGGGGTTTCGACGGTTTATAAAAAATCGGCTGTTTAATGCCGCCCGTGGCTTACTAGCAGGTTTGGTAGAGCAAGATGTCCTGATGATGGAAGACGAACAGCGAGCATTTGAAACCATGCCCCAGCGCAAAGGGCCAGAGTTTAACCAGACCATAGTCAAGGTACAGCAGTTAATCGATCACCAAGCAAAACAATGTAAAACCAGTGCTTAGGGGCTAGCAGCCAAATAAAATACCAGCTTGAAATTATGCTTCAGACTTTCCTCCCCTTTTTAAGGGGAGGTGCCGTAGGCGGAGGGGTTTTGACCGATAATGCTAACTGTCAATAACCCCCTATAAGTCCCCCTAAGCCCGAAGGGCAGGCTTCACCAACGTAAGGGGACAGCAGATCTCAAACATGTTTCAAAACGGTACATTATTTTCATGCTGACGCTTTAGCAAGATAGCTGTTATCGGTAAAACCTCATTTACCAAAAAAACAAGGCCATGCACTTACGCGTACCATTACTTACCACTCACTGATCGTGCATCATCGCCATATACGAAATCCTGACTAATAGCACCCGGTATCGAAGGGCATCCACAAGGGATTGTCCCTACAGGATTGTCCATTTTTAATCGGGTTTAATAAATTCGGATTTGGTATTACATGGTCATATAGACCTTTTCCCACCAAAATAGATAAAATTACGGTTATGAACATCAATGTATTTAGTTAATTTAATGTATGAACACGACCCCCGAAATAAATCTAGAAAAACAGCTTTTACAAGCACTCTTTGGGCGAAGTAGTGCTTGTAGGAATTTAGACTTATTTCAAATATCCTGTTAAATGTTCTTCCAAATGTTGTGCGGGCTAGTCATAACATTTGGAAGTTTTTTTATTAGGGACCTGTGCAAAAATAAAATCCCAAATAATGAGCGGCAGTGAGCAGATGATATAAGCAAAATGCTACGCCCAATGTAATCACGTTATTTGGACATTAACCCATGGGGCGTCGTTCCAGGACTTAGGGACAATCAGCCAAACTTGTAACGTCACCAAAGTTAAGGTTTGCAGGTAATATATTAAAGTTGACCGTACCTGCATTATCGCCATCTACCGTCCCTAAATCGACAACAGTAAAGGTACTACCCACTACTTCGTTTAGCGAGTAGCCATTATCACTGTTGTTATTAGTCAGTTCTAAACATAGCCGGGTGCTTTCATTCCCATCAGTATCGAGGGATGTCGCACTGAAACCAACCGATGCGTTATTAGTCAGCGTATTAGTATCCACCAATATGACCAGGTTGCTATTATCTCCAAAACTTCGTAGTAGGATGCCATTCCCATCCTGACTATTGGTAATGGTGTTATTGCGAATAGTCGCATTTAGTATCTCAGCATTGCTAGTAGCAATGGTGGGAACTAGCCCTAAAAATTGAAGTTGCCCCAGACTAATATCAATGCCATCATCAAAGTTGCTGGTCAGTGTATTGTCTTCAATTAAAAGACTATTGATAACAGTATCTTCTTCTACCGCTATCCTGATGCCATCTCCCCGTAAAGGAGTGGCTACGCCATTGTTTTCAATTCTGTTATTGGTAATGGTAATATCAGCCGTAGCATCTGAAGGTGCAATCGTAAATACATTAAACAGGACGATGCTAACACCGTCGCCTTGATTGTTATCAATATCATTGTCATCAATGGTTAGGGCAATATCCCCTGTGGAGTTGCCGATTGTAATCCCCTGACCATCAAATGCATTGGTGCCAGTGGTGCCAGTAATCATATTGCCACTGATATCAACTGTGCCAATAACTTCCTGTAGGAAAATAGCACCAACAATTTGATCCCCATTAATGTCAGTAGCTGTGGTTGCCACCTGGTTATTTTGAATCGTGATAGTATCACTGTCAAAAGCGACAATAGCGCCGCTGCCGCTATTACTGATGGTATTGCCAGTTAAACTAGCATTGGTTGCAGCGGTTAACTCGATAGCGGAAAGGGTACTGTTAGCAATTTGGTTATTTTGGACCAAAGTACTATCTGAGGTATCAACAAATATACCGAACTCATCGCTGTTACTAATTGCGTTACCTGCAACAGTTACATTGTTTGAATTAGCGATTTCTACCCCCGAAAATACAACATTGGCGACGCTATTGTTCTGAATTGATGCATTGTCGGATTCACCCACAAATATGCCAAAGTCACCCCCATCAATGGCATTGCCATCTACAGTTGCACTGGCCGATGTCAGTAGATCAATGCCTGAGTCAAAAGCATTAGTGATGGTATTGTTCTGAATCGACGCATTGTCAGAGCTTTCGAGAACTATGCCCTCGTCGCCGCTATCACTAATTGTGTTGCCACTGATGACTGGGCTGGCTGAGGTGAGGACATCTATGCCATCGTCAGCACTGCCACTAATCGTATTATTGCTAATAACTGCATTGGCTGAGCTTTCAATATCTATAGCATCGTCACCACTGTTACTAAAGATGTTATTGGTCACTGTCACATTGCTAGAATTAAAGACCTCAATCCCATCATCTAGATCGTCGCGACTAAAATTGTTTTCTACTAATGCGTTATTAGAACCATTGACAAGGATATTCGCATCGGTCGCTCCAGTGATCTCAAACCCAGAGAGGCGGTTGTTGCTGCCAGTGAGCGTAATGCCAACAGTGCTACCTGTGGCATCCACCAGGGGTAAAATGCCGGTTCCTGAACCCGGTAAAGTAACAGTCCCGTTCTGGGTCACGATGGTTTCCAGGTTTGCATCTGAAATCGCTATCACACCTGCTGGCACAGTAAAGGGAGCCAGGGGATTGGTCCGACTATCGCCTTCTCGGACATAGATGATGTCACCGGTTTGGGCATTGATTAAATTGGCATTTGCTGCGGGATTTTCAATCGTGCCATCCCCCGCTGTGGATGTGGAATCAGGAATAACATGCTGAAAAGAATAGGTTTGCCCTGTCGCCGGGTTAATGGCAACTTCAGTCCCACTTACTGAGGTAACCACTTCACTTTCTTTGACAACAATGGAACTATTGCGAGTAACACTTTCCGATATCCGCGCCCATAGTGACTCCGTATCAGAGCTGTCACTCCTTTCTCCACCCCAGCTAAACCCGATAGAAAAGAATCCTTGGGTGCCAAAGTTATCGTCACTTTGCACACCTAGACCCAAACGCATTCGGTCCTGTATCCGATGATCCAAACGCACACGTCCGCCGATGGCATCCCCATGGTAATAGACGCCTCCGTACCCCCAGAGTTGTCCCCCATCCGCTAAATCGATTAGCTGTATACCTGCATCTAAATCAACACCACCCCAAGCACTTTCTAGAAAGTCTGAGCCACCCCCCGTTGTAATAAATACCAGTTGATTGCCTTGGAATTGTGTATCGGTCACCTGGCTGGTACTACCGCTACTCCCGGCTGACTGTTGGGTATCGCCGATGGGTAAATAGCCATTTAAGTGGACGTCCCATTTATCGCCAAAGGCCTCGATGCCTAGACCCAGCTGATTAAAGGTATTATTGCCAGTATCACGAACGTCGTAGGAAAGGTGACCACCTAGTACTACACCACCTTGCAAAAATCGTTGCCCGACAGTGACTGTGCCGCCCAGTTCACCTGTGCTATTTATGCGGAGGCCGGTATCTAGGAACGTTAACCCCTTTCCAGGTGTTTGCCATAGGGGAATAAAGCCGGTAACTCGACCAAAACTGCGTTCATCATCGCCATTGCGGGGGGTATTGAAATCAACCCCAACCCGAGGCTCAATTGCGTTATCTACAGCCGTTTCAGTCAGCTCAGTTTCCTGGGCATTCACAACGGTGGGGGATAGTAATAGGGCTAAAACGGTATATACAGATATTTTCTTGAGTTTATTCCAAGTCATAACAAAGCACACCACACATTTAAGACGTTATTTTTAGACTCTAAAATACTCCCTGACATAAGTTAAGACATTTATCTTTTACATAAGTGCCTCCTATGGTCAGTTGGCGTCAATTTCGCTCAGGCAACTATTTCAGGCGACGTCCTCTGCGACTTGGCTGAGCCAACTGTATTTAGAAGATAATTACTTAAAAGGACTTACTTACGCTTTTAGATTTACTCCCTTTGTGAGAAGCCGCTTTAGCGTCTATATCCTAAATCCTTCTCCCTCAGGGAGAAGGATTTTGAGGCTAGCGCCCTTCTTCTCTCTTAGAAAAAAGGGTTTGGAGAATATAAAGTTTTGCTCTTTAACTCTCTACGAGATTCTTCAGGTTGCCTAACCCTTTTTCATAGTCTTTGCCAATCATGCCATCCATAAAGAAACCAAAATACGTGCTGATAGGCTGCATCAACGTTGGCACCCCTGCTCGCATATCGGTATCCAATGTCCAGGAGACTACAGTGCCATCATCCTGAGACGTTAGCTGTAATGTAGCATCGGCCATACCCTGATCCCCAAACTCCAGATGGGTGGTTATCTGGTTAGGTGGTTCCAACGCTGTAATCTCCTGAGTACCATTGCCCACCTGGGGGTCTTCACTACGCCATTCCATGGTCTGGCCCACACCAGTACCACTAATGGTCATCTCGGCGTCAGGATCCATCTCCGCCCAGGGAGACCAGGCATCCCACTGATGAAGATCGCTAACTAACGGAAAAATTTCCGCTGGGGCAGCACTGATCAGTAAACTACGTTCAACATGCACCTGACTGGGTAACGCAAACCCGGCAATAAACGCCACGAATATTGCCGTTATCAAACCACCGATTACTTTCAAGAACATAGGGCTGAGTCTTTTAGACGACTCTTCAGTGTAATAAGAGATATTGGCAAACAAAAATAGGCTGAAGAAAGTTTTAAGAACTAATGGTGGGGAATGGGCAATGGTGTTTTATATTTAACTGGAAATTTTAAGGGGTTAATGGTTGGGCGAAAAAGCCTAAATGATTTGCTACGGGGCGTTCTTGTCTGGGGATTTTGGCATGCATAGGAACATTTAATACCTGGGGGCCTTGGGGAGATGAGATCGCAACAGTCGTTGACCCACCCCCATCTAACCGCAATGCCGTATCCGCCCCCAGGGTTTGCACCAATTCTGTCACCTCAGCCAGAGTCATCCCCTCACTGTAAAGCGGTTGTTTACCATCAACCAGCACTAACCACAATCGTGTGCCATCGGCATTTAACGCCGTAATGGTAAACGAATAGGGCTTATCCCCTTCATTGGTAATTTGATTTTGCACGTTTTGAGTGAGCCGACCCTGGTCAAGCAACATCAAATTGCCAGCAACAGCCTGCTGTGTTGCCTTGGGGCAAGCTCCAGCATTATCAATCATAGCCCGCTGCTCCACAAAACAAAGCGCTGGACGTTCGTCATTGGCACGGGACACAATCTTACCATTAGAGATTCCCAAGCCGGCCATATTAACCAACTGCCCAGACCGGGGACGATAGTTCCATAGGGCCACTTCTCGAAATGGATAAAAAAAGTTCGCGTTGATCGCCAGCTGTAACCCTTCTGCTTCAATCACCTCTGATGTTTTTTTAGCCACAGATTCCCATTTTTTCAGTTCTATCGGATTGCTTATGGCTGTTTCCTTATAGCCTGGAGGAACAAACGGCTTTAACCCAGGCGTTGTCAGATCAATATCGACAATATGAACAATTTGAGGACGCGGTTGATCCATTACCCGCCGACTGTAAACAATGCCCTGAAACAACGGTTGTGAATCAATGTTGGCACGACTCGGACGACGTAAACTACTGGCCCCATAGAAAACCAATGGCATCAATACCCCAACCCAAAGCAACCATTGTCTTATTTGACACCAACGGAACATAACCCTTTGATCCAACAATTCAACAACTCGAAAAATAGCTTACCCCCAAGGTTGTTGCTTCAACACCATGACACCAAATTTCGCACGTCAAAGACCCATGAAGCAATTTATTTCACAACTGTTGTTTCCGGAAAGGGAACACGGAGGGACCCCAAGCAACATCTTTAAACTCCACACCAGTCACCCAAGCTATCATCTAAAAACAAAGCTAATGTTTATAAACATATTGTCTTCTCAAAAATAACAATAAGAAAACAGCAGTTTTATTCCTTTACGTTAGGCTGTAGCTACGCAAAAAAAGTCATTAAACATCAATATGAGCCGTCTTTCTCGATACTGGCAGCCAGCAGTGTACACCCTTGGCTTAATTGCGATCGCACTCTTTACATTCCATGCCCTGAGTAGCCTTGTCTTTAGTGTCGTAGATCTGGCCCCTGGCAACCCAAAATGGAGCCTGACCCTAACCCTGGGCGGATTCTTAGCAGTAGCTGGCATCGCTGTAGGACTACAGCCTTACCAACAAATACCCCAGCGACTGACCGGACTAGTGAGCGGTGCATTTTCCATGGCACTCCTGCTGTTTTACAGCATTGGCCAACTCAGCGGCCAACAACCTACATGGGCCATCAGTGGGGCCATCGTGGGCCTGATCATTGGCGGTAGCTTAGGCACCTGGAGCGCAAATCGTCGTGGGTTTTGGCAGGGTGCGATCGCAATTATGAGTAGTTTGTGTGCCTATGGTGCCGCCTTTGGTTTAAGCACCTGGACCTTAGCCGCTGTAAAGGTTCAACGCTGGGACCTAGCATTGGGGCTGGGTCTATTGACCGGACTCTATCTGTGGTTTACACAACGCGCATTGCGATGGACCTATCGTCAATGGAGATGGACAATCAAGCATCTCAAAAACCTGTTGTAGACAATAGAGGCAAACAACATAAGGTAGCGAGTAGTGAAGCGAATTCAGACAACTATTAATCCTGCTTAACAAGGAAAATACCCTTTCAGCAGAAAAGCTCGTTAAGAGGGGGAATCAGGAGTCAGAAGTCAAAAATCACGGGTGAGGGATTAGCCCTTCACTGATTTCTACATCCTAGCTTCTATTTCTAGAAGAACGTCTCATATTCAGCTAGATATGCGCATCTTTCTTAAATTTAGATTTTATTTAATGGGTTCCGTAATCATTTCTTGGCACCTTGTATGGAGGTAGGTGTGCACTTCGATGTAACAGATTGCATCGTGAATCGACTCTCAACATCAAGCAAGATCACTTATATAGAATCAAACGAATAATTATGTCTATCGAAACCACAGGGCGCTATCTTGTACTGTTACCTGATGACGATCTAGGCACAGGCATTCAAACACTATCCAACGCTACTGGTATTCAGGGTGTAGCCAGGGCTGCCGATTTTGAGGAACATGCTTTTACCACAGCAGAATTAGAAAGTGCCAACGCATCAGTATTTGATGACCTAGGCGTAGCTGTCGTACCCCTTGACCCCGAACAGGCACAATCCGTTCGCATGACTAACCTAGCCATTTATCCAGAGCGGGTAGTTTACGCTATCGGTCAAGTCGGTTTATCCAGCGAGTACCTACGGGGATATAGTGACGCTGCCAGCCACCTATATGAGCAAGCCGAACCCAGTGAAGGACTGGCTCCTCCCCTTGGGCAAAAGGGTGAAACCCCTGAGTTTAAGGACGGTCAGAATACTTGGGGCCTACAGGCAACTAAGGTGGTCGATTCATCCTGTAGCGGTCTCGGTATTAAGATCGCTGTGCTGGATACAGGCATGGACCTAAATCATCCCGACTTTGCTGGCCGTATTATTCGCAGTCGGTCCTTTATTCTGGGTGAAGACGTTCAAGATAAGAATGGCCACGGCACCCACTGTATTGGTACTGCCTGCGGTCCAATGGATCCCGTTGAACTGCCTCGTTATGGTGTCGCTTATAATGCTGACATTTATGCAGGTAAGGTGCTGAGCAACCGAGGTTCCGGTTCCGATAGCGGCATTTTGGCTGGCATTGAATGGGCCGTTAATAATGGCTGCGCAATTATTTCTATGTCGTTGGGAGCCCCCACCCGTCCAGGGGACACCTACTCACGCATTTATGAAAAAGTAGGCCAGCGAGCGTTACAGCGTGGGTCTCTGATTATTGCCGCTGCAGGTAATGAGAGCAGACGCCAGAATGGTCAGATCAATCCCGTCGGCTATCCGGCTAATGCGCCTACCCTAATGGCAGTTGGAGCCCTGGACAATAAGCTACAGATGGGCTTCTTCTCTAATGGCAGCGTCAACCTGGACGGTGGCCAGGTGGATATTGCTGCACCTGGTGTGAGTGTTTACTCCGCATGGCCCATGCCTGAGCGGTACAAGTCAATCAGCGGTACTAGTATGGCCACCCCCCACGTAGCTGGGATTGCTGCCCTCTATGCTGAGGCCACTGGGGCACGGGGCATGGAACTATGGGCCTGGCTAATGCGTGATGCGCTGCGCCTGGGTCTACCTGGTACTGATGTTGGCATTGGCTTGGCACAGGCACCCCAGGGTTAGAGATGTCCGTTTAAATGCTCATTTAAAGGTTCGTTGTGGATCTTTGCGTTACTCTTGGCAAAGATCCACAATGGCCTTAAGACTATGAGACACTCTAGGTGGCTTAGAAAACTAACTCGCTGGTTTCTTGTTGTCATCTTAGCCGTGGGCTTGATGGACTGTGCGCCTGATGGCTCAGACGTTGTTAATACAACCCCAGGAGTAGATATGAGCAAGGTACAAGTAACAATCTCAATCGATGATGCCCATCTAGAACAGATTGATCAGGTAGCTGACCAGCTAAAAGCAGCTGGTTTAGATGTGGCTCAAACGATGTCCACCCTCGGTATTGTTACCGGCTCAATTGACTCAGATAAAATGTCTTCACTCTCTGAAGTCACTGGTGTAGACTCTGTTGAAGTGGATAAGACAATTACCCTGCCAACTCCAGGATCTGACGTTCAGTAAAAAAATAGTGTTGTCAGCGTTAGCATTCAGAACTTGTGCTGAAGCTTCTGACTGCCTTCGCACAAGAAATCCTTAACACTTTTGACTAAAATCAAATCAGGAATTTAATAATGTGCCGATTTTTCCCCTCTCGGGAAGAGAAAGGATATCTCACTTTGCCTCAACTCAAACGAAATTGCAGAAGTTATTAAACCCTCACTCCTAGGACAGAGAAATCAATAAAATCTAATCCTCAGATCCATTATTAGAGAACTGAGCAAAGTCAAACCCGATTTAGTATAGAATTTAAAGTATACGGATTATGTGAGTTAAAAATCGCCGAATAGGCGAGGAGATATCAAGATATCTGGTAACCACACCAAAGCCTGATGCCTCCTCATGACTATGATAGACGCCCCGACCCTGCTGACGATTATCTTTGTACTGGTCGATGATTGGTATCAAGCCTATGGTCATCAACTCAAGCCTAAGTTACCGGGACCTCAACCCACGTTCAGTGAGAGCGAGATATTAACCTTACTGCTGGCGATGGATTACTTTCCGTTTCCTGGAGAGACGCAGTTTCTGGGATTTATTCGGGCAAATTACTTGAGCCTATTTCCCAACTTGTTGGACCAAAGTCAGTTCAATCGACGTGCCCGTCGTCTAGAAGCCATGCTCGAAGAAATGCGTCGATTCTGGGTAAAGGAACTCGACGGAGTCTTTGAGACGACGTTGCTCCTTGATACCAAGCCCGTCCCTGTCATTGGCTATAAGCGAAGCAAGCGCCATAGTGATTTTCTCGGGAGTGCCAGTTATGGACATTGTGCCAGTCGAAACCTGAAGTATTTTGGCTACAAACTGGTGGTTTTGAGTACCTTGAACGGTATTCCAGTGGTGTATGCGTTAGTGCCCGCTCACACTGATGAACGTGAAGCAGCCGAAGCCGTTCTGACGGCTGTCTCCGGGTGTGACATCCTAGCCGACAAAGGGTTTATTGGCGATGACTGGCAAGCGGATATCTCTAGAACAACTGGAAACCGGGTGTTTACCGTCAAACGAGATAATCAGCATGAGCAAACTCCACCTGCCTTCGCACGGTTGTTAGGACATTTCCGAGAGCGGATTGAAGGCGTCTTTCATGAGGTCCAAAATACGGGACGACATCTGGAGAACTTGCTCAGGAAAACACGAATAGGCTTGTGTGTCCATGTGGCGGCTAAGATGGCTAGCCATACGTTAAGGCTCCTGTTACGAAAGCGCTTTGATATTGATGTGCTGACCTTTCAGAAACACACTCCTAACCTAAGCTAGAGAAGACTCACATAATGCGTTAAGTTGAAAAACTGTTCACGATTCACAACTCACCGACCAACCCAAACTTCTAAACTTTGACAGCCCACTAATCCTGATAAAACAGTTCTAAACTTTCCTGATTACCCACATAGCGCCAGTGCCAGGGTTCATAGGCAACATTCTGTTGGTTGTCCTTAGTAAATGACATTTCAAAGCCATAGTAGGCAGCATTTTCGTCTAACCAGCGAAAGGCTTGGGTCTGTTCAAAGGAGGCATTTAAATCAGTGGCCGGTTGAGACGGGTCAATAAAATCGACGGCATAGCCCGTATGATGTTCGCTGTATCCAGGAGGGGCACTGACCTCGGCCCGAGTCTGGGGCGTCTGTCCCCGCTCTGCTTTGAGATCAAAAAACAGATATCGTTGATCTTCCAAGGAACGAAAACCAGAGATGACGTCCAAAGGCACACCCACTGCCCCGGCGTCAGCCATCATTAATTCTACTTTCTGAGCAACTTCGGGCTTGAGTAGGACCATAGAATTGGTCGATAGGGCAATCAGATTATTAATATCAGCAATTGGATAGGGGCGATGACCCAAAAGACTGTCCGACGTACTTGATTCAGTAGAACCCAAGCTGCTCGTGGGGGCGTTATCTGAGGTGTTTTCAAGATTTACGTTGGTTGTTTTTGCTCCCTCAGTGGCTTCTGCAGCCACAGCAGAGTCTATCGTTGCGGTAGCAGTTGGCTCAACCTCAGGGATATCTGCTTGGGGGGCGGTGGGTCTCAGCCACCAGATGCCCATCCCGCCTACTGCTAAGATGGCAAGCCCCAACAGCACCCAGGGTGTGACGCTTGATGAAGACTTGGCTGCTGGTTCGGTACTCGTAATCAGGGTTTCGCGCCTAGCTTCAGGAATATCGTCAATGAAATTTGCCATGGATTGCCGAGGGAATTGGATCACTCATACGTTCTGCGGTTAGTTTATGGCATCAATGTTTTTTTAAGGCAAGTTAGCAAAAATTTCCGATAAAAACCGGGAAAAAAGTCTAACCCCCCTATCTATTGGTCCAACTTCCGTGGCAAACTTTCATCAACGAATGCTATCCATCAGGGAGCAGCATGCTTAAGGCTTGTGATCACAGGCACTGGGCGGCTCATTGTTGGTGTTGCTGATAAATGATTCAGTAACAGCTTATTGTTCACAAGTTATGGACCTGTTGAGGAACCCCCATGGCCTTTGAATATCCTGACAATTTGCAGTACACCGATACCCACGAGTATCTGAGAATCGACGGTGATATTGTCACCATCGGCATTACAGAATTTGCCATTGACCAATTGGGTGATGTGGTGTTTTTAGAATTGCCAGAGCTAGGTGACAACGTAGAGTCTGGTGAAACGTTTGGCACCATTGAGTCTGTCAAGGCGGTAGAGGATCTGAAATCTCCCATAGATGGTGAGGTGCTTGAACGTAATGATCAGCTGCTGGATTCTCCAGAGCAAATTGCTGATGATCCCTACGGTGACGGCTGGCTAATCAAAGTCAAGGCCGATGATTTGGATAATATCGATGACGATACGATGACCGCAGAGGAATATGCTGAACAGGTCGAAGGCACATAGGGGCCGTGTAGGGGCATTGCATGCAATGTCCCTACACGGCCCCCCGCTGCCTGTTTATTGTATTGCTTGTTTATCAATGATTTTGGGATAAATTGAGCCGATTTGAGCAAGGACTGGTTATGAATTGAAAGTGAAATCCTTAAAGAAATAGGTAAGAATAAGTATTTATAGCCATCAGACGTACCCTGGTGGCTTTTGCTTCTGTCGTTAGCTGGTAATAAGCTGGCTAACAGTAGCCTTTGATTTGTGGCCGCTTTGGCGCCCTTAATGTCCTACGAAAAGTCTGAACCGATGTCTGCAACCCTTTCTACCACCTGGGCTAATGAGTTAGCCGTGCCCAATGATTTTGCCCAACGCCACATCGGTCTGACGGACAAGGACATTGTCTATATGCTAAGTGCGCTGGGCTATGACGATCTATCTGCGTTGATTGATACTGCGGTGCCAGGTGAAATTCGGTTAGCTGAATCCCTATCTATGGGTGAGGGAATGAGTGAGCATGGGGCTTTACAGAGCATTCATGCGATCGCAACCCAAAACCAGGTGCTCACCAGCTATATCGGCCTGGGCTATTACAACTGCATCACGCCCCCCGTCATCCAGCGCAATATTTTAGAAAATCCTGGTTGGTACACCCAGTACACTCCTTATCAGCCAGAAATTTCCCAGGGCCGTTTAGAGGCACTGCTCAATTATCAGACCATGGTCAGCGACCTAACAGGGCTGGAAATTACCAACGCATCGCTTTTAGACGAAGGTACCGCTGCCGCTGAAGCCATGACCATGAGTTTGGGGGTTTGCAAAAATAAGGATGCCAAAAAGGCCAAAATCTTTTGGGTATCGGCGGACTGTCATCCCCAGACCATTGAGGTAATTCAGACCCGTGCCCTGCCGTTAGGCATCAAGGTCGTTGTTAGTGATGCCCCTGATTTTAGTCAGCCTTTATTTGGCTTACTGCTGCAGTACCCAGCCAGTACGGGCGCAATTCACGACTATACCGATGTAATTGCGACTGCCCACGGGGCAGGTGCCCTGGTGACAGTGGCAGCAGATTTACTCAGTCTGACATTACTCAAGGCTCCAGGGGAGATGGGGGCAGATATTGCAGTGGGCAATACCCAGCGCTTTGGTGTGCCCCTGGGCTATGGCGGCCCCCATGCGGCCTACTTTGCCACCAAGACCGCCTATGCTCGGAAGTTACCGGGTCGTCTGATCGGTGTATCCAAAGATAGTAAGGGCAGACCGGCACTGCGACTGACGCTACAGACCCGCGAACAACACATTCGGCGGGACTCAGCGACAAGCAATATTTGTACGGCCCAGGTACTGCTGGCGGTGATGGCCAGTATGTATGCGGTTTACCACGGCCCGGCAGGTCTGAAGGCAATTGCTACGCGAGTGCACCGACTAACCGTTGTGCTGGCCGAGGGGCTGAGTAAGCTAGGCTTTGGTTTGCCTGAAGCACCATTTTTTGACACGTTGGCGGTGGATGCTGGGGAGCAGGCCGGGGAGATTTGCGATCGCGCCCTCATCCAAGGCATTAACCTGCGCCGCATCGATGCCACCACCATTGGCATTTCCCTAGATGAAACCACCACCCCTGAGTCTGTGGTGCAACTGCTGCAGGTGTTTGCTGGTGAACTACCAATGCCAGCCGTAGAAATGCTTGCGTCTGAGCCCACTATTCCGACAGAATTAGTCCGCACTAGCGAGTACCTCACCCATTCGGTCTTTAATAGCTATCATTCAGAAACCGAGATGCTGCGCTATATGTACGCGCTACAAATGAAGGATCTGTCCCTGGCGTCCGCCATGATTCCCCTTGGTTCCTGCACCATGAAGCTAAATGCCACTGCTGAGATGATGCCGGTGACATGGCCCGAATTTGGTCAGATTCATCCATTTGCACCATTGGATCAAACCAAAGGATATCAGGTGCTATTTGAGCAGCTAGAAACCTGGCTATCTGAAATCACCGGGTTTGCTGGCATTTCGTTACAACCCAATGCTGGTTCTCAGGGGGAATATGCCGGATTACTCGTCATTCGTCAGTACCACCAGGCACGGGGGGATGAGCATCGCAATATTTGTTTGATTCCTCAGTCGGCCCACGGTACTAACCCTGCCAGTGCTGTCATGGCTGGGATGAAAGTGGTGGGTGTTAAGTGTGACGACGATGGCAACATCGATGTGGCTGACTTAACGGCTAAAGCGGAGAAGCATAGCGATAATCTAGCTGCCTTAATGATCACCTACCCCTCTACCCATGGGGTATTTGAGGCCACTATTCGCACGGTATGTGACCTGATTCACCACCATGGCGGCCAGGTGTATATGGATGGGGCCAACATGAATGCCCAGGTGGGTCTATGCAGCCCTGGGGACATTGGCGCTGATGTCTGCCATCTGAACCTCCATAAAACTTTCTGTATTCCCCACGGTGGTGGTGGTCCTGGCGTTGGTCCCATCGGTGTACAACAGCATCTGGTACCGTTCTTACCGGGCCATAGCCTCACCCCCACCCTGGGCACTGAGCAGTCCGTCGGGGCCATATCCGCTGCGCCCTGGGGCAGTGCCAGTATTCTGCCGATTTCCTGGATGTACATTCAGATGATGGGGGCAACTGGTCTGACCCATGCCACTAAGACAGCGATTCTTAGCGCTAACTACATTGCTAAGCGGTTGGAAGGGCATTACGACATCCTTTACAAGGGCAATGCGGGGCTGGTGGCCCACGAATGTATTGTTGACCTACGCAGCTTTAAGAATTCGGCCAATGTGAATGTGGATGACATTGCTAAACGCATGATTGACTATGGCTTTCATCCGCCTACTATGTCCTGGCCGGTGGCGGGCACCATCATGGTGGAGCCCACTGAGAGTGAGTCGTTGGCAGAGCTAGACCGTTTCTGTGATGCGATGATTGCTATTCGCGATGAGATTCGTCAAATCGAAGCGGGTGAGCTGCCCCAGGATAATAATCCGTTGGTCAATGCACCCCATACGACGGTTGACTTGACCGCAGAGTGGGAGCGGCCCTACAGCCGTGAGCAAGCGGTACATCCGACCCAGTGGACCAAGGAGCGTAAGTTCTGGCCTACGGTTAATCGGATTGATCAGGCCTATGGCGATCGCAACCTGGTTTGTTCCTGTCTTCCCATGGATGCATACGAAGCTTAGTTAAGCATCGCTTCCACAAAGCCTCAGGCTATTCATCACTACTTACACAAAATTCACAATCGATTGTTTGGCAATCCCTTTTTTGTCTTCCGTAGCGCTCTGTCCATAGCTTTTTGCGATCGCTAAACGCTTGAGATTACAGCAGCTGTGGGTGGCGTAATTTATGGCATGTAACACATTGCCATATCTGCCAGGGTGCAAAAGAGGTTGCCATGGGTGTTCGTAGTAATCTTAGCCACGATGGCCTTCATGGGTGATAGAAACTCAACCACTTACGCTGCCGCAGATATTGTCAGATATTATTCACAACTTAATCGCTTGCAGCCAGCAGAAGCTGCTCTTTTAGAGCGGCTTCGGGACCAGCTGCCAACTATGAAAATGTTGGATATGGGGGTAGGTGGTGGTCGCACAGCACAGCATTTTGCCCCCCTGGTGAAACAATATATTGGGATTGACTATTCGCCTGAAATGGTGGCAGCCTGCCGAAAACGGTTTGGTAAACTGGCCCCTTCTATGAGTTTTGAAGTCTCTGATGCCAGAGATTTGAGTCAGTTTGGCAACAACTCGTTTGACTTTATTTTATTTAGCTTCAATGGTATTGATTACGTTTCCCACCAAGATAGGCTGAAAATTTTCCAAGAGATTAAGCGAGTGGGTAAACAAGGTTGTTATTTTTTCTTTTCTAGTCATAACCTCCAGGCGTTAGAAAACGAACTCACCTGGCAAAAGCAGATTGGCTCTAATCCTCTCAAGACCTATGAAAACTTAGTCATGCTGGGTCTGTTTTGGTTATTTAATCGTCCCATGACGCGGGCAACCTTGGCTGAAGCGGATCATCTAATCGTCCGTGATGAATCCCATAATTTTCGTTTGAGTACTTACTATATCCGTGCCGCGCAACAGATTAAACAGCTTTCTAAAGATTTTAACCAGGTGGAAATTTATCCATGGCAAAGTACGGAGAAGGTTTTGGATATGGATACGCTTTTAATAAGTTCAGATTTATGGCTTTATTATCTCTGTCGAATAAAAACGACTAATTGATTAGAGGTATGAACCCCTTTGAACGGTGGTTTGATTTGGGGATGCGATCTCACCCTGAGCCACTCTGCCACTGTTTGCACTAGCTTCTGCTTTCCCTTCAAATGCTGATTATCTATTTCCTGAGTTTTTGGTTTTCGCTACCTTGAGCGCTGCTATCAAAGCATTACATTGCAGCGTCAGTTCACTACGCTGCTGTTTCTGTTCCCCCGGTTTAGGCGGAAACAAATCCTCAGCCTTGCCTCGGATATAGAGTTTCCCTGACGCTGCGTAAACTTACCTTTTTTAGCTGTTGGTTAACCCTTTACATGTAAAGGGTTATGTAGTTTTCTTGCTTTCTCAAGCGTGCCCTGGAACGGCACCCATAACAGGGTATCAATCACCTGTTTGCAGCTTAAAAAAGCTGCGTTAAGGACGCTTTTCTCAGGTTATTGTCAAAGGCTAAATGCCTTACTATTAAACGGAGAGGGGGGGATTCGAACCCCCGATGAACCGAAGCCCATAACAGATTTCGAGTCTGCCGCATTCAACCACTCTGCCACCTCTCCAGTGGGGGTTTGAGGGTTTAGCCAAAATTTAGTGAGCTAATTCTGAGCTAATTTTTGCCCTCTGCGTAGTCGTCCAGTAATTGTATAGGCTTTTGGACTAATTACCCATTTGGGTACCGAATTTTTTAAGAGTAAAAATACCTGAAATCCTTTCTCTGTAAGGGAAGCAGTACTTTTTTGAGTGAACGGCTTTCATACAGGAAATTTGAGTGGATTGAAGGCAAATACACTGAATTGGCACAAGTTCAAATGAACTATTTTGAGACGCTACATGCTACTGCTTGAAAATTTTCATAGCAAAGTCTGATTGAATTAGCCCCTACTTTTTAGCTCACAGATTTAGCTCACGGATCTAATTCGCTGCCCAGGTATGTAGTTACGAACTCAGTGGCCGCATCCTGATTGAGGATTTTTAGGGTGCGAACGATTTCGATGATTGAGTCGCCAGTTGGGTCGATTTTGCCTTTACACCAACGGGCGACGCTGGTGCGCTCAACCCCCATCGTTGCTGCGAAGCGGTATTGGGTGATGTCGTATTTATCTAGTACCTGTTTCAGGGTATCGCCTGCTTTGCCCATGTCCTCATCATTTCAAAGGATGAGCTGCAAACCGTGTCACATGTGCTAACGTTTCATATGTGACACTAAAGTGGTGCTGGATTATTTTGGAGGGTGTGTTGTGGGAAATCCTAGTGCTTTCGTTGGTTCAGAGGTTGCTGGTGGTAAGGCTGATGTGGTGGTCAGTATTGAAATTAAGCAGAGGCTTGGGAATTTTCCTAAGGAGGATAAGGAGCCGGTTAAACTTCTGGTGATTGGTTCTAAGCAGGCTGTACAGGCGATTGTGCAGACATTGCATATGTGTGGGTTTGCTGAAGTTTTTGAGTGGACTGATTTTATGCCTGCGCCTACTCCTGAGCGACCTTTGCAGTGTAAGCCTGGGGAGTTGATGAAGGTGCTGGTAAAGTATTTTGCGCAGGACGAAAAATCGAACATTTGAACATTTGAATTTACCTAATTTCTTGTAGGACAATCGAGTCTCGACCTTTTATCAAGGTATGCAATTAATTCATTGAAACACTAGTCATTTCATGTGCAATGACGTCTTCGTCCAGGTTAGATTGCTGAGATAAATATCTGATTTCCTACAAAGAACAAATTTATTAACTTTCCTAGGTAAGGCTTAAAATCACCTTTACAGTATCCCCTGCTCCTCCAAGAAGTCACGAGCTACTTCTTCTGGATCACGACCATTTCCTGCTACTTCCCAATTAAGGACACTCATAGTTTTGTCATCTAAAAGGCTAGTGACACTGTTAATCACGTTAATTATTTCTGGGTTGGTGTCTATGACCTCTTGGCGAATAAAAGGAGCAACTCTGTAGGGTGGCCAGAACTGTTTATTGTCTTCAAGTACTAGTAGATCTAGCGCAGAAATCTGACCATCAGTTGTATAACCTGTAGTTACATCAAATTCACCGCTATCAAGTCCGGTATAGAGCAAATCAGGTGTTAGAGATTTAACTTTTTCAAAATCAAGCCCTCCGTAAAACTCCTGCAATGCAGATAGGCCATCATTGCGATCAAGAAATTCCAGGTCGGTACCTAAAGTAAGTTTGTCAGTTTTATCAGAAAGCTCACTTATTGTGGCAACGTTTAATTTTTGAGCTTTATCTTTTCGCATTACTAGAGCATATGTATTGTTAAAAGAGGCGGGTGCTAGTAGAACTATATTGAATTGTTTGGCATACTCAGACGCTACCTTTTCATACACATCTGCTGCGGACATTGTGGACTTATAGGTTTGCTTTAAATGAACTATAAATGCTGTTCCAGTATATTCAGGGTACAAATCGATTTCGCCCGAAACTAAAGCGTTGTGGTTTTCCTCACTACTGCCGACAGACTGATAATCAGCAACGTAGCCAGCATTATCAAGAGCAATTTCAAACATGTGACCCAGTAAATACTGTTCAGTAAACTCTTTTGATCCAATCTTTATTGTTGGATGAGTTGAAAACAATCTGCCAACACACGATTGTGTTATTGAAGCTGTAAACAACAAAGTAATGGCAATGCAAAATCGACGATTTAGAATCATGATTCTTAAGTAGTTGAACTAGTCTCACTTCTCCTAAGGTCAGGGATATAACAATTTAAAAAACTGACTATTCGCATTTGAATTGAGAGAATTAAGATTATTAAGTTGTTACATACTCAATCTAAACTGAAATGAGTTCAAAAGTGTAAATGATTCACCTGAAAAAAGCGTCCCCATCAGTATCAAGTGATCAGCTCTCCAATCTATCAAAAATTATTGTACTATACTAAGAATAATAGTGTATTTACCTAACTTAAGGTAGCTTGCGGCACTTTTTGTTTGATTTTATGAATTAGGATATTTAGTCTATGCATATTCAGTATGTCTAAAACATAGCGAATCTAGTTGAAAGCCATCTCAAAGAAACGCCAAGGGTGTTCACATGTTCGATGGTTCCTTTATTCAACGAAATCTGAAAGGGGTTTAAACTTTGGTGTGTTCGGTCCTTGTATGTCGTTTTCTATACTTTTGTCTGATTTCAAACTGAGTAAGTGCAGATTTCGATTGGCTACATGTTTAGCAGTTCTAAGTTGTGTTTTTGTCCATCCTCAAGTTGTATCTCAACCCTTACCTAATGAAGTCAGGTTAGGGGTTCGAACCACAGTACCTCCAATTGGTAGCGTTCGAGCGGAGGGGAACAACGATGTATGGAGTGGCTTCTGTCATACCTTTGGGCAAGCTTTAGAAAGAGAACTGCAGCAAAGCAATGAAAATGCCAAAGTTATCTATCGTAGAATTGCGAACGATTATCAAGGCACCAAGTATCCCCGATGGGGGTCTTTGCTAACAGATGATCCTAGGAATAGGCTGGATATGCAGTGCGGCCCTAATTCGGCACAGGTTATAGAAAATGATGAAATCATTTTTTCTGATGTAGCATTTTACGAAACTGGCATAAAGTTGCTACTTAAAAGAGAGACCTTTGAACAGTACCTTGCTGATCAATCTCAAGATTCTTTGGAGACTCTAGAGTTTATAAAACAAGCAGTTGAGATTGGTGCCATTGTCGAAACAACAACTTTGGATAGGCTTAAAAGCTCGAATTATAGCGTTTACAGATACGATACTAGAGACCTGTTGCTAGATGCCTTAGAAAAAAATGATGTGCAGGCATACGCTAGTGATGGCATAATTCTTCGTGTTTTAATGGAAAACGGTGTTGGAGGTGGTAAGCCATTTAAGGAACAGGATTATGTTTTGTTTCCCGATGAAGCGGGTTATCTTTTAGGTAAGTCTGAAAGTTATTCAATAGCGATTTCTAACGAAGGTGAAAATGAGCAATACTCCCTTGAGCTACTCAGGTTAACCAATAAAATATTAAATAAGCAAAGATTTCTGGAAAATGAACGGGAAAAGCTTGCTCAGTATGAATTTGGTGAAACAAATGTTTTCGAGCCGAAAAATGTTTTCGCAATCTTCCTTTCAGTGGCAGCTATTGTAGCTGTTTTTCTCATTCTTGTTAAATTCTTGAAGAGAAGGAAAACAACTAAATCAGTGAGATATCAGGGAATAGAAAACAGTAATTTCTCGATTGGCTCTGTAACGATAATCAATAATATGAATGCGAGCCAAGACTTAACTCAGGCAGCGCCCTACATCCAAGAGTTAGTTCAGCAGGCTCAGAGAGAAGGAAATGAGGAGAGGAGTGTTGATGTAGCTACGAAAAAAGTTGCTGAGGAGATAGCTACTCAGGCACAGAGCAATGAGGCGATAAAAAGTAATCTTTTGAAATGGGGGCAATCTCTTGCTGAAGCCACTGTTAGTGATGTGGTCAAAGAGGTCGTCAAACTCGCTCTTCGTTCACTCGGATTTCCATTCTCTTGATCTTGCAGACTCAGAGAAGTCTGAGTCGATTCTCGACTAAACAAATTTTGATTTCAAGAAAATAATTAGTTATGACCTATTTTCTTGGAGGTCATATTGAAATGTACTTTGTTGCTAATTGTGCATAATGTGCATGTATACGCTGAACTTTTGATCGACTCTTTCTACATGTCAGTTTGAATAGTCAGGGAAAAGATAAGTAGGTTGCCAATACTATGTAATATTTCAAACTCTGTCAGACAGGCATCTCGGCGATTCAGAGCTACGTCTATTTATGGTCATTTACTTACCTATCAGTTTTATGATCTCTAGCCAGATATTTTTCGACCAGATGGTCTTCCTGTCTTTACCTTTTTCAAGTTGCCCAGGGCCTTTACTAGCTCAGCATCGGACATCTTAACCAAGGCATGTAAGCCAGCTCTGACCAGCTCACTTTTATTGACACTTTGAGCCAACCCCAAACACCGCTTCTGCAAATCTTTGAGTAGCCCATAGTCATCCTTTGGCAAACTAAAGCTGTCGCGGATCACCTTTGGATTCGAGGGTTTCGGTTTCTTAGACTGCCTCACTTGTTCTGCTTTTCCCTCAGAACGCTTAGTCTCCTTACGCTTTGGCCCTAATAGACTGTCAGCCTTATCGAATCTGGACCTCACAGCATGATCTTCAGCCTCAAGCGACTTGGACATTGCGGCTTTTATATCCTGTTTCATAAGGGTTCCTTAAAGGAGAAAATAGCCTGGTGTGAACCTCAGGAATCGCTTATAACCCTAAGGCTTAGGAAATTTTGTTAACGGTATAAATCGTACAAACCGTTTATACAATTTCTGCTTTTTTGAAAAGGCCCCAATATGCCAGCCAAGATAATTACTGTTGCGAATCAAAAGGGAGGTTCCGGTAAAACCACAGTGAGTATGCAGTTAGCCGGTACCCTAGCCCATCGAGGCTACCGCGTACTGGTAGTTGACGCCGATCCCCAAGCTACGGCCACTCGCTGGGCAGCATCGGCTTCTGACGATATCCCCTTCCCTGCTTCTGTCGTGGGTCTTAGCGCTGCAAACGAAAAGGTTCACCGGGAAGTTAGAAAATTCATCAATGACTACAGCGTTATCATTATCGACTGCCCACCAGCGGCAGATTCCCAGGTGCCTCAAAGTGCCCTGCTTGTCGCTGACCTGGCGCTAGTGCCGATCATCCCCTCACCCCTTGATATGTGGGCCGCTGTTGGCATCAAACAGGTGATCGCAAATGTATCTGAGATTAATGAGACTCTTAAGGCTAGGCTTTTACTCACCCAATGTCAGCCACGAACTACCCTGGCCAAGGAAGCCCAAGAGATTTTGCCAACCTTCGGGGTTGAAATATCTAGAGGTAAGCCTTTCTCAAAAGATCTCTACTTTCATTCCTGAGTCTTTATCTGTAAGTGAATCATCTCCATTTTCTTTTTCTCTAGCTAAATTCGCTCACTAGTCTTCTCCACTTGTCTTTCAAGACTATTCTTCGCAACAATTTCTTTTCCTCTAGTGCAAGAGCAAAGACTCAATTCAAAAGAAACAACTCTGAAAGTCTCGCAAGAGATTTTCCCTTATTCCCCAGCTTGTTGTTTAAGCAATTGGATTAAACTCTCAGAAAGCCATAGACCAGCGTTTTGAAGCGATTGAATCGGTTCTTCAACAGATGAAATGATGCCTCTGCGTTTTGCAAGTACGATCATCCCGCCTGTTCCTAAAGTAGGAATTTTGAGGCTCACAGCACAGCGGCGAGCGGCGGCATCATCAAGGAGAGCCGTGTAATCAGGGTGAGTCAGGGCATAGCTGATGACTTCTGATTCACCAGCTCCAAGATCCCAGGCCAATACTTTTGGGTCGATAGTGATGGCTTCTAGTTGGTTGGCCCAATTAGCTTGAGGTAAGCTTTGGGCTGCAATGTCCTCTTTGCAAGCAGTCACTTCACGCCATACGGCAGGAGGGATATTTACCTGATCGAATAGCTGGGGTAACAGTTCAGCGAGCTGGCTTTTGTAGAGGGTAATCAGAGGAGATGCATTGATGATGACCTGTTTAATCGGCATTACTGAGCTCTTGGATTAAATCAGCTTCGGTGTACTGGAAAGGAGAAGCATGGTACCGGGAAAGTGCCTGAATGAAGTCAGCACGGGTAAGTCCTGCGATTTCAGCAGCTTTGCCTTGAGAAACTTGCTCCAGTTCGTACCATTTGACAGCGGCAGCGATGCGCATTTCCTGGGCAAATTCCTCAGGTGTTTTACGTAAAGCTGAGAAAGCGGTATCGGGAAGGTTAAGGATAATGCTGGTCATAAGACCGTTTAATGTGTGGGTGTGGGTCTATGCTAACGGACTTACCCCTAACCTTTTAAGGTTTTATTCCTTAATTAAAATTGAAAAGGATGATTCGAACCCTCGATAAACTAAAGCCCATAATAGATTTCGGCCTGCCGCATTCAACCACTCTGCCACCTCTCCAAGGGGCCTATTAAGTTAAGTCGCCCATGTTTTTAGGCTTGTTTATTCTACACTGAGGTGCACATTTCAGACCTAGACTGCCCGATTGCGGCCAGCTAGCCAAATGGTAATGACACCGTAGAGGCTATAGCTTAAGACTACGAGCCAGACAGATATATTTCCGATGGTTAACTGATTTCCTGGCAGCTGGTTAAATAAATTAACTAAGCTGATCAAGAGCTGTACTGGAATTGCCAGGAGCCATGCGATCGCACTCCCCGCCCATGGCCAAATCAGACTCAACATAGCACTAATAAAGCCACCCAGGCTCACCACCGTCACCAAAGGTGTAGCCAAGATATTTAGCACAACACTATAGGACGGCACGATGCCAAAGTGATACAGCTGCAGTGGTAAGGTCCAAATATAGGCGGCGATGGGGACTGATAGAAGAGTTGCGATCGCACCCGGCATCCAGTCTAATCGTTTGGCTAAGGCCGTAGCCGTCACCATCAAACCTAAAGTGGCCGTCACACTCAGCTGGAACCCAATATCCCAAATCCAGCGCGGATTCCAAACCAATAATAAAAATGCGGCCAGACCTAAACAGGCCAATGGTTTTACCTTACGTTCTAAGGCTAATCCCAACATAGCCCCAAACCCCATAATGGCTGCCCGCATCACACTAGGCTGCAGCCCCGTTAGTCCTACATATATAAGTAGAGCAACGCTGCCGCCAATGGCCTGGGTACGTGCGGGCTGCCAGTTTAAGCATGTGAGCACTAACCCTAACACCAGCGCAACATGAAAACCAGATGCCGCTAACGTATGCGCCAAACCTGCTGCAATAAATGCATCTCTTAGATCGTAGGGCAAATCCACCGCTCGTCGCCCTAATACCATGGCGCTGATTAGAGCACCGTTGTCCCCAATCCAGCGACCTTGGGCATTAACGATGCGCTGTCGTACTTGCCATAGACCAGGTTGGGGATGATCTGTGTTTGGCAGTTCATCTATATAGCGAGCGCTGAGCCCAGCAAAACTACCTTGTTTAGCCAGATACGCTTGAAAGTCAAATTCTCCTGAAGCCTTAGGGGGGCTAGGTTCATACAGTCGACCGGTAACTTTAATCATCTGTCCCGGATACAGGTCTTTCGTTGTGGGTAGTGGTGCCGTCACATACAGCTTGCCACTAGCGGGTTGGCGACTGATAAAATCTGCATCTTCAGCACGATTTTGAATACCATGGGTATTGAGCCAAAATTTTCCCTTGCCACTACGGTTCACCTGGGGAAGTGACGTAATTTCGCCATAGACGCTATAGTTACCAGGCGCATACCGACCGACATCATCAACGGCAGGTTGAGGGATGCGCCACAGGCAGTAGGCTGCACCTACCAGGCTGATGACTGTAGCCAATAGCCATTGACGACTGGTTGGTCCCAGTCTCCAGTGTCGCGGTATCCAAAAACTAACGATGAGGCCAAGGATAAATAGGCAGTAGCTGGCCACGGGGTAACTTACGGAACCTAGGGTAATGCCCGTAGACAGCAGCCCCAGAATATAGCCCAGACCAATAACGATAGGTCCCCAAGGTGTCATAGTAGATAGCAAAAGACAATACAAAAAGCGCTGTCCTAATTAGGATCAGCGCTTTTTGTATCGTTCCCCAGTTGCCGTAAGTGAGAGAGACTATGGCTTAAATTGATAGTCCAAGTTTCAAACCAAGAGCAGCATGTACCACCATCAGTGCTAAAGCAGCTGTACCAATATAGGCATGGGCACTCCTTAAGGAATCTTGACCGCCACCAAACTTACTCATCGAGATCGCACCATTTAGACCTAAAAGGCCTAGTACGGCAGAACCCGTCCAGAAGTGAGGACTTTCTAGAATAGGTTGGCCTTGCATCACTAATGACAAAAGACCACCAGTGTATCCCATGGCAATAAATGTTGTCATCCACAACGCTACTTTCTTATGAAATTTCCGCACGGGCATTGAACCCATGGTTGCCTGTGGATCATCACCGGTACGAATTTTCCAGCCAGCAATCGCGGCACTGCTGCCCATAGCAAAAACAACAATTGCCATCATGACAGGATGGCCCCAGTGGGTAATGGGTTCTGGCAAACCAAACTGGGCAAACCAGTTGGCAATCGGTTCTAAATACGCTCTTAAACTAGAGGCCATGATTGGATATCCCTAACGCGTCTGTTCTCTGCCTTTATTTTAGGCAGGTACGGCATTTTCTTTATGGATTGTATCCGGCAAACTTTGCCCATCGTCATTATTTAAGAGTGGAAAACCTAGTTTTTCGCGTTGCTCGTAATAGAGTTGAGCTACCTTGCGCGCAAGGGCTCGCACCTGACGAATATAGCGGGTGCGTTCAGTCACAGAGATGACTCCGCGAGCATCTAATAAATTAAAGGTGTGGGAGCATTTGAGCACAAAGTCATAGGCAGGCAATACTAGCTCACGCTCCATTAGCTGTTCGGCTTCTTGCTGATATAGGTTGAACAAGTTAAACAATAGCTCTGGGTTAGACGCTTCAAAGTTATACGTGGAGCATTCGATCTCACCCTGCATATGGACGTCGCCATAGGTAACGCTGTCATTCCATTGGATTTTTGCGATCGCATCAACCTCTTGCAAATACATCGTCAATCGCTCTAACCCGTAGGTAATCTCAATGGAAACAGGCTTACAATCCAATCCACCGCATTGCTGAAAATACGTGAACTGAGTGACCTCCATTCCATCAAGCCATACTTCCCAGCCAACACCCCAGGCACCGACTGCCGCATCTTCCCAGTTATCCTCCACAAACCGAATATCGTGATCCTCCGGTTTAATGCCCAATGCTCGTAGAGATTCTAAGTATAGATCTTGAATATTACTGGGAGAGGGTTTGATCAAAACCTGGTACTGATAATAGTGCTGGTAGCGGTTAGGGTTTTCCCCATAGCGACCATCTGCCGGTCGACGACAGGGTTCAACATAGGCGACTGACCAAGGTTCTGGTCCAATGGCCCTTAAAAACGTGTGAGGGCTTTTAGTGCCTGCGCCCTTTTCAGTGTCATAGGGCTGAACAATCAAACATCCTTGCGCCGACCAAAAGTCATGCAGTGTAGCAATGACAGACTGAAAATTCACCGCACTTTCCTCGACTCATATCCATATATAACTGTCACATTCTCCTCTGAAGTGAGGCAAAAGCCCAGTACCTACAGCAGAATTGACTACAGAATTAGTTGAGCAGCAATTCCACAGGTACGGAAAGGCACTCAAACCGTCGCATCAAATACAAATGCTAACTCTGAACTAGTGTCCGCAATCAAACCCCGGTATCTGAAGAGCCTGTATAAAAGACGACGAAAAAAATGCAGCGTTCGTCAAAGAAAAATTGATAAAAACCTCTGAAACCCTTTTACAGCAGAAAGCTCAGGCAAACTAAAAAAAAATGCCAGAGGTATTGACTTAGACCTAACGCCTCGCTATATTAGTAAAGCGCTCGACACGGAGGCGACTAAATCGCACCGAGTGGGGCGTAGAACCTAGACAAATAAATAGTTTGAGATTCTAGACGAAATCCTGTTAATTTCTTAAGTTTGAAATTGGTTATACGCTATCACGAGTGTGTAATGGATGTCAAACGACCGGATACTTAGGAAGCTGAGTATCAGGAGAATTACTTAACAACGGTTGTCAATTTGTTTATGTATGTAGATGAGTTGATGATTACCATGGAGAGTTTGATCCTGGCTCAGGATGAACGCTGGCGGCGTGCTTAACACATGCAAGTCGAACGAACCTTTCGGGGTTAGTGGCGGACGGGTGAGTAACGCGTGAGGATCTGCCCTTAGGTGGGGGACAACTTTTGGAAACGGAAGCTAATACCCCATATGTCGAGAGATGAAACTTTTTGGCCTGAGGATGAGCTCGCGTCTGATTAGCTAGTTGGTGGGGTAAGGGCCTACCAAGGCGACGATCAGTAGCTGTTCTGAGAGGAAGATCAGCCACACTGGGACTGAGACACGGCCCAGACTCCTACGGGAGGCAGCAGTGGGGAATTTTCCGCAATGGGCGCAAGCCTGACGGAGCAACGCCGCGTGAGGGAGGAATGTCTGTGGATTGTAAACCTCTTTTCTCTAGGAAGAAGCTCTGACGGTACTAGAGGAATCAGCATCGGCTAACTCCGTGCCAGCAGCCGCGGTAAGACGGAGGATGCAAGCGTTATCCGGAATTATTGGGCGTAAAGCGTCCGTAGGCGGTTACTTAAGTCAGTTGTTAAAGACTGCAGCTCAACTGTGGGAGAGCAACTGAAACTGAGTGACTAGAGTATGGTAGGGGTAGAGGGAATTCCTAGTGTAGCGGTGAAATGCGTAGATATTAGGAAGAACACCAGTGGCGAAGGCGCTCTGCTGGGCCATAACTGACGCTGATGGACGAAAGCTAGGGGAGCGAAAGGGATTAGATACCCCTGTAGTCCTAGCTGTAAACGATGGATACTAGGTGTTGTGCGTATCGACCCGTGCAGTACCGAAGCAAACGCGTTAAGTATCCCGCCTGGGGAGTACGCACGCAAGTGTGAAACTCAAAGGAATTGACGGGGGCCCGCACAAGCGGTGGAGTATGTGGTTTAATTCGATGCAACGCGAAGAACCTTACCAGGACTTGACATCCCCCGAACATCTGAGAAATCAGATGGTGCCTTCGGGAACGGGGAGACAGGTGGTGCATGGCTGTCGTCAGCTCGTGTCGTGAGATGTTGGGTTAAGTCCCGCAACGAGCGCAACCCACGTCTTTAGTTGCCATCATTAAGTTGGGCACTCTGGAGAGACTGCCGGGGACAACTCGGAGGAAGGTGTGGACGACGTCAAGTCATCATGCCCCTTACGTTCTGGGCTACACACGTACTACAATGCAACGGACAAAGGGCAGCCAACTCGCGAGGGTGAGCTAATCCCATAAACCGTTGCTCAGTTCAGATTGCAGGCTGCAACTCGCCTGCATGAAGGAGGAATCGCTAGTAATCGCAGGTCAGCATACTGCGGTGAATACGTTCCCGGGCCTTGTACACACCGCCCGTCACACCATGGAAGTTGGCCATGCCCGAAGTCGTTACCCTAACCTTAGGGAGGGGGGCGCCGAAGGCAGGGCTGATGACTGGGGTGAAGTCGTAACAAGGTAGCCGTACCGGAAGGTGTGGCTGGATCACCTCCTTTCAGGGAGACCAACCAGTTCTACTCCGCAAATAAGTTAATCGGAGAGGGCTTGGTCACTCTAGGTCGTAAACAGGATTAAGGAATCTCAAGCTATTGTTTAGGTTCATTACTCGATGAGAGTATTGGGGCTATTAGCTCAGGTGGTTAGAGCGCACCCCTGATAAGGGTGAGGTCCCTGGTTCGAGTCCAGGATGGCCCACTGGGATGGGGGTATAGCTCAGTTGGTAGAGCGCCTGCTTTGCAAGCAGGATGTCAGCGGTTCGAGTCCGCTTACCTCCACCAAATTAGCGTTGTTAAGCGTAGCATTCTGAGAGGGGGTGCTGTGCGATGGCGTGAGACGAAGGGAATAATTTCAGCACCTTGTCGCTTTTGATAAGCTGCTGGACTTAGGTCTAGCGAGAACCTTGACAACTGCATAGATTAGTCGAATAGGTAGTTCGACAAAAGAGAACCTTTAGTATGCGACTGAGAGGTCAAGCTACAAAGGGCTCATGGTGGATACCTAGGCACACAGAGGCGATGAAGGACGCGGTTACCGGCGATATGCCACGGGGAGCAGGAAGCATGCATTGATCCGTGGGTTTCCGAATGGGGCAACCCTAAATACGGTCATCTGAATCTATAGGATGGCACGAGCCAACGCAGCGAATTGAAACATCTTAGTAGCTGTAGGAAGAGAAAGAAAACTCGATTCCCTTAGTAGCGGCGAGCGAAGCGGGAAGAGCCTAAACCAGACTTTTTTAGGTTTGGGGTCGTGGGACAGCGCGATGGAATCTGGACGATAGACGAATCACTTGAGAGGTGAACCAAAGAAGGTGAGAGTCCTGTAGTCGACATTGAAAGGATACTAGCTGAATCCCGAGTAGGTCGGGGCACGTGGAATCCCGATTGAATCCGCGAGGACCACCTCGTAAGGCTAAATACTCCTGTGTGACCGATAGCGAATAGTACCGCGAGGGAACGGTGAAAAGAACCCCGGGAGGGGAGTGAAATAGAACATGAAACCATGAGCTTACAAGCAGTTAGAGCACGATTAAACGTGTGATAGCGTGCCTGTTGAAGAATGAGCCGGCGACTTATAGGCACTGGCAGGTTAAGTCGGGAATGACGGAGCCAAAGGGAAACCGAGTCTGATAAGGGCGTTAGTCAGTGTTTATAGACCCGAACCCGGGTGATCTAACCATGTCCAGGTTGAAGCTTAGGTAACACTAAGTGGAGGACCGAACCGACTTCTGTTGAAAAAGGAGCGGATGAGGTGTGGTTAGGGGTGAAATGCCAATCGAACCCGGAGCTAGCTGGATCTCCTCGAAATGTGTTTAGGCGCAGCGGTATTGATTATAGCTGGGGGGTAAAGCACTGTTTCGGTGCGGGCTGCGAGAGCGGTACCAAATCGAGACAAACTCAGAATACCCAGTGAATACAGTGCCAGTGAGACGGTGGGGGATAAGCTTCATCGTCGAGAGGGAAACAGCCCAGACCACCAGCTAAGGTCCCCAAATCATCTCTAAGTGATAAAGGAGGTGAGAGTGCTGAGACAACCAGGAGGTTTGCCTAGAAGCAGCCATCCTTGAAAGAGTGCGTAATAGCTCACTGGTCAAGCGCTCTTGCGCCGAAAATGAACGGGGCTAAGAGATGTACCGAAGCTGTGGACTCGAAAGAGTGGTAGAGGAGCGTTCTGTGATAGTGAGAAGCATTAGCGAAAGCAGGTGTGGACGAAGCAGAAGTGAGAATGTCGGCTTGAGTAGCGAAAATAGATGTGAGAATCATCTACCCCGAAAACCTAAGGCTTCCTCCGGAAGGCTCGTCCGCGGAGGGTTAGTCGGGACCTAAGGCGAGGCCGAAAGGCGTAGTCGATGGATACCAGGTTAATATTCCTGGACTCTAGTCGTGGAGCATTGCAGGGACGCATGACAACTAACTACACCCTGATTGGATTGGGAGAGGTCTACGGACCTTGAGTAGGGAACGATAGTGCCGAGAAAAGCTGTGGATGTGATGAAACGACTGGACCCGTACTGTAAACCGACACAGGTGGGTGGGTTGAGTATACTAAGGGGCGCGAGCTAACTCTCTCTAAGGAACTCGGCAAAATGGCCCCGTAACTTCGGGAGAAGGGGTACCCCTTAACGGGGGTCGCAGTGAAGAGATCCAGGCGACTGTTTACCAAAAACACAGGTTTCTGCAAACTCGAAAGAGGAAGTATAGGAGCTGACGCCTGCCCAGTGCCGGAAGGTTAAGGAAGCTGGTCAGTCTTCGGATGAAGCTAGCGACCGAAGCCCCGGTGAACGGCGGCCGTAACTATAACGGTCCTAAGGTAGCGAAATTCCTTGTCGGGTAAGTTCCGACCCGCACGAAAGGCGTAACGATCTGGATGC
>CBDHHL010000032.1:0-832500 GCA_965263355.1 Leptolyngbyaceae cyanobacterium | reverse complement strand
AACGGAGGGATCTCCTAATGATGAATCAGTTGTTTTCTCTGTGGGGGGTAGCCCTGTCTCAGCAGATGTGGGAGTTTCCTTTGGATTTACAACTGAGCAAGTTATTACAGGGAGTCCTAAAACAAAACTCCATGAGTTTTATGAAACCTATCGTAAGACTCCCGATGAGTTTCGGGCTAGCGAATTACGTAATGGCTTACGTAATTGTTTTGGAAAGTCTGCTGAAGATTTACAGTTGACCCCCTCAATGCTACCGACCAACCAGCAAAAACTGGTAGATGCTGTACGTACCTGTACTCAGACCCGATTTCCATTTATTGTTGTACAGGATGTTGCTTTGCTGGGACCATTACGTCTGCCTGAGGAGATTCAGGCTAGTATTGATGAACAGTTTGCGGCTCAGCAAGCTGCTCAAACGGCTGAGTTTAATCGTCGTAAAGTTGAAGCTGAAGCAGAGGCCAACGTAGCTCGTGCTAAGGGAGAGGCCCAAGTCTTGCTGGAAGAGGCAAAAGCAGAGGCCGAAGCAAATCGTTTGCGAGCAGGTTCGGTAACGCCCCAGCTGTTGGAATTAGAGCGTCTGCGAAATGAGCGGGCTCGTGTAGATAAGTGGAATGGTCAGCAAGCTCCTGTGGTGCAGACGCCTAATGTGCAGCTGGGAACCCCAGCTGTGGCTACAGGTAACGGTCAATAAATGGTCATTAACGAGATTCATTTATAACTGAGTTCTTTTACCTGCGGTAACTGATAAATGTGTCGGTTGCCGCAGGTGTTTATTCACTAGCACTGATTTTGCTATGGCTGAGCCCCACAGGGTATTGGTGTTGCTATAGTCTAATATGCTTACACTAAGGTCCCCAGAAGTGCCTGCAACTTGAGTTTAACTTCTGCCAACTCACTGCGAGGATTGGACTGAGCAACAATTCCGGCTCCAGCAAATAATCTGGCCTGACAACCATCAATGAGGGCAGAGCGAATACACACAACAAATTCACTATTGTCATTAGCATCAATCCAGCCAA
Source organism: Leptolyngbyaceae cyanobacterium (assembly GCA_965263355.1). GTDB lineage: Bacteria > Cyanobacteriota > Cyanobacteriia > Phormidesmidales > Phormidesmidaceae > Leptothoe. Next base: position 831,481 of record CBDHHL010000032.1, on the reverse strand, counting down.
GGGGAGAGGCGTAAAGTCCTCGATCAAAAGATTCTGTTGTGTTGAGTAATTGGCTGGCAATGGGTCTGGGTAAACCGGCAACAGCGGGGGTAGGATGTAATGTCTTAACTAGAGTCAACGGTTTCAGGTTATTGGGTAAAGAGGCCTGAATGGGAGTGTGTAAATGTTGGATGTTAGCTAGTTGAAGTATGGATGGGATACTGGCAAATTTAGGGTTTAGACCTAGTTTGGTTAATTGGTCTACGATAAATTCAACAACAACCTGATGTTCATAACGTTCTTTGGGATCGTTGAGCAATTGTTTGGCAATCAGCTGATCGGTCTGGATGTTGTTACTTCGAGGGGCAGAACCTGCTAAAGCATCAGTGGTAAGATGCTTTCCTCTAGCTGATGTAGTAATACTCAACAATCTTTCTGGACTTGCTCCCATAAAAACGGGACCTTGACCATTGCTAAATGAGAAGATACAACAATCATTGTAAGCAGTACCAAGAGCTTTGAGAGAAGCTGGAATGTTAAAAGGTTTTGCAGATAATACATCAAGTGCATCGGCAAGTACCACTTTGTGTAGACTAGAACTGTTTAGTGCAGGCAGTACGTTACTGACCATGCGCTCAAAGTTGCCTACATCTCTAACAACTTTAGGAGTTTTTGAGAGATTCGAGAATGATATCCTGGCCTGGTGGGCTGCTTTCTTAGCTGCAGTTTCCAATGCCTGGAGTTGTTGTCTGATATCATCCACAAGACGATTGATATTCACTGCATCATCAATTAGATAATTTAAGCTTACGGTTGTTTGACCGGCATGTTGAAGAATTTGCAGTTTAGGAACAAATACTTGAGCTGCGTCAAATAAACTGTTAGCAACTTGATCAAAAAAGGTAAAACCACATAGAAAATAAGGTTTCACTGGTAGCTTACCACGATTGTATGACAAGATACGACGTCTCCAAACATCTACAAATTGCTGCAGGCGTTCAAATCGATCGGAGCCTGCAGTGTGCTGAGTAATAGTTACGCCTAACCCCAAAAGGGTATATTGAGAAGTCGAATAGTAAAAATGTATCGGATAGGTGGCCTCTAAATGCTGTAGTGCTAGCCACGGTTCAATAGTACTGATGGGAAGTGTAATGTTGGCAAGCTTAGCATGCTGATTGTAAGTCGCCTGTCGCTGGCAATCTGACAAAAATCCATGGATTTCTTTACACCTTTTAAAAAGGGCAGATTGATACGGTGCAGCGGTCATAAATCGAGATTAAACAGTAGTTTTGAACAATGAAATATTTCTATAGGTAACATACTTTTAGCCCTATGAGCTAGTTACTCATGGGGCATGTAAAGAGTCATGAATCCTGGTACAGAATACTGGCCAAGCGTTGCATTTAATGCGTCTGACTCAAACTGTAATTTCTATAATTTAGTCTAAAAGATTAAGGTTGAAGCCTAATTGTCTTTCCATTAGTCTTGGGCAGTGTCAGTAGGTCTTTTGTGGATCTAATTTTAGATGCTCTTTTTAAGATAGGGAATTTTGGACAGTATCCAAGTTCCTGTAAAAGCGAGCATGAAAGTGATTCCTGTAACAACAGGAACAGACGCAACAGGATGAATTTTGGTAGCATACCCTATTTTGATTATTCCTTCTAAAAAGAGAAGATGAATAAGGTAAATACCAAGTGTGAATAATGACAACTTTTTGGTAAATGTATTATTTAATATAGGAGTATTCCAGGTTTTTAGTAAATACATCACGCTAATGGACATAGGAATTACTGTGAGGCTTAAATATCCATAAAAATATGAATCTAAGGGAAGGTTTTGGGAGATTGCTCGAACATAACAACCAAGGGCAGTTAAACTTGTTGAGGTGAGAAATGTAACCCATAGGATACTCTTAGGGGGTTGGACTGTTGTGTTGCGTATGCGATGGCCAACAAAGAAAAACGGTATGTATAGCAGAAACCAGTTGATAAAGAGCTTGGATTCAGTGGCTGTAAAGCTCGTATAAAAGTGATTTATGGCTGCCAGGGAAAATGTTGCGATAATAAGAATATTGAATTCTTGTTTAGTCGTACTAGTGACAATTTTGCGAAAAAATGGCGTAAATAGATATAGCCCTAAAATCATGTATAAGAACCACATGTGTTCGTAGGGATTGCCAGATACTAAATTTCCCAATAGTTCTAGAATTTTGGGTGGGTCTCCTTGAAGGCTACCTTTTATAAAGCGCCAGCTCAGGAAAAAAAAAGACCAGGTTAGGATAGGTATTAAAATTCTAGAAGCACGTTTTCTATAGAATGTTGATAGGTCTTCTTGTTTGTGAGGATCGAGTAATAGTGCCCCACTGAGCATCACAAAAACAGGTACGCACCACCTAACCAGAGAGTTATAGATATTGCCGAACCACCAATAGTTAGAGCCAATATCATTGGAGACCATGACGATGGTGGCTACATGTAAAAGAACTACGGCAACCATCGCTATGATTCTGGAATTGTCTAGCCAAACCGTTGATTCATTTATGTTTTTGGCGCTCATTTAACAGATCTTGTAGTTTTTCGCTAAGGGTTTGGATGTGGGGCTCATCGGTTATAACAAAATGATGACATGCCATGGGTTGAATATTAATTTTCCCAGTAACGACCTGATGCCAGCCTAGGTTGCGATCTATTTTGATGGCCTGGTAACCATAGGCTGCAGGGGGGTGCTCAGCACGAAATAAGGTTAACTCCCCATCGTAAGGTTTGGGGCAGTAGTGTTTCAACGCAGTTTCGCAAACTTTTGCTTGGGTGGAGAACTTTTCTAAAATCTTCTGATTGCTTTGGGAGGGGGATTGTAAAGATATAGTTGTGATACGCTTTAATTTTTCCTGCCCATAGGCAAGTTTTTCATGCCAGGATAATTTTTGAATTTTATTGATTGCATTTTGTAGTCGTAATGATAGAGGTTCATGAAACCACTCACCTGCATGGTTGTAGGTATCGAAGAGGGCTAATAGGCCGATAATGTGGCCTTGGGTGCTCAGCTGTTGTGCAATTTCGTAGGCTAGTAGTCCGCCAAAGGAATAACCACACAGGTAGTAAGGTCCCTGAGGTTGTAGAGTCTGGATTGTTTGGATATAGTCTCTGGCCATGGTTTCGACGCGATCGCACGAGTGCTGACTAATCAGGTCCCAATCCAGCTCTTGATTATCAACCCATTTTGCTTGAATGCCATAAACTGGCTGATCACGCTCTAAGTATTTAGCTAAGCCATAATAGTCAAAGACACTACCAGTTTTGGTATGTAAACAGAATAAGGGTGGTCTATTTCCCTGAGGCTGAATAGGTACCAATACTTGCCCAGGTTTATAACTTGTATTCTCCTTAAGGAGAGTGATCATCGCCTTTAATGTAGGTGCCTTAAATAGATTAGCAACTGGAAACGGTTGATTAAATGTTTGTTCGATATGATTTGAGAGTTGGGCCGCTAGTAGTGAGTCACCCCCTAACTCAAAAAAATTATCAGTTTGGCTGATGGACGATGTTTGTAAGATCTGACGCCATAATGTTGCTAGTTTGCTCGACCACTCATCCTCAAACGGCTTATTGTAATCACTGACATAGGTACTTGGAGCGACTGGTGTAGGTAATGCTTTACGATCTAATTTGCCATTGGTATTTAAGGGAAATGAGTCTAGGGGCATATACATAGCTGGCACCATATGGTCTGGGAGCCTTTGTTGCAGCCATGCACGTATAGTTTTTACATCCGGTGGAACCTTTGTATTAGGAACAAAATAGGCAAACAAGCGCTTTTGGCCTGGTGCAAATTCCCAGGCAATAACGGCACTTTGGGTAATATCTGGATGTTGGTCGAGACAGCTTTCAATTTCCCCGAGTTCAATGCGAAAGCCCCGGATTTTTACCTGTTGGTCAATCCGCCCTAGAAATTGAATGGTGCCATCGGGTAGATATTTGCCCAAATCTCCAGTTTTATAAATACGAGATTGATCCTGGGGTAGGGTAATAAATCTGGCAGCCGATAATTCTGGTCGGTTGAGATATCCTTTAGCTAGGCCTGCGCCACCAATATAAATTTCACCGGTTTCATTGTTGTCTATAGATTGGAGATTTTGATCCAAAATATGAATCTGGGTGTTGCTGATAGGATGGCCAATGGGGGCAATGGGCTGAGTAACCGTTTGCTGACAAGTCCAGTAGGTGGCATCAATGGAGGCTTCTGTAGGGCCGTAAACATTGTGTAACTGAACTGAGTTTTCTGAGAAACGTTGGAAAAATTGTTGTTGAAGCTCTAGCGAAAGGGCTTCACCACCACAAAAAATGTGTTTTAATGCTTTACACTGAGCTAGCCCCGGTTGGTCTAATAGTACTCTTAATAAAGATGGCACTAAAGCAATGACTGATACCTTTTGTTGGGCTATCAGTTCAACTAGGTAGGCGATATCCTGTTGTCCGCCAGGACGAGGTAGAACCAACTGGGCACCAACCAATAAAGGCCAGAAAATTTGCCATACGGAGGGATCAAAACTAAAGGATATATTCTGTAGTACTCGATCTTGAGATGTCAGCGGAAATGTTGTTTGACGCCAATACAACTGATTACAGATACCATTATGGGGAATCATGACTCCCTTTGGTCGTCCAGTAGAACCAGAGGTATAGATGACATACATCAACTGATCTGCAGTAACCGGTACTGATAGATCAGGGCAGGACTGCATATTAGTCCATTGGTCTCGATCTAAACAAATGAGAGTGTTATTTGTTTGTGGTAAGCAAGATAATAATTTTTCTTCTAAGTGAGTTTGACTTAATAGAATGTTCACCTGGGTGTCGTGCAGAATCAGACGTATTCGTTCGATTGGATAATGAGGATCGATAGGTACATAGACACCACCAGCTTTGAGAATGCCAAGTAGTCCTACGATCATATCTATAGAACGCTCTACACAGATACCGATTAGTTGATTCGGGCTAACCCCTAGGGTTGATAGCTGATAGGCTAATCGATTGGCCTGTCGATTGATCTGTTGATAGGTAAACTGGGCATCTTCAGTAATAACCGCAACGGCATGAGGAGTACGCTGTACTTGCTGGGCAAATAAGTCGTGAATGCAACAGTTTGCTGAGGGCAATTTAACAGGATGCACGTCAAGTTGCGAGCTTGACCATGTTTCCTGTTGATCCGCCGTTTGGGAGGTGTTTAACAAACTAGGCAGTTTCGACGTAGGCACTTTGGAAGAATTCATCAAGACAGCGCTAAAACGTTGACAGTAATATGTAAAATATCTATCTGATTTGCTTAGAATGCCCCCTTTGGCAGGGGACTGATCGGCTTGTCATCTTTAATGGCAAACACTAATGAAGACTGCCCCCTTCGTTGTTAGATTGTTGGCTACATCTTTCAAGGATGATTTAAGTAAATGCCTTAACTTTGGATATCTTTATCAAAGTCTGATGTTGCTTTTAAGGTATTGTTCAGATTGTCAAAAAATCTGGGTTCGAAGAACCAGAAGAAATGATTTGAGGGGCAGAACTGTAGCTAAATTGAAAATTAAATTAGGATCAAATGTTTGGTTAAAACTTTATCTAGATACAAAGAACTTCTTTAAATTTGGTAAGTAACTTCATTTGTCTCCTGTTTTATTGAAGTTTTAGTGGTTTCAGAATCAAGTAATATACTTATTAATATGACAGACTCCCTTAAGAAGTTAGTAAAGTTATAGTGATAGCCCTCTAAAATGAAAGCTTCTCATTAAAATTTCCTCATTGATGAGAGATTTTTTATTGATAACTATTTGTTGAATAAGGCTGATTTTAAGTTTATTTTAAAACCTAATAATCTTTATTTGGTAATGGTTTTAAGGCTTTCTAGGTATTCCAAAAGGGATATTCTTGTATATTTTGAATAAGTGTATTCTCTGTAAGGATTAGCAACGGAAAAGTAATTTTATTTATTTCCTATTTTGTTGAAGTTTTAGTGATTTCAAGCTTCGGCTCTCGGTAAAAACTCTAGGGCAATCTAGAATTAGGATAGAAAATTTGTTCTAAGACTTTAGTTTGCCTGTTCTCGTAGTGCTGACTTGAAAGTTTAATGAACGACAACCTCATGATGGGTTTGTTGAAGTTTTGTCGTTTGCATTTTTATTGAACTTAAGTGAACTAATCAAGTTTGAATGTTTTAGATACGCCGAACTTTGTATAAGATTAAGAGACCTGTGATGCAATTGATGACGCCCAGCCAGCTAAAAGAGTATGTTGCCGCATCTTCTTCTTTGGTAAAGACAACTGAGTGGATTGAAAATTTCCTGGCTAAACCCCATGCTGAACTTGGGAGAGTTGGATTAGTGTGTCCGTTCGTACCACGTTCGTTAAAGCTAGAGACGATTCAGCTGGTGGAGATCTCTATGAATGGTATGAACCAAGCTGACTTAGAAGAGCTGGTAAAGGAGTATCGTCAAACGTTTTTAGAGCAGTTGCCTCAACAAGGGAAGCTAGCGATCTATAAAGCTTTGTTACTGGTGTTTTCAGATCTTCCGGATGATCAATGTCATGTGATTGATCAGGTACAAAAAACGTTAAAACCTTTTTTTGTGGAAAAGGGTTTGATGTTAGGGGAATTCCATCGCTTCAATCAGAGTCCTGGTTTGCATAATCCAAACTTTCGCCCATTGCAAAGTCCAGTCCCGATGCTGGCGATTCGGTTTATGACTGAATCTGATTTACCTTTTTTGAGTCGGGTTACAGATTCTCCTCAGCTCAGGGTTCAATATCTGGAAGCTTATTTGGAACAAATGGCTACCATCGTTGCTGGGGGCAAACTGACTGAAGCCAGACGGGCTCTAGCTGAAGCTAGGCGAACAGTGCAGGAAATGGAGACTGTCCCGACAAAATGCCCGTTTAAGCGGTTGATGGAGATTGTAAAACCTATGTGGTCAATAATTATTCAGCCCTTTGGATTTGCTCGAAAAGGGTTTCAGTCTCTGTTTTACCGTCGTATGCCTAATTGGTTGGGATGGCTTTAGGCCTAATAGACATTGCCTGTTTTGCGGTGGTGGACAGCGGTTTTAGCATTGATGTCGAGGACCTGACCACTATCAATTGTGGCATAAACAACCCAGTGGTCACCGCAATCCATACGACTTTTAACGGTACATTCTAAATAAGCGATCGCATCTTTGAGAATATAAGCCCCGTTATTAGCAATATCAATATCGACGCCTTCAAATCGGTTCTCTGCCGGTGTAAAGGGTTTGAGAAATTGTTTCATGGGGCCTAACTGTTTGCCTGCACCCAGGATATTGAGCACAAAAGGATTGTCTGGGTAGATTAAAGTCTCAATGGCTCGTTCTTTGGCGACGGCAACGGTAAAACCCGGTGGGTTAAAGGTAGCTTGGGCTATCCATGAGGCCAGCATGGCACTGGCAACTTCACCTTGTTTGGCGGTGACCACACACAGAGAGCCAACTAACCGGCCCACGGCTTTTTCAACATCGCTGGCGGGGGTGCGGGGAGCCTTGGCGCGCTTTGCTTTTTTCAAGGCTTGGGCAAAGTCGGTACCCGCTTCTTCGCAGTATTTAAGAGTGACCTCATCAGGTTTGAATTTTACTCGAATGGGCTCGAAGCCAAAGCTATAGCCACCGTCTCGTAATTTATTTTCGAGTAGGTCAATGGCTTCACCACTCCAACCATAGGAGCCGAATACACCGGCTAGCTTATTTTTAGAGGCAGTGGAGAGTAGCAATCCTAAGGCTGTTTGGATCTGGGTAGGAGCGTGTCCACCGAGGGTGGGAGAGCCAAGAATGAAGCCTGCACAGGTTTCAGCAGCGGTTTTAATATCGCTTTGAGGAGCTTGTTCCGCGTTGATCGATTCGACAGCAACACCGGCTTTAGTGATTCCTCGGGCGATGGCTTGGCCAATGGTGGCCGTATTGCCATAGGCCGATGCGTAAATTAACGCCACATTCAGGGTTTGTTGTTTTTGTTGGTCACACCATTGTTGGTACTGCTGGGTGAGTTCGTGAATGCCGTATTTCACCAGAGGACCATGGCCAGCACCATAGAGATGAGCTGGGAATTCACTGAGCTTTTCTAAAGCAGTGGCAACCTGTTTGGCATTGGGGGCCATAACGGTTTCAAAATAGTAACGACGATCTTCTAATAAAGCCTCCCAGTTCAGGTCGTAGGGGTCGTCATTACAAAGGTGAGCGCTGAAGAACTTATCGGTATATAGAGTGCAAGTAATGGGGTCGTAGGTGCTGAGTCCATCGGGCCAACGGGGGGTGGGCACTGGCATAAATTGCAGTTTGTGGCCTTGACCAAGGTCAAGCATGTCGTCGGTGCCCTTGATAACCAGCAGCGGATTTTGTAGAGAAAGCTCAGCTGCCTTGATGGCGATTGCCCCTGGATTTGAACATACAATTGTCACCTGGGGAGCTTCATTGACCAGATGTTGCAGGGTTTCTAATCGGTTGGGATTAACGTGCCCCAAAATAATATAGTCGAGCTGGTCAAGGGCAATGTGCGATCGCAGCGTATCTAAAAAGATAGTTGTAAATGAGCCGCCAGGCGGATCCAGTAAAGCAACCCGATCCGCATTAATTAAATATGAATTTGCTGTTGTTCCCTTTTCCAGGGCATATTCAATTTCAAACCGCAGACGATTCCAGCTGCGAGAGCGTAAAACAAGAGTGTCGGACGCAATGGGCAATACTTGCACATCTCTCTGTTTGGTCTCAGTCATAGTAAGCCTCACTGTCCCTAGGGATGAGTTTTTAGGGGGATGGTTAAACCTTGTCCACGTCCAGGACGGTCGTTTTCCCAGGGAAAGATCTATAGGGTTCAACTTGGACGTGGTTCAACTCATCAGTAAATGGTTCTTAATCTATCTTAAAGGTATCTGCAGTTAGCCACTATTGGTTCCTTTAATGGCAAGCTGGCTGAAGTTACATGATAGTTATCATCTATTTCCATAATTGCATCTATGAAGCGAACCCAAGCCTCTCACCGTCCCGACTTGGGACATCAGCGTTTTTGGTGCTGGCGTGGTTGGCGTGTCCGCTATACCTATATCCGTCCCGATGATTGGGTTGCTCAGCAGCGGCAACCGATGTTATTAATCCACGGCTTTGGGGCTAGTTTGGAACAGTGGCGATCAAATCTAAAGGGTTGGGGGCAACAACGCCCCGTTTATGCCTTAGATCTTTTAGGCTTTGGTCATTCCCAAAAGGCAGCGGTGCTAATGGGGGCTGAATTCTGGCAAGCGCAAGTCTATGACTTTTGGCAAACGGTGATTGGTCAACCTGTTATCTTGATTGGGCATTCTCTGGGGGCTTTAGTGGCTTTGACAGCAATAGCCCGGCATTCAGATATGGCAGATCGGCTAATTTTATTCACGTTACCCCTTTCCCGTCAGGAATTAGTATCAGGGCGGGTAGAACGGCTAGCGCGGCAAGTGGAGAGTCTATTTGCAACGCCATTATTACTGAGGCCCTTATTTGCAATAGTGCGTCAGCCAGGTTTGATTCGGAGGGTGCTAACTGGTATTTACCAACGACCTGAACGGGTTAATGATGAGCTAGTGGATCTATTTACAAGACCAACCTTGGAGCGTGGAGCAGCCCGTACGCTTTGTTACCTGGTTAAATCTCGTACCAAGGCGGAATTTAGTGATGTGACTGCAGAGCTGATCCAGCAGATATCTATCCCAATCCTTTTACTGTGGGGTACGCAAGACAATGTCCTACCGATAAAATGGGCAGAGCAAATTCTGGCCTTAAGCCCACAAATTACTTATCAAGCAATAGATGGGGCTGGCCACTGTCTCTACGATGAATTGCCTGAGCTAGTGGATGATGTAATCCAAACCTGGCTTTAGAGCTAAAGTGCTTTGTGATAGCTCCACTGTTAGAGTCCTTAGGACCGGGGAGCTTACAATGGAAATGCAGATCCAGTGCTAGGACGGTTTTTCGTATGCTGACGTTGCCGTAATCGTCGAATGGCAGCTGCTTTCCGTTGAATCGGGGATTGGCTTTTTTCTAAATCCAGGGCATCCTTTTGGGGGACTGTTTCTGGGGCTTTGGGGACGCGGTTGAGACAGCGTTCTAAGTTGCTGTAATGGGCATCTAACTGAAGGGCATGCTGCACCTCGTCAATGCGTCTGAATCGCTCTGACAAATCAGTGGTTAACATTTTAGATAATAATTTTTCAAAGGATGTGCTGATACTGACTGAGCGTTGCCAGTTTATCTCCTGGGTATCGGGATCAACATCAAATTCCAAGGGAGATTTACCTGTAAGTAAATATAGACAGGTCACACCTAAGGCATAGATATCACTGCTGTAGGTGGGACGTAGTGCTAGCTGCTCTGGGGGTGCAAAGCCCATGGTGCCGACAAAATGGGTGGTTGGGCTGGCTGCGTGATCACCGGGGTCATCATCATGGTGCAGGCACTCACGCACGGCACCAAAGTCGAGGAGTACTAAACGATTATCGTCGCGACAGCGAATGATATTGGGGGGTTTAATGTCGCGATGAATAACGCGATTTCTATGGATGTAGCGGACTGCTGGGAGCACTTCTGCTAGAAATTTCTTAACGGTAGGTTCTTTCTGGGCACCGTTTTTGCGCACTTCACGGCTGAGGGTATCCCCGTGAACATATTCCTGCACTAGGAAAAATTCCCCTTTGAAGGTGAAGTAGTCCAACAGCATGGGCAGTTGCGAGTGGCTACCTAACCGTCCGAGGATTCTAGCTTCACGGCGAAAACGCTGTTTGGCGCGTTCCAGGGCGATGGGATGACTGACTTTAGGAAAGAGCTGTTTAATTACACATAGTGGTGACCCAGGCAGCATGCGATCGCGAGCTAAATGAGTTACGCCAAAGCCGCCTCGCCCCAAAATACGCACTACCTCATAGCGATCGCGAAAAAGCTGACTAGAGTCACATAGCTTTTTGCTAAGGCGTGGATCTTGGGATTTGGATTCGGACATGAGTGCAATGAAGCGGACAGGTATTGGCCGCAGGTCAAGAAAGCTCAATCGAATAACCACGCTGCTAACAGCGGCTATCCATCAGTTGAGTGTCCGCAGTGACGGTCATCAGTACTCATTATTATGACCTATCACTTCATGGATTGTAATCCGTTGGTATTCCATCTATGTTAAAACTTAGTGGGTTTGCGTAGCTTTAGGCAACCAAAATTTAAATGTGCTGCCCTGGTTGATTTGGCTGCTGACATAAATTTCGCCTCCCTGTAGTTCGACCAAACGTTTGCAAATGGCCAGACCAATGCCAGTACCGCCAGAACGGCGGCTACGAGAGCGATCGGCTCGCCAGAATCGTTCAAAAACATGGGGTAAATCGGTGTCAGCGATACCGATACCTGTATCCCGTACCGATAGCCAAACCCGTTCTGCCTGATGCCACGCTTTAACCGTTATTTTGCCAGTGTCTGTGTACTGCAGGGCATTACTGAGTAAGTTAACCAAAATTTGTTCAGTACGGGCAGCGTCAGCGTCAGCAGCGGGGAGAACAGCAGCCACATCTACGACAATTTGCGGATTTTCCAATGCAATCTGTTGATCTCGAAACCGCTGAGTGACCTGCCGAATTAACGGTTCTAGGTCCAAGCATTGCCGTTGAATGGGTAGATAGCCCGCCTCCAACTTGGAGAGTTCTTGTAAATCTTCCACTAGACGCTGCAGTCGTTGGGTTTCACGAATTAGGCAGGCGTAAGTCTCAGGCGTGGCAGTCAATTTTTTATCGGTCAGGGCTTCAAGGTAGCCACGAATGATGGTGAGGGGTGTACGTAGTTCATGGGATAGGTCGCTGACTAGCTCACGTCGCTGTTGTTCCACCTGTTCTAGGTCGCTTGCCATGCGGTTAAAGCTGTGGCCAAGTTGGTGTAACTCTGGAATATCTGAAGCGGGGACACGGGCGGCCCAATCCCCAGCCGCGAAACGTTGGGTAATACGTTCCATGCGGGTAAGCGGACGAATTATCCGTCGCGATAGTAAATAGCTAATGCCGCCAGCGGCCCCGCCACCCAACAGGACTGACCAGATCATGCCCCTTGCCCAGGCGTCGGTAAAGCTTTCTAAAATTTGGCCACGCATTTGTTGAATGCGAATACCTCTGCCTTCTAGCCGTTCTAAGGTGACCACAAAATATCGGGGGGTGGAAAGACGACTGACACCAGCGAGGGCGATGATCGCCACTGCCATAACGATCAGGTGGGATAGCAGTAATCTGGTGCGTAAACTGATATTTGACGGGACTTTTGCCATGTACTAAAGGCAATAAGGGGGAGTTTTAAGCGTTAAGAACCCATAGGGCCATCTTCAAATCTATAACCAACACCGACAACGGTTTTGATAAACATCGGTTGGGTTGGGTTGGGTTCGATTTTTTTACGCAGACGAGCAATGTGAGTATCGACTACCCGTTCATCGCCAAAGAACTTGTCTCCCCAGAGCTTTTCGATCAGCTGTGGGCGGTTCCAGACGCGACCAGGGTAGCTCAAAAATGTGGCTAGCAAATCAAATTCTAACGGCGTCAAATCTAAGGTAATAGTGGTTGAACCTTGATTGGCTAACCGTTGAGCTGGCTGTTTGTAAAGAACGGTGCGTTGATTAAGGTTGATGGTAAAGTGAGCCGTCTGATAGTCTTGACCAGGGTCTGATCCTCGCAGACTACGGCGTAGTAAAGCCCTTACCCGAGCAACGAGTTCACGGGGGCTAAAGGGTTTGACCATGTAGTCATCGGCTCCTGTGGAGAGGCCGATAATGCGATCAAGCTCTTCCCCTCTAGCAGTCAGCATCAATATGTAGGGATCTTTTTTGCCCGGTGTCTGACGAATGCGGGCGCAGACTTCTAAACCATCTAATCCTGGGATCATCAAATCCAGGATAATCAGGTCTGGTTGAAAAATAGGAAAGCGTTCTAGGGCCTCGGTCCCGCTGGTACAGATTTCAGTGATGAAGTTTTCATTTGTCAGATAAAGCTGAATCAGGTTAGCAATATCAACTTCGTCTTCAACAATTAGGATGTTCATCTGATCACTGCGAGAAAAACGAACTAAATCTTATCCATGTCCAGAAATAAACCTTTTCCACATCCGGGATGGTTATTTTTCCGGTGAAAAACCTACCGGCTTCAACTTAGATGTGGTCTAGCATTTGTCTGCAGAGGAATTACCAGTTTCAACTTGGACATGGCTTGGTTTCGGGGGATATGGTTGAGTTCTAGGGTAACGTGTGCTGGGGATTTGACTATTATTTGTCCCTTGATTTAGGGGGATTATGCAAATAGGTGTTGAACAAAGGGGAAAAGGGCTTGCGAAAACGTAAACAATAGGCCACTATTCAATAGCTTTGATACCCTTGGCCCTTTCCACATTGAATGTGTGGGTAAACTAGGGACCAAACCTATGGTTAGATGATGCATTGGTTGTCTTTAGACAGTTGTTTACTAGGGCGATTGCCCTGCTGGTTGACGTTGTGGAGGCGTAGAGCATGAGTTTAGCGTCGGCGTTTACCCTAAGCCGCCTGGCGGTAGATCTGACCTACGATTTGAGTAGGACGCCGGAGGTGCCTGAGGAGATAACGGTACAGTGTGCCGTTAGCCGGGGTAAACTCATGGTTTTGTTAGAAAGTCCCCATATGGATACGGTGCCTGAACAGTATGTATTTGCCCAGGCAGAAACTTCGATTCGTCATCGCTTAGAGATTGAAGGACTACCTGTAGAGGCTGAGCATTTAGGTGCTACAGGGAAACCTATTCCAATTAAGGTGTATTTAAAGCAGCCATCGATGCCAAAACCGATTGCGGTGCATCGGTTTAATTGGTTACTACAGGATAGTTCTGGACCTGTTTTTTTAGATGACATGGCCCTTGATGATCAAGTCTTTGAGCCATTATTAAGTCGTCAACCGGAAGTTGCTCCTGTCAGTTTGTTTGAGAGTGATGCTGGGGATGAGGATGAGGTAACGGGAGATCTCTCTGAAGAGGAATTTTTATCTGGTGAAGGAGAACTTTTATCCGGTGAGGAACTCAAATTTGGTGAGGATTTACTGTCCATAGAGGAGTCTGCAATTGACGATGAACCATCTGTTGAGCAACTCTTAAATTTGAATGGGCTCTACGAGCATGATTCAGAGGAAATGCCCGATGATGGCATGGGTGAGTCGGTCTTTGTAGAGGGGGCTGAGCCAGAGGATGATGATTTTGATCAACCTCGTTTTCCCCTCAGTTTGGTGGTGGCTGGGATTGGTGTGGCGGCTATATTTGGGGGCTTAGGGTATGGTTTAAGTCGACCCTGTGTGCTGGGGGGGTGCGATCGCATCCAGCAGGCTCAAGCTCTAGGTGATGCGGCCTTAATTGCCCTTAAAGATCAGCCAACCCCCCAAACGGTAATCGATATGAGTGAACAGCTAAATACAGCTGTGGATACCCTCAAACCCATTCCACCATGGTCACGATATCGATCAGATGCCCAATCATTATTGGCTAATTATCAAGGTGAAGCAAATTTACTTAATGCTGTGGCAGCGGCCCAGGAAAATGCCTACCAAGCGGCCAAGGACAGTCAAAATCCCCCCCATCCCATTGCCCACTGGGATGGGATTGCTAATCGTTGGCGTGAGACCATTGCTCAGCTGGAAGAGATTCCGACAGGGAGTCCTATTTACAACGCGTTTGTTACCCCAAAGTTACAGGAATATCGGAATAACCTAGCGGCGATTGAAGACAGGATCTTGGCGGAACAAAGGGCGGAGGAAAACCTGAATCAGGCTCAGTTGACCGGGGCCTTAGCTAAGGATCAAGCGGAAATAGCTAATACGCTATCTGCTTGGAAAACGGCCCTAGACTCTTGGGATAAATCTGTTAAACAGCTCAAACAGATTCCCAAAGGGACGATGGCTCACGGCGAGGCAGGTAAGCTGTTAGCCAAATACGAGACTGATCTAGCTGAGGTCCGCACACGCTATCAAAAAGAACAGGCTGCCGATCAGTTCTATAACGAAGCCGTGCGCCATGCGGCCACTGCCCGTCAATATGAAGCAGAGGAACAGTGGACGTTGGCGATGTTGGGATGGCGAGATGCCATTACCCAGGTAAAAGGAGTACCGGTTGGTACGTCACGCTATGCGGATAGCCAAACCTTGCTAAAAAACTATGAGCCAGCTCTATCCCAAGCCCAAGAGAATCTGCGGTTAGCCATTCGATTTGATAAGGCTAAGGACGATTTTTCCAGTGTTTGTAAGCCGACGTTTTGTCAGTTTGGCATGAAGGGCGGTACAGTACAGCTCAAATTAGCTAAAGATTATGATGCTCTGGCGGATTTTTCTATTACCGAGCCAAATAATCGAAATACTACTGTGCCAGCGTCTGCCCAGATGATTGTTGAAATCAATGCCCTGTTACAAGAGGTGATCAACATTGGTAAGCGGACACAGCTGCCGATTGAACTCTACGGTGCCGATGATGGTTTTATTGCTCGGTTTAGTCCTGAGTTAGCAGGCTATGTAAAAACCTTAGTGGTGCAGTAGTTTAGGCGCGAGCCCTCACTTTAGGTTGGCAAGTGATAGCAATATATCTGAGGGATGCTCTGAGAGATCTGAGTCTCTTAAATCTCTTAGATATTATTTTTGCCCTACTACAGGCAGCTTGATGGACCTTGCAGTTATTTATCATTACCTTTGTCTGTGGTGGTGTAGCCAGATTTCCTTTGGTATTAATGAGAATTTTTTGATGGCAATAAGAGTCTCTTTATTCTGTTTCGACTACGATGATTATTTGATCTGTAGGTTTTCATGAATGTTATTGATGACTTAGTAAGAACTTTAGAGAAACACCCCTTGAATGTGAGGACATAACATATATCTTGCCAAATGTTCGTATGGTGAAACTTCTCGTACGTGCCCTAAGTCCCTAATTATGTCAACGAACTTGTTAGTGCCCCTACCTGTTTTATTTAACTGAGAATTTTCTGCTACCTGATATGTCTCGCTAGGTGTGGCATAAAACACTCAAAGAATAAACAATGCTGAATGCCAATATTTCATGATTAGGACTCATGTTCTTGAGCTTGGATTTCTCTGTTGGTTTCTTTACAAAGGTAATGTTTCTGTGGGGGCCACAGGTTTTTGTGCTTATGAGATTTATTAAATATGTCTGAATTAATCCTAGATCCTATTTCCCAACTGGTAACGGTGGACGATCCATCCCCGACTATCTCAGTCAGGTGGGACCAGGTCGTACAAGCAGCTGTTATCAATACAGCACCGGGACCTACGATTGCGTCACGGGCTTACAGTATTCTGCACACTGCTATGTTTGATGCCTGGGCAGCCTATGATCTAGGGGCTGTGGCGACACAGTTAGGTGATGATCTGCAGCGCCCTCTCTCTGAAAATACAGAGGCCAATAAAATTGAAGCTATGAGCTTTGCCGCCTATCGAGTGTTGATAGAGCTGTTTCCTACCCAGCGGGCAATTTTTGATCAGCTCATGGTTGAGTTGGGATTTGATCCTAATAACACAACGACTAATACAAGTACTGCGGCTGGCATCGGTAACGTTTCTGCAGAGGCATTGATGCAGGTGCGTCGTCAGGATGGTTCTAACCAGCTTAATGGCTATATTGATAATACGAATTATCAACCTGTTAATGCCGGTTCTAACAACATTACTGATTTAGAGAAGTGGACCCCTGAGTTTGTACCTATTGACTCTGTGGGTAATCAACAACAGTTTTTGACACCTCAGTGGGGCTTTGTCGATCCCTTTGCCTTAGACTCTCCTAGTATTCTACGACCTGTAGCACCAGAACCCTTCTTACTAGTTGATGGAGCAACTGTAGATCTGGATGCAGGGACCATTACCCTGGCTAATAATACAGTAGAGGTGATTACCCCGTCTCTTGTAGGGACAATCATCAATCCAGCGTTTATCGAACAAACTGAGCGAGTTGTTGCGGCGAGTGCTAACCTGACTGATGAGCAAAAGTTAATTGCAGAATTCTGGGAAGATGGCGGTGGTACATCCTTCCCTCCCGGTACCTGGATGACCTTTGGCCAGTTTGTCTCTGCCCGAGATGATCATAGTCTGGATGAAGACGCAGAGCTATTTTTTGCCCTGGGCAATGCCGTATTTGATGCTGGCGTCGCTACCTGGGAAGCCAAGCTCTTTTACGATTATGTACGTCCTGTTCGGGCTATTCGTGAGCTGGGAGCACTGGGCTTGCTTAACAATGGCACGATTGGTACTGATGCAGTTACTGGTGAGACGGGGTTTGTGATTGATGCCTGGTCTCCTGATGCAGGTACCCAAACGATTCTTGCTGAGAACTTTTTGACTTATCAGACACCTGGTAGTGATCCGTCTCCACCATTTGCAGAATATACTTCGGGTCATAGTTCCTTTAGTGCAGCAGGAGCAGAGATTTTACGTCTGTTTACTGACAGCGATGCGTTTGATGCTTCGATTACTTTCCAGCCTGGTGAGTCACGTTTTGAGGCGGGCATTACTCCAATATCTGTGCTTACACTAACTTGGGATACGTTCACCGAAGCTGCTGATGAAGCAGGTCTTTCCCGAATTTATGGAGGAATTCATTTTGATGATGGTGATCTTAATGGTCGTTCCCTGGGGCGCGCTGTGGGCAATGAAGTATGGGATCAAGTACAAGCCTTTGCGAATGGTGCTACTACGATTAATCTTGAGTTCAGTCTGGTACAGCTGAGTGCCAGTTTAGAGATAGGGGTTGTCGTTGTTGATGATGCGACTGGTACTATCGATGGTCTGGCACCAGGGGACCCTGGTTACATTGAAGCTGCCTTAGCCCGTGGGGCGATTTTATTTTCTCCTATACCTGGTAATGCTGACTTTAGTGCTAACTTTAGCTCTTTAAGTACTCGTTCATTTTTGAGTGGTAGCTATGTGAGCTTTTTCTCTATTAGTGAGGGGAACTTAGATAGTTTTTTACGCGGTGGTGGTGGCAGCGTGTCTTTTACCGATATTCGTCAGGTAGATACAAGCACCGTTGATTTTAGCCTCGATATTGCAGGTTTGACTGTGAATGCTGCCCAGGTAAGTACGTCTCCGATTGGTGTTAGTTTTCAGGGAGTGACCCAGGCTGAAATTATTGATCTTACGAGTCTGACTGAGGCAGTGGATGTCACCTTTACTATTCAGCGTGAAGCGGCTTTGAGTAGCGTTGTGGGCTTTTACGTGATTGATGATATCTCTGGCCAAATCAAAGATTCAACGGGTAATGCTATTAGTGCTGGTGTGACTACTGAGTATATCCAGGCGGCGTTGAATAATCGGATTGCTAATATCTCTTTATTTGCAGAGAATAATAGCGTTGCGACGGTTACCAGTACTCTGGAGGCCGGACAAATGATTGCTCCCTTTATTGTTGTTAATGGCACGATTGAGGAGTTGTTGGATGCTAATGCTGGTAATGATCCTGCAATTTACTTCCCATTCATTGGCGCAAACGCAGATGGTAAGGACCATGTTCGTCTATTAGGGGATAATGTCTTTGGGTTTGAAGACTTACCTGATGGTGGTGATCTTGACTTTGATGATTGTGTTATTGAGGTTAAGTTTGGTTAGGCTCTGAGGGATGGAGAGGGGAAACTCCTGAGTCATGACTGAAAAGATAAAAATGCCTGTTGCTGTAGAAAAATCAGTAACAGGCATTTTTATGTTGTCCTATGCAAACCTCAACGATTCTTCAGAGGGAAGACGAGTCTTAGTTGATAAGCAGGGCATCCTATAAATTCTTTGTTCCGAGCAAAGTGGCTGGCATCGATCAGTATTAGTTCAAATTAACTTTATCAAAGCTTTATCAATACTTCAGAGTCTGTGAAGTAGGGTTCTCCGACTGGCATCATTTAAGCCTCAAGATTCAAAATAGTAGGAAAAATACTGAATGAATGTAAAATTTTCAATTTGTGTATCAGTGATATGTGAGCAAAAATGATTGGGTACAGCTATACTTCAGTACGATTTCTAACAATACTGAACTTCCAGTTGACACAGCCTGTATCGTTAGTTCCCTGTTGATCTTATTTAGAGTTGGTACTAATCAAATGTTGACTCAATGAATGGATTTATGAAACCAATACGCCAGGGAGATGTCATTCTGTTACCAACTCCACAAGTGCTTGGCGAAGAGTTGTCCCATCTTACTTTGGTAGAAGGCATTTCTACAGGACATTCCCATCACATCAGTAAAGGCATTGCCACATTATTTTCCCGCCAAGGAGAACTTTATCTAAAGGTTCGATCTAAGTTTGCAATTTTGTCCCATGATGAACATCGGCCATTGAAAGTTCACCATGGAAACTGGAAGGTGTATATTCAAAGAGAGTATGTACCACAGAAAAGTAGTGCTTTTTTGCCGCAAATAGACCAAGAGTTTATTGCTGAAGAAAACTCTGAACAAGAGTCCTTAAAGGAGATTGTTGATGATGTGAGGGCGAGTTCCAAGGAGCAGTTGATGGCCGACGTGCTTGACTATAGAGATAGTTACTATGGTACTGACTATATATCAACATCCTCAGTAGCTGTATCCTCTGCCCAAACGATAGCTAAGATTCAGCATAAAGCTACCTCAAAGAAAGCTGATAAACGAAGACCTTTAAGCAACTGGAAATATGTGGTTGATTAGCGTTGTCTTGAGCTGTAGGTAAAACATAAATATTCATGGGGGCAACAGATGTTTTGGCAACAACCAAGTAACCTGACACAAAAACAGCTTAAGCAAGCGTCGCAGATAGAGAAAAAATGGCAAGCTCAAATCTTTCCCAAACAAGCAATTGAGCCAAATAGTGCAACTGAGGCGATTACGACAGCTTATGCAGCTGTAGAATTACCAATGCCTCAAGTCATTTTTTGTGAGAGTCCTTATGCTGCTCTGGGACAGATTTTAGGAAATCTGGTTAACGATTTAGAGCAAGATCTGATTGAAAAGATTGAATTGTATCTCAACCAATGTGGTCCCAACCTGAATAGCCAACTTGCCCAGTTTTTGGTACATAATTTGGGTATTTCATTAAAAAAGCAGAGTAGTCAAACCTTTGGCACACAACAAAGTGCTCTCTTAAAAAAACTGCAAAATCCGCTTATTAAGCAGCCAGAGCGCCGTTTGTCTGTAGAAAAATTATCTTTAGTAAAACAGAAACTGTCTAATCCGGCATTAAAGCGTTCTTTGACCGAATTGGTAGAAAAGCAAGTTGGTCGGCTTTATATGCAGATGGCGGCTTGCTTGGTGCATAAGCTACGTTGTCGTATCAGCGACAAGTCTGTGCTTTCTCAATTGAAGCGGTTAGAGATATTGTTGCAGCATCAACAATTTAGCCGCTTTGTACATCGTCTAGGCAAGCAACTCAGTCACTATATTGCGTATGATCAATGTATTTATCCGGAACTTTGGGCAGTTCAGGGAGTGTGGTGGGATTTTTGTATTAATAGCCTGAACTGTAAATACGATGCTGAAAAATGGTTTGCTTTTCAAGGATTAACCAGCCATTGTGGCTGGATTTTACCCTATGAGAACGTTTGCTTTGTTTGCAGTCGTCCCATCAAGCTCTCATTTGATGCGGGTGAGCGTCTGCATGCGGAAGGAGAATTTTCTGTTTTATATGCAGACGGCTATGGTCTTTATTTTCATCATGGTGTAGCGCTGCCTAAAAAATATGGACAGGTTAAACCTGAAAACTGGGCTTCAACGTGGTTATTAGATGAAACCAATGCTGAACTGCGGCGAATTTTAATCCAGGGTATTGGTTACGATCGCATCTGTCGGGAGCTACATGCTTCAGAGATGGATGTTTGGCAAGAATATACCTTACTCAAATTAAATGAACTGGTTGATGATATTGATGGCCAGTCCATTTGTTTATTGAAAATGGTATGTCCCAGCACTAATTTTATTCATGCGATTCGAGTACCTCCTAACGTGCAGTCCGCCAGGGAGGCGATTCGGTGGGTGAATTGGGGTATCTATCCTGAGCAATTTGCCCAGCAGTCTTAAGCAGCCTAGGGGCAATCTCTCATGGTTGCCCTGCAACACCAAGGGTCGGTAACCAGGCTTTCGAATTAAACCCGCTGTAAGTATTGATAATCCTCGTTTTTTAAACAATCTAATAACTCAATTAGCTTTTTTAAGCGATACACCAATTCTGCCTGGGGTTTATCTTGCTCTAACTGTAAAAGTATTTGCTTCGTATGAAGTACTACGGACTCTGTAAAGAACTCTATAAACGTTTTGCGAGTTGCTGGTGCTAGTTTTACCAGCGGTAGCGTCAAGCGTTCGCCATTGATAGATAAATCCGTAGCAGCCTCCTCACCAATCCGGGCAAAATCAGTGCGGGCAAGCCATAGCAAAAACGTGTCAGCTACCTGTACACGACACATTGGTTGCTTATCACTACTAAAAAATTCAATATCTAACATAACTAAAACGCTATCTGCATTGAGTATGCCGTAACTAGGCGAGCAAAGCATGATGGCAGGAAAACACTTTATTGAGGAATGTCCTAATAATAGAACGTTGGTGTCTATAATCGCATCTACCTCACTACATCATCTAACGATCAGCTCAGGGGCCAGGAATTAAACCTCGTCCACGCCTAGAACGGTCGTTTTGACCTAGAGAAACCTCCAGGTTTCAACTTAGACGTAGTTTAGAGCAACCTTATAGGTAATTATGACAACTGTGTTAAAAAACTGCTTTAAACGCAGAAAGCACCCCCAAGTGAGAGGTGCTTTCGCGGCTAAGTTAAATTAGCTCAATTGCAATTACATCAAATTGACTAAGCGTTGATTTGAGGAGCAACCATTGCAACAGGAGCAGCTTCACCAGCAGCCAAGTCTAGAGGGAAGTTGTGAGCGTTACGCTCGTGCATTACTTCCATACCTAGGTTGGCACGGTTGATTACATCAGCCCAAGTGCTGACAACACGACCCTGAGAGTCGATGATGGACTGGTTGAAGTTGAAACCGTTCAAGTTGAACGCCATAGTGGAAATACCCAGTGCAGTGAACCAGATACCAACTACAGGCCATGCACCCAAGAAGAAGTGCAAGGAACGGCTGTTGTTGAAGGAAGCATACTGGAAGATCAAACGACCGAAGTAGCCGTGAGCTGCAACAATGTTGTAAGTCTCTTCTTCCTGACCAAACTTGTAACCATAGTTCAAAGACTCAGTCTCAGTGGTCTCACGAACCAAGGAGGAAGTCACTAGAGAACCGTGCATAGCGGAGAACAAGGAACCACCGAATACACCCGCCACACCCAACATGTGGAAGGGGTGCATTAGGATGTTGTGCTCAGCCTGGAAAACAAGCATGAAGTTGAACGTACCGGAGATACCTAGGGGCATACCATCAGAGAAAGAACCCTGACCGATGGGGTAGATCAAGAATACTGCAGTTGCCGCAGCTACAGGAGCAGAGTAAGCAACACAGATCCAAGGACGCATACCCAAGCGGTAGGAAAGTTCCCACTCACGACCCATGTAGCAGAATACACCGATCAAGAAGTGGAAAATTACTAGCTGGTAAGGGCCACCGTTGTACAACCACTCATCTAGAGAAGCTGCTTCCCAGATGGGGTAGAAGTGTAGACCGATAGCGTTGGAAGAAGGAATAACTGCACCAGAAATGATGTTGTTACCCAAGATGAGAGAACCAGCAACGGGCTCGCGGATACCGTCAATGTCAACGGGAGGAGCAGCGATGAAGGCAATTACGAAACATGCAGTGGCAGCAAGTAGTGTGGGGATCATTAGTACGCCAAACCAACCTACATAAAGGCGGTTCTCAGTGCTAGTAACCCACTCACAAAACTGATCCCACAGGTTAGCGCTTTCGCGCTGCTGTAGAGTAGTCGTCATGATGAATTATTGCGTTGTAAAGGTACGGTATGTATGGCTTACAGGGAGGAAATAATATTCCCTGCTCGCTTGTATATAAATATAACGTTACAATTTGTTTTTTGCAACATTGCTTAGCAATTAATTCCAGCTTGGCTGATATCTGTCTAAAGTTTCGAACTCCCCACGTGACAAAGGCTTTTGCTAAATGATGTCGGCTTAAATAAAATTTGCTAATCATCCAAATAATGAGAACTGTTAAAACAGCTCTCATAAAACAATGGACAGCTTGGAATTGGAAAGTTTGTCTAAATGATGCAGTCAGACGTCAGCTAATTAAGGATGCCAGTAATGCCTGTTAGCAATAAATCTAACTAAGTCTTTCGAATTGCAATAAGTCAGAAGTTACGGTGGAGCCAAGCATCTAGTTCCTGGACCGATGGTTAAAAAAATTAGGGCATAGAAATCAACTATGAACTAACGTCTAAATTCCAGGTTCAAGCTTACAGCTAAAACTCAAAGTATATGTAGGGCACGGTTTCAATCGGGGCTAATAGCCAAGCAAAGTATAGACCAACCGGAATAAACATTAGTTTTAAGGGCCAGCTAATTTGTAGCTTGAGTCGGTACCTGAAACCATGAAGCAATGCCATAATGCCTGTTAGTCCAAGTAACATGACGATAATGCCCACACGGCTAATCCCCAAAGATTCTAGGTAAACTTTTTGGGCGAATTGTATATCTGCTGCCTGATTGAAAAAGCGACTGGCGGCTAGCCCTAAATCTTGAGGGTTTGGTAGTCGGAAAGGTACCCAGCTTAGGAATACAAACAGTTGGGTAAATGCCCAGGCGCTGACAGCACCGGGCCAACTAGACCAAAAGGCTTTTAGCCCGGTGCGTGTGTCGGCCAATGTGTGATTTAGCCGGTGAATAATCAAAGCTAAACCGTGGAGTCCTCCCCAAATGAGAAATCCCCACTGATCGCCATGCCAAATACCAGCTACCAGCATCACAATTAGTAGGTTTAGGCAAGTTCTACCTAAACCTTTGCGAGACCCACCTAAGGGAAAGTAAAGATAGTTGCGGAGCCAGTCACCTAGAGTGATGTGCCACCGTCGCCAAAAATCAGCAATGCTGGTAGTGAAATAGGGAAAGTCAAAATTTTGGGGGAGCTGAATGCCTAACAGTAGGGCACTACCTCGGGCAATATCCACATAGCCACTAAAGTCGAGGTAAAGCTGCAGACCATAAGCAAAGATCGCTAGCCATAGGTCACCACTGCCAGCCCGTTCTAGATTATCGAAACTGAGATTGACAAGCAGACCAATACGATCTGCAAGGAGTAGTTTTTTGGTGGCCCCTGACGCAATTAGCCAACCTGCTTCTACCAACTGTTCCAGGTTAGGGAAGCGGGGGTGTTTCATTTGGCTGATATAGCTTTGAAATCGAGTAATAGGGCCAGCAATCAACTTTGGAAAAAATAATTTGTAGGCAGCAAATTCAATAAAGTGATTGGCTGCAGGGGCTCCACGATAAATGTCTACTAAATAGGCAATGGACTCAAAGCAAAAGAAGCTTAGTCCCAAGGGCATCAGCAGTTGAAAACTCGAGTTAACGGTCGCTGCTATCGGAAAAAAATACTTAAACCCTAGCAATAGCAATATATTCAAGCTAATGCCAACCCACAGTAGCGCCAATCGCTTTCTGTCCCAGTCCTGCTGAGCAAAATGCCATTCTTCATTGGGTATTCGCCAATCTAGGGGGGCGCTGAGACGTCGACCGATTAAATAGTTAGCGAAGATCAAAGTCAGTAAAATCGGGACATACTGCAGCTGTAACGACCCGTAAAATACCAGGCTGGCTAAAAACAGCAGCCACAGTTTAGGACCACGTCCTGGTAACAGCCAATAGACTAAGCCAGTGCTGAGCAGAAATAAACCGTAGAAGATAGAGGGCAAGGTCATTGCAGCAAAATTGTATATATTTCACTAGTCTGCATCAGTAGGAGACTTAAGTTTGCTCCAAGGAATCATGGGATCCTGCGCCAGACGATTAGATAGTTGATAGGCACCAAACCGGTTTAGGTGACTAGGGTCAGAAAAATAGTCGTAGCGTTTGGGCCATAGCTGCCCGAGATCGCGGTACAGCAATCCTGGTTCTTGGGCAGCTAATTGCAGCATATAGCGCTGAAAACGACTTTCCACATCTAGGCGGGCAGGGTCAAGGTACTCATCGGTCAGGGGCGTATTAACAAAGGCAATGGTGACGTTTTCAGTTTGGGTGTAAGCCAACATTCGTCTCAGGGCATCAATTTGGGGGCCTTCCATCTGAAAGGCTTTGTAGTCGCCATCGTATGCCCCTGCGACACGTGGATGAGCTAAGTAATACGTGGCTGGATTAAATTGAATTGCCAGGGGCAGAAATCCATCGGCATCAATTAAATCGGTTTCTGTTGGGTTAATGGCAGCCGATTTTGATGGGGTATTAGAATTGGGCGGACTGAACTGAGTTAACTTTTGCAGACGAAACCGTTCTCCATAGGCTGAAGAGATCTGTCCTAGGGCATCACTTAATTGCTGATCGGTACGGGTGTAAAAGCGGTTAAGTTGCTCGGCAGGATTTATGAGCGAGCCAGTCATTTGACCAGCACCGTCAGGAAAGAGTTCACCCGTAATCAATTGCTGATAGCCTTCTGAGGTTGAGATCGCATTAAAGGTCACATCCACCCGTGAGCTATTAAATGCCCGCGCTCCATCGGCCCAGATAATTATCTTTGGCAATGGATAACTAGTCAGCAGCTGTCGAACTACTAGATCCGCTATCTGAGCTGTGGCTCCATTTACCCCGAAATTAAAAATACTGACATCTTCGTGGCCCAGGGTTCCCAAAGCCCGTCTTAGGGCTGCTGGATCCACCCCCCGCAGTGCTCGGGAGCTGCCAAATACCAATACATCAGGCACCCCTTCTTCAGATACGTGCCAGTCATAAAGGGCCAGTTTTTCATTTAGCTGCTGGCTTTTAAAGGATGGAAATGGCGAGTTTGCCAATACATCAGCCATGGAAACCGTTGTTTGCAGGGGGCTGCCAATCAAATCGTTATCATTGATAGATGAGCTAGCAAACCCTGGTACCGCACCATTCAATGTAATGGACGCATCCCCGTCTTTTGGCCCCCAGTTTAGCTTGGCGAGTTCTTCTTCAAAGGTGGATGGCTTTTGATTTTGCCGAGCTGTTGAGGAGGAGGTTTGCTGGGCCTTTATGGCCAGTGACTGG
This sequence comes from Leptolyngbyaceae cyanobacterium, assembly GCA_965263355.1. Lineage (GTDB taxonomy): Bacteria > Cyanobacteriota > Cyanobacteriia > Phormidesmidales > Phormidesmidaceae > Leptothoe. The sequence continues at coordinate 805,317 of CBDHHL010000032.1, read as the reverse complement.
GCCTTAAATAACTGGCCTGCAATCCAATCTGCCTGAAACGCCAATAGTAATCCCAGCGCGGTCCAAGCGATCGCTATTCTCTGTTTCCCGGGCAAGCGAGTACCCACTAATGGGTCCTCAGGGTTGGTGGTAGCTGAGGCAAACAACTGAGTTTTAATCAACAGCATCCGTACCTGCTCAACCAATCGGTGGGACCAAGGTTGACTCCAGGTCTCTGCACTGACCTCGTTATCTGGTTCAATTAAATCTTCTAAATACGCATCGGATGCCGCAAACTCAGGAGCGGCTTCTGGGACTAAACGCTTTTTAGGTTGTCGGTCATAGCCATAATTCCAGTCGGGCCGCTTTTGCCCCGCCCGCCGCCCGTAAATGCGAAAACCTACTAGCCCTTTGATGGGATGCTCGAGCAGATACTGTTTTAGTTGTGGCACTACTTGCCGTCGAGGCGGACAGACCGGGCCGTCAATCATGATGTGCAATCGTTGTTCTCGTGTCAACAACTGCACACGAATACCACCAGTCGATAGCTGCTCGTCTAAATCAGGATTAAGCTGCTTGGTCAAACAGTAGGCAACGGCAGGTAAATCACCCTGGCGAGCCAGCTCAGTGGTGGGAATGGCCAGGTCCAAATGCTCACTGGCCGGTAAGTCCAGGCACTTAAGCCACACTGGATTAACCCCATCTAAACTAGGACCATAGACTATGGCCCGGCTCACCCCCTGGGGGGCAAGCTGTTCGAGCGGGGGCGCGATCGCATCAATAACGGCTGCCTCAGCATCCCCAGCGGCAGACTCATCGTCTGATGAAGCTACGGTGGTTTGACCCGTTGCCAACGGCTGGCACACCAAGTGCAATGTAGAGTCCTTGACCTCCGGTGAGACGCTGATATCCAGCGGGGCTAATGCCTGATTCAGTAATCGACTAATCGACTCCGTATCCCCCCAACGGCTCCACTCTTTGAGAATTTCTTCATCCGGTGTCAAGTCCACCCGCAGCCGCCAGTCGGGGTTATCTTCCCCGAGCACCTGCACCGAAATCACCGCATCTTGAAATTGAGTTAGCTTCAGGTCCCGCAACCGCTGTGCTGTCGGTTCGGCAATCATCGCCGGATCAGGGCTGTAGGCGGCTCGGCACAAAATCCACAGGCGGTTGATTAGTTCCTGGCTGGGGTCAACTGTTGTTGCGGCTGTAATCACCCCTTGGGCTCGCTTAGCCTTACCCGGAATGGCGTTGACTACGACATCTACCCCCACATCTAAGGAACTCAGGGTTTGGCTCAGGTACCGTGCGATCGCATCCGGGTCTCCTTTACGAGCCAAACTGGCGTTGGAGAGCACAATGGCCGATGTAGCATCATCTAAATATCCAATACCTGAGGTTAAATGAGCGGTTGAACGCTTCATTTCCTCCAGATCGGCACTGGTTTCCACCAATTGCTCTAAATGACGCTCCAGACGATTTAGATAAATAGGTGTCGACCAATCGGGCTTTTGCTCTTCCGAACGGCCACTGTAGAAGTAGAGCTGATAAATTTGAGGAAATTCTTTAATGACTGATGCTTCGCGGTCTGGGTCCAGGAGCGATCGCACCAATCGCAATAAAACATATTCCCGATCTAGCCCATCAGTAGATTGAGCATAAATATGCAGAATGTTGCCTCTTAGCTTGAGCTTCAAGGTGCACTCTGCCCTATTAACCACGTCCTCAAGCCAGGGCAACAATGCCGTGGGGGCCAATGTCGATGGTTGATCAGATTTTACGTGACTGAACATAGCCCCTCAGATCCCATAACAGTTCGAGAACCAAAACACTTCGACCGCCAAAATGTAGTTTCCCAAGTAAGTTTAGTCAAGTAGCAGTTCCTTAATTTGGGCCTATGGGTCGATATACAGTTCGCAATATTTCTGCAATATTTACGGTGAAAACTGCATCTAGAATTATTAGCACCTGCTAGGTTGGAAATAGCCCCTGCCCCTGCCTTCAAAATAAAGGACCTGTCACAGCATAAATGTGCCAGTATTGGCAATCATATTTTCCAAGTTGCTATACGTTTACTACGAGCACCTTACTAATGCAACCTTTTCGTGAAAAATCTACCCAGAAACCTGTAAACAATCTGTCGTTTACGTTGGTTAACAATCCTAAACTTGGGCTAGCCTTAGCCACATTTCCCTGTCTGGGATTATTGATCGTAGGTCGTGCCTTGACTTATTGGCTGATGCAGTTTGGTATGGCCAGTGAAGAGGTATTTCGGGGTATTCAGTTGCCCGTTTTAGACGCTGATCCCCACAGACCTTTATAAACATTTTTGTCGATCATCCGATCCGAAAATGCTTTGGAACGTCCGAAAGCCTCTACAATTTTCTCGGAGATTCCGAAAATGGGGTACGCCTGTCTTTCAGCCGTTACTACAGACGTTGAATGAGTCCAACTGTTTCCTACCAAGATGATATGGTCCTAACGAAATCCGAGCCCCGTTCCGTTCCGGAGGAGGCATCTGAAGCGTTTCTAAGGCACCGTCTAAGCACGGTTGAAAGCATATGGGAATCAGTTTTAGAGACCGAATGCGGAGCAGACCTGGTAAGCTTGCTCAAAAATATTCGTCGGATGTGTGCTCCAGATGGTCAGGCAGATCCGGCGTTAGATAATGCCAATGCCCTCCAGCTGATTGAGCAACTGAGTCTGGAAGACGCTATTCGCATGGCTCGGGCCTTTGCCCTTTACTTTCAGTTAATCAATATTGTTGAGCAACATTACGAACAGCAAGATCAGCGTAAGCATTATCAAGCCGTCGCCAATGATGGGGTGAGGAATGGTGCGAATCGTGACGCCCAGCGCCCTTCTGGCGGTGGTGATGCCTTCTTAAATAATTTAGTCAGTACCGATGTTGCTAACGTTGCCCAAAAACATCGAGGCACAGGCACATTTCACTGGCTATTCCCCCTCCTTAGCCAGCTTAATGTCCCCCCCAGACATATCCAAAATTTGATTGACCAGTTGGATGTGCGTCTGGTGTTTACAGCGCATCCGACTGAGATTGTTCGTCATACCATTCGTGATAAGCAGCGTCGGATCTCCAGTATTTTACGAAGTTTGGACCTGGCTGAAGAACAGGCAAGGATGCGTGAACAAACCTCATCCTGGGACATTATTCAACTAGAGGAAGAACTGACTGAAGAGATTCGGCTGTGGTGGCGCACAGATGAATTACACCAATTTAAGCCCTCTGTCTTGGATGAGGTGGATTTCACCTTGCACTACTTTGACGTTGTGCTGTTTGATGCTATCCCTGAGTTATATCAGCGATTCAACCGTGCTCTTAATAGAACGTTTCCAGGTCTGAAACCGCCTCGTCATCGGTTTTGTCGTTTTGGTTCCTGGGTGGGTAGCGATCGCGATGGTAACCCCTCAGTGACTCCCCAAGTTACCTGGAAAACTGCTTCATACCAGCGAAATTTGGTGCTGGGTAAATACATGGCATCGGTGCAGAAACTCTCAGGCTTACTGAGCCCATCCCTGCATTGGAGTGAAGTATTACCTGACCTGTTGGAGTCCTTAGAACAGGATCGCTTGCAAATGCCCGATGTCTATGAGGAATTTGCAATTCGCTATCGCCAAGAGCCCTATCGACTGAAGCTGGCCTACGTTCAAAAACGGTTGGAAAACACCCATAAGCGTAGTCAAAAGCTCTACAACGGTGACTATCTCCAAGAAGAAGACACAGTTATCTCACCAGGGACTTTATATGAATCTGGAGCGGCATTTCTAGCTGAGTTAAAGTTAATCCACCAAAGTTTGGAAGAAACAGGGCTGGTATGTCGAGAACTGGATATTTTGCTGAGCCAGGTAGAAATTTACGGGTTTAGTTTGGCTCAGTTGGATATTCGCCAGGAAAGCACCCGCCACTCAGACACCATTCATGAAATCACTGAGTATTTACAGCTACCCAAACTCTACAACGACCTTTCTGAAGCTGAAAAAGTTGAGTGGCTGACAGCTGAACTCAGTACTCGACGCCCCTTAATTCCAAGAGAATTACCGATTTCAGACAAGGGAAGGGAGGCCATCGACACCTTCCATATGGTGCGTAAACTGCACCAAGAGTTTGGTCAAGATATCTGCCGTAGCTATGTGATTAGCATGAGTGATCATGCGAGTGACATTTTGGAAGTATTGCTTTTAGGTAAAGAAGCCGGTCTATATGACCCAGCTACAGGTATCGGCAGTCTGCACATTGTGCCATTGTTTGAAACCGTGGCTGACTTACGCCGTTCCACGGCAGTTATGGAAGAGTTATTTGAACTTCCCTTGTACCTATCAATGTTGCAAGGAGGCTACACCACACCTGCTGCTGAGGAAGTCCCTCTGCAGGAGGTGATGCTGGGCTATTCCGACAGCAATAAGGACTCTGGTTTTCTGAGTAGTAACTGGGAGATCCATAAAGCACAGCAATCCTTGCAAAAGGTGACCGAAAAGTACGGTGTTTCCCTCCGTATTTTCCATGGCCGTGGCGGCTCGGTGGGCCGTGGCGGTGGTCCTGCCTATGAAGCGATTTTGGCCCAACCCGGTCGCAGTATTAATGGCCGGATCAAAATCACAGAACAGGGAGAAGTTTTAGCCTCTAAGTACAATCTCAAGGATTTAGCTCTATATAACCTAGAAACCGTCACTACAGCGGTTGTTCAGGCCAGTTTGTTGAGTAACAGCTTTGATGAGATTGCCCCATGGCAAGACATTATGGAAAAGCTGGCTGTGTGCTCCAGACAACACTATCGGGCCTTAATTTACGAAGATCCGGAACTGGTGGAATTTTTCCACAATGTCACTCCAATTCAAGAGATCAGCCAGCTCCAGATTAGTTCTCGACCCTCCCGGCGTGGCGGTAAAAAGGATTTACCCAGCTTACGGGCTATTCCTTGGGTGTTTAGCTGGACCCAGGCTCGTTTTCTATTGCCTTCTTGGTATGGCGTTGGTACCGCCCTGAAGGAGTTTATCGACGAAGCCCCTGAAGAGAATCTCAAGCTGTTGCGATCGTTCTACACCAAGTGGCCTTTCTTCAAAATGGCCATTTCTAAAGTAGAAATGACCTTGGCCAAGGTCGACTTACAAATTGCCCAGCATTATGTCAATGAGCTAGGTTTAGTAGAGCGCCAAGAAAGCTTTCAGGCAGTGTTTGACCAGATTGCCCAAGAATTTCATCTCACTAGCCAGGTGGTTTTGCAGGTGACGGATAATCAGGCCCTGTTAGATGGAGATCCTAAGCTGCAACGCTCAGTCCAATTGCGTAATGGCACGATTGTTCCCCTCGGCTTCTTACAGGTCTCACTCCTTAAGCGGCTACGACAGCATCGTGATGCAGCCGCTCTGGCAACGGGGGTGATTCAGTCACGCTACAGTCGGGGTGAGCTTCTCCGCGGTGCCATGCTCACCATTAATGGCATTGCTGCCGGGATGCGGAATACGGGCTAAATCAAAAAAAACTTTGACATTTTCCCAGCAACGCGTTAACTTTGTGGCGCTCTCATATTTTATTTGTAGGCATAGCCCTGCTAAAGGTAGGGTGAGCTTTGCATTTGGCAATCGGGCGCAGTCTTCAAGCAGCAGTCTTCTGAAGTGGCAGTCTTCAGAAATTGTTAGGGACATTATCTAAGGAGTGAGGAACAATGATCAGCCTGCTTAAAACCACGCTAGGGCGTTTGAGCCTAGCTGCTGTCACAGCAACGGCATTGATAACTGCGTTAGATGTTAAACCAGCTCAAGCTCAAGCGGCCTATGGCAGTTATGTTGGCCTGGGGGGGACCCTTGGCCTAAACGATGATGACAATGGCGACGGTGACGGCATTGGTCTGGTTGTTTCCGGTCGCTATAAATTATTAGCGGTTCCCATTTCGCTGCGGGCTCAGGCCTTTTTGTTAAATGGGGATCTTGCCCTGGTGCCAACCGTTTCCTATGACTTTCCGGTTAGTTGGCAAACAGATATCTATCTAGGGGCTGGTGTTTCTATCCCCACAGGGGATGATGCGTCCCCTGTGGGTGATGAAACAGCATTTGTGTTGCAACCTGGTGTAGATTTTGCCATTCCTGCCAGTAACCTGGTGGTCTTTGGCAACGCTATATTTGCCTTTGATGCCTTTGAAGATGGCGGCGGCACGGCAACAGCAGTGCAAGCAGGTGTTGGTTGGAATTTTGGCAATTAGGGAAAACACGCTGTTAAGTGCCTTAGCCAGGAGTCCCTATAACGCGCAGCTAGCCAGGAAGGCGATGCTGCGCGTTCTTTTTAAAGATTTTTTTGTAGAACGTATGTATTGAAATGCAGTTCTCGGGCTAGGATGGGCAGTGGTCCCCAACTTCAATCCTGACATGAACAACGAAACGCCTTTGGGTTCAGTTATTCAAGGCTCCCTCAGTCAGGGCCTAGAAGTACGTCTTCATGCTGACGTTAGCGTAGAAGATATGCGAGTAGGTAAGTTTTTGATAGTGCAGGGAGTGCGATCGCGATTCTTTTGCATGCTTACCGACGTCGCTCTCGGCACCGCCAGCCAGCGCATTTTGGCCAATCCCCCCCATCCCACCGAGCTGTTTCTCCAGGAGGTCCTTGCTGGTGGCGGTACCTATGGAACGATAGATTTGGCCCCAATGTTGATGTTTACCCCTGATGTTTCAGGGGGAGAGGGGGAAAGGGGGAGAGGGGGAGACACCCAAATGCAGCTATTACCGGTGAAGACAATTCCCGGTCACTTTAGTCAGGTTTACGACGCTAGCGAACGAGATTTTCGCTCTGTCTTTGGCTGGGAAGACGATCCCCATCGCCGTAATTTTGCCATTGGTCAGCCCATCGACATGGATGTGCCTATCTGTATCGATCTAAATCGCTTTGTAGAACGTAGCAATGGCATTTTTGGTAAATCAGGCACCGGTAAGTCTTTTCTAACTCGTTTATTGCTCTCCGGCATTATCAAACAGCGAGCTGCCGTCAATCTCATTTTTGATATGCATTCCGAATATGGCTGGGAAGCCGTTAGCGAAGGGGCAAACTTTAGTACCGTTAAGGGATTACGTCAGCTATTTCCAGGTCAGGTACAAATCTTTACCCTGGATCCAGAGGCAACAAAACGACGGGGGGTACGCGACGCCCAGGAACTTTACATTAGCTTTGACCAGATTGATGTAGAAGATCTAGCCCTGATTGGTCGTGAGCTTAATTTATCGGAAGCGAGCTTAGAAAATGCCATTATTCTGCGCAATGAATTTGGCAAAGCCTGGATCAATCGTCTACTCACCATGAGTAACGAAGAGATTCAGGAATTTTGCGAAGTTAAAATGGGCAGCAAGTCATCCATCATGGCGCTACAGCGAAAACTCACTCGTCTGGCTGAGTTGAAGTATATCCGCAATACCTGTCCTCATAATTATGTAAAACAAATTTTGGATATGTTGGATGCTGATAAACATGTGGTTGTAGAGTTTGGCTCCCAGTCCAATATGCTCTCTTACATGTTGGCCACCAATGTCATTGCCCGTCGTATTCACGCCAGCTATGTGCGTAAAGCCGATCGATTTCTACAAACCAAAAACCCCAGTGATCGGCCTACACAACTTGTTATCACCATTGAAGAAGCCCACCGCTTTCTTGACCCGGCCACCGCTAAACAAACTATTTTTGGCACCATTGCCCGAGAGATGCGGAAGTATTTTGTCACGTTATTAGTGGTCGATCAGCGTCCGTCTGGTATTGATAACGAAGTTATGTCGCAAATTGGTACCCGGATTACGGCTCTGCTCAACGATGAAAAAGACATAGATGCCATTTTTACTGGGGTTTCTGGTGGTCAAAATCTGCGTTCAGTCTTAGCCAAGCTCGATTCTAAACAGCAGGCCCTCCTCCTGGGCCATGCGGTACCCATGCCAGTGGTGGTGCGGACCAGGCCCTACGATGCCAGTTTCTATGCTGAAATTGGTGCCACCGCCTGGGATGAGCTGCCCAATGCGCAAGTGTTTAAGGCGGCTGAAGCGGCTAGGGCTGATTTGGGATTTTAGGGTGTGGCGATCGCAACTATTAAAAAATAAAGTTTTACCCATAGACTTTTTACGGGTACATCAGAGTTTTCCTCCAAAAGCCTTGACCTCAAACACAATTAGCATACCCGACTATTTTAGTCGGGTATATTTGACGCTATTTTCAGCACCGTGATAGGTTCAAATTAATCTGTCATATATCACCTATAAATTCATGACCCAGGCCATCGACCGTCCCCTGCCTCTCACGTATCAATCATTCACATTTAGCAACCTCAAGTGTCGTGAATGCAGCACTACCTATGAGCTGAGTGCAAAGCATGTGTGCGAAGAATGCTTTGGTCCCCTGGAAGTTGCCTACGATTACGATGCTATTCGTCGTCAGGTTAGTCGTGAGAGCATTGCCGCCGGTCCTAACTCTATTTGGCGCTACAAGGCGTTTTTGCCCGTTGCCACCGACGACCCAATCGATGTCGGTACTGGGATGACGCCTCTATTAAAGGCCAATCGCCTTGCCCGTCGCCTGGGTCTTAAAGAGCTTTACATCAAGAATGATGCAGTCAACATGCCCACCCTCAGCTTTAAGGATCGGGTAGTATCTGTAGCATTGACCCGAGCCCGTGAGCTTGGATTTACCACCGTTTCCTGTGCCAGTACCGGTAACCTGGCTAACTCCACAGCCGCCATTGCCGCCCATGCTGGTCTCGACTGCTGTGTCTTTATTCCCTCCGACCTAGAGGCTGGCAAAGTACTGGGGACGCTAATCTATGACCCCATCCTTATGGCTGTCCATGGCAACTATGACCAGGTAAATCGCCTCTGCTCTGAAGTCGCTAATACCTACGGTTGGGGCTTTGTGAATATCAACCTGCGTCCTTACTACTCCGAAGGGTCTAAGACGTTGGCCTATGAAGTTGCCGAACAACTAGGTTGGAAATTACCAGACCACATTGTTGCTCCACTAGCATCTGGCTCTCTCTACAGCAAGATTTATAAAGGTTTCAACGAGTTTGTCAAAGTAGGCCTAGTCGATGAGAAGCCAGTTCGCTTTAGTGGTGCCCAGGCAGAAGGGTGTTCTCCTATTTACCAGGCTTATCAAGAAGGACGCGATTTTATAAAACCGGTTAAACCCAATACCATTGCTAAGTCCATTGCCATCGGTAATCCCGCCGACGGCATCTATGCCCTCGATATTGCCAAGAAGACTAATGGCAATATTGAAGCTGTTACCGATGAGGAAATTATCGACGGCATGAAGCTACTGGCTGAGACCGAAGGTATCTTTACAGAGACCGCTGGTGGTACGACCATTGCCGTTCTCAAAAAGCTGGCCGAAGCAGGTAAAATCAACCCCGATGAGAGCACTGTTGCTTACATCACAGGTAATGGTCTCAAAACCCAGGAAGCTGTTAGCGGCTCTGTCGGTGAGCCCCTGTTAATCGATCCGAAGCTAGATAGCTTTGAGCGTGCCTGGGAGCGGGCAAATACCTTAAATCGTTTGGATTGGCAGCAAACTCAAGTTTAGAGATTATTATTGCGGTAATCGTAGGGTCGTTGCATGTCAACCCCTACGATTTTGATCCGAACCATTATGCTCCTCTGCTAGACTGATTTCTGTTTTACTTTTTGAGTAGTTGTTTTCATGGCTGTTAAAGTTCTCATTCCCACTCCATTGCAAAAGTTTACCAACAACGAAGCCACAATTGAAATTGGTGGTGACAACATTGTTGGCTTATTAGATGCTTTAGACGGTAAGTTTCCTGGTATTAAAAGTCGTCTATGTGACGATAACGGCGAACTACGTCGATTTGTCAATTTCTATGTCAATAGTGAAGATATTCGTTTCTTGGATGGCAAAGAAACAGCCCTTAAAGATGGTGATGAAGTGAGCATTGTACCTGCTGTTGCAGGAGGCTAAAATAGCCCTTAAATAGGGTTTAAAGACAACATTGGTAATGCTGCTACTCAAGAAGCGAGCATACCGAGCGTTTGGAGATTTATACTAGGTGCTGCTACAGGTTGTCGATGACAGAACAATCGCAGCACCTTTTTTTATGGCAGCTCTATGGTGAGACATTGGAAAAAGATGATCTTGGGTCTTAGCAGTATAGGACTCCTGCTTCTTGTTTATTTTGTATTGAGGCAGCCCCAGTGGTTTTTCCGTTTGGTGTCTCAACTGAGGCCAGGGGCATTATTTAGGGTTGATACTGAGGAACCTGTAATTGCCCTGACCATTGATGATGGCCCCCAAGCTGAGACTACCGATGCCATCTTGCAGGTATTAGAACATCATGGAGTAAACGCAACATTTTTTATGTTGCGTGATCAGCTTCCAGGCAATGAAGCAACGCTAAAACGCCTGATTGCCAATGGTCATGAACTAGGAAATCATATGACTATCGATGAGTCTAGTATTCGACTCTCGCCTCAGGACTTCCAGTCAAAATTTCTGCAGGCTGACCAGGCGCTAACCACCTACGGCCATGTTACTTGGTTTCGTCCTGGCATGGGCTGGTATAACCATCGTATGCTCAATTTTATTGAAAGTCATAACTATCAGTTAGTTTTAGGTTCTCTTTTCCCCTATGACACTCATGTACCGTCAGTACAATTTGCCGAGTGGTTTGTGCTTAATAATCTTGATCCAGGTGACATATTAGTGCTTCACGATGGCCCAAAAAATAGAGGCGAAAGAACAGTTCAGCTGCTAGATCGACTTTTACCCAAAATCCAGCAAAGGGGGTATACAATCGTTACCCTCACAGAACTAAAAACTTACGATAAGTAGACGCTTACCTAGGCCCACTACGAGTCGCTGTTTAAACCTTGCCCACGTCCAGAACTGTAGTTTTTCCATAGAAGCACTTATAGGTTTTCACTTGGCCGTGGTTTAAGCAAGACTCATAAGCTTTACAACGTCACATAATTGCTATTGCCCGCCTTTGACATGTTCATCTAACCAGGCCACCATTTCCCACAGCACATGGCCAACAGCCTCTCGCGAACGATAAACATGACCTTCCGCTGGTAGCGATACATAGCGTACGGTGCCCCCCAACCCTTTCATTGCTTCGTATAGTCGCTCTGATTGAATCGGATAGGTGCCAGAATTATTATCCTCGGCACCATGAATTAACAGTAGTGGCTCGTCAATGTTCTCAGCAGAGACAAAGGGAGACATGGTTAAATAGGTCTCCGGTGTCTCCCAAAAATTGCGCTGTTCTCCTTGAAAACCAAAGGGGGTCAGGGTTCGATTATAGGCTCCACTGCGGGCAATACCTGCCTGAAACAGATTACTATGGGCTAACAAATTAGCCGCAGTAAATGCACCGTAGGAATGGCCACCAATGGCAAGACGTTTACCGTCGCTCACACCCCGTTCTACGAGAAAATTTACTGCCGCCTCAGCACTAGAAACCAGTTGTTCAATATAGGTATCGTTAGGTTCTGCCTCACCTTCGCCTACAATTGGCATGGTGGGACCATTGAGTACCGCATAGCCCTGGGTCAACAAAAATAAAACTGATCCTCGTCCAGGTCGAGTAAACGTATATTCTGAGCGGGTATTTTGACTGGCGACTTTGCGATCTTTAAACTCTCGTGGATAAACCCAAAAAACCGTAGGTAAGGGACCATCAGTGGTAGCATCATATCCCGGTGGCAGGTACAGGGTAGCCGTCAGTGTCACCCCATCAGCACGGGGATAACGCACAATTTCCTTTTGCACATCGGCATACCAAGCCAAGGGATCCGAAAATTCTGTTAATGGGTTCTCTTTTCCATTAGACAAATTAAGCTGATAATAGTTACCAGGGCTCGTCTGGGATTCTCTTCGAACGATAATAGTTTGAGCATTGTTATCGAGTAGCCGGGTGGCTCGACTAAAGATTTCTCCATCTGCTTGCCACAAGCGTTCGGTTTCTAGGCTGGCCAAGTCCAAACGATCTAAAAAGGGAAAAACGCCTGCCGGTGAAGCACCTCCCCCATTAAGATAGATACTCTTACCGTCTTCACTTAGCATCAGGACTGAACGACCGTAGGGACCAGGCATTGTTACTGGACTACCTGGATTGGCATAGGCATCTTGAAAGTCTCTTTCATCGAGCAACGTCTGCTTAGCAGTAGGATCGGTAGGGTTAATTTTCCAAGCTTTTAACTGACGATTGTCATACCAGGCTTCTGTGACAATAGCAAAACTGTCGTTGCTCCAGGTAACATTGCGATAGCGCAGTGTAGACCGCCATAGCTCTGTCGGTGCACCATCAAAGGGAGCTGACAACATATAAAGAGCATCACGATAGTCGGCTGGGGCACTGGCATCTCCACCGTCTAGGGCTTCCACCCAATAAAGGGTGGCAGGATGATCCGCACGCCAGCCAATACCGCGCTTACCCTGACGCACTGAATCAAAGGCGATGGGAATATCGTCAGCTAGGGGTAAATCCACCAATTCATGCACCACCTCACCCTGGCGATTAAGCACTTCGTAGCGGATGGGGAAGCGGGATAGGGGCACTTGATAGGAAAAAGGGCGATGGACTGTAGACCGCAATAACCACTGACCGTCAGGAGAAACGCTTACATTGCGAATCAGCCCCGGCTGATCCAGCAGAGTAATCTCGCCCTCTAAGTTAATGTGGGCCACCTGGGCTGAGAAATAATAGTCGAGCAGGTCTTCGTCATGGGGGGTTTGTAGTAAGTTGGTGTAGGTGCGGGTCGCAGCCACCCGTCCCTGGCTACTTTCAATCACGGGTCCAGCAGGTACCGTGGGCTTAGCCGGTGGTGCTCCCATGCCCTGGGGGCGTACTTTACAAATTAGACCTTCATCCCCCGGTAACCAACGGCAGGGGCTACTATACACGCCATTAAGAATTGGACCACTAATCGGTCTGGCCTTGGCCTTGGCCACATCTAACACCCATAGTTCAATCCCATCCGCCTGGGTTAGGGTAAATGCCAAATAGCGACTGTCGTAGGACCAACTCAGGTTGCGGACTCGCGCATCTGGTGGCAGATGGACGGGGGTACTGTCTAAAGTGCCTAAAGAACGAAGCATTAGTCCTTTGTAGGAGCCTTCCTGGGCCGGTCCCCAGGTATTGGGGTTAAGTTTGATACCTGCGATCGCAACCCAAGGTTCTGACAGTTCTGCAATGGGCAATAGCGCCCGCCGTTCTAACTCTACTAACCATTGATTATCAGGGGAAATCGACACCGCCGGTAGCGGGTCTACATCTAACATTGACGCGATCGGTTCTGGTGGATTTTGCCATGTGGATGTGGACTGAGTAGTCTGGGCAGAGACGGGCATAGCAATTAAAGGAATAACGACAAGCGATAGCAAGTGTCGAAACATGATGTGTATTGAGCTGGAATCTAGAGTCTAGAGGCTTCCCGCATTGGAGGGTTTTCTTTTCAAGAAATCTCAAAACTCAATTTATAGAGCAGTGGATAGGGAATGGAAACCTTTGCCCAAATTTAGTCCTGATGAGTAAGAAGATATTCTTCCACATTTAGTAGGTCAGCCTCTGGAACTTCGACAACAACCAGATAGCCAGAAAAATCTTCTCCACCAATGGCAGTGAGCGCCGACAAAATTTTGGGCATATCGGCCCGTTGGAGTCGACCCTGGTGATCGTAAATTTCGATGGCAGAGAGACAGCCAATGGTGGGGTTCCAGCCTGCGCTAGCGGGGTAACGATGACTATTGGCAAAAAACTCTGGGGCTTCCCCTGTACCGTGGATGCGAAAATAATTACGGCCTGCTTTACCAGCCCAATAGGTTTGCTGCATAGGCAAATAATTACGCCAGGTAGGTGGCAGCAAAGATTGATAAGCAGCCAGACCACCAGTCCACGGTGTTTGAGCTGTTTTGGCCTGAGTTCGCCCCGGCAAGAAAGTCTTTACCCCTGGCTCGTAGGGAACAAATAACTGAACCAGGGCAAATTGACCATAGGGACGAAAGTAATCGGTATCCGGTTGGGGAATGGTGCCTTCAATGCGGTAAATACCCTGGGGCGTTTCGCCTCGGGTAAAGCTCCAGGATAGACCGGTGTGGAGCGATCTCAACCCCAACGGCACTGACCACAGTTGCCCATCGTCCTCGCGCACAAAGTTACCCTGGCGGTCTCTTAACACAGTCTGGCAAAGCTCACCCCGGTCGGTCGAGCAAAGGACATAAAGGTGTAACTGATCAGGGGCAATGGACCAATCTAGCAGCTCATCCAGAGGCGGCATTGTGGTCGGGCGATCCAACGCGGCAATATCGTGAAGCGTTGTTTTTAGATACAGGTCCTGATGCCATTTGGGAAAGCGCTGGCGAATGCGATCGCTGAGCGTCTGTCTAGACAAAGGGGACGGTTCAGCCTGGGCCAGGGCGGACAGTGCCATGGCCACCCATTTGGTATATTGCCCCTGGTCCAAAGTTGTTAAAAAGGCACGTTTAATTTCTGGCTGGAGAGCGGGTTCACTAGAGTAAAGTTGGGTGCCCACTTGTAGCGCCATTTCCACCGTGTGGCGCTGGTCGGGGGAAAGCTGCGGTCGATTAGCCTGGCTAATTAGATAGGCAATAGCCTCATCGACATAGGCTGCCCGAGGTTCCAGGAGACCGGTGGACCAGAGTAGATTTTGCCAGTGGATCTGGTTGTCTTGGGTAAAGGGATAGCGACTCAGGTTGTAGTGTTGGGGCTGGACTTGCGATCGCTGTGCTTGAATATAGGTTTCTCGGGCGGTCGCCGTTGCTTCAGGCAATTGCAGAATAGGCTGAGTACCATTTCGTGTGAGGTCCACAACACCTGCTGTGTCTGCCTTTGCAGAAGTTATAGCCAACCAACTACCACAGCAAATAAAAAGAGCTACAACCCCTTGTCGCCAAATTCTAGAAGACACAGCCATGATGCCAACAGGTATCACTTAGTTAACATCAGCCTATAGTAGCAAACCATAATCTAAAACCAGGATCTTCTAATGCTGATAATAAGGTTAGGGTAACTAAGATCTTATACCTAACATTTCCTGGCAATTTAATCATTCAGAAAGACAAGTCTACTGCAAATGTGAAAGTAAGCCAGATCTTCCCAAAACTAATTTTACTTGCTCACTCATTCCTCTGGCAATAATCTTTGCACCTTGTTTATGAGATTCAATAATGCCGTCCCAAAAAATAGATGTAGTAGCAGGATCAATAAACTTGGTTTTATCCATATCTATGATAATAGTAATACCTGGACGAATCTTTTGTTTCAAATCCCTTTGAAAAAAGGGTGAAATTGCCATATCTAAACGACTAGGGATACGAATAGTTACATAGGGTGAATTCATGGTGACGGATGATAGTCAATACAGTACCAATTTAATTGAGAAAAATCTAATATGCATTAGGTGTTTCACGGAGAGAATTTTCTTCTCATAGCTTCTTTAAATCGAACCAAACACATGTTCAACCTTGACTTGGGTTTTGGAGCATTCCCGGTAGTCGGCAATCTGTTGTTCATTCAGGGGCCGATTACGATAAGCTCGTTCATTGATATGACTCTCAAAGCCCATCATCGTCAACACCGCCACGATGGCAGTCGATAGATAGGCACTATCGGCCCAAATCTCACCATCGCTATTGTCGACATCGAGCAATTGACCGAGCACTTTCGAATCATGGACCGATGCATCGGTCACTGTGTAACGACGAATAAAGCCATGCCCTGCATCCCGATTGATATGGTTTTTATAGCCGTAATAGGTCTGAGCATTCTTTTTCGTCCAGCGAGCATCCACATCTTTTTGCGATAGCTTGTGAGGTTTATCCTGCCAATCTTCTGGCACCTTACCGGCTTTGACCTCGGCATTCTCATCTCGGGTATTCCGTTGTTTGAGAACCGGCACCAACGTGGCATCCACAATTTGGCCACACTGGGCCTGGTAACCCGTAGCATTGAGATACGCACCAAACTGCTCAAATAATGGCCCTACCAACTCTGCTTTACGTAAGCGCTCTCGAAATAACCACACCGTTTTTTCATCTGGCACCGCATCTTCGAGGCCGAGGTGTAAAAATTGAGACCCATTTTGGGAATTAATCGAGGTGCCGTATAGCTTATTTTATCCATATGATTATTTTAGTAACTGAGTTCAGAGTTGGGTTTAGAAAGTATGATCATGTTCATAGTCAACACATTCATTATCTTTCCATTCACGAAAACTTGCCTCGCATTGCTCTTGATCGTATTTGAAGGGCACTACAGTTGGATGGATCATATCTGATGGCTTATCCAAGCTAGATACTGAACGCTGTTTAGATACAGATAATATACGCTGACTATAAGCTAAACTAAATACGAGCGCGCAACCAAGAAATGTACTAAGAATAAGAACAACTCTGGGAAGTACCTGAAAGTCTCCATCAGTAAGTAGGCGTTTATGTGAACGTCGTTCTTTTCCTGCAAAGAAAACTAGATATATTCCTTTGCCTGGCAAGGGAATTGACCAACGTATATTGATTGCATGCTTTGCTTTAGGTAGGGCTAGAGCCGATCGATGGAGAGCTTCAATCTGGTGTTCACTAAATGAATAGCGTTCTTCTAGTGGTAACTGCTCTAGAATTCGTTGCATCAGAGCATGTTTTTGTATTGTCATTTAAGGGCTTTCGATGATAGACAAATGAAATTTGATGATGGAAAGTAATCATTGATAGATAAAAGCACCTGATATCTGGAAAACTTTGTAGTTGCCACCATGCATAACCTAGAAGAGAAGAGTAGTAGACGCGCTAACTTAAGTTTATTCATTGATTGTAACTACTTAGGCTGTGGCAGAGGTGATTGAGGATTTCCAGAGAACAAATCGACAAGCGCGTCCCACACATTGTGCCCTTGTTTTCGTAAAGTAGCCAAATAGCCACGAATACGACAGAACTGTTTAGCCCCATCCTCAGATCGGAAGCATCCCGAGATTTTCTGTTTCAGTTTCATCATGCGGAGGTCACGCTCGGCTTGATTGTTGTCAAAGGGAATCGAGAAATCGTACATAAAGCCGAGTACCGAGACCTTTTGATTACGTAAGCGCTTCAGTAGGTTAAGCGGGGGTGGACGTTTCGGTCGTCCCCGTTTTTTGGGTTTTGACGGAGGGGGCATTGGGTTTTGGGCAAACCCCTGCTCTAAAATGGCGTCATATCGGGACTCAAATGCGGCCAAGTCCTCAATCGATACCCTCTGTTTCCCCTGGGCTTTAAGGCTTTCGAGGTGAGTATGAATCGTCACCAATAGCAGACTTAGTTGAAAGGCCCACCACTGACCATAACGTTCTAGCATGTACTGCAGTTCTCTCAAATGATGGGCATTACACAGAAAATGCTCACAGTCATACAGTGGGTAACTCTTCCAACCATCATGCACGGCCTTACCCTCAACCTCTGGTAACACTCCCATCGCCTCCATGGCCACTTGCCCCCGTTTGGGATGGACAAAGTAGTAGGTCAACCCATTGGTTGAGGCTACATGCAACCACCACAGACGCTGATTGACCCGCAGACTGGTCTCATCAAAGTGAACAACCTCACTGGCCTCTATGGCTTGCTTAATCGTTGCCTCTATCGGCCCTAGATGCTCAAAGCACTGGTCACGGGTGGTGTAAAACGTTCCGTCTGAAACGCTCACGTTCATTAAGTCCTTCAACACCTCACAGGCTCGATGCGACGGTAACAGTTGTCCCTCCATCAGGTACACCATCATGGCCTTGAGACGAGGACCATACTGCACAACCGTGCTGGCCTCAGCAGGAAAGCTCCCTTGAGTGGACTGACCACATTTCGGGCAACGTTTTACCTCGACTTGATGCTCAGTGACCAATGACTCTATCGGTCGAATGTCAACTACTTGACGAGCTAACACCTCATCGACAGGGACACTCACTAACGACTCTCCACACCCTGAACACACCGTCACCTCATGGGGAGTCACAAAATCCGGATCGCTGCTCCATTCAAGGGTATGACCGCGATGACCAGGCTGACCACCCGATGACTTGTCGCTTTTACGCCGTAAGCTCTTAGTGCGTTTCCCAAAGCCATCACCTGACGGTGGTTTATGACTATTTCGACTGGTTTTGCCTAAGCGGCCTTTGAGCTCACTGACTTGGGTTTCTACCTTGGTGAGACGTTCCATCAACTGAGTCACCAAACTCACCACAGCCTCTTCTCCTTCCGCATACACTGCACGGATCTCTGCTTCGCTCAGCTGAATTGGTGGGTGTTGCTTGCTCACTGGTCACCTACCTGGAACCTGACCATCAGTTAGGATATTTCATTATTTTTTTAAGCCTAAGTAGTTACCATTGATTTATTAAATAAGGTAATCTATTTAACTAGATATTTGGTTGAGAAAAAGTGACTAGATCTATAACAAAGTGCTTGCGTAATTCCCTTGAATTTTGTTTACCTGCTAGGTGATTTCTCTAACCAAGTAGAGATAAGCCCTCGCCTTTGTCAAAGTAATTGGCTAAGGTTTGACCGAGTGCAGCAGTAGCAGAAAATCCTCCTTTCAGATGCTAAAAGCCTCAAGAAATAACAAGAAGAATGAATGATAGCTTATCAAAAGCTAAATTAAACGACGGAAATTCAAGGTAAGTGTCTATTTAAACCACTAACTGTTGCCTCTACAGAGAGACCAAGGTAATTAGCGTTGGTTTAAGAGATTAAGCAATGGGTGGAGGCTGAGCCTGATAGATATTATCCAATTCAGACTGAAACAGAGATTGTCCGTCCTCTATCCATCGGTTAATTTCAGTTAACAGGAGGTTGAGGGTAAAGTGCTCGAATCGAGTATTCAAGGTAGCTAATACCGTCATAATAATACCTCGACGTTTTGCCCCTTGTGGGGTTTTACTGGTCCGTCCCCCTTTTCTGACTTCAGCCTCCCGTCGGATATTCCGTTCACTACGATTGTTGGTGGATTCCACGTCCGGATGAATCACAAATACAAATAAGGACTCAAGTCCATTGATCAATTCATTTTGTAACCGAATAAAAGTCTGCTGATCAGTGTCCATCGTCTCCTTGTCAATGGGAGTACCTGCCTCACAACATAATTTGCGAATACGGTGTTGTAACTGCTTAACTTTGTCGGCACGCCCTGAGCTTAAGCGTTGGTCCTTTTGCCAACGAACGGCCTGTTGATAAATTCGATAAAGACTGTCCAAAAAGGTCTTGTATGTGGTCTGCTCTGGATGCTGAAGCATCAACTTAATTGTTTTACGCAGTAGATGTGCCCAACACAATTGGTGTTCGGTGAATAACGATTGGTACACTCCATAATCATCACTCACCCCAATGCCAGCAAACTGCTCTCCGACCACGGCCTGAGCTTCTGCTTTGCCCCGACTTACACCACATCGGAACAACACATGCATTGTCGTTGAAAACACCCAAGTGTAACAACTCCCATTGCCCACTTTCCACCCGGTCTCGTCAATGTAGAGCACCAATTGATGGGCCAGTAACTCCGCTATCGTATCGTATTGGGCTTGCCAGTCACGACTCAATTGCTCAAGCAAGGAATTGGCTTGCGACTTGGACAACACTAATCCGGTAAAGAAGCCAATCACTCCACAGCTATTATCCAACGATATCCCCACCCAATAGTGCAAGAACGCCACTGTCACAATAATCTCGATACCGTATTCACTCAGGCGATTGCGAACTCCGGTAATGGTTGGTAACTCCTGAGTCTGCGGGCGAGCAAATAACCGATAGCACACATAGGTCGCCTTCCCATCAATAATTCGCCACACATACTGGTGACCCCGTTCGATGCACTCTGATGCATCCACCCCTGGCTCATACACGTCCTGGTAAACATCGATTAACGATAACTTGCTTTGATGAGAACGTCGTCCTGTCGCTTGACGTCATCGTTTGCTTTTTTTATTACCCTGATGCGTATCGACACTATAGTTCTCGTTGAATTTCGGGGCTTTTGACCCCTTGGAATCCCCTTGCTGCTTCAAAAGGTCTTTCAAACGACTATTCTCAGTCTCTAACTCCTTTATCTGGTCTGCTTGCTCCTTAATTTGAGTGCGTTGCTCTTCGAGCTGCTCTGCCTGACACTGAAGCTGACGTCCTTGTTCTTCAAGACGTAGTCCGAGCTGAGTGATGAGTAGGGTCAGATCATCTGAAGGCATCTAACGCTAACCTTGAATCCAATAAATTATCGGGGTTGGGGGCTTCTTTATTATACTGCCTCTCAGCATCTCTCCTGACGGAGAAATAGACAGCTACAATTCAAGTATCACCTAGTCTTTATTCTAAAGTGTCAAAAAAATTGATATTTGGTCATTTGCAACATTGATCGAGAGCCATCTTTTATGAGTTGGCGCGTCAAAAACCTAGAACATCTAGTGATCGATCATCTGATGAGAGTTTACTTGAACGTATTAAAGACTGAGACAACAACTAAGAAGCCAGAAAAGATAACCTCTTTGCACAGACAGTTTTCCAATTCAGGGAGAAACGAGATTCAAAAAATATAGCAAGCTACAGATAGGCGGCAAGCAGATTTCATGCCAACTCTCGGTCATAGTTAAACTGCAGAAAACTTATGCCTTGAGATTTGTGTGATTCGCTAAACCAAGAATCGATCTTGCCTTGAGACTATAGGGTATTGAAATAATTGCGCTCTTGTCTTATGGATTTTATTATAAAAAACGCCAATTATCTTAGATGGCTATGCTAATTGGCGTAGCTATAAATTATCGTCTCTGTGAAATTAACTAGTCTTGATTCTCAAAACTTTCAGTATTTTTGCCAGAAAACTATCGTTCTAGTTAATACAACTTTTAATTTCTGAATCTCCTGCATTGGTTGGCTTTCTAGTAATAATGGTTACTCATTTTAAGAATCTTTAATTTGAAATTTAAAGTTGTTGTAGGCAATGAAGCGTCTTTGGATCAAGCAATTTACAGAGTTTGCTCGTATAAAAAGTTGCGTAAGAATGGTGACGACCATACCCCAAAGAATTCTTACACTCGTAAGCGAGAGACAACAAGCTCAAGTTTGACACCCTAATAAAATCTCTCTTAGGGTATTGAGTTCTTGGAAGTTGGCACTTTTTTCTCTCGTTGTTGGCTTTAAATTCTGAGGTTTATTTCACCTTAGAATTCTTGAGGATCACTTATTGACTTTTGGAGCATTTCGTTTATGACTATGCGTCGTTTTGCACTGATCGCTGGCTTGGTAGCAGGTACTTTAATGTTTGGTAGCACCGCTGCATTTGCTGACACTGTTACTCTTAGTGGTACTGTTAATGCCCATACTACTATGAGTGTTACTCGCACCACTGGTGCTGGTAATGCTGATCAACTTAACCTTTACGGTGAGGGTACATCTAATGATAACAATGTTATTAAAGTAGCTGATATCGCACTAACCGCGAACAACAGCCAGGGTATTGAGCTAACAGCCAGTAGTGATGGCACCCTGACTAGTCAGTTATTGCTTGTTGATGAAGGAGTCATACCAGCCCATGGTGACTTTTCTAGTGCCTCATCTGTTGTGAATGTTGATAATACCGACTTTAACAGTAATGCAGCTGCTCAAGATTTATACATTGAGTACGATGCTCCGGCGTACGTGGATCCTGGCACCTATAGCGATGACATCACCGTGACTATTTCCAACAACGAGCTCACTTAAGTCTATTCTAGAGACTTTTTAAATATCATTGACGGAGGTGAAGCTTGTCGTGATCCGAACAGGATACTTAATTGTAGGACTCTGGAGTGTATGTGTTCTGCCTGCTTTGGCAGCGCCTACATTGACCACCACATCCACGACCAACGCTGGTCAGCTTGACTTAGATGGGGAAGGCAACGCATCGACCCACGTGGTTAAAATCGCTGACATCGAGATTTCAACTGATAGTGGTTCGGGGTTAACTCTGACTATTTCCTCAGGAGATATCGATCGCGTCGGTGGTCAAGCCATATCATTTCAGGTGACTACGGTTACCGATAATGCTTCGCCTCCCAGCAGTGGAGATTTCTCAACATTGTCAGGGAATAACTATACATATGATACCGGTTCTGCCGGGACTGAAAATAGAGATGTGTATATCCGCTACACGCCCCTCACGTTTCAAGATCCCGGCAACTATACCGGCTCTATTGACCTTTCCGTTAGTGATAATTAGCAGTGATCAAATCTCTCTCTTCCATTCTAACTTTAACCACAGTTTTACTGCTCAGCGGCATACGTACAGCACTGGCATTTCAATTCAACCCTCTATCCCAGGTATTTACTCCAACCGGCTCAGACTCCATTCAGTCCTATGAGATTGTTAACAACACAGATGAGCCCATTGCCGTTGAAGTATCCATGGTATCTACTGAAATAAATCTTACAGGCGAAGAAAACTTTACCCCTGCTGAGGAGGATTTTTTAGTCTATCCCCCCCAAATGATCCTCGCACCCGATGAAGTTCAAACGGTGCGAGTCACCTGGCTGGGTGATCCAGCCCCGGCTCAAGAGTTAACCTATCGCTTAATCGCAGAACAGCTACCCATAAATTTATTGGATCCTGAAGCAGAAGTTCCTACCCGAACCCATGGAGAAATCAAGCTTTCTTTCCGCTACGTAACAACTGTCTTTATTCGTCCCCTAGGGGTAGTTCCTGACCTCAGTTTGGTGTCGGTAGAGCCAACGGTAGTCGACTCCGGCGAGACTAAGCTATTAGTCACTCTTGCAAATCAAGGAAATGGCAATGCTCGGTTAAATGACTGGCAGTTAGAGTTGGTGGGTCAGGGACAGACAGTGCAACTGACTCCTGCAAATGTGAAGGAAATGAAGGGTCGAGTAATACTGCCAGGGCAACAGCGTCAATTTTATCTTTCCTGGCCAGAAGAACTTCCTGTTGGGGATGTAACAGCTACCTTTCAGTTTGATAATTAATTCTCATAAGTTGAGAGTGGTTTTTAAATGTTCCCGCCTGTATTTAATGCTTATAATGCTGTTCCTGCAGAAGTAAACTCTGTTTCCATAAACGTTAACCCTGAGATATCTGGAGAAGCATTTCAAGAGGATATTGAACAGCAAGTTTTATCGGTCATTGAGGAGCCAAAAATAGTTGTTCTCTTTTCTGTAAAGAAGAACTTAGAGCCTGATTTGTTAGATGATCATCGTTCAGAGACTTTAGCCCAAGGCTCAGAAGTTTCTGATTTAGGCCATAATCAACAGTTATCTTTACAATCTGATAAAAGCGAAGTTCATTTCTCTAAGGTATCAGGTGACACTATAGAAATAGATAATACGCAGCTAGAAACAGATAATATTCAAATCAAGTCACAAACAATAGCTCAAGCACCAGATAATACTACATTGGATGAGACTCAGCTATTTGAACAGGTATTTGGACAACCTTCCGATTTCAACTCTGCTCAAATAGAAGTACCCATGATTCTTAATGGTCGCTTCTCTGGGAATATTCTTATTCATCCCCACAATGAAGTTGCCCATGTAATGATAGCAGGCAATACATTTTTGACATTGGTACAAGATAGCTTGAGTGAAATCATACAAAGTAATTTGCAATTGGCTATCGCTACAGATGATCAACTAAGCTTGTCAACGATTCAGAGCGAAGGTTTAGAAGCACATTTTGACCGCAGGCGTTTAGAGCTTCAAGTTAATGTACCTTCTGATCTCAGACGCACTAATTTTCATAGTCTTAGTGGTCCCTCGGATAGCCCTAGTGAGTCTGCATTAACATTACCTGGTCAGTTGAGTGGCTATCTCAATTTAAGGGGTAACCAGAAAATTAACTGGACAGATGACACTAAGCTAGAGCCATTAGGTTTACAGTTTGATGGGGCAATTAATTGGCAAGGCTGGGTATTAGAAGCTTATGGTCAGGCGACAGTAGGCCAATCATTGCAACTAGATCGGTTTAGTATTGTGCGAGATGCGTCTGATCAAGCTATTCGCTACACCTTCGGTGATTTATCAATCCCTACAGCAGGGTATCAAACTAGCCCATCACTTTTTGGAGTTTCTATTGTTCGTAATTTTTCACTACAGCCATTTCGAGTGGCACGCCCTACTAGTAGATATAATTTTTTTTTGGAACGGACATCAACGGTTAAAGTTTTTGTCAATGACGAATTAACAACCACCTTGCAATTAGAGGCTGGCCCACAAGATATTCGTGACTTACCTTTAAAGACGGGTATTAATGATATTCGATTAGAAATTACAAATGACTTAGGACAGACAGAAACTCTTAATTTTTCCACTGGAGTTGCTGGTGAACTTTTAGCTGAAGGTGTTCATCAGTTTGCCTATAATGCTGGATTTCCTGTCATAGAACAGCAGCCATTAAAATTTTATGATTTATCACGACCTACGTTATCGATGTTCCACCGGGTGGGTCTAACGCCTAATCTGACCTTAGGTGGTTATTTACAGGGAGACACTACCCAACAAATGGTTGGTCTAAATGGTACTTGGGCAACTACAGCCGGTAACATTGGCTGGGATATGGCAACGAGCAATCATACTGACCATGGGTTAGATATTGCAGGCAAATTATTTTATGAATGGCTAGAAGCATCTCAAAACTCTTCTCAAAACCGACAATTACGCTTAGCGCTAGAATATCGAGGTGAAGATTTTTCGATTTTGGGTCAAGAAACTCCCAAAAATTCAACTGCATTGAACCTATCCGTTACCTATCAACAGACTATTTTAGAAAATATTCAAGCCAGGTTCAACGGTGGGTATCAAATCAACCGAGAAGGTAGTGATGCTTATAACATTGGCATAAACCTATCTCGATCATTAGCGTCAGGCATGAATCTTAACCTTGGCTATCACTATGGTCAAGATTCTTCCCGTGAGACAAATCATCGCTTTAGTATTGGCCTCAATGGGGCACTCCCATTTTCTGGCCAGCGGTTTAACACACGAACAGAGTTCAATAATACGTTAGAGCCCTACAACACTCTCAATTGGAGCTATTCTCCAAATCACACATTAGGTTCAATAACGCCGAACCTGACCCTGACACAAGCGCCTCAGAGCTATGGAATTAATGGACAGTTACAGTACCAAGGTTACCGCAGTAGCATTGGATTAAATCACCAATTTATGCTACCCCGTGATCAAAAGGGCTCGATTGAAAATAGTTCTACTGTAACTTGGGGTACAGCCATTGCTTTTGTGGATGGGGTTTGGGGTTGGTCTCGACCTATCGATAACAGTTTTGCTTTGATAACGCGTCGGGGAAGCGCTGTCGGAGAAACTGTACATGTCAACCCTACGTTATCTGGTGATATGGCGCAGGCCAATGGCTCAGGAGCTGCAGTCCTTCCAATTGCACCTTATCAATTGACTCAAGTGTCCTTGGATGCACCTGAGCTAAGTTTGGGAGAAGATTTAGGCCAACCAAGCTATCAACTCTTACCTACCTATCGGAGTGGAACATTGATCAAAACTGGAACTGAGGCAACCGTATTGTTGCGAGGTGTATTGGTTGATCAAAACCAGGAAGCTGTTACCCTACAACAAGGATGGATAGAGTCCTTATCAGATCCTAATTGGCCCATCGTCGAGTTTTTTACTAATCGCACAGGTCGTTTTGTCGCAGTTGGCCTAAAATCAGGGCTCTATAGGTTGCATTTATCTCAAAATAGTTCAGACATGCTTGAGTTTGAAATTTCTGATCAGCAACAAGGCAATTTCAACATCGGTATATTACAACTCTCTGAGACTGTGCCAACATCAGCTCAATATGGAAAGCAATCAGCCAATATAGAACCACAAAATTACTCTGTTGTTAACTAAACCATTAGCTTATCGGTACAAGAAACTTACCAATTAACTTCGGACAAGTCAAAGTAAATCCAAGCTCCTATTGCCCTAAGATGTATTAGATTGGAAGGCACTGGTCCGTCTAATGGGAAGTGATTAACCTGGGCATTGGTTCCGCCCAATGGAAAAAATGGCTGAAAAGCCTGCAGAGCGAGGATTTCAGTGATTCTCTTCTAAAAATACTATACCCTTGCATCACAAGCGTTCTGGCCGAATCGTCCCATCAGGGGGAACCAGTACCAACTAGCCTTTAGAAGCGTTTTTTGAGAGAATTTATGCTATGAATTTCCGGAAACTAAAATTTGTCCATATTACTAACTAGAAAAAATTAGCGCTTTAGATTTCTTGATTTCAAACTATGAAACCGACATTCCGCTCTCTCCACTGTCACACTCGGATATTAAATCTGAAAGCCTTTCCCAGATAGACTTTGATGCCCTATTCAGTTCATATGAACCATTTTTCATAATTCTCAATAAGTCTTGTTTATTGAGAATTTAAGCTTTTTTAGGCGCTGTGATCCATTGGATTCGTCATTATTATTGAATGTGCCAATTTACTGGCGGAGTGTTGGATGAAATAGTACTTGAATACGTGCTTTCATCATTTCGATGGGGCTTTCACTTACTAAATGCACTATCCTACTCTTGTCTACATATAGCAATTTAGTGTTATTACTTGGATTGCTTAGAACTCTTTTTTGGTCATTTTTCGTAGTTCTGTCAGGTACATGAAATAATATGCAAAATGGTCAATCGGTCAACATATTGCAGGGAGATGCACTCGTATTTTTAGATCGGGCGCTGTATGTTCCTAAATATCAGGCTCTATTGCTATCAGACATGCATCTGGGTAAGGCTGAAACGTTTCAATTAGCTGGCATTCCAGTGGCGCAACAGGTCAATGAAGAGACGTTGGAGCGGTTGAGAGCACTCTGCAATCAAGTCCAACCCCGACAAATTTTTGTTTTAGGTGATCTATTTCACTCTCGCCAGGGCATGGTAGCCGAAGTCGAAGCTGCCTGGTCCAAATTTCTGGAAGATACCGATGCCATTACTACTCTAATTGTTGGCAACCATGATCGGGCAGCGTTGGCACCTGTTTTTAATATGAGCTACAGCACTCATCCGATCGCGTTGGGAACGTTATTACTTAGCCATGAACCTGTTAATTTGGATAACCTACCCAAAAGTCACTTGAATGTCTGTGGTCATGTACATCCAGTTGTGCAATTACAATCTGCTATCGATAGCCTGCGGTTGCCTTGTTTTTACCATGAGCACCAGTTTCAACGGCTAACGCTACCCTCTTTTGGCTCGTTTACTGGAGGGTACGAGGTTTCTATTGGTAAAGGTCGAACAGCCTATCTGATTGTAGAAGGGTGTCTGATGGTGTTGGATTCCTCATCGTGATGAGAAGGTGGCAGTGGCGGAATTAGAACCTGTATCAAAGCCTGTGTGAGAATTGAAAAATATTAGTTGGCCAAGCATTTAGGGAGAGTTAGGAGAGATTACCGAACAGGTATATCACCTTATTGAAAAGATAAAAGCAAAGTTGAGAGAGAGTCTTTTTAGGCTTCTTATCGATGGATAGCGAACACTTTCTTGGTTGGACAAGGCAAGGCGTCTGTGCCAAGACTATGAGGAGTTACCAGAGAATACAGACTTATACCTCTAACAACGATCCAACCAACAATTTTTGTACCATCCACACCAGGCTCACAGCCAGAGATGCACTCCAGATGGTCGAGGCCAAGGTAAGGTTACCGTTGAGCACGCAGAGGCTACCGCCAATCAATAGTGCGATCGCAACTCCCCCAGAAACCCGCACCAAAATCTGTACTGCTTCAGTCAGTTTTCTTAAACGAGTGGCCACATCATCTGTGGATACTGGAGAAATTGCTGACTCCAGTAGCATTTGAAAACTTTCATACTGCTTTGGGTCGATGTGGTAGTAAGTGCCCAGGTCGGTGTCGCGGAGGGTCGGATTAGAGCGAAGACCGAATTGTTTAGCAGTTGCGATCGCAGCCCTAACCTGTCGTTTACTCGCCACCCCACTAAACGTATCAAACAGCGACTCTCTATAAACACCGGCCTTTGCCATCTCTAAAATCCGTTGGCTGAGTTCCACCTCCTGGAGCTTGGCTAGGTTAGACATTTGAGTCACTGGCTGGTTCTGATTATTGTCTAAGTAAATATGTACTATGAAAAGTATCGCCAATTCATATCCTGGCGTCAATCGATATTAAAAAATATAGATATAAACCTGTAGGGGCATTGCATGCAATGCCCCTACAGGTTTATGCAATACCCTTACAGGATATCGAATTCAGGTGATGGGATGTCTACATCATGCCGGGCATGCCCATGCCGCCCATACCACCCATACCACCCATACCGCCCATACCGCCCATGTCACCACCGGGGGCAGCCGCTTCAGGTTCAGGCTTCTCAACCACCAACGCCTCGGTGGTTAAAACCATACCAGCCACAGATGCGGCATCCTGTAGGGCAGAACGCACTACTTTGGCAGGATCCACAATACCGCTGGCCATCAAGTCTTCGTAATCACCAGTTAAGGCGTTGTAACCTTCGTTAAAGGGCAACCCTCGAACTTTCTCAACGACGACACTGCCTTCGTCGCCGGCATTATCAGCGATCTGCCGCAGAGGTGCTTCCACAGCACGCATGACGATGTCTACACCAGTTTGCTCTTCAGGATTAATGTCAGCCTTAATCTCATCAAGCTTTTGAGCTAGATGTAATAGAGTAATGCCACCCCCAGGAACAATACCTTCGTCCACAGCTGCTTTAGTAGCGCTTAGGGCATCTTCAATGCGAAGTTTGCGGTCCTTAAGTTCAGTTTCAGTGGCAGCCCCTACTTTGATGACTGCAACACCACCCGCTAACTTAGCCAAACGCTCAGATAGCTTTTCCTTGTCATAGTCAGAGTCAGTTTCCGCCAGCTGTTTGCGGATCTGACCGATGCGCTGGTCAATATCAGTCTTATTACCGTTTTCAGACACAATCGTAGTAGTGTCCTTAGTGATGGTAATTTTATCGGCATTACCCAGCATTTCGATAGTAGCCATTTCTAGGCTGAGGCCAACTTCCTCGGAAATAACCTGCCCCCCTGTCAGGACGGCAATGTCCTGAAGCATGGCTTTACGGCGATCACCAAAACCAGGAGCCTTAACAGCTGCTACGTTCAATACCCCACGAGCCTTATTGACCACCAACGTGGCTAGGGCTTCACCATCAACATCTTCAGCGATAATGACTAAAGGTTTACCTGCGCGGGCAATATTTTCGAGAACGCCCACCAGGTCCTGCATAGAGCTGAGCTTTTTATCTGTAATCAGAACTAGTGCGCCTTCTAGGTCAGCGATCATCCGCTCTTGATCAGTGACAAAGTAAGGAGAGATATAACCGCGGTCTATCTGCATCCCTTCCACGACATCGAGTTCAGTATTGAGGGATTTGGATTCCTCAACGGTAATCACACCGTCTTTGGTTACCTTATCCATCGCTTCAGCAATCATATTGCCAATGGCTTCGTCACTACCAGCAGATACGGTAGCCACCTGGGCAATTTCCTTACCTTCTACAGGTTTAGCAGCCGCCGCAATTTCATCGACTAGCTTGGCAACGGCTTTTTCAATACCGCGACGCAGACTAACGGGGTTAGCACCAGCAGCTACGTTTTTTAAGCCTTCACGGATAATTGCCTGAGCCAGCACAGTAGCTGTAGTGGTACCATCACCCGCTAGATCTTTGGTCTTGGAGGCAACCTCCTGGATTAACCTTGCCCCGGTATTTTCATAGGGATCAGACAGTTCAATTTCCTTGGCAATGGTGATGCCATCGTTGACAATCTGAGGTGCGCCGAATTTCTTTTCAAGAACAACGTTACGTCCCTTAGGACCTAGGGTGATTTTTACCGCATCGGCCAGGGCATTGACGCCTCGTTCTAAAGCCTGACGGGACTTTTCATCAAATACTACCAGTTTCGCCATAGTCAGCTTGTTTAGCTCTGCAATGAAAGACCTTAGCACTCTCTGAGTCAGAGTGCTAATTAAGCGTATATCACGACATGGGGTTGCTTAATTCGCGATAACCGATCCTTGGTACCGCCCAATTATCGAAGTGACTGTGTAGTATCCATCAAATAAGGTGATATCTAACCTGATATCAGCGATCCCCATGAGTTAGATGTCACATCTACACTTAGGCATCAACTTCTATTGAGTTTATGCAAGTCTGATAAATAATTTTAAAAAATAATAACGAATAATATCGATGCACAGTGTCAGTTTTAAATAAGCTTTCTTGGCAACTTTAGGGGATATTATGGAATGACTATTAATATTACTTAATATGTCTATGTTTTTTGACTTAGAGTAGGTGATTATTTTTACCTCAGCCTTGTAGGTGATGCTTGGGACGATTAGGGAAATATGATTTTAATGTTGTTTAATTTCCTGGTTTTCACTACCAACGTTAGCCAAGTTGATAAACTTTTTTCCAGGTTCTTACGAGTATCCGGAAATCTAAAGAATAGATGCGTATCTTGCATCAGATTGCGGAAAATGTCTTGCTTGTAACACACAAAGTTAGATTCATCTTCTAGCATCAGTCTGGATAAAAAATAATTCAAATTACTTTATTTTTATAGTTCTTGGTCTTTATTGGACCTTTAGAAAACTTTCGTCAGGGTTATTGTTCGCTTTACCTAGACACAACTTTAATTGCTTAATGTAGAGGGGATTTATATATGACCCTTCAAATTTTTATAAAACCCCTTTATCTAAAGAATTAGCGCTTCTAAAAATCTGTTTTCCTGAAAAACTACGTCTTTTATCTAAATCATGTCTTCTGCCACTGCATTTCTGAAGAATCATGTCTTTCATGGCGTTAAGTTCCAGCTCAAGCCGCTGCAGCCTATTAGACGTTGGATTGATGCTTTAGATGTTAAGGATCCTAGGTGGGCCCGTCGTATTGCGCGATTTGTGCCTTCTCAATGTCCGTTTGAGCGTGATGTGCTCCTGTTCGGTCGCACAGTTGCTCACATTCCACCCATGTGCAAGCTCAACCCCTTATATGACGAGGTGGTGGGTCTACGCTTCCGTGCCTTGTGCTTTCTAGCTGACGAGTGCGGTGAGGATATTTCAGCTTTGATTTAGGTTTGATTTGTTTGATTAGCGTAGGGATGTTCCATGGAACATCCCTACGCTAAAAGTAACGACTCAACCCAAGCTATAAAATTGGCTGACCGACTTCCTTTAGCAATGTGAATGGGCCAATTTCTTTAAGTTGGTCCATTTGTATCTGGTTTTTAACTAAGAGCGAACCGGCAAATCCTAGGGAATTAACGGAAATACCTAGGTAATCGTCCTGGCGTCGTGGTACTATCATTAGCCAATTGCGTGTACCCAGTAGGTTGTAAGCCTCGCGTTGGCAGCCTTTCCATTGCCCTGTGGGATCATCCATGTTTAATCTACTCAACAATCGATAGTAGTGCTGTAGCCATTGTTGAGCCCCATCATCAGGATTTAGTTGAACAATGCGATGGGCATAGGGTAGCAGAGGAGATTGGCCAATACCATCGACAAAATTAGTGGCATGGATGGCTGTTTCTACGGGCAGTGCCATGGACTGCTGTGGAATCAGCTGTAGATGTTTGTGGGGCTGGCTAGCGCCAGCAGCAGGGCCTCCATTATAAAAGAATAGGCCTGCTACTTCACTTAAACAGCAGCAAAGGGCTTCAAAATCGGTCAGGTTTAGCCAGTTAAGTTGAGAGTCAAACTCTCGGGTAACAATTAGAAAATGATGGGCGACGACATTGAACTTGTTTAGCAGGCAAACGTGGGTTTTGGAAATGTCTGTGACGTAAAGGTTAGGATCGTAAGGTAAAAACGGATTGGTCTTTTGCTTGCTCTGGATCTTACGGTCCTGGGCTTTGCGGTTTAAGTTGGCTAAAATGCGCACAATGAACTCCACGCCACCATCGGAGACAATTTCGTGCTTGGTATCGATAGGTTTGAGAGCTCCCGTCGCTAAGCCGTGCTGAGTCTGGGCTTGTAACTTGGACCATAGGGTATGAGGCTGCCAGGGTTTGTGGGTGTCTGTGCGATCGCACATATGTCTATCCTGATGTACCACTCTACTGCTATGCAGTTTTAGCATAGTGCTAAGGCAAGCTGTAATGGCCTGACAAGTGATGTCATTAATGCCTTAAGTATTTCTGATTTACAATGAAATACGTTCTAATTATCCAAATTTGAGCATGGGTAGGAACCCCTTCGAAGTAATTAAATTCCGCACCCATGTCTTTGTTGCTTTTATTCTCAGCAACTTGCTTGTCGGCATAGTCTACGGTGTCTTGGAATATCAGCAACTGTTGCCCTGGCCCTTGGATGACCAATTGTGGATGCCAGTGCAATTCATGATGATTTTTGGTTTGGTATGCGTTGTACTGATTGTGAGTGGGTCCCAGGCTGGTTTGCAATTTCCCCGTTTATTTGGTCCACCACCCCGTTTTCCCTGGGCCTATGGCATATTGCTGATTTCCAGCATGCTAATATTTTCCTTTAGCAGCTTTTTATTATTATTCTATCCGGTTTCGCTGTTTGCCCCTGGTTTTGTCGAAGAACGTTTGACAGAGAATCTGTTAAGTGTTGAAACAGCTGCCCCGGATCTATATCGTTACTTAATGCTGTTTGTGGTGCTCGTGTTTGCGCCAGTTGCTGAGGAATTTGTGTTTCGTGGTGTCTTGCTGCAACGGTGGGCAGTACGGTGGAATTTACCAGTAGGGATCATTATGTCCTCAGTGCTGTTTGGTATATTGCATATTAATAATCCCATGGGACTCACCATGTTTGGAGTGATTATGGCACTGTTGTACGTGCGCACCCGTAGCTTGTGGGTACCGATTATCGCCCACGCCCTCAACAATATTGTTTCTGTTGCTCCAGAGTTGTTGTCACCAGAACCTCAAACGTTTGACATTAGTGATTTTCAACAAACATGGTGGGTAGGACTAATTGGTTTATGTTTGGCTGCCCCTACGTTGATCCATTTTATTTCCAACAGCTGGCCTAAAAAGAATACGCGTCCTCCCTATTTTTTGGAATAACGCCCTTACTTGGGGTTTTTGCGCAATCTTTCCTTGGCCGATTTAAAGGCCTCTTTCATAGCAGCTTGAATTTGTTCAGGGTCAGGTTTTTTACCCCCCATGAGATCGCCAAAATAAACACAAGCACCTTCACCCAGTGCCCAGGTGTAAGCCGCAGCCCAAGAGGCCGCAACCACACTACCAAAACCAGGGACGAGTTTGATTAACTCGCGTCCTATGGCCTGGGCCAAAAAGCCTCCAGCAATGGTACTAGCCACACCGCCTGCTTGGGAAAAGCTAAGCCGTTGGCCATAGAGCTGTCCCAATGCCACAATCATTGAAACTTGCAGTGCGGTAATAGCTGGCATAGTGGCAAAGGGTAGCGGTATGGCTGCTAATGTGGCTGCAATGACGGCAAAGGCTGAAATATAACGTCGCGCTACATCGCGATAAATAGCTCCCAGTTGACTAGTGGCTTCATTGGCCTGGTCAAGCAGCTGATAAATTGCATTGGATTCAGCTTCTGGTAGCTGCTCGGAGAGTCTGGTTAACAGAGCATCTAAACCATAGAAAACAGGTAAGTAGCCATCCTCTTCCAGTGTAAAGTCAATCATGACAGCACTGTCAAAGAGACTTTCAAAGCTCCGTTTAAGTTCGCTAAAGGCCCGCTGAACAGAGACTTGTGTCGGGGGATAGGGAGAATGCTCGATGCCAGCATGGTAGAGTTCGTGGAGGCACGTTACCACCAAAACGACGGGAATTGTTGGGTGTTTGGTCCTAATCTCACGTAAAACCTGGTGCAAACTATCGATGGCAAAATCGCTTATCTTAACGGTTACCAGCAATATTCTGGCCCCTCGGGCCTGTTGAGCCAGGTCATCCTGTAGTTCCTGGATAATACTTTTAACATCACGATCCACATCCCCTAGACCGACAGTATCAGTAAATAATAGTAACGGCAGATCGTCTGAGGGATAGGCATAGCGCTTGGTGTGCTGGGTATGGGGCCGAAATCCTTGGCCAATAATATCTGTGGAAACACCAGTTAACCCTCGGATCACTGAGCTTTTACCAGATTGGGGTTTGCCGATCAGCCAGGCTTCGGTGGTTGGTAACTCTGCCCTGATTTTTTCTAGAATGCTCGTAACTTGGGCATCATCAACGGCGAACCAATTGAGAAATCGCTGGGTGGCCTGAGCCAACGATAGATTAGCCTTAACACTTTGCCATGGCGTTAACCTGCGACGCGTTGGCAATGATGGTGAATTTTCGGTGGATGCCTCCATCGCATCTCCTTACATGCAGCTTCAGTACTATTGTAGCGACTGGTCTACTATGGAGGACTCACCCAAATGAGTACTGATTTCACTACCTGACGATCACTAATGTAGAATTGCGTCAAGCTTAAACTTGGGATTAGGCGGTGAATAGTGAGTCGTGAATGATGAGGCGTATTGCAGCAGATTCTAAGACGTTAAACAGTTTGTTCATATCTCATATCTTATAAAAGATTGTACTGGTCTACTTACATTCCTGTGGTGTCATTTCGAATGGGAAGTTCAATCACAAATGAGCTGCCCTGACTTGGTATTGAGGTGTACGTTAAGTTGCCACCATGCTTCTCAGTAACAATATTGTGGCTAATGGATAACCCTAACCCAGTTCCTTGGCCGACTGGTTTAGTTGTAAAGAAGGGATCAAACAACTTTGCTTTAATGTTGTCGGGTACGCCGATACCGTTATCACTGATATGAATTACGATATGCTGAGGGTCAGATGCCTCAGTTCTAATTTTAATTTTGCCAGGATTTAAATGAACCTCTTCAATGCTTCTTTGGTGGTTGTATTCCTCAATGGCTTCAATAGCATTGGCTAAGATATTCATGAAAACCTGATTGAGTTGGCCAGGATAGCATTCAATCAATGGTATGTTGCCATATTCTTTTTCAACTTGAATATCAGGTCGATCAGTCTGATATTTTAGGCGATTGTGCAAAATTACAAGGGTGTTATCAATCCCTTCATGAATATTGACGACTTTCATCTCAGCCTCATCATGGCGAGAGAAATTTCGTAGTGATAAGACGATTTGACGAATACGTTCTGTACCTTTGCTTAGAGATTCAAACAACTTGGGCAAATCGTTTTCTAAAAAGGAAAAATCGATTTCATCAATGTAATTTTGGAGTTCTTGAGATGGATTCAGATGTTCTTGTCGGTAGCGTTTGAGCAGATTTAGTAAGCTTTGACAGTAATTTTGGGCAGGGTCAAGATTGCCATAGATGAAGTTAATCGGATTATTGATTTCATGGGCCACTCCTGCCACCAGAATGCCTAGACTAGACATTTTTGCACTCTGGATTAGCTGTACTTGAGTGCTTTTGAGCTGCTTTAAACTTTGTTCAAGCCTGTAATTTGTGTTCTGAAGAATACGTTCTGCTAGTTTACGTGCTTTTATTTCCTGTTCCAGCTGTTGGTTTTTGTGTCGCAGTGTGGTTGTCAGCTGTTGTAGTGCGAGTTGAGCTTTGACTCGTGCTACGACTTCTTCAACGTGAAAAGGTTTGGTAATGTAGTCTACAGCTCCTAGGGAAAAGCCTTTAACCTTTTGACTCGTTTCTGAAACGGCGGTCGCAAATATGATTGGGATGTTAGCTGTTTCTGGATTATTTTTGAGTAAATGGCAGGTCTCAAAGCCATCTATCCCTGGCATAGAGATATCTAATAAAATTAAAATCGGCTGTTGCTTCTGGACGATTTCAAGGGCTTTTTTTCCACTGGTGACAACACGAACCTTATGCCCGGTGGATGAGAGTGTTTCCTTTAATAGGGATAAATTTGCAGGCTCATCATCTACAACCAGAATGAACCGTTCGGGAGCATCCTTAGGATGGTTATGTAATAAATAGGTTGCGGAAGGGGTCACCATCGTTTACAAAAATGCTTACTTCTATGTTGTCATATGTGAGTTGATTAAGAACTCTAATTCGTCCATGTAACAGGTTTCTGCAAGGTGTTTTACTTGTAATGCAAATTCTTTAGCTTGGGGATATTTATGCTGAATTATAGTGGTCTGTTCAATAATGGCGTCAATGTCTCCTAGTTTAATAAGACCAGATAGGAAATCTAGAACGTTTTTAGGAGGAGGTGTAAGGGCTGCTTTGTTTGTAGATGTTGCTGGAGAATCTGCTACTGGTGTCCCATATACCCATTCTAACTGTAAATGTTTTTGAATTAGCTCTAACAGCTTACTAGTTTGGACGGGTTTAGGTAAAAAGTCATCAGCCCCAGCATTAAGGCTTTCAAGTTGATCTGCTTCAAATACACTGGCTGACGATGCGATCGCAACCACCTTTTCTAAATCAGGGGATTGACGCATGCGCTTAAGCAGATCAAAGCCGTTCATCTCAGGCATAACTAAATCCGTTATCATCAGGTCAATTTTCTGCTGTGTCTGGATTTTGTCTAGCGCCTCTCGGCCATTAGTCGCTTCAATAATCTGGAAGCCAAGGGGTTCCAATAGACCTATTAAGACCGCCCTGTTTTCCCATCTGTCATCCACCACAAGTACAGTTTGTGTTCTATTCTTATAGCCAATAATGGTTCTTTGTTCATCGCTAGAAGAATCATAGGCAAAGTTTTTGACCTCAGGTACATCAATATCAAACCAGAACTTAGTTCCCTGATTGACTTTACTGGTGGCCTGCAATTGACCTCCCATCAATGTAATGATCTGTTGACTGATGGCTAGCCCCAAACCAGTCCCTTCATGCTTTTTCTGTTTGTCGCCCACCTGTTCAAACGGTAGAAATATTTTTTCCATATCTTCTGGAGAAATACCCACACCAGAATCTTCAATTTCAAAATGAAGGCGATGGTTGTCCATGGGCTCACAGTTGATAGGTAGTCGTTTGACCCGAAAGTAAATTTTCCCGGTTTGGGTAAATTTAACTGCGTTACCTAACAAGTTAATTAAGACCTGCCCGAGACGTTTTTCATCGGCCAAAATTCCTGCTGGTAGATTTGGATCAAAATCATTAATGATTTCCAAGCCCTTCTCCATTGCCTTTACTTGACTTAGCTCCTGTATGCTCTGCAAAAAAGCTGGAAGGTAGAATGACTTGGGCAAGAGTTCAAGCTTTCGAGCTTCTATCTTAGATAGGTCTAAAATGTCATTGATCAATGTTAACAGATGATTACCACATCTTTGAATAATGTCAAGGCTATTCTTTTGTTTTGGTGCTATTGCACTATCCCTTAAAAGAATCTGAGCATATCCTAATATGCCATTCAATGGTGTTCGCAGCTCATGGCTCATATTGGCAAGGAATTCACTCTTAGCTTGATTAGCTTTATCGGCTATATCTTTAGCGGCAGCTAAGGCATTGGTTCGTTCTTGGACTTTTTCTTCTAGCATGCTAAACGAATTTTGGAGTTGTTTAGCCATATCCTTAAATGATATAGCCAATTCTCCTACTTCATCATTGCGCTCGGCAATAATAGGTGTATTCCAATGTCCCTGAGCTAAATCCCTCGCAGATTGGTTTAGTTTGAGAATCGGTTGAACTACCCAACGAGCCGTTAAAATCCCAAATAATATGGAGGCTCCTAGTGCTGCTGAACATAGAATAATAGTGCGGCGTACATTTTGGTTGATTTGCCCCATAAAATCGCTTTCGGGGACAATCATGACAATTCGCCAATCTAGACCAAAATTATCTCGCCAGGGAACAATAGTAACAAAGTGTTTTTGATCATTTATCTCGAGGTTTAACAGAGAAGCTTGGGTAATACTTTGCCAACTGGGCACGGTTTCTAGAATGGCCTGGGCAGCCAGCTGAACAGTTTTATTTTCGCTGTCTACTGCTTGAACGCGAACTGTGCTCTCATCTTGAGTCAGTGCTACTGGTGTATTGGTCGAGGTGGCGATTAGATCTCCAGAACTTTCAATAATAAAAATGGAGCTGGAAGGACTAATCTCAATTGTTTGTAAAAATTGGCTAATGTCCGACAAAGAGAGATCAACGGCTACTGTGCCAACGAGATTACCCTGAGGATTATAGACAGGACGCCCCGCAGAAATGGCAACCACGTCTCTACCTGTCCATTTATAAGGTGTTCCCCAAGTAGGTTTGCCTGTTTCAATAGGTTTTGTGAACCAAGCATAGTTATAGGCATCCCAATCAGACAGAACCTTAAACAGTTCGATTCGTTCACCGGTTTTATCGGCTCTGTAAATGTTGTAATCACCTGCTTTAAAGTTGTCAGTTCCCCCGATCAGTGAAGTCCCGTCTGGCAGACGACCGGCTGCTATCATACCGCCCTCGGTGCTGCCCATGTAAACATAGCTGACAGATTCGAATGCTTGTTTCTGGGTCCAAAAGTGTTGGTACAATGCCTCAATATTTTGGGTGCTCAACAAACCATTTCTGAAGTCATCGAAACGTAGCTGGTTGATGATATGTGGAACTTCGAGATAATTTTCTAATTTTTGATCAATGTTCTCACTGGCCGTGGCCATCAGCTGAAAAGCTAGCTCATTAACGGACTGTCGCCCACTGCGAAAAGACAAATAACCCACCAAACCAACCGTAGCAAAGATCTGACAGACAAATGGAATAATCAGAACAGCGCGTAAAGGTAAACTACGTCCGATTCGGTTCGGCTGCAGGGAGCGTAACCCAGCTAAATTAAGGTTTCGGTTCATAAGTAACTCAGCTACACCATCGATCAAAATAAACCTTGTCCACGTCCAGAACGGTCGTTTTGACCTAGAAGACCCTACAGGTTTCAACTTGAACGTGGTTTAACTGGGAAATTCTTTGACCCCAATCAATAACTTATGTCGTACAAGTCAGTATGCCCAGATTATGGTTAGGGCCACTGACAATAACTTCATATAGGCTTGCGTATAACTCTGTAGGGTTAGGTTTGTGAACTCAAAAAGTTAACTGCTTTGCATATTTCAGGGAAACAGAGCCACCTGCTAAAACTCCTATTTTTTTTCCCGCGCTGACCAACATTGAACCGAAACAAAAGGTGTAGCGAAGAAATATTGCAAAATATGTAAAATTCGACAAAAAACTACATCAAATTTTGCTAAAGTAAAATAATATAAATACACGTACTGCAAGAGTTGATACCTATGCCATACACCACTGAAGAGGGTGGACGCCTCAATAACTATGCTTCTGAGCCTAAGATGTATGAAGCTGAGCCTCCAACGGCTAGTGAGAAGCGCAACTATATTATTTTGGGATCTTTGGGAGCTGCCCTTGTGGTTGGTTTGATTGCCCTGACCACCGTCATTTCCTAGAGTCTGGTATTTGATAATAGGATTTGTCTAATAGCCATCTTTAGCTTTTAGCCATATGTGAGAGGGGCTCATCAATGATGAGCCTTTTTTGGTATTTATTGATGGGTTATTTATGATGTTGATGTGGATTACAGGGCCTACCCGCAGTGGTAAAACTGAACGGTTGATCACTTGGCTGCTTCATCAGATAGCTGAGGCTGAGCGTCCTTGGCTTGTATTTGCGGCCAATGGTGATAACCGTATGGTTCTGGCTCAACGTCTGGCTGCCACAGTTCAAGATCGGTTGCCTTACAGTACAACGACGCCAGCAGGATTTATTCAGAGTGAGGTTATCCTTTACTGGCCTTTACTGGTGGAGCTGCTTGAGCTTAGGGCTCAGTTTGCCCTCAAATTGCGACCGGAAAATGAACAGCTTCTAGCGCTGCAGTTATGGGAACCCCTGTTGGCGGGAGAGTTGCAGGTAGAAGGTTGGCCAGAGTCTCAAACCGTGCGACGAGCCTTAGATTTGCTACAGTTGGCGGCCTCTGCAGGTATTCCTACTGAAGAGATTACTCAGCGGTTGCGGCAGGGAATGATGCCTAACTTGGTGCCAGTGGATACCTGGGACGCTATGGGAGCAGCACTACTGCAGTGGCGAGCCTGGTGCCTGGAGCGGGGCTTGCTGACCTATGGGTTGATGACGGAGCTTTATTGGCGGTATTTGCTACCCTTGCCCCAGTATCAAACGCAGCTGCTGGACCGATTTGCAGGGACAGCGGCAGATGATGTGGATGAGTATAGTGCGATCGCAACCCCTCTCTTCCAAGTTTTTAAAGCTGCAGGTCGCCCCCAAGCCTTTACCTATAACCCTAGTGGTCAGGTTCGTCTGGGTGTAGGCGCTGATCCACTCGCTACCCTGACATTGGCAGAAGGGTGCAAGCGAGTGCAATTGCCCCATTTCGACGCTGATAGCTTAGGCCATACCATGGCCGATGATGTGGTGCATTGGGTCCAAGACCCGTTAGCCGTGCCAGAATTACCCGAGTCAGTCCAGTTAATCACGGCCACTACCCGTGGCAAAATGTTGCGACAAACCGCCGATTTTATTGCCGATGCCATCCACCGTGAAGTAATTACCCCGGCAGATATTGCCGTGATTGGCCCTGGCTTAGATGCTATTGCCCGCTACAGCCTGATTGAAATTTTAAGCAACCAGGGTATCGTTGTCGCCTCCCTCAAAGATCAGCGTCCCCTGATTAGTTCACCCTTCGTGCGAGCGTTACTCGCGCTATTAACTCTGATTTATCCAGGGTTAGGCCGATTAGTAAATCGCGACGCAGTGGCTGAAATGCTGGTGGTCCTGAGTCAAAATCCAGAAACCGAGGCCAGTTTGCCCTGGTTTGATCTGACCCGTATTGACCCAGTAAGGGCTGAGCTGATTGCCGACCATTGCTTTGTGCCTGATATCGAGCATCCTCGACTGTTGCCAGTGGAAACGTTCCCCCGTTGGGATCGCCTGGGTCATCAGGCCACAGCCGCCTACAATCGCATTTTGGACTGGCTTAGCGAACAAAAGAAACAACAACAGCAGCGTTACCCGGCTAGTCCGATCATTGTGCTG
The DNA here is from genome assembly GCA_965263355.1 of Leptolyngbyaceae cyanobacterium. GTDB lineage: Bacteria > Cyanobacteriota > Cyanobacteriia > Phormidesmidales > Phormidesmidaceae > Leptothoe. The sequence goes on along the minus strand of CBDHHL010000032.1, from coordinate 764,430 downwards.
GATCGTGCGGTGCAAGACTTTTTATGGCGTGGCAATTATCTCCCCACCGATCAATTGTCTGCATTGCGAGAACTGATGGAGACCGCCCAGTATTTTTGGGACGTGGAACAGCGATTGGCGCTCTATGGGGGGATGCCAGGGGAAGATTCCCTCAGTGATGTGGGCAGATTTATTCGTTTGCTGCAGCGGGGTACGGTATCGGCTAATCCTTATCCTGCGAGGCCCCTGGATGGAGAACGTCAGGGGGTGACGTTGGCCACTGTGTTTCAGTATCGGGCTCAGCGACTCACTCACAGATGGCAGTTCTGGCTGGATGCCGGCTCTCCTCGTTGGTTAACAGGACGTGATGAACTGTTTGGGGCGGAGATTTTTCTCAGCAACTGGCCCGAGAGACCAGTGACTGCTACTGATACAGAAACCATGCATGAGGCTCGCTTGGAGAGAATTTTGCGAGATTTGCTAGGCCGAACAACTGAGAGACTTTATCTCTGTCATAGCGAACTGGCGCTCAATGGTCAAGAACAAATGGGGCCATTGTTAGGATTGCTGAGTACTGTGGAACCTATGGAGATGGGAAGCAAAACCTGAATTACTTATTTAGCTAAAAAAGAATAAACAATACACACAGATGTTAAATATGTTGATTACTCTAACTATAATTGGCACACTAATGGTTAGGATTCTAAAAGTAACGTATGAATCTCACGGAATTAAGGGAAAAGCAAGAGCTGAGCGTAGAAGATATAGCATCTCGTCTTGGTCTTGAGGAGTCGTTGATTGAAGCCTGGGAAACTGGGGAAAAGTTACCCACCCGTAACCCTCAGCAAATGCTTGATTTGCTTGAACTATATGATGCGACTTTGGAGCAATTGGTGGAGGCCGTTACCAAGTCTGCCGCTGGAGATGACTAAGGGAATGATTGGTTGTAAACGCATCGCTTAGTGGTATAGAACACAAAATACAGGAAATACATTAAACTATGCAGCCAGGTACAGATTTAAGGCAGCTCCGTAAGTCGGTCAATCTGACATTTGATCAAGTTGTTGCTGCTCTCAACAGTGGTTTAAGTAAAGAGCAATCGGCTCAAAAAATCACGAGTAAACAGATTAGAAACTGGGAAGCCGCTAAAGGTTTACCCGTTTTAACACCAGCTCAAACTAAGAAGTTGCTAGAGCTTTATAACTTGACTGATTTAAAGGAGTTAAGTTTAGCGATGCAATCAACTCAAAGGCAGGCTAAGGATGAAGTAGAATAGCTGTTCGTTCCTGCAATTCAACTCTTTTGCAAAGGCTTGATGAAGTTAGGCCTTATAATCGTTGATTTTCATTAGCTTAGACGGAATATTCGCCATTTATTCTGAATCATTCCTCAGTGAGTTCCCTGATTGGGGCATTGAGAGGAGTAAGCTATGAAATCAAATCAGCAGCAGAGTGTGGGTGCGGCCCTTAAACTATTGACGTTGTCCTTGACTTTACTGACATCGTTAGTGGCAGGTGGAAATAGTTGGCTATATGCAGTGCCAGCCAGTTGGGCTCAATCAGACATATCTCAACAGCACCCAGAGAATGATAAAAATGCCCCAAAACAGAGAGAACATTTAGATCCAGCAGTGGCGAAGGAACTGTTGGATCAGCTTCGAACGGCTGCCAATGAGATTCAGGACAAGGACCAGCAAGCGATTGCCTTGGTTGAAATTGCCCGTAGCTATAGCCGACTATCCGATGAGGCCACTGTCACCGCTTTGTTCCATGAGGCCATGGCAACGATCGACAAAACCTCAGGGACTAGCGCCATAGGCAGAATTTTAAGCTATATGGACTTGCTTTCAGATAAAGCCGTGGTGGCCCAACTTCTGAACCAAACCCTTGATAGTGTGATTGCCATTGAAGATGATTTTGACCGCGCCTTTCTGTTGGCTCACCTTCTATTTACAGCTGATGATAGGCTCTCAGATAAGGCTATGGTCGATGACCTGGTTGGTCGAACCATGCAATTATCGGCTAACAGGCCCATAGGGAAAGCAAAGTCAAATGAATTGTTGATCTTTGCTAATTTTTACGAAAACCGTTCAGATTATAGTATGGCGGTCAAGCTGCTAAAACAGTCCCTTGTCGTAGCCGATACCCTTGAAGAGGATGACGCCAAGATAAGTGTGTTGTTAGAACATTTTGATTTGGTGGAAAGACTGCCAGATGCAATTCTTGATGAGGCTTTATTAAATCAATTATTAACAGTTAGCAATACGATCCAGGATGAGAACTATCGGATCTATTTTCTGACTAGTGGAATCTCTTTGGCGGATCGATTGGGGCACTCAGAAAAGGTGGAGGTTATGTTATACGAATACATAGAATCTACAAAAACACTCTCAGAAGCCTGGTCAAAGGTTAGTGCCTTAGGCGAGATTATCAACCGCTATGGGCAGCTATCCGATGAAAGTCGTTCCCAGGATGTTTTAACGCAAATCTTTCAGGTTGTTGAAACGATTCAGGTATCTGAGCATCGACTCAGTTTACTACTTGCTGCTGTAGGAGTGGCAGTAACACCTGCTGATGAGGCCGCCAGTAGACAAAACTTGAGCCAGGCGATGGCTATCGCCAACCAGCTACCAGAGGGCTGGACTAGAGCCCATGGGTTAATTACCATTGCTTGGGGCTATGACCAGCTAGCCGATGAAGCAACGGCTGAAACTCTCTTAAACCAGGCATTGACCATGGTTGATGTCCAAAAGTATGACTATGGACATCAACAGGCGGTCATCGATTTTATGACAGTTTCTGGCATGTTGTCGGATAGGGCTATGGGTCAGAAACTGATTAATCAATGTTTGACCATGCTTAAGCAGATGTATGACAAAGAGTTATTGGCATCTTTATTATTTAGCCTAGCTAATAACTCTCCTCAGCCGGATGAAGCCATGACGTATTTGCTGTTAGAAAAGGCATTAGCTACCTTTGAGACAATTCAGAAGCAGTCGGTAAAAACGAATATTCTGCATAGGACTTTGCGTCAACTGAGTTTTATGATGTTGGATACTGGAACCGTATCTGATGAGACAGCAACAACAGCCCTCTTGCAACAAGTGTTGACCTATACCCAAGGCTTTGAAGCAGAGATTGGCAGTACAGGATTTTTTGAGAGTTTTTCCCACGTAGTGGTTAAGCTCTCGGATGAGAATCATATAAATACTCTGTTAGATCAGTTGTTGGTGTTGTCTAGTCGGTCTCAGGATCCTGGTTTTGAGATGAATGTGGCGATTGCGATCGCAAAAATCTACACAGCCCTATCCGATGAAGCGGCTGCCAAGGACTGGTTAAATCGTGCCTTAGCCGCAGGTCAACGCATTGACTCAGAAGGTGGCAGAATGACTACCATAGCCCGCATGGCAGCGGTGACGGACCTGTTGTCAGATGACACAGCTGTACAGGCTTGGCTGAGTCAGTGGTTAACTCTCACTGAGGGAATGCACCACAGCAACATTAAGGGCTCTGGGTTAAATATTATCGCTTCAGCCTCCAATAATTTATCAGATGAGAGTGTGATTCGGCCATTGGTAAGGGATGTGATTAAAATCTCAAGAACTATCGAGTACGAGCTGTATACAGCCGATGCATTGGGTGCGATGGCCAACTCTGTCGCAACGATGGCCGTAGGCGAAGAAAATTAGCAAACAACCCAGGTAACCTCGTAGGGGCTATCCCTTTAAGGAATGACTAATGAGACAAAATAAACAACAGAAGAATTTAGGGCCTATCCTGGTGCTACTGGCGTCGCTGGTGATAGGTGGAAATGGTTGTCTATATGCGATACCAGCAAACTGGGCTCAAATTGAAACAGTTCAGCAGAGCACAGAAAATAATCAAAACGTCCTAAAACAGGAAGAACGCTTGGACCCAGCTGTGGCTAAGGACCTGTTGGGTCAGCTTCGAGTTGCTGCCACTGAGATTCCGGGCAAGGACCAACAAGCCATTGCCTTGGTTGAAATTGCACAAGGCTACAGTCGACTATCCGATGAAGCCACTGTTACTGCTTTGCTACATGAGGCAATAGAAAAAGTTGATAAAACCTCTGACATTAACACCTTAGATAAGATTTTAAGGTACGTAAACTTGCTGTCAGATGAAGCCATGGCGGCTCAGCTTCTGAGCCAGGCTCTGGATATTGTTACTGCCATTGAAGATGATTTTGATCGTATTTATCTGTTGGGTAACCTTATCTTTGCAGCTGATGATGTGCTCTCAGATAAGACTATGGTCGATGACCTGGTTGAGCAAGCCATACAAATAGCTACTGATAGACCAATGGGGGAAGCGCAGTCCAAGGAATTATTGACCTTTGCTCAATTTTACGCCCAACGTTCAGATGCTGCCAGGGCAGTGAAACTGCTCAATCAATCGCTTGTGGTGGCCAGTGCCCTTGAGACTGACGATACTAAGCTAGATCCGTTTTCTTCATTAAATCATTTCTCCGTGATAGGCCAATTGCCAGATGCAGCCCTGGATGACGCCTTACTCAATCAGGTATTAGCATTTGCTGATACGTTTCAGGATAACGTTAATAGGCTCTATGTGTTGACTAAGGCAATGTCCCTGGCAGATCGATTAGACCAGTCAACAATAGTGCAAGATATTGTGCAACAGTCCCTAAAGTCTGTAAAGACAGTACCGAATGTCGAATCAAAGGTCTTTATTTTAGGTGCGATGATAAATCAGTACAGACAGCTATCTGATAAAAGTCGCTCCCAGGAAGTCTTAACACTTATTTTTCAGACTGTTGAGACGGCCCAGGTGGCTGAATATCGGCCCAGGCTGTTAATTGCTGCCATAGAAGCAGCCGTAACACCGGATGATGAGACGGCCAGTAGGGAAACCTTGAATCAGGCGATGACCATGGCTAACAAACTCCCAGACGGCTGGGCTAGAGCCCAGGCTTTAGTTATTATTGCTGGAGGCCATAGTAAGCTATCCGATGAGACAACGGCTAAAACTCTCTTAAACCAGGCACTGACCATGGTGGATGCACAGCAGTATGACTATGGCGATAAACAGGCAGCTATCAATTTTATAACAGTTTCTGCCATGTTACCGGATCAAGCTGCGGGGCAGCAACTAATTGAACAGTTTTTGACAAAGCTTGAGCGTATGGATGACCAGAAGCTGTTGAGTTATCTATTGTTTGACCTTGTCAGGAGTGTCGGTCAGCAACATGAAGTCTTGATGTATCCGTTGTTGGAAAAGGCGTTAGCCACATCTGATGCCATTCAGAACAGGTCAGAAAAACCGGCTGTTCTAAATAATACTTTGCGTCTTTTGGATTCTATAATGTTAGAGCCTGGGGCAATATCTGACGAGGCGGCCACAACAGCTTTTTTGCAACAGGTGTTGACCCATGCCCAGGGTTTTGAAAAAGAGCTTGGAGGCCTGGGATTCTTTGATAGTGTTTCCCGCATGATAATTAATCTTTCGGATAAGAACGCCATCAATACTCTGTTAGATCAGCTACTGGTGATGTCCAACCGCTCTCAGGATCCTATTTTTAAGGCGGATATATCGATTGCGATCGCAAAAATCTACGCCACCCTATCCGATGAAGCCGTTGCCAAGGACTGGTTAAATCGTGCCTTAGCCGCAGGTGAAACCATTGAAAATGAAGATTTCAGAATAGCCACTATGCCCCTTATGCAAGCCGTAATTGACATGTTTTCGGATGAAACAGCGGTGCAAGCGTGGTTGGGTCAGTGGTTAACTATCACTGAAGGAATGCAGCATGGCCACACGAAGGGAGCTGGATTACAGGTCATTGCATCAGCGTCTAAGCGACTATCGGATGAGAGTATAGTTCGACCCTTGGTAAGGGATTTCATTGAGATTTCAAGGACTATTGATGGGTCTCTGTACAGGGCCAGTGCATTGGGGGCGATGGCCAACTCTGTCGCAACAATGGCCATAGGTGAAGAACTTAAGAAATAATCATTCTTTGCAACGCTCAATAAAGATATCAGCTAAAAATGTGCTTTTTCTTGATCCTGAACGGAATAATACTGATTTTGGCTGAGTAATCCTTTAGTTCTTAAATGCCTGCTTAGTTTCCTGATAACTCGTCGAAGAAAAGGATTGATCAATGCGACAGAAAAAACAGCGAAGTTTAGTGTTTATCCTAACGTTACTGACATCGCTACTGGTCGGTGGACATAGTTGGCTACATGCAGTGCCAACGAGTCGGGCCCAGACAGAAACAGCACAGCTGAGTGAGTCAGGTGATGGAAGTGTAACAGAGCCAGAGACACGTCTTGATCCAGTTGTTGCCAGGGCGTTATTAGAACAGCTTCGAACAGCCGCTGACGATATTCAAGGTGAACAAAAGGCTAAAGCGTTGATCAAAATTGCACAAAGCTACGACAGGCTCTCAGACAAGGCTGCAGTTGAAGAGCTATCCTATGAGGTGCTCACAATCGTAAACGAAACGTTAGAGACAGTAGCGAAAACAGATCCCTCTTTTGCAGATGATATTTTAAGAGAAGCAGGTGCTTTCTCAGATGAAGCTATCGCTTACCATGTGTTTAATCAGATATTGAGTCTGGCTGACACAATGGAGGACGAAGAGATAAAATCGTCGATTTTAGGTGGCATTATTCGTTATGGGAATGAGTCTTTTTCAAATCTCTCTCTTGTCGGCGAGCTAAATAACCAGGTACTGGTGATAATCAGTACTATGCCTGATGGACTATCAAAATTTCATGATTTAAGGCAACTGTCTGAAATCTATCACCAACGTTCGGATGATACTACGGCTGTAGATCTTGTTCATCAAGCCATAGATGCACTGGCTAGTTTGCCTAATGATTCTAATAAACTAGTTAACCTGGACAGATTAACTGGCTTAATCAATAGTTTGGCAAACGATGCTGTAGATGAGGACTTATTGGAGCATTTTTTGAGTCTTGCCGACACCATGCAAGATGATGAACATAAGGCCCGTGTGTGGGCTAACAGCGCTGTGTTAGCTGAACGGACAGCTGATGCTGCCAGGGTTAAGGACGTGTTAGCCGAGTCTTTGAGAGTTGCCAACACTATTGAAAATGCCTCAAAGAAAGCGTCTCTATTAGCTGCAATTGCCAATAACTATGGCAGACTCTCCGACCATCATCATTACCAGGATTTTTCAACACAGCTGTTTAAGGCCGCTGATGAGGTTCATGAGCCAGATGCTCGGCACTGGGCATTTACCGCGATTGCCAAAGCTGCCGCTAATTCGGCCTATAAAATGGGGACTTCAGGCAATCTGGAACAGACCGTTGCCGTTGCTAGTACGTTGCAGGGGAGCTGGATTAAAGCCAATGTTTTAATCGCGGCGGCTGGTGGCTATGCCCAGCTCTCTGATCAGGAGAAAGCTCAGGATCTTTTAGCTCAGGCCCTAGCAGTTATCGATATTGAGCAATATACAGAAGAGCCTTATGCTCATGCTCATGAACGTGTCTTCTCAAGCTTTGTCACGGTTTCTAAAATGTTATCTGAGGAGAGTCAACAGCAACTTTTAGCTCACTTTTTGAGATTGGGTAACCGCATTCAAGATAGACACGTCAGAGCAGACCTATTGTTCTCCATAGCGGGCAAGTATGGTGAGGGCTATGAGGTTAACGCAAATATGTTGTTGGAGGTTGCACTCTCTACGGTTGAATCGTTGCCAGGGGCCGCCTTAAATACTGCGGCCCCTGTTCAGATGCTTAAGTTAATGGCCTATACCCCTTCCTCAGATGCGGATGTGGTGGCAGAACCGCTTAGAACGTTTGATTTTTTACAGCGAGTATTATCGTTAACCGATGGTCTAGAGTCGAACATAGCATTGGCAGAAGATTTTTGGCATCTTTTGCCCGCTATCACCATTGGCCTTGGCAATGAAGCGTATAGTCGTGATCTACTAACTCAACTTGAGACTATTGCCGCAAAATCAAATGATCCACTGACTAGAATGTATGTATCGACTGCGATCGCAAAAATCTATGCATCGCTGTCCAATGAGGCTATTGCCAAAGACTGGCTAGCACAAGCACTGGCAGCAGGGCGTCAGATTGATGATGACTATGGCAGATTAGAAACCGTATTCTTTACAGCCGCTACAGTGCTTTATGGGTTGTCAGACGATACGGCTGCAGACGCCTTGTTAGACGATTGGTTATCCATAATCGTAGATATGCAAGCCAGCTATAGGGGAGAGGGGTTAGTCAGTGTTGCTTACGGTGCTAGCAGGCTATCCGACGCGGCTACGGTGCAGTCATTGGTGAGTGATGTGATTGACATAGCAACAACTATCGATGATGGCCGATATCGAGCCGATGCCTTGGGCTTTATGGCTTGGTCTGTGGCAACAATGACCGTAGGTGAAGAAATTGTGAGATAATCCTCTGTTTACCGAGAGTTCATGAAGTTCTTAGCTAGCAGTATCAATGTCGGCGGAAGCAATAATCTTGGTCTACAGTACAAGGGTAGGCGTATGGGGCATCTATGAATTCTACTGTAATGGGGAAAAAGGTCATCGTTGTCGGTGCTGGCTGGGCTGGTTTAGGAGCCACCTATCACCTGGCCAAGCAAGGGTATGATGTAACGTTATTGGAAGCAGGTCCCCAACCGGGTGGCTTAGTGGCCGGTTGGAAAACCCCTGGTGGACGTTCTGTGGAAGCTGGCATCCACGGCTTTTGGTATCCCTATAACAATATTTTCTCCCTGGTGGATGAGCTAGGGATTCAGCCCTTTACTCCCTATACGCGTTCATCCCAATACTCACCCGCTGGTTTAGAGGTGGAGTCCCCTTTGTTTCAGAGGATGCCCTACCTGCCAAGCCCCCTGGGTACGTTTGTTTACACTCAATTTAAGCGGCTACCCCTGGCTGATCGGCTATCGGCGCTGCCATTGTTATATGCAGTGGTAGATTTTGACAACTCTGATGATGCCTGGAAACGCTATGACGGCATGACGGCTCGGGAGTTATTTAAGCAGTATGGCGTTTCTGAACGGCTGTACAAAGAATCCTTTGAACCTATGTTGTTGGTAGGATTATTTGCCCCTGGTGAGCAATGTTCTGCAGCAGCGGCCTTGGGCATGCTGTATTACTTTATTTTGGCCCACCAGCCTAACTTTGATGTGCGCTGGTGTCGGGGTACCGTAGGCGAGATGATCTTTCGACCCTGGGTGGAACGGATTGAGTCCCTGGGGGGTAAGGTACTGGCCAATAAACGAGTCGCCGATGTGCAGGTAGAGGACAATCGCGTGACTGGGGTTATCTGTACTGGGGTAAACGGTGACGAGACATTTGATACAGATGCTGTCATTTTCTCAGTGGGTATTACCGGCATGAAAAAGATTGTTGCCGGGAGTGAGGCCCTGCGCAATCGATCTGAATTTCGTGATTTGCAAAACCTGGGTGGCATTGATGTGTTAGCTGCCAGACTATGGTTTGACCGCAAGATTGAGGTGCCCCTGCCGTCCAATGCTTGTTTTGGCTTTCATCAAACAACAGGCTGGACGTTCTTTGACCTTAACGCGCTTCATGATGAATACAAAGATGAACCAGGCAGTGTGATTGAGGTAGACTACTACCATGCCAATCAGCTGTTACCGCTAAGTGATGAACAGGTTATTCAGCTAACCCAAAAAGATTTAGCTGGCTGTATTCCGGCGTTTGGTGATGCCCATATAGTAGACCAGGCAGTGGTCAGAATCTCCCAAGGGGTAAGCCACTTTGCACCAGGTAGCTATCAGTATCTGGTGCCAGGGACAACAAGTCTCAGCAATGTGTTTATGAGCGGTGATTGGGTTGTCACCCGCCATGGTTCATGGTCCCAGGAAAAAGCCTATGTGACTGGCTTAGAGGCTGCCAATCGTGTGATTAATTTGTTAGACACTGGCACAGTTGCAGAGATTGTTCCCATCGTACCGGATGAGCCTCACATTCAAGCAGTCCGGACCCTTAATAAAACAATGAGACAATTGGTTAGTCAGGTGGTGCCACAATTTTGGTCTTATTGACAAAGTAGCTAGCGCTCATTGGCAATCGCATAGATGAGATCGCTAACCTGACGCACCAAGAACCCTTCGGGAGGCTGACTGAGCAGCTTACCATAGACAATAATGCCATGTCTTATATTTCCCCAGCTCAGCGCTCACAAGATACTCGTCACCACCAAAAACACTTATCACATCAAAATTTTTCTTTTCCAGATGTTAAAAGAGAATCAGCCAAATCTCTTAAAATCTAGGCGTTATGGCTGATTTCCCCATTGTACGGGCTCATTGTTATAATAAAAGACTTTTCCAAATTTATCTAATGGCTTCCCACTTGGGTCGCAGATTTACTTGATTGTGCTAGATAAATGCCACCCAAAATAACCGCAAACCCTATGCCTGTAATGGGACTCAGGCTCTCTTCAAAAAATACCCAGCCGAGTAGGGCACTGACAATGGGTTCTAGTAATAAAAAGAGAGCAATAAAACTGGCTGAAAATTTGCACATGCAGTCAGCTAGCAGATTCTGGCCTAAGCCTTCAGAAACAATGCCTAAGCCCAACACTGCCAGTAACCCGATACTGGTACTGGGAAAAAGCTGTCCTTCAGTGATCCAAACAAATGGAACCAGCAACATTGAACCAATGGCACAACGCCATAGCAAAATTGTTGTGGCTTCAAATCGGCGACGTAACTGCTCTACCAGCAAAAAATAAGCGCCTAAGAAGACGGCAGATAGCAACGCATAGGCATCCCCAACTAATGACGTGGTATCGCCTCCGTGTAAATCTTCTAAACCCAGGAGAATGGCACCGGCAACTGCGATCGCAAGCCCCACAACAAATCGTCTATCAAACCGTTTTCTCAGAAATAACCAGCTACCAGCACTGGCAAATACAGGAGTCAGATTATTCAGCAGCATGGACTTAGCCACACTTGTATGGACTAACGAAATTGCCCATAGCCCCAACGTTGTTGCAGATACTAGCCCCACAGCCACCAATAAGAGCCATTGAAGATTGCTAATCGGCTCTAAGCTTGGCATAACCTCAAACGGTTGTTCTGCCGTTCGCCACTTATCCCAAAGCTGACGAATCCCTTGTCCTATGCCAAACACCACAAAAAAGACTAACATCCGATTTAAAACAGTGGCATTTGGTCCCATATCCATTTCACCAAATCGAATAAAGATCGGGGCAAAAGATACTGCCAATAAAGCAATACATAAATTAGTAAAGGCTTCTAATCTGAGCTTAGGCTGGGCAACGGGAATAACAGTCAAGGGGGTCATAATTTGGATGGGACGCAAATACGCTTCAAGCCTCCCTTACACGCTATCAAAATACGTACCCCTAAGATCGGTAGTCACGTTTACCGTTTATCATTGACAACCATGGGAATTCTAAGTTTTTGACTACAATTTATAAATTTTCTCTTATTATTATGTCTTTCTATTGTGCTTTTATCAATTGTTCCCTATGGAGGTTTCTAAAAATAGTTGACATTTCTATCTTGAGTGTTGCCATAGGCTATCCCAGCCTGAGCCACCTATTTCTAGTCCTGCTTGTTTACTTCTTGCATGCAGGATCAGTGAAGGAGAATATCTCTGTTTATGCCAGAGTTTAACAGATAGATCTCCCTGGGTTGTATCCTTGCATACAAATTCCAGGCCTGTTGCAGTGGGTACCCGTATCGGCACACCCATAGACTCGGTTTGCCCTTCTAACTCTACTGTGTAGTTAGGTTGTTCTGCCCATACATGCCAGTATCCCCAAGGAGAGATGTACCAAAAAATGTGTCCATTCCAGGGAACAAATTCGTAGAACTTGCCCTGGTAATGAATGCCCACCATGCCGACACATTCTTCCTGGCCGATTACTTGACGGATGCCACCGCCGGAGGTGAGGGTCAGGTCAGGCTCATGCTCAAACGCGTTGCACTGGAGCCAAAACCAACGTTTGGGAAAGGCTCCGCCCCAGTTTTTTTCGGCGTAGGCGGGGACTCGCTCAAAGTCAAAGCGTTGGGAACAGTTGTCAGCTGCATTAACCCATTCAAACCATCCCGTGGCCCAGCCATGGGCCATAAGAATTTGCCAGCCAGGTTCAAAAATTTCAAACTGGGACATCCAACCAGCAGTGGATTGCGGCTGATTAGGATTGCCCCAACTGTAGACCGGTTCGATGGTGTAGTTCCAGCGTACAGTACGATTTAAGGCTGGATCCCAGAATTGACCTGTGTGTCGGGTAGTCGTGACTTGGTAGCTTTCTTCGATGGGGCCATTGCGGCTATGACCGTGACCCAGCCTATGTTTCCAGGCCCAGAATCGGGATAGGTCTGGCAGGGAACGGCAAAAATAGTGCTCATTAGGTCCCAAGATCTGCACGGCACCACCACTGGCCGAGGTTTTGGTAACGGCAGTTGTACAAGCAGGGTCTTGCAGCGAATACATAAAGGCAATGGTCTGGTTGCCCTGCTGTGGTGGCAGCGTCAGTCGATAGTACCACCCTTCAAAAAACGGCTGCTGTACACCGTTCCAGTGATAGCCGCTGTGGGGTATGGGTCGGGGATACAGCATTATGAGGGTCCGCTTCCCGGCATCAGACTGGTTTGGCTTATCTCTTGTAGTTCCGCTGTTTCAATGGCTTTATATAGGGCTAAAAAGTTACCCTCGCCAAAGCCTTGGACGGCGCGGCGACGCTCAATAAATTCGAAGAAAAAATGATTGCCGTGAAAAATAGGCCGAGAAAAAATTTGCAACAGCAATGACTCTGGTTGCTGGGGCTGCCAGTCAATCAAAATTTTCTGTGCCATAATCTGCTGCCATTCTTGGTACTCAAGCGGAGCGGCTGGTCGCAGTTGCAGTCGCCGCTGCAGCTGATCGTAATAGGTTAAAGGGACTGATAAAAGTGCTAACCCTCTCTGGCGTAGTGTTCTGACAGTAGACACAATCGGGTCGCTGTGCAGGGCAATGTGTTGAATCCCAGCGCCACCATTGGCCTCTAAAAATGTCTGAATTTGTGAGTTGCTAGATGTGGGTTCGTTGATGTTGAAGTATAGCTGGCTGGCTGGTGAAAACAAAACCTGACTGCATAACCCAGATTGTTGGGTTTGAATGGTAAAACGTTGTTGTTTTTGGAGGGCAAAGAGACATTGATAAAACTTGACGGCTGCCTGAAGCTCCCCAGCGGGAACATTTAAAACAATATGATCAACCCCTTGATGATTAATACCCTTAGAGATAAACGAACTCCGGGCTGATTGAGAGACATTTACTGACGATGGACGTTCAATGAGAGTATGGCGTAACTCCCCCCAACCTTGAATGCTAGCCCAGGCTGATGGCCGTGTTCTCTGTTCTAGATTGGCAAGATGAGAAATTAGAGGCGAGAGTGTTTGTTGGGGTTGGGCTGGTGTCTCTAGATGACATAAGGTTTGTCTGAGGTCAGTGACTTCAATGGCGATGTCAACCACTCCGGGAGGGTGCTGGCGAAGATACTCAGCAACGACCCCCTGGGAGGTGCGAGGCGATGACAGCACAAACAGGGTATCTCGGTAGCGAAGAACGTCTACATGTCTGTCCGGTAGGACAATCTGTTTAACCCAGGTCCATCCCAGGTACTGGATAAACCAATCGCGTTGATGGGCGGCATCTTCAACAAAGAAATGGATATGGTCAATTTTCATAAATGAGAACAGACGGAAGATGCTGGGGCGGATATGGAAAATATATTCCCTTGTATACCTAGGGTAAGTCGATTTTCAAGAACTGCCCGTTTCCTTAACAACAGGCTTGGAGGTCTTAATAAATTAAGAAATACGCCCGTGAAACTGGAAAACCGGCTTACCCTGACAACAGCATCTGTGACCCTTGCCTAAGCTGCCATGACAACTCAAACGACGAATATTGCTCCATCTTTTTTGACTCAGCGGATCCAGGGGTTCTATGACGAATCATCCTGGTTATGGGAGCAGGTTTGGGGTGAGCATATGCACCATGGCTACTATGGCCCAGATAGTCACACCGATAATCCCCAGGAAGCGCAACGGGTCTTAATTGAAAAGATTTTAGACTGGAGCGGTGTGCCTGTATCGTACTCGGGCCCTGTCCCTCAATGCATTTTAGATGTGGGCTGTGGCATCGGTGGCAGCACACTGTATCTGGCCAGTAAATATCGAGCTACGGCTACGGGCATTACCCTAAGTCCGGTGCAGGTTAGTCGGGCCAAGGCTCGAGCGGCGATGGCGGGTTTAGGAGACCATGTCCAGTTTCAAGTGGCGGATGCATTGACTATGCCCTTTGCTGATGACAGTTTTGACCTGGTATGGTCCCTGGAGAGCGGTGAGCATATGCCCGATAAGGAGCAGTTTCTAAGGGAGTGTTGCCGGGTGCTAAAACCAGGGGGTAGGCTAATTGTGGCGACCTGGTGTCATCGGGTTCCTGACCCGCCGCTGACGACCCAAGAAAAAGATCATCTAGCTCAGCTTTATCGGCTGTACCATTTGCCCTACGTCATTTCCCTGGCAGAGTACGAAACGCTGGCCCAAAACTTGCCGTTATTGGATTTAAAGACCGCTGACTGGTCTAAAGCCGTGGCCCCCTTTTGGGACGATGTGGTTAAGTCGGCGATTAATCCCCTGGTACTCTGGGGCATTGTGACTGCGGGTTGGAAAACCGTAGAAGGGGCCATGGCGATTCCGCTAATGATGACAGGCTACGGCACAGGACTGATTCGCTACGGTCTGTTGACGGGGATTAAACAAGCAGGAGAGCAGGAAGCATGATTATCAGAGCCAACAAAACTCAGCGTTCTCATCATCCATTTGTTTGGCGCTCCTGGTTACAGTCCCTGTGGGCCTTTTCTCGTCCCCATACCATTGTGGGGACCACATTGAGTGTGGTTGCCCTGGGGACCATGGCTGCAGTTTTGTCGACACTAGAGACCGCAAGATTATGGATATTCTTGTTTGCCATCGCCGCCGCTCTGGTGCCCAGTCTCTGCGCCAATGTTTATATCGTGGGTCTGAATCAACTGACGGACATCGCTATTGATCGCATTAACAAACCCCACTTGCCCCTGGCATCCGGTGCATTTTCCGTTGCCATGGGTCGTGGCATTGTGATGGTGTTGGGAGGTTTCGCAATGGTGTTGGCGGCACTGCAGGGGCCGATTCTATTCGCTACAGTCGGTCTGAGTATGGCCATTGGCACAGTCTATTCCCTGCCACCGCTACGGTTAAAGCGGTTTCCCTTTTGGGCAGCCCTATGTATTTTTGGGGTGCGCGGCGTAATTGTAAATTTAGGCTTTTTTGCTCATTTTCGTCATTGGTTAAATCCTGGCACTGATGTTTGGAGCGCTTTTCCTCCTGAAGTTTGGGCATTAACGGTGTTTGTCGTCATGTTTGCGTTTGCGATCGCACTCTTCAAAGACATCCCTGATTTAGAAGGCGACCGTCAGTATCAGATCCATACGCTTACAGTGCGACTTGGTCCCAGATTTGTGTTTCAGCTATCCCTCTGGGTTCTCAGTCTGAGTTATGGCCTGTTGATCAGCTTGACTCTATTGGGGAATCTGCCATCGGTACAGCCAGTGTTTTTACTGTTAACCCATGGCAGTTTGCTAACGCTGATGGTGTGGATGAGTCGTCGAGTTAATCTGCAAGAAAAGCCCCAGATCAGCCGTTTCTATCAATTTATTTGGCGCTTATTCTTTTTAGAGTATGTGCTTTTTCCCCTGGCCTGTATGCTAGGTCAGTAAGAACCAGGAATTTATCATGGAAATTCTGTCAGAACTTTATACGATCTTTATCAGTCTCTATCTGTAAGCATCTGACCTATGGCGTATTTGTAGCTGAAGGTCTTGGAGAACTGATTATGAATACCGTTATGCTGCTTGCGACTATTGAAATTTGCAACCTTATAAGTTGCAGCTGGTTTCAGAGTATGATCGCATTCGTTCAAGAGTTGGTATCTAAAATCACAGTCTAAATCACAGTCTAAACGTTTTAATCTGGCAACCGAATATGTGTTTTACAGGCTGTTTGAAAAGTCACAATGGTTAATCCATTAGGCTTTTGAGGCAGCCTTTATTTCTGTAGGATGGTCAGCATATTTCAGATGGATCAACGCAACTGTTTTATTGCTTAAGTTAAGCCTGGGTTCGACAGCATAAGGAACAAAGCCTAGTTTTGTGTACAAAAGCAATGCCCTGGTGTTGTCATTGAAAACAGATATGTGGGGTAGCACTTGATATTTGTCTTGGCAGGTCGCCATCATATGCTTGATCAGAACCTTGCCTAAGCCCTGACCTCTGTGAGACTGAGCAATGACAACATTGCCAATAAATGCAGACGTTTGAGGCACCAGATCGTAAAGGTTAGCAAACGCAACAACGATGTTATCGACTATACCAACAGTCAGCGCATGGCGGTTTGCTGCAGTCACCTGTAACTGTTCGACATTCCAAGGATATTTACAATTGGGACAGACTAGATAAAGTTCTTCTGGCGATGTAACCAGGTTCCCAATAGCTGCATAATGTTCTTCAGTCGCTGGAATCAATTTCATTGTTTCTGTGGTTGCCTGTAATGTTGCCTGGTTAATTCCCCTGATTGAACTCGAACAAATGACTGAATAAGGCTTGACAAAGAAACATGCTGACTTCGACATCTAAGGGAATTCACCAGGGAATATTAACTTTATCAACCTGCCAACGGTAAGGGTTTACCGTTCATATATCGCTCAGTAGAGGGAGATGGATGAACGGGCGAATTGTCCGGGAAGTCGCCATAGACTTTGGCAACTGTATGCTTGACCAGAGATGACAGCATATTGCCATTATTCAGGGCAGCCATGGAACAAGTGCCTTCAGATGGAAAGATGATTGGGCTAGGAGATACTCCCCATTCATGACGAGACCATCTTTGCAGATAATAGAGGTCGCTTTGGTAAGCGAACGGTAGATATTGAAAGCGGATATGGGCTAAATCAGGCCGTTCAAGATGATACTTTAGCAGGGTGCATCCCTGAGCAGTCAACACTTTCTGAATAAAATCAGGTACGGTTTTCCAGGTACTTGGACCAGGCTGAGCAGACCATTTGACTGGCTGATTATCTAGCATTTGATAGTGACCTCATTCGATACTTCCTTATTTACGTACATGCACTATACTTCTTTACGTACATACCATAAAGGACGACTTCGAGGATGGTACAAGGGGTCAACAATTGGAAAGACTCGCTAAAACTCAGGAAACAGGCTTATTATCCCCAATATTCTTAAATATTCTTAGAATTTAGAATAAGAAGAGGATTTAATTAAGATTCTATATTTCTTAAAAGACCCTGATATTTAAGGCTTTTTGGTATATGTTGTGCATGGGCTAAGAAAAAATACGAGATATCAAGTATTGCTTGTGAAAGCAGCCTATTCAGAGCGAAAACACAACTTTAAATTTCTAGTTTTGAACAGATTGCTATCCGAGAATAAAGTGAATATAAGGTGCGTATAGATCGGGTTCCAATAGAAAAGAGTCATGTCCTTTATCGGAATGGACTGTGATGTATTTTACGTTCATCTGAGCTGCCTCTAAAGTGTTGACAATGCCCTTTTGTTCTTCTGGGTAAAAACAAACATCAGAATCGATGCTGAAAATTAGATATTGCTGATGTTTGCAGTGCTCGAATAAGGCAGGTTGCTCGGCATTTAAGGTAAAGCGCTGCCACATATCCATAATGCGTAGATAGCTGTTAGCATCGAATCGCTCTGCAAATTTTTTTCCCTGGTAAAACATATAGGACTCAATTGGGTTGGAAAGCTCATAAAACTTACCGATAGGTCCTTTAAATGTAATTTCTTGTCGGGCTCGTTTTTCCATTACTGCCAGTGAAACAAATGTTTTATGGGAAATAATCCGAGCTAATAACAACCCTTCCTTAGGGGGGACTCCCTCGTAATAATCGCCGCCTTGAAATTTAGGATCGTTACGAATTGCGAGAATTTGCTCAAAGTTATGTACGCGATGCAATACGGTTGTTTCCAATCCAGTTGCAATTGGCAATACATTCTTCACTCGATGAGGGCATCGGGTTGCTAGCAAAATTGACAACATGCCACCTAAAGAGCCACCAATGGTCGCATGCAGACATTCAATGCCTAAAAAATCTAACAGGCGTAGCTGGCTGTGAATAACATCCCAGGCGCTGACTTGGGCAAACTGGCTGCCATAGGGTTTGCCTGTATGGGGATTTATTGAGCGAGGTCCTGTTGAGCCATAGCAACCACCTAAATAGTTGGCGCAGATGACAAAGTAACGTTCTGTATCCAGTGCTTTACCGGGGCCAATAAACGTATCCCACCAGCCTAAAACGCATTCATCTGTCCATAAAGGAGCTACCCCTGGTACTGATTGGTTGATGCCAGCTGCATGCTGACTGCCGGTCAATGCATGGAAAACTAGAATGGCGTTGCTGGCATCGGCGTTCAGGGTGCCATAGGTTTCATAGGCCAGGGTGATGGTGTCAAAAGATTCTCCTGATTCGAGGGGAAAGGGTTCGTTAAGGTGAAAAAACTGGGTCTTGACGGTGCCAATAGTCATTAGCAAATTTGAAACAGGGGTGTTGTGGGGTGTTGTGTCTTAAGCAGACTGGTTTGGAAGTGTGTTGTTTGGTAGGTGAGGGGGGTGAAGAATGGTTGGGACGTTGGTTTTGTCTTCATCACCCAGCCTCTCTTTTCCCTCAGGAGAAGAGAGGCTAGACTCAAAGCCCTTCTCCTGAGGGGAGAAAGATTTAGGGTAAGGGCTAATTTTTAATGCTAAACAGTTTTTTGGCCATGATCATTGTTTGACTATGAAACAGTAGCTAATGCCTGTTTCAGGTCATTGATAATGTCATCTATATCCTCAATGCCAATGGCTAGACGGATTAGCTCAGGGGCAATTCCTGAGCTTTGTAGGTCGGCTTCTGATAGCTGAGAGTGAGTAGTGGATGACGGATGGATGGCTAAACTCTTAGCGTCGCCAACATTGGCCAGGTGAGAAAACAATTCAAGCCGTTCAATAAACTGTTTGCCAGCATCGGCCCCTCCTTTAATGCCAAAGACAACCATAGCCCCAAAGCCATTCTTTAAGTAACATTGGGCGATAGAATAGGCTTTATCAGTTTCCAACCCAGGATAACGTACCCATTCTACTGCTGGATGCTGTTGTAGAAACTCGGCAACGGCCATAGCATTTTCGCAATGGCGTTGCATCCGCAAGTGTAGGGTTTCAATGCCCTGAAGGAACATCCAAGCATTGTCTGGGGAAATGCAGGCTCCTAGATTGCGTAGGGGAACCAGTCGCATCCGTAGGGTGTAAGCAATGGGGGCTAATGGCCCTAGATCATGGGCAAAGCGCAGGCCATGGTAACTGGCATCGGGTTCGCTCATCAGGGGAAACTTGCCAGAGGCCCAGTCAAATTTGCCGGAGTCAATCATAATACCGCCAATGCCTGTTCCATGCCCGCCTAGCCATTTGGTAAGGGAATGGACAACAATATCAGCGCCATGTTCTAACGGTCGTAGTAGATAAGGGGTGGTGAATGTACTATCGACAACTAGGGGTAATCCTTGGTCATGGGCAATGGCTGCGATCGCATCTAAATCAGACACTTCCAACCCTGGATTGCTCACCGTTTCACAGAACACCAGTTTGGTACGCTCTGTAATCGCCGGACGGAAATTTTCTGGATTACGAGGATCAACAAAAATCACGGTGATGCCAATCTGCGGCAAGATATCCTTGAACATTGTGTAGGTGCCGCCATACAGAGTGTTGGCAGAAACAATTTCATCACCCGCTTGACAGATATTAATAATACTGTAAAAAATGGCGCTGGTCCCAGACGCGAGTGCTAAAGCTGCTGCTCCGCCTTCCATGGCAGCTATCCGCTTTTCTAGAACGTCCTGGGTAGGGTTCATCAACCGCGTGTAAATGTTGCCCAGTTCCTTAAGGGCAAACAAATTGGCGGCATGTTCTGTGTCGCGAAACGTGTAGGAACTGGTGCGATAGATGGGCACAGCCCGAGCCATTGTGGTGGGATCCGGTTCCTGACCTGCATGTAGACACTTGGTCCCCAAGCCGTATTCCATACTCATAAAATCTCTCTTCAGGGTAATAAAGGGTCATGAAATTCTAGCTTAGGCAGATTGATATCGTTTACTTATATGGGTATTCTTTACGACTCAATGAGATTCATTACATAACAGTTTCAGAACTGTCTAAAAACATCTCAAATCAGTAACAACCGTTAGGTGTTAAACTTGGAAACTTAAAACTGGTATCGTGTCAAGCTTAAATTAGAAGATCGGCGGTGAGTCATGAATATTGAATCTTGACACACTATTAGTGGATTAATTAGTGTCCACTCCCAAAATCAATTTTGGGTATTCTGTCCTTACCCATCTACGATTTTCTCAGGGGATTATTGGCGCTATCATTTAGTTCCAGGGCTGCATGAAATCATGACATCTACCGAGTAATGGTAAATCAGCATCAATGGCGCACCAGTTATTGGATGCGTGTTGGCAGTCTGGCCGTTTGTTTTTTTCTCGTTGCCCAGCTATCGACCACTGCACTGGATATAGAAGCCGCTGCCTCACCCCTGTGGCCACCGGCTGGGATCGCTCTGGCCGCGCTTTTGCTCAATGGTCAAAACCTTTGGGTTGGTGTAGCCCTGGGCGCATTTTGGGCCTCATTAGCTGACAATGCCCCCTGGGTAATGTCCTTGGCACTGTGCTTTGGGAATGCCCTACAGGCGTTGGTCGGCAGTTATATTCTTCGGCGTCGCTGGGAACGGAGTTTACAGTTATACGATTGGCAACTCGATGATCTATTGATGTTTGTCGGTCTGGGGGTGTTGCTCACGCCGAGCATTAACGCTGTTTACAGTACTTTGGTGGGGTATGGATTTGGGGTTTTGACGAGGCCGCAGTTGTTGTCCAATGCCATCGTTATCTGGCTCGGAGATAGCATGGGTATTTTAGTGTTGACGCCGCTTTTGCTGTCGTTTGCCGCTGGACGACAACGACAGATGTCATTGCGCATCGGTTCACGCTGGGAGCTGGGTTTGTGCCTGAGCATGCTGGTAATCATCAGTGCCATGGTATTTGGTGCCCATACGGATAGTGCGATCGCAAAATATCCTTTAGAATATCTCCCTTTCCCCTTCGTCGTTTGGTCAGCTTTGAGACTAGGACTTCGTGGTACCACCCTGGCCAGTTTTCTGGTGTCCGTGATTGCTTTGACGGGGGCAGTTCATCGAGGTGGTCCCTTTATCACCAAAGCCGCAGGCAATCTGACTGAGGCCATATTGTTGCTTCAAGCCTATGCTGCTGTAATTAGTGTGACCGCTTTAGTCTTATCGGTCGTGGTTACAGAACGACAACAAAGTAGAGCAAAACTGGCCCGTAGTGAAGCCAGTTTAGCCAATGCCCAGCGCATTGCCCAGCTTGGTAACTGGGACTGGAGTATTGGTGTGAATGCAAAAGCGCTCGATAAAACCATCAATATTGCCACAGCAAACACAGGTGAGAATACTCTCTTACCAGATAACAATTTCTTGATCTGGTCTAATGAACTTTACACCCTGTTGGGGTATCCCATAGGTTCAGTCCCCCCTAGCCAATCCCTGTTTCTAGAACGGGTGCACCCAGAGGATCAGCGTCGAGTTGGGTTGGCCTGGAATATGGCCCAGGCTCACCAAAAGCCCTATCGTCTAGACTATCGATTGCGCTTACCCGATGGCACAGAACGTATGGTCAATGAACATGTACATATTGAGCCAGGGCGGATTACAGGTACGGTGCAGGACATTACTGAACGCAAACGGACAGAGGCCGCTCTGCGAGAAACAGAAGCGTTGCGGTCTACCATGTACCGCTATTTGAGCCAGGATCTGGCTGAACAATTGCTGCATAGTAAAAATACGACGTTAGGCGGTGCTCGACAATATGTTTCGATTCTGTTTGCTGATATTCGCAGCTACACCACACTGACAGAAGAGCTTTCTCCTGAAGAGGTGGTGGTATTGCTCAACCGCTACTTTGAAGCCATGGTGGATGTGATTTTTGCCCATCGAGGTACCTTAGATAAATTTATTGGCGATGCCATTATGGCGGTGTTTGGTTCGCCGATTCCCCAGGAGGATCATGCTCAGAGGGCTGTGGAGACGGCTCTGGGCATGCAGCAACAGCTGACTTACTTTAACCAACGACAACAAAGCCAGGGAATGTCCACGGTTCAAATTGGCATTGGGATTAATTCTGACGATGTGATTACGGGCAATATTGGCTCTAGTAAACGCATGGAGTTTACGGCCATTGGCGACGGTGTTAACTTGACCTCTCGCATTGAGAGCGCCACTAAGTTCTATGGCTGTTCGATTCTCATTAGCGAGAACACCTACAAACACTGTAAGGACATCATTTGGGTCAGAGAACTGGACTATGTGTGTGTGCGAGGTAAACGGCAGCCCGTGTATTTGTATGAGGTATTGGGGTTGCGATCGCAGCCCCTCAGCCCTGCCCAACAAGAACAAATTACCCTGTATGGAAAAGGCCGCAGCTTCTACCAACAGCGTAAATTTAACCTTGCCATTGACACATTTATGCAACTGCTACGTCAAACACCAGACGATCAGGCGACTCGCCTATACCTGGAACGTTGCCAAACGCTACAGAAACATCCTCCTGCAAGCGATTGGGATGGCTCCTGGCAGTTACAAGAAAAATAGCTGTTATTTGCCTGTAGTGATTTATTGCTGACGCTAGCAAAGAATTGCCGAATTTTAGTGTGGACGTTGATTAAAAGTGTCTTGCTCAAAAATTCTTAAACTATCCATTGGTTATACTTAGGGCAATCTCAAAGGTTGGGTGATGTTTACCATGTGGATTATTTTAGCGATCGCAACGACAGTTGGCCTCGTTATGCTTATAGGTGGACGTTTATTGAATGAATCCCTTGCCCACGAAGGTCTATGTCCAGTATGTGGAGGAGACGGAGGTCCTTGCCAGCACTGTAATGGTTTTGGAATTATTGTGGATGCCAATAAAATACATGTTTCCATACCTCAGACGGAGGATAGCTCCAAGCAAACTCAAAAGAGTCCGAGCTAATCAATTTAGGGTGCAATTTGCTTTACGCCAACCGGCATAAAGTCTCGCCACCTTGTTCAATCCAGCCGTAAATCATCCCCGATGTAGAATGGCCAACGGCACACTTGCCATGGCGATCAATTACAATAACTCCCCCTAGCCCCTGTACTTTTTTAACTAAGTAATCAATGCCAGCCAAGGCAGCCGCCTGGGCATCTAAATTTTGAAAATAAACAAAATCTGCGATCATCTTGCACAGAACCGTTCGTTGAAATTGCTCCCCATAGCCTGTGGCGGAGACGGCGCAGGTTTCATTGTCAGCAAAAACCCCTGCCCCAATAATGGGGCTGTCCCCCACACGTCCCCAACGCTTGTTGACAATTCCCCCTGTAGACGTGGCAGCAGCCAAGTTCCCATGGCAATCTTGGGCGACGGCACCGATGGTACCCAGCTTTTGGCTCGGTTTAGCGGCTTCATGATCTAACATCATGCCCCCCATCTTTTGGGCCTCACGCCATTGACGTACACGGGCATCGACCACAAAGTAGTCATCGGCCATGCGGGGGAGTCCACAAAACTTAGCGAACTCTCTGGCACCCTTGCCAATGAGCATAACGTGTTCACTTTTTTCGAGTACCTGGCGAGCTAATACCGTTGGATTTTTAATTGAGGTGATGCCAGCAACAGCCCCCGCCTGCAATGTTCTCCCATCCATGATGGCAGCGTCCATTTCTACTTCACCATACTCATTGAGAACGGAACCACGACCTGCATTATAAAGTGGATCATCCTCTAGTTGAGCTGCACAATGTTCAACTGCGTCCAAAGCACTGCCACCAGTTGAAAGGATATGACGACCACTGTCTAAGATGCAGCGAATACTGTACATAAATTCTGCTTCATTTCCCTCACGCTTAATCTGTTCCAAAGCGCCTGCACCACCATGGATAATGAGAGAAAAACTGTCTAACATAAATTCACGAAATTTATAATAACTAAAACGTTTAATTATTGCATGCACATAGTAGGATGCATCTATAATTTGGTTACCTTCGCTACAAAATTATCCCATAATGTAGTGGCTGACGTCAGCATACTTAAGAACTAACTACTATGAACACGCTTCAAAACTTAGATTTGGTAGGCCTTTCTCCGTTCGAGCCTGCCACCTTAGATCTGGAAATCGCTGAGCTGGAAAGCTTGCGTATTAGAACAGAGCTGATGCTTGCCCTGCGACGATATATTCAGCAACGACAGTGGACGCTAGATGAGGCTGCTCGGACATTTCGCCAGTCTTCTCCTCGGATGCAAAATCTTATAAATGGTGAAATCAGTCGATTTTCAGTGGAAGATCTGATTCAGTTACTGACTAAGGTTGGATTAACTGTGCATATGTCAGTTCAATCCCCGTCCGTAACATCAGAACTACAGGTCAGGTAATACCCTGCCGTACTTTACCTAAATATCCATGAAGAAATGTCTTTAACTTTTCGATAAGTGTACAGGAGTTGTACAACCAGAATGGTGTAGTACTTTGCAGCTTGATTAATTTTTGTTATGAAATCAAGACGTTAGGCGCTAGTTGATTCTGGTTTAGCTGCGCTACTGTCAGGATACTAGGAAGTTGTTTTCTGATTGAGTGTCCCTATTTGGCTAGGCTTTATCGATTAATAAAAGACTGAATGATGAGAGAGATTTGATCACAAGGAGGTATTGAAAACTCCAAAAGATTTAATGTTTCGATATTGCATTAGTGTTGCAGTATACTTCATCCTTTCTCTTGGATAGGGTTCGGTGTCTCCTGTCCGTTCATTTTTTTGATTAGACGCCTGAGAAACAGGTGGGCGAATAATCATTACGGTTGTACCGTTAGTTTTTTGGTTCACTATCGCTCTGAGAATTTTACCAATGAAGATCTTTAACCATGACATTATGATGAGTACCCTGGATAGTAATAAGGGAATTCATCTTTTCTCGGGAAGAGCTGTAGGATTAAGTTCTCCAGGGGATAGGGTTCAGCTCCACCCAGATCTGGCGCTAGATTGGCCATGCTTGAGAGAACATTATGCTCGCATTGGTTTAGAGCATAGTCATAATATTGTCTGGAATGTTGATCTTGAAGCATTAGCTCAACATTCTCCTGATGAAGTTTCAGTCTATTTCTTTGGTCACGCGTTTGAACATGACAAACGTTGTGCAAAACTGTTGCGATGGTTGGATGGTAGCTGGTACAGGGTTGTTGAATACATGAATTCTAAGAACAACTTTGTCGAGTTGGCCCATCGGCTTGGTGTGCCGATTCCAGCCACTGAATGTTTTGCGGATCGTGCCAAGTTGGGAAATCTGGAGGCCTTTTCTTATCCTTGTTATGTAAAGCTGGCTGTTTCAGATCATGGTGTGGGCATCTTTCGGTGTGAAAATTCAGCGGATCTGTTGAATGCTGTAGAGCAGTTTCCTGAGGATAAGCCTTTCCAGGTACAAGCAGAAATACAAGCATCGGCTTTTCTAAATCTTCAGTATCGGGTTACTTCCCAGGGTGTGACTCGTTCATTGGTCTCTGAACAAATCTTGGATGGTTGTGTCCATGGTGGTAATCGCTATCCCACATTGCATCAACCCTGGCATGTGGTAGAACCCATGGCTCAGTGGATGTTTGAGAATGGTATGAAGGGGACCTTTGGTTTTGATGTGGCGGTTATCGATGGGACCGCTGGGGCAACTTACTTAGCGATTGAGTGTAATCCACGCTATAACGGTTCGTCATATCCGACAGAGATTGCTGAACGGTTGGGAGTTCCTAGCTGGTGTAGTGAAACCTTGCACACAGATTATCGACAGCTGGCAGAGCTAGACCTAGACGGTTTGGAGTTTGATCCAGTGACTAAAACAGGCGTTGTCTTAGTCAACTGGGGACCTATTCAGGCAGGTAAAGTCACTGTTTTACTGGCGGGTTCTCCTATGCAACAGGCCCATTTAAGTAGTCGCATGAGACAACAGTGGAGTCGCCAGTCAATGTCAGTGAACTGACGTTATACCAAATCCTAATGGCTTGAAGCCGATTCCGAATAAACCATATTGTAGGGTCTGTGCCCTGTGCCAGCCCTGCGAGTCAATGAATTCGGATTTGTATTGCTTAGGCGATTGGCTGGTTGCGTTGTAAAAAGCCAGTTAAGAGGGCTAAGGCAAACGCTCCTAAAATGGCAAAGACTAACAATAGTTTGCCACCCTCTAACAAGCCGGATCCCAGGGCGACGATGGGTGGGTTAGAAATAACAATGCTAAGTATGAGGGCTGGTATAAAACTTAGCCAGGATGCCTTGGTCAGACCAACACCGTAGGCAACAAAATCAAAGAAGCCTGTCATTAAAAAGGCTGTCATCAGAAAAAAGTTGCGTTCCAAATGCCTTTGACTGAGGGTATCAACACGGGTGATAAACGTCTCGCCGACTAACCGTTGAACAAAGCTACGACCAAACTGTCGTGATAGAGAAAAGCTAATGCTACAGGAGCACAGATCGGCAAGACAAATAACAATTAGCCCTTGGGAAAACCCTAAAAGGCCTCCTGCTAAAACAGAATAAGCGGTGCCTGGTAGAGCCGGAATGACAACGCTGGTAAAGCGTAGAAAAAATATGGCTAAGGGGGCCCAGATGCCAAAGTTTTCAACATTGGCCCGTAGTTGGCTAATGCCATAGTGTTGAATAAGCCCAATAGTTAGAATGGTTGCGATCGCAATTCCCCCAAATCGCAGCCATTTACTCCACTTACTTAATAGGGCCATGGGCTTTCATAGCGAGTTTTTACCTGAGGCCGCTGTCGCACCGTTGACGATTGTTTTGACGTCTTGGGAACATTGGTAGATATAGAAGGGGGAACGGTACGGCTCGATTCAGGACTAGGAACCTCTTGCAAGGCATCTTGCAAAATAGGTGAAATTTTGGTGCCCTGGTTCGAGGGATGTCGATTACGCTCCTTATTAATTTCGCGGATGCGACGGGACAACAGTTTGATAATGTTGACAGCTATGCCGGGGGTTTCGTCAATGGCCTCATAGAGTTGCTGCTGGGTGAGGACTAGACAATCGCAAGCATTGATGGTCGTGACCGACGCTGAACGCGGCTCGGCATCAAAGAGAGACATTTCACCAAAACATGTGCCCTTTTCTAGGACCGTTAGATCTTGCGATCGCAAATGTACCCGTACCCGTCCTGATACAACGATGTAGAGAGAGCGTCCTTCCTCCCCTTCCCTAAAAATCCGATGGTTAGCGGGAAATGACAACTCATCCATAATCGATGCTAACCGCACCAGAAAATCGTCCCGCAGTTCCGTAAAGATTGGCACAGCACGCACAAATAGTAAACGGTCAACGCTGGTGAGCATAGTAAACCTGACTCAGAACAGTTTGGCTTAGAACAGTAGGTGGTTAATCAGGCGCTAAAAACCATATAGTTGACGCCGTCGATGCACAAATATAGCATTCCCGCCACTTGGTCATGGAAGTTTACCCCTCTGCTGTGGTGGATGCAACTACTTTACGCCTACATGTTTGGCCATCATCCTTTGTACCTGATCGGCCACCAAGGGGTCTGGATCTTTTTCCATCAAAGGCAATAGTGACCCCAATGCTCTGGGTGAGGCCATGTCGAGGTAGCTCAGTACAGCTTCTCGGACAAATCCCACCGGATTTTGTAGGGATGCCATCACATGGTCCGCACCAATCCTCCAGCGTTCAGTACGGGCCACATGGAAGCAGCAGGCCAAGGCCCAATCTGATAAGAAATGCCTCAGCTCTATCAGATGACGCAGACGTTCCTGGGGATTCATCGGTTGATATTGAACCAGTGAGCTTAATGCAGCAATGGTAGCGGTTTCACTGGACTGATCAAAGAGGGTAAGAATCGCCCGTTTAGCTGGAATATCCAGGGTGTTATCTAAAATCTCTAACCCTCTGGCCCGACTGGCTGCAGGACCGTCTAAACTAAGCTCTGCAGCTTGAATAGTCGAGGACGGGTAGAGAAACCGCATTAGCAGCAACATCCGTTCCATAGCATCGGTTTTCATGTCTTGAATGGCCCGACGTAACCAATCAAAGGTTTCCTCTGGAGCCTTGTCGGGGGCAAAGTCCACCAGACAGGCATAGAGTTGACCAACAAATTGCAGCTCTTGGTTGAGCAAGGTTTCCACACCCTGGCGACCTAATCGATCAAGGGCCAGGTCAATGTCAGCAGAACGACGCAGCTTCTGCTCATCGGTAAGTTTTAATAGGATACGTAAAATCCAGCGGCGGGAATCGCCCCAGGCTGTCATCAGGTTAGAGGCGAGTAAGTTTAAAGCTTCAAGGGTGCCGATGCGACCAATTACATGCCATGCCTGGTGGCGCAGGGTGTCAGACTTGTAACGATTATTGGCTAGCGCTATCAACATGGGCAGGGCTTCGTTACCGAGATCCACCATGGCCTGCATAGCCGCCTCTCGGGTGGATTTATAGCGCAAGGCCTGGAGTAATGATGGGTAGTGTTCTTCGAGCTGAGTCGCTGCGATCGCTTCTAACATTGAACGCCGCACTCGCAGGGAGTCATCCTGTAATAAATTGGGCACGTGTAATCGCAACCCTTGCATGTATTCAGCTTCTCCTAAAGCACGGCAGCCCATGACTCGTTCCCGTTCTTCTTGGTGGGTAAGCATCTGCTGCAGAATGTACGTGGCCTTAGCCCGTTCTTCAGGACTGCCATGTCTAAGCATCATGGAAGCAGCGGTGCCGCGTACGACTGGATCAACCCTAGGTTTAAGATAGGGTTTGAGCTTATTAACATCGGCATCTGCTTGCGTTAGCCAGACATAGCGTACAGCCAGGGCTAAAATCGACGGTTCCTGGGAGGGAAAAATCAACGCATCCACATAGTCGGTAAAGATGGCGTCTGGATAAACCAGCATGGTTTCCAAACTTTGCTGCTGCAGGGTGGGAGAAAGCTCACTTAACATCGGTGCCAGCACTTCACTGATGCTGCGGGGCTCGATTTGAGTTAACAGTTCAATTAGGGAGCGTTTGTCTGCTTCTGGACCAGGTTTATCTAGGGCTTCGATGATGGCCTGTTTTAACACCCTTAAGCTGGCATCAGAAAAACTTAATAGACCCCGTTCAGCGGTGAGGACCAACAAGTTAAGATACTGCGATCTCAGTAAAACAATACTCCCTAGCCAAAGTGAGGCCAAGGCCAGCGTTGCCAATAAAAAGATGCTGTCTCCGGAGATCCAAGTGACTCGCTCAGATAGAGCCATGACCAATAAAATACCGACACCCACTGTCCCAATGGCGATGGCTTCTGCTAAACCCACTAAGGACTGTGCTCGGGCTCTTCGCTGGGCTGGCACTGGCTGAAATAGTACTGGACGGGCACTGGCGACGATGGTGTAGCGCAGCAACTCATCAATAAATTTCATAATTACTAACCCAATAAACAGGCCATTAACTCCCACTAGGGCTGGCACCAGACTAATTCCCAAACAGAGGCTGCTGAGGATAATCATCAGGCATGGTAACAATCCCGCTGTGATAAACAACCCCAACCGTTCAATCAGACGACTGGAGGTAAACAGCTGGGTGATTAGTTCCATCAAACCCAAGACCCCCCAGAATATGGCTAGGAATCTGGCGATGGTGTCAACGCCGAAATTCAGGACGGTTAGCTGGTGAAGAAACTGATACTCCACCAGGTACAGCAACATTTGAGCGAAAACAAAAAAGCTCAGTAGCAGTAACACATAGCGCCGAATTAACTTACGTAACCGGCGAGCTGAAAAATTGGCATTGGAAACTTCAACTTTGCGACGTTTGGAATCAGGAAATGCATGGTCATAGGTGTTGCTGACATAGAACAAAATGGCCGTGCCCACCAGCATGATGCCAAGCACCAGGTAGATAATATTTTGAACGTTTAAAAAACTGAGCAAGGCAAATAGGGTAAACCCACTCAGAACGTCTGCTATTAGATTTCCGCTGCTAATCAGTGGAAAGGTGCGTTTCAACTCACGGATGTTAAATAACTGGTTAGCCAATACCGACAAATTGAGTTCATTCAGGTTAGTGATGGCCTCCATCCACAGCCGCATGGCAAAAATAGTTATGGGTGCCCATATGGCTACGTTTAGCCCAATGCGAAACAAAAATATGGGCAGGGTCATTATCAAGGCTATGAGCACAATCACCTGGCGCAGGGGCATGAGACGCTGCAACCAGGAATAGATGCTGCCTAAACTCACCCCCACGACTGCCGTAAAGACATAAATCAGCGGTAACTTATTGGCCCCATACTCAGCTAAAAATAAAGCCGCTGAACTGAACTCAAGCCACATGATTCCCATGGACATGAGGGTATAAAAGGCAAACAGAAGAAACGTGCGGTGTTCCTCTCCTGGGCGCAGGTTAAGTGCCTTAAAGATTTTCTGTATCCAGGGAGATTGGCTGTAGGCAGGATCCGATTGCATGGGAAACAGGCGATTAAATTGAGCCAATGAAGAGCATGCCAAAGACGCTACCCGATCATCTGATAATCATCAATAGCAAATTGACGAAATTAATATGCCTATTTTGCCCACGCTACTAGGTATAGAGAGATAAATAAACAGAGAACTTGTTAATTGCTTAATACTTCTAAGGCACTACTCATCCTTTACGACTCACCCTTTACGGTCTTACCCAATATTCTGAACTTGACGCAATGGTCGTGATTACTGTCGAGTCCCATTTGGGTTAAAAGTATGGGCTGGTAGCTGGGGTCTATCAACGGGAGTTAACCATCGGGGCAAGGTTTGAAGCTGTTGAACTGAATCGTTTTGGACAACGGTTTGAGCGGTAATTTGAGCTTCAATATTGGCTACATCTTCATGGTTTAGGGATAACTCACTTTGAAGATGACGTAGCCACTTTTTTAGGGGGGTTCCTAAGGGATATTCTAATTCCAGAGCGGCGAGCAGGGCATGGCGATATCGATCGCAATTTTCCTGGTGATCGATATAAGGGGACAACACATCTGCTTCAATCGTTTGGCTTTGAGCCAGGGTGATGCCTAGCTGATGGCGCAAAAATTCTAAAATGCTACGATTTTGGGCAGAAATATGACCACGATGGGCATATTCTTCTACGCTGCGGCGATATTCTCTCTCTGGTGAGTAGGGCTGCACTGATATTAGGGGAATGTTCGCACTAGCCTGAGATTGTTTAGAGGCGTAAAGAGCCATTGGAAAGATGTCTAGACCAGTTGCTTCCAATGTCTGTGCCATATAAGTTTTAAGGTCGTTGATGGAGATCCCTCCATCGGCATCAATATCGGCTAACCCCGTGGTTATGCCTTCGGTTAAACATTGGGTATATAGGGATAGGCCAGTCTTCGCCATGGGCCAGGGATGGACGTTACTGCCGAGGGCAGTGAACAGGTTGCAGTCACAGTTTGCCAGTCGGCTCTTAGGCAAACGGAAATGCTCCACAGCCATCGGGGGACTGTGGAGAGAACTCTGGGTAGGCAGTGACCCCCACATGCAATCTAGAACTATCAGCCGGTTGAGATTGGTTTGGGCGGACGGCAATGCCTGGTGGATGTAGTCGCTGGAGATAGCGGTACTGGTAATGTCATCCAAGCGGGTGTCCTTAGCTGATAGGTAGAATTTCCCAGTGTGGGCATCAATTACACCACAGCCAGTGTAATAAATCAGACATAAATCATTGTGACGACACTGATAGGTCATCAGGGCAATGGCATGACGCATTTGTTGCCAATCAGGATTGATCAGAATGTTCACCTGGTCCTCACGCAGATCTTTAATGACCGCTAATAGTGTCTGTTTGAGGGCATAGATATTTGCGATCGCGGGTGACATTTCCATGCATTCTGCTGCGAGTTCCCCGGTACTTACCCCGATCAGCAGTATGTATTTGCCCATGATATTCGTATTTTCTGGTGGAGTGGATGAACGACGCTTGTGTTGTGCTTTGTGTTGGAAAGCCCGTTGTTTAACTGTCTGCTTGTATAAAAACTTTCTCGGGCTGTTCTCAATTTCGGGATGTTTATCTCACCCCCGTCGTCTAGATAGAACTGTTTGCATTGTAGAAACCAGGAGACGAGATGTAGATACGTGTACTGCGTCAAAAATATTGATCAGAAGTTGGACTTCTGGAATAAAATAATTAGCCACCCATCATTTAATGGGCCATCCATCACTGTTCCTCCCATGAAACACACCCTTTCTGTTTTGGTCGAAGACGAAGCAGGCGTTTTGACCCGAATTGCCGGATTATTTGCTCGTCGTGGATTTAATATCGAGAGTCTTGCTGTCGGTCCTGCTGAACAGACAGGTATTTCCCGCATCACGATGGTGGTTCCGGGGGATGATAGTGTGATTGAACAATTAACAAAGCAGCTTTACAAGTTGATTAATGTGCTCAAGGTGAATGACATTACGGAAAAACCCTGTGTTGAGCGCGAGTTAATGTTGCTTAAGGTCAATGCCAACAGCAGCACACGACCAGAGATTATCAACTTTGCCCAAATTTTTCGGGCCAGGGTGGTGGATGTTTCGGATGATTCCCTCACCATAGAAGTGGTAGGCGATCCAGGTAAAATGGTGGCAATTGTCCAGGTACTAGACCGCTTTGGTGTACGTGAGATTGCCAGGACTGGCAAAATTGCCCTAACCCGTGAGTCTGGCGTGAATACAGAGTATTTGAAGGCTCAGGCGGCGAGTGTTGTTTTAACGTAAGGACGCAGTATATACCCCGTAGGGGCCTAGTGTGATGCTTCCCTACGGGGTCGCCAATAGGGTGTCAATCAAAATTTCAGCAATACGTTGTCCTGCTCCTGGCGGTCCCATTCGATGGAGACCATTCTGATAAATTAGCTCCTGCTGTGCTGGGTCGTTTAAGATCGCAGCGAGGGCTTGGTGGATTTGATTGGGATGCTGCACCAAGGTGACGGATGGACCAAGGTGGCGAGCCTGCGCTTGGGCAAAACTGAGGGTAAATTGAGGACCATTGCCTGGCAGGGTGAGTACAGGTTTGCCTAAACCAACAAATTGCTCCGTAGCAGTGCCTGCGGTTGCGATCGCAACGTTTGCTCGGTGCACATAGTCTACAAATGCCCCTTGATCGATGCACAGGCTATCTTGACCTCGTTGATAGTGCTTATCGACCAGTTGCCAACCAGAGCCGGTCAGTGCATCGGCCAGCTGCGCTAAGTCTAGGCTAGGGGCTGCAGCGACCAAAAAGGTCATCGTTTCCGGGCGATGGTGCGTAATGTTGTTAGCCGCCTGGAGTAACCGTTGCCAATTTTCATAGGCTTCCGGTGCCCGTGAGCCTGGCAATAACAGGATGGTCAGGCCTTGTGGGTTGACGGCTTTTGGGCTGGCTGCGATCTCAAACCCATCCATCATCGGATTACCCGCATCATAGGCATTGACTGCCCACTGTTTTAGATGTTGAGTTGTTATGCCATCCCGAGGGAATACACAGCAGCTACGTTGCATTAACCAACGTTCCCAGGGCATGTAAACACAGGTCCGCTGAAAATTCAAAACATCCAACCATGTAGGCCGATCTAAACAATGGCCCTGTTCATCCCGTACATGGTATTCAGATTTAGCTGTACCGACAAACCCATAGGCACAGCGGCTGAGCCAACCAAAGATCAGTGGCACAATATCCCCCACTGCCAGCACAACATCATCTGCCTGTAGCCATTGGCTCATGGCCCGCAGCTGAGCCATGGTTAGTTGCAATAGCCCTCCCCTTAAATCGCGAGCTAATTGTTGGCTATCCATATAGATAAAGCCACCAGAGGGCATTTGCTTGGTTGGGCAAATAATTTCAATCCCTAATTTTTGGTACTGTCGTCCCTCCCCCACAATGGGGAGAGCTGCGATCTGTAAATGGGGCAATAGCGCCTGCAGCGCTTGCAAAATTCTGCTAGCGATCAAATCTTCTCCGTGCCCGTTACTAATACAAAGCAGCCGCATTACAGGGACCTATTCTGAGAAAAGCCATGATACACGTGAGAAAACTTGTCAAAAATTAAATGTCTACCCTGACACGTAACAGTGATAATGGAATCGAGAATGTTAAAAAAATATTAAATTACATGTCTCCTTTTCTGCTTCGTCAACTGTGGTCCGTGATTGATGCTGCCCATAGCAAC
The DNA here is from genome assembly GCA_965263355.1 of Leptolyngbyaceae cyanobacterium. GTDB lineage: Bacteria > Cyanobacteriota > Cyanobacteriia > Phormidesmidales > Phormidesmidaceae > Leptothoe. Next base: position 730,116 of record CBDHHL010000032.1, on the reverse strand, counting down.
CATATCCTCAGCCTAGACGATCAGGGATTAGCCAATTGGCTAGTAGAGCAGCTTAGTGATCAATCTCCGCTTGATACGGTCGAACTGACTCAGGTCAATCACTACATCTATTCTAAAATTCTATTGATTCGCGACATTGCTCAGCAAGACTAGTGGTCCGTATTTTTAGCATTGACGCTGCACTAGGGCCTCCACAACGATAGTTTTGTCACGCTCAAAAGTTTGGGTAAGACAGTGAGTGGTGTTTCGGCGTGATTTCTATGGTTTTAATAGAGCTAAGTAAGGTACGTCAGGCAAGTCTTAAGATTTACTCAAGTTACTAAAAAGTGATTTGTGATACAAATCACTTGCTGTCTCAATAAAATCAGTCCCTATAGACCACATATTCTTATACTAACTGCCGCGTATTATACGTATTAATTTCTGGTAGGCGATAACATATCGTCTTAGAATGCATAAATCCCAGCCTAGGATGTGCAGCCTATTCTGCCGTAGTTTCAAATTCCATGCTTTAAATTCTAAGCATGGCTTTGGTTCTTGGTTAGAGGCAATGGCTGATTAGATTAGTCCGGTTTGATCTGTCTTAATGGAGTGTGTGAGGTAACTATGGCAAAAAGGGGTCTTTCATTAGCGGTGTTTCTCGCTGTTGCTTTACCATTAGCAGCCTGCGGTGGTGCTCAAGAAGCTGTTGATACGGCTACTGATGCGGCTGGTGATGCCGTCGATACAGTGGCTAGTGCCGTTGGCGGCGGTAGTCGTTTGGAAACTGTTCTTAGTCGTGGCACCCTAAACTGCGGTGTTGACGGTGGTATTCCTGGATTTAGCTTTGTTGACGAGAGCGGTACTTACTCTGGTCTAGACGTAGATGTCTGTAAGGCTGTAGCAGCTGCTTTATTTGATGATCCTGACGCAGTTGAGTATCGCCGTTTAGATTCCACTGAACGCTTTGAGGCACTCAAAGGTGGTGAGGTGGATATGCTCTCCCGTAACACTACTTGGACCATTAGCCGTGACACGTCTGTAGGTATGGAGTTTGCACCTACCACATTCTTTGATGGCCAGGGCATGATGGTGCGTGCTGACAGCGGTGTTGAAACGCTGGAAGATATGGAAGGCCTATCTATTTGTGTTGAAACTGGGACCACTACTGAGCTGAACTTGACTGACCAGTTCCGTCAGCGTGGCGTTAGCTTTGAGCCCGTAGTCTTCCAGGATGCGGATGCAGCTTATCAGGCTTATGAAGAGGGTCGTTGTGAGGGAATGACCTCTGACAAGTCTCAGCTAATTGCTCGTCGTAGCACCTTAAGCGAACCTGGTGCTCACATTCTCTTGGAAGTAACTATGTCTAAGGAGCCTTTGGGCCCTGTGACTATCAACAATGACTCCGCTTGGTTTGATACTGTGAAGTGGGTAACCTACGGTCTAATTCAAGCTGAAGAGTTTGGCTTGACGTCTGGCACCATTGAAGCAGCTACTAGTAGCGAAGATCCCAATATCCTACGCTTTGTCGGTGCTGAAGGTACTCTCGGTACTGATATGGGACTGCCCAACGACTTTATGTTGCGTGCCATTAAGCATGTAGGTAACTACGGTGAGGTCTTTGAGCGCAACTTGGGTAAAGAGTCTCAGTTTGAATTGGATCGTGGGCAAAATGCCCTATGGACTGAGGGTGGCCTAATGTATGCACCTCCTTTCCGTTAAGTCATTGGTTAAGTGATTGAGCAAGTAATGGCGTTTCGGTACCATTGAATTGCTTTTTAGGGGTCTGGTTTAGGCCCCTATTTTTATTGAGAAATACATGGCCGACGGTAGTGCATCGCACTGCAAGTCCCAGGGAATTACATTACGTTTACTAACAGTTTTAATCGCTTGGGCGAAAAAGACTAGAATCTCCTATCATCGCAACTTTATGATGGTTGCCATGATTTCCCTTTGCTAGGTGTCTTGATATCTGTTTGCTATGGCTAGTCGAAGTAGTAGTCCAATTTCTGGTATTCAATCCCTACTCCGTGACGAACGATTTTGGAAGATAGCTTTCCAGGCATTGATTGTGTTGTTTGTGGTGGATTTGCTCTGGCATTTCTCGGCCACACTTAACGACAATATGCTGGGTAGAGGTATCAAGTTTGGGTTTGGTTTTCTCAAGAATTCAGCCGGATTTGGGATTGGTGAAAGCCTTTTGGACTATAAGGCGCAAGATACCTACACTAAGGTGATTCAGGTGGGTATCATCAACTCTCTGCGAGTGATGATTGTAGGTGTGATTTTGGCAACTACAGTTGGCATTACGGCTGGGGTGGCTAGTTTCTCGGATAATTGGCTGCTCTACAAAATTAGTCGGGCCTATGTTGGTCTGGTGCGCAACGTACCGCTCTTGCTGCAGTTGTTTTTCTGGTACTTGGCGGTTTTCTTTAGCTTTCCTGCTCCAAAAAGTCCGTTTGTGTTTCCAAATACGGATACGAGTTGGCTGGTGGTGAGCAAAAAGGGCGTTTACATGCTAGGCCCTTCATTTGATGTGTCCACCTGGACCGGGTTAATTTTGTTGGCGGTATCGTTACTCTTGGCTGGCTTATTTATTCGGTCAGTGAATGTGGTGCGCTATGGTGGTTATCGAGGAGGGCTTGGGTCACTGCTTAACTATGGGTTGAGCCTGATTTTGCTGCCGGTGTTGTTGGTGGCTGAGTTTTTCTTACTCTTGAATTGGAATTCAGGCAAGGGCGTGTATTTTAAGGGTGCCTTACCGTCTTTTCTATCCAGTTCCCAAGGGCTGTGGGTGTTGGTGTTGCTAGTGATGATCATTCCGTTGGTGCTGTTGGCTCGCTGGCGTACAAAGGTGATTGTGGAGCAAGGGCAGTCGGGGCAGTTGCAGTTGGGTGCGATCGCACTCCTCCTCCTCTTCGGTGTGGCCATCTTCCTATTTGCCCTCGGTTGGCAAGGGCCTGTTGTTGCCATGAAAGATGACGGCACCTTTACCGGTGGGGTAACCGGTGGTCTCAAGCTCTCATTAGAATACTCAGCCATTGTCTGTGGTCTCACCTTCTACACCGGGGCCTTTATTGCCGAGATTGTCCGGGCTGGCATTCAATCCGTATCCCAAGGGCAGTGGGAAGCCGCTCGTTCCCTAGGGTTGTCCTCTGGTCTGGCCATGCGGATGGTGGTCTTTCCCCAAGCCTTGCGAGTAATTATCCCGCCGCTCAATAGTGAATTTGCTAACCTGGCCAAGAACTCCAGTCTGGCCCTGGCCATTGGTTATCCTGACCTCTACTCTGTAGCCAATACCACGTTTAACCAAACAGGCCGACCGGTGGAAGTCTTTCTGTTGATGATGGCTACCTATTTAATCATCAACCTGCTGATTTCAGTCAACATGAACCAACTCAACAATGCTGTGCAGTTTAAGGAGCGGTAGGGGCGATGACAACGACATCACCTAATTCACCTTTAGTAGTCGAAGCCAGTCCTCCACCCATTGCCCAGTCAGGGCCAGTTGCCTGGTTGCGAAAGCATCTATTTAATACCTGGTATAACGGGTTGCTGACAGTCATTCTGGCTGGCATCATGTTGCTCGCCGTTTGGGGCATGTTGAATTGGGCCTTTCGTGTGGCCGAGTGGGCCGTTATTCCCAATAACCTGGCGCTGTTTATGTCAGGGCTGTATCCCTCGGAGATCTATTCACGGATTTGGGCCATTCTAGGCGTCAATGTAGCCATGGGTGGCTTTACCTGGGGGCTATTAGCACGAAATCAAGCCACCCTATTTGGTCGCAATATTTTAATTGCAGTGGCCATTATCTGTGCGGGGCTGATCATTTTTCCCCTGACGCGGCCATCGGCCATTACCTTAATTGGTTTAGTGATACTGGCGTTGGCCTGTGCCTGGGGCGGTAAGACCCTGGGTCAGCGTAAGCTCAACCTCAGTCAATTTCTAGCAGCCGGTTGGTTTTTTATTTATTCCATTTCGTTGCTGATTTTGGCGGGGGGAGATATTCGCAACAGTTTGTTGTTTATCGTGCTCACCATTGCAGCAAGCATTTGGCTAGCGTCCACTGTACTCAATCTGTTGGCCAATTCTTCAATTATTGATGGGGTGAGTCAAAATATTATTGGCATTTGGGCGATGCGGGTGCTCTGGTTTGCGGGTAGCGTAGCGCTGTTCTTGCCCGTGTACGGGTTTTTGAATGTGCCGTTGCTGCTCAAGATTGTCACAGTGGTCACGTACATAGCTTTTGTGTCGTTGCTAGTGCCAATCCTGGCAGAGCGTCGGACCTTAACCACATTTGTGATGGCCGCTCTTCTGTTTGGTCTAGGGTGTTTTGTCATTAGTGCTGGTTTGGATGTTATTGGTGGTTTCTTTGGGTTTGAGCCCATTGGTACCAATAACTGGGGCGGTTTAACCCTGACGTTGTTTTTAGCCATTACCGGTATTGCCCTATGTTTTCCCATTGGCATACTTATGGCCCTGGGACGACGTAGCAATTTGCCCATTATCAAAGGATTGTCCGTTGCCTATATCGAGTTAATTCGCGGTGTGCCGTTGATTTCGATTTTGTTTATGGGGCAGGTGATGATCCCATTATTTCTGCCGGAAGGGGTGCGCCCCGACAATATTGTCCGGGCTATTGTGGGCCTTACCCTATTTAGTTCGGCTTATCTCGCGGAGAATGTGCGAGCTGGTTTACAGGCCATCCCGCGTGGGCAGGTGGAAGCAGCGGCCTCTTTAGGTCTGAATAATCCCCTGACGTTGTCTTTAATCGTATTGCCCCAGGCACTAAAAATTGCGATTCCAGCCATTGTGGGTCAGTTTATTAGTCTCTTCCAAGACACCACTCTGTTAGGGATTGTCGGTCTAGTAGAGCTGTTGGGTATTAGTAACAGTATCTTGGCCAACCCCAAATATTTAGGAGATTATGCCGAGGTATATCTCTTTATTGCCATGCTCTACTGGTTCTTCTGCTATGCCATGTCCTTAGGCAGTCGCCGGATTGAGCGGGCGCTACATACTGGACGTTAGCCCTCTTCGCCTACGGCACCTCTCCCCTACGTCTTTCAGATAGGCTTCGCCAACGTAAGGGGAGGAGGTTCTACAAAATACTTCACGTTGATAATTTATTTACCTACTAATCCTTTAGTTCGATGTTAAATCCCGTGTCGTCTATAACAGCGCTACGGGTTACAAATGCCAAAATAGTTCTGGGGTGTTGCCCCACCATTAGGAACCTGAACGATGACTCAAGTGGATATGTCTGTGACCAATCATTCCAACGGCGGCTCCGTCGGTAGTGAGGCCGTAATTGTGGCCACTGATGTCGAGAAGTGGTATGACAATGGCTTTAATGTGCTCAAGGGTGTGAGCCTGGATGTGTTTAAAGGTGAAGTGGTGGTGGTGATGGGGCCTTCGGGTTCTGGTAAGTCCACCTTTATCCGTACGTTTAATGCTCTGGAGCCTTATCAAAAGGGCAGCATTGTCATTGATGGTATCGAGATTTCCCACGACCTGAAGAATATCGAAGAAATTCGTCGTGAAGTGGGTATGGTGTTCCAGCAGTTTAATTTGTTCCCTCATCTGACGGTATTGCAGAATGTGACGCTGGCTCCGATTTGGGTGCGCAAGCAAAAAAAGCGGGAAGCGGAAGAAATTGCGATGCAGCTGTTAGAGCGGGTGGGCATTTTGGAGCAGGCGAATAAGTTTCCGGGGCAGCTGTCTGGTGGTCAGCAGCAGCGGGTGGCTATTGCCCGATCCTTGGCGATGCAGCCCAAAATCATGCTATTTGATGAGCCTACGTCTGCGCTTGACCCTGAAATGGTGCGGGAGGTGCTTGATGTAATGCGAGGTCTGGCAGATACAGGTATGACTATGGTATGTGTAACTCACGAGGTGGGTTTTGCCCGTGAGGTGGCTGATCGGGTGGTGCTAATGGATGCGGGGGTGCTGGTGGAAGAGAATACACCGGATGAGTTCTTTAATAACCCTCAAGAGGAGCGCTCCCAGAAGTTCCTATCCCAGATTCTGTAGGGTGCCGTAAGCAAAGCGTAACGCACCAAATTTTATGGAAAGATGAACTACTCTGGGTTGATAATTCTGTGGATTTTGTTGTGATGTATTGCTCTGGTGGGAGATGTCGGAGTTGATTATACGTCGTGATGCATTCTACGGGCTTTGCGTTTATCCATAAATGACGGTGACTGAACGATTTGCATGCGTTGTAGCTTGCTCAACTTTAGTTCGCTCTGCCATCGGGGGCTGATTATCACGCTGGTCGAAAATGACTAGCCAGCCGCTGTCTAACCCCAAACCGCTTAGATATTGGTCCAGTTGTTCCAGACCACGTTCCAGTGGGTTAGCCTGTCCTTGCCGCCAGACTTTAAGTTCAATCGCCAGGGTAACGTCTCCGTCGCGCAGGCATAAGTCCATGCGACCAGAGCCAATGGCATACTCTCGTTCCAGTGTGCCACCGCCATTAACAACACGATGTAAAAAGGCCATCATCACAATATGGGGGGCAATCTCTCGGTATGCAACCCCCTGAAGTAAGGGCTGACCGTTGCGTCGCCAGAACGTTATAAATGAATCTAGCAGGGCAACAGTGTCTAATTTTCCGGTATTGGTTAACCAGCTTGGGGTTATCACACCGAGGGAGATTTCGGTGGTAAAGGTGAGGAAGCGAGGTAAAATCTCTCGATAGATAGGGTTAGCAATGGCCAGGTTGCCAGTAGTATCAATGTGGCACACCCCCAGGTCGAGCAGAAATTCGACATCATCGTTGGGGACATTTCCCAGGGGCTGACCCAACAACATTGGTTCGATGATGGCTCGCACCCGCTGTTCCGTGAGGCGCTCGGCAAGGCTATCAATGTGGGTATCGCGGCGCTTAATAAGAATCTCTTTTGCCGTATCTATCAGTTCTACATCAATGGTTATAGCCGGATCTTCGGCAAGTTCTTCTACAATTTCTTTGGCAATGGCATTGATTAGCCAGGGTTGGCCTTGGGTGAGTTCGAAAACGCGATCAATGGCGTCTGGGGTAAACTGCTGGCCAGTGTCGTCGGTATGTTGCTGATAGAGTTGTGCGACTTCAGCCTGGGTGAAGTTACGAACAGTTAGAGAGGCGACTTTGATATTAAATGGGCTGGCAGTGTTGAGTCGATCACTACCACCAGAGGCGATTTTATAATCGCGGACATCCCGCAGGCCAATTAGGGCAAGGGCATGGGGAAAATGGTTGGGGCGACGGGAGGCTCCATCTCGCAGTTGGCGCAAAATACTGAGTAGGGTATCGCCTTGTAAGGAGTCGATTTCGTCTATAAAGACGACTAGTGGGCGGGGGGATGATTCTGCCCAGGTTTGAAGGGCTGTGCTCAGAAGGCTATCGGCAGATAGGTCAGACCAATCGGGATGGAGTTCAGGGGGCAACCAGGCACGAATGGCGTCTTGCCAGGATTTGAGGATGGTTTGCTGGGCAGCAATCAGGTCATTGGGAAGTGGGGCTCCGACTTCGACAGATAGTAGGATGGCGGTATATTCTCCGCTGGCGGTGAGCTGCTGGGCCAGGGTGAGCATGGCGGTGGTTTTGCCGACCTGGCGGGGGGCGTGGATGACGAAGTAGCCTTGCTGGTTGATAATGCGCTGCACCTTGGGGAGTCGCTCTAGCGGCGGCAACATGTAGTTATATTTGGGGCGGCAGGGGCCTGCGGTGTTGAACCAGCGCATAGAGGGAGAGAAACGGTGCGACTATATTGTAAAAGGGTATCTGGGCAACTGATTCTTAATAATTCATGGAAAGGAATTCAGTCTGGTTTAGACCAGTATTAGTGATGCATTCTCTCTAACAAAAGATGTTGAGGACAACAACGTTTTGTAGCAAAGACTACATACTAACTTAATCTATCTTGATGAACTGACAATTTGTGCAGGCAATATGCATACACATAACTCCATTGATACAACATGTCTATTTCAGAGGATGGTCTATATTTTTACCCTTGAAGACTTAACGGTAGATGTGAGAATGATTGCCTCAAACCTTTTCCACTTATTAGTTGAAATTCCTTCAGATGCATACTTGCATCTAAATATCAAGGCATTCAAATTTAAGTACTGAACTAAGCCAAAATAGTCATTTTCTGTAAGTTGAAAATCACTACAAATTGATACAATTGAATTAGTCTCAGAAATAGAATTTATATTGCTTCTTTTCCTAAATAAAGTCTCTTCCTGAGCATTTTCAATTTTTTCATAGAACACCTGAAAACTCTCGTAAAGCCTAGCAAACTGGAAAGTAAGGGACTTTAGTTTAAGATAGAGAGATCTGTAAGCAGCAGCTTTTTCTCTTGTTAAACTGCCTCTCGATAAGTCCTCAAAGATGCTTTTGCAAGCAGTCAATTCAAAACTTATTTTCTTTAAAGAACTTATTTTTTCGCCAATCACTTGCCCTATCCAACCACTTGCCCCATTCATAACAGCTAGTTGAAAATTAAACAGATCTATATCCTTAAGTTTTAATCGCCCTAACAGATATGCAGCCGCCACCTGTGATTTTGTTAATTCCTCTAAAACTTTAACCTCAGATTCAGCCGTTAAAATAAAAGAGTCTATGTTGTCGGCTAAACAGGAATACATCGATGAGAAAAGCTACCTTTAATACCTTTTAGTGCTTCAAGACCAACTTTTCTAAGAAAGGTCGTCTTTCCATAGCCTGGGTTACCTAGAACCATAAGATATTGCTTCTTATTAGCAATTTTTATTGAATTTGATGGCTCTTGGATAGGGTTTGTCTTTCGTTCATTTTTAGAAAAGTCTTCCTTTTCGGACGCAATCCCTTTTGACTGAGACAAGATATTTGTATCGACATACACTGAATTCAGAGGGATCGGGTCAGTCATCGATAAGACTTTAATAATACCATGACGATTTTCATGGTTTTGTGCATATTTTCGAGAAGCAGTAGTTACGTCTCTAAGAATTCGATTTCTAAAGAATCTAAAACTAACTTTTGCAAACCCACCGCCACTGACAAAGATGCTCTCTACGACTTTGGTGGCAATTGACTCTACCGCATAACCGATGAAAGCTTCCAAACCTGTCATAGCAATTTTTGCTCGAACTCTTCAATATCTACAGTTAAGGACGGTATTACATGATTATCTATATAGTGCTAAGCGTACTAAACGTAGATCTTTATCAACTACTAATAGACAAATACATACTACATATAAAGTATCTAAGAATTAATTGCTGAAATCGTTGGAAAGAGAGATAAACCAGGTCAGTGTGCTGTTTGAAGGCACTAAATGGAGAAAAGTTTTGTCGTTTATCTGTACTGAACACATGGTGAATGACTGCAAACAGATCCTGCTAATACTCGGATCGGAAACTATGGATAATCTTTCGGGAAAAGCCTTATCAACTGCAGCATGCATGACCTTGAAAGTTGTCTTATACCGTATCCGGGTCAATGCCCAGCTCCCTCAATTTAGTCGCTAAACGCTCTGCTTTTTGCTGAGCTTCATCCCGCTGCTGCTGAGCTTGATCTCGCTGCCGTGCCAGCTCCACTGGGGTTAAAAATGGCTCCCCTGTAGATGCATAAATCGTGAGGGTATTATCCGTTAACTGAAACCGAATACCCAGACGGGGGCTTACCCAATTCTGGATATCGCTAATTTCTGCATTGATGGGCGTCGCGGCACCGTTTGCTAATTGCCAGTGCCACCCCATCAGCTCATTATTATCCGGGTCATACAGGTAATACTCTTCCACACCATAACGCTGATAAAACAAAGCCTTTTGGGTCATTTCACCAGGGCGGTTACCGGGGGATAAAATTTCAAAGACCACCTGAGGCGCAACATCGTTTTCTAACCACTGGCGATAGGAACCGCGATCGCACTTGGGACGGCCAAACGCTACCATCACGTCCGGTGCCTGACAGAGCCGATTATTTCCCTCTACCGGGTACCACAGCAGGTCACCGGCCACAAACACATCCGGCTCCTCAGCAAATAGAATTTCCAAATTTTCCTTGATGGTCACAATCCAGCGAAACTGCTTGGTGTTATCAGCCATGGGCTTACCATCACTTTCAGGGTAAATAGTATCGGCTGTAAGCTGTGCAACCATCGGTGTTTAAGCCTTGCAATTAGCCTTGAGAATTGTTTCCATCATAGCCCTTGATTAGAACGGGGGAGAATTTGGGCAGATCTTAAGCCAGCATAGGGTGCATTCCCTTGAGAGTATACGCTTAAGCGATTGTGCGATCGCGTCCAGCTCTAACGTCATAACTGTATTCAGTTTTTACAGAAGAGCATTGAGCTACAATAAAATACATATGTTTTGGTTTGAGTCATGCGTTTCCTCAACCCCAAAACCGACTTTGCATTTAAGAAAATCTTTGCCTCAGAGCATAGCAAGGACATTTTGCTCAATTTTCTAAATGCTATCCTCTACGGGGGCCAAGACACTATCCAAAATCTAAACCATTCTCGATCCCTATCAAGCCCCTCAACTCAAAGGTATGCTGAATGTTTTAGATTCAGACATCATCAGTCAAAAGGCAGGATTGAGCCCAGAGGTGATCGAGCAACTACGTACTTCGCAGACTTAACCCTTAACCTCTGTGCGTTCTACCAGCTTTCGCGCGGCTTGAAACCCTGACTTAACCGTGGCGTCAGTGGAAACTTGAGGTTCTGAGATTGGTATAACCTGGACAGCACCAAGGTTAAGCTCAGGTTATAGAAAAATTGGACATACCTCTGGGCAGAGTAGGGCATTAAACTCCATGTTGTCACCCTAGAGAAAACCTCAGCCCATGGACATAAACATAGTGCCGCGCTGATTAAATAGTTATTTTGATAGGTAACTCAACGATAAATTCGGTTCCTTCACCTAAAACCGAAGAACAATAAAATTGCCCTTGGTGGTCACTTGTTACAATCTTATAGCTAATGGATAACCCCATGCCTGTCCCAATACCCACAGGCTTAGTTGTAAAGAATGGGTTGAAGATTTTATCTTGGACTTCTGTTGTCATGCCAATGCCATTGTCTTGAATTGTGATTGCAATTTTCTCGGGGGACACAACTGTTGTGACAATGGTTAGATAGCCATGATAGCTAGAAAATACTTTTTGCTGTTGTTCAATAGCATCAATTCCATTCACTAACAAGTTCATAAATACTTGGTTGAGTAAACCGCCGTAACATTCAACCAACGGTAGCTCACCATAATTCTTAACAACTTCAATCGCTGGATTTCCTGCCCGACCATTTAAACGATTTTGTAAAATCACTAAGGTATTATCAATATTGTCATGGATATTGATTGCCTTATAGCCTTCCTGTTGAGAATACGAAAAAGTGCGTAATGATTGAACAATCGCTTGAATTCGAGTTGCACCCGTTTGCATAGAATTGATTAGCGCAGGAAAATCTTCGAGCGTATATTGGATATCTGCGGCTTCAATAAATTCTGAAATCTCTGGATGTGGTGTTGAATAATGTTTTTTGTAGAGCGCAATTAAATGAGATAGATCATCAACATACTCTAGACACGGCGTTAAATTTCCATAGATAAAACTGACCGGATTATTAATTTCGTGAGCAACACCTGCAACAAGCTGCCCGAGACTAGACATTTTCTCCGATTGCATCAGTTGTAATTGAGTATCTTTAAGCTGTTGATAAGAGGCTTGGAGATCAGCTGTGCGAGCCACTACTTTGGCTTCAAGTTCTTGATTAAGCGTTTCTAGGGCATTGATTGCCTTTTGACGCTCTAATTCAGCAGAGGCTCGGGCGGCAAAAGACCGAATGAGTTTTTCTGCTCGTTCTGAACGCTCCAACGGTTTTCGATCCAACGCACAAAGATGTCCGACTACTTCTCCTTGAGAATCTTGCATTGCAAACCCAAGATAACTCTCTACCCCCAAATCGACTAAATCTAAATCTTCAGGAAATAGATCTTGGATGTCACATTTACAATAGAATCCACCTGTTTTCAATACGTGTTCACAAGGTGTGCCCACAAATTCATATTCAAAGGTAGTGTGTTGTAGATCCTGATCGATCACATATGCCAATGTGCGGAGTGTATTACCATGTCGCTCGGTCAAAAGAATATGGGCAACCCCCAACGACTCCGCTAATAGCATTACAGAGGTGGGAAAAAAATCAGCCCCTATTTTGGTTGCAGTGACGTCGAGTGTTTGTTGAAGTTGTTGCTCGGCCTTGCGACGCTCTTCTACTTCTAATTGGGCACGGTTGTAGGCTTGGGCTTGTTGCACTGAGATTGCTACCTGTATCCCCACCTGACGTACCAATTCAACTTCTGCGGGTTGCCATTGGCGAGGTGTGTCCTGCTCACTGGTCAGAATAAAACCCCAAATTTTACTTTCAACAATAATCGGGACCATTATCTTTGAGCGAATGCCGAAGTCAGTGAGCAGGGTTTGATGACAAACTGTCATTTCCGTTTTATAGATGTCATCGACAATGCGAACCTTGCCGTGGCGATAGGGTTCAAGCCATTCGGGAGTCACGCAGGAATCGTGAATTTCTCTGTATAGCACTGAACGCGATGGCGTATTAACTGATTCAGCAATCACTTTACCCGTCAGATCCGATCGAAGCTGATAGGTGATGACGCGATCGCATTCCAATACCGCTCGCAATTCGGTTACCGTCATCTCTAAAATAGTTTGAACATCTAGCGATGAGTGCACCTGAGCGATGATTTTATTCATCACTTGCTCTCGCTGCATTGACGTGCTGGGGCCTAGCTTTGTTTGGGAATGTGTCTTAGCAGATGCAGGGGGCACGACTGTGGCAGATTGAACTTGATTCGCAAATGCAACTGTATGTACTTTTTCATAAGTCAGTAAACCTGTCAGATGATTGTGCTCATCTAAGATCACAATTGGACGCATCCAATGCTGTCTTAGCAAATTCAAGGGCGTATAGAGTTCCGTCAACGCTGATTCAGATAGCGTTGCAAAAGGTTTAGTGATGAACTGATCGATTGTTAGACTAGCCGCACTTTTGCCTTGTTGGTAACTGTAGGAGAGGAGGTCTTGAGCAGTCAGTAGTCCAGTTACTTTTTGATGCTCTACTACGACTAAATATCGCGCTCTTAATTCGTCATGGAGTTCTTTTGTGAGGAAATCAATGTGTGTGCCCCTTAGCGTTTCTGGTGGAACTACATAGGGATGAGGGGCCTCCATGTAAGCGATCGCTTCCTCAACAGTGGTTTGTAGTGTAATGACTCTTGGGTTACGTGTGATAGCAGATTTGATATCGAGAATAATAGAAGACATCTTCACGGAAAATACTGAAGTAGTTAATCTGTATTAGCGTTTAGCTCATCATGGGCTGAAATTTTGGTGAGGCCTTTGATATTTCTTCGTTTATTCAAATGTTGAGCATCCGTCATGATCCACTACTAAACCATGTCCAAGTTGAAACCTGGAGCCGCTTCACTGGAAAAACTAACGTTCTAGACATGGATAAGGTTTATTTATCCAAGCTATAAGTTATGTTACCCAAACTATAAGTCATATCAGAGACTTCGGAAGAACCCTGGATTTTTCTGACGGCCTATTGTTGATTTAGAGGTGTTCTATCTTTTGGTTGTTGTCCTTTTACTGGCGAGCAAGCCAGGCTACCGCCATCGTCTTTGGCGTAGAAACCATTGGCTCTGTTGCTTACAAAGGCAACGTTATCGAAATTTTCATCAAAAGTCATTTTCACCGACGGTATCCTCTACCAGGAAACTTCCACCGGCTACCAGACTGAATGAGAAAACTGGCCTGAGTTTAGAACGAATTGAACAACTGTGATTGTCTTAAACCTTTATCGGCTCCATTGTCCTTGTCTGGGCTGCATCAAATCGGGACTTAATGGTGGCCTCATCAGTACCCTGAGGTTCTGGAATTGGTATGACTTGAACCGCACATGCCTTCAATTCCGGCTCCAATGAAATCGGACAGACTTCTGGATGAGTCAATGCATTTACCTCCATGTTGTCCCCCCAGAGAAAGCCCCAATGCATGGGCATAAACACCGTACCTCGGGTAATGTTTTGGGTGACCAGCACTTTTAACTGGGCAAAGCTGCGTTGAGACCTTATTTCTACCCATTCCCCTGACTGAATTTCCAGTAACTGAGCATCCCGGGGATTTACCTCCAGCAACGGCTCTGGATATTTCTTTGTAATCCTTTCAATCCGACCAGTGCGACTTTGAGTATGCCAGTGACCATAGAGGCGACCAGTGGTCAGCACAAATGGATAATCCTCATTGGGAGGCTCAGCTAACCCCTTAATATGAAACGCACAGAACTTAGCTTTTTTATTGGGTGTGGCAAAGCGATAGTCTGTATACAGCCGCTTATCATGCTTACCAAAGGCAATCTCATCATTTTCCCTCGCAGAACAGGGCCACTGAATGGGACCTTTGGCCAGTCGCTCATGGCTTAGACCGGTTGAATCACACAAGCGCCCCGCCGTCAGCGAAATAAACTCGTCATACACCTCTGCCGATGTCTGCTGAGCAAACTGTTTTTCAAACCCTAAACGACGGCCTACCTCAGCAAAAATCTCCCAGTCAGCCCTGGCTTCACCCACCGGATTTCGAAATGCTGGACAATAAGTGACCACCCGCTCAGAGTTTGTCATCACCCCCGCTTTCTCTCCCCACTGGGTAGCGGGTAAAACCACATGGGCAAAGGCCACAGTTTCTGTTGGATAGTAAGCATCCTGGCAAATCGTAAACGGCGATTTTCTCAGTGCCGCCTGAGTCCGTTTGATATCTGGCATACTCACGGCTGGGTTAGTAGCCGCCACCCAAAAGACATCAATATCTCCTCGTTCTAAGGCCAGCATCATATCCCAAGCTGCCAGACCAGGCACTGGAGAAATACTCCCCTCCGGCACCTGCCATACTTTTTCCACCGCCTGTCGATGCTCGTCATTTTTCACCAGTCGGTAGCCGGGCAGAATGTGGGCCAAACCACCGGCTTCACGTCCCCCCATAGCATTAGGCTGGCCTGTAAGCGAAAATGGCCCAGCACCAGGCTTGCCAATGTTGCCCGTCATCAGGTGCAAATTAATGATAGTGCGACACTTAGCAGTTCCTTCTGTGGACTGGTTCACACCCATTGACCACAGTGATAGCACTCGTTTAGATTTACCCCACCACTCAGCCGCTTTGGCCAATTCACTCAGGGTGATGCCACAGATCTCAGTCACTCGTTCGGGAGGATAGCTTTTCACTACCTGAGCATAGTCACTAAAGCCATCAGTACAGGACTCGATAAACCCAGGATCGAGCCAGCCGTGCTTTAGCAATAGATAAGCTATGCCGTTAAGTAAGGCAATATCAGTCCCTGGTTTGATGGCCAGATGTAAATCTGCAACTTTTGCTGTGTCAGTGTGGCGCGGATCCACCACAATCATTTTTACCTTGCGATTTTTCTTGTGGTATTTCTTTAGACGATTAAACACAATTGGATGACAATCGGCGGTGTTGGTGCCAATCAAAAACGCGCAGTCAGTTTGTTCTAAGTCGTCATAACAGCAAGGGGGACCGTCAGAACCAAAACTTTGAATATACCCCGCAACAGCAGATGACATACATAGTCGTGAATTAGCATCAAAGTTGTTGGTACCTAAACACCCTTTCAACAACTTTTGGGCAGTGTAATAGTCTTCTGTTTGAAACTGGCCGGAACCATACATGGCGACAGCTTCGGGACCTTTCTCTGTCAGTGTTTTACGAATCTCATACGTGATGCGATTGAGGGCTTGCTCCCAAGATACTCGCTGTAGTGGCTGATCGAGAGACTCTCGCATCATCGGATAAAGTAACCGCCCCTTATCGAGAGAATCACCGATGGTGCCCCCCTTAATGCATACCTGACCTTTACTTGATGGATGGTTGCGATCGCCCCGTGCTTGCCAAACCGGATTACCTTGCTCATCACGATTGACAGGGCGACCAGGTTGAGCAGGGGGTAATACATCAAGACCACATCCTACACCGCAGTAGGGGCATAATGTTTTTGCTCCATCGGCCATAGATCGCATCCTCCATCCACAAGAAATCTGTCTTATATAAAGTCAAAAAATCAGATTGTAGGCATATTAGTCAGAATAGCTTAGTGAGTATTTCTACTCAAATTATTCTACTGCAGTAAAGTATTTGCAGAACAGTTTAGAGCGCCTACAAGTTATCGTACAAGGGCAATCCATTTAGTGAATCAATACCAACCGTAAAATTTATAAATCGTCCTTTTGATACAGAAAAGGGGAGCGCTAATCGCCCCCCAATCTGTTGAGTTAATATTGGTGGAATCACTAACCAGTGAGTCAACAATGGTTAGCTGGCGTAGGAAGCATCTGGAACAGATATATCTTCGCCTTCATGGGCTTCAGCGAATGACCCCTTAGGCTCATCCAAGAAGAAGACGCAGATAAAGGCAACAATTAGACCCGTAATGCCTAGCACCTGGAAGAAACCAGAGTTAACGGCAGCCATGTTGGGAGTACCACCCTCACCGGCAGCTGCTACAGCTGCATCCACAAGCAACAGGCGAGTCGTCAAGTAAGCGACCGCACCCACGTTACCGTAAGCACCCACGTTACCTGCAATCTGACCAGTCACACGACGCTTAACTAAAGGCACAATCGCAAAGGTAGATCCTTCAGATGCCTGTACAAAGAAGGAGCAAGCCATGGTCAGAATCACTGCCAGAGGTAATGGCCAAGCACTATTTACAGTACTCATCAATAAATAGCCAATACCCATACCAGCTGTCAGAACAACCATGGTCCACTTACGGCTACCCATCTTGTCGGAGATGATACCGCCGCCGGGACGAGACATCAGGTTCATAAACGCGTAACTGGAGGCGATGATACCTGCAGTTGCCTTGTCAAGGCCAAAGGTGCCCTCAAAGAACGCAGGCAGAATGGTTACCACTGCTAGCTCAGAACCAAAGTTAACAATATAAGTCAACTCTAAAATAGCTACCTGCTTAAAGCGATAGCGGTCTTCAGCAGAGTAAACCTTAGCTCCAGACAACAGGTCTTTGTTCACACTCCAGCAGTTATATGCCTGGAACAAATACAAACCAATTAGGAAGATAATGGCGATGTACATCGCTGCCGGACTAAGAAAACCAACCTTTTGCAAACGCCAGGCCAATACCATTAGAATGCCTGTCAGAGGCACATTCATTAGCATCAAGAACCAGAAGTCACGCTTGGTAGTTACTTCCAAACCACGAGAACTCTTGGGACGCTGATAAACTTTGCCAGGAGGAGTATCAGTTACGTTGAAGTAGTAGAACGTACCGTATAAAGCAGCAACAATACCACTACCAGCAATGGCCCATCTCCAGTTCAACACTGCTGTTTCAAATGCAGGGAAGAACAAAATTTTAAATGTTTGAGGCTCACCAAAATTGAACGCACCGGGCAAGAAGGTCAGCGCAACACCAAAGATAACCATAGTAAAGGCGGAGAAGGCGGAACCAAAGTTACCCCAACCACCGTAAATACCTTCTGCAGTTCCCACTTCCTTGGGAGGGAACCATTCAGCCGTCATGCGGATACCAATTACAAAACCTGCACCCACAATACCCATCAACAGACGACCAATCACTAACTGATTGAAGCTCTGTGCAGAGGCAAAGATAATACAGGGAATTGCTGCATAAATTAGCAGCAAAGAATAGGTTAGACGAGGACCATAGCGATCTAACAACATACCAATGATGATTCGGGCAGGAACCGTCAAAGCTACGTTACACAGACCAATCGTGCCGGCTTGACCAGGTGTCAATCCAAACTCTTGAACAATTGTCGTCTTAAATGGTGGATAGTTGAACCACACCACAAACGACAGGAAAAAGGCGAACCAGGTTAGGTGTAATATCCTATACCTGCCCTGAGTGGCCTTAGTAAACAACTCTCCTAGCATCTATGCTATTCCCATAAACAGACAAACACTCTCTATGTCCTAAAGTTCGATTGAAAATCAAGCTTTAGGTAACTCACTCATTGAGGTTCACAACCGGAACCCAACAACATGGTGAATAGTTTCAATAGTGAGCAAACATGCGATTAGACACTCAAATGAATGCCTCCGAGGTAAAACCAATATCAGGCGATACCTGGAAAGCTTGTTTCATAAGAGACAACTAAACAAGCAATGTTAGGTAAACTCACTATGGAGTAACTTTATCGATGAGCAAAAAGCAGAAAAGTATTGTTTGATACTGTTATCACTGGTTGATTCTGTTTTTGCATGTTCAAATTCGATTCTTGCATTCAAAGAGTCTAGGTACCTAAGTTTTGAGAACCCTATGAATATTCCAATAAATAAGGAGCGGATTGAGAGCATGCTCTCAATCCGCTCCTTATTTATTGGAATTCGCCTGAAAAGACAACGGATACATAGCATTTATATACCCTGCTACGTACTGAATTCCTATTCAGCAAAGTCAGCCCAAAGCTCTGCCTGATGGGGGATAACAGTAGTTGTTACATTTGTTTCAGTAACCGTATTTGCAGGCTGAGCTAGAGAAACTCTTACTACAGTATAGCCAGCAATAAACATAGCAATAGCTGCCAAAGATGCAGTTAAAGCCTTATCCAGGCTAGAAGTTTGGGTAGAGATTATACGGGTTTGGGAAGCCATAAAAATAACCCTGAACTAAAACGTCAGTCCAAGCATCCCATAATTATTCTGTAACGAACAATACTGTTTACGAAATTTAGTCTTCAAAAGAATAGCTAACTTTTTCGGAGGCAATAAAGGGACTGAGTAATTGCTCGGTCAGAGACATGGGTAACCCAACTTGGTGCGAAATAATGCCGTGGGCAACGCCTGCCGTTAAGCCTAAGAAAGCAGGTAGTATCAAAGATTTCAGGTTATCCATCAATTAGAAAACTGGTTTATTTATCTACATAATGCCCATGGCACTTAGGTCATTTCTGTAACATTCCTCACTGGATCAATGGAGTAATCTTTTTCTTGCATAGGTGAAATGCATTATCTGCATAGGACGGGTTTTTCAGTATTGTTGTTCCTAACTCCAATTCCACCTCAAAAAACAAAAAGCTCCTCGGTAGAGACTGTTACCGAGGAGAGTTGTAAGCCTTGTTTTTAATGGCGGAATGCTTTTGTGACCGCTATGCATCAATCACTAAGCGGCCTTCTGGATGGGCAATACAGGTCAGCACTGAGCCTGTCTCACCAGTCTCTAAGGCGGTTGGGTCACCCTCGTAGCGCACATTGCCTTCTATCAGGGGTAACTTACAGGTACCACAGGAACCGGACTGACAACTGCTTTCAATATCAATACCTGCGCCTTCTGCGATCGCAAGAACTGACTGACTATCATCGCAGTTGATCTCCTTACCAGACTTGGAAAAAATAATCACAGCTGGCTTTTTGGCCTTAGGCGTTTCTGACTGGCTAACCACTGCCTCCGTGGGGGCTTCAATCACAACACCTGGCCTGAGCGTAGCCCCAAAGTTCTCAGTTAGTAACTTACGTACGACACCAGGTAGTTCGTCACAGGGAACTTTCTGCATAACACGCTCACCTAAGTGGGCATCTTTCCCCACAGTACCCCCCATGTAAATATCCACTGCAGGCACCATTTTGCCGTTTTTGCGCGCTTTGGTACCCATCATGCCAATCTGGGCCACCTGGGGCTGACCACAGGAGTTAGGACATCCGGTCCAATGCATGCGCACAGGTTCTGGAATGTCTAACTCTGAGTCTAAGCGTCGAGCCAGAGCCAAAGATTGCATCTTAGTTTCCACTAGAGCAAAATTACAGAATTGGGCCCCCGTACAAGACACCAATGATCTTACTAAGGAAGACGGTTGAATCGGAAATGTCTGAACGATAGGCTCAGCTAAAAAGGCAGCTAATCGATTGTCAGGTACATTGGCAATGATGACATTTTGCTCAACCGTAAGACGTAGATCGCCGCTACCATAGACTTCAGCTATACGAGCTAAGTCGAACATTTGGTCTGCCTGTAAACGTCCCACCGGAACATGTAAACCAATGTAATTAAGCCCTGCCTGCTTTTGTGGAAAGACACCGACGTGATCTCTTTTGTCAGTATCTAAGGCATCTTCAGTTGCTGCTATGGCCAGGGAAGTACCAACACTTTTCTCAACTTCGGCTCGGAATTTTTCCATGCCCCATTCATCAATTAGCCACATCAAACGTGTCTTTTGACGATTACCTCGAGAGCCGTTATCCCTGTAGACCGTGAGAATGGCACGGCATAGCTCGACCACATCTCCCTTTTCAGGGGGAACCCAGACGCCTAGAGGAATAGCAGCTGCACAGCGAGTGGAGGAAAAGAATCCACCTACCAGTACATTGAAGCCAATGGTGCTATCCTTGTAAGCAGGTACAAAGGCAATATCATTAATTTCTGCGTGGACCGAATTGTCAGTACTCCCTTCAATGGCAATATTGAACTTTCGAGGTAAGTTCGTAAAGTCATAATTGCCCTGGCCGCTGTTCGTAATCATGTCCTGAACAGCTTGTACCAACTCCCGTGTATCAATCAATTCATTAGCATCAATGCCAGCGACCGGTGACCCTGTAATATTGCGAACGTTATCCATCCCTGACTGCATGGAAGTCATGCTTACAGCATGCATCCTAGAGAAAATATCGGGAATATCCTCTAAATGAACACCGCGCAGCTGTAAATTTTGACGGGTGGTAATATCGGCACTGCCATCATCCCCATATCGTTGGACAACTTCAGCAAGAACCCGCATTTGCTGGGCTGAAATCAGCCCATGGGGCATCCGCAAACGCAGCATAAATTTACCGGGAGTTACTGGTCTGAAGAAAATACCTAACCACTTGAGACGTTGGGTTAAGTCAGTTTCATCAACGGCTTCCCAACCCATCTCGGCGAACTTTTGCAGTTCATCCTTGACTGCCAAACCGTCCTTTTCGGCCTTATATTTTTCAAACTTATTAAGCTTTACCTTTTTCTCAGTAGTGGATGCGGTGACCACAGCAGCACTCCCAACCTATTCAACAGAAAACACCTTTAGCGTAAATTGCTATGGGTGCAACCTTCAGCAGTTCGTAGGCCTAGTTAGAGCAAAAAAAACGGGAGCAAAAGTCCAAGATTCCAAGAACCTATGGCTCTGCCCCGCTAGACACACTTATAAGGAACCGCTTCAGGAGTTCATTTAGCTCGCTTGCTATCGAGTTAATCAAAGAATATTGAGAAAAATCTTATTTTTTTGTATATCCGATTACTTTTTGTCAAGGATATTGCATTTTTTGCATCAAACTAATGCAATATATTTTTGGTGGAGCAAATTGTCTGATTAGCGTCAGCAATTGATCGCACGCAGTCAATAGATTGCGCTGCCAATAGCTGCTGCCACCTAAGGCTTTCAGGAATGGCTAATGTTGTGAACTGTAGTCGTAAAGCTTTATCTTCACTGACCTGACAGTTCAATTTACATCTAGAGTTTGTCTCTTGGAATATCAAATTTCAGTGTGTTGTTTGACAAGGGAATTGAAGGCTATAAGCGTGGTTTGTCCCCCTCAAGTGCTAAGTCTTGAGGGCTGTTTATAGGCAATGCAATAGTTGCATCTTAAACGTTAACCTATGCATGGACGTTATCCATGGCTGATCGTTTTCACGGAATAATAGATGAGATGTCTGTGGAGAGCGTGTATGCCGCCATCAAGGGGGGCTAATGGAGTGGAATTCTCAGGCTTACAAAATCGAGCGGATCACTGGCAGCGTTTCAAAACGGGTGACTTTAAACAGAAATGGAATAGCTCAAAGTTTATTGTTAAAGAGGGTGAAAGTTCCATTTTGCCCCTGTTAGAGTTACTCGAGGACCCCACAGTTGATGCCGAAACCCACTGGTTTACTATCCGGGCTTTAGGCAATTTCCCTGATGAACCAGAGGTAATTGCCGCCTTAGCTGCACAGATTAATAGTGATATCTCATACTATGTCAGCCGCACTAGCGAGCAATCAGCTGAGTTAAGTGCATTTGCCATAGAGACGTTAGCGGCTATGGGGCCGTTAGCCATTGACGTCTTAATCCATCTATTGGCGGATCCACAGCGGCGTCTACTCGCAGCAAAAGCACTTAATCAGGTGCGTTCCAGTGGTGTAATTACTGCCATGGTTAGCATTGCCAATGATGATGATGCTATGGTTCGCTACTATGCTGTCGATGCCCTTGGCAGTTTTCATAGTAGTGAGGTAACTCCTATTTTGTTAGCTGCGCTAAAGGATTTGTCGGCAGCGGTACGTAAGGCCGCAGTCATGGCTTTAGGGCGTCGTCGAGATTTACAAGAGCAATGTCGGCTAAGTCAGCAGTTACAGCCCCTCCTTTGGGATATTGATTTGGCTGTAAGTTGTCAAGCTGCTCTAGCTTTAGGGCGTTTAGGCGCTAAGGATACGGTTGATGATCTACAGCGGGTTCTCTTATCAGAACATACGCCAGTGGCGTTGCGTATTGATACCGTTCGAGCCTTGGGCTGGTGTTGTGATGCCCATCCCCTTGTCAATAGAGCACTTAGGGTATTGACTCACTCCCTAAAGTACTTCTGTGACGGTGCAGGCGATAATGGCAACCCTTCTAATGTGTTGACCTGTCAGGAAAAAGCCAAACTTCAGTTGACTATCGTTCGAGTGCTGGGCAATCAACGCTACGATTCAGTGGCATCTTATGCCACTGACGTTCTAATTGAGCAGCTAGGGTATAAGGTTTCTACCTCTGTTATTCAGGCTGTGATTATGGCCTTGGCAAATTTAAGGCAACCTCAAGCTTTTGATGCGTTACTCCCTTTGCTCAATCACCCGACAGAGACTGTTCCTATTCATACAATTGCTGCCTTAAAGCAGTTAGACCCTGAGGATAGTTTGCAGCGAGTGACAGACTATATGGGTGGGGGGGGCGATTCTCCCAGCGATATCCTTAATCTTTGGTAAAACCCTTTAGCTGCGAATCAAATATATAAGTTCAAAAACAGTTAAAATTAAGGCAAGATTAAAATGTAATATAGATGTCAGTATTCTCTTTGTAAGAATGACTTTTAACAAAGGGAGTTTATAGAAATTGCAGCTGTGATTTCTATTATTTTTTAATCATTATTTTTGACCTCTATTTTTTGTAAAATTGAAAATTTACAGTATAAAAATCAAATGGTTTCGATATTGATTCTTTAAATCATCATTTAATTTCTTTTCAGAATTCTTTAATAATAGTTTGTCTAGTTGGTTTGCAGCCGGTAGCCAGACGTACCAAATCTGATGGTGATGCTCCCTAGAGTGTTAGGTAAACAGTTTCGCCAAAAAGCGTTTTCTGTATCTAGACCTAGCCTCCGTTATTCTCCGTCAACCCATGCGTATAGAGCAGCTACAAGCATTCCTAGCCATTGCCGAGACAGGTAGCTTTCAAGCAGCCGCTCGACGGTGCGGTATTACCCAATCGACGGTGAGTCGACAAATTCGCAGCCTTGAAGATGACTTGGGTATGCCCCTGTTTCATCGTACGGCTCAGGCTAAGCTCACGATTGGAGGAGAACGGTTATTACCCAGAGCACGGCGTATTTGTCAGGAATGGAAGCAAGCTACCAGCGAAATTACCGATTTATTAGAGGGACGACAGCCGGAACTCTGTGTGGCGGGGATTCAATCAGTGTGTTCTCATTTTTTGCCCCCGATCATTACCCAATTTTGTCAACGTTATCCCAAGGTGCAGCTGCGGGTTACGGCATTGGGTAGTGATCGATCACTCAAAGTATTACGCGATGGTCTCGTTGATATTGCCATTGTGATGCATAATCCGATGCTGACTAATTCTCAAGAGATGGCGGTTACTCCCCTCTATGAGGATCATGTAGAAGTCCTGATGGCTGCTGATCATCCTTTAGCAAGCTATAGTCCCGCACCTTGGGCTGAAATTGCCCGCTATCCCCATGTGGTCTTTAAAGATGGTTATGGTATGCAGAGACTGGTTCAATCTCAGGTGCCTGAAACAGAATTAAAAATGGCCTTAGAACTCAATACCCTTGACGCCTTTCGGGGTGTAGTGCGTCAAGGCAAAATGATTGCTTTATTGCCCCAGTCTGCTCTGGCAGAGAGTCGTCGCGATCCTGATTTAGCTGTGCGCAGTACAACTGCGCCTATTCTTACTCGTCAAGTGGTTATGGTAACGACGCAAGATCGTCTGCGCTTACCACCTGTGCGACAATTTTGCGATCTCGTACAGCGTCTAGCCGATGCTAGCTTTAGCAAGCTCAACGACTTGCCAAGTCTGATGAGTTTAAATTAGAAGGCTTGCTTTAAGTTCAACCTAAGTTCAAATCTAGACCGGGCACATCACCCCAGCACCTCATTTTATCCCCAGTCTTATTATGAGCAGCGCTTTTCGTGAACTCTTGAAAAAAGTCGGTAGCGGCACCCATACGTCTAAGCATCTTAGTCGGGCAGAATCAGCTCTTGCGACTCGAATGATGCTAGAGCAAACAGCCACGCCTGCGCAAATAGGTGCTTTTATGATTGCTCAGCGAATTAAGCGTCCGACAATTCTAGAACTGGCTGGAATGTTAGATTGCTATGAGCAAATGGGAGGGAAATTAACCGTACCCCAGACTGGCTATCGAACTATGGTGCTTAATAATCCCTACGATGGTCGTCAGCGTAATGCACCAGTTACCCCGATTACGGCGCTAATTCTAGCCGCTGCTGGGGTTCCTGTTATTTTGCATGGTGGAGAGCGTATGCCCACAAAGATGGGGCTACCCCTAGTTGATGTTTGGCAAATGTTAGGTGTTGCATGGCAGTCGCTCACCCTCGAACAAACCCAGCAAGTATTTAACCTGACTTATATAGGATTTGTATATCTTCCCCAACATTTTCCAGCGGCCCATGGGTTAGTGCCTTACCGAGAACAAATTGGTAAACGCCCTACCCTAGCTACGGTGGAACTCATGTGGGCCCCCTGTGATGGTCCCAAACATATTGTCAGTAGTTTTGTGCATCCGCCTACGGAAACCCGTACGCAAGAAACCTATCAACTGCGCCATACTACTGAATTTACAACGGTTAAGGGGTTAGAAGGAAGTTGCGATTTACCCCGTAGTCGTACGGCGATTATAGGAATGGGGACTCTAAGTGATGGTAAACCTGTGTTTGATCGCTTACTACTTCATCCAAGGGATTATGGATTTGAGGGGCAAGATCCAAGTCTGGAGGAAAATTTTGACCGGTTATTAGAGCAGGCAAGTCATGGAGAAACTACAGAGTTGACCCGTTCTGCTATTTGGAATGGTGGCTTCTATCTTTGGCGTTCAGGAGATGTGCCTAACTTATCTGATGGTTTTCAAAAGGCCCAACTTCTTTTGGAAACGGGGCAGGTGCATAGGAAACGTGAACAGGTTAGGGAGGCGATCGCAACCACCCTCAACCATCGACTCTCCACTGTCTAGACTTGAGGCCAAGGCCGCTTGAAACGGTTAGGGTGTTGCCAGTTCTTCCTGCAACATTTCGCTGTAGATGCGAGTCAGTTGGCTCGACATGGAATTTGTCTCAATACCGTACCCTAGACTGGTCCAAGTGCCTGATAGTAGTTCCAACACCTGGGTGATTTCTCCATTTTGCAACTGCTGGCTAATATCCGTTCCCCAAGCATCTGAATCCAATAGCCAACGATAGACAACAATATCCTGGGCTTCAGGGGCAAAATCGTAAACTTGCCAAAATTCCAACCAACCGGGTGGATTAGGATGATACTTTTGAGCCTTTGCCTGCCAGGTAGTTGTCAAAAACTGATAACGACCAGCGGCTGTTGTACAATCCCCCAGATTTGGCCCTGTTTCAATCGTTATACACGTATCAGGATGTTGATTCAGTTCCTTAATCGTCTGACCGCCGTAAAGCAAATGATACGGCTTATCCATATTGGACTCACTAGCCGAAATTGTTCTCATCAAAGCCCGAATATAGGGATCGCCACCTGCCATGGCCAGGGGGAGAGGAGAGTCCACCCAGTTAGCTGACCCTAGGCGCAATAGTTTGGATGGACTAAACCATAATTTAGGTAAGCGATAGGGCCAATGGATATTTGGGGATGACCAGTGGAACAGTACCCCACTCACTCCCAGAAACATGATCATTGTGATCAGCAGAGGACCGTAGCCCGACGGGGGAGTTGGGCTACTTTCTGACTTTAAAGGCTTAGTTGGCGGGTGCGAAGACACTGGACAAGTATTTTAGTGAATGATTTGGAATGTTAAACCATGTTTAAGGTTTAATCTACACACAAATGGAATATGAATTGTTCGTTGGTGCCGCAATTTTTAACTACGGTGCAGAGCACTATATTGCGTCTACCCCAATATAAAGATCTATCCCAGTACTAAAAAATACACCCTGATGTTAGGTGGTTTCGGGAAAACTCTATAAGAATTCTGAATTTGTAAGCATATGTTTAAGGCCATTGTTGGGCACAGTACAGATATTGACTCTGAAGATGCGATCGCAGAAATTTTAGACCAGTGTCACGCCCAATTAGATAATCAATTACCCCAAGCCGGTATCCTTTTTGCCGCAGTGGACTTTAACTATGGGATGATTTTGGCACGTATCCAAACCGTATTTCCAGGCATTCAGCTCATTGGCTGTACGACCGATGGTGAAATATCCTCAGAACAGGGATTTCAAGAAGATTCTATTACCCTAACGCTATTTTGCTCTGATACCATTACCATCCATGCCGGGTTAGGCCGAAATTTGTCTGAGGATGCAAAAGCAGCAGCGAACCAAGCAATAGACAGTCTAAAGATAGATAATTTGCAAGACATTAAACTTTGTATCGTCCTACCTGATGGCCTAGCTGACGGAACAGAGGTTTCCCTACGACAAATCCAGACAAAACTTTCTACTGAAACGCCCATTATTGGTGGTCTTGCTGGTGATCAATATCAGTTTCAACAGACCCATCAGTTTTATCAGGGAGAGGTCGTACACAACGGGCTGCCTATTTTGGCATTTTGTGGAGACAGCCTTAAACTATCCCACGGGGTTGCCAGTGGCTGGCAACCTCTCAGTCGCCCTGCCATTGTTACAAAAGCAGATAGAGAAATTGTCCACGAAATAGACCATCAGCCTGCTGTCCAGTTTTTTCAAGAATATACAGGTACCCAGCCAATTTATGGTGAGTATCCCCTTGCTGTCTATGAAAAAGGCAGTGACAGATTTTACTTGCGTGCCGCTAATCAATGGGACCTCAATACCAATAGTATTCATTTTATGGGAGAAGTCCCTGAACAGGCCAGAGTACAAATTACCTACGCTACCCACGATCAAATTATTATTGCCGCCAAATCTTCCATTGAACAGGCCGTAGCCCATTACCCTGGTCAGCAGCCAGCAGTTGCTTTTCTAATATCTTGTGCAGCCAGACGCTGGATTTTGGGAGGGCGAGCTAAGGAAGAATATGCCTTGGGACAACAGTTTTTAGACCCTGCTATGCCAATGGTTGGCTTTTATGCCTATGGTGAAATTGCCCCCCTTAAGATGCAGGGAAAATCCTTTTTTCATCAAGAAACGCTAGTTACTCTGTTACTTGGAGTAGATTAACTGTGACAGAGCTATCCCCTAAGGAACAAGCTCTAACTGAGCAACTCAAGACCTTAGATAAGGAAAATCGCAAACTTAAGAAGACATTGTTACGCCAAGAGCGAATTCTTGAGCGCTTACACCAAAGTCGCCAAATGTCAGAGTCTTTACTGTCTAAAGCGGTACAAGAAGCACAGCAGTCTGAACAGGCACTACAGGCGCGCAGTCAAGAGCTGGAACAAGCCTTAGATGATGTACGAGCGATGCAGTCACGGCTGCTAACGGCAGAAAAAATGTCAGCTCTTGGGGTATTGGTTGCAGGGGTAGCCCATGAAATTAATAATCCTGTTAGCTTTATCTATGGCAACCTTGAGTATGCACAACAGTACATGGAAGATTTGCTCACTCTAGTGTCGGTATATCAAGCATGTTATCTAGAACAAACTCCTGAAGTTAAGGACTGTATTGATACTATTGAGCTAGAGTTTTTGAGAGATGACTTGCCTAAGGTGATGTCGTCAATGCGTATGGGAGCTGAACGCATTAGAGAGATTGTTCTTTCATTGCGCACATTTTCACGCATGGACGAAGCAGAGTACAAGCTAGTTGATCTACATGCTGGATTAGACAGTACCTTGGTGATTTTAGGCCATCGGTTAAAAGCCAGTTCTGACTGTTCTGAAATTCGAGTAACTAAATCCTATAGTCCGTTGCCTCAAGTTGCTTGTTATGCTGGCCAGATTAATCAAGTATTTATGAATATTCTGGCCAATGCCATTGATGCATTGAGAGATGCCAGGGTGAAAGAACCTGAGATTAAGATTGTCACTCGCCATCAAAATGAACAAGTCATTATCGAAATTTCAGACAATGGCCCAGGTATTCCCTCCCATGTTCAAGAAAAAATATTTGATCCGTTTTTTAGTACTAAGCCAGTAGGTAAAGGAACAGGTTTAGGGATGGCCCTCAGCTACCAAATCGTTGTCGAGAAACACCATGGCCAACTTTTGTATGATAATGCTCACAAAGGAGCTACTTTCATTATTTGTTTACCCCTAAAGTGAGCTATCTTGAGGAAAGATAGTTGCAGAAACCCGGTTGCGTCCCAGTTTTTTAGCTTGATATAAAGCGTGATCAGCCCATTCAATGATGGCTTTGGCTGAAATACCTTTCAGGTTATCCACAGTCACCAGACCAAAGCTCAAGGTCACATAATCACTAACCTCCGAAGCTGTATGGGCAATTTCCAAATTGGCTATCTGTTTTTGAACTCGCTCTAAAATTCCATAGGCCATGGAGGTCTCTGTATTTGGTAACACAATCACAAATTCTTCTCCACCATAGCGAGCAACAAAATCACTGCGTCGTACCCCTTGCTCTAGGGTTTTAGCTACTAATCTCAGGCATTTATCCCCTTCTTGATGACCGTAGGTATCGTTATAACGTTTGAAATAATCTACATCACAGAGCACGAGGGCTAGTTTTTCTTGGAGATAAATGCATTGTTGCAGGTAATGGTCGAAGGAACGACGATTCGCAATGCGAGTGAGGCCATCGATAGAGGCTAAGCCATGGAGCTGCTGGTTTTGTCGAAGTAACAATAGGATTGAAGAAGAAGAAATCGATAGTAGGGATGCTGCTATGGGTAACCATAGGCCCATAAGCAAAAAGCCGTAGGTAACCCCAATTACTCCAGACCATACACATGGCATGATAAATGCCAGGGAGAATAGACTCTTTTGTCGATATAGGCCTCCTTTGTTTGTAATCCAAGACACTAAGATAACAGCCAGGTTGGTTGATAGCAGAATCCACAAGCTTTTAACCCATGGAGAAGCTCCGTTTAAGGGCCTACGTTCATTAAGGGCACTGCCAATTAATTGGCTGGCAATATGTGCATGGATAAATACACCCGGCAGGCGTTCCTCCAAACTCATGGGAGTATATAGCAAGTCATTTAGGCTAACTGCTGTTGCGCCAATCAGAACGACTTTATCCTGGATTTTGTGGGTAGATACCTCTCCATTAAGGACCTGTGAAAACGTTACGGTCTCAAAAAATAATTGACCTGCCGGATAGTTGATTAGAATTTGAGTGCTCTCTGCATCCACATTGGCATAACCACCATCATTAGCAGCTAAGCGTTTCAAGATAGCTTGCCCCAGTCGTAAACGGTCTTTGTCTATTGTCTGGGGATAAATCTGTTCAGATTCTAAATAGATCAAAGCCAACTTCGTGGCTAATCCATATTTGATTTGTTGATGTTCGTTTTCATTACACAGCTGTTGTTCTTTATCGCATTGGATGGCCAATAAACCTCGTCTGATGCGTCCGTCAGCATCAGCAACTAAATCAGTCATGCCGACTTGATGGTGTGGATCAAGTTCAGGCGGTGGTGGTACCGGTTCACCAATGACCTTTTCTACTCCAACGATATTAGGAATAGTTTGAAAGGCCGCTTTAAGCTGCTCACGTCCGGTGCCAACGGGTAGATCTCGATAAATATCTATACCGATGACCCGAGGTTGATGGCGCTGCAGTTCTTGCAGCATACTGGCCATTTTGCCATCAGAAATTGGCCATTCACCAAGGTTTCTCAGATCTTCCTCTCCGATGGTGACGATCAAGAAACGTGAATCAAGCGTATCAGCGGCCTTCTGCTGTAGTAGACGGTCGAATGCAAACCATTCTAAGGGTTGCAATATTCCTGTGATGCTAATAGCTATCACTAGTGTTGAAATACCACATGAAACGGCTAGAATTCCTCCTAGTTGGCGAATTTGCCATCCCAATCGCAACATACCCAATTTTGATGCCAAAGAGTTTCTTTTAGCATGCCCCCCACAGCCAAGAGAGCAGCTATTTAATAATCGGCTCATACACTACAGCCATCAGTTCAAGGCCAGCTAAAACGCCTTGCCAAGCTTCATAAACAGCTTGATTTGTTGGTTCTTGTCGTCGTAGTTCTGCCAATAATGCAACCATGTCATACCACAAATGAGCTTCTCGATACTCGATGGCCTGTTCTATAGAAGGTGTGGTGATGTTACTGTTGATTGGTTGTGTCTGGATCCATCCCTGTATTGCAGGGCTGTCAGGTCTTAATTGGTTATTACACATCAAGACTAATGACCATTGGTAGAGCTGATTAACATCTAAGGCCGGAGCCTCACTCGGTAGTGCAATATTGATGATGCCTGGGGTATCTGGTAATTCAATATAGGTTTCGTAGTAGTAACCGTCTGCTGATTGCATGCTAAAAAGTGCTTGATCCGTTGTATCCACTGAGGTGGTAGCTACTAATATCTCAGGATGAGATTTGCTGGTAAGCCCATATTGAGAACTGGGTAATAGGGCAATTACTTGGTCGTTGGAACAACTCCCTCGAGATGCGCCGCTGACCGTATTGTTGGGTGCTTTATCGTCATCCGTTGGCCAGAAAGACCAGTCATTCGTTGGTAATGACGTAGCATTTAGATTTTCTGTTGAAATTTCGGCCATAGCAGTGCCACAGCTCAATAAAATCGCCGATATTGCGATGCCAGTTGTTATGTAATGTCGCACCATAAGTCTAATCATGTTCGCCTATAAAAACAGCAGTAGGATAATGAATACATCCTATGTAGTTGTTTTTACTAACCTAACAAAGTGAATAGGAGAAAATTTATGTGTTTTAACGGAAATAGATGTGAAGATTGTATTTGGTGTTTCGATATTAGTAAAAAATCTCCGTGTTTACACGGGGCATATGGCTAACTTGATTTATTCAAGGACGGTGGGCTGTGGAAGAGACTATAGGTTTTAACTTGGCTGTGGTTTAAGTTAGCCAATTCCCAATCAGTACAAAGGGAGCCCAATAGAATGGATGTGAATAGTGTTTGTTTTTAATTAGGGAAATTTGTGCTTGACGAAGAGCTTCGGCTTTGGTGGTTGAGACCTCTGTATTGCTTAGAGCGTCATAAAAATAGTTGATCAGTTGGACTGTAGATTTATCATTGACTGACCATAAGGTCGCTAGGGTGCTACGGGCTCCAGACTTGATTGCCATACCCGCTAATCCTAAGGTAGCTCGATCATCTCCCTCGGCAGTTTGACAAGCACTCAAAACCATTAGCTCAATCGGATTGTTGTTCTGCAGTCGCCGATCTGTTAAGAGGGTGTCTAAATCTTCTAAGGTGATGGTTTCATCCCAGGCTAGTAAAAAAGTACTAGCTAGCTCTGAGCTGAATTGGCCGTGAGTGGCAAGATGCAGAATGGGATAGGGAGTGGCTTTGAGTTGATCTTTAAAGGTTTGTTTAGTGAATGCTTGATTGATATATACCTGGGCTTGTTCGACATTGGCGGCAATTTTTTCAATCTCATCTTTTACACCTGGGAGGGGAGAAAATCCTTGGCGTGGTTCGCTGACCCCCAGGATCAGAGCCTCTAGGGGTTTGGGCTGGTGAAAATGAGGACCCATTAGTTCTAAGCCAGGGGTCAACGCAACGCTGTAGGTTTCTATTAGATATTTTTCGCCATCGTAGAGGGCTGCCATGGGAATATTTCTTAGTTTGCCATCCAGCACGAATACCAGGGTTTTGATATTATGCTGCGCTAACTCAGCAGCAGCTGGTTGAATTAACCAGTCGTATAGTTGTTTTGAGAGTTGCAGCCGTCGTTGATTGGACAAAGCTGGATTAAAGGCAATAAAAAACTGATTGAGGGTATTTTCGAGTTCAGTATCGGGTATTTCGGTGCGATAGTGGCTGAGTGGTTGGTTGGGTAATGCTAGAACAATTTCTAGCCGATCTGACAGAATGATGGGATAAATAACTGCGGCATGTGGATCAATTTGATCAACTTGTTTGGCTTGGGTGTCAATGCATGCAGACCGAAAATAGTTTTCTAATTCGACTAGCTGTAGATCTTCAATCAGATTACGAGCTTGTATTAACGCTTTTTGATCAGGGACTTCTGGCTTTAATAGCAGACCGACTAAATCACGGTAGAGTGGTTCAACTTTTTCTTTGATGCTGAACTGGAGTTCAGAATTAGTCGCTAATAGATCTGCGCGTACGGAGGAAAGGGTGTCAACAGCTTCGGTATAGGTTGCGATCGCATGCTGTGGCTGTTGTTTTTGCTGATAGATGTCGCCTAACTGCCACTGCCAACGATAGCTAATATCTCGAGCATGGCTACGTTTTGCCAGGTGAATTGCCTTTTGTGTGACATCAGTCGCATTATGCCACTGTTGGGTTGTTATATATAACTTGCCCAGTTGACCCAATGCTAGGGACTCAGCCCGCGAGTCATGTAATGCGTGTGCCTGCTGCGCTCCTTGAGCTAACAGCTCGGCTAAATGATGGATAGAAATAGCTGGTATTTCATTGGGGCGTTCCTGATTAAATTTAAGTGCACTTTCAGCAAAATTTACCCGACTGTAAATGGCAGGTCGGCTAGCTTGTAAATCGGGTAACTGCTGACTCAATTCAGTCAATAGCGGTTGAACAACTTCCCATCGTTGTAATTCCACCAGTAGACTTAACAAATTAAGTTGAGTCTCAAGCCGATCTGGAGGACTGTCTGTGAGAACGATCAACTGTTGGTAAATCTCCAAAGCTTGCTCCGGTTGATGACGGGCTCTGAAGTTATTGGCTAAGGCAAAGAGGGTTTTACTTGTTTCCGCTGGTTGGTTTAGGGTTTTAGTAATTGCTAAACTTTGTTCGAGCAGGGTCTGAGCTTGCTCAAGACTACCTGTTATCTGAAGTAAGTTGCCTAAACTACGTAGTGTTGTCGCTTTTAGTAGTGAGTCAGACTGCTGATTAACTTGGATTGTCAGCTCATCCAATAAGGTTTTGGCACGGCGATAAAACCCTAGGGTCTGCATGGCCTGGGCCTGATTTAATTGACTGCCTAGCTGACCTACCTGATCTTCAAGTTGTTGATAGTAGGTGGTGGCTTCTTGCCATGTAGCTAGGGCAGCTTCTGGTTGTCCCAAAGCAAGTTGAATATTGCCATAGGTATTAAGCACATGGGCCTGGATCTTAGGTGCTGGTCCATGGGCTTCTAATAGCGCTAAACTTTGCTCAATAGTTTGCTTGGCCTTTTGCCATTGTCCCAATTCCTGGTAAGAAAGCGCTAAATAGCTTAGGCTCAATGCGGTTTCAGCCGGTTTTTGTTGCTGGCTATAGTGATGGGCCGCCTGTTGCCACTGCTGTCTTGCTAAGTGGAATTGGCCTGATGCATAGGCTTGATGGCCGTAGCTCAAAAGTGAATCTGGCAGCAAATCTGGCGGTGTTTGGATTGCCAAACTAGGTCTAGTTAGAATAATTAGCAGACAAATCATCACAGAGTATAGCCACCATTTCAGTAGCTTTTGCCCCATAAAGGTTTGTTTGAGCAGCTGATTTAACCATTTCTGCATCATCATTATTGGAGATGTCCATTCTGGCTTAATTCAACCAGTAGAGTGCCCGGAAGACATCGGAAAGTCCCATCGTCCTTGTCCGTATGGGCCTATATCCAGAAGGTTGTCTTGTTGTAAGTCATAAAGGTTGAACTGATACAAAACACTAAAGGGAGCCGCCTTTTATGGCAGCTCCCTTTGTGGATAATTCAGCATACAATGTAAAGCAATACCAAGCAGAAAAAACCAAGCCGGATTAGATTAGGCTACAGCAGGTTCTAAGGTTTGCTGTGGTGCTGTTGTGGTTAACGGCGTTAGAGAATGCTCCAGAGTCGGCTCATATGTTGCATACCATGCCTCACTACCAGGAGTAGGCAACATCTGGAGCTTGGTTAGGGCTTTGTCAATCTGATAAGCATAGTGTTGCTGTTCTGATAGAACAGATTTGTCTTCGAATTCATATGTACTATCTACAGCTGTTTTCTGAGGGAGGGAAAGTAACCAATTATGAACGCGTCGAATGCTGGTCCTAGCATCGGTGATGCCATGGACAAATGGGGTGAATGTGGGAGCGCCATAGGCCTGGTCATCAGTCAACCATTGGGCTGTTTCTAAGCTAGGTAAATTGAGTAGCAACTGGTGTAGAGCCCTCAAGTCGGCCAGATAATTATTCCAGGTCACTACTTCCTGGGGAGACCGACGTTGGTTGTACTCTAAATCGTACACATGGGATTTGACGGACGCTAGAGCATCGCTAACAGCGTAGCGAACTGCTCGATCAAGCGGTAGTCTCCAAAGGGATGCTGCCATGACTTAAGCCTCTAAATAAAATTGTTATTTGCCACATTGATATGAAACCGACTATGCCTGTCTTGAGATAGGCATAGTCAAAAAAAAGTTTTTTCAAACCTGATGGTGCTAGCCCAATTCTGCAGATACGAGCGTTTGTTAGAACCAAACTGACATGAACCACTCAGGTTACTTTCAGAGTACCCATGCTAGCCCTAGTCTTTCAGCTCAGAAAAATTTTCTAAGAAATTTTGCATCTGCAGAGCAAAGCTATGCTTTTCATTTATTGTAGCCATTAGTTGTTCTGCTAAAAACAGAAAATCCTGAGAAAACCTTAAAAAATAACATTCTTATCTATTGAGTTAAGTCGAGGTTACTGGAGGCTGGCTGTTTGCCAAATAACCACGGGATAAAAACGGTAGCTCAATCACCTTAGCTGTAGTGTCTTCTATATCTACGGTTAATCCTGCGCCACCGGCTTTAGTACGTAGGTATCCTAATGCCCAAATGCCTGTATTGTCAGCAGCTACGCTAGTAAGTCTACCCACCTGAGTGCCGTCTAGTTTGATAGAAACATTAGCGGTTACTGGTTGACTGATTTGGAAGCCCCAAAGTTGTTTTTTTACCCCCTGATAGGTGTTGAGTCGGGCTATAGTTTCCTGGCCGATATAACAGCCCTTTTCAAAGGAAACGGTATGCCATAGACCTGCTTCTAAGGGGTTATCTTTGTCCGTTAGTTCCTGATTAGGCATGGGGCGGCCTTGACGAATTCGCAGTACTTCCCATGCTTGGGGAGATAGAGCCGTCACCTGATGTTCTATCAGCCAGTTTTGTAGAACTGTTTTTTGTTTTTGAGGCCCTATCAGGGTATAGCCATGCATAGCTATACCTGTTTCTCTAACGATTTGAATGTTGATGTTCTCGATGGGCCAACGAGTATGGATATGGCTGCAGGAACTACGATCAGGTTGAGGTAGCTCAAGTTTAGTTAAAAGCTGATCAGTTTCAGGACCCAAAAGGGTAATGGCAAATGTGGTGTCAGTTTGATCGCTCAGGGTAACTTTGTCGGCAAAAAAGATGTATCGGTCCATCCAGGCAATTAGCTCCGGTGCCATGTCGGGAGATACCATTAGCAAAACGCTATCGTCATTTACATAAGCACTGGCTAGATCTAACGTGCGGGCGGTGGAGGTGACAAATACGGTTTCACAGCCCTGACCGGGAGCCAATGACTCAAAATCATTAGTGGTTTGGTTATGGAGAAAGCGCAGTCGATCGGCCCCAGAAACTTGGATACGTCCCCAATGGGAGCGATCAATAAATGTAGTGGTAGAGACTTCGACCATAACGAATGTTTAGTCAATACAGGAGTAGCCTTTTAGTGTAGAGCTATTTTGGGATGTTTTACCCCTATTGATAAAAAAATAGTGTCAATTTTTGTTTGGGGTTTGCTTTTGCTGATTGAGCTGCTGAATAAAAAACTCTTCGAGGGATAACCGACGCAAATCCAGGGTAATCAAACGACCATTCATTAGGTGTACGCTGGCTAGAAAGTCGTGGGGATTGCCGTGGAGATAACCCTGCCAGTAGCCTCCTTCAAAGGTAAGGTTTTCGAGCCATTTTTTGAGTACATCTAAGCTGCCCCCCTGACCTTTAACAAAGTAAGCGTTGGCTGTTCCCAGGAGATCATGCAGGTTACCTTGGCAAATGAGTTTGCCTTGGTTGAGAATTGCAATGCGATCGCAAATAACTTCTACATCTGTCAGGATATGACTGTTAAAGAAAATTGTTTTACCCTGGTCTTTTAGAGATAAAATCACTTCTCGCACTTGATAACGACCAGTGGGGTCTAATCCAGACATTGGTTCATCCAAGAAGATAATGTCTGGGTCGTTGATCAATGCTTGAGCCATGCCAATGCGCTGCAGCATTCCCTTAGAGTACTGTCGCAACTGCTTTTTGATCGCAGTGTGACGAGACAGCCCCACCCTATCCAACAGCTCAGGAATGCGCCCCTTATATACGGGGGGCGGAATATTAAATAGACCGGCGGAATACGTTAAAAACTCCCAGCCAGTCAGATAATCATAGAAGTAAGGATTTTCGGGTAAATAGCCGATCTGCTGTTTGACGGTCTGATTGCCAGCGGGTTGATTTAGTAACTGAGCACTGCCTGAAGAGGGCCGAGTAATGCCCAATAGCAGTTTGAGTAATGTAGTTTTACCCGCACCGTTAGGGCCTAATAGTCCAAACGTTTCGCCTTTATAAATCTCCAATGAACAGCACTTTAGTGAGGCTACCTGTTGGTTTAGCCAAAACCCGGTGCGATAGATCTTACTGAGATCCTGAGTCTTAACGATAACCGGACGATGCACAATGGCAGACGGATTAGCATCAGTGGGAAAAACGGTGTTCATTACCTCACAAAATACGCCCCTAAATGGGGCGCTGCACGCGTATGGTCTAGTCGGTATAGTGAATAAGGTGGATTGGGAAGCAGCTTACCCTAGAGCATAAAGTATTAGAGCTTTAAAATCACTTTTACGCTTACCCTGCCACACTATGCCAATACGATAGGTTACCTCGTTTAATATGAATCGTTCAAAAATTATTGCGATTATTACAGGCGCAATTTCATTATTGCTAGCCGTAGCTTACCTGTTGCTCGTGCAACTACTCGACTTTCGTGGTGAAATGGTGCCAGCACCGATTAGCAGCCTGACCTATATTTTGGGACTTTTAGGTTAGATTTTTAGGACTTTCTAATAACTAGTATCATTTAACCAGGCCGATAAATTCCTCTGGAGCAAATCCTGTAGTTTCAAGATATCTTCGCGATAGTACTTCTGTAGCAGAACGATATCTTCCTCTGTGAACGTTGCTTGACCTTTGTCTTGAGAATTAAAGGAAATTAAACGATCACGAAGCTGATGTCGCAGATCTGACGGTACGATTTGCATAATGCTAGTAGCAACTGTACGGAGCGGGTTTTTGGTCTTTAAGAGCCGATTAAGGGTTTGGTTTTTCGGCACCTTAGCAGTCTGTGCTTTTTGGGATGTGTTGGCGACAAAGTCGGGATTAACTCCGATGGATTGATACATCGTTTGCATAAACTGCTGAGAGTCTTTACGCAGATCATCATGGAGAAAGACATCTACCTGTTGGTGACCAAACACATCAATAAAGTGCTTTATTTGGTCGTAATAGTTACCTTTTAGTAACACATAGGATGAGTTGCCTCGATTCCGAACCTGTTCTGCTAGGGGGGTTTGCTTGCCGATGGCATCGCGCATGTTCATCAAATAGTCAGAACAAGCTCGTTGTACTGGATTTCTGAGGACAGCAATAAGCTTTGCATTGGGTAATCGTCGTTGGATTTGCTTACTGGCTGCTCGATAGTGAAACATGTAGTTGGGGGATGCTTCACCTAGGGCAATATGCTTATCTGTGGCTGGGCCAAATAGCTCCTGATATTGGTTCCAAGTAACGATACCGTTTTTTTTACGCCGCTGTACGTCGGTGGGTTCTTGCTCCCAATCCCGTTCAAAAAAACCCGTTTCCTTAACAGGACTCATGTAAACCTGGGGGTGTTGTTTGAGGTAGTTATAAATAGATGTGGTGCCTGCTTTTTGAACCCCAATAATTAAAAAGGTCGGTGTGCGTTTGGCAGACCGAACGGTATCGGAGGCAGACTGAGCATTATTAATAGTCATTGTAAATGTAGGCTTATGGGAAATACCAGTGATGAAGTTTGAGTACCCAGAATTGAGTTCTCAGGTACTGGTTTGGTTTTGACTAATAGGTTTCTGCTATAGCGAAGGATAGCAGTTTTTAAATCTACAAATCGATAACCATATTCACAACCTACATGCTACGTCAAGCTGAGATTGTAGTTAGGAGTAGTAGTAATAACCGTTTTCGCTACAAGTAATGTTTAATTACGTAGTGATGTTGTCCATAGACGTCATCGCTTGTTGAATAAATTGCTGCACAATTTGGTCTCGACGATTCAGCTGATAGTGTTTCTCCACAACCGCTTGTATTCCGCCATCGCCCCAGGCTTGTTGATTTTCGAAATAGTCCACAAAGCTTTTGCCTGCAATGCGAGTGAGATAGGCTGCGCTGATGCCCTGCAGCAGTTTCCCAGCAACAGCGGTGGCCAAATTTGTTTGCAGACCAATGGTTAATAGTTTTAGGGCTCCTTTTACTAGCCCTAAACTACCCATGGTTTTTGCTAGGGAAATGGCTAAGGTCCGGGCATCCTCAATGCTAACGGCGATACCATAGACGTTGCCTAATTCCATGACCATTTGGGTATTGATGGCGGCGGTGGCTAACATATCCACCACCGGCAGCGGGGTTGCGGCCAATACTCCTGCACCAACCCACTGATAGCGATCAATTATGGCATCGGCCTGTTTTTGGCGTTGTTGGCTGATCAGTTGTTTTGCTTCGAGGCTAAGGCGCTGGGTCTGTAACAAAATGTTGTTGGCGATCAGGTCATGGCCTTCGACACGGAGGATGGCAATGATGCGGTCGATCAAGGGTTGGATATCGGGGATGGTGTCGTGTTTTGGTTGGGCTGCGATCGCAATCACATCATTTTCATCCATCTGTCGGTTTACCCGTTGCCTGAGTCGGTCCACTAATAACTGCACCTCGTCATCGGTGTATAGGTCAGTCTTGTTAAATACCAAAAGAGTTCGTTTACCCACTGCCAGCAGTTGCATCAAAATTTCGTATTGGGCTCGATGCAGATCGTTATCAACAACGTATAGCAGTAAATCTGCCTGGGTAGCCAGTTCTCGACTGGTCAGAGCCGTAGCC
This sequence comes from Leptolyngbyaceae cyanobacterium, assembly GCA_965263355.1. Lineage (GTDB taxonomy): Bacteria > Cyanobacteriota > Cyanobacteriia > Phormidesmidales > Phormidesmidaceae > Leptothoe. Next base: position 690,483 of record CBDHHL010000032.1, on the reverse strand, counting down.
CCAGCATCGAGTAAGCCTGGACTGTCGGTGAGAATAATTTCCCCATTAATGGCTGGAATCGCCACCCGATAATCTTGCCGTTGAGTGGTTGTCCCTTTGGTAACGGCTGTTTTCCCAGCCATTTCCCCCATCAGCGCATTGACCAGCGATGTTTTACCCACCGAACCGCTGCCTACGATTACCAAATGCAGTTTTTGCTGTTCAAATGCATGGGTAACGGTTTTGGCCCGTTTAACTAAGGCTTGTCGGGTAACTTCATCTGAAATTAGGCTAAGTTGCTGATCAAGGGTTTGCAGATGGGTGATGGCAGCGTCATTAGTGGTTTTTGGCAGGGGGGGAGGTTGAGCCCGATGGCGTGGTCGTAGAAACAACCAGCCGTAGTAAGCAACTACGCCAAGTGCCACCAGCATAAGCAACACAATTAATATTGTAATTGCCTGGGCTATCCAGGGATGTAGGGTTGATAGGCCAGCATAGAGACTTCCCAATGTGCTGATGAGCCACAGCAGCACACCGAGAAAAATCAAAACTGCAATAGCAATGATTAAAGGTCGCTTCATATGTAGTTTCGAAGGTAATTTATAGTTTCGAAGGTGATTTAGCCATATGGCTGACAAACCACAGCCAAGTTGAAACCTGTGGGTTCTTCTACGAAAAAACGAATGTACTAAATGTGGATAGGTTTATTCATAAAATGAAGCTGGCAATTTTGTGTCTGGGCCAGTTTAGCGTCCTACTATACACAAGGTGGATCAGTACCGCCAATTGTTGCTTACCAAGGACATGTTTATTTCCCATGGGCATATTTGATCAAGTAATGGGAGCCATTCAGGACCCTAATCGTGAAGCCAGCATTGGTCAGCTTGGCCAAATTGTATCGATGGCGCAGCAGGTTGCTCAGTCAAATAATGCAAATAGCTCTGCTACTGAGCAAGCAGCTTCAGTGCTCGGTGGCTTTGTTAAATCGGCATTACGCGAAAAACAGCAAACCCAGGGTTTGGATGCAGTGCTTGACCTGGTTAAGCAAGGTACCACTGATGGTGCTGGTGTACTGCCCAAACTATTTAGCCCTGACCAGCAAACTGAAATAGCCACAGCGGTTGCTCAAAAAACGGGTCTGGATGCGACTCAGGTAGTCGCCATGCTACCAATGGTTTTGCCTATTGTGATGAAATTTTTGAACCAGGGGTCTGCAAAAACAGGTACTCAAGCACAGGGCAATCCACTGGTTACCGCGTTCCTAGATGGCGACGGTGATGGGGATGTGGATATGGGCGATATATTGAAGATGGCCGGTCGATTTATGTAAATCGTCCAGATATAGGGTGGGCGGTGCCCACCTAGCATTCATTAACGATACTGTGCCCTTGCCTTGCTAACTGTATAGTAGTTTTCCTAGAAGGGAGCCGTTATCTGGAGCACTGATATGGGTGGTAATCAAAATGGCAATCGATGGAGATGGCTAAGTGCAGAAAGTTTTCTGCATGGTATAGATAATGTAGAAACTATTGTTTCAAAGCTATTGTCCATTGCTATGCTTGTCGTGATCTTTGTGATCATGGTTGATTTGGCGCGTTTCTTGGCTGTGGCACTCTGGGAACCCAGTCCAGAAGGCTTTTTCAAAAACACTCTCAGCGAAATTTTTGGGTTATTTCTAAGTGTCTTAATTGCCCTAGAGATTTTAGAAAATATTACTGCCTACTTGAAAAAACATGTGGTGCAGGTGGAGCTAGTGATTGTTACGTCGCTAACGGCAGTGGCTCGTAAAATTATTATTCTGGATCTAGAAAAAGTAACGGGTCTTAGCTTAATTGGTTTAGCGATCGCGATTTTGGCGTTATCTATTAGCTATTGGATCGTGCGAAATATTCATAGTTAACAACATTTTTGCAAATAGCATAGGCCATCGCGAAGTCGAGCAAGGCTTCCTCCCTACGGTATTGTTGTAGTATCAATCAACGAATCAGATGCGAGACAACACAAGATTTTTAATCTCACTTTGGGTCAGTTGAATAGGATTATTTCGATTACGAGTTTTGGCCACTATCCGATCCAGATCTGAGGCTTCAACCCTATATTTACCTAGCTTGGGTAGAGCAAGCTTTTCAGTCCAGTTCCACAAAACTTTACACAGGCCTTCACCATATTCCTGAGACGCTTTTCCTGGACTATCATCCAAAAAAGCTCCCAATTTTGCCAGCTTCGCTATAGCTGGATTTTCTGGCTCCCGGTCCAAAAGTGCTTGCCAATTAGTTTCATTGGCTGCCGCTAACAAAGTACCGCAGACAACACCGTGGGGAATTGGGAAAAAGCCCCCTATCGATGACGCTAACCCATGGACAATTCCTAGCCCTGCATTAGCTAAACAGATGCCTGAAAGCAATGAACCGTAGGCCATTGCTTCGCGTACGGCCAAGTTGTTAGCCCCCTCACCACAAGCTGCCAATAAATTGGGGGCAATCGCTGTTAACCCACTCCAGGCTAAAGCATCAGTTATTGGGCTGGCTGTAGGAGATAAATAGGGTTCAAGGAGTTGGGTAAAGGCATCTAATCCACAGGCTGCTGTAATGTGGGGTGGACAGGTCGTGAGTAGCTCACTATCGACAATTACACCGTCAGGGATAAAATTTTCATGGCGGATGGATTTCTTGAAGCCTTGGGGGCCTATCTCACTAATAACAGCATTTTTAGTCACTTCACTGCCAGTGCCAGAGGTGGTAGGAACTGCCAAGTAGGGGACTTTTTCTCCACTATGAGGAATCCCTTTACCCACCCCTTCCAGGTGGTCCATGATGGAATTGTTATGGGGAAGCATGGCAGAAATCGCCTTGCCCGCATCCACAACACTGCCGCCGCCGATCCCCACTATCGCTTGAATGCCTGACTCACTATAGGTTTTACACGTTTCATCGATAAAAGTGGGTGTGGGTTCTCCAGGGCAGATGACAATCTCATAGGTCAGCCCAACCTGTTGGAGATTTACCTCAATTTGCGTCAGTTTACCCGTTTTTTGTAGAGACTGGAGGGAATTAACCGTTTGCCACCAAAGTAAATTGGAGGCAAAAGCTAGTCAGGTCTCAGCTCCTTAGGGAGCAATGACATTATATGGCTTACCTTGGCGAGGCTGAGCCATCCAGGCAGCAACAGTTTCTCGCCAGGTTAGATAGTGCTCAGTTTTTTTGTGGGCAGCTGCACTCTCTGCAGTTTCATAAGCTTCGTAGAGCATAAACTTGGTTGGATCATCTGGGTCCTGCAGAAAATCGAACCGGATGTTAGCTGGTTCCTGGACAGAGCCGATGTGATTTGCCTTTGTGGCTACAATAAAATCATCTACATGCTCTGGTTTCACAAATACATAGACGCAGGTTACAACCATTGATGTCTCCTGTTTGACGGTGGATGGTAAAAGTTTTGATAGTTATATCGATATTCAAACCGTATTAGTAACCTGGTGCAACAAAAGTTGCAAAAACTTACCTAGCAGAGGCCCGGAACCTAAAACTTTATGACAGTAGCGCTGTTAAATAAAGGCTAGCGTTACGATCAGCAAGCAATCATCATCGCTAGTTTCCATGGCTTCCCAACTTACCCTCAATTTAGTTCAGGGCTCGGTCCAATTTAGTTTTTCCGTGGCAGCAGCCCAAGAGCTGAAGGCTGCATTAACTGCACTGACCAAAACGCTGAAGACTTCAGCTGCAGCTACGGTAGGTGCGGGCAGGCCCAAACCAGTCAAACCCACAGAGTATCGCCACACAGGAGATGTTTTCCTTGAGATTTTCTGTAACCCTAATATTTGGCCCAGCCCCTTTGCAGCCAAACTTTTGATTACGGTACGCGATGACCGTATTCGTTTGACCACAGAGGCTGAACTAATGCGAATTATTGAGGATGTAAATCTGTACTTGGAACAGTATGGGTAATATTTGAAAACCCTCATAGGGTTAGAGCTTTATGCCTACCCCTATGCAATATCAAACAAGCGAAGCTAACAATTTCAAAAGGGGCATCCACAAGGAAATGCCCCTAATATACCTAAACTACTTCAACATCGATTGGACCATCCGCCTGGACGGCCTGCGGTGGTGGCTGAGGTTGGAATTGGAACATGGTATACACCACATTACGGCGAATGCCAGTCATCATGTCCAAAAAGACCTCGTAACCTTCACTCTTATACTCAATCAACGGATCCTTCTGACCATAGCCCCGTAGGCCAACAGTTTCCCGTAGGGCATCCATTTGTTGCAGGTGTTCACGCCAGAGAGTATCTACCTGCTGCAAGATAAAGAATCGCTCTGCCTCACGCATCAGACCTGGCTTCATCTTGTCCACCTGGGCCTCTTTAATATCGTAGGCAATGTGTACCTGCTCTCTGAGGAAGGTTTTGATTTCTCCCATGGAGAGGTTGTCTAATTGGTCGGCTGTTAGGTCTTCAAGCAAATAAATAAACTCTTTGACCTTGCCAACAATATTGTCGAGATCCCATTCTTCGGGAGGCAGTTCAGGATTAATGTAAGCTTCAACAATGTCATCCATTGTCTGCTCACCATAACCAATCACCAGCTCTTTGAGTTTGTCACCTTCCAGTACACGTCGCCGCTCGGCATAGATTGCACGACGTTGGTTATTCATTACCTCGTCATACTCAAAGACTTGCTTACGAATATCGTAGTAATAGGTTTCGACCTTTTTCTGTGCCCCTTCTAGAGAACGGGTGAGCATCCCTGACTCAATGGGCATATCTTCTTCCACACGGAAGGCATTCATCAGACCCGCAACACGGTCGCCACCAAAGATTCTTAACAAATTATCTTCCAAACTCAAGAAGAACTTGGTTGACCCTGGGTCACCCTGGCGACCCGCTCGACCGCGCAGCTGATTGTCTACCCGACGTGACTCATGGCGCTCGGTGCCGATTACGTGTAATCCGCCTAGCTCAATCACCTTGTCGTGTTCAGCGTCAGTAAAGGCTTCATATTCAGCCAAAATCAGTTTGTAAACTTCTCGTAGCTTTTGAATGGCTGGATCTTCAATAGGCGCTTTTTCAGCAGCAGTAGCGATTTTATCCTCGGCCTCTAGTTCGGACAAGCTTTGAGGACCGTAGGTTTTAACAGCAAAGGCGACAGCTTCTTTTAATGTCTTTTCGGCTTCACTAGATAGCTCAGTGGGAAAGATTTCAGGAGATGCTTTCCAGGTCTTTTGCTTTTTGCCATTGCTTTGGAAGCCCTTAGCGGATGTTCTACTACCACCAGCTGCCGCTACCCTGGCCATACCAAAACCTTGCTCATCATCAGGCCGAACGATTTTGGGCATCAGATATTCTCTTATTTTCAGACGAGCCATGTAGTCAGCGTTGCCCCCAAGAATAATATCGGTTCCCCGTCCAGCCATGTTGGTGGCAATGGTGACTGCACCGCTACGGCCTGCCTGGGCAACAATTTCTGACTCTCGTTCAACGTTTTCTGGCTTAGCGTTAAGCAGATTATGTGCCACATTGAGTTGTTGTAGCAGCCCTGACAAAAGTTCTGACTTTTCGACGCTAGTGGTACCTACAAGGACAGGTCGACCGGTTTCATGCATTTCTGCACATTCCTGGGCAATGGCCTTCCATTTGGCAGGTTCGGTTTTATAGACTACGTCCGATCTGTCCGTACGGGCGATGGGGCGATTAGTTGGAATAACCGTAACTTCAATGTCGTAAATCTTTTCAAATTCAGCTTCTTCAGTTTTGGCTGTACCGGTCATCCCTGAAAGCTTGTCATAAAGCAAAAAGAAGTTTTGATAGGTAATTGATGCCAGTGTTTGGGTTTCCGGTTGGATAGGTACTCGCTCTTTGGCTTCAATAGCCTGGTGTAAACCATCACTCCAACGACGCCCAGGCATTACCCGTCCGGTAAATTCATCGACGATGACGACTTCGTCATTCCGAACAATGTAGTTAACGTCTTTAACAAATAGCTCCTTTGCCTTAACTGCGTTAAAAACAAAATGGGCCCAGGGATCTTTTGGGTCAAATAGGTCGTTTACCCCTAAAAGGTTTTCAGCTTTTTCAAAGCCTTCGTCGGTGAGCAGTACGTTACGGGCTTTTTCATCGACTTCGTAGTCAACTTCGGTCTCAAGCTGACGAGCAAGCTCCGCTGCGGCCTCGTATTTTTCCTGGGGACGGTCTACCTGACCCGAGATAATTAGCGGTGTACGGGCTTCGTCTACCAGGATGGAGTCGACTTCATCAATAATGCAAAAATTAAACGGACGCTGCACCACTTCCTCAATGGAAGAAGCCATATTGTCGCGCAAATAGTCAAAGCCAAACTCACTATTGGTGCCATAGGTAATGTCGCAGGCGTAGTTTTTGCGACGTTCTGTCGGACTCATACCTTGCTGGATTAGGCCTACCGACAATCCCAGAAAACGATGTACTTGTCCCATCCATTCGGCATCACGACGGGCCAGATAGTCATTTACAGTGACGATGTGTACCCCTTTGCCGGATAGGGCATTTAGGTAAGCCGGTAGGGTGGCTACCAGGGTTTTTCCCTCACCAGTTTTCATTTCGGCAATCTGGCCATCGTGGAGGACCATGCCACCGATAAGCTGTACGTCATAATGACGCATGCCTAGGACGCGAATGCCGGCTTCACGTACAACGGCGAAGGCTTCGGTAAGTAAATCATCTAGGTCTTCGCCATCTTCAAGCCGCTTCTTAAACTCGGCGGTTTTACCCCGCAGCTCGTTATCAGAGAGGGCCTTGATTTCCTCTTCTAGGAGGGCGATCTCTTTAACATCGGGTTGATAGCGTTTGAGCTTGCGAGCGTTGGGATCGCCTAAAAGTCGTTTCAGCATGTCCGGGCAGTAAACGGCGGGTGTGGGTACTATACCTCGATACTTATCTTATCTAGATATCCTAAGCCTATAAACCCCCTGATCATGGACGGTTTACCTCACTCGCAAGCAGTGGTAGTTGTGGAGGTTAGGGATAGGTTACGGCGTTTAATCTAGACAAGCGTAACTGGGCCAAATTATTGTAGTTGAAATTGTATTTCTTGATACCAAGTATCAAAGACTTTGATAGATGTTCTTCGCTGGCCTAAGTATGCTAGGGCAGTGTTTAAGTTTTCCTGTCACGTTTGAGTATAGACAGATATTTGTCTCTGTCGTTTGACTTGCTCAACGATTTGAAACCACGTTCAAATTGCAACCTGTAGATTTTTTATCAGGAAAGCGACTGTTCTGGACGTGTGTAAGGTTTATTTCTTTGCTCTAAAGTCTATGAGTTTTCAGCCTGTTCAATTTCGCTACACTGAAGCATTAGCTGCCAAGGATTTGGAGCAACTTAGAAATCTTTTAAATCATTCCGCTTTTTGGGCGGCTGATCGACGGTTTGAGGATTTAGCTAAAGCCATTAATTACAGCTGCCCTGTGGTAACGGCCTGGCATGGAAATAAGCTGATTGGTTTTGCGCGGGCCACATCCGATGGTGTCTATCGGGCCACTATTTGGGATGTCGTTATTCACGATGACTATCAGGGGGCTGGCTTTGGCCGCAAGTTAGTGGAAACGGTTTTAAGCCATCCCCATATGAGTAACGTTGAGCGTGTCTATCTGATGACAACCAATCAGAAACACTTCTATGAGCGGGTTGGGTTTTCAGAAAATGAAACAACTACGATGGTCTTACTCAATCAACCGCTTGATGGTCGCTTGCTGAAACAGGTTGAGGTCATTAAGTATAACGCCTGAGTTATCCCTCTGCCGCTTCTATTTTTTCCTTACTATCACCCCAGTAGGCGCTGTAAGTCCATTCTTCCTTTAGACCTTTGTCGACAACCTTCCAGCGATAAATCGCCTGATCGGGGTTGATGCCTACCTCAATTAACTTTGCTCCCATATAGTATTCCGTCTGCTTTTTTGTCCGTGCTTTCAGGAATTCTGACTGGCTTTTAGAAATGAGCTTGGTGATGTGGGCTTGGGTAGGTTTTTTTCTGACCATTGGTGGTGATATTTATGTTCCTAATGAAAAGGCTAGTGTAAGTAAGGTGGTTAATAATTGGCCGGTGGCTGCGGTGGTGGAGTATCGGAATAGGGAGCTGAATCGCCACTATCAGAAGGTGCTGGACGAAAATTTGTATAACTACCTTCGCTAGCGTCTTGAGGTCGAGGTTGAACATTTAGTGGAGGACGCTCGTTACGAGGCTCAGTATTTCTAGGGGGCTGTTGTGGTAAACCGCCTAAACTATGAGCGGCTCCATTGCCTGTGGGGATGGGTGGTTGTGGTTGTTGCTGAGGACGATTGTTGGGAGCTTGCGGACCTGCTTGATCATAGCGAGGATTGCTGTAGAACCTATCTGGCCGCTCATTTGGACGGGGCTCTGGACGGTTGCGATCGCCAGCATAATTATCAAACTGCCCTCTCCCCTGCGGACTTGGCTGTAAACGAGCCGGTGGTCGACGACGCTCATCATAAGGCGCTGTCCGAGGTTCCAATGGCCGGGAATCGTAGCGATCGCTGTAGGGTTCGTTGCTATAGCGATCGCTAGGAATGCGGGGTGGCCCAGGGGCATCCCAATCATCTAATTCAGCTCGATAAACTCGCCTTGGCCGCTCATCATAACGTCTTGGAGGGCCATCGCGATCTATGGAACGAGTCGTATTACGGTTAGATTCACGCTTAGTGATGTCATTGATAATCAGGGTGGTTAGCATGCCCACTAGCATGACCTGCTGAAAGGAAGCTAAAAGCTCCATATTCAAATGGGCTAGCAGAAAAATGCCAGACAGCAAAAGCAAAATCGAGTAAACCTTGTCAGAGCTGCGTGCATAGCCAGGTTTGTATTTGTCTAGAAAAAATAACCCAACCGCACCGAGAATGAGTATTAATCCAACCAGTAGCGGGACAGGAGTACCAAAATTCACAATTGCTTCCTCATATGATGGTTGCCCTCTAATCAGCGTTGTGCATGATATGACAATCCATGGCCACCAATTCTATCGTAGCGGGCAGCAATGGATTTGTCTTTTGGCAAATTAACTGTATATCAGAGGTTTATTTGTAACCCATAGGAACAATGAGTTATGCCAAGCCCGCATCCATTAACTCCGATAACTCCGATTAAAAATACATTGACCCGTAAGGGCAATCCCTGATGGTTGCCCCATGATATCGGGGCAACCATCAGGATTTCATATTAGCCATAAAAAAGAGCACAGCTCACGCTGTACTCTCGGTTCATTTACACAAAACATTGACCAGGAAATTATCTGTAGCCTTGCCTAGGCTTAAAACAGTGTCACCTATTTCAAGCTAGATGTATGAAGGCTTAGCGCTTAATCTTGTCGCGTTGACTGATAAATACGAGAGCGACAGTTGCTGGAATAACTACAATTGCAGCGCCAGCGACCAGGCTCAATAAGAAATTAGTTAGTGATGGTGTCATGGCCTCAACTCTTTAGATCCGCAAACGTTTGTAATGCTTGCTTAATATAGTATCGAGCAACGTTAACCTTGAGAAGCCTTTTAATTTTGACCAAAGTCAAGGTACAGATACTTTGAAATCGCTAAATGCTTTTGTATCAAGGTTTTTTAGATTTTTAATCAAAAAGTTCATGGATTTGAAGTGCCTGATCATTAAACTAAGCTTTACAATCCTTAAAGTGAATTACTCATTTAACGAGGACGTTTGACGATGTCAGGTATCGTGATTAGCAATTGGATCGTTGGGCCGCTGCTAGCGGTGATGACCTTATTGTTTATTTTCCGCATCGTTTTGACTTGGTATCCAGAGGCGGAATCCACTAAATTTCCCTTCAATTTGGTCTATTGGCCGACTGAGCCCTTTTTGATTCCAGTGCGTAAGGTGATTCCACCTTTTGGGGGGGTGGATATTTCTCCAATCATTTGGGTTGCATTTATTAGTTTGTTGCGAGAAATTTTTGTAGGACAGCAAGGGCTACTAAAGATGTTCTAGCTGACCTGGTTAGGACAAATGTATGCAGAATAAAAAGGCAATGGACAACCCTTTTCTAATAGAACTGATGTGGAGAGACTCTTGGTGCCTTCCGCTGCTACTGTTAAGACGCTATTAAAAGACGCTGAACGCTTAGAAACTCGCCTCAAGGAAATTCCCCAGGAACCAGGTGTTTACTTTATGCGGGATGGGGATGATCAAATCCTTTATATCGGTAAGTCTAAAAGCCTGCGCAATCGAGTGCGTTCCTATTTTAGGGATGGTCAGCAGCAGCATACTCCCCGCATTGCGGTGATGGTGACCCAGGTAGTCGATATTGAATTTATCGTTACCGACACCGAGGCAGAGGCCCTGGCTCTGGAAGCCAACCTAATTAAGCAGCATCAACCTTATTTTAATGTGCTGCTTAAGGATGATAAAAAGTATCCCTACCTTTGCATTACCTGGTCTGAAGACTACCCGCGAATTTTTATTACCCGCAAGCGCCGCAAAACGACTAAGAAAGATCGCTACTACGGTCCTTATGTTGATACGGGGTTACTACGCCGGACGCTGCATATTTCGAAAAAAATATTTCCGTTGCGGCAGCGACGTCAGCCCTTATTTAAAGATCGGCCCTGTCTTAATTATGATATTGGTCAATGTCCTGGTGTGTGCCAGGCGCTGATCACGCCAGAGGATTATCACAAGATTGTCCAAAGGGTTGCCATGGTTTTTCAAGGGCGAGTCCAGGAGTTGGAGTCGATCTTAACTGTCCAAATGGAAAGGGCGGCTGAAAAGCTTAATTTTGAACAGGCGGCTAAGTTGCGGGACCAAATTCGCGGTTTGCAAACCCTGAGTGCCCATCAAAAGGTGGCGCTGCCAGATGATACGATTTCTCGGGATGCGATCGCACTATCTGGCGACGATCAGCATACCTGCATTCAGCTCTTTCAAATTCGCGCCGGTCGTTTGGTAGGCCGCCTGGGGTTTGTTGCCGAGACTGAGTCCGGTTCACCGGGACAAATTCTTCAGCGAGTCCTGGAGGAGCATTACCCCAAGGTCGATGCGGTAGAAATTCCCAGCGAAATTATGGTGCAGCATCCGTTACCGGATGCCGACATGCTGGCAGAGTTTCTCACCCAGCAGAAGGGGCGTAAAGTAACCATTGAAGTACCTCAACGACAGTCCAAAGCAGAACTGGTGGAAATGGTGGAGCGCAATGCCCAGTATGAGCTAGCCCGGACCCAGCGATTTGCTGATCGTAATAATCAGGCCATGCAAGACCTGGCAGAGATCGTAGATTTACCAGGGCAGCCAAAACGAATTGAGGGGTATGACATTTCCCACATTCAAGGTTCCGATGCTGTGGCATCTCAGGTGGTGTTTGTCGATGGTCTGCCGGCCAAGCAGCACTATCGCCATTACAAAATCAAAAATCCTAAAGTTACCAGCGGTCATTCCGATGACTTTGCCAGCATGGCCGAGGTGATTCGTCGTCGGTTTCGTAAGTATGCAGAAGACCCATCAAAGGAACGGATTGGTAATCCAGATTGGCCTGACCTGGTCATGATTGACGGTGGTAAAGGTCAGCTATCAGCCGTGGTTGAGGTTCTGAAAGAATTGAACCTGCTGAGTGAATTGCATGTGGTCAGTCTGGCTAAAAAGCGAGAAGAGATCTTTTTACCTGAAGAGTCAACCCCCTTACCCACCGAGGCGGAACAACCGGGGGTGCTGCTATTGCGACGGCTGCGCGATGAAGCCCACCGATTTGCTGTCAGCTTTCATCGCAAAAAACGTACAGACCGCATGCGACGTTCTCGTCTGAGTGAAATTCCTGGTCTGGGCCATCATCGGCAAAAGATGCTGCTAGCAGAGTTTCGGTCTATTGACTATATCCGTGAGGCCAGCGTAGAACGATTAACCGCTGTATCCGGCATCGGTCCCCAGCTAGCCCAGCAAATTTATGAATACTTTCATCCAGAATCATCTTAGAGTTTGACTATCGTAGTCGCTAAGCCGCTTATGTCTCGTTGGTTTAATACGACAGGTCCTTGCCAGCCTGATATCCATTACACAGTAGTATCCGATGACCGGCTTCCGAATATAGAGCGATTAATTGCCCAGCGGAACTATTTTGTCTTACACGCACCGCGCCAGGTTGGTAAAACTACATCAATGTTGGCATTAGCCCAAAAGTTAACAGCTGCAGGACAATATGCTGCAGTGATGGTCTCAGCAGAATTAGGGGCTCCGTTTTCCCATGAGCCAGGTACTACAGAGTTGGCATTATTGGCTAGCTGGCGTAACGATGCTGAAATTTATCTACCAGCAGATTGTTGGCCACCATCCTGGCCTGATGCAGCTGTGGGTCAGCGCATTGAGGCTGCCCTTAAGACATGGAGTCAGGCAATTCCTAGACCATTGGTACTGTTTGTTGATGAAATTGACACATTACAAAATGGAGCACAGATATCAGTATTACGCCAGCTGCGCAATGGCTTTCGTAGTCGTCCGAAGGCATTTCCTCAGTCTGTGGCGCTCATCGGTCTACGTGATGTGCGGGACTACAAGGTGGCATCAGGAGGTAGTGACCGTTTGAATACGTCGAGTCCGTTTAACATTAAGGCGGAGTCCATTACGATGCGAGATTTTACACCACAAGAAGTAGCTGAGCTTTACCAGCAGCATACGGATGAGACGGGGCAGGTATTCTCTCAGGACGCTGTAAACTTGGTGTTTGAGCTGACTAACGGACAACCTTGGTTGGTCAATGCCCTGGCCCGACAACTGGTTGAAGTGCTCGCACCAGAACCAACAACAACAATTACGCTAGAGTTGGTCCAACAGGCCAAAGAGATTCTCCTGGAGCGCCGAGATACTCACCTTGATAGTTTGGCGGAACGATTACGAGAGCAACGGGTCAAGGCCATTATGGAACCGATGTTGGCAGGATTATCGCTACCGGTTACCTCCAATGATGATCGACAGTATTTAGTGGATTTGGGATTGCTTAAGCGTCCCCAGGGGGGAGGTCTTTTGGTGGCTAACCCGATTTACCGAGAAGTTTTACTTCGATTTTTGGTGCAAGGTCCCCAGGATAGTTTGCCGACGATTTCGCCCTCCTGGCTAACGGCGGATGGAAAGCTGGATACACAGGCATTGCTAGATGCATTTTTAACGTTCTGGCGACAGCATGGTGAACCGTTGTTAAACAGTGCGGCTTACCATGAAATTGCGCCTCATCTGGTGCTGATGGCATTTTTGCATCGGGTGATTAATGGCGGTGGTACGCTGGAGCGGGAGTATGCGATAGGTAGCGATCGCATGGACCTTTGCCTCCGCTATGGCGACATCACCCTGGGTATCGAACTCAAAGTATGGCGTGATAAAAAGGCTGACCCATTGGCAAAAGGTTTGGAGCAGTTGGATAGCTACCTGGCTCGTCTAAAGCAGAACAGCGGTTGGCTGGTGATTTTTGACCGTCGTTCGCAGACATTACCGATTGAAGAGAGACTTGCGGTAAAGACGGTTGTTTCGGAACGACAGTATTCTGTTACTGTGATCAGGGCTTAGGAATCAGTTGCCAAATCGGAAATAATCTACCCTGACAAATTCAGGTTCAAACGTTACTGTCTGATTGCGTCCAGAGCTTTCATCGTAACCAAGCAACATTGTAGAATTTGGACATAGAAATTTGGTAGTGCTTACTCTGCTGAGGATTGTAGTCGCCAAGAAAATCCCCGAAATCGAAGGCTGGATCGTAAGCATCTTGTTTTTCTAAGAAGATATTGACAAAATCCCAGATATTACCAATATCCTCAGCGGTCATCTGATGCTCACGCGACCAAAAATAGGCTGTCTGTATTAGCACTTCTTCAGGATATTCAGGGTCTATTGGATAAGGTTGCAGTATGTATTTTTCAAGAGCCAATTCATACTTGTTGTTTACTTGGTAGTTATCTTCTTCTGATGCCTGAAAGTATTCCATGAGTTCGCCTTGTTCAAACAATCGATAACCAATAAAGTTTGCACCATCGCTCACATTTAACTCTATAACAGGCTTATCTAAAAGCGCTGAGAGTTCTGCTTCAGTGGGTTGATTGCATTGTTGTAAAACAGTGGACCAATGTTGCCCAACGAGTTGATAAGTCAAAAAGAAACAATCCGTTCTATCAATAGAAGAATCTAAAACACTCTTCTTAGATTCAAGGGCAATGCCCTGTAACACACTGGCGAGTTCATCGATGGAAGCGTTGATCAGTATAGAGCTTCTATTGGATTCTATAGAGTCTAGACCACGTTGTTCACTCTATGGCCTTGTGAAGTGATCAAGGGCCTCTTGTGTCACTGTTCTCTTTGTGATGTATCCATATTTTCATGCTTCGACACTTGAGGTTGGCTAACCCCAGTTCCTATATCCAAGCTGTATAGTCGGGCCGCAATTTTAACAGCCGCAAGGCAACCAATGCCAAGACAACCTAAACTAATCAGACACAACAACCAGAACTTCATGGAGTCCCATCTCAGAAGGATTATAAAAATCTAGTGTACTAAAAAGTAATTTACCCAACCGAAAATCCATCGTGCTGTCGCATAAAGGGGGCATGGTACCCCAGCACAATGTCCTCTGCTGGAATCCCTAACTCTAGCAACCGATTGGCAATGCCTACCTCAGTGCCATCATGCTGAATCCACAGCTTGCCATCCAAAATATCGATGTGGATCAACGGCCCAAAAATCCGACGGGTCTTGGACCAACCAGCATGGAAGACCTGATAATGATCGCCTTCAGCATCAAAAAATTTGTATACCTTGATAGCTTCATTCGCTAGCGTTACATTGGCATATTCCAACAGAAGTTCTTGAATCCATTGGCGATACTGATCTAGTTTATCCATCTATCAACCGCCTCCTGCTCTGGATCGTAGACTAATAACTTTATTTTGGCTTCTTCGGTGGTTTCTTTAGCTAAAGGTCGACTAAAGAATGCTTCATAGGTGAAGTTGGGCACGGCAAGATAGAGCTGTCGCTCGGGTTCTTGGGCGCGTAAAGCAATGCGATAGCTCATGCACTGTCCCACTGCAAGATGAAATTCATAGATAGTGGAAGCGGATAAAAAACTTTTGATCTCAATGGCAATTTGTTCTGCACCGCGCTGAGCTGCAATTAATCTTTCTGCTGCTAAGTCCACCTGCACTCTCGCACTATCAAAGTCCAGATAGAGCGGATCATGGGTAATGGTCCAGCCATCCTTAATAATGGCGTTACGTACAGCATCATGGTATCGGTCTTTGGTCGCCATGGCATCTATTCCTCGTAGCTAACGCGACCGCGTGATGTTTTACGTTGGCTTCGTTTAGCTTTGCTATCAAGACGTCGTTGTTTAGCCGCTTTACTGGGTTTTGTAGGTTTGCGCTTTTTCTTCACCACCATGGCTGCTCGAATCAGCTGCTGCAGTCGTTCTAAAGCGTCAGTCTTATTACGGAGCTGAGTGCGGTGAGCCTGGGACTTAATATTGATGACACCGTCTTTGGTCATTCGACTATCGTTTAGTGCCAATAACTTGGTTTTGTAATGTTCCGGTAAAGATGATGCGGGGATATCAAACCGTAGGTGGATGGCGGTGGCCACCTTATTTACGTTTTGGCCACCTGCACCCTGCGCTCTAACCGCTTGCAGTTCAATTTCACAATCGGGTATTGTCACCTGGTTAGAAATCCTGAGCATTGTTTGACCCTCTATCACCCTTATCGTCAGCATAACCAACTACACTGATTTTATGCCTGCTGTAATTGCCCCATGCCTTTGTTCGGTTACCTTCAGCGTCTGTTACGAGTAATCCCGACGTTACTGTCGGTTTATTATGCCTACATGCTTGAGTATCGAGCCGAACTCATGTTTTGGGTTCTTTCTGGCTCATTTCCCTTGATTCTCATGGGAGTGTGGCAAGAAGCGGCCCGTAGTGGTCAGTTTGAACTTACCTCTGACGATGTGGTGCGCTATTTTCTGGCTGTGTTTGTAGTGCGTCAACTAACGGTTGTATGGGTGATTTGGGATTTTGAGCGAGAAGTGTTGGAAGGTAAACTATCGCCGCTACTATTACAACCCCTAGATCCAGGCTGGCGTCATTTTTCTTCCCATTTAGCTGAACGTTTAGCGCGATTACCGTTTATAGCTGTCTTAGTGGGGCTATTTTTGATGTTATATCCGGTGGCAAGACAACAGCCTGTTCATCTGGGTTGGGGGTTACTGTTGACGGCATTGGCCTTTGGTCTGCGCTTTTTAATGCAGTACACCTATGCCATGGCAGCATTCTGGTTGGAACGAGCGATCGCAATTGAACAATTTTCATTTTTGCTTTACACCTTCTTCTCAGGCATGGTGGCACCTCTGGTCTTATTTCCTGATGCTGTCCGCTCCGTAGTAATGTGGACGCCGTTTCCGTATCTAATTTATGTACCAGCTAGTCTAATGGTGGGTTTACCAGTAGATATCGGCAAAAGTACGGCCATGACATTATTGTGGTGCTTAATTTTTTGGAGTGTTAACCGTTGGCTATGGCGTCAAGGGTTAAAGCGATACTCGGGTATGGGGGCTTAGGTAATTGTTGTCACAACAGCACATAGGATACCTAAGTATATGTAGAGAAGGTGAAATCAAGAGTGTCTATACAAAGTTGATATGTGGCTTATTTGTCATAGATTTATGTTTGGCCTAGCTGTCTTTATAAACTCCATGTTTTCACCTACTAAGTTGAACTTTCTTCCTAGATAAAAGCGTTTATTGCGTATCTCTTAACTAACACTTTACGGACTAACCATAGACCAAAGACTAAAGTAGTAATGAGAGTTTTATTAAGAAAAACGCTCGGTTAGATGGCTGATGTTTGTTAGAAGTAGCGTTTATTACACTAGTCGGCAAGCTCAGTGATATTTACGAAGAGCTTTGTTCTTCTAGGTTTAGCTCATAGCTATTCTTGCTAACAGAAATTAGGTGCCATGCCTAATCAATTTGGCCCCCGGTATAAAACAGCTTCCTGAATTGTTTTTATTATGACTACTATCCAACTTGACGCACGCGCTCTAGCTACTGGAACTCTTGATTCCGTCACTCAACTTTCTCCTTTTCAAGCAGTTCAGTCTAGTAGCCAAAAGCTTGTGGCTGAGCAGCTTAACCAATTAGATCTAGCCGAGCTAATTAACATTTGTCAGCGTCATCGTTATCCAGAGCAGGCACCGTTTTCGGAGCTTATGCGTCGATACAAATCCCATGTAGATCGCCAGCTTTATCATCTGGCTCCAGATTGGTCTGATCGGGCCGATTTGGCTCAAGAGGTTTGGATTCGTGTTTATCGAAATTTGAATCGTCTGCAGTCACCTGTGAAGTTTAAGGGTTGGATGAGTCGTATTACTACTAATCTGTTTTATGACGAACTACGCAAGCGTAAGCGTCACGCAGGCACATTGTCTCTGGATGCGCCTCGTCATTTAGATGATGGTCAGGTTGATTGGGAAATTGCGTCAGACGACCCTAGCCCTGTAGATACGATGATGACCCATGAGTTTTATGAGCGTTTGCAAGCTGCTATTGCTGAATTGCCTGAAGTGTTCCGAACCACAATTGTGTTGAGAGAAATTCAGGGACTACCCTACGAAGAGATTGCTGAGATTACAGGTGTTTCCTTAGGTACTGTTAAATCTCGCATTGCTCGGGCTCGCTATCGTTTGCAAGGTGAGTTGAAACGTTATATCGATGGTCAACACTCCGCTTAATATAAATCATGTGTTCCATGGAACGCATGATTTATAAAACACCTGTACATTCTTCCAAGGTATGTTGGTACGATAGAGCTGATGACTTGGAGTAGGTAACAGTGCGGCGGTATTTAAGGGTATTGCGGCTGTTTTGGGAAGTTGCGATCGCAGCTGAACTTGAATATCGCCTAAATTTTTTAATTGCCACCCTGAGTAGCTTAACAGCCTTGGGTGGCAGTTTATTTGGGCTATTTTTGTTTTACCGCACAGGCTATGAGTTTCAAGGCTGGGAGTGGCAAGAATCCTTAGTGGTATTAGGTGTGTTCACCATGCTGCAGGGGTTTGCTGCTACATTTTTAAGCCCTAACCTAAATCGAATTGTCCAGCATGTGCAAGAAGGCACCTTAGATTTTGTGCTGCTAAAGCCGATTAATTCACAGTTTTGGTTATCCACACGCACTATTTCACCCTGGGGGTTTCCAGACTTGATATTGGGAGCTGTGATGGTTTCATATGCTGGTAGACAGTTAGGATTAGGATTTACCAACTATGTAGTGGCGTTGGTGCCACTTGCTTTAGGCTTTATGAGCCTATATAGCCTTTGGTTTATGTTAGGGGCTACCAGTATTTGGTTTGTCAAAATCTACAACGTGACCGAAGTGCTACGTGGCTTTTTAGAAGCCGGACGATTTCCGATCGTGGCGTATCCGGCAGCCTTTCGTATCTTTTTCACCTTTGTGATTCCGGTGGCCTTTCTGACAACGGTACCTGCCCAGGTATTCCTTAATCGAATCGAGGTTTCATGGCTCGCAGGGTCCTGTGTACTCGCCTTTGGCCTATTGCAAATATCTCGTCTATTTTGGCGATTTGCCCTAAGGTTTTACACCAGCGCCTCTAGTTAGTAGCATTGCACGTGATGTCACTACAAAACATGCAATGCTCCGACCAGGGATAAATTATTAAAAGCAACCAACATAGATGTCATGAAATTTACTTCTCTTTCCCTTCGCATCTTCAGTGGATTGTTATTGTTGTTGACAGCCTGTGATGGTGCACCTCAGAATAACCGTGATGAGAATACTCTGGTGATTTTAGGCTCTCTAACGGGGGTGGGAGAGGAGATTGTTGAAGAGGCGTTTGCCCCGTTTACAGCCGAGACTGGAATTGAGGTGGTTTACGAGGGAACAGATGCTTTTACCACAGTGTTACCAATTCGCGTGGCAGGTGGAGATGTCCCAGACCTAGCCATGTTCCCACAGCCTGGTCTAATGAGAGATTTGGCAAGGGAAGGGGCACTTACGCCTTTGAATGATGTTGTTGATCTAGAGGTATTAACAACAGCGTTTGGCCCCGATTGGGTGAACTTGAGCACTGTGGACAAACAAATCTATGGTTTATGGATGCGGTCTGATCCAAAAAGTTTAGTTTGGTATAGGCCTGATGTATTTGAGGCGGCTGGGTATGACATTCCCACTAGTTGGGATGAGCTGATGACCCTCACCAAGAGAATTGGTGCAGAGGGAAAAACCCCCTGGTGTTTGGGCATGGAGAATGGGGACGCCAGTGGCTGGGTAGGTACCGATTGGGTAGAAGATATTCTGTTGCGGACAGCTGGCCCCGAAATATACGACCAGTGGGTTGCCCATGAGATTCCATTTAATTCTCCACCGGTAAAAGAGGCTATGCAAACTTTTGGAGAACTTGTTCGTAACGACAGTTATGTCTATGGTGGCATTGTTGGAGCTATTAGTACCCCGTTTGGTGATGCCCCAGCTCCTATGTTCGATGAACCTCCAGGGTGTTATTTACATCGTCAAGCCAGCTTCATTACTGACTTTTTACCGGAGGCTGTTGAACCAGGTAAAGATACTCAGGTCTTTTTATTACCAGGAGATGGCCCAAATGCGCCACTTCTGACCGGTGGTTTAGTGATTGCCATAACTAACAATACCCCTGCTGCGAAAGCGGCAATGACCTACCTGACTACAGTGGTGCCCCATGAAAGTTGGGCTGCTCGTGGTTATATCAGTCCTCATCGAGAGGTAGATTTGGCCGTTTATCCTAATGATGGTGTGAGACAAATGGCAGCGATTTTAGCGCAGGCTGAAACCGTTCGGTTTGATGGCTCTGATCTGATGCCTGCAGCTGTGGGCACAGGGACCTTTTGGACTGAGATGGTGAATTATGTAAGTGGTGCAGACATTGATATGGTCTTATCAACCATTGATGCTAGCTGGCCTGATGAATAATCTTCAGCGGCTAAGCGGTACAACTGTAAAAGGCAATCATAATAGTCATTGGTAAAGCCTACAGCCTGCATACCCAATCGAGTCATGACCCTCTGGGAGCGAATATTATCCGGTGTGGTAACAGCATAGATTATGGGCAGTTCCAGGGCTTGAAAGCCGTAGTTGAGGATGGCATTGGCAGCTTCAGTTGCATAACCATAGCCCCAACTAGCAGGACGAAAATGCCAGCCAATTTCAATTTTGCCGCTGTTTGTCTTGTCGCTGTTGGGTAAAGGTACAAGCAAAATGCTGCCGATAGCACGACCAATTGCTTTTTCAACCACGGCCCAAATGCCAAGACCGTCAGCACAGCGATCGCAGTAGCTTTGCAACCGTTCTTGAGTGTTTCGAATAGAGCTGTCGGGATTGCCTTGCAGCCAACGAGTTACCCGTAGATCACCATAAACATCAAACGCCTGTTGAGCATCGTAAATTGGATGCCAATGGCGAATTATTAATCGATTGGTCGTAAGTTCCATAGGTATAGAGCTATAGATTACAGACTCGACATTTTAGCGATGGTATTACAACGATAGCTATCGAGTTTGCAATTATTGAAAATTCTGTAGGGACGTTCCATGGAGCATCCCTACAGAATTTTCATGCCTCTATGGACGATTGACCAAGGACCACAATGGATGGGAAGAACCTTGGCGACGAATTTGGGCCAGCTGACTTTCTAAACGTTTGCGTTCGACAGGGGAAATACCTAAGGTTAGATGGCGAATCTCTCGGAGCAATAGAGTACTAGCCAGACCTATGCAGATAAAGAACCCCAACGCCCCTAAAAGATTGTATTTCAACCCATAGTAAACCGAGGTCCAGGTGAAATAGTCCAATAGTAAACTGATTTCAGAACGTAGCTGCCATAGTGTTAAGGGACCAATAGTTAACCACACAGCCACAGTTAATCGCCACCAAGTTGTTAGGGCATGTTGTCGCAGGGATTCAATCGCCCTCTCTGTCGCGATGCTGGTGTAAGTACTTTCGGTGTTTTTGGAACCTTTGGAAGAAGTCACGTTCCACATTTTAGCAATTTCCCCAGTCCGATGACTTGCCCTATTCCATGGCTGGTGTAGCCATATCAGTATTTGAGTTAGAGCCAGAGCGCCACCAAGCTAATAACGTACTGGCAATAAAAATACTAGAATAGGCCCCTGCTAAAAAGCCAACGATTAATGCCAGAGCAAAGAATTTAAGCGTATCTCCGCCAAAAATCACAATGGCTAACAGAGGCAGCACTGTTGTCATGGTGGTGTTAATGGAGCGACCCAAGGTTTGGTTAACGGCATCATTAACAATTTGGGCCACATCCTGGTCAGGCATTAGTTTGAAGTTTTCACGGATGCGATCGTAAATCACCACCGTATCGTTGACAGAAAAGCCTACGATTGTGAGCAGCGCTACGATGAAAAGGCTGTCTGCTTCGTAACCAAGGGTAAGGCCCAAAATAGAAAAGATACCGAGGGTAATAACAACGTCGTGGATCAGGGCCAGCAGAGCCAACAGAGCGTAGTCAAACTTGAACCTGAGGCTTAGATAGACAGTAATGCCCGCAAAGGCAACTAATAGGGATAGTAAGCCCGCTACTAAGAGCTGTTTCCCAATAGTGGGGCCAACTACATCGATTTTGGATGCTGTGGGATCTATCTGACCCAGATTTTCTTCTAATGCTGAACGTAGGGTTGACTGCTCGTCTACAGTTAAGTTTCGGGTACGAATCGATAGGGCTTGCCCGGTGTCACCCACCAATTGCAGGCTGCTGCCCTCCAGTTCCTGTTCATCCAAAATAGCTCGGACATCGGCAATATCAATGGGATTAGTACAGTCTGTATTGTCAGTACAGCTTCGTTCTAGCTGCAGACGAGTGCCGCCAATAAAGTCTAGGCCTGGTTTAACAGGACCATTAAACTGTTGCCAAGACAATGCCATGACGGCAATGCTAACTAATACCAGGAGACCGGAAAGGAGCCACCAAATGCCCCGTTGTTTAACGACGTTCAGTTTCATGACGGCTGTGAAGTAGAGGTTAAATCGGTGGCTAGACTTGGTGCAAAGTAACCCACCTTACGAAATTGCGGAAAGCTAATGATAAAAAAGAGGAGATTGCGGGTACAGGTGAAGGCTGTAAATAGGCTGACGGCAACACCCACAGCTAGGGTGAGGGCGAATCCTTTGACTAAGCCAGCGCCAAACCAGAACAGTGCGGCACAGGCAATGAGAGTGGTGACGTTACTATCGAGAATACTGGAGAAAGCTCGATAAAAACCTGATTCTACTGAGCGATAGAGAGTTTTACCAGCTCTTAATTCTTCACGGGTACGCTCAAATATAAGCACGTTTGCATCCACAGCCATGCCGATACTCAAGATAAACCCAGCAATACCGGGCAGAGTCATGGTGACGCCCAAAATGTTGTAAGCAGCCCAAGTGAGAAGGGCATAAATCACTAAGGCTATGTTAGCTAAGAGTCCGGGTAGGCGATAGTAAACGGCCATAAAGACGAGTACAAGTACCAAGCCTGCAATACCGGCATAGAGGCTGCGTTGAATACTATCTCGACCAAGGGTAGCTCCTACTGTACGATTTTCAACGACTTCTACGGGGACTGGCAAGGCCCCACCCCGTAGTTGAATTTCTAAGTCTCTAGCAGCTTCGGCATTAAAATCACCGGAAATGGTAGCACTGTTGCCGGGAATGCCGGTGGCAGCATACTGTACATCGACTGTGGGGGCACTGATCAGACGATTATCTAGGAAAATACCTAAAACTCGACCTGTACCTGCAATATTGCGAGTCATTTCGGTGAAAAGATCGCCGCCTTCGTTGTTGAAATAAATTGACACTTGCCATGCTTGGCTGGTGCCCAGGGGGCTAGCCAGGGCATCTGTAAGCTTGTCCCCAGTTAGTTCGGTATCGTCAAAAAGCTCAAGCAATGTTTCACGACTCGCTTGTAGGTCGGTTGTAACCTTATCAAGCTCAGCCAGTTGTTCCTCGGTAATGTTCTCGTTGCCAACTGCCAGGATAGTTGCCTGTTGGACCTCTTGCTGGTTAACAATATCTGAGATCGCTCTTAGCTGACCTTCAGTACCTGGTTTCTGAGGACGAAACTCAAGCTGGGCTGTGCCTCCTAAAACTCGCTGGGCCTGGGCAGGATCGCTAACACCCGGTAGTTGGATTAATAACTGATCTTGGCCAGAACTTTGAACGATCGCTTCAGAGACCCCCAAACCATTAACGCGATTTTCGATAACTCGCTGGACAGCTTCTAGCTCCCGTTCGGAGATTTGGGTGACTTGTTCGTTGGTAAGTACTTGAAGGGTGAGTTGGGAACCACCGCGCAGATCTAATCCCAGTTGAGTCGGTAGTTGCACAATGGTAAACACTGCTGCGATCGCAAGTCCAACAATGACTACCAGCATCGAGCGATATTTACCCATGGTCCTTCTCCCTACTATCCATACACCGGTCCTTGTACGTGTGGCTCTCCAACAGAACATCCTATTATAGGTTGCCGTTCTTGACCCTATTAATCTTCTGTTAGAAATAAAAAAGCACAGAGAAAAACATTCCCTGTGCTTTTTATCGAGTTTGAGCGATGGTCTACACCAGAGCCGTCATCATTTTTTCAACGGCTTCCACAATTTGCTTGGGTTGTACAATGGTTAGACTTTCCAAGCGGCCATTGTAGGGAGTCGGAATATCCTGGGAAGACAGACGCATCACCGGAGCATCTAGCTCATCAAAGAATCGATCATTGATAGAGGCGATAATCTCCGCAGCGATCCCCCCAGTGCGCATGCATTCTTCAACAATGATGACTCGGTGGGTCTTGCGAATGGATGCACCAATGGTGTCGTAGTCAATGGGTTTCAAAGAAATTAGATCAATCACCTCTGGGTCAAACCCTTGAGATTCAATTCCCTTGAGTGCCTGTAAGACATGGTGACGCATACGGGAATAGGTCAAAATAGTTACGTCCTTACCTGAACGGACCACATCTGCCTTATCTAGCGGCACCAAATACTCATCATTGGGCAGATCTTCTTTAAGGTTATAGAGCAACACGTGCTCAAAGAAGAGTACGGGGTTTTTATCACGAATAGCCGACTTAAGGAGGCCCTTTGCGTTGTAAGGCGTAGAACAAGCCACGATCTTAAGACCCGGTACAGCCTGAAAATAAGCTTCTAGGCGTTGCGAATGTTCTGCACCTAATTGACGTCCTACCCCCCCTGGGCCTCGAATTACCATGGGGATGTGATAGTTGCCGCCAGAGGTGTAGGGCAGCATGCCTGCATTGTTAGCAATTTGGTTAAAGGCCAACAGCAAAAAGCCCATATTCATCCCTTCGACAATGGGCTTTAGACCGGTCATGGCAGCCCCTACGGCCATCCCGGTAAAGCTGTTTTCAGCAATCGGGGTGTCTAGTACACGCAGGGGACCGTACTTGTCGTATAGCCCTTTGGTGACCTTGTAGGAACCGCCGTAATGGCCAACGTCTTCACCTAGAACAAAGACAGTTTCGTCCCGTCCCATTTCTTCATCTACGGCTTCCCGCAGGGCATTAAATAAAAGTGTTTCTGCCATTTAGATACCTGTTAATAACTTGCTAACTGCGATTCCTTTAACCACCGACTGACTAGTTCTCAGCAAAAATGTAGCGATGAAGTTCATCGGGAGAGGGTTCAGGGCTTGACTCGGCAAATGCAACGGCCTCTTCTATATGGGCTTCGATGCGCTTTTTGATTGCCTTCAGCTCAGCGTCATCGGCCAGGTTTTGTTCGATCAGATAGGCTTCCATGCGAATGATGGGATCACGAGCCTGCCATTCGTCTTTTTCGGCCTGCGATCGCAACTCATCTGGATCCGCCAATGAGTGACCCCGGAAACGGTACGTCAAACATTCAATCAAGGTGGGACCTTCCCCAGCGCGGGCACGGGCAATCGCTGCCTGGGCTACCTCACGTACAGCTAACACATCCATCCCGTCAACTTCATAGCCCGGCATGCCAAAGACGCTAGCTTTGCGGTAAATCTCAGTTTGTGAAGACGCCCGTTCGTGGGCCATGCCAATCGCCCACTTATTGTTTTCTACTACGAACAAGATAGGTAGCTTCCAGAGAACTGCCATATTCAAGCATTCAAAAAACTGACCATTGTTAGTAGTGCCATCTCCAAAGAACGCAGCAGTTACTTGATCCGCAGAGGTGTCTCCCAGGGCATCACGACGATAGCGTGACTGGAATGCAGCCCCTAAGGCAACCGGAATACCTTCACCGATAAAGGCAAACCCCCCCAGCAGATTGTGCTCTTTAGAAAACATGTGCATTGAGCCACCTCGGCCTTTGCTGCAGCCAGTTTCTTTACCAAATAGCTCAGACATGACAGCGCTTGCAGATACGCCAGCACTCAGAGCATGGACGTGGTCACGATAGGTGCTGCATACATAGTCGTCGGGGCGCATGGATTTGATAACGCCGGTAGAGACGGCTTCTTGACCGTTATAAAGATGTACAAATCCGAACATTTTGCCCCGATAGTACATTTCGGCACACTTATCTTCAAAGTAGCGACCTAGGACCATATCCTCATATAGCCTCAGGCCCTCCTGCTTATCGAGCTTTGCCGAAGTTGCTTGAAATGTTGGTAATGTCCGTTCCTGAACCATTGGCTTGCCAGTCGCCTCGCCGCAATACAAATTGTAATTATTCCAAAAAAGTGATCAGTTCATGATCACTACGCGATAACGCGGATGCTTGTTAGCCTGATCAATCTAAAATCAACCGAACATAATTTTAGACGAGAATCTAGCTTTCCCGGTGACTGATGACATGTAATCTATTTCGAATATTTGTTTATGTCTTGATAAGTGTGGTTGATAAATGAATCCTACAGTCTTTGGTAACAATTAAATATTCAAGTACTGCCAAGGTGGGCTAACTATCAACAGGGATATATTTACGAGTACTGTTGTACGTGAAAACACCTGAGAAAAACCGTGGGTTTATAGCCTTAATTTCCTTGGTAAATTGTCTGAAAAATCGATTCATTGCTGTAGGCTTTCAAAAATAAGCATTTCATCGCTATTATGTATGCGGTTTAAATGTAGACAACTGTTTCACCTGGCTCAGGTAGTTTCTATACATTCTTTTATTAGGGTGTTTACCAATACCTGTACTAACGTTTTGCAAGGTCTCACACATAAGCTGAAGTCAATTCGAATGCTAAGGAAGTCACTGTGCAAATTCCGCTAGATTATTACCGAATTCTGGGGTTGCCCATGCAAGCGACAGCGGAACAACTGGAGCAAGCTCACCGTGACCGTACTCTACAGCTACCTCGTCGAGAATACTCAGAATTTGCAATTCAATCGCGAAAACAGTTGATTGATGCCGCTTATGTGGCCTTAAAGGACTCTGGAACGCGTCAAGCTTACGATGCTCAGCTACTGGCTGCAAGAACTGAAACGGCTACCATCGAAATTTATGAGCAACAGCTGATTGGGGCATTACTCATTTTGCTGGAATTGGGTGAATATGAGCTGGTCATTCGTCTAGGACGCCCGTACCTGAGCAGTGGCGCTGGTGAATTAGAAGGGAATTCCCAGGAAGCACTGGCTGATGTCGTTTTAACGATTGGGTTAGCGTGTTTAGAGCTAGGGCGAGAACAATGGCAGCAGCACCAGTATGAAAATGCGGCCGAGTCATTGGCAACTGGTCAGGAGTTAATGATTCGGGAAAACTTATTTCCTGAGATGCAAGCGGATATCCAGGCGGACCTCGATAAGCTTAAGCCATATCGAATTTTAGAGCTTGTGGCTCGCCCCTTAGCGGATAAGCTGGCCAGACAGCAAGGTATCGCTCTGTTGAAATCCATGCTACAGGCACGGGGCGGCATCGATGGTGCCAATGATGATGCCTCGGGGTTAAACGTCGAGGATTTTCTGCGCTTTGTACAGCAGTTACGTAGCTATTTGACCTCTGCAGAACAGCAGGAAATTTTTGCAACTGAGGCTCAACGGCCTTCATCCGTTGGTATTTATCTATCTGTCTACGCGCTTTTAGCCAGAGGCTTTGCTAGGCATCAGCCCAATCTTGTCCGCCAAGCTAAGCAGAGGCTGGCTCTTTTGACTGAGCGTCAGGATGTATATCTAGAACAGGCCGTATGTGCGGTGTTATTGGGGCAAACGGAAGAAGCTACCTATGCCCTAGAGCGTAGCCATGAAGATGAGCCCATATCCTTTATTAAGGAGCATTCTGCTGGTGCCCCCGATCTATTGCCAGGGCTATGTCTTTACACCGAGCGTTGGCTACAGCAAGATGTTTTTCCCTTTTTCAGGGATTTAGATCAAAGCAACGTCACTCTTAAAGACTATTTTGCTAATGAGCAGGTGCAGGCTTATCTAGAAGCAATGCCCACGGAAGATACGGTTTCTGCAGGGCGCTTTGGCTCCTCCAACTATGGCATTTCAGATTACAAGACTTCAGATTACGGAGCTTCAGGCTATGGCACCTCAGACTATGGCACTTCGGACTATGGTCGCCCATCTTTTGGGACTGGACAGTCTATCGGCTTGGGGACTGCAGCTGCTGTAGGCGTAGGGGCGGCGGCAGTTTCCCACAATACGCCTGCTTATACCCCTGAAGAGGTGTCTAACCTATCACCAGACGGGCAACTAGAGGATGACCTGACGGCTACCGTTGGGTTTGACGAGTCGGTGACAAAATCGCGGCGGCGTTCGTCGTCTCCTAAGTGGGGCCGTTTGGCCCTTGTCCTCTTGCTGGGGCTACTTGGGCTGGGATTGCTAGGGTTTATCGTGGTTCAGCTATTGAATTTGTTTGGTGGGCTGTTTGGTGGACCTCAGCTCAAAGGCGATCCGTTAGATATTGATGTGGCCAGTCCACCTATCGAACTCCCGTCTGAAGAGCTTTCACCAGCCGCCAGTGATGATGTTCAGGTGATTGCAGAGGGGGCTATTCAAAATTGGTATCAAGCCAAGTCTGAAGCTATGGGGCCCCAATGGAATATTGATGCCCTATCTGAAATTTTGATCGAACCAGCCTTGTCTGAATGGATTGGTCGAGTAGAGAAAAACCAACGGGATGGTGTCCATGTTGAATATCAGCAAACTATTCAGAATCTATCGGCTGAAGAATTGAGTGAGGAGCAAATTCGGGTAACGGCTGAGGTAGAAGAAGTCGCTGAAGCTTATGAATTTGGTGTGCTGAGTGATGGAGCGTCTTATCAAGAGCAGCTGACGGTTGAATATAATCTCAAAAAGCAAGATGATAGGTGGATGATTGAATCCTTTGCCGTTAAGTAAGGGTATTGCATGCAATGCCTTTATTACCCCATTTCAAAGCAAAGCAGGTATCAGTAAATCGTCGTCGTCACTATGAGATAGAGGGGCAGCGGCTACCTGGGGTAACCACGATTTTGTCTGCCACAAAGCCATGGGAAGCAAAAGAACGGCTATGGCGTTGGCGAGAACGAGTAGGCACCGATGAAGCTAATCGGATCACAACTAAGGCCTCGCGGTCTGGGACCAAAATCCACAAGGTGATTAAGGCCTATCTACGTCAGGAGGACTGGACGCTACCCGAGGGTACCGAAGGATTTTGGGCATCGATTGAACCGATACTTGAGAACATAGATGACGTTTTTCTAGTTGAAGGCGCAGTGTGGCACCCGCTTAAATTTGCTGGCTACCCCGATGCGCTGATGGTCTATGACGGGGAGCTGGTAGTGTGTGATTGGAAAACGGCTCGCCGTCCTAAGCAAGCAAACTGGATCGAAGACTATTTTTTACAGGTGGCGGCCTACTGTTGGGCGGTGAATTGGGTGTATCGAGATTACGATATCAAGGTGGAACGGGCGATGGTGGCTATTGCTCTGGAAGACCACCCAGCGCAGCTTTTTACACTCACACCACATAAATTAGACCAGCACTGGGGGCAGTTTCAACAGCGCCTGAGTCAGTATTACCGGCTGAAACTGCCGTAATTAAAGGCATTGCTCTTAACACTCCTTTAATTACGTATAGAGAACAAGTTTGATATACTTCAATCGAAATCGCTACGAGTAAATACGGATATTCCGTAGTTATCGCTTCTAAGGAGCCCTGCAATGGACTTTCTCGTTCCCTTTATTGTTGCCTGGTTAATTACCACAATCGCTTTGGTGATTATCACCTTCTTACCCACTGGTGTAGAGTCTGACAGCTTTGGCAAGACGGCGATTACTGCCTTGGTTTTCGGTGTTCTAAACGGTGTTGCCAATGTCATTTTAGGTTTACCCATTTTGGGTGGTTTGCTTTGGCTAATTACTCTGGGTACTTTTTTACTAAATCTCATCCTGTTCGGTCTATCTGCCAAGTTAGTTGAGGGTTTTCGGCTACGTTGGGGCATCTGGAGTGCAATTATCGGTGCTTTTTTGCTATCAGTTCTGACGTCTATCCTGAATGCCATCATTTAAATGTCTGACGAGTTCGACATTTGACTCGTATTGTGTCAAGCCATAAATTTCGGGAAAGACATTGAGTAGTGAACGGTGATTAGTGAGTTGTGTTTCGCTGATAAAAGCTATTTTGTTAATCACCTCTGTCATCCCAAAATTAAATCCTTGACAGCTCACTAGTCTGTAAGCAAGTGATGTCGTTTTAGTTTTTAATTTGCTTGCATTAAAGATCTGTCTGGAGAGTTGCCAATATTGGTACTCTCTTTTTTTTAGTCGAATTTTTATAATTGAGGCTCTGCTAAGCATTCATGACTATCGTTTTTATTCTAATTTTGGGTTTTGATACTAGATTGAATGGATTGAGTTGCCAACAGTAAATCTAAATAAAAGTGTATTTACCTATACTATGATTAAGATGTTTACTGTTGGATAGTGGGCTATCTCTAGTTAGATCCATTGTTCGATTGCTTAGGACGAAGGCTGATGATACTCGTCCCACCCAAGTGTCACCGTGCCTTCTTGACTGGGCGTTTTGCTTAGGAGAAACGTATGGCTGAGCTTGACAAGATGAGGCGATATGACGCGGTTGCGATCGCAGATCACTATCGTTTTCGTCTTTGGACCGTTCTATGGCGGGCCTTTTCCGTTGCCTTGATGTTAGGTAGTTTTGTCCTAGGCTTACTGTTTGATAGAGCCCTGGGACGGCAAGAAACCAATGAATCCAGGCGAGCGTCTCAGCTACGCAAGATACTAACGGATCTGGGGCCTACGTTTATTAAAGTTGGACAGGCCCTCTCCACCAGACCTGATTTAGTTAATCCCAAATTTTTAGACGAACTCATTAAACTGCAAGATCAGCTGCCACCGTTTGACAGCCACCTAGCTAGCCTGATTATTGAAAAAGAATTGGGGCGTACCCCGGAAGAAGTTTATAGTTACATTTCACCTGAACCAGTGGCGGCAGCTAGCCTGGGTCAGGTATATAGGGCCCGACTTTATACAGGTGAAACAGTTGCGGTCAAAGTGCAGCGTCCTGGGCTGGTGCCGATTATTTGCCGCGATCTGTATCTAATGCGTTGGGCCGCCGGTTGGATTGCCCCCTGGTTGCCCCTTAACCTTGGCCATGACCTCACCCTGATTGTGGATGAGTTTGGCTCCAAGCTATTTGAAGAAATTGATTACCTGAATGAAGGCCGTAATGCTGAAGCGTTTGCGGCCAACTTTGCGGATGATCCTAAAGTCAAGGTACCTGCGATCTACTGGCGTTACACCAGCACTCGGGTGCTTACCCTGGAATGGATTGATGGAATCAAGCTGACCGACATTGAGCGGGTCAAGGCAGCGGGGCTGAATTCTGACGACCTGGTTACGATTGGGGTGTCTTCAGGGTTACGGCAGCTGTTGGAGTTTGGTTTTTTCCATGCTGACCCCCACCCCGGTAACCTTTTTGCCATGCCTAATGGGATGATGGCTTACATCGACTTTGGCATGATGGATCAGCTTACCCAGGAGATGAAGGAAACCCTGGTGGACTCAGTTGTCCATTTGATCAATCAGGAATATGACAAACTTGCCGATGACTTTGTCAAATTAGGTTTTCTTACCCCTGATGTCGATGTTCGTCCCATTGTGCCTGCTCTGCAAGCTGTATTTGACGGTGCCATTGGTGAAAGTGTTGGTGATTTCAACTTTAAGAGCATTACCGATAAATTCTCAGAGGTGATGTATGAATATCCCTTCCGCGTACCGGCCAAGTTTGCCCTAATTATTCGTTCCCTGGTGACCCAGGAGGGGCTAGCCCTTACCCTAAATCCAGAGTTCAAAATTGTAGAAATTGCCTATCCCTATGTGGCACGGCGATTGTTAATGGGAGAAACCGAGTCCCTACGACAGCGACTCATTGAGGTGTTGTTTAAGGATGGTCGTTTTCAGTGGCAGCGCCTTGAGAACATGATTCGCATTGCCCAAAGTGATCAAGGATTTAACTTGATTCCCACCGCTGGGTTAGGGATGCAGTTTTTGATGTCCGATGAAGGTCAGTATTTGCGTCAGCAAATTTTGGCAGCCCTCACCGAGGACAATCGTCTTCACACCGAAGAAGTGTCCCGTTTGTGGGATTTGGTGAAGGATGATCTGCAGCCCAATCAACTGATTGATGCGGCCTGGACTGCGTTAGCAGACTTTTCTCGTAATCAGGCGGCCGCATTGGTGCCAGCTGGGCTGACGGCGGTATTGTCTGGGAATGGCCAATCGGTATTGTCTGGTAACAACTAATAGACTTTTGAAGTCTGATCGAAGCTTAAGTTTGTCCCGTTGGCATTGCCTGTGTCGACAATTTGGCATAGATGATCAGGCGGCAATCGAATTGGAATTTAAGCGGATTGCTGCTGCCTACGCCGAGGCCCATCGGGCGTATCACACTGCTCAGCATATTAATGAATGTCTAAACCTGCTGGACTGGGCTATTGAGCATAGGTCTATGCCCCCTCAATGGTCTTTAGTGCTAGAGATGGCACTGTGGTACCACGACGTGGTTTATCACCCTCAAGGGTTTGACAATGAACGACAAAGTGCTGACCAGGCGATTTTATTTCTCCAAACGCATGGGAGGGAAGTCGCTCAGATTAACTGGGTTGATTCATTGATTATGGCCACCTGTCATTTTGCCGAGTCTCAGCCCGGTGGAATGGCTGAGCTGACTAACTTGATGGTGGATATCGACCTGGCTATTTTAGGGGCTAGTGCTCAACGGTTTTTGCACTATAACCATCAGATCCGTCAAGAATATGCCTGGATGCCGGAAACGGTGTATCGAGCTAAGCGGCAGGCCTTGTTAACTGAGTTTTTAGACCGTTCTGTTCTGTATCGTTCGTCGATTTTTTGCCAGCGGTTTGAATGCCAATCCCGAGAAAATCTAGCGGCTTGGGTTTCAGCCTGATAGAGCGTTCTTTCGCTAAGCTACATAGGGACAACAATACGGGCTTGTGAATCTAGTTATCTCGGGCATTACCATGGAGTTATTAGCGAGTGAAATGGGTTTATAAACAGCGGTCTCTGCTGTGGATTATGGGCGGTGTTGCGATCGCAATTATCGGCATCAGTGCAATTGCCGTGCGACGTTACCGCAGCAACAACTACGATGTGACCGCGTTGACAGTGCCAGTAGAGTCAACGGAAGTAACGATTCGCATCAATGCCAGTGGTGAGGTAGAAGCGTTTAGGATAGTCAACCTGAGTCCTAAAAATTCAGGCATTGTGGATGAACTGTTGGTCGAACAGGGGGATGTAGTCGAGCAAGGTCAGGTGGTTGCTCGCATGGATATTGATGATCTCGATGCTCAGCTGCAACAAAACCAAGCGAATTTAGCGGAAGCCGAGGCTCAACTGCAGGATTTGTTGCAGGGGGCAGAGCAACCGCAGTTAGCCCAGTCCCAGGCCAATTTGGCGGCGGTGCGATCGCAACTGGTAGAGGCTGAGGCACGATTGGGTCTGGTGGAAGGAGATTTAGAACGCGATCTCAATCTCTATCGCCAAGGAGCGATTTCTGCCCGTGAACTCGACAACAGCGAAAATGCTGTTGATAGTGCCCAAGCCAATGTCAAACAACTAGAAGCACGCGTTGTCGAGGCCCAGCAACGCCTGGCAGATTTGGCAGATGACCCAGATCCAGAAGATGTCGTCCAGGCTCGTGCCCGTGTTGAGCGGGCACGGGGACAAATTTCGGCTATTCAAACCCGTATTGACAATACAATTATCCGTGCACCATTTGGGGGAGTTGTAACCCAAAAATTTGCCACAGTTGGAGCCTTTGTCACCCCGACTACGTCCGCTTCAGAAGCAGCCTCAGCTACCTCCAGTGCCATTGTTGCCATTGCCGATGGGTTAGAGGTTATTGCCGAGGTACCCGAAGCTGACTTAGGACAGATTCAGGTAGGTCAATCCGTAGAGATTATATCGCCAACCTATCCTGAAATAATATTCAAAGGAACCGTGCGTTTAATTGCTCCAGAAGCCATTGAACGTCAAAATGTCACCATTTTCCAAGTCCGGGTGCGTCTAGAAAATGGACTAGAGCAGCTGCGCTCAAATATGAATGTAGACGTGGCGTTTTTGGGTGATCGCCTGAGTGATGCCCTTGTTGTGCCTGCTGTTGCTGTTGTCACCCAAGGCGGAGAAACCGGTGTCCTCGTCCCCGATAAAAAGGAAAAGAACATTCGCTTTCGCCCTGTCACCCTAGGTCCCCAAGTAGGAAAGCAAATCCAAATTTTAGAAGGTGTCACCCCAGGCGATCGAGTGTTTGTCGATCTCCCGCCGGGACAAACCCTCGACAATCTCCGCTTTAACCGTGACGAACAAAACCAATAGTCTGTAAAACTTAAGAAAAAGGAGCAAAGCCGCCTTTTAGCGAACTTTACCCCTGACTGTCACAGCAAAACTTGAGAAATACCGTTGCTGATCCAGAAAATGTTGCGATCTGTTGCGTTAGTAATGAGTTAACGCTTTTCAGATGCGGTCATCCCTACAATCAACAACACCAAAAACGTATTAGATAAATATGTGATATTAGTAGCAATCCGCTTCACACCCTGGTTGCTGTTTGAGCTTATTCCACAAGGACATCACCAAGGTCGCGAATAACTCTAGACGCTGTGTTCTCATTGCTGTCATTGAAGATAGAACGATCATGGTGAAGTCCTCTCAAACTAGGTTAGTTAGTGCTTAAATCAAATAATTGCTGAGTTAATCAACTATCGGCGTTTTTCAACTCGATTAACAGTTTGGTAGCGTTATCTTTTGTTTCCTTTTGCTTAGACTGGGGCTTGGGAGTCAAAACTTCGGAGAAGAGAAAAAAGGCCAGACAAACTGTGAAAAATGGTAGGAAAGGCATTGCACAAGCTCCAAGATCACAATAAGGAAGCAGTCGTCGGTCAGCAGTGACATAAATCATCTGACCTTGTAATAACGGTTCAGATGTAAATCAGTGAGATAAGCAAAAAAGTAAGCCAAATCACTAATGTTTATCGAACAATTACAGAATACCTAAGGCTCTTTATCAAAACAATTTGCTTTTATGCAGTTCTCTGTTACCTTTTCTCCAGCCGTACTACATCTTCTCTTTAAAGGCCTTTCTACTTTTCTACAAAGTGCAGTTGACTTTACTAAAAAAGCGTGGTGATTTTGCATAAAATCACCACGCCTATGTGATCTAAATCATTTCCAATTAGGAAATTCAGCGAGTAGAACTCCCTGTCCTACCAGTAGGCTGGCCAGGATCTGGTCGCGGTAGTTGCGGTTCAAAATTAGCGTTAGCAGCAATACCCGTCAAAGGAATGATGGGCAGGGAAATGAATGTTGCTATAACTAAATTGAGCCATAGCCGCTTTGTTATGCTTAATGCAGACGTTTTAATCACCTCCTAGAAATTATTAGGTTGACGTGGATAGATGTTTGCCTGACATCTTAAATATTGTCTATTTATTAGGAATAAAAAAACAAGTAAATAGTCTTTATTCCCTTACTCCTTTATATAATTATTTTGAGATAAAAGGATGGGTTAAATGTCTGATTTATTACTGATTTAGATTGATATCGGAAACGTTAATTGACAGAAGAAACCTTTAGGTACATTTTGTCTACGTACAAATTTACCTCGAGTTAATTTTTCAATTTCCTTACCGATACGGGTGCCTTCACCAGCTTCAGTATCATGATGAGGAAAACCGGGACCGTTATCAGCTACGGTTAACTCATAATAGTTGTCTTTAGTTTTTCCGGTCACCACTAACCGTGTAGCTCCAACAGCATGTTTTCCAACATTTCCTAGGGCTTCTTCTAGAAATCTACATAGTTTACGCTTAACTTCAACATTGAGCATTTCTGTCTCAATTGGCTCAAACGATATGATAGTGAACTTGAGGTCTGAAAATCCTAATAAAGGTCTTGACAACATTGCATCATAAACTTCCTGAAATAGCTCTTGAAGAGGAATATTTAAATCAAATTTAGTCCCTGCATAGCTAACATCAAGACGTTCCTTTTTCTCCGTGGCATCTTGCTTAATAGAGTCACCGATATAGCGAATTTCACGGTTTAGATCCTCTAAGCTTAGACAAATATCGGATAGTCCAATTGTCTCATCGCGAGTACGTCTTAATAAATTAGCTAAGGTTTGCAAGGGGCCATTATGAATGGAGTCAAATACATTTTCTATCGTTTTTTGCCGTTCAAAAGCCAATTTTTCAGATAGATGGCGTTCCTTTTCAAGAGCAAGGTTTCGTTGAGCTATTAACCTAGTCCAACGACGCTCATTTTGAGCATAGTTAATGTAGATAAGACCATTGGAAGTGACAGCCGCAAGGGTAGCTGACAGAGGTAACCAGAGACCTATCTGCATCAATAGGATATAGCTAAGTAAAATACTTAAAAAAGTAATAATCGATAATTGAATAAAGCCACTAATTACATCCCTTGAAAATCTGCTAGCAACAATGCTAAGAATTGACAAAGATAGCAAGAATATATATTGAACTGTTCGATTAGTCCAAACAAGTGGTTGCTGATCTTCTACTGCTTTAATAACTTGATTGATAACGTAGGCCTGGATCTCGACACCGTTAACTAGTTGAGAATTATCTATTAAACGATTAAATACGGTTAGTGGAATTTTATAGTCGTGAGGTGAACCTACCAAGCTGATAATAACGACCTTATCTTTAATTAGGTCATTTTGATCGTTTTGGGAGGTGAGTAAATCAGTCGCACTAATAACTTTAAATGGTTTTACCTGACCTCGATAGTTAATGAGGGTTTGGAGACTAAATACATCACCGCTAGTATATCCATATCCAGCTTTAATTCTTGGAATTTCAACCTCTCCAAAACTCATAGTGGCTGAATCCTTAGTACCATTTTTCAATTCAAGTCGTTCACCACTGGAGTTTTCACGTTTGAAGTAGCTCTGAATTACCTGAATAGCAAAGGATGTCCTATATTCTTCATTTTTATAGGCATCTAAAAGGGCACGACGAACAGTACCATCTTGATCAATAACCAAGTCATTAAATCCAACTTGCTGTGCTAATTGCGTTTCAGAGAGACCCGGTAATGGCTCTGCTGGATTAGCTAAAATCCCCTCGACTGTAATCAGGTTGGAATGTTTTTCAATAGTTGGTAGCAGGTTATTTTGAATATCTCCTGTAATTCGATAAGACAAGATATCTGCACCAACAACAGCCGGTTCATTTTTGAAGATATTGTCTAAGACGTCTGCCAACGATGTGGCATCAATGGTGTAGCCCTGTTCTTCAGAACCATCAGCATAGTTAGGGCCAATTTCAACGATCGTGATGGCCTTATCGCCTGTTTCAAAGGATAGCTGCGTGGCAAATAGGCGATCTAACGCCATAAGTTCCAAAACATGAAATGCGCCTAAGGAACGGGCACCTATGATGGATGCGACAATACCGATCCCCCAGAGTCCTGTTTTGAGCTTTTCTAAAAGTTCTCCCCAGCGACTCCGTTCTTCTACTAATCCAGCAGCGTCCATTAGTCCAGTAGCCCTCGCTCACGGGCACGGATTTCAGTTAGGCTACGCAGATTTTTTCCTTCCTTTTTGTCTAGCTCAGGGTCTATTTCCAGCACGTCGTAGAGTTTATTCCAGTAATGGCGAATTGTGCTGGGTTGTACGCTCAGTGCTTGGGCAATGGCTTTGTCCTGTAGACCTTCATGAAACGCAAAGGTGAGAACCTGTAGCCATTCGGGTTTTAGTTCGATGCCAGCCTGTAGTGCTTTAATGCCTCGGGTATGGCTAAATCCTTTTAAGGCACCATCAATGCGCTGAAAAATGTCCTGGCTAGACATGCTTTTATCGACGATGGTAAAGCCACCCTGATGGCTGTCGATCTCGGATCTAACTCGAACTAGAGCCTTGATGTAGGTGCTTTGGATGGCAATGTTTTGCTCGGGGTAGTGTTTCATCACTTGCCTAAGTAGCTCAATGCCAGTTTCCACCTTGGCATCCTGGTGTAACGCGTCAGGAATAGACAGGTCTAAAATCGCCAGGTCAAGTCGATGGTTGGCTAATTTCTCAAGCGCTTCCTGGGCTGTTTTAGCCGTTAATAAGTCATAGGTTGGGTAGTGTTGACGCAGGATATCGATGGTGCCACTCAGGACGACCTGGTGATCGTCAACAATCAGGATTTTACCGGCAGGTGTTTCGTTGGATGTGGGGCCCATGGTTCATGTTCACTATCTATGGCTGTTGTAGATGCTAAAGCATTAACGGTCAGTTGCCCCCAACATTTATTTGACGCGTTTTTGCTACTTAGATGCACAAGGTTATTTAAGGCATTTCGTTAGTACCGATGACAGAACATTTCCAAATGTCAGAAAACCCTATCTATCAGTGTTTCTACATTAGTTTTTGAGCAGCCTGTTCGACAATAATCAAATTCTGCAGTTTCGTTGATAAAAACAGCCATGGACTTTGTAGTTTTCTGCAAAGTTACTCAGCGTTAGTTCCTAGGCGACTATCCTGTTTCCAAAGTTTTAGATGATAGCTATTCTCTGGGTTTGCTAGTATTGTGCAAATCGCATATCGCCCTTCCCATGACAGTTGCTATTGAAGCAATTACTACCCTTGCTGAAGTAGAACGACGCTTTAACTTGACACTGCAATGAGGATGAGGGATTTTTTGCGGAGTGGCAGAGGGATTTTCTAAGTCTGGTAGAGTCTGACCAAATGGCGTTGCATGAGCTGCGGCGGCGTTATTTATTCCAAGTGTGAGCTTGCTACTGCACTACAAATTCTTAAGCATTTTAGGCAAGTGACGAGTGAGATAAATAGTTAATTAATCGGTTTCTTAAGTGTCTACCTCGCCTTCGAATAGGGTATCTAATGGCATGGCATTAATGCCCAACTGCTCTGTAAGATAACGTGACAGAACATCGTTTTGCCCGTGGGTGACGTAGACTGTTTTAGCGTTGGTTTGCTTGACGGTTTTGATGAGACTGGGCCAATCGGCGTGATCTGAGAGAACAAATCCCCGTTCATATCCTCGGCGACGACGGGCACCTCTTACTGCCATCCATCCTGAGGCAAAGGCTGTTTGGGGGCGCTTAAATCGTTTCATCCAAGAGGAACGATGGCCTGATGGGGGAGCAATTATCAAGTCTCCCTGAAACTTGTAGGATTTCTCTGTTTGACTGGTGGGTACAGTAGGGAGCATTTGTATGCCCACCTCTCGATAAATATCTGTCAGAGCTTGTACTGCTCCATGGACATAGACAGTTTTATCGGTAAACTGAGTCAGCTCTGCCAACACTCGCTGGGCCTTGCCAAAGGAATAACAAAATAACAATGATGGGCGTTCTAAATCGCTGTGCCACCAATGATAGATTTGCTCGGCTGTTGTTGTTCCTGACTGCCAACGATAGATGGGTAATCCAAAGGTGGCTTCTGTGATGTACGTGTCGCATTCCACCACCTCAAAGGGCTCACAGGTCGGGTCTGCACACCGTTTATAGTCTCCTGAAATGCCCCAAACTTCATCTCTGTGCTCCACTCGAATCTGGGCTGAGCCGAGTACATGACCGGCTGAATGAAATGAAACCCAGGTGTTACCTAGTTTGATTTTTTTGCCATATTGCGTAGATGTTAGTTGAATGTCTTTGCCCAGGCGTTTACGTAAAATGCCGTCTGAGGTTGCGATCGCATAATAATGCCTTGAACCAGCGCGAGCATGATCAGAATGGGCGTGGGTAATCAGTGCCGTTTCTACTGAGCGCCAAGGATCAATATAAAAATTGCCAGCTTCACAATACAACCCTTCAGGGCGAATACTGATTAGACCCATAGTCCTGTCTCTGGCTGTAGTTCTGATTCCCAGTTGCTTAGTTTATGGGTTAGCAACTGAACAAATCAAGAGGTCTGCTGCAAAGGTTGTATGAAAGGTATAGATGGATTTAATCGATTTTATTGAGCACCCTAAGGCAATATCTAAATAGATCGTGTCCATATTCAAAAACTATAGTTTTGAAACAACCTTAGGGTGTTTACCTTGGATGCGTTTTTAGGCATCATCCAATTTTTAGGGGCTCCATGGCCGAGAGCAATCCCAATCGACTTAAACTTTCCCAACTAAGGGCGCTGGTGGCTATTGCTAAGACCGGTACCTTTAGCGATGCAGCTTTGCAATTAGACCTATCCCAATCGGCGGTGAGCCATGCGATCGCCACCCTAGAAACTGAACTCGGAGTTATCCTCCTCAACCGAGGTCGCCAGGGCGCTGTACTTACCCCAGTGGGTGAAGCCATTACCGTTGAAGCCCAACAAGTATTGGAGCGGTTAGACAAAATTTGTCAGCAGGCCCAGTTAGCCAAAGGCTTGCAATCAGGCCAGGTACGTATGGGTGGCTTTCGTAGTGTCGCCACCCATATTTTACCTGCTGTAATTGAACGTTTCCGCCAGCAGTACCCTGGCATCAGCGTCACTATCGAAGAGTTTAATCATTACTACCGGGTTGAAGACCATCTCCGTCAGGGGCGGCTTGATATTGGCTTTAGCTATTTACCGGCAAGTGCTGAGTTTGATGCGTGGGAATTATTGCGAGATGAATATGTAGTATTGTTACCGCCCACCGCAAAACCAATAGATGCCCAGCTGACCTGGGAGCAGTTATTTAATTATCCCTTGATTCAAACGCCTCCAGGCGATGGCTGTCGTTACAACATTGAGAATTATTTAACACGCCATAATCAGCCGATTAACGTGGCCTACGATGTGCGCGAAGACTCGACCATTGTCAGCATGGTACGACGGGGGTTAGGCGCGACAATTATGGCTCGATTGGCCGCTGAACCCATTCCTGACGATATTACGGTTGCTCAACTGCCAGAACCGTTTGAACGGGTGATTGGCGTTATTACCCTGGTGGATGCATTGCAGCCACCATCAGTGTTTGCTTTTTTAGACACAATTAAGGCGGTCTGGGGCGGTAAACCCAGTGAATCTAAGGCGGCGTAGGAAGGTCTTAAAACTTAAAATTCAAAACTTAAGATAGGGGTCCAAGGCCATGTGCTTGCGCGTATCAAAACTCATCACCGACAATAGGTAAGTAGCCAGCTTATCTACTGTTCTGTGGTTCCCTTAAGCGACAATAATCCAACCCGCACAACGCCCTATGTAGTGTTTGTGTTGATTGTTCTCAATGTCTTGATTTTTGTATACGAACTTTCTCTCCAGGGTATGGGAGAAGAAGCCCTAAATCAGTTTTTTAATGTATGGGCCATTGTCCCAGCTGAGCTTACAGAGAGCTTTGGTGGGCAGTCTGTGAATCCTATCGGTGAGTGGTTTACCTTAATCAGTTCCCAGTTTCTCCATGGTGGCTTTGCCCACCTGGGGGGCAACATGCTCTACCTTTGGATTTTTGGTAACAATATTGAAGACCAGCTGGGGCACGGGCGATTTATTGTATTTTATCTGGCCTGTGGGGCATTGGCAGGCATGGCCCAGTGGGTCTTTGCGCCAGCGTCTATGGTGCCGACGTTAGGAGCCAGTGGTGCGATCGCAGGTGTCATGGGAGCCTATATCATTCGTTTTCCTAAGGCTCAGATTCTCACACTCTTACCATTATTTTTTATCTTTACGACCGTGCGTATTCCAGCCGTCTTTTTTCTAGGCTGGTGGTTTGTACAGCAGGCTTTCTATGGCGTTGCTAGCCTAGGTGCCAATGCTGATATGGGCTCAGGCGGTGTTGCTTACTGGGCCCATGCAGGTGGATTTGTATTCGGTGTGGTGCTAGGTCCATTACTAGGGCTATTTCCTAGAGGGCAAGGCCCTTTCAACCAAGGTCGTCGTCGTTAGTACAGCAAAGAGCATTGCCGCTCTTACAATTCCGGTAACCCAAAACTAGGCAATTCTAAACTATCTTTAGGCGGCTCTGTTTCAGACAAGGAAGGGGGAGTCGTTCCAGCTGATGGGCCTACCTGAAAAGGATAGTCCACTCCAAATTCTTCAGGTCTGCTAATGCCATCATAGGTTGTCGTTTCCCCTTCATTCAAAATGGTTAGTGTATAGGGGACTTCCAGGGCTCCATACGCGTTATTAGCAGCGGTGATATCACTACTGACTAAGTTTTCTAAACTACAGGGTATTGCCAGGGTAACGTAAGCCAAATACTGACCAACGGGAGCTGTTCCCGTTGGCCAAAAGATATTTTCAACCGGGGAAAAATTTTGAGTTTGGCAAAAGCTGTTGGCATCCACATCCAGTTGTCCCCCCGAAGGCGATCTGGGGGAACCAAAATCCACGACACTACCGGCTGGATCCACAACGATTAAATCTAAATCATCCCTAGTATTCCAACGTAGCGTTACCTGGACATCACCGGTTTGCAAGATTGGTTCAACATTGCGATCATCAGGAACTGTACAAAGCAAACCAAGATCATACAAATCACCATTTTCATCTTTGATATAACAGCCACTGTGGCTATGCTGGGCCATTACTTTTGACCCATAGCCTGCCTCAAATCCTAGCCCTAAAACGAACGTAAGTGCTCCTAACCAATTAGTTGTAGACCTAATATGTTGCATAACATGTTGGACTATTAACTTTTCTGACATGAATGTTGGTTGTTATGAGTAATGGCGTGTCAAGTACTGAGGGTATTTGACACGCAGATTATCCCAATTTCCGTATCGTACGCTAGACAGAAACTCAAAAGATGTGTTATCCATGAGCACATTCATTTCATTGCGCTAGCGCTCCAGTTCCCCATGGGCTCTTCTATTCTTGCTATTCTCTCGTTAATAATTATTGGCTACTCAGTTGGTTCTGTCAGGGTTGTCAAAGAAGGCAATGCAGCCTTGATAGAGCGATTGGGGCGTTACCGCTCCACCTTAGAACCAGGTGTTAATTTCATCGTGCCGCTGCTCGATTCTTTAGTGATTGAAGATACGCTACGGGAACAAATTTTAGATATTGAACCCAGAAGTGGCACTACTCGAGATAACGTCAATGTTGAGATAGATGCTGTGATTTATTGGCGTATTCTGGACCTTGAGAAAACTTACTATGCCATTGAAGACGTGGAAACTGCTATCCAGGAATTAGTCGTTACAACGCTACGGTCTGAAATCGGTAAGATGGACCTCCAGGAAACGTTCTCCTCCAGAGAAGCTATCAATAAGGCTTTGCTTGATGTCTTAGATGAGGCGACTGAACCTTGGGGGGTCAAGGTAAATCGTGTAGAAGTTCAAGAGATTAAAATCCCATCTGAAGTGGAAGAATCTATGCGACTTGAGCAGGCCGCTGAAATTGCTAAACGGGCTGCAATTACTAAAGCCGAAGGTTTAAAGGAGGCCGCTATCCTGGAAGCAGAGGGTAATGTTCAGTCGATGCGTCTGATTTCTCAGGCGTTTGATGGTCAGCTAAGCCAAGGTGACATTATGAAGTTTTTGATTGCTCAGCGTTATGTAGATGCAAATCAAAAGCTAGGTGAAAGTGATAATTCTAAGGTTGTCTTTATGGATCCCAGGGCATTGACCGAAGGATTAGTTGACCTGATTAATGACAATCCTGAGGCTAATAATTAAAGTGATGAAATGAGGGGTGAATGGTGACATGCTGCCGACTACCCCTCATCATCATCTAAGATGTAGTTCTGGCAATTGCCCTGGACTACTTTTTATTAGCTTTAACCATGGTTGTTACCTTAGATGGTGCTCAAATCAATGAATCACCTCAGCGTCCTCTTCTAGGGATGAACCAAGCTGAGTTGACTGATTGGGTGAAGACCCAGGGACAGCCTGCCTATCGAGGTAAGCAACTGCACCAGTGGTTATACAGCAAGGGTGCTCGTTCATTAACAGACATTACAGTTTTTCCAAAAGTCTGGCGTCAGGAGATGGAGAGCGTTTTTGTTGGTCGCTCTGAAATTCATCATCGCTCTGTGGCTGCTGATCAAACGGTTAAGTTCTTGTTGCGCTTAGGCGATGGGCAAATGATTGAGGCCGTTGGCATGCCAACGGACAAACGTCTGACCGTCTGTGTGTCATCTCAAGTAGGATGTCCCATGGCCTGTGATTTTTGTGCAACGGGTAAAGGTGGATTTATTCGCAATTTAGCTGTTCATGAAATTGTTGACCAGGTGCTGACTGTGCAAGCAGCCTTTAAGCAGCGGGTTAGCAATATTGTTTTTATGGGTATGGGAGAACCGTTGATCAATACAGAAAATGTTGTGGCAGCAGTGAAATGCCTTAACCAGGATATTGGTATTGGTCAGCGCAGCATCACTATTTCTACAGTTGGGATTCCAGGGAAAATTCGTCGACTTGCCCAGCATCAGTTGCAAGTAACATTAGCTGTCAGTCTCCATGCCTCTAATCAAATACTACGAACGCAGTTGATTCCCAGTGCACAACAATATCCCTTGGCAGATTTACTGGATGAATGTCGTGAATATGTTGCTATTACAGGGCGTCGTGTTACGTTCGAGTATATTTTGCTAGCAGGTTTGAATGACTGTGAAGACCACGCTGGTGAGTTGGCGCAGTTACTGCGTGGATTTCAAAGCCATGTCAACTTAATTCCCTATAATCCTATCGATGAAGTAGACTATCAGCGTCCTTCACGTAAACGTATTAACCAATTTACTGACCGCTTAAAAACGTCAGGAATTGCTGTCAGTGTTCGTTATTCACGGGGGCTAGAAAAAGATGCGGCTTGTGGGCAGTTACGCGCATCCAAAGTTGAAGCTTAGTCTCAGGCTGTAGAAAACTTGTTCTCCAATTTTTATAGGGATTTGCCATTTGCTCATTTAATGTTAGCTAGCCATCACTGAAGCGATTCCTGGGGCATATGCTTCGATAACTTTGCCAGTTTTTTGACAAACAATCATTAAGTAATCACAGCTTGAACATTGAGTTCGGGTTAATTGCTGATTGTTTAAATAATGCCGCTCAGCGGATTGACCACAGTTTGGGCAATGGACAGTTTGAATCACAGTATTCATAAGAACTTATTAAAAAAACAGGTAGGTCTTAATTATGACAAGCTCTTATGTTTGCGACAATGTGTCAAAAGTTACAGCGACAGCGGGGATCGCCTCTTGGCAGGCGATCCCCGCTGTCGCCAGAGCCCTAGTCCCGCGTATTTTTAGACACTTTTATGTGGTTCTAGAAATGACCAAACTGCCGGAAATTTAAAATATAAAAGTTATTAGTCTTGTGAAGAATATGTTTAGACAAAATATTCTTAA
Source organism: Leptolyngbyaceae cyanobacterium (assembly GCA_965263355.1). Lineage (GTDB taxonomy): Bacteria > Cyanobacteriota > Cyanobacteriia > Phormidesmidales > Phormidesmidaceae > Leptothoe. Next base: position 645,778 of record CBDHHL010000032.1, on the reverse strand, counting down.
AATGTTTAATCTAAAGATTTGCTTTATATAAATTGCAATCTCGTATACTGTTCCAAGGATTTACTTGTGAATTTTTTTGATAAGGTTTTAATTTTTATTTTCTACAATAAATGATTATTGTTTACTTAAGTCGGTAAAAATAACCACTCTGCTTGAAAAAAGATTGCTTAGCTCTCTCTGCCAGGTAAAAAGCCACTACTGAGGCGTTTTATCACTCGATTGGCTAAGTCGGCGTAGTGGATTTCACCAGTTAGTAGTTGGCCCAATCGTTTAGTTGCAGTTGGTCGCTTGATGCCAACTCGATAGCCAATTTTAGGTATGCGGAAAAACACGTTGGCAATGCGCTGACTCCACTGGATGTCATTGCCCCATTCATTGTGAATGGTCTGGCTGTAGTTGGCCAGAGATTGTTCATTTCCCTTCAAGGCACTGTTGATAGCCATGGCAGCTTTAATCCCGCTAAAAATTGCAGGACGAATACCTTCGGCAGTCATGGGATCTACCAGGGCAGCTGCTTCACCCACTAAGAGTGCTTGGTTTGTATGGAGAGGGCGATTGCCATTCCAAAGTTTAAGGCCATGGGTATAGAGTTGGCCTGCTTCGATATGGGTCCCTAATGCTTCGGCATAGGTAGCTAAAGATTTTTCTGGATTTTTGAGAGTATCGCCCAAGAAACGAGCAATGCCTAGGGAATAACGCTGTTGTTTTGGAAAGTTCCAAAGGCAACCTTGCTTAACCAAGCCAAATTCAAATGACATGGTGGGATTGTCAACAGGTGCAGGTAAATCCAGCTCTAGAACATAACTCTGACGCACTTTTTCAGATTTAAATCCCAGCCATTTAGCCATTGGACCATCGGCCCCGTCAGCGGCTACTAGATAACGGGTAACGAATGACCCGTTTGCCGTGTTGACTGTCCAAGTTTTGCTTTTGAACTCTATGCTTAAAACAGGTGTACTATCTCTGATGGTTACACCCTGCCTGTAGGCTTGGTCAACTAAGTATTGATCAAAGACATCACGACGAACAACCCATATGGGCTCATCGGTTTCGATTTCTGAGTCAATGGGATCAGTCAGCTGCCAAGTGTAACGAATACGACGCAGCTTTTGATCGATAGCGGGTGTGATATCAAAGTCAAGCCAGTTGGCGATACTTGGTGCCACAGCCCCCGTACAAGGCTTGTAGCGGGGGAGGTCATGCTTTTCAATGAGCAATATAGAGTGGCCCTGCTTTGCTAGCTGATACGCGGTTGTACTACCTGCAGGTCCAGCGCCTACGACGATACAGTCAAACATCATGCACTCCTGATATGACCCGCTTTATTTTAAGGGGCTGTGGCTACTAAATCTTGGAGTCAGCGCAATTGGGAGCTAGGTAGCTTTTTCTTTTTAGAATCTGAATGCTATTGAATCAAACCTTCATGATTTCCTTTTCCTTATCTTCAAATGCCTTATCGACATTCTGAATGTATTGCTTAGTTAGCTTTTCGACCTGATCTTGCAAATCGCGAGCTTCATCTTCAGATAAGTCACCACTTTTTTCTTGCTTTTTAGCAAATTCCATGCCGTCCCGTCTAACGTTACGAATGGCTACACGCCCTTCTTCAGCGTACTTACTGGCCTGTTTGACAAATTCTTTACGACGTTCGGTGGTTAAGGGTGGAATATTTAACCGAATAACTGAACCATCGTTGTTTGGCACTAGGCCAACATCAGACAGAGAAATCGCCTTCTCAATTTGGCTGAGAATGCTAGCATCGTAGGGCTGAATCATTAGCGTACTTGGGTCAGGGGTGCTGATGCTAGCCATTGATTTCAATGGTGTAGGGGCACCGTAATAATCAAAGGAAATACGATCCAATAAGGATGCGTTGGCGCGCCCAGTGCGGATGGTGTTGAAAGAACGCTTAGTGGCTTCAACCGCCTTTTGCATCGCCTGCTCTACATCGTTAATATCAGCTAACTTCACAAGATCCTCCCACAATCGTGCCAATTGGTTCCCCAGTCATGGCTCGTTGAATATTGCCAGCAACAGCTAGATTAAACACCATGATGGGGATGTTGTTATCTTTACACAGTGCAATGGCTGTACCATCCATCACTTTGAGATCTTTGGCTAGAACATGACTATAGGTCAAACTGGTATAACGTTTTGCGTTGGGATTAGTTTTAGGGTCAGAATCATAAACGCCATCTACCTTGGTGGCTTTAAGGAGTACCTCGGCGCTAATTTCAGCTGCACGGAGGGCAGCGGTAGTATCGGTTGTAAAGAATGGATTACCGGAACCAGCGCCAAAGATGACAACTCGATTTTTTTCAAGGTGACGAATGGCTCTTCTGCGAATATAGGGCTCAGCCATTTCCTGCATAGAAATGGCTGTCTGGACTCTAGTAGGTACATCAATACGTTCTAGGGCATCTTGTAAGGTCATGGCGTTCATGACCGTGGCAAGCATGCCAATATAGTCTGCTGTAGCGCGATCCATGCCTGAGGCAGCGCCTTTTACGCCTCGAAAAATATTGCCTCCGCCAACGACGATAGCAATTTGAACTCCTTGAGTGATGGTGGCTGCAATTTCCTGGGCGATGGCATCTACTATAGTTGGGTCAATGCCGTAGGCCAGTTTGCCCATCAGGGCTTCGCCGCTAAGTTTTAGTAGTACTCGCTTGTAGGTATTCCCCATGCGGTGGCTTGTGACTGAATTTCCCCATCAAGATAGCAGTCTGAGGGTGATAGGGGAACCGCATTGAGTAAGGATCTGATGTAGGCTTTACAATCGCGTTGAGGGGATTTGGCTGATAGCGCATGGGGCAATTAGACATTGGATTATCCGTTTACGGCTGGCAGGTAGGACTGGTATTGGTCTGGTTGTTATTGATTGGCAGTGCTTCTGAAGGGGCGCGACGGCTGGGGTATGGTCCAGAAATTACCCGTAAGATTGTCCATATTGGTGCAGGACACGTAATTTTGCTGGCTTGGTGGTTAAGGTTACCTGCTTGGATGGGTGTAGCCGCCGCCGTTATATTTGCCGGGATCGCTCTAATTTCCTATCGGTTTCCGATTTTGCCAGGTATTAACAGTGTAGGACGTCGTAGCTGGGGTACTTTTTTTTATGCAGTTAGTATAGGTGTGCTAATGGGCTGGTGCTGGCCTCAGAAATATCCATATTTTGGAGTGATCGGTATCTTGATTATGTGCTGGGGAGATGGTTTGGCGGCTTTGGTAGGACAGCGTTGGGGTCGCCACAGGTACGAGCTTTGGGGTGAGCAAAAAAGTTGGGAAGGTAGTTGCACTATGGCGATCGCAAGTGCCCTAGTCGTATTAGTTGTCTTGGGCGGGTTATGGGGCATGAGCTGGGCGCTTATGGGGGTGGCCTTGGGGGTTGCGATCGCAGCCACAGCTCTCGAAGCCGTTTCCAAATATGGCATTGATAATCTAACTGTCCCGATTGGTTCAGCTGCTATGGCTTTAGCATTAACCAGCCTCTTGGGATAAGCCTTTATAAGGTCTTTAAATTTTACTTATTCAAGAAAATTAAAGTTATGGAACCCTTACCTGCGATGCCTGCGCGTACTATCTGATGGTGTCTTATTTAAGGAGTTATCTACGTATATGGACGATTTTTTAGACCCCTTGTATAAAAAATCAAGTAAACAAATAGCCTAAGCAACAGTCTGAATTAAAAACTTGATGCTAAAGTTTAGGCAAGAAAAGCCTTAAAGTTTGAAAAGAAAGTTGTTTAATTGTTACTCAGCTTGTTAATGCTTAGAAGGTAAAATTTTGAGCCATGGTTCAATAGCAAACGTTTCAGATTAAGTGTGCATCTGGGGCCTTACCCCGTAGGAACCTTCGATTATTATTACTGTCCAGCCGAACGGGTACTCATTACTGTGTTTATGTTTAAGCGAAAGCCAGCGACTAGTTTTACGTATCTCAGCAAAACATGTGAACTAGAGGGCAATATACATGCAGAAGGTAAGTTAGTTGTTGATGGTATCGTTCATGGAATTGTTGATATCCAGGGAGATCTAGAAATTTCTAAAACCGGTTTGGTGGAAGGCCAAGAAGTTCGCGCTCAAAACATATCGGTTCAAGGAGTTTTGAAAGCGCGGGTATATGCAGAAGGTAAACTGACGTTGAGTAGCACTGCCCGGTTAGAAGGAGACGTTGTGGCAGGTGCCTTAGAAATTGAACCCGGTGCCTACTATACGGGCTATATTGAAACCCGTGAATCCAAAACACTGCCACCATCGCGTGATTTGCCAGAACTTTATGGCACTACTGAGCCAACTGAAAGCCGTACATCTGTCTAAAGAAAAGTCTTCGATAGGTAGGTAAGTTTTGCCAAATTAGAGACCCAGGGCTTAAGCTTTGGGTCTCTAATTTAGAGAAGCATGTTTAGCAAGCCCCGTTTGACCTTGTTAACGGACTAAACGTCTAACCTCTTGATGTAAAGCCTGCAGTTTTATAAGGTTGTCAGGAGCTGACCTGAGGCTCCCTTTTTGGGCTAGCATCTCAAGCTTGGCTGCTGCTGCAGACATCCCTACTGCACCAACATTTGCACTTGCGCCTTTGATATAGTGCGCAAGTTCTTGTATGGCTGTTTGATTTTCCATGCTAATTGCAGTTGCTAGCTGACTGAGGCTATTTTCTGTATCACTTATAAACATCTGCAACAGTTCTTTTTCAAATGTTTTATCACCACCAGCAAGCTGCTCTAATTGTTCCAGGTCAAAGTTTCTAGCCATGGCTTGTTATAACCTTATGTAAAAATCAGTTAGCTGTCCTGCATAAACCAGCTCAAAACCATTGAGCCCAAAAATAACCATAGCCATATCGGAGCAATCGACAGACTGGGCCACAGATGGGGAAGACCATCGATTAAGTAGCATAGCCCTAGACTAATGGAAAGTATTACTAAAGCAATAAGGACTGACATATCGAGTGTACGCTAACCCTATCAGTTTATAAAATCCTGTGGAATTGTTGGATTGTCTGTTTAGCAGCTTAATGCCCGTTGGGTAACCTCTTTCGCTACTATTAGACATGCTGCGGAGAAGTCGTGCATGTCTACTGAAGTTTCTGGTGGTAGCTATCAGTCTGAAGTGAGGCAGGTTCTACTAATTACCCTGTTTCTCAATCTTTTAGTGATGGTTCTCAAGGTATTTGTCGGCTTTTGGACAGGATCCTTAAGTTTACTGGCGGATGCGCTCCATAGTGTTACAGATAGTGCTAATAACGTTTTAGGGCTGGTCACAAACCAGTTGGCATCACCAAAACCTGACCGAGAGCACCCCTATGGTCATCAAAAATATGAGGCAGTTGGTGCTTTAGGTATTGCTGCGTTTTTAGGTATTGCTTGCTTTGAAATCTTAAGGGGAGCGTTTGAGCGCTTGTTGCTTGGGGCAGATTCTGTGGAACTAACGCCTGGTGCCCTTTGGATCATGCTATTGGTGTTGGGGATCAATATTATCGTTGCGGTTTACGAAAGACGTGTGGGTGTGCGTTTGGGTAGTCAGCTTTTGATTGCTGATGCTCACCATACGATGAGCGATATCTGGATCACGATCGTCGTTATTGCTGGTTTAATCGGTGTTTGGCGAGGAATTGGTTGGTTGGATATGGTGATGGCTTTGCCCGTAGCAATTTTGGTACTTCACAGTGGTTGGGTTGTGTTATCTGCCAATTTACCTTGGCTAGTAGATGAAATGGCCATTGCGCCGGAGTTAATCCATCGTGAAGTGATGCGGGTACCTGGTGTTGTGAATTGCCACAGTATTGCTTCACGGGGGGTATTGGGACGGCAGGTATTTATTGATATGCATTTGATTGTGGAGCCCAAGGATGTGGTCAGTGCCCATGATATTACTGAAGTTGTTGAGCAAACGTTGGAGCAGGCCTTTGGTCCAATTCGGGTTACCATCCATGTAGAGCCGCCTAACTATCGGGAAGAGCACATTAGCTATCGATGAACTCCATGAATTTACCTACATGGATTACGGTGTCACGCCTAATGGCAATTCCGTCGTTGTTTATGCTGTTGGCTAATCCTTCAGTTCCTCGTTGTTGGTGGGCAGTGGCTGTCTTTTTGCTGGCAGCCTGTACCGATTGGTTGGATGGCTATTTGGCCAGACGGTTGAATCAGGTGACGGATTTGGGAAAATTCTTGGATCCTCTAGTGGATAAGCTGCTGGTGCTAGCACCACTAATAATGTTGGTGCAGCTAGGAACAGTGCCTGCATGGGGAGTATTCTTGATTTTGGCTCGGGAGCTGACCATTGCAGGTTGGCGGGTTGGTCAAACTAAGATTGTGGGGGCCAACTTATGGGGGAAAGCCAAGACAGTCGTGCAAATTGGTGCGATCGCAGTCCTCATGTCTCCTCTATCCCAAAGTTATCCTCTAGTGGCCCTAGGGCTGTTTTGGCTGGCTGTACTACTGACATTGTGGTCTGGTCTAATTTATTTAACCGCGTCTCAAGCTACCTGATCCCATGACTGCTGAAATAGACAACACCGAAGCAACTCAAACAAAAAAATCCTGGCACGTTGTCCAACAAGCAGGTGGTCATTGTGAAATCTTTAGTCAAACTGAAATGGCCCAGGTTACAGAAAATTCAAATATCTGGGGGCCATTTACCAGCCGTGCCGAAGCGATTGCTAAACGAGTAGGTCTGATTCGGGCTGGCAAATGTTTACCCAAGTAACTTTAAGTGAATTAGTTGACCAAAACTGCGCCAACACTGGCCGCTTCACGCTGCCCTCGAATCACATCATTAAGGACCTCAATGGCCTTGGCGTATTGTGGATCTTCTGTCGTACCAATACGCTCGCGATCTTCACTCAGATACTCCCGTTCTTCATCGGTGAGTTCTACGATAAAGTCGGGTTCGATGCCCAGAGTATTAATGTCTCGACCGCTAGGCGTTAGGTACTTGGCAATGGTTACCGCAATGCCTGAACCATCGCCTAGACCTCGTACTGACTGTACCAGCCCTTTTCCAAAGGTCGTTGTCCCCACCAGCACCGCTCGGTTATTGTCCTGTAGTGCCCCTGATAGAATTTCACTGGCGCTGGCAGAACCACCATCGACTAATACCACTAACGGTTTATCAGTTAAGGCGCGATCGCTAGCTACATTTTCATCCACGGTACCCTCGCGGTTAACAGTGGATACAATGGTGCCTGCGCTCAACCACATGCGAGAAATATCAATACTGGAGTAGAGCAAGCCACCAGGATTAGAGCGCAAGTCTAAGATATAGCCAGTCACATCGCGAAGCTCTAGTTCTTGAATGGCTTCGCGCATCTCTGTTGCTGCATTGGCACTAAACTGGGTCAAACGAATATATCCTACACCCCCTTCCTGTTCGGGATGATAGGCGTAGCGTACAGGATGAATTTCAATCCGAGCCCGAATCAAGTCGAAATTGATCTCTTCCTCGTCCCGCAATACGGTCAACGTCACCTCAGAATTAACGGGACCTCGGATTAAATTAACAGCATCGCTTAGGTCCATGCCTTCAGTGGTCTCGCTATCAATCCCTATAATAATGTCCCCAGATCGAATGCCAGCTTCAAAGGCCGGTGTATCCTCAATTGGAGAAACCACTACAATCTCCTCTGTTTCCTCGTCCTGAGAAATTTGAATACCGACACCTGTGAGTTCACCGGAAGTATCAATTTGCATGTTGCGAAACTCTTGGGGATCCATGAAGCGCGTGTAGGGATCCTCCAAGGTATCCAACATTTCACGAATAGCTTCGTAGGCAGCACTGCTGTCAATGTAGTCGCGATTTAAATAATTAGTACGGATTGCTTGCCAGTCCTGATCATTAAATGTTTCATCAACATATTCATGATCGATTAGCTGCCAAACTTCATCAATTACCTCTTTAGGGCTCTCTCTAAAGAATGCCTGACTTTGAGACCAGTGAATGTTTGTTCCTGCAACAACAACGGCCATACTTGCCAAAGCTGCTGCACCCAGAATCAGGCCATGCTTCTTGGTTGCCATAAAAAGTGATCCAGAACAATTAGGACGATATGAACTTAGTTAGCCAGTATAAATAATCAACCCACACCCCTTACAAATATATAAGCTTTGCTCAATTGTTGTAGGGGTCGTACAAATCCTCACAAATCTTTAGTCATCTTGTGCAGCTTAGCAAGTCTGCAAGAACGCTGGCGAATAGACGATCAATCATTAATTGATTAGCAAGTTAGACTGCCCATCACTAGTAATTGGACGTTTGAGTGAGTTTAATCTACCTTCATACCCTAACAAATTGGCATGGGATCAAGATGAAGGTTTCCTTGGATGTTACTTAAAACCCACATAAAACCATTGGCTGTCCTATACAAACCAACGGTTTTACGTGGGGCAAAACTATCTATAGTTCTACTGCTGTATTGTTAGTTTTCCGGGTCAACCCAGCGACCATCCGTTTTAATCAGGTTGATCAATTCTTCTACACCGCTATCTTCGGGTACCCGTTTGATTTCTTCACGCCCCCTATACAGAGAGATGTAGCCAGGTGTTTTGCCGACGTAGCCATAGTCTGCATCAGCCATCTCTCCAGGACCATTCACAATACAGCCCATGACGGCAATATCTAACCCTGTGAGATGGTTAGTAGCTGCTCGTACTTTATGCAGAACTTCCTCCAAATTAAACAATGTGCGACCACAGGATGGACAGGCAACGTATTCCACCATAGTTTTACGCAACCCCAGAGCCTGCAAAATGCTGTAGCACACTGGGATTTCTTTTTCAGGTGCCTCAGTTAAGGAGACCCGAATGGTGTCACCGATACCTTCGGCTAGGAGTGTGCCAATACCAGCAGTAGACTTAATGCGACCATACTCGCCATCCCCAGCTTCAGTTACACCTAAATGGAGTGGGTAGTTCATGCCGAGTCCATCCATGCGTTTTGCCATTAGTCGGTAAGCTGCCAACATGACCGGAACTCGGGATGCCTTTAGAGAAATAACCAGGTTATAGAAATTGAGGGATTCGCAGATATGAATAAACTCTAAGGCAGATTCCACCATACCCTCAGGCGTATCACCATAGGTAAACAACATGCGTTCTGCTAAAGAGCCATGGTTGACACCAATACGCATAGCTTTATTCTGGTCCCTTAGGGAAACCACTAGAGGTTCTAGGGTTTCTTTAATTTTTTCACCGATAGCATCAAACTCTGCTTGGGTGTATTCAGTACGGCTATCACTGGGTTTTTCAAACACGTAAAGACCCGGGTTGATACGAACCTTGTCCACATGTTTAGCGACTTCTAGCGCTATTTTCATGCCGTTGTGATGGACATCGGCCACCAAAGGGACTAGCTGATAGGACGTTGCCAATGTTTCCTTGATTTTGGCTAAGGCTTTAGCATGGGCCATGCTAGGCACGGTTACCCGAACAATTTCGCAACCAATTTCGTGTAGACGGCGAATAGCGGCTACCGAGCCATCGATATCTAGGGTGTCCTCATTAATCATCGACTGCACGACAACAGGGGCTCCACCGCCAATGATGACGTTGCCAACAGGGACTGGACGAGTCTTCCGACGAATAATTTTGGTATCCACCAGTTCGTTTGCGCCGGTATTAGTAGCAGGGGGCGTCAGAGTTTGCATGTGCAGCGAATGTACGTCTACTTGCCTATTGTATTTTGCTAGGGTGCCATAAAATGCAAGTCCGTACTGGCAACCTGGGCGACATTGTCAGGATTCAAGTTAATTTGGCTGTACATTCTAAAATTAGGCGCTGATTAATTAGAGAGAAAGGTTGAATGTCAAGGGTGCGTCGAAAGCATTTAATAGCATCGAGATAATTTCCGATGGACGCGTAGCATAAACCAAGGCCATGAAGCGCCCCAAAATGATGGGGAACCAGCTCAAGGGTTTTTTCGCAATCCTGAATGGCTTCATCGTATCTGCCTAGCATGTAATATAGGACGGCACGTCGGTTCCAGGCTTCAGCAAAGTCGGGCTGAGTGAGAATGAGTTCATCAAGGATGGCTTTGGCTTCTTGATTACGCTCTGCTTCAACTAAGGTTTGACTCTCAATCAAACGCTTAGCACCGTGCACACCTTTTTGGTGGAACCACATGTGCCAGAATTCGCCTGTTGCTTGATTACGCAGGGTTTCATCTGAATCTTTCAATGCCTGTAGTAGGCGATCAATATAGGCAGAATCCATCGGTTAGACAAATCGATCGGGCGAATTTTGCTGAGTGCATTAGACCTTGTCCACGTCCAAAACGGTCGTTTTTCTGGTGAAGAATTACAGTTTCAATTTGGACGTGGTTTAAGTTTGCAATGCTGCAAGATAAGGAAGGTAACACTAGGTCTGAATGATACGGAAAGCACTTGTTGAAAGATGAATAGATCTGGAGGGGATAATAGAGAGTGGCATACCCCATTGGGGAAGGCTAAAGCAAATGCTACTGCTGATTTTCGAGATATTCCTATCTGTGCTCTCAGAAATTAGTAAGTGTTGGCAGATTAAAGCATTTTGAATAACAGCGGTGCGAACTAATTTTTCGTGGGCAATGTATACGTTATAGCCCATACTCCATTTACAAAGGATCGGTATCTTTAGTGTCCACGGTAATTCAGGTGCGACCTAAGCAGTTTGTGAGGACCGCTGCACTTGAGCAGGTTATGCAGCGAGCGCTACGATATTTGCGTTCTGGCTACTCTGTGCATTTAGAAGGCCCCACTGGAATTGGTAAAACTACCTTGGCCATGCATTTAGCTGATTGTCGAAAGCGGCAAATGTTGCTGGTGGTAGGAGGCCATGATTTAACCATATCCAGTCAGCCAGACTCTTGGTTGAGGTTAGCTTGCTGTGAGGGATGGACCTTAATCTACGATGAATTTAATCGATCTCGTCCTGAGATAAATACAATTTTGCTGTCTGCCTTAGAAGAGCGGATGTTAGTGCTAACTAATGCGTCTGGGTCAGAGTATGTGTCTGTTCATCCTGAGTTTCGAGTAATTTTTACCTCCAACTCTGAGGAGTATTGCGGTACCTACGGTACCCAAAACGCGCTGTTTGATCGATTAATTACAATTCGATTGCCAGAGCCTAATGTTTTGGCACAGCAAAAGCTCCTGATGGAGCTAATAGGGGTTTCCCATGAGTCTGCTACCTTGGTAGTTGGAATTGTGCAGCAATTTTTTCGGCAAGTATTTCCCGAAGGGCAATCTAGTTTACGTCCCCAATTGATGATTGCCCAGGTATGTCAATGTGAAGGCATCAAGTTTTCGGCTGAAGATGCCGATTTTCGGCAGGTATGCCGTGATATTTTGCTTTCCCGTGCCCCGCAGTCGGCGGCAGATGGAAATCAAGTTCTCTGGGAATTGTTTAATCGGCTATCGAGTCCCATTCCACTAGTTGAGACTATTGCATCACGGTTGTCACTGGAGAAGATGGGGCACTAAGCCTAACAGTCTACTAGGCCGGCACCTCAATTTCTTGACTGCCGGCTAGTCCAAAGGCTGTGTGTACAGCTTTAAGTGCGTCAATGCCGCTATCCTCTGCTACAACACAGCTAATCTTGATCTCTGAAGTGGCGATCATCTGAATATTGATGTTGCAGTCTGCCAGAGCTTGGAACATTTTTGCAGCTGTTCCAGATTCGGTCATCATACCAATGCCTACAGCGCTGACTTTAGCGATAGCCTTATCCAGTACAATTTCGCTACTGCCAAAGTCAGTTGCCAGGGAGTGAAGGACATCGTTGGCCATATCTGCGTCTGCTTGGGCTACAGTAAACGCAATATCGCGGGTTTGTATGCCATTATGTTCTCGGCAGCGCTGGGCTTGGATAATCATATCGACGCTAATGCCACGATCGGCGAGTATCTGAAAAAGTTTGGCAGCCATCCCAGGCTGGTCAGGAACATAGCGAAGTGCTAATCGGGCTTGATTGCGATCAAGGGCTACGCCGCGAACGGCTGGACCCGTAACTGTAGCAGTGGTATCCAAACGGGCAGGGGACTGGTTAAGATCGAAGGCATGGCAGAGAGCGGCGATGGTGCGATCGCAATCCTCTGCTGCAATTGTACAGCTCACCTTCACTTCAGACGTTGCAATCATCTGAATATTTACCCCGGCAGCAGCCAAGGTAGAAAACATCCTGGCTGCAACTCCTGGGCGACCAATCATGCCAGCCCCAGCAATACTGACCTTGGCAATTTCGGTATCCGTCAGTAAGTCAATCGTATTCCCATCATCAAATGGACCTCGCAGAGAGGGGATGAGGGATGAGGCCACTGTCGTTGCCTGGGGCAACACATTCTTTTCGACTGTAAAAGCAATGTCGTTAAAATTCCCCTCGTTAATAGATTGAATAATCAAGTCAACGTTGAGGTTTTCCTGGGCAACCGTACCAAATAGATGGGCGGCAATCCCGGGACGGTCCGGTACCCTCAGTAGAGCTACCTTGGCCTGGTTAGTATCAAACTCAATGGCATCAACAGGATGAGCTAGTTCTAACCCTTCTAAGGGACGCAGTAGTCGGCTGGGTGCAATTACTCTGGTTCCAGGCTCATCAGTCCAGCTAGATCGTACAACTAGCATGACACCGTAGTTGCGAGCAATTTCCACTGCCCTTGGATGTAAGACCTTGGCTCCCAAGCTAGCTAACTCTAGCATTTCGTCGCAAGTAATATCAGCCATTAACTGGGCTGAAGGGACCAGCCGAGGATCAGTCGTTAAAATACCAGGAACATCAGTGCAAATTTCACAGGCATCAGCCTGGATTGCAGCTGCTAAGGCCACAGCCGATGTGTCGGAGCCGCCTCGACCGAGGGTGGTAATTTCCAAGTCTGGAGCATCGCTAATGCCCTGAAAACCAGCCACAACTACAACTTGTCCCTGATCTAGATAGCGTTTAACTCGCTCTGTTTCAACTCTCAAAATACGAGCATGACTATGACGGGCTTCTGTAACGATACCGACTTGCGCACCGGTCATTGAAACAGCCGCCTGACCAAGTTCCTGGAGGGCCATACTCAATAGCGCAATCGAAACCTGTTCTCCTGTCGAGAGCAGCATGTCCATTTCCCGACGGCTTGGCTGGCTAGAAATTTCACTTGCGAGTTTAACTAGACTATCAGTAGTTTTGCCCATGGCTGATACAACTACAACAACTGAGTTGCCTGCCTGTACGGTTGTCTGTACGCGTTTGGCAACGGTTTGAATACGCTCAACACTACCCACCGATGTACCACCGTACTTTTGGACAATTAAAGCCATAGTTTTGCTGCCCCCTTTCCAATCCGCACAATCAATTTTTTCTGATTAACACAATGTCCAAGTTGAAACCTGTAGGTTCTTCTACGGAAAAGTTCCAATTATGGACGTAGACAAGGTTTATTTCTCCTCTGGGAGTTTTCCCTCTGAGTAGGTTTGTATTGCCCAAACCATCAGAAATATTTGCTCTTAATGCTGTTGATAAACCTGGTTAACCAGATTACCAAGTCAAGTCCCCTCTTGGCACGTAGGACTTGTTAATCGACCTTGAATATACTTTTAGGATAAAAAACCACATAGGCGTACCTGTGTAAATCCCATGACATATTACGAAACATGGTTAGGGGTAAATATGTCATCGATCTCAAGAACTGATTAGGGCGATATTTTCAGATTTTTACGCCTTGAAAGGGAATATTTAAGTATATGGAAATCCCTTGTCGTGGGCCTGAATAGCAAGTTGGGTAATTTAAACAAACTTTGAAGAAGACGATTGTTTATGTACCCAACTCAGAAATAGAAGATATAAGATTGTTTATCATACGTAATAGTTTTTAATGCTATGACAGCAGCCCTTTCTGGTCAGGCTTCTATAGCCCAAAGGACAACAGCAGAGCAAAATTCTCTACATCATGTGGTGATTGTCGGTGGAGGCTTTGCCGGTCTTTACGCCGCAAAGTCTTTGAGCAAGGCCCCAGTAAGGGTGACGCTCATTGACAAGCGTAATTTCCATTTATTTCAGCCGTTACTTTATCAGGTCGCTACAGGTGGTCTGTCAGCAGGTGATATTTCCTCACCGCTGCGCTCTGTGTTGAGTCGTCAGAAAAATGTCAAGGTGCTGATGGGTGAGGTTGTGGATATTGACCCCGATGCCCAAATAGTAACTCTAAAGCGTAATGAGGTGATCAGTTACGATAGCCTCATTTTAGCGACAGGTTCCAGCCATCACTATTTTGGTAATGACCACTGGGCTGACATTGCCCCTGGTATGAAGACCATTGAGGATGCCTTAGAAGTGCGACGGCGTATTTTCTTAGCGTTTGAGGCGGCTGAAAAGGAAACTGATCCTGACCGTCGTAAGGCGTTGCTCACATTCCTGGTGGTGGGTGCTGGACCAACCGGTGTGGAATTAGCGGGTGCTTTGGCAGAACTGGCCTATGAAACCATTAAGGACGATTTTACCGATATTGACCCCCAGGAAACCAAAATTATTTTGCTCGAGGGGATGGATAGGGTTTTGCCTCCCTATCCTGCTGACCTATCGATAGCGGCTAAAGCGTCTTTAGAAAAGCTTGGTGTTGAGGTTCGTACGCAGTCTCTGGTAACTAACATTGATGGCGATACGGTTTCCATCAAGCATGATGGTGTAATCACTGAAATGCAAGCTTGCACTGTGCTGTGGGCAGCTGGCATTAAAGCATCACCCTTGGGTAAAGCGATTGCCGAAAGGACTGGGACTGAAACCGACCGTATTGGTCGCGTGATGGTTGAGGCTGACATGAGTGTGCCCAATTATCCCAACCTTTATGTGGCGGGCGATTTGGCTCACTATGCTCATCAAGACGACAAGCCGTTGCCGGGCACGGCAGCTGTAGCGATGCAGATGGGCAGTTATTTGGCTAAAACCGTCAAAGCTAAGCTAATTAATGAGCCAGTGACTGCCTTTAACTACAAGAATAAGGGCAGCATGGCTGTGATTGGTCGCAATGAGGCCGTAGCTGACCTCAACTTTATGAAGCTATCTGGATTTCCTGCCTGGTTTATTTGGATTTTTGTCCATATCTACTTCTTAATCGAATTTGATAACAAGCTGTTGGTGCTGCTGCAGTGGGGGTGGAACTATTTCACCTATCAGCGTGGTGCCCGTTTGATTACAGGTGATGATTCAATTCCTGCGTTATCTGAGACTGTAATCAATGAAATGGAAACAGAAATCGTCACCGTGGGTAATGGTGATAAAAAAATGGTTAAGGCGTAAGGATTTTCCTATGTAGGGGCGTTGCATGCAACGCCCCTACATAGGGTTTGGGGTGGGTGGGTTATGGTTTGGAAACGATAAGAGGCCAGAACCATCGGTTCTAGCCTCTAATTTTGATTGAATACCAAACGGCAGGGCGGCATTGACACCGTCATGGCCAAAGGGCAAGTTAGCAACGATAGGAATCCCCAGATCCCCAAGACGTTCTTGTAGCACTTCTAGGGCGCTAAAGCTGGGTGTATTTTTCGGTGGTTCGCATTGACTAAAGCGACCTAAGGCAATGCCTGCCACTTGATCGAATTTGCCTAACATTCGCCAATGGGTCAACATGCGGTCCAGACGATAGGGAGATTCGGTCACGTCCTCGAAGGCCAAGATTGATCCGGTAAAGTCAGGCTCATGGGATGTGCCGAGGAGGCAGGTAGCTACCGTCAGGTTGGCTGGTAACAGTTTACCTATAGCCATTCCGCTGACCCAGCTTTCCCCTGTCAGTGATTCTAATGTTTGCTGCTCTAACCAGTTAAATAATCGCTTCAGCGACCAGTCGGGTTCTTGGCTGATGGTGGTGAGTAATGGGCCATGAACACCACCACTAAGCTGACAGCTCCATAGCAAGCTGGTGATATCGGAAAAGCCGATCAGCCATTTATTGATATCGACGGGCCATTGCCAGTTTTCCAGTAAGCGAGTGCCGCCGTAGCCGCCACGGACGCAGAGGATGCCTTTGTATTTAGGATTAGTCAGGGCTTCCAGTAGTTGCTGACGACGTTGGTCATCTGTGCCTGCTAAATAGCCCCAACGGTTGTCATAGATAGGGCTGAGTTCTACCTGGTAGCCGCGATCGCACCAAATCTGTAAACCCGCCTTAAATTTTTCTGTTTCTCGCAGAACTCCGCTAGGCGCAATTGCATAGAGTAAATCGCCGGGTTTTAAAGGAGCGGGCAGACCGTAAGTCATGAAGGAACCCATAGAAATCGTCTCTGATCATGTCACAAGTGAGATTCCCTAAATCAGATTTACAACTGTCCGTAATCTTCTTGAATTGCAGTTAGAAGAACTATGTAAATAAATCTATTCCATTCTTCTTTGCCAAATGGTGACGATTTCATCCTGACTACTGCTAACGAGGGTGCGTCCATCAAACGCAATAGCCACCACACCCCATCCCTGGACCAATTCAGAAACACACTGACCATCCGTTCCTTGATAGACCCGTAGTGCATTACCATCGGTCCCCACGGCGAGCAATCGCGCATCTGGACTTAATGCCAGTTCTATAATGCCATCTGTCTCAGTGCAAAGGTTTTCAGATTGAACTGATTGCCCCAACGACCAAACTTCTACCTGGCCTTGGTCATTACCGACAATTACATAGCTGCCGCTGGGATGCAGAGCCAATGCCTGACTTGGGCTAATGGATAATGTATTCAGCAATGTCTTGTCTGATAATGACCACAACCGCAGGGTTCTATCTCGACTAATACTAGCTAACCGTTGACCATTGGTGGCAATAGCGTTTACCCAGTCTTGATGTTGATTGAATCTGTGATGATGTTTGAGATCGTCTAAATCCCATAAATCGATATAGCCAGTACCATCGCTAACGACGAGATACGGTGGTGCAACAGCCAAATCTGTTGGCTGCCAACCTGGCTGGCTTAGGGTATGTGCGAGTTCGCCCCGGAGCAAGTCCCATTGTTTTACCTTGCCGTCACTGCTAGCACTGTAAAGGATGCGATTCTGGGGGTGGAATGCTAAGGCAGTGACGCGATCGCTATGAAGACGACCCCTTAGTTGATAAACCTCTGCACCTTTGGCCAGGTCACAGAGCAGAACAGAGCCTGAACTATTACCCATGGCCAAGCTGGTTCCTTGAAGGGCTAAGGCTGTGGTGATGCCATTGGATAGTTGGTGTAGCAGTTGCCAGCTGACTTGGCGCTCAGAGTTTGGCTGGCGCTTAGTTGTTGTAGATGGGCTAAAAGCTAGAGATTTTAATTTAGTTATCGCTGGTAAGGAGAGGGGTAAGGATTCTTGGAGAGGGAGAAAAGAGCGGGCCTTGTTCAATAAGGATAAGGTTGGCGACTGTTTGAGATCCCTAATAACTTGAGCTGCATTGGTATAACGATTTTCAAGGGAGCGTTCTAAAAGTTTGTTAAGAACCTGCCTCAGGTTTTGGGGCAACGATTCTGTAACTAGATCAGACCAGATCCAGCGATTGTCAGCTACCGAGTAGAGGTCAAAGGGGGTAAGCCCAGTTAATAAATGGATAGCAACTAAGCCCAGGCTGTAAAGATCGCTGGCATATACCAGTTGGCCCAGGGTCTGTTCGGGGGCTGCATAGATAGCATCTCCCCCCATAACGTCAATGGCGGTTTGGTGTTTGCCCAGACGCTGAGTAATCCGCAGGTCAATCAAAATCGATGACTGATGGCCTCCACGAATATTGTCTGGTCGGATATCGCCATGGATCAGTCGAAAGCTATGGATATGTTCTAGAACCGGCAAAAGTGTTAGTAACCAGGTTTCGACTTGTATTGGCGACCAGGGAGGTGTCTGGGACTCAGTAATGGGTGGAGCGGCAATATATTCGAAGGCAAAGAACTGGCTGCCTAATGTCTGCCAGCTGTCGATGAGGCTGGGTAGCTGGGGATGTTGGCTAACGGCTTTTAGGCGTTTGGTGAGAGCGCTAAACGGTTCCTGAAGGGCGTTCAGTTGCTTAATGACAATCAGGGGTTGGGAGCTATTCGGGGCGACAAAATGGGCCAGGATAGTTTGGCCGTTTTGTCCTTTGCCAAGGGGTTCGAGAATTTCGTAACGGTTTTGGTTCACTCTGTACGATTCGCGATGGCGTTTAATTCACCCAGCAAATTATGTCGGAATGGCTTCACCGGGGCGTAATCTGGCCCATTTACCCATATCTTCTTGAAAGCTATCACAGCCTACTACATCGTATTCAAAGCCAAAATCGCCGGACTGGACAATGCGATCGCCTTCCACACTGACGACGGGGGGCATGATATTGGCGTTAATGGTGGGATTTTGAGGATCAAAATTTGGGGTATCGGTTAAATGGGGTTGCCGATGATTAGTTTCAACTGCATGGTAGGTAATGCAGCGGTCAACATAATGGCAGTTGATGCAAATACACATATAACGGGGAAACTTGTACTGAAGACTGGACTTCTGAATTAAACCTTGTCCACGTCCAGAACTAGAGTTTTTCTATAGAAGAACCAATAGGTTTCAACTTAGACGTGGTTTAGAAAGCGAAAAGGGAACGAAAGCAGAGGGTGTATCGGATAAACTGGCAGAGAAAGAATAATATAGACTGCACAGTAATTAGGGGTATTCCATTCAATGGAATGCGCTTTGCAACTACTTTAGCGCAGCTAAAATATGGGCAGGAAAATTTGTTTCAAATTGTGCAGTTGCCCGATGATTTGAGAGGAAACCTATCAAAATCCTAAAAAATTGCTATCAAAATCCGTGTTTACGGGCGACGCAATGTAGGAGAATTGTAAGCCGCACTACGTTTTGGAGCTGCATCGTTGAAGTTTGTGTCGTCTATGGCGTCTGCCCTAATCCCGAAAACTTGGCCCTTTGATAGTCGCTTGCTGCCGGAAACGGCCTGTGTGGTCGGGGGCAGTGTTCGTGATGCTTTGCTGGAGCGCCAGGCGGATTATTTAGATTTGGATTTTGTTTTGCCGGATGGAGCGGTCGCGATCGCAAGTGATATTGCTAGACGCTATCGGGCAGGCTTTGTGGTGCTTGATGCCGACAATCAAATTGCCCGTGCTGTATTCGACCAGGCCACCATCGACTTTGCTCAACAGGTGGGGCCTACCCTAGAAACTGATTTACAGCGCCGAGACTTTACTATTAATGCCATTGCTTACCATCCCCAAAGCGACCGGTTGATCGATCCACTCAATGGCATGGCCGATCTAAAACAACAAACCCTACGTATGGTCAGCCGTGAAAACTTGGCTGAGGATCCGTTGCGATTGTTGCGGGCTTACCGGCAGGCAGCCCAACTAGGATTTACCATCGATAATGATACGCGCTGTACGATTCGTGAATTAGCTCCCCTGCTTCAGAATATTGCTGCTGAGCGCATTCGCCATGAACTAGATGCTCTGCTAAGTCAGCCTAACGGAGCAACTTGTTTTCGGATGGCCTGGCAGGATGGCTTGTTTGCTGCTTGGTTGCCCCATTTAAATGCCAGACATACAGAACAATTAGCGGCCTTAGATCAGGCCCTGGAAAATTTGCCAAAGATGTCAGGCTATCTGAAATTGTTGCACGGATGGAAGGATACTGTGCCTGCAGGCCACTATCGTAGCTGGATTAAAGCTGCTCGCTTATCGCGTTTACTACCGCTGGATGAAGAGGCCGCTAACCGTTGGTTGGTACGATTAAAGTACAGCCGTAGTGAAGGGCAATCTATCTTTAGAGTTCTTCAGTCTCAGCCTTATTTAGGCCGTATGGCTGATCAAGGGGGATATTTATCGAGAGCGGATCAGTTCTTCCTGTTTAAGACTGCGAGTACTAGTTTTCCAGCGGTGTCTTTGGTAGCGTTATCTTTAGGTATCTCTGCTGAGTTAGTAGTTGCGATGGTGAAACGTTATCAAACAGCTGATGACCCCATTGCCCATCCCATACCACTGGTCAGTGGCAAAGAGATAATGCGCCGTTTAGATCTAAAATCGGGTCCTCAAATAGGACAATTGCTCAGTGCTATTGAAACTGCCCAAGCGCAGGGACAATTGACCAGTGCTGATGAGGCCCTGCTTTGGGCCAAAGACTGGTTTCTTGAACAGCAGGAGTATGTGGGTTAATTCTTTTCTGTGCCTCAAGCAAAAAACTGCATACCGCCTCCAAACATTCTTAGGCCAATTACTACTAGCAATAGGCCAAAAATTCGTCGCAGATATTGGGGCGAAATAACGTGGGATAGTTTTGTGCCAATGGGGGCACCAATCACGGTAAATGGAGCTACTAGGGCTACGGCTGGCCAATAGATGTAGCCGGTTGCCCAGGAAATATCTGTATATCCCTGGGAAAATAATAAGAAGGATAGGGTGCCAACAATGGCAATAGGTAGGGTAAACGAGGCTGATGTGCCACTTGCCTTATTCATCGGTAGGCCACAATACAACAAAAATGGAACGCTAATAGCTCCACCACCAATGCCTAAAATCCCTGACTTGAAACCGATTAATGTACCTACTAAGGCTGTCACCCAAAGAGGCGGTGTGGTTGTTTCTTCAAAAGCTGGCTTCCAATCCAGTAAAACTTTAACGGAGACAAATAAGAGAAAAGCACCAAAAATAATTTCTAACCAATGGGTATCTAAATGGTTGGATAGCAAGTTACCTAGAATAACACCGATGCCGATGGCGGCAATAATTCGCCTAAAAATTGTCCACTGTACATCGCCCCGAGCATGATGGGACAAGGTCGACGATGCGGAGGTGAAAATCATGATGCACATAGCACTGCCTGCCGCAAGATGCATCAGACTATAGCTGGGTAAGTCCATCAGAGAAAAAAGATAGAACAATCCAGGGACAATCAGCATGCCCCCGCCAATGCCAAGCATGCCAGCCATGGTACCGGTACCAATACCGAGGAGGGCAAATAGGACAAAATCAGTGGGGCTTACCATAGGAAATTGCAACGTCAAAGGGGGACACAGATAATTATTTTATCCTTTTGTCTGTTGCTAACGTGCGCAAAATCCTTATAAATCGAGCAAATTCAGGCTTTCGATAGGTTGTTTTTGGTTAATGTGGATGGTTTGCATACCAACCTGCTGGGCTCCGATTAAATTGTGGGCGGTATCGTCTAGAAATAATGTTTTGGTTGGGTCGAGATTATTTTCGTCAACCACCCGTTGAAAGATGCTGGAATTTGGTTTGCGATCGCGCACCAGATGCGAATAGTAGGCCCGCTCAAACTGGTCGGCCAGGGTGCCAATGTTATGACCCATAGTTTGAGTAAATTTGCGATCGCTCGTCGCTAAATGCAGCTCATTAATATTTGAAAGTAAAAAGATCCGCTTTTGCTTGCCGAGTTGACGTATCAACTCCACCCGCTCCGGCGGAAAATCCAGAATCAACGCACTCCAAGCCTGGTCAATAGCCTCATCATCCGCTTCAAACTGCAGCAACCCCATAAGTTTCTGACGAAACTCAGCCGCTGTAAGATCACCCACTTCAAACTGGGAAAAAATATCTGCCTGACTTTGCTGGCTATATTGCTGAGTGATGTCATAGCCTGCCAACTTACTAAACGCTTGAATTGTTAGCCCATAATCTAAGTTGACAATGACTCCACCCAAGTCAAAAACTATATTGTCAATAACACTCGTGCAATGCATAAGCAGTGATTTGATGAGACTCCCGTAGATTAATAACAGTAACGCCCAGAAGAATTTGGTTTTGTATGTCCTCTACCTTGGCGTGTTGTTCCAATTAATGTGGACACAATCACACAGCGTTTGGAAGAAGAGTTATATTTACCAACAAGAGTTACTCTACCTAAAATTTTTGCATTACCTTTGTAATCAAACTTGGCAGAATAAGTACCTGTAGAAGACTTACGTAACGTTGTTTCCTCATCTAATTTGAGAGAGTTACTCAGCGTATGCCATTGCATATCCGTTGCTCCATCCTTATAGACAGACCACTCAATAGTGCCAGCATTATCCCGAACTCCAAATCTCCAAGCCGTACTTTCATGTTTGGCAGTTGATTGGGCCTGACGGATAGCTTGATGTAGTTTGTTTTGGGCGATGGATAGTTGATAATTTTCAAAAAAGCTAAGATATGCAGTTATAGCAATAGTGCTTAATATACCCAGCATGGAAACAACTATAAGAGTTTCAAGTAAGGTAAATCCATCTTGGTCTTCTTTTGTCAGATCCTTCGAAGAATTGAATACACCCATGGTTATCAGGACTCAGTCAGTAAATACAGACCTAACATTCCCGCCTAAGCCATAGGTGTTCTAAAGAAGATTCTGAACGATTGATGACCTTGATGTTGAACCTCGTTTCTGTTGGTTCTGAGCTTAAACTAGAAAATCTTCGATAACGAAAAACTAATCGTTTGACTTACGAATTGTACCGATGAGTGTATTCACATTAACTGATCGCGTTAATTGGCCAGTACGTTCGCCTAGAAGAGCTATGTTACCCGTCCCTGAGGAGAAAACATCACCATCGTCATTAGTAACGTCTCCATTAACAACATTACCTTGATGGTCAAAAATTACAGAATATACTCCGCCAGTATTGGGTATTGTGTTGAGATCAGTATCATCAATGTTTAAGTTGCCACTATCATTGATGGGATTCCAAAGGTTTGGGGGTGAAGTTGCTCTATGGGTCGCTATTTCTAGTGCATCACCTGTATCACGTATACTAAATTGCCAACGCTCGCTACGTTGTTGTGCTTTGCTCTGAGCATCTTTTATCGATTGATAAACAGTATTTTGAGCATCATTAAGCTGTTGTCTTCCTAAAAACGCTAACCAGCCAGGGGCGGCAATTGCAGCCAAAATACCTAATATCGCAATAACCACCAGAATTTCCAGTAACGTAAATCCCGATTGCGAATTGTTCTTAGTTAAGTGCTTAAATCTCATAGTGAATATGGGTTTTGGCTGTCAAACAACAGTGATACTAATAACTAATTATCAACTGGGCTTTTGTTGATTACGCCCCTAGCTAAAACTCGTGTCTCTAAAGTAGGTAGACCGCTGTTATTGTCTCTGACTGGTCCTAGTTCCAAGGCTCTACCGGCTAAGTTTGCAATATTTCCTCTTAAAAAAATATAGACATCTTGGTTAGAACTGCCATCATCATCGGGGTCATCAGAGTCTGGATTACGAACGCAGGCAAAAAAGTTAGTGTTGCTATCTGGTGCTGCCGTGGCTGGAACAACTACATAGCTTGGACCATATGTAGTTTCGCATGGAGTAGTATCGGTTAAAGGTGCCCTATTGAAGGGGGTATCTCCAGCATCTAGCAGATCAACTAATACATTTGCCTCACCAGCTGTATTAGCATCTCCGTCATCTCTTTCCCAGTTAGCAAAACTAACACCTTGATTATTAGAACTTGGATCCAGATATCCATCACGTTCAGTCAAATTTGCAAGATTGGCAAATCTTTCCAACTCGTAACGAACAATCTGTGACGGTCCCACCCATGTATCTGGATCTGGAGCATCGGCAATATCTCTTTCAAAATAAACAACTAGAGAATAGGCCGCCTGCCGCAATCTTAATACATCGCAAGTATCCTTTAGTGCAGCTGCTACAGCACCACAATCCGGAAGATCATTTTCAATAGCATCAGGCCGCCAAAATGCTAAGATTGGCGTTCCAGCAGGCTCGTCAGTTAGTTCATCGGTCACAACAGTTGGATCAGTATAAACATAGACTGCCTCACGTAAATCATCGGCAATATAGTCTATCGCTCGGCTCATATCCTGTTGAGTTTGTTCAAGGATAACCTCACGGCGATCAACTTTTAGAAAATCGACGATTATAGCGAGTAAACCTGTAATTAGAATCCCGCCAATAAAAAGGGAAACCAAAAGCTCAATCAGCGTGAATCCGCTATGTGAATAACAGCTTGACCTCTTGTGCTGTTTAAATAAACTCTTATAAAAAGCATGCACTGACATGTCTATTTTGCCTATGGGAATTACAACTTAGTTACAACAGCAAGTTCAGCCGCATCATTTACGAACAATTAAGGCCATCCGTGTCAACGCCGGGCTCAATATACTCCCAATATTGACAATAATCTCCAGTTCCATCCCGCTCACCTTGCAAGATCGTGGTGTACACCACTGCCAATGGTTGCCTAGCACGATTGCCAAATAGGGTGCCGCCACCAGTAGTACCATCGGGATTTGGCTCTGAACCTGGCCCCGTAAGCCCTAAACGAGCTTCATCAGTCTCTAATGCTCCTAAATTAGGTTCAGCCGCCCGATGGTCGTAAACTCTAGCAACAACTTCAAATCCAATAGAAACAGTATCAGTTGCATCTCTAGCCGCTTGAGCATCTTCTGTTCGAAACACCTGAACTGCAAACTCAGGAACGTTATCACCATCTATGCTGACTTCTCTAGCGATCAGAGGATCAGTATTATCAAAATCTGCTGCAAAACTAGTAGGCGCAGCTGTGTCTTGAATATTAGCTTCAGTTGTTTCAGGATAAACACCCAGTTCCGCACTATAGTCCCCACCCCGTTCGACTAAAAGCCTAATATTGTCTATTTCTGACTGTGCTAACCGCCAGGCTTGCTCAGCACGCTGATTTTGAACTCGAGTGGCAACCGATAACACCACAACCGGGGAAGCAACTGCAACCGTAATACCAATAACGGCTATGGCAACCACACTTTCTATTAGGGTTAATCCAGCCTGTTCATCAGCTTTGCTAGTAAACTTCTTAATCGGACATTTTGGAGGAATCAACATCGGTTTTTTACCGCCTAAATATTGGAAATATTGGAAATTTTCAGTTTTTAGGTTCATGCACAGTCAGCGAATGGATCAACCTGATCATCAGGCCTCGTACCTCCTGGAGGTGTAAGGGCACATCGTAGATTTTCTACGTAAGGATCATCCACAGGTAATTCTCGATAAAACTCACTGCGGGGACGACCTACGGTAACAAAACGTCTAGCCACGGGGGCAGCGGGCGCATACTGCAAACCAACGTCATATCCCCAAACTCGTGTGGGTGCACCATAGAAGGGGGTTAGAAACTCTTCTGTGCTGACATCAGCGGTATTACCAGGCTCTAAAGCTTCTTGATCAAACGGCGCTGTTGCCGCCGTACTAAAGTTCAATTGGAAGAACCCACCGGAAATATAGAGATTCACATTATCCCAGTACTCTAAAAATCGTGGGAAATTGTGCATACCACCATAGGTTTGGCCAGCACGTGACGGAATAATACCGCTGACAAACACTGCATTTACACGGGTTGGAGATGGTGTCTGCTGGTCATCATTACGAATCTCAGTTAAATCGCCAAGGTCGTCGGGAAGATAGTCACTAACCAGCAGGTAGTTAGTAAAGGGGGTTATGCCATCGCGTGAGGCATTGCCGTCGCGATCAATGCGAATAGGGACAGTATCATCTTTTACTGTTAAGTCTTCTCGATACCAGGCAGTGCCTGGGGTATCACCAGCAGGTCGATTCTGGTTTTGATAAGAAGACGTTCCTGCCACCATCTGCCAGCAGGAAGACGATCCAGGGTAAAACCATCCTCGACACTACCGTCTAAAAAATTAGCTGATAGTACACCAACTGCATCCCCTACAACCTCAGCTGGTCGCCAGCTTATCCTTATCAGGGGCTGCAAAAGTATCAGTATTAAGGGTATTGCGAGCACCATAAAAATCGTTGTCTTCTTCACCGTCACAATCGGTATCTAATCTTTCAGTAAACTCTTCTAAAAGATCATCACATTCAGCAGGTGTATTGGGTGCATTGGTTGGGTCGGTCGTATGGAGGTTAAAATTTCCCTTGATATAAACCGAGTTATCTGAGACAAATGTCATGCCAGACAGAACATCATCACCTCGATTGAATGTAGTTCCATTAATCAAGCGGAAGCCATAGGGACGACGAGCTGGATCTGCGTAGAAATCCACAGGTTTTACAGTAATCTTGTTTTCGCCTGAATCATCTGGTAGCGGCGGATCCTGTAAAAAGATCTTTCGTGCAGCATCAGGGGTCCCGATAACACTCAGTCTGCAATTTGGGTCGCTATCATTCTCCGCCCATTCGTCACAATCAACCCATTCAGTACCAGAGTCCTTCGGACGAACGATTGAATCTTCACGCACAGCATCCTCACGGAATGCATAGACAACGCCATCAACATCGGCAATCCAGTGGTCGGCACCGTCAGGGTTTGTTCCTGATGTCAGGTTGTCGATATCTACATCAAGCATGCGGCTGCCAATAAGTTCTCGACCGTCATACATGCCCTTATCAAGCAGACTAACTTCTACAGTGCCACCATTAGGATTAGTGATCAGCATGGATTCGCCAGGCAAATCCGGGTCGGTGAACGTTCCCGCTCCATCTAAAGTTCTAGGCAATTTCCAAGGAGACGTAGCTGTTGTTTCAGGCAATCGAACAGGGCTAGCAAAAACATCAAAATTGTCAGGATCGCTTGCATTGACGACTTGATAGGTCAGACCATCGTTAACTGGGTTACCACTAACTAAATATGTATCAAGTGGTTGTCCTGACACATCGGTAGTCGCGTCAATGTATTCTTCTGTTTCAGGTTGTGACACACTTTCGTCAGTTCCAAACACTGATGATGTGTCAGTGGCAGCATCTGATGAACTCTGGTCATGGTCGAACCTGGGAAACAAGTAATGGAGTGAAGGGTACTTGACCTCTTCACCTACAGCAGGACATATCGCATCTTTGTCAGCACTTGAAAGAGTTACTGAGACACCTAGGCTAGTTAAGGTAGCATCATCACAAACCCCATTAAGTCTCTCTGTATTGAATCCGTAAGTTCTATCCCTTAAAACCTGTAAAAACTGCTTAGCAGCCCTTTCTTGTTCTGGATCTAAAGCTAAAGGACTACTCCAACTTCCGGAAGCCTCGATATCATCAAACTCCGCCTGAAGGCTTTGCAAATTGTAAGCTAACAGACCAAGGGTACATGTGGCGGAGTGGACGGTTGCCTGGTCTGCGGGACTCAGGAATTGAAAAGAAAACCCATTATCAATAATGCGACGAAGTACTGAGAAGTCACCCCACATAGCCATCCAGGGAAATGGATGCACAAAGTCATCCTGAACTGGCTCAAATGAAGGTGCTCCCCCATTTGGATCACCCGCAAAATAGGCGAGATTAGTCAACGCCTTTTTCAAAGGGGTAGTACTGTTGTTGTACTGCCCCCTAAACTTAAATCGTGAATCAAAATTGGTGTTGTAACCAAATTCCCAACCATTGGTACCTACCCCCTCTAAAAAGTCAGTTCTGACAGTGTCAGCGGAGGCGGTTAGAGCTAAGCTTTCAAAGCTTCGACTATTAAGAATCGTTTGCTCTGTCCCTGGATGAACCGTAGACGCGACACAGGCTAGGGGAAATGTGAAACCATCACCATCATTATTAGTCTCATAGTGGTAAACAACCATCCCTTGGACAGCTGCCAGATTATCTCTCAGTGAGCGTCGCTGGGTTTGCTCTAAGGAGCCATAGTCGTTAACTGGATAAAGGGGATCATCTGCGCCTTGCCAACCATAGGTATTACCTAGCTCTAACCGCTGCCCCACAATAATACGCAGCCCTCGGTCAATGGCTTGACGTTCCCAGTAACCATCTAGACCACCTACAGGATCATTAAGAATTTCTGAACCAGAACCAATAATTCGTCTACCAATAGGAACCGTAAAATCATCTAGATTACTTTCTGGGTCATAATCTGGCTTTGGCCCATAACGATCGTCAGCCCGAAACGTATCGTCTAGGAAAGGTGTCCGAACAGTCATCATTAAAAATTCGTCTGCACCAGATTACTCTGTACACCATCAGGCTCAGCAGTCCAATCGTCTGGTGAGCGATGGAAAAAGAAGTCCTTAGTAAAAAGGGCTACTGGATCCAGAGCAATGTTCTCAATTACTTTTGCATTCGCTTCGTCGGCACCCCCATCCACAGAGTCTTCATCCCGTTGAAATTCTTGATTAAAAGGCCCATCATGGAGATCAAAATCTGGCTCTTCACCTTCATTTCCATTTTTTTGACCAAAACGGTTATTACCTGTCGTGCCAAAGATAGCCTGACCTTCGAAATTATCGTGTTCTGCAAGCGTTATTTCTGAGGCATCTTCGGTATAGAGGCAAGAATTTGGAGAGCTAATAAGACGAGCTTTTAAATCACCTCGGGTTATGAAATTACCTTCGGTGTGCATTGCCCCATTCCACAAAAAGTCATCAGCTGCACCTGGGAAGAGTTCAAGATCGTACTTAAACCAGGCTCCCCATTTGTTGCCCCGATCGGCTTGACGCACTTGCTGAAATTCCAGGGCCGTTGTCGTACGATTTATATTGCTGCCGTTAGAGGCAAACGCTGTGATCTGAAAGTTCTTTTGTACTGTAGCTGGATTGATGACTTGCCATCCCCCTTCTGGTGCCCTAGCAGAGTCGCATCCTGCGAATGATTCAAGGGTATTGATCGGGCCGTTACGCGTAACCTTAGATTGTGCTTTAGCAGTACTAATGTCATCAGTTAGTTCATTACCCGCATTTTCATCGTCCATTAGAATCGAGTATGCAATAAGCTGTGACGTGCCATCGACATCCGTTTCAAACACCCAGGCATTATCATCACTGCTATCCTCGTCTATGTCTAATCGGGTTTCATCAGGAAACGTGTAAGGATCACCTTCACCAGCGGTAACTTCGGGAATACCATTGTTACCGTCATTTAGCATCATGCTCTGCAAGACATCACTAGAGGGCACACCCCCAGGGAATCGTGCATCTCTCAGAAACATATACTCAAGTTTGGCTTTAGCTCGGTCAATAGCAGGGGCAGCTATATTATCGATAGTCTGTTGCTCACGAGCTGCAATAACCTGTGCACTGCGAGAAAATGAGCGAAAACTCAAAGCAGAAACGGTTAACGTCAATATCAACAAAAGTAAAACCGTTGTTGGTAATACAAAGCCTGCTTGATTAGTGCGACTGAAGCGAGCACTAACGAAAATAAGCCGGAGCAGCCAGGCCATAAACTGGTTTGGTAACCGTTTAACCTGTCTTAGAAAGCCGTGACGACGATTAGAAACTCGAGAGCGTTTTGGGGTAGACATTACTGATTTCTAAAAACGAGCAGTAGTGCTGGTGTAATTAACACCACTCTAGCTATAGATACATAACCCGTCAGGGCTAAATGTTTAGGTCTTTGAGGGAACAGCGCAGATTAAGGTGGCAAGAATCATACGCCCCATAATTATTTTGCGCAACATCTACTTAAATAGTAATCGTAATAATGCCTTACTATTCGATAATGAACTTACCCATTCGTTGTAGCAAAACGATCAGGCAGTCATCAAAACGGAGAGCCAATGCATTTTTGCTAATCATTATTGACCTCAACATAAGGGGTTCAGGTATTTAACCGTTGTTGCATACACTAAAACCTCTGCGCTATTTAGCCAGAGGTTTTATCAGTGAATATACCAAAACTTTAAGTTTCGCAATGACAGTAGACAAACGTAATAAGGCCATGAGGCTTGAATCAAACGTTGACTACCAATAAGCTAGCTGATCGATATGAGCGGCTGCTTAATACTTGCTTAAATCAATACCTGCTTCACGAGCCATTGCTTCAATTCCTTTCTTCTCAAGGGTTTTAATAGCTTTAGTTGATAAACGAAGCTTTACCCAGCGTTTGCCTGTGGGCCACCAAACTCGTTTGTCTTGAAGATTAGCCTGTTGTAAACGCTTAGTACGTCTATGGGAGTGGGAAACAGCAAAGGCATTGTTAGCCTTTTTGTTAGTCAGATCGCATCTGCGGCTCATGGCGTGGTCCTTAGAATACAATTCACTACTATTACATAAGCACTTTATACAAATCAACCCTTAAAAATTAAGGTCTACAAGCAATTAAGCTGATTAGCCCTTCTACGATTCAAAGAACTAATCAGCTGCAAATTAATTGAATTTTCTAGCAATTAACTAGCAATTAAGGAGATTTCTAGGAAAAAGGCTATCAGTTACTCTTGTCCAAAAGCCTCCAAATCTGGAGGCTTTAAATCCTTATCACTCCAAGATTAGGAGGTGGAGAGGCCTGCAACCGATATAGCTTTTTTGAAAAAACACCTTACCTACGCTTTTGTTAAACCTGTCAGCAGACTATTTGATCGCTCTACAAAGGACTTCATGCCATCGGCATCAAAGCCTTTTTGAGCCATCAAAGCTAGGTCGTACACATGTTGACAAATCATATTTGCCATAGACGCTGATGGAGATTCACCACCACCTGTCTGAACGATGGCTCCCTGGCTAATGTCAAGCAGGTTTTGAATTAGAGGATGGGCCGTATTGACCAATAATGTATGTTCCTCTGGGAATTTTGCAGTTTGTTGCTGCATCATGGCCATCATTTCTTGCATGCGCCGCATTTCCTCGGGTAACAGCACAATGGCAGGGGGAGCACCCTGGGCATCGTCAGATTTTAAGGCATCGGTACGAATGGTTACCTTTGGCTTATCCAGAGCTTGCTCAAATAGCTCCTTCACACGTTCTGACTTAGTTTTATTAGTAGTTGGGTCAACAATGTCACTGCTACTGGCCGACTCGTCTATCAGTGTTTCATCCAAGTCAGAGTCGACGCGGGAGAACTTGACATCAGAATATTCCCGTTCCAAAAACGGTACAAAATGAGTATCGATAAATGAGTCAAGATATAGAACCTCTAGTCCTTGACGTTTATGCAAATCAATGTATGTGGCCTGGGCAACATCATCGGTCGCATAGAAAACTCGATTTTCGTGCTTCTCTTTATTCCGTTCTAGATATTCCTTGAGGGTGGTGTAGGCATTGCCATCGGAATCCACAGCTGCCGCATTTTCACCATCGGCAGATTGCCAGGCATCCTCCTCTGCCGCCTGTACTTCTACTTTTGGCTGGTCGCTGCTGCTCTCTAATTCTGCGGTGGTCCGGAAAATGACAAAGTCAGTGATCTGCTGCTTGAACTTATCGTTGTTTAAGGAACCGAATTTAACAAAGGTACCTAAGTCTTGCCAACACTCAATATATTTAGCTTTATCGGTGCGATAGAGTTCCTTGAGGCGGTCACCAACTTTCTTAGCGATGTAATCAGCGATGCGTCGAACAGTGCGATCATTCTGCAGAAAGCTGCGAGATACGTTTAGGGGAATATCGCTACTGTCTACGACACCACGTAGGGGTAGCAAAAACTGGGGAATAATTTCTTCACAGTTATCGCTGACAAAAACCTGATTACAGAACAGTTTGATTTGGCCTTTGGTGACATCAACATCGGGTTTTAGCTTGGGAAAATAGAGAATTCCGTTGACGACAAAGGGATAGTCCGTATTTAGGTGAACCCATAGCAGCGGATCTTCCTGGAAGGGATAGAGATAGCGATAAAGTTCTAGATAGTCGTCATCACTAAGACTGCTAGGGGACTGCTTCCAGGGCGCATTTTGCTTATTGGCGACTTCATCCTCCAGTTTGATGGGGACGGGCATAAAGTCGCAGTAAGTCTTGATCAACTGCTGAATACGGGATTTTTCTAGATATTCTGCTTCTTCTTCCATTAGATGCAGAGTAATCGTAGTTCCCCGTTCTGCCCGGTCAGAATCACTCAGTTCAAAGGTGGTGGTTCCGTCACAGCTCCAGTGAACGGGGGTGGCTCCTTCCTGATAAGACAGGGTGTCAATTTCTACCTGGTCAGACACCATAAATGAAGAATAGAAGCCTAAACCAAAGTGGCCAATTATATTCTGATCAGCACTGTCCTTGAATTTTGAGACAAATTCTTCAGCACTGGAAAAGGCTACCTGGTTAATGTATTTCTTGACCTCATCAGCGGTCATACCGATGCCGTTGTCAGTAATGCTAAGGGTTTTGGCATCTTTATCAATGGCGATAGAAATTTCGGGATCGCCGACGTCACCACTGAAGTCTGAACTGCGGGATACCATGTTGAGCTTACTAATAGCGTCTACCGAGTTTGAAATTAGCTCCCGCAGAAAAATTTCATGGTCGGAATAGAGCCATTTTTTGATGATGGGGAAAATGTTTTCAGTATGGATACTGATATTTCCTTTCTCGAGCATGGTTGCCATCAGCTTACGAATATGCGACGTATTGGGTACTTTGCTAATTTTTATTGGTAAACACCTATCAGCTACAAGAGGTGATGACCCAACATCAAAGGTTCGGTCTATTGTCACCAATAAGTAAAATTAAGCTAACCTATCAGACGTAAAAAACTCATCGAGATTCCATTCCTTCAGTTGCTGGAGCAAATATTTCTGCTCTGCTAAACTTAAAACCTCTTTGAATTTCTGTTGCTGTTTGTTCTGAATTTTTTCTCCTACGGATTCTTTCCATGTCTCCTTACTTAAGCTAACTTTTTTAGCTTGATAGGAGTATCCAGTCAGCATTTTGGGCTCAAATTGTAGCTTCATAAACTGACATAACTTTACGAGTTCTGATTCTGTATTAGTAATCAAATTTTCGTATCTAATACAGTAGTGGTTTGGTTTTTCAATATGTTTAAGAGTGATTTTAAAATCTTCGATCCATCGATTTATACAATCTGAAATCTGATTCTTATTGCCATCCCATATACTAGGGTACCTATTTCTTAAATCATAGATTGATGCGGCTACATCTGCACCATTACGAACAATATGTATAAAGCAAGCGCCGACAACCTTCTGCTCAATATAATCTATGTAGTGAAGGTGTGGAGGTGTTTTTTCTATCCATATTTTTTTGCTTTTTTCTATTGTTAATCTGTCTAAAAGATGGATAAAAAAACTAGTGTATTGATTGGCAAATATTAAATTTCTAGGTAAGTAATTATTTTGATTTTCTTGACCTAATTCTTTTAAGAATTCTTGGATTCTCGGATAGATTCGTCTGGATGCGATGCCTAACATACGTCGTTTTGGCTCGTAGTCTCCAAATAAGTTGCAGAAAAAATGTGATTCTGGAAAAGAGTTAACTGTTGAATGAGATGCTAGTAAGCTTTGCAATAGAGTAGTCCCGGAACGAGGGCATCCAACAATAAAATATCGATATTTAAGCACCATTTTCTATATCCCATCCTGTAACTACTAAGTAAATACCTACTGTATATCTGATTGTTATCAATAATTTGCCCATTCATCTTATGCGTGAAACCAATCTAGGTCAGCACTAGGATTTTTCAGTATTAGGATTTTTGAATACATTAACTATTTCACAATTGGCGATTATCTATTGGATGTAAACTTCTTAATTTGGGAATTATTTTTCATATCTGGGAACCTTGAAGCATAAATGCGATCATAATTTCAGCTCTTCAGCTCGCAATTCAACTATGAAGCCACCTGTGTCCCTCCCTAAGGTTTCCGCTATTATTCCAACCTATAACCGTAAACACTTACTGAAACCTGCATTAGACGGCGTTTTAGGGCAGACTTATCCCAACATTGAGCTAATAGTGGTCGATGATTGTTCCACAGATGGAACTTCTGGTTGGATAGGAGAAAACTATCCAACTGTTAAATTAATTAGCCTGAAAGAAAATTGCGGTGCTGCTGGGGCTCGTAATGTAGGGATAAAAGCTGCTACGGGAGAGTATATTGCATTTTTAGACTCTGATGATTATTGGAATCTTGATTATGTAGATAAACTGGTTAATTCGTTATCAAAAGATTCCAGCAGTAGCTTTGCTTTTTGCGACCATAGAGAAGTCAACAAAGAAACTAGTGTTGAGCACTACATACGCTACAAAGCCACAAAAAAATATCGAGATTTAATTCATCGCTCTCTAGCAGATGTTTTTATTTTTACAATGTCAGTAGTTATAGTACGTACGTCTGCGCTTCGTAAAGCTGGATTGCTCAATGAAATGTTGGATATTTGTCACGATAGAGAATTGTACATACGACTTTTAGATGTTGGAAATGTCATTCATATACCTCAATGTTTGGTTACAAGAGTAATGCATGATAGTAATATTTCCTCAGATTATAAAACTTGGGCTAAGTACGTTTTTCTAACCTTGGACATATTTTTTTCGACGTCTCTTGGTCAAAACTATAAGGACTTAGAAGGAGAGATCAGGAGAGATTGGGCCTTGATTATTGCCCGTGAGCTATGGCAGAAAGAAAAAAATATTCCCTTTTATTTCTCGATGCTTTTAAGAGCTTTTAAGGCATCACCAGGAGGAATGCTGGCTAAATTGAGAAGCAAGGTGATCAAGCTAAGTTTGATTTGAGTGTGATTTATTTTATTTAAAGACTGGATATAAAGACTGGATACTCTGATTTTTGAGAGAGAAATAAAATAAAAAATGGAAAAAAATAAGGATTTAGGATGGTTGAATTTTTTCCGATTACTGCCAGACTTTTTTATTATAGGCGCTCAGAAATCAGGCACTACTTCCTTGCATCATTACCTGAGTGCACATCCCTACATTAGAACCCCTTTAATTAAAGAAGTCCATTTCTTTGATGAAAACTTTTTTAATGGTACTGATTGGTATCGTGAGCATTTTCCAACGTTTCTTCCAAAATATAAAGCTAAGATTTTCCAAGGCAAAAGCTTTTTATATGGTGAGGCTACTCCCTATTATTTGTTTCATCCTTTAGTGCCAGAACGTATCTTTAATACATGCCCAAAAGCCCGATTCATTGTTTTATTGAAGAACCCAATTGATCGAGCTTATTCGCATTATCAGCATGAGCGAAAACGTGGGTTTGAACCATTAGAAACATTTGAAGAAGCTATTGAAGCTGAGGCACAGAGGCTAGCAGGTGAAAAAGAGAAGATAATAAATCTAGAAAACTATAATAGTTTTCAGTATATGCACTTTTCATATTTAAATCGTGGTCATTATGCGGAACAAATTCAACGATGGTTTGAATTCTTTCCGAGAGAGCGGTTTTTAATTATGGAAGCTGAATACTTCTACAGCAATACTTTATTTGCATTTAAGGAGATCCTAGATTTCTTGGGCCTTGAAGACTGGAAAAATATAAATTTCAAGAAGTATAATGTGAATAAATACTCACCTGTGTCAGGCCAGACAAAAGATAAATTAAACGCTTATTTTAAGGCACATAACCAAGAACTATGTGATTTATTATCTCAAAAGTTTAGTTGGGCTTAGATTGTCTCGCTCACTGGAGATTTCTATATAAATCAATGTAGCTATTGGCTTGAACCGAAAAAGAAAAGAATGTTTCGACTCGCTTGCGTGCATTTTCAGAAAGCTTTTTATTTCTTTCTGGATTTTCAAGGGCCCACATAATACCTTTAGCTAGGTCTTTATCATTGAAGCATGCGGCTCGATAGCCAGTACCTTGGTGTTCAACAATGTCTCGTAAGCCTGTGGCATCAAAGGATACAACAGGGGTGCCGCAGGCCATGGCTTCTATGGCAGTTTTGCCGAAGGCTTCTTGAACCGACGGTACGACCATAACATCGGCGGCTGAATAGGCTAATGCTAGGGTGGTGTCATCGTTTAAGCGTCCCAATACCGTATGGGGAATATGGGGTTTCATAGAGGGTGAAAGGGTATCGGTTCCGAAGATAACGGCTCTAAGGGGTAAGGACTCATTGGTTTCAAGTTGGTTGAGCGCCGCTGTCAAATGGTCAAATCCCTTGCGCTTATCGGTGGTGGCACTTAATGCGCCAAAAAGGATTAGCTTATCGTGTTGAGGTAGTTGCAGGATGTCACGGGCAACATGTTTGTCAATGGGGCGGAAGATATGCGTATCTACGGCATTGGGAATGACTCGTGCTGGATAGTGATGTAACAAGGAACTTTTACTGGCACAGTCCGCAAGCCAGTGGCTAATGGGTACCAGGGTGAGATTGAGGTTTTGCCAAGCACGGTATTTACGCTGCCAAACTTTTCTAGATAGGTCATTCTCTCGGTTGGAGCCCAATATAGGACAGCTGCCACACTGCTGTTGATAGCGAGTACAGCCTTCGGTATAACAGCAGCCACCGGTAAAACTCCACATATCTCGCAACGTCCATACGATGGGTTGGGTAAATGTTTGTAAGTGTTCTGGTCGGAGTAGTCCGAGTCCTACCCAATGTAGGTTGATGATGTCTGGCTTGATTTGCTTGATTCGTTTAATAACAGGATGGGGGTAGATAGCTGGGGAAAATAGACCAGGTGATTTTTGGGGGTAACGTTTGAGGGGCCAATATTCAACGGTTTGACGGATCCCGTTGAGAATCTTTTGCCCGCCAGTAATGTTGTTTGGTCCAATGACTGTGTTGTCGTTGGTGTACTTCTCAGCGACGAGCATGTGGGAATCGACACCAGCTTGTTTGAGGGCTGTGTGTAGCCAGTAGGCACCACGGGCGGCTCCTCCGTTGGCATCCGATGTGCTGAGATGCAGGACTTTCATTGAATTTAGTTACCTTAAGACAGACTGCACCACATCTTGGGGTACGTTGTGGTTTTGGAAATACGCTTCGATATGTTTGCGGCGTATCGATG
Organism: Leptolyngbyaceae cyanobacterium; assembly: GCA_965263355.1. Taxonomy (GTDB): domain Bacteria; phylum Cyanobacteriota; class Cyanobacteriia; order Phormidesmidales; family Phormidesmidaceae; genus Leptothoe. Next base: position 609,269 of record CBDHHL010000032.1, on the reverse strand, counting down.
GGGGAATAAATTCGCTGCCGATCAGTTTGATGAGTTTTTTGATGTGAAAAAGGCTATAGGTCCAGCGTGAAACCTGGCTTGATTGTCGGTGCATGCTGTTGACCATATGTTCTACATTGTGGGGGGATTTGCGATTGGTCAAACTTTTTAGAACAGCGAGTTTACTGGCAGGAGAGCGGCTGATGTACCACTGAATCCATAGGGGCATGTAGCGAATGACATCATTGGGCTGCCAATCGGTGGTTGCTTTTAGTTGGCTAGATAGCTGTACTTTATAACCTGCTTCTTTAGCTCGACAAATGTATTCGTAGTCGCCTCCATAGTGACGAAAGCGTTCTACATTGGGTAAGCCAATGCCTGAGATCAATTGAGTTGGTAGGACGGCAATATTGCCATTTAAGGCATCTACCTGGAGGGTGGTTGTCTGGCTAAATTGCTGCATGTTGTTAATAGGGCGGCTGGCGATCACCCCGCCAAAAACGATCCAGTCTGGGTGAGATTGATCGCAAACGATGCCGCCAGTGATTACTTTTTTGTGTAGATTCCTCTGACATACCTGGATGAGCTGAGGTATGAAATCATCAGCTAGGGTAATGTCATCATTTAGCCAAACGATATAGTCTGTGTGTAGATGCTTTTGAATGTAATCCATGCCAGTGGAGATTGCACCGGTCCACCATAAATTGCCATCCCCTTTAACTAAGTGCACATCCCCAAAGTTATTAGTAATCAGTTCAACCGTGCCATCTGTAGACCCATCATCAACCACAACAACATCAATGGTTTGGGCATCGGTTGTGTCTGTGATTTGACAACTTAGCTGTTGCAAAATCGCTGATGTATAAGCTTTTCGATTTCGGACTGGCAATACGAGCGCAGCGCTAAAAAAATTCATATATTCACTGCTATGGATTTTTGGTTGAAGCAGGCAACTGCTAAACAGTACACATAGATTCTAAGGATCTATATTCCCAAAATACTGGTCGGAGTTAATACTTCAAGACTTCTTTTTTAATCCTCTTAGCAATAGTAACCACCAAATATAAAGCGGACTGATCAAACTGTAGATATACAACTGAAGTTCACAGGCTGGAACGATTTGTGTCTTGAGCAGTCCACGATAGAGCACTACATGATGCAGTGCTTTACGCAAATCGTTAGCAACGTAAATCCAGAACATTAAGGGTCTTTGCCAGAGGGGCATATTGATCATGCGAGTTACATGACGGCTAAGGCCAATGCCTCGGAAAAAGGATAATAAGTAGCTTCGATGTAACCGACGGGCGGGAATCTGATGACAAACCTTCATAGCTGGATTGTGCCAAATTTCCCAATTGCCTCGACGAATGTAGGCGATGGCTTCTAGATCTTCGCCTGCAAGCCTTTTTTCATCATGGGGGCCTGTTAAGATTAGTTGTCCTGGCACATTGTTTAACCAAGCTTGGCGTCGTACCACTAGCCCTGCTGATGGGGGCAATACGCGCTGGCGAGGCTGATAGACATGGGCCTTTTCACCACGCTGGGTCAAGGCAAAAAACGACTGAATTCGATGAAAATCCTCAGGGAGTGCTCCTTCAAATTGACCATGGATTTGACTACCGTAGGCTCCAACATGAGGATGAGTACACCCAAACTGATAGGCTGTGGCTACCCAGTTATCGGCGGGTAAATTATCATCGTCTAAAAATCCGACCAGCTCGCTTTTGGCTTTTTCCATAGCCAACTGACGAGCGTAGGCAGCTCCTTGACGTTTTTCAAAGTGATATCGCAGGGGAATATCAGATGGCCAGTTCTGCTGATATCGTTTGACAACTGCTGCTGTGGCATCGCTGCTATTATTGTCAATTACAAAAACTTCCCAGCACAGCTTCTGAACATCAAGCTGACGCTGTAGTCGGTCAAGAACAGCTGGAATACGGTGAGCACCGTTGTAGGTACAAATAGCGATTGTAAAATCACATGGCCGTTGCACTGTCTCTATGGTTCGAGAGGACAACACTAGTGGATGGCTCATGGGCAACTGGTAGATTTAAAGCTTTGATACAGAGAAGTCGAACTAATTTAAGCAAACTCCTAAACAGGAATTAACCAATCGTAAGATAGGGAACCGTTGCTACCCACCAGAACCACGCCAACCCTAGCATTAAGCAGGCTAATCATGATTTAGGTGTTGATCACTACATGCTTGTTTACAGTTAACTTAATCTGTACCTGACGGATCAATCTAGCCATAGCTTTGTTGATTAAAGCTATTTGACCGTTTTAAGTTTCTAACTTCTTCAGCATGAAACCAAAACTCAATGCTATGGGCCTGGGTTTTGATTGAGATGTAAAGAGATTGAACTTAGGTTTGTGATTAAGTGTATGCACCTATCTTGATAATAATCATATGACCACGGTATGTCTCCCCCATGCGCCGGTCATTGCATTGGAGCAATCAGTTCGCTGGTTGAAACTGACTGATTTTTGTCGTGTTTAGTTCTCATAATCACAAAAATCGTTCTAATTAACTTGAAAAATCACTACATCTAGCGTTTTCGCCGACGGTGCGACGCTAGATTTTTTGGGTTAGGGGTGCTAGGCTTTATGACCATGCGTTAGAGCATATTTAGAGTATTAACAATTGTTGGGGTCATTCTCAGCGCTATATGTGCTGTTTGGGCTATTGCTGGTGGATGCCCCATCGCTAATGACCACCTCCCATTCACACCCCTAAATTCGTAAGGAAATCCAGACGAATGGTTCAAGAGTTAGAACGACTACGCACAAAAACGCCTTTTCCTGAAACTGCGCCTGCGGCCTACCCAGTGTTTTACCGTACCTACAGCCGTCGTTTGGATAACGGGCAGCGGGAATCCTGGTATGACGTTTGCGATCGCACCCTAGATGGTCTCATCGAACTAGGCCAGCTGACCACTGAGGAAACGGCCTTGGTACGGCGCATGCAGCGGGAATTAAAGGCGCTACCGTCGGGTCGATGGCTTTGGGTCGGTGGCACTGAATGGAGTAAGCAGCCAAAAAATTTCTCTGGGGCCTATAACTGTACCAGTACCGACGTGGTGGACTGGCGCGCCTTTGGTCTGATGATGGATTTGGCCATGATGGGCTGTGGTACCGGTGCAGTATTAGAGCCTAAGTATATAGATCAGCTACCGGTGATTCGTAACCGATTGTTGGTAACCATGGCTGGTACAGTCGGGACTACCCCCGAAGGTCAGCGTCGGGAAGAGACAGATGTAACGATTGATGGCAATCGGGTAAACATTTGTGTGGGCGATAGCCGAAATGGTTGGGTTACCTCTTATCAGAAAATCCTTGAGCTTTCCACGAATGAGTATTTCACAGGAGACGTTGAGATTGTAGTTGATCTTAGCGATGTGCGCCCTGCGGGAGAAAAGCTGAAGGGGTTTGGCGGTATGGCCAATCCAGTGAAATTACCGGGTTTATACAATCGTTGTGCTGCGATTTTGAACCAGGCCATCGGACGTAAGCTCACATCTGTGGAGTGCTGTTTGCTGATCGATGAAGCAGCGGCCTGTGTTGTGGCGGGTAACATCCGCAGGTCAGCTGGAATGCGGCAGTTTGATAGCCATGATGAATTAGCCGCCGCTGCTAAGGATAACCTGTGGCAGCAGGATGTTGAGGGCAACTGGCGCATTGACCCCGAACGAGATGCGCTGCGGATGGCTAATCATACCAGAGTATTTCATACTAAGCCCTCACTAGGGGAAATGGTCAATGCGGTACGTAAGCAGTTTTACTCGGGAGAGGGGGCACTGCAGTGGGCGGGTGAAGCAGAGCGTCGAGCCCAGGGCAAAGGACGCTATGGACTCAACCCGTGTGGAGAAATCCTTGGGAAAAATTTTCACTGCAATTTGGCTGAAATTCACCTAAATCAGATTGATCCGAAGAATTTACAAGAGCAGGAAGATGCGTTCAGGGCTGGCGGTATTGCTGTTGCTGTCCTACTAAATCATCAATTTATTGAGCCCCGGTATCAGCAGTCGCGGCTGGACGATCCCATTGTTGGGGTGTCCTTTACTGGTCTGTTTGACTTTTTTGTTCGGGCCTTTGGGGTGGACTGGCTTAACTGGTGGGAGGCCGGTCGTCCAGATACGATGCAGGGTCTGGAGTTTAAGACTAAAGAGCAAGAGTATCTAAGCCGTTGGAAGGCGATTGTCCATGAAACGGTGTGGGACTATTGCGATCGCCATGGCATTCAGCGTCCCAATCGTTGCACCACGGTTCAGCCTGCGGGGACTAAGAGTTTATTGAGCGGTGCCTCTTCGGGCTGGCATCCTCCTAAGTCTCAGCGCTTTATCCGCCGCATAACTTTTCGCAAAGACGATCCGGTTGCACTGGCCTGTATCGATTATGGTTACTCAGTGATCCCGTCCCAGTCTGACAAGGACGAGCAGGGTAACCTGCTCAATGATCCGTTTGATCCCCGCTGTACTGAGTGGCTGGTGGAAATGCCAGTAGAAGTTCCCTGGGCTAATCTACCGGGAGCAGATAGAGTGGCCATTGAAAAATTCTCGGCATTGGCCCAGTTTGATTTCTATATGCAGGTGCAGCGACACTATACTGCCCATAATACCTCGGCCACCATCGAGTTTCGTGAACATGAGATCGAGCCTTTGGCTGAGCGTATTCATCAGGCCATAGAAAACGATGAAGGCTATATTTCCTCCGCACTGTTGGCGCGTTTTGACGACTTACAAACTTTCCCACGGTTGCCCTTTGAGCCCATTGATAAGGCGCGCTATGAGGAACTTTGCCGTGAGGTATTAGCTCGGCGGACGAACGAAAACTTTCATGCGGCCCTGGAAAGCTATGATGCGGGGGAATTGATCGAAGCTGGCCCGGCTGGTTGTGATTCAGATAAGTGTTTACTACCGGAGAAGAAACCGGGTTAGTCTTGATGGGCACTGGGCAATAGGCAATGGGCATTGGGGGCATCAATGGTATGAACTGTGGGCACAATGCTATGTAGCCAAGCTGTTTCAAAAAAATTACACCTGAGGGTTATGGGCGAATTCACCCATTAACTCTCAGGTATCTAGTTTTAATTGGGGGTGATACGAAATCCTGGCTACCTGCCCCAATATTGCAGGGCAACCACAAGGGATTGCCACTATGGGCTGATGTATTTTTAACCAGGGTTAATGAATTTGAATTTGGGCCGAGGTTGTAGCCCAACGCTGGGATTTTATCCTTGGGGAAATATCCCGTGGTTATTGAACCCCCTTTAGAGCTTCTTCTTTTGGGCTAATGGAGATGGCTCCGTCTCCACCGACACTGACCACAAATTCGGATGGTGTATCAGATTGCGTTTGAGACTTTTTGCTCTGAGTTTTGTTGCCATTGAGCAACATAATCGAACCAGCAAGGGCTAAACCTAGAATCATTGACATATCCATACGACGATTCTCCTTGGTAGAACGCTAAGAGTAAACACAGGGTTGACTGCACCTATTCCAGATATAGTTGGATATTTTTTCGGATGGCTATGTCTAATTGTCACCGGATACCCATAAACCACCTCCGTAGTTATACGGACCTTGGGCCACGGAGAATAGAACGTATCTTCTCTTAACGATTGATGATGACAAGTTATTGAATTTGGTATATTTACCAACCAAGGTTGAATTAGCCTGGTATCGGGGTGAAAGTTTGGATTGAAATATGGTGCGTATACCCACCCTACGGTTTGATCGCGGCACCTTGATTTTGCATCCGCCCCCCCGTGGCAAACGTTGGATTGATCATGCCGTGTGGGATGACCGCATTGAACGGTTTCGGATCCCAGCCCATTGCTACCGTCCACTGCTGGAAACCCTAAGACGGGAACAGGTGGAGATCAATGATCAGGCTGCTGACTTTACGGCCTTAGAACTTACTCCACAATTAACATTTGAGCCATATCTTCATCAGAGTGAAGCATTGCAGGCTTGGCAACAAAATCGATGGCAGGGGGTTGTGGTGTTGCCGACGGCGGCAGGTAAAACTTACCTCGCTCAGTTAGCCCTACAGGCAATTCCCCGTAGCACGCTGATTACGGTGCCCACGTTAGATTTGATGCATCAGTGGTATGCCCATTTGGAAACGGCCTTTCCCGATGCCGACATTGGATTATTAGGAGGGGGCAGTCGCGATCGCTCTGATATTTTAGTGGCCACCTATGATAGTGCGGCGATCCATGCAGAAAGTTTGGGCAATCGCTATGGTCTATTGGTATGTGATGAGTGTCACCATTTACCTAGCGACTTTAATCGGGTGATTGCTGAATATGCGATCGCACCCTACCGGTTGGGATTAACAGCTACCCCTGATCGGGCTGATGGCCGCCATGCTGATCTTGATCAGCTATTAGGACCCGTGGTGTACCATAAAACAGCAGCTGAACTGTCTGGTCAGGCGCTAGCTCCGTATCAGATTGTGCAGCTAAAAGTTTCTCTTTCTGAGATAGAACGTCGTCGCTATGCTGAACTGATTCAACAGCGTAATGACTTTTTGCAACAGTCGCGAATTTGGTTGGGGAGCCCTGAGGGCTGGAAACGATTTGTAGCTGCCAGTGCCCGATCCCAGGCAGGGCGTAGAGCAATGCTGGCCCACCGTGAAGCTAAAAACATTGCCTTGGGCACGGCAGGCAAGCTGCGGATATTAGAAGAGTTGCTATCTCGACATTATCCTGAGCGCACCATTATTTTTACCAATGATAATGCCACCGTTTATAAAATCTCCCAGGATTTTCTCATTCCGGCCATTACCCATCAAACTCCCGTAAAAGAGCGGCGTGATGTTTTGCAAAACTTCCGTACAGGAGATTATAAAACCATTGTGGTCTCCCATGTGCTCAATGAGGGGGTGGATGTGCCTGAAGCTAAGGTGGCTATTTTATTGTCGGGGAGTGGCTCTACACGAGAGTATATTCAGCGTTTAGGGCGGGTGTTGCGGAAAGGTGATGGTAACAAACTAGCTATGCTTTATGAAGTGATTGCTGAAGAGACAACGGAGGAAAATATTTCTCGCCGTCGCAAACAGTCTCCACGCCAACGGGAACGAGATAATATTTACCGTACTGAACCTGTACAACTGCCCCTGGCTGCGGAGGCTGAGGTGGCTTGGAAATCTGAAGATCTACCCTATTAAACCTTAGCTGTCGGCTGAGTCGCTATTTCAGTCGTCGATGACATGGTGGGTTCGGCAGGTAAAGCATCGATCGGTAAGGTAATGACAAATTCAGTGCCTTTGCCAACTTTAGATCTTACTTGAATGATACCTTGATGCTGTTGAATTATTCTAAAGCAGATACCCAACCCTAAGCCAGTTCCTTTGCCCACTGGCTTTGTTGTAAAAAATGGATCAAAAATCTTTTTTCGGATATGACGGGGAATGCCAGGACCGCTATCACAGATAATGATTTGAACCTGGCGCTTGCTTAGCATACGGGTAATGATTTTGAGCTTTTTGTGCTCACAATCAGCCTCAAACATCGCATCTAGGGCATTGACAATAATATTGGTAAATACCTGATTCAGCTGAGCTGGAAAACACCGTACCAAGGGAAGATCGCCGTATTTTTTAACAACTTTCACATCATGCTTAATCCGGTGATTTAAGATCAATAAGGTACTATCTATGCCCTCATGAATATTCACGTCTTTAACCGTGGCTTCATCTAAACGCGAGAAATTACGTAGCGATTGGACAATTGCATGGACACGCTCTGCACCCAGATTCATAGATCCTAGAAGTTTATCCAAATCTTTTAATAAAAAGTCAAAATCAATTTCTTCCTGTTTCTGAATAACAGCTGTAGTCGGTTCAGGATATTCAGTTTGGTAGGTTTTGATTAAGTCTAATAAGTCTTGAAAATACTCTTTTAAAGGTTCAATATTGCCTTGGACAAAACTGATAGGATTATTAATCTCATGGGCAATACCAGCGATCATTTGGCCAAGGCTGGACATTTTTTCCGTTTGAATTAGTTGAGCTTGGGTATTTTTAAGTTCGTTCAGTGTGTTTGAGAGTTTTTTGGTACGTTTCTGTACCCTAGTTTCTAAGGTTCTAGCAGAAATTTCTAGCTCATGGGTATATTGCCCAACCCATTCAATTAACTGATTGATAGACAGAGCTAAAATACTGATGTCGTCTTGGGTAGTTACAGGTGCTCGTAAATCAAAACGACCTTCCCCAGCAACTTGTTGAGCTATTAGGGTAATGTCTTGAATCGGTCTAGCGATTCTTTTTGCAATCCAATAGCCAAGAATAGATGTTATTAGTGAACCTACACATGTGACGACCACAATAAAAAACCAAAGTGTATATTGTGCTTGGGTCAATGATTGTTGAGAAATTAGCAGAACTAACTTAAATTGCTCATTTTCTAAGCTTTTTAAGGGAATTGATTCAGCTAAGAAATCTTGTTGATCAATGGTGACAAAACCATCTAAACTGGCAAGATCAAGCTGTTCTAAATAAGTGGTGTCAGGTGGAAATGTGGAAGCGACAAGTGTATCGTCTGACAAAACAATAATTTGTTCTTGAATTGTTTGGTTAATTTGTTTGAGGAAGTCATTGCCAAGCACAGTTCCTAGCAGGACTCCACCAATCACACCCTGGTCATTTTTAATCGGTGCAGTGCCGATTAAAATAGGAGGTACAAGGTCATTACTACTGATAACATCGTTAATGTCTGAGCCAGTAATTACTAGATTATTAGCTGTTTGATCATTGAGGTTGAAATTTTTTAGTTTAGTATTTTGAACTTTGAATAGTTGTTTTTTGTTGTTATTGATAATACTGATGATATCGGTATCTAAAATGCTTTTTAGGGGCAGAACAGTCTGTTGAAACTGATTGATGTCCTGACTAATAACTGCTTGAGCTAATAGTGCTTCAATGGCTAGAAAACGCGCACCTTGACGTAGCGACTCCATTTCTCGATAAATATCTCGCTCAACTAATGCAGCCAGTTCTTCTGCTTGTTCTTGCTGATCCTGTTCTAATTTATTTGAGAAAAACATTCCTACTGTAGCCACACTAACTACCCAAAAACCTAGGGACATCACAATAAAGGGAATGCTAATTTTTAGCGGTAAGGATGCCCTTTGGTATTTCAGTAATAACCTTTGGAAGTACAGTAAGGCCATGGATACAGTATTGGCAATTAATTATCATCGAGTTGAACATAGTTAGTGCCACTCAATGTTTTTTGTCCCTTTGGGCCAACTGCAAATTCTAGAAATGCTTGAGTTTCACTAGAGGATTGTTGACTGAAAACGATACCCAGAGATAACGCCATGGGATATTCTCCTGATTGAGTTGTTTTAGCTGAGGGTAAAACCCCATCGACACTCAGTAGAGATAACGCTAAATCCTCAAGTTCCTCTTCATAGGCAACGGTTGCCATACTGAATTGTGTCGTTGCTGCTGTTGCTGCGAGTTCATCATCCTCAGGGAAAACAATGGCCTTAGGGGTGATAGCTAAGGCTGAGCCTAAATAAGTTTGCCGTAGCATCTGCTTTTCGTTCTCATCCTCTGTAAAATCCAATAGAACGATATCAGCATCGGGGCCCCCAAGCTTTTTCCAATTGGTAATTTGACCATTGTAAATAGCTTTAATTTGCTTACCCGTAATATTACTGATGCCAGTGACACTGTTATGGATAACAACAACTAATGGGGTTTTGGCTAAACGGAGATAGTTGATTTGGCTATTGGTTTCGTCAGGACTGGGGACACGACTCACGCCTCCAATATCAATCACGCCCCTTTTGACTCCTTCAATGCCTCCACTGGTTTGACTCGGTGGCAAAAACTCAAAGTTGCTATCTACAGCCTCAGTTTGATAGGCCTCTACAAGACGCTCAAGAACTTCATAGGTTTCTGCTGAACCACCGATTTTTGTAGTGTTGACTGAATCGGTTGTATTTATGGAGGGGGAAGATGCTTGACCATTTGAGCAATTGGCCAGTAGCAGGCTTCCTGCTATAAGCACGTAGTAAATTAGAGGTTTGCTCATAAGGTCTCGAATAAAAATGCTAACCTGACTTGAAAATCCTACTTAGAAAAGTGGATACGCTCCTGTTTTCGCTTGTGTAGATGATTTAATTTCCAGTAAGCTCCTAACTGATATACGCAGGCTATGGGTTTAGATCCGTCTAAATTGAGATTGGTAATGCTATCTTCTATTGAATGTTGATAAAGTTTTCTCAGTAGTTAAATGGAGCCTGAACTTAAAATCAGGTGTCTACTTGAAGATTAATTTAGTAGTTACGATGCCAGTGCCAGAAGGCATTAGGTGTAAGGGCTTTTATAGCTGTGCAATCAGCTATGCAAACTTAGCTAACCTAATGTAAACCTTATTCTAAAAATGCTGATTATGCAAAGATTCTTCTTTATTCAAAAAAAATAGTTTGTTTGCAACTTTAGTAGATGATGTGTCGTCAGTAGCGCTGATTTTTACTTCAGTATTTGAACCCTTAGAGTAACGTTTATTTGTGGAAAACCCCTAATTATACTGAGAAACCTTACTCATTTTTTAAGCGTCTTCTAACGTCAGGGGGAGTCCAACAGAAGTGATCCACTGCTGATTGATGGCTAGTTGGTTCAACCTGGTGATACGAAATTCTGACTATTATTGCAGGGTACACAGAGAGCAGCCTCAGCAGCCTCATTGACATCCTTAGGCCGTCCTGAAGAAGGGGTTCTAAAAGAGCATCTATTTAGCATGTTCGGAATTCGTATGCATTGGTTTGTCGCTGTCAAGTCAGTTAGTTTATCAATATTTTAGAAAGTTTCCCAAACCAAATAGTAAAACGATGACTCAATCACCCAATGTGTTCAGAGGTAGCGGTCAATTAACCGGTGTATTCACGGGGACAGCTGATAATAATGAGTACAGGGGAGGACTCATATTTGTTGGTGAAGAACTGGAACTTGATGAAACAATTACTGGTTCTGTAGCCTTTGAGTTAAATATCCGCAGTCTAGAGGGAAATGATGCTGCCAATGTCGATGTCTTTATAACAGGTACGGCTGCTGCAGAGGTTGACCTGTTTGGCATGAAGCATGTTGATATTGACTCTGGTGCCGATAATGACCTTGTGTGTGTTAACAGTATCATTGCTGGCTCACCTAATACGTTAGGGGATGATGATGTCGTTTCTGTTGTTGTTGATGCTTTTGAATTTAATGCAATTGGGCTCTGATCAAGCTTGACTTTTTTTGATGCAACAACAATGTCTATTGAGTTGCGCGGTTCCGATAGTGTGAGAATTATTAGCACCCAGGATAAGCTTGGCAATAATGTTGAGTGGACACAAACTATTTCGAGTATGGAGCAGTTTGAATTGGCTGGTAGCATTTATAGTGCATCAGAGGTGGTGGCGCTACTGGGTTAAACAGGCTGTGTAACCATAGTGATGTTAAGTTGGCTTTATCCATAGATGCCATTGTTGGGGGGCTAGGCTACAGACCGGTCTCCCACGTTACACTAGCTACGGTTGTTTGGCATTCACCCATGACTCTGCTGGCTTTACGGGATATAAACAAAGACTTTGGCATCAAGGAAATTTTGCGGGATGCCAGCTTTAGCATTGAAGAAGGGGACCGGGTGGGGCTAATTGGCACTAATGGTTCGGGTAAGTCAACGCTGCTCAAGATGATTGCAGGGATAGAACCCGTTGATAGTGGCGAAATTTGGAAGAATGCCAGTAGCAAAATAGTTTACTTACCGCAGCAGCCGGATTTGGATGAAGAGCGGACGGTACTGGAGCAGGTGTTTGCCGATAGTGGCGATAGCATGGCACTGGTGCGGGAGTATGAGTTGATCTCTGCCAAGCTAGCGGAGGCGACGGGGGATACGGACCAGCTGATGGCAATGTTATCGCGGGTGTCGCAGCAGATTGAGCAGGCCAATGCCTGGGAGCTAGAAACTCAGGCTAAGGTAGTGCTGAGTAAGCTGGGGATTAAGGATTTTCATGTCAAGATTGGGACGCTGTCGGGGGGCTACCGAAAACGGGTTGCGATCGCAACCGCTCTGCTAGCTGAACCCGACCTTATCCTAATGGACGAGCCCACCAACCACCTGGATGCCCTATCAGTGGAATGGCTGCAGGATTATCTTAGTCGCTATCGTGGTGCCCTGTTTCTAATTACCCACGACCGCTATTTTTTGGACCGGGTGACCAACCGCATTCTAGAAATCGACCGGGGTGATCTGTACCCCTACAGTGGCAACTACAGCTATTACCTGGAGAAAAAAGCAGCCCAAGAAGAGGCCGCTGTCAGCAGTCAGAAAAAACATGCTGGTGTCCTCCGACGCGAGCTGAAATGGCTGCAGCGTGGAGCCAAGGCCCGAAGTACTAAGCAAAGGGCTCGCATTGACCGCATCCGTGATATGCAAAACGCGGAGTTTAAACAGGCCCAGGGTAATGTGGAAATTGCCACTGCTGGTCGCCGCATTGGGAAAAAGGTAATCGAGTTAGAAAATGTCACCAAAGGTTACGATGGACGCACCCTGATCAAAGACTTTTCCTACCTATTTACACCAGAGGATCGCATCGGCATCATTGGACCCAACGGGGTGGGTAAATCTACATTGATGAATATCATCACCGGTCGAGAACAGCCCGATACCGGTACCGTTGACATTGGTTCCACCATTCACATCGGCTATTTTGATCAATATTCCGACGATGTCAACATCAACGAAAACCAGCGAGTGATTGACTACCTCAAGGATGTGGCCGAGCTAGTTACCACCGCTGATGGCACGGTGATTACGGCCTCTAAAATGTTAGAGCGATTTCTGTTCCCTCCGGACCAGCAGTATGCCCCCATCCATAAACTGTCCGGTGGAGAACGCCGTCGCTTGTTTTTACTACGGGTGCTGATGCAGGCTCCCAATGTACTGATTTTAGATGAGCCCACCAATGATCTGGATGTGCAGACCTTAGGTATTTTAGAAGAATATTTAGAAGAGTTTAACGGCTGCGTGATTGTTGTTTCCCATGATCGTTATTTTCTTGACCGTACGGTAGAAACGGTATTTTCTTTTGAAGGGTTAGGCAAGCTAAAACAGTATCCTGGCAATTATTCTATCTACTTAGAGCATAAAGAGAAAACAGAACAAGTAGAGAAAGAAAAGCAAGCAACTACCAAATCTAACCAGACCAAATCGTCCATACAAACTCCCGTTAAAGGCCCTCAAAAAAACACCGTTAAATCCAAAAAGCTTTCCTACAAAGAAAAGCGTGAATACGCCTCACTAGAAGAGAAAATCCCTAAATTAGAAGATGAGAAAGCAACCCTAGAAAAACAACTCTATACAAATCCGCCCAGCGACTACAGTGAAATGCAAACCCTTTCTCAACGGTTGGCAGATTTAGACATCGAAATTGAAACTGCAACTGAACGGTGGATGGAACTGGCGGAACGATTAGACAGTTAACCACCCGTTAACTAAAAATTCTGTTTTTCTTAAGTAATGCCCTTAGTTGCGACAGTCCTTAAGACATGTTGTTCTAGGAACTTTCATGAAAGAAAAATAGTCTCTAAACATTAGAGTAGTGCTTGATGGCAAAAAGCTTTACAGTGCTTTACTTAGCAAGTAGACGTTTTTTGCAAAAATAATATGGGGACCGCACTTAAATTTCAGAATTTCATCTATTTAAGCTAGAAATACTCAAGAATGGCTCAATTAACAGGCAACTTTCAGGGCACGCCCCAGGCCGATTCCTATTTGGGAGAGATTTTAAATGCCGACGCCATCATTCTCAACAACGTTTTAACAGGCATTGCCGCTACCAATCTAACCATCGATAGCTTTGCTGGACAGGATACTATTGATGCGATCGTTGATATTAGTACCGCTCCGCTGTCTACGGTACAGGCCAGTGGGATTGGCATGGAAACAGCTACCATTGATATGGCTAACGATAGTGATACAGTTACGATTGCCAGTAACGTTTTGTCCGGCACAGTAGCCAAAAGTATTGGATTTCAAGGTTCCACCCTTGATACCGGCAACGGCGGTGACCTGGTCACAATTGACAGTATTGCACGGGCTGACAATCCTCTTGCTGGCACATCGTCTAAAAGTACGGGAGTGCTTAGCAGTACCGTTGATACGGGGACTGGACGAGACACTATCTCCATCAATGCGGAGGGCTCTTCCTTAGGGGCGACAGTCAGCGGTATCGGCGGTGCTACGGCGGTAGAGAACTCAACAATTTTGGCCGGTAATTCAGCTGATCACATTACTATCACCTCTAAGGCTATCAGTAATGGCAAAGATGGTCGTTCCGGCATCAGTAATGGTGTGAGTGGTGGTTCCACCGTGGACGGTGGTAAAGGTATGTGCTTAGCATCTCGGCAGAAGCCTCCACCAGTGGACGGTTCAGTCCAGAGAGCCGGGCCGTTGCCGTGGGGTTTGGCTCCAATGTTCTGGGTGGTGCTGATAAAGATGTCATCACAATCTCTGCTAAAGCATTTGGCAGTGCGGCCGCAAGTCTAAATATAGATAGCTACGGCGTTTACCTGGGCAGTGTCGTTGACGGTGGCGACGGTGCAGACAGAATTGAGATTAATGTCTCCAATCAGAGTAGCCTTGGTGCTGGCGGTGATTTTAACGTCATTGGCGTTAACAGAGCCACTGTCAACGGTGGTAATGGTAAGGATGTTATCCAAATCAACGTTTCCAGTAGCAATAGTACTCCCAACTCCCCTGTGGGCAGTGGCACCTATCTGGGCCTTTTCCAGGGCAGCATTAATGGCGGTCTCGGCCATGATTTGATTGAAATTGATGTCACTGGGAACAGTCGTTTTTTGGGTGGCAGTTCCGTGGGCGTCCGTCAAGGTACGTTGAACGGTGATAGCGGCAAAGATACCTTTTTTGTGCGCGGCGTCAATCTGGATCTAGATGATGCCATCATTAACGGAGGTGATGGTGTAGATGTGTTTGACACCGGCATTGGTACGGCTGAAATTGACGGTGGTAAGGGCTGGGATTTTGTAAAACTAGACTTTTTCGACAATACCACCATGTCTATATCCCTATTGGGGGATAACAGTATTGAAATTGTCGGTACTGAGAACAAGAGAGGTCAAAGCAGCAACTGGACTCAAACCATTACCAACGTTGAGGCCTATGAAGTAGGCAATGTTGCTTACAATGCGGCAGAGGTCGTTGATCTGCTGGGCTAGTTTGACGACAAGTATTTCAGGCTAAATGTTAACTATCAGGCGAATGATCTGTGAGATTATTTGCCTGATTTGTTACCGTTAAAACGGTTGTTGTGTGAATAGGCATTTGCTCTACGCTACACCAACCGTTAATTGCGTTTCAAAAAATCTACCTGAGGTATCAGGGGATCGTTGACTACTCCAATACCTTCATAGCCCCATCGGTCCATCATATGTTTAAGCTGCTGACCGCTGATGGGTTCCACCGCAAAGCGATTGGCCACTTCAGCGGCATGGTGATTAACGTAGCTAAGGGCGTCGTAGTCAGCATTAAACAACATCAGAAAGCCCTTAGATTCCTGGTTTCGTGGCTTAGCAGCTAGATATTGCCCATCATGGGTGGAGCGCAGTAAGTAGTAGGACTTGGTAAACATAGGACGTCACTTGCTTTATCCCTACGCTACGAGAAAAGTCCCTAATCGCCTATGGTCCTGTTGCGAAGCTTAACTGATCTGATTTTTGGGTTCAGAATGACCACAGGGTTGAAGGCTGAAAACAGATTATCCCCATGATTAGACCATGACAGCGCTAGTCATGGGGGTTAAGTGAGATTTTTGCTAAGCAAGTGAATCCAGTTGCGATCTCACATCACGGTTTTTAACAGATCTTTCTATGGGGATTTAGGATAGCGTTTATCGCACTTGTAAAATCTGGTTAGCCGTAAGTTTAAATGCGTCTATTTCCAATTGAGTAAACAGTGGTGAGGCAATCGGTTCATTGTTATGAAAAACTGTTGTCTCATAAAAGCCCTCTACCCATTCTAGAATTAGGTTTACTATGACAAGCTTGCTGCTAATCCTAATTAAATCCATTGCTGAACAATAAATCCATTTGATAAATTCAGCGCTACATTAGGGTTAATCCTTGGCTCAGGAAGTTAACCCATGGCCCATCAATTTGAATCTGGCTTTTTTGTTGCTCAGCCAGCATGGCACCGGTTAGGCACCGTTCTGAAAAATGCTCCCACGACCGAACATGCCATCGTTCAGGCAGGACTGGATTGGCAAGTAATTGAGGAACCGATCATTCAAGCCAACAGTGATGAAGCAATTCTTAAGAAAAAGCTGATACGCGATCGCGACCAGCATCTACTTGGCACCGTCAACCACGACTACACTCCGCTACAAAATGACGCTGCTTTTCGTTGGTTTGATCCCCTCCTGGAAAACGGAACTATTGAACTAAACGCAGCGGGCAGTCTTCAGCAAGGACGACGCATTTGGGTTCTTGCCAGAGTTAAGAATATTGAAGGTAACATCAGTCCTGAAGATCGGGTACGTCCTTACCTGCTGTTGCATAACTCCCATGATGGTTCAACGGCTGTCTGGCTGCAGTTTACTCCCATTCGTGTGGTCTGTATGAACACGCTGGCCGGAGCTGCTGCTCACCGCTTTGGTGATTTATGGCAACGCAAAGCTGTTTGCATTCCTCATACTCTTAATTTGGAAGACCAATTAGCCAAAGTCCAGAATCTGGTGGATCTAACTAAGCGAGAATTTGAGATTTGTGTCGAAGAGTACCAGGCGATGGCAAATCAAGAAATTACTCAGGAACTACTCAATACCTACATGGGCCGAGTGCTAGGTGTTCGCATGACAAGATTGTCGTCAGTCCAGTCCCAATTGTTGCAGAACTTTGAGCAAGGAATTGGCAATCGTGGCAAAACCCTGTGGGATGCTTACAATGCCATCACGCAATGGTTAGATCACCAGTATGGAAGTTCAGAAGAAGAAAGAGTTTTAAATAGCTGGTTTGGTAAGGGGAGGACGTTACGACAACGGGCACATCAGGTCGCGCTAGAGATGGCCAAGACGCCCTCTAATGAAGTGTTTTCAGACGTTGTTCCAGACAGACGACTTTGCTATGGGCGGTTTAAGCTCCAGTGAATCGCTGAGGGGAAGCACACGATAAGTAACAGCTGTAGTACGCTGGGTGATAGGGTTAAGTCGTCGAGGGGGAGGCATTCTCACAGAGGGATGTAATCTGTTACCTGGTGTGTTGCTTGCAGTTGTTAGTCCGCAGGCATTATGGCGCGGTGAATCCAGTTTCTATCGCACGTCACAATCAGATCCATCGCCAGATAGGGAAAAGCATCCTGCAACCGTTGGTAAAGCTGTCTCCGCATTTGATCCACCTGAGCCACACCATACTCGCTTGCCTGTTGTTTACTAACTTTGACATATACCTGTACGTAGATTAACCGTCCTGTCATCAAAGGGCGTAGGTGATAATCCTCATGGGGTAACGGTTTTAGTACAGTCCCCACAATATCGCTTACCTGTTGTCGTAGGGGATCGGCTGGTGCTTGTCCCATAAGTTGAGCCCAGTTGTCTCGCACTGTTTGGATGGGAATCGGTAAGACAAATAGCACTAGCAAAATTACTAAAGCCGGGTCAGCATAGGGAGCTAAGGCTACGAATGAGCTGCGTTGCAACATTAGAATCAGCCCAAATGCGACAGCCACAGCTCCACTGATCAACCCGTCGATTAGCCAGTTTTTGGCATCTACATCCAGGATGGGGGAATGGCTGGCTTGGGCATAGCGGTATTGTTGCCAAGCAAGGATGAGGCAACCGGTGGAGGCTGCGATCGCATACCAAATGGCCACCCCAGCCTCAATCGATCGCCCCCCATTTAAAATCGACTCCACCGACGAAAACAGCGCAAACAGCGCCACAATCGCAATCACCAACCCCTTACCCAGGTTTAGCAACGGCTCAAACATGGCATAGCCAAAGGGAAACTCCTTATCCTCGGGCAGATACAGCAAACGCGCCACCCGCAGTGAAAGTAAGGAAATCGCCAAATGAATCCCCGAAAACACCCCATCAAACAGAATTGCCTCAGACGAGCTGATCACAGCAAAAACGACACCTAGCAGAACCATGCCTGCATTGCCAAAGACTGTAAGTTTCAGGGCCTGTTGTTCTAGTTCCTGATGGTGTGTCATCGAGAGTCACCGTAGCGATAACACTATCACCGTAATGAATTTTCGAGGATCCAGTCAATCTTTATGCACTCAGAGCTTGAGTGATTTGAAACACTTAAAGAGACTGCTTTAAGTGTTTGATAGCAACGCTGGTACCTTGTTCATAGGCCTGCTGCCAACATTTGTTAACGAGTTCTGGCACAGATAACTCTGGAAAGAAACGACTCTGGGAAACAGGCGTGTAACCATCTTCACTGAGTTGATAAATTTGTAATGCCCTATTCTTCCAGATCCACACCTCTGGAATACGGTAGGGCAGATAATCCTCAGCAGCTGTAAAGCTAGTCACATCCACCTCAATAACTAAATCTGGTGGCGGATCACTCTGCCAATCAATACGCCATTTCCCAACGACCGTTTGCCAATTATCAATGTAAAAACAGTAGTCTGGTTCAATCCCCCCTGCTTCTGGCAGGTCAATTGTTATAGGTGTGAATGCCTCGTAATCTTGTTCCCTATGCTCCAACAACACTGTTGCAATTTGACCCAGTATATGGGCATCGCGACCATGCACTGGTAATGGAGCCATCAGTAAAATCTCTCCATCACGATACTTGATGCGTGGAATGGACGAATCCCCTCGCTGCTGAGCCAAACGTTGGTAATCGTCCCAGCTGCCGGGCATCCGCATAACCGTACCTGGCCGTAGTTGAATTTTTTCTGGAGAAACGACAGCATACATAGGCTTTCTCAAAATCGTCCGTTGAACTCACGGAATACATACATGTTAATGGCAGCGACCACAAAGCAGATGACGAAAATCATTACGCGAATGCCGTAGATGGGTTCATTCATTAATCGACCATCGGCAAAGATAGGAGTAAATGAGGGCTCGATCTTGGCCATAATAAACCCGGCGACAAAGGCGCTGATGGTGGATGTTGCCTGGGAGAGATTTTTAAGTTCATTACTGGTATTGGGGGCGACTAAGAACCCCACCAGCCAGCCCCCTGCCCAGCCAGAAACAGCAATCAGTACGGTTTGGGCGAATCCTGGATCATTTAGCTCACCGTGGACTCGGTTAGCTAGCCAAATCACAATGCCAAATATAATAAATCCGACGAGAAGACCGCTATAGGAGCGAAATGGCTGCATGGATCTAATTCATCTTTGAAAGTTTAATGCGCGGATCCACAAAGGATAACGCCAAGTCGGCCAATAGGTTACCAATGATTAGCATGGTGGCCCCCATCATTAAACTGGCCATGATCAGATACAAATCCTGGGACTGAACAGCTTGTAATGTTAAACGTCCTAACCCTGGCCAGCCAAAGAAATATTCTGTGATAAAGGCACCACTGAGTAAGCTGGCAAACTCAAACCCAAGCAACGTAATTAACGGATTAATAGCATTGCGTAGGGCGTGGGTATAAATCACCTGATTTTCTGGTAAGCCTTTAGCACGGGCGGTACGAATATAATCTTGCCGCAGTACGTCTAGCATTTGTCCCCGCATTAGGCGTTGTAGGCCAGCAAAGCTGGTGATGCTCAGGGCCAATGTAGGCAAAATCATGTGCCAGCCGACATCCAGGATTTTGCCAATCCAGTTGAGGTCGTCATGGTTGATGCTGGTGCGTCCACCGACGGGAAATAAAGGGGCGGTCAGCTGAGCAAAAAACAAAAGTAATAGACCCGTAATCAACGCAGGAAACCCCTGGCCGATGTAGCTGAGTACTCGCAAAATACGATCAGTAAACTGATTGTGATTGACCGCACCAATGATGCCCAATGGGATGGCAATGGCCCAGGTGACAAGAATTGATGCAATGGATAGTAATAATGTGTTTGGGATCCGCTCCGCTAAAACCTCTACCGCCGGACGTTGGTAGGCAAAACTCTCACCAAAGTTGAATTTGAAGACTACCTGGTAAAGCCACTGAAAGTATTGCTGCCAGATGGGTTTATTAAGACCAAACTGGGCTTCAAATTGTTCAATGGTTTCTGGAGAAATCTGGGGGTTTTGCCGAGCGGCATCTAGAAAGTCACCGGGGGCTAGCTGAATGATAAAAAAGCTAAAGACTGAGGCGAGCAGTAACGTGAGTAATGCCTGCAGAATGCGTTTGAATACATAGAGTGTCGTCTCACTGGTGAGCACCATCTGCAATGTTTGCAGCGGGGACCGAGATTGGTTGAACGTTGGTTCTGCAGTCATGGGCAGGAAAAAAGTTGGCGGCAATCAGGCGCAAAATTCTGGGATGTGAGCCGTAGAGGCGTTGCATGCAATGCCCCTATGAAAGGCATTTCAGTATGATATTAAAGTTGTCACAGGAATGCCATCGGGTAGCTTTTGGCGACCGTTCAGGTCACTTAACTCAATGAGAAAGCTGAAGCCTGCGATTGTTGCCCCGGTTTGCTCGATCATTTTTGCTGTGGCAGCGGCGGTGCCACCTGTAGCCAGCAAGTCATCCACAATCAAAGGGCCGTTGGCCCTCATTTAGGGCATCTTGATGGACTTCCAGGCTGTCTTGACCGTATTCCAGGTCATAGGATACCTGATGGACAGCGGCGGGGAGTTTGCCGGGTTTACGTACGGGAATAAAGCTTAGACCAAGTTGATACGCCAGGGGCATGCCAAAAATAAAGCCTCTAGATTCAATGCCGACGATACAGTCTGGCTGTAAGTCGGTGACCTGTGCTGCCATCAAATCAATGGTGGCTTTGAGGCCATCGGCATTTTGTAGCAGTGTGGTGATGTCTCGAAAGAGGATACCTGGTTTGGGAAAGTCGGGTATCTCACGGATCAGTGCCTGGATATCTGCGATGGACTTCACGGCTAGGTCTGATGCAGGACGGCCTTATTCTATACTGTGTCGGGCGGTTGTTGTGGTTATGCGCTATAGGACTGCTCAACCTGTCAGGTTTGTCTTGTCTTTCAGCTGGATTCCAGTAGGATAAGGGGCAGAATACTGTCCTTTCTGCCGAAGGGCAGAATACTGTCCTTTCTGCCGAAGGGCAGAATACTGTCCTTTCTGCCGAAGGGTAGAATACTGTCCTTTCTGCCGAAGGGCAGAATAATGTCCTTGAGGCTATGTCTTCTGGTGAATAATGTTTCTCAGTCAACCGTTACTCTGACCAAACGCCGCTGTACTGTCACTGTTTCGGCAAGGGCCTGGCATGGTTCAAAAGCAGCGGCACAAGCGGTCGGTTGTGGCAGTATTTCGGAACTGCTAGAAAAATTAGGCAATGGTGAACTAGCTGTAGTGGCTGCAGACGAAGTCGGTCCGCCTGTTGACGCAGCTCAGACAGTTCCAGGTGCTCAGCCAGACGGGATGTTTACAGCGGATACTTCCACTTCAACCACAGGATCTGTCACCACGTGGCCCCTAGATTCAGTCGATACTCCGGTAAGGTCTCACTCGACTGCTCAAAAGAGGTCTCAACCATTCAGGTTTTCCTTGGTCAGACTCCCGAAGATTGTGCTGACAGCAACCTGTGCTGCGCTAATTTTATTGCCGATTTTATATGTATTGGATTTGCGTTTATCGGGGGCTAAAAAAGCCACGGTTGATCTAGAGAATGCCCTGACTTTGAAAACGGGGGATACGGTTGCGGGCTATGAGGTGACTGACCACATGCGGATTCGTCCAGTGCATCCCGTAACGGGAGCGGTTAACGTGCCTCACAATGGCGTGGATGTAGCTACCCCTTCAGGAACGCCAGTGTATGCCGTTGGGGTGGCTGGGGACCAGGTGAGCGTGGACTGTTGGTGGGATGTTGATGGGGGCGGCTGGGTAGCGGATCAAACCACGGAGTCTTTCCCTCAGCTAGTATTTCAGTCCCTACACCTGCTGGAGAATGAGTGCCGTTCGGGCACCTTTAAAAGTGGTGATGTGATCGCTTTAACGGGTAACAGTGGCCTGGGCTCGGGTGAACATCATGACTTTCGAGTCAAGCTGGATGGGCGCTACATTGATCCACCTCAGCAATTCCTGGAAGCAGCACTTACCGGTAAGACACTGTCTCAGGACGGCAAGCTAAGTGAATAAGACGTCAGAAGTCAAGAGTTAGAAATCAGCAGCTTAGAAACTAGTGCATCGTCAAAGCTCCTGCCCCCTTACTGCAGAGGTTCATCCGGTTCACATACGGTAGACCAAAATTCTACATCTGTGCGGGAGTCCAGTACTCCGGTGAGCTGACTGCGATAACCAGTCAGGCGTGCACGCTCTAACCCTTCGGTATAGGGAATGAGTGCATCAACGGTGGTAACCACACAAACCCAATCTTTGGTTTGGGCAGCCAGGTTTAGGCGGGACTGCAGTTTATCGACTTCTGCTTGAATGGCGGCTAAACGATTGCGTTCGATGAAATCTTCCATGTTTGCGATCGCATTAATCGCATATACATCCTCAGGTCGTTCTTCCAAGGCCCGACGGAAGTTAATCAGCGCTGTTTGATAATCAAACTGATTGGCGTAGGTATAGCCCAAATTCATTGCCCTGGTATAAGCATCTTCCGGCTCTGGTTTTGCTTCGGTCTGGGCCAGGGCAACTGTCCCAGGTAAAACCATTGTTAATCCTAAAAGTGAACCCCATAACCACTGCTTGACCATGGATTATTTCGGTGACCTCTACTGTTTTCGCTATTGTTACCACGGATTGCCCCAAACCTAATCTCGATTGAACGCCAAGATTGTTCTAATAAAACGTTGTAATGGTTTGAAGCCAACGTTGGCAGACATTGAAACCCCAGGCTACCCAGTTGATATGTCAATGTTTCATGATTCATTTGGGGCCGCCATGGCAAACGCTACGCTTGCGGATCTTTCCAAGGCTTGTTACATTAATTGTCGTTAACATAAGTTTACAAAAACTCAGCTTAAACGGCTAGCATCACTGCTAGCGAGCTGTTTCGTATGTTTATCCTATCCGGCCTAGTGGTTGAGGAATTATTAGTGGAAGTATCTCAATTAATTGGACGGTATAGCATTGGCCAACGGCAGTTTGAGCGGGCTGATCTGCGAGAGATCCAGTTGCCTGAAGCGATTCTTCCTGGAATTTGTTTACCCTATGCCGATTTGACCTGGGCCAACATGAGTCAAGCTGATTTGGAACAGGCTGATCTAACGGGGGCTATGGTTTGGCGAGCCCACTTAAGTTGGATAAATTTAAGGCAAGCTGATTTGCGTCGGGCTTTGGTATTGCGTAGCTGTCTGAGTTTTGCCAATTTAACCGAAGTGTCCCTGCAGCAGGCAGACTTGCGGTTGAGTGATTTTCGGCAGGCTAACTTGCAAGGGGCAGATTTACAGGGTGCAAAGCTCTGTTTTGCCGATTTGAGCGGAGCGGATTTGTCCCACGCTAATTTGAGCGGAGCTGATCTGACGGGGACGGTTTTACGAGGAGTTAACTGGTCTGGTGTGCGGCTTGAGGGTGCTATTTCTGAGTCGGCTGTGCCGCCTGCCCTCGTTTAGTTAGGGGTCCAGAGACGTATTTGGCTAACGGTGGTTGGCGTTACTATGGCGGCTGTGTAGCCATCACAGGGGACAAAAACTCGTAATTGCCAGGGTTGACCCGGTACGTTTAGTTTTGGGAAGGGGGTTAATTCAACTGCGATCGCAGCTAAAGATTCACTAATGCCCTGGCCTGTGGCTTTAAGATAGGCCTCTTTACATGTCCAGTACCTTAGAAAAGCCGTACTTTGTTCTGGTAATGGAGTTTTAGCGATTGTCTGCTGTTCGGAGGGAGCTAGACATCGTTTAATCAGTCCTTCTAAGCTATCTATGGACCTTAGCTGTTCAATATCCACTCCCACAACCTGTCTGGCAACTCCACATAACGCATATTCACCGGAGTGAGAGAGATTAAATTGGAGCCAGTCATGGGTGCGTAAAGACGGTTTTCCACGAGGCCCATAGTCAAAAACAAGGTCAGTCGGCCTGGTTTGAGCATAGTTAGCCAGAATCCGACGCAAACTACTACGGGCTACCCCAAATTTTCGTTGATCCGCTGGAAACCGATAGCGATTTAGACGGGTCAATTCATCCTCTGATAGGATATCGACCTGGGGCTGCTGGTTTAAAGGGATACGCCACAAATCTAGCGTGATTGGCTTTAGAGTTTGGTAACAATCAGCTGTGGCAGGTGGCCAAATTCCACTACTGAGATAGTTTTCTACATTTTGCATCATAACCAGGTTAAGGATATTGCCATCGGTGATTGCAATTGCTAAACAGGTAATATGACCTTAACTCCTATGCCAACATTTTCTTTGGACCGTGCGACTACTCATAACCCGCATATTGTGATTGTTGGGGGTGGCTTTGGTGGTTTGTACACGGCATTATATTTGCAAAAATATCGTCACCTTAAAGATGCTGCTATTAGGCTGATTGAGCCGCGCGAGCGGTTTCTGTTTACACCACTTCTATATGAAGTGCTTACTGAAGAGCTACTGCTATGGGAAGTGGCTCCTACCTATCAAAGTTTACTCGCCGGTACTAATATTCAGTGGCAGCAGGATTGGGCTGACCATATTGACTTGGCGAGACAGCAGGTTACCCTCCGGCGGGGAGATCGGTTTAATTACGATTATTTAGTTGTTGCCACGGGGGCCAAAACCCGTCAGCTGCCGATTCCTGGTATCAATGAGCACGCCCTGACTTTCCGTAGTTTAGAGGATGTTGTTGCGGTCAAGGCGCGATTAGATCAGTTGGCTCGATTTCCTCATTCAGTGGCTGTGACCGTTATTGGTGCGGGGGCTAGTGGTGTTGAATTGGCTACCAAAGTGGCCGATCGTCTGAGAGATAGGGGGCGTGTTCGGTTGGTGGATCGGGGTAACCAAATTCTCAAATCCTTTCCTCAAGGACTGCAGCGTCAGGCTATGGTGGCGTTGAGACGGCGTAATGTAGAGCTGCATCTGAAAACTCAAATTAATCGAGTGGGTCCCCAGAGCGTTTATTTGGAGGATGTTGAGCTGCCTAGCCATCTCACACTGTGGGCGACGGGCACTGAACCGGTGGCATGGTTAGGTGGGCCAGTTAGCACAAATAACCAGGGACAAGTGCAGGTACGTCTAACACTTCAACTGGAAAACTATCCTAATGTTTTTGTTGTGGGGGATGTGGCTGCCCAACCAAAAACAGTTCCCAATACGGCCCAGGCCGCCTATCAAGCTGCTGCTGCTGTGGCAGGTAGTCTGGCTAATATGACTCGCCAGAAGCAGGCCAAGCGTTTTCACTATCTCCATTTGGGCGATATGCTAGCCCTAGGTAAAGGCGTGGGTGGTGTTTGGAGTTTTGGTATTAGTCTTGGGGGCAAGCTGGGGGGGATTATCCGCCGAGCTGTATACATTCATCGGTTACCGACAAATCATCACCGGCTAAAGGTGGCCCGTCGTGCCCTTGGTCAAATCGGTCGTGTGCTTTGGCCGTTTAAGAAACAATAGCCTGCCCACCTTGTAGGGGCGTTGCATGCAACGCCCCTACAAGGGTCCATTTCTTATCTGTTTGTTATGTTGGTTTCCTGGTTAAAACCGTTCGAACGTCGTTATAGTCTCGATCTGCGCTCATTGGCCCTGTTGCGTCTTGGTCTGGCCCTAGTGATTCTTTGCGATCTGGGGGGGCGTCTGGGAAATTTGTCGGCGTACTACAGCGATCAAGGGACTGTGCCCCGTAGCTTGCTAAGGGAGCTGTGGTTGCCGGGGTACTGGTCAATTCATGCGTTGAGTGGTTCGGTCGGGTGGCAGGTCGTGTGCTTTGCGATCGCGACCCTCAGCGCCTTACTCATGCTGATTGGCTATCGGACCCGTTGGGCCACGATAGTCGCCTGGATAATGCTGGTCTCATTGCATAACCGCAATCCCTTAGTGCTTTCTGCCGTTGACGATGTGCTGCGGGCTATGGTGTTTTGGGCTATGTTTTTGCCCTTGGGCAGTAGCTACTCAGTGGACCAGGCGCTCAATATGTCCCCTACACCTCAGCCAAAACGAATTTTTACTGGTGCTACCTTGGGGCTGATGGCCCAGCAGTGCTACATCTATATAGCGTCTGCATTATTTCCCATGCTCAACGGTGAGAATAACGGGTTAGGGGTTGCCATAGCGTTAGCCTGGGTCGGTCCACTTTTATTGTGGAGTCCGATTAAGACCGACATTTGCAGACTGTTGGCCGTGGTGGTCCTGATCAGTTTTCACCTTATCAGTGCGTTCACCTCACAGCTAGGGCTACTGCCGCTAATCGGTTGTTTTACCTGGCTAGCGTTTATCCCGTCATCCTGGTGGGATAGCAGGACTGAGCGGGTGTTCACATCCAAGCAGCTGGGGTTAAAAATCTATTACGATGCTGAGTGCGGCTTTTGCAAAAAAGTTGTTCACCTGTTGCGGACATTCTTAGTCTTACCCAGACGAGTTCCTTTGCAAATCGCCCAGAGTGATCCGGTCATTCAGACTGCCATGGAAACCCAGAATTCGTGGGTGATTGTGGACTGGCAAGGAAACCACCATTACAAATGGCATGG
This sequence comes from Leptolyngbyaceae cyanobacterium, assembly GCA_965263355.1. Classification (GTDB taxonomy): domain Bacteria; phylum Cyanobacteriota; class Cyanobacteriia; order Phormidesmidales; family Phormidesmidaceae; genus Leptothoe. The sequence goes on along the minus strand of CBDHHL010000032.1, from coordinate 582,578 downwards.
CATTGCCTATGTTGTTAGTCTTTCGCCCGTGTTGTGGCCTTTGGCAAAGGTATTGCGATGGCCTCCTCTGATGGCCATAGGTACCCGCATCTATGAAACCATTGCCAATAATCGTCGGTTTGCAGGTAATTTTACTAAACCCTTCAAATACCAGTCCTTTAACATTCGCCACACTAGTTTTTTGAGTCTGACAACCCTGATGGCTCTGCTACTAATTACCCTATTGAATTTGCGAAGTATTGCCGCCTACGATGTAGTTGTCAATAGTCAGCAAGCGGTTGCAATATTCATGCGTCAATTGACCAATGGTCCGTTAATTCAGGCACTTGTTCCCTTGGGGCAGGTTACCCGACTCGATCAATCCTGGCGTATTTTCTCCCCTGATACTGCACCTGACATTACTAAGCGACCGAATGAGGGTGCTGTCTCAGGCTATGCCAAGTGACTGAATTTCTAATGGTACTCTCGTGGAATTGATACTATGGTTCTGGCATTCCAGAGTACCTACATATTTCCATGCAGCTTCGGGCATTTTTCCGCAACGCAGGGCAGTGGCTCTTTAAATCCCCTGACCAATCCCTTGACCAAGCCTACGAAGCTGCCTTAGGCATCAAAAAAATAGAAGACGACTATTTTGATGGTAAGCCGATTACCCCAGAGAATGGCGACTATGGTAGCAGTGCGTATCGCTATATTCAGGGTGAGGTTGAGCGCAACATTCTCTTGATTAAGCAGCGGATGGAGGTGTTTGAAGCAGCCCGCTCAAGCCTGTCCCAGGGACAGCAAATGGAAGTGCGCTCCTACGACGATCAGCAGGATGAATACACCCTTGATCTGATCGATCAATCTGCCATCATCTTTAAAAAACTACGGTTTATTGACGAAATTTTAGGGCGCTACGACAATCTATCCCAGTCGAGCACAGCGTTAGAAACGCCTAGTGAGCTTAACGCTGCCCAGACCAGTTCTAAAAATGGTGCTAGCAAAACCGATAAAAGCCGGGCGGGGTTAGCGGCCCGTAGTAGTGTATTACCCCGTTCGATTTTGCGCACGGTGGATCGAGTTAAGCAGGATCTGGATCCAAAGGCCGAAGCCGATGTAATGCGCAGCTTTCGAAAATCCCAGGGTAAGACAAAAATTGCCCTACGCTTTATTTTGCTACTGGTGATTGTGCCGCTATTGACCCAGCAGTTAACCAAGCACTTTGTCGTCGGTCCAGTGGTGGACTATGTGCGTGAGACCACTGATGCAGAAGTCTTTCTCAACGATGAAATGGAAGAAGAAGCTCTGCATGAGCTGCAACAGTTTGAAGAACGTTTACGGTTTGAGGTGATTTTGGGTAAAGTGGCTGCCCTGAATGAAACCCAATTAGAAGAACGGGTGTTGGATAAAGCCTTAGATATTGAACAGGAGTATCGCGAACGCAGTGCGGACTCAGTCAAAAATGTATTCGCCGATATGTTTGCTGTCTTGGCCTTTTCCCTTTTGTTAAGCGCCTGTAAGCGTCAGGTGGCTACGCTCAAAGCATTTATCGACGAGATTGTCTATGGTTTAAGCGATAGTGCCAAGGCGTTTATCATTATTCTGTTTACCGACATATTTGTAGGGTTTCACTCACCCCATGGTTGGGAAATTTTATTGGAAGGTCTGTCTCGCCACTTGGGATTTCCGGCCAACCGTGATTTTATTTTCCTCTTCATCGCTACGTTTCCTGTAATTTTGGACACGGTGTTTAAGTATTGGATTTTCCGTTATCTCAATCGCATATCGCCGTCCGCCGTTGCCACCTATAAAAATATGAACGAATAGGGTTAGACCCGTTGTAGAGGCGTTCCGTGGAACGCCTCTACAACGGGTCATAAAAAAAAATGAAAAGGGTGGTTGCATCTGTGGGAAAACCCACTAAACTGACCAATTAGTCCCGATGTTTAGTGGGGCGCACACTCACCTGTGAAGGAGCCTATCAATGAGCACACCCTGGGAGACGGGCACCCCGTTGGGCGCACGTTATAACGTACAGCGAGAACTGGGAGAAGGCGGGTTTGGTCGTACTTATTTGGCCGAAGACTTACATCGGTTTAAGGAAGCCTGCGTGCTCAAAGAATTTGTGCCTCAAATTGATGACCCAGGCTTATTGGCTAAGGCTCAGGAGCTGTTTGAGCGGGAAGCTAAAGTGCTTTATCAGTTGCAGCATCCCCAAATCCCTAAATTTCGTGAGTTGATGCGGGAAGGGGGACAGCTTTTTCTGGTCCAAGATTATGTGGCGGGCCAGACTTACCGGAGCTTGTTACAAGGTCGTCAAGCCCATGGCGGCCATTTCAGTGAGACAGAAATCACTCAGCTGCTATATCAGCTACTGCCGGTCCTGGACTATATTCATAGCTTAGATATTATCCATCGTGACATTTCACCCGAAAACCTGATTTTGCGGTCTAGTGATGGGCTGCCAGTACTGATTGATTTTGGCAGTGTCAAACAAATTGCGGCAACGGTTGAGCAAGAACTGGCTGCTGAAGTGCATCAGACCCGTATTGGTAAAGCTGGTTATGTACCTCCAGAGCAGTTTCAGTCAGGGTCTGTGGATGCCACCAGTGATTTATATGGGTTAGCCGCAACGCTGGTGGTGTTGGCTACGGGTAAGGAACCTCAGGAGATCTTTGATATTTACGAAGGTGTCTGGAATTGGGAGCGCTTTATTAGTTTAGGTGAGCCTTTAAATCAGGTGCTTAAAAAAATGTTGGCACCATTGCCAGCTCAGCGCTATGCATCGGCTGTCGAGGTAATGCAAGCTCTGCAGGGAGATGACGCTGGGGACTTATCTGGAGCTAATGAGTTGGCTGACAATATGTCGTTACCGGTAGTTGATGACAATGGCACGTTGGACGGTGTTAGCGAGGCTGAAGTGTATCCGACGGAGGCAACTCAGGTAGTTTCTTCCGCTGCTGCAACCACTGTAGATGCACCTACGTCTGTAAGTCCAACCAAGCAAGTGGGGGGCCGTTCAGGCTTTATACAGGCTGTCATTGGTTTGTTGGCATTGTTAGGGATTACGAGTCTAATCCTGGTCTTTTTAGCTGGTTTTGGGTTTCGACCTCGTTGGCCGTTTGGTCAACGGGCTTCAGACCCCGATTCCATTGATCAGGGGGTGCCCAATCAGCTGACCCCAGATGAACTTGCGCGTAAGGAGGAATTATTACAGCGTCGTCAGGCGTTAGGCGTTAACGATGCTTGGTTAAATCTTTGGATTAATCAGCGTTTTTATCAGCAATATCCCAATTTACGAGGACGTCCTTTAACCACGGCTGTAGACGATGCTCCGTTGCGTTTACGTTGGGATAATTTGGCGATGGATGCCTTGGACTTGTTAGAGCTGCATCTGAGTATGCCAGCCAGACGAGGACTGGGGGCCTATGGGGCTGATGATCATGAAAGCTGGCGTCGCACTGTGAATCAATTGAATGTGAGTGGCCGTGCCCTTGATGACTTGGCTGATGCTAAATTTGCGGCTATTTTTCCGCAAGAGCCTCGGGAGGCGATTTTAGATCAGCCCATTGGTCAGGTATGGTACGCCCTGGCGCAGGACAGCCTAGATGATTTGAAGTCTGGTAAAACGCTTGAACGGGTTCAGTTTGAACCAGGTAGCTTTAGCCAGCGTTTGACCGGTCAGTTGGGCGTGGGGGAAGGACGGGTGTTTGTTCTTGATCTTCAGGAAGGTCAAAATTTGCGGATCAATCTGCGTGCCCCTGAAAATAGCACGCTAATGTCTCTTTACTTGCCAGAACCGACGCAAAAGCTGCCGTTTTTACTCTCTGATTCTTCTGAGACTACCTGGTCGGGACGCTTAGCGCAGAGTGGATATTACGAAGTTGCGATCGCATCCATCTCCCCCAATCCCATCAACTATGCCCTGAATGTTGCTGTCGATAATATTCGCACCACACCGCCCGAACCACCGGAGGACAATAACTCTGACACGACGCCCACCAACGATGGCACAACGCCTGATGGTGAAGCGCCAACGGAGGAGCCCCCAACCGATGGTGCATCTGATGATGCATCTGATAATAACGAGACTAATACGCCTGCTGAAGGTGAAACCTCTGGCGAAACCTCCAATGAGTCTGGACAGGAGACGGGCGAAGGGGAGGCAGGAGGGGTTGAATTTGGTACCCCTTAAGCTCCTACCCTACAGGTTGTTTACAAAGGGCATCAGGACTTGAATAAATTCAGCAGTTGATTCATAGGGCAGCACATTGCGACCCGTCATAAAGACGCCATGGGCATTGGGAAAATGTTGGGTGTAGTCGTCCAGACGCTGTTGAGCCGTGGTGTCCTGGGCTGTGCGGTCGATAGTAGATGCGGTTTTGCCCATAATCACGAGGATGGGCTGTTGGATAGCTGCGATCGCAGAGCCATAATCCTGTCGCCAAAACCCGGCTAAAAACGAAAACACGGCATAACGTGTGCCCATATCCCGTGAGCCATCCTTGAGCATGGTTAACCAGTCATCGGTGACATCCGCGGCCTGGTCAAACAGCTGGCGTTCAGAAAATGACTTTAAAAATTTCTGGGTGCGGGCATATTGATAAAATCCCCAGCCAAAGGGCGATTGAAAGAGTGACCAGTTCAGCTGCTGACGCCAGCGTGCAGTTGGTTCGGTAATCAAGCGCCAGGCGGGTGGACCGGACAGGGCTGCCCCCACAACAGAGTGAGCCATGGTTTTATCGGCCATCAGTTCTAAGGCAACCGGCAGTAGTGCTCCCTGCACCACAAGGATGACCGGACGCTGAATAACGTCGGTAATAAAGTAATCAAGTTGTTCAGCCCAGTCGCGGGGACTGTAGGGTCGACGGGGTAAATCGCTGTCTCCGCAGCCCAACAGATCCGGCACATATAGAGGTTGTCCTTGCCACTGGTCGACCAAGGGCTGCCAAAACTTTCCAGCTAAGCCCACACCGATGGGGTGAATTAAGAGCAGCGGTGTGGCGGCACTGTCTGCATTGTGTACTTCATAGGCGCAGGTGTAATTCTGCCAGTGGTAGACGGCCATGATCCCGGTTTCATAATTAAGTCGGGCTCATTTTAGCGTTGGCAGCAGGAGTAGGGATAGTGCGATCTCTATCTGACGACAGATGCGATAAAAGTGATGATAATAAGTCAACAAAACAAAAGGTGTGACCTATGAAAACCAACACAATTTCAGCGTTACCGTCTGTGCTGGTTGACAGGTTGCATATGTCTGAAGCTGACATTCTTGAATTTTGTCACCGTTGGCATATTAAGGAGCTGGGCCTATTTGGCTCTGCTATTCGGACAGATTTTCGAGAGGATAGCGATGTTGATGTGTTGGTGGTATTTGAGCACCAGCAGGATGGCTTAAATGGTGAGCAGGTTCAAAGGGAACTGAGCCAGTTGGTTAAACGTGAGGTGGATCTAACTCAAAAGCGGTTACTGTTAAATCCCTTTACCAGGGCGGAGATATTGCGCACCTACTGTGTCATTTATCCGCCGGAACAGAGAAATTTTACAGGTTTGCTAGAGGGTGACCCCGTAATGACCGAGACCGCTCGTAATCATGCTGCCTTGCTCGACATGGTAAAAGCGATGGAAGCAATTGCCCGGTTTTTAGTGGGCCGCACCTACGATGATTTATTAGGGGATGAGCTATTCCAGAGTGCTGTGGAGCGCCAGTTGGAAATTATGGGTGAAGCGGCCAATCGGTTAAGTGTTGATTTTCAAGTGAGCCATCGTGAGATCGACTGGAGTGGTGCGATAGCGCTGCGGAATATTATCATCCACAAGTATGACGATATTGATTACGCCCGTCTTTGGCAGATTGTGTCAGTCGAACTACCGCAAATTTTGCTTCAGGTCAAGCCATTAGTGCCGCCATTACCTGAAGGCTAGGACGCGTTATTTCTGACAAATCATTATGTTGTTAATAATTCATCACTAAAATCTCATCCACTTTGCCCCGTTTGGTGGCGTTTGAGTTAATCGCCCGCGTAGCGCTAACGCGTACACAGCGATAGTCTTGATAAAGGGCCCGAATAAAGTCTGTATAGGCATTGCTCAGTAGCACTTTGCAGCCACGTGTTGTTAGCTGATCGAATACGTTTTTTAATCGCTGCTGCTCAGTGCGATCAAACCCTTGGCGATCATATCCGGTAAATGATGCCGTGGTTGACACTGGATCGTAGGGCGGATCAAAATACACAAAATCGTTCTGGTTTGCCTCGGCAACGGCTATGGCAAAGTCTGCTTGCCGGATAGTAACATCGGCATGATTTAGGTAGGCGCTGACGTTACGTAAAACGGCTTTATCGGCAATAGTAGGGTTTTTATAGCGACCAAAGGGGGCATTGAATTGCCCCTTGGAATTGACACGAAAGAGGCCGTTATAGCAGGTTTTATTCAGAAAAATGATGCGTGCCGCCCGCTGAGCAGGGGTTTTGGTCGCAAATTCAGTTTGACGGTCCCAGCTGCGGACTTCGTAAAAGTAGTCTTTTTCGTTGCGATGCTTTTGTAGGTTGTGGATTAGGTCGTCGACGGAGTCTTTGACTACTTGGTAGCAGTTGATCAGTTCTGGGTTGCGATCGCTAATCATCGCTATCCCAGGCTGCAGCGTCAGCAGCAATGCCCCACCACCGATAAACGGTTCATAGTATTGACCATAGGTATCCGGCACATATTTCAATAACTCAGGCACCAATTGCCGTTTGCCTCCAGCCCATTTCAAAAATGGCCGCAGTTCTATATCTAGTGAAGACAATTGGACCATAAACTCTTAAGGATCTTCCTCTCAGGAGAATCGAGTGCCTACGGTAGTATAGATAGCAGTGTTCACGTTCAGCACTTTAGGGTCTCATCGGTTAAAACTCAAGGGGTTAAAACTCAAGGCTTTAACCTGAACGTGATTTAGGACCTTACCTAACTTAGGTCATAAGTCCGCTTAAACCAGAGGCTGCTTCAGCCCAAATTTAGACGATGCAAGACTTTTTTTCCAACGTATCCCGCTATCCGCGCTACCTGATTACATTTACCCTCGGTGTCTTTTACAGCGCGATTAAGCCCCTATTGCCGCTGTTTGAAAATCGCGTTACAGCCATTGCTCTGATAGGGGCTGTGATAGCCGGTTTTATATGTTTAACATTTACCCTACGTGCCATGCTGGGCTTGTCGTAGGAGTCGTAGGGTGGGCACTGCCAACCATTCCCCGCCAATCATTTCCCGCCAACCATTTATAGATAGGAGCAAGCCATGGCAACCAGTCGTCGAGTGGCAAAAGTATCGGCGTCAATTAAGCGCGAAATTAGTCAGATGCTCGTGTCAGATATTAAGGATGACCGAGTCGGAGCAGGCATGGTTAGCGTTACCGCTGTAGATGTGTCCGGTGACCTGCAGCATGCCAAGGTGTTTGTCAGTATTTATGGCACTGACGATGCCAAGGCAGAAACCATGGCCGGGTTGGCCGCAGCGACGTCCTATGTACGGGGTGAGCTGGGCCGACGTATGCGCTTAAGACGAACGCCAGAAATTATTTTCAAAGAGGATGTCTCGTTTGAAAAAGGAACTGAGGTCCTGAATCTGCTCAGCCAGTTACAGCATGAGCGCCACAACGTAGATGAAGATGGCATTCCTATCGTAGTGCCTAGCGCTGTTGAAGATGAAGATGGAGTATAGGGTATAGGTTTCTTGCAGATATCTTGCAGGCCCCCTTAAATCCTCTAAGTTTGGGGGACTTTGATTTTTTATTCTTCAATGTATTCTGCAAGGAAGTAATCTCTGAAGTCTCAAAACTTGGGGGTTGGGGGCCTGGATAACGTTCGCCCCATTGCCTTATCCTAAGCAGCTTCCTAAATGCTAAAACCCATCCTGCCCGACCCCGATAGCCTTTCCCTAGCTCAGCTCGTTGCCCAGATGATCGTCGTCCGGACCACCGGGCATTTATTCGATCACGAAATTGAATACCCTGCCTGGGAAGCTACAAATGCCCAAATGGCTTATTATATCTCCGATCTAGGGGTAGGTGGTGTCATTCTTTTAGGCGGTAGTGGCGCTGAAGTTGCCTTACGCTGTCAAACGCTCCAGGCTATGGCAGAAATCCCACTCTTAATCTCAGCGGATATTGAAGAAGGTGTCGGTCAACGCTTTAGCGGTGCTATCTGGTTTCCACCGCCGATGGCATTAGGAGAAATTGCCCGGACTAATTTAAAACTGGCAAAAACCTACGCCTATCAGTTTGGCCAATGTACGGCCCGTGAAGCAATGGCCATTGGCCTTAATTGGGTGCTGGCTCCGGTGGTAGATATAAACAACAATCCGGCGAACCCTGTGATTAATGTGCGGGCGTTTGGGGAAACGCCAGAGATTGTTACCGCGCTGACCCAGTCATTTATCTGCGGGGCACAGGAATACCCGGTACTGACAGCAGCGAAGCATTTTCCAGGCCATGGTGATACGTCTGTCGATTCACACTTGAGTCTGCCAGTAATTGACCATGATTTAGGGAGATTAGATCGGATAGAACTAGCACCGTTTAAGGGCGCGATTTCTCCTGGAGCAGGTAAACCCGTAGATGCGGTGATGACAGCGCATATTTGCCTGAGTGCTCTGGATAAGCAGTACCCGGCTACATTGTCGAAGCCGATTTTAACGGGACTACTGCGGCAGGAGTTGGGATTTGATGGGCTGATCGTCACCGATGCTTTGATCATGGGGGCAATTACAAACACCTATGGTGCCTATGAGGCAACGGTATTAGCTGTAGAAGCAGGGGCAGACGTGATTATGATGCCTGCGGATGTGGAAGGTTGCATTCAGGCGATTTGTGAAGCGGTGCGGGTGGGACGTTTGGATGAGGCTCAGATTCGAGCATCGGTGGAACGGATCTGGCAGGCGAAGCATAAGGTATCGGGGCCATTAAGTGCGGGACCGTCCTGCCATAATTGGGAACCTGCGGAGCCGATAACCCATGTACGGCAGTTGGCTCAGCCTGAGACATTAGAGTTGGCAAGAAATATCTTACGAGCGTCTAGTCGGCAGGAGGGGGCTGGATTTAAACCGAAGAAACAGGGACAAACTGTGATTTTGGTGGATGATGTTTTGAGCTCGGGGCACTTTTTGCCGAGGACGGCTCCGGCGATTACTGAACCCATGGGGTGGGGTTATGAGTTAACACTGTTGGATAGTCGGTCGTCGCAGTTACCAAAGACAGGGTTGCCGACACTGGTGCAGCTATTTGTGCGAGATAATCCATTTCGGCGAGGTGAGCCTGTAGTGCAGATGGCACGAAAGTATTTGGACATGCTGGCAGGGGACTTGCAGGCAGTGGTTGTTTACGGCAGTCCCTATTTGTTAGAAAAGTTGTTACTAACGGATGATGTGCCCTGGGTGTTTAGCTATGGGCAGATGCCAATGGCGCAGTCGTTAGCATTGGAGAGTTTGTTGGGGGAGACGGTTGCTGTTGGGGCAATGGATCGGAGTTTTACAGATTAGGTGTAGGGTGGGCACGACCCATCGTCTTTCAACCATGCTGTTGAGAAACCCAGCTTCTTCAACGCATAGTCTTGAGCCGTTATTCCATGTTTATGTAAAAAATCCTTACGAATGGCCCTATTCAAGTCTAGAGTTATCTCGCTGAACATGTCTTAATGACTGGCTGGAGGAACATTTTGAAAATGCGGGAACCAGGAAAATCAAACTGATGTTTGACGCCTGGCTCCTCCAAAGGCCTGACTAAACAGCCGTTGGCGCAAAGTAGATGTCTTGTTCAGACCGCAGCTTATCGCAGATTCGATCCTCCGGCAAAATCACATCGTCGTAGGTCAGCACAGTATCTTTAGCAACAGGTCGTTTGAGTTTGCAACCTTCTGCCAGACCCATGGGCAAAAGCTTTTGGGTCAGAGTTGTATCAGCATTTTCACACTGACCGTAGGTCATGTAGTAGCCAATACCATCCAGAGTCTCACCTGCTTTGAGGTCAATTTTGGCAGTGGCAACAACATCTACCATGGGCTTCCCTAGGGGTGCCATGACTGCATCATTAAAGAGGGCAGCACGGGCCAAGGAAAGGGGCACCTCAAAATGACAGATGTGATAAGGCGTATAAAAGCTATATAGAGGGCCTGCACCAAGCTTGTAGTACTTTAGATAATGCTGATGCTTAGGATCATCGTTAGTGGCGTAAATAAATACCCCGGCTGCAGGTTGAGCACCCACAACATAATCGACAATACCACCAAGGGACTTGAGCTGGTCCACATCATATAGATGAGTCATGTCATTGACATGACCTCGGAAATCATAGCCCAACATACCCCGCTGGGCGACTTTCATACCAGTCGCATTGGCAACAATAGCCTGCTCAAAAGAGATTTTGGTACCGTCTGCAAAGCTGGTCACCATATAGGCAGCCTGCTTCCACTTAGCGGCAAAACTCTCTTGGGTAGTCGGGTTACGATAGCGGTCTTGCAGACCTTTGATATTGCCACAAAGCAGAGGAGTAAACCCAATACTCTTGACATAGCGATAGAGGTTCATCTCTACGCCAGGTTGGTCACCGTCACAGTTTGATAGGATCACGCCAGCTTTATCGGCATAGACTTTAAGCAGAGGACCGACGGTGCCATCAAGCTCAGCATTCATCAGCACTACGTGCTTTTTATTGTTGATGGCCTCCAACACAATTTGAGCACCAAACTCAATTGTGCCAGTGACTTCTACTAATACATCAATATTTTCTGCTTTGCATAGCAAAGATGCATCTTCCGTTACAGCTGGTTGACTATTATTGATAGCATCTTCAAGTTCAGTAACGGTTTTAACTGTCTGGATATGATCGATACCAGCTTCTTCGTAAGCCCGCTTAGCGCCGTCCAACCGGCGGTTAAACACGGCCACTAGTTCCATCCCAGGGACGGAGTGGATGATTTGGTTGGCAATCCCCCGGCCCATAAATCCTGCACCGATCATACCTACACGGACAGGGTTGCCCGCTTCTTCACGGGCCTTAAGGGCTGTATCAACAATAATCATTCTTAAGCTCCTACTGAAACGGGTTGATCACTTTGCTGGTCAGTTAACAGGGGCCAGTTGGCGTCTTTGTTAGAAATTGTTGTTACTGGTAAGGGCCAATCAATCGCTAATCTGGGATCGCTGTGACGTAGGCCTCGCTCATAACCAGGGGTGTAAAATTCAGTCACCTGATAGGTTACTTCGGCATTGTCAGTCAACGTTTGATACCCGTGGGCAAACATCTCAGGCACATATATGGCCCGTCTGTTTTCAGCAGTTAGCTCCACGCCTACATGGGATAGGTAGGTGGGAGAGTCTTTCCGTAAATCTACAATGACATCGTAAACTGCGCCTTGGGTACAGCGTACTAGCTTCGTTTCCATGGCGGGGGGAAGTTGGTAATGCATTCCCCTCAAGGTCCCTTTTTTGTGGTTAAAGGAAAGATTACACTGGGCCACCACTGCCTTGAGGCCCCGTTCTTCAAACTCTTGCGCACAGTACATACGGGCAAAGAATCCTCGATCATCTTTGCGGTGCTCAAGGTCAACAATATAGACCCCTTGAATAGAGGTTTCGTTAAAAATCATGGGTTTCGACTATCGGTGAACAGATAAACCATGTCCAAGGTTAAACCTGTAGTTTTCCCGACGGAAAAATTCCAGTTCTGGACATGGACAAGGTTTACTAGAAACAATGGTTAGAGAAATACCTTTGAAGGATAGAAATACCTATACTCCAAATTTAACTGGCTTTAAGCGACTCATAGCGCTGAATCTGCCCCATGGTCATCTGATGCATATCCTCTTCCCTGATGTATCCGCGATACCATTCAACGATCCAGTCTAGAGTGGTTGCTAGATCCAATTTTGGAGTCCATTTCAGACGACTCTTGGCTTTGGAGCAGTCTAGTTTTAGATAGGTTGCTTCGTGGGGATTAACGTTAGTGTCTAGCTGCCAGCTGGCCCCGTCACCCCAAAGTTGAGTCAGCTGTTCCGTAATCCAGGATACGGGGCGGGCATCACTATCGTTAGGACCAAAGTTCCAGCCTTCGGCTAACTCGGTGCCGGTGTCCCACATTTGTTCAGCCAGGGTCATGTAACCATTGAGGGGTTCTAACACATGCTGCCAAGGACGAATGGCGTTAGGGCTGCGAATAAGCACCGATTCACCGGCAATGATGGCACGAATGATGTCAGGAATCAGGCGATCACCTGCCCAGTCACCACCACCGATGACGTTACCCGCACGCACGCTGGCTAAACCAACCCCGTGCTCAGCATAGGTTTCTGGGTTGAAGTAAGAATTGCGATAGGCAGAGGCAACCAGCTCCGCACATCCTTTGCTGTTGGAGTAGGGGTCATGGCCACCCATGGCTTCATTTTCGCGATACCCCCAAACCCACTCTCGGTTTTCGTAACATTTATCGCTGGTAATGTTGATCACGACTCGGGCACTACCGGTTTGTCGTACAGCTTCTAGTAGGTGAACGGTTCCCATGACATTGGTGGCATAGGTTTCTACGGGGTGCTTATAGGAATATCGCACCAATGGCTGAGCTGCCATGTGAAAAATGATGTCAGGTTTATGGGTTGCGATCGCATCCTGCAGACTGACTAAATCCCGTACATCGCCTTCAATGGACATCATCCCACTGCCCACACGAGCTACCTCAAACAGACTAGGCGAAGTGGGAGGCGTCAATGCATAGCCAATAACTTCAGCCCCCAGCTGTTGTAACCAGAGAGATAACCAACTGCCCTTAAAACCCGTGTGCCCAGTTACAAAGACCCGCTTACCGCGCCAAAAATCAGCGTTCATAACTGTTCCTTCAATACATTAAGAAATCAAGCGTTGCCGATATATAGCAACAACAAATTTATAGAGAAGCCCTATATCTTTAAATCACTTAAGCCCCAAATAATGGGTATCAACTTTAGCCAGGAAATCTTGGCCAAGTCGGAAGTCAGAAGTCGGAAGTCAGAAGAGGACTGAATTCCGAACTCCGAATTGTATATATGGAATTACCAAACTTTCCAGGGAGCTTCGTCTGTCTGCCAAAGCTTCTCTAGATACCGCTTATCCCGTAGCGTATCCATGGGTTGCCAAAAGCCATCATGCTTAAATGCTGACAGCTCTTCCATATGAGCTAGCTTTTGCAGCGGTTCCTTTTCCCAAGAAATTGGATCCCCATCAATGTAATCAATCACCTGAGGATTAAGGACAAAAAAGCCACCATTAATCCAGGCACCGTCACCTTCGGGTTTTTCCTGGAAATGGGTGATTTTTGTTTGTTCTTGAGCCAGGGAAATGGCACCAAAACGTCCAGGTGGCTGAACAGCCGTAAGGGTAGCCAACGTTCCTTGCTGCTTGTGGAATTCAATCAGCTCAGTAACATTGACATTAGATACACCATCGCCGTAAGTGAAGCAAAAATCTTCGCTACCAAGATGCTCTTTCACTCGCTTTAGGCGACCACCCGTCATAGTGTTATCACCAGTGTCCACAAGGGTTACACGCCAGGGCTCAGCTTTGCCCGCATGCACATTCATCTGGTTAAAGCGCATGTCAAACGTGACATCTGACATGTGAAGGAAATAGTTGGCAAAATATTCCTTGATGACATATCCCTTGTAACCACAGCACACAACAAAATCATTGATGCCATGGTAGGAATAAATTTTCATAATATGCCAGAGAATTGGCTTACCACCAATCTCGACCATAGGCTTTGGCTTAATTGCGGTTTCTTCACTCAAACGAGTCCCCAGACCACCGGCAAGTATGACAGCTTTCATATAGGTAATAAATTAACGAACACCTTTGATGCCATTAATGGCGTACGAATACAACAAACACCATTGGCACGTGAGCTTCTTTAAAGAAACTCTACATAGAACAAAGGCTCCATAAAGGAGCAATAGAAAACTACTTTTTCACCACGTTACATTTAACTCTTAGATGTCCGAACCTTCCGGAATATTATGCAACCTTCATAAGCAGACGCCTCCGGATCAGCTAGTTGATTCTAATGAGTGGCCTGTGTCTTTTATGACTATCAGCTTACAAACATTCCGAAATCTTAGTTTTAACAGACCACTAGAATTGTTTAAGGCCATCGCTAAGTAAGTGAGTTGCCCGTAGTTGAGTGGGCTTTCTATCTAGGCTCCAGGGTTCCCCTTAAATCCCAGAATGACTAACTGGTTGATGACATCAACGGAGACCCATGATGTGGGGTTAATGCTCAAAAATGTTTTGGTATTGCTGCAGATCTAACTGAATAAATGTAGGTAAACAGTGAAAGCAGTCTTCTGCTAAATGCCAACGTCCCTCTCGCTGAAGCATCAGGGTAAGACGTTTTGAGAGCTTATGGAGATAGCGGACATCATTGGCGGCGTAAGCCAGTTGTTCATCACTTAAATCGTGGACATTTCCCCAATCAGAGCTTTGGACTGTTTTATCTAATTCGATGCCAACAATTTCCTTAACTAACTCCTTGAGCCCATGTTTTGGGCTATAGGTGCGAGCCAGCTTACTGGCAATCTTAGTACAGAATACGGGAGCTACCTTAATATCCAGATGATGTTGGAGTGTTGCCAAATCAAACCGAGCAAAGTGAAAGATTTTAAGGATACTAGGCGTGGTTAGCAGCTGCTGTAGATTAGGGGCATTACTTTGCCCCCGTTCAATGCGGATGGCAGATGTGTAGCCTTCGGTGTCACACATTTGGACTAAACAAAGACGGTCACGCAGGGGATTGAGCCCCATGGTTTCGGTATCTACCGCGATCGCATCGGATGCTAAGTAGCGTTCTAGCAAAGACTTGGGAATGTCGCGATCGCAAACTTCAAAGTTTTCCAAGTTACAAGCGTCCTTAAATTAAATGGATAGGGCAATGGCCGTAGGGTGGGCAGTGCCCACCAAGCAATAAACAACAGGGGATACCCTATTGTCCTAAGCATCAAACTTCAAGACCCTGGCTACGGTCTGAACATCCTTATCGCCTCGACCTGAACAGTTGATCACCAGCTTAGGACTGCCATCTAACTGAGGACATAGTTTCTCCAGATAGGCAAAGGCGTGGGCAGTTTCCAGGGCCGGAATAATCCCTTCACGTTGGGATAGTAGCTGAAATGCATCCAGGGCCTCCTGGTCAGTAACACCGTAATATTCGGCCCGACCAATCTCTTTTAGATAACTATGTTCAGGACCCACCCCCGGATAATCCAGACCCGCACTAATGGAATGGGGCTCAATCACTTGACCATCACTGTCCTGCAGTAAAAAACTCATGGCACCATGGAGCACGCCTATCCGTCCAGCCGTCAGGGTGGCCGCATGTTTACCCGTGCTCACCCCTTCACCAGACGCTTCTATGCCAATCATGCGGACAGAGGGCTCGTTAACAAACTCGTGGAATAACCCCATGGCATTCGAGCCCCCGCCAACACAGGCAAGCAAAATATCTGGTAGACCGCCCCATTTTTCCTGACACTGGGCTCGGGTTTCTTGACCAATGACTGCATGGAATTCTCGTACAAGCATTGGATAAGGGTGAGGACCCGCCACCGAACCCAAAATGTAGTGGGTGCTTTCCACATTAGTCACCCAGTCGCGAATGGCTTCAGACGTGGCATCTTTGAGGGTACCTGTGCCAGCGCTCACAGGCTGTACCGCTGCCCCCATCAACCGCATACGAAAGACGTTTAGGGCCTGCCGTTCCATATCATGGACGCCCATGTAGATAACGCATTCAATCCCAAACCGGGCACAGACCGTTGCTGTGGCCACACCATGCTGACCAGCTCCTGTTTCTGCAATAATGCGCTTTTTGCCCATGCGCTTGGCCAGGAGTACCTGGCCTAGAGCATTATTAATTTTGTGGGCACCCGTATGGTTCAGGTCTTCTCGCTTTAGATAGATTTGCGGGCCACTGCCGTCCTGACGAGCGTAATAGTCGGTGAGACGCTCAGCAAAATAAAGCGGATTAGCACGTCCTACATAGTCCTTGAGCAATCCATTGAGTTCTGCCTGAAAATCAGCATCATGGCGATAGGTGTAAAACGCGTCCTCCAGTTCCGCTAAGGCAGGCATAAGCGTTTCGGGTACATACTTGCCCCCAAAGCGGCCAAAGCGGCCTAATTTATCAGGACGTAACTCAGGGGCAGTCAGGGTAGGGGAAACAGAGGAAGAAAGCGGAGTGGCAGTCACGGCGGTTGCGAGGGTTAGATACAGTCAGATACCTTGCCAGGTAGCAGGTTTCATTATAAGTAATTGGGAACGTTACGCATCGTTATCACCAGACCAACCTGTGGCTATCAAACCGTTGACGATTAAGGGAACAACTCAGCTGCTTGGGGTGATTGGCTATCCAGTCAAACATTCCATGTCGCCCATTATGCACAATGCTGCGATCGCAACCCTGGGTCTGGACTACGTTTATTTGCCCTTCCCAATTGCCCCAAATCAGCTCAAAACCGCCATTGATGGCTTTGCAGCTGTGGGCCTCAAGGGTTTCAACATCACCATTCCCCATAAGCAAACGATTATGCCATTGCTAACTCAGATTTCTGATGTGGCAACGGCCATTGGTGCGGTCAATACCGTATGGTGGAGCGATGTAGGCTGGTGCGGCACCAATACGGATGCCGCTGGCTTTCTAGCTCCACTACAGGCATTAGGGCGCGATTGGCGTCAGGCACCAGCGCTCATCTTGGGTAATGGTGGGGCGGCTCGGGCTATTGTCGCCGCTTGTCACCAGCTGGGCTGTCCAGAGATTTTAGTAGTGGGTCGCAGCGGGGAAAAACTGACAAAATTTGACCAAAGCTGGCAAACGTCACCGTTAAAACCTAATTTATCAGTTCACTCCTGGGACCAGTTGGAGGCACTACTACCAAAGGCGATGCTAGTGGTTAATGCCACCCCCGTCGGCATGGCCCCCCAGGTAGAGGCCTCGCCCTTAGGGGCTGACCAAATTGGGTTACTCCCCAGCCAAGCCATTGCCTACGACCTGATCTACACCCCTCGTCCGACGCAGTTTTTGCAACAGGCAGACAGGGCCGGACTGACCACCTTCGATGGGCTAGAAATGTTGGTACAACAGGGCGCGGCTGCCCTAGAAATATGGACACAGCAGCCACCTCCTGTTGAGGTGATGCAACGGGCCTTAATAGACCATGTATCCTGAGCTTCACAACTCGCCCTGTACTTACACTAATTACTTAAATACACGTAACCCCATGGGATTAGGTTTGATGGTGATCTGGACTGAATTGCCCACAGCAAACTGATTGGAGGTACGAACTTGCAGATTACCTGCGGTGGGATGGCTGAGGGTGTATTTATACTCACGTCCCAAAAATTCGCGATCGCAAATGGTTAAGGCAATTTCGTTTGCTTTCACCGGCCTCAGCTGTAGCTCCTCTTGGCGCAGCATCAGGGTACCTGCGATCGCATCAGTGGGCTGAACCATAGACTCATCCACTAAGCCAAAGGCGGTTTGCCAACCCGCTGCGCCTCGCTGCGCCTTAATAAAATTTGCCTGGGTCACAAAGGCAGCAACAAACTGCGATACAGGCTGCCCATAGATTTCCTCAGGACTACCCAACTGCTCAATCCGTCCAGACCGCATGACTGCGACTCGATCAGCAATTGCCAGAGCCTCTTGCTGGTCATGGGTCACAAAGATGCCAGAAGCCCCTAAGCCTTTGAGAATACTACGGACTTCCTGGCGCAGGTAGAGCCGCACCTGCACATCCAAATTGCTAAAAGGTTCATCCAATAAAATCAGGGACGGTCTAGGGGCCAATGCCCGTGCCAAGGCTACCCGCTGTTGCTGACCTCCCGATAGTTCATGGGGATAACGCCGTTCAAATCCAACTAGACCGACAAGACTAATGGCCGCTTGCGCTAAATCTTGAATTTGCTGGTTAGACAATCGTCGATGTCGACTGAGATGCTTAAGTCCAAAGGACACATTATCAGCCACAGATAGATGGGGAAATAGAGCATAGTCCTGAAAAACAATGCCCACATCACGACGTTCAGGAGGAATCGGAGCCCCCTGACCACAGACCGGTTGCTGTGCCAACTCAATCCAACCCATTTCGGGGATCTCAAAACCTGCAATCGTTCTCAACAATGTGGTTTTACCACACCCCGACGGCCCTAATAGTACCAGCAATTCTCCCTGACCCAGCTGTAAACTCACTTGATCGATAGCAGGTGCCGCTTGCGATTGATATTGCTTGGTTATATTGTGAAGCTGTAAAATCGTAGATAACGATGTTGATGGCAAATTGGAAGGTTGCGAAACCGTGGCCATAGGAGCTAGAGCAGAGAAATTAAGTGTATTAGCGAAGGGCACTATTGAGACCAGAGAGCAATAACGTCTACGGTCATCATATAGCGATGCATGCCCCTCTGCCGTACAAAGCGTCGATAGGGCTCTCTAACTTTTATGGGGTAATTTTCTAATTTATTGAGCAACTTAATAGTTCATAAATGTCTGAACTTTAGTACAGACATTTATGGGATCTGGTTACGATATCGGGCAAATATGCCCCAGACCTGGCAATAATTAGCCCATGGTCGCTTCTATTTAGCAAGCGTAACCGTTGGTTAATTCTAATAAGGATAAAAACTCCTAGGAAAATGTCCGTCTTGGGAGTGAAAGAAAGCCCTACAATAATCTGGATTTGTTGATCTGGGTCCTTATTGTCAGGAATCCCATACTTACCCTCAGTTTTCTAAAGCTCGCCTATGCCTCGCCGCAATGACCTCAGCAAGATTTTATTAATTGGGTCTGGTCCGATTGTTATCGGTCAGGCTTGTGAGTTTGACTATTCAGGGACCCAGGCTTGTAAGGCACTGCGGGAAGAAGGCTATGAAGTGGTCTTAATCAATTCTAATCCGGCCACAATCATGACTGATCCTGAAACGGCGGATCGCACCTACATTGAACCCCTTACGCCTGATTTAGTGGCCCGGGTAATTGAACAGGAAAAACCAGATGCCCTATTGCCCACCATGGGTGGACAAACTGCGCTTAACCTTGCAGTTAGTCTAGCCAAAGATGGCATTTTGGCTAAGCACAATGTGGAGTTAATTGGGGCCAAGCTCGATGCCATTGAAATGGCAGAAGACCGTCGCCTCTTTAAGCAGGCCATGGAACGGATTGGAGTAGGTATATGTCCGTCAGGGTTAGCGGAAACCATGGACGAGGCCCAGACCATTGCCCAAGACATTGGCATCTATCCATTAATTATTAGACCGGCATTTACCCTGGGGGGTACTGGTGGAGGAATTGCCTACAACCAGGAAGAATTTGAAGTGATTGCTAAGTCCGGTTTGGATGCTAGCCCCGTCTCTCAGATTTTGATTGAAAAGTCCCTACTGGGCTGGAAGGAGTATGAGCTAGAAGTCATGCGAGATCTGGCGGATAATGTGGTGATTATCTGCTCGATTGAAAATCTGGATCCCATGGGTATCCACACTGGAGATTCGATTACGGTGGCCCCGGCTCAAACCCTAACCGATAAAGAATATCAGCGGTTAAGGGATGCGTCTATCAAAATCATTCGTGAAATTGGTGTAGAAACGGGGGGCTCCAATATTCAGTTTGCGGTGAATCCGGATACCGGGGATGTGATCGTCATTGAGATGAACCCACGAGTATCTCGCAGTTCTGCCCTGGCATCTAAGGCAACGGGGTTTCCGATCGCAAAAATTGCTGCCAAACTTGCGGTAGGTTACACCCTGACTGAAATTTCCAACGACATTACTAAAAAGACACCGGCTAGTTTTGAGCCCACTATTGACTATGTCGTCACTAAGATTCCTCGGTTTGCCTTTGAGAAGTTTCCTGGTAGTGTTCCCCTGCTGACCACCCAGATGAAATCGGTGGGAGAGGCCATGGCTATCGGTCGTACGTTTCAGGAATCCTTTCAAAAGGCACTGCGCTCCTTGGAAACGGGTCGATTGGGCTGGGGATGCGATCGCAACGAAAATCTACCTACCATTGCCAAAGTGCGATCTAGCTTGCGTTCCCCCAATCCAGATCGGATTTTTGCATTGCGCCATGCACTGCAGCTGGGGTTGAGTCCTCACGATATCTATGAGCTGACGGGAATTGATCCCTGGTTTATTGATAAGTTGCAGGACCTGCTAGTAACAGAAAAATGGTTAAAGCGCACGGCTCTAGATACGATTACTGCCGAGCAAATGATGGCCATCAAACAGCAAGGCTTTAGCGATGGTCAGATTGCCTATGCGACTAAAACGTCAGAAGACCAAGTCCGGGCAACGCGCAAAAACCTTGGGGTAATTCCCGTCTATAAAACTGTCGATACCTGTGCGGCAGAATTTGAAGCCTATACGCCTTACTACTACTCCACCTATGAGACCGAAACCGAGGTCAAACCCTCAGATCGGCGTAAGGTGATGATTTTAGGGGGGGGGCCCAATCGCATTGGCCAGGGTATTGAGTTTGACTACTGCTGCTGTCATGCCTCCTATGCCTTACAGGCCAATGATTTTGAGACAATTATGGTCAACTCTAACCCGGAAACCGTATCTACGGACTATGACACCAGTGATCGGCTCTATTTTGAACCCCTGACCAAAGAAGACGTGCTCAATATTATCGAAGCAGAGAATCCTGAAGGGGTGATTATCCAGTTTGGGGGGCAGACACCCCTAAAACTAGCGGTGCCCCTGCAGACTTATCTAGCTCAAGCCCCCACAGTCAATGGCAACCCTATCCAAACCAAGATTTGGGGGACATCTCCTGACTCCATTGATACGGCTGAAGACCGAGAGCGGTTTGAAAAAATTCTTTGGGATCTAGAGATTACCCAACCTGCTAACGGCATTGCCCGCAGCTACCAGGAAGCCCTAGAAATTGCCCAGAAAATCAACTATCCGGTGGTGGTACGCCCCAGCTATGTGTTGGGTGGGCGCGCCATGGAGGTGGTCTACTCCGATCGGGATCTGGAGCACTATATGACTACGGCAGTACAGGTAGAACCAGATCATCCAATCTTGATTGATCGCTTTTTGGCAAATGCTATTGAGGTGGATGTAGATGCCATTTGCGATCGCACCGGCCAGGTGGTAATTGGCGGCATTATGGAACATATTGAACAAGCTGGAATTCATTCTGGAGACTCCGCCTGCTCACTACCTACTATTACCCTTAGCAAGAGCGCCTTGGGCACCATTCGTGACTGGACAGTCAAGCTAGCTAAGGCGCTACAGGTAGTCGGGCTGATGAATATTCAGTTTGCTGTCAAAGATGACGACGTCTATATCTTAGAAGCCAACCCCAGGGCATCCCGGACAGTCCCCTTTGTATCTAAGGCAACTGGCATCCCCTTAGCCAAAACCGCCGTATTGATTATGTCCGGTCAAACCTTAGCCGATGTGGGGGTGACCACAGAGGTGATTCCTAACCACATTTCAGTCAAAGAAGCTGTCTTACCCTTTAGCAAATTTCCTGGCAGCGATACCCTGCTAGGGCCAGAAATGCGCTCCACAGGGGAAGTGATGGGCATTGATATGGACTTTGGCCGCTCCTTTGCCAAAGCCGAATTAGCCGCCAGTCAAGAGCTACCCTTAACAGGCAACACCTTCATATCTATGAATGATCGTGAGAAGGAAGCTGTCGTCCCCATTGCCAAGGAATTAGCAGAACTGGGCTTTCGTCTGATTGCCACGGCGGGGACTCGACGGGTATTACAATCCCACGGATTAGATGTAGCACTAGTGTACAAAGTGCATGAAGGTCGCCCCCATGTCATTGATGCCATCAAAAATGAGGAGATTCAGCTGATTATTAATACCCCCACAGGGGCCACAGCCCAGCAAGATGATCGCATGATTCGACGCACAGCCCTCGATTATAGGATTCCCACCATCACCACTCTTTCAGGGGCTCAGGCTACCATCACAGCCATTCGCTCGTTACAAAAACAGACATTGGCTGTTAAAGCCTTGCAAGATTATCTAACCTAGTAAAATCGTATAGCAGAGAAAACGACCTGTTTAATGTTAAACAGGTCGTGTATCATTATTGCGACTATTACTTCAATTAAGATGGTAGAACCGGAAAGTTAAACCACACCAAAACTGAAACCAATAATTTTTTCTTGATTTTCTTCCAAAGCAAAACAGTCACGATGGACATGTCTATATCTGTGAAGGTTTAGTCAGCCCTAACCTGTGAAGGTTTAGTCAGCCTTATCCGTCTTTATTGTTGTTATTGCGGTTACTGCGATTACGGCTCCAACGCTTTTGACGATGCTTTGCGATCGCCTTGCGCTTTAGCTTCTCAGCAGGTGTCTCAAAATAGCGGTGCTTTTTCATATCTGAAAAAATGCCCGCTTGTACAACCTTCCGCTTAAATCTTCGCAGCGCTGACTCAATACCTTCATCATCCCCAAGGATAACCTGGGCCATAGTAATCTCCTTTAACGACAAAAATGGGGCAGACCAACTGCCCCATGATAGACCAGAGCTAAGTGCAAAGCACACAACCCCAATTAGGCAGAACTCTTAATTAAAAACGACCGCCACCGCCGCCACGCTGCTCACGAGGGCGCGCCTTGTTAACCCGTAGATCCCTACCCATCCACTCTGCACCATCCAGTGCCTCAATGGCAGCGGTCTCTTCATCTTCCGAAGACATCTCTACAAAGGCAAAACCACGGGGACGACCGGTTTCACGATCCGTCGGTAGATGGACACGCTGGACTGCTCCATACTCAGTAAAGACAGCATTAATGTCTTCCTGAGTAGCATCATAGGACAGATTTCCAACATAAATGGACATAGAGAATCTCCTAGATTAAATATGCGACGAGTTATACGGGAGATCCCTCCTCTAGTAATCAAATCGAAGTCGAGTTGAACTGGTCGAGTTGAACTGTGAGCGTATCGTACCGAAAACTGATTGTCACTAAGCTTAGCAATTCATTGCCATAGAACTTTAGCATACCTTGCCAATTGCTGATTCTAATTCTTAACAATTACTGCTGCTCCCCTGGCAGAGAATGCTATTGCTAAACCAGCTAGATTTGCCAATGGCTGCAATCTCTAGCCATCTGCTAACCATTAGCAATCAAAATAGATGTCCAATTGAGCCTTTAAGTCATCTAATGAACTTGATAGGAGATTAAAGACCGACAACTGGCTGGGATAATAGGTGTTTACTAAATGCTGGATCGTTTTATCTTCAGAGGGGGCTACACCGCTAATAGTATCGGCCACCGCATCTGCTAAACGACCACTGCCAGCGATGATCGTAACTTGCCTACCAAACTCTAAATTGAGCTTCAAGTCCTTGAGAGATACCTGACCTCCATTAATTAGTAAAGTCATGGAGGGAAAATGTCCGGCCAAAACTGACGAAAATCTTGCTAGCCATCGCGACTCACTACCCCAGTTTTCACCAGGAACTAGAAAAAAGTGGGTGTGATGGGGTTCCAATTCTACTGGAGGATAGTTTTCATCATCCGAGGCTGGTAAAGGCATCTCATCAACTGGAAAAATAACCCTATTTAGCGGGGCAACTCCAACAAGATTAAACTGACCGCTGACGTGATAACGCGCTTGCCCCATCATATGGATCACCCCAGCATCAGTGCCACCGTCTAATACGGTAATCCCTAATCTTTCTGACAAGATTGCTAATGCATTATTAAAGAATTGAATTAGCTTTGCCTGACTTTCAGGCGTCATATTGCTAGCTCCACCAATCACCAACAATGTAGGTGTCGGCCCCTGTAAGCCAACAATTGATAATGCTTTTTTATAACCAGTACTGTCAGCCACCTTGAGTATTTTGGCCAGCTGCCCATTAGAAAACCTATGTTCAACAAGTTCGTCAGCTGAAGTTTTGGGCATTTCGTATCTCTCTTAACAAAGGTGACCGACAGGTCTGGGTGGATTGTTTAACTTACTTACACCCCAAAATACCCTTATCCTGTAGAATCCGTCCAAATTTATAGATAAAGCGATCTAATTTTAGTTAGGGGTGTGAACAAAGTATACGCACAAAATCATAGAATCCAATACCGTTACAAGCACCACAAGCACTATGCAGTTGCTATGCCTGGCTCGCATTTGACTAATAATCTATCGTTGCCTTTAGAGCATTAGTTATTGATGCAATCAAACTCGGGCCTCGTAACATCTTGGCTAATAACATCTTCTTGGATTTATGTCAAGTTTATGCCAATCGAGCCTGAGCCCGCTCAACATATCTTGAAAACACATCCCAGCCGTGGTAACCACCATTAACTAACTTGCGTACGCGTCGCCAATCGTTTTCACGGGCCGCCGTTGCCACACCACGCTCTTTGAAGTAGCAGGCCAGAACTTGAGCTGATATTTCAGGATCCATGGCTAAATCTGGATTATTTTCAAGATCCACACCCAGCTTCTTACCATAGTCATGGTAATTAGCCCGTCCTGTAAGCTGAATGTAGCCACGGCCATGGTATTTCACGCCATCACCAGGGTTAACATTACCCAAATCTGCTCGATCTTCGTAGCGTTTCCAGTAGCTTTCTCCTCCCCATTCATGGACCGGTTTGAAACCGCCAGTCTCAATGCGAATGGTGGCTAATAGACCAATCAATACGGACTTGTCATAGATGTCGTACTTTTGCATCGCCAGTAAAACGCCTGGCAGATAGACTTTGCAGTCTTCTAACGGACATTCCAAGATTTGAGAAACTTCATCAGGTGTAGTTAACTGAGGTTCAGCGCCACTAGCCCCTCCATTGGTCTGGGTGCCAGTACTATTCTGCTCAGTCAAAATTGTTTTTAGCGCGTTAAAGTCAACCGTTTCCTCCCATTCCAGGGCATATTGACCTAAGGGAGGGAGGCTACTAGATGTCTTAATTGTTCTACTGGAAACTTCACGGGTTCGGCTAGCCGTTGGTTGTGATGACATCAGGGACTGCACACCAGCCAACGGTTCAGTCAGGCGGCTTTCCTGGGGTAAGCTTTCCTCAAAATCTCCCTCATCAGTAGATGGAGGCATCTGAATATCCATCAGGGAACCAGAATAACCACCTCCATCATCCAGGGTCGGTGATGGACTGCTAGCTTGTTGTTCAGCCAAACGTGCACGCTCTAACTCCAAACGCTGCGCCCGTTCTTCCTCTAACTGTTGATTGAGACTCATAAGGGTCTGTTCAACGTTATTGGCCGCCTCATCAGCGTCCTCCTTACTTTCCTCCTGTTTCTCTTCTAAACGGGCAATGAACCCTTCTACATCTTTTTGAATATAGGCTTCAACCCGTTGGGCAAATATCTTATAGGCGTCTGAATGAACCTTGAATTTACGATAAGGGCCTGCCAATTGCATAAACTGCCAACCCTCAATTTTCATGCTTTCTGCCGTACTACGATAATTGCGGTACTTCTCACTCGGCAAAAAGAATTCTTCGACAGCAGCGGAAATAGCCACTATTGTACTTAGCCCAAGGGCGGCATACTTAAGCTGCTTTTCGAGCGGACCTTCAAGGTTTAGGCCTACCATGACTGGAACAATCACACCGCCAATGATAGTTACCAAACGCAGCTTGTAGTGTCTATCCCGCTCTTTAGTGGCCTTTCCTTCTAGCCACATCACCTGATCTAGCCAGCGATTTTTGAGAAATTCCTTACGTAACTCTGAAATATCAAGCCTATCAATTAACCCTCCTAGGGTTTGCTTAAGATAATCGTTGTAAGAACTTTTCTTGGCCATTTTATTTTGATTAGATGCGAGTCAAGGACAAGCTTTTTAGCTAAAACGCAACTCAAAGGTACACGCTTTAGCTTTGTAAACTAACTCTTAGATTTATAAAAATTAACTTACGAACAATTTATCTTGTTGGTTTTATCTGGGCACCATCGCTAAAGTATAAATTCTTCATTATTATTTGAGCTAGCATAAATTTTCTATAAATGTTATCGGTTCATTGCATTGGCTAGGCTTTGTAACTATTGCTAAAGGTATGGGCTGATGTAGGTAATTAAATGAGTCTTAGCGTTGGTTGTTGTCAGTGAGATTGCTGGTATTCAATTGCTTATTGCTTGTAGCACCTCCTGTGGATTCTATTTAAGTTCTCTTGGCTGCTATTTATCTCTGTTGTTTCATCTACTAGCTCCATGGATTTGACTCTAAAAAAACTTGAGCCAGAGTATAAGTCAGCATTTGAGGGTTGTGAGCTGCTGCCAGATGCGGAGCCTACCGTGAGGGGAATTGTGGGTCGCATGGTGCAATTGCGATCGCACTACGAAGCTGTGGAAAAAGCCACTAGTGTGCCCTGGTGGTTTGTGGGAATTTTGCACTATAGCGAGTGGAACTTTCGTGAGCCCGCTCAGTTTGAACGTCAGGTAATCGATGCTCTGATTGCCAAAAAATTCCATCAGGCGAAGACCCGCACCCTAGGGGCGCTGTTGTGGGGCGTTGACCTATGGCACGGGTTTAGAGACGGTGCTGGGCAAGCGTCTACTTGGGTTTGGGGGGGCACTAACATAGCCAAGCCAAAAACGCCTCGCATCGGTGCGGCAGCTATTATGCGCTATATGCAGTCGCAGCAGTTGATTGATCTCGGTAATCCCAAAGGGTCCACCGAGATGCTTGTATTGGCAGATACCTTATTTAAGGTGAGTCCAAAACAGAGCTTTCAACTGGCGGACACTGACAAAATATTAGTCAGTGCAGGTACGCGGTTGCAGTTACTCAGTGATGAACCGGACAAGTCAAACCATGTAAAAGTCCGGATCCCCGACGGGATGCTGATGGGGCAAAATGATCGCGTTGATTGGTATGTTTTTGCCCAGCATATTCAGTTAGAGGGTACGGACGCTGACAACAAGCCCCAGGACCCGCCGGTTGAACCAGAAACGAAGATCGCTGAACGGGATCGCGGTCGATCCATTACCGTCCCCAAACTAGGGACGGTTTATCTAGGCGATCCGATCCTGACGGATGGTCACTTTAGCTGGGCCGAAGCAACAAAAAATGGCAATCGTATTCCTGTGGATGACACTGTAGTCGACGGTATTATCAAAATTGCCGAGGTTATGGAAGAAGTACGGGATTATTTGGGAGGACGTCCCATTACGGTTAACTCCTGGTATCGTGATCCCGCTTCAAACCGTCGAGCAGGTGGCGCTAGTCGTTCTCGTCATCTTTCTGGAGATGCGGTTGATTTTGTCGTTCAGGGTGTTTCTCCACCGGACGTAAACCGGAAGTTAGAACCTTGGTGGCGAGATCGCGGCGGACTGGCAAGCGCATCCGTCTTTACCCATATCGATGCACGGGGATATCGTGCCCGTTGGAGCTATGGTTTCTGAGCCTCATTATCCAGTCTAGGCCCTTAGTAGGCATCTAATATTTATGACACCCCCTCCTTCTTTTCTGCAGGATGTCTTTATTTCTTATGGCAGGACAGACAGCCGTTTGTTTACCAAGCAGATCTATGATCACCTCGTTGAGGCAGGGTTAGAGGTCTGGGTTGATTTTGAGCATAGTCCTCAGGGGATGGGGTATCAAAATCAGATTGAGGATGCCATTGAGAATGCAGATAATTTTCTCTTTATTATTTCTCCCTATTCTGTTAATTCCCCTTACTGTACTCGGGAAATCGAGCTAGCGCTGACCCATAGTAAGCGCATTATTCCACTGTTGCATATTGAGGAAATCAGCTACGAAACCTGGCAACAGCTTACTCCGGATGCCGATACAGGCGACTGGCATGCCCTCCAAGAAAAGGGAATGCACAGCAGTTTTCCCAATATGCACCCTGAGATTCGAAAAATTGACTGGGTGTACTTGCGTGAGGGGATAGATAACTTTGAGACAGGCATGGCTGGATTACAAACCATGCTGACCCAATATCACCCCTATGTGCACCAACATACACAGCTGTTGCTACAATCTCTCAGCTGGCAGCGTCAGCAGCGTCAGGCCAACTATTTGTTAACAGATACTGAGAAATTGGCGAAGGCAGCACAATGGTTAAACATTCGCTTTAAAGACAAACAACCGCCCTGTATCCCCACTGACTTACAGTGCGAATTTATTACGGAAAGTCTGAAGGCTGCCAATGACCAGATGACTCAAGTTTTTATATCCTACAGTAAAGAGGATATGGCCATTCAGGAGAAGGTCCGTAAGCGCATGATGCGTGAGGGGGTAACGGTTTGGGTAAATACCGTAGACATTCCCACCGCTGAAGACTTTCAGGTCGCTATCAATCGGGGTATTGAAAAAACCGACAATATTGTTTTATTGCTGTCTCCTAATGCGTTAGCGTCAAGCTATTGTCAACAGGAATGCGCCTATGCTCGTCGCTACCATAAGCGGATCATTCCACTGCTGGTGCAGTCCATGGATATGGCAACATTGCCCACCGACTTGCGCGCGTTGCAGTTTATTGATTTTTCGTCCCTAGCGTCTGATAGTCACTTTGATCAGGCTATAGATAAGCTTATTCGCACTCTCAGGACCTCGGCAGACTATGTGGACCAACATAAACGTCTGTTGGTAAAGGCATTGGCCTGGGAACGTCAGGATCGCGATCGCAAGTTTTTACTCAGGTCCGATGCCTTTGCCATGGCCCAAGCCTGGCTATCGGAACCCAGTCCATCGGGCAGTTCTCCCACCGATTTGCACACCGCCTATATCCAGGCCAGTCAAGGTATTAATCAGTTCTATGATGCTTTTATTTCCTATGGTCGCATCGATAGTAAAGCCTTTGCCACTGATCTGTGTCAACAGCTCAATCGCCACGGGTTTCAGGTCTGGTTTGATCAAAATGATATTCCCCTAGGCGTAGACTTCCAGGCACAAATCAATGACGGCATCGAAAAAAGCCACAATTTTATATTTATCATCAGCCCTCACTCCATTAACTCGCCCTACTGTGCGAAGGAAATTTCCCTGGCACTGAAATACAACAAGCGAATTATCCCCATTTTGCAGGTGGAAGAAATTGGCTATTCCACCTGGAAAGCTCGCAATCCTTCAGACAGTCCGGATCATTGGAAAATCTATAAAGCCAAGGGGAAACATTCGAGTTTCCCCAATATGCCCCCTGACATTGGTCGGATCAATTGGATCAACGCCCGTCCAGGCATCGATGATTTAGACACTGCCATTAATGGACTGATAGAGCTGTGTCATCGGCATGAAGACTATGTCCATCAGCACACTGAACTCTTGATTAGTGCCCTCGCCTGGGAGCGTCACCAACGTCAAGCCACTTACTTACTGATGGGAGAGGAACGACTGCGGGCGCAAACTTGGCTGCAGACGGAATTTACTAAGGAGCAACTGCCCTGTAAACCGAACCTGGTGCAAGCAGAGTTTATTACAGAAAGTATCAAGGCTGCCGACGGTGGCATGACCCAGGTCTTTATCTCCTGTGCCGAAGAAGATTTAACCACAAAGGAAATTGTTCGCTATCACTTACTACAAGCTGGTGTGACAGTTTGGACCAGTACGGTGGATATCCGTATGGGTGAAGACTTTGAAGTTGCTATCCAGCGGGGTCTGGAAGAGGCTGACAATGTTGTCTATCTGATTTCCCAGGCATCCCTTGCCTCAGTTTATTGTCAACAGGAAATTGATCAAGCGCTAGACCTAAACAAACGGGTGATTCCTATGCTGGTGGAGGATGTGAATTTAGCACTGATACCAGAAACCATTCGTAAGATTCAATTTATTAATCTCACTGACAATCAAGCCTCTATCGATTTAGAAAAAGATATGGCAGAGCTGTTGCAGGCGATCCAGAGAGAGGCTTCATACCATAATCAACACAAACGTCTTTTGGTGCGAGCACTTAAGTGGGAACGACAACAACAAAACCCGAGTTTGCTCCTACAGCGTCAGATACAGGATACCTATTTAGCCTGGGCTCAAACCGCTAAGAATCGTCAGCCAAACGGCGCATTGCCCCTACAGCTAGCGTTTTTGGATGCCAGTCAAAGGCAGTCTCCCGATCAAACCCTGGGGGTCTTTTTTATTCACCATATTGATGATTATGATTTTTCTCATCGGCTTAATGAAACGTTGTTAGTTCAAGGCAAAAGTGCCTGGTTATCACCGGACGGTTCGGCAGGTGAGACTGACCGACTAGACGATACTCACCTGCTGATTGATAATGCTGAAACTGTTCTGTTTATTTTGTCGCCCAGTGCTGTCCGGTGTCAGGCCTGTCTAGATCAGCTAGCCTATGCCCGGTCCCAGCAAAAACGTATCTTACCGGTGATCTATCGGGCTGTGGTGAAATCTACACTGCCGGAAGGGATCGAGTCATTACCCTGGAGTGATTTTCGACGACATGACGGTGACTTTCTGGTGAACTTTGGCGAGTTGTTTCGCACCTTGGAAAGCGATCCGCATCATGTGCGATCGCACACACGCCTGTTAGTCAAAGCCGCTGAATGGGACGCTGCCCAGCGGGATGAGAGTTTTTTACTACGGGGGAATGACCTGGCAGAATCAGTCCGTTGGTTAGAGCAGGCCCAGGACAAAACACCATCGGTTACTGCCCTGCAAAAAGCTTATATTCAGGCCAGTCAGGCCTTGCCATTTAAGAAAATCAAAGCTCGATCCGTGGCATTAGCGACGGTAGTCAGTGCCTTAGCAGTTTCTGTCATCAGACTATTGGGTGGTTTTCAGCCCCTAGAAACTCGCGCTTATGACCAGTTCCTGCGGTGGCGGCCCAATGAAACTGAACAGGATGAGCGGCTGCTAATTGTTAAGGTAGATTTCCCCAGTGGCGAGTGGCTACGGCAACAGATGATTGATGGTCGTTATACCCCTGGTATTGGTACGATTCCTGAGAATGCACTTTCAGAGGCTATTAGAGTTCTCAATCGCCATGATGCTCGTTTGATTGGGTTAGACTTTTTCCGTGATTTTCCGGCTAAGGGGGCTTTGGCCAACGATTTGGCTTGGATGGATAATTTGTTTGGTATTTGTCAGACAGCTGACAAACAGGCTAACGAACAGGTTGGCGATATCGGCAACGAAATGCCCGAGACTCGGGTTGGTTTTGCTAATTTCCTCCAGGATGGTGGCAACATTGTGCGCCGTCACTATTTAACTCAGCAGGTTAGTGGCGATAGTTCTTGTCTCACTGAGGAGTCCTTTAGTTTGTTGTTGGCTAAGACGTATCTTGAGACCGAAGGGATTACCTATGAAAATACTAGCGATGCAGAAACAGTCGGTGTTATTTCCTTTAATACTGTTGTAGTACCCAATATTGATAGTAACGGCACTGCCTATAGTGCGATGACCGAAAATCTAGGCTGGAGTAGTTGGATAGACTATCAAACTCTGATCAACTTTCGCACCTATGACGATCCAGAGTCCCAAGGACGGGGTTCTCGGCTAAAGGATTTTGCTCAGCAGGTTTCTTTAGAAGCTGTCATTCAGGACAAGGTTGATCCTGCGCTGATTCGCGATCGCATTGTCCTAATTGGCTATACAGATTTTAGCGATCGCAACTCCGATGATTTCAATACCCCTTATGGCGATTCTATTCCTGGAGTTTATGTCCATGGACAAATGATTAGCCAACTGATCAATGCGGCCTTAGAGGAACGCCCTCTCATCCGCTGGTGGTCATTTGTGGAAGAATCGGGCTGGATTTTACTGTGGTCTGGTGTTGGCGGCTTGATCTTTTGGCGATGTGTGCGACTGCGGCCATTGTTGCTCGCCAGCGCTGGCTCGATCGGCGTTTTAACCATCGCTTGTTATGGTTCTATGGTGTGGTCAGCTATTTGGATACCTTGGGTACCGGCACTAATGGCTTGGGGGCTTACCGGTGGTGCGGTGGGGTATATGACCTATCGCTATCGAAGCGTCTAATTTAGAACAATAGATATGACGGAACAACAGCCTGGATTTCAGTATCAAGTGGGGGGGAGTTTGCCCACCCAGGCTCTTAGCTATGTGCAACGGCAGGCGGATAGTGCGCTCTATGATGCGGTCTGTCGGGGGGAGTTTTGCTATATTCTGACGGCCCGCCAGATGGGTAAGTCTAGCTTGAGTGTCAAAACCATGGCACGGCTAGAGCAAGCAGATATAGAATGATGGGTCTATCCGACGGGCGTTGTTGTCCATCGAGCCGGAACCGGGCACCCTATTGTTTAGCTTTTCATCCAAGCTGGTGCTGGCCTATTTAGAACAGGAAGGGATTGCTTTTGAGGCAGTTAACCGTCCAGCCAATGCGGTGCGTTTGGGGCAGGCCATGCTGAAGCCATTAAGCCCCTATGAGGGCAGCTATATTCGGGCCGATGCCAATGGTTATCAGGTGATGCTGAACTATGTGAGGGTGCGATCGCAGTTTCCCACTTTTTCTCTCACCCAGGTGCTGAATGGAGAGGTGCCTGAGGAGGTGATTCGCGATCGCATCGTCTTAATCGGCTCCGTCGCCTCCACCGTCAACAATGTGTTGATTACCCCCTATACCACCCGCGAAACCGTTTCCATGGCTGGGGTAACGGTCCATGCCAATACCGTTAGTATGTTGTTGCGCTCAGCCCTTGACGGTCGGCCTTTATTCAAAAGCTGGCAGGAATGGCAGGAGATTGTCTGGATTTTGGTCTGGACCACGGCGGGCGGTGTGGCGGGCATCTATTGGCGAGAGCAACCCTTGAGGTGGCGTTATTGATCATGGCGTTGCTGACCGGGTTAACCAGTGGTGTCTATGGAGGATTTTTACTGGGCTGGTTGATGCCAATGATTCCAGCCGGGATCGGGGTCGTTTTGGCCGCCATCCTGGTACCGGTGGCAACCCATCAACAGATTGAGCGAGCGATATTACAACGTACAACTCACAGACTGTTAGACGCGATTGAAGAGAACCCAGCGGTGGGACAAATTGCCCTAGCCTATTTGAAACGCTTTGAGAATGAAAAGCATCAAGTATGGATTGAAGAGATTTTGGCAAAGAAAAGAGAGGACTAAAGAGGGCCTTCAGAATGCTGGCTATGTTACAGGATCAGTAGGCAGGCAAAGTAATTTACACAAGAAACAAGAACTTTTTAAATATGACACTCGTGCAAAGGTCCCCACCCAAAATTCTGGGGGCTTCGGAACTCAAAGTCAGCAGAGTTCGAGGATTTAGGAGGCTGCCAGGATTATATGGTTTGGGTAAACTTGTCGATTTTTTTCGAAATTAGATAGCCCCATCAAGAATTCAAGGATATATATCCATCATCCTCGTCCCCCTTGATAATGCAGCTATTACGATATTTCTATCACCACTGGAACAGACAAACCTTGCTTCAAAGAGTTGGTCAGCCAGGGCTATTATTGTTCTTTGCATACTTGCCATGGCATTGGCTTTTTATCAATGGCATTTTACCAGGACCTTATCCAGTTGCTGTATTTCTCCATGGCCTTTTCTTTTTTGGATTTTGGATCTTGCTGTTATTCATTTGCTGTGCCAGTTTTATCTTTCCGGTTACGTCCTTGAAGCAGGTCCGATGGCGATGGCTTAAAATCTGGGGTTTTGCTCTTTTGGCCGTAGTTGGCATGGCTTTGTCACTGCCCCTATCCTTTCTACACGGTGGTGGATTTCATGGTCCTATACGACTATTTTTTTTGATTGTTGCCCTTGATATTTTGTGGATTATAGTTGCAATTTCTCAGTTTCCTCACCAGGTCAAGGTTAATAGCATTGTTACATTCTCTCTGCTAATAACCCTAACTGTCGGACTCATGCCGTTTAATGGCTATTTTATTGACCATGTAGATGCGCTTCAAGTAAATACCTGGAATAAAAGCTATCAGATGAGCTATATGAGCTTTGATGCCTACGGTAAGCTATCGCTCTATGAATGTGGCCCAACGAAGCTCTTTTGCCGTAAGATTTACCATTACTGCAATAATCTGGGGCGGGGTGGTGCTGGTCAGCTTTCTTGGGAAGACGACCGCCTGACTCTAACGCTGAACGAAACAAAACTGTATCAACGTTTTAAGACTAAAAACAATGCATTTGATCAGAAGCTTGCCTTAAACCAGACAGGGTTACACTCCAATGGTGTTTGCCGATATTCAGTTTGGGGGTCCTAGTTTAGATCCTGAGTCGGTTTTAAAGGTATATAGATTGCGACGCTATTACAGGCGTTTCTTAGCTTTTGGCGACAACATGGACAACCTTTGTTAAAAAGTGCTCCATACCATGAGATTGCGCCCCATCTAGTATTGATGGCGTTTTTACATCGAGTGGTGAATGGTCTCGACCTGAGCGGAGTCGAAGGTGGCGGCACACTAGAGAGAGAATATGCCATTGGGTCAGACCGGATGGACCTATGTTTACGATACGGAACAACGACACTGGCGATGGAGTTGAAGGTGTGGCGAGAGGGGCGACCGGATCCGATTAGTCAGGGATTAGAGCAGTTGGATCGTTATCTGGCAGGTTTAGGGTTAAGCTTGGGTTGGCTAGTGATTTTTGATCAGCGTTCTAATATTGGGCCAATTGCAGAACGCACCACAACAGAGTTAGCGATGACGTCTGGCAAACGGGATGTGGTTGTTATTCGAGGCTAAACGATTAAACAGAGAATCTACAGGTTTCAAGTTGGCCATGATTTATCATCTACATCAGCCAACTGCTAGAATAGTTGTACTGGTCTAGCTTGCGGTAGCCATGGTTTTAAAGTTTGACCCAAAGCAATGCTTACCCTCCTCTGCTGAGTTACCGGACTCGGATGATACGCCTGTGGATAATGAGTTACAGAATTTGATTCCCAATTTACTCGAAGCGATTTTGGCGATGATCTGGCCAGAGCGTGAGGATTGGTTTTTTGGGGTAGATATGGGGATTTATTTTGACCCCAGTGCGCCAGCGGTGGTGCCGGATGGTTTTTTGAGTTTGGGTGTAGAACGATTCATTGGCGAAGGGGGGCGACTGAGCTATGTGATGTGGGAAGAGGATAATATTTCTCCAACACTGGCTTTAGAAGTGGTTTCGAAAACCTATGGTGGTGAGTACGAACGCAAGAAAAAACTGTATGCAGAGTTGGAGGTTGACTACTATGCGGTGTATCTGCCAGATGGGCACCCGCGTCGTAAGCGTCAGCCCCTGGAGATTTATCAGTTAGTGGATGGTGAATATGAAGCATTATCTGGAAATCCGGTTTGGTTGCCTAAAATTGGGTTGGGTCTGGGCCGAGAACGAGGAACTTACTTGGGCCGAGAGCGAGAATGGTTGTATTGGTATAACGAGACTGGGCAACGGTTGAGAACACCCGAGGAAAGAGTAGAACAAGAAAAGGCGCGGGCGGACCGACTGGCGGAGAAGTTAAGGGCGTTGGGGATAGATCCTGATTTGGTTTAGTGGGCTGTGTGTGCCCCCCAATGTTCCTCCCAGGCTACGGTGTATACATAAGGTCAGAGAGAATAGCTGAAACCCTTGAAAACCAATAGTTTCAAGATACTCCACCAAGGATTCCCCTAAAGCCCTCCGGGCATGCACTAAAGCGTAAAGCAAGGGGCACCGTCAGGGAGGGGGCTCGACACCTAGCGCTAACGCCCGAAGCCCCCTCCGTGCAAGACATTCGTTGACAATAGCTTGTCAACTTTGAATAGCAAGTATTTTTTGATGAATAGCATCTAATACCTCATCGATACTTTGGTAGATGGTAACTACTTAGGCTTAAAAAAATAGAGATTTTCCAAAGATTGTTATGCAAATGAAATATCCTAACTGATGGTCAGGTTCCAGGTAGGTGACCAGTGAGCAAGCAACACCCACCAATTCAGCTGAGCGAAGCAGAGATCCGTGCAGTGTATGCGGAAGGAGAAGAGGCTGTGGTGAGTTTGGTGACTCAGTTGATGGAACGTCTCACCAAGGTAGAAACCCAAGTCAGTGAGCTCAAAGGCCGCTTAGGCAAAACCAGTCGAAATAGTCATAAACCACCGTCAGGTGATGGCTTTGGGAAACGCACTAAGAGCTTACGGCGTAAAAGCGACAAGTCATCGGGTGGTCAGCCTGGTCATCGCGGTCATACCCTTGAATGGAGCAGCGATCCGGATTTTGTGACTCCCCATGAGGTGACGGTGTGTTCAGGGTGTGGAGAGTCGTTAGTGAGTGTCCCTGTCGATGAGGTGTTAGCTCGTCAAGTAGTTGACATTCGACCGATAGAGTCATTGGTCACTGAGCATCAAGTCGAGGTAAAACGTGGCCCGAAATGTGGTCAGTCCACTCAAGGGAGCTTTCCTGCTGAGGCCAGCACGGTTGTGCAGTATGGTCCTCGTCTCAAGGCCATGATGGTGTACCTGATGGAGGGACAACTGTTACCGTCGCATCGAGCCTGTGAGGTGTTGAAGGACTTAATGAACGTGAGCGTTTCAGACGGAACGTTTTACACCACCCGTGACCAGTGCTTTGAGCATCTAGGGCCGATAGAGGCAACGATTAAGCAAGCCATAGAGGCCAGTGAGGTTGTTCACTTTGATGAGACCAGTCTGCGGGTCAATCAGCGTCTGTGGTGGTTGCATGTAGCCTCAACCAATGGGTTGACCTACTACTTTGTCCATCCCAAACGGGGGCAAGTGGCCATGGAGGCGATGGGAGTGTTACCAGAGGTTGAGGGTAAGGCCGTGCATGATGGTTGGAAGAGTTACCCACTGTATGACTGTGAGCATTTTCTGTGTAATGCCCATCATTTGAGAGAACTGCAGTACATGCTAGAACGTTATGGTCAGTGGTGGGCCTTTCAACTAAGTCTGCTATTGGTGACGATTCATACTCACCTCGAAAGCCTTAAAGCCCAGGGGAAACAGAGGGTATCGATTGAGGACTTGGCCGCATTTGAGTCCCGATATGACGCCATTTTAGAGCAGGGGTTTGCCCAAAACCCAATGCCCCCTCCGTCAAAACCCAAAAAACGGGGACGACCGAAACGTCCACCCCCGCTTAACCTACTGAAGCGCTTACGTAATCAAAAGGTCTCGGTACTCGGCTTTATGTACGATTTCTCGATTCCCTTTGACAACAATCAAGCCGAGCGTGACCTCCGCATGATGAAACTGAAACAGAAAATCTCGGGATGCTTCCGATCTGAGGATGGGGCTAAACAGTTCTGTCGTATTCGTGGCTATTTGGCTACTTTACGAAAACAAGGGCACAATGTGTGGGACGCGCTTGTCGATTTGTTCTCTGGAAATCCTCAATCACCTCTGCCACAGCCTAAGTAGTTACCAACCAAAAAAGAACACGCGCTGATAAACAAAAGGAAATTGCTCAGGAAGCAAGACAGGACGCTGAGTCTCAAACAATTTTGGCCCAGACAGAAACCTCTGAAGCTCTGTTTGGCTCCCACCAGCCATTTGAGGCCCTTTTAGAAGCGATGAAAGCAGGGATTGCACTCAAAAATGAAGCGGCGGTTAATCCCAATCAATCATTTTCTGACGACCTGGTGGTGACGGCTTTACAGCAAGCTGTGTTTTGGATCCGAGAGCGCAATCGCCTGGATGCCCATGAAGGGATTATCTGGGATACTACTGTCAGTAATGATGGCCAAATGATTGCATCGGCCAGTGCCGATGGCAGCGCCAGGGTCTGGCACACAGATGGAATCCAGCTTGATCGATTTGATTTCAAAGATACTCAAGTGCTGAGCGTAGCCTTTAGCCCTAACGGACAGCACTTGGCTGTAGGGCTAGAAAATAGTCAGATTCAAATCTGGCAGCTAGGGAAACAACGGGGCTTGCTAACTACCCTAAACGGCCATGAAGGCCCTGTGACCTCCCTAGCATTTTCACCGAATGGTCAAAAATTAGCATCGGCCAGTGAAGATAAGACCGTCCGCCTGTGGAAACAGTACTGTTATGGCGTTTGGATGTGAGTGGTGATCAGGCTCAACTATTGGATAAACTGTTGGCCGACAGCTGCCATTGGCTAGAGGGGTATTTGCAAACCCATAACCAGGCTCCTAAAGAAATTACAAATTACTGTAATGGCTTGCAGTCAAAGTCCTCTACTTGAGCGGAGAGAGACGAATGGGAACATACCGTTTTAGCTCCTGCAGAAGGCGATGGGCCTGATAATCGTAAAGGGCCAGCTGCAGTGTATTTGGCAGCGTAGCCATCAGCCGACGACAATCTTCCAACTTGACATTTGATAACTTGGCCAGCACGCTGCTCGCTTCTGACACCATATTAGGATTTAGCGGTTTGTCTATTTCCAGGAACCATTGGCGGGGTGAAGTCATTTCACCGCGTTCTATTCGGCGTAATCCGTTGATGGAAGAGAGCACATAAAGGATATCTCTCATGTGAACCCGTAAATCATCCGACGGCATTGGATGATTTTTATATTGTCGGTTGGGTTGAGACTGACGCAACAGAATCGGAACCACCCCATAGCCATAGGCAATTTCTGCTAAGGGTTTGCCGTTGAGGGTATCACCGTACTCGATGGTGTATTCCGTAATCAAAATGGTCTGTTGATTAAGCCTAAACAAACCTAAAATATTCTCTCCAAAGGCAGCACCGGCAAAGGCTTCTGCTGATAGGGCATAGACTGAAAATGAGCGTGCCTGGGGCAAAAATGCTGTGATATTGTCACTAAATAGCTGGCTCAGAGTGCGAATGACCGGTGTAAACGGTCGCTTTTCCTGTTCTAAGGCTTCTGCTGCAATCAGGGCCACCTCTAGGTTAAGGACCGGATCGTCCGTGACCGCAATGACACTGAGGGCATTGGAGAGATTGGCCTCTTGCAACTGCTGCAACATCGGTCCTTCCAACAGAGGAATTTGGTTCCGTAGAGCGGGATTATCTAACTGGTGGGTGATGGCTACCAGCGGCTGACGTAGATCTTGCAAAATTCGACTAACGCGCTTGCCCACACGTCCCAATCCCACCACGATTACATGGTTTTCTTTAGGCACTCTGGGTCGCCGTTGCAAGAACTCAAATCGAGAACTGAGCAACTGGTCCGCCAGCCAACCCAAAACACCAATTACCATCAGCAAACTGGTGGTGGCAATCATCAGACAGGCAATCAGTACCCAACCTGGGGCCTGACTTTCGTCAAATCCACCAAACACATCGCCATAGCCGCCCAGAATTAGCACAGCCCCTAGCACAACTGCTTTGGTAAGACTGATGCCAGGAATATTGAATTTGAGCAGCAGGGTACCGGTGGTCCAGAGCACCAGGGCGGTGGTGAGTGCGATCGCAACCATTCGCCGCAGCGACTGCTGATCTGGACTCTGCCAAAAGTTCCACCATCGCCGTTTCCATTCCCCATCCAGCACATCGCCAATGCCTTGACGGAACTTATGCCAGGGGCCAGACCGTTTAGGAATATTTTGAATCTGACTATGGGTGAGGGTTTGCACCTCAACATAGGCAACCTGATCACCCGCCTGTACCCTGACATGGGGCTGCCAGCGATGAAACATAGACGACGCCGTTGTCGCCCAACCAATAGGCTGATGAGGATTACTAAAGGGTTTTAGATTTAGCAACCGCATTTGCTGTCGGTGCAGCCGATGGACCGGCATATTGCAATATTGAGGATCCTGGGCCGTAATCTGCCGTTCTACCACCCGAAACTGAAAAGTATCAATATTAAATACACTCAGCGTATTATCCTCTAACCCAGCCAGGGCAAAGGTCATGGCCGGTAGTTCCGTGGCATCTAGAGCAACAAATCGCCCAAGCTGACGACTGAGCAATCGATTTAACCCCTGGCGTGACGAACGCACCACAATATGAACTTTGGGATTTAGCCTTCTTACAGCGATGGCCGTTTGTACATTGGTGCTTTCATCACTGGTGGCAATCAAAATCGCACGACATCGTTCAATCCCTGCCTTTTGCAAAACATGATCCCGACGACAATCCCCGACAATCGGTGATTGACTGAGCATATCCGGCAGGTTTTCCACCTCCCATTCCGTTACTGGACTTCTATCAATTCCAGCAATTTGGACCTCAAAGGAATCAAAACTAAACTTAGTCAAATTGAGGATTATCTGCTGACCTAAGCTACCCAGACCGCACACAATAAAATGATCTTGGTGCACCTCCCGCAAAGGCGACAAATCAGGAATATAGGTTCTAGGATTCAGCTCACTGTAATCACCAGCCATGGGCTACATAACGCATTATAAGGTTCTGCCATTATGAACCACTAGACAGGGCTCATATATTCTAATACGGTGATTTTAGCTACCCTAACCGCCGATGCCTGCTTCTGAAAACTCCTTACCTCAAGACCTACAATGGCAGATCCGGGTAGGGCGTAAATTTAGCCTGAGTGAAGCCATTGGCCGTGAGGGCAGCTCATTTCTTAAAGGCAGTCAGGCTGCAGTCCCTCGCCCCTTAAGGGCTCTAGCGGTTATCAATGGGTTTATTGATCAACACCTGGTCGATAGACATGGCGCAGTTCAGACTTGCCTAAAACACTGGATCAAAACCGATGGGCGTGTGGGTAAATACCTGGATGAACCGTTGATGACACTGCAAGCAATTGTGACAGATATTATTCAGCAGCCCCAGGTACTGTATGAGTTTGCCCGTCAGGTCGCCATTGAATGGGGGCACATGAATGGGGAACGGCCTTATTTTCAAAAACCGGGCATGCATGCCCATCCCAAAGCTGCTTATTCCCATGAAAATATCCAGAAAATTTTAACTGACTTGCTTTAGACGCTACCTATACCTCAGTAAGTTTAGGTAGTAGATAAAACACATAACATAAGACAAATAGTGGTCAAACATTTTTTATGGGGAAAGCCTAAGTGTTAATGCTCATTTTTTGGGACTGAACGCATATGCAGCTGAGTGATGCGATGGGCTCCAGTGATGCCTATGGCAAACAACAGACCTCAAAAGATAGGAAGAATGGGTAACCCATCCCCCCATAACATTGAGATCCTGACGGCCAGAAGTGAGGGCATGAGTCTGAATGCAACGGCGCGCACATTTCACGTCTCGAAGAAAAGTGTGCTCAATTGGGAACATCGTTTGGCTCACCTTAAGCCCACGTTGATGCTCTATTCGTTAGTGCATGAGTGTATGGCAATATCCTCTTCGACATCTGTTGTGAGGCGATTCGTACGGGTAAACCGGGTCGTCCCAAGAAACGATTACCCAAAGGGGTGCGAGTGCGTCTCAAAAACAAGGGGTCTAAGAAACGTCCAGGTCGTCCCCGTAAAAAGTATCAAGCCCCAGTCCCGGAACATCCTTAGACAGAACATGACGTGGAGGAGAAGACCATTCATGCGAATCATGCTGAGGCCTTCAATGCGTCGATGAGGCGACGTAATGCGGCCTTTCGTCGTAAAACCAATATCTATGCGAAAGCACGAAAGCATTTGCAACGAACCTTGGAGGTCTTTTGGTTGGTCCACAACTTTGTGCGGGTCCATTTCACCACCAAACAGGTGCCTGCTGCCCGCATAGGGATTTTGGACAAGGGACTCTCATGATCACAGTCGTTATCGATTCGATATGCTGTTTAGCTATTATCACGCAAAGGATATAGGCTGCCCATCTGACGGAACCAGCGCCCACAGCGCTGCTCACACTTTATTCCATATTATTTTTCTACGCCCTGTACAAAAAAACACTACCCTTTAATTGGGATAGGTAGGGAATGCTAAAGATAAAAGATGTCATACGGAGAGCGTCTTCTGCAAATGCCCCCCTTAACCGTGAGTAAGCAAACCCACTTAAGTGAAGTCATTGCCTTAATGAGCAATAATTGCCAGACGTATAGTTTCCCCCACAGCATTGCATCTAGTACAACCGAAGCGAATACGTCCCACGAATATTCCCTTGAACAATCGTCATTGATGCCAAGCTGTGTCGTTATAGTAGAAGACGGCAAGCCTATTGGTATTCTTACTGAGCGTGACCTCGTACGCTTAGCTGCAACAGAAAACACTATTGCAAATCGTACCGTTGAAACAGTGATGACATGCCCACTCATTACTGTTAGCCAGGAAAAAGCAAACGACTTATTCGCTGCCCTTCGAATCTTACAACAGCATCACATCCACCACTTACCCATTGTTGATGATGACAATAAGTTAGTCGGTATTTTGACCCTTGAAAGTATTCGCCAGTCTCTGCAACCTACTGACTTATTACGTCTACACCACACAGCAGAAATGATGACTCGTGATGTCATTCAAGCTACACCAACCACTACTTTGCAATCAATTGCTCAATTGATGAATCAACATCAGATCAGTTGTGTTGTCATTACAGAAACAATTGAGGATAAGACGTTTCCTCTTGGCATTGTTACCAAGGGAGATATTATTCAATTTCAGGCATTACTCTTAGACTTTACGCATCTCACGACCCAGAGCGTGATGAGCTACCCCGTCTTTTGCGCGTCACCCGAACTTAGTCTGTGGCAGGCGTATCAGCTCATGTTTGAA
The DNA here is from genome assembly GCA_965263355.1 of Leptolyngbyaceae cyanobacterium. Lineage (GTDB taxonomy): Bacteria > Cyanobacteriota > Cyanobacteriia > Phormidesmidales > Phormidesmidaceae > Leptothoe. Next base: position 540,134 of record CBDHHL010000032.1, on the reverse strand, counting down.
CATCGGATTACACATCTGGTCATTACCCATGGAGATGGCAGCCTAGCTGGGATTTTAACCCAAACAGCGATCTTACAAGTCTTGAATCCTGCAGAAATGGTTGAGATGATCAGCCTTTTACAGCAACAGGTCGAACGCCTGGAAACTGAGAAGTTACAATTATTCGAATCACATAACACTAAACTGCAGGAAGAGCTAAATCGCAAGTTAGTTACTCACCAACAAACAGAACTCCACTTGCGTGAGATCGAGAAGCGCTATACCTCTTTAGTCGCTACACTTCCTATCGTAATTTTTCGAGCTGATACCTTTGGCGCATGCACTTACATTAACAAACATTGGACAGAATTGACCGGTATATCCTACCGGGAAACCTTGGGCCAGGGTTGGATACAAGGAATTTATTCTGACGATCAAGACCAGGTGGTGAGTAGTTGGCAGCAAATGGTTCAAATGGGTCACCCCTGGGAACAAGAATTTCGATTGCAGCTCCCCGATGGCTCAATTAAGTGGGTCTATGGACAAGCCCAACCAGAATGGGAGGACACTGGCAAAATTAGTAGTTATGTTGGTAGTCTGACAAATATTAGCAATCGCAAGCAGTCGGAATTAGCATTACGTGAGAGTGAACAACTATTCCGGCGCGCGATCGCAGATGCCCCAATACCGATCATGATCCACGCTGAGGATGGCGAAGTTTTACAAATCAGCTCAACCTGGACAGAGCTTACAGGGTATACCCACACGGATATTCCAACAATCCAAGCCTGGGTAGAGCTGGCGTATAACGAGCAGAATACCATTGCGATTGAAAATATAATTTCTCAACAGTACAGCTTGAAGTCTCGTTTGGAAGAAGGAGACTATATAATTACGACCCACGATAGCCAACAGCGTGTCTGGAACTTTAATTCAGCATCACTTGGTAAGCTACCTGATGGTCGGCAGATTGCGATTGCAATGGCAGCTGACATAACAGAAAAACAGCAAGCAAAAACTACTTTACATGTCAGAAAAAGTCGCTATCAGGCCTTAATTGAGGTAATTCCAGATTTGTTGATTTGTCAGGATGCTGAGGGTAACTACTTCGATCTAGTAATGTCTGACGAAACTCAGTTTATTCAGCCTGATCTCGCCTATAGCGGGATCAACATTTATGACTTGTTACCACTGGAACTCGCCGAACAATGGATGACTTATGTGCGTCAGGCATTAGAAACCGGCGAGGTGCAAATCTATGACTTTGAAATTAATATTGGAGGAGATCTACGCTGGCAAGAAGCTCGGATTGTTGCCATTAACCAAACAGAAGTTCTGGCAATAGTTCGCGACATTAGCGAACGTAAACAAGTCGAAGCTCAGCTGCAAGTAACGGCTCAGCGCCTTCAACAAGCTCAACGGATGGTCAAGCTCGGCTACTGGGACCTCAATCTCCAAACTAATAATTTGTACTGGTCTAATGAAGTCTTTCGCATCTTTGAAATTAACCAAAATCAGTTTGACGCTTCTTATGAAGCATTTCTAGCAGCCATCCATCCAGACGACCGAGAAATGGTCAATCAGGCTTATAACCAACATGTGCAAGATGGCACTCCTTACAGCATTATCCATCGATTACTAATGCCCGATGGCCGCATCAAGTATGTGCAGGAAGAATGCGAAACAATACAGGATGACGATGGAAAAGCGATCCTTTCCCATGGAACAATTTTAGATATTACAAATCTCAAAGAAGAAGAGTATAAAAGACAACAGGCAGAAGCATCCTTGCACCAGATTGTTGAAGGTACCGCCGCTGTTATCGAACATGACTTTTTCAAGGAGTTAGTCCAACACATTACCAAAGCTTTAAATGTTCGCTATGCTTCTGTTTCTGAGGCTAAATCAGATGGCTTCGCAGTTCTAGCCTTTTGTGCCGATGGCCACTTACAAACGGTTAATCAATACCCCTATGAGCAGGTTCCCTGTTGCATGCAGGCCCTCCAACAAGGGCAATGTTATCATCCTGAGTCGCTGCTTTACCTTTATCCAGGTAATGAGCTATTTAGCAGCTTAAACGCAGAAAGCTATCTTGGCATTGGCCTTCACAATAGTGCGGGTAAGCCCATTGGCAATCTCTCCGTCATCCACGATCGCCCCTTGAAAAATCCCAAGTGGATGATCAATCTGCTAAAGATTTTTGGAGCCCGAGCTGGCGCAGAACTCGAAAGATATCAAACGGCTTGCCAACTACAGGTACTTGCCAACGAACTAGAACAACGGGTTAACGAACGTACTGCGATGCTTGCTAAGACTATTAAACATTTACAAACTGAAATCAAACGACGTAAAGCCCTCTCAAACCTGTTACTTAAAAGCCAAACACAATTACAAGATATCTTTGACAGTGCCAACGACATGATTCAAAGTGTCTCGCTAATCGATGGTTCATTCGAATTTGTCAATAGGTCTTGGTTAGAAACACTGGGCTATACTGCTCAGGATTTAGAGCAGCTCACAATCTTTGATATATTGCATCCGGACTGTCAGGAACACTGTATGACATTGATGAAACAGCTGAAAATGGGGCAACTGCAAAGCCTTAATAAGGTTGAAATTAGCTTTGTTGCTAAAAATGGTCGTATCATTGACGTTGAAGGCAACATAAATTGCTGTGTGGTTGATGGACAGGCAGTCTATACCCGTGGGCTTTTTCGCGATATTAGTGAACGCAAAAAAGTTGAAACTGAAATCATCAAAATGCTCGAGCATGAACGAGAGCTCAATGAAATGAAATCCCGTTTTATTTCTAACACCTCCCATGAATTTCGAACTCCCCTAACCGTAATCTCAAGTAATACAGAATTATTGAAACAATTTGGAGGCAAACTTGATGAAGTGGACAAACAAAATTGCTTAAACACTATCTTGGCCTATGTCGATCACATGACTGAATTAATTGACGAGGTTTTGATAATCAGTAGAGCTGAATCTGGCAAGATTAGACTCAAACTTAAACCTTTGGATATTGTTGAGTTTAGCCAACAACTCAGTCAAACAATTAGCCTAAGTGCACCAAATCATCACTTAGAATTTGTGATAAAAGACACTCGTTCTCAATCGCAAAAACATATCCACAGTGCTCAAATTGACAGCAAAATAATTCAACAAAGCCTGACCAACTTATTAACCAATGCCATTAAATACTCTCCTGGAGGTAGCACTGTAACTTTTCAGTTAGAGCTTTTGCCTAAGGCCATTGAATTTAGTATTCTTGATCAAGGCATAGGCATTCCTGAAGAAGATCAGAAATATTTATTTGAGCCCTTTCACCGGGCTACTAATGTGGGCACTATCCAAGGCACAGGACTGGGGTTATCCATTGTTAAATATCTCATCACCATCCATCAGGGCTGGATAAATTTAAAAAGTGCCCCTGGAGAAGGTAGTTGTTTTACGATCACAATTCCCATCCAATGGCAGGAGGTAGATCTATAAAAATATCTCCATAGTTGTTACAGATACTTTATTTTTTACGCTGTCTCACCGTCACATCGTATATGAAACTTCATAAACAGTTCTTCCTCTTTGCTTCCACCATCTGTTTACTGGCAATGCTTGGTAGTTGCATGCAAACTCCTCCCCTCCCTCTACGAGTGGGTGCAAATGTATGGCCAGGATATGAAAGTCTCTATTTAGCTCGCGATCTGGGCTACTACGACAATAGCTCGATTCAATTAGTAGATTATCCATCAGCGACAGAAGTTAGTCGGGCCTTGCGCAATGGTCATCTAGAGGTAGCAGCCCTGACTTTAGATGAAACCCTTGCATTGGCAGAGACCAATCCCGATATTCGGGTAGTGCTGATTACTGATGTGTCTGCTGGGGGAGATGCTATTATTACTAAGTCAGACATTGAAACATTGGCCGAGGTTAAGGGTCAGAAAGTAGGAGTAGAATCCACTGCTCTGGGGGCATTTGTCATTACACGGGCCTTAGCGCAGGTGGGATTATCTCCCCAGGATGTGGAGATTGTCTCTCTAGGAGTATCTGAACATGAAAAGGCATTCGAACAGGGTACCGTGGATGCAGTGGTAACCTTTGAACCTGTGCGATCTAATCTTCTGGCAGCTGGAGCCAATTTGGTGTTTGACAGTACACAAATTCCAGGGGAAATCGTGGATGTTCTGGTTGTCTCAAAAACAGTTTTGGAAAATCAGGAAAAAACACTTGATGTACTGGTGCAGGGCTGGTTTCGTGCCCTTGATTATCTGCACAAGAACCCTCAGGATGCAGCAGAACGGATGGCTCCTCGGGAAGGCGTAGACCCCGAACAATTTCTGGCTTCGCTAGAACTGCTCCATATCCCGAACTTGAAGGAAAATCAAGATTTGTTGGGTAAAACCGATCCCACACTGTTAAACGTGACAAGAAAATTATCTGAACTAATGATTGAAAAGGAATTATTGCAACGAGAATTGGAGACAGCGTCACTTTTAGATAATCGTTTAGTTAAAGCTCTACCATAACTAAAGATTGAAGTATCTTTACCAGAACTAGTTTTACCAAAATGAGTCTCTAAGTTAGACACCATGAAATATCTTCTATTGCCATTAAAGTATTCGATTTCAGCAGTTCTACTGTTACTGGGTAGTATTACTGGCTTCTATGCTTTTCGGCAGGAAGTGTTGGTGGCAAACCGGCGAGTAGAAAAGCAAACAATCCAAAAGGCAGAGTTTTTGGGCAGTAAAACCTCTGCTCTGTTGGAATTTATATACCGAACTAAAAGGGACGATGGAAACCCTCTGGAAGGTGCCAATCTTGTAGTTAGTCAGATGGGGGGAGATCCCCATCTGATATTGGCGATGTTGATCGATGTTAATGATCGGGTTGCTTTAGCTACGGATTATACGTTGCGAGGTCAACACTTAAATGAGGTATCTCTGACAAAAGAATTACATTGCAAGGGATTAGTGGCTCAGGCAAGAAAAAAACTTGCAGGACAGGTTAAAATCACAAAGGATCGAAAATATTTACATGTCTTTTATCCAGTAAGGCTACAACCAAAATCGGGTGAACTGCGATCATCTCAAATTGGTGCTTTAGTCATGGTCTACGATTTACTGGAACTAAAACAGACAGCGAAACAAGATGCAGCATGGCGCTCATTACAGACCAGTGGGCTCTTAGCAGCTTTGTGTGGGCTCGCATGGTTTTTCTTTAACAGTACAGTGACGCGCCGAGCCCAGCACCTAGTAGCCATTACAAATAGCCGAGCCCAAGGAAATCTAAGTGAACGGACACAATTACAGGGGGTGGATGAACTTGCCCAGATTGCTAATGCGTTTAACCATATGGCAGATCAGCTCCAACAAGCATCCGAAACAGCGTTATGGCAACGTAATACCCTATTACAAACCATCAGCGACGCTCAGACACAATTTATTACGGCAGGGAATCGCAGCATCATCTTCGATAAGTTACTGTCTAACTTATTGGAACTAACCAATAGTGAATATGGGTTTATCGGAGAAGTTCACTTCCAAACAGATGGCAGTGCCACCATGGAAGATAGCTTTCTGAAGGTGCGAGGGGTTCCTTACCTGAAAGCCCACAGTATGACTAATATTGCCTGGAACGAAGAAACGCGGAAATTATATGGCGAACAACAAGCAACGGGAATGACATTCACCAACATGAAACCCTTCTTGGGTGAGGTAATCATGACGGGCGAACCTGTCATTGCCAAGAACCCCAGCACCGACCCAAGACGAGGGGGGACACCTAAAGGGCATCCACCGCTCAATACCTTTTTAGGTATTCCTTTCTTTAGTGCTTCTCAATTGATTGGTATAGTCGGCATTGCCAACTGCCCCGAGGGCTACGATGCTACTCTCATTGAGTTCTTACAACCTCTTTTAACTACTTGTAGCAACCTGATTGAAGGGTATCGCCTTGAGCGTCAAAAACGAGAAGCTGAAGTAGCCCGCCAAGCTGCTGAGCAACAAATTGCTAAACAGTTAGTCAGTATTGAAGCCGCAGTAAATGGTATTGCTATTATCGAAAGTGATCGCTTCCAATACCTTAATCCAGCCCATCTTCAGATCTTTGGCTATGAAACGGCAGAAGAGTTAATTGGGCAATCCTGGCATAAGCTTTATAGCCCTGAAGAGGTAAAACGCTTTGAGCAAAAAGTCTTTCCTATTTTACAACGAGATCGCGTCTGGCAGGGGGAGGCCATCGCTACTCGCAAAGATGGTTTTACCTTTGCCCAGGGGCTTTCCTTCACCCTCACCGATGACGATCTTCTAATTTGTGTCTGTCAGGATATTAGCGATCGCAAAGCAGCCGAAACTGCACTTCATAATCTTTCAACCCGTTTAAGTTTGGCTGTGAAATCCGGTGGTATCGGTATTTGGGAATGGAATTTTATCAACGAGCAATTGACATGGGATAAGCGCATGTGCGAACTCTACGGTATTCAGCCTGAAGCGTTCACAGGAGATCTTACCGATTGGTCGACTCGGCTTCACCCAGATGATTCTGCAGAAGCTCAAGCCCAATTCCAAAAATCAATTATCGAGAACAAAGAACTCGATATCGAATTTCGAGTCATTCACCCCAGTGGTCAAGTGCGCTATATCAAAGCAAATGGTTTAGTGCAGCACGGTGACACAGGCAAACCCAAAAGCATGATTGGCATTAACGTTGACATTAGCGATCTCAAAAAAGTTGAAGCTAAAATCATCAAAACACTAGAGCAGGAACGAGAACTCAATAACTTGAAATCAAGATTTGTATCCAATACCTCCCATGAATTTCGTACCCCCCTAGCTGTTATCTCAAACCATACAGAATTGTTGAAACTATTTGGGAATAAACTTGATGAACTCGAAAAGCAAGAATGTTTAAGTACTATCTTGAACTATGTCGATCACATGACTAAGTTAATTGACGAAGTTCTGATAGTAAACAAAGCTGAAGCTGGCACCATTAAGATTAATTTGCAGATGCTCGATGTTGTTAAATTTAGTCAAAAACTTAGTCAAACCATTGGTATGAATACATCAAATCATAACTGTAAATTTTTGATACAAGATACCCGCACCCAAAACCAGAGACATAGTAATAGTACTCAATTCGATAGCAAAATACTTCAGCAGATCTTGACCAACTTGCTTACAAATGCCATTAAATATTCTCCTGAGGACAGTACAGTTACCTTTCAATTAAAGCTTTTGCCCAACACTATTGAGTTTAGTGTCATTGATGAGGGGATTGGCATTCCTGAAGAAGATCAGAAATATTTATTTGAGCCCTTTCACCGAGCTGCTAACGTTGAAACAATTCCAGGCACAGGACTTGGGCTATCCATTGTTAAACACCTCGTAAATATTCACCAAGGTAATATCAAAGTCAACAGTACCCTTGGACAAGGCAGTCGTTTCACAGTCACAATTCCCAGCCAATGGCAGGAAGTAGGTTATGAAAGTAGCAAAACTGTCTAGACTTAAGAGTAGCAATATCTCAAAAAGGGTATCAACTTAAAGTGAGACTTCTCAACAAACCAGAAGTAAGTCATACCAAAATACCAAAAGTCATCAGGGGAATCACTGATTTACCTAAATTCAAACTAACTAAGGAGCGAACTTATTGTCATCAATCACGCTAGAAGGCCTAAAAAGATTTAGATTCTTATCAAATGTGTTAGCGGTCTTAGCATTTTTTATATCCTCCTCAAAGAAATCCAAAATCATTTAATTGCATTCCATGGTTAGTATCCTGGTTATTGAAGATGAACCACAAATCTGTCTGAGTCTAGAGCGATTTCTCAGGCTTAATGACTTTCAAGTCTTTACTGCTGAAAATGGACGGCAGGGGATAGTAATGGCACAGTCACATCTTCCCGATCTTATTTTGTGCGACATTATGATGCCTGAATTAGATGGGTATAGCGTTAGGCAAAAACTGGCTGCAGATATCAGCACTGATTCCATTCCGTTTATTTTCTTAACTGCTAAAGTCTCATTAGAAGATTTACGGCAGGGCATGAACTTAGGTGCAGACGACTATATTACTAAGCCCTTTAAATTTGAAGATGTTTTGACGTCAATTGAAACCCGACTAAAGCGGCGAAAGTCATTATCTCTTCCCTACCAGCAAGAGCTTAAAAAATTAGAAGCATTATTACATCCCCATCCCCAGCTTGGTGCCCTTAAAGCCTCGATTAACCAACTAGATGATATTCAAAAACAGTTTAAGATTCAGGTTAAAACCCTCAAAAGCATACAATCCTCTGTCATTCCCTTACTACTATTTCAAATAGGACAATACCTGGAAATTAGTAGTAGCTATGGCCATACAACAGCACATTGCCTTGTGGTCAAAGTTATTATTCGCTTTAAGCAATACTTTGAAACACAGGGCACTAAGGTAAGTATTACTCAGCTTGGTAGCCACCATTTAGCGTTACTCTTGGCTACAACTGCTCAAACGGATGATATTACTGATATTATTTATGGATTATTAGAAACTCTCAAAGAAACCTTCAACTGTAATCAACAGTCAATCAAGGCACAGGGATACTTTGGAATTGCCCTAGCAACACAGGATGGCGAAGACTGGGAATTTCTCTTAAACAATGCTGAAATTGCTCTTCAGCAGGCACTCCGAAAAAAACAAAGTTATCAATATTACGATCCATCGTTACAGAGTCAACTGTCCAGACGCTACCAGATTGAAAATCTGTTACACGTAGCTGTTAAACAACAGGAGTTTGAACTATACTTTCAACCTCAAGTAAGTATTGAAAAAAATCAGATCGTTGGTGCTGAAGCCCTAATTCGCTGGCCAAACTCAGCCTTGGGTGCGATTTCTCCTCTCGAATTTATTCCAATTGCTGAAGCAAGTGGATCTATTCACGCTATTGGCGCTTGGGTTCTACATACAGCCTGTCAACAAGCCCAGATCTGGCGTTTGGAAGGAGTTGATAACTTTAAAGTGTCAGTTAACCTCTCACCAATCCAGCTTTGCAATCATCAACTTTTTCAACAAATACAAACAGTACTTAAGGAAACACAGTTACCTCCCCATTGTCTTGAACTGGAACTCACCGAAAGTGCTTTTGTTAAATATCCCGATGAAACCCGCAATATTATGGAACAGCTAAAAGAGCTGGGAATTCATCTTTCTATTGATGATTTTGGTACTGGTTATGCTGGCCTCAGCTATTTACAAAGCTTTCCATTTGATACTCTCAAAATTGATCGGTGCTTTATTCGTAAAATCACCCAAGACATCGACTCATTGACCATTGTAGAAACAATCACTAAACTTGCTCAAAAGCTCCATTTAAACGTTGTAGCAGAAGGGATAGAACAGGTAGAAGAGTTAAAAATCTTGCAGGAGTATGGATGTGATACTGTGCAAGGTTATTTATTCAGTGCACCATGCCCGGTCGATGAATTTCGTCAGCTATTACAAGAGTTCTCTTTTTGTCAATATCTAAATTAATAAGAACATCGTTAATTTAGATATTGACAAGCTTACTGACCTATTTAGTTGGTTTGGTAACAAAATAGATTCAGCAAAAGGGATTCATTATGATGAGAATTCTAATTATTGAAGACGAAGAAAAGATCCGATCAAGCTTAAAACGAATTTTAGAGCTAAGTGATTTTGATGTACTAGTAGCTGAAAATGGTCTTAAGGGAGCTGCAATTGCAGAGAAAATATTACCTGATATCATACTCTGTGACATTATGATGCCTGTTATTGATGGACATCAGGTCTTACAAAGATTAAAGAAAAAGAGTTCAACAGCAACTATACCGTTTATTTTTCTAACAGCTAAATCTCATCGTCTTAATATTCGCAAAGGAATGAATTTAGGAGCAGATGATTATTTAACTAAACCTGTTAGAACTGAAGACTTGCTAAATTGTATCCACACAAGGCTAGATAAAAAGGAGGTACGACGTCAACAATCACAGGCGCAACTCGCCGCATTAAGCACTAACATTGCTCGCTCCATCCCCCATGAGCTTAACACCCCTCTCAATGGCATCATTGGCTTTGCTGAAATTTTGAACACAATGCCCGACCCTGAGGTGCAAGAACTCAGCAATGAAATTTTAGTCTCTAGCGAACGTCTCCTGGCCACTATTACTAAATTTTTGGTCTATACCGATCTAGTCCACTTAACTATACACCCAGTCAAACAGAATCACTTTCGTAAACGAGCCGGCAATCTATCAGCAAAATCAGAGCGTCAGTCTGATCTTTGCCTCAAATTACAACCTGGCAACATTATAACATCACCATTCTTTTACGAGAAATTACTGGAAGAACTCATTGATAACGCCTTCAAGTTTTCTGAATCTGGTGATTCGGTCATTATTACTAATCACTGGGAAAGCGAGCAAATGATTTTGAGCATTCAAGACCATGGGCGTGGTATGACACCAGAACAAATTGCTGAAGTCGCTGCTTATAATCAATTTGAACGATCAATATATGAACAGCAAGGCATTGGGTTAGGATTAGTGATTGCCAAGTATATTGCTGAATTACAAGGAGGAAACCTACAGATTAGTAGTCAACCCGAAGTCAGTACCATTGTTTGTGTGGAATTTCCGGTTGTGCCTCAGTAAAAAGTGAGATAAGTCAGAACATCATGCCACATCCAAGGCTGTGTGCTTAATCCAGCCTGTTAAGCTGCAGTATTTTTCGTCCGACTATGTTGCTAGAGTCAATTGAAGAAATAGGTGACTACTCGATTAGTGGCCACCTGGGTTTGTGCCCAAAGGACCTGAAGCGCTTTTAGGCTATTGTCTGCAAAATGGTGTGTACTTCAGACCCTTGGCCACTTTTGGTGACTGATTTTTGCCTCAGAGAGACTACAAAGCACAGCACTCTAATACATAATCATTTTTGCAAGGGGCCTAATGAAGATTAAAATGCAAAATTCTCTAGAGAAATAGTGGATCTCCTGATGTCTATAGCAAAAAGGAAAAACTACGATTGGTATAAATAATCAATTATAAATCAGAATATCCTCAGGATTTTTGATTTGAGTATTATTCAAGGCGGTCATAGATATAAGTATGTTCCCGTATCTGTTTTATCCCTCGATTAGTAACGCCTTTACGATGTTTCAGTAGTTCATCACTTGGAGATTTCATGATATGCGCAACAGCTTTAGCCTACTTCTAGGCTGCTCAGTCACTGTAGCACTACTCGGAGTAGGCAGTGCTCAGGCAGGAACAATTGTCCTAGATGACTTTTCAGCTGCACAAGATGTTGGTCTTCTGGATATATCTGGTTTCATACCTTCTAACAGCCAAGTTAACTCTAGCAGCGGAATTTTAGGTGGATTCCGGGATCTAGAAGCATTGGGAAATGCAGACAATTTTCTGGAAACCCGCTTAAAAGTGGATAATGGTGTACTCAGTTTCAGTAATAATGTAGGTACTCTCGGAGCTGGGTTAATTGTTTGGGACGGTGATGACGATCCAAGTACGGTTAATTCAACAGGTTTAGGTGGAATCGACATCACCCAAGATGGAGGTACGAACCTAGATGGTTTCTTTCTAGATATTCTTTCTGCTGACCTTGGTGGTTTGGAGCTTGCTTTTACAGTCTATGACACCAATAGCAATACCTCAAGCCTTAGCCAGGTTTTCGATACCCCTGTTTCTAATTCTTCTCCCTTAAACGCAAGTTTTCTCTTTTCCAATTTTGTTGGAAATGCCGATTTTACCAATGTGGGTGCCATTGAACTAGCGATCGCTGGTCCTGAAGAAATTGATGCTACCCTTGATTTGTTTGAAATTGCTCCAGCTGACTCTGCTAATGTGCCAGAGCCTACGTCTTCCCTCTTGGTTTTGGCGGGAGTCTCTACCGTCGGTAGCCTCTCTCTTAAACGCAAAATCTAGGAATAACAATGAAGTCCTGTGGGACACATTGATTAATTCAAAACCCTTGAATTCACCAATGTGATTTTAAGGGTTTTAGCCTTTCAAATGGTGAGACTAGGTGTCTACATGAAAATAATGTATCGCATTGAGGCATGTTTGAGATCTGCTGTCCACCTGATGTTGGCTAAGTCTACATATGGAAAAGCCAAATTGAAGATTGGTGGTTATGCATGTTCAATGTCATGCAAGTTATATTAGATTGAGTTCGTAAACTAATATTAAGCAACCTGAGGAGTCTTTGACGTCCATCGTCATCGATTGATTAACCAACAGGAAGACGGCTCATAAAATCCTCCAGTGCTCACGACACTACTGGTTATACAGGGTCGGAAGATGTGCCATTTAGGAGGCCTTCACAATAATTTACGAACTCTTTCTTAGCATCACCTGCGATTTTTCAAAGACGTTTACGTCATCTCTCCTCATAAGTCCTATTCAAAAATGGGGCTACTACAGTAGCTCGGAAGCAGATGCAATGCGATTTCGACCATTATTTTTAGCACTATATAGTGCTTGATCAGCCCAATTAATTAAAGTTTGAGGCGAGTCGACATGGGTTGGCACAACAGATATTGCACCAATACTGACAGTGACTATAGATTCTACTACAGACGAAGTATGGGGAATAGCTAGTTTATGAAGTTGTCGCTGTATTGATTCACCAACATGCATAACACCTTCAAGACTTGTATTAGGTAAGATTAAGGCAAATTCTTCTCCTCCATAGCGAGCTGCTATGTCAGCAGGACGACGTGCACAGGTGTGAATTACATTAGCAACTTGACGTAGACACTTATCTCCATTTAAATGCCCATAAGTATCGTTGTATGCCTTAAAACAGTCAATATCAATTAAAATAAGCCCCAGTGGTGCTTGCTCTCGACATAGTCTCTTCCATTCATTCTCAAGTCTTTCATTAAATACACGACGATTAGCAATACTAGTTAGACCATCAAGAGATGCAAGACGATGAAGTTGCTGATTAGCAAGTTTAAGCTCTTGAAGAAGTAATCGCTCTTTTGCTAACGCCTGTTTGAGCTTTTGATGAGCGAGATGGGCATTAATTGCTTGACGGACACGCCCACGTAGTACAGCCCAATGAAATGGCTTTGTCACATAATCTACTGCTCCTACCTCATAGGCACGCTCCACGGATTCAGTATCATTTAAACCCGTGATCATCAGAGTTGGAGGACAACTATCACCATACAATATATGTAGTGACTGACAACAATTAAACCCATTCATAATGGGCATAATGGCATCCATTAAAATAATATCTGGCAATCCTTTTTGACATGCAGATAAAGCAGCCTGTCCATCTTCAACTACCAAAGTTTGATAACCGTCTTTATTCAAGATCTCAGAAAGCATAAAATTCGAAACGACATCATCATCCACAATTAAAATTAATGGAACATTATTAGAAGAAGAAGTCATTTTTAATGCTGCATCCATAGTTCTTTAATTTTTTGGTGGTATAACCACAGTAAATTTTTTCAGATTAAATCAGATAATTTATGATAAAAATCGCCTATTTCACTCACAATGCTAAAAATATCTACTCAATTAACAGTTGCTAATCAATTGAAGAATACAAGTTGTAAGTAGGTGGCCAAAACTACTCAGGATATTGAGAGCCTTTAAATAAGCATCTCAATGATTCAGAGCTACGTCTATCCATGACCACCTACTTACTGGCTTAACTAACGTTACAATACAAAATCAATTCATCCACATTTGCTGTTAAAATAGTTTCGATTTTTTGATATTCTCCATGTAAATCTTCTAGCAGTTTCATTGCGTTATCTATTTGTTTTTCACGTCCCATCTTTTCTAATCTCATACACAAGTTAGATAATTCAATTGCTCCTAGAGAATGGCTACTTGATTTTAAAGTATGAGCACTATGTTCTAGGGCAGAAGCATCATTCTGCATAGCTGCTTGGTCCATTCGTTGGATCAGATCAGGAGACTCACTAACATAGGTATCAACTAATTGCTTAAAGACGCTTATTTCCCCTCCCATCATCGATATTAAATTACACAGTTGATGCCGATCTATGGGTGATTCTATTGTCTGTGCATTCTCATTCACAGTAGGGGGTTGTATTACTTGAGCAGGCATCTGAATTTCTTTCTGCTCTTGCTCTTTGTCTTCAGTCCGTATTGATGATAGTTGTTCTTTACAGCTTTCTTGAACTTCTTGGGAGGGCACTTGCTGTAATGCTGCTACTAGCTCTTCAATCTGAATAGGCTTACTAATATAGTCATCCATCCCAGCTTTCAGGCAAGCCTCACGATCACCTTGCATAGCGTTTGCAGTAACAGCAATAATCCAAGGCCTCTTGGCAGCAGACCATTGCTCACAAATCTTTTGTGTGGCTGTTAATCCATCCATTTCAGGCATCTGTAAATCCATCAAGATCACATCATAGTATTGGCGCTCCAAAGCATTAATTGCTTCCAATCCATTACCCACAACATCTGCACGATAGCCCATTTTTTTGAGCAATTGTGTCGCCAACTGTTGATTAACACCATTATCCTCAGCCAGCAAAATTTGCAATGGATACTTTTCAGCAAGATGGTGATCAATTGTTGTTACTAATTTTTTAGGCTGCTCAAACTTAACGAACTTATCTGTACAAAGTCTGACTAAATTCTCTAATAACTGAGCTTGCTTGATTGGCTTATTTAAAAATGCTACAAAATGTTTCTCAATATCTGCTTGAGAAAGTTGATATTTCCCTACAGAGGTTAGCATCATCAAAGGCAATGATTCTTGATATGGGAGGTCATGAATTTTTTGAGCCAGGGTCATCCCGTCCATTTCAGGCATTTGCATGTCCAAAATAGCTAAATCAAAGACTTCTCCCTTTTCAAAATAGTCCAAAGCTTCCATACCTGAGCAAGCTGTTCGAGTCAGCATCCCCCAAGAATGAGTTTGCTTTTCTAAAATCTGACGATTAGTGGCATTATCATCAACGATTAATAATCGTTTACCAACCAATTGAGATGGAGATAAAATTCTTTTATGGCTACTTTTTTCTAAAGCAGCCTGTAATATAACTGTAAAGAAGAATGTGCTACCTTGAGATACTTGACTCTCGACCCAAATCTTACCTCCCATCATTTCGGTCAACTGTTTACAAATAGCTAACCCTAGACCTGTGCCACCATACTTACGCGTAGTGGAAGAATCTACTTGGCTAAATGCCTTAAATAACCGTTCTATTCTTTGGGTAGGAATACCAATGCCTGTATCTTTAACCGCAAAACAGAGACTCTGATGGGTTTCAGTTAGCGATTGTGAACCTATCTCAGCTGGCAATGAAGATTTCCAATTCGTTACGGAAATGGAGATCTCTCCTTGATGGGTAAACTTAACTGCATTTCCTAAGAGATTTACCAAAACCTGCCGTAGACGGGTAACATCTCCTACAAACCTATCGGGAATCACTGAATCAATATGAAAGGCTAGCTCTAATTTCTTCTCAGCTGCTTTTGCAGCAATTAGATCAAACGCTTCTTCAATACATGACCGTAAATCAAACGGATGAGATTCAAGTTCAAGGTGACCAGACTCAATTTTAGAAAAATCTAGTATATCGTTGATTAGTGTTAATAATGCATTACCACTATTGCGAACAGTGGTCACAAAATTACGCTGCTCATCTGTTAACGCTGTATCCAGCAAAAGGCTGGTCATACCAATAACAGCATTCATAGGCGTACGGATTTCATGACTCATCGTCGCCAAAAATTCACTCTTAGTCTTAGTAGCTGCCAGTGCATCGTCTCTTGCCGTAGCTAGAGTGATCGCTACTTGCTGTCGTTCTATTTCTCGACCAACCCATTGCGCCATAAGCCGCAAAAGTTCTTTGTCCAGAGCACTAAAAGGTTCTTCTCGAATCGTTTGACTAGAGAAATTAAGGGTGCCATAAACTTGGCTATCAACCAAGACAGGTGTACCAAAATAAGTTTCTAACTTTAAGCTTTGGTAACAGGCACTATTCGCCCAAGATGTGTTGCCCGCGGCAAGAATACAAAGGGTTTTATTACTAGCAATTACATCCTGGCAATAGGTATGATCAAGATTTAAAAGTATTCCTCGAACAGATTTTTGATTTGGCAATCGAGCCAGATATACTTCATACTGTTTACTCTGAACCCTGGACAAAACCCCCATCGGCAAATTAAATTGTTCACAGCCAAAGTTGAGCAATTCCTCGATTGCTTGGTTAAAGTCTAATTTAGGGGATGCAGTTACTTCATAAAGAGCACGAATGGCGGCTTCACTTTGAACTAAAAGTTGTTCAACTCGCTGACGTTCTAACAACTCAGCCTGCAAATGTTCATTGACATTACTTAGCTCAACCGTTCGCTGTTCAACTAAAGACTCAAGCTGCTTTCGATATTGTGCAAGTTCTGATTCTGCTTTCTTTCTTTCAGTAACATCACGAATTGCTAGTACTGCACTCGTTGAGCGTGCATCTTCAAATTGGACTGAGGCCCAGGAAATTTCAAGAATTCGTAAAATGTTGTCTTGATAGAAATCATAGAAATTAGTTCCTTGACATTGTTGCGACAAGGCTAAATTGCCTGGATGATCCTCTGATGTTAATCCTTGATCATCTTGAGAAAGCGGTAATATATCAATTAGATGTTTACTCAACAGCATTAGCTGCTGCTTCTGAACCAGCTTCTCAAATAAAGCATTACACCACTGTATCCGTCCTCGTTCATCCGTCCAGACAATAGCATCAGTAACAGCATCTAAAGCCACCTCCATCTTGCCCAGAGTTTTGCGTAGCGTATGCAGTTGACTTACTAATGCCTTGGGATCAGCCTCTATAGACATTTAGGAGACCTCTATTTAGGGACCTGGAGAATCTACTTACTTAATTGAGGGGAGTAAGCATGGCTCCAAACAACCAATCATCGTTTACTTTCTCTGCAATGATGTAGTGTTCGGTCATGATTTCCTGTTGACTTTTGGTAATAGTCATTAACTCCAGGGGGTGATTCAAAACATTGGCCTTTTCCGATGCCTGAAATCGGGAAAAGGCCAAATTGTGAGAGTCTTTAAAGCTACTAGGAAGAATAATAGTGATCAGTTCACCTATGACATCATCCTGGGACCATTCCAAAACCCTTTCAAAACAGTCATTGATATAGGTGATTAAGCCTTGACTATTGGCAATTACAATAGGTACTGCACTAATTGCCTTAAGTTCTTCAATTGTCTGGGGTCTAACGACAGTAGCCATTGCCATTCTCCTTATTTTGACGATATGTTTATCTATGCTTTTTTTACCTAGAGTGTATTGAAATAAAGCTATGGGTAAAAAAATGCATCATTTAAATCTGACTTTCGGAATCGAGTGCTGGTAAGATTGGTTTTCAAAAACTTAGCGTTTTTAAGGTTAGCTCCAGTTAAATCTGCACTTCGTAAATCTGCATGACTCAAATTAGCCCCTGTCAGGTCAGCTCCCC
The DNA here is from genome assembly GCA_965263355.1 of Leptolyngbyaceae cyanobacterium. GTDB lineage: Bacteria > Cyanobacteriota > Cyanobacteriia > Phormidesmidales > Phormidesmidaceae > Leptothoe. Next base: position 522,678 of record CBDHHL010000032.1, on the reverse strand, counting down.
TTAAATCTGCTTTATAGAGATTTGCTTGGCTGAGGTCAGCACAACAAAGATTGGCAGCCGTAATATCTGAGCGACTCAAATTGACTTGATGTAATTTGGCATTTTCTAAACAAATCCCTTCAATAATAGAAATAGATAGGTTAGCACCACTCAAATCTATATTGCTTAAATCAGACCAGCTTAAAATCATATCGCTCAGATCGACATCTTGAAAATCTCGCTGACCTACCCTGTAACCTTCTAATAACTCATGAATAGTCAATCTTATTTTCATAAAAAGGTTGATAGCTTGTTTACCATCTTTAATTATTTACATGTTATTCCCACACCACTACTTCTTGAGGATTTAGGTAATATGTGGTTTATGATTTTATTTCTTCTCTCTCAATATTGAGGCAAAACCTATTTTATCAGTTAAATGCATAATACTCTGACAGGGAAAGATTTTGACAAACTTGGGAGTAACGTCTCGGAATATGCTGTAGTAAATGTTCTCTTCCCTAGACATTCGGCAAGTTAACATTGCCTGCTTGCAAATACCTCTGGGTAAAGGCTCTGTGCTTTGAATTTCAAAAGAAATGGGGACACCTACTGCTAAACGCTTTAACTCTGGAAATACAGAAGATTTTGCAAAAAAACTTTGAATTCTGAGTTTTGACAAGGAAAAGCTTAACTGCCTATCCCAAATTATCCCTCCTTTAGTGTGATAAGTGCGTTTGGGGAGAGGTACCCAAGTAGAGAAAATTTTTCGGGGGACTGTTTGCGTTCTTGAAGGAATGGCTATTTGAAAGCCTTTGAACTTAGCGATCGCAACCTCATTAAAGACCTGTTTTGATCGAACATCATCATACCGCATGGCTTAGCTATCCTAGAAAGTATGTCAACAATTTCAAATCTATAACCTCCACTAATATGTAGAGTCACTCAAGTCGTAAAAATAACAAGTTTATTCACCTAAAGAGTTATTGTAAGAAACAAATTTCGAGAACTGAAAAATCATCTTCTAGACTAGTTCCACCATTTATACGGCAAGCTTCATCTAACAAAGGTTTTAGGTTTTCAGATTTAGCCTCTTTATGCCCTCTCAAAGCTTGTGTCCAAGAGTCTAATCCCCAAATTTCATGGTCATCTCCCATAGGAATCTCATAGACTCCATCACTAAAAAGATAAAGACTACTGCCAACCGGGATTTCAAATTTCCTTACATCAAAAGGAAAGTCAGGTAACAGTCCAATAGCAATACCATCGCTATCTAAATAGCAGGTCTTATAATCGTCACCCTCAGGCATAGCCAACACAGCAGGAGGGTGACCTGCAGAAGCAAATGTTAATTCTCGGTTAGTAATGTTATAAACCCCATACCAGAAAGTGAAATAATCTTCACCATCATCACTAACTTGGAAAACACCATTCAAAGCTTCAAGAACTGTTTCAGGTCTATAAAAATTAGCTCCTTGTAATGTCTGTTTTCGCAAAATATTCAGAACAGATACTGATAATAATGCAGATTTAACCCCATGCCCTGCTACGTCTAGTAAATGGAACATTAGATGTTCATCATCTAACCAAACATAGTCAAAAGCATCACCACCTAAGGTATTCGAAGGTTGATACTGGACGTTGATCTGAATATTTGCCTGAATATTCTCCTTTTTTTTAGAATCATCGTTATTAGGGAGAAGTGCTTCCACATATTCAGCTGCTCGATGTAACTCTAACCGGAACCGTTCATTGCTTTCTCGAACTTCTTTCTCGGCCTGCCAAGCTTTTAATAAATAACGTACACGCCCTGCTAAAATAGGCATTTGGACAGGTTTTGTTACATAGTCAGTAGCACCAGAAGCAAACGCCTCCTCGACTGACATTTGATCCTCAAGTCCAGTCACCATCAGAATAGGAATATGTTTTCCTTCAGGAAGTTGACGGATTTTGCGGCAACAATCAAATCCACTCATGCCAGGCATTTTGGCGTCTAGCAAAATTAGTGCAGGAGAAATTTTCTGATAGAGTTCCAGACCTTTATCGCCGCTATCAGCCTCGATAACTTGATAACCTACCTTTTGCAACATTGCTTGCAGAAGTTTACGTGAGAATAGATCGTCATCTATTAGTAGAATTGAAGAAGCATTGGTTTTCATCTATTTTATGATTTTAGGCTTGCACAAAAGCTTGGAATACTCTGTTTTTTAAACTGTTGTAGATGCTAATTTAGATATACCCACAAGATTTGAGGACCCAACAAGATATAACATCTTGTATTAGAAATAGTTGAAATCACCGATTATATTTGGCAAGGGTAAACGCTAATTTAGAAACTCCACCCCTCCTATCAACTAAAGTCATCATCACTGTTTATTTCAGAACAATATTGTTATATACTCAAAATCCTTAATATATATGAATCAAGATAACTTTATAGGTCCTCCAACCATTTGGGTTGTGCTTACAGTGATTGGGGGTATTACAACGGCAGTAGGGCTAATCATTACTCTGGAATATGTTAGTAAACGTTTATCTCCCAGGACTAGTTCTGCAGTCAAATCATCTTTGACTGTACCTTTAGAAAGTCATTTAGAGATCCAGATTTGTTCAATTTTTGATTATTTAAGGACAGGGCAACATTCGAGTTCCAAATGAATATAGTTGTTTTCCTTTTTAGGGCATCCTTCCATTACACATCAAATTAGTTTTGATCTGCATCCGATATTCTTATAGGTTGTCCCCATAGAAGTGTTAATACTATTAACTCGCCATCGATTCTGGATCAGATTTATTGCCTATTGGCTTGTAGGAGTATTTATTACCCTATGGATATCTATTTTCCAGATCTCTCCCGTTGTGGCTCAAAATGGTCCAGAGCAATGTGCTGCAATTACACAACCCCTGACCCCAGAGGAAATGGGCTATGCTCAATCAGCCTGGAATTATTTTGTGGATAATGTTCAAGAATCCACTGGATTGTCCAACTCTGCAGGTGGTTATCCATCTGGTACGCTATGGGACTTAGGTAATTATCTGGCAGCTATGAATGCGGCTAGGTGGATGGGGTTAATTGAGCAGGGAGAGTTTGATAGCCGATTAAATAAATTTCTTGCTGGTTTGGGAGAGCTGCGTCTATTTGAAGATACGCTACCGAACAAGGTTTATAACAGTGCTACTGGGGAGATGGTGGACTATGGTAACAATCCATTAGAGCGAGGCATTGGTTGGTCAGCTCTGGATATCGGTCGCCTTTTAGCAGCATTCCATATTTTACGTACGTGTCATCCCCAGTATTCTGAGTGGATGGCTGGCATTCTTGCTAGCTGGAATATTGCGGCGTCTGTCAGAGATGGGATGCTCTATGGAGCTACTGTCTTGCCAGACGATAGTACACTACCTGTACAGGAAGGACGCTTAGGATACGAGGAGTATGCTGCGAGAGGGTATGCACTGTGGGGATTTGATGCTCCTCAAGCGATCGCATATGAACCGTTTGATTTTGTAGATATTTATGGGCTAAAAATCCCGTACGATACAAGGGATTTTCAGACAACAAATGCTAACAACTATGTAGTTAGTGAGTCTTACATTCTGGATGCTATTGAATTTGGTCTGGAGGGAGATCAAGCAGATTATGCTCGTAGGGTCTTTGAAGCGCAGAAACGACGCTTTGAAGATACTGGGCTGTTAACGGCTGTTTCCGAAGACAATATTAATCAAGCTCCTTATTTTTTATACAGTACCGTCTATTCCAATGGTGTGCCCTGGGCCGTTATTACTGAGAATAATGAGCTGCATCCTGAACTGCGTACTTTAAGTGCCAAGTCTGCGTTTGGATGGCGCTATGTTTATCCTGACGATCCCTATGCCCACAAGATTTTTGACCATGTAAAGGATACAACTAATTCTGGGCGGGGTTACTATGCAGGTATTTATGAATCGGGCCTATATGATGCTCAGCCCCCTATTAATGATATTCTCACTGGTAATAGTAATGGACTGATTTTGGAGATTCTTTACTATAAAGCTCGTGGTTATATACCCATGTTGGCGAGTGGCAGTGCTCCTATTTCAGTGCCTACTGTGCCAGCGGGGGAAAATACAGGAGATTTACCTCCACCCCCAGAAACAGCTAGTAGCCCTGAACCACCACCAGCTGAACCACCGCCACCTGCAGCTCCTCCAGAAACAGCCAGTAATCCTGAACCACCGCCACCAGCGGAATCTGCTCCAGCTGCTCCACCACCGCCTGCTTCTCATGAGGGGGTTACGATTGCGGCTATTGAGCCGGTGGAAAAACCTCGCTCCTCGGCTTGCTCATCCGTAGTGTCTCCTTTAAATGTTACAGATATGCGTTATGCCAAAACAGCATGGCAATATTTTGAAGCTAACCACACTCCTTCAGGGTTAGTCCCTGATCGTAGTGATCTAGATGGTGTCACTCTTTGGGGGATAGGAGATTATTTGGCATCGCTTCATGCTGCTCGGGCAATGGATGTGATTAATGCTAAAAAGTTTGATGAACGAATTCGGCATTTACTAGGAGCTTTACAGGAGATTGAACTGTTTGCTGGAGAGCTTCCTCATCGTTCCTACAGCACCCTTTCTCTAGAACCTATTGATTATGGTGGTAATTCCATTCCTCAAGGAGATGGCTGGTCTGGCCTGGATATTGGAAGACTATTGGCATCTTTGCACACACTTAAAACCTGTCATCCCGAATATACTGATGTTGTAGATAAGTTAGCTTTGGACTGGTCTTATCTACGAGTGGTTAGAAATGGCCGTATTGCTAATGCTCGTTTGGCTCAGGATGATCGGGGTCGAGATCGCATCCGAGTCAAGCCTGCAGAAATCCTTGGCTATGAAGAATATGCCGCCCGGGCTTTTCAGCTGTGGGGATTTGATGCTTCTCGCTCAGCCGTTGGCGGCAACTATGTCACCACTAAGCTAGAAGAACAAGCAGTTCCCACTAATCGGTCTCAGCCAGAGCAACGTCGTCGAAATGAACTGTTAAATACCACCAGTACACCCTTTATCTTATATGGCCTAGAATTTGGCTTTGATCCCCAAATCAGTGCCTTAGTAGACGCGATTTACCAGGCCGAAGCCACTCGGTATGAACACACAGGTATATTTAGTGCTTCAGGAACTACCCTAGTGAATGAAGCTCCTTATGTGGTGCATAGTACACTTGTCTCCGATGGTCGTTCTTGGGTTGCTGTAGACGATAATGGAGACGTTATTCCCCATTCTCGAGTGGTGAGTACAGCTGTTGCCTTTGCCTATCACACCCTATTTCCTGATAGTGACTATGGTCGAGACCTTTGGCTAGCAACTCTAGATTTGTATAATCAACAGCTTGGTTATTACGAGGGCTTTTACGAAAACGGTGGTCGTAGAGCCATTGGGTTTACGGGCTCCACTAATAGTCTAATTCTCCAAGCCTTACTGCATAAAAACACTCAACAGCAACCTCTAATCTATCCCCATGACGATATGGACTCTCCGTGGTGGGATGCCATTCGTGACGGAGATGAACTGGGGCTAGGCCTTCCCGAAGGCTCTCAACCAACCATCGAAATGGTTGCCGATGACCAGGGAGCATACTGGGTTGCTAAAGGAGGAGAGACCAATATCGCTGAAACTTCTAGAGGTTTGAATGAAGAAATTGCCCTAATTGAGGAGAAAAAAAAGCTCCTCCATCTCTTGAGATATCTGAGTTAGCTAGCCCGTCTCTTCCCTTAGACAGTGTGGAACATATGGCAGATTCTCTGGATCGAGTAGCGGCTCGTCGAGCGTGGACCTATTTTGAGAATAACTGGAATCCTGATACCGGGTTGGTGAATGCTGTTGATGGACTGCCTTGGGCCACCTGGTGAGACCAGGGGAGTGCGCTCTTAGGAATCCATGCTGCTCGTCAACTAGGGCTAATTTCTGAAACAGAATTGGTTGAAAAACTATCGATTCTGTTACGCACTCTGGAACAGTTACCCTTACCGACAACAGGGTTACCGAATAAAGCCTATAGCACCAACACAGCCACCATGCGGACATTAAGTAATCGCCCTGACCCCAACGGGACAAGTGGCTGGTTTGCGTTAGATTTGGGCCGATATCTGGTGGCTTTATACACACTTAAAACCCATTATCCGGAGCTGCGCGATCGCATCAATACCATCGTGACCCGTTATGACTTAAACAAGTCTGTAAAAGATGGCTGGCTATGGGGTAGTGGAGCTGGCCGTAATGGTTTGCAGTATTGGCAAGAAGGGCGATTAGGTTATGAACAATATGCCGCCTATGGCTTCAAACTATGGGGAATTGAAGCTGATAAAGCGCTTATAACCCGCCAACCCAGGGGGTTACTGTTGATCAGGTAGACCTGATAGTGGATCAGCGCGATCTCAATTCTTCAGGAGCGAGCAATCATCTAACCAATGATCCATACTTACTTTTAGGGATAGAAGTAGGGTTGCCTGATACCACTCAACCCCAGCTTGAAAATCTTCTACAGGTTCAAGCAAATCGATATGCTAACACGGGCATACTAACTGTAGTAAACGAAGATGCCCTGGATCGCAAACCCTATTTTCTCTATTACAGTGTTTATGCTGATGGTCAGACCTGGCCAGCAACAGATGTAAAAGGAAACACTCATCCTGATCTGCGTTTTCTAAGTGCAAAAGCAGCCTTTGCCTGGAGTAGCCTTTTGCCCGACAACGATTACTGCCAAACCCTCAGACAAGCAGTGCAAAACCTTGCCGATGAGCACAAGGGGTATCTATCAGGACGATACGAGAACCCAGACCTTGGTCCTAACAAAGCGATCAATGTCAATACTAACGCCATTATCCTTGAAAGTTTGTTGTACAAAACTCAAAACGGTCACCCACTCGCGCATATCTCTTAGGAAATATGAATTTCTATCAATCTCAAATTTTGAAAGGTCTATTTGCTATTATTTTAGTAATGGGTGGTTTGTCAGCTTGTACTAGTGGCACCATTGAAATCGACAGTCCCAAGTCTGATTCTCAAGCTGCAACCGCAAAAGAGACATCCAATAACCTTTGTGGCCAGTTAACCGCTCCTCTAACTGAACAAGAGAAAGTCTATGCATCTGCAGCCTGGCAGTACTTTGTCAATAATCGGCAACCAGAAACCGGATTTACCAACTCTGCCAATCAGTTTCCCTCTGGGACTCTTTGGGATCAAGGTAATTACTTAATGGCCTTGAATGCAGTTCGATGGATGGGATTAATTGATCAAGGTGAGTTTGATCTGCAACTCAATCAATTTTTAACCTCTCTTGGAGAGCTACCGCTAGTGGAGGGGGCACTGCCCAATAAGGTGTACAACAGTGCTACCGGAGAGATGGTAGACTATGGAAACAATCCCACCAAAAAAGGATTAGGCTGGTCGGCTTTAGACATTGGTCGCTTTCTTACAGCCCTACATATCATTCGCACATGCCATCCCCAATATGACAATTGGATTTCTGACCTGATGTCGGGTTGGCAACTTCCTCGTTCTATCAAAGAGGGCCAGCTCTATGGTGCGGTCTTTAAATCTAATGGTAAACTTTTACCCGTACAGGAGGGCCGCCTTGGTTACGAAGAATATGCTGCCCGTGGCTATGAGCTTTGGGGATTGGAGGTTCCAAAGGCACTAGAAACAGAACCGATGAAACTGGTAGATGTGAGCGGGGTGAAAATCCCTGTAGACCAGCGTAATTTTGAAGAAACTGACGCTAATAACTATGTAGTTAGTGAGTCTTATATTCTAGAAGCCATTGAGTTTGGATGGGATGAAACTCTGGCTGAGTATGCAGAAGACATCCTAGCTGCCCAGGAAAATAGATATAAAGAAACAGGGTACCTCACCGCTGTCTCTGAAGACAACATTGATCAAGCTCCTCATTTTCTCTATAGCACTCTTTATGCTAATGGAACTCCATGGGCTGTAATTACAGAAGAAAATGAGCCCCATCCAGAACTACGCACGCTTAGTACAAAAGCGGCGTTTGGGTGGTATTACCTATTTCCCAAAAAACCTTATACTTTAAAGCTAATCAAGGCTGTAAAAGATCTCCAAGATCCTGACGGAGGTGGATTCTACGCTGGTCTCTATGAAGAGAGTGAGGAAATAAACACCATCTTAACCGGTAATACTAACGGCCTTATCTTAGAAATTATTTACTACAAGGCGCTTGGCAATCAAGCTATCTTAGATGTGATCGAGAACTAATAAGTATACTTTAATTACATAATCTTTATTATTTAGGGAACTTCCTTCCAAAATTTCCTAGAGCTTGAACAATATAGAAATCTGCAGAAACTTTAGCAAGTTTCTGCGTACATGGTCATTAGTAAGCTAAGAGTTTCAGTGATCACTATTGCTGTTAGCTATGTATGTCAAGCTATATGGAAGGGAAAAGCTGTTCTTACAACCTTGTTTCGATGGGTGTTTGCCCCTAATGGTTGCCCTAATGGTTGTTAGAATTAGGGCATGAATTTGAACACTACTATCCTGGCACTCTCACTATGGATGTTGTTGCATTTAACGCCTATATTTTAAGACCGACAATTAGTTATACCTACTCCACTGCACTTATAATACAGTCCAGACCTACATCATAATAAAGTCCTCAAGACCTTAAGGCCGTTGAGGACTTTATTTTTTCAAGCATGCAATGATTTAAAGTCTAGTTTAGGCAGTTATCATTTTTTCTTGAAGGAAACTTTGAATTTGCGATAGGGCCTGCTCTGCTACTTCCGCTGCAAAGTTTAAGTGGATCATCAAGTTTGGATTACTGCTGTAGATATGGAGAGAGCCGTATCCAGGTCGCCAACCAGAGAATCCAGCAATCTCTGTATACGGGATGAACTGAAAAGCGCCACTATTTAAGTTATGGTAATGCACCCCTGAGTTTGTTAGTTTAAGTGCAATTTCATTTGAAATATCCTTAGGGTGAAATCCCTTAAATTCAAGCATGTTGATTTCCTCAAAATGAGCATTAAGGCGATATTGTCTATCGGCTTTTGTTGACTACACGTACAGAATTGATGTGTTAGATAGATCCATTCCTAAAGTACCCTCTACAGTAGCAATCAACTCATCTGTTCCACTCAAGCTGCCAGTACCATCGCTATCTAGATAGATATTCGTATTGGAGCCTGAGGAGCCAAGTACATAATCACTGGCTGAACCGCTCAACTGGAGAATATCCTCTGAACCGTTAAAGTCAGTGATTAAAGCATAGTCAGATGATCCAGATGTCAGTAGATCGCCATCGTCATAAAAGACCTGCCCTGATTCACCGAGGATAAAGTAATCGCTACCGCCACCTCCAGTGAGAATATCTACCTCACCGAAACCATCTGCAGCCCCTCTGAGGACATCGGCTCCATTACCGCCTAGCAGTGTGTCATTACCTGTACCACCAAACAGCTCATCACTATCTTCGCCACCATCTAGTGAGTCGTTACCCGCATCTCCATAGAGTTGATCTTTACCAGTACCACCATAGATTTGGTCACTGCCTTCACCACCGAGGAGTGTATTTTCACCAGCGACGCCATAGAGTTCATCGTTCCCAGTGCCTCCCTCAATTTGGTTGTTACCTGTACTACCAAAGATTTGGTCATTACCAGCTCCTCCATCAAGTAGATCATCACCGACCTCAGCATTGAGGGTATCATTGCCTTCACCACCATAGAGGCTGTCATCCCCCAGACCACCAGCAAGAGCATCATTGCCACCGCCACCGTAGAGAATATCGATGTCATTCCCACCTGTCAGAGCATCATCGCCGACACCACCATCAAGGATGTCATTGCCAGAACCACCATCTAGAATATCTATCCCATCTCCAGCGGTTAGGGTATCGTTACCGCTACCCCCTTTCAGGGTGTTGTTGCCACCAGTGGTGAGTAGGATGTCGTTACCACTGCCGCCGTCAAGGATATCATTACCAATGCCGGAAGTAAGCTGGTCATCGTTGTTACCCCCTTTCAGGGTATTGTTACCACCAGTAGTTGTCAGAATGTCATCACCATTTCCACCGTCTAATCGGTCATTGCCACCTTCGGAGGTAATAGTGTCATTACCATCTTTACCGTAAAGTTTGGCCTGACTATTACCAGTAGCTGAGAGTTGATCGTTACCGCTGTTGGCATAGAGTCTTTCAATGCCCGCATTAGTGACATTCATTACCAGGTTCGTATTGCTCTGGAAATAACCAGTATCATTACCAGTTCCTCCATCAATAATAGTGTCGTCAGCATCAAAATAGAGCTTATCGTTACCGCTGCCAGCGATTAACTGGTCGGCACCGCTGCCACCATCTAAGGTATCGTTACCAGCACCCGCATCCAAACTGTCGTTACCGGTACTACCATCCAGAGTATCGTTGCCACTACCAGTGGTTAGTACATCATTGCCGTCGCCACCGAGTAAGGCGTTTTTTCCTCCACTCGTGGTCAGAATGTCATCACTACTGCCGCCATCGAGGATGTCATTGCCATTACCACTTGTGAGAATATCATTACCAACTCCACCGAGTAGCGTGTTGCTACCACCGCCACCGTCAATAACGTCATCACCACTGCCACCGTCGAGAGTATCGTCACCACTACCAGTAGTAATGGTGTCATTACCCCTCTCACCGTAAACGGTGAAATCCTGACTACTGTTGGCCGTGATAATATCGTCACCTGCATTACTGTGGAGTGTTTCAATACCTGTCGCATCCAAATCAATGGTGAGAGCATCACTGCTCTCGTAATAGGCTGTATCTTCGTTGCCAGCACCTGCATCTACCAATGTGTCGTCAGCATCAAAGTAGAGGGTGTCATTGCCAGCACCTGCATTAAGACTATCGGCACCAGCGCCGCCCTTTAAGACATCATGGCCATCACCAGCTACCAAAACATCATCTCCAGCATCGGCCACTAGTGTATCGTTACCGTCACCTGTGGTGATGGTATCGCTGCCTGTGCCACCCTCGATGTAGTTGTGACCACCTGTGGATATAATGGTGTCGTCACCTTTGCCACCAAAGAGCTGATCGTTACCGTTACCAGTTTCTAGGGTGTCGTTACCAGCACCACTGAAAATCTTGACCGCATTACCGACGGTTGATTTAAAGGTGTCATCCCCAATATTGCCGTGAATTTCTTCCAGGCTGACGTCATCAATGTTGAGGTTAATGCCAGTAGTTCCCTGGTAAACACCAACATCACTGCCGCTGCCGCCGTCCAGGATGTCATTGGCGTCAAAATTCAGGGTGTCATTGCCGTCGCCTCCGGAGAGAGTATCAGCGCCTTCTCCACCTGTGATGGTGTCGTTGCCGCCCTCTCCCTGGAGGTCATCGTCTCCGGTACCGCCTAGAACGACGTCATTGCCAGTTCCGGCTGCGATCTCATCATCCCCAGCACCACCCTCTAAAATCTCATGGCCAGTTCCCCCAATGATGGTGTCGTTACCCCCTTCTCCATGAATTTCAACGCTGTTGTTACTGGAATTGGTAAAGACATCAGCCCCTTCTGTCCCGTAGGCCAACTCAATCTGGCTAGCGCCTAAATCTAGAGTGACACCAACATCTCCCTGGGCTTTGGCGACATCGTAACCAGCACCGCCGTCTACCGTATCTGCCGCATCAAATTTTACAGTGTCGTGCCCTGCTCCACCGAGAAGAATATCCGCTCCATCACCGCCATCAATAGTGTCGTGGCCATCACCACCCTCCAACGTATCGTTGCCCGCGTTACCCTTTAGAAGATCGTTGCCTGCGTCTCCACCAAGGGCATCTGCCCCTTCACCACCCAGAGCGTAGTCATCACCCGCTCCGCCACTGGCAACGTCATTTCCTGCACCAGCATCTAGGTAATCATTAGCAGAGCCACCTGTTAGGGCGTCATCTCCGGCATTACCAAACATGGCAACACTCTCACTGCTGGGACCACCTGCTCCATTCGTATTAGTAAAGGTGTCGTTACCGGCATTACCATGGGCCTCGTTAAAGCTGTTCGCGCCCAGGTCTAAACTAGCACCGTCAGCGGTTTCCACAATGGCCACATCGTAGCCTGCATCTCCCTTGACTACGGTGTCAGCGGCATCAAAGAAGACGGTGTCATTGCCAGCTCCTCCTTGCAATTGATCGACACCAGCACCACCGCTCAACACATCATGGCCAGCACCGCCATCAATGATATCAGCGCCAGTTTGTCCAGATAACCAGCCATCATCACCAGCTCCCCCATAGAGCGCATCGGCTCCGTCACCGCCTTCTAGGACATCAATACCGGCACCGCCTTCAAGCACATCATTATCAGCACCGCCACTGAGGTAGTCATCACCGAGACCACCCTGCAGGGTGTCATTGCCTGTATCACCAGTCAATGCATCATTACCGGTTTGCCCCTGGAGTAAATCATTGTCGGCCCCACCGTCTAAAACATCATGGCCATCACCCCCATCTAAAACATCGTTACCAGCGTCTCCTTTGAGAATATCCTCCTGGTTACCGCCACTGAGGGTGTCACTACCGTCGCCCCCTTCTAGAATGTCGTAACCATCATCACCGTAGAGAGTGTCGTTGTCGTCTCCAGCTTGAATAGTGTCGTTATCAGCACCGCCGATCAGAATGTCTGCCCCAGCTCCCCCGGCCAGGTAATCGTGACCAGTGCCCCCATCCACAATGTCAGCGCCTGCATCCCCCAGTAGGCTATCGTCACCTGCATCGCCAGTAATGTTATCGTCACCCGCTCCGCCTTCAACATAATCAACCCCGTCACCACCCCGGATCAGGTCAGCACCGTCGCCCCCTTTGAGGGTGTCATTACCGATATCCCCTTCGAGGCGGTCCGCACCGTCACCCCCATCGAGAATATCGTCACCAGCGTCACCAAAAAGCTGATCGTTACCGGTATCCCCTAAAAGGGTGTCATTACCGTCATCACCGATAACAACATCATCACCAACTCCACCCGTGGCGACATCATGGCCCGCACCAGCGTTAATAGTGTCATTACCGTCGCCCCCATCAAGCCAGTAATCATCGCCTTCTCCACCTAGGAGAACGTCGTTGCCCCCATCTCCCATAAGAACGTCATTTCCGATGCCGCCCTGGAGCTGGTCATTATCGTCACCGCCGGACAGTACATCGTCACCGGCATCACCATATATCTCATCTTGGCCAGCGCCACCGGATAACCAGCTGTCGTTGTCAGCACCGCCACGGATCAGGTCATTACCAGAGCCGCCTTCAATGACATCCATGCCAGCACTACCGTCCAGGGTGTCAGAGCCTTCGCCACCATCTATAAAGTCATGGCCTTCGCCGCCATTCACAATGTCATTACCAGCGTCACCGTAGAGGATGTCTTGACCGGTGCCGCCTGCGATCTCATCATCGTTATCTCCCCCGTGGATGTCATCATCACCCGAGTTACCCTCGATCACATCAACACCAGCACCGCCATCGATACGATCAATGCCTTCCCCTCCGTAGATATGGTCAGTACCCTCACCACCCAGCATGACATCATCTTCACGGCCACCGTACATGACATCATTGCCAGCACCACCATCCATAAAATCATGGCCAGCCTCACCGTAGAGGGCATCATTGCCACTGCCGCCAAGCATGGAGTAGTCGTCACCGGCCCCGCCAATGAGAGTATCTTCGCCATCCCCACCATCCATGGTGTCATGCCCGTCTCCACCTAAAATCTTGTCATTGCCAAGGCCACCAGTCAGCTGATCATTTCCATCCCCACCGTCAACCAGGTCAGAGCCCTCGCCACCATCAGCGATATCTTCACCATCGCCTGCATAAAGAGTATCCTGACCTGTCCCACCAGTCAGAATATCGTTACCATTACCACCATTCAGAATATCGTTGCCAGCTCCACCCTCTAGAATGTCGTGCCCATCATCTCCATTGATAGTGTCGTTGCCAGCTCCACCTGCAAGCCAATAGTCATTACCAATGCCACCATTGATAATGTCATTACCTAAGCCGCCTGAGATAGCATCATCGCCCCAACTACCAAGAATGATGTCATTGCCCAAACCACCAAATATCAAATCGTTGTAAATAGCTAAATTATCGCCAGGAGGAAACGCCTCATCGTATCCACTACTTTGTAGCGAATTAGTAACAAAATTCAGAGGAGTATACGAATAATTACCGTCATCACCTAACTCCCAACCACTTCCTTCCGAAAAATCTCCATGCAGTAAATCATTTCCCTCACCACCTGACAAAATATCATTACCAGCCCCACCGACTACCAGATCATTACCGGCTTCACCACTCAGCCAAACATCATTCTCCTCATATCCTTGAATCTCATCGTTGAATTCTAGACCGATGAGGACATCACTGAAGACACTGCCCCTCAGGACATTATCAATAACAGAAGAGTTTGATTTTGAGCCCATGATTAAGGATTATCGAATTAGCAGATTGAAATTGGCCAGAGATTTCCTGACAGGAAATTTCAAACAAAACAAGAAGAACAAGCGTAAAGCACAGTTGCTTTAAGACTTAACTAGTCCTCTCAGACCATCAAAGTTTTGTTTCGAATTAATAGATGCAAAAGGCAAAAAAAGGATGTGCCTTCAAATACCATATTGCTCTAGTAAATCTTCAGAGAGAACGACGATTGCACTGAACGTTTTCAAAATTCAGTAACTCTCATACTGCAAGACTTTTGAAGCGTGATGCCCTACAGAATGTTGGTCATAATCAAAGCTTTAAAATTTAGCACGCACCTGGCCTGTAATTGCACGGTTATTAAAGGCACTGCCACCTGTTTGAGCAATCACATTACTAAAGGCATATCCCAAATCCATTTCAAGGGACTCTGCAATCTCAAAGGTGCATTTGGCGTTGTAACTATAAGCTGACGCCCAACTGCTGTTTAGTCGTTGTCGTCCCCAAGAAGCTGCTGCACCACAGTCCAGCCAATCTAAAACTTCTCCTTTCCAACCAACTTCAGCGTTGGTAACTAAAAAATCAGGAGGCGAAAAGTAGCCACTGGCAGATTCAGCGTCTTCTCGATACTGCCAGGTAAACAAATTACCGGCGACATAAAAATCTCCGAGTTTCTTTTCTACTCGACTAAACGATTGTTGTTCTTGATTGCCATCGTTGTAGCGCCCCCAGCGTACCAGGGAAAAAAGGTACATATCAGGAGTAATCTGCCAATACAGATTGGGACCATATCGCCAGGCTTTTATCTGATTATTGATAGTAGTGGCATTAAACTTATAGGGCTCATAGTCTACAAAGAAGGAAAGTGTAGCTTTCTTTCCTATGGGCACAGATGTACTCGCATTAAGATTAAGGGCAAGCGGCAACTGATTAAAGAGATCCACACCTCCCCCAGCCTTTGTGGTAAAGTTGCCCATTTCTCCAGTCCATGATGCCTTGAGAGGAATATTAAAGACAGTATCAACATCTGGTTGAGCATACCTATTAAAACCTGTGGTGATGGCAAGGCTATCCCCATTGGGCAACGTACCTGTTACAGTTGGTTCAATAATTCGATTACCCTGATCAAAATTGCTAAAGTCATCCGATAAATTAACCGTTAAACCATCGACTTCCCAAATTGGAATAAAGGGAGACTCTGTAGATTCAACAGCTTCAGAATCTGGCATAACCGATTCAGACTCTTCTGGTTCTGGAGATGAGGCGTCGGGTAATGGCTCAACCGGTGGTGGAATGTAAAGACCTGGGTTAAGATTTTCCGGAGCAGCCAGGTATAAAACATCCGTGTTTTCTGGGTTGTAGTTGAGTTCCAGATTGCTATTTATGGCAGCTTCCCTAGCTTCTAAAGTATATAAATCAGATGGCGGCAACGTATAGGGTATTGACGTTATCTCTAACTCCGAAACTGGTAATGTTGAAAAATCGGATAACGCTTCGATATTCGCTGGCAAGGTGTAGGGGACTGAATCCTCCAATTCTGGTTTGGCCCACGCCTTTTCTGAGAAAATCACACCACTAAGGAACAGGCACAAAAAAAAATACTGCCTCCACGGATAGTCAGTAAGCCTTAAAAATGTGAGGGGGCAATTGCTAGGCAACATCTACATATTTATTACCTGTTTTGAGTATTACAAGCTGAAGCAATGTTCCAGTGATAAAGGTAAAATTGGTTATTGTCCGATTTCTTTTAGTTTATTCTCATACCTTGTTTCTAGAAAAATGCACTCCCTAAACTTGACTAATTTATTCTTATATTACCCATTCCCTTAAAGAAAGCTTGATTTTAACCCTTCAGAACTCTTATCAAGCCTCAAGCCTATTAATCATCAGAGTTATCCCATCAGAGTTAACACACCTTAAAACTTATCTGACCCTATCTGTAGAAAAATTTAGGTTAACGATAACCACATAATGAAAGCCATTCCATATGGCAAATATCCCTCAAGGGCTATTGATTCCACACAAGCTTTAATAGTGACAGCAGCGAAAAAGTATCACAAAGCACATTTGAGTGTCGAGATTAATACTTGTTTCGAGTTATCTACCAAAAGCGCAGCGAATTATGTCACTAATTTCCAGAATAAGAAAAATCATCTCTTACCTTAACGACGGTGATGATGTTTGGGGTGGATAGGAGGACAACGTTGACTATGAAGTCCGAGGGAAAGGTGGCAACGATAGGCTTTATGGTTATAACGGCAATGACACATTGTTTGGAGACGATGGTGATGACGAGGTTTATGGAGGTCTAGGTAACGATAGTCTCTTTGGCGGTCGTGGCAAAGATAAACTTTTTTGTGGGGAGGGTCATGACAAAATAGATGGCGATGATGGCGATGACGAAATCTTTGGTGGCCATGGTCGTGATCGCATCCGAGGTGGCAATGGTCGCGATAGACTCTTTGGTGGAGAGGGGGATGACGAAATAGATAGCAATGATGGCGATGATGAGATCTTTGGTGAGGGTGGTCGGAATAAATTAAGGGGTGGTCGTGGTCGCGATCGCATCTTTGGGGGGAACGATAACGATGAAATTTCTGGTGGTGAAGACGAAGACACTCTCTATGGCAATGGGGGGGACGACTTTATTCAGGGAGATGAACATAATGACACCATTTTCGGCGGCGATGGTAATGACACCTTAGAGCGATTGGGAACTAGTATTTAGTGATGAGTTTGATTTGTCTACCCTGGACAGTAGCAAGTGGAGCACCAAATATAGTCACAATGTCTACGGTGGTCGCACTAACCCCTGGAACGGTGAACATCAGGCCTATGTGGGAGAGAATGAGGTTATTGACGGCGTAGAGTATGATGCCTTTGATTTTAACGACGGTGTCTTGAGTATCGTTAGTGAAAAGCTTGATCAGCCCCTTACCCTTGATGTTCAAGACACAGTTACTGGCTTTTATCCGGTTAAAACCTTTGATTATACCTCCGGCATCCTAAACAGTGACGATAACTACGCCTTTACCTATGGCTATATGGAAATGCGGGCTCAAGTCGCTGCAGGTCAGGGGCTATGGCCTGCCTTTTGGATGCTACCTACCCATGGTGGTTGGCCCCCTGAGATTGACATCGTGGAAACCCTGGGGCACCGTACTGACACGGTGTTCAACAGTCTCCACTACACAGACGACAATGGTAATATTGCCCTAGAAAAAGGTGAGCAAACCTTTAGCGGTATGGACTTCTCCGCTGGCTTTCATACATTTGGTGTGGAATGGACGGCTGACGAACTAACCTGGTTTGTGGACGATCAGGCCCTGTATAGCATTGACCATGATATTCCCGATGTCTCTATGTATCTATTAGCCAATATGGCTGTCGGTGGTTACTGGCCTGGTAACCCCGATGAGACAACGCCTGAGACCAGTGCTTTTGAAATTGATTATATTCGCGTTTACCAAGATAAGGAAGGAACTCTTCATGGGGGATCTAAGGATGACACCCTCTCAAAGGCACTGGGCCACATTGCCGGTGAAGCAGGTAATGACATTCTCCAAGGTGGATATGGGAATAACACGCTCCTAGGTGGTAGCGGCGATGATACCCTAACCGGTACTGATACGGTCAATGCCGGTCTGGGAGAAATCGATACTCTAACGGGTGGCAGTGGGGCAGATCTCTTTGTTCTAGGTGAGGCAGGTCAACTTTTCTATGATGATGGTGACAGTACAAGCTTAGGGTTATTGGACTATGCTCTTATTACAGACTTTGACCTGCAACAGGATACTGTTCAGCTAGTAGATGCTGCTGCAGCTTATCAGTTAGGTATCTCTTCTGATGGTGCCTCCACTGAATTATGGTATCAGACATCGCCTAACCAAAATGAGTTAATTGCTGTTTTAGACCAGCAAGTTATCAATAATTTTGGAGCAGGGTTCTCATTCTTCGCGTAAGTAGATGCTAGGGGAGTACCACGGTGCGCCCCTGAAAAAACTATTTATAGTCCATATGGCTGTAGGCCAGAAAAATACTAGGGAAATTGTTATTTAAAGGGAAAATCAATAACTCCTCATTAATTCTGATGACAGCGTAATTTAACTTCAT
The DNA here is from genome assembly GCA_965263355.1 of Leptolyngbyaceae cyanobacterium. Classification (GTDB taxonomy): domain Bacteria; phylum Cyanobacteriota; class Cyanobacteriia; order Phormidesmidales; family Phormidesmidaceae; genus Leptothoe. Next base: position 504,140 of record CBDHHL010000032.1, on the reverse strand, counting down.
AATAATGAAATAGATAGTTTTCTTTTAAATTACGGAACTATCAAGATCTATAAGAACTCTTACTGGCAACCAATGGCCAAAAATCAAACGCTGAATAGACAGTTCACACTGTTTTTTACTATCGTTTTTATTGGTGGGATAGTCATTAGCGGCCTTGCACTTTCTAGCGCAATGCAACAGCTGGCCAAAGTCGAGATCAAAGCACGGGCACATATGATGATTCAAACCATGAATGCCGTGCGGAACTATACAAGCGAAAGCATCAAACCCCAACTGGCTGATCAGTTAGCTCAATCTAGCTCATTTATCAGAGAAACTGTACCGGCCTATGGTGCTAGAGAAGTATTTGAACATTTTCGAGAATCTCCTGAGTATAGTAATTTTCTATATAAAGAAGCGACGTTAAATCCATCAAACCCTAGGGACCAGGCAGATGACTTTGAAACCAATATAGTCAATGCTTTTCGCCAGGATGATGCCCCTGAAGAACTTAGTGGATATCGAGAACAGGATGGTAAGGAGCTTTTTTATATAGCTCGTCCTTTAGCCATTAAGAAAAGTAGTTGTTTAGAATGTCATGGCCGTGTCGATGATGCTCCCCAAAGCATGATAAAGACCTATGGCAGTAAACAAGGATATAACTGGAAATTAAACGAAGTAGTTGCTGCTCAAACCATTTATATTCCTGCTGATACGTTACTACAGCAGGGGTACCATTACCTGAAGCTGGTTATGGCCATCATTATTGGCATAATGGCTACAATCATATTCCTTATGAACCGCTTACTAAAACAGAAGGTGGTTCACCCCCTGAAAAAACTCACCCATTTAGCAAAACAGGTCCGTGGAAGTTCACTTCCCACTTTAGACGACTGGCAACAGAAATTTACTATTCTAAATCCTATTGCTAAACGATCAGATGAACCTGGAGAACTTGCCCGTGCCTTTCAACATATGGCCTACGAGGTAGTTACCCGTGAACAATCTCTTAAAGAAGCAAAAGATATAGCCGAAGCCGCTGCACAGGCCAAAAGTGATTTCCTGGCTACCATGAGCCATGAAATTCGTACACCCATGAATGGGGTGATTGGTATGACGGGCCTGTTGCTAGATACTGAGCTCAATGATCAACAAATTGGCTTTGCGTCTACTATTCGTCATAGTGGTGACAGCCTGCTACGTATTATTAACGATATTCTTGACTTTTCTAAAATCGAATCTGGCAAACTAGAGTTAGAAGAATGCCCTTTTAATTTAAGGTCCTGTATTGAAGAGTGTTTGGATTTAGTTGTACCCAAGGCATCTGAAAAGCGGCTAGAACTAGCCTACCAGATTGATTTGGATGTGCCTGTGAGCTTGGTTGGGGACGTAACAAGGCTACGCCAAATTCTAGTGAATTTATTAGGTAATGCTATTAAATTTACCCACGAAGGTGAAATTGTGATCAGGGTTTTTGCGGAGCCCATATCAGATGAGGCTACTTCTGATAAAGCCCTATATCTTATTCGCTGTTGTGTAAGTGACACTGGTATCGGAATTCCAGCAGATCGGGTAGAGTCGCTTTTTGACGCATTTCAACAAGTTGACTCATCAACTACACGTAAATATGGGGGGACTGGCTTGGGGCTGGCGATTAGTAGACGTCTTTGTCACGCCATGGGAGGAGATATTTGGGTTGAGAGTGAGCTGAATAAGGGATCAAAATTTTTCTTTACTATCAAAGCCCAGGCTATTTCAGAGATTAATTCAGAACTGCCAAGAGTTGAACTTAAGGGTAAGCGGTTGTTACTTGTGGATGATAATGAGACTAATCGCAAGATCCTCACTCATCAAGTAGAACAATGGGAGATGGATGTATTTTCGGCTCGATCAGGCTACGAGGCCTTAGGCGTAATTGGGCAAATAGAACGGCCTTTTGATGTTGCTATTTTAGACATGCAAATGCCGGGCATGGATGGTCTAACGTTGGCTTCAAAACTAAAGCATCAGTGCCCTAATTTACCAATGATAATGCTTACTTCTGTCCGTACTTATGATCTTAAGGAAAAAGCATTGCGGGCAGGAATTGCTGTTTTTCTAAATAAGCCATGCCGTCAAAATGATCTGTACAATGCTTTGACCTATGGCATTACGGGTAAAGTAACTTACCAACCCCTAGTAACCAAGGGCAAACAGATAGATAGTACAATGGCCCAAAGGTTGCCATGTAAGATTTTGGTAGCTGAAGATAATATGGTGAACCAACAGCTTGCTCAGCAATGGTTGGCTAAATTGGGATACCGTCCGGACTTAGTTAGCAATGGATTAGAGGTACTCGACTGTCTAAAACGCCAAGCATACGATGTCATTTTGATGGATATTCAAATGCCGGAAATGGACGGTTTAGCCGCGACAAAGGCCATCCGGCAATCATGGTCAGAGGATGAGCAGCCTTACATCATTGCAGTGACAGCCAATGCTATGACAGGAGACCGGGAGAAATTTCTGGCAGCGGGTATGGATGACTATATTAGTAAACCTCTCCAAATTGAAGAACTGCTAGAGGCTTTAGAACGCTGCTCCATTGAAAACTCTTATCCTGCTCCACAGCTTGAGGATATCGCCTCTGATAAAACACTTGGTGATTCCCAGGAACCCTCAGCGGTATTAGGTACTGATAACCAGATAACTTATCTGGATAAAAGTATCCTAGAAAAGACATTGGCTCCTTTAGGTGGATTGACGCCTGAAAATCTAAAATTATTTGTTGAGATTTACTTAAAGGAAAGTCCCCAGCTGGCAAAATCTCTTAAAAATGCTGTACATGCTCAAGATATTGAACAAATTGCTTATGCGGCCCATACCTTAAAGTCGAGTAGCGCAGCACTGGGCATGGTTGCAGTCCAACATCTGTGTCAAGATATCGAGAATGAAAGTCGTGCTGGGAATATGGTGCTTGAAAATTGTATTCCAAAGCTTGAAGAGGCTCTTAGTGAAGGAATAAGACTCCTTCAAACAATGATTGAATAGAACAGGGATTAGCTTTGTGGGAATATTTTAGTCACACAAAATCAAGGTTTAGACTCTCATAGAGTGAACGCTTTATCAGTTAAATCACTGATAAAGCATTCAACAAAATCCTTATATTCTTACTAATATTTAGGAGAATTACGCACCTTTTGTATCTTTAAACAAGTTATATTTTTACATAGAAAAATACAGCAGAATTCTTAAGGAAGAAAGGTCAGCGTTCTTTGCTGCCAGAAAGATTAGTCTCAATGGGAAAAGATGCTAAGGAAGCCCTTATAGCGAAAGAAAAAATAAAAATGATTATTAGGATAACTCGTAAACTTATGCTCGGAAGTCAACGAGTAGTCATTGCTATTGTTGTGATTTTAGCTGTGCTGGGTCTTAATTTTCAATCGACGTCATTGGTTAATGCTCATTTTATGCCTAATGGTCATGACATTAACAACCAGTTTTCCTTAAATGGGGATTGGAAATTTTGGGCTGAGACAATTGAGCAGCAAAATGAATCTTCATATCTCCTTGCTCCCCACAATGAGGTTTTACCTGATTTTACAAACATAACCTGGCAAACTCTTTATGTGCCTGGTAACTGGTATCTGCAGGGGCAGGACCTGCATGGTGTTGTGTGGTATCAGCGTGCTTTTGAAGTGCCTCCGAGTTTGATGCCTGGAGATAATGTCGTCAAGCTTGTATTTGAGGGGGTAGATTATGAAGCTGATGTCTGGCTAAATGGTCATTATCTAGGTTCACACCAGGGCTACTTTGAACCTTTCGATTTTCAAGTTGATCGATTTCTAAACTCAAACGGTTCAAATATTTTAATGGTTCGAGTTAATAGTCCCCTAGAAGAACAGAGACAGGATTGGTCTTTACATAAACGTCTTATTAAAGGAATTTTTACTCATCACGATACTCGTCCTGGAGGAGCTTGGACAGACCGTGGTCAAGAAAAAAATACCGGAGGTATTTGGGCCCCTGTTTACCTGAAAAGCTCATATACGCTAGCAATTGATAATGTACGAGTGACACCCAAATTGAATCACAATAGTAATGAGGCAACAGCAGAGCTAGATATAAATCTTGACTATCAAGGGACACAAAACGAGAAAATTACCTTGGATGTTCAATTGATGCCTGAAAATTTTTTAGGTAATCCTGGGGAACATGTGCGTATTCAACGTCGTATTCATCCAAAGTATAATTCTTTTAAAATTAATCTAAAGCAAGACCACCCTAAACTTTGGTGGGACTGGGAGCATGGTGAGCCCAATCTATATCGTCTTAAGTTAGAAATTACTGACTCTACAAAGATTTTAGATCAACATGAAACTGTTTTTGGCTTTCGTTCCGTAGAGTGGGATCAAAAACAACAGATCTGGAAACTAAATGGAAAGAGATTATTTTTACGAGGGACTAACTACATAGCCAGCCAGTGGCTGAGCGAAATGACTGCAGATAAATATCTTTTTGATATTGGCCTGATAAAAAAAGCTAATATTAATGCAGTCAGGGTGCATGCTCATGTTACGGGTAAAGAGTTTTATGAAGGATGCGATCGCAACGGCATCTTAGTTTGGCAAGACTTCCCCTTGCAATGGGGATATGTGGATGACAGCAGTTTCCAAAAAGAAGCAATTCGTCAGGGGAAAGCGATGATCCACACACTGTATAACCACCCATCTATATTTGCCTGGAGTATGCATAATGAACCACCCTGGGATGCAGACTGGATGCAATATAAATATAAGACCTATAATCCTAAACAAAACTATCAGCTTGACCGTGCGCTGTTCAATGCCTTAAAGGGATACGATTCGTCTCGTTATTTACATAAAGCCTCGTTAACTTCAGAACATCCATGGTGGGGGTGGTATTCAAATACGTTTGAAAAGTATGCTGAATCAACAGAAGAACCCCTGATTACTGAATTTGGAGCCCAGGCTTTACCCAGTATTAGTGCACTTCGTCGTATCTTTTCAGAAGATGAACTCTGGCCAGATAACGAACATGACTGGGCTAAATGGGAATATCACAATTTTCAGCAACATGAGACATTTAATCTAGCTCAAGTAACTATGGGGGAAAGCCCTAGCGAATTTGTTAAGAACACTCAACAGTATCAGGCCTTAGTTAACCAGTTTGCTGCGGAAGCTTATCGGAGACAGAAATATCAGCCGGTTTCAGGTATTTTCCAGTTCATGTTTACTGAAAACTGGCCTTCAATTAATTGGGGAATTGTAGACTATTGGCGCACACCAAAACTTGCCTTTGAGTCTCTTAGACGTGCCTATCAACCATTGCTACCGAGTATCGAGTGGACTCAACAGAACTGGCATATTGGTGAGAATGTCGATTTGCCAGTATGGATAATTAATGATCTATGGAAAGATTTTCCAAATACACAGATAACCTTTACGCTTAGTTATCAAAATGAGGTGATTGCTACTAAACACTTTACCTATAACGTAGCTGCTGATAGTAATCAACGTTTGGAGATAGCACACTATACCCCTACTCAATTGGGTGAATATGAGTTCACAGTAACTCTGCATGATGATCACGACAACTTCCTAGCAGATAATTCGTTCTTATTCCAAATTATCCCTCCTACAACTAGCCATAATTCCGTTAAAGGATCTAGCTAAATTCACAGTAAAATGTATTGATTTACCCTGACTTTTCCCGTTATCTTTTGGAGCTAAAAATCTGCCCGATTTTCGCTACGTGAAACCCCTATCAGCTCGTGAGCTATTCTCAATAAATCAACCTTATTGAGAAAAATCTGATTATAGATCCTTGATATTGGGCGGTCATAGGACTTAGCAGGAAAAGTCAGGATTTACCAAGTCAAATGCGTCTCAGGACGATACTTTACTCCCAAGATTATGCAACGTATTTATAAACTCCTAATTTTAACAACCATTGCAATTTTTCTAATTATTGCTTGTAGTACAAAATTTTCAGGGCAAGCTCAGTCTCCGAAATCTCCTATGAAAGTATTATTAAACCAAGTGGGATATCATCCACAATGGCCAAAAGTTGTCTTTTTAGCCAATGCTCCTAAGAGTATCCCTCTGGAGTTGGTTAGCTTAACTGATGGACAGATAAGTGAACTAGATACACCTACTGTAGTACAGGCTGATCATCTGAGTGGAGATAACTTGCAATCCGTTGACTTGAGTGATTTCCGGCAACCTGGAGAATACTTAGTCCGAGCAGGTTCTGTAGAGTCTGCTCCATTTAGTATTTCTACTAATGCATACCAAGCAACATTTATATCATTGCTAAGATCTTATTATTTACAACGTTGTGGCGTCATTCTAGACGATCCTATTACAGGTTTGTACCACGCTCCTTGTCACTTATACGATCACAACTTAGCTCGTGCCGATGACTTACACCAAGCAAGCGATCAAATCGACGCAACAGGAGGCTGGCATGATGCAGGAGATTATGGCAAGTATGTTGCCACAACTGCGACAACGATTGCCCGTATTCTGAGTCTTTATGAACAAAATCCCAGTCTATTTTGGGATAGACAATTGACAATTCCAGAAAGCGGTAACGGCACTCCCGATATTCTAGATGAAATGAAATTTGGACTGGACTGGATGTTAAGGATGCAGCGGTCCGATGGGGGTGTCTATCGAAAACTTTCTGGAACAGAATGGCCCATTGGATTAGCACCTGATGAAGATCGACAAATTCGTTATATCTATGGGATTTCTACCCCTGAAACAGGTAAGTTTGCTGGTGTCATGGCCATGGCCGCCCGAGTCTTTGAAACATTTGATTCTAACCTTGCTAATCAATATCAAACCGCTGCAAACCTAGCCTGGCAATACTTGGAGAATCAATCTACTATGCAGGTTGATTGGATCGAAAGTGATGATAGCGGTTCAGGAAAATACTTGGGTTCAGATATTGATCAAGAAGAGAGTCTTAACACTGATATTGATGACCGTTTCTGGGCAGCTACAGAACTCTATATTTCAACTGGAGCTAAAAAATACCAACAGTATGTAGAACTCTATTTACCCAAGATCCCCTATACCTTATTTGAATGGAAAAATTTATCACCGTTAGCGTTAGTAGATTACCGATTGCAGCAGCGGCAGCCTATTTCACGAGAGTTTCAAGCCATCATTGACAAAAAGTTACTAGAAAGAGCTAATGAGATTCTAGCGAGGGTCGAAAATAACGGTTACCGCTTAGCCAATCATCGTTTTATCTGGGGCTCTAATAAACTGGCAGCAGAAGAGGGGATTACCCTAGTCTATGCATACCAGATTAGTCAGGATCAGCGTTACCAAATTGCTGCGTTAGATCAGCTTCATTTCTTACTAGGTCGTAATCCTTTTAATCAAACTTTTGTGACAGGTATTGGGGCTCGTCCAGTACGTCATGTAAACCATCTATTTGCCCGTGCTAAAGGCTTACTGATTCCTGGTCTAGTCGTTGGAGGTCCGAATTCTGATGCTCAAGATAATATTGCTCCAAAAGGCTTAGGTATATTGAGTTACTTAGATGATGAGAAGTCGTATGCAACGAATGAATATGCTATCGACTATAATGCTTCGCTCATTGGACTTATTGGTTTATTGATCGGTGACAATGGTTAAGCATTGCCCATGTTCATGGGGCGTACCAGTCTTCTGAGTAAAAGGCTTAATAATGATGTCTACAACCTCATCAGATAATAAAACATTATGGTTCTAGGGGTTAATAAAGTAATATTGTTCATCCATTTAGACTAACGGGAAAACTCATTAGTACTGCCCCACAAATGATTGTTAACTTAGGCGTCTACTGCTGCCATTACTAGGAATTGACTTTCAATCTTAATGTGATTCAAGAGCTTGAGAGTCATGGAAATATAGAGGCAATTAATTTAGAGAACCTAGAGTCACTTACATAATTATTTTTTGTTGATAATGAGTAGCTTTATTAGTCAGCTGGATCAGAAACCACTGATGAACAATATCCAAGTGCGTTTGCGCGATCGCACCTTACTTTTTCGTTACTTGGTTTTAGTAAATCTAATTGTTGGTGCATGGTATTTGCAGTGGCGGTTAACTCAGTCCCTCAATACAGATGCTCTCTGGTTTTCAGTGCCGCTGGTATTAGCTGAAGTATACATGTTCGTTGGCGGCGTACTTTTTTTAGTTGGGCTATGGCGACCGATTGAGCGTCGGGTCAAAAACCTTGATCAACTCACCCCAACGTTACCGAAAGCTAACTATCCAACTGTTGATATTTTTATCACTTGTTATAGTGAGCCCGTTGACATTGTCAAAGAAACGGCGGAATCGGCTTTAAAGATGGCCTATCCTGCCAATAAGCTGCGGATTTATATACTGGATGATGGAAATTCTCCGGATATGCGAGCTATGGCAGAACAACTCTGTCTTCTAGACCTTAAGTCACCTGCCTTACAGCTCACAGCTGAACAGATAGAGGCTGAACGCTATTATTTAAGCAGCCGTCTAGAGCAAATACAGTATCTACGACAGGATTTAGAAACTGTAGAAAAGAATCTCAGCTGTCAAAAAATTCGAGTGAAAACCGATTTTAATGAATTAGAGTCAATCATGGATTGGTTTAGCACCCTAAAACAGTCTATAATCCCTGACGATGCTTGGTTTTCAGCTCAAACCTTATTAGGTGAAGGATTCGATAATGTAGTCAGTCATGCCCACAAGCATCTGGTATCAGAGACTCCGATCGATTTAGAAGTCGTCATTCTTAACTTCGCAATTATCATACGAATTTGGGATCGAGGTGCTCCCTTTGATTTTGAGAAACATTTGCAAACACTACCGGATGAAATTGATCAAGATGCAGAACGTGGTCGTGGCATCAGCATTTTGAGACAGCTTGCAGATCATTTGGCATATGTCCGTGATCCCGATGATCGCAACTGTCTGATAATGATTAAGAAATTTGTTTCAAAGGATTCCTTAGAAGACTCGAAATCTTGGCAAACTCAAGGGCACATACAAAGCCTACGACAGCTGCTGTTACTCAGTCAGTCAGAAAACTCTACTGCAACTGCAATGCTGGAAGCAAATATTCGTAAGTTAGAGGCACAAATTGATAAGAAAACCTTTGCTTTAAGTGATTTAGCTCGTTGTCGCTACATTGCCCGCAAAAAGCCTAAAGATCGTCCTCACCATGCTAAAGCAGGGAATATTAACCATGCTATTTTCTGTGGTGAAACCCAGGGTGACTTTATTGTTACTTTAGATGCAGACCATATTCCTAAGCCGCAATTTTTGCAGCGGGTACTGCCTAACTTTTTCCACTTTAATTTGGATCAAGGGCGCTATGAGTTAAATAAAGTTGCCTTTGTGCAGACTCCTCAGGCATTTTACAACTTACCTAAAGGTGATCCCTTTGGCCATGACGCTCATTTTTTCTATGGCCCTATTCAACAAGCTAAGGATGGCATGAATGCCGCCTTTTATACCGGAACTAATGCAATTTTACGACGAGAAGCGTTGGTGAGTATGGGATTGCAGCATTTTGCTGATGATTTTGCAGCTGATGAAAGCCGATTGGATGAATTTGATCTAATTGGTGGAGTCTCAAGCATTAGTATTACAGAAGACATGAATACAGCGATGCGCCTCCATTCAGCTGGCTGGCAATCTGTTTATCACCATGAAGTTTTGGCAGAGGGACTTGCCCCTGACGACCTCAGTTCCACGCTAACCCAAAAATTACGCTGGGCTCAAGGAACCATACAGGTACTAGTCAGAGATAATCCTTTATTCAAGTCAGGTCTCACATTCTGGCAACGGCTTCAGTATTTTCAGACGATGTACAGCTATTTTGCAGGCTTTTTTGTAATTATCTTTTTAGTCTGCCCAATTATTTCATTCTTTACAGGGCTTAGCCCTGTGACTAGTTATGGCCCAGCATTTATACTACACTTTGCCCCAACTTATCTGATTAACCGTCTTAACTTACTGGCTGCAGCATGGGAAGTGCCCAAACAAGAAATATGGCGTAATGAACAATATGCTATCGCTCTTTTTCCATTGCAAATTCAGGCTGTTTGGAGTGTTTTGACTGGTAAAAAAGTCTCATTTAAGGTTACACCCAAGCAACGAAAATCTGGGGTGTTTTGGGGGCTTGTACGCATACAGTTAATTGTTTTTACCCTTACTATTGCAGGTATGCTGTGGGGACTAATACAGCTAATTTTAGGACAATGGCCAGATCCCTTAACATACCTGGTCAATGTTGGATGGGGATGCTATCACTTAGCGTTACTTTGGGTTGTTATCCGGGCAGCCTATTGGCAACCCGAGACAGTCTCTTAAGCCATAACTTTTGAGGCCGTTCTTTCTACAAAATTCACCAAAAGTATTTTTGTAGTTCCTACGACACAACTAAGTGCCACAATCAGAGGCACCCAGCTTCTAGCCTAATATCTTTCAGTACATTACTGTCGCAATTTAGGAGATCCTTTCGACAATGGCTAACCTTAAAAAACTTGAACCAACAGGCATTCTAGATGGTGCTACAACTAACGAACTCAAGCTTCAAGTAAGTGACTTACTACATCAGGATATTGATATTTTTCTGTTAGATATGAAACAGGTGACATTTATGAACAGTACTGGTATTGGTGCCATGGTCGCTATGCTAAAACTTGTTCGAGCCAAAGGGAAGCAGATTTATCTTTGCGGCCTGACAGAGCAGGTCAAAATCATCTTTGAACTAACAAAAATGGATCGAGTCTTTAAAACTTTTATAGATCAACAAGAATTTGAGTCTAAGGTTTTAGCTGCTTGAGGTTAAGTAAAATTCAGTTGCTATCATTGTGACAACTTTTTGTAAGTGGTGCATCAGATATCAGACTTAGCCTTTAAAATCCCAAAAGGATCTCAAATAAACGGGAATGACGTGTCTGACTTGCGGCTCCCATGACATTATCAAAAACGGTCTGACTCGTCGTGCCAAGCAGAACTACAAATGCAAGGACTGAGGGCGACAGTTTGTCGAAGACCCTCAGTGGAAACCTAAAGATAAAGACACCTTTGGCTTGGTCGACTTGCTACTGCTTGAGAAGATTCCATTGGCTGGTATCGCCCGAGTCACCCAGGTTTCAGAGCGATGGCTCCAAGCATACGTTAACGCTACCTATGCGACGGTTCCCAAGAAAGTGCGTCGGTAGTACCTAAGCCCAAGGGCAAGCTGACGGTGCAGATAGACGAACTGTGGTCGTTTGTTGGATGACAAAGACAATAAGCAGTGGGTCTGGCCGGTGACGGATGCAGATACTAAATAGATGAGCACAATTAATTTCAAAATCCTGGAAGCCTCCTAAATCCCCCAATTCTGGGGGACTTTAAGTTCCGAAGCCCCCCAGAATTGGGGGTTGGGGGCCTTTTCAAAAGTGTCATCCTTGAAAAGTTCTTGTGTAAGTTATTTTGCCTACCTACTTAGAGAAATTCTGGGATGTCATATCGGAGACCGTTCACGGGCATCGGTCCTGCAATTATGGCAATCCTTACCCGGTGTTTACCGACAGTGTGCCAAGGTCTACACTGATCATTGGGACGCTTACGAAACGATCATTCCAAGCAATCGTCACTTTGCGGTGGACAAAGATAGCGGATTAACCAGTTATATTGAGCGGTTGAACAACACGCTACGACAGTGGGTATCGTGCCTGGTGCGATACCCACTGTCGTTCTCGAATAAGCTGGAGAACCACAGTGGTGCGATTTGGACCTTCATCCACGAGTACAACCGATTGGTTAGGGAGAGATTGATTGACTCTGCTCACCCCCTAATTTTCTCTGACCTTTACTAAAATGGACTACCGCTCAGTCTAATGATACGCCAAGTGTCCTAAAAGAACTGAAATGATATGCCTCACTGATTCGGTCAACCATCGCACAGTAGCTCACATTTCTACTCCTTCCAGCTCAATGACCTGCCGAATAATGGATAAGCCTTCTCAATCGGGACTAAATCAATCGGTGGGAAATCATAGGGGCTAAGGATGTAGTTAACTGCCGCCATCGCCTGAAATAACTGATTATTGGGTAAGTTCCATACTGCCAAGTCAATATCCGACCGATCATGCATCTGTGTGTGGTCCAGCAATGAGCCAAACAATACCACGCGCGTTACACCAAAATCCTTTTTCAATCCCTCAGCCGTTTTACGAGCTGCTTCCTATTTTTGCGCCTGCCTGATCTTCATCCGCTCTAGTATCTGGGGGCGCAGCGCCCAGGCCTCTTGGACTCTGGCAATTATGCGCTGACGTTCAGACTCTGGTACAGACACGGTTTTACGAGCACTTGCCTGGGCCATTGGTTGGGGCATCGCTTTCACAAACTGCTGCTGGTGGAGCATCTCCACAAAATCCAATACGGCCTGCTGTCGATCCGCTGATAGGTCATGCCATTTTGCTAAAAGCGTCTGTTATGCAGTCGGATCCATTACAACTCACCGCTTAGGGGCTACTACCTAACATAAAGCAGAAAAGCAGCTGGCTTCGACTACGTTCAGCCAACTGAATTTGACTCCACTTAATCCACTTAGATGACGACTACACAAAAAATTACTTCACAAAACTACGTTTGGACGTTATCATAGTGCCCTTTAGTAGTCCAATATCAAATCAAGCGCTATATGTAGTGTCTGAATCTATAATTGTCTGGATCTAGTCAATTCCTGTTAGTGTTTCACTTGGTTTTGCTGGCCATTAACGATATGTAGGCATGCTTGGGAAAGCTACCAACAAACGTATCGTTTGCCATATATTGCCAGCCACTGTTGAACTAAAATATATTCACTAGAATAAGCGTACTAACGTACTACCTGGCAAGTTTCTGCCCATATCCCCATGGCCAAATATCAATGTTTTATCGATTTAGGTAGCTCTGGCACAAAGGCCGTCCTTAATAACGGCGAACGGTTCTATGCCTATCAGTGCCCTCCTCTAGTGGCGGATATGCCCCCTTCTGAGCTAGCCATTATTGAAGCGCAGGGTGAACAAATAGGCTCTGGCCTAGAATCAGTCGGCTATCTACAGCTCGATCCAGAGACCCCGGCTTACGCCTTGGGTATCGACGCTCAAGGTCGCCCTAATAAGGCCACCAGCAGTTTACCCAAAAGTGCTCTGGCCCATATTCGGGCACTGGGGGTGATTGGTGAGTTTGCCCATCAGCATGATTTGGAACGGCTGACATTGGATGTGGGTATTGCCCTCCCGTTTAATGAATACCTGACGGACTATAAGGCCCTTACCAATGAAATTCTGGGCCATAAGATGTTTACCTATCGCGGTCGGGATATTTTTCTAGACTTTGGCCATGTGAAAGTGTTACCTGAGGCGGCGGGTTTAGTACAGTGGCGCAAGGTGCAGCGATCGCAACAAAAAGAACGCTCTAAACAGACCTTTGTCGTGCTGATGTTTGGCCATAGAGATCTGAGTTTTTTGCTATTTAACGGTGGCCGTCCGCCCCAGGGAGAACCCAGTAGTACTGAACGCCTTGGCTATCAGCAACTGTTAAAAGCCGTTGCCCAAGATCTGCCTTGCAATTCAGACGATCCATTTCTCTATGATGCCTTGATCAACAATTCAGCTCGAGTCGTCTTTCCCAATCGTCCTAAAAAAGCGTATCCCCTAGCAGACCGTAAGGAAAAAGCCACCGCCTACTATTGGGAGCTAGTGAAATATCGCCTGAATGAATGGCTAGCGTCAGTTAGTGTGCCTAACTATGAAGTTCTGATTAGTGGTGGAACAGCCAGCCAGTTAGAGGACGAGTTAGAAGAATACTTTGAAGAGCGCTCTACCTTTTGTACCGTTAACTGGTTGGAAGATTTGCAGGACGAAGTCGCCGCCAATCTAGAGATAGAAGCAGACATCGATCAGTTACGGTTCTGTGACTGTTATGGTGGGGCAAAGTGGCTGGCATTAAAGTTCCAAAAAGTTGCTGCGGGGAAGAGTCATGGTTAAAAAGAAAAGCACCCCTAAGAAAGAAGTACCTGCCACCAGAAAACGCGTTTCTTTTAGCATTAGTTCTGACCCTGACACCGTTGAAGGGCGCATCGTTAACTATCTGCGCGACAACAAAATGGTGAACATGCGAGAGTCGGTCGTGCGGGCACTGAAAGCCTACTATCTACCTTGGGCCTATGAAGACGATGTCTCCAAAGAAGAAGCCCAAGTAATAGCTCGCAATGCCATCGACGAACTGGAGTTTAGAATTTTTCAGATCCGACGACATTTTTTAACTGGCGAGGCCTACGGGCCCAAGTTGAGTGAATCCCTGGGAGGAGGGGGCGCAGCCGCTTCAAATAATGACTATGCGTCAGTTAATGGCCACTCGGCTAACGGCCATTCAACTAATGGCCACTCGACCAATGGCCACTCGGCCCAAGCCCATGAAGCTATGTTTGAAAACATAACATCGCCTAAGCCCATTGATGCTAATCCAACATCCCTGTCCGACATGCTTGAAGATGAGGATATTGATCTTGATGTGTTGGATGATTTCTAAACCACGTCCAAGTTGAAACCTGGAGTTTTCTCTACAGCAAGACTACAGTTCTGGACGTGAACCAAGTTTAATAGCTTGTTCCAGTAGAGCCAAAGCCACCAGTGCCTCGCGGTGAGTCGCTTAACTGGTCTGTCACGGCAAATTCAGCCTGAGTAACTGGGGCAATCACAATTTGAGCAATGCGCTGCCCTGGAGTAATTGCAAAGGCTGCTGACCCCAAATTAATCAAAATGACTTTGATTTCGCCCCGATAGCCTGCATCGACGGTGCCTGGGCTGTTAAGAACGGTAACACCATGCTTGAGCGCCAGACTACTTTTGGGCCGCACCTGCATTTCATAGCCCTGGGGAATTTCGGCGGCTAATCCAGTGGGAATAGCCAGCCGATGCAACGGCTCCAGCTGGTGGTGATAGATAGCTACTAAATCAGCTCCAGCATCGCCAGGGTGGGTATAGGCGGGGATGACGGCAGCAGGAAAGAGTTTTTGAAATTTAATCGTAACGGCCATTGAGTCTGGGTAAGGCGATAGCTTAGACAGCTACGGACTGAGGTTGTAAATCTAAAGAGAGAGTCTCCATAGGGCGTAGGAGTTTGACTTCGGTAGAAAGGTTAGCTTGGGCTAGCTGCGATCGCACCCAATCCGCACCACCAGTCGCCGTCAACAATTTAGCCAACAGACCTTCGTAGGTAACATCCCCCCCCGCAGCCGTAGGCAGCAACCACTGGGGTTTCGTCTTTTGCGCCAGCTCTAATGCCCCCTCACCCCCCCGAATAACAGGCCCCAATACCGGCAAGGTCAAACTAACTAGGGGAGTAATGGCCACATCCACCGGTGGGCAGTCATCCAGTTCAGCCGCAGGGTAACCATGGGGTTCGTAATAAAGGCGTAACCCTGTGCGCAATACTGTGATAATGTACGCATTTTCCTTGGCAATAGGCCCAATGGGGGCTCCTGGTAAGGCCTCGACCAACACATCGTCCCCCAACTGATAGCGCTGTCCAGGCTCCAGAGATATGACCGTCGTAAACCCCTTGTCCGCCGCTACTTTAGCCCCGGATACCGATGCCACCACTGGAATTGACTTGTCCAAAGCCTCTAAGGTGTCTGGATGGGCATGATCGGCCAATCCCTGGGACAGGAGTAATAAATCTATTTGCTGGGGCATGGGAACTGGCTGGGGTCTAATGCCACGAATTAGCCAACCCAAATTATTAAAAACAAGATCCCCTAATAGCCAAGGGTCTACCAAGATGGACCGTCCTGATAGGTTAAATTGCCAACTATTAACATCCAACCAAGTAATCGCACCTGACCCTTTTTCTGACATAGCTACGCCTGAAAACCCTATTAATCTAAGGTATTGTAGCCAAATTTTCACAGACTATGCACAACCACTAGTCTGCTCAAAGTGATCAATTTGCTCAATTTTTAAAGAAGTAGACGTTAGTCCGGACAGCTTAAGTTATGTTCGTATACTGATCAATTAAGTTTTACTTATGCTCATCCTCTACTTCATACGTTTCTTCAAATTACTTTTCATTTTATCGATATGATCCCCGTATAATCAGGCTGTTTAACGTACAGATTGGTATAGCGCTCCAAAGTATTAGCCATTTGGCTGGCATTTTTGGGCTAAGCGCTTAGATTTAATGCCTATGCGTCGGCAATTGCTGAAAAGTTACACGGTTTTAGTTACACGTTCTGGGCAGACCCCTGTCACGATTACATTTACTCCCCTCGCTGGAATAATCGCTGGCTTTGTCCTGCTTGGTGTCCCCTTGGGTTGGCTAGGTGCCGTTATCTTTTCGTTGTTTCAAAGCAATGTTCAGCTTACAGATGAAAATCGCCAGCTAACGGATCAGGCCCATCAGGTATTAACTGAGCTGAATACTTTAGATTCAGAAATTGAAAATTTGCGGGAACGGGCCGGTTTACCTGAGCTTGGTGAGTCAGATACTGTTCCCGATGATGGTTCTCCACGGGGCGGGGTGGCCGTTGTCGCTAGTGGTATTGAGTTGTACGAGAAGGCCAGTGAAAAGCTACCTCAGCTAAGTAGCCTGCTAGACGGCAGTATTAGACCCGCTTTGGAAGAAACACTAGCGGCTGAAGAGGCCAAGGTCTCCGCCTTCCCAGATGGATTACCCATTGGTGGTCCCCTGGATATTTCGTCTGAGTTTGGAGTACGGCGTAATCCATTTGGTGGCTATGGGTACGAAACCCATGAAGGTACCGACTTTGTTGGCCCTTACGGCACAGCAATCTTTGCCACCGCAGATGGTGTGGTTAGTCGAGCCGAATACTACGGTGGCTATGGCAATACTGTCAGTATCAAACATGGCTACGGCTATGAAACTCTTTACGCCCATATGTCCAAGCTTGCAGTTGAATCTGGCGTTAAGGTTAAGCGTGGCGATATTGTTGGCTACTTAGGCAATAGCGGTCGTTCGTCTGGACCTCATCTGCATTACGGCGTTTATTTCAAGGGCAAGGCTGTTAATCCTCGCAACGTTATGAAAATGGACCATGACATGAGTTTGGTTGAGTATTGGCGTTTACGCTAAGGTAAGCCATACTCGCCCTCCGCAAGGGTGGCTCGTCCTACGGTAGGATTGAAAAGCTTTTTAAATCAATCCTGATTAGAGAAAACCCATGGGCAACACCTTTGGTCACCTATTCCGCATTACTACCTTTGGCGAATCCCACGGTGGGGGTGTAGGCGTAGTTATTGATGGTTGTCCACCTCAGTTAGAGATTTCTGCTGAGGAAATTCAGGTGGATTTAGATCGACGGCGACCGGGGCAAAGCAAAATTACCACACCCCGTAAGGAGACGGATACCTGTGAGATCGTTTCTGGGGTGTTCCAGGGAAAGACCCTGGGCACACCGATTACAGTGCTGGTGCGCAATAAGGATCAGCGGCCCCAAGACTATGGGGAAATGGCGACGAAGTATCGTCCTTCCCATGCGGATGCTACCTACGATGCTAAATACGGTATTCGCAACTATCAGGGCGGTGGACGGTCCTCGGCTCGGGAAACCATTGGTCGGGTGGCAGCGGGTGCGATCGCAAAAAAAATCCTCCATCAAGTTGCAGGCGTAGAAATTGTCGGCTATGTCAAACGCATCCAAGATATGGAAGCTCCCATCGACCCCAATAGCGTCACCCTGGACCAGGTAGAAAGCAACATTGTCCGCTGTCCCAACCCTGACTTTGCCCAGGAAATGATTGCCCGCATTGATCAAGTGCGCAAAGAGGGTGATTCCATCGGCGGGGTGGTGGAGTGCGTAGCGCGTCAGGTTCCTAAGGGGTTGGGTTCACCTGTGTTTGACAAACTGGAGGCCGACCTGGCCAAAGGCATGATGTCGTTACCGGCAAGTAAAGGGTTTGAGTTGGGGTCAGGCTTTGCTGGCACCTTGCTCACCGGTAGTCAGCATAATGACGAGTTTTATACCGATGCTGACGGCTCGATTCGTACCCGCACCAATCGGTCAGGCGGGACCCAGGGGGGAATTTCCAACGGTGAGAACATTATTATCCGAGTGGCCTTTAAGCCTACAGCCACAATTCTTAAAGAGCAGAAGACCGTCGATCAGCAAGGCAATGAAACAACCCTGTCGGGGCGTGGGCGTCATGACCCCTGTGTGCTGCCTCGGGCGGTTCCCATGGTAGAAGCGATGATGGCCCTGGTGCTTTGCGATCATTTACTGCGTCACCATGGTCAATGCGAACTGCTATAGACCGTCACAATTTCAACGGCACGCGTAAGGGCCAAAACCGGCTTCTTATCCTGCTCAAATTCTTCAAAGGTCATCCCTCCATTAGTCGCTCGGCGGTAGCGATGTGGTCTGGCATGTCGTAGATGTAGTCGCGGACGTCTTTTGGAGCCATAGATAAATCACCTCCTCAGCCATCCACAGCAACATTTACGATTTGATTCAGATTCGTATAAGGGACAACTCAGATCCGGCAATCATCCTTGTGAGCAAGCAAATAAATAATCCGATGCCGTTGTTTCAACAGCGTGTATCTCACTCATAAGGAACTTGACCCATGAAACACTATCTTTTGACTGCTTTGACCGTTTTAATTGCAGCGACTGCCATCACATCGTCTGCCCAGGCCAATACAATCGCAGCTACTCGGTTAGACACTCAGGCTAAAAGTGCCCGCTCCAATCGGCAGGTGTCCAGCCCCTCAGAACTATCTGATAATGCAACCTTCCATGATCTGATTCGCCATAATCGCAGAGTTCGGAATAAGGGCTAACAATTCAAATACAACCCTACCTTAACCATAGCCACTGTTCTTAATTGAAGCAGTGGCTATGGTTATCAGAAATTATCTATTGCTGTAATCAGTCCATTCGATTTAGTCTACTACTAGACACACGGCTAAACTAACGCAAAATCAGTAGTGGAAAAAACGACCTATCACGATTCTTTTTTTGACCAGCTCTTTATTCGTCTGTTCGCTTGGAAAATGTCTAGGGCCGTGGGCGAACGGAGCAATCAGTCTGGCTACGACGGGTTTGTTGAGCTGTCGCAAAAGATTATGCAGGGCCGTAACTCAAAACAGCAGCAAAAACTTGTTGCCGTCGTTTTACAGTCATTAGTGCCAGCCCCTGTGTTGTGGGGAATTCGTACATTTTTCTCTCCTACTCAGTTAGTATGTGAACTCAATGCCTGGTTTGCCACCCAACTGTTTGAATGGCTAGTCGGTCCCTGTAGCGTGGAATTTGCCGAGGTAACAACAGCGTCAGGACAAGCGCGTCAACAGAAAAGTGCGGTACACATTGAAAAGTGTCGTTATTTAGAGCAAAGTAGCTGTGTGGGCATGTGTATCAACATGTGTAAACTACCCACACAACAGTTTTTTACTGAAAAGTTTGGCATCCCCCTAACGATGACACCCAACTTTGAAGACCTCAGTTGCGATATGGTATTTGGTCAAATACCCCCACCCCTGGAGACGGAAGATGCCTACCAACAGCCTTGTTTAAAGGCCTGCACGGTTACTAAAGAAGCACCTGCCTGCCCCAAAGTTAGACTCTAATGGTTTAATTTTCAATGTCACACGGATAGAAATGCGATCATAAAAATCTTGGAAAGAACTATATCCATTTTGTCGTCGCCATTGAAATCACAGAAAGCCAATTTGGTCGACCCCTGTAGCCGGAGGACATGACAAGCCATCCCTGGTTCTATCCTAAGCTAGCTAGAAACTTCACCAGACATACTGATCAGGACGATGTACTATAAAATCTGGGCGATTACCCATCATTTCTTTATCCTTGGGCAGATTGTCGAGATCATTAAAAATTATTGAAGCAATTACCCTATTGGCGTTGGATCGATTGGGCGATGAGGCATGCCATGTCAATGGATGCATAGCAACGATACTGCCTGCTGAGCCAAACATCGGTGTTTTCTTCGACCAATCTTCATAGGCCTCAGGTGGGATCGTATAGCTTAGTACTTCTCCAAAACCTCCGCGCCAATCCTGATCATCGATAATACATAGTTCGACATTGGCTTTGTGGCTACCGTCACACAAGACGAGCGCACCATTATCTGAGGTTTGCTCTGTCAGAAAGATATGGAAAACTACTAATCGCGGCAATGGCAGACCATCCATCCTTTGCCAAAAGTCGTAGTCGCGATGAGGGGCCCAACCGCCACGGCCTTGCTGAGAGGGATGCTTAGAGTTGACCCGAAATTGATAGAGGTAAACAGAGCGACAGTCGAGTAATCCTTTGGCCTGGTTGGCAAGTTTAGCCATGAGTGTGGAAATAAGTCCCCGTTCATAACCATGAACAGCCCGCAGATTGCCTTCATCATCAAAGATATTTCCGGGATGCTGCGCTTGTACACGCGAGGCAATATAAGCATCAAAATCAGCGAGTTCGGCTGACTCTGCTTTGAACTCTAATGGGGCAAAGCCTTGTGCTTCGTAATGCTGCTTCCATGCCATCCATGGCTCATTATCAGCTTCATGCAATAGCTTCCTTACAGTCAGCACGCGGGCTTCAATTTCCCCATAATAGGGCATCGTGGTCGCTTGCAGAAGTGAGCAGCCAGCATCTGTGATGGCGGAGAGAAAGCTTGCCTCATGTTCTCGAAATAAGGATGATCGAACCGTGAAAACCGCATATCCTCCCGGACATAGGTGACTCAGTAAGGGGGTTAGCGTTTCGGGACCACAGTGCCCTGCCAGGAAAACACCAGAGGAAATAATCAAATCAAAGCTGGATGCGTCAAATGCCTGCAGATCTTTCAAGCTTCCCTCATGGAGTTCATCGAAGCAGCCTTTTTTCTCTGCGATATGTAGCATATCTGGGCTGAGGTCTACACCTACAAGATAAACTTGGCAAGATTTGAGTTCGCTTACCTGGAGCGATTTTGAAAAATACTGTCCAAGGAGTCCTGTGCCGCAACCAGCATCCATCACACGTAACGGCCTACCTGCTACGGGAGCGTCCATTTTGGATAACATTTCAAGTGAAACCTGTGTCACCGATTTGTAAGACTGCAAATTGTTAGCAAGCATTTCATCATCATAAGAACTTGCCCAATGCATATATACATCACGAAGCTCATCTGCATTTACTGCACGCTCCGAATGCTCATGATAAGGCGAGGAAACCCAACTGTCTACACCACTCATAATCTTTTGTTTGCTTATCATCACAACTTCTTTGTTTCACTACCACCTAAAATGAACAATGCTAATAATAATCTGCAGCAGTGCGATCTCAAGATACATAAAGAAGCAAGCAGACTGCTTATCAAGCATCAAGTGCAATAGTGTCGAAGCCGTTTAAAACCATAGCAGAAAAAGATAAAAAATCAGGCTTTACTTTAATTTATTTTTTTTAATTTTACAAGTACAGAACAACTGATCGTCTAACTCAAGACAAAAATGATCGACCAAAATATACAAAACTCTCAAACGGCGCAGACAAAAGCTTTGAACTGGAATAGAGAATGTTGAAAAAATGTTGAAAAGCAGGTATATATAGAGAATAAAAGTGTAACTTTATTTGCTTCGAGTGCCACTTTGAAAAACGCCTTCAATTGAAGAAAAAGAATAGATAAGCCTTCCAACTCTTCTTCATTCCAGCCACCAGGCTATGGGTTTAGGTGGATATCATGGGAACTGAAATCGTCTGCCGAACAGTTCTCGCGGAATGTTGCCACAATGATGTCTGCCAAGACGGCAATATATCCGATATTTTGACTTGTGACAGACAGGGAGCTGGACTGTTTGGCGCTTCGACTGCAGTTGGATGGCCACCCATTATGACTACCAATAAACCTCTAGAATACTAGCAAGTGAGTTTTGGTTGTATGTGCCCGAACAACTGAACTGCGTAACGTAGCTGGGCGGCGGTCAACATTGTGTTATTAACTCCAGAATGTTCAATCTGGCCGATTCTGCGAATGTTAGACGGAGTCAGCTGCTATAAAAAGTTTACTTCTGCACGTTGAGATGGCTTTTCCACCAAGTTTATCAGTCAGATTAACTTGGGCATCATTCAAGATGTTTTGCTTTACTAGCAATGACACAATTATGCCGCGCGTCTCCATACGAGATATCTCTTTGAACCCCAATCTTTCGTGAAAGGCCATCGAGTCTTGATTTAATGGTTTGTAATTAACTTCGCATACTAGCGCATTCTTTTGATTTCGAGCCGCATAATTCTCCAGGTCTTTATAGAGTTTTTTACCACAACCTATTCCTCTCCATATTCCTCCTATAGCCACCTGATCAATGTACAAGAAATCATTTCCTAAATTTTCACAGAACCAGTTATATTCCTCTCCGTCATACTCCAGCCCTTTCCCCAGTACAAATATGTAACCTGCTACCTTATGATCTATTTCGATTACCTTTGCATACTCGCATAATTCAAACAGGTGGAAAAACTCATTTGCGTTTAATTCAAATACATTCAGCATTGACTCCTGGTTAATTTCGAAAACAGATTCAAAATCCTCTGCATCCATGTCGCGGATGTGTAAATTCATAAACATGCCTAATGAAGATGAGTGGCAGAAAACAATATTAAACTCTTAGGCATGATTTTCTATCCGCTCTATCGTCGTTGTTATGCTATGGCTGCTTCAGTCACAGTGACAGGAAATGATAGTTATATATGTTATATGCAATCCAGCAAATATAGTAATCGGATTCTGTACCCGACAGTAATGCAAAAGTCAAAACTAAACTACCTCTATTCTTGTTCTTTATATTTTGAGCAAAGCTGCTGATAAATTGATTGCGTCTTAAACTCTCTCAAATAATCCAATGTTCCAGCGGGTAGCTTATGGCAGTAGTGAGTTTCTGGAAGTCCGCCAAAATAGGCAATGCGAATATCAGTTGCATTGAGATTTGGCTGACGTAATTTTTCAACATATTTCCATTTAGGAAACCACTGAGAGAAAAATTTCTGCCCTCCATCATGGTGACCAACGATAGCAATTTTATGTGAAAAATCGGCAATACTGTAAACCTCCCTGTGAATTGTAGATGACCATTCCTCATTAGCTTCGTAATCACAAATAGGTACTACATCCACCCGAGCCTGTTCAGTGGGGCTTAAACACATTTGAATCATCTGCTCTCGTTCCTCAGAAATCCAGGGGTTTCTGAGGGTTTGGCGGCTTAGATGACTGCCTAGAAGGATAATCACCCGTTTACCCCTCTCTAAGGACGTTTGTACCAAATCAAAATGGCCTACATGAAAGGGCTGAAAACGCCCCATACACAAACAGAAATCATAATGTAGCATTACAAGCTCTCAATTATTAAATGAACTAAATCACGAATTTCGTTTTCTCCAGAAAAACGATGATAGAGTCCGTCTGTTGGAAAAATTTCTGGCTGTGGGATTTTGCTAAAGATGATAGGGGTTTGCTCAACTTTTTGATGCTGCCAAAACAGCATGGAGACCAAACGATCATTAGGAACAAAAATACGATGAAATTTTTTATGATTTAAGAAATAGGATGATCCTGCCTCAACTCGCTGAATTTCAACCAGCTCTAAATTAGTCTGTTCAATGAACGTCAGCTTCATTTCTCGCTTTTTGCTTCTCAATGCACTTTCATAGATATATTTATGCCAAATCCCTTCTTTTGTTGCGAAGTCGGATGTTTCATAAACAGCATTGTCTACATACCCCGTCAAAACCTGGGTTTGAAAATCAAAACTGTGATTATGGACTAAAATGTTATCGTTGTTTGGATTTAACTCTGTTTCACCTGGCTGACAAACATACAATCTTACAGTTAAGTTCTGTGAACAAGAGAGAATAATGCTATTGAAGCCCTTGACATGATAGTTCTTGTAAGATTTATCAAGCATCTGTTGAATTTGCTGATCTAAACAAAGCTTTAAAAAGGTTTTTACAAATACTTTATCCACTGACCTCACCTCCCCACTGAACCCTAAGTATGACCGCCACAATAAACCTCTAGAATACTAGCAAGTGATTTTTGATCGTATGTGCACTAACAACTGAACCCGCATAATGACCTGGTTGAAATCATGATAAATACTACAACAAAAATGAAAGTCAGTAAGGATAATACGCTTAGGGGAAATCTCAGTGGGTGCAATTCGAGCATTTTTGCAAACACAGCCGTGATGCCAGACCCAAACAAAGTAACGCCCAATCCGATTATGGTCCAACATCTTTTCGGTACTTTTATCATTCTCCCTATTAAAATTAAATGACTTTTTAATGTGGCCATAGCCTGCTAGAAAGCCTTGGGTTCTGTGGTGACATAATCATAATTTATGAAGCAGACTGCCATTCTCGAATCACGTTCCAAGCCGTTATAACGCAAAGTACCAACCCACCGATAAAATAGAATCCCAGACCAACAGTCAGTAGCTTATCGAGCAAGGTGAGAGCTTCAAAGTCCATGTTTTGCCCCATTTGCGATCGCAACTCCGACGACCCCAACCCCAGCATCACTATAAATGGTGCCATCACACAGCCATTATGAAACGCATGGGTAAAAATCGCCCAACCAAGCCCGTATCGTACCCGCACAAACCCTAGCAAAAGACCCAATACACATTGGGGTAGAACCAATAGAGGCATCAATGCCCACACCCGACTATTGTAGTTACCAATGTGGATAGCACCAAACAAAATGGCCGATAGGTAGAAAATCGGTCGGGGAAATCTCGTATAGAACTGTTGTAATCGGGGAATTTTGAGATGCCTTGTAGCAAGGTAAATATTAAACCCCAACAGCATAAACCCAACAACAGATGAAATCGCTGGATTTATCCTGAAGAGACCTAAGAGATAGATAATCGCAATCGAAATTGGAATAGAAAGACTAAGTGCAATCGGCCTTAGCGGTAACCGAAAAATAATCTCTTCCACAACGGGGGCCATCACCACCAACAAAAAGAGAATCAACCAGGCAGACAGCTCTGATAAGATATCCTCAAGGAGAATATTATCTGTCTCCGTTATCGCCTGAGTGATCACTGTCCCGATTAACAAGATGACTAGTAGATGAGGGGTATACAATCGCAGAATATGGTTGCGAATTTGATTAAAGCCCAGATTCGTAGGCGCTTCCATAAGATTTGGCGTCCGCAAAAATTGAAAATAGCCCCCCAGAAGACTTTGAGATGGAACGGGCTTATTTTTGAGGGTGTTTTCCATTCAACTTACAGTGACAGAATTTACAGAGCATTTCACAATATCAAGCAGTGACGAGATCGAGGACTAACCATTTGGTAGACTTTATCCGTTTATACGTTAGACATGGTGCTATCGTCGACTTGTATTTAGTAAAAATTGCTCCGCCCATGGGTTTAAATTTTGCTGAATGCGTTCTTGCCTTAGCGAGGGCTACAGCTCTATGATCGCCGCCTCGCCGCCTAACCATATATTCAGTGTCAGAATATTCAGTGTCAGATCTGACGGATAGAATCCAAAATTCTGAATCTTATCCGTCATTCACAATTACTCGACACAAGCAATAGCCTAAGACTAGGGGAATACCAGCAATTAGGGCTTGCTTATGGCATCTAGCGATTAATCACTATGTGACCGTATCATTTGAGTGCCTGACTGTACCCTATTTCTCGGCTTACCAAGGGCTGCTAATCATTGAAAAACCAGCCCAGTAAAACGGGTGGGATAGGGATGTATTAGCTTGGGCTGTATCAGCAGTTCCTATCGACTTCTGCAATCTGCTGATATCAACTGTTTTAGCTGTATCTTGGAGCAGGTTAAGCTGGGCCTGACGCAGGGCCTCTGCCTTAGTTGCTGACTGCGGAAGTTGGTGATAAAACTCGCTCATCAGGGCCAGGGTGCCCACATCGCTTACATCCCATAGACTGGCAACAGCTGATTTAACACCCGCTCTAAGGGCTAATCCAGCAAAGCCCATCTCCGCGTCGCTATCCCCCACGGCTGTTTCACAGGCGCTCAGTACCAACAATTCCAACTCGGGTAGCTGCCAGTTCAAATTATTCATCTGTTCTAGGGTCAGTCGCTGGTCCCATAGCTGAATGTAAGAGTTTTCTGGTTTGCCTGGCTTAAATTCAGCATGGGTAGCCAGGTGAACAATGTCATAGGATTGGCGGCTTAACAGAGTATTGAAGTTCTCCATGGTGAAGCTTTGGTTGAGCAAAGACCGGCCTTGCCAGTTGCGATCGCTCCCTTCAGCCGTTCTCAACTGCCAAGCAATACTCGACAGCTCCACAGGAACAGCCGGCAACGGCGTTAGATCCGAAAACTCAGATGCCCCCATGGCCAGGAGATTACCTGGTTCAATCGGTTCATAGTCTGTATCGATTAGGTTAAACGCTGGAATGCTAGTCGTACTGTACTTTTCAACTAAAAACTGTTCTCCATCGTGGAGGGCTGGTAGGGCCACTCCCCTAAGACCATCCCCCGCACAGACCAATAACGTATCAACGCCAGCGGGGACTAAAAACTCTTCTTCGTAGGTACCAATCAGCCAATCGTACAGTTTGCGCGCAGCTGGCATGTAAGCATTGCCAGACGGGCGGCTAATGTAGCGATGAAATTGCTCAGTTGTCTTTTCTAAGAGATCCCGAGGAACATCGTACAAATCCCGCACAATCGGTTCACCATTGGGCATGATCAACACAAGATGTAAATGATCCTCGCGCGGAATTGCCCACATAACAGCAGGTGTAGTATTTGTTTCTTCACCAATGCGAGCCAATGTGGTTGCAATCTCTTCGGGCGACTGGGTGACATCAGCCAGGTCTTCACCAAAATAAGTTTCATACTCTGACTCTAGCCTAAGTTCCATATTCAGAACTTTTTCACTCAGGGTAAGTTCCTGAGCCAGGGTAGGTGATGGCATCATCATTGGTAAACAGGCTAGGGGAGCCATCAGCCACCGTAATGATCGGAGGGATAGGGGTCGAGGTAAAAAATTCATAATGCTACTCCTAAGTGTGTAGGGGCAACTACATAGAAGATAACGTGACTCCGCATGGAGTCTGACTACAGCCTAGGGGCAGTAAATGTCTGATACTCTAAACTACAGACATTTATAAACGGTAGAATCAGAGTCCCAGGCTTCTATCTGCACCAATGTCTGAAACTGTCTGGCGTATAATTCCAGACAATTTGGTCAGTATATGCCACTAACTTTGCTGGTTTGTACATATACATTTACCGGTTGATCCACCCTAACTAATGGATTTTTATAAACCACGTCCAAATTGAAACCTGTCGGTTCTTCTATAGATACGAATAAACGACCGTCCTGGATGTGGAGATGGTTTATACCTACGTCCAAGTTGAAACCTATCGGTTCTTCTATGGAAAAACACCAGTTCTGGAGGTGAACAAAGTTTATACTCATTTCCTGGCTATGCAGCCGACCCAATTTCCGTCATGCTAGATACCGAAGATTAGTAGTTGCTGATTGAATGATTAATACGTCCGTTTTGACTGCATTAGTCCTTTAGACCTTGGTTTAGATCACGGTTTAGCACGCTACTTTTAAGACAATTACAGGAGTTATCGACCCCATGGGAGATATGGACCCGGTTAAGTTAATGAAGCAAGAAGTGGGTCGCGCCGCCGCTGCCCAGGTAAAATCCGGCTCAATTGTGGGTCTGGGCACGGGTTCTACCACCGCGTTTGCCATTCAGTTTATTGGCGAACGTCTGGCCGCTGGCGAAATTACTGACATCGTTGGTATTCCCACGTCATTCCAGGCATCAGTACTGGCTAAAAAGCACGGTATTCCACTAACCACGCTAGATGAAGCCCCTCGCATCGACATTGCCATTGACGGGGCCGATGAGGTAGATCCTCAGCAAAATTTGATCAAGGGGGGTGGAGCAGCCCACACTCGTGAGAAAGTTGTGGATGGTCTGGCCGAGCGCTTTGTGGTTGTTGTTGACAGCTCTAAGCTCGTTGACAAGCTGGGTTCCACCTTTGCGCTGCCAGTGGAGGTTTTGCCGATGGCAGTCGCGCCGGTTACGCGGGCGTTAGAAGCGTTAGGAGGTACACCTGAGTTACGCATGGGTGTGAATAAGGATGGTCCAGTGATTACGGATCAGGGGAATATGGTGCTGGATGTCAAGTTTACTAGCATTGATAACCCCACTGAGATGGAGAAGACCGTTAACAACATTCCAGGTGTTTTGGAGAATGGGTTGTTTGTTGGTCTGGCCGATGAAGTGTTGATTGGTGAGGTAATTGATGGCAAGGCGTCGGTTCGCACCATGTAGATTGGTTTGAA
Organism: Leptolyngbyaceae cyanobacterium; assembly: GCA_965263355.1. Lineage (GTDB taxonomy): Bacteria > Cyanobacteriota > Cyanobacteriia > Phormidesmidales > Phormidesmidaceae > Leptothoe. The sequence goes on along the minus strand of CBDHHL010000032.1, from coordinate 475,835 downwards.
TTTTTAACCCCAAACAATTTTCGATTAAATGATTGGGGTATGTAGGGGCATCCCCTTGTGGGTGCCCGTTATGCCCTGCAAGGTTATTCGTTACATCAACAGCAGAATTGATTTAGATCTTGCATACTAATCAAGAAATACATTCTTAGTCAGCGAATGCAATATCGTCGATTTGGACGCACAGAATTACAAATGCCGGTATTTTCCTGCGGTGGCATGCGGTACCAGCACTCCTGGAAAGATATACCGCAGTGGCAAATTCCGGCTAAAAATCAGGAAAATTTAGACGCTACTATTAAACGGGCGGTTGAGCTGGGTATCAACCATATTGAAACGGCCCGTGGTTATGGCACATCTGAAATACAGCTGGGTAAGGTTTTGCCAACGTTTGATCGCGATCGCATCATCGTTCAAACCAAAGTCACCCCCCGCGAAGACCCCAAGGAATTTCTGGCCACCTTCAATAAGTCCATAAAAAACCTACAAATGGACTATGTGGATCTGCTGGGTATCCATGGCATCAACACCCATGGGCTATTGGATTGGACCCTGCGTCCCGGTGGCTGTATGGATGTGGTACGCGACCTGCAAAAGCAGGGCCGAGTGCGCTACGTGGGCTTTTCCACCCATGGCCCCACAGATGTGATTGTCGATACGGTGAATACCGGTCAGTTCGACTACATGAACCTACACTGGTACTACATTTTTCAAAATAACTGGCCTGCAATTGAAGCGGCCCAACAACAAGATATCGGTGTGTTTATCATTAGCCCCTCGGATAAAGGCGGTCACCTGTATGCCCCACCCCAAAAGCTAGTGGATTTGTGCGCACCGCTCAGCCCCATGGTATTTAATGACCTATTTTGTTTGAGTCATCGCCAGGTGCATACGTTGAGCCTGGGGGCAGCTAAACCAAGCGACTTTGATGAGCATATGAACGTACTGCCTCTGCTCGATCAGGCGGATGAGGTGCTAACACCGATTCTGAAACGGTTGGAAGAGAGTGCGATCGCAACCCTGGGCGAAACCTGGTATAAAACCTGGGATGTGGGTCTCCCCAAACCAGACAATACCCCTGGCAACTTAAATATCCCCATAATCCTGTGGCTTGGCAACCTAATGGATGCATTTGATATGACCGAATATGCCGCTGCCCGCTATAACCTGCTAGGCGGTGCTAGCCATTGGTTTCCCGGCTCTCAGGCCGATAATCTACAATCATTGGACCTTAACCGCTGTCTACAGCACAGTCCCCACCAGGATGTCATCCCCCAACGCCTGGCTGAAATCCATAAACGCCTGGCCGGTGCCAAGGTTAAGCGCTTATCGGAATCATAAAACTAATACTGGTATACTATGTTACGAGCGCAAGCAACTAAACATAAGTATTAGCGAGTGGTTTGAACCTGCATTATGGCGTCTTATTTGTCTATTCCTCAAGCTTCGACAGCTCCCCGCTGGTTACAGGTGTTGCACTACACGATTAATCCATTGGCCTATATTGAACAGGGGGCTAAACGAGATGGGGATCTTTTTAATGCGCCAGTGATGGGCAACTATGACACCGTTTTGTTTGTCAGTCATCCCAAAGGGATTCAACAAATGTTCTCTGGCGAGAATATTAAGGCTCCGCCGAATCCACTGCTCAATCCGGTTGTTGGGGATTATTCCATCTTTTGCTTAGAGGGCAACCGGCATCGGCGCGAACGCAAATTATTGATGCCGCCATTTCATCGGGAACAGATTCCCCAATACGGTCAGTTAATTCTTGAGCTAACTGAGAATGCGATGCAAAACCTGTCCCCTGGGGATGTATTTTTGGCGCGATCGCTAACCCAAACGATTTCCCTAGAGGTCATTCTCAAGGTAGTCTTTGGTCTCAGTGATGGTCCCCGATTTGAGCTGCTCAAAGCCTTAATCGTCGAATTTACCGACTGTTTTCAAAACATCCTGGTATCTGCTGCCTTATTTTTTCCAGCCCTGCGCCTTGATTGGGGACCCCGTAGTCCATGGGGACATTTTCAGCATATACGCCACCAGGTGAGTGAGTTACTGCTGGCTGAGATTAGTGAACGACGTGTCCAAGACACCACCACAAAGACCGATATCCTCAGCCTTTTGATCGCAACACGGGATGAAACGGGTCAGCCCATGGACGATACTGAACTCCATGATGAGCTATTGACCATGTTGTTAGCGGGTCACGAAACAACCGCCAGTGCTATCTCTTGGGCACTCTATTGGATTTATACAGAGCCAAAGATTTACCAAACCCTAATCGCTGAACTAAACAGTTTAGGGCCATCACCTGACCCGATGGAGATTACAAAACTGCCCTATCTCACTGCTGTCTGTAATGAAACCCTGCGGATTTATCCCATTGCCATGCTAACGGTTCCCCGTGAGGTAACCTCACCGATGCGATTGATGGACTATGACCTGGAACCAGGTACCCGACTATATGGAGCGATTTATCTCACCCACCATCGTCCTGACCTATACCCAGATTCCAAGTCGTTTAGACCTGAACGTTTTTTAGAACGTCAGTTTTCTAACTATGAGTTTTTACCCTTTGGCGGCGGCATCCGCAGATGCATTGGTGAAGTCTTAGCCCAGTTTGAGATGAAGCTGGTCTTGGCGACACTGGTATCACGCTATCAGCTAGAGTGGGCCGATAAAACCCCTGAAGCTCCAAAACGGCGAGGTGTTACCCTAGCTCCAGCCAATGGCGTAAAAATGAGATTTAAGGGAAAAAAGTATAAGGAGACTTTTGTAAGCTTGAACTAAGGGGTGGGGCCATTTTTGTGCTTTCTGTTAGAAGCTTTCTAGTCCCCAACTCACTTCCCACCAACCGCTATCGCTCACATTTTCCAGGGTTGTGGAAAGGTCAGGGAATAGTCAACAACTAGCGCCCAGTCGCAAATAACCGGTACCCAAACGCCATAGATGAGGTGGCAACGAAAAACTGCCACAGGCTAGTAGGAGTGAGGATGGCGCGACTGCTGATAAAAATGCAGAGAATTCCACCAGCAACAAAAATCCAGCCCAACTGTTTCATAAAGCCGAGCGGCATAAATACCAGCAAACAAATACCTGCACACAGCAAGAAGATTGACGCGTCAGCTGCAAGGCCACGCCAGAAATAGGGGCTAACGTTTGTAGTAAAGAATATATTCTTACCTAAGTAGTAAATGCCTAGCAGCATCAGGGCTAAGCCAATGAGTTGGATGAGTAGTCGCATAGTTCCGGTTTGGACAATACCCTAAGTATTCAACAGAACTGTGAAATAGTCAGGATAGCCTTTACAGAATGCGACTTTTGGCTAGTGAGATCTCACTCTGATAAAGCTTCCAGGTCGGTGAATATTATGGGTACCAGCAAAGAAGGAACAGAACAGCTGTTAAAAAGTAGGCGATTTTCTTTGGGAATTTGGGGAGCCGTTGCTAATGTCATTAGCGTTGTCTCAATTGGAAATAAGTCTGCTCTCTATCATAGGATAGTTGCTGGCAACCAGGTCAGAATTCGGAATTCGAAAGTCGAAATTTAGAAAGGGCGCGCATTCCGTAGAGCTTTGCCCTTCTCGCAGAGTGTTCCGTAGAGCTTTGTTCTTCTTGCAGAGTACTCCGATAGTCTATATTTTTGCGAAAATCGTTCCGCTTTGCATTGATCCCCCAAAGGTGCCCATAGAAATTAATCGGCAAAAAACTTGTCGATAATTCGCTCGTACACCTGGTGCAGCTCATGAATATGGGCAATGGGAATATGCTCACCAATCTGATGCATTGTGTTATCCAACGGCCCATACTCGACAGTCACACAGTGGGTAACCAGAAACCGGGCATCGGTGATACCGCCTTCTGTGCTTAGCCTGGGTCGTCGGTTAGCAATCTCTTCAACAGCGTCTTGTACCAAGGCTACAAAAGTATCTTGTGGATCGGTACGAAATGCTTCACCACTTACTCGAAAGCGAATATCGTACTCGGTGCCATGGTCACGGGCAATCGGGTCAACGGTTTCACAAATCAACTGTTGTAACCCTTCGCCCGTTTGTTCATCATTAAAGCGAATATTGAACCGCAGTTTCACCTCAGCCGGAATCACATTTTCCGCACATTTGGCCGTCTCAAACTGGGTCATTTCCAGATTCGACGGTTCAAACCATTCGTTGCCCTGATCTAACGTTAGATTCTGCAGGGCAGCTACCATCGCCACTGCTGCAGGCACCGGGTTTAGCACATTTCGCTGATAGGCCACATGTCCCTGCTTGCCCTTAACCGTAATAAACGTGTTGATACTACCCCGTCGGCCAATGTGAACACAGTCTCCCATTTCCAGAGGATTAGTTGGTTCACCCACAACACAGGCATCTAGTTTCTCGCCTCGTGCCTCTAACCATCTCATTACCGGTTTGGTCCCGTTAATGGCCTCGTGTTCTTCATCGCCGGTAATAATGAAACTAAACGAGCCTTTAAAGCTGTCAAAGCTGTCTTTGTTCTTAGCCAGCCACGATGAAACAGCTGCAATAAAGCAGCCGATACCCGCTTTCATATCGACAGTCCCCCGCCCCCACAAAATACCGTCTCGGATTTCTCCCTTGTAGGGGTCAATATCTCCCCAGCGCTCACGATTACCTTCAGGCACTACATCAGTGTGCCCCGCAAAGGCTAGATTTGGCCCCTCAGTACCCAGGCGAGCATAGAGGTTGTCTACCTCATAACTACCTGGCTCATTGTGGAAGGTCATGCGGTGACAGGTAAAGCCCAACAATTCCAGGTGACGTTGGACCACGTCTAAGCCCCCTTCTCGGTCGGGAGTGACACTGGGACAGCGGATAAGTTCTTGGGTGACGTTTACGGGATCGAAAATAGGGGTAGTGACGGTACTAACGGACATAGAAATGAAATTCTTTTGAAGAGTGATTAGATATTGTACAAACCTTACAAACCGACTGCCGCCGTTTGCTCCATTACAAAGTCCCTATAGGCCCCAATTAAACGCATGGTCACTGGGCCAAACGGTGCAAATGTCTGCTGATCAATCTGGCTAATCGACTCAATTTCACAGGTTGTCCCAGTTAAAAAGACCTCTTGGGCCTGCGCTAGTTCCTCTGGTTTAATATGGCGCTCAACAGTAGGAATACCAAGCTGTTTTGCCAGCTTAAGAATTGTTTGACGAGTAATGCCGTTAAGGAAACAGTCTGGAATCGGTGTATGCACAGCTCCATCCATAATCAGAAACACATTGGAGGCGGTAGACTCGGCAATCAGCCCTCGATAGTCCAGCATTAGAGCATCATCAAACCCTTGCTGGACTGCTTCATGCTTGCTCATAAAGCAGATAGGATATAGACAGCCAGCTTTACTGACGGTAGGTGCTGTCGCTGGATCAGGCTTACGCCAGGAAATCTGGCTAGTGAGCTTTAAAGGTTTCTTGGTCTCAATGCTAAATAACGTTGTGGGAAACGCCCAGGCGGCAATGGCTACACAGGTGGACGTGTCTGGTGCATAAATCCGCAGGCGTTCGCTACCACGCCAGGAAAAGTGGCGGATATACCCTACATCAATGGACTCTTTAGCGAGCAGATCGTGGGTAGCGGCAATAATATCATCTGTGGAATAGGGAATTTCAAAGCCCAAAATTTTGGTGGACTGGTGCAGTCGCTCGATATGGTCAGCCAGTAAAAATGGTTTGCCATTATAGATGCGAACGCCTTCAAAAACGCTACTGGCGTAGTGGAGACCGTGGGTCAAGGGATGAATTTTGGCATCTTTCCAGACAACGGTTTCACCGTTGAGCCACAGATATCCGTCCTTTTGGTCGAAGGGGAAAAGAGACATTATTTAGACTTTAAAGTGAATGCATTAGGCGATAATTCATCCCTTCCTGGGAGGGGCTTCGGGGTGGGTTTCGAAATTGAGCGCTATCGGCCAACCCACCCCGCCCTCTAGGCACCCCGCCCGAGAGGGGAGATTGAACTAGTTAGAAATTAGTTTTCCTAAACAGACTGTTTCAGGTTCAACCTAATCTCGCAACAACTCGTTGAGCGATGTCTTTGACCGGGTCTTGTCATCCACAGTCTTGACAATTACGTTGCAATATAAGCTAGGGCCAGGGGTCCCATCAGCTAGGGGCTTACCAGGCAATGCTCCAGGTACAACAACAGAATATGGGGGAATCTCACCATAGGTAATCTCGCCTGTGTCGCGGTTAACAATCTTGGTGGACTGACTTAGGTACACCCCAATGGCTAACACCGCTCCTTCTCTAACAATGACCCCCTCGGAAACTTCGCTTTGGCCGCCGACAAAGACATTGTCTTCAATGATGACGGGGTTGGCCTGTATAGGCTCCAGTACACCACCAATGACAACCCCTGCAGATAGGTGGCAGTTTTTGCCAATTTGGGCACAGGAGCCGACAGTGACATAGCTGTCTACCATGGTGCCACTGTCAACGTATGCGCCGATATTGACAAAGCTGGGCATCAGCACCACGTTACTGGCAACGTAGGATCCCCGGCGGACGACGCAGTTGGGTACGGCACGAAAACCGGCTTGGGCATAGTCCTCTTGGGTCCAACCGGAAAACTTGGAAGGGACTTTATCAAACCAGGGAGCGTCACCCATTTCGGCATAGGTTAAACCGCTAGAAATAACGGTGGAGTCATTCAGGCGAAAGGACATCAGTACGGCCTTTTTTAGCCATTGGTTGACGTTCCAGCCATCACCTGATTTTTCACAAATACGATACTGGCCACTATCGAGACCGTTAACTACATATTCAATGGCATCACGGGTTTCGCCTGATGTACTGGAATTGATCGAACTACGGTTTTCCCAGGCGGTGTCGATAATTCGGCTCAGGTTCTGTGTGTCCATAGGTTGTGTGCCCTTTGGGGTTGCTGTTTGCACTAAAGTAGGGGGTTAAAAAACGTCAATTTTTAAATGCTATCGCTAAACCTTGTCCAAATTAACTGGATATCAACCCTCATTTCCTTGATACTGCTCATCAGGTTATCCATAAGCATAAATTTACGGATATCTATCAATTCAGGGTGATTAAGCTTTGTAATTGAAATAGAAACTTATACTGTCAAATCTGTACAAGCTTGAAGACCTACGCATGGAACCAATTTTCTGGTTACTTTTACTGACTTGTATGGATGTACGGTTTCTAGGGCGTCACAGGGGATTTCATCGGAAAATGCCCAGCCTTTGCGTGAAGGTTATAGCGTTGTGATGTTCCCTTGATGATATTTCGTACGGCAGTTCATCTCCGTCTCATGTCATCTTTGTAGACTCCTTAGACAAGGCATTAACCATTGATTTCATTTGTTCAAAAATGTGACGTTTTTATAACGCCCCTACGTCCATGCCCAGCGACCTTCCCACCCCTAGCCGAGGACAGCGTGCTCTAGCCGCTATTGTTGTGACTGATGCGGTTGGCTTTAGTGCCCGCATGTCCGTATCTGTTGCTACAACTGACGCACAAAAAACAAAACATTGGCAGCCGTCTGTTCAAACGGCCTCCCAAACACCAACGCCAGTGCTAGCTGAGGGCACTAAAGTAGCAGGGCGCTATACCATCAAACGGATGTTAGGACAGGGTGGATTTGGCTTTTCGTATCTGGCGGAAGACACCCAGCGGTTTGGTGAACTGTGTGTCCTCAAGGAGCTACGCCCGATTCAAAAACAAAGCAAATTCTTAAAAAAAGCGATTGAACTGTTTCAGCGGGAAGCAAAGACGCTCCACAGCATTGACCATCCGCAAATTCCTAAGTTTATGGCCTGTTTTACCCAGGCGAAACGGTTGTTTATCGTGCAGGAATACATTAACGGAGTCACCTACCTAAAACTGCTCCAGCAGCGCAAAAAGCAGTCTAAGGTGTTCACTGAAGCTGAGGTGATCGTCTGGTTAGCCCATATGCTAAGGGTGTTGGATTACTTGCATAGTCTAAACATTATGCATCGCGATATTTCACCTGAGAATGTGATGTATTCTCGCGATCGCAACCTCCCTGTCCTAATCGACTTTGGCCTGGTCAACAACACTATGTCTGACTCCTTATCAGACATAGTGACCCAGAATGAAACTCCACAAAAGGCATTAACCGCCGTCGGCAAATTTGGCTATTCCCCGCCAGAACAAATGTTTGGCAAATGCGCCCCCTCTGGTGATTTATATGCCCTTGGAGTAACAGCGCTGGTCCTCCTCACAGGCAAGCATCCCCGCGATCTAATGGACTCGCATACCCTGGACATGGACTGGACACCCCATGCAAAGATTAATCCAAAGCTGGGGAAAATTATAGCCACCATGACTCGGCAACAGCCCCTGGATAGATTTCAATCTGCCCAGGAGGTGTTCGAGCGGCTCACACCGTTACTGCCTAAAGACTTTAATAAAACTCTCACCCCTATTCAGCCCCTTCCTGCAGCCGCAGTTCTTCCCAAGCAGGCAGATGTCTCTCGACCCGATCCGTCTTTATATTGCCCAATGTCGTGATGAACTTAGCCGCTGCATCGGCCCCATTGCCGACATGGTAATCGAAGAAACATTAGAGGACAATCCCCATGCAACTCCCCAGGAAATTGTTGAAATTCTAGCAGGACAAATATCCGACGCCGATCAGGCCACGGTCTTTTTAAGCCACATTTGTATCCCAGATGAAGCATTGGCCGCCAGCGACACAATGCCTGAGATTAACACCGTACTGCAACAACGTCAGCAAGGGTTAACGCCTGAGCTGATTACTCGCTGTCGTCAGGCCCTGGCTCATTGTATTGGTCCCATGGCCAGCATGATTGTGGAAGATACCCTGGCGGACTATCCAGACCTGAGTCCGCCCAGGTTTGTTGACCGGTTAGCTAGAGAAATTCCAGATGGTGCAAAGGCCCAAGAGTTTCGCAAAGAGCTACGCAGTGAGATTAGCGTGAAGACAAAATGATGTTGCAACCTATGTCAGGTAAAACCATTTAAAGAACAATCTTGTAGGGGCTGCAATCTTGTAGGGGCTGTGCCTTGTGCCAGCCCAAGCCGTGCGGGCATCCACAAGGGATTGCCCCTACCTGCCTTTAACCTGCCCCTGGACTCCCTTTACGCTTACGACGATGGCGCTCTAACCGCTGCATGGCCATCTGCAAACTCAGACGCATACGGTTAAACGAATCAGTCAGGTTACCCACCTCATCATCGGACCATTTGACAAATTCAGCTTGGGTATCGCCAGTACTGACGGCCTCTGCAGTGGCAGCCATACGGTTTATAGGACGCACCACATAGCGTTTGAGCCAGAAGTTAACTAGAAAGATGGCAAGGGCAAACACCCTGTAAACACACATTTCTAAACCCATGTAATTCTTCGCGAATTTCACGCTGAAACGAGTTCACTAGCTCTATTTCAAACTCATCGGCCTGGTCCTTGGGGTTCGTGGGGTCAAGAACGGCTTCTTTATAGAAGAAGTCTTGGTAATCTGGGCTGGCCTGGAGTGTTGCGAACACCCTATGGGCTGAGTAGCTGGGGACGGTTTCTGGCAAAAACTCGGTTTCGCTACGGTCTGCTAACTCTGGTCTCACCTCCTCAACGGTATACTGACGCACGGAGTTCATGGTTTCCATCAGCATCAGTGCTTTGTTGGTTAACTTTGCTTGGGCTGTATAGTTGAGCAGCTTGGATAGGGCAATACCGCTCATCAGGATGCCGCCTAAAAAGACGGCCAGCAGCATCAGGGTAAATTTTTGTCCGAGTTTAAGTTTTGACAACATAGCTCCAAGCAAAAGGGGGGGCACTGGTTCCGTGTAATGGGAAAAATGCCTGAAAGGCCTATAGAGTAACGATTTGAGCGAGCTTCTTCTAAAACGTCTGTATCCCTTGCATTACAAGCATTTTGGCTGAATCATCCCATCAGGCGGAACCAGTCCCAGGAATAACAATCATCGTTTTAATATCAGGCTTAACCGTACTCGTAATCGAAGAAACAATCACAATCCCTTTTCTCGCCTGATTAAACTGAGTACGGCTAAGCACCAAACAAGGACGAGCATTACCCGCTTGCTCCCGTCCCGTAGTTTGTATAATAGTTTGGCTGTTCAAAGGCAGACTATAGTTGTAACGCTAAAATAACTACGCTGTCCCCGCCACCCACTATGGCCGCTCAACCGTCGGACAAAAAATACCAGGGCCAATCCTCCCTCTTGTCCAAGCAACTGCTGGCCTTTTACCGGCGGGTAAGCCAATCCACCCTTACCGTCGTCGACGTCGAAACCACCGGCTCCGTCGCCTACAAATCCAACGTTATCGAAGTTTCCGTCCTCAAAGCCAACCTCACTGACGGTATCCTGCAGCAGGAAACCTCCTTGATTAACCCCACTGGCAAGGTGCCCCCCTTCATCACCAAAATTACCGGCATCACCACCGCCATGGTCAGCAAAGCCCCCTACCCCGAGGAAGTGTGGGCCGACTACGAATCCCTACTCCGCCAAGACGTCCTCACCGCCCATAACCTGGACTTTGACTACGGCTTTCTCCAATCCGAATACAAACGCCTTGACGTTCACTACCATCGTCCCCCCAGCCACCGCTTTTGCACCGTCCTACTTTCCCGGCTACTACTGGCAGACCTGCCGTCCCGCAGCTTGCCCAATTTAGTCAAACACTTCAACTTTGACGTCGGCACATCCCACCGCGCCGAGGCCGATACCAAAGCCTGCTGGCTCCTAGCCAAGATTTTACTCACCCAAATCCAACAAGACCCCGAAGAAAAAATTCTAGGACTCTTTCGCCAGCAATGGATTCGGCTCCAGGATGCAGCTGCCATGTTTGGTCAACGCAAAAAAGACATCCTAGATTTACTCATTAAAGCTGGACTGGAACATCGACTGTCTAAACGCCAACAACAACCCCTATTTCGTCGCGGCGATGTAGAAGATGTCTTTTATGCTCAGCGAGGCGAACAGCTGTCAGTCCTAGAAGAAACCTAAGAACCATGATTTGGATTATATGCATTCTCTTGTCTTCTTCTTCTAAGATACTTTCTCATAAGTCTTTAAACTAAACCGATCCAACTTCATCGTACCGACCAATTCCTGTTGCCCCACCACCCGATAATCAGCCCCCAAAAGACCATCGATAGCCTGACGAATTTGCTCAGCCTCAGCCTCTGTTGGCGCATTCCACACCGGTCTTCCCGATTCTAACCAAAGAATTTGGTCATACTTTTCTCCTGAGTCAGATAAAGCACTCTCTAATGCATCAGGCAGCATAGCCGCATCAGTCGCCAATAACTTCACAGGCGTATCACTAGGAAAATAGTAAACCAACCGCAACACATGGCCCCAGGCCTTTGAATTCATAGCTATTAGCGTAGTGTCTGACGCTGTTGCCGTGGCAGAAATCTGTTGAAATACCTGGCGATTGCGTCCAACCATATCGCCCACATTTAACCCGAGATATAGAACCAAGATTGCTATTAATGCTAGTTTTTGCCAGGTATTAGACAGATTCATTAACCAGGCTGTCACCAGCAACAAAAACCCAGGCAAAATAAAAATCGCACTGCGTCCAAAACCCCAAGCCAATGTAGATTTGCCCGACAAAATATCAGACCCTAGCATTAACAATAAGGGCAAACATCCTAAAATTATGACAGAAAATAGTAATGCAGGAGAATCATTGCGTAACAGCCGCCATAGCTGCCAGATAACTGTTGCTAATAACAGTATGGCAAGTACCCCCATCCCTAACACAACAGCAGCTGGCAAACTTGTTGCCCAATCGCCCACCGTGAGTTGAATCCCAAGTACTTCTAATACGCCTTGAGTATGCTTGGCAATGGTTTCTCCCAAACTACTTTTAGTGGCAAAACGATTGAGGTCTACATTTCTCAGCTGTTGGGGCAGCCCCCAATAAAACCAGGGTGCTGCTAAAAATATGGCACCAAAGCCACACAGAGCGTACTGCCACCAGCGTTTGCGGTCTTGGATGAGAATCACACAGCCCAATGATAAAAACCATAGGGCAGAGAGATAATAGGTTAACATTCCAGCCGCAATAGACAGGGTAAGCACCAGATACCACAATAGTCGCATTGGACGAGGAGATCGCTGATTACAGAGCTGTAGTGTCGCCCAGCCGCTCAGGGTAACCCACAAAACCGCTGGGCAGTACATGCGCAGATTGAGGGAGTGAAACCAGTAAAACGGGTTTAACCCTAGTAAAGCTGCGAGCACCAGCCCACCCCGGTGATTAAATAGGGCCTTGCCCATGCCATAGGCTCCTAAGATTGCGCCTAAACTTAACAACAGGTTGAGCCCACGCAGGGCGGCTTCTTTAGTGCCGGTCAGGGGTAACCACAAATACTGGGACAAAAAGAACAATGGCGGATGGGGTTCACGACCAACCAGCCCTTGTAATAGGGGCTTTATGGCTTTAATCAAATCACCAATACCGTTAAACTTGGGGAGCTGTAACAGGGCACTGTAATTAGCCAGAGCAATGGGTGTAGTCGGTGGGTCAGTGTAGCTCGCTCGTTGGCTGGTAGACAGCAACAGTGACAACACTTCGTCGTACCAAAGTTCTCGCACACCTACATAAATGACTCGGAGCAGACATGCGATCGCAATCGCCGTAATCAAAATCCACTCAATCCGGATCTGCTCAATAAAATGCTGGCCTTGACCAGTAGAACCGGTTGCTGACGATTGGGGAAGCTGTGACACAGGACATCTCCTTCAGGGGGGTAAGATTCACCAAGACATTAAGTCTTTAAGTAGGGCTAAATTGAAATTATTTTGCCAACCGCAATGGCTGAAATACCACTTATCATCAGCCCAATGCCAAACCAATGCAGAGCAGATACCTGTTCCTTTAATAGAAGCATGCCAGCAAAGGTGGTGGAGAGAATAGTCAAACCAATCACCACGGGATAAACAACCGAGACATTGAGTTTACCCAACACCGTCACATAAAAAACTGTGCTGATACCGTAGGCAGCTAATCCACTAAACAGATACAAATTAAACGGATTTTGCCCCGCTCCAAGCTTTAATAAACTTTGGCCTAACGTATTTAGGATGACTGAAGCCAAAATAAGAATAGGTAATAAAAACGGTGTAGGCATCTGGGACAATATCCTCTCCATCTATGCTGAACAGCCATCGCATACATATACTCAGCAGGCATCACACCTTAAACAGTACATACATCATGTTCTGCCCTAGGTTGTCACCAACTGAGCTTACTCAGCAAGAGTATCGTAAATTGATGTGCTCACAAATTAACAACATCAGCTTTGGCCATATCGCTGTTTAATCGCAGCTAATCGTTCATACAGATAGGGCGTATCGGGCCAGCCGACAAATCCAGCAAAACAGCTGCGCTGCAACGCATCAGCAAGAAACACATGGTGGATGCCCAAGGGATGACGCCAGGTGCGTAAGGTGAACCCATCCCTAAGGGTGGCCCAGACAGTGGCTCGTTTAAAGTCACGCGGGTGGGCATCGGTCATTCCTGGAATAGCTTGAAGGTCGGCGACTATGGCGTCTGCTAACGGGTCTACAGGCCGCACTGGCGCAATCGGCAGCCTGGTCCAAAAGGTTTGAATCGCTGACGTGACATCGGGATGATCTTTGGTATTGTCGTGACGAATACCCCTAAGCTGGGTGTAGCTGGCATAGCGAAATTGGGAGCACTGAATCGGTACCGTGCCATCGCTGCCGCCATCGTAATCGCTGGCAATGGTTTGCATCGGGATATGTCGGGCCAACTGTTCTGCGATCGCTCGACGGTCGGTGCCCAGATCCCTGGCAATGCCAATGCCCCAGCGGAACGGATCAAAAATTCTGCCCAAATCTGCCCCACCAACGGGGGAACTCACCAAGCTAACTGAATTGATCTGAGGCCACCATTCAGAATGACGCTGCAACAGTTCTAGCCAAATCAGACCGCCCATGGAATGACCAACAATGCGCCAGGGGCGATGTGGGTAGCGTTGATGGGTGGCGATCGCCACCCGTTCCACCTGTTTAATCAACGGTTCAATCCGCCACCAGGTTTTAATCAGTCCCAGATTAGGCGCAATCACTTCTGTCTGGTCATCTGCCAGTGAATGTCCAAGGCGCTGCATACGGCGATTGGTATCATGCCAACCGTGCTGCACAAAAAGAATATAACGGGAAGATTGTGGACCTACCATGACTTAATTCCACTTCACACAATTTTCAATACACCACTCAACACCCACCGCCTTAGTTAGCGTTGCTCCACAACTAAGTTCAGGCAACGTTCAGGCTGAACTTCTTTCCCTGCGGTATGCTGGTTCCTGAATGTGTCTTTGCACTGGCGTCATATCTAAATCTATCAACGAGTCCATTGCGCTGTTGCTAATCTTATCCAAGGGCTCTGTTGCGACGCTGGCGAATGTGCCACTTAAACCGCATTCTAGTTGCCGCCCTAACTGAAAATCAGCAGCGAACTAATACCTTTGAGGACGTCTACGTGTTACGAACTTTTATTGCCGACTTTAAAGTCGTTTTTGAACGAGATCCAGCTGCCCGCAACGTGCTGGAAGTTTTGTTTTGCTATCCAGGTCTGCATGCGTTATCGCTTTATCGCTTAGCCCATGGTTTATGGAATTTAGGCCTACCCTTTTTACCCAGGTTTATATCCCATGTCGCTCGACTAATTACAGGCATTGAAATTCACCCAGGTGCCACCATTGGTTGTGGGGTGTTTATTGATCATGGAATGGGCGTTGTCATTGGCGAGACTGCCATTGTGGGCGATTATTCTTTGATCTACCAAGGGGTTACCCTGGGCGGAACCGGCAAAGAAACCGGTAAGCGACACCCCACAGTCGGTACCCAAGTCGTTGTCGGCGCTGGTGCCAAAGTCTTAGGCAACATTCAAATTGGTAACAATGTTCGCGTAGGTGCAGGCTCCGTTGTGCTCAGAGATGTCCCCTCTGACTGCACTGTAGTTGGTATACCTGGTCGGATCGTCCATCGGTCAAGTCGACCAGGTCCCCTGGAACATGGCCAATTACCTGACTCGGAAGCAGCCGTCATTCGCACTCTCGTAGACCGGATCGAAACCTTGGAGCAGAAAATTGCTCAACTTCAGCAGGCATCGCTCCCTACTCCCATATCCGCCAGACAGTCGTCTGATCATACTGAACCAAAAGCCTCTGATGCAGGTGACTGCTGTAGATTACAGGATCGCATCATTGAAGAATTTTTAGACGGCTGCCCCCAGAGTTAGAACTTAAGGGGACTGCTCCGTTTAAGGATTAACCTCCTGAACCACCCATGCCCCATTCATCCATTCATAGACAAACCGATTCTGGGGTGTGCCTCGCAGAACCAAGTAATCTACCCGGTTAGCATTTAGAAGCAGTACAGAGAAACTATCTGGAGGCTGCTCCGTCGCCATATTAGTGGGCTCAAATGTGTTTTCATCTGTTCTTAAATGGCCTGGATGGGGCCAATAAAACTGTTGGTGGGCAGTTGCTGACAAGGTTTGCCAAGCATTGAGACGTATGGATTTCGGATCGTCGTTATCTGAGCCAATCAGAGTCAACTCGCCAGCGATCCGGAACTGTTCTCGGGTTACCGTAAAGTACCAGCAAATTTCAGCCCAAGGGCAGGCTTGAATTTGGTTGACTTTCTCACTGCGGCCATCGGTCACCATTTGCAGTTTTTCATCAACAAATCCACGAAAAACTACGGTACGATTAGAGGGTTTACCTTCTAGGTTAACAGTGGCTAACTGCAAGTAACGACAGTAGGCTCGTGCACGATTGCGATGAAGGGCTCGAGCTAAAGCAGATCGCCAAGGGGCTAGTGTCGTGGTTACATGGGGGTAATTATTCATACATGGTATGTATTGCTCAGAGTAAACTGCCGAAACAGGTTAACAAAACCAGTCAACTCAAATCGCTGGTCGCTTAGTTGACTTTGGACAACAATTAGATAAGGAACCGATGAAAGGAGATAGCCTGTAAGGCCATGACCGCCACTGTATTTCTCATACTGGGGATAGTTTTCTTAGTTGTTGGAGCCGATTTCTTGGTCCGGGGTGCTTCCAACTTAGCAGCCATGATGCGCATCTCCCCCCTGGTGATTGGTCTGACCGTCGTTGCGTTTGGTACGAGTGCACCAGAACTTGCTGTTAGCTTACACGCCACGTTTAATAATCAAGCCCAGCTTGCTGTTGGTAACGTAGTCGGCAGCAATATTTGCAATGTGTTGTTGATTTTGGGGGCTTCGGCTCTGGTAGCTCCGTTGGTTGTGGCTCAGCAGCTAATCCGCCTAGATGTTCCCATCATGATTGGCGTGTCTGGCCTAGTGTTTCTATTTAGCCTGGATGGGGCTATCGGGACGTCTGATGGTGTCGTTTTGTTTTTAGGTGGACTGACCTACACCGTATTTTTGCTTGTCCAAAGCCGTCGTGAGAGCAACCCGGATGTTCAGGACGAGTATGCCCAGGAGTATGGTCCTAAAGCATTTGCCTGGCCCAAGGTAGGTATTGAGGTACTTGCTTTTTTGGGCGGCATGGCCTGCCTAGTGATCGGGTCACAGCTGTTAGTCAACGGTGCCATCACTATTGCTAACGCCTTGGAGGTTAATCCATTAATCATTGGGTTAACCATTGTGGCGTTAGGCACGTCTTTACCTGAGTTAGCTACCTCTATTGTGGCCAGTTTACGGGGTGAGCGCGATATTGCTGTGGGCAATGTGGTAGGCAGCAATATTTTCAATATTTTAGTGGTATTGGGGGTGACCAGCGCGTTAGCCCCTAATGGTATTGCCATTGAGCCTTCCGTTTTAGCATTTGATATCCCAGTCATGATTGGGGTGGCCATTATGTGTTTCCCCATTTGCTTTAACGACAATTTGGTCAGTCGTTGGGAAGGCCTCTTACTGCTGGTATACTACGTGGCCTATACGTTGTATTTGGTCATGAAATCTACCGAGCACGACAACACAGTCCTGTTTGGTTCAGCCTTAAAATATGTAATTGTGCCGCTTACAATTGTGGGGCTAACGGCCATTACGTTGCGATCGCGCCTCAGCTCCCCCCGCTCCAAAGGCCTGTAGTGTGGGTTTCACTACTAAATTTAGCTATCTATCAGCAATCATCGCTTTAATGTAACCCATGTTGCATTTCACACAAATAGTCTGCCAAGGCCGGGTTTAGACACCGAGCCAATTCCAGTGGGTCCACACCGAGCACGGTCCGTCGCTTGTGAGCATATAGGCCAGCTTGAGCATGCCACCACACTGCTCCCAACGTAGCATTGAGCATTGCCCCATTAGCATTACTCGCTGCCATAATTTTCTGGGCCAATAATCCCCCCATCAACCCCGTCAATACATCTCCACTACCACCACGGGCAAGGGCAGGCGTGCTCTGAAGATTAAGCCACAAATGACCATCATTCGTAGCAATGGCCGTTTTTGCCCCCTTGAGCACCACCGTAGCTCCTGTCATTTGAGCAGCCTGCATTGCTCCATCGTGGCCTACCTCTAAATCAGGAAATAATCGTCGAAACTCACCAGGATGGGGGGTAATGACCGTAGGTGCTTGACGCGCTGCCAACTGCTCTGCCATGACACCATTTAAGCCATCCGCATCTAGCACTAGTGCTGCACGGTGGGCTAACACCTCCGGTAACCAGTCAACTGGACGCCCTAGACCAGGGCCACAGGCAATCGCTGTATATCGGGTCAGATCCAATGACGGTAGAGCCACAATCCTACCCGTAGACGTTTCCTTGGCACCAATCACCAATGCTCCCGGCAATTGAGCCACGGTTTGTAATCTTATGCTTTCTGGCACTATCAGCGTCACCATACCGACACCACTGGCCATAGCCCCATATCCTGTCAACAGTGCTGCCCCTACATACTCCCTGGAGCCAGCAATCACTAACAATTGCCCCAATAGATATTTATAGGCAATAGGAGACCGATTCAGGGGAATTGCCTGAATCGCCCGCTCAGGTATCAAACACTGCACCTGAGGATTAGCTCCCAGTACTGTCTCAATATTGGCCAGGGGAATATCAAAATCGATTAGATGTAGCTGCCCTAAATACGGCTGCGCCGATTCCTGTAAACAAGCCCGTTTCCATACCCCTAGACAAAGTGTGGTTTCTGCAATGATAGCTGGACCAATCTGACCAATATCGGTATGAATACCTGAGGGCAAATCAATGCTGACCACTGGGATAGAACAACGATTAATCTCATCAATGGCAAGGGCAATTTCTCCTTCTAAGGGACGTTTCAAGCCAAACCCAAACACCCCATCTAAAATCACATCACACTGGCCTAGCTCAGGTTTTACTTCAGCCCAATTGGCATACCAAGGGAGCCCTAAACTCTGGCAATAGCGACCATGGTCAGCCGTCAAGGGTTTACATCGGTCAAACGGCGCATAGATAGAGACACTGTAGCCACTTAGGTACAACTCACGGGCCACCACCAAAGCATCACCACCATTGTGTCCTGGTCCCACCAGTACCAGAACCTTCTGACCCCGATCCCAATGTTGTAACCAATAGTCAGTGATCCGCCCTGCCACCTTTTCCATCAGTGCCGCCACCGGAAACCCTGATTCAAATAGCTGGGCTTCGATCGCTTGCATTTGCACTGCCGTAACACAGAACGATTGCAGCCTAAGTCTATCGCTCATTTCATCAGGATTTGAGGGTTTCATGACCGTATTGCTTGATGTAACTTTTAGGAATTTGTCGTCTAGGCTTGAGTCCTAAACCTATTTCCAGTCTCAAAAGTGCTTGGGAGCCATCACGGATTTGGAGATGGAATGCTAGCCTAAGAAATGGCATTTTGATACATTCAAACATCTATGGGCAAAGTTGTTGTTGGTCTGTCTGGGGGCGTAGATAGTTCGGTCGCTGCGGCCACACTACACCAGCAGGGGCAAGATGTGATCGGTCTCACCCTATGGCTGATGAAGGGAAAAGGGCAATGCTGCTCTGAAGGTATGGTAGATGCCGCCCGACTGTGTGAAGATTTAGATATTCCGTATCACGTTGTTGATACCCGTGAGCTATTTGAAGAAAAAATCATCAACTATTTGGTTGAAGGGTATAGCCATGGCGTAACCCCCTTACCCTGTTCTCAGTGCAATCGCAGTGTCAAATTTGGCCCTATGTTGACGTACGCCCGCCAGGAGCTAGGCGCAGATAGGATTGCCACTGGTCACTATGCCCGCATTACCCAAAACCCAGACACGCATCGCTACGAGCTGCGTCGGGCCGTGGATCGAAGGAAGGATCAGTCCTATTTTCTCTATGATTTAACCCAAGAGCAGCTAGGCGCTACCCAATTTCCCCTGGGGGATCAAACCAAAGTTCAGACTCGGGCAATGGCCACTAAACTCGGTCTCCATACGGCGGAGAAACCAGAGAGCCAGGATCTGTGCCTGATTGAGCAACATGGATCTATGCAAGCCTTTCTAGATAAGTATCTAGCCCCTAAACCCGGTGATATTGTGGATACCAATGGCCAGGTACTCGGTCAACATACGGGTATTCATCATTACACAATTGGTCAACGTAAAGGGTTAGGCATTGCCGCTCCAGCCCCCTTATATGTAGTGGCCTTAGACGTTGCTCGCAACCAGGTAGTTGTGGGTGAACGAGACAGTGTTCATCAACCTGACTGCATTATTGATCGGGTGAATTGGGTATCAATCGAGGTCCCTGATACACCGATTGCGGTCAGGGTACAAATTCGTTATCGATCCCCAGCCGTTGCTGCAACTGTGTTACCGCTAGACAATGGTTCTGTAAAGCTTGTGTTTAAAGAACCTCAGTTTAGTGTAACCCCAGGTCAGGCCGCGGTATGGTACGACGGTGATGATCGGGTGCTCGGTGGCGGTCTGATTCGACCGTTCGCCTAATTAAACCTTTTCCACGTCCAGCACGGTCGTTTTTCTGATCAAGAAGCTACGGGGTCCAACTTGGACGTGGTTTAGATGAACAATAACGCAGTCCATATAGAAGAAAAGAGGTCATTTTGACATTAACTAATGGTCTTATTGCTGCTCATGGCGGTACACTCATTGATCGGTTAGCCTCTGGTGAGCAAAAAGCAGAATTTATAAGTAAAGCTGATTTTTTACCTCAAATCACCCTAGATGATCGGGCTTTATCAGATTTAGTCATGATTGCCATTGGTGGGTTTAGTCCACTTACTGGTTTTATGGGCAAAGCTGACTATGAGCCAGTTGTAACTGACATGCGTCTGGCCAATGGTTTACCTTGGTCGGT
The DNA here is from genome assembly GCA_965263355.1 of Leptolyngbyaceae cyanobacterium. GTDB lineage: Bacteria > Cyanobacteriota > Cyanobacteriia > Phormidesmidales > Phormidesmidaceae > Leptothoe. Next base: position 455,538 of record CBDHHL010000032.1, on the reverse strand, counting down.
CCCCGTCACTCTATCTGTTTCAGAAGAGATTGCGGCCCCTCTAAACGAAGGTACATTTGTACGTCTTAATGACAAAACAGGTCGCTATGTTGGTGTTCTCGAATTGACTGAGAAATACACTTACGATAAGAAAAAAGAGGCGATCAATGTCTATCGTACAGATGAAGAAAAGCACCCCGGTGTAAAAGTTGTCTACGACCAGGGAGATATTAATCTGGCAGGTCCTGTATGGCTACTAGAGCGTGATCCTCATCCTCTATTCCCCAAGTATCAGATTGATCCAACAGCGTCTCGGGCCATGTTTGCCGAGCGCGGTTGGCAGACGGTGGTCGGTTTTCAAACCCGTAACCCTATCCACCGTGCCCATGAGTACATTCAAAAATGTGCTTTGGAAACGGTAGATGGCCTATTCTTACATCCGCTGGTAGGTGCAACTAAAAAGGATGATATTCCTGCCGATGTACGGATGCGGTGTTATGAAATCATGATGGAACACTATTTCCCTCAAGAGCGGGTGATTTTGGCAATTAATCCATCGGCTATGCGCTACGCTGGTCCTCGCGAGGCAATTTTTCACGCCTTAATTCGTAAGAACTATGGTTGTACTCACTTTATTGTGGGTCGTGACCATGCTGGCGTCGGCGACTACTATGGTACTTATGATGCCCAGCACATCTTTGACCAGTTTGAGCCTGGTGAAATGGGTATTACACCGATGAAGTTCGAGCACGCCTTCTACTGCACCCGTACCGGTACTATGGCAACTAGCAAGACTAGTCCTAGCAGTAAGGAAGAACGGATTCATTTATCGGGTACTAAGGTCCGTGAAATGCTGCGTCGTGGCGAGTTACCCCCACCGGAGTTTTCACGTCCAGAAGTGGCTGCCGAGCTAGCTCGAGCCATGCAAGCCTAGAGCTAATGGAGTAACTAGAGAGTGAAGCGACGGGAGTTTTTGTCAACAACAGGCGTCATTTTAGGAGCATTGGGGCTGAGTCAGTCCCAACTACTTGGCTGGCAACAGGCGCTGGCAGACTCTTCTCGTCGCAAACTTGCCCTTTTGATTGGGATCAATCAATATCCAGGCAGCGTATTGGGAGGTACTCGTCAACCTTTACAAGGCTGCGTAACTGATGTTGAGCTTCAGCGTCAGTTACTAATGTATAGGTTTGGATTTACTGTCAACAATATTGTCACCTTGGTTGATACCCAAGCAACTCGGGCCGCTATTTTGGGAGCACTTTACCAACTGACCCAACAAGCAATGGCCAACGACTTTGTGGTTGTTCATTTCAGTGGTTACGGTAGCACTCTCTTGCTAGAGGATAAACCGATTAAAACTTGGGTACCGGTAGATGGTTATCTACCAACGGCAGCTGAGCCAATGTCCAGGGATTTGCCTGTGTCATGGGTAAAGCAAATTTTGGCCCGTCTCAAAACTAAACAGGTGTTTACGGTGGTGGATGCTGGCTACAGTCAGCCTAGTGATCCCCTTTCCAGTGGATATCGCTCTCGAACGCGTAGCGATGTACTGACGGTTCCAGGAATCGATTTTCCTGAGCTACCCGAGGCGGTGGCTACAGAGTTAGGCCAATTACAGACCAGTGCAGAACCTCCATTTTTCCCAGGTGATTTGTTAATGGCAGCCCGCAACGGCCAACCTGTGATCGAACGCAGGTGGACTGATTTTGGGGCTGGATTGTTTACCTATGGCCTGACTCGCTACCTGTGGAATGCTCAACTACCAGCCCAGCTATCAGCGACGATACGTGGGGCCCAGGAGGCAATTTTACCGTTGGTACCCAACCAGACACCTTACTGGACTACTCAAACGGCTGATGAGCATATTATTTATGGAGAAGCTGATTTACCTTATGTAGACGCGGTAATTACGTCAGTAGAAGGTCGTTCAGCTAGTCTCTGGCTAGGGGGCTTACCAGCAGATGTGGTGCAGTATAGCGAGCAGTTTTTGTTCGCCCGCCAGTTGGATGGCGATGAACCCTTGCTGATGATGAGAGCGCAATCAGGTCTTACCGGTCGACTTAAATTGACAGATGGTGCCCCTTGGGCAGTGGGTCAGCCTCTCTATGAAGTTACACGTGTGTTGCCTAAAGGCATTAAACTGATCGTCGGCCTCGATTCAAATCTAGAAAGAATTGAGCGAGTAGATGCGACTAGTGCCCTAGCGCCTATATCGTTTGTAGAGTTTACAGATGATGCCCATCCAGCTGACTGTATCTTGGGCAAGCCTGAGTTAAGTCATTACGAGAAAACAGCCATAGATACAACAGCCATGCCCATCGTAAAACAGGGCTATGGACTGTTCACCCCCACCCATGCTCCAATTGCTGACACCCTAGCAAAGCAAGATGAAGCGGTCAAAATGGCCGTCGGTCGTCTTTTGCCCCAGCTCAAAACTATGCTGGCAATGAAGCTATTGCGATTGAGCGAAAACCAGGCATCATCCCGTTTGGCTGTACGGCTTAACCTATTCTTAGCTGGTGGAGCAACAGAAAAACTATTACTACAGCAGGAGACTCGGCAAGCTTCAGATAAAGCCTCAAAAAGTCGCTTAGCGGAGGCGGTTAACCGTCAAATCCTACCTGTGGAGTTAGCCAAAGGCTCCCAACTGCGTTATCAGGCCTTGAATTTTAGTGATCAGCCCATATATGCAATGTTGTTAGGGTTTGATACTCGTGATCGGATGTTAGCCTTTTTTCCTCCCAGCGATGGCCAACCCGACTCCTTTGATTCATTGCAGACTGCCTTGACCCTAGCACCTGGAGAATCAATCAATTTCCCGCTTCAAAATGCCTGGATAGTAGACGATCTTGAGGGTAGGGTAGAAAATTACCTGGTGTGCAGTACAAGCCCTCTAACCCAGTGTTGGCAAGAGTTATTGTCTGTAGCTAACACAGCCAGCAATCAAAGAGTTACCCTGGGGAATAATGCCCTACCTTTAGTGCAAGCTCTGCTAAACGACTTATGCACTTATGAAAACTTAGGCACTGACTCTGACAGCTACACTTTAAGTACAGCTCACTGGGCAACCGTAGGCTGCCATTACAGTATCGTTTAGAAAATTACACTTAACCTGCAACTTCAGCTTCAGTTGAGTTTGCCTCCTGAGCACTCATTTCTTGATTTGAAAAGCTGAAGGCACGAAAATGTTTAGCTTGCTCTTCAATCCGACTGGCAATGCGATCGCACACCAAATTACACAGCTGAAAACTTAGATCATCCGCCACCCGATAAAAGGATGATGTTCCCTCAGTCCGTCGAGTTAGAATGCCTGCCTGCATCATTACTTTGAGATGCTTAGAAACATTTGCCTGACTAGTCTCAGTAACATCAACCAGCTCTTGGACACATTTTTCACCACTGCCTAGCAGATTCAAAATTTTGAGCCGCATGGGCTCACTCAGAACGCTAAAATAATTGGCCACCTGCTGGATAACTTCAGCGGAGATAGGTTCCATTGCGGGACCTCCAAGACCCTAAGAAGACTGACATATCTGCCACATCAAAACTTGATGGGTATTGTAACAATATATTCATCAATGACAGTAGAGCGATTGAGTTTTTTACTAAAAAAATAAAATTAACTAAGGGCTTGTCATGTTGCTTACTACATCATCTAGAGTTACGTCTTCCCTAGAACAACTCTCCCATAGATTAAGCAACGATATTTTTTGCTGTCGATTAATAGTCGATGTTTATTTCCGTAATGGAGCTACAGGCTTTCTGGAAATTATGAAAGAAGTATAGGGTTTCATCCTTAACTTAAAACGGCAGAGTTAGGATGGTAGCACTTTCAAGAATTTGACATTCAACATATTTCCATAGAGATTACTGAAACAATCAATAAAAACTAATCTTAAATAAACATTGAAAATTATATTACGGCCAATCCTCATAGTTCATTTCACTAGACTACTCAATATCAGATCAAGACTGACTGATTAGGTTTTAACAAGATATTTTTTATTTAAACCGCGTCCAGGTTGAAACTTGTGAGTTCTTCTACGGGAAACTCACAGATCTAGAAATGGATAAGGTTTATAGCCAGTCAAAACTCTTGTTTTCAGCTCAGTACTTTAGAGACTAATGTTGGTTTTATTCTTAAGGAATTGAACTGCTCTAAAAGTAAATGATATGTTTGCTAAGTTTGTTGGAGACTCTAAGGGTTTGTGACAAATCCCCCTTAAAAAACATACTTTTCAGCAAACTATGTTTACTGTTTTTCACAACAGTATCTAGTTAGACAATACTATCAAAACTAAGGAGGTATTTCGCGCCTTTGAGAACGTTATCCAGAAAAAAATAAACCTAATTACTGTGACAATGATCAGAACAGATGTGCTGACGGGAAGACCACTATAGGCTGTCATGTTTTGTGAGTGTCTAGCCATCAAAATAGTACCTAGTTTGCCACCCTTGTAAAGATATTCAATAGCTATGTCTAGTATCTCCTCAGCTTTAGAGTATCAACGAATACCACACCATGTTTTTGAACAGGTGCGTAGAAGTCTCTTTTGTCTGTTAACAGGAGAAATTTATCATCTATCTGAGCAAGATCTAAATGAGCTGCCAGCAGAAGCCGACATTGAGAAATTTACACTGCTTTCAACAGCACAAACCAGTTGTTTGCTTTTAGCTCAGCCTGATGGCAGATATAGCTACTTGGTTTGCCTCTGTACTGATCCAAGCATCATTACACGGTTTTTATCTTCATCTTGGTTGGTGAATTGCTTGAGTGAAAATAGTCGCATCACATGGGCACAACTACAGCAACATGCCCAGGCAGCTGCCACTAACCTATCCCCAAATCTCCCCATAAACAATCAAACCCTGATTCAATGGGTTCATCAGCTCATGCTGGATGTAAGCGGTCTAAAGCAGCTTTCTTCAGATCCTACCCTGTCTTCCTCAGCTATTCTTCAGCGTGTTATTACTCGTTTACATCAGTTAGACCCACTGCCCTCTCTCATTCAATCTACCCTAAACGAAGTTTGTGAATGGCTATGCCTTGATCGATTATTTATCTATCAGGTAGCCAATCCTCCTCCCCTCCCCAATCAGTCGAGTCAGCCGTCTAATAATGATGGTAGGAATTCTCCCTGCATCACTTACGAAGCAAGAGGCAATGCAGACATAGTGTCTATCCTGCATTGGTCTGATTCCCAATGCTTTATCGATAGCCAGGTACATGGACGGTATGCAAAACAATCCCGTGAGCCACAGTATCAGGCTATCGAAGATGTAACAGAGCGTTATCAACAGCATCCTTGCTTCATCAAAAAGCTTAAACAGGCCTGTGTTGGCTCTCAACTAGTCGTACCCATATGGCTGGACGATACCCTGTGGGGACTCTTAATTGGACATCACTGTATTGATGAAGTTGGCAAGTCCACAGGGGTGTCCAATCATTTTCGTCATTGGCAAGCGTGGGAGGGAAACTTTCTTGTCCGTGTAGCCGAGCATCTTGCCATCGCGATTCGCCAAACAGATCTACAACATCAGCTTCAGTCTCAAAAGTTAATGCTAGAGGAACAAGTAGAGGATCGCACTCAGAACCTGAAGGATGCCCTGATAGCAGCTGAGGCAGCTAACAAAACTAAAAGTGAGTTTTTGGCGACCATGAGCCATGAGCTACGGACACCACTGACTTACATCATCGGGATGTCAGCCACTCTATTACGTTGGTCTTTTGGCGATCTTAGCCCTCGGCAGCGTGACTACCTCAATACTATTCACAGTAGTGGAGAACAGTTATTAGATGTCATTAACGACATTCTGGAGGTCGCTAAAATTGAAGCTGGACGAACTGTTCTCGAAATCAATGATTTCTCATTGTCTAATCTGGCTCGCAGTAGCTTAGAGAGTTTTCGTCAAGAAGCTCAAGCTAAAGGTGTTGACCTACGGATAAGTTTACGGTTATCAGGGGCTGAAGATAATTTTCGAGCTGATCCTCGTCGCATACGTCAGATTTTAGCCAATTTACTCAGTAATGCTGTCAAATTCACCGATGCAAATGGACGTATTAGCCTACGGGTTTGGCGTGATCCGCAGAATGTTATGTTCCAGGTGGAAGATACGGGCATCGGTATTCCGGAAGCTCAGCAGGCGGTTCTATTCGAAACCTTTAAACAGTTAGAAACCGCCCGTCAACGCCAGTATTCTGGTGCCGGCCTAGGATTAGCCCTAACCAAACAACTTATTGAACTTCACAATGGCTCTATTCAGGTGGTGTCTACACCAGGCAAAGGGGCTATGTTTACAGTACGGATTCCGCTCCAGCCCTCAGACGATTTATCTAACTCACTACAAAGTGTTGAACCCACTACTGGTCGCATTATCTTGCTGGAAGATGATGAAAGTAGTGCCAGTTTAATCTGTGACTTACTAACAGCTGCCAACTACCAAGTTATTTGGGTAATTGAAGGCTCGCGTATTGTTCACCAGGTAGAAATTTTGCAACCGGTTGCCATTATTCTCAATCACCATTTGGTCAGTGGCAACAGCAAGTATATTGTGGATGATCTCAAACGCTATGTTGCTACATCTGGGATTAAAGTCATTTCTTTGATGGATGCCAGGGACATGGAAACTGAAGGGAAACCATCAGGTGGGCCATCGATGGATAGTTTTGATGATTACCTGGTTAAACCCATTAACCCACCGACCTTGCTCAGCAAAATTCAATCATTGCCTATGGGTTAAAACAGCGGCACAACCCTAGGGTGATGAGTCCAGGTACACTATCTATAATGCTGGTCCCACTGTTAAATAGACAGTAATGAGCATTACATGGATGATTGACTAGTGGGGCGTGCAAATATCCAATCATCTTGGAATATTTGCTACAGCAAGCTGTTCAGGGACTGCTAGTGCCAATGTTAGGTCAGGTTCTTAAGGAACGCTACCAGTTAGTCAGGGTACTGGGGGCAGGGGGCTTCGGTCAGACCTATGTGGCCAGAGACTTGTTTCAGGCCAACACCCCTGATTGTGTGGTGAAACAACTCAAGCCAGCCAGCAGTGATGTCACCTTTCTTAAGGTGGCCCGACGACTGTTTGAAACAGAAGTGTCTACCCTCCAACGGTTAGGTACCCATAGCTGTATTCCAAAGCTGCTGGACTCATTTGAAGAACAGCAAGAGTTTTATCTGGTCCAGGAGTTAATTGATGGGGAGTCTCTAGGGGATGAAATTCGTCGGGCCGGTCGCCTGAGCGAAGCGCAGATCATCACCTTATTACAGGAAACCCTAAGTATCTTAAAATTTGTTCATGACAATCGGGTGATTCATCGCGACCTAAAACCCGACAATCTAATTCGGCGCAGGCATGATGGCAAGCTCTGTCTGATTGACTTTGGTGCAGTCAAAGAAATCCGCACCCAACTCGTCAATAGTGAATTAAGTGGCCTAACGGTAGGGGTGGGGACTCAAGGATATACCCCTAGTGAACAGTTAGCGGGTAAACCGCGTTTGAGTAGTGATATTTTTGCCTTGGGGATGACGGCGATCCATGGGTTAACAGGTCGCTCGCCTACCGATTTACCTGAGGATATGTCTTCCTTGGAACTGCGTTGGGAGGACTATGCCAACGTTAGCCCAGGGCTCAGGTATTTGCTAAAAAAGATGGTGCGCCATTATTTCTATCAACGCTATCAATCTGTTGCAGAGGTACTGCATGATTTAGGCCGTTTAGATGAACTGGCTGAGAAAGCCGATCAGTTAACCATGGCTGAGACGTTTTTGCCCCAGGCAACGGTATGGCAGCCCACACGTAGGGAAAGTATTCGGGCGGTTGCGATCGCAACCGCCTTTACCAGTGCCTTGATTTTAGGGCTCCGCCAGCTGGGTGCCTTGGTCCCCTTAGAACTCAGGGTATATGACGGGCTAGTAGCTTACCAGCGCGATCTAGGACCAGACCCCCGGATCTTGCTGGTTGGCATTAACGAACAAGATCTCAACAATCAACAAAGTGATAGTCCGTCTGACCAGTCAATTGCCGACGCTATTGAGATTATTCAAAGCCATAATCCAACGACCATTGGTTTGGACCTACATCGCAATTTCCCAGTAGGAGAGGGCAGAGCAGCATTAGCTCGCAGTTTAGCTGCTGATAATATTATCGGCATTACCAAGCTTGGTGACTTTGAAGGGGAAAGAATCCCACCACCACCAGAGTTAAATCCTGCCCAGGTCAGTTTTAACGACTTTCCCCTAGATCCAGACGGTAAAATCCGTCGCAATCTTTTGTTTGCCAGTGACAGTACTGAGCCAAACGCTGACGTGTATACCTCATTTGGTCTCCTGGTAGCCCTACACTACTTATATGAACAGCATAATTTACAATCCTCCGACAGCCTTGTAGAGACTGAATTTATGGCCATCGGTGATGTGGGCTTTCGGGAAATGGGTCCTACCTTTGGGGGCTATCAGGCCGCTGATTCCATGGGGCACCAGATCCCAATTACCTATCGCTCCCCCACTAAAGTGGCTGAGCAAGTCTCCCTGACAGACATTCTAAATAATGGTGTTGATCCCAAGTTGATTACCAATAAAGTGGTGCTGATAGGTACCACAGCCTACACCAGCACTGATAAGTTTTTTACCCCTTACACCCTACGTAGCGATATCAGTAGCGACAAGTACCAAATGTCAGGAGTGGAGGTGCACTTGCACATGGTAAGTCAATTTCTCAGCGCTGTTTTAGATGGCTATCCCCTACCGTGGGCCTGGTCTGACAGCCTAGAAATTGGCTGGGTGATTCTATGGGCTAGCGGCGGTAGCCTGTTAACCTGGCAGCTGCGTAAACGTCGATATTTGGTGATGGCCTATGGTGTGGGGGTCGTTGCGATCGCAGGAATCACTGTCCTATTCTTTTTAACCAATGCTTGGGTACCAGTGGTTGCGCCCATAGCTGCCTTTACCCTGGCCAGCAGCAGTCTTTTAATGTATCGACGGTATCGTCAGCGACGTTAGTCACTGTGACACTAACCAATATCAAAGCTGGAGATTAGACAACACCTTTAGATCCACTTGATGTGCGTTAGGATCAAGAAAAGCTGTAACTGACTTTCTGAGTAAAACCATGGTGGAGAAAATTCAAAAAACAGACGCAGAATGGCAAGCACAGCTTACCCCTGAGCAATATCAAGTCACCCGTAAGCACGGTACTGAACGGGCCTTTACCGGCAAGTACCATGACAATAAAGAGGTCGGCATATACAACTGCATTTGCTGTGGTGCTGAACTCTTTTCCTCTGAGACCAAGTACGATTCGGGGACCGGTTGGCCTAGTTTTTGGAGTTCCAGCAAACCGGAGAATGTTGCAACTAAACGAGACTTTAGCCTCTTTATGGTGCGTACTGAAGTTCTCTGTGCCGTTTGCGATGCTCACCTGGGCCATGTGTTTACCGATGGTCCTCAGCCTACGGGAGAGCGCTATTGCATGAACTCAGCAGCCCTCGATTTTACCCCTAAAGAAGAGGTCTAGTCTCTGGCGGCCTATGGAGTTATCAGTTAAATGCTGTGGGCGAGGAATGCCTGTACTATGTCTCCATGGGCATCCTGGAACAGGGCGGTGTATGTCGGTATTTGCTGAGGACCTATCCCCACATTTTCAGGTTATTGCGCCGGATTTGCGTGGCTATGGACGTAGTCGCACCACCCAACCCTTTGAAATGCAGCACCATTTAGACGATTTGGCGGTGATCTTAGAGCAGTTCGACCAGCCCTGCTTACTGCTGGGTTGGTCCCTTGGGGGTATATTGGCGATGGAACTAGCTCTCAAGCACCCCCAACAGATTGCAGGGCTGATTTTAATTGGTACAGCAGCGAGACCCGTTGGCCGGCACCCAGCCATTACCTGGCAAGACAATTTGCTGACTGGCATTGCGGGTGTAATTAACTGGCTAAGGCCTGGTTGGTCATGGAATATATCCACCTTTGGTCAACGGTCATTGTTTCGCTATTTGCTCTCCCAACACAGCGCCCAGGCCTATCGTCACATTGCCCAGGAAGGAACACCCGCATTTATCAAAACCTCTAACCTGGCAAACCAAGCCTTAAATAGAGCCCTAAAGCAGGGGTATAACCGTTTAGAAGACTTGCATCAAATCTATCAACCCTGCCTTATGCTAGCGGCAGCCAATGATGTACACATCACACCAGAATCTAGTCAGGAAACAGCGGTGGCCCTATCTAACTGTGAATGGCACCTATACGAAAATGTCGCCCATCTCATGCCCTGGGAGATTGGATCACAGCTATGCAGTGATATTAGACAGTGGTTACAAACCTATGGATTCTGGCAGTCTTAGTCAGACTGATAACAAAAACTAACCTGACAGAAGAGTTCGTTTTGTTCTCTTGAACAAAGAATTGCCTGAAAAATCAGGATTCCGGTATTACCTAGTGGTCTGTCAAGCCTAAGATTTCGGATAACACTGATAAAGAGTAAAGGGTCTAAAGGGATAAAGAGTCACTCTCTACCCTTCACTCTTCGTCAGTAACCAACTCGAATTTTTAGCTTTGACAATGCACTAGTGGGATTTCTCTGAAAAGTGCCCCTGGTTAGTCGATATACTGTACCTTATACCAATAATAAAAGGTGCTTGAACATTGTTCCAAACACCTCTTTATTGAAACTTATTGCACAACGTTATCTCAGCTTTTTCTAGGCTTTTTTTCCGCTAGTTGTTGTGAACGGGGGTAATAGCACTAGGCTCCGTATATTCCACAGTAAGATGGGCTGGCTCGGGACAGCTCTTGATTATCACATTAATCTGTTGAGCGCCTTCCTGTTCTAAATCTTCGATGTAGCCCCCTTGATGTTGAATTGCCTCAGCTTCTGTATCAAAGGGCCCAAAGTAATAAAGACAGCGAGGCTGAGATGTAGAAATCTCCACCCACCAAGGGTTTGAAAATAAGCTGAAAAGATTACTCAAAAAGCTTTTCATAACGTACGTACCTGTTGTGTTAAAAAAACCAGCTTACGCGCAGCCTAGAATTGTGCTTATAACATTTATACAGCTTGATTTTGATCCCCGCCAAGATTAATTGTCGGTAATTTTTCTAACCATCGTTGCCGATAAATTTCATACAGCACCATACCTGTAGCAACTGAGGCATTAAGACTAGGAGTTTTACCGGTTAACGGAATAGAGACTAAAACATCACAAAGGTTTTGAATCGATAGGCTCAGACCGGTTCCCTCAGCCCCTATGGCTAAAACGATGGGGCGATCAAACTGTGTGGTGTGAACCGGTTGGCCTGCCTTAGCCGCTGTTCCATAGACCCAAAATCCATCCTCTTTAAGTTGTTCTAACGCACGTCCGAGGTTGACCACGCGGGACACTGACAATGTTTCTAAGGCTCCAGCAGCCACTTTAGCCACAGTTGGGGTGATCCCCACAGCCCGCCGCTGGGGGATCACAACACCTTGAGCACCCAGTGCTTCAGCAGTGCGAATAATGGCCCCTAAATTATGGGGATCAGTAATACTATCGGCAGCAATGATTACAGGGTGACGACAGGTTGCCTTGGCGTTAGTCACCAGCTCAGCAAGTTCAACATAATCATGGGAAGCAATTTGAGCTACAATGCCCTGATGATTTGCGCCTTGGGTAAGCTGGTTTAATCGTTGGGTATTAACCTCATCAACAACAGCACCGTTGGCCTTGGCATCTAAAATCAACGGTCGGAAGCGAGCATCAAATACCAGGCGAGAGTTAACCCAAAGGCGATTTATCGGGCGATGATTTGCGATCGCAGCTTCCACAGAATGACGACCATACACTAAATCTGGACGCTCTTCTTGAAGCGTCTCTGCCAGTTGACGTGGCTGTACAGAGACACTTACATCCTTAGGTTGTCGTTTCTTAAAGGGTTTTCTAGGGGGGTGTTTGGCCGTCTGCTTAAACCTGGGTTTAGCAGCCCCTTTGAGCTGTGGGCGAGATTTTCCTTTAGCCGGACGAGGCCGATCAGAGGAGGGATTAGCCATAGATTAGCAGTAGAAGCGGAGTCACATCATAGCGTTTTATCCAACAGCACAACCCACAACTTAAAAATCAAACGCTGGGAGATTAAAAGGTAGCAGATTTAACACTCAACTTACTTAATAATTCAAACAGACGGGTTTGATCGGTGATGTAGAGATAGCCAACCAAGGTTTCAAACGCCGTTGCCTGACGATATATCTTTGCTGATAAACGCCTTGGGGATTTAGATGTGGCATTACGCCCTCGCCGCACGATATCAGCTTCTGCATCGGTTAAATGGGGCATTAACACTTCCAGATAGGTAGCCTGCTGCTCAGCCTTCACCTGCCCTACCACCTGCTGGTGAAACATTTGTATGCGCTGAGGTGGCCATAAAAGCTGCATGCGTACATAGAGTTCAAACACAGCATCACCAATATAGGCCAACGCGATCGGTGGAATAGACTGCACCTGTTGGGGCCGAAGATGAGCTAAGACAAATAATTCAGACAGTTGACTGGAGAGTTGACTGGAAACAGTCAACTGGACATCCGTTTGATCAGGACTATCCATCAAGGCCTCCTGCGCTTAAACAAAAGCAACCACGCCATTGGCCCCTGACGTTCCAAGCCCAGTTCACGACGACACTCAAGAATCTTTTAAATTCTCAAGGGCAGCATCGACGGTAGGCTGTAGTGAAAGGAACTTCTCTAGACGGACTAGCTTCACCGTCTGGGTAACGCGGGCATTGGTTACCACTTGAACACTGCCACTTTCACCTTTTGCCTTTTTAACCAGCTGTACCAGTGCACCTAAACCAGAGCTATCGACAAAATCAATTGCCGACAGATCAAGAATAATGTGGGTCGGTCCTTCTTCAATATATCGATTCAAAACCTTGCGAAATGTAGGTTCTGAAAACGCATCTAGCAAACCAGTGAGGCGAAATATTTGACATTTCCCCCTAACGTCACGGGTGCCTCTTAAACTTACGGTTAGGGTCAGCGACTCAGCGATAATAACCTCCTAAAGCCAATAGATACGGCAAATTCAGACGTTTAATTTTAGGTCAGGATTTGGCCGACTGCAAGAAAATTAAGCGAAACGTAAACGCACTTGCATAAGCCTAATCTGTAGCTTTTCCGATACTTAATGGAAAATATAAATTACCCTACCCTATCTCTACGATGATCACGCATCAAAGTGATGAATTTTTCAAATAAATAATCAGCATCGTGGGGACCAGGGCTAGCCTCAGGATGATACTGCACTGAAAATATAGGTAAGGTTTTGTGTTTGAGACCCGCTACAGTGCGGTCGTTCAGATTGAAATGGGTCACTGCAATTTCTGTGGTTGGAATTGTATCAGCATCAATGGCAAAACCATGATTTTGACTTGTGATTTCCACCCGTCGAGTAAGACCACAGGGTTGATTGAGCCCCCGATGGCCAAATTTCAGTTTGAAGGTTTTAGCGCCTAAGGATAGGCCTAAAATCTGATGTCCCATGCAAATACCAAAGGTAGGAATCTGACTATCTAACAGAGCTTTGACCAGGACTGGCGCTGACTCAACAGCGGCAGGATCGCCAGGGCCATTGGATAGAAAAATGCCGTCAGGGTTGTGATTGAGAATGTCTTCAGGAGAGGTATCGATGGGTACTACAATCACACGACAACCATAGCTAGCCAACCGTCTTAGAATATTGCGTTTGATACCAAAATCAATCGCCACTACCGTCAGCAGATCAGGAGCATCTGTCTGATTACAAAGCGTTGAAGCAAATTCCCAGGTTCTATGGGTGGTCTCTGTCCATTCATAAACCTCAGGGGTACTGACCTCTTTGACCAGATTTAAGCCTTCCATATTGGGAATAAGCTCTAACTGCTGTCGGAGCTGATCCGAGTTCAGAATTTCGCTAGAAATAGCTCCGTTCATTGCTCCAACGGTGCGTAACTTGCGAGTTAGAGCACGGGTATCGATGCCATAGATACCAGGAATATTGTGTTGTTTAAGATAGTCGGGCAAGGTATTAGTAGAGCGCCAGTTGCTGGGGCGCTCACAGACATTTTTTGCGATCGCACCATTCACCTGAGGTGCAGCCGATTCCTCATCCTCGTCATTCACGCCAGTATTTCCGAGTTCTGGATAGGTAAATGTGACAATCTGTCCTCGATAGCTAGGGTCGGTCAAAACTTCCTGATATCCTGTCATCCCGGTATTAAACACAATTTCCCCCACAACAGTACCGGTGGCCCCAAACGACCAACCACGAAAAACCGAGCCATCGGCTAGCACCAACAAGGCGGGCTGGGACCTAGTGGAAAAAATAGACATGGGTTACAACAGGAAGGTAGATAAGGTTGATCACACCAGTGAGCACAATGGGGACCGGTACCATCCTAGAGGTCATGGGTAACTTTTGAACCATGCTTGAAAAAAAACGAATTAGATTTATTCAGATTCTCTGTCTGAGCACCCTGGCCGCTTGTCAAACTGGACCAGTACAAACAGAGAATCTAGGTAACACCCCTGTATCTACCCCGGTTCAAAGCATGCCTCCGGTGGCAACAGAGGTGGATAAGTCTGCTGCTAATAGCGCTACTGGTAGCCAAAAGGCCGATGCCAACAACATCGCTCCCCCTAGTCAGCCTAGTGCTGACCCAGCGTATCAAGCAGCCATTAACCTGGCCTCCAGCGCATTTACCCTGGGACAGCAAGCCACTTCATCCGACGATTGGGATTTAATTGTTGGACGTTGGGAACAGGCAATTCAAAAACTAAACGAAGTGCCGACGGACGATCAAAATTATGCGGTAGCCCAGACCAAGCTCAAGGACTATCAGCGTAATCTATCTCAGGCACAGCAGCGGTTAACAAACTTAAAACAGCCACCATCAGAGATTTCGCTCAATCGACCCAAACCAATTTCTGAGGGAACAACAGCCGCCGTCACAGTACCGACTCGCGATTATCACATCCCTATTATTGAGCGGCGTGGCGGCACACCAGTCATTGAAGCTACCTTCAATGGTAGGCGTTATCCAATGATTTTAGATACAGGGGCCAGCCACACTCACATTACCCGCACCATGGCCAATGAGCTGGGAGTTCATGTCGTTGGTCAAGTCTCAGTGACCACTGCCAGCAGTAGTGATGTTGCGGTTGACGTAGGGTATGTAGACTTCCTAAGTGTGGGCATTATTACCCGTCGAAATCTGCCTGTTAGCATTGGCGATGCTGTTCCCATTGGTCTATTAGGCAATGATGTCTACAAAAATTTTGATGTAATTTTGCATGCACACTCTGTGGAATTCCGTTCCAGATAAAATCCTGACGTTTAGATACCCTGAAGCTGATATACCCTATATGTAGGAACCCCCGTATCTGTTAAGTAACTTTTAAGTGTAGACATATATACCCATATCTATTAGGTAACCCTATAAGTAGTGATATTGGGCTTCTTACTTGTAAGTAAAGACGTGTCACAGCATTAAGTTAGTGCTTAAACCAGTTTCTAAACGTCGTCAAGCTCCCTCGGTTCCGGGCGTTCCCCTTCGCCTCATCTATTAAATACGCTGTAGCTTCTCAATAGTCTTTTTTATCGCGCTGCTATGTCTGAGCTTCGCATCGTTTCTTTAATTCCCAGCGCTACAGAAATCGTTACCCAGCTTGGCTTTAGCGAGTCTTTGGTAGGGCGCTCCCACTCCTGCGATTTTCCACCGACCGTCCAAACGTTGCCGGTTTGTACCTCACCCAGCTTTGATCCCGATGGGACCAGCAAAGAGGTTCACGACCGGGTAAGTGAGCTATTACAACAGGGCCTCAGTGTTTATAACGTCAACGTCGAGCGCCTCAAGCAACTACGCCCTACCCATATTCTTACCCAGGATCAATGTGAGGTATGTGCGGCCAGTTTAGCGGACGTTCAAAAAGCGATCGCTCAGGTTATTGCTCCCGAGCCTGTAGTGATTTCTCTCAAGCCTCAAGTTCTAGCAGATTTGTGGGATGATCTGCGCCGGGTAGCCATATCGCTAGACCCGGTCAATGGAGATGCGATCGCAGATCTCACGATTGCCCAACTGCAGGATCGATTGCAGGCCTGTTTAGAAAAGGTGCCGGCTAAGCTACCCCAGCCCACCGTTGCCTGTTTGGAATGGACCGATCCCCTCATGGGGGCAGGCAACTGGGTTCCCGAATTAGTCTCCATGGCAGGAGGGCATCCGTTATTTGGTCAGGTGGGGCGGCATTCTCCCTGGTTACCCTGGGAAGACTTAAATGCAGCTGAGCCCGACATCTTGGTGATCATGCCCTGTGGTTATGATTTACGCCAGAGCCGTCAATCCATCGATCAGCTCACTCAAATGGCTCCCTGGCAAAACCTAAAAGCGGTTAAAAACGGGCGTGTTTTTTTGGTCGATGGCAATCATTATTTCAATCGCCCCGGTCCCCGTTTGGTAGACTCTCTAGAAATTCTGGCAGAGATTTTACATCCCGATGATTGCGCATTTGGCTATGCACTTAAAGCCTGGAAGATTTATTAACAAGGTCATTGCCCATTAAAACCATCAAAAATGTCGATAACCCTGATTTTGATCCAATAAAACATCGGGTCCCTGATCCACATCATCAATTAACCGAATGGCTACATCCTCAGTAGTCTGGCCAATCATTTGACTACCCGGCAGCCGTTCTATAAAAGCGTTAGCTAGTTCCGGAGGCAGACTCAGCACCAGCTCAAAATCTTCGCCACCATAGAGCGTCCAGTGTTGGGCAGTGACTGGTCCAACTACATCAATTAGCCCCGGTGGCATCGGTAATTGTGATCGCAAAAGCGCTGCCCCTACCCCACTCTGACGACAGATTTGAATCACAGCATCAGCCAATCCATCGCTGGTGTCCATAGCGGCAATGTTAACCATCGTTTTGGTTTGTGTGCGGAGTATTGCGATCGCATCAAACCTGGGCAGGGGGTGCTGATGGACCTGGACCCATGCCTGGGCCAAAGCACCCGTTACCTCTATTTCTTCTAGCAACACTGCCAAACCAGCACGGGAAGACCCATGCACTCCTGTCACGACCAGGGTTTGTTGAGCCAGAGCCCGGTTACGATACAACGCCTGATACTGTGAGACATAACCAAGGGCTGTAATCGCTAAGCTACGATGCTCGCCCCGGCAGAGATCGCCACCCATGATTTCCCCTCCGTAATGGCCCAGACAATCAGCTATTCCCTGGTATAGCGCTTCGACCCATGACCAAGAAGTATTGGGTGGCAGGGTCATACCGATAGTTAGGCCCAAGGGATGTGCACCCATCGCAGCCAAGTCCGACAGATTAACAGCCGCCGCTCGCCAACCCAAAGCGCAGGGAGAAAGAGTACGATCTGAAAAATGCACCCCGTCCACCAACACATCTGTCGTCACCACCAGCTGCTCACCAGCAGGCATAGGCTGAATAGCAGCATCATCCCCTACCACAGCTGCACAATATGGACGCAACCGTTTGAGCACCTCGTGCTCGCCTAGGTCAGCAATGGTTGGTCCAACAATGCTCACGCCTTGGGTACAACCAAATTATCTAAACCATCCACAACCTTAGCCGACAGGATCTTGCCCCCCTGACGCCCCATCTGATCCAACGCCTCCTGCCCTGCAACGGTGTAACCAAAAACAGCATAGCGGCCATCCAATAGATTTAACCCTGCTGGAGTCAGCTCCGGCTCAAACAAAAAGAAGAAAAATTGGGAAGAACCACCGTCTGGCTCAGACTCAGGTCGGGCCATGGCTAACGCACCAAAGGAGTTAAAGGGAAGTATAGGCTTTTCTAAAAAACGACCCAGCTCTTCCAAAGTAGCTCCATAGGTAGGCACATCATCTCCTTCCACTAAAATCTCCAGGGGTATAGCGCGATACTGCTGAGTTTCTGGATCAATAAACCCAACCTCAGGCCCATCCGGATCACCCGTCTGCAGCACATAGTTTTGTTCGGCCCGATCAAAGCTCATACCATCATAAAAACCACGCTCGACCAAATCGACAAAGTTACCCGCTGTAACGGGTGCACTATATCCATCCACAATTACCGTCACCGGCCCTTCATCAGTCTGAATTTCAACCGTCGCACGCCCTTTTAACTGAGGCAGGTTGTCATACTCATCTGGTACTTCATAGGGAAACCCCTTCACCATTAGATACTCCAGAGCGTCAATGGTGTTCAGTGCGGCCCGTCGATTGCTCCAGAGTGTTTCCAAATCTTTGGTTTTAATCGCTGCCTGCATAGTCTCTAGCTGACTACCAAGTTGCACAAACAGTGGCTCAGCTAGAGAGTGACGCTCCTCTGGAATCGCCTTCACAATAACCGCACGCTTGCGATTAAGCAGCTTTGCCGATCGATTAATTTCCCGACTTGCTCGCCCCCACTGCTTTGTTCGTAAAGCATAGTTGAGACCTTCCAAATCGTCCTGAATTTTACGAATTTCAGAACTATCAATTGGCAGGGCATAACGCAATAATGCTTCGGGATCAGTAATTGCATCGCCGGGGGGTAAATAGGCTACCGGCAGAGTTAAAGATGGCATGGTCGCAGCTTCAGCAATTGGTGCCCAGAACCATGCCATGCCAAGGAACAAACTAAAACCGACGCCTAAAAGCCCCGCAAGAGTGGCCTGAAAGCTATATTGAAAACGAGCCATAATTGGAAATTAACGATAACGGCGTGACAAACCTTTACGATCTTGCCATAGTGTGGCTCGTATCAGATAGCTACCTGGTTTATGGTTAGCGATGTTGTATCACTGGCTGCATTGGTCACCATAGTTGAATAACCATACGGCTAAATGACCGCTGAGCTGTACAATAGTTGCCGACTGTTAACCGCCGACTGTCAATCTACTGTCTGCCAGCACCATGATCTCTAGCAATGATTTTCGCACCGGTACTAGCATTGAACTTGATGGTTCCGTGTGGCGAGTAGTGGAATTCCTCCATGTAAAACCTGGAAAAGGGGCAGCATTTGTACGCACCAAGTTAAAGAATGTACAATCCGGTAGCGTTGTTGAACGCACGTTTCGTGCTGGGGAGACAGTTCCTCAAGCGATCTTAGAAAAGAGCGTAATGCAACACACCTATCGCGATGGCGAGCAATACGTTTTCATGGATATGGAAACCTACGACGAAGCGCAGCTTTCAGAAGAGCAGATTGGACCTCAGGTAAAATATCTGAAGGAAGAGATGGAAGTGACTGTACTGCGTTGGAATGGTCAAGTTTTAGAAGTTGATTTGCCTAATTCAGTCACTTTAGAGGTAATCGAAACGGACCCTGGTGTGAAGGGGGATACTGCAACTGGGGGTACCAAACCCGCTAAAGTTGAAACAGGTGCGCAGGTGATGGTGCCTTTATTTATCTCAATTGGTGAAAAAATCAAAATTGATACCCGTAACGATTCTTATCTCGGTCGGGAATAGGTATTTTAGATTGCTTTATCGGTTTAGAAAGGATAGGTGTTGCTGATCATTTATTTGGAGTTGTAAATAGTGGATTTGGATTTTAGTGAGCTTCGTCAGCTAGTTGCCGCTCTCGATCAAACAGATATCGCTGAGCTGACGCTTAAAAATCCCCAGTTTGAGCTCACCCTACGCAAAGCTACTGCTCCCAGTCAAGCTGTAGTGTTATCCTCGGATACTGCAGCAATGTCTGCTGCTACAACTGTGTCGCCGCCTGCGGCACCTATGGTAGTAGCGTCACCAGTAGCCGTAAGTAGTAGTGCTGCTGGTGCGACGGCACCAGAGGCAGCACCACCTAATGCCGCTGGTGTCTCTGATTTGTACGAGATAACCTCCCCAATGGTGGGGACTTTTTATCGTTCGCCGGCACCTGATGAATCCCCATTTATAGATACAGGCGATCGCATTAAACCTGGGCAAACAGTTTGCATTATTGAAGCGATGAAGCTGATGAACGAAATAGAAGCTGAGGTGTCTGGTGAAATTGTAGAAATTTTAGTCCAAAATGCCGAGCCAGTAGAATTTGGTCAGCCCTTAATGCGGGTAAAGCAGAGCTAAACGGCTTTATTTTAATCATTTCTAATTGAATCCATACACCCTGGGGTAATGACAGACGTTACTTCAGTTTGGGTGTAGTGATTTAAGCTCGGCAATTTTGCCAACTATTACATTTTTTGAGATCGTTTGTAGCCGTAGTAAATGAAAGGCGAATAGGCCAGAGAAATCTCTTGATTGTTAGGTCTACTCGTCTATATTGTTATGATGTAGACTACCTAGAAAGGTTCTGCCTATAGTAGACTTGGGCATTCTTATAATATGCTTGCCTACTATAGGTGTTTAGTTTAGGCCCTAGGCAAGCCGCTGAACTAACTCTATTCACTTGTTTTATTAGCAAAAGGAGGTGTCCCTCGGTAGAGATATGCCAGATGTCCAGCTCTAAAACCATTTGCTTAAGTAGGTTTAACTATCGCTGTTAAACAAGTAAGTGGCCTGTGTACGGCATTGTGTATTGACCAAAAGGAGAGAAGCATGCAAAATACCCCTCGACCGCTCATCCAGCATGAATCAGAGTCCCGCGCCTGCAAAGCTCCAAATCAAACACGACTCTACAAACGCTTAGAAGAAGCTCTACACACCGGTAGTGAAGTTTGGTTTCGAATGCCAGGAACAAGACTAGTGGGCATTCCTATTTATTTAGACGGTGACTACGTGGAAGTTGTGGATGTGGATGTCGCGGAAGGTTACGAAGATGATGAACTACCGGATGATCCTTATCAGCGAACAGTGTGGCTTATTCGGCTAGCTGAAATCAGCGCCATTTCCTACGCAACAGACCGCTGGTCAAAAGATCGGTTTGAGCGTCTACTGGATCAAAGCGATTCCGACAGTAGCCCTAGAAGCTCATAGCGAAGTCAATCGTTATTAATTGCCTAATGAAAGCGGCATTTTTAGATGAATAGGTTTGGGTTCTGAGTCAGTCAAGTTTGTTGCCGACAGATTAGAATTCAGGCCTCATCTAGATCTGCCAGTAGGTTATAAATTGTTATTTTTAGTATATTAAATACTAATGTTGTTGCAAAAGGTAAGCGGAACGCTATGCTTCTTCAGGCTGATGGAGACATTGGCGTAGTTTGAGTGTTTTTGCTAATCGGTTGATTGAGGATGCGGAAATATCGATTACCAATGACAAGCCAGAACAAGACATAGGTTATTACCTGAATCAGGTAGATGTGATCGCGATATCCCAGTAATACCTTTAAGAGCACCCCTGGCAGCTGTTTATCTGGCAAGATTTGGCTCATATCCCAAATCAGGGGACCTAGTACACAAGACTGCCCAAATCCAAGACACAGGTCCAGGGAAAGGCTGTTGAACTGACTGAGGGTGGCAAATGTAACATCAATGCTACGACACACCGATACCACGAGTCCTGAAATAATCAGTAACAACAGCACACCCATGACTTGAAAAAACAATTTCAAATTAATGCGAACGCCCCATTTAAACAGTCCAAATCCAATTAATATAGCCCCCAGCAGCCCCATACCCACACCCAAAAGACTCCCCATTAACGTTTGGGGCTGAGTAAACAAAAACAAAACTGTTTCAAATCCTTCCCTAAGCACAGCAATGCAGACCAAGCTAAAAATACTCAGACCAACTGCTTCATTCGTTAAAGCTGTGGTGACAGTCTGACTAATTTCTGCCTTTAAAGATCTGGCTTGACGGGTCATCCATAGCAACATCCAGCTCAGCATGATGATGGCGATACTGCCAAATAGAATTCCAAGGATCGGTTTTAACAGCCCCTCAGCATTAGGCATCACATACTGCAGTTGATGTAATCCCAGGCCTAAAAACGAACCAATTAGAATGCTGCCCACCATACCAGCTATCACTCCACCAAAAACCCACTGATTTAGATGGGATTTCTCAGCCTTATTTAAACAGGCTAAAACAATCCCAACCACCAGTGCAGCTTCTACGCCTTCACGGAGGGTAACGATAGCAGTTGGTAAGGCAGCGGCAATGTTCATTGAATTAGTAGGAAAGAAAGCTTGTTGTGAACTAATCGAGGGCTTGTACTAAGCTAGTCGAAGAATAGAGTTTGGCTGGTATCTTTTGACTGGTATCTATTATGCCGTGTTAGCGTCCCCCACCTGGATATAATTACGCTAATCCAATTTCCTGAAGACGTTGCTGCAGGTATTGTCCCGCTGTCTGGGATGGAAATCTGGAGAGGCCACCTGTACACTCGACACAACTAGACAGAGGCGTAAGGTCAAAGTCTGAACGGGGATGCATAAAAAAGGGTAGAGAAAATCTACGATGTTGCCCATCTAGATTAACCACTCGATGGGTCGTGCTTTTAAAGACACCATTACTTAAGGCTTGCAGCATATCCCCAGTATCCACAATAATCTGACCGGGTAGGGATTCAATGGCTAACCAGCTGCCATCTGCCCGTAGTAGTTCCAAACCTGGCCCTGTGGACTCACAGAGGAGGGTGATCAGATTAATATCCTCGTGGGGGGCGGCTCTAAGGCCTTTGATAGGCTTATTCTCTGCTAAAGGCGGGTAGTGCAAGATCCGCAAAATGCTTCTGCCTTGAGCAGCTTCTTGATCAAAAAAGTT
The DNA here is from genome assembly GCA_965263355.1 of Leptolyngbyaceae cyanobacterium. Taxonomy (GTDB): domain Bacteria; phylum Cyanobacteriota; class Cyanobacteriia; order Phormidesmidales; family Phormidesmidaceae; genus Leptothoe. The sequence goes on along the minus strand of CBDHHL010000032.1, from coordinate 432,913 downwards.
TCTAGGTAGGCCTAGATACAGAGCACAGGCTTGTAATAAGTGAGCTGCACATGTTTCCAAATTCGTATAGAGCATGGACATCGACGGTTCAAATTGGGGCACCTCCTGGGGCCATGGATTCGCCAGATCTGCTTCACGACCGACATGCCAGAACTCCTTTAAATCAGGAGCATTACTATCCTTTGCATGTTCTTGACCAAAGCGAGTAAACCCTCGCTGTTGATGGATGTCTGGTCGTTCATAGTTTTGTTTAATGGCCTCTGGCAGAGTGAAAAAATCTGCGGCAGCACCATAGGCAGATCTGATTAAAGCGTTATCAATACCATGATTTTCTAGAGCGAAAAAGCCGACGGTCTCTAGGGCCTGCCCTAAGCTACAAACAAATTGCTGCTGCTGCGTAAATGAACCGTACAGAAATGCTTGCAAGTTTAAGGTAAGAAGGGCAGTCATGGAAAAAACAAGAGTAATAAGGGAACTATGTCCCAGACTTTACCTTAATGATCTACTTCACATCCCGGTAATGCGATTCTAAAATTAGAATGCTAGTGAATAAGGGGTTATGAGTCTTTTACGTTGGTTATGCTTACTTGGCTTAGTTTTACTTTTACAAGCCTGTAGTGGCAAATTGCCACCTCAATCAGTGGTGGAACAGGCTCTAGCCCTGAAAATTGCCCAAACCCAGCAGACATTAGTCGCTCATTTAGCTCCAAAAGTACCTCAGCTAACAAACTTTAAACTCCGTCAAGTAGAGGTGACCCTCAGAGAACCCCAAGGTGACGATGTCTTTCATGTACAAGGTACCTATCAAGTCATCATCCAGTTCCCTAGTAGAGAAAAAAAAGAATCTGGCCCCTTTGATCTCTATTTAGCTAAAGAAAGAACAGAAAATACCATCAGCTGGTTTTTATTGTCAGAGAATACAAGGGAGTTACTGATCACAAATCCTACATAGGATAAGTCCGCAATTCAAACGCTTATGGATTCATAACCGTTTGGGCAATAGTTACAGGCATATCAGAAAAGTACTTTTGTTGGAACTGTTCTTCTCGTAAACTTGCCAAGAACAAACGGAGCTTAGCCTGTTGTTGTTCTATTGTTGCTGCCAGAGTTACATCATACGTAAGAGTTAGGGTTGCAGATGGAGATGATAAGGAAGACAGAGCCTCCCCTTCACTTTCTATTGCCATATCAAGATCAGTTTGCCTATGCCGAAACCCCAAACTTTCCAGCGCCAACAACCCAGCTCGTAAAGTCACCTCTCCCATCTTCAATTTTGTCATCAGTTCTGCCACCGTCACACTTGTCTCAGTGCGCGCCATATATTTGGCAAGGCCTACCAATTGCTTCCAAACTTCAACTGGAGGCTCAAGCTCAGGCTTGCCATAGGCCAGTACTAAAGGTTTCTGCTGCTGGCTAGCCTGATGAAACCAGGGCCACAATTCTTGCCATGTTGTTGGACATTGGGTCACTACCACCGCATCTGATACCTCGGATTCAGCAGACTGAGCACGACGATCAATTACCTGCTGCTTCGGTGTAGCTGTCACCTTAGTCGCCACAGCTCTCACATCAATCAACCGTACCTCATAGCCCCCATACTGGGGCTGCTTTTGCCGAGAATAGGCATTAAAATCCAGTTCCACCACCAGATCACACCGGCCCATCGGCAAGTCGTCCTTGTAATGCCCCCACCATAGACCTGGGAAGCCTGCTGTTGACGTGTCGTCCTTGAGCAAAAAGTGAGTTTTAATAAACCTGAGCTTACGCTTTGACACGGGATCCTTAATCTTTTGATGCCAAGTATTGTCAAACCAGGCATTACGAATTAGCAGTCGCGGCACCAGGTTACCCATGCCGTAGGGCTCTAGTACATTCAATTGCTGAAACAGATTCTTGCCTAGCTCACAAACGCTCACCTCCAGATCTACAGTGATGATAGGCCCAGAGACGACCCCCACCTGACGCAGTTGACGGTTTAGGGCATCGCTAAACAAGCCAATATTTTCCACCGGCAGTGTCATCCCCGCCGCAAACGGATGGCCCCCAAAACTCGTTAGTAAATGGGACTGGTCTGTCACCAGCTGATAAAGATCAATCCGATTCACTGACCGGGCTGACCCCCGTGCCACCTCACCATCAATCGTTAGCAAAATAGTGGGCTTGCCATATTCCTGGGCCACCTGCCCGGCCACAATGCCCAATACCCCTGTCGGCCATTGAGCATCGGCTAGCACTATCACTTGAACCGTAGCCATATCCAATTCGGACAATCGCTGGCTGACCTGGTTATACACGTCTTTTTGTAACACCTTACGCCGGGTATTGGCCCACTCTGTCTGCTCCGCCAATGCTTGACAGTGGTTTGGATCGTCACTGGTGAGCAAATCAACGCAAAATTGAGCATCCCCCTGGATTCGGCTTACGGCATTGATGCGAGGGCCAATGCCAAAGGAAATATCTGTAGGTCTGTCCCCTGTGCGACGACATAGCTTTAATAGCTGGGCCACACCCGGACGAATGGGGGCATCGGTCTTTAGATGGGTCTGGAGCTGACGAATACCAATTTGTGCGAGATAACGACAATCACCACTCAGTTGAACTAAATCCGCGATCAGACCAATGGCCACCAAATCGGTCAGTTCGTGCAAGCCTCGGGATGGTGTCAGTTGTTCATAGAGAGCTTCTACTAGCTTATAGGCCACGGCAACACCGGATAAATTTGCCAGGGGATGATCGGCCTCAAAATAGCGTGGATTTATGATGGCAACCACAGCTGGGCGTTTATCAGGTATTGTATGATGGTCAGTAATTATAATATCTATCCCTAATTGTCGAGCATGGTCGATTTCTGGCATATTGGTACTGCCGTTATCACAGGTGATTACTAAACTCGTGCCATTGGCTGCCAGGACATCAAGGCCATGAAACGAAAGGCCATGGGCATCGGTTAGGCGGTTAGGAATAAAGTAATTGAGTTGTCCGGCGGGAAAGAATTGCCGCAAACCATCCCAAAGTACAGCGGTAGAGGTAATACCGTCGGCATCAAAATCGCCCCAAATCGTAACCGTCTCCTCACGCTCTAACGCGTGCAGAATACGTTTAACTGCCTGGAGCATTTCCATTCCAAAAGCATCAGGTGGCGTAGGTTCGTAAGCATCAGGATGAATAAATGCCTTTAGCTGGTCAGAGGTACAAATGCCCCGCTGCCAGAGCAACTGAGCTGCATGCTTGGGAGGACTAGCAAAATTTGTAACGGCTTGGACAAGGTCTACCCAATCAGTCGATATCGTTTCGCCATCGGGCAACTGCCACTGGGGAGTTGGGGTAGTCAAAATAGCATCAAGGTAATGATTGAATGTCAGATGAATGTCAGATTTATTTTTTTGAGGGAAGTATATTCTGCTTGAGTTAGCTAGATTAGGCTGAATTCTGCCTAACCGTTGTGATGTAGCTCAAAGACCAGCATTAGACCAATAGGACATAATTAGCTGTAGTAACAGTCAGGAGTATCTTGTGAAACTTGGTGAATGGATTGGCCTGCTCAGTATCTTAGCGACTGTCTACATCCTTTGGAGTCTTCGTGCAATTTTGCTGCTGGTGTTTATGGCAGTGATCATTGCGATCGCACTCAATAGCTTTGTCCGACGTCTCCAGAGAACCGGTATTCCAAGGCAATTTACTATTCCTATAGTCCTAAGTATAAGCTTTTTATCGATTACGTTATTTCTGTTAGGCGTTGTCCCCCCCTTCATTGCCCAATTCAATGAATTAATTAAAGTTATCATCGACGGCATTGATGAAATCCCTTTCATTTTGGCCAAAATTTTAGACTTCCTGGGTCAGACTGTTGCACTCCCTAGACAACTGCGATTTCCTGAATCAGAAGAATTTCTCAACTGGCTGCAGTCAGTTGAAGTCTTTAACTGGGATAGTTTTCCTGATTCAACGGTTCTTGATGTTTTTAACAACTTCTTTTCCTTTTTTAACTCTTCCCTGCGGGTACTGCTTCAAGTACTCCTGGTGGTGATTCTATCCCTCATGTTTTTAGGAAATCCCACACTTTATCGCAATTCACTGCTGCGATTAATTCCATCGTTTTATCGACGACGAGCAGACGGCATTCTACAGGAATGTGAAGTCGCTCTGTGTAATTGGTTAGGTGGCATTGTCCTCAATTCTGTTTTTATTTTCTTTCTCAGCTTTGTTGGCCTACTACTATTGGGCATCGAATTCCCTTTTGCCAACGCATTACTAGCAGGTGTCCTAAACTTCATTCCCAATGTTGGACCAAGCTTGAGCGTTATTTTCCCAGCCATCGTTGCCCTTACAGATGACCCCTTCAAAATTATCCCTGTGATTATTTGGTACGCCATTATCCAACAGATTGAAAGCTACTGGTTAACACCGACGGTTATGGCCCGTCAAATCTCTTTACCACCAGCATTTACCTTAATTGCACAAATTTGTTTCGCTGCCATCTTTGGATTTCTTGGTCTAGTCTTAGCCTTACCCCTAGCTGTTGTTGCCAAAATTTGGTTGCAAGAACTCTTGGTCAAAGACATTCTCGACCAATGGGAATTTTCTGACTTTGCTTCCTGGAAAACAGCGTTAGCTGGTGTACCAGATAATACAGAGTCTCTCCTGGAAATAACAGACCCTTCACCTGGAATCACGCCAGATTCTAGTGAAGTTAATGATGATGTTAATCAGTCCAATAATCCTATTAACAACAGCTAGCCTACACTTTCCCCTTGCATAGCTATCTGGGCATCTTAAAGCCAGATAGCCTGAATTGTCTACCTATGTCCTTTGCTGCCAGCGTTCGTCACCTGCAAACCTTAATCATGTCCTTCCATCCCATCATTGTGGTGGAAACGGTTGAAGAAGAACGCATCCAGAAATTGATCAACAAAGCTACCCTGGATTTGCAACTCCCGGTCTATGAATGGAGTATTGCCCAGGGTCTGGTTCGGTTAGAGGGAAATCGCTATAACCGTTGGCAAAATGAATATGCCCCACCGGGAGCCAGCCGTGCTGCGGTCGACACTGACACCGCTGAGCCCATTGATGCCTTACGCCATATGCAGGCTATTCAACATCGCGCTGTCTACTGGCTCAAAGACTTTGCCACCCACTTTGACGATGTGGTCGTTACCCGACTCTTTCGGGAAGTAGCTCAACAATTCTCCCACAACCAGTCCACCCTGCTAATTTCCGGTGAGCAAGTTTCCTTATCCAGGGAAATTGCCCACGAGGCAGTTTATTTTGATATGCCTTTGCCGGACCGGGACGAGTTACATAAAGCCATTGTGGACGCAGTCCAGGCTCTACGGGGACGCATTAAGGTCAAACTTAGCCCAGAGGAAATGCGCACCCTGGTAAATACGACCCAGGGCATGACTCTCAACCAAACTAAAAAAGTAATTGCCTATGCGGCCTTGGAAGATGGTCATTTGACCTCACAAGATATCGGTCGGGTGCTAGAACGCAAAATGCAAATTATCCGTGAAAGCGGTTTGCTGGATTATATTCCAGTTGAGAAAAATACAGCCGAACTGGGAGGCTTTGATGGCCTAAAGCATTGGTTAGCCCGTGCCCGCATGGGTTTTAGTCCCCAAGCTCAAGCCTTTAACCTAACGCCCCCTAAAGGGATTTTAATCGTGGGTATCCAGGGGTGTGGCAAGTCATTAGCGGCTAAAACCATTGCTCGTGAGTGGCAAATGCCCCTACTCAAACTTGATGCCGGACGACTCTACGATAAATATGTGGGCGGTTCAGAAAAGAACTTTCGCCAAGCTGTTTCCCTGGCAGAAAAAATGTCCCCGGCAGTATTGTGGATTGATGAAATTGAAAAAACCATGGGAGGTGCCCAAGGCATGGATACGGATGGCGGTCTCAGCCGTCGTCTATTTGGTTCGTTTTTAACTTGGCTGCAGGAAAAATCCCAGGAAGTTTTTGTGGTTGCCACGGCCAATGACATTTCTCAGCTTCCCCCTGAATTACTCCGTAAGGGACGCTTTGATGAGATTTTCTTTGTCGATTTACCCGATCCTCAAGACCGGGCCACGATTCTGACAATTCATCTGAAGCGGCACAACCAAGTTCCGACTAATTTTGACCTAACCGAACTGGTCCAGGCAACCGAGGGCTTTAGCGGTGCAGAAATTCAGCAAATTATTGTGTCAAGCCTGTATCAATCTATCCACGAACAGTGCTCGTTAGACACGGCTCTCCTTGTTCGGGCGATCAAAGCAACCGTTCCCCTCTCCATTTCTCGACGCGAAGACATTCACCGACTACGTCATCTGGCTGCAGATCGATTTGTTCAGGCAAAGTAGGTTGAGTAAACCACAAAACCCAACTGGACAATAGCTGTGTAAAAGTTTAATAAGCAGACTTTACGGTTTCTAACAGACGGACATTTCTTTAGGGAATTCTCTGGGAAAGTTTTGTAACTTTGAGTGCGGGCATAGCCAATAACGGCTTCACCCGTCATTGGCTCGTCAGGTTAACTGTTTTTACTTAGCACTTGTTCGACGCCTTATCCCATACTTTTGGAGAAATCCGTCATGACACCAGCTCAAATTGAAGGACTTTGGATTTGTTTTAGCTTTTCCTTAGCCATGATTTTACTTACCCCTATTCTTATCTGGGTATTGCCTGATCGTCAGCCAACTGCGTAGGGATTGGCTGATTTAATCAGGGTGTATTTTTGGCCCCATAGACCTTTAACATAGCCATTAGCAGCACTGATTGCGGTTAAACAATCTAGTTTGCGATCGCAATTTTAGTAAATTTAAATCTACCCTACCCCTTACCCTGATTTTGCTATGGCTTTTCGTGCAACCATTGTCGCCTTGCTCGTCATGTGTTTTGGACTCATAGCAGCTCCAGCCCATGCGATGACCGCCTTAGGAGTATCCAACCTAGCCTACGACGAATGCCCTGCCGAATATGCTGAAGGCATTGTTGAATCAGGCAGTCTTGGCAAAGCCACCTGTTATTTGGTGACCGGCACATTGACCAATAACTCTGGCAAACCCATTCTCAATGCCGATATTTTTGGCCGTATTTACGACAAGAACAACAACCCAGTCATGCAGAATCGAGGCAGACTGGGTGGCGTAGACTATGTTCCCCCAGGTGAAAGCGATTTCGAAATTCGAGTGTCAGTAGCCGCCAACCAACCCCCCCCATTAAAGCTAAAGAACTTTAAGGCATCTGGATTCGTAGGCAAGGTACGACGTCAGGGACGTATTTATTAAGGATATCCCCTTATTTGCTAGATACCAGCATTATTAAAGGGAGGTAGTTATTATCAGCTACCTCCCTTTAATAAATAATCAATAGTGAATGAAATTTTAAAACACCTAAAAAGCTTACAGACGCAGAATTAAAAAGCTGAATAAACCATGTAACTGCTGCTAGCTAAGGTTGCTACAGCACTGCTAAGAGCGTATTGAACAAAATTCAACACAATAAACGCTAGAATCGCCGAGAAATCAATCCCGCCCACAGGTGGAATAATAGAACGGAAAAGATTTAGGTACGGATCCGTAATTTGACTTAGGGCAGAAAAAGCTGGATTGCTCCAATCTACATTGGGAAACCAACTAAGCAATACTCGGATGATCAGCAACACAAGATAGATACTGATAAAGCTGGCAAGTGCTTGAAGAACTATAACCATAGGTGTATATCGTTACAATGAACTAGAGAATGCTTGGAGATCGTTAGCATCTAGTGTAACAGCCTTCCATCTGAACAAGTTTAAGGGTTAAATCACCTCAAAATACTGAACTTTTTACAAAGTCTTGACTGATCAAGAATCGATAGTTGAAGGTTCATAATCATCAGTCATATGACCATTGGTACTGCCAAGCTGCTGACGTACCTCCTCTATAGCGGCATTAAGCTCAGAAATCTTGTCTTCGAGGCCACGACGGGCAGCTTCCACACGCTCATCATTGCCCATATCGGCCAGGTTCTGTCTAATATCTTCCGAAAGCTGGTTAAAACTAACCGTTTCTTCAGATTCTGTAGGTTTAATTCGATTAGCAGCCAGGACCCCAGCCACACCACCCAAAAAACCACCCAACAGGGCCCCTAAAAAAAATCCACTTGCAAAGTTGCTCGACTGACTCATGATCTGACGTGATTAGTTAGTACCAAATGTGCGATCCCCAGCATCTCCTAGCCCTGGCACGATAAAGCCATTTTTATCTAAACCTTCGTCAATGATGCCTGCATAAATCACGAGCTGTGGATACGCTTCAGCAAGTTTTTGCAGCGCTGGAGGAGCCGTAACCACTGAGACAACCCTAACTAGAGACGGATCCACACCACGCTTCACTAATTCTGCCATAGTGGCCATCATTGTACCGCCCGTTGCCAACATCGGCTCACTGATCAAAACACGGGTAGCCGGATCAATTTGATCGGGTAGCTTGTTGAGATAGCAGCTGGCCTCTAGAGTTTCTTCATTACGAACAAAGCCAAGATGATAAACTGACGCTGTCGGCAATGCAGCTTGAACACCTTCCATTAAGGCTAATCCTGCCCTCAAAATAGGAATTACCATAAGCGGCATTTCAGGATTAATAAAGGTGGCCGGACAAGGAGCTAATGGTGTTTCAATCGTAGTCTCTAGGGTAGGTAACCAATCATTACGAATTGCTTCATAGGTTAACCAACGCCCTATTTCAGTCATGGCACTCCGAAATACAGCAGAAGGTGTGTTAACGTCCCTTAACACACCAAGCCAGTGTTTGATTAGTGGGTGGGGTGGGACGTGAATCCGCAGCTGAATTGCCATGGGACAAATATCAAAGACAGTAATGTGGGCTTAAATTTGCCCAATCATACGCCTTTAATAGTTAGACGGTCTAGGGGCTATCTTCCTCGCAACAGATGCTTTACCGTTTCCACCATCTCGGCAGGACGAAACGGTTTGGCAATATACGCATCCGCCCCTTGCTTCATGCCCCAGTAACGGTCAAATTCTTCATTTTTAGATGAACAAATGACGACGGGTACATCCTTGGTGGCACCATTATTCTTGACCCACCGACATAGCTCGTAACCATTCATGTTGGGCATAACAATATCGAGAACCACGAGATCTGGCGGTTTCGATGTAATCATTTCTTTGGCTTTTTCACCATCTTCAGCTTCCAAAACAGTCATACCTGCTTTAATAAGGAGACCAGAGATCATCTCCCGTAGGGTTGAGCTGTCATCCACAATTAAAACCGTGGTCATAATGCAGGGAATAGGTAGAGTTCCTTAAGTGTTAGTGAGCCCATATTTGAGGGCTAGATTAAAAGTAACTAGCTGATAATACGAATTCAGTTGTTTTCAAGCAATGATTCTTACTACGATCAGTTAATCTGACCGAGATTGCCTTAGGCAGAACAATAACCTCGCTAGCTAAATCTACAGTATTTACTATCTAACTAAGTATACGAGTAAAGACAAGAAGCGTTAGTTGCTTCAGTTGCGTATTGTTTCATAGCTCTGCTAATAAGTTCAGTAGTGGCTTAGGCTGCAGTTTATCTTTGAACCAAACAATTTTGGCGGGTACGTCTTTTACGTCAATGCCTGCTTTGGCTAAATTCAATCGCTCTGAAATAGCCAAAATCAGATTCTGACAGACTGCCTTTTGTACCTGGGCAAATTTCTTGCGCAGGTATTCTGGTCGCCAATATCCCACTATCTCCAGCAAATAAACCCGTCCATCGGGATGAACTAAACGAAAGTCAGGAATCATAACACTGCCAGGAATGGGAATAAGATCAACTTCCCGTTCTAGCTGCCATTGGGTTTTACCTTTTTCAACTAGGCTAGTCCAGCGCTCGGCGAAGGCGGCTTCAAGCATACTGTCATAGGGTTTGCCAGGGGGATAGTGGCTGACAAGGGTACAGTCTGAGTCTAGGGTATAGCGTTTTTCAGATAAGGTCTTAGTATAGCTGTCCTTCCATTGCAACGTGGCACTGAGGTGCCATCGAGTAACATGCAAAATGGCTGGCACTAGTTTGGCAATATCGAGGCCATAACGGGTACTCGCTTTAAATAAGCTGGCAGGCCCATCAATGGTGATCGTAAATCCTTGATCGGCTTCCCCTTCGATGTAGACCATCAGCCGAAACAGTTTTAGGTAACGGAACATTAGCTTATACTCGCCAGGATCGTTACGGTGCAGATTTAATACCACATGGCTGGCTCGATAAAAAATACCTTGGATCTGGGATAGGTTATAGCGGTGGAGTAGGGCCTCCGGTGTTGGCGCATCAAACTGCGTAAGGATACGGTTTTCTTTAAGATCGGCATAAAGGCCTTGCTGAATATGAACGGGTTCAACGTCCCGCTCAAGGGCTTGGGTAAGCTGGCTGGCTAATGTTTCTAGGTGCCGTTGGGCCGCTAACGGTGATGGCGCATTGGTGGCAGCCAAAGTAAAGACCCGTTGACGCAAATCCTGGGGGTCTAAGGGACTGACAATCTCAAACGTACTAAAGCTACTGCGTAGGATATGGGCTAACCCTCGTTTGATTCGGTAGTCCGTGTCTTCTCCTTCAAGTTCTTGGAGTTTTTGGTTGAGGTTGCCTTGGGTATCGCCTACCGTAGCCTGAAATAAAGCAATTAGATTGGTTGCGATCGCAATCCACACCTCATTCAGCGGCAGCTGTTTGGCATCAATAGAGTCACCCCGAGGGCGATGGATCAGTAAATCAGACGGCAGCATCTTCCCAAGATAGAGGCGATATAGTTAAAAAAGCAATTACATCCTAAAGACTACTAAACGTCCTCCCATCTCGCTCCTCCACCTTGATCCAATCCGAAACCCTAGACCTCCTAGAATGGCCACGGTTATGTCAGCAGTGGGCCACATTTGCTGCCACAAAGCTAGGTGCCCTTGCCGCTCGCCATGGACGAATTCCTGAGCAGCAAAGTGACAGCGAAGAACTCCTGGCCCAGACCCGTGAAGCATATCAGCTAGAAGACTCTGCACCGCTTAATTTTCAAGGGGTGCAAGATATCGGTGAAGCCCTGGAACGGGCAACACTACAGGGGATTTTATCGGGAGAAGAGCTGCTGAACATTGCCACCACCCTGGCCGGCGCTCGTCAATTGCGTCGGGCCATTGATGCTCAAGAGGAAGACGATTTTCCAGTACTCCAGGCCCTGGTTGCCCAGCTGCGCACTTACCCAGAATTAGAAAAGGAAATCCACCACTGCATCGACGATCGAGGCAAGGTCACCGACCGAGCTAACCCAAAGCTAGCAGGCATCCGCAAAAATCTCAAAACCACCCATGACCAGCTCCATGCCAAACTACAGCGGATTATGCAGCGTCATACGGGGGCTTTACAGGAAGCTTTAATTACCCAACGAGCTGGACGCTTTGTAATTCCAGTAAAAGCACCACAAAAGGATTCGATTCCAGGCATTGTTCACGATGTGTCCACCAGTGGTGCCACCCTGTATGTTGAGCCCCAGGGTGCAGTAGAATTTGGCAACCGTTTGCGACAGTTAGAGCGTCAAGAAACCCGAGAAGAAGAGCTGATACGCCAACAATTGAGCGGTCAAGTGGCTGAGGTCAGTGACGATTTAGAGCAACTGATGGCCATTGTTACCACATTGGATTTGGCTACTGCCCGTGCCCGCTATTCCCTATGGCTAGAGGCTAATCCACCCCGATTTAGTGGACCGAGTGAACGTACCGTCCTGCGACAGCTCCGTCATCCTATTTTGGTCTGGCAGCAACGCCATGAAAACGGACCAACCGTAGTTCCCATCGATGTCACGATGCGGTCGGATATTCGGGTAGTGGCTATTACAGGCCCGAATACTGGGGGTAAGACGGTCACGCTTAAGACCCTGGGGCTGGCGGCGCTGATGGCCAAGGTAGGTTTATTTGTTCCGGCCCGAGAACCGGTGGAATTGCCGTGGTTTGCGCAGGTTTTGGCGGATATTGGCGATGAACAATCGATTGAGCAAAGCTTGTCTACGTTTTCAGGGCATATTCGTCGCATTGGCCGGATTTTGGCTGCGATTGGGGCGGGAGTTGATGCAGGCAATGCAGCATTAGTGGGCGGTGCCCACCCTACGGCCAATCCGGACATTCAAAATTCCCTTGTTCTTTTGGACGAGGTAGGTGCAGGTACGGATCCCACAGAGGGCAGTGCGCTTGCGATCGCACTCCTGCAACACCTCGCCAACCACACCCGACTGACCATCGCCACCACCCACTTTGGTGAACTCAAAGCCCTCAAATATCAGGACGAGCGCTTTGAAAATGCTTCAGTGGAATTTGATGATGTAAGTCTGTCCCCCACCTATCGATTGCTGTGGGGCATTCCAGGCCGGTCCAACGCCCTCACCATTGCCCGACGATTAGGGTTGAATCCAACCGTGGTCGATACGGCCCAAACCTATGTGGGCGTCAGTAAACAAGACGATGTCAACCAGGTAATTGCCGGTCTTGAAGCCCAGCGCAAACGCCAGGAAGACCAAGCCGAACAAGCCGCTGGCATTGTTGCTCAGGCGGAAGCGCTGAAAGCTGATATTGAACGGAAAGCCGCCGCTATTAAAGATTGGGAACTCAACCAAAAACTAGAACAAGAAAAAGCCCTTCAAGCCGCCGTAACCGCAGCAAAAGCTGAAATTGCCACGGTCATTCGTCAACTACAAAAGGGCAATCCAACCGCCCAAGCAGCCCAAAAAGCGACAGAATTAGTAGAAACCATTGCGCAACAACAGCCAGCCCCTCCCAAAGGGGACCATCCGGCCAAAAAAGTGATTACTGCTTATAAACCCAAACTAGGGGAAAAAGTCCGTCTACTTGGTCTGGGGGGGCAAACTGCTGAAGTCGTCGGTGACCCTGATGATGATGGCAAAATTGCGGTACGCTTTGGCTTGATGAAAACCATCGTCGATTTGAGTGAGATTGAATCCCTCACCGGTCAAAAAGCAACTACAGCTAAACCAGCTCCCGAAAAAGTACCTGAGAAACGCCGCACCACGGTCAAAGTTGCCAAAAAAGAACCTGCTGCCCCAGCTGTACGCACCTCTAAAAACACCATTGACCTTAGAGGTATGCGTGTGGCCGAAGCAGAAGCCGATCTGGAAAACTTTATCGCTAACTCCACTGGCCCCATTTGGATCATCCATGGCCATGGCACTGGCAAACTAAAACGCGGTGTCCGTGAATTTCTCAAGCGACATCCCCAGGTGCGTAGCTTTGACAACGCTGAGCAAGCGGATGGCGGTACAGGGGTGACTGTAGCCCAGGTTTAAGGGGGAAAAACAATCTCTCGAATCTTTAAGTGTTTCGCCAGCCTTTCACTACAGGCTTAACAATCAATAGTCCGGACAGCATAAGAAGATTCTGCCTGGACTATTGTTATAGATTCATTCCAGGGGGTAGCAGGTATGGCAATAACAAAATAGAACAGCGAGAAAAATACCAATCGCTGAAAAGAGGGTGTAAGCCTCCCCTCGAATAAAGACGACATAAACAGATACAACTCTCCTTTTTGGCGCACTTGAATAGTGGCTGATTTTAGTTTGAGAGATTGATTGATTAAGGCTGCGATCGCATTTGGGTTGCCTTGTCGAGCTTGTGCGAGCAAAACAGCACGTGAAGTCATTATCCTGATGCTAGTCATCCTCTTCAACGTATTCTTCCCAGTTTTCTTAATTTCGGGAAACCGGCTTTTACAGATTAGAAAACTAAGACTGACACCTCACCCGCTATGCTAGCTATGGATTTATAGTCTCAAAAGATTTTTGTCCCAATGGCTATCCCCACGATTGATCTAGAGTCTAGCAATGTTGTCGCTCGTAAATCTCTTTGGCTCGCCGCCATTAAGCCCCCCATGTATAGCGTTGCCATCATTCCTATCCTGGTAGGGAGCTTACTGGCACACTTAGAAACGGGGCAATTAGACGGGCGGATCCTGGCGATTTTTCTACTATCAGCAGTCCTGCTCTTGGTCTGGGAAAACCTCAGTAATGATGTCTATGATGCCGATACAGGCATTGATAAAAATAAATATCATTCCCTAGTCAACCTGACCCAAAACCAATCCTTGATCTTTTGGCTGGGCAATCTCAGTTTGCTCTTAGGCATTATCGGGGTCCTAGCCATCACACTTATTCAACAGGACATCACCATTCTGGGGCTAGTTTTAATCTGCTGTGGTCTAGGCTATATCTACCAAGGCCCCCCTTTTCGATTAGGCTATCAAGGGTTGGGAGAGCCTTTATGTTTTATTAGCTTCAGTTTAGGTGTGGGAGCGGCCTATTATTCTCAAGCGCAAACCTTCTCTCTTAGCTGTTGGGGATTGGCAGCCATTATCGGTATGGCCACTACGTTAGTGCTTTTTTGTTCTCACTTTCATCAGGTTAATGATGATTTAGCCGCCGGTAAACGATCACCCATTGTTCGATTAGGCACCCAGGCTGGAGCAAACCTCCTGCCATGGCTCTGTGGCAGCATTTTTGTAATTTTACTGGCAGGGCTACTGTTAGGGATATTTCCTGCTAGTCTGACCCTAGCCTTAGCCAGTGCTCCCTTCGCTATTCAACTTTGTCGTCATGTGAAGCTTTATCACGATCAGCCCAAGTTAGTACAAAATGCTAAGTTCGTAGCTATCCGCTTCCAGTTTTGTTGTGGAATACTTGTATGTTTAGGGCTGCAGCTGTCAATTACCCTTAGATCACTTTAGATTCCTCTTGCCTCAGCGTCTTACGCCATGTCTTATCGGTTTGAGTTTCGTCCTTATCAACGGCGGTTCCGACAACCCCTTCGTACCCATCATGGTGACTGGAAGGTGCGTCAGGGATTAATTCTCAAATTGACCGACGAAGATGGTCGTAGCGGTTTTGGTGAGGTGGCACCATTGCCATGGTTTGGGTCCGAAACCTTTGAACAGGCCCTAGACTTCTGTGGACAATTGCCATCTCAGCTATCTGACCATGCGGTGCCCTCCCTCTTGCCCACTTTGCCAGCCTGTCAGTTTGGCTTAGAATCTGTCTTTTCTAGTTTGGAACGCAAGCTCCGACCGATTGATTTGCCCAATGCTCAGTGTGGGGTGCTTTTGCCCCAGGGCCAACCATCACTGGACCACTGGCCTAATTTATGGCAGAAAGGCCATCGAATTTTTAAGTGCAAGATTGGCGTAGACCTGATAGCTAAAGAAATGGATTGGCTAGATCAGCTATTGGGACAGCTACCCTTGGGGGCAAAACTCAGGTTAGATGCCAACGGTGGCTTAAATGAACTGGCTGCCCGTCAGTGGCTGGAGTGGTGCGATCGCAACGGCCAACGCATCGAATTTTTAGAGCAGCCCTTACCCCCCCACGAATTTGATACCTTGATGCGGCTGAACTATCGCTACCACACCCCCATTGCCCTTGATGAATCCATCGCCAGTTTGGAACAGCTTAAAGTTCATTTTCATCGAGGCTGGGATGGCGTCTACATCATCAAAGCCGCGATCATGGGCTCCCCCCAGCGATTACGACATTTCTATCACAAGTACCCCATTGACCTGGTTATTTCATCGGTCTTTGAAACGGCTGTTGGTCGTCAAGCCCTAATTCGTCTGGCCATAGATCTGGCCATGACCTACCCGGATATCCCCCATCGAGCCTTGGGATTAGGCACCCAACAATGGTTTACCAACGACGGCCTCAGCCAAACCGATTGGCAACAGCTATGGCAAAGATTAGGATGATTTCGCCTGAACCCTGGGACAAATAATTCCCAGGGAAAGTTTAAGCGTCCTCAGGTTTTGCAGTGATTGACTGAATCCACTGCACCAATTCAGGACTCATTGCTTGACGCTGACGACTAGCACTGTCGATACACACATGACGAGTCAATGCTGTAGCCATCGTTTGTTCAGCCGCATTACTCAAGCTATAGCGAATTTCAAAGGTGGTGTCATCTAAGGCACGGGGAATGAGTGCGATCGCAACCTGATCACCACAATGTAACGGTCGCCGAAAATCAACCGATGCATGAACAACCGGTACCGCTAAAGTCGCCCCCCCAAAAAATATGCCAATATCAATACCCGTAGCCGCCAATGCCACTTCATAGGCCTCATGACATAGGGTGAGAATATTGGCAAAGTAAACCACACCAGCCGCATCAGTTTCATGGAAACGAATGATGCGGTGATAGGTAAACCTAGAGCTACTACTGGGCATGGGGTTGAGCTGGTCGGAAGTGGGGCGCATCCTTAACCAAGGTTTCGCTCTTAACGGCCTTAGATAAAGTGCCTTTGGCTGGTGGCGACACTTGCGGTGAGGCTTGAGCTGTCGGCATAATATTCAATGCCTGCAGAGGGTTGCCAGCCATCCGGTTATTTAAATTTGCCAGGGCATAGCTCAACACTTCATTAGGATTAACAGTCGCCCATCCCTGACTAGTCAGCTGGTGCAACTCAAAATGGAGGTGAGGACCAGTGGAATTCCCTGTCGAACCAACCAAACCAATCACATCCCCCTGCTCTACCCACTCACCAGGCTTTACCAGGATATGGGACATATGAGCATAGCGACTTTCCAACGTATTATCATTGTGCCGCAAAATAACCGTTAAACCATATCCGCCTAGATAGTCAGCCAAAGAAACCTGCCCTGACTGAGTTGCCAAAATCGGCGTCCCCTGAGGGGCCCCTAAATCCGTACCACTGTGAAATCGATAGTCGTTGTGAATCGGGTGCCAACGCCAACCAAACAACGAGGTAATTGGCGATGGCGAGGCCAATGGAAACACAAATGATTCACCTATTTGTAACTCCACAAGCGGCTTGGCAACCGTATTGTAAAACTCTCGTCCGGCAACAGTGGTAGACCCACCGGAAAAACGAACACCCGCCCGACTAATACTCACAGGCCCGATATTAATCGAAGCCTGGGGAATTACCGTTCTAGGGGCACTGGCCACAGCAGTCGCGTCTTCATTAGCGGTACCACAACCACTAATGTTTTCCACATCGACCTTATATTCACAGCCTGTAGAACGTTCTGATACAAATACCTCAGGAGCGTTTGGCTCCAGGGTTGCTCCTGCACTGTACTCAGTTGGATCTACTAATGCACCACCATATTCTGCTGCCAGATCTTCAACGGATGGAATGACTTCAGGTAAAACGTCATTAGGTCTAACAATCTCTACATTGGGGGTAACGACATCCACGTCAGTCGCTACTGCTTCAGTTTGCGCTTCCTCTTCAGTCGCCGCCGTTACTTCGGGCATCACGTCTTCAGACACTGCCTCAACAGTAGCAACACTCTCTGTTTCAGGGGCAACCGCCTCGACCTCTGGAGTAACAATCTCTATCTCTACCTGGGAAGTAATAGCTTCGACTGGCTCTGATGGCACAGGCACTGGGTTAGAAGCAGGAGCAGGATTAGAAAATGAAGGAGATGCTGCTTCTGGGGATACCACAACTGGAGGGGCCACCAAATTAGAGACCTCTGGAGCTACAGGAGTAGCAGCTAGGAAAGGTTCTGCCTCAGTCGTTACGGCAGGGGCAGAACCACCACCAACCGGGATATCAATCTGAGCCAATACTGGCTGTCCACCCATCACAGCAACGGAACCAACGATGCCGATTTTTTTCCACAACTGTCCCGGCTGTTTATTAGCAACAATGACTTTAGAAACAATTTTGGTAGAGCGATTATCGGGCTCAATAGAATTAGACGATACCGAAGATAAGGGGCGGAAATCAGCCATGGGAAAAGTAAATATATAAGTTCGAGTGACGATTTAATTAGTAATTAAAGAAATTAAGTGTAAGCAGAACAAAATCTTGTCAAGATAGTGAAGCCAAAAGGTTAGAGTGCATAACGCCAGTTATTTGACCTCAGATTGGCAATATCCTAGGGATAATTCACCGGATTTGATATGAACCAGTTGATCGACTAGCTCATGGTTTGATACTGCACCTTGTGACGTAGACACTAGAGTTAAGTGTCCCAATTCCGTAACTCCGGCTACCTTAAACGTCTTTCCTTCCAGAACTACAGGCATATTTAGGTTGGTCAGTAGACTTTGATAAGCATCTGTAAAAGTTTTCCCATCGGTATAATTTCTATAAAACACTCCCTGCCAAATACCTAGTAACACTGCTGCTGCCACCTGACTGAGAACATTAGCAGCTTGGTTATGCGGCGATTGGGTCAATTTTTGCCAAGTGATACCAGTAGTTGGCACTGGATTGTAGACATTAATACCGACACCAATGACGGCTCGGGTGATTATTCCTCCCATCAACTTAGTTTCACATAAGATACCCCCTAGCTTCTGACCATTAACAACGATATCGTTAGGCCACTTGATGCCCGCTGGAATACCCAAGCATCTGAATTGACTGACAATCCCCCAGACACTGCATAGGGTGAGCTGAGTCCCACGCTTCGCAGGCCAATCAGGTTCTAACATTAGCGATAGGTATACCCCACCTGGTTGGGATAACCACTGTTTACCCTGTTGGCCTTTGCCAGCGGTTTGGGTGTGTGCGATCGCAACCGTCCCTGCCTTTGCCTCTGGCTTAGCCCATAGGGTTTCATTGGTAGAGGCCACCTGCTCAAATACCTGAATATCGAATCGAGGCCGTACCCGCTTGAGTAGCGCCAGTGTCTCTGACCTAGGCAATGTAGTCAAGGCTTGATGAATACTCCGTTGAGTAAACCCGTTTAATTGCAACTGTATTGCCATCATCACACCCTTTCCAGTCAACCAGCCAATTTTACCGGGCAGTCACTTGCTATCCTAATGCTCTGTTGCATCGCCATTTGTCATGACTGACTTGCCTCCCCTAACCGAAGCTACCCTCTGGGCAATCCTTAATGAAGAGTTAGAAGACGATGTAGTCAATCGCTTAGTTTGGCACTATCTGGGCTACCGATACGATCCAGCCACCGCACAGTGGGATGCCAGCGCTGTCCTCGAGCCGCTACGGGAAAAGTTTCCCGAACCACCTAACTTTATTGAAAGTCGTCCTGCCACAGTGCAGTTGACCCGCTCAATTCCTAAATCTAATAAGCAACTGCTTAAAACCTATCTGGGGTTTAAGGGCTACAGTATCGACCAGCTAGTGCCACGTCTGACCCGACGGGCTACGATGACTAGCTGGTTACTGAGCCATATGCAGCTCCAAGGACTCTTGAAAGACTTGCCTCAGTAAGCATTGAATAGGTCCAGTAGGGGCATTGCAAGCAATGCTCCTACTTATAAACATTCTGCACAGCTTTGGGCTGCTTGGGGAGGTACACAATTATAGTTGTCCCTTCGCCTACCTGACTCTTTAGCCGTAACTCCCCTTCATGAAGTTCTATACAGGCTTTGGCAATTGACAGCCCCAGACCAATGCCTTTGATATTCTCCACATTACTCGCGCGACTGAAGGACTCAAAAAGGTGGGGTTGATCGGCAGCGGGAATACCAATGCCAGTATCTTTGATAGAGATGGTGACATCTGTCTGCGTCCCCTGCAGTTGAATATCAACCCGTCCTCCCTCAGGGGAGAACTTGATGGCATTCGAGAATAGATTATCGAAAATTAGGTGTAGTATCCCTTGGTCGCCCCAGAAGCCATCAGTTTTACCACTCATTTGAAAGATTAGCTCATGGGCCTCACTCACTGTTTCTCGATGCTCTTCCACCAGGTTTGCCAAAAATTGCAGCAGGTTCATTGGCAATGGGACAAATTTGGTCTGGTCGATTTCGCACTGGTGCATAACAATCATATTGTCGACAAGCCGAGCCATATGTCTGGCTTTGTCCTGAATCATCCGGAGAAAGCGAGCTTGCCTTGATGCCTCTAAACTGTTGCCGTGGCGGTCTAGCGTGGAGGCTGCGCCGAGGATCGCGGCTAATGGCGAACGATATTCATGGGAAACTGTTGCCAGAATTTGACTGGCCTGCACAACTGTTAAATTAGCTCCCTCCAATACCAGCAAAAGGCCATGGGACTGAATTGAGCCAAGCAGGTGAACGGGGTAAAACTCGTGATCTTGCCAAAGACGACCGGGACTATGCTGAAGAGCAGACTGTCTCATACTGAAGAGGGATAGAGAAAAAGCACAAAGCTTAATACATTGCTCACAGATCAATATATTTTATTGTCGTCACGATTATTACAGAATGCTAAGTAAATCCGTAGCTTACTTAACATTTGGCAAATAGGTGGGTATAACTACACATGTGGATATGTAGAAATCTTATAGTTAAGCCATCTGTTCTTAAAGGGTGACTGTAGAGAACCGTTAAGGTATCGATTCGAACTTGGGCCTCTTCGAATCTGATCTTCATTATTTAATGGCGTTGTTTTAACATATTTCTTTCTTTAGGAAATATGTGTTTTAGCTATCTGAAGAATTCAACTCTAGTATGCGTCATAGATCTAAAGCATTCGTTTTGCAAGAACAAATACCGACTAAAGTTGCTATGTTCTTTTTAGCTGGTCTTGTTCTTGCGCCAATTGGTCTGTACGGCTTTATTGTATGGAAACTCTACACATCCTCTCTGCTCAGCTTTTGAGTGTTAGATTTGGGTGACATAGTTTCGAGCACTCTCTGAATTTGCAATGTCACGAATCAGATGGATTCGGCTACTCATGTAGGTCTTGATCTCATCCATTTCAGCATGGTTGAGATGAATATTATCTCTAATTCGTTTTAACAACCAAAAACAGGCAGCATCATCACTCATTTCTGTTAGCAAGTGGCTGTAATTTTCTACTAGACCCCAGAGAAATCTAAGATTTTCACTATCAATTAAAGTCATAGTTATAACGGTTTAAATTGCTAGAAAAAAGGACAATGAGAGTTTTCTGGAACAATGGATAACTCTCATTGCCAAGTAGGAGAGCAAAACTCTCGAAATGCTAGATATCTGTAGCCTAAATGTTAAAGACTCACCTACTTTAGACCACTTCAAATTTGGTCCGCCGATAATTTCGCGGACGTTTTGCGATCGCATCCTTCAGCATCGCTAAGTCGGTAATGCTGTCGGCTTCATCTAGCAGCTGCTCACTGGTCATCGAATGGAGGCTCACCAATTCGGTCCGTGCACTCAAGTGAGAAAAGTGATTGAGTAAACGCGTAAACCGTCCATCACCAGTTACCAGAACAACCGTGTCAGAGAACGCTGCCTGCTCAATCATATCTGTCGTAATCTCAACACAGAAATCAATCCCACGCTGAGAAGATGCCCCGTCTTTATCTGAAATTTCCTTTGTAATCACTCGATAGCCATTGCGCTTCATCCACAGCAAAAAGCTACGTTGCTTCGTGTTCTTAGGATCTACACCCGAATAGAAGTAAGCCCGCAGCAAATGACCACCTTGAGCTAGCTGCGAGAGAAGTTGGCCGTAATCAACCTCAATACCTAATGCAGATGCCGAATAAAACATATGGGCCGCATCAATAAATATGGACACTCGCCCCTTATCAAGACGCTCTGAGTAGTTGAGCTGAAATGGTGATTGAAAGGAAGCTACGGTGTCATTCAACATCGCCAAAGAACCCTCTACTCAAACGGCAATTATAAACAAGCGGATTTTGAAAACCCACATAACGAACTAGCTAAGAAACGGCGTTGCTAGATAAGTAAAAAACGGACAACGCCAATGGAGACATAGACAGAAACAAGAATTTAATAATTAATTTAGATTTTAGATTGCATTTAATATTTAATTAACAATTAAGTTACATAAATTAATGAAGTAGTCAGGCGAATGGCACTGACATAAGGTCAAGATTGACATGACAGAGCACGAGTTTCCAAGGATTTCAGCCACTGATTTATGCTTACGTCAGTGCCATTCAAGTAGTCAGACTTTTCCATTCGCAGCTGTTTGGAGTGGATTCCATTTAGTTATAGAAATCGCCCGTTTGCCTGGCTGAGGTAGCAAACGGGCGATTTCTTGACGCCAAGCTCATAAATTTTATCAAGCAGGTCCCTGATATATCGCCGTAGCGCTTTCCTCAAACTCGTAGGTTGGGACACAGACCTCCTCAGGGAGCCAAACTTTGCGTCCTCCTTGGATTTTTACGCGAACACGTCCACATAAACGATAGGCCGAAGGAATTACTACACCATTACGTCCATCGGGAAGCTTAACCGGCGTACCAAAAGTAATACTCATATTTAAGGGAACCAGAAATATTTAACAGATGTATCCAGAAACCTGAAGCGTTAATTAGGACGTTAACATCTTCATTTATTTCATATACATTTTTTAATATTGATTCTCATAATTATGTTGCTGGAAAAATAGTTCTGTCCTAAACACCCTGATTAGGTTGCTTAGGATACCGCTGCAGTAACGTTAAGATTTCGCAAGGGTAATGCATGCATTACCCTTATGGCTAAACTAAATTTAGTGCATATGATCTAGTTTAATTCGTTACACTTTTGAGGCAACATTCCATGGAAGTCAAAAATGTCTATTCCGAACTGGCTGCCCATCCCGAGGGTTCCTTCCTCAATGTCGTAGTATTTAACAACAATCATGTGGGCGCGTGTAGCATCACAGGTGTTTCCCCTGTGTGGGAAATGCACCCAGACACGGATGAATGGTTTTATATTCTTGAAGGAGAATTGGAAATAACGTTGCTAGATGGAGACTTGCCTCAACACGTTATTGCTGAGGCGGGTTCCACTTTTGTAGTACCTAAGGGCATCTGGCATAAACCGGGCGCACCTAAAGGTTCTAAGTTTATGTATCTTACCCCTGGTCAGACGCTTCATTCAGATGAAGATGACCCTCGTAATTCTTGAATACTTAGTAGTCCTAATGCTAGGAAAGCTCTGATTCAATCCGTCTTTCTTCTGGGACAACTGACAAGGGGGTATCTTGCGGAACCATAGTTTCCCCTTGAAGAAAGGCCAGTAAAGTGTTTGGGGCATCAAGTATATGGGGGGTAGACTCTAGTTGGTTTTGAATCTCCGTTGAAACAGTTCTGACAATTGTCTGAGTCTTACCGTCTGGCGCAGTGTGCTTAATAATTATCAGTTTTCCGAAAGTTAAAACTACATTGTTGAAAGGCTCTACAGCTTTAAGAAGCTCAGCTGTAGCGTTTACAAGCTTTTGAGTCGATTTAACCCCTGTTTTCTCTAGCTGTGCTTTGAGATTCGCTGTGCCGCGTCGATAAAGATCTTCCCCTTCCCGTGTAGCTTTTTCGATTACTTCAGGAGTTAAAGTTTTGGCTATCTTATATCGAATATCGCTAAAAAAAGAGCCGTATCTTTCTGAGAGTATTTCTGGATCTGTGTAGCCAACGGCTTCTGTATAGCTAGCGATCGCGGTTTTTAATTCTTTGAGGTCACTTGGCTCTATTTCCTCGTCAAAAACCTTGATTTTGAACGTTTCTTCGATAAGGAGTTTAACTTCACGGAGGTCAGCCCCACGGAGGTCAGCCCCACGGAGGTCAGCCCCACGGAGGTCAGCCCCATGAAGGGTAGCCCCGCGAAGGTCAGCCCCATGAAGGTCAGCCCCACGGAGGGTAGCCTTATAGAAGGCAGTCCCACGGAGGTTAGCCCCACGCAGGTTAGCCCCACGGAGGTCAGCCTCATGTAGGCTAGCTCCAAAGAGTGTAGCCCTACGGAGGTTAGCCCCAAAGAGTGTAGTCTTACGGAGGTTAGCTCTACTGAGAATAGACCCAAAGAGGTTAACCCTACGGAGATCGGCCTGATGCAGGTCAGCCCTACGGAGGTTAGCTCTACTAAGGATAGCCTCACGGAGGATAGCCCCATGGAGGATAGCCCCACGGAGGTCAACCTCATGGAGGTTAGCCCCACGGAGGTCAACCTCATGCAGGTTAGCTCCAAGAAGGTTAGCTCCACGGAGGTTAGCCTCATGCAGGTCAGCCCCAAAAAGATTAGCTTCACGGAGGTTAACCCCAAAGAGGTCGATAAAGGCATTCGGATTTTCTTTTCTCCATTGATTCCAGGTTTCTGAACCGTGCAGCAAAATTTCTCGGAGTTCAAGCCGAGCTAAATTTACGGATATATCAGTTGCCACTGAATCTACCTCTATCTATAAGCCTATGTATAAGCTTCATTCCATTTGAATCAAATTCAGTAAATGTCACCTCAACGATATGTTGTCTAGCTCGTAAAGCAGCTGAGGTAACCCCTGCTAAGCTACCAACAGCTGAAGATGTAATTTACGATGTTTTTCTAAAAAAAATAAAAGGTAGCTATAGCCATATTATTCAGGTTTATTCTGGCGCTTGCGAAACTATTTATCCTTGGGTTAAACTCGAGTACTTTATAGTTGCTGCAATGGGATTACCTAGAGAAGACTGGTGATTTTACTCTTAAATGAAGAGCAGTTCTAACTGATGGGATTTAGAATTCAAAGATTGATAACGATTCAGCAACCAGTAGGGGGCATGACTAACGCACCGCGTCAGAATACCCATCACTTTTTAGTTGTGCTACATCTCTACCTTACGGGGCTAAAATCTCATCCACCATCACCGTCAACCCAGACAACAACATCGACTCAATCAGCTCCTCTCCCCGATATTCAACCACTTCCCGATAATCATCACCATCAAGCACCAGCACCAACACATACCCATCAATCGGATTAACAATCCAATACTCAGGTACCCTGGCCAGAGCATACTCCTGACGCTTATCCACCGTATCCACAGTCTGATTACCAGGACTGACCACCTCCACCGCCAGCGCAGGCGGATTATCCATCAAAAAAATAGCCTTCGTAAAATCGCGCATCGCCTTCCACTGCTGGCGCGGGCAAACAACAATATCAGGATCACGAGCATTGTTGGGTCCCACTGCGCGGGGAATTTCCACCCCCACCCCCGTACGCACCACCAAATCAAGAGACTGCTCAGCAATATGCGCCTTAATCAAATCAATCAAAAAATCAATGATGTCAATGTGTAACGGACTCGCCTCAGTCATCTTGATAATTTTGCCGTCCACCAACTCTGTGCGCTGCCCATCGTAGGGTAGCAGCAGATACTCAGCAAATCGGATTGACCTAGTCAGCGTTGTAGTCATGGCCATGCAGTAAGCATCAATCACACAGTTGTCGCAATCATAGCGCTTTCGTCATATAAACAGAGCCCATTGCGCAAACAAACAAAAGCCTAACAGGGCGCTAAAAATAGCAATAGCGTTAGAACAATGTGCCGATCACCAATTCTCAGAACAGATTACTAACTCTCCGGTAACCAATCTTCCGCCAATACAGACTCAATAGCATAAGTACATGTTTCAGGAAATATAGCCGTTTCCAGCCCCGTTTGCTTAGCTGCCTGCCGACGTGCCCGCTGATAACACTTATCAAGCTGTTCCGCCGGATAATCCCTCAAACTAGGACTATCCTCAATCGCCAGCTCGATCTGAATTCGCGCATCGGTAATAGAATCTAGCCAACTGTCTGAACGGCGCTGGGGTTGGTACTGCCACTTGAGCAACTGAAGTAAAAGACGTGTCAGCTGACTAGAGATACCACGTCGTTCACTTTTGCCCAAATCCTCCACCTCTTCAATTAGCTTCGACAAATCAATTTCATTCCAGCGGCGCTCTCGCAACAACTGGGCTGTTTGAGCCGTCCACGAACTAAAATCATCAAGATACTTTTCGCTCATATTCCAATTGAACTACCGCCATTTATGTTAGCTAATAGATTTGCCGACAAACTACAAACAAAGCAACCCATAGCGGAACGCTAAAATAGCAATAGCCCAGGCACATTCCCAGGATCCCCATGGTTTTACACTTCGATCCCAAACAATGCCTCCCCTCCTCAGCTGAGCTACCCGACTCAGACGACACCCCTGTAGATAACGAGCTACAGAACCTAATCCCAAATCTGCTCGAAGCCATACTAGCCATGGTATGGCCCCATCGCCTCGACTGGTTTTTTGGCGTAGATATGGGCATCTACTACGACCCAGCCAAACCAGCCATCGTCCCCGATGGGTTTCTCAGCCTGGGGGTAGAACGCTTTATCGGAGAAGACGGACGCCTGAGCTATGTTTTCTGGGAAGAAGACAACATTGCCCCCATCCTGGCCTTAGAAGTCGTCTCAAAAAACTACGGAGGCGAATACGAACGCAAAAAAGCAATCTACGCCGACTTAGGCATTCGCTACTACGCTGTTTATCTGCCAAATCAAAAATCCCGACGCAAGCGTCAGCCCCTGGAGGTGTACGCATTAATTGATGGCAGCTATCAACGTCTGGACGGGTCTCCCGTATGGCTACCTGAAATTGGTCTAGCCTTAGGGCGAGAACGGGGAACTTACCTGGGGCGAGAGCGCGAATGGCTTTACTGGTACACCAAAGACGGAAGTCGATTGCCCACACCAGAAGAACGAGCACAACAAGCAGAAATAAAAGCAGACCAGGCTCAGGCCAAAGCAGACCAAGCCCAGGCCAGGGCGGATCAGGCTCAAGCCCAGTTGGACCAAGCTCAAGCTCAAGCAGATCGATTAGCAGAAAAGCTAAAAGAGCTAGGCATTGACCCCAATGCGATTTAGCTACACACCACAAATCTGTATCAACACCTTCCGCCCTTGCCTCGGACCATCCAAATCCACCAGCATCACAGACTGATAGGTGCCCAACGCTAGCGTCCCATCGACAATCGGCACCATTTCACTATTACCCAAAGTCATCGCCATCAGATGCGAGTGCGCATTAATCGGCTCATCCGGTGGCACATCCCGTAGATGCAGATCATTGTGCAAATACCGATCCTGCAGTGGAGCCAGCTTACGCAGATAGGTTTTAATATCCACCACCAACCGCGATTCATCTTCATTTACTGTTAATGCTGTGGTCGTATGACAAGAGAAAATCACTACATGGCCTTGACGTATCCCAACAGCCTCTACCTGGTGCTGAATCGCTGCGGTAATGTTGACAATATCAATCGCCTCAGCCGTATCAAACGTTAGATAGTGCGAAACAATCTGCATAGTTGGCGATACCCCTTACAAATGCCCTACCATGAACCCGTCTTACCAAGACCCAACTGTGATCCAGCATGTTCTGGCCAACACGAAGTATATCGCTGTTGTGGGCCACTCCCCTAGACCCGATCGTCCCAGTTATCAAGTGTCTCGCTATATGCGTCAGTGGGGTTATATCGCCTACCCAGTCCATCCAGTAGCTAAAGAAATCGATGGTCAACACTGCTACCCTCGTTTAGCCGACGTTCCTGGCCCCATCGACATGGTGAATGTCTTTCGTCGCAGCGAATTTTTACCTGACTTGTTGGATGAAATTCTTACTCTGAAAACCATGTCCGAGGTGAAATGTTTGTGGACACAGCTAGATATCTATGACGTAGCTGTTGCCCAGAAAGCCATTGACTATGGCTGGCAAGTGGTCATGGATGCCTGTCTTAAGATCGAATGGCAAAAAATGCAGCGTTAGTTCGGAGCGATCGCAACCAACGTACTCGCCAAAGTTTGCTGTCGGGCTCTCAAAAGATGACGCTCATGGGTATGTTCCATTAGCCATTGCAACGATTCCCGATACATAGGCTCTTGCCACAATCCCATCGTGGATGTCACCTGAGCTTGGGCAATATGTTGTTGCAACTGTCCCTGGGCCGTCTGGCGCAGCTCTTGATCAATGCGCTTTAAACGTCTCTGTAACTGAGTAAGCTGAGCAGTATCCGTCTGTTGTATCGCCTCATGAATCTCTGTTTCAAGGGCCTGTATCTGCTTCAGCTTAGTCTGATAGGCTTCATTCTCATCCAACAGCCGATCAGCAAAACTGTCGCCATAGGCTTGGATAGATAGCAAATACTGCAGATCCAATAGCTGAGATTCCACTGCATTTGAACGACGATGTAACTCTCGACGATGGGTTTCTAAACTGACAACAGAAACGTTAGTAGCAGGCTGTACCTCAGCCTTAATCAGTCTCTGAGCCTGAACTCTCAATTGTGAAAACCTGGGACGGATAGAAGTTGGTTCCACCGCAGCAACCGGATCAGTATTCACATCTTCCGAGGCATCGGTAGCCTCAGATTCGAACATAGGTTTATCTGGCTCGGGTACCGGAAAATCTCCCACAGCATTAGCCGCAGTCCCTTGAAAGCCTACGGTTAGTACCAACATGCTTGAGGCAGCTAGATAGCTTGTCGATGCTGTCGATTGAACCCTATTTAATGCCATGACTGGTTAAGGAAAAACACCGATGACGCTACTGTTTTAAACAGTTAACACCAATCCAATATCCCAGCTGACACAGTTAGATCCGGAATTTCCAGGTTGCTTGTGTATATCTACAAAATAACTATGTAGATTTATATTGAGTCTACACATACGGACATCGAGCTTGTGTAATTCATCACATTAAAATTCACCTCACCACTACTTGTTCACCCATCTGAACACGCCACAAATTACTGTAAATACCATTACGGGTTAAAAGATCCTCATGGGTTCCCCATTCTGCTAACTGCCCCTGCTCCATAACATAAATACAGTGGGCATTTCGCACCGTCGATAGGCGATGGGCAATGGCAATGGTGGTGCGATCGCGCGTAATCTTTTCCAATGATCGCTGAATGGCCGCCTCCGTTTCGTTGTCTACCGCTGAGGTCGCTTCATCCAAAATCAAAATCGGTGGATCTTTTAACAGGGCACGGGCAATGGCCAAACGTTGACGCTGCCCCCCCGATAGTTTCTGACCACGCTCACCCACGATAGTGTCATACCCTTGGGGCAACTGCTCAATAAACTCGTGGGCTTCAGCCAATCTGGCCGCTTTCTCAATCTCATCAGACGTAGCGCTAAAGCTACCGTAGGCAATATTCTCAGCCACTGTCCCATGGAATAAAAATACATCCTGACTGACTAAGCCAATAGCCCGACGCAAATCCTCTAAATGCAGCGCGTTTAGATCGTGACCGTCTAGAGTAATCTGTCCATCACTGATTTCATAAAACCTGAGCAGCAGCTTGACTAAGGTACTCTTACCAGAGCCTGTTGCCCCAACAATGGCCGTCGTTTTACCGGCAGGGATTTTCAGCGTTAAGTGTTGCACCACTGGCAGGCGCTCACGATAGGCAAAGGTGACATCTTTAAAAGCAATCTCTCCTCGCACATTACTCACCGGTAGTCGATAATCCCCAGGGCGAATAGCCACCGGGGTATCCAGTAGATTCATTACCCGATTGACCGAGGCCATCGCCCGCCAGCACTCATCCAACGTTTCGCCTAAGCGCGTTAAAGGCCAAAGTAAACGCTGAGTAATAAACACCAAAACGCTATAAGTACCCACGGCCAAATTTCCAGCTACCGTTTCAAGCCCGCCGTAAAGCAACGTGGCCGTAAAGCCAACCAAAATTAAAATGCGAATCACTGGAATAAATGCCGAACTTAGGGCAATTGCTCGGCGATTACTCTGGCGATAGGCTTCACTGTCCCGATAAACTTGCTGGTTTTCGTGGGCTTCTGCTGTGTAACTCTTAATCGTGGCAATGCCTGTTAGATTATTGACCAAACGGCCATTGAGTAGGCCAACCCGTTCACGGACATCAGCATAGCGCGGCGCTAAATACTTCTGAAATGCGATCGCACCCCAGATAATCAATGGCATTGGTAGCATAGCCATCCAGGCAATTTTAGGGGTGATCGCAAAAAAAGCACTGCCAATAATTACCACGGTGGTAATCACCTGCAAGACTTCATTGGCACCATGATCTAAAAATCGCTCTAACTGGTTGATGTCATCGTTAAGAATGGCCATCAACCCCCCTGAACTACGCTCCTCAAAAAACGCTAACTCCAACGATTGCAGATGGCCGTAGGCATCCAGTCGCAGATCATGCTGAATTGACTGGGCTAAGTTTCGCCATAGCCAGTTGTAAGCGTACTCAAATATTGACTCCAATGCCCAAACAATCGCCGTCAACAGGGATAACCATACAAACTGACTGCGAATGCTAGATACACCCCAACTAGCAATCCAAGAGTCCTGCTGTTTGACGACCACATCCACGGCCAGACCAATCAGCACAGGGGGGGCCAAATCAAATACCTTATTCAAAATTGAAGCCAAACTCGCCAGCCAAATTCGGTAACGATAGCGGCGGCCATAGGTCAACAAACGCTGGAGTGGGTAGGTCATGGTGCCTGATGGTTGAGGGTAGGAGGAAACGTCAGTATTTCCCCAGAGGTTTCTCTATTGTGAACCATCTTTATGAACTATGTTTAGAGGTAGCTTACGGACATACCCTACTGACTAAACTACGTCCAAGTTGAAACCTGGAAATTCCTCTAGGACAAAACTATAGTTCTGGACGTGGGTAAGGTTTGGTCGATCATCAAAGTCAGTGGTTAAATTTACCCCAGCTATCCCACCGTCAGACAGACCAAATTCAAACCCGCACCATCGGCTACTTGGGCTCCAGTGAAGCATTGCGAGGCGAATCTACAGTCATTGATTGTGTGTCAACTCAATTGCTAGGACTTGGATTTTCCCACACCCAGGCTGAGGGACATAGTCGTCACGTTTTAGATTGGGTCGGTTTACCTCGACGGTTGTGGCAGAGGGAACCTAAACACCTGCCTCTAACTGAGCTACATCAGGTCAATCTGGCCCATACCTTTGCCGTAGACTACAGCGTCATTATTATTGATTTACCCGTTGATCACTTTGATGTAGCTAATCAGAGGCGTTTACTTAAGCTGATAACCTATCGTAAAACTCAAGATACTTGTTTTATTGGGTGCTTTAGAGAATATGACTTGCGTCAGCAAATTTGCGATCGCAACTTCTCAATCCAAGGTCCTACGCCCATACCTATTGCCGCAACAGCAAGTAGTACAGCTCGCCGCTCGTATTAATCAGCCCAGCCTGCTGTCCCGCACCACTGCCTGTACCCACAAAAATATCCACCCGACCAGGACCACGAATCGCTCCCCCAGTATCCTGATCCAATACATAGCGATTAACGTGAACTCTCTGCCAATCTCCCGGTGTAGTCAGTACTGGAAGTTCGAGACTGATGAGCGCCAGTGCCCCCGGCGGCATCAGGGTTTTATCAGTAGCAATGGAGCGCCCTGCGGTCACCGGCACATTCAAATTGCCAATAGGAGGAGCCCCACCCGTCGCCTTAAAAAAGACAAACCGATTATTCTGCGGCAAATAGTGATCCAGAGCCTCTGGATGCTGCTGAAAATACTCTATTAAGATCGGCAGAGATAACTCTGACTCTGGCACTATGCCATCATCCACCAAAGCCCGACCGATACTGGTATAGGGATACTCCGTACGACCGGCATACCCCACTGACATCACAGCACCATCCGTTAGCTGTAGACGCGCCGAGCCTTGCACTTGCACCAAAAACGCCTCTAGCCGATCCCTCAGCCAGACTAGCTCTAAATCAGCTAATGGACCTTCTCCACCCCCTAGACCATCAATGCCTTCAAGCTCAGTACGCGTGGGATGGGGTAATGACCAATTGTCTAAATCTACCGGTCGACCGTATAAAGGATAGCGATACTCCGTGGTAGGCACAATGCTAGCGCTGTAGGTGGGCTCAAAATATCCTGTAAAATCCACCTGGCCATTATCCTCACGCCCCACCGACCGATAAAAATCAAACTCCTGATTGACAGCCTGCTGCAGCTGCTGAGCCGAATGGCTAGTAGCCACCAGCTGACGAAATCGCACTAAACTACGCTGCACCCGCTCTCGCGTAATACTCGGTAAAGGATAACTGTCGTAGGCCGTTACTGCAGCCTCCGTAGCTAAATAATCCAGGCTGTAATCGATCGCTTGCAGTAAATGGACTCGATCCTGACCAAACTGGGCATCGTAGCCCAAACAAAGATCGGACACAAACTCAACATGACAGTTAGCCCGCTCTAGAGGAAATCCCTCTGCTGCTAGCGGACAGAACACCACGGAAGCCACCAGAAACGTCCGTAGCCAACTCCAACCCAACATCATCTGTCGCTGTCTAAAACCGCTCTACACTAGAACTAAATTGCGGTTCTACCCGAATCGCCACCAGCCTAGAAGGACGTATAACCATATATTCACCAGGGTTAACCTCCGGTAGTGGCACCTTAATAAAGTCATCTGAAGAGGACTTAGGCATCAGCTCATTGCTATACCACTTTTGAAAATCTTGAATCGAGGAAAACCTCACTTCCTCATGATGGCCGCCATCAAAAAGTAGGTGGACAATAAATTCGCTTGGTTTCCTAGGCATATCTGTTCGCCGATTTAAATCACCGCCCTATTATGGCCCTCCAACTGTCAAAAAGCTGCACCTAGTTAATCCTTTTATCGAATTGAGGAAAATTGCAGTCCCTGGGTAATGATATCTAGATAAAACCTAAGACACTTCACTTTAGAGTAATTTAGAGGCTATTCAGGCAGAATTACAAACTCTCTGCTAAATAGCCTAGAGGATCCCTAGAACTTAAGCCAAACTTCCCAATTACCTCTTGCAAACAATACGAATGCTTACAAAGTCGCAGGCGATATTCTTTGTATTCGCGAGATAACGATAAACTTCTACCTGTTGTAAACATCCTGTTCACACGTTTAGGTGTTTGCATGCTCCATTGATCTAACTACAGGGTTCAAATAGAGAAACTATTCCTATTCTTCCTGTGGTTATGGGGCTGACACTACAGTTTCTACTCCTGTTGTTTAGAAGCACTCCCTAAATCCCATGTTGCGTAAAGTTTCCATAGCCATCGGTGCTCTTTTGCTCATTGGCTTGCTGGCGGTGGGTGGTTGCCAGCTAACTCAACTCAAAGCATCCCAACCCAGTGACAATGCTCAATGGGAGCAAATCGAAGAACAAACACCTGCCGTCAATGTTGATAAAGAGTCCATCATTAATGGCGGTGAGTTTAATAAGTTCTTCCCTGCTGCTGATGGATATGAACGGGTTTATACCCAAGAAAAAGAGGGCTTCGCTGAAGCCAAATTGAAGCAAGATGGCAATACCCTAGCCATGCTCTCGATATCTGATACTGCCTCCAACCCCAGCGCCACTAATAAGTATCAAAATAGTCAGCGCTCTTTGGCAGGCTATCCATTGGCAGAAGTGGGTAGCACTGCTACCAGTCTATTGGTGGCTGATCGTCTGCAGGTCAAAGTCCTTTCTCGGGATAATGATTTTACATCAACTGACCGTGAAGCCTGGCTAGAAAAGTTTGACTTAGCCGGACTCGCTCAACTCGTCAATTAATTTCTTCATATCGCCTGCGCCATCAAATGAGGACATCACTATGAGCAAGTCGATCTACGAGCTAGTTAACGAGTTACCTGAAAAAAACCTGACGGTTTTTGCTCTCCGTTCCCTTGACAAGATATTACCTGGGGAATGGGACAACCTTGTGGGATTTGAAAATACCATTCGCCAAGTCACTGGCGAAAGTGACGCCGCTCTGATTGAGCAAATTGGTGCCCGTGCCATTCAACTCTATAACGACAAATCTGAAGGCTATCAGAGGGCTATGTGGCTCTATCAAACCATTGATTCCACAGGACGGGCTCTGGGACAGGCGGCTTTGGCAGGGAAGGTCACCGAAAATATACCTTTTCTATCGATTGTCAATCGTCTAACGCCTAAACCTGAAAAAGCCCAGACGATTGATCTTTGCATGAAGCTGGTTACAGAAATCGTTGCCTTCTGCAAAATCAACGGTATTCCAGGCGACAGCGTTGGTGATTTTGTCAACGCATTGGGCGATTATGGTAGTGAGTCTTTAGTGCGGATGGTTGCCTTGGTTTGTTTTGATGGCCTGGTGCCCCTAGGTCCTAATTTTATTAAACAAACTGAGGCCCTATTAAGCAAACTCGAGCCT
Organism: Leptolyngbyaceae cyanobacterium; assembly: GCA_965263355.1. GTDB lineage: Bacteria > Cyanobacteriota > Cyanobacteriia > Phormidesmidales > Phormidesmidaceae > Leptothoe. Next base: position 399,047 of record CBDHHL010000032.1, on the reverse strand, counting down.
CAGGATTTTGAAAGCAATCCAGCGTTTAAAGCCATCAAGGAAGCTATCCCTGGTAGCAAAACGGCTGACCAGCTCTCCTTCGTCCTCACCAGTTTCGACTCCGTTAAAGGCTGGATGGGTGACTTTGTTGAATCCAAGGGCATCACACCTCAAAGCGTGGTTGCTAACCTGAAAACGTTTGTGGATATAGCCGACGATAAAATGGACTATTTTGGTGCATTTTTAGATATTTCCACCAACTATTACGAGCACACAGGTGTTCAAACCCTGACTCGTCGTTTGGTTGAGCGCGCCGTTGCTGAAATCTAGATAGCCGAAAAACCGATGGCAATTGTAAGAAACGTTCTGGGTGAAAATTTGCAGTCATGCTGCACCAACCCCATGACTGGTTTTTACCGCGATGGTACCTGCAACACAGGTCCAAACGATATGGGTGCTCATGTCATCTGTGCTGAGGTTACGGAAGATTTTTTGGCCTATACCAAGGCCCAAGGTAATGATCTGAGCACCCCAATGCCCATGTATCAGTTTCCTGGGCTCAAACCCGGTGATCGATGGTGTCTATGTGCTAGTCGCTGGAAGGAAGCCCATGATACAGGTGTGGCACCAAAAGTGGTGCTCGCCTCTACCCATGAAACTGCCTTGGATACAGTTTCACTCGCAGTACTTCAACAGTATGCCGTGGACTAATTTATGGAATTGGCGTTAGGGGCGTTGCATGCAACGCCCCTAACGCCCCATTATTAGCCGCCACTGACCGGTGGAATCAAGACGACTTCATCGCCGTCGTTTAGCAGGGTATCAGCTTCAACAAACTGTAAGTTGATGCCAAAGCGAGTTAACGGTTGCCATCGTCTGAGTTCAGGGTGTTGGTTGCAAATGCGATCGCACAGATCCCTAACCGTTGTGCCCGCTGGTAATGTCATCGCCATTTCAGGACAACCCAAAACATCTTGATACACCGCAAACAGCTTCAAGGTAATAGAAATCATTAACCTAATTCAAAGGAGCATTAAATACAGCATTCGCAAGGGTATCTAGCAACAGTTGCTCTTGATAAGGCTTCGAGAAGTAAGCATTAGCCCCAAGTTTCATCGCCAGTTGACGATGCTTTTCCCCTGTACGAGACGTCAGCATCGTAATCGGAATGTGGGAACAGCGCTCGTGGGAGCGTAGTTTTGCCAGAAAACCATAGCCATCAAGGCGCGGCATCTCAATATCACAAACTATCGCATTGATATCGAGACCTGCGTTGAGTTTTTCTAGCGCATCCAGACCATCCCTTGCCTGAGTCACACGATATCCTTGTTTCTCTAACGTTAGAGCCAAAAGTCGTCGCACATTGACCGAATCATCTACCACCATGATCATGGGTTGCTTAGCAGAATTAACACCCGCATTAGGTTGTAGGTCGCTTAGTTTACCACTTAGTAAAGGATTGCCGTAGAGGACTGCTGCTTCCTTGATGTTTGACCCTTCACAACTCAGTACCCAGCGAATAAACTCTGGAGCATTAAGCAGGGGGACAACCTGTCCATCACCAAAAATAGTGCAGTTGTTAAATCCTGTCGGCATTGAGACATTCCCTTCAATCCGGCGAAGTGCCACTTCTTGATCCCCCCAAGAGCGATCAATCTGCAGTCCAAACAGCTGATCGTTATAACGGAAGACTAAAACCGTCGGTACCGTTACATTGGGGCTCATTTCTAAACTTTCAAGATGACGGGCGCAGTTAAAGGCTAACCACTTAGCCATACGAATTAACCGGACTGGCTTACCACTACGGGTAAACATTTCACGGCCATCCTCATCATACACCTCGTCATCAGCAACCACCGTAATTTCCTGCAGGTTATCCGTTGGAATGGCCATAGGCAGACGATTACTCTCAGCTAGCAATACCCGAGTAACAGAAAGGGTGTAGGGTACTGAGATGGTAAATGTCGAACCTTGGCCAGCCTGGGTAGAAACACTAATATCACCTCGAATCTCTTCAAGGTTATTGCGCACCACATCCATACCCACCCCACGACCAGATAGCGTGGTAACCTGACTGGCTGTACTAAACCCAGGCTCAAAAATCAGTGAGAGCAAATCTGTTTCGCTAGCGGTAGCCAACAAGGACTCATCTAATCCCATTTCCTTGGCACGGGCACGGATTTTATCAAGGGGAATGCCGCGACCGTCATCACGAATAGTAATAATAGTCCGACTACTACGTTGTTGAGCCGTAATAGTAATCGTACCTTGCTCAGATTTACCCGCCGTTAAACGCTCCTCTGGCGTCTCAATGCCATGGTCAAAAGCATTACGCAAAATGTGCATTAACGGATCGTTTAGGGACTCTAAAATATTACGATCAACGAGTGTCTTATCTCCTTCAACCTTAAGTTCTACAGGTTTATTAAATTCTAAGGACAGTTCACGCAATGCTCGAGGGAAACGATTTGTAATGTCTGACAAGGGACGCATGCGCAACTGATTGAGATTACGCTGCAGTCGTCTTGTAGTACGCTGCAAATTACGTGATGACTGTTCTGCTATATCAACGCTAATCTCAATGTCATCAGCAACCTCTCTTAGCCTTACTGCTGTTTCCATGATGTCCCGAAAGGGCAGATGCCGTTCGTCGTAGCGATCCATCTCCAGGGAATCAAATCCTGAGACAATTGCTCCATTGCCAAAACTTTCATGTAAAGCGAGGGGGGCATTACCATTCCTACCAATGGAAGCTGCCGGAAGCATTAACGGATTATTACTGGCAGTCTTATCGTAGGCATCCCGCAAATCCTCTTCTGATTCTTCTAGAGAACGCAGCCGCTCATGAAGCAATTTTACCAATGACCTCAACCGTTTCACTTCACTATCGAGACGATGGCGTTCAATTGTCAAATCGCCAAAGTAGTCGTTTAGTTCATTAAGTTGCCGGACTGAAACTCGCACTGTAGTATCTTGATCAGCATCTGAGTCCGCAACTTGAACCTCAGGACTAGGCTGGCTGGAAAAATGAAACTCTGCCTGAGGCTTAGCTGTATCTTGTCCCACAGACTGCGGTTCCGATTCCACCATGGGCCTAACGGATTGAACAGAGTCTTTAGAGCCGCTTTCAACCGACCGAGTTAACGTCGACTCAATCTCCGCTATTGATTGATGTTCATGGATGGAATTAAACTCCGCAGTTGATGAAATCGCTCTGTTGATCGAGCAAAAATATCCTGATCAGCAGTTGCACTTTCAGCCTGGGCAAGAATCGTTGCCCAGTCATCTTCCTCGGCAACCTGGCCTAAATCGAGAATAGAGTTATCTACGGCATCTACGACCAGTTGATTACCGACCAGAGTTCCATCACTAACCGGCTCTGAGTCTGAAGTAGCTGCGGTTACCTCAAAGCTTAATCCCGACAAAGCCATGGGCAACTGCTCAACTTGTCCCGCCAAAATCAGGCTTTGAGATTGCCTCCATTCATTTAGAGCGGCTTGAGCCACTTCCATAACTTGGGCCTCACTGGCCGCCACACGTATAGCTTGTTCAACTGACATACACAGTTGAACAAATACAGGCAGCTGTAACATTTCGCCCAATCCCCCAAGCTCTTGAGCTAAGATGTCAACTTCTTCACGCAACTGAGGTGTGTGAGCAGATATCGCAGTTTCTAACCGATTTAGACAACCTTCGACTTCAGTACTGAATAAGACCGGAATAATATCCTGGTTTTCATCCGATGACAACAGGATATTCTCATCCTCAGGATCAGCCTCTCCTAAAATCTCGTAAAGTTGATCAAAAACAGGCAAAGCAGTGCTTACCAGCCACGCTTCATCAGGAGCAGTCTGGTTGCGATCGCACTGAATAACCTGACGTAAAACATCTACCGCTGATAGTAACAATCGCTCCAAATTATCATCAGCTAACACACCATCACGCTGGACCTTGAGAACTTTTAGCGAGTCCTCTAGCCGATGGGCAAAGTCACTTAACAGAGCGTATCCCATCATGGCAGCGCCCCCCTTAATCGAATGGGATGAGCGCAGCGCCGCATCAATATCATTGCGCAGCACACCTTTCTGTGCTAAGTCCAGCAAGGCCCCATCTAGGGTCTGTAAATACTCGTCCGCTTCGTCTAGGAACTGAAGCTTAATCTCAAGTTCTTTATCAACCGCCATGATGTTGCACCTATTGGATACCTGCCTTATGTGACTGCCTCTCGATCAATGCTATAAAAGCCTAGGCCTATGTGCGCTCTACACTGCCAACCAACAACATACAATTTACAGCCCCTGAGGTGCAGAAGGACTGTTATCTTCCACCTTAAAAGCAGCCATCGATATCTCAAGTTCCTTAGCCACTGCCACAGTCTGCTGTAATGCTTCCGAAACCGTCCTAGAAGATGTCGATGTACGTTCAGACACCAATGAAATTTCCTGCATCAATGTGGATACATTGGCGGCTGTTTCAACCTGAGAAACCGTAGCCGCAGAGATTGTCTGTACTAGCGCATCAATCTGCTGAGACACTTCTACCATACGAGCCAGACTCTGCTTTGCCTCATCCACACGACGGGTGCCTTCAACCACCTGAGACGTACTACTTTCGATAGCATCTACTACATCAGCGGTCTCTCGCTGAATACTATCGACAATTCGCTCAATATCTTGAGTTGCAGCAGCTGAACGAGCTGCTAGCTCACCAACCTCTTCAGCAACAGCGGCAAAACCTTGGCCTTCTTCCCCAGCACGAGCTGCCTCAATACCAGCATTGATGGCCAGTAAATTCGTCTGAGTAGCAATTTGATTAATCAGCGAAACAACCTTAGAAATTTGCTGAGAAGACTCACCCAAGCGTTTCACTTTCTTAGCCGTTTCACCAACGGTTGCTCTAAGTTCCAAAATGTTCTGTACTGTCAAATCCATAGCAACACCACCAACCTCAGCGGTTTGTGAAGCCTCACGAGCTACTACAGCAGCTTGTTGAGCCCGATCAGCTGCTTGGGTGATGGCCATGGTCATGACCTCTACAGAATCTAATGTCTGAGTCGTACGTTCCGCTTGCTTTAATGCGTCTTCAGCCAGGGCACTCATCGCAACTTCGTTAGACCCTAAGGATGCATTTACCTGTACTGCTGAGGTTTTCACCTGGGTCACAATTTGTCGCAAACTCTCGATAATGGCATTAAAGAAATCGGCAACCGTACCAATCTCACCAGCTGAGACATCAGCCCGTACGGTCAAATCACCCCTTGCAGCACCTTCGACATCATCTAAGAGACCTAATAATTCCATTTGCAGAGTCTCTTGACGCTGTCGCCGTTCTTCAGATAAAGCCTCTGCTTCCAATTGTGCTTGTTTCTTCTGGTTAAACAAATTAATTTGCTCGACAGATAACCCAACCTGTAAAGCAGCTTGCTTAAAGAAACTAATATCTAATTCGCTCCAATCTCTAGCGCTGGAACATTGATGAGCAACTAATAACCCCATTAAATTATCACTTTCTAAAATGGGAGCAACGAGGTTAGCTTTAACCTCAAAGGGCTTCAATTGACCAAGATGACATTCGGTCAAACCAGCTTTAAAGATGTTGTTGGTTGCCTGTACACGCCCTCGACGATATTGTTCAACATATCCAGTTACAAAACAAGGGTCAGTGATATTAGCACCTAACGCAGTAGGCCAACCCATACCAACAGACTCAGAGATAATTTGACCACTCCAATCATCATTAAAGCGATACATGATGACGCGATCTGCCTCTATAGCCTTACGAACACCATTAACAGCTATACTATATAGGCTTTCTTCATCAATGTTGTTTTTACGCAAATCGCTAGTCAAACTAGCCAACTGGTTAGCTCGCTGAGCTGCCAAAGTCTGGACACTTGCTTGATCGATCAGTGTCCCCTCAGATAGAACAACTGTACTAGTCAGATCATTAAAGGCGGTTGCCAGCTGGCCTACTTCATCCCTGGCAAAGACATCGGCCTTCACTTGACGATCGCCTCCAGCAAAAGCTTCAGTCGCTTGCTGGAGACGTTTAATTGGGCTAGCAATTGAACGCCCTAGTAACTGTGCTAAAAAGATATCAGCGATAATAGCCAACAGCGCAATTAGAAACTGAATCTGCAAACTTCTGTTAACTAATTGCTGGAGTTTTGCTTCCGAGGTGCCGCGAATTAAAACTCCAATCGGCTCACCGTTGATATCTTCTAAGGTTTTTGCAGACATGGCATAAGCATCGCCGTCACTTTCCACAAGACGTTGAGAAACAACGTCCCCTTGGTTTTGTATGGCAACGTTGAGCAACGCCTGATCGTAAACTTCTTCACCAATTTCAATTTCATCCGCGCCCTCGTCTAAATCGGCAGAGGCAGCTAGTTGAAAGTTCTCAGTATCATTACTGAAATAGATTGCACTATAGCCAGTACCAAATGCGTTTACACTACTTTCAACAATGTCTGTTTTACCGTTGACAACATCGCCAGCAATTAAAACCCCGATCAATCGATCAGTTCTTCCTTGAGAAAATACCGGAGTTGCCACATAGCGAATAAGTGCTTTGTCTCCATCAGTGGACAGTTCAACTCCTTGGCGTTGCAACTCACTAAGGTCAACTAAGCCATTAACTTTTAGCTGCTTACGTTCATTAACAACACGAGAAACTAAACCATAGGGATCAAACTCTTCCCCGGTTCGATCAGTCTGGGCATTAGATATTATTTTGCTGTCAACACCAACAAGTGTAGAGTACTCAATGTCTCGAGCCTCAATTTCCCCTTGCAAAATCTCACGAACGACGGCCTGTTGAGCGCTAGTAACATCAGCATTATTAGCAACTCCCTCAGCCAAATCTACGATGGCTGTATTCTCTGACTGACCACGAAAACCAAATCCCATTTGGTTTACTTTGATGTTGTACTGAATATCAGTGACTGATAACTCAGCTTCGGCCTGTTTTAATAGTTGCTGACGAGCACCCCCAATAATTAATAATGAACCAGCTCCCACCAAACCAATAACCGAAATCACCTCTGAGGAGATTAAACCAATTAATTGCTTACTACTAACAGGTAAGTCATAAAACCACTGTAATAACGCATGCCTACTAGAAATAGTTAGCTTTTCAGGAGCATAGCGTCGCTCACCTTGAGCATATTTAACGCCCCGATAAGATAAAATCGGACCAGACTGACCGTCTGACCCGGAATTGGTTGGAATCGCAGTTGAAACATTTTGACGACTGACCGTAGCAATTTCTTTCAACTGATCAGCTAGCTCTAGATTGGGATTTTGTCCCCTTTCATTTTCTAACCCGTCGCTATTATCCTGAACATTGCCTACAGATTTCACTACAGCACCTTCCAATACCCGATCATCTTCAGAACTGTCTTCTTGAGTAAAAATACCTTCCGCCGAATCCATCTCAGAGTTTGGATCAGCGTTTGAATTTGTATCAACATCCATCGCCATAAGATTTTTCCTTTAGATAGCGTTTCGATAACAATTTGTGGAACGATTAGAGCAAATAAATATAAATTATCAACAAAAAGCTAATGGCTATTTCAGTTGATGACTGGAGGGCTTAATCCGTTTGTAGTACTGGAGATTGTAAAAGCGCTTCAACGTCTAATATAAAAATAGTCTCGTTACCGTGGGTAATACAGCCCGCTAAGTAAGGCAGAATTATATTGCTAACATTATTCGGTGGCGGATGAATGGCTTCAGGGGGAAAGCTCACCATACCGTCAATGGCTTCTACTTGTAGCGCAAGAGGAGTAGTTGAGCGCCCTTGGACAATAATCAAGCTATATTCTTGGCTAAGGCGGTCAGGAATAGGCAGCCCTAATAAACGCACTAAGTTAGCTACCCAAAATACTCGTCCACGACGATTGATCAACCCTAACAAAGCTGCCGGCATATTTGGCATAGCCATCACCCGACGTGTTGGCAACACGGTAGCTTCTTGTACAGTCAGCGCAGGCAACATAGCCACAACATTAGGGGCCAACTGAAATTTCAGAAACGATTTTGCCAGCTTAGGGCTGTCTTTCTTTAAAGATAGAACAGACAAAATGATGACCTCATGAACAGCATGCGATCGCACTAAAGAAAATTACAATACCGACTTAACTACCTTTAGTAATTCCTCTCGGTCAAATGGCTTAGTTAGGTAAGCATCTGCGCCCTGCCGCATTCCCCATAGGCGATCAATGGCTTGATCCTTAGATGAGCATATAACTACAGGGACTTTCTCAGTTTCAGGCGCACGCTTTAAGCTACGGCAGAGTTCAAAACCACTCATTCCAGGCATGACTACATCCGTAACAATTACATTGGGCTGACTAGAGATCGCCTTGGCAAATCCTTCTTGCGCAGTTACAGCGTGAATAACCCTGTAGCCCTCCTCCTGCAGATAATGACTAATTAATTCTCGTTCAGAAGGAGTGTCTTCAACAATTAGCACCGTAGCCGTTTGAATTACTGTCATACTCTGTTTGCCATTCCCTAAATGTGTGTCCAACTAGCCTCAGTTAATAATACTAACTATTAAAAATCTGAGTAATCCAAAACAAATGCATTATTGAACTCACCGTTATCTAGGCCTTACAGCCGGTAAATGCATAAACACCATTTTTAAGAGCTCTGACTGACTAAAAGGCTTAGTCAAATAACCAGAGGAACGAACTAACTTAGCTTTTGCTCGATCAATAAATCCCGTATTACCAGTCACCATAACAATAGGTGTATTTCTAAAACTTGGATGCCTACGTAAAAGGGAGCACAGCTCATAACCATCCAAATTTGGCATAGTGACATCCAATAAAATTAAATCTGGTCGACAACGCATAACTTGCATCAATGCCTTGACGGGGTCATTAATCGGTACAACATTTAAGCTTTTATCATTCAAAAATTCTTGAATAGCATTTAATACCGTTGGGCTGTCATCAATACATGCGATCGTATAAACAGCTCTACTAATATCAGGAGACGCTGACATGTTAGTAGAGCTAACATTCGGTTGAGACGCCATACTAGCAGTTCCCTGAGACGTCAGTTCAGATTTTGCCAGCCTATTATTATTAGACGTCGGAACAGACGTTAAGGAACTCGGTGCAGCAGCAGGCATCTGCCTCTGCATTACGGACACACCACTATTACCAAGGGATGAAGGAGATGCAAGCAAACTCTGGCGTCGATTGCGCTGACAAATTTCAACAATAGGGCGTAGGTCTAGCTGGCAAAGGACTGGATACTCGCCAATGTCATCTAACCCTAGCAAGTCGTAACTGCCTTCCTGTACGCCTAAAAATGACTCTATAACCTCAATTGCCATGGACCGAATCAAACCGCTAGCTTGATCCGGTGTCAGATGAGACTGCTCAACCAACCAACTAATAGCTTGATAATCCGGAGTCAGAGGAGCTTGCTTAGGCGACTGCTCAAACATCAACCGGAGCTGAACGCGAACAGCACCCACCAGACCCGAAACTTCATTACTCAAGTCCTGAAGATGGCGATCTAAGCGATCAAATGGCGAATCTGTATCAGTAGCAAAATTGAGCTTGCCTTGCTTCAGAAAAAGCGACCATGAGTTAGTCCCCGAGTACAACTTGAAGTGACCACTCACCTGACGACTGATCAGCTGAGCTAAAAAGCTTAGAGGATGTAACTTCTGGGTTGCACCATAACCCACAATCGAACGACTGTTCATAACTGGATGTTTAACGATACAGCAAAAAGCTAAAACCCTTTGGGGCGAAATAGACCAAGGTGATAGGAAATACCCTTATTACACACGGCCATGAATAGATATATAAACTCTCGACTCAATAACCATACAAATGGTTTCTTCCATCTGAAAATAGTTCTATGCAGGAATAGAAATAAATTTATGCGACATCTTCACTATGAAGAAATTCTACGATTACCCCCTCAGTCCGGACTATCCAATTGGGAAAATGACGACTCCAATTAAACATTCATCAAAAATTTAATCAATCTAAAAGAGTTAACCACACAAAACGCTTTCAAGATAAGACACCTTAAGTTTCTACACCTCCCCAGTCTGAGAATACCAGTAAAATCACCTATCCCAAAATTAAAGTCTTGGTAAAAAATTAAGACTCAGCCATAAACTCATCATTCCCCAATTTCTAGCACCACGGACCATGATCAAATGGTGACACCTTTGCAATCAGCTTTCTCAAGTCCAATTTTGAAGCAGTTAAATGTGTTTAAAGGCTTAGATATTGAGTGGCCAAATATCTTCATAAATCATTCTAAATAACTTGTCTCAGTAATGTTTTAATCTGATTCTGCTGATGATGATCTAGGGACATAGGAAAGGATAATTCCAATGCCACACGATAGTCTGATAACTGGTCAGGGTTGCCAACAGCCACCGTTGAATTCGCACTATTATAAGTAGTTGACAGTTTAGGCACCAGTTCAAGACGTTCGACTTGAGCCATCAAGTCGTAAGAGTGGGCGCTATCAACTTGAGGATAAACTTGCAGGTGTAATAGAGGTTGATTATCCTGAAGCGCTATGGCTGCCGTACTAGCATCACCCAATAACTCTAGGCGCATATCCCTTGAACCCAGCTCAGTAATCATGGCCGCTTGAACATAGCTACCCCAGCCCTTCCATCTAATATCACTCATAACTTCTACTTGTTTACGCATCTTAACGTTGTTGGCTGGACTCAACTCTTGGAATGCTCGTTTCAAGCTCATTAAAATAAAGCTAAGTGAACGCCATGGATTATCAACATGCTCACGAGTTTGGGAATACCATTTACGTACATCTGAGAAAATAACAGTGGCTAGGTCATCCTGCTGAGCCTGAGTCATATTAATGAAATTAGTGGCTAACTTTGTCTGCAGTGAATCTGTCGCACTAGCTCTAATAATTTCTGCCTCCAATAATGCGATCGCACCGTAATCACCAAACAGCTCTATTTGCACCCGATCAGAAACGTTAGGCCATATATCTAGCAAGATTTGGGCCCCCGTTTCACTGACATCAATGGTTGTCCCTTCCCAAACTTGACCATCATCGCTATAAACCCGAGCAATTAGCTCCCGTGGCAATCGATGGGACTGACGCAGTTGAGGTTGCTCAAACGCTACTAGACAGGCAGCCATTACCAGGGCCAGATTAAACACACACCATAGGGTATTAATCAGGACTGCCTGAGTATCCAAAGGACTCAAAATCAACCATATAGGTACTGTCAGTAATGACGCAGCTGTAATAGCGCCTAAAACAACAAGATAGCGCACACTATCGATATCAAAACTACGGGACTCTACTGAAACTCCTTTATCTGTGACGTTAAAGGATCCTAAGTTTGGATTGATCAACGCTAGCAATGTCACGATACCTGCCTGGAATGACATGGCAAATTCATAAATCTCATTCCAGAAAGAAAATCGTACATGTTTATAGGAAACGTGATTAGCGTGCATTGATAATACGATATGCGGCAATGCATAAAACAGTGTCTCAATACCCAAACCTTTTACCGGGTTAATCCCAAATAGCAAAAACAGGTTAGGTGCAATGGCATACATCAACCGAGGAAAACCAAAGAAGAAGTGGGAGGTAGCACTGAAATAACAAAGTCTCTGAGATAAACGCAGATTAAGTTTTCGATTAAATAGAGGATTTTCAATCCGTAGGATTTGAGCCATTCCCCTAGCCCAACGTACCTGCTGACCTACATAGGAGGAAAATTTCTCAGGGGCCAGACCAGCGACCATAATTTTGTCATAGTAGACAGTCCGATACCCTAAAGAATGCAGTCGCAATGACGTATGGCAGTCTTCAGTTACAGTTTCTGTCGCAATTCCACCAATATCAAGTAGATATTGGCGACGAATCACCGCCGCCGATCCACAGAAAAAGGCTGCATTCCAAAAGTCATTCCCCTTTTGTAATACTTTATAGAAAAGCTCATTACCAACAGGTATCTGCCCTTGGGTCATTAAATTTCGCTCAAACGGATCCGGATTATAGAACCAGTGGGGGGTTTGTACTAAGGCTACCTGTTTATCAAAGAAGAAACCTACTGTCTCTTGTAAAAACCCCCGAACTGGTATGTGATCACAGTCTAGGATAAGCACTAGTTGACCATCCGTTTTGTCTAGAGCTGTATTAATGTTGCCAGCTTTGGCATGATCATTATTGTCACGGGTGAGCATCGTACATCCCAGTTCTTCACACATGGCCCTAAGGGCAAGGCGACGCTCTCGATATTTTTCGGCACGACCATCGTCTAAGACGTAGACAACTTTTTTATGCTCTGGATAATCTATATTTAAGGCCCCCAGCACAGTTTTACGTACAATAGAGACATCTTCGTTATAAGTAGGAATATAGATGTCTACTTTGGGCCAATCTACTTGGGGCCAAGTTTGCAGAGGAATGAATTTTCGATCACGAATCCTTAGGGTCTGAAAATAAGAAAGTAGTAATGTAGCGATCGCATATAGCTCTGCCACAAACAGCAAAATTGAGAAAAAGCCATCCAACCAAGAATCTAAGTTCAGCGTATAGTTGGAACGATAGTACAAATAACGTAATGTTGTAATTGTACTGACAGCCACCAACAGTAAATGCAAATATTCACTGACACGCTGGCTCGTCTGTCTATCCTCTAATCGCAACAGAATTTGCCCAAACCCAAGGAGAGCTAACGCCACTAGACCCTGTTGCAAAATTGTCGGTCGTGCCGTCATGATTGGCCAAGCAAACATAGTTAGACACAACGCCAACACCAACAACTGCTGTTTGTTGAGCCACTGTAAACTAAGGTCAAACCAATCTGGAATCGTGATAATTAAAAGTTCAATCAGTAGCGGTCGAACTTGTCTTGAGAAAAAGGTTTCAACTCCCTGCCTAAAATCTTTCAAGCGATGGGAAAGCAATAATCTTTCAGCCATGGTTAAAATTCTCCTGGCGCAGATGGATCGGTCATAACACCGGGTGAAGCTGTCAGCGTTTCACTACGCTTTAAATAAGCCTGGATAACCCCATAGAGCAATAATGACAGCACAATGATGCCAGGAATCAAGAGAAACCAATTGCCTTGGATTACCGTAATCACTTTTTGAAATGTACTTTCCTCTTGAACATCCCGTTGGGCAGAGCGTTGTAAGAATTCTAAATTGTAAGCATTTTCATCATAGGGAGACAGCGTTTCATCATTGGTACTAATCAATGCTGTATCACCCTGCAACTGGAAAAATAAAGAATCCAGTTCTAGGAGATCACGTATCTGCATTAACCCATCATCGTTTTGGGCAGTCATAGTCAGCAGAACTCGCGTATCGTTCCAAGGAGACAACTGCTGCTGGAGAATACCTTCAGCATCAGGTAAGGTTTGTACCTCACTATCTCCCCATTGGCGAACTCCATCCTTGAGATTAAACTCAGCAGCCTCCAGGGCTTCAGGTAGGGGGAATTGTGCTCTTAAACCAATCGCCACCAGATGTTGTGATTCCTGAACTTCTGGCGTCAATTGATTGACTGGATAAACCTCAACCTGGACTGCCTCCGAACGACTCAACCGTCCTAGCCGTTCACTCAATTCCAGCATAACTGACAACTCAGTCATACTAGGCTTGTTAGGAACAACAATAGCAGTACGAGACAGATCTTGAGGTGACGCAAATGGATAACCTGCTTTGAGTAGATTTAGATCCGGCAACTTCGCCACCTGTTGGCGATTCAAATTAAAGGAACTATCACTATGAATGGTCCCCCACAACTGGTGATCGGTCACTCGACTACAGGAACGACGTTCCCGTGGATCAAATCTCAAATAAACTTTTAGTCGTGACTGGGGGGTAATGTGCTGCTCTGGCAGCTCAACTTTTAGCGTTGCGCGACGTTTACCATCAATTGAATCAAGTCTCCGACCCGCTACTGTAATTCCATCAAGCTGCACTTCAACAAGAGAGGTAAGCGGGTTTACCTGAGGACCATAGGTATAGCGCAGAGACATCACATTTCCAGGCAGAAAACGATCATCTGGCAGCGCCTTAAAGTCAAACTCAAACGGTGGTGCATGGGCACCCCGAATCACCACATCCTCAATCGGTTCGTTGTTAAATCCAGTGAGATCTCCTAGTTCAAAGTTATCGGATAACGGTAAATAACGCGGCCAATCACGAAGATCGGGTGATTCAATTGTTTCTAAATCATTCACTAGAACAACTTGACCAGCACCAATCTTGCGATCCTGAGATTGGGTTAAAAACTGTACAGCCTTAGCCACTGCTGAGGGTCCATTCCCTGTCGCTACTAATACAGGAGACTGTTTATCTTCAAGCACAGTCCACATCAAAATACCAGTATCAGAAGAAATCAATGTCTGCTTGTCATCTAACCATCGCTTATTTTTAAGCGTCAGAGGCAGCTCTAATTTTTCTAACATCGGCTGCTGAATTGGCGTTCCAACTACCACTACTCGGTTACCATCAGCGATATCATCTAGTTTTTCGACTAGATCTGTCTCCAGAGGACGATAATCAGCAATTCGACCTAAAGATGTTTGTAGCCGAGCAATCGCTGTTAACCAAGCCTGATCTTGATCATCAGGAACAACATAATCAATGTGATTTGTCTCTAGACTGAGTACATCGATTAATGGATAGGGATAGCTGTTGAAATCTAGCTGAAAAGGCTCAGCATCATAGTTGAATACCAGTTTTGAATCTGGCAATATTTCTGTCCAAAGGGATGGATCAAATGGATCTTGAGTACAGGTAGGTGAATTGTTCTGTAAACCAGCAATAATCAGCTCGTTATAGTCTTTGAGAATACGTGTAGGGATATCAAAAACAATCGTGCCAACATCACCTTGCTTTAGGTTCAGCGGTACACTACCGACATTATTGTCATTAACAATAACGTTTAGATTAGAGCGAGTAGCGTAGAGAGCCCCAGAATGGCGATAACGTAACAGAATTTTTACAGACTTCACTGACCAATTGCGTGGTCGAGTAAATCGCAGTCTAGACTCATTATAAATACCTTCTAGACGTAGCCGTGTACCAACCACAGGACTACGGTTGAACTCAAGAATATATTGACTCCCCTCTTCCTGTTCTAATTCGGCTGCCTGAGCATCTTGGAGAAGATCGCGCCCCGCAGTCGCCCCATCTTCATCACGGTTACGGCGATCAGCGGCAGTTCCTGCTTCTGCGGCCTCATCTGCAGCGCCTGGAGACGATGTCACCTGAGCCATGCTAGGCCCCAACGTTGTCACAGATAATAGGACAGATAAAAATATCGAAATAAATAGGCGTTTTCTAATTACCCTTAAAAACACTGCTGTAAGCACTCCCCCCAGATACATACCTAGGTCAAAATAATCAATCAAATAACTAAACCTTGTCCACGTCCAGGACGGTCGTTTTTCCTATAAAGAATCTACAGGCTTGAACTCGGACGTGGTTTAACTGGCGTTTTGCCATTTCAAAAATCTGCAAACCCTGATCAGCCCTTAGTAGGCTTCTAGGTCAAGTTTGCCCCAGCCAGGGAATACTTTGCAAGGATTTGGTTTGCAGCTTATTAATCTACGCATAGTTAGTCTTCACCCTGCAGGAGCTGCAAAGGATAGTGTTATTTTTAAGGAATAATGCATCTGAAAACTTCTTATAAGCTTTCAACTTCATATATCAGACATAATCAGTGCCATCCGACCAACTTAGATCAAGTTATGGTTTAGATAATATTACCTATGTAAATGTTCTATATTCATAATATCTAATTGGGTTGCACAGATTTCGAATAGTTATACTGACTTACAATCTGCAAATCTCCCTATAAAGGAAGCATTAAATACATCTGATTTTCTATATATTTTCCATGAAAATTATCGACCTAATTATTCAGGAACAACCCTACTCTCAAAATGAGCTGTAGGTTCGATAGTAGTCATGCAAAGATAAAAACGTAATTTCAATTACTAATAAAGGTTTACCTACCATGCTGAAATTGAAATTAAAATTATCCTGTTAGCTCGGCGAATGCACCGTACTCGATTTTTATAGCGCTGTTTTGATTATCTCAATCAAATCCAAGCTAGGCAGAATTATAAATGGGCTGTAATCGCAAAAGAACGGTTTAGGGCCTCTAATTACAAGACAAGACTTTATATCGTATTGACTATGCCTGCAAACCCAACAACACAATCTAATTTCCGTAGGTTAAAACTGTTCTGCTTGATGAGTAGTCTAGGTGGATTGTTGGGCAGTTGCAATTTTGCAATTGAGACTCCGAACAATCCTATTTTAATCAACCGTCTACCTGTAGCTGAAATGGACTTTACCGTGGAACCGGGTAGAAACAGTTACACTTATGAGCTGCAAGGGACCGCAAACTTTCCTAACCAAACTGAATTAAATGTTTTGGCCATACGACAACTCGCACCCACTGAACAAACAGTGGAGCCTAAACCAACTTTTTCAGTCTTAGACTATCAAGTCGTCATTGTTCAGAATGGTCGATGGCAGGGCGAGCTATCGCTTAAACAGCTGGCTGATGATGGTAGCAGAAAAGAAACGTGGCAACTCGATCAAGAAGAGTTGAGAATGGATGTAGAACCCATGGATGAGATTACTATCATGGCTACCTATACTCCATTGGATCAGCTCACTACATTAGAGCGTATTCTTGCTCAACAAGGGCTCAAAGTATCACCAAAACTTTTACAAAGTACGACGGACGGACGACGTTATCTAGAAATGAAAAAAGTATTGGATATTCCCGTCAACAATGAAATAAGTGCTCGCCCTGAACTTTACAATGATGGCTGGGGAACACGACATATCCTGATTGAGGAACCGCCAATGCCATACCAAGTTGATTTTCCAAAAGAGCGCCAAACCAATCGACCTGCAGAGCCTAAAGAGTTTTTATATTGAGTTTTACAGAACTCAAGTTTTAAGTAGGATTTGGTTTAAGAAAGCATAGCGGCTTCTAAATTAGCTGTATCTAGTTCGGCTCCTGTGAGATCTGCATCTATAAGGTTAGCCCCCCATAGATTAGTCCCAGCCAGACAGGCATCTCGTAAGTCGCAGCCTTGCAGATTTGCGCCCCACAAATCTGCCCCTGTAAAGTTAACACCCACAAGATTTGCGCCACTAAGGTCAATCCCAATTAACACTAGGTTACTTAAATCAGCGGCCCATAGGGATTGATTTGGGCCAAGGCAATAAACACCAGCCCACTCCCAATCAAAGCCCTCAGGCCACTGGGTGGCAGGATCACAAACGGCTCCAGACAAACAGCTTTCCTTTAAAGTGGTCTGACTTAAATCAACGCCAAATAGGGTTGCCTTAGATAAATTAGCTCGGGTTAAATTCGTTCCTTTGAACTTAGCTCGTTGCAAACTGGCATTGGAAAGGTTGCCTGAGTTTAGATTTGCATTACTCAAATTGGCTTCCGTGAGCTGTGCACCCACTAACCAAGCCCCTAGTAAATTACTCTGAACAAGTTGAGCGCCAGCTAAATCACTATAGCTAAGGTCAATCCCACCTAAATCACGTTGACTGAGGTTGCAGTCAATTAATGTAGATTTCGGACCTAGACAACATACCCCTGCCTGCAACGGTTCAAAATTTTTAGGAAACTGGGTTTGATGATCTGCAATCGCATTTTCAAAATTAGCGTCGTCAACTTGAGCCTCTCTAAGGCAAGCTCCCCGTAGATCAGCTCCTTGAAAATTTGTGCGTCGCAAGTTTGCCCGTTGCAAATCGGCACCGCGTAAATTACTGCCGCTAAAATCAACATCGGCTAAATGGGCATCCGCCAAATTACAGCCCCAAAGATCAATCTCAGTTAATACATACTGAGACATCCGAATAGCCTGCATCTGACAGTAGCTAAAATCTCGTCGTCCCTTGGCATAGGCGGCAATCACCTGGGAAGATAAATCAGCCATTTTTCTTTAGCTATAAAAAACAAATAAATAAATAAGTAAATGCGGTGGCTTATCATACTTGCCTTGATCAGATCGGTATTCAAGTCATCTTAGATGTTTAGGTGGAACATACCAAAGTGAATACTGCGCCTCATGTTGTTGCTGAGTCACAATCACATCTCTATGCTGCCGAATCAGGCGTCGTGCCCATCCCATTACTTGATCTAAGTCTGATGTACTGCGCCATAGACAGTAGTACTTATTTTGATAACGTACACCAAACACCATGGCATTACCAGTATCTAAATGTGTCGGCTCTACCTGCTCTAAAAACGTCAGGATAGGAATATCAATATCAGGCACATCAGCATCTAGCTGAATCAAGTCATCCAATGTTATTGGTGTCAACTCCAAACCATCTACACGACCATTTTGGGTATATCCTCTAAAATGAACAACCGTTTGTCCTGGGGCGAGTTGTGTTGCTAAAAAACTCTGCCCATTCAATGTCATTGAACTACCTAATCCAATAGAAGATGGCGCTGATTCATCAAAGCTAGTCGACAATTGTTGCGCCTGAACAGTCGGTTCACCAATGGCAGCATCAAAGGGAGTAGGTACTGCAGATAAGGCACGTTGTCGTCGATAAATGCGCCTCAGTATATCTGCCGTTATCATGCCAGTTCCTACACTGCCAAGGATTGCAATGCCAATGTAACGGATAATTGGTTTAGCGGAATTGTCCAGAGGACTCACTAGATCACCCCGAGATTGCCTAGGGGCCACCCAAGTGGGTACGGAATTAGCCATTGATAACGGTAACGTTATAACGATAAATGCTAATCCCGATGACACTAACGATGGTAAGAAAATGCTACGGAAGGGAGATGAGCCCATGGAATTCAATCTGTAATCAGTGAATAATAACGTAAGGTTTAGTTAGCGCCTCTATGGCCCCCTTAAACAATCCATCCAAAACCATCAACGTCAGGAGGCAGTTTAAGAAAGCCAGAGAACAAATCCATTTAGCTTCAAACATCTTATAGAGGTGCAGAAGCTTAGATGGAACAGAAATCAATATCAGGGTATCAATCCGAACATAGGATAAGTTATAACTAAAACTATTCTTTTTTGATTATTAGATAGGTAAAACATATGTCAATGGACGGACTGTTCTGTTATGCGTCCATTTGAGTAGGACAGGTATAAATGGTAGAAGCTTTATTCTTATTTGGGAGCCTACTCAAGTTCTAGATCTCTATTCTTTTAGATATTTTTTTCTTCATTATCGACAGTGCAAAGCCTATGAAGCTAAATTTTCTGCTAACCCTGTTGATTGTATCTGCCGCTATGGCTCCGCTGCTGCTGCGATTGCCACGGGTCAATAAGGCGCTATCAAGCGCAAGTGATTCAGCTGCAGCCATCACTCAACGTGGCAATTCATTGGATGCGATGACTGATCCACAGCATCCAAACTACACCTGTGTTAGCTGTGACCTACGAGGCAAAGACTTTAGCAATCAAGACCTCAGTCGAGCCAACTTCTTTGGCTCCGACTTACGGGGAGCCAATTTTAGCAACAGCCTCTTGATTAACACTATTTTTCGCGAAGCCAAACTGGATGAAGCGGATTTAAGCTACACCAATATGCGAGGGGCCGATTTAGAGGAAGCCAGTTTAGTGCGGGCTAATCTACGCAACGCCAAGATTCTCCAAGGAACCTTGGAATATACCAATCTTGAGCGGGCCGACCTAACCAACGCTGAATTGCGAGATGCCAACCTTTGTTCAGCACGGTTAGTCAATAGCAACTTTCAAAGCGCTAGTCTCTATGGCACGATCCTAAGGGCAGCCGATATGAGCGGGGCTAATTTTAGCCAAGCCTATATGCGCTATGCCGATATGTACAATGCCATTACTAGAAGCACTCGGTTTGATCAGGCTGATATGGCCTTTGTGACCTATCCTGATGGCTCCACTGCCCATGAAGGCTATATCAACTCAGTTAATCAGGTAACAGACTGTAATATTGATGATGAGTCAAGTAGCTCAAAGTAAGTTAATAGTTATCGATCAACTGAGCCCATAATCACATCAATACTTCCCAGAATCGCCATAATGTCTGCAAGCTTTACGCCTCGCAGCAAATTAGGCAAAATCTGAAGGTTATTAAAATCAGGAGCCCGAATCTTCCAACGCCAAGGGTAAATACTGTTATCACCAACAATAAAAATACCTAATTCACCCTTGCCACTTTCTAGACGAACATAATGTTCACCGGCTGGAATTTTGAAGGTGGGGGCAATTTTTTTGCCAATAAATTGATAGTCAAACCCATTCCAGTCGGATTTTGGCCCCTCTGCCATTCGCTTCGCTTCAAGATTTTCATAGGGACCGCCCGGCAAGCCTTTTAGGGCCTGGCGAATAATTTTTACCGATTCCCGCATTTCACGAACACGGACAATGTAGCGGGCAAAACAATCTCCAGCCGTTTCCCACTGTACATCCCAGTCAAAGTCGTCGTAACACTCATAATGATCGACTTTACGTAAATCCCACTTCACTCCGGAGCCCCGTAGCATAGGCCCTGAAAGGCCCCAGTTAATGGCATCTGCTCGGGTAATTGTGCCCACACCCTCTACCCGACGGCGGAAAATTGGATTATTGGTGATCAGTTTTTCGTACTCATCAACCTTTGGCAAAAAGTAATCGCAAAAATCTGCACATTTATCGACCCAACCGTAGGGTAGGTCGGCAGCTACACCACCAATGCGGAAGTAGTTATTATTGATTAATCTTGCTCCTGTAGCAGCTTCCCACAGGTCATAAATCATTTCTCGCTCACGGAAAATGTAGAAAAAGGGTGTCTGGGCACCAACGTCAGCTAAGAAAGGCCCTAACCACAGCAGATGATTCGCAATGCGATTCAACTCCAGCATAATCACCCGAATATAGCTGGCACGTTTAGGTACTTCGATATCAGCTAGCTTTTCTGGAGCATTAACAGTGATTGCCTCATTGAACATGCCTGCTGCGTAATCCCAGCGGCTAACATAAGGCACAAACATAACATTTGTACGGTTCTCGGCAATTTTTTCCATGCCGCGATGAAGGTAGCCAATCACAGGCTCACAATCAATCACGTCCTCACCATCAAGGGTAACGATGAGTCGCAGCACACCGTGCATTGAAGGATGGTGAGGGCCCAGGTTTATTACCATGGGCTCTGTTCTGGTTTCGAGCCGTGTCATAGAAACTATGCCGTATTATTCTCTGATGCTTATTCGCCCTAGAATTCTAGCAAGATTCTTCGCTGAAAGCTGGCCAAAGAACTAACTAAAGAGCTAACTAGAGTATGATGCGATTTTGATTTCAACGAGGTGTGTTAGTAATGCCGGGGCTGATGATATGACTAATTCGCCAACCAACTTTGCCCATCAGCCGGTGCTAGCGGAGCAGGTATTAACAGGTTTAGCGCCTAAACCGCATGGGTACTATCTTGATGCCACGGTGGGGGGAGGGGGGCATAGTCGCCTGATTCTGAAAACTGAGCCAACGACTCATCTAATAGCCCTGGATCAAGATCCGTTGGCATTGACGGCTGCACAGCAAAATTTAGCGGAGTTTGGTGACCGTGTTACCTTTTGGCATGGTAACTTTGCGGAGTTTGTCACTCCTAACCAGCGCTTTGATGGGGTGCTAGCAGATTTGGGGGTAAGTTCTCCTCAATTGGACTGTCCTGAGCGGGGGTTTAGCTTCCGCCATCCGGGAGCACTGGATATGCGGATGAATCCGACCCAAACACTAACGGCAGCTGATTTAGTGAACCATAGGTCAGAGCGTGAACTGGCAGATATTTTTTATCATTATGGTGAAGAACGCCTTTCTCGCCGCATAGCTCGACGTATTGTAGAAGGTCGCCCATTCCAAACGACAACAGCCCTGGCTGATGCGATCGCAGCTAGCGTCCCTAGCAAATATCGCCATGGTCGTATTCATCCGGCTACCCGTGTCTTTCAGGCTCTTCGCATAGCCGTTAACCGGGAGCTAGATGTCCTAGAACAGCTGATTGAGGTGGCACCTAGCTGGCTAGCCCCCACTGGTAGGTTAGCGATTATTAGTTTTCACAGCCTTGAGGACCGTCTGGTCAAACATGGATTGCGCAACCATGGAGACCTTAAAGTGCTCACCAAAAAGCCCATTATGGCTAGCTCAGAAGAAGTCAGGCAAAATCCTAGGGCCCGTTCGGCAAAACTACGACTCGCAGAACGAATTTTAACTGAAACTTAATCACCTTAGGGCATTAACGCCTGATATGGGGTTACACCAGTCAGAGTAAGGGTATAGTCAAAGCTTGTATTGCCAGAGGTTTGCCAGTCTACAATTTGCCCCTGGATGTCTAAAACAGGGGTACTTCCTTGGGGATTTACGGCGACAAAATAGACATCGGTTTTAGGCATCACCAAGTTCTGAATGGAGGTCTGTAGCCCAGTTGGCTCGCTTTCAGCCAGCAATCCTCCGCTTTGATCAAACACAAGCAACTGTGGATTACCGCTCATATGCACTCGGGTAACATCCACTTCTAGCGACACTCGGTCACCCATGCGAGCTAAAAAACTATAAACCTGCTGTCGTCTGTTGATACTATTGCCCACTACGCTAAAGCCATCTAGGGTATCGATAGGTGTGGCAAATGCCGCCAATACCTCTGGACTACTCGTCAATAGCTCGGGGGGAATTAAATTATCTGTTGGCTCAAAATTATCGTCTAACTGAATAATGGGGCGAGGATTAGCCAACATCGCCAAGGCACGGTTCCAATCCAAAGGCTTGGGTGGAGGAGTTTCCGGTTCAGCTAGGGTAAGGACCAGGGGGAGGGTGCGATCGCAAATAGACTGAACATTCGGTGGCATTGAACTTATTTGCCATGCTTGTAACTGTCGTCTAAAATTCAGAAGCTCTTGACGATAATTTGACGACACATTTGAAGAAGCAATCAGACCGCTGATAATATCAATTGCCTGTTGCCACTGTTGCAAACAAATCGCTCGATCTAACTTTGCCAGCCCATCAGTTACAGCATTGTCCGATGATTGACCATAGGCCTGCAGCCCGGCTCCAGCCCAGAGGGAAAAAGCGATAGCCAGACCTATGGCCCCATGTTGATAAGCGTAGCGAAACATAGCCATTGCTCTTAACAAACAGCAAAAATCTCTAGGTAGACCATAGTTTAAAGTCGTGCTAGCGTCCATTTTTTACTGGACAAAGCATCAAATTTGATTGAAATAGTCACAGTTTTCCAGGTATCTCCCTGGGCACACTAAGATTGACTGGTAAATAAATACGGGTGAATGGGTGATTATCTTTTCTAGGTTGACCCCAATATGCCCAAAAATCACATATCCCGCAGGATTATATGAGTTCTATCACTCATGAACAGCTCAAACTCTTAGTTGTCGACGATGAACTCGACAATTTGGAACTACTACACCGTACATTTAGGCGCAACTATCGTGTCTATCGAGCAAGCAGCGGTCAAGACGCACTAGATTGTCTTGAAAAGCATGGCGAAATGGCAATTATCATTTCTGACCAACGCATGCCTAAAATGAACGGCACAGAATTTTTGAGCCTTACCACCGAAACCTATCCTGATACTATCCGCATCGTCCTGACTGGCTATACCGATGTCGAAGACTTGGTGGATGCAATTAATTCAGGAAAAGTCTTTAAGTACATTACAAAGCCCTGGAAACCCAATGAACTGAGACAGGTAATTGACCAAGCTGCTAATACCTATCGCATCGTTAAGCAGCGCACCCGTGCCCTATCTCAATCTCTTAAAAAAGAATCGCTATACAACTCAATCACCACAACGATTCGTCGCTCATTGGATTACGCTAGCACTCTACAGACAGTGGTAGAAGCGCTAGGTCAAGCATTTGAAGCAGATTACGCCGTCTTATATCCGGTGGATTCAGTCACAGTTGGGGAATCACCACAACCTGTAACTTACTCGAAGTCAGGAGCCCCAGTGACTACCTTGGCAGAATCAGGAGTCCCTTGCAAAGACATCATTCTAGATAGATTTCCTTACGGAGATAAATCTTTGATGCGTTTAGCTGCCAAGTTTACGTATCGCGATCAGCCCTTAGCCTCCATCGCCCTATATCAGATTGACAACACCTGGGATAACAACACAGTCACCTTATTTAATAGCATTGCTGAGCAGGTGGTCATGGCCATTTCCCATGCCAAACTTCACCACCATATCCAACGACAAACCGAACAAATGCGCACTGAACTGGAAGTGGCAAGGCAAATCCAGCATAAGTTGCTTCATCAAGTTTGGCCTAAGATCCCTGGAATCAAGATTCAAGCAAAATGTCAAGCCGCTAGAGAGGTCGGCGGAGATTTTTATGACGTTTTTATCCATCCCCAGGGTGATATTTGGTTAGCCGTAGGAGACGTTTCCGGAAAAGGCGTCCCTGCTGCTCTATTTATGGCTAGCGCCATCTCTTTATTACGGCGAGAACTATCGGCTAGCGAACCACCAGGGCCTGAAACAGTCATGACTAATCTCAACCAGGCTCTGCATTCGGATCTGGTTAATAACGAACACATGATTACTATGGTGCTGGTGAGATATAGTCCCACCAGTCAAAAATTGACCTATGCCAACGCAGGTCATATTTACCCGGTAGTTTGGTCACAAAAAGAACTTACAAAAGGAACTGCTCCCCTCCCTCAGCCTACTTATCTAAAGGAGGGTAATAATGTTCCCCTAGGAATTTTATCTAAATGGCGAACTCAACCGGGCTGTCTACAACTGAACAAAGGGGATGCTCTTCTATTAGCCAGCGATGGCATTACTGAAGCATTAGTGACTATCGATGGCCAGCAAACCATGCTACACGAGGTCGGCTTGTGGCAACTAATCCTAGAACAAACCAATGGGTTAGACCTGGAGAATTTACTAGTCCGGCTAAATACCGCAAGTAACGAACAGCATGACGATCAAACTATCTTGTCTTTGGAGGTAGCGTTTTAATTTATGAAAACTGAACTTGCTATCCCCAGTGATTTAAAGTTTTTAGCGGTGGTAGAAGATTGGCTACTCAGTTCACTCAAGGCTGAAATCGGCACCGATAGGGATCTCGATTGGAAAAAAGTCGAAAGTCGACTGCGGTTAGTCATCGTCGAAGTCTATTCCAATGTTGTTCGCCACGCCCATCAAGATCGTCCTGATATTCCTGTTGTTTTACGTCTTGGATTGGAAGGTAGTTTCCTCTCTTTAGAAGTTTGGGATGAGGGGCATGGCTTTGATATCAGAACCTATCAAGCGCCGAATCCAAAGGTTCCTCAAGAAGGAGGCTATGGTTGGCTGATTTTACATCAGTTAATGGATCGCGTTGATTACCAACTGAGGGTAGGCGATGGTCGTAACTGCTTGACCTTAGAGAAAGATTTAGGGTTAGCTATTGACTATTCAAAGTAAACCTTACTCACGTCTAGAACTAAAGTTTTTCTGGTGAAGACTCTACAGATTTTAACTTGGATGTGATTTAAAGCAATTTCCTCATCACGTTTTACAAAACCAAAGAAAACATTGGTCACTAGAGGGGTCTAAATAGCATAAATCCATTATCTCTCCCTCAGTGTGGTTATCTAACAAGCTGCGTAGAGCCACACCCCTAGGGCTCTCTTTAATGTCATTAGAGGTTATCAAGCCACAAACGCCATGGGGTGCCAAGAGATGAAAACATCGTTCAATAAAGAGCCAGTGTCGTCGTAGCTGAGTTCGTTGACGTTTGCCCTGGAGCAAGGGGCTTTGGTGCTCGTACTGGGGAGAACGATAAAAATAGTCAGTCAACAAAGAATATTGACTTTGATAGAATAACCAAGCACTGGCAATTTCAGAATCAGCATTAAGTAACGAACGCTTGGCCGTTTTGAATGTACGAAGATCAATATTCTTTCGACTGGCCAAGTCAAAAAATCGCTGAAAAAATTCTTGGGGAGTAGGCCGAAATACCCCTTGGGGAGGCCTTGATAAAACCAAATTAAAACCACCTGCCTGTTCTAAAATGTGGCTAAAGTGATATCCCCAATGAAACGGTTGCAAAATTTTAAGGTCTTCAACTAGTAACAACCTTCGTCGGGGAGCAGTAACTAGTTGAGCTTCCCTAAATTGAATCCCCAGGGTTTGACTAAACTCCGACAGTAGTAGTTCATTAAGTTTGGCCTGGGCCTTACTGTCCAAACAATTAATTTGCTCTCGGAAAAATTCTAATTGTGCATAGTGGGGAATATCTTGCCTTAACTCCTCCAACAGATTAAATCGTGAGCGGTAGTGTTCAAGGGCAATGTTTTTTTCTGAGAGAATGGTGTGATAGTTTTCAGCTGCCAACGGTTGTAGCAGATTACCTTGAAGTAGCGTCTCTGAAGCTGGCAATCGGTCAAAGCCAGACTCATCTACACGAATAAGTCCTACGAGGCTATCACCAGAAACAATATTAAAATCAAGGCTTGGTAACGGTTCAACATCCTGCGGTTGTTGGGCAATGGTAACTAAACCCATAAGCAACTGAAGACGAGCTATATCAATAGCTATTGGGTTGATGTCTACACCATACAGACCATACTTGAAAATCCGCCGATAGATAGTTTGTAATAGAGAAGGGTGCTCTGCGTATAATCCTTTGACCCAAATATCAAGTTGACTGTCTTGGTAATGAGCTAGTTGACCAATCAGTACACTGTAAATATCAACCAGCCGATACTGCATGGCCATCAAGAGTGTGCCTGTGCCGCAGGCGGGGTCAAGTAAGGAAAACTGCGGCAGAATTGTTTGCACTAGCCGACGTAGGTGAACTGCCTGTCCACAAAACAGAATATTCCAAAAATCAGGTGCAGAGGGTTGGGGTTCAATGCCAAGCTGACGGAGCATAAACTGATCGAGCAGTCGCTCACAGCCGCCTGCTATTCCTTCCTCGATGGCATCCCAATTATTAGGTTGCTGCTCAGTTAACACCTGTTCAAAGGCTGCCCCCACGGTACTTGCTTGCCAGCTGTTGCTCACTTGCTGCCATAGGGGTGACTCGAACCACACTAGAACTGATTCAAACGGTGCGTCAGCAATGTCTATATGAGTATACTGTCGCTCTAAGGGATGGGTATAAAATACATCCCCTAAGTAAGGAACTGCCCCTATCCAGTTCATAGATCGAGGCCGCTCCAGAACGGGCAATGAAAATCCCTGGGTAAATAGAGGTTGCAACACTTGCTGAAAAAAAGTATCCGGCTGTCGCTGCTGACTACTGCCCAGTTGATTGTGGAGATACCATATATCGTTATCCAATAGTCCACGCCGTTGCAACAGGTAAATAAGCATTAACCGCTGCAATAACACAGCTGCATACCAGCGTCGATCACCACCATCGCTGATGCCATTAATGCTGGCAACCAACTGGTCTAACTGCTGCCGTAACTGTTGGGTAAACTCAGCACAGTTAATCAGCTTTGGCTGTAAATCTATTGCTCCCCATGTGGGATTGTAATCGGCCAGGTAATCTAAGCGGGCACGCCATCCTGCTAATGGCTGTTGGTTAATAAATACGAGTGATTGAAAGCAATTAGCTCTGCTTTTCCAATGCCACAGGCTACGACACCGTTGGCGATCGATAAAAATAATGAGGGGGTGCGGAAACTTTTTATGAATAGTTTGATACAACCTGCTTTTGAGCTTTAGACTCAGATTTGCAGGGATAGCCAACTTAATTTCCCAAATTCTGACATCACCTCTCTGGGCGATACAGTTGGCTCGATAGGATTGATTGAAGGCCCTAGTCGAGATCGCACGCCCCCCAAACGGAGCAGACCAACCTAACACCTCCCTGAACAATGTCACTAGATCTAGAGACTGCAAACATGTCTCCGCCTGCTGCATGTCGAAGCTCATGATCGCCCAAAAAACACCAGAGTCATCAGCGGTATCTAGGGTTGCCCCAGGGCAACCCTAGGTTACCTTGGCCAACTGTTCAGCTTTTTGGCGAAACCGCTCTAAATCAGCCTGCAACGTTGAGTCTACAATCTTCCGTAGCCAACCACTTTCCATAAACCGTGCCAAGACAACTGGCACCGAATAGGAAAGGGTCATTTTGACCGTACTGCTCCTTTGATGATGGCCATAAAATCGAATCGCACCACGATTGGGCAGCCCATCCACTGATTCCCACTGCAATATCTGGTGGGGAACCACTTTTACCGTACGTGATAGCCATGTAAACTCCCAAACACCTGACGCTAACTTCCAACGGGACATCTCCGGTTGATCTGCTAACAGCTCAACCGAATCAATCCACTTCATCCATTGGGGCATCTGCTCTAAATCTGACCAAAGCGCCCAAACTAGTTCTATGGGAGCCTCCACATCAACATATACGCTGTGCTCAAGCCAATTTGCCATGGGGAATATGGGCAATACAAGAAATCAACGGTTACAGAAGCAGCTACATTCCCATGATTTCATAACCAGAGTCAACATACAGAATTTGACCGGTTACACCTGAAGCTAAGTCGCTACATAGAAATGTTGCTGCATTCCCTACTTCCGCCTGGGTAACGGTACGCCGCAGAGGAGCAACCTCTTCTACATGGTGAATCATATCTAGGATTCCGCCCACTGCCGATGATGCCAAGGTGCGAATCGGTCCTGCAGAAATACCATTCACCCGGATATTTCCAGGCCCCAACTCTGCCGCCAAATAACGAACATTCATCTCTAAAGCCGCCTTAGCAATGCCCATAACATTGTAATTAGGCACTACTCGCACCCCGCCAAGGTAGGTCAACGTAACAATGCTGCCCCCAGCAACCATCAAGGGTTTAGCCTGCTGGGCCAGTTTCACCAGAGAGTAGGCACTTATATCCAGGGCAGTTTGAAAACCCTGACGGGATGTATTGCTAAAATCTCCTGTCAGATCGTCTCGATTCGCAAAGGCTAGACAGTGGACCAGGATATCCAACTTGCCCCAATCCGTTTTCACAGCATCAAATGTCGCCTGGACCTGCTGCTCATTTTGCACATTACAGGGTAAAAACAGACTCGGGTTTAAAGGGGCTGTTAAATCCCGGACCTTCTTTTCCATCCGCCCCTTTTCATCGGGAAGATAGGTCACACCGATACTTGCACCCGCCTTACTTAGTTGCTGGGCAATTCCCCAGGCAATAGAACGGTTGTTGGCAATACCAGTCACCAGGGCATTTTTTCCAGTCAGGTCTAGCATGGTTGGATGGGAGCTGTATCAAAAATTAATTAATTTAGTTTGGGTCACGCAGTTGCAATAGCCCATAGGAGCATACTGAAAAATGGACCCCATGAATAGCCTTGCCGTCGATTCAGTTGAGGGCCTAAGGGGGCTTATCTGTTATCCAGCAAGCTGGCAAGAAAACAAAATTTGGTATATCACGATACAAAAGCTCCGACAAACTTGGGTTTTATTGGTCTAAAGTCAAGAAACCTTACTAAATTAAAGACGAGTAAATGTTTTTACTGAGGTACCTATTCGCTAGACATATGCCCAGTTTTGGGTTGCTTGAGTTGCCGTTAACCGGTTTAAATGCTGAAATCTCAGTTTGACCGTATAGTTCTCAGATAACCTTGTTCACATCTTGGCCATAGCTTTGCGATCGCACACCCCAACTATCGTGACTACAGAGAAACCTCTTGCCAATTTACTCAGGCAGCTATCCACAGGCTCATTTCCTCCTGTAGCCGAAACCTACGAACGCGGTAAGACGATTTTCTTTCCTGGCGATCCGGCTGAGCGGGTTTATTTTTTGCTTAAGGGTGCAGTCAAGCTCTCCAGAGTTTACGAAGCTGGTGAAGAAATTACCGTCGCCCTGTTACGGGAAAATAGCGTTTTCGGAGTTCTCTCCCTATTAACAGGCAATCGCTCCGATCGGTTTTACCATGCGGTTGCCTTTACACCGGTTGAACTCATGTCCATGCCCATTGAGCAAGTAAAGCAGGCATTAGAGGAACATCCAGAGCTTTCCATTATGTTGCTACAGGGATTATCCTCGCGGATCTTGCAGACCGAAATGATGATTGAGACCTTGGCCCATCGCGATATGGGTTCTCGCCTTGTGAGCTTTCTGCTTATTCTCTGTCGTGATTTTGGAGTTCCCAGTAGTAGCGGCATCACCATCGACTTAAAGTTATCCCATCAGGCAATTGCTGAGGCAATTGGCTCAACCAGGGTGACTGTGACTCGGCTACTTGGAGATCTGCGTCAGGATACGATGATATCCATTCACAAAAAGAAGATAACCGTTCACGATCCCGTTGCCCTTAGCCAGCAGTTTGCCTAGGCTTATCATCTTTGTAATCACCACATTGGCAAACAATCAAGTAACCTATACGAGAGCCTGCTCAGGTGCTGCTGCAACCTTTGATGGACATTAGATGGACGTTGGTCTAATTCTAATTGCGACCGTGCTTGTCCTCGGTGGCCTGATTGCCACAGTGGGCGACCGAATTGGCATGCGCGTTGGCAAATCACGCCTTTCGCTATTCAACCTACGCCCTCGTCAAACTGCTACTCTAGTCAGCATTTTGACAGGAAGTGTCATTTCAGCATCAACCCTGGGCCTATTGCTGATCACGAGTGAACAATTGCGCAAAGGGCTTTTCGAATTTGAAGAAACCCAAGCGAATTTATCAGCGGCACGAGCTGCCTTAAACGCCACTCAAACCGCTAAAGCCGACGTAGAGGATGCCCTAAATCGAGTCACTCGTCAAAAAATTGATGCCGAAGGTGAATTGACCGAAGTGATCACGTTTTTGGATAAAGCCACTGAACGTGAAACCGTTATTCGAAAACGGCTTGGACAAACCCAAAATCAGTTGGTCATTGTCTCCGAACAAGCAGCTCAACTCCAAGGGGAAATCGGTCGGTTGCAGCAAGATCGGCAGGTGCTACAGCGCCAGCAAGCTGAAGTCAAACGCCAAATTGCCCAACGTGATCGCTCCCTAGCTCAGCGAGATCAGGAATTATTACAGCGAGATAGCGCCATTGCCCAGCGTGAAGGAGCCTTGGAACGACTTAAAACAGAGCAAGCTTTTTTAGAAGACGAAATCCAACGCCTAGAATCAGAATTTCTTAAATTGCGAGCTGGGAACGTAGCCATTAGCCGGAATCAGACCTTAGCTCTATTAATCACGCGCCCCCAATCGATCACCGCTGCAACCGCTGAAATTGAGCGGCTCCTATCTGAAGCCAACCGGTTAGCACTAAACGCAATTTGGCCCGATGCCCCCAATAAAGCTCTCCAAATTTTGCAGATTAATCCCCAAATCGTTAGGGACACCGCCAGAAATATTACAGATGGCCAACAGTATGTCATCCGAGTCGGTGTCTCCGGGAACTATGTCGTCGGTGAGCCCTGTGTTGTGCAACAGGAGGAGCCCCCCTGCGTAGAAATTTCTTTGCAAGCAAAATTAAATCGCATTATTTTTGAGCAGGGAGAAACCTTAGCCCGTGTTCCTATTGAGAGTGCCTACCCTAGCACTCCCTCCCTAGTGGAAACCTTACGAACCCTGGTGACCACGGCACAGATTAGAGCCAGCCTAGAAGGCATTATCATCGTTGACAATCCTAGAGTAGCAGGCGGTTTTAGTGAGCCTGTGATCGACTTCCTGAACCAGGTGCAAAACTACGGTGCCCCCTTAGACATTGAAGCCGTGGCAGGCAAACAAATTTTTACTACAGGTCCTTTAGATTTAGAACTCGTCGCTATTCGTAACGGTCAACGTCTATTTCAAACCCAGATCGTTGAGCCCACTTCATCCAAAGATGAGCCATGAGCAAAGCTCAGATATGGATGCTTGAACTTAAGCAAAGGGTTTAACAAATAATGAAATTATTATCAAAGCTCAAGCAATTCTATATTTTGTTTGCGGATAGTAACTATATAAGGCGGCACTTCCACGAAGTATTTTTTAGCGTCTAGAATAAAGCTTGGCTTTTTTAATAAAATCTTTTGTCGAAATACCAATGTGAGGGCAGTGAACTGTAATCTTTATGTAAGTTTTGAGGACAACACCATCAACAATTGATATTTGTGCTTAGCTTGAAAAGCTACTCTTTGTTGATGTCCTCTTACTAAACAAGCAGTATTAACAACTGAGCTTCACAGGTTAAAGGTATTTAAAGAACAATATATACTTCCATTAAGTGAAACTTAAGATAATAAATGCTCCATCCATAAATCATCGGTAATTAAGCTGTTTTAAACCCATCCCTATTGCAGCCGGAGCAATACGCCATGAAATTCGAAGACATTTATCAATTTTTTGAAGATCCCCCGCCTCTCTACCTCAACAAAGAGTTAGCGGTTTGTTATGTTCTTTCGGTACTTATACGCCGCGATTCCTACGGCACTGAACTCATCCATGCGATTGAGAATGAGTATCCTGACTATCGTTTGTCAGATACCGTCCTTTACAGTGCGCTCAAATTCTTAGAGAATCAGGGTGCCATTATGGGGTATTGGAAAAAGGTAGAGGGGCGTGGTCGTCCTCGTCGAATGTATCGCTTACGTCCTGATTGGCAAACAAAGGCACGGGAGCTAGCAGAACTTTGGCAACGCTACATCCTTGGTCAGCGTAATACTACGCCTAGACGTCGAGCCATAAGTTCGTAATTTTTAAAATAATTTTCGAGCAGCAGCATCTGATTCCTCAAACACATAAGCAACAGCTACTGAGCAATTCCTGAGGTATAGTCAGGATGGCTTAAGTAGTTGTTGTTTTAGTTTGCTAAGGATAGCTGTTGTGGAAAGTACAGTCAGTCAATCAACCTTTTTCCTAACGATGTTGTTAGGAGTTGGGTTGTTTTTTTTTATGAAGGCAGCTACCAAAGATCGAACTGAAGTTGCTGAATTTGTGACAAAGCAATCTTCAGATGTTCTACACCAAAGACTACTCGACTATTTCAAAAACCGTGCCTATAAGCCAGAACCAGCCTGCTCTGATGCCACTGACAACTGGGTAAAGTTAACTGGTTTTGTTAGGCCCAGTGTTTTTCTGGCAATTTTTTTGGCTTCGCTAGCAGCCATCGCCCTAATGTGCTTCGCATTAGTAATGGCTACCTTATTTAGTGGTTACGGTGCTGTTTTCTTTGCCTTGGTTTTATTAGCCCCAATGGCAGCTATTGCCTATTGGAAACAGGCTAAGCGGGAGGAACAAATTGCTTTTCGCATTGATGATACTGTCCAAGGATGCAAATTGACTGTGCGGGGTCATCGGGATGAAATCATTCAGCTTAAAGCCGAGGCACTCTTTGAAACTGCTTCATAGTCTTGAACAAGGCTGATGATAAACGGCTTCTAGCCCACCTTGACCACACACTTGATACATCAACCTGTGTGGGACACGGGCAAAAATACTGCCAAAAAGGGAGGCACAAATGTTACACCTCCCTGGTAATCTTTTATAGGTTTTGTTTGAACTGGTGAAGTGCTAGCTATGCACTTCACCTTCCTTATCTAGCCAAGAACGGCTTCCTCTTCTTCACCAATCAAAGCGCGAAGACTAGGGAATAAGAAATGGTTCTCTTCAACATACTGAGCACCAAATAATCCCTTTTCTGCCCAAAAGTACCGGTCGGTGGTATGCTCATTACGTTTAACCAGCAAAACAGCAGGTGGTTGAATACCTTCAGAGTGGATAAAGTTGCGGGCCGCTGTGACAGGCTTAGCTTCTCCACTCTCGATACTGTACTGAGGAACTGATTCTAAAATACGACGCCCTTCGAGGCGACGACGGCTTTTACGCTTGCGTCTCCGTGCCAAGTTGCTTGACCTCCCATGGATAGTGTGAGTAGTGGATTCGTGTATTGATAGTTACAAAAACACTTAACCCAGCAAAGTATATCGGTTGTGCCTTAGATTTTCAACTTCTTTTAAAATTGTGGGGTATCCGCTGAAAGTGTGCTGATAACTACCGTCTTAAAAATTGGAGGCAGCACGACCCGCTGTAATATTTCTGGTTATCTTGATAAAAGTTAAAGTTTAAATAAATTTATCCGGATTAGGAAAATACCTTAGACAATTCTTCATTGACCGACTCCAGGCAAGATCATGCCCGCCAGTGCCGAATTAGTAGATATATGTCAGACTCACCTGGAATTATTGCGCCGTACGTTTGGCGAGGTGTCATCTGTTATTTATCTCACCTTGGGCGTAGATGAAAAATCTGAGCCAATTTTAGTTCCCATAGCGCAGGTTCCTGAAACTGATGATTTCAAGGACTTATTTGAGCCAATAAACAATCAGTTTGCCTTACCTGCATCCGATTTCCCCCCGATATCATCGGGAAAATTAGCTGATATCGAACAGCCCAATCCAGAAATAGGCGTAGAAAGACTAGTGTTGCCATTAATACACCAGGAAATGGTCATGGGTGTTCTAGTTATGCTGCGCTCAGATCGGCCTTGGGAAGCTAGTGAACAGCAGTATCTACAAACCGTGTCGACAAGTCTGGCAGCTGGTTGCTTTTTAGATCGGCAAAATCAATGGTTACGACAGCGCCTCAACGCTAAACAGACTTTACAGGGAGAACAATCGGAAGTTTTCCATAATCTATTACATCAGTTTCGTAATCCTTTAACAGCTATTGGTACGTTTGGAAAACTCATGCTGCGGCGTCTTGCTCAGGATGACCCCAACTATCGTCTAGCCGATGGTATTGTGCGTGAAAGCCAGCATCTAAAGGAACTGGTGATTGATTTTGATGCAGCTGTTGATATTGGAGATGCGGACATTGCTCAAGAGGTGAATCCGCCCTTACTACTGCCAGAAAATAGCGACACTGTTGAAAAACCACTGCTACCAGCATTAGGGCGCTCCTTGGCACCCACTCCTTTGTTATTAAGGGATGTAGTTCAACCGCTAATTACCGTTACCGTTGCAGCAGCTAGCGAACGAAATCGACAGTTTTGGCATTCACCCATCGAAAATTTTCCCAAGGAATTAGTTGCTATCGATGCCCAGGCATTACAGGAAATCATTGCTAATCTGCTAGATAATGCATTCAAGTATGCACCAACCGAAGCATGGGTCTGGCTTTTGGTTGGCTTACGCAAAGATGACTATTTAGGTTTGGTTGTTGGTGATAGCGGTCCAGGCATTCCCATTGAGGATCAACCCCATTTATTTGAGCGGCATTACCGCGGGGTGCAAGCTCAAGGAACAATTGCTGGTACAGGTCTAGGCTTGGCTATTGTTAAAGATCTAGTTAGCCATATGGGAGGCACT
Organism: Leptolyngbyaceae cyanobacterium; assembly: GCA_965263355.1. Taxonomy (GTDB): domain Bacteria; phylum Cyanobacteriota; class Cyanobacteriia; order Phormidesmidales; family Phormidesmidaceae; genus Leptothoe. Next base: position 363,797 of record CBDHHL010000032.1, on the reverse strand, counting down.
ATTGAGTTAGTGAGTCCCATTTGGTCTAAGAAATCATCCTTGCCATGGCTACCCATACCCTTGCAACAGCACCTATCACCACAACAGGATAAGGGCACGGTATTCATCGTCTGGTTGCCTATTATGGACGCTCAGACGTAGTAGCGGTTGAACTAGAAGGTTTTGCACCGGCTGAGCGTACTGACGTTACTCGATGGAGGGCATCGAACCAGAAGTTAGATCCCATGGAAACAGCTACCCCCGTTACAATCCACCCTAGCCAGTGCCGTGGTATTGGGAAGGGCCAATCGGCTTCTAAAACAGCTTGAGTAGCGAGCAGTTTTGGGGAACGACCTATGGGCAGCGCATAATCTGACAAGGTAGTTTGTACTGCGGCACCGAGGGATTGGAGATCATTGCTCAACGCCCCAGTATCGTTGGAGGGGGAAGACAGTGTTTCTAGCGATGCCTGGTTAACCGTTTGGATAACGCTACTACGCACAGCTTGATCCACAGTTAACCGATTAGCAATGTAAAAGGTATCGGCATTGACTGCGGCAGCAATTACTACACCAATTAAGATGGCAACTATTTTTGAGTTACGGCGATATACACCAGACGCTCGATCCATGCCTCGGTCATACCAATGTTCTAATTCCTGCTGAAACATTTTGAGCTGGTCTTCTGTGGCATTGGTACGATGGCTAACTCGTTCAGCTAATATGCTAAGACTTTCCTGTAGTCGCAGCGGTAACTTACCATCCAGGACTTTACGAATATAGGCAAGTTCGCTGGTATAGGATTCGTTTTGTTGGTCACTTGAGTTGGTGAGTAGGGACAGTAATTCCTTTAGGGTGGGCTGTAGTTGTCGAACTAACCCTTCTGTCATGTCCATACCACCAGCTATTTGCGATCGCAAATAACTCAATCGCCGCAGAAACGCCTGAGTTGCACCATAGCTTTCAGGTAAGAGCTGAGCCCCCTGATCGGCAAAGTGATCTAATTCTGCCAGCACCCGATCAGCAATTTGAGCAAGTCCCGTGCGACCGGTTCGATAATCGATAAATATTTTTTCTAAGGAAGCTTCCAAATTACGCAACTCTGCATCAAGTAGGGCTCCATCACCAACAGCTGCTCGCAGGGTATGCAACGTATCCCCAAGCGGTAGCATAATTCGCTCCTGTAGCAACCGCTTGAGTCGAGCCTCAACCACTGACTTTTGCAATCCTTCCAACTGCAACGTATCTATTAATGTCGTCGCAAACGCATCAGACGGAATATAGGAAGGACCAGAGGTTTGGCTACCAAATATATTACGAGTACGACTCAAAATTCGATAGGCACGACCAATCACATGAAGTATCTGCCGAGCTGAGCGAGCAATTATCCCTTGGGCTTCGTAATTCAAATCACGCACCATAGGACTGTTATAAAGCTGATCAGCTAACCTGCTAGCAATCCGACGATCAGCAGAGTCCCCACCTGCCAACAGCTGTTCAATTGAATACTTAAGATGCTCAGCTCGCCATTGCAGCATCGTGCTAATAATTTCCTGCACCTCACTAGCAATCAAGCCTAGAGCCATGTAAACAAATATCAACCCTAAGGCAACATCTAAAACTACTGGCAACCCCATAATTTTTCTGAATTAAAGCTAAGAATTCAGCTAACTAACAATGATGCGATACTGCCATTTATTCGTCAGTATCGTCATCATCATCATCAACATTAAGCTGCTTCAAGCGAATATGCTTACGACCTAAAGAAATTTCAAACTCATCCCCAGGCTTTAAACCCATCTGCTTTGTGTAGGCAGCTCCGATTAATAAATTACCGTTAGACTGCACCGTAATTCGATAACTGGCACTCCGCCCACCACGACCATTACCTGTTTGAATACTGTCTAATTGAATGCCTTCGGCATCAATCAGCGCATTCATAAATTTCATCATATTCACCCGGACAACATCGTTCTTTGTCACCGTGTAATAGCCACAGGCTTTAGCCTTTTCCTCTCTAGAGAGATGCTCTAAGTCTTTGACTTTCTTAAGTAATGTCTTACCAGTTAATGGATTTGAATTTGACGGTTTAGCCATTCACCCACATCTCTAACACGAACACGTTTAGAAAACATATAACGAGCAGAATCATACATGATTCAAATACGTTTTTGCACACTGTTTGAATTTATTTCTTGATAATTATATTAAGAGTTGATTTAGCTAGTAATTTCTTTGAAGTCGAATCAATATGGAGGCTTCTTATGTTAACTTTCCCCTGATTCTCCCCCATATATTCTATTGACCTTAGGCCGTTTCTAAACCTAAAACTTAACTGAGTATCGGCCCCAACTATGAAACTTACAACTCGCGGACACTATAGTGTAAAAGCCATGCTTGATCTGAGTTTGCAGCCTGATTTAGCATCAGTCAAACTGATTGCCCAACGCCAAAATCTACCGGCTCCCTATCTAGAAAAATTACTTATTCAGCTACGTCGTGCAGGTTTAGTTGAATCGGTTCGAGGATCACGGGGAGGCTATCGCCTAGCCAAAGCTCCCAACCAAATTTATCTAGGCCAAATTCTGGATGCTGTCGGAGAACCCATCACCCTATTAGAGCTAGTATCTCCCGAGAAAGCTGAGGATTGGGTCACCCTTACCCTATGGCGACGACTCCAGGAAAACCTACGGGAAACCCTTTACAAGATTTCTTTAGAAGAACTCTATTACGATGCCCGTAGCTGGCAAGCTGCCCAGGGAGAAAACACAAACTTTATGGTTTAGATCTTGCTAGGTATTGAGTCTTCGTTATGGTTATTAAATCCCTTTATTTATAGCCTTAACCATGGCCGATCAGGTAGTTGAAATTCTCTCTGCAGAGGCAATTCGCCGTACCTTAAACCGGTTGGCCTCTGAAATTATTGAACGCACCGACCACTTAGCCGATCTAGTCCTGGTTGGCATTCATACGCGTGGTGTGCCTTTGGCCCATACCATTGCCCAGCAAATGGAACGGCTAGAAGGCATTAGGGTGCCAGTAGGAGCCCTTGACATTACCTTTTACCGAGATGACCTCGATAAAATTAGCACCCGCACCCCAGCCAAAAGTGAACTCCCCTGTGACCTAACCGGAAAAAAGGTGGTCTTAGTGGACGATGTAATTTTTAGTGGTCGGACTATCCGAGCAGCCCTCAACGCGGTGCTTGACTATGGACGCCCTGACTTAATTCGTCTGGCCGTGCTGATCGACCGAGGCCATCGCCAATTACCGATTCATCCTGACTTTATTGGTAAATTACTGCCCACTGCCCGAGAAGAACTTGTTAATGTGCAGATTGCCCCCCTAGATGCCAAGGATACGGTGGAGTTACTCAAACCTTCTTAAAAGGATTTCACAGCCCAGGTTTTACAGAGCTGCGCTCAACCAATGGGTGGGCACCCACTCTGGCGGATATAAACCCAACCAAGCCAAATTCTGGGTGTAATAAGCAGAATCTCCGTCCCAGAAATCATTTGGGTCTGCCAGCATAAGCTTATTTTCTCGGATAGACGCGGCTACGTCAGCCTCTAGATGACGAGCTGCCTGGTAAACCATGGCATATTGAGACGTTGCCCCGTAATCCACCATAGCTTCACCTGCTAAATCAATCTGCGCTGGTAACTGTTGAGATTGTTTCCAAAGCGCTAACAAAGCTGGGAGATGATTGCTCAAATAGTGGCCTGCTGGAGGAGACTTAAACCAAGTCAAGTCAAGAGCAACACGCCACCATACTCGATAGGCGTCAAAGCCATAGATACTTTTAAGCGGGGCTGTGACTGGCAATTTTCTGTAGTGGGGAGCCTCGCTATGCAACAAAAACCAATCACTGGGTAATCCTAGTTCGGAGATTTGGGTACTCTGCTCCAGCATTCTGTAGCCGGTATGGACAAGCTCCAGCCAATCTCGCTGTGGCTCGTCGACTTGCGCAAATAGACGAAACGCATAGGGAGCGACATAGGACGGATTTAGGTACCAGGTCTCTGGGGATGGATGAAAGGCGTCAACAGGGCCAGGTAACAAATAGCGGCCCGATAGGTCGTCTTTTAAGGAAATATCGGCCGTAGAAAACTCCCAGATATCAATGAGTTTAATTTTGGCAAGGTTGAAATACGCGGGCTTTTGCCAACGACGGGCCGCCATAATCAAAGCCGTGGCGGCATCAATATCAGCATCGGTGGCAAAGTTTTTATCTAAAATCCCCCACTGTTTGGCGTCTCCTGGTGCCCCATCAGGTCCCCATTTCCAGGCCCAAAGATGGTCGAGTAAGTTACCATCATCATCGCGTCGCGCTAGATTCTCTTCTCCCCAGGTCAAGACTCGGTCAAAGGTTTCACGATCATCGATCAGTAGGGCGCGCAACATGGCATAGGCCTGACCTTCGGATGTAGTGCGTTGATCGTCGTTTTCCCAGTCGATGACCCGACCATCGGCTTGAATAAAGCGATCGCGATAACGTTGCCAGGTGGTTTCAAAAAAAGGACGGTCAACTCTTGAAGCTGCCGTCGCAATTGTAATCGTAGGGGGTAGCTGTGTAGGCAATTCAAATACTGCCTGCGATCGCACAGGAGCCAAACAACTGGTAATCGAAATATTGATAAAAAAGCTAAACAGCGCCAGACAGCCCCAGCGCGTTATCCATTTAGAGACCGCTCTAGATAACATATTTGTCCCATCCTTTTGTCTGGCCTAATATGGCAATTTATCCAATGGGCAGATACACCGTATACAGCGTTTGAAGGCTAACGCTATGAGCAATTACAAATGCTACGAGTTACGTACGCAAGTTACGTACGCAACTCTGTCTTAGCAAATTAGAACGCTTATGTGTTTTCTTGGTTGCCACTTAGAACAGTGTGCCAAGCAATAGAGCTAATGCCCACATCCTGGCGCGCTTTGCCAATACTCACCCCAATGAAGAGCATTGAGCAGAGGAGTTTGATTTTTTCCTAGTCCAGTGCCTATAGGTAACCTGGAGTTAGTAACGCTCCCAAACAGGCTGAAAGCCACGATGTAGCAGTAGCCCTTCCTTAATCAATAATTCCTGACGGGCCAGACCAACACTATTAGGCACCTGACTTTGTAAGGCATTGATTTCTTCTAGGGCTTGTAAAGGCCGATCTTGAGCCACCGTCAAACTAATGGATGCTTGACGTAAATTAATGTCATCGGGAGCCAACTCAATAGCCTGGTCGTACAGACGACGGGCTTCTTGGTAGCGTAGTTGACGGAACCGTACCCCAGCTAACCCAACAATCGCATCAAATTGTTCAGGATTACTCTCTAGCAGGGCGTTATAAGCATTGGCTGCGGTCGACAAATCATCCGTATCTTGAGCAATCTGACCCTGCAGCAAATAAGCTTCAGGCGCATCAGGATTTGCGGCTACCAGTTGAGCAGCCGCTTCGTTAGCTGCATCAGGATCGGTCATAGCCAACACCTGGATCTGTCGTTGACGGATTGCGATGGAGTTGGGATTGACCAACAGGAGTGACTCATACAGCTCACTACGGGAGGAATCAGGGGGTAAAGCACCAACTAAACTAAAGAGTTCAGGTGGATTGTCATTGGCGGGATGGCTAGCCATCCACTGAGCTAAAACCGACTCAGCCGTTGCCGCTGAGATAAATTTCCCCTGGTAGGCCAAACTGGTTTGACCGAGGATTTTGGCATCATTGCCAGGGTTCAGGGCAATAATTTCTTCATAGATGGCCAATGCCTCAGCATAGCGACCCTGTCCCTGATAAATACCCGCTAGTCCTTGCAGGGCACCGGTCACCACTTCATTGTTGCTGCTGGGGTTGTTGATCAACTGCTGATAAATAGCAATGCTGGTATCGGTATCATCCTGACGACGGGCTTGTTCGGCCTGGAACAGTAAGACAGCAGGGTCATCGCCAGCATACAAACGTAACTGTTCTTGGGCCAGTTCTAGCTGATTTTGCTGCAAATAAATCTGACCGAGACGATAGTGGAGAAACGGTTCTGCAGATGTAGCGGCCAGCACATCCTGATAAAACGGCAGGAGTTCGGCATCGGGGGGATCGAGTCTGGCTAGGCTGCTGGCAATGTACCGTAGCTGGGTGGGATTTTCAGGTAACGTCACCGCCAACAGACGCTGTCGCAGTTCCTGGGCGGAAATTTGTGCCAGTTGACGCTCCCAAATGCTGGCCTGTACATAAAGGCTAATGTCATCGGGATACTGGGCCGCCAGCTGACGGTAGGTGGCTAGGGTAAGCGGCTGACCACTGGGGTAAGCGGAAAGAGCCGCCGCCGCTTCACGGGCAGTGCCCACTGTTAAACTTGAGCGGGTCAATACAGACTCATAGGCTGCAATGGCTCGAGTCTCTACGTCAGGAGCATCGGTGTAAAACGTCATGTTTTTGAGCGCCCGCGCCACTACCAGGGGCTGTCCTTGAATCGTATCCAGTAACGCCAAACCACGTTCATATTCACCATTAGCCGCATAGGAAGTAGCTAATTCTGCCTTGATTTGCGCCTGTTCGTTAACATCGCCATTGGCATTGAGAAACGGTTGCAGTACTTCAATAGCCGTGCTGGGGTTCCCCTGCTGACGCAGGGCAAAGCTGTAGGCCTGGGCTTCGTAGAACTTTAGGGTTTGGCCAGCGTCAATGTAGCTAGCAAATAACTCAACAGATTGGGCGGAGCGACCGCCATAGGCAAAGACTTGAGCCGCCCCGACTTGGGTAGCCAAACTGGGGGATTGCTCTAGGGCGATATCGTAGTCAGCCACCGCTTCAATTAGACGGCCCTCGTAGAACAAGAGCAGGGCACGCTGGGAGCGCGCTGCTCCATTTTGCTCATACCCTGGCTGGGCCAACAGTGTCGTTAGAGCATCAATCCCCACTGCCCGCCACTCGGAGCGGTAGCTACCTAATAAACCCAAGGTTTCCAACGCCTCAACGTTTGTAGGCTCCAGTACCGTCAACCGCTGAAAGGCTTCAAACGCATTGGTATCCTGACCGAGTTTAAGATAAGACCGCGCTAAGCCCAACTGAGCCGGAACAGAGTCAGGATAGCGTTGCACCGCCTGCAAAAACTTTTCCAGGGCCGGATCAATCCAGCCTTTTTCAAATAATGCATAGGCGTCTTGAACTAACGCTGGTTGATTGTCTAAATTAGGCAGCTGGGCTAGTACCGGCTGCGCCAGGAGCAACGGCGTAGTGGCGAGTAAATTAAAGCTAAGACATAAACCCAGCGGGCGACGATACCAGTTCATAGGACAGTAGTGAATAGTGAGTGGTGAAGTAGGGTGAGCATTGCCCACCAAATCATAAAAATTAAGCCGTTTTGAAATGGGCATTGCCCAACGAATCATTAATCAAAAAGCTCTAATAAATCCCAATCGGCCCGAACCCGGAATCCCAGGACCGTCTCAGAAAATTCATCGCGAAACTGCAGACTAACGGCAGCCCTTGCATTCGGTGCCAGTCGGATGTCATAAAACGTTTCCAATACATCAGGACGCTTACCCTGACGACGATCATCATCGCTAAGACCACGACCATAGCCAATACCAAAGCGATCATCGTCAATTAAGAGGTCCAGGAAGTTCACACCAAAACTGTAAGTATCCCCTGAGATATCAAGATCAGCGTTTCTGTGATGACCGTAACGACCAAACAATCCCGCATTGAGCTGCGGAATAAACCATTCAGCGTTGATACCGTAGGCCACTTCGCGATCGCCTTCTTGAGGACCAAACACCCCATTGCGATTAATTTGAAAACTTTCGGGAATCCCATCCCGATCACCGTCATCGGTGGCACTGACGTAGGTACCGCGCACGATCAAATTGCCAACATTGACCCCAATTTCAGCTGCGATCGCATCAAACTCTAAATCATCAAATCCTCCCGACGAAAACGTTGTCGCCTTGAGAATGACCTCATCGATCGGTCGCCAGTGAAGTAAGGCCGCTGGCTGAGACTCTAGCTGTGTAGCTGCCAGGGCAGGATTGGTCTGGAAAACCGGATTAAGAAAGTGAGTCAAACTATCTTTAGCAAAGCTATTGCGGTCAAAAAAGGACGTCAGCTCGATCAAACCAACCGCCCCACGCAACTCAGGCATGTCAGGAGGCGATGCCACCACAAAAAGTTCACTCACACTAAAACCAGTGGAATCCGTATCCGAAAAGGCCTCTCCCGTGGATAGGTCAACCGCCCCCACCACTGCCACATTAGATTCTAGAAAATAGTGACCATAGACCCGTGCTCGGGCCGAGAATTCATCGCCCTCTTGAATCGCAGCGGTCTGCAGCCTTAGGGACGGTGGTGTCAGGGGACCCTCTACCTCAGTCAGGTCACTTGTTGTTTCGTCTGTAACTGACTCAGTACCCGAGATCGGAGCAAGAACACCTTCTTCAGATGCTTCAACAGAATTTTCATCAAAGAGAAATGGCTCTGCAGGGTCCGCTAGATCGTCAGAAAGGTCCTGCACCAGCAAAATCCCATCTGCTGATTCAGTGTTCTCAACAACATCAACGTCTTCAGCATCGTCAGTAGCCTCTGCAGGGTCCGCTAGATCGTCAGAAAGGTCCTGCACCAGCAAAATCCTATCCGCCGACTCGGCGATCTCAAAACCGGCTTCAGCGTCCTCATCATCAGCGCTTCTATCATCAAAGCTACCATCTCCAGGCACGTCCTCTGAAGCCGCTGCCAACAATAAAGACACCAGAGTAGTATCGTCTGCCGCGTCCGTTTCCGATAGGGTATTTATAGCGTCTAAAGGGACTTCTTCTAAAGGTAAGGCCATCACTGGAGCTGCAATTACCGCTATGGCCATCCATACCATCCAAGACACTAGCGGCAGTACCTGAAAATTCCTAGCGATATCCCTCATAGTCCTTTCCAATAATTGTTCTGTGTTTAATATTTTTGGGCGTTGCCATAACGTGAAATTCATTGCTCCGTAATGCTGTCAGCACAACAGACCAACCTATTTCAGAAAAAGCACAACAGCGTTTTAGATAGTTAGTTTCTGTACCCTGATACCGATGACAGACATCCGGGCCACATCGGTATTCACCCTACAGTTAACCCATCGGGTCAAATCATCGTTATCACTATGGAATATCAAGATGCTTAATTCCCCAGCTTGTTCCAAAGCAGTTGTAATCTCTTTGTTTGGGAAATAATGTTCTTAAGTAAAGATGATCAGGCTTTACCAGCTCTTTACAAAGTCTTTGAATGCTTACGTTGGAAAAACTCCGGTTGTGTACACGGCCAACGTGCCCTGACCTTTAGCGTGAATAAACGTTGACTAACAATTATTGATTCAATCTAGGGATTACTTTATATAAAGAACGATCATTAACCCTATCAGTAATACGTTGTGGGCCAAACCATTAGCTTGGACAAAACCAACCCTGCCGCGATTCAGGACCGAAAAGCTGACCATTTACGCATTTGTTTAGAAGATGATGTGCAGTGTCACCAGACCACTACGGGGCTGGAAAACTACCGCTTTATCCACTGTGGACTACCGGAGTTGGACTACGGGCAGGTGAATATTAGCACCACGTTTCTTGGGAAGGAACTAGCCACGCCGTTACTCATTTCATCTATGACCGGGGGCACAGAACAAGCCCGCTTGATTAACCAGCGATTGGCGATCACTGCCCAGAAATTTGGCTTAGCCATGGGTGTAGGCTCTCAGCGAGTAGCCGTAGAAAAACCTGAGCTAGCCTCCACCTTTAATATCCGTAGCTATGCGCCCGATGCGTTACTCCTGGCAAATTTAGGTGCAGTGCAGCTAAATTACAGCTACGGATTAGAGCACTGTCAGCGGGTCGTTAATTGGTTGGAAGCCGATGCCCTGATTTTGCATTTAAATCCACTGCAGGAATGTGTGCAAACTCGAGGTGATACCGATTTTAGCGGTCTGATGGCTAAGATTGAGACTCTATGTAGCCAAATGCCGGTACCGGTAATCGCCAAGGAAGTGGGCAATGGTATTTCGGGAAATTTAGCTCAAAAACTAATTAATGTAGGTATTTCAGCCATCGATACGGCTGGGGCTGGGGGTACCTCCTGGGCCCGTGTGGAAAGTGAACGGGCCGAAGATGTGAAACAGCGTCGTTTAGGGCAAACCTTTGCTGATTGGGGCATACCTACGGCTGACTGTATTATTGGGGTACGTGCGATCGCACCCGAAATTCCCCTGATTGCGTCGGGGGGGCTACGTAACGGTTTAGATGTAGCCAAAACCCTGGCCTTGGGTGCTGATATTGCCGGTATGGCCTTGCCCTTTCTCAAAGCCGCTGACCATTCCGAAGCGGCCCTTGATACCCTCACCGATATCCTAATTGCCGAACTCAAAACCGCCCTATTCTGCACCGGTCAGGGAAATCTTAAGGATCTAAAACACGCTCAGGTGCTTAAGCGCATACCATAAACTTAAAGCCAATCTCATTCTTTTCACCCACATCCCACTCCCCATCCCACCATGCGAGACTTTCTTAAATATGCGGCAGCTAGTGCCCTTGGCACCCTAGTTGGTCTATTCAGCTTAGTTGCCCTATTGGGTGTGGGCGCAATTGGCCTAGCAGGCTTTTTTATTAGCTCGGCTTCCACCGAAGTTGAACCCGAAGTTGAAAAAAACTCAGTTTTAGTCTTTGATCTGAGCACCGATATTGTTGACGCCGTTCCCTATTCGGGCGCTAGCATTGTCCTAGAGGAAACCCTCTATGGCAATACCTATCGTTCCATTTCTTTACACAGTGCCCTGCAGGCCATTGAAGCTGCAGCCACCGATAACAACATCACCGGCATTTACCTGACCGGTAATACCAATGCCGGATTGGCCACCCTTAAAGAAGTTCGGGCAGCGTTGGAAAAATTCAAAACTGACTCCGACAAACCGATCCTCGCCAACAATACCCTTTGGAGTGAGCGAGATTACTATCTAGCCTCCGTAGCAGACTCGCTGTACCTGAATCCCGCAGGTGTCATGGAACTAAATGGCTTTCGAGCCGAGATCCAGTTTCTCGCCGGAGCCCTTAGTAAGTATGGTGTCGGCGTTCAAGTATTGCGGGCAGGTCGCTACAAATCTGCCATTGAGCCCTTTACCCGAACTAGCAGCAGCCCCGAAGAAAAGCAACAAACCCAGGCATTGCTCACCGATCTATGGCAAGAGTTTTTAACTACCACTAGCGCAGCCAGGGAAACTACACCTGAGGCCATTCAAGCTGTTGCCGAAAACCAAGGCTTATTGCCTGCCACTGACGCCCAATCTGCCGGGCTAATTGACAATGTAGCCTTTTACGATGATGTGTTAGCCGAATTACGCAAACTAACGGGCCAATCTGAGGAAGAGAACTGGAATGGTGATGAAGACGACTTTACCCAAATCAGTCTCTACCGCTATAGCCAAACCTTAGATACAGATTTCTCAGGCAGAAACAACACCGTTGCCGTTATATATGCCAACGGTGAAATCGTTGATGGCGATGGCATGGCGACGGGTTTAATCACATCAGGTGGGCTATCAGACACATTGCGAGAGGTACGCCACGATGATGATATACAAGCAGTGGTGTTACGGGTAAATAGTCCGGGGGGTAGTGCCATTGCCTCTGAAGTCATTGCCCGTGAGGTAGAACTTTTAGCTGAGCAGAAACCCGTCATTGTTTCCATGGGTAATTATGCTGCCTCAGGTGGCTACATGATTTCTGCCCCTGGTGATCAGATTTTTGCCACAGCAGCTACAGTCACTGGCTCTATCGGCGTATACGGTCTCAGACTTAATTTCAAGGAAATTGCTAATCGCAACGGCATCACCTGGGACATTATCAAAACCGCTAAGCTAGCTGACATTGACACCGTCAGCCGTCCCCAAAGTGAGGATGAACTTAAGCTACAGCAAGGGTTTGTCAATACTTTATATGATCGCTTTTTGACTCTTGTCTCCGAAGGGCGTGAACTACCCAAAGAAAAAATCAATCAGGTAGCCCAAGGACGGGTGTGGTCGGGAACGGATGCAGCAACGGCTAGCCTGGTGGACCAGATGGGGGGGCTTAATGATGCCATTGCAGCAGCAGCCGAAGCAGCTGAATTAGAGGATTGGCAGGTACAAGAATTACCTCAGCCGCCGACCCTGGAAGAACAGATTTTTGAAAGTCTTTTTGGTGTAGGTATTGTCTCTAGGCTGCCCTGGGCTCAGGATCCAATTTCTCAAGAAGCGATGAAATTGCGAGAAGAATTGAGTTTGTTGAAAACCCTCAATGATCCCCACGGAGTTTACATGCGATTACCATTTACAACAGAAATTGAGTAACTCCTTGAACCTGGAACTACAACCAAGTTGCAAAGACACAGTTTCGATTTTGTTTTGACATACATAATCTGTATAAAAATCTTGGCTGCTAGCCCCCGATATCCTAAGGCTGGCAAAAGGCACAACCCCTATGGGATCATTCATTTTGAATCGAATTTCATTGATCATAAACCAGCGTTAGACGTGCTGAAAGAATACTTAGTGGATGGTGAGATTGATACCTGGCAGCGAACCGTAATTAATTTTTGTCTTGGCTTTGAAGTGCCTACACACCTTAGATCCTATGACGAATATTTAATTCGATTTATTCCAGCTAAAGACGATGAAACAGGCTCTATTATGGATATAGCTTCGGCCCTTTCCCCGGATGTCCGAATTGGCCTCCTCGCGAGCGACCACTGCGAGGTTTCTTCGGCTTAAATCCTTTGGCTTTATCCTCCGATGGTGGCTGAGATGAGTTCTGACTATTGCGCTGCAGCTTCTCTTTGAGCAATTCATTTTCTGCGCGTAGTTGAGTTCGACTCTTGTCACTAGACTCAGAACCAACGTCTTAACGCTGGACGGTGTCTTTTCCCAGTCCGCTTCGCTGACTGTGGGTATCGATGGGAGAGCCTTATCTTTCATAGGCTTACTCTAGCAGGTACTCGGCTTCTTGAGACCTCTCAAAACTTAGACCCGCTGAAAGCTTACAAAAAAAGAACATTAGTCTAGGTGATTGCCTAGTAACTAATGTCCTTCAAAATCTTTGTCAGGTGATAGTTGTTTTTGCCAACAGCTAGCTAAGACTATCAGCTATTGGCAGCATTACTGGTGTAAGCATCACCGCCAAAGGGATAAACACGCTCATTGAAGTCAGTGTCACGACCGGTTACCAACTTAGCAATATCCTCAAAACTTTCAGAACTCCAGTTGCGCTCATGGATAGGTTTGGACTGCTCTCCAAAGAAGTAGGCTTGGGTACCAATGATGGATGCAGCGACCCAACCAACAATAATGACAGCTAACAAGATACCAAACATAACTTTTGTCTCCTTACTTTTATTTTGAAATGTGTCGTGAAGCAGATTAGATACGGCTTAGCTAACGGCTAGGGCCGTTAACGCCAATATGGCGATAAGCAATGTAGCTAGACCACCTTGAAGCAGGTAACGGCGCTGCTGCTCAGGTGCAGGGTAAGACGCTAGGTACATCTCAGGCTCGGTAGCGTAGTTATTGAGCTGACCGGTTTCATTAACAGTGGTGTACATAATTTGGCTTCCTTGATTCTTAAGTGTGTGTTCTTATGTAAACTAATGTAACGCAAAATATTACGAATTGCAAATATGCTTGACAAAAATGGTTTATTAGATTTCAAGATCAAAGTAATAAGTAATTGTACTGAGCTTACGCGATCGCACCCCAATCAGTACCGTCAACTGTTTTCATGTTAATTACCCCAAAGGTTTGAACCCAGGTGGGATAACACGACTTACTTAGGCCAACAACGAATCTGCAGGTGGAATTTGTACCTGCTCGATGGGTAGAAACGCGATGGTGCTTGCAGAAACAGGCGTGGCTGCTCTCTCAGGTAAACCGAGATCGCTGGTGCAATTGGATATGCCTGCACCTGCTCTGGTGGTAGAGATTGTGTCAAATAGTGATACGAATAAGGAATCGCGAGAGCGTGACTATGTAAAAAAGCGTCAAGAGTACGCTCAACGGGGTATTCCAGAATATTAGATAACTGACCCGATTGCCAAACAGGTATTGATCCTGAGTCTGGTGGATGGAAACTACACTGAACAGATATTTGTGGACGATAAAGCGTTAGTGTCACCTGGTTTGCCTAACCTGAATATCAGTGCACAACAGTTGTTGACAGCTGGGATGTAAGCTTTAGCTCCTGCCATGTTGGCCCTCTCTCCCCTTACTCAAGCAAAACTGACCAGGCATAAGCCTTTCATAGCATACGTTGATTGACAATTTGCATTAGGTTAACTACTTCCTGGTATTACAGGTCATCTACAAGAATGTCATTTTTAGGATGAAAAAACGAGTTGGATTGCAGTAGCGCACCGAATCAACCCAACCCGTTATTCAAATATCTCCACTAGAAAGGGCTTCAGACGATTATCCTGGTAACTGCTCACGCCTGGCCTGGATCACCTGCTGGCTCTTTTCATAAACTAACCAGGTAAAGATGGCAACGCCAGCGAGGGTGCCGGCAAAATCGTGCAGAATATGGAAAAGCGCATTGTTCATAATCTGGGGATTGGTATAAGGGTTGCCGCCATATTTGTCGAGTAACGCCACAAAGAATAAATTCACCCCCACGGAAAAGATTGGGAAGAAAATAATCCGCCAATCCTTATTTAGCAGGTGATAGCCGCGATAGGTCAACACTGCAAAAATCACGGTGAGAACAATGTATATTGGCACTTTATAGGCACTGTTCTGGACAATATTCCCTAGGGGATAAAGGATCGACACAATTAACAAACCTACAGCGAAAACAATGTTAAGCACCTTGGTGATTTGGGTGTTTTCTCTTGCCAAACCATCGGCCCAGAGGGCAAATGCTGAAATCAAGAAGAAATAAAACATGAAATTCAGCATCGTAAAATCATTCTGGTAGTACCAACATTGGGTGACGTGCCAACCAATTTCTGAGGCAATGGATACCATAATGAAGGATAACCCCAGCTGGGAGGCGAAAATGGCACTCTTTGGTGCTTGTAAAATGGTTAATGCTTGGTAGAACACCCGCATAGCCAGGGGAATCAGCACAAAGGTCAAAATGTGTGTGAGAATTAACGCCAGCTTCCAACCCCCTGTAATGCAGGTTCGTTCAGCATCCAGCGGTTGTGCAACTTCTGGCAGAACACTGAGGATATACCCCAACCCAAGAAACGCAATTCCTAAAAAGATGGCAATGCGCTGAAATTGGGCAAAAAATGATTTTTCTTCGGAAGGGGGTTCAGTTCCTATCTGAAAATCGCTTGTTTCCAGGTGTTCTCGTAGGTTTTGAGGTGTGGCATCACCTTTGAAAATTTTATCTGCACCGGGCCAAACATAGTGAAAGTTGTAGTTATTGGGACCCTTTTTGACCCCACCAAAATGTTTGAATAACCCATCGCCGTAGTAACTGGTGTCGGTTACTGCCTGATTGTGAAAGGCTACGAGATTGGCGTCAGGATTAGAATAGGAGAAGTAAATGGCTTTGCCTGGACTGGCAATGCAGTCGTAGTTTGAGTCTAGTTTGCCGGCTGGGGGTTTGACCCAATCATCTGGCTTAACGATTTCATCAGAACCACCGTGCAAGATAGCCACGGGATTGGTGAGGCTAGGACCTGTATTTTCAATCTCAATGGGTTCAGCGGTGAATGGGGCGTTAAATAGCTTTAGGAGCGCGATCGCAAATCCCGGAATCCCCATTTCAGTACTTGGGGCCGGGTCAGCCGTGACAATCTGTTGTGGCGCAAACCGTTGCTTTTCAGGGGGCCTTTTCTCAAATTCAGACGGCAGACTCAGGGCGATTAATCCCCCTAGAGAATGACCAAAGGCAAACGCATCCACGTCATCCTCCGCCCAGTGGGGATAAAATTCATTCCCCAAGTCAGCCCAGGCTTTATCCGTCAGATCAATCGCATCGTCTAGCCATTCCGTCGGTCGGTGAAATAAACTCAACCCGACCGTGGATATAAGCGTGATTAAATTCTTGGCATACTCCTTAAACACCCAACCAAGAATATTCAAAGCACCAATAATCAGGACTAATGACCAGGCAACGCGTCGGGCCACCCATTTTGATTCAGACAGGCCACCTCCTAATTCTGCGCCATCCGATTCAGAAATATCAGCAAAAATGGGATGGATATCATCAGCGCCTAGAAAGCTTCTGCCCTCACCAGGTTTCTGGGTAGCCACAGAAAGCCAAGTTTGGAAATTGTTGATCTCGGGTTGTTCTGGGTCTGACTCTTCCGGTTGAGTATTGGGATAAAGGCTACGTTGGAAATCAGGGAAAAAGACCACATATCCCTGTTCCTTGGCTAACGTTTCCAGATGTTTTTCATAAAAAGAGGGCATGCATAGGGCAAACCCATGGAGATACATAATTGCTTTAAGACGCTGCCCATTGGACTGTATCGCTGCATCGGGTACATACACTCGCATGAAAGTACCATTGATGTGTTTACCGGATTGATGAATCCGATAGCCATCCATTTGATGACAGCTCCAAGCTGAGGCCTCTGATGTTGATTGGGTCATGGTTTGTAAACAAATAGACCACTTCTATTAGATGGAGAGCGACAGTCGGCGCTAGGATTTGAAAGATTTTTATAAGGTTTATGAGACCTTTCGTTATTAATGCTTATTGAGGAACGGTTTAAATGGGAATCCCCAGGAGAGTACACCAGCAAGAGATGTTTTGTATCTTGCGTAGGGATACTGTTTTCTTTAGGCGTTAGCAAACTGTATTTGTTCGTATATATCAGCCAATGCAATGTCCATATCTAGAGAAGAAAGCGAAATTATGGCCTCCAGGTTGCTATAGACTGTAAAAGTCCAGCTGCCCTCTGACTGGCGCACAAAGGTTTCTACATAGGGACGATATTGGTCGAGCAGCAAATATTCCTGAAATGTTGAGAGGGTCCGATAGGCTTCAAACTTGCCGCTGCGATCGTAAGTTTGTTTAGATTCTGATAGCATCTCAGCAATTAAGAGCGGATTGGTAACCGTGTCTTTTCGGCCTGGTTTGAGGCCTACTGGATCTGCAATCACCATCACATCAGGATAGGTGTAAAGATTTACCGATGGAATCCATAAACGCTGATCGGTCACAAACACACTGTAGGGTTTACCTCGCAAGCCAAACCAAAGTGGTGCATTCAGTGCACTTGCTAGTTTATTGTGGGCAGGAGTAACTGGCGGCTATGATTCTAGGGCGAATGATTATAAGCACTAGCTAACAAACCCAAAATTAGTCCATATTTTGGCTGTTTGTTCCCTTTTACGTGTAGTCACAGGTTATGTCGCATGCGAGAATGCTACTTTGGGAGAGTTCTCATTATCAGGAGTCAATATCGGTGGAAGTCTTCGCTGTGTCATGGGTTTACAGCAAATGGTGAAGTTTGATTATCAGGCTCCACTATTGCAGGAGACTTGGACTGTAGCAACGGAAATTTTTAGAACCCTAATACTCATGCCTTAACTGTCGAAAGTGCTGATATTAGGGGAGCGGTGTTACTACGCCATGGGTTTAAGGTCACCTTTATTGAGTTTAGAATTGATACCGGTGATATTGCTGACAAATAAGACTGAGGTGCATGGAAAGCTCATTAACTCATACATTAGTGCTACTTCCAGGATTAGATGGCACTGGACTCCTTTTTTCATATTTTCTTGAACAGTTTTTAGACAGGAGTCACATCATAGTAATCAACTATCCTCGGGATCGTCTACTAGACTACGATCAGCTGACTGAGATCGTTCGAGGTCAACTGCCAACGTCTACCCACTTTATTCTTATTGCCGAATCCTTTGCTGGTCCAATTGCTGCTCGCTTAATTGAGTATCCACAACTCAGTGGCATCATTTTTTGTGCAAGTTTTTTGACAAGTCCACAACCATTATTGCTTGAGTTTGTCGGGCAAATGCCACTACCGTTACTGTTACGTTTTCCAATACCGTCGTTTCCTTTACGAGTTGCCTGTTTTGGCTTTAGCTGTCCAGAAACAATACTAGATTCATTTCGTGAAACGCTACAGTTGGTAAGGCCTGACGTTATCTCATATCGGTTAAACTTACTTCGTAGTATTAATGACCTATGGAGAATCAGAAAGTCTCCGGTACCACTTGGCTATCTAAAAGCATCAGATGATCAATTGGTGCCAGCCTCAAAACAGTTAGAAATTAAACGTGCGTTTCCCTTACTGGCAACTCGTGAAATTGTTGGCTCACATTTTTTGCTGCAGACATTACCTGCCGTAGCTAAAGAATCTATTCTTGAACTTTGTGCCAGTATGAGCCAAGAAAGCTAGAGTTTGTTAGGCAAAACCCTCACGCAGAAGATTCTTGATCTCACCATGGCAAGCTCGAGTTAAAACCTTAGCCAATCGTCCTGCCTGTTTGCCTTGATACTGTTCTCTAAGAGAGTCTGTAACCCAAATGGGGCTGCCAATTGAGAGATTTACACGATGATAGTTAACGGACGGGTGCCAACCAGACTGGTCGAAAAGTGGTTCTGACGGATCAAACAGACTAAACAGTTTAAGTGGTGCCACTGGGGTGATAGTCTCTTCAATTGCTGAAATAGCTACTGGCAGAATAGCTAACTTTTGGACAGGTACCCGCAGTGCTAAATGAGCAAATCCTCGATGAAATTGGCTCAGTTCATTTGGATTAGTCGCTTGGACCATCGGACGAGCGCCCTCTGGAAAAATACCAACAGGCTGATGGGTTTGTAGTAAATCAATTGCTTGTTCAAAGAAAACCTGTCGGCGCTGTCCAGGTGCATCCAGAGGAACACATCCTAACGTGGAGACTATTTCCTTCAGGACAGGGACCTGGCTCATGTAGTGATGACAAGCAAATCTAACTGAGCGGCCTAACGCGTTTATCACTAGTGGTAAATCGAGAAAACTACGATGGTTACTAATCACTAGCATAGCCCCGTTGGACGGAATTCTTTCTGCGTGACGAACACTTACTTGAGTCCCCATTGTTATCAACAAACTGCGGGATATGTGTAATGGTAGGTCAGAGAACATAGGATAATTTGATGAAATATAGCTTTGCGCACATAGTTCACAGCATTGATGATCGCTGAAAGCTATAAATAGCAATAGCTATGTGCAAAGCAAACTGCTGTTGGTGCAAACTCTCCTACGGAGATAGGCATTCAGCAGTTTGCTATAACTTTGACTAGAAACAATTGAATTGCGGCGTCAAGCCTACTTTGTAAATTACATTTACAAAGAAATAAGCTCCCACCAGACCACATGGCTATGGTGAGAAGCTTGATTTCTAGAAGATTAAGAAAACTGGGCTGAGAGACTCAAGTGCTATGCAGCGGCCAAAGCACCTTCGATTGCACCGTTAGCTGCTTTCCATGCTGCTAAGCCACCGGTAAGCTCAGAAACATTTTGAAAACCAACTTTACGGAGTTTTGAGGCAGCTTCAGCAGCCTGCTCATTAGAGCTACCGTAAACGTAGATATCACGCTCATACTCAAGAGATGCAGAGGCGATTATTACTAATTCGTCCATGGACATTAGAACTGCTCCGGTAATGCGACTTGAATTGAAAGCCTCTCTGCTTCTAACGTCGATAATAGTCAGAGCAGGTTCGCCCCAATCAAGACGGTCTTTGAGTTCAAAAACAGTGGACTGAGCCTTGAGAGGTCCTGGAACGGAAAAAAAGATAGAAGGGGTGGGCATAACATTGAACAGCTAAAGATGCTGTTAATAAGAACGACGCCTATAATGTAACGTAATCTAAAGGGAATGTTAAGTTATGTTTCGACGTATTTTGCATCTTTAGATGGTTCTAAGCTGTGTACCTAAATCTATTTATTCCGTAGGTGACTACACGAAAATGGAGTCTCAGGAAATAAGAGTTAGGCTAACCGTCTAAACCGAACTCAATGACGGGCGGCAATTACCACCCAAAAAAAATGAGAAGCTTTTTACAATTCGTTACGCTGGTAGTGAGCTGGGAATAGCCTTCAAAAAGTTTTCAGATTGTGCCGAAGATTGATTGGCTTCTCCAGCTCCAAGTTTGTGAAAGGAGACCGATATGAACGGTAGTTTTCGTGTTGGGAATCTGTTTGGTATTCCCTTCTTTATCAATATTTCCTGGTTTTTTGTTCTAGCGCTTACCACCTTGAACTTTGGGGGTGGGTTAGCTGCACAGTTTCCCTGGTTGGGAGCAAGTGCTTTAGTTTTAGGATTAGTAGCAGGTATTCTTCTATTTGTTTCTGTCCTGCTACATGAGCTAGGTCACAGTTTTGCAGCTCAACAACAAGGCATTAGTGTCAATTCTATTACACTCTTCTTGTTTGGTGGATTAGCCAGCTTAAACGATGAGGCTAAAACACCCGCTGGCGCATTTTGGATTGCCGTCGCTGGTCCTCTCGTCAGTCTGACCTTATTTTTTCTGCTAACACTGTTGGCTAGTAGTGGTTTAATCGTTGGACCACTCGCTGCAATTACCAGCTTACTCGCTTATATCAATCTGGTTCTTGCCACCTTCAACATGATCCCAGGGCTGCCTCTGGATGGTGGTAATGTGCTTAAGGCTGCTGTTTGGAAATTGTCCGGTAATCGTTACCGTGGAATACGCTGGGCCAGTCGTTCAGGACAGATCATTGGTTGGTCAGCAATTGCTTTAGGTGTGCTGTCTGTTCTGGGAATTTCTAACGTTGGCAGTGTCTGGACATTGATTATCGGCTGGTTCATATTGCAAAATGCTGGTCAGTCTGCACAATCAGCAACAGTTCAAGAGGCATTATCAGGGCTTACAGCGGCTGATGCAGTTCTTAAAAATAGTCCCATCATCAGCATAGATAATACGCTTCGTGATTTAGCAGATATGGCGATTGTTTCAAATGGCATCAGTCCATGGAGGCAATTTTTGGTAACAAATCCGGACAGTCAGCTGGCTGGGACTATTGATTTAGATATACTCAAAACAATTCCGTCGGTTGATTGGACTACTTGTGAGATTCGGGACTTTTTGAAACCGACTGCACAGGAAATCGAGGTTGAGGCTGATAAACCATTGATAGATGTTATGCGCCAACTAGAGAATCAGAAAACTCAAGCTTTAGCGGTTACTCAGGCAAATGGAGCTTTGGTTGGTCTCTTGGAGAAGTCCGAAATCGCTAACCTATTGCGAATAAAATTGATGCCTCAGCCAGCATAATAGTTATACGAAATCCTGCTTGATCGCACCCGGTATCGAAGGGCATCCACAAGGGAGTGCCCCTACAGGATTGTCCATTTTTAATCGGGTTTAATGAATTTGGATTTGGTATTAGTGGTCCAGCATGGTCAGATGGCCATGCTGGACTTTGTTCTTAGCATCTTCTTTAGGAGCCTCATCAGGGTCAGATTGTTGGTTTGCCAGGTGTCGTTGAATGGCAGATCTGATGAGCAGCATACCTATCTAAAAGAGTGCCTAACTCAAAAAAATCAGAAACCCTATAGGCAAAACGTCTTCTTTATGGAATCAGGCAAATTAGCCAGCAATTGAGGTGGTTGGTCGTTTAGCGTTTATCCTAGGCACTCCCAAACACCTGTCGCCAGCCTAAATCTTTGGGTAAGATGGATATCTGCTAGAGAGCCAAAAGTGGTTATCAAGTTAGACACTACCCGCCCATGCGAGTGGCTTGATGGGCTCTTGTCCATTTTTGGTGACGCGTTGTTCTTGCCTGAATTGAAAGCTATAGCAGTTATTCATTCGTCAAAATAAGTCACTTGGCCAGTAAGTCTAGCCCAGCCCGACCAAACATACGTTAGTTGGCTTATGGTGCGATCGCTATCTCAAACCCACCATATCCAAGCGCTAGAAAAAGCTACAAAGCGTGGGTATCCACTCAAGCCGGGAAATTCTGGTTAACTAGGAATCTAGAAGTCAGGAGCCAGAATGGATAAGGGATATGGCTTCTGGCTCCTGACTTCTGACATCTATCCTTGGGAAAACCTCCCGCTTTAAGTTGGTACCCCAAAGCGTTGTAATCAAATTAGCAACGCCAGAAACCATAGCTGTTATGTCAACTCGCTCTAGATTTTAATGCAGAGCCAACTGTTGCCGCTAATTCACGTAAAGCGGTTTCAGTCATTTCCCACCCTACGCAGGCATCAGTGATCGAAACACCAGGACGAATTTCTTCAGGGTCATCAGGAATCGGTTGGTTCCCCTCTTGCAAATTACTTTCCAGCATAACGCCAATAATCGATTGACTCCCATTCTGGAGCTGATGGGAAACTGCTTTCAACACATCTAGCTGTTTCCGCCAATCCTTACGGGAATTGCCATGACTGCAATCGATCATGACGTTTGGCTTATGCCCCGCTTTAGCTAGAGCAGCTTCACAAGCAGCAACACTCTCGGCATCATAATTAGGTGACTTGCCACCCCTAAGAATTACATGGCAATGGGGATTTCCCTCGGTCCGAAAGACCGCCACCTTGCCCTCGCCTGTGACACTAATAAAACTGTGATTCGCAGATGCTGAACGAATCGCATTGATCGCCACCATCAGCTTCCCATCCACATTATTTTTAAATCCAATTGCTGAAGAGATTCCACTAGCAAGCTTACGGTGTGTTGGTGACTCCGTAGTCCGTGCCCCGATTGCCGTCCAACTTACCAGGTCTTGTAGATACTGAGGCGATATCAAGTCCAACGCTTCGATCGCGATCGGCAAACCGATTTCAGCAATATCCAGCATCAGCTTACGACCGATCCGAATGCCGTGGTCAATGCGATGGCTGCCATCCAAATACGGATCGTAAATCAGCCCTTCCCAACCCACAGATGTCCGCGGTTTCTCAAAATAAACCCGCATCAGGATTAGCAGATCCTCTGCCAGCTCGTCGGCAAGTTGTTTCAAACGTCGGGCGTACTCCAAAGCTTCTTTCGGATTATGGATTGAGCATGGTCCGACCACCACAATTAGCCGCGATTCCTGACGATCGAGGATTGCTTTAACCGCACGGTGACCTTCCAACACCGTATCAAGTGCTCGCCCCTTCAGCCGAAACTCCTGCTTCAGCTCATTCGGCGGCGGCAATTCCTCGTAGCCCGTGATGTGGAGATTATCGATCGCTTTAATTGTCTCGCTCATGTTGCTAATCTGCTAATTTTTCCAATTGACTATAGTATCCTTTTTCTTTACTTGCGGTTATCGGTCCAAATTCAGCCATTATTTTGACCAGTCTAACCCTGCCTACCTCCAGCTGGATCTAGATGAAATCATGCAAAGATACAACAAACACATCCCTATTAATGGTACACCTGCTCATTCAATGCTCGTATCTGAACGCTTTTACGATATAGATTCCATGCCCTGTAGTATCGCCTTCACAGATGTCGATCAAAAGCTGCTTGTCATTATATTGACTTTCTTTAGCTGGCTATTTCATTGTAGGTAGATGGATGAAATATAGATTAACTAATGAAAAAAGATGATGAGGCGCAAGCTGGTGCCATCCCAGATGTGTCTGTGCTATCAATCTCTCAGGCAACGACAGCTACGTTTACTGATCTTTATTTTCAACACACATTTTTGTTCTTCATTCAGGTTGGTAGCAAAAGGGTACTGTGTCCGATAAATGGTGAAATAATTGGACATGCCGAAGATGTGATGATATTTCCTCCTGGGTCTATGGTAACGATGGAAAATCGCCCCGTGCTTGGTGATGATTATCGGGCCACTGGCGTTTGCTTTCCACGTCATATGATAGAAACGGTGTTCTCCAACGAAAAATTAAAGTCTGAATCAACGGGCATCCAAATTTTACAAGGCCTTATAGGCCAGTCTTTCCAAATATTGAACACCATTCAGGCCACACTGAGCGACACAGAAATACCAGAGCCTATAAGACAGCATCGACTGTTAGAACCTTTGATCTGGTTAAAATATAACGGCATTTATCTCTCACCTTATGAAGAAGAGAAACCACTAAGCAAGGTCAGAAGACTGATCGAAACAGATTTAAGTTATCCCTGGCGGTCCAATGAAGTGGCTGATCACTTTGCGATAAGTGAGGCAACCATGAGGCGTTGGTTAACTAAATCCGGGCAAGGTTTTTCAAAAATACTGCAGAATACAAGACTTGAGCATGGTCTTAGCCTTTTGCAGTCAACAGATATGCCAATTTCAGAAATCGCATTTAATTGTGGATTTAAAACACCCTCTTATTTTTCAGATTCGTTTAAGAAGCGATTTGGAATCAATCCCAGTGAGATACGCAAGGCAGAAGATTGAGCGTTTTTCGATAGTTTTTGCTTGATTGCTGGAAGTAGAGTAAAACTGTCCTTGCTAAAGTCAGACTGTAGACAATACTTAAGTTAGAGAGGGCCACGACAATGCTTAGTAAGTTTACTGCTCTTGGCTTGTTGCTCATTACAATGATCGCATCACCTGTATCTGCGCAGGAATTTAACTTGACCAGTACAACAGTCTCCGAAGGCGGAATGTTGACAAACGCCCATGTTTTCGAGGGGTTTGGATGCGAAGGTGAAAACGAGTCACCACAATTGTCATGGACTGGTGCACCGGACGGAACAAAAAGCTTTGCCATCAACGTGTATGATCCAGACGCGCCAACTGGATCAGGCTGGTGGCACTGGAATGTTGTTAATATTCCAGCTTCTACAAACTCTATTGCTCAGAATGCGAGTATCAATAACAACCTACCTGGTGAAGCAACTGAAATTCGAAATGATTACGGTACAATTGCCTTCGGCGGTGCTTGTCCTCCTCCCGGTGAAGTCCATCGTTACATCTTTACGATATATGCGCTGGGTACAGAGCGTTTGGAACTGCCTGAAAATCCAAGCAATGCGCTTGTCGGTTTTATGATCCGCGCAAATATGCTCGACAGTGCAAGTATTACAGCTGTTTATCATCGATAATGGTAAACAGTGTTGAATAAGTTTATGATGGCCAGCTGATGTGTGTCATCGCGTTTTTATCAAAGCACTTGTAGGGTACCAACGTAAAGCGGGACGATTTTCCCAAAAAAACAGAGTTCGGAATTTGGAATGCAGTCCGCTTCTGACTTCCGTACCGTTAGGTCGTCCAGAGGACTTATTTCAAATTCCGAATTTTTACCTGGTCTAATTTCCCGACTAACGCTGATACCCCATTAGCTGACTTCGTACCAGTGGAATCGTCATTATGAAGCTAGCGGTAACTGCCTTGGTTCTTGCTGTTCCTGCTTTAGTTTTAGGAAGGTTTCAAGCTGAGTTTCAATCTGTTTCTTAACGATTTCGCGAAAGTCAATAAAGTGTTCTGCTTGAGCGCAAACGGAAATGTAGTTACCCGTTGCCTCGGGATAGCGACGCAGCATATTGAACAGATTTAGCCAAAAGCGCAGACGCGTTTTTCGAACAACCCCTTGTCTCCAGCAAACAATAACAAATGCGCGTAGAATCGTCCAATTAATCTCAGGACTACCAGCAGAAATATTCCGACCCTGGTAGTGGCGACGTTGTCCCTCCGCAAGCATCAGAAAATGGCGATAGGTGCGATTTAATATATTTATCGGATCGTAGAGGGTCCAGAACGCATTGATAAACTCGTGGGTGATCTCTTCAATAGAGCGAGTGGGAATAAAATTCATCAGCGTTGCCTGATTAATATCGGCTTCCTGAAGCAGAATTCGATCTTCCTTTATCAAGCGATGCCAAAGAGCGGTGTCCGGCAGAGCCTGTAGCATGCTGAGCACAGCCGTGGGGATAGCTGTTTGCTCAACAAAATCTACAATGCGCTGGCCTGCGCCTGTTTTTTCACCGTCGAAGCCAATAATAAACCCGGCCATCACTCGTAAGCCAGACTGAGTAATTGTATCTACTGCTTGAGACAGTGGGTTACGAGTATTTTGATGCTTACGTGTCAACGTTAAACTCTCATCATCCGGTGTCTCAATACCCAGAAAAACAGCACCAAAGTTACAGTCCACCATCATCTGCATCAGTTCCAGATCTTGTGCTAGATCGACAGATGCTTCAGTAGCAAAGGAAAAGGGATAGTTGCGGGCTTCCATCCATGGTTTCATTTCCTTTAACAACAGTTTTACATTCCGCTTGTTACCAATAAAGTTGTCATCCACCATAAAAATGCTGCGCCGCCAGCCCAGATCGTAAAGAGATTGCAACTCTGCTAGAAGCTGCTTAGGAGACTTTGTTCTGGGCTTTCGTCCATATAGGACAATAATGTCGCAGAATTCGCACTGGAAGGGACAGCCACGCGAAAATTGAACTGACATCTCAGCATATGCGTCAAACTCTAATAGATCGTATCGAGGAATCGGTGTTGTTGTAATGTCAGGTTTCTCTCCCCCTGAACGAAAGGTACCACTGGTTGCGCCTTGTTCTAGTGCGGCTACAAACATGGGTAGGGTTATTTCCCCCTCATCTAAGATTAAAAAGTCTGCGCCTGCTCTTTTCACCTCATCTGGCATAGCTGTAGCATAAGGACCACCAACAGCCACTCGCTTACCGTGAGCATGGGCAGCTTGAATTTGCACGGCAAAATCTTCTTTCTGAACAATCATGCCTGAAAGCAATACAAGATCAGCCCATTCCCACTCGGCCTCCGTTATGTCACGAACATTGCGATCAACCAAACGGTAGTCCCATTCCTGAGGCAAAATAGCAGCAACCGTAATTATCCCTAGGGGAGGAAGCTGTGCCTTGAAATTGACTAGTTCAAGGGTTTTATCGAAAGACCAAAAGCTTTTAGGGAAAAGGGGATAAATTAAGAGAATGCGCATGAAGGCTACCTCGCATCTGTGTTTGTGTACCGTCTAGTTGCTTAAAATGACAGCTAGCGCCCTATATCAGCGTGCTAATCCTGTATACGGCGTAAGCTATTTTATGTCACTGATTTGTTTGTGTAACCAAGCCAAGTATGACATGGACTGGTTAGTTGACGGGCAAACCAACTTAACCCAATTCCGTTCTCTCAGTTGTTTGCAGTACTTGACAACATCAGGGGATGAAATAAATTCAGGTAATTACCCACAAAAACGTTGGCTCATTTAACTCTTAAGCCAGTTTGTTTCCGTATAAATCCGTACTATGTCGTCTTTTTTTGCGGTTACGCCTCAGTAGTTCAGAAGAAGGCATTAGTGGATTTATCCATCACAGCACTAAATTTAGTGGGGGACTAACAGTATGACAACGTTTCCAGCTTCACTTGATCTCAGTAGCCTTGATATTGACGATGGGTTTGCCATTAACGGCATTGATGAGTATGACTATTTAGGTATTTCCGTAAGCAGTGCCGGGGATGTCAATGGGGATGGCCTTGACGATGTAATTATTGGGGCTAGTGATGCTGATCCTAACGGTTAAACCCTTGCTGGCGAAAGCTATGTGGTTTGGCCAGTCGGATGGGTTTGGCTTTACTCTGGATCTCAGTAGCCTCGATGGCACCAATGGATTTGTCATTAACGGCATTGATCCTGAGGACTATTCAGGCTCGTTTGTGAGCGGTGCTGGAGATATTAATGGGGATGGCCTTGACGATGTAATTATTGGGGCTCCTTTTGCTGCTCCTAATGGTCAAAGCAATGCTGGCGAAAGCTATGTCATATTTGGTCAGGCCAGTGGCTTTGGGGCAAGTTTGGACTTGAGTAACCTCAATGGTAGCAATGGATTTGTCATTAACGGTATTGGTGCTAATGACTTTTCAGGCTTTTCCGTGAGCAGTGCTGGGGATATCAATGACGATGGCCTTGACGATGTGATTATCGGAGCTACTAATGCTCAGACTGGTGCTGGCAAAAGCTATGTGGTGTTTGGTCAGGCTAGCGGTTTTGGAGCGAGTCTGGACCTCAGTAGTCTGAATGGCACCAATGGGTTTGTCATTAACGGTATCGATTTTGACATAGATTCGGGGATATCCGGCAGCAGTGCTGGTGACGTCAATGGCGATGGTCTTGACGATGTGATTATCGGGGTTTCCTTTGACATTAGTGGTCAAAACCCTGATGGCGAGAGCTATGTGGTGTTTGGCCAGTCGGGCGGCTTTGGAGCTAGTCTAAACTTGAGTAATCTCAATGGCAGCAATGGGTTTGTCATTAAGGGCTTCACTCGCAATAGTATTTTCTTCTCTGTGAGTGGTGCGGGAGATATCAACGGTGATGGCCTGGACGATGTAATTATTGGGGCACCTTTGGCCGATCCTAACGGTCAAAATAATATCGGCGAAAGCTATGTAGTGTTTGGTCAATCGGATGGCTTTGAATCTAGCTTAGATTTAAAGAGTCTGGATGGTATCAATGGGTTCGTTATTAATGGTATCGATGCTGGTGATGTTTCAGGGTGGTCTGTAAGCAGTGCCGGGGATGTCAATGGGGATGGCCTTGACGATGTGATTATTGGGGCTTCCTCGGCTGATCCCAATGGTAAAAATGGTGCTGGCGAAAGCTATGTAGTGTTTGGTCAATCGGGTGGCTTTGGAGCCAGCCTAGACTTAAGTAGCTTGAATGGTCAAAATGGGTTTGTCATTAATGGGATCGATTATTCTGATATTTCAGGTCGGGCTGTAAGCAGTGCTGGGGATATCAATGGCGATGGTTTTGATGATGTGATTATTGGGGCACCCATGGCTCGTCAGGTCATAGGCGGTGCCTTCAGCGGGGTTAGCTATGTGGTGTATGGTCGCTCCTCCCTTCCCATGGCTACCGCAGGGGATGATGTGTTTACCCTTACCCCTGGTGCCGACACGTTTGATGCCCTTACTGGCGATGACACCATCAGTGGCGATGACGGGAATGACATTATTCATGGCGGTGAGGGCAACGACAGCCTTAACGGCGACAACGGTAACGACCGCATTCAAGGTGGTAGTGGCAACGACACGATTTTCGGGGGGGCCGACAAAGATAGAGTATTGGGTCAGGGGGGTAGCGACAATATCGATGGCGGTGCGGGTAATGACATTCTCAACGGGGGGGTAGGCCACGATAGCCTTGATGGAGGCGATGGCAAAGATGCTCTCATTGGCGGCATGGGTAATGACACCCTCAATGGGGGCAGAAGTCATGACGAGCTGATTGGGAGTGCGGGTAATGACTTTCTGCGTGGCCAGGGTGGTAACGACAAACTGTTGGGAACCGATTCTATTGCCCAAGGGGCGGATGAGGTGGATATTCTCATCGACAATGCAGGAGCCGATGAATTTATTCTTGGAGATGGCATCAATGTATTTTACACTGCTGCGAAGAATGGTGATCGAGCAATTATCAGAGACTTTAGTTTGGGCGCAGGTGACTTGATTGTCCTTACTGGTTCAGCCTCTGACTATAGTTTGAGTGATACTGGCAGTGATACTCGTTTGTACTACAATGCTGGTAGTGGTCTGGAGCAAATTGCCCTGCTCAAACATGTAGCTCTTAATGATTTTAGTACAGGCTTTAACTTTGTTGTTTAAGCCCTAATAGGTGGATAACATCATGCAACGCCAAAACTTACAAGTCTGCTTACAACAACAAATCATTGATGAGTATGACAAAACGTTAGCTCGCTCTATTTTTGCCACAACTGATGTCTCCACCATTAGCAAACTGCTGAATCACTACTCCATCTCGGACCTGATACCAACGCTCAAACAATCGCTTTTGTCCGACATTCCGCACTCTCAACTGTCACAATCAAATATTAAATCTGAAAGCCTTTTCCATAGAGACTTTGAGCACCTAGATAATTCATTTGAACTATTTCTAGATTATTCTCAATAGTTAGGTTTTATTGAGAATTCATGCTTCTTTAGAGGCTGTGATCCATTGGCTTCGTTATTAATTATCCGATGTGCCAATTTAATGGCGGAATGTGGGTTTTGTTGTTTGAGCAGGGCCTTTCCCAATTTAGTGGATCGCCCTGAGCGTTCAGCGATTTTGGTGAAATCTCGTTTGAGATGAGCCCAACACACTTGCCGTTGACCATTGCATAACCAACTGTAGGAGCTACATCGGTCACTGCCCACAATGCCATTGAATGCGTCTCCCAATATCGCTTTGGCAACTTCCTGTGAGCGAGACAGAAATACCGAAAAATAGCTCACTAACGGGGGCACCACAACCCACAACCACCCTTTGCTTTTCTGGGGATTCTTGCCATCTCCATTCCCTTGGCGAAAGCCCGTCTCATCCATGTTCACCTGGGCTTGTTGCTGAATATACTCTCCCGCACTCTCCACGATGGCTGACAATGACTCTGATATCAAGTCGTTGAGAAGGCCCACACTATGAATTTTAGAAAAACCTTAAATTACAAGGCATATAGCTTATTTACTCTGGCCGTATATTGTGGCTATTCAATCTGACTTGATATGACAACTCCATCCGCAGACGATTGATGCCTCCCGTTGATATCTCTATATCAAACACCTCACACAACAGGTCCTTCACCTGCCCATGGGACTGATGACCGACACTGCTAAGCCACCCCACCAATCCCGTCAGTCGTTCGCCAAATCTCGGACTGTTGATCACCCCTTCGTCCCAGCCCTGTGTCAACGCCCCACAGCACTCACACGCTAACTGGTGAAATCGATGCTCGACGACAACCGGTTTTATCTGGGGCACGTCTACTTTTTGCACTCGATAGGGATTGGGGTCCTCATAGATAAACACCTTCTGTCAGGGGAGAGTTGGATACAGGATTGGCTAGGGCTGCATCAGGAGAGAGACTACTCAGCAACGTAGCACTGAGCAAAACGAGGGCAGACTTGAAGAGTTTCAGGAAGCGGGGGCGGACTGACAAATGAACCATGGAATGTGTGAATGTATTTCTAGATATGTTGTTATTTATGAGTTTCAATGTTGACTAACCAGTGGTCAAATATGCCTTGACCATACCACGCTGTTGACGCATCCGCTTTAGGGCCTCTCGTTCAATTTGACGAACACGCTCCCGGCTTAGATTTAGAGCATCGCCAACTTTGGCCAGTGACATTGATTGACCATCACGGAGTCCAAACCTTAGGACCAGAACCTCTTGCTGCTGCTGAGTCAATGAGGCCATGAGTTTCTGCAAATCTTCTTGTAGCGACACTTGATCGGTATATTCTTCAGGAGTCTGACCATCGTCTTCAAGTATTGCACTCAGCTCTGTGTCTTGATTTTCGCCAATGCGTAAGTCAATGGAGAGGGTTTTGTGAGAGTATGACAGGTACTGGCGTAACTTATCTACTTCGATGTTGGTCACCTCAGCAATTTCTTGAAAAGTGGCGGATCGTCCCAAACTCTGCGAGAGCTGTCTTTGAGTCTTTTTAATTTTGTTTAATTTTTCACTGATATAGAGGGGCAAACGAATAGTACGACTTTTGTGAGCGATGCTACGGGAAATAGATTGACGAATCCACCAGTAGGCGTAGGTAGAAAAGCGATACCCTTTAGTAGGATCAAACTTTTCTACACCCCGTTGTAACCCAATCGTACCTTCTTGAATTAGGTCTAAAAACTCAACGTTGCGTTGAAGATATTTTTTGGCAATGGAGACAACCAAACGCAGATTGGCTTCTACCATTTTTTCTTTGGCAGACTTGCCATGACCTATGCGACGTTCTAACTCATCAACTGTGATTCGTGCAGCGGCAGCCCATTCGTCACTACTGGGAGAATGACCTAACTCTTTCGTAAGTTCAGTTTGAAGTTCTTCTAAATAAACCAGGCTTTGAACGGCTTTGCCATAGGTGACTTCCTCTTCATGAGTTAAAAGAGGAATACGACCAATTTCTTTTAGATATGTTTTTACGTAGTCTGTAGACAACTTGGCATTACCCTTCATACTTACTGACTCTGTATAGATGACAATAGCACTGGGCTTACCTCAGTCCAGAACTGGTTTGTCTATAAAAAAACTTAAGATGCTCACTTGGATGTGGTTTAAGAACTAATGCAACAGGTCAGACCAGTTCTCTTGGGAAACTAAGAGAGCTGGTCTGAAAAGTCTGTGATTAGGCTAAGGCGAGAACTTTGGCGAGTGCCTGTTTTTTGATGCCAGCTGAACGAGCTTTAGCTTCCCGAAATACATGATTGGCCCACTGTTTTACATCGTAATGGCACAATGCCTGATACATGGAAGTCATCCGGGCCTTTTGCTCTGATATTGGCATGGCTAATGCCTGGTCAATCGCCGCATACATGTTGTCGTTTGAGTAAGGATTGATCAGTATGGCTTCTGGCAGTTCTACAGCTGCTCCGTAAACTCAGACAAAACCAACACTCCATCCTGGCCACCATGGGCAATGACATACTCTTTAGCAACTAAATTCAGGCCATCTCTTAAGGGCGTAATCCAGGCGATGTCCGCTGCTTTCATGTATGCGATCAGCGTTTCGTAGGGAATTGGTTCCTTAGATAGCTGAATAGGCGTCCAATCGAAGCAAGCAAATCGGGCATTAATATGGCCTACTAACTGCTCAATTTCTCGCTGGACTGTTTGATAAACTCGCATACCTGCTGCAGACTTAACCGTCACTGCCATTAAGTTGATCATATCCACATAGTCTAGCGACTGTTATGTTGCTAGACTTAGCGTGCGACCTTGCGCAACTGATCAGGACGATACCAGTTAGCGGTAGCGTCAGAGTTATTGGAATGATTGACATTAATGATTGACATTATTTTTCTTTTATAAAAACCCCTCATTTTAGCAGCATTTTAGCTGACGCCTTGGCTTCAAAAATCTAACCAGAGGTAGATTTTTGAAGTTTCTGGGAAAAGAATCTTGAGCAGCGTAGCGCCTCATAGATTTGTCTTTAAGCTGACAGTGGTCACCGCCTTGCTAACTTTTTCGAATATGTGCTGGCAGTGGTTGTCAGCCATCAAGGGGAGTTCCTCATTTGTAACGACTAGATTGATGGTCGTAGAAAACGCTTGATTGTTGGGATGTTGCGGTTGAGTGGGGGTGGTGCAGATCAATTAGCAATTCTACAGTTGCCAGTTTACTGTAGGAAACATGGCCAGGCTTTTCCCTGGCAACCAGATAGCCAGATGCCTCATAGATTACATTGAGACCACATGCTGTAAGAACGTCAGCGAGAGACTGGCGCAGATGGGTAACTGGAACAACGGTAGTAAAAAGATGGGTGTACCTGGCCATGAAGATGCTTGGCTCTAAACTGATCCTCTAATCGCTTTCTAACTTTAAATATCTCTTAAATCGTTAGTGGAGTAACACGTGTAGAAACTGCCTTGCTAAATTCTATAGTAAGCTCAACTTTGTTAACTTGAGTAGCCATTCAGGACATGTCCGGAGTGTATTGACAGGATCCGAATCTCGAAGATGATTTTCTTGCCTGCAAGGGGATGATTGAAATCTAAGACGGCCACGTCTTCATGGATCTCATGTACCCGTACCAAATTTTTAATTCCTGAGATGTGTACCAAGGTACCTGCTGTGCGTGCTTCTTGCGGAATCTTTTGGAGCGGTATCTGCTGGAATAGCCTAGGTATTACGGGACCATAAGCCTGTTCAGGGAGAAGTTGTACCTTGAACTCATCATTGACGCCATGACCTGCAAGCTCTTTCTGGAGGGCAGGTAATAAACTGGTATCACCATGTACGTATCTGAGAGGTTCCTTGCCAACATTGCTTTGCACAAACGAACCATCGGCTAGAGTAAGTGTGTATTCAATCGACACTGTACTGCCGTGACGTATCATAGGATTCTCCTATTATTGCGACTGCAAAAACAAAAAACAGTTAAACAGGGATAAAGGCTGAGATAATCTCAACTGATAGTTGGCTGTTGTGGCGAAGAAAATTGTGCAATAGGAATCTGGATTTAGAACACCCGTATCATTCCTGGAGCTGTAAGATTTAGAGATAATTAATGTTAGTAGAACTTTTCCACGCTTCCACAAAGCAGGGGCATCTTTTCTAACCTAGAATAAGTCTTGATATTAAATCATCTACCCTTGGTTAGATATTGATATCTAACCAAGGGTAGATGTTCATAAGGGTAAATTTAACATCTACCCAAAGGTAGATGTTGGTTTGGCAGCACCTATATATGGTAAATCTGATTATCGATAAGGCTATTGATAAAGCTTATTCAACATTACTCAAAATTGTGACTGTGCCAACTATTCTGATTGTTGAGGATGAGCCTGAAGCTGTGGTCTTTATGTCAAAAGGATTTGAAAATGCGGGTTATCAAGTGCTGGCAGTAGATGGAGCGCAAGCCCTATCCTTTATCTTTTCAATAAAATTTGATCTTATTTTGTTAGATTTGATGTTGTATAATCTAGATGGTGTGTTGCTTCTCAACGCAATTCGTGCTCAGGGGATACAGACGCCTGTGATTACCATGACAGCTCTAGGTGATGCTCATGAGCGTGAGCAAGTCCTATGCTTGGGGGCTGACGAATATATTACTAAACCCTTTCCCTTTAATCATCTGTTGGCCTGCATCAGCGCCTATGTATGAGTGAATATGTATGTTTTTGGGGGACATGATGTCACATGTTTGCTCAACAAAGTCTGCTCTGAAAGGCATGAAAGACCTAAAATTTAGTTGTTTTCATGTTCGAAGAAACACGCTGGTACTGGTTCTACCTAATGAGATGATTCGGTCAAAATGCTTATTAGACAAGGATTATAGCTAATGCAAGGATTACAGCCTTTTTGAGAGAGAATCACTGAAACCCTTTCTCTGTAATTATTGCAGCCATTTTTATGATTATACGGAGCCAGTACCAGACTCCCCTGTCTCGTTGTGGCTTGAACCTTTTCTGGGGGAAGTGCAAAAAAACGTTTTAACACTTCTTTGTATTGAAAGGCATTCAGCGAACAATCTTTGTATTCATAGATATGAGAATATTTCTACCGTGCAAAGGTAGCTGTTGCTAAGTACCGAGGGCATTTACACCAATTTTTAGTTAGGATAGATTTTGTATTCTATTACACAGGATTTCTCGGGTTATCGTCGAATTTAGGTTCGTTTGCTGGTATAGTGTGCAAGATGTTAGCCTGAAATAAGCTGAATAGTTCTTCAAAATTAGTTACATCCTAGTCAGGTTGAATCCCTGCTCTAAAGCAGTTTTTTCGGTAATTAATTCTGTGATGTGCTTTCTTTATCTCGTGGAACTGTTGTTTTTAAGCGAAATAACGCCAGTTTTCAATCTAGGTATGGGTTTAGAATTGTGGCAGCGATGACAATGACGGCAATAATAAGTCCCGTTCAACTTGAAAGCTGTAGTTCCCCCCAGACGAAAACTGGTTTGGATATGGCCAAGCCCTATGCAATAAGAATGCATGGCTTAGAGCTTTGATTAGATAAGTTTGACAAGATAAATAGGAGTTTTTTATGGTTGTGAGTCATTATCAAGAGATTGCTACGTATTATGACTTGTTGATGGATGGAGGGTATTATGATCACAGCTTTCTAGCTAAAATTGTGCATTCAGCAATTGGGCAAAGAACAACTCTGCTTGAGCTTGGTGTTGGTACAGGTCTGTTATTGCAGGAATTACTTAAGGTTAATCCTGACTATGATTTGGTGGGTATAGATTTTAGTCGAGCAATGGTAGATATCGCGAAAAAGCGGCTACCCGATCATGTTTCACTCGTAGAATGTGATGTTGCAACAATGGATCTTGGGCGGACATTTGAAGTTGCGATTTCATCTGGGGGCGTCTGGGTGATTATCCAATCAGGGGATGAATTACTTTTAGGGACTCATCTTTTCAACCAAGAAAATGATGTTCGAGGACTGCAAAGCGTTGCGAGTCACCTTAAACCTGGGGGGATGTTGCTGTTAAGTGTCCATCCACCGCATGAGGATCGAGACCTCGAATTAGAAAATGGGATTGTCTATTCCCAAGCAATAGGAAAACATAAAGGTACGTCAGAACACTTTTCGATTGAAAAACATTACTGTTTTAAAGAAGGTAAGCATACTCTTGCTGAAGAAGTTATCACGTTAGGCTTTTACAGCTCTTCGATTTTTCTAGATATGATGGCAAGTGCGGGTTTCAAGCCCTTAGGTATGCTAGATAATAAAAAGTTTTTTGCCTTTGAAAAAGTGATCCCTGAGTGACTATCTCACTATCGGAAGCGTCAGTGTAAAAACACTCCCCTTTCCCAGAGTTGAATTGAATGTGATCTCTCCACCATGGAGCTGGGCAATGCGTTGCGCCAGATGAAGTCCTAGGCCACTGCCAGAACGCATATGATCACCTTGCCGAAACCTGTCAAAAATTTGATGCTGATCGGCTTCAGGAATACCAGGTCCTGTATCTTCTACCTCAAGAATGAGGGTTTTAGCGGCCATATTGTTGTGCGATCGCAATCGCACAACAACATGGCCGCTATCTGTAAATTTGATGGCATTGCCGACCAAATTAGTCACTAAGCGTCTTAGCTCCAGGCGATCTCCTTGGAGGGTATAAGCGTTTTGAGCACTGTTTGAGGCAGAGTAATGATCGGGTTCAGTGATATCTAGTCTCATCTCAAGTCCTTTAGCCTGGGCCAGTGGCATCAGCGTCTGGACAATGTCTTCGCAGAGCGATCGCAACGAAACCTTAGATAGGGCTAGCTGTTTACGACCAACATCATGTCGATAGACCTCTAACAATGTATTGACCATCGCTAGCAAGTTACGATTGTTTGAGGCAATGTTTGTTAATGCATCTTGAGCATCGTCAGCAATCTCACCAAAGGTACCCTGCAGGCAATGCTCCAGTACACGATTCGTTGCTACCAGTGGCGTTCTTAGATCATGGGTGAGGCGAGCGATAAAGTCCTCCCGTTGTAGATTTTTCCGATAAATTTGTTCTCGCTGTTGTTCCAGTTCTTGATTTTGTTGTCTGAGCAGGGCGTTGGTTTCCCTCAATCGCTGATTTGCCAGCTCAGCTTCCTGCTCAGCCTTATGAATACGAATGGCGTTTTGGATCGCTCTTTCTACAACTTCACTGGAGAGTTTTGCCTTTGGTAAATAGTCGGAGACTCCGGCTTTCATCAGGTTAACAGCCGTTTCCTCATCACCCTGTCCTGTTAAGGCAATAAGAGGTGTTTTTACACCAGAGTTTCGGAGCCCTTTCACTAGAGTAAGACCATCTCCTCCGGGTAGTTGATAATCTAAAAAAGCACAATCAAAGGCCTCAGACTCAAGCAATGCAGCACCTGTCCTGGCATTGTTAGCCTCGCGCAGTTCAAACTGCAGTGCCGAGCGTTTTAATGCACGACGTAGGGCCATCTTGTCCACGTCATCGTCATCGACCACTAAAAGTCTAAGGGGTTCATCTATAGTACTCATTAGGGAAACTCACAGAGCATCCAATATTGATTCAGGGCTTCTATCACCTCAATAAATTTATGAAACGTTACTGGTTTAACAATGTAGCCAGCCACATGGAGATTATACGCTTCCACTCGATCTTTTTCTTCGGCAGAGGTGGTTAAGACAATAACTGGGATATGTTGCAGGAGAGGGTCTTGACGCAGCTCTTTAAGAAACTCAATCCCATTTATTTTGGGCATATTGAGATCTAAAAGAATAAGGCGACGGGAGGTCGGTATTTCACTCTCGGCTGAACGCAGTTTAGCTAGGGCTTCTAAACCATTACTGGCAACGTAAAGTGGACTTGCCACGTTGCTTTTTTCGAAAGCCCGCTGGACAGTCATCACATCCACTTCATCGTCTTCGATCAGCAGAATGTTAATCGCTTTGGGAGTCATTGTTCCAGTGACATGGTTTAGTAATGGAGGCTAACTGCAGGGAATGGTTGTTGACATTTCTAGATGGTTTTAGCATATGTCTAAGTCTGCCATGATGTCCTTATTCTTGAGATAGGTATCCGTTTCTTTCTCTAGATAGAGATTTCTCCTGTGAGGCTGGATTATGTCTAGTTTGCAAAGGAAGATTAACTTGCAGGCTGCTTAGATGCTTCATGGGATAGCTCAACGGTTTGGGGCCAGGTAAAGCGAAAGGTTGTGCCCTGACCAACCTGGGAGTCTACAAAAACTTCGCCGCCTTCTGCCTCGACAGTTTTTTTGACAATGGCCAGGCCAATGCCCGTATTCTCAACGATATCTCGGGCCTCCAAAACTTGGAACATATCGAAGATTTTACCTTGATACGTTGGGTCAATCCCAGGCCCATCGTCGGTCACCGAAAACTCATAGAAATTATCACCGCTAGGCTGCCAGCGAATCTGAATAGAACCATCGGTGCGATGGTGATGTTTGATGGCGTTGCTAATTAGGTTGGTGAATACCTGGATGAGGGGGATACGGTTGGTGGTGAATGTGGGTAAGTCGTCCGCAAGGTCAATGATGAATGTAGGGGGCGGTGCTAGCAGGTCAATTTGCTCCTTGAGCAACTGATGGAGATTAACGGTATCAATGGTTTGATTACCACGTCCTGCTCGTGAATAGGCCAGCAGACCATCGATAAGTTTTTCCATCCGATGCACGCGCCCTATGAGTAACGTTAGTTGCCGCTGATTTTCTGAGGGTAGCTGCTCGCCAACATCATCCTCTAACCAGGTGGCTAGATTTGAGATCGCACGCAACGGTGCTTTCAGGTCATGGGAGGCCACATAGGCAAACTGATCCAGCTCGCGATTACGACTCTCAAGCTTGGTCATGGTTTTGGTCAGTTCATTCTTCTGGCGTTGCAGCGTGAGTTCGGCGGCTTTGCGCTCGGTGATATCTTCGATGAACGCAATAAAATAGCGGGGTTGTTGCTGCTCGTCTTGGATCAAAGAGGCAGTGACACGACACCAAATCGATGTGCCATCTTTGCGGAGATAGCGCTGCTCAAGGGATGTGGTTTCTAATTGCCCTGATAGCAGTGCCTCATAGTAGGCTTGACTGGCAATGGCATCGGCTGGATGAATCAGGTCTTGACGAGTGGTCTGCAGGAGTTCTACTTGGGAATAGCCCAAAATTTCACAGAGCTTTTCATTCACTTTCAACCAGCGACCTTCTAATGATAACCGGGCAATGCCTAACCCCGCATTTTCAAAGATGATCTTGAGCTGTTCCCGCTGTTCGCTGAGCTGCTGCTGAATATGGCGACGTTCCGTCACATCTTCAAACAATACCCCCAAACACTGCTCTGCTAGGGGAAATAGCTTACTGGTAAATATGCGAGTCTCACCCGTGGGCAGAACATGGCCGATATTACCTAAATCCCGTTCCTGTTGTGTGAGGACCACCTGTCGATAGATGTCAGGTAAGTCGCTATTCACCATCCTTGGAAACCCAACGGCCATGGGTTGCCCTAATACGTGTTCGTTGGGGACAGCACAGAGCTGTTCAGCGGCAGGATTCGCCAGCAGCAGCCGAAAACTGAGGGCATCGGCGGGATTTTCTAGCTGCCACAGATAAAAGCCATCCTGCATATTTTCGATAGCATCTACATACTGCTGAATTTCAGCTGTCCGTTGGGCGACCCGTGCTTCTAGCTCACTATTGAGCTGACGAATTTTAGCTTCTGCCGCTTTGCGTTCAGTGATGTTGCGGCCTTCGGGGATCAGCAGAGTAATCTCACCGGTTTTATCTCGCAGGGGTTTGAGGGAAAAGTCCAGGGTGGCCACCTGGCGATTTGCATCCAGAACGTCTACCTCGTAGCGGATGAATTCACCGTTAGCAGCTTTTGCGATCGCAGCTTTAAGATCTTGCTGTGTCTGGTCTGAAATCTGCCACCAGGGCATTTCCCAAAACGGCTTACCCAGTACATCATCGGTTGAAAAGCCGCCAAATGTCAGCCCAGTCTCATTCATTTCGAGCACTTTACCGTCAGGTGTCAGCAATCCAATCAATTGATAGGTTTGATTAAAAATCGCCTGGAAGCGTTGCTCATTTTCTCGTAAGGCATGCGCAATTTGGTGCCGCTCAGTCACATCTCGCGCAATGCAGTAGAACACCGTTGGTTGGTTTTCTGACTCCCGAAAGGGCCTGATAGTCCACTCTAACCATTTCCACCTTCCATCCTGACAGCGATATCGAGCCCGAAATTCAGTGATGCGTTCACCCTCAGCCCATCGAGCCATGTCTGCTGTGATAGCGGCCTGGTCGTCACTGTGGATAAAGTCTATTAAGGACTGGTTAATCAGATCTGATGGACGATAGCCAAGTATCTGCTCAAACGCAGGGTTAACCCGTTGAAAGGAGCCATCCTCATCAACAATTGCTAATAAATTGGACGAGAGTGAGAAAAAACGCTCCAGTTCTAGATACGTTAATGGCTGTGTCAAAGACATACACTCCTAATTAGCTGGCTAATCGGCTGGGGCAACATTGTAATTATCCACAGCCCAGAGTTACGCAATTAGAGACGAGCAATATAAGATCGTAAACACCTTATTCATACCCATATGGGTAGGCCCTAAACCTAACATTTAGATCTGGTACCTGAGCAAAAAGTAAACTATGAGCGATATTCGCCTTGTCCTGATTGAAGACCATAAATTAACGCGGATGGGTCTGAGGGCAACCCTGGGGCAAGCTGGTTTCAAGATTGTTGGAGAAGCTGCCAATGGTAAGCAAGGATTGAACCTGTTGATGGACCAACACCCCGATATCGCACTGGTGGATATTGGTTTACCCGATATGGACGGGATTGAG
Source organism: Leptolyngbyaceae cyanobacterium (assembly GCA_965263355.1). Lineage (GTDB taxonomy): Bacteria > Cyanobacteriota > Cyanobacteriia > Phormidesmidales > Phormidesmidaceae > Leptothoe. The sequence continues at coordinate 323,181 of CBDHHL010000032.1, read as the reverse complement.
CTGATTCAGCACTTTAAAGCGCAGCAACCAGAGGCCGAAACTCGGTTACTGATGCTGACTATGCATGACGATGAAAAAGCTGTTCTGGCAGCTTTTTCTGCGGGAGCTGATTCTTACTGCACGAAGGACATTGAGAGTGACAATTTAATTCAGGCTGTGCAGGAAACCTATCAAGGTAATGCTTGGATTGCTCCAGCTATTGCCAGTATAGTTCTTTCAAGGGTGAAGCAACCTTTGAATACAGCTGTTAATTTTGACGAAAACACCGTTGAAATTCGTGCAGTTGATCCCAACTATGAACAAATACTAGAAGCCTATCCGTTGACTGACCGAGAGTTAGAAATTTTGGAGCTAATTGTAGCTGGCTGCAGCAATGCCGAGATTTCTGACCAGCTTTACGTCACTGTAGGGACGGTCAAAACCCATGTCCGCAATATTCTCAATAAGTTGGGGGCAAATGACCGAACTCAGGCTGCTGTCAGGGCGTTACGAGCTGGGTTAGTTGACTAATTATCCATCAAACTTTGCATAAAACCATCGCAGAATACTTGAGCTTTAACGCACTAACTATGAGTTGTGATGTTTGCAACTGCTGATTTAGAGGATGAAACAACAAAAGAGTATAACGAGGAAAATCAACAAATAACTTCATGAATATTTTACTGCAGTTAGCTCCTGAATACTCCTGACTATGAAAGAAGGGGAATCGACCGAGGAGCCTAGTGCCGATTCCCCTTCCTTGTTTATAAAAGGTTGTTCTAGCAAATAACTCTATCCTTAGATAGATGACAGCAAGCCCAGACAATAATGAGGGAGATCGAACAAGAAAAGTGGGGTGCCATTCTCAGAACATGTGCCTAGGAGGCGGATTTATCCTCTATTTTTCTATCTCAAGGTAGATGCGGAGCCTTTGTGATTTGGTCATGATCCGAATGAATCCATGAACTTAGTTATTGCTTTGAGGAGGTTTCCGCATGTCTATTTATGTTGGTAATTTGTCCTATGAGATCACTCGTCATGATTTAAAAGATGTCTTCAGTGAATACGGTGAAGTTAATCGAGTTACTTTACCAATGGAGCGTGACACCGGTCGTCCCCGTGGCTTTGCCTTTGTAGAATTAGCGTCTAAAACAGATGAACAAGCCGCGATTGAAGCGCTAGATGGCGCTAAGTGGGTAGGACGCACCTTAAGAGTCAATGAGGCAAAGCCTCGTGGCGCTGCGGCAAAAGGTTAGGGGAGAGGCCACTTCGTCACAATTCTTCTTGATTATGTGTTCTACAATCTACCGAAAGATAGATGTCACTTATCTGTGATTTGATCAAGATCCGGATGAATTGTTGAGTCTAAGGGATTGTGATGTCTGTTTATGTTGGAAACCTACCCTACGATGTAGGGAAACAGGACTTAGATAGAGCCTTTGGGGTCTATGGTCGGGTGATCAGCATTAACTTACCTATGTATCGTAGGTTAAATCGCCCTCGGGGCTTTGCCTTAATGACAATGGAGTCTTCTGCTCAGGAAGAGAGGGCTATTGAGGCATTAGATGGGGCCGAATTTATGGGACGGACACTGAAGGTTGCCCATGCACGGCGTTCTGAAAAAGTATCTTCTCCGAAGGTTGGTAGAAAGCCAGGGCATCGTTGCATCCCCTTCTATCGCCGTCCACTTTTTCAGCATGAAAATAATCGATTTTTCACAGGCTCCTAGAGCTGTTGATTAAACTTACATAGTCGCAAAATAGTCCTGAAGACTACTATGCTGCTGACGTAAATATCTGAGAGCTTTTTTTTCAATTGTTCGAGCCTGATGATGACTAATATTCAATCGTTCTCCAATCTTGGCGAATGATATTTCTTTACCATCGTTCAATCCAAAACGTAGTGAAAGCACTTCTTGCTGCTCAGGTGTCAGTTGTTGAATCGTTTTGTGCAGATCTGATAGCAGCAAATCTTGGGTGAGAAAGTCCTCCGGAGACGGAGCATCATCCTCGATAAGTTCACCTAACTCGGTATTTTGGTCTTTACCTATACATGCGTTGAGAGAGAAAGGCCGCCTGGCATAGGCAACATAGTCCTTTACCTTGTCAGGGCAAATATTGACAGCTTCGGCTATTTCTGAATAAGTTGCTGGTCGTCCATGTGTCTGAGCGAGTTGTCGCTGAGCTTTTTTAATCTTGCTGATTTTTTCGTGGATATGAACCGGGAGTTTTACGACACGGCTTGCTTCTGGGCCTTTGCGAGCTATAGCTTGCCGAATCCACCAGTAGGAATAGGTTGAAAATCGATAGCCCATAGACGGATCAAACTTTTCAACACCGCGTTGTAACCCAATCGTTCCTTCTTGAATGAGATCCATTAGGTCAACATTTTGGTGGGTGTATTTTTTAGCAATAGATACCACCAGCCTGAGGTTAGCCGTTACCATCTTTTGTTTCGCCTGCTGTCCAGCTTTAAGTGCTGCCTCTAGTTCTTCTATAGACATATAGGCTACCTCTGCCCACTCAGCTAAAGTAGGTTCACGGTTGATGGTCTCTAAAAGCTGAACTTTAATAGTTTCAAGCTTAACCAGCTTCTGTACAGCTCTGCCATAGGTGACTTCTTGTTCATAGGTAAGTAGAGGCACCCGACTGATTTCTTTAAAGTAGAGACTGAGTGAATCTATATCAGATGTGACGGTAGTCATGTTGTCCAAAAAATATCTATATTCCGAGATCGTTTTACTTTCACTGTCTTTCAAAGGAGAAATGGGATTTTAGTTTTCCTTAACTGATTGATTTGAGCCATGAGTATTGGGGTGCAGAGGCTGCCAACCCAGGTGCTTTAGAAGGGTTAAGGAACCATAGAGTGTGATTCCATCTCCTAGAGAAATGCAAATCAAGGGACCTGTGTGAGGTATGACTTTGCCTTTTTCTTGAGTTTGAGGGCACTCAACCCATTGACCAGGCTTCCAGCTCATAGATTTTGGAATAGCGTAATGAGATATCTGAACGAACGGCTGGAAGGATGATTCTTAGTGAGCTGACTTATGTTATACAAAGAAAACTGACACTGTAGCCCCATAAGAAGTGAGTGTTATGGATATTGCCAACAGCTTTAGTGCAAGGCAAATGTAAAACATCAAAACCAAAGCAATGGCGCGTGTTGGCCATGCTTGACGGAGTCTATACGCTTTCCCTAGAAAAGACCTTTAAGGTCAATAAGGGCGTGTTTTGCCAGACCATTTTAGCCAGACAAGCTTTTATAAAGCTGCAGGCTCGGTTAGACATCGGATCCATATATGGACTGGTGCTCCCTCAATCACCCCAAGAGTATCGTAATATCTTCATATCCGCAAACTGATTCGATGCAGGATGAAAAGCCTTCAGGATAAAGGATTTAGAGAATTAGGCTGCACTTTTAGGACAAAAAAATTGGATAGAATAATTAGCTTAACGGGGTAGAGAAATAGTACTGCGATCAGGGTGAAATGATCAAACTTGGGTTGGCCAAACTGTATCCAGATATCACCCAAAGGATATCTACAAGAAATTCAGGGAAATTGCAGACTGTGTCCATGGGGGTATCGTAAGCCTTCCAGATTTGCAAATCATAGAAAGAAATCCTCGCTAGGCTTAAGTATTGCTCTATTGAGCTTGCAAAGATGATGAATGGTCAATTTTGCATCAATAGTGGTTTCACAGCACTTGGCATTCCTGAAAGCTAAACAAGATTATAGTAGGTGTCAAGGATTGAGTGCCTTGATGCTATCGATATCAGCATTTTCATGTTGAAAAAAAGCCCCTAATTATCAGAGCTATGAGGAAGCATCTGCTGCGAATTATGAAACGGTTCAAGTGCATTCAGCAGGAGATCGTTTCTTTTTCATCGAAATTGAGATCTCCTCAGAAAGCCTGCGCCCTGAATTGATCTACTAGCCCTGTAAATCCCTAGCAGGCGATAAAGATTATGATTGATCACCATTCGGTTGAGATGGAAAAATTGAATGTGTTCAGATCCAGGGTCGCTAGACAGGTCAAAATCGATAGAATCCGCCCGGTCCCAGCGATGGCGAGTTGCCGAATGTCCTTTCCATAGCCCTGCAGAAAAACCACTTGGAATCTCGTGTCGTTTTCCACGCAGATTTGGGAAGGGCATTGAGTTCGTCAACGATTCGTTTGCCTCGACGACGGATAGTAATGAACTTAATGGGGTTGGGTAGTTCATCGAGTTGTTTAAGTTGTTCATAGGTGGTGAATTTGCTATCAAAAATCAAATAGTTGAGGGTATGGTTATGATGAGTATGATAGAAATCAAATTCGAGGACAACCTTGTTTTTAGTCTGATGCCTGGTATCGCCATAGGTAATCACCAGTATCAGGGTCAAACACCGCCAAAAGACTCGTGAGCGATTATTTCCCCTGACTTCTCCCCAATGGGCAGGGTGGTGAAATCTAGATTAGCACTCTCTGAGAGTAATCCATGTTGTTGCCAAATGCCGTTTAAGGCTTTGAGAAAGGTGTGATTCATCGCCCGACTAACCCGATACGAATAGGCGGAAAACCAGGCGGTTTTGGGCAGTACATTGAGCCCCGCAAACAACCCTAATCCCCGATCCATACACCACAGATCATCGGCCCCGTAGCGTCGAATATTGGATAGTTTCAAGGCAACAAAACTCAAGATAGAGCTTAATCGATTCACGGCTTGGGTTTCAGGGTAATCAGAATTGACAATCGCTTGGTCAATACCATACTGCTGCAAATAGGGTAACAACCCTAATAATCCGATACTGTGTTGCGTACTAAATGTCTCATTGAGATACGTCAGCGGTTTGCTAGTCGGTGCACTCAGTTCTAGCGATGATAACGCTGCACGGCTTTGGTTACGGGAGCGTCGAGGCAATCGTTCAAATCCGGCTTGTTTGAGTACCGTGTAAATCGTGCTCTCAGAAACACGATAGGATTGTGCATCCAAGGTTGCCTTGATATCAGGCACTGACAGAGATTGTTGACGTAACTGGATAATGAGTGCCTCAACCGTACCGGTGACGTCTTTTGGTTTGCGCCCTTTTACGGGATTTGCGAAGAATTGCTCACTCGCCTCAGACGTCTCCAGCCGTTGTTTAAAGTCTCGATTGAGCGAATAAAACGATGAGACCGTATAGCCAAATGCCGCTGCCACCTCTGCGGCTGATTGGCCCTCGACATAGAACGCACGGAGGGCCTCATACTGACGATGCGTGGTCGACTGAGGCTTTGTAAAGAAGTCTATCGTTTCCATGAATTAGGGGGCATTTTCATAATTAAAGCAATTCTAAAATCTGCTTATTTGCCCCCTCGTCAGGGAGCTGATGCTGAAAACGACATTAAATCAGGGATTGGGAGGGGTAGCTCACCACTTGATGCTCAAATAGGGGTTCATAGAACGTTGCACTTTACAGCAATATTCCCTAAGAATCCTGTGTAAACTTTCTTGAAGGCAGTCAAGCCCAAGCTAAAAGATTTAGGGTGGATTACCTAACATGGCGTTTTTAGCGAAAGACCTACCCCGTCATGAAGTAGTCTGCAGCTTTCATGATAAAAACACACTGTCGAAAACATGAAATCGCTAAATCGCTTGCAAGGTAAAAGATTCAGGCGTTTTTAGCGTAGAGTCATGAATAATGCAGGATAAACCCCACAATGTTCTGTTTGACTTTGAAAAAACAGCAGCAGGGGCAGAGTGGATTGACGATCTTGCTCGTCAAGCAAAACAGATTTTACGGGGGGCAACTGGGTCCCTGGTCATCGGACACTCCGATTGGTCATTACAGAATATGAGCTTTCGTCAGGGAAAACTAAACTGTGTTTATGACTGGGACTCCCTGCGGGTAGGGCTGGAACCCTGCTTTGTCGGTGGTGCAGCCCGATGCTTTTACCACGATTGGCGTATGGGCCGCCTAAGAAAGCAGTGGGTGTAAACGAGGTCCTGAAATTTGTTGGGACCTATGAAACAGAACGGGGGCAGCCATTCTCACAGGAAGAACGTCAAGTATTAGGCGCTGCAGTAGTGTATACAGCGGCCTATGGCTTGCGATGTGCTCATCCGCCCAATGGCAATAATGAGGTGCATTACAATAATTCAAAACGTCAGCTACACCAGTTTGTTGATACTTTTTTAAGATAGTTGCGAACTGACAAGCCAGTGATTGTGCGATCGCATCCATCCCGGCATCCCGGCTTATGTATTTTTTCCATGCCAATTATCTGTGCACACGGGCTTACAAACTTGGTAACGGCATCACGACCACTGTAGACGTTTCTGGCCCTGGCGCTTTACCAAACCACTTCTCATGAATTGTAGCTAGGGTGCCATCTCGCTTTAGTTCGGTAATAACATCATTAAACTCATCACGCAGGGAATTACCCTTAGCAAACATCAAACCATATTGCTCACCTGTTTGAATGCGCTCAACCACCTCAAGGGTAGGTCGTGATTTAGAGTGGTAAAGTGCCATGGGTATATCCATCACATAACCATCTAACCGTCCAGCTTCCAGATCATCCATAGCGCTCGAAGAACTGCCTTCATATCGCACAATCTCACTAATTTGGTATTGCTCTTGGTTCTGCTCAACCCAGGCCTCGCCAGTAGTCCCCCCGTCCACAGCGACAGCCCTACCCTCTAAATCTTCTAATACCTTCAAATCTCCATCTGCTCTGGCTGTCAACGACAGATCGCTGTCATAGTAGGGTTGGCTAAAATCAACTGTTTCAAGTCGTTCATCGTTAATTGTGATTGCTGCCATTGCCACATCAATTCGTCCAGACGAAACGGCAGGGAACAAATCTATAAAGGGGACATCCCTAAATTCCAGTTCTACCCCTAAAGACTTCGCAATTGCCGTTGCTAGATCAATTTCAAACCCTACTAACTCGCCAGATTCATCCTCAAATCCCCAAGGAGGCGTATCGTAGCTCAATCCCACAACCAATGAGTCAACCTTGTTAGTTTGGGCATTGGACAAACAAGCAGTCACCGTTATGGAAAGCAGAAAACCGCTACAAAATTTCAAAAACGATCGTCTTGAATGTTTAAGGCAAGTCATCATCGTAGGTCAAAACTATATTTATAGAATAAGAACAGAAATCGATAAATCAACTTAACTTACTCTTCTATAGCCGTTTTTCGCATCCGTTAAAATCGTATTTTTACTTATTTTTTAGGAATCCTAATTGTAAACGTAGTCCCTTGCCCCTGCCGGGAATCCACCTCTATTGTGCCATCGTGTCTTTCAACAATCTTATAGCTGATGGCCAACCCCAAGCCTGTTCCCTTGCCCACTGGCTTAGTTGTAAAAAATGGATCAAAGAGTTTTTTCTTTAATTCGTTGGGAATTCCTTTACCATTATCTTGAATCGCAATTAAAATTTCCGTGGGTTTAGTCTCTGTACGAATAACAATCTGCTTATGCTCTTGCTCGGGGACTTCCAACAATACATCAATAGCATTGGTGAGTAAATTCATAAACACCTGATTAAGCTGAGCGGGATAACATTCAATAAGTGGCAGTTCACCATAGTCTTTAATAACATCGATCCCGTATTTCAATCGATTACCTAATAAAACCAATGTGTTGTCAATGCCTTCATGAATATCTATTTCTTTGGATGTTGACACATCAATCCGAGAAAAAATACGCAACGACAAAACAATTTTTCGAATGCGCTCTACTCCTATATCCATAGAGCTTAGTATTTTTGGTAAATCTTCTTTCAAAAAATCGAGGTCAATTTCATCAGACAACTTCTCAATTTCAGTTGGAGGATCCACCATAGAGGCTTCATAAAGCTGTATCAGTTTTATCAAATCCTCGGCATAGGCATTAATATGGGGCAAATTACCAGCAATAAAACTAACAGGATTGTTAATCTCGTGAGCAACGCCTGCTACCATTTGTCCTAAACTGGACATTTTCTCAGTTTGAATTAGCTGAGTCTGGGCTTGCTTAAGTTCTTGTGTATATTTATCAACCCAAGCAATTAACTGGTTAAGTGCACTAGAGAGTACGGCTGTTTCGCCTCGACCAATTATCTCTGGCACACGTTGTTTAAAGTCGCCGGTTTCTGTAACAATTTGAGCAACACTCGTAACCTGGCGAATGGGGCGAATAATGGCTTGGCCAGTGAATAGTGCCAAAATGGCTGCAAGCACAATTGATAACAATAGGCTACTCACAATAATATAAGCCCGTAAACTGTTGGCTTGGGCAAACGCAGCTTGGGCAGCTATGCTGTCTTGATTGGCAGCTTCAAGCAAACTGGCAATTTCGTTAGTATACCGAGAGAAGCGAACCGATACAGGACGAACAACAAAGTCATTTAACTCACGTTCAAGCTTGTCAGCACGTTCGGCATCACTGAGGTTTTGGTCAGCAGCATCCAGTTCGGTATTGATGATGTCTCTTTGCTCAGCAATATAGTCGGTAAAGACGGTTTCGTAGGCATCGAGAAAGACATGGGTTGAACTGTCTGTGTTTAGGGGAGTGGCTTGAGTGATCTCGATTAGCAATTGCTCAACCGCATTAACGCGTTCTTCAAAATCATTTTTTGCCCTGGTCAAACGAGCTTGATTACGCCGTACCGGGATAAACTCCCGTTGAGGTTGGAATTGGTTGCTGATGAGTAGTAAACGCGACATCAAAGCCGTTTGATGGGTCGCCTTTCTCAGTTTGCGTTTAGCATTTCGCTGAACAAGGTCCCCTACCAGTAACCCTAACATCACTCCAGACGCAGCAATCCCTAAAGCAATGCCATAACCCAGATATATCTTCTGACCAATACTTAATTGCTGGGCCTTTAACAGCAGCTTGGATCTATTGGCTATACCTTTGAAGATAAAGTGAACTGGTTTAGTGAATTTAGATAGAGGGCAGCTTTGCTGATTCATAGATGCGAAATCAGTTTTTTGGGCTGAAACGCTATAGGCATCATTGGATAATTACCATAATTTTCCTCTGCGCTAGTTTCATCTGAAATCAGTATTCGCACTCACGTAGGTATTAACTGTAGATCCTTGTCAGGCAGCATTCTGAATTGAAAAAGGCTTTTAATCTACCATGGTAGGGTACTCATCACTAGATAATTTAAAAGCAATGGTGAATATACTCATTGCTTAATTGATACATTTGTAATGATTAAAACAGCCTGAACGTAGAAAATGATTGCGATCGCAATCGATTCTAGTCAATTTCTATAGTGCTAGCCCGCCAAAGGCAATTCAATCCATAAGGCGATTCCCATGACATTTTGGACTACCTGGCAAGATTACAAAAATGCCCAGCAAGAGATTGAACTACTCGCTAATACCGTAGCCCATATCCCGGTCAAGATTCGCTATGTAGATATTGGGACTGACCAAACCGGCACCATTCTGCTCATGCATGGAATTCCTACCTGGGGCTATCTTTACCATGCTGTAATTCCTCCTCTGGTGGAGGCAGGCTATCGGGTGATTGCACCAGATTTTTTGGGTCACGGTTGGTCAGATAGGCGCGATCGCTTTGACCGTTCGTTTCAAGATCAGGCCAAAATGATCCTGGCGCTGTTAAATGCATTAGACCTGTCTCAAGTACATGTCGTTGGTCATGATACCGGTGGAGCCGTTGCCCTGATTTTGGCCATCGAACATGCCCAGGTGGTAAATCAGCTGGTGATTAGCAACTCTGTCTGCTATGACCGATTTGATGATGACATGCTTGACTTTGGTCATCCCTTACGCTGGAAACCCCGACCCATTGAGGACTTAGTGGCCGCCCTAGAAGAGAGTTTGGCCATGGGGCTTGCTCGTCCTGAGCGACTAACCGCTGACTTTAGAGAAGGCATGATTGCGCCCTGGGCTAGTGAAGAAGGTAAGCTCAGTTTATTACGCAATGCATCTGCATTAAATGCAAATCAAACCATGGCCCTGGTAGACCGCCATGGAAAAATTTCTGCCCCTACGATGATTCTTTGGGGCATGGATGACCCCTGGCAAAAAGCAGAGGATGGAAAACAGTTGGCAACAGAAATTCCTGAAGCTGTATTTAAACCCATCGAAAATGCATCCCACTGGATACAGCAAGATGCACCGGAAGAGTTCGTGGATGCATTACTAAAGTTTTTCTGGTAATGCTTCATAATGCTTCAATTTAGTGACTGAATTGTTTCACCCGCTTTAACAACACCTTCAACCAAATGTGATTTTTTCGAGGCAGTGCAGGTAATTTGCTACATCCCAGCCATTGGTCGTAGCCAGGAAAGGATTCACCATAAATTGTAACAACGGATATCATGGAGACTGTTCAGTAATAACGAATACAGTCCTATCAAGATTTGCGTTTCATACTCTTGGTATAACAAATTGATCTAGGTTAGACACGTTTAATTAATTTAGTTAATTTAGCCAGAGTCATACACGATGACCTTTGTTGGCAAGGCAATCGAGAAAGCGGATATTGATGACAATTACGATTGAAATTGAATATGTCTAAGGGTCTCAACATTGATAATTCTCAACAGCAGTGCCTGAATTTCACAACCAGAATAAAAATTATCGTTCAGAAATGAAACAAGCCGTTACACTAGCGGGTGTAGATAACCCTGACGTCGTACAACTTAATATCGCTCCTGGCGGTGGAGTTTTCCACCATGGCAACACTTGGCACGGTTCCGGCAAAAATACGATGGATGTTGTCCGTCGCAGTATGGTACTGGCCTATGTGTCTGCTAATGCTCAGTTTAAGCCCTTCGGCTCCTATGTACCGGGGGGTTATATTGCTGGCAAATATCGTCGCCATGGCGACAATACTATGGGCGAAAGCTTTTTCCCTATCGTCTGGCGCGAAGACGGTTATCGTACATCGTTTCTAAAGGATTATTAACTATGGAACCTGCCACTCTTAGTCCGGATGCCTTGGGGCAAGTATCCCCGTTAGATATTACCACTACTCAAATAGAATTGTTTCACCAGCAAGGGTATCTCATTTTTGATAATCTGTTGACCCCACAACAAATAGAGCAAGTTGTTGAACGGTTTGATCCGTTGTTTAATACCCAGTTCGAAACCGGAATTTATCCAGATGAATGGTATGGTCGTCCTGGTCTGAGTCAGCCAAATGCAACCCAGCACATGACTGGATTGTGGCGTTGCGATCGCACCCTCGCTAGCTTCACCCTATCTGCTACCATTGCCCGTCTCAATGCCACCCTGATGGGGTGGACCTCAGCCCGCTACGGTCTCGACGCCTGTTGGATTAAGCCACCCAACGCCCCTGAGGTCTACTTCCATCGTAACAATACCTATACCTCCAGTATTGCCCCTCCGTCTACGGTTACCTGTTGGATTGCCTTAAGTGATGTAGCACTAAAGACCGGCTCATTAGAAATTGTTCCCGGTTCTCATTTTTGGGACTGCACAGATAAAGTACGCTTTCTCCATGCGCCGAAAGAAGACTATCGTAAGCCTCTCTGGGATGCCGCTAGTGAAGTGGGTATTGACTCTCCACAGATTGTTCCCATCGTGTTGCCCCCCGGCAGTGCTGTTTTTCTCCATGGTAATCTCTGGCGTGGGTCTGGTCAAAATGTTAGCGAAACTAAAACCCGCCGTAGTTTAGCCATCAGTTCCCTGGCGGGCCATGCTAAATTCCAGTTACCTGGTATTGGTGACGGTTATATCTTTGAACGCTATCGCCAGAAAGACAGTTTAGAGATAGATGAAAGTTACTATCCAATATTATGGTCCCAGGATGGCTATCGCACTCCATTTTTAGCTGACTACTGTGCCGATGCACTAGATTAGCTATCAGGTATCAAAGCCCCCAAACATTGAGCTGGTCTACCTATGCCGTCCCAAACCCTTCGTCTCGCCAGTTTTGATGTGGGTACCGATGACCTCCGGTGGTGGGCACCTGAGATTTTAGAGCGTTATCCTGACGGCTTTTATGACATGTATCAGCAGCTATTTACTGATGTGTGTCATAAGAGTTTGCCAGAAGACCTAGGTGGAGTAGACCTCAATGGCATAGAGTTAATTAAATTTGAACCCCGTAAGTTTCACTATCCCAGTGAACAAGATCTGGCTAATCTGGCTGGCATTGTGATTTCGGGATCTGCTAACGCTGCTTACGATCAAGATGACTGGGTCGTTCGACTACGGGAAGTGATTAGAGACTACCATCAACAACAAATACGCATATCCGGGTTTTCGTTTGCCCCCCAAATTGTTGCCCAGGCCCTGGGGGGGTAAGGTAGAGAAGAATCCCTCTGGCACTGAGCTATCCGTTGTTACTATTCAGCTAACAGAAGCTGCTCAGACCTATTTTGGCACTGAGCGTACTGACTATGGGATTCACGTTCACCATAATGACGGGATTACCCAGCTACCTCCTGGCGCTGTTTCCTTAGGTGCCAGTGGAGTAACAGAATACTTGGGCTGGATACTGGGCGGTCATATTCTAGTCTTTTCAGGGCATCCAGAATACTCTCGTGATCCTTGGGTTTTAGAACAAATGATGCTAGTTGAACGGAGAGAGCGACTTGTTCCTGTTCAGCTAATTGATTATGGGTTGCGAGATCTGTGGAATCCAACGGATTATATTTGGCAAACCCAACAGCAATTACGATTCTTTCTAGGACAGTTTTACCTGGAGAAAACAATTTGAGTTTTAAGCCCTGAATCTTCTGTGGAAACCAGATCAGAGCACAGATAATCGCTCCCACCGTACCCCTAAACTTAATACAATTAGGAATACTTAGTACGCTTATTTGCAGGGTCACGTTCCGACTCTGCAAATAAGCGTAATTTTTAACAAGCCCTTGCCCCTTTAGCGAGTTTTGGTTCAGCCGTACGACATTGAGTCTACGGTAGGCTGACGCCGCTTTGCTGGATGTCAAGGAACCTTTTCTAATCAATTTCGCTGCTCAGCCGATCCGTAAACCCCTTAAACTAACAAAATCTGCATCTGGCTATGAACTTTCCTATATGAAACGTTTTAACCTTCAAATTTTCCAACGCTTTTGGACCATTGCCAAAACCTATTGGTTTAGCGACGAAAAGTGGAAAGCCCGTGGCCTTTTGTGCTTAATTGTTTTACTACTCTTGGCCTACACTGGCCTCAGCGTTGTTCTAAATAACCAGCGGGGTGAGCTGATCTCAGCCCTATCTGCCAAAAACGAGTCCCGCTTTTGGCAAACCGTGATTATTTTTATCGGTGTTCTGGTCGTCTACGCACCACTTCTAGCAGGCTACACCTACCTGCGCGATCGCCTGGGTCTGGCCTGGCGACGCTGGCTTACTGCCAATTTTGTCGAACGCTACTTTGCTGAGCGAGCGTTTTATCGTATTAACCAATTCAATCCCGACATTGACAATCCTGACCAGCGGATCGCTGAAGACGTCAAAAATTTTACTCAAGAATCCCTTACCTTAGCTCTTGTTTTATCCGACTCAATACTGGAAATTATTGCCTTTAGCGGCGTACTGCTTGGCATTTCCCGAGAATTAGTACTCTTTTTACTTGCCTACGCCATCATTGGCACCCTGGCCACGGTGGGTGTTTTTGGGCAACCCCTGGTGCGCCTAAACTTTGAACAGCTTAAGCGAGAGGCCAATTTCCGTTTTGGTCTGGTGCGGGTGCGTGAGAATGCTGAAGCTATTGCTTTTTATCAGGGTGAAGACCAGGAAGCGACCCAGGTTAACAATCGATTTATGGCCGCGTTTGATAACTACAAGCGACTGCTAGGTTGGGAGTTGGGGCTTAATGGTATTACCAATGCCTACGAGTTTATTCCGTTTATCCTCCCGGCCCTGGTTGTTGCCCCTGGTATTTTTAATGGGGATATTGAGGTTGGAAAAGTTAGCGAAGCCCAGGGGGCGTTTATTCGTGTCTTTTTCTCGCTTAACTTAATCGTTGCTCGCTTTCAATCGTTGACTGCCTTTGGAGCCGGGATTGATCGGCTTTATGATTTTGCTAGTTCCCTAGGACAGGTTGAAGAAGCTTCTGAGAACACAGAAGAAACAGAGGTATTGGCAGCAGAGGTCACTCAGGTTGAAAACCTGGTTATTAGCTGTGAAGTTGCACCGGAGCTTATGCTCAAGAATTTGACGTTGCAAACGCCTAATTACCAACGCACCTTGATCGAAGATTTATCCCTTGAGTTGAGTAGCCAAAGTTCCCTACTGGTCGTGGGGCCTAGCGGCTGTGGTAAGAGTTCGTTAATGCGTGCGATCGCAGGTCTCTGGAACTCCGGCACCGGCACCATTCAACGTCCTGCTCTAGAACAGCTGCTGTTTTTACCCCAAAAACCTTATATGATTCTGGGCAGTCTACGCCAACAACTGTTCTATCCTTACCCTACTATTGAACTAAATGACACCCAGCTTAAAACAGCATTAGAACAAGTCAACCTGCACGATTTAGACGACCGCTTTGGTGGGTTTGATGCCGAAGCAGAATGGAGTGATGTGTTATCCCTAGGAGAACAACAGCGTTTGAGCTTTGCCCGTGTGCTACTCCATCAGCCCAAGTATACTATCTTGGACGAAGCCACTAGCGCCCTTGACCGTGACAATGAAAAACAACTGTATAGCCATCTAGCAGCGACTAAAACTGCTTACATCAGTGTCGGGCACCGTCAGTCTTTAGAAGACTATCATCAGTCAATATTACGACTCGCAGAAGACCATACCTGGCAGCTACAGTCTTTGGCTGAGGCAGCTGAAATATCATAGTAGTACCCGGTAGGGTGATGCCAGCTCTGAACCAGAATTTCTAAAATTAGAGTACCTGCTCAAAGCGGAATGTTTTTCCACCAACATTCCCAGTATAAGACAATCACTTTCCTAGCTTCGGGCATGTCTCTAGCCAGGCTAAGGTGTACACACATCTCGTAAGAGAACTCAAATCCTGCATTACCCCCCTTAATCCCCCCTTCGCAAGGGGGGAAATTCTAGTTCTCCCCTCGGCAAGGCAATGATAATCCCTTTGTGCTTGATGCTACCCTGGCTCAACGGCTTTATTGTGAATAATAGAAATCCTGACTGATACGTCCGGTATCGGAGGGCATAGCTTCGACGGTAAGCTCAGCCAAACCGCCCAAGGGACTGCCCCTACAGGATTATTCAGTTAGCCACTCTAATCACGACGGGTGAGAATTTTGTGCTGTAGCCGGATTTCAGCTAATCGCTCAGCTTGATTGGCACGGGTCCCCAGGGTAAATTCTCCAATTAGCGCGTAGTAAACCATGCGCGCACGAACCATGGCGTCCACAGGCGTAAACCCAACAGCTAAAAAGAGATCCCTGGTGTAGGTCAATCGCCGATGATCAACCTGATCTAACACCTCAACCACCCTGATATCATTGGCAGCCCAGGCCCGAATAGCATTTTCGACTTTGCCATCATCCTGTACGGCTAGCTCAAATAAATAGAGTAGCTTGGCCAATGCATCCCCCTCAGCCGCATCCACCAGTTCGATAATGTGGTTCGTCTGGATCGTCACCCAGGCCTGCAGAATTTCTGTTAATAGGGCCTGTCGATTTTTGAAGTGCCAGTAAAAACTGCCCTTTGTGATATTGAGTCGCTTGGCCAGGGGCTCAACCCGCACAGCATCTACACCACCTTCAGCCAAAACCTTTAGCCCTTCATCGATCCAGTCTTGCTTACTGAGCTTAGACATTGATTTTTTATTCACCATACGGTGGCGTATTGACGTTCGGATAGTCAAAGCATACCTTAAAACTATACGCTTCCGTATGGAGACAATGGCAAATGAGCATTTCAAACACATTCAAGGGGTTAGTGAGTCCAGTTAATAACCGAGCGATTGCCTTGCAGTTTGCAGTAGACGGCTGGGGGACAATCCCCACCTGGGAAACCGTCTGGGATCAGCTAATGACTGATGATGTGGTTTATCACTTCAACAGTGCCTCTGCCCCGGTAGTGGGTTTAGAGGCCAATAAAGTATTTAATGCTGAACTATTTAGAGGATTTCCCGCCCTTGAACAGACAATTGAAGATATTGTTGTTGAAGGAGATAAGGTTGTTTATCGAGCCACCCTTCGGGGCAAAAACACAGGAGAGTTTTTAGGGGTACCTGCCACCGAAAAATTTGTAAATGTAAGTGGTGTGACCTGGCTACGTATGGAAGATAACAAAATTGTAGAATGGTGGTATGACTGTAATTTATTAGAGGTCATGCAGCAGCTTGGAGTTATGTAAACTCAGTTCCAGCCCTATAGTTTTTCCATCCAGGTAGGTGGTCCCGATTAACTATCAGATATCGAGGCCCCTTTTTTATGGCAATATTTGTGTTCTCCTAATTATTCCGGGTGGCAGCTGGCGTGGCACTATAAACATTTCAAAATCGCATTTACTATATTCAAATCCTGTATTCAGGTGGCTCTACTGTATTAATCACTACTCTTTTTCAATAGCCGAACTCGCTAGCATTTCAACGATTCCATAGAATGTAACTGCGATGGCCCTTGCGACTGAAAAGTTAGAAACCACTTCCTCGTCTAAAAATATTTTATGCCAATCGAGTGAGCTGCCCTATTTCCAAACAATTTTCTATGCAGGCATCGTCGGTGCAGCCGGAGGCCTAGTAGCATAGTTCTTCAACACATAATCACTGCATGATGTTTAGCAAGCTCTGAGAAAGATCTATGACTGATATAATTTCTGTTATTAATCCGGCAACAGAAGACTTAATCAAAGAAATTCCCGTTGACGACAGTGCCATAATTGCCAATAAGGTACAACGGGCTCGTAGTGCTCAGCCAGCCTGGGCAGCCACTCCATTGGCAGACAGGATTAAATCCATTCAAACCTTTAGGAATTCACTGATAGAGCAAGTAGATTTTCTCGCGGCAACATTAACGTCTGAGACTGGCAAGCCAATTACCCAGGCTAAGAGTGAAATCTTAGCGACACCAAATCGGATTGATTTTTTTATTGAAAATGTTCCCCAGGTACTAACAGCCCAACGGGTGTATCAAGAACCCTGGCAGGCTATTCCTGGTACTGGACAGTTAGAAGAAGTGATTACCTATGATCCGCTGGGTGTTATTGCCAATATCTCTGCCTGGAACTATCCTTATTTTGTCGGTTCCAATGTGTTTATTCCTGCACTATTAACAGGTAATGCGGTCGTGTATAAGCCATCAGAAATTGCAACGATGACGGGAAGTGCGATCGCAACTCTCCTCCACGAATCTGGAATCCCCGAAGATGTTTTTGTCCCTATCATTGGCACAGGTGTCGCTGGAGCCACTCTCCTTGAACAATCCATCGATGGTGTTTTCTTTACAGGCTCCTACCCTACTGGCCAGAAGATTGCCATGGCAGTTGCTTCCAAGCTAATCAAAGTACAGTTGGAACTAGGGGGAAAAGATCCAGCTTATGTGTGTGACGATGTCGATGTTATTGCTGTGGCAGAAGGTTTAGCTGACGGTGCTTTTTATAATAATGGTCAAAGCTGTTGTGCGATAGAGAGAATCTATGTACACACAGATGTCTATGAACCGTTTGTTGAGAAGTTTGTTCAGACAGTTCAAGAATTTAAACTGGGTGACCCAACTGATACCGACACTTATTTAGGTCCCTTGAGTCGTAAGCCTCAGCTTTCAGTGATTGAACAACAACTTCAAGATGCTGTCGCCAAAGGGGCTCAGGTTCTCTGTGGTGGTCAACCGATAGCTCGCCCTGGCTGGTATTTTGCTCCTACGGTCTTAACGAATGTTACCCATGAGATGCTTGTCATGCGTGAGGAAACCTTTGGTCCAGTGATTGGGATTCAGCGGGTAAACGACGATAATGAGGCAGTAACTTTACTGAATGATACGGACTATGGGCTGACGGCAGCAGTGTATAGTTCTCAGAGAGAAAGAGCTGTGGGGATTTTGGAGCAGGTGAGTAGTGGAAGTGCGTATTGGAACTGTTGCGATCGCGTCAGTCCCCGACTCCCCTGGACAGGTCGTAACCATTCCGGCATCGGCTCTACACTGTCCACCCTAGGAATAGCGACCTTCCTACAACCACGCAGCTGGCATTTGAGAAAATAACTAAAGTCATAAACTGTCACACAGCTGCTATATAAGAGTATGTTTACCGTATAAAACCTAGGACTCTTTAGTAAAAAGTATAGATTGAATACGATCTGAATCCCTTAGTTTTTTATTGATAATTTTGTTTTTATTAAGATCAATTACCCTGACTTTTTTATCATCTCCACATGTGGCTAACCAATTATTTTTAGAGTTTAGAGCAATTGCACTTATTGCTTTGGAGTGGCAAGGAATCTTTAAAAGACAAATTTCACTATCAAAATCCCATATTCTAATTACACCTTTTGTATCGCCAGTATAGATATAGCGACAGTGGATTGGAGGCTAAAATCAGAATTTTTTGAATGGAAGACATGAAACACAAGAAATAAGCTTGTATCACTGAATGTATTTCATATCTTCAGGAATTGCTTGCCGTCAGTCAATCACCAAGTCATATCCTGACTAATCATAAATATCACCAAGCAACTCCTGTAAGTTAACAATCGGTTCCGATTCCCCTTCTCGCAAAGGTAAAGGAAATGCCGGAATCGGCTCTTGCAAATTAAACCCATACAAACTTGCCCGAGGTCGATTCACACTAGCTCTGACCAAAATCCGATAGTGCGTCCTAATCTGCTCAGGCAGTTGCACAATCGGAGGCCATTGCCACAATAAATCAATCTCTACCAGATTTGTCGGACTCGCCAAAACCGTTTGACGCTTTGCTTCATAGGTCCGTCGACCCTCCCCAGGCCGCTTATTCGTCGGTGATAGCACCTCCATCACCGTCACCACCTCACTGGTAGCCACATCCCGAATTTCCAGATACCCCTGACGTACCACATCCGGCATCGGTAAAGTTTCCCGCATTGCCCATCAGGAATCCCTACCAAAACTGAGTTCTGCCCCTCTGTCTGGTAGATCGCCTCCTCAACCACCACCCGGTATTTAGGCCGTAACTGTGGACCTAAGCTAATGGCAATTGCCGTAATCAACCGATGATGAAAGTTCGGCCAGGATCGAGGATGCTCCAAATACGGATCCATCCCAGGCAAAGGGGAAGGCATAAATGTATTCCCGTAAGCAGTACCCCTCAATTCTAAGCAACCGAGCAAACTTAGCCTCTAAATCTGTTTTAACCCAGAGAGTTCATAGCCAAAATAGACATTACTCAAGCAACTTTATATCCCGTATAAGGACGTTTATAAGCAAGCTGAACGACTAGCAGAAAAGCTTAGGAAAATGGGGATTGATCCAGATTCAATTTAATCGGAGCGATAGTTCTGAGTTTAGCCAGTCTAACGGCTCTCTCAGGAGCAAAAAAGAAACGCCAATATCTCCGAGAAAATTATCAAAATCAAGCCCATCATCAGTTTCAACGACACTACTCTTTTCACCAAACAACCGTCGCATACGAAACTGATGGTAGTTTTTTACCAGACTGCCTAGGCTAACCTGCTGTTTATAGTTGGTCCCATAGAGTTCCTCATTTAGCTGAGGCAGTAGATACCATGGACAATGAATTACCTGATGGTGAGCATTATGGTAACCAAAATTAAGAAATAGTAAGTTCAGCCAGTGCCAACGTCCTAACACTAAATTTGAGTACGTATTGCTTTCCTCATAGTCCAGACTGTATTTGGGCATGGGTTGCCCCATTTGCACGACCGTATAGGTATGCTGAAAACAGTCCATAAACCGTAGAATATTGAGAAAACAGAGATAGCTAATAAAGTAAAGGATGACAGCTTTCCAGGAGTACCAGGCCAGGGTAACAAAAAGGCTACCTCTGACGAATAACAAAACACCATTACGCCAGCGGTCTTCCTGACGGGTTTGGCCTAAAAATGGAGACAGGGCACAAAACCAACGTAGGATCAGGTTAATGGCTGGGAAGTAAAGCCATTCCAGGAGTTCGATTAGCTTGAGTAGAGGGGTGGGGAGCGATCGCAAAAAAGCATCCATAGAAAATGCTGAAAAATCGGCACGATTTTTATGATGGGCCAGGTGATACCGTGCTAATGGCAAATAGCGACAGTAGCAAGACCCCGTCAGAAAAAGCATGGCCCTAGCCCCCAGGCCATTCAGTTGCGGGCCACGAAAAATCGTGCCATGGATAAACTCATGGACAAAATAAGCCGCCCACACTAACGTATGGGTCAGCAGCAATACCCCCAGGATATTGATCCACCAGCCTGAATGACAAATGCAGGCAATAGAGCCGCCATAGCCAATGATGACATAGGCTATGGCCAATCCATTTACTCCATGCTTAGGCTGGCTGATTTGCTTATTAAGAGCCTTAGAAACAACATACATACCCCTACTCCAGCGTAGTTTTTGATACCTAAATTTAGGTGTAGCTCACCAGAGTATTGTTAGCAGATTAAACAACCAGGGGTTGCTACTTTAGCTACGTTTGTAACTTGAGCACTCAGAGACTAAATAACTTCTCACATCATGGGTTTTCCCCTGTTTTCTACTCACACCGAGTCCTTATTCGTCATTATCCCCTAATTCCATCGCTAGCTCAGCTGCAAATCGAGCAAATGAAATCAGTGCTTCTAGCTCGTTCTCCAGCGGTCCCTCCTGACATTCACCCCATGACCATTCCCAAAACCAGCTGCCAGGGTTTTCACTGTCTTCAAATATTTCCAGCCCTGGAATTGCCTCAGCTGCTTTGGTAGGAATTTGTGCATAGGCGGTACGTAACAAGATGTCATTGATGGTGGCCGTGTTGTTATCTATTAAGTTTTCATTGATGTCTTGTTTGAGGCTTGTGGCTTGACTCAAGATGGTATTGAGGGTATCGGCAAGATTTGGCTGATTTGGATTTGGATTCATTGAATGGTTGACGAGGTTACATTAGCGAGCATTAGACAATGTAAAGCTTAACGTCTGGTTTAAACTTTGCTTTTATATCATCAGAGTATTAACTTAAGCAGCCTTTCTCGCTATTAGCCGATTTTCCGATGTCCTTTGAGTGGTTGGCTAATGGTAAAACCGGTTGCTTGGGGTCCCTCCGAGTTCCCTTTCCGGAAACAACAAGGTTTTCAATTTAGGCATATTGGGGTTTCCCCCTGAACAAGGCCGGAACGCCGCCCTACAACCCACCGTACTAGGCTATTCCTAATAGCATTAAGTTCGAGGTTACGGCTGGGGCAATTATATGGGGCCTGCATTGGTTTTTGCGGAGGCTCTCGGGCATAAAATACAAATTATAAGAAGAGATTAAAACTGTCGTGACCATTCTTTGGGCCAGCGTTCAACGACAACTTTTGTCTGGGTGAAAAACTCAACTGCGTGCTGGCTTTGACCATGAAGATCGCCGTAAAAACTTTCTTTCCAACCGCTAAAGGGGAAAAATGCCATTGGTGCTGCTACGCCAATATTGATGCCAATGTTGCCTGCTTCGGCTTCATAGCGAAACTTGCGGGCCGCTGACCCTGAATTGGTAAACAGACAGGCCATATTCCCCCAACGGCTTTGGTTGACTAGGGCAATAGCCTGATCCAAAGTATCTGTATGGATTAGGCCCAACACTGGTCCAAAAATCTCGGTGGTGGCAATTTCACCCTGGGGTGGAACATCTTGCAACAGGGTGGGGCGTACAAAGCTACCTTGCTCATGGCCAGGAATTTGGGGATTACGACCATCGACTAACAGTTTGCTGCCTTCGTCAATGCCGGTTTGGATCAGGGCATGGATGCGATCGCAACTGCTCCGATTAATTACTGCCCCCATCTGCACTCCATCATCAAGGCCATTGCCCACCACCCGCTGCTGGGCTGCGGTCACCATCGCTGCCGTAAAGTCTGCCTTCACCGTACCGACGGTAATCGCCAGGGATGCTGCTAAACATCGCTGTCCCGCACAACCAAAGGCACTATCCGCCACAATTCGTGTGGTCATCTCCAGATCCGCATCGGGCAAAATCACCACCGGATTTTTGGCTCCCCCCTGACACTGTACTCGCTTGCCGTTTTCCGCTGCGCGACGATAGATATACTGCGCCACCGGACTCGACCCGACAAAGCTAATGGCCTTTACTGTCGGATGATCCAGTAATGCATCGACAACGGTTTTACTGCCATTGACCAAATTCACTACCCCTGCCGGTATTCCCGTCTGGCCAACCAGTTCCATGATTTTGGTCATCGTCTGGGGGACTTTCTCAGAGGGTTTAATAATACAGGTATTACCACAGGCAATGGCATAGGGAAAAAACCAAAACGGAATCATCGCCGGAAAATTAAACGGCGCAATGACGCCCACCACCCCCAAGGGTTGACGAATCATTATCTCATCAATGCCACGGGCAATATCTTCTGAGTTATACCCCTGCATCAACGTAGGAATACCACAGGCCACTTCAACATTTTCAATCGCTCGCTGCAGTTCTCCCTGGGATTCTTTTAGGGTCTTGCCACATTCTGCGGTGATTGTTTTGGCTAACTCGTCACGATTTTCTTCTAACCGTGTTTTGAGTTTAAAGAGATACTGAATACGCTCGGTGGGAGGAATCCGTCGCCAGGTGCTAAAGGCCTCACTGGCAGCGGTTACCGCCTGATCTAGTTCCCTGGCCAGTGAGAGGGGAACCTCTGCCAGAAGAGCATTGGTAGCGGGGTTAATCACCTCAAGATAGTCAGTGGTTTGAGACTGTTGCCATGCACCAGCAATGTAGTTTTTTAGTTGTTTCATAACAGATTCTAAACGTTAAAAATCGAATACAAAACTGAAAACATTAGTCCAAAACTCTCCTCTCCTGGGAGGGACTCCGAGGTAGGTCTTACTGCGTACCAAACATGCGATCGCCTGCGTCGCCCAGACCTGGCAAAATGTAGCCGTGTTCATCCAGCTTCTCGTCGATGGCAGCCGTAAAAACAGGGACATCGGGATGTTCTTCATGGAAACTCTTAAGTCCCTCTGGTGCTGCCAGCAAACATACAAATTTAATTGACTGGGGTTGGGTTTCCTTGAGGCGATGGACGGCTGCGATCGCACTATTCCCCGTGGCAATCATCGGGTCAACAATGAGCATATCCCGCTCACTGACATCCTTAGGCACCTTAAAGTAATACTCTACTGGCATCAGCATTCTCGGATCCCGGTAGAGGCCAATGTGCCCTACCCGCGCCGAGGGAATCAACTTCAGCATGCCGTCCAAAATTCCCTGTCCTGCCCGCATAATCGAAATCAGCACCAGCTTCTTGCCCGTCAACATTGGCGCTGCCATGGTGGCAAAGGGCGTCTCAATGTCAACCATTTCTAGGGGCAATTCACGGGTAACCTCGTAGGCTAACAACAGACTGATTTCTTCCAACAGTTGGCGAAATTTAGCCGTACTCGTTTCTTTCTGCCGCATCAGCGTCAGTTTATGCTGAATCAACGGATGCGCAATTTGCGTTACCAAGTTGTTGTCCATACGCCTCCCACTTCCGACTTCTGACTTCCGACTTCCGACTTCCGACTTCAAAACACCGTACCATCGCTCTCAATTGCAATCGGCGGTACTCCAGTCGGTCGTAGTTGTTTTGCAATTCGTCGTCCTGCTGCCCAGGTCCCCCCCTCCAACACTTTGATCAACGGCAGTTCCGTCGGCGATTTATTAAGCAACTGACGCACCCGCTCACCAATCATGTCTAGCATCACTATGGTGAGGGCTCGCCATTCAACAATTACCGATGAGCCTGGTAAGTGGGCCTGGTTTGTCACCTCGGGATGTTTGGCAACCAGTAAGCCCAAATCTATACACAGACCCCCATTGCGATATTCAGCCAACCCCGTCAGGGCATTTAAATTGGTCACGGTGATCCCAGCGACTGTTAAGGGTTCTACCAGGGAATAGGTCAACCATTGGGATAGCTTATGAAACGGCACCAGGTTTGTCCCCAATCCTGTGTCCGGCAAGGCTGGATGGGGCCACATATCACCCAAATTGGTATCGGCCAAGGTGACTCGCCCCGGCCAGATTGAGCCGAAGCTTTCTAGCACTTCGGTGAGCAACAGCCCCGCATCCAAGGTATGGCCGTAGCGCTGAGTTAAATAGTCCAACAGATTGCCCGGTCTGGCAGGGGTTGCTCCAAAGCGCTTTGGCTGGGCTGCCAGGGCAGCACCCAACTGATGCAGCAAGGTCAATCGGCCCGATAGTCCCACTAGGGGGTTGTCATCCCTGACTTGAAATACCTGGGCTAGATCCGCTGCCGTTAGGGACTGCAAACCAGCAGCATCCACCTGATAGAGCACCGTGGCATCCGTAGAAAAGAACCCCTGCTCAAAGGCCCGCAGACTGGCAACGGCCAACCCTTCTGAACGGCCCAGGGTTTGGTTGGTAGAAAAGTCCTGATAGTGCCATTGACTACCGGCTCCGGCATCCAAAAGGACACTGACAATAACCAGGTCGAGCTGTGCTTTGGCCGATTCCTTTCTGGCCTCCTCCGGCATTAACGGTGGTGGAATATCCTGGGTGCCTTGATGGGCCGGGAGAATTAAGGGCGGTGTCAGGCGCGCTTGGCCAAAGTGACGCCAGCGACTGTGAAACGGCACATCAAAATCGGGATACAGTTGCCGAGTGGTCTCAACGACATAGTCGGCAACGGCGTCTAGTTTGGCTAGATTGCAGGCAAAATGGTCAAGTTTATCTGTCTGGCATAGTTCGAATAGTTGGTAGGTGCGATCGCGAATTGCCTGGGGCTGCCTTAAATAGGCAATCGCTGCCTGTTCTGCCGGTGTCATTAAGCATCCTCGTACTGGCGACCAATGGTTTGGGTAAGTGCAGTCTTGTCGGGCACCTCCCCTTCGGTATAATAACCAGCCGCTTTTTTCGCTTTGATTTCCACCTGGGCATCCGCTGGAATCAGATCTTCTGGAATCGAGACCCGTTCCACAATGTCAATGCCAGATTGAACGACGGCATCGTATTTAAGATTGCTCATGGAAACAAACTGATCAATTCGGGTCATGCCCAACCAGTGCATTACATCGGGCATTAGTTCTTGAAAGCGCATGTCCTGTACCCCGGCCACACATTCAGTGCGGGTGAAGTAGGTATCAGCTCGGTCGCCCCCAACCTGCCGTTTACGAGCGTTGTAGACCAAAAACTTAGTTACTTCCCCCAGGGCACGACCTTCTTTACGGGCATAAATGATCACCCCAGCCCCACCAGCTTGGGCCATGGCTAAGGCTACCTCAATGCCGTGCACTAGATAGGGACGGCAGGTGCAAATGTCTGAGCCAAATACGTCGGACCCGTTGCACTCGTCATGGATCCTGACGGCCAGGGGACGATTTGGGTCAGTAATGGCCTCAATATCTCCCAAAATGTAAACCGTGTGTCCACCGATGGGGGGTAAAAATACCTGCAGGTCAGGGCGGGTGACCAGTTCAGGAAACATGCCGCCGGTCTGCTCAAACAGGGTGCGGCGCAGATTGCTTTCCTCCACGTCAAACCGCTTAGCAATGCCTGGTAAATGCCACACGGGCTCAATGGCGGCCTTGGTTACCACCAGCTCACCACCGTCCTTCAGAATTTTGCCATCGACGTGAATACGGCCTTGGTTAACGGCCTCTTGTAATTCTGGAATATTGATATGGGCTTTAGTAATGGCAATGGAGGGACGAATGTCGTAACCCTCGGCCCTGAGGTCGGCAAACAGATCCTGATCCAGGGCTCCAAACGGGTCGAGGGAAATAATTTTGTCCGGCACGGTCCAACTGGGATAAGGGCCAATGGCAACCGTCGGGGCCGTATTGGTTAAATCAGCGCGGTGATCGCGCTCTAGACTACCACTGGCAACGGCCAATGCTCGATACACTGCATAGCCACCGGAATGGGTGCCAATTACGTTGCGATGGGACCGGTTGCCCAGGGTAGCAATAATGGGACCACGTTTGTTTGGGTCTGCCTCGCCCCATTTAATCTCAATGGAATTTTGGCCAAAATTACCAGGATGAGAGGTAAGAACAATGTGCTTATGCCGAGGTGGCTGTGCTGTTGCCATGGTAGAACCCGTTTGTCAACGAATCCTTTATTATCCTATGTCGCGGGCAGTTGCACTGTAATTGAATTAGCAGAATGCTTTCTTGCTAAGTTTCCTACTTACTGTTGGCGTTGATAAATTATTCGTCTTCAAACTGATCTAGCACCTCTGGCCTTATCGTTAGTAGGGGGTCAGACTGGATATCTTCGTCTGTAAGGCGTTTGATCTCTTCTTCGAACTGAGCCTTGCCGGCCTCAAAGAAGCGTTGAGCGCTGTTGGGATAAGCCAGATCAGCAGCAATTCTAGCCAGGCTTGACGAGTCAACGGTAATGGGTAAACTCGGACCTGGAACAGTCTGAGCCATGGCGGCTGTAGAGCAACCCAATATGGCTGCAACACTAGCCACTGCAAAACTGAGTGAATGTGGGATAGGCATAGAAAACCGTCTCATAAATCCCTCTTCCCAACCTTGGCTTGGGAGGCACACCATAAGCTTTCACCTAAACCACGTCCAAGTTGAAACCTGGTGTTTCCTTTAGGGCAAAACTACAGTTCTGGACGTGGATAGTGTCTATATTCTAGAAAATTCTTTGTGATGTTGTGTGTTAGCAATACCTGCTAAAACTGCTTTTTGCTCCCTCAAAGAGAAATAACTTTTATAAAAGATTGATAATTTACAGACATTTCCGACTTATATAGTTAAGTAGGTTTCCACAGATAGCTTTCTATCTCGGTACGATGCGTATATTGTTGATAGACGATGACGAAGCGCTGATGGATACATTGGCCAGCCAGCTCATTTATCAACGCTATGCTGTGGATATTGCCACTGATGGTCAAACTGCTCAGGGGTACCTTGACCTGTTTAACTATGACTTGGTGGTGCTTGATCTGAATCTGCCTGATGGCAGTGGTATTGAGTTTTGCAAAGCCTTTCGCCAGGGTGGCTACGAACAGCCGATTTTGATGTTGTCAGCAACGGGGACCCCTGCCCAAAAGGTCAAGGCGTTGGATGCAGGTGCTGATGACTATGTGGTCAAACCCTTTGACTTGGATGAACTGGGTGCACGTATTCGGGCATTGCTACGCCGGGAGCAGGTGGGATTACCGACGGTGCTGCAGTTGGGCGGGATTACGCTAGACCCCAGTACCTGTGAAACTACCTACAATGGCAATCCGGTACATTTTACCCCCAAGGAATTCGCTCTCCTGGAGTTATTTTTGCGACGGCCCAATCGGGTTTATAGCTTAGATGCTATCATTGATGACCTTTGGGCCTTTGAAAACCCACCCAGTGAAGATGCTGTGCGGACCCACATCAAGGGAGTCCGGCAAAAGCTGAGTATGGTGGGGGCTCCCAAGAACTTAATCAAAACGGTTTATGGGTTGGGCTATCGGCTGAATGTCAGCGAACCGGTTGAAGCAGCCCTGCCTAAGTCGTCGACCACCCTGGCTGTGGAGCAAGCCTGGCAAAAATATCGGGGAGTGATGCAGGAACGGGTGGAGGTGCTGGAAAAGGCTGCGATCGCAATCCAACAGGGTAATCTCGGTAGCGAACTTTCTCAAACCAGTCAAATGACGGCCCATAAACTGGTGGGTGCATTAGGTAGCTTTGGGTTTTCCATGGGGTCTACCCTGGCTCAACGGTTGGAAAAATTGTTGCAAATTAACCCATCCACCGATATTCCAGCGGCTCAGTTTCATCGTTTGGTGCAACAGCTGCGCAACGAAATTACTCAAACGTCGGTGGAAGATGCCACTGAAACGGTTACAGCTGGGGTACCTCTGTTGCTATTGATTAGCCCGGATCGTCACCTGGTGGATCAGCTGAGTTTGCAGGCGACACAGCAATCCCTACGGGTGCGTCAGGCCAATACCTTAATCCATGCCCAGCGCCTATTGCATCAGCTTAAACCCCAGCTGGTTGTGTTTGATCTGCCGCCATCTAGCTTGACTAAGGAAGCATTAGCGAATGAACCCGCTGAGCAATTGCCCACTCAGCTGCTCCAGGACATTGCTAACTTTACCAAGAAATTTACTGGGCCATTTTGCCTACTATTACCGGCATTACCAGCCTCGATCCGTTTGCAGTTAGTGCGGCAGGGGGCGAGCCAGCTGCTGGATCGCGCTAGTTCTCCTCAGCAGGTGATTTCAGACGCATTAAAGGTGATGCGCTCGAACACAGCTCCTGCCAAAATTATCATCGTTGATGACGATCCGCAGATCTTAAAGCTATTACAGGTCAGTCTTGCCCCTTGGAATTTTGACATTACCCCGTTGACTAATAGCAAACGGCTTTGGGAAACCCTTGAAACAATAAAGCCAGATGCCCTGGTGTTGGATGTCACTATGCCGGAGATGAGTGGCTTTGAGGTCTGTCAGGTGTTACGGGCAGATCCACGCTGGTACGATCTGCCCATCATATTTCTCACGGTTCACGAAGCGGAAACTACCCGTGGTCGTGCATTTCGTTTTGGTGGTGACGATTTTATTAATAAATCAGTGGCAACCTCTGAACTGGCTGTACGTATTCTCAATCAGATCCACCACTCCTAGGGGCATTAGGATAAGGCACCCACAAGGGAATAGGGCACCCACAAGGGGTGCCCCTACTACACCAGACTGGGCGGATAATAGCCCAACCCCTCAACAAAACGGGCGCAAAATTCGTGTAGCTCGGTTGGATCAGGTAAACCATGGGAAACCACCACCACCTGGTACTGATTCATAACTTGGGTGGGTGTTTGTTCCTGATCTAACGCTCTAAAGGCGTTGCGCAACTGCATAGATGGATGATGGGGCATGCCATTCTCCATGAAAAAAGCAATTAAACTTTTCTCGGTAGAAACATTTAAGGCATGTTTGAGATTTAAGCGCATCACCCAACGATCGACTAAATAAACAACCGTCAGGGACTTTAACGACAGATGGGGCATCTGAGATATGCGGTCCATTACCCTAAGGATTAGACTCACATTTGCAAAACTGTAGAGATACTGCATTGACCTGGCCTACTAATACTCATACCCTACGGTAAAAATCTGAAGAAAATGTGAGGATCATGGAAGCCAATAGTCTTTTCTTAAAAAAATAAGCCTATGGACTATCGGACATACCGCCGACTGCCCACTGCCCATTGCCTGATAGCCATTGTTAGGATAAGCACAGAGAATTTTCATCGCTAATTTAAGATGCTATGGTTAGCTCTGAGCATCATCCAGTGAATCCACCATTGATCGGGCAAAACTTAGAGCTATTGCTGGCAGTTACCCCTAGCCTGTTATGCATCATTGATTTTGATGGCTGTTTTCAGCAAGTGACGCCTCAGTTTTCTAATGTGTTGGGTCATGCTAGGGCAACCCTGATTACCCAACCGTTTATTGACTTTGTGCATCCAGAAGATCAGTCAAGCTCCCAGGCTGCGATCGCTAAACTGCTCAAGGAAGACGGCAGTATCACCTTTGAAAATCGCTATCGTTGTAGCCATGGTGGCTACCTCTATTTAGTATGGAATGCGCTAGCCCACAATCGTCTGATCTATGCAGCGGCCACTGATATTACTGAGCAGCGACACGTCGAACAGTCGTTGCTGCAGGAGCGTGATTTTTCAAAATCGGTTTTAGATACGGTCGATACCCTGAACAAACAAACTCAAACTCAGATCGCTTTACTGGATAATCAACAAACCCTGGCAAATATTTTTGAGCTGGCTGGGGAAGCCATTATCTGTATTGATCAGCAACAGAAGATTCGCCTCTATAACCAAGCCGCTGAACAAATATTTGGCTATACTGCCGCCGAAGCGGTTGGTCAATCGCTTGACCTGCTATTACCGGAGGCCTTGCGCTCCATTCACCGTCACCATGTGACGACGTTTGGTCAATCGTTAGCGTCTTTTCGTCGTATGGGTAAGCGTAGAAGAGAGGTCAGCGGTCGTCGTAAAAATGGAGAGATTTTTCCAGCCGAAGCTTCCATTTCTAAAAGTAAAACCAAGGATGGTCTTTGGTTTACTGTCATGCTGCAGGACATTACTGAACGCTTGCAAGCAGAAGCCGCCATTCGTCGCAGTGAAGAACAGTTGCGCACTACCACGAATGCATTGCCAGTCCTGATTGCCTATATCGATGCGGATGAATGCTATCGCTTTAATAACCGTGCCTATGAAACATGGTTGGGCGTACCTTACAAATCCCTTGAGGGCCAATCGCTGTCCACCGCCCTCGGACCCGATATTTACAATACGATTCAGCCCTATTTACAACAGGCGCTGGCTGGCCAGAGTGTTTTCTTTGAGGCCGAATTTCCCGATAGAGATCGTCCTTACCATTGGGTTAGCATTTCTTATCAACCGGATATTCAAGCGGGGCAGGTGCGGGGTTGCTTTGCATTAACCCAAGACATCAGTGCCCACAAGGCCGCCGACCAACTTAAAAATGAATTTGTGTCAGTGGTAAGTCATGAATTACGTACACCCCTTACGTCAATCCACGGTGCACTCAAGTTATTAACCACCGGAAAACTAGGCCAGTTAGCACCCCAGGGGCAAGAACTGCTGGAAATTGCTCTGAATAATACTGAGCGACTGACTCGTCTGATCAACGATGTACTTGACCTGGAGCGCATTGAGTCCGGTCGGATCAAAATGCTTAAGGTGCGCTGCCAGGTGACAGATTTGTTAGAACAGGCGGCCCAGGCGATGCGACCCATGGCCCAGGCCCAGGGGGTAACGGTGCAGATTATTCCCGTTGATACCTACATCTACGCTGACCCAGATCACATCGAACAAACCTTGACCAACCTTTTGAGTAATGCGATTAAGTTTTCTCCCCGAGATGAAACGGTATTACTCAAAGCTGTGGAACAACCCCACCAGGTTTTATTTAAGGTGATTGACCAGGGGCGTGGGATTCCTGAGGATAAACTGGAAACCATTTTTGAGCGGTTTCAACAGGTGGATGCGTCCGATACTCGTAAGCATGGGGGAACTGGATTAGGGCTAGCCATTTGTCGTGAAATTGTTCAGCACCACGATGGTCGGATCTGGGTGACAAGTGTCCATGGCCAGGGGAGTACATTTTGTTTTACGTTGCCTAAGCCATCTATCCAAGATAAGCCATCATGACCCGCCGACAGATTTTACTGATTGATGATGAAACTGACATTCAGACCGTTGCTCGGATCGGCCTGACCTTGAATACTGACTGGCAGGTGATAACGGCGAATTCAGGGGAGGAGGGGCTGGAGGTTGCGATCGCAACCATGCCCGACGCCATCCTTCTAGACGTCGCCATGCCTGGTATGGACGGGTTAGCCACCATAGCTGCTCTAAAGGAAAATGCTACCACCGTTCATATTCCGATCATTTTTCTAACCGCCAAAGCCCAGGCCTCAGATCGGCGGCGGCTATACGAAGCCGGGGCATCTGGAGTAATTACCAAACCCTTTGACCCTAACATCCTGGCCAGTCAGATTGCTGGCTTTTTAGCCTGGGAAATTTAAGCAGCTGATCGCTGTCTGGTGGACTATGAATAAAAGATATCTATAAGTCTAATCAAAATCCTTATTACCCTAGAGAGCACCAACAAAGCATCTGTATCTCTATTTACAGATACCCCTTTCTCCTACCGATTAAATGGAGCAAATTGATCGGAGTGCCCTCGCTATGAAGTCTCATTATTCTTGGCTTAGAAGACTTTCTCTCTCTTGTGCTCTCACAGTTTCTGCAATTTTTATTGCCTCTTGTTCTGCCCCCCCTTCTGGCAGTGAGACTGCTGACGGGTCCACTGATACAGCCAGTGCCTCCTCTGGAAACGGAGAGGTTATCCGGATCTCCATCGGTACCCAGGATCAGGTAATCAATACAGCCGTTGGAGGTGCCACCGTACGAGAATTAGGATTGTTAGAAAAACATCTGCCCACAACAGGCAAATACGAAGGTGTAGAGTATGATATTCAGTGGTCTAGCTATACATCGGGGCCACCGATTACTAATAAAATGCTCGCTGATCAGATTGATATAGGCTTGATGGGAGATTTCCCAGCAGTGATTAATTTGATCAAATTCCAGGAAGAAGCAGGCGATGTTACCTCCACATTTATTGGTACCCTGGCCTACAGTCCCAATGGAGCTGGCAACGCTGTTGTTGTGCCCAAAGACAGTGATGTCACCTCCCTAGCTGATTTAAAGGGCGGCTCAGTGTCTGTGCCCTTTGGGTCTGCCGCCCACGGGATGGTGCTCAAAGCGTTAAGCGATAATGGCATTGACCCAGAGACCGATGTGAAACTCATTAGTCAAGCACCTGAAGTGGGTGGAACCAGTCTTCGTACGGGCCAAATCGATGCCCATGCTGACTTTGTTCCCTTTGGAGAACTCTTCCCCTTCCGGGGCTTTGCGAAAAAGATTTTTGACGGGGCACAAACCGGCGTGCCTACACTACATGGCATTGTTGTTCGGTCTGATTTTGCTGCAGAACATCCGGAAATTGTTCAAGCTTACCTGCAGGCTATGCTTGAAGCCAACCAAACATTTCAGGAAGAACCCGAAGAAATCTCTGCCAAAATCGAAGAATGGTCAGGTATCGAGAAAGAAGTGGTTTACATGTTTCTCGGACCTTCCGGTCTACAACCCATTAACCCCAGCATTGGCGACATCCAGTTAGAAGCCCTGAAAAACAGTATTGCCACGCTGATTAGTCTAGGTAAGATTGAATCGCCCGTTAACCCTGAAGACGTTACTCAGTGGGTGGACGAGAGCTTCTTGAAAACTGCCATGGATAACATGGGGTTAAACTATGACGAAGTGATTGAAGCCGGTGAGAACTATGTGATTACTGGTAATGACGCCCTCACCAATGAACCGATTGAAGAGCCTAAGATGGCGGCTCAACTGTGGATTCAAGAAGAACCTACGGTGACTGACTTTGCCACCATTCCCAATATGATCAAGAAGCTCAATGAGCTACAGACCGATGGTAAGGCGGCCGATGTAATTTTTGTCCATGACCGTAATAAGGGTTGGAAACTATTTGCTGAGAACTCTTATTATGTTAAAAAGGGAGATGAAGTCTCTGCCTTTTTGTTAGAGGCTGATGCACAGAAGTTTGCCTCTGAATCAGGTGGTCAGGTAACGACGTTTAAGAGTCTGTTGCAGACCTATGCCCATGGCCCTCAACCCGCTCGAATTAGCCGCTTAACTCTAGAGGATCTACGTCAGGCTATGGTGGATGCTGTGCCAGCATTAGCAGGCTAGAAAAAGTCTGTCTATTTACCTGTCTGGCCATTGCTTCTGTAGGGGCAAGGCTTGTATTGGGCATCAACTTTAGTCGGGAAATCTTGGCCAGGTTAGAAGTCGGAAGTCGGAGTTAGGAAGTCAGAGGAGGCTCGCCTTCCGAACTCCGTAGAGCTTTGCTCTTCTCGCAGAATATTCCGACTTCTGTATTGGAGAAATTGTCTCGCGTTAAGTTGTGCCCCCCTATGATGTTATCTAGTTTTCCACCATGGCCAGCACCCTTCCCCAATCTCGGGCTCGAATATCTAGTTCCAGCCCAATTGCGGGGTTATCCCAAACGTTGAAAACGTTCTTGTTCACCGGTCGTTCGCTTAGGCGATTGATTGCCCTGGTCCTGTTTTTTGGTATCTGGCAGATCCTATGTGTCATTGGGTTTAAGTTCTTTATTAACTTTCAACTCATTCCATCACCATGGGAAGTCATGGAAGCGACCGTTGAATTTTTTACCAGTGATCCATGGGTCCATTTTCGCTCTAGTATAGTGCGGGTACTGGTGGGATTTGCTGTTGCCTCAGTGTTGGGCGTTGTCCTAGGTATCATTATTGGATGGTTTCAAATTGCCGAAGATCTATTAATGCCAGCCTTAGAATTGTTGAGGCCCATTCCTGCTGTAGCATGGATTCCACTAGCAATTTTGATGTTTCCCAATGCCGAAACAGGGATGATTTATATCACCTTTATTGGAGCATTCTTTCCGGTTTTAATTAGTACCATTCGTGCCGTTGAAAATATACTGCACGATATTGTGCTAATTCGGGTGGGTCAATGTCTAGGGGCCAATCAATGGCATGTCTTTAAGGATATTGTTATCCCTGGTGCGTTACCCGGCATCGCCAGTGGCCTCACTATTGGCATGGGCAATGCCTGGTTTTGTCTGGTCACAGCCGAAATTTTGGCTGGCCGATATGGTGTCGGTTACATCACCTGGGAGTCCTATGTGACCTCCAACTATCCTCCCATTGTTATGGGAATGTTGTTGATTGGGTTAATGGGGGCCATTAGTTCCTGGGCGGTTGGACGCGGTACAGCGGCGTTAATGCCCTGGCGTGTGATTAAAAAACAGGATGCATAGTAGGAGCCATGATCCAAGAAACATTGACAGTACCCACCAAGACAGAGGCTAACTCCAAGGGGGCGGTTAACGTAGAAGGTATTTCCATGACCTTTACCCGGCGTGGCCAGTCTACCCAGGTTCTAGATTCGGTTAATTTACAGATTAAACCTGGAGAACTTGTCTGTCTTTTGGGACCCTCGGGATGTGGTAAATCCACACTTTTGAATATTATTGCAGGCTTTATCAAGCCCACGGCAGGCTATGTCATGGTCGATCAGCATCATGTGAAAAAGCCAGGTGCTGATCGGGGGTTTGTCTTTCAGCAATATTCTTTACTGCCCTGGAAGACCACTTACCAAAATGTCGAATTTGGGCTCAAAATCAAAGGCATTCCTAAGGCGGAACGTCAGGATATGGTGGGAGAATACCTGAACTTGGTGGGATTGGGTAAGTATCGCAATGCCTATCCTAATCAGCTTTCTGGCGGTATGCAACAACGGGCAAGTATTGTCAGAGCCCTGGTAAACTCACCATCGGTGTTGCTAATGGATGAGCCCTTTGCCGCTTTAGATGCCCAAACTCGACACATGATGCAAGAGCTGTTACTGAATATTTGGAGTACGTTGAAAACAACGGTTATTTTTGTGACCCATGATATTGAAGAGGCGGTCTTTTTAGGCGATCGCATTTTTGTCATGGGGGTACAGCCAGGTCGGATCAAAGCGGAATTAGATATCCCTCTCACCAGACCCCGCCATGTGGACGATATGCTCACACCTGAATTCACACAGCTCAATCGTGAGGTATTTGAGCTGATTCGAGAAGAAACCTTAAAGGGGATGGAAACCAATTAAAAAGAATTCATAGCTGTTTCCAAAAACTCAGGTTGTATCCAGGTATCCATGTCGATGCCATTAAGTTTTTCATTACCTGGAATAATCTTAAGCTGTTGGATATGATCCATAATCCAATCCATGCGAATTTGTGTTTCTGGGAAAAACAAACCAGAGCGACTGGATTGTTGACGATAATCTAGCGTTTTAGAAACAATATCAGGATCTAACTTAGCCCAATTACTGACTAGGGATAGGGCCCTGGGTGTTGTCATATACCAATGTTGAGCAGCAATTAACGCCTTGAGGTAGGCAATCACTAACTCTGGATGCTGGTCAGCAAAGTCTTCCCTGACAACAATGCCGTGGAACGTTGGCAGCCCAG
This sequence comes from Leptolyngbyaceae cyanobacterium, assembly GCA_965263355.1. Lineage (GTDB taxonomy): Bacteria > Cyanobacteriota > Cyanobacteriia > Phormidesmidales > Phormidesmidaceae > Leptothoe. Next base: position 287,598 of record CBDHHL010000032.1, on the reverse strand, counting down.
TCAAGTCAGGGGTGTCCAATAAGGGCCGAAATCGACCATGGTGACTAGCGATCTCATGCAAGGGGGAGAAATAGGCATAGCCATCGGCTGGGTCATTTCGTGGAGTGAGCCGATCAATATTCAGATTTTCAATAGACGTTAGCGTCACCTCATGTAATAGATTTGCCTGAAAAAGTGTACGCATCACCATGCCATGGGCTGAGGACGCAAACGGAACGGCAATGACTCGATGGCGTAAATCATCCAAGCTACTGAGAGATGAACGGCCAGGGACAATAATTGTATTACCAGTACCATCGGGGTTACTGGCAACAAAGCTCACTAACCTGGTTTTAGTTGAAGATGCCGTTTCATCATTCGCAGTTATACCACTGAGTAATAGAGGATAGTCGCCTAAAATGCCAATATCTAGCTCTTGAGCCTGTAACCCTGCGGCAATCGGCGCGCCTGAGGTAAAATCACGCCAGTTAATTTGATAGTCAGTTTTATTGTACTGACCATCCCGAGGTAGAAAATGCTCCAGCAGTCCTAAGCGTTGAATGATTGTCCCCGCAGTCACTGTTTGGATGGTCTTATTTTGAGTGCCGATGGTCACTGTCAATGTCTCTAAGGGCGCTGACTTAGACCGCCGAACGGAGAGATTTGGGGATTGTAAATGGATTGTTCCAGCTGTCTGGGAAACCGATAAACCAGGAGAACTTGAGGATATTGATGGGGATGCTTTGGTGGGGGTGGGGGATATTCTTTTGAGGCGTTGACTGCGCTTAGATTCCTCAGAAACAAGACTAATAAACTGCTGTAGGGGTTCAATCGATACTGTTTCAGCCCCCCGCTTATCAGCCCCCCGCTTGTGGGACTGACGTTGAAGCGCCTTTGAAAGCTGCTTCGGCAATAGCAAAAACAGCCGATAATCTAGGGCGAATTCCTGTAAGGGAATGGCTTTTACCAGCTTAGCCTGACGTTCTGTTTGTAGCTGCAAACTTGATCCAAAGCCCAAATAATGCCCGTGGGTTAAGAATGTACTGAGTAAACTTGGGGTCTGTACAAATTCTCGGTGGGTAAAGTCTGAGAGTTGCATGCCTAGCTCTGCCAGTCGTCCCTCCAAGGCAAATCGTTCCGATGTTCCAGCCATGGGAAAGACCCAAAATTCTGACGTGAGTTCTTGTAAGCTCAGCCATTTACAGTTGGCCAACCGATGATCCGCTGCCACCATCAAGAGGTATTGAAAAAAATCAATCGGTAGCGATTCTATTTCATCGAAATCACTAAGATTTGTTTCAGAAAACCCAACGTCAATATCTCCCATTGTTATGCCTTGATGCAGACATTGAACCGTATCAAAGGGTAAGCAGTTGAGTTCAATATCAGGGTATTTCTGGCGATATCTAAATAGAATTTTAGGTAACCAACCATTAGCAATACTGGTGGTACATCCGATTCGTAAACGGCTAAATTTACCTCGTTTTATCTCGCTGATCTCATTAAGTAAACGACTTTCTAAATCCAACAGCTTTGGCCCTTCGTCTAGCAGATAATTGCCAACCGCTGTCAGTTTGATCTTACGCCCCAGTCGATAGAAAAGATCGACCTCTAAGTCGGCTTCAAAAGCCTTAATCTTGGCACTCACAGCAGGTTGTGTCAGATTTAATGCATCTGCTGCTTCAGTAAAACTCAGGTGGCGAGCCACCTCTAAAAAAACTTTGAGTTGATAAAACTCCACGGCAAAATGTGACCGAACTAATCAACAATTGATGGCTACCTAAAACACTCCGGGTGATTCTTTACCCAGCATTAGGACAACTAGAACTCCACTGGTGATTAGGCTTCTAGCTATGAACGATAGCGGGTAAAAACTTGAGTCTAACTTTTTGTTATTTCTAACTTTTATGAGTATATAAAAGAAATGAATGGAAAAACCGTAATTTCTTATACAAAAGCCCTTGAGGCTATCACTGAGTCTTTTAGGATAGGAGTAGCAATCCTAACTAGCTAGGAATGTCTGAGGAACAATATTTTACCGGTAGTGATTAAATTCGCTTTGATTTTTTGGGTTGAGGATAGGTTTTTTGCAATGCTTGATCCTTAACCTATGGGTTCGAGTTGGGAAAGCGTTCCAGTAAATACTGGTGATCGGTCTTCATAGGTTCCAGGGTTAAATGCCCTAATAAACATGACAAGTAGACGTGAGGAATTTTGTGTGAATACTCAGCATCTGCAAACAGATTTTTTGGTAATTGGTGGAGGCACCGCTGGTACGATGGCGGGTATCAAGGCTAAGCAAGCTAACCCTGATGCCGATGTCTTGATTTTGGAGAAAGCGAATATTCGTCGTAGTGGTGCGATCGCAATGGGGATGGACGGCGTTAATACCGCTGTCATTCCTGGTAACTCTACCCCCGAGCAGTATGTTAGAGAGATCACCATCGCCAATGACGGTATTTTGAACCAAAAAGCCGTTTATCAAACGGGTCGCTGGGGCTTTGAGGTTATTCAAGAACTTGAAAGCTGGGGGGTTAAGTTTCAAAAAGACCATGAAGGGAATTATGACCTGAAACAAGTGCACCGAGTAGGTAAATACGTGTTACCTATGCCTGAAGGAAAAGACCTTAAAAAGATTCTTTCCCGTCAGGTAAAACGTCATAAGGTACGGGTTACCAATCGGGTGATGGCGACCCGCGTGATGGTGAAAGAGGGGCGAGTGATTGGGGCCGTTGGGTTTGATGTTCGCAAGGGAGACTTTGTCGTTATCCAGGCAAAAGCTGTTGTGCTGTGTACTGGAGCCTGTGGGCGTCTTGGTTTGCCAGCATCAGGCTATCTCTATGGCACCTATGAGAATCCGACCAATGCTGGCGACGGCTACTCCATGGCCTACCATGCCGGGGCAGAACTGACCAATATCGAATGTTTTCAGATTAACCCTCTGATCAAAGACTATAACGGCCCCGCCTGTGCCTATGTGGCCAGCCCCTTTGGGGCCTATACCGCCAATGCTGAAGGGAACCGCTTTATTAGCTGCGACTATTGGAGTGGCCAAATGATGCTGGAAACCTGGAAAGAGTTGAATTCAGGAAAAGGTCCCGTACATCTCAAGATGTACCATTTGGATGACGATACCATTTCTGAAATCGAATCCATTCTCTGGTCTAATGAGCGCCCCAGTCGGGGACGTTTCCATGAGGGCCGAGGAGAAGATTATCGCACCCATGGGGTGGAAATGAACATTTCAGAAATTGGCCTATGTAGCGGGCATAGTGCTTCTGGTGTCTGGGTCAATGACAAGGCCGAGACCACGGTACCCGGTCTCTATGCCGCTGGCGATATGGCCAGTGTGCCCCACAACTATATGATTGGGGCCTTTGTCTCCGGGCGACTGTCGGGCATCAATGCCATGGACTACGTGCAGGGGCTAGAGCATGTGGAGCCCGACCCAGAGTTTTTAGCGGCAGAACAATCCCGGATTTATGCCCCCTTAAATCGACCAGATGGTATTCCCCATACTCAGGTGGAGTATAAGCTGCGACGCTATGTAAATGATTATTTACAGCCACCAAAATCTCCGACCAAGATGGATATTGGTCTGGCTGCCTTTGAACGCTACCATGAGACTCTTGATTTGATGGGAGCCAGGGATGCCCATGAGTTAATGCGGTGTATGGAGGTGCACTTTATCCGTGACTGTGCAGAGATGGCGGCACGGGCATCTCTTTACCGCAAGGAGAGCCGTTGGGGACTGTATCACTATCGGCTGGATTATCCTGAGAAGAATGATACAGAATGGTTCTGCCATGCAAATTTAAGAAAGACTGACACCGGGGCGATGGAGATGTTTAAGCGTCCGGTTGATCCGTATATTGTGGAGGTGGATCTGCAACAGGAAGTTTATGATGTGGCGGTGCGATGAGGGGCAAGGAGTTTTATAGGATCCAAAATATCGCTTGTAGAGTCATTCCATGGAACGACTCTACAGACAAATACCTGTTTTTTACCTGAGAAACCGATCTATGGCTTTAGCGACCCAACGTGTAGATGTTCCCGTGATCGTGGACGAATCTAAATGTCTCGAAAAATGTAAAGCTTGTATTGAAGTTTGTCCCTTGGATGTATTGGTGAAAAATCCAGAGACCGGTAAGGCCTACATGAAATATGACGAGTGTTGGTTTTGTCTACCCTGTGAAAAGGAATGCCCCACCAATGCGATTACTGTCCAGATTCCGTTTCTGTTGCGTTAGGGAGAAGACTCACCATGGCCCATACTGACCTTGATCCCGAATTAGTGCAGTGGGTGGAAATGTTGCGATCGCAAGACCTTAACGATCGTCTAGTCGCGGCTAAATCCCTACAACATTTAGGCGATGAAGACGCCATTGATGCCCTGATTCAATGTCTAAATGATGAGAGTGCCAGGGTACAGGAAATTGCAGTCACGGCCCTTTGGGAAATGGCAAATCCGGTGGCGGTGCCTGCCCTATTAGACTGTTTGGGGTCTAACCATGAACCGGATGTCCGTGAAGAGGCCCTGTCAGCTTTAAAGGAGTTGGTGGCTCCCGATGACTTGCTCAAGTTGTTAGATGCCATTCAGATAGATGATCAGCAGATGCAGCTGAATGTGTTGATTCTGTTGCGGAAGATTCATGATGCCCAGGCGCTGCCCTACGTGTTGCCCTTCTTCGAGTCGGAGAAGCCAGCTTTGCGCGAAGCGGCAGTTGTTACATTGCGGTATTTGAATCAGGTGGTGCGATGTGAGCCGGCCTTACCGTTGGCCAAAGATACCAATGATGATGTGCGACGCTCGGCAATTTTGACCCTGGGCTATCTAAGTGATGCTCAGGTGGTGCCGATGTTGTGCGATGCGATCGCCAACGACCCCGACTGGCAGGTTCGTCGTAATGCCGCCCAATCCCTCGATTTACACGCCACCGACGCCGCTATTCCAGCCCTGATCCAGGCGATAGAAGACAACCATTGGCAGGTGCGAAAATTTACGGCCCGTGCCCTGCAGAAAGTAGCCAATAATCAAGCTATTCCCAATTTGATTAAGGCCCTGTCCGATGAATATTCGGACGTACGACGGGATGCGGCCATTGCCCTGGGGAATTTGGGTAACCCTGAAGTCTTGCCAGCATTACAACAAACCCTGGATGACCCAGACAGAGATGTGCAAATTTTCTCACAACGGGCCATTCAAAAAATTCAGGACCAGCTGACAGAAACCTCCAATGCCTAACCACGATTCTCCCTTTAGTCATCGCCCAACAGCCGATGCCGTCCCTGCTAATCCCATAGTGGCTGCTCGTAAGCAAGCTGCTATTTACTGCTTAAAACAGGTAATTGAACCCACCCTTAACAACAATATTGTTGAATTAGGCATGGTGAGGAACCTGCGGGTGGTGGATAACTATGTGTATCTAAAGCTGTATATTGGCTCTCATCAAAAAGATCTTAAGGATCAGACTCAGTTGGCCTTGGGAGATTTAGACTGGTGTCAGAAGGCCTATATCCAGGTATGTACAATTTCAGGTGTGCGGACTACTTTGGCAGTATCCAGTGGTAAAGGAGGCGTCGGAAAATCCACCACGGCTGTGAACCTGGCGGCAGCATTGACCAAAACGGGCGCTAGAGTAGGGTTGTTGGATGCGGATATCTATGGTCCCAACGTGCCACAGATGTTGGGACTGGCTCAAACTGCTATAGAGGTAATTGATACGCCCGACGGTCAACGATTTAAGCCACTAGAAGCCCATGGCATTAAGGTCATGTCAGTGGGCCTATTGGCAGAGCCAGAGCATCCATTGGCCTGGCGTGGTCCCGTGCTCCATAAGATTATTACCCAGTTTATTCAGGATGTGGATTGGGGTGAACTGGACTATCTCTTGATTGACTTACCCCCCGGTACAGGGGATGCCCAGATTACCATTATTCAAGAGAGTCCCATTTGTGGTGTAGTCATGGTAACAACACCGCAGCAGGTGGCAGTTTCAGATGTGCGCCGTAGTATTCATATGTTTCGTCAGGTGGGGGTGCCGGTGCTGGGTCTGGTGGAAAATATGAGCTATTTGATCTGCGGTTGTTGTGGGGAGCGCACCTCCATTTTTGGCAGTGGTGGCGGGGAACAAATGGCCCAGGAATTGACAGTTCCCCTGTTGGGGCAAGTGCCGATTGACCCACAGATTTGTCAGCAAGGTGATGCGGGGCAACCATTGCCTCTGGCAAATGATCAGGCACCCCTTTCAAAGGTGTTTGGGGCCATTGCTCTAGGATTAAATAATACGTTCTCACCGAGGTTATATCAGTCAACTACGTCTTTAAGTAGATGAGCACAATTAATTTCAAAATCCTGGAAGCCCCCTAAATCCCCCAACTCTGGGGGACTTTGAGTTCCGAAGCCCCCAGAGTTGGGGGTTGGGGGACTTTTCAAAAGTGTCATCCTTGAAAAGTTCTTGTGTAAGTTATTTTGCCTACCTACTTATAAATCGACAAAAGTGCCTTAAGAATTACCAATTTTAACGATCCTAGTTATGACGTTAGACGTTGAAGCAGAGGGCTCACCCTAAAGCTTGCTAACTTGCGATTTATTTTCCTAACGCAATATAGAAGAGTTTTACACCATAGCCTATACTGTTGTTCCATCGATGAAGTTTAACGGCGGCAGTAATTTTGAATGGCATTCAATTACTTATGCTCCGCCGTTTCAATTCAGTGTTAGCCAGTTTGCCGATTGCTATTGTTCTCTATATATTGACGTAATATTGAACTTTCAAACATTTCAGGGACATCGACGAAATCAATTTGATGTTTGCGAATATTTTCAAGGTTCTTGGCTTCGTCCCATTCGAACTGCATTAAAGTTGAGTAAATGTCAATTAAGCTACTTCCTAATTATGGCGCATCCCAATCAAGAATAATGTGATGTAACTGTTCCTCTAGATTCCAACTCTTTGATCGTTGCTTTGGCTTAAACCAAGGTATTCCTTTATTTAAGCAGTTCTTACGGCGAGAATAAATTGATTAGCAATATAACTATATGACTATAAATAATATTTCAGGTATTACCACTGCAGGTGTTGTATCGATGGAGTTGCGTACCGTCAGTATTCTCAATGATTTTGACCCTATTTATTTACTACATAAAGCCAATGTTACTTGTATATCAGTACAGCACAAAATAACTATGCAAGTCCTAAATTTTCGCCGCAAATAATTGCTTAGACGTTGTTACCCAACCAAAAATCACCTGCGCCATCTCCACTGATACCCGATGAAATTCTGGCACTAACGATGCGCAGCAATCCTCTAACAACAAACATTCATAGCCCAAATCGTTAGCTGTGCGTAGTGTCGTATGCACGCAACATTCTGTTGTCACTCCTGTCAACAACAACTGCCGAATCCCTCGCTGCCGTAAAATCAAATCTAGATCTGTCGCCACAAAAGCCCCTTTGCCAGGTTTGTCCAACACAATCTCCCCGCCTACCGGTTGCAGTGCATCCACAAAATCATGGCTTTTAGACCCTCGGGTCAATAATCGTCCCATTATCCCCTCACTACCAATCTCGGCATTTTGATTTTTTGAGCGAGCTAACTTATGGGGGGGGCAGTCACTCAAATCAGGGCGATGTCCTTCCCGTGTATGGATAATCGTAACTGGTGTCTCACGCAACGCCTCAAGCAATTGTGTTAAGGGTTGAATTGGCTTCTGAGTTTGAGTTATATCAAATCCCTTTCGGTCTGCCCAACCACCAGGAGTACAAAAATCATTTTGCATATCAATAACCAGTAACGCCGTGTGTTCTAGCGTTAAGGTTAACGGGTAAGGTTTGGCTGAAACCGTAAGTTGATGAGTGTGCATGATTTAAAGAGATACCCAAAAAGAAAATACCCCAGCCAAGCCAGGGCATGTGTGAGATAGGTTGTGCTGTAGGGGCTGTGCCTTGTGCCTGCCCTGCAATATACGTTAGGCTATTTATCTACTACCCCTCCACCTTGAAAAAGTCCAACAAAAACAACGCATAGATCTTCGTTGCTGCCACCACCTTTTCCATATCGATAAATTCATTTACGGGAGGCCAACCATCCTCACCCGGACCAAACGTAATCGACGGAATTCCACTGTGGGAAAAACGCAGCGTATCACAGTAAGCATTCTTACGATAAAGCACTGGATCTTTGCCCAAAATCTTCTGATATGCCCTTGAGAGTGCCTGTACATGTTCCGCATCTTCAGATACTTCTATGGACGCAGGCACAAAGGTTTCTCCCTCTACCTTAGTCACTGTAGCCTGGAAGGTGGGGTCCTCTGTCTGTAACTGGGAAATCACCTTCTCCATATCCTGTACAATTGACTCATAGGTCATGCCAGGCACCAAACCAATTACCCACACCCTGGCCTTACAGGCAGGGGGGGTAAACTGTCCTTCGCCAATTTTGCCCGCTTCAATCTTGACCGGGCAAATACTGGGTTGAGTGGGGCCATAAATTTGCGGTGCTGTGTGGGTAAATGGGGTGTTGCGCAATCTCTCGATTAGTTGAGCCATATGCAAGACAGGATTGACCCCTTCATCGGGTCGCCAGATGTGAGATCTGACACCTGTGGTTTCGATATCCACCAAACACAATCCTGAATGGGCCAGGGCGATGCCAATGCCCCAATCATCACCATCGGTCCAGGAGGTGGGCTCAGCCGTAATCTCATAATCGGCAGTCAGGCCATAGTCATTCAACAAGTGTAATGCCCCTGCTTTACCATGGCGCTCTTCATCCACGGTATAAGCACAAATTAGCTCACCATTAATTTTTACCCCTGCCTGACGTAACATCTCAATGGCAATTAGCTGACAGGTCATATTGCCACGGGTATCAGACGTACCTCGACCATAAAGATATTTACCTTGTAGGGTGGCGTTATAGGGGTTATGGCCCGACATATGCCACTCCGCTGGATCACAGGAGGGGTAAGTATCAAGATGATCGTTAAAGATAAGCGACGGGCCAGGGCGTCCATCATTCCAACGCCCTACTACATTGGGACGGCCTTCGATGGCGGCTACCCATTCCACGTCTAACCCCAAGGACTGCAGATGTTGTCCCACCTGTTTAGAAATGTCTTCTTCGTGGGCCATGGGTGCTTCTGGATCGATGGAGTTGCCACAGCCTGGCTGTCCAGTGGGAACCAGATCTTTGATCAGCTGAACACATTTCTCTTGGGTGATTCCAGCCAGTATTTGGTTTTGTAGGTCTGTAAGTTCCGATTGAGCAGTGAGAGTTTCTAACATTGAATGCACTCCTAAAACAAATGGTTCACAATACAAGCAGTAAAGAATTAAGAGATAAGATCTGACTCGTTACTTGTCGCTTATTCCTCGCTAAAAAATCACCCCTGCCAATGAACAACGCGTGAGGAAATTAGCCTGAGGACAAAATCAGACAGCACACCAAAAAAGCCAATCATTAAAATGCCGACAAACAAGCCTTCTACATTAAAAAAGGTGCTGGCATCTTGAATGATATAGCCTATACCCAAATCTCCTGCTAACAACTCAGCCGCAACCAGGATGCCAAAGTCAACAGACAAAGCTACTCGCATACCAGTAAAGATGCTAGGTAAAGCTGCAGGCAAGATCACATATAGAAAAATGGCCAGGTCATTGGCTCCCAACGTCTGGGCCGCTAAAATTTTATCCTTGGGGCAAGACTGGACCCCCGCCATCGTGTTGAGCATCACAATTAATGCCCCGGCATAGAGAATGATCAACACCTTGGAGACTTCGCCAATCCCAAACCAAAGGATAAACAGGGTAATAAACGCCAGAGGAGGAATGGGGCGCAGGATTTCAGTCACCACATAAAAGGCGGCACGCACATACTTGTAATACCCCATCAACAAACCTAGCAGGATGCCTACAACGGTACCAATGCCAAAGGCGGTGAACACCCGCCTCAGGCTGCCCAGAACATGGCTTAGTAAAGGAGTACCTGCATAACCTTTGCGGATCATGGCTAAGAACTCGGTGACAATGCCCGATAGGCTAGGAAGAAAGAGTTCGTCAATCCAGCCCATGCGCGTAGTGAGTTCCCAGATGATGAGGATGAAGGAGGGAATTGCGATCGCAACACAAAACACCAGCACCTTCTCTCGCAATGCCTGGGTTTGCAAGTCTTGCCCCTTAAAGACAGGAATGCCATCTTGTTTAGACATTTTTAATTGCATTGGCTCATTACTCAATTGCCTTCATTTTTAAATAGAGATCTGTCCGATATTGATTAAATTCATCTGAAACTCGATTCATGGCCGTGTAACGAGGTTCAGGTAGGCGAATCTCAATATCGTGGGCAATTCCCCCTAGGTTGCGATCCAAAATTACAATGCGATCGCTCAAAAATACCGCCTCCTCAATACTGTGGGTAACAAACAAAATGGCCCCAGCCACTTGCTCGTGCAGCTTTAACAATTCTTCCTGTAACCCCTCACGGGTTTGAACATCAACCGCCGCAAAGGGTTCATCCATCAACAAAATCTCTGGCTGCACCACCATTGACCGAGCCACCGCCACCCGCTGCCGCATTCCTCCCGACAGTTGGTATGGATATTTGCGTTCATTGCCCCGTAACCCAACCAAGCCAATAATGGTTTCCACTCGCTTCTGTTTCTCATACTTCGACAGTGATTGAAACCGAAACCCAAAACCAATATTTTGTTCAACCGTCATCCAATCAAACAGGGCATTACTTTGAAACACCACCCCTCGTCTGGCAGAAGGGCCTTTAATCTCTTCTCCTCCATGGGTGACGGTACCCAAAAGAGGTTTGTAAAATCCTGCAATCAGGTTCAAAATCGTTGATTTACCACATCCGGATGGTCCCAACAAGGTTAAAAATTCTCCCTGTCGGATCGTCAGGTATAAGTCTTGCAACACCAGACGTTTGCGACTGTAGCCAAAGGATACGCCATCCAGGGAGATAACCTCAGCCAGAGGAGCCTCCAGCTGAGAGTGACACGCAAGGGAACCAACCGATGATTGGACAGGGGATTGGGACATGGGGCAACAACTGACAATTACTTGTACTCAAGTGCCGAACACTTGTACTCAAGTGCCGAACACTTGTACTCAAGTGCCGAACACTTGTACTCAAGTGCCGAACACTTGTACTCAAGTGCCGAACACTTGTACTCAAGTGCCGAACACTTCTGCCGAAGACTCAAGGTAGTCCGCTACATAGGAAGAATTAATCAGCGGTGCTAAGTCCTCTGGAACACTATCCAAACGACCCTGGTCAACCAGAAAAGTCCCATATTCCTCATAGGCCTTGTACAGATTAGTGGCTTGAGGTTGTCCAGGTGTCCCTAGCCAATCATCCGACAGCTGATCCTCCATTAATACCACAGTGGATCCCTGACGACCGACCATCGCCCCAAACTCCTCAGGGGTGAGGTTTAAACGCTCAGCCTCCCATTGTTGTCCAGACTTGGGATCAGCCAAATAATCCTGCTGGGCCATATCCCAGGCTTCCATAAACTTGGTCATTACCTCAGGATTTGCCTCAGCAAATTCTTTGCGCACTGCCCAGAGAGCAACGGCATAGGCTCCAATGGATTTTGCAGTGGCAATATCGTTGCCACCCAGCTCATTGAGCTTACCGGCGGCGGGTTCCCAGGTCCAAGCCGCATCAATCTTCCCCGCCGAGAATGCCGCTGCCATCTCCGATGGTTTCAGATTCACCAAATTAACGTCATTTTGGGACAACCCGGCCTGGTCGATCGCCGCCAGCAATGAATGGTGACCCGAGGTACCAATGGTAACCCCGATAGTTTTACCCTTCAAACTGGGTACATCTGCGGCTGACTCTCCAGCAATCAAACGTTCTGCGGTTAAGGGAGCATGGTCTAAAAGGACTACCTCAATATCGATACCGGTGGCAAATGCGGTTAGCGATGGAAACGGGAAAAACCAGGTAATATCGACTTCACCCGCTGCCAGGGCAGGGACCATGGCTCCCCCTGAAGAGTAAGGAGCCAGTTCAACATCCAGACCCACTTTTTCAAAGTACCCTTCTTTGGCGGCAACCATGGTGATATTATTAATGTCACCCGTTTGGAACCCTACCCGTACCTTAGGTAAATCAGATGCGGGTGCTGCAGCTACCTCAGTAACTGCTTCAGCGGCTGTTTCCACGGTTTCTTCAACAGTATTTGTAACCTCTGCTGTTGGGGCACATGCAATGGCTAACGCCCAAGAACAGGCTGTCAAACTGCTAAATGCAAAAAAACTACGCCGACTGAAAAAACGTGTAACCGATCGCTGCATGACCGCCTCCAATCCCTACGGGATAATTAATAACCTTATCAACTGATCAATACCTTGCACGTTAGAGATTACTTTGACAGTTATAGATATTTAGATCGTGTCTTCTACTACAAAACGTCTGGTAAGTCAGGCCCTACTAATAAATAAAATCTATGGATCTATAAAAAACTATGGGATCATAAAAAAGTAATTCTGCAAATCTATCAGAGTCCCTAAATCCAATGGTTTATTGTCGGACCAATGGTTTATTGTCAGAGTAGGATAGCTTCTGACTAGTCTGTTATAGTGCCTATCTGCCAACACACCGCAACAAGACATTACTATGGCTATGCAGACGGATTTAGGGATTCCCCTAACAATTTCTTCCCTGCAACAAGGTTATAGACAAGGGACATTAACCCCTGTACAGGTAATCAAAACCATCATTACTGCCCTAGACCGGTGTGGTGATGATGGTATTTGGCTCTACACATTACCTGAAGAAGCATTGATTAAACGGGCTATGGCCCTGGCGAATATGCCAGTCAGTCAGCGATCGCAACTCCCCCTATGGGGCATCCCCTTTAGCGTTAAAGACTGTATTGATATTGTAGGCACCCCTACATCTGCTGCCTGTCCTGCCTTTACCTACCAAGCCACCCACACCAACCCAGCCGTCCAAAAATTACTCGATGCAGGGGCAATACTCATTGGTAAAACCAATTTAGACCAGTTTGCCACAGGCCTGGTGGGCATTCGTACTGGATATACAGTCCCCCACAATGCCTTCTCAAAAGACTACATCCCTGGTGGGTCCAGCTCAGGGGCAGCCCTGTCCGTGGCCACTGGCTTAGTCTCCTTTGCCATTGGAACCGACACAGGGGGCTCTGGCCGAGTCCCCGCTGGATTTAACAACATTGTCGGGCTTAAGCCCACACGCGGTTTGCTAAGTACCCGTCATACGGTAGACGCCTGCAGAACGTTAGATTGTCTCTCAATATTTGCCCTAACAGCAACAGATGCCCAGACAGTGCTAGAAATTGCCCAGGGCTATGACCCGGTAAATCCGTTTTCCCGCCCCGCAGCGGTTCCTCCAGTTCATTTAAAGTCCTATCACCCCAAACAAGCATTTCGATTTGGCGTCCCTCGGCCTAATCAACAAAAGTTTTTTGGTAATACTGATGTAGAGGCACGGTATGAAAATGCGATCAAAACCCTCATAGACTTGGGCAGCACCCGGATTAATATTGATTACACGCCGTTTTTAGACGCTAACAACTTATTATTTAACGGTCCTTGGGTGGCAGAACGCTATGTATCAGTCGGGGCTTTTGTCAAAGCTAATCCAGACGCTGTTTTTCCCATTACCCGTGAGATTCTTCTCAAGGCAAATGAGATTACGGCAGTCAAAGCATTTGAAGGTCTCTATGCTGTTGAAAGATTGAAGCGAAAGATTCAGTCGCTGTGGCATCAGGTTGATTGTTTGGTGGTACCGACCACGGGGACAATCTATCGCATTGATGAAGTTGAAGCAGAGCCGCTGACGCTGAATGCTAACCTGGGATACTACACGAATTTTGTAAATTTACTGGATTTAAGTGCGATCGCAATCCCCAACGGCTTTCAATCCAATGGCATTCCCACTGGGATCACATTGATCGCCCCACCCTTTAGCGACAACTATCTGGTAGGCCTGGGGGCAGCCTTTCATAGGGCTTGTAATCCCCAATTAGGAGCCACCCCATTTAAACTTGTGCAGTCCCCTTAGGACTCAATCAGTTTCTTGGCTAATGCCTGCAGGCGCTGCCTGCCGCTTTTTTCTAGATAGTCATTAGCGGCGTCTGTCAGGCGCACTTGATTTGCTTTGTCAGCTTCAAATGATGATGCTTTACGACTAATCACGGGCTGATAGCGCAAATAGTTGGTTTTTAATAAACTTTCAGCAATATAGTCGATTACGTCGGCAGATCCGTCGGAACATACTTGATACAAGGGAATACTGTTTGCTAGCGAAGACCAGGCTAAGCCTCCCCAGGTTGTGGCTTCTTGGGGCTCGATTCTATCCATTACTTGCCCTGTGCCAAATGAGGCGACCAGGATATTGTCTAATGATATTTCACTACTACGTACCTTTTCTGCGATCGCACACAACGTTGGATTATTAGCCAGAATTCCACCATCAATTAAAGGAATACCCTGTTTGGGAACTACCCTTGGCAGATCGCCTTCAACCTTTCCTCCTGTCTTATGCTCTTTTTCAAACTGTTCATTCTTTAAGAGATAAGCAGGAAAGGCGACAGGAGCAGCCGCAGAGGCACGACACACTTGCCAAACGGGGACTTTGGCAGATTTATCTCCTGTGCTTTTGAAGACAACAGCTTTTCTATTGTAGGTATCGTAGCTGACAACCAGGGTTGGTTTTGCTAAATCTTCGAATAGTAGGTTGTCGGGAAATATATTATCAGATGACAGAACATCTTCTAGACCCTCGGGACTAAACAGGGGTAAGGTGAAACGGAGACTTTTTATCCGTCTGATGGCCTCTTTCGCCCAAAAGGGAATCCCCATTTTAGGAAATATTTTTTCTCCTTTCTGTTCATAAAAATCGCTAATTTCTTTAGCCTTCATACCTTTAGCGAGGCCGCAGGCGATGATGCTGCCCGTTGAAGTACCGGCAAAGAAATCAAAGCAATCGGCTAGGGAAGATTCAGGTTTAAGCGCTTGTATTTCTGCTTCTAGGGCCTCTAATAGTTTTGCCGCCAGTAGGCCTCGAAATCCACCGCCATCACAGGATAGGATTTTTACGGTTTTAGCCATAATCGTAGATTTCCTCGGTGATTTACAATAATTGTAAGCTCTTAGAGGAAATCAAACTATCTATACGGCTACTATGTAAACCTTCCGTAGCATTCACAGACGCTCAAATACCCTGAAAAAACTTAGACTAGGGATGGCTACCCTTAATGCCATACCTCAAATGTTGTTGGCATCCTTAATGATTTTAGGCGGCATTGGACTAGCGGTGGTGGGTCGCCGTTAACCCCCGTCCAAATGACTAATGCCCGCTATGGTTTGCTGGGCTGTAGCTGTCCAACCGACAATGCCACCCTGGGCACGGATCATGTCTAGCGTAGCCTGCTTAAATTCTGGAAAATAGCTTTCGGTGGCATCTTCTACCAGCAGACATTCATAGCCACGGTCGTTGGCTTCTCGCATGGTAGTTTGGACACAGACTTCGGTGGTGACGCCCGTGAAAATTAGGTGGGTGATTTGGTGCGATCGCAACACCGCATCTAACTCAGTCTGATAAAACGCCCCCTTCCCTGGTTTCGCAACAACAATTTCATCCGATTTTGGCTGCAGTTCCGGAATAATCTCATTGCCCGGTTCGCCCAATACCAAAATTCGCCCCATCGGACTTTTATCACCAATCTTTAAAGCACCCCGTCCCCGTTCTCGTTTGGCAAGCGGACAGTCCCCCAGATCCGCCTGATGCCCTTCTTTAGTTTGGATAATCAGCAATCCCTGGTCTCTAAAAAACTGTTGTAGCATTTGAACTGTCGGTACAATCGCTTGCAGGCGAGACACATCATTGCCCAACGCCTCTCCAAACCCACCGGGTTCAAGAAAGTCTCGTTGCATATCAATAATCACCAAAGCAACTTGATTGCCCGCAGGTAACTCATAATCATAGGGCTGTGCAGTAATCATCGACATTTAATCGCTGGTTCCTTGAATAACAACAGGTTTTTCCCAAATGATTAGCACAATACAACCCTCATCACTGACCACAGCGTGACTTGAGTCTGGTGGATTAATCACGAGGGTACCCGCCCGATGATTACCCTGATGATCTCGTTGAGCACCCGACAACACAATAATATGTTCATAGCCTGTGTGGTCGTGGACTGGTACACTCGCCCCCGGTTCGTATTTTAATAACGCTGCTGCCGGTCCTTGTTGACCATCACCGTAAAGACGATGAATCTCAACACCCGGACGAAAGGGTTCCCAGGATAAACGGTCTGGGTGGTCAACAAGGGAAAACAAATCAGGTAAAATCACAGACTTAATGACCCGCCATACGCTGTCCAATCAGACTCAAGTCAGCCTCAGCAATTGCGCTTTTATAGACAAACTTACCCTCGCTGATCACAAGAATGCGATCGGCTAATGCCAATAACTCATCCAAATCTTCACTGACCAACAAGACCGCCACCCCACGATTGCGAGCATCCACAATGGCATTGTGAATAAAATCAACAGCAGCAAAGTCTAGCCCAAAGCAAGGATTAGCCGCAATTAACAGTTTTACCGACGCCGACGACAGTTCTCGGGCCAGTACCGTACGTTGCACATTCCCCCCTGATAAATTACCCACCGGGGTTTCCACCGTCGGCGTTTTAACCGAAAATGTGTTTACCAAATTTTGAGCCATTTGCCGCATGGCCTTTAAAATTAACAGCCAGTTCCACCGAGCCTGGGGCGGACGATCAAAGGTGCGCAGGGCCATATTCTCCGCCACACTCATCGTCGGCACACAGGCATTGCGCAGGGGTTCTTCAGGTAATGCATAGACCTGATGGCGAAACATTTCAGCCCGTGTCGCCGTATACGTCTCACCATTAACCGTAAGCTGTCCAGCGGTAGGCGTTCGCTGTCCCGCAAGTACCTCCACTAACTCCCGCTGACCGTTGCCCGAAACCCCCGCAATTCCCACAATCTCTCCCCGATGAACGGTGAGATTTATATCGTCTATAGCAGGCAATCCATTATCACGAGCTGCACAAATAGCTTGAATGGAAAGAACCGGTGTGTTGTCATCAATGTCAATCTTATTAACCGATTTAGTTTCCCGAGCTTTGCCCAACATCATTTGAGCTAGATCTTCTACAGACAGATCTGACACCGCTCCCTGCCCTGCCAGCTGACCTTTGCGCAGGATAGTTACGTCATCTGCAAATGCCTGTACTTCCCGAAACTTGTGAGTGATCAGCAGAATGCTCAAGTTCCCCTTAACCACTTCTGAGCGCAACAGCCCCAATACTTCGTCTGCCTCTCCAGGAGTCAGCACTGAGGTGGGCTCATCCAAAATTAAAATGCGGCTTTTAAGGTAAAGCTGTTTAAGAATTTCCAGCTTTTGTTTTTCTCCAGCCGCTAGCTGAGCAACAGGGGTGTGCAAATCAACCTTAAATGGAGACTGTTCAATAAATGCCTGTAACTGTTCAGATTCTTGTTTCCAATTAATAATCGATTGGCTGTCGTAGCGAGCCAGGACTAGATTCTCGGCAACCGTCATCGCAGGTACCGAAGTGAAATGCTGGTATACCATACCAATACCATAGCCATGGGCATCCTTAGGGCTATGGATCACCTGCGGTTGCTGGTCGATTAATATCTGCCCCGATGTCGGACGATAAAAGCCCATAACACATTTCACCAGGGTACTTTTACCAGCCCCATTTTCCCCCAACAACGCATGGACTGTACCTGGCTTAAGCCCCATGGATACGTGATCGAGGGCCGTTAAGCTGCCAAATCGCTTGGTCATTGCCACCACATCTAGCTGAGGTGGAGCCTGAACTTTACTAAGGGCGGGGAGTGTAGCAGTAGTATCCATGCGCTAACCCTTGATGGCCTCAATCAGCTCAGTCGATGTGGCCACTGCGCCAAAAACACCGCCCTGCATCTTAATCATCTTAAGTGCCGCTAAATAATTACCGTAGTCAGTGGCTCCTGTACAATCTGCCAGCACTAGACACTCATACCCCCGGTCATTGGCTTCGCGCATAGTGGTATGCACACACACATCGGTAGTGATGCCCGTGAGAATAAGGTTTTGAATCTGTTTACGGCGCAACAGTAGGTCTAAGTCGGTGGCAAAGAAGGCCCCTTTGCCAGGTTTATCAATCACCGTTTCCCCTGATAGAGGAGCCAGCTCAGGAATAATGTCCCAGCCTGCTTCACCCCGGACCAGGATACGGCCACAGGGACCCGGATCGCCGATACCCGCACCAATTTGGCGAGAACGCCACTGTTTGTTTTCAGGTAAATCGGATAGGTCAGGCCGATGGCCTTCACGGGTATGCAAAATGACATAGCCCAGCTCTCGCATAGTTGCTAGCAGGGTCTGCAATGGCTCAATCGGGGCACGGGTCAGAGACAGGTCATACCCCATTTTGTCCACATAGCCACCCTGGCCGCAAAAGTCGGTTTGCATATCAATGATAATCAGCGCCGTATTGTCTGGGCGCAGATCGCCATTGTAAGGGTAGGGATAGGGGTCTGAGGTTACGTAACGGCCCATGGGTATTTATCTGACTTGCAGCCAATAGCTCTACAGCAGGCATACCATTTCTATCTCTGACCAAAATGTTCGTAGCGAACCAAGTTGTAATTCTTGACTGCAGGAACTAAGTATTTATATGTCCGTCCAGAAATTAATACACTCATTGCTCCCAGCTGTTTGACTATCAGGTCTTTAAGGCCGTTGGCATTTCGAGCAGGTTTATCGTGCATCTATGACAACTTTGGTAAGGGTAAGGACAGATTTTACATAACTGATTAATTTGGCATGGTCAAGGATAAATTTTTTATAATTACAACCTTATCTGGCTTAGGCTTAATGGCTGGGGTTTTTGGAATAATATATTTGTTTGCTAATAACAACTTGCCAAGGTTACGGTTGGGTGGAAATGACCAAAGCAATGCTGTTTTTTCTGTACAATTAAAGGACAAACGTCAGTTTTAATTTCTCTCCTTGGAAGGCAATGTATGGGTAAATTGAATGCTGGTTGAGATCGCAAAGCCCAAAACCTATGCTAAGAAGCCTACTTTGTTATCGTTGAGTTAGGTCAGACCATAATCTAACAGGATCTTTGAGTGGGTCTGGCTCATAGGTTTAGCTTGCAACAGCGGATTACATTTCAGCTAAAATCTCTTCAATCTCGCTAATGTTAATGTTAGCTCGATCAGCCTTTGAGTAAATTGTGAGCAAAATAATCAGGTCGGCAGTTTTTAAGTAGTAAATCATCCGGTAGCCAGAACTTTTACCCTTTTGGATATCGCTATTTTTAATGCGGACTTTGTAGACAGGATAATCGATACCAGGTACCTGAACCCCAATCATCTGACCTGCTGCCAGTTGTTGAGTAATAGATTCAACATCTTTTCGAATACTGCGATAACGTTTTGCCAACTTTTTGAGCTGACGCTGAAATGTAGGGGCTAGCTCAATACGAATAGAGGATAATTCATCAGGCATCGATACCATCCCACATTTGAGCCAGGGGAATTGTATGGCCAGATTGAGCTTCTTGCCAGGCTTGTTTAAGGTCGCTCAAAACCTCGTCTGTGGGATCGTCGTCTGGATCTGATGCTTGGTCGGTGGTATGGAACTGAATCGCGGCTTGAATTTCGTTGGTGTGGAGTTGGTTGTAGAGCCAGGCATTGGCTAAATCAATAGCAGTCAGGTCAGGGTACTCGGCTAGCAGGTCAGCATCTGTGGTGCCTTGGTTGTGGCGATGCACCAGAAACCAAACAGCAATACCAGTTTGGCCAATAAAGGCATCCCCCTGGGTACCGTCTGGAAGTTTTGTAATGTTACTCCAAGTGCCATTGAGGTTGGCGGTCAGCAATTGGATAGCCTGGGCTTGTTCCTCAGTGGAGAGGGCTAGGAGTTGAGATTGTAGTTCTTGTAAAGTCATGGGGTAGTCCCATTGGCTAGACTCTAATTATAGCCGTAGTTCCATTGGTCGCCTTGAAATACACATTGGAGAAGAAAGTTGAAATGGAAGTATTCCATTGAATTTCTATAACCCAGGCTCTATAACCATTAGAGCTTTATTATTTCCGTAATATAGTCAACTTGAAACAATTGTCACAGAAAATTCTCTACAAGTTGCTTATCCTAACTATTGCTCTTTTAAAATAGGAATATAACGATGAGCGGACTGGGTGGCCTCAACAAAACTCCAAATGGTGTTGTCCTTGGGATGGTGCAGCTTCAGCTCCCTAATGTAGTAACGCCTGATGACTTAGCCGCCCAAACCCAACGCATCTGTGCCATGGTGGCCAAGGCCCGGCGTAATATGCCCACCATGGACCTGGTTGTCTTCCCAGAATATTCACTCCATGGTCTGTCCATGGATACTAACCCAGACATTATGTGTCGATTGGACGGACCAGAAGTCGCTGCCTTTCGTCAGGCCTGTATCGATAATCAAATCTGGGGATGTTTCTCGATTATGGAGTTAAACATCGATGGCAATCCCTACAATAGCGGCATCATTATCGACGACAACGGAGAACTCAAACTCTACTATCGCAAACTCCATCCATGGGTGCCGGTAGAACCTTGGGAACCAGGAAATATAGGCATTCCAGTATGCGATGGGCCTAATGGCAGTAAGCTAGCCCTGATTATTTGCCATGATGGCATGTTCCCTGAAATGGCTAGAGAATGTGCCTACAAAGGGGCCGAGATTATGATTCGTACGGCAGGCTACACAGCGCCCATTCGCCACAGCTGGCGCGTTACCAATCAGGCTAATTCATTTTGCAATCTAATGGTGACGGCGTCTGTGTGTATGTGCGGCACTGATGGCACCTTTGACTCTATGGGGGAAGGCATGATCGTCAACTTTGACGGTGAGCCTCTGGCCATGGGTAGCCATCGCCCCGATGAAATTATTACGGCTGAGGTGCGTCCAGATCTAGTCCGCGAAGCCCGTCAATACTGGTCTGTTGAGAACAATATTTACCAGTTTGGTCACCGGGGCTATGTTGCGGTTAAAGGGGGTGCCCAAGATTGTCCTTATACCTATATGAAAGATATGGTGGCAGGCAATTACCGATTGCCCTGGGAAGATGATGTTGTTTATACCGATGGAACTTCCTGTGGGTTTGAGCCACCTAATCGGGAGTATAAGGGAGAGGAGCTATCGTCGAGTATTTTGAGTAAGGTCCAGTGAAGAGAAAGTTGTGTAACAGAATCTTGCTGGGGATTTTATTTACGTTCAATTGCCTTACGTGGCGTTAGGCATTTTTAGTGCCTATTGTTTTATCTTTCTGTAAATTAGCTGAGACCCTTGATGTTTGTATTAAAAGTCACTCTTTGAATACGTGCTTTTCCTTAACATTTGATGATTACGCCTGTTTGTGTTAGGAGACGCCCATGAACCAGCGACATAACCCCCTGATTACTGGCCGAGAGATGTACTTTCACGCCCTCTCTCGGCGGCGATTTATCCGCTATGCGTCCTTAGGGGCTGGCGCGTTAGCTGCGACTAAATTGGCTAGTTGTGCTTCAGGAACAGAGACGGCAGAACCTGGTACGGCAGAACCTGATGCTAAAGCAGCCGCAGATGGTGGAAATACCTTAAGGATTTTGTCTTGGGCAGGCTACGACGAACCGGAGATTATTGGTCCCTTTGAAGAAAAGATGGGCGTGACGGTAGAGTTTAAGACCTATGTGGGCGGCGAGCAGATGCTCCAGTTCTTTAACCAGTCGCCACCGGGTACCTTCGATGGCATTATCTCCGACGGGGAATATGTGGTCAAGCTGGTGGAAATAGGGGCAATTTCTCAGTTAAATGCCGCTGACTTTGATACCCTGGCTGACTACAACAGTGTATACAAAGAGTTTCCTGGTTTTTATCAGGGAGACCAGCTGATGGCGGTGGGTACTCGCTTTGGTAACTACGGTATCGCCTTCAACACCAAGTTTATTAAACCCGAAGAAGTCACTAGCTGGGACATAATGGCACGGGAAGATCTACAGGGAAAACTGGCCTTTTTTGACTGGTATCTACCGAATATGGGGAATGCCAGTCTGGCCCTCTTCCCCGATAATCCTAACCCCTATGACCTGACAGATGAGCAACTGGTGCAGGTGAAGGATTGGATGGTGAAACTTAAGCCCAATGTGGCGCTGATTACTCCCAATATTCAGGACATCACCAATGCCTTTATTAATGAGAGTGTTATCGCAGGTCCGGTGGGGGACTGGCTGATTCAAAATGCGATCGCAGATGGCCAATCTCAATTCGCCGCTGTAGTACCCAAGGAAGGTGCAATCCGCTGGAGCGAAGGAGCAACGGTGGCAGCTGACAGTAAGAATCCAGAACTGGCCCTGGAATGGGTTAAATACATGAGCACCCCCGAGGTCCAGGCACGTCTGGCCAATGCTAAGGCCTACAAAGGACTGGCTCCTAACCTTAAGGCTATTGAGCACCTGAGTGATGTTGAGAAGACCCTACTGGGCTATATTCCCGATCCTGACAATGCTGGTAAAACCATTGTGGATATGCAGCTAGAGCGCACTCGTGCCCGTCAATTGCCGGTGAACCAGCCCGAGCAAGCCTGGCAGGATTTCTACAACGAGTTTAAGACCAGTTAGAAGGGTTCTTTTCCCCTCCTGGGAGGGGCAGCGGGGTGGGTGACCATTGGCGCAAGCGATCGAAACCCACCCCGCCTACGACCCCCCTCCCGAGAGGGGATGATTAGTATATCTTTCCAGGTTCATGAATCAACCGGTCTCCTCCACAACCACGGCTCCTCCTAAGGCGGATACAGTACCTGAGGTTACTCAGGATCTAAAACTGCGACAGATTTCAAAGTTCTACGGTCAGCAGCAGGTTCTGTATGACATTAACCTGACCGTCAGGCAGGGGGAATTTGTCGCCATTATGGGACCAAGCGGCTGCGGTAAAACTACACTGCTGCGGATTATTGCTGGACTGGAGGGGATTGCGGCTGGATCTGTTGTTTTGCAAGGACAAGAGATCACCCAGCGTCCTGTGAATCGTCGCAATACACCCATGGTGTGGCAGAATTTTGCCCTGTTTCCCCACTTAAATGTGCGAAAAAATATTGCCTTTGGCCTTACCCTGGGTAAACATCGCAAAGCAGAGGTGCGGCAAAAAGTACAGCGGATGGCGACCCTGATGCACCTGGAAGAATTACTCGACCGACGCATTAGCCAACTCAGCGGTGGGCAGAAGCAGCGGGTTGCGATCGCCCGAGCCTTAATCACCGAACCTCCCATCCTATTGCTGGATGAGCCCATGAGTGCCCTCGACCCCCACCTGCGGGTGAGAATGCAGGGAGAGCTAAAGCGACTGCAACAGTCCTTAGAGATTTCCTTCTTTTACGTCACCCATAACCAAAACGAAGCCTTTTCCATGGCAGATCGGATTGTAGTGATGAACGGGGGACGCATTGAGCAGGTGGGCACCCCAGCAGATATCTACAACCAGCCTGCCACCCACTTTGTAGCGGAATTTGTCGGCAACAACAATCTGTTCGATGGCCAGGTAACAGACATGAATGGCACCATTGTCACGGTGCAGTGCCCCCAGGGTAAACTACACACTCTTTCGGACAAACCCCATGCCCCAGGCGACAAGGTTACGGTAGTGGTACCAGCGGACCGCATGACCCTTGCTGACCAACCAGGTGCGTTAGGGAATAGCATTCAAGCCACACTGCGGGGACGAGAATTTCTTGGTTCTCAGGTAATTTATTTGTTAGAAACCAACCCTGGCTATGAAGTACAGGTGATTCGCCAAGAGTCCTTTAGCCAGAGTCTGGATATTCCCATCAATGGGTCACTCTTTCTCTCCTGGCGCACCCAAGATACCGTTCTACTGGGGGAAAGGAGTTAGCCATGCGTCTGAGCCGTCCTAAAACCAGTTGGACGCCTGACGAGGCAAGCCTGTTGAAGTATGTTTGTCTCGCTCCCGTCATTATCTACGACAGTTTATTTTTTCTGTTGCCCCTGTTATTTCTAATCTGGATTGGTTTCTGGACCGTAGAAAATTATCAGCCGGTGCCGGGATTTTCCCTGACAAACTATATCGACATTTTTAGTCAGTTTTTTAGCCGGTCGCGGTATGCGTTTGCGATCGCTCAATCTCTCTGGGTTGCTACCACCACTACCCTGCTGGGGCTGTTGCTGTGTTACCCCTTTGCCCTGGCATTGGCCTTTGTGGTGCCATTATCGCTACAGCGCTTTGCCCTGGTGCTAGCCATTGCCCCCTTCTGGACCAGCTACATTCTGCGACTCTATGCCTGGCAAACGGTGATCAACACCAACGGGTTGCTCAATACCTTACTGATAAAACTCGGTTGGATTGACACCCCCCTGCAGATCATCTTTACCCAGGTGGGTACCCGCGTAGGGCTGCTCCACTATCTGGCACCCATCATGATCTTGATTTTGTATTTGGTGGTCCGCAATATTGATGTCACACTACTAAATGCTTCTAAAAACCTGGGAGCCACCACTTGGCAAACATTCTGGCGAGTACTGCTGCCCTTGAGTAAACCAGGGCTGGTGTACAGTGCGGTCTTCGGTTCCATTATCAGCTTGGGCGATGTGCTCTCAGGCATTATCCTCGGCGGGGGCACGGGCAAGTCAATTTTGGGCTCATTTCCGCTATTCTCGACGGTCATTTTTAACGAATATGCGGCTTCTACTAATCTGCCTCGCACTTCGGCTCTGGCCACATTGTTGATTGGGATTATGGTGGTAATTCTGGCGGCGGGCTTACAGTTTTCAACGGTGGAGGAATAGAGGCATGGCGGCTAAATCGTTCTCAGCTCAGGTACTAACGGTAGCAGGCTGGATTTATCTGATACTAGGTTATGGCTTGCTGATGTTGCCCATTCTTACCCTGGTGCTCTTTTCCTTTGAAAACTCTCGCTTCCCCACCCTACCCTGGACGGGGTGGACCTGGAGCTGGTACCAGGAACTGTTTACCGATGGTACCTTAATTCAGGCCCTAAAGGCGAGTTTGTTGGTGTCGCCCCTGGCAGCAGCTATCGCTACCCTGATTGGATTCTTTGGTGCCTATGCCCTAAATCGCTTTGAGTTTCGTGGCAAGAAAGCCCTGAGCATTCTGTTGATTGTGCCCATTCTCGTGCCGCCATTAATTTTGGGGGTGGCGTTTCTGGGGCTGTTGTCTCGGGTCAATTTGCAGGGGCAGCTTTATAGCATTTTGATCACCCATGTGGTGATTTTGTTGCCCACTGCGATCGCGCTTATCACCCTGCGTCTAATGCAGATGCCTAAAGCTATTGAGCAAGCCGCCTGGAATTTAGGGGCAACAGAATGGCAGGCCCTCTGGCGAGTGGTTTTACCCTGGGCGGTTCCCGGTATTGCCGGTGCGTTTCTGTTGGCATTTACCTTTTCCTTTGATGAATTTGTCATTGCCTGGTTCGTATCAGGCTTTGAGCCAACGTTGCCCGTGTCCATCTATAACTTTTTGGGGTCTAATCTGTCGCCATCCCTCAACGCCATCGGCACCCTGGTGTTTTTGCTTTCCATACTGTTGCTGGTAGGAGTGGAATTATTGTTGATTCCGATGTTGTTGAACAAACCGACGCAATCTTAGAAAACAATCTCTGTAAAGTTGATAATTAACAACCGCTATGACTACTCGATATTTAATTAAACAGGCAACCGTCATGCCCTTCACTCTGCAACCGGATGGGGCGTTAGATTTACACACGCGCGTTCAAGATGTTCTGATTGTGGGGGATCAGATTGTTGAAGTAGCGGACCAAATTGAGTTAGGGCCTGAGCCCATGCAGATAATTGATGCCCACAATCATCTGCTGGTACCTGGTTTTGTCAATGCCCATGCCCACTCCGTTGAGATTTTAGAGAAGGGTCGCTATGAAGCCCTACCGTTAGAAGCTTGGATGTTGTATACCTACCCTCCCCTCAAGGGAAAGCATCTCAGTCCACGCATGTGTTATCTGCGCACCATGTTGGGAGCCCTGGAAATGGTCAAGTCCGGCGCGACTACCATTCAGGATGATCTAATTGAGTTGCCTTATATTACCCCGGAAATTTTTGCAGCGGTGGCACAGGCCTATGTGGACATTGGTTTGCGGGTTAGCCTCACCCACCATGTGATTAACCTGCCCCTATACAAAACCATTCCCTACCTGGACGAATTCTTGCCCAATGATGTGAGGCAGGACCTGGATGCCTTGGCAGGGCTGGATGATGACACCTGGCTCTCCTTGTTCAAGGCGTTCTACGCTGACTGGCACGGTAAGGAAGGGCTAATGACCCTGGCCCTGGCCCCCTCTGCTCCCCAACGGGTGACACCCGATCTGATGCATCAGATCGGTGACCTGTCAGAATCTCTCGATATTCCTATCCACACCCATATGCTAGAAACCAAAACCCAGGCGGTGACGGGGTTTGAGTTTTACGGTCCCGGCGAGACAGTGGTGAGCTATGGCAAAAAACACGGTATTCTTACCCACCGCACTGCCATTGCCCACGGCATCTGGCTAACGGATCAAGATGTGGAAATGATTGCAGAAGCTGGGGCTACGGTCATCCATAACGTGGTGAGTAACCACCGTCTGTGCAGTGGCATTGCCCCCATTCGTCAGCTGATGGATGCCGGAGTGAACATTGCCCTCGGGTCGGATGGCATGAGTTCCAATGATTCTTTCAATATGTTTGATGTGTTGAAGATGGCCGGGCAGGTTCATTCTGTTACCCATCCCGACTATTCTCGCTATCCCCGTGCTCGGGATGTACTGAAGTGGAGCACCTACGGGGGGGCCAGGTCGGCGCTATTGCAGGATCAGGTGGGTGCGATCGCACCGGGGTTCAAGGCCGACTGCGTTCTTTACGATCTCAATACCACCAGCTTTATTCCTCGTGGTGATTTGCCCATTCATTTGGTCTACGCTGAGCACGGTACGTCGATTCGTAAGGTATTTATCAATGGCCAACTGGTGGTAGAAGACGGCACTGTGCTGACCGTCGATGAATCAGCACTGCTGAGCGAACTGCAGGACCTGCTCACCGAGTATGAACCCGAACGAGCAGAACTCTACCGTCAGGCCGAACGCCTTATGCCTGCCATTGAGGCTACTTACCAAAAGGCCATGGCTCAACCGCTACCCATTGAGCGCTTTACCCGCATTGAAAAATAATCTCTCAGAGATCGTCACCCCAGTTTTCATTAACCACCTGGGTTACTCCAAAATCCACTGCCGCTGACAAGCGAAATCGCTTTATTCTCAGACGTATCCTGGGTGGTCATCAAAAAATGGTGTTTCTTTATTTTCTTTATATGGTTGTCTAGGGGATTCTAACGAAGAAATGCTTAATTCTTCGCAGCCAGTTAACCAGGTTGAAGTCTCCTATGGCATATGGGTTTAGCTATCTTTGATAGCGTAGGTGTCACTCCAAGGAGTATGAGATAAGACACTCAAATTGGGATGGGCAGCAAGTGATGGAATCCCCCTCTTCAAGGGCATTTTAGCAGTAGCATAAAGCCCTGCCTCAGGAGTATCGGAGCCTTACAGAACTGGTGCAGTTTCGCATTCCTTGGGAACCCATATGACTCAGGCGTATTGGCTGCAGCAAATCATCGAAAATAAAGGAACTTCAATTACTATGACACAAACAATCTCAGTAAGTGAGCAGCTTAAATCCCTGGATTTACCCATTGAACGGGATCAATTTTTACGCACAATGATTCGGGAACTGGCAGGCACCTTACAGGAAATCGTTGGCATTGAAGAAGCAGCTGGTTTTTTGAATGTTGTCGGTTACCGCACTGGACAGCACGTCAATGACATCTACCATAAAGCATTTCAGTTATCTAATCTATCACGAGAACAGGTTACAGCGGTCTTAGTGGATTGGAAACGTCGCATTGAAGGAGATTTTTTTGTCATTGAGGAAAGTGATGACAAGATTGTTTTGGGTAATCGCAAATGTCCGTTTGCTGAACAAATAGAAGGACGGGAAGCAATGTGCGTAATGACATCGAATATTTTTGGGGCGATTGCCGCTGATAATTTAGGTTATGCCAGAGTCGAATTACAAGATACTATTGCGAAAGGGGCCAGCGAATGCAGAGTAGTGGTCTATCTCAAACCAGATGAATCATCCGATGACTTTGCTGGGCAAGAATACTTTAAAGCTTAGGTAAAAACTTTAGCCTAAATCGCTCATCTTCATGACACCAGATCAATTCCTAATATTTGCTCGGGTTTTGCCAGAACCTTTATTGTTAATAACAAACGCGGGTGAAATTTTAGCGGTCAATCGTGCTACAGCGAAGCTTTTAAACCAGACAAGTAGTAAATTGACTGGTCAGAATCTGGTTGATCTGGTATCAGATTCGGAGGAAAACGATTCGGAACTCAGAAACTATCTTCAAGCTTGTTCCCAAAGTCGCCAAATGATTTTGGGAACATTAACGTTTTTTAACGATAAGGGAAAGGAGATTATTTGTCGGAGCCAGGGGGGGGTTGTTCAACCGCGATCTCCCGAGAGCTCCGCTATTCTTTTGTTACGTTTAGAAAAACGAGATGGCAGTAAATTTACTGTGTTGAATCAAAAGATCCATGCCTTAAGCAAAGAAATTCAACAGCGACAAAAGATTCAAGTCGAACTGGCACAATCTAACGAAACCCTAAAGCAAACGCTGCTCAAACTACGCACAGCCCTTGATACAGTTCAGACAGAAAAGATGTCGGGGCTCGGACAACTGGTTGCAGGCATTGCCCATGAAATTAATAATCCCATCAGTTTTATTCGGGGTAATCTCCCCCATGCAAGAGAATATTATACTGATATTCTCGATCTTATTCATTTGTACCAACGGGAATATCCTCAACCCAGCCAGGTCATCCAAGACAAAATAGCCGCATTAGATTTGGAATTTCTAGAGCAAGATATTGATAAATTACTATACTCCATGGATACAGGGACCAATCGCATTGGGGAAATTGTGAAGTCCCTGCGGAGTTTTTCCCGACTCGACGAAACAGAATTCAAGTATGTCGATATTCATGAGGGTTTAGAAGCTACTCTAATGTTTTTACAAAATCGCCTTAAAGCAAACAAGCACCATGCCGAAATTGAGGTGATTAAAAACTATGGTAAGCTTCCCCTAATCTACTGTTCTGCCCGTGCGATTAATCAAGTCTTTATTAATTTGCTGAACAATGCCATTGATGCCTTAAGAGAAAAGGAAAAAAAGTATGCCTTAACTCAAGTAGAAAAAGAATCTTGTCGTATCTGGATTCAGACCGAGTTAATAGCCAATCAACGAATTAGAATTCATATCAAGGATAATGGTAGTGGCATTCCGGCCCATATCCATGAGCAAATATTTGATCCCTTTTTTACGACGAAACCAGTTGGCAAAGGCACAGGTTTAGGGCTTTCTATTACTTATCAGATTATAGAAAGTCATGGAGGAACTATTAGCGTGCAATCTATTCCCGAAGCAGGAACTCAATTCAGTATTGAATTACCTACTGCAAGTTTTTATAGCGGTCTTCAACCGCGTTAAGGGGCCAAAACTTCGCAGGAATAGGCTATGGATTTGTGTAATTAATTACACAGCACAAGACAGATTTTCCAGTCATCCTTGCATAAGGAAGATTTCCTTTATTTTACGAGGAATGGGTAATGCGTCTTCTGTTGGTTGAGGATGATGGTCAGCTTGCAGAGTCTTTAACAGAGGTGTTAGAGGCCCAGCGCTATGTGGTGGACACGGTTAAAGATGGTGAAGCGGGCTGGAGTCAGATGCAGCTGATGGACTATGATCTGACGCTCGTGGATGTTACCTTGCCATATCTCGATGGAATTCAGTTCTGTCAACGCCTACGTAGTCGTGGGTATGGACTGCCAGTATTGATGTTAACCGCACGGGATACTAGTCAAGATAAAGTGCGTGGTCTAGATGCTGGAGCTGATGCCTATATGGTAAAACCGTTTGATCTATCTGAGCTATTGGCTCAAATTCGGGCGTTGTTGCGTCGTCGTAGTTCCCAGGCTGTGGCTGGCCTGTCATGGGGAAAGTTGAGTTTGGAGCCGACTACCTATGAGGTCAGTTATGACCGACAGATATTGCGACTGACACCAAAAGAGTTTTCTATTTTAGAGTTATTAATGCGTAATGGACGGCGTGTCTTGAGCCGAGCGTTCATTTTAGAATCTCTTTGGTCAATGAAGAGTCCACCGGATGAGGAGACTGTGAAAGCTCATATCAAAAGCCTACGCAACAAGTTAAAGACTGCTGGCGCACCAAAGACATTGATTGAAACTGTTCATGGTGTGGGATATCGACTGCAGGTTTAAGCCTAATCAATGCGGGGCAAGCTCACCTTAAATGTTGTTCCTCTGCCTAGCTGGCTATTACAGGTGAGGCTTCCTCGGTGCAGCTGTAAACAGGCATTAACAACGGATAACCCCAGCCCTGTCCCTGCTATATTGCCAACATTAGCTCCACGATAGAATGCTTCGTATAGATGGGCTTGATCCGCAGTGGAAATGCCAATGCCCTGATCTTGTACCTGAAATGTGATGTGGTGTTGGTTACAAGACAGCCCTAAGCTAACCATGGGATTAGACTCAGAGTACTTCACTGCGTTGGAGAGTAAATTGGTTAAAATTGCCCGCAGTAGTTGGGGATCAATATAAACTTTCTGACAGTCACCGAGTGAACTGAAGTTAATCACTGGCGCAGTTTCGAAACTAAACTGAACTTCCTCTATGAGCTGTTGACAATATTGCGGCAGATTTACAATTTCCGGTTCAAACTGTAGTTTGCCAGACTCAGCCCTGGATAGGGTTAACAGATCATTCAATAGCTGATTCATCCGCTTGGCAGTAGCCCGGATGCGGCCATAGATATGGTGATGATTATTCGCTGAGCTATCAGCTTCTAACGCTTGGGCGGAGAGAAGAATTGTACTGAGGGGTGTGCGCAACTCATGGGACGCCATGGAAAAGAGGCGAATCTTAGCTTCACTAAGTTCTCGGGTTCTGGCAAGTTCTGCCTGAGCCTGGGCGAGATAGCGGGCAATGATAGTGGTAAGAAGTAACCCAATGATCAGGGTGGATAGAGCCCCCCAGGGAGTTAGAGCCAGGTAGTTGGTGGATGGGGTAAAGATGATGGCCCACTGGCGACCTCCAGTGGTAAGGGTTTGGGTACGGTCACTATGACACTGCACTACTTTTTGGCGGCTCTGTGTCTCTTGGGTCGTGACGGTTTGGGTAGCGGCATCATAGCTGCCCAGGAATTGTTGGGAGGGTGGAGCGGTGCGATCGCTTAGGGTAAAGTCAATGTTGTAGTTAAATGCCTCTAAAGATTCTTCCACCACATCTGACACTCGGAAAACACCCAAAAGATACCCATTAAGCTGCTCACGTCGTGTTGCCTGAGACGATGGAACGGTAGGGCCATTGTAGAGGGGTAAAAACACAAGAAAGCCAAACTGATTTTTGTTTTCTTGCACTAATCGAATCCGACCCGAGGCTGCTATTTGACCAGTATCTCGGGCGGTTTCAAGGGCGGTGCGGCGAGTGAGATCGGAAGTGAGATCGTAGCCGAGGGCAAGTTCGTTGCCCATTAAGGGTTGCAGATAGGTGACCGGAATGTAATAGGGTCGGGATGCGGCACGAGTAAGACCGCCGCGACTTTCTCGTTCGGTAATTTGAAAGGTGGAATAGCCTTCGGCTTGGATAGTCGCCTCGAAGGTGTTGCGATTTTGCTCATAGACTACTGGAGCCCATTCCAGAGCCTGGATACCCGAATAGGTGGTCAGTGCCCTTTGAATAAAACTATTAAATTCAGCACGGGAGACAGTTTGTTCGGAAACAGTATAAAAGTCTCCTAGGGCAAGGAGTAAATCAGTATACCGATTAATACTGCGCTGAAGAGCAGTATTAAGGCCATCGGTTTGACGTTGGAACTGATAGCAATAATTAGCACGTTCCCAGCGAGCTACAGCAAAAGTAGCTAGGGTAGACAAACCAGTACCCAAACATAGATTGAGAATAATAGGTAACTTAGGGCGATACATGCACACAGTCAATACGGTTTTGTAGAGCACTATATAAAAATATTTCAGGCTATTTATAAACCATAAATATTCTTAGTGACAGACGTTCACTATACTATTTGTGACTTTCTTAAAAAAACTCCGGTTTCCCCCTCGCATGTTAGAACACTGTACAAACAGCACATATTAAAAAAAATTATTTAGTTACCTGAACAATGTACAGTCTTGAAATGTTTACAAAGGCTGATGTTGCCCATTGCGCCGTTGCCCTCCGTAATCTGGAGTATGGGTCACAAACAATGGAAGATACAGCGAATCACATTGTCAGCTACATTTATAACAACTCAAGTTTACAAAGGCTGATGTTGCCCATTGCGCCGTTGCCCTCCGTAATCTGGAGTATGGGTCACAAACAATGGAAGATACAGCGAATCACATTGTCAGCTACATTTATAACAACTTTAAAGAACTACGCACCAGTGAACGAGAAGCTACCCTGGTCCGATTCTTTAAGACGCATCCCTATAGAGATTTGAACCGACGGCTACAGGGAGAGGCTCAATCTATTGTGCAGGGGCAGTATATTGCGCCTGGGACAAAATGTTTGACCTTATTAGCCACAGCTGGAGATGCTCCCCAGTGGAATGATCGGCAACAGTCAAAGGGGCATCAGGCTATTCCACTAATAGATGAGGATTTTGTCCGTCGAGCCCCAATGATCTTACAGCTGATTCAGCAATTTGGCCTGGATGTAAGAGCTGTTATTGAGACCAATCCAGCGTTGATTACAAAAAGTCCCCACAGGGCATTTAACGTATTTCACATTCCAACGGCCTTGAATAGTCCTTATATTCCTGGCCAGAAAGAGTTTGTGGTGCCATATCGAGTGAAATCTGTTTTAGGCTTTGGTGGTATGTTACCGTCCAATGAGCTATTTGCGGTAATTTTATTTAGTAAAGTATTTGTGCCAATTGAGACGGCTAATCGGTTTAAGTTTGTCTCAGCCTATGTTCGGGTTGCAGTTGAGTCTTTTAATCGAGAAAATATCTTTAGTCCAGAAACTGTTCAACGCTCAATAGAAAATCAGCAACTATAGTTTACGGTTCAAGAGTTTTTATTAAAATTCGCAAAAGGTCATCTAGGTCAACAGGCACACAATAGTGAGTACGGGAACGATCAGAAACTCTCGACGAGCCATTTTGCTGGTAAGGCTAAAAAAACTATCCGTGAATCTCAGTCTCAATAATTGCTAGCAACCGAAGACATATTATCCCAACTACATACTTATCAAAACGAAGAGAAATCGGGTAATAACAGTATTTCTCTTGGAATAGATAACGAAGAGGAAGGAGATAATAACGGTATTTTGTCCCCTACAAAAATAATCATTTCTGAACAACAGCATAAGGTTTTGGAGCATTTAACTATGAATTACCTGGGGCCAATGGCCAAACTCATAGTTGAAAAACTCTTATATCAAGTTACCGATGCACAGATTTTGATTCAATTATTGAGCCAACGCATTCCAGATCCTGAAGAGGCTCAAACTTTTGAAAAACAGGTAGAACAGCTCTTGCTCTAATGGCATAGGCATTATTTAGCTTCCTACACAAAACATATTTCTGATTCTAGGTAATAGGATTTTGCCTGTTGCATGGCTGCTGTCAGCATCAAGAATTCTCTTGCTAGTTGGGGCAGTTATTTTTTTGTCAGCACTAATATAAATTTTTCTTATCTACCCTGGTAAAGCCCCATAGAGATAGTTGGGCATTACATTAATGGCTAGGTTATGGTAGGCCCAGGATATCCAGGTCTTTTTACCCTATGCAATGGCAGATTCTTCAAACTCAAAACTTAAACCTATCCACACCTGAGGGTTTTGATGCTTTTGTCCAAAAAATTGAAGGCATGGCTCGCCAAAACCCTGCCTATTATCGACGACGATTAAGGCTGCTGGCTTACCTCGGCTATGCTTATATCCTGCTGATTCCCCTCTTACTATTGGTTGTCCTATTGATCATTCAGCAGTTGTTTGTTTATGTACTGAACGAAGAAACAATAACAGCCCTCAGTTTTATTATTTTATTTATTGTTATTCTTTGGATACCTCAGTTCTTTGTAAGAATTAAACGCCCCACAGGTATTTCCCTAACCAAAGAACAGGTGCCTCAGTTGTTTGCCATGCTCGATCAGCTGGCATCAACGCTCAAAGCACCAAAGTTAAATACAGTTATCCTCAACGATGAAATGAATGCTGCCATTTTGCAACGTCCCCGATTTGGCTTTGTGGGTTGGCAAACAAACTATCTCATCATTGGTCTACCGCTTATGCAAGCACTATCTCCTCAACAGTGTCAGGCTGTTTTAGCCCATGAGTTTGCCCATTTATGTGGTGATGACAGTCGCACCGCTGCCTGGATTTATCGTATTCGCCGAGTCTGGTATGAATTAGCCGAACGCTTCGAAAATAATTCTCGAGCAGGTAACGTTCTATTTAAGCGATTCTTTAAGTGGTATGGCCCATTCTTCAGGGCTTATTCCTTTGTGCATGCCCGAGCACAAGAATATGAGGCTGATAGACGGGCCGCTGAAATTGTCGGGGCTCACCATAAAGCAGAGGCGCTGATTTGGCTTAATGTCAACAGGGTAATGCTAAATAAGCAGTTCTGGCCCGATTTTGAACGGTGGTCAAAGGATCTCAAAGAGCCGCCTGAAAACTTTATGACTCAAATGATAGAAACGCTGCAGGTGGGCGTGAAACCGAAACAAAGCCAAAAGTGGTTAGCGATGCGTCTGGCCTATCAAACTGACAATTCATCCACCCATCCTTGTCTGGCCGATCGTCTTGAGGCCTTAGACTATACAATTCCACAATCATTAAATCCGCCTAAAGAACGGGCTACCACTTTATTGGGTGAACAGTTAGATAACCTTATAGAACAGCTAAATCAGTTATGGAAAAAAGAGAATGCTGATGAGTGGAAAGATAATTATGACCTGAGCCAAAATCAACTAAGTCGTCTTAATAGTTTGAATGCTAAAGCAAAACACCTGCTCACCATTGAAGAAAGAATTAAGCAGGCTTCAATTCTCTGGTCATTACAGGATAAACAGGCAGCACTGCCAATGTTTAAGGCAATTGTAGCAGATGCCCCTAACCATACAATTGCCCGCTATTGGCTTGGCTTTCTATTGATGGATCAACACAATACTGATGACGGTGTTTCCCATTTACATTACGTATTAGAGCATGATCCGTCCCTACTGATTTCAGCCTGTCGTCGACTATATTCTTTTTATCTTGAGCAAAACCAACCGGCATTGGCTGAAACCTATAAGCAACGATGGCAGGACCATGAAAAAGTTTGGCTTATTGCTCAAGATGAGCGGATGAAGTTTGACGACACAGTGCAATTTGCTCCCCACGATTTACCTGCTTTAGAGATTGCTCAATTGGTAGAACACCTGTCTGGTCATCCAGAAATTAAGGCAGTATATCTGGCCCGCAAAGTTGTGGAGCGTTTTCCTGAACATCCCTATTACGTGATGCTTATTGCTAGACGTTACATTTCTGGTATGGGTGCAGACTATAAACCTGATAGTAAGCTAAAGGCTCTGCTAAGGTCCGAGATTGCGTTTTCCCATGATTACTCATTGTGGGTGATGACTGGTTCAACACGTTGGCAGAGGGTGAAACAGGTTAAAGGAGCACTACTTTATCGTGATTAATTAAATTTAGGAGATTTCAATGCTCTCAATAGCAACGCCCACCAGGGTATTCGACTATCTGGTACGAACCAGGAAAATTGTCTTAAGGTTGGTATGCTACTGGGAAGTATGAACTTTAGCGATCGCACCAGCGCTAATTGTCAATCCGTAACGAAGCCGGACATTGCCAATCCTCGTCCACTAGATCATACAGAAACCATGGATACCGAGTTATCCATATTCATCAACCCATAATCTTTGAAATAGTGTGGGAATGAATCATCTACCGTTGAGTGGGACTGTGCATATTCACACTGTTCCAAAACCCATAATCTTTGAAATAGTGTGGGAATGAATCATCTACCGTTGAGTGGGACTGTGCATATTCATACTGTTCCAATGCCTGTAAAGCAGACTGTAATTAGAGTATCGTTTAATTTTGTCCTGTTTAAAGAGTGAACATTTGTAGAGAAAAAGAAAGATTAGGGAAACTTTACCTTATCACCATTTGAGTAATAAGTGTTCTGAAATGCCAAGATTGCTGTATGCTTGAAACTCTCAAAAGTCACACAACTTGGCAAGCAAATTCTTAAACCCTAAAATCACTTGAGGAAACCTAAATATGTCGACAACTGTGCTTCCTCAGCTTGTAGAAGCTGAGGCACTTTTATCTGAGCAAGAAACTGCATTGATGCAACAATTGGCTGCAATTCAGGAGCAGCGTAAAGGTTTGCAGACAGTAATTGCAATGTTTGATGCATCGGCTAGTAATGGTCAAGCCGTTGTGCCTGTGGCTACTATTCTTGCAGACCCTCTTATCTTTGCTGAGGATGACGACGCTGAGGATGAGGATGACTATGCTGACGCTGAGGATGACGACGCTGACGCTGAGGACGCTGAAGAAACCGTAGCTGCTCAACTTGCTAAAGTAACGAAATCGAAGACTACTGCTCGTAAGGCTAAGGCGACTAAGGCATCAAAAGTAAAAACTGTGAAAAGCACTGCCCCAGTGAAAAAGGCTGATGGTAGAGCCGCTCGTTGGCAGCAGTATGTACTGGATGACTATCGTCAGCAACGTTTACCAGATGTTGTAACGAATGTGTTAAAAACTAAACCCAAAGATAGTTTCAAAATTTCCGATGTGATGTCGGCCATTTTTGACGATAATATGCCAAAGGTTCAGTACCTGAAGGCACGTAGCCGTATTTCGAATATTCTTTCTGCAGGCGCACGGGATGATGAATGGTACCGTGGACGAGGAGGGACCTACAGTCTGTCTAAGAAAGCTGTACAGTCTAATTAAAAGCGTACCCTCTAAAAAATCATATCAATGAAATAAGCCCCTTGTTATAAGCGCCTAAATTTAGGTAAGTAATGAGGGGTTTATAGTAGTTTTCAAAAATTTGGCTGATACTTTTTGGCCATATTTTATGGAATTGATGCAATACTTGGCAGAAAAGCGTATAGCAGTGCGAACGTTTCTCTAGGAGAGAACCTATGGGGACAATTGACGTTTTTGTCTATGGCACGCTCAAGCCTGGTGGGATTTACCATCAACAGTATTGTGGTCCTTATTTGCAAAAGTCCCAGCCTGCCCAAGTGCAAGGGCTACTCTATGATTTGCCAGCCCTGGGCTATCCAGTTATGACCAGGGGTGAGGGTTGGGTAAAGGGGTATTTGTTTACCCTGCAGGCTGCAGCAATGGCAGGGCTTGATTATTTAGAAGGCTATAATGCCTCTCCAAACAAAAGCTTTGATAGAGATGATGATTTTGAAGAAGAATATATACGCGAACGGACGATAGTGTTTGATTTAGCAGGTCAATCCATAGCAGAGGCTTGGATCTATGTGATGGTTGAGCCTCCTGATGGGGCAGTGTTATTGTCTAATGGCGAATGGCCGTTGCACTATGGGTAAAACGGAACGGGAAAAAATGTTGGCAAATGAACCCTATTTGTCAACTGATTTAGAACTGGTAGCAATGCGACGTAAGACACAGCATTGCTTGCACGCATTAAATATTGCGACACCTGATCAATTGAAGAAACGTCAGGAAATTCTTCAGTCACTTTTTGGGCACCTTGAGCCCGGTTTTGAAATTAATCCACCTTTCTATTGTGACTATGGCTGTCACATTCGGGCTGGCAAAAATCTATACATTAATTTCAACTGCACGATTCTCGATTGCAACTGGGTGACCATTGGCGATGATGTGTTAATTGCTCCAAATGTGCAAATTTACACGGCATAATCCTACTGCCCCGTCAGTGCGAATGACTGGTATAGAAATGGCTGCCCCTATTACCATTGGCAACAATGTATGGATTGGTGGTGGTGCAATTATTTGTCCTGGTGTGACCATTGGTGACAACAGCAGTATTGGTGCAGGCAGTGTTGTCACTAAAAGCATTCCGGCTAATAAGGTGGCTGTAGGGAATCCTTGTCGAGTGATTCGACAAGGATGATTATCGTTTTAATTACCCATATCGTTGCGTTTTGCTATTCAACGATATGGGTAACTTTGAAAATTTGATCAGGGGACTTAGTTGCTGTTACTGCGTCCCAGTTAAGTTCTGCCAAAAACTGTTCGGGTGAGCTGCTTTCTACAACATCTACACCCCATTCACCGGGCTGTAGGGCTGTGGGAGAGGCACCCATAACAGGCGTTGTTTTAAGGCCACCCAAAAGCATTACTGTATAACGGTCAATCTTCTTGGTGGGCTCTGCTGAACGCTTTGCACTCAAAGCCTTGGCGCACAGAGCAGCAACATCTGTGGGGGAGTTTTGCTGGGCATCAAAAAGGACTTCTACGATCCAGTGGGGGTTTTCAATCAGGCTACACTGGATATCGTTATGGGCCGTTAACCCGGTGATAAAAATATTGGCAAAATCATTACGACTAAGGGTGGATACTTGCCCCTCAGGTAGTGTGCAATGATGGGAGAGAAGCATCCGAGTCGTCGCTGACATATTTGCTTGATAATAAAGTTTGAGACGTTAAATAGAATATCAGCAGTGTGTCGAATTAGGTTAATTTTCCAGGGTTAGTATGCGGTGGGACCATGATGGTTGTAGTCGTGGACTTATTTGTAGAGCCAACTGCAGCTGTAGTGCGTGACCTTGACAACCTCCTCTGTTCGTTATCTTGTCCGTGACCGTGACCGTGCCTTTCTTCGTGCTTATTTAAGCATTTTTTGGGTAATCTTTGAGTTCTTGATCGAAGAATCTGAGCAACGTCTAGAATCTCAGAAACAAATATCTCGAGACAATAAAAAAGCTGAGCAATATAACTGCTATAACAATAACCTGATCCAACAGTTCAATACTATTGCTGACTGTCTGTTATATTGCGTTTGCCATATTTCACTTACGACAAGCAAACAAGCTACCAGCCTGGGAAGGTATTCGAATTGTTAGAGAAGTATAGGAATAGTGTTAATGGCCCCAAATAGATGAGTTCTCAGGTGAGACTAGAAGAACGCTCCACCATCGCCTGACTCACCCCACCTGGATAATGCACATCAAGCATGACTGTCATTTGTCACTGCCATTTTACTCAGGTAGCCACATCACGCCACGTGCTCGGCAGGTTCTCCATGCGCAGACAGAATTGCCATGGCTCGGTGAATTACTCAGCTGTCGGTACCCCTTCAGGGAAATTAGTAGGATTAGCCATTTTTAAGCCCGTAAAATACTGGCGTAAGCGCAACCCAAATAGTAAAGCTACTGCAGCAATAGCAGCCGACTGCCCAATCCATAACCCCCGACTTCCCATATCCAGAGTAAACCCTAGACCATAGCCGACCGATAGCCCCACCCCCCAAAAGCCCAGCACATTTAGCACCATGGGTACTTGGGTATCTTGCACTCCTTGTAGAGCACCGTATATAGCTTTTTGCAAACCATCTAAGACCATCGTGATCGCCGCAAGGGTCATTAGTGGCATCGCCAGGGCCACGATGTTGGCATTTTCAGGGTTATTTACATCCAGATAGATACCAATAAGCTGTTTAGGAAATAACAAAAACGCCAGTGACCCAACCGTCATCGAGACCGTCGTCAGTGCCATACTGACCCAGGTAGCCTGTTGCATCCCAGCTAAATCCTGTTTGCCAAACCATTGACCCACACGTACTGTGGTGGCAAATGATATTCCCAGTGGGATCATAAATAACACCACAATGGTTTGTAGCACTACCTGATGGGCCGCTAAGGCATCCGTTCCCAACCGCCCCATCAATAACATAATGGTCATAAAAAAGCCTGATTCTAGCCCAGAAAAAACACCAATGGGTACACCCACCCAGGCGAGCTGCTGAAGAATTTTGAACTGAGGCCCCTGTAGCGTTTGAAGAATGTGATAGTTTCGAACAGCAGGATGCAGACGCACATATAACGCCAAGGCAATAAACATTCCCCACCAGGTAAGCATAGTCGCCCAGGCCAACCCGGATAATCCCATCGCTGGCAGCCCCAACTTGCCAAAGCCTAAAACATAATTACCAGCAATGTTAAACAAGGTACCCACCACAATGGTGACCATAATTGGTTTTCCTTGAGAAAGCGCAGACACCGTAGAGCGCAGGGCCGTAAAGCCAGCCATGGGCAAAAAGCTCCAGATGATAATATCCAAATAGGTGTCAGTCAGTTCTACCACTACCGGATCTTGACCGGTACGGAGCATCCATCCATCCAACTGCCCAGTGAATACCATGGCAGGTATAGCTACTAACAAGCCTAACCATAAGCCCTGACGAGTCACCTGCTGGATTCGGTATGTCTGACCTGCTCCAAATGCTTCAGCTACCAATGGGCTTACGCCCATAACGATGCCTGTAAAGGCGGTCATGATCACAATGTAGGTAATGGCCGCTAACCCACCAGCTGCCAAAATATCGGGTCCCATACGGCCCATCATAATGGTGTCGGCAAACCCAGTGGCTGACTGAGCTACCTGAGCACTGATCAGGGGAACCGCTAATTTGAAAAACGCCTGCACTTCGGAGCGCAAGTATTGCTGACGAATTGATATGGGGAAGGTCATGGTAAACGCGTTTCAATACAACCACTCTAAAAAATTCAGAGGGGCAAATATATCTATAATTTGTAATGGGACTATCGAAGCTGTAGAAGTAAGGGCTGAAAATGATTAGTCTCAGCCTAATCTGTGCTTTACCCAGTCAGGATTTCCCAGCTTAAATTGATATCGGATAACCACTCAGACGGTGTTTACCCATCATCGTAATTGGTTACCACAGGTACAGGTTTTTCTTGAATTTTTAAGCAAATACTGCATGCCTTCCTAAGGCTCAGTCTGATCAAATGGCATAAAACAGATTGAACCGACAAAAAATGAAACACCCTCTGTTAGATGCACTAGGGCCACAGGCGAAAAATTAGTGGCTATCTCAAAAACAGCATCTGCCACAAATAGGCCAGAGCCAAGAATAAACAGCCAGCTTGCCAGCAGCATACGATTTTCCATAAGGGTGCCTCCGAATTAAACCTCGCTCATCTACTATGTTTTCCCATGGGATTGAGCAATAGGCAATTCAATAAAAAATTCAGTCCCTGATTGGCCAGATGATTGGAAATATAGGTTGCCACCATGCTGCTCTATAACAATTTGACGGCTAATGGACATGCCTAATCCGGTACCTTTGCCAATGGGTTTAGTGGTAAAAAATGGATCAAAAATTTTGGCTTGAATCTCTACCGGGATGCCTGGACCATTGTCTGCGATCGCAATCCTCACACAATCAGTCCTGGGCTGACTGGTCGTAATTGTCACCATGGGTGTTTTACTGGCATGTGCCTCTAAGGCATCAATGGCATTCGCCATGATATTCATAAATACCTGATTGAGCTGTCCTACAAAGCATTCAATCTTAGGAAAAGATGGACTATAGCACTTATGAATTTCGATTTTTGCGCGACCGGGTTGTTGCTTTAATCGGTGCTGCAGAAGTTGCAATGAGCTATCCAAACCCTCGTGGATATTGACTTGTTTGATCGGAGCCTCATCTAAGCGAGAAAAATTGCGTAGCGCATTAACAATTTCAGTAATACGATCACTACCTGTTTGTAAGGACCGTAAGAGTTTAGGTAAATCTGTCGCTAAAAAATCTAATTCTAAGTCAGAAAATGCTGCGTCTAATTCCGGTGACGGGGCAACATTATATTGTTGATATAGCAATGCAAAGTTAAGTAAGCTAGCCACATCGTTGGTGAGAAAGTTTAGATTGCCAGTAATAAATCCAAGCGGGTTATTGATCTCATGGGCAATTCCCGCCATTAGTTGACCCAGGGCACTCATCTTTTCGGCCTGGACCAAATGCAGCTGAGTTTGGCGTAAATTATCCAGGGTTTTTTCCAAGGTTTGAGCCCGTTCATGGGCTTCTTGAGTCAATTTTTCCTGCTGTTTCAGTAATCTCT
Source organism: Leptolyngbyaceae cyanobacterium (assembly GCA_965263355.1). Lineage (GTDB taxonomy): Bacteria > Cyanobacteriota > Cyanobacteriia > Phormidesmidales > Phormidesmidaceae > Leptothoe. Next base: position 245,335 of record CBDHHL010000032.1, on the reverse strand, counting down.
CAACCTGGTCCTTTTGCACCTGGACTTGCTGGGTGAGGGCTTGGGCATCCTCTAAGGCCATCTGGCTGGTACGCTGCAAAATCAAAAAATCCGTCGTAGTATCGTGGAGCGCAAAGTCCTGTAGTTTAAGTCCCAAAGCTTTTAAGTCGTCGGCCTTATATCCCCAGGCAGAGCCAAGAAAAAATAACACCTGCTCTGATTCTACCCATAGCATTTGTCCTTTTAAGTTAATTGCAGAAGCTGTGGCGGATAGAACAAATAAGGACTTTTGCTTACTCAGAATTTTGTCTAAGTTCCAACTAATTTTAGGTCGAATAAGGGTGAAATAATTGTCGATAGGAGTTCCTACCGGAGATATATTAAGGAGTCTTTGAAGTACGCTCCCAACCTGAACGACGTGCAGGGATTGATCCAGCACAAAATGAAAGGGAAATACTTGAGCTAAACTATCTGGCGGTAGCGTGTGGTAAAAATCGTCCATACACTAATCAGGCTCATAGCTAATCTGGAAGGTATCTTTTTCAGCACCTTGCTGGCGCTCTTCGATATGAGTCACTTGGACGGACTGCTGAAATCGTTCTCCCAAACCTTCTACTAAACCAATCACCATTGGCGCTAATCCCTCCCGAGACGATTGATAATGCAGCTTTATCGTTTGATCATCTGGTTGCTCACAATCAAATTCAGGTGGTTTTAGCTCAGGGAATTGTACACCTACGCGAGAATGTAATTCATCTAAATTACTCAGAAAATCCGGTAGATTATCGCCGGCCATTTCCATTAATTCTTGATAGCCTGCTTTACCAGTATACTCTACCCAATACCGACCAAAGGCCTGCATAATCTCACTACAGGTCAAGCCTAAAACCTCGCTAGCCGCTTTTACTAACCGATGGGTCAAATCATCGGGATAGGAATGTAGCACCAAAAATCGCGATTCTTCAATGTTTGCTTTAGCTTTTATCTTTTCCCACACATCGCTGCTGTGATGTTCACACACCATATCCTGAATGGCCCGATTGATTAGCCCGTACATATTGATTTAGCCTCCGGATAAGCATTCCATTGCCAGCATGTCCAACTAGTGATGTGCTTAATCTTACCGATTAAAGATAGTTTTACACCCTACAGGTAGCTACAGGTAGATTGTTTAATTATCAGGATATCTAGCTATCTATTTTCTGATTGTTTAATCATTATTTAAGTGAAATGCACTAAAAATGCACTATGCGTAATTCGATACCTGGTAGTAAAAGGACGGATATGAGATCGCACCCCTCAATTTTTTCTAGCTAGCCTTGCTGCCTAAAACCGGTTAACCCATGGGTCATGTCCCAAAACAATGCTTGTTTTCCCGCCTGCTGCAGAATAATTTGAGACCCGGTTGTCACTTTGCCAACCGCTTTACACGCTAACCCATGGGGCAGAAACAACCCTTGCACTTGCCCCAGCTTTTCAGGGGGTACGCTGAATAAAAAACCAAAGCTGGGAAAACTGGTCAACCATTTCTGCCAGGGAATATCCTTTGGGCGAGGAACTAAATCCAGATCTAAAACAGCACCCACATCTGAGGCCTCGGCAAACATGAGTAGGGTGCCTGCCAGTCCTCCCATACTGATGTCTTTTCCTGCCTTGCATAAACCGCTCTCGGCAAGTTTAGGGAGGAGGGCTATCTGTTGTTGTAGTATGGCTGGTGCAGTTGCTGTGGCTGAATTCCAAAACGGATAATCCCCGTAGTAGCTACCGGCCATATTCACAACCATCACTAAATCATCACCAGGCTGGGCATCAAAGCTGGTAATCAGCTGCTGGGCTCGTCCTAGAATGGCTACCGCGAGACCATCGTAGGGACTATGGCAATTCGTATGGCCACCGACAATGGGCACATTGTAAGCCCGCGCAGCTGTCAGCATGCCTTGCCAAAGGGGCTGACTGGCGGTAACAGACTGACTCCACAATGCATCAACGACAGCCATGGGAGTTCCCCCCATGGAAGCGATATCGGAAATGTTGACCATAATGGCACACCATCCGGCGAACCAAGGATCTTGGGTAACCAATTGGGGCCAGAGACCCTCTGCAGCGAGGAGGAGATAGCTGTCGCCGTCGGGGATGGCAGCGCAGTCATCACCCAAGTGGATAGGTGCGCCGCTGGCAGTGCAGACGTATTGACCGATAGTATTCGCAGCGGTTTGAATGTCTTGTTTATGGAGGATGCTAACAGAGTTCTGGAGAGAAAAAATTAGCTCAGGGAGACTCTTTGAGTTAGTGGTTTTATCGTTGGTAGGCATTGGCCCTCATCCCCGGCCCCTTCTCCCTGACTCTATCACTCTACAGTCTTCCCTTAAGCCACTTGCTTAAGCGGCAACGCTGGACGCACCTGATCCGTAGCAGGGTAGTACTCCAAATCGGCTTCCATAAGATGGTGAGGATGGCCTAAAACTTCAATCTCTTCTAGGCTATGCCAGTGGAGTCGGGTGAAGAAGCGAACATTTTGCAGTTGAACGGTGGCGAGGAAGCGATCGCACCCCCAAGTATTTGCTGTCGTCACTGCTTTTTGAATTAACCCTTTGCCAATCCGACCCACTCTGCGGAAGTCGGGATGTACCCCTAAGCGACCGCCATACCAGAGACGAGGCTTGTCCTCATAGATGCGTACAACACCAACAACCTGGTCTGGTTTATCAGGGGTATGGGCAATGGCCACAATCGGGTATGAGCTATGGTCAATAGTATCCCGATCATGCTCCTGGAACAATCTTTGTTCCTCACAAAAAATCTGTTGCCGCAGCTCGAAATAGTCAGCGACATTAGGTTTTGATAGGGCAAGTTGAAAACTATAGGTACGTTTTTTCATAATTACTTCTCAAATAAAGACAACGCTGAACATGCTCCACACTTAGCGCAGCCTGCCTTCATATCATGTGACAACAAATTCGCCTGCTTCAACATCTGACCAATCCCCTGATAGAGGTCAACCATAAACTCACTACTAGGAGGCCTATGGTTTGCTAACGGCGTTCCCCCAATCGGCACAAAAGGAACAACAAATGGATAAACACCTATGTCAATCAACCGCTTGCTGATCTCTAATAATGTCTCTTTGCTATCCCCTAAGCCTGCCAACAAGTAAGTACTCACCTGACCCCGACCAAAGACGTTGGTAGCCGCTTCAAACGCTTTGAAATAGTAAGATAAGGGCACCTTAGCTTTGCCTGGCATAATCTTAGCCCGCACCTCAGGAGCCGCAGCTTCCAGGTGCATACCTAAACTGTCAATACCTGCTGCTCGCATCCGTTCAAACCAGACAAAATCATTCGGAGGTTCACATTGAGCCTGCATGGGCAGAGCCACACGAGCCCGAATTGCCTGGGCACATTCCGTCAGATAGGCGGCCCCTCGATCCGTTGTATTCGGAGTCCCCGTGGTCATAATCATATGTTCCACCCCGTCCAAACGTACAGCGGCTTCAGCCACTTCAGCTAGCTGTTGTGGTGTTTTCTGGGCAATGGTTCGACCTGCCTCTAATGACTGGCCAATGGCACAAAACTGACAGGCCGTCTTGCGATTCTCATAGCGGATACAGGTTTGAAGAACCGTGGTAGCAAGAACGTTATGACTATGGAGCAAAGCGATTTTCCAATAGGGAATTCCCTCAGCAGTGGTGAGACCGTAAAATTTTGGTTTCTCTGGAAAATCTAGCTCGGTGATCGCCTGATCATCTTTTGTAAGAACAGACTGACCTGCTTCCTGTTTCACGCTGTAAGGAGACTCAGTTACACCGTTGGTATAGACCGGAACCATAAACGTTGTTTTATCAATAGTGACTGCTTTATGGTCCGATGGACCGGCTCCTCCCTTACGTCCTGATGCGCCAGTGTCGGTAACCAGGTTAAGGCCCTTGGTCTGAAGCTCGGTAATCACCTGCTGTGCATTCATGATGTGGCAAACAAAAGAAATATCTAAATTAAATTATGATTCAGGTTCGTAGGGCGGGCAATGCCTACCGTCCTAAACCAGGTCGTTTATTCGGGCAAAGCCTCGGGATTAGGGGATGTCGCACATTCGTAGGGTGGGTACGGTTCATCCTCTTCAACCGATGTCGTCATTTCACAAGATACAACAGAATACGCAGATTTATTGACCGCAAGCTGCAGCAAATCAGGCCGAGAGTAATGGCCAACGGAATCCATCATGCGCTTACGCTTAGTGATAAGAGAGAAGTCTAGGGGTGCGATCGCAATTCCCTCCCCTTCCCGAATCGGCTCACACAGCGGTACCCCCTCTGGACTAATAATGGCCGTGTAGCACCCACCCCGCAGGACCTTTTCCAATCCCTCACTAGGCGCAATCTCACTCACCTGTTCAGCCGTTAACCAGCCCGTAGCATTCACCACAAAACAACCCGACTCCAGTGCATGGTGCCGCAAAGTCACCTCAGTCTGGTCAGCAAAAATGTCCCCCACCATAGACCCAGGAAACTGGGCACAGTGAATCTGTTCATGCTCTGCCATCAAGCTATAGCGAGCCAACGGATTGTAATGTTCCCAGCAAGCTAGAGAGCCTACTCGACCAACTGCCGTATCACACACCCGCAGTCCAGAACCATCACCCTGCCCCCATACCATGCGTTCATGGTAGGTAGGCGTAATCTTACGCCGCTTTAGCAAACAAGTGCCATCCGCATCAAAAACTAGTTGAGTGTTATAGAGAGAGCCCTTATCTCGCTCATTTACCCCCAAAACTACAACCATTTGGTAACGGCTAGCAGCACGGCTCACAGCCTCTGTAACCGGACCTGGCACCTCAACCGCCTGCTCATAGAGCTTCATATGCTCTTTGCCCATGAGTACAGGTGGTAATACAAACGAAAAATAAGGATAGTAGGGGACAAAGGTTTCTGGAAAGACAATTAACTCTGCACCCTCTTTAGCTGCATCATCAATCGCCTTTAAAACTTTCTCCAACGTACCGTCACAGCTATAAAGCACAGGCGAAATCTGTACTGCAGCTGCCCTTACGGTGCGAGAATAGTCCATCGCCACTTTCTCCCCCCTATGGTTTCAAAGTTGTGCTAAAAAATCACTCAATCCCTACATTGTCCAAGTATCAAGAACGAATGCCCCTTCTTTACGGTGTAGCAGAACAATATCCAATACATCCAAGGGATTAATCGGTGTAATTCCAGGAATTAGAGAGGGTTCCCCATGACCATAAAGCGCCTGGAGAGCAAACCGGCAAGCATAGACCTTACCCCCCTCTTCCATCACCTTCACCAGCTGGTTATTCATGGCCAAATGCCCAGGGAAAGCCTCATCACCAATCTTAGGAAAACCACGCTGTACCCCCAGGGTAACCCCAGGACCATAAAGCAGGACTGACGTCTCAAACCCCTTACGGATCAGTCGAGTAGCCTGTAACAAATTAACCAAACCAATGGACCCCTCAAAGGCAACCGTATGGAAAGCAACAAGCGCCTTCTCACCTGGTTCCGCTTGAACATCTGGGAAAACTTTCTCTTCGTAATCAACAAAAAAATCGCCAGCCTTATGGGCGGTCGCAGTTACTGCAGGCATTCTCTGTGTCACTCCCAATGTGAATGTGTCAGCAGCTTAGAGGGTCTTTGTCCGAATTCTCGTATCTGTTGTTACAGAATGGGCAATCCTGACAAATGAGACAGCCAAAACAGTTTAATGTTTGCGACAGAGAATTTAGTGATGTTTCGTAGGAGCATTGCATGCAATGCCCTTGGATCTAACGGCAATACCTATAAATCTATAGAGTTGAGCCTAATAAATTTTGAACTTTATAGAATCGACCCCTGTCAAAAAGTGCAGGTTTTAATTTGCAGAGGCAGAATGCCCTGACGTTATTGATAGTTGCCTCTGGCTATACCCTGCCTTTAAGCCGAGATGTGGATTTTTGGTAACCCTCGCTACAGGTTGTTCTGGTTCTACTTTTTATGGTTGAACTATAACCCATTGTTATCAGGGGTCGAGTCGATGCGTGCATTAACCAGTTCACATTTTCCCGTTGCGATTGTTGGTGGTGGTCAAGCAGGATTGTCCATCAGCTATTGCTTGAAGCAGCGCGGTATTGATCACATCATTTTTGAGAAAAATAGGGTTGCCCATTCCTGGCGCTCAAAGCGGTGGGATGCATTTTGCCTGGTAACGCCCAACTGGCAGTGTATGTTGCCGGGCTATCCCTATGCTGGTGATGCCCCCAATGGGTTTATGCAGCGAGACGAAATTGTTCAATACATCGAAGACTATGCTGACTCCTTTAAACCTTTGATTAAAGAAGGCGTAACGGTTTCAAAAGTAAGCAAGCCTGAGAATGTCTTTGATATTGAGACATCCATTGGTCACTATATTGCAGATCAGGTGGTGGTGGCGACTGGCGGTTACCATACGCCCAAAATTCCTAGAATGGCAGAACGAATGCCAACAGATATTACCCAGCTGCATTCATCAGAGTATAAAAATCCAGACTCTTTACCCGATGGTGCCGTGTTGATAGTTGGCACCGGCCAGTCCGGATGTCAGATTGCAGAGGACTTACACCTGGCAGGAAAACAGGTGCACCTGTGTGTGGGTGGTGCGCCCCGTGCGCCCCGTACCTATCGGGGTAAGGATGTGGTGGACTGGTTGGATCAAATGGGCTACTACGACATGTCCATCAATGATCATCCACAAAAAGAATCGGTTCGCACAAAGACAAATCACTACGTGACCGGGCGAGACGGTGGTCGAGAGATTGATCTACGACGGTTTGCTCTGGAAGGAATGTGTCTTTATGGCAGACTGAAAGACATTACTACAGACCAGCTTCAATTTAAAGATGACCTCAAGCACAATCTGGATCAGGCTGATGCTGTCGCTGAGAGCATCAAGCGCACTATTGATGACTATATTGATAACCATCAACTCGATGCTCCGGCTGAAGCCCCATATCAGGCAATGTGGATACCTGAAACAAAGTTTTTGTCGTTAAATTTGCAAACCTCCAATATTTCGACAGTGATTTGGTCTACGGGTTACCACACAGACTTTAGCTGGATAGATATTCCTGTTTTTGATGGTAAAGGCTATCCTGGTCATGAACGTGGGGTGACACCCATACAAGGGCTGTATTTCTTAGGGTTGCCCTGGCTCTATACCTGGGGGTCAGGACGATTCTCAGGGATTGCCCGCGATGCCCAATACTTAGCTGACTGTATTGCCTTGAAGAACCGGGTGCTGCCGCGACAGTTTGGGCATCACGTGAATGAGGTAGCATTGGGTTCGTAACTATGGGGCTATTCGATATGGTAGGGGTTCTAAAGGGAAATATAGATTTGTCTCATTTCAGGAACCGTTTATGAGCGGTTCTCCATTGTATTTCCCTGTTAATTTTGAACTCCAAGACGCGATTTTTCTCAATCGGTTAGTGGTTACGGCCTATGACATGTATAGCCAATGGGTTAAGCAGGGTAAGCCTCCTGAGCAGCAATTTACCTGGATACCTCATGGCCCAAAACTGACCTACAGCAAGCCCATTTGGGGGGAGGATAAAAAGTTCTTCGATATTTTTGAAATAGCAGAGCCCTTTGCTTTTGTCGCCACTGCCGAAGATGGCACAGTCTATCTAGTATTTCGGGGAACAGAGTCTCATTCTGATTGGAGCGAGAACCTGAAATTGGGGCAGACAGACTATAGTCTAGCCCCCGGCTATGGACAGGTTCACTGCGGATTCTTTCTGATTTATGAGACCATGAGTCAGGCGATCCATCAGTGCCTAGAGAAGATTTCTCATCCTAAGAAACTCTACGTTACTGGCCACAGCCTGGGTTCATCTCTATCGACCCTGGCGGTGCCAGATATTATTACTAATACTGAATACAAAGCCAGTCTGCCGGTGATTCACTATAACCTGGCTAGTCCGCGCACAGGGGATCTAGAGTTTGCCACTGCCTATAATGCCAACGGAGTTTTGACCTATCGAGTTGTCAATACCTGCGATGTTGTTCCCAACGTTCCTTTATCGGCAACATCTAGCAGTTTACCTTGGCCAATTTATAAGCATGTGGGTGTACCGGTAGGTTTTACGGCACAGTACAGCTCGGTTGTGGATAATCACAGTGTTTCTAGTGCTTATCTGTATGCATTGGAACATCCGGAGCAGCCGGAGCAGAGCAAAATAAAAACACTGATATCCAAAAATCCTAAGGGGTGTAGCACCCTGGCGTAGTTACTGCATTTTTAACAGGATACGTTGAGGTACACCATCGCTGTTTTGTACCAAACTTTACAAATAGATAGATCATTTTGTTTGCTGTGAACATTTCTGATCTAGTTCGATTCCCATAATCATAGGCAATGCATTTTAAGGATAATTGCCCTATGGTCACTGCGGCTCCCGAAGCGTTAAAAACTGTTCCTGTTACGGTACTTACAGGATATTTAGGGGCTGGGAAGACCACATTGCTCAATAATATTCTCACCCATGAGCATGGCATGAAAGTTGCTGTGATTGTGAATGAGTTTGGTGAGGTGGGGATTGATAATCAGCTGGTGATCGACGCTGATGAAGAAATCTTCGAGATGAATAATGGCTGCATCTGTTGCACCGTGCGGGGGGATTTGATTCGCATTATCGGTAATCTGATGCGGCGACGGGACAAATTTGATCACCTGGTGATTGAAACCACGGGTCTGGCGGATCCAGCCCCTGTGATTCAGACGTTTTTTGTGGATGAGGATATTCAGTCTCAGCTGTTGTTAGATGCAGTAGTCACTGTAGTGGATGCAAAGCATATTCACCAGCATTGGGATAGTGATGAAGCCCAGGAACAGATTGCTTTTGCTGATGTGATTTTATTAAACAAGGTGGATCTGGTCACTCCAGAGGAGCTGGATACCCTGGAGAGCAAAATTCGCGACATGAATGCTCTGGTGAAAATCTATCGCACTCAGAACTCAGAACTGCAGATGGAGTCTATTTTGGGTGTGCGGGCGTTTGATTTGGACCGGGCACTGGAGATAGACCCTGAATTTTTGAATGAAGATGCCCACGAACACGATGAGTCGGTTTATTCTTTAGCTTTTGTGGAGAATGGCACATTAGACAAAGAGAAACTCAATGCCTGGATGTCGGAACTATTGCAGACTAAAGGTCCGGATATTTTTCGGATGAAGGGGATTCTCAATATTGAAGGGGAAGACAATCGATTTGTCTTTCAAGGGGTGCATATGATTTTTGATGGCAAGGTTGAGCGTCCCTGGAAACCATCGGAAACCCGTAAGAGTGAGCTGGTATTTATTGGTCGTAATCTAAATGAGGCTGAGCTAAGGGACGGCTTTCGGGCTTGCTTGGTATGACGGCAAAGACACGTAAAAATCGCTCTCGTGCAGATGCCTTTAAGATACATTGGCGGGGGCAACTGGGTGACTATGTAACTGCTTTAGCCTGGTCTCCTAAGGGAGATTCTTTGGCGGTTGCTTCCGCTAGCGGCGAAGTTGTTATTTGGACAGAGACAACCCTGATTTCCTTACTGCCTGCTCAATCGGACAGTGCCATTGATTGCTTAGGGTTTTCTGCCAATGGTCAATACTTGGCGGCAGCAGGCCAACGGGGAGATGTATTTATCTGGCAAACGTCTTCTTTAGACCAGCCACCAACTGTTTTGCCAAATCCTCACCGTTGGATTGATCAACTGGCATGGCATCCAGGGATTTCTTGGTTGGCCTTTGGGGCGGGGAATCACCTTCAGGTGTGGGACTGTGGGAGTTCAAAAACCCTTACCGGTTTGGATTTCAAAGAGTCCTCTGTATTAGCTCTAGCGTGGCATCCTGACGGTACATTGCTGGCTGCTAGCGGTCATACGGGGATAAAGGTGTGGCAAAGCGCTGACTGGATAGCTGAGCCTGAGTTTGTGGAGGTGCCGGGGGCTAGTATGGCGGTGGCCTGGTCGTTGGATGGTCGCTATTTGGCATCTGGCAATCTGGATCGCACACTGACGGTAGTGTCCTGGGGAAATCCGCCTCCCTGGCTGATGCAAGGGTTTCCGGGGAAAGTGCGACAGGTGGCCTGGGCTGTGCCTGTGGCCAATCAGCCGTCGATGGTGGCAGCGGCCTGTCTGGATGGGGTGACGGTGTGGCAGCGACAGGGCCAGGATTGGGAAAATCGTGTGTTGGCAACCCATGGGGGAACGGTGGTTGCGATCGCATTTCATCCCACCACTCGTCTACTGGCTTCAGCGGCCCAAGACGGTCAGCTCTGTCTATGGAAAAATGCTAAATCTTTACAACAAACCCTGAAAGGCGTCGAATCCGGGTTTTCAGCCATAGCATGGCATCCTCAGGGCACCTATTTAGCTGCAGGCGGTGACCAGGGAGAAATCCTGATTTGGAAACCTGCGACTCGGGGCCAAGGCTTTCAATAAAAGCAGGACATCGGTGGGATTTATTTACCCGCGAGTCCTTGAAATGCAAAAAATTTATACTGCCAAAAGCTAGACCGCTTAAAATAGAAGCGTTAAAGATAGATCGGCTCACCTGTGATGACTGCCATCAATCTCAATTTAGATCCCTTAGTCGAGGAGCTGACCCATGAGCAGTTCTACAAACTATGCATGGCAAACAGAGACATTGCCATGGAACGGAGTTCAGGAGGAAAGTTAATTATCATGCCCCCAGTCGGTGGTGAAAGTGGTAGACAGGAAGCAAACTACATTATCGATTTGGGAATCTGGAATCGCCAAAGTGGTTTGGGAGAGGTGTTTAGTTCCTCAACGGTTTTCAATCTGCCCAATGGGGGAGATCGGTCTCCGGATGCGGCCTGGGTGCAGCGAGAGCGGTGGAATGCGTTAACTCCAGAGCAACAAACAAAATTTCCCCCGATCTGTCCTGATTTTGTTCTTGAACTGCGCTCTGAAAGCGATCGGTTAAAACCACTGCAGGAAAAAATGCAGGAATACCTTGATAGTGGTTTACGCCTTGGCTGGTTGATTAATCCCCAAGGAAAGGCCGTTGAGATTTATCGGCCAGGGCAAGCAGTAGAGGTCATAACATGTCCGGCTACGGTTTCAGGAGAAGATGTTTTACCTGGGTTTGTTTTGAACATTAACTAGGGAGACTGTTAGTGTGATTTATTAATCCTAAAACAGACTTTACCGATAGAGATAGATGGGGCAGGTCTGTATAGCTTTTTACCTAGCAGAACTATGTTCTAGAACTCCTGCTTATTCTGATTGGCTGGTCGGCTCTGTCTGATTGGCCAGATAGCGGGAGAGTTTTCTGAGCCAGTAATCTCAATTTAGGTACCATTCAATGTCTGATCTATCTTCAAATAACGATTTTGAATCAGAGCCTGTATCTCAGCCAAGTAAGAGTAATAATGTCGTGTGGATTGTTCTTGGCTGTTTGGGCTGTGGTGGTTTGGGCGTGGTTATTCTTGGATTTTTGGCTGCGATCGCACTACCCAGTTTCCTAAACCAGGCCAACAGGGCTAAGGCTAGTGAAGCAAAAACCTCTGTAGGTGCAATGAATCGAGCACAACAGGCCCATTTTCTAGAGAACCAAGCGTTTGCATCTTCAATTGAGGAGTTACAGCTAGGATTGCCCTCGCAAACGGCAAATTATACCTACGCAATGGCAGTACAGCCAGATAATGCTAGCGTTATCATTACGGCTACTCCCGTAGAAGAACCTCTCAAACGGTATACAGGTGCTGTCTTTGCTATTGAAGAATCCCCTGGATTAACAACAACAGTTACTGAAATTTGCGAGAGTTCTGAACTCGGGGACGCTCTTCCTACCTTGAATTTGGAAACGGGAACCGTGGATTGTCCACCGGGCTCCACTTCTATCGACGCCTATTAATCTGTAGAGTGCTTTTATGCGAAGCCGTAACGCACCGTCTTAATACTGCCCACCGTTTCCACATCGGTGATGGTGGGCAATCATAGACATCGGTGGAGATACACCAGATATCTATAGGGGGGAATGACCTACAATTAACCAAAAACCTCAAACGAGAACGATATACTAGGTAAGCTCACAATCCTGACACTGTCATGGCTAACCTCAAACGCACCCGTGAGGATATTTTAAAATCAGTGGTCAACACGGTCCATCGTCAAGGGCTGACAACCACAGGATTAAGCCAGTTATTTAAGGTCAGTGGGGCATCGCCAGGGAGTTTTTACAACTACTTTCAGTCAAAACATGAGCTAGGTCATGCCCTGATTGACTTTGAATGGTCGCAACTCCAGGCCAATGTGCTAGAATCCGCAGTCTCTCAGAGCGAAAATCCCATCGAGCAGATTTTTTGGATTCTAGACCGTTTGGAAGCAAAGCAGCTAAAAGAACCCAGATGTGGTGGCTGTTTATTGGGTAATTTAATTGTGGATCTAGTAGAGCAAGATCCTTCATTTCGTGACCATCTGATGCAGATATTTAGTAAATGGGAGGGTGCGATCGCTCAAACCCTACGTCAAGCCAAACCACAGCTAAAGGCCAACGTGAATCCAGAGCACCTGGCCGAACAAATTATTACCGCCATTGAGGGAGCAATGTTGATGGGAAAACTACACAGGGATAAAACGCGGTTGAAGCGAGGGTTTGATATTGCCCGACAGACATTGAAGAATGCCCAAGATTCTCATGCATGCGGTTAATGCTTAATGGGTTCTAAGCAATTAATGTATTTTGCCTAAAGCCGCTTCTAGCTCCTCTGGTTTTAGTGCTGGCGATAGGGCTTGGCCATTGAGGATAAAAAATGGAGTGCCGTTTAGGCCAATGGTTTCGGCCTGGGTGACATCGGCTGCGATCGCAGCCCCAGCGTCAGCACTATGGCGATCCCGTTCAAACTGTTCCAAATCTAACCCTAATTCCTCGGCCAGCTGCTGATAAAGAGCCTCCCCTAGCTCATCCTGATGGTCATAGAGCGCGTCATAGTACGCCCAAAATTGTCCCTGCTGCTGAGCCGCCCAAGCTGCTTGCGCTGATGCCTGAGCCTGTTCATGAATACTCACTAAGGGAAAATGTTTGTAAACAAACGTTATATCCGGATATTGTGTCAACAGCTCCTTAACCCGATTATGGGCCTTAGCGCAATAGGGACATTGAAAATCCGCAAACTCTAATAGCACCAGCGATTGCTGGGGAGAGCCCGTAGTCGGCGCATTGCCAACCACCGCAGCAGGGTTTACCCGCATCTGCTGAACAAAAGCAGCTTGGGCCTGTCGAGCCGCTTCCTGCTGTGCCTGTTGATAGGCCTGAACAGACTCTAGAATCGCTTCTGGATGGTTACGGATAATCTGAAGTACCTGCTCTTCCAGCGTAGTATCTATTCTAGGGCCAGCATTAAGCCCTGTATTAAACCCGGTAAACCCGCTTAAACCTACCGCCACTAAACAAGTACAGAGCAAAATCAAAACACGGACCTGGCGCATAGTCATTTCCTAATGATGGGCGACTGACAACCATCACAATAGGAAAGAGTCTGCATCTTCTTCAAATTATTCCGTTTTTTGTAAGATAGCTAAGCCCCTTAGAGTTCTTTTAATCCTCTACTCTGGAGAATTAATTAATCCCGGATGATCCTCTGGTCTGGGGCCTGGTGCAGGCCAATGAAAGCGACGTTCCTCTTCCTTGATGGGCTTATCATTAATGCTGGCTTCCCGGCGACGCATTAAACCATCATCATCAAATTCCCAATTCTCATTCCCATAGGCGCGATACCATTGCCCCGCATCATCGCGCCACTCATACTGAAACCGCACCGCAATACGATTCTCCCCAAAGGCCCACATCTCTTTGGTTAATCGATAATCGAGTTCCTTATCCCACTTGCGGGTCAAAAACTCTCGAATCGCTTCCCGCCCATGAAAAATCTCCGCCCGGTTGCGCCAATGGCTGTTCTCTGAATAGGCCATAGAGACTCGCTGTGGATCTCGACTATTCCAGGCGTCTTCAGCCATCCGAACTTTCTTAACAGCGATCTCATAGGTAAATGGAGGAACCAGTTTTGGAGCTGACATAGGCTAAAACCCTAATAATCCATCAAAGAGGCAAATTCACCTTACTTATACCTGTCAGCGTTGCCAATTAGATGGGACGAACTTTTGGAAAACTGGGATTTTCTTCACCACTCACACCAAATCCTGCTTGATAGCGCCCGCTATCGAAGAACATCCACAAGGGAGTGCCCCTACAGGATTGTTCATTTTTAATCGGGTTTAAATAAATTCGGATTTGGTATCACATTCCTTTTTACCAATCGATAACATTTTTCTTTCCCCTCCTAGAAGTTTCTTGTATCTTAAATAGAGTGATCATTCTATTTGGATAGACCTATGGCCGAAGCAACTACCATGACCGCTGAGGTTTCCACCCCTCTTACCCCCATTCCCCAGGATGGGCTGACCGAGTTGGCAGCTAAAAATAAAGCCAATCCTGCCGATAAAACGTTGAAGGTTAAGACTGTTTGTACTGGTAAGTTTCGCAGTCTCAACTATGCCCGTGACCTAGACGCGTTTACCATTGATGAACCTCCAGTACTCTTAGGTGACAATACTGCCCCTAACCCTTCGGAAATTGTGCTGGGGGCGTTGGGCTCATGCCTGGTAGTTGGTATTCAGGCTAATGCGGCAGCCAAAGGCATCAGCTTAACCAAGCTGGAGATTGCCTTAGAGGGAGATATTAATATTGTTAGTACCTGGGGTACTGGAGAATTGGAAAAGCCCCAGATTGGCTTTACCGATGTGCGGGTGAAGGTGGACATTGATGGTGACGCCGACAAGGCTGTACTAGAGGAAATGGTGGCCCATGCCAATACCTGGTCGCCTGTGTCTGCCACATTGAGCAATCCCATGCCGGTATCCGTTTCGATGGTTTAGGTTGCGAGAGTATGAACTCAAAGTCCCCCAGTATTGGGGGACTTAGGGGGCTGTCGAAAGGTTTGCCATATTGCGAAATAATTTGTCAGCAATATTTTCGAAAGGGTAGGAAATTAGCAAATTTTTGTCATGGTTAAGATTTCATGGACATCAATTTCACAACTTCTCCCAGCGATTAATACGCCCAGCATTATCAAACTTTATTTATAGACATCAGCATCGCCATGCAAACTATTTCAAAATCACCAAATCGCGGGGCATCTTTAGAAAACTTAGATCAAGATCCAGCCATTGCAAATCTACGCACGGTCATCAACCAGGTGTTAACGCCTAAGGTGCAGGACATTGATCTCAAGGGAGAATTTCCGAAACAAATTATGCATCAGCTGGGAGAGGCTGGAGCCTTTTCCCATGGGGTCTCAAAAGAGTATCAAGGCTCCGGGAAAGGTCTAAAGGCCGCTGTCCAGAGTATTGAAGAAATTTCTAAAGATTGTCTTTCCACTGGGTTTATCACCTGGTGTCAGGTGGCCTGTACCTGGTATCTGGAAAATACTGAAAACACTAATCTAAAGGCTGAAATGTTGCCGCAGGTAGCAACGGGGCAGACACTGGCGGGTACGGGATTGTCCAACCCCATGAAGCACTTTGCTGATATTGAGAAAATTGCCCTGACGGCGCAGCGAGTGGATGGGGGCTATGTGATTAATGGCCTATTGCCCTGGGTGTCGAATCTGGGACCAGGACATTACTTTGGCATTGCCGCCAAACTAGCAGATTCCGAAGACTACATGATGGCGATTGTTTCCGATCAGCTGGAAGGCATGTCACTACGGCTTAATGCTCATTTTATTGCCTTAGAAGGGACAGGGACCTATAGCTGTGTATTTCGCAATGCGTTTGTTCCCGATGAGTGGGTTTTAGCAGCTCCCTGTGAAGAGTATGTCGCTTGTATTCGACCTGGATTTATGTTGACCCAGGTGGGTATGGGATTGGGGCTGACCGATAGTTGCATTGAACTGATGCGACGCTCTAACAACCGTCTGGGCCATGTAAATCGTTATTTAGATGACCAGGTGGAGGATATCAGCGCCGATTTACAGATGGCTCGACAGCGCACCTATCGTTTGGCGGATCAGCTGAATGATTGTACAGGGGTGGCCGAGCCTCAATTGACCCGTGAGATAATTCAAGCACGGGCGACAGCATCAGAACTCTCGTTACGGTCGTCCCAGGCAGCCATGCTCCACGCTGGTGCTCGGGCCTATGTTCATGGTAGTGCCCCCGAACGTAAATTACGAGAGGCATATTTTGTAGCCATTGTCACCCCTGCATTAAAACATCTTAAGAAGATGTTGGCGGATATGAAAGAAACCGCGTTATCGGCAACCTAAATACAGACACCATTAAACGGAGACACTGTTCTGAACTCTACTTGTCAAGTGGCTGGCAAAAGTTTATCAGGGTCAAAGGGTTTTCCAGGCCCTAATCCCTTTCACCTAGAAGGTTTCCCGGCTTAAAATATAGGCCGATACGGGGAATGTATCTATGACTGTTTCGGCGAGACCGATCATTTCAGAGCTTCCTCTCCTGGAGACCAAGCTCTACCTCCCCAAATGGTCTGCTGAATTGGTCTCGCGCCCGAGGCTGATCGATCTCATCCACCCACAGCGCAAACTAACATTGGTCTCCGCCCCAGCAGGGTTTGGCAAAACGACGCTGCTCGCAGAATGGGTAGCATCTGTACCAACAAGACTCGTTGCTTGGGTTTCCTTAGATCAGAGCGACAATGATCCTACTTTTTTCTGGACCTACCTGATCACCGCTCTAAAAAATATTCAGGCTAGCCTCGGTGAGCGCTCGCTCTCGTTACTGCAATCACCGCAACCACCCCCAATTGAGTCGGTCTTGATGACGTTGCTCAATGAACTCACTGCAGTTGAAGCGGATATTGCCCTGATCCTTGATGATTACCATGTCCTTGAGGCCCAGTCCATCCATGACGGAATCGGCTTTTTGCTCAACCATTTGCCGCCCCGAGTGCATCTGATTATTGCCAGCCGTGCCGACCCACCCTTATCTCTGGCGCGTTTAAGGTCTCACGGAGAACTGATCGAGCTGAGGGTGAGCGACCTGCGGTTTACGCCGGACGAAGCGGCGGCTTTTCTGAACCAGGGGATGGGCTTAACAATTTCGGCAAGAGAAGTTTCCGCCCTGGAGCAGCGGACCGAAGGCTGGATCGCAGGGCTGCAACTAGCGGCGCTATCCCTCCAGGGACGTGATGACATTGCTAATTTTGTGGCGGCTTTTTCGGGGGATGACCGCTACATTGTGGATTATCTGATGGAAGAAGTCTTACAGCGGCAACCGGATCCGGTCCGTCGCTTTTTGCTGCAAACCGCCATTTTGGAACGCTTACATGGTTCTCTGTGTGATGCCGTTATTGGTCAAAACGGTAGCCAGAGGATGCTGGAAACGCTGGAGCGTGGCAACCTGTTTATCATCCCACTAGATAACAAGCGCCAATGGTACCGTTACCATCATTTGTTTGCCGACGTGCTTCAGGCTCATGCCCTGATGGAGTGGCCAGAACGGATGCCCAGCCTACACAGACGGGCAAGTGAGTGGTATGAGCAAAATGATTTGTTCTCTGATGCGATTCGTCATGCTCTGGCTGCCCAAGATTTTGAACGAGCGGCAGGTCTGATTGAACA
This sequence comes from Leptolyngbyaceae cyanobacterium, assembly GCA_965263355.1. Lineage (GTDB taxonomy): Bacteria > Cyanobacteriota > Cyanobacteriia > Phormidesmidales > Phormidesmidaceae > Leptothoe. The sequence goes on along the minus strand of CBDHHL010000032.1, from coordinate 227,740 downwards.
AGTGTGGCCTGCTATGCGCAATCGTCAGCAGGAGGCTACGGTGCTGAGTTGGATAAAGGCTCTCCCTGACCCGCTGATTCGGACTCGACCAGCGTTGAGTATGGCCTATGCGCTAGTGTTGTTGAACGCGGGTCAGCTAGATGCGGTTGAATCCCGTTTACAAGATGCCGAACGGGGGGTGGCTCAGGCCGGAAGTCTCGCTGCAGCCCAAGGGAGCGGGATGAAGCAGTCCCGATCTTTACCGGCTTCTATCGCTAATGCCCGAGCCTTTCGCGCCCAGGCGCTGGGCGACTTTGCCGGTGCTATCACCCATGTCCAGCAAGCCCTGGCCCTATTACCCACCGAGGACGACAACGAACGGGGCGTGACCGCAGCCTTCCTCGGTTTAGCCTATTGGACTAGTGGCGATGTCGCAGCGGCACACCAATCCTTTGCCGATGGATTGATGATTTTTCAAAAGGTGGGCAATGTTCAGATTGCCATCTGTGCCACTGCGATCGCATCGCTAGAACGGGCCTTACTCCTGGCCGAACCGGAGGGCTATGTTCGCATCTTTGCAGAATGTGGAACCCCAATGGTGCGACTGCTGCGAGAGGCCATGACTCGCGATATCACACCCACTTACACTCATCGGCTATTAACCGCATTAGAAACCTGGGGACAGAAGCACAAAGCGCCATCCGCGCTCCCCCTCACCCCCTCACCCCAACCCCTCATCGAACCCCTCAGCCAACGGGAGCTGGATGTTCTCCGATTACTCAACACCGAACTGTCCGGCCCAGAAATCGCCCGTGAACTTGTGGTGGCCTTGAGCACAGTGCGCACTCACACCAAGCGGATTTACAGCAAACTCAATGTCACCAATCGTCGAGCCGCTGTAAAACGGGCCGCAGAGCTAGATCTGATTTAGCAATTTCTGTTGTCTTAGAAAGTCGAAGATCCTATTTGGCACGATAGGCTTTCGGTGTAATGCCTGTCAGCTGCCGAAATTTTCGCCCAAAATGACTGTGGCTATTGAAACCGCACTCCAGGGCGATCTCCACGACGGGTTTATCCGTTTGTTTTAGCAATTGCTTTGCTCGCTCTACTCGTTGCTGCAGCAGATACTGGTAAGGCGATAGGCTCAGCGATTGTTTAAAGAGACGCCCAAAATGAAATTGACTCATTCCGACGAGTGCTGCTAGATCAGCTAAGGTAATCTCACTGCTTAAATAGGCATCAATATAGTCCAAGATCTGCAAAAGCTGACGTTGAGGGAGTCCGCCTACGTAGGTAGGCAGCTCAGACCGACTGGTCGCGTGGTGCCGCAGCAAATGCACTGCCAGAACATTGGCTAGCGAATCGGTACACAGCCGACTACTAAAGGACGCCTGATGGAGTTCTGCCAGCCATAATGTTGCGATCGCCTCAATTTGTGGATCACGAGTCTGAAAAACCGGAACGAGTTCAATGCGATCGCTATCCTGCTCCAGCGTCTCTCCAGCTACTTGCCGCACAAATGCATCTCGAAGCCGAATTTGCACAATTTGAACATCGCCTTCAGCCTGGGTAATCAGCGGTGTATCTGCCGGGGTGATCAGCAAATCGCCCTTACTATAGAGTCCAGTATGGGTGCGGCGCTCTTGCCGGTGAGAAAACTGAAACGGGCGCGGCGATAGGAATAAGCCCAGAGTATGTTCGTCCTTATACTTCCAGGGATCTTCGCTCGTCTCGTAGCGGCAGACATGACGAGCGTGTCGAATCCCGACCGGTCCCCATTGCTGGGTCACGTGCCATTCCGACTGAGTAGATCCTTCAGGTGATGGAAACTGTGCGTGAGGCATGGGCATCAGATAAACCTAACTAAAGTCTATCCTCATCATCAAAACTGAACGCAAGAATGTGCGAAATCCACAGGAATTAGATAGCCGCGTCCTTGTTGATTTTCTAAATTGAGACAGAAATCGCAAGTCAAAGTTTTGGAGAACACTATGAAATCAAGCAAACGGATGACCGATTTGGAGAGAAGATCCCTACTTTCTACTCTGTGGATTTTTGTCCTTTTGAACATGGTCTATGCCGACATTTTAGGCATGTTGCGACCTGGATATTTAGACTTTTTGAATCAAATGAGTCAGCAACTGACAGGTAGTACGGTGCTATTATTTGCCGTGTTAATGGAGGTCGCGATCGCAATGATTCTCCTATCTCGTGTCTTAGCTTACAAAGCCAATCGCTGGGCGCACTTTATCGCTATTCCACTCACTATCCTGTGGGTTGTCGTGCCTGCCCTCATGACGTCTTTGGGAGAGACGACCCCACTCTCTTACGTGTTTTTTGCCTTGGTAGAAGTGGTGACGATGGTGTTCATGTTTTGGTACGTGTGGAAATGGCCTCAGCCAGCAAACAAGTATAACCAGCCCTGGTAAAAGCGTGACTTTTGGCAGCAGTATTTCTCTGAAAAATTTTCATTTTCTAGTGGAAGAGAGAACCATCATGAAAGCGATTGTTTTATCCCAATATGGATCCCCAGATCATCTTGAGCTGAAAGACATCGAAAAGCCCATGCCTAAGGCTGGTGAGGTCTTAGTCAAAGTTCATGCTACCACGGTCAACGACTGGGATTGGTGTCTTATCAGAGGCAATCCCTTTTATATTCGGTTGCTCTGTGGCTGGCGTAAACCTAACATCCAAGTCCCCGGCGCAGAAGTGGCTGGACGAGTCGAGACCGTGGGCCAAAACATTACCCAGTTTCGACCGAGTGATGCGGTCTATGGCGACATTTCTGAGTGCGGGTTTGGTGGCTTTGCAGAGTATGTATGTGTGCCGGAAACCGCCCTGGCTCTAATGCCTGAGAGTATGACCTTTACTGAGGCGGCGGCGATTCCCCATGCCGCGATGTTGGCATTACAGGGATTGGTGACAGGTTAACCTCATAGCGCAGTTGTCAAGAGGTGCCCGGAAGGGCATGAAAATAAGGGCTGAAGTGATGCGTGACAAGTTAAGCTTGTGAAGCAATAGTCAAGGCTCTAAAGCAGGATAATTAAAGGATAGTGAACTACCCTACTAAGTCTGCTCATGAGTGGTCATCGATATGCCCGCAACCCAGATCACATTCGACGACGGCATGTACCGGCCCCCGACAATGCGGCCATAGAAGCGCATCTGATAGAGCTTTTAAGCCCAGGGGTCGTCAACAAGCCTACTATCGCCCTAGGCATGCGGGAGAGGATCCGTTGCCCTTGATGGTGGCCCAGATCACATTCGACGACGGCATGTACCGGCCCCCGACAATGCGGCCATAGAAGCGCATCTGATAGAGCTTTTAAGCCCAGGGGTCTATAGTCAACAAGCCTACTATCGAACCCTAGGCATGCGGGAGAGGATCCTCACGTTGCCCTTGATGGTGGCAACGGTGGTCACCCTGTTGTGGTATCAGGTGCCCTCAGTGGTTGAGTTAACCCGGATGCTCAATCGCAAAGATTTGCTTTGGACCAAAGCGGTGAGTGTCAGTCGTCAAGCGGTGAGTGAGCGATTTTTAAGTTTCCCGTATCGGTTATTTGAGCAGGTCTTCCAATGGTCAGTTAGCAGGCAAAATTTGTACCGTGATCACCTTGGCAAGTCAACTGCCCGTCAAGATCTGGTTTAATGAAAATGCTAAAGCCCATGACTGTCAATTTCTCGATGATTTACTCGCCTTAGCGACGGCCAAAACCCTCTTGATCCTGGACCGAGGGTTCTATGACTTTGAGTGGTGGACCCAGTTGGTGGTCAAACAGGTTGATTTTATCTGTGCCACTAAATCCAATTTGACCTATACCGTCATTGCGCCATTCAGTCTCACCCCCCGGTTAAAAGACCAATTGATTGAGATTGGCAAAGATGCCCAGGGAAAGTCTCTTCTTCGGGTGAGACTGATTGAAATTAAAAAGGGCAAGGGCTGGTATCGATATCTCACCTCAGTCTTAGAACCGGAGCGATTGCCTCCTTACGTTGTCGCTGACCTCTATGCTCGCAGGTGGAGAATTGAAGATGCCTTTCACCTGGTCAAGCGGTTGTTGGGGTTAGCCTATCTCTGGACCGGGTCGCTCAATGGCATTAAGTTGCAAATCTGGGCCACCTGGCTCATGTATGCGGTCTTAGTGGATTTGTCGGATGCGGTCGCTGAGGCCGTCCAATTGCCCCTTGAGCGCATCTCAATGAAAATGGTCTGGCGGGGTCTCTACCATTTCAATCATGCCTATAATAATGGGTTAGCAACCGACCCAGTTGCGTATTTAGCGGCTCCTGAAAACCGTGACCTAAGTGTTATTAAGACGATTCGTAAACCACCTAAAACACTTGACTTCAGCCCCTATTTCCATGCCCTGCCTGACACCTCTTGACAACCGAGCAATGGGGTTAACTTGTCACCCATCTGAGATCGCTAGCTCCTAACGAGATTGTCGTATGGCACCTAATTCTTCAAACTGCTGTGACTGCTGTTCGATCTGAATGGATAGGGCATTACAAACCAGATCGCAAAGCTCAAACAAAAATGGATTGGCGATTTGATAATAGACACAAACACCTTCCTGACGACGGCTGACCACCCCGGCTTGGGCCAGCATCTTGAGATGTTTGGACACATTGGCCTGTCCTAACCCGGTAATCTCAATAATTTCTGTCACATTTTTGTCACCTGATTTCAAAGCGCATACAATCTGTAGCCGACTCACCTCAGACAAAACTTTAAAGAAATCGGCCATTAATGCCAGTGCTTCTGGCGAAAGCTGCATGACACCACAGTCTGATGAGTCAACTGTAGCCGTTGAGGTTTTGGATGCTTTCTTTCTAGACTTTTTGACAGCAGGCATAGCCGATAATGAAATTTACAGAAGCTGTGAAGGATTAGAACAACTTATAGGTCATTTACCATATTACCATAGAGTTGAATATAGCGCAGAGTGAACAATCCCAAGTTCCCGTTGGAGAATTGTTGTTGCAGCCGTATGGAGGCTCTGACCTTCAGGGCATCGCCCTCCGGGAAAGTCCCAGGTGGCTTGGTCCACGCCAGGGCGATAGACCGGTGGTGGCAGTAGCAGTTGTTGCCGGTGAATCGGTAACACAATCACTGAATCTGCTTTTTCAACACGCCAATAGTCCAGTAGCCTGCCCTGGGGTGTTTTAAGCTTTTCTCCAATCACAGTTAACCAACCTGTTTGCAGGGACAGAATCGTTTCCTTGAATTGCCAGGGTTGCTGGTTCATTGACCGGTTACAGCCTAAAGGGATTATAATACTATATAGCCAAGCAATCATGTATAGTTTTTACTGGAATAGTTTTATGGCAGAACTGACCTGGGAAACAGCACTCTTTGGTGGCGTGTTGATCGGACTTAGTGCCACACTACTGCTGGCGCTTAATGGTCGGATTGCAGGGATTAGCGGCATTGTTAACGGCGCGATCCAGGGAAATGAGGTTTGGCGCTGGCTGTTTCTAGCTGGCATGCTCCTGGGGGGTGTTCTCTATGAGTATGGTTTGGCTACCCAGCCGACGCCTCGACCTGAGCTTGCCCCTGGCATAATGATTCTTGGTGGCTTTCTGGTCGGATTTGGCACCCGGTTGGGTAATGGCTGTACTAGTGGACATGGGGTTTGCGGTCTGGGGCGACTGTCGTTGCGATCGCTAATTGCGGTGCTCACATTTCTTGCAACGGCCATGGTCACCGTCTGGATTACCCGCCATGGAATGATTGGATAACAGATATGTATAAAGTAATCAGCCATAACACCCTAAAAGTTGGACAGAACTTGGTTACGATCGCATCTGGTCTACTGTTTGGTCTGGGCTTAGGTCTATCGCAAATGATTGACCGAGGGCGGGTGCTGGACTTTCTAGATGTCACAGGACGTTGGGATCCTACGTTGTTGTTTGTTCTAGGTGGTGCCGTAACGGTGACCGTGATTGCATTCCGATTTGTGTTGCAGTTACCCCAGCCCGTCTTTGCCACTAAATTTAGATTGCCAACTCGCAAAGATGTTGGTCTGCCCCTAGTATTGGGGGCAGCTGTTTTTGGTATCGGTTGGGGAATTGCTGGCTATTGCCCAGGCCCTGCTATTGTCGCCCTGGTCTTAAAATCATGGAGTCCTGTACTCTTCCTAGGTGCCTTTATCGCAGGCTCTCTGACCGCTAAGCTAGTTTCCGTAAGTATTTCTAATAAAAGACTTTAGATGTCTCTCTATATCTGTAAAGACATTAAAAAATGTGTTGTTAATATACTTAATATAACTAATTGGCCATATAATGAAAATTAAGGATAAGACCCATGCAGCTGACAGTCGATACGGATATAGGGTAGCTATGAAAACGCAACAGCTTTTGACTCAAGATTTAGCAACTAGCGAGATTACCGTAATCAGCAACCATGCCAGTGTTACGGTTACGGGTACTAAGGTCGCTCGGGTTGAAGAGATTCCAGGACACGAGCAAGAAAACCCATCCATGGTACATGTGGACTTTAAAGTTACAAATCCGAGTCCTCAGCCAGAGGTGCTAGACAATACTGAAGACTTAGGTTTAATCTTAAAACTTGACGATGCTGTTGATTTGGGCCTGTTACTAGTGGCTATGGGGATGGAATATAACCCCCCCCCCGAAGAGATTCAGGCAACTATGGCGCGGCTATCAAAATTGATAGATGAGTTCGCGTAGCGCATAAGTAGTTGACCAAAACTTTCAATAACCTGAAAGTGAAGTGAACCCCTAATCTTGGACAGTAAAATTAGTTTGCAGCAAGTCTAGACTGACATGTATCAATCTGAGACACTTCAGGTTTTCTTCCTCCACTTCGTTTCAAATTCACTCGGTGTCAAATAGCCCAAAGAAGAGTGAATTCTCTTCTTCATATATACCTCATCTAAAAACTCTTCTATTCTGTTATACACCTCATTAAAGTTGCGATAGTCCGATAAGTCAACCTTCTCTTCTTTAATTGTTCTCATCAGTCGTTCAGCAAAGCCATTCTCATAGGCTTTGCCGACACCCGCCATGCTAATCGCTATCTCATTCTCCTCCAACAGATGAACATAAGCATTAGCAGCGTATTGCACCCCTTGGTCTGAATGGTGAATCTCGGGAATATACTGGTTCAGTACCAAAACCTTCTAAAAATAAGCCACATGTTTCCACTGCTCGCTTACTTGCCCAAAAAAGAAAGTCCAAAAAAGCACCTTGAAAGGGCTGGATCATGCACCAATTCCAGATCAAAGCTATCTGCCAAGAAATGGGCTGGTCGCTACTCAATACCAGAGTGCGATATCCCAGTTCTGCTGTTCGCAGGGCAGTTGTTGCCGCAACCGAGGTCTTACACACTCCCCCTTTTTCAGTCATCAAAATAATACGCATTCGTAAAAACCTCTCAGTTCATCACACCCACCAGGGTTGTTCGCCAGTACGCGGGTCAGTCTCGTTCCAGGGGTAGATCCAGACAGCATCATCCTTGACCGCTACATGAACAATCTTGAGGGGGAGGGGCGCAGGCCCGCGAACAACATTACCCTCCGGGTCGTAGAGCGATCCGTGGCATGGGCATTGAAACTGTTGGGCATTCGCATTCCAGGGGAAGGTACATCCCAAGTGAGTGCAGTTATCGACAATACCTCTAGCCCCCAGTGAGCCATCGTCTTGAACGATTAAATAAGTTGGTTCGCCTGCCAGTCCTGCAATCAAGGCACGAGTTCCAGGGGGATTAGCGAGGAGTTGACTGGCCGGAATCGGATTACCCAGTTTATCTTTTGCGAGAATTCCGCCTCCCTCAGACACTTCCCGAGGCGGTATGAAAAACTTAGCGACTGGGTAAAGGGCTGAACCAGCGGTTGCAGCAACCGTTGCCCCCGTCAAAAAGTTGAGTAGTTGCCGTCGCGATAAGGACGGTACCTCATAAGGAATCGCATTTTCCATGATTCAATTCGAATTCAGTTATTTCAAAAACATTCAGTAATCGATAGATGAAATGCATGGGGAGAATGAGAAAAAGACAGAAAAACTGTTGTTGTGATTGTCCTTTAATTGTTTTGGTATCTCCCCACCTATACCGTGTCGTCAAGCCCTAAGCTTGAGAGGAGTGATCTCTCTTGCGGGTATTGATACCGAGCAAACCATACAAGGCACAGGAGCCAACCAGCCCAGTGAGCAGTGCTAGACCTCCAGCAATATCCATGCCAATTCCTAACGATGAGCCCGCGTAGGTGAATAATCCCAAATAAAGCAATATACTGGCCACTAATAATCGAAGTGATCGATCTACAGTTCCAACATTGTTAAACATGGGTCTTTCCTCCAAATTTTGAATGTGATTTACGAGTGAGCAAAAACGTAACGGAACGTCACGCGACAACTGGCGTCGCTGCTGGTAGACGATCCATCGCCGCCTGCATTCTTTGACTGGCGTCCAGCGCAATCTCTTTTGCTTTAGGGCTATGAATCATTAAAAACATCATCAGCGGATCGATCGCTGACACTTCTACCCGACCATCGTTATGTGCTTGCACCACAACATTACAGGGATAGAACACCCCAGCCTTGTCGTCTGTTTGTAGCATTTGATAAGCCACTAATGGATGGCAGGCTCCGAGAATCGTGTATTTGCGAAAATCAGTATCTAGCTTCTTTTTGAAGGCCGATTGGACACCAATCTCGGTTAAAATCCCCAATCCCTCTTCCCGCAGTGCTTCGGTTACCTGGGTGATGGCCTCATCAAATGAGACATTGACAACCTTACTAAAGTGATACATCAATCATAACTCCGCTTGTTTCATACATCAATCATAACTCCGCTTGTTTCAGTGGTTTTGAGTTAGGTAAACTGCCAGTCAATAAAGATCGCCATCTGACGTAGACAGGTCTTTTACCAGTAATCTTATTACCCGACATATGACCATATAGTAATATGATATACCAGCAGTCTCTTGTTTTTAATTGCCTAGCAAGAAAGCAATCTTCGGAGAGGATTCATAGATTTTATTCTATATATAGCATTATATAACTATTTAGTAGTATAGTTAATAGGTGGCTCAAACATGTCGGGAGGGGAGAAACTAAGTTTCCGTAAATCTTTGTCGTAGCTACCCTGACGGCAAACGTGTTTACAAGGCCAAGCTTTTAGCGTGAACTCCTAGCGGAAACAGCAAGTATTCGTTCCAACAGCGCCAGAGGTAAGCCGTTATTGCCTTTCGCCGTCCCAACTCGCTTTCAAGCGGTTCTCTCTCACCCTCTATAGCCTCCGCCATTACGGTGGAGGCTTTTTTTAGAGTTGGGATATATTGATGAACTAAAGAGAGAATTCCATCAACTTTTTCAGTTTTCCATAATTTTCCATAAAAGTAGAGACTGCTCCTCACACCGTAATGCTCAAAGCAGTCCCTGCTGACTTATTCAGTTGTCAAATGGGTTTATGCCGGTGATAGGAATAACGTTAATGACCGACGATCAAACGATTGCACCTTACCTGCACTTTCCAGGTCGGTAATTACTCTTTGCAGTAAGTCAGTGGCGCGATCGCGATGCTGATGTTCTCGCCCCCGCAAACGTACAAGAAACTTTACAGAATCACCCTTTTTCAGCCACTCAGTCGCACGCTTAACGCGCAACAGATAATCCGACTCGCCAATATTAGGTCGAAACTTTACCTCTTTGACCGTTGGACGCGATGTCTGCTTTTGACGTTTGCTTTGCTGATATTGCAGCTTACCCTGGTCTAGCGCTTTAGCAACCGGAGCAACGCCCTCACGCGGCTGAGAGACAACTACCAAATCCAGGTTATGCTCCTTGGCCATTTTGATAGCGTCGGCTGTATCCATGACACCATGGTTATGACCAGTGTGGTCAATAAATAAGACCTGAGGGTCTTTAATGTGGCGGTTTACGAGAGCCTTTTTCTTCTTAGTAATAGGACTAAACTCCAATACTTACAATATGTACTTACTACGATAGACTAACTTTCAATAATTGGAACGTCCAGATCTGGAGGGATATCCGTCCGGAATCCTGGTTAGGTATACCAGTTGCATGTTAACTCAGCCTTATAACTGCTATAAAAGCCATGTTGAACAGGTGACTTTCATGACTGCTCCAAATTTTTCAAGTGAATCTGTGCTCGAAGCACTGAACTGGCGTTACGCCACTAAGATGTTTGATGCCAGCAAAAAAATTCCTGCGGATACCTGGTCAACGTTAGAACAAAGTCTAGTCTTAGCGCCTTCGTCCTTTGGTCTGGAACCCTGGAAATTCTTTGTAGTGGATGACGCAGCGGTACGCGCAAAACTACTAGAAGCCTCCTGGAAACAGTCTCAGGTGGTGGATGCATCTCACCTGGTTGTGCTCGCCATCAAAACTGGCATCAACGAAGCTGATGTAGATCGTTCCATGGCCCGTACCTCAGAAGTGCGCAATGTGACCCTGGAGTCTTTGGACGGTTTTAGTAATGTGATCAAAGGCTTTATGAAAGGTCTTCCCGACATCGATGGTTGGTCTACACGACAGACCTACATTGCCCTGGGCCAGCTGATGGTCAGTGCCGCCATGCTGGGTATTGACACCTGCCCCATCGAAGGGTTCATGCCTGATCAGTACGATGAAATTCTAGGCTTGCCAGAGATGGGCTATCACTCAGTGGTAGTTTGCGCTGTTGGCTATCGGTCGGAAGAGGATAAATACATTCATCTACCCAAGGTACGTTTTCCCGTTGAGGATAAGGTGCAACATATTTAACTCTCACCGGTATTGATAATCGATCAACGTATCGACCGTAGGGGCATTGCATGCAATGCCCCTACGGTTGTCCATTAAAAATGTCCCCGTGACGCCCATCAAAATAGTTGCATTTGCCCTGCATCCTCTTTTGCAGAGGTCCCCACTGATGGCATGGGGCCTCGATTAGACGCCAGCCGATCTGCTAGTCGCGTTGTCTCTGGTAATCGGTACTTTGGCGTACACTGCAGCACATAGTCAACTGCCGTTTCTAAACTAATGCGGTGTCCCGCAGAAACAAACAAAGGCTTGGTCCCACTCCGGCTTCTGAGCACAGCACCAATGCGCTCACCGCTATCCATCAGCGGCACCCAGGCTCCTTTGTCGGGCGACAACTCATCATGGGTGCCCAGTAAACGAGACTTTGCGACACCAATGGTGGGTTTATCAATTAGCACCCCTAGATGACTGGCAATCCCTAATCGTCGAGGGTGCGCAATGCCTGCTCCATCACAGAGGATTAAGTCCGGGTCTAACTGAAGCTGTTTTAGCGCATCTAATACCGTGGGCATTTCGCGAAACGATAGCAGACTAGGTACATAGGGAAAAATAGTGGGGCGATAGGCAATCGCTTGCTCCAATAGGGTCAACTCTGGCAACTGTAAAACGACGACAGCTGCCCGGATAATGGTGCCTTCCTGTTCAAAACCAGCATCAATACCGGCTACGATTTTAATTGATGCAAACTGATCAGTGGTGATCACCTGATTGCGTAGACGGTTTTGAACTGCGATCGCACTCGCCGCATCCGTAGGCCAGGTTTCAGGTACATCAATTTTCATTATTCTTTGCAGCAAACGGGGTATGCTTCGTTAGCATCAAAATGATTTGGTTCATCAGGAGACTATGGTGCATTTTTCAGCCAGTATTCGTTCAATTAGCACAAAGGTAGTGCTATCGCTTATTGGTAGTGTACTGCTGATGGGAGTAGCTGCCACCGCCCAGGGGGCTAAGGCAACAGCCAATATTGCCATCAATCCAGCTGAACCATTGGAGGAGGGAATTGCCCCCCGCATTGAAAATGACATTAAGACCCTGGTAAATTCAGCTAGTTCAGATGATGTCACCCGCCAACGTCAACGATTCTTATTTATTCAAGGATTATTTGCGGCAGCCGTTGGGTTAAGTTCTTTAGCCCTTGTTTATGGAGTACGAAGCTACAGCAGACAGCACACACAACAACGGCTTGAATTTCTGCGCAATATTACACGAGAGTTTGAAAATGATCCTGACATTGCCCAGGCTTTAAAGGTTTTAGACTTTGAAGAATATCGCTCGTACCAGGATGGCTGTAATCACGGTATTGCTAACGAAACAGCTAAATTCAACGTTACTGACGATCTACTGAGTCATGCCCTTGCTGATGATGAGTACCGACAATACCAACGAACATTACTTGAGAAACTTTCGCCTGATGCCGAAAACTATGAATCGGCAATGCATGACTACTATGCAGAAACAACAATCCGAGACTGGTTTAACAAAATGCTCAACTCTTTGGAGCATTTTAGCAACCTGGTAGAATCTCGGGTATTTACCGTAAAAGAGGTAAAACCCTGGCTATTGTACTGGGTACGCCTGATAGCTGATGAGAAGTACCGCCGTCATAGCGATTCTCGGATTTATAACCAGCTATATAACTATATTCACGATCACGGCTTCAATGGGGTTAAACGTCTCTTCGAACGGTTTGGCTATCGAATTTTACGCACTCCCTACCAGGCCAATGATTTTACAAAACTGAAGGATGTCAGTCATTACAGTACTAACCTGGCATTAAGTCTGGCTAAAGCCTCCATGCTGGTTTATCAAGACATCCGATATGTACTTGAAGTATTGGAACTTTGGGGGATTAAGGATACCCGCGATGATTTTCAATACTTTAATAACAAAAAGTATGACACCCAGGCATTTATTTTTCGTACCGATAATTGCATTGTGTTAACCTTTCGAGGCAGTCAAGAAATTCGGGATTGGTACACCAACTTTAATACGAAATTACGGAAATTCACCATTCGCCGAGAAGGGCAAACCGCCATATCGTCCTATAAGGGTAGGGTCCATACAGGATTTTTCTTAGGTTGGGCCAGTGTGGAGAAAGACGTGCTCAAACAAATTAAACATTGGCAACGCCAACTCCAACCTGGAGAAACACTGCCACCGTTATTAGTAACCGGCCATAGTCTTGGCGGTGCCCTGGCCACCATGGCAGTAGCCTCTCTCCAGGACAACAATATGAATGTGGCGGGTCTATATACTTTTGGCCAACCCCGTGTGGGCGATCTCTCCTTTACGCGTCAGTTAAATACTACATTAGCAAATAAGGTTTTTCGCTTTATCAACAATAATGATGTTGTTCCCCATGTCCCACCGCCGTTTTCAATACATAATCCAACCAGACTGTATGCTCACTTGGGAACCGTCAAGTACTTTAATTCTAAGGGATTGTTAGTGGCTAACTATAGGTTCCTCAGTCGGGTATTAGATGGTCTCATCGGTTTAGTTAAAGGCTTGTTTGAATCAGGCTTCGATCTAATTTCTGACCATAGTATGTCTTACTACATCAGTTATCTAACCAAAGCCATGGAGGAAGAACAACAAGATCGGGCGGCACGCAGGCTAGAAAATGATATTAATCGATTAGGCGGCGGTCCTGACAATGTAACGCCGCCTGTTAAAAGGAGTTAACAGTAGTGGTGAGCGTGATTTGAGCTTGACGCTATAGTCAGTGGCTTACTCGTGGTTTACCTGTGGCTTACCAAAACTGTCGAAAGTCTTCGTCTGCTGTACTGAGTTGGGTCCAGGCAACCCCCTGTTGTTGGAATTTTTCGACTAACTTGGCACAGGCAGGGCGTTCGGTGGCATAGTGTCCGGCATCAATCAGGATGAGGTTGCGATCGCGGCCCTCTTGAAACTGATGAAACTTACAATCAGAGGTGAGATACGCTTGAGCGCCTGTCTTGGCCACCGCTGCCATAAAACTTGCACCGGAACCCCCCAATACCGCTACCCGATCAATCATCTGTTGCAAGTCTGCCGTCGGCGAATGAATTAAATTTGGCGGATTGAGCTGCCTCTGAATCACCGCTAGCAGTTCATCCAACGACTGAGCATCCGGTAAATCCCCCACTCGACCATAGCCCAAATCATTTTGGGTAGGCACTACGGGGACTGAATTATGCAAGCCTAAAAGTTGGGCCAACACATCGGCAGTGCCATCAGCTACTTGATCAAAATTAGTATGGGCACTATACACACCAATGCCATGGGTAATACCCAGCCGTACCATATCCCCTACAAAGTCATCCGCTGTTACAGACTTGAGCGGACTAAAAATTAATGGATGGTGCGCAAAGATCAGGTTGACTGGGGCACCCTCCTGTTTGAGCCGAATCGCCTCAGCCATCACCGCCAGGGTGGGTGTCAAACACACCAATACCCCTGCCGGTTGGGAGCGGATACCAGGCTCAATTTGCCAGCCACAGTTATCCCAAGACTCCTGCCAGTTAGGCGATGCCCAAGTTTCAACCCAGTTAATTAGTGCCTCAACATTCATGGTGACTCCTTCTTCTCAAAGCGACTCAAATCCCGTTGTTGATCAGTTACAGGATCCAGCAGAAAATAGCTCGTCAGAGCCTCAGACCCTTAGTTTAAGCCAATCCTGGCTTTATGCAGGAGGATCTCTATGCGCTATTTATGGTCTGTTGGTTTCTATTGATTTGTTGAATGTTGGGTTTCAGTCTATTCTCGGTCCCACCGCAGAAGGATTACTCACCCTGGCAGCCAACCCCTGGCTGGGATTGCTATTGGGAATTTTAGCCACTGCCTTAATACAGTCATCCAGCATTGTTACCACGCTGCTAGTGGGTCTGGTGGCTGGTGGGTTACCCATCGCTACCGCCATTCCCATGGTCATGGGGGCCAATCTGGGGACTACAATTACCAATACCTTGGTTAGCTTGGGCTACATCGACAATGGCAAAGACTTTGAGCGCGGATTTGCTGCCGCCACCATCCATGATTGTTTCAATTTAGTCGCCCTGACTATTTTCTTTCCCCTGGAGCTACTACTTCATCCACTGGAGCACCTAAGCCAATGGATATCTAGCCAAAGTGGTGGGCTCTCCCCCATCATTCCCAACAACTTTTTTATATCTCCCCTAGATTGGCTACTAAAGCCAACACGCTGGCTAATGATCTATGGCGTAAATCATCTGCCAGGCCCCTGGGATTCGCTGCTACTATTTGGCACCAGCGTAGGTGGGCTAATGGTCACCGTTACCGTACTGGGTTGGCTAATGCGACGTTGGTTAAACACCCCAGCCCAAAACATTCTCTACTGGGCAACTGGCCATGGCTCTAGTCTAGGAAGCCTCGCCGCTGGTGCTGGTATCACCGCACTTTTGCAGTCATCCTCAATGACAACCAGCCTGACAGTCCCCCTGGCAGGTGCTGGCCTGGTTACACTACAAGACATTTACCCCTTTGTGCTAGGGGCCAATATTGGTACCTGTATTACCGCCCTAATCGCCACATTCGCTGTTAAAAGCTCAGCTGCATTACAGCTAGCCCTGGTGCATTTAAGCTATAACCTGCTAGCCGTCGCCTTGATCTATGGCCTGCCTCAATTGCGGGCAGTTCCCTTAGCTATGGCCAAGAAGCTAGCAGAAATCGCCCAGCAATATCGCATCGCAGCTATTGCTTATGTGGTTGGATTATTCTTTCTGTTGCCATTTCTAGCATTGTGGCTATCTTTGACAGTAGTTGCCTGAGATTGACCAAGATAGAACCATACGCCAGCGAAGGAAGGACTATTGTTCTTCTTCCCAGCTTTCTACCGCTAACAAATCGCTAATCGGGTCTTGCATAGAAAATTCGAACTCTTCTAACTCGTGCTTCCAATGCTCCCAGCTATCTCTAAAGAGAAATGCTATTTTCCAGAGCTTGTCAGTTGGTTTAATCACTTCAGACTCTACAAGGGATTTAACTTGGCGCTGAAACTTGGCCATTGGGTGTAACACCAATGGAGCAGCCGTTGTTGTTTTAGCCATAAACAAAAAGATTTAGTTTTCCGAAAAAACTTTGCCGTACATCAAAAATTCAGGCCCTCGATTGGGGAGCAAACGCTTCTTATCACAAACGCTGAATTTCACAATGATACAAGGTACCACATTGGTTTCCGTTTACCACAATTATTTTAGAAGGTCGTGGCATGATTCATCATAACAGATCAACCATAGAGCCATTTCCCGATATGGGGAGCTACGAATTGAACTTCAAATTCAAATTAGGATCTATCAATGCAGTAAACCCTGATATCTTGATAAACCTACATAACGATCAGTCAGGTTTACTGAATTTGAATCATCAGATATTGCCAAAGCTATAGCGCCTGTCTAAGCTAATATGCGGCGGTTCCCGCTAATATCGCAATACAGATTATACAGAGTAGGCGAGCACATATATTTTCCTTGGCAGTTCCCATGACTGAGTCTGAAAACATCCACCTTCCCAAAACGGACGAGTCTGACGACCTTAAGCGTATTCGTCACACCTTCTCCCATGTTATGGCAATGGCCGTGCAGCGCTTATTCCCTAAGGCTCAGGTCACCATTGGCCCCTGGACCGAATATGGATTTTACTACGATTTTGATAATCCCGAACCGTTCTCTGACAAGGATCTAAAAACGATCAAAAAGGAGATGATCAAAATTATCAAAAAGGATTATCCGGTCGAACGGGAAGAAGTATCACGGGAAGAAGCCAAACAGCGTATTGAGGCCCTAGGCGAACCCTACAAATTGGAAATTTTAGATAGCATCGAAGAACCCATTACCCTGTATCACCTGGGCGATCAGTGGTGGGATCTCTGTGCCGGTCCCCACGTCGAAAGCACTCGCAAATTACACCCTAAAGCGTTTGATTTAGAAAGTGTGGCTGGGGCCTACTGGCGCGGTGACGAAACCAAGGCTCAGCTCCAGCGAATCTACGGCACAGCCTGGGAAACACCTGAACAGCTACAAGAATACAAACGCCGGATTGAGGAAGCTAAAAAGCGTGACCACCGGAAATTGGGTAAAGAGCTGGGTCTATTTCTATTTTCTGAGGATGTGGGTCCGGGGCTGCCCCTGTGGACCCCCAAAGGGACTCTGCTGCGCTCTACCTTAGAGGACTTTTTGAAACAGGAACAGGTTAAGCGGGGCTATCTGCCTGTGGTGACCCCCCATATTGCCAAGGTAGACCTGTTCAAAACATCTGGCCACTGGCAAAAGTACAGCGAAGACATGTTTCCGATGATGGCGGAAACAGAAGAGGCCAAAGCCAATGAAATGGGCTTTGTAATGAAACCCATGAACTGCCCCTTCCATATCCAGATTTACAAAGACGAACTGCGGTCCTACAAAGAGCTGCCCATGCGTCTGGCGGAATTTGGCACCGTCTATCGTTATGAGCAGTCCGGTGAACTGGGCGGTCTGACTCGTGTGCGCGGCTTTACTGTAGACGATGCGCACCTGTTCGTGACACCTGATCAGCTGGACGACGAGTTTCTCAAGGTGGTCGATCTGATTTTGGCTGTATTTAAGAGCCTGCAGCTGGAAAACTTTAAAGCTCGTCTGAGCTTCCGCGATCCTAGCTCTGATAAATATATTGGCTCGGATGATGTCTGGGAAAAATCTCAAAATGCTATTCGCCGTGCCGTTGAGACCCTGGGTATGGAGCACTTTGAAGGTATTGGTGAAGCTGCTTTCTATGGACCAAAGCTGGACTTTATATTTACCGATGCCCTGGGGCGTGAATGGCAGTTGGGAACTACCCAGGTGGATTACAACCTACCAGAGCGATTTGATTTGGAGTATGTAGCGGCAGATGGTACCCGTCAGCGTCCGGTGATGATCCACCGGGCTCCATTTGGGTCGTTGGAACGTTTGATCGGCATTTTGATTGAAGAATATGCCGGCCTCTTTCCCCTCTGGCTTGCCCCCGAGCAGGTACGGCTGATGCCTGTGACTGCGGAGCAGCTACCCTTTGCTGAGCAGGTGGCCGAGCAAATGCAGCAGTTGGGTGTGCGTGTGGTAGTTGACCGCAGCGGTGAGCGCCTGGGCAAGATGGTGCGCAATTCTGAAAAGGCGAAAATTCCTGTAATGGCCGTGATTGGTGCTAAAGAAGTTGAGGACAATAATCTGAGCATTCGGACACGGCAGGAGGGGGATCTGGGTGCGATTTCAGTGCCGGATGTGATGGCTCGGTTGAAGGCAGTGTTGGATAGCCACGGGTATTTTTAATTGCCTGGGTGATGGTTTTGGGATTGATGGTTTTGAGATTGGGGGTTCCCATAAGGGAGCCCTTACCTATTTGTATAATGGAACTAACCAACAAGAACATGTGTTCCATCAATGACTGATCCAGTTACGATTGCAGACATCTATAAGCTTTTTCAACGCTCTCAAGCAGAAGCAGATCGGCGATTTGCAGAAGCGGATCGACGGGCCGCAGACGCGGATCGACGGGCCGCAGACGCGAGTGCCCGATTTGAGCGAGAGCTGGCGGAGTCAAGAGCCGAATTTGATCGACGAATGGCTGAGTCTAAAGCAGTGGACGAGCAACGGGCGGCAGAAGCAGAGGCAAGATTGGCCAGAGCCGAGGAAATTGCAGCTCAAGCCAACCGAGCAGTCAGTAGTTTAACTAGCCGTTGGGGGCAATTTGTTGAAAACTTGGTGGCCCCTGGTGTTGTCCAGATGTTTCAGGCGAAGGGGATCGACGTTAAGGAAGTCCATTCTCGGATGAAAGCAAAGCGTGGTGCTATTGCTATGGAAATAGATGTCTTTGCGGTGGATGACACGGAGGCAGTGGCAGTAGAGGTAAAATCTCGCCTGACTCAAACAGCGGTCAGCGATTTTATTCAGACGTTACAGCAGTTTAAGGTGGCGTTTCCGGTGTATCGGGACTACCACATCTATGGAGCGGTGGCGGGTATCGAAATTGATAAGGGTGCTGATCGCTATGCCTATAAGCAAGGGCTATTTGTGATTCGGCAATCGGGAGATGCAGTGCAAATTGATAATGATGAAGCGTTTGAACCTAGGGTTTGGTAATCGTTTCCCCCTCTCCCTCAGCAGTTAGGTAGGACTGTTTGCGGGATCAGTAAGTAATAGCCAGGGAGGCTGCTGATCTGAAATACTGATTGCTTGGACCCCGATTTCAGGAGTCGGAGGCTCAGGGGAGTACTCAGGGAGACCTTGAGTACCAGTATGAACAGAAACCTCAGCAATAAATAATGCCTCACATTGCCCAAGTCACAGTGCCTGCAACTACTGCTAACATCGGTCCCGGCTTCGACTGCCTTGGTGCAGCCCTCACCCTCTACAATTACTTCAAATTCACTCCTGCCGATGCCTTAACCATTGCTATTACGGGCAAAGAGTCTGACCGCTTGAGTACTGGATCTGACAATCTGGTTTATCAAGCCTACGAAGCATTTTATGCCCACCTGAATAAACCTGCCCCGCCAGTCCACATTGACATTGACCTCCACGTCCCCCTATCCCGTGGTCTGGGCAGTTCCTCTACCGCCATCGTCGGTGGCCTCGTCGGGGCCAACCTATTAGCCGATAATCCTCTCAGCCAAGGCGAAATTGCTGCTCTCGCTACTGACATAGAGGGACACCCAGATAATGTCGTCCCTGCCCTGCTAGGGGGCTGCCGTCTAGCTGTCCATGGCGACAAAGATGGCCTCACTCTCTGCCAAATCCCCTGGCATGGGTCCATTATCCCGATTGTGATTATTCCTGACTTTGAACTGGCCACGTCTGCTGCTCGTCAGGTTTTGCCCGATAGCTATAGCCGAAACGATGCCATTTTTAATACGGCTCATCTGGCATTGCTGACCCAGGCCCTGGCCAGTGGTAATGGTGAATGGTTGATGAGGGCTTTGTGCGATCGCATCCACCAGCCCTACCGTAAAACTCTAATTCCCAATTACGACGATATCCATGCCGCTGCCCTAAAAGCAGGAGCCTGGGGATTAGTCATCAGCGGTGCAGGGCCGACTTTATGCGTCTTAGCTAACGAAAAAACAGCCCCTAATATCTGTGAAGCCATCGGCAAACCTTGGGAAACTGCCAACATTCCCTACACAGTCCTTCAACTTGCCATTGACGACCGGGGAACCCAAAGCCAATTAATCAGCTAAATCGCTTCACTACAAACGCTGTAACCTAATCCTCTTGGCCATAATATTATTCGATTGTATTTTTATACACATAGATTTACATAAATGAGATTAATTACCTTCATAACAGTTTTCTATGTGTGATTTTCCGACATCTTCCCAAGAGCTTTATATATGAGGGTAATTAAGAAAAACAAATAGATTTTTAGGCGCTTTGACCTTATCAAAAGTTAATCAAATTACATATACTGTGATTGGGCGTAATTCAATAGGTATTTTTACCTGATTGCCGTCCGGTTAGTTAGCCTAGTTTTTTTAAGAGCACCGTGCTCCTGAATTCCTCCGACCTCCTTGACTAAGGCCGCCGCGAAAACAGTAGTTCCCTGATAGGGTACGTTGCTGAGAACAAGCTTTTTCGCTTCAAGCTAGACCAACTGCCTCTCGGCAAACCGCGCCTCTACGAGTTGTACGCATGAGTTGGCATGATTGTTGAACACTTTCCGTGGCTAACAGCGCTGGTAATATTCCCTCTGCTGGCGGCTATTCCCATTCCTTTGCTCCCTGATAGCGAAGGCAAATCTATCCGCTGGTATACCCTTGGCGCTTGCTTAGCAGAACTTAGTCTAATTCTTTATACGTTTGCTAATTATTACGACCTCAATCAAACCGGCTTGCAGCTAGTTGATAACTTTGCTTGGGTGCCCCAAATTGGTCTTGAGTGGTCACTGGCAGCTGACGGTTTATCAATGCCGCTGGTGATTTTGAGTGGTTTGGTCACTACCCTGGCTGTGGTTGCTTCCTGGAATATCACCATGAAGCCTCGCCTCTATTTCTCACTGCTGCTGTTGATGTACAGCGCTCAGGTCGGTGTTTTTCTAGCTCAAGACATGCTGATGTTCTTCATCATGTGGGAACTAGAACTGGTGCCGGTCTATTTGCTGATTTCCATCTGGGGTGGTCAAAAGCGCCTCTATGCGGCGACTAAATTTATCCTTTACACGGCCATCGGTTCCATCTTTATTTTGCTGGCAGCATTGGCCATGGCCTTCTACGGTGATACCCTCACCTTCAACTTTAGCGAACTGGCCGCTAAGGATTATTCATTACCGATGCAGCTGTTCACCTACACCGGCTTCCTGATTGCCTTTGGTGTGAAGCTGCCGATATTTCCATTTCATACCTGGTTACCCGATGCCCACAGTGAAGCACCCGCTCCTGTGTCGATGATTCTGGCAGGTGTTCTGCTGAAGATGGCAGGCTACGGTCTAATTCGCATGAACATCGAAATGCTCCCCGATGCCCATGTGTACTTTGCACCGATCCTGGCAGTTCTCGGTGTTATTAATATCGTGTACGCCTCGTTAGCTGCCTTTGGTCAGGATAACCTCAAACGTCGCATGGCCTATTCGTCTGTGGCTCACATGGGATTTGTCCTAATTGGTTTAGCTGCATTCACTACCCTGGGTCTCAGCGGTGCTTTACTGCAGATGATCTCCCACGGTCTGATTGCAGCGGTGTTGTTCTTCTTGTCTGGTGTTGCCTATGAGCGCACCCACACCCTAGCAATGGACAAAATGGGTGGTATGGGTAAGGCCATGCCTGTGGTGTTCAGCATGTTCACCGCTGGTGCTATGGCATCTCTAGCCCTCCCCGGCATGAGCGGTTTTGTTGCTGAGCTGGCCGTTTTCTTAGGGTTCTCCACCAGCGATGCCTACAGCACGTTCTTTAAGGCCATTATTGTGATTTTGGCTGCCATTGGTATCATTCTGTCCCCGATTTACCTGCTGTCGATGCTACGTCGTATCTTCTTTGGTAATCCTGGTGAGCTAGAAGTACCCAACAACACTTCCTGGGACATTAAGCCTCGCGAAGCGTTTGTGGCAATTTGTCTGCTAGTGCCCATCATCGGCATTGGCCTCTATCCTAAATTGGCCACCCAAACCTACGATGTGAAAAGCACTGAACTTGCCAATCGGGTGCAAAATATTCGACTGGCCCAAAATGCGGACCATGGTCCATTCTATGCCCAGGTACTAACGGCTCCTGAACTACTCGCGAGTCGTCTACCTGAAACGAGCATTCGCTAGTAGTGCTTCAAATTCAAGCTACGTCTCGTACCCTACAGTTAACTTCTTTATCCCTTTTTCAGGGTTAATTGAGTCTTCCAATTTCCGCTGAAGTCGCTGGTGTCCTTGATTGGGCAGCGGCGACTTTATATTTTTAAAGATTTATCCACAGCATTTCCCCCCCTGGGGCATTGAATCAAACGGAACTAAGGCGATTAACTGATTGGGGAAATTTTCTAAGGTGCCTCTATGGTTGCCCTGACTGGGGAATATGCGAGCAGGTCGACCCGTTTGCAAGGGTTGAGTCCAGTTCTGAATGCGTTAGGATTGATGCTGTTGTGGAGTCAGCCTGGCTGGAGTCATGGTGCGATCGCAACCGTCACCCAGACGTTTTCCGTTGAAGCCAACTATTCATCGGGGCAGTCCATGGCCGCCGCCCAAGTGGCGGTCTACAGTCCTAATAATCCTGATCAACCCTGGATAACGGGACAAACCGATAATCAAGGAAAATTTGACTTTAATCCCGACACCCCAGGTAATTGGGACGTCGTTATTCGTCAGGCAGGTCATGGCACAACCGTAAGTGTGCCAGTGGCAACCACAGCCAACTCACAAACTGTAGCTAAAACAACCGCTGCAATTGTGTCTTCATCAGAACCCTTAGCCAACCCCTTCCAGCGTTGGGCCAGTGCTGGTGCCGGTCTCTGGGGACTAATCGGAACAGTTTTATTTTTTTCGCGAGGTAAAAACTCCTAGTGCATATTCCAGATGGTTTTGTGCCACCCCAACTTTGTATCGTTGGATATGGTCTTAGCGGAGTCGTTACCTGGCACTGTCTACGACAAATTAATCGCCATTCCGATCCAGCGACCCACATGCCCAAAGCAGCGTTGCTGAGCGCGGCATTCTTTGTTGCCTCCTCGATCCAGATTCCACTCCCCCCCATGAGTTTACATCTGGTATTAAGCGGACTAATGGGAGCTGTTCTAGGGTATTACGCCTTTTTAGCAATTTTGATTGGCCTGTTTTTTCAGGCCTTATTTTTAGGTCATGGAGGCTTCTCCACCTTAGGAATTAATGCCGTCATCATCGGCGTTCCAGCTCTGGTGGGTCATGGTATTTTTCAATTACGTCGCTGGCTACCTCAGACTCTCAAACCGTCAATTCGCTTTGGAGTCAGCGGTTTTTTAGCGGGAGCCATCGGCATGACGTTGGCCGTTACCCTGTTTATTAGCCTGTTGCTCTTCACTATTCCTGGAGACTTTGACGTGGCCACCGAACGAATCGCCTTACTGACCCTTGGGTTAGCCCATGGTCCATTAGTGCTCGTCGAAGGTCTATTTACCGCGTTGCTGGTTACATTTTTACAGCGTACAAAACCGGAATTATTAATCGGCTTAGGGAATAAGCCAGTCAGATCGAGTCAACCGGTCAGGCCAACGGGAGAGCAACTATGCGATTAACCCTTGATACTTATACGGCACTGCAGTCCCCTCTCCATCGCTGGTGGCCCAGGGCCAAGCTAGTCGGGTTAGGGGTAATTATGCTGGGGTTTGCCAGTGTCCAACAAATTCAGCTAGTGCCGGTTTGTTTGCTGGTAACGGCGGTGCTATATGGACTATCAGGGTTGCCCTGGTCGTTTTTGCGATCGCGCCTACGCTACCCTGGCCTATTTCTGCTCGGTATGGTGATTGCCTTACCGTTGTTATCGGGCAGCACCGTTCTCTGGCAATGGGGAGCCATTGCCATTCGCCAGGAAGGACTGTTGGCCATGGGGCTAATTGCAGGAAGATTTCTCTCCATTGTTACCCTGGGTATGGTGTTACTCGGTACTACACCGCTGCTTACCCTAATCGATACGTTAGTCTCCCTGGGTCTCCCCCCATTGATGGCAGAAATGACCCTGCTTGCCTATCGTTACCTGTTTGACATTGCCGAGCAGCTAGCCCATCTGCTTCAGGCCATGCGATTGCGAGGGTTTCAACCCAAAGGAAACCGCCAAAGTTGGCAACAACTTGCTGCCGTCACGGGCACCCTCCTCGTGCGCAGCTATGAACAATCAGAACGTGTGTACAAAGCCATGCGACTACGGGGTTATGGCAATCATTACCACCAATCACCCAAACTTAGGGGATGGGGGCAACCCACAGACATAGCCGCCATGGGTATATGCGCTGCCATTGCCCTGGCTTTAATCGGTCTACAGACAATTAACAATTAACAATCAATCATTATCAATTCTCTCCTATCCACCCTTAATTCACTCTCTGAGTAGTATCTATGACATCTCTACTACCCAAGAAAACAATTGCACCCATCCCTCAACCGACGGTAGCTGCGATTGCCACTGACCATTTATGTTTCTCCTATCCTGATCGGCTACAGGTGCTCGACAATATTTGTTTGCATATTGCCCCTGGTGAACGGGTAGGCATTATTGGCCACAATGGCTGTGGTAAAACAACCTTGTTTATGACTCTGTGTGGTGCGCTTATACCAACGGCAGGGACTATCCGACTGATGGACAAACCCGTTGTTGCCAGTGGGTTTAACCCACAAATTGGGCTGTTGTTTCAAAATCCTAATAACCAGCTATTTTCAGCATCGGTACGCGACGATATTCGCTTTGGGCCAGCCAATATGGGGTTGTTGCCTCACCAGGTAGAGAAACGTGTGGATGCAGTGATGGCGTTAACCGGCTTACAGCCTCTGGCAGAGCGTCCTCCCCATCACCTATCTGGCGGTGAAAAACAAATGGTGGCCATTGCTGGACTATTGGCCATGAAGCCCCAGATTGTCCTCTATGATGAACCCTCCGCCAGTCTTGATATTCGCAGTCGACGGCGGTTAATTACCTTTATGAAAGGGTTGCAACAAACCATGGTAATTGCATCCCATGATTTAGAATTCTTGCTGGAGGTTTGCGATCGCGCCCTCGTTATGTACCAGGGCAAAATTGTTGCCGACGGTTGCCCCCGAGAGATCATGGGTAACGACACCTTAATGAATACCTACGATTTAGAAAAACCCCATTCATTAATTCCCCACGTCATCGACCATCACCCGTAGGCCTGTAGAGGCGTAACATGTTACGCCTCTACAGGCCTACACCTCTACAATCCTCAGAAAACAACTATTCTGAATGTTTTACCTGGCCATCATGGGTGCTTGCTGCGGCAAACGTCTCCTCAAAAAAAGCCGCTGTTTTTTCTAATTCTGTTCCTCCCTTAAGTCGATAAAACGCCAACGCCCGCACCAACGCCTCATCTCGCTGAATAACTCGCGCAGCCCGTGCAGCCCCTTTTTCACCCTTGTGAGGGTTATCAACCCACAGGGCATCACTTAGACCCAATGCCGCCACTAACGGCGTGGCAGCTTCAGTCTTTAAGCGTTTAGCTACAGCCGTCGGTAAATCCGCTAGGGCCTCTGCTTCGGTCAGCTGTTGAGCACGATTCAATAAAGTTTGAAGTCGTTCCGTAGTTACACTCATTAACCTAGATACCCATCCAGTTTAAGTACTTTAATCAACAACTTAATCTGATAGGTGAGACGTTTAGTTATAAACCCCTAACCACCAGTTGCTTACTATCCTAGTTAAGGGTTATACCTTGACACAGGTCTAGCTGTTTTTCTCAAAAACTTTACATTCTACCCGAAACCATTCTCACTCTATGTGACGTCACTTAGCTAGTGCATATCATCCAAAATCGCTTCTAGGCGTTTATTCATGGCATTTCCGAGAATTTACTCAGAACAACATTACACCTCAGCAGTGGCCGCTGCAGTTGCTGACCTTTTACAAAGCTATCGTGGCCATCAAATCGATATTTTACGACAGCTCCCCTGCCATGAACGCGATACTCGCGCTTATGAGCTATGGATTACTGCCTGGGATAGAAACGAAGATCGCTATGAGTTTATCTATGAACTTCGGATTGGCGTCGTTAAGGGTGAGCTAATTGTCTTATCCTGGATGCCCCTGTAGGTGTCAAGGTCTGGCAGAAAGCCTATAGACAAATAAAGCCAAATAAAGCCCCCAAGGCTGACGGACCCCAGGGGCTTATGGAAATAACTAAACTAGCGCGGTAAGAATACGCAAAGGTATGCCTAACGTATTCAAAAAGTAGAGCGACAGTAGGTCTACGCTTTACGAGAGTAGTACTCAACTACGAGTAGTTCGTTGATGTTGAGGGCTACCCATTCACGATCGATGATGCCATTCACCTTAGCTTCGAGCTTGTTTTTATCAAACTCCAGGTGAGTGGGGATGTTGGCCAAACCAGGAAATTCCAGGTTGGATTCCACCAGACTTTTCGAAACGTCCTTAGGTCGAACGCCGATTACATCACCGGGGCGGCACTGATAGCTAGGAACACTAACAACACGACCGTTGACGGTAATGTGGCCATGGTTAACGACCTGACGGGCGGCGGGGATTGTAGGCCCCATACCCAGGCGGAATATGGTGTTATCCAGGCGCATTTCTAGCTGCTGCAGGATGACCTGACCAGTAGAACCAGCTGCACGCCGTGCTTTTTTGACGTAGCGCAGTAGTTGCTTCTCGGATACACCGTAGTTGTAACGAAGCTTTTGCTTCTCTTCTAGACGAACGCAGTATTCAGATTTTTTCTTCCGCGCCTGACCATGCTGGCCAGGTGGATAAGCCTTTCGGGCAACTTTCCGGGTAAGACCGGGCAGTTCGCCCAAACGGCGTGTGATGCGGAGGCGAGGACCTCTATATCGCGCCATGGATGTTTAGTCTCCTACTTTAATATCGCCCACGCCCAGAACAGTTCTTTGTAGAGATACCTACAGGTTAAACCCTAGACGTGGTTTAGGAATATTCCGGCCCATTATTATAAGGGATTGGGTGATACGATGCCACAATTATTTGGGTAGGTTATTTGTACTAATTAAAATTGCTTGGAAAAGCAGATTCATCCCATGTAGACACTGTTCCGTATCGAATAGCCTGTATTAAATTGAACCAGGGGGATGTGGACGGTGCGATCGCACTCTACGAACAGTCCTTAGGGATCAACGAAAAAATCGGGGATGCCAAGGCAAAGCCGCCACCCTGCACGAAATGGTCAGCCTCAAAGCAAACCAGGGGGATGTGGACGGTGCGATCGCACTCTACGAACAGTCCTTAGGGATCAACGAAAAAATCGGGGATGCCAAGGCAAAGCCATTACATTAGGTATGTTGGCCCAGCTAATGGAATCTCACCGCCAAGACATTCCAACAGCTGTCAACTATTTTCAAGAGTCCATAACTATCCTAAATCGCATAGGCTCTCCTATTGCCGAACAAGTTCAAAGTACTCTTATAAATCTGATTATTCGACAGATTGAAAAGTCTCCTGACGCTGAAAGATTCTTCCAATCCTTAGCCTCTGACGACAAAAACGAATCACAAGAGATTTTCCAACAATGGCTTACCAAATGCCAATGAGATAACCTGACTAATCGACCCCGCCGTAACCCTGCCTCACCAATATGTTCGCTATAAACAACACCCCACTTTCGAGGGGTGTGGGGAAGTTAGGTCCCCACGAAAAGGGGGGTTCAGCTATCAATTTTCGAAAAACGGTGCGTGCCGGTTTATAATTAACCTTAACAGTTATCTAACGACAGGCATACACCTACAAAGTCTGAACCGAGCTATGATCGGAGGGAACCAAAACCGGTTGCTTGGGGTCCCTTCGAGTTCCCCAAACCCCCTGGGCAGGGCCGGGAGGCCGCCCTACAACCCAGCCTAATAGGTTGTCCTCAATTGCATTAAATTAGGGGTTACGGCGGGGACAATTAATTAGGTTATCGCATCGTTGTTGGGCGCGACGTTGTTGGGAAATCTTTTCCATCGTAAGGTGTAGTTGCAACGAACCATTTACAATCTATCAATTTTCTCAAAAACGGTACGTGCTAGTTTACAACCAACCATAGACGAGTCTTAGGTTTCGAGTCTTTCGCCATGGAAGCCTTTTAACTTTACTTTCAGACTAACATCATATGCAGCACTTGATGCATGTATTCATCAAATAGCTTAGCCATTACTTAGCCTTCATACAGGCCATAATTATTAATAATGGCCTGCTGTTTAAGTGATTCCAGAAAAGTTACCGTAATCGGGGCTCTGAAAAAGACATGTTCAAAGCTATCGTAGGCTTCAAGCGCAACGTTACCGTCCACTTCCATCTCTAAGTGCGTCATCCAGCAATCAAGCAGAACATCAACGAGAGCATCCACAGTGTTAGATTCTACAGTTATAAGATAGCCATAGCCCGCTAGTTGGCTACCGCTAGCAAACGGTGAGTCCGCCCCATTTAGCTGAGTAACTAAAAGTTGACCAAACTCAAACTCCTCATATAGCCATAGGGCTAATCGGGTTTGCTGGTTAGCAAAGCAAGTGACAATAGAGCTAATAAAATCGTCTAAGCGATCATGGTTAGCTTCAATAAAACCGTTGTAGGGCATTACTGTTTTCTTAAAAAATTGACATCAGGAACTAGTGGCGTATTGACTACACCAACATCGTTTTACACATTTGTCGAAAAGTTCAACAAACGCCAACTTGTGGGGTAGCCAAAGCCATTAAGAAGGTGGGACCTGCCCACCTTACGGGGCTATTAATCATCTAAAAAGACTTAATCTCAATATTAAGCATCTCCACCCAATTATCCGGATTCTCACTCACCAAATTCGCCAACTGCACCGGCTTCTCCGGCTTCACCGAAACACTAAACCCCTCTGGATTTTCAATAAACGCAACAACCTCATTTACCGCATCCATCGCTACCTGATTATCCGACGACAAAAAGAACTCACTTGCCCCCGTCAGCTGACTGGTCATCTGAGTCTTCAACTCATCCACAGTGACACCTTGTTCAGCCGCCATCGCCGCCAAAAACTTATCAGCAAACGAATTATCCTTATAGGTAATCTCAAACCCATGGAAAATCGTATCCATACTAGTGGGTGCTACATTTTTAGACTCAACATCCTCCATGTCAACATTGCCCAGCTTCATGTTGACACTTAAGTCTCCCACCTGATCAGCACTCACCTTAAAGGTATCAACGCTCATCTCCTGCTTAGTTGGGTTATACCGATACTTCGTATCAATATCGAACTTCAGCTCAGTATCGTAGCCAGCCTCTTTCAAAAAGTTAGCCATTTCCAACTGTTCCGGCTGGTTTAAATCCACCACCAACCCCTGCACCGACGCATCAAACACCGTAGGTACTTCCGACTTCTCATCAATCTCACGGATAATCACCTGCTCAATTGTTACCTCAGCCGGATCATCCTTAGACGTAATCGTAATATCTTTTAGGTGAACATCCTGGGCCAACGGCTTGTAACTAATATCTTTATACTCAACCGCCAGGTTGTCCTCTTCCATCTCACTAATCAGTTTGTTAACCTTAGCCTCGGCCACCTTAGTCCCGTAGAGATTCGCACCGAAATATAGGCCAACAGAAAGAACGCCGATACCGATTCCTGCAATTGCAAGCTTTTTCATAATCATGGGTTACTGTGTGATTACTGATACCTACATCAGTGAACCCAATTTTTCCTAACCATCTCAAAGTCCCTCTCCTCAAGGAGAGGGATTTAGGGTGAGAGCCTTAACTCCAATCCTC
Source organism: Leptolyngbyaceae cyanobacterium (assembly GCA_965263355.1). Lineage (GTDB taxonomy): Bacteria > Cyanobacteriota > Cyanobacteriia > Phormidesmidales > Phormidesmidaceae > Leptothoe. The sequence continues at coordinate 198,093 of CBDHHL010000032.1, read as the reverse complement.
CTTCTTCGTCCGCTGTGCCTTATACAGCATCTCTGTCTGATGAATCTCGCGAGTTTTTGCCATTAGCTCATCCTCTGTTAGCGACCAGTTAGCCAGGACCTTATCCAGATCCGCCTGAATATCCCGTGCCCCTGGAAACCCGTCATAGCGAATCCGTAACCGCGCCAGCTCAATCAAATTAAAATCCGTCGCCTCACCATTTAGCAGGTTAGTCACCACATCCCGATCTGCCTTGTACTGCGGGTGCGCTAGTTCTTTTTTCTCAGCCATAAACCCTTGCTAATCATTTATTAGTAAGGCCCATGGTAACCCAACCTAAATCCTCAATTAACCGTTTAAGCCATAGCCGATATCTTCTTCCCTTCCTGGGAGGGGCGACGGGTGGGTTAATAACCCTTTATAAAACCTTTATTCCTTAGCTAGGCTAAATGTAGCCACCCTGTGCGACTGAAGATCTATTCAGAATCCCAAACCATGACCATCACCCAAAAACTCCAACAGCTTCAGTCGATCTTCCAGAGTATGGACCGTGCCCTGATAGCCTATTCTGGTGGCATCGACAGCACCCTGGTCGCTAAGGTTGCCCATGATGTTCTTGGCGATAAAGCCTTAGCCGTCACTGCCGAATCGCCATCGCTAATGGTAGAAGACCTGGAAGCTGCCAAAAATCAAGCAGCGTTTATGGGGCTAATCCATCGCATCGTTCAAACCCATGAAATGGATAACCCAAACTACACTAGCAACCCCACTAACCGCTGCTACTTTTGCAAAAGCGAACTCCATGACACCCTAAAGCCGCTTGCTCTGGCTGAGGGCTATCCTTACGTAGTCGATGGTCTCAATGCTGACGACCTGCAGGACTATCGCCCCGGTATCCAGGCCGCCAAGGAGCGAGGAGTGCGTTCTCCACTGGCAGAAGTTGGCCTGAGCAAGCTAGAAGTACGGGAAATGTCTAAATATCTGGGTTTGCCCTGGTGGGATAAACCATCCCAGCCCTGTCTCAGCTCACGATTTCCCTACGGTGAGTTAATTACTACGGAAAAGCTTCATCGGGTAGGGCAGTGCGAGCGCTATTTGCGACAGCTAGGTATACGTAATCTGCGGGTACGCTCCGATGGGGAAACTGCTCGGATTGAACTCCTTCCCAACGAGATTAAAAACTTTGTTGCCACAGTAGATCTAGAAACGTTGGTGACAGCGTTCCAGGAATACGGGTTTACCTATGTGACTTTAGATTTGGAAGGATACAAAAGCGGCAAATTAAACCGTGTTTTGAAAAAAACGGCATTTAACCCCTAGGGGCATTGCATGCATCACCCCTACGATATCCCCCCTACAGCATCAGGAAATGTAGCAGCCTCCCCAAAAAAAGTCCTCGGCTGATATCAGCCGAGGACTGCTCATTCATTGCTCAATAAGAGATGAATCTTATCGATCGATCTCTATGCCTTGGCTTCCTGACGCTCCTTAGCCTCCTTAATCACCTCGTCAGCCACGTTCTTAGGACAAGGTGCATAGTTCTCAAAGGACATGGAGAACTGACCCCGACCAGAGGTCATGGTACGTAGGTCACCGATGTAGCCAAACATTTCGCTCAGGGGCACATCGGCCTTAATGCGAACACCGGTAGGGCCGACGTCCTGCCCCTGAATCATGCCGCGACGACGGTTAAGGTCACCAATTACATCACCCACATAGTCTTCAGGCGCAAACACATCCACCTTCATAATTGGCTCCAGAATCTGAGGGCCAGCCTTAACAAAGGATTGACGGTAACCAGCCTTAGCAGCAATTTCAAAGGCAATAGCAGAGGAGTCAACCGGGTGGAACCCACCGTCCATCAAAGTAACTTTCAAGTCTACTACTGGGAATCCAGCTAACATGCCTTTGTCCATGCTAGTGGCGAAGCCTTTTTCAACCGCAGGCCAAAATTCACGAGGTACGTTACCACCAGTCACCTTAGACTCAAACTCAAAGCCAGCACCAGCCTCGTTAGGCTCGATGACGTAGTCGATCTTGCCGTACTGGCCAGAACCACCGGACTGTTTCTTGTGGGTGTAGCTGTCAGTAAGCACCTTCGTAATGGACTCGCGGTAGGCTACCTGAGGCTTACCCACCTCTACTTCAATACCGTGGGTGCGCTTGAGGATGTCCACCTTAATATCCAGGTGAAGTTCACCCATCCCTTTCAGAATGGTTTCACCACTTTCCTGATCGGTTTCTACCTGGAAGGACGGATCTTCCTGAACCATCTTGCTCAGGGCAATACCCAACTTCTCAGATTCCCCTTTCTTTTTGGCCTCAACTGCAATGGAAATCACAGGGTCAGGGAAGACCATGGGCTCCAGCGTAGCCGGGTTCTTGGGGTCGCAGAGGGTGTGACCGGTTTGAACGGTCTTCATACCCAATAGCGCCACAATATCACCCGCTTGAGCCGCATCCATTTCCTGTCGGTCGTCAGCGTGCATCTCTACGATGCGGCTAACGCGCTCATTCTTGCCAGTAGCTGTATTCAAGATGGTGTCGCCCTTTTTAAGGGTACCGGAATAGATGCGAGTAAAGGTGAGGGCACCAAAGCGGTCATCCATAATCTTGAACGCCAACGCGCGCAATGGTTTCTCAGGGTCAACGTAAGCTAGTTCGCCAGTTTCGTTACCTTCTAGGTCAACCTCAGGCTGGGGCTTAACTTCAGTTGGCGCAGGCAGATAGTCAACCACTGCATCCAGAACCAGTTGCACACCCTTATTCTTGAAGGAAGAACCGCAATAGGTGGGGAAGAAGGCTAGCTCACGAGTCCCCTTACGGATGCAGGATTTGACTTGATCGACCGAGATTTCCTCACCTTCGAGGTACTTCTCCATCATATCGTCGTCTTGCTCTACAGCAGTCTCGATTAACTTTTCGCGCCACTCAGCCACATCACTAGCCATGTCCTCGGGTACATCCTTGAGTTCATAGTTCATCGGATCTCCCGAATCATCCCAAATCCAAGCTTTTTCGGTGAGTAGGTCAACAACACCGACAAAGTCGTTCTCGATACCAATGGGCAGCACCATAACCAGGGGCTGAGCACCCAGTACGTCTTCAACCTGCTTAACCACTCGATAGAAATCAGCGCCAGTTCGGTCTAACTTATTGACGTAGATAATTCGAGCTACTTCAGAGTCATTAGCGTAGCGCCAGTTAGTTTCAGACTGGGGCTCTACGCCACCAGAACCGCAGAATACACCAATGCCACCGTCCAATACCTTTAGGGAACGATATACCTCAATGGTGAAGTCAACGTGACCAGGGGTATCAATAATATTTAGCTGGTGGTCATTCCAAAAACAGGAGGTTGCCGCAGACTGAATCGTAATGCCTCGCTCTTTCTCCTGGTCCATGAAATCGGTGGTAGCTGCACCATCATGCACCTCACCAATCTTGTGCACCTTACCGGTCAACTTCAAGATTCGCTCGGTGGTGGTGGTCTTACCCGCGTCTACGTGGGCGAAAATGCCAATATTTCGGTAATTACTGAGATCTTTCATGGGTATTTTCTAGGGTTGAACTACGTCTCCAAACAGTTTTTGACCACCTTTTAGGACCGTTTCGGGACCATTTAGAGCTAAAGCAGACTTGCCAAGGCGAGGCAACCCGGTGATTGCCCCAAGCAATAGATATATTACTTCAAAATTATTCACATTCCCTGAATTCTTAGGACAGGGCTGTCTAAAGTGTTGGAGAGTGTGAATAATGGATGCCTGTTGGTAGATAGAACCATGGTATCAACTCGACTAAATCAATGGTATTCATTGCCAGGGTGATAACCGATCATTTTCTCACCCGCCACCGTTGATGTCTTGCCATTGGTTATCTCTGGGTTTGGAACGTAGGCAAAAAAAAGGCCGCTGATGCAGCCCGTAGGAGATTCGAGGACAAAAACTGGTCTCGTAATTTGCTCAAGAGCAAACCCCAAAAACCTGCTCCAATATTGGTTCCTTTGATAGATTTAGATTACCCATCGTTAATCCATTCCTCTCTACAAATCTGGTTCAGCTTAACTACCACCACATGGAGCTAACGCTGGGCTGTAGTTTTGTACGTCATAGGGTGTGGGGACGACAATGTAGCCTGTGGCTAGACTACCTAAAACCTGATTACGGCTATGGCCCCAATACCACCAATGGGCAGCTCCATAGGCGCAGATAATGCTGTCTAGCTGATCTTCTACAGCTTTTAGGGCAGCCCCTCTGGCAGGAATACTCGGTAGGGTTTGGGTGCTAAAGCTAGGGGTATGGTTGGGTAGATGCTGCAGTATTAGTAGCCGTAATCGTTCAAGTTCTTGCCGACGTTGGTCAATACGCCCTTTTTTATATTTGAGGATACGGGACAGTCCAAACAAATGCACCATGGCCGGATGGGGAAAAAACTCAATTTGATAGCGCCCCGGCTGCTGGGACGTTAGTGTGGGTGCATGGATAAACCCTTGATGGGTTAATGCTTGGCTAAAGGCTAATAGCTGAGGGGCAAAGGTTGATGCTTGGTTGGCTGGATAGCAGCCGGCATGGTACTTGCCAAAGTATTTGTGGGCTAGACGATCAGGGACACGCATCCCGGTTGGATTAGGGATAATTGTTGGGGCATCGACGGCTACCATAGCTGGCTTCGTTGATGCCTGATGGGCGATCCAAGTTAATACGTCTGTATGGGTATCTAGCCGATCAAGGGCGATCAGGGATAGTTTGGTTTTCTCTAGGCTCAGACAGCAAACTCCACTGGGCCCTGTTTGCCAACCTAAATCGATACCTAGAAAAATCATGATCTTATGGTCGATGTTTTGTTCTCTTTATGGGCGATCGCAACCAGGCCCCCTTAGCCAACCTAATCTCCCCTAATAAATGCTCCGATCAGGTTCTGAGAAATAAGAACATTTAGATGTAGAATCCGCAAAGTTACGTAGATAAGACCATAGCCAATACCGATCCAGAACCATAATAGTCTGTGGAGATTACAATCTGCTGCGGCCTATAGTCACGAACAGTGTTCGAAAACTCTGGTGGTGCGTTTACTTTGCTAGTTAGTCTTTAGTCTATTTACGCGTTCCAACATGAACCTTAAGTCATCAATTGCAAAGTCCTGCATCCAAAACCTAGAGGACACTGAGCTAGTAAAACTTCGGGCACAGAAAGAAGCGCTTCAGGCAGATAACAAGGATTTGCAATCGATGATAGATATCGTCACAGAACATTCGACGATCCTAGAAAACGCCCTAGAAACCCAAAATCAAGAAATGGCGGATTACATTGAGCAGGTCAAAAAGATCACCGCCGCTGCCATTGCTGTTCAGAGCAATACCTTCAGCCCCAATAGTCTGGCAACAACGGTCTTACGCACAGATGAACTAGGCAACCTAGCACGGGTATTCTCAGAAACAGTGCAGTCTGTAAAACGTCACGAACAAAAGCTAGTCGAAGCCAACGCCCATCTTTCTGCCCTATTGGAGTCTTACAGTCGCTTCATCCCGCCCGAATATTTAACCTTTCTCAAACGAGACAGTATTCTCGACATTAAGCTGGGCGACCATGTCAGTAAAGAAATGGCGATCATGTTTTCGGACATTCGCTCGTTTACCACACTTTCTGAGCAAATGACGCCTCAGGAGAATTTTGATTTTGTCAATGCCTATCTGCGTCGGGTCAGTCCAGAAATTCGCAAACACAATGGTTTCATCGTCAAATACCTGGGTGACGGCATGATGGCCGTTTTTCCCGATGGCGTCGATGATGGCTTGCAGGCAGGGATAGCAAAGGTCAACCAAATACGAACCTATAACCAACATCGCCAGATGGCAGGCGATACACCATTGACTGTAGGAATTGGCCTCCATGCAGGCCATATGATGGTAGGCATGGTGGGAGAAACCAACCGTATGCAGGCAGATGCGGTATCTGACAATGTGAACCTCACCGCTCGTTTAGAGGGACTGACCAAGTATTACGGTGCATCCCTTTTAATCTCAGAAGATGTCATTTTAAAGCTAAATCGACCAGAGCGATATTCGATGCGACTACTTGATCGCATTATCGTCAAAGGCCGCCAAGAACCGCTTACCATCTATGAAGTGCTCAACGCCGATGTTGAGACAATGCGTCGTTTGAAATTAGAAACCTTGCCCATGTATCAGCAGGGTCGACATTTTTACCAGGAAGGAGACTGGAATAAGGCAATGGCATGCTTTGAAGCCATCCTAAAAATTAATCCCAATGATAAAACCGTACAGTTTTATATAGAGCGTATTCAGCAACTGGCCCAGGAGACAATGCCCAAACCCTGGGATGGTGTTTGGGCATTTACCCGAAAGTAGGGGCATTGCACGCAATGCCCCTACGCATGTAATGTCATTACCTATCTAATACCAAATCTGAATTCATTAAAGGCACCTCGATTAATTACCTATTCTCACCATTTGAGCTGCTGAAAACTTTGAAAATACATTCGTGATTTCAACAGAATCTGAATAAATAGAGGTGCCCTTAAACCCGATTCAAAATGGACAATCCTGTAGGGGCACTCCCTTGTGGATGCCCTTCGATACCGGGCGCTATCAGGCAGGATTTCGTATAATATCCCTACGTTAAAACAATTTCCAAGCTAGGCAATAACCGTTTCAAATTCTTGAGAGACTTTCCCTGCCAGGGGGTGTCTTCACTACCGACAACAACCATATTAACCCAGTTTTCTCAAACTCCAGTAGAGTAAGTCAGAGAAATTGGTTAGATTATCAAGGACATATATGGCGGCAGACAATGGATTTATTTTGGACTTAACGGTGACTCTCGGAGCATCTGCTATGGGGGGATACCTGGCCAATCGATTACGTCAGCCGGTGCTACTGGGCTATTTGCTTGCCGGTCTGGTAATCGGCCCCCTAGGCCTACAACTGCTCAACGATACCGATACCATTCGGGGGCTGGCGGAACTGGGGGTAGCGTTTTTACTCTTTTCCTTAGGTGTGCAGTTTTCTCTAGCCGAACTCAATCGGGTCCGCAACATAGCGCTGCAGGGGAGTTTACTTCAAATCGGGCTGACCACAGCTGCAGTCGCTACCATTAGCAGCCTGTTGGGCTGGGCCAACGATTGGGTACAGGGTATCTTTCTGGGGGCGGTTCTATCTCTATCCTCCACTGCCGTTGTTCTCAAAACCCTGACAGAACGAGGAGAAATCAATACCCGCCATGGTCAAATTATGTTGGCGATTTTGATCGCCCAAGATCTGGCCCTGGGTGTGATGCTGGCCATTGTTCCTTCCCTCAACTCCCAAGGGTCAATGCTGCCAATTTTAGGCCTGGCATTGCTAAAGGTGGGGGTATTTATCGGGGTTGCGATCGCAGCTGGCTATTGGTTTGTTCCCCGCATGATCCGGGCCGTTGCCCGGACCGAAAGCAGCGAATTATTTTTACTGACATTGCTGGCCCTATGTCTCAGTGTCGCCCTAGTGACCGCTCGCCTGGGCCTTTCCATTGAAATTGGAGCCTTTGCCGCTGGTTTAATGATTGCCGAAATCGACTACGCCGACCATGCCCTTAGTCGGTTTCTGCCCCTAAGAGACACCTTTGCCTGTTTGTTTTTTACGTCCATCGGTATGTTGGTCGATCCGCAGATCTTGATCCAGAATGCGGGGATAATATTGGGCCTGGTGGCCCTGGCGATGGTTGGCAAGGCCATGATTGTGCTGCCAGTGGTGTTATCCTTTGGCTATTCATTTAAAACATCCCTTCGCGCCAGTTTAGGCATTAACCAAATTGGAGAATTTTCCTTTGTCTTGGCCCTGGTGGGGCGAGAAAATAATTTAATTTCAGAACAAACCTACCTACTTTTGTTGGGAACAACTGCCATCACCCTGGTGTTCACACCGATTTTGTTTAAGTTTGCGACACCCATTGCCGAGGCTCTGCTATCTTCTCCCAAACTCAACCCCTTTCTAACCATTTGGGAGTCTCCTCAGGACCTGTGGATTGAGGATGAACTCACTAATCATATTGTGGTAGCTGGCTATGGTCGAGTGGGGCAAGTTGTTGTCAATATTTTGCAACAACAGGGCAATTACCCTGTCTTAGTGCTCGAAAACAATGAGGCCGCCATCCAAACCCTGCGCCACCACCAGTTGCCCTATATCTTAGGCGATGCTGACTCGGAACAGATTTTAGAAAAAGCCCATCTAGAGAAGGCCATTGCCCTGGCCATTACCTTGCCCGATCCAGTCAGTACTCGACTATTGTTAAAGCGAGCCCTGGCGATCTCCCCAAATCTGGCTGTCATCGCCAGGGCCCACATCACTGCTGAAATCGATAGCCTCACCCAGGCCGGTGCCCAAGAAGTTGTTCAACCCGAATTTGAAGCAGCTCTGGAGTTAGGCTCTCACCTACTAAAAATTCTTGGCAATGCCCCGATAGATATTCAGGAAACAATGGAGGCAATTCGGCATAATCGCTATCTAAGTATTCGTGGGGGTAGATAAAGCCGATATAAACCCGCGCCCAAACCTGTCGTTTTGCTGTAGCGGAAACTTCAGGTTTCAGCTTAGAGGTAAGTTTAACGATTCTCAATTCAGGTCTAGCAAACTCCACACAGCTTGACTATCTAAGGGCTGTGAAAACCAATACCCTTGACCATAACTGCAGCCTAAATTGTTCAATTGTTGAGCTTGCCATGCCGTTTCAATGCCTTCGGCAACTACTTCCAACTTTAAGGCTTGGGCCAATTTTATAATCGCTACAACAATTTTGAGATTATCGTGGTTGGATTCAATATCCTTGATAAATGCACGGTCAATTTTAAGCATATCCACAGGCAGTTGTTTGAGATAGCTTAGAGATGAATATCCGGTGCCAAAGTCATCAATACTAATTTGAATCCCCCAACGTCTAAGCTGCTCTAATGTCCTTAAGACTGGATCAGTATCTCCTATCAATAGATTTTCCGTAATTTCAAATTTGAGCCAGGCCGGATTTACCTGGGTCTGTTGCAAAACAGCATGAATTTGTTGAGCAAACTGCTCGTCTTGTAAATGACGCACTGAGAAGTTCACACTGACAAACGGAACCGACGCTGATGAACAGCTCTGATGCCATTGCCTCAGCTGTTCACATACGGTCAAAAAGACCCAGTTGCCCAGCTGGGAAATAAGATCGCTCTCTTCTGCTAGGGGAATAAAATCTGCCGGTGACAGAAAGTCAGATGTCCCCTCAGGTTGCCAACGAACCAGAGCTTCGTACCCCACAATAGCGTCCGTAGCGTCCGTAGCTGCCAAAGCAACAATCGGTTGGTAAAAAATTTGCAGTTGTTCCTGACGCAATGCTTGACGCAACTTCCCTTCCAAAGTTAGACGGTGCAATGCCTGCTCATGCATTTCGGGTTGAAATGCTAACCAACCCTGGGGTTTTTGTTTAGCTTGGATCAAGGCCAGGGAACCATCCCGTAGTACATGCTCTGCCTGACGGTAGCTAGGGTCAACCAGAACTATACCGATATTGGCACTAACCGTAACTTCATGGTCTTCTAAATCTATTGGTTCTCCTAATCGCTGCTGCAGTCTCTGTACCAATTGCGAAATAATCGTCGGTTCACACATCGAGGGCAATAGGACAGCAAATTTATCATCTGCTAATCTGGCAGCAAAGCTATTGTCAGGAATAATTACGCTAATGCGATGGGCAATTTCAATTAGTAATCGATCCCCCCGTAAATGACCAAGCGTATCGTTAACTGTTTTAAAGCGATCGCAATCTAGCATCAACAACGCTGACCACTGATTACCCATAGACTGACTGGCCTGCACTGTTTCATCTAGACGTCTTAGCAACAGAGTACGATTCGGTAATCCTGTTAGCGAATCGTACATAGCCAAATACACCAGCTGCGACTGAGCCTGTTGACGGTCATGGATTTCCTGTTGCAGGGCTTGATTTGTCTCATGGAGTTCCTTAGTGCGCTCTAAAACCCGTCGCTCCAGCTCTTGATTAATTTGGTAGATTTGCGTTTCAGCCCTTTCATACTGCTGCAAAATGATACGTAGCTTTTGATTTTGAGTTTTCAACGTTTGTTTAAGACGCCGCAACTCTAGCTGATGCTCGATTCGAACAAGTACTTCAGCAATTTGAAATGGTTTGGTAATGTAATCTACGCCGCCCAGAGAAAATGCCTTTTGTTTTTCAGGCACATTATCCATGGCACTCATAAAAATAACCGGAATATCTGCCGTGACCGCATCTCCATGCAGATGACGACATACGTCAAACCCATCTAAGCCTGGCATTTTGATATCTAAGAGAATTAGATCAGGCCGCTCTGTCGCAATATCCATAATTGCTCCAGTTCCACTGATGGCATTACGAACAGAATATCCAGCTTCAGCTAACGCTGTTGACAACAATCGTAGATTGCTGGGGAGGTCATCAACAATCAAAATCTTGTACGGCCTGCAGGTTTGCTCACGACAGACTGTCTTAGTGAGATTAGCGTTTTGAGTACGGGGCAAAAGAATATACCGTTTTTGTATAGTTGTTATCTATAAAATTCAGCGCTACCCTGATATAGCCATAAAGCAGTTTTTGAACCACTGCCACAGCCTTATGTGTTCGTCACCTTATACATATTAACGTTAAGTTTTGCTCCAGACCTATATAGTCATCGGTAGCTTCACAGTAATTATAGGAATTATGTCTTCTTGTGTTGGCAAAATCAGGTTGCCATTAAGGGCTTTTACCATTTCCTGGGCAACGGCCAAGGTTAACCCTGTAGACAGATAAACCGAGGAGAGATTACTTAAATCAACTTCACGGCCATAGAGAGAAGTATCTAATCTGACACTTAGATCACTAACTGGGCGATCCGCTTCTAGACGCAATAATACATGATCTCCATCGGCCAATGCTTCCAGCGTAATATCACCAAGCTTGGTAGACGTAATGGCGTCGTCAATCAAACTGATCAATATCATCTGCAACCACTTTAAATCACTCGCCACCGATAAATCGGTGGGTTTGAACGTTAGCCTTACATTCTGATTTGCGGCTTGTAAACAGGTGAGTTCCTCCAAGGCTTTAAATAGCGTTTTTAAGTCAATGGGCTCCAAAGTGGGAACTTCACGACCAATATCAAGTTTGGATGCAGCAATGATGGTATCAAACAGCTGTAAAACTTTATACGCAGCCTCTTTGGCCTCAGCTGTAAATTGCTTTTCCTCCTCAGGGGTTTCGCACAGCCCTTCCAAAATCAGTTGATGTAAACCAATGACACTGTTGATGGGAGATCGCAACTCATGGGCTGTACGAGCAAGAAAACCGCTTTTGAAGCGTTCTAGCTGACTTAAGCGCTCGTAGGCAAGGGCTTGGGGGTTGTCGGGAGGCGTACCTTGACGCGTAGGTGTTGGTGGGGTGAGGGCTTCGTCAGTGAGGGAGGAGTCAGCAGGCGGGATAGAGGAAGAAGAAGTGGGAACAGCACCCTCAGCCTGAGGCTTTCGGCGGAGGCTGGTGGTCACGACTCCACCTAAAAAGCCAAAACCGATTAATAACGCTGTATGCCAATCCATAGGAATTTTAATGTATGAATACTTCGGTAATTAAGAGTAACTAGAGCGCATCCTCATTATTTATACTCTACAAATATACGGTTCCCTGACGTATCGTCTGCCAATGATTAAAATGCCAGCGGACAACAGTAGAAGGCAGTCCAGACGATAATGGCATGACGGCTTCAGGGCCTAGATGGGTCAAAAGCGTTTGTAGACTTTGGTTACTGAGTCCATACACCTGAGGAAACTGGGCCAAGACTTGTTCAACGTTAATCAGGGTGGGCTGTCCCGATAGATTGGCACTAGTGGTGGCTAATGGCCCCGTCAATGCTATCAGGTGACGGGCGATGGCATGGTCTGGCACACGCACCCCAATACTATCAGGGGTTTTGGGATGCATGACTGGCGGTACTTTAGCACTGGCGGGCACTACCAGTGTGAGTTGTCCAGGCCAATAGCGCTCAGTCATCGTTTGCCACTGAGTCATATCCATACGGACATAGGGCCATAGGTCAGCAGCGTTGGCCCCCATTAAAATTAGCGGTTTATCAAGGCTACGCTGTTTCAGTTTATACAGTTTTGCACTATGGTCAGGCGCTACCCCTAACCCTAAAACAGTATCAGTCGGTAAGGCCACAATATGACCGGAGCGAACCGCTACAACATAGTCTTTTAAGGAAACGTAGGGCATAAATGACAAATTCCTACCTAGCCAATTTCCTTCATAGTCAGTGCTTGCCGCAGATTACCAGCACTCTGTTCCAAAGCAACCTGGGCGGTCTCTTTATCCACATTAGCCCAGTGCATTAACAGGGCAAGTTTGACGTTTTGATCACTCTGGTCCAGCAGCTGATCGGCGTCCTGGCGGGACAGATCGGTCAGGGCAGCAATAATCCTGAGGGCGCGGTCGTGGAGCTTACTGTTGGTCACTGACACGTCTACCATGCGATTGCCATAGACTTTGCCTAGTTTTACCATCACCCCGGTCGACAAAATATTGAGGGCCATTTTGGTTACCGTACCGGACTTTAAACGGGTTGACCCAGCCAACACTTCTGGCCCCACCGGTAGCCGCAAATCAATGTCTACTTCAATGTCCACTTGGTCCGCTGGGACACAGGCGATAAAAATTGTAGTGGCCCTTCGCAGGTTGGCTTCTTTCAGCGCGCCATGGACATAGGGTGTCGTTCCACCGGCTGTAATTCCCACCACTACATCCAGGGCAGACACCTGGTGGGTTGCCATAGCGGCAGCCCCATCCTCGGGCAAGTCTTCCAATGCTTCTGAACTGCGTAACAATGCAGGGGCCCCACCAGCTAAGATTCCCTGCACCAACTCCGGTGGCGTACAAAATGTCGGTGGGCATTCCGCTGCATCTAAAACCCCTAGCCGTCCACTGGTACCAGCCCCAACATAAAATAGACGTCCGCCATCTCGCAGTGATGCCGCTGTTCGGTCAATGGCCACCGCTAGCATAGGGGCTGCCTGGGCGATCGCATCCACCGTTCGCTGATCTTCTTGATTAAATACCTGAACCATTTCCAGTGTGGATAGCTGGTCCAGATTTTGGCTATTGGGGTTAATCTGCTCGGTAAGCAGGTAACCACGATTTTGTAGGGATTCAGTCATAGTAACCTCTCCAACTGCTGCCGAATCCGATCCAAATCATTCTGGGACATATCCTGGGCCGATGTGTCAGGTTCAGTGGGGTCTACTCGTTCTGCTGGCAATGACTCTGGATCCCAATCCGTTGTTTCCAAAGTTTGCTCCGGTGGCATCACTAGGGTGCCAGTTTCTACGTGCTTTGCCTCATAGCCAGCACCGCGACAAAACTCTTCAATTTCGTCCGACTCAAATCCCTCTACACTACAGGGCGGAAAATCCTGCGCTTCTAGCAACCCACCAAAGCGTACGGCATCGTCTTCGTCTTCAAACATCAGCACGATGTTGCGATCGCCCACCTTTAGGGAGTGAATTCCCTCATTTTCAGTACGAGCATTAAACAAAACCACATAAACACGCATGGCCATTCTCAGGTGTAGAAGTTTGCTAAACCACGTCCAAGTTGGAACCTGTAGGTTCTTCTACGGAAAAACGACTGTCCTGGACGTGGACAAGGTTTAGCTATCTTATCAGCCCCATAAATTCGCGACTAGGCAGCGTAATGTTAATACCCATAAATAAAAAATAAATATTACATCCCCAGCATCGGTAACCCCCTAGACAGACGATGTAAAAATGAAGCTTTTCACTAGGAGTAAGTTACGCACTTACCGCTATGTCTAACCAATCGGGAAATATTCAACAATCGTCAGGACTCAGTCGGGCCATCGCTAACTTTTTTAACTTCAGCGCTCTAGGTACCGATCTACCCACCGAGATCTTGGCTGGGGCAACGACGTTTGTCACCATGGCCTATATTCTCATTGTCAATCCGGCCATTTTGTCCAATGCTGTTTTTCTGGGTGAATCAGGAGATTTATTTGGGGAACTGGTCATGGCCACTGGGATTTCAGCTGCGATCGCCACACTGATTATGGGTTTCTATGCCAAGCTACCCTTTGCCCTGGCCCCTGGCATGGGCATCAATGCATTCTTTGCCTTTAGTGTTGTTCTGGGGATGGGTGTGGATTGGCGGGTGGCCTTGGCTGCCGTCTTTATTGAGGGGATTATTTTTATTATTCTCACCCTTACCAATGTGCGGAGCAAAATTGTTGCCGCCATTCCCGATGCAGTGAAGCATGCGACCACCGCAGGTATTGGCTTATTTATTGCTTATATTGCCCTCAAGGGTGCGGGCATCATTGCTCCTTCCGACGCCACATTAACTACCCTTGGGGATCTCAGATCACCCCAGGCCGCCATGACTCTATTAGGCTTGGGCATAACGGCATTATTGTTTGCGCGTCGAGTGACCGGTGCGTTGCTGTGGGGCATCATCGGGACTGCTTTGTTGGCTTGGTTGTTTGGTGTGGCCCCCTGGCCCCAAGGTGTGGTTGCAATTCCTGCCGCACCTACCCATCTGTTTGGCCAGGCCTTTGTTGGTCTGGGTGAGTTGTTTAAGCTCAATTTTCTAGAGGTCATCGGCATTGTATTTGTGTTTTTATTTGTTGACCTGTTTGACACCATTGGTACGTTAACTGGGTTAGGGGCAAAAGCAGGTTATATCAACCATGAGGGTAAGTTTCCTGGGGTAGAGAAAGCCTTTATGGCGGATGCGGTGGGGACCACGGCTGGGTCGATTCTCGGTACCTCTACCGTGACCACCTACATTGAGTCTGCGTCGGGCATCTCTGAAGGGGGACGTAGTGGCTTTACCGCCATTGTTGCCGCTATTTGTTTTCTCCTGGCGTTGTTGTTTATTCCTCTCTTCTCAGGCATTCCGTCCTTTGCAACGGCTCCTGCCTTGATTATGGTGGGGGTGATGATGATGTCTGGTGCCAGATTAATTGATTGGGAGGATCCGGCGGCTGCGATCGCGGCCTTCCTCACCATCATTATGATGCCGCTCTCTTACTCCATTGCCGAAGGCTTAGCCATGGGACTAATCGCCTATCCCCTGGTCAAAGCATTCCAAGGCAAAGCCAACGAAACCACCCTTGGCATGTGGATTCTGGCAGCGATTTTCATCCTCCGATATATCTTTGGCGCTGGGGGATAAAAACAAACGTCATCGTCTGTAACAACCACCACGACTGTCTCTGAAATTATCGCTACAGTGGTAGGAAAAGAGGACTCCCCATGCGCGGCTGGCAGATGGTCATATCCGGAATACTTGTCTTAGCCTGCGGCTTTAGTGCCGCAGGCTGTACTACGTTCGTCGAAGCAACCACCCCACACCGCATTACATTTGAAGGTGACCTCCCGTCCTGGGCAGACTCCGCCAGTACTGTTATGACAGAACTAGAGCAGTGGCGCGGTCTAAACTTTATAGAAAACCTGCAGGTCACCTTTCAACCCCAGAATGACCCCAGTCTCAACGGCTGGTATAACTCAGAAACCAAACAGCTCGTCGTTGCCACCTCAGGCTCTGATGACCTGGGGCGGGGTGTGATGCTCCACGAAATGTTTCATGCTTTGCAGGACCAGCATTTTGACCTTTACCATCTACATCTACAGAGTCAAGACAAACCAGACTATGACAAAGCCGTTACAGCTGTCATTGAAGGCGAAGCAATGTTAGCTGTCAGCGAGCTAATGAACTATGACTTCCTTACCCACGCCAAGCTACCCGCTGACGGCCCTATCAATGACCAACTATTCGAAAATATTTTTCTCTATGGTGCTGGACTAACGTTTATCCAGACAATCAGAGATGACGGTGGCTGGGCAGCGGTCGATGCAGTCTTTGCCGATCCGCCCCAGGCAACTACATTGATTTTGCATCCAGAGCGCTATCTGGCTGGAGAGCGAACTGTTGAGCCAGCGGAGGTTCCCCTTAAAGTAGATGAAACCCTCACTAGCCAGACTATACGGGGGGAATATGCTGTCCGATTAATGCTTGCCCGACAGCCTGAAACGCGCCCCCTAGTAGAAAGCGTTGGTAACAACTATGTGACAGATACCCTCGGAGTGATTACAGATAGCCGTGGAGATATAACTCATCGTTGGGTTATTGAATTCAGTGAGCCAGATACCTTTGAAGCATTGGCTGAAGGCGTTAAAACTGGATTAGCAGAAGAGTTAGGAGAAGCTCCTCTCCTAGAAGTAGACAACAACTTGATGATTGTTGAATGGTAATCTGAAGCCTCTCCTAATCTGAATTCCTTAATCCCGATTCAAAATGGATAATCCTGTAGGGGCTGTGCCTTGTGCTAGCCCTGGGATACCGCAGGCTATCAGTCAGGATTTGCTTAATACGGCCCAAACATAAAATTAGCCGGCTCCTCTGGATCTTCACTGTAGTAAAAGTCCTTCAGAGCATGCACCACTTCATCCTTTTGCAACATACCATCCTGGTTTTTATCCAGCTTGGCAAAGGCTTCGTCCGCATAGACAACGGGTAAGTTATACGCCTTAAATAACGCGAACCATTCGTTACGATCTAGATGACCACTGTCGTCCACATCACAAACGTCAAAGATCATGCCGCCCAGAGAATGGATTTCATCTTGATAGCGCGCATCACTATCCAGCATATCTTCAAAATATTGCAACCAGTCCTTTAGCTGCACATTCCCGATGGCATGGGCAGCAACATTATCCTGGATGTTGCCCTTGAGGTGGGTCCAGCGGTGCATAAACTTGCTTAAAAGCTGAGTGTATTCAGAAGACTCGGGCTTCCAACCTTTGAGGTCAGCTAAGGATCGCACAACCCGTTCAAAGTCAGAAAACGTTAGAGCACCGCTATTGCAGGTGTCATACATGCTAAACACTTTGACTAATTTTCGTCGCTGAAGTTCGCCAATCATGAAATCTAACTCCTACACAAAGGTTAATAGTGTGTTCTATCTGAAAAAAACGGATACAACTGAATCACTCAAGGAGATTTTTCTCAAGTTCGCTTCTACATTGAGTACAGCTTTTATCCCCACCAAAATTTTATTTATATGGACAAAAAGTACTACGTAAGCTTAGGAAAAATTCAAACCACTTGTGTTCTACGAGTCATGAATACTAAAGATTCACTAAAAGCTATAGCTCGTAACAATTCCCATCAAGATATGGTGCAAGCATAGGGAAAATCAGCAGGGTGAAATCCTTCCTTCAATAGCTTTTTTTAGCCTTTCCCTTTTTGAGGCGCTTTGTAAAGTTTACGAGCCTTACCAGACAATGATTGATCCGGTTGTATACTTTACTATTTTGGTAGATTAGATCATTTGTACTATAAGCTATAGTATACCTAGCCATGGCTGCCTAGAGGTTGAATACTTGCTTTAGGTGACTCTTAAGTTTTTTGGAATTGTTTAACGGTGCTTAGATACTGATTTAGAAAGGGCAATCCCCCAATAGCGGGGAGGAAATAACGGGAAGTGCATAATACCCCTAACGCAGCACCAGCTGCCTCAGCTCGTTTGAGCAAAGATGCAGTCACTTCAGGCGTTAAGTCTGCCACTGCAACAGATGGATCAATCAAGGCTGCTGAAAACGCTGGAGCATAGGTATGAATCAGATCTGGCATATGAGCACCAACTAATGCAGCGGCAGCAAAATAGGGTGCATAAAGAGCAACCAGGGCAGCATCACGGGTACCCACACCGGCAAAGGTAAGGGGCAACAGACCGGCCAAAATAGCCAAGGGCGAAAGGGCAAAGCTAATAACAGGGGGAGCCCAAGCATTCAGGGCTAAAATAAATAGCCAAATCTGCAATAAGTGCAGAAACCATACAAAAATTGACATGCCAGCGATGCGAGTCAGCTGGGCTGGATTCCCCCAAAAGTAATCATGCATTTCGTCCCAGGAATCTTGAAACGAAGCTAGCTTTTTACCGATTTTGCCGGGGGCAATCTTACGCATGGTGGTAAACCCAAGTCGGGCAAACCCTTTAGATCCCAGCATTAAAAGACCAAAAATTAAACCGCCGAGAATCCCTGCCGTCATGGTCCAGAAGAAAGCGTCTTTTTGAGGGTAAAGAATAAGACCAAAAGCACACCACAACAGCAGCGACAACATATCGCAGGCTTTTTCAAAAATGACAATAGACAGGGACAGCGTGCCGCTAAGATTTCCTCTCTCTTTCATAAAATAAGACTTAGCGATGTCTCCCATTTTTGACGGCAGCACCATGTTTAGCACACTGGCCGCCAAAATTAGCTTATTGGCTTCCCAGATGTTTAATTTTGCCTGCACTGGAATCAGCTGCTTCAGACGCCAACCGGTGAAAAATGTAATGGGGATGACCATCCCTAAACTCACCACCATCCAAACCGGATTACACTCGCGAAAAACCTTAATCAACTCTGGAAAATTGATCTTGTTGTATAAGATCACCAGGATGAGGGTGCTAACAAAAATAGATATATACCGTTTCATATATTTTTTAGGTGTGGAGATGTTCCATGGAACGTCTGTACAAGGGCAATAGGCAATGGGAAAAATTCCGTAGGCTGGGCAATACCCACCACCACAAAATTTATAGCTGTCGTTCTACCTCCAAAGGTTGTTCCGACGAAAGAGCATGCACCTCATTGGTTAAATCTTTCCAAGGCTGTAGCTGCCCCGCTTGAAAGGTACGACTCATCACAACATAGATAGAGGTTTGGTCACCCCCAATACCGGCAGTCAGAACATTATTCCAACCACTTGTAGCGATGAGTTTGTCCCGGAGTGTCCAATGGCTATCTTGCCAATCAAACGTTCGCTGAAACCGAAATGGAGCGTCATTTTTGCCAGTGATCAGCATCTTTTGCAACAGTTTGCGGATTAAGTTAGGGAAAAATCGACCAACGGTTAGCATCACCACCCGCAAAATCATCAGATTCAAGGGCGTCATTTGTTTTTGTTTTGCCCAGCCCAAGGGGCCTTCGATGGTAATTTGCTCGTCTGTGATGTCGTATTGGTAATCACCCACTAGATGACCAACAGCATTTTTGGTTTTACCGCCGTCTTTGACTTGTAGTGAAAACTGAGTATCTGATAGAACTAGTTTGCGATCGCGGAAAAACTTAAAGGCTCCACCTTTGTTTAAGGCCAGATAGAGTTTAGTATCCTCTCGTTGGTCAATTAGAATACGGGCGTTGGGGAACCAGACTCGACCCTCATGGGGAGGCTGGGTGGGCGGTCGCTCATCCACAAAGTCTTTCCAGGTGAGTAGATAGTTCCAGGTATGGTGACCGACAATGTGGTCATCGGCATAGCATGAGCCGCAGCCGTTTTGTAGACCGTTAAGAAACTGGTCGTTGATGCTCAGGGCTTCAGGCATCCAGCGGCCCACCAGCTCAAAGCCGTGGGGAAAATAGTTGTAGGTA
The DNA here is from genome assembly GCA_965263355.1 of Leptolyngbyaceae cyanobacterium. GTDB lineage: Bacteria > Cyanobacteriota > Cyanobacteriia > Phormidesmidales > Phormidesmidaceae > Leptothoe. Next base: position 178,631 of record CBDHHL010000032.1, on the reverse strand, counting down.
TTGCGACTGGTATACTCACCACCATAGGAGCCGTCGGGGTGGACAAAATGACTGGCGAGACGAACGCCGTTTGCGATCGCATCCCGCAATCGTTCATCGTTGCGATCGCCCAGGTCATACACCCGTGCCAAACAAGCAATCGTCAGCGTGTGATACCCCGGATCACAGCCCTCATACTCTTGAAACCAACCTTCCGAATCCTGCCAGGACAGCACCTGTTCCAACCGCTGCTGAATCGCAGGCTGCCACTTTTGCGTATTCAACACCCGTGACGCCAGTTCCAAACACAGCACAATCAGCGCCTGGTGATTGGTCAACCGACCACTCTCCTGATGATGGGCCAACCAATCCGCCCGAATTTCAAAAAACTTCAGTGCCTGCTGATTCTCTAGCTTCAACAACCGATAGCTTTCCAAACAAGCCAACAACGAAAACGCCGCTGCCCCACCCGCCCTCTCAAAGGGGAAATAATCATCACAGGACCCATCCGGGTGAGCACTCTTCGCTGCAAAAAGAATCCCCGCTTCGACCCAAGCCTTAATATTCGGTTGCTGATAGTAAGGATTATCCGGCAACGGCATGTCATACACCAACGCCAGGGGCCATACAAACTCCTGGGACATCCCACTGGGAAAATCAATAATCTTATATTGCCAATAATTACGATCAAAACAACCATAATTTGGGCTATGGAGGTTACGATCCTGCAGCGTCAGAATTTTAGGAATTTCAGCCAGAGCAGCCTTAGCAAATAAATCTTTCATATAACAGGGAAAATAAATTGCAGGTCGCGATTGAGGCACAAAACCAACATACATGGACCATCGTAGGTTGTGGTTGAGGCACGAAACCCAACAATGTGCCGTAGGTTGCAATTGAGGCACGAAACCCAACAATGCACCGTAGGTTGCGGGTAAGGTTTTACCTCATCTCTTTCTCCCGATGTCGTTTCATATGAGCCTCGATTTCCGATCGCCGCAGCCGCAGCTGAATATCCTCCAGCAACTTTCGATTAGCCGACATCAAATCAGCAATCAGACCAAAGATCCAACATTGCACCCCGATCAAAATCAAAATAGCCGACAAAATCAAGCTAGGAACATGGCTGCGCTGTGTCTGCTCAAACGTAGTCACAAACAGCCAAATCCAACGCACACCAATCAAAAAACCCAGCCCAAATGGAATCGCCCCCAGAATCGTAAAAAACGACAGGGGGCGATAGGTAATAAAAATCCGCAGAATCGTAAATAGAGACCGCTGCACGTAGGAGGCAATACTTTTGACCAGTCGGGAGGGCCGCAAATAGCCATTGGTACGAATCGGCACTGATGCCACCGCCATTCCCTTTTGGCCAGCTTGAATAATGGTTTCTAAGGTGTAGGTATATTCGTTAAATACATTGAGCTGCATCGCCGCATCACGACTGATGGCACGAAAGCCACTGGGAGCATCAGCCACAGGCGTATTGCTGGCAACCCTCACAGCCCAGCTACCCAGACGCTGCAGCACCTTTTTGATCGGCGAAAAATGTTGGATTTCCATAATGGGCCGTTCTCCAACCACAATTTCGGCATCGCCGTGGATAATCGGCTCAATCAGTTTAGGAATATCGGCTGCACAATATTGATTATCAGCGTCGGTATTGACAATAATGTCAGCACCTGCCTTGAGACAGGCATCTAACCCAGCCATAAACCCACGGGCTAACCCCTGGTTATGGTCAAAGTTGACGATGTGGTTTACCCCCCATTCTTTAGCGACATCAACGGTTCGATCTACACTACCGTCGTTAATAATCAGCCACTCAACTTGGTCCACACCTGGAACCTGTCGTGGTAGTTCTGACAGGGTTACTCCCAGGGTATTTTCTTCGTTGTAACAAGGAATTTGAATAATTAGTTTCATTGGAGATGCCTGGGGTGCTTTCCTAGAAGGGGATTTGGCTAGATTGTAGCCGAATGGGTGGCTTCAGACCGATCAGCCAACTGAGGCGCAATAGCCAAATGCCAAGGCTAACCATGACAATTGCGATCGCCACACCAATCCAGATCGGAATCCCTACGGCGGGTAAAAACCACCACCATACGGCCACAATTCTCAGTAATTCAGCCTTAGTAAACTCTCCCCGTGGCGGTGGCTCACCGACATTGCTAATGATGTCTTGCACAGGGGTATTAAACGCATCGGTTAACTGTCGTCCCGCTGCCGCCCATACATTAAAAATCGGCGCTTGGGAAGGCTCACTCCATAGCGATACCGTTTGCATCAGTAACGTCATACTTTCGTCAGATACTTCGGCAAAATAGCGTTGGTAATAGGTGAGCAAGATGGGGGCATTGGCCAAAAAACCTAGGGTAATCAGTACCATCAACGGTACGCGCCAGCGTTTATCCAATAGCCCGACGGTCACCATCATCGCTGGAATAATCGGTACTAAAAACCGAGGTCCCCAGTTCCAACCATTAAAGTCCCAGCCGCTATGCAGTAGCCAAAAACTAGCCACAATGCCAAATATCGCTACAAACTCTAGTTTGCGACGCTGCCACAGTACCCAAAAACCAACCAGGGCCAAAATGGTCGGAGGACAGTACCAAAATAAACCACCACCACTGCCAGGGCTAATTAACTGCCCCAGCGCCCGCATAAAAAATCCGTCAAACCCTAGCTGTGAGGTGTCCTGTCCCGATGAAGTCAGGCTACCAAACCGAATATAGTTATAGGCCAGATAAAGGCCAATGCCAATGCCGGTACCGATGCAGGGGGCCAAAATCCGGTCCCAACTGCAGCGCCGCAGTAAAAAATAAAGCGCCAGTACAGGACCTAGTAAGACGCCAGCGGGTTTAGCTGCGATCGCTAACGCCGCCAGTAACCCGGCAGACCAATGGCCCCAGCGCGAGTTGCCAAACGCCAGATATAACGCCAAGGTGATGATAAATGCCAACAGCGGTTCGGCAAAAAACTCACGGGCATAAACCAGGGCTGTGGTGCCAAAGGCATATCCAATTACAGCAATAAAGGCTCCACGACGCGCTCCCCCCAGCCGTAGGGTTAACCCATAAACCAGAGCAGCAGTTGCCGCCGTGAGCAAAATATTGAGCACCAGCCCAAAGGTGGCAGAGGTGTACCTCACCGGTAAGCTCAAAATTTCCCCCAGGGTTGTGCCAATCCATACAAACGGCACGGCAAAAATTGGCAATAGGGGATAACGGATAGAGTAAAACTGACCATCCGGCCCCTGGATACCCCCTGTCCCCTCAGGAATCGAAAAATTACCCTTCTGAATCAAGGATTGAGACATGTGCAGCATGTCATTGCCATCCACACCCCAAATCCCAGGTTTTAGAAACGCCAAATAAATCAGACAAATAGCAAAAAATAAAGCAAGGGTGGGACACCCAAAAATTTGGTGGTGTTCCCTTGATGGATCCTTTAACTGGCCACTCATATTGAAATTTACTTAGTTGGTCAGTGCTTAGCAATCAAAATAGACCTTGTCCACATCCAGAACGGTCATTTTTCCGTAGAAGAACCAATAGGTTTCAACTTGGCTGTGGTTTAGATGTAATACCCAATCCACACTTGACACAGCTGGATTAAAACCCCCTGCCCCAAGGTATGACTTCACTTTCTAATACATATTGCCCGCTGGATTCATATGAGCCAGCAGTTATACCCCCTCTTTTATTAAATCGAATTGATGGCTAAATGGACGGCATCAATAGCGATAGCCATCAACTTCCCTCTATCAATCGCGCCAGCGTTGGGGCGGTTCAAACCGATAAATTTCTTCCAAAACGGTGACCCAGCCAGCTGCCACATCCGCCAAAATTTTTTCACCCTTTTCTGCCGTTGCTGCGATCGCATCACCCACGACACCGCTTTTAGAAATATCACGGGTAGTCCAACTAAAGGGCAAGGCCCCTTCTAAACTCAACACCCCATCATGGTCTGGAGGATATTCCGTAACCGCCCGATCCATATGAACTTGGTCAGGCAAAATCGCCAGCATTAAACTCGTTTCCGCATCCCCAGCATGAATCCCTGCCTGACGTTCTTTAGGACTGAGCAAATCGTCGACCTGATGAGGCACCTGCCAAACAAAGTGGGGAAATACCCAAAAATCAGGCTGACGCTGATGCACATCGCGGGCCACAATCTCCAGCACCTGGGGTTGCCCACCGTGGGAGTTAAGCAGTAATAGCTTACGAAACCCAGCTCGATAAATGCTATCAGCCACATCCGCCAGCACCGCCATCAGTGTCGCAGCCGATAGGGTAATCGTGCCAGGAAATCCCCAGTGCTCATTAGATTTGCCGTAACATAGCGGCGGCAAACAATAGACAGGAATTGACGATGCTAATTTTTCCAACGCCCTACCAATAATGGCCAAACCCAACGCCGTATCCACCGCTATCGGCAAATGGGGACCATGTTGCTCAATCGCCCCCACCGGCTGAATAATCACCACCTGATCTTTATCAGCCATGGTGTCAATATCTTGCCAAGTGAGGTAAGGGTAAAAACGCTCAGGCGGAATAGTTTGATGCATAGGGACATGTCTGTAGGTTGGGTAGAGGCACGAAACCCAACATGGGCAATGGACATAGGGCCGCAGGCCGTAGGTTGGGTAGAGGCACAAAACCCAACAAGACCGCAGGTTACATCACAAAATATAAGCACCTCCGTCAATACGCGTAAACATCCGGAAAAAAACAAAAAAATATTGACAAGACGATCGACCATTCTGTATATTTGAATACAGAAACAAAACGTTCATTCCTATTGAGATTGACTGCATCTACTAGTGTCTTTGATTTCAATAGGGACGGAAGTAGGAAAGATAGCAATTGACTCTACAGCCATTGGCTATCTAACCGAAGGAACGCGCCTCATCTTAACTCTCTACGTTCTCAAATATTAAGGAGGCGAAATCCATGCAACTGTCTTACCGTGGAGTTAAATATACTGTCCCCGAATGTAATGTCGCTGTTGAAGATGGTGATGTTGTTCGTTACCGGGGCGCATCTTATCGTGTGAAAAAGGCTACGGGTCATGCCCATAGTCGTGTACATGGTCTAAAGTATCGCGGTGCTCAAGTCCGTTAACATCTAACGTTTCCCATTTGTTTCAAGGGCACGTATAAGCCAGTAAAGCTGGTTATTTCAATTTTTTTTATGCCATAAGGGTTCCTTCTGTAGGGAAGGAGCCTTTTTTATAGGCAACTCTGCTGTTATGGTTAGGCTGGATTTCGTAGTTCTAAAATCCTTAAAACTATTAGGTCTTGTAGGCTCAACCCAACCGACGGGATTTTTTGAGAATACCCCTGAGTTATGATGCTGAGAGCATTGATGCTGGGTTGCTGTGCTTTATTTTTTGGCTGGTTTATCAATAGGATTATTGCTTCTCTTATTGGATCGCCTTCGTTCCGGTGCCAGGCGTAAGGCTCTGTTTGCTCGAATTGACATTCAACCTGAGGCGCAATCTTTCTCCTACGAAGCTCAGATTGCTAGCGCTATAGCAAGCCAGAGTAAGGTCTTGAGTGATTTTCAGGCCGAGCTAGATGAAGCTAACTGGGTGCTGCAGCATGCTCCGCTGGGCTATTTAAGGGTAGATGAAGAAAGTCGTTTGCTGTGGTGTAATGCTAAAGCCAGAGAGCTTTTAGGGATTGAGCAAACTGACTACACATCCCCTAGGCTACTGCTAGCGATCGCACGTTCTTACGAGCTAGATCACTTGATCGAGCAAACCCGTGAGCGTCAGACTCAGTGCAAAAAAGAATGGACATTAAGGTCTATTTCTCCTGACCCAGCTAATATTTTGGAAGGCCCAGCCTATCCGCTGAGCGGTTACGGTATTCCCTTAAGTCATGGTCAGGTCGGCGTGTTTCTAGAAAACCGCCAAGAAGCAGTCATGCTGGCACAGCAACGAGATCGCTGGACATCGGACGTGGCCCATGAATTAAAAACACCGCTGACGTCTATTCGTTTGGTGGGTGAGACCTTACGGAGTCGCATTGCGCCTGGCCTGGTCAGCTGGGCTGATCGGTTGCTACAGGAAGTCAATCGTCTCAGTGCTTTAGTGGACGATATGCTGAGCCTGAGTCACTTAGAACATCGACCGCAGGAACAGTTAGAAGATGCCGATGTGGTTGCCTTATTAAATCAGGCATGGCAGAGTTTGGAACCCCAGGCAAAACTGCAGGACAAACGGTTTGAGTACCAAGGCCCTAATGGTGCGATCGCATCCGTTAACAGCGGCCTAGTGTATCGTATGTTGCTGAACTTACTCGATAACGCATTGAAATATAGCCCCCCTCATCAGACAATCCATGTCCATCTCAAGCTTTGTGAGAAGGGTGAAAAAATGGGTTTACTGTTGGATGTGTTTGATTGGGGTGCCGGGTTTCTGGAAAAGGATTTACCCTACATATTTGAGCGGTTTTATCGGTCTGATATGTCGCGAACTCGCTCGGGAGATGAAGCACTCTCAAAAAGCACCGGCTTAGGTCTCTCCATAGTGCAAAAGATTGTAGAATTCCATCAAGGAACAGTTAAAGCTAAAAATCATCCTGACACTGGTGGAGCCTGGCTACAGGTTTGGTTACCAAAATCGTTGACCGGGGCAGACACAAAATATTCCATCTCCAGGTAAAAAACTGGCTACGTAAAATCACTGAGCTACACTAGGGGAAGTGTCTACGCAGCCTAAGCACCTTTAGCAGCAGTGCTGTACCATGCACTCGAAGTTTATTTTCAAAAGTGCTTTAGTTGTAGATTTTCTAACATTTTGTCTAAGCAGTCACTGTCAAAGCATTTCTCATCGGACGAGAAATTACAGAAACTTCTGTCTCAGTGGGGGGTAGCCTCGCGGCGTCAGTCAGAGCTGCTAATTGCCAATGGGCATATTACTGTTAACGGTGTTAAGGCCCACATTGGCCAACGTGCCAATCCAGCTGTGGACGATATTCGCATTGATGGACGAGCGCTTAATCCAGACAACCGTCCAGGCAATTACTACATATTGCTAAATAAACCCCGTGGTGTGGTGTCAACCTGTGATGATCCCCAGGGACGAAAAACCGTTATTGATTTGCTTCCTCCTAAGCTACGTCAAGGCGATATCCGGTTACACCCTGTGGGGCGCTTAGATACGGACTCCACTGGAGCGCTATTATTAACCAACCATGGGCAGCTAACTCAAACATTGACCCATCCCCGTCATCATATCCCCAAGACCTACAAAGTCAGGGTCCAGGGGTCGCCTACAAACGCTTGTTTAGAAAAGTGGCGATGTGGTGTTAGCTTGGCCGGTAAATTAACAGCCCCTGCTCAGGTTAACGTCCTACAGTCCAGTCCCCCGGCTTTGCTAGAGATTTTGCTGCGCGAGGGGCGTAATCGTCAGATTCGTCGCGTTGCCGAACAACTGGGCCATCCCGTCATCAGTTTGCACCGGGATGCTATCGGCTTTATTAAATTGGACGATTTACCCTCGGGGCAGTGTCGTGAATTAACGTCTAAAGAGACAGATAAACTCCTGGCACTTCTCTGATGTACTGTTTCGTAGCACGTATGCTTGAATCGCATTAGTGTGCTTAAATTGTTAAGAAAGATTTTGATCCTATGAAACGTCAAGGCCATACGAGTAATCAGCAGCAGGAGCAGCTATTGGCCCTCGGGTCAACGTTGCGTGATGCTCGTGTAGCTAATGGCCAGACATTGGACGAAGTGGCCAGTAAGGTTTTAGTCCGACCTAGATTGCTGTTGGCTTTAGAAGAGGCTCGCACCAATGAATTGCCTGAGCCAGTTTACGTACGTGGTTTAATTCGTCGCTATGGTGACGTTTTAGGTCTAGATGGCGACACCCTATCTAGACATTATGTGGCGATTCCTACGTCTAAGGGGGCGGGGCGAAATTGGTCGCAGGATGCTGCTGTACAGCTACGTCCGTACCATTTATATGGAGCCTATGTTGCCTTAATTGCAGTTTCAGTTAGTGGCTTATCCTATTTGATGCAGCGGGCGATTCCCCAAGATGCGGCTGAACCAATTGTGGATTCCGCCACTGCGGAACAGTTAGCCCCACGACAGTCGGCGGCATCAGCCCCTGTCACCCAAGTACCCGAGCAGCCTGAAGCTAAACCGGTTCCTAAGGAGCCGATCGTAGTGAATGTTGAGTTTGTGCAGCAATCTTGGGTGCGGGTGGTTGCCGATGGAGATCAGACCTATGAAGGCATTTTGCAAGAGGGTACTGAGCGTTCATGGACAGCCAAGGAAACCCTAACGATTCGGGCGGGCAATGCAGGGGGTGTGGTTGTGGCCTATAACCAGGGAAAGGCTAAGCCCATGGGTAAACCAGGAACTGTGGTAGAGCAAACCTTTACCCCGAGTACCCCTGGTGAACTGGCTAGTTTAGCTCGCTAGGTATTGTTCATCGGCAACGTCACAATCACCGTTGTTCCCTTTTCAAGCTGACTTTCTAACTGAATTCGCCCTTGGTGGTTGATGATGATAGCTTTTGCGATCGCTAACCCCAATCCAGCCCCCCCCCTATCATGACGACTGCGAGCTTTATCAACCCGATAAAACCGGTCAAATACCTGGGACTGTAATGTTTTAGAAATGCCGATACCAGTATCACAGACCGCTACCTTATAGGCATCCTGGCCTTGTAAAGAACTGTTTTCCACAGTTACGGTGACTGTACCTGCAGGCGTGTATTGGATGGCATTACTAATCAGGTTAGTAAACAAACGAGTCAGCTGGTCGCGATCGCCTCTCAACTTAAAAGGGAGTTCAGGCAGCAGAGGATTATAAATCAGGCTTAACCCTTGCCCCTGGGCCACCAGTCCTTGTTCTTCAATCACTTCTGATAGCAGTTTATTAAGGTCCAAATCTTCCGACTGCATCGGAATCAGACCACCATCCTGCCGCGCTAGAAATAACAGGTTATCCACTAGACGACCTAGACGACGCGTAAGCCTCTCTAGCACCTGCAATTGGCTATGTTGAAAGTCAGTATCTGGCTCAGGATCGGCTAAAGCCACCTGCACATTGGTTTGAATAACAGCAATGGGATTACGCAGTTCATGGGATGCATCGGCTGTAAATTGCTTGAGTTGTTGATAGGACTGGCGTACCGGTGCCATGGCCAATCCTGACAATAACCAGCCAATGGTGCCAGTGGCCACAATGATCAGACTAGACCAAATGCTAAGGTCAATGACCAACTGATGACTAGGTTTGCTTACTTCAAACCAGGGATGACTCACCCGTAAATAGCCCAACACCTGATGGTTAATCTGAACACGACGGCTAATTTGGCGTAGCACCTGATCGTTCTCATCACTCTGACCACCATTTGAACCATGCTTAAGATGAACAGTTTCCCCAGCAGCATTGACTTGGAGAGGCAAGTTACTGGGGATCGATAGGGTGCTCCACTGCAGCTGACCGTTGGGATCAAACCACTCGATATCAATATGATCATCCTCTAAAGTTTGAGCATTATCCCGAAAACTAGCCTCCACATTGACCTGCAGCGGAGCCTGACCTTTCACCCCCGTAGCCGTCAAAACCCGTCCCGTCGATGGCTCCGCCGCTTCAATTACCAACGACCGCTGGACCACCTCCACCACATGATTTAAGGTGTCATCCACCCGCTCCACCAGGGTATTGCGCACATAAAAATACACGCCACTAGCAAAAATTAGCAGCAAAATAGCAGTAATTGCGGTGTACCACAACGCCAGACGCCGCCGAGTCGTTTGAAACATAATTATTGAGACGAACATGTAGGGTGGGCACCGCCCACCACCAATGGGAAAACCCGTAGTTTGGGTAGAGCCCCAAAACCCAACATAACCCCACCCACCAGCCCGCAGGGCTAGTCAGATGCGTAAGTTCACGACATTATAAATTGTGTACGCTTGCCCAATATCGATCTATGCCCCCTCAACTGACGAAATCTTTGTCGATTCCCGATGTCCTTAGGCAGCAGCGAGCATTTTTTGCATCGGGGCAGACCAAACCGTTTGAATTTCGTCAGACCCAATTAGCCAAATTAAAACAGGCAGTCCTTGATCGACAGACAGCTATCTTTAAAGCAATCAACGCTGATCTCGGGCGACCCGATTCTGAAACCTATTTTGAATATGAAGTAATCACCCTCTCAGAAATCAACCGGGCGCTTAAACACCTCAAACGGTGGATAAAACCTAAGCGAGTCAGGTCCACCCTAGAAAATTTTCCCTCATCAGCATGGGTACAACCCGAACCCAAGGGGATAGTCTTGATTATGGGGCCCTGGAATTATCCGTTTCAATTAGTCATATCACCGTTGGTGGGTGCGATCGCAGCAGGAAACTGCGCCATTCTAAAACCCTCTGAACATGCTCCCCATACCGCCCAAGTCGTCGCTGACCTGATTGCCAACACCTTTGATCCAAGCTATATAGCCTTATTTGAAGGAGAAGTTGATATTAGTCAACAACTGCTAGCAGAGAAATTTGACCATATCTTCTTTACCGGTGGCAGTACCGTTGGCCGCATCGTTATGGCCGCCGCCGCCAAACATCTCACACCAGTAACCCTAGAACTGGGCGGCAAAAGCCCCTGCATCATTGATACCGACATTAACCTGGACCATGCCGCCCGACGGGTTGTCTGGGGCAAATTTCTCAACGCCGGACAAACCTGCCTCGCACCAGATTATTTACTGATTGATCACGCCATTAAAGAAGCCTTTCTCATCAAGCTGACCCAGTCTATTCGCGAGTTTTTCGGCGATGATCCGTCCCAAAGCCCAGATTTAGGCCGCATTATCAATCAGCGACAGTTTAATCGCCTACTCGGGCTGCTCAATAGCGGCACGGTTCTCATAGGTGGTGAAACCGATGCCCAAATCCGTTATATTGCCCCCACGGTACTCGACAACGTGACCTGGGACTCACCCATTATGCAGGATGAAATCTTTGGTCCGATTTTGCCCGTATTGACCTACCAGCAATTTGATCAGGCCATTGCCCAAATCAACGCTCGCCCCAAACCCTTAGCCCTGTACTTGTTCTCTCGTGATTCAGCTAAACAGCAGCAAGTCCTGACAGAAACCTCGTCCGGTGGTATCTGTTTGAACGATACGATTCTACACATCTGTATTCCTGAACTCCCCTTTGGCGGTGTGGGACAAAGCGGCATGGGCCGTTACCATGGCAAAGCCTCATTTGACATCTTTTCCCACTACAAGAGTGTGCTCAAAAAAACGTTTTGGTTTGATGTGAATTGGCGCTATGCCCCTTACAGTCAATCGAAACTCGAAAAGCTTAAAAAAGTCATAATCCGTTAATCAAGCCCATTAGTTACAAACGATATGAGTTACAAACGATAGGATGGATTAGCTATTGCATGGCATGGCTGTTGGAGGAGATAGAGAGTTAGCATGACCTATGATTTTGACCTGTTTGCAATTGGTGCTGGCTCGGGTGGCATCGCGACTGCAAGACGGGCTGCCCAGTATGGGGCCAAGGTCGCAGTCGCCGAATTTGATCGCTTAGGCGGGACCTGTGTCAATCGAGGCTGTGTGCCTAAAAAACTTATGGTTTACGCCTCTCACTTTGCCAGCCATGTACAGGAGGCTGCGGGGTATGGTTGGACCTTTGACCCCGGCAAATTTGACTGGTCTCAAATGATTAAGGCGGTCAATGATGAAGTGACTCGGCTAAATGGAATTTACCAGCGGATGATCGATAATGCTGAGGTTACCCTCTACAAGGGCCATGCGCGGCTTGTCGATGCCCATACCATTGAGGTGGTAGGGCAAACAGTTACGGCGGAGAAAATTTTAATTGCTGTGGGTGGCAGGCCCAGTAGGCCTGATATTCCAGGTATTGAACTCGCCATTACCTCCGATGAGATTTTTCATTTAACCCAGCAGCCAAAGCGGATGGTTATCTTTGGTGGTGGCTATATCGGCTGTGAGTTTGCCTGTGTGCTCAATGCCCTGGGTACAGAAGTCACTCAGATCATTCGTCGCGACAAGATTTTGCGGGGCTTTGATGAAGATATTCGTACTGAGGTGCATGATGCCATGCAGCGCCATGGTATTCGCATTTTGACCGATGAGCTAGTCAGTCTCGAAAAAACAGATAAAGGGTTGCAGGTTAACTTAAAAAATAACAACCTGATGCTGACTGATGTAGTGGGTTTGTCTGCCCTTGGTCGGAGCCCTCGTTTAGAGAATCTAGGATTAGAAAATACTCGGGTTGAAGTGAAGAATGGGGCAATTGTTGTCGATGCCCATAGCCAGACAGGCGAGTACAACATATTTGCAGTCGGTGACTGCACCAACCGCATTAACCTCACCCCAGTTGCCATTGATGAAGGGCGTGCATTTGCAGATACCTACTATGGTGGCAAGCGTCGGGTCATGAGCCATGACAATGTGCCCTCGGCGGTATTTACCACACCGGAGGTAGCTACCGTTGGCATGACTGAAGTAGACGCCGTTGAAAAATATGGAGAAGCCGCAATCCGGGTGTATCGGTCCCGATTTAGACCGATGTACTACACTCTGCCAAAACTAGAAGAGAAAACCTTAATGAAGCTAATTGTCCATGTGCAAACTGACAAGGTTCTGGGGGCTCATATGGTGGGGGATTCAGCGGCTGAGATTATTCAAGGGGTAGCCGTTGCGGTGAAAATGGGAGCAACTAAGGCCGATTTTGATGCTACGGTAGGGATTCACCCCAGCTCTGCAGAAGAGTTTGTAACAATGCGATAGAGGACTGAGGACTAACGAACTAAGGCAATATCAAAGCTAAAAATTCGGGTTAGGACAGTGAGTGGTAAGTAGTGCGTCAACTGTAGCCCTGGTTTCAGTCCATTGTTTTTACCCGAAAATTTAGTCTTGACAGACGACTAGACTGGTTGATAACTGGTACGTTATTAGCTGATTAGTGAGAGAATAAGGCCAAGTAGAAAAAAGGCAAAGATCGGAGCTGGCCCCAAGCCAAACTCTTTACGCGTATGTGCAAAGAATGCCCTGATCAGGGCAATGGCGACAGTGAGACCAGTGAGGAGGCATCCTACCCTCCAAAGCCAGGTGAAGACGGCTTGCCCCATAATATTGTTTATCCAGAAGGATACACCGGGCAACTGGGTTAGCAGCCAAACACTAAGCAAAGTGACTGATATACCTGCGATCAGGGCTAATGAGCTGTAGTCATTGCGATTCTTCTTTGGGTTTGTTTTCAGTTTTTTATCACTGTTAAGGAGAGCGAAAGTCATAGGTTTTTTCTCCAAGCATAGGGGTGATACTTCCTATTGTATGGAGAGGATCTGGGTGTATCTAGCGATAAATTGCTGACTAGTAGACAGTTTGGATTGAACAATTTGCAGATTGGTGCTTCAACAAGAATGTTTTCACACATACCCCGTGGACCAGTAGCAAATTTTCCTAGAATTGCGTCAAGCTCTGAGTGTTGGGTAGGACGGCAAGTAGTGAGTAAAGATTAGTTCACCTACTTATTTCCGGTTACTAATTGTTCAATTTCGTTGGCGTTTGTGGGTAAATCAGCGGTAATCACCTCACATCCTTGGTCCGTAATTAAAACATCATCTTCGATGCGGATGCCGCGCACGTCGGCAAACTGGGTGAGACGCTCCCAGTTGACTAGGTTGGCGTAGCGATCGCAGTTTTCCCGATCCTTTAAAATCCCCGGCACCTGATAGAATCCAGGCTCGATAGTGACGACCATACCCGTCTGCAAAGGCCGATCCAAACGCAGAAAACCGAGACCAAATCGCTCGCTGCGGCTGCGACCGGGAGCATACCCCGCCAGATCCCCCAGATCCTCCATATCGTGCACATCTAACCCCAACAGATGACCAACGCCGTGGGGAAAAAACAACGCATGGGCATCCTGTTCTACCAAATCATCAGGCTGACCGATAAGGATACCCAGGTCTACCAAACCGGCTGCCAGGGTACGACAGGCCAGCAGATGTAGCTCCTTGTATTCCAATCCTGGTTTAGCCGCCTCAATGCAAGCATCATGGGCCGCCAAAACCACATCGTAAAGGTCTCGCTGCGTAGATGAAAATTTACCGCTGACTGGCCAGGTACGCGTAATATCTGACGCCCAGCCAGTTTCAGTTTCCGCCCCCACATCCGCCAAAATCAGATCGTTTTCTCCTAGAGGGTGGTGATAATGATGGTTATGCAACACTTCACCATGGACTGTAACAATACTGTTGTAAGCGCAGGTCATACCATGGGCCATAATCACCTGTTCCATGGCGGCACGAATATGGGCCTCAGTCAGGTTTTGCCCCCAGGCAGTTGCAGCCATGCCAGCCTTATGGGCAGTTACCGACACCCCAGCCGCCCGACGAATTTCACCCAGGGCATACTCGTCGTGACATAGGCGTAACCGCACAATCGCCTGGAGCAACGCCAGATCCTGTTCCTGAGCTTGTTTGGCAATCGAAATGGAACGCTGCAAAAGCTGCTCCTGTTGAGCTGCTGTAGCACTATCCTGCACCTTGAGCGTGGCCACTTGATGCTTAACAAAGTGTTTTAAGTCTGCCAGCGGTAGCGCCTCACCAGCACCAATTTTATGCGCCAGTTCTTGCCGCGTTGGGCTAGGCCCGTGCCAGAGCGCCTCAGCCGGTGTCGCTTCATCCATAAATAAGGTAAGGTGGCCATCGGCTATATAAATGGCCGCATTTTCCAAAGGCAGCCCAGTGAAGTAGAGAAAGTGACTGCTGGGCCGAAATGGGTGGGTGTTCGCCGGAAAATTACGGGGTGTGGCCTGGCCTGACCAAAGTAGCACTGGGGTATCGAGTTGCTGGGCTAGCTGCTGACGGCGTTTTTGAAGGGTGGAGGCGAGGGTCATATCTTTCAGAGGTAAGAACTGCCCAATATGGTAAACGGAGCCTTTGGTATGGTTAAGTATGGCCGATACCGAGTTGCCCTTAAAAATCTAAACTAAGGAGTCTAACTAAAAATTTAACCAAGCCTATGGTGCCTGCAAACGATGCGGAAACGCTGATTTTAGACCTGGTCACACCGGTTGATGGTCTGGAGAAAGTATCTGTGGAGAATAGCTTGGGACGGGTGCTGGGGCAACCGACCCGTAGTCAGCTGGATTTTCCCCACTGGGATAACTCAGCTATGGATGGGTATGCGGTGCGCTATGAGGACGTGGTCACCGTACCTGCAACGTTGACCGTTGTGGAGGAGATCCAGGCGGGGCAGGTACCAAAATACGCCCTACAGCCCGGTGAGGCTGCTCGCATTTTTACTGGAGGTATGTTGCCGACCGGGGCAGATACCATCGTGATTCAAGAGACTGTGGAGCGAGAGGGCACCCAGGTAAAAGTATTGGAGGCACCCTCTGCTCAGGCGTTTGTCCGTAAGCAGGGTAGTTTTTATCAGGCGGGGGCAGAGTTATTAGCCCCTGGTATTCAAATTGGGGCCGCCGAAATCGCTGTGCTGGCAGCGGCGCAATGCGTCTCGGTGCCCGTGTATCGACGGCCTCGGGTGGCAATTTTGTCGACGGGGGATGAGCTGGTGGATATTAGCCAACCCTTAGCACCAGGACAAATTGTGGATTCTAATCGCTATGCATTAGCCGCATTGATTTCTCAGACAGGGGCGATCCCTGTCCCTTTAGGGATTGTGCCAGACCAAAGGTCAGCGACGCGCCAGGCCATTGCCAATGCCCTGAGTCAGGCAGATATGGTGGTTTCGTCGGGTGGAGTATCCGTGGGCGACTATGACTATGTGGATCAGATTCTGGCAGAACTGGGGGCGACCATCCACATTCGGGCGGTGGCGGTTAAACCGGGTAAACCCCTTACGGTGGCTACCTTTGACAGAGTTGGCAGTCAGCCGGATAGGGGGCAACAGCTATATTTTGGGTTACCGGGTAATCCAGTATCTTCGCTGGTAAGCTTTTGGCGGTTTGTACAGCCAGCATTGCGCAAGCTGTCAGGGGTGGCTGGTGGCTGGTCACCGACATTTGTGTCGGCTAAAACTGGGAGTGATTTAAAGGCGGGGGGCAAGCGGGAGACCTATTTGTGGGGACAGTTATCCCTGGGTGATGATGGTTATCGCTTTACTCTGGCGGCTGGCGGCCATAGTTCTGGCAATTTAGTCAACCTCAGTCGAACTAATGGCTTAGCCATGGTACCGCTGGGGGAAACAATGATTCGAGCGGGTAGTGATATCAAAGCACTAGTTTTAGGGGCTGTACATATCTGAGGCATCGTCTTGATACTATGCTTTTGGGATGAATAAAGGCCAATACAGGTAATTTGCGCCTATATCCTTAAACACTAAATCGCTTTAGCTGATGACTTTTACCTAATTAGTGGTATAAACTTCCGATTCAGTACGCTAAAGTAGCGCCATATTCAGCACTAATTTTCTCTGGCTGATACTTTTATGAGCCCCAACACTAATCGTCGCCAACCGTCTAAGCCCGTTTCTGTTCCGCGTAGTCGATCCCAGGAGATGCAATCAGTGTCCTCACATCCGTCACCTTCCTATGCTGGGGTGGCAGCGGATATAGCAGCTGCAGAGCCTGCACCCCAACAAACTAGATTTAAGGGGCTGGCGCTTTTTCGGTGGATGGGAAGCTGGCAATTCTTATTGCTGACCACCCTGGCTATTTTGACAGGCACCCTGGCGTTTGCGGTAACTAGTTTGTTTCGGATGCCCAACTTGCCCAACTGTCGGGCCATTTTTTGGCCGACGGCGTCTGCTGCCATGCGGCTACAGTGTGCTGAATCCTATGCGTCCCAAGGTGGTGTTGACTTTTTGTTAGAGGCCATTGCCCTGGTGGAACAGCTGCCCGACGATCATCCGCTGCGGGCTGAGATTAATGCCAAGGTGGAAAACTGGTCTAGGGAAATTTTGGCAAGCGCAGACACTATGTTCCACCAGGGGGAATTGGAAGATGCGATCGCAACCGCCCAAAAAATTCCCCCCAATACGGCGGCAGCTGATGAGGTAGAAACTAGCATTCGCCGTTGGCAAAAGATTTGGGGTGAAGGGTCAGATATCTTTGAAGACGCCAAAACCATGCTAGTTGACGGCAACTTTAAAGATGCCTTTGGACTATCGGTGCAGTTACTGGATATCAGTAATGACTATTGGTCCAAAACCAAGTACAACGAACTGACTAAGCTCATTGGTCTGGCCCGAGAAGACAGTCGCAAGCTTGGCAAAATCAAGCGCTTGGCGGGTAAGCGCACCATCAGTGGCTTTAAGGAGGCACTGAAGCTGCTGGCATCGATCAAGTCTGAAAGTGTGCTGTTTGACGAAGCCACTGCTATGAAAAAAGAGCTGGCTAAGGACATGCTTGACATGGCAGAGACTTCTTTGGCCCGTAAGCAACTGCCCCAGGCGGAGGAAATTCTGGCGGCGATCCCTAGAAATGAAGGCTTGGATGAAGAGATTGCTGATTTTCAAGTATTTACTGAGGCCTATCGTCGTGCCTGGAGTGGGGATGCCCTGGGGTTAGATTCTGCCATTACCCGATTGCAAAGTATGGGGCGTGATCGCCCCCTGTATGATCGGGCCCAGACGTTGATTGCGCAGTGGCGGGCTGAAATTAAGGCGTTAGCTCAGTTAGATGTGGCGCGCCAAATTGCGTCCCAGGGCAATGTGAAGGATTTGCGTTTGGCGATTAGTGAGGCGAGACAGGTCAGTACCAGTAATCCCCGCTGGCAAGAAGTATCTGAACAAATTGATCAGTGGGAAGAGCGGGTTCAAACGACAGAAGATCGGCCAATTTTGAATCAAGCTGAGCAGCTGGCGGCAGCTGGCACCCCCCAGGCATTGCGAAAAGCAATTTTAGAAGCCCGTAGAATTGGCCCTGGTCGCGCCCTGGCTGGTGAAGCGTCAAGGCGGATTGATGGCTGGCAAGGGCGGATTGAAGCGATTGAAGATCGACCGTTGATCGATCAGTCCCGACAGCTGGCAGCAACAGGGGATTTGGCAGGTGCGATCGCAACCGCCTCTCGGATTTCTCCAGGTCGTTCCTTGTATCAAGAAGCCCAAAACGACTTAGTAGTCTGGCGTGACCAGCAACAAAATCAAACCTTGATGCAAGAGGCTAATAGTATTGCTCGTTCTGGCACTGCGAATGATTTAGCACGGGCTATTTCTACAGCTAACCAAATTCCATCCAGCAGTAGTCAATACGAAAATGCATCACAGCAGATTAATCGCTGGAGCTGGGACCTATTGAGTTTAGCGGAAAGTGAATCTAACAGTAGTTTGGACCGTGCCATTAGTCTGGCTGAACAAATTCCTTCTGGTGCCGAAGCGCACACCACAGCTCAAGCACGTATTCAGGCTTGGCAGGCCGCTAATCAACCGCCAGAGGTAGACATAATCGAATTGACTGAACCCAACGCCCAGCCAGTGTTTCTAGATACTGACGAGACTGTTGATGAACAAGTTGATAGTCAATTTGTTGGAGAGTAGCGATCTCGAGTGTTATTAACAACACCCCACAACCCTGCTTCTGGAGGATTTATAAGCGCCAGTTCACCCCATTTGGCTTCAGCTTGACGGCGCAGATTACCTGAAGGATGGTACAGCAACACATTTTTGTTTTTGGAGAGTTGAACGGCTACCAGCCCCGCCGCGATCTCATCATCATCTATTAGTAATAGCTGGACATCGGCATTCAGACGATGGCTCAGAGAAATGAGATTGCCCTGGTTAAGGTAATGGTGGCCGAGATCACTAATTAGCAAAGGTGCATCCAAACTATTCAGCACAGCTGCCGTTTTAGCATTAGCGTAGCTTACACCCTTACTCCACCAGGTTGGTGAGTATGCACTGACGACACAAGAGGCAATACTCGCCGTCAGCATCACGGCCCAAATTCCTTGCCAGATACGGCGTTGTAATAGATATTTCCCTAGCAAATAAGCCACTGCGAGTTGAATACCAGGAAATGAGCAAATGAGATATCGAGTAACCGCTGAGCGCTGTCCTCCTAAAACAAGATCCGGCAGGGCTAATGCCAGGAAAGGTACAAAAATTGAGGTCCAAATAAATCCACTAGCAACATCAGAACTGTGTATATGAACTTGATATAACGCAACTAAGACTAAAACAATAAAAGGCAGTCTCAGTACATAGGTTACGGGATGATCAAATCCCATATCCAGGTCAAAAAATAAACTGCTAAAACTTAATATCCAAAACTTGAGTAAATAAGCAAAATCGACAGGCTCATGGGTCCAGCTTGACGATGTGAATGTGCGATCACCTCCCGTTAGCAATGCAATAATCCAAGGAACATAAAGAGCAATGGTTCCTATAACTGAAACTAGATAGGGTAAAAGAATATTAGATTTCTGATTAGGAGAGCCTGAATTATTCAGTATAGAAATTTGCCGGCCACCCACATAAGTCCCGTGCCCCAATAGCGTCAATACAAAAAATAAATGAGTATACAAGCCCAGTGCACAGGCAAGTGCATACCATCCCCAACTCTGCCAGCGCCGCAGGCGCATAGCCCTCAACAAAAACCAGCCACTAGCCAATATCAATACCGTTAGCAAACTATACTGGCGCACCGTTTGCGCAAACAAAATATCAAACGGCGAGAGGGCTATCAACACCGTTGCCACATAAGCGACTACACAAGATGAAAACAATTCCAGCCCTAACGTAAACATGAGGGGCAAAGCGAGCAGACTGATCAACGCTGGCAGCGCCCTTGAAGCAGTAATGGAACTACCCAATTGTCGCATCCAAAGATGCGCTAATCCGTAGTATAGGGGCGGATGCTTTGCATCTTCTTGAATCAGCACATCGATAGTATCTACAATTGTGCTGTCAGGTTTTGGCTGCTGATATTTCTGTAGTTTTGGAGCTGCAATAATCTGATTCTGAAACAGCGATTGTTGAACGTCTTTGATACTGTACCCAGCCATTCGGGTAGTACTGTAAACCTCGTCAAACCAATAAACTTTTTGGTCAAGGTGAAAGAATCTAAAGAAGATACCTAAGGAAATCGTGATCGCAATAACAACCCTAAAAGTACCTGACATGCTGTTTCTAGCTTGCATGAAATATTATCTCATTATGAGGGTACGACGCTCTCATTACTCGGGTTACTTAACAAATTTCAGTTCATCTGAAATTTGTGGCCACTGGTTCGGTGTCAACTAAACGTAAGGCTGAAACAAAATAAAAAAGTTACCATTGCAATCAGCACCAGAGAAGGTCTTATTTCCCTTATGATAACGCAACACCTGAACAACAATACCTTTGGTACACTGGTTAACTACCCCAGTATCCATCCTGTAAAAAACTTGGTTAAGGTGTTGGAGAATTTGGATACTCTCTCAAGAAAGGAGATTTTGCTAGGGTTTAAGCTTATTTTGAAACAGGTTTTGACTTAGAAACGTTGTGTCATTTAATCATTCCTATAGAAGTTGTAAACAAAGGTAAATAAACCTAAACTTTTCAAGCATCTTTCGATCAAGATTTTTGGCATCACTAAGATCAACAATGATGGTAGATGGTAAGTTAATTCGTCTATGAATTTTGCGTCTCAAATTAACACTAATCCATGGCTCCACTTTTCAATGATTAGTTTGCTATGGCTCTTTAATGGTCTTTGTGTTGTTTACTGTACTGCCATGGCAATGTTGATCATGCGGATGATTGTTCTCAGAGCATTTTAGTCATTACCTTTTAATACCTCCGAAATAAAACACTATTTAACATAGACGCTGAGCTTTTATTGGAACAAAAGCTCAGCGTTTTTAGTTGAAAATCAGCCCTCTAATTGCGGTAAGGCTGGTTCATTTGTCAATGAATATTCCTTAACACGGCAACTGGTAAGGACGTTATCAGTTATCCAGACCCCCTTTAAGGTTTAATTGAAACTACCTACTTAGTCATAGTCACATTCAGACTAGAATCATTTTAAATTTTAAAGGATTCTAAAAATCTGCAAGACTTGCAAGGGTAACAGATCATAGGCAACAAACGGCAATATCTACAGGGGTCTTAAAGATCTATGGACAGGTCTTGACAGGGTCATGGATCTTTAAGACATGAAGACCACCCATAGATGTCTGACCATTGGAATCCGTAGAAATACGGAATTCGCTATGTATTTCTGTATTTTTTTCCTGTCCATAGATCCTTTGACAGAATGCTGAACTATGTCAAGGTCAATAGCCCATAGGAGTTCCAAATTGCACCTCATTAAACGTTGGTTCAATCGGATGTTTTTGATTAACAGCCCTATCCCCTGTGATGGAGTTTGGGCATCGCACCATGATAATCAGCCAAGACTGTGGATAAGACTACTGCAGCGTATATGTAGCGCTTTGAATATTATTTTTGGATTTAGCTGGGGTCAGGTCACCATCGAGAAGCATTACCCTGTTCGGGATTATATGCCTCTCGAAGTGTTGCCTGATTATTATCTAAATTGTGACAATGCTAAACGCCTATGGCAAGACTGGCGTGTACTACGGCGTTTGTTTATCCGTCGTGATCATAGCCGTGATTTGCTACTACAAGGTCAGTCTGGTTGGTTACCTATTCACGGCATGACCGTCCACCGTCAGCTACTAACCATTACTACAGATGAAGGTGAGAAAGTACTGGACTTAGAAGACCCTGTTGTCTGGCTGAGTCGTGCTAATCCTGCAAATACACAAATCACACAAGCACCTGTTTGGGCTAATGGGGTACCGAGAAATAATCTTTGGTGCCCTGCTTAGGGAATAGCTTGTATTAGAGCATTAGACATCAGACTGTGGGAGTTCAAAAAATCCTTCAATCTGACGTCTAATGTTGATTACTATCCACTAATGGGTATCAACGCAAAGCAGAACGATTTCCTCAATCATGTAAACTTCGGAATACTCTGCGAGAAGAGAAGAACTCTACAGAGTTTGGAGTAATCTATTTTGCTAGAACGCCAAGGGCGCACGAAAATGGTAAAGCCCTATGGAATGCACTCCCTTGCCAAATTCCGACTTTTGAATTCCGACTTCTGACTTAACCGAAATTTCCTGGCTTAAGTTGTTACTCTCACTGAATGACAGGTAGCATTATCAGTAAAGAGACTGTTTTTACCATCATTATCAAGTCTTAGAACTGAGGCAGGACAAGCTTCAGACGGTAATTTTGTGAATAGGGTTTTAAGTATACCAACTTTGTGGTGTCCAAATACACAACAGAGATTATTTCGGGCTCGACGAATTGTGCTAAGACTTAGGGTAATGGCATAGGTGGGAACATCTCTAAGTTGAGAGAAGTGTTCAGATGCTAGCTGTTGTTGCCGATTAGTGTCATCCAGCCGGACAAGTTTAACCCAGTGGGGGTCGTGGAAATTAGCTACAGCTGGATCGTTAAATGCTAAGTGGCCATTGTTACCAACACCTAGTAAGCAAATGTCAATCGGTTTTTGGGTGAGGAGACCGGCGTAGCGATCGCACTCCGCTATCGGTTCCAAGGCATCGCCATTGATATAATTAAATGATTGAAACGGCAACCAGTGAGCAATGTGATGGTGCAAATAGTAGCCAAAGCTAGCCGGATGGTCACGGCTCAATCCTAAAAACTCATCTAGATGAAAGCCAATCACCCGTGACCAGTCCACCGTTGTATCCTGGCGTAGATAACGCAATAGGCCTAGCTGCGAACGCCCTGTCGCAAAAACGACGTTGGCCGTAGACTGTTGCTGCAGCCTCTGGTTTAACTGGTCGATCACTTGCTGGGCTGCCGCCTGGGCCAGGGTATCATCGTCAGGATAAACCTGCACATGGAGCGCATCAACGACAAAGGTGCGGCTAGGCATCGGATTCATACTGCTAGTCTGTAAGATTGACACTGCATTCGTTTCTTTCGACTACTTAAAAAAAACTCTAGGATGGGTTAGCTTGCGCTAAGCTTTGTAGGCATTATCTGACAGGCTAAAGCATGAGCGTAAGGTGGTTGTGGTTAATTCTCGGAGGCTTTTTTGCGATCGCATTCTCCGGATCCCTAGTCCACTTAATAACAGAGGTATGGTGGTTTACATCGGTAGGCTTTGCAGAGGTGCTGTGGACTCGATGGCGCTGGCAGGTTGCGATCGCCATCCTAGCCTTTGCCAGCTGGTGGCTGATCTTATTTATTAACATTGCCATTGCCCAACGCATTACTCGTGATCGACCTTTACACATTGCCCAAAACGCCCAGTGGGACCCCTACTTACCAGGATTAATTCGCTATATCAGCCTGGGTCTGATCACCTTACTCGCATTAACCGCAGCCATCAATGGCGCTGAAGCCTGGCAAGACGTGCTCAAATTTCTCCATCCAGTGGAGTTTGGTACCCAGGATCCCCTGTACAACCGAGAAATTAGCTTTTACATTTTTCAACTCCCCCTCTTTGAAAGCTTACACCGAGCGATCACCGAGCTACTGATCTGGAGTCTTGTCCTGATCGCCTGTATCTATGGCATCAAAGGCGAAATCAGGCCAGAACGAGGCTGGAAATATTTTCTCACCGGGGACGTCAAAACCCACTTCTGCGTTCTATTAGCCGGACTCGCCGCCATCGTTGCCCTGGGTTTTTGGCTGGCTCGCTATGAGCTGCTCTATTCACCCACAGGTGTGGTATACGGGGCTGGCTATACCGATGTCCATGCCCGTATGCAGGCCTACGGCATTATGGGATTTATTACCATTGCCATCGGCATTTTGTTCCTTGCCTCCCTATGGCGCAGTGGTTTTCTCCTGCCGCTTACAGCCATTAGCCTGTATGCCGCCGTCTTTATTCTGATCACAGGCCTATACCCTTGGGCCCAACAGAAATTTATCGTCGAACCTAACGAACTGCAAAAAGAAGCTCCATATATTGATGACAACATTGAACTTACCCGTTTAGCCTACGACCTCACAGACGTCCAACAACAATCTTTTGACGTTAAAAATCAGCTGGATGCAGAAAAACTAGCCCGCAACAACGCCACCATCGACAACATTCGACTGTGGGACTATCGTCCCCTACGCAGCACCTATGGTAGTCTGCAAACCCTACGTCCCTATTATCGCTTCCAAGATGTCGATATCGATCGTTATACCCTAGACAATGACTATCGCCAGGTCATGCTATCTCCTAGGGAACTAGTCGATGACGCCCTACCTGATCAAGCACAAACCTGGGTCAATCAACACCTGATCTATACCCATGGCTATGGATTAGCCATGAGTCCAGTCAATAAAGTTACCGAAGATGGTCTCCCCGAATTATTTATCAAAGACCTCCCCCCTCAAAGTTCAGTTGACTTAACCGTCGAACAACCTCGCATCTATTACGGTGAAGCCACCGATCGCTATATTCTCACCGGTACTGATCAAGCAGAATTTGACTATCCTTTAGGGAATGACAACGCCCAATACAACTACACTGGTCCTGGGGGTGTACCCATCGGCTCTTTTTTTCGGCGACTGGCCTATGCCTACAGTCTAGGAGACTGGCAACTACTCCTCTCCAACTCCTTAGGAGAAAATTCACGGATTCACTACCATCGCTTGATTCAAGAACGAATCCGTCAGCTTGTTCCCTTTCTCTCCCTCGATAGCGATCCATACCTAGCGGTAATCAATGGACGACTGCAATGGATCGTTGATGCCTATACCCTAAGTAATCGCTATCCCTACTCTGAACCGCTCTGGCGCAGCGAAGACATTCAAGCAGTGATTCAAGGTCAGGCCATGCAACGCATTGTCAGAGATGGCACTAACTATATCCGCAATCCAGTCAAGGCCGTCGTCGATGCCTATGACGGCACTCTCAAGCTCTACATCGTAGACCCAACTGACCCCATTCTTTCCTCATTTCAGCAAAGCTTTCCCACCCTCTTTGAGCCCCTGGACAATGCATCGCCTAAACTGCAAGCACACTTCCGCTATCCTCAGATGTTATTTAAGATCCAGGCTCAAATTTATCGCGCATACCATATGGAACGCCCAGATGTGTTTTACAACCAGGAAGACCTCTGGGATTTTCCCACTCAGATCACACGGGAAGAAAACCCCGAAACCTTAGAACCTTACTATGTCATCATGAAGCTACCCGAGGCTAAGGCTGAGGAATTTATGCTGATCGTACCCTTTACCCCCGTCGGCAAAAATAACATGGTGGCCTGGATGACGGCTCGCTGTGATGGAGCCAACTATGGCAAACTCCTGGTCTACGAGTTTTCTAGACAGGCACTATTATATGGTCCTCGCCAAATCGACTCACGCATCGATCAAGATACCGAAATTTCCCAACAGCTAACCCTATGGAACCAAGAAGGGTCAGAAGTCTTTCGGGGTGATTTACTGGTCATTCCCATCGAGGAATCACTGCTCTATGTAGAACCTGTCTATCTACAAGCACGGGGGCAAAATGATAATAGCAATGCGATTCCAGAACTGAAGCGGGTGATTGTAGCCTATAAAGACTCAATCGTCATGGAAAAAACATTAGAGGATAGCCTCACTAAGCTATTTGGTCAGCGCCCTTCCATAGCATCTCCCCCTAAAACTGACACCGCTACCCCCACCGAAGTGTCCCCCTCAACCGATCAACAGGCTCTGATAGAAACCGCCCTGAAAGTCTATACCCAGAGTCAACAGGCATTACAGAAAGGTGACTGGCAAGCCTATGGAGCCGCTCAAACACGCCTTGGCCAACTACTTGAGCAATTAAATAAGCCTGAACAGTAGAGGTTTAGGATTGATGACTTAACGCTAGGGATACGGCTTCGCCCATAGGGTTTGCTAACTCAGGTTTTGAAGGATTACCCATGGTGTGAGCGATGGGCGTCAAGGTTTATTTTTTTACCTGGTTTCTCAATTGGGGCTCCTGACGACCACTGGGAACGTCTGGAAAGGTATGTAGAAATTGACGGATGCATATTTGGATACGACTAGTTCCTAACGTCAGATACTCATCCAGTCCATAAGGGAAGCTAAGCGTGAAAATCAAATCTAAAAGTCTACTGCTTCGGCTCATTACTCCCCTATCATTGCTGTCTGTTGCGACGGTATTGACAATCTCTGTCAGCACTTACTTTTCAGCCCGAGAAACCCTCAAGGAATCGTTGTACGACCGCTTAAGTGTCGCAGCTACACTTAAGGAAGAAGAACTCAACCAGTGGTTCCAATTCCACCGTAACGATATTCTGCTCCTGGCCCGACTACCAGAGATTCAAGCTCAAACTCAGGTGTTACTGTCTGCTTCAGCATCCCAAGACAGCAAAAACACAACTGAGTCAGTAGATACAACCGCACCCAACAAGAAGACAGACGACCAAAAAACTGCTCGCCAAAAACTTGCCTCTTATATACTGAATATCACTACACTTAAACCTGATTTGGCCGAGGTTTCTATCGCGACTGACAAGGGGCTTGTCCTATTTTCTACTAACAAGAAATTAGAAAACACCTCTCAGTCTCTAGAACTTAACACAACCTACTTCGCCGACGGTTCAGATAAGATTACCCCCATTCCATATATTTCCCCCACCACCGGCACAACGGCTGTCACCTTGGTCACACCCATTTTAGATGGTACTAAAAATCGCATCGGTGTGCTTTTGGTAACACTAGATTTACAAGATATCGACTCTCTCATCCAGGAACGTACCGGGTTAGGAGAGACAGGAACCACTTATCTTGTTGGCCAAATAGAAGAACAAAATATATTTATTGCCTCTGATAAAGATGAAGACTCAACAGCTAATATTAGCAGCTTTGCCATTGATGCAGCTATCTTAGGAGAGGATGGCGCAGGGCTTTATCAAAACTATGCTGGCAAATCAGTAATTGGTGTTTATCGTTGGCTAGAAGACCAAAACCTGGCTCTATTAGCTGAAATTAATCAGCGAGAAGCCTTTGCTCCGGCTCGTGTTCTAGCTAGAAATATTTTATTGATTGGTTTTTTTGCGACGGGTTTATTGTTATCAGGTATTTATCTCCTGTCTCGCCGTATTACGCAACCCATTACACAAATTACAAAGGCCGCAATCCAACTACAAAGCGGTCAACTAGATCAATCCTTATCAGTCAACAGTCAGGATGAAATTGGTGTGCTGGCTCAGGCATTTAACCACATGTCCCAACAGTTAAAGCAATCTTTTGACATCTTAGAAAATACCAACCAAGAACTCGAAGTTCGAGTACAGGAACGGACAGTGGAGTTAGAAGCGGCCAAGGAAGCAGCTGAGTCAGCCACTCGAACTAAAAGTGCCTTTTTGGCAAACATGAGCCACGAACTCCGTACCCCCCTCAATAGCATTATTGGCTACAGCGAGATGCTAGAAGAAGATATGGAAATGTTGGGCGAAAAGAGTTTAATTTCCGACTTACATAAGATCCAAGGCTCTAGCAAACATCTATTAAATTTAATTAACAGCGTGCTGGAGCTGTCCAAAATTGAGGCAGGCCGCATGGAGCTGCAGCTAGAATCAGTCAATGTCCTAGCGCTTATAGAAGACATACTGACATCGATTCGGCCTGCTACCGAAGAGAAGTCAAACCAGATTGTTCTCAATAATTCCAGTACTGTAGATTTGATTGAGACTGATTCTAGTAAATTGCGACAGTGCCTTCTACATCTACTTAATAATGCCAATAAGTTTACAGAAGAAGGTCAGATTACCCTGACAATCAAAAGTCTTCACTATCAAGATGAAAGCTATCTGGAATTTATGGTTGAGGATACAGGCGTTGGCATAGCGCCAGATCAACTAGAACATGTGTTTGAGGCATTTACTCAGGCAGATGATTCCTCAACTCGCAGTTACGATGGCACCGGCTTAGGTCTAACTATCACCCGTAAATTTATACATATGCTTGGGGGGGTGATCACGGCCCACAATAACCCAGACAGAGGTGCAATATTTATAATCCGAATTCCACAGGTTATTCCTAACGTTAACCCTCAACTCGTGGGCGTATAACTTAAAGCGGGAAAAATTTGGTCCTATGAACGGCTGAAACTCTTATGTGCTTGAACCGTTTTCCTATAAGGTTTCTCGCCTTAAAATATAAGCCAACTCGTGACTGCTGAAGTTTAATAAAATAGCTCTTAATTAAGAATCATCTCCTATACAAGAACAATATAAAGGATGGGTGAGATCGCACCCATCCTTTATTAATAATACGGCCTCATTACTTCACCTAACTTTTATAGCCTGATTGGGGCTTTACACACTTTCTTTACTCAACTTTCCTGAGTTTCATTAATATACTTGAACAGTTAGGTAAATCCGTATATTCACATAATTCACTGTATTAAGCATGACCAAAATATGGTTTCAAAATTTTTATCTTAACTATATAGATAAACAGAAACCAATCTGACTATTAAGATATAAACAATTGAATGTTATTTTTTCGCTTTAACTGCTCGTGAATACGCTGCTAAATTTATTCTTATTTATACTATTCCTATGTAATTTCTATCAATCAATAAACTCTATTAATATATAATTTACATTATATTGATGAATCAAAACCAAAAATCATACGAAATTGGTTCAAACTCTTAAAACCCTATATTTAAAGGTTTCTGGGTGCATACTGTTAAGATAATTGAGGAAGGTACATTCTGCATATAAAATATTTTTTTGCAAATTTAGATATTTTTAGGCAATTCTAAAGCTAACCCCTTCGAAGCTTTAAATTTGCTTCCTTTAATTTCTGATTACCAAGTTTCTAGTACTTAATAGCAAGCCTCTGATTTTAGATCAGAGCTACTTTTATCGGAGATATTACACTTATGAACCGGCGTCAATTTACACAATTCTTACTCTATAGTTTCGGTGGTTTAGTCGCTAGCTGCACAAGAACACCCTCGACCTCAAACACAACTACTACGCCCTCTAAAGATGTCCTGAATATATGGTGGCAAGAAGGATTCTATCCCGAGGAGATTGACACCCTAAAACGTATTATTGAAGCCTGGAAGGCTCAAAGTCAGGTAGACGTTGATCTCAGTGTAATTCCACAAAAAGATATTTTAACTGCACTTGATCGAGCCTTAACCCAAGGTACTGACGATATCCCCGACATCTTCTATTCTGGTTCAGCCGACCTCACCACTATTCCCCGATTAGCTTGGAATGGAGGGCTTGTAGATGTCTCAGATGTGATTCTACCCATCAAAAAGTACTATACACAAAATGTATTAGATGGCGTTAACTATCAAAATAAAGTGACCGGCAATCGTAGCTATTACGCTGTACCACTCATGCAATCCGCTATTCATATTCACTACTGGGAAGATTTATTAATCAATGCCGTAGGTGAACGCCGTGTGACCATTCCTAAAGACTGGCAAGCTTTTTGGGATTTTTGGCAGAACGTTCATAGCACGCTCCAAGCCAATCAAGGTAGTGATATTTACAGTGTCGGCATGCCCATGTCACTTAGCCTAGATACATACAACAACTTTGAACAGTTTCTAGAAGCTCATAATATTGAAGTCCTTGATGAATCCGGCAACTTTGCCATCACAGCCAGTAATCGAGAAGCATTTGTCAATGCCATCGAAGACTACGCACGTTTCTTTAAGAATGGCGCTGTTCCTCCTGATGCCGTTGATTGGGACAATACAGGTAATAATGTCTCGTTACTGAGCCGGAAAAGCTTGATGACCGTTAACCATACCCTTTCTGCTCCAGGCTCTCAGCGTAGTGATAATGATACTTACTACAAGAAGCTTGCCACAGTCGAATGGCCTAGCAAGCCTGACGGTAGCCCAATGCGCTACGTGATTGAGCTTAAACAAGCTGTCATTTTAGCCCAGTCAACCCAGCAAGAAACCGCGAAGGAGTTTCTTGCGTTTCTCGCTCAGCCACAAAATCTATCGGCTTACACCAAAGGTGCCCAAGGTAGATATTTACCCGTCATGCCTGAACTTTTTGAGGACCCATTCTGGAAAGATCAGCGAGACACTCACATTTCTGTAGCTGTGGAGCAACTTCAAAATACGCGCCCCGCATATCAAGTTATTAATCCAGCTTATGGTGAAGTGGCCGCCCAAAATATTTGGGGCCAAATTATGAACAAAATAGCCCTAGGTGAACTGGATAGTGAAGCAGCGGCAGACGAAGCCATTCAGACCATTCAACAGATATTTAATGACTGGCAGTAGTCCTTGTCTTTGAACTAATCCCTACTGATGGGGTGCTACCTCCATCAGGCAAACCTCTACCAACCTAAATCAACAACATGGAAAAAAGAAAACAAAGCCTGTTGCTGAGGCTAATTGGACCATTATCTTTATTGTCTGCAGCAACCGTACTCACTATTTCAGTTAGTACATATTTTTCAGCACGAGAGATTATTAAACAATCCTTGTTTGATCGATTGAGTGTAGCCGCCACCCTCAAAGAGGAGGAAATTACGCAATGGTTCAAAACTCAGCGAAGTGACATTCTATTGTTAGCTCGCTTACCAGAAGTTAAAACACAAACGAAAGCACTAGCTGACAATAAATCAAAGCAAGATGCCTATGACAAATTATCCCTATATTTACAAGATATTATTTCCGCCAAAGAAAACCTGGCTGAAGTTTCAATTCTCACAGAAGGCGGTATTGTCCTATTTTCAACCAATAAGGCCCTAGAGAAGACCTATCAACCGTTAGGAGCTACCACAACTTACTTTACGAACGCTGAAGAGAAAGTTGTTCCCACCTTATATATGTCTCCTGTTACTGGGACAACTGTTATCACATTCGCTACCCCTATTTTAGATGGCAATAATACCCGTGTAGGCGTTCTTTCAGTAACTCTAGATTTACAAGATGTGGATTCACTGATTCGGGAACGGACAGGCCTGGGCGATACGGGAACAACATATCTGGTAGGTCAATTAGAACGTAGGAACACCTTCATTGCCTCTGATCAAGATAACGAGTCCCAGACCGATTTGAATAGTTTTGCCATTGATGCAGCAACCGCTGGAGAGCATGGTGCTGGTCTTTACAAAAATTACTTAGATGAACCTGTCATTGGTGTCTACCGTTGGTTGGATGGTCAAAGTCTGGCACTAATTGCTGAAATCAATCAAAAAGAAGCATTTATTCCGGCCCGTATCTTAGCTAGAAATATTTTACTGATTGGTTCCATAGCAACAGGCTTACTATTATCGGGTATTTACTTACTATCGCGCCGTATTACTAAGCCAATTGCAGCTATTACAGAAGCCGCTATACGGCTCGAAAATGGCGAGTTAGAACAATCAATTCCAGTGGTGAGTCAGGATGAAATCGGCTTTCTAGCTCAAACGTTTAACCGGATGGCTCAGCAATTGCAAGAGTCATTTGCAGCTCTAGAAACAAATAATCAGGAGCTAGAATCTCGCGTGAAAGAACGTACGGCTGAATTAGAAGACGCTAAGGAAGCGGCTGAGTCTGCTACACGCACAAAAAGCTCCTTTTTGGCTAATATGAGCCATGAACTGCGAACACCGCTTAATAGCATCATTGGCTATAGCGAAATCCTCCAAGAAGAAGCTGAAATGGGGGGTAACGAGGGTATGGTTCCTGATTTGCAGAAAATTCAGGGATCTAGTAAGAACCTATTAAATTTAATCAACAGCATTCTCGATCTATCCAAAATCGAAGCTGGTCGTATGGAACTTCATTTAGAACCTCTGAGTATTAAAGATTTAGCCCAAGACGTGATGGACACCATTCATCCGGTCGCTGAGGTGAAACTTAATCATGTTGTATTGGAGAATACAAGTTCTGTTGATGTTATCATCAGCGACCCAGGCAAGGTGCGTCAGTGTCTACTCAATCTATTAAGCAATGCTAATAAATTTACTGAAGAAGGTCAGATCATCCTAAGGATCAAAACTATCAAGCATCAATCTGAAAACTATCTTGAGTTTACCGTTACCGATACAGGCACTGGTATGGAGCAAGATCAACTAGCCAAAATTTTTGAGGCATTTACTCAAGCAGATAATACCTCTACTCGACGTTATGGAGGTACCGGATTAGGCTTAACAATTACCCGCGAATTTATACACATGCTAGGGGGTACAGTTTCAGCTCAAAGCGAGGTAGGCAAAGGCTCCACATTTACCATCCTGATTCCAGAACATGTCCCTAGCGTACAACCTCAGCTGGCCGTTGCCACAATGGCCTAATCAAGCTAATCAAGATTCTCTCAATTAAGCTGTAGGGTTAATCGGTGTAGCAGTGCTGGCCTTATTAACTAGACTAGCTAGTAGAGATTCATATCCCTCAAGGGATTGCTCAAAGGAATAATTTGAGATAGCAAAACTACGGCCCCGTTTACCCAGCTGTTTCATCTGGTCAGGATCGCTGTAAAGCGTTTGAATAGCCCGAGCTAATGCTTTGGGCTTTTCAGGTTCTATCACTAAACCACCGCCACTATCTCGCACAGCTTGGGCAGCCGCTCCACCATCAGGTACAGAGGCAATAATGGGACGACCACTCGCCAACAGCACCATCGTCTTAGAGGGCATATTAAAGCCCACAACACTTGCCTTTTGCATAATTAGCGATACATCAGCCGCCGCTAACATAGTTGGCAACTCTTTACGCGGTGCAAAGGGTAAAAGGGTAACGTTGGTAACGCCTAACTCATCACGCAGGTCCCGTAAATCGCCTAACTGGCGCTCTTCACCCACAATCACAAACTCAATGCCAGGGACATGTCGCAGAGCATCGGCTGCATGAATAATGGTTCTCACCCCCTGGGTACGGGCAATATTTCCTGAATAAAGAACAATAAACTTATCTTGCAGACCATGTTTCTGGCGAAACTGATTGTCGTACTTAGGCAAAGGACGAATAAAGTTGGTGTCAACCCAATTTGGGATTCGCTTAAGCTTGCCACTCGGCACACCTTTGCTGACAAGATTCCTGGCAAAGCTGTCCGTAATCACACCGATGCGCGTTGCACTGGCATAGGCAAATTTTTCGAGCACCTCAAAAATGCGAATAGCTAGTCGATTACTAATTAGACCTGTACGCACAGCTGCCTCCGGCAAAATGTCCTGTAAACTAAGCACCGTAGGACATCCGTAAAGCAACTTCAACAATGCCACAGGGATACAGGCTGGCAAAGATGGACTAGTAGATAAAATAACGTCCGGTCGCCATCCCTTCAGGGCATGAAAAAAGCTAAATAATGCAAAACTGCCATCCAACAATATGCGAGTAATCACACCAGGATTGGGATGGATAGCAACGTAGCAGCGCTGGATAATAACACCGTTACGCTCTTCCTGGCAGTAAAGTTGACCACGATAGTCAGGATAAATTCTACGTTGAGGGTAATTCGGCATAGCCGTTACCACCCTTACCTCATGCCCCTTAGTCACTAACCCTTCAGCTAACTCGGTCATCAAAGGGGCAATACCGATAGGCTCAGGATGATAATTGTACGAATAAATGAGTATACGCATGAGAATCGCTCTGACTACTGATGTCGCGGTCAATAAATTAGCAACAAGCGCGAGCAGGGCTAAAAACCAAGAGACCGAATTCTGAAGCTAAAGGAATTTTCCTAAGCTCCAATAATACAGTCCTACAAAATGCCTGATATGTCTTTCGCAAATACGACAAACTAAATGGCACTTTTCTGAAGATACAAGCAGTTAAACCAAGGGTTCCCAAAACAGCGTTCAAAAAATCCAAGGGTTTTATCTGACAAACATTTGCTAAGGCAAGTATAAAAACCTAGCAAAAAACTGTTTAATTGATAATACTGAATCAACAGAAACTGGCTCGCTTTATACAACAAAAACAATGACTCAAGCTGTTATGGACTAGAGTTTTGGATATAGAAAAAAACATATGGTCGAAAGGATAACAACCGAAACATCAGCTATTTCTTTAAAGACCAACATTTCTTACATATTTACTCAACTCTAGATAAACACTTGATGTTTCTCAATTACCCAAGCGACTCAACTAACTTTTAAACGTCCGCTTTACATGTTCTTTAACTGTCACGATATATTTTCAGGAACCTTATCTTAGCCAGATAGCTTACCATCAGGCTTTTACAGGCAGCACATTAACGTAGGGTAAACAGTTACCTTACATAGTAAACGCTCCAAACCTCTGCTCGACTGAGTTGAGAAAATCTTTATGATATTTAGGCGAAAGCAAACAGGTTTTAGATAAATTCTTTACAAAATTCCTCGAATGTAACTTAATCCGTAAGACAAAGTAAGCTACAGGCATACTTATTCCCAGTTAGATGCGCCTACTTACCCTCAGTTCTGTAAAAATAGAAACAGTTTCGAGTCTTTTTGCAAAAAGTTGATAAGCTCAATGCTGAGCACGTCCAGAACTTGGTTTTTCTGTAGAAGAATCGACAAGCTACAAATTGACATTGTTTAGTAAGCCCGTGACGCATCACGATCCGAGCGAATTCGATCCTTAGCTCGATTAGCGCTACGTTTCAACGCTTCTAAACGCTTAACATAGCGATCGCGTTGCTTTTTCTTAGGCGTTTGCTCAATCAGGGTTTTTAGGGCGCTACCCAGACTCTTGTAGGCATTGGGTAACGAATAACCAAATCGAGTCGCTAGGGCAATGGCTTTCTCGTCAGCATCCATCGCCTCTTTTAAGGTTTTTTCAGCGTTATTACGCTTATATAGACGCCAACCGGAAATACCACAGAGTCCTAAGGCTAACATCAGGAGTAAACCATCCTGGACCCAGAGTTCTCCCACGGCACCTCCAAGACCAATGGCCAGGGCAGCCATTTCCCAACCATCACGCGGAATCGTATCGTTTTGCACCCGCGCAACTTCGTGCCAGAACAATAAATTGCGCTGGTCAATGGCCAACTGCTCCCATTTTGGCAGATCAATCTGAACTTCGACTTGATCCTTGCCCAGTTCTTCAGACGTAATCAGCGGTGGCCCTACATCCATAGCGGGTTCTACCGTAACCCAGCTTTGCAGTTCTGGGGGTAGCAGACTACGTAAACGGCGAAGTTCGCCCATATCTGCTCTGGAACTGTAGGTGGCGTAAGACATGCTGATATTGGCCCGGAAACGCGTTGAAAATGCTTATACTATAGCGGTCTTTAGGTGGCTATGGTGGCAAAGTTCTAGGGAGATTACCGTAATCGCCTCGTCTAATAGTCCACACCCTTCCTCTACGGATTCGATTCGGCATAGCTGATCACGTAGCTCTGCTGCTCCGTCAAAGCCCTTTGCATACCAGGCCATATGCTTACGGGCCTGACGAATCCCGCTTTTTCCTTTGTAATCAGCCAGCATAATTAAGTGTTCCTGGGCGCATCGTAGACGCTCGATAACTGTGGGTGGCTTCTGCCGCTCGCCTGTCTTAAGAAAGTGATCAATTTCGCCTACTAGAAAGGGATACCCCAGGGTGCCACGGGAGCACATCACCCCATCGGCCTGGGTTTGCTCTAAGCAATCAATGGCCGCATCGACTGAAAAAATATCGCCATTGGCAATCACTGGAATTGACAGGGCCTGTTTGACTTTGGCAATCCAACTCCAGTCAGCAGTCCCGTTGTAGCCTTGGGAACGGGTGCGACCATGGAGCGTCAGCATTTGAGCGCCAGCCGATTCAAGCCGACGAGCAAACTCTACCGCATTAATATTGTCCTCAGACCAGCCAATACGAGTCTTCGCCGTCACAGGGACAGGGACAGCAGCGCTGACGGTTTCAATTATGCGGGCAGCCGTATCAGGGTCCCGCAACAGCGATGAGCCACCGCCATTCTTCGTAATTTTATTAACGGGGCACCCCATATTGATATCAATAGTGTCCGCCCCCTGATCAACGGCTTTTTGCGCTGCTTCTGCCAGAAACTCAGGTCTGCGGTCAAATAATTGAATACTGATGGGCCGTTCATCCGGATCCACCTCCATCACCTTTGGTAGCTTGCGCACATGATGTAGCTCAGCTGCACTCACCATTTCGGTATACATCATTGACTGGGGCGCGTAACGACGTACCAATCGACGAAAAACTAGATCGGTCACTCCAGACAAAGGTGATTGCAATACTCGGCTGTAAACTGCGATAGTACCGATCTTTAAGGGGGTGGCGAGGCGGAATTTCAGGTTAGGGGGAAGTGATTGGTGATTGGTGATTGGTGATTGATGGGATACTTGGTCTGATTTTACGGATACTGACATACTGAACGATTCTCTATGCAAGATTTACAACCACGATTCAACCTTCACCCTTCACCACTCCCCCCTTCACGGCTTACGCTGACTCCAGTACTTACATAGTAAACATGTTTCAAGGGGAAATTGCAGCGCTGAGTGCAGCAGGGCTGTGGGCATTTGCCACATTGATGTTTGGTCGATTAGGAAAACAGCTGTCGCCATTGGTGCTGAACTTGATCAAGGGGGCAATGGCGATTGGGTTTATCGTGCTGACGTTGGCGGTGCGGCAACAGTTAATGTCGTCATTGCCAATGGGTTCGGTATGGCTGCTGTTGATTAGCGGTGTGGTGGGCATTGGGCTGGGGGATACGGCTTACTTTGCGACGGTAAATACCTTGGGGGCACGCCAGGCATTATTGCTGGAAATGCTGGCACCACCGATGGCGGCTTTGATGTCCCTAGTTTTTTTGCAGGAGCAACTGCCGGTTTTAGCCTGGAGCGGGATGGCGCTCACACTGGCAGGCATTATCTGGGTGGTGAGTGAGCGTAGTCCTACGGTGAGTAGTGTTAAGTCAAACGCGGCTTTAACTAAGGGGATCTTTTTTGGCATCATGGCCGCCCTCGGCCAGTCCATTGGCAGTGTGCTGTCGCGGGCGGCGTTGGCAGACACTATTGTTGATCCGTTATGGAGTAGTTTGCTTAGACTCTCAGCAGGACTCGTGTGTATTGGTGGGTTGTTGTTGTGGCGTAGAAAAGAACAGATGTTTATACGTCCGTCTGGTCGATTATTGGGGGGAGTTGCGATCGCAGCCTTTTTTGGCACTTATCTGGCCATCTGGCTACAGCAAATCGCCCTAAAATATTCTCCTGCTGGCATCGCCCAATCACTCCTGGCCACTAGCCCCATCATGGTTCTCCCCATGGCCCTGATGATTGGCGAGCGCATTACCTTTCGAGCCACCTGCGGAGCCATCGTCGCCCTGATTGGCATATGGCTGTTATTTAGTCGCTAGGAGTTTGTTTTATGGCCCGTTAGCCTATTCTGCTGAAGCCCCTGCCCCTGCCCCTTTGACTAGAATAGGTCGGTGGAACGAATTAGGTTTGTCGCCATCACTACTATTAAGCAATCGCTAAAATAATTCTTGAATCCAATTGCTCGGCACTGGTTCCGTATAATGGGAAAAATGCCTGAAAGGCCTATAGAGTAACGATTTTAGCGAGCTTCTTCTAAAACGTCTGTATCCCTTGCATTACAAGCATTTTGGCTGAATCATCCCATCAGGCGGAACCAGTCCCAATTGCTCAGTTTTAGTAAAAAATTGCTCAGCCTCTGTGGATAGCCAGATAAACTTCAGTAAAGATTTTCTACATGGTAGGTTGCCTGGAGTTAGGTTAATTTTCCGAGGGCAACATGCATTTAAGCATCGATACGGTAGCACTACTGTTTGTAGTGGCGATGGTGGCAGGTTGTGTTGATACCATTGCCGGTGGCGGCGGACTGATTGTACTGCCAATAATGTTGATGGTGGGTATGCCTCCGACAGTGGCTCTGGCCACTAATAAACTGCAAGGCAGTGGTGGCACATTAGTCGCATCTATTTATTTTCTGCGCCAACAGATTGTTCGTCTGCAAGCTATAAAACTAACAGTTTTGATGACCTTTTTAGGGGCCGTATTTGGTGTCTGGCTTGTACTACAAATAGAAAGCACCATTCTCAAAGCAGTTATTCCTTTCTTACTTATTAGTATGGGAGTCTACTTTGCCCTGTCGCCTCAGCTGGGCATCACTGACCAACAGCAACGTATAACTCACAACCCATTTTCATTACTAATTGCACCGTTGCTCGGTTTCTACGATGGCTTTTTTGGCCCCGGTACCGGCATGTTTATGGCTCTATCGTTGGTCAGTTTACGGGGCTATAACCTCACTAAAGCAACGGCCCATACTAAGATTCTCAACTGCACCAGTAATGTATCGTCGCTGATGTACTTTCTTGCCTTTGGCGATGTCTATTGGAACGTGGGGTTAGTCATGCTGGTGGGCCAAGTGATCGGTTCCTCCATTGGCGCTAGGATCGTTTTAGCCAAAGGTGCAGCCTTAATTCGCCCAGTTGTTGCTGTAGTTTGCTTTTTAATGGCCTCAAAATTGTTGTTCGATATCTTGGGCTAATAGAACAAAAAATAAAGCCTCTAAACTCCCAGAGTTAGAGGCTCAAAAAACAGTAATCATTTGGATAACAATACCAGGCCCATTCAATACAACAAATTAATTGAATAGGCCAAGCAAAGATTACTTAGTTTGGTTATCCAAGTGCTCTAAGCGAGTCTCTTGAATATCCTTAACACTCTTAGTCTGATTATCTAGATGCTCCAAACGAGTCTTGTGAACACTGTTGCCACCAGAGACTTCTGTTAGCTGCTCATCCGAAATCTGCTCGTCTGCCTGGATGTTCTTAGTTTCTTCTGACATGGTGGATTACCTCAAAGAATTTAGATTGACTATCAACAGTAAAAGAAGAAAACGATGTGTTTAACGTCTTATCCTTTACGACTACTACTTTAGCTAGTGTCCATGGTCGAAGGTTTAATGGTTGCTTAGAAATCAATGACAAACTTACATGGGTTCGCTGAGACTTCTCCCATCGAAAACTTCCCTTGTAATGCGCCATATCACAGGAATCATTCAGCACATTGGGATAACTCAGGGCATCGGGTGTATAGCTTCCCTTCTGAGTAATCAAACAATGGCCCCTATCACCTACGAAGCGCTTGGAGATACCCAGCCCCGCAGTCTAACGTCTGGGGATGATGTGGTGTTGCAAAACTTGAATAGGCCGACTACATTGACATTCTTTGATCAGAATATTCAGAAAAATAGACAGGCAGGAGAAGGCTTATTGCAAGCTGAATTACAACTTAATGCAGCTACTGGAAGCCTAGATATTGTGCTTCGTCCAACCACTAACTTGGGAACAGATATTAGCAATATCACCATTAAACCCAATGGCGATATATTCGTATTCTGAGGTGGCTGTTGGCAGCATAGGCCCAAAGAGCGTAAAAAATAGGTGAAAAATAATAAAATCGGTCAGGGTTGGCATGCTTACCCTGACCGATTCTGTCTTCATAAAAATGGCCTACTGCCTGTAGTCAGGCTCAATTAGCGTGGGGTTGAGCTGGACGAAATGGTAGACCGTCTATGGCCAAAGGCTCTTCATCCAACGCATCTGGTGCACTCGATGTCTCCAGTTTGGCGGTATCTGATAGGGCAACCAGAGAATTGCCTAAAGCCTGTACCAATGTACCCAGGGTCTGCCTTAATAGCGAGTCTGGATTGAGCACAACCCAACCATTGTCTGTCAGCTGGCGTAGCTCAAAATGAAGATGGGGACCAGTGGAGTTACCCGTGCTGCCGACTAACCCGATTACCTCACCCTGCTCAACCCATTCACCGACCTGCACCAATAGGCGCGATAGGTGGGCGTAGCGGCTTTCTAAGGTGTCATTACTATGACGCAACACCACCATTAGGCCATAACCACCAGCATAGTCAGACAGCGTAACTCGACCCGACTGGGTAGCTACCACAGAAGTCCCCAGCGGTGCGCCGACATCAGTGCCTGAATGAAAACGCCGGGCACCAAAAATTGGATGTATCCGCCAGCCAAATAGGGAGGTCAATGGGGCAGGCATCGCCAGGGGAAAGATAAATTTCTCGCCTAGCTGCAGTTCAATCACTGACTTGGCAGCTTGGTTGTAATAGTCACGACTGGCTGCCGTTGTTGCTCCAGAAATTTGTATGCCTGGGATATTGATGGGATTTACAGTGCTAACGCCAGCTTGAGTAGGTTGTATGCGGTTTGCGATCGCACCAGTTAACCGCTCCACCTGCCTACAGGCAGCATTGGTAATTTGCGTCCCAGCATTCACAGAAAACTCACACCCACTAGAGCGTTCTGAAATAACAACGTCCGGCATTGTGGCCCCAACACTGTAATCTGTGGTGTCGATTAAACCTGTACTATAATCAGTGGGTAAAATGACATCCACGTCAGGGATCTCGCTGGACTGACTATCGTCAAGTAGCGACTCTAATGTTGTAGCGTTAGGCAACTCATCAGGTTGAATAAACACGGTGCCATAGTCAACGGCCTCAGATTCAACTGAAGTAGTCTCAAGGGAGCTTGGCACGCTCGGCTCAATGCTAATGGGGGTAACTGGCTCTACAACTTGAGGAACAGGAGCAGGGACAGCAGGAGCAGGCGTAACAGGGACAGCAGGAGCAGGCGTAACGGGAACAACAGGAGCAGCAGCAGGTTGCGCTGTTGGTATCTCAAAAGTTGATTGAGGTATGGCTAACTCGTTTGCGCCAGTCTCAGTCTGCGCTAAAACAGCCTGAGTACTAAACAACCCCATTACGGCAACGGTGCTAACTTGAGCAAAGGCACTTAGTCTGAATAGCTGCGACGCTTGAAATAACGATTTCTGAGTCGTTTGAATAGATGTCTTGTCAAAAGCAGTCATGACGGAATGGGTATTTGGTTAGAAAGACCGGCCAATTTTCTGAAGCTATGCACATATTTGTGGAATGTGCAAGTTTAAGCGCCTAACGTAAGCAAAAGGTATAGAGATTTAAGCCAAGTCCAGGTTGAAATCTGCAAATTCTTCATCGGAAAAACCTGATCTCTAAACATGGACTTGATTCCCCTAACAGAGTAGCAATAAACCGAGAGAACTATCGTACACAGGATCACCTTAAATCCTGCCATAGGTATAACTTATAAATATCTATGGTTCAGGCTGATCCATTGCTTATTATCACAGCCTAATCATAAGAATAGGTTATAAAAACAAGCCATAGCAGCCATGTGACGATTCTATGATTGTCACAGAGCACCAATGTGTACCCTTCAACCCCCTTAAGGCAAGCTGCCTATATTTACCACGCCCCATTGCTCACTGCCCATGTCCATATTCACCAAGGAAGTTATTTTCATGCAGCTCCCTTACTTTAAGCTTTGGCAAAGGGGCATTTAGTAATGCAGCAAAGTAGCTGAGTCGATGGTATGTTACCCAGAATGCTACTTGACTAAACGTTTGGGCTAGTTGAATCTATCGCCAGTTCGCTTCGTTTCTCTGACGCTATTACGATTTTTCCTTGTAAAGGCTTTGCCTTATTGCCAGCCATGTCCTTTGCCCGTTATGTAAACACTCTGACTGGTCCGTTGGTCCTGTTGGCTGGTCTGTCAATAGTCAAACCTGTTTTAGCAGAAGATACTGTAACCGAGACACCTCAATCTGAATATACCTTTACCCTGACAAACGACACATCTGTTGACATGTTGGAGTTTTATGCATCTCCTCAAACAGCTACAGATTGGGAAGCAAACATTTTAGGGGATAAGACAGTTCAGGCCCATGGAGATTGGACGATTATCACTCTTCCTGGCAATCGGGGCTGTTTTTACGATTTTTTGGCGGTCTTTGCCGATGGTGACCAATTAGAAAAGTACGGCATCAATGTTTGTGAATTAAAAAGACATACCTATTACGAGAACTAGTGGTCCGTCAGGATTCACTACTCACTATTCACCACTAAAATGTTGATGGTTTCCTGAGCTTGCTTGGGAAAAGTGGACGTAATTGATCGCCATTTATTCCTTGTCATGCCAAGGTTTTCCCCCACAGCCTATACTCGTTGGCCTAGGTCCTTACTGATTTGTTTAGCAACGGTACTGATTTGTGTATCCATGGCTACACCCGTGCAGGCCTTTTGTGGTTTTTTTGTGGCCAAAGTAGATGGCAATCTAGAAAATACTGCATCACATGTGGTCATTGCCCACAGTGGAAATCGTAGTATCTTTATGATGGCCAATGATTTTCAAGGGGATGTTCAGGACTTTGCTCGGATTGTGCCGGTTCCTGTGATTCCTAGCCGTGAACAGGTCCGAATTGGGGATAATGCATTGATGGAAAAAATCAGTGCGTTTACGGCCCCGCGACTAGCGCAGTATTTTGATCGCCCCTGTCGACAAGAACATGAATGGTATCGAATTGTCATTTTTTTTGCGATTCCTGTCGTTGTTTTTTTTCTGATTTCATGGCTAAGACCAAACATTAATAGACTGGCCCTGATCGTTGCGCTTTTGCTGATGGCAGTTTTGGTGGTGGTTTCCCTGCCTTCATTTCTCAATCAGGCGAATAAGGCAAGGGTTAATCGATCCATGGCGCAGTCATTTTCAGCGGTTACCGTTGAAGATCAGTTCACAGTCGGTGAATATGATGTTGCTATTTTGAGCGCTGATGAATCAAATGCGTTAGTGGCCTGGCTGCAACAAAATGACTATCAGGTGAGCCCAGCTGCAACCAAAATGCTTCAGGCATACATCGATACAGGCATGAAGTTTTTTGTAGTACGGGTAAATTTAGCAGAATTTCAAAAAACAGGTGGGCGGTTTTTGCGTCCCATTGTTTTGGATTATGAATCCCCTCAGTTTATGCTACCGATTCGGCTGGGGACCCTAAATGCTGATGATGATCAAGATTTGATTGTTCATGTGTTATCACCTGATGCCTATGTCAAAACGGCTAATTATCAGACATTACCTATCCCCACTGATGCAGAGTCTCACCCCCGTTGGCCATCTGGCCATGAGGTGCCAGCATTTGTCCAGGATGAATTTGACAATTTTTATGACACGTTATTTCAACGTGTCCATGAACAACATAACAATGCTGTTTTTGTGGAATATGCCACCCGCATTTTTGGCAATAACATAAAATGCGATCCCTGTACGATGGATGCTGAATCGATGCCAACAGCAGCCGATCTCCAAGCAATGGGGGCATGGTGGAAGGATGAGGCTCCAGAAACCTTGATTACTCGATTACATATTCGTTACAATTCAACGACATTTCCTGAAGATTTACGCTTTCAGGAAGTCTTACCTGAACTGTTTTCTGAGGAATTGGGCGTTAAAGGCCGTTCATTTCCTCAATGGGCTGGCGTTGACTTCCAGGTACGCTATGTCATTAGACGACCTATGGGATCTGCCATTTGTGCCTCCCGATTACGGTATCGACGCAGCATGGCCCAAGCTGCAGAAAATCTAGCTATGTTGACGGCTTGGGATATTGACGAAATTCGTCAAAAAATGGCTGTTGAGCAACGCTTAAATTCGTTAGATGCCCAAGGACGCACAAGATTACATCAAGCAGTCGATGAGAATGATATTACTAAGATCAAACGGTTGATTGAGCAGGGGGCTAATGTCAATATTGTCGGCGATCAATTCTGGGGTATGACGCCATTGATTAATGCGATCGCAAACGACCAAACAGAGATTGTTCAATTACTGATCGAGAATGGTGCCAACACTAATGTGCTCTGGCGCGGTCAACCCCTATTAATGTGGGCCATCGGCTTCAGCGATCTGACCACGGTTAAAACAATGCTAGACTCCGGGATTAACGCTTCAACGCTCCAAATGGTATGGGATACCGCCCAGGAATCGGAAAATGAAGACTTGATTGAGGTACTACAACCCTATATTGGTGCAGAGAGTTAAGGCGGTAGCAAGGTCAGTAGCTATAAATTTTAAAGATTAGTCCAGCGGACGTTCTAATACCAAATCCGAATTCATTAAACCCGATTAAAAATGGACAATCCTGTAGGGGCACTCCCTTGTGGATACCCTTCGATATTGCGTTCAGGGATAAGTACGGTGTCTGGTGCTGGAAAGTCCAGACCCCAGGCCTGATCATACTCCTGCCGCTCTGCTGTTGCCATTCGTCCCCTGGCCACCTGAATGGTATGGCCCCCATAGACCTTGCCACCCAATACACAGAGCCAATCGCTAAGAGCGGCAAGCGGCCCCTCTACCTCATCGCCCTGGTTCCAGGAGGTAAGGTTATTGGGACTGTTGAGCAACGTACCATAGACGTCGATGCCGTCAAAGTTTATCTGATCTACCCACATGTG
Source organism: Leptolyngbyaceae cyanobacterium (assembly GCA_965263355.1). Classification (GTDB taxonomy): domain Bacteria; phylum Cyanobacteriota; class Cyanobacteriia; order Phormidesmidales; family Phormidesmidaceae; genus Leptothoe. Next base: position 134,473 of record CBDHHL010000032.1, on the reverse strand, counting down.
TTCGAACGGTGAGCGTGGATCGGCATCATCAGAAAATGGCGCTTTTACACAGGCTAGCTCCAGGGCAGGAATAATTCTGTTAAAGTCCAGGGCTACCTGATTCCAGAAATAGCGAAAGGTTTCCCTGGCCTTTTGTGAGGCCTGTGATAACTCTGGATCATCACCTTCGTAAAAGGTAACAGGGTTGTCTTCGCTCATGGCTGACTCAGAGTGTGTTCGGAAACTAATATTAAGCAATCTGAGGAGTCTTTGACGTCCATCGTCGTCGATTATCAGTTAACCGACGCAGCATTAAGCGAACCATCACCACATAGACAACGCCTTCATGATTCTTCGGTAAAACCTCATAGTCTCGACATATAGGAACGTCATTGCAGGTCAGTAGTATATATGTTCCTGGTGTACCGTAGTTTTTTATCATCTAACCTAAAAACAAAAGGGTTCACCATAATGGCGAACCCTTGAAGCAACGGTTTGGACTAAATTGAACTCTAGGGTTGTTGCTCAGTTTGATTTTGCGTGAGCTGAACGGGACCTGTAAGGTCCATAACCGCCAGGTATAAAAAGCCAGAGAATAGGCAAACACAGCTAAGGGTGAACCAGGACCATTTAATCCGTGGTTGTTCCAGGTTGGGTTCTTGAGGGTGTTGCATAGGACCAGGCAGAGGTATAAAAAGACACATCTATTTCAAACTAAACGTGCCCAGCTGCGTTAATTAACTACCAGTAAGCATAGGGATTTACCGAATGTTTACTTAGTCTGTTTTCGGGCAAATGTTGTGGATATTTCTACCGAAGGATGGGGATGTAATACCAAATCCGAGTTCATTAATCCCGATTAAGAATGGACAATATCGTAGAGGCACCCCCCTTGTGGATGCCCTGCGATATTAGCTGCTATCAACCAGGATTTCATATAAATACGTGATCCCAAAAATCAGTGAATTATCTTTCCGTAATTACTCTGAGATTTCTCAGTCGGTTAATGACAGCAGCGAGTTCATGGCGGCGAAATTCACTGAGGTCGGCCATGGGATACGGGGTGAGGGCATCAAAGTCTCGTCGGCTTACCCAGCTCATAATGTCGTCTAAGAGATCTTGTAGTAAGTGGCCACGATTTTGTTGTTGCCAGGTGAGAATGGCATGGGCAATGGCCCTAGTTTGATTGGGTTCTATAAGTTGTTCAATGCCCCGCAGATCGATGTCTTCTTGGCCAATGGATAGGGTGGAGAGACGTTGAGTTTTGATTTTGGTGGGTTTACGACCGGTGTCAAATTGAGGCAGTTGAATCTGTCGTTGGGTGATGGTGCCAAAGTGTTGTCCACCTTCAGCGTTGCGATCGCTTGGATATTCAACCGCAATTGCCTTGGCCTCAGCAGTCACATCCTTGGCCACATAGTTATCTAATGCAATTACCTGGTCGGCCACTTCAAAGTAGTCGCCGCTGCCGCCCATCACCAAAATGGTGGAAATACCGTAGTCGGTGTAAAGTTGACGAACCTTATCAATAAATGGGGTGATGGGTTCTTTGTCCTTGGCGATAAGGGTTTGCATATTGCGATCGCGAATCATCAAATTCGTCGCCGCCGTATCTTCATCAATCAGTAATACCTGCGCGTCCGCCTCCATTGCCTCCAAAATATTGGCGACCTGGGACGTACTACCACTGGCATTGGTCGTACTAAACGCCTGGGTCGATATCCCCTGGGGTAACCGATCAATAAATGGAGAAATATCTACCCCCGCTACACTACGACCGTCCTCCGCTCGAATTTTTACCGTTGCCCCATCGGCGACTACCTGTTCACGCCCATCGCCAGGAATGTGATTATAAATCCCCTGGGCAAGCGCCTTAAGGACCGTGGATTTGCCATGGTAGCCCCCACCGACGATCAGGGTGACCCCTCGGGGAATCCCCAGACCTGCGATCTCACCGGCATGGGGCGTTTGCAACGTAACTTCTAGAGAACTGGGTGCTTTAAACGGGATCGCAGTGGGTAAAGGTCGAGCATCGATGCCGCTACGTCTGGGTAAAATTGCCCCATTGGCAATAAATGCCACGAGGTTCTGGGGCAATAGTTGCTGTCTCAGGGCATTAGCATCTTCGACCGTCGCAATATGCTGTTCTAAAGCCTGGTGCCACTGTGGCTGGTCATGGAGAGTCGAGACGATCAGCTGTGGCAAATCATTCATTAGCAAATCCCTGGCCGCATAACCGGCAATTCTGCGGCCAAAAGCAGGTAGTCCCACGCCCAAGCGCAACTCTATGCCCTTAGGGGTGACCTGAACGGCTGTGCGAGCCAAAATAGCCTGACTTGTTGGCGCAATCATCAGGCAACCGCTTTTACCTGACCCCCGTCGCTGCTCAATCTTAGGAATGACGTCATCAATATGTCGATGCAAAAAATCTGCCAGCACACCACGCCGGATGTCGTTATGCCAATAGGCCTGAGGCCATTGACTTTGGTGATGACTGGTCCAAATGCTAATGCGACTGGGGGCAGCAAAGGGATCCCCTTGAATATGGGCCAGGGTGAGTTCAAAGCCAGGAAAGGTATAGCTGTCTTTAATGCCTTTGTAGGCAGAATAGCTACGGCCATCTAGCTGCTCTAACTTTTGCTCAAGGGCGTGATATGACGTCATGGGGGATATGAACGCTGTATAAGTCCCGAAATATAGGTAATACAGTGCATTGTGACAGCAATCACACGGCCCTGTGTTAGATGTCATCAGTCATGACTAGAGGTGTCACTTAGTGAACCCGGAACTTCATGAATACTGAACATATAAGAGGTGTAACCACGTATCCCATGGCTTATTTGTCAGTTCGCCCCCGCTTTCCCCAGTTCATTAAATCTGCCCTTGCCTTAGTCGGTGCTACGTTGCTCAGTAGTTTTGGTGCTATTGCCCTTGCCGAACCCGTTGCTAATGGGCTGCTAGCAGATGGTGTTTATCTGTATGGCCAACAGCAGTCAGTGGCGAATCAACTTGGCTCTGTATACATGGTGTTTGAAGTGGCTGGTCACCGCACCGTTGGTGCATTTTACATGCCCAGTTCTTCCTTCGATTGTTTCCATGGTGATATTTCTGCGGCCCGCTTAGATTTGACTGTTATTGATAGCTACGAACAGACAAGTCACCCCTATTCCCTGGCTGTTCAATCCCAGCCAACCCTGGCGGCGGGTAACGCAGGTGCTGAAGTTAACATCAGTGGATTTACTGCTATTAATACGCTGTCTGAGGTAGATGAAACCATTTTAGAAACCTGTCAGACGGTTCAAGCTGAGATTATCTAAGTAGCGGGGGGATTGCCTCACTGCTGTAAAACGTAGGACTAAATTATTTAACCAAAAAAATAATTTTTGTGATCGAGCGACTATCAGAGTGGCTAACGATTATTCAGGCCCCTGAACTTCGAAGTTTGGGGGCTTCGAGTCTTATACTCTGCAGGCGTCGATGTAATTGGGGGGCATTTTTTGGCACCTCTTTTATCTAGAAGTAAAATAATCGATCAAATAGAGCTTCTTGGACGCTCTTCGTGGTAACCATGGGGAAACATCAGGAAGAGGGCGATTTCTTTACCAATTTTTTATCCACTCAGTGTGGATGTGGAGATTCGGTCTCCGTTGAATCATATTCCTATAAATTCATTTATCCTTCGGGCAAACTGAAACCATATCCATTGTCCATAGGACTATACGGATTACCCCACTTACTCAACTTCGGCTCTCCAGACTGTCGGGATTGCTCGAAGATGGGTATATTTTTATTACATAGTTAAAAAACTTAATGTCTAAAGTAACTTGAGTTAACAACTCGATTACTCGACTTTCCTTTTATAGGTTTCGACTCCATATCCTGGCAGAGGTCTACAAAATATGTTTGAACATTTCACCAATGCGGCGATTGCGGTGATCATGCAAGCTCAGGAAGAGGCAAGACGCCTGGGCCATAATTTCGTAGGTAGTGAGCAACTCCTACTGGGGATTGTGAAGGAGGGTTCCAGCATTGCTGCTCGAGTATTAAGTGATTTTGGAGTCAACCTGGCTAATTCTCGCGCTGAAGTCGAGTCCATTATTGGCCGTGGGTCAGGAAATGGGCCGACAGAAATTCCATTTACCCCCAAGGTTAAGCAAGTTTTTGAACAGGCATTTCAAGAGGCTCGCAAGCTGGACCATCCCTACATTGAACCTGAGCATTTACTGCTGAGTCTGACCCAAAATGTGGAAAGTGTGGCCTATCGGGTGCTTAATAACCTGGGTGTAGATCCAACCCAAGTTCGTACTCAGCTGATTCGGACCATTGGTGAGGTGTCTGCTGTGCCAGCGGGTGGTCGTGCCCGAGAGGGTGAACGGTCAGGGCAACCGTCTAAGCGTAATGGTATATTGGCTGAATTTAGTACCGATCTGACGGAACTGGCCACTGCGGGCAAACTTGATCCAGTGGTTGGCCGCTCCCAGGAAATTGAGCGGGTGGTTCAAATTCTAGGTCGCCGTACTAAGAATAATCCTGTATTGGTGGGTGAACCAGGGGTGGGTAAAACTGCGATCGCAGAAGGCCTGGCTCAACGCATTGTTAATCAAGATGTGCCCGAAGCTTTGTTTGATCGTCGTGTAATTAGCCTTGATCTGGCATTGCTAGTCTCCGGTACCCGGTTCCGGGGTGATTTTGAAGAACGTCTCAACCAGGTCATTGCTGAGGTCCAGGAAGCTCAGAATATTATTTTGGTGATTGACGAGCTGCATACCTTAGTCGGTGCAGGCTCCCTGGAAGGCAGCATGGATGCGGCCAACTTGCTGAAGCCTGCCTTAGCTCGCGGTGAGCTGCAGTGCATTGGAGCTACTACGCTAGAAGAATACCGTAAGTACATTGAAAAAGATGCTGCCCTGGAACGTCGTTTTCAGCGGGTTACCGTAGCTCCACCATCGGTGGAAGATACCCTGGAAATTTTGGGCGGTGTTCGGGGGCGTTACGAGCAGTTTCACCGACTGACCATTACCGATGCAGCTCTAAAGGCAGCAGCTACCCTATCAGATCGCTATATCAACGATCGGCATTTACCCGACAAAGCCATTGATTTGATTGACGAAGCTGGCTCACGGGTGCGGTTGCGTTACTCGCAGAAAATTCCGGCTGGGGATCAGCGCACTGAGCTGCGTCAGGTGCAAACTGAGATTACGGAGCTGTTGGAGAAGCAGTCGTTTGATGATGTTGGCGCTTTACGGGTAAAAGAGCAGCAACTGTTGGCAGAACTTTTGCCCCATGGTACGTCTCATCCAGAGGTGACCGACGAAGATATTGCTGACATTGTGGCGGCTTGGACCGGAGTACCCGTTAGCCGCTTAACAGAGTCAGAATCGGTAATGATTTTGCATCTCGAAGATACATTGCATAAGCGGGTAATAGGCCAAAATGAGGCGGTTGAAGCGGTTTCTAAAGCGATTCGCCGTTCCCGTGTGGGTATGCGTAATCCTAACCGTCCCATTGCAAGTTTGATTTTCTCGGGTCCCACAGGGGTGGGTAAAACTGAGCTGGCTAAGGCGTTAGCCGAGGCGGTCTTTGGGGCTGAAGATGCCATGATTCGGATCGACATGTCGGAATTTATGGAACCCCAGTCGGTCTCTAAACTGATTGGCTCTCCACCAGGATATGTAGGCTATGACGAAGGTGGTCAGCTGACTGAAGCAGTGCGTCGTAAGCCATACACTGTGATTCTGCTAGACGAAATTGAGAAGGCTCACCCTGATGTTTTCAATATTCTCTTGCAGCTGTTAGATGATGGTCACCTCAGTGATGCTAAGGGGCGTAAGGTGAGCTTTAAGAACACCTTGATTATTATGACTTCCAATATTGGTTCCAAGGTGATTGAGAAAGGTGGCGGCGGTCTTGGGTTTGAGCTGAGTCTTGATGATGAGATGACCTCTCGCTATAACAACATTCGCAACCTGGTGAATGAAGAAATGAAGCAGTTCTTCCGACCTGAGTTGTTGAATCGCATTGACGAGATTATTGTCTTCCGTCAGCTGATTAAATCCGAAGTTGCTCAAATTGCCGATATCTTGCTAGGTCAGGTGGCTGGTCGTTTATCTGAACGCAATATCACGCTGGAACTCACGGATGCCTTTAAGCAGCATCTAGTGAATGAAGGGTATGACCAAACCTATGGTGCACGTCCTATGCGTCGGGCGATCTCTCGTTTGATTGAGGATTCCCTGGCTGAGGCACTGTTGAATGGCACCATCAATGACGGTGATACAGCGGTCTTTGATCTAGATGATGACGCACAGGTGGTAGTTAAGCCTGCGAAACAACCTGCCCTGGTCGGTGTCAGGGGTTAATCAATCGCGTTGGGGGCAACCACAAGGTGTGCCCCTACGAGATTATTTACCTTCCATGGCATCAATTTGTCTGACTGCTGTCAAAGCGGCATAGCTGACACCCGCTGTTCCTTCTCCTGGATGGACACAGTCACCCACTAACCACAACTTAGGGATGGGGGTACGGGTGGCGAAGCCAAAGGGACCAAACGTGGATAATCGCTGACCTATACCGCCGACCATGCCCTGATGGCGAGCGGTATAGCGTTGGAATGTGCGAGGTGTTGCAGACTCTACATGGATAATATGGGACGGGTCGAGGTTGAAGAACTGGTTGAGTTTTGCGATCGCATCCCGCTCATAGTCAGCCTTTAACGCCCCATAGTCATTACACTTCTGCCATGCTTGCACATCCGTAAATGATGAAGCTACGATAGTTGCCTTTCCGGTCGGAGCGCGCCCATCCCCTGAACGACTTACCGACACAAACAAGGAATTATTTTCGCCAATGGGGCCATCATAGTCATAGAGAAACTGTAAGTGGGGCGGACAGTTTTTAGGAATTGCCGCTTGCTCAACACCGAGGTACACCACAAACGCCCCTGATGACGGTACCAGTTTATCCACCCGTCGTTGATAGCCTGGTGGGGTTTGCTCACCCAATAGTGTTGTCAAATTTTGCACAGTAACATTGGCCACTATATGATAAGCAGATTCTAGCCAGGTCTCATCGCTATTTTGATGACGAATGCGGACAAATCTTGGTCGGCCATTCTCCAACTGAATCTGCTCCACCCCATGCCCTAGAAAAATATCTCCTCCAAACTGTTTAATTGCTTTGACCAAAGCTTGACTCAGGACTTGCATACTTCCCTGGAGGTGAAACAATCCTTGGGGAGCCTGGGACACGCCAAGCGCAGTTGCTGCATACAATAACGCTGTTTCGTCAGCCCCTACCTGGGAATACAGTTTGAGTTGAAGATCTAGAAATGTTTTTAGTCGTCGATTTTCGTCAAGGCCATATCCTTTTAACAATTGCCCTACGGTGGAAAAAGTATAGGGAACCGTCCACAGTGTATCCAGCCTTAGCGCCCTGGTTAATTGCCAGCTATCCCATAGACTGCGCGGGGGTAACATGGGTTGTCGAGTTTGAAACCGCCAGCTATAGCTAAATAAATCATTCAGTTTTTGCCAAAATGGTTCGCTCCCTGGAAACTGTTGCTTACGTTCCGTTTGCCAACGTTGTGGATCCCGCCAAACAGTCACTGGTATCGTTTCCCCTGGCAAGAAAACTGCACAGGCCGGGTCGCAATGGTCAGCAACAGGCAGCTCCAATCCCAACTCTGAAAAAATTTGATGATGAATTCCCCCAGGTTCGAGACCCGCAACTTGGGTGGCCCCCACATCAAATGTAAATCCCCGTCGTCGAAAGGTCGATGCACATCCCCCAGGCACCATTGCCTGCTCAAATACATACACTTGATAGCCACGCTTGGCTAAGAGGGCAGCCGATGTCAGGCCACCAATACCAGCTCCGATTACGACAACCTTTGGCCGATTGTGAGATGAGCGAGCATTCGTTAGTAGGGGCATGTTTACATTTGTTAACCTGACCCTAGTGTAGCTGGCTATGCCCTTGATTACAGGCATTAGACGAAGTTTAAACCTTGTCCATATTTAGAAAAACGATTATTTTTCCGGTGCAGAATCTACAGGTTTCAACTGAGAAGTGATTTACATCGCCAGATTGAGAATCCGTCGCTTGTTATCTACCGCTAGAAAATGTAACTGTCCTGAAAATACAACTGTCAATGTATTTCTCTGAGTGTCATCAATCACCAAAACGGTTTGGTCATCCACTTCAACATGCTCTGCTTTGAGAATGCGACGGATTTGCTTCTCAGGTTTAGGTAAAGTCCCTTCAGATAAAGCAATACCCAGGGTTTTGGTTGTCTTAATCAATAAAAAGATAGGTTCGCTCTGGTGAGCTTGACGGGTAATGGTTTCAGGCAACCATAGGGCATCCCAGAGTAAACAAAGAACAGTTTCCCCATAGGTTTCAGCACTTTGATAAGTGCCTAATAAATAGGAATCGTGCAATGTGTAAACTTGACTGAAATCGCTATAAGCCTGACATAGACCATGCTGCCAGGGCAGTGTGCCTAACAAAACGTTTTCGCAGAGCCAGCGCGGTAGGGTGGGTTTGGTGCTAACAAATACCATAGTCAAGACGTATGGACTGAAGAAACGGCAATTATATAAAAAATCCCCCTAGGTTGCCTCAAAGAGCTTTAGCACAGGCATTGTTCATCCTTGAACTTGAGTGTTCGCCAGTGAACCTAGGGTGTCAACTTGGACAAACTCCATGCATTACAAACATCCTATGAAGTGTTCATAGAATTATTCCTACTAACTTTATGAATGTCGTGGCTTCTTAATAAAATCTTTTTGATGAAATTTATTTTTACGAGTGAAATAATGAGCCATATATTGATGCGGCATCAGAATCTTCGTATTCAATGTTTGATATACATCACAGCTTTTTAGAGAACTACTTAATAGTTTAATTGCTGAGAGAAAAAAAATAAATGCGTCCAGTGTTATTGAAGGTCGGTCTACAAAGGAACGTAGCAATAACATTGCATAGTCAGCCCGTAGCTGAGTTGATTTATGAGGCCAATAAAAAAATAGGAACACCCCCTGTCCATAGAAGATTTTAGTCAACATGAAACAAAACGGCTATCCATTTAAGAGTTGATGTCCAACAATATCTCTATAGGTCCTTTCCTAACCTATTCATCTGGTTGATCAAACGGTCGTAGGTCTTGGATAAAAGCGTCGTGTTGCCATTGTTCCTTCGTTGATACTCTTCTCATAGAAGAGAACAGCACTATCATTTCCCTTGTTGCTAATGCTTAAACTATGCGAGATTAGAGACTCTAGTTATGTCGATGATCATTGCAATGCGTTAGATGGTGTGCTTTCTCAAAAAAATCTGGTAGAACCTAAAATATTTGTAAGTAAGTAGGCAAAATAAATTACACAGAGCCATCGCCAGGATGACATGCAAAAAAACTCAACCCGGAATCCTGAACGTTCGGCGAGTGCTCAGTCGAGTCGGGACTTCAAAGTCCCCCAGAATTTTTGAAATTAATTTGGGTATCCACTCAAGCCGGGAAATTCTGGTTAACTAGGAATCTAGAATCCAGGAGCCAGAATGGAGAAGGGATATGGCTTCTGGCTCCTGACTGCTGACATCTATCCTTGGGAAAACTTCCCGCGCTTTAAGTTGGTACCCGTAAACTCCTTATATCGGATGAATCTCTTTGTTCTGTGGGTGCTTTACACAAACTACGCAGTAACAACATAAAGATAGTGTGGTCTATTTTTAAAATTTAAGTTATGTTAGACCCACATACACAGTTTAATTCTTAACGCTTAGTGTTTCAGAATGCTTGTAGGTTCTGAGTTCTAAAGATTCTTAAAGGCTATAGTTTGTCAACCAACTGATTTTTAGGTATCGCTGTGCGCACTTCTTCTAGTCGAGGAAGTTTTATATTAATGATATGTAGTGGACCGCAGCATTCTAAATAGATGGTTTCAGGTTAGTAGTCTATTAAGATCTAATTCTATTTGTACCCTGTATCTAAACTTACAAAGGCTAGCGTTTCATCTCTGTGTGTACCCAGCTGAATTGTTATAGACCATCTGCAGGTATGCACAATCTGGTGCTCTTCAGAAACTGATCCTTAGTAGTTTTTTAGTTTCTATATTCCTGATGCCTAAATAGACTAGCTTCTTTAGGCAAAGATTTTGTGTGCAGTTGTGTGGCTGCAGCCAACAAGTATGCGATCGCTTATGCGATTAAGAGATTTTATTGTTTTAGTGACAGTAGCCATGAAAAAGAATTTTTCAACTGTCTTTTTAGACACATCTAAGGGCGTATTCTTAACTAAACTGACTCTGATGTGCTGGGTGCTGGGTGCATCTGTAAGCCCCCATGCTATGGGGTATTCAGGCGAATCTTTATCCCACTTAACAACATCAAATATGCCCAAATTTGCAGCGACTGATGTTGTTGCAGATACTTATATCCTTGGTGTTGGAGATTATTTACGGGTTGATGTATTTAATATTCCAGATTACAGTGGTGAATTTCGGATATTGTCTAACGGTGGTCTGACGATTCCGATAGTCGGTGCTATTAATGTTGAAGGATTGTCGTTACAAGCGGCAACTGTGCAGCTTGAACAACATCTTGCACCCTATGTTCAACGTCCGGTTGTAACACTTAGTTTATTAGAGGCACGCCCCATTCAGATTGCAGTAGCTGGTGAAGTCCATCGCCCCGGTGCCTATCAAATTACAGCTGAGGGGACTGCAAATGCCTCAGTCTCTGATATCCCAACGCTCACACAGGCGATTGATCTGGCTGGTGGGATTACGCAACTAGCAGATATTCGCCAGATTGAAGTGCAACGTCATTTGCCGCGATCGCAAACTACCCTACAAAATACATTGGTCGGGAGTAAGGTACAGGGAAATAAATCTCATACCATTTCAGTCAACCTTTGGGATCTCTTAAAAGCAGGAGATCTGAGTAAAGATCTACAATTGCAAGATGGGGATCGCATTATTATTCCTACGGCCACCAGTCTTAATGCAGATGAAGTGGCAGAATTAGCCACTGCAAGCTTTTCACCCGATGAGATTTCTGTTAATGTTGTTGGGGAGGTGGAGGCTCCTGGAAATATTCTTGTGCCGCCAAATACCCCCCTTAATCAGGCAATATTAGCCGCTGGGGGCTTTAACAATCGAGCTAAAAAAACAACAGTAAGCCTGGTGCGATTAAATCTCAATGGAACAGTATCCCAGAGAGATATTGAGGTTGACTTTTCCCAGGGGATTAACGAAGACAGTAATCCATCATTACGTCCGAACGACACCGTTGTTGTTCAGCGCTCAGGTTTAACCCGTGCAACCGATGCGTTTGGGGCTGTATTTTCGCCATTGAATTTTATTTTTCGTCTGTTTGGCATTTAATACGAATTTTTGTTCCCTCTAGATTGCTATCCATTGGATTTTTTGTTCTTTCTAGAGAGTGTCTGAGTATGAGAACTGCTTTGGTGCATGACTATCTAACCCAAAAAGGTGGGGCAGAACGAGTATTTGAGCTGCTTTGCAAACAATTTCCTGAGGCCGATATTTATACCTCGCTATATAGTCCAAACGATACTATTGATGTCGGTGAGCGATCTGTTTATACCACTAAACTTCAAGCAATTCCCGGAGCGAGCAAGAATTTTAGACTGCTTGCACCATTTTATTTCTCTGCGTTTGAAGCATTGGATTTACAGGCCTATGATCTGATTATTAGTAGCACCACAAGTTTTGCAAAATCAGTGATTAAACGTCCTGATGCATATCATGTTTGTTTTTGTCACAACATCACTAGATTTCTTTGGGACACCCATACCTATGTTGAACAATATCAGAAGTACAAATCATTACTGCCGATTATTCAACCAATTTTTCAGAAGCTCAGAGAAGTTGATTTAGTCCATGCTAAAAAACCAGACTTGTATATCTCCAACTCTACAGTTGTTGCTGAGCGTATTCAGCGGATCTACAATCAGTCAGCTATCACAGTTAACTATCCGATTAATACAAATCAATTTGAGTTTTCTGAGCAAAAAGATAAATTTTATCTGGTTTCATCCCGTCTGTTAGGGTATAAAAGAATAGATATTGTGGTCGAAGCATTCAACTGGTTAGGATGGCCACTGATTATTACCGGGGATGGCCCTGAGAGAGAGAGATTAGAATCAGCAGCTCTACCAAATATCTCATTTCTGGGTCATGTCAGCGATGAGCAGCGGAAAAGTTTAATGTCACGGGCAAAATCTGTCATTGTGGCTGCCTTAGAGGATTATGGGTTAGTTCCTATTGAAGCAAATGCTAGCGGTACCCCTGTGATTGCCTATGGAGCTGGTGGTGTATTAGATACTCAAGTGCCTGAGAAAACAGGTGTGTTTTTCTATCGTCAGTCTCCAGACGCTCTACACCGAGCACTGCTTAAGGCTAATAGTATTCGTTGGGATTCCCATCTCATTCGAGACCACGTTCTCAAGAGCTTTACAGAAGATGTCTTCTTTCAAAGGGTGATGACTGTTATTCGAGATGCTTATGATAGTCATCTCGAAACGATTGCCCGCCACTGACATGATGATGAAAAATAGGGGCTGAGCGCATCTAGAACGGCTGATGATAAAAAGGACGCAGATATATGCAGGCGACACAATTCTCTCCCACTGTAGATAAGCCAGAGATTGGCTATGGTCAGCTTCTGACTATACTTGTGAGGCGGTTTGTCTGGTTTGGGGGAGCTATCGTAGGGACAGTTGGTATTGCGATCGCATTGACCCTAAAAGAGGACCCCATCTATCAAAGTTCGATGCAGCTATTGGTTGAACCTAACTATCGTCAGACAGTTGATATTACCAATAGTCAGCAACAGGGACGGCGTTCCTCTTCATCGCAAACAGATTATGCTACCCAACTAAATTTAATGCGAAGTCAATCATTTGTTAAACAAACAGTCGATCAACTGCGTGCTGATTACCCAGACTTATGCAACGAAGAGGAATCACTAACAGACTGTGCTAAACGGTTCCAAAACGCATTAACACTGTCACAGGTTTCTGAGGGCGATGCCAAAACCGGAATTTTTGAAGCGACATTCCGTGCCAAAGATCCGGCTGTGGTCCAATCATTTTTAGATACCTTAGGTAATATTTATTTAGACTATAATCAGCAACAACAGAAACAGCGCCTCAAACGTGGTTTAGCTTTAGTAAATCAACAAATTGAAGAAGTTCAAAAAAACCTTGCTATCTCTCGTCAAACGTTGAGGCAGTTTCGCGAAACAGAAAACCTAATTGATCCAGAACAGCAATCCCTCACAGTGGCTGAATCCCTTAGACAAATAGAGCAAACCCAACTAGAAGTTGAAACGCAATATCTTGACGTTCAAGCTGAATATAATGCCCTGCAAGAGCAACTGAAAGCCGATCCTCAATCTGCTTTAATGGCCTCACGGTTGAGCCAATCATCTCGTTACCAGAAGCTTCTCACTGCGTTACAAGAGACGGAGCTAGCACTGGAGCAACGACAATCCCTCTATGCCGCAGCCGATCCAGGTGTGCAAGATCTGATGGCCCAAAGACAGGGACGAATTTCACTGTTGCAGGCAGAAGTCGAACGCACCTTAGGAGAAATTCCAGCACAGTTTGATTTGAATGAAACTGCTTTGCTCAAAGAGGGACAATTGGGAGCAATTGACTTAGAGTTAGTCAGTAATCTGGTAGCGGCAAACATTAGTTTACAAAGTTTAGAGGCACGAAGAGAAGGATTGGCGAAAGCTGCACAACAACTGCAAACTGAATTTGACCAATTTCCCAGCTTAATTGCAGAATATGATCGCATTCAACCTGAAGCTCAGATACAACAGCAGTCCCTAGAACAGCTTCTGAAGCTACGTCAGGAATTAAGCAATGAACTAGCTCAGGGTGGATTTAGTTGGAATATTGTGGAATCCTCGCAGTTAGGTGAGAAAATTTCACCTCAACCTAAACAGAATGTGCTGTTAGGCATTGTAGCAGGACTGTTTTTAGGTGGAGCCCTGGCCTTTGGCAGGGAAGCCATAGACACCGTCGTCCGGACATCAGATGAACTACAAAAACAGGTGACTTTACCCCTTTTGGGCGTTATTCCAGAAATATCCGCAAACAAGACAGACCCGCTGTTTACATTGTTTGACGGAGGACAGGTTACTGCTAATTCATTTGCTTTGAGTCAAAGTCAACCGTTTCAAGATGCCGTTGATTTGATTTACAAAACGATCCAACTGACTAACCGTCAACCATTATCTTCACTGCTGGTCACATCAGCCTTAGTTGAGGAAGGTAAGACAACATTATCCATTGGGTTGGCAATGAGTGCAGCCCGTGCCCATCAACGTGTCTTACTGATAGATGCTAACTTTCGTAATCCATCTCTACATCAATACCTAGAATTGTCAGATGTGCAAGATCGATTACCCCAGTTAGACAGTAACTTGACTTACTGGCGTAAGACAACCATTTCACCTGTGTCATTGTCACACTCAGAAACTAATATTGATGTATTATTAGCAGAGACAATACCAGAGGATCCCATCAGTTTGCTCAGTTCCTTGCAAATGCAACAAGTGTTAGAAAAAGCTGAGACAAACTATGATTTGGTAATTGTTGATGCTCCTGCTATCTCAGGGTTTGCCGATGGTTTGCAGCTCGCATCTATGTGTAGTGCTTCGATTATGGTTACTCGATTAGAGCGCATTACTCAAGCTGACTTGAACCATGCCATAACCATGCTCAGTCAAGTCAACACCATCGGCATTGTTGCTAATTGGCATCGAGAGAGTACCCGGCCAGAAAGATTATATGAACGGAATGGGGCTGCAAAAGTCTCTAGAGAACCCGCAATGCTCTGGCGCAGCTAGGACTGCACAACTGGGACAACATGTAGATTTATTCCTGATAAATCTACTCAAAATAAACGTAATTTTAAGGCAACAGACTAGCTTGAACCAGGCTTTCTATCAAGAGATTCTTCAGATTTATGACTACATCCACTGTTTTATTAAAGACCCCGATCGTTTTTGAAGTACCAACTACTAAGCGAACCTCGTCTGCTTTTGAGGACTGCATATTAACTTGGGAGCAAGATTCGCTGATTGTACGCCCCCGTTATTCTGAGGCAGAGGCTGAAATGTCTGCTCTTAGAGATAAAACTTGGTTACGTGATTGCTTACGGCGCTCACCAGTTAAACGAGTATACCTCTCTCCAGAAATGGACTCATCGAAATTTAAGGCTTGGGCAGACCTGTGTCATGTGGCAAAGAAACAGGTCTATTTAACAGTACCCAACGTGTTTGATTTGCCTCAAACCCGCCAACCTATTTCCTGGCGTGTAAAGCGTCTAGCAGATTGGTTCGTCGCCTGTTTGCTCGGGGTGACGTTGAGTCCACTGATGGGGCTATTGGCCCTATGGATATGGTTAGATTCCCCTGGCCCCATTTTGTTTCGCCAATGGCGAGTTGGCTATCAAGGCAGACTATTTCAGATTTGTAAGTTCCGTAGTATGGAGGTTAATGCAGAGGCTCGGCACCATAAGGTAATGGGACAGCAAAAAGGACTTCATAAACTGGAACGAGATCCACGGGTTACAAAGGCGGGATATTGGTTACGAAAGTTTAGTTTAGATGAATTTCCACAACTGTTAAATGTATTGCGTGGGGAAATGAGTTTAGTTGGACCAAGACCCTGGGCCCTATACGATGCAGTCCGCATTGAGCCAATGTTGCGGAAGCGATTGAGAGCACTCCCTGGGATGACAGGGATGTGGCAAGTCACCGCACGATCCAATGTGAGTGATCTAACATCGGTTAACCGGATGGATTTAGACTATCTACGCCAGTGGACATTTCTGGAAGATCTAAAGTTGTTACTGTTGACAGTGCCCAAGGTAGTTACTGGTTTTGGAGCTTTCTAGGTCAGTGCTTGATTTTGAGTCAGGATGCATAGGCCGTGGAAAAGCTAATTAAAAAGCGTAATGGCTGCAACAGCAGCCATTACCAAATCAAAAATTTGTTCTCTCTAAAATGTGAGTAGTATTTTATGAGTTTACGACAGAAGGCAGTTCGAGGGGCAATGTGGTCTGCTTTAGAAAAATGGGGTGCACAGCTTGTCTCAACTATAATTTTTCTGTTGTTGGCTCGGTTATTGGGCGCTGAAGCATTTGGTTTAGTGGCCCTAGCCAATGTCTTTATGTATTTTATGCAGATCTTTTTAGATCAAGGATTTGCCCAAGCGATTATTCAAAAGGATGAGCTGGAACCAGAACACCTAGATACAGCTTTCTGGACAAGTGTTCTAATGGGGGGAGTATTTTTGCTTGTAGTTTTAGCTGGAGCTGAGGTAGTTGCCAATTTCTACAATGAACCAGAGTTAGCTCCCATTATCAGATGGATGTCCATCAGCTTTCTGTTTTTAGGACTAAGCAGTGTGCAGACTGCAATCTTGCAGCGCAATATGCAGTTTAAGGTTTTTGCAGCCCGCTCTCTAGTTGCAACAGTAGCCTGTGGGATAGCCGGAATTGGAGCTGCCCTTATGGGTTTAGGCGTTTGGAGCTTAGTCATTAAGGAGATAGTATTTGGTTTCATAAGTGCTCTGATGCTATGGAGTTCAAGCAACTGGCGGCCAAGACTTAAATTTTCTTCTAACCATTTTAAGGAGCTATTTCCCTTTGGTATTAGCGTTGTAGGTTTTAACTTTCTAAATTTCTTTGTTAGGCGTTCAGACGACATGTTGATCGGTTATTTTCTGGGGCCAGTCGCACTGGGTTACTATAGCGTTGCTTATCGATTACTGCTGGTGATGATTAAGCTCCTAACTAATGTTACTAATCAAGTTGCTCTCCCAACATTCTCTCGAATGCAAAATGATTTAGAGAGACTACGAGATACTTTTTATAAGGTTACTCGATACACCAGCCTAATCTCATTTCCAGCTTTTATAGGCATGGCAGTATTAGCACCTGAATTAGTCCAGAGCCTTTTTGGTGAAGATTGGATACCCAGTGTTCCTGTGATGAGGATTCTAGCATTCAGTGGTGTGCTTCAATCTATTAACCAATTTAATGGAACTATTTTAGTATCCATGGGTAAACCTTCTTGGCGGCTGGGCTTTCAATGTTTTAATGTTTTGTGTAATGTAGTTGCATTTTTAGGCTTAGTTCGATGGGGAATTGTTGCTGTAGCTATAGGATTTGTAATTAGAGGATATCTATTGTCTCCATTTCCTCTAATTCTGACTAAGAAGTTGATTAAGATTGATTTAGTCAGATATTTGCGTCAGTTTACACCTGCTATTTTCTCCACAGTAATCATGGCAACAGCCATTTTCTTAATGCAAAATTTAGTGAATGAGTGGATTCACAGTGATCTCTTGCTTTTATCTTTGAGCATTATTCTAGGTGCTGTAGTTTATATAGTCGCTCTATTTCTCAGTTCACCAAAGATCATTATGGAAGTGAAGGAGATTTTACTGCCTGGAATGATCATATCAAGATAGAAATAAAGATAAAGTATGTTGACGTCGAAAAACTCTCTAGACCTCCTCAAGAAGATTTATTCTCGATTACAGCCTAAGGCATCTTCTGTACAAGGACCTCTCTTTTTTAGCCTCCTAAGCAAAGTAGAAATGCTATAAATCTCTTACTGAGAATTATTGAGAAGGAATACAAAATATTCGGTTTGAAATCAATACTTTCAGAATTTTAGGTGCAATTATGATAGAAAAACAAGAAAGAAACAACCTAAGCTTGCATGATTCAGAAGTAAAGCCAAACACACATTCTACCCATTGCCGTCTTTGCGGTCATAAAACCAAGTTTCTATTTCAACGTAAAATTTTGAGAAAGTATGAAACCGCATTCTATGAATGTAGCCATTGTGATTCTTTGCAAACTGAGAATCCTTACTGGATAAATGAAGCCTATGCTGACCAGCGACGAGTTTTAGATGTTGGTGCAGTGCTTCGCATCCAGAAGTTAAGGCGCATTACATTCTTATTGTTCCATATTTTAAAGTTTAACTCTGACGCAAAAATTCTAGATTGGGGATCAGGAGATGGCTTATTTGTTCGGATGCTTCGAGACGACGGCTTAAACGCTTATTGTTGGGATAAATATGCACTGAATATGTACGCTTCAGGGTTTGAGCGAAGTTTAGATGAACATTATTCCTTTGTTACCTCCTTTGAGGTATTTGAACATCTAACTAACCCACAAGAAGAAATAGAGCAGATTTTTATGTCTGTGCCAGATGTCTTACTAGTAACCACGTCGCTTTACACTAAGCAAGGTCCTGAGTGGAAGTATCTCAATGTATTAACTGGTCGACATGTCTTTTTCTATTCGCCTAAGGCAATGAAACTTATTGCCGAAAAATATGGTTATCAACTTGAGTTGTTATCAGATGGTATTCTTTTCTACCGTTTTCGATTATCAGCGATACATCTCTGGCTAGTACGGTATATTGTAAGAGCTTCTAATACAAGAGTTGGGCATCTCTTATATACAATTTTCCGCAAAAAGAGTCTCATATCAACTGATCGAGAATATGTAGAGAATGCTGTAGGTGCAGGTAAACTTTGGCCTTTGGTCAAGGAATCGACAATAAATGACACAAATGGAAGAGAGTAAAATTTTGCAATAATGTTGCTAATCATTGACTGTAGTACACAGTAACACCATGTTAGGAAATACCATGAAGAATGCTCCAATTTTTATTGTTGGTGCGCCTCGTTCAGGAACGACATTGCTCTCAGCTTTTCTGACAAGTCATAGTCAAATTGCCTGTGGGCCTGAATCACATTTTTTTAATAAGCTAAATAAAAGAGACCTAAATAATGCTCTTCAAGACATTAATTGGCCGCACAAAGCAGCTGATTTAGTCACGTCTCTCAAGTTATCAGGTCAGTCTGTTCATGAGCTTTTTGGACTAACTCCTGATAAGATCACAAGTCATCTTATGAATAGGCCTCCCTCCATACGAACTCTACTCGAATCGCTTACAATCCAGTATGCTCAAAAGATGGATAAGCCCCGTTGGGCTGAGAAAACCCCTAATCATGTGTTACATCTACCCTTAATCCGTAACATTTTTCCTGAATCACCAATTATTCGAATTATTCGTGATCCTCGGGATTCAGCAATGTCTATGCGAAAGCTGCCATGGGCTAGCCAATCGATTTTGGCAAATTGCTATCTGTGGAATGAATGGTTTTCTGCAAGTCATGCATTTTGCACTCAAGATAAAAAGACCCTAACTATCCGCTATGAAGATTTAGTCTTGGAACCGAAGTTAATCCTTAGCAAGATTTGTGACCATATAGGAGAAGATTTCGAAGAAACCATGTTAAATTTTTCAAAATCAGCTCATAGTGTTAGCTCACCAAAGGAATATTGGAAAGCTCAAGTTGCAAAGCCTTTAGCTTTAGATCGATTATATGTGTGGAAAAGAGAATTGCCTAGCTATCTTCACAGAGCGACTACCTATGCTTGCCTACCTGGAGTAGAGACTTTTGGCTACGATGGAGTAGAATCGCCAAAATCTATCTATTCTTTGTATCAACTTGATCGAGAGTTTATTGAGAAGAATGAAAGCTTTTTTGTTGAGTTAGCAAATAACGGTAAAAGATTAGTTTCACTTACAGAAGATGATATATCTAAAGGGATTTATTCGTCTAATAGAGATATCTTTATTTGCCATTTACCTGCGTTAAAAGGTAAGCTTTTAAGAAGAATCTCTATACTAATTAATTTACTAATTTATTTATTGACTCATCGAATCAGAGGATATTCTACTATTTACTTTCAAGATTCTCTAGATCTCCATAAAACTCAGGGGCCTATCGAAATTTTAAGGATTATTGCCCTTAAAATCTTGGGTTCGAAATCTAACGCTTTAATAGTATAGGTAGGGATTTTATCTTTCTTTTTTGCAATAAAGATCTGTAGACTATTTGCCTAGCTATTATTTTCGTAATCTTTATTGCTCACAAAGTTTTCTTAAATAGGTTGGAAGATAGTATGAAAATAGCATTTGCTCCCCAATTTCTGTCTATAAATCCCTATCAAAAACAGCTGATAAGTGCTTTGTCAGAATTAGAAGTTTTAGTTCAGGGAATTCCACATAACAAGATTTATTTACCCAAAGAGGTAAAGAACCAAGAGTCTGAAGTTTTACACCTCCATTGGTTACATGAGTATTCTCATTCTAGTAATCGCTATAAATCATTTCTGAAAGCTTTGAAATTTGTCTGTGGACTGATCAAGCTGAAGATTTCTAGTACTAAGATTGTCTGGACAGCCCATAATCTTAAAGCCCATGAGAATTTATTTCATATTTCTGATAGGATTTGCACCCTAGCTGTGGCCTTATTGGCTGATGCAATCATTGCTCACTCTAAAGTAGCAAAGCAAGAAATTGCTAATAAACTTCTAGGAAAAAATGGGAAGAAGATTTCTGTGATTCCCCACGGAAATTATTTTGGTTATTATAAAAACATAATCGATCAAGAGACTGCTCGACATAAAATCAATTTACCCAAGTCAGCTACAGTTTTCTTATTCTTTGGGCTTATTAGGGCTTATAAAGGAATTCCTGAACTGATCAAAGCATTTAATCAACTAAATGCTGAAGATGCTTATTTATTAATAGTTGGTAATTCAAGAGATAAACAATTATCTAATTGGATTTATCTAAAAAGTCAGGAAAATAACCGAATTCGATTTTATCCTGGATTTGTTCCAGATGATGATGTTCAAATATATATGAATGCTTGTGATGTTGTTGTTTTGCCGTATCGAAATTTACTCACATCAGGAGCTATGATCTTAGCTATGTCATTTGGTCGAGCCTGTATTGCTCCTACTATAGGTTGTATTCCAGAGACTTTAAATGATGATACTTCATTCCTTTATGATCCCCATAAAGCAGATGGATTATTTCAGGCAATGAGTTCTAGTCTCAATAAAAAGTATGCTTGTGAATTAATGGGGAAATCTAATTTAGTCTTAGCTCAAGAAAACAATTGGGAAAAGGTTGCAGAGATGACACTTAAAGTCTATCAAGATTGTCTTGTTGATTAATCAATTCAGCAATCGATAAGCATCAACTGTCATCGTCGTTTATTAGCTTGATTTTTGGAAGTATTTCTTATGAATAAGCCAATGACTGATTTCGTATCCGTTATTATTCCTACGTTTAATGATGCTCAAAGATTAAAGCTATGCTTAAGTGCGCTAATTCAACAAACGTATCCAATCAAGAATTATGAAGTCATTGTTGTTGATAATGCATCAACTCAAGATATCAAAACCTCTGTTAAACTCTTCCCACAGGTAAGGCTTGCCTATGAAGAGAAAGTTGGCTCTTATGCTGCTCGCAACAAAGGTATTACCATTGCCAAGGGTAATATTCTTGCCTTTACCGATTCAGACTGTATTCCTTCACCAGACTGGATTGAAAAAGGGATCCAAAAGCTTCTCTCCACTGAGAATTGTGGCATTGTGGCAGGGAAAATTAATTTTTTCTTTAAGGAATCAGGCCATCCAAATGCATTTGAACTCTACGATAGCCTTGAATTTCTGCAGCAGGAGACTTATGTAAAAGAACAAAAATGGGGGGCTACTGCAAATCTCTTTACATTTCAACATGTTTTTGAGGATGTTGGTCTTTTTAATGCCGATCTCAAATCAGGGGGGGATTTAGAATGGGGAAAACGAGTTACTAATAAAGGATTTGAAATCGTCTATGCTGCTGATAGCTGTATTGCTCACCCTGCTCGACATTCTTTCAAGGAAATTCGCAAAAAACTCATTCGCAGGATTGGGGGCATGTATACCTTAGATAGTTTTAATCCTAAACAGAATCTGAAGCTTACTAAAAACTTGATCACTCAACTTAGGCCCCCCTTACGCTCAGCAATTCGAAAAAGCTATCTCAGGAAAAACCTCAAAAGGCAACAACATAAATTGACGATTTTCGTCATGATTTTTCTCTTACATTATATTCAATTTTTTGAATTGCTACGTCTTCAGATAGGATTCGAGCCTCGCCGCACTTAATTTATCAGTCGTTAAGCTTACATGATATAAATTGGTTTTCTTTTTCGGTCTTCTAAGTCGGATTCAGTTTTCTTATTGAAAATATATGGCTTAAAAACATTCTTCTCATTAAAAAGTAGATCTAATCGAGGGAGTTATTTTCCAATGTCAAAGGTATCAGTAGTCATTCCATCCTACAATGCGATGAAATACCTACCAGAAACGGTAGAGAGTGTTCTTCAACAAACATTTGCTGATTTCGAGCTTTTAATTATTGATGATGGCAGTTCGGATAAAACTGTTGATTGGGTATCTCAATTAGATGATTCTCGCATAAGACTTATCTCACAACCTAATCAAGGTGCAGCAAGTGCAAGGAATACTGGGATCAAGTATTCTAAAGGCAAATATATCGCCTTTCTTGATGCAGATGATCTCTGGAGAACCACAAAGCTTGAAAAACAGGTTCGATATTTAGAGGATAATCCAGCTGTAGGATTGGTTCATACCTGGACTGCGTTTATACAGTCTGATGGCATACCTACTGGGCGATTAATGACTACCCATGGCAAAGGAAATGTTTGGGAACAGATGGTCGTTTACAATCTTGTGCGCTGTGGCAGTACTGCTATGGTGCGTCGCTGCTGTTTTGAAGATGTAGGTTACTTTGACCAAACATTGAAATATGCAGAAGATTGGGATATGTGGATTAGAATTTCTGCTAACTATTCCTTTGAGACTATTCATGAGCCTCTTGTTTTGTATCGTGAACATGCAAACAATAAATCCAAAAACTATGAGGGGCAGTTAGATAGCTTTTGCAAAATCCTTAATAAGGTTTTTCAAGACTATAGTTCTAGTAACAATTACTTAAAGAGAAAAGCTTTTGGTCGTGCCTATCTTCATGCGGCTTGGAGGGCATTTTCCATCTCTGAGGAGAAGCAGAGAGCCAGTGAACTGCTCCAACAAGCATTGACGTTTGATCCAACTCTACACTTTTTTGGCCATTGTTTAAATCTTAAGTTAAGACTAGCAAAAGTTAACTATCCTTTTCTCAATTTTCCCATCAGTCTTGTCCTATCGATAAGGCAATCATTGCCTAATGTAAATGCTTTGGTGAAGCTATCTCGGAATTAAAAAACAGATGCAGCATTATCCTATTGAGTTACAAAAATAAAATATAGGGTTAGACGTTTTGGAAGCATTGTTCACAACAGTGATACCAATACCTTTGGTGAAATCTAATGATACTACAAGAGCAACAGCGAACTCCCTATTCTTCCAGTCAGGCTACATTTATTTGGCTTAGATTTCGTCCTGCTTTAGCCTGGACTGCAATTTTGGCACTCGCCCTAATGGTAGTTTTAGGGATTTTGGCGGGAGTTGGTGGTTTATTACGCCTACTTTTTCCAATAGGTGCTGTGGCTGTTGGGGGGCTACTTTATGTACGTTATCCCTTGCTGTATATTAGTTTTACCTGGTGGCTTTGGTTCCTAACCCCCCTGGTACGCCGTTTGATTGATCAGCAAAGTGGTTGGCAAGATCCTAGCCTCGTCTTGTTAGCTCCGCCGTTAGTTACACTCATTTCTGTTGTAACCTTGTTCCGCCACCTGCCAAGGGCTCATCTTCAGGGAGGGGGACCCTTTATTCTCTGTTTTACCAGTGTCCTTTATGGATTCTTAATTGGACTGGTTCAAAACCCGTTGGCGGGAACCTTAGTCGCCTTGTTAAACTGGCTGCCGCCATTATTGTTTGGCTTTCACTTGTTTATTAACTGGCGAGAGTATCCGGCTTATCGCCAAACCATTCAGCGCACATTTCTCTGGGGAGTAATGGTGATGGGGGGCTATGGCATCTGGCAATACCTGAGCGCGCCCGAATGGGATCGGTTTTGGTTAATTAATGCGGTAGACACCGATGTATTTGGTTATCCAGAACCCTTAGGTATTCGTGTATGGAGCACAATGAATTCACCCCAACCTTTTGCCGCTATGATGATGGCGGGTCTGATTTTATTACTGAGCAATCGCGAGAGTTTAAAGTTTGTTGCCACTGGTGCGGGATATCTCTCTTTCTTGCTGACATTGGCGCGATCAGGGTGGCTGAGTTGGGGGGCCGGATTAATGCTTTACCTACCCTCACTCAAATCACACCTGCAGGTGCGATTGTTGATTACCTTAATGGTGATGGCGTTACTTGTGGTGCCATTGGCCTCAATAGAACCCTTGGCAAGTGAGATCGCGCCTCGGTTGGAATCTTTCTCAAATACCCAGCAAGATGGCAGTTATCAAGCTCGACTAGAGGGGTATAACGAACTCCTAGGGGAGGCGCTGAACCAAGGTATGGGTCAAGGCTTGGGAACCGTTGTCAAAAGCGAGTATTTAGGCAGTAATGATAGTAGTATTTTGACATTTTTGTTTTCCCTAGGATGGGTGGGCACCTTGCCATACCTGACTGGAATGTTGTTGATTTTCTTTAAACTCTTTCAGGGAGTTGAAGCCCGGATTGATACGTTTGCTAGCGCAGCCCGTGCGATCGCATTCGGTATCTTTGCCCAAATGAGTCTCAATGTCACCATGATTGGCGTGGTCGGCATGGTGCTGTGGGGGTTTTTAGGCATTGGACTGGCTGCATCTCGCTATCATACACACCAGAATTTTTATATCCAAAACTAGGAAATCATGCCTTTTGCTCAATCACTGGATCGATTTCAACCTATGCTTACCAAAAGACTGATTAAAAATACAAAATATCGAACGGGACACATCATGGGACGTCATGAATTCTTGTTCCGAATGTTACCGCTTGCAGAAAAAAATAGATGGAAGAAGATCTCTCCTGAGAAAGATATTTGTATAGAAGGCTTTCCCCGTTCAGCTAATTCGTTCTTTTCTAGAGCTTTTCGAATGTATAATCCTACGGTAAAGGCCGCCCACCATATGCATGCTCCTTTACAAGTGATTAAAGCAATAGAGTATGGTATCCCATGTGTTGTTTTGATTCGTAATCCCATTGATGCCATTGCCTCAGTATTAGTCGTTGATCGAGCATTGTCTACTCAGTTTGCGATTCAAAGTTATATCAATTTTTACGAGCGCATTTGGCCAGTCCATAACAATGTTGTTCTTTCCGACTTTAAGGACACCACCCAATATCCTCACCAAGTAGTTGAGAGAATTAACCAGCGCTATGATACTTCATTCCACATGGAGCCAATTACCCCTGAAGTACGCGATACTATTTTTAGCCAGTTAAAGAAAGCTCAGAAAGAACTCAAGCAGCCTGAACATTTAGTTGCTATTCCTACCGAGGCAAAAGCTCGAATTAAGCAGGATGTGCTGGAAGAATTAACCGAACATCCGTTGCTGCCAACTGCTAACTTACTGTATCAAAAATTTTTGGAAAATTAGACCTATGAAATCTTGGTTACCTACCTGGAGGCAGCGTCGTCAGTATTTGCTTATGGTTTTAGTGAGTGCCGTATTTTCCTGTAGTACTGTACTTCCTAGCCAATCACAAAGCTTTTCCGAAACGGCACGTACGGCCAGTTCATTTATTGATTCAGTGGGTGTGGTTGTCCATCTCAACAGAACGAAAAGCGCCTACGGTGACTACGATTCTATTATTAAGCCAAGATTGCAAGAACTGGGTGTATACCACATTCGAGATGGGGTTAAGCTAGACGACACAGTCACGCAACAGAAGTTTGCTGAGCTGGCCACCCTTGGCATCAAATCTACGCTGGTTATGGATCCTAGGGATCAGGCGACGGCCTCTGTTGCCGTGGATATTGTTAAAGCAATTCCCACATCGGTGGAGGCGGTTGAAGGGCCCAATGAGTGGGATGTGTGGGAAGACTTGACCTATAAAGGACAGCCGTTTCCAACAGGGGTGCGCACCTTTCAATCTGAACTTTATGATGCCATTAAAGCCGACCCAGCAACGACCAGTATCGATGTGCTGAGTCCAACGGTGGCGCTTTGGGGGAATGCCAGTCAATTGGGGGCAGTTGACTGTGATTATGGCGCTATGCATAGCTATCCTGGTGGTGAGCCTCCCACAGCAGGGCTAGACTGGAACTGGATCCCAGCAACAGAAAAATTATGTCCTGCTAAACCTCTCATTGCGACTGAGTCTGGATGGCACAATGCACTCTCTACTAGCTCTGGACAACCAGGGGTGTCAGAGTTAGCGGCTAGCAAGTATGTACCTCGGTTGTGGTTGGAATACTTTAATCGGGGCATTCAACGGGTATATCTAAATGAGCTAATTAACAAATGGGACAATAACAACAAGGAAGGTAATTTTGGTCTTTTACACAGAGACGGTTCTCCTAAACCTGCGTTTATAGCAATCAAAAATTTAATTACCCTGCTTCAAGATACAGACGATCAATTTACTCCAGGCACCCTGAGCTATGCAATGACTGGAGAAACCACAAATGTTCATCACACGCTACTCCAGAAACAGGATGGACGCTTTTATTTGATTCTTTGGCAAGAAGTTCCCAGTTTTAATTTGTTGAGCCAGGGCAATATTTCAGTGCCATACCAAACGGTTACGGTCAAGCTAGATACCGCTATTAGCTCTGCTAAGCTCTATCAGCCCTTGCAATCCGTAGCATCGACTGCGCAATATAACAGTCCCAAATCGCTTGTTTTACCTGTCAATGATGCCCCTCTAATAGTGGAACTTGTTCCAACTGGCTGACGTTGATGTCTGTTTTAGAATTTAAAGTTGAGGAGTAAAAAAATGCCACAACCCTTTATTAGCTTGTTTATACCTAACCTTGACGGTGGCGGTGCTGAGCGGGTAATGCTGCATCTAGCCGAGGGATTTGCAGAACGAGGACTTGAGGTTGACCTTGTTGTTGCAAAAGCAGAGGGAGCTTATTTGTCAAATATTCCACCGAGCGTACGACTGATTAACTTAGATGCAAAGTCTCCTGTATTTTTGTTTAAGACGTTGGCCCTTAAGCAATACTTAAAACAGGAACAGCCTGCCTTTCTCATTTCTACACTGGATATTTTTAGTTCAGCGACGTTAGCAAAACGTTTAGCAAGGGTGAACACTCAAGTGGTCATGTGTGTTCAGACAAACCTTTCTCAACAATTTCAAGATCGTCATATCAAGCTGATACAACAATTTAAGTGGGCGGCAGTGCAGTATTTGTATCCTTGGGCAGATGCCATTGTGACTGCATCGGAAGGTGTGGCGCGAGATATTGAGCAAAATGCTAAAATCTCGATGCAGCGGATGACGGTAATTCATAATCCAGTGGTTACAGCTGACTTTGCCAGGAAAGCCCAGGAAGCTATTGTTCATCCCTGGTTTGAACAGGATCAGCCCCCAGTTTTGATCGGTGTGGGGCGAATCGTTAAGCAAAAGAGTTTTGCAACACTGATTCAGGCATTTGCACTGGTGCGTCAGCACTGCGCCGCACGACTCATGATTTTGGGGGATGTGGATACTCGTGAACCTGATGTAAAACCTGAACTGGAAAATTTAATTGAAAAGTTTGGTCTAAAGGACGATGTTCTCTTCTCCGGGTTTGTTGAGAATCCCTATGCCTATATGGCTAAGGCGAATGTGTTTGTTTTATCGTCCATTTATGAAGGGTTTGGCAATGTTGTTGCGGAAGCGATTGCGGCGGGGACACCCGTTGTTTCGACGGACTGTGAGAGCGGCCCAGCAGAAATTTTGAACCAGGGTCAATATGGTGCATTGGTGCCAGTGGGCGATCATAAGGCGATGGCTGATGCCATTGTGGCAACGCTGAACCATCCCATCGATAAACAGATACTGAAGACGCGATCGCAAGCCTTCACCATAGATTGTATCGTTCACCAATATTTGGATGTATTAAACAGGTTGCAGCCCATTCAGCATTCAACTGTTGGAGCAATGTAATGCGAATCCTACATATCCTTAACCATATTCAGAAAGTAGGAAATGGAATTGTCAATGTTGCCATCGATTTAGCCTGTCTTCAGGCCCAAGCAGGCTATGACGTCAGCGTAATTTCTGATGGTGGTGACTATGAAACTCTTTTAAAGGAGTATGGAGTTAACCATTATCGACTCAACCAAACCCGGAAATGGCATAACTTAGCTCAAGTTGTTTTACAATATCGTGCCATTGTGCAGCAGATACAACCAGATATTGTCCATGCCCATATGATGACAGGGGCCGTGCTGGCCCGTAGCCTTAAACTTTGGAGTCAGTACGGGTTAGTCACGACTGTACACAATGAGTTTCAAGGGAGTGCCAATCTGATGGGCTTGGCCGATCGGGTGATTGCCGTTAGCCAGGCGGTCTCTCAGTCAATGCAAAAACGAGGCATTCCTCAACGGAAGCTACGCGTTGTCACAAACGGTACCCTGGAAAGCCCAAGGGCCGGTTCGCTGCAAGACTGTCTACCCGTTTGTCTGCAGCGCCCAGCCATAACCACCGTGGCCGGGATGAACTCACGTAAGGGCATTACTGAGTTGATAGCAGCATTTGAGCGAGTGGCCCTAGATTGTCCAGACGCCCATCTATATCTCGTGGGTCATGGTCCGGAAAAAGAACAGTTTCAGACCCAGGCCCGCCGAACATGTGTTGCTAATCGCATCCATTTTGAAGGATTTCAAGCAGATCCACGGGCCTATCTATTATCCACTGATGTCTTTGTTTTAGCATCCCATCGTGAACCATTTGGTCTGGCTATTTCAGAGGCTCGGGAAGTGGGATGTGCTATCGTGGCCAGCCATGTGGATGGCATTCCCGAAGTTTTAGAACATGGCAAAGCAGGCTTGTTAGTCCCACCAGGCGATAGTCAGACATTAGCCATCACCATTGCCGATTTATTAAAGAATTCTACCAAACTCAATTATTGGAAAGAACAGGCCAAAAAAAATCTCGACTGGCTAAATGTAACCCGCGTTGTTAATGAAACACTAGGAGTCTACAGCGAACTCAAAAATGTATGAAATATGCTCAAAAAATAACCAAGTCCCCTTTTCAAAAGTTGGAGCTTTTAGAAACCTTTAGAGGGGTAGCAGCCCTACTCATTGTTGCGTTTCATGCAACGGAATTATTTAACCTCAAATTTGATCACCCCTTTTTACTGTCTTTATTTGAATTTGGAGACTCAGGCGTTGATTTCTTTTTTGTCTTGAGTGGCTTTTTTTTAGCATTATCAGGCCATAAACTTATCCGACATCGACAGACAGCAAAAGACTTTTTAGTCAAACGCTGTTTACGGCTTTATCCCCTTTATTGGTTAGTCAGTCTTTGCATCATACCGGTTTATTTTTTAGTGCCATCCTTTGGAAAAGGCTATGAACAAGATATTGGGGTAATCCTTAAGTCATTGTTACTGATTCCTCAAGAGCATGCACCTATCCTTTCCGTTGCTTGGTTTCTGAGTCACTTACTACTTTTTTACCTGGTGTTTACAGCCGTAATTTTGCTACCCAATGTGATATCCAAGGTGATTCTTGCTGGTCTGTCAGTCTCAGCATTTTTTATGCTAACCGATATACTCTCAGGGTTTCAATTTAAGAGCGATAGTCACTTTTTGCTGGATTTCATATTCTCACATTATAATTTTGAGTTTGTAGCAGGATGGTTACTCGGTATTTTCTTTAGCAGACGCCAGCTGAAACCAGCTGGCAGTTTATTTATTTTATTGACCGGTTGCCTGGGCTTTATGATTGCTGGATTTTTAGATGTATATATTCTCAAGACCAGTGTAGCAACCTCAAACATTTCTCGTTACTACGAATTTATAGCCTATGGGACCTCATCGATACTTATTGTGGCAGGGGCAGCCTTTTTAGAAAAGAATCGTAGGCTGCCAATCAATAGAGGGTTTGTGGTGTTAGGCGAAGCTTCCTTTGCTATTTATCTAACCCACTACCCAATTCTCTCCATATTCACAAAATTCATGCAGGCCAGTGCAATTAACAGCATTGAGCTTTACACCATTGGCATGGTTTTGTCTTGTTTGGCGACAGTTTTACTTGGATGTATTATCCATTTCTCCATTGAGAAGAGACTCACTTCAATCCTTAGAAATCGTCTATTTTATGCAAGCGTATGAAAATTTTGTTTCTAGACCAGAGTAGTAAGCTTGGTGGGGCTGAACTTTGTTTGGCCGACATTGCCCGACAGTTTTATAAAAACAGCCTGGTGGGTGTGTTTGCTGAAGGACCATTCCCGGACTATCTGCGTAACTGTCGTATTCCTGTTACAATTCTTGCTGACCAGACACTTCAGGTACAAAAGGCGAGTGGTCTGTTGGCAGGACTTAAAAGTTTAAATCGATTAATTCCTTTGGTTACCAGGGTTGTTCGACTCAGTAAGCGCTATGATTTGCTATATGCCAATACTCAAAAGGCTCTAGTCGTCGGTGCCCTGGCCAGTATTTTGAGTGGTCGCCCGCTGGTTTATCATCTTCATGACATTGTTTCTTCTGACCACTTTAGCGCTATTAATCGTCGCATTATTATTACGTTGGCTAACCGAGCAGCTGTTGTAATTGCGAATTCCTATGCTAGTCGTGAAGCCTTTATTCAGTCAGGTGGACGAGCCGAGCGGGTGCAGGTGGTTTATAACGGGTTTTGTCCGGAGAACTATGCTAATCATAGGTATGAACAAGATCACAGGCAAAATGCAATAGTCTCTGCTTTACCTGATTCGGGAGAGGGTACTGCCCCATTTATAGTTGGGCATTTTAGTCGTCTGTCTCCCTGGAAAGGGCAACATGTGTTAATTGAGGCGCTTCAATATTGTTCAGATAATGTTATGGCCGTCTTAGTGGGAGATGCCCTATTTGGTGAGCAAGCCTATGTGCAACAGTTGCATCAGCGAATTCAGGCATTGAACCTGGCGCATCGAGTTAAGTTTTTAGGGTTTCGGTCTGACATTCCTCAACTGATGGCGGCCTGCCATTTGGTTACCCATACTTCGACGGCCCCTGAACCCTTTGGTCGTGTGATTGTTGAAGCAATGCTGTGTGGTACACCCGTAGTGGCGGCTGCGGCTGGCGGTGCCGTTGAGCTGATCGACCATGGGCAAATGGGTTGGTTAACCCCGCCTGGGGATGCTAAAAAACTGGCTGACATTATTAATACCTGTCAGCATAATCCTACGCAAACTAAGGAAATTGCACGTCGGGCTCAGGTCGAGGCTGCTGAGCGATTTAATTTAGGAAGAACTAATTTGCAAATCTCACAGCTGCTAAGAAAAGCGACTCAACCGGTGAAGACGCCGAAAAGAAACGTATGGACGGTACTGGGATCGACAATTACTGAGTGAAGTCATACCAAATCCGGATTGATTCATCCCGATTAAAATGCATCAGTCCGTAGGGGCAATCCCTTGTGGTTGCCCTGCGATATCGGACGCAGACAGCTAGGATTTCGTATCATTTTCTAGTAGGTATTTGACTTTTAAAGCGCATAGATAATAATACAAACAGGTTTGTTGCCCCCGACGTTGATGTTGCTTAAAAAAGCCCAGCCGTTTGTAATTGCTAGTGTTGCGATCGCAGCCTCAGCTACCTGTCTATCTACCACTGTTTTTGCCCAATCAGTTCCACCTAGCGATACAGGCTTACCCCCTGAAACCCAGGAACCTATCCCTGAGCCAGTCCCGTTGCCTTTACCAGAGGAGTTATTACCATTACCCTCAACGCCTTCTGAGTTGCCAGAACCGGGGTTAGATGTGCCAGGGACTATTGTGGTTGACAAGTTTGAGGTAATCGGCAGTACTGTATTTAGCGACGCCGAGCTGGCAGCGGCAACAGAAAACTACATTGGTCAGCCCATCACATTTGCTGAACTGTTTGAGGTCAGATCGGCAATTACAAACCTTTACATTGAGGCGGGCTATATCTCGTCAGGGGCGTTTTTACCCTCAGATCAGGTTGTTGATGATGGTACGGTAGAACTTCGTGTCGTCGAGGGCAGTTTAGAAGACATTACTATAGAAGGCTTAAAACGGCTTAATCCTGGGTATATCCGTAGTCGCATTGGTCTGGCGGCTCGCCCCCCTCTCAATGTAGAGAATTTGGTGGAGTCGTTACAGTTATTGCAAATTGATCCCTTAATTGAAAGTATCTCTGCTGAATTGGCCTCAGGGACGCGGGTTGGGGGGAGCATTCTCAATCTTACGGTTAAGGAAGCACCTGTCGTGGGTACTCGACTAACCTTAGACAACAGCCGCTCCACCACCGTTGGTAGCTTTCGGCGGCGGGCCACATTTTCCCATGCCAATGTCTTTGGGCTGGGGGATGGGTTTAATCTAAGCTATAACAATACCGATGGCAGTGATACGTGGGAAGCTGACTATACAATTCCGATTAATCCTCGTAATGGAACGCTGAGTGCTTCGTTTAGTACTACCGATAGT
Organism: Leptolyngbyaceae cyanobacterium; assembly: GCA_965263355.1. GTDB lineage: Bacteria > Cyanobacteriota > Cyanobacteriia > Phormidesmidales > Phormidesmidaceae > Leptothoe. Next base: position 102,044 of record CBDHHL010000032.1, on the reverse strand, counting down.
CGGGTTGTTGCGGATGACTTTGAGGTGTTGGGCATTCGCTCTGACTCTGACCAGCTATCGTTTAGCTTTCAGCAGCCAATAATTGAAACACCTACGGAACTGTTGGCCTTAGGCCTAACGTTTGACCATGATCGCACCAGCAGCACATTTCAACTGCCCGGTGCGCCTCGTTTAGCCTTTGAGACACCGGGATCTGAAGATGGGAAGACGCGGGTGTCAGCCCTGCGATTTAGTCAGGAATGGACCCAGCGCAGTGCAGATGAGGTGGTGGCGTTGCGATCGCAATTTAGCCTGGGTGTCCCCTGGTTTGAGGCCACCTCTAATAATGGTAGTTTGCCAGACAGTGAGTTTTTTAGCTGGCAAGGTCAGGCCCAATGGGTCAAAGCCTTAGCCCGAGAACAACTATTAGTGGCACGGCTTAACGGACAATGGGCTGATAGTTCTTTACTTTCGTTAGAACAGTTTCGCCTAGGCGGTCAAGGCAGCGTTCGTGGTTATCGGCAAGACCAGTCTACAGCGGATAATGGTGTGTTTGCTTCGGTTGAGATGCGATTTCCCTTATTGTCAATTCCCGCCTGGGAGACGACCGCCCAAATTGCCCCGTTTATTGACTATGGATTGGGTTGGAACAATGGCGACCAGGCCGATCCGGATCCTGACGATTTTCTATCGGTGGGCACTGGTTTACTCTGGCAGGTTGGGGAGCACCTTACGGGCCGTGTAGATTTTGGAATTCCGCTGATTGACCCTGGCACAGAAGGTAATTCGCTGCAAGAAAGTGGTATTTTATTTACCGTTTCAGGTGAACTATTTTAGAAAATATTAGGTTTTCTTTATACAAACTTAAACGTGCCTCCTGAAAATGCCATGGTAGTATCCTTTCAAGTATTAATGAATAGTCTGAATCTCTCACCTGTAAAGGTAATTATGGTGGCAGATTGTTTGGTGAGACAAAGTAGTTGTGTCGCGTTGCTTTGTGTAAGTATCCTGTTATCGTTGAGTAGAGGAACTACGGCCCAGGCCCAAATTCTTCCAGACAGTACCTTGGGCCATGAAGCCTCAATAGTTGTTGAGGATGCCACTGTTCAGGGACTACCTACTGATCTAATTGAAGGTGGAGCTATTCGGGGACCAAATATATTTCATAGCTTTACAGAGTTTAATGTTGCTGATCTGCAGCGTGTTTACTTCGCCAATCCCGTTGGTATCGACAATATTCTGAGTCGTGTCACGGGTAATAATCCCTCCAATCTATTGGGCACCCTCGGCGTTGATGGTGATGCCAATGTGTTTTTTCTAAACCCTAACGGCATTGCCTTTGGCCCCAATGCACAGTTGGATATTAAAGGTTCTTTTTTTACTGCCGAGGCGTTTGAGTTTGGTAATGGGTTGCAGTATGGCGTAATAGATCGATGTTCCTCCGTTACTAGCGGTAACGTTAACCCCTGGACTGCAATATGGCAGCCCGCAAGGAGACATTCGCAGTGTCAATGGGTTGCAGTATGGCGTAATAGATCCTGATGTTCCTCCGTTACTAGCGGTAACGTTAACCCCTGGACTGCAATATGGCAGCCCGCAAGGAGACATTCGCTGGAGTGCTACAGGTAGGTGAAACAGAAACCCTGAGTTTGCATGGCAGTGATGTACTGGTTACTGGTGAATTGATTGCCCCTGGCGGCACGGTGCAGGTTTTAGGTAATCGTGTGGGGCTATTTGAGTCTGCGTTGGTTGATGTGTCTTCTGGCAATGGGGGTGGAGCTGTTTATGTAGGCGGTGCGTTTGGGGGGGGTGAGTCATTGCCCACGGCACAGCATACTGTTGTTGGGCCAGGTGTGGTCATTGCTGCAGATGGACTGCAGGCTAGTGATGGTGGTGAAATTGTGGTATGGTCTGATGATACAACCCAGGCCTATGGAATATTTTCGGCCCAAGGGGGTCAGACAGCAGGCGATGGGGGCCTGATAGAAGTCTCAGGAAAGTTGTTTTTAGAGTTTCAGGGAACAGCCAATACCCAGGCACCCAATGGTGATTTTGGTACTCTTTTGTTAGATCCCACCAACATTCGTATTGTCAGTGATGCAGAGGCTGAAACTACTGATTTGACCTTAGTTTCTGACGCAAGTTTTCCTGATTTAGGAGGAGATGGAGATACTAAATTAGCTGCTTCTGCCCTGGAAAATGTAGCTGCAAATACGAATATTGTCTTAGAAGCAACTAACGATATCAGTTTTGATGAAGATGTTGTTATAGACCCAACTCGACCTAATGTTTCTCTAGAGGTTGAGGCGGGAAATGATATTGTTATTAACCGTCGGATTGAATTTCGCGGCAGTGGTGATATTGATTTGATGGCAGGTAATGACATTTTGATTACGTCTCCCCTAGCGTTTGTTTGGACCTATGGTGGAGATGCCAGCCTGAAAGCTGATAATGAAGTTGCACTGACCAATGCTGCACAAATTGACACAGCTCCTTTCGTGGGGTTAAGCGGTGATTTGACAGTAACAGCCCCCAATATTCGTCTCTCTGACGGTGCACAGTTTAGGGTTGGCACATTAAGTGGAGGGGGCGGCACACTGAATGTGAGTGCAACAGAAGCAGTTACATTAGATGGGTTTGGTACGGGTGTGTCGGGGAACGTATCGTCTGGTTTGAACGCTAATGCTGACCCTGGAAGTACCGGTTCGGCTGGGAACATTATCGTGACATCTCCAGTTATCACAGTTCAAGGTGAGGCAGCCATTAGAGCATCAACATTTGGGCTAGGGGGTGCAGGAGAAATCCTTATCCAAGGAACAGAGCTATTGGAAGTAGTCAATAGTGACATTTCTGCTTTGACAGCTTCTATCAATCCATTAGCTGCAGGCGGAAAGATATTGATTGATGCGAATCAAATCATCGTTCGCGAAGCTGGTGTCATCGATGCCGGTACTCTTCTGGGCCAGGGTAATGGAGGGCGGGTTCAGATTACAGATGCTGAAAGTGTTGAGGTGTTAGGGACCTTCCTCGGTTTCAAGTCTGGTATTGTGGCTGACTCTAGGGCAGGTGCCACAGGTGATGCAGGAACTATCGAAATTGATGCGAATCAGATTCTTGTTGAGGGTGGTGGTGAAATTGATGCCAGTACGACAGGAGGGGGTAATGGAGGGCGGGTTCAAATTGTAGGTGCTGAAAGCGTTGAAGTTTCAGGAACCACTCCCAATGGTGAACCCTCAGGTATTTTTGCTCGTACTGTAGAGAGTTTCGGAAATGCCGGTGTTGTAGAAATCGAGACCGATAATTTAATTGTGCGAGATTTTGCTGAAGTTTCTGCAGATGGTAATTTGCTAGGCAACGCCGGTTTTCTAAATATTCAAAGTGATTCTATCTTGGTTGAAGACACAGGCATATTAACAGTATCTAATGGCCGAGATACCAGTGGAACGTTAGCGATAGTAACAGATAACTTAACGCTTCGCAGTGGTAGTTCGATCTTACTATCAAGCTTATTAGGGCCTGTCAATGTTTTAGAGCTTACAGCAACAGGTCTGGTCAATATAGATAGTGGCATGATTATAGCCTCAGGAATTGCAGGGGGACAAGGTAGTGAGTTGGGTATTCAAGCAAACCAGCTACTAATTTCAAATGACAGTACTATAACAACAAGTTCCTTAAGCTCGGGAAATAGTGGTGATATAAGTATCCAGGCAGATGATTTCATTGAAGTTAGCAATTCTCGAATTTTTACCAATGTAATAAGCGGTAGTGGTCTTAGTGGGGACCTTTTAATTCGTACGGATAACTTACGATTAACAGATTCTGCTTATATTTCCTCAGGCACTATTGGTGTTCCTTCGATTCCAACTAGCGCATTTGCTGAAGCTGGCGATATTGAAATCATTGCAGATTCTGTTTTTGCAGATAATAGGAGCTTGATCGAGACAATTAGTAACTTGAGCGATGGCGGCAATATTACATTCGACGTAAGCGAATATATTTTGTTAAGACAGATTAGTGGTATTTCTGCGACAGCGGGTTTTCTAAATGCCAGTGGTGACGGTGGTAGTGTCATGATAAATTCTCCTTTTGTAGTGAGCGTTCTTAACGAGAATAGTGACATTACGGCCAATGCTTTTAGTGGTTCTGGTGGTCGTGTAACAATCTCAGCACGAGATATTATTGGCTTAGAATTTCAAGATGAACTAACACCCTTTAGTGATATTACCGCCAGTTCTGTTGAAGGCGATGCAGGCATTACCGAGTTTAATCGTCTGACCAATGTGGATGTGCAGGAAGGGTTAAATGATTTACCTATAAATTTAGTTGATCCGACAAGTTTGATTGATCAACGGTGTGATTTACTGGCAGCCAATAACACAGACACTGGGGGAAGCCAGTTTACAGTGGTGGGTCGTGGTGGACTGCCGACTACTCCCAATACTCCCCTCAATGAAGAAGCACTACTCGATGACTTGGGACCTGTTGTAGAAGACAGTGACGCCCATCAAGGCACTAGCGATACTCAAATAACCAATAACTCTTCATTAGATGTAGTAGTAGAAAAGATTTCTGAACCGCAGGGTTGGGTACGCAATGCTGACGGCCAGTTAGTGCTCTATGCAGCGACTCGCTCAACAGAGTCTCCCATTCATCTGAGTGCCCATTGTGCCTCTGTTTCCGAGAATTTTAGACAAACGAGTGCCCTATGAATAGGTTTAGACTCCCTACCCAAGTGTCCCTAACGTTGTTGCCTGTCCTGTTTAGCATCGGCAGCATTGCGGCGGTGCAGGCCCAAATCACACCGGACAATACCCTAGGTAATGAAGCCTCGACAGTGACGGATGCGACGGTCCAGAGTTTGCCTGCTAATTTAATTGAAGGGGGAGCTATTCGTGGCGCGAACCTCTTCCACAGTTTTACAGACTTTAATGTTGCTGAGTTACAGCGCGTTTATTTTGCCAACCCCGTTGGTATTGACCATATTCTCAGTCGCGTCACGGGTAATAGTCCCTCCAATCTATTGGGGACCCTCGGCGTTGATGGTAATGCCAGTTTATTTTTACTTAACCCCAATGGCATTGTCTTTGGACCGGCAGCAGAGCTCGATATTACCGGTTCGTTTTTTGCCAGTACAGCTGAGGCCTTTGAGTTTGGTGAGGGTCTAAGCTACAGTGCAACCGACCCAGTAGCCCCACCCCTGCTAGCAATCACCCTGACGCCCGGACTGCAGTATGGAGAACCGCAACAAGGCTTGATTCAAAGTGAAGCCCAGCTTCAGACAGGAGGGCTGTTAAGCTTACAGGCTGAAACTCTGAATTTGCAAGGCTCGCTGTTAACCCCCGGTCATTTAAAACTTTGGGCAACAGATACCGTCGAAATTCGTGATAGTGTGGCCCAACCCTTTATCGCAGCAGCGGGTGAGGGGATTGATATTCAGGCCAACGAGACCTTAGATATTTCTGTGTTGGAGCATCCAGACAGTGGACTATGGTCCGGTGGTGACTTAAGCCTACGCTCTGGGCAGCCGGTTATAGGCGATGCTTATTTTTGGTCTGGAGGGCAATTTCAGATAGAACAGCTAGACGGTAGCCCAGGCAATTTGATCAGCGTGCGTGATCCTGTGATTGAGGCCCAGGGTGATGTTAGTTTTATCACCTATATAGGTGGCTCACTGCGAATTTTGGCAGGTGGTGCAGTCACTATTGGAGAACTCACTATTTTTGGCACTGATCCAGCCTTTCCAGACGAGCAAGTTTCTCTCTCTCGGGCTTTGCCAGATGGAGTCAGTTTTGTTGAAGCTAATGGCAGCGTACGACCAGTCGTTGATATTCGTGCTGGTACAACAGCGGCTCAAACACCATTGAATTGTTTAGGCTGTGGCTTTTTTATTAATGAGCCTATTGGCATCCAAGAAAGCATTGCAACCTCCGCTGATATTAATATTGGTAAAATCTTCATTAGTCAACCCGATGGGGTTGTGCTATTGACTAATCAATTCCAGCCTGATGAGAGTCTTGCAAGTGGTAATATTCGAACAAATATAATTGCAACTAATGCTCAACTGCCTTTTTTGCCCTTTATCGGTAATGGTGGAGATGTTTTTATCGATTCCCGAGGTAATATAGAGATATTTTCCACTGGTCTAACCCCAGGCAGAATTCAAACTGTCAGTTTAACGGGGAAGACAGGGCGTATAGCGCTAATTGCAGAGGGTGAAGTGGCTCTACTCAAAGACTCTGCTCTGCTTAGCGAAACGCAAGGGACTGGCCAAGGTGGACGGGTGGATATTCTAGCCAATAACCTGCGTATGACTGAGGTTGCTCAGATTGTTACTAGTACAGCGTCCCAGGAGAAAGGCGGAGACATCTATATTGAGGTTACTGACTCCTTAGAAATTATTGGTGATGTTCCAGCCTCTGAAATTCCGGGAAGTGCCAATACGGGCATTCTTTCAACCATTAGAGCCGGAGCCAATGCGGATGGCGGTGAGATTACGATTAAAGCAGGCTCACTAACCATAACACAGGGGGCAATTGTGGGGACATTTATCCGTGCTGCTGAAGATGGTCTGCCAGCAGGGCAGGGTAATAGCGGTGATATTAATGTCATCGTAGAGGGAGATATCCTTCTAACCAGCCTTGATGCACCTGCCAATACGGGATTTGATACAGGATTGGCAGAAGGAACTGCCGGAAGCTCAGGTGATATTAACATTGAAGCCCGAAATCTTTTTGTTCAGAATGCTAAATTCCCGGCTATTCGTACAGATGTCTTAGGAATAGGAGATTCGGGTAATATTGAAATTCAACTGGATGAGTCTTTTATTTTGTCAGGCAATAGTACTATTGCAACAGACCTAAGAGAAGGAGGAGTTGGTAACGCTGGAGATATTATTGTCGATGCCCAAAATATTGTTGTAGACAATGGCGCAGCAATTAGCTCTACTATTGCTCCTAGTAGGCGAGGTTTTCCGGGTGGGCAAGGCACTGGTGGTGATATTTTTCTCAAGGGTCGTGATTCTATCACCATATCACAAGGTAGCCTACAATCTGTTGCTGGAGAAGATACTGTAGGACCAGCAGGTAATATTATTTTTGAAACACCTAATCTAGTTGTTGATAGTTCTTCAGCAGTAGCAACTATTACTTTCAACGAAAGCCCCGGTGGTGATATTCAAGTAATCTCCGATCGAGTAACCTTGCAACAAGGGTCTAGTTTGTTGAGCCGAGCCGAAGGACCTGGAGCAGCTGGTGAAATTGATATTCTTGCTGACGACCGTCTGACCATTAGTGTAGGAGAAATCTCAGCCAGTGCAGATGCTGCTGGGGGCGGCAATGTTGAAATTGATGCAGGTATTACATTTTTTAATCAGGGTAGCCTTTTGAGTACGAGCGTCTTCGATAGTACTGGCGGTGGCGGCAACATTACCATCAATGCCGATGCGCTGGTGTTGATTGAAGACAGTGATATTTTGGCCAATGCAGAACTGGGGCCAGGGGGCATTATTACCATTAACTCCCCTGCCTTTTTAGCCACCCTCTTTGAAAGTGGTCAGACAACTCCTGTAGGTCGCAATCCAGGTAGCTTTGCCCAATTTCGCGGCAATAACCGAGTCGATATCTCTGCTGATTCTGCCCAGGGCTCATCGGGGACTGTTTCTTTCTCTAGCTTAGTCACCGATGAAGGTTTAAATGAGTTGCCGACTAACCTGATCGATCCGACTAGCCTGATTGATCAACGGTGTGACCTATTGGCCAGTCAGCAACGACAGGATGATAGCGAAACCAGCCAATTCACAGTGGTTGGACGAGGCGGATTACCAGTAACCCCAAGGCAATCATTAGATGCAACACATTTATTAGATGACTTAGGCCCTCAAGAGATACAGCCCGTTGCCGAGAATGTTATCAATGATTTAACTGATGAAATACTTACCCCGACTCAGCCTGATGTATCTACCGAGACCATTGTTGAACCTAGAGGTTGGCGACGAGACGCTGATGGTCGGCTTTATCTATATGCCTCATCAAGGTTAGAAACTGCTGACAGCTCCCTGGTTCAACAATGTGGCGTACCTTCTCAAGCAAATCTTTCTTCTACTGTTTCTAGATAGGTCGGTAAAATGGTTAAATGGCTCCGGTTTCTAATTATTGCTGGCTTAACAGCCTGTCTTTGTGGTCAAGGACTGCCAAGTCTGGCACAACTCCCCCAGGCAGTCAGGGTTGAACAGCGATTAGCCCAGGTAACACCTGCTCAGTTGGTACAGCAGGGGCGGGAGCAGTATGCAGCGGGGCAATATGTCGCTGCGATCGCAACCTGGCAACAAGCCGCCCAACGCTATGAAACCCAAGGCGATACCATCAACCAAGCCAGTATTCTCAGCAATATGGGTCTGGCCCACCTGCGTTTGGGTAACTACGAAGAAGTTGAGGATGCGATCGCAACTGCCCGCAATCAATTAAACAACAGTCCCAACAGTTCCTATGGTCAGCGAGTATTCGCCCAGGTAATTAACGCCGACGCCCAGCTCAGTATGGCCCAGGGACAACTCAACGATGCCCTGACCCAGTTAGACCAAACAGCAAACATTTATCAAGATTTAGACGATACCACCGGGCTATTGCGGACACAGCTCAACCGTGCCCAAATTCTTCAGGTACAGGGCCGTTATCGGGAAGCCTCACAACAGCTTGAGACCATTGCTGAGACCCTAGACACCGTGTCAGACCCGGCCATCAAAGCAGCGGGGCTAAGACGCTTGGCAAATACCCAACGGTTAAATGGTAAAATAGACGATGCCCTAAAGAGTTTGGACGCGAGTCGACAACTCGCCGAAGCCAGTGGTAACACAACAGAATTAAGTAGTACCCTGTTGAGCCTGGGGAATTTGTTGGCTGAATCTGGCGATAGCCTATTGCAGGGGTCTCCATATGGTCGCATCAACGCCTATTATCAACAAGCCGCAGACATTGCACCCACCCTGTCGCTTCGTCTACAGGCACAGGTTAATTTGCTAGGGGTACAGCTTAGTCAAGCTACGCTAGACCCAGACCTGCTCAAAGAGATACAGGGTCAACTGCCCCAACTGGGGTCAGGTCGTACGGCTAATCTGATTCGCCTGAACCTGGCCAACCATTTGATTGAAGCAAAATCAGTCTGGTCCGCCAAAGCGCTGGCAGAATACTTGGCCGATACCCTGCAACAGGCCGAGGGAGATAGCCAGAGTCAGTCCTATGCTTGGGGCTACTGGGGCCATTTGTATGAAATCAACCAGCAATGGGACGCAGCGGCAGAAGCCACTCAAAAAGCACGGATTCTTGCAGAGACTAGCAATTCGGCCATTGCACTTTATCAATGGCAGTGGCAGTTAGGTCGGATTTTAGCCGCTCAAGGAAACATAGATGAGGCGATCAATGCTTACGAACAAGCTCTGAGCACCTTAGAAAAATTAAGACGGGATCTGGTTTCCACCAATACGGACCTACAATTCTCATTCCGTGGGGAGGTCGAGCCTATCTATCGCGAATTGGTGGGTCTTTTATTGAAATCAGAGAGTGGTATTGCAGGAAAATCGTCTGAAAACTTATTTAAGGCCAGAAATGTTATTGAAGACTTGCAGGTAGCAGAACTGGTTAACTTCTTTCGGGCTGATTGTGTGGTTACGAGTACCACTGACATTGATAAAATCGATGCCGATGCCGCCATTGTTTATCCGATTATTCTGGACAACAGTATCGAGGTAATTGTTGGTTTTCCAAGTGAATCTCGTGAAAACTCGTTTAAGCATTACACAGTTGACGTAGACAAAGATGATTTTGAAGCTCAGCTTGAGCGGCTGCAACGAATCATTTCTTTGCGTCCCTTCAATGAGGCCACTGATAAGATTGACGAATGGGTATCGTCTGCCAGGTCTGCTGCTCGTGCCACAGTTGCGGTAGTACCCGACGATACATCCCTTGACTTAAATGCTAATTTTATTGCCCCCGCTGCTCAGCTTTATGATTGGCTAATTCGCCCGATTACCGAAGATCCAGCGATTGGTGATACAAAAGTGTTGGCCTTTGTCCTCGATGGGGCCTTACGAAATGTGCCGATGTCAGTCCTCTACGACCGGGAACAATCGCAGTATTTGATTGAGCAATATGCGATCGCACTCACCCCAGGGTTAGAACTCATTGACCCACAACCCCTAGCTAGAGGCCAAATAAAGGCACTGGTTGCCGGATTATCAGAGTCAGTAGGCGGGCTACCCGAATTACCAGCTGTAGAAGTAGAAGTTGATGCCATTGAGGCACAGGTCCCAAGTGAGGTTTTAGAAAATGAAGCGTTTAAGATTGACATTTTCCAAGATAAGCTAACGTCTTTACCGTTTCCGGTTGTTCACTTAGCGACCCATGGAGAGTTTAGCTCCGACTTAGACAAAACATTTATCCAGGCCTTTGACGGTAGGATTAACGCTAATCAGCTCAGTTCCATGCTACAGGCAGGTGAAATTAGTCGCGATGCCGCCTTAGAATTACTTGTACTTAGCGCCTGTGAAACAGCCTCAGGGGATGACCAGCAAGCAGCCCTGGGGTTAGCAGGGATTGCAGTACGTTCGGGGGCTCGCAGTACCCTAGCCACCCTGTGGAAAGTAGATGATCAGGGCACCTCTGACCTAATGACCAATTTCTACCAACAACTGGCTGATAGTACGCTGACAAAAGCTGAGATTTTACAAAAAGCCCAGGTCGCGCTGATAGAAAATGACCAATATCAAAAACATCCCTACTTTTGGGCACCGTTTGTGCTGATCGGTAATTGGCTATAGCTTGATTTAATAGTCTTCGCTGCATCTTTAACCAATATTTAACGGTTAACAGGGCAGGGTGAACTTTTACACATCGGTCCTCTTGTTAGTCATCAATCAATGCCTTTTGGTGATAAGACCTTAGATAATCAAGACGTTAACCGTGGGCATTCCTGAGCAACTAATAGCCATGTCTTATCTGTACTCAAACGCAAACGCTGTCGCGTTGATTTTGCCACTCGTGTGGCTTTGCTCCCTTACCCCCGCTTTCGGTCAGTCGGACCCCAACGCCAGAGGTCGTGTGGGACCTGAACAAGAAATGCCGTTGCTAGATGGTGCCCAATGTACGTACAACACATCGCGCTCAACATACGATCGTTTAAGTACCGGGTCATCGCTAGTTGCAGTAAATAGACGCCCCTATGAATCACAGTTTTTTATGCCGATTCGGGCTACCTATGAAGCTGCGCTTACTTGTTTGGCAGACTCTAGTACCTTTCCATTGTTAGTTTTACAGATGGGAGTACCTGATGAGGATGCAGCTAGAGATTCCTTAGCCACCGTTAATGTTTACCAAAGCGGTAATATAATTCATTCCTATGACAACATTGTTCCAGGGAGCTTAATCAACACAACCTTGATACTGGGCAATGGCGAAGATTTTTCAGTCGAACTAATTTGTCATCGCTCAGGTCCCGGCGGGAAGAGTAGCAACTGTAATCTTCATTTTTTAGAGGCCAAACTCCATACTGGCGGAGGTAGTAGTACGCACAGCAGTCCCAGTACTAGTGGTGCAGTCTTAAGGGGAGATACCGTAAGCACAAGTGAGGAGCCTACAAATAATCCAACGGCTACAGATTCTGAACGGTCTGAGGGGCATACACGTCCTAACGATTCTGGTGATGTAGTTGAGGATGCAGGCACTGTATTAGACGACATTGAAAAATTCGAGAATACAATCGAGAGGATTTTAGATCTTCTCTAATCCGAAATCCTAACTGATATCCCCTGATATCCTTAGGGCTGACATAAGCTACAGCCCCTACAGAATTATTCATTTCGAATCGGGATTGGGTAATTCAAACTTGAGATAGACTCTTCAAGTCAGGTGTGTGCTCTCTTTTTTCTCATTCGTAGACCTGAGTATCAATATCCAATTCTATGAGCTTAAACCGACGTCGGTTTATTCAGACAAGTACCCTGGGAGGACTTTCCTTTGTTGGAACCTCTAGTTTCTTCTTTCCTAAACCCGCTAATGCCTACTCTCTGGACTATCGTCTGAGTCAAGATGGTCGGGCCGATGCTGTCTTTAGAACCTTTCGTCAGGTTAATATCGCCCGAGGAGAATCGGAAAACCTACCGCCTGAAACGGATCCGGTCATTGCGGACGTCGTGCAATCGGTTCAACAGGAGTTTACAAACCGCAATTATATAGACAACGCCACCCCGTTTGCCAAACGTTTAGGCAATGTGGACAATCCTCTCTGGGGTAGACAACGTAATGAGCGCCTGGGACCTAATCCAGGGTTTGGAACAATTCAAATTGCAAACAACTTTGTTAGCCCCATTACATTTACCGGCTCAACGACAGCGGGCGTAGATCGGGGCATGACAGTATTAGGCGGTGATGAACATTTAGATGCCCTGGAGCTAGATGGTGCCCTGGTCCCTACCCGTAATCGATTTGAGGACTGGGGCACCTGGGAAGGGGATGTGGATCCCAATACGGGACAATATTTGGGGCCGAGTAGCGTCACTACCTATGAAACCCGATTTGGGTCCGTAACTCGTCTATATACAGTTAAAGAACCCGGCCCTGGAGGATTTGCCGAAATTCTATTTATTGTTGATGGCGGTCGTCGGGTCAAGGCCAACCTGACTATACGAGTAGATTTTACCTGAGTCGGTGAATTCAATCGTTGAAAGAACTTAATTCGGAGTTCAGAATGCGCTTCCCTTCCGAATTCCAAATTCCGAATTCCGAACTCTAACCCCCTGGGAGATCATCCCGCATTGAGTCATCAAGGTTTCTTTGTTAAGCACTATTACGATGTCAGGGCATCCCCTGGGAGAAAAATGTGCGATACCTGAAGCTATAGGGACATAGACCTCGATTACCGTCGCCATGCCCCCTGGTAAGCCCGTGCTAGATGTTCGTCAGTTTTTTCAAGCCACCAACCCTGCCCGCACCCTTGATCCGCAAAACGAGGACGACCGGCAGCTGTATATCGACTTTTCCGAGGTGCGTGGGGAGCAGATTATTACCGAAATCAAAGACCTGATCACCTTTTACGAACCCGAGAATCCTACCTGTACTCTGTTTACCGGCCATATCGGCTGTGGTAAATCAACGGAATTGCTAAAACTGCGGGCAGAACTAGAAGTAGAGGGGTTCCACGTCGTTTATTTTGAATCCACAGAAGACCTGGAGATGGCCGATGTGGACATTGGCGATGTGTTGCTGGCCATTGCCCGACGCATTAGCCAAAGTCTAGAAGGCATCGACATTGGTGATGCGAAGGGCCTGCGGGGGTTATTACAAAAGGCCGCCAAGGTCTTGATGACCGAGATTGAGCTAGAGGCTGAAGCATCGGTGCCGTTGCCAATCAAGACACCGGGCATATCAGACCTAAGCGCCAGTGCCAATACCAACGGCGAATTTTCCCTGGCAGCAGGGATTGGTAAAATCACCGCCCGAGCGAAGAATGACGCCACCCTACGGGACCGATTAAATCAGTTTTTAGGTCCCCAAAAAAATCAGCTGGTGGAGGCCATTAACGAAGAGTTGCTCAAGCCTGCCATCGAACAGCTTAAGCAACAGGGCAAAAAAGGGCTGGTGGTGATTGTGGACAATCTAGACCGGATTGACAATCGCCCCAAAGCCTTTGGCCGGTCCCAGCAGGAATACCTATTTATTGATCAGCACGAATGTTTGCAAAAGCTGCACTGCCATAAGGTGTATACCATTCCCCTGGCGCTGAAGTTTTCCAGTGAATATGGGCTGCTGACGGCACGGTACACAGATGACCCGAAGGTGCTGCCCATGGTGCCAGTAAAGTTGCGCAATGGCCAGCTGTGTGAAGAAGGCATGCGGCTGCTCAGGCAGCTAGTGCTAGCGCGAGCCATGCCAGCCCAGTCAGAAACCGAACGGTTAGAGCAACTAATGACATTGTTCGAGCAGCCAGAATCTTTGGATCGTCTTTGTATGGCCAGTGGTGGTCATGTGCGAGACCTGTTGCGGTTGCTCAACGGCTGGGTGCGCAAGGGACGTAATTTTCCCCTCAAGCAAGCGAAATTAGAAGAAGTGATTCGCGCCCGACGCAATGAGATGACCCTGCAGCTATCGACAGATGAATGGGCGTTATTACGGCAAGTAAGACAGCAGCAAAAAAAAGTCGGTGGCGACGACGACTATCAGCGATTAATCCACAGTCGTCTGGTATTTGAATATCGCAACCAGGGAGAATCCTGGTTTGACGTAAACCCAATTTTGCTAGAAGCCGAGGAATTAAAGGACGATAGCGGGATAATGGGATAATTGCGACGTAGGGTAGGTTGTGCTTACAAACCATTTATACGAAGGTATCTCCCAACAAAGCACAACCCACCGCCCCCACCGGTATATATAATCCATCCCCCCTGTTGCAATTAACCAAGATTCGCTATTTTATAGGCACGTTAGACCCACCCAGGAGCCCCACCCAGGAGGCATGATCTGATGAATACTGTGCCCCCTACCGACAATTTTGAATTTGCTGGGAATTCAGCGCAGAATCAGGCGGCGCTGGAGGAATTAACCAGTGCCATTGCCTTTGGCCAGGGGGCAGATACGATTACGTTGCTGTTAGCACGGTGCAACTATGGTCGTCTGCGGGACCAGATGGTAGAGCAGCTGGGGCAACGGCTGGCTGGGGAAGACCTGCAGGGGCCGGTGCAAGTGTTGCAATTAGGCACAGATGACTACAACCTGTATGCGCAGCTGCAGATGATGCAGCGAGGGGATAGCCCGCCGGGGGCAGTGCTGGTGCTAGGCATGGAGCGACTGGGCTCCTTAGAAGTCTTTTTAGTAGAGCTAAATAAACGACGGGAAGAATTTCGGCGGGAGTTTCCATTTCCGTTGGTATTGTGGTTTACGGATCAGGGATATCGGCTGCTGTCAAAGCATGCCAACGATTTTGAAAGTATTGCCGGGGGTGAAACCATTGAATTTACCCTGTCCATCGAGGCCCTGACCCATGGGCTACAGCTGGCCAGCGATCATTTGTTTGAAACGCTGTTAGCCCCCGATATCCCCGCTTCATTTAATAAACAGTTAAGACAGCTCAATGCCTTTGGCTATTTGCAACCCCATGAGTTGTCATTAGCCCTGACAGCTTTACAGGCACAAGGCATCGCGCTAGAGCCAGATTTGCAGGCGAGTGTGGCCTTTGCGCGGGGTCTGGATGTGCCCAACCAGGTGGCGATTGAGTTATTTCAGCAGAGTGCTAACTACTGGCGTACCCAGGCCGATAAACAGCTGCGATATGGGCTATCGCTGTTTTATTTAGGGCGGGCTCGGTACTATGTGGTGGATAGTACAAAGTATCGCAGTGCAGACTGGGAAGGGGTGGTACCACCGTTGCAGGACTCTTTAGCTGTGTTTGAACAGGCTGAGCGCCCCGACCTGATGGCAAAATGCATTAATCAGCTGGAGCGAGTACTGCATCGGTTAGAGCGATGGGACGAGCTAGAAGCCACCGCGCAGCAAGCGTTAGCGCTGCATCAGCGGTATTCAGGCACGAGTAAACAAGCCCAGGACTATGGCTTTTTAGCCGATGTGGCCTTGCATCGACAGCAGTGGCAACGGGGCGCTGAGCTAGCCCAAACAGCCTTAGATACGCTCAAAAAGCAAGATAGCTGGTGGCGGCTGCTGTATCTAAAAATGTTGGCAGAAGCTAAGCATCGACTGGGGGAGCGGGCAACGGCCATCGCCCATTTACAAGCAGCCCAGGCCCTGGGGGTGATGGAGCACCCAACGTTATATAGTGGCATATTGTTAGGGTTACAACAATGTTTGCGGGAGCAGGGAGATTATTTAAGGGCGTTTAAGATTAAGCGAGAGCGGTTAGCGATTGAGAAGCAGTACGGCCTACGGGCCTTCATTGGGGCAGGACGATTACGCTCTCAACGGATAGAACAACGAATGACGGTGCGGTCTGAGCGGGAAACGTTGGAGGAGATTGCGCCAGAGATTGAGGCATCGGGGCGAAAGCGGGATCTGACAGAACTTTTAAACCGGATTGCGGGGAAGACCCATAAGCTGGTGGTGGTCCATGGAACATCGGGGGTGGGGAAGAGTTCGCTGATCAATGGGGGGCTGTTGCCGGCGCTGAGGGGACGGACCCTGGAGAATCGGAAAAATGTGCCGGTATTGGTGCGGAAGTATACGGATTGGCAGCAGGAGTTGGTGAAGGCGCTGGAGGGTCTGAAGCTGCTGGGGGGAGACTTGGATGGGGGGGCTGATGGTGAGGAGGTGAGTAGTGTTGGTGGCCCCCTAAATCCCCCAAGTTTGGGGGACTTTGAGATGCGGGTGGAGAGCAAGATTCTTGATGTTTTGCGAATTTGTGAGGATAGAACGTTACGTCCGGTTTTGTTATTTGATCAGTTTGAGGAGTTTTTCTTTGCGAATCCTGATCCGTTGAGGCGGCGGGTGTTTTTTGAGTTTGTTGCGCGTTGTTTGGATCTGCCTGGTGCGTTAAAGATTGTGTTTTCGATTCGGGAGGATTATCTGCATTATTTGCTAGAGGCGCGACAGCTGGTAAAGCAAAATCAGCTGGAGCCGGGGTCGATGGCACGGGCACAGCTGGAGGATATTCTGGGGAAACAGATTCTCTATGAGATTGGGAATTTTAGCCCGGAGGATACGAAGTCGATTATTGAAAATCTGGCGTCGGGGTCGCGGATGTATTTGGAGCCGGAGCTGGTGGATGCGCTGGTGAGGGATCTGGCGGGGCCGTTGCGGGAGGTGCGACCCATCGAGATGCAGGTGGTGGGGGCGCAGCTGCAGACAAATGGCATCCAGACTCTGGGGGAGTATCGGCAGTTGGGGGCACAGCCAAAGGAGACGTTGGTGCAGCGCTACCTGGATGATGTGGTGGAGGATTGTGGGGAGGAAAATCAACGGCTGGCGTCGCTGGTGTTGTTTTTGTTGACGGATGAGCGGGGGACTCGTCCGTTAAAGACGGGGCCGGAGTTGGTGCGGGAGTTGGAGGCGTTGGGGGTACGTCTGGAGGCTGAGGTAGAGGTTCAGGGGCTGGACCTGGTGTTACGGGTGTTGACTGGGTCGGGCATTGTGGTGTATCTGCCGGATACGCCGGATGATCGGTATCAGTTGGTGCATGATTATTTGGCGGGGGTGATCCGGGCGTCGCAGGCTCCGCAGTTGGAGAAACTGGTGGCGGAGCTGGAGGAGGAGAAGCGGAAGCGGTTGCTGTTGGAAAGTGAGAAGGCGGATCTGGAAGCGGCGAATGCGAAAGCTCGTCAGGAGTTGGGGCTGATACAGGATGAAAGAGAGAATTTGCGGGCGAGGAATCGGCAGGCACGGCGGGGATTAACTGGAACTATTGCCGCTGCCGCTGCAGTTGCTTTTGTCACGGTTGGGGTAGCTATTGCAGCGACTAAAAACGCCGATAGGTCCACTTTGGACGCTGGGCTCACTACATGGAAAGCAAATAGGCAAGAAATTTGGGCTAATTTGAAACAACGGAAAGCCGGTTTCGATGTTGAAGTGGCAGAGTTTCGGCAAAACATTGCTAGCAGGAGAGCGCAGGCAGCTGATAAAAAGGTAAAAAAGGCTGAGAAATCAGTTGAAGAGGCTAATACTCGTCTGAAAGAGATTGATCGGCGGACCAAAGCGGAACAACAGGAGGCCCAGGCAGCAATTGAAAGTGCTCAGGCAAAAGTAACAGAAGCTGAAATTGCGAGTCAGCAAGCTGAGAGAGATTTAGAGGTTGCTAGATTGGCAGAGGTTGCGGCCCTTGAAGAACGGGAGAGCGCAAGACTTGAGGCCACATTGGTAAGACGGGTGACTAATTTGGAGAGGGCTGGTGTAAATGCATCTCGAAAGTTTGAGGCCCAGCAGTCAGAAAGTTTATTTGTGGCATTTAAGCTATCCAAAGAAGCCAATGACATAATTAAGGCGAATGGAATAAATTACCTGGCAGCGAGTCCCCTATTAGCATTACAAACAGGTTTAAATAATGTTCGTGAAACTCAATTGACGGGCCATCAGGGGCATGTTTCCGGATGCAGGTGACGTTCAGTCCGGATGGTCAGCAGATCGCCACGAGCGGGGAGGATGGCACGGCGCGTCTGTGGGACCTCAACGGCAATCAAATCCAGCAGTTTGATGGCCATCAGGGGCGTGTTTTGCAGGTGACGTTCAGTCCGGATGGTCAGCAGATCGCCACGAGCGGGGAGGATGGCACGGCGCGTCTGTGGGACCTCAACGGCAATCAAATCCAGCAGTTTGATGGCCATCAGGGGAGTGTTTTGCAGGTGACGTTCAGTCCGGATGGTCAGCAGATCGCCACGAGCGGGGAGGATGGCACGGCGCGTCTGTGGGACCTCAACGGCAATCAAATCCAGCAGTTTGATGGCCATCAGGGGCGTGTTTTGCAGGTGACGTTCAGTCCGGATGGTCAGCAGATCGCCACGAGCGGGGAGGATGGCACGGCGCGTCTGTGGGACCTCAACGGCAATCAAATCCAGCAGTTTGATGGCCATCAGGGGCGTGTTTGCAGGTGACGTTCAGTCCGGATGGTCAGCAGATCGCCACGAGCGGGGAGGATGGCACGGCGCGTCTGTGGGACCTCAACGGCAATCAAATCCAGCAGTTTGATGGCCATCAGGGGAGTGTTTGCAGGTGACGTTCAGTCCGGATGGTCAGCAGATCGCCACGAGCGGGGAGGATGGCACGGCGCGTCTGTGGGACCTCAACGGCAATCAAATCCAGCAGTTTGATGGCCATCAGGGGAGTGTTTTGCAGGTGACGTTCAGTCCGGATGGTCAGCAGATCGCCACGAGCGGGGCGGATGGCACGGCGCGTCTGTGGGACCTCAACGGCAATCAAATCCAGCAGTTTGATGGCCATCAGGGGAGTGTTTTGCAGGTGACGTTCAGTCCGGATGGTCAGCAGATCGCCACGCGCGGGGAGGATGGCACGGCGCGTCTGTGGGACCTCAACGGCAATCAAATCAACAGTATGTACAGTGTTCTATCTATATTGTTTAATCCCATAACCGAGCAAATTGCTCTAACAAGCGGCGGCGGTGCAGTAAGGCTGTGGAATCTGAGTAGATTAGAGACATATAAATCAAAATCCATATTTAGTGATGACGGTGAACTCATTACGGAGTCTGATTTCTTCTCTGAACGGGAAGGCAGACATTACGCAAGCCATAAATTCTCAGGAAAAGCACATCAGATAGTTTCCATCTCTCTCACTAGTGATTCGTTTGATCCTTTTCTTTTCTTAGTCGATAGCAAAGGTAATATTCTTGCACGTGATGATGATGGTGGTTCAGAACTCAATTCAGCAATTGTTTTTCAGTTACCTAATGATGGTTCTTATCAGGTCATAGCAACAACATATGCTGAAGGAGCAATTGGAGAATATTCAATTTCTGTTAATACTGAAAACACGCCCCTTGTTTTGACGGGCCATCAGGGGAGTGTTTTGCAGGTGACGTTCAGTCCGGATGGTCAGCAGATCGCCACGAGCGGGGCGGATGGCACGGCGCGTCTGTGGGACCTCAACGGCAATCAAATCCAGCAGTTTGATGGCCATCAGGGGAGTGTTTGGCAGGTGACGTTCAGTCCGGATGGTCAGCAGATCGCCACGAGCGGGGCGGATGGCACGGCGCGTCTGTGGGACCTCAACGGCAATCAAATCCAGCAGTTTGATGGCCATCAGGGGAGTGTTTGGCAGGTGACGTTCAGTCCGGATGGTCAGCAGATCGCCACGAGGATGGCACGGCGCGTCTGTGGGACCTCAACGGCAATCAAACTCCAGCAGTTTGGAGGGCCATCAGGGGAGTGTTTGGCAGGTGACGTTCAGTCCGGATGGTCAGCAAATCGCCACGAGCGGGGCGGATGGCACGGCGCGTCTGTGGGACCTCAACGGCAATCAAATCCAGCAGTTTGATGGCCATCAGGGGAGTGTTTTGCAGGTGACGTTCAGTCCGGATGGTCAGCAGATCGCCACGAGCGGGGAGGATGGCACGGCGCGTCTGTGGGACCTCAACGGCAATCAAATCCAGCAGTTTGATGGCCATCAGGGGAGTGTTTTGCAGGTGACGTTCAGTCCGGATGGTCAGCAGATCGCCACGAGCGGGGAGGATGGCACGGCGCGTCTGTGGGACCTCAACGGCAATCAAATTGCACAATATGAGGGTACAAATTTTGATATTCGTGGTGATTGGCGATATATCGCTCTAACAGAGGACAATGTGATGACACTTTGGCCTCTGTATGCCTGGGATAGGCTAGATGAGCTTTTGGCCAGTGCCTGTGAGCATCTTAGACCTTTTCTGACCAACAATCCTGATCCGAAATACAACGATGAAGATCGCGCCCTTTGCGGAGTCCCACCCTTGCAACAAGACTAATCTCTCGCATCAAGCCAACATTTTTATATTCCACACCCGTAACCCAATCATCATCACCAATTGCGACACCCTAATTAACCCAACATTGCCAACATTTTTACATTCCACACCCGTAACCCAATCATTATGGATATGGAATATCATCAATGTTGAATTTGTTGGGTTTTATGGGTGCAAGACGGTTGATGGAGAGATCATAGGGGTATCAACCCAACCTACGAGGTATAGGCTATGGTTCACCGTTTCAACTATAACCCAATCATTATCACCAATTGCGACACCCTAATTAACTCAGTTTGCTTTTGCGCCATCGGCAAGTGCTACCAACACCGTACCGATGACTGACCCCGGAGATTCCAAGCACAAACTCAACTCCGCCGAACCCAACGATTGGAGCAACCCCCTACCCACCGGACGCCCCAATGAACTAATGGCAATTTTGACCAAACGCATCCGCGTTGAATAACCTAACTTGGACCTTTGGCATCCCCCCTGTAGGGTCATTGCATGCAATGACCCTACAGGGGAAACCATAGAAAATCCCGCGTAGATTGGGTTGCAACCCCGCCAAAAACTCTGCTTTTGACTACCCTATATCAACCCAACAAATCCGACATTGATTGACCACAAACCATGGTTGGCAATGTTAGCGGGTTCATTTCACCACAAAACAGGTGCCTGCTGTCCGCATAGGGATTTTGGACAAGGGACTCTCATGGTCACAGTTGTTATCGATTCGATATGCCGTTTAACTATTCTCACGCAAAGGATATAGGCTTCCCACCTGACGGAACCAGTGCCGTCTTTATGCGGGGAATCCAAAACGGGCAACCAGCCAACCGACGTCTGAACTACTACGGGCTTTTCGGGGGATTACTCTAACCATCATGGAGATTAATGGTGTGGTCCAAAGGTTCCTCTCTACTTTATCTGAGATACAACACCCTATCTTACTGCTGTTGGGGGTATCTGATGATATTTATCTTGCGCTAACAGGATAACTTTTCAACTCCTCTCTATTTTGAGCGAACCATGAGTAATCAGGCTTAATGAACTCAAATTTGTTATAAGAAGAGTCTTTATCGCAATCTGCTGAATACATGGGTAGTAACTTAAAGCGGGTTGTACACTTTGTGCGTCAAGTTACAATCTTAAGTTCTAAGTTTTGAGTTAGCCTTATAGCTTAAAACTTAGAACTTAAGATGAGTTCAACCCTTAACCAGCCGAACATCCCGTCTGTTTATCTGTCAGGGGCCAAGTTTTTACCAAACCATCATAGCCACCAGTGGCTAATACAGTTCCTTGTTGGTTAAAGGCAAGACCATAAACAAACCCAGAATGTCCGCGTAAAGTACAGCGTTCTGAGGCTTGCTGCCAGTTCCATACTTTAATAGTTTCATCAAAGCTGCTGCTGGCTAAGGTTTCTCCATCGACACTAAACGCGACATTGGCAACAACAAAGTCATGTCCACTTAAGGTTTGTTCGGTAGTGCCTGTTGTCAAATTCCAAATTTGTACGTTGGTATCATAACTGCTGCTGGCAATATATTGGCCATCGGGACTCACAGCAACACCCGTTATGCGGTCTGTCCCCGATTTGTAAGTGCGCACAGACTGTTCAGTTTCAACATCCCAGAGGGTAACAACACCATCTTGATCACCGCTGACTAATTCTTGAGAATTTATTGGAGAAAATGTCAAACTGTTAATCGATGCGCCAGACTCCAATATGGTGGTATCTTCACGTCTTTTTTCAAGATCCCACAGACGAATAGTGCCGTTACTACTGCCACTGGCTATGAGAGAGCTATCAGCATTAACCGCCAGACTCAAAATTCTACCGGAACGTCCTGAAAAGCGATGTTCTTCTGCACCAGTTTCAGGATTCCAAACAATAATGTCACCATCACCACTACCTGTGAGCAAATATCGTCCATTTGGGGTGAACACCACACTATTCACTCGCCCTGCATGGTTGAAGGTACGTTGTACTTTACCTGTGTTTAGATCCCATAGCTTCATTGTTTGGTCATAGCTACCGCTAGCCAATAGAGAAGTATCTGGGTGAATCGCAACACTTAGTACGGTGCCGGTATGCTGTGCTAGAGAACGTTGTGCTAGCGTCGTCGTTGTTTTTGGGGGTTCCTCAAGGTTTATATTTACTTGAGAGTCACTAGCGTTTGGATTCATACTATTTGAAATAAATCCAAACGCTGCACCAATTATTCCAAGTGCTACTAACACCATCATAAATGGAGCCAGGAACTGATTTTTTTGCACCATAGTTTTTATCTTAATTCAACAGAGCCGGGAAAGAGAAAATCCCGTTAGTAAAGACATAGGTTTTAAGAGTAGATAATTGCCTTTCAATAACTAATAGAATTGATTGCACCATGCTGGTTCAGCCTAACCTGCTCTATCTTGAACAAGGGTATCAATAGTCATCTCTTCATACTTTTCAAATGGTTGATGAATCCAAGGATTGGTTTCTAAATACTCAACATAATAATCAGGCTTAATCGCTGAGCAGGCTTTGTACCAAAGTACGGCAGTTTTAATCTCATCAATGTAGAATCCATAACGGTGTTCTAACCAACGAATACTGCGTTGTAAACTTTGGCCTGAATCCACTAAATCATCGACTAAAAGAACATGGGTGCCAAGATTAGTCGTCGTCATACTGAGGTCTCTAGAAAACGTAATTGCCCCACGGGTACGATTACCTTCGCCGCCGTAGGATGACGTTGAGAGAATAGCCAGGGGTTGCTCATAAATACGGCAGAGGATGTCGCCAATCCTTAGACCGCCTTTGGCTAAACAGACAATCTGATTAAATTGCCATCCTGATGTATGAACTGCGATCGCTAAATTTTCAATGGCCTGATAGTAATCTGCCCAGGAAACATACAGATCGGCGTCGGTGGAAACGTTCGAAGCTGATAGATCAAAAGTGGCTGACATCGGTAATTAAAAGGAAAGGATGACACAAATAGGGCAATAATATAGCGTTGCCATAGTCATTAGGACAGACATCTTGCTTGAGATTACTGTTCTAAATTGTGGCAACGTACAAAGAGTCTAGTGTGACGCTTGGTGTGACAGTACAGTCAGGGTTGAGCCTCATTCTACAGATGATTTAATAATTTCTAGCAATCGCGCGCACTATGGAAACTTCAGGCAAACCATCACATCCTCCCAAACTGAGCTGGTCTACCAAGTTGGCCTATGGCGCAGGGGATATGGGCTCAGGCCTCACATCTAACCTGCTGGCCGTTTCGTTTTTGATCTTTTTAACGAATGTCGCTGGGTTAGAGCCATGGTTAGCTAGCGGCGTAGTCACTATTGGCAAAATCTGGGACCTCATAAACGATCCCCTCGTAGGGATGCTGAGTGACCGGACGAAGAGTCGCTGGGGTCGACGTTATCCATGGATTACATTAACTGCTATCCCCTTTGGAGTCACGTTTTATTTTGTCTGGATTGTACCGGAGTTAAGGAGCCAAACAGCACTATTTTGGTACTACGTTTTTGCGTTTATGGTGTTTCAGTCTTTTTTCACCACTACAAATCTGCCCTACTCCACGTTAACTGCTGAAATGACTGAAGATTATGACAGCCGTACGGAACTAACATCGTTTCGGTTGGCATTTTCTTTGGTTGGAGCCGTACTGATTTTAGCGTTAGGGGCTGTTGTTAGCGAACGGACTGAAAGCCTCCAACTGCAATATCAAATACTGAGTATTTTGGGAGGATTAATTGTCATCGCAACAACCTACTGGTGTGTTTTTGGTACCTTTGGTCACTACCAACGGCACGCTGCTTATTTGGGGCGTTCACTCAATAGTAGACAAGAGGGCGATGACGACTCATTTTTAGAACAACTTAAGGTTGTTTTTAGCAATCGCCCTTTCCTGTTTGTTGTTGGCATTTATCTATTTTCTTGGTTGGCATTACAGATTACAGCCGCTGTATTACCCTACTATGTAACTTTTTGGATGGGTAATCAAAATTATTTTTTAGCGCTACTGTTTGTGCAGGGCACAGCCATCATTATGCTGTTCGTCTGCAACTTTCTGGCTAGACGTATTGGTAAAAAAGGCGTTTATTTTTTAGGGGGTGGCGTTTGGATCCTGGTGCAGATCGGCTTATTTTTCCTCCAACCGGGTCAACTAGGCATCATGTATCTATTGTGTCTGGTGGCAAGTTTTGGTGTGGCCACGGCCTATGTCGTTCCCTGGTCAATTTTGCCAGACGTCATTGAACTCAACGAACTTAAAACCGGACGACGAAGTGAAGGTGCTTTTTATGCATTTATGACCTTACTACAAAAGTTGGGTCTAGCTGGGGGGATTGCCCTTTTTGGTCTGGCCTTAGCCTATTCAGGCTTTGATCAAGATCTAGCCATCCAAACGGATTCTGCGTTGCTGGCTATTCGCATATTTATCGGCCCTGTGCCCCTGTTTTTACTGCTGGGTGGCATGGCATTGGCCTACTTTTATCCAATTACTAAAGCAACCCATGCTGAAACGTTACTCAAACTTGCCGAGCGGCGTCAGCAAGCCCAATATAAATAAACCTTGCCCCACCTCCAGAACTGCAATTTTGCCGTAGAGGAAACTCTAGATTACAACTTGGATGTGGTTTAGCCCCTAATTTCTAAGGTGGCTTAACTGCGTTGCCCAGTACCTACCCCGGCTGGTGCTGCTGATACTAGCTCTGTGCTCAGGTAATGCTTGGCCAAATCTAAACATGCTTTAGCACGGTTAATATGCTGTTTAGCAACCGCCAACGTTGCCTTATCAGTATGGGAATAGTCCGCCCGCAACCTGGCCTTTAAGCCATCATTTAAGTAAGTGCCATAGGGCTGAAACAGGGGTATCTTCGCAGAAAACTGTGCCAAAAATAGACTATTAACAGCTTCATGCTGCGTAGGTATGGTAGACATCTGATCTAAAAGCAAAGCTTCTGCCACGTACAGCATTGCGTAGTAAGCACGGGAAATCGCAATATCGTAAAACTGACTATGGGCAAGTAACTGAGCTGCTTTAATATTTTCTTTGGCATTAGAAAGACGTTGCTTTTGCTCAGACTTCATGAACAAGAACTCCGGAAAACTCTGAAAAATATCCGTCCCAGCGGACATTAAAGCACAAATTTATCCTAATCATAAAGATACTTTAAAGAAGATTACGGCATCACGTTTAGACACCTGCTGCCCTTTTCAGGGCTAATCCCCTAGCCATAGGTGATTGTAACGATCTACCTGTTCAGCAATATATATTTTTCGGCCACATTCGTCTTAAAGGTCGTGGCACAGTTTTCAGGCTGTCGCTAATGTCATGCAAGAAAGGAGATTTTATGTTAAACGTGAGGCTGTGAAACGACGCAGAGGCAACGGGTGAATAGCATAAACTTGGTGGGCACCAGTCTCCAAAACGGCAAATATGTTATCGAGAATGAGCTGGGGCGCGGTGGTTTTGGCGTGACCTATCGGGCTGTGCACAAAACCCTCAATCAAGTGGTGGTGATTAAAACCTTGCGCTGGTCAGCCACTGACTCAGAGCAACAGCTACAGCAGTTTCAGGCAGAGGCCCGCCGGTTAGCCCAATGCCAACATCCAAATATCGTCAATGTCACTGACTTTTTTATCGAGTCGAGACAACCGTATCTGGTGATGGATTTTATTCCAGGGCAACCGCTGTCAGCGATGATTTTTCCTCACCGACCACTGGCAGAAGAGTTGGCCGTCAAGTACATCAGACAAATTGCCAGTGCCTTACAGACGGTTCACAATCAAGGGCTACTCCATCGGGATGTAAAGCCTCAAAATATCATGATTAATCAAGATAGTGCGATTTTGATTGATTTTGGCATTGCTCGAGAGCTGGCTGTGGGCCAAACGCAAACCCATACGAATTTGGTATCTGAAGGCTATGCCCCCTTGGAGCAATATTTGTCGAAAGCACGACGCTCAGCAGCCTCAGATGTGTATGGTTTGGCTGCTACCCTTTATGCTGCCGTGACGGGTGAGGTCCCGGTGGCCTCTGTCTTGCGATCGCACCACCCACTCACACCGCCCAGACAACTCACCCCGAACCTGAGTCCTGATACAGAGCAAGCAATTTTGCAAGGTATGGCCCTAGACCTTGCTCAGCGTCCCCAATCCATTGCCACCTGGTTAACGCTATTGTCTGCCAGGGGCAGACGCGGCAGACAACACCAGAGCACCACCCAACCCACCCAGGTTGTTGCCCCCAGAGGTCCCTCAGCTTACGGACACAATAGCTACCTTGTGCCAGACGGTACAGACATTCCTCAACAACAACAGTCGCAAGAACGCCTCCAACAACAACCAGAACGTCCCAAAAAACAGGGGTCCGGTTTCTTTATGAGCCTGTTTAAAGCAGTCTTATCGCTGTTTATATTAGGCCTGTTAACAGGGCTAGGGTTGGCTGGATACTGGTTATATAGAACGGCCCAGCAAACTGTCAACAATGTCAAGGAAAAAACAGCAGAACTGCCTGAGGTCTCCGTTCCCGAGGTTAGTCTACCTGAGGTTGAGCTGCCAACGTTAGAAGAGGTCTTGCCAGACCTACCGACAACACCAGAAAACAGCGAGATTGAGCCACCCGAAACGCCAGCAACGACGGTAGTAGAACCCACAACAGCGCCGCCATTAGTCTTAGGGAACAGCGGCAATCCTAACAATGCTACTCCTGGTGGTGGTAACATTGTCTCTGTTCCTGGGTTTGCCCCTGGTACCACTGCCACCACCGTGACTAATCGTTTAGGGGAGCCTACAAGACAATCCATTTCCCCATTAGCCACCACCGTCGTATACGAGCTTGCCCCTAACCGCGCCACTGTCGCCTATAGTTATGACGCTGGCAATACAATTCAACAAACTGAAGCTGCCTTTGCCCCGTCCTATGATCGTCTGATTATGAGAACAGCCCTGACCGGTATGCTGGATGGTCAGTCAACCCGAGAAATTGAAGCTGGTCTAGAACAGGTGCGTACGGGTCAGGTGAATCAGTTTCCCTTTGAGCACAATGGGTTAACTGGCAGTATTGAGCGTAATAACAATGGTTTTATCCATATTTACGTGCGCTAAAAAAAACAATCCGTGTAGGGACGTTCCATGGAATGTCCCTACACGGATGCGATCAACGCAGGTGAGAGATTGTTTATTCCTGTTCCAGGTTGAAAATAAAGGGCACCTGACCGCCCTTATCACCCATAACCAATACCCTAGGCATCTGGGAGCCACCCGCTCTCCAAGCCTCAATGGCTTCTTTCTCTAGCACCAGTTCCCCCCCTTGAGCCTTGAGCGTTTCCGCTAACAAACGCTGGGCTTCAGCTCGGCCTTTGGCACGATTAACTTCTGCCTGGGCTTCTTGTTCAGCCTGTTGAGCAACGTACACCGCACGGCGAGCACTTTGTTCAGCAATTTGTTTCTCTTCCACCGCTTTAGCAAACTCTTTTGAAAATGTGAGGTCCACAACACTCGTGTCGAGAACAATAATGCCGTAATTTTCCAGGCGACTGCTTAAGGCATTATCAAAATCTTCTTTCAGCTGAGTTCGTTGCGTAATTGCTTCTTCTACAGTACGGCGAGCAGCCGCAATCTTAAAAGATTCCTGGGTCTGGGGGGCAATAATCTTGGTGACAATATTAGCTAGCGTCCCCTGCTTACGACGAATATCCACAATGTTGGCAGGATCCAACCGAAAGTTGATGGCAAATCGAGCCCGTAAATCCTGAAGGTCCTTGGTAGAACTTTCAGCCGGCACTTCAAATTTTTGCACCGTTACATCATAGATATCCACAAATGAAATTAAAGGTGGCTTCAGGTGAATACCTTCTAATAGGGGATTATCCTGGGCTTTTCCCAGAATGCTTAAGACACCAGCTTGGCCAGGATTAATGATAACCAAGGTGCTGGTTAGAGTCAGGCCGATAATGATGGCCAAAAGTGCGATCGCAGCTGGCTGCCAGCTACCCGTCCGAGCGCTCAAAATTTATGCCTCCAAATGTTTTCCAACGTATCCTAACCTTCCGGCAACCCAGTGACCACTCCATTGCCATCAATCACAGTACCAATTTGATAAGCCGGTTGAAAATGGGCAAGGGCGGCTTCAGCCTGATCAGCAGGTACGACCACCACAAAACCGATACCCATATTAAACGTCTTAAACATTTCAGCCCGAGGCACATTGCCAGCAGCCTCTAGCCACTTAAAAATTGGCAGTATCGGCCAACCATCAGCCTCTATATATATAGATTGATTTTCACCCAAACAACGGGGCAAATTTTCAAAAAAACCTCCCCCTGTAATATGGGCCATGGCATGGATCTCTAAACCACGTCTAAGAGCACTTAGCACAGATTGTACGTAGAGTTCAGTCGGTGTCAGCAAAACTTCCCCAAGGGACTGTCCCGCCAGCAATTCTGGGCACTCCGCCCAGCCATAGCCCACCGAGCGCTCAACCACTTGCCCCAGCCCCGCTAACGTCTCTTGCCGAGGGGCCTCTGCCATAATTTTGCGCACCAGACTGTAACCATTACTATGTACACCACTGCTAGGCAAACCAATTAAGACATCCCCCGTACGCACCTGGGAACTATCCAGAATGGCACTTTTCTCAACAATGCCAACACAAAACCCAGCCATGTCATACTCACCTG
Source organism: Leptolyngbyaceae cyanobacterium (assembly GCA_965263355.1). GTDB lineage: Bacteria > Cyanobacteriota > Cyanobacteriia > Phormidesmidales > Phormidesmidaceae > Leptothoe. The sequence continues at coordinate 72,941 of CBDHHL010000032.1, read as the reverse complement.
GACCATAAAAACCAGGCATTTCAGCGGTTTCACCCCCCAATAGCGCACAGCCCGACTGACGACAGCCTGCAGCCACTCCTGCTACCACCTGGGCCAACTGCTCAGGTTGCAACTGGCCGGTAGCCAAATAATCCAAAAAGTAGAGCGGTTCTGCCCCCGAGGTCAACACATCATTGACACACATGGCCACCAGATCAATCCCTACCGTATCGTGACAATTCAGCCTGTGGGCCAGCTTAAGTTTGGTGCCTACACCATCTGTGCCTGACACCAGAACAGGCTGCCGATACCCTGCAGGCAATTCAAAATAACCGCCAAATCCACCCAAACCCCCTAAAACTTCAGGCCTGTAGGTTCCTTCCACCAAGCTGCGAATAGTTTGCACAAATGCGCGACCGGCTTCAACATCCACTCCTGCTTGCCGATAATCCATAGACATCCCCAGAAATAGCATCCCCTAGAATACCTGTTGGCTGGTGGGCGGTGCTGGTAGGCATTGCCACCCCAAATGCTGGTAAACGAATATCGGTTTCCACATAGCTATTGACCGAATGTTCGTTGACAGGAACATTATTGGTCATGGAAACTAGACATCAGTGACAGGCTGGATGCTAAATCACCCTAAAAAGTGGTTCAGTATCTATTAATAATCTGTAATACTTGCAAAGCTATACATAATTATTCAAAAACTAATTAGCTTACTAGGACAGCTCGGTAACTGTCTATAAACCTTACCCATCGACGAATCGCACTAATCGATGAAGAAAGTATAAAGTTTTTCCCCTGGCCCATTGTCTGTTTTTGCGGGCAAAAATGCGGAGTTTAATCCCAAATCCTTCGTGATAGATTAGCTCGCGTTGCCATTTTTTTAATTTATCCGCGATGCATTGTCATCTTGAGGTCGCCTTGTTCAGTGCTTTGAATTCGCCACTTCTTGCTCTGCGATGTAGACGCTTACGCCTGGTGCAATCTAGTTTATGAACAGAAATTTTTTTGGTCGTGTAGCAACTGCAACGTTGTTCGCTACGTTTGTTCCCATAGCTGAGCGGGTTTCTGCCCAATCGTTTGATACGGATTACGACGAAACTGTTCAAGTTTCAGTAACTGACCAGTCTTTAGAATCATCGTCGGCCCATACGCTTCAGAAATATCTCAGGTCGACTGCTGCTGTACGAGTTAATGCCCATGCCCATGAGAACCGGCAGGCTGCAACAGTTTACATCAAAAATATTCCTGTCTTGACCTACGTTGATGCATTGGAAACCAGCGATGTTGTTTCTGGTTGGTTAACCCCAGAAATTTCCGCCACTGGTGGAGCCATTGCTGATGCCACTCAGATGGCCGCTCAATTGGAGCAATTGAGCACTGATGACATGGACTTTACCGCCCATTGGGATGACGGTAGCTATGTGGTAATGTCAGGGGATCGTACATTAGTTACCCTGGGCGATACGGTACAGCTGCCTGATGCGACAGACAACGCTGCTGAAAACGTGTTGCAGGTTACTAACCGTTTACGGCGTCTGCTGGGCAATGACGTAGCTGAGCCCGTTACTGAAGTAATTGGCAGACCCACACCACCGCCCCAGCGAGTGGCTGCTGTCCGCTCTAGCTACAGCGGTATGGCCTCCTGGTATGGTCCAGGGTTTCATGGTCGCACTAGTGCTAGCGGTGAAGCGTTCAACCAGTATGCTCTGACCGCTGCCCATCGCACTCTGCCATTTGGTACCCAGGTACGGGTAACCAATCTGAACAATGGTCGTCAGGTGGTTGTACGTATTAATGATCGGGGTCCCTACAGCCATGGACGTATTATTGACCTGTCCGCCGGAGCAGCCAATGCTATTGGTTTGCAGTCAGCGGGGGTGGGTCCCGTACAAATTGAGATATTGCGTTAGGGTACCGTAGACCTACCTATTAATTAATCACCACGTATTAACACATCCAGGGGCATTGCATGCAATGCCCCTACCGTCTGTTATCGTTAAACCTTGTGTTTAGCGAGGGTGGTCAAAGTCTGTTTTGCGGTTACTAAAAACGATAGAAGGACTACGGTGTTGGCGAGAAAAGCAGTCGGGTTCTATTGGCCTGGTTCCCACCATGGGAGCATTGCATGAAGGGCATCTTAGTTTAATTCGTCGGGCTCGTCGTGACAATGATTTGGTTGTCGTCAGTATTTTTGTTAATCCGCTGCAATTTGGGCCTAATGAAGATTTAGAGGCCTATCCCCGCACCCTAGATTCAGATGCACAATTGTGTGACAACGCTGGTGTGGACTGCATTTTTGCCCCTACCGCCTCAGCCCTCTATGGGCCTGATTTTAAGGATACAAATACCCTGGTTAAGGTTGTTCCACCACTGGCCTTAGCCAGTCATTTGTGTGGAAAATTCAGACCTGGACACTTCGAGGGGGTAGCTACGGTAGTCACTAAGCTAATTAGTTTAGTGCGTCCCCAGCGCTCCTATTTTGGCCAAAAGGATGGCCAACAGCTAGCGATTATTCGACGATTGGTTGAGGACTTGAATCTGCCAGGAACTGTAATTGGCTGTCCGATTGTTCGAGAAACGGATGGACTCGCCCTAAGTTCTCGAAATAAGTATTTAAGCGGGCAAGAACGTCAACAAGCAGTTATACTCTATCGGGGGTTAAAGAGAGCTGAGGAAGAATTTAAAGTAGGCATGCGATCGCAACAGTCACTCGCTCGCATCGTCTCCCAGTATTTAGAACCGGAACCTGCTATTGATGTCCAGTATATAGAACTGGTACATCCCTATACATTGTCCTCCTTAGAAAGAGTGGAAACAGTTGGTATGTTGGCAGTAGCAGCATTTGTAGGAACTACCCGATTAATCGATAACATTGTTTTACGGGCAAGGCGACCGATCATTGCCATTGACGGGCCTGCCGGAGCTGGAAAGTCCACTGTGGCAAGGCAGCTAGCCCATCAGTTAGGGCTACTTTACTTAGACACTGGAGCCATGTACCGTGCCTTTACCTGGTATGTCCTCTCCCAGGGTTATGATCCAGCCGATGACATCGCTGTTGCTGACTTGTTACCAAAATGTGACATTAAGCTGGTCGCTGTCCCCAATTCAGATGGCGAACCTCAACCTCCCGAAGTTTGGGTTAACGACACCCCAGTCACCCAGGCCATTCGCACCTCGGAAGTAACGGCACAAGTATCCACCATTGCAGCCCAGGCTACCGTACGGCAGGCCCTTGTAAAGCAGCAGATGCAATATGGTGTATCCGGTGGTGTAGTAGCCGATGGCCGCGACATTGGCACCCAGGTCTTTCCCAATGCTGAGCTTAAGATTTTTTTGACAGCATCGGTAGAGGAGCGTGCCCGTCGTCGTCAGAAAGATTTAGCCAATCGTAATCAGCCCGTTCCCGAGCTAGCTGAACTTGTCCAAACGATTAGCGAACGGGATTATAAAGACAGCAACCGAGAGATTTCTCCCCTGCGTCAGGCAGACGATGCCATTGAAGTTGTTACAGATTCTCTCACCATTGAAAGCGTATTAGAGAAGCTAATGATACTTTACAAAGAGAACGTTGTGATGACGGCAGAATAAGATAACCCTGATGTCATCAATGTCATATTTCTGGCACTGGATAGAAAGGAATTAGCGGTAAATATACGTACAATGGCCCAGGTTTTCGGACTATTTCTGTTCAGATTTACGTGTTTACGAGGAAGCTTTTTACCAGAAGTACGGGTGAAAATGTAGTTAATTCTGAAGAACGTGCACAAGGCAACTATCATCCGAGGGGGCATTTGGATGACAGTTAATACTTGTTTAGACACGTTTTACAGGTGAGCTGTCTGACCCTGGGGGCTTTATGGGGTCAGACATTTTTCTTTTAAAGGGAAATAGTGAGTGGTAGTACGCGTAAGCATATGGCCTTGAACCTTTGTGGTGAATAGAGCTTTCAAAGATTTTGACTTTCATCTTCACTCAAACCAGTGGACTGCACAATATCTTGTACAGAAAGACCCAGCCCTTTCAATCGTTGAGCAATTTGCTGGCGTTCTTCTTTTCTAGCTTTATCATCAGTTTCTTGAATCAGTGAACTTGAGTGCGATTAGGAAATAAACGATAAATCCATAGGACACATAAACTAATGAAGGGAATTGATATTCTTTAAATCTCTCAAATGGATCGGTCAGCTGTTGATCAATCGAGGGACATTTTTCCTGTAAGTACTGTGGTGCATTAAAAAAAATATGCCAGATCAATGCCGCAAATAGAATGATAAAAATAGCTAAGATTAATAGCCTAAAAAATCTTGCTTTTTTGGATTTACCCCGTATCAGCTCATTAGCTTGATCTTGCCAATGGAAATCTGTCATGTAAGATGTACCGGACAATAGGATGATAATCCTGAAAAATTCAACCAGTCCTGGATTATTTAAGCAGTTTTGACACTCTATAAACTCCAGGGTTCGAGATTGTCCTAAAAATACTCCATAGTGAAGATATAACGATATCGTTGCAACGGTTACTAAGACAATATTTAGCGCAACAATTTTGGTCGTGTATTTTTTTGTGATTCGATGAGTATCTTTCTGAGTAAAGGTTCAACGTCCGCCGCACCTGCTCTGTTACCTCAGCATCTTCCGACCCATGGGATAAAAACACCCGGGTCATCAGGTTATCGCCGTTTTTAATGCTCTCGGTAATGTACTCATAGCGCAAATCCGTAGGCACTACCGGCGGCTGACTCTCCTTAAACCGAGTGGCCAGCCATGCCTCCGCCTGCTGTCGGTCTTCCCGAGGCAGCAAATAGCGCGTTTGCTTCTGGTTACGCTCCCACTCCAGAGCATCGTTTAGCAGCACCGTATGCTGATGCACATAGTCCTTTTCTCGACCCAGTAGCCCCAGCAGCCCTTCAAACGAGTCCCTATAGTCGTCAAGGCCATCGCGAAAATACACCCAGTTGATCTTGCGAATTTCCGGGTGCATATTATCAAAATGGCAATGCTTACCCGCTGCCTTATATGCCTCCCATTAGTCCTTTGTGCCATCCGGATTTCGCTGCTGCCAGGTTTCGTAGCTAATCTCCTCCACATGCAGCAGCGGGATAATCCGCTTATTGTGCTTTAGCGCCAGCTCAACTTCCAAACCGCAATAGGCCGAGTTAACCGAATGGGGCGAAATCAGAAACAAACAATCATCCGCTTTTTCAATACCGTCATCGATTTGCTTCTGGTAATCTATCCCCAGGGGAATATCGTTACAATCAAACCAGACAGTGTAGCCTAACCTTTTGAGGCGTTTGCTAAGCTCCTGGGCGAATTGTCTACTGTCGGCACGACCATAGGAAATAAACGCATCCTGGAGTGGATTCATGGCAAACGCTGAAATCAAAACCTGAGGGCAAGTATATCAGCCGCCAATGAGTAACATACAAATACTACTCAATTTTTTCACTTAACTTATGTTAACCATCCTAATTGTGGGACTCCTCCCATGCCTTAATCAACCATTCCCTGACGACTGAGCTTGCCGAAGCCAACTCACCGTCTTACAAAAATGGAGAAACATGACGCTGGAGATTTATTTGATTCCTTGCCTTTTGCAGCCACACAGCTACATCATTCTCAGTTAGGCGAATTCGTTTACCCAAAGTTTGAATAAAGATGGAATGGTTAAGAATCTCAATGTTTCGCACCGGATACCATTTACTACGAGTTCGAATTAAAAAGTCAAGGTTCCAGATGGATACGTTTTTCTGACGGCTCTGGGTCCACCATTTACGCCACAGCTCAGTGGGACTGGTACAATTAATTTCGTAAGCTTTTGGCAGCTCACTATATTGATAGGTATAGAATTCAATGTTTCCCTGACTCTCGTTGGGGATAAATCCCTTTTCTAAGAGAATGTTATTAACCAGTTGCCAATAGGGAGAACGCAGTTTAACTAAAAAGCAGCAAGGATCTTGAGTCAGATGGATAGATGCCAGTAACCCTTCGTTTTTTACAAAAAGTTGATTGTTATCGCAAATAGTATGCGCTCTGAGGTAATTGCTTGTAATAATTATGGGCTCTTTGCTTAAAGACTTGTCCAAAAAGGTAGAAATTAAATCTAAATCGTGGGTCATTTTATCTATGGTTCCAATCGATATGCTTCCCAGTAATGGACAAGGCTCATGCCCCCATATCTCAGTATTCCCAAAAAGTTAGAAGGCTTCAAAGAACTACTTGAAAAGCATCATAAGTGGTCTAATTCAGACCAGCCATGGTTCTACCGATAAGAAGTTTATCCCTTCAATTCACTACTCATGCTTTAGAAAGCTATAACAAACTTCAGCCACCTCGCTCAGAAAAGATAGAATAACGCGATCAATAACCCATAGCAAACTCTACCTATAAAGTCTTGACGTGGGATTGTGATCCCGTTATTCTAGCCCATCGCAGCATTGTTGAAACTGATGGCAAAGCCCCAGTCAAAAGACTAAGAATGGTTCCTAGGGGACGCTCTGTAATTACCCAGGGTGCCCTGGACAGCGATTGCAAATATCTTAACCATTGATAAAGTTGCGTCAAAACGATATGGGTTTGTTGCTGATATAAGTACCTATGTTGAGAATAGGTTCACAGTTTCTTATCAAGCAGTTCAGTGTAAAAACGGAGTTTTTATTTGGGTAATTTTATCTAGGATAGCGTTAACAAACAAGCCAGAAAAAGGCTCTTAAATTCCTGCGTGTAATTCTCGTATAGAGCCAAACTAACAGCATCAGGCTGATCAAGTTGTTTTTAAGGTGAATGGTATGACGAGTCAAGTGTCTCAAGTTAAAGCCTCTGCTCGAGGGCAAAAAACGTCCTTTGCTAATTGTTCTATGACAATTGAGAGCTATCTAATACGAGCACAAAAGTTTGCTAAAAATCAAGACTATTCAAGTGCAATTTTTGAATTGCGACAGGCCATTAAATTTCATCCCGAGAGTCCCCTGTGCCATAGTACGTTGTCTGTCTTATATTTCCAAACAAAACAGAATACAATGGCAGGCATCCATGCTAAGCGGACGTTAGCATTGGATCCAACCAATCAACTGGCTATAAAGATTCAACAGAAGTTGGCCAAACATAAGCCTGACCATGTCAAACGTCAACAAATCAAGGCGGCTGTAAAAGAAGGTGGCATACGAAGTCTGTTGTCTAAAAAACTGTTTTAGGAATCTAAATCTTGTGCGTACTCAGTTAGCGATATTTGGGGTTGAGGGAGCAGTTGATATTGTTGACGCAGTTTATCAATAGGTTGGTCTAAAACTGCCTTAAAGTCCCAACCTGGATCTAACAGGTTAAATGGCATTTTCAGACCCCTAGCATAGGCTACCATGAGAGTCTTGGGCTGACGGTGATCAACCCCTATTTCTAACATTCCCACGGTGGTAAATTGATAAATTTTCAGGTTAGGGTGTAAAGTATAAAGCGGACTCTATCCCTATACCTGATGCCTAAGATTGTAGATAAGGCGGCTAAGCGGCAAGAGATTTTAGAAGCTGCGATCTAGTAATCTTTCAGGAGACTAGTCACCTATCCCTTCTCCATTCTGGCTCCTGGATTTTAGATTCCTAATTAACCAGAATTTCTCTGCTTGAGTGGATATCCATCTAATGAAGCCATGTAATTCTTATAAAACAAGGTTATTAATATTTCCAGGCTAAACGGTTACATTTATTACAGATTTACGCAGCTTAACAGATTACCTGTATTAATACTTCTATTATTGCGTTAGTGCATACACTGAGTGCAATTATGCAATTAGTATTTTTCACATAAGGCAGAACCCAAAAAATCATGAAGAAAGTGATGATACTCGTATAATTTCACTCCTTATTCTGATGATCTCAATACTGCTATTCCCAAAAGCGTATTTATGTCAAAATTTTCGTGTTTTACTGGTCTTCGTTGGAAAAACAGTAACAATAATCACAATGATATGGGGCAAGAGCTTTAACTATAACAAGTGGCATTATCCATGTCTTTAACTGACGAGCACTCCCATATAAGGGGCACTCCATGTATCTCACTCCAAAAGAGTTTGAACGACTCACCATATTTACCGCTGCAGAAATTGCTCGAAGGCGCAAAGAGCGTGGCATCAAGCTAAATGTGCCGGAGGCGATTGCCTATATTACTGACTACATTATTGAAGGGGCACGTGAGGATAAATCGGTGGCAGAACTGATGTCAGAAGGGGCGATGTTGTTGACCACTGAGGATGTTTTGCCCAATGTGGCAGAATTGATTCCGTTGATTCAGGTGGAAGCCCATTTTCTCGATGGGACTAAATTAGTCAGTATCCATAATCCCATTCGTCCAATGGTTCAGACAGATGCCATCCAAGGGGAAACTGCCAATGTCTAATCATGTTGCTTTACCGCCCGGTGGAATTATGTGTGCTGAAGGGATGCTGTCGCTGAATGCCGATCGGGAAACCAAGACTATTACCGTAGCCAATGGAGGTGATCGACCAATCCAGGTGGGGTCTCACTACCACTTTTTTGAAGTAAATCGAGCGCTTCAGTTTGATCGAGCAGAGACCTTTGGCTTTCGTTTAGATATCCCTGCAGGTACGGCGGTGCGGTTTGAACCAGGCGATACCAAATCGGTGACGCTGGTGGCCTTAGGGGGCACTCGCCAGGTGCGGGGGCTCAACAGCCTGGTGGATGGAGCACTAGATGACGCCACCTGTAAACAAGAAGCATTAGACCGATTACATACTGCTGGATTTGAAAGCAAGTAAGGGCACTACCTATGGAAATTAGTCGTGAACGGTACGCCGAGCTATTTGGTCCGACGGTGGGCGATCGCATCCGCCTGGGAGACACCTCTCTGATAGTGGAGGTCGAACGGGATACCACCGTCTATGGCGACGAATGTGTGTTTGGTGGGGGTAAAACCCTGCGGGATGGCTTGGGAATGGCAGCTGAGGCCACAGCGGCGGCAGGTGCCCTGGATATGGTGATTACCAATGTGGTGCTGATTGACCCGGTTCAGGGTGTCGTGAAAACGGATATCGGCATTAAGGATGGCAAAATTGTTGGCATCGGCAAAGCAGGAAATCCCGGCATCATGGATGGGGTATTGCCCAATTTACTCATTGGTGCCAATACCGATGTCCGGGCTGGGGAAGGGTTGATTGCTACGCCGGGGGGCCTGGACTGCCACGTCCACTTTGACAGTGCCGGTCTGTGTGCCGAAGCGTTATCCAGCGGCATTACAACAATGTTGGGGGGCGGCTTAGGGCCTGTCACCGTGGGTATTTGCACTAGCGGAGTGCATAATCTGGGAATTATGCTACAGGCAGCGGAGGCATTCCCCATTAACTTTGGCTTTTTAGGCAAAGGCAGTTCCAGCTTGCCAGAAAGTTTGGTTGAACAGGTGGAAAATGGGGCTTACGGTCTCAAAATTCACGAAGACTGGGGAGCCATGCCCGCCTTAATTGATACCTGTTTGTCGGTGGCCGATAGCTACGATTTTCAGGTGCAAATCCACACGGATACCTTGAATGAATCGGGGTATGTGGAAGATACGATGGCTGCGATCGCAGGCCGTACCATCCACATGTACCACACAGAGGGAGCGGGTGGGGGCCATGCCCCAGATATCATTAAAGTGGCCGCCTATAACCATTGTTTGCCGTCGTCTACTAATCCTACCAATCCCTATACGGTCAATACCTTTGATGAACATCTGGATATGGTGATGGTGTGTCACCACCTGAATCCTAAGGTGCCGGAAGATGTCGCCTTTGCCGAGTCTCGCATTCGGGCGGAAACCATTGCGGCGGAAGATGTTCTCCATGATATGGGAGCGATCAGCATGTTGGGCTCGGACAGCCAGGGCATGGGCCGCATTGGTGAGGTGATTTGTCGCACCTGGCAACTGGCCTCGAAAATGAAGGACCAGCGGGGGGCATTGCCGGAGGATAGCGATCGCAACGACAATCAGCGTATTTTGCGCTATCTGGCCAAATATACAATCAACGTAGCCAAAACCGGGGGAATTTCTGCCTACGTTGGCTCCATCGAACCAGGAAAGCTCGCGGACATTGTTCTATGGAAGCCTGGTTTCTTTGGCATCAAGCCGGAGGTGGTATTTAAGGGGGGCTTTATTGCCTGGGCCGCCATGGGAGAGTCCAATGCGTCTCTGATGACCTGTGAACCCATTCTGTATCGTCCCCAGTGGAGTAGCTTTGGCACCGCACCCCAGGCTACATCGGTGGGATTTGTTACCAAAGCAGCATTGGAGAAGGGATTGCCAGATCGGCTGGGGTTGAAAAAAGAATTGTTACCGGTGCAGGATACGCGATCGGTCTCTAAGGCAGATATGGTACACAATGACGCCTGTCCTGAAATAGAGGTGGATCCTGACACCTTCCAGGTGAGAGTAGACGGGGAGTTAGCCACCTGTGATCCGGTTACAGAAGTTCCCCTTGGGCGGCTTTACATGTTTCGGTAAAGGAGAATCCCATGAAACAAGCAGCACGCATAGGCATTGGCGGTCCCGTCGGCAGTGGTAAAACAGCCTTATTAGAATGTTTGGTGCCGCGTTTGATGGCACGGGGCATTGAGGTGGCCGTTGTCACTAATGATCTGCTCACTCAAGAAGATGCAAAACGCATTAAACAAAAGGGATTTCTACCGACAGAACGTATCATTGGTGTGGAAACCGGCAGTTGTCCCCATACCGCCATTCGGGAAGACCCCACCATGAACCTGCTGGCCGTTCAAGGTCTGGAACAACAGTTTCCTGGTTTAGATATTGTCTTTATCGAAAGCGGTGGCGATAACTTGGCCTCTACCTTTAGCTATGACCTGGTGGACTCCTATCTGTTTGTGATTGATGTCGGTGCCGGAGACGATATTCCCCGTAAAAATGGGCCAGGATTTATGCAGGCGGATTTGGCGATTATTAACAAAATTGATATCGCCCCCTATGTGGGAGCCAACTTAGACATCATTCGTAAAGATGCAGCTGAACGGCGAGGGCAAAAAGCAATTGCCTACACCAACTGCAAAACAGGAGACGGGCTGGACGAGGTAGTCAAATTTATTGAGGAAACGGTTCTTTTTCAACCGGTCTCTCCTGATGCGGTTGTCCTATCAGGAGTACAACCATGGGCATGACGTTGTTCCCGATATCTCCTGCGGACCACCAGAAACTTAGTAGGGGGATTACAAACTTTACAACCAGTCGAATTAGCAACAATATTGCGGTTAAGGACTTTGATTTTTATGCTCGGATGGGGTGCGATCGCAACAATCAAACCTTTGTAGCCCAACAATACATGGCCTATCCCTTTCGTTTATCCCACACCTTTCGTTTAGATCAGGACAACAATAGGCGTGCCTACCTTTATCTGATGAATTCAGCCCCTGGCCTATTTGGGGGCGATCGCCTAACCCTTGGCCTGACAGTAGACCCTAATGCCCAACTCTATCTGACGGATCAAGCAGCCACCAAAGTCCATAAAATGCCCGTCACTGATGCTGCTGCCGCCCGCGCCCAGCTATCGTGGCAGATTACTGTTGGGACTGGAGCCAGCTTAGAGTTTGTTCCTGAACCTTTGATGCTGTACGCAGATGCTCAGCTTTACCAGAGCACTACTATTACACTCGAACCTACCAGCAACCTTTTCCTTAGCGAAATTATTGTACCTGGTCGCTTGGCCCGATCAGAATATTATCAATTTCGAGAATATCAAAATCGTCTTCAGGTTTTATCGCCTGATGGCAACTTATTATTTGGTGATGCCATCAGGCTGATGGGGCAATCTAATCCTTTCAAAGACAGTTTATTCTTCGCTAAATATCCCTTGATCGCCAATGTTTTTACTGTTTTACCAAATTTTGATTTAGACAAATTAAGTCACGAATTAGCAATACATCCTCGATTACAATTGGCTCATTTGTTAACAGGTTTGTCTCCATTACCCAATTGTAATGGGTTGTTGATTAAAATCATGGGCAATCGTGTTGAACATATTCAATCCTATATTTTTGAAATTTTATCTTGTGTAAGAACCATGAGCAACGAGCCAAATTTACCTTATATTCCTAAATAAGCAATAGAGAGATGATAAGCGTTGACTGCATTCAAAATTATCTCGGCAACTATTTTGCTATGCCGAAACTACAACATAACTTGGAGAGAGCAAGGTCCAACCATCGATTAATGGAGGTTGAGTTGACCCAGACTGATCAAAAGAAAAGCCGAATTTATACCAAAACTAATGCTGGTAATGCCATTGGACTGTTGAAACAACGAGATAAGCAATTAACTGATGGGGATGTGTTTCAACTTGAGAATGATAGATTCCTATTAATCCATTTCAAGTCTCAATCGTTGATGACCTTAAGTTTTGATGCCCACCATTCGGTTGATGTTTTTAAACTGATCCATCTTGGTCATACCTTGGGCAATCATCATTATCCTATTTTGGTCACTGACGATAAGATCTATATCCAAATCAGTGAAAATGTTGCCACCCTCGAATCTGTTATTAGGTCCTTCGACATTGCAGGGTTGAAGATTGGATATGAAATGCGATCTCACGACCAAACGCTAACGTTTACATATCACCAACACGCTTAGGGGCATTGCATACAATGCTCCTAAGCAATATTTTGTGGAAATTCTCCCTATGAATACTTCTCTGCTTTCAGACCAGCGATGGTCTCTAATGCAACTATCTGATTCATTTTTCCCAAGCGGTAGTTTTACCTTATCCCACGGTTTAGAAAGCCTGATCCAATCTCAACAAATTCGTTCTACCCAAGATTTACGCAATTATTTAGAGTTAATTCTCCATAATAAAATCGGTTCAATGGATTTAGTCGCACTGCGCCAGTCCCATGCGGCCAGTACCTGCAATGATGATCAAAAAATTCAAGCGATCGATGCACGATTGTTGGCCCAAACTCTGTTACAAACAAATCGAGAAAGCCAATGCAAAAGCGGTCGAGCCCTCTTAATGGTTGCCCGCTCTACATGGAGCAACCCCAAACTGGATGCAATTCACACATGCATTCAGACAGATAAAATGCATGGTTTACATCCGATAATTTTTGGGGTGGTGGGACAATCTATAGGATTGGACGAACACAATACGGTCTTTGCTTTTCTGCATAGTTTTCTCACTGGATTATGTGGAGCTGCCTTAAGATTGGGTCTTATTGGCCATATCAATGCTCAAATTTTGCTAAAAGAGATGGTCCCTCAGCTTGAAACCATTGCCCAAAAACCGATTTCTATGGACCTTGACGATATGTGGTCCTGCACTCCATTTATTGATATTGCCCAAATGACTCATTCTGCCCTGACACAAAGGTTATTTGCAAATTAGCACTCCAAAGAATTTTGACAGATCCTACTGTTTTAAGGGGCCCGCAGGTAAATAAAATATCCCCTTACCTTCTCTCTTTTTCAATCTGGGAACTTTATTTTTAGCAAGCGGACGGTAGATTAGATATTAAGTGCAAAACACCTACACTTTGTTCATCCTGAAAAAACCAGAACCAGAATGGTAAACTCTTACCCTGTAGAACATTAAAAGCAAACAAGTCGTGATGTTCCCATAGGAGCCAAAAGCCACTGAACATCACGAAGGTAAATACAAGCTGCCTAAATAATTTTTCACTAATTTTCTCCAACACCAATCCCCCAAGAAAATTACCTGGGAAAGAAGCGAGGCCAATTGCAATACCATAACCAACATAGGGTAGTTGTAAGGTGCCAAAGGCAAAATAAGCCACAAGTTTGACAGAATGAACAAAACAACGAACAAATGCTTGAGTTCCTAATAATTCCTCTTTTTTAAGACCATAATTGATATAAAAAGGAGCAATGATGGGCCCCATGCTACCAATTAACCCTGACAGGAAAGCATAGACAAAACCGCCTACCAGAAAATACCAAAGCTTTACTGTAAAAGATTGCTCACTTTTCTGTAAGAAGGAACTGAGGGCAGAACCTATTAAAAAAACTGCAACAATGACAACTACCCATTCTAGATCTAGCGTACTAAGAACAAAAGACCCTAAGATTGCCCCAACTAAAGCACCAGGAAGTTCCCACCATAGAATTTGCCTGTTTATGTTGCTCCAATAGGAGTAAGTGCGCTCTGCATTGCCAAAAATACCGCCAATAGTAATCACTGGGGGTATAGCTGAAGCCCCCAATAAAATACCTATAGCTGGCATCAGAATAAGAGAGCTTCCCCCACCAACAATCATACTGACAAACCATCCAAAAATGCTTGACAGTATCAACAGTAGTAGTAGCATGGTGTCTTCAATGACTCCGTGTGCATCAGTACAATTGTAAGCCATAAAAAAATTGAAAATCAAGCACCCCTAAAACGAGGTGCCCAGGTTTTCCAATTTCAAGGAAATTATACTGGCACCGCAGCAAAATCTCTAGCTTGGTTCAACATAGCCCTATCAAGAGCTTGCTGACAAGCACTATCAGCAAATGCTACATCATGACCTAATTCGAGGTGGGAGTAATCAGAACTGATTTCTTTAACAAGACGCTTGGCTGAATCAATTCGAACAGCAAGATGGCCCTGCTTAACTTGTCGATTCATCCAAGCCAGAGCTTGATCGGAAAACATTCGCGGGGGGGAGACAGAGCTAATCTTGGCGTTATTTTGAACGTTTTCAACATAATCTCGAGTCAAAAGTCCCCTATGAGGATTACCATAACTATCAAGCCAGGGCACAGAAATAGCAATGTACTTAGCATTCTCAAACGCTGCTTCCAACGAAGTTGCACAGGTTACAAGATCAGGTGGAATTGAGCGTTCTCTTAATGTACGATCTCGCTTTTCTATATCCTGTAAAGATGGACTAAAAAGATGAACATCAAGACCAAAATCTAAAGCCCTTAAGGCAATATTTTTACCAATGTTGCCAACGCCAATGATCGCTATCTTACTGTTGGCTCGATCTTCACTGAGCTTCAACCATTCGACTTGAAATTTAGCAACAAAAGGAGAATTGATCCCTGGCAAATTACCAACTCTCACCGATTCCTCAGCCGCTACTTTACAATCAATTGCACGTTTATCAACGCCTCGCCGAATAATAAGTAAATCACGGCTAGGACCAACAGCCTGTCGCCAGGCACGAATTGCCCTACCAGGCACAGCATTATTACCCACAATCAGAACATCAGGCTGAAATGTTATCAGTACGCGTCGAAGCACCTCGAGGGTTGGATCGCACTCCTCCTGAGGACGTTGTTTTGCAGCTATGCTCGGCATGTAAAGCAACTCTTCAAAAGAGTTAGAGGCATAAAATGTCTGCTCATTTACACCAGTAAATTTCTCATTTGCCGGATAGTCTATTTGGCGTAACCCTAGATCATGAATAGTGTATGGATCAATGGAATGAGAAATAAGAATTTTGTGCATTTGAGTAACGACTAGCTTTACCATCGGGAAGAAGGGACAAAACAATGAGAAGAAAGTAGCATTATTTACATAATCATAAGATAATGCAGCATTTCAGATATCTCAATCACTAAAAACATTATTTCTTTCTTGAGATTAGTATACCAGAGCAGTTAATGATTTTACCCGACAAGCAATACAAGCTTAAGAAATGTCAGGCCTTTATTAGAGCAACGAATGTATTGAAGACGACGCAGAGATATGTATCTTGTATAACAATAGTCCGGACAGAAAAGCGAGAGAAATAGACAGAAAAGCTATCCAGGCTCTAAGGTTTTGTTAACAGACAAACCAACCTGAATAGCTATGCTATGCATGATACCGGGTCTACTGCGTAAAGTGGGCCATTTAGCAAACCTCGTCGCCAGTTTTTAATCACCCTGTTTACGACCATCTATGTGATGTGTGGCAAGGTAAACTTCACCAATCTGAGTCGTTATAGCGACCTGTCGGAGCGGACCTATCGTCGTCACTTTGAGCAGCCTTATGAATTCATGAGCTTCACTCAAGTCGTGATTGAGGCCGCCATTGTGCCAACCCATTTCCAGGTGGGGGTGGTGGATGCGTCGTTTGTGCCCAAAAGTGGGAAAGCCACCTACGGCGTAGACCGTTTCTACAATGGCAAAGCCAGTCGGACCGAACGGGGGTTAGAGATCTCGATGATCGCGGTGGTAGACGTCGAACAACTCATTGGCTACACGCTATCGGTGCAACAGACCCCACCGTCACTTGAGCCCGTCGATGAAGTGGACACAGACCGGACACACGGGTTGATGACTATCTAGACCACTTGCAGGCTACCCGAGATACCTTCCCAGCAGCCGTTCGATACTTGGTGGGGGATGGCTTCTACAGCAAGCAAAAGTGGGTGAATGGTGTGGTTGAGTTGGGGCTAGACACGATTGGTAAGCTCCGTTGCGATGCCAACTTGAACTATCTCTATGACGGTCCGCAAAAGCCTCGTGGCGCGCGCCGTAAATATGACGGTAAGGTTGATTTGACTGACCTCACTCGCTGGCAGCACTCGGTGAGGTCGACCCCGAAACCGAACTCTACACAGCTGTGGTCTGGTCCGTTTACCTCAAGCACAAGATTCGAGTGGTGTATCTGCTCAATCGCAAGCATCCCGAACGGCTATGCTATGCATTGCTATTCTCCACCGATATTGACCTCGACCCGATGCAACTAGTCGAGGCGTACCGAGCGCGCTTCCAAATCGAGATGTGCCAGCCTCATTACCCCCATAGGCATTTAGTTGATTCTGCCGAGGTAGGTTTTCCAGAGGCTGTTTTTTGAGCATATATCTTCTCCTACAGACGATTCAAATAGTTGTCACTCATTGGTTTGGGGTATTGTAGGCGGAACAGTGATGTCAAGCACTTCTCCCTGCCACAGCTGTCGTCGCACGTCACCGACAGGGCGTGCTCGATGGGCACGGAGTCGTCCTAGCTCGGCTTCATCCGCCCAGATCACCCAGTGTTTAGGTGGTTCAGGCAGTTGTCGTCCATTGACCCAGCCTCGTTGCACCCAATTATAAAGGGTTACCTCCGGCATCTCTAAAGCCAGCGCTAAATCAGGCAACCACCACTCATGCGTAGCCAAGGGTTTTCTAGATTTTGGGCTACGGCGAGTACCGAGTCCGAGTCGCCGCATTAATGACCGCAAAATCTCTCGGTTGAACGTTTTGCGACGCTTCGGTGGATGAAAGCCTTCTTGGTGGAGTCGCGCAATCATTTCATCAGTGCTTAACTGTGCTTCGGCCATTTGTCTAAGGCGCTCACAAAGTTGTGAGTAGTTGCTTAGCTGAGTCCATTTGGCCACGGGGCGAATGACACTCGCTTTTCCAATAAAACCACCACTCCACTCAATACTAACCTGAACTTGTTCACTTTCACCTTCAATATTTACAACAATCTTCTGAATTATTTGACGAACAATTTCTTTTCGCTGTGCATGGGTCGTTGTTTCAGCAAACCACAAGTTAGGCAGGCATTCTGAGAGTTGACGAATCTGTTTCTTTTCTTCATCTGTGAGCTGCCTAGGTTGTTCATGAGAGAATCTCTTATACTCTTCTTTGAGCTGTTGCTCTGCTTGTAAGGCATGCTCCCATTCCTGAGCTAGTTGCCTAGCAACGAGACGATTTTCGGGCTCTATAAGATGATAATGCCGACCAGCACGCTCTGACTCAAAACGGGCACGTTCTAATCGCTGATGCCATAACTTGTCTAATTCGGCACGGTCTTGTTCGATGTGGGTTGCAGCCGTTAACGATAGCTCCAATGCCGCTGGTTTTAATGCTCGTAGAACTTGTTCGGTGACAGATTCATCTAAACACACCCCTGCCAACTGCTGACAAAGTTCTCCACCATAGTCTGCCATCTCACGGTTGCAGACATAGCAATGAGAGGCTGGCCCTCGATGGTAGCGAACCGTCATGCGAGCGCCACAGCGACCGCAGGTCAGCAGCCCTGATAACAAAGCTGCGCCTGAGCGGGCATGGCCACATTCATCAGCTCTGGCTCGATTCGATTTGAGTTGGGCCAGATGTTGTTCATATTGCGCCCAGGAAATGTAAGCAGGATGATGGTCTTTAATCAACACGAGCCACTCGTCCATTGGTTTCACGACTAAGCCGCCATGAGGGTGTTCAACCTTTTTTCGTCTCGCATCCATCTGCTTGCGGCCATAAGCGTAAGCACCTGCATAGACTGGGCTTCTCAGCAGATTCTGTAAGGTGGGCCGATTCGGCCTGCGCCACTCTAAATCTCCTTTGTTAAGACCCGATAGAACCCTGACACCGACTTGGATGTGATTGCTAACAAGATAGCGCAGTACCGCGTTCAGCGTACCTAGCTCCTCAAACTTACGAAAGATGAGCTTGACCACTTGTTGGGCCTGTTCGTCTGGGTCAAAGCGAATCTCTCCCGAGGGGCGACGAACATAGCCTATCGGGACGCTGAAGCCTAGTTCGCCTCGCTTGGCTTTGTTGCGCTTCCCTTGAACCATGCGCTGTTTGAGGATATGGAGTTCGGCTTCGCTCATGGTGCCTTTTAAGCCCAACAGTAAGCGGTCGTTATACCCGCTGGGGTCATAAATGCCATCGAGGTCTGCTATTAGCGTACCGAACAGTGCACAGATTTCCAGCAATTGATGCCAATCTTTAGAGCAGCGAGCCAGACGGGACATTTCTACACCTAATATCAGGCCCACATGGTTGAGACCGACTTCAGTGACCAGACGCTGAAAGCCTAAACGGCCTTCGGCGCTGCTACCCGACTTACCCAAGTCTTCATCTATCGTCAGAATGCGGCCTGGTTGCCAGCCCAGCGCTTGGGCACGATCTACCAAGCTGTACTGAATTCGCGTCGATTCTTGATGGTCTAGCACTTGTTGCAAGGTGGACTGGCGTACGTACACGATAGCCAATCGCTCTAGGTGATGCGCTTGAAGCTTTTCGGAAACCCAGCTGAGTTCAGTTTTCAGGCTCATTGCTCGCCTCCTTTGCCACAGAGGCGCTCAGATGACTCTCTAGCATCTGACTGAGGATGCTCATTAGCCGTTGCCGCTGTGGCTCCGGCAGTGTTTGCCATAGGTGCTTGGGTTGCACACGAATTGACGGGGGGGCTCAGGACACTTTGGCATGAAGGCTCTTCCTCTATTGACAACAGGGAATGAGTTTTCATTTTCGCGATCGTCTTTACTAATCGCAATAGGCCTGTTAATCCAATCGTTGGGCACGAAGTAGATTTCGTTCTTATGGGGGTGTTATGGCTGGCACATTGAATTTATTTTTAGAGATGCAAAACAGTTCACCGGCTTAACGGACTGCCAAGCCAGGGATGAACAGAAACTCGATTTCCATTTCAATGCCTCGCTAACCGCTTTGAATATCGCCAAATGGGAACAGTATCAGCAGCGAGACCGTGGGAACCCTTTGTCTTTTCCATGGCCTCCTACAAACGTCGCAAACTCAATCAACATCTGATGGACAGGTTTATTCGCAACTTAGACTTAGACGAGACTTTGATTAAATCACATCCCAACTATTCGAGTCTTTGTGACTATGGGGTTCTAGTCTCCTAATTCTGTCCGGAGTATTGGTATAAAAAATACCCTGATACTAAAATCAGGGTATTTAGAGCACGGATAGAAAACTGTTGAAGAGATTACTCTTAACCTGCTGAAGAAAGAAATACGACACTAACACTACGGGCAACTAATCGAGCCTGATGTAATTCACTGTAATAGTTGAATTAGCATCAAAAATCGCTATTTCATGGTAGTCCACGGGTATAAGGTCAAATAATCAGCATTTCATCTCAGTCGTTGCTTTGCAGTTCAACAACTGAGATAGTTGTGATTCCAATTCACCTGCTTTGAGTACACCTGAGGCAACGACCAATTTCTCTAGGGCAGTTAACCAACATTGGTAATAATCCCATTCTGGATCGTCTAGATCGTGGGTAGCTTCCCACTCACCAATCGTTGCAATCAATGTTTGACGAAATTCTTCCCACTCATAATAACCCTGCTTTGAGAGGGCAATGGCCACACCAAA
This sequence comes from Leptolyngbyaceae cyanobacterium, assembly GCA_965263355.1. Taxonomy (GTDB): domain Bacteria; phylum Cyanobacteriota; class Cyanobacteriia; order Phormidesmidales; family Phormidesmidaceae; genus Leptothoe. The sequence continues at coordinate 52,915 of CBDHHL010000032.1, read as the reverse complement.
GGCCATCTTTTCCCAGTCACGATCAAACTGGAGATGACCATTGCTCCGGGGTGGTGCTTCTTCAGGCGAACCCATTAAGCTAGTCGCCGCAAAATGTTCGAATTGTGTAAACATATCAAGGAACCTGAGGGAAATGAATACATTTGGGCTACATAAGAGTCGAGAATCTAATGCAGTGCTCAAATGCAAAGACCGAGACTTCATCCCCTCCTGGGAGGGGCAACGGGGTGGGTTAGCATTTAAACTGAGACGGTAGCAACGCCCATCATGGCTTCAGGTGTTAGTAAGCTCGCTAGCTCTGTCTCACTCATGGCTTCTGTGCCAGGAGGACGCATAGGCAACACCCACCAGCGAATCTGAGCACTGCTATCCCACACGAGAACTTTTACAGAGTCATCTAACTCTACGCCAAATTCAGACAAAACAACGCGAGGTTCTCGAACGACTCTTGCTCTAAACGTAGGATCCTTAAACCAGTAGGGGGGTAAGCCTAATGTAGGCCAGGGATAACAAGAACATAGGGTACACACGATTACGTTATGCACCTCGGGCGTATTCTCCACAATGCGCATGTGTTCCCCCTCTGCCCCCGACATTCCTTCAGGAAAGTCCATGGCTTCACAGGCCGCATTACAGTCTTCTAGCAACAGCTTCTTAAAATCAGGATCAACCCATGCTTTTGCCACCACTTTAGCGCCATTAAAGGGACCCATCTCAGTTTCAAAATAACTGAGAATCGTATCTACCGTATTCCCGGTGATAATTCCTTTTTCGATTAGAAGAGACTCTAGGGCTTTGACTTTAGCAGCACTAAAGGTTTCTCGATCAGCACCGTATCTAAATCCTGGGTAATTACTTGGCATAATAGACTCCTTCAATCACCTTGTTTACGCGGCTTCTATGTACACTTCAAAAATGTCGTTGTAGTAAACCGTATTCGGCTCAGTCAACGATTCATCCCACAGGTCTTCTACTTGAAAAGCCAGACTATAAACCGGCATGGGAACACCAATGCCATCGGCGGTGGGAAAGAAGTAGGTAAACGCCCCTTCATACACCTTGACCACTGTGGCTACGCGGCCTTGCAAATTACCAGGCAAGCGGCTATGGGCACCAGGAGAGACAATCTTGATCTTGACCTGATCACCCAAACTAAATTTGGGTGGAGCTACCAAGGGACGCATGGGAGAATCCCCTTCTCTCAAGTATTTCACCACCTGATCATCAATGGCTGCGTCGCCTCCACTGGGCAAAGGGGCTGCTGCGGCTTCGCTGTCCTCTAAATACTCAGCGGTGCGCGCATCTAGCTCTTCCTGGGTAATGTAACCTTCGCTAACAAAGAAGCCTGAAATACCCCCCAGCCATTTCTCGTAATACCGTAATCGGAAGTACTCAAAGGGATGCATTCCCTCTGCTCCCATGCGCAAATGGCCCCAGGTCCAAAAGCTCTTAAAGGTGGTAGGCACCTCATCAATGGCATAGCCCGGTAAGGCTGTATCAAGATGGTTACTAAGGGCCATCATCGCCGTATGAATGCCAAAGATTCGCTTTTCCCAAGGCTCAACAAATACCTCTATTTCTGGGGTAATGGTGTCTAATCCTTGCAGCCCGCCAAGGGCATGTTGTAGTTTCATAGGTTTGTCTTGTTCTCAGTAGGATGAAAAAGTCGAAAAAAGATTTAGTAAAATGCAATACTTAACGCAAGAACCGATACCCTAGCCCCTCCTGGGAGGGGCTCCGGGGTGGGTCAGCCTCACATTGAATGGGCATAGGCTTTTGCAAAACAATTCTCAAATCCAGTTCGAAGCTCTGCCTCATCTAAATTGCGACCAATAAAAACCAGCTCATTTTGACGAGTCTCCCCTGGTCGCCATGGTTTACCAGGCCGACCATCTAAGGTCATGTGTACACCTTGAAATACAAACCGTCGTTCAGCATTAGCCACATTCAAAATCCCTTTCATGCGAAAGATATCGGGGCCTTTTGCCTGTACCAGCCGATAGAGCCAGCGATTTAGCTCATCAATATCAATGGCTTCTGCATTTTTAATCGCTATAGAAAAGACAGAATTGTCATGCTCATGGGCATCTTCGTCTAAAAAGGTAGGATCAATACTCAGGGCATTTTTGAGGTCAAAGGCTTGAACTCCCAACAAAAGACTGAGGTCAATGTCACAGTTTTGGGTGGTGTGGATTTTTGCGATCGCATTCATCCCCCTTACCTTCTGCATTAACGCCTCCAAAATCTCAGCAGACACCAAATCAGTTTTGTTAAGCAAAATCACATCGGCAAAGGCAATCTGTTCTTGAGCCTCACTACTGTCCCAATGAGCCCAAATGTGCTTGGCGTCCACCACAGTCACCACCGCATCCAGCTGGGTCTGACGCAGCATTACCTCGTCCACAAAGAAGGATTGAATAACCGGAGCCGGATCGGCTAACCCAGTGGTTTCAATCACCAAATGATCAAACCGATCTCGCCGGGTCATCAGATCATTAATAATCCGAATTAAATCTCCCCGCACCGTACAACAAATGCAGCCATTATTCATTTCAAAAATTTCTTCGTCGGCATCCATCACTAACTGATGGTCAATACCAACTTCGCCAAATTCATTGACAATAACGGCAACCCGTTGATTATGCTCTTCTGTGAGAATCCGATTGAGTAATGTGGTTTTGCCAGCCCCCAGATAGCCAGTTAATACAGTAACGGGGACTTTTTGAATCAATACCATGCGCCTTCTCCCTATGCCATCATCACGCGAAAGCCAATCGTACGGTTCAAGGCTGTCTCAGCATAACCAGACCGACTGGCAGAACGCACTTTGTCAGGGGAATCTAACCAGCTACCACCACGAATTGTTCTTAGCTGGGCTAGCTTACCTGACACCTGTCTACGTGCCCTGCCATTGGTTGCAGCACTGCGATAATTGCGATGCCAGCCATCGGCACACCATTCCCAGACATTCCCATGCATATCATGTAATCCAAATCCATTGGCAGAAAAGCTGCCGACCGGCATGGTTGCTTGTCGATAGTCTCCAGGAGATTCAGCCTTGTAAGTGACATTGGCGCGATAATCAGCCAGCTGACTGATTATTGTATCTCCTGTACTAAAAGGAGTCTTGCTGCCAGCACGACAGGCATATTCCCACTGAGCCTCACTGGGAAGCTGGTACTGACGACCAGTATGCTTGCTTAAGCGATCGCAAAACTCAGTTGCTTCCAACCAGGAAACACTTTCTACGGGACGAGCACCACCTTGAAAGTGGGAAGGATCAAGGGATAAGTCTCGATTCACCTTGGGCAATGCGGCAACAGCAGCCCACTGCGCCTGGGTAATGGGATATTTACTCAAGAAAAAAGACGACAGGCTCACACGATGGCGAGGAAATTCACTCCCCTTAGCGTAGGCTTCAGATCGAGTGGAGCCCATCAAAAATTTACCCGGTGTGATCTCGACCATATCTAGTCGTTCAACATGATTGAGCGACTCTGGGAAATACTTTGCAGTATGGGTATGTGGATACTGCGTTTTTCCTGTTTTATCAACCGTAGTGACCTGAAAAGAAAATGTTTCTAACCCTAGTTTTTGGGAATCTATGGGGTTAGAAAGCGCTGAAGCGAATGCACCGTTTCGGGTTGCCAGCACAAGGCTTAAACCGCCTAACCCTGTATATTGAAAGAATCTTCGCCGTTTCATCACCCCATTTAATCCTTAGTGTATGTAGGCACCGAGAGAACAGTTTTCAGGAAAAGTAAATTTGAAGACACAAATCACGCAAAAAGCAATATAAATGCCAAAGTATTTACTAATTTGCTAAAGCATCTACTTAGTAATTGCTTAATTAGTAAAGCGAAAGATACTGATAACAGTTGTATGTTTAACTACCAATCATTCGTCTATGTAATAAAACTAAATTAAGTTAAAATGCCATCAAAATGTCATCAAAATGTCATCAAAATGTCATCAAAGGCGCTACACCATGGCCAGGGTGAAAACATAAACTCTCTTGCAGAGAAATATTGAATCTGGGTATGGCGGAGGTTCAGTAGAAATGGCTATTGATCTAGGTGCAGAACGCCTAGTCGCTGCAGAACGGAATGGAGAGAAAATAGTGATTGAGATTAAAAGCTTTTTAGTAACAGCTTCTGCGATTTCAGAGTTTCATACAGCCCTAGGACAATTTATTAATTATCGGGGGGCTTTAAAACGTCGAGAGCCCGACATAATCCTATTCTTAGCAATTCCTAATCGAACATTTGAATCATTTTTTCAGCTAGAGTTTCCTAAAGCCATCATAGAAGAAAACCAGGTGAAACTCATTGTTTATGATGTGCAACAGGAGGTCATTGTGCTGTGGAAAAGCTAGAACAATATCGTAAAACAGTTCAAGACATGCTCTTGAAACGAGGCAACATTAATCTTGCCCATGGTGATAAGGAAGATATTGTCCTTAGGCTGCAAGCTCCTGAGTTTAGAAAATTTACAGATTATGCTGTGGGGTAGTTTCTACTAACAAAATTTGACTAACCCTTTTGGCTCATCTGTAGGGGTGTTGCATGCAACGCCCCTACAGATGATGCTGGCACCCACAGATACGTTCGGGCCTGTCCCCGTCCTTTGATGGCAATACATCCTCGATCTTCAAACTGGAATTTATCTTTGAGCAGGTCATAGGTATCGGCACTCACCTGAATGCGATCGACTACACCATGGGACTCCATGCGGCTAGCAATATTGACAGCGTCTCCCCAGAGGTCATAACTAAATTTCTTTTTGCCGATCACACCAGCCACCACCGGCCCTGTATTAATTCCAATCCTGAGCTTAAAAGGGTGTTGCTTTACCGCTGCCTGCATATCAATGGCCATGGCCATGACCGCTTCGGCATGATTGGCCATCGGTGTAGGGACGCCCCCCACTACCATGTAGGCATCGCCAATGGTTTTAATCTTTTCTAGCCCGTGACGTTCAGCTAAAGTATCAAAAATGGAAAAAATGTCATTTAGCTGGCATACAAGTTTAGTGGGGGCCGTCTTAGCCGCCAGCTGGGTAAAGCCAACAATATCGGCAAACAGAATCGTGACGTTCTCAAACCGGGAGGCAATAACTGTACGGTTTGAGAGATCGTTTTTGAGTTTGTTTGCGATCGCAACCGGTAACACATTTTGTAACAGCGCCTCTGTTTTCACCTGTTCGCTTCGTAGGGCTAACTCTACCTGCTGACGCTCCTGTACCTCTTGAGAGATTTGGCCAAACATCGAAGCAAACGCCCGAATCACATCTCCCAGTTCATCCTGTTGAGCTTGTTTGAGACTTTTAAACTCAGCTAGCTGGGGCCTATCTACCACATCTGCCGCTTGACATAAATCATCCCGTAACAACAGCAGCGGGTTAATCAACATCCGCTCCAGCATAAAAATTGTCACCAGGGTGACAAAGGCCGCAATAATAACAACGATAAAAAAGATCAGAATAGAATATTGCACCATGTAGCGTTTAACAGAATTCGCATCATGGCGAATGACCAATATATAGCGATCCTGAAACTGTTGACTGGGCCAGGCCACATCATAGCGAGTGCCAGACTCTGTTAACCTTGTTTTAATCCGAGTTAATCCACTGGCTGGAATCCCTAACGTAGGCGTTTCTCCAAACGTATCAATCAACTGTCCCGTCTCATCGTAGAGAGCGGCCCCAAGAATAATTGAGTCCGTCTTCAGTGCCGTCTGAGCCTCGGCTAACAGCGACGTGGACAACATATCCAGCATCGCGTTGGCCTTAATCGTCGCGATCACCTCCTGCGAAAGCGTCTCTAGCTCCCTCAGTTTATCTGCCCGTCGCTGACGATAGGACGGAATAAAAACAACAAATTCAATCGCCACCAGGCTCAGAAAAATCGACGTAACAATTTTCCGAGACAGTCGAGATTTTAATAACCCTAAAGACGTCTGTAAAACACTCACCATGGTTACTGGTCAACCACCACAACTTGAGAACAAGACATAGCCTTAAATAAACTTTGTCCACGTCCAGACCCGTAGTTTTTCCGTAGAAGAATCTACAGGTTTCAACTTGGATACGATTTATCTATATAGATGTAATACCCATCGATAAGGACAGACGCTCGCTGATGTTATGGCGGACCCATACTGGGTTAGCCCCCCCATCCATCATATAAAATTCCCCTGACTCCATCCTGAAAATTAGCAGAGGATCCTATGAGGAATGACTTAAGGTGACCCTTAAGAGCGCTAACTAAACCCATGCGCTAAACTAGTGGAGATTAATCCATGTTTTGAGAGACTAGGCAACCGCTATGACCCTTGCTGCTCCGCCCCTGTCGTCCCTACGCCTGCAGGAAATCCCAAATCAAACCTATCAGGCGGCCACCGATCGTTTTGATGCTACTTGGGCTGCTCCCCTCTCAACATTATTGGGGTTGGGACGAGCAGCTGGAGCCGATTTTATTGAATTTTTTCTGGAGCGGCGTAATTACATCAGTTGTTTAGCAGAAGACGATGCCATTACTAGCATCTCTCCCAGTCTGATCACGGGCGCAGGGGTACGGGTATTTAAGGGTAAAGCCGACTGCTACGTCAGTACCAACGACGTTAGTTTCCATGGTCTCAAAGCTGCCCTTGAGAAGGGACTATCCATCATGGGTCTGCTGCTGCCAGCCACCTCAGCCTATGTGCCAGAAGTCACCCTGGAAATGTTTCGGGACTATGCTGCCACCAAGGAAAACTGGCTGGCTAACTGTAGTTCTATGCAGGTAATGGGCGATGTTCTGCTAGGTGCTAATGCCTCTGTTGAGAAAGTAGCTAAACATTTACAGGCACGGCGCACGGCTTACTTTAGGGACTGGCAAGAAATCCTGGTTGCTAGCAGCGATGGCACCTTTGCCCGTGATATTCGCCTGACTCAGTCCGTGGGCGCTAATGTGCTCTGTGCCGATGGCGAACATCGTTCCTCCATTGGGCAGCGACTGGGCAATACCAGCGATCCTAGTTTTCTAACGGCTTGGGATTATGGTAGTACGGCAGAAGCACTGGCTGAGTCTGCTGGCAAAATGCTCTATGCAGACTACGTCGAATCAGGTAACTATCCCATTATTATGGCCAATCACTTCGGTGGTGTGATTTTCCATGAAGCCTGTGGTCACCTGTTAGAGACCACTCAGATTGAGCGGGGTACCACACCGTTTATCGACAAAAAAGGTGAAAAAATTGCCCATGAGAATTTGACTGCATGGGACGAGGGACGGTCTACTGAATCCTTTGGCACCATTGATATGGACGATGAAGGGATGCCGGCCCAGCGCACCTTGTTAATTGAAAACGGTGTGTTGAAAAACTTCCTGTCTGATCGGGCTGGGTCAGTGCGCACTGGACATCCCCGTACTGGTAGTGGTCGCCGTCAGAACTATACATTTTCTGCTGCTTCTCGCATGCGTAACACCTTTATTGATACAGGTGATTACAGTATGGACGATCTATTTGCTTCTGTAGATAGAGGCATCTACTGCAAGAAGATGGGGGGCGGCAGCGTTGGTCCCACTGGCAAGTTTAACTTTGCAGTGGATGAAGCCTATCTGGTTGAAAATGGTAAGGTTACTCGCCCGCTTAAGGGGGCTACGTTAATTGGCGAAGCTGTGGACATCATGCAAAAGATTTCCATGTGTTCCCAAGATTTGAGTCTGGCCCCTGGCTTTTGTGGTTCTATTAGCGGCAATGTTTATGTCACCGTTGGTCAACCTCATTTGAAGGTCGACAGTATCACCGTTGGTGGCCGTTAAACTACGACTTCCTCTCCAGAGGGCCGGTAGGGTGGGCATTGCCCACCCTACTACCAAATCCCACGACATTCCCTTCAACCATCTTGTCGTTATTGTTAACCCATATTGTTAACCCATGTCGAAAGTCACCGAAATTTCTACTAACGCCCAAGCCATTGCCCAACGCCTCGGCATCACTAAATACGACATCTACGGTGCCACCACCGATAGCACTAGTGTGCAGGTAGATAAAGGTGAACCTAAACAAGTCAAAGCTTCGAACCGGGCCAGTATTACGGTACGAGTATGGAACGACCAGGGGCGCTTGGGGATTACCTCCACCACCGATGTGGATGAGCGGGGTCTAGAACTTGCCTTAAAAACAGCGGCTGAGGCCAGTGCCTTTGGGGCCACCGAACATATTCCTGACTTTAGCCCCGAAGCGACGGCTCCGTTGCCAGAGGTGGAGATTACCCTGGCAGACCCGGCTCCTGTGAACACGTTGATTGAGCGGTTAGTGACGGTAGAACAGGCGTTATTAGGTGCCCATGATGCGATCGCAAGTGTCCCTTACAACGGTCTTGCCCAAAACACTAGCGAGGAGTTTTATGTCAATAGCGACGGTGCCCAGCGCAGTGCTGAGCGTACCTCCGCCTCCGTTTATCTGTACACCAAGACCGAACAGGAAGGCCGTAAACCACGTTCTGGCCACGCTGTCCGGGTGGGAGTAGGCACCGATACCCTCGACATTGAAGGCTGTCTTCAGGAAGCCACTGAAAAAACCCTCAGCCATCTCGACTACGAAAAAATTGAATCGGGTAAATATCGCGTCGTCTTTTCACCAGACGCATTTTTGAGCCTGATCCGGGCATTTGGCAACCTTTACAACGCCCAAAGCATTCTAGACAAACGTAGTCTATCCACTGCCGAGAGTCTCAATACTACTGTTGCATCACCCCTATTATCGGTTTACGATGATGCCCTTCACCCAGGTAATATCAGTCCTGAAACCTTTGACGGAGAAGGCACACCCACCCGGCGTCTACCCATTATTGAAAATGGTGTTCTGACAAATTTTCTCCACAGCGCCGGTACCGCCAAGCGCATGGGCACAAAACCTACAGGCCATGCCAGCATCGGTGCCAAAGTTAGCGTCGGCAGCAACTTTCTCCATATCACCCAGGGTCAGCCTGCAGAAACCAGCTACAGCTTAGACGATGCCGAAAATGTTGTTTTGATCGATGACCTCCAGGCTCTCCATGCCGGTGTGAATGCGCTGCAAGGAGCCTTCTCGCTTCCCTTTGACGGTTGGCTGCTCCAAAAAGGCAAACGCACAAGCATTGAGTCAGCCACCGTTGCTGGAGATTTTCGTCAGCTGCTGCAATCTATTATCTACGTTTCCCCTGACGAAAAAATTACCCCCAGCGGTGTTGCTCCCCACGTATGGATCGATGAGCTTTCAATTACAGGAGAGTAACGTGAGGGATCGCTACTGTCTACGTATTTCCCAATGCATAATGAGTATCAATTCGCTATGCATTGGGGTACATCCTACACATTATTAGCTTGACAGATGTTTTCATCTTAAAGACACCCTACTTTTTCTAGATTACGGGTAAGCTGTGCGATATGGGTAAAAGATAAAATCCCCCAGCAATTGTAAGAATGACAGACCTTACAGGTTCATCTCTGGCATCTGACCTACCCGACTTTTCTAACTATGGTTTTCAAATAGAGGCTGAACTGGGAGTTAATCGGGCTGGAGGACGTGTTACCTATTTAGCCACCCACCTCAAAACTAATCAACGGGTAGTTATTAAACAATTCCAATTTGCTAAGTCGTCTGATTGGGGGGGATACGACGCTTTGATGCAGGAGGGTCAGGTCCTCAAAAGTTTAAAGCATAGGGGCATTCCTAGATATTTGGGAGTCTTTAAATCCCCCGATGGCTTTTGCATGGTACAGGAATATAAGCGGGCTAAAAGCCTTGCTGACCCCCGTAGCTTTAGCCCAGATGCTATTCGTCAGATCGCCATTTCATGTCTAGAAATTTTAATCTATCTACAAACTCGGATTCCACCAATTATTCATCGCGACTTTAAACCCGCCAACATTTTGGTCAGCGATGACTTAAAAGTCTATCTTGTAGACTTTGGATTTGCTCGCATCGGCGATGGTGAAGTGGGCATGAGCAGCGTGGTCAAAGGCACCCTGGGCTTTATGCCGCCAGAACAAATTTTTAATCGACAATTAACCGAAGCATCGGACCTTTATGGCCTAGGCATGACCCTGCTCTGTCTATTGACTAATACACCAGCCAATAATGTAGGCAAGCTAGTCGATGTGACGTATCAAGTTGATTTCACACAGCTCAAGGCTGATTTAAGCTCTGAATGGGTAACATGGCTGCAAAGAATGGTGCAACCACGACTGAACGAACGGTTTGCAAATGCCAGTGTCGCCTTGGAACATATTCCAGATCATGGTCTGCGCCAGCCCCAGGTAAAGTTTAGTCGGGCCACCATAGACTTGGTCGCGCATGAGCGAGGGGAACTACTAACAACGGCGATCACATTAAATAACACTGTCCCCGATACCACGTTAACTGGTCATTGGCAGGTGGCTACCCACAACAGCGACCCGACGTTGAGCAATCAGTATCATAGCTGGATTCAATTTTCTCCTATTGATTTCCAGAACAATGACATTACGACTAAACTTCAGATTGACACGGGCCAGTTAATGGCAGGGCAAACTTACCAGCGCACTCTATTGCTAAAAAGCAATGCCCAACAAGAGGTTCATTCCCTAACCTTAAATGTACAGACAGCGCCCATGCCTCTGCTTGTTCATGAAGGCTCACCCTATCCATCGTTACTGGTTTTATTAACCACCTGTTGGGTAACCGTCTGGGTCTTATCGACCCTGGCACCAGAGTACGATCCTCAATTATCTGAGGTCAGAAACGCTTTGATATTACTGGCAATATTTGGCAATAGCCTGGGGATGCAAATCGCTGGCTGGATATTATATGAGATCAGACTCGGGTCTCCAGCAGCTCGTATTATGAGCATTTTGGGCGCTGTTGCTGTTGCTTTGGTGGCACCGCTATGTCTGTTGTTGAGGGTTACGGCCACCGATGGCATCACCGCCATGATTACCATTGGTCTAGGTATCATTGGCGGCACTGTTGTCGGTACGATGGACGGGCTAACCATCGACCGATTCTGGCAACGGGGCTTTAGACCACGCTTTGCCCTATGTCTATCGTTATTGACGGGGTTAATGGGCACTGGTCTAGGTCTGGTTAAGGGATTAGCGATTAGCAATCCCTGGATTACCCTTGGCCTAATTGCTAACGGTATTGGTATCGGCACCATGTTGACCTACCTACCGATTCAGCGAGCCCAGGCCATTGCCCTTTATCGTCGTAACGTGGAAAGAAGCTTGATTCGGCCCTGAGTAGGGGAGTAGGGAGTAGCAATATGCCATCGTTGAATACACATTTATAGGGTTGGCAGGGTAGCATTAGGATGTTTTGTTAGCTAGCTCCGCTAGTAGCTGGTCCAGGCGTCAATTTTTTTTAGGAATTTGTGAGATGACTCTTCGAAAACTAACCCCCTTTGTAGTACTCGGGCTGCTTACAGTCGCTGGGAAATCTTCAGCTCACATGGTTGAGACAAACTATGTGCTAGACCAGCTGTCTAACAATCAAGCGCAACAGGTGTTAACGATGCAGAGCACCTTTAGCAATGGGGCTCCCCTCAAGGGCGCTAAGGTAAATGTGTATTCTCCTAATAATCCGGTTTCACCCTGGACCCAAGGGGTCACGGATAATGAAGGTCGGTTTAGCTTTAGTCCGGATCAGGCTCTGACCGGAGAGTGGGAAGTAAAAATTGAACAGCAGGGCCACGGAGATATTTTGACGGTACCAGTGAATGAAGCCGGTGTGGCATCTGACTTGATTAGCCATGGCCATAACACTGACATCCACTACGGCACCGCCTCCCATTTAGGCTGGGCATTATCCCTCGGCACATTAATCACCTTAGGTCTCTGGCGTCGTTTTCAGTCCTAGCCATCTTGTACAAATCCGAATTCATTAAACCCGATTAAAAATGGACAAGCCTGTAGGGGCACTCCCTTGTGGATGCCCTTCGATACCGGGCGCTATCAAGCAGGATTTCGTACTATCTAGTGGCCAGCTAGAGGCTGGCCACCCAAACCACTGCTCCCCACAAGGGCACCCCTCTTCATCATCTACCCTGCCAGAAGTTCGCAAATAAACCATCGCCATCTTCAGTGGCCAATTAGCCTGTCCGCCCTACTCAGCCCAGGCAACCAGCGATGTCACTCATCGCATTACTGCTCTTCAGGAACTCCAAACTTTTCAGCTAGTGACTCAATGATGACATCAGTAATAGTGACTCCATGTAACTTAGAGTGAGCCACCCACCACTGACGCCAGCTCAGAGGTACCTTTACACATAAATTTACTTGCTTTTCCTCGGGAGCTTCTGATTGGTTCTTAGATATCTTTTTTGGTCTACTCATCTTATGGATTACGTAAAACTTCGTGTAGATGGGCCAGCAATCTGGTTATTTGGCAAGCCGAATAACTGGTTCTTGAGCAAAATCACAGATAATAAGTGACTGATTTTATACATGGAACAGTAAAAATACTGAAGAAAATCATAGGTTTTGAAAGATCTTCAAAAATGAACTGGCTTTGACAAACTTATTTTTCTATTTTTTGAAATTAGCTATATGGCTAATACAGTAGGGGCTTATAGAGAAAAAGTAGGATTGATATTACCCGGTTGTTTAGCTTTTTAGACACCGTAAGTTTTCGTATTTAACCTAAAGGCATACTAGTCTTTTTACGTATATTTACTTGTTATCGGTGTTTCTTTTGTGAGAAAGAACGTAGTTATCTCTCATCGTTTTTTTGTATCTGTTTATACGATTTTTGGAAAAATACTTTGTCGTCTTCTCCTTCGCCATTTTTGTTATACGTAAAAACCGATAGCAGTCAAAAGCCAGAAAACCAAAAAACCAGAAAACCGTAAAACCGGTATTTCCTCGGAGGGCTTCAACTTTATAGAATCTTAAATTAGAGAGAGCGTTTAACACATTGTCTTGTGTTTAAACGTGATCTTGATCATTCTGTAGGGTAATGGATTCAACTTGAACGAAATTACTCAGTTCAAGATATTTGTGCAGAAAATATTCATTTTCGTAACAAAGGTGACATTCCGGATGTATGAGTTTCTTTTTGAGCTGTGTGTCTCAGTTCTGGCTAACATTCTGAGTCAAGAGTTAAGTCCTCTAGTCCAGCGTATTTTAAGGGTCTTTAGAGCAGTCTTTAGAAGACTATATCGAAAGTTGCAATCTAGGCGTCTATACCTATGACAGTGGTTAGAATTCAACTTGGTTTATCACAGTAAGTTTCTATATCAAGATTTCTGAAAGTGAATTTGAAGATGGCTTTATCACTAGTTACGCATCAAATAGCAATACAACTTAGGTGGTCAGAAAACAAACAATCTTTAACCCCGCAAAGTCAAAGTTGTTGTCAGTCGAAGAATTGCTATGCCCTGGGTTTGCTAAATGTATTTAGGTCGTTTTGGAAACTATTAAACCAAGAGCATCAAAGTCTAAAGACAGCACATCAACTGCTTCAGAAAAAGTATAAAGAGTTAAAAAGAGAGAATCAGCTACTTCAAAAGAAGCATGAAGAATTACAAAGAGAGAATCAACGATTAATTTATGAAGTAAATCATGATGCTTTGACGGGGCTCTATAATCGAAGATACCTCAAAACTTATATTGAGAAAGCCTGTACAACGGCTTCTTCATTGGGGCATGAGCTATCGCTCTTGGTAATTGATATTGATCATTTTAAGCAATACAACGATACCTATGGCCATCTGGCGGGAGACCAGTTGCTTCAGAAAATTGGGGAGTACTTATTTTCTGTTGTTCAAACGTCTGATAATTGCATTGCTAGATGTGGTGGTGAAGAGTTTGTTGCTGTACTCCCAAACCACAACCCAATTGCTGCAGTAGCTATTGCAAAAACTGTTCAAAGCGTATTTGGGACTTTAGGTATAACGGTTTCTATTGGCATTGCCTCCTATGGTAAGGATGGCAAGACATGGCCTGAATTATTAGCCTGCGCTGATCGTAGGCTGTATTCTGCTAAGCAGGATGGTCGCAATCGTATAGCGATGTAATCGTTGATAGGCATATAAACGAAAAACTAAACGGCATAGCTAACGCTAGGGGTTAAACATCGGGCAATAACTGTACGTCCTTCGTGCCCATGAACCCGCTCTACCATCGCAACACTTTCATACCAAAACGTAGAGCCATGGGGGTCTAACCAGTGGAGCATGGTCCATTGGTCAAACTCAAACCCAACTGCTACTAGGCCTGTGCCACTAATACCACTCCAATCTTCATGGCGCTGTAGATAAAACGTTCTTGAGCAACCAGTTGCCGTCAAAGGTGCATCCATATTTTGAACCGTGCGCCCAGAACGTTTGTCCTGCATTCCCTTAAAGACTTCAAAACTAGGAAACACACCATGACTATGACAGAGACCATACCAGCTCAAAGCAAACTGCCCCGACGGCAATTTTACGCCTGCTGCGATGGATTTATCATTCTGGAACACTTGAAAATAATCTAGCTGTTGCATGGGAATCGTGAACGTCGAGTCAATCGGCTTGAGCCAATATTAGACAAACCAGACAGGGCAGCTACTTGAGTTACCTCACTGTTCGCCTCAAAGTGCCCAAAAAGCTTCAAAACATCACAACTTGATATAAATGAACAGCAGATCTAAAGATTTACTTCCGATTGCAACAGTAAAACGGCGCAGTTGGCTGATGCACAACTACGCCGTAGTCACTGAAGCTTTGGTCTGAGCCTAATGCCTTTAACCTAAATTGAGAAATTGATCTTAAGCAGCAACTTTTTCTTTGAATGCTTTACCTGCGGAGAATGCAGGTACAGTTGTTGCTGGAATTGTCATCGTCTCACCCGTCTTTGGATTGCGACCTTCCCGCTCTTTGCGATCGCGAGGTTCAAAACTACCAAACCCCACTAGGGTCACTTTATCACCGCTGGAAACAGCCTCCATAATGGACTCAATGGTTGCCGACACTACAGCATCTGCAACTTTCTTAGAAACACCGGCCTTCTCAGCCACAGTATCTAGCAATTCACCTTTGTTCATAGCAAGAGAAATCAATACTTCGAGGTATTTTTAGCACAGGTCCATATAGGACGCAAGTACTAAACCAACTAAAACGGCCATATTGCAGAGGTTTCCGCATCACGAACGCCTTTCGTCTTTAAAACTGAGCCTAGATTAGCTCAAATTAAACCGGTGTTTTCTGTAAATCAGGTTTTTCTTCAGGTAATATCGCGCCTTCTACCGGACATACCTGTAGACAAATGCCACAATCAATACACACATCGAAGTCGATCCAATACCAGTCGGTGCCTTTCTTGTTTTTCTTGGGACCCTCATGAATACAGGCCACAGGGCAGGCGTCAACGCAATCCGCAACACCTTCACAAACGTCGGTAACAATAGAGTGGGCCACAGCGCTCCTTAGGTTTAATGTTCGTCAACACGTATATCTATCGAGGCTACGCACCCAAAAGATATACGAGCAATAGTTACATTTGTTTATCTTAAAGGGCGATTAAAGGATAAGAGACCGGCTTTGACTGGGAGGTCTTGATTAGATTGGAATTCGGAATTCCGACCTCCGAATTCCACATTCCGACCTCTAACTCCCTCGATAAATCGTCCTGCTTTGTGTTGGTACCCTACCAATAGCTAGTCGGTTAGGCTTTCTACGCTGACCTCTCCCTGGTCTGACACCCAGGCTATTTTGGCTATTTTCCGTTCAGTCGCAAACTGACGCAGACTATCTTCTGATAAGCACGAGTCCAGACTGAGTTCAACTCGAGTCAGGGCATCTGCCTGACGCAGAGTTTGGGCATGGGTGATGGCGGCGGCGGCAGCGGCGGCGGTGACAGGAACTACTAGCCAATCACTCGCAGACACCATGGTCGGCAGGTGTGGCAACAAAATCTGCTGCAAGGTTTCACCATTAAGCACAAACCCCACACCTGGATAGGATTTGTGCTCAGGATGGAAAAGGCTCAGTAAATTGTCATAACGACCGCCCTGGCCAACAACTTCACAGGTATGCTCGGTGCGTACTACAGCTTCAAAAACAACGCCTGTGTAATATTCGAAGGTTTGCATCAGGCTCAGATCAAGCACTAATTGGGGTGAGTTTTCAGTTAAGGTGTTCTCTAACAAATCAACTAGATTTTTAAGATCGTTAACGCTCTGCCGTTGCTGAGCGCTCAACTCAAGCTGACTGACTTGGGTGAGCACAGAACGTGGCTGCCCCCGTAAATCCATGATGGTCAGCGCTAATGTCTGCAATTCGTCAGACAGCGGCAGGGTTTCCAGGGTGACACGGTCAAGATTTGCGATCGCCACCTTGACCTGCGCCCTAATTCCAGACGGAAACGGGGCTAACAAAGAATCGGTCAAACTGGCCTCACTCAACAGCAAATGCCAGTTTTCTAATCCTAAGGCCTGGAGGCAATCAGCCATAATTAACAGGACTTCAACATCCGCCAACGCACCGCTAGCACCTAACAGCTCCACACCGGCCTGGTAAGCCTCTTGCTGGCCGCCCTGACTACCGGTGGAGGACCGGCGAAAAACATTGGCATGATAATAAAGCCGCTGGGGATAATTGCTAATACGGGTGACAGCGGCACGGGCGATAGAGGCCGTGAGTTCCGGTCGCAGTCCCAAACGTTCGCCTCGACTGTTGAGTTCAAGCACCTCAGATTGTCGAATGGCACCGCCCGCCATTAGCGTCTCCATGCTTTCGACGGTGGACGTAATAATTCTTTGGTAGCTCCACCGTTGGAAAACGGCTTCAATGCGATCTTCAATCCAGCGCTTTTGCGCCACATCTACCGGGAAGAGATCGCGTCCACCCGTTGGGGGTTGGTAGGTCATAGCTATACTAGCTGCGGTTTCTACGTTTATACCAGCTTAAAGCTTTAGGGGATGACCGACTAGCAATCTAAACCACGTCCAAGTGAAACCGATGGCTTCTTCACCGGAAAAATAACCGTTCTGGATACCATTCTGACTATGGACAAGGTTTAAAACTGTCAACTTTATTTGTTAGCGAACAAACGTACAAACCAGTTACGTAAACCAGTCAGCAAATTGCGTAGAGAATCAAGTAAACCGCCAGATTTAGCGCCAGACTTACCGCTGGCCCGCTTAACGGACGGACTCGCAGAAGGCTTGCTAGTTTTTGACGGAGCCGTGGAAGTATCCTTTGACATTCGCCTGGCATAAGCATCCAGCTTTTGCTTGACCTCCGTAGCAGTCTGATTCTCAGGATCAACCTTTAAGGCCTGCTTAGTGTGAATACTGGCTAGCTTAAATTGCTTACTCCGCATATATAGGCGGCCTAACTCAGCATGGCATTGCGGATTTTGAGGATGGGCTTTAACAGCTTCTCGCAGCTCGACAATAGCCCGAGAGAAGTTACCCTTGTACTCAAACTCTTTGGCTCGCTTGATAAAGCTTTCAATCAGCTGGGCCCGACGTTCACGGTGAGACGGTACCGTTACCTTGTCTTCGCTCTCTGCTGCGACTGCGCCATTATCTTCAACGGATGACGGCTGGGCATCGTTTTTATCATCTGGAGCTAGGGCTCCGCCTTGACGCATAACGTAGGCTGCATTGAGTTCGCTAATCGCACCAATGATATCAAGCACATCATCTAGCGATTCATACTGTTCCAACACCAAAACCTTCAAGGCATTGTTGTACGTATAGTCTACATTGTTGCTATTGGCAACTTTCTTGGCATGTTCTGTAGAAAACGGCAGCAACGACGGTTGGGCTTGTAGCTGCTCACCCTTAAGTTTCAGGCTAAACTTATGCTCAACTGATAATCTTTCCTGACTCAAGGTTTCGTAAGCTGGGTTAACCAACTTAGACAGTAACTCACTGGCCTGCTGCTTTTGTTCGTCAGTCGCCGTTCGCAGACTATCAGGATGCAGCTTCCGGGCAATCTTCAGATAACGCTTCCTGACTTGTTTCGCATCAGCATCTAGAGGGACTCCCAAAATTGCATGGTGATCGACTAGATCTAACTTGAATAATCCGCTGTTAACCTGCATCTTTGCGATCGCTGTTTGTGACAACCTAATCTTAGTTTATCCGTATTATCATTTAATACCTGTCATAGGAGTGACGCCAAACACACATAGATTGTGTCTAGCCCGCCTTGGAAATAAAAAAACGTATGAACATAGCCTAAATAGGCTTAAATTGGGGGAAAGGCTGCACTTGTCCTAGGTTTTGCACAATAGACTGATGCAATGGGCCATTGGTCGCCACCAGTCTGCCAGAGTATATATCAAAGGGACTGCCATCATAGGCACTAATCTGCCCCCCTGCTTCTTCCACCAACACCACACCTGCCGCCAGGTCCCAAGGCGATAACCCCCGTTCCCAATAGCCGTCCAAACAACCACAGGCCACATGGGCTAAGTCAACAGACGCTGACCCACCTCGTCGTACCCCTTGGGTCAAATGGGTAAAATGACAAAATTCAGCATAGTTATTATCAATGGTTTCACGACGGTCATAGGCAAACCCTGTCACCAATAGGCTCTCAGATAGATGCGCCGTCGTTGAAACCTGAATGGGTTGACGGTTATGAGTCGCTCCCAAGCCTTTAGCCGCCCGATAGAGATCAGCCAAAATTGGGTTATAAACCACCCCTACCATGGGCACCCCAGCCACTAGTAACCCAATGGAAACCGCACAAAGGGGATACCCATGGGCATAGTTGGTAGTCCCATCCAACGGATCAATGGCCCAGAGCAATGGGCTACCACTCTGCCCTAATTGCCCAGATTCTTCGGCCAAAATGGCATGGTCAGGAAAATGACGCTTGATCACATCCAAGACTGCTACCTCAGAGGCGCGATCGGCCTCGGTAACCAAATCACCAGATCGCCCTTTTTCTTGAATCGACGATAGGTTTCCCCAATAGTTTTGCAGCACAGCCCCTCCGGCCATGGCGGCTTCGGTGGCTACGTCTAAAAAACGCTGTAAATCTTCGGTGGTGGGTGTGTTATTCATGTATAACCACAATTATGCAAAGTGGGCCATGCCCACCCTACCGTTTAATCCTCATCGAGGGGTAAACCAAACCGTACTTTACCTTTGCCGAAGTAACGGCCAAATTGCTGCTCGTAGACTTCATCTTCGTCCTGGGTTTCAACATATAAATCAGTGCGAGGATAGCTAACACAGAGAAGCGCATAGCCCTTTTCCCGTAGGGCAGGGGACAATCCCATGGCTTCCGGTTGCTCAACGTCACCCGACAAAATACGTACAGCACAGGTAGTGCATGCCCCATTGCGACAGGCAAAGGGCAAATCAGCCCCTTGGTTTTCTGCCGTGTGCAATATATACCGATCTTCAGGGACCTGAGCTGTGTAGTGACAATTTCTTTGACGATGATGAATATGAATAGTATGAGTTTGGGTCATAAAAACAAGTTAAAAAGCAGCATTGCCCTGCAATAGTCGCATGAAATGCGATGGTCCCATGAAATACGTTCCACTTTCTGCTAGGATATTTTGGCTATAGGATTTAATTCTCTAGCAAATATGTCCCTGGAGAGATGGCCGAGTGGTCGAAGGCGCAGCACTGGAAATGCTGTAATGGGGTGACTCATTCGAGGGTTCGAATCCCTCTCTCTCCGTTCTTAAAACCTGTTACTTGTGAGCGATTTTATCGATTGAGGCGATCAAGTGCTAACGCCATACCGCCCAGGCTAATAAGAATAATCCCAGGCCACTGAATCAGTTGCAAAATGGGCTGATTGGGCAGTAAAAAAATAGCCAATAGAGCAGTTACTAACGGTGTTGCCGATGCAATCAGGGCTGTGCGTAGGCCACCCACCAACCGTAGACCTGTGTAATAGAAAAAGTAGCTAATACTAGCGACTAACCCAAGGGACAGCCCGCCTACAACAAATTGCCCGGTAAGATCCTGGGTCACGACCAGGGGCCGGATCAACAGAATAACGCTACTGAGAAGCGCCATTATGCAGTGCTGAATTAGTCCAGCTGCAATAGGATGACTCTGTCGGCTGTTAAGATTATTGGTCACGACATATAGGGCAAACGCTACCGCTGACAAAAGCGCAGCCCCAGCACTCGATAACGATAGGGGTCGTAAAATTAAAACTCCCCCCATAGCGATGGCCAACATCACCAAACCCCTCAAAAGATTGGGCCGATCACCATTGAGCCACCACAATAGGGGCACCACTAATAACGGATAGGTAAACAGTAAGGGGGCTGCAACAGAGGGCCCTAGAGTGCCAGCCGCTTGAAATAACAAAACCTGCGCAAAAAAGTAAAATACGCCGCTACCAATCAGAGCAAATAGCCGAGGTGTAGAGCGCACCGACTGCCCCATATCTCGCCATACCGAACGATAGAGCTGTGGAGCCATCACTGCCAGAGCCGGTATTAGCATCACTAGCTGTAGCCATAGCAAGGCGTTGGCATTAAAGAAACTAAAGCTATCGAGACCGTTTAATGGTAAGCCAAAGACATTACTGCCCAGACTTAGTCCCCCGACAAGTACTGTAATGACAGCAAAACCAAGGGTAGCAATGGCAGAAAGTACCATTCCTTTTTTCAAGTTGCGATCTCGCCTTGGCTCACTTACCAATACAGGTGATGGATTAACGGTTTGGCCACCAACAGTTTGGCCACCGTAGGAGGGCACTACCCGACGAGTAGCTCCAGCTACCTGGTCAGGACGGGGACGCTCCACATAAGCACGACTGTCTGCCACCGTCCCCCCATCCTTCAGGGGACGATTATCCAAAGCGCTGGACAATGGCGTACCCGTAGGTGTAGGTGCCTGACCCAATTGATGACCGCCCAGCTGATTACTCAGACGTTCCACCAGGTTTGCTAAAATCACTTCCCCCTGTTGCTCCATGGTTTGCATACGCATCAGCTGCTGGGCAATGGCACTTTGGTAGCTGCTGAGATCTTGCTGTAGGGCTTTGACACTACGATTCAGGGTGTCATCCAGGGAATGGAGCCAGTCTTGAGTGGGCGTGGGCAACTCCACCGAATTAGTCACATAAGCATGCAGGTCATCCCGCAAGTTTTGAGCCAGGACGCGGGCTAGACGTTTTGCCCAAACATTTTGCTGAGCTAGCTCTCGCTTGGATAGGGTGGCCTCTGACTCATTTTTGAGAGACTGGTAGTCAATATAAAGTTGGTCATACTCCACACGCAGCGCCTCAAGATCACTCATCAGGCGTTGCTTTTCCGTTTGTAAGTATTCAATATCTTTAGCTAGCTGGTCAGCAAAGTGCTGCTGCAATGCTTGAAAGTCATCATCCAGTGATTGCAGTAGTGGTTCGTTCCTGCCCTGGCTCTCAGACTCACCCATGGTGCTCCCTCTTGTTTATGCTTCGCTGCTCATGACCTTGATCCCCCACATGCCATCCTGGCGAAGCCATACCCTGCTTTATACCCAAGTTTCGTATTGGTGTCGACACTGTACCAAACAACAGAAGATAAATGCCGATTACCCGTACTCTAACCTAGCTAATTTGTATGCTTCTCAAGCAAAAACTGCTGTGGATAACATCTAATAGCATCCAATTTAGAAACCATCACAATATCTAAACTGAGGAAGACAGGACTGAATTTCATACTTAGAAAAACTTAACCCTGAAACATTACGGCTGCGCACTCATCCCACTAGTTGGGAATTATATTAGCCTTAATAGATATGTAGGGCCTAATCAAACCAAGTTAGACCAAATAATATAGGTGCCTAGGTGCTCAAGATGAGTCCCTTAACCTTCCAGCTAATTCAACTTTTCATTCCAAGCGTGTGGACTATCTGTGATACAGAACATGCCATACAGGCTTCATAGCTGTAGGATTGATAGAATGATTTGTAAGACTAGATATGGCTATGGGAAGTCAGTTCAAGAATTTAGCAAGTCAATTTTTCTGAGGCAGCTGACACCAGGATGAAAAAAATCCTTATTGTTGATGATGACGTCACCTTAAGATCGGCATTAACCCGCTACTTACGAGAGCGAGGCTTTCAGGTTAGCCATGCATCCTCTGGCACCGAAGGCTTAGCTCTGTTTGAACAGGATCAGCCTGATTTGGTGGTATCAGATGTGATGATGCCTGAGATGGATGGCTATGAATTTTGCACTAAGCTCAGAGAAATTCGTTCGGGTCAGCTGGTGCCCTTTATCTTTCTATCGGGGCGGGGAGAGCTAGATGATCGGATTCAGGGCCATTCTAAAGGTGCCGACGACTACATAGTTAAACCGTTTCACCCCAAGGAGTTGATTGCCAAAATCGATGCTCAGTTGGAACGGTCTCGCCGTATGCACGCAGAAATCATTCGCCTGGTGCAACAAATGCCAGCGACTGAATCGGCGAAGCCACCGCCACCAGAGCCATTACCTCTGACACCAGCTGAAGAAAAAGTATTTTGGGAAGTCATTCAGGGCTTTACCAATAAGCAAATTGGCGAACATTTATTCATTAGTCCCAGAACGGTTCAAACCCATCTAAGCAATATTCTGAGCAAACTATCGTTGGAAAATCGTTCCCAGCTGATTCGCTACGCCTTTGAAAATGGCTATCGTCCCGGCAGTTCTGATGAATCTAATTAATACGCATTGTCTTGTGTTGGCTAGACATTGTGAGGTAGCCTGAGAGCTGCCTGATTACTAAAACCATGTCCAAAGTTCAACCTGTAGGTTTTTCTGAGAAAAGCTACTGTTTTGGACATAGCTAAGGTTTAAAAAAATGCTTAAAGCCACACCAGACCTTGGTGTTATAAATGCCCGATATGACTAACGCATCCGCTGATTCTCCAACGGTTCTTCCGATAGATAATGACAAGACGGCCAAGTTTGCCGAACAGCTCCTTTCAAATAACTTAAAGCGCCAGCTGAATGCCGTCATAGAATTAGCCAATGCTGGTGCTCCTGGCATTTTTATCTTGATGGATTTCCTTAAGAATGCTGACGAACCATCGGTGGCGGCGGGCAAAGCTTATCAGCTCTTAAACACTAGCGATTCGGACACTGCACACACATTTTTAGCGGAAACACTGCCTGATGGAGTAGTTACTCCTGCCTCTGACAATGATATGGACTACCAGCCATTACAGAACCTACTGATTGCCCAAAAGTTTGAAGAGGCAGACAGACTTACGCTGCAAAAACTTTGTGAACTGGCGGGGCCAGCAGCCGTAAAGCGTAAGTGGGTTTATTTTACTGAGGTAGGTAGTTTTCCGGTAGCTGATTTACTTACCATTGACCAGCTATGGCGGGTATATTCAGAAGATCGGTTTGGGTTTTCTAAACAGCGTGAACTGTGGCTAGGGTTGAACCAAAATTGGAATCGACTGTGGGAAAAACTAGCTTGGAAATCAGACAACGTTTGGACTCGTTATCCCAGTGGGTTTGTGTGGGATTTATCTGCTCCTATTGGCCATTTGCCCCTGTCTAATCAGCTGCGCGGTGTACGTATGATGGAGTTTCTGCTGTGTCACCCCGCTTGGACCCAATAAAAAACGACCGCCGCTGACTGTAATGGAATTCGCCAACTGCATGGTATAGCTCCTCTGGTGTATCCACGAGAAATGTGGGACCTTGGGCTTCTAGGGCGGTGCGATCGCTAAACCCCCAACTCACAGCAGCCACGGCCAACCCCTGACAGTGGGCGGCTTCGATGTCCCGAGTTTCATCACCAATGTAGAGAATTTCATCCGGTATTAAGCGATGACGGCGCATTATGCGCCGTAGACTCCGGGCCTTACCCAGCAAACCGATATTGCCATAAATCTGACTAAAGACCTGGCTTAAGCCATGACGGTCTAAAAATGGACCAATCGTCGATGGGGCATTGGAACTGGCAATCATCATCGTGTGACCGTCCGCTGCCAGGGTCAACAACACATCAGACAAATGCTTAAAAGGTTGAATAGCATCAGCATCCTGATTGAGTTCCCGCCGCACCTGCCGCATTAGAAACGGCACCTGAAATAAAGGCACATGGGACTGCGCTAAGAGTTCAGCCGTACTGAGCGCCCGCAGATACTTTAATCGCTCCGGTGTTGTCTGCGGATAGCCATAGTGACTTGCTAAGCGATTGGTAATGGTGACGATCGTCTCCAACGTGTCAGCGATCGTACCGTCAAAGTCAAAAATGAGAACGGTCACGCGGGTGTGGTGTAAAAAACAAACTTGAGATTAGTTAAGGAATAGCGATTAAGGGAAGTAGCTCTATATCTATCTATACCCAAACTTAGAATATGGCTAGAGAAAAGCCTACGCCAATGTAGATATAGCAAGACCGTTGGCGTCAGGATTGAGTCCTAGCCATTCACTAACTATATAAATGCCCTATTGATATAAATACTGTAGCGTCAGAATCCCTTTATTGTGGCAGAAAATTGTCCCTTTACAACTATGACTCTTTTTTCACTAGCCTCATCCTAAATCTTAGTCTTGACGGACTACTAGGCTACTAACGCCAACGGCCTGAGCGGAGAATGCTAATAATTAGCCAGATGCCTAGTAATGTGGCAGCGGCAAATAAGCTGGTGCTGAGCCATTGCAGCTGGATGTTGGTTTGATTGCTAGAAATAATAGCCGCTCCAATAATTAGGGCAGCGACCACCGTACTAAAGGAACGACGGTTGGCCGCCTGTTCAATACTTTGCTGCAGATTAGTGAGGTCTTTAAGCTGTACGTTCCAGGTTAGGGTTTCCTCGCTCAGGCGATCCAGCAGAAAGCCAAATTGACGGGGCGCTGATAGGGAAAGGTTGCGAAACTCTAGCCCCGTTCTTAACAATGCTTGCAGCGGATCATCCCCAATTAGCTGCTGACGAAAGAGATCAGCCATTAGGGGACGAATTTCAGCAAGCAGATTAATTTGGGGGTTAAACTGACGGGCTACCCCTTCTAGATTTGCCAACGATTTGGCAAATAAACCAATGTTGGCAGGCCAGCGTAGATGATTTCGGGTGCCTGCTTCCAAGACCTCGGCAAAGGCTACGGCGGTATTGAAGTTTTTGAGTTGCAGGCCGTAATAGCGTGATAACAACCGACTGTAGTCATGTTCTAGACCGGCCAAGTCCACAGCTTGAAGGGGTTCTGCCAGCTGCAATGTGAGCTGAGCACAGCGCTGGGCATCGGAACTGACAATGGCTAAAACCATCTCTGTCAATGTGGTCCGGGTCTTGGGATCTAACCGTCCCATCATGCCGCAATCTAGCAAGGCAACTCTGCCATCACTCAGGTAGAAAATATTGCCTGGGTGGGGATCCGCATGGAAAAACCCGTCAATAAAATATTGTTGAAAAAACGATCGAAATAGCAAACTACTGAGAGCATTGCGTTTTTCTGCTGATGCCGACTGTCCACCAATGGCTGCCGATAAAATGGGCTGACCGTCTAACCACTGCATCACTAACACTTTGGGCTGGGTGAGGGACCAAATTATGTCGGGAATGGCTAACTGATGGACGTCAAACCAGCGGCCTTTGGCCAGGTTTTGCCGCAGCTGGTCCGTGTAGGTGGCCTCAGTGGTAAAGTCCAGCTCGGCATTGAGGGCCGCACTAAATTCATCCGCCAGGGCAATGACGTTGTAACGCTGACCAAACTGGGTGCTGGCCACTAGCTTGGCAATGTCGCGAATCAGGGCCATATCGCGCCTTACCTGGATTTCGATGCCCGGTCGCTGAATTTTGAGGGCAACGGGTTGACCATTTTTTAAGACGGCTCGGTGGACCTGACCGATGGACCCGGATGCGATCGCACCATACTCTACCTCCGCAAATGCCTCATCCGGATTTAGATGCTGTCTCAAAAACGTTTGAATAGTCACCGCATCCACAGGGGGGACTGTAGACTGCAATGAACTCAGGGCCTCAATATAAGCCGGTGGCAACAGGTCAGGGCGAGTACTCAGCAACTGACCGAACTTAATATAGACTGGTCCCAAATCCGTCAAAATATTTCGCAACACCGCTGGGGGTGGAATATCCGGTTCTTCCGGAGCCTTACCCACCAGTAAACGCCGCATATAATCCCAACCATGGCGTAAAAACACCTCCACAATTTCGCCCTGACGGGAAATAAGATTTGGCGTTAACATGCAGCCCTTAGGTAAAGTAGTGACGGTCTGATGCTAGCAGCTCCCCTGTAACCTATGTGGCTTCATAATCTAATTCTTATTTGCACAACGGCTTACCACATCTGGTGCTGTCGTCAAGAAGACCAAACCCCCCCCCCCGGAAAAATTTACGATATCGGAGATTGTAAGCTGCATCTTTATCGACAGGGGCGAGCAAGGTCCCATCAACCAACGGTAATTTTGGACCATAGCCTGGGCGGAGTGGAAGGCTATTTGCTAATTGATGAAATCGCTGAGTTTGCCGACGTCTGTATTTATGACCGTGCAGGCTACGGCTGGAGTTCTCATAGCCCCAATCCCCGCAACAGTGTTGAAATGATGCAAGAATTTGAAGCCCTCTTGCGTCAGGCAGAGATTCAGCCCCCCTATGTGCTGGTGGGGGATTCCTTAGGTAGCTATACCATGCGTCTCTATGCCCACACCTATCCAGACAATGTCGCTGGGTTGATTCTTACCGATGGACTCCATGAAGATGGCATGGCTAGACTGCCCCTGAGCCTACAGCTGATGAAGGCAATTTTTACGGCGGGCTTTTTTATGTCAGTCTTGGGCTCGGCGCTGGGGTTTATTCGAATTTTCCAACAGTTTGGTCTATTTCAAATCATTAGCCCTAAACTCAGACATTACCACCAGGCCCAACTTGCCCCTGTTCTCCGCTCCTTTGTGCGGCCCAAACATTGGTTTACCATGGCCCGCGAAATCATGAGTATCAATGCAAGCAATGAACAACTGCGTAAAACAGAAAATTTAGGCTCCTTGCCCATTATTAATATCAAGGCCAACCATTTCTTTACCCCAGCCCCCTTACTAAAACCTCTGCCGTTAGAAACCGCTGATAATGTATGGCTTAAAATGCACCGCAATTTAATGAGGCTGTCTAGTCAGAGCCTGAGTCTGCCCACCCAGCAAAGCAGTCACTTTGTCTGGGTCGACGAGCCCGATGCCATATTCGAAGCAATTGATCGGATGTTGGCCAAACTCCATAAGGATCGTCGGGGCTAAATTACCCTTGTTGATTGTTGGGCCGTGCTCACCCTACGGGTGCAACTTATCTAGATCGTTCGATAACTCGGTAACCGTTGCATATCGCTTCATCGGATTAGGATTAACCATCCGACTTAAGATTTCCACAATGGCCTCAGGCAATTGAGTTTGACGATACCAGCTACGTCGAATCGTAAAATACCCGTCGTTACCATACACTAAGTCCTTTAAAGGTAGCTGTGTTAACGCCTGAATAATAGCCACACCGACCGTATAGAGATCAGTCCCAATATCGAAATCTCCCTGCAAAAATTCGGGCGCAAAATAGGCAGCTGTATCCTTTGGAAAGAAGCCAGTCAACGTTATCTTCGGCTTACAGACCTGATAAACAATCATCTTAAAAATACCGGTGCCTGTCCAAATCCACTCATTATTTGACTGTGATTGGATTAGATCGCTGGGATAGAGACAACAGCTAGCCAATCCCCAACTGTAAACCTGTTGCAGCACCATCAGAATATCCGACAGTAATGACAAAATTGGAGGTTCATGGGAGTCTTGCCAGGTTAAACGATGCAACGATTGCCCTTTGACCATGGACTGGACGAGGTAAAACGATGCCCCTTCACAAAAGAAGTCATGAATCCTGTAGATAGACGCAATGTCGATAAATAGCGTCTGCAAGGCCTGAGCTTTGTGACTCAGCAAAACATGACCAAACTCAATCAGACTTAGATCATCGGTATGAAAATCAAACTTTTGGATAATGCGAAAAAAATCTTCCTCACAGCGGGTATCTTTAGCAACCCAGGTCTGACAAATAATTGAACGGCCTACATGCTTGAGATACTGGTAGGGTGATAGCAACGAGGTGGGGGCATTCATAGTCGGCTACTAAAAACTCAACCCGCCCGACGACTGTGGATTGTTGATGTGAATAATTGCTCAGTTCCCGATAATTTTGCCTGAGTAGCAATTGCCTGACGTAAATCAGAGAGCGTGGCTTCAGCCGAAGCCAGCTTTTGCCGTAAACCATCCATCTCCTGGCGGCTATTTTGCTCAGTCAACGTCATCGCCTCAGGCGTAGCTTCATAATCCTGTAGTAGGCGTTCTAGATCGATCAGCGCAATGGCAGCTTGCTCGATTTCTAAGATCAGAGCACGGGCAACAGTTGTACCAGACTGAGCCGAATGCGTAAACGCCCGGACGTGATTATGAAATCCTTCTGCCAAGGAATTCATTTGCCGTCCGGCCTCGCGAGTTTGATTCACCAGATGAGCGATTTCTTCAGCAATGTAAGAAAACCCAGCCAGCTCTGGGCCAGACTTATGGATAGCAATTGATGCCTGGACAGACAGTTGCCGGACCTGACGGCTAACATTTTCAATCAACTTAGATGTGGATTGAATGGTGTCCAATTCTGACTCTAAGAGGCGACCAATGTTGACAATTTGGTCTGTATTTTGACAGATGGCATTAACCCCCGCAAAGGTCGCCTGAAAGGCTTTTTTACCCTCTTTGGATAAGACCTTGCCGATCTCCATAAATCGCTGGTTGAGGGCTTGGATTTTCTTAGACTGCATTAGCAATTGCTGCTGCTGGTTTTCGAGCAGAATATTGCGCGATTTGATTTCCCGTTGCTGGACTTCTAGCTGTTGAGAATAGCTTTCTGCATGGCTACGGGCTTCCTCTAGCAGCTGCTTTTGTTGTTCCATCTGCCCATTAACAAAGGCCAACACCTGGGAGTTAGCCAGGAGCAGAGTATGAAAATCTAACAGAAAATAATGATTAAAATCAGGCAGTTCAGGATGCTGAAACTCAATGACAATCGGTTCGAACAAGTGTTGCGAAGAACGCGACAGCCCCTTCTGAGTAGCGATATCAACCCGCTCGTCATACCTCAGAATAAGGGGATCGCAACAATGGGGATTGAGATCTAAAAACACCTGAATAGGACGTTTTAGAAAAATCTCAAGGGCATAGGGCTGACTGAGCCCCTGGTATAGCTGATGACGGGAAATGGCCCCCACAATGGTGTCATTTTCAATTACCAAAACCCCTGACAATTGCTGCCGTCGCTCAAATTGCTGAACAACTTCATTACCTAGGGTTTGAGGACTTACTTGTGCTTCTTCGAGAAGCAGCTCACCAAGGGTGGCAGAGTCAGTGAGTTGAACGCGGGAACTCATAATGAAGGGGTGGGAACGCTAGTGGCTACCTGGAGCTAGGTTACTCACTGAAAACAGCTTAGGAGTTAACCATCGGTAAAAGCATAAGATGGCCCGATGCACAACCAAATGTAAGTCTAATCAGCCAATATGCTTGGTTGTCCGTAATACACTCTAAGATTTTTTCTTTTATCTAAAGTTTTGTACTAAATATCCGGATTTTGCAGCCAATGGCCTGACACGTTGGCCACTCAACTACGCTTCTGATAACCACTACATACTAAGGGCAGCAGATCAGAATAACTGTAAACGTAATGACTACAATTAAACCTGGTTGGTAATATAAGTTTTATCCACGTCCAGAAAGACCTGCAATGAGTACACAGCCTGATCGAGTCTTAATTTTTGACACCACACTGCGCGATGGTGAGCAATCTCCAGGCGCAACGATGAATGTGGAAGAAAAGCTAGCAGTGGCTCGTCAGCTGGCCCGGCTTGGTGTGGACATCATTGAGGCAGGGTTTCCCTACGCTAGTCCCGGTGACTTTGAAGCTGTCCAGCGCATTGCCCAAGAGGTAGGCACAGCTGACGGACCGACTATCTGTGGTTTAGCAAGGTCGACAACGCAAGATATTGAAGCAGCTGCAAGGGCCATTGCACCTGCTGCCAGAGGTCGCATTCATACCTTTATTGCCACCTCTGATATCCATATGAAATATAAGCTCAAAAAGTCACGGGATCAGGTGCTAGCCATTACGGATGAAATGGTGCGCTTTGCTAAGGGCTTTACAGACGATGTGGAGTTTTCGCCGGAGGATGCGGGACGCTCAGAGCCTGAGTTTTTATATCAAGTGTTGGAACGTGCGATCGCAGCCGGAGCCACCACCATCAATATTCCTGACACCGTTGGTTACCTTACCCCCAGCGAATTCGGCGGGCTCATTAAGGGCATCAAAGAAAACGTCCCTAATGTAGACCAGGCCGTCATTTCTGTTCACGGTCATAATGATCTAGGCTTGGCCGTTGCTAACTTTCTAGAAGCCGTTAAAAACGGAGCCCGTCAGCTGGAGTGCACCATCAATGGCATTGGCGAGCGCGCAGGCAACGCGGCCCTGGAAGAGCTAGTAATGGCCATGCATGTGCGCCGTCAGTATTTTAATCCCTTCTTTGGGCGTCCCGCCGACTCCGAGACGCCGCTGACCAACATCAACACCACAGAAATCTACAAAACCTCACGCCTGATTTCTAGCGTCACTGGTATGCTGGTGCAGCCCAATAAAGCCATTGTCGGTGCAAACGCCTTTGCCCACGAGTCTGGTATTCACCAGGATGGTGTCCTGAAGAATAGGCTCACCTACGAGATTATGGACGCCCAGACCATTGGTCTTACCGATAATCTAATCGTCCTAGGTAAGCTTTCAGGCCGTAATGCGTTTCGTACCCGTCTACAGGAACTGGGCTATGAGCTATCGGAGCAGGAGCTGAATAAGGCGTTTTTGCGGTTTAAGGAACTGGCAGATAAGAAAAAGGAAATTAGCGATCGCGACCTCGAAGCCATCGTTAATGACGAAACCCAGCAGGTCGCCGAACATTTCAAACTCGAACTAGTACAAGTATCCTGCGGCAGCAATGCCCGCCCCACCGCAACGGTTACGGTTCTTACTCCCAACGGTGACGAGCTTATGGATGCCGCCATCGGTACTGGCCCCGTAGATGCCGTCTACAAAGCCATTAACCGCGTAGTTGATATTCCCAACGACCTGATTGAATACTCCGTCCAGTCCGTCACTGCCGGTATTGATGCCATTGGCGAAGTCACTATTCGCTTACGTCATAACCAGCATATTTACTCCGGCCACGCAGCGAATACAGACATTGTAGTGGCCTCGGCCAATGCCTATATGCAGGCACTCAATCGCCTGTACAGCGCCACTCAAGTAGGCGAGGCACTCCATCCTCAGCGAACACCAGTACCGGCTGGCACTGGTGTTTAAGTCAGTATTGGCTCACACAAATCATCAAATTACCTCGTGCTCTCTATTGGCTGAGATTACCCTCAATGCCAAAATAGAGCCTTGGAGTTTCGTTCGAAGCATCAAGACACACACAGGTAGTAGGAAGATTTATGAGCCACCCCACAGCAAAAATTATCTACACACTTACAGATGAAGCCCCAGCGCTGGCGACTTATTCCTTGCTACCTATCATTCAGGCCTTTACCAGCGCAGCTAATATCACTGTAGACACCAAAGATATCTCCTTAGCTGGACGAATTCTGGCCAATTTTCCAGATAACCTGACAACAGAGCAGCGTGTACCAGACGCCCTAACTGAGCTTGGTGAACTGGCAAAGACACCGGCAGCCAATATTATCAAGCTACCCAATATTAGTGCATCCGTACCCCAGCTAACTGCAGCTATCAAAGAACTCCAGGAGAAAGGGTATCCAGTCCCTGATTATCCTGCTGAGCCTAAAAATAAAGCCGAAGAGGTGATCAAAGAGCGCTATGCCAAGGTACTCGGTAGTGCTGTTAACCCTGTTTTACGGGAAGGCAATTCTGACCGCCGGGTAGCTGCAGCCGTAAAACACTATGCTCAGAAGAATCCCCACAGAGTTGGAGCATGGACAGCGGACTCTAAATCCTATGTAGCCCATATGGACAGTGGAGATTTTTATGGCAGTGAACAATCCGTTGTTATCCAGAATGCTGGTAATGTGCGCATTGAGTTGGTGACTGCAAATGGCT
The DNA here is from genome assembly GCA_965263355.1 of Leptolyngbyaceae cyanobacterium. Classification (GTDB taxonomy): domain Bacteria; phylum Cyanobacteriota; class Cyanobacteriia; order Phormidesmidales; family Phormidesmidaceae; genus Leptothoe. The sequence continues at coordinate 20,876 of CBDHHL010000032.1, read as the reverse complement.
CGATAAAAGTTTTAAAAGAGACAATCGCCGTACTCGCAGGTGAGGTACTTGACGCGGCTGTTATGAGCATTAAGGCCCTATGCTCGTTTTACGAGAAAGAGATTAATAAAGCTAAGGAAGAAGATATTCTGCTTTCTCTCCATGTAAAAGCAACCATGATGAAAGTGTCGGACCCGATTTTGTTTGGCCATGCCGTCACGGTTTACTTCAAGGATGTTTTTGCCAAGTATGCAGATACGTTTGCCGAGCTAGGTGTGAACCCCAATAATGGGTTGGGGGACGTATACGCAAAAATCCAAACATTGCCGGAGGGCCAACGGGCAGCTATTGAAGCAGATTTGCAGGCGACCTATGCCACGGGTCCAAAACTGGCCATGGTTAATTCTGACAAAGGCATTACTAATCTCCATGTGCCTAGCGATGTCATTATTGATGCCTCCATGGCCGCTGCCATTCGCACCTCTGGCAAAATGTGGGGGCCAGACGGCAAACCCTATGACACCAAAGCCATGATTCCTGACCGATGCTACGCCACCATGTACCAGGAATGTATTAAGTTCTGTCAGGAAAATGGAGCCTTTGATGTTACAACCATGGGCAACGTCTCCAATGTAGGGCTGATGGCCCAGAAAGCCGAAGAATATGGCTCCCATGATAAGACCTTTGAGATTCCTGCAGACGGCATTGTACGGGTGATGAACGCTGATGGCCAAACACTCATGGAGCACAGCGTGGAGAAGGGTGACATCTGGCGCATGTGTCAAACCAAAGATATTCCCATCCAGGACTGGGTAAAACTGGCTGTCAGTCGAGCCAGAGCTACTGGTACACCCGCCATCTTCTGGCTCGATGAGAATCGTGCCCATGACGCGAATATTATTCAAAAGGTAACGCAGTACCTACCCAATCACGACACCACCGGTCTCGACATCAAGATTTTGTCGCCTGCAGACGCCATGCGCTTCACCTGTGAGCAAATTAAAGTAGGCAAAAATGTTATTTCGGTCACGGGTAATGTTTTGCGTGACTATCTCACTGATCTCTTCCCAATTCTTGAACTGGGTACCAGTGCAAAAATGCTGTCTATTGTACCTCTATTAGCAGGTGGTGGCCTGTTTGAGACCGGGGCTGGTGGGTCTGCCCCCAAACATGTGCAACAGTTTTTGAGTGAGGGACACCTACGGTGGGATTCGCTGGGAGAGTTTCTAGCCTTAGCCGTCACCTTAGAAGATGTGGGTCGTAAAACCAATAACGAAAACGCGTTGGTTCTAGCGGAGGCGCTGAATAAAGCCAATAGTCAATATTTGCAAAATGCAAAAGCACCGTCTCGTAAGGTCCATGAATTGGACAACCGGGGCAGCCATTTTTATCTGGCCATGTATTGGGCGCAAGCATTAGCTGAACAGAACAAGAACTTGGACCTTAAGGCTAAGTTTGCCAAGCTAGCTCAGTATCTGAGGGCGAATGAAGACAAGATCGTCTATGAGCTAAATGCAGCTCAAGGCCAGCCAATCGATATTGGTGGTTACTATTTTGCTGATACAGATAAAACGAGTCAGGCGATGCGGCCTAGTGAGACGTTGAATAAGTCGATAGCGTTAGTTTAGGTTAACGCTTGTGGTCTCAGGGCAACGTATTTACCCTCAAATTTACCGACCAACACTTCATTTGAGTACACCTCTGATGAGAGAGTTATACAGCTTTTGCCGCGTTTAGCCAGTGTAGTAATAAAGCGTTGCCATTCATTTGGGGGAGGGAGGGAGCACTTTAAAGGTATAAGAAACTTATGAATGCTTAGATTGCAGTGTTTACGTAGTGTTTTCCTGCGAGCAAACGCTGCTTTGACGTGGTCCTCACAGAATCCTCAAATTGTCTTTTTACTATGTTCATTGTAAGCCCATTCTTGGAGTAGAGGAGGGCACTATGAAACGCAACTTGATTGATGGTAACTTTGCAGCGGTCATTTCACTAGTTTTAATTTGCCTTGTCCTGATTTTGACCCCCATCTTCTTAAACCTTATAGGGCATTCGTCGTCATCTTTCTCGTTGTACGACGGCATGTATGGTCCAAATGGCTGGGGTACCACAGCGTTAAGGCTATATTGATTTAAGGCTCAATAATCCGTTACATCTTGATGATCAGGAGCTGTGTCTAGAGGGCTAGGTAGTTTTAGCTACCTGCTGTGATCACAGCTCAGCCCAAATATGCCAGCTCAAAGAACCGCTTATTCTTTGAGTTGGTATCGCGTAGATACCCATGGGGAACCTACGCTGAATTTATATGTCAATCTAAATCATGTAGATATCTACGTGGAATCACAGAGGGTATCTGCACGCATATCTGTCGCCCCCCAGATGCAACATATTGACTTTTGTATCAGCCTTCCAGGAATGGGGAGCCTTTAAATCATGAATACTGACGACACTCCAGCCTACAACGGAGAAGCCATACTGAGCCTAGCTGTGCGCTATACGCTACAGCAGCCATTAGCTCTACTCAATTGGCATCCTAGCTTCACGGGGCGTTGCCCTAATTGCGAAATGCCGATCCGTCAGACTCAGCCACAGCAAGTGTATTGGGATTGCGAGCAATGCGGATGGATGGATGAATCCGTGTAATGCGCCTCAAAAGCTCCCATCACTAGTCAGGGACTGGCTTATCATGCCGAACTGTTAGTAATAGTTAGGGAGTAATTACATGATTCCCTACCTGATAAGCCAGCTGTATCCCTGCTAGCGGTTAACCATTATCAGCGATGAGTAGACCTGCTACTGGCCGAAGCACCAAGATTATTAGAGTGCCGAGTCTCTTTGAAGCTCAAGTCAAAGCATTGATTCGGAAACTCAAGGAAGAAGAAGTCTCGGGTAAAGTATAGCAGCCCCAAAAAACTGGGCAGGGGGTTAGGCTCTGAACCACTCGGAAACGAAGGAGTTGTTCATCCACCAAGATTGCATTTGGATTGCCCTCATTGTAGGTGATTCGGTAACTCTGGTTGTATAGATGATCAGCAACTGTAGCCCTTTCAAGTCTGCTAAAGCTTACCGTAATGATAAACGGCATTGATCAGGTTTTCGGGGGTACCGATATCGAGGTAGTGACCGGTTTCAAAGGGAATGGCTTCGATGCGGAGGTTGTTTGCGATCGCACCCGCCATCACATCTCCAATCGGCGTCTCCGTATAGTCTGGCATTGCTTTGATCAACATCGGAGACTTATCTCCAATCAGTGCCCTGCATTTAGTCTCCACAAACTGATGTAGAAACTCCGTGAAGCTAGGTCGCCACACTGCAACTGCCCACATGTAGCGCAGATGGGTAAGTTTGGACTTTTCATAGATACCAGACACCACACCATTCTGATCAAACTCAACCAGCCCCACTTTCTCAGGCTGGTCAGTGGGAAATAGACCCAACACCACATCCGCTTGAGACATCTGCAACCGCTCGATTAGGCGACTGTAAGCATCGACAGGGCTAAACAGAATATCGGGAAACCCCATGGCGATGATGGCATCTTTAACAAAGGGATAAGCCTGATTGAGACTAAACGGCACCCCAAAGGGTACATGGACCGTCAAATAGGCCAACCGCATACCTAGCTGCGACCCATCGCCTAAATAGGCTGGGATATCCCATTTCCCTGGTCGCAAAATCAAAAAGGATTCTCCCACGCCCGCCCGCCCCATGGCCTCCAACAGATATTGACAAACTACCTTAGGCCTTAAGCCCTTATCCGCCAGGTCCTGAAACCCGATGGGAAACAGCTCTTTGCTCATGGGCAAGGGACTAATACGGCTGCCCTGGCCAGCAGCAGGAAGCAAGCCAATGATTCTGGGGGACGATGCAGTCATGGTGTAGGCAACAATTGGCTATGGACACAGCGTAAACTGGCGACGTGTGCCTGGGTCTCAAAGTTCTCGGGCGCGGCAATGGCTTGCACCTGATTAAACTGAATGGTAGAGCGAGGCAGCGTGATGGACTCTGCTAGCGTTTGCCGGGTTCCTGTATCCATATGGTGGTAAAGCAAACTGAGATGGGGATCTAGTACAGGCAGTTGAGCCTTGGGAATCGCGGCCACTAAACGGTTAACCAACTGGCTTAACGAGGGCGTCTGCCGAAGCTGTACATGTAGAGTTTTAGAGAAACGCACTTCATGGCTGAGATGGATAACCTCAAGCCCCATAGACTCCGTCAATGATAGTGATGCACAGACTTGCTTTACATCAACAGTAGCTGGCAAAGGACCACTGTAAAGCGTGACATGGGGACAAAAGGAAACGGTACTAAAACGCTCGGCTAAGGTGTTAATAATGTGTTGAAAAAATGTTAGGTCAGGTTCCTGGGGCACTAACCAAAAGGAATAATAGGATGCTGCCATGGTGCGAATTGACAAGTCAACGCTGACGTTAACGCAAAGGTACATCAACACAATAAGAGATCATAAAGAAAACCCAGAAAAGTTTATGCAATGTATACAGATGTCTCGCTTAAATGACAGTGCCGTTTCTGGAATCGTCACGGCCTCAAGGGTATTCATATTGTGAGTTCTTCACCATTGCCAGATACCCATGAGATTTAACGCATACTACTTTTATTGGACTGTTTTTTTGTTTCTTACCGAAGTTTATATTGGTGTCTTTGTCAAGGATGATTTTGTCCGTCCCTATATGGGTGATTTTCTGGTTGTCATTCTTATTTACACCTTTGTTCGTACATTCTTTAAATATCCAATCGTCAACACATCTATCGGCGTTCTGTTATTCTCATTTCTAGTGGAGATTTTGCAATACTTCAAAATTGTAGAGATTCTTGGCTTAGGCTCTCACCGAATCGCTAGAACCGTTATCGGCACAACATTTGTTTGGGAAGACTTTATCTTTTACACCATGGGTATTATTACCGTTTTAGTCTGCGAACATTTTATAGGTGCCAACATGGAAAAATGGCGTTCGCTCCGTAGATAGCTGACCAACCACAAAATGACATGCATACTTCCCCCATGCTAGTCACCACAACCTAACTATGAGGATACCGACCATAATAGGAATCACAACATAGGCATAGGATCAATAGAACAATGGGACTGCCATGGGTGGCCAGCTGTTGGCATAGGCTGGCGCAGTAAATAGGAATCCCCCTAATAATACTAATCCCCAAATACGCCATCGCCCTATGACTCCCAGTATCCACATTATGCGCCACTATCCACTAAACACCAGTACTTGTCCGTATCATAATAATGGCATTTTCTGATGCTAGCTCCTCATTTGGACAACAATTATGCGTTCTGCCCACATCTCCATGCCCTACTTTGATATCGTGCTAGAGCAGTTAAGTCTGGGTGACTCGAGCATACAAAAGGTTTTTGGTCGTCATGTGCACTGGGGGTATTGGGCTAATCCAAATGAGGCTGATGGGACGGTGGAAGATTTTGCGATCGCAGCTGAAAATCTCTGTCAGCGGGTTTATCAAACAGCCGGAGTAACAGAAGGTGAGCGATTACTCGATGCAGGCTGTGGCTTTGGTGGCACCATTGCCAGCCTCAATGAACAGTTCCAAAACCTGGACATGATTGGCTTAAACATCGATCCACGTCAGCTAGATCGAGCACGCCAGCAAGTCACCCCCCTAGCAAACAACAAAATTATCTTTGTTGAAGGCGATGCGTGCCAGCTCCCGTTTGACAACAACTCGTTAGATGTGGTGCTGGCGGTAGAATGTATTTTTCATTTTCCCAGTCGAGAACTCTTTTTCCAAGAGGTAAAACGAGTATTGCGACCAGGGGGACGACTGGGCATTTGTGATTTTGTATCAACACCTATTTTTAAGGCATTACAACAGTTTATCGCTAAGTTTACCAACCCGATGCTCGCAAGTACCTTTGGCCGAGCAGACAGTTGCGTAACCTTAGCAGATTATCGAGCACTGGCTCAAAAAACAGGATTCCAGCTTGGCACCCACGAGGATATTACTCGCCAAACCCTGCCTACCTATCCGGTGGTGTGTCATGTGTTTGAGCAAGCAGGCTGCATAAAAGCGGTGAAAGATGTTGCCGCCGTCAAAAAGATTACTCAGGCAGGGCTATTACGCTATTTGATCCTCAATTTTAGAGTGAAGTAATAAGTGCGTTTACCCCGGTAGGAGCATTGCATGCAATGTTCCTACCGACCAGGATTACAAATTAAAACGGAAACGTGTAGTCAAAGTGTTGCTCAATATAGTCTTTAGCTGCCATACTCATCATGCCAGTTCGACTTTGAACGAGTTGAATCGCGTCCATATAGTTTCTTTCAGACAGTAACTGTCGAATTTTCGCACTTACAGGCCCATCGCTTTCTGGTGTTGGCAAAGGAGATATATCGGGATAACGATCAATGTAGTCCTTCACCTCTTTTAAGTTCCAGTTTGTGACTGTTTTTATCAGCTTAGCCTCAACTTTTTGGCCTTGCTGCATAAACAGTCGCACACGATCATTAATATCATGACGGTCAATATCAAATGTTTCTACAACAGCTGAGGTACTCCCAGAGACGGGCGATTGCCCCCTTGTCAAAGGGTCTACATGACGGTCAGGTAACTCCTGAGGTTTGGGTAACTGATGGGAGCAATCAGCAGGTTTAGGAGCATTAGATGCTTTTGTTCCTTGTTTTGGCTGGAATGCAAGCCAAATAATAATGATGGAAAATAGTGCGATCGCAACATAGATTACTAGCATGCATACCTCCTGCCCAAAGTTACCCAGTGCGTCTATGTTATGCCAGTGTTAACCATAGCCATAGCCACACTAAACGGAGGAGGTCACTAAACTGTCCATAGAAAAATATAACAACCGTTTAATTCACCTCAAGACTCTCAATTAACCAATTTCCAGGTGCATGGTTAAATGTGGCCACAAACTCAGTTTCACTCCATGCATTAACTGTATCAATCGCCACTGTCTTCACATCCTCTGATTGATCAGCTTGCTGGGAGCGAATTGTTAGGGTAATCCCCCTGACCGCAGCTAACCCATTGTTCAATAACGTCCCTCTCACACTATTCCCTTCTACCCGAGCACCCACTGTCCATATGCTAGTGGGCGCATTGACCCGGCGTAGGGGTACGGTCGTTTCTGATACAAACGACAAGCCATTACTGCAACGAGAGTCTGCATTATCAAAGCCCGCACGTATCCTTCTTTGATAGCAATAGCGACCTGGCGCATTTGAACTGCTGCTGGAAAATCGAGGTGCTGGTGCAGGACTTTGATAGCCCTGCCTTGGTTGATTTACAGAGGATGACCGCAGATTTTGGCAGCCCACAATTTTATCAGGATTAGTCTCGTTACCCTTCGCATAGGTATAAAAATCACGTCGTAACTCAAGTAGTGTTTGACGATGTTCGGGAGTGATTTTTGAAGACGTTATTAAGCGACTAGATAGTTCAATCGCTTTATACCAATTTTGATAACAGATAGCCTCTCTTAAATCGTCTGGAATTTCTACCGTTGAAATTGCAGCATCAGCACTTTCAGCAGTAGCCACAGTACCAGCTAACGCTAGTAATGAAACAAGGGCAGTGGGGATCTTCATAGTAGAGCTAGAAAAACACTATTACTTAAAAATTCGATCCAATTTCAAAAAGTGCAGGAGCTAGTTTATAAAGATCTGATGAGTCTTTTACTTTATGTGCGGAATTTAGCAAAAATGCCTGTGTACTACCACGGCACCAGTAACGCAACCTGTGAAATGAGCATACCTGCAAGGCACCCAATAAGCTGGCAGTGCATCCACCCTTAGCAATGTAACGCTTATTTTCTAAAAATCAAGTAACACACAGTTTTTGATTTATCAAATATCGCTACGCATCTTAACTATATCTATTTAGTAGAATCCTCAATTGTTGATTTTGTTCCCAAGGTCAGAGCACTTCATCACTAATTTCCCAAGCTTTTTCCCAATAACCAATAGGTCATCATCTCGCCTTTACCTTTAACGGCAGTCATACCCCGTTCTTGAAAACGATATCGATTTTTTAGAGCCTGATACACAGTTTCCGTTACTTGAATGTGTCTGGCTTCTCCATGGGATTCCATCCGGCTGGCAATATTCACCGTATCTCCCCATAGATCATAAATAAATTTTTTTGTGCCAATCACCCCAGCTACCACGGGGCCTGAATGAATACCAATGCGTAAGGCAACAGATTGAAATCTAAAATTATTTAAATCAGCGACTTGCTGCTGCATTGCTAACGCCATATCAGCGGTTGCCTCTAGATGATCTATCCTGGGATTCGGTAATCCTCCAGCTACCATATAGGCATCACCAATTGTTTTTATTTTCTCTAAGCCATAGTGGTCTGATAAGTCATCGAATAAAGAGAACACAGCATTTAAAAATTCAACCGTTTCAGATGGGCTACTGCTGGAGGATAGCTGGGTAAAGCCAACAATATCTGCAAACAGAACAGTCACTTCATTGAAGTTATCCGCAATGGTTCCTGGGGATTGTTTTAAGCGATGCGCAATCTCTTGGGGCAAGATGTTGAGCAACAACTGTTCAGACTTTTCCTGTTCAATGCGCAGCGCTCTTGTTCGTTGCTCAACCCGTTGTTCTAATACTTCATTACTGTGCTCAAGGTCTGCAAACGCTCGTCTGAGTTGAGCTACCATCTTATTGAAAGACTTGGCTAAAATGCCCACTTCATGGACGTAACTGACATCAACAGCCTGGTTGATACGGCCATTGGCAACCTCCTGACTAGCAGCGCTGAGCTTCAAAATAGGTTTAGTGATCGATCGGGTTATCAATACTCCAATCAGGATAGAACCACCCAATGCAGCCAGGCATAAAATCAATGTAGTCCGCGTACCTTGATTGATTTTCCCCATAAAGTCTGCTTCAGGAACAACCACAACCACAACCCAATCTAGACCATAGTCATCACCAAAACGGACTACTTGAAGATATTGTCGTTGGCTATTATTTAATATGAAATTTAATTGCGATGACTCAACCTGGTCTAAACTTTTAAATTTTGTGGTTAAAAATTGAGCAGAGCTTCGAATTAATTGATTATCACTTTCACGAGCAGTCAGCGTTTTCATACTCTCACCAGTACCTGACGTGAGAGGATCTTCTGTTGAACTGGCAATGAGAGTCCCAGAAGGGTCCATGATAAAAGCAATTCCTGCCTGACTAATCTTTAGACCTCTCAGGAAATCAGTTAATTCACGAGAAAGAATAATATCGGTCCCACAAATTGCCAATAATTCTCCACTGCCTACATCGTAAACAGGCGTAATTGCTGAGATAGTCGGCAGAAATGTATCAAAGTCTAGATAAATATCACTCCAGGTAGGCTGTCCTAGGTTTTTTGCTTTTCTATACCAGGGACGGAGCCGAGGATCATATGTTTTGTTTAATTTTTCGGCTAAAGACGAGCGCCTACCCATAGAATCTACATCGTAGATATAGCGATCGCGATTCGTACTTTCATTTGCCGTATGAATTTGAACGACACTATTTTCCCCCGTACTAGAACCTACCCCTAGAAATGCACCCTCTTTTTCTGTGCCACAATAAACCAGATTTGTCGCCGGAAAAACTTCAAACTGATTCCATAGCAAGTGCTCGCCCCTACCTGTGAGAATATCAATATCGCCCTGTTGAACATAGCTCGAACTAACAGAATTAATCCTATAAGGCCGCTCAATAGTAGTCGTGAGCTGTTGTAGAATGCGCTCAGTTAGCTCATCACGTAGTCGAGACGCAAGTTCTTTAACCGCAGTTTGTCCATTCTTAAAGGACAGATAACTGACAACTCCAAATACCACTATTAACTGCAGCACAATAGGAGTAATCAGAATCGTGCGTAACGGTAGTTTTTTGAATATATTGAAAGTTCGAAGCATCATGAGGGCGATCCAAACGGTTGGCCTATTGATAGCCTAATGTTCTTTCTAGACCGGCTTAGATCTTGAGTTTCACAGCCTAACCCAGCACCTGTGCGTTGTAGGCAAAAGGCCAGATTTTTCCCAGTCCAAGCACCGCAAAAAATAAACCAGACGCAATGACGAGGACTGAAAACGCTTGATTTAAAAGAGTCAAGTATGTGTAGTCCAGAATTTTTTTCAGGAAGCTGACAGAACCTACCAAAATTATCCACCATAGAGTCGACCCCATAAAAACACCAAATATAATGAAAAATAGTGAAAGCGCTTTAACATGCTCACTGATAATACCAAAAGCACCTGATTCAGCAATGAGAACAGCTGCCACAATGATGCTCTTAGGGTTTGTAAATGCAAAAAGGGTGGATGCGATATAGGTCTTGACTAATCCCTGTTTTTCTGAATTCTCAGCATTAAGATCCGGTATTTCTTTGAGGATAGTGGACGCTCCAAAATAGCAGAGAAACAGTCCACCCAGAACTTCTAGTATCCCAAGATACTGTGCCAGGAGTGCTTCAACCGCCACCAGGCCTGAAAGTCCTAATAGACTATAGGACGCATGGGCAGTCGCTGCACCTAATCCTGTAGAAATTCCGGATTTACCACCATGTAGTAGGGTATTTTTGGCGCAAAGCACAGCATTACCGCCAAAAGGCAAGGCGATGCAGAAACCGATAAAAATACCCGTTAGCAAAAAATTTGAGAGCATTGCCACCTAATCTAACCCGTTCCTATCTAATTTCTAGATACCTCATAACCTTACAAACTTACTAAACCATCTCCAAGTTGAAGCTTAGAGTTTCCTCTACGGCAAAACTACAGTTCTGGATATGGACAAGGTTTACTAAAGAAGTTGCTTTGTGATGCCGCCCTCGCATAAAAAGGGTGCAGGCACATAATATGCTCCAAGGTAATCAATAAACGTTTTCAAGTTAGATTTATCATTAGATGCAACGATTTCATAAAAATTAGTACTATTCCAGATCATGTATGCATGTCGAAAGTGGTAGCTGATGCAGTGAACTAAAGCATCCAAGGTCACTTGACATTTTTCCATCTCCTCAAGTATTTGAAAACTCTTTTGAGCAATTTCGGTTTTGCTAAAGTACTGGGCCTTGAAGAGATTATCCTTGATATCCTCTCGTCTTTCATATTCATGACGGAGAGGATGCATCAGCTTTTCGCAGAAGATCATTATCCCGTCATCCTTAAGTACACGCTTTACATAGGCAATTTGTGCCTTGCGGTCAGGACCGTACATCTGAAATGTGGTATTTTCAAAAATTGCATCAAACCCATGCTTCAGGTATGGACGGTCATGTCTGCTTGCAAGATACTCAGGGGTGATATCAACAAAAGGCCCGATATACATATCGGAGTACTGATGTTGACACAGTCTACGAAAATTTTCTCCGTTTGCTAGATTGGGGGAATCGGTTAAACTCCTAGTCAATCCCTGGGAATATTCACACAGTGTTCTTGCATTTGTTCCGTCTGCAGAACTGGTTTCATACAGAGTAAAGGGAGATTTTTGCTGCTGGGCTCGATGTTCAGCTAATTTTTGTAGGGCCACCCCCAGTCGACATTGCTCTTCTATAAAAAATGGAATACTGGCACATAGATGTTGGTAGAATGTGCCGATATTGCGTTGAAAGACACTGTGGTAAGCCTGATACTCATTGCTCAGGCTTAAAAAGTCAGCTGCAGCCTGCATGCTCAGCTTAGGTGCCTGGGAAATACCAGCAGCAATATTTTCAAAATGCTGCAGTAGAGAGTTTACCCGAGGACCTTTAAGCGCAGCGGCTCTAATTTGGGCGTAATCGAATATTTCCGTATTTGATATAGAAAGGCTCATGGGCAGGCGGGAACTAATAATTAATTCGGGGTACTAACTTAAAGCAGGAAGTTTTCTCAAGGATAGACGTCAGAAGCCAGGAGCCAGGAGCCATATCCTTTCTGAATTCTGGTCCCTGGATTCTAGATTCCTACTTAACCAGAATTTCCCGACTTGAGTGGATACCCTTAACTTGTCTGTATAGTATTTTTGCACTAAGGCATGATGGGAGTACCGGTTAGGGTAATGGTGGGTGTGCGATCGCAAAGGCCAATCATGGCTTGCCAACGGGAAGGAAAGTCTGGATCGATAAATGTAATTTCAAACCTGCCCCAATAGTAAGTCGGTTCACCACTAGCATCTTCTCTAAAAGTATCGCAGCGCAACGAAGAAGATGCTTGTACCCAGTAGCCAGAATAAGATTCTCGGTCTGTGTAAACGCCTGCCAAACCATCAATAAAAATGGTACCAACACCATCACCATAGGTCCAAATTGCAGTCCTATTGCGCTCATCCTGATAGACTACGTCATATTCTTCTGTTGACCACCGTTCATCGGCTAAGGCTCTCTGGGGCACAAAGGCACCCACAAGCAAAACTGCTGCAAGAAGTACATAGTTCTTTTTCATTATGTTGACCTCATATCCAATAACATCCGTATAAATACTATTTCAAATCCATTTATTTCAGCATAGACGCAAATTAGCGTTAAGTTCCTTATACCTAGTAAGGCAGGTGTTAGCAATAAATGTTGCTGGGAAAACTGAGTCAGAATCAGGGTTCTTTTAACAAAAATTCCGACAGTTTTGTAGTTCTTTCACTCTTCATTGGCAGTCAAATGAACCTGATCAAACTCTCTTCAGCGATTACAGCTATCACCATTAGCTTATCAGCAATTCCAGCCCAAGCCTTCAGTATCGGAGGTAATGCTAGCTATACTTCAAATGGTTTACCAGCTGAACTATCGGTTACTAATGAAGTACAAATTCCTGATAACGATACTCAGTTCACTGTGGTAGACCCAAATGCTTTACAAATTGGCTCTATACTCCTAGAGGGAGTACTGGAAGACTTTGGCATTACAGAAAACAGTGTCTATGCCCCTGTTTCATCGTATATCACCGGTTTTCAATTTCTTGGGGAAGCGGCTGTTTTCAACTTAGATGCTGGTCAACAGGTTTTTGCCGGATTTTCCAGTAACAATCGTTTTACCGTTGATTCAATGCTTAGCGGCAATATTGTAGATTTAGATGGAAAGATTTTGGGTACTGCCATCGGTAGCTTTTCTGCAGTCCAAACAGAAAATCAAATTGGAAATTTTTCTATTAATCTGCATGGCACACCGATTAATCCAGATACAACAACACCGGTTCCGGGACCCAGCTTATTACTTGGAATTCTGGGGCTAGGAATGCGTGCATTACGCAAATACAACAATGAGTGGGCAGAATAATGGGTGGGCGATGAGTGGTTTTGTCGCTTGTTCTCAAAAAGCCTCCCAGCTCAACTGGGAATACTAAAAGTAATACAACAGACTGGCCCGCTAATAGTCTCGATTATTAGCGGGTTTTTACTGCCCTAGACATTCCGTCAGTTGCTACAGGATATCACCCAATCTGCCTCACTATTCACGACTCACCTACACAATCAGAGACTGTATTGATTCCAATCGGCAACTATTGCTGTTAGAGGGAACGTCAAAACGGGAATTATTGATTTAGCGAATAACAAAACCATCCACCCCGTTAGTGACCTTAGTTGCTAACGGGCTTTTTATTCCTGGAATATGGATTGAACGAATCTTACCCTTCACCAAAGAACTACTCAAAAAACTGAGAGAATAACAAAAATGAGTTAGTTTCCACTGGCTCACAGGAAAGAAAAACGACTACTGCCCCGAGAGCTGCGTCCTCAACTGTGACATTTAGCTCAATGAGTTTGTCGGAGGTGATATCGATATGTGCTGACCTAAGCTAACTTATCAGAAACTGCCTAAAGAAAAACCATTTCCCATGGTTTAGCTATAATTTAATTTGAGGCAACAGGGCTAAGCTAACGTTCTGTCAAAATTCCAGCCCATGACATCGGTTCAAGTCACCTCCCAAATCAACATTGATCTGGATCAGCTCCTGGCCAATGTTGCCCAGCTGGAAACGCCTGATCTGGAACGCTTTACTGAGCAAGTTACCCAACTTCTAGCCCAGCGTAAAGTAAGCAGCCTGCCAGCTCAAGAAACCGAGCTACTCCAGCAAATCAACCAGAGTTTGCCCCCAGAAACCCAACAGCGCTACGACCAACTACAGGCCAAATTACAGGCAGAAACTATTTCTCCAGAAGAACACCAGGACTTACTGACTCTGATTGACACCGTTGAACCGTCTGATGCCAAGCGCCTTGAAGCCTTGATGACACTGGCTCAACTACGTCAGATGCCTCTCCTCGACCTTATGGCTCAGCTAGATATCCAGCCTCCTCCGGTCCATGCCTAGTGCATATATTTCTGCAGAGCAGCAACGCAAAGTGATCGAACGTGCTAAGCGACGTTGCGAATATTGTAAAAGTTCTATGGACTACGCCTCGCAACCTTTTGTCATGGAGCACATTATTCCAGTATCTACAGGCGGAGAAACATCCTTAATGAATCTAGCCCTAGCCTGCGGTGGTTACAATAATCTTCGACGACTGCTTCTATTGGCAGGGCTGCATCCTCCGAATGAAGGTTAGCTGTAGGGTGGTAAGACGGTCAATAGGTTGATAATTATTGTTGTAAGTCGTTTGTGGAATAGTCAGTTAATGGATACTCAGGTGTCCAACAGTGGTGCGATCGCTAAGCCCCTTCTTATCAGTTACCAGTTCCCAAACTGACGATTCAACTTAATCCTTGGGCTAAACTCCATTATCCGTCATCATGTAAAAATGCCTATTCCATATAGATTCTGCATGATTAACCTACTCATCGGCGAATTAAAAAGAACGTGGATTCAGATCCGAAAATGACTATTCGTTGTGCCCTGGATTGAGACGGTAATTACCTTTATTATACTCGATCCTCTCAAAATGAGAGTACAATTATTTGAAACCTCAATGTGGGCATCATCGATGCATTTGATCTCGATTCGAAAACTTCAGGCAATTGAGGCTTGGTACGCGGTGGTTAAAAAAGCTAACTGGGAAAAGCTGGAGGATGTGAGAAGAATTTATCGAGATGCTGAGGCAGTGGGTAATTTTACTGTCTTCAATGTAAAGGGTAATAAATATCGACTAATTGTTGGTATTGACTATGTTAGCCAAACTGTCTATTACAAGTACCTCTTAACTCACGCTGAATACGATAAGGATAAGTGGAAAAATGACCCTTACTTTTAATCCGGTGGCTTATAACGAATTGCTTTTAGAAGCGACTCCAAAAGTGATTGAAACAGAACTAGAATATGAGCGCACGTTGGGTATTGTTGAGAAATTAACGTTTAACCCTAACCGGACCCCTGAGGAAACAGCGATTCATAGGCTGTTGGTGATGTTGATTGAGGCTTATGAGACAGAGCAATATCCTATGCCAGAGTCTGCACCAGATGAGATTCTGCGTCATATTATGGCGGCAAGTGGGACTCGTCAGGCAGATTTGGTGGGGATTTTGGGCTCTAGTGGAGTGGTATCGGAAATTGTGAATGGAAAAAGATCGATTAGCAAGACTCAAGCTAAGATTTTGGCTGAATTGTTTAAGGTCTCTCCTAGTTTATTTATTTAGGGAAAAGCAAAAAAAAGGGAATGGGTGAGTATTTTCCAGCGATAGGTATTGAAATCTCACTGATCGACCGAGAGCATTCACCCATGTCTAAAATGCTCTGCCAAAATTACCGCAGTGCTTCTTGCCGTATTGTTGTGGTCATGGTGTTATACGTTAGTAAACGGTCCAATACGGGTGCGATCGCTAAGCCCCTTCTTATCAGTTACCAGTTCCCAAACTGACGATTCAACTTAATCCTTGGGCTAAACTCCATTATCCGTCATCATGTAAAAATGCCTATTCCATATAGATTCTGCATGATTAACCTACTCATCGGCGAATTAAAAAGAACGTGGATTCAGTTCCGAAAGTGATGATTCGCTTCGAAAATGGTGAAATTCTCATTGGAAAATTTGAGCCATGGGAGTACTGAAACCTGGCAGCAAGGGGGAGGTGAGTGTATCACTCTCTAGCAGGGTGCTGACAAGTTGAAGTTGCGCAGCAGTGCGGCGGTAAATTTCTAGAGTTTTCAATTGCCAACTGACGATCCAGTATTCCTGAACGCCATGGCGGGAGTAGAGTTTAAGTTTGACTTCTTTATCTCGCTGTTCATTTAGGTCACCGGGAGAAAGAATCTCCACCATGAGTTCAGGGGCGACAATCAGGTGTCCAGCGTCATCAATGCCGTTGGCGAGGCGATCGTAGCTGATCCAGACGACATCGGGAATGACGGCATCGGTGGGAGTGAAAATGACACCTGGGGTTTGGAATGGTTTACCTAGTTGGGACTGTCTGGACCAAATTTCTAGTTCAAAATGAATGTTGCCACCTGCGCCCTGATGGCGAATATGGGGAGCACGGGTCACGTATAGGTCTCCATCAATGACTTCATAGCGTTTCCAGCCGCCATCGTCGGGCATGGCGTCGAGGTCTCGGGTTGTCCAGCGCAGGGCATTGGGAACCATGGAATTTGTGGTTGAGCTGATGGTTTTAGTGTAGTCGATGGGCCAGTATTTTGATTGGATTGATCTGTTCTAACGAACCTACGAATAGCTGTTTAGCCGTCAGCAGATGATAGTGTGATGGGGATATGTGCTTGAAATCTTTGAAAATCCTTGTCAGTCGTAAGGATGCTATAGCTTCGACGATGGGTAGTTGCGCAAATCAAGAAGTCAGTATTTGATCCCTGGATGCCGTTGCGACGGCACGTATTGAAGAACTCTGCCGCAAGCTCATAGTCTTCTGGAACAAGTTTCAGATCCGAGAAACCTCGAAAATAATCCCGCAGACGAGTAAACTGCTCAGAGCTGCGGACTCCAGAAAGAATTTCTTGACGAATTGCCCCTAACAAAGCAACCTGATCATCAGTAATAAGATTCCGCAAGGCTTGGACGGCAGAGGAAGACTCGGGTGGTGTTTTCCGACGCAAAGCTAATGACCAAACCGAAGTATCAACAATAACGCTCATGGCTGATGACGTTGTTGCTTGTAGTCATAGCCTTCGTCATAATCTATGGTGCCGAAGAGTTCTAATATTTTGAGGCGCTTGCGTCGTTGAATATATTCACGCAGTGCTGTTTCAATTAAAGTATCAAGCGTTTCTTGGCCATCAAGGGCCAATGCTTCTTGCAATAACGTTTCGCTTATATTTAGAGATGTGACCACGGATCGAGTTTAACCTAGTTACTCAGTTACTCAATTGTATCGTAGAAAAAATATTTCATTTTACCCCGAACTCGACTGACTCTGTGCCCTCGCACATTTGGAAGGCGAAGCGCCCTGCCGTCATTGGCCCAAGTTGTTCTTTCATTTGGCGATTGAGTTCACCGATGTCCACCACCGAGCCGCCCAGACCCACATCTTTCGGCATGATTTTCATGGGGATTGGGTTTATGGTCTTGTTATTCTCTGTTCCATCCTCATTTTTCAGAATCTAGAGCTAAGCGATCGCAAACTTCTGTCTGTAGCTGATGATGATTTTGTGAGATAGAGCGGTCGTAATAGTTAACCAGCAGGGTTTTAATCGTATTGCTATAGCTTTCTACGGTATCCATTTCGCAACTGCCTCCCGAGTAATATCGACAACTATGAGTCGTAGTAGAGTTGTAAAAGTTCAGCGTCTTCATATTTGATGATATAAGGATCGTCTGTGATTAGCCAACCATCCTTTGTTAAGGCATTTTTAACAGCATTGTGGTGAAGGTCCTTAGAAGGCATGTGCTGATAAGCAAGGGAGTTGGGCAATTAACTAATCAGAGGCTTGGGACAATGTATTCTCTTGCTGTTCGGCGAGGGCAATAGCTTTTTTGAGTAGTTGGACAAACTGATGAACTAGATTCAAAGCATCTGGGGAGAGGGTTTTGAGTTCTTGCTGGATTTGCTCAAGAGATGCCATGGCGCTCACTGCCGATTAAGTTAATGGGCGGTTTACTCACATTCTAGCAACTCAGTTGCTGGGCACGATTGAACTATAATTCAAGCTGAGGAAACAGAGCCAAGCTAACGTTCTGTCAAAATTTCAGCCCATGACATCGGTTCAAGTTACCTCCCAAATCAACATTGGCCTGGAGCAGCTCCTGGCTGGTGTCGCTCAGTTGGGAACGCCTGAACTGGAACGTTTTGCTGAGCAAGTTACCCAACGGCTAGCCCAGCGTAAGATAAGTAGTCTGTCAGCCCAAGAAACCGAACTACTCCAGCAAATCAACCAGGGTTTACCTCCAGAAACCCTGCAGCACTACGACCAGTTACAGGCCAATTACAGGCAGAAACCATTTCCCCAGAAGAACACCAGGACCTGCTGGCCCTGATTGATACCGTTGAGCAGGCCGATGCTAAACACTTGAAAACCCTGATGGCCCTGGCTCAATTGCGTCAGATCTCCCTAACCGATCTCATGGCCCAGCTAGACATCCAATCACCTCCAGTCCATGCTTAGCACCTATGTTTCCGCTAAACCTCTTCTTATCAGTTACCAGTTCCCAAACTGACGATTCAACTCAGACCTTGGGCTAAACTCCATTATCCGTCATCATATAGAAACACCTGCCCTATATAGATTCTGCATGATTAACCTACTTATCGGTGAATTAAAAAGAACGTGGATTCAGTTCCGAAAGTCATGGCTTATCTCATGAGCATGTTTAAACAAACTGATAGAGCTAAGCTTAACCATTAGTAGGTTGTTCTATCTTTGCTAGACCATTTGTTATTGAACAACAAAATTGATTGATGCCCCCAAAATGGGAAACAATCACTTCACAGAAGAACTACTTAAAAAACTGAGATAATAACAAGAATGAGTTTGTTCCCGCTGGCTCAGAGGAAAGAAAAACGACTACTGTTCTGAGAGCTGTATTCTCAATTGCGATATTTAGCTCAATATTCTCAATATTTAAGAGGGTGAAAGGGATAGCCAAAATTGCAAGTGAGCATGGCCCTGCCATCACTGTGATAATGGCTAGAACCTGATCATCAGGCAGCGCTGATTGGCATTAGGGAACTGCTTGGAAATAAAGTACCCGTCAAAGGCTGTGGATGAGTCGATGAGTGGATGGGTGGATGGTTCAGGTAGGGGGTGTTATTTTTTGGCAAGTCCCTTATCAGCCTCATAGTAAGTCAAAACATCATGGCTCAGTTGCCGCAATGTATCGACTAATCCGACAGTCAAGTTTCTATTGCTTTGCATTAGGCTGGCGCAAATTCGGTTAAAACTCGCTTTTGGGGATGATGAAAACCCAAAACGATGTTGTTTGCCGGAATGCCAGCGACAACCAGATCATCGACAATACATAGGTCGGTAGAATCTTGCTCTACCCAGACTTTACCATCCTTAATGCAGAGATACATGATGATATGCTGTACCAGGATTTTATCTTGCCAGCCAAATCGAAACCAGAGATATTGGTCGCGATCATCATCTAGAGCTAAGCGATCGCAAACTTCTGTCTGTAGCTGATGATGATTTTGTGAGATAGAGCGGTCGTAATAGTTAACCAGCAGGGTTTTAATCGTATTTCTATAGCTTTCTACGGTATCCATTTCACAACTGCCTCCCGAGTAATATCGACCACTATGAGTCGTAGCTGATTCTGACGAGCAATAACAGATATTGACTTACGCTGAAAAAACTCCGAATAGACCAAATCATCAATGGCCAGATAAAGCGTCCGCTCTGGCTCCGTTAGCTGAATAAGATCACGATAAACGATGTACTGACCCAGGGCACCGTGAAAGTCATACATCATGGATTTACCAACGAAACTTTTAACCTCAACTACAATTTTTTGCCCTTGACGCTCTGCAGCCAAGGTTTTCTCAGCACCCAAATCCGCATAAAGTTCAGCGTCTTCATATTTGATGATATAAGGATCGTCTGTGATTAGCCAACCATCCTTTGTTAAGGCATTTTTAACAGCATTGTGGTGAAGGTCCTTAGAAGGCATGTGCTGATAAGCAAGGGAGTTGGGCAATTAACTAATCAGAGGCTTGGGACAATGTATTCTCTTGCTGTTCGGCGAGGGCAATAGCTTTTTTGAGTAGTTGGACAAACTGATGAACTAGATTCAAAGCATCTGGGGAGAGGGTTTTGAGTTCTTGCTGGATTTGCTCAAGAGATGCCATGGCGCTCACTGCCGATTAAGTTAATGGGCGGTTTACTCACATTCTAGCAACTCAGTTGCTGGGCACGATTGAACTATAATTCAAGCTGAGGAAACAGAGCCAAGCTAACGTTCTGTCAAAATTTCAGCCCATGACATCGGTTCAAGTTACCTCCCAAATCAACATTGACCTGGAGCAGCTCCTGGCTGGTGTCGCTCAGTTGGAAACGCCTGAACTGGAACGTTTTGCTGAGCAAGTTACCCAACGGCTAGCCCAGCGTAAGATAAGTAGTCTGTCAGCCCAAGAAACCGAACTACTCCAGCAAATCAACCAGGGTTTACCTCCAGAAACCCTGCAGCACTAAGATCAGTTACAGGCCAAATTACAGGCAGAAACCATTTCCCCAGAAGAACACCAGGACCTGCTGACCCTGATTGATACCGTTGAGCAGGCCGATGCTAAACACTTGAAAACCCTGATGGCCCTGGCTCAATTGCGTCAGATCTCCCTAACCGATCTCATGGCCCAGCTAGACATCCAATCACCTCCAGTCCATGCTTAGCGCCTATGTTTCCGCTAAGCCTCTTCTTATCAGTTACCAGTTCCCAAACTGACGATTCAACTCAAGCCTTGGGCTAAACTCCATTATCCGTCATCATGTAGAAATGCCTATCCCATATGGATTCTGAATGTTTAACTTACTCATCGGCGAACTAAAAAGAACGTGGATTCAGTTTATTCGTTATCCCAGTGAGATCATTGGCGGCGTCATTATCATCACC
>CBDHHL010000031.1:0-71948 GCA_965263355.1 Leptolyngbyaceae cyanobacterium | reverse complement strand
TGAGCAGGGTTAAAGCCCATATTGATCATGCCGTTAACGCTATATCCATCGCGAAATGTGCGCAAATGTGATTTGCCCCAATTAACCAAAGCAATATCATTAGAATCTCGTTTGCTAGGCTTAATTTTTTTGGCTTTTTCGTATTCAGTTTCTATATACGAAACAAGTTCTTGCCAATCACCAACCGGATATCTAAGCCCAGTCGTTGCCGCCATGCCATACAAAATTACTGGACTGGGGCAATAGATATTCGCAACCAGTGGCCATAGTTCTTGAAACAATCGAAGGGTTATCCAGACATCTTGAGCACAATATTCAAACAGCGTCTGTGGCCCTTCCCCTCCAACTGTTTTCAGAATCTCAATTCCCAGTACGTCACTAGCTAAGCTGGCCAGATCCATGTCGGATGCCTGAGTTACCCAATCGGGAGCAGGCTTACCATTAGCGATCGCAACCTTGTACTTCTCATACTGCGATCGCTGTTCTTTATGCACACCTCTGACAAGCATTGCCAGGGCCATCACATCTATAAATAGACAACGCTCTGGTCCATACTCGGCATAAGAACTACTAAGAAATTGCGAATCATGGGCAGCGCCGTTCTGAGTGATTATGATGCAACCAGTTGGGAACGGAATAGTACGCCGCTTAGTTTCCGTCCAGCAATACATTGGGTTTTGCTCTTGCCATGCGTACCAGTAACCGTCGGCCCCATAGCAAATGCATAGGCAGGGCAACCATGCGTCTATATCAGCGTTTGCCGTGAATGCTTGCAGCTCGATGGATTCCACGTCAAGCGCCATGGTTGTAGGCAGGTCATCAGGGGAAATGCATTGCCAGCTACCCTCATCAAGACGAGACCAACCACTGCCGCCCACCTCGGCAAATGTTGGGATAAATTCAACTGGGAATCGCTCAACTTGCACATTATTTAATAGGGGGGTTAATTCAACTGCGATGTCATGCCAAAGATCCCCAACCATTCCTTCTAGCCAAGCTCGCCACTCGGCACCTGTGGCCCCCTCCTTAGGATAAGGATAAGAGCTGAACTTTGGTTCTGTTACTGGTCTAGTAATTGTTGTTGCTGACATGATTTATTAGTTTGTTTGAACTTTTGACCGGCCCATTGTGCGTGCTTACGTTTCGCATTTTGAGCTTCTGTTTCTTTTGTATCGTCGTCGTGGGCAACACCAACAGCTTGGCGACGGTATACCTCAATTAAGTAAGGGATTTTATGCTTTTTCTTATTGAGGCAGTCAAGCCGTTGGTCGACATCTACCCACCAAATGCCATCAGAACGAGTTAGACAATAATCACAGCGACATAGGCTAGCGTCTAAGCCTGGGATGATGGCATCCGATGAGGCAGTGCATTTGGTTTTAGAACGACGGGTTAAGGGTAGTTCTAATTGGTGAGGCATGGTTATACAGGAAAGATTTCTAGTGGGATACCTGCACCTGTTTTTTTCAGGACTTGAGCGAATTCATTATCAATCAAATAAGTTTTCCACTTGTACATGGCCAACGGAACCATGTCGAACTCTTTTAGGCACCATTCTTTATAGCTTTGATACCATTTAGAAATTGGTTTTTGTTGGTTTCTAATCAAAGCTAGGCTTGCCAGCCAGTTCTCAACACTACGCGCCTGTAATTCACGCTTTCGTTTGATAATGTACTTTTTACGATTATCTTCTGCAATCAATTGAGCGCATGCATACTCTGGATAACAAATTAGTGCAGCTCGGTGCTTAAGGTCTCGAGATTGGGCGCAGTCCTTTGGAAACACATCTTCGATTTGCTCAACCATCTTGATGAACTTAAGTTCATGAGCTGGGATTGACTCTTCAGCCTCCAATCGGCCTTCAGTCATATAAGTACGAATCCATTCACTAACTTGCAGTGCGAATTCTGGGCTGCACCACATTGCAAATTGAATAGCAATATCAGGGTGTGCCCATGTAGAGCCATTACGGCCTTGGATGGTTCTAATAGGTGGCTTAATCTCTTGCGCCTCAGTGGATGTAATATTCCGGGTATTTAAGTACGTACGTTCTTGCTTGTCATTAAAGGCTTGAAAAAGTTCATTAGTTGATTTATTTTCTAGCCAATGATCAATTCGCTTGCCGGTAGCATTAGCCATCTGATTGAGGTTAATATATCCATCTTGTCGCTTTTGCCAAATATCAGTCTGGTTAAAGCTGCGAACGATATTAGAATCGTTATTGTCGTTGGAAGTGTTTATGGTCATAGCTTTTAGCCTTTTCTTGTTTGATTTGAATTACTTGAACTAAACTGATGCACCGTGATTTTTGCTACAGCATGAAAACCAGTTGCTCTCTTGCCCTGGTAGCTGCTGTATACAAAACTTTTTTAGGATCCCAAGTGTCATCCTTATAACGACGGTTTTGCAGTATCGTCTTGCCGTCAATCACAATGCACTCAGCTGATCCGCCCTGGATTTTATGAACTGTACTAGCGAAAGCCAGGGTGATGTCGTCTACAAAATCATGAAGAGCAAAATAATCTTTCCATAGTTGCTTTCGGATCTCTTTGAACTGAAACTCCGAAATGTTAGACCCATCAGCCCATTTGAACCAATTTTTCATCCTTAGACGGTCAAATACTTGCTGTGAGTACTTGCCGTTACTGCCTCTAGTGGTTTTATTGCTACTTGAATGCGATGATTGAGCCAGTTTATAAAGCAAGGCAACCTCTTCATCGTATTGAGACTTTTGGATAGGATCTAGCAGCATTACAACGCCTGCAGCTGCGTCACTTTCACCAGCCAAAGAATACGTAAACAATTGCCGATGGTATGTTGTGCCTAGGACTGACGTGTGTTGGAACAAGCTTTCAGCCACAAGTACCTCTTCATCAGTTCCTTTAATAGCTTTTTCAAAAGATAAAGGCTCGCCAAACTTCCACCCTAAGCAAGCCCAATCATCAGGCTTAATCTGTTCTTTCAAGTTGAGCAATGTACTAGTGCCTATCTGAATGACCGAGTTCATGCCACCACTAGCAATTAAATAATGGGGAGAATTCCCACGCTCAATTGCTGTACGGGTTAGCATTCGATCCCCTGGGTAGAACCGTTTCAAGCCCTCCTCTCCATTTAATGCAAACCGAACCTTGGCATTTAGCTCATCAACTCGTTTATTGCTGGATGCTAGAAACCTAATATCAGTGCCATTTTTAAGCAAATCCCCAACAGAATCCAATACTTCTGGTTCAGACATCCGCAAAAACGTATCATCTTCTGGGATGCGATAATGAGCCATCATATAGTCGTCAGAATTTAAGACCATATGAGCATATTCAAGGATTTTCCCGTCGTATCTGACAGGCTCTGTAAGCGGGGAGAATGATTTAACCTTGCCCGTCAAGCTTTCTATCTCACCAACTGGGGCTAACTGTGCCAAGTCACCCTCAAATAAGATTTGTAAGGGGCCAATCTTAGGATCTCTTTTTTGCATCCCTGGCAAGTCACGCAATCGGCCTAACAAATCCCATAGCTGTTGGCTAACCATGCCGCATTCACTCACAATAAGTAACTCGGCGTTAACTATTTCAGTTGGAATCTTGCCGCTAGGTTCAAACCGCTTCATCCGCTGACTTGCAGCCATTTGCTTACTACGCAAGTCTCTAAGCTCTTTTTCCTCTTCTTCACTAAGGTCATCAGCCTGGGAAACTAAAAGATCAAGCTTACGTTGGTCTGCAAGCAAAAAATTAACCCGCTTCGCTCGAAGCCCCATCATCCGGTGAAGCGTGCCTTTCGGTATTTTCAAACCCCCTAGATAGCCCCCTGCCACTGCTACTGCCTGATGAGTAGGAGCACAAACAACTATGTTTTGCACAACGCCCATATCGATCAAAGCTTGGACGATGCGGCCCACACAATAGCTCTTGCCTGCTCCTGCTCGACCATCAATACGGCCCATATATTGATGACCGTCAATAATAAACTCAAGCACTTCTCTAACCATCACAGCTTGTTGAGGCTTTAGATCGGAAAAGTAACGTTCAAAGGCAGTCCCAACCTTTTTCTCATCAGCAACACGCAAAGAAGAAAGCGAACTAGTCGCTCTCACAGGACTAACGACCAACTCGCTAACCATACAAATCATCCAAAATCTCTACAACCACAATAATAGCAACCACAACCACACCTGTAAAGACACTTGACAAAAAATAAACGCCACTGACAGACCAGCAAGCAAGTCCTTTAAAAGCAAAAATCAGAGCAACTGGCACACTAAAAAGCAAATTTAACGACAGAATGCGGGTTTCAGCGCTTTTTAGCTTTAGTGCATCAGTACTATAGTTTTTGGGTAAAACTTAGATTCTATTTAACAGACATTAACCCCCTGGATTCTGCAAAAAAGCATTCAAAAAAACACTGGGTTTCACCTACTAATTCACTGCTTTTCAGTAGTTATTTCATAGTTATTTCAAGCGCTTTTTATCGGCTGTATCCCTTGCTGTGCATACATTTCAGCTATTTCTATACTCTAATATTTTATATATTTCAATTTCAAACTTTCTGTTTTAGAAATAGATAGAGGCTAATAGGGCATAGATAAGGAGCACTTCCATAGAAAACAGAAAGTTTGAGCCAAAAAATGGCCATTTCGATAAAAAAATCGCTGAAACCATTGATATAAAAGGATTTCAAAATTCAAGTTTTAGTGAAATTCCTAGGGATTTACTAATGATTTTTGTGAAAAAACTGATCACTTTTTGGGCTTAACTACCACTAATCCTACAAATCACTATCAACTGGCACACTCAACCAGAGTTTTATGAAGACAGCTTACTTGGTGCTCATTTGATACATCGCTAAGCTTTTCTTAGGCCCCCTCGTTCTAGGAAAGGGGGAGGGGTGGTTAACTGTTCGGTAATTTCTACCCATAACTAGACAAAACTATCCGACTGTCCACATAATCAGTATGTAGTCAGTAGGGTAGTTTTATGACATCTGAAGAAATGCCTATCAGTATTGGCGAAGCAGCCGAAATACTGGGTGTTAGCGTTAAGACTGTTAGGAGATACGCTGATAAAGGTAAAATCCCATTTGAACGTGCTCCCAGTGGCCATAGACGCTTCCACCGTTCACAGCTTCAAGCTAAATCTAAAACCTTTGATACTGACCGCGTAACGGTTAACTATGGTCGAGTATCAAGCCATGACCAAAAGAAAGACCTAGAACGTCAGGTAACCCGACTAGAAGAGTTCAGCAACTCTCATGGATGGCATTACACCACGATTCAAGATTTAGGTTCGGGACTCAATTACAAGAAAAAAGGACTAAAGAAGTTAGTCAAAATGATACTCAATGGTGAAGTTGAGCGTCTTGTTATAACCCATAAGGACAGGCTTCTAAGGTTTGGCGCTGAACTCATATTTATGATGTGTGATGAGTTTAATGTTGAGGTTGTCATAGTCAACAAATCACCTAAAGAACGTGATTTTGAATCTGAGCTAGTAGCTGACATGATCGAATTAATTACACTGTTCAGTGCAAAACTTTACGGGTCAAGGTCTCACAAGAATAAAAAGGTAGTTGAGTCTGTGGTCAAAGCTACCCAAGAATAAGCCATTATGCTTATAGACATTTTGGGTAGGTATGGGTATATTTTAATTATGTCGTTTACAGGTCGATACGATGCCTACACTAACCTATTGCAAAGGTTTACCTACTCCAGCTGATGAGCTAAATGCTATTGGCTTTACTGAGTTTGAAATGTTCCTAACAGCCTATGCACCTATATTTCATAAGGCTGTTTGTGAAACTGTTGCTCAGTTGCTATCAGACAGTTTCAATAAATCAAAATGGAATACTCACCTACAACAAACCTATGGCATTTCTAAACGTCATGCTAACGGAGTGATCTCCAGTGCAAAGGGTAGTGTAGATAGCGCTAAAGAGTGCCGTAAACTTCATGTAAAGCAGCTTGAGGGCAAGCTTAAATCTGCTAAGCAGTGGGTGAAAAAGTCACTTAAACGGATTAAGCGTAAAGACTTTTACCCAGCCTGTAACCTACATACCCGTAGAACTCGATTACAAGACTTACGGTTTGCTATCCACCATAAACAACGGCGTATAGCTGTTTTAGAGAGCCAGATTGACAACCTTAAAACTAAGCCTATCCAGGTTACTGTTCCCCGGTCTCAATGCTTTGTAGTGGGCTCTAAGGATGAAAGCTATGGTAACCAAACAGTTCAGTGGGATGGTGACATAATCAAGTTTCGTGTTCCTTATTGTCTAGAATCTAAATTTGGTAAATATGTTGAGACTAGGTTAGGTGGGTTTGAGCGCAACATTAATCGAATGCCCTCAGATGGTGCTAAGACTTGGCATTTTTACCGTAAGGATGGCAAGTGGGTAGCAGCTGTTCAGTTCACCCCTAGCGCTGTTAAAAGGGTCTCTAAGCACTCAATGTATGGGTGCATCGGTATTGACCTCAACCCAGGCTCTATAGGGTGGGCTTATGCCGATACTGATGGAAACCTAAAAGCTCATGGCCAGATCCCCTTGCAAATGGGTTTACCCACAGGTAAACAGGATGCTCAGATTGTTGATGCAGTTATGCAACTTGTCACCCTAGCTAAAACTTATAAATGCCCTATCGTTGCTGAGAAATTAGACTTTAGTAATAAGAAAAAATCACTCAAGGAACAAGGTAAAAAGTATGCTCGGATGCTGTCAGGGTGGGCTTATAGTCGGTTTAATGAGTTGCTAGATAGTATTTGTCAAAACCGTGGTATCCGAGTTCTACGAGTAAACCCAGCTTATACCTCAGTTATAGGTCTGGTTAAGTACTCTAAACAATATGGTTTAGCCTCTGATGAGTCAGCAGCGCTAGCAATTGCTAGACGTGCTATGAGGCTATCCGAAAGACTCCCAAGCTCCATAAATGCCTATCTAGAGGTGAACTCTGGAAAGCACATCTGGAGCCACTGGTCACAACTGAATAAACAACTGAAAACCAAACGAGTAAGGCGACATACCTTTTACTCTATCTCTAACTGGGAATTCCTGGACAAGCGCAGTAAGTTACACAGCTGCTGACGCAAGCGAAAGCACTAGGAGTAGGTTTTCTGAAAATACACCGTGGATTTTCTGGCTAGGTAGATATGGTAATACTTGACCACATTTGTCTAGTTATTTAGAAGCGGAAAGCGGCGGCAGTTTTGTTTTGCTGGTTCTAGGACTGGTTGTAGCGGTCGATATTGGCCAAAGTAAAAGCGCTTCAGGTTTGGTGGCCTGAAGCGCTTGTGTAGTTGTCTGTTTCGATGTTTGTAGTTTAGTTGAATAATCCCAGCATTTTTCTAATGTCAACGTCTTTTAGTGGCGGCAGTGTTAGTGGTATGCCTTCTCCTGTCTTCCTCTGAGTTTCGGCCCCGGCGGCAAGGATGTATTTTTTCCAATTTCGCATTTTTAATGGTTTGCAGCCTGTGTCGATCACCCATTCTTTATAACGGTTGTACCAGACACTAATTATTTGAGTTTGAGCAACGGATAGTTCCAGATGTTCCATCCATTCGTAGACAGTATTTGACTCTGCCAAGTGGCGTTGCTGTAATGCTATATTTTCTTCAGACTTGAGATGAGTTTTTAGTGTTTCCACTGCTTCATCTAGGGAGATAGCCCAAGCCCAATTAAATATTCCTGGTAGCTCAGCTTTTAGCTTGTTAGCCAGCTCAGTATCGATCTCGGTAGGTTTGCGGCTAAATGGGATGTATAGTACTCGCCTACTAAGGCCCTCTTGGTCAGCTGCCCTGGACTTGATCGGCTGGTTCATGGCTGCCCATAAGACAGTTCTAAATTCTTCTGTTCGTTTGTCTTTATATTTAGCTTCTACGTCCAGGGGTTCATTGACACAGATTGAGTTGATATTCCCGACTGCCTGACTGCTCAACTCGCCTTTGAGATCCATTGCAAAACAAGCCCGTTTGCCGGACATCCCGTTCATGCCACGGGCGTCATTTACATTGTGATAATTCCAGGCGGCATAACTGCCCTCGCCTACCAGCTGCGTTAACACGCTCAAGAATGTTCCCTTACCGATGCCAGCTGGGCCAATTAGAACAGGCCAGATATGAACGGGATAGGGGCCTTGCTCTTTGGGCGTGATTGTCCAACGGATAAGGGCTTGAATAATCTCTGGCCACTTTTCATCATCTTCGAATATCCAATTTAGCCAAGTTAGCCACTGGATGCATTGGGCCTCAGGGTCATAGGAAAACCCTAATGTCTGAGTAATATAATTTTGAGGAGAGTGTGGAATAAGCTTTTTTTTATTAAGCTCCAGTACTCCATTAATAAATCCTAGTAGATGCGGCTGGTCAAATTGGTCTTTACTTAATCGGGTTTTGTTTTCTACAAACCTCAGTTCTTGCGCCGCGATCGCACGCTTCCTATTTAGCCAGTGCTGGGCATCAGCTATTTGTTCGGAAAGTAATTTCCAGGCTTCCTCGCCTACGTCTTTCCAGACACCTTCTGGATAATATTGACGTTTTGAATAATCAGGGATATTGGCATAAATCCCATGCAAGGATAGCCAACTGATTAACCCCCTAACATGATGCTGTTTATTAATAGGAGTATCTTTGTGGGCATCGTCTCCCAATGGTTCAGCCGCAAACAGGCACTCAGTATCTAATGATTTGTCTTCCCACTTGCATTTTACTAATGGCAATGCATGTCTTAACAATTCCTTTACTGGCGATTCGCCCAATAGCATAATTGCGTCATCTAAGCCTAGTTTTTTGGTCTTTTTTTCATTACTAAGCTTCAACCGTGTTGGAAGCAGTGCATATTTTAGCTTTTTAGCTAATGCTAGTGTTCGGGTAGGCGCTCGCTCATTAGAACATGTCTCGTCTATTTCGAGCTGATGATAAGCCTCTATTAAGTTTCCAGCCAATGCTTTAATGGCCCTAGCGACTTGATGTTTGTGGGTGATATCGCTATCAAAAACTATGGTTAAGGTTTGCGCGGCTCTAATATCAATCTCATCAACCAGGCATCCTAGAGCACGATTACCCCATTCATCCTTATCGCCAGTCTTGTAACTGTAAACCCCTCCAATCCCTATGCATGGAATATTACAGAGTGTTGCTAATAGGCTTTTTTTCTCGCCCTCTGCTAAGGCCAGGTTAAGTCCTGAAAACTTAGTAAAATCTACTTTGTTAGCCACTCTCGGAAAATAAATCCGTGGGGGCGCTCCTTTTGGGGATAGATATTTGCATTTTGGGCTTGGCGGGTTGTCTGGCCTGAGTCTAAAAAATGGCCTGCTATCATCCCCCCATCGATATACATCTTTGCCGTCAATCGTGAAATAAGTGAATATCAGACCGGCTCTACCGTGGCCTGTGAGCGTTCTAGCTAAGGCAGCATCAGCGCTAAATACGCCAGCTACTAGGGCAGCACTGGGGCTTATGCCGCTTTCTGCCAAATGGTTAACGTGATGGGCTTCTAGATAGTGCTGCTCGGGCAGCTCGGGAATAAACTTGCGTATTGATTTCCATCCAAAATCAGCTCCTAATCCACTCATATTTATTAAATTCCAGGAAGCCCATTATATTTGCTGCGTTTTATATAATGGCATTGCTTTACAAGCATGGCTGTATTTTTTCTTTTTTGTCAAGCCCCTTGACAAACTTGATTGTATTTTTTAGTGTTGTACTTGTAAGGTTTAGGGCGGTTCGATGCCACGTTTGCCCTAACTCGATGTTCAAAAATTGGAATTTATTATTATGGCTCGATTTCAAAAGAAAGGCTCTAGCACTCAAGCTGTTGAAACTACTGCAACTGCGATTGCACCAAACATCAATCTTACTCAAAGGTTAATGGACCTTGAGACAGAGTTATTGAGTGCTGGGATTAGCGAAGATAAAATTGACATTCCAGATCAGAGTTTGCCGGAAGATATTCGTGAGGCGTTTAACCAGCTTTGCAGCAAGCTGGGTTTTACTGAGTACAATCCAGATGGCTGTACTTGCGTTTTTGTAAACAATGATAATGGCGGTTATTTAGCCACACCTGCTGTTTACGCTTATGAAGACGGGATTTGTGTCAGATGGGGACAGCAGCGATTTGTCATCCCTAATGAAACTGTATTTCCTAGCGATTTGTACGCGCTTAATTTAGGCGATGACACGCTGATTTTAGATCCATCTGGATATGCGTTGGTTTGCCCTGTTCGCTTACAGTATGAGCATCGCTCTGAAGATGGGCGAAAACTCGTTAGTGCTCGTTTATCTATGGCAAATACGCCTGAAAAACTTACTGGGTTTTTGTTGCGAGGTGAGGAAAGAATCAAGTGGGGGGATGTAGAAGACGGTTCAGATATTGAGTTTGCCCATATTAAATGGGTTCCCAAGAGAGACAAAGAAGGTGAATTTTACGGATCTATCTTAGGTGCTATCGGTGAAAAACCAGTGCTTTTTTACGCACCAGGCAATAAAGAAGATTGGGCAAAGTTTTCTATTGATGAAAATGGTTGGTTCGCTGAAGAACTAACCGTTTCCAAGGAAGGCAAAAAACTTAGTGTCAATGGGCATGAGTTTGAGCTGACGGGAGGCAATTACATGAAGCTTTCCGAGCTTACCCCTGAGGCTGAATATAAGGTAGTTGGTTACAAAAAGACTCAGGGCAAGTTTGGTGATGGGGTTGAAATTTATGCCATTGTTGATGGCTCTGAGAAGACGATCAATGGCAATACTTATATTAAACGGGTGCTTTTGGGCTCTACTACTCAATTAAGCATTGATGCCCCTGCGATCCTTTCTATTGATAGGATTGAAGAGATGAAGAACAAAAACAAGCGAGTTATTTGTCGTTTACGTTTGCCTGAATCTTCTCAAAGTTCTTTTGTTGCGGGCATCAAGGCTCGTCTTGCTGAGAATTCTAAGGCTCCTCAGCCAGCCGCTATTTAATAGTTAGTTTGATGCAGGGGTCGTCATGGCCTCTGCTGTCTTGTTTTTTTGAAATGGTCATGAAAACAGGTTTATTCCCCACCCCTGGCAGCAAAAAAGATCGCGTTAAGTATCCTATATGGGACAGACGCTATGTTTATGATGCCAGCATTGAACCTTTTGCCTGTGCTGGCCACTTCAGTCATTGGATGCTCGGTAACGGAATTGTTAAGCGGGCTTTCTTGGCTGATATAGATCCTGTTGTCCAGATAGTTTATCGATGCTGGCAAGATGACAGTTTAAGGCAGCAAGTAGAGAAGACTATTAATAATTGGTCTAAAGAAGTGCTCTCGAAGGGGCCAAAGGTTGTTTACGAAAACCTTAAAGCTATTGTTGATACTAAGGATACAAGCGACTGTGTAACACTTGCTGCCGCATCTCTGTTGATTCGCGAGTTCACGTTTATGAGCTGCCTCAGGGCGAATACTAAGGGGCGATTAAACGTAAAAGAGAGTCGAGATAAGGTAGCCAGCCTCAAAAAAAAGTCTGGGTTTGTGAAAAATGAACCTCAATTATCGCCAGAGTTACTTGAGTCCTTGAATGATGGCTGGGGTTATAAGATGCCTTGGTTTGGCCCTGATTGGAGGCTTCACTTTTCTAATGACGCCCATGCTTGTATTGATAGTTTTGAACTTTCTTTTACTGGCAAGGCGATCGCTTTGCATGATGCACCTTATTGGGTGCCGAAAGGGTCTAGACCGGGACGACGGGGGACAGGGGCATTAACACCGTCTTACATTTGCCATGGTGACCCACAGGGAATTGAGTTGTTTGATTTGATTGTTAGCACGCTAGAAAGGCTGTTGGCTAACCCTCGAATTGAACGGGTTGTGATGACTAATTATATTTCAGACCCATTGTGTGAGGCGATTGAACGGATAAATAAATTTGGCCGTGATTGGCGGTTAACACCTCTTAGCGTTTTGACTGGGGGCAACAACGGGATTAACGGCAATAGTCGAGACGATCAGTTTGTTGAGGGGTTTTGGGAATTCGGGGGTGATTTTACGTTGGGCAAATATGAGCAAAAAAGTTTATTGGAGCTGGCGGTTTGATGGCTGAATGGACATTAGAACAAATTAAGAACGAAGTTGAAAAATACGAACAGTCCAGAAAGATTAGAACCAAGATCTTAAATATGATTTGCCAGGGTGGGGGCCATGTTCTGCCGCCGTCTCGATCAGGTGCCGTTTTAAGCGCATTTCGTCGGGCTGGATTGCTCATAGAAAACAATGAGCTTGCCCCTGGAGTCCGTGAAATATGGATGAAGTATAAAAAACTTGAACCATTTACTGAGGTTGAATTAATCGAAACAGCGTTTGAGTTACTAACTGATATTCAGGCTAGAGAATTCGAGAGTTTCTTGACTATGCACACTCCTATGAATCAGCGGGTCCGTGATGCACTTATAAGGCTAAAGTTAATAGAGTCTGGCTCAGGCCGTTATGATTTTCATGCGACTGAGCTGGTCAGAAAGCTATGGTTCAAAAGCAATAGGCAACGGACAATTCAAACAGAGATATATTCTAGACCAAGAATTTTTAGACAAGACCCAATTCGCGAAGTTTCCCCGTTTGCTGGCTTGGAATATGCCGATATCTTGGAATATCAAGTGTTAAGGGAAAGTCAGAAAGACTATGTTTTTGCCCTGTTATTTAACGGGGAAATCAATAAAGCTAAACAATACTTGAGAGGAACTAAGCGTGAACTGTCCAGAAGAAATTAAAATAATTGCTCGCCAAAATGAAATCAATAAAAAATGGCGAGCGTATGCAGGCGATAAAGCTTTGTTCCGCCTTGTATGGGCATGGATGTTTGCCGAGGGACAAAGACGATAACAACCGCGAATCTCGCATGTGTCGTATTGTTTGTTTGAATGTTTTGCCGTAGGGGAAATTTGTGGAACCAGTAGTATTAACGCCTAGGCAGTATGAGATTATTATGCTCATTAGCAAGGGCTGGTATAATAAAAAAATTGCCAGAGAGCTTGAAATCACCGTTCGTGTCGTCCGTAGTCATCTTAAGTTTGCCCGTGATAAAAATGGAGCTGTGACGACTGGACAACTGATGTATTGGATAGGGCAAAGAGGCGTCGTTTCCAGTGATGAACGTGGCAAACATATGAAGGTAGTATGAATTATTTTATCGACTTGGAATTTATTGAACGTGGTGCTGCTCACCCGATTGACTTGATCAGCATTGGCATTGTTGCTGAAGATGGACGGGAATTTTACGCGCTAAATTTTGATTGCGATTGGGATAAGGCTAGCGATTGGGTCAAAGATAATGTACTGTCATGTCTGCCGCCAAAACCTGAACTAAACACGCCTTCAATCACAAAGCGGATTGATCATAGCTGGTATCGGCATTGCGCAATTGGCGAAGCGATTCTTGATTTTATTGGCGATGATCCTACACCTAAGTTTTGGGGTGAATGGTGCAGTTATGACTGGGTTGTTTTATGCCAGCTATACGGCACTATGATGGCACTACCAAAAGGCTGGCCTATGCGTTGCCGAGATGTAGTGCAATTTCTTGAAGATGACCTAGGCTTATCCCAGGATGATTGGCCCGAATCTTTAGAGACTGACGGCAATCATAATGCATTGCTTGGAGCTAAGACGGTTAAAGCCCGATGGGAATGGTGCATGGAAGCAGAAAGAACATTCAAGAAAAATGATTGCTAAGTTCTTAAATTCAATGTGAACGCCGCTTAATCCAGCTTGGAACATAATCAGTACGATCGCAATTAGCCGCATATTCTCCAATTAATGGCAGTAGAACTTTATCGGCTGCCGCTAATATTTCGTTTCTTAGTAAATCTTGCACTGGAATCCCCAGCTGTCTAGCCTTTTCAAGTACAGCTGAGTCCACTGGAATTGTGATATTCGCCTTCAAAATTAGCCTCCAAGCCCTTTGATATAGTTCGAAATCATGTGATCATCAACTATGAAAGCCTCAGCGGTCAGCCCCTTGATCTCTGAGGCAAACTTTTCAATACGGGTTACTGTGTCAGGCTCTTTGGCTCTAACATTCTGCCATTCGTCAGGGCTTTCTATGATTTTCCCCGTCTGATGGTTCGTGATTATTTCGTGGCACCATGGATGTGACGCGCCTACCCTGACATCTAAGCCGATTAGGTCTAGTACTTTTTTAGTTGTATCGAAGCTCAGCATAATTCTACACACAGGGTCTGACCCATTGCGGACCTGCCAAGTTTTACTTTCTAGGCCTAATGCCCGGTGTTTATCGGCCCCGGCTTCATCCATGCCCCTGGGTGCTCCAAAGGTGCTGATACTTTCTACAGGAAAACCATTGTCAGCGGCAATTATGCCGAACATCAAAGCGATCGCGCCTCCAAGGCTATGGCCAATCAGTTCTAACGGGCTATCTAATAAATGTTCTTTCTGGCAATGCTGCATAAACTTCAAAGCACCATCATAGAACCCAGCATGAGCCTTGAAGTCTTTGCATTCTTTATGGGGCCAAAAAATTAGATTAGATTGTTTCCAGTCAGACCATAGGGTATCGGTGCCTCTAAAAATAATGGTTGTTTTTTCTTTGCTTTTGAGATACCAAGCGACATTATTTTCTATCGTTATTTTTTTATAGTGCTCAAGAAAGCCAGCTGGGTTTTGCAGATAAGAAGCGTGGGCCAGTTGGGCTTGGTAGATAAGTTTAGCTTGTTTCATTTTCGCGGGAAACAATTAGCAATTTCAATGCTTAATACGCCTGCAAAAAATAGCAGAACGGCTAAGGTGAACGCGAGGGCCGCTAATAGACTAAATGCTTGCAGCAGAAAAGATAATGCTTGCAGCAGAAAAGATAGTGGGACAGCTTTTAGGATATGCATTAGCAAAAAACCTATCAGGATAGGTTGCCAGAGCCTATTAAATATCTTGATCATTTTTTCTTTTTAGCTTTCTTTTTCTTCTTCTTTGAAGTCGCCTTCCCATTTTTTGAATATGCTTTCTTCATGCAAGTCGAACCCCGCGTTGATAATGGCAATTGAGATAGTCGCAAACATCCAGATAGTGGCGATCGCTTGCAGCACTGAGAATTTAACGAACCACAAAGAGATCGCGCCAATCAGAGCCACGCTAGAAGTGAATAGTTCTTTCTGCTTTTGAGACATCAGATTTACCTATAGTTGCGGTTTTCTTGACGGGGATCAGTTACGGTAGGCTCGTCGTTAATGGCAAACAGAAAATGGATTTTGTATTTTACGTTGCATTGCCACTGGCGCTGTTACTGTTAATGCCAGTGGCAATTTTCACTGAATATTATTCGAACGATTTATAGACTCCTTTATTAAATAGATGGGCTTCAGACTTGCGACGTCGCACTAGACCAGGCAACGTGCGACCGCCGCCCTTAACCCACATATTGAAGGCATCGGCTACGCCTTCGAATTCTTCGTTGTTAACCCGTTTTAATAGCGTGGAATCCTCCAATGCACCAAGTCCACAGTTGAACGCAAAGCTGACTAACGCCGAAAACTGATCATGGGTCAAGGGTACTGTCACCAGTTCTTGGACCCCATGCATAAAGCGTTTCAAATCCTTGTGCAGCAGATCGTCGGCTTCATCTTGGCTAATCGTCATGCCTTCTTGAATATGCTTGCCAGTGCTGCCATAACCGATTGTTAGGACATTTGCAGCACAATAGTAAGCAGTAAGCTTGCAGCCTTCGAAAGCCTTTAGTAACTCTAGACCTTGATCACTAATTCGGTTGTATGTCGCTGCTGCAGCACGCACATTAGGATCTGTAGTATCCGCAACTTCGTAGTCGGTGTGGCTGGGTACGAGATAAACAGAGTTTCGCCCGTCAACAGTCTTAAATTTTTCACCAGGGTCTTGAGATAGCGTGATATATAAATTGTCACGCTCTAATTCGGGTCTTGCTGCAATTATATTAATCCATTCGCCCGCTCTGACTGGTTCTTTCTCGTAGTCCCCCAGCTGATCAGGGGGGACTGGCCTGTGTTTCAGGAATGAATCCTGTAAAAATGTTACTTTCATATTATTAAAATCCGTAGTTCCACTCTGCAAAATAACCCCTAGAGTCACCATGCGTAAACACACTGGCAGACGCTAGGGCCACGCCGTTTCTGATGCACCATGGCCGCAAAATCGCGTTGATCTTGTGGCATGGAATTTGTTTTTTGTTAATAAACACAAGAAAATCCGTCCCGTCACCATAGCAATGGCGAGAACGACTCGCGCCGCCTACACGACGGTTGGTTTCAGGGTCGCGATACCAGCTGTTGAATGAAATGCTGACTTTCTCAGGCGTCGTTTGATACGCCTCTGCAATAACATCCCTGAATTTTTCAATAGTTGTATCGTGGGCAACAATTCGACTTACAACGCCAGCATCAGCAGGCTTGCGCCATGATTTTGTTTTTGGGTCAAAATGTAGCGCCTCATACCACTTGTTTCTTCCCTTGCCATAGCGAATGGGGGCGCTCATGTTAAAGGTGCCAGAACTACCAGGCAACGAAAATTTGAAGTCGTAGGCGTTTACAATTTGTTTGGGCTGGTTTTCTATCCCGCCATTAAGTGTTGTGATTGTATTCCCGACTGCCTTTTGCTTCTTCTGCGCATCAGTGCCGCCAATACTGACGTGTTTTAGGAAACAAAACCAGTTGTGAAATTCTTTCTTTTTTCTTTTTAGTGAAACTTGAGCATAGTTGCCCTCATCAATTGGTGTGCCTGCATCGTCCTGTTGAGCTTCGGCCCAGTTTAACTCAAGGACATCGCCTTCATGCAGTTTGATCTTTTGGTCTTCAGGTAACTTGCTAGATTGGGTGATTATTCTCAGTAGCCAAGTGTCCTGTTTGGCGGTCAAGGTTTTAACCATGGCCTTCTCCTGTTCTACAATTTCCAAATTTGACCCCTGATGCTACTATTGTATCGAAAGCGGGGTTTTTATCAGCTTGTTTTCTCCTTAATCGGCTACTGCCTCGCAACTCATGGATTGCGGGGTATTTTTTTTCTGGATTTTTAGAATTAAAACTGTAGATATATTTAGATGAAGTCGAATTCAATACGGGAACATTATGGGGCCATGGGAACGGCCCCATTTTTTTGTCCTATTTATCAAAATTTTGGGTCTAAAACCCCGTCCTTCTAGGACGGCTTTTCTTGCTCCTGGATGTACTTTTTGAGTACATCCAGAGGTGCCCCGCCTACTGAGCTAACAAAATAACTAGGGCTCCACAAAGCTTTTCTACCGTAGGGCTTAAGGTGCCCAGCTTGCCCATACCGCCTACTAGAGACGCCTTTTAACGAGTTGACCAGTTGAGACACCGACAGTTTTGGTGGGTACTCAATCAGGGCGTGTACATGGTCGGATTCACCATTAAACTCTGTCACCTGAAAGTTAAGGCTTTTAGCGACCGAGTTAAACGCGGCTTCTATGGTATCAAGCCCTTCGGGAGTTAGGACTTTTCTACGATATTTAGTGACACAGACCAAATGAATTAACAGGTTAGTGACGCTATGCCTTTCCCGCCTTAAATCTGCACCCATTTTGCTTCAGACCAAGTATACTTAAATAATGAAACTCAGGTACCAGTATAGAATCTATCCAAATAAGGAGCAACAGGCCAACTTAGCAAAGTTGTTCGGTTGCACCCGTGTCGTTTGGAATGATGCACTGGCAACCATCAAGGCCATTCCTAGGGGTGAGAAATGGCCGACGAGTACAGAGCTATCGA
Source organism: Leptolyngbyaceae cyanobacterium (assembly GCA_965263355.1). Lineage (GTDB taxonomy): Bacteria > Cyanobacteriota > Cyanobacteriia > Phormidesmidales > Phormidesmidaceae > Leptothoe. The sequence goes on along the minus strand of CBDHHL010000031.1, from coordinate 54,251 downwards.
AGCAATGTATCACCCAAGCCAAAAAGACTGTTGAGCGTAGCTGGTTGTCTGATGTTTCTGCTGTACCCCTACAGCAATCATTGATTGATCTAGGGACGGCATTTAAGAACTTTTTCGATAGCCGCAAGGGTAAGCGAAAGGGGAAACCCATCCAGTTTCCTAGGTTCAAAAAAAGAGACAACAAGCAAACGGCTAGGTTTGCAAAGACCGCTTTTTCCCTCAAAGGAAATAAGGTTTACCTGGCAAAGATAGGGACTGTGAAAACCAAATGGTCTCGACCTTTACCCAGTGAGCCAAGTTCTGTAACCGTCATCAAAGATAGGCAGAACCATTATTACCTGAGCTTTGTTGTAGAAGCTGAGCCCAGCATGGAATCAGTAACAAATCCTTCTATCGGTATCGATCTAGGTATAAAGGTGTTTGCCTTTCCTAGCTATGGAGAGCCGATAGAAGGGCCAGACTATAGCAAGCTAGACCGCAAGCTTAGGAAAGCGCAACGGGTCTTGTCTCGCAGGCAGAAGGGGTCTAAGCGGAGAGAACGAGCACGGTTACGTGTTGCCAAGCTCAAAGCCAAGGCGCGAAATATCCGTAAAGATTTCCTCCACAAGCTCAGTACGCAGCTGGTGAAAGAAAACCAGGTGATCTGCTTAGAGGACCTGAATGTATCGGGTATGGTGAAAAACCGTAAGTTATCCCGTGCAATATCCCAGCAAGGCTGGAGAGAGTTCAGGACGATGCTGGAAGCGAAAGCAGCCATGTATGGCCGTGAAGTGAGGGTCATTGACCGATGGGAGCCTACCAGTCAGTATTGCTCTGACTGTGGCTCTCATTGGGGGAAGTTAGACCTTTCTGTACGGGAAATACGCTGTCTTAGTTGCGGCGCTCTACACGATAGAGACCGCAATGCAGCCAAGAATATAAACTTTGTCGGGGCTGGAGATAGCCCACGACAGCATAAAAATGGACAGGGGAGCACTTGTAAGACCGGGCTTCCGGCAGGGTGTGTTGAACCGTCTAGCCGTTTAGTAGGGGAGCAGCTTAGGCTGAACCTTTAGCTATAGAATCCCCGCTGCTTCAGCACGGGGAGCATGTCAATGACCAGGCGCGTCAACAGAAACGAACTCAGATGTTTGCACAGGGCCATTCTTGTTCAGTTTATTGAACTCGGTGGCTTTGAATTCTTCATCGATCTCATCTAGAAGAATTTTTAGCTCTCGTGGGTTTTCACCGATTTTTCCGGCGACTTGACGCATCCGGGATGTCATGCCGAGAACAGTGACTTCACCAGCGGCTACTTTGCGCAGCACATCAGCAGTACCATCAACCAGATCAATATGTTGAGCCAGCTTTGCATCAATCATGGGGAGAATCGTTTTAGCGATCTCAGTGTATTTATTAATTCCTGGGATAAATCCTTTTAGTGTCCGTGCTAACCGTGGGTTGATCACTAGTAGTACGGTGGACAATGCAGGTGCCAATGCCCCTGCAAGAATAGGGGTCAATGTGTCAAAATCGATAGTCATTTTTTCTCGCAGTAGCTTCACGCTAATTTTAACAAATAAGCGGAATTCCCTATCCGTCTACACGGTGAGGTAGTTCATCTGTAGCTACCAAAATTGGATACAATATCCAGTAACGAGGTCGGTTCGATAGTTACAAAATAACCCCTGTGTCTGCTTGAGCACGGGGGTTTTATTTTTTGGGATGCCCGCGCAATTTCTCCCACACATAATCAATTCCCATGACATCCTGCAAATAGCGTACGGCTGCTGTTCTGACAAAATCAGCTTTCGTTATCCCTGTTGCATTACAATATTCAGCTATCAACGATTCGATCGCTTGAGTAAAAATCACAGTCGTTTTGGAGTCGCCTTGGTGGTCAGTTGGGGGCATGGTGATATCAATTTGCCGTATCAACACAAATCAAATCGTGTTAACGTAGGCTGTATAACGGTTCATAGCCTATTCTACGGCTACCTAGGGTCATCTACCGACCGGCCCATTATTTTCACCTCCAATGGATACATGGTTAAGCCCACGCGTAATTGAGCGATGCGGAGACAGAGAACTAACGCATGAAATCAACCTGGCTCAGGTGCCGGTTCGCATCGGTCGATCACCTGGGGTATATGAAGCTGATTCGTATATTCGGATTGGTGCTATTGCTCCTGCCTTAATTCAGAAACGCATTAGTCGATGTCAGGCCACTATTACTTACAGTTCAGACGGAGAATACTATATTAAAGATGGCAACGGGACTGAAAGCGGGCTAGGCGTTTATTATGATGGGAAGCGAATTGAAACGCCTCTAAAATTGCATCCTGGCATCCGTGAATTATTGATTGTTCCTCAGCTTCAAGGGGCTAAATATGAATGCCGGTTTCAATGGCTGAAAAGCGAACAGTTAGAGGGGGAAAACGAGGTTGATCCCCTTAAAACGATGGGTGCTCGCAACGTATATTTGGAGTCGCAGTTAGAGTCTAAAAATGCTGAAAACTCTCAGCTAGTGGGCGATGTGATCGCGTTGCAGGAACAAGTAGAATATTTAACTGCTCAGCATCAAAAAGAGAAATTAGCAGAAGTTGAGCAAAATCATAAGATTGCTCAACTTTACACGTCATGGCAGAAATTGAAAAAGCTTTGGACGGTGCTGGGCGTTTTAATCGCGTTGATTGCAGTCGTTCTACTGGGGATTGACCCTGAGTTGATTAATAAATTGATTAGCGGTGTTATTGTGTCGTTGACTGCTTTTGGAGTTATAAAGACGCAATCTGGGGATTGATGATTGATGCCTAGCTTGCAAGTAAATCCAATAAGCTTAGCTGTTGCTTTTTGGGGGCTTCCTCAGGTGTTGCGGTCTGTTGTTTTAGCCAGTCTAATCTAGCCTGCTGTGATACAAAGCTTTGTTCTTTGCCGACTTTGCCACGGGCTACATCTGCCCAATGAGGATCAATATCAATCCCGATAAAATGTCGTCCGTGCTTTTTGGCAGCTACTAGAGTATTGCCGGAACCACAAAAGCAATCTAGGACTACTGAATTAGGCTTAGAACTAGCGTTTATTATGTGCGCCATCATGGTCAATGGCTTCTCGCATGGGTGCTTGCCTGGGTAGCTTTGCACTGTGGGAAAGTCCCATATATCGGTGTAGGGTACGTCTGACGATACGATAAACGGTCTACGTAGTTCTTCGTATTGCTGACATAGTTCTTCGTATTGCTGACGTAGTTCTTCGTATGGGCGTTGAAAGTAACCGGGGAATGAGTCTTGGAGGGTTTTGTACTGGTCTTCTAGAGGCAACTTCCATTGAATAGGGCTAAAAAAATGCGAGTCATGCCCCCGCATCCCAAGAATATGTATTATTCGTCTATGTGCAATTTTGGCTTTGGTCCTCTCTCCATCCAAATACGCTCGCAACGGTTCAAAAACAAACCCGCGCAACTCATCACACTTTGCCTGATAACCTGCTGCGCCTTTAGCTGCGTTATCTGCGCCGTAATGTTCACAAAAGATAATTGATTCCGATGCAGGAAAATAGCCTCTAAGAATTTCTTTGCATGATGCTTTATGTCTTCCTTGTTCCTTCCGCCATCGAATATTATTCAGCACATTAAACCGATCGCTCAACAACACCTCAACTTGTGCTGACATTTTTGTGCTCGCGAAACAATACAGGCTGCCATTAGGTTTTAGGATGCGTTGCCATTGTGCGGCTAGCTGGTCAATCCATCTCAAGAATTCTGCTGAATTATCCCAGGCGCGATCCCACCACTCGAATTTACCTTTAGAACCACCCCCTTTTACCTTAAAAAAAGGCGGGTCAGTCGCTATTAGATCAATGCTGCTATCAGGGATGCCGTCCATCACTTCCAAGCAATCGCCCTGAATAACTTGATTTAATTCCATAGCAAAACTTAGCACAATCACACTAGGACATTATCCCCTGAAAATGCCAGAATAGAGCTAAGCTGTCAACCTTGGATATGTCGTGAGATTCCGTTCAGCTTGCCAATGCATCCCAGATATCTAGCTGCTCTTTTTCTGCAATAGGTTTCTTGTCGCTAGGCTCTGTTTGCCCCGGTGCCCATACTTCATTAATACGGTTTTTAGCGATCTCAAAATAATCAGTATCTAGTTCAATCCCAATAAACTTACGACCTAGTTTTTTGGCCGCAACTCCGGTACTGCCACTGCCCATAGTAAAGTCTAGGACGGTTTCCCCTGGTAGCGTGTAGGTTTTGATTAGGTACTCCATGAGAGCAACGGGCTTTTGGGTAGGGTGGAGTCGGTCAATCCTATTCGCATTGCTAACTTGAATAAGATTAGTGGGGTAATACTCATCATTGCGAGTGCCATCATTGCGAGTGCCGTTATTGAACACTCCCACCCACTGATTGCCGCTCCCTTTTGTTTTTAATTTCCCTTTCTTTTTTAGAGGGAAATAACAATGCTTCCCAAACACCAATATATTTTCAGTAACTTTTAGAGGTTGGTATGGGGCATTTGCAAAATTGGCAGCTAGTTTTTTATCCCACACCCAATCATATTTATAGTCTTTAATATTACTCATCCTAAGAGCACTACTAAAAGGCTCACTTCCAAATAAAGCTATTGCCCCATTAGGCTTAACTAGTTTCTTTAATCTCATCCACATTTCATCAAACGGGATTACGCTATCCCATTTGCAAGCGGTCGTGCTCAACCGTAAGGTGGATCTGTAATAATAGCGTCTACAGTTACTTTGTCAGCTATTAGTTGGCCCATTACATCAAGGCATTCGCCTTGAAATAGTTGAACTAGATCTTCCTTCACTAATGATCACCTCCTTATTCCATGATAAAACTCAACACGATCGCACTAGTACATTATCCCCTGAAAATGCCAGAATAGAGCTAAGCTGTCAACTTTGGATATACTGTGAGCGGTGATGAACGTAACTGATAGCGATGATTATGTAGCTTTGATGATTGCTGCGGGCTCTCTAGCCTTAGGCGCGATCACAATTGTTGCATCGGCTGTATCTGACAAAATGGGCGCTGCTGAGACGACTGGGGGCTATGCCGTAGCTACAACCGGGTTAAGTGGCGCTGCGGGCTTAGCGCAAGGTGGTGGAAAAAAGAAAGAGGAAAAAGACATCCCTGATCCTGAGCCTACAGTCCCCACACCTGAACCTACGCCACCGACATTCAGCAGCCCAGTAGAACCCGTGAGTATCGATCCCCCTGGTGGTGACACTGACTATGCTCATATGGGATTTCAATTGCCGTCGTCAGCTGGAGATACGGGCTGTCTTAAGGCGACACTTTACGGAATGGAGGTAAATTTTATCCCTTAAACGACAAAAACGCTCAAGCTTCTCAGTCTAAGAGCGTTTTTGTCAGTGGTGACCATGCCAGACGGCTAGGGGATTTAATGTGCTCTAGTCTAGCACATCTAATTTTGTTTGCCATACAAAAGACGGCAGTAGTCCTTGAGCACCGTTTAAGATTTGCATGGATTCAACCAAAGTTTTGAATGTTTTAAGATAAATATCTAGGTCTAATAAGAAATACGATCAGGTAAATTAGCATTTAATGGCAATGCAGATTGAGCGTATTGAGGCAGTCGTTTAATTACCCTCCATCCTTTTGTTTTCAATGAACCTGCCAAATAATATCCTTTCCCAAAAGCCCAGTCTTCTCTGTACTCAACACCTTCTAATCTTAAAAACTTAGTTCTTTCATCTAGCGATGCAGCTAACCGCATCTCCTTAAACAATCGGCGTGAATGATTTGAATACGCAAGCACGAAGCCTTCTTCAACTCGCAAAGAATCAAAATCTTCCATAGGGTGCCTATCATTGATAATTTTCTGAGCAATGATGACACCATGGGCAGCTTTTCTTGTAGTTACAAACGCCATTGCTTTCTAACATCTATTGACATCTCCTAATTTACACGCTATTTTTTTTGAGTGTCAACATAAATATTGAATTGATGCCAGACGTAAACATAGAGATTACGCTGGAGCTGGCCGAAAAAGTTCTTGACGCTTTGCCTGAACTACTTAAAGTAGAAACCCATGGCTTGACTCAAGAAGACTTAGGCTTAAAGCTAGGCTTAACAAAGTCTTCAGCTAGCACTACGATTTCTAGATACGAAAAAAGTTCATACCATGGTGTTAAACTGTGGAGATTAAGAGAGGTTGTAAAAGCCCTTTCAGATCTAGTCCAAAAGTAGTCCAGAACAAAAAACGCTTTCAACAGAAGTATTGAATAACAAGGGTTGTAGCGTAGTTGATTAGTTGCGGTTGCAGCAGCAAGTCAAAGTAATTTAGTAGGCCGAGTTTTTGATAAAAAATGAAAGAAGAACTATTGACACTATTGACAATCCCTATCTACGGGCACATCAAGGTCTTTGCATCAGTGGCAGATGGTGTTACTGATGACGTTTTGAAGGACGCTATTTTAGATGCGGTGGAGCTCAACATTGATCCACGAATTATCCCAGGCAAAGAGAAAGTAGGAAAAGTGCAAATTTATTATGTGGAATTAGAAGGGATTGATTTTTACTTGAGTTTTATGAACCAACCTTAAATGTTACATTGCTGAGCCGGGAAGTGGCCGCGAGCGACATCGACGAAGCCATTCGTGATTTTGCTTGTAGTCTAGAAAGCGTTTTTGACGCTTAAACCGCTTGCTGTAACGTCGTACTCATCCCAGGTGCAATAAACGGGGTTATTGTATTAGTCTTCATCGTCTCGCCTTGGTCTGTTCCTGGCACTGGTGAAGCTGTCCCCTCGTAAACGATCGCTATCATTCAAGGATTTCAGCTGCGTTCAGTTTTTGGCAAAAGAAATTACTGAAAAAACTTTTCCAGGCAGTCATGCCCAATGTACGGATGAATGACAGGGGGTTGCATCGTGACAAAGGGTGAGGGTATATTAGAAGAGTAGCTGAGAGACAAGGATTATGACTGACCAAGAAATTGCTAGACTTCAGAGATTAAACGAAAAGATAGTTCAAAAGAAGCGAGAAATAAAAGAATTTTTAGAAGCTCCTGTTGTTGAGTCAATTTACTCAGAGGAAGCGGATCAGTATTCGGATGATGAATTCATCTTGCAAAAAAAAGAAATTTGGGAAATCATCCCGACTGAAGTTTCAACGCTAGTTAAGCTTTGTAAGCAGCGTAAATCAATTTTATCTTAGTGATGCCACGGCCCCAGCAATGGGGCTATTTTTCAGCCATGTCACCAACACCAAAAACGCCTAACCCACAGTGCCCGCACTGTCAAGGAAAGACCCAAAAGAACAAACTTCTGAAGTCAGGCAGACAACAGTATAAATGCACCGTATGCAAGCGCTGCCATACCCCAGGAAAAACCGTAGGCGGCAGGCCCCCAGTCGATGACCCGTCAGCAGCAACGCTTAGACAGCGGAAAAGTAGGGCAGCAAAACGTACGGATGAATGACACCCTATAGACATGTGACAAAGGGTGAGGGTATATTAGAAGAGTAGCAAGCGAGAGAGAAAAAGATTATGTTGACTGGCAACTATTGCATTGACAAAGCCGCTAAAAACGTTCTAGAGGAACAAGTAAAAGCAGCTAGCAAAAAACTTAACGAATATCCAAGAGAAGCCAATGGGCTAACACCTGCATCTACAAAGGCCATGGTCGGTTGGCAGGAAGCTAAAATCGCTTATGGCAATGCATTTAACTCTCTTCGTAAGTTTAACGGGGTATTTTGTAAGCGATATAAAAAAGAAATTCGCGCTGAACGTAAAGTTAAGGCAGCATAAAACAAAAAACCTCGCTAACCTTTTCTTGATTAGCGAGGTTTTTTGTTTTATGGCGCTAAGCTCTAAAGCTTAAACTGCTCTAACACGCCCGAATCAATTTGTTCTTCTGACAAGCCCATATTAAGCAAAACTTGCCTTGGAAGATTGCTCAAGTCTTGCGTCCGCTCGATTTTTACCCATGGGTTCTCTTTATCTGGCAATGGGGCATAGCTAAACTTAAACGTATAGACTGCATTGTATGCGTGAGTAGGGATAGCAGGAATATATTCTACATAGTCATCATTGACCATAGGAATATCAGGAATATATTCTTCATACTCATCATCAATTAGCCATGGTCCCAAACGTTGATGAGTAGGTGCGCCGGGGAACCTAGGATCTACGCTGTCAGGGTCTATTTTCTTTTCAGTCCCCATGCGTCGTCCGTTTTTAATTTTTGAATTGCCGCTGTAATCTACTAAAACACAAGTCATGTCCTGAGCTTCGTTGTAATGCTCGTCAGGGATTCGATCCATGTCAGGGATGCAAACAATTAAATCTGGCTTATTCATGACAATTACTCCTCCTCTTCGAATATGCGTGTTTTGAGCATCTGTGCCATAGCATTGCGTTTTTCGAATTCATCTGTAGGGAATATCCCATCGATATATTTAGTTAGCTTTGAATACCCTGGCATTTTTTCGAGACCTTGAGGTTTACGGGCAAAAAGCCATTGTGCATGTTGTTGTGCTTTGGCATATTCGCCATCACTGGCTAACTGATAAATTGCATCCATGCAGGCATCAAACCAGCCGTAATGCCCCCAATAAGTCTCTTCTGCATTCAGCATTTCTAGTGCTACAGATTCAGGCAATTCAAATAAGCTAAAGTCTGTTGTTTGCTGCTTTGATTCATCGCCTGAAATATAGGCGTCGAGGTCTGGCATCGGCTGGTTTACGCCTTTATAAGCAGCATCAAATTTAGTGATTAAGTTCATTTTTCAATTCCAAACGGCATATAAACAGTGCGTTTTCACAGAAACACTTCCAGATATGAATAAATGGCGCTCCAAGTCACAAAGGATAAAGCGTTTTCACCTGCTATCGCGTTCATAGCTGCGATGCCTTCACCGGCCCTTGTGCTTAATGTCTCTCCAACTAAAATAATTTGACGAGAGTATAGTGCAAAATATTTAGCTGCTTGACAAACATCTTCACCTGTTACTTTTTGCCGTTTAAGTTCAAGAAAACACTTGCCAGGTATCCATATATCGGTTCGTCTACCTCGTGAAGACACTTGCTGTTCTGCCATCACATCTTTTTGATCGAGCCAGTAAAGTAGTTCTGCCTCTAAATCACGTTCTAGTTTTTTGGGCTTTTTCTTTTTCTTGATTGTTACTGGCAGTCTAGGGTTTACCCCTAAAGAATTTCCTTCCCTCTGACACGGTGAAGTGTCGCTTTCGTAGCTCGTCAAGACTTCATTTTTATTGCCCTCGAAGCTATTTCTCAGATGGTCTTGAATAGTTAGACCCTCTACAAGATTTAATAGGTCAGGAATATAAAGAGGAATCAAAGTGCAGCAAGCAAAATTTATATTTTCATCCCACACATTTAATCTTTGCTCGACAAAGTAATCTTCTATTTCTAACTTCAGGAAGCCTGTACGCAGAAGCTTAGATGCTGACTGAAGCTTAGAGTTAGTATTTAATTTCAAGCAACAATTGATATTATCTATTTCCCGCTTGGCTAATCGGACAATTTCAGGATCGTTTGAAAGGACATGCAAGTCTTCCCATTTACTTAGATCTCGTTTACGAGCCTTTATAAATTCTTTTGGCGTTTTTGTGATTAGTTCGTAATTTCCGCAATCACCATTGTCAAGAGTGACTTTAAGTGTTAACAGCTCTCCATCAAGCACCCGTGTTGCTATCTCGTAACACAAAGATTCTCCGTACTCTATTAGTTCATCTTCGAAATGTGGCCTAAAAAAGGTGCTGCGTAATATCTGTTCGGCAATTATATTGCTGCACTTAGCTTTTAGGTTAGATACGGGTTTTTCTAGCCTACTGCCCAAAGAAACCGAGCTGGTCCTGTCAGTAGTAATATATTCGTAAGCCATAGTTTAGCCCTTTTCTAAATTGTGGTTAAGCAGCTGTCAGCACTTCCAATACTGTCAGCTGCTGCCAATCATAGCATTTCTACTGATGCTCAACTAGCTTTAAGCATCTTCAAGCCATTGTTCTTGTGGTTCTTAGCAGCGTTAGTGTCTGCGTTTTGTTTTTCATTGAATAAATCACATTGTTTATTCAAACAAATAAACGTATCTTGAATAGGTCTAATGCCTTTCTCCCCACAACAATGACAGCGTTGGGAGGAGTATCTAGCTTCGGCTTCTGTATATGTTTTCCTGGCTTCTTTTAATTTAGATTTTGTCTTAGCTCTAAGATCTCCCATGCAAGCTGTTTTCAAAGATCTATTCAATCCTGCCTTAGCTGCTCTGCCGTTTTGCTCGTAATAACTTCCATCTTCAGCTAATTTAGGCGTTGTCTGTCTCCCCATGTTAGTTAACGCCGTAGCCTCCCAGGCGATGACATCATAAGTTCTTGCTAACCTGGTTGATAACTTATGATTAAACGCGTTTGAACTATTAGCAGCTCGTTCATGCAGCCTGGATATTTTATCTCTAAGTTTTTGCTCGTTATTAGTGGCTTCACGCTGCCCACGCTTCCATATTTGGTCTAGCCGCTTATCATTTTTTTCAGTCATAATATCAAGCTTTGATTGCAGCTTTTCAATATGATTTTGTATGCGTTCTCGGCTTTCGTTAGGATTAAATAAATGACCTTCGTCAGTCGCTACAATTGCCTTAATCCCAGGGTCAATGCCCGCCATATGCCCGGTTCGTTTAGCGCATTTTGAGTCTTCTATTAGCAAGTATGGCAACTCATTCTCTATTGACTTTTTCTTGGCTAATGCCGCTTGATATTCTTCACTGTTAGCTAATGCCTTAGTTTGTTCTTTCTTCCCTTTAATGCTATCAAGAACTTTTTTCTTGATGGCGCTTAAAACTTTCCCTTGATTATTAAGTTTTGCTCTATGTTCTACTTCTGCTTCACTTTGAGCAATTAAGCATAAATAGAAGCCGCTCGGCTTTAATGTCAACTTATAAGTTTTTGTTACGTAGCCTTCAAGCCTTTTTTTATAGCTGCGATCGCACGGCTCTAAAACTAAGCCTTGACCGTTGAATTGTCCTTTTTTGAACGGGATAGTTTTTTGATTATTGTTCAACGTGCTAATTTTACGTTGCTTGCCGTCCTTATACTTTGGCTGCTTTCTGGCGAGCAGTTTCCCGTCTAAATAAGCCTTCCAAGCAACTTCAAAGTCAGCTAGTAGCCCTCCAACAAAATCGCTATGGCAAGTTAATTCATCAAGACCCTGAGAACTTCGTGACGCATTTAGTAACGCCATATTGTCTAGGCCCCAACCTTTTCCTTTTAGCTCGCGGGTTATTGAGGTGCTTTTACTGGAACGGGTTATTGAGGTGCCTTTACTGGAATAAGAGACTTCGCGATATCTATGACGCTTTGGCTTTATTGGCTCATATGGCTTATCCCCAGCCACTAATTCATAGCCTTGTTTCGTTTTGCCATCGCCATAGTGAATCAAAGGAGCTTTATCTGATTTCTTAAAATATGGCCCTCCTTTAGCAATCTGACAAGCTGCTCCAATCCATCCGCCACTTTTCGAAAAGCGCAATGGCGTTTTAATGCAGCCTGACAAGTCAGCGCCTTTTTCTTTGGCCCAGAGAGGCCATTCAAGCACATCAGCGCCTTTCCCCTCGGCCCATTCATACCATTCAAGGCAATGATTATGTAAGGCTACGGCCCTCACATAGTTCCATAGCCATTCAAGTTCTTTGCAAATTTTCTCGTATTTAATTAGTGTCTCCGGAGTTGGCTGAACTTTTACTTTAATTGTCTTCATTGTTTTGTGCGTCTATTTTCGGGAGTTCTGGCAGCATATCAATAAAGCGTTCCAATAGGTCAGCGATCGATATATTCCAAAGCTTACAATATTGCTCTAGCTTTTGTTTGCGACTTTGCTTGATGCGGGCGTAAATCCTGCCTTCTCTATTCTCTTTCCCCATTTATATTAAAAAATGCTTGACGTACAAAATCATAGCACGCTAATATAAGGACATCGCAGTTTGGGCGACAAGGCAGCGGAAACGTTGTTGGATGGCTTCAGCGCTAAGGCTCTTTAGGGGGCTATGGGCATCTTTTGCTGGGAAACTGGCAAACACCAGCCGAAAGGCAAGATAGGAGCAAAAGGAGTCCGTGAGGCCCTTATAGATTCGCCGGATCTATGGCGAACAGTCTCATCTTTTTTTTGGCAAAGCTAAGCGAAGCCAAAAGAAGAACCTTGAAAAACAGGGATTAAAGCTTTGGCAGGATTGCCATTTTCTGAGCTTTGCCAGAATCGCTCATAAAAGCCTTGCAGCTAAAGGGATGCAGCTCATGCAGCTGCCAAAGCTTTAATCCCTGTTAAGGGACTGAAACTTTGCTCACGAGCGGCAGGAGTATGCAGAGGCACGGGCTGCCAAAGCTTTAATCCCTGTTAAGGGACTGAAACACTAGGCTAGAACAAGGGCGTTAGAAGTCCAAAAAGCTGCTAAAGCTTTAATCCCTGCTAAGGGACTGAAACTGAGTTGCCGATGCGGTCTGACAGTGCCCTGCTGTAATAGCTGCTAAAGCTTTAATCCCTGCTAAGGGACTGAAACCTGTTGTCTGTCAGTGGGCGTAATCCCGACGCTGGCTGCTAAAGCTTTAATCCCTGCTAAGGGGCTGAAACAAGAGACTGAAACTCGTATGCCCTACCAATTTTAACGCGGGCGTGTAAAGCTGCTAAAGCTTTAATCCCTGCTAAGGGACTGAAACGGCCATATCCCGCTTTACTTGCTGAAGTGCGAGCGCTGCTAAAGTTTTAATCCCTGCTAAGGGACTGAAACACTCTCTACACACTGAGCTAGCGGGATTCCAGGGAAGCTACTAAAGCTTTAATCCCTGCTAAGGGACTGAAACAGTAGAGGAGCAAACTGCTGCTAAAACTTTAATCCCTGCTAAGGGACTGAAACTTTTCTAAGGGCTTCGCAACCATGGCCTTAGATGAAGGCTGCTAAAGCTTTAATTTCTGCTAAGGGACTGAAACGAGAACCCTATGCTCTTAACGTAAGGCTCACCGGCTGCTAAAGCTTTAATTTCTGCTAAGGGACTGAAACTCAGCAATGCTCTATAAACTCTATATGCGCCATATCCGCTGGCTGAGTATCTTTTATCGTTTTAATCATGCTTTCCAAGTTTATCTCCTGGTCGCAAGGCGCAACGAACATACTAAACTGAGACAGAATATTGGTGAAAGTATCCCTAAGATCTGTTCCTTCGGGAGGAAGTAAATCCGATAGACTAGTGAACTCAGGTGCCTTGATATTGCTAGCGTAATCGCTTGCAGAGAGCCCTATGCTCTTAACGTAAGGTTCACCGCCCAATATGTTACGGATAAAAGAGACTTGACTTTCTCGCTCACTAAGCTGCCCTGAGTCTGTTGTTATACAATTACCAGCTAGCAGATTATCTTTTATGATGGCTGAGTCTAGCTGGTTTGTCGACACTCTATTAAGGCCTATTCCTGCCTTCCCGTTGAACACGCTAATGTTCTCTTTTATCAGCAGCCCGCCCCTATACATCTTCTCATCATTCTGAAAGTGAATGCCGTTCCCTTCATCTAAGGCCAAAGTGACATAACCCTTGGAAAATACCCTTGATATAACACAGCATTGGTTCCCAAAAACCAGGTTACGGTAGATCTTCATTGAAGATCCGCTAGGCCCTTTAGGCTCGCTATTCGCGATACCATGCGATCCTGATATTGAGAACCAGCAATTGTTATAGATAGCGTTATCGTAAATGCTGATATCGTAACCGTGCTTGCTGGATATTCCCGCCCCTGGGAAATGATGCACTCGGCATCTTGTTATATCGATATTGCTGCAACGATTTAAGGCAATTCCTCTGCCCGTTATCATTATAGGGTTTTCGTTCCACCAGACCTCTAAAGCTTGCTCAGCACTCAGGTTTGAATTCGGCCCTACAAACTCTATGCCCTCGATAATAATATACTTAGAATCTTTTATCGCTAAACCATTCACGTCAGAAAGTATAGTCACAGGGCCATCCCCAAACGGCATTATCCTAATTGGATCTTCGGCTGTTCCTTTTAGCCCGCTGGCAAAAAAAGCATTTCCACGTGTTCGTGTTTCCCATGAAGTGTTGTACTCTTCATGTTGATAAACGCCAGACTTTAGCAGGATACGATCGCTTGCCTCAACAACTTTGAGTGCATTTTGAAATTGATCTGATGTCTCGATGATGTATCTCATTGAAATTAGCTCCCGAAAAATCCTGCATTACTAGCATCAAACGCAAAGATAGGACTTGCCCTAATAGACTCCGCAACGGTCTCTTTGTTTGCCATGACCCGGTCGAAGCCAAAGGCTACATACCCAAATATATCGCCATTTTGAGCCAGTATGGGGCAAGAAATAGTTAGCTGGATATTATTAGGCTCAAGTTGCTGCTTCAATAGGCCTTCTGGGAGATCCTGAGTAGGCTTAACCCAGCATTGACCTAACTTATGATAATCAAGTTGCTCTAGATATATGTCCTCTTGCTGGATGTCCAGCCATCCATATGTTGCGGACACAGGCACTCCGATCCGTGCGATCGCAAAACTAAAACGTCGACGTTGGTCCTCGTCGTACAAAAATGACCCTACCCATTGAGCGTTCAGCCTATCGCCCATGGAGGTTATTACGTCCTCAATACTTTGCTGATATATAAGACCTCGGGCTATCCCCTGTGCTATAGAACCAGGCGTTTTGATTTGCAAGCAAGCCTCGCTAAACTGAGTATGACTCGTCCAGAAAAGAACTAGGCCGAAAAATAACCCAATCGATGCGATTATGAACGCCCGACCTAATTGTGTTCTAAGGAATGGAAACAATGCTCTATCGTTTCGCATTAGGAGTTTTGCTATCTATTGACTTTTCATTAGCCATGTCCTTAGCCTTTGATACAATCCCAACAGCTGCACCGGTTGCATTAACGAGCGCCCCGATTACTAGGATCGTAGCGTCTCTGCCAAAAGACATCAGTTCCGTTGGCACTCGCCTAAAAATACTTAATAAAAATGGGGTCAGATAGAAAAAAACACCCGCATAGATCAGCCACTTAACGACAAGTTCTTGTAGCTCAGACTGGCGCAATTGAACTTGCATATCCTTGTTGGACGCTTTCAGTTCTTTATTGGATTTCTCCAATTGCAAGATCAAATCTCGCTCTTGTTGCTCTTGCTCCTTTATTTGTTCTTCTTGGCGTAAATATTCTGTGCGGTCTCGAACGACTTCGCCTACATAGGTTTCACCTTCGTGATTGACAATAAATAGTCGTAGCCAGATAGGGATCTGTCGTCCCATTCGTGTTTTGCCAAATAGCGGAGCTTCAGAACCCATATCACGGGTCCTCTGCCCACGTAGAAACGCGTCATACATTCTGTCATGAGCGCTTTCTGATATAAGAGATTCAGGAACCAAACTGTAGACTTTCAAGCCAACCATTGCCGTTGGATTTTCGTACTCAAAAAGTCTAGCCGCTGCTGGGTTAGCAAGGACTATTTTGCGTTGTGAATTCCCAAAGATGACGGGATCAGGATTGAATTCAAATCCAGCTCTTGCTAACGCTGCGTCAGGCATCAAATTAAACCATTTTCAGTTCAATAATCCATAGTCTCTCTATTCTTACAGCACCCTGTTTTACAGAAGATTAAGCAACTAGAACAATGAGGACATAGCCCTGGCCGCCGTTACCTCCTGACGCATCTACAGTACCATCCGAGCCAGTGCCGCCCCCTCCGCCAGAGCCTGGTCCTGAGCCATCACTAGCCGGATTCGTAGTACCTCCAAAGTTGCCCCCCTTACCCCCGGTTCCAAAGGCATTAGGGTTATCTTTATCAGGGGTAACGACGCCATTGCCTGCGCCACCACCGGGAATACCAAACGCCGTTGGACCGGTCCCCCCGCTGGCTGATCCGCCCCCACTGCCAGATCCAGGCCCCCCGTTATTTGTGCCCCCTTGAGATTGAGTAGCCCCCAGCTGTCCATTAGGTAACGCACTAGCACCGTCGCCCCCTTGTGCACCATTACGATAGACGATGCCAGGAATACTAGAGCTGCCGTTGCCCCCTGGTCCACCTAGGCCTCCGGCTACATCTACAGTATCTACGGTGGAGATCTGGCCAGCACCACCCCCAACACCGCCCCTAAGTGTTATAGCGTCAAAAGGTCCTACAGCATCTATGGTTACCTGACCTCCCGAGGAACCGTTAGAGTTTGCAGTCCCACCGATGCCAGGATTGCCGATAGTCCCGGTTATCGTTTGCCCTTGCAGTGATAGCGGAAACGCCTGCACCAGTTCTAAATGATCTCCCGATCCGCCACCTCCGCCACCGGATTTACCGTTACTATAGTCACTTTGAGCGCCGCCGCCACCTCCGCCACCGGGAGCCGAGGCATATAGTCTAAATTCGCTATAAATGTTGATCGGCACTGTGAAACTGAATGACCCTGGAGTGTTAAATAGTATGATCTCATCAGCTGTCGCTGGAGCACTTAGGCTCAGATCCTCAAAAACAAAAAAGACGTATCCTCTAGCCCCCGATCCTCCCCTGGGAGAGATACCCGTATTGCCCGGTGCTCCTGGGCCACCACCTCCCCCGGCTCCTCTTAATTCTCCTGATTGAGCCCTCAAGAACAATCGAGCATTGCCCCCATCGCCCCCATCGCCATAGACTCTCGGGTTGTCTTGCGTTATCTCCTGAGCACTATTAAAACCGGATGCCCCGGTTGCAACGTTAGCCGGAAATAAGTTTCCCGATGAGTGACCCCCGCCACCTCCGCCAGCAGGGCCCCCTTGAGACTCCCCATTGCCAGGAGTGTTGTTAGTGTTAGCTACCCCCCTAGCGCCATTGCCGCCCCTACCACCGGGAATAGTGACTAGTGAGGCGAACCCCTCGGTGACCTGGCCACCGGCTCCCCCTTGAGGGTTTGTTAGGCCAGCATGTTGCCCCCCAGAGCCACCGCGAGCAACGATCCTCGGAAAGTTACCCCAGGCATTAATAATAGTGCTTCTCCCGCTGCCCCCTGGAGTAGGACCCCCGTCGCCCCCGGTTCCCGCGCTTCCCCCAGACCCTACAGAGCCGGTAACACTTTGGCCCCTTAAATCAGTCCCGTAGGGCCAACGTACAAGCTCAAAAGCAGCGCCACCCCCGCCACCTCCGCCACCTGAGAGAATAGCAAAAGAGAACGTGTTAAACTGGCCGCCGCCGCCGCCCCCACCTCCGCCTGCCCCGTATATCGACATATGGCTATAAGGATAGGTAGGCGTTGTGAAGGAAAAGCTTCCGGCTGCCTCGAATAAGAAAAGCTCAGTCCGGGCCTCGATCTTCAGCACCGGTAACGGCTGAGTGAAGCTAGATCCATCGGATAACGTAATCACATAAGACGGATAGTACGTGCCCGGAGAATAAATATGCGATATCGCATAGGGAGAAATAATTGGTTTAAGTCCGCTAGAATCTCCTGGATTAAACTGTATAGCAGTTACCGAGACATCAACCCCTATGTTATTTAATTGTAGGTTATACTCTATAGCGGAATCTGCAGACTGATCAAATGCATGATAGACATGGGCTTGAGCAACATCGGATTCACTGAGATTAGGATACTCTGCGAGGCCTTGAAGATAGCGAATGATGCCCATTTATATTGCTTCCTGCTCTAGCCTAATGGTTCTATCTGAGGCAGTGACAACGCTAATTATCCCTAAGTCATAATCTCGTATAGTCACTCCCGGAGCCGGGTTAGGGTTTGATAACGCTAATCTGAAGCCAGGGTCCAGGGTTACCGCTATTTCAGCGAATTTCATATCATAGAGATTAACAAAGGTCTGACCGTTTAGAAACGTTTTAACGCTTCCTGCTTGGTCTAAAGAGATTATATGGGTAGTAGGGGCTGTTAATCCGGTCTCAATCAGTGTGAAAAACTCGGCCTTTACTAAAACTACCTGATAAGATCCCCCTCGCCTGAAAATGATATCTCCCACCGAGAGATCGGTTTCCGCACGGTCGTACTCCACGTCTATATGCCCGTTGTTATAGACCAACGATAGATATGGGGTACTGGGATCTGCAGTAAGATCCTGAAAATCACTAAAGAGATAGGGATTGTTAGCCGATAGAAACGCCTTATAGGTAAAAAGGGCATGGGTAGCTAGAGACAGGTCAACCGCTGTCCCATTGCCCATGCTGATGGGAGATTCAGTCCCCGATGTGCCCAAAGTCACATTCCCAGTCCACTGGAAAAACGATGTCAGTCCTTGGAAGCTGAGGCTGCTCGATGGGACTTCAGCGCCTGCCGATTCCCTAACCCAGCCTGTCCCATCGTTGTATAACTTCAGCCCTTGAGATTCAGTTAAGCTTGCGTTTGTGTAAAGTGTTCCGTCGACGGTAACAGCGCTGTTTGGAGGGATAATCGCGTCAACTTTTTTAGCTGTATTTATATTTGTCGTCAGTGGGTAAGTCCCCCCGTTCTGCAGATAACCAATGGACGCATAGCCCAGCGTTGCACCGTCCAGCTGTTGAGTGATTTCTTTTCCGTCGTCCTCAGTAACAAACGTGTCCCAATCTGCCGCCGCAAAAGGCCCCGGTGGGTCAAGACTCGCTTTATTTGCCGTGTAAAGCGTACCTCCTTGAAAAACCTGATCTCCCGTGAGATAGC
This sequence comes from Leptolyngbyaceae cyanobacterium, assembly GCA_965263355.1. GTDB lineage: Bacteria > Cyanobacteriota > Cyanobacteriia > Phormidesmidales > Phormidesmidaceae > Leptothoe. The sequence continues at coordinate 35,608 of CBDHHL010000031.1, read as the reverse complement.
CGCCTGCTAAAGCTGGATCATACCCGCTAGGAATCTCTGGCAAAAGTGCCGCCAGTTTGTCCTCTTGGGAATCAGGAACCTCGTTTGCAGTAAACGCGTCAGAATGCCATCTGTTATCTTCTGCGCTCCAACTTGCAAATGTTCGGGTAGTGACGCTTTCATTATTTACAACATAACGCCTCTGTCCGTCTGTAGTTGGGTCTGCTTCAATTGTCCAGATCGTTCCATTACTGCTGACTACATAATCTCGATCTGTTGCTGCAATTATCAGCGTATTGCCGTTATTGGCTGTCGCTGGATAGGTAGCAGATATCGCAGAGATCGCAGCAGCGCTACCCGTGGCTGTAACCACCGTGCGATCTTGTGCCGTGGCTGCGAGTGTATCCGTGGATGAGGTTGGGGTTTGTCGTCTGATGATAGGCATTGTTTTCCAGATTGATTAAACTACTGGCAATCTGTGCATTCTAAGACGGTCCGCAATCGCCACAGATAGCCAAATCTTCGGTTAGTCATCTTTAATAAGTGAACAAGCAAGCTTTACAAGGTAAAGCTTGCTTGTTCAGTAACGACAAAATTATCTACAAACACATCATTGTTTCTCAGTCTTAATAAAATTCCATCATGGTCAGTAAATGTGCTATTAAGTAAATCCCTCACGGTTCCACTATTAAGCTGATATTTGATGGTGTTTTTCGAAAACTCAACTACTACATTAAAAGCATTAGACAGGTTCAAATTTTGATTTTCTTGCGAAAGAATACTGCCAGTATCGTTGTCAGTTAAAACGATGCTGTTGGTTGTCCTAGGGAATAAAGTTAAAACAAGAGACTGATTCAGATCGGCATTGCCAGCGGTACCTAAGGACTCGTTGTACCTAAGGTATAGCTGCAAAAAGAATGTTGCACTGGGTTTAGACGCTCTAGAATCTTGTAATTCAAAGTCTATTCTTCTCACAATACCGTCATAAATGTTTGCCGGTGAAGGTTTAGGCTGATAGTAACCCGTTATAGTCCCAATATTCTCTGCCCTGTTATCAGATGTAATCTGAAACTCTCCGCCGCTCCTATAATCAAAAATAGTTCCTGTATCTGGGGGAACTGTACTGATATCTGCGCCTAAAGTGCCTGTGAATGAGTGCCTAAACACTTCACCTGCTGGTGTGATGACAGGCAATCCAACATTAGCTGCAGAGTGCTCTCTGATTAGTTGGTCTGTATTGATTTGTGCAGTAAGAATATCCTCTATTTGTCCATATTGGGCATCAGAATAATGAATACCGTCTCCACCAGGCGTAGCTTGAAGGTCAATAGAGTCAATGTTTGCAATGTAAATATCAGCGTTATTCGCTGCCAAGTCAGTGAATACTGTTTGAATTCCAGTGTTAAAGTTATCCGAAGTTGCATTGGGCTTAATGATTAGCCAAGGCAAAATTAGACCTGTTTTTTCCTCGATATACGCCTTTAGATTTAAGAGCTGTTCTGGATAAAGTGCTTGATTAGTTGTTCCAGCATCACTATTCCACTGGAACCATATAATAGGCCCCCACTTAAGAGTAGCCTTATCTGTTACAGCGGCATTAGCGGCATTTATGTCTGACACTAACTGATTTGCAAGCGTATCTGAAGGCACCCAAGCTCCAGTCCCTCTAAGAAAACCTGTAGACCCTTGACCAACATTAACGACGTTGTAAGACCAAGGTTGACTGTCTCCAAATGCACCAAAATCTTGGGCAATAGATCCCCCATCAATAGGGCCAATTATTGCGTTGGATTGCCCTGCAAGTGTCCATACAATAGTATCTGCAGCCGTTAGACTTGCAAATGTGCCATTAAATCCAGCAGATGTCATTGTTCCTAGACTGACCAGCGCTCCTTGATTCCCCGCTGCGTCAGTATAGCTATTAGCCGGGACTGTGACTGTGTAATCGCCGTCTACAGGTGCTGTCACGTCAAAATCAACACGCACACCGTTGTTGCCAATGGTTGTAGTGTTCGCTATTGCAATAGTTGCTGTATTGCCACCGTCAACAGCGCTAAGCGATGCGATACCAACAGATGCTGGGTTAAATGCCGTTTCATCATCAAAGTCAACCGTGATAGTTGCAGGAGATCCGGTTGTTGCCGTGGGAAGGACCCCAACTAACACAGCTGTTGGTGCTGTAGTGTCTGCGGCTCCACTGGCTGTCATTGTCCCCAAGTTGACCAATGCCCCCTGATTACCTGCCACGTCAGAATAACTATTAACTGGAACTGTGACTGTGTAACTGCCATCCACAGGGGCTGTCACGTCAAAATCAACCCTTACACCGTTGTTGCCAATAGCTGTAGTGCTTGCAATTGCAATTGTCGCCACATTAGCGCCATCAACAGCCGACAATGAGCCAATAGTCACAGACGCTGGGTTAAAGTCCGTTTCGTCAGTAAAGTCAACTACTACCGTCGCTGCAACTCCCGTTGTTGCAGTGGGAAGGACTCCAACTAACACAGCTGTGGGTGCTGTAGTGTCTGTGACTCCAGCGATATTGTTAGTTACTGCAAAATTACTAAATGCCCCAACCGTTGCCGTATTAGTGCCCGTAATCGGGTTACCCCCCGGCGTGTGAGAAATTGTGATCGTATCAGAGTTTATATAAGCAGAATCTACGGTTAGGGTGATTGCTGAGCCTGCAATGGCAACATTATTTACAGTCTTTCCGCCTGATGCTGTAAAGTCAGTTGTTGCGGGGACACTAGCGCCATCTAATGCGCTGCTAAACGTAAGCAGAATCTGGTCGGGATTAGCATCTTCCACACTGGCTGATGCTAACGATAAAGTTGGCCCGCCCGTTACAGGAGACATATCTCTAGCGTAATATGTCACATCTACTGTAATGATTGATCCTGTCGAAGCAACTAACGATGGATTCGTTACTAACCCTGATATCAAATCCTCTAGCGCTGTCGCATTGCCAGGGGCATACCCAAATCCGATAGAGCTACCAAGTGGTAATGGAGTAGAATCATTAATTGATATCGTCGCATTGCTAGGGACAGCAGACGACACATAAAAAGTGACCCCAGTTATATCATTTGGGACATTGCCAACCGTTCTAAGAAAAACTTGCGTATCCGTAATGTTTGGGATTTGTTCAGTCGCACCTACTTCAGGTTGAGCAGATAGTTTAAGTTGTGCAATAAAACTGTTAATTACGCTCATGACTATCTCAGAGTAAGGATCAATCTACAATCAACTGTCGCTGTTATATCTGCTGTGCTATCTTCTCGACGCAACCTGACGGCATATGCGCCCTCCAATGCTCCTGAATCTGAACCCGTATGCCCGACCGTATCCCCCTGGGCTGGTGCCGCTGAATCTGCCTCAATCAAATCAAATTCATCAGCTGCTGCTGTCTCAAAAAAAGAAATTTCTGGATAGAAAACAAGTGGCCCATTAAGAGCAGAACTATAATTAGTAACTTTGATCGCTGCTAGGACAGAAGCAAGCTTTCTGCCCGTTGGAACGGTTACCGGTGTTGATATTTCGTCTTGAGTGCTCAGAGTAAAGGTTGTTCGGTTAAATTCTGTTGCCCTTTCTCCTGATATTCCCTCGATACTATTTAGTATGGCTTCGGTTGGCCCTGCCCCAATCGTAACTGAGTTAGTGCCATTAACATCTAAAAATAAAGCTTGAGTGCCTTGGTTAAACCAGCCACGGTCAAGCGTCCCATCATTCAGTTGATACTGGACAGGAGTTAACTGATTCGTTGCATTGGCAGAGCTAGCCGTCAAAGTACTAGCTGGTTTTGATATTTGTCCACTAGTCAGTAAGGTCATGCGACAACCTCCTTAAGAGCTTCTTTGAACAACAAAAACTAAAGTCCGTCCCTGCTCCATGGGATCTAAGAATGGAAGGAGCCCCTACCCTTTCCTGTGTACGGCACTAAAAGGACCTCCGAATATTAATTTCAAACGCACAATGTTGAACGGTGAACGTTGTGATCACGACTCCGTTTGAACGAACCTCTATCAGTGATGCTGTTGGGTCATCGACTTGTGGCGCATTGGGATAGAAAAACCAATTGCCGTCAGTATCAACGGTCACGCTGTTGTTTCCGTCTATATGGGTCAAGGCAGCCGCGTTCAGAGTAACTGTGATCGCTTCACCTGGTGTCCCTGTACCGGTTAGTCCAAATCCAGCTTGCCAGGTTATATCTTGGGTGAACGTGTCCCCATCGAACGTTCCCGGTTGCGGAGTTGGCCCTTCAACGCCAAATTCATTAACCCCAGTTGTGTAATTTATTCCCTGATACCAAAGCTGTGAACCGTTGCTGTTGCCAATTGACGGAACAACATATATCGCTTGAATGCTTGCAAAGTCAGCAGAGGATATTGTGAATTGACTACCGTCTGTTCCCGTCGCAGCTCCAGGGCCACCATTGGTAGCGATACGATTCACTGCTGCAGTGGTCGCAGCAGCAAATTGAGAATTCAATCGTATTGTTTCTTCATAGATATTCTTAGGCGTTGTTGTAGAGCTAGATGATTGAACCGCTGGGAGAAAAGCACCGATAGCTGGCATTATTCTTCTTCCTCCTCTACTGATTCAAGATAAGCCCCGGCATAGTACAAATCGTCATCGCCTTTATTGAAAACAACAAGCTGATTAGTTGCATTAAAAAATAGTTCAACCATGCTTTTATCAGCTAGTTCAATAGTCACTGATTGACCAGCAACTAACTTTCCGATAGGGATAGCCTTCAATACTTCAGTACTCATACCATCACCTCATAAATGAATAAAGACATGTGCCACCAAGCTATACCTTTGGTGGTGTTCGACCCTCCGTCAGCGTTGTAAGCCCCCAGGCACAACTTTTTAGGGCTTGTTTCTCCTGATAAGTCCAAATAAAACTCACCAGCCAATAGCCGCAACGTACCCAAATTGTCGTTCTCCCCAGTGCCGTCCGCTTGATAATTCAATAGGCCCGCTGCGTGCGGACCCGGATCTGAGGCGATTACTTGAGACTCAAATAGATCAGCGTCCATTAGCCCGATATCGATATATTCGCCATTGCTCCAATTTTGGAAGCCAAAATTGTAGTTACCCCTGTAGAAAAAGCCGTTTTGCAATTCAAAATCCTTGCCAACGGTACTAGAACCTTCAGGGATTTCAGCCCCGCTAGAGTCCAGTAGCTTAATTTTTGCTCCTTTAATCCTGGCCTGTGAAACTCTCGCGGCTCCACCCGTGCCAAACGTGAAGGTTGTTCTAATTAGTGGGACTTTTGCGTCTTCAGGGTCGTTACTGTTTGGCCTAAACGTGATATTCGTTGGCTGAGCTGAACCTGGCGCGCCATTAGCAGGCATCGCCAACCAGGCCATGCTATCAGGGATTCTAGGCAGTAGAAACCGTCTACTCACTGGAGGCATTATTCAGTAACCTCCCGACCAACAATTTCACCGGTTGCGGCTGCCGCTGCGATTACTCGAATTTCTCCGTTGAAATCATCTGAGTCAAATTGACCAGACAGAATCTGATAGACATAATTAGCCCCGGTTGTAGCGGCTGGCGTTGAACCATACTGCACAAAAATTGTTTGATTCGTGCTGTTACGGATAACAATGCTTTTCCGGTTGATATTCGCAGGCACTAACTGTTGATCAGTGTTGAGATTGGCACTAAGTACAACCGGAGCCGATGCACTTTGTTGGACTGCCGTATTAGCTGTTGTAACCCCACCCGTTAAAAACCAAGATAAATCAGGCTTATTCCTAGCAATCCTAGGACCAGGGAATGCGCCTTGATATTGACGGATCGTCATTCGCGAGCGGCTAAATGCTGTAGCTGCCCCCGCAATATCTTGGTTGCCGAATACTCGCAAGGCCTCCAATGCACTGCGGCTAATCGTTATCGTAGTCCCGTTGCTTGCCCATTGCCCTAACTCTGATGCGATCGTGGGGTTCGGGACGGTGCCATCGGTCGTGAAAATCACTAGCCACTCATTCTCTGTCGCGACTGCCGTCGTCTCACTCTCAGTGTTGATTTGAGCAAGCCTATCTTGAGCGATTTCAAATGTGATAGTTGCGAACGTCGTTACAGGGGCCACAGTGAATCCAGTTGCGCCTGTGACGAGTCCGCCTACAATTGGCCTGTTCGCTGTGGCTGCTGCATCGCCAGTTGCTGGGATTTCGAGAACAGATTCAGAAACTAATAGTATCGGGTCGTTAGTGCTCGAAGCTCCAACTACTGCCGTGACGATCGCGTTCCCATTAGCGGTCCCAATCGTAACTCCGTTCTCATCGGCAAACGCGTCATTGGCAGTGGGATAAACAAGGTCATCGCGACCAATGACAGCAAAACCACTATTGCCCGTGCTAGTAGTGCCACCGGCCCCATCACTGATATCGTAAGTGACAGATTCAAGCGAGCCTAAACCGCCAGTGGAAGAACTTGCTGTCAGCTGGGCTTCTGTTGGTCCAGTGCCAATTGTTACGGTTGCCCCTGATGGGATATTGGCCAGGGTCGTTCCATCGGCTGATAGGATGCCAAACAGAATAGGCCCAGTGCCATTAATTTGGTAGGGCGTTGCGGTTGGCGAGCCAGACGACGAACTGGCAAATTGTTGTACAAACGGATCGGGGTCTGTCCCGGCACCGGTCGCACTCAGAAAGACAATACTATTGTTAGCGTCTCTAGCCTGAATATTTGCCATCTATTATGCTGCCACTGTATGGAATGATGGTTGGCCGTTCCAATTAAACGAAATATTTATAAATGCATTAATAGTAGAACTTTCTACCCACTCACTAGGCCCAGACCCGTGTAAAGTTCTAACCCTAACCCTATAGACTCCCTCAGGCAAATTAATAAATGTATTTGTCAGGCCGGTCACAACTTGAGTGCCTGTCCATGCAACTGTAGGAGCCTCAACCTGTTCATGCTCGATCTCGTAACCAGTAATTATGATGTCAGGATCACTAGGGACTAGCCATGTTGCCCTGACGTTGAACGTTCCATTGGCTTGGATTTCTCCTATGCCATTAACTACCCTAGGTTCGTCACTAACAGATTTGCCACGGGTTACTAAAAGGTTATGGTTCCCCAGGTTGCGAGAACTGCCACCGATTAGTACCCGATTATGTCTCCTGTAGCCACGACGAACCATCGATTACATGCCGCCGTTATAACGTCGAGAGTAATCAACTGTACGACGGTTGCCGCCAGTCCTTTTAATTCGGTTATAAGGTGTTGCGGTGGTGGTCGCTTGCCTTTCAGTCATTGGATTGCGCATTGCCATCCGTGCTATTTTGGCCATCCGTTGCATTTGTGCTGGGCTCATGATCCTTTACCTCGTGTTGATAGATTTGAGTCGCGATCGTCTCTTCTTTAGCCCTACCCCCTACTGTCAAGCCAAGCCCTTTGGCGATCTCACGCAGTTCTGCAACTGTATGAGACTCCATTAACTCTTTAACGCGATCCGCTGGTTCATTAGCCTTTTTGCGGGCTGCTGTTTGATCAGCTTGCGTTGTTGGCCTCGCGCCATTCTTGCCAATTTTCTGGGGATAGTGCAAAGAATAAATCATGGTTACTGACTAGTAATAGCAGCCGCTAGACGTACATTTTTGCGTTCATAAACACGGGTCCAACTAGCGCCTACCGCTAGTTCAGCATTGGTTGCAGCAGAACCCGCAGGAGTACCACCCCAACGAACACCAAACGGATGAAGGATAAAGATTCGACGGTTCACTAAAAATTCAGTGCCCGCCAAAATGTCTTCATCTGTTTTAACTGCGTCCCCTGGGTCCATCCGAGCTTCACCATAGCCAATCGCACCAGCACCGGCAAAATACGTTGTATATGGCCCAGCTCCGCCATTCGATGGAACTGAATCATCGACAATGACAATCTTGCCCATGTAAGTTGGGATTTGACCGTCAGGCCCGCCTAGTGTGGTATCGATCTCTGATGGGACGATGAAGTTGATTTGTTCTTGTGCAACCAGGTTCCAATAAACCGTGGAGTGACAGAACATGAAACCAAGTGCGTTGATTTCATCCCCTAGCAATGCCAGTGTATTCACTGCAATTGTTCGGCTCATTGGCGTGGCATTTTGATCATTAACATGTTGAGCCAGCATTGTTGCACTAGCAAAAACACCTGTTAATGTGCTAATTAATGCCGTTTGCATCCGTCTAGCCCAATAATCAGCCACTAAGTCAGCAATCTCACCCATGGGGTCATCACCAGACTTATATTTAGCCAATTGGCTAGAAGTCCATGCTTTTTTCCGATATAGAATAGTTGCTACGTCTTGAGCCGTTTGGATACGACCAGGGACTTCTGCAGTCTCATCCCATACAAGATCATCACCAGTTAGATCGGTGAAGAACGGCATATTTATATTATTGCCGCCTCCACTAGCCAATCGGTCTAGTTCGTTGTTGCGTTCAACCATAGCAGAGGAAAGTAACAGCGACTTTTGCGCTGTTCTTTCAACTGCATATGGAACAAAGATTTCAGGTACAATTATGTCCGCTAGAAATGCCATTATTTAAAAGGATGGGTTAACCGATCTTTTTCCCCGCTTGTGCTGCCATTTGTTGAGCTAATGCCCGATTCTGCCTTAGCAAATTTCCTTGAGCCGTTACATTCCAATGCTGTTCAGTGAATGGGTTTTTAATGCCAGATTCGCCAGTCGCACCCTGATAGAAGCCATCTCCACTAGCTGCATTAAACTCATTGAAAGATGCTTTCAATGGGTTCCCGTAAACACCTTTATTGGCCTGTTGGAATAATTGGTTGATTGATAGCTCAACGCCTGACTCATCAGTGACTGGAGTGCCATCAACTTTTACAAATCGTTTGACTTGCTTACGTATTCCACCAGGGGCAAAACGGTCTTCAATGTCAACAAATTCAGCTTTCCAATATTGGGGAAATAAAGATTTGAAAGCGTAAAAATCAGATCCATTATTTGTAGAGAAAACTTGGCTTAATGCCTGGTCTTCTAAAAATGATTGGATCGTTTGCGCCTGAGCTAAATTTGACTGCTCTAATTGCATAATCTGAGGTTTAAAAATTTCCTCTTGTTTCGCAATTGTCGATGTAATCAAACGCTGCTCAGTCTGTTCTTTCTCAGACTTCAAGCGTTCCGCCTCTGCAATCTGCTGTTTAATTTGCTCAGCTTGATTCGCGTCAAGCTGGCCAAAGACACTTTCAATTACGCCTACTTTCTTCTGCAAAGCTTCGAGCGTGGCTTTTAGCTCTACATTTTCTGCCTTGACGCGTTCGTGAGCGTTGACCAAGGCATTAGGGTTCTTGATTTCTACAGTTGGCTGATTGTCAGCCGTTGCGTTTGGAGGAGTTGCTTTTTCCTGAGATTCCAGGTTAGTCTCCATCCCTTGGGGATTGCCGGACATAGAATGCTATTCCTAAAAGACTTATATCCTCAAATATAAGCTGCCAAAAATAGCCGTAATTGCTAAAATTGGGAAAATGAGAACAATTAACCCATTGCGGGTAAAATATGGACGACTATAAACGCTTTGGCAATATCTTATGGGAGACACGACGGAAAGACTCTAGACGGGTGTCTCTCCAAGCTGTCTCTGAAATTGCCAAATGCAGTCGTAAAACATGGCGCAGGTATGAACGTGGTGAGGGTGCGCCGGACGCAATAATGCTGTTTAGAGTTGAGAATTATTTCGGCTGGAAATTAAGGCTAAAAAATGATTAGTATAAAATTACTATTATGTGTGATTATTTGCTTGCAGTGTTTGGCGCTTTTGCCGGAAGCTTCAAATATTTTGCGGAGTAGTATTCTCATCAATGCTTTAGTTGCTGGTTTTTTGGCCGTGTTTTATCATTTCAGGGGGAAATGACGGCATCAACTAATGAGGCTTCCCCGATTATTCCAATCGCTCTAGCTGGATTAAATCGAGTAATTACGGTACATCTGCAGTTAGGGCCGCAAGTACAGGCCACCGTAGCAGGCACTACATCATCTATTGCTAACCATTGCCCTCCTGTGTCGTAGGCTGGGCATTCTGGACAATGAATCGCGAACGGGTCTAGCATTCTTAATGCCTCATTGTGGCTAAGGATGCTTTTTTGTGTTAGCCGTTCAGTTCTATGAAACGTCCTAAATACTTTTTTAGATTGCAGCTTAAGCCAGCCTCTTATTTGTCCTGGTGTTTTCTGCCCTGCCAGCATTGCTAAAGTGAATGCGGCTAAGGCTGCTGCAATGCCGGTCAGATCATCTCGAAGCTGTTCAAAATATTGTCGGTTTTGCCGGTTTGCATTTAGCGCGATATGCCCGCCTGCTGCCAATATAAGAATTATGATATTAGATTCTTTTATTTCAGCCATTATCAAGCGTTGCCACTCTTCTGTCGTTAGCTCGCCTGATAAATATCGTTCAGTAATAGTTAATAGTCTGCCTTCGAGCTTTAATCTTTCCCCATTAACAACTAACCTGAGTTCAGCCGTTGATATTCGTCGACCGTCACTAAAGCGATAACGGCCAATAGTTGAGTCAAAATAAACGCCTTCAAGTTCAATCAATTAGGCTTAGTGCTAGTCTTTACTGCTCCAGTAAACCCTCTAAGATCCCAATAGACTACCTTTTTGTCTGGGATGACTAGCGGGTTTAACCTCCATCGCTGTCCTTTACGGGTAATGCCGTCTCTATCCAATGGGTTGCGTTGAATCGTCATGAGTCGGTGCCTCTATTAATTGTTTGCGTTCTTTTTTTGCCCGCCGTCGAGACTTCTTATAGTCAATTAATCGTAGCTCAGTTAATAAATTCAATTGGCTAATACTTAGCCCTTCCCCCTGGCTTTCAGCTGGAATAAACCTATCCATCAATGGCACGGCCCACACCTCTATAACGATTCAAGTAACCATATGGGTCTAATAACCGTCTTATTCGTTGGCGCATATTATTTAATCGCTCAATCTTCATCCCCTCAGTTGTTTGGCCTCCACCGCTGCCGCTGCCATATTGCCGGGTATAATGATCAACAACAGTTTCTTCCGTGATTGGACCTTTCTGAGTCTCAGTCAAAACAGCATCGTCAATCGAATCAAGGCTATCTTGAGCTGATTCAATCTTATCTACGAGCAATCTTATTTGACCCGCTCTGTCAGTCGAATTCGTTGTATCTCTTAGCTCAACATCAATCATTAGTGTAGCTAACAGGCTAATAGGGTCATCCTGCGTTACTACTAACTGCAGTGCATCAACCAATCGTGAGCGGTCACCAGGTAAAAATGGCATAGCATTAACCTAAAACTAATTGGTCACCCCGGTCCATCAGCATTGGAGGGGTTGCATCGTCATTTGAATTTTCTCGCTTAAGTTCGGCTTTCATTTCCATTTCTTTAGTCCAGAAATTAATCGCTTCTAAATATGCTCTAACCTCGAATGTATCCTTGAAGCCACCCGTTTCAAGCAATAAGGGGATTAACTGCAATTCTTGAGGGGATGCCGACGGTTTTAAGAATTTAAGGCTAATCCTTATTCCACCCGCTGATTCCTCAGGGTTATAACTGCGATCGCTTAGCAGCGCCCATAACTTAAACAACTCCTCAAATCCAGATTCAATCGCATTTGCAAACCACTGCATCGTCATCTGAGTTTGACCAGCCTCTAATAATGCCGCCGTTGCTGTCTGGCTAATATTTATATACTTTTCTTTCTCTTCTCTGATCTCGTTTTTCAATGTTTGAATCCGCTGGTCGCTAATCATCATGCCAGTCCCTGCGGGTTCTACAAATTTAACGTCACCACCTTGCACATAATGCCAAACAAAATCACGACTCATTGGAATTTCAGGAGGTTCATTTGGAATCTTGTTAGGCCATCCTTGAGCAGGAATAGGAATATTAACAGCCCGCTGAATTGCGTCTAACTCAGATTCCATATTAAATAACCGAATCAGCTTATCGGTTAAGCTCATGAATGGAGGAATAACCGGCTGGCCTACCTTAGCCGCTGGATCTAATGAAAACCATATAAACGGTAACCGTCCTAACGGCTCGCCTGCTGCATTAGTGATCACCTCAGGTGGCCCCATGATGGCTAATTTGCCCTGGCTTTGCGTCGTTTCAGCTTTTCTGCGTTCCCAGCGTTCTTTTGTAACAACATCATCTTCCCCGTGCCGATATACCCAATAGGTTTCAACCTTTTGCACAGAGAATCCGTTATCGCTAGGTCTGTCCTCATACGACCGGATCGCAATTCGAGTTAATACATTCCTGTATTGTCCTGATTGCCTATCATAACGACGCTGAACTAATGGAGATGACAAATCGTCTGGAGAAACCACACTAAAATATGGCACCCTTCCGTCTGGGTCTTCAGACTGTGGCGCAATATGGCAACCGCATAACACGACTCCATACTTGAATGCACCATGTAAAACCTTGCCTTGATACGTTTTTAGGTTGTCATTCTCAATTGTGACACTGGTTGCTTCGCCTTGTAACTCGTCTGGCGAATTTTCGCTTACCTCGAATTCATTTAACAATCCAGCATTCGCAGCAATCGCTTTTTTTAGCGACTCATCCATAGTCGCCAGTTCAACTCGAGATTGATAACTAATGTCAGTCTCTGCCTTGGCTTGCTCTAAGTAAGCCCTTCTTAAATCGGAAGTACATAAAGCCTGATACACATCATTAATGCGCTGCCATAAGATCGTATACTTTCCTATCCAGGATGCTGGCTTCCAATCTGGCCCGACTGCATCGCTTACCATTTAGCCCTGCCTACAACAAAAACACTTGTATTCTTCTCATCCAACCATAACCTAAAGGCTAATTTCAAAAACATGGCCGCGAAAAACTGATCGTCAACATGATCATCCGGTCTGACCCATTTACCCAGCTCCCCATCTTTTTGCATTGCGCATAGGTGCCTAACAGGTGAGCGCTCATCATTCCTTAGCTGCAACCATTTATGGAAACTCTCTGGTAGCCTCCATAACGGATACCCATCTGAGGCAATCAAATCAAACGACGCGGCTACCTGGTCTTGGAAGTCTTCTTGTCTAAAACTATACAAACAATAATTCTCACCATCGTGAATTTTATTCTCTGACCTAATGTCATACTCTGGCAAACTCATTTGCTTTCCTAAGAACACGCCATGGTTGCGGGCTAGCGCGATGCCGTCAGCAACCTCAGGCTTAGAGTCATAGGCAATAGCATCAATATTATATTTTTGGATAATCGCCCCTACCTCTGAACGCTGGATTGGTCCGTAAAAAACAACCTCCATCACCGTCTTATCCGCAATCTCAGACGACAACATTTGACCATAGCCACTGGGTAACCAGCATCTAGCTACCCATAGCCAGTCTTGATTAACTCCCTGATCTCCCCCTGCAACTACACAATCAGGCTCACGTTCAGGGATAGGTAGTTCGATGCATCGTTGGATCATCTCTTCTGTAATGACCCCGCTGCCTGCTTCTGACGGGATACCCAGCACCTGTTGATGTGCATCAGCAATATCTTTGGACCCAAGCAACTGGCGTATCATTGTCGCTGCTGTATCTGAATCCCTGAGCAATGGCGAAATAATCAACGCACTACTAATCTGCTCTTTTGGCTCGCCATCAGGTAACCCTTGGAGAAACTGAGACAACGTAATATCTTTTACTGACTCAATATCAAATTTAATATTAAACCTTACTCCCTGGAACCAAGCCCCGATCCTCACTTCGTCAGGCAACTTAGCCCCACATTCAGAACATCCAATATAGGCAGACGATTCTATTTTGTTTGGGTCTGAATGCCACCATTCTAACGGCTTGCCCGATGGTGAAAACCACCGTTGTATTTCTTCCCCACGCTCAAACAACGTCACCGGTTTTAATAAGCATCCTTTTGGATGAAGGGGTTTAACAGCGCCACATTCAGGACATTTATAAAACGGATAAAAATGATGATCGTATTGCTGAAAATCTAACTCAATCCCTAACCCACCCCCCGGTGTTCCTAGATTGATATGCGGTGGATATGGCTTAAGTTTAGACTCAGCTAATCGTCTATAAAAAGCATCTCTTGCACCCGGCGGCGACTGAGAACGTTCTTCGTCAATCAACCCATCGGCCTGGAAGCCCACGTTAACACCGCCAGCAGCCGCTAAGCCCTTTCTCTGCCCTACATTGCGATTAACACTCGAATAAACATATTTAGCAAAACCGCCTGATAATGATTTCCATATCTCGGTGTTGCGGTCTAAATTATTTCCATTCAATTCTTTGGCCTCCTCCCAAGCATTCAGAATCGGCCTAAGGTTCAAAGTCACCTGAGAGTTACGAGCCGCCTGAGAATCATAAGAATAAATCATTTTTAAGCCTAGTTCCTGTACCGCATAGGCTAAAAACAACGTGCATCCTAACGACTTGCCAGACTGCTGAGCGCCACTGATAGCTTTCTTAGGAATTCGTAATTCTCCCAACCATTTTAGATATTCAATAAACCATGGCCTTAAACGAATCGGATCTCCGTTCTCATTGCAGCCAAATGATTTAACGGCTTCTATAAACTGCTCGCCAGTCGTATAGTAGCTTTGAGCCTCCGTTACTTGTCCCTCACGCTCACGCTCTCTTCGTCGCCTGCGCCTCTCCCTTTCAGCTAATGCACGTTGCCTAAGCGTCACCATTAATAAATGCGTCCAAATCCGTATCAGACATATTTACAAAATCAATCTCTGTCTTACTGGTAGCTAACCCTTCGGTCGTCCGCTGAACATCGATCCCTTTCAAAATAAAATTGATCGCCTCATTCGGCTTCATCTTTTTAGCTTTTTCATAATTATTCTTCTGTAATTCCGCTATGCTCGCAGCGCCAACAGCAATCAACGCCTTAGCTAACTTATTATGCTGAGTTAGCATTTCAGCCGCATCGATAATCTTATTCGTTTGATCGATGACATGCGCTACCTCTGGCTTTATCTCTTGCTTGCCAAAGTCATAAGCACCTAAATTCCCTAATTCCCGCCTATATCGCTTCCGCTGGTCGTCCCAATCCTCCTCTGCCGATCTATTCTTAAGTGTCTGCAACGCTGGCGAATTTGAACGTTCAGATAAACTCCTCAGGGTAACGTCAAACCCCCCCTGAACATACTCTTTACGCCAATAATCCCAGTCTACAGCCCGTCCGCCCACAGCAAAGTACCTGAAAGTACAACAAAAGTACCAAGGTACTTTCCTACTATATTAGTAGCAATAAAACAACCTGCCTACTAATGGAAATTCAAGATATTGATATTGATCTGCTCATCCCCTACGAAAATAACGCCAAGCTTCACCCAGATTGGCAGGTCAAATCAATTGCTCGTTCTATTAAACAAACGGGCTTCGATGTGCCGCTGGTCGTTGTCCCTGATGGCGATAAGTTTCTAATCGTTAAAGGCCATGGCAGGCGGTTAGCTGGCCTTATGCTTGGAATGCCCAAACTACCTTGCTATGTGTCGTCACTGTCAGGCGATGTCGCTATAAAAGCCGCTAGATTGCTTGATAACAAAACCCAAGACTCAGGCTATGAACTAGAAGCGTTAATCAGTGAGCTAGAGGCAATCTCAGCTATTGATGAAGACATATACACTGGTTACGATGAGCAAGAAATTAGTGATTTAATTTCACGGTTCAATGATGAAGATTTAGACGAATTAATAGAAGAACCCACCGACAGCAATCGCGCCGAACCTCAACAAAACCCTGAACCTGAGCAAATGCCCCCATTAGGCGATAGCGATAAAGTGCCGTTAGCGATCGTATTGACTCAGGATGAAGCGTTTGAATGGAATTTGGATAAAGAAAGATTGGGATATGCTACGGATAGCAAAGCATTTAAGGAGATGTGGCGGCAGTGGAAAGGCAATCACTAACCACATACTATGGAGGCTTTTTACTAAACGCCCCATGCCCGCTAGAGCTAAGTCTAAATGTGTGCAGTCACCATTGCCCATTCTGCTTTGCCAACCTAAACAAACCCGATCGCGTCGCTAACACTAGCCAGATATTCGGTCTACTCAAAAATGCTTTTTCCCCTGGCAAACTAACCCTAGAAAAACATTTACTGAGGTCTGGATACCCGATCCAATTTAGTAATCACATAGACCCGTTTGCAGGCAATAACTATGAGCTAAGCCTACGAACCTTAGAGACATTATCAGAATTAGATATCCCCTGTTCTCTTCAAACCAAAGGGGGCCATGGCCTGCTCAAAAAGCCAAACAAATATCACTGCTCAGCATTAGACCTAATCAAGCCCACGGTCTTTTATGTGAGCTTAGAGACGTTGGACGATGACATCGGCAAGAAAGTATCTGCCCCTGGTGCGCCTAGGCCATCGTTACGGCTAGAGATGATTGAAACACTAATCGCCCACGGCCATCGTGTTTGTGTTGGCGTTAATCCAGTTGTGCCTCAATGGTTGCCTGACCCTGAACTGATAGTCACAACGCTGCACAGCATCGGCGTGGAGGGCATATGGATTCAACCCTTACACTTAAGTCACAAGCAAATTGCAAAAATGTCTGTCGCTGACAAAAAGCGGTTGGGGGATGAGATCCTTGATATGGCGCTGCCAAGGAATCATAAAAATTATCCTGCGATCGCTGAGACGTTATCAGCCCTTAGAACTAAAGCCGACGAGATTGGATTGGCTGTTTACGATAATCAGCAGCCGCAACGAACAGAATACTTTAAGCCTTATATAGAAACTTATCCGACTCGATATCCAATGATGCAGGAGTTCGTCAATTGGTGCCATGATTCCCATGAACCTGGTGATCTTATTTATTTTGAGGCTTGGTTAGACCTGATACTGCCTAGCCTTCCTGAAGGTGTATGGCCGATTGGACAACATATTGGTGCAGTGGCTGGGCCTGGATTTTGGTCTAAAACTCGCGACTTGGGAATTACTAATCAAATGACGTATCAAGAATTGTTAGGCTTAATATGGGATTGGTTAGATTCTGTCCTGTGCCCTGCTAACGTTGGCTGCTTCCAGTGGGCTGGCGATTATGAACGGCAGTCTGACGGGACTGTAGGCTGGTCTCGTTGGACGGATAAAGATGGGCATCCTATATTAGTGTTTAATCCTGAGGCAAACGGATTATGGAGCCAGCAATATTTGTAATTCAAGTTGGTAATGGCGGTTCTGCCGTAAAGGCCGGAAATCATAGCAGCCAGAAAGTTGCTGGTAGTGGCTCCGGTAGTGGTGGCATTTCTGACTCAACTTTCTTAGCTGCTGAATCCGAAAAAAAATTAGAACCAATTGCCGCCAATGCAGAAATAACTTTAACCTCTGCTCTAACCAACGATGCAGCCGCAACAGCCATGAGCGAGATAGTCTCAGCTCAAAACTTGCGTGTATTTGACAACGACGGCACCATGGCCCGCATGGATTGGGATTCTAGCTATGCCAAGCCAACGCGATCGCAAATGGTCGACACTTCCGGTGGTGGATTTTTGGCTACTCTAACCTTCGCTAACAACCTTAAAAATGATATTGCCCGTGGTCGTGGAGAAAGTATCGGATCTCTATCTGTAGCAACTGCTAAGCAAGCCTACGAGGTAGGTAAATATAAGTTAAATAAAATGTGGTCAGGAGCTAGCAATGCTGACCGTGCAGCAGCGCTCAAGGCTAGTTCCAGCACACCTAAGCAGTTAAGAGAGCTAGGTCTCAATATTCGATAAAAAAAGGGGCCGAAGCCCCTAGCGTTAGTTTATTGGAATGGATTGCGAGCGACAGCCGCTGGTCATTATCACTCAGGATTGAAAACCAGTTGCTCCAGCATCGCCTCAAGGTGGTCTCTTTGGTCGTCGTCTAGCTGGGCGTTTGCAATGTGCTGGGCCATTAGTTCTAGGCTGTGCTGAGTGGGCTGTGCGCCGGACTGAATTGCGTTGCTCAAGACGGAAAGGATTGTATCGAATGTCATTTGTTTGCCTCAATCGGTGTTGCTAACAGTATTGCTTTTTTTTATTTCAGTTGTCAAGTCTTTTCTTGACATTTTCTGAGGCAGCTTGATTATGGCTTAGAGTGCGATCGCACTCACTAGCCAAGGCATAACATCGCGAAAGCTACCGGCAAACCCAAGGCTAAACTCACGAACTGGCACACTCTCCCCCTTCCCCCTTCACAAACAGAACGAGGGCTAAAAACGAACGTCCGTAATTGACTACCCCTAATTCGAGTAATCAAGTTCAGTTTATTCACAAAAAAAATCAAGAAATACATTGTAAATGCACAAACTAGAATCGCTGTATCCCTTGATATATAAGGGATAGGCCGAAAAAGGGCTTTTTTGGGCTCTGAAAACTATTTTTTACTTTGAAAATCTGGCCTAAAAATCTTTATATGCACTGTGCCACTTTTTTATAATCATCCCTTTTTACTCTCCATTTTTTTCTAAAACAGAAAGTTTGAAATTGAAAAATATAGAATATTAAGACATAGAAAACGCTATAATGTATATATAGCAAGGGATACAGCCGACAGAAAGCGCTTGAAATAACTATGAAATAACTGCTGAAAAGCAGGGGATTAGTAGGGGAAACCCAGTGATTTTTTGAATGACTTTTATTCACCACTAACGAGTTTTCAGTACTTTCAGCGCTTTGCCTATTTTGTATCAGATTATACCGTTTGAAAAAAATAGTGTGCCAGTCCTATGTCCGTAAGTTGGATTCTGTAACACCCATGATACAAACGATATGTACATCAATGTACATGCCTGAGTCTAGGACTTATCAAAATAAGAATCCTTTATTGGCGGTACTTTTAGCGTTTTACCCCCTTTATTCTGTAACAACCATGATACAGTTTGCTAAAATTTGACAGATAAGCGCTTATATGCATTGAAATAACTGGCACACACCGCCCTTGCTCGTCGTTCTAGAAAGGGGGAAGGGGGAAGGGGGAAGGGGGCCAAAAAAAATGGCCACTAAAAAACCGTCAAGCTTTTAGGCTCGACGGCAGTGGATTGATTCAGTTGGTTTTTAGGGAGACAGATAGGCCGAGAGCAAGTTATTTATGAGCTGGCTAAGGCTTAATCCCATCTCGGCTGCCTTATTGGCTGCCCTGGCCTTTAACGCAGTGTCTAGCATGACGTTGGTCCGGACTCTGCGCTTGTCCCCTATCGGCTTAGCGCCTGCATTGCGTGGATTGCTTTTCATGGCACTTACACATTCCCCTCAATTGCGTCCCAGTCATCAGCCATGATCCACTCCCCGGTGGATGTCTGCATCATGCCGGTGTGGTCATTTTCAGCCGGTGCAAATTGCTCGCAGAACGTTTCAAGCAACGTCAGCGAAACTTTTACAGTTTTCTTTGTGCCGCCATACCAGCCTTCGTTGGTCTCGATAACTTCGCCGCCAGCGTCTAATGCAAGCTGGCTGTGTCCTGTGTTGGAAAAGCGAGCAATAGCATGGCGAATATTCTCTGTGGTAAGAACCACTTGGCAATAATCGCCAGACTGGAATTCAATCCCATCCCTAGAGTATTCAACCCCTGTTGAGGTTTCTCTTATGTAAAAGCTTTTTTCAGTGTTCATGACCTTAGCCGCTCAACTACTTTTTTAATTTAGCACACACCTAATTAATTGTGTGTGTATATATGTACGGATAAAAAGACAAACCGCCAAGCTTTTAGTCTCGACGATTTTTGAGGTTTTTCAAGGTAAAAAGATTCCCTGGTTTGGGTTATACGGTCGACTAGGCGCATTCACCTAGTTCAAGCCCGTTTGGTTGATCGCTAAGGATTCTCCAAACTTTTCCTTAGTGAAGTACTTTGCATCCTTGCTTTATTTTCATTCCCGTCAGCATCTTTAACACCCAGCGCCTGATCAATCCCATGCATATGAGTTTTTAGAAAATCAAGCAAAGCATCCATAGCAGTGGGACAGCAATCAGACTCCTGTTCGAAACAGTGATACGTCCATGACCATCCAACCTCATGGCTAGGTTGTCGGATGTCTAAATCGGGAATAGCTTGAGAAATTCGTTTCACTAGCCACTCGTTTTGATTAGCTAGTAATTCTTCTCTGTAAATCTCTTTTAACATTGTCAGCTCTTCTTCTTGAGTAGTCAATTAAACCACCTCCAAATATTCTTTTTCTTGACTAGCTGCGTCCAGGGCAACTAATCAACATCGTCAGAATCCTTTTCTGTCAAGCTTTTTATTGGCAGTATGACGATTGTTGGACTATTTTTGGACTCTTTTTCGATCATCTTTACATACTCCAATATAGAGCCAAGTTGAGCGTTAGGGAGTTTCTTCTCCCTCTCGTCAATTCCCTGCCTGTTCTTTAGCCCCAGTGCTCTAGCGGCTTGCGCCTTAACAGGGACTTGTGACCTTCTCCATTCAATCAAAAGATCTGGCAGCGCTTCGATAAACTCGCTTAATTTCATGTCAAGTCTAGTATTTACATCTGGACTATAGCAAAGCAAAATTCATTTTGCAAATAGTCAAGAAATTACTTGACACCTGAAAAGGTGTCGTTTAGCATTTGAAGTGTAATTGAGTCCGAGCAATGGCAAAAGTATTTAAAGTCAAAACACAAATCCCACCTAGACAGCTTGGGCTAGTGGGCGATAGATCGTGGGAAGAATCCGAAAATCTTTTCTATGCGATTGAGTTTATCCAGGCTAAAGACCAAAAAGAAGCCATGGAGATCGCGGCTAAGTATGGAGCGATAGTTTCAGTGGAGGAAACAACCATCAAGCCGAAATCAAAAAGGCAGCAAGCCATAGAAAGCCTACTGTCTGTCAATTCGGCACAAGAAAAAACATGGCACGAATTTGTATGTGAGTACCTAGTCCTTGTGACTGGGCTTAAGAAAAATAGAGATCTTGTAAGTGGCTACCAGCTGAAGAAAAATAAGAAAGGATATTCAATCCGTTGGGGCGGAAGAGACATCATGCTAAATGATATGGCTGCTGACGTTGCTTATTCTTTCTGTTTGCGCCATGGACTATCGTACTTTGTGAGGGAAGCCGAAAATTACAGGATGGATTTATTAGCCTGATTTTTTGTCAAGTAATTTCTTGACATCTGAAAATAAAAAAGGCATACTTATTAGTAACAAAGCAAGCAGGGCATGCACCGGCTCCCCCGAAAGGACATAGCCGAAAAAGCCTGAGCAGCATAACTAACTAAGGAGAACAGCTATGATTGATATTACTAACCTGTCTGACGAAAGTGTTAACGCTTTACTAAGCGCTGGTCCTGGGGTAGACGCTGTAACTGAATTGCTTTGCTCTGGCGATAAATTCGGTTGTGAAGTTCTGTTAATTAAAAAGGAAACTGAAAAGGCTTTATTGATTGAGGGTTCATGGTTTCTTCCTTCTAGAGGTAATTGGACAGGACATGCTCACGGCACTGAGTTATGGGTTCCAAAATCTCAGATCAAAGAAGAGCTGGTTCAAGACGGAGAAAAAGCAATTGTTTTGTCCAATTGGTTCGCAAACCAACTGGCGAACAAGATAAAAGCAGGACTCTAAACCCCGCTAACCACACCCCGGTTAGCGGGGTTCTTTTTTTGTCAATAAATTACTTGACACCTGAAAATAAAAAAGGCATATTTGTTAGTAACAAAGCAAGCAGGGCATATCGGCTCCCCTCTAACGAGTCTTAGCCGGAAAAAGCCTGAGCAGTATAACTAACTAAAGGAGAAATGATTATGCTTATCCGTGAAGTCGTTTCCATTGAAGATACTCGCGATGTGATTGAAAAGGATGATCGGTTTATTCCGGTTCCTGGTACTGGGATAACTCTTAGTTGTGAAGCTTGCGGACGTGATCACGAAGTTCACGCAACTGTCATTCTCGATGATGGTTCTAGCGCTGTTGTAGGCACTGGCTGCATGCTAAAACAAGAGTTCGAAAGTCATGATATCAAGCATCTCCGCAGCAAGGTTAACGCTGCAAAGCGATTACCGAAGCTCAAAGCTGAGCAACTAAAAATTGTGAAAGCCTATGAAAATAATGCGGTGCTTGACGAATGGGCAGAAAACACATCTATTCGCGATGCTGGCTGTACTGATGAAATGATCATCACATACCATGACAAGCTATGGGCTAGGAAGGATTGCACAAAGCTAGTTTTAGGCGATGCGATGATCGTAGTCGACGGCGATATTTCTTCCGATGTATTCAAAGGCATTGATGCGGTTCAACAACTAACCGAGCGATGGTTTGAACTTCGGAAACGTGAGAGGGGGTGGATAAACCCACATACACTTTCCGATTTACTTGTCCGCAATACAGCCAAGATTCGCAAAGCAACTGAAACTCTCAACACCATCTAACCCCGCTAACCACACCCCGGTTAGCGGGGTTCTTTTTTGTCAATAAATTACTTGACACTTAAAAAGAGATTCGTTATAAATGTGAGAGACGGGATGCAACCCCGCAGCCAAGACCACTGGCGAGGGGAGACACGCATTTCAACTCTTGGGATTAGTCAAGATAAACGACGGGTTTTTACCCTGATATAGCGGAAGTAACCGCCTACTCATCGCGGTACCACACCAAACGGTGTCGGTCGTAAAGTTCGGAAGGAGCCGAAGGTGGGAGGACAAACAAAATGACTAACTAAAAGAACAGCAAGCCGTTACTAAATAACTAGACAAATCTGGTCAAAACCAGACAAGTCTACCCATAAGGGGAGTAACGTGCAGAATCAGTCGTAAGTCTTGTAACAAAGCAGACTACCTTCATTACGCCATCACACCTTAGAGTGACCGCCAGCTCTATGCACTGTGGTTTGAGATTAAACAAAAAGCCGAAGTTATATAAGGCTGTGTCTCAAGCATGACAAACGTTTTGAAGTTTTTCGAGGCAAACTTTACAGCAATGTTTGGGAGAAGATCCCACAACTTTTTAAGACAATGAGCAACTACGTTTTTCTGATAGACCAGAACAAAACACCTTTAATGCCGGTCCATCCGGCAAAAGCGCGTGAGTTCTTAGGCAAAGGTAAAGCGGCTGTCTTTCGTCGCTTTCCGTTCACCTTAATTCTTAAGCGTGAAATATCAGAACCTGTTATCTATCCGTTAACACTGAAAATCGATCCCGGTTCTAAAGTGACGGGTTTTGCGCTGGTCACAGATAGAGGCGAGGTTGTTTGGAGGATGCAGCTGCAACACCGTGGTGGACTGATTAAGAAGAAACTAGAACAGCGTCGTAATCTTCGTAGACAACGACGGTCTAGACTTCGCTATCGTCAACCAAGATTTTTAAACAGAACTCGCCCTAAAGGCTGGCTGCCACCGTCTTTAATGCATCGGGTGCTGACTACTGAGACTTGGGTAAAGCGAATTATCAAGTTTTGCCCGGTCGCTGAAATCTGGATTGAGCGAGTTAAGTTTGATACTCAATTAATGCAGAATCCAGACATCAGCGGAGTCGAATATCAGCAAGGCGCACTACAGGGTTACACCGTCCGTGAGTACTTATTAGAAAAATGGGGCCGACAATGCACCTACTGTAAAAAAGAAAATATACCTTTACAGATTGAGCACATCCAACCTAAGTCTAAAGGTGGCAGTAATCGGGTCTCTAATCTTTGCTTAGCTTGTGAAAAGTGTAATCAGCGGAAATCGGATAAACCTGTTGAACAGTTCTTGAAGCGTAAGCCTGATTTACTAGCCAGCATCAAGCGCAAGGCTAAGCAACCGTTACGAGATACATCAGCGGTCAATGCAACCAGGTTCAAAATTGTCGAGGTAATGAGCATTCATGGCACTGTGAAAACAGCTACCGGGGCTCAAACCAAAATGAACCGCGTCAACCTTGGTCTGCCTAAGGGCCATGATATTGATGCAGCCTGTGTGGGTGATACGCCTAACTTGGTGTTTTTATCGGATCGTCCATTGATGGTCACAGCTACCGGCGCAGGAGGGCGGCAACGATGCCAGACAGACAAATACGGCTATCCGCAAAAACATAGACCACTGAGACCTATACACGGCTACCAGACAGGCGATGTTGTGCAAGTTGATATCCCTAAGGGCAAGAATAAAGGGCAATGGACAGCGCGACTCTGCCCTTACTCTAATGGCGACTGTGAGATCTATCCCAAAGGTAGAAAAAGGTTAGGGACAAAGTTGTCCTATATCACCAAATTTGTTCACCGTAAGGATGGTTACAAGTATGCCTAGAAAATATACCCAAATAAGGAAGCTATGACCAGATATGTCTAGAAATTACTGAACTGCTACAAGCCCGTGCTAATCAAGCACAAGGCAATCGAAAGTAACGGTGAATTCTCAGTTGACGGATTCATATTTGAACTTGATGATGACTAGCCATGGAAACATATATGGAAGCATATAAAGCCAACGCGACAGGCGACTACAAAAACGATCGCGCCGCTTTAGATCAGCTAAAGCAAAGAGGTTTTGAGTGCGGCGTTGATGTTGGAGGCTTATGGTTTCTGACTGAGCCGGATCAACTTTGGCGGGCTAAGGTCGTTCTGAGTGAATACGGATTGCAGGTTGTCGAGGAAACAACCGCGAGGCTGTTAGCAATGGATCGGCTTGATCAAGTCTGATTTCACGTAATCCTGATCGTATAAATACTTACACCACCGAAAACAAAAATGAAAAAACTAATCACAGCAGCGATCGCTTTTAACCTTTTTATGGCCACTACGGCCAACGCGTTACCCGTCTGCTACAGCATGACTGAAGACGGAGACATTACTGACCTGTCCCATATGTGTCCAGCATCTGAGCAGCCAGTAACGATCTCTGCTAGACGAGCACCTGAACCCGCAGTGGAAGCTGCCATAGAATCACCTAAAGCTACCTTTCAAGTCCGTCGCATTAATAGAACCAATTGGACGGCGACTGGGACGGTTAGTTTTTCGAGAACTGCTGCCAACCCAGGCGATCGCGTAGTTCCGTATTTGCGATATGCAGGCGTAGAAGAGTTAACATCTCTGCCTGCAGTAACATATATTCGTGGGGATCGTAGAACGGATATTACGTTCAGCGTAATTCCAGGCACTAGCCTTGGTGAGGTGGAAGGTGGTGTACGTTAAACAAAAGTTAATCACAGTGGTTGGATGCACTTCTGGTGAGGCTGATGATTTCATTCAAGAATTTGGTTTAAGCAAAACTGAGATTGCTTTAGATTTAATGCTTTGCGGAATGTCTATAGACGATGCTAAAGCAGCGGTAAACATAGATATTGACAATCACTTGTCTAACTCATTTGTCAGGGCAATTATTTTGCAAAGTTACAATCAAAAACAAGACCAAAAACTGGAATTAATTAAAGATACTTTGGCCAAACTAGAAGAATGGAAAAATCATACTCTCAGTTAATTTTTAAGGGGATAAAGGCAATGAATAAGAATGCTTTAATCGCGATCGCTTGCACAGTCGGTGCCATTGGCTTAACTGTGGGCACCGTAGTCACACAAAAAGTCCAGGCAGACGCTAGACGAGAAAAAATCCATCAGGCTTGGTTAGAGCGTCAGGCGAATCCTGAAAAATATCAAGCAGAGATAGATGCTGTAGTTGAAGCTGCTAATCAAGACAAGAAAGGGTTTGACGCAGCTGAAATCAAGTCATTTAAGGATATAGTTGGAGTTGTCGATCCGAATGGTCTTGTTATCAAAGATATTCGAGTAGATACAGTGCGCCCAGTGGTTTCGATTACCGGCACTGCTGCATTGTTTGCCCAAAGTGACTTGCAGTTGTCAGAAATGATTCTGAATCTTAAAAATGTTTCTGATAAAACTTGCGATTGCACATCGGTGTTAGTTTTGAAAACGCAAGCTGGCCAAACTGTGGCTAAGTCTGGCATGTTTGGGGGGGTTGATATTTTGGCTAAAAATCGATAATGGCAATCACTAACCTCGGTCTATACCCAACTTCTATTATTTTTCAACTACCCACTGTTATAACTGATGATTTTGAGGGTGGATCCGCTGATGGCCTAACCGCTGTCACGGTGCCATGTCGGGTAAAAGTCGCGACTCAAAATAGAGCAAGCCAGTTCAACACTAGCGCGTTTGAAGGAACTAATAATAATAGTGTGATGTTGCTTGGTTGGTGTGGTACCGAAGCAGCACCAACTGAGTATTTATTCCCTAATAACCTTAGAGGCTGGCCTGAACCACCGACTGGGACGATGGAATTAAACGGGACTAGCGGCAAAGTTGAAGTGCTTATTCAACCGTTCGCGATCGCTGATGCGGCCTCTGACATTGGCGAACGGTTTATTGCAAGATGGACAGCTAGCTAAGCATACAAATTTTTTGGCCTAGTTCACGCAATGGGGTGCTATCAAATTGGCTAGAAAAGATTACATAGTCAAAGGTCATCACTAAATGATCTCCCTCGCATCGCCCAAGCTCCCTCATCACTCCAGAAGGACCATAGTCAAAAGCCAGCCGAATCTCATAGCTCGGCAGTAAAATGGTTGGGTCGGTGTCCAGCTCACAGTCATCAACACCCCCATGGAATAGTGCGGTTACACATCGGTACATTTGATACACCGAATAAAAACTCCATGCGGTCAAGAAAGGTAATCTAACCCCATTAATATAAAAATCAACATTTTTCCCATCAACTACTGTGTCTGGACCTGCACAGATATTCAATGGGATTTTTAATGTGCTAATTTTTAAGTTACTTAATTCAATCATTGATTCCTTGCTCCCAAACTTGCTCACTAATTTTATACGGCTCGCCTTGATGCCAAGCCCAAACAAGGACTAAGCCTTTTTGAATAGAAACCCGTTGTACTTCACTAGGCTGCAATTCCCGGCTTAATTGCTCATTGGCACTGACTAACTTGGCAGCTTTTCTAAACAACGCTACACGACTGCTGCCTAATAAATGAAGATGCAAGATATTAACCAACACTTCCATCGTGCCAGCCTGAGTATTGGCCCCTAAGTAATCTTTTAACTCTGAAAACCGCTTCAAAGTTTCTTCAGATAAACCGCCAGCTCTTATTTCTCCAGGCATGTAACGTTTTCCAAGTATCTTGGAAATTTTAACATATTGCCAAAAATGACTGTAGGCTGCAGTTATGGCAATATTAAACTTTGACAGAACAGCGTTTAATCGTGGCCTTGATAGGGGGCTACGAGGTTTTGCTGTAGATATGGATAGGTTGCTAACTGAATCGATTGAGCAACCGTTATATCCATGGCCAGGGTTCACTAAGCGGAAGTCTGGTGAGGAAGTTTTTAGCCCTAGAAATATTGTGGACTTGGGAGAATTTAGGGACTCGCAGCAATATAGTTTCCCTTCCCAATTGACTATTTTATTTGAATGGACTGCTCAACATTCAGTATTTGTATTTAACGGGTTCACGACTCGTAGCGGCTCAACGTATCCCGCTCGTAATCCAGTATTACAGACAGTAGAACAATATGACTTGGCTGCTGTCCTGGCCCAGCAATTACGGGAGATATTCTGATGCCCGTTATTAGCATTGCTCAAATTAGAGACCAAGTTCAGACCCTAATGACTCCCTATCTGGGCACTCGAACGTATGTCACGGCTACAGGCACTCAAACGTTGCCGTCGTTGGTGTTGGACTATGGGAAAACTCAAGACGTTGGCGGCATTCAATGGCAGAGACAGCCTAAGAGTTTAGAAGGCTTGGAGGTTGTTATTACGCCTCAGCAGCAAGCGACGCTTACACAGTTTTATTCTCAACAGCTTGGCTTGGAATATACGACGACTATCACGCTAAAACAGTGGGACGAAGCGGGCACGGTAGCGGCTGCTGCTGCTGCGTTGATTAGTGGCATGGGCTATCTGTTTCAGGCTGGAGTGTCGGTTAAGACGCCAAGGGATTCAAGACTCGACACGATTGAGTCTGAAAGTTTTCGAATTGTCCATCAAATCAGGAGTTAATCACTATGCCAGGTGCTGGTAATAATCCGCTATTAATGCCCGACTCACGGGAGACAAAAATCTTTGCAGCTTTAGTAACAAATAATACAAGCGTGCCCGGTCGGGTTGTCCCGATCACCCTGACCCTGGGTGCTGCGTTCACGGCCACAACTACCGGAACTGCATCAACGATGACTGCGAGCGCTGCTCCTACAGTGCCGATTATCGCGGGGACAGTATTGCGGTTTGTCGATGCAGCTGGATCTTATATGGCCATTGTCACGGCTGATAGCAACGATGGGAGCAATATTGAACTGACTGCCAATGAAGATATCCCCAACGGGGCAGTTGCCAACTGGCCCGGTGAAGTCGATCTAATCACTTCTCATAACCTGGGGGTCCAGACCACGCTGAATAATGTTTCGACATATCAGCACATTGGTTCTGGTGAATCTTCACGTCAGGATACGACTAGAACTTTCACGATCGCGGCTAACTTATCTGAGTATTCCAGCGGGCAACGGATTTTACGCTATGCCGTGAATGCTGAGAACGACGTTTACCTTGAAGTTCAAGACCCGAACCCTGATGCCGTCACGTTTACTACCCCACCGTTATCGTTTGGTGTTGCTCGAATGTCGGATGGTTCTAAGGACGGTCAGAACGGAAACAAGTTGGCACTGTCTCTTAATGGCACGTTCTCTGGCGCTGTGACCGAACTTGAGGCTGCTGCTTAGTGAAGATTGAAGCCTTGCAAAACCAGCATATTTTCATGCTTGGCTGCACAGTTGAGGGGTCAAGGCTAAGGGCATTACTTAGCTTTACTAAACCTAAAATGTGTGCTGGTTTCGCAGGGCAAGAGGCGTTACTGGTCGAACCGTATCGGCAGAACAATACTGAAATTGTTGTTGTAATGCCGAGTGACCTAGAAGCAATTTATACATACTTAGACTTGGAGGTTGTTCGTTGTGACTCAGACCTTATGGGAAATTAAATCAGTAGATCGCGTGGTTCGAGTGCCTGGGATGGCCCCGGTTACTGTTCCGGTTTATCCGTCCTTATTAGTAGCTGAAGAAGAGTATTTTCAGAGTCTTAGGGACAACGAAGAGATTAGCGATAAGCGATTGATGGACCTGTTAGTTGCGTTTTGCCTTAAACATCGTGGCGTACTTGGCGATGATGTCCCTACTGAAAAGATTATTGCAAATACTCCCAGGCCATTGGCTGAAGCTTTGTTTAGTTTATTTATCTATGGCTTGCCAGGGAAGCGAGTAAATCCAACTGAGTATATTTACGATCCTGAAACTGAGTTGGGAAACGACGAAAATCAGAGCCAATCGACTGGGGAAAACTCTGCTGGCAACTACAGCGCTGGTATCCAGGCTGCGAATATTTCAGACCTACCCAGTTTAGAAACTGTCCGTCAAAACTCGCCTTGGATGCCGCCAGAGTCTGGCGCGATGACCGCATAGCCGAGCTAGCTGAGGAAGCCACCGCGACTAGTGAGGTTGCGGCATTGATCGCACGGGCGAATTTCAAGAACGCTGAAGACGCCAGCGCGACTGATTTTAATCGTTGGGGATTAACCCAGCGCAGGAATGAGCTTGCTAAGACTATCCCCCCTGAGGCCGCAAAAATCTATGTGAAGTTGCTGAAGAAAAACCGAGTGCCAGATTGGGCGAGGGCGATTATGTCTGAACGCGATATGACGTTATTAGCAGGAAAAGTTGAATAGTGGTTCAAGCTGGTTCGGTTGAATTCGCAGTTGAATTTTCGGAGTCGAGTATTACGGCTGCGATCGCTGACTTGCGGACACGGTTCAACCGGGTTGATGACCTTGCTATTGATGTCAGGCTGAATGATGAGACTGTTATTCGTGGCATTAGCGACATTAGACAGCAGCTTAGTAATGCTGATAATGTTCGGCTGGATGTTAACCTTGACGATTCAATTACGAGAGAGATAACCCAGCTTAGACAACAGTTAGAAGCTATCAACAGAACTCAGGCAAGTGTTGACTTTGGGCGCAGTGCTGCTCAAGCTGACGCGATCGCTCAGTCACTGACTCAGCTAAGAGCCCAATCAAATATTCCAGTAACTGTCAATACGAATGCTGCCCAGCGTAATGTTCAGGAGTTAAGGCGTGGGTTTGCAACGGTTCAACAGGCTGTTGATGGATTGAATCGTGAGAGGATCAACCTAGAAGTTAATGCTCGAAATATTCAAAATCAGATTGCGGCGGTTGATGCCAGAATTCAACAACTGCGTGACAAAGAGATTCAGATTCGAGCAAATTCTAGAGCAGCTGAAGCAACAATTCGGAATTTAGACGCTCAAGTTACTGAACTTCAGCGTAATCGTTCTGATATCCAGCTAAGGATTGATGCTCGCACTGAAGAAATAAATACTATCGAGCAAACGATAGAACGGCTTAGAAATACTCGAATAAATTTAGAGCTAAACCCATCCACCAGTAACCAAGCACTTAATTTGTTGGATCAGCGAATCCAGCAATTAAGCAACGAGCGAATTAAGCTAGAAACCGATAGCACGTTACAGAATCAAATTCTGCAGATAGAAGATAGGATCGGCAGAATTCAATCACGACGACTTCGGCTAGAGGCTGATACACGCCAAGCCGAGCCACGCATTAGGCAGATTCAGACTCAGCTCGGTACGCTTGACGATAAACGAGTTCGATTAAATGTCGATGCCGACAACGCAACTGAACAGATTCGCACTCTCGATAGACGGTTAGAGGCATTAGGGGGCGGGAACGCTAGACAGGCATTACGGCAAATTAACAGGGAACTAAGGCAATTAAGTTCTCCCACAATATCGCCCAATCTAGATCTTAGTGGCATCCGGAATAGTAGCGGAATTGTTCAAGGAATTTTCCAGGGGATTGGCCAAAGAGTTTTTGATACTCTAGCTAACGCTATTGGAGGGGGCATCAGAGCAGGGCTTTCAACTGTTCAAAATGCAGTTGGCTTTGAGCAGGCATTAGTTACGTTTAGCGCTCGTGCGGGTGGAGCTGAGGAAGCGATCGCGGCAGTCACCGAGGAGTCTAGACGATTAGGAATTGAAACCAGTAAAACACCTGAAGAAGTGGCGCGCATCGCTACTCGAATGGTCGAATTAGGCGGTGAAGTCACTGAAGTTGGGGATAATGTTGCAGGCGTTGTAGCTGCACTAGAAGGGACTGGTTTTACTAATATTGATGCGACTGCTAAAGCTATTCAGGCGGGAACAAATATTTTTAACGAGTCTGCCGATGCTTTGGCCGATAAAATCACGCTACTTGCCAATACAACAGCAGTTACATCAGCTGAAGGCATTTTGCAGGCATTTGGTAAAGCGGGCGGTTCGTTTGTCGATGCCGATGTTAGCGCGTCAACATTATTGGCAACATTTGCTAAATTCTCCGAGACAGCCACTCCTGAAGTGGCCGCGACTGCAACCAGGAATGCCCTGGATGGTTTAAGAGGCAGGACTGATGTAGCAAGAAAAGCATTAGATAAGCTGAACGTTTCATTCTTTGATAATCAAGGTCCGACCGCATTTACAGATACATTAATAGATCTTAGGGATGCACTTGAGCCGCTAAGTGAAGAAGATCGATTTACAGCTTTACAAGATATTTTTGGTGGCAGAAGTGCTTCACAGATAGGATTGTTATTGCAAGGTTTAGACGATGTAATCGCAAAAACTGATGAGCTTGAACAGGGCTTCGGCGCATCCGGTGAAGCTGCAGACAATTTAAATCAGGGCGTTGCTGCGGCGGTTAATCGACTGCAAGGAACCCTGACCACTGCCGGAACCGATCTTGGTTTGGCGCTGACACCAGGTATAGAGGCGGGCGTTAGAACATTAACCGCGTCAATTAATGCTGCCATTGAAGACGGTGATGCTTTTGGGGACACAGCGGCTTCAGTCGAGGCGCTATTGGAGGCTGTTGACGGGTCTGAAGTTGTCGACGTTTTATCAGCTAGCCTTCGTAGCTTATTTGATTCAGTTGATGCGGGGGCAGCTAGCCTGATTGATTCGCTATCTAATATATTGAGTGATCCTGAAAATCTCGATAGATTTGGTCAATCAATTGAAAATCTTGGAACTGTCCTGGGTGGAACCTTAAGAATTGCGGGCGTTGCTGCTGAAGCGTTTACTGTACTATCAGCTGCATATTCTGACACGATAGGCGACGGTCCAGCTGAGGCAATTGGGCAATTTTCATTAATTCTTGAAGGGATTGTCCCGGTTGCAATTCAGGTTAGAGATTCAATATCCGGTTTAGTAAATCCGGTCACTGAATTTTTAGATCGCTTTTCCTTGGTTGGCGATTTAATAAATCAGTTTGGCACCTTAGGCCCAGCTATTGGCGCGATAGGCCTAGCCTTTACCGGGGTCACTAATACAGTTCAATTATTGCGGGAACAGTTAGGGTTTTTAACAGCTGAGGCAGTCCAGCCAGCTGTAATTACCGATGCTGGTGCTGAGGGCGTCCAGGCGTTAGTGAATGCCGGAAGTAGATTATCTTCTGATGCTGGCCAAAATAGCAGAGAGGAACAGTTGGCAGCAGCCCAAGCATTGGCTGGGCAGTTGGGAGATATTGAAGCCAATGGCGTTGAATCATCTGAACGGAGAAAAGAGCAGCTTAGAGAAGAATCGTTGCAGGCATTGGAGGATACTCAATCGGCTGCCCTGGCAAGATTAGCAGCTGAAGAAGCTGAACAGATTAATGATATTCGTCAGGCTCAATTGGCAGCTGGCCCTGAAAATCCAACAGCCGAAAGTAATGCAGATTCGGCCATTCGTGATATTCAAGCTGATTTTGCCCAGCAACGAATCCAGATCGCTCAAGATGAAATTGATCAAATCAATCAACTAAGAGCCGATGGCATTATTACAGCTGAGGAAGCTGAGCAACGGTTGGTCACCGCTAAACAGGAGTCTGCCGAATTGTCAGTGCAGGCGATTGAGCAGCAGATCGCAGCTGAACAAGCTGCTGCTGATGCTGTTAGAGAACGGATTGAAGAGGAATTGTCAGCTAGAGAGCGGTTAAATGCCCTGGCATCCGAACAAACAAATTTGCAGTTTGAGGTTGATAATTCTGGTTTAGAAAATCAATTATCAATATCCCAGGCTTTAGCTAATGTTGATGCTGCGAGAATTGATTCAGCGGCTCAATTAATTAGTGCTCAATTGGCTCAAGCAGAGGCAACTGAAAACTTTGCAGCAGTTGAGGAAGCCAGAGATCGGCTATTGCTTAATCAGTTGCAATCAATTCGAGCAGGCACTCAAGCTCAACAGCAACAGATTGCTATCCAACGGCAAATAGTAACGCTTGATGGTCAGAGACAAATAACGTTAGCTCAGATTGCCCGTGATGAAGCCCAGATTGCAGTAGATAGAGCCCGTTCGAGCCAGGGAATATCGACAGAGGAACTTAATGGGCTTCAGTCGATTGTTGAACTCAGGGCGCAAGGAATTGAATCTGCTAGGGCAAATTTAGATGTTCAACTGAGTATTTTAGACGCTCAAGAAGAAGAACAAAGCATCTTAGCTGAAACCGCTGAAGCTGAGGCAATCAGAGAGCGGAGATTGGAGGGCATTGAATCATTAATTGAACGCCAAACTGATTTACTAGACGAGCAAAAAGACTTAGAAAGTGATATTGCCGATGAGACAGAACGACGGCAGAGTGCTATTGATTCGATTGTTTCGTCATTAAGCGGCTTAGAAGATGTTGGTGCTGAGCAGGCATTAGAAGACTTGAACCAGCTTGAAGATAATTTACGTTCAGCCAGGCGAGCAGGCGCAATTGATAGTGAAACTGCGTCACAGTTGCAGTCAGGAATTAATCAGGCCCAGCGGTTAGCGCGTTCTGGCGACGGATTCACCGTAGAGGAAGCTTTTAATTTTTCAGATAGCCAAAATCCATTTGCTCAAAGTATTTTGGATAGTTTAGGGCTTGGTGGAGTTAATGCATTTGCTGAAGCTCAGCAAGAAATTTTATTGGCCGATACTCAGATAGAACAGCTGACAACCAAGTTAGAGGAAGTTAGAGACGCTGTTGCTGCTTTGCCTGAGAACATCCCGACCGGCATAGAAAATTTAACCGTATCGACTCCTGACCCAATCGCTGATGCTGCTCAAATTACAGCCGATCTAACCCGGCAACAACAGATTGCGGAGGGAGTTATCTAATGGCCCTGCCTACCACTACAGAACGGGGAATCGTTCTAAATCATGCCGATTACAGCCTAGCTATCACTTTGTTTGGCCGTTACCCTGGTCAATTCCCACGGGTTGATGGTCGTTATAAAGGGATTGTTCGTAGTAAACGGGGGGCAGCTGCTAGGACGGGGGCTTTAACTAGATTTGCTATTTGGAATTTTGTTGGTTGTCTAACCCTTGACCAGCAAGAGATTTTAATCCGAATGGAAGCTGCTTATTGGGGCAACCCTGGCCCATGGATCATCTATGACTATACAAATTATTGGTCTGAAAATGGGACGACAAACACTAGAGCGATCGCACCCAATAGCACAGTAGCAGCTGACGCTAATACAATTTGCTACTATCCCCAATGGCAAGCTGAACCAACAAACCAACGAGGGTTTGAATACAGTGAGAAAGCTGATGGAGTTCGTGTAGCTCAGTTTCAGTTTACAGAATCGGGGGTTATCGCTCCATGACCTCGTTTACTATTGACGCTCAAGATAGGGACTGGACAGCAAGCCTAGAGATTTTAGACGCTAATCGGGCTGTAATCAGTGGCCCGCATGATATTTCTGATGCTTTAATTAGCGTCGATATCGATTTTTCCGAACTGAGATCGGGGAACAGGCTAAACGGTTGGCTGGCATGGGAAGGCAGCATTGTATTAAGTCCAGAATTGTCCACAACAGTTAGTCTTGATAATCGCGATACTGCCTCTAACCCGTCAGGTGCTGAAGTGCTGGCTATGGGAAACCGGATCACACTGAGCATGTGGACGGGGGCAAATTATGAAAGATTTTGGCCGCCGTTTTATATCTTGAGGGAAGCTTCCCCTAGGATAGAAATCCCTACAAGTGAATCCCAAGCCCAGATTACGATTGACTTAGGGGATCTTGGCAAATCACTAGACTTATTTACCCCAGAGAATAATTATTCAGGAATTACCCAGGGAACAACCACAACGCCCACAACGTTAATTCGCAATATTGCGACTCAGATAGGCATCCCAACATCATCAGATACGATCGCGGGCGGTTATTCAGTCAATACAGCCGTCCAGAAAAAATCTACACGGTCAACAGTGCGTGAGATTGGGGAAATAGCGGCAGCTCAAAAATATGTTGTTTGGCTTGATGCTGCTGAAGAATTAAGGCTCACTCCAGCTGACTTTACGCTCAAAACAGCTCCAGATTTTAGCCTAACTATCGGCATTGGAGGAGACGAAGTTGGCGAGAACGGATGGGAACCCGTCAATCTTGAAGAACGTCCGCCGGGGGAATTAACAGTAACGGGCGGTTCAGACCTCGCTCAAGAAGTTGAAAATCCTAGCGTAATCGTTCGCACTGTTCCTGGTCCTGGCTACACATCCTTGACCAGCACTGAAACTAAAACGATAACGCCAGTTGGGGGCGCGCCTCAGACAGTAATTACATATGAAGAGCGCCAAGCTGAATTGCAGATACAGCCTAGAGTTCTCACTATGGATAATTCTGGCGTTGTCCCGACGCTGCTGACAGACACCGACAATACG
>CBDHHL010000030.1:0-25056 GCA_965263355.1 Leptolyngbyaceae cyanobacterium | reverse complement strand
ACTAATCAACGCAGTTATAAGGGTTTCAGCGAATGCCCTTAACCATTGAATCAGGGGTTGAGGAGTGTGACAGTTGACCGATTTAGGCCGCGATTAGTCCAGAGGTCAAAATCCAATCTGATCACAATGCCAGCGACTTGAGCCATACTAATATTCTGTCGGTCTGAATAGATCGTACAAAAGAACATCAAATGAGGCTTCTGTGATTATGCAGGGGCCTTTTTATTTGAATAAAAATCCATCAAGGGTACTTGCTAACTCTGGGGTGAATAAGCCATAACAGGGGAGATGTTCTTTTTTAATCGTTCTAGACTATGACAGACCCAATTACAGCGGCCTCAATCGCAACGCTAATTTTTACAACGGCGGTTGGCACACTTACCAAATCCTTAACGGACGATGCCCGTAAACAGTTGGGTCAAAAATTAAGCGCATTAACAGAGCTGATCAGTTCTAAGTTTCAGGGAAAAGCGAAAGCGGCCCTGGCTCGGGCTGATAAGGGAGATGAGACCGATAAGGAAACGGTCACGAATTACCTAGGCGTAGCGATGGCTGAGGATGACGAGTTTGCCCAACAGGTGAAATCTTTAGCACAAGAGATTCAGCAGGTGATTAGTATTGGCCAGGTGCAAGGCCAGAATGTACAGAATGTGTTCGGTGGTGAAGCCAACCAGGTGAATAATCCGACCGGCCCTGTGATCACGGGTGGTAGCAATAATACATACAACATTACGACTTGACTGGAGTCGTCTGAGCGGGCACAGACAAAGCTAACGCCCCCCAATAATACACCGCGAAAAGGCACCCAGCACTTTGTGGGTCGGGAGTCTGATTTACAGCGGTTACATAATCAACTACAGCAGTCTCACCAGGTAGCGATTACGGCTGTGGTGGGCATGGGCGGCATCGGTAAGACAGAGCTGGCCCTGCAGTATGTGAGAGCCTATGGAGACTCTGATTATCCCGGTGGGGTCTGCTGGCTGGAATCGCGGGACCAGGACATTGCCCCTCAGATACTGGCGTTTGCGGCTGGGTACTTAGACCTAAATCCGTCTGACGAGCTGCCATTAAACGCCAGAATTGCTTATTGCTGGAATCAATGGCCCCAGTTTTCTGAGGTAGGGTCACCCGCTTCAGTACTCATCGTGGTGGATGATGTCACACACTATGAAGCCATTGCCCCCTATTTACCGACCAACAAACGGTTTACCCTACTGCTCACCACCCGGCGACAGCATCTAGCGACTAACGTGACCTCAGTCAATATTGAGGTCCTTGAAGAACCTGCTGCGCTGGACTTGCTTAAACAATTGGTGGGGGCAACCCGCATTGAAGCGGAGTTGGGGCAGGCAAAGGCTCTGTGTGACTGGCTGGGATATTTACCCTTAGCTTTGGAGTTAGTCGGGCGGTATCTGGCGCGAAAACCGGATCTCTCCCTGGTAGAGATGCAACGACGGCTAAAGGCTCAAGCGTTTGCAGCCCGTGCATTAGTCAACGCAGAATCGGGGATGACGAATACCTTAGGGGTAGCCAGTGCCTTTGAATTAAGCTGGCAAGCCCTCAGCGACGAGGCTCAGGCGTTGGCCTGTTTGTTGAGCTGTTTTGCACTCGCTCCGATTTCCTGGGACCGTGTTGAGGCGTGTTTCCCAGACGTGGATGCCGAAGACCTGGAGGAACAACGGGATGATGAATTACTACGCTTGAGTGTAATACGCCGAGTAGAGGAAAAGCGCTATCAATACCATCAGTTGATTCAACGGTTTATTCGGACTAAGGTGTCGGAATCATCACCGTTGATAGCGACCTACTGTCAAACCATGGTGGCAGCGGCTCAAGAGCTGGATGAGACACCGACACAGTCTCAGTGGTTAGCTTGGAGTGACCTGACTCCCCATATGGCTGAAGTGATTCATCAGTGGAACGCTCACCTAAGCGATGACAATTTGGTCTGGCCCTACATTGGTCTCGGTCGCTTTTATGAAGGTCAAGGGCTCTATGCTCAAGCTGAGACTTGGTACGACACTTGTCTAACCATGGCGTGTGAGCGGTTGGGCGAGGAGCATCCCTATCTGTGGCCAGTAGCCTCAACAATCTGGCAGGGCTCTCTACGACAATCAAGGGCGCTACTCAGAGGCTGAACCGCTCTACCAAGAGGCCCTGGCGATGAGAAAACGCGTGTTGGGCGACGAGCATCCCTATGTGGCCACTAGCCTCAACAATCTGGCAGGGCTCTACGACAATCAAGGGCGCTACTCAGAGGCTGAACCGCTCTTACAAGAGGCCCTGGCGATGAGAAAACGCGTGTTGGGCGACGAGCATCCCGATGTGGCCACTAGCCTCAACAATCTGGCAGGCTCTACGACAATCAAGGGCGCTACTCAGAGGCTGAACCGCTCTACCAAGAGGCCCTGGCGATGAGAAAACGCGTGTTGGGCGACGAGCATCCCTATGTGGCCAGTAGTGGCCACTAGCCTCAACAATCTGGCAGGGCTCTACCACTAGCCTCAAATCAAGGGCGCTACTCAGAGGCTGAACCGCTCTACCAAGAGGCCCTGGCGATGAGAAAACGCGTGTTGGGCGACGAGCATCCCGATGTGGCCCAAAGCCTCAACAATCTGGCAGGGCTCTACGACAATCAAGGGCGCTACTCAGAGGCTGAACCGCTCTACCAAGAGGCCCTGGCGATGAGCAAACGCGTGTTGGGCGACGAGCATCCCTCTGTGGCCACTAGCCTCAACAATCTGGCAGGGCTCTACGACAATCAAGGGCGCTACTCAGAGGCTGAACCGCTCTTACAAGAGGCCCTGGCGATGAGAAAACGCGTGTTGGGCGACGAGCATCCCTACCAATAGCCTCAACAATCTGGCAGGGCTCTACGGGGCGCTACTCAGAGGCTGAACCGCTCTTACCCCTGGCGATGAGCAAACGCGTGTTGGGCGACGAGCATCCCTAGTGGCCACTAGCCTCAACAATCTGGCAGGGCTCTACGACAATCAAGGGCGCTACTCAGAGGCTGAACCGCTCTTACAAGAGGCCCTGGCGATGAGCAAACGCGTGTTGGGCGACGAGCATCCCGATGTGGCCACTAGCCTCAACAATCTGGCCTTGCTCTACGACAATCAAGGGCGCTACTCAGAGGCTGAACCGCTCTACCAAGAGGCCCTGGCGATGAGAAAACGCGTGTTGGGCGACGAGCATCCCGATGTGGCCACTAGCCTCTTTAACCTTGGAGGTATTACGATATCAGCAGGGCCAATATCAAGGCGGCTCAGTCATTACTGTTGCAGGCATTGCCGATCTACCAAACAACGTTAGGTTCAAATCATCCCAATACTCAGGCATTACAGAGTTGGATTGATGGGGTAGAGGCTGCATTAAACACCTGAGCGAATTCAAGTATGTTTTGGCATAAAAAAATAACAGACATGAGGCTAGGGCTAGTTGAAACGCAACATCCAAGCTTATGTTTTCACCATAGCGTGCGTAAACAATTTATAGTGAATAGGTGAGAGATAAACAGAACCCATCTACCCATGTACCCATCTTGAGATAACTCATTTGCTCTATCCAAAGACTTGAATTACCTCTATAGGAACATCACGAAATGCTTGAAAGTTAAGCGTTTCTCCCAGATTAAAAATCTGCCGTTGTTGATAAGTGTTAGCAATGGGCTGGCGATAGCGCTCAATATGGGTATCGTTTAAGTTAACCAGCCAAACCTCAGGAATCTGTTCCTGAGCGTATATAGGGACTTTCACGTCTCGATCAAAGTCAATAGTGCTATCGGATACTTCCACCAGGGCAAAAATATCGGCAGGAGTGGGGTGCCCTGCATGATAAAAATCTTCTCGTCGTTGCAGGATGGAGACATCCGGCTGTGGTTCAGAGTCGTCACTGAGGAGAATTGGACTTTGCACTCGAATCAATGCTTTTCGGAATAATTTTAAGACTAATAGCTCATTGAGGCGGTCTACACAGGCGGCATGGTGTCTGCCAACGGGCGACATTTCAATAATTTCTCCCTGAATGAGTTCCACATGATCCCGGTCAGTTAAAATGCCAGACTCAATCATCTGGTGATACTGTCCTATCGTGAATTTTTTTCGCAGAATTTGGACGGTCATTTTAAGCAGTATTCCTAAGCCGGAATTTTAACTGAGAACTACACGGGCAATCGTTTCGAGGATATTCAAATTCAGTATAGGTTGCAAACGCGCTTGTCTGTGACTGAATGAGAAAAAGCCAGCTAGAGATGCTGACGCTGGAATTAGGTCAAACCTGGGGGACTATCCCAACGTTGCAAAACGTATCAAAGTCATTGCCAAGGGCGAATTGCAGGTAGCCCATAATAACGACTGAAGACGAAAATGACTGACGTGTCACTGATAATGATCACAGGCGGTTTAGCTCGCGTAAGTTTTTCAGATCTACC
Organism: Leptolyngbyaceae cyanobacterium; assembly: GCA_965263355.1. Lineage (GTDB taxonomy): Bacteria > Cyanobacteriota > Cyanobacteriia > Phormidesmidales > Phormidesmidaceae > Leptothoe. The sequence goes on along the minus strand of CBDHHL010000030.1, from coordinate 20,624 downwards.
TCAAAATCTTCTACGTCATAAACATAAAGTGGTACTTGTCGAGATTTGAGAAACGCCTGAAACGCAAATCTCTCCATCTCAGCCATTTGGGCCGCATAGCCCAGGGTTAACCGCCCTGATTGAAATAGATGGAGGGCAATTTCCTGCAAAAATTCCGCCTGACTTAGCTCAGACGCTCTGATTATTTCATCTGAAATCACAATACTCATATCAATCCACACTAAGAATAGGTTGCCAGCAGCCTTAACGAAGTTGCCATCCTCCCGAATCAACCAGTTTATCAACCTATCTTGCTAAATCCGGGCTCGATAAGCCATAACAGGGACAGATGTTCTTCCTATGTTCCTGACCCATGAGCAATCCTCAGAACGAACAAAACGTGTTCGGCGGTGAAAGTAATCAGGTCAATAATCCGACAGCTCCTGTCATCCTGGGTCAGGATAATACCGTTAATATCAGCTATTAGCTAGAGTCGTCTGAGCGGGCACGGACAAAGCTAACGCCCCCTAATAACACGCCTCTAAAGGGCACCCGACACTTTGTGGGTCGGGAGTCTGATTTACAGCGGCTGCATAACCAACTACAGCAGTCTCACCAGGTAGCGATTACGGCTGTGGTGGGCATGGGCGGCATCGGCAAAACAGAGCTGGCCCTGCAGTATGTGAGAGCCTATGAAGACTCTGATTATCCCGGTGGGGTGTGCTGGCTGGAATCGCGGGACCAGGACATTGCCCCTCAGATACTGGCGTTTGCGGCTGGGTACTTAGACCTAAATCCGTCTGACGAGCTGCCATTAAACGCCAGAATTGCCTATTGCTGGAATCAATGGCCCCAGTTTTCTGAGGTAGAGTCACCCGCTTCAGTACTCATCGTGGTGGATGATGTCACACACTATGAAGCCATTGCCCCCTATTTACCGACCAATAAACGGTTTACCCTACTGCTCACCACCCGACGACAGCATCTAGCGACTAACGTGACCTCAGTCAATATTGAGGTCCTTGAAGAACCTGCTGCGCTGGACTTGCTTAAACAATTGGTGGGGGCAACCCGCATTGAAGCGGAGTTGGGGCAGGCAAAGGCTCTGTGTAACTGGCTGGGATATTTACCCTTAGCTTTGGAGTTAGTCGGGCGGTATCTGGCGCGAAAACCGGATCTCTCCCTGGTAGAGATGCAACGACGGCTAAAGGCTCAAGCGTTTGCAGCCCGTGCGTTAGTCAACGCAGAATCGGGGATGACGAATCCCTTAGGGGTAGCCAGTGCCTTTGAATTAAGCTGGCAAGCCCTCAGCGACGAGGCTCAGACATTGGCCTGTTTGTTGAGCTGTTTTGCACTCGCTCCGATTTCCTGGGACCGTGTTGAGGCGTGTTTCCCAGACGTGGATGCCGAAGACCTGGAGGAACAACGGGATGATGAATTACTACGCTTGAGTGTAATACGCCGAGTAGAGGAAAAGCGCTATCAATACCATCAGTTGATTCAACGGTTTATTCGGACTAAGGTGTCGGAATCATCATCGTTGATAGCGACCTACTGTCAAACCATGGTGGCAGCGGCTCAAGAGCTGGATGAGACACCGACACAGTCTCAGTGGTTAGCCTGGAGTGACCTGACTCCCCATATGGCTGAAGTGATTCATCAGTGGAACGCTCACCTAAGCGATGACAATTTGGTCTGGCCCTACATTGGTCTCGGTCGCTTTTATGAAGGTCAAGGGCTCTATGCTCAAGCTGAGACTTGGCGTAAATTTTGTCTAACCATGGCGCGTGAGCGGTTGGGCGACGAGCATCCCGATGTGGCCAGTAGCCTCAACAATCTGGCCTTGCTCTACGACAATCAAGGGCGCTACTCAGAGGCTGAACCGCTCTACCAAGAGGCCCTGGCGATGAGAAAACGCGTGTTGGGCGACGAGCATCCCTCTGTGGCCACTAGCCTCAACAATCTGGCAGGGCTCTACTACAATCAAGGGCGCTACTCAGAGGCTGAACCGCTCTACCAAGAGGCCCTGGCGATGAGAAAACGCGGGTTGGGCGACGAGCATCCCTATGTGGCCACTAGCCTCAACAATCTGGCCTTGCTCTACGACAATCAAGGGCGCTACTCAGAGGCTGAACCGCTCTACCAAGAGGCCCTGGCGATGAGAAAACGCGTGTTGGGCGACGAGCATCCCGATGTGGCCACAAAGCCTCAACAATCTGGCCTTGCTCTACGAAAATCAAGGGCGCTACTCAGAGGCTGAACCGCTCTACCAAGAGGCCCTGGCGATGAGCAAACGCGTGTTGGGCGACGAGCATCCCGATGTGGCCACTAGCCTCAACAATCTGGCAGGGCTCTACAACAATCAAGGGCGCTACTCAGAGGCTGAACCGCTCTACCAAGAGGCCCTGGCGATGAGCAAACGCGTGTTGGGCGACGAGCATCCCTATGTGGCCACTAGCCTCAACAATCTGGCAGGGCTCTACGACAATCAAGGGCGCTACTCAGAGGCTGAACCGCTCTACCAAGAGGCCCTGGCGATGAGCAAACGCGTGTTGGGCGACGAGCATCCCGATGTGGCCACTAGCCTCAACAATCTGGCAGGGCTCTACGACAATCAAGGGCGCTACTCAGAGGCTGAACCGCTCTTACCAAGAGGCCCTGGCGATGAGAAAACGCGTGTTGGGCGACGAGCATCCCTCTGTGGCCACTAGCCTCTTTAACCTTGGGGTATTACGATATCAGCAGGGCCAATATGAGGCGGCTCAGTCATTACTGTTGCAGGCATTGCCGATCTACCAAACAACGTTAGGTTCAAATCATCCCAATACTCAGGCATTACAGAGTTGGATTAATAGGGTAGAGGCTGCATTAAACATCTGAGCGAATTCAGATACGTTGTGACATAAAAAATGACAGACATGAGGCTAGGGGCAGTGGAGATGCTTGGTGAGTATGGATAATAGACCTAATCTGCCTTAGGTGACGTTTGAGGTTTTGCCGACTGGGAGTAATCAGCGTTTTGAATCCTTGATGAGACCTTGATTGGTTCTTCCCAATTCGATATTGTCGAACCGGGAATCCCAGAAAGTCAAAGCCTACATTTCACTGATGTTCATACAATGTATGGGTTATCAAATGTCAAATACTTTGTGCTCAACGGGATTCCAAGTGAGGCTCCCTGGTTACCGCCTTTTATTCCCGCTTCACCCGTTGATAGCCAGTCGCTATGCGGGGAATAGGCTGTCCCCATGCACTTTGGGGGTAGGACTTGAGCATTCTAGGATGCTAACTCTAACCTACACGGTTATCTAGTTGTCAAGGTACGCTCGGAGCGTTAACTTTTGTTCCGGACACAGCTGCAAACATTAGAAACATTAATGTAATCGTAACGGTTTATCCGACTATCAATTTTGTTTGCTTAAAGGAACATTTCTACCATTTGCACAGACGTTTAAGAATCAAGGTGTAGTGCTCTCTAGGATTAAACCTTAGGCCTAGACATGAGCAACGTCTAAATACCACTTTCCTACTTCTTTCCCGGTATCCAGATGCTAGAAAATCTTCTCTCTTTTCTACTTGGTTGGACTAACGCTGGCCAATGCAATGCTAGACTTTCTAGCTTTCAACCGGCTGCCGTTGTTAACCTCGCCTCTGCTCAAGAGGTCGATTCCTCCAACCTCTTGAGCACCCATATTTACACCGTAAGTGAAAATATGTTGGCGCTACGGATAGAAACGGGTGAACTGGTCCGTGGTAAGCAAGTCGTTTACGAAGCAGAACCTGGGGATGTGGTTAAGAAAGACGGTTGGATATCGCGCCAGGGCAAATTTTTTGGCCAGTTGGTTCCAGATACCCCCAACATGATCTGGTTAGCCGATCAATATGTGGGACCAAAACTCAATACCGACTGTGTGGATGTCCTCAGCCATTACAAAATTACGACCAGCAATGGCACTAAGATTACTCCCATTAATATCTACCGTAAAAGCAATATCAGTTCCATGGCTGAAACCGGTCCCTGGCAGTTCGAATGGCCCATGGTGCATACCCTATACCTAGAACTGCCCGAAAAGCTAACTATTGGCGAAACCTATCGAATTAGCTTTGGCAAAAAGGGCCTAAACGACATGACGTTTGTTTATAAGCCTGAACAAACTCGCAGTGAGGCTGTACAAATCTCCCACCTGGGTTTTGATCCTGATGATCCAGCCAAAGTTGCCTTTTTGTCCACCTGGATGGGCAATGGGGGTGGCCTGGATTATGAAACCGGCAAACCTTTCTGGCTAATGGATGCAGCAACGGATGAAAAAGTCTACGCAGGTAAGACTATCCTATCGCAGTCAAAAGACTATAGGGATCGACAGGATAGAAACCATCATCAAACCGATGTCTTCATGATGGACTTTAGTGAATTTTCGGTTCCCGGTCAGTATCGTATTTATGTCGATGGCGTAGGCACATCCTACGAATTTGAAATTGGCGAAAATACCTGGCGTGATGGCTTCTATGTGTCAGCCCGAGGCATGTACCATCAGCGCAGTGGCATTGCCCTAGAGCAGCCCTACACCGATTACCAACGGCTCCGTCCATTTCACCCTGAAGACGGCATGGTGATCTATCAGTCCACGGTGCCATTGATGGATACCCGTATGGGGTTTAACTATCGGGATGGGCTGAATGCCTTTGAAGCTCTGGTCAATACTCGTACTGATGAGGAACTTTCCAATGCCTGGGGTGGATGGATGGATGCCGGGGATTGGGATCGTCGTATTTCTCACCTGCATGTGAGTCGGTCGTTTTTAGAATTAGTAGAACTCCATCCAGAGTATTTCGATGCTATCAAGCTAAATCTACCGGAATCCAGTAATAACTTACCCGATATTCTGGATGAAGCCCTATGGGGTCTGGATGTATTCCGCCGTCTACAAACCAAAGACGGGGGCATTCCAGGGGGAATTGAATCTGCAGAGCATCCCATTAAGCCCCAAGGCAGCTGGCAAGAATCTCTCACAGTTATGGCCTATGGTCCAGGCATTTGGTCTAGCTTTTTCTACGCCAATGTAGCTGCTCGCGCTGCCTATGTATTAGAGAATTACGACAAAGCCTTAGCCCAAACCTATCAAGAAAGTGCAATTCGAGCCATGGACTGGGCCGAGGCCGAGCTGGCTAAAACCACAGACAAACAACACCAAATTGTTGATTCGCAGCGAAATTTGGCGGCTGCGGAGCTATATCGGCTAACCGGTAATGATAAATGGCATCAACTCTTTCTAAATACAACAGCGTTTAAGGATGCGAATGCATCCGTATCACCCCACAGCTACTATGACCAAAGCCATAGTGCATTTGTCTATGCGCGCACCCAACGGTCAGTCGATCAGACAGTTCAGCAAAACGGGATCAACGCTATTGTCAAAGCTGCCAAACGTGACATTGAAACTATCGAGAGCACTGGCTTTAAGTGGAATGCAGATCCTAAAAGTGCCATTGGTTGGGGCTCTATGACTACTCCCAAAACTCGCGCCCTGTTCCATGCCCATACCCTGACTGGGGACGAAGCTTATTTACGGGCAGGCATTTTAGCCACTCAATTTGCTGCGGGTGCCAACCCTAGCAATATGATGTACACCATCGGTTTAGGGTACCGAAATCCTCAAATGCCCTTAATGGCAGATATGCGTGCATCTGGGCAAGAACCCCCACCTGGAATTACCGTCTATGGCCCCATGGATGTGCAAAACCCCAATGGTCATGCGGGTAAGTGGGAAGCAGCGATTAAAAAGTTTGCCAAGGAAATGAGTCCTAGCCCTTGGGAATGGCCTACAGCCGAGGCCTATTTTGATTCCTACTACTATGTGCCGGTAACTGAATTTACAGTGCACCAGTCCATTGGACCAACGGCCTATAGCTGGGGATACATCGCCGCAAGTGATAAAGATTAGCGAGTAAGAATAAGTCTTTTGTTAACTGGCATGGGAGCATAGGCCTGTTCTAGCTTTCCAAGACCATGCCTCAACCAACCTGTCATATAAAAATTATCAACGGCAACACGTGCCAGCCGATGACGGCTAATATCAATGCCTCGGCCCAGGCGGTTAAATTTCCTCACACCGAAATTACGACTGTACAACCCCAAGCAGGACCGGAATCCATTGAGAGTTTCTATGACGAATATCTAGCTATTCCCAGTATTTTAGAACAAATTATTCTTGATACTAATTCTGATGCCTTTATTCTGGCCTGTTGGGGAGACCCTGGTATTGAAGCTGCTCGCGAGATTACGTCCAAACCAGTGGTGGGCATTGCTGAGGCCAGTCTCTATGTCGCTAACATGGTAGCTGCTAAATGGAGTGTGGTTACCACACTCCATCGCGTACGGGACATGGTAGAAAAAACAATCCAAAAAACAGGTTTTACAGACCGATGTGCTTCTGTTCGTACCACAAAACTGTCTGTCTTAGACACAGAACAGGATCGGATGGCCACACTAAATGTGTTGATCGAAGCTAGCCAGCTGGCTATCCAACAGGATGGAGCGGAAGCTATTTGTCTGGGTTGTGCTGGTATGAGTGGTTTAGAACAACAGTTAGAAGACTGTCTAGGTGTGCCAGTTATTGATGCTGTTGCCGCTGCCGTCAAAATGGCAGAGTCTTTAGTCAGTTTGGGTAAAACAACCAGTAAACAATTGACCTACCGGCTACCAGAGTGCAAAGAGATTAAGGGGTATGCCTTCCATTTCCAACGGGTTTCTCAGACGGATTGAATATACCCAAAAAGGCCGAGGACCATACGCTTATGCGTACTACCACTCACTGAACGGTGGGCGTTGCCCACCCTACTCACGTACATCGCCAGAATGTAGTCATCTTAACTGGGAACCGCTATAAAACATTGCTTTAATAAGCTTTTTCTAAACTAAAGATAAGATTCTTGAGATTTATCCTGAGCCTGCAAGGTTTGTACCAGTTTTGAAAAGCGTCATTGTCGCTGCATTCAGTCTTCTTTAAAGAGATATTGTAGACAAGTGAGGACGCTAAAAATAGTTAACTATAGTCTTCCATTGATTAGGATAGAAGTAATTCTAATCTGCTAATCAACAGGAGGTGAAACGTCTTTACATTCTGGATGTTTGCTACAAAAGCCTTTTGTAAACTTCCTGCCTGTGTGCTCCTGAGGTGTGACCATGTTTAAGTCAACCGTTTTCAAGTCAACTGTTCAATCAACAGCCTTTAAGCTGTTTGGTGTTGCTTTGCCCTTACTATTAGCTACCGCTGCCCAAGCCTCTAGTGATATGCGTCTGGCATTGGGCTTTACGTCTAGCCAAGCCAATGGCGAAACTGTAGGAACCTACAGCCTATCGAACATTGCCAGTCGTGACAGCAGTGGTGAATTTTGTCTGGGGTATGGTGACCGTACCCCCGATCATGTCTTGACGTTAGAAGAAGACTTTACTCAGCTAACCATTGCCATAGATAGTGGTGGTGCGGATACAACATTGCTGATTCAAGGCCCGAATAACGGCACTATTCGCTGTAGCGACAATGCCAGTCGTAGCAATCGGGATGCTGTCATTCAAGACACCTTTGCTAAAGGTACTTATAAACTTTGGGTGGGGTCCTTTGAGCAAGAAGGTCGTCTGCGTTACGACCTGACGGTTACGGAGTAGGCTGGATTTCCCCTTATGGAGACGTGCCATGGCACGTCTCCATAAGGGATTAGGCCTTGATAAACAATGCTCGATAGACGGGTTTTCCCTGGGTTAAGGTGACCCGTTCACGATCGGTTTGGGCTGGTAATGGGTTTTCGGCCAGCCAAGGGCCAGTAGTGTCTGGGGGAGCTGGGTAGGGTGGCTCAAAGGACCGCTGGAAGGAGGAATTGACACAAAACACCTCAACCATTTCCTTCGCAACTGTTTCTACATCGGACTGGAGCCAGACCCAAGCCCCTGGGAGCATAAAGTCGGCTAGATCTGCCACTAATTGTGGTTGCACAACGCGTCGCTTCTGATGCCGCTTTTTAAACCAGGGATCTGGAAATTGAATGCTCACACGCTGGGGGGGGTTGGGCAAACTTGCCAGCAAGGGACGTAGGGAATTGTTGGCATTGCAAAATAGAATATGCAGATTGTTTAAGCCAAGTTGGTCGCGATGTCTAAGCCCCTGCTCCACCAAAGGTTCTCGAATCTCCAAGCCAAGAAAATTCCAGTTTGGGCAAACTTGGGCCATATCGCTAATGAAATAGCCTTTGGCACAGCCAATATCAATGTGTAAAGGCTGCTCGGGGTGGGCATATACCTCTGTCCATAGGGGTGGCGTAACAGGGGTCGCGTAGCGAATATTTAGGGGATTAACGTGCTGGCGCACACGGGACATGGTCGAAACAAGCGATGATAGAACTAGGCTAAAAAAGTTTTTGGTCTTAGTTTTGGTACGCGTAAGCGTATGGCCTTGGGCCTATGTTTTGAGTTAGGTTTTGACTTTAAAGTACTCAGCTAACTGAGAAAAGCAAAACTCTACAGAATTCAAAATACTCAGCAAAGCTAGAAGAGCAAAGCTCTACAAAACTCATTGAGCCTTTGTGTTGTTTATTTAGCCTATCAATTCCCATGACGCTTTTGGCTCGTTTTGCGATAGTTAGTGACCTCCACATTGCCTTACCTCATACTGTGTGGGATTCTCCTAACCGATTTCATCTGGTGGAAGTTAGCATTCCAGCATTTGAACAGATTTTAGATCACTTGGAACAGGTGGGGATTGATTTTTTGCTGTTGCCTGGTGACCTTGTCCAGCATGGTGAACGGGAAAACCACCAATGGTTAGTCCGCCGTTTGGAGCAGCTGTCGTTTCCGGTGTACGTGGTCCCTGGTAATCATGATGTGGTGAGGCGTGGGGGGTGCGATCGCACCATTTCCCTCGAAGAATTTGTCGACCTCTACCAGGCCTTTGGCTACACTGAGCCAAGCCGCCCCTACTATCACCATAAAATCTTAGACGGCCTGCATTTGATTGGCCTTAACTCCAACGGTTTTGAACCCGATGGTGAGCCTTTCTACACTGGAAATCTGGACCCAGAGCAGTTGGATTGGCTCGATCAGAAACTGGCCCAGCTAACCGATCAGTTGACCCTGGTTATGCTGCACCACAATGCCCTAGAACATCTACCCCGCCAATCCCGTAGCCGTATGGGACAGCGTTACATGGTTAAAAACGCCACAGATTTAACCGAGCGTCTGCAGGCCGCTGGTGTGCCTCTGATGTTTACAGGCCATCTCCATATTCAAGACATTGCTCAAGCAAACCAGCTTTATGAAGTAACAACAGGGTCCCTGGTCAGTTATCCCCACCCTTATCGCATCTGTGAGTTAACCATGGCAGACGAGGGCAATCTTCTAGACATTATCTCCCATCGAATTGAAGCCGTTCCCGGTTGGCCCACTTTACAAGCAACCTCCCAACAATGGATGGGGGATCGGTCTTTCCCCTTTATGCTGAAACTGCTCACCAGTAAGCCGCTTCATTTACCACCGTCTGAGGCAGAGCAGTATGCCCCAATCCTACGGGACTTTTGGGCTGGAGTGGCTGGTGGCGATGCCCAATTTCATTTCCCAGAGTTGCCACCGCAGCTACAGCAATACCTGCAAACTTTTAGTGCCCTTGACAAAGATGGACAGCCTAACCATATCGATAACAACACTACTCTGTGGTTACAAGCCTCTGCCAAACTGGCGTAAACACTACCGCAAAATGAAACCCCGACCGCGTCTGGGTCGGGGTAATTGCCAAGTTAGTTGTAATCGATTAAATGCACCGAGCATTTCTTAAGCCACCTTTAACTTAGCAGGGGATCCCATAAAAAAGCATGGTCAATTGCTACTGAAAAAATCATCAAAAACGCATCTTCGACCATAGGGGTGCTCTAAAGTCAGCTTTTGACAATAATCGCTGAAACAGGCTTGACATGCCTTCTGTCATTAAGGACAGGTTATTCAATCCCTATTCAATTCCCTCTGTAGAGGCGTTCCATGGAACACCTCTACAGAATTCACAACCCCAATCCCCATGCAAATCAAAGCTATTCACCATATCGCCATTATTTGCTCTAACTATGAGCGGTCCAAGCACTTTTACATTGATATCTTAGGTGCTGACATCATTTGTGAAACCTGGCGTGAGCAGCGGCAATCCTACAAGCTTGATTTACGCCTGGGTAATGGGCAAATAGAGCTATTTTCATTTCCCCAGCCTCCTGCTCGACCCACTCGTCCCGAAGCCTGTGGTTTACGCCATTTAGCCCTAGCCGTTGACAACCTCGATTTGAATATCGCCCATCTCAAACGCCACGCCATTGCCGTTGAACCCGTGCGATTAGATGAATTAACTGGCAAACGCTTTACCTTTTTTCAAGACCCCGATGGACTACCCCTGGAACTCTATGAGGCTTAATAAGCGATCGCTCTTTGCTATGGGAAGTAATTGCATTAGCATTTCTTCTACCATTGGTAATCAAGGCTAACGCCTACTGCTATCGGCATTTACAAGGATTTACCTAACCCATGTGATACGAAACTTAAAAATATGTGATCTCACGCACGGTTGAGGGGTGTCGTACCGCAGTACAGTTAGGGCATATGAGAAAACTATATTTCTAAACCGCCTGACCTCAAGAGGTTGGCATTATTATTGGCAAGGCCGCTTAAAGGCTAAGGCTATACTTATGGCTAAGGGGCGATGAAGGTTAACTTCATCGCCCCTTAGCTGTTGGGCTTTTAACTGGACTTAGCCTCCATAGGTCAGGCCCTTAGCAATGGGCAACATGCTTAGGTGCTAGCATTGGCATTAGCATTGGCATTAGTATTATTAGAATTTGCCTTAAAGCGGCGCTTGCGACGGCGGGAAATGGCCTTGCGCTTTGCTTTTTCAATAGGAGTTTCAAAATAACGTTTCTTTTTTATATCTGAGAAGATATCTGCCCTCGATACCTGACGCTTAAAACGTCGTAACGCTGACTCAATACCTTCATTTTCACCAACAATGACCTGGGCCATCTGACCTAACACTCCTTGAGTAATCACTAGATTTAAGCGTTCTGTAGACATAGCTTGGCGCACATAGTTAACGACAATGCTGCTCGCTAGAAACCTTAAGTTAAAACGGCTATGTGCGTCGCAAAAGGCTGAATGTATCCAGCTTTTTGCGATACGTTCGTCAACGGTGGGCAGAATTGCCAAAATTATGCCGGGATAAGTTTCCACCCCGATTAGGCACAATTACACTGACAACTAGAAAGGGCTCTAAGAATAGGAGTGCAGCCCAAGGCACTGTATCCTCAACCAAACAGTGGCAAAAACCCTTTTCTAGTTCACTGCTCTACACAATTTTCAAGATTTTATGACATCAAAATAATTGTTCGAAGACGACGTTCCAAACAGCTTTGAATATTAATATATTTCAACCGATGCAACAAATTTACGTTGGTAAAGCAACCGACATAATTGTGAAGGCGCGTACTCAATGATGCGTCAGTTTTGGCATGAGGTGGAGGTACTTACATAGTTAACGTATCCCTCTTTATTCAATATTATCCGCTGCATCCTCTGGGGAAGATGACTCTTCTGCCGCCGCTGCTTCTGCTTGCAAAGCCGCTGCTTGGGCTGCATAGTCTGCAGCCTGTTGCAGATTATTTTGGGCTTGATGGACCTCGACCAACAAACTTAAGAGGCCAAATTCGGTGGCGCTATCGCCCATTTCTTGAGAAATTACCAGGGCTTGCTCAAGATGGCCCTGGGCTGTGGGATAGTTCTCTAGCTGGGCATTGGCAAAGCCTAAGCCAGAAAGGCTCAAACTTTGAAACAGACGATGGTTACGCTCTTCTGAGAGGGCTAACAAATTGTCAAACGATGCGATCGCATCCTCATACTGACCACTATCCAAATAGACCGAACTCAGCCCTAAAAGCGACTGTAACTCGGCACCCACAGCATTAGCGTTACGACTTAACTCCAACCGCTGTTGATAAAAATCAACGGCAGTTTCTAACTCTTCCTGGTCATAGGAGGCCAGCGCCAACACATAGAGTGCTGTTAGCTGCACATCTAACGAACCCACTTCTTCAGCTAATTCCAACGCCTCAGTTTGAGACTCAATTGCCTCTTCCAGGTTTCCTAATCGATAGTGGGCCCTGCCGACATTGCTAAGGGCCAACGCGCGCCCTGGCTGATTGTCTAATTCAGTGGCAATGCTAAGGGCATCTTGAGACGCTGTGAGTGCTGTTTCATAATCTTCCAGGCTCAATAGCGAAGAACTGGCTACATTTAGAGCCGTCAATAGGGCTCGACCATTGCGCTCTGATTGCGCCAGCGGAATCATTAACTGCGCAGCCTCTAGGGCCAGGGGATATTGCCCCACTGTTCTGTAGCTGGTTGCCAAAATGCTCAGTGAATTCAATTTACCCGAGTCAAAGCTAATGCTTTCGGACACCCTGAGGGCTTCCTGACCGTAGGCAATAGCATCAGGGAAATTTCCCTGGGATTGAGTGGCTAGCGCCAGGACATTGAGAGCGACTACGGTGGATTCAGGATCGTCTACCTGTTCCAAGACCGTCAGGGCCTGCTGACTGTAGTCAGCAGCAGCGGCATTATCTCCTTGGTTGACGGTGACTAACCCCAGTAAGGTAAGGGCAAACGATTCCTGGACCGGGTTTTCATTCGTGCGAGCATCGGCCAGCGCTTGTTCTAAGGGCGTTTTTGCTGCCGACAAATTGCCGTTTTCATAGAGGGTTAATCCTTCAAGAATTAGCTGATCTACGTCATCTAAAGGCTCCTCAGGAATGGCCTCATCGGGTGTCTCAACCGCATTTTCAGATGTATCGTCAGGTTGAGAACTCTCATCGTCCGAGTCTGCTGTTTCAGCAGTGGCGTTATCGACCTGGGCAATTAACTTAGGTGGAACATCAGCCCAGGCTAGCTGGCCTGGGAACGTAAATAGCAGAATGGCTGTGCCGAACGTTAACAAGCGAAGCAGCATAAGGTGGCTAGATATGGCAAGAATCTATCCAACCCTAGCAGCAAATATTGGAGTCGTTATCATCAAGTGGGCGGATTTTTAACTCAACCATTGCAATACGGTTTCTTTTAGCTGGCCTAAATCTCTATAGAACTCTTGCTTTACAAACTGGCCAATGGCATCGAAGGGGGTAAAGGACGGACCCGGTTGCCAACGAACGTCTTGGGCGATGGGTGTGGTGTGGGTACCTTTGAGGATTTGAATGGCGGTGAACTGGGGAAAGCGTTGGTATAGGACGTCGCTGAGGTCGTAGGTTTGGTCAATGGTATCTTTACGAAATTTGATTAGTAGATTGCGACCTACGGTGTAGCGATCGCGAACCAGGTCCAGTGTTTGACCAGGGCTAGGGGTAAATTCGATGTCAAAGTCGGGGGCAAATTGGACAAACTGGTCTAGCAGCGGGATGGACTTGCGGGCGGGATAGTTATTGAAGGAAATCAGAATATTACCAGCGCGGTCAACCTTGTGGAGGCTGGCGATTAGCAGATGGACTTTGCAACCCATGCTATGGCCGAGGCCGTAGATGGGTAGGTAGCGATCGCCGATCACCTGACGGCGCAGATAGATCATGGCCTGGTCAAAAGTGGTGAGGACTTCGGTTGCGATCGCGCCATGGTCAAAGGTGTTAATAAATGGTGTCGCCACGATGGCGTAACCATGATTGTAGAGATTTTCCAACAGCCAACCATAGGTAACATTGGGAGCCGCCGCGACGAAAGCACCACCTAAAAAGTGAATAATTCCTACTGGATTTGGCGGTATTAACAGCCAGTTGCCTGCTACCTCTTTCCAGTCCATAGACCAGTCGTCCTCAATGTCCTGATTTATCCTAGATGAATTTAGCTGAACTGGTGATTCGGTCTTCTGCCATTGCTCCAGGGCAGCCACGGGGGGATGCCTTTATATATTTTCATAATCTTTCTAAAATCTGTTGCCCCATCTGAAGCTGCTATGTTAGGCTTATAAGCCATTAAGGACGTATAGCTCAGTTGGTTAGAGCGCATCGTTGACATCGATGAGGTCCGCCGTTCGAGTCGGCGTACGTCCATTCCCTGAAACCCCTGATATAAGGTAAATCTGAGCGAAAAGGAAACTCTTCTGGAGCGTCCCAAGTTGCATCAGATTCGATAAATTTGCACCAAAAACGTAAGATATTGGTGCAAGATTGGTGCAAAAAATATGGCAGTCCGGTCTAAAGCAAAAGCAGGTACCGTGGTCATTCTGGAGCGCAACGGGCGTTTATCCTTGCGCTGGTCGTGGCAGGGGAAACGGTACCAATTTAGTTTGGGGTTAGTTGACGAGTCCATTGGACGGGCCGCCGCAGAGATGAAAGCCCGGCAAATCGAGATGGATATGGCCACCGGGCACTTTGACCCCAGTCTGATGAAATATAAGAGCGATACGGCAAAGGCATCCCGTGAGCTGACTGGTCAGTCATTGCTGGAAGAGTTTGCCAAATCCAAACTGGTGGCCGCTAAACTCTGGAAAAGTATCAGCACGTTGAGAAAAAGCTAGCCAAATTTGCCAACACCAAACTGGCCGCTGACTATACTGAGCGCACGACCATATTATTTCGGGATTATCTGCTGACTCAGATTTCTCCCATTAGTGCAGCAGAATATTTCTCAGTGATCAATGCTGCCTGGGAATGGGGCATTGCAGCAGGGCTGCTTAAGGAAAATCCATGGAAGACAATGATTTCGGCATTTAAGGTGCCGCCTATTGAGTCACCCCAACCCTTTACCCTGGATGAAATCCGAGCCATTATCAGCACCATGGATGAGTCCAGGGCCTATCGGTACTATACGCCTTTGATTCGTTTTCTCTTTGGTACGGGCTGTCGTACGGGGGAAGCCCTTGGTTTGCGCTGGGGGGTAATTGCAGACGATATTTCCCAAATTTGGATTGGGGAGAGTTATAAACGAGACAGTGCGCGGGGGGCTACCAATTTGACTTCTACAGCAATTTTCTGGTTTTTACGTTGAGCAATGAGTAATTTTTCGGCCCCAAAGTCGACAAAGAGGTCACGCCCGCCCACTTCCAGAGAAAAAGGATCACTTGTTATTGTCCAACCGTCGAAGAGGAAGTTCTACCACTAACGAATTAATTGCTGAGTGGAGAGAACAAATTCCTAATCAAAACTGGCAGTGGGTTTATGGAATGATGGCTACCTATGGTATTCGTCCCCATGAGGGTTTCTTCTGCGAATTTACAAATGAAGGCTTACAAGTCCTTAAGGGAAAAACGGGTCCTCGTCTCGTTTATCAAGCCTTTTACCCAGAATGGGTGGAGCGATGGAAGCTGACTACGATATGCAGGCCTAACGTAAATGCCGAAGACTCCTATGAGAAGGGAAATCTAGGCCGAAAAATTAATGGCTCAAAGGATTGAGAGCGATTTCCAACAGAAACTATCGCCTCCCCTACTGATTGTCACATTTGGCTTGATTGCACCTGAGCAACAGTCTTCTTAGTATATTGAGTCAGGAGCCAGTATTAATCTCCTTTATCCCTATTGAAACTGAACACAGGGATCCTAACATAACAAATTAACTACCATACAAGAATCTCTCTTTAAAGTTTGAGAGATTCAGATGAAACTTTAGAATTGGATGACTTTGTCACCATCACCTCCTAGAGCACATCGGAAAAGTCATCAAGCAGATCCGTCTGGTTCAAACGAGAAGTCTCCTCTGTAAGTGCTGCAAGAGGATCTATTTCTGTAACCTCTGCTGGTTCTGTTCTTCTTAGTGGAACTTTCAGTCCAAAGGTTTCCCGCAGATGTTGAATTTGTTCTTCCATTCGCCAGATAGATTGTTGGGCAAGGTCCTTGAGTTCTGATTCAGAGTGATTATTTGCATCCTGATAGGCAAACGGTAACCAAAAAGCTCTTACAGCATCAGCAGCTTTTGTTTTGCCCTTGTAGGTTCTATGAATTAGCCAGCTATAGGTCATCCCGTTGGGAGAACTACGGTCAGGCTCAAAGGTAAACCGCACCCTGGCTTTATTGCCAGCAGCGGTTGCTGTGGGGGTGGAGGAAGGATCTTGTCTGCGGGGCATGGACTGACTTTTGATAATTCCGCTTCAATCGTCGCTCAGCATTTAGCAGCCATGCTGATATTATGCGTAATTTAAATATTTTTTCGTTCAAGGCTAATGCTTAAAAGGCTCTAAAGAAATGCAAGCCTTTGTAATTGAGTGGTTTCAGCAAAATATCCAAGCATTAGTTAGTCAAGAAAGTTAAAGTAATCAGCATGAAAACAGGGCTGACTAATGAGGGTGTCCTAAGATTAGTGGCATCAAGGTTCACCAAGCATATTGAGAATGTTTGACATACTCCCCGTTTCTCACCCTGTTATCACTGTTGGGGATTTGATATGGATACTGGAGAATTGCTGCAAGAGTTGTTTCGGCAGCTTCATCACAGGCTGGATGATATTGAGCAACAACTACAGGTGTTGCATAATCGTCTCAATGCTGAACTAGAAACCCCGGCAAAACTAGTCAAGCTCAGTGATGCCTGGAAACTGTTGGGCTATAAAAATTATGATGCCTGTTTATATAAAGTTAGGTCTGGTCACTATCGAGCAGGCAAAGAGATTATAGACCGTCGTTCTCCACAGTCTAGCCGTCCTGATTGGTACGCCGATATTGAGAAGTGTCAGGCACGAGATCGCACCATAGCTGCCAAACGCACCACCCTTCGCAGTGCTTGATTGCCTCATTCTGAACCAGGCCAAAGAATAGCTCACCATCTAATGCGCTATTGCAATCAAATAGCTCAAACGGGTAACAAATTGATGTTGCGAGAGGCTTCGATTTGGGCGCGTTCTTCTGAGAGGTCGGGGCGTTGGTAAAGCTGTTCTAAACCGGCTTTGATGATTTCGATAAACCTGGGCATCTGAAACAGACAGTCGTGCAGTTCAGTCTGATAATGCTCCATGATTAGATCCTGACCAAGGTAGTTTGGAATAGTGGCCCAGCAAAGTATTTGCCAGCTTTCTAAATCACTGCTGAGCATACTTAGTGCCGCGTAATAGATAGCGGCTTGCTGCCAAGTATGGCGCTTTCTCAGGTCTCCAAATTGCTGACGAATATCGGTTTTGAAAGGCTGGTTAGTGTATGGTAAACGTTGGGCTGTGGTGTCATCTACATTCCAAGAGAGTGACGCATGGGGATAAGCAGCCTTACAAAAATGTAGAACTTCCCAGTTTGCGTAGGTTTCCTGGCGTAGTGTGTTGAGACTTAGCATGACTACCGATTCCAGCGGAAAATGCCTTTGGCTTTACGATACCCCTTTGTAGCAGCTTGCATGAGTGGGCGGTGCCCAATAGCATTATCGTCTAATATTTGCTCCAGTGCTGCGATATCGCCAACCATTAATGCTTCTTTAGCTGCCTGGGGTAGACGACTGCGATCGCTTTGCGGAATACCCAACGCATCATATAGCTGATCAGGTGATTCTCCCAACATTTCCTGAATGGCAGAGGCATTGATAGCAGGATAAGTACGAGCAGTTCCGCCTCGTTTTTTGGCTTCCTCCATGAGGCGTTTATTGGCCAGGTTACGGGACGGTTCAGTGCTGTCGATAATCGAGGTTTCTTCACCCTCAAACAGAGCTAACTGGTTATCTTGGTGATTGTTGTTTCTGAAAAAATCAAGAAATCCCATTCTAAATCCTGTTAACAATATACAGCATAGTTCTTGAAAGAATTATCCACCCTGCTTACGTCTTAACGCTTCAAAATATGCCTGATATCAAGTCAGATTGAATAGCCACAATATACGGCCAGAGTAAATAAGCTATATGCCTTGTAATTTAAGGTTTTTCTAAAATTCATAGTGTGGGCCTTCTCAACGACTTGATATGAGCTGCCCGCGCTTTGGAAATGTGCTTTTGATAAGTGCCCAGGTTCACATTAGGATTGTGGCCCATAACCTGAGAAGCCACTGCAGTGGGCAGTTCCAACCACAGAGCCGCACGAATATTCCAGGCATGGCGCAAACTGTAGGGAGGAAACGGCATTTTGGCTCGCTGAAATGCGTTGGAGGTGCGATCGCCATAGTCCTTATTCATTCGGGCCGTTACTTTGGGCCGACGCATATCCCCCAATTGCCAGCGCTCAACCCATTCAGGAGGCAATGGAAACGTTTCCCGTCTGCCTGTCTTAGTGGCATCAGGCACCAGGGCCACCAGCCATTTTTCATCGTCATATTTTCAGCGTCATAGTCTCGCCACTCCACCTCACAGAGAAAAGCTTCATGGTCCCTCAAGTTATAGGTGGCCATCATCCCAGCCACCCACTGCCAGGACTTATTTTTCATCTGATCAATGGCGGCAATAATGTCGGCATCTTCCGGGATGATGCGCTCTACATTGCTAAGGCTGTAGTCCCCCTGCTGGGCCTTAATATCTGACTTGATATTGGCAAAGTCCGCCAGTCGCTGCAATTTTTGGCAGGCAATCTGGCGACTGCGGCTATTGGGCTTCCACCGTTGCACCACACTTTCTAATAAATGGGGTGTCAGGGCCGCATCAGGGGATAGCCACTTAAAGGCGGGGTACCAAAACTGCTCGCGCCATTTTAGATCAGTGGCTGCATCATCAGAATCCTGATGCTTCAACCATTCCAGCCGAAATCGCTCGATCCAAACCCGACAAATTAGATCAGTATCTTTAGCCTGATCTGGGGTTTCTAAACTAAATTCCTCCCAGCTAAACCGCTTTTGGGCCAGCAAACCGCCCAGGCGAAAGGCTTCTGACTCGGCATATTCCAGACCGGCTGGGTTGGCATACACTCCCAGACTAATTAGCTGCTGATGGGGTTTTATCCGCTTGCTACTGGGTTTGGGCGGCAACGTACCGCGAATGGATAACTTATCGCCACGCTGATAGATCTTTAGCCCCAGTTGAGCGGCATCCAACCTGGCATTGATTGCTTCTACGGTAAGTGTTCTACGCCCCATTTTGAACTCAAATTACTGATCTAATTTTGATCTAAAAATTAGTCAGTTTATTCTAGTTCAGCCCCACTGAGTCAGTTCGACGACTTCTTAAAGAAACCGCTGTAACTAGCTTTGGGCTTGGCTTTCCTTGATGGACGGTACTGGGCTCGAACCAGTGACATCCTGCTTGTAAGACAGGCAATCATTGAAATCTCGTTGTTTTTGAAAAGACTTGAAAAATCCGTAAAACTATTGCTATATATAGACTATAGGTTTCCTACTCCGAAATGAGACAGCAGACACAACTGCACAGAACGGAAAAAAAGTAGTTCATATTTAGTTCACGGATAGGTCACACCATGCCCTCAAAAGTACTGACGATTGAAGCGATTAATGAGCGGTTGAAGGCAGCTAACATTGGGGTTCGTGTTTATGCCCGAGGAACCCGCCAGGAAAAACTGAGTTTACGAGCGGTGCTGCCGCCTAAACCTGGTAGCAACCGCCAAAAGCCGTATCAGCAATATCTGAGTCTAGATGTGTATGCCAATCCGACCGGGTTAAAGTTCGCTGAATCTGAGGCCAAGCGCATTGGTGGGTTGCTCGCTCAAAAGCGATTTGAGTGGGAAATGGTAGCTCAGGAAGAGGAAGTAGATCGTAGTAAAGAAACCTGTGGCTACTGGATAGAACGATTTCGCAAAGACTGGTTAAAATCTCAAAATGGTGACCAGGATGCCATTAATCTCAAGTGGAAGGAAGAATTCTGGTATCCAGCATTCAAGTGGCTGACGTCTGAGCGCAAACTGACAGCAGCTCTACTGGAACAGACCACATCTAGATGGAAGCCCAATAGTCGGAGCTTGCAGATTGCTTGTCAGAAGCTACAGCGGTTGGCAAAGTTTGCCGGAATTGAGTGCGATCTCAAATCAAAGCAGGGCAGTTATAACCCCAAGAAAGTTACGCGTACCATTCCAACAGATGAACAAATCGTCACCGCTATTGACACGATTAAAAATCGCGGGTGGCAATGGATTGCCGGAGTAATGGCTACCTATGGTTTACGCGATCACGAGGCGTTTTTATGTGAGATTGTCTACAAAACATTCGATGGAGAGTCATGGCCTATTGCTCTAGTGCCGGACGCAACAAAAACTGGCAATCGTGAAGTGTTTCCGTTACCCCGTATCTGGGTTGATCGTTGGAAGTTAGCTAACATTACGAAACCCAACATTACTGCTCCGATCAACAAAATTTATGGCGATCGCACATCAACACAATTCAGTCGATATAAAATGCCATTCAAACCCTATGATCTTCGCCATGCCTGGAACATCCGAGCAGCGCTAGATCTGGGATTACCCACTGCTGTAGCAGCACAGATGGCTGGACATTCAGCGACGTTAAATCTTGAAACCTATCAAAAACACATTAGTAGTGTAAGAGCTGCCCAGGCATATCTTGAAGCATTGAAAAACAATTCTTAGGAGGCTGCTTTGCCAGGTCGTCGTTTATGCGGGGCAACTAAATCTCTCTTCTTACAAGCTTCAATATTGAGAAACCAGTTAGCCTTTGTTGTGCCAGGAGCACGTCGGTCAATCGCTTCAATACCCATGCGATAATGGCCACACCGGATCATATAAAG
>CBDHHL010000029.1:0-74441 GCA_965263355.1 Leptolyngbyaceae cyanobacterium | reverse complement strand
TGGGCGTTAGTCCAAACTAATTACGCCATGCCTGTTTTTACTGGCGTAGACTACCCACACGAAGAGGGCAACAGCAATCCTGCACGATTTCAAAAAGCAGGCAATGGGTTCTGGTGGGAACTGCCGCCTGGAGTTGACTGCAAATGGTTTGTTCGTCCTGGGAGTGACATCCAACTGAGTCTGGATTATCAGGACCGCCAAAAGCAAAAGATGCTGGACTTGGTGCATAAGATCGCTGAAACTGCGGCCAATGCTTATGCAATGCGGATGCAATCAGGTGAGTCCAAAAAAGAAGGGCGACGGGATCTAGACATTTTGCTTGAGGTTTATGGGGAGGAACTCAGGGGCTTTGCTAAGTCGATTCTGGATGCGGCCTCAATCGTCCGCAATGAAGATACGGAATGGAAGATCAACGGTTTCACCGACTACAACACCACTGGCCTGATGGAGGCATTGCAGGAATACACAGCCCTGGATCAAGCTGGGATTGATAGCGATACACTGAAGCGTGAGAGCAGGATTGCGATTGCCAATAAAGCAGTAGCCAGTCTCAACCTGTCGCCTACGATTGTGTCGGAGATCGCTGATGAGATTGGGGAAGATTCGCCATTTACGCTGCAGCCAGAAGGTATGAACGCATTGGTGCAATTGGCTGGGTCTAACTTGATATCTCCTGGCGACTTGCATCAGATATTCCAGAAAGCTGGCATCATTCCACCTGACATGGACTTAATGGCATTACTCAGGAACCTGGGCTTAGAACCTGGGTTGCCACAGACAGATAATCCAGTGTTGGCGGGTGAAGTTAATGGCAATGGAGTCGTGAATAATGCCTAAACAAATAACTCAATGGCAATGCGAGATATGCGGGCTCTCCCTCCCAGGATGGACGGAAGCTGATGCCATGAAATGCGAGCAATCCCATAGGAAGATAGAGTGCATCCAAGAGGTGAAATATGCGCACCCAGGAGATAAATACCCATCCAGAATCTTAGTCCTATTTGACGATGGGGATGTCAGAGAATTCGTAAGCCGCGACATCACATACCTAGGGGATTCCACAGGTAATTCAGAAGGCTGGAATCATTCCGCAGAAGGCAAAATTGATCCCAGGAATGAGTGAAGCTACCACCATAAATGGCACCCCATACACCGAGGAAGAGTTAGCAGAACTTCTCGGTATAGACTCACTCGACTCGTTATCTCAATCTGAGTTAGAGGCGCTGCTAGATGAAGTAAATGACGGGCTCCCAAGGCAATTGTCAGAATTCATAGCCGCGACTGCCATAGCCTCAGCCTTAGTGTTGCTAAACACCCGTGGCCCAGGGGTTCGTTACTTTATCCCACGCGAAGAGTACTATCGTGGTCGCCGTCCTGTCCCACAACAACGCATCGACCAGTTAGTCGCCAGTCACCGACGTCAGGCATCACAGCGCACGCTACGACATGCCAGGGATTTACTGAATAACCGGATCAGCCTGCGTGAATATCATGAACGGATGGCCAGGGATATTGTGAATGGGCACGTTCGCATGATGGAGCTAGGGGCTGGCGGTCGGCGCAGGATGGCCCGTGGGCACTGGGCAAGGCTACAAGAGCAACTATATGGAGATGGCCCTGGCCGGGGAGACCTGAACCGGCTAAGACAGCATGTTGAGCGAATCAGGCTAGGGGAATTATCTGACGCTCAGATACGGGACAGATCCAGGCGGTATGGGGCGAATACAGCGCCTAGCTATCAAGATGGACGGCATGTATCGATGGTTCAGTCAGAGCGATGGGAAGCGAGAAGGTCTCTGGGGAACGTGCCTAGGCATTGCCCTGACTGCCCTGGCTTACAGGTGCTCGAATGGACCCCTATTGATCAAGTAACACCTATTGGTAATGATTGCCGGTGCCGATCAAATTGCGCCTGTACCCTGGAAGTCAGGCTCAAGCTGGCTCGTAATGGATTTAGTACAGTAGGATTTAGTCAAGCAATCTTAGGTTGATCATGCCCACCCGCTCTGAACTACTGCAAGAATTATTCAACAAATACAGTAGCCGCACGTCTAAGAATATGACGGCATACAATCGAAGTGGCGGGAACGTTCGGAGACCAGTCAGGTCGTCAAAGCCCAAAAGCGACCAAGCCGCATACGATCAAGCTAAATTCAACACCCGTAAAGCCAATCAAGTCTTAAGTCAGAGGCAACCGTTAACCCGCAAAGGTGGCAAGTACGACGGCTTGCCTACGCCTGCTGTATTGCAATTTGCACGTTGGGGGGTTCCTTTGTCGTCAATAGCAAACCCAACTTACGAGAAAATCAGAGCAATTCGAGATCGCTACCAATCAAGGAAAAATATTTTAGCCAAAAAGCTGGGTAAGTCTAATGCCTAAATCAATCTCTTACAACGGTGTCAATATTCCCTCTAAATACGTAAGTGGCCTGCCCGGGTCCACCCGTCGCAAGCGGCTAGCTGCGATTGCTAAAGCTCGCAAGTCAGGCGAACCAATGCCTCGGACACTCCCTGGGGACGACAAAACAAAAACTAGGAGAAGCCGATTTACTCGCAAATTCAATAAACGCTATGGAAACTCGTAGGCAGAGACTATCGGCACGACTCCAAAAGGCCATCAAAAATAAAGCAGAGAAGTCCAATGCACCTGTATCAGCGCTGCGACAGATCGCGCTAAAAGGACTAGGGGCTGCGGCTAGCTCTGGTAGACGACCTGGGGTTTCGCCAGAGCAATGGGCGTTAGCCAGAATTAACAGCGTGATCACTGGCGGAAAGGCAAGAAAGGTTGACTCAAAACAATGGAAGGCTATTCAAGAATTCCGCAAAAACAGATAAGTTGCTTATTCTACAAGGGATTCGCTATGATGTTGCTGAAATCCTAAAATCGTGATATGACAGACGGCACTCAAGATCCAAATGCAGAGCAGCAGACTAGTGTAACTCTGGAGCAGCTACAGCAAGTGCTTGGAGGATTCAAAGACGAGATCTCTAAAATGGTCACAGGTGCTGTCCAGAAGTCACATAAGTCTTTAGAAGGAAAGCTGAACGAGACCGTCAAGGCTCAGCTAACGTCAGTACTAGACGAGGTTATCCCGTCCGAGGGAGACGGCCAACAGCAGCAGATCGCACAGCCCCCAACAACTGGGGAAGCCGAACAGCAGCCCCAGGCGGGCGACGATATTACGGCACGTCTACAGGCCATGCTTCAGGCCCAAACGCAGCAGATGGAGCAAAAGCTAAGCGAGACCACAAGGCAATACGAAGAGCGCATTGAGGCGATGCAAAAGGCTGTCGAGGAAGAAAGGCTTAATACTGCAATGTCTCAAGCCCGCACCGCAGCATTAGACCCCATAAGAGACAGGCTGCACAACCCAGATTTAGCCTGGGCTTATCTTGAAAGCAAGGGAGTCTCTTATGATCCTGAGAAGGGCGGTTATGGTGTCGCGGGGAAAGACGAATTTCAAAATCCTACATTCACTCCTTTGTCAGAGCAGTTATCTAGTCTAGAGAAAGAAGCGGGCTACTTATTTAAGCCTCGACCTGGGACTGGGACTGGGACTCAGCCAGGAACACAGCAACCGGCTTCGTCTGGGGGATCAGGCATTTATGCAGATGGCATGGACGCTCAAGCCAGGATAGATGCGCTTAAGAAGTCGGCGGATCCATTCTCTGCGATCGCCGAAAATGTGGCCAAAGCATCTGCTCAGTAGCACAAAACTACGGCGTTTGTTATATTGTTCTTGAAATGGCATGGCAAGGGCCGTAAACCTTGGGAAGGCATGGCAGACGCCTTAAGTCTGGGGTTCGGTCCCTGAGAATTTGAATTTAGCTCTAGGGATGCGGAAGGAAATCAACAATCCTTCTTTTTCCGATGGTTACTTTCGCTAATGCAGAGCAGTCAACAGTCGTTAAGGCGTTGGCTGATGGTTCACTCTTTCAATTGTATCGGTCTTCGGCTTTCGCTACAGCAGCAACTACAACGCTTGGCGGTCGTGACCTAAACACTTATTTCGAGAAAGGTCAGTCGGTTAGCCTGCTGATGGCTAAAGACTATGGCGAGGCGCAAGATTATGACCCTCGCACAAACACTGACGCGACGACCAACGACACTGATTATCTCCCTGTTACTCTAACGCTAGAGAAACTTTTCACTTCTGGTTTTCGCGTTTATGGAAGCGATACCCAGGTGGAACGCTACGTAAGGGATTATTCACTTTCTACTGGTGGCGCAGTTCGTAAGTCGTTCGATAATTATCTGTACAATACCGGGTTCCGTACATGGACATTGGCAGCTAGTGGGGACATCACTCTAGGCGGTCACCCTCCTACAACAGTTGCTTTCACTGAGACCAGCGGTGGCGTCCTGGCTGAATACGGTGATGCTCTTCACCGTGCTGGTGGCGCTGCGCTCAACGAAGTGGATGTTCCTGAGTCTGGCCGTTACGCAAGATTATCTCCTCGTGCTGCTGAGTCTTTGATGGGTGCGATTACTCCTGTCACTGGCAGTGCTTTAACTGAAGGCAATATCGCGTTAGGTCAGCAGCTGCTACAAGAGCCTAGCTACATGAGCCGTGATTTCATGATGCGGCAGTTCATGACCCGTGGTTCTAATGCAATTACTGGACAAGACGCTGTTGCAGACTTAGGCGATGGCGTTGCTTTTGAACCTATTAGCGCTGTTGCTGCTGCGACTGGTGCAGATGAGTTCATCGACGGCAACCAATCCACTGTTACTCAAGCTGGCGCTGTTCGAGTGACTGTTAACCAGACTGCGGCTCTGGCTGCTGGCGTTGCTGTTGGCGCGATTGGTCGGATTGGACCTAATGGCTCTACTGCAGCTGACGTAAATTATGGCGTAATCCTTCGTGTTGATAGCGCTAATAAATACGTTTGGATGATCCCTTACAACAGCAAAGGTCAAAAAGTTGCTGCCGCTGACGTGAACACAGCTTACAACTTCTCTGTCCCTGCGATTGGTGCTGTGAATGTCGGCTACCACATTGAGCATCTAGCCTTTGCTACGCGGCTACTCACAGAACCTACTCCTGGCTCTGGTGCAATTGTAGAGCGTTCTACCGACCAAGACACAGGTTTGGTGATGCAGGTTTTCAAAGGCTCATATAATGTCCATCAATTCAAGGAAGGCATTCGTACTGCCTGCTTATGTGGCGCTACTCCTACCGATTTTCGGAAAGGCGTTTTGTTGCTATCAGCCTAATTAATCCTATGGCGACTATTTTGTTCCGGGGCAATATGCCCACTCTTTTTCATAGCAAAGGGGACGCTAGCGCAGCTCTCGCAAGTGGGCTGTATCGCCGACAGCCTGTGAAGTTGGCGGATTCATCCACCACTGAAGGCCAGCAAGTCGACAACGACGAGGCCGCCGAAAGAGCTGCAGCAGAACCTCCCCAGCCTGATTCAATCAATGTCAACTCAGCCTCTCTGACTGAGTTGACTAGTATCAAAGGGATTGGTTTAGCGAAAGGGAGAGAGCTGATCGGAAAACGGCCCTATTCGGCAGCTGAGGATCTTGTTGCGGTTACCGAAGCTGTCGATTGGGTCAAGCTTGAAGAATCTGGCGTTATTTGGTTCGGCTGATGGCGTTAAACGTTTTCACAATTGACGACAGACGCAAGCTGCAACACTATCTCAATCTCCCTATTCAGGAAGTGCGAGAAGGCAGTTACTTATGGAGTGCTCTCAGCTACGTCGAAACTATCGACGAATCAGAGGGCACTACAATCGCTGCTGATATTCAATCACGACTTAAGACTCTTGACTGTCTAGAGTCTGTTGACGGATCTCAAGGGAACTGGATAGAGGCGATTCAATCCAGTTCTAGTTTTGCTAAGTCGATCAACATTCCTGACCAGTTCAGTGAAACATACGCGAACCCGACGTCGGGGAGTGGCTATACCGGGGAGGCAGCATCACTAGAATCCTATAAAAAATACCTGATCTCTAGCATTCGAAGAGATCTAGCGCTTAGCCAGCAAACAGGCAATAACAGCCTGAACACTGCATGGCCAGGAGGCCGATCAGAGCCCAGTCGAGTAGGGCTGTATAACAGAGGGAGGGGGCTGGTTTAGGCATGGCAACCACTATAGAGCAGACCATTGGGACAAGCCTAACTGCTATTGGAGAAATGGAGATCCAAAGCAATGGCCTTGCTGTTGAAGTTGTCAACAAAGGAGGGACCGCTTTTAATGCATTTGAGATTCGCTTAAAAGCGACCGAAGCGTCCACATTCCGTCTCGCCTACAACCAGGCAACAGACTGGACCAATCCAGCTACAGGAAGCCTGATTTCTATTGGAAACACGACCAGCCCAACTACTCTAGCAGCAGGCGAGGGGATTAATTTCGCTTTGTTTAGATTACTGGATTATAAGTTCTATGCGATTCAATTTCTCGCCTCTGTTGCGAGCGGCAGCACAGTAGCGGAGGTGTCGGCATGACTTTTGTTCACCAGCCTGCGCCATCGGCTCCAACCAGCAAAGCCCATCTGTATATGCCTGCAAACTCGCTTACTCCTCCTGCTAGCCCGTTTGAAATACGATTTAATCCAGCGTCTCTAGACCCAGCCGACGCGAAGCTGTCCTTCGTTAGAACGCCCTATGTGTTTGCTAGTGGGACCATTCAAAGACGCAGCAATGCTTTTATAAAAGGGAACAAAATTCAGTTATTAGATAACTCTGACCAAGTAATTGGGGAAGGTAGCAATACAGCTGGCCAGAACGTTAGGTTAGCTGCTGGGGCTATATACGAGTTTCAGTACGACTTAGCATTCCAAAATTTTGGCGATTCTGAGTATATCGATATCGGTATAATGGATCGAGATAAATTTGACGCTCACGTCACGAATGATGACCCCTCCCCCCACTCGGATGCATTAGAAAACTACCAGAGTGACGGGACTGGCCAAACAGACAACAACAACACACTCCGTAGCACTACTGGTGCGGGGAGAATCGATTTATCCGAAAGCACAACAGATAAGGTTGTTTGTCTAGGTGCTTACAACGCTAATGCCACTGACGTTAAAGAGGTGGCCTGGTGGCATACGTATTGGTGGATTTGGGAGGTTGCGCTATGACTTTTGCCCAAACTGGGACTGGTGCTTCTGCTGAAATAACCCAAACAGGGACAGACACTTCTTTATCTGGGCTAGAGTCGTTAGAAGCTGTAACGAAAGAAGTCAAAGGGTTTGGGGACGTATGGATACTAGCATCTGGGGCTCAACTAATTGTCGAAGGGACATTGACAATCCCCCCCGGAGAAAGCTTGGAAATACAGCCTCCGAATAACTCAGAAATAGTTATTCAAGTTGCAACGACAGGCACTCTGAACGTAGGTGTCCAAGAGTCGAACAGCGCCGATTATCGACAGAACAGATATATCCCATCAATACTTCAAAGTACTAGCACTAGCGGTTCAGCGCTAATTAGTAGGGTAGAAAGAATAATTCGTATAGAAGGGGTTCTTAATTGCTACGGCTCAGCAATAACAATCACAGGAGGCTTCCAAGCACTTGCTGGCTCAGCAGTAACCCTAGAACACTCTTTTGTTGCAGCAAGTAATTACTATTGGTACGGGGACTTTTCGCTAAACTCCTCCACTATCCTGAGTGATAGTGACTCTATTGGTTTCTTCTTAGTGGGAAATGCACTTCTCTGGCAAAACGTGACTATTAAAGCTACGGCTTACTTTGGTATATCTGCCTCCACTCCCTCAGGCTCTGTTTATAGCATCCGGGATATTCCTCTGCTAGAAACTGGCATGGGGCTTATTACATTTGGCCGTAACGTTACAAGCAATAAGCCGACATTGAATATCACTAATGCTACAAATGGGTCTGACTATAGCTTTATTAGTACAAGTGGCCGATCCTGGATAGCAAATGTTTTCAAAGACGTAAATGTGTCTATAAGTGACGCCAGTGCAAACCCAGTAGAAAGTGCTTTTGTGGCCGTAACTGGCAATACAGACTATTCAGCTACGACAGATTCTTCAGGTGAAACCCCAACCATCTCAGCACAACTAGTTAATTGGGTTCTGAATAACGGAAGCTTGACTACTACTTACTATAGTAAAAATTCTAATAGTACTGATATTTTTGATGTTTATACTATCTCCTATGAACACTTATTTAGTGGAGGCTTAATAACATCTGAGGCTTTTAAGGGCTCAGGGGACTTAGATATAAACTGGGTGCTGCTTGATGACCCTTCTATTACAGAATCTGACAAGTCTATTGTTGATGGCTACACAGGGTTTGCTGTAGACACAGGGACTTCAACAATTACCCTGACTACAGGGTTCCCCTCAAACCCTGATGCCTTGTTTGATAAAGCTAAAGCATGGAAGCGCGACAATTTTCTTGACAAATTCCCAGCTATAAACCAGCTTTTGTTGAATGCTGTGGGTGCTAGCGTAAGCCTAGGTTCTTTAACGTTAGACATCAGCGGATACAACGGAACCTTTACTGCGGGCACGACATTTGAGAGTATTCTTGCTCCTGCTGCTAGCACCATAAATCTAGCCGCAGGCACCTATGATCTCCAAGCATTTACTTTTGCTTCAGGCTCAACACTTAACCTAGACTCAGGCACGGCCACCGTTACTGTGGCGTCTGACCCAGGGATAATAACTACGGGTGCTGGGACAATCAATATTGTCGCTCCTACAGTTGCCGTCACAATTTCACCATTGATATCAGGTAGTCGCCTAAAAATATATGACACAGGCACTACGACGCTAGTTGATGGCGTAAACAGTTCAGGCACTAGCTTCTCGTTCAGCACAGGAACCGCTAGCCAAGGATACGACATTTATATTGTCAATCCTGGGCAAAAATCAGTATTTATTGAGAACTATATTTATCCGTCTAGTAGCACTACTCTTCCAGTTGAGCAAACTGCTGACATCAACTACTCAGCTACAGCGGGAGCTTACGATATTACGCTAGATGGCTCAGGCATTGGAGTTAGTGCTGATTTATGGCTGGACACCGCAAACGTAGAGATGCAGCTTGCAACAGGAAATAATCTTTCACAGCCAACAGGAATTAGCCTGCAAAACCTATACAGCTTCATTATCGAGTCTCGATATTTGAATGATGAGTTGATGCCCTATCACGATCCAGTCGTGGCCATCTCTGCGACAGCTGGGGAGTTTGAGCTGCGTCGTGGATGGCATCTAAAAGACAACACAACTAGAGACCTACTTCGTGATGGGGGGCTAGCTCAGTATTCCGCAGCCAATGCACTAGAAATTGAATGGCTCAATATTACGGGCTTAGGTAACTTAGCAACAGCTGCAACGCCCTACTATTGGCAATCTGACGTAACCAATCCAACTATTGTAGAGGCCATTAATAGCGGGCTTCCTAATCAACTAGTTCAGGTTTTTGGTGATGCTAGTAATGGGAATTTTGACCTAAGAACTTTCTTAAAACTCTCTATCAGGGCTCAGGGAGAAAATACGGTCACTTACGACCTGGCAGCAGAACAAGATTTATCTAGCCTCAATCCTCAACGTTATTTTGTTCCACTAACAACAACAGCAAATCCGAATATAACGATTGCGGACACAGCTATTGACGCTAACAGCGATGGGGCGGCAGATGTAGCGCCTTTTGATGGGATGTCAGTCACTTATTTGGATGGCACTGGATTTACTGCATGGGCTAATAGCACTGTCTATGCAGCTAATGCAGTGGTTAGCGATGGAGGGCGATGGTATATAACAACTGCTGGAGGCACCTCGTCTGGGACTGGAGTAGGGGATGACACTGGGGTGACTTGGGTCGCGTACTCTGGAGAGCGGCAAATTGATGGAAGCTATTATGCCTTCAACATTATTTATGATGCCAATAACGGAACCCTGGAGCAGATGATAGCCTATCTGTTCTGGTTGGTTCGACAGGACGTTGACATTGACGCAGGTTCCGCGAACAGAACAGGCAGGGCAGCTGACCGAATCGCTACGACAAGAGGCAGTGATTTGATAATGGCGACCGGCGGAGTAATTGATAGTTTTGCCATCGCGGCTCAGTTGACACACATCCCTGTTGACGTTGGAGGAACAGAGCGCCCGTACCCAGCGCCACCAGTAGGGTTTAGTGCGGCAAACGTAGCTGATGGATCAAGGTTCTTTCTCGCCCATGAGCAGACTTTTACAGTCGCAGCAGCAGATATCAATACAGCTGACAACGATATTACATTGGGGAATGACAACAATGGTGACGCGGCTGCGTTTGCGAGTTCCAGCCCGTATACAACCGTTCACGTCAACCTAACGTCTGGAGCAACGATGCCCACAACATCGCCCCAGATTGTGGATGGGGGGCGATACTATGCCACAGTGTCAAGCGGAGACATGCAACTATTCTCCGCTGAATCTGACATCCCAGGCAGTCCGATCTCATTCTCTGATCAAGGAACAGATAGTAGCGGCTCTGTCTTTACAGCAGCTGCTGAGACTGAGCTGTATAACGCATCAGTGAGTGGCGGTAGTGGCGTATTTCAAACACTGTCTCTTTCTAATGGTACTAGCGTACTAAGAAAGGCTATCTATTGGGATAACAGCGGAACAACAATGGCAACCCCATTATTTATCCAGCGGTTTACTTGGAGCGCGACTGCTGGAGTGTCCGACCCTCAAGTTGTCAACGTTTCTAGCGAAGTCGATACGATTCACAACAGAATAATCAGCCTGACCAACCTGGAGTTAGATGGAGAAATCAAAAACGCAAGCGGAGTAGGTGTGACAAGCGTTACACCTACTAACGATGGCTCCTCTTTATCCTCTGTTTATGGCCTTGTCTTGGAAGGCGGGGGCGGGAAGCTCCAAGTAAATTCAAATGACTCCGATGGGATTGCTATTTGGCAAGATCTATACGCCTGGGGAGTGTTTGTTACGTCGACCGAATCCGGGATACGGCTAGTGAACGCTGACACATTCACCGCAGTAAACCTCAGGACGTTTGATCTTAAAAACCTTCAATTTGACAACATCAGCTCTACCCCATTAGCTATCGTTGGAGGAATTGCGAGGACAATCGACGGCTCGTCTCTTCTGGCCCAGCCACAAACAGGTAGTGGTGGCATTGCTTTCAATGCCCTTGCCTTAGGGACAGGCGCTACCGTCGAGACAGGCGTGAGCGGGCTGACATCGGGGGAGTCCGCCACTTTGGCAAAGCTGGATGACCTGACGGAACTAGACGGAGTGATTTACCGATTCACAGCAAATGCTCTTGAGCAGGCCCCATCAGGAGGTGGGGGTGGAGATGATGCCGCCACAATCTACACTTATTTCACCAGTTCAAGCCGAGAGGACGCATTTAAAGCTACTGGCTTCAGCACCCACAGCGCTGCTGACGTACGGGCCGAGATAGACGCCAACAGCACTCAACTAGCTGCCATTCTTGCCAACACTGGAACAGATATCCCCGCATCGATTTCAGCACTTAACAACATATCTCAGGCAGATATCAGAACAGCCGTTGGCCTGTCGTCTGCTAATTTAGACACTCAGCTAGGAGATATTCCAACAGTGTCTGAGTTTAACGCCCGCACGCTGGCTTCAGCAGATTATTTTGACCCTGCTGCGGATACGGTTGCCAATGTGACCACCACTGGATCCGTTTCAGGCAATGTAGGGGGTGTTACAGGCGTTACATTCCCGGCATCATTCAATAACCTCTCCAGCGTTGATGTTCAAACGGCTGCGACCGCATCATTGAATGCCTATAATCCCCCAACGCGAGCAGAGTTGACGAGCGATATAAACAGCATTCTCACTCAAGGCAATGCCTCATGGACCACTGCTGACGTGTCTGGGTTAAGTACGTTCAACCACGCGTCGGACCAAGTTGTCGTGGCCACCAACAATGATAAATCCGGCTATAGTCTCACTCAGGCTTTCCCAAGCAACTTTGCCCTACTGGCTATTGACGGTAGCGGGCAAGTAACGACCGGGTCCATGGGGGGCACGGTCACGGTTGGGGGCTATGCAGCTGGACAAGCGCCCAACGATCTGATCGACATCTCCACGATCCAATCAAATGTGGGTTTAATCCTTGGTCACACCCGCCCTATGGCCAAACAACTAGGGTTGGTTGCTGGCGTAACAGCGACACACACGCCAACGGCAATCACGGTCAGTGACGGCGACGGGTCAACTACTATCACAGACAACGGGAGTGATAGTTACACAGTGCAGGGGGCATGATGCCAAACGGATTAAGTACAATCAGAAGGGGTGTTGGCTTCGGCGGACTGAGTACTATCTCTCGGGGAATCCTGGGAGATTTTATCGCTGCCTTCGACAACCGCGTCATATGCGCTCCAAAACTGCTAGCTGCTGACGGAAGCCCGCTGTTATTCGTTTTGGACAATGGCCCTGGAATTGCTGCCATAGCAGGAGATCCGATCAGCTTTTTTGTGGGAGTTGAGCCTATGACATCAGCGCTTGACGCTGAACCCGATCTATTAGCGGAGGATTGTTGTTAATGGTCTGCACTGATGCCGATAAATTGTTCAACGGGTCTATCGTCAGTTGGCGATATGGCAGCAAAAAAGTTTTCCTTGTCCGCAAAACAGAAGATTCATTACTAAATGCTGGGTTCGAATTAACCCTCACAGCTGGTTCTCAAGTCGTAAAATTAACTGAAGGCGACGGATTGACCAAGGTTGTCGACAACGCAAACAAGCAAGAATGGTCTGCACTAATCAGCCCCACTCATAAGGCCACGCTACTCAATAACTCCGCGACCGACGTGCTGGTCAACTGGGAAGCGGCCAGCATTATTGGGGGGACAAAAATTGCAGGCGATGATGACACTGACTTCACTGGCAGCTTTACGATTACAGCCCCCACAGCAGCAGTAGAAGCGACGTTGAATATTGACTCTACTGCAGTGTTTGTCAGCGCTGCTATTGGCAACGATAGTTTTACTGATGGGATAGCAGGGAATTACTATGCTCCTTATGCCACTATTTCAGCGGCGATTGCGGCATCGTCTGACGGAGACACCATTATTGTCCGCAATACGGCTGATGGCACCAACAGCACCTTTAGGGAGGAATGTGATCTTGGCGGGAAACGGCTAACAATTCGGGCTGAATCAACTGACAGGCCACTGCCGCGAGTCACAACGGCTGACGTGCTGACTAACGCCAACTTCAGCGATGCCAGCAGTAATGCATGGACGATCAACATCAGTCACACGATCACTGCAATTGAATCGTTCCCAATTGTTATCGAGGACGACGAACTACTGACGTACGTGGCTGATGTGGCGACATGTCAAACGACTGCGGGGAGTTATACATACACC
Organism: Leptolyngbyaceae cyanobacterium; assembly: GCA_965263355.1. GTDB lineage: Bacteria > Cyanobacteriota > Cyanobacteriia > Phormidesmidales > Phormidesmidaceae > Leptothoe. The sequence continues at coordinate 61,100 of CBDHHL010000029.1, read as the reverse complement.
GGTCATGACAATGTAAATGCCAACTCAGCAGCAACAATTCCACTGTATATCCACGCTTCTGACAGCTCTGATGTCCGCACTAATGGGAAAGTCTATGAGTGTGGGGTTAGGCAGTATGCGTTTCACAACGCTGGCGACGGGTCCATCGTTGATGGCTTCCAGATTGATACTGCTACTGGAGATAATGGCGCTCTGTATTTTACGGCTAGAGGGACAATTGTAAGAAATTGTCTTTTTAAGTTTGGGAACAGCCATTTTGCGCAAATCGGATCGGGCATATTCGAGAATTGCGCCTTTTACAAAGATCATATTGTTAACGACTCTCGCATCCCGTCTAGTACTCCTGCTGTCATATTCAAAAGCAGCAATGACGAGCCCGCGTTGAATGCCTATCTAGGCTGCGTTGTAGATTCGCCCAATACACTCAGTACGGGCGCTAGTTTCTTTTGCCATGCCAGTAATGGGACTGATGATCTCAAAAAACTATTGGTCAAAGATTGCTATGCACTGAACGGGACGCGAGGAGTTCAAGCTGACGACTGCGAAGAGCTGGACATCCAAGATTGCTATTTTGATGGTTACGTTCAGGTTGTACTCTCTGGGCACGAGTCGATAGAGGTTGATGGGCTCATGGCTATCAATGGGGGCACTGACGGATACATCGTCAGGAATAATTTAAACTCAGCTACTGCAAACACAACAGTCCGCAACGCCGTTGTAGGCTCACTGACTAGTGTGGATACGGCTTTGTTTTGGGGCAGAAACGGGACTACTACAGTTAGGAATGTCACCACGACGCAGCTGGACAATGAGCCTGTAGTGAAATATCACACCGGCTCATTTGCATTTAGCCTGCCAGACATCAGGGACAGCATCCTGCAAGGCGACGGGAACCTCTACGAAGCGGTCAACACAGGCGACTTCATAACCGCCGACAACAATATTTTGTGGGACAGTACAGACAGTACTCCGAGCGTGCTAATCGACAACGTCCAATACAATGGGCTAACCAACTGGAACAGCCTGGGTAAAGCTCTGCTCGATGACAACAGCTATCAGGAAGACCCGCAGTTTTCAGGCAATATTCTTCAGGGCGATCTAAGCCGATCTGGGGGGACTGGGGTGGGCAGCATTGGAAGCAATCGATCAATCACCCCTCCTAACTGGACTGCGATGCGAACACAATGGGATAAGCGGATATTGGCACTTCCACGCGGCCCAGTTGGCGGAAGCAGGATTAGATATTTTTGATGATATGGAATTAAATCAAGTTATTCAAGGCGATTGCTTGGAAGTGATGAACGGCATCCCTGATAGCAGCATTGATCTAATAGCAACTGACCCGCCTTTTTTTAAGGTAAAAGGGGGCGGTTCTAAAGGCAAATTCGAATGGTGGGATCGCGCCTGGGATAATTCAGCAGAATTCTTGAGATGGATTGACCAGCTAGCCGCGCAATGGCAACGCATATTAAAACCTAATGGCAGCCTGTATTGTTTCGCGAGCACAAAAATGTCAGCACGAGTTGAGGTGTTGTTGAGCGATCGGTTTAATGTGCTGAACAATATTCGATGGCGAAAGGAACAAGGATTTCATAAAGGATCATGCAAAGAAATTCTTAGAGGCTATTTCCCTGCATCGGAATCAATTATCTTTTGTGAACATTACGGCGCAGATAACGCAGCTAAAGGCGAAGCAGGTTATCAGGCAAAGTGTGATGAGTTGCGCGGGTTTGTTTTTGAACCGTTGCGGGCGTATTTGGATGGAGAGAGAATGGAGGCTGGATTTTCAATAAGACAAGTTGCTGAAGCTTTTCAAAAAAAAACAGGTAGCCGAACAGTAACGGGTATGGCTGGCCACTGGTTCACCTCTATTCAATGGGCATTGCCAACAAAACATAATTATCAATGGTTACGCCAATTGTTTGGGCCTAACTCACTACGTCAGCAATACGAAGAACTACGTCAGCAATACGAAGAACTACGTCAGCAATACGAAGAACTACGTCAGCAATACGAAGAACTACGTCAGCAATACGAAGAACTACGTAGACCGTTTATTGTATCGTCAGACGTACCCTACACGGATATATGGGACTTCCCGACAGTGCAAAGCTACCCAGGTAAGCACCCATGCGAGAAGCCATTGGCCATGATGGCGCACATAATAAACGCTAGTTCTAAACCTAATTCAGTAGTTCTAGATTGCTTTTGTGGTTCCGGCAATACTCTAGTAGCGGCCAAAAAGCATGGACGACATTTTATCGGGATTGATATTGATCCTCATTGGGCAGATGTAGCCCGTAGCAAAGTCGGCAAAGAACAAAACTTTGTATCGCAGCAGGCTAGATTAGACTGGCTAAAACAACAGACCGCAACGACTGAGGAAGCCCCCAAAAAGCAACAGCTAAGCTTATTGGATTTACTTGCAAGCTAAGCCTCAATCATCAATCAGGGGATTAGTGTCTTGACCACATCGACAATATCTAAATAATCTATCAACCACGTCAAACCAATAACGACGAGGGCAGAAAGCGTAACCAAGCTTAAAATTTAACTAGCAGCCAAAATGCGGAAGCAGGATTAGGTATTTTTGATGATGCATAGAATCCCAGAGCTACTTAAACGGAACAGCCTGATAGGGGCTGCTATTGTTGGGCCAGACGGAAAGTTCTGGGATGTAAATGAGACTCTGTGTGAAATACTGGGTTATCAACGAGAAACGTTGCTGCGCCTAACGTTTCAGGAAATCAGTCATCCTGACGATCTAACGCCTCAGGTCAACCCATTCCGCAGCGTAATCAATGGAGAACTTAAATCTTTCACACTGAAAAAACGTTATAAGCATGGACAAACAGCAGAATGGATCTCTTGCACGTTGCACTGTGAAGGATTCCATTCTGAGTCTGGAGAATTTCTTTATTTCTTTTCCCAAGTCAGCAAACTTGGCGACAAAGAGCTGACAGAGGTTGAAACACAAAGGCTTTCAGAAATAAAATACGCAATTAACCACAACGGATTTGCCCTGCATTATCAGCCGATAGTTGACCTAAGATCCGATGAGACCGTTGGTTATGAGGCGTTGTCAAGATGGGCAAAAGACAATGCATTAATCTTTCCAGGGATTTCTTGCCTTTACTGAGAAAGGCAAACAGTGAACACTTGCTGTGCTACTGGGTAATCGAGCGAACCCAGGCAGATTCAAGCAAGATTGGCCAGTGGATCAGCTTTAATATCAGCCCATTCACTCTAGCTAGAGCAGATTGGCACGATCAAAAGCTGCCTGCTAGAGGGCATATGGAGATATTGGAGACTGAGGCTGTTTCTGAGGAGATTCAGAGCCGGATTCAGTCAGCTAGGGGGAAAGGCGTAAAGATCGCCCTGGACGATTTCGGCACCGGATACTGCAGCTACGATAGATTGCTGAAGGGTCAAGTTGACCTGGTAAAGCTCGACAGATCTATTATTAGTGGCCTGCCTGCTCGCGAATCCAGAGTAATGGTTGACGCAATTGTGGCGCTATCGCAAAAACTCAGCATCAAAGTTATCGCTGAAGGCGTGGAAACCCAGCAACAGGCCGACATGCTTAAGGCAATCGGCTGTGACATGGCGCAGGGTTACCTATTCGGTCGCCCTGCGCCACTACCCGCGATCACTCGATCTTCGTCGGGGGCCATTCACTAGGTTAGTGATATCCGCCCCGTCTTTGTGACTGTATGTTCTTTTGTCCAGCCGGTGCAGTCGGTCGATCATCCAATTGATCGCCCTGCTTGTTGGCTCTAGCACTCTCAATAACAACTGAGCAATCTCAACAAGGCCATCAACCCGTTCCATAGTCCTGTGCAGCGTTCTAGCATCTCCTCCAGTGGCCGCTACAGCCTCAGCCACTTTGCTGCCCCATTCCCTGTATTCGTCGTAGCCAGCCTTTATCTCTGCTATTGTCGAGCTGCTGTCAGAGACTTTCTTTATTAAAGTCTCCATCCTGGCTTCCAAGTCTCGGAGTCTAGCAGCATTCCGCTCGTCAGCTTGCCCAGAGAGTCGAAACGCCTCGCCTATACTGCTTGTGACCGATTTGTCGATCATTGCCTGGAGATCAGCGCGAGTAAGTCTCCGTCCAGTGCCTGTCCCGCTTGTCGGTAACCCTGAACTGTCTGGGATAGTGGCCATAGATAGCACTGAGGAGAAAGATTCTTTTATAGGTTAGCCTATAAGAGAGTATTTATAGCCCAATATGAAAGCCGAAGAGTATCTGCTGATCACCGAAATAGGCGGGAGTGATCAGCAACACGAAATCTCACTAGAAAGACTCAGGCGTGGGCCAATTACGATTGGCAGAGCTGAACCTGCAGAAAACCACATTCAGATTGGTGTCGGTGCCCGCTGCCAAAATTGGATCAGCTCTCGTCAATGCACTTTGTTAGCAGAAGAGAACCAGGCAAGTCCCAGGGGCTGGGATTATTTTGTTCACGATGGCCACTTAGTCGACGGCGAATGGAAGCCGTCGAAACAACGAGTATGGGTTGGCCATCGTCCTGTGACTGGATTCATGCAGCTCCGTCCTGGCCTTGCAGGAAGTATCACTATTTTCCCTAAATTCCAAAATGATTTAATTAACTCACGATACTATTGCATCCTTGAGTGGCCTGCAGAAAAAGAGCCGGGAGATGATACGGACCCCCCAACGCTGCAGCAATTCCAAGCTATCCAAATGGAGCGGAGGATCTACGAACAGGAAGCCACACAGGCCAAGCATCAGCTAGAAAAGCTCACTGAAGCCATGGGCCGGATGCAAGTCCAATACTCCAAAGAGCGTGAGGAGTTTGGCCAAAAGCTCAATGAACAAAGCAGTGTCCTATTAGACCTTAGTAGCACGCTGGAGCAAGAGCGAGCGTTAAACCGTCAGCAAGAATCCCAGCTACTCGCCCGTCGCAAGGCTGAGAAAAAAATCAAGCTTGGCATGCTTGTACTTGGCGTATCATTGGCTGCAATCGCGGCGTTCGCACTGAACCTGGACCACGAAACTATTAAGAACATATTCGAGTGGTCTACGCTGATCGTGGGGTCAGTCGTAACTATACTCGGGCTAAAAGGAATTACGGAGTGATAAAGTTTCAGTCCCTTGGCAGCGCAAGAAAAGCTTGGCTGTGATCCAAGAGATTGACTCGTTTCAGCCCCTTGGTAGGGATTAAAGCTTTGGCAGCCCGTGATGCCTTACTCATCGCTATCAATTGCTAGTTTCAGTCCCTTGGTAGGGATCAAAGCCTTGGCAGCCATCGCGATTGCTAATTCTCCAGATTTTGACCTGCTGTTTCAGTCCCTTAGTAGGGATTAAAGCTTTGGCAGCCTCAGCGATGACGTAGCTAAAGCAAATGGTTTTGCCGCGTTTCAGTCCCTTAGTAGGGATTAAAGCTTTGGCAGCGGTAGGGAATCAATATCCAGAATCGCCCCATCATGGTTTCAGTCCCTTGGTAGGGATAAAAGATTTGGCAGCTTAAACAGCTGCATCCCTTTAGCCGCAAGGCTTTTATGAGCGATTCTGGCAAAGCTCATAAAATGGCAATTTTGCCAAAGCTTTAATCCCTGTTTTTCAAGGTTCTTCTTTTGGCCTCGCTTAGCTTTGCCAAAAAAAGTTGAGACTGTTCGCCATAGATCCGGCGAATCTATAAGGGCCTTACGGACTCCTTTTGCTCCTATCTTGCCTTTCGGCTGGTGTTTATCGGTTTCCCGACAGAAGATACCCATAGCCCCCTAGAGAACCTTAGCGCTGAAGCCATCCAACAACGTTTCCGCTGCCTTGTCGCCCAAACTGCGATGTCCTTATATTAGCGTGTTATATTTTGTACGCCAAGTATTTTTTAATATAAATGGGAAAAGAGAATAGAGAAGGCAGGATTTACGCGCGCATCAAGCAAAGTCGCAAACAAAAGCTAGAGCAGTATTGTAGACTTTGGGATATATCGATAGCAGACCTATTGGAACGCTTTATTGATATGCTGCCAGAGCTGCCACAAAACGACGTACAAAATAATGAAGACGATCAAGGTAAAAGTCCAGCCGACTCCTGAAACACTAATTACATACGAGAAAATTTGCAGAGAGCTTGAATGGTTGTGGAATTATGTACGGGCCGTAGCCTTACATAATCATTGCCTTGAGTGGTATGCCTGGGTAGAAAAGAAAGGCGTCGACTTATCAGGCTGCATTAGAACGCCGTTACGCTTTTCAAAGAGTGGCGGTTGGAATGGCGCAGCTTGTCAGATTGCTAAAGGAGGTCCGTATTTTAAGAAGTCAGATAAAGCCCCTTTGATTCACTATGGCGATGGCAAAACAAAACTTGGCTATGAGTTAGTGACTGGGGATAAGCCATATAGGCGGATAAAGCCAGAACCCCATAAATATATCGAAGTCCCTTATTTCAAGGAAGGCGTCCCATTAATACGTGAGCTAAAGGGGAAATCATGGGGACTAGACAATATGGCGTTGCTAAATGCGTCACGAAGTTCTCAGGGTCTTGATGAATTAACGTGCAATAGCGATTTTGTTGGGGGGCTACTAGCTGACTTTGAGGTTGCCTGGAGGGCTTATTTAGACGGGAAACTGCCCGCTAGAAAGCAGCCAAAGTACAAGGACGGCAAGCAGTGTAAAATTAGCACGCTGAACAATAATCAAAAAGCCATCCCGTTCAAAAAAGGGCAATTCGACGGTCAAGGCTTAGTTTTAGAACCGTGCGATCGTAGCTATTCAAAAAGACTCGAAGGCTATGTAATAAAGACTTACAAACTGATATTAAAACCGAGTGGCTTCTATCTATGCTTAACTACTCAAAGTGAAGCGGAAGAAGAAAATAGATTAGAGCTTAAACGGCAAAAAAGAGTTTTAATCGCTATCAAGAAAAAAGTTATTGATGGCATTAAAGGGAAAAAGGAGCAAGCCAAGGCGTTAGCTAACAGTGAAGACTATCAAGCGGCATTAGCCAAGAAAAAGTCAATAGAAAATGAGCTGCCATACTTGCTAATAGAAGACTCAAAATGCGCTAAACGAACCGGGCATATGGCGGGCATTGACCCTGGCGTTAAGGCAATTGTAGCGACTGACGAAGGTCATTTATTTAATCCTAACGAAAGCAGACAACGAATACACAATCATATTGAAAAGCTGCAATCCAAGCTTGACATTATGACTGAAAAAAATGATAAGCGGCTAGGACAAATATGGAAGCGTGGGAAGCGTGAAGCCACTAATAACGAGCAAAAACTTAGGAATAAAATATCCAGGCTGCATGAGCGAGCTGTTAATAGTTCAAATGCTTTCAATCATAAGCTGTCAACCAGGTTAGCCAGAACTTATGATGTCATCGCCTGGGAGGCTACGGCGTTAACTAACATGGGGAGGCAGACAACGCCTAAGTTAGCTGAAGATGGAAGTTATTACGAGCAAAACGGCAGAACAGCTAAGGCAGGATTGAACAGATCATTGAAAATAGCCTGTATGGGCGACCTTAGAACTAAAACAAAATCTAAATTAGAGGAAGCCGGGAAATTATACATAGAGACGGAGGCTAGATACTCATCACAACGCTGTCATTGTTGCGGAGGGAAAGGCATCAGGCCAGCCCAAGACACGTTTATTTGCGTAAATGAGAGCTGTAGCCTATTTGAACAGAAGCAAAATGCAGATGTTAACGCCGCAAAGAACCACAAGAAAAGAGGAATTACGGAATGATAAAGTACTTTTTTTACTTCCGAAAAATCATATCTTTGACTTGCTGCTGCAACCGCAACTAATCAGCCCAATAAACCCCTTATTCCTCAACATTTTCATTGAGAGTGCTATTTTTTTGGACTAATTCTGGACTATTATTGTCTAGATGAACCAGTATGGACAAATGAGTTCTCAGCCCCTTCCCAGTCCATCGGTTTTTAGTGGCCCTACGACTAAAAGCCTCATTAAAGCTTTGTGCTGAAACATAGCCAAAAACCTTATACAAAGCAGTCCAGCCACCACGCATTAGAACCCACTTACTTAATAGCTTGTATGGGTTCTCAACTGCATCTAACAGCTGTTGAGGTGTAATCTCTTCGCTCATGCGCCTCAATAAAATCATTGATTGCTATCAAAAGATAAGCGCTTAAAGATGACTTGTCAAGTCCTCAACAAAAGTGTTGACACTCAAAAATGTAACGTATACAATCAGGGCAAGTTAAGTGAGAACGGAGTTAAAAATTATGTCTGCTCAAATCAATCATTACACTTTCGACCGAATCGTAAAAGACGACCTCGGATGCTATTGGGGTTACAAGGGAGAAGACTTTGCAGAAGTCTTCCCTTGGTCTGAAGATCCTTTGTCTTTTGAGGATACTGAAGAAGGGTTGAAGCGTAAAGGATACGCTTTATGTAGTGCCCCCGGCACCGAGACTTTTGTTGTAGAAGAATCAAGTTGGAAAGTCCTGCAAGATGCAGCCCAACTATGAGGTTGGAGGCTAATTTTGAAAGCGAATATTACGATCCCAGTGGACTCAGCTACTCTCAGAAAAGCTCAACAGCTAAACATTCCGGTTGAAGATCTGCTGAGCGAGGAGCTATCAAGGGTGGCCGACAGGATTCTACTGCCTTTGATTCAGGAATACGGAATGAACTGCGATAGAACCGATTACGTCCCAAGCTGGATAGAGCAATCGGCCCAGCCATAAGGTAGATGCCGATTTTCAGCTGCCAGCAGCTGCATTCACTAACTCACGAATGGTGAGAAAGGTCTAACCATTATGCCGTCTTAGTTGTGCATTATTTCCTAAGCCAGGGCTAAACCCTTGGCGTACAACAATGATGATATCATGCTTTGTGGTGTGTTAAGCAGGTTTAACGTTGACCGCAAACAGTAGTTTCGACCCATCTCAGGCCATTGGGTATTATCGTGTTTCGACGCAACGGCAGGAGCAAGAGGGCCATAGTCCCGAGCGTTATTTAGAGCGTCTTGAAGCGGTCGGCATTGCTCCTACTGATATTTATTCTGATGCTGAATCCGGCGGCATATTCGAACGCAAGGATTTACAAAAAGCATTAGCCAGGTTGAAAGATCCTAATAAGAAATACTTTGTAGTCCCGTATCACTCCAGGGGGCATCGAGATATTGGAGTGTGGGTAAAAATCAGGGATGCACTTTTAGAAAATGACTGCGAATTAATCGAGCTGGACAAAGGGATCAAGCCTATCGACCTGACCAGTGCAGCCGGGAACCTGCAAGCTAACCTGGATGCCACATTTGCGCAGCATCAACGAGACCAAGCACGGGAGCACAGTGTAAAAGGGCATGCGTTCAGGCGTAGTCAAAACAGGATAGTTAATCCGCCATTTGGCTATAAAAAGGACAGCGATCAGCGGCTAGTAATTAATGATGATATTTTCCCTGGTTCTGACGGAAAGACTTATCGGGAAATCGCTATCGAAATGATCGATACGTTAATTGAGCTTGGAGGATACCGGGCCACTATTCGGGCAATGTGCGGTCGTTATAGCGAAAAGCATCCTGAGAGATGGGGAGTTGCTAAAAACTTCCCTGTCAGTACTAAGGGATTTATGCGATGGGTCCAGTCTCCCGTGATTCGTGGTTATCTGGTTGATTTCCCTGGCAAGCCTAATGAGCTAGTCAGGAAGGGAGACCATGAAGCGATTATGGATCCTGACCGATGGCGAGCTGTGCAAGTAACTGTCGAAAATATTGCCTCTGCTCCTAATCCAATGAACAATGGATTCCCCAGGAGCAGAAAGCCATTAGCTGGCAAAATTAAGTGTGGCTTATGCGGCGGCAGACACAATAATAGTACTGTCCATAGGCAGGGAAAAACGTATTCATATCTGGTTTGCCGTGGAGGAGCAGAATCAACCATTAACAGCCGAGTGAAAAGGCAGTGCCCTTATAAGAATTCAATTAAAACGGATCAATTCTTCAAGGAAGTGATCTCACAGGTTTGCGCTAGGGCACTCGACATTGCTCAAGAATTTGCTGAGCCGAACACTGAAGTGAACCCAGAAATAATAAAACTCAGAAACCAGATACAGCAGCTGCAGGCAATGGCGGATCCGGAATTGAGTGGAGTGATCCAGGCTAAGCAGCAGCAACTATCAAAACTAGAGCAAGCCACTGGGCAAGACGTAGATCCAAACGACGTTGACATTTACGAAACGGTTGCTGCGGATCCTGAATTCTGGGAAGAACTAGCCCCCAGTGAGCTAAGGATAATTCTTGACTCACTAATCAAGCAGGTTGTTGTTCATGGGAAACAACTTTCGCCACAACAACGGGTAAAGGTTCAATTTTACCGTTAGGGTATTTTTTCTCGTAATACTGTTTGGCTCTTTGCGTGAAGATCTCTTTAGCACTCGTCACCGTTTTCCTCCCAGCTTAAAACAGCGTTCTAAATGCTCCTCAGGCCCCATCTTTGCAGCTGCCCGCCACTGCTCCGTGCGTCGCTGATCTTGCAGGGATATCCAATAGACGATCATCGTCGTTATCCCAACAGTCAACAGAGCGAATGGCAAGATAATTATCCCGAATATTATTTCCGGCCATGACGCACCATCAGGCTCAGGCTCAGTGCGAGGATATTGTAAATTCATTTCATTTTGATTCCAGACTGTCATGCTGCCTCCCGTCGTCGCTGGACAAATTGATTATTTCGGCCTCGCGAATCTTTAGTGATTGCCCCCCGTTGCCCGTACCAAAACATGAGCTGGGCTGTCGATTGAGCCCCTACTTTATCAACAGCTAGCTTGATGTGAGAGCGAATAACAATAGTGGTTATTCCCAGTTGGCTCGCAATTTTTTTGTTATGCATGCCCTGAGCCAGCATTGAAACAATGCTGTGCTGTCTTGGCGTTAGTTCAAGTGGATTCATGCTGCCTCCAGTTTTCTCGTATCTCTCTGTCATTCATTTCCCCTCAACCTCCTGGATTAAGCGTCTTAACCTTCCAGCCTGCTTGTCCAACTCCGCCGCAATTGTGGACAATGATTTACTTGAAAAAGATTTGAGCTGCTCATCAGATAAATCACTGAAGAGTGTCACAACGCTAATAACTTTGTCTCGAACGGGGAAGCCGTCTTCATCAATTGCGCTCCAATGTTCCGCAATAAAGCTTTGCAGCTCCTGAGAGCCTAAATCTACTTCTACCTCTACTTCCTGCCATACAGTAAACTTCATCCCTCACCCTCCTCCACAACCGCCACATAGCCTTGCTTCAGCAAAGCCTGGAACCTCTGAAAGTCAGTTAACCCAACCGCCCACGCGTGCTTATTTAGCGGCTGCCATGGCTCGGTTGGGGTATCACGAAAGACTGGATATGCCCTGTCTGCCGTGCTTTTTTGCCAAGTTATTTGCTTCATCGTAAATCCAAGCTCATTTGTACAGTTGTCTCGACGTGAGCAGCCCCACACTGCTGCAGCGCTTGAATTTCAGCCATCACTTGCTTAGGCGTAACAAAGCGCTCGTCTCCGCTTTTCTTGGTCCCCACCCAATCGCCACAGAATTTCTCAATATCAAAATTCTCTAGCCCATCCTCTCCCACCCGCTCAACCATAAGGGCAAAGCGGATAAAGTGAGCGGTGTTAATCACCCCCTGATCCCACCAGCGGATTAAGTCTTTTTGGCTCACTTTGATCGGTGCTCGGCTGTATTTCGGTTCAACTTCACTGAGATCTTCATGAGTCAGTTGCCCTGGCACGGTGCCGGGCTCGGTGGTCAATGTTATCGTCATGCTATTAACTCCATAAATTTAACTGTCCTATCCCAAGTCATCTAAACCACCTCACGCTCATAGTCGGCAGAACCCATAAGATCTCGTTCTCAGTCTTCGACAGCTTCGGCCAATGCCATCGCCACAATTTGGGCTCAAAGAACTGGTAGCGAGTGCCCGTAATCCAATTTTCGTCAAATGTTTCTCGTTTCATGATTGATCTTCCTCCCTTTCAATCAACAGTCCCTGCCCTTTCATGAATTCGCGAAGCTGCTTCCACACCTCGATGGTGCAATCGCGCTGAATTTCTTTCATTTCCTCATCCCAGTCACCCTTCAGGTAAATGAAGGCGTTGATAAGCTTTGAGTTGACTGCACTTAGCAGCTCAACGGGAATCCCAACCGTTCTCGGCCCTGTATACTCCTCAACCGACATACAGCTACAGGCAGGGCATGACAGCAGACCACCATAACCCGGCGGCATTAGTGCGTGCTCCGTTTTGCCGATCCAGCTGCAGTCTTGGCACTGGATATACTCAGCTGAAATGTTCTCAATTTCAAAATTTACCTCGCTATCTCTAACCTCGAACCTTGCACTCATGTCTTTCTCCTCGCCATTTCACTAACTTCTTTAAAAAACGTCTTCCCCTCTATATCCTCACGCTGCATTTGAACAATCTTTGTTGCCCTGAACAATTTGCTTGAACTCCTGAATCAAAAAATCATTAGTCCAGCACTTGTCTTCTAAGCAAAGCAGGACACCCTCGAATGTCGTTCGATTTGCCCGCATCGTTGGCAGATGCAGGTCGTACTCAACCCCTGAAATATCGGTGACTACGTAGTCACCATCGACATACCAATAAGTAAATTTCTTTTGCATTAACCCATCCTCCCGCTTGCGTCCAAAAACCTCATGTATTTTCCTTCAAACACTGCCTCACACTCACCAACCTTCCCATGGCGATTTTTTGCCACAATCAACTTACTGACGCTATCTGGAACAGTCTCGTCATAGCGGCCTGGCCGATGCACTAAAACAACCCCATCAGCAACCTGGGCAATCTCTCCAGACTCACGCAAATCATCAAGTCCAGGCTCTTTCGATGACGCAACGCCATCACCTTTCCGAAGTTGGCTTAGGGCAATTACTCGGCACCCAATCTCTTTCGCTAAAGATTGCAGTTCTCTAGCGATCTGCGACACCTCTTGAGTCCGATTTGCATGGCCAGGGCAGCGCATTAAATTCAAGTAATCGACGACAACTAAGCCAAGCCCCTGACCGTACTGCTCTTTGCATTTCTCAGAAATAGCTAGACAACTCCTACGCAAGTAGCTAGGGGTGATCCCGCTAATTTCTGAAAGGAACAACGGGAGTTCATAGAAATAAGCCATGCAATCAAGCACTTGCCCCCACTCGTACTCTGAAAAAGTGCCCAGCCGAATCTTTGTGTAATCAATGCTTCTCTCCGCTGACAGCCATCTCCCCTTCCATTGCCGCGCAGGCATCTCAAGAGTGAACACAGCCGTAGGGATGCGATATTTTTTTAATATTTCACGAGTAACAGTCTGGGCAAGGGCGGATTTTCCTTGAGACGGCTTACCTCCAATGATGTAAAGAGATTTCTCTTCAAGCCCTCCCAGCACTCGATCAAGCCCTAGCAGACCAGTACTTAAGCCAGCAGGGATCTCATTCCTAGAAAGCGCCTCTAACTGGGCTAAGTAATCACGATCCTCAAAGTCTTCTGAACAGTGCCGAAAATCTAAGTTCGCTGATGGGGCAACCTGCTCAAGAAGCGCTTCGATTTGAGAGTCATTGAGCTTAAAGCGAGTCGTAATGCGACCCTTCAAAACATACTTGCAAGTCAAATCACGCTCTTCAGCATAAGCCTTGACTAGCGACTTCAAAACTTTAGCATCCTCTGTCGGGTCTAACGTTCCATCAGATGGCCCTAGCAGCTCCAGGAAGCCCTTTAGAATACGCTTAGCGTTGAACTCATCATGACGGGTGCTTTTACACCACTCAGAAAGCCTCAGATAGGCCTCAGCTTCTGAGATGACTTTTTCTGCCACCATGAGCATGTAATGTTCAGCCTGAGCCTTTACCTCAGCAGTGCCAAGTTCGGCTTCTTTGGATTGCTTGCTGAGCTTTATCTTTTCTCGCTGAACTGAGGTTAGCCTGTCTGCCTTTTTCAGTGGGCTAACTGCGTTGCGGATATCCTCAGGCTTGCACTGATTGCCCCAGCACTGATAAGCGCCTGTTTTGGAGACCGTGAAATTATCGTCGCCACACACCGGGCAATGGTAGTACCCATTTTTGCCCCGTTCTTCCACTGGGGTGAGCTGGCCAACGTGGTCCAGTATGTTGAACGCAATTGTCATGCTGCCCCCTTGCCGTAAATCTTGAATCCTGGATTGAGCAAGGCGAACTCTTCGTCGGTTAATTCCATTGGGTCTTTAGCCCTCAACTCAGCCTCTTGCTCTGGAGTAATCGTGAGTGTTTGCACTGGCGATGTGGCAAGAAAGTCTGACTTTTGCTGCGGCTTCAGCGACTCCAGCGCTGCTACCCAGTACGGGTCTTTGTGCGTATCCTTGCCCTTAAGAAAAATGCATCCATGAGGCGCTTTGCTGCCTTTGGCTTTAGCTTCCTTGAACCAAGTCGAGCACCCTAGCCTGAATTGCTCGATGTCAAAATCCTTTTCCATCTGAGCCCACACTTGAGCTGCGCTGGCCTTTGAGCCGTAGTGAGAGCCAAGATCCTCGCACCTGGACTTGTACCAAGTCCACCAATCCTCAAACTTACTCCTGTAGGCTTCAGAGCACTTTTTCAGGTAGTAGCTTGCATCCTTCCGCTTTTTAGACTTATCCGATGCCACGCGTGACAAGTCACCTTCAGGTGACATTATTTCTTCTTTCTTCTTTGTATCTGTATCTGTATCTGTTCTGTCCGTTACAGGGTGTTTCTTTGGCGTTTCATCCGCGTTACTTAGCGTTTGTAACGCGTTACAAGGCGTTACCGTTACACCCTCTTTTTGAGCCTTTTTCTTAGCCCTATGCTTTGCTACACGGGCTTTTATCGCCTCTGGTTTGTCGCTAGGTTTTTCATACTGCCTGTCTTCCCAGTGGGTGATCTTTAGCCTTCCTGGGAACGGTTCGATCATTCCTTTTTGGCGAAGTTTGTCCAAAAAAAATTGAAAGTCTTGCGTACTTTCGAATCCGCAATAATCCGCTAGGTCTTCTTCATCCCCCGTATCCACAAACCCCCTTTCTTTGGAGTCGCTGGCTAAACACAAAAGCACTACCCACGCCCATTTTTGCTGTGGACTGAATTTTCTAAGTTTCCTGTCATTGGGCATGTCGTGATACAGACGAAACCATGTGATACTCACAGATCCCCCCTCTCAATCTTGCGAGTGACCAGCGTCATCAACTCACAAGGCAGAATTATTAGGTTTTCGTATAAGCGCTCTGCATCAGCTCGAATCGCTTGATTTATAGGGTCATCGCCCACAAAAGAGCGTAAAATCTTGTGACCTGCTTTTATGGCCTGCTCGTACTTGCTCATTTTTCAGTGATGATTAACAGGTGCTTGAAGTGAACGGTAGATGGAATCGGGCTAGGGCTTGGCTTTGCTTTTTAGCGCAGTGCACAGCCTTCTCAATGCGGCATAGACATACGCCACAGCCAGGTTTAGCCGCAGCTTCCCATCTCGCCACAGTGGCAGCGTTTGGCTGTCAAATCTTTCTCGCCAGCGCACCGAGTAGACAGTGCCCCACACAGTCACTGGCAGGGCCATAGAAACGGTCATCCAGTTGGCCTCATACCAACTAACCGCCTTGTCGATATCGTCGGACGTGACAACCAAGGGGTTGCCTTTCTCGTCCAGGAATTTACTGCATTGTGTCGGTGGGTGATTCATCAGAAACCCTCCAACAGCTCAAGCCCAAACTCTTTGTACACCCGGAATACAGCCTTTCGGTAGCGCTCGACGTTGTTACTGCCAATCATCCTGTTCAGCCCGAAACATACAGGTACGCTGTGCGCACTGCCCGCAAACTCTCGGCGCAATATGCCAAGCTCGGGCAGCCTCATAATTCTTTTATTCGCCTCATTCAGTCGCTCGTCGAGCGAATAGTATTCCAGCTCGATTGGCTGCAGATCATGGATTATTTTCATGACTCCTCTGACGTACTTAAAACAACTACAGCCCTAGGGGCAGCTTTCTTTTTCCAGTCCAACGCAATCGTCAGGCTGGGCACCCGTTTCATGTTGTCGTCCACTAGCACTTTTGCCTGAACCAACGCGTCCAGAATCGAACCAGCTACGTTGTCAGCATCGCCTTGGCGGTTGTGCTTGCCTGTCAAGCTGATGGTGACTTCGGCCCGCTCTAGCGGAGTCCCCCGATACTGGCTGGAGATATCCGCTATCGCCCCACGCTTCCACTCGTTATACCGATGGGGGTGGTAGGTGCCGTTGGCAGTTGTTCTTGCCCTGGCCTTGGGGACGATTGGGCCAAGTAGTTCAAAGGTGTAAACGCTCATTCTGAACCTACAAACAACGACTTATACCTTTCCCCACACTCCAGCCGCTCTAGATAGGCATCCCAGGGCGTTGGATAGTCTGGCAGCTCTCCAGGCACGCCTAAGCACTGCCAGAAAGTATCCAGTCGGAGAACCTTGAAAAACTCAAAATCCCCAGGCTCGTCCAGATGAACGGCCAGGGTGTCCCGCCACTCTTCGGCGGCTTCGAAGCAGTCGATGTATCCGTAGTAGATGTCGCGTAGGGCACGTACCCCACACGTAGTTTTGATGAAATTGCGATAAACTGCTGACAAAGATTCTATGGAGATAGGTATCATGGGCCTAGTAAATTATTTACTTGCGAACAAAGGCCACAGGGCTATCCTGTGGCCTTTTCCTATGCTGCGTCGCTGTTATATTCGTCAAAGAACTGAAGGATGATAGCCGCAGCAATTTGGCCAATTGTCAGCGAACTTTTGCGCCGCTTTTTATACGACTTGATCGCCTCTATAGCTTCTGGTTCGACCCAGATCTGTTTTGTTGTTGACTGTCTAGCCATTATTTTGCCAATCACTGAGTTCAGTATATCGGCAGCTTTGCAAATTTGCAATTACTTTTCAAAAATACTGCCACCCGCCTTTATTGGGGCTTCCTGCCAAAATCGTCAAAGCCTTTCTATATCAAGCCCGCATTTATACAATCAGGGAGCAAGATAGATGATTTGCTGTACCGTGAATTCACAAAAATATGAAAAGATCTATAGAGGGAGACGCACGTTTGCTAGGTGCATTAAGGATTTTCTGGGCGACCGTTCACTCTGGCCAGAAAGCTTTAGCGCGTACTTCGAGCCTTTCAGGGGCAATTACCAGCAGCCCACTTATTCAATGCTCGTAGATTGGATGGCCCAGGAAGCTGGCATCCCAGAGATGGCTGATAGCTCCCGAGACCATAGCGAATACGTAACCCGGATAGGTCGCTACTCTCAATGGGCGAAATCCCCTGAAAAAAGCGCAGGCGAAGACATTTTGCTGATCACGGCAATTGCTCATTGCAGAATAATCAAAGATAAAAATGGTCGCCCGATCACTGATCCGCTCCAGCTAGTCCGCTTAATAAGGGGCAATCCTCCTTACACAAAAGGGTAACCAATGCCTCTTTAGTCCACTGCACATTTAGCCCTGTGTTACTGCGGAGAACCAGATGAGCGCCTGGTTCTCCGCATATTTTTTGGCATTCTGACAGCGCCTCGTTTAGTGACCTAGCTGCATTTTTTAACTCAGTGTTTATAACCAGATATTGCATATAAACCTTGATTCTCAGGGTACACATATAAAAATCGCATGTTCAATTAGAGCGCATTGTGATCCAGGCTATAAAAAAAAGTGATGCGAATTAGTTAAGAAACTTGTCGGTCTTAACACTTTATTAATAGGGTACTGCTAGCAGGCATTGAATTCAGGCGATTGTTATTTTTGCAAAGCTATTGCATTTTTGCAAAGTAGTTGCTAAACTGAACTCAGTTCGCAGGAATCGCAAGCAATATGACCACCGCCGCACCCCACGAAGCGGAATATATAGCCCCCCTGGGCGACCGAGTTAAAGTTATCCCTCGATGTGGATTGCCAGTATCCCAGCTCACCCCATGCGGCCCATGCTGCGATGTTAATGGCAGCTGGAGAGAATTGTCCTATGGCATTCATGCTTCAGTACTGGATGCCGATACTGTCGTGGATTATTGGGTTACCGCAATCCTCGAGGATAGCGAGGGCTTTTCCGAGGACTTCTCGATGAAGCTCACTATCGGTGCTGGTTTTGGACTAGCGGCCAATATGATCCAATACTGGCTGTCTCAGTACATCCCTGATGCAACCCTGGTCAACTATGTCGACTGGGAGAGTTATCTCTCGGATTGGCAGATTGAAGACGAGCCATTTTAGTCATGAGGTACCGCATCCACACCTACAGGCAGGCTGCCTCTGCGCTGTGGGAAGTCCCTGAGTATAGGCAGCATCGTTACAGCTATTTACCAGGCCGCAATGCTGGGAGGCCAGGAGAGAAGTTTCTGTGCTGGTCCCACTGTGAGGGGAAGGGCGGCAGGGTTAAGCTCACTCACATCAACGCCAAGGCTGCGGGGACGACGGTCAAATCACTGCTAAGAGCGTATCCGTCTGAGTGGTATGTGGTTGGTATCAAAGGGGTGTGGGTGAGGTTCCCTGATGCGATTCGGCATGGGAGCGATTTACCGGAATTTAGTTATGTAGGAGTAGCGTGACGCTTTGCCCTGGCCATCGTTGACTTGCCTATGCGGCCAGGGCTTTTCTGTTGTTGTTTTTTGGAGAAAGATTGTGAGTAATGGAAATGAGAATGAGTTAGCTTTCCCTTTTCAGTTCGGGGACTCATTCGGTGGTAATGCTCACGAGGGTCTAACCAAGCGTGAGCATTTTGCTGGCCTAGCAATGCAGGGGAT
This sequence comes from Leptolyngbyaceae cyanobacterium, assembly GCA_965263355.1. Taxonomy (GTDB): domain Bacteria; phylum Cyanobacteriota; class Cyanobacteriia; order Phormidesmidales; family Phormidesmidaceae; genus Leptothoe. The sequence continues at coordinate 42,393 of CBDHHL010000029.1, read as the reverse complement.
ACTGTCCAAGGCTGGGTTTAGCGCTGCCCACAATGATTTGCATCAGTACTTAGCCCAAGAGGCGGTCAAGTTTGCCGATGCTCTGTTAACGGAGCTAGCCAATGAATAATCCAGTATTCCAGCGAAACTCCCTCGGGCTTTGGTGTTGGAAGACTGCGTTAGTGCAGTCGGATGTGTTGTTTGCCAGCAAAGAGGAAGCTAGGGAGGATTATCAGAACTGGGCTGCAGTTTATGAAGCAGGAGAGTTAGTTAGTTAACCCCATGGCGCAACCTGCCTTAGTGGTTGGGTGGCTGCAGTGGCCAGAGTTGTTTGCGAATGAACAATGAGCTATGGAAAATCTGATTAAGGCTTTGATTAAGGCCAGGAAAGGCTTTAAGCCAATAAAAAAGGATAAGGTAAATCCGCATTTCAAGAACCGTTACGCAAGCTTGGATAGCGTCAATACTGCGGTGCTGGATGCTCTGTGTGAGAACGATTTGGTTGTAACCCAGGTTACTGAGCCTATGGACTCTGGTCAGGGGGTTAAAACTACGCTCTGGCATTCATCAGGGGAAAAGCTGGAAAGTTTCCTAATGCTGCCCAACATTCAGGATATGCAGAAGCTGGGCGCAGCAATCACCTACGCCCGTCGTTATTCTCTATCGGCGATCCTTGGGATTAGCGCAGACGAGGACGACGATGGTAACGCGGCTCAACCCCCAAAAAGAAACCCCAACTTAATTAGTGAGGGCCAGCGCAAACGACTGTATGCGATCGCTAATCAGAATGGGTTTGACAAGGACTCTTCTAAGGGTTTGCTCAAGTCGTTTGGGTTTGAATCCAGTGATGATGTGACAAAGGCTAAGTACGACGAAGTGATTAAGGCATTTGAGAAAGGCGTACAGGGAGGTAAAGCGGCGTGAACGTATTGATTCTTACTGGCAACTTTGGGCAAGATCCTGAGATTCGATATTTCGAGTCTGGCAACACTCTAGCTGAATTTTCTTTGGCAGTTAATAGTCGAAAAGGTGGGGAGAAAATTACGGACTGGTACAACTGCAAGGCATGGGGCAAGGCGGCTGAAGTGATAGCCGACTATTGCCGAAAGGGCTCTAAGGTGGCTTTGACAGGTCAGTTAAAAAAAGAAACCTGGCAGGACAAAGAGACTGGCAAAGATCGGTTTAAGTACGTGCCCACATTCAACCAAGTGGAGCTACTAAGCTCCAAAAAAGACGACGGCCCCCAACAGCAATCCCGCCCACCTGCACCTGCGGCTAAACCTGTTGCTGCTGGGGGTGTTGATTACGATGAAATTCCATTCAACCGTTTTGGCGATGAGCTGAACTGGGGGGCTTAGGTTATGCACACCGCACTATCTATAGCCCAGCTGTTGTTAATGATCGCCGTTGCCCTCAGCGGTTGGGTGATTTTGAAGGAGTTCTCGAATGTTTGAAGCAGTAATCCTGGTAGCGACTGTGGTCCTCGCCACACCGTTAATTATTGGGGCATTGTACGTGGTGTTCTGGCCACGGGTTGAAAGCCAGATAGAGATAGACGACAACATCTAACGACCACCCCAGCACAGTGCAGCCACCACAGACAGCGTGGCCGTCCGGGCAGTGCGGACATGGGGCATTCCCTGAAAAGGGAGAATTGACAACGGAGAACAATATGCAAAACAAACCAATTGCACCCCCAACCAATGGGGTGGTAGAGCAGCCTGAAACTGCATATCAATCGGGCGAGTTGCTTGGGCTCAGGGCTCAGGTATGCAGCGTGGTGCTGCCTAAAATCCACCGGGGGAAGCATGGCAAAAACTCTTAGCCCTGAGCAGTGGAAGAAGCAGGTGGCCCAGGCTATAGCCCAGAACATAGACCCAACTGGGGACCAACAGACACTGGACCAATCGATAAACATATACGCATCGCTGGTTCGACTGCCAGCAAACACACTAGAAGAACGCGGCAGAGTGGTCCGGCAAGCGATCGCAGATCATCCACAACTATTCTGATATCCACAACTATTCTGAACTATGGAACAACAACAAAACACACCCAGGGTCATCCAACGACCCTATCGAAATAGCTCAGGTGACATTATCAACCTGAACTTTGACCGAACCACTGGCGAAACCTTGCTCTATGGCCGCTGGTGGGACGAAGTTGCTTTAAGGCAGATCGGCATTCTTCAGCAATCGATCACCAAGCCCCTGCCTACTCCGAAGCCCCTCCCATTCGGCGACCCTAACAAATATGAGGGCCGTTGGAGGACAACTCGGACTCGCGGGTCCAAAGAGGGGACGGGGAAGTTTATTTAATGGAACTACTCAGCTCTTTGTTAGAAGGAAGGAGCATCGAGTCGGCGTTAAAACGTGCTGCTGTCGATGCGGAGGCAAAGCCAGAAGTGATTTCTTCGGAGTCGCTACTGCTTGAACTTTTTGGAAAGACTTATGACCCAAGCAAGACAACAGACAACAACGTACAGCTTTCTGATTGACGGATTGGTTGTGAAATATTCACACGAAAATATCGGCCAAGCTTTTCGAGAAGCTAAAGCCGATTATCCAAACTCGACGATAGAAAAAGTTTAAGTTCATCCCGGTGGCCAGCTACCAACTCTCCACCGGGCACCCACCACAAAGGAAGGATAAATCGATGATACGACTATTATGCGTGACCATGCTACTACTAACTGCTGCAACCCCAGCGGGCGCTGAAACCCGGCAAGGATTGCCAAGTGATGACGTGCTCTGCAGTGCGCGGTCTTGCCCTAGGGCTGAATTCTGGCCTACAGACGACGACCAAGCGCCCGAACCCTGCGGAGAATGTGCGCTAGGAGGGGCAAGTCGATGAGCCCAGGCGACACAGTGACTATAGACTCTGACGCTACAAGGTTAACTCGGTGTCAAGCCCGGTACGCAGGTCAGACAGGTACTGTTATTAGCGTTGGCCTGACAACAGCCAGAGTGAGATTCGCCAACGGCTCGATGCTTAATTTTCAGTTTGCGAGTTTGGAGACAGTATGAGACAAAAAATAAAAAGCCTTCTGATTAGCTACGGATACAGCGACGATGGGGCCGAAAAGTGGCTCAAAACCCCACACCGAGAACTAGAGGGCAAAACTCCCGACAGCTTAATTAAGGCTAAAGCTGGGAGGACCGTTTTGGCCCTGGTAATAGCCATCGCATCAGGAACCCCAAGCTAGAATAAAGCCAACCTGATGGATAGATAACGCAGTCTTTCGAGGCTGCGTTTTTTGTTGGACTATTGATATAGTTCGTCGTCAGGCTAAGCGCTCATTGCTCACCAATCGAGTACGAAAATTTTCTATAAGCCCATTGGGATAAATCTGGGGCTTCAGACCGCAAAATCTCTTCCTGCCTGACGAACTCTATCTGTCGGTTTATTGCAGGAAATTCGCTACGCATTTGATTGTTGCGTTCACTAACCCAATAGATAAGCCCACCTTGCCCGTACTGCTTATAAAGTCTGGCGACCTCATGCAAATCCTCGTCAGGAACGTATTCACTCATCGCCAGTGCCCACCCAAACGTGTCATTCATGCTTAGAGTCTGCATCAGGATTGGATCGTCGTCTTTGTACAAGATTTTAGGCAATTCACATGTAACTTCTGCCAACCAAAGCAGATTAAGTGCCGAGAGCTGATCGTCTGTTTTAGAGTCATAATACTCCTCCAATATCTCAGGAGAAGCTAGCCTTGATTCAATGTCATTCATTGCTTGTTTAGGGAGTGGTTTACAGGTTAATCTTCTCACGACCTCCCTTTCTATGTCTGAGGAATCTCCGCTACAATGGCCATGCCCGCTGCTTTCGCGATATCAGACGCCTAGGGCTGGCAGCGGGCTTATTGGGGTTGAGTTTTTGTTTTGGGTGGTACCGTAATGAATTACGGAGAGATGCCGAATCTGGCCATGTGTAAGGTCTTGGCTATTTGATGGTCATTTGATTAGCCTGCTGTGCTCCCACCCAAATAACCAGTATCCCCACCAATAAGGCCAGTGTCGCCTGCAATGCCGCCGATTACGATCATGATGTTGCTCCAAGTGCTACAGGTCTATGGTAGCGAATTACGTGCTACAACACCCATCCAACAGGTATAGGCTCATTCAATACCCATAGATGGCGCATATTCGCGTCGTTCACGATGTTGCAGTCAGCTGGATATATTTCTACGGCCATCAAATCCCCATAACCACACCAACGCTTAATCTCCTGCAATTCATCCCAAGAAATCCCGTCAGCAAACGTGCGGCCCATGCCTAGCTCAGCCTTGGTAACGCTAATTCTAACAACGCCATTGGGCTCCAGGTAAAGCTGAACAAAGAACTTGCGACCTCTTAGCACTCTAAAGGGTGGCTTGCCCTTGGTTGTTGGCCACTTTTCTTTAGGGATTTCAACCAGCCCGTTTTTGGGGTATTTTGCCGACTCGCTTTTTAAGTGCTCGCGAGCCATTTTTCTAAATGCTTTGGTTTTGGTCATTTTCTTATTTTTTCTTTCAACCACGCCCGCACACTGGCCTTATGCTGCGGATAGGCTCGACTGATGCACAATGCCCGCTGCTTAGGCTCACAGTATGGATTAAGGCAAGGGCAGATGTGCTGCCCCCATTGTTCGTATTCAGCGTCAGATAGCTTGGTCATTCGGCCAACTCCTGCATGGAGGCTTCCTCAGTCAGTCGCGCGATCGCGCGATTCGCAGCTTCTTTGTTTGACGCACGGTTGCCAAGCTTTCTAAGCGTTTGCTGCAGCTTCGTTCCCTGAATTATGGGGAACTGCTCAGATAGATGCTTTCTGCAATCTGCATCGTCATCTTTGGCCAGCGCTTCAAGTCGGCAACTATACTGCCGCATAGTTACATCGCAGAGATGGTAAATAAGTTGCTTCAGGTCGTCTTCATTCATGAGATGAATTTCATTACTTCCAATACATCTTTTTTAAGATTTTTTCGGGCAACTACACTAGGGCTTTCATCGCCGCATCTATCTTTTTTGGCCCAATCACAGGTCGGAAATTTTAGGCTTGATTGTTTTCGTGTTTTGTAAAACTCACACTTGCGACATTCAGTTTGCCTGATCCAATAGCCTTGAATCACTGGGACGCCTTGCCGTCTGTCAGACATTTTTGGCACTTTACCGGACCACTTTTCTAGATTTGGGCAAATAACGCCCCTAACCTCGATCCACTTAAAAATCTTTCCTTCGTTATCCTGCTCATACCAAGAGATATGACTTTCTGTACTTTTGGCATGAGTCTTGCCGCTGTTTAGCTTGACAAGGATTTCATGAGGAACTTCACTTCGATTAATATATTCCTTGGTAAATGACCATGAAGTGATTTTGCCTTGCGCGTAGTCGATTCGTTCCCTTATAGCTTCAGCTAGGCTCATCTTTCCCATACCTCACGCCACAATATTTACACTTTGCGCAGTCTGGAGGTGGCCCATCCAGATCTATATAACCGACTTCAGACAGCAGCCAAGTCCATTTATGCCAGCCAATGGCGCACAATATTTTTCTAATCATTTCTATCAATCATCGACACAATAACCTCTTCGCACTCGCTTTCTCCTGGGATAAGTGTTTTTGAAACACGCCGGATTTTTTCAAACAATGTGTCATTTGTCTTAGCCTCTTCAAACGTCGTCAACTCACTAAGCACATCCCCAGGCAGCAGACATTCGCCAATTGAAACCTGGGTTTCAGTGACATGGACCTCTACCTCAGTCCCAATCAGCTCGCTTAAACAAGACGCAAACGCCCAGGCAAGTCCCCTTTGGGTTGAGCTGGCGCTGATTGTTAGGCAGCTGTTGCTTTGACGCAACACGATCTCTAGCTCGGTTGAGAACTGAGTCGATTCAATGCTTAATTCGTGCAGTATGTGGGGCATGGTTTATACTCTTGCTAAAATGCAATCAATGGTTTCAGTCAGCCTTTGTAACCACAAGTCCTCATCAAAGTCGTCTTCAAACTTTTTGGACAAAGACTGCTTTAGCGCTTCAAAATTAACCTTCAAAGACTCGATATCACCGCTATTCATCGTCGCCAGCTCCTACTAATATTGGCTCAATCCAATTAAACTTCTCTTCTTTTCGCCCCTTTCCTGTCCAATATTTATGCCAGTGCCCGCGTCGCCAGTGAGCTGACGGAGAGTCGCGATCTGTCGTAGTGCTTCTGGGTTTGTGACGCACTACGACGCGCTGGGTGGAGCTAATCATCCTAGGTCTGACGAACTCCGTGGGCTTACTTTTAGCTTTGCTGCTAAAGCCTATGCCTTTGCTTGATTGGATGACGGACTCCATTGCCTCTACTGAATCTTTGTAAGTATTCATATAGGCAATGGTGTGGCATATCATGTTATTCATTAAATCTTCTTGACAAGGCTTCTCCCCAAAGCCAATCTTCCACGTATTGGATTGGGGTGGCTCGCTGCCCGTAATAATCACCCAGCCACAGACCATGTATTCTCCGTGGCATGATGCAAAAACAATAGAGTCGTTCCCTAATCCTGGACCTTTCATGCATAAGGCAAAACTAGGGAAAGGCGACTCTTGCAAAAAAGTTGGATTTGTTTTTTGGAATTTGTTAAGCAGATGTAGATCAAGGCAAAAAACTGGCGGATTGCAGTGAAGGCAATAAAAAAGGGCTCTTGCGATATCAGCCTGCCAATCCTCAAGTAGCTTGCTGTCCCACACGTCATCCCTTTCATAAACCTCAAAACAGCCGCGATCATCTGCGCGGTCATACCCTGCGGCTCTAGCTCTTTCCAAATGCTCTCCTGCAATGTAAAGGAGCTTAGTATGCTTCCATCCCAAAAGCTTTGAAAAATCAGGGAATCCTTTGGGCATTTTGTAGCGTCTTTCAAAAATTTCAGGGAACTGAAAGCTATTGAAATTTATTCTTTTAAATCGCCCTGCTGACACTAAGTTTTCCGAGCCCCCAGCATATGGGGGCTCGGAACGTTCAAAACTTTTAGCGTCTTGAAATATGGAATCAGGTATTTGTATCCATGGCTTTTCGTTGTCACCACTCACGCCGCTACCTCCATACCACCACGTAGTTCCTCAATAATGCTGGCATACCAAAACAGTTGGTCTTTGTCAGACTTGCTGTTAGTTGACACTGGCTTGCGCTCGCTAAAGGGTTCACCCTTCTCTGTGGCAGACCATTTGCCTTCAATCTTTTCCTGATAGCCCAATGTATCGAGCATGCTGTTGACAGCCCTAGGATTAGGTTTGCCACTGCTTTTATAGGCCAATCCAAGCACCTCAGCTATTTCAGTGGGCGTCATCAGCGCTTCAGCAGATTTCAGAGAGGAGCGGTCTTTGGCGGGAACTTCGGGGAGGGCCACACTGGGGCAATGTTTTTTGATGTTTATCAACGTAAAACTCTCCCCATATGCAGGGCCGAACATCATACCTAGCGCCATCCCTGCATCAACAAAACCAGCAATCAGCTTAGGCTCTTCTGGCTGGATGCGTTTATCAAACTTCTCGCCTGAAATTTGATTGAAAGCTGTCTTTACCCCAAATGCGCCAAACGTATTAGCGATTGCTTTAGCAAAGACAGCTTTAGCCTTCGATTCATTGGCAAAGTAATCTATCGTTAGCCACGTAGCAACAGGGTCGAATCCCTCTTCGACTAAAGCAGCGGCTTCAAACCCTTTAGCCTCAAGCTTTTTAGCCAATGCAACAGCATTAAAGGCAGCGCCCCTAATAATAGAAGTGTCAGCGACACCACATAGGGCAGCAACGCCTTTAATGCTTAAATTCTCGCCCTCCAGGTTTTCTCTAATAAATTCCACGAGGCTTTCTGATTCGATAGCTTGACGAACCTGTACGGTCAAAGTGTTTTCATTCATTAGGGACCTCTTTTATAAGATCTTTCAACTCCAAAACTCTGTTACTCCATCTAGAGCAAGCTGCCACGAGATCATAGAGAGTGCCGATTTCTCCACCACCTAACTCACCTGCCTTTGCCTTCTGAAGCGTATAGCGACCGATCTTTTCAGGGTTTAGATCACTGTCTGTCCAAACTTTATTGACTGTGTACTCAGCCCCGTTTTCATCTTTTGGCCAGTACTCAGAAATATCGATCACACGCTTAGGCATTTCAATAACCAATGTTGTCGTCATTGCCTGTATTTTCGTGTGTTTACTGCCAACGGTAAACCCGTTACAACCTACTATAGCCTAAATAAAAGCTACGCACAACTGTTGACAGTCGACTGTAGGCTTGATACTATTAAGTCAAGCAAGCAAACACCACCGGAGCCACATGATCAACCTTTCTCAGTTACAAAAATCCTTGGAAAACACCGCCGCTGACTACCAGCGTGGCCGCACAGTAACCACCAAGCGACTACACCTGCTGTCCAACGCTCGCTTGCAGGTGACCCTAGATGGCAATACCCCTGAGCAGTACCAAGACTTGCTAACCGACCGAATGCAGCTGATTCAGTCCTACGCATTCAATCAGCAGCAGCACTAAATTCCATAACAAAGCCCTGGGGAGCTACCAACTACACCAGGGCTTGCAGCTCAAACCAATAGCAATTCGAACTATGCAAACTCTAACCCAAAGCGCACTAGAATTCCGTGAGTCTAAAGGCCAATTTCTCGTTTATAGCGACGGACAGAACGTCGGTACCATCGCTTACAACCTGACTGCTTATCGCTGGGAGTACAACGGCTACGGCCAGTCTGTGAGCGCTGTAGGCTCACTTGAGCACTGCAAAGAAGCTGCTCGCCAGGACAACGCACCTAAGCCAAGTGTCGCTACTGTAAGCCACATTGCAGACGACGCTAAGCCTGCCTACGTCCACCGTCGCACGTCTTGGCGTGTGTCTGGCAGCCACAACGAGGTCACTGTCACTGTGCAAGTGGACGATGAAGTGTATGAGGTGCTAGCCCCTGTCAGCTTTGCCCGCAACCTGGTTAAGGGCTCTGTAGTGGAGCTATTCCCCGACAAGTACACAGGTAGGCTATGCATCCGCTGGACTCGCAAGCCTGTTCGTCGTCAAGCGATCGCAGCGTAGGGAGGGGCACCAAATGATCACATTCACTATAAACACTACCTTTGGTCAGTTGTATGCCGACTGCCAAACCACCGACCAAAGCTATCGCATCCCGAAGGCAAGCGTAGAGTCCTTTTTGACTGATGTGGGGACCACGCTGGATGAGTTACTAGCTACTCCGCAGCTGCGTACCCCTGAGATGCACGCAGCACTAGCCTTCTACAACGGCTAATCACAATCCACATCCATAGCCGATCACCCCACTTCGGTGGTCGGCCTGTAAACCCTAAGGAATTCAAGAAAATGGCATTAAGCAAAGAACAGGCTGCAGAGGTAGCCGCACGGACCAACATGTCTGAATGGCAGATCCGACGAATAGCAGAGTTTGCGCAGATCAAGCCTGTGCAGCAGGAGAAGGGTTCGACTTGATAGAGTAAACAAATAAGCTTCGGTGACGGGGACTCTGCGGGGTCCTCGTTTTTTATTGGGATGAAAAAGGCCAGCCTACAAGGCTACCTCTGTGATGTCAGTCCGGGTGGGTTAATCTTCGTAACTTTTCTGCCTTGGGTGCGACGCGACATTGTCCAAGAACTTTTGATACTCAGGGCTATACAGATAATTCCTGAGCAACGTGATCGCTGCTGCAGTCGGAGAGTCAATCCCAGCCAATGCCATATAGGAACGAATAGCAGCGGCCATTCCTGGCTCGATTATCCCCTGGATGCGCAGTGTCTTGTCAGATTCATTCGTTCCCATGCGAGTATCAATTGAGCTAAACTAAGCTAAATTCAGTATTAATTAAGTGTATGCTAGACCAGAGACTTCAGCAACTTGGCGTCATTACGGACCTAACTAACGTAAAGCCCGAAGATGTAACGGCAATGGCTCAGTCTGCTGAGCTAGCAAAAGTACAGGCTCAGTATGCCACCGTTTACGCTAGGGCTGTTAAATCTAAGCTCAGGTCTATCTCTAAGACGGTTAAAACTCAAGCTGATCTATATAAAACAGCTGACGAGCAACTCAGAGAAATTGACAAACAAAAATTACAAATGCTGAAGTCTAGCCTAGGCCACCAAGGGCATATGACCACTATGGAGGCCAAGGCAGAAACTGTTAAGCAGCTATCCCAAGCTAAAGCGGCTAGTGATGTTGAAGTTGAACAGACAAAGCGTCAGCGACTCTTAATTGAGCTAGGCAGAAAACATCACAAGCGGCTGCAGGGCGGGAAACAAAAAGGATTGAGGAGATTATTTAGCTAATGGATTTACAACAACAATTATTCAACGCACAACCGCCATTACAGGCAACACAGTTAAGTGTATGGGGCCGATCCCGTCGTGCGTGCCTTTATGTAGGGACGGCATCACTTAGTTGTCTTTTGACACAGCTGGCTAGGACTATGCCGCCTATTGCCCCTGTGATTGGTATCGCTATGGGAGCTAGCGCGATCGCGTTATTGGCATGGGCAGCACTAACGCCAGGTGATCAACGATTATCTATTACGTTGGCGGGCTTGGCTAAATTGTCAGGGATTGCATTAGGGGCTTGGGATGCGGCTGAGATATTGCAGTTAGTCGGGCTTAAGCACTGGGTAGCAATTGGAGTTATCGGAATTATTGGAGCATTTGTATTTTTGAGCGAGGGCCGGAGCAATGGACGGAAGGATTAAAGCTGCAATCGTTGGAGCCGCGTCGGTTAGCCTCACTCTTTTAGCAGGTGTAGGGCAGCTAGAACCCACGTATACCCTGCAAGATGGACAGCAAGTCAGTTCATGGACTGTTGCTCAATCGACTAATAAACAAGTTATTGACGTTAGCCCTAGCTATGGTTGGCTAAAGATTATTGCCTCTGCCGCTGGGTTTGGTATGGCAATATGGGCATTTTTTCTGGTTGGTAAGGCTGAAGAGTTCGAAGAAATCAGACTGGCGACTCAGGCTGTAATTTTAGACGCTGAAGTTCAACAGCAACAGTTAATTACTGCAAGTGAATTAGAGGCAATGCGACCCGTTGCCGAGTCAGCAGCCGCGACAAAAGCTGAGGCTAAATTAGCTGAATTATCAGTCAAAGGAGTTATGGCACTGCCTAAGATTCAAGCCGAACCCGCAGCTAAACCGGTTGAAAGGACGAAGCCAACCGCATTTTTAACATTATTAAAATCGCCATTCATCTCTAGAGCTATCTTTGGAGGGCAACGAACAGGCAAAAGTTACCTGGCAGCTTGTGCTTCGCTTGCGCTACATCGGCTGCAGCAAACTAAAGTATTTCACATAAATCTATGCAGCTATGGCGAAGAGGAAGACGGCGTATACTGGCAGCACGCAAAATCTGTCCGCTGCGATTTATCCTCTGTCGATGCCAACACTGCCGTCAATAAAATTCAGGATGCGATCGCGTTAGTACTGGAATGGTTTCAGGAACCGAACAGCTTATTAATATTTGACGAACTGGCTTACACGGGTTCAGTTAGTAATATTTATTCAGAGACACTAGATCAGTTGATGCATGTTGTCGCTGATAAAATTGCAACTTTAACCAGTGCAGGCGCAAAAAGACAACGGGCTATTTGGACGCTTGCGCCAGAGTTCACGGCAACGACCCTGGTAGACGATGCTAAGGCAGTGAAGAAATTAAACCTTTGTTACGTCTCCGTATCGCCTACAGATTCTATCGAATGGAAAGGGCAAACCTTTACGTTTGACAAAGGACTTTATGAACAAGTTGCCAGAAACTTCAAGGGAATTACAATGCCGCCCGTCTCTGCAGATTTAGCGGGTCATTCTCGCATCTGCTTTATCGATGGGGCTTGGATGCCTGTCGGCGTTGATCAGCACACATTAGCTAAGTACAGCGCTCAAAAAGTCTAACCGCGTGACACAACTAAATATTTTTTCAGCCCATCTTTACCCAAAAAGATGGGCTTTTTGCTGTAAATCTGCACTTTTTGTCCTTAACCCCTTACGACGACCCTTTACAGCTTAGAACCCTTTCCAGTTAAAGAATTTATCCTAAGTCAGAATTATTCTGTGAAGCATGTTATACGGCTAAAACGGTAGCGAATTATACAGAACAGGGCAAAAACATCGAGTGCATACCGCACGCACCAAAAATAAACCGTTGACAGGCTGGTTTTTGCTGCTAAGATACTGACAGAAAGTCAAAAAGCAGTAAGATGTTGCCTTGGTTGAGTGTCCAAAAAGTTGAATCGCCTCCTAACTTACTAACGCTAAGAGAAGCGGGACAGCTTTTTGGTCGTTCGCATTCTGCCTTGGCCCAAGATTGCAAGTATTTGAGGATTGATGTTTCTAGGGCGAATTGCTCTAACGGTTGTATTGATCGTCATGATGCTTGGATTTTGTATGCATTCCTTTGTTGGAAGCTTTGGAAGTCAAGTTGTAATCCATGCTGGCGAGGTGATCGCAAGGATTACGCGATTGATTGCCCTACTGATGAGACGAAGCTGGGATATGTGGATCTAGTCGGTGGGTCACGCGATGATCTTGAAAGTCGCTTCGAGCAAGCATTAGTTGAAAAAAGAAAACGATTATTGGGAGAATGATAATGAGTGAATTTCAGGCAAAACCTAAGGATGGCGCGCTAGCTACTGCTAACGCCGGTCAAAGCAATAAAATTGAACGGCGCACTAAAAAGCGTAGTACTGCCAAGTTGAACGGCTCTCAGGCTGCAGAGAATATCAAGACTGAAGTGTCTGCTCCGGTTACGCCAGAGCAAATTGCTATTTCCAACGCAACCGCATGGAAAGCGGCTACAGCTAACGCCTACTTAAAAGAGATGGATGCAGCTGCACAAGACGTTGTGAAGTTTATGCAAGATGTGAATACGCAAGTAGCAAACATGCTTGTTGCCTCCGTCCAAGATGCATATGCACCCATTGCTGAAGATCTATTAGTGATTGAGGAAGACTAGGGGAAATGTCAAATATCGTCAGGGCGAACAATGCCCAAATTAAAATCAATCGCCCTGACGGCTCAACAGTTGAGTATTCAGGGCCAGCCGAAGAGTTGAGCGTCATTCTCTCGCAGTTAGAGAAAGCGAGAAAACCATGGCTAACTGTTGAGCAACTGTATCGGTGGGCGACGGTATTCAACCGACTGCAGCCCCTCATTTGGGGTATAGTTGCCATTTTTTTGGTGTTTCTAATGCTGAGCTGGGTCACTCGCCCCACCCAGGAATATCAGCCGCAGTCATGGAGGCAGTATGAACAGCCCTCATGATCCGTTTGATTATGGCCACCTTCCTGGGTGGATAGAAAAGACGATAGACATTCCCGCCGAAACTATCAAAACACCGAGATGGCAAGCAATTGCTTACGGTGCTGGCGCGTGTTTCGGGATGGTGTTTGTCGCTCAGGTATTGCTGGCGATCGCATCCCACGACTTGAAAGAGTATCGAGCCAGAAGTATTGATACGGCATCAGGAGCCAGCGGCATAGCAGCGCTAGTGACTGGCTATTTGGTTTGGAGGAAGATCGATGATTAGAAGCATTAAAGTCGCATTGTTCCTTGCCTGCATGACGGGAATGTATGTATTGGGAGGTTGGTCAGGATGGCAAGCACGGAAATACAGCTCAAATCCGCATCTGCTAATCGGCTTATTGAATCAACAGGAAAACTGGGAACTACCCTGGCAGAGCAACAATTAAGCATCCTTAAAGACTCGTATCATCAACGATACGAACAAGGGATAACTAATTTCTGGCAGACTCAAATCCATATGTCAGAAGAAGGCGGTGAAGAACTGGCCGCGTTAAAGCTTGAAGCTCAAAGGCAATTCGCGATCAAAGTTCTTAGGACTGTTTTATTGTTAGGCGCACCCTGTGGGTTAGTTGGTGCTTGGGGATTTGGGGTTTTAGTAGGCGTTAGTTTGTTTGTCGGTTCAGTGTTTTTAGGAATTTATTTTGGAGCTAAATGACCATGCCACCAGAAGCTATTTTGGGATTTTTGCTAGCAGGAATTCTGTGGACTCTTATGCCTGATGGTCCAGGCGGTCGTAATGGCGGCCAAGGCAATAAGCCCATGGGGATGGATAAGCGAGATCAGGTTGAGTTAATGAAACGCATGCGAGGCGATGATTAAAATGGATATTCTGTTATTTGGCTTAATAGCCATGGCTATCATGGCGATAGAAAACATCTTCACTTCTGACGCTAGCAGAAAGCAAAATAAAAAAATTGCTTTCTTGCAAGAAGAAATTGACGAACTAAATAAACAAGTGAACATCCTTAAAAATCACACCCAACGGCTAGAAGCCTTAGAAGAGATTGTGATTTTTCAAGAGTCCTTGATCTCTCGACACATAGAGTTCGATCCAAAAAATGATTTTATTTTGGGCATCAATGCCACTGACAAAGCGTGACAGGCTCCCCAGCAAACCTGGGCTCTACGCCGTGCGTTGGCTTTTTATTACTTGGTACGTTGGCAAGTCGGTGAACCTACGAAGCCGATGGGAGGACCACCACCGATACCCCCAGGCAAAACGACTACCCTGGTGTAGGATTGCGTACTGCACTATGCACAAAGACGCAATCCATGAGGCAGAAAGGAGACTGATTCGGCACACCAAACGGCCATACACCTGGAACGATACGCGAGTGCCTAGCAAGCTGGAACTATGGCGAGGTGACGTGATTCGGGTGATTTTGTCTTGGGGTTGTCTTATGGGATTGGGTTTGTTGGCTGTTGAGTTACTGGGAGACTAGAATAGTCTCGTCACTAATTTTGGAGCATCCCACAGAGTCTTTGACCAAGTAGGCGACTTCTTTCTCTGTGACATCAGAAATATAGTACTAACTTAGCCAGCGCCAATGCTGGCTTTTTTGTTAGAATGGCCTTGAAATCTCCGAAACAAATACTCCTGTGATCGCCCCGTCCCGACCGACGGGGTTCTTTTTTGCGCGTATGGCCTTATTGACACTATCGCCTGAGCAAATTGTTATCCTTGAGGTGAACCTTCAGCTTTCACAGACATGGAAAATGCCTCTTTTTTCACAGACCACCTAGCCACCTGGCTGGGCAATGATATTGTCCTACTAGCCTTAGGCTTGCTGTACAGCTACACCCAAACCACACGACCAGGCCGCGTAGTTTCTGATCTCGTTCAAGAGATCAAGGAAAACTCCCAGTCCACTGAAGCGAACATGCTCAAAGAGTTGATCAAGAACTCATGAACAACCTTATCAAGCAGATCGGATTCGGCCTACTAACTGAGGCCGTCAAACAGCCCACAGTGCAGGACGTTGATGTCGACACTGCTAAAGGGCTAAACCAATGGGCCAAGGATAAGCTTGGGGTAGGCGGAGACAACCTGCCATTCCCGTTCATCCATAGCGGGAACAAAGCACTAGGGGGCAATTGGGATATCCCCGCTGACAGCTGGGGCATTGTTTTTCCGCTGCAGCGTCAGTTCTGGTTGCACTACGGCGATAACTCATACAGGGTCATCAATGGCCGGACTCAGCCCATGGGTTTTTAGGATAAGATCGAGCAGTAATTTACACGAATTTAGTTTGTGTGAATGGGAACTTCTTTCAACCCTCGGCTACGGCTGGGGGTTTTATTTTGGATTTTTAGCAATGGCGAATCTTTCAGACATTCCAAAAGAACGGCAAGAATTAGCTCTTAAGCTGGGTTATCAGTTTGATTCTGAAACGGGCGAATATCTCGGCAGATATCGAAAAGGCGTGTTTCAGCCCCCTGATGAGGTATCGTTGCCAGAGTTCCCTGAGGCAGCGTTGAAAAGCGGAAAGCCAACGGGAAGGCATCTTAGGGTTTTGACTTAAATACTCAGTCTCATGTTCCCGAGATCGTCCCAGATACCAGAGTAACTATGGTTGCCCTGGTGGTCTCGGGAGCTTTGCTCACAAATATTCCACAACCATAAATCAGCGCCATGATGTTCACATTTGGCGCTGATTTCTCTATATATCTGGGTTTGTGCTTTTCTAATAATAGGCAGGTCAACCATAGACAATGCCGATGTTTCAAACGCGACCTTAAGCCCAGCGCTTTGCAGTTCTCTCCAGAATGGGGGGAGATAATTTAGCCGCATTAGAGAAACTGTTCCCATGGCTGAAATTTTCATCCACTGCACCGGCCCAATCTGCTCAGGGATCTCAGACTTTGTTCGATACAGGCTAATATAATCAGCCCCGATAAAACCTGAGGCAATGCCCTGTAAGTCTTCCAGTCGAGTTAGGATACTATCGCGATCGCCTTGCTGACGGATTCTATGTGATGAAATCCAAAGTTCCAGCTCTGGATATTCCGCATGGATGGCCTTGTAAAAAGCAACTATCTCTGCCCAAAGCTCAGCGTCCCCGCATAGGGTTAATTCTCCTGCCAGGGTTATTTTTTTGATGCCTCGACTGACGCAATGATCAACAATTGGTCTGGCTAGATTGTCAACACGTCCTTTCAATGCTAACGAGTCGCGGCCTTTTAGCTCAGGATAGCGACAGACAATTGGGTGAATATGAACGTCTAAGCCCGTAGCCTGGTCAAATTGTTTGTCCAACTCACTGAAGTCTGGGTTAGTGCCAAAAGCACCAAAATTGTCTCCTGACAAAGTAAGGCCATAGATCTTTCTGAAATCAGCCGAGATCACAGGCTTGATGCCGTTGTTTCTGATTACTTGTTGAGTGGTCAGTTTGTCAGGAGGAAATTGAGAATAAAGTTGCATAGTTTAGGGCGGCAGTGGAGAACAAAGATTTCCGTTAAACCCTTCGTCATCGTCGCATCGACTATTAAAGAAGTCATCAGCGCAGCCAGGACAACAGGTCGCCAATAGCCAATCACTTAATTGATCCGACCAAATATAAACGCAAGGCGTCCCATCCTCCTGATATATGGTAACCATGTCTCCCCTGATAAACGAATTAGGGTCAGACGACGGAACCCCTTGGAAGAAGTTTTTTGAACCGGAAGCCCGCCAAGTCGTATTGGCTAGATCATAAGTCCACAAGCGATCAACCACAGTATCGTGATGCCCTTCCCCATTAACAGTGCCTGGGGGAGCTGGCGTAGGGGGCGGCCCTGCGACATAGTTAATAGTTGCGCCGCCGCCACTACTAATAGTCCGCCACACATCAGCAGCTTGGTCGTAAATAGATAAAGAATTATCAGTCGTGTTGTAGTGCAGCTGACCGTTTACTGTCCCTGACGTGATCGGGCCATTGGGCTCAAACGCGACAACTACGCCGCCAGATGCTAACTTTACAAACTGGCCTAACTTTTGTATCCAAACATAAGCATTGGCTTCGTTATAGTTGCCCTGAATGCCAGTTTGTTCAAGCCATAAATCGCCATTGGCCCCAAAGTCTGCTCCCTGAGTAGGCGGCCTAAGAGGATATCTAACTTGCGGTTGTGCTTGACTAACAGGCTGGTTAACCGTTTCCGTACTGCTGCCTAATAGTTCTAACTGCCCCCCGGTCGATAACTGCCGAGACTGCCCGATCGCTGGTTGCCGTGAAAGTTTTTGAACAGTAGACCTAGGGACTGTGAGAAAACCACCTGATTCTGTTCTAAGTGTGATGCCCTCGGCACTGCTGCCCGTGAGCGTGCCAGTAATAGTGGCAGCACCGATTCTCGCCTCAACCATTTGAGATTGAATGCGTTGAGTCGTGCGTTGCTTATTTTTGCTGGCTAATCTTTGGGTTAGGGCAGTCACAGCTGAGTGAGGGTTGAAGCTAAAGTAAAGCTTTGACCAGTCGTTACAGATACACTTGATGGCAGAGCTAGCGGCCCCCAAATAACCGTGCCTGTTCGGTCAACTCCACGGGCATGAGTAGCAGTCCCGTTCGCCAATCCTGTCCCGGTCACTGGGCTATTAGTCAAACCCGTGGCCCCAGCTGTAATGCTGCCGACAGCATAGGGATTTGTTAAGTCCAGGTCAAACTGAATTAGTGTTGTTGCAAAGCCAACCCCGTCGCCATATTCCCACCTGGGGGGCTGACTGGAACCATTGGCTAAATCGTTTGACGCGGCTATAACTTGCGCCTCTTTTGCTGAATCAGAAAGTGGAATTGAAACCATTTTTGCCTCCTTACAACACAGTTTTTAGTGTATTCCAAGCATTAGTTAATGTGACCACGTTAACTGTACTATCGCCAAAAGCAACGATTTCATACGTCCTTTGATTTGCCTGGAAATTTAACGAACCGCCATTATTGAAGCCCCCTAGCCATAGCTCAACGGTTGGAACGCCAGTAGATGTATTTGATTGAGACCCAACAACAGAACCATCTTTATACAAGGTTGTTGTTGTTGCAGCGGTCCTTTGTACGGCATGAACTCCAATGGTCGTAGTACCAGATATATTTTGCAGTGGAATATTATTGTCATTGTTAATTGTAAAGGTGCCCGCTGCGCTGTCGTCTGCCTTGACGAATACCGCATCTTGCAGACTTCCGCTACGTCCGCCAATATCAACCGTTACGCCAGAGTCATTGAGCCCAGAAGCAGTCCCCCAGAAAATTGTGGCTGAATTTTGAGCCCAATTGTTGGCAGGACTAGACGGAATAAAACCAGTTTCTAGATAAGCATCTCCTACCGACCCATCCCCTAGTGTGTAGCCAGTTCCCGCAGTAAATGTTCCTGTGCCAACGACATTGGCGACAGTGGTTGCAGTTTTCAGATCAATCAATGCATCTGCAGCATCTTGACCAGCTAGGATTAACAATCTATCTAGTCCTGAATAAGTATTGTCTGACTTCAGCGTGACAAAGAATTGATTTATAGCCGATTCCTGCGCTGTCGTATATGTCCCGTTTAATGCAGCCAAATAATTATCTGCATCAGGATCATTCTCTATAAACGTCAAATCAGCATCTAACGCAGGAAGTTCAACATCAAGCGTTAATGCTGTCGGCGTTGATGCGGTTAAATCAACATCTAAAGCAGGCAATTCAACGTCTAGGGTTAATACTGTCGGCGTTGATATTGTTAAGCCAGCATCTAAAGCAGGGAGTTCAATGTCTAGGGTCAATGGTGTTGCAACAACCGCCGCTGTCACATCAACATCTAGCGCAGGGAGTTCAACATTAAGGGTCAATAGCGTCGTTGTCGTGATTGGACTAGTTACCACATCCGGCGTTGCCCCAACTTCGCCAATCAAACCAACGTTACATCCAAATAGAGTCTCAGTTAAATTTGACGAGATGCTAAACCCGTTCAAAAAGTAAGCTTCAATATTTCCATCAACAGTCACATCGACCCGCGATACCGGGTCAAACGCAGTAAACAATTCTGTCGGGATTGCTCCAATAAATGAACGACCCAGGCTCAATCCGTGTTGCCATTTTGCCGCCCATTCTGCTAGGTCGTTGCACTGGCGATCGCTCACAATAACGTCAGCATTAACTCGGATTGCCCCTTCCTTCCATTTATGGGCATTCCCAGAGATTGGCTCAATCTGCACTGACCCCGTAAATTCTTGGTGTTCCTCTGTATAAATACTTTCCTGATATTCAATATCCGGCGGCCTCGTTGAACCGTCACTGGCCTGCAAAGTGAAAGTTAATTCAGGGTCAGGGTTAATTATCAGGGTCTCAGGGAATGCCCCCGTGTAATTTTTGAAGATTACGCCCCTTGGCTGCTGAGTAACTTGCTCAACGCGCCACGCCTCAATCGTAGGATCTCCACTAACGTCAAGTACTCTAGTCCAAGTGGTCGTTTGAATTGAATAATCACGTTCTAAAAAGCGATTCAAATCATAATTGGTAGGCGTGACTTCCCCCCATTCCCAGAGGCACCACGGCCTACGTTCTGTGATATTTCTTGAGCTGACTACGCCTAAAATATTGTCGTAAGTGTAGGTCGTGGTCGTTTGACTATTGTCAAGTAGTGTCAGTGCTGAGCTGTTTTCTTCCTCTCTGAATGCATCGCCACCACTAAGCCCCCGTGCTTTACGAATCAGCTCAACCGTTTCAGTCAGTCGTTTAGTGATTCCGTTATATCGATGGGTGATCGAACTATCTTCAGAATCTTGCAGACCATTATTCGTATTATCGACATCTGTCAGCAACGTCGGAACAACGCCAGAGTTATCCGTGGTGATCACCCTAGGCTGTATCTGTAATTCAGCTTGGCGTTCTTCATACGTAATTACTGTCTGAGGTGCGCCCCCAACTGGCGTTATCGTTTTAGTTTCAGTGCTGGTCAGGGATGTATATCCAGGGCCAGGAACAGTGCGATCGATTACGCTAGGATTTTCAATCTCTTGAGCGAGGTCTGAACCGCCCGTTACCGTTAATTCCCCCGGTGGACGTTCTTCAAGGTTGACGGGTTCCCATCCGTTCTCGCCAACTGCGTCTCCTCCAATGCCGATAGTTAGACTAAAATCAGGAGCTGTTTTGAGCGTAAAGTCGGCTGGGGTGAGTCTTAATTCTTCATTGGAATCAAGCCAAGCAACATATTTTTGAGCTGCTGCTATTTCCCCAATCTCACGCACTGGTGACCGGGTAGATTTTTTCTGGACAGCTGTATTGACTGAATAACCGCCCGCGATCGTATCTGATGATGTTGGGATGCCTATCTGAGTCGCGATATTACGAATTAACGTTGTGGGCGTTGTAGTTGTTCCCTGAGTGATTCCTGAGTAATTATTTTCTGGGGTAAATAAGTCTAGTGATTTGCCAAGATCCCCTAAGTCAATTGTGATCTGAGCTTGAGAATCGCTTGTAGGGATTTCTATCCTAGGGGAAGCTTCCCTCAAGATATAAAACGGTGGCCAAAATCTTTCATAACTTGCCCCCGTCCACATGCTCAGTGTGATCCGGTTTCCCATGGCCAACACTTCAGCCCCCGACGGATTAGAGGCAGTATCGCGGTTATCAAGGCTAACTGTTGTAGACAATTCTGGGCTTAATACAACACTGCATTCCCATGCCAACCAACCGTTTAACCTGTTTCCCGATCTCAGTTCGGAAAAGTCAATATCGACGCTAATCAAAGCGTCAGAAATATCATGCGGGCCACTAATCAAAGCTCGATTAGCGTCTAAAATCTCCAAGCTTGCTGTCCAGTCTTTATCCTGAGCATCAACAGTAAAAGAGGTCATGCAGCGATAACCCCCGATTCGGTAAATTGAAACTGAACACTATCAATCCCATCAGATTGCTCAGTATATTCAAATCCCCTCTCATTCGTTGGCTCGGCTTGCCATTGCGGATAGTAGCAAATCGTATTAGCGTCAGCTGCTGTTGTGCTATTGGGCGCAATCGCTCTAGTGTTTGTCGTCCCATTCTCAGACCAATAATTTGTATAGTCATATATGACCCATGGGCCAGGAGTGCCCCAGTAAGCAGCTTCCATTCGGGCTAATGTTTCTTGCTGCTCAAGAGTTAAACTCCCAACAAAATTCCAAATAGCAAATCTAGTCTGTGCCCCTGTCCTAGCAGCTCCCCCCCGTTTGCCACGAACGATCCCTTTATAACGACCATCAACCCGTGGATACTTGCCAGGATAACGGCCAAATGTTGTGATACTCAAGCTGTAGTCAGCATGGTTTAGGACAATCCCCCGTCCTGTAGTCGTTGGGGCGGCCATTAGATAACTCCCTCCGCAATCTGTTGTTGCCGAGTTAGATCGGCTGTAATTTGCGCAGCATCCGCTACCGGATCAGGCGTTGAAACGGTTAGGCTTTCTATGCCTGCTGGGCTATTCTCAATGGCTTCTTTTATCTCTGTTAGGCCATTGGCTAGCCTTTCTATTTGACTCTCTGCGATTGCAATTTCTTGCTGCGAATCCAATAGCGAGCTGACTCCCCCCAACCCAACTAGGTCAAGGATGCCTGCCGCAAACGGATTGTTCGCATTGTTCTCAGCGAATCTAAAAGCCTCCTCGACGCTGAATCCATCGCCAGTACGGCTAAATCTTTGAGCTTGGTCGATAGCACCCTGCAGCTGACCGAATTGATCGGCATCTAATGCGCCAGCTCTCCTGGCAGTTCGAGCATTGTCTTCTAATTGATCAAGGCTCCCCAGCGCATCCTCAGATGAAATGTCAGACAACCCAGCTAATGCCGACACAATGTTAGAAGTCGCCCGCTCTCGTCGCTCCGTCTCACTCGCAATATCTTTTTCTACCTTTAGCTGCTCGTCAGCTAGTTTTTTTTGTTGCTCCCTAAAGGACTGAATCGCTTGTTCTCGCCTCTCCTGGAGCGCCCGCTGGTTGGCTAGCTCTTGATCGGCGTCTAGTTGTTCAAACTGAATAGATAAGATATCTTTTTTGGATTGAGCTTGACTTTGTAGCGCTTCGGTTTCTTGCTCTCTCAGTCTCGCTATCTGCTGCAATGCCTGAATCTCATCAGCACTAGCGCCCTCTGCTCTAGCACGCTCAACCGCTATCCTGGCCTCAGCTTCCGCAATCTCTCCTAGTCTGAGCTGTCGATCTGCGTCTAGCTGGGTTAGCTGCTGCTGTATCTGTAGCTGTTGACGGCGGGCGTTGAATTCAGCTTGTATAGATCGCCGCTGGTTAAGAAGCAGCCGATCTCTTATTTCCTCAACGGCCACAACGTCTTCAGCTGCTTCCGCTTCAGCTAATTTCCCTTCGAGCGTTTGACGGGAAAGTGACAGGCGAGATTGCTCTAAAGAAACCTGAGCGCCTATCAGGTTGGCCTGGTCTTGGAGCGCAGTTGACGCGATTCCAGACTGAATAGAAACCTGCTGTGCCTGCAGGTCGTTTAGCCGTTGTTGCGCATCCAGTTGTTCTAACGCGGCTTTTTTGGCTGCCTCTGCTTTTTTCTCGGCTGCCTCTCTAGCCGCATCTTGCGCATCAATTTCACTTTCAATGCTTTCCAGTGTCAGGTCTGCTATCTCCTCCCTGGCTGCCCTAATCTGATCCGTAGCGTCTTTTTCAGAGATGGCCTGCCGACTAGCGAAGTCTTCAATTTTCGCTATTTCATCCTCACGCAGTTGGATTCTCTCCCGAATTGCATCAGACTCAATCTCACTGACCTGTGCGTCTGCCTGCTCCTCAGAAATATTGCCAGCCGCTTGATTCTGCCGTACAGCAGCAATGCGGTTTTGTTGGGCAATGTCAATATTGGCCAAAGCTTCTTTTTGGGCTTCTTCGAATTCCTTAGCAGCCTTTTTATCTTCCCGAGATCTGGCCTGCGCTGCCGCCTTGGCAGCTTGAATAGAATCGGCGGCTATCTGTTCATTGCTGCTTCTCGCGGCTCTTACAAATTTATCCAGCTCATCTTGCTGTGGAACCGCGTTAGATATATCAATTTCGGGGGCGGCTACAGCTTCCTGGCCCCCAAAAAAGCTATCAAACGCCGTCTTTGCAGTCCCAATGACTGGGCCAAATCTGCCAACATTTTCAACCGCATTCCGCAAACCTGGCACAGCTCCAGACACCCGTTCGACGCCATCAGCGATTGAGCCAAGTCCATCAACAACGTTACTGGCTACAGATACTATCGCCTGCAGTGCATCAGCCAAGCCTCCTAGCCCTGAGGCAACTGCTTCAGTGTCAACAAGTGACGAGTAAGTTGAGCCTACCAATATCAAGGCATCGGCTACAGCTATGCCAATTTCTACTAAATTCCCCAGCGCTTCCCCTGATGTCTCAATTCCCTCCGCAAATGCTTCTATATTTTCAGGGTTCTCTAGTGCTTGGCCTATTCGGTCAAGAACCGTAGCAACAGCCGATGCGCCACTATCTGCTAAGCTCGCCAAAGCTTCCCCTAGTCGTTCTGTTAATTCTGGATTTGCACTTAAAGATTCAGCGAGTCGATCCCCAGCAGCACTCAAAATATCTAAAGCTTCTGAGCTATTGGCGGTTTCCTCTAATGTTGCGGTTAGTGTTTGGAGCCCAGCACCCAGCGCAGGCTCGAATGCTTTGAATAATTGCTCTTGAAACTGAGTGACCGTGTCCCCTAGGTTGGAGATTTGGCCAACGACCGTTCCTGACTGGGTTCCTAGTAGATCGAAGAATTTTCCGCCTTCCCCCGTGAGGCTAACAAATGCCTGCTCTAGCTCAGCAAATCCTATCTGGCCAGACTCAACCAGCTCGCGAACTTCAGATTCTGCCACTCCAAATTGAGCCGCGAACTCAGCGATAATCGGGACGCCTCTCCCTGTTAGCTGATTGATGTCTTCTGCGAACAATCGACCCTGGACTCTTGCCTTCCCATATATTTCAGCTAGTTCATCAAAGGGGACGTTAACGCCTGCCGCAACATTGCCTATAGCCTCTAACGTTGGGATTAATTCATTAGTGTTAAATCCAAAAGCTAAAAGTTGCTGGCCAGCCGAGCGAATGCCAGGCAAGTCAAATGGTGTGGTTGCAGCGAAGTTTGACAGATCCTGTAGGACCGATTGGGCTTCCTCAGCTGAGCCTAAAATCGTAGTCAAGGCTGACTCTGCAGACCGTGCAGCCCCTCCGACCTGAAGCGTCTCGGAGACGAACCCAACGACCGCTTCAGCAGCGCCCCCAAACGCGTCAACCAGCCGATCGACCACCGCAAAAGCAGCCCCAGCCGCAAGCCCAGACAAAGCAGAGCTAAAAGATTTGGTCTCGTTCTCAGCTTTTTTGGCCGCGTCGGCAGTGCTGCCTAGTTCTCGCTGCAGCCTGTCTAACGTCGCAGCCGCATCATCCCCGCTAAGCCCCTCCAATGTTCTATCTAGCTGGTTTAGTTGAGCCCTCGCATCTCCTGTATTGGCCTCTACTTTGATACTGCGGGCTTCTAACTCATTGATCTTTGCTTCAAATTTAGCTGCTTCAGAATCAACATTGTCAATCGTCGCTTGCACTTTGACGCGACGTGATTCAAGTTTTTCGATCCGAGCGTTAACATCTATCAGCTCGCGCTGGGCTTCCTCCGATTCAACATCCAACTCAAGCCGCACTGCATCACGAGTTAGCGCCTTAAGCCGTTCGTCAACAGCTTGCACTTCAGCCGCTGCAGCCCGCGCATTAACGTCGACCTGAATCCTTTTGTCTCGGAGCCCTTGGAGTTGTGAGTCAAGCCTAGCTAAGTCAGCGTCCCCACGGGCAACTTTGAGTTCAACATCGATCCGTTGCCTCTGCAGACCCTCAATAGCTTGTTCCAGGGTCAGTAGCTCATCTTTTGCTGACTGAACAGAACGAGACAACTGCTGAGTATTTGCGCTGAAATTAAACTCGGGGATTTGGATATTCGAAAAAGCATCCTGAACAGTTCTAGCCGCTCTAGCTGCTGGGCCTGCATCAGGAATCTTTAGGTCAATATCGCCAATCCCAGCAAAGCGCTGCTCAAGCTGAGAGATAGCGCGATCTGCTGATACGCGATCAATCCCAACCTGAAAAATAACTCTACCAGCGTCAACCATACTCAAATGCAGCTAATTTCATTGTGTCTAAATCAGTCATCTCATCCACCCATGCGGGGATAATGCGTTGCTCTCGTAACTCTAAATATCTTTGGGCCAAGGTTGGAGAGAATAGCTCATTGATTTCTTGCTTCCTAAGCTCCAATTCAAACTCATTTATCCATGCTGTATCTGGGTTTTTGACCCCAGCTAAACTGGCAACAATTACTCCAAGTTTTGCGATTGCCCTTGACTCCTGATTAAGTTGGTTTAGGCGATTTTCTTCATACGTTCTGATTGCTGCGCTGGCAACGTTAATGGGGCATCGCTCGAAGTGCTGGCCAAAGTAGATGTGTCCTGGATAGTAGAGCTGCAGTCTCCAGTAGAGTCCTCCTGTATCAATGCTTTTGGCTTTTTTGTGGCTGGCTTTACCTCCGCAAGCTTTTTGTTTTCATCTCCGTACACTAAAAAGTTAAAAACCTTAGTCAGTAACACAACAGGCATCCCTTTTAGGATTTCCTCGTCTGTTATTTCTTCCGCAATCTCGTAGCGGAAACGAAGGCAGTAAGCAACAAACTGCTTGGCAAATTGTTGATCCGACAAACTCTTGTCGGTCGATAATGCCCTCAAGAAGTCCATTTCACCGATCAGTAAAGACCCGTAATCAAGCAACTCAATCTTGATGCCATCAGCTTCAATTATTCGTTTCTTGGACTCGATCTTCCAGGGCAGTAACATAAGGCAAAAAAATGTCAGTGTGGATCTGGTCTGTTTTTTGAGGAATCTCAACCGTTCCATGGATAGTTTGCTCTAAGCGATTCCATAGCTCTTGAGTAGTCCCTGGCATGGATTTGAGCCTCAGCCAAACAGCATTAGCCCAAATCCCGCCAGGTCGAACCTCACCAAGCACAAACACGTCACGGTTACTAAAAATCTTCATCAAGTTTGAGGCTCGATGCGGTTAACAGCACCAGAGATGGTGAATGTCGTGTCTGCCCCTACGTTAGAACCATCCTGAGCGTTGGAGGTTAGCCCCGTCAGGATTGCGATCGCCCAGTCGATGGGGCCTGTAGTAAACACGCTGCCATCGGGCGATGGCAATTCTCGCTCAACATACAACTTCTGGTTGTTGTCTTTGGCGTATTTAGCAGTCGCGACAAACGCGTCATAGTAGTTGTAACCACCATTGACAGTTAATGTCCCTGAGCCCTCCCCGATACTCACGTCAGAAGAGCTGTGATCAAATGAGCTAAACGCTGTAGTCGCGACAGTCTCAGCCAAATCAGCTGACTGCCTGATTCTGCCTACGACCGGGAATACAGCTGTAGAACCTGTCGGAATAGTCTCATTAGCTGTTAGCTCAAGGCTAGTCCCTGCTGCGTTGTACAGAGTACGGACTTGAGCTAAGACAGAGGTTCCAGCAGGGGCAACAAACTCAAGCCATTGCCCAACTTGGACAACGCTACTGATGGCGGCTGACAACGTAGCTGTAACTGACTCAGCGGTTCCCTCGGTCGTTACATCTGTTGAGCCTGATGTGGTGAAGGTGCCAGCTACGGGTCTGGCTGTACTTCCCGTTGGGATAAGTGCACATCGAGGAATAACATTTTTCGCTTGTGGCGGAGTGAACGGTTGTCCAGCAGCAGGCATGATTAATCTCTCCTATTTATGGTCAAAACTAGAAAACGTTGGAGTTTGAGTCTGAGTAGACTGGGTTTGCGCTATTGAAGCTTGATTCAAAGGCAGGCAAGCGGTAGCTCCCTCAGGGATATCTTTTAGAGCAATAATTCTGAGCAAGTTCGATGCTGGCAAAAGCTCAATGCTAGCTGTCGCGATAAGTTGCCCTGTAGTTGGATCTAAAAAACCTAAAACCAAGGTTGGATCTGTAATTTCTTTGTTTTGCGGCTGTGATGGCATAGCTAAGACCTCGCGTTTTGAATGATTTCGAAACTTTGTTGCTCAACTGACTGAATTCCAGCGTTCCTAACGATGCGTGGCCCTACAACGTCAATTAAGCTTGTTAATTCCTGCAGCAAAAGAGACCGCGCAGTTTTTACAGTGCTAGACAGGTCAAACTGCTTCAGCGTGATCCGTGTAGTGTGAGTTAGGAAATAGTCGCCAGGGGTAATTAACGGCTGAATATTGCTGTCAATCTCTGGCTCAATTACGCATTCCAGGCCAGTATGTTTAACGGGTTTTTGTTCCCAGGTCTTCCCACCAACAGTTTTTACACTGCCATCATCGACAGTGAGCGCCTGAACCGTCACTTCTCCCCCACCCCGAACCATATATGTTTTGGTCCCTAACTCGCTGGCCAGCGCTGTTGCTATTCGGCTGCGGAGTTCTTGTAGAGTGACGCTCACGCATACCTCCTGACGCTATCGCCAAATAACTCAGTAGGGTCTGTAATTTTATGGGCTTCTGCTACTGGGTTGCGGGCGGGGAAGCTGTTCCCGGCAGTGGTTGTATAGCCAAAAAATACTTGTGGGGCATAGTCCACGCTGCCTCCTCCCCAGCTAAATTCCGCTAAGAATGGATTAATGAATCGATATTCTTGAGAGTCGCGGAATGCCCCCAGGTCAACGATATTTCTAGTTGTCCCAGCGCGTTCTCCTGACCGTCGGAGTGTTTCTCCTGGCCATCCATAGCGAGGGGATTCGATGGCAGTCGTATACGCCTGATCAAGTTCGCGGGCTGTGTCCTGCAGTCCGCTAATCAGTGCATTGTAAATAGCTGGTTGGTTGATGAGTACAGTAGCCATGAGTACAGCATGGCTGAAGATCCTGCCATTAAGTTAAAATTCCAGATATCCTGGAAAATCGCAATGGCTAACAAAGAGATTAGAGCGACCGGACTATCTGACGCGGTATGTGATCGCTGGCAACAAATATCAGACCTCGTAGGCGGGAGTACTAATAGCGCAACGATGACTGCTGTTGTTAATCTCATTTATCTGCTGTATTTCTCTAGCCGTTGGGAAGATGTCCAGCGGAAAGCAGCCACACTGATAACAGCACAGTGGGCCAACAGAAACCAAGAAATTGTCCCAATGCATCCGTCAGAAGTGAAGCGGATTTCTATGGATGCGAACAAGACGCTGGTCTATACTCTCGGGCAAGGGGAGCCCTATGTACTGAGTAATGAAGTATGGGAAAGGGGCTGAAGTCACGACTAAATAGGATAAAACCATGACTTGGATTGCCAAAAACACTGGTGCAACCGCCGTCGATATCACATTCCGATTAGCCAGGGCGATCTCTGACGATGGAGAAGGTGGCGCACCGTCTGGCTCTAGTTCGTTGGTCATCCCAGTGCGCCTAGTGCCAATCACTGGGGCGAATGACGCTAACAACATCATCCAAAACCAATTCCCTGGGGCCAATACATATGACTATCTGTTTTGGGGCTGGATAAACGATAGACGGAATTATAAATTTCCCAAAGAACTCAGACAGCAGCAGCGACCTATCGGGGAATGCACACTCCCTGACCTAGGCAGTGGTCGAATTGAGTGCAGTATTGGCCTATCCAATCCAACCGCAGCTCAGAAGATCGGGGAAAAGTTCACAGCAATCTGGACTAGGGCTTAATACTCATCAAGCAATCCTCTGCAAAGCCCTTCCCCAAGCCTCCCAAAAGTAATAGCTCAGCACGTCATTAGGCTATCCCTCAACCTCGTCCCATTCATAGCGTCGATTGTCGGCACCCTCTGCATACTCGGTGAATAGACTTAGTAGCCCTCTTTCATTGATTACAGTCAACGCATCAGGCCCCATGCGTTCGCACCAATTTACGCATTGCTCAAACTGAAGCTGCAGCTCTTCGTTGTACCACTCCTGATCGATTGTGCGGCTTTGGCCACGATCTTGAGTCGCACAATCCCTAAGCAGCTGCAAAGGCAACCTGCCGCCGCTGTGCGGCCCTCCAAAGGCTGTATCTAGGGTCATGGTCCCATCTTTACCTTCAACCACTAAACTGCCGTCAGGGGCCGTTCCAGCTAGCTCATAGTCCAAGTAGTCAAAAGCTAGCTCATACTGCATGATGCGTGTTGCCATCCAGCGGGGGAGTTTGTAAAGCTTCCCATAGGGCAGCTGCAGCCATCCGCGCTTGTCGTACTGAAGCTTAGTCCTATGCGCTCCACGTTTGTTCAGTCTTTTCGAACGTTGCGGAACCTTTTCAATCTCCGGTAGGGTGATTGCTTTTTGGCCAGAAGAATCATTGGGGTCAGTGGCGTAGTCGGTCAGTGATGCTACTTGATCGCCTTGGGTCAGTGGTGAGTCTTGAACTCCCTGGCCAGACAAATCAAAAAAGGAAGAGTCAGCGGCAGTGCATTCCTCAGGAATCACTTTAGGCGGAGGCAGCTTGCCTGTCTCTTTATAAAGTAGCGGAGCTACTGTATAAAGCTGCGTAGCAGCTGACTTGTGTTCTTTGCTAGTAGTCTCTGTTAATGGAAGTGACGATTTCTGCCACTTCGATCTGCCACTTTCTGCCACATCGATTTGACGATTTCTGCCACTTCCAGTGTTTCCAATGGTTTCAGCCCTGTTTTTGCTCTTTTTGTCCTTAATGGCGGACTCCAGCGCCTCCCACTTAACTCTGATGTGGAGCATGGGCGTCCCGTTAAATTTCCAGACGTTGGTTTCTATTAGCCCTCTTTGCTCAATGTTCTCAATTGCGGTCCTAGCTCTTCTTGGCTTAATCCTGCATTCATCAACCCAGTCTTTGTAGGCTTTAGCCAGCCAAAGGTGGCCATGCTTTTTGATCTTTAGTCGGGGTTGACCAGTTTCTAGGTTGTTGCCATGCCAAAACATGATTTGACTGAAAATTACCCCGTCATTTAGGTTCCCATCGTTGATATCGATGTAAATGCGTTTGACGTTAATGCAGTCACGGGCGGACTCTTCACTCTGAAGCCAACCCTGCATAAAATCTGTTATACTCATGATGAAAATTCGAAACTCCAGTAAGCACCGCAACGGCTCCAAAACGTAGGCGGTGCTTATATTTTAGCAATTCTACTAACCCTTTAGCTGCTGATAAAGCCTATCCACCAAAGTCGTATTCCGACTATCGGACGTTTGGGTTTTAACGGCCACCTGGATCGCCTTTTCCTCGCCCACCATAATCACCAGCTTTTTGCCACGGGTGACGGCGGTGTAATACAGGTTCCGCTTGAGCATCATATAATGCTGCATCGTTGCTGGGATAACCACCACAGGGAACTCAGAGCCCTGGGATTTGTGGACACTGATTGAGTAAGCCAGCATCACATCAGACATCTCACCACTGGCATACACTACAGCTTTACCGTCGGGTGACTCCGAACAGGGATACCGAATAGTAAACTCCTTGTCTTCGGTGTTGATCCCCTCGATGACACCTATGTCGCCGTTGAATACGCCTTTGTCATAGTCGTTACTGGTTTGTATCACTCGGTCATTTAATCGCCATCCAGATAGCTCCTGGACAGGCTTGGGATTCCATATGTCCTGCACCATTTGATTGAGTGCAATATTGCCCACATCACCACGATGTTGCGGGCTAAGTAGCTGGATGTCGCTGTTGGGGATGCCCATTGTTGGCAAGCATTCTCTAAGCAACCATTGAATAGCTACTGGTATTTTTGCCTGATCACATGCCACCCACAGTGCGTCAGTCACAATCTCAGTGTTACGTGATACCCGCTGAAAGCAGGGGAAACGACCTGCATTGATGTCATGAGATACCTGAATAATCCGGCTGTCGCCAGATTGTCGAAATACCTGGGTTAACTCTTTGACTGGCAGCAGTCCACTTTCGATCGCGTCTTTTAAGACATTGCCCGCTCCAATACAAGGCAGCTGGTTAGGGTCACCAATCATCAACACTGAAGCATGCGCAGGAATTGCCCTGAACAATGAGTTCATTAACTCCAGATTGGGCATAGAGGTTTCATCGATCAGGATGGCATCGCACTCAATTGGGTTCTCGCCGTCCTTCTCAAACCCATGGCCAGTCCAACCAAGTAACCGGTGGATAGTCGATGCACTTACCCCAGTCGCTTCTTTGATCCGCTGAGCAGCTTTGCCGGTCGGTGCGCAGCTGACAATCTTTTTGCCCTGACTATCCCAGTATTCAATGATGGCTTTTGCCACACTGGACTTGCCCACACCAGCACCACCTGTGATGATTGACAGCTGACTTTGTGCGACCATCTGAACTGCTTTACGCTGGTCACTCCCTAATGGGAAAGCATTGGTTAGGTCGTATTTGTCCAACCACAGATTAAGCCCTTGGTCGTGTGGCAGCGCGCCACACTGAGCAACAATGGCATCAGCTAATTCGTGCTCAGCCTTCCAATATTTGTCAAGGTAAACTCGATCTCTTTCTTGGATAATGGACTGCATTTTTTGGCATACTGCGGCCACATCACTGGACTGGATAGCCACCCCTGGCAACTTCAGTAATGCTGCAGCTTTGGCCAGCAACTCGTCAGTGGGGAGATAGCAATGCCCATTAAAGCTAGCGGCTTCTTTCAAGACATACTTAATCCCAGCGGCTAGCCGAGTTTTGCTAACAGCACCAATACCCAGGCCAAGAGCTACCTCATCAGCTCGCTTAAACCCAAACCCACGAACGCGATCGCATAGTTTATAGGGGTCTTTTTTAATCTCGCCAACAGCTGCATCCCCAAACTCTTTCCAGATTCTTGACGCATAACCAGCGCTCACGCTTAACTCCTGAAGAAACTCGATAATAGTTCTCAGTTCCCTGGAGTTTTGGTAAGACTTAATCATCTTTGGCAGTGTCTTAGGCCCAACTCCTCTCACTTCGATCAACCGATCAGGATTGTTGTCTAGCAAGTCAAAAACAGCATCGCCAAATTTCTCGTAAATCCGTCTAGCTAAACTTTCCTTAACGCCCTTGAGAGTAGACAGGTAGGCAATGACGCCTTCTTTTGAAGATGGTTGGGGGAACTTATATCGGTCGAACTTGAATTGTCTCCCATACTTTGGATGCTCTATCCAGTCACCCTTTAACTCAACATCAACACCCTGCTGAACGTCAGGCATAGTGCCAACAATGGTGATGGTGTCGAATTCGTCATGTGGGTCAAAAGCGAGAACTACATACCCTGTATCCTCTGCCTTGAATCGGACAGAACGCACCTGGCCAGTTAGTAAGTCAGTCATGATCTCCGAATTCCTCAATAATTGCTTGCATCATTACCTCAATGGGTTTAGCAGCAGTCGAATAACCCTCTAGTCGAGCAGCTAAGTTCAGCATTCTTTCACCCATAGACTCAACGGGGGCTTCCCTGAATTCGTCCATAGAACAACCTAGCCAGTCACACAGGCGCTCGTAAGTCTCCAAGGTGACGGACCCACCAGAGAGCAGGCGGCTAAGTGTCGATTCGCTAACCCTTATCGCAAGAGATAGATTCTTGGCCGTTTTATCGCCTGCTTTATTCCGCACGGCTTGACGGAGTTTTTCGTAATTCATAATTGCATTGTAGCAATTAATTGCAGAAGCGCAATTATCAGCCAACAGTAAACCTAGGCCACGGTATGGCACGGTGAAGCCTCCCCCATGGTCGATGCCTGGTTATCTGTTCGTAGAGAAGCCTGAGGGTGGGTGCTGGTGGGTTAGGGAAGACATTTGTGAAAAACAAAAACCGCCAAGCTTTTAGACTCGACGGTTTATGCGGTAGTTCATATTGGAAAGATTCCCTGGCTTGGCTTATACGGTCGACTAGGCGCATCCACCCAGCCCAAGCCCGCCTGAGTGAACGCTAAGCACCCTCCAAACCTTTCCTTGGTGAAGTACTTTACTCATAACTCCATCCATGCTTTGGCGTTGAGAGATCGCGGCATTCCCACAGTGTGAATTCATGCCCTGAGTAACGCGTACTCAGTTGGTTGGCACTGAAATTAAGATGCCAGCAACTAGGAATGCCGTGTTCGCCTACTGGATTGTTAAAAGTGTTATCGCCTGAGAATTTTACCCGTCTATCAGAGTAGTTGGCTGGGTCGTCTAGGCTT
Organism: Leptolyngbyaceae cyanobacterium; assembly: GCA_965263355.1. GTDB lineage: Bacteria > Cyanobacteriota > Cyanobacteriia > Phormidesmidales > Phormidesmidaceae > Leptothoe. The sequence goes on along the minus strand of CBDHHL010000029.1, from coordinate 9,052 downwards.
GTCATTCGCAAGGTGACTATTTGCCCTTTTCTCTCCTTAATGTTCTTCTTTCTTTTCTTGACTAGCTGCGTCCATGGTCCAAAAGCTCCTGAGTTTCCTTTTCTAAGCGAGCTACAAAAGCTTCTGGGCTTAAACACGCCCCTCCTTCCCCGTATCGATTGCCCGAAATCATGCCCTCAAAAGAGTCATCTAGCATTGAAGACGTGCCTTTACGGTCCGCACGGTCGAGTCTTTCTTGTAAGCTCCATATGGAGGCTCTGCCATACTCTTCAAGATAGAATTCTTGGAATTCTTCCAGGCTCATGAGTATAGACGCAGGAGCGTCCGTAACTTCTGAATACTCGAAGTATCTTCCTGAGACCTTTCCGATATGTATAGCCATTGTTTTTCTCCTAAGTATTTTTCTTTTCTTGATTAGTTGCGTCCAGGGCAACTAATCAACATCGCCAGAAGTCTTTTGTGTAAAGCCTTTTACTGGCATAATGATCACTTCTGGACTAGTTCCGGCCTGTTCTTCAAGCATACAGGCAAACTCTATTATTGAGCTAAATTGGGCGTTGGGAAGCTTGGCCTCTTTGGCAGCAAAACCTTGCCTGGTCAACCCTATCGCCCTCGCGGCGTCTGAATAAACCGGGAATTCTTTCTTCCTCCATTCAATCAGCATTTTTGGCAACGCCTCAAGAAATTCGCTTAATTTCATGTCAAGTTTATGATTTACATCTGGACTATAGCAAAGCAAAATTAATCTTGCAAATAGGCAAGCAATTACTTGACATCTGAAAATAAAAAAGGCATGCTTGTTAGCAACAAAGCAAGCAGGGCATGTACCGGCTCCCCCGAAAGGACATAGCCGAAAAAGCCTGAGCAGCATAACTAACTAAGGAGAACAGCTATGATTGATATTACTAACCTGTCTGACGAAAGTGTTAACGCTTTACTAAGCGCTGGTCCTGGGGTAGACGCTGTAACTGAATTGCTTTGCTCTGGCGATAAATTCGGTTGTGAAGTTCTGTCAATTAAAAAGGAAACTGAAAAGGCTTTATTGATTGAGGGTTCATGGTTTCTTCCTTCTAGAGGTAATTGGACGGGGCATGCTCACGGTACTGAGTTATGGGTTCCAAAATCTCAGATCAAAGAAGAGCTGGTTCAAGACGGAGAAAAAGCAATTGTTTTGTCCAATTGGTTCGCAAACCAACTGGCGAACAAGATAAAAGCAGGACTCTAAACCCCGCTAACTACACCCCGGTTAGCGGGGTTCTTTTTTGTCAATAAATTACTTGACACTTAAAAAGAGATTCGCTATATTAGAAATGTGAGAGACGGGATGCAACCCCGCAGTCAAAGCCACTGGCGAGGGGAGATACGCATTTTAACTCTTGGGGTTAGTCAAGATAAACGACGGGTTCACACCCTGATATAGCGGAAGTAACCGCCTACTCATCGCGGTACCACACCAAACGGTGTCGGTCGTAAAGTTCGAAAGAAGCCGAAGGTGGGAGGACAAACAAAATGACTAACTAAAAGAACAGCAAGCCCAAAGCATACCCGTTGAGCGCTTCGGTGCAATAGGCGACACATGTTAGGGCGAACTGGGAACCCATTAGCGGGCACACCGAGCTATATAATCGCGTGTCATCCTGGCGAGCTGAGATGTAGTCAGCAAGGGCTTTCGCGGTGTTGAGCCTTATCAATGCCGCCTAGAATCTTTGAGGATAAACCAATGGATAATCTCTTCATCATTGGCTACCTTTTGCTTCTCTTCACAGCGAATGTAGCCTTAATGTGAGTCTTCAAATCGCCCCAGGTATGGCGTTAAACTGCCTTTTATGTTGATAACGGAGAATGGAATGAATAGAAACGATGTGACCAGGGAGGAGTATCTGGCCCTCGCTGGTCAGGTTGCTAACGGATTGCATGCATGCACTGGGTTTCTCAATGAGCCTGACGATATAGCCGAATCCGTTCTAGAACGGACTGATGCGTTGGTTCAAAAGCTCAATGAGCGGTTTGCTCAAGAAGTTTTCCTCAATATGACCACGGATAACACACCTGAGTTAAAAGACCGCATCACCCACGCAGCTGCCACTTGCTTTAAGCGTCGGCTTTGGCAGATTGACGCTATCTATAGCGATGGTGAATGGTACGTTTACTACGTTCATTTGGCACCAGGGTCAGCGAGAGAACCCGTGCTAATCAAGCACAAGGCAATCGAGAGTGACGGTGAATTTTCAGTTGACGGATTCGTATTTGAACTTAATGATGGCTGAAAAGATATATAAAGCCGACGCAACAGGCGACTATCAGAACGACGTCGCTGCTTTAGGCGAGCTGAAGCAAAGAGGAATTGAATGCGGTATTGACGTTGGAGGCTTATGGTTTCTGACTGAGCCGACTGAACTATGGCGGGCTGAAGCCGTCTTAAATGAATACGGTTTGCAGCTCGTCGAGGAAACAACCGCGAGGTTATTAGCGATGGATCGGATTGACAATGATAGCAATAAACCATGAGCAACTATACTGAATACTTTTTCGAGAAAGACCATGGCCCCACCAGAGAAACAGCTGAGAACAAGAGGTTGTTGATTAAGAAGTACCGCAAGGCTGATTTGCTAGCTCTGGCAGCAGCGGAAGGCTGTACTTCCGCCCATGACGGATTAACCAAGCCTCAGATAGTGAGCCTGTTGATAGCGAACGCTCACAGCGGGAGGGAACATCGGGATATCAGCGCTATGCATGTGGCACTTGATTATTTTCTTGATCGAGATTAGAAATATGACGAAATTCGCCTCAATCTAAACCCCGCCCTCAACCTCGCTAGTATTGGTCCCCGCAGGCAGCCTAAACTCTATCTCAACTCTGCGCTGCCCACGCTCGCGCCTGACCGTGCCAACACTCCATGTACGGCCATCTTGATGGAGCACGTAGGGATTAACTGTGGCCCCTTCCTCTGCTGCCCTGGTGAACGTAACTCGCCCAACTGCTTTCCCATCCTGGGCGATGCGGACGACCTGGAATGATGCGATAGGCTGGGTTGATGGGGACTCTGCTTCCCTGGCTGGGGGCTTACTGCCACTTGCTGCGATAGTTGGCTGTGGCTCGCTGATGCTGCATATGCTTTCCAGGTTGATTAGCTCTCCCTGGTCTGTGATCATGTAGCAGAAAGGGTTAGCGATCGCAGGACTACTAACGCCAAGGGCCAGAATGGTAGGCAAAAAATATTTGAGCATAGCTTGATATCTCATAAGGACAGTATAGCTATACTTCAGTGGCAGCAAGACTCGTTCGGGACTACCGCCCGCTCCCCCGATGACGCAATTTCATAGACTTACCTTGACTCAGCCTTACTTTATACAGGGGCTAAGCCAAGGTTCAGCAAGCTTTATGAGAGCCTTGCAGTGGTGTGAAGCTGTGATGATAGCGAAATCTACCTAAAAAGAACGAATACTCTTAGATCTCGCCCACCAATAGCGAAATCATCAGCGCCGAGGTCGATCGCCGCTGCCCTTATGCGAGGAGTGATTTCTGTAGGATCTTCAATCCCACGAAGTGAAACCCTCCCATCTTGCTGCAATTCTCGCAGGGTGCGATGCAGCTCAGTGTTGCTTTCGACACCGAGTTCCTCCTTGATATCGGCAATTGCAACCCTGGGGTCTAAACCACGAACGCGATTGTTATAAGCGGTCTCTACTGACGCTTTTGTGACTGTTGTTGGTGAGCTTGAGGCTGCTGATGTCCTACCCCCACCCCCTGAACTTCTACCCATAATTGCCAACTTTAGTTACAAACATCTTTCTTCCCATCTTTTATTCCACTTCAATAAACCATGGTTTAACGCCAGCTTTTGCGGCTACATCAAGCCCGAACCTGGAACCAATAACTTTATAACTATCAGCCCCGGTGGCCTTTACATGAACCGGAGCCCAAACACGACTATTGTTATTCAGGACAGATTTTGCGGCTCTATTAACGTCTTTTTCCGAATAGCCTTTTGTAGACCCTCCATTAAATGTTGAGCCTGAGAAGCTAGACAGGTTCCCAATATTATTTTGAGCGGTCCTTGGTTGCCTTTTCCTAAAAGACACATTTTTGCTTTGAATTCTATTAGTTTCTCTGGCAGCGCTTATATGCTTGGGGTCATTTTTGACGATAATCGAATTAAATTTAACCCCGGCTGCATCAGCTGACTTAATGATAGTTGCGCTACGAGCATCAATAGCTTTGTACTGATCTATTCCTGTTTCAATTACTAATGCGGGGTTATTGTTTACTTCGCCACGACGAAATGCAGCGACCATTGCAGCGTCTGCCTTGGCATTCCCTGTGTCGGTCTCTCCATTATCTATATAGCTAACCAGGTTCCCGACATCAGACGAGTTCGAACCTGAAGACTCATCCTTGTATCCTTCTTTGGCTGCTTCGATTTCGGGATCACTAACACCCCCACCACCACCTGAACTTCTACCCCCTCCTCCACTGCTTCTACCCACTGTAGTTCCCTCTTATAGAATCACTGTGTTCTAACTGCAAAATCCATTGACTAGGCGCATCCTGAAATGTTGTTGGCCTTGCCCCATAGACTAACAAAACACACTCATCTGTTCCAGTGTAGTCAACAATCGCCTGCCAGTCCTTCATAGTTGCGTCGTAACCGGCAACGTTGCCATCATCGAAGCTGGCAAGATATCGAGTTGCAAAGTAGCGCCATTCTTTTGGCACTCCAAGGAAATTTAGATCGTGCAGATGGGGCGACGTGTTCACATCCACCCACAGCCGAACCCCATGCTGCTGCCAATAGCGGGCTAACCATCGCTTTTTATAGATATCTGTCATGGCTAACGCTCGTGGCATATTCGCCCAGGTGGAGAAGTTTTGCTCAATTACTACGCTGCAGCCAGTCTCTAATAAGTCGTCGGGCTTATCCCATACTGCGCTGAATTTATAGTCGTCAGTGTAGAAGTGAATGCCGCCGTCATGCGTGGCTGTCCTCTGCTGAACCCCCCACTTTAGCCAGTCAATATCTGTCGTATCAGGCTGCATGCTGAGATCTAGATCGGGGATGCCCCAGTCGTTGGACGACGGGAATATGTCGTTGGGTTCGGGTTCGGAGTTTGACTCACTGTCATCATCACTACCACTGCCCCTATCGTCCTGACCATTTTCATTGCCAATCATCTCTATCAGCAAATCCAAATCATCCCCATCCACTGTTACGGGCAACGAATCAGTCTGGGCTAATCGCTCAAGCACCTCTAAATACTCAGCAGGATTGTATAGCCCAGAGATATCCAGCGCAGTGAAATCTCCGCCCGCCATAGTGAGGCTATTGTGGTCCAGGCTGTATGCCAATCCTTCGGCTTCGGTGGCACTGTTGCCCCCAACGATGCAAGGCACGGCCCAGTCTCCTGATTCGGTGAGCTTGATATAGGCTGGTGGCACCTCGCCTTGTTGACGCAGACACAGCAGCGCTTCTAGCCTGCCGTTCCCCTCGACAACTCCACCTTTGCCATTGTTCAATGCAGCGTCTATAGCTAGTGGATCGCGAAAACCATAGCGCTTAATTGAGGTGGAAATAGCGCCAATATCATGTCGCTTTGCATTGCCTTCCAGAAACTTCTCTGAGAGTTCAGAAAGAAGCAGATAGTTTATGGATAACTGAAGGAGGTCGGCTGCTGCTGTGGTGACCATGACGGCGATTTGCTAGGATTCTAGACATATCGTACTGTACTTTTCTTATACTTTCCGTGGGTAAACGCGTTGACTGGGAACATTGGCGAGGCCTTTATGTAGCTGGGGATGACTCGGTTACTTTTCAGTCTTTATCTGAGCTGGATGGCGCGCCAGCATTCTCTACAATTAGGAACAAAGCGTGCCCCCCAAAAGACAGCAATGAGCCGAGCTGGGCCGACTTAAGGAAGCAGTATAGAAAAGAATTAGCTAAAGAGTCTGTTGGGGGAGATAGAGTAAGTTTAAGCGTCGAAGATGCGATTGCTCGGACGGACAAGATAATTGACACCGCCGAGATGCTTACTCAACACAATGCGATCGCTAAAGCATTGATCGGGATAGGCGCTGCGGGCATTAAGGAGTTTCAGCTAAATAATTTTGCTAAGGCAAAACAGATGAAGCCCCGAGAGCTTTTAGAATTCGCTAAGTTTGGCATAGAAATGCAGCGCATTATCGAAGGCATGGCCACCAGTAAAACAGAAATAGATTTCAAGGGCATGTCTGACGCGGAATTAAACGCAATTATTGATGGCGACACTTAGAGAGCGAGCGCTAGCGGAACGGGAGCGGCGTAGACGGAGATCTCTTAAGCAGTCCTGCACATTCCCCGACGCATTCGCCCCCAACCAAGGAGGACAACAGCAGTTTGACACACTGGTAGGTATACATCCTCCAAAATCACCTGATGCCCGATGGCTATGGCTAAGGGGTGGGGTGGGTTCAGGTAAAAGTTTTATCGGCGCTGCGTTTGCCTGTGGGCGTTCGTTGGGAGACCCAGAGTCACGGGGTTTAATAACCGCCAACAGTTATGGGCAGCTTGAAACCTCTACCTTAGTAGCTCTAGCTGAGTTTTGCCGGATGTTCAAGGTGCCTCTCTCCCCATGCGCCAACATTCCAGTGGATTCTCCAGAATGGCCTGATAGGACCGCAAAACGGATTGCGGCCAGTCGATTATGCACAATATTTGAAGCTCCTGTCTTGGTGCTCAGTGCCGATGCATTTACAGGAACCACAGAAAGAGCGCAAGAAAGAGGTCGCGGGTTGCAAATTAGATGGGCATGGGCTGATGAATTTGCCTATGCTGATGGCAGTGCTTTTAATACCCTAAATACCCGCTTAGGCCGTGGTAGTGCTGGGACGCTAAAAGGATTGGGGGTGATTACCAGCTCGATCAACAAAAACAACCCTTATAACTGGGCATATGACTTGTTTGACGCTCCTAATCGAGGGGAAAAGCAAGTTGAGAAATTCGTCAGCATCCCGCTTAGTACGTTTGAAAATGTACACCTAGACGATGATTATATCGAAGCTCAAGCCGCTGCATTAACTGATGAGCTTTACCGTATAGAGATACTTGGTGAGTATGCCACCGTCACCAGTGGGCGAATATTCAATACGTTTGATCGCTCTATTCATGCCCTGTTTGGTGAAGATGCCGTTCTGTGCAGTTACAACACCAAAGAAGCGTTACACATCAGCTTTGACTTCAACCACGATCCAGGCACGGCGATCGCAGCACAGCTTATTGATAAAGAACTAAGGGTTCTTAAAGAATGGTTTATTCGAGATACCGATACTTTTCAGGTTGCTGAGACTGTTTGCCAGTGGATGGAGTTGCAAGGGCATAAGCAGCCAGTCTATGTATATGGCGATGCAACAGGGAATCAGCGCACCGCCAACAGCAGACAGTCAAATTGGTCTATTGTTTGGTCTGCCTTTAGCGAGTATAGGATTAAGGCTATCAAGCGCTATGGGCGCTCTAACCCAAGCGTCCAAGATAGTATTAACTCAGTCAAAATTGCATTTAAGCAGGGCAAAGTATTTATTAATGGCGAGTCCTGCCCTGAGTTGATCAAAGACTTAGAGTCCTTGAAGTGGAAGGGTAATGATATTGACAAAAAAGACTTGCTACGCTCTCACCTAGCGGATGAGCTACGATACATGGTTGATACACTTTGGCCGTATCGTGGCACTCAAGCCAACAGGCCACGCGAAGCCCGTCAACGACTGAAAGGAATTGTCAGCTAATCCATCAAGGGGAGGTACTTTAATGAGCGCAGTAACTGAGGTGATTTGCGCATACGGACTTTGCGCAAATGATCTTAATAATGAAAAGATCTTAGAAAAGATAAATGAATGCTGCCCAACTTTTGGCAAGTTAACGCATATTGATAGCAATACATTGCCAGACGGATGGTATGCCAATGGGAAAATGGCAGAAACCAATATTGCCATTGGTACGTTCAACCATCTAGATATCGACCAATGGGTAAAAAATATTCGCGAAACTATCCCACTTATCGACGCCTTTGAGTGCGACTATGTGCAATTCATCGTAAGTGACGACAATTCTGAAGGCTTTGGGATAATCAATGTTTTATCGACAGAGCAATTCAACCCGTTCAAAGGATACTCCTAACACTATGCCACCCACCCTTAAACAACTTGTCCGACGTCATTCTGAGCATGAGAAATATGCAGAACAATGGATGCTGCTGTCTGCATTGGCGGAGGGTGGATGTGCGGTCGATGACAACGTAAAAAAGAAGTTGCTTATCAACCCGGATGATGCAGAGCCCGAGGTTTATAACACTCGGATCAGACTAGCCCCCTACGAGCCTATTATGGGTTCAATCCTGATGAAGCTGGTTAGTCAGATTACTCAGGATCAGGCCAGTTATGAAGGCAGCACTGATCCATTCTGGGAAGATGAGTTTTTCCCTAATGGCGTACTGAGTGATGAGGAATCGGACCCCAGGCAATCGCTGCAGTCGCTGCTGATCAGAGAAATGCTACAGGGTCTAGTGCAAGGGAAGATGATTGCCCAGGTCGATACTGTCAACGCTGAGGGGGAAACTCTGGCAGAGCAACAGGCCAATGGAGGAGATTCAGCCTATGTCGTGCTTAGAAGGCGCGAGGAATTATGGGACTGGGCAAGTGACAACCAGGGTTTAATTTACGCCAAACTTCACACGTATCGAGAGGAGAGACCGTCTTGGGACGCTAAGCCTGTGCGGCTGCATGAATTCCAGATTTACCAACGCGAGAGTAACGGACAAATCACGACTTCAATCTATACCGTTCGTAATTCTCAGGATGACAAGGTCGTTGATTACAGTAGCATGCCTAGCTTTGGCTGGAAAGATTTGCTAGCGCTAAGCGAGAGCAATGCAGTTATTGACGCGAAGGTGGAGGATCAACCGATCTTTTCTACCACATCAGGGCTATTCCGGTTCCCTGTCATCTGTCGCTCTATACCAAAACCATTGGTCATTGCTGATCAGCTGTTCGACCTGGTGAAGTCTCACTATAACCACGTTGCCGGTGG
>CBDHHL010000028.1:0-40242 GCA_965263355.1 Leptolyngbyaceae cyanobacterium | reverse complement strand
CAGCCAAAAATCATCAATATCAAGTAGCCCAGTATTATTAGCTTCAAGCAATATTGTAGGTTCCCAGCTAAGATTTACTTCAGCAATTCGGTTGTGGGCGACTCCAAGCCTTACTGCTTTGGCATCGTCAGCAGTAGGGATATCAGTGCGTCTAAGATAAATCGGCATACTGCCATCATGATCTAAAACCAGTGCCTTACCTGAGTCTGACAGTGTTTCTCGCCTAGCAGAACCATGATAAATCTGATTGTTAGCAGCCATCTCACCAGCACCCGACCAACCATCTCGTGAGATAGAGTTGTCAAGCATGGTCATACCGCGATCAGTATGCTGGTTGGCGTTATTTTCCTGGGGCAAAATTTGATTTAGGTCCAGGATTGTAAGACGGTTTTCTAGATTGTCCATGTTGCCTTAATAGCCCTATAGCTGGCATTGTAGCTATAATTTGCTAGGGTTAGAGTGTCTAGATTAATCGCGGTCACTCACTTTCCACCCCTAGATCACTCACCGATCACTCACTTCATGAACATGCCATGGAACAAGCAGCCTGGGGAATCAGTAGCTGCATATAACGCATTTGAGGCAGTGCTTAAGCGGTGGCCAGAGAAAAACATTACTGACGTTTATAGAGAATATACTGGCAAGCCAGATGCCAGGGTTTCAGGTCGTTGGCAGACATGGAAAATTGATTGGAAGTGGGAAGAGCGGTTAGACGCACACCACCAATGGATACAAGATGCTAAGAATGAGGCGAGAAAGCAAGCAGCTTTAGAGAAGTATGAGGCTGATCTAGAGGATTTCCGACGGATGCATGAAAACGCGGGAAAAGCTGCGTTTAATAATGTGATGCTTTGCAGCAAAATCCTTCAAGAATCGGCTGAGCGGATCATGAAGGATAAGGATCGGCACCCCAAGACTTTTGCGGAGATGAAGCAGCTGAGCGGCATTATTGGTGATTTTATGAAATATGCGCCTCAAGTATGGGCTGAGGCGTTGGGCATTTCTGAGCTAAAAGAACAGTTGGAGGCTGCTAGTGTCGAGACGGAAAAGCAGTAGCTCGATTATGGCCAAGGCTGTTGCTAACACTCCGTCCATGCGGGAGTTGCATAAGCGCATAGACCGGCAATGCAGGATAAAGAGGGCTAAAGCGTTAGAAGCGCTACCCAAAGCGCCTCAAGAATTGCTGCCAAAAACGCCAGAATGGGCCTTAGATTTTTTTAAGCCTGCACGGTTTAAGGCTGCATATGGGGGCAGAGCTTGTGGGAAAAGTCATACATTTGCAGAGCTGATGTTGGCTAGGATGATTTGCGATCCTGACTTGCAATGTGTTTGTATTCGTAAATATCGAGTAACGCTTACAAACTCAACTCAGCTGCTGTTAAAAAATAAAGTCACTGACCTTGGCTGGGATGACTATTTTGATGTGCAACAGACGCAAATCAAGCGGAAGGGTGGGAGGGGATTTATCACTTTTGTCGGGATGCAGGACCATAACGCATCATCGATTAAAGGTTTTGAAAATTTTGGTATTGCGTGGGTTGATGAAGCGTCAGAGATTGATCAGTTTTCGTTAGATCTTCTTATCCCGACTTTGAGAAGTGAAGGTGCCGAGACTTGGTTTTCATGGAACCCAGATCAACCGACAGACCCAGTTGATTATTTTTTTAGAGGGCCGAATTTACCAAAGAATTCGATTATCAAAGGCATCAGTTTTAAGGACAATCCATTCTTAACTCAGACCAGTAAAGACGATGAAGAACGGGACCGAATAGCAGACCCAGAAAAGCATGAATGGATCTGGCTTGGAGGCTATAATGTTAAGTCTGATGCAGTTGTGTTTGCGGGCCGCTGGCGTATTGCAGAGACTGACACAGCCACTTGGGATGGGCCATATTATGGAGCAGATTGGGGTTTTGCTAATGACCCGACTGCAGCCGTTGAGATATGGGTTAGTGGCCAGCAAGTATACATTAGCCGCGAGAGCTACGCTTATCGATTAGAGACAGACAAGATTGCTAATAGATGGCTTAAAGATATTCCTGGCATGGAGAAAGCCATTTGTAGGGCTGATAATGCGCGACCTGAGAGTATAAGCTATTTAAGACGGCATGGATTCCCAAATTTGAGGCCTTGCAGTAAATGGCCAAACTGTGTGGAAGATGGGATCGACTGGCTAAGAAGCTTTGAAATTTTAGTGCATCCTAATTGTGTTAATACTCAAACGGAGCTTAAACGATATCGTTATAAAGAGAATAAGGGTGGGGATGTTTTAGCTCAAATCGTGGATAAGGATAATCATGTTCTAGACTCCGTACGCTATGGACTAGAGCCCTTAATAAAAGGACGTGGAGGGGATAAAAGATCAGCAGCACCCCCATCGAGACCCATTAGAGAAAAAATCACTTCACTTGACTAGGTATGGTCTTATCGACAAAAACAAAATTAAATCTTATTGATACAGATCCGTATCTGGCGTTTCACATCAATGAGGGGCCGCAACCTGAGGACGACTATCTAAATATTAGGCTTGGCCGTGAGTATCAACTATATGAAAAGCTTAGGCAAGATGCCCACATACATTCTAGGCTACAACGAAGACGCTTAGCGATATTAGGCCGTCGATTAATTACTAAGCCTGCATCAGAAAAGCGACAAGATAAACGAGCGTTTGAAATTCTTGGCTTAGCGCTTAAGCGTATTAATTATGAACAGCTTTGCAATGATTTGATTGACAGTGGAATGTTGATTGGTTTCAGTGCATTAGCGGTTGAAAAGTGGGAGCAAGTAGAGGGGTTATTACTGCCACAGTTAAAATTTGTTCCTCAGTATAGATTTAATTTTGCGCACTACAAAGAAGACGATTATTTTACTCCGTTAACGACTGGCGAGCGGTTGCGTCGTGGGATCCCAATTTCTGATCAGATAGTGATGCAGAACGGCTATGAGGTTAGGCTACTGACTAAGCGCAGCCCAGTGAGAGGGGAAAGAATCCCTAAAGGGCGAATGATCATGTATTCGTTTGGCAGTTCCCAGGGGTTGCCATGGGGTAGGGGTTTGGGATACCAGATTTGGGCATGGAGGCAGATTAAAAAAGAGGCGCGTAATGCTTGGCTGCTGCATAGCGATCGCCTGGGTTCTCCCCCAGTAGTTGGAACATATGACGAGGAAATAATCCAGCTGAATAATCCAAGTCATTTAGCGAATTACAACGATTTTGAAGCTTTTTTGCAGACAATAAGCCCTAACGGATATGGCGCGTTTCCGGCTGGGTTTGATGTGAGATTAGTGGAGGCTATTAATTCCAGTAGTCCAGATGTCCACGAACGGCTAATGAATTTTGCGGATAGTCAGATTACAGAAGCTGTGTTGGGAGAATCATCTTTTGCAGAGCGCTCAACAGGGGGGAGTTTTGCGGCGAATAGCAGCCAACAAGATGAGCGGGAATCATCGTTAACTGATGCGGATTGTAATTTGTTAGACGCTCAATTAATAGAGCAATTGTGGAAGCCATTTTTTGAATTGAACGCGCCTAAGGCAGAGATCCCCGTCATTAAGCGATGGACGACGGAAGATGCTAAACAGTTAGAAGAGGAAGCCAGGGAAGAGGCTAACCGAGCAGAACGCGCTGTTGCTGATAGCACGTTAATTACTTCTGGCCTTGTTCCTACCGATGAATATGTGAAGGAAACTTATGGTCAAAACTGGTCTATCGCTGCTCCTGTTTTAGCACCTCCAACGGAACAGCAACCTACTGCAGCATTTACTGAATGGACTGAGTTAAAACGTGCTCAGCTAGCTACAGGTAAAATCAAGGGGGCATTCGCTGGGCCAAGTCAAACATTGCCGATCTCTAGTGATGCAGACGTAGAAAAGGCTTGGCGACTATCTGAACATATGCCAGAAAGTATTCAGCAAAATATTATTGAGATCGCTAATCGGTTTGGATGGGGGCTGCCCAATGAAGCGGCGGCCAAAGCTGAGTTAGATTTTGCTGGTGCTGGTCGTTTCGTTACTTGGAACGGGTTTAAGATCGGCATTGAAAATGAAGTAGGGAGCTTACGGTTTCAAAAACCGATGCGTGTTGCCTATGGTTATTTTGAAGGGCATAAGGGAGAGGATAACGAGGCGTTAGATGTCTATTTGGGGCCTCATTTTAGTAGCAATCGTATTTTTCGTATTCGTCAATTGACTCAGACTGGTGAATTTGACGAATGCAAATATGGGATCTTTTTTGAAACAGCTGCTCAATTTGAACGAGCGTATAAACGACAAATGCCATTTCGTTTTTTTGGTGGCATTGAAGAGGTATCCATTCGAGATATTGAACAGTGTGCTAATGCACCAACGTTTGCTGAAGGCCGCTACAGCCATATTAATTTTAAGCCTCCAATGGTTGTTCATTCAGCATTTAAGTCTGCTATTAATAACGAAAACCTAAAGATTGGGGGCGGCATGGAGTCAGCAACCAAACGATGGGCCAGTAAGCTTGCTAATGGCGATGCGGTAACACCAGCCAGGGCGAGGATGGGCTATCGGTTCTTTAAGCGTAATGCTCGGTTCGGCTCAGCTGCTAAAGACACACCAGCATGGGCGGCATGGGCTTATTGGGGCGGTCGTGCTGGGATGAGTTGGTTTAATAGCCTATGGCGGCAGATGGAAGCAGCGGACAAGGCCAAGGCCATTAATACTAGTGAGCTTAGGTTTATTCCACCAGATGACTGTTTAGAGTACTTGACGAGTGCAGACCCGAATCTACCTAGTGACCCAACAACCATGGAGGGACTTTTAGATATCAGCCTAGGATTGTCTGATCGTCATAATTTGAAAGCGTCTGAGCAAGCAGCCAAGGCGTGGGCAGAACGTGAGCTTACAAGAATCTATGCCGCTTGATCTCTTGGAACCAATCATTTTATTGGATGACGGCATTTTATCTAATGCTGATTATGATTTGATTGCGGAGTCTGAATCGATACCCAACCAAGAGAGGGACAGTTTAATTGCGGCGCTTATTGCATTGGCCGCATTGCTAGCTAGTCAAACCATTGGCACTCGCGAGTTTCAATCCAGGGCCGCCGTAATTCTTCGTGACTTGCACTGGTTAAAAGCAAATGAGTTTAACGACTTACCAGACCAACAACTAAGGCGAATGATTCAATTTGCATTAAAGGAGCAATATTATTTAGGTCTTGAGGAATTGACCGGGACAGCGTTTGGGCTTGCGTGGCTAGTTAGGGATTTATTGGCGGGCAAAAATTCATTATCCCAATTACAGAACAGGCTTAGGGCGTTTGGGGACAGCGATCGCACCTTAGAAAATAGGTTTAAGCGAGAAATAGCTAGACGGCAAGGCTTAACTTATGGGATTCGACAGTTAGCCCCTGTTGACCATTGCCCTAGCTGCCCTATATACGCGTCATTCCCACCGTTGCCGATAGATGAATTAGTTATGCCGACAGAAGCGTGTGAGTGCCGTAACAACTGCAAATGTTCAATTATTTATATGAGCCTTGAGGAGGCAATTAGACGTGGTGCCTCAGTCTAACCATTGCAATTTTGGATGAGCACTTGGCACTTTTCTGAATATATTTTCTTCAAATAAAACTAATGGGTTTGGCAAGTCCAGCGCTTGAGCTACCCCTGGCACCTCAGAGAAATCTAGACCGGTTGCGCCTGCTTCAATTCGGCTTACTCTATCAGCAGTAGAGCCAAAAGATTCAGCTAAGTCGCCTTGAGTCAATCCCAGGACAGAACGACGATCTCTGATATTAGACCCAATTATTTTTCTTAATTTCATAGGTTCAACCGGCAAATCTCCAAGCATTGCCAGAATTGGCAGTGAGTGACACTAATTATTTTAACTGATCAGCATCGTTGCAAGTATAACCGCGTAAGCCAGAATCCATAAAATCAAATGGAATACCCTAGGGACAGTCATTGTAGATAGTTGTCAATGCTGTCTAAAACACGTTGGATAGAAATATTTAGAAGCGGCACCCATGCGCCGTCTAGTGGTGGCACTGCGACATTTAGTGAATCTGACTTGCAAGAGTTAGCGGATTCGTTCAACGAGTCGGCTAGCGCTGGTCATCGGGTGCCGTTAGTGCTTGGCCACCCTAAAGACAATAGTCCTGCATGGGGATGGTTAGAGGCCGTTAAACGTGTGGGCAATTCATTGTTTGGCGAATTCAAAGATGTCCGTCAGGAAATGGTTGATTGGGTTGAAAATAAACATTTTCAGTCTATCAGCCCTCGCATTTATCCACGGCAGCATCCTAGCAACCCTACCCCTGGCCGATTGAACTTTGGTCACATTGGGGCACTTGGAGGACAGCAACCAGCGGTTAAAGGCATGGCCCCATTGGCATTTGCTGAAAGTAAGCCCGATGGTCTTTGGGATTTTGAATTCACTGAAGTGGCTGTAATGGAGTTTGGTGAAATGCCATTGGGGAAAGCAATAAGCCATATCGCAAAAGTATTTCAAATGCAACGCGATATGTTGATTGATTCGTCTTCTCTAGAAACTGCGGACAAAGTTTTTCCTCGCGAATTGATTGACGGGCTTAAAGAATATGCCGGTCAAATGGGCTCACTGAATGACCGGATGGAGCGCATGTCTACTGAGCTTATGGAGCTTAGAGAAGGCATGAAGAAAAAGTACGACGATGATTATTCTGAGTCTAGCTGGGATTTAGCCGCTCAAAAGTTAGGGATAACAACAGATGAACTTAGAGCTGCTTTTGAACCACAGCAAACAGATTTGTCTGAATTTGCGACAAAGCAAAATTTATCAGATGTGACGGCAGAAATTGCTAGTCTACAAAAACAGATTTCACAAATAGTAACTTTGGAGGCTTAATGGCTGACGAATTCGTAACAGTTCAGCAATTTAACGAGCTGAAAGAAACACTAACGGCGTTGACTGCTTCGGTTCAAAAAGCCGTTGCGTCAAAAATTCAAGACCACAATGAACCACCTGCGCCTGTTCCCGCACCAGCACCGGAACCTGTATCCTCTGTTATTGACCCAATGCATGCCCCTGTAACGGCACAGGCATTTTCAGAACTGCAAGGTCAGATTACTAACCTTCTAAAGCACAATCAAGACTTAGAACGGCAACTACAGGTCCAGCGCGAGGAAAACCTTAAAGCAAATCGGCAACGCGAGTTAGATCGAGTGTCTAACTTTGTTGAGCAGATGGCTAGTGATGCTAACCGCAAGATCAAGCCAGCTGACAAAAAAGCCAAGATTCAAATGATCATGGCGATGCCAGAGGGCGAGCAAGATTTTGCAGACCCAGCGACAGGCCGCACTGTCAAAAAGTCGGCTCGTCAAGTGTTAATGGATCAAATCGCTGAAGGGCCTGCTCTATGGTCAAGTGGCGCTATGCCAATTGGGCCTGAATTCGATCCTGATTTTGTTGAGCAATCAAACTCTTTGCGCATTGACATGAGCGAAGTTGATCATGATTCGCTGATGCTAGACCGCAAAGTTCGAGCTTATATGTCAGAGCACAATATCTCTGATTATACAGAAGCTTATGACCGTTACACCTTAGCTGCAGGAGTTACAGAATAATGCAACAAGTTGGATGTCTTGTAATGACGGTCACCCCAGCTGCGACGATCGCGGCAAAGCGTGGCGTTAACTTTTCAGCAGCTCAAGCGGTTGCCGGTGAAGCTTGCATTGGTGTTGCCGATACTGAGATTCTTGCTGGTGACAATGGCCGAGTAATTGTTGGTGTGACCGGCATTTGGGAAACGGGCGCTGTCATTGACGGCACCGAAAACCGACTGATGACCGATGCCACCGGACGGGTTATTCCTTGGACAGCTGGCAACAATGTTTGCGCTCGGTTAAAGCCTGGCGTGACAGCAGCGGCAGCAGGAGAATTTATCGAAGTGTTCCCATACACGGACACTGTTAGTTAAGTCTTTTTTTGGAAATTGAGATAGATAAAAAATGGGAACACCAAACAGCTTACGGAATGCAAGTGCTGGCGTATCGATCAGCTTAACAAATGTGGCTCAAGGCTTTAAGATGCCGCAGTTTGTTATGCGGGCACTTTTCCCACTTGTAGAGACAGGGGATTATGACGGTCGCATCATTCGCTTTGATGACGCAATCTATGAAGAAATTGACGATAACCGAGCTGATGACACGACCTATCCTGAAGTTCAGGACGGTTACCAGGGCGCTGCTTATTCGTTGAGTATCAAAGGCTTTAGTTATCGCGTAGGAGATAAAAAAGCCAAGAAAATGGAACGGATGAACATCAACTGGGGGCGTCGTGCGTCTACTCGGATGATCCAACGAGCTGGCCTTAAGCATGAGATTGAGTCAGCTGCTGTAGCGGTTACACCAGCCAATTACGCAGCAGGCAATCAAATTGCTCTTGCTGGTGCGCAACAGTTTAATGATCCATCCTCTAACCCTGGTACTTATATTCGGGCCGGTCGTTCTGCTATCGCTCAACAGATTGGAGTTGATCCAAATGTGATGGTGATGGGCCGTGAAGTTTTTGATACCATTCAAGAAAATGAATTGATCAAAGACCGCTTGAAACACACTACGCGAGACAGTTTGACCACTGAAATGCTAGCTAACTTCTACGGGTTTGATGAGGTTCGGGTGTGCTCAGCTTTGGTTAAGCGGGCTAACGGGACAAAGGAATATGTCTTTGGCAAGAACCTTGTCATGGCCTATACAAACCCGTCAGCATTGCGTCAAGATCGCCTACCTTTCCGGACTACTGGGACAATTGACCAGGAGGAGCCTAGTTATGGTTACACTTATACCTATATGGGCAACCCTCAAGTATTCTCCCCATACCGTGATGACGATCGCGGCGCAACCGTTTACAAGCTTGACTTTGATCGTTCAGTGCAGGCTGTTGGCGTGAATGACGCTAACTTAATCACTCACGGTTACTTAATTTCTAATGCTGTTGCATAAACATCATGAACTATATAGTCATCTTGGGGCAAGTCGCCTCTAATGATGGGGTCAAAAAGATAGGAGATAAAATAACATTATCTCCTGAAGAGGCTCAACCGTTGATTAAGCTTGGCTATCTAAAGCCAGTAGCTAAACAGCCAACAATGATTAAGCCTGCTTTGAACGTATTAAATAGTATGTCTGAGGCAGAATTAGAGGGATTGCCAGGAATTGGCAAAACCAAGGCTACAGCTTTATTCAACCAAGGCTTTGAGTCATTGGAGGTGGCCCAAAATGCGGCTGGAATGAGCGATCAAAAGTGGGCTGATGTAATTGAGGCTTTGACGAGCAGTGTTCACGAACCTGAATGATGCGTTTAGTTTCATACAAAATTCGTTGCCCGCTACTCGACAAAAAGTTTCGAGTGCTGACTCTGTTTTCTTCGAAAACTTACTCGAATCATCAATAGGCACGGACCCGAATGGGGTTATTTACTATCGAGCCTATTATGCGGCTGCTAGGTTTCTACAATTAGACCCGTCATCGTTAGAGCGTAGCAAAAGTGTAGTTGATCATTATTCAAAAACAATTGACAGTCCAGAGCAACAAATACAAGCTCTATTGGATTTACAAAATGCAGAAGATGCTATCTTGCAATTGACTGTGGATGATGCTAATAAAACTAACGTATCTAAGAGTGGCTACGAAGCGGGTAGGCAGGCTTGGACAGAAACTAGGAATACAGAAACTACTGATTCCGTAGGTTCTTTAGATGATATTTTCTTGGGGTATCTTTAATGCGTTATCAAACTGGGACGGGCGCATTATTAGTTACAGACGTTGGGGCAGCTGGTGGCGCGACACCTATTGGCACGTTTCAGGCAACGGCTAATGGAGCAGGGTACAGCAATGGCGATTTAATCATTGCATTATCAGATAATACTTGGCGTAACGTCACTGCAGGCACGACTATTGGTGCTCCAAATACAGCAGACTTAGGCACGTTTGGCGGTTCAACAGATTTTGAGATATTACTTTGGCGGGCAACCGCTGCTAATGGCGGGCTAGGCTATGCCGTTGGCGATTATTTATATGAAGTATTTAATACAACATCAGGCGGATCTAGCTGGTATCTGAATTCTGGTGGGATTGGCGTACCCCCAACGGCAGAACGGGAACCAGCAAGCGGATCTGGGTCATCTGGGGGGACAACTCAGGTTACAAATTTTCCTGCAACAGTTTCCACAAGTTCTGGCCTTGTCGATGCAAACACGCCTCGATTTACTTTGGCGAGTGATGACATAGACCAGTTGGCCCCATCGCCAACCGCAACGCCTTATCAAATTAATGGTGCTGGGCCTGTGCTGTTTGGGGTTCTTTCAAGAGATAGAACGACTCTAACTAACATCCCATCAGGAGTCGATATTACGATTGGCACCGGGCCAACAGAAGCCCAGCTGACAGCAAGTTCTTCCACTGGCGGTTTAGGCTCGCTTGAATCTGTCACTTACGATATTAGTGATGGGGCCGGTGGCACTACTAGCACGGGGAACAGTGGTTTTGCTGTCATTGGTCGCGATGACCTTGTTTATCCAACGGCCAATGACGCGTTTGCCGATGAGAACGGAGTTACGATTGGGACCGCTAATGGGAATGCGATCGTTACGGCAGTAGTTGGAGCTTCGAGCACTAACGACCCGATACTATTAGTTTCTGAATCTGTTCTCGAAATCCCGGTCACAGGCGACACAGGGGCCACAGCAAACAGGCCAATTGCAGGCGGGCTAATCACAGACGCAACTGGGTTCACTGTGGCCCCTGTGACGACGTTTGCGACTATCACATTTGAAATTGCTCAAGATAGGCTCGATCAAATCAACACTGAGAGTGAGACAACGGCAGTCGCGACAGAGAATGAGTGGCTGTTAATTTACACGACCGATGGCACTACGCCGAACCCCACGATCGCATCAGAGTTAGGGCAATGGGCAAGCAATGGAACCACGATAACGATTAGCCGTAGTGCATTGGAGGCCTTACGAGTATTCGGCAACCAAGATATTGCGGGGGCAGCTACAGCATTTAGCCGATCTCGAATGACGATCCGTCAATATCAAGGCGCATTCCCTGGCCCTAGGGTTGCTAGGAATAAACCTGATCTGTCTTGGTTCTTGACGGGTGGTACGGGGGCTAACACGGCAGTTCAACAAAGTGCATCGGTTCCGGTTATACTTAGTGCCAATCTCAATGTTGATCAACAGTTAGTGCCCGCGAATCCAAGTAGAGTAAACGTGGTCATTCGAAATAGCACGAATCAAACCGTTTACGTCCAATACGGCTCTACTGCTGCCCAAACGACCGGGGGAAATTACGTTTACACAATTCCGGCGGGACGATTTGAACCGGATGATTTTAACGGAGAGATTCGAGTAATCGCAGAAGCGGCGGCAACTGGCGAGATTGTCGCGAGGGAGGTTACACAGTAATGGCTCCTATTGGTGGGAAATTCATTTCGTCCAGGTTCCCTGATAGTATGGCCTGGTTTGCGATGCCTGCTAATGGCGCGCCAGGTTCAGCTCAGCCAACGAATATCACGTTTAGGCCAAACAGTAACGATCCTGAGGATGCAAAAGTTCCACTAATTAGAACAACGTTTACGTTTGGCACGGGCGGAGCCGCGAGAGTTTCACAGGCCAGAATTAAAGGGCCAAAAATTAAGTTGCTGGACTCTAGCGGGGTTGAAATCCCTGAAGGGTCTAATACCGTTGGCAAAGATTTTGAATTGCAAAACGGGTTTTTCTATAAGGGCAATTATCACTTTGGCTTTCAAAATTGGAGCAACGGCGAGTATGTCGATATCGGGCTAATGGACGCCGATCTGTTTGAGGCTCAAGTTATTGCTTCAGACGCACCACCACATGCAGCAGGTCTATTGAATTATCAAGCGGATGGCACTGGGGAGAATGATAATACAGGCACGTTGCGGCTATTGGCTGGTGAGTTTTATTTGGACCTATCAGGAGAAACAAGCCCTAAAAAGTTGTGCCTGGGGGCTTATAACGCTGATGGAGGGTCGAACAGCACCAAAGGGTTGACCTGGTGGCATATGTCTTTATTCATTTACGAGGTGATGGTATGAGCAACGAGGTATTAAAGGCTATCCCTATTGGAAAGTTGGCTGCTGGCCAATCAGTGACTATTGAGCTGGCTGATAAAAGCATGATTGAGCTGTTTTTTAATGCGACTAATCAGCTTGTTGTTTTTAATAAAGATGATAGCGATTTATATTATGCCGGGGCTTATCTTGAATCAGTAGAGGAGGAAGATTAATAATGCCAGCTGTCGGCGCTTTTTTGCCAAATACTTCAGCAGCAGGGAGTGCAAACAGCCCTGAAATCGATGCTGTTCAATACGAGTTGAATGACGGCACTGTTGACCGTGGTTGGTACAATCAAACCGATCAAGTCCTATACGCCGACATCGATAGAACGGTCACAGTGCCTATCGGTACGGGGGCGACTGATGCAGTTCTTAATAGTATTCAGGGTCTTTCAGGCGAGCGTCCAACTGAGCAGCTAAGAACAACCTTTACGTTAAGCACTCAAAATGAAGTATCAACACCGGTAGCAATCCCAACGGGCAAAAAGCTTGTTTCTGTTCTAGCAGCGATCAAAGTTACCAACTATAATTCTGCCCTTAATGGACCACTTGTTTTCTATCCAGAAATTTCTTTTTTCCAGACAGCAGCAGCTGATGAATTTGATTTGATTGAAGCAGATTCAGCAGCTCCAACTCAGGGAGATACGGTCGGGCATACGGGTTCAGATTCAGGTTCATTGGAGGGCGCATATGCCGTCAGGTTGCGTCGAGAAGACAGCACAGCAGATATAACAGCGACAGTTGATTGTAGATTGATCCTTACTCTGAGATAGTCATGAGCGTAATTAACAGTTTTATTGCACAACTTAAACTATCTGCTCAACCTGAAGTAGGTGCTACTGAACAAATCCCAAACATTACGGATACGCAAGTTTTTCTTAGAACGGTTGGCAATGTCCCAAATGATATAACTGGGGTCACTTTTTATGTGTCGTCTGCTGTCCCTAGCAATGCGACGATATCAATTAATGATTCTACTCCATTACCACTTGGTAGCTCTATCGGGTTTGGGTATGCCCCTGGCAATGCGACAGCGCTAGAGGATTTGATATCAGGGTTAGTAACGAATCCATCGTTAGTTGCTTCGGCAGGATCAATCATTACAGTAGATGTGACATATTACGCTAGAGATATGTCACCTGTAACGGGCGGGCCAACTTTATCACTAGCATCAGCCAGTGTAGAGGACGCGAACCCTGATCAGATTGTGCTGACGTTTAGCAGCGCATTAGATGGCGCTAGTGTCCCCGCAACAACTGACTTTACAGCATCAGGCGGAAAGACTGTAAATAATGTTGCCATTGCAGGCTCAGTAATCACCCTAACCGTAGATTCTGCTTATATAAACTCTGATACAATCACAGTTTCTCACACACCGGGGGGCAACCCGATTACGGGCACTAATACGGCCACAGCTGGGGCATTTAGTAATTTTGCAGTAACCAACAATATCGCTGGAGTCACAGACACTACAGCGCCAACAGCTGTGTTGGTTGGAGTCCTACCCACTGCAACAACGGGAGTTGCAGCGACGGTAGTAGTTGACTTTACTGACGAAACGGACTTTAACCCAGCGTCTGTGACTATTGGCTCATTGTCGGCTGTTGATGGCGCTAATGTGGCGACAATTGCAATTGCAAACACTACAGCTATTGGCAACAACGGTGTAAGGGTTGATTTTAACGTAACAGCCCCTGTGGATGGCAGTTACACAGTCACTGTCCCAGTTAATAGTTATTCTGATACAGCGGGTAACCAAGGATCACTGGTTAACTTGGGGACAATGACAGCCAGTGGAGCCGCAGACACTACAGCACCAACAGCTGTGTTAGTTGGGGTTCTCCCCACAGCAACAACGGGGGTCGCAGCAACTGTTACAGTTGATTTTGACGACGAAACAAGCTTTAACCCCTCAT
The DNA here is from genome assembly GCA_965263355.1 of Leptolyngbyaceae cyanobacterium. Taxonomy (GTDB): domain Bacteria; phylum Cyanobacteriota; class Cyanobacteriia; order Phormidesmidales; family Phormidesmidaceae; genus Leptothoe. Next base: position 26,233 of record CBDHHL010000028.1, on the reverse strand, counting down.
CTGTAACAGTTGCTTCACTCAGCGCTGTTGACGGTGCTAACGTGGCGACGATTGCGATTTCCAATACTACAACTATTGGCAATAACGGCGTTAGGGTTGATTTTGACGTGACAGCACCTGTAGACGGCGATTACACAGTCACAGTCCCGGCTAATAGCTATGCTGACGCAGCGGGGAATCAAGGAGCACTGGTCAACTTAGGAACGATGACTGCAAGCACAGCGTCAGCAGGGGGCGACCTGGCCTCATTAACCTCTAGCGATGTTTTCCATAACACTTTAATAGGCCAATCTAACGCAGTCCTAATGGGAACTTCTCGATTTGAAACTTCTTTCGCTGCAACATATCAGGGGACAGTAAACAGTACACTGTCTGCAACTACTGGTACAGGTTTCCAGTCGGGGATCGGAGCTTGGAATATTGACGATCCAAACGTCACAAACCTAATATCGGGGTTGAACACTTCAAAGGCCACAACCACTCACTATGGTCCTATCGTTATCTGGCTAGGAGAAACAGACGGATCAAGCGCTGCACATGCGGTTGAATTTGCCGATCAACTAACCAATTTAGATTTTTATGTTCAACGAGAAACCGGATTGCAACTAAATTGGTTGGTAATTCGTTTGAATAACTCTAGTACTAGAGTTGCAGCAGCAGAAATAATCAGCCAAACAGACGCGTTTATCGCCAGTGACAGCCGTTTTCATTTAATGGCGATTGATGATTTTACATTAGACGCGGATGGTCTTCACTATTCGACCACACAGTTTAGTGGCCAGCCAACATATGACGCGGCTAACGACAGGATCATATCGCTAATTAACAATAATAATTTAGTGCTGACATCAGCGAGCGCAGCAGTTACACCCCCACCTCCTGTCACTGGTGGCGGCATTGTGTTTGAGTCGACCTTCACTGGAACAGCAGGCGCGAGTATTACAACTGCTGCCCATACAACAGGAACAATAACCCCAGTGCAAGGGGACATTGTGATTGGCGATTCTGGGTCAGGTTTGACTGCGACTGGAGCTGCGCAAGCTGACCCCGACAGATGGTTGTTCTTGATAAATGAAATTCCTGTTGGAGAAGTCATAGAAGTTGACTTTATTTGTTTCTCAACAAGTGGCGGATCTATTCACGGACCCATTTTCCGAAGAAATGCAAATGGGTCTTATTACAATTTGCAAGTCAAACACACAGAAGCGCAGATTTCTACAGGCTGGCATAGGACCGCTCAATCTGGAATTACCTTTTTCAATATAACTGCCGGTACACTTGCAGGAGACAATATATATACAGTGAAACTCCAGTACAGCTCAAATGAGATGCGGTGGCAGGTAAACTCAGAACCTGTGGTTGCGCTTTTCCACAATGGGAACCCGCTTGACAAACAAGTCGGATTCCGTTTACGCGGGCTTGGATCAGTTAGTTCCGAGTTGAGATACGCAAAAGTGACAGGGTTGACAGCGTTCACACTATAAAACAATGCCTATCATCAGACGACAAACCCCAACCTCGTCCACGGATACACTCGCAGCCACGGCACAAGATCGCACGGTGGTTGCAGCCACGGGTAGCGCTGCTGCGATATCTGCGATATCTGCTACCTATCCAGCGACAGCCAATAACGGCAATACGCTGATAATTGCAGCAACAGATCGAGATTATGTAGTCAGCAGTAATGGAGCGATCTGGACAATTGAAGCAGACCCAACTACAGACGGACAGAGGCGTTATGTTGTAAATAATGAGGGTGTTATTGCTCGGACATTTGCAAGTTGGAGTACAGAGGATAACAGATGGCATTCTGACGCGTTTACTGCAAACGAGGTTCCTGACTCCCAAGAGGACAAACTGGCAATGCTTTTGCCAGAGATTCCTAGCGGATATGATCCAGCGCTAGTGGGTGGCTATTTCACGGGCACTCAGGTTTTCCAAGGAGGCACGCTTTATACAGCGAATAAAGCGAGTCTTGATCCACCGGGGCCTTTTGTGGCGGCAGATTGGGACACATTTGTTACTGAGGACGATGGAAAAGAGATCACTCAACAGCTGGACGGTGCAACGCTGGGCTATGCCTCTATTGGTTATCTGCAGAACGGTGGGACTTATACGCTAACAACAAATATAAATACAGCTAAAAAAGTTGACGCGATCATTCCTCCAAACAGCGCTGTTACCGTCGACGGAACGCTTTACACAAACGCAAGCTTAACTGAATCTCAAGGGCTGAAGTTATACAACGATGGTACAGGCTGGGTTAGAGAGTCGGCGGGCGCTGAAGAGCCATCAAGCAACCTCAGCTTCCAAGGCCTGACATCGTTTTTTCAGTGGACCGGAAATGTGACTCTGGGTAAATCGGGCACTGAGCCTCCCATTAGCATGGGTAACGGATCCCCGGTTGATTTGTCCTCAGCTACCCATGTCTTGTTTACCTATAAGGCGTTTCTATCGGCTAACAATCCCTATCTCTTTAGTGACTTTCAGGATCTTACTGCAGATCCCAGTACTCCGTATCTATCGGTGATCTATAACAACGGTCACATAGACGTAGAGTACGACCGTGCGGAAACCGATCTCTCGGTAGGGAATATTGTTTTCAGACGAGGGGATCCTTACGGGGTAATTTTAGTAAAGGCAGAGTTTTTCGCACTGGTTGAGACCGGATTAACGGCCCCTACGTCCCATATAGTCTCTTTAGATCAGGCAGGAAGTGTTAAAACGTTTCTAAATGGTCAGACCTTTGTTAATCTCCTAGATATGAAATTCGCTGAAATAGCGGTAACGTTGGATCCTGGCTTCAGATTAGCGTTAGCAAACATTAACCCGGCTCCAGGAGTGACTATACGAGACTATGATCTAGGGATAATTAGTGTTGTCACTGCCTCAGATAGAACAATTAGGCTAGAGCAGGAAGCAATATAAATGGGCATCGTTCGTTACCTTCAAGGGCTTGCGGAGTATCCTAATCTCAGTGAGTCTGATGTCGCCCAGACTCATGTGTATCATACGTTTGAGGAATCTGCAGACACCGCTAGAGAGTACAATCTACAGTTATTTAATGTAGGGGTTGGTGTCTCGGTAACTGCTATACAATTTAATCCAGGGGATTCTGGACTTAAACCACTTATATCTCCCTATGCGATATCGCATGTTTACTCTCCGGGCACGTACTATCCGTCTTATGTGATTACGTTGTCCGATGGGTCTAGCTTCACTCAGCCGTTACCGGTGCTGGAGATCGAGGCTCAGACTGAGCTTTTCTTATTCGAGGCAGCCGGTAACTTTTCTTTCGTATCGCCTACTTATCCGTATACTCATATGTCGATATATGGCGCAGGAGGGGGCGGAGGTGGCGGAGGAGGCCAATTTAACACGTTCTCTTTTGCCATACTCTCAGGTGGCGGAGGAGGAGGTGGTGGCGCAGCTTTTGAGCTTGTACGCTTTCCCTACGGGACTGATTTAAGAGGACAAAATATTAATCTTTCTGTAGGACGTGGCGGGAGCGCAGGGTCCGGAGGTGATGGTGGCCCGACACCAGGGGGCAGCGGGAGAAGCACTATTATTAATGCCTGGGGTAATTTCCCGAGGATCCTTGCTCGCGGTGGCTCTGGTGGACAACATGCTAGTCTGACAAACCCTCAAGGGGGAGCCGGTGGCCAGGTCACCGAGGGATTCGCCTCACTAGTCACTATTCCCGGCGGTAGGGGCGGCAATGGTTCTCGGGGGGTAACTAACACTAACAACACTCCTGGCAATGGGGAATCTTATGGGGGCACTGGAGGCGGCGGCGGCGGGGGTCACTCATCGGGAAACTTATTTCCGGCTAACGTTGCAACCGGGGGAACCGGTTTTAATAGTGCTCAGGAGATAACGCAAGACAATCCGAGAGTCTATGGTGATGGTGGCGATGGGGGCAATGCTCGGTTGTTCTTGAGGGCTCAATCAGGAGAACTAAGAGGAGCAGGGGGAGGTGGTGGCCCAGGAGCACCAGGCAATACGGGCATATCTCCCAGGGGAGGATCGGGGGCTAGAGGATATGTCTTTTTTGTTTTTGAGGATCTGAGCCTAAGTGCTCCAGCGACAGCTGATGAGATCATACTATTTAACACTCCAGGGTCATTCAGTTTCACAGTGCCGATCAACCTTTATAGCGAATTTAGACTATATGCCTCGGCTCCCGGTGGCGGAGGTGGCGGCGGCGCTCAAAGTGACTATAGTAACGGTAAGTCTGGCGGCGGCGGCGGTGGCTCAGGAGATTCTTTAGAACTGGTGCAGGCGTTTCCGCTATCACTGCAAGGGCAAACGATAACCGGGACTATCGGCAATCCTGGCCTTGGTGGATCTGCAAACTCTAACGGTTCATCTGGAGGCCAAGTAACCATAGATGCTGTAGGGCCGTTTGATGCCATAACGCTTAGGGGCGGTGTTGGGGGTGCTGCTGGCCAGACATCCACCGTTGATACCGTAGACATAGCCGGGGGGTTAGGCGGACCAGGGGGGAACGGCAGCTCTAGCATTCCTGGCATCGTCTATCGTAATGGTGCACAAGGTGGTGATGGAGCTAGTGCGTTACCTAATGGACAGCTGGGGGCTACCCAGTCTCAAGGGGGCACAAGTAACGGGGGGCCGGGTTCTGGCAGTGGTGGAGGATCAGCCAGTGCGGGATCCGGTCCAACGGCGTTTGGTATCCCCAGTGGTGGCGCTGGCAATGGCGTCGTGATCCCTGATAAAGATAACCCTAACGCCTTTGGAACCGGAGGTAAGGGGGGCAATTTCGGAGGCACTACGAATCCGGCTAGTGATGGTTCGGGGCCAGGTGCCGGTGGTGGGGGAGGTACCGGCTCAGATGGCACTGTAGATGCGTCGGGAGGTAACGGCGGCGGTGGTTACGTGCTCATTGTTCTAGTTGCTTAATCTTCTGTGAAACAGGGTGCTGTAAGAATAGAGAGACTATGGATTATTGAACTGAAAATGGTTTAATTTGATGCCTGACGCAGCGTTAGCAAGAGCTGGATTTGAATTCAATCCTGATCCCGTCATCTTTGGGAATTCACAACGCAAAATAGTCCTTGCTAACCCAGCAGCGGCTAGACTTTTTGAGTACGAAAATCCAACGGCAATGGTTGGCTTGAAAGTCTACAGTTTGGTTCCCGAATCCCTTATATCAGAAGGCGCTCATGACAGAATGTATGACGCGTTTCTCCGTGGGCAAAGGACCCGTGATATGGGTTCTGAAGCTCCGCTTTTTGGCAAAACACGAATGGGACGACAGATCCCTATCTGGCTACGACTATTTATTGTCAATCACGAAGGTGAAACTTATGTAGGCGAAGTCGTTCGAGACCGGACAGAATATTTACGCCAAGAAGAACAAATAAAGGAGCAAGAGCAACAGGAACGAGATTTGATCTTGCAATTGGAGAAATCCAATAAAGAACTGAAAGCGTCCAACAAGGATATGCAAGTTCAATTGCGCCAGTCTGAGCTACAAGAACTTGTCGTTAAATGGCTGATCTATGCGGGTGTTTTTTTCTATCTGACCCCATTTTTATTAAGTATTTTTAGGCGAGTGCCAACGGAACTGATGTCTTTTGGCAGAGACGCTACGATCCTAGTAATCGGGGCGCTCGTTAACGCGACCGGTGCAGCTGTTGGTATTGTATCAAAGGCTAAGGACATGGCTAATGAAAAGTCAATAGATAGCAAAACTCCTAATGCGAAACGATAGAGCATTGTTTCCATTCCTTAGAACACAATTAGGTCGGGCGTTCATAATCGCATCGATTGGGTTATTTTTTGGCCTAGTTCTTTTCTGGACGAGTCATACTCAGTTTAGCGAGGCTTGCTTGCAAATCAAAACGCCTGGTTCTATAGCACAGGGCATCGCTAGGGGGCTTATATATCAACAAAGTATCGAAGATGTTATTACATCCATGGGCGATAGGCTAAACGCTCAATGGGTAGGGTCATTTTTGTACGACGAGGACCAGCGTCGGCGCTTTAGTTTTGCGATCGCACGAATCGGAGTGCCAGTATCAGCAACCTACGGGTGGTTAGATATCCAGCAAGAGGATATATATCTAGAGCAACTTGATTATCATAAGTTAGGTCAATGCTGGGTCAAGCCTACCAAGGATCTCCCAGAAGGCCTATTGAGACAGCAGCTAGAACCAAATAATATTCAGCTAACTATTTCTTGCCCCATACTGGCTCAAAATGGCGATATATTTGGGTATGTAGCCTTTGGCTTTGATAGAGTCATGGCAAACAAAGAAACTGTTGCGGAGTCTATTAGGGCAAGTCCTATCTTTGCGTTTGATGCAAGTAATGCAGGCTTTTTCGGGAGCTAATCAATGAGATACATCATCGAGACATCAGATCAATTTCAAAGTGCACTCAAAGTTGTTGAGGCGAGCGATCGTATCCTGCTAAAGTCTGGCGTTTATCAACATGAAGAATACAACACTTCATGGGAAACACGGACCCGTGGAAATGCTTTTTTTGCTAGTGGGCTAAAAGGAACAGCCGAAGCTCCAATTAGGATAATGCCGTTTGGTGATGGCCCTGTGACTATAGTCTCTGACGTGAATGGCTTAGCGATAAAAAACTCCAATCACATTTATATCAGTGATATAGAATTTGCAGGCCACAGCCAGGATTTAGACCTAGACTATGCATTGTCTTTATGGTGGCATAATGCGCCGCTTCAAATAACAGGACGGGGCATCGCATTAAACAATTGCTCAAACATCAAAATTCAGGGATGTAAAATCCATCATTTTCCAGGTGGGGGGATTACTAACAAGGATGGGCACTCTCATCTGATTAAAGGTAGTGTCATTTATCATAATTGCTGGTATTCAATTTCTGGCAGCCATGGCATTGCCAACAGTCAGCCAAAAGGGCCGACGGAAACGTTGTATGAAATCTCTGAAAATCTGGTTTTTGGAAACCAATGCAATGTAATCTCACGAGTACTTTCTAAGGGTTTCGCAACCATGGCCTTAGATGAAGGGAACGGCATTCATTTTCAAAACGATACGGGCATCTATCGGGGCAATCTACTGATTAAAGACAATCTCAGTATGTTTAATGGCAAATCTGGAGTTGGCCTGAATACTGTTAAGGGGAATGACAGCCGAATTAATACCGTAAAAAACAACACATTTGCTAGCAATGCACGCACCTGTGACGCGGGCGAGTATACAGAAAAAGACACGACTGCTCAAGTAATCCGCAATGTAATGGCTGGGGATCGCCATATAAAGACTATGGGCGATTGCGGCAGCCACTATCAAGGCAATCAATGTCTCGATAACTTCGCTTCACTGGATGAACTAATCAATGTTGAGACGGGCATAAATCCGATGGTTTATGAAGCGTTGATAAATAACTTTGATGTCAAAATTGAGCCGTGCCCCATATCTGTTGATGCTGAATTTATTGAGCAACAAGCGAAATCGATAGCGGACAGCCAGCCTGATCATATGGCTCATATTGAACTAGTTGAGCATCAGTAAAAATGCTATGATTGGCAGCAGCTCCCAATATTGGAACTATTGGCAGCTGCTTAACCACAAACTTAACGGAAGTAAGTACATGGCTAATACAGATATTACCGCATTCAATTGCGATGGAGAATTAGTAGTTGATTCTAGGCTGATTGCAGAACGGCTAGGAATTGATCATTCTAATTTCTTAGAAACTATCGAAAAGCACAGAACTATTGCTACGCAGGCGTTTGGAATTTTCAGGTTTGAAACGGAGAAATTAAATGGGCCGGGACGACGCCCCAAATACTGCCTACTCAACGAAGATCAAGCGACCTTCGTTATGACATTGAGTCGCAATACGCCAGATGTCGTAAAATGCAAAGTCGAACTAATACAAGCATTTTCAAAAGCTAAAGCTGCGCTCAAAGCTTTAGTTCAGCCTACTGAAAATTTAGCAATTGAAGCATGGGTTCTTGACCATCCTCAGCAATGGGAAGAGCACTTTTTCCCAGAATGGAGGGCTGAAGCTGAGCGATTAACCGGATGGCGCTGGAGCTACCGTTGTATGTCAGGCTTCATCAATAAAGCTGTTTACGATTGGATGCCTAAAGCTGTTCTAGACAGGCTGAATGAAGTAAACCCGCAAGATACCAAAGGACGTAGAAAGTCAAAGCAACATCAGTACCTGACAGATGACGCTGATACTCAGGTCTTAAAAGACTATATTCGCACGTCATACGAACTAATGATTGTATGTGGAGAAAAGACAGAGTTTCTTCGACTTATCCGCAATCGGCATACAAAAGTAATTCAGCCCTGGTTGTTTGCCTAATTAAAAGAAACCCCCAACAATAAGGAAAAATGAATTTTTTCAACAACAAAAAAGAGACTCGATACTCTGCCGCGTCAAAACAACATTGTGATGACATGGCAAAAAGATACGGCTGGAAACAATACAAAGAGCCTGAAAATCGTTATGAACAGACAAGAGATCCTATCTTGCCGATAGACTGTATTTTCATAGGCGATTGCCAGTTTCCAGCCAGTTCAATGGACCAAAGCCAAGGCGACATATACAGCGAAGAGGAGGAGTAATTATGAATAAGCCAGATTTAATTGTTTGCATCCCTGACATGGATCGAATCCCTGACGAGCTTTACGATGAAGCTCAAGACATGACTTGCGTTTTAGTCGATTACAGCGGCAGGGCAAAGATTAACGATCAAGAACGCATGGGGACTGAAAAGAAAATAGACCCTGACAGCGCAGATCCTAGGTTCCCCGGCGCGCCTACTCATCAACGTTTGGGGCCATGGCTAATTGATGATGAGTATGAAGAATATATTCCTGATATTCCTATGGTCAATGATGACTATGCAGAATATATTCCTGCTATCCCTACTCACGCATACAATGCAGTCTATACGTTTAAGTTTAGCTATGCCCCATTGCCAGATAAAGAGAACCCATGGGTAAAAATCGAGCGGACGCAAGACTTGAGCAATCTTCCAAGGCAAGTTTTGCTTGATATGGGCCTAACAGAAGAACAAATTGATTCGGGCGTGTTAGAGCAATACAAACTTTAGGGCTTAGCGGACATAAAACAAAAAAACTCGCTAACCTTTTCTTGATTAGCGAGGTTTTTTGTTTTATGCTGCCTTAACTTTACGTTCAGCGCGAATTTCTTTTTTATATCGCTTACAAAATGCCCCGTTAAACTTACGAAGAGAGTTAAATGCATTGCCATAAGCGATTTTAGCTTCCTGCCAACCGACCATGGCCTTTGTAGATGCAGGTGTTAACCCATTGGCTTCTCTTGGATATTCGTTAAGTTTTTTGCTAGCTGCTTTTACTTGTTCCTCTAGAACGTTTTTAGCGGCTTTGTCAATGCAATAGTTGCCAGTCAACATAATCTTTTTCTCTCTCGCTTGCTACTCTTCTAATATACCCTCACCCTTTGTCACATGTCTATAGGGTGTCATTCATCCGTACGTTTTGCTGCCCTACTTTTCCGCTGTCTAAGGGTTGCCGGTGACGGGTCATCGACTGGGGGCCTACCGCCTACGGTCTTTCCTGGGGTATGGCAGCGCTTGCATACGGTGCATTTATACTGTTGTCTGCCTGACTTCAGTACTTTGTTTTTTTGGGTCTTTCCTTGACAGTGCGGGCACTGTGGGTTAGGCGTTTTTGGTGTTGGTGACATGGCTAAAAAAATAGCCCCATTGCTGGGGCCGTGGCATCACTAAGATAAAATTGATTTACGCTGCTTGCAAAGCTTAACTAGCGTTGAAACTTCAGTCGGGATGTTTTCCCAAATTTCTTTTTTTTGCAAGATGAATTCATCATCCGAATACTGATCCGCTTCCTCTGAGTAAATTGACTCAACAACAGGAGCTTCTAAAAATTCTTTTATTTCTCGCTTCTTTTGAACTATCTTTTCGTTTAATCTCTGAAGTCTAGCAATTTCTTGGTCAGTCATAATCCTTGTCTCTCAGCTACTCTTCTAATATACCCTCACCCTTTGTCACGATGCAACCCCCTGTCATTCATCCGTACATTGGGCATGACTGCCTGGAAAAGTTTTTTCAGTAATTTCTTTTGCCAAAAACTGAACGCAGCTGAAATCCTTGAATGATAGCGATCGTTTACGAGGGGACAGCTTCACCAGTGCCAGGAACAGACCAAGGCGAGACGATGAAGACTAATACAATAACCCCGTTTATTGCACCTGGGATGAGTACGACGTTACAGCAAGCGGTTTAAGCGTCAAAAACGCTTTCTAGACTACAAGCAAAATCACGAATGGCTTCGTCGATGTCGCTCGCGGCCACTTCCCGGCTCAGCAATGTAACATTTAAGGTTGGTTCATAAAACTCAAGTAAAAATCAATCCCTTCTAATTCCACATAATAAATTTGCACTTTTCCTACTTTCTCTTTGCCTGGGATAATTCGTGGATCAATGTTGAGCTCCACCGCATCTAAAATAGCGTCCTTCAAAACGTCATCAGTAACACCATCTGCCACTGATGCAAAGACCTTGATGTGCCCGTAGATAGGGATTGTCAATAGTGTCAATAGTTCTTCTTTCATTTTTTATCAAAAACTCGGCCTACTAAATTACTTTGACTTGCTGCTGCATCCGCAACTAATCAACTACGCTACAACCCTTGTTATTCAATACTTCTATTGAAAGCTATTTTTGTTCTGGACTACTTTTGGACTAGATCTGAAAGGGCTTTTACAACCTCTCTTAGTCTCCACAGTTTAACACCATGGTATGAACTTTTTTCGTATCTAGAAATCGTAGTGCTAGCTGAAGACTTTGTTAAGCCTAGCTTTAAGCCTAAGTCTTCTTGAGTCAAGCCATGGGTTTCTACTTTAAGTAGTTCAGGCAAGGCGTCAAGAACTTTTTCGGCTAGCTCCAGCGTAATCTCTATGTTTACGTCTGGCATCAATTCAATATTTGTGTTGACACACAAAAATGTAGCGTGTAAATTAGGAGATGTCAATAGATGTTAGAAAGCAATGGCGTTTGTAACTACAAGAAAAGCTGCCCATGGTGTCATCATTGCTCAAAAAATTATCAATGATAGGCACCCTATGGAAGATTTTGATTCTTTGCGAGTTGAAGAAGGCTTCGTGCTTGCGTATTCAAATCATTCACGCCGATTGTTTAAGGAAATGCGGTTAGCTGCATCGCTAGATGAAAGAACTAAGTTTTTAAGATTAGAAGGTGTTGAGTACAGAGAAGACTGGGCTTTTGGGAAAGGATATTATTTAGCAGGTTCATTGAAAACAAAAGGATGGAGGGTGGTTAAACGACTGCCTCAATACGCTCAATCTGCATTGCCATTAAATGCTAATTTACCTGATCGTATTTCTTATTAGAGACTTAAAAAATAAAGGATTAGCACAGCACAAAAAAATGTTCAAACAATTAAAGTTTCATTCTGGTGGCCAGACCGGAGCAGATAGAGCGGGTTTAGATGCTGCTAGGTATTGCGGATTCAAAACTGGTGGATGGGCCGCCAAAGGTTACATGATTCAAACTTGGTCAGGAGAAAATATATCGGATTACTCACTTAAAATGTTCGGCCTCAAAGAGTATCCTGAGGCTGGATATCCACCTAGGACAAAAGCAAATGTTTTTGACACAGACTTAACTGTATGGTTCGGTCGTCAAAATAGCCCAGGTGGAAGGCTCACAATAGGAACTGCAAAAAATCTAAAAAAATTATTGCTAATAAATCCTAGCGCCGAAGAATTAGCCGATTATATTTGTAGTAATGATGTTGAAAAGGTGAACATCGCAGGTAATCGGCTTTCGGAAAAGAATCCAGATATTTATCTTAAAACATTCAAAACTTTGGTTGAATCCATGCAAATCTTAAACGGTGCTCAAGGACTACTGCCGTCTTTTGTATGGCAAACAAAATTAGATGTGCTAGACTAGAGCACATTAAATCCCCTAGCCGTCTGGCATGGTCACCACTGACAAAAACGCTCTTAGACTGAGAAGCTTGAGCGTTTTTGTCGTTTAAGGGATAAAATTTACCTCCATTCCGTAAAGTGTCGCCTTAAGACAGCCCGTATCTCCAGCTGACGACGGCAATTGAAATCCCATATGAGCATAGTCAGTGTCACCACCAGGGGGATCGATACTCACGGGTTCTACTGGGCTGCTGAATGTCGGTGGCGTAGGTTCAGGTGTGGGGACTGTAGGCTCAGGATCAGGGATGTCTTTTTCCTCTTTCTTTTTTCCACCACCTTGCGCTAAGCCCGCAGCGCCACTTAACCCGGTTGTAGCTACGGCATAGCCCCCAGTCGTCTCAGCAGCGCCCATTTTGTCAGATACAGCCGATGCAACAATTGTGATCGCGCCTAAGGCTAGAGAGCCCGCAGCAATCATCAAAGCTACATAATCATCGCTATCAGTTACGTTCATCACCGCTCACAGTATATCCAAAGTTGACAGCTTAGCTCTATTCTGGCATTTTCAGGGGATAATGTACTGGTGCGATCGTGTTGAGTTTTATCATGGAATAAGGAGGTGATCATTAGTGAAGGAAGATCTAGTTCAACTATTTCAAGGCGAATGCCTTGATGTAATGGGCCAACTAATAGCTGACAAAGTAACTGTAGACGCTATTATTACAGATCCACCTTACGGTTGAGCACGACCGCTTGCAAATGGGATAGCGTAATCCCGTTTGATGAAATGTGGATGAGATTAAAGAAACTAGTTAAGCCTAATGGGGCAATAGCTTTATTTGGAAGTGAGCCTTTTAGTAGTGCTCTTAGGATGAGTAATATTAAAGACTATAAATATGATTGGGTGTGGGATAAAAAACTAGCTGCCAATTTTGCAAATGCCCCATACCAACCTCTAAAAGTTACTGAAAATATATTGGTGTTTGGGAAGCATTGTTATTTCCCTCTAAAAAAGAAAGGGAAATTAAAAACAAAAGGGAGCGGCAATCAGTGGGTGGGAGTGTTCAATAACGGCACTCGCAATGATGGCACTCGCAATGATGAGTATTACCCCACTAATCTTATTCAAGTTAGCAATGCGAATAGGATTGACCGACTCCACCCTACCCAAAAGCCCGTTGCTCTCATGGAGTACCTAATCAAAACCTACACGCTACCAGGGGAAACCGTCCTAGACTTTACTATGGGCAGTGGCAGTACCGGAGTTGCGGCCAAAAAACTAGGTCGTAAGTTTATTGGGATTGAACTAGATACTGATTATTTTGAGATCGCTAAAAACCGTATTAATGAAGTATGGGCACCGGGGCAAACAGAGCCTAGCGACAAGAAACCTATTGCAGAAAAAGAGCAGCTAGATATCTGGGATGCATTGGCAAGCTGAACGGAATCTCACGACATATCCAAGGTTGACAGCTTAGCTCTATTCTGGCATTTTCAGGGGATAATGTCCTAGTGTGATTGTGCTAAGTTTTGCTATGGAATTAAATCAAGTTATTCAGGGCGATTGCTTGGAAGTGATGGACGGCATCCCTGATAGCAGCATTGATCTAATAGCAACTGACCCGCCTTTTTTTAAGGTAAAAGGGGGCGGTTCTAAAGGTAAATTCGAATGGTGGGATCGCGCCTGGGATAATTCAGCAGAATTCTTAAGATGGATTGACCAGCTAGCCGCACAATGGCAACGCATCCTAAAACCTAATGGCAGCCTGTATTGTTTCGCGAGCACAAAAATGTCAGCACAAGTTGAGGTGTTGTTGAGCGATCGGTTTAATGTGCTGAATAATATTCGATGGCGGAAGGAACAAGGAAGACATAAAGCATCATGCAAAGAAATTCTTAGAGGCTATTTTCCTGCATCGGAATCAATTATCTTTTGTGAACATTACGGCGCAGATAACGCAGCTAAAGGCGCAGCAGGTTATCAGGCAAAGTGTGATGAGTTGCGCGGGTTTGTTTTTGAACCGTTGCGAGCGTATTTGGATGGAGAGAGGACCAAAGCCAAAATTGCACATAGACGAATAATACATATTCTTGGGATGCGGGGGCATGACTCGCATTTTTTTAGCCCTATTCAATGGAAGTTGCCTCTAGAAGACCAGTACAAAACCCTCCAAGACTCATTCCCCGGTTACTTTCAACGCCCATACGAAGAACTACGTCAGCAATACGAAGAACTATGTCAGCAATACGAAGAACTACGTAGACCGTTTATCGTATCGTCAGACGTACCCTACACCGATATATGGGACTTTCCCACAGTGCAAAGCTACCCAGGCAAGCACCCATGCGAGAAGCCATTGACCATGATGGCGCACATAATAAACGCTAGTTCTAAGCCTAATTCAGTAGTCCTAGATTGCTTTTGTGGTTCCGGCAATACTCTAGTAGCTGCCAAAAAGCACGGACGACATTTTATCGGGATTGATATTGATCCTCATTGGGCAGATGTAGCCCGTGGCAAAGTCGGCAAAGAACAAAGCTTTGTATCACAGCAGGCTAGATTAGACTGGCTAAAACAACAGACCGCAACACCTGAGGAAGCCCCCAAAAAGCAACAGCTAAGCTTATTGGATTTACTTGCAAGCTAGGCATCAATCATCAATCCCCAGATTGCGTCTTTATAACTCCAAAAGCAGTCAACGACACAATAACACCGCTAATCAATTTATTAATCAACTCAGGGTCAATCCCCAGTAGAACGACTGCAATCAACGCGATTAAAACGCCCAGCACCGTCCAAAGCTTTTTCAATTTCTGCCATGACGTGTAAAGTTGAGCAATCTTATGATTTTGCTCAACTTCTGCTAATTTCTCTTTTTGATGCTGAGCAGTTAAATATTCTACTTGTTCCTGCAACGCGATCACATCGCCCACTAGCTGAGAGTTTTCAGCATTTTTAGACTCTAACTGCGACTCCAAATATACGTTGCGAGCACCCATCGTTTTAAGGGGATCAACCTCGTTTTCCCCCTCTAACTGTTCGCTTTTCAGCCATTGAAACCGGCATTCATATTTAGCCCCTTGAAGCTGAGGAACAATCAATAATTCACGGATGCCAGGATGCAATTTTAGAGGCGTTTCAATTCGCTTCCCATCATAATAAACGCCTAGCCCGCTTTCAGTCCCGTTGCCATCTTTAATATAGTATTCTCCGTCTGAACTGTAAGTAATAGTGGCCTGACATCGACTAATGCGTTTCTGAATTAAGGCAGGAGCAATAGCACCAATCCGAATATACGAATCAGCTTCATATACCCCAGGTGATCGACCGATGCGAACCGGCACCTGAGCCAGGTTGATTTCATGCGTTAGTTCTCTGTCTCCGCATCGCTCAATTACGCGTGGGCTTAACCATGTATCCATTGGAGGTGAAAATAATGGGCCGGTCGGTAGATGACCCTAGGTAGCCGTAGAATAGGCTATGAACCGTTATACAGCCTACGTTAACACGATTTGATTTGTGTTGATACGGCAAATTGATATCACCATGCCCCCAACTGACCACCAAGGCGACTCCAAAACGACTGTGATTTTTACTCAAGCGATCGAATCGTTGATAGCTGAATATTGTAATGCAACAGGGATAACGAAAGCTGATTTTGTCAGAACAGCAGCCGTACGCTATTTGCAGGATGTCATGGGAATTGATTATGTGTGGGAGAAATTGCGCGGGCATCCCAAAAAATAAAACCCCCGTGCTCAAGCAGACACAGGGGTTATTTTGTAACTATCGAACCGACCTCGTTACTGGATATTGTATCCAATTTTGGTAGCTACAGATGAACTACCCCACCGTGTAGACGGATAGGGAATTCCGCTTATTTGTTAAAATTGGCGTGAAGCTACTGTGAGAAAAAATGACTATCGATTTTGACACGTTGACCCCTATTCTTGCAGGGGCATTGGCACCTGCATTGTCCACCGTACTACTAGTGATCAACCCACGGTTAGCACGGACACTAAAAGGATTTATCCCAGGAATTAATAAATACACTGAGATCGCTAAAACGATTCTCCCCATGATTGATGCAAAGCTGGCTCAACATATTGATCTGGTTGATGGTACTGCTGATGTGCTGCGCAAAGTAGCCGCTGGTGAAGTCACTGTTCTCGGCATGACATCCCGGATGCGTCAAGTCGCCGGAAAAATCGGTGAAAACCCACGAGAGCTAAAAATTCTTCTAGATGAGATCGATGAAGAATTCAAAGCCACCGAGTTCAATAAACTGAACAAGAATGGCCCTGTGCAAACATCTGAGTTCGTTTCTGTTGACGCGCCTGGTCAATAAATAGGACAAAAAAATGGGGCCGTTCCCATGGCCCCATAATGTTCCCGTATTGAATTCGACTTCATCTAAATATATCTACAGTTTTAATTCTAAAAATCCAGAAAAAAAATACCCCGCAATCCATGAGTTGCGAGGCAGTAGCCGATTAAGGAGAAAACAAGCTAATAAAAACCCCGCTTTCGATACAATAGTAGCATCAGGGGTCAAATTTGGAAATTGTAGAACAGGAGAAGGCCATGGTTAAAACCTTGACCGCTAAACGGGACACTTGGCTGCTGAGAATAATCACCCAGTCTAGCAAGCTGCCTGAAGACCAAAAGTTCAAGCTGCATGAAGGCGACGTGCTTGAACTGAATTGGGCCGAAGCTCAACAGGACGATGCAGGCACACCGATTGATGAGGGCAACTATGCTCAAGTTTCACTAAAAAGAAAAAAGCAAAAATTTCATAACTGGTTTTGTTTCCTAAAACACGTCGTCATCGGCGGCACTGATGCGCAGAAGAAGCAAAAGGCGGTCGGGAATACAATCACAACACTTAATGGCGGGATAGAGAGCCAACCCAAGCCAATTGTAAACGCCTACGACTTCAAATTTTCGTTGCCTGGTAGCTCTGGCACCTTTAACATGAGCGCCCCCATCCGCTATGGCAAGGGGAAAAACAAGTGGTATGAGGCGCTACATTTTGACCCAAAAACAAAATCTTGGCGCAAGCCTGCTGATGCTGGCGTTGTAAGTCGAATTGTTGCCCACGATACAACTATTGAAAAATTCAGGGATGTTATTGCAGAGGCGTATCAAACGACGCCTGAGAAAGTCAGCATTTCATTCAACAGCTGGTATCGCGACCCTGAAACCAACCGTCGTGTAGGCGGCGCGAGTCGTTCTCGCCATTGCTATGGTGACGGGACGGATTTTCTTGTGTTTATTAACAAAAAACAAATTCCATGCCACAAGATCAACGCGATTTTGCGGCCATGGTGCATCAGAAACGGCGTGGCCCTAGCGTCTGCCAGTGTGTTTACGCATGGTGACTCTAGGGGTTATTTTGCAGAGTGGAACTACGGATTTTAATAATATGAAAGTAACATTTTTACAGGATTCATTCCTGAAACACAGGCCAGTCCCCCCTGATCAGCTGGGGGACTACGAGAAAGAACCAGTCAGAGCGGGCGAATGGATTAATATAATTGCAGCAAGACCCGAATTAGAGCGTGACAATTTATATATCACGCTATCTCAAGACCCTGGTGAAAAATTTAAGACTGTTGACGGGCGAAACTCTGTTTATCTCGTACCCAGCCACACCGACTACGAAGTTGCGGATACTACAGATCCTAATGTGCGTGCTGCAGCAGCGACATACAACCGAATTAGTGATCAAGGTCTAGAGTTACTAAAGGCTTTCGAAGGCTGCAAGCTTACTGCTTACTATTGTGCTGCAAATGTCCTAACAATCGGTTATGGCAGCACTGGCAAGCATATTCAAGAAGGCATGACGATTAGCCAAGATGAAGCCGACGATCTGCTGCACAAGGATTTGAAACGCTTTATGCATGGGGTCCAAGAACTGGTGACAGTACCCTTGACCCATGATCAGTTTTCGGCGTTAGTCAGCTTTGCGTTCAACTGTGGACTTGGTGCATTGGAGGATTCCACGCTATTAAAGCGGGTTAACAACGAAGAATTCGAAGGCGTAGCCGATGCCTTCAATATGTGGGTTAAAGGCGGCAACAAAGTATTGCAAGGCTTAGTACGTCGTCGCAAGTCTGAAGCCCATCTATTTAATGAAGGAGTCTATAAATCGTTCGAGTGATACTCAGTGAAAATTGCCACTGGCATTAGCAGTAACAACGCCAGTGGCAATGCAACGTAAAATACAAAATCCATTTTCTGTTTGCCATTAACGACGAGCCTACCGTAACTGATCCCCGTCAAGAAAACCGCAACTATAGGGAAATCTGATGTCTCAAAAGCAGAAAGAACTATTCACTTCTAGCGTGGCTCTGATTGGCGCGATCGCTTTGTGGTTCGTTAAATTCTCAGTGCTGCAAGCGATCGCCATTATCTGGATGTTTGCGACCATCTCAATTGCCATTATTAACGCGGGGTTCGACTTACATGAAGAAAGCATATTCAAAAAATGGGAAGGCGACTTCAAAGAAGAAGAAAAAGAAAGCTAAAAAGAAAAAATGATCAAGATATTTAATAGGCTCTGGCAACCTATCCTGATAGGTTTTTTGCTAATGCATATCCTAAAAATTATCCCACTATCTTTCCTACTGCAAGCATTTGGTCTATTACTGGCTCTCGCGTTCACCTTAACCGTTCTGCTATTTTTTGCAGGCGTATTAAGTATTGAAATTGCTAATTGTTTTCCGCGAAAATGAAGCAATCCCGACTCATCTACCAAGCCCAACTGGCCCACGCTTCTTATCTGCAAAACCCAGCTGGCTTTCTTGAGCACTATAAAAAAATAACGATAGAAAATAATGTCGCTTGGTATCTCAAAAGCAAAGAAAAAACAACCATTATTTTTAGAGGCACCGATACCCTATGGTCTGACTGGAAACAATCTAATCTAATTTTTTGGCCCCATAAAGAATGCAAAGACTTCAAGGCTCATACTGGGTTTTACGATGGCGCTTTGAAGTTTATGCAGCATTGCCAGAAAGAAAATTTATTAGATAGCCCATTAGAACTGATTGGCCATAGCCTTGGAGGCGCAATCGCTTTGATGTTCGGCATGATTGCAGCTGACAATGGTTTTCCTGTAGAAAGTATCAGCACCTTTGGAGCACCCAGGGGCATGGATGAAGCCGGGGCCGATAAACACCGGGCATTAGGCCTAGAAAGTAAAACTTGGCAGGTCCGCAATGGGTCAGACCCTGTGTGTAGAATTATGCTGAGCTTCGATACAACCAAAAAAGTACTAGACCTAATCGGCTTAGATGTCAGAGTCGGTGCGTCTCATCCATGGTGCCATGAGATAATCACGAACCATCAGACGGGAAAAATCATAGAAAGCCCTGACGAATGGCAAAATGTCAGGGCCAAAGAGCCTGACACAGTAACCCGTATCGAAAAGTTTGCCTCAGCGATCAAGGGGCTGACCGCTGAGGCTTTCATAGTTGATGACCATATGATTTGGAACTATATCAAAGGACTTGGAGGTTGATTTTGAAGGCGAATATCACAATTCCAGTGGACTCAGCTGTACTTGAAAAGGCTAGGCAGCTGGGGATCCCAGTGCAAGATTTACTAAGAGACGAAATATTAGCGGCAGCCGATAAAGTTCTACTGCCATTAATTGGAGAATATGCGGCTAATTGCGATCGTACTGACTATGTTCCAAGCTGGGCTAAGCGACGTTGAGTTGCTTCATATGTTTGCCACGTTCATCACTGGAAACGACGCCTCTTTGCCCTATCCAATACATCAGTTGTCCAGTCGTCACAGCTCCATTTTTATCACGGGCAAACTTAAGATGACTACGGACGACACGAACGGTGATTTCAAGCTCTCTGGCAATTTTTTTATTATACCAGCCCTTGCTAATGAGCATAATAATCTCATACTGCCTAGGCGTTAATACTACTGGTTCCACAAATTTCCCCTACGGCAAAACATTCAAACAAACAATACGACACATGCGAGATTCGCGGTTGTTATCGTCTTTGTCCCTCGGCAAACATCCATGCCCATACAAGGCGGAACAAAGCTTTATCGCCTGCATACGCTCGCCATTTTTTATTGATTTCATTTTGGCGAGCAATTATTTTAATTTCTTCTGGACAGTTCACGCTTAGTTCCTCTCAAGTATTGTTTAGCTTTATTGATTTCCCCGTTAAATAACAGGGCAAAAACATAGTCTTTCTGACTTTCCCTTAACACTTGATATTCCAAGATGTCGGCATATTCCAAGCCAGCAAACGGGGAAACTTCGCGAATTGGGTCTTGTCTAAAAATTCTTGGTCTAGAATATATCTCTGTTTGAATTGTCCGTTGCCTATTGCTTTTGAACCATAGCTTTCTGACCAGCTCAGTCGCATGAAAATCATAACGGCCTGAGCCAGACTCTATTAACTTTAGCCTTATAAGTGCATCACGGACCCGCTGATTCATAGGAGTGTGCATAGTCAAGAAACTCTCGAATTCTCTAGCCTGAATATCAGTTAGTAACTCAAACGCTGTTTCGATTAATTCAACCTCAGTAAATGGTTCAAGTTTTTTATACTTCATCCATATTTCACGGACTCCAGGGGCAAGCTCATTGTCTTCTATGAGCAATCCAGCCCGACGGAATGCGCTTAAAACGGCACCTGATCGAGACGGCGGCAGAACATGGCCCCCACCCTGGCAAATCATATTTAAGATCTTGGTTCTAATCTTTCTGGACTGTTCGTATTTTTCAACTTCGTTCTTAATTTGTTCTAATGTCCATTCAGCCATCAAACCGCCAGCTCCAATAAACTTTTTTGTTCGTATTTCCCCAGCGTAAACTCGCCCCCGAATTCCCAAAAACCCTCGACAAACTGATCGTCTCGACTATTGCCGTTAATCCCGTTGTTGCCCCCAGTCAAAACGCTAAGAGATGTTAGCCGCCAATCACGGCCAAGCTTATCCATCCGTTCAATCGCCTCACACAATGGGTCTGAAATATAATTAGTCATCACAACCCGTTCAATTCGAGGGTTAGCCAACAGCCTTTCTAGCGTGCTAACAATCAAATCAAACAACTCAATTCCCTGTGGGTCACCATGGCAAATGTAAGACGGTGTTAATGCCCCTGTCCCCCGTCGTCCCGGTCTAGACCCTTTCGGCACCCAATAAGGTGCATCATGCAAAGCGATCGCCTTGCCAGTAAAAGAAAGTTCAAAACTATCAATACAAGCATGGGCGTCATTAGAAAAGTGAAGCCTCCAATCAGGGCCAAACCAAGGCATCTTATAACCCCAGCCATCATTCAAGGACTCAAGTAACTCTGGCGATAATTGAGGTTCATTTTTCACAAACCCAGACTTTTTTTTGAGGCTGGCTACCTTATCTCGACTCTCTTTTACGTTTAATCGCCCCTTAGTATTCGCCCTGAGGCAGCTCATAAACGTGAACTCGCGAATCAACAGAGATGCGGCAGCAAGTGTTACACAGTCGCTTGTATCCTTAGTATCAACAATAGCTTTAAGGTTTTCGTAAACAACCTTTGGCCCCTTCGAGAGCACTTCTTTAGACCAATTATTAATAGTCTTCTCTACTTGCTGCCTTAAACTGTCATCTTGCCAGCATCGATAAACTATCTGGACAACAGGATCTATATCAGCCAAGAAAGCCCGCTTAACAATTCCGTTACCGAGCATCCAATGACTGAAGTGGCCAGCACAGGCAAAAGGTTCAATGCTGGCATCATAAACATAGCGTCTGTCCCATATAGGATACTTAACGCGATCTTTTTTGCTGCCAGGGGTGGGGAATAAACCTGTTTTCATGACCATTTCAAAAAAACAAGACAGCAGAGGCCATGACGACCCCTGCATCAAACTAACTATTAAATAGCGGCTGGCTGAGGAGCCTTAGAATTCTCAGCAAGACGAGCCTTGATGCCCGCAACAAAAGAACTTTGAGAAGATTCAGGCAAACGTAAACGACAAATAACTCGCTTGTTTTTGTTCTTCATCTCTTCAATCCTATCAATAGAAAGGATCGCAGGGGCATCAATGCTTAATTGAGTAGTAGAGCCCAAAAGCACCCGTTTAATATAAGTATTGCCATTGATCGTCTTCTCAGAGCCATCAACAATGGCATAAATTTCAACCCCATCACCAAACTTGCCCTGAGTCTTTTTGTAACCAACTACCTTATATTCAGCCTCAGGGGTAAGCTCGGAAAGCTTCATGTAATTGCCTCCCGTCAGCTCAAACTCATGCCCATTGACACTAAGTTTTTTGCCTTCCTTGGAAACGGTTAGTTCTTCAGCGAACCAACCATTTTCATCAATAGAAAACTTTGCCCAATCTTCTTTATTGCCTGGTGCGTAAAAAAGCACTGGTTTTTCACCGATAGCACCTAAGATAGATCCGTAAAATTCACCTTCTTTGTCTCTCTTGGGAACCCATTTAATATGGGCAAACTCAATATCTGAACCGTCTTCTACATCCCCCCACTTGATTCTTTCCTCACCTCGCAACAAAAACCCAGTAAGTTTTTCAGGCGTATTTGCCATAGATAAACGAGCACTAACGAGTTTTCGCCCATCTTCAGAGCGATGCTCATACTGTAAGCGAACAGGGCAAACCAACGCATATCCAGATGGATCTAAAATCAGCGTGTCATCGCCTAAATTAAGCGCGTACAAATCGCTAGGAAATACAGTTTCATTAGGGATGACAAATCGCTGCTGTCCCCATCTGACACAAATCCCGTCTTCATAAGCGTAAACAGCAGGTGTGGCTAAATAACCGCCATTATCATTGTTTACAAAAACGCAAGTACAGCCATCTGGATTGTACTCAGTAAAACCCAGCTTGCTGCAAAGCTGGTTAAACGCCTCACGAATATCTTCCGGCAAACTCTGATCTGGAATGTCAATTTTATCTTCGCTAATCCCAGCACTCAATAACTCTGTCTCAAGGTCCATTAACCTTTGAGTAAGATTGATGTTTGGTGCAATCGCAGTTGCAGTAGTTTCAACAGCTTGAGTGCTAGAGCCTTTCTTTTGAAATCGAGCCATAATAATAAATTCCAATTTTTGAACATCGAGTTAGGGCAAACGTGGCATCGAACCGCCCTAAACCTTACAAGTACAACACTAAAAAATACAATCAAGTTTGTCAAGGGGCTTGACAAAAAAGAAAAAATACAGCCATGCTTGTAAAGCAATGCCATTATATAAAACGCAGCAAATATAATGGGCTTCCTGGAATTTAATAAATATGAGTGGATTAGGAGCTGATTTTGGATGGAAATCAATACGCAAGTTTATTCCCGAGCTGCCCGAGCAGCACTATCTAGAAGCCCATCACGTTAGTCATTTAGCAGAAAGCGGTATAAGTCCCAGTGCTGCCCTAGTAGCTGGCATATTTAGCGCTGATGCTGCCTTAGCTAGAACGCTCACAGGCCACGGTAGAGCCGGTCTGATATTCACTTATTTCACGATTGACGGCAAAGATGTATATCGATGGGGGGATGATAGCAGGCCATTTTTTAGACTCAGGCCAGACAACCCGCCAAGCCCAAAATGCACATATCTGTCCCCAAAAGGGGCGCCCCCACGGATTTATTTTCCGAGAGTGGCTAACAAAGTCGATTTTACTAAGCTTTCAGGCCTTAATCTAGCCTTAACAGAAGGCGAGAAAAAAAGCCTACTGGCAACACTCTGTAATATTCCATGCATAGGGATTGGAGGAGTTGACAGTTACAAGACTGGCGATAAGGATGAATGGGGTAATCGTGCTCTAGGATGCCTGGTTGATGAGATTGATATTAGAGCCGCGCAAACCTTAACCATAGTTTTTGATAGCGATATCACCCACAAACATCAAGTCGCTAGGGCCATTAAAGCATTGGCTGGAAACTTAATAGAGGCTTATCATCAGCTCGAAATAGACGAGACATGTTCTAATGAGCGAGCGCCTACCCGAACACTAGCATTAGCTAAAAAGCTAAAATATGCACTGCTTCCAACACGGTTGAAGCTTAGTAATGAAAAAAAGACCAAAAAACTAGGCTTAGATGACGCAATTATGCTATTGGGCGAATCGCCAGTAAAGGAATTGTTAAGACATGCATTGCCATTAGTAAAATGCAAGTGGGAAGACAAATCATTAGATACTGAGTGCCTGTTTGCGGCTGAACCATTGGGAGACGATGCCCACAAAGATACTCCTATTAATAAACAGCATCATGTTAGGGGGTTAATCAGTTGGCTATCCTTGCATGGGATTTATGCCAATATCCCTGATTATTCAAAACGTCAATATTATCCAGAAGGTGTCTGGAAAGACGTAGGCGAGGAAGCCTGGAAATTACTTTCCGAACAAATAGCTGATGCCCAGCACTGGCTAAATAGGAAGCGTGCGATCGCGGCGCAAGAACTGAGGTTTGTAGAAAACAAAACCCGATTAAGTAAAGACCAATTTGACCAGCCGCATCTACTAGGATTTATTAATGGAGTGCTGGAGCTTAATAAAAAAGAGCTTATGCCCCACTCTCCTCAAAATTATATTACTCAGACATTAGGGTTTTCGTATGACCCTGAGGCGCAATGCATCCAGTGGTTAACCTGGCTAAATTGGGTATTTGAAGATGATGAAAAGTGGCCAGAGATTATTCAAGCCCTTATTCGTTGGACGATCACCCCTAAAAAACAAGGCCCTTACCCTATCCATATATGGCCTGTTCTAATTGGCCCAGCTGGCATTGGTAAAGGAACATTCTTGAGTGTGTTAACGCAGCTGGTAGGCGAGGGCAGTTATGCCGCCTGGAATTATCACAATGTAAATGACGCTCGCGGCATGAACGGGATGTCCGGCAAACGGGCTTGTTTTGCAATGGATCTCAAAGGCGAGTTGAGCAGTCAGGCAGTCGGGAATATCAACTCAATCTGTGTCAATGAACCCCTGGACGTAGAAGCTAAATATAAAGACAAACGAACAGAAGAATTTAGAACTGTCTTATGGGCAGCCATGAACCAGCCGATCAAGTCCAGGGCAGCTGACCAAGAGGGCCTTAGTAGGCGAGTACTATACATCCCATTTAGCCGCAAACCTACCGAGATCGATACTGAGCTGGCTAACAAGCTAAAAGCTGAGCTACCAGGAATATTTAATTGGGCTTGGGCTATCTCCCTAGATGAAGCAGTGGAAACACTAAAAACTCATCTCAAGTCTGAAGAAAATATAGCATTACAGCAACGCCACTTGGCAGAGTCAAATACTGTCTACGAATGGATGGAACATCTAGAACTATCCGTTGCTCAAACTCAGATAATTAGTGTCTGGTACAATCGTTATAAAGAATGGGTACTTAACACAGGCTGCAAACCATTAAAAATGAGAAATTGGAAAAAATACATCCTTGCCGCCGGGGCCGAAACTCAGAGGAAGACAGGAGAAGGCATCCCGCTAACACTACCTCCCCTAAAAGACGTTGACATTAGAAAAATGCTAGGACTATTCAACTGAACTACAAACATCGAAACAGACAACTACACGAGCGCTTCAGGCCACCAAACCTGAGGCGCTTTTACTTTGGCCAGTATCGACCGCTACAACCAGTTCTAGAGCCAGCAAAACAAAACTGCCGCCGCTTTCCCCTCCCCCTTTCCTAGAACGAGGGGACCTAAGAAAAGCTTAGCGATGTATCAAATAGCACTAAATAGGCTGTCTTCATAAAACTCTGGTTGAGTGTGCCAGTTGATAGTGATTTGTAGGACTAGTGGTAGTTAAGCCCAAAAAGTGATCAGTTTTTTCACAAAAATCATTAGTAAATTCCTAGGAATTTCACTAAAACTTGAATTTTGAAATCCTTTTATATCAATGGTTTCAGCGATTTTTTTATCGAAATGGCCTTTTTTTGGCTCAAACTTTCTGTTTTCTATGGGAGTGCTCCCTATCTATGCCCTATTAGCCTCTATCTATTTCTAAAACAGAAAGTTTGAAATTGAAATATATAAAATATTAAAGCATAGAAATAGCTGAAACGTATATATAGCAAGGGATACAGCCGACAAAAAGCACTTGAAATAACTATGAAATAACTACTGAAAAGCAGTGAATTAGTAGGTGAAACCCAGTGATTTTTTGAATGCTTTTTTGCAGAATCCAGGGGGTTAACGTCTGTTAAATAGAATCTAAGTTTCACCCAAAGATTATAGTACTGATGCACTAAAGCTAAAAAGCGCTGAAACCCGCATTCTGTCGTTAAATTTGCTTTTTAGTGTGCCAGTTGCTCTATTTT
>CBDHHL010000027.1:0-26006 GCA_965263355.1 Leptolyngbyaceae cyanobacterium | reverse complement strand
TGCAGATAGTAATTTACGGCGTTGTTTGGATATTAGCCTAGTTTTTTGATTTTAGCACTGGTAATAATTGTTACGCAAAATACAAATCCGGATGTTGCTGCCAAAATTGTGAATGCTTTAACAGTCGTGCATTAACTACTACTGATGTTTAATCAATTAGCAAAAGCGATCGCGCTGAACAAGGCCAGCGAAGTTCTTCGCCGGGATCGGCGTATCAGTATTCCAGCTCAAAAATCTATCAACACATGGGCTTTGGCTGAACTAGGCAAGCCTGCTTATTCAGATGATGGAATTTTACAGGACGGGTTTGCTATCGGGGGCTGGGACTTGTTCAGCCGTTATTTTTGGGTTAACCATTCCACTGGCAAGAAAGCGAAATTTTCTAATGCCACAGGTAATCGTAAAAAGTAACCTGCATCGCCACAGGATAGTCAGGCAATGCAGGTTTCTTAAAAAAGACTTATTTTGGTTTGTCGGCAGTGGTGGCGACTGGCTTTGTATTCGGTCGGACGGCGCGATCGTGGGCGGTTGCTGTGAATTATTTGTTTTTGTTGATTTGCGCATTGAATAAAGCAAGCATCACTTCATGAACCTGTTGATCTTTTTCTGTGGTGCGTTCTGCAAAGTCGCGATTGTCCATTCTGTAGACGATTCTTTCAGCAGCATCACGGCATTCAGCCATGAGCTTAATTGAATTCGAATTCAAGAAAATAGGTGTCATTATCTCATCTCCCGAATAAAATTTCTTGAGGCCAGTATCCATCTTTAAGCATATGCACACAATCCGCTATCACACATCCAGCCAAGACAGGCAATGCAATTAACAGGTCAGGTTTGCAAATTAGAAAGAAAACCCAGCCACTAACAATCAATCTGATGATTGTTCCAGGAATAATTGAATGACTAAACCTTGAACGATGCGCAACGGTTAGGGCGTAGTCCTTCCACCACCACACCCAAAAACGACGATACCAACGGCCTTTTTTAAGACTTCTAGAGTTCACGTCATTGTCGCATGTGCCCCATAATTCCCACAGTGGGATAGTTGCGGCAGTAACGAAAAATTGCCAAGGCAAGTTTAGAACGATTGCACCTCCAAGCAAGCTACAGCCGACAGCGATCGCGGCTGTAACATGGCCAGTGCGATTAGAGTTAAATATTTTCACACCAGTAATAGATATCTTTTTCTGAGTCGTATTCTTCCGTCCAAATGCGTCGAGAAACTACGTTTTTTGAAGTTGTTAAACCGATAGGCAACTTCCTTAGTTCAAGCTTAATCACGAATCCGTCTGTGGCCTCAAAATTTGGTGGTATGCCGTGCTTTTGAAAATAAGAGTCTATGGCAGCATTTGCTTCTTCTAAAGACTCAAAATAACCACAGGGATAATAAACCTCATTATCTGTTACGTCTGCGATTTCGATCATAGTGAAGGCTCAACCGTTGGTAAGTGTGAAATGTCTTCATCTTTAATGGCATCAATGGGATCAGAAATAGCCTGAATGACTTCCCAGTAAAGCTTTCTTCGTGCTCGCTCTGGGCTGATAGCCTCCCCTGTTTCGTCGGCCATTAACTGTTGCATTGCTTTGATTTCATTGACAAAGATTTGTTTATCAATGAAAGTTTTTTGACTGCTAGAGCTAATAAACAGAGTTAGCCAGAGATCGCTCTGCTGACTAGTTAATTCATTTTTGATGCTCGTCACCCAGGATATGTCATCTGTTTTTAATGGCGCGTTAGCAATGACATCTACCACGTGGCGATTGTTATCTGAGTCGTAGCCTTGGACCTTAAAGTGCTTCATGATCACCTCGCATACGTCGCATTATTTCAATTTGGTCTTTTCTGTCCATCACTATCATCGGCTTATTGCTTTGACTGCGGCCCTTGAGATCGACAAACTGGACGATCAAATTCGATATCCCTGACCCATCCAGAGCGCTGTCCGTACTGAATTTTGACAAACTTACCTTCGCAATCCTTCACTTTAACGTTAGCTTCACTAGAGATGCTGTCTATGACTGTAGCACCCATGACGGGCTCAGAAAAAACTGGAGTAGTATCAGCAGAAGGCTGGGTTGTCGACTGAAATCCACCACCAAAAAGCATTAAG
Organism: Leptolyngbyaceae cyanobacterium; assembly: GCA_965263355.1. GTDB lineage: Bacteria > Cyanobacteriota > Cyanobacteriia > Phormidesmidales > Phormidesmidaceae > Leptothoe. The sequence goes on along the minus strand of CBDHHL010000027.1, from coordinate 23,895 downwards.
CCGAAAATGCAAACAAAAGCAGCTATAGCCCAGTCAGGGAAATCAAAAATACTTTCTTCTGAGGAATCATCTGCAGGTTGTGAAAAAGTATGATCTTGCGTCTTAGAGCTGATAGCACAAGAATTATCCCAGTGTTCAATGAATTGAGGCATTTGATCTACATACCAAACTTGTGTCCCAGACTTTTCCACCCTGGCAGCAGTAGCATATGAGTCTGATTTACTTTTTGGTGTTAAGCCAGCCACTACATGAGTTTTGTCAGGGCAATTAGTCCTATATATAGTGGCCTGCCCCAATGCTTGCAGCAAGGCAGAACGAGTCAGTTTTGGCTTTACTTCAATAGCATATTTCTTGGTCAAGATGTCAACACGGGAGCCGTCAGAGAAAGTTACTTCTCTTTTCCCGCCAATAAAGCTATGAATAAATGATTGAAGTTCTTTTTCGCTTTCAAAATTCATCAATGACCCTTCATCCTCTTTATCATCTCAATTTGATCTTGCGACATTCTTTCTTGACCGCCATTACGACCGCCTGGTCCATCAGGGAAAAATGTCCACAGAATTCCTGCTAGTAAGAATCCAAAAATGACTTCTGGTGGCATGGTCATTTAGCTCCAAAATAAATTCCTAAAAAAATCGAACAAACAAACAAAATAACGCCTACTACAATCCCAAATCCCCAAGCGCCAACTAACCCACAGGGGACGCCTAACAATAAAACAGTCCTAAAAACTTTGATTGCGAACTGCCTTTGAGCTTCAAGTTTTAACGCGGCCAGCTCTTCACCACCTTCTTCTGACATATATACTTGAGTCTGCCAAAAATTAGTTATGCCTTGTTCGTATCGTTGATGGTACGAATCTTTGAGGATGGTTAATTGTTGCTCTGCCAAGGTAATTCCCAATTGTCCTGTTCCATTAACAAGACGATTAGCAGATTGGGATTTGACTTGTATTTCTGTGCTTGCCATCCCGACCATCCTCCAAATGCATACATACCCATCATGCAGGCTAAAAACAAAAATCTTTTCACTGTTGTTTTCTCCAAACCACTACGCCCAACACGATCGCGCCTACTCCGCTAGCCATTGACGCTGTATCAATACTGCGAGCCCGATAGCCCTTTAAGTCACCGGATGCGATCGCTAGTAATAACTGAGCTAAAAACAATACTCCGAAACAAGCCCCCACCCCGCAAGCTAATGAAAAATATTTAGGTTGCTTGGCAATGGATTGAGCAGTGATATTAATAGTTTTTTCAGCAGTAGTAGCAGTCCAACCTGGGAGATTGCCATAGTTAAACGGATCAACTGACATGGCTCACCTCCAACCGAGAGTAAGGCTGTGGTTGCTGTTGTCGTGGTACTCTAACCGTCCAAAGCAAAAGCCACATAGACAGCAGTGCAAAAATAGCCGCTATAAACAATGACTGATACTCTTTTAACCTATTGGACAATAAAGACTTTTTTTGCACCTGACTGAGGATAAGTGAAGCCTCGGTTGCATCCCCTTCGTACTCAAAACAAGTGCCGTCAGGGCTGGTAATTTTGATTGTCGTAATAGGCTGCTGTTCAGCCCTGACGATATTTGACATCTTCCTAGCCTTCCTCAACCACTAATAGATCTTCGGCAATAGGCGCATATGCATCCTGAACGGAGGTAATAAGCATATCTGCTACTTGCGCATTCACCTCTTCCATAAAGTGCACAACGTCTTGTGCAGCTGTATTCATCTCTTTTAAGTAGGCATTAGCTGTAGCCGCTTTCCATGCAGTTGCGTTGGAGATAGCAATTTGCTCTGGCGTAACCGGAGCAGACACCTCAGTCTTGATATTCTTTGCGGCCTGAGTACCGTCCAACTTGGCAGTACTACGCTTTTTAGTGCGCCGTTCAATTTCATTGTTTTGAACGGCGTTAGCAGTAGCTAGCGCGCTGTTCTTAGGTTTTGCCTGAAATTCACTCATTATCATTCTCCCAATAATCGTTTTCTTTTTTCAACTAATGCTTGCTCGAAGCGACTTTCAAGATCATCGCGTGACCCACCGACTAGATCCACATATCCCAGCTTTGTCTCATCAGTAGGGCAATCAATCGCGTAGTCTTTGCGATCACCTCGCCAGCATGGATTGCAACTTGACTTCCAAAGCTTCCAACACAGGAATGCATACAAAATCCAAGCATCATGACGATCAATGCAACCGCTAGAGCAGTTCACCCTAGAAACATCAATCTTCAAATACTTGCAATCCTGAGCCAAGGCAGAATGCGAACGACCAAAAAGCTGCCCCGCTTCTCTTAGCGTTAGTAAGTTAGAAGGCGATTCAACTTTTTGAACACTCAACCAAGGCAACATCTTACTGCTTTTTGACTTTCTGTCAGTATCTTAGCAGTAAAAACTAGCCTGTCAACGGTTTATTTCTGGTGCGTGCGGTATGCACTCGATGTCTTTGCCTTGTTCTGTATAATTCGCTACCGTTTTAGTTGTATAACATGCTTCACGGAATTATTCTGACTTAGGGTGAATTCTTTGACTGGAAAGGGTTCTAAGCTGTAAAGGGTCCTCGTAAGGGGTTAAGGACAAAAAATTCAGATTTGCAGCAAAAAGCCCATCTTTTTAGGTAAAGATGGGCTGAAAAAAATATTTAGTTGTGTCACGCGGTTAGACCTTTTGGGCGCTGTACTTAGCTAATGTGTGCTGATCGACGCCCACCGGCATCCAAGACCCGTCGATAAAGCAGATGCGAGAATGGCCCGCTAAATCTGCGGAGACGGGCGGCATTGTAATGCCTTTGAAGTTTCTGGCAACTTGTTCATAAAGTCCCTTGTCAAATGTAAAGGTCTGCCCTTTCCATTCGATAGAATCTGTAGGCGATACAGAGACGTAGCAAAGATTCAATTTTTTCACTGCCTTAGCATCATCTACCAGGGTCGTTGCTGTGAACTCTGGCGCAAGCGTCCAGATTGCCCGCTGTCTTTTTGCGCCTGCACTGGTTAAAGTTGCAATTTTATCAGCGACAACATGCATCAACTGATCTAGTGTCTCTGAATAGATATTGCTAACTGAGCCCGTGTAAGCCAGTTCGTCAAATATTAATAAGCTGTTCGGTTCCTGAAACCATTCCAGCACTAACGCGATCGCATCCTGAATTTTATTGACGGCAGTATTGGCATCGACAGAGGATAAATCGCAGCGGACAGATTTTGCGTGTTGCCAGTATATGCCGTCTTCTTCTTCGCCATAGCTGCATAGATTTATGTGAAATACTTTAGTTTGCTGCAGCCGATGTAACGCGAGTGAAGCACAAGCTGCCAGGTAACTTTTGCCCGTTCTCTGTCCTCCAAAGATGGCTCTAGAGATGAATGGCGATTTTAATAATGTTAAAAATGCGGTTGGCTTCGTCCTTTCAGTCGGTTTAGCTGCGGGTTCGGCTTGAACCTTAGGCAGTGCCATAGCTCCTTTGACTGATAATTCAGCTAATTTAGCTTCAGCTTTTGTCGCGGCTGCTGACTCGGCAACAGGCTTCATCGCCTCTAATTCACTCGCAGTAATTAATTGTTGCTGTTGAACTTCAGCGTCTAAAATTACAGCTTGAGTCGCCAGCCTGGTTTCTTCAAACTCCTCAGCTTTGCCAACCAGAAAAAATGCCCATGTTGCCATACCGAACCCAGCTGCAGAGGCGATAATCTTTAGCCAGCCATAGCTAGGGCTAACGTCGATAACTTGTTTATTAGTCGATTGAGCAACAGCCCATGAACTGACCCGCTGTCCATCCTGCAGGGTATACGTGGGTTCTAGCCGCCCTACACCTGCTAAAAGAGTGAGGCTAATCGACGCGGCCCCAACGATTGCAGCTTTAATCCTTCCGTCCATTGTTCCGGCCCTCGCTCAAAAATACAAATGCTCCAATAATTCCGATAACTACAATTGCTACCCAGTGCTTAAGCCCGACTAACTGCAATATTTCAGCAGCATCCCAAGACCCTAATGCAATCCCTGACAATTTAGCCAAGCCCGCCAAAGTAATAGACAATCGTTGATCACCTGGCGTTAGTGCCGCCCATGCCAATAACGCGATCGCGCTAGCTCCCATAGCGATACCAATCACAGGGGCAATAGGCGGCATAGTCCTAGCCAGCTGTGTCAAAAAGCAACTAAGCGATGCCATCCCTACATAAAGGCATGCACGACGGGAGCGGCCCCATACGGTTAACTGTGGTGCCTGTAATGGCGGTTGTGCGTTGAATAATTGTTGTTGTAAATCCATTAGCTAAATAATCTCCTCAATCCTTTTTGTTTCCCGCCCTGCAACCGCTTGTGATGTTTTCTGCCTAGCTCAATTAACAGCCTCTGACGCTTTGTCTGCTCAACTTCAACATCACTAGCCGCTTTAGCTTGGGATAGCTGCTTAACAGTTTCTGCCTTGGCCTCCATAGTGGTCATATGCCCTTGATGGCCTAGGACAGACTTCAGCATTTGTAATTTTTGTTTGTCAATTTCTCTAAGTTGCTCGTCAGCTGTCTTATATAAATCAGCCTGGGTTTTAACCGTTTTAGAGATAGATCTGAGCTTAGATTTAACAGCCCTAGCGTAAACGGTGGCATACTGAGCCTGTACTTTTGCTAGCTCAGCAGACTGAGCCATTGCCGTTACATCTTCGGGCTTTACCTTAGTTAGGTCCGTAATGACGCCAAGTTGCTGAAGCCTCTGGTCTAGCATACACTTAATTGATACTGAATTCAGCTTAGTTTAACTCAATCTATACTAATATGGGAACGAATGAATCGGACAAGACGCTTCGCATCCAAGGCATAATTGATCCAGGCATGGCAGCCGCCATTCGTTCCTATATGACGTTGGCTGGAGTCGATTCGCCAACATCAGCAGCGATCACGTTGCTCAGGAATTATCTGTATAGTTCTGAATATCAAAAGTATTTAGATAATGTCGCGTCACATCCAAGAGAAAAAAATAACTATGAATAACCTAGAAGAATTGCGCCAAGACCTAACCGCTGCCACCATCGCCCAGCTAACAAATGCGTTGGGAGTGTATGCGTTCGCCGTTTCTACTTTCGATTGGCCGGAAGAAATCACAATTGGCATGGCGCTGAAGATGCTAGACGAGTTATTCGAGAACTCAAATCGGTTCTCTAGGGTGGAAAAAGATTTTGTTGATGAGGCTAAGAGGCGCACTGAAGCCGCTATCATAGATGCGCTAAAAACTCAAAGACAAATTATTGGCCAGATCAAGCAGTCTTTACCGGGTGAAAATGATAAAAAATAAACCATTGGTTCGCTCAAGAAAATTAAAACCGTGCAAAAAGACGATGAATTTGGTTAAGCTGCAAGCGATCGCAAAAGTAAATAAACAGGCTGAACAGATATTTAATTCAAGTTTTTAAGCCATGACTTATGTATTGAAAGAATTGAAAGCAGAATCCACCGAATGCTCAACCAAACTAGAAATCGTTTTACGAAAATCAAACAGTTTGTTGATTATCACTGCTGAATCAACGCAAAGAGGGAATGCTTGGGCGTTTGCTTCTTGCTTGAGTGGCCTGATTGGGACTGACGTAGAGGCCCATGTCACTAAAACCCAGGTTTCAATTGGCGAATGTCTGCTGCCTGGGGATGCGCTTAGTGAGTTAACCACGCTTGAAGAAGTTAGAAGCACGGGCTTCTTGACTAGAAGAGAGAACAGAATCATCTCGGAGACATGGGAAAGATGAGTAAGCAGCAAATCACTCAAGAAATACAAGACCTATGGCTCAAAGCGTTTCTAAGGGAGCTGGATGAATTATTTGGGGGCAACGGTCTATCTTTGGTGCTAGAGACCCAGGGTGGCTCGCTGATGATTCGCCTTATTAAGGCAGAAGATGCTGATTTTAACCCAAGTGATTGGGTGAACCTGGTAGATTTGCCGTTAGCCAATTCAGATAAATAGGCTGCAAGTCGCGAGATCGAATGGCTGAATGTAGAGCTTTAGCCTTCATCCATCAATGTAGGACAATTTTCAGGAATAACGAATGCTTCAAACCGTTGGCCTAGACCTTGCGCTGGCCTATTTTTGAGTGCCTTAACGAAGCTTTGATTATTTAACCCCAACGGGATAGCCTTACCACCAATAACAGCGTTTAGTCCATCGCGTCGATAGTAACCCCAAGAGCTGGCACAGGAGCAATAACGAAGTTCATAGGCCAAAGCTCTGATGTCTTCGCATTTTGGACAAAATATAAGTTTCATCAAAAACTTTAATAGTAGCCAGGTCAGATCAAGCCATCGGCTTTTAGCGCGTCCAAAACAGCCTTTCGTACATACTCCTGCCTACCACCGGGAACAGCCTGCAAAGCCTCGATGATTTCTACCGGGAAACGAATTCCGACAGACTGACTCGCCTTTGCAGCTACATTTTTCCCTTCTGGCTGAAATCGTGTGTCTTTTCTCATGTCCGATATGCCGCAAAAAGCAAAAGAGAACCCCGTGAGGGCCATTGTCCTCTCAGACTGCCTCACGGGGTTTTCTAGCGGGTTTGTATGGGCCGTACGCTGTTGACCCCAGTTGTAACCGCACTGACGACTGGCCGTTTTAATTTATCCACCTCTGCCAGATTTGGTGTCCCGATAGCCTCAGGGGAGCGGTGCCCCGCAGGTTCAATCGGCTTTTTATCGCCTCAATGTCCGCTCCCCTTTGCGGTATATGTATATAATATCCCATGTGCACATGGGTGTCAAGGGATTTTTCAAGAAAGTGGCACATGTTACTGTCACATCACCCACGCGTACATGGGAAGATTTCAAATCTTACTCACCACAGTCACTGTTGCACCTGGAGACAAACCCACGCGTACATGGGAAGATTTCAAACCACAGTCACCGTCGCCCCTGGATTATCGGCCCTTGCCTCTCTCAAGGCTTGAGCATAATCTTGGTAAACGTATTCAACCGTTGGACCATTATTTATTTTGAACTTGAACGTCTGCAGCTTCTGCTTCATAATCTTGACTACTCTTGCCGAACATTTCCAATAACAATTTTTCTCGTGATACACCTGATTGTTTTTGAGCTTTTTTAGCCGCTTCCGCAAGCGCTAAATCTATGCTTCTATCTGCAATTAGACTGCTTAGTATTTCCATGAATTCCTTCTTTGTCTAAACTGCGTTTTATAAAAACCTCCATCATGAGCTTTAGAGTCCCCAAATGATGTTTTCCGATGACTTCCTGACGGCTTCGCGATCGACTGTTGCACATAGCCGAGCGCCTTTAATGCCGCCACACTAAGCCAACCAACACGCGGCAGAAATGCATCTCCTGTAACAGTATCAAAAGACAAATTAATGTCTTGTCCCTTATGCTTGAAAGGCCACTGAATGACCCGTTGACTATCACAATTTTTCAAGATATTCTCCCATTGCTTTTGAAATAACGATTTCACGTTGTTTTTGAGTTTTGACCGGCATACCTGTTATGGCTGCATACTGACGGATTGCCAGGTTTAGCGCCGTTGGCCCTGTAGCTGTAGCGATCGTTTTGATCACAAATTGTCGCCATTCTTCAGAGCTTAAAACTTCAGCCATTTTTATTGTTAGATTGCTGAACATTAGGCAATAACGGACTATATATTTGAGCCCTGAGTCCAAGCAACTCGCCTGATTGATGTGCAGTTGTAGGTTGGGCTACTACGCCATCGGTTGGGGGTTTGATTGGTTTATTTTTCATCACAAAACTCCGTGAAACCCCCATCTTCGTTCAAGTGGGGGAGGAAAGGAGAGTCAGGCTGCTACGCTCGATGCGTTGCTGACTGACAATCTCTGTGGGCAATTAACCAGCAACCCCGTAGAACGATAGAGAAGCTGGACTTTAGACGCGGTAAATTGGGCGATTCGCTTCCAGTTGAAATCAGACACCGACACCTTATTTTTTGTATCCCCAGACACCCAACCGATTGATTGGATGCCTTTCTTTTCAGCAATAACCAAATCGCCTTTTCTAAACCCGTGACGAGTCACAGTGCCCCCATACTTCCGCCTTAATCCACCCTTAGCGGGCACCATTAAATGGAGTTGACGACGGCTTACGGGTGGCCGATGAACGACTACAAAGTGAGCTGACGTGATATTGACCGAGCCAAACCAGTCAGCACCTCTTGAGTCATTGCTGTGATATTTGCGATATTCCACAAACTCACTGGCTGCTAAAGCTATGCCGTCAACGGCATGAGATTGGGGGGATTGCTCCGCTTTGTTCTTAGACTTTTCTAAGCCCAAATGATCTCTCATGGTGGCAGTCTGCCACCCGTAAAGAGTGCGGACAGGTGCAAGCTTTTCCAATTGAGCGATGGCCCATTTTTGCCCAACCTGTACCGGGCTGAACGAGCAACCTTTCTTAGTTCGAGCTTTAACGTATTCAAAGACGATTCTTGAAACAGGGAATAGCTTGCAAAGCTCAGTTACTACCCTAAGTTCAAGTTGGCGATTAGCCCGAATACTGGGAGGCACTTTTGTTTGCTTACGGTTGTCAAACCGCTTTTGACGATGTGCCCGCAATTCAAAAGGCAAACTACGGTTAATGCGCCTACCACGCCTGCCACGTCGCATCATTGCCCGTGACTCCATCCGATCTTTTGCCCGCTTGAAGGGTAAGAGTAGATGAGCTGTGAACAATGTTGCTTTAGCAGACTGACAGGCTACGCCGGAGAATAATTTTCCCGGATCGATACCGACCGCTATTGGCTGGGTAGCTCTACCTGATGGTTCGGATACTAGCCTGACAGCTTTGATCCGAAGGTCGGTCTTAACCCAAACTGCTTTACCTTGCTCTACCCACTTTTTAGCTCTGGCGAGCTTAGTGGGCATTGCTGGTGAACCGTCTGGGTTGAGTGTTGGAATTCTGAACATAGTTGGTTGAGAGATAATCTCAGTTACTACAGGTCTCTTAAGCCACAAGATTGCAGATGTCTAGCCGTTAGCTACGCCTCAGTAAAAAGGCTTACAGGAGTCCAAAGTAGAGAAGCCTTTGGAAGTGTTAACCGCAATCTTGCTCAATGGCCTATTCGCAGTTACGCCAGTCTTACTCCTGGCACTCCCCCATCCTCTTTAAGGTGGGGGTCATTGAATGTCTTTCTTTTCGTGCTAAGTATAAACATTGCTTACAATTCCTTTTTTAATTCTTCAATAAATTTCCTAATGCCCTGTTCATTCCTGGTGTAATTAACGAAACTTGCCCGTCTTACACCAGTCACAAGACCCGCAGCTTCTAACTGCTTCAAATGCCTAGAAGCCGTAGGATGATGCACCCCTAACGCGATCGCAACCTCGCCGCTAGTGAGCACGCTTTCTCTTTTCAGCACTTGCATAACCTCCAGTCGGCCAGGGTTAGCAAGCGCTGAAAGACAATCATGTACGCTCATTTTCCGTTTTTAGGCAAGTAACAGAGAGTTTCCCAACATATAAACCGCTGTGTTTTCGACGCTTTGACGGCTCGATAAAGACTTCAGCGATATCCCCAGACTGATAACCGTTAATAGGTCTTAGCGGATAGTTTGGATGCTGTTTATTCTCGGCAATGGCTGCAGCTTTGCAATCCTCCAGGGAGCCTGTTGCTGCAACTGGCTGGCCATATGGCGAATACTCCCAGCGCATAGCTGTGAGATTGAATCCGATGTGGCCCAGTTTCTCTGCCTCGTTCAGGACAATCCATTGAGTGCTGTGAGTTTGGCGAAATGTTATGGTGGTCATAAGGCTAAATAATTGTGGGATCTTCTCCCAAGCATTGCTGTAAAGTTTGCCTCGAAACTGTTGGGAAAGGTTGATAGACAAGAGACACAGGCTTATAAACCGTTCGTCTATACTGTTTAATCTCAAGTCCTCAGAGCTACAAACTGGCGGTCATTCGCAGGTGAGTCGCATTAAAGCGTCACTTTCTCAACGTGGATACTTAAACCCTTGCTTTCGCAACTTCAGTCATTTCTGAAGATTCTGCACGTTACTTCCCTGCTAAGCAGGTTTGACTACATCTGTACGGATTTGTCTAGGTTTTTAGTAACGGTCCAGTTAAGTTCTATGCAGCCCTGGTAAACTTCACCTGGCAGATAAATAGACCAGGAGTCGATGCCTATCTTAGTGAAAGTCATTTTCCATTTTTGGAAAGTGTTCAATTCCAATTATGGATGTTATTTCCAAATCTGTCAATACTAAATTGCCGCAAACTGTTGAATTGATTGATTAATCTGCTCTCGCTTCTGCCAAAGGCTGCCTAGCCTTTTGGACTGTTTTTTCTCTAGCCAAACACCATGCTCAAGATAGTAGCTAATTTCATGAGCCTTTAGCCCTCTATGGGCCAAAATCTTTTCTAATGCCTGAAAAGAAAAGTCGTCTAGTTGCTTAACATAATTGCCAGAACGCCAAGCCGCAATTGTTTGATGACTTGCTAGTCCATCGCAGCGATCGCTTAGGTCTCGAACCGTTGCATCAATTCCAGCTGCTTTAAGTATCTTTTTCGATAGCAGCTCTGATAATCTTTGTTTATATTGCGTTGATGCTCTCATGGCCGTTAAACTATGAAACTAAAACTTTCAGGCTAATCATTTCGATGGGGGGAAGTGCCCCTAGTGACAGCATGCCCTGCTTACATTCATGAGCAAGGCTCAAATCAGGCTTGCTTGCTAAATTTACTCCTCTGTAAATAGTATTTACAGATTCCTTTGATTCTAGGATATCAAATTGTTTGGGAGGTCGCAGTAAATCAATTAAGTATTTTGCTGAACCATCGCTTAAGTTATCGGCTTTATCGCCGACTGCTATCTTCCATCGCCAAACGTCATCACATCTAAATGATTGATAGCTAGGCAATGCCCACCATTTCTGACGTTTCTTAGATTGCTGGTTCCATTTGCTGCAAAGCCAATTAAATATCTCTTCTCGACTTCGAACGCGTGGAGGGTGGTTGCGAGTATTTAACCAAAAAATATCAGGGTTTTGGACTAACCCATGCCAGTCACTATCAACGGTAGCCAAATAGATTTGATCGATCAATCCTGAGCTGCTATCTAGCCATAGCCGAACAATAGCAGCGGCTACGTCGTCGGCTTCTTGTGATTTTATATCAATCAAAGAAGCACTGCTGCTTAATATGCCCTCCATCGCAGTATGGAATGATGCGGGTTTAGGTTTGCGGCCTGCTTTGTAATCGGGGAATAGCTGATTACGCCAGTAGGGCTTAGAGTCAATTGCCCAAACGCATTTACCAGTTGATTGCAACGCGGGAATCCAGCCTAGTGAATTAACCCATTCTGCCGCCATGTAGGCGTAAACTTTAGCATTAGTTTCGGTTAGGCCTGCCTTGTCAATCTGGGCCGACATTTGGAAGGCGATCACAGACGTATCAACAATAATTAGGTTGTTCACTATCACACAAAAATATAAACATCAAATTTTTTCCCAAGATCTGTCAAACCCATGCTGTGAAAGGGTTATTTAGATTTTTCGCTCAATCAGCCATCAATTTGTAAACTAAACTTTGAGCTTTAGCGATGCATTCTTGAAATTCTTTTTCCTGAGCAGAGTCGACGGCGTACCACAATGTTTCTAGCCCTGGGATTGCAAGAAACCCGTCAATTTCGTACTCTTCACAAAAACAGTCAATCAGGCAGATCATGACATGCATAGCATCGGTTAATGGTCTTAATTGCAGCCAATCAGCCTTAGCTTTTTTGTTGGCTTTCACTGGCTCAGGGGGCTTAGCAAAATGCGTTTTAATGTTCGGCTGGCTGGCTAATGTCTTAGCTAATGCATTCCCTGGGATAATCGGCATCGGAACCCTAGCTTCAAACAGCATGTAACTAGTGGTCGGCTGATCACTAACTCCAGTAATTAAAAATTGCCGAATCATCCAGTGATGACTCCAGATGGTGCTTTTGGGCATCCCTGATACATCGTGAGCAGGGTTAAAGCCCATATTGGTCATGCCGTTAACGCTGTATCCATCGCGAAATGTACGCAAATGTGATTTGCCCCAATTGACTAGAGCAATATCATTAGAATCTCGTTTGCTAGGCTTAATTTTTTTGGCTTTTTCGTATTCAGTTTCTATATACGAAACAAGTTCTTGCCAATCACCAACCGGATATCTAAGCCCAGTCGTTGCCGCCATGCCATACAAAATTACTGGACTGGGGCAATAGATATTCGCAACCAGTGGCCATAGTTCTTGAAACAATCGAAGGGTTATCCAGACATCTTGAGCACAATATTCAAACAGCGTCTGTGGCCCTTCCCCTCCAACTGTTTTCAGAATCTCAATTCCCAGTACGTCACTAGCTAAGCTGGCCAGATCCATGTCGGATGCCTGAGTTACCCAATCGGGAGCAGGCTTACCATTAGCGATCGCAACCTTGTACTTCTCATACTGCGATCGCTGTTCTTTATGCACGCCTCTGACAAGCATTGCCAGGGCCATCACATCTATAAATAGACAACGCTCTGGTCCATACTCTGCATAAGAACTACTAAGAAATTGCGAATCATGGGCAGCGCCGTTCTGAGTGATTATGATGCAACCAGTTGGGAACGGAATAGTACGCCGCTTAGTTTCCGTCCAGCGATACATTGGATTTTGCTCTTGCCATGCATACCAGTAACCATCGGCCCCATAGCAAATGCATAGGCAAGGCAACCATGCGTCTATATCAGCGTTTGCCGTGAATGCTTGCAATTCAATGGATTCAACATCGAGAACCATGGTTGCAGGCAGGTCATCAGGGGAAATGCATTGCCAGCTGCCCTCATCAAGACGAGCCCAACCACTGCCGCCCACCTCGGCAAATGTTGGGATAAATTCAACTGGGAATCGCTCAACTTGCACATTATTTAATAGGGGGGTTAATTCAACTGCGATGTCATGCCAAAGATCCCCAACCATTCCTTCTAGCCAAGCTCGCCACTCGGCACCTGTGGCCCCCTCCTTAGGATAAGGATAAGAGCTGAACTTTGGTTCTGTTACTGGTCTAGTAATTGTTGTTGCTGACATGATTTATTAGTTTGTTTGAACTTTTGACCGGCCCATTGTGCGTGCTTACGTTTCGCATTTTGAGCTTCTGTTTCTTTTGTATCGTCGTCGTGGGCCACACCAACAGCTTGGCGACGGTATACCTCAATTAAGTAAGGGATTTTATGCTTTTTCTTATTGAGGCAGTCAAGCCGTTGGTCAACATCTACCCACCAAATGCCATCAGAACGAGTTAGACAATAATCACAGCGGCATAAGCTAGCGTCTAAGCCTGGGATGATGGCATTTGGCGAAGCAGTGCATTTGGTTTTAGAACGACGGGTTAAGGGTAGTTCTAATTGGTGAGGCATGGTTATACAGGAAAGATTTCTAGTGGGATACCTGCACCTGTTTTTTTCAGGACTTGAGCGAATTCATTATCAATCAAATAAGCTTTCCACTTGTACATGGCCAATGGAACCATGTCGAATTCTTGCAAGCACCATTCTTTATAGCTTTGATACCATTTAGAAATTGGTTTTTGTTGGTTTCTAATCAAAGCTAAGCTAGCCAACCAGTTCTCAACACTGCGCGCCTGTAATTCACGCTTTCGTTTGATAAGGTACTTTTTACGATTATCTTCTGCAATCAATTGAGCGCATGCATACTCTGGATAACAAATTAGTGCAGCTCGGTGCTTAAGGTCTCGGGATTGGGCGCAGTCCTTTGGAAACACATCTTCGATTTGCTCAACCATCTTAATGAACTTAAGTTCATGAGCTGGGATTGACTCTTCAGCCTCCAATCGGCCTTCAGTCATATAAGTACGAACCCATTTGCTAACTTGCAGGGCAAATGCTGGGCTGCACCACATTGCAAATTGAATAGCAATATCAGGGTGTGCCCATGTCCCACCATTACGGCCTTGGATGGTTCTAATAGGTGGCTCAATATCCTTGCTATCACTAGCATTTTCTGAAAACTCCCCCTCTGAGGGGGTAGATAAGTACGGACACTTTTGATGTCTTAAAAACTCATCAAACAATTCTTTCGTGGGCTCGGTTTTTAGCCAATGATCAATTCGCTTGCCGGTAGCATTAGCCATCTGATTGAGATTGATATAGCCATCTTCTCGCTTTTGCCAGATATCAACTTGATTAAAGCTGCGAACGATATTGGAATCGTTATTGTCGTTGGAAGTGTTTATGGTCATAGTTTTTAGCCTTTTCTTGTTTGATTTGAATTACTTGAATTGATGCACCGTGAATTGACGAACTTGACTAGTTAGCACATAAAAATCAACTGTTTACGTGCCCTAGTAGCTGCGGTGTACAGCAGCTTTCGAGGATCCCAAGTTTCGTCAAATTTTGCTTGTGCGTTCGACATAAGAGTCTTCATGTCAAGCACGACAATATCTACTGTTACGCCTTGCAGCCGATGGCAAGTGCTCACATAGCTGTAACTGGCCTTATCAGCAAAGTTGGCCAAGTCAAAGTAGTCTATCCACAATCCCGTTTTAAGCTTTTGATATTCATACTGCTGTAAAGGTTCGCCGTTCTTCTTTTTCCACCAATTTTTTAAACCAAACTCTTCCCAAACAGCCTTAGCCTGCTCCCCTTCCTGTCCTCTAATACCTGTAGATTTACGACTGCGGGTCTGAGTAACTTTTGCTCGGCTAGCTAGCTGCTTACATTCAAGCTGCCATTGGTCGTACTGAGCTGGGTTGAGCAAACATATTGCTTTTCGTTCCGAGAACGGTAGCCCTGACTCATAACGCCGATACCGAAAAATCATCCGGCTAAATTTAGTACCAAGCTTTGATGTCATCTCAAATGACTGGTCTGTAAGAATTGTTCCAGAAGTGCCAAGACTTACATATGCACCCGGTCCGCATAGGTCGCCAAGTTCTAAAAGTGTGCTGGTGTGCTCTTCCAGCTTCGATTTTTTCCCACCGCAAGCAACGTCATAAGCATATGAACTGCTACGGCTAACAGCATTCAACGTCAACACAACATCCCCTGGATCGTAAAATAGTCCAGACAAATCCCCATCTTTGAGAATGCCGCGAATCTGATAATTAAGGGCCATTACCCTAGCGTTAGTCGCTGCAGCAAATCGGATAGATTCCCCAGCTGCGTACAGTTCTTTAAGTTGAGGCATGACTTCCCACTCTTGCAGAACCATTAAAGTGTCATCTTCCTCCACTCGCTGATGCAGCCAGTTGTAATCTCGTTCAGTACGGACCTTATTGCAGTATTCAAGAATTGCGCCTTTATAGCGAACAACCTCTGTTAACTCTTGGAATGACGGCAAAGACTCAACCTTGCTAATTGTTTCGCCAATAGGTGGCAGCTGAGCAGGATCCCCCAAGAAAATAATTTGAAAGTCAGGGTGCATCACTGGGTCATTCGCTAGTTCGCAAAAAAGCCCATATAGAAGCTTGTCGATCATTGACCATTCATCAACTAACAAAAACCTGACTTTTTCTATTCCTTCCTTGAGCTTTCCGCTAGGCACAAACGATTGAACTTCAGCGTCTGAAGCGTTGCGACGTATCAACAAAGCATCAATTAACGCCGATTCATCCGTACTTCTAAGCTCTTCTTTAATGCCTAAAAGGACATCTAATTTATCTTGGTCCTTTCGTTTGAACTCAACTGTCTTAGGCCGCAAACCAAGCAATGAATGAGCGGTGGTCACCTCAGTGACAGCACTTCCCCTCAACGAGTTCTCAATCACCCCTTTAGCTTGATGAGTAGGAGCGCAAGCCCAGACAGGACCATTAATAAGCCCCTCTTCAATAGCAGCCTGCACAACATATTTAATCACGGTGGTCTTTCCCGTCCCAGCAAAGCCAGTCACACGAGCAAGCTTAGAAGGCTTAAGCCTTAGCCATTCCAGTACCTCAGCTTTAAGAACCTCTTGCTGGCCTGTCAACGTTATTTTTGGCGATTCGTCATCGCCAGTAGCCATCAATAATGACGACTGAATCGCCTCAACCATACAAATCACCCAAAATCTCTACAACCACAATAGTAGCAACCACAACCATACCTGTAAAGACACTTGACAAAAAATAAACGCCACTGACAGGCCAGCAAGCGAGTCCTTCAAAAGCAAAAATCAGAGCAACTGGCACACTAAAAAGCAAATTTAACGACAGAATGCGGGTTTCAGCGCTTTTTAGCTTTAGTGCATCAGTACTATAATCTTTGGGTGAAACTTAGATTCTATTTAACAGACGTTAACCCCCTGGATTCTGCAAAAAAGCATTCAAAAAATCACTGGGTTTCACCTACTAATTCACTGCTTTTCAGTAGTTATTTCATAGTTATTTCAAGTGCTTTTTGTCGGCTGCATCCCTTGCTATATATACATTGCAGCGTTTTCTATACTCTAATATTTTATATATTTCAATTTCAAACTTTCTGTTTTAGAAATAGATAGAGGCTAATAGGGCATAGATAAGGAGCACTCCCATAGAAAACAGAAAGTTTGAGCCAAAAAATGGCCATTTCGATAAAAAAATCGCTGAAACCATTGATATAAAAGGATTTCAAAATTCAAGTTTTAGTGAAATTCCTAGGGATTTACTAATGATTTTTGTGAAAAAACTGATCACTTTTTGGGCTTAACTACCACTAATCCTACAAATCACTATCAACTGGCACACTCAACCAGAGTTTTATGAAGACAGCCTACTTGGTGTCATTTGATACATCGCTAAGCTTTTCTTAGGTCCCCTCGTTCTAGGAAAGGGTGAGGGGGGAAGCGGCGGCAGTTTTGTTTTGCTGGCTCTAGGACTGGTTGTAGCGGTCGATACTGGCCAAAGTAAAAGCGCCTCAGGTTTGGTGGCCTGAAGCGCTCGTGTAGTTGTCTGTTTCGATGTTTGTAGTTCAGTTGAATAGTCCTAGCATTTTTCTAATGTCAACGTCTTTTAGGGGAGGTAGTGTTAGCGGGATGCCTTCTCCTGTCTTCCTCTGAGTTTCGGCCCCGGCGGCAAGGATGTATTTTTTCCAATTTCTCATTTTTAATGGTTTGCAGCCTGTGTTAAGTACCCATTCTTTATAACGATTGTACCAGACACTAATTATCTGAGTTTGAGCAACGGATAGTTCTAGATGTTCCATCCATTCGTAGACAGTATTTGACTCTGCCAAGTGACGTTGCTGTAATGCTATGTTCTCCTCAGACTTGAGGTGGGTTTTTAGTGTTTCCACTGCTTCATCTAGGGAGATAGCCCAAGCCCAATTAAATATTCCTGGTAGCTCAGTTTTTAATTTGTTGGCCAGCTCAGTATCGATCTCGGCGGGTTTGCGGCTAAATGGGATATATAGTACTCGCCTACTAAGTCCTTCTTGGTCAGCTGCCCTGGACTTGATCGGCTGGTTCATGGCTGCCCATAAGACAGTTTTGAACTCTTCGGTTCGTTTGTCTTTATATTTAGCTTCTACGTCTAGAGGCTCGTTGACACAGATTGAGTTGATATTTCCAACTGCCTGACTGCCCAATTCGCCTTTAAGGTCCATTGCAAAACAAGCTCGTTTGCCGGACATACTGTTCATGCCGCGAGCGTCATTCACGTTGTGATAATTCCAGGCGGCATAACTGCCTTCGCCTACTAGCTGCGTTAACACACTTAAAAATGTCCCTTTACCGATGCCAGCTGGGCCAATTAGAACAGGCCATATATGAATGGGATAGGGACCTTTTTCTTTAGGCGTGATCGTCCAACGAATAAGGGCTTGAATAATCTCTGGCCACTTTTCATCATCTTCGAATATCCAATTTAGCCAGGTTAGCCATTGGATACATTGGGCTTCAGGGTCATATGAAAATCCTAATGTCTGAGTAATATAATTTTGAGGAGAATGTGGAATAAGCTCTTTTTTATTAAGCTCCAGCACTCCATTAATAAATCCTAGTAGATGCGGTTGGTCAAATTGGTCTTTACTTAATCGGGTCTTGTTCTCTACAAATCTAAGTTCTTGCGCCGCGATCGCACGCTTCCTATTTAGCCAGTATTGAGCGTCAGCTATTTGTTCGGAAAGTAATTTCCAAGCTTCCTCGCCTACGTCTTTCCAGATGCCTTCTGGATAATATTGACGTTTTGAATAATCAGGAATATTTGCATAAATCCCATGCAAGGATAGCCAACTGATTAACCCTCTAACATGATGCTGTTTATTAATAGGAGTATCTTTGTGGGCGTCGTCTCCCAGCGGTTCAGACGCAAACAGGCACTCAGTATCTAATGATTTGTCCTCCCACTTGCATTTTACTAATGGCAATGCGTGGGCTAACAACTCCTTTACTGGGGACTCGCCTAATAGCACAATTGCGTCATCTAAGCCTAGTTTTTTGGTCTTTTTTTCATTGCTAAGCTTTAACCGTGTTGGGAGCAGCGCATATTTTATTTTTTTAGCTAATGCTAGTGTTCGGGCAGGCACTCGCTCATTAGAGCCTGTCTCATTTATTTCGAGCTGATGATAAGCCTCTATTAAATTTCCAGCCAATGCTTTGATGGCCCTAGCAACCTGATGTTTGTGGGTGATGTCGCTATCAAAAACTATGGTTAAGTTTTGCGCGGATCTAAGATCAATCTCATCAACCAGGCATCCTAAAGCACGGTTGCCCCATTCGTCTCTATCGCCAGTCTTGTAACTGTAAACCCCTCCAATCCCTATGCATGGAATATTACAGAGTGTTGCCAGTAGGCTTTTTTTCTCGCCTTCTGTTAAGGCTAGATTAAGGCCTGAAAGCTTAGTAAAATCGACTTTGTTAGCCACTCTCGGAAAATAAATCCGTGGGGGCGCCCCTTTTGGGGACAGATATGTGCATTTTGGGCTTGGCGGGTTGTCTGGCCTGAGTCTAAAAAATGGCCTGCTATCATCCCCCCATCGATATACATCTTTGCCGTCAATCGTGAAATAAGTGAATATCAGACCGGCTCTACCGTGGCCTGTGAGCGTTCTAGCTAAGGCAGCATCAGCGCTAAATATGCCAGCTACTAGGGCAGCACTGGGACTTATACCGCTTTCTGCTAAATGACTAACGTGATGGGCTTCTAGATAGTGCTGCTCGGGCAGCTCGGGAATAAACTTGCGTATTGATTTCCATCCAAAATCAGCTCCTAATCCACTCATATTTATTAAATTCCAGGAAGCCCATTATATTTGCTGCGTTTTATATAATGGCATTGCTTTACAAGCATGGCTGTATTTTTTCTTTTTTGTCAAGCCCCTTGACAAACTTGATTGTATTTTTTAGTGTTGTACTTGTAAGGTTTAGGGCGGTTCGATGCCACGTTTGCCCTAACTCGATGTTCAAAAATTGGAATTTATTATTATGGCCCGATTTCAAAAGAAAGGCTCTAGCACTCAAGCTGTTGAAACTACTGCAACTGCGATTGCACCAAACATCAATCTTACTCAAAGGTTAATGGACCTTGAGACAGAGTTATTGAGTGCTGGGATTAGCGAAGATAAAATTGACATTCCAGATCAGAGTTTGCCGGAAGATATTCGTGAGGCGTTTAACCAGCTTTGCAGCAAGCTGGGTTTTACTGAGTACAATCCAGATGGCTGTACTTGCGTTTTTGTAAACAATGATAATGGCGGTTATTTAGCCACACCTGCTGTTTACGCTTATGAAGACGGGATTTGTGTCAGATGGGGACAGCAGCGATTTGTCATCCCTAATGAAACTGTATTTCCTAGCGATTTGTACGCGCTTAATTTAGGCGATGACACGCTGATTTTAGATCCATCTGGATATGCGTTGGTTTGCCCTGTTCGCTTACAGTATGAGCATCGCTCTGAAGATGGGCGAAAACTCGTTAGTGCTCGTTTATCTATGGCAAATACGCCTGAAAAACTTACTGGGTTTTTGTTGCGAGGTGAGGAAAGAATCAAGTGGGGGGATGTAGAAGACGGTTCAGATATTGAGTTTGCCCATATTAAATGGGTTCCCAAGAGAGACAAAGAAGGTGAATTTTACGGATCTATCTTAGGTGCTATCGGTGAAAAACCAGTGCTTTTTTACGCACCAGGCAATAAAGAAGATTGGGCAAAGTTTTCTATTGATGAAAATGGTTGGTTCGCTGAAGAACTAACCGTTTCCAAGGAAGGCAAAAAACTTAGTGTCAATGGGCATGAGTTTGAGCTGACGGGAGGCAATTACATGAAGCTTTCCGAGCTTAGCCCTGAGGTTGAATATAAGATAGTTGGTTACAAAAAGACTCAGGGCAAGTTTGGTGATGGGGTTGAAATTTATGCCATTGTTGATGGCTCTGAGAAGACGATCAATGGCAATACTTATATTAAACGGGTGCTTTTGGGCTCTACTACTCAATTAAGCATTGATGCCCCTGCAATCCTTTCTATTGATAGGATTGAAGAGATGAAGAACAAGAACAAGCGAGTTATTTGTCGTTTACGTTTGCCTGAATCTTCTCAAAGTTCTTTTGTTGCGGGCATCAAGGCTCGTATTGCTGAGAACTCTAAGGCTCCTCAGCCAGCCGCTATTTAATAGTTAGTTTGATGCAGGGGTCGTCATGGCCTCTGCATTGATGTTAGCCGATACTAGGAAAAGAAATGATGACAGTAAAACTAGGTGATGAAGAGAAGAAAGTATGCACTGCATTAATTGATGGTCAGTTACTGCACTATGACGCGTGCGATATGAATAAAAATCCTGTTTATGAATCCTGGCACTACCTGGGGCAAGGGACAATTTTTTCTATTGATGGCATAGTGCTGAAAAATTCAACAAAAGTACTTCATTTCTGGGCTGAACAACAGAAAGTACGGGGGTTTCTTGAAAGTTAAGGCTAATGAAAACAGGTTTATTCCCCACCCCTGGCAGCAAAAAAGATCGCGTTAAGTATCCTGTATGGGATAGGCGTTATGTTTATGATGCCAGCATTGAGCCTTTTGCCTGTGCTGGCCACTTCAGTCATTGGATGCTCGGCAACGGAATTGTTAAGCGGGCTTTCTTGGCTGATATAGATCCTGTTGTTCAGGTAATTTATAAATGCTGGCAAGATGACAGTCTAAGGCAGCAAGTAGAGAAGACTATTAATAATTGGTCTAAAGAAGTGCTCTCCAAGGGGCCAAAGGTTGTCTATGACAACCTTAAAGCTATTGTTGATACTAAGGATACAAGCGACTGTGTAACACTTGCTGCCGCATCTCTGTTGATTCGCGAGTTCACGTTTATGAGCTGCCTCAGGGCGAATACTAAGGGGCGATTAAACGTAAAAGAGAGTCGAGATAAGGTAGCCAGCCTCAAAAAAAAGTCTGGGTTTGTGAAAAATGAACCTCAATTATCGCCAGAGTTACTTGAGTCCTTGAATGATGGCTGGGGTTATAAGATGCCCTGGTTTAGCCCTAATTGGAGGCTTCACTTTTCTAATGACGCTCATGCTTGCATTGATAGTTTTGAACTGTCTTTTACTGGCAAAACGATCGCTTTGCATGATGCACCTTATTGGGTGCCGAAAGGGTCTAGACCGGGACGACGGGGGACAGGGGCATTAACACCGTCTTACATTTGCCATGGTGACCCACAGGGAATTGAGTTGTTTGATTTGATTGTTAGCACGCTAGAAAGGCTGTTGGCTAACCCTCGAATTGAACGGGTTGTGATGACTAATTATATTTCAGACCCATTGTGTGAGGCGATTGAACGGATAAATAAATTTGGCCGTGATTGGCGGTTAACACCTCTTAGCGTTTTGACTGGGGGCAACAACGGGATTAACGGCAATAGTCGAGACGATCAGTTTGTTGAGGGTTTTTGGGAATTCGGGGGTGATTTTACGTTGGGCAAATATGAGCAAAAAAGTTTATTGGAGCTGGCGGTTTGATGGCTGAATGGACATTAGAACAAATTAAGAACGAAGTTGAAAAATACGAACAGTCCAGAAAGATTAGAACCAAGATCTTAAATATGATTTGCCAGGGTGGGGGCCATGTTCTGCCGCCGTCTCGATCAGGTGCCGTTTTAAGCGCATTTCGTCGGGCTGGATTGCTCATAGAAAACAATGAGCTTGCCCCTGGAGTCCGTGAAATATGGATGAAGTATAAAAAACTTGAACCATTTACTGAGGTTGAATTAATCGAAACAGCGTTTGAGTTACTAACTGATATTCAGGCTAGAGAATTCGAGAGTTTCTTGACTATGCACACTCCTATGAATCAGCGGGTCCGTGATGCACTTATAAGGCTAAAGTTAATAGAGTCTGGCTCAGGCCGTTATGATTTTCATGCGACTGAGCTGGTCAGAAAGCTATGGTTCAAAAGCAATAGGCAACGGACAATTCAAACAGAGATATATTCTAGACCAAGAATTTTTAGACAAGACCCAATTCGCGAAGTTTCCCCGTTTGCTGGCTTGGAATATGCCGATATCTTGGAATATCAAGTGTTAAGGGAAAGTCAGAAAGACTATGTTTTTGCCCTGTTATTTAACGGGGAAATCAATAAAGCTAAACAATACTTGAGAGGAACTAAGCGTGAACTGTCCAGAAGAAATTAAAATAATTGCTCGCCAAAATGAAATCAATAAAAAATGGCGAGCGTATGCAGGCGATAAAGCTTTGTTCCGCCTTGTATGGGCATGGATGTTTGCCGAGGGACAAAGACGATAACAACCGCGAATCTCGCATGTGTCGTATTGTTTGTTTGAATGTTTTGCCGTAGGGGAAATTTGTGGAACCAGTAGTATTAACGCCTAGGCAGTATGAGATTATTATGCTCATTAGCAAGGGCTGGTATAATAAAAAAATTGCCAGAGAGCTTGAAATCACCGTTCGTGTCGTCCGTAGTCATCTTAAGTTTGCCCGTGATAAAAATGGAGCTGTGACGACTGGACAACTGATGTATTGGATAGGGCAAAGAGGCGTCGTTTCCAGTGATGAACGTGGCAAACATATGAAGCAACTCAACGTCGCTTAGCCCAGCTTGGAACATAGTCAGTACGATCGCAATTAGCCGCATATTCTCCAATTAATGGCAGTAGAACTTTATCGGCTGCCGCTAATATTTCGTCTCTTAGTAAATCTTGCACTGGGATCCCCAGCTGCCTAGCCTTTTCAAGTACAGCTGAGTCCACTGGAATTGTGATATTCGCCTTCAAAATCAACCTCCAAGTCCTTTGATATAGTTCCAAATCATATGGTCATCAACTATGAAAGCCTCAGCGGTCAGCCCCTTGATCGCTGAGGCAAACTTTTCGATACGGGTTACTGTGTCAGGCTCTTTGGCCCTGACATTTTGCCATTCGTCAGGGCTTTCTATGATTTTTCCCGTCTGATGGTTCGTGATTATCTCATGGCACCATGGATGAGACGCACCGACTCTGACATCTAAGCCGATTAGGTCTAGTACTTTTTTGGTTGTATCGAAGCTCAGCATAATTCTACACACAGGGTCTGACCCATTGCGGACCTGCCAAGTTTTACTTTCTAGGCCTAATGCCCGGTGTTTATCGGCCCCGGCTTCATCCATGCCCCTGGGTGCTCCAAAGGTGCTGATACTTTCTACAGGAAAACCATTGTCAGCGGCAATTATGCCGAACATCAAAGCGATCGCGCCTCCAAGGCTATGGCCAATCAGTTCTAACGGGCTATCTAATAAATGTTCTTTCTGGCAATGCTGCATAAACTTCAAAGCACCATCATAGAACCCAGCATGAGCCTTGAAATCTTTGCATTCTTTATGGGGCCAAAAAATTAGATTAGATTGTTTCCAGTCAGACCATAGGGTATCGGTGCCCCTGAAAATAATGGTTGTTTTTTCTTTGCTTTTGAGATACCAAGCGACATTATTTTCTATCGTTATTTTTTTATAGTGCTCAAGAAAGCCAGCTGGGTTTTGCAGATAAGAAGCGTGGGCCAGTTGGGCTTGGTAGATG
>CBDHHL010000026.1:0-82363 GCA_965263355.1 Leptolyngbyaceae cyanobacterium | reverse complement strand
GGTGAGGGAGATAGGGCGATCGCATCTCCCAGTGATCCCAAAGCTGTTTATCAAACCATCCTGGCGGCTGATGCGCTGCGGTACTTAACCTTGCAAATGGCGGCTAGCAAACAGTCTGGTCACCCAGGTGGCTTTGCCAGTATTGCCGATGGCATTGCGGCGTTGGTGATGCTGGGCTACAAGAACCTGATTACGGAGGTGGGACACCATGCCCCTGGGTTTTACAGCACCGTCTTTTTGGATCGTTCGTTAGAGGCGATGGAGATTGAGACGGTCAGTCAGCTTTGCGATCGCTTCCGCGAAACCCATGGTCTCCTCGGTCACCTATCAGGACAAATTCCAGGCCTATTAAACCCTGCCGGTCCTTTGGGCCAGGGTCAACATTTTGCTATGGCCGGGGCTAAGCTCTATCCCGACACCCTATTCCCCGTTACCATTGGCGACGGTGGTTTGGGTGAGCCCTACATCATAAGTAGTATGGCTCACTTTAATACGGCCTATCCCCAGTCCACCAACTTCCTACCCATTCTGGTGTGGAATGGGTTTTCCCAGGAACACCACAGCATGGTGTCCACCCAATCTAATGAGGCCATGATCGCCTACTGGCAAGGCAATGGCTTTAAGGACGTAATTTTGGTCGACGCCAAGGACTATGACGACACTGACCAGCCGGGTCCCTATGTAGATAGCACCGCTTTCTCGCTCAAGCAGCGCCTGGCCTTTACCCAGGCCCTCCTCGAAGCCACCGATAAAGCCGCCAAACAAGCACTTTCCGGCACTCTCACAGTATTAATCGTCAAGCAACTTAAGGGCGCAGGTGTCCATAAACGGGGGGCCAAATCCCACAATCTCTACCCCGGTGACACCCTTGAAAAAGACTATATTGCCAATGCGCTACAGGCCCGTGCCCTGCCAGCTATTGGTTGGGACCTGGTGCGGACTAACTTTGAGCGCTCCAATGGTGGCCCCAATGTCAAAACCGCTGTTACTGAGTCAGAGCGTCCCTTAGCAGACTTAGGTCAGTTACCCCTAAACGAATTTCCAGTGGGGGGCGATAAGCAAGTGGCCACTACGGCTATGGGGTTCTTGGTCGGCCATGTAGGGAAACAGGATGCTAATTTTGTGGTCACCAATGCCGATGGTAATGCTGCTTCGGGTATCAACAATATTAATCAGGCCCTTAAAATTGTTCACCCTACAACAGACGATCTGTACTTCCAGGGACCTAACGGGCAGGTCTATGAACCCCTAAGCGAAGATGCTTGTGCCGGTATGGCCGCTGCCCAAGCTTTGTTTGGTGGTCGCAGTTTATGGTGTTCCTACGAATCATTTGCCATCAATGGCCTACCCATTTGGCAAACCGTCACCCAGGCCATGGCAGAGCTGCGCCGAAACACGCCATCTACTATCTGTCTCTTTACCGCCGGGGCTCTGGAACAGGGACGAAATGGTTGGACCCACCAACGTCCCGAGATTGAGAATTACTTTGCCGCTATGATGCGCAACGGTAATGTATTCCCACTCTTTCCCATCGATGCCAACAGTATCCAAGCCTGTTATGAATGGGCCGTAGGCACAAGCAATAAGGGCATTACCATTACCGCCAGTAAATCTCCCCTACCAGTGAGAACAACCCTTGAGCAAACCCGTGAGGCGTTAGAAACAGGTGCAATTGTCATTCAAGAAACCCCAGGAGAAAAGACAGTTGTGTTTGCCGTTGTTGGCGACATGATGCTGCTTCCTGTATTAGAAGCTACAGCAGCTCTCGCCAAGGAAGGAATCGGCTCCAAGGTAATCGGTATCGTCAGTCCTCGACGCTTGTACCGTTCCAGTGATGTGGCCTGGGAAAACTGCCGTAACGGTGATGACACATTCTTAAGTGATGACGCCTTTGCCAAACTCTTTGCAGGGGATGCCTTACTCGGTGTTACCGGTGGTGCCAGCGCTATGCTAGAGCCTGTGATGTTGCGCAGCCCTTTGCCTCGTGATGTAATGGCCTGGAAACGGGGTGAAACCACCGCTAACGCTGGTCAGCTTTTTGCCTTTAATGGTCTAACGGCTGACATGTTAGCAAAAAGAGGTCAGGCCCTGTTGTTGGGCTAGAAGACTTGATGGCTACCTCAATGGGCATTGGGGTATAGACACCTGAGATTGTGGCCTATGGATAGGTCACAATCTCAGATATATGTTATCGGGGCATTGTGTAAAGGGCTTACGTAATAAGTGATCACAAGTATCCTGAACTTACCGTAATTTTGCCTAGGTTCTCCCAATAATTTTGCTGACAAGTATGAGAGTTCTATTCTCTAGTTCAAAGGAACTTAAAAATCTTGTAATAGCTGGCTATATTCAATTTTGGCGCGAGTGTCTGAATGTGACACTTTAGCTGCTGGAAAGTGGTTTGTAGTCTCTTCTGACAGGGGTGGCATGCTGTTGACCATTCACCTATCAGCAAAACTCGATATGAATACTCTGACAAGTCTGTTGGTTAAGTCAGCTGTCTTAGCAATCGTTTGCACAGGGATAGTGGTCCCTGCATCGGCTCAGACAAGCGAAGCTCAAACTGCTGAAAACATTTCAACTGAGACGGTAGACGATGATTTTGTCCTGCTGCTTACCCAATCAAAAACAGAAGACACTAACGACAATGGCTGGTATGTCTCTTTAGCACCAAATATAGTGTTTGGCTATCCTGTTGATATTGAGTCAGACGGACCTGTTGCCATTACCACAGAGCCAATATTTCCCGGTGGTCCCGCTGTGGTTACTAATATCCCCATCGATATTTCCTTGGATACTGATACAGGATTCGGGGTTAATGGGGCGGCAGGCTATCGTTTTGATGATGCTCGTGTAGAACTAGAGGTTGCCTATACCAACAACAATGTAGACGGTATCACAGTCAACGATCTGGCTGAAATCCCGTTAGATGGAGATATTGAATCGGCTCAGTTTATGGTAAATGGCTATTATGATATTCCCACCAAGAGCCGGTTTAGTCCTTACATTGGCGGCGGTGTCGGTGTAGCTACCCTAACTGCCAATGATGTAGAGGCTGATATTCCTGGCATTGGTGCGTTAGCCCTGGATGATACAGGCGCGAGTTTTGTGTTTCAAGTAAAAGCGGGTGTTGGCTATGAGATTAGTGATCAGGCTAGTGCTTTTTTAGGTTACCGTTTACATGGTCTCCCAGGACAAAATTTTGAGGCTTTTGGGGCTGATTTTGATGCAGATACCCTATTTGTGCATTCGCTACAGTTGGGAGCCCGGTATGAATTCTAAAGACTTTAAGTCTGAAATATGTGGCGAGTATTGAACGTAAGCTGGGAGATTTCGGTTAAGTCAGAATCTGGAATTCGAAAGTCGGAATTCGGAAAGGGAGCGCATTCCAAACTCAGAAACTTACATTGTTGAGGCAATCGTCCCGCTGCGCGTTGATACCCCACAAGACCGACATTGTTATCGATTTTTGTCATCTGCCAAATCGTTAACTGAGCGAAGTCGAAGTAAACGATTTGGCAGCAACCATGTTTTTTTTAGTGGCGTTGTGAATCACTGGGCTGACGTTAACTGAGCGCAGATGCAGTCAGCTTAGTTTGCTAGTACACCAGGCCAATTTTGATCTGCCTGAGTAATATAGCCAGGAATATCTTTAGACCAACGCTTCTGAATCTTATCGTTGTAGTTTAAGTAGAGTTTGCCATCAACGATTTTCCATGCGGTGGGTTCGATGGGAGCCGTGTTACCCTGACTCACTGCATAGGCACAGAAACCGCCATACTGAGGCGCATAGTCTTCAGGGTTAGCGGCAAACAAGTCGCGATTTTCTGCTGAGGCAAACTGCCAGGTGGCACCTTCCCAGTCGTAGGTAAACTCATTACTACCGGGGGTGTATTCATTGGCCGTGAAGTAAGCTACTGGATCCGCACCACTAATGGCAATACCGTCTTCAGCAAATACAGCATAGGTAGGGGCTGAAGCCTGTTCCGTTCCAGCGGGTGCAGGGGATGTGGATGTCGTACTAGAGTTGGCACAGCTGGCTAAGAGCATCGTGCTGGCCAAGGCCAAAGAAAGGATAATTGAGCGTTTCATGATGCAGTGTCAAAGGGTCATCTTAGTAATACACAGTTAACCTGAAAACCATCTGAGAAATAGCATTTGGTTAACTGAACCACATATCGAAATCAGTCACTACTCCCCTGAAAATCCAGACCGTAGTTATCCCATAGGATTCTTTATGTGATAACTGATTTACAATATCTCACCATTTAATCTTGAACCTACCTGATATTCAAAGAGAATATCCCAAAATATCAATAACTGCTGAGATAGCCGTACTGGTTCCGTTAGATGGGAAGTCTATATCCTTTGCGTGATAATAGCTAAACAGCATATCGAATCGATAACAACTGTGACCATAAGAGTCCCTTTTCCAAAATCTCTATGCGGACAGTAGGTACCCGTTTGGTGGTGAAATGAACCCGCACAAATTTGTGGACCAACCAAAAGACCTCCAAGGTTCGTTGCAAATGCTTTTGATCTTTTGCATAGGGATTGGTTTTACGCCGAAAGGCCGCATTACGTCGTCCGCACTATCAAAGGTTTCACTATAGTAGATGTCACAATAACGGCAACGATAGATTGTTCGCATACCATTGCTCTTCGTGGGATACCGACTATGAACCTGAACCGATTCTTCTGCCCCACACAATGGACATCGATGCGATAATGGTCGGTCCATAACACCCCAAATAGACACATTTGTTTTAGTGAGTCTATTATCCCCTAAGCTAGGTATAAAGAACCTTTACGGCATCACGCTACGCGAAACAAGTGCCGGACTTCAACAATAATTCGTTCACCCCTATCCGTCTGACAAGAAATATCAAAAATTGCTTTCACACTTAATGGTATATATGTTTCTAGTCTAGCGTAGTTTCATCAGCGTTTGTATTTAGACCATCTCACTATTAGTGTTGTGCGCGATCGCATCAAGCCTCAGATATTGCTGTGGTTGCGATCGCAGTCCCCCTAAAAACCATCCTTAAAACTCTCTTCCTCAGCCTTTCTCTCCTCTAACCAAGTCTGCAGCTGATGCACAGTAGACCAATTACCCAACTCAGCCTTTAACCCCACTATCTGCTGCAACGATAACGCCTGCACCTCAGCCATCATCCCAGGCAACAACTCACCCAGCTGCACCTGTACCCCCTCTAAAACCTCAGCTATCCCAGTCTGAAGATCGCCCAACCACCTCTCTAAATCAGCTAATTCAGAAAAATCCAATAACGCCTCACCCAACCCCTCTAACTGCACCAAAGAAAGCACCTTAATCTGCTCACCTAACGCCTCGGGCAATGGACCAACTCGACGCATCAAGAGCCGCCGTACCAATAGCACCTCCCCTTCCTGCCGACCTTCCTGCCGACCTTCCTGCCGACCTTCCTGCCGACCTTCCTGCCGACCTTCCTGACGACCTTCCTGCCAGCCTTCTTGACGGCCTTCCTGCCAGCCTTCGGCTTTGATTTCCTGATATATGACCGATTCTTGCATCATTTCTTTCCTCAAAACCCTCTGAATTAGAGCCTTATCCAATATTAACCCAGCCAAAATTGCCGTCGAGGCTGCCACATTACTTTGCATACGACGCTCAGGCAATAGCTCAATTTTACGTGCCACCTGCCGCAGCAATTCTGAACGATCCTTAGTTGCGGTCAAAACCGTAAATGGTAATAACCCTGGTGCATTCAGAAATATTGATGACGGCTGCTCCCATAACCGAATCACCTCAAACTGATGGCGGGTGTTAGGAATCTCAAACGTCGTTTGATAAACGGCGTCAGCCTGGGTAGGCTGCAAATAAATCACCACCTGCCGCATCGATTTTTTAGGAAAGCGCCGATACACGCGCAATCGATAGTCAGCCATGCGGAAGGCCATATCTGGATCGGGCCTAGACTGAAACTCAAGATGCAGAATAGTCTCTTCAGACTGTAACAAAATCAACGCATCCGCCCGAATGGGTTCCAAGGATAACTCGGATGGACTGAGTTCAGTCAGGGTAACAGGCTCACCCAGCAACCAGGTAGCAAAGTCAACCGAAAACGTTTCGACCAGGAATTTACAAACAGTATCAAACATGGGCAAGCTTGTTGCTTCGGAATGGACGGTTAATACCCTCTAGCTAATACCTTTGATGTTACTGGTGGGGCGTTGAGATCGCATCAAGCGTCAGATTTTGGTGTGGTTGCGATCTCGTCAAGTAGGATGGACGCATTGAAAAATTAGGAGTAACTTTATGTCCGAACTAACTCGCAGGCAGCTTTTGATGTTCTTCGGATGTAGTACGGCAGCTTACACACTTTCATCAAAAGTTAGCGATTTCTTAGGTATCAGCTCCGAATTTGCTTTAGCCCAAACTGGAGGTTTGAGTTTTACCCCCCTGAAATTGGCACATCCCCTGGATGTTTATGAAAATAGCTCCAGCTTTGTACCGTTAGGAATTGAAGGAGAAGGTGCAACTATAGCAGCAGGTGTAGATGTAGCGCTGCAATCATATCAGTACTTTGATGATGTCATAGTACCGCCCGAATATGAACGGTATGTCATTATTAGTTGGGGCGATCGCATATTTCCTAACCCAGAAGAATACTTTGGCTATAACAGCGACTATGTAAGTTTTATCCCCATTAATGGAAATCCCAATGATGGTTATCTCTGGAATAACCATGAGTATGTTTCCTATCCAATATCACCATTACTAGGTGATGATGATTTAGCAGGTTTCCCCACAACAGACCAGCTTGTACTCGGTTTAGATTTATCTCAACCCTCGGTCTTCACCTTGGGGGAATTTGCTTATAACCAAGGTGGCTCTGTTGTTAGAATTACAAAAAGCAATGGTCGCTACGCTCCTGTTGCGGATGGTGCGAATCGTCGCATACATCTCTTGTCCGGACTAGGACTTAATTCTGAACGTTCGGATGGTTATCAACGCGTTACATCCTGGGGTACAGCTAGCTATCAGACTGGAGACTACAACTTCTTAGTGGGGACTGGACCTGCTGCGACTGATGTATTTCCTCTCAGTTCTGATGGGCTTGGCCATAGAATCATTGGTACAGCCTTTAATTGCGCTGGTGGTACAACACCTTGGGGAACAATTCTGACCGCAGAAGAAAACTTCCATTTTACTGTCACAGAAAGCGTATTGCCCAACGGAATTCAAACGGATTATAAAGAAGACGGTATAGGCGTTACGTTTGGTTTAGTGGGAGAAAAGTATGGTTGGATGGTAGAAGTCTCTCCAGCAGATCCAGACTTCCAAAACAGAAAGCATACAGCTCTGGGGCGTTTCCGTCATGAAAATATTGCTTTTAGGATAGAAGCCGGTAGACCGTTAGTTGCCTATATGGGAGATGACCGTCGTGGTGGTCATACCTATAAGTTTATCAGTGATGGTATTGTTTCTAATCCTACCGATCCAAACAATAGCCAGTTGTTTGAGCAAGGTACTCTTTATACGGCACGATTAAATCCTGATGGTTCTGGTCTCTGGATTCCATTAGTGCCTAGTACACCAACGAATCCTCTATCTCCAACAGAAATTGCTGAAGCTGAATTAAATTCATTGGGCCGAGCGCAACAAGATGGTCGAATTCGTTTACCTCAGCGTGCTGGTATTGCCGGGGCACAAGAGGATGGTGGGTCTTTTATTGTAGACCTGACAAATGAAGCTGTATTATTCGATTATCAAGGTGGAATTCTAGCCGATTTCTATCCTACCCAAGGGGCAATTTTAACGGATGCTTTCTTGGCGGCTAATCTGGTCGGGGGGACTCCGTCTGCTCGGGCTGAAGATATAGAAGTCCATCCCGGTGATGGGAGCGTATTTATTGCCTATACAGATAGTGCACCCAGTAAAGATGGATACCCAGATTCCAGGATATTTATTGTAAGTAAATACGCTGCAGATATTGATGCTTTTCAGCAGTTTGGCGGTCTGTACCGAATCATTGAAACCAACAATGATGCCACCAGCCTTACCTTTAGTTGGTCAGTTTTTGAGCATAGTGGAGAGGATGGTGCCATTAATGGTGCAGGGTTTGCAAATGTAGATAACCTGGAGATTGATACCCTGGGCAATATCTGGGGGGCAACGGATATGGATACCAGCACTCATAATGGTTTTGATACAGGTGTTGCTGGAGCTTTAAATGAGATTGACCATACGGCTACTGGAAATACGTCTGCCTTGACCGGGGTATTTGGTAATAACTGGTTGTTCCATATTCCAGTTATCGGGCCAAATGCTGGATTAGTCGTACCGTTTGCTTATGGTCCTCCTCGTTGTGAAATGACTGGACAACATTTTATTAGAAATAGTAGTGGTGTCGATGAAACCCTCCTATTATCTGTGCAACATCCAGGTGAAAGTTCACCGATTGGAGATGACGTGCAACTGGATCGAGAGATTGAGATGTTAAATTTAGAGGGCACTCTCTTCACTCAGCAGCGCAGTGTATCTCGTGGTAGTAATTGGCCCAGCAATATAGGGTATGTTGGTAATCCTGGCGGTAGCTTTAATGGTCTGCTACCGCCAAGACCTGCTGTAATTGGCATTTCTCGTAGAGACGGTGGTGCGTTTGTCTAAACTTTACGTCTAAGTCATAGGGGCGTAAAGTCTTGCGCCCCTGTTAAGTCAAGTTGCTTGACCTGTTAGCAAACATCGGATGCGCAGCTCCATATCCAATCCCCACAGATCCAAGAACTGACACTATCTAGGGCTTAAGGAGATTCTTTTCTCAAAATTGGGCACAACAACAGAGTTTTCAGCCCCCAATGTAGCATCTGGGATAACTTGAGCATTGGCAGCCGTATGCCATATGCAAGAAATAGCACAAGGTAAAGCCAGTAAATATGAGCATGTTCTAAAACTATGCAGCATGGTCAATCTAAGAGCACCCTGGCCATAACTTTATCAATAGTTCACTCCATGGGCATACTTTTTCAGTAACATTGGCTTATTGATACGTTTGAACTAAAGTTATATAAAGTCTTACAGGCAGGGATATGGGAGGATCATGGACATCTGAGCAAGTGCTGGCACTGTCTCCAGACGCTGGTTCCACAAAGCGGGGAAGATCCTTGGCAAATGTGTCAAAGTGGCTCCTGCTGGGTCATTCTGATCAGGCAGTATGGGGTGAGTGTAAGGGCAGTGGGAAAACCCCGTATCGTACTCAGATTGACCTGGGCGAACCCGCTTTTCGCTGCAGTTGCCCTAGCCGCAAGTTTCCTTGTAAACATGCGTTGGGCTTATTTTTGCTACTGGCAGAGCAGAGTGATGCCTTTAGTGATGCACCTCCACCCGATTGGGTTACTGAATGGTTAGAAAGTCGATCCCAAGCAGCGGTTCGTAAGCAGACCAAACAAACAAAAGCGGCGGCTGATCCGGTAGCCCAGGCAAAACGAGCTGAGAAAAGAACAGCTAAAGTTGAGGCGGGTCTTGAGGACTTAGCCCAGTGGCTAGAGGACATTATTCGGCAAGGGTTAGCGGCTTTGCCCAATCAGCCCTATAGCTTTTGGGACCAGGCCGCTGCTCGGCTGGTGGATGCCCAAGCGCCAGGGTTGGCCAGGCGTGTTCGCCAGTTGGGGAGTATTCCCCATTCGGGTCAGGGGTGGCCGGAGCGGATGTTAAAGGCACTGGGGCAATTACATCTGCTGGTGGAAAGCTATGGACGACTGGAGAGTTTAACGCCAGCCATGCAGGCGGAGGTGCGATCGCAAATCGGCTGGCCCCAATCCCAAGATGATCTACGCTTGCGGGTAGAAAAAGCAGACCCACTGGTGGAATGCATTGCCGACACCTGGCAGATTCTAGGCAAAGTTGTGATTGAAGAAGACAATCTCCAAATGCAGCGCACCTGGCTATGGGGGACTCAGAGTGAAAAATCAGCTCTTATACTAAACTTTGCCCATGGACGCCAGCCGCTGGATGTCAGCCTGGTGCCAGGAACCAGGTTTAGTGGCAAACTAATTTTTTATCCAGGCACCGGACTAAAGCGTGCTTTTGTCGAGCTAAAGGAAAACGTAACTACCCAAACGCCTACGCCTACGGGTGAAACCATTGAGGTATCCACCAACCACTATGCCCATGTGCTTAGTCATAATCCTTGGCTAGAAAGAGTTCCCCTTATCCTCAGCCAGGTTTTACCCCACCTTAGAGAAGATGGCTGGTGGTTACAGGATGATGCGGCGCAAGCGCTACCCATTTCCCCTAGTTTTGAAAAGGGTTGGGAGTTACTGGCCATTAGCGGTGGGTATCCACTGACGGTGTTTGGCGAGTGGGATGGAACCACAGTTCTCCCCCTCAGTCTTTGGTCTGGGCAGCAGTTTCACACATTAGGAGACTGACGATGGAATATTGGGACACCCTAGTGGGGACAGCCTTGATTGGCACCAATCGCCAGTCACCTAGTCCCCCCAAAACAGTGGATGCGTTTACGACTGTCCTGAGTCAGCTAGATTGGCAACAGCCTGAGCGCTCTATTTTGGCTGCTGCTGGGGCCATAGCGCTCTATCAACGGGTTGGTCAAAAACCAACAACAACAGATTGGTCAACCTTAGAACCCTGTGCTGAAGAAAGTTTAGCCTGTTGTTCTGATAAAACCGCCAGACATCTAAGCACCATCATTACAGAACATCCGGCTATTATGCCAGAGCTATTGCAGCTGATCACGACTGCTCACCAGTATATCCCCGAGCGGTTGTTACCTAAACTTCTCAATTTTGGACGACAACGCTCAGAAATTCGTCCCCAGATAGCAGCGGTTATTGGTAAACGCGGTCAGTGGCTCGCCCGACAAAATTCTGCCTGGGAATATGGATCAGCCCAAAGGATGGCCGAGTTTGATGCTAGTTCGACAATTTGGCGCGAGGGTAGCCGCAGCGAGCGGGCCTTGTTTTTACACCAGTGGCGTGAGAGTGATGCCAATGCTGCCAGGGAAGCCTTAGAAGTCGTCTGGTCGTCGGAACTCGCCAAGGATCGAGAAGCCTTAATCGTATGTCTAGACTGCAATTTATCCATGGCCGATGAACCCTTTTTAGAAAAGGCACTTTGCGATCGCGCCCAGTCCGTGCGACAACAAGCGGCAGAACTTCTGGTAAAGCTACCAGAGTCTCACCTCAGCCAGCGTATGGCGGAACGCATTGCCCCGTTTGTCACCATTCAAGCTAAACTCCTCGCATCAACAATTAAGGTGGTTCTACCAAACGCCTTTGAACCAGATTGGGAAAACGATGGCATTACCGCCAAAAAAGTAGCTGGTCTGGGAGAAAAAGCCAGTTGGCTATATCAAATGATCACCAGCATCTCCCTAAGCCATTGGCAGGCAGAGCCATCCGCCATCGCCAAAGCTATCCAGGATCATAAGTGGCAGGATATGTTGCTCAAAGGGTGGGGAGTGGCTGCCCTACGCCAAGAAAATGCAGTCTGGGCCTATGCGTTGGTCAATCAGTTGGAACTACTACACATTGACGATCGTTTATTGTCAGATCTGTTGACATTGTTAACGATGGAGCAACAGGAAAAGGTTTTACAGGACAAGCTACCTAGCAGATTAGAAGAGATGATCCATTGGCTCCATCAGGTAGCACGATGTTCTCAGACACGGAGTTTAGAGTTTAGTCAATTGGTATTAGCTCAGATTTTTAAGTTGATTAGAAATAGCGATCGCAAAGACTACAGCCTCAACTATCTCCTAAAAGACCTCGCCATTATTCTGCATCCCGATTTGACCCCAACCATCGCCCAAAAGATAGATCATCTACCCGACAACAACAAGTTTTACTGGATACAAAACTCATTAGATGACTTTTATCAGCGCATGAATTTTCGATACGAGATGCATGAGGCATTTAAGCCCAGTGGGTAACCCACCCCGGAGCCCCTCCCAGGAGGGTGACCCACCCCGGAGCCCCTCCCACGAGGGGAAGGGGGATCTCGATTAGCGTAGCGGTCCTACTCTTCACTTTTTACTTTTTACTCTTCACTTTTTACTCTTTATCTGACCCTCCTATGGCTACAACAAAAACAAAATCCAAAACCAAGTCTGCTAAGGGTAAAACCTCTCAGGCGGAGGACGTACAGACGATTCTGAGACAACATGCGGAGGAACAGTTCGCGACTGAGCTAACCGCCTTGGCCGAAGTCGATGATCGTCAGCGACCGCCGAACTGGCAGTTATCCCCCTGGGCAGTAGCCACCTATTTAATGGGTGGAAAACTGGATAGCGGGGTGGAAATCTCGGCTAAGTATGTCGGCAGTCGCAGGCTGATGGAGGTTGCGATCGCTACCCTTGCCACCGACCGTGCCCTACTTCTCTACGGTATCCCCGGCACAGGCAAATCCTGGGTTTCGGAGCATTTAGCCGCCGCCATTGCCGGTAACTCCACCTTACTAATCCAGGGTACAGCAGGCACCAGCGAAGAAGCCATTCGTTACGGATGGAACTACGCCCAACTATTAGCCAAAGGCCCATCCATGGATGCCATTGTGCACAGCCCACTGATGAACGCCATGGCCACCGGAAAAATTGCCCGTGTGGAAGAACTCACAAGGATTCCAGCCGATGTACAAGATACCCTGATCACAGTGTTGTCAGAAAAAACGCTACCCATCGCCGAACTGGGAGAAGAAGTACAAGCCCAAAAAGGATTTAATGTCATTGCCACCGCTAACAATCGTGACAAAGGCGTCAATGAACTCTCCAGTGCCCTCAAGCGCAGGTTTAACACTGTGATTCTACCCGTACCAAAGCAAGTAGAAGAAGAGATCCAAATTGTCCGAACCCGTGTTGCAAGCCTGGGACGAGCATTAGAGCTACCCGCTGAGGCACCCGCCTTAACCGAAATTCGGCGGATTGTCACCATCTTCCGTGAGCTGCGCAATGGCGTCACCGAAGATGGCAAAACCAAACTCAAATCACCCAGCGGCACCCTCAGCACCGCAGAAGCCATTTCCGTTGTCAATAGTGGCATGGCCCTAGCCGCCCACTTTGGCAACGGCTCCCTCGATGCCGAAGACCTAGCCGCAGGCATCCAAGGTGCAGTCGTAAAAGACCCCGTACAGGACGCCG
Source organism: Leptolyngbyaceae cyanobacterium (assembly GCA_965263355.1). Lineage (GTDB taxonomy): Bacteria > Cyanobacteriota > Cyanobacteriia > Phormidesmidales > Phormidesmidaceae > Leptothoe. The sequence goes on along the minus strand of CBDHHL010000026.1, from coordinate 69,227 downwards.
TAGTCTGGAAAGAATACTTAGAAACCGTCGTCAAAGAAAGAGACGGCTGGATAGACATCTATCGTGCTTGTCGGGAGCTAGCCTAAGATACCTTCACCCAAGGGAACTCGGAGGGATCCCAAGCCACACCTTTAAACTCCCTTCCATATAGCCAAGCCATTCTCTCTTCAAATGACCACCCACATCTTCGGCATCCGCCACCACGGCCCCGGTTCCGCCAGGAGCCTCACCAAATCACTCCACACCCTCCACCCCGACATCATTCTTGTAGAAGGCCCCCCCGCAGGCAATGATGCCCTTGATCTAATCAAACACGACGACATGCAGCCCCCTGTCGCCCTACTGATCTACGCTCCTGATCACTCAGACCAGGCCGTCTACTACCCCTTCGCCGTATTTTCACCCGAGTGGCAAGCCATCCAGTACGGACTAGAGCAAAATATTCCCGTACGCTTTATGGACTTGCCTCAAACGCATCAGATGGCGGAGCGGGTAGCGCAGCAGGAGGGAGAGAGGGGGTGCAAGGGAGAGAGGGAGAGGGGGTGCAAGGGAGAGAGGGAGAGGGGGTGCAAGGGAGAGAGGGAGAGGGGGAGAGTGAAGTAGCGACCAAGAGTGAATCTGAAGAGTCTGCTAATTCTCGGTCGGTGCCTGTGCGATCAATTCCAGCGGATCCATTAGCCTGGTTGGCTGAGGCAGCGGGCTATAGCGACAGTGAGCGCTGGTGGGAACATATGGTAGAACAGCGCCAGGATAGTACTGAAATCTTTGAAGCGATTTTAGAAGCAATGTCGACACTGCGGCAAGAGATTGAACAACTCCATCCGCCAGACTTAGAAAATTCGCTGGACCGACGAGAAGCTCAGCGAGAAGCCTACATGCGTCGCACCCTTCGACAAGCAAAAAAAGAAGGGTTTGAAACTATTGCAGTGGTTTGTGGTGCCTGGCATAGCCCAGCACTATGTGAGCCATTACCTGCCCAAAAATACGATAATGCGCTGCTCAAAGGATTACCTAAACTCAAAGTAAAAGCCACCTGGATTCCCTGGACCTATGGACGATTGTCCAGCGCCAGTGGCTACGGTGCAGGCATTGACTCCCCTGGTTGGTATGACCATCTTTGGTATGCATCTGTTAACCATGCGCAAACAACAGCCATTGGTTGGATGACCCAGGTGGCTCGATTATTACGGGAAGAAGACATTGATGCCTCGTCTGCCAGTGTGATTGAGGCGGTGCGGCTGGCGGAGACACTAGCGGCAATGCGAGAGTCTGCCATGCCAGGTCTAGATGAGCTGAATGAAGCAGCCCAGACCGTGCTGTGTTTTGGTGATGCTACACCGATGCAGTTGATTCACCAAAAGCTAATTGTCAGTGAGCGGCTGGGACAGATTCCGGCGGAGACGCCCCTAATTCCCCTGCAGCAGGATCTCCAAAAGTTACAAAAACGACTGAGATTAAAACCTGAAGCCAATGAACGGTTGCTGACTCTGGATTTGCGAAAAGAAATAGATTTGGCGCGATCGCATCTCCTACACCGTCTAACCTTACTGGGTATTCCCTGGGGACAGCCCCAAATCACCAGCGGTAAAGGCACCTTTAAAGAAGCCTGGCAGCTACGTTGGCAACCCGAACTGAGTCTGGCCGTCATTGAATCTGGGCGATGGGGCAATACCGTAGCCGCCGCCGCCGAGACCTACGCCAAGTATCTAGTGGATATCGCTCCAGATCTGCCAGCATTAACCAATTTACTGGATCAGGTCCTATTAGCCACACTGCCCGATGCCATTACCTATTTGTTGGCTCAACTACAGGCCATGGCTGCCATGGCCTGTGATGTCGCCCACTTAATGGCAGCGTTGCCACCCTTAGCCAATGTGTTGCGCTATCGCGATGTGCGCCAGACCGATGGCACAGTAGTCGCCAAAGTGGTGGATGGTTTGGTAGCACGCATCTGCATTGGTTTGCCAGGGGCCTGCGCATCGTTGGATGATGACGCGGCAGCAGCCGTACTAGACGCCATTAACCAGACAAATAGCGCAATTAAGCTATTACAACATGAGAACCATGGCAGAACCTGGTCAGCAGTGTTGTTGGTACTGTGCGAGAAACAGTCCCTTCACGGTCTTATCGCCGGACGCTGCTGTCGCCTACTCCTGGACGAAGGCAGTCTGGAGCCGGAAAAAGCTGCCCAGCGCATGGGCTTAGCCCTTTCCTTAGCCACTGAACCCACCCAGGCTGCCGCTTGGGTCGAAGGCTTTTTGCAGGGAAGCGGATTGTTGTTGCTTCACGATGACATCATTTGGCAAGTTCTAGATGACTGGGTAACTAATTTAAGCCGCGATCAGTTTACCGCCTTGCTGCCCCTGCTACGGCGCACCTTTTCTAGCTTCTCTTCCCCTGAACGCCGACAAATGGGAGAACGGGTGCAGGCAGGCAGTCACCAGGCACGAACAACCGTCGCAACAGATTTTGACACAGCGCGTGCTGAATCGACTCTGCCGCTCATTGCCCAATTGCTTGGTCTATCACTCTAACCACAATCACCATGGTCAATACTCCTCAAAATATAGATTCCCACAATCAAAACAACACAGAACGTCTCAGACGTTGGCGGCTGATCCTCGGTGGTGGTGATGCTGACGGTATTTGTGGTGCTGGGGGCGAAGGGGGCGGACTCAATTTAGGCAGTGGTGACATTGCCATGGATCAGGCCCTCGCTGCGCTGTACGATGACCAACAAGAACGCCGGGGTGGGTTAGGCGCTTCTGCCCCCAAAGTCGCCCGTTGGCTAGGGGACATTCGTCAATATTTCCCTAGCTCGGTAGTACGGGTGATGCAGCAGGATGCCCTGGAGCGCCTGAATCTGCATCAAATGCTGCTAGAACCAGAAATGTTGGCAGCAGTTGAAGCGGATGTGCATTTGGTAGCTAATCTGATGGCGTTAAACGGCGTGATTCCGGAAAAGACGAAGGAAACAGCCCGTTTAGTGGTGCGCAAAGTGGTTGATGAACTTATGCGTAAACTGCAGAATCCCATGCAACAAGCCGTTATCGGCAGTCTCAATCGTAGCCAGCGCAACAACCGTCCGCGCCATAGCGAAATTGATTGGAATCGCACCATCCGCGCTAATCTACGACACTATCAACCTGAGTACTCCACCATTGTTCCTGAACGACTGATCGGCTTTGGTCGTAAGCGGTCTGCCCTCAAAAATATTATTCTCTGCGTGGATCAAAGCGGGTCAATGGCTCCTTCCGTGGTCTATGCCAGTATTTTTGCCGCTGTGCTGGCGTCTATTCCTGCGGTGAAAACCCAGCTGGTGGTATTTGACACAGCCATCGTCGATTTAACTGAGCTATTGCAGGACCCAGTGGATGTTCTCTTTGGCACTCAGCTAGGGGGTGGGACGGATATCAACCGGGCGCTTTCCTATTGTCAGGGCCATGTGCGACAACCCCAGGAAACTATTTTAGTCTTAATCAGTGATCTGTGTGAGGGGGGGGATAATGATAATGACGCCATGCTCAAGCGGGTTGCTTCTATTGTTGCATCAGGTGTACAAATGATTACCCTCTTGGCCTTGAGCGATGAAGGTGCGCCCTACTTTGATCATCAAAATGCTGCTGTATTTGCAGGACTGGGTGTGCCGACATTTGCCTGTACACCTGATCAGTTTCCTGACTTAATGTCTACAGCCATTAGCCGTAGCGACATTAGCCAGTGGGCAGCAAAGGAAGACATTGTGACGGCTTAATCCTAAGCTATATCAACGTTTCATAACGCTAACTCTGAAGAATTGTGTGCCCTGCACACGGTCTTAAGGATTGCCGTATCTTTTAGCTGAAACTATGGTCAGTTTTCATTTTAGGTCCCTTATGCCTTGGAATTGGACGCGCAAGTCAGCATCCCAAAAAAGCGATGCAGAAAAACAGCAAGCAAACACTAAAACCATCGCCCGTCAATGCTATCAGAATAGGCTGAAACTAAATAGAGAAGGGGATGCTGAAAGCGATTGGATAACGGCAGAGAAAATTGCCCAAAGCCCTGGACGCAAACTACTTTTTGCCAGTAACTCCCTATGGATTAAGTTCAAACCACCGATTAAACTCAGCTTACTTTTCTCTGCGATCGCAGTTTGCTTTACCTGGTGGTTAGATCACCAAGCAGAAGTACGACAACAAACCACCTCCCAAAACCTCAATCATCAGAGGGTTTTAGAAAGCTACATCAGCAATCTTAAAGAAATCAGCCTAAGTCGTGACTATAACGATATAGAGAGCCTAACCGAGAAAAGAACATTTATTATGGGTATGACATTACCCGTTTTAAGAGAGTTGACCCAGAAAAGCTCAGTTTTAAGAGAGTTGACCAATGATGATGCCAGAAAAGCTCAGCTAGTGTTACTTCTCTATCAACTGCAGATGTGTGGAATTCTGGCAGAGCAAGTATGCCAAACTGAAGCCACTCAGGCCGAAACGGCAGAACCTACGGAGCCATCACAGGAACCAGAACCCACAGAATTAGTCAATCCGACAAAATTGGAAGAACAAGAGGAGCAATTAAAACAAGAAGAACAATCAGACCCTGAACAACCAGGGCCCGACTTACTCCAAACCGCTGACTTAAAGTTTGCGAATTTCAGAGGCTACAAACTTCCTAACATCAGTTTTCGTGGTGCAGACTTACGGGGAGCAGACATGAGTTTTGCTGACCTAAGAGAATCGACATTGCTCTCTGCCAATCTTTCATGTCATCAACGCGATGTTGAAAAATTCTGGTCTTGGATTCCGTTTTTACCTCAAGCTACAGAGCAAGTTTGTACAAACTTACAGGGCACCAATCTGCAAAACGCGAACCTCAACGGTACAGTCCTTAATGAAGCCATTCTGTTAAGAACCGACTTACGTAGAGCCAAGATGCTGACACAATCACAGCTAGAAGGTAATAACTCTCCATGGCTATGCAACGTAGGCCTACCTAACAACCTTGACGACAAATCCTTGCGAAATAGAGACTGTGACACCATAGCACAGCAGTTACACAAGCGTAACTTGGATGAGTTTCCAACACTTAAGAAGGCTCAAGCATTTGTTGAGAGAGAAAAAGCCAAGGATTGGAAACCGTTAAACGATTGATCTGATAGATCATTACGGAGAACTTGATCGATGAGTAAGGAATTATCCTGATTCAGGAATCAATTGGTCATCAGTGGAAGTGGCCTATCATGATGAAACATTTGTGGATAAAAATTGTGTCATATAGGCTAAGGTTGCGCCATGACATTTCTACCCACATATTCAAAAAGTTTTGAGTGAGTCTTGGAATACTTTCTCAAGTTCACTATGATAGGTGTTAATATCTCTAACAACAGCATTGAGCTTCTCAGCATCAATGAGAAAGCCATATATCTTAGTAACAACATGCCGAAAGGCCATTAAATTGGCAATGATTGCAATGGTGGTTTTGTTGTCTAGTGGAGACTTGTCCGTTAATAGTGACTCAAACCGTCTCAGGGTATCTCGATGGGAGAATTTCCCAGTGGGCAACTCGATATTGAGATACTTCTGGGTAAACCTCGTACACACAGGTCAATATCTGAATCGGGTCGATATGTCCCTCTTGCCATAGACCCGTAGAGAATTACTTGGTTAGCGCCATAGCGCGATAAAACAGAGCCTGCCATTTTGAGATCTAGCAGAACATCAGTGGGAAATGAAGTGTGCTCAAGCGCTAGCTTCTCCATACCAGAACTTAGAGTAACAAAGCTATTCTAAAAAAGGGTTCGGTGTAGCGAATTTTATACCGTTTTTGTACGTCCGAAATGGATTTGAAATCGCTAAAAGCCATAGTAGCTTTTAAACCTCCTTTGTAACCGCATTATCTACTTCCTCACAGGCTCCAATACTAACCCAGCTGGTTGAGCCATCCTGCCAAATCTCTTTTTTCCAAATGGGTGCATTGTGCTTGAGGGTGTCGATAGCATATTGACAGGCATCAAATGCCTCTGTGCGATGGGGGCATCCGATAGCAACCAGTACGCTGATTTCTCCCACTGTCAGCTTGCCAGTACGATGGTGAATGACCACATGGGTGACATCAGCCCATCTGTGGCGAATCTCAGCAGCAATTTGTTTGAAAACAGCTATGGCCATGGGTTCATAGGCCTGATATTCCAAAGCAACAACTGCTTTGCCATCGGTGTTGTTGCGCACCATGCCACTCATAACAACAATGGCACCGTTTGCGGTATCATCCGCTAAGCGATAAACCTCATCTAAGGATAAGGGGGCAAAGGTGATAGCAAAGTTATCAGCCTGATTGGCTTGGGTTTGAACATTGAGGTTAAAGGGCAGGCCTATGGTCATGGCTATGTTTAGTGCGCGACAGATGCGGAAAATGGATGTTATTTATTGTAAATAGTCCATCAAAAGTTGCGAAACATCATAAGCTTGGTGCTTTGGCTAGTTCTGAGGGAAAATTGACTGCAAGGTAGACTAGTAGTCTGTCGGGGCTGGGCCTTCGGGGATCGGGATCGCAACCACCATGAGTTCTGGAATTTTTGCCGTAGCTAATATTGGAAAATATCGTCTGTATGTGGGGGAAACCCATCGGCTTAAGGAACGTTGGGCCAAAATCATGACAATGTTTGTCCAGGGAACATTTCCATCAAAGAAAATACAGAAAGCCTGGCAAGAATCCAGCAAAGAACGGCATTTTACGTTTCATACGGCCAAACAAATTTCTGAAGATACAAACATATTTGGCTATCGCCAATTTTTGAAGGATACGGCGTCTGAAGATTAAATAAGGGCTAAACCACGGCCAAATTGAAACCTGTAGATTCTTCAGCGGCAAAATGACTGTTCTGGACATGGAAGAAAATTATTTTACCCCACCAATTAAATAGAGTAGGGCCATGCGAGTTGCAACACCGCTAGTCACCTGCATCGGAACGAGGCTTAGGTGCGGATCATCCATCAGATCCGATGTCAGCTCCACACCGCGATTGGTCGGCCCAGGATGCATAATTTTGACAGTTGGTTGACAGATGTTTAACCGTTTACGGGTAATGCCAAACTGCTGATGATATTCCCGTAAGCTAGGCAATAAGTGCTGGCTCATGCGTTCATGCTGGAGCCGCAGTGCCATGACAACATCAGCATTTTCTAATGCCGGCTTTAAATGCCAGTGAAGATAGAGCTTACGTTTGATGTTCGCTTTCTGGGATGGCTCTGTTTTCACTGGTTGGTTAAACGCCTCTAAAAAATGCTTGGGTAGTAATGTGGGGGGAGCCGCCAGATGAACCTCTGCACCACAGGCCGTTAGGCTCCAAATATTAGATCGAGCTACCCGAGAATGCAGAATATCGCCAATAATGGCTACTTTTTTGCCTTGCAGATGGCTTATGTGGGGATTAGCTTCATCGAAACTGCTACAGATGGTAAATAAATCGAGTAATGCTTGGGATGGATGGGCATGTTGGCCGTCACCAGCATTGAGAATGCCTACTCCTGAGTTAATGCGGTCCATTTCTTGGGCAATAATTGTCGGTACACCTGCCTGTTGGTGGCGAATAACCATTAGGTTAGTTCCCATGGCTAAGTACGTTTTTGCCGTATCTAAAATGGTTTCTCCCTTTTTAAGGGATGAACTACCCGGCGAAAAGTTAAGGATATCAGCAGACAATCGTTTAGCCGCTAACTCAAAACTACTGCGGGTGCGGGTGGAGGGCTCAAAGAACAAATGGGTAATTACCTGACCCTGTAGTGCCGGTACCTTCTTGGTGCGACGTGATAGGACTTCACGAAAACTAGTCGCCGTTTGTAGAATTGTTTGATAGTCGTTGGGGGTGAAGTCTTCTAAGGAGATGATGTGACGACGACTCCAAGAATTGTCGGCCATAGGCAGACCAAAGTTACGTGAGTTACTGAGCTAGATCGTTTTCAGGTTAGCAAACTGTCACAGGGCAAGTGACAAAACATTGCTTTAGCAAACTGTCACACTTTAGGGACAGAACATCGCTCTAGTTTGTAGGATATGAGCAAACGCTTTACTTAGTATTTCATTCGATGGTGCGGTTCCCAAAAGTATTCTTAGGTTTATTTGTGGCTGTAGGGTTGATCATGGCAAGCTGTAACGGTTCGCCGCCTACCGATGTGGGTGAATCACCTACCTTGGAAGAGCCGACTGCGGAAATTAAGGAGGAGCCCACCACGTCTCCTAATCAACCTGTCGACGCCACGGATGAGGATGTCCCTAAGGTTGAGACGCAGCCTAACAATGCTGTAGTAGATAAGGAAATGGTGTCTGTTGCGATCTATGTGATGGATGACACCTGTAGCAATTTTACGGCTGAATCAGTCAAGGTGCCCGCTGACCAAGCGATCACTGAGGCAGTGGGTGAAGTACTTGAACGGCATAAGTTTGAAGCATTTAAATTATCAGGATATCGGGTCAATGTAGAGGATAGTAAGGCGGTTGTTGATCTGCGATTAGCCGAGGATTCTCAGCGTCAATTTTTATCCTTATCTAGCTGTGAGCAGCAGGGCTTATTTGGTGGCTTAGAAGAGACCCTAACCCAAAATTCAACCTGGGAAGTTAATCAGGTTGAATTTACTAATCGTGGCAAAGAAATTGTTCTGTAGGGTGTGCATTGCCCATCCTATTCCTAGGGTTTAGAAACGCTGGGATGATCCTTTAGATACCAGCGCCATGGCAGGTCTGTAGCTTTTGAAATACCGATGCGTGTGGTTTGTACCAGAGCGTATTCACCTTGATCAAGTTTTGACTGAAACTCAGGTGTGCGATGTTCAAGCCATAGCTGATTTTCAGGATTGAGGGCCAAGCCATTTTGTTGCTGGTCGATGGCCAAGGTCCGACAGAGTTTTCCTGGACCGGCGGCTATGCGGTTACCCTGCTTCTGGTACTTGATGTCAATACCCTGGGGTAATTGGGGAAGTTCAATAGCACGAATCAAAACGGCGCTGCCAACGTTGATTGCTTCGGTAACGACGTTGAAGCAATGGTACATGCCGTAAATAAAGTAGACGTAGCTGTGTCCTGGTGGACCAAACATGGCGGTGTTGCTAGGGGTTTTGCCACGATAAGCATGGCAGGCTGGGTCTTCCTGCTCATAGGCTTCGGTTTCGACAATTAGACCGTGTAACGTTTCGTCATTCAGCTGACGGACGAGGGTACAACCGATTAGGTCAGGCGCGACATGGAGAGGGGTGCGATCGCACCAGTCAGCAGAAATTAGCGTTACCACAGGTAAGGAATGTTGCAGTTGATAACAGTCATAGGGACTATGATTGCATTCCTGAATGAACTTGCTACGATCAATCAGAACTCGATTGGATTTAGACAACCGATTGCTAAAACCAATCGCCTGGAAAACTCGACTAAGGAATCAACATCTGTGGATATTAAAGCAATTTTGCCCGTCTTAGCCATTGTTTTCTCGGCAGCGTGCCTGTTTTTTGGCACTCAAAATGGCTTTTATGACTCTGACGACTACCATGGCAATGGCTCTGCCCATTAATTAGTTTTTATGCCTTTTCTGATTGAAAGGGGCTTGCCTGACTGAATGGGGGGTATTTTACCACCGCTGGGAGCATCTGCTGTTGCCGATGGAAATACTGTCGTCTGCTACTCCTATGGTGTTGGCCATGCCCGTGAAGGGCTTAGCTTAGGATTAGCTATTGGTCCCTATCGAGTGTTGTTGGACTGTGGTTTAGAGGATTTAACCCCCCTGGGCGATAGTCCGCCACCAGATTTTGTTTTTTGTAGCCACGCTCATTTTGAGCATGGGCGTAGCTTGCCTCTGGTGAAGCAACGTTGGCCGCAGGTACCGATTTATGCCACTGTAGCAACAGCGGCTCTATTGGCGGTGGGGGATCAGTTCTTAGCTCAGTCTATCCAAACGTTACCCTGGCGTATGACCGTTGAGGTAGCGCCAAGCTTATCGGTTGAGCTATGGCCAGCTGGGCATTTGCCAGGAGCGGCCTGTATTTTATTTACCTACATCCACGACCAGCGAACCTATCGGATTTTTTACACCGGGGACTGTTTCCTTTCCAGTACGCGGTTGGTGGATGGCCTGCCGCTTACAGCGCTGCGGGGCTTGAACCCGGATGTCCTAATAGTTGAGGGCAGTCTGGGCGCAGTGCGCTACCCAAATCGTCGACAGCAGGAAAATCAACTGATTGAGCGGTTGCGATCGCACCTAGACCAATCACGTTGCGTCGTATTTCCGGTACCTTTGCTGGGTCTGGGTCAGGAGTTACTAATGCTATGGCGCAGCCATTATCATTTTACGGGCCAGCCGTTAACCATCTGGGTCGATCCAGCCCTTGCCCGTAGCTGTGATGCCTATTTGGACCTCTTAGCTGAGCACCCCGATGCCTTCCCGCGCAATGTACAAAATTTTGCCCAGCATCAATCTATTTTTTGGGATGATCGGATCAATCCTACGATTAAGCGTTTGCCTGTCAGAGCAACGGCACCTCACGTAGCGCCTGTGTCTGCCCCTGCTATATTGTTAGTCCATCCGGCGACTCCGGTTGATCTCTACTGCCAATGCTATCGTGGGGCCTGGAGTGTCTTTTTGCCAGAGCAGGGTGATTTGAGGTCCTGGCAAGCTGAGCTAAATATCTATGGCCCTGTCTATGATTGGTTTGACAGCTTAAAGAATGCTACCCCATCAGGTACTGTCCAGCTAGAAACTTATCAGCTCTACAGTCACTGTGATGGTGATGGCACCACCCAGCTGATTCATAACTTGCGGCCACGACATGTGGTGTTAGTCCATGGAAAATTAGAGCACCTAAGTGATCTGGCAAATTTAGAATCGCTCCAGACTCGTTATCAGTTACATATTCCGCTGCCAGGTAATTCTTTATCGCTCTTTTTAGATACTGAGTTTGCCTCTCCACCCCCACCCCGTGAACACACATTTGAGGGCACGGTTAGTGATTCTCGCGCTCAAGTATCTATCCAGTTACCGCCTACCATTACGGCGGATGCCCGTTGGCAAGACTTTGCCGAAACTGGCATTATTGAAGCCCGTTGGCAGGGTGAAAATTTGGTATTGCGAGGCGTCAACCCAGGGGAATTGGTAGAAATCACCCACCGATTAGCCCCTGATCGAGTGGCCTGTGATAACTGCCAGTTTTATCAACAGCGCAGCTGTCAGCAACCGCAGTCCCCGTTGTTTGGCAGATTGGTAGCGCCTGATGGACATTGTCCGGAATTTGTGGCCGTATAGGGGTGCATGCCAACCCCTATACGGCCATCCCTAATCACGGAGTTGTTCAGAGGTCGGGCAATCATCGGAAATGACGATTTCGGTATCTCCTTTAGGCACGGTGGCTAGCTTTTGTTGAATAGACCCGATACTTTCTAGCCGGACCATTTCTTCCCAGGCGCAGCGTTCATCGTCTTCTTCTGTTTCATAGCGCAAAGTCACAAGATCGCCTTCGATGTTTAGAATCTTAGCCCGCTCAATCCAGCGGTGCTGATCTCTTAAAAACACCCACACCTCACGACCGTCGCAGGAGAGCTGATATATCTTGCGATGTAGCATAGAAATCTACCCGTCATCTAGGCGACTATTGTGGTAATAAACCACGTCCAAGTTAAACCCTTGAGTTTCCTTGACGAAAAACCTACAGTTCTGGACATGATAAAGGTTTAGAACCACACCTTAAATACAGCTTAAGGGAGGGGAATAGAGTTTGACCACCCTGAAACGCGGTACAACGATGTAAAGGGTTTACCCTCTCGTTTTCTCCATGGTTAAAGAGCCGCTCTAGAGTTAGAAAAGATTGAATGCTGGTGTTTTAGTTTGGCGGAGATTAAACCATGCGATTACAGTTATGCACATGGCCTGAGGTGGAAAATTATTTGTCGCGATCGCAAGGCATTATTTTTCCCATCGGGTCGACCGAACAACATGGTCCCACAGGGCTGATTGGCACCGATGCTATCTGCGCAGAAACGATCGCCACAGGTGTAGGCGATCAGACCAATGCCTTAATCGGACCTACGATCAACGTGGGGATGGCATTGCACCATACAGCCTTTCCTGGCAGCATGAGTTTGCGTCCCAGTACCTTAATTGCCCTTATCCAAGACTATATTAAACCCCTGGCCAAGGCTGGGTTTAACCGGTTTTACTTTATCAATGGCCATGGGGGAAATATGGCCACCCTAAAGGCAGCCTTTTCTGAAACCTATGCGGCTTTAACGGATCTCAATATTGCTGGTGCCGATCAAGTGCGCTGTAAGCTAGCAAACTGGTTTATGTGTCGGTCGGTTCATACCTTGGCTAAGGAACTTTATGGCAATCAAGAAGGCTCCCATGCTACCCCCAGCGAAGTGGCCCTGACTCAATATGCCTATCCCGATTTCATCAAATCAGCTCCATTGCAGCCCCAAGTAGCTCCATCTGGCCATTCTATCTATGGCGCTACCGATTTTCGGCAGTTTTACACCGATGGCCGTATGGGATCGAACCCAGATTTAGCGACACCAGAGCATGGCAAACAATTTTACGAAGCTGCGGTTAAAGAAATGAGCAACGATTACCTACAATTTTTGGGCGGTTGATGGTTAATTCCGCTCTATTTTGTAGAGGCGGTCCATGGAACGTCTCTACAATTAGCTACCTAAAATCTTAGGTACCTTGAAAAAATCATCCTCACGCTCAGGCGCAATATCTAAGATGGCTTCCCGCTCCTCAAAGGGCTCTAATGCGTCTTGCCGAGTGATATTGCTCAGTTCAATTGCCCGGGTAGTTGGCTCAATATTTTCGGTATTTAGTTCCCTTAGCTGCTCTACATAGCCCAAAATACCGTTCAGCTGCTCTGTAAACTGTTGCTCTTCTGCTTCAGTGAGTTCCAAGCGAGCCAGTAGTGCTACCTTACGAACCTGTTCTAAATTAATCATGATAATAGAGACTAGGGTGGGCATTGCCCACCGTTCAATTTATTGATTAGAAGACTAAACCACGTCCAAGTGGAAACCTGTAGGTCTTCTACGGAAAAACGACCGTTCTGTCCATGGACAAGGTTGATACCTACTAATTGATTAAAAGAATACATCGGCAGGCATCCGGCCTGTATTCTTTAACCAGTTTTGTGCCTCAATGTAGTTATTTGGGGCCATTCTTAAGGCATCTAGCCAGTAGGTTGCTGCTTGATCATAAAAGGCTTCAGCCGTTTGTTTATCACCGGCAGCTTCAGCCTGCTCACCCCGATAGTGGTGGATGACGGCAGTATTATTCAATGCCTGAGGCATGCGAGGATTAAGTTCAATGGCCGCTGCGTATTTTTCTAACGCTGCATCATGGTCACCATTGCTGGCGTGGATCAGCCCCATGTTATACAAGATAAAACTTTTATCATAGGGATCTTCTTCCAGCTCTAAAGCAACATTGTAGTTATCTAAAGCTTCTGCATACTCCCCATCCGCTTGGGCCGACATACCGTCACGGTAGTAGGCAAACGCTTCTTTGGCCTGTTTTTTCGTCGGCAGCATCTTTAAGATCATATCGGCCATGACCGTAAAAGATTTATCGATGAAATTATCGTTACGTTGAGTTCTAGGCATGGCTAGTCAGTAAGAGTGCCAAAGCTACATTTTAATCTAATGTAGGCATTCCCTTTATGGGTTGTTTTTGTCTGTAATAAACCTGTAAGGGGCAACCGATCTTTTTTTTACCAAGCGTATCTATTGGACGTGATAAAAGGAGGATCAATTGGTTGAGGATGACTTACTGGTCAAGCAAGCGTCTAGAAATCTAATCAAGTCGGCAACGGTGTCAAAGCGAGTTTCATCAAAACAGTCACTAATGTCTATGCCAAAGTGGCTGATGACGTCATCACAAAAGCTAACGGGCCAATCAAACCAGCACACCATGGGAAACTGCAGATCGTCAACCAGACGATCATTGGGTCTGACTCGGTTAAACTCAATGCCAGAATAATTGGCTAATGAGTGATAAAGAAAGAGGAGTATCTGGGGCTGACATTGGGTGGCTCGATGACATTCTTCACACCAATCTTTGGCTGATAAAGGATGACGATGCTGTCGTAAGGATTGGTTAACCTGATAGCGAATGGATAAATCGGGGCTCATATCCCAATAGCTTTCTAAGCTACGAATATAGTTATTCACCTTTCGCCACTCTTGCCACATAAGCTTTTTAACCGCCACCCAGAAATGTTGTTTCATGCTGGTGCCCTAAGCATTCTGATGGATGACAATGATCCAAGGCTAACGCTATGGTAACTCGCTAACCGCTAGATAATGCGGGTTACGCAATACAGTCTGGTAATAAGCACTGTTTAGGTATGTGTATATTATTCCCTATGCCCTTAGCATAATTACGGTATACCAGAAATGGGAGTATGCCAGAAATGAAATGCTCAAACGGGCCACCACTAATGGGGTGGTAAGCCAAAGGTTTTAACAAACTAAAATTTAAAAACTTAGGAGTGATTTATGAGGCCAAGCTGATCAAGGGTGTGCGTTGTTCTAGATATCTTTGTAGGTGTTGAGCACTCATCGGCTTGCCAATTCGATAGCCTTGAGCAAAGTCACACTGATAGCTTTCCAGTAAGGATTGTTCCTCCATGGTTTCCACGCCTTCTGCAATAATGCACAGTCCCAAATCGTGCCCCATATGAATAGCTGATTTTAGAATTACTTGGTTTTTGGGAGACGTTGTAACACCCCGGACAAAGCAATTATCAATTTTGAGGGTGTTGATAGGAAGCTTTTGTAAATAGCTAAGAGATGAGTACCCAGTGCCAAAATCATCTACAGCTAATCGAATTCCTAAGGATTTGAGTTCATTCAAGGTCTGTACAGCGGCATTAGCATCTTGAATCAGAGCTGTTTCAGTAATTTCCAGTTCTAGTAAGTGGGGCGATAGGCCACTATCTTTCAGGGTTCTGGCTACCTGCTGAGTCAAGCTGCCCTGATTAAACTGGACGCTTGATAAATTGACTGACATGTGACGCAGACCTAGATTCATATCTTGCCATTGGCGTGCCTGACGGCAGGCCGTTTCGAGCACCCACTGTCCGATTGCAATAATTAGCCCTGTTTCTTCTGCAAGTGGGATAAACAAACCGGGTGCAATGTTGCCTGCCTTGGGATGATGCCAACGAATTAGGGCTTCAACACCCTCAATATAGCCACTGTGAAGATTAAGTTGAGGCTGATAATAGACTTCAAACTCATCACGTTCTAGGGCATAACGCAGCCAGGTTTCTAATCGAATTTGATACTCGGTAGCAATCGCCATGTCGGGTTGATAAAACTGGCAATAGTTACTTTTTTGGCGTTTTGCATATTCCAGAGCTGCATCAGCCTGACGCATCAGTATTGGTAGCTTTTGACTATTGTCTGGGTACATAGCTACGCCGATGCTGGCGGTGAGAAAAACTTCATGACCGGGGAGTGAAAAGGGCCGGCTGAGGGCATCCATCAGGTCTGTTGCCAGGGTTCTTACTGTGCCCTGATGGTCTATATTGCCAATGGCAATGGCAAATTGATTACCGGTTAGACGAGCGAGGGTGGTGTTTTCTGGTAAGCAGGCTTGCAGGCGATGGCTAGCAGATTGTAAGAGACTATTACCAGCTGGATAACCCAAAATATTATTGATTTGTCTAAGACGATCCAAGCTTAAGGAGATCAGGGCGACTGATTTATGGGATGTTTGGACCAGCTGGGTAAAGCGTTGTTCAAATAGGTGATGATTGGGAAGCTTGGTAAGGCTGTCATAGTAGGACAAGCGATTAAGATGTTCTGCGGCCAGGCGTAAATGGCTAAGGTAATGATTTGTAATGACCGCTTGCTGTTTAAGGCGAGCGGTGATAGCACCAATTAATACATCTTCAGAAAAAGGTGCTAGCAAACAGTCGTCAGCCCCTAGCTGCATGGTTTGTCGCCAATGATTGTAGTTATATAGCGGGCTTAGCAAGATGAAGGGAATAACTGCTAATTGCGGGTCGTTACGCATTTGTTTCAGTACGTAATGGCCGTT
This sequence comes from Leptolyngbyaceae cyanobacterium, assembly GCA_965263355.1. Classification (GTDB taxonomy): domain Bacteria; phylum Cyanobacteriota; class Cyanobacteriia; order Phormidesmidales; family Phormidesmidaceae; genus Leptothoe. Next base: position 53,173 of record CBDHHL010000026.1, on the reverse strand, counting down.
ACAGTCGCTTAAGTTCCAATCGCAGACCACCAGATTTGGGTTATGGCTGTGGGCTAGTTCCAGGCCAGTGAGTCCTGTTTCTGCCTGTTCGATACTGTAGCCTGCGGCTGCAATCATTTGTACAGTTGCCGATGGCTGTAACTGCGATGACCCAATTAGTAAAATCTTTTGCATAGATGCTAATTTGCAACCCTAATCACAGGCAGGGCAATAGATAGAAAGTCGAGGATAGCCTGTGGCTAACAGGTCGCCCTGGATATGTTAGAGGTTTTCCAAAGTTGCTCTAGAATTCCCGCGACCGGATGAGATCAATCGATTCACCCATTACCACTCACCACACGTTCACAGGTTTAGGGCAAGCTTACGCCTCATCGTCCTCAGCCGACTTTTTGGCCTGCATGCTGTGCTATTCCTTAGATGGCAAATTGCTTTAGAGTTTGGGCAAAGGGTGGATAAGATACGGCGGCGGCTTCGGCTTGGTTAATCGTGGTAGAACCACTGGCCCGTAGGGCGGCAATGGCTAAGCTCATGGCAATTCGGTGGTCGGTAAAGCTATCGACATCGGTGCCGGTAAGGGTCGCTCCGCCTTGAATTTCTAAGCCATCGGGTAGTTCGTTTATCGATGCGCCCAGGCGATTGAGCTGGCTGGCAGTAACGGCAATGCGATCGCTTTCCTTGACGCGCAGTTCTGCAGCATTTTCGATCCGGGTGGTGCCTTTGGCAAACAGAGCGGCTACTGCCAGAATCGGCACTTCATCAATTAACCGAGGAATTAGGCTGCCGCCAAGGGTGCAGGCCTTAAGGTTGCTGGTGCGTACACGGATATCGGCCACCGGTTCTCCAGTCACTTCACGAGGATTTTCGAGGGTAATATCGGCCTCCATCTGTTGAAGGGCTTCTAAAATGCCAATGCGGGTGGGGTTGACGCCGACATTTTCAATCACAAGATCGGACCCTGGCACAATGGCGGCTGCCACCATCCAGTAGGCAGCGGAACTAATGTCGCCAGGTACAATCACAGTTTGGCCTTGGAGTTGACTCGGACCATGCAGGGTGACTCGACAAGCGTCGCGGTCGACGGTGAGTTTCGCACCAAAGGCACTGAGCATGCGCTCACTGTGGTCTCGCGATAGGCTGGGTTCGGTGACGGTGGTATCCCCATCGACCGATAAACCCGCCAGTAAAATGCAGGACTTGACCTGGGCTGAAGCAATGGGCGATTGATAATGAATGGGTGATAGTGTTTGCCCTTGGATGGCCAGGGGAGCCAGCTGATTGTTGTTGCGCCCCCAGATTTTGGCACCCATGGATGTCAGGGGCTTGATCACCCGTGCCATGGGGCGCGATCGCAAAGAACTATCCCCCGTCACCGTAAAAAATCGTTCTGGTTGTGAGGCCAGTAAGCCCAACATCAACCTCAATGCGGTGCCTGAATTACCTGCATCCAACACAGTCATGGGTTCCTGCAGTTGCCCAACACCTCGGCCTTTAACTGTGACCCACTCGGCTTCAAGATTAGATATCTCGGCACCCATGGCCTGAAAACAAGCTGCTGTACTGCGGGGGTCTTCTCCTAGAAGCAGACCTTTGATCCGGGTTTCACCGCTGGCCAACGCGCCTAACATCAAGGACCGATGGGAAATGGATTTGTCGCCAGGCACTTGCAGTCGTCCCTGGAGTCCTTTCCCATTGGCTGTAATCGTCCAGGTCTGGCGAGCAGAGGTATCGGTTTCAATCAGCAAAGCAGAGTCAACCATAGCAATAGAGTCAGCAAGCAGCGTTTCTGATTCTATCGTGACTCTGTAGGACTGTCTGTGTCTCTATGGCTATGGCCAACCTGTTCTATTATTCTGGGTCAGATGTTCCTGGAGCTACCTCTTCAGTGCCGACGGGGACTTCAGCACCGCAGTAGCTATTGATGTCGTTGACCAGGGTAGCTTCATTCTGAGACAAGGTTTGTAGGTTACTAAAGGCGGTATTGGCTTTGCCTTGAAACTCTTCTAATACATTGCTCAAATCGGCTTCTGATTGGGCATCGGCCACCAACCGCATGGCCTCACCTGCGACATTTAATTCTTGAGCAGAACCAGAAATGATCTCAGCGTAACCGTTACGATACTGAGATAACTTTTCATCTGCTAGTTCCAACTGATTCAGGCTAGTGACCATCCCGTCAATACTGCCCACCACCTTTTCTACTGCACTGATGTACTGGGTCGCTGCAGTTTGAATATCTCCCAGACTTTCAGCGCCTTGGGCCTGTTGGGTAAAGCTATCGATTTCGGTTTCAAACTCATCCTTGAACCCTTGGGCCTGGTTAATCACATCAGCAAACTCATTGCATTGAGCCACTGTTGAAGGACCACAGCTGACGAGTGTTAGGGCAGCTAACCCCAATGGCAAAATTGAGCGTGAAAGGCGCATGAGTTGGTTTCCGTGATGATCATTAGGCATTAACGCTTAAAATCAGTAGTTAATGCAGAACAGTAATATCTTTTACAACTTACCCAGAGTATTAGTAAATACGTTCAAGTGGGGGGAATACCTGTCAGGAATTTCCAAAAATCTCCAGGAGAACCCGGTTTTACGGACAAGGGAACCCATACAGGGTAGATTAAACTTGATAAATATTTAACTGGCTTGGTTGTGCCTTCATGAGTGTTCGCATTGCGCAATATCGTCAGACAATTCCAGCCCTGAAAAACAAGACATATTTTAACTATGGTGGTCAGGGGCCTATGGGTATCAATACTCTAGGCGCTATTCAAGCCTCCCATCAAACCATTCAAACCCGTGGTCCCTTTGGCAGTGCCGTTAATCAATGGATGCAAGCAGAGGGGGTAAAAACACGGCAAGTTTTAGCGGCAGATTTGGGGGTGTCGCCCCAGACGATTTCCATTACAGAAAATGTTACGGTCGGTTGCAACATTGCTCTGTGGGGGATGACCTGGTCTAGAGGCGATCATATTCTTCTGTCTGACTGTGAGCATCCTGGAATTTTTGCCGCAGTCTACGAGTTGCAACGGCGCTATGGTCTAGAAGTGAGTGTTTTTCCCCACTTGAGTCAGCTAAATGCGGCTGATCCGGTTGCGACTATTCAAGCGCATTTACGAGCGACTACCCGGCTTGTGGTGGTCAGTCATATCCTTTGGAACACTGGACAGGTGATGCCCCTAAAGGAAATTTGTCAGCTTTGTCATACTCGACCTCAACCGGTGCGTGTCCTGTCTGATGCGGCGCAGTCTGTAGGTATGTTACCGCTCCAACTAGCAGAGACGGGGGTGGATTTTTATGCGTTTACGGGGCACAAATGGTACTGTGGCCCAGCCGGGTTGGGTGGTCTCTATGTCAGTTTAGAGGCGATGGCAGAGTTAGCGCCTACGTTTATTGGCTGGCGTGGCATTATCATCAATCAGCAGGGGCAACCTACAGGCTGGCAGCCCGATGCGCGTCGCTATGAGGTAGCAACGTCCAATGTGACGTTGTGTAGTGGGTTGCAGGTTGCGATCGCAACCCATAACGATTGGGGTCCAACAGAAGAACGCTATTTTCGCATTTGTCAGCTCAGTAGCTATCTTTGGGGCAAACTCAGTAGCTTATCGGCTGTGCAGTGCCTGCTAAAGTTTCCACCAGAGTCTGGGTTAGTGTCATTTCAAATTTTTCAATCAGGCGAGTACTCCCCATCCCTGCATCAAAAGCTGGTCACCTATCTAGAATCGCAAAATTTTTATCTCCGTACCTTATTATCACCTAGCTGTGTGAGAGCTTGCATCCATTACTTCACGCTAGAGACTGAAATAGATGCCCTAATCGATGCGATCGAAGCATTTTTGCAGGAGCATCCTTAACGTTGAGCGATGTACGGGTTTAGTAAAGGATAATTTCTCTACAGACTTTGAAATAGAAAACTATGGGAGCATAGCGAAGTCATTTAATCCGCGCTATTTGCTCTCATAAAAAGGGGATGTTCTGCCAGATATCAGTCGTACAGAATGACCCATTCATTTATTCCATCGAAAGCTCCATCAAAGACCTTGACAATGGCTAATCAGGAAATTAAGGGTGAAGACTACGTTGTTTACTACAATGCTGATGCTGTCACTGTTAGGTTTCAGGGTGAGTTGGCCTTAAGAAGTCCTCAGGAATATGCGCCAATTAAAGACCTATTGAATGAGATTGCTAGTAATAGCCCTGCCGTTATCACCATCGATCTTAGGCAATTAGCGTTTCTAAATAGCTCCGGTATTAGTATGTTATCCAAGTTTGTCCTGGGTCTACGAAAAAATAAAGACATTCAGCTGGCTATTTTGGGATCCAATACTGTGCCCTGGCAGGGAAAATCCTTAAGGAATCTTCAAAAGTTTCTTCCTACTCTGAGATTAGAGGTGGAGTAGCTTTAGTCTGCTGCAGGCATTAACTGTCTCATTTAGCCAATGGTGACGTATCAGCATGAAACGCTTGTTTAATCAATTACCGAGTGATTTCCGTATTCCTATTCGCAGGGTGCTGGTAGTTCCATTTATTCTTCAAATTTGTGTCACTGTGGGATTGGTGGGCTATCTTTCCTATCGTAATAGTCAGCGGGCTGTACAAAGCCTGACTTCCCAGCTAAGGACGGAGGTATCGGCACGGATTCAAAGAGAATTACAGGGCTATTTTGAAACTCCTCATGAAATCAATCGCTTGAATGCAACAGCCTTGTTTCACGGTGTGATTGATATAACTAATGCTAGCCGTGGGGAAGCTCAACTATATCAGCAAATGAAAATTTCTCCCAATGTAGCATTTGTCTACTGTGGTAATAACCGGGGAGATTTTTTTGGTGTGCTGCGGGTACCGGAGGATGGTTCTCTGCAACTGTCCTATAGCAATGCTGCAACTAAAGGTAAGCGGCAATATTACACCTTAAATGTACAGGGGCAGCGCACCTATTTTTTGCGTCAGCTTAAGAAGACATTTGATGCGAGACAGCGCCCTTGGTATCAGGCGGCTACTCAGGCTCAACAGCCGGTTTGGACCGATGTTTACATTGCGTTTACTACGGGCTTACCGAATATTACGGCGGGGTTACCTGTCTATGATCGATCAGGGCAACGGCTGTTGGGGGTGTGTGCGGCAGACGTTGTTTTGCCAGAAGAGTTTCGTGACTTCCTTAGAGAGCTAGATATAGGAAAGTCTGGCCAAGCCTTTGTGATGGATCGGCAAGGCTATTTAATCTCTAGCTCTGCAGATGAACCTTTGATGTTGGGAAATGAGGAAAATCCTGAATTTCTACAAGCAATAGATAGCCAGGATCCGCTTGTACAGGGAACAGCGGAATTTATTTTTAATCGATTTGGTAGTCTAGAGGAAATTTCGCGATCGGAACAGCTCAAATTTAAATTACAGGGCCAGCAACATTTTGTTCAAGTTCTACCCTTTCGTGATGGTCGCGGTTTGGACTGGTTGATCGTAGTCGCTATTCCGGAATCTGACTTTATGGAGCAGATCTATGCTAATAACCGCAATACTATTGGGTTAATGTTGTTGGCCCTTGGTATTGCGGTCGGAATTGGTTTACTCATTACCCGCTGGCTGACGCAACCAGTATTACACCTGACCCAAGCGTCTGAGGCCATTGCCAATGGAGATCTGACCTTGGGAGACAGCCAAACAGGTCCCATTAGTGAGTTGCGGACATTAGCCTATGCGTTTGATAGCATGGCCAGTCAACTTAAAACATCCTTTGAAACCTTGGAGGATAAAGTCAACGAACGTACAACTGAACTGGCCAATGCCAATGCTCAAATTAGTACACTTAATGAAAAACTTAAAGCTGAGAACCTACGTATGGGGGCAGAGCTTGACGTTGTTAGAAAAATTCAACAAATGATACTGCCTAAGCCAGAGGAACTCAGAAAGGTTGAAGGTCTTGATATTGTTGGATTTATGGAACCTGCTGATGAAGTGGGTGGAGATTACTATGATGTACTACAGACAGAAGGTGTGGTCACTTTAGGGATTGGAGATGTGACAGGACATGGTCTAGAAAGTGGTATGTTGATGCTCATGACTCAAACAGCCGTACGTACCCTAAAAGAGTTCCAAGAGCGTGACCCAGTCAAGTTTTTAGAAACGATCAATCGCACTATATATCAGAATGTGCAACGCATGGATTCTGAAAAAAATCTAACCCTTGCTATCCTCAATTATTCGGAGGGATGGGTTAGTATCAGTGGTCAACATGAAGAGATTCTGATAGTGAGGGCCAATAATACCATTGAAAGCATTGACACTATGGATTTGGGTATGCCCATTGGTTTAGACAATGATATCGCAGATTTTATTAACTACACCAGTGTAAAACTTCAGCCTGGAGATGGCGTTGTCCTTTACACTGACGGCATTCCTGAAGCGTATAATATGCATAAAAAACAATATGGTATGCCACGCCTATGCGACGTAATTGTCCACAATTGGGGCGGTACGGCTGAAGAGGTAAAACGGGCTATTATTGATGATGTAAAAGGTTTTATTGGTGAACAGAAAGTATTTGATGATATTACATTATTAGTCCTTAAACAAAAGTAATTTTGTCCAACTTCCTATAAAATCTTGTGACGTAAATTTAGCCAAAGATTTCCCTGACGGCCCATGACACAATCGACGTTCTAGGAGAAAATCGGATGTATCAGATCTTTGGTGACTATATTGATATTCTTCCACCTGATCGAGATTCCTTAGAACTTAGTTTTACCTCTTCATCGGAGGACATCAAAAATCTCTGGAAAAATCAACGTTTATCAGCTCACTTTTTAGCTAATTGTTTTATCAACTTTTTACCCTTGGATGAGAATAATCCTGAAGAGGAACAGCGGATTAAGGAAGCCCAAGGCTCAATTAGCTATGTTGCTAATGAGCTAATCGAGAATGCCGTGAAATTTAATTTAGAAGCAGCTTCTCATCAAGTCAAACTAGGCATTTACTTTCTAGAGAATCCAGAACTAGTCGCCGTAATATTTGCCACTAACAGTGTCGATAAAGCTCAAGCTGAGGTATTCCAGTCCTTTATCAAAGAACTTTTAGGATCTGATCCCCAGGAACTCTACATACAGCAAGTAGAGGCTAGCGCTAAGGACAACACATCCACTCAGTCAGGGTTAGGATTTTTGACAATGATGAATGATTATCAAGCTCGACTGGGCTGGAAGTTTGAACCACTGCCAACACTCCCTGACATTATCGCAGTGACGGTGATGGCTCAAGTGGTTGTATGATATTGCTTCTTGAGACAGATGGCTGTTAGATCGGTTACCTAAATTGCAGATATGCTTACAGTTTTGGGTGCTTAATGTCATTGTTAAGTACGGTCTCGATTGATTAACTGAATCCTGAGTTCAGTTTTTGTCTACTCATCTGCTATTCGAAGGAGTTGTCATAGATGTCTGCACTAAACGGTGTGATGATGCAGTATTTTCATTGGTATGTGCCAAGTGATGGCAACCTATGGAATCAAGTCAATACTCTTGCTAAGGAACTAGCAGGTGCGGGATTTACTGCTATATGGTTACCCCCAGCTTATAAAGGGATGGGGGGTGGCTACGATGTCGGATATGCCGTCTACGATATGTATGATTTAGGCGAATTTGACCAATGTGGCTCAAAACCGACTAAATACGGCACCCGAGAGCAGTATGTAACTGCTATCAAAACCCTCCAATCGAGTGGTATTCAAGTTTATGCGGATGGTGTACTCAACCATCGTATGGGAGGCAACCAAACAGAAGTCGTTAAAGCCACACCCTTTTGGCAAAATGATCGGTTAAATCCAAAAGGTTGGCAGAAGGACGTGAATGCCTATACTCACTTCACCTTTCCAGGGCGGAGTTTGCCAGACGGGAGCAAGCAATATTCTGATTTTGAATGGCACTGGTGGCACTTTGATGCCGTGGACTACGATGATTACACCAAAGAAGACAATACGGTGTATCTCTTTGAAGGTAAGGCTTTTGATGACTGGGTAGCATTAGAGAAAGGTAATTTTGCCTATCTGATGGGGGCCGATGTAGATTTCCAAAATGTTGATGTACAAAAAGAAATTGAAAACTGGGGAAAGTGGTATCTAGACCAAACTGGTGTGGATGGTTTTCGGCTAGATGCTATTAAACATATTTCTGCCTGGTATTTTCCCCTCTGGATCGATGCTCTGGAGCATCATGCTCAAAAAGATCTGTTTATGGTCGGAGAGTACTGGTACAACGATTTAGGTACTCTGCAGTGGTATGTAGATACTGTTCAAGGTCGTATGTCTGTGTTTGACGTGCCGTTGCACTACAATTTCCACTACGCGAGCAAGGCCAGTGGAAATTACGACATGAGAAAGATTTTGGATGGGACCATGGTGCAAACCCGTCCTACCCATGCTGTGACGTTTGTAGAAAACCATGACTCTCAGCCATTACAGGCTCTGGAAGCACCGGTTGAGGCTTGGTTTAAGCCGTTAGCCTACGCGTTGATCTTGCTGCGTGCAGAAGGATACCCCTGTGTTTTCTATGCTGACTACTATGGTGCTCAATACGAAGACTATGGTAAAGATGGTAACAAGTATTCTATCGTGCTACATTCCCACCGCTGGCTGATCGATAAGTTTTTGCATATCCGTAAGCATTTTGCCTATGGCCCTCAATATGATTACTTTGATCATTTCAATACTATTGGTTGGACTCGTCTCGGCGATGGGCAGCATCCGCAGGCAATGGCGGTGATTATGAGTGATGGTGCTGCTGGCACTAAATGGATGGAAGTGGGTAAGGCGAACACCCAGTTTTATGATTTGACCGAGCATATCAATACCCCAATTACAACTAATGAATGGGGTTGGGCCGAATTTCAGTGTAACGGCGGCTCTGTCTCTGTCTGGGTGGAAGCCTAGGGGGCAACGTACTGAGACGGATATGTGATCAATAGCCTATCCAAGAGACGACTGTGGATGCATGTTCAGTTAAGCAAACGTCGTAGCTCTGTAGCAGCGGCGTTTTTTATTACTTGAACAGACTGTATAGCTGATGTGACAGTTTACACATGCGTCCTTCTATGGCTTGCAAGGGATGGAGAACTTTTACAGTAATGGTATTTGTAGGAATATGATCCTCTGGTTTCGAACTTTTTTAACCGTGCATTGAAGCTGGCATGATAACGATAGATTATCTAGAACTCATTGATCAGGGTGTAGCTGCTTGGAATCGTTGGCGCTCTGAGCATCCTGATGAATGTCCTGACCTAGAATCGGCCTATTTATTTGAAAAGCCCCTCCAGGGAATTAATCTGCGTAAGGCAAATCTCAGTCGGGCTTGTTTAATTGGGGCAAATCTAGAGGGTGCTGACTTAACTGAGGCGAACCTGAGTGGTATTTATGCCAACAATGCGAACTTACAAAGGGCAAGCTTGGCCACAGCGAATTTACAGGACGGTAACTTTATTGAGGCTAATCTGGCCCAGGCAAACTTGTCAGATGCGATTATCGCCAATACTAACTTTACCAATGCTTGTTTAGCTGGCACATGTTTGGATGGCTGGTCTGCTGTAATGTCTGATTTACCGCAATCGATTACGGCTAAGTGGTCTCAAGAGAGTCCTGTTGCCCAAGTACAGCCGGAGGCAATGCCTACTTCTGAGCCAAAATTGGCTACTGTGCCGCAATTGGCCATCATAGTAGGAGCAATTGCTCTATCTACTACTGCCCTCTACCTGGCCTTACGCCCTAAGTCACCTAAGTTTGTCACCCCTGATGGCACGATTACCATTCAGCCATTGTGCGATGAGCCTGATGTCACGCCCATCACTGCTCAAGTCCCCGATCATGTTTATCAAAACGGCACTCGATTTTATGGTCCGTTTAAGGAGGGTAAACCGGCAGATGGTCGTGGTAGTATGCTTTACTCCAATGGTAATCGCTACGATGGTGACTATCGTAATGGCCAGCGCAATGGCTGTGGCACCTTTACCTTTAACAATGGTCGTCGCTATGTGGGCGAGTTTCAAAATGATCTATTTAGTGGGCGGGGGGTGTGGATGCTAGAAAATAGCGATCGCTATATCGGTGATTTTGAGTTTAATAAATGTAACGGCGAGGGCGTATACACGTTTGCTGACGGCACCTCAAAATCAGGCATATGGCAACAGGGACGTTTGGTGGATGGTGAGTTGACTTGTGACCTCAATCCCATCGATTTACCCAAATCTTGACGATTTTGTTTTTTCAGGAGCTGCACTATGGCTACTTCTTCAATTCGATTTGCTAAGGTTCGCCTATTGTTAGCCATTGTATCAACGGTCGGTTTAGCAGTGGGGCACTTATCTCCCGCCTATGCCCAGGACATCCCCACCCCCACTCCCCCTGCTGATGGTGGAGAGTTTGAAGGCGCACCCGACCCCACCCCTAATCCTGAGCTAGAGCCAGAACCAGCTGATGTTGTGCCTGAGTCAGTTGAGCCAATTGATAATTTGCCTGAGTCAGTTGAGCCAACATCAACAGAATTGCCAGAAGAATCAGCAGTTCCAGAGACATCGGGAGATATTACAGATATCCCGGATGCACCTCTAGAGCAGTCACCCGACAATCCAGCATCAACAGGATTACCAGAATCCGCTACTCCAGAATCGTCAACGGATAACACGGTTGAGGAATCAACTGTTGAGACTGCACCAGTGACTGATGCATCAGAGCCGGCTACTGATGCTCCGAGTAATGGTGGTGCTCCTGTCAATAACAGCCCCAGGGGACTTTGGTAATGTTTTCTGAGCCCTTCTCACTTCTCAGGGCAGCACGGTCACCCCTGTTCCAGGAGTAACTAGCTCATACAGTTCGCGGATGTGTTCGTTATAGAGACGGACACATCCGTGGGACACTGCTTGACCAATGGAATGACGATTAGGCGTGCCATGAAACCCAATTTCATTGCGACCATCGGTCCAAAAGGCAATCCAGCGTTCTCCCAGAGGATTTTCAGGGCCTGGCGGCATCAGTTCTCCGGTGAATGGGTTGGTCCAGCCTGGATTTTCTAGCATGTAAGAGACTTCAAAATTACCTGTGGGGGTTTCCCAACCCGTTTTGCCAATGGCCACAGGAAACGTCGTTACTAAAGCATCGCCTCGATAAACATAAAGTTGCCGTTCGTTGAGCTGCAAGACTAATTCTACGGGCTGCTCAACGGCAGGCGGTGGCCATTTTCTAAGCTCTGAAGCAGGCAGTTTGGCTGGGATTGGGTCACCCTCTAAACGTAAAGATGTTGGTGGTGGGGGGATTACACTAGGTCCATTCTCTGAAGGGGATGATGGGGGGATAGTTTGAGCTGTACCAGGTAATACCAGTAGCCCGCCTAAGAACGGTGCTATTAAGATCACTATTAAACTACTGCGAACAGAGTTAGTCACCGATTTCCTCCATGCCTTTTCTGATGGTGACAAAGTTTAGGGAAAAATTGCAATGGAGTGGACAGAAATCTGTTACTGGCACGTTGTTCACTACCTTTTGATGGTAAGTAGTTATTGGTGATCCGACAGACTATGGGTTTCCAATATTGGCAAAAAATACTGGCTATGTTTCCCTGGATGGAAACGCTCAACCTTGGGATGTTGGCATACTGTTATCAAGTCCAGCAAAAGAACGTACTTTCAGATCGCGGTTTTGCTACAAGGCTTAGTTAAATCCAGTGTTCGATTCGCACAGTGCACAGGCTCCTGACATAATGCCAGGAGCTTTTTTTCTTTTGTGTTGATGGCTTGCCACACAGCTACAGTTTTTCCGTATCAACCTTATCCATGTCTGGAACGGTCGTTTTTCCAATAAAGAACCAAAGAACCTACAGATTTCAACTTGGACGTGGTTTAAGTCGGTAGTTAATATACTGAGGGCAGATTTATCTGACTGCTTTAGTCATGGACCTGTTCTATGTGTGACTCAGTTTGTTGTCGAGACTGGTGGCGCTACGCCCTAGGATTTTTAGTAGGAGCGTATCTGGCGCTTGCCAGTGCTGAACCATTGGCTGCACAGCAGGCGATTACGTGGGAGGACCTACAGCCCCAGACCACCACGTTACAGAATCCCTATGAGCATCTGTCTACTGAGCAAGCCTATGATTTATCTATGTTGATCCGCTTGCGACTGTGGGTTGAGCAAAATCAGTTTGATGCTGAGGCTTTTGAGGTTAAGGAAGTGCAGCGGCTGCGGCGTCAGCTTGAGGCTCAAGGGTTAGATGTTGATCGGCTTCTTACTCAGGTTGATCAGGCTCAAGCCTATTGGCTAGAACAATCTCAGTCTACGAATCCTCACTTGGAAGAACAGCCGATTAATCTTTCGGGGTATGTTTTGCCATTGACTTGGGACCAAGAACAACGGATCACTGAATTTTTGTTGGTTCCCTATGTGGGTGCTTGCATTCATGTGCCGCCACCGCCACCCAATCAAATTATCTATGTGGAACCAGCCGTTGCTATCGAGGATCCTGGCTTATTTGCGTCGGTTTCAGTGACCGGTCAGTTGCAGCAACAATCAGCCAGCTATAACTTGTTTCGTGTAGATGGCTCACGCTCAGTGGACGTGAGTTATGTGCTCATCCCTACGGATATCGTGTTCAATCAGTCAGAATCTGGGAAATTCGCCTTGTCTATACCCCCTGGCCCGATTTGGAAAACATTGCCGATTAGAGTTTCAGCAGTTTTGACCCAAGCAATGGACAATTTGCATAGCCAGCGTTCTACGGGGGCTTTTCTGTTGGGCCTGCTAATGGCATTTAGTTATGGTGTGCTTCATACCTTGGGACCGGGGCATGGCAAAGCAGTGATTATTTCCTACTTTATAGGGAAAGGTGGCAGTTTACGTCGGGGGCTGATTATGGGAGTGCGTATTGCCATTTTCCATGTGCTGTCGGCTGTTGCCGTGGTAGTGCTCACAGATACCGTAGTGCGTCAGGCAGGGGGCGGTACGCCTGATAATTATCGGATAGTGCAGTTGTTTAGTTATGGCGCGATCGCAACCATTGGAGCCTGGCTACTCTGGCAAGCTCTAAACGCGACCAAAAAGTCTCACCATAATGCTGTTGCTTCTGAGCTTGTTTTATCGCCCAACCTTACCCAACATGTTTTAGGCCCCAAGCCGCGAGCTGAGCAGCTATGCAATTGCTTAACCTGCGATGTTCGTGAAGGCGGGGGATGGTTATCTCTAGCCATTGGTGCAGTTCCCTGCAGTGGTGCCCTGTTGGTTTTGCTCTATGGTTTGGCGAATAATCTGTTGTGGCCGAGTGTAGCCATGGTGTTGGCTATTTCTGCAGGAATGGCGCTCACTCTGGCTTGGATTGGGGCGATGGCCATTATGGGACGACAGTATACTGATCGTCGTCTAGGAAAAAGACGACAATGGCTCACCCAGTGGGTAAGAATTTTAGGGGCAAGCTGTATACTATTGCTGGGGCTGGGTTTATTTGGGTTGACCCTGGCATCCAGTGGGGTGCCTATATAGAGGTCTGTTGCTGTCCTAATAAACAACGAGCACAACTGCATCCCAGCGCATCTGTAATGGGATTGGAGTCTGCTTGCACCAGATTAGTGATGCCATTGTCTTCAGCTGTGTGATTCTCAGACTGGCTGGCCATAGCTGGCTGAGCAATTGATAGGGCCAGAGCTAATGAGCCGGAGCAGCCGAGGGCCGTTAGTATATTGCGCTGGTTAAGCATAGGATTTGCGATCGCATCGTCTTGCCCCTACTATACTACCCTGTCCAGACAAATTCGTTTCCCCAGCTCAAAGAAAGTCTGTTGACAGATAGGGATTGGCCTTTTGGCATAGCAGTTTATGAAAATAATAATCATTCTTAAATTATGGCGCACGGCTGCAGTCTATTTAGAAACATGCCTAGGATGTTTCAACGTCGGTTGTCTCTTTGCTTCACTGGGATTGCAGTTATTTTGTTGGGCTTACAAGGGTAGTTTTTTAAGATTCATCCAGAGTTAAAGATAGGTATGGGTTTTGGCCCGACTGAAAAATCTGGGAAAAATTGGCCAATCGGCAATGAGTCTCCCTTAAAGATCGTCGCTAATAGCACTAAAAAGCCGCATCGGAAACAACTAAGATGACGAGGATGCGTGGCGGGTTGAGTGTTTCCTGTAGACGGAGAAGAGCCTTGACACTCTAACGAAGCTTGCTCTGCCAAAGTCTCCTTATTCGCCTTAGAAGCCTGATGAGAATCAGTTTCAGACGTATTCTGGGGTGTTCTCAAAGCCCCTAAGCTGCTAAAACTTAACTGGGCATTAGCCTGGCCACCCACACTCACTAACCAAATCATCGCCACCGTGATGGCTAACCATAGTCGTTCGACACGTTGTGGGGCACGCATCCGGGTTAGGTGCGACTTGAAACCGCCTCGCTTGATATCTTTGAATAAGCCTTCAATCCAACTGCGCAGACCGTACCAGAGGATATTTGCTTGGTCGGGGTCGAGATCGGTCACAATCAGCCATGGATCCTGGTATTCCTCATCCCAACGGGCTAACAGCGTACATTCCAAGGGATTGGTCTTGAAACATGTCGTCGTTCCTGACCACGACTGACCCACCTGAGTGATCACCGCTTTAAGTGGGGCAAACGTGTATGACGGCGTCACTTGGTAGTGACCTTGGTGATTAATGCGCATAAACGGATGCCAGTGCAATGCTTGAATCGCCTCATAGAATCACTTAGCATATAACCCTCGGTCGGTGGTGACCATGACAAACCAGTCCGCTGGTATACCGGCTTCAAGCTGGGCGAATAGCTTGAAGCCAGTGCGGTTTCCAACTCCCTTTAGCCGTGGCTTCAACAATTTTCCAGGCTACCGGAAGGCCACATCCTCGATAGACAACGGCTATCAACAACACAGTGAAACGGTCTCCCAGAGTGGACGCATCCGCCTCCAAGACTAACTGTTTATCGCCTGTCGGTCACCAGCTGAGAATCCAGTTTAATAGGGGCACAAAACTAGCGCTAACATCAAGCTCAGACCGCTTAAGTCCCCGTTTCTCACTACAATTCTTATACCATTCCCGCAAGCGTTGTCTCACCGTATTTTCCGGCTGTTCAAACAGTTCTACCAAAAACGCTGACACTGTCGAGAACCCACTACATTGAGTAATCGCAATGCCAAAACTCCACATGCTCAGTACTACGGCTTGAGGTTTTGACAAATGAGGCAGTTTGCGAGTCACCACTCGAAGCCAATCTTTGTAAGTCTGGGGGCGATGAGGCATGATACGACACTAAGAGGCACCGTTGGAATGCTTTAATCTTAAGACGCTGACTCTAGAATAATTAAAAAATCTACCCTTGTCAGCTCTCCCTCTCTCCCATCCATACTCCCCCCACTGCGGCACAGCCTGCGGCACAGCCTGCGGCTCAGACACCTCATAGGAATAATCCAAACAGGTTTGAGCTAGATATTGCAGTCCGTAAGCCAGGTTTTCCGCACCACCTTCCACAAAGTAGTGCCAGAGTTTATCCACCACTGTCAGGGGCACTGTACCCAAACTACTGAGGGCCGGATCAGGGCGATCATCACCTGGTAAAACCACCAAGCTAATGCCGTAAAATTTTGCGCTTTCCCGCAGACGCTCTAAACCATAGCTCTAGTAGCTGCGTCCCCCCAACAGCCTTACTACAATTACCTTGGCTTTGCTCAATACCGAGTCTACATGGGTGTCGATGCCCAGTTCTTGCTTAGCCAGGTAGGGTGTGTTCACAACGCACCGCTTACAGCATTTCTAAGTCATCTCCAAAGCTATTTCCCATCAATCCATGAGAGATTTCAGGACTCTCCTCTTGACACTAGTTAGATGGACAAATACCCTCTGCAACGAACCGATCACACTGAAAGATTGCCACTCCTGCGGACTCTCGCACAATCCATGGCGGACTGGATTGTAATGAATATAATTACGATGGGTCACTTTGATTAATACATGCAGTACTTGATGCATATGATGCTAAGATGTGCTTGAAGTTACGATATTCTTCATGGCTAAAGATTCAAAATCTAAGACTCGTCGTATTAGTGTAGACATCGGCGGCATTGAGAAGGAGCTGAAGGAGTTTGCTGAGTTGGCAGGCATTCCAGAGGATGTTTGGGAGCAGATGCCGGATAGTCAGAAGCTGTTGATTTTAGCGAAACGCGGTATCCAAGCGACGCGAGAGGCATTAGCAAAGGATGCTGAGCAGCATGGATAATGAAACTCAGCAAGCGATTAATCAACTGCGCAGCAGAATTGATAGTGTCAACGAATCTTTAGGCGTTACAACTGAGGCCCTTGGTCAGTTTATGGAGGAGTGCAATGGTCGCTTCTCTGGCATTGATGAGATTCTTGAAATTCTTATTAATGAGACCACTGCGGGGCGAAAACAGATTATGGATGAGCTGGAAGCGATTAATAGGAGGCTCGATGACTAATCTTAGTGATATGCGGAAGAAGATTGAGGCTATGCGTGTTGATCGGGAGGCTTGGACTGCGCGCATGCGGCAGATCGATGCAGATCGTGAAGCTAGTAAGCTCAATGCAAAACAATCTATTGTGAGTCGACTTAGAGTTTGGCTTTCTGCGCTGTTTGAGACAATCAAGACAAAAATTACACATCGTTAACTGTAGCTCTGTTTGAGCCCTGCGTAACCACATTCGAGGGATTCGTAAGCCTGCCAGATTTCGGTACTGTCTTGGTGGAACGCGATCTCACAGTGTCTCACTAGAAAAATTGGGAGCACTTGTGACACACTGTGTCATGACCCACGTTATCTGATCGCTATGACTACCACTATGCCACTAAACGTCTTTGTTGCCGGAGCCAGCCGTGGAGTGGGCTTTGAAGTCGTAAAAGGATTAACCCAACAAGGTCATCAAGTTGTAGCCTTGTTGCGAACCGATGATGTGCGATCGCAGCTCGAATCTCTGGGGGCAAGCGTCCAGGTCGGTGATGCATTGGATGCTGACTTTGTAAAAACAGCAGTGCAATCGATTGGCTCAGCCCCCTTTGCTGTGGTGACAACCCTAGGCGGCAAAGGCTTTACCCGCGACCAACCCCGCGCCGACTATCTAGGTAATCGCCATCTTGTAGATGCGGTAAAATCACCACACTGTCAGCGATTTATCTTAGTGTCTTCGATTGGGGTACGAGAGAGTGCCGTCGCACTTCCTGAACAGGTGCTAGAAACGCTGCGACCCGCTCTTCTCGCCAAAGCTAAGGCCGAAGAACACCTGATAGCCAGTGGTCTCTCCTTTACTATCGTGCGTCCTGGCGGGTTGCTATCCGAACCCGCCACGGGTAAGGGCATGCTTGTAGAAGATATGCGTGTTGCAGGCAGCATCACACGTATCGATGTCGCCGATCTGGTCATTCAGTGTTTAGCATCGTCTAAAGCCGAAAATCAGGTGCTTTCAGCAGTTGATCGCGATCGTACCCGCAGTGAGCATACTGTTGTTCCATTTGTATTATAAAAAGTCTTATACGTGGGGAGTTGGAGACGCTGCACAAACTCAGCTACGCCAAACCCAGCGGTTGGAGCTATCCGTTCCTCAGGTCAAACCAACCCACTTACGACGGGGCTAGCTCACGGTATTCTTCTAGGGTATCGGCCATTTGGTCATAGAGCTGAAATTGTTGTTGTTGTCAGGAGATGGCCCCGGCTGATGGTCTTGTACATTGGTTAGCTGGGCTAATGCTTGGCGCAGGGTGGTGGATTCAAACAAACCGTGGAGATAGGTGCCCCACACATGGCTTTGGGGGTGCTCCCAGGTGTGAATACAGCGGATACTTGCGGGCCGCTGGGTACCGTTCAGATCAATTTGCCGAAGCCTATATCAGGCTTGCTAGTCTAGCCCCTGATTAAAGATGATGTATGACTTTAGATACGTTCAAATCCGATCTAGTATTTGATCAGCCGCCCTTTAAAAACGCAGCCCCATGACTACCTGGATTAAGGAGACTGATCATGCTTTCTATCTAATGGAAGGCAATTTTTACCTTGAGAAAATTGTAAAAGAGTCCCGTCCAGAGGGAATTGGTGAGCCCGGCGAAAAATTTATTGCGCTGGCAATGTTCCAAAGGTGGTTGACGGATTCGGGTTTTGAAAAGCCTGGAGCTATGGTCATTGCTGTCGGTATTGGAGCCTCAGATCCAGATCCAATGCCGGTAGACCCATCACCTATCATAGAAATTATCAAGAAGCCAACATCCGTAGAAGTAGGAGACGCATTCGACTTTTTTATATTTTTTGAACTCTCTGGCAAACGCTATCCCATCAAGGGGGCTTATGCTCACGCCAAGAGCTTTTCTGTCCGAAAAGGAGATTACGTCAAGCAGGGTCAATACATTGGCGTGATGGGTGGTACTGGCGGGAATTATACCTATCCGCCTCATGTGGATTTTAGATTGTGGATCAACTATGGCAGCAAAATCGTTGATTTAAGCCCGAACGTTGTAGAGAAACAATTACGGCAACAGGAGAATCGATGATGAGATTTATCAATGGAACCAACTGAGTTTGCTTGCTGATAAATTCCATATTTAATAGACTGGGCTGTCTTGCTCTGTACTTTCTTGGAGATAAAACCATGGGACAACGGCAGCAATTTGCAATCTGCACTGCAGTGTTGGCTATATTTTGTCTGGTAGTAGGGCGTCCTGCCCTTGCCCATGGTGGGGATATTGCTCTAGTAGAATTACGAGAGCAGTCTAAGGGTAACTATGAGCTAAGAGTCGACTTGCCCGATGCTTTTGCCGGTAGTACATTGGTACCCAGGCTGCCTGCTCGCTGTCAGCTATCGTCGGAAAATCCTGTGGGGCAAGCTTTGTCGTCAACGGTTCTGTTGTTTGCTTTTGACTGCCGCGATGCGCCCCTTATGAGTCGGGACAAATTGAGCTTACCCTGGCAAACCGAAGGCAGCGTCTTTACCGTCTATTGGCAAGATGGGTCGTCCCAAACTCAATTTTTAGCCGCCACAGACGATGGCATTATCGTTCCCATAGACCAATTTCAAATTATGGACGGGCAATGGCTGACTCAGCTACGCCAGGATGCTGTGTCAGGATTTATACATATTGTTCTTTCCTGGCCTCACCTTCTTTTTTTAGTGGCTCTGGCTTTTGGGAGTCGCTCTAGTAATTTAGTGCGCTCGATTACATTTTTTATGGTGGGCGGACTGCTGTCAGTTATTGTTAGCGTCGGTGGTGTAACTGTCCCTATGTTTGTGGCGGAGACTGGGTTGCTTTTGGCCGCAGCTGTTCTAGCGGCGATGGGGATATGGCGTAAGCCAGAAGCCTCCACTGATTGGATTTGTTGGCCCCTTTTAGGGTTAGGGCTACTGCACGGGTTTGGCTGGGCCAAGGTGCTGATTGATGGCGGTATGTTGGGTGATCAATTGGTACTTCGGCTGCTGCTGCTCCATATCGGTATGGATGCAGCACAATTGTTGGCAGTTTTGGTGATTGTTGGTGGCACAGCTGTGGGACGTCGGTTGCCACAGCGCTGGCGACAGGGGATAGGCTACGGGCTAGTGGGTATGGCGTTAGTTGCCATAGCTTTCCCTCAAAGCTATCGAGGACAATTGTCAGTTATCTCTCCTGAAACTCAACTGATAACAAGTCAGACTGAGCCGGTAGTCTCCACTGAGCCTGGTGATGCCGAAGTCAGTGGCACTATCGCTAATTCATCTGTGGTGTCTGCCTCGCAAACTGCTGAAACTACTACCAATGGCGATCTCTCTGCACCCATTGAGATTTTTATAATCATTGAGCCGCTGGAAATTCATGCTGAAATTCTAATGGATTTATCTGCCCTTGATCTGATGGAGGATGTTCCTGCTGTAACAGCTAACGCCGAAGCTTTCAAACAAAAAGTTGTTCAGACCCTGACCGAT
This sequence comes from Leptolyngbyaceae cyanobacterium, assembly GCA_965263355.1. GTDB lineage: Bacteria > Cyanobacteriota > Cyanobacteriia > Phormidesmidales > Phormidesmidaceae > Leptothoe. The sequence continues at coordinate 33,263 of CBDHHL010000026.1, read as the reverse complement.
AGCCTGTTGCTGAAAATTGATGGGGTGGTTGCAGAGCCTACTGTTGACCAGATTAATTTTGTTGTTTGGGATGAGCAGGGGCCTCTTATCCAGGAGGCCCCTGACCCTGAAGATTTGGAGGACACTAGGCTGGGCGCTGTGTTGCGCTATTCTACCGACAGTTTTCCCAAAATGGTCACCGTTGAATGGAACCGGTTCTCTCCGACACTGCCAGAAGTTGCGACGACCATCAACGAGCCCCATAGCCAGGTAGAGGCAGTTTTGACGAGAGATCAGCCTACTATCGATTGGCAAAATAACTTATTAGTTGATGTGTCAGCTCCTGCCATAGAAGCAATTGACGTCAATGCTAACAGTCGAACCATTCCCCTCGTTTCTTTAGCCTTAGTTTTAGTGGCTTTGGGGTTAGATAGTGGTCGATTAAAACTGAAGAATAAGCCATCTTTGCCACTCTTTGCCGCAACACGTACAGTCTTACCGCTAGCGATTTGGGCCTATCCTGTTTTGGCCTTGCCGTTGGTGTTACCGGCTCCTTTACAACCAAAACCTTCATCGCCTCAAATTGCTCTGATTCTCGATCAGTTGCTGAGCAATGTGTATGAGTCATTTGAGTTTCGTACAGAAGAAGAAATCTATGAAAAATTGGCCATCAGTGTGACAGGAGAACAGCTCACGGATATCTATCTGGAAAATCGTCGCGCACTGGAAATTGAAAATCGAGGTGGTGCACGAGCTAGCGTTGATTATGTTGCTGTCATGAAAACTGGCTCGGTCGACTCATTACCGAATAAGGAAGTTGTTGTACAAGCAGAATGGCTGGTGGGAGGCTCTGTCACCCACTTTGGCCACACACATTACCGTAATAATCTATATGTTGCTTTGGTCACTCTAACCTACGCTGACGCTGTCTGGAAAATTAAAAGTATCGAAGTTGTGGATGAACATCGATTGTCATAGTTTTAAACTTTGACAACAATTTCTATTTTCTAACTCTATCAAACGGCCTATAGAATTTTTATTTCTTAATCCTATGGAAAAATCTACCGATATCCAGCCTATTGTTGAACTCACCAACCTTGAATTTCGATACGATCGAGGTGGATTTCATATTAAATTACCCCATTTAGTCATTCATCGCGGTCAAAAGGTGGCCATGATTGGGGCTAGTGGGACGGGCAAAACGACGCTTTTACAATTGATTGCGGGAATTCGGACACCGTTAGCAGGACAGATTCAGGTAGCAGATGTCTCTATGCACCAGCTCTCTGATGCTGCCCGACGGCAATTTCGCATTTCACACATTGGATTTGTTTTTCAAGATTTTGAACTGGTGGAATATCTCAATGTGTTTGATAATATTCTCCATGCTTATCGTCTGAATCCTGCCCTAAAGCTGGACGGGACAGTAAAAGCGCGGGCTCGTGACCTGGCTGCCCAGTTAGGTATTCTCGATAAGCTCAAGCGTTCAATCAAAGCACTTTCTCAGGGGGAACGACAACGAGTGGCTATCTGTCGTGCCCTACTGCCGCAACCACAGTTGATTTTGGCAGATGAAGCGACGGGTAATTTAGACCCAGACAATAAACAGCGTATCCTTGATATTTTGTTTCGCTACGTTGATGAACAGCCGTCCACTTTACTAGCGGTTACCCATGATTATGGGTTGCTGGAGCGTTTCGAACGGGTGATTGATCTAAAAACAGCTATAGCGGTCACGTCAGCGCAGTCGGAGACCACCCAACCAGTCGTTAGCCCACTGGCTCAAAAACGGCAGGAGGAAACGGTATGAATGGTCTGCAAGCTAGTTTTTTCCTGGCGTGGAAGTATCTAAGCTTTAATAAATTGCGCACGACTATTTTGATTGCCTGTGTAACCCTAGTAGGGGCTTTGCCGTTAAGCTTAAATCTGTTGCTATCGGCCAGTGAACGAGAGCTGATGGCACGGGCTGAAACAACGCCGCTGGTGGTGGGGGCTAAGGGCAGTGACCTGGATCTGGCTATTAATTCCCTATATTTTGCTACAGTGCCGCCCCAGACCATTACGATGGCCGAAGTCAATCAAATTCAGTCATCGTCGTTAGCGATCGCAATTCCCCTCCACAGCCAATTTCAGGCCCGCAACTTTCCCATTATCGGCACCAGTTTAGACTATTTTGATCTACGCCAGCTTTCTGTGGCAGACGGGCGCAACTTTAGCATTTTAGGCGAAGCGGTCTTAGGCGCTGATGTGGCCGCTGCCTTAAACTTAAAACCCGGTGATACCCTTGTGTCGTCTCCAGAATCGGTCTTCGATTTTGGCGGTGTTTATCCACTTAAAATGAATGTCGTCGGTGTTTTGGAAAAGTCGCATACAGCCGACGATAATGCCGTCTTTGTCGATATAAAAACGACCTGGGTAATTCAAGGGTTAGGCCACGGGCATCAGGATCTGGAACAGCCTGAAGATACTGATGTCGTCCTTGGTCAAAAGGATACTGTTGTGACTGCCAATGCCGCGTTGACCCAGTATAATCAGATTGATGCCGACAATTTGGCCTCTTTTCACTTCCATGGCTCTATGGAGACGTTTCCGTTGACAGCGGTTATTGCGATTCCTAAGGATGAAAAGTCAGCCGCTATTTTAAGGGGACGGTACGAGGTCAGTGAGGCCGGTAGCCAAATTATTCAACCTGCTAGTGTTATTGAAGAACTGCTTTTAGAGGTCTTCAAGGTACGTAATATTTTAAATCTAGTCTTTGGTTTGGTGACTGTGGCGACGGTCATAGCGTTGATTTTAGTCTTTAATCTCTCCCTGCGACTGCGGCAGCGAGAGATGGAAACAAACTTCAAGTTGGGATGCTGCCGCACTATGATTATTCGCTTAATTGCAGCGGAAGTTGTGACTATTTTGGTGATTAGTTTTGGTTGTTCCCTGGTGATCACCGCTAGTACCGGTGTGTTCAAAGATCGAATTACTCAAACAATGCTTTCTTAATGGCGTCCTGGACGTGGACAAGGTTTATTTATCAACAGGAGACGTTTAATATGATATTTCGATTTAAGATCCTTCCTTTTTCTCGGATGATGATGGTTGCGATCGCAACCACTTCACTACTGGTTAGCAGTTGCGCGCCCGCTGAGGTAAACGAAACTGTGGAGCAGGCGGGTGATGATATTAGTACTGTCAGTGCTGAGGGCAGCCAGTCCCTCATTTATGTCACTAATTATCCCCTCAAGTATTTTGCTGAGCGGATTGGGGCAGACCAGGTTAGGGTGGAGCTACCGGTCCCGAACGACATTGACCCGGCTTTTTGGCAGCCATCGGCAGATGACCTCAATCAGTTACAAACAGCTGAGTTGATTGTTCTCAATGGGGCCACCTACGAAAAATGGCTACAGACGGCTAGCCTACCCCAAGCTAAGACAATTGACACGGCCAGCCAATTTCAGGATCGCTGGCTGTCCAGTAAGGAGGTTGTCACCCACCAGCATGGGCCCGAGGGAGAACACTCCCACGAAGGAACTGCGTTTACCACATGGGTTGACCCTACCCTGGCGATTGAGCAGGCAGCAGTCATTCGCGATCGCATGACCACCCAATTTCCTGCACAAGCCGCTCTCTTTACTACTAATTACAAAGCCTTAGAGCAGGATTTGACTAATATTGACGAACAAATTGCCACATTAGTGGAAGGTTCTGCCGATCAAAACCAGCCCTTATTGGCATCTCATCCTGTCTATGATTATCTGGCTGTCCGCTATGGCCTTAACCTTAGAAGTGTTCTATGGGAACCTGAGACGTTTCCTGATCAAGAGCAGTGGGCTGAGCTAGAGTCACTTCTTGCGGAGCATCCTGCTAAATGGATGATCTGGGAAGGTGACCCTTTACCTGAGAGTGTAGAGCGCTTGCGTCAGCTGGGTATTGAAAGTGTTGTCTTTGACCCGGCAGGCAATGTCCCTGAAGACGGAGATTTTCTGGCTGTGATGCAAAACAATGTAGAGAATCTCCGTTCTGTTTTTGCAGACAAGAATTAAATCTCCTCAGCACGACAGTGCCCCTCAGCACGACAGTGCCCCTCAGAATGCCCCTCAGCACGACAGTGCTCCTCAGCACGACAGTGCCCCTCAGCACGACAGTGCCCCTCACCCACGTGCCCCAGACCTCTGTAAACATCGACCAACTGATTTTTCTCAACTTTCGTCAGCTGGTTTTCTAGATCGTCAGGGGTGACAGTTACGGTACCATCTTTAATCAGAATTCTGATTGAGGAAGACAGATGCGTTCTGTTTCTCAATCCCCTATAGGGGCATTAGCGGATTTGGTCGTGAAAACAAGTCGCGCCTCAACGGCGGATGCTCTATATTTGCGATAGTTTGAAAGATAAAATAAAGCTTATCAGTATAAAAATGTTGAGGAAGGATCCACTCCGACCTGAAAGTATGTCTGTGAAATTGCACAGAGACTAGATGTATGGCTTTCATTGAATCAATCTGTCTAGTGAAGCTATAAAAAATCCCCCAGAGCAATGGTCTGGGGGACGTTGTAGGAATGCATAAGGTGAAGTGAGTGATTCAGGCTGACGATACGCTGATGCTAGGCTATCGATAGCCGTTTAATGATTCAAGTTAGGTCTATTTTGCTTCGATGCTTTGCTTGAAACGCATCAATACAGAATGCTGGCGATGACGCAGCTGTTGCCGACTGGTATGCCCAATTAGGCGTTCCTTGGAGCCGACAGTATGAGTAGTAGTAATGTTTTCAAGGTGAGTGTTGTAGATAGCCATTTGGTTCGCGTCCTCAATAATTAATACAGAGCCTAAAAATGAGGTGCGTTCCTTCAGATAGCAGCATGAATGTTGGCTGCTACTTACTTCCGTCTCAACTAACTTTTTTGATAGTTATTCAAAAAGTCAAGAGATGAACGATTTGTTTCTGTATCTATTGTTACCATTTTAACTTAGATCGTCAAGTCACCTGGGCGACATTCAGTGATTCTCAATATCGCTTTTGTTCGTCTCAGGTCTAGATGCCTGCAAAAAGCCTCATATCTCCCCAATTTCCCTGTCTATCTGGTGAACTTCTGCTTCTTGCAGCAACACATGGACATCTTTGGCACTCAATAATCTGGCTTCGCCCACGATCCAAATTGAAAATTTACCGGACGAACGGTGAAATTCAGACAGGTCTAGATCTTGAATGTGAAGCAGATGGATCACGGTATTGGCGGAGATGTCAGTGTCTTGGTGGAGGACATTCGCGGTCTGGGTGTTGGGAGCATAGCCAGTGATGTCATATCCCTGATTCTGGGCGGCAATGCGGTCATAGAAATTGAGACTATTGCGCATGAGAGAGTACACACCCTTAAAAAACGCTAGGGGCTGAAGTCTCTTTGGCTCCTAGCCTTGAGATTTCAGCCCCTAGCAAAAGCGACCGACTATCCCCATCTCTACCTGAACGGTATAGATGATGATAGGTGTAGTTGGAACGTAGTCCTAGGCGTGGTCGTGGTCGTGACTGTTACTTATGTTTGAGAATGTTAAACAGCCTTAATAGTAACAAAACTCACCTTGCTTCGCACTGTCAGCCGCTGGTGGAAGACGTAGTACAGGTAGCTAGGCGAATCACCTCAATTAGCTTCTGCCGAAGGTATCGGTGCCTAAAGAAAATCTAAATTTTAAGGCTCAATACCCCTAGGGGGTATTGTTTTTGCTGGGTGAGATAGCTTAACTGATGGTTATGTGAAAGGAGTGCTAGCAACTTTGTCCACGATAACCGACATCTACTCTGTGCTTAATTTGAAGTTCTTTGTCCACTCAGCGATCGCCGCGACGCTACCAATTCTGTTGCTGTCCTGCGGTGCCCCAACTTCAGAAACAACCGAATCCGATGCGGCAGAGACTACTGATGCCGCTGGTGAATTGACTGTTCGAGCCAATGGGGAAGATTTTGTCCGTCAGGGATTTGTTACCAAAGATGGCTGGCAGATCGACTTTGATCACGTCTATGTAACCCTAGCCGACGTCACGGCCTACCAAACCAATCCCCCTTTTGACGCCGAAGCCGGGGGACAGCCAGAAGCCACTGAAACGGTCATGGTTGAAGAAACCGTAACGCTTGATCTAGCTGCCGGGGACGAGAATGCCGAGCCGATTTTGGTGAAATCTGTCACCGCTCCAGCAGGGCGCTATAATGCGTTGTCATGGAAAATGGTGCCAGCGGCGGATGGCCCCACCAGCGGCCAAACCATCTGGATTGAAGGCACCGCGACTAAAGCGGATGACACAATCGCATTTGCGATGAAACTTGACCCTACTCTAGAGTTTGTCTGTGGTGACTTTGTCGGCGATGAACGCAAGGGCATTTTGGAAGCTGACCAACAAGCTGACTTAGAGGCGACTTTTCACTTTGATCATCTCTTTGGTGATGGCGAAGCGCCTCCAGACGATGACATCAACACCGGGGCGCTAGGCTTTGACCCGCTCGCAGCAATTGCCGATGGCAATACCCTTGAAGTCGATATGGTGGCTCTGGAGGAGCAGTTATCAACAGAAGACTATCAACTCGTGATGTCAATTTTGCCCAGTCTCGGCCATGTGGGAGAAGGGCACTGCGAAGAAACTCAGTTGTAGGGGCGCTAATGAAGCGTTTCCTTACCAATCTTCAACGGGGCATTCGCGATAGTGGTTTGGTAGTAGTCGCGATCGCCAGCACACCACTTGTCGCTTTTGCCCACGGTGCCCACATCCAGGCACGAACGACATCGGCAGTGGAGATTCAAGCGGCTTATGATTCTGGTCAACCGATGGCGATCGCAGATGTTCAAGTGTTTGCGCCGGATGATCCGCAAACGCCGGTTTACACCGGGACAACCGATGACGACGGCAAATTTAGCTTTATCCCCACGGCTCCAGGCAACTGGGAAGTGGCCGTACGCCAAGCCGGACATGGGGATATTGCTGTGATTCCTGTCGAGGCAGAGGGGATGATTGCCAGCAGTTTTACGAATGATACTGGCCTCAGTCCACTACAGCGGATCGTGGTGGCTGGGGCTGTCACCTGGGGATGTGTGGGGACAGCCTTGTACTTTTGGCGACGAGGTAAACAATAGTGCATATTCCCGATGGTATCTTGCCTGCTCCCGTGTGCATTGCGGGATATGCGATCGCCGGGGGCATCACCTGGGTGGCTTTAAAGCGTATTCATAAAACCTCCGATCCTCAAGTAGAAGTCCCCAAAGCGTCGCTGCTAGCGGCTGCTTTCTTCGTCGGCTCAGCCATCAGCCTGCCAATTCCGCCGGTGTCAGTCCACCCGCTGCTCAACGGTCTACTGGGCATGGTTTTGGGCTGGTATGCCTGGCCTGCAATTTTGATTGGCTTACTGTTGCAAGCGATTTTGCTCGGCCACGGCGGTCTCACCACCTTAGGCGTTAATGTCGTCATGGTGGGGGTGCCTGCTCTGTTGGCAGGGCCGCTTTTTCAACTCCGTCACCGGTTTGCCAAAGTGCTCTCACCCAAATTGGCTCTTGGGATCTTTGGTTTTTTGTCAGGCGCGATCGGCGTTGGACTGGCCGCCTTGATCTTTTTTGCCTTAGTGGTCTTTGCGATCCCTTCAACCTTGGATCAGAGCACCGAACAAAACTTCCTGACCGTTTTGATGGTGGGTCATATTCCTCTCATTTTTTTAGAGGGGCTCTTTGCGGTGCTGTTGTGCTTCTTTTTACGACGCGTTAAACCGGAACTGCTCGAAAGTTAATCTTATGGCTGCTACTCTTCATGCCGATGTCTTTATCCCTGGGCAGTCCATCATTCATCGTTGGCCTACGCGGTCCAAACTGCTCAGTCTGTTAACGCTGATGTTTGCCATTGCCATGGTGCGCCATTTGGTATTGCTGCCGTGGGTTTTTGGGGTCGTCATCGCGCTCTATATTGCTTCCCAGCTACCGCTCACTTATTTGTGCCGACGGTTGCCCTATCCCGGTCTTTTTATTGTGGCCATGGTGGGTCTATTGCCCTGGATCTCGGGCACCACGGTAATCTGGCAGTGGTCCATGCTGACGCTGCGGCTAGAGGGGCTACAGACGGCGGCGTTAATTGCGGGGCGATTTTTAGCGATTTTAACGACTGGGTTTGTGCTGTTGGGGACCACGCCGTTTTTGACCCTGCTGCACACGATGCGATCGCTGGGCTTTCCGTCTTTACTCACCGATATGACTTTATTGACCTATCGCTACCTGTTTGACATGGCCAGCCAGCTAGCAACCATGCGACAAGCGATGAAACTGCGGGGCTATGGCTCCTCGCGTCAAGCCATGCAGCGGCAGTGGGGCTGGCTAGCGGCCCTCTTCGGCAGCCTGCTCTTACGCAGTTATGAACAATCACAGCGAGTTTACAAGGCCATGCGCCTCCGGGGCTATGGGCAAAATTCTCCCCGGTCTCCTAAAATGGCGGCTTCGTCAGAAGGGAGAACATTTATTCTGCCGACATTGTTAACCTTATTGGCGGCAGCGAGTTTCTTGATTGGTGAAGTTCTCTTACCACCGTTATGAATCAGTTTTCAAATTCCGTCTTATCGAGTACGCCGTCGGCAATATCAATTCCCATAGCTACCAGTCTGACTCGCCAAGTCGCGATCTCCCTGCAGGATCTCTCATTTTCTTATCCTGGAAACCCTAACATTCTGCACAGTATTGAATTCATCATTCGCGAAGGGGAACGGGTCGGCCTCATTGGTCACAACGGCTGTGGCAAAACCACCCTGTTCATGCTGTTATGCGGTTTGTTAAAACCTCAGAGCGGGACGATTCACTTGTTTGACCGCTTAGTTGAACCGAATCAGTTTCGCTCCGAGTTGGGGCTGCTATTTCAGGACCCTGAAGATCAGCTGTTTTCGCCTTCTGTACGTGATGATATTGCCTTTGGCCCGCTCAACTTGGGGCTGTCAGACGCTGAAGTCAACGAGCGAGTAGAAGCGGCATTGGAACTGACAGGCATCCAGGCTCTAGCCGGACGTCCTCCCCATCATCTCTCCGGCGGGGAAAAGCAAATGTTAGCGATCGCGGGACTGATGGCCATGTGTCCCCGCATTTTGCTGTACGACGAACCGACGGCCAGTCTGGACTTGCGTACTCGACGACGACTCATCAAGTTTTTGCAAAAGTCTGACGAAACCTTACTGCTCGCGTCCCACGATTTAGAGTTCTTGCTAGAAGTGTGCGATCGTGTGCTGCTCATTGACGAAGGTCGGATTGTGGCGGATGGTGCTCCTGCTGACGTGATGGGCGATCAAGTCCTGATGGAAACCCACGGTTTAGAAAAGCCCCATTCTCTGATCCCCCATGTTGAGATGCACCACGTACGTTCCGAGTCGTAGCCATACCAGCAACCATTGATACACACCCACTCACACCTTCCTCCTGGCGCTGATGGTACGCCCGTTACCTGGCGCAGTTTACTCATGCTGGGTCTATCCGGAGGATTGGTACCCTGTCCGGCGGCCTTGGTGCTGCTGCTGGGCGCAATCTCTCTCGGAAATCCAGGATCTGGCTTACTGCTGGTGTTCGCGTTCAGCCTAGGGCTAGCCTGCGTTCTTACTGGACTGGGGTTGTTGCTAGTCTATGCCAAGCAGCTCTTTCAGCATCTACCCGTGTCGAGTTCGCCATTGCTGCGGTGGCTGCCAACCCTGAGCGCAATCGTCATTACTTCAGTGGGGGTCGGCATTTCAACTCGATCTGTTCTCCAGATTTTCTAGCCCCAAATCTAGACAGTATGGCTGGCTGTGTGGCGAAACTGCTGTCGTAAGGTGCAACCCACCTGAACGTTTCGTCTGAAGGACTTCAAATCATGGCAGAAGAAAGCGGAAAGTTTGGTTTTACTCAGCTCGCCGAAAACTGGAATGGCCGCTTGGCTATGCTAGGTTTCGTGATTGGTCTCGCTACTGAGCTAATGACTGGTCAAGGCATCCTATCCCAGTTGGGTCTGATGTAGGGCTAAACCTGAGATTAGAGAGGTTAATACTGGAGATATTGGAAACATCTCTAGTATTAATCTTTTTTCGCATAGTCAGAGAACATTAGCCTGTCCTCACTTAATTCCTTCATTTCCTTGACAAACATCCGTAGGGCGATTGCTCCGGTCGCCGCTCTGTTCATAGTATTTGGGATGGTCTCGCGTGAAGTATCGATTCCGTCTTAGTGTGAGTTCTTGCACGACTCCTCATTTGCCCCCGACTAGCGTTAAACCGCTTTACTAAGCCACTAACCCTAGATACGACAAAACCCCCCATACATAAGAGGTTTCAGTTAATCGGAGCGGCGGGATTTGAACCCACGCCCCCTACTACCCCAAGGCCATATTCGATAGAGCTGTAATCCTTGTTGTCAAAGGATTTTGGAGAAGCATTGAAAAGCATCATACCCAAATTGTACCTATTTTGGGCCAAAATTGCCCCAACTAAGTTTACAGTCCTTGGGTAGTTTTTGGACGATGACGGCACCTACTCATGTGTAGTAGGGGGCATGATTGCTGCCGTATGATAAGCGGCTATAGAATAGATGTACCTAATTCGATGCTCGAAAGTGAGCAGATGGCTACGGTTCAAATTGAACCAGGCTTAATCCTGAGGGTAAATCCTATGCCTACTGAAGCTAAATCTAGGATGACCTTTGAAGACTATCTGACCTATGACGATGGGACGGATAGTCGTTATGAGTGGATTGATGGAGTGCTGGTGGAAATGCCAACGGAATCTGAACTGAATGCATGGATTTCGTTTGCGCTCCAGCTCTATTTCATTAATGCGGGATTGATTAAGCCTCGGCTTACCCATCGCTATAGTTGTGAGCTGGAGGTGCCTGTCCTTAAGCCAAAGCAGGCTCGTAATCGGTTTCCTGATTTGGTCATTCTACGACCGGAGCATATTGAGCTGACTCAGAAGCGACTGACAATTCGTTTGGATATGCCTCCGCCTGTGTTGGTTGTGGAGGTGGTGAGTCCAGGTAAGGTCAATCGAGATCGCGACTACGAGGAAAAGCGTGATCAGTATGAGGCACGGGAGATTCCAGAATACTGGCTGATAGACCCGGAGCAGCAAGCCGTAATGGTACTGACTTTAAAGGATGGTTCGTATCAGGAAGCTAGTTTTAGCGGTAGCGATCGCATCGTTTCCTCTACATTTCCAGATTTTGCCCTGACTGCTGAACAGGTCTTGAACCCACCTGAGTAGGTCATCAGTGACTTGGGACTTTACAGGGATGTCAAGAATTACTTCCATATTCCGTCAGCGAAGCCACTGTCAGTATTGGCGATGTCTTTAGCCGAGTATATTAATTAGGGAACATTCGTATTAGTCTCGATTTGGCGATCGTTGCCATGGCGGAGCAGCCTGCATTTAGGTGAAGCCGCTAAGGTGTGTGGTAGTCGATATATAAGATGTAGTGTAAATTTCAGGTAGATTTAGCTCCAGGTTTATGACCTTTACCTATGACCAGGTAGATATCCGCAACGTGGCAACTTATACAGTTGCTGATGCAGCTCGCTACCTAACGATTCCAAGAAGGACGCTAGGGTCATGGCTACATGGACGGGCATATCCAACGGCTGGTGGCACGAAGTATTTTGAACCGTTGATCTCCTTGCCAGATCCTGATAGTTCACAGCTTTCGTTTACTAACCTGGTGGAAGCTCACGTTTTAAGGGTGATTCGTCAGGATCATAAGGTGCGTCTGGATAAAGTACGTACTGCTCTGGATTATGTGGAGCAAAAGTTTGGGTTACCTCATCCCCTGGCCCGTGTTCAATTTCAGACTGATGGTGTGGATCTGTTTGTTGAGTCGGTCGGTAAGTTGATTAATGCTTCCAGGGATGGGCAACTGGCGATGCAAAAGACCCTACAGCATTTGCTGGAGCGGATTGAGTGGGATGAAGAAGGGTTGGCACAGCGACTATTTCCGTTGATCCAGGTACAGAAGGCTGATGCGCCTCGGGTGCTGGTTATTGATCCGCGTATTTCGTTTGGTCGGCCTGTGGTGATCAATACAGGCATTCCTGCTGATGTGATTATTGACCGCTTCAGGGCTGGGGAGGATATGGAGTCCCTGGCGGATGATTATGGGTTTAGCCGTCAGCAACTGGAGGAAGTGCTGCGCTACGAATTGACGTTGTCTAAGGCGGCGTGAGTAAAAAGAATAAGCCAGTTTTCTTTGTTGATCGGGCTTTGGGTAGAAGGTCCGTTGCGGAAGCTATGCGTAAGGCTGGGGCAACTGTGGAAATCCATGACGATCATTTTCCTCCCGAGGCTTTGGATGTTGAATGGCTACCCGTCGTTGGGAAACGTGGATGGCTTATTTTGACCAAAGATGATGCCATTGGTCGTAGGGTGTTGGAGCAAATGGCAGTAGCGGCTTCTGGTGCACGAGTTTTTGTGCTTTACTCGGCTAATTTGACGGGGCCAGAAATGGCAGACATTTTTGTGGCGGCATTATCTAGCATGCAACGGTTTTCCCAGGGTAATTCTCAGCCCTTCATTGCCAAGGTTTATAAGCGAGGACTTGTTCGGGGATGGCAATCGAGAACTCAATTACTGAAGTTGCTGAAACCTCGCTAGAGTTTGAGCAGAAAGTTGTAACTACGAAGAAAGGAGTGATCAGTATGAGGTGCGTGAGATCCCAGAATATTGGCTGATAGATCCAGAGCAGCAAGTCGTAATGGTGCTGACTTTAAAGGATGGTTCGTATCAGGAAGCTATTTTTTAGCGGTAGCGATCGCAATAAAACTATTGAGGCGTGGCGCACTCCCCTTAGGTTGCGGATGTATGTATTAGGTCACACGCTAAAGGTAGTTAACCAATACTATGCTCATATGATAAATCAACTGTAGATGCCAAGATTTTGAGAAAATACGGGGCAGTCCCATGACGCAAGATGAGCTATTGCGAGTAATTGAGCAAGCCGCAAACGAAGGTGCAACAGAATTGGACTTATCGGGCAATGAGCTTGTAGAATTGCCACCTGAAATCGGTAGTCTGACTAAACTTGAAACATTAATTTTGGGAAGCCTTTTTAAGGGCAATAAACTTAAGGCTCTGCCTGCCGAAATCGGCCAACTTCAAAATCTGTCAGTACTTGACCTCAGTGCAAACCAGCTGGATAGCTTACCCACCGAAATCGGTCAATTGCAAAATTTATCTCGGCTCAACCTCGGTGCGAACCAACTGAGCAGTTTGCCTGCCGAAATTAGCCAGCTGCAGGAGCTATCAGTACTTGACCTCAGCGCAAATCAACTGAGCAGTCTGCCTGCCGAAATTGTCCAACTTCAAAAGCTATCAGTACTTGACCTCAGCGAGACCCAACTGAGCAGTTTGCCTGCTGAAATCGGCCAACTTCAAAATCTATTTCGGCTCAACCTCAGCGAGACCCAACTGAGCAGTTTGCCTGCCGAAATCGGTCAACTTCAAAATCTATCAGTACTCGACCTGAGCAAGACCCAACTGAGCAATTTGCCTGCCGAAATCGGCCAACTTCAAAATCTATCAGAACTCGACCTGAGCAAGACCCAACTGGGCAATCTGCCTACCGAAATTGGTCAGCTGAAAGATCTGTCAAAACTGGACCTCCGCAAGAATCCCTTGCCCATTCCACCTGAAATCCTAGAAAAAGCCTTCGACCCTGCCACTATCATCAACTACTACTTGCAGAACTGTGCAAAAAGGTCGCGCCTACTTAATGAGGCGAAGATGCTGTTGGTAGGAGAGGCAAAGGTAGGTAAGACTTCGCTGGTGAAGCGGCTGATCGATAATACATTTGACGCGAACGAAAGGATAACTGAAGGAATCAACATCACTGAATGGCCAATCAAAGCAAACAACCAAACTGTTAAGCTCAATATATGGGACTTTGGCGGCCAGGAAATCATGCATGCCACCCATCAGTTTTTTCTCACCAAGCGCAGTCTCTATCTATTGGTGCTAAATGCTCGTCAAGACGAAACTGCCAACCGAATTGAATACTGGCTCAAAATTATCCGTAGCTTTGGCGGAGATTCCCCAATTATCGTCGTAGGCAATCAGGTAGATCAAAAACCTTTGGATATCGATCGTCGGGGGTTGAAAAACAAATATCCCAATATTGTCGGATTCATCGAGACTTCCTGCAGTGACTTTGCCCACCGAGGTATCAAGCAACTGGAACGAAAGATTCAGCAACAAATTGCTGATCTGCCTCACGTCTTCGATACCCTGCCCCATTCCTGGTTTTCTGTGAAAACCCAGCTCGAACAACTGGATGTTGATTACATCGAGTATCATCAGTACCAGCAAATCTGTGCAAGTCAGAAGGTGAATGATGACCAGAGTCAGAAGATTCTGATTAGTTTTTTGCATGACCTGGGCATTGTCCTCAACTTCCGGGACGATCCTCGGCTCCAACAAGATAGTGTGCTTAACCCCCAGTGGGTAACCGACGGCGTTTATTCTATCCTTAACGACAACGCTCTCATGACTCAACATAAGGGCATCCTGAGACGCTCTATGCTTCGCCGTATCCTGGATGCCCATCGGTATCCTATTGAAAAGCACTTGTTCATTCTCAACATTATGCGGAAGTTTGAGCTGTGCTTTCCTCTAGAAGGATACGAAGATGACCATCGTTATCTGTTGCCCGACCTGCTTAGCAAAGAAGAATCTGAAACAGGAAACTGGGAAGAAGCACTACCTTTCCAGTACCATTACAATATTCTCCCTAGTAGCATTATCTCCCGCTTCATAGTACGTATGAATCATCTCATCTCGAAACGTACCTACTGGCGTAACGGGGTAGTGCTGGTGAGAGGGGGAACCAAAGCCCTAGTTAAAGCTGACAAAGAAGACCGTAAGATTTTTGTTTGGGTCAAAAGTCCCCCTAAAGGCACTCTCATTGATCGTCGCATCCTGCTCGAAAGTATCCGTGACCAGTTTGATTATATCCACTGCAGCATTCCTGGTATTGAGGTCGAAGAAAAAGTTCCGTTGCCTAGTAATCCTAATGTACTAGTAGATTACACCCACCTGCTTGACATGGAAGCGGAAGGCATACAAGAGTTCATGCCTTCTGGAACCCGAAAGATGGTGCGGGTAGAAGACTTGCTAACAGGTATCGAAACACCTCAAGGTAGGGAAGAACGTCTCGAAATTCGAAAAGGTGAACGGCTACTTGTGCCACCTCGAATTTCGAGGCCTAATTCACCCCGTGGAACGACCAATGGTTGGCCATCCAGATTTTTCGATCTGTTTATGCTAGCAGCTATTGTCGCTATTTTGACAGTTGTGAGCGGCTTTGTTAAATCTCCAATACTTCCATTTATCATCATTGGGACATTGCTGATATTTGGTTTTATTCGAATTTCACAATTTATGCAAGAGGACAAGATATCCTCAAAGGATTTTGTTGAGCTAATAACTCAAATCTTAGAGCGAATGCCTTTATTAAAGGGGCAAAGCAAAACAAATCATTCTTTGGATACTTCAAACGATGAAGATTAAATGAAATGAAATCTAATGGTTAATTGTAAGATTTCAAAATGACTTATTCACAAGGTCATAATGTTCATGATGAGGGTCTCTGCTAATAACAGCGTAAGCATCGTAATTTATTAGCTCGATTTCTCCAGTCAGGACTAATCAAATCAGGAATGACATGGATAATAATTTGGGTTATTAGTCTTACTCTGAAGCAAGAACGTATACGTCTGATTCAGACATTATTATGATTAGTGGATTTTTTCAGATGTTTGGCCATGTTATTGAAGGCACGAGCAAGCTTTCCAACTTCATCATCCGATTCCTCTGGAGCTCTGGCTACCCGATCACCAGTTATGATGGATTCGGTGGCTCTAGTTAGAGCCACAATAGGAGACGCAATTTGCTGCGTCAGGAGCTTAACCATCCTAAAACCCAACACTATAGCTACGATACCTGCTATTGTCGTTGACAATTGACCAATGATGAGGCTCCAGCCACCTGCCCTGAGTTCTTTATTCAGTGAAGTTTGCTGGTCATTTACTATGTCTTCCAATACCTTTCTCATCTCTGTAGCCCGTGGTTCAGCCTCACCTTGAAAGAGGAATAAGTCTTCACGATATCGGTCACTATCTATTTGCTTAAATATATCCTCCTGTCGTTTAAAGAAAGCTTGTCTTTCTTGACCGATCTCATCCAGAAGTGCCCTCTGAGAAGGGCTTAGAAACTGTTCTTCTTCTCTGAGTTTATCCCATATCTGTTTATTGTCATCAACTACCACACTATATTCAAACCTAAAGGAGAGTAATCGAGTCATCACATGTTGTCGTAAGGCAGAGACTGATAAGGAAAAAGTATTTTGAAATTCTGCCATGTCATATAGCAGTGCCATATTTTGCTTAGATGGTGCTCGCTGTTTTTGCTCGTTCATCATTTGCTCAACTTTCTGTTGAGTGGCGACAATTCTTTTTCGTAAATCTTGTTCAAAACTCTTTAAGGCAGGCAGCTTCTCTAGTAAATCATCCTGCAAAGCAATGATCTCATTTGGATGTTTCAACCATTCACAGTAATAATTTTCTAATAGTTGAAGCTGGCTATGGACATTGTCAGCTACTCTTTTACAGGAGTTTAGATCTTCCTTCCAGTCTTCTGATGTCTGGCGTTGATTATGGATGTTGTCAGTTCCACCATAATTGTTGAACAACGTGTTGAGATTGGCTAAATCCCCTTCAAAAGCCTGACGAGTTTGCTGATAGCGATAGCGATACTCGGGTTCTCCTGTAGCTATGTAAGCACGAATATTTGACTGCATCTCTCGCAGGTTGCTCTGGGCACTGACTGAGGTAAGGGCCGCTGGTACTCGCAGCTTTTGGGTACGCTGAATATATACAGAGGCGAATTGACTTGCCAAAAAACTCATACTTACGACAAGCAGAGTAATAATTACTAAGCTACCAAAGCCCAGCGTGAGCTTATGACCGATTAGAAGGTTCTTGAAAGCTGTGTTCCATTGTGATGGCTGGAAATAGTTTCGTAGACGCGAAAGGTATGACATCACCGCTGCTCCACTTCTCAATTCACTCATCTGGGCAAGTTGAACCCTCATCTGAGCGAATTGAGTCAACTGAATACATAGAAAACTGATCAAAGCTCAACTCGTTGAGTTTATTCCACTGAAAAATCCGACTTCGAAATTCTCGCCAGTTAGCAAATATCTCTTTAAACTTTTCAATTTCGCGAGAAGTCTCTGGTAAAAATTTATGTTTTTTGAGTAACTCGGAGTTGTCTAACAAACCTTGTAATTCAGAGCTGTTAGATAATTGCGGGTTTTTGAGTAATTCAGGATTTTTGAGTAGTTTAGGTTCTTTTAATAATTCAGGATTTTTGAGTAAGAAAAATGTAACTATATAGGCGTGCTTTAGGATACTTGGCTCAAACGCTGTCAATTTAACTTTGTGCGTGCCTCTTTTGAACTCATCCTTTGGAATATGTAAATTCTTTAAAGCTTTGCCGTTTGCAGCATCGTAATCAGCCAGCATCTTTAAATTAGTAGTGGCAGCAGCAGTTTCGACAATACGTTGATAGGCTTTTGATAGCTTATTCCAATGATTTTGATTAATGATGATTTCGTAAGTTGTTCCCGGCTCCCAAAAACCTGGATAATAGTAGTACTTATAACTATCAAGTGTATGCAATTTAAGCTGCATATCTTCATACGGATTTTGCCACTCAATAGCATCGACGATACCATCAATTTCTCCTCTATCAAGGGCATCGTTGATTTCATCCCCACCTAAAGTCACAGGCTCAGCACCCATGAGTTTAATAACCCTTGCACCGAAACCAGGAATTCGTATCCTAAGCCCTTTCAAATCACTAACGGTCTTTACTGGTTCCTTGAACCATCCCCCCATCTGACATCCTGGACTGCCCGCTGGAAATGTCTTGAGGTTATGGTTGCTATGAAGTTCTTCCATAAGTTTGCGACCATTACCGTAGTAAAACCAGGCATAGTGTTGGTAAGGATTAAGACCAAAAGGGACACCCGTTCTAAAAACGAGAGAGATATCCTCTTCTAGAGAGTAATAGCTAGCTGTATGACCACACTCAATAGCTCCTGATTTCACTTCAGAGAAAACTTTTAGCGCTGAGATACTTCTGTTATCTAGCTTCGGAATATTTGTGCCAGCTGGGTAGGGAGTAATAATGAAGTCTCCATCAGTCATAGCATTGACTTTTTTGCAAAAGTAATCGACTGCCTGAAAGGTTATGTTGTCGGACTGTGGCCAGCTAGTCGCCATGCTCCACTTAACGGTTGGGTTAGCATCTGCAGTAGGCTTTTGCTGTTCTCCTTGTGTAGAAGTTATGTTGTCGACGGATAATGTGCCTGCTGTCCCCAAGGTTATATTCTTAAAGAATGTTCGTCGCTTCATCTTATTTTCTAATCCTTCCAGTCCTCATAAGCAATTTCGCTAAATCTAAGAGAACTGATCTGATGCCAACTGTAGATGCGCTCTCGGAAACACTGCCACTGGCGGTAAACTCTATCAAATTGTTCATTATTTGAAGCACATTCTTCATAAGTTTCTAGGGCCGCTTGATAGAACTGTCTTAGGAGAGTTTTGCTAAAAGGCACTGGTTTTTTCCCTTCGAAGTCAAAACGCTCTAGGGCTTCTATATTGCTAACACTGTATCGGGCCAGCATAGTCAAATTGGTCTCCATTGCTGCTGCTTCTAAGACATTTTGGTAGGAGGGAGGCAAAGCGTCCCACTCAGCTCCATTGATCAATAGAGCAAAGCTAGTTCCTGGCTCCCACCAACCTGGATAGTAGTAAACTTGGGCGGCTTTCTGCAGTCCTAGCGTTTCATCCTCACTGGGGCCAATCCATTCGACAGCATTAATACCCTTATCCGGATCAACCCTGTTTTCAAGCAAGGCTGATACTATCTTATGAGGAGGTAGATCTTCTACTATGACGCCCAAGCGTTCTAGCACTCGGCCAGCAAGCCCTGGAATCCTCATCCTCAGACCTTTCAAGTCGTCAACCTTGACGATTTTTTTCCTAAACCAGCCTCCCGTCTGCGTAGTTGTATTTCCGGCAGGAAACCACTTCAGATTCAGCTTATGGTGATCCAAGACTTCTTGTAATACTTCTATTCCATAACCACGGTAGAGCCAAGCATGTTGCTGTTGGGCATTCAAACCAAATGGAACAGCCGTTCCGAAAGCTAAGGCTGGATTTATATTCGTAAAGTAATAGAGAGCAGTATGCCCACAATGTACTTTGTTACCTTTATATGATTCATTACCAGCAACAGCATGCAATAGCTTTTCGTGATCATCTATTTCACCTATTGCGCCTATTTCGTAAGGCGTTATGGCAAAGCGTCCATCCGTCATCTCCTCCACGTGTTGGCATAAAATATTCAAGCTTTTAAAGACATCAACGAATCTCGGCCAACTTGTAGCCATACGCCAGTTGATCACAGGCAGTTCTTTATCAGAGTCAATTTTCTCCGGAGAGCTGCTTCCAGAGCAGCTAATCGCTGTTGCTCCAGTTATCCCTATTGCTGCTTGACTCAGTAATTTCCTGCGCTTCATACAATTTTTTAATAAGTAGAGACCGAGACCGATTGGTGCGTGAATCAGGAAGTTACGGAGCCGTAAGAGCCGGTAAAGTGTAGTTACCACACAAACACGGTACCGATGAAACGCACTTACAAACTCCGCAACTGGTCTGAGTATAACGCTGCCTTGGTCAAGCGAGGAAGCCTGACCCTATGGCTCAGCGATGAGGTGATAGCAGCGTGGGAAAATACTCAAAAGACAGGTAAACCAGGGGCGTCTAAGACGTATAGCGATTTAGCTATTGAGACATTACTAACGTTGAAAGTGATCTATGGATTGGCGTTGCGTCAAACCATCGGCTTTGCGGGATCTATCTTTGAGTTGATGGGGGTATCGGTAGCCTTACCGGTGCATACAACCCTATCGCGTCGACAACAGACCTTATCGATTGATTTACCGACGAAACCCACCACTGGGGGACGTCATGTGGTGATCGATAGTACGGGGATTAAAGTGTATGGAGAAGGCGAATGGAAAACCCGTCAGCATGGAGTGAGTAAACGACGCACTTGGCTCAAACTGCATTTGGGTGTGGATGAGCAAACAGGGGAGATCTTAGCGGCAGTGGTGACCTCAAACGCCATTAGTGATGGAGAAATATTGCCAGACCTCCTCGACCAAATCCCAGACGACATTGACCAAGTCAGCGCCGATGGGGCATACGACCGGACCTATTGCTACGATGCCATTGATGAGCGAGACGCCACGGCTGCGATACCGCCTCGCAAAGATGCCAAGATTTGGTTTCATGGCAACCGCAAGCAGGATCCTCATCCACGGGATGAAAACTTACGAGCGATTCGTAAACAGGGGCGTTCCGCCTGGAAAGAAGAGATTAATTATCATCGACGGTCTCTGAGCGAAACGGCGATGTATCGAATCAAAACTATTTTCACAGGTGAGGTGTCTGCACGGTGTATTGAAAATCAAACGACAGAATTACTGTTGGAATGTTCTATTCTCAATAAGTTCACTCACTTAGGAATGCCTGATAGTTACCCGGTTGAAGGCTAAGATCGATGGCCCAGAGGGCCGATCTGTCTGCCAAAATATTCACGGGTTCACTGTCCATTGTCATTGTCTGGTTTTGACAGCTTGACTAGGGTGCTTTTGCCGTCCCTGGACAATGCGAGCCGACCCAAGCCCTCAAGCTGCTTGAGAAATGCTCCTACTTCTTCAGCGTTATAGCGTTGAGTCAATGCATTGCGCTGAATCTCTCGCTGTGTGGACTGTCCACCTTGCTCGGTCAGATAATTGACAATTGCTGACAATGGGTCGTCAGTCCGCCCAGAGGCTACTTTTTCAAGTACCGCTGCCAACCCCCAGGGCCTTGCAGGCTCCACAGAATCCACATATTTGTCAGAGAACCGATCAATCAACGTCTGGTTTACATGTAATGCCTGCAACCGCTCTGTTTCCGTTGTTGCTAGAAAGCAATCCCCTTTTCCCAGAAGGTTTACGGCTGATCCGTTGTCATTGCCGAAAATCATGCGACTGTCTGCGTCTGTTTTGGTACGTAATGCGATCCTTCCTGGGAGGTTGGAACGAATTAGCGGGGTGAGGACTGACGCTTCAGGTCTTTGGGTGGCCACGATGAGGTGGATGCCAGTGGAGCGGGCTTTCTGGGCAATCCGTACCATGGCTGTTTCTAACCGTTTGCTGGTGGGTAGTTCCGATTCCTCCTTTGAGACCTTGGCAGGTAGGACGCACATGCAATCTGCCAGCTCATCAAATACGGCGAGTAAACGTGGCATGGGTTTAGCCGGATGCTTTTGGTTGTACACATCGATATCTTTGCAGCGGGCAGCGGCCAGCACTCGATCGCGATGGTCCATGACCTGACACAGATGTTCCAGGGCATAGACTGCTTCGGTGGCTTCTGACACTACTGGTCCATAGAGCCAGGGAATATTCTGAAAGTCTGGAAACTCAGAGCGTTTGATGCTGATCAGTAGTACTTTGGCCAGGGCTGGGGAATAGCGCCAGAATAGGCTGTAGAGCATGGCCCGAATGACGCCAGATTTGCCGCCGCCTGTGGTGCCGCCCACGAGCAAATGGCAACTGTTGGCATCGGAGATATCCACTTCTCGCAGGGTGCCATCTAGACCCACGCCTAAGGCCAGGGTGATTTTTGAGGGGGGCGACGATCGCAACTCTGACTGTACATAATCCTCAAACAGGACAAACTGCCGATCCGGACGCGGTACGTCCAGGGCCACACTGCCTGACTGGGCCGAGATAATTGGCACGGCGTCTAACCCCAGATGAACTTTCAGGTCAGTGGCCAGAGCAGAGATGGCTGATACCTTCACCCCCAAGCGTGGCTTGAGCTGGTGTCGGGTGTAGGTTGGTCCTGCTACTTCCCCCAGATAATCCACCTGTACCCGAAAGGCCTTGAGTACCGAGACGATTTGGCAGCCCATGCCTTCGGGTAACGGTTCTGTTTGGGTAGCTTCAGGGGCAGTTCCTTGATTGGGTTCATAGGCAGGTAGGTTGAATGCTTCCTCTGCCATCAGGACATTCCAGCCGGTTTCAAATTCCTGGCGATTGCTCACCACTCCCAAAGCCATCGCCACCTGAATCAGGTCACGCCAGATCTGCTGCCCGGAGACGCCCTGAAATTCCTGGGGATATTCTTGGGTGTATTGGTTTGCGATCGCACAAAATTGCTTGAATCGTTGGAACTGTGCGGGGGACATGGTGACTTCCTCTAAACATGGCAAAGGGCGACTACCCGGAAGCAGTCGCCTGATAATGGGGGTAGGGACTGGCCTAAACCAGTGAGCCGGTGATTAGCCAGTGCAGGCCGACTGCGCCAAAGGCCCCCAGGGCAAAGCGGGTACACCAGGCGACTTTGCCATTACCATCGCGGAAGAGATCGTTAAAAATCCACCAGGCGGTGGCCACCAGGGGCACCAGTAAGCCGGTCTTCCACATGGGGAAATAGTTGAGATTCTCCAGCAGAAGAGCGACCCAAAGGGTAAAGCTGGCGGTGGTTAGGGGCTTGGGATTAGGCCATTCGGAGCAGAATTTGAGTAAAGTTGCAACAGCAACAGTCCAGCCGAAAAACACGAGATGGTCCATCCCTGGTACCAGGCGTGGAGCCAGGAAAAGGCCCGCAGTGGCAAGGAGACCGGCAAAGCCTACGGCTGCCAGTAGTTCATCGCCAGAGGATTTGCCCAGATTAAAGTTTTTGATGCCCGGCATCGGGGTTGAGGTTCCGGCACCCTGGACCGGCGGTTGCATGGTGGAGATTAGTCGCTTTAGTTCGTTAAAACTCATGGTGTTAGTCCCCTTCGGTGATAAGGCCAATACACAGCACTGTGAGCACAGCGAAGAAAATGGCTAGAAACCCATTGGTGGAGTCTCCCCCAGCTGTCGCTTCAACTTTGTTATCTACGGTCAGGTTGATGGTGGGTATCAGCGGCGGGGGCGGCGGCATGTTGAACTGTTGCTGGGCCAGCTGACTCAGGAGATCTTGATGGGCTTGTTGCTGAGCCAACAACATCTGTTGCAGCGTTGCCATGTGGTGGTTCATCTGCTGCGCCTGCTGTTGTTGCAGTCCTTGGAACTGGCTGCTCAGGGCACACAGTTCCTGTTCTCGATGTTGGGCCAGCCCCTGGCAGATATCCGCCACCATCTGGGCGGTTTGGTAGGGCTGAGGGATGAGATTAAACACGTCATAGAACAGCTGTTGCCGTTCGGTGTCGAGCTGGGTGGGGTGAATGATGTCACCCGCTAGGACAGGCATGGTGTTTGGACGTCTTGCTAAATGTGTCATGGTTCATATTGGGAATTGGGGTAAGGATCTGCAGGGATAGAAGAGAGTTTGAGTCTGGTTAGTTTACGGAGTTGTTAATCGCTGGGGGACCTCGCCAGCGCGGTGGAGTGGGTCAGGTTTGGAGATAGAGGATGAGTTGGCGGCAATTACAACAAGGAGTAACAAGATTGCGCCCAGTGCAAATTTCATCGTGGGTAACCTCCCTGGGGTGGATGGCATGGAGATTCAGGAACCTATTGAGGTAGGTAATAAGAGAGATATCAGGACCAGAGGGGAGCTAGATGAGTGCCCGGATCCCTTGGAGGGGTGGACTGTTCTGAAAGGGTGACGGGCTGGACAGTTGGTGTTGGGGTCACCTCAGCCATGGTGTCAGCGCTGGGCTCCAGCTCCCAGGTGGCCTTCAGGTGTCGTCCGTAGCGGGTTAAGAGCACTCCCACCACTTCGGTCAGGCTGCCCAGCCGAGTGTTTTCTTTCAGATCGTTGGCAATGGTGAGATGCTCTTCCCGCAGGACAATCCGTGCTTGCGCCATGGCTTAGTCCTCCAGCAGTCCATAGAGGCTGATCAGTTGGGGGCTGGGTTGCTCAGGAATCTTGAACCGTCCATTGCTGGTTTCGGCCAGGGCCGTGGCCAGGGTAGCCGACCCACCGACAATTAGAACTTCGCCAATTTCGGCAGCTTGCTTGACCCAGGTTTCTCGCAGGGTGGCTTGAATATCCGCTAGCCAGTCCTGACGACAGCGCTCGAACAGTCCGGCAAAGCTCTGGCGCGGACCAATGGTGAAGGTGCCGGTGGCAATGGCATCCATAATTAGCCCCAAATCGGGACTATATTCGGAGCGGGCCTTGAGGGCAGCGGCAATTTTATTGGCCAGGTCAAAGGTCCCAGGCAGTTTGACATCAGCGGCCCGGTCAATCAGACCATTGGGCAGAATCACTCGTGCCAGGGCTGTCCCGCCGCCGAGATCCAGCACGGCGTTTTTGCGGTGATAGCTAAACAGGCCCTGATTCCAGGCATAGCGCCAGGCGCTGAGGCATTCATCGACCACCTCCACCCGGTTGATCTTGGCGGCAATTTCCACACCATTGCGTTTGAACTGGTGCAGTCCCTGCAAGGCGGTTAACCGTTTTACGGCCTGCTGATCGCGGGTATCGGGGGTGGTGACGACCAGGGTGTCAATCAAGATGTGGGTGCGATCTTCCGTTGGCTCCAGGGCAGCAAGAAATAGCTTTTGGGCCAGGTTGGCTTTGCTGTGCTGGTAGGTGGGCTTACCCTTCAATTCTTGGGCGACCTGACCGATCACGTAGCGGATACCGTTGGACTCGATAATCACGGTATTCGAGTCTGGCAAGGCATCTTCCCAATCTTCCAGGGGTTTGATGTAAGAGGGAATGCAGCGGGGCTGATGGTCTGGGCTAACCCATTTGATGAAGCGGTTACCTCCATCAAAGGCAAAGCGGCGATAGGTAAGGACGCTATTGGGCGTTTGGGTGACGGGTTGCGTGCTGGTTTCGGCACGCTCAATGGCAAGTTTCATAAAGGTCAATGCCTCCTTAAAGTGATGTGCGAGCAGGCTTGACGGTTGCTTACAAGGTCAAGTCCTGACTGGCAGGGCAAGTACGAAATATGGATCGTTTTGACGTGCCTGCATCTGATTACATCATATTTACATCTAATAAGATACGCAATAGGTGTAATGAAATACGAGTCGCGTCTAAAGCGATGTAAGGGGATAGACTGATGTACGAGTTGATGCAAGGGCAAAGCGTGAGCAAGCGGATTAATGTAACCCTGCCGGATGCGGTGGCTGAGCTACTAGAGAAATGGGCCGACCATGAAGGACGACCCACAGCAAATTTGGCAGCTTACATTATTGAGACGGCAGTGCGGGAAGCTGAGAAACAGAAAAAATTCCCTGTTGATGAAAATGAAGATAAGGACCACTAACTAGGAGGTGAAAATATAAACCTATTTAGTTGTTCAGTCCCTCATTTATTTGATGACTGTCCGAAAAAGTAACCTAAGATAGTGAAAAAAGTACCGCTGATTATATCTGGGATAGTCTTTTCAATAAAGACAAACATAATAAGCGAAATGCCAAAAACAATAAGCAGCAATGCCCCTAAAATTGTTGCGGCAGGTTCTCTATTGAGAAATGCTAACCAAATTTTGGATTTTTCCTTAAACACTTTTAGCTCGGCGAGCTGATTCCGAAAGTCTAGCTGTGTTTCGTATTGTATATCTTTAACCTCGAGAATTTGTTCTTCCGCTCTTCGGTTTTCAAGAGCTAAGTTATCAACTTCTTGCTCTATTTTTTCTCTAATGTTTTCATTTCCAACATTTTGGATTAAGTCTTTAAGCGTTTCAATCTTCTCTTCACTACTTAGGAATTTTATACGTTCCAAGATAAACCTTTTGTGTTCCAATAGTATTGGCAAAGCAGTAATTTGGAAATGGTTTTTGCAGCAGAAGTTTTAGTAATTACAATGCCTGCTTTTGAGTCAAACTTGACGCCAAATTTTGGCCAACCCTCGGAGTTTGAAATTGCTTGCTCGATGGTATTAAGGCTAACTTTTAAATCTTCTAAGTTTTGTTGCTCAATCTGCTCTCTTGCCAATTTCATTGAGTGTAAGTAAGGCGCAATGAACCATCGTACTTGGCTCAGCAAAGCATTTTGCTCGCTTTCAAGAAGATTTCTTGCTTTGTAACTAAGCTTCTGGGAATTCGAGATCATAGTCTTCTCTACCTGAAAGAGAGGGTAGAACAGTTGTAAAGTGTTTAGAATTGTTGAACCTTGTTACCTATTCAGGCTGCTGTATTTCTTCGTAGCGAAATAGCATGCTAGGTTCTGGATCGGTTAATGCACCTAATGTTTCAAGTGATGCCTTCTCAGCGTCAGTCAAACCAGTTGTTTGTGAAATCCTTATCCCTTCGTAAGGCCTATCAGATTTCATAACTTTCAATAAGGTGTTTTGGTCAACCGACCAAAGACAGATTGTCCCATCTCGACTACCGCTTGCTATTAGCCGCCCGCTTGGATCACAAGCAACAGAACAGACTACATTATTATGTGCTAGATAAGTCCTTTTACATTCGCCGGTCACAATGTCCCAAACCTTTAAGGTTTTGTCACTACTGGCACTCACTAAAAGGTTTTTGTTTGGGCTAAATGAGAGTGATCGAATTTGATGAGTATGGCCTTCTAACGTACGAATACATTCATTTGTAGTTGTATCCCAAAGCTTGATAGTTTTATCGCTGCCTCCGCTAGCGATGATTTTTCCATCACAGCTAAATGCCACAGTTCGGACACGATTATAATGCCCCTTGAGAGAAGCTATTTGTACACCAGTCCTTACATCCCATATAGCGATTGTTTCATCTTCACTAGCACTAGCTATCAAGCAACTATCAGGACTAAAACTTACGGAATTAACTCTATCTGAATGACCTTCCAGTATTTCTAGACATTCACTTGTTGAGACGTTCCAAAGTCTAATTGTACAGTCATCACTACCACTTGCAAGTGTATAACCATCTGGACTAAAGGCCACAGACATTACTCTATTTCGGTGCCCTTTCAATGGCTGGCAAGTATTACTTGTCAAGTTACAAAGTTTGATTACTGGATCGCTACTACCAGTTGCTAAAAGCTTTCCATCTGGACTATATGCAACAGATTGAACCCATCCGCTTAGTACAGATACTGTTCTAATAAGCTTGCCTGTTCGGGTATTCCATAGTCTGACCTGCTGATCTGCATTACCACTCGCTAAGACTTCTCCATCAGGACTAAAAACTACAGAACGAATCCAATTTGTATAGCCTCTGAGAGTTCGGATACATTGGCCAGTTTTTGTATCCCAAAGCTTTACCATTCTGTCAGCCCCCCCACTAGCAAGAATATGCCCGTTAGGAGAAAAAGCAATACATCTTACCCAATGTGTATGCCCTTGGAGAATATTGACACATTCTCCGGTAGAAATATCCCAGATCCTGACTGTTTTGTCATCACTACTGCTTGCAATTGAACTGCTGTCTGGACTAAATCTTACAAGTCTGACACCATCTTCGTGACCTTCTAATACTTTGAGACATATTCCTGATTGATAATCCCAAATTCTAACTGTTTTGTCTGTACTGCTACTAGCCAATAATTTTCCATCTGGACTAAACGCTATTGAGCGAACAGATTTCTGATGTCCTGTAAGAGCCCTTACTATAGTACCTGTTTTGATTTCCCTAATCTTGATTATTTGATCTTCCCCACTGCTTGCAATGAACTGACCATCAGGGCTAAATACTACTGAGCGAATAGAATTAGAATGATCTAGAAAATTTCTAATACACTGGCCTGTTTTTACATCCCAAATTCTTACGCTCCTATCAAGTCCACCACTGATTATAAATTTTCCATCAGGGCTAAACTTAACTGATCGTATCCTTTCTGAATGCCCCTTAAAAGTTAATTGGCAATGTCCAGTTCTAGAATCCCATAACTTAATAGTCTTATCTCCACTGCCACTTACCAACGTTAATCCATCTGGACTAAAGGAAACAGATCTCACCCAATCAGTATGACCTTTGCAAACTAAATGGCGTTTCCCTGTTCCAACATGCCATAGACATATCTCACCATTAGCATCTGCTGTAGCTAAAAATTCTGAATCTGGGCTAAATGATAGTGATAAGATAGTTTCAAGTGTTTCGGTAAAAACTGAATCAACGATTTCAGATTGTGAAAAGTCAACATTTCGTAGCTCTTTACCTTGAAAGTAAGCTTGACGAATCGTCAGTTTTGACAAGTTATAGTTGGTTAGTTCTGCTCCTGAATGACACAGTAAGTTTAAAATATTGCCACAGGTATAGCCTAGATCTGTGGAAGAACTTTGGCGCAGCTTATCTAACATTTGATGTAGATGGTTATGTAAGTTGCGTGAATTATCGAAAAAGCTGAGGAGCTTTTCAAGAATTGGATTTAAAATTATTCTGACTTGTTTTTCTCTTAGATAATCCTTAGTTTGGGCTTTAATAAGAGAGTGAGTTTTTAATATATTCAGCTCTTCGTATCTTATTTCTTGGAAGATGTCTTCAATTAACCCATTCGTCACATACTCCATGATGACTGGTTGTAATGTAAAAAGTAAAGGAGTATGGCTTTCAATGAGGGATCTATGTAGAAGAGACTTGATAGATTCTTGTATTTCTGATATCGAAAATCTACACAAATTGTATTTTTGGATTTCAGCGATTGAAACAGGTTCTTGCTCAATTACAAACCAATACATTATTTCTTTCTCAAGATTAGTTAAACGACTAAATTGCTGATTAATTAAGTCATTAACACCATTGGAAACAAGTGTTCCTTCATTTAAGAAATTTTCAATGCTACCACTAAAAGCTATTTCGATTGTTGAGGCCACAATCTTCAACATTAAAGGATTGCCAGAGCAATTATGGATTAACTTTTTAACAAGTAAAGATGATTGGTCAAATGTTAATCCTTTATCCGCTAGGAGATGTGCTCCATCTTCTTCACTTAATCCACCAAGCTGCAACGAATGAACAGGTGATCTTTTACCTTCATTAGCTTGAATAATTAGAGGCTTTTCACGGCTTGTTACAAGAAAACAACTATTGTGAGGTATTTCGCCTACTCTTCTGAGCAATTTGCCATATTCCTCATAATCTTCAGCAAAATTGCCAGCGTTGTTTCCTTGTCGTAAAATTGTCTCGGCATTATCTAAAACAATCAAACATCGATTGCTTCTCAAGTATTTGATTAATTGCATTATGAGTGCAGAAGAGGTTTCAGTATTGATTTTATTGACCTCTTCTTTTTTAGCGAGAAATCGAATGATATCAATTAAAAAATCTTTGATTGGTGCTGCTTCGTGAAGATTACGCCAAATAATGTAATCAAAATCATCTACTATCTCCTCTACAAATTTGCCTGTAAGGACTGTTTTTCCAATGCCACCCATGCCTAAAACAGCAATTAAACGGCATTTATCTTGAAAGATCCATGTTCTTAATTGCTGTAGCTCATGCGAACGCCCATAAAAGTGTGGACAATCCGGCATCTCATCTGTGTCTACTTGAGAAGACTTAAACTCGGCAATGGATTTCCAGTCCATATTCAATTGTCCACTAATCTCAATAAAATTAAGTCGATCAACTGGCCTCCCATTAAGAAAACTGCTGACCGTCTGACGAGATAGTTTTAAGGTCTCTGCTAGTTTCAGTTGCGTTGAAAATTTTTGCTGGTAGGCTAGTTGAACACGTGGAAGGTGGACTTTTGCAACTTTCAAAGATCTAAGCATGACCCGATTACCATCTCATGACAGTTCAGATCATACCTACCCAAAATCAATAATTTTTGAACTCTTACATATGTCTTACACAACTCTGACATCGAATGAAAATGTAAGCCAATAGTACGATTAAATATTCCTATTTTGTATTGTTGAGCACAAAACTGATGAAGAGTAAATCCCTCTGCTATGGTCCATCGGTGCCCTCAACTGATAGACAGAGTAACAGACAAGCAGGTCTCTACAAAACTATAAAAAACTATTCATACCCTTTACTTGCCTAATTCAAGCTTATTGTTGTGCTCGGAGTTCATGACAATACTCTTCATGTCTTTTAATATCTCTCTGCGAATTAATCTAAACCGCTGTAAATCCTCCCGCGTCAACCAGGCTTCTACTTGATAAAATCTCTGTCCATTCTGTTGCTGAGTTCGCAGCGTCAAAATTGTCTCTGGCAGATGCTTTGTATCCCCCTTAAACTCAATATTTAAATTCCGACCCCGCTCCACAATCGTATAAAATTGCTTCCCTTCAAATACTCGCTGTCCCCTGGGCTGATGCGCACAAAATCGCTCCAATAGCAGCACAGCCGTTCCCGCAATTTGCTCTGCCGTTTTGCGGTCTACTGATATCGGTACTCTGGTCTGAGGAGGCTTCACGTCAAGTCATTGATAAAAGGATTTAACCCTGCCATGATCGCGGCATCCTCTCTCAGAAAAGCACGCAACTGTGGGTCTACTGGTCCTGAGTCAGCAGCTTGTTCTTTGGCTGTGGGGCAGGGGTATCGCAGCTATTTGGTATAAATTGTACTTGACAATTAGTACTGATTGAATGGTGGATAGGGCTTGGAGTTTGCTAGCTTCAAAACTTGTCCTTCAACCATCCCAGTACGGGTTTAGCTTTATGTCAAAAGGGTTTGGTCCACCATCGTTGCCCCTATCCAAGTCCAGTCCCACCCCAACGCTCAAGCACACGATGCTTGATGAGATCAAGAACCTAGATGACCCTCGTACGAAACGAAACCCCCTCCATTTACTGATTGATATCGTCACCATCGCCATCTTTGCGACCTTAGCTGGGTCCAACACGATGACGGAGGTCGAAACCTATGGTGAGGCAAAACAGGAATGGTTATCGACGTTTTTGGAATTGCCCCATGGCATCCCGTCGCACGATACTTTCTCAAGGGTGTTTAGAGTGATCGACCCAGAGCAGTTTCATCAGTTTTTCTTGGGTTGGATAGAGCAAATAACAACCCAATTACAGATCAAAGTCATCCATATCGATGGCAAGACCTTGCGGGGGTCGAAGGATCGGAAGGTGGGGGGTAAAGCACTCCATAGCGTGAGTGCCTGGGCATCAGAACATCACTTAGTGTTAGCTCAGCAACGGGTCGATACCAAATCCAATGAGATTACGGCCATTCCTGAGCTGCTTGAAATGTTGTCCTTAGAAGGAACAATCATCACCATCGATGCGATGGGGACGCAAACGGCCATTGCAGAGCAAATTATTCAGGGTGGAGGGGACTATATATTGGCGCTCAAGGCGAATCAAGACAATCTCTATCAGGGTGTTAAAGATTTTTTTGAACAGGCCCGAGCCAATGAATGGCAGGACATTGACTATAGTTATGAGCATACTACTGAAGCAGGACAGGACATGATCGCATTGAGCATCGTCAGGTGTGGGTTGTCTCGATTGAGCAAGTGCCAGAGGACCTCCCCAATGTGCAGAAATGGAAAGGGTTAAAGAGTATTGTGATGGTTCGTCGTAGACGAATTCTACCGAACAAAGAAGAAGAAAACATCTGCTTTTATATCAGCAGTTTAGAATCAGATGCCAGTGTTTTTGGGCAATCGATTCGGTCCCATTGGAGTATTGAAAATAGTCTCCATTGGGTTCTAGATGTGACCTTCAAAGAGGACCAAAGTCGAATTCGAAAAGACCATGGACCGGAGAATATAGGATTACTTCGACAGAATTACTGTTGGAATGTTCTATTCTCAATAAGTTCACTCACTTAGGAATGCCTGATAGTTACCCGGTTGAAGGCTAAGATCGATGGCCCAGAGGGCGTTTGTGCATCAATCTCATAAAACGAGATTCTAGCAAAGGTAGTATCAACACAAAGCGGTATCGGGCTGC
This sequence comes from Leptolyngbyaceae cyanobacterium, assembly GCA_965263355.1. Lineage (GTDB taxonomy): Bacteria > Cyanobacteriota > Cyanobacteriia > Phormidesmidales > Phormidesmidaceae > Leptothoe. The sequence continues at coordinate 1,428 of CBDHHL010000026.1, read as the reverse complement.
CATGGATAATAATTATCTTTTGTCGTTACTCATGGCTAGTGCTGACACTGAAGCTGAGGTGTAGTGTTTCTGGTGTGTTAATGCTGAGCACAACACGAATCTGGATTGAGAGAACTTCACATCATTCTGTTAAGAGGTCATGTTGCATGGGTTCTAAATTGAGCTGCATATTAACACTTGTTATTAGCATTGGGTTTAGAATCATTTGGTGATCACACTGACCCACTATTTAATACTTTCTGTCAAGTACAATTTATACTAAATAACTGCAATTACCCTGCGTTACTACCCACGTCATCCCCACTGAATGGCCTGGGGTTTAAAACGCGAAAACCGCTGTAACTAGCGGTTTTCAATCAATCGGAGCGGCGGGATTTGAACCCACGACCCCTACTACCCCAAGGATAAGCGGATAGCTTTATAAGTATTGCCTCATAAGGGATTCAGATATTAGGATTTAATTTACTACCTAATTACGAGGTAATAAAATTTTATTGACTTACCTTAAGAAAAGGTTGAGTGTGATCCATATTGCTATTAACGCCCATCAGCTGAATTAACCTGCTATCGCGCCTGGCCTACATCGCACCTAGTTGAATTAACCTGCGATCTCGCCTAGTCTACATCGCACCTAGCTGAATTAACGTGCTATCGCGCCTGGCCTACATCGCACCTAGCTGCATTAACGTGCTATCGCGCCTGGCCTACATCGCACCTAGCTGAATTAACCTGTGATCGCGCCTAGTCTACATCGCACCTGGCCTGAGATCGCGCCTGGCCTACATCGCACCTGGCTGCATTATTCATGAGCCTATGCTAAAAACGCTTGAATTTATAGACTAGGTGGCCGAGGGGCAGCTGCCCGAGATCGCAAGCTGAAAGCACTGAAAAATAAAGAATATTTATTGCTATCTGATTTCGTGGATGTTAACCGGACGACATTAGGTGGTGCCTTGGGAGATGCAGTGATTTCCCGATTGCCTCCTGCCATAATGGCTAAATACTCAGAAAGCGACCCCCAACCGCCAAGTTAGAGCCGCTTTCTAAGTGTGTTGTGATGCATATCGATCATATCTAATGATACGCATATTTCTGGCCCATGCCAGTGAAGATAAAGCCGCTGTTACTGAGTTGTACAACCGCCTTAAGCAAAGCGGGTTTGAGCCGTGGCTCGATCAGGTTGATTTACTGCCTGGCCAGAGTTGGCGAGCTGAAATCCCAAAAGCGATTAAAAATAGCCATGTCTTTATCGCGTGTCTATCCCAGAAGTCGGTTCAAAAGCAGGGCTATATCCAGCGTGAGTTCAAAATGGCGCTCAGCGAAATGGCGGGTCGTCCCCCAGGGCAGATTTACCTGATTCCTCTGCGCTTAGACGATTGCCGGATACCAGAGCTACGTCAAGAGGACTATGGCATTAGCTTGACAGAC
>CBDHHL010000025.1:0-165802 GCA_965263355.1 Leptolyngbyaceae cyanobacterium | reverse complement strand
CCCTTGAACATAGTTTGGATCGTCGATCTTGTCGTCTGTTACCAACAATGTAGGTGGTTCTGCTAGGTCATTAATATTGGGCAAACGATAGCTACCATAGTGAAACTGTACGCCCTGGGTGATGCCTTCTTCTGTGAAACGCTGCACCATTTGTGTAGCATAAGATAATGACTTGTTGGTACAAATAATCCAGCAATGCTTTAAGTGCCTTCCCTCGCCATTATTCCAGTGAAATCGAATCACCGTTTCAGCTGGAGAATCATCCTTAGGACTCATGGCCACAACCAACCCAGGATAAGGTGTAGTTAGTCGTTCCACATTAGTTTGTAAGGGTGGCCTAAAAAATGGTATGTGCTTTTGAGCCCACTGAGCAAAGTTCGTAAAGTAAGTGACTGCTAAAAGTAGCACAATAAGCGATAACACAATCGCAAAACGTAGCCAGTTGTAGCTGAGTCCCCCATCTTCTGTCTTCAGACGGTCTTGCAGCATATCCCAAAATAAATTAGAAACCCCATCTGAAATGATGGTAAAAATCAGGGTTCCTACAATAAACGCAGCAAAGAAGTTTTTAGTCAGGTCAGTAATCGACTCAGCAACATTTCGAGGTTTCACAGCAGTATCCTTCTAAGGTCTTATCCATATTGTGATGGATTCTGGAAATAGCTTCTTCCAAATGATAAACCTTAAAACAATCGAAATCTTCCTGATTCAAAGACCCTGGTAACGAAAGCTACATGCAGCTTTATCCGTAAATTAAGCTCATCTGGAATTTGGAAACAGCTTCTTCCAGCCCTAGGTAGCATACCTGTAGTTCATCCAGAATTGATGATGACTGACTGCTATACAGCGATTACATTTGCTCCCGTTCAGGGATTTATTGAAAAGTCACGTAAACTCCGTGATCTTTACGGTAGTTCCTTTATCCTTTCCTACCTGGCGACAGCCGTATGCGATGGAGCACGCGCTTATTTTGATCTGACTGATGCAACTTGGCCTAATGATCCAGTTATTTCACCAGCTCGCATTAATGTAGCTCAAGGTACTCCTAATCAGATCATCATTCGTGGCAATTTTCCTGAGAAAGAGGCTTACCAAACACTCCAAAACGCTTGGAAAGCATTGCTAATTCGCTGTCGACAATGGATTGAAACCGAGGTTACAACAACACCAGAGGACAAACCATGGCAATACTTCTGGGAACGCCCCTGGCGCGAATGGATCAACCACACTTGGGAATTTTTCTGGGCTACTGGAGACACGATTGACGCAGCTCGTCACAATATTAACCAAATAAAGTACGCTCGGGCCTGGACCGGCATTAACTATACTGGCGAAAGCTCCACCCTATCAGGGCAAGACTCGCGAGCGTGGCCAGCACTGGGTCGGCATGCATCCCATAGTCGTACCAAGGCTATCGAAGAAAACGAAGTAAAAACCTTCTATCAGCAGTTGAGTCAGGCCATTGACGATACTGGGTCAAGTATCAGTATCCGCGAACAACTCAGCATTCCTGAGCTAGTAAAACGTCTAGTTACCATTGATGATGTAATCTCACCAGGTAGCGGAGTTGAAACCCCTCGTTCATTTAAACAAGTCAGACGATGGACCGATATTAATGATGAAACTCCATCGGATGATTTAGACCGAGAAAATCGTTGGACCGGCTGGTTTCAGGGCGATGGTGATCGGGCAGGAGACTATTTACAAAGGATGAGTCAGCAGGCTGGAGCAAATCCTGAAGAGATTTTACATGAGTTTAGCTATCAGCTTCGTCAATGGGGAAACAACCTGGGACGATATTTACCCCGCTCAAAAAAGACTCGTAAATCATTAACCCGTGACGGGCGTATTATTTACGCTGGTGGTGATGACTTTCTTGGTACGCTCTACCGTAACCCACCGGATGATCCACTGATGCCCCAGGAATGTCTAAACTGGTTCTATCATTTCAAGTCAGAGGTGTGGGAGAGCCACCAGCAACCTATCACAGTCAGCACTGGCTTTGTCTGGGCGTCCCCTCAAGTGCCACAACGAGATATCCTACAACATTGCCGTCTAGCAGAAAGTTCAGCTAAGACTAACGGTCGTGATCGGATTGCATTGCGTATTCTGTTTAGCGGTGGCAAGTATCTGGAATGGCAATGCCCCTGGAGATTTTTACGGATTTTGGAAGATTATCGCGACCGTAATCAAAAACAAAACTGGACCCATCTTTACAATGACGCTGCCGTTCTAGAAAATCGACATGCGTTCATGGGTAATCAGTCCAATGTAGCCCGTGAATTGTTGAAAATTTATTTCCCAATACAACCGGAAGATCTCTCCAACGAAGATCTCGACAGGCGAAAGTTCTATACATTCCTAACAACAGATAAGCAAGATGCTGACGATTATAAGCTCTGGAAAGTCAGTGATATTTTGTGGAATCTGTACAGAGATGTTAATGGCACAATAACTTTCAAGGCTCGCGAAGAAAATTCTTCCACTGGTCTATCTGATAGTCATGAACATATTTCCACTGGCATTTTCGGCGATCGTGAAATATTTGAGGTCGCTGATGACAAGTTGGATATGGGTAAAGTACACAACGCTTTTAACAATTGGGTTATAAACTTAACAAAGGTCGGGTTTCACCTATGTTCCAATACATAATACGGATTATGTGAGTTAAAAAATCGCCAAATAGGCGAGGAGATATCAAGATATCTGGTAACCACACCAAAGCCTGATGCCTCCTCATGACTATGATAGACGCCCCGACCCTGCTGACGATTATCTTTGTACTGGTCGATGATTGGTATCAAGCCTATGGTCATCAACTCAAGCCTAAGTTACCGGGACCTCAACCCACGTTCAGTGAGAGCGAGATATTAACCTTACTGCTGGCGATGGATTACTTTCCGTTTCCTGGAGAGACGCAGTTTCTGGGATTTATTCGGGCAAATTACTTGAGCCTATTTCCCAACTTGTTGGACCAAAGTCAGTTCAATCGACGTGCCCGTCGTCTAGAAGCCATGCTCGAAGAAATGCGTCGATTCTGGGTAAAGGAACTCGACGGAGTCTTTGAGACGACGTTGCTCCTTGATACCAAGCCCGTCCCTGTCATTGGCTATAAGCGAAGCAAGCGCCATAGTGATTTTCTCGGGAGTGCCAGTTATGGACATTGTGCCAGTCGAAACCTGAAGTATTTTGGCTACAAACTGGTGGTTTTGAGTACCTTGAACGGTATTCCAGTGGTGTATGCGTTAGTGCCCGCTCACACTGATGAACGTGAAGCAGCCGAAGCCGTTCTGACGGCTGTCTCCGGGTGTGACATCCTAGCCGACAAAGGGTTTATTGGCGATGACTGGCAAGCGGATATCTCTAGAACAACTGGAAACCGGGTGTTTACCGTCAAACGAGATAATCAGCATGAGCAAACTCCACCTGCCTTCGCACGGTTGTTAGGACATTTCCGAGAGCGGATTGAAGGCGTCTTTCATGAGGTCCAAAATACGGGACGACATCTGGAGAACTTGCTCAGGAAAACACGAATAGGCTTGTGTGTCCATGTGGCGGCTAAGATGGCTAGCCATACGTTAAGGCTCCTGTTACGAAAGCGCTTTGATATTGATGTGCTGACCTTTCAGAAACACACTCCTAACCTAAGCTAGAGAAGACTCACATAATGCGTATAATCGCCGTAGAACCCCTAGGATTGCTTTACGGAAGTGCCGGGCGGTTTTTATCGCCAGAGAACCTTGTTGGTCGCTCAGGGACCAGCTTTCCTCCCAGTGCAGCAACCGTATCTGGTCTCTTTGCTGCCCACTATGGCAATAGCAATGTTCAAACATTACAAGTAGCTGGACCGTTCTGGGGACTTACTCCAGAAATTACTCACAGTGACAACCAAACGTTCTATGTGCCAACTCCGCTCAATTATCTGGTTGAAGACAAGCCTGCCAAATCGATTAAAGACACGCTTTACTGGCATAGTGAAGACTCCAATTTTCCAAATCAATGGCTAAATCATAAGAATAAAAATCCTGTTGGCAAATACCTCAGCCACACTTGGCTTTCTATTGCTGATTGGGCAAATCCAACAACTGTTCAAGCTGGCCCCTGGAAATTTGTCCCCCATTTACATCCGCGTTTAGCTCATTCTCAACGCAGAGTTGCTTTAGTAAAGACTGCTGAAGAGAATGAGGAAAATAATCAAGGAAGTTTGTTTTTAGAAAATGCAGTGCAGTTACATCCAGATACGTGCTTGGTTTATCTGTCCAACATAGAACTCCCCGACGGTTGGTATCGATTCGGTGGTGAAGGCCATATGGTTAGCATTACCACCCATAAACTTAGCGAACAACGGCAACAGCAGCTAAATCAACCGGTTGGTCGCACATTTGCCCTAATTGTTCCAGCAGTGTGGGGCTCTAACCGCTTTTCCTATCGCTGTCCCCAGGCCTGGGATTCTAACATTGAAACCATTTTCACTAAACGGGGTAATCCCTTTCGCTATCGCCTCGGGGGACCCTCCGGGCAGCCAAAACGACTGTCACGAGGTCGCTATGCCGTACCAACGGGCAGTATCTATGTGCTGAAAACAGCCTTGGATCAACCTTGGCATGACTGGGAAGAACAGTGGTTCCCAAAAGAAGGTCCCTATCTCAACCGTTGGGGCTGTGGCTTAGCATTGCCATTACCCCAGGCCATCGCTCCAGCTGCTGCTGTTGCCAGCTAGTTTCCCAGTTCTGTCCTGTCCTTGTTATTCGATTCATCACCTATCCTATGTACAAAAAAGCCTACGGCATCCTTGAAACCCTGGCCCCCGTCCACGTTGGTGCTAGCGCTGGTGAAGAAACCGGCAACCTGAATCTTATCTTTCGTGATCAGTTCACCCAAACCGGTATCATTCCTGGCAGTTCCATCCGGGGCCGCTTTCGCGCCGACATGCGCAATAAGACGTATGACCTTAGTTTGATGTCTCTTGAGAGCACTGAAGAACTTCCTTCAGCAGGCAAGGAGCTAGTGATTGTAGCAAAAATTGCTGATTCTTATCATGTTCGCATTTTTGATGTAGATGAGACCATGGTTATTGACAAGGGCAGTGATGAGTTCTTACCTAACGAAATGCTTACTCAGCAATTAGATGAAGCAATCAGTGAGCAAAGAATTGGTAATTCAACAAAATATAAGCTTATAAGACAAATCACATTAAGCATAGGGCATACCTTGAAGAAAAAGAAAATCAATGATGAACAACATTGGTATGGCCACGAAGCCGTGGAAGGTCGAGAAGATGGTGGCACCACCGAAGCCCTGGTTAAGTTTGAATATGCTTCCCTCGTCTGGCTACCCGTTTTCTGTCCCGGTCAGCCCATCGTCTGGGTCAGCTGCCCCTGGCTGCTACGTCGCTACAAACAAATTGCCGGTATTAAGCAAGATATTCCAGCTCCCTACACAGCTCCCAGAAACCTCCAGGCTCGTCCTGTCGATACCAATAGCAAGGTCTTATTCTTCAATCTCGGTTTTCTCGAAATTGAGCACGAAGCAGACCTCACACCCTGGATTCCTGATAATGTAGGCATCCGTAAAGATAGCGTTGTAGTTGTCGATAACAACGATATTGCAATGATTCATGACATGGCCCTTTATCGCCAAAGCCGAGTCAGACTCGACTCCGAAGAGAAAAAGGTAGCCACTGGCGCATTCTTTAATGTAGAAGCCCTACCAGAAAGCAGCATCATGGTTTTCCCAGTTGCCCTTAAAGAAACAGGATGGCAACCGTTCGATCAAGATACGGACAAAGAAATGTACTTTGGCGGACTAGAATCCATTGGTTTTGGCCGCTGCAACGTCACACTGCAGGGAGATTATTAAATATGGCATGGCAATCCTACGGTTTAGATCAATCTGCTCAAAAGCTAGTCCTCATGGCCAGAGAGCGTGACCCACAATCTCTTAATCAGTCTTACAAAATGCGCATGGCAGAATGATGTGTACTTCGGCACCCCAATGATGTTTATTCCGGCATCTGAATGACGTCAACTTCGGCACCTGAGTGATGTGGCTTCGGCATCTAAATGATGATGTTCCGGCACCTGAATGATGTCAGCTTCGGCACCTGAGTGATGTTACTTCGGCACCTGAGTGATGTCAGCTTCGGCACCTGAATGATGTTACTTCGGCACCTGAGTGATGCGTACTTCGACATCAAAATAAGATCTATTTGGACAGGTAATTTATCCCGATGCATCGGAGGCCATTAGACTGCGTTCGCACAAGAACGTGAGGTTAATGAGCCCCAATGACGAAAAAACAACAAGGAAAATTACTGTCTATGGAGAAATTTAGAGAAATCATTCGTCTGCACGCTTTGGGGTATAACCAAACCCAAATCGCGCGTAGTTGCGCGGTTGCGCGCTCGACGGTCCAAGACTACATCCGTCGAGCAACAGCCAAAGGCCTGAACTATGAGGAGCTTCAAGGACTCAGCGATAGTGAGGCTCACCAGAGGTTGGGCAAGCAAAGCGCGTCATCGCTCAGCAAAACAGAGATCGATTTTGCCCCGGTCTATCGAGAACTCAGTCGTAAAGGGGTGACCCTGGCTTTGCTGTGGCAAGAAGGGTTAGACCGGGGCGATTGGAGCATCAGTTATGGTCAATTTTGTCGTCGCTATAACCGATGGAAAGGCACTCAGAAACTTTCCATGCGTCAGACCTATCGAGGTGGGGAAAAAATGTTGGTGGATTATTGTGGGATGACCCTGACGCTCACCCATCCAGTCACCGGCGAAGTGAGAGCGGTACAAATCTTTGTCGCCTGCTTGGGAGCCAGTAACTATACGTTTGCCGAAGCGACCGAGAGCCAAACTCTGGCCAATTGGCTGGGGTCTCATCAACGCGCCCTTGAGTTCTTTGGGGGGGTACCCGAGGAGATTATACCGGACAATTTGAAATCAGGGGTGACGGATCCCTGTCGGTATGAACCGGGCATTAACCGGAGCTATCAAGGGTTTGCCGAGCATTATCAAGTCGCTGTGGTGCCCGCTAGACCCAAGGCTCCGCGAGATAAATCGAAGGTGGAAAAAGCGGTGCAAGAAGTGGAACGTCAAATTCTGGCTCGCTTACGCAACCAAACCTTCTATCGGCTCAGTGACCTCAATGACGCGATTCGACCGTTACTCAAACAACTCAATGACCGGACGATGTATGCCTATGGTATGTCACGCCGTGAGCTGTTCGAGCAGGTAGACCAGGGGGCGCTTAAGCCCTTACCGAAGTATCCGTTTGTCTTTGCTACCTGGAAGCAGGCCAAAGTATCCCCGGATTATCACATTAGCCTCGATAAACACTATTATTCGGTGCCCTATTGGCATGTGGGGCATCCGGTGATGGTCAAAACCACAGAGCACTTGGTGGAGGTGTTTTATGATAACCAGCGGATTGCCACCCATGCCCGGTGTGTGGCTCCCTATCGCCATACCACTCTAGACCATCATATGCCGCCGGAACACTGGGCGTACAACCGTCAATCGAAAGAAACGTTTGTCGCGTGGGCGCATCAGATCGGTCCCCACACCCACACTCAAGTCGAGGCGATCTTCAAAAGCAAAGACCACGATGAACAAGCCTTTCGGTCTCTTAAAGGACTGCAAAGCTTAGCCACCCGCTATGGCAGCGAACGCCTAGAAGATGCGTGTAAACGCGCCAATACCCTCGGCATGTCTGGGTATCGGCGACTTAAGCATATTCTCCAACATCATCTTGACCAAACGCCTGTGCTTGTCGAGGTGCCACCCCTTCCCAGTAGTGACCACGACAATGTTCGTGGCAGTGCTTACTACAACTGATAGTCCGTTTATGGAGTCCTCTAATGCAATCCACCATTGACCAACTTAAAGACTTACGACTCACGGGCTTACTGGAGGCCTGGTGTGAACAGCACGAACAGCCCACCTACCACGATCTGAGTTTTGATGAGCGCTTTGCCTTGCTCGTCGAACGGGAGTATTTGCGACGCCAAAATCAACGACTCAAACGACGCCTCAAGCAAGCCCAACTCTTTATTGGGGCCGCCTTGAGCGAGGTCGATTTTAAGGTGCCACGGGGACTCCACAAAGCTCAATTTCTCGAATGGACCCAAGGGCAATGGCTTTGCCAACATCTTCATCTCATTATGGTGGGGCCGACGGGAGTAGGAAAAACGTTTCTCGCGTGCACCCTGGCCGACCATCTTTGTAAACAGGGGCACACCGTGCGTTATTTCAAAACCGCCAATCTCATTACCGAACTTAAATTCGCTAAAGCTGACGGCTCCTTTCCTAAATTCCGTAAGCAGTTGGCTTCCTTCGATTTGCTCATTTTAGATGAATGGCTTAGAGATCCCCTAACCCCCAATGACGCTCGCGAACTACTCGATTTCCTCGATGACCGCTATCGGCAAGCCTCCTGTCTGTTTGCCTCTCAATTTCCCATCAAAGATTGGCATCCAAAAATCCAAGACTCCACCCTCGCCGATGCCATTCTTGACCGCATTGTTCATGATTCTTTGAAACTCACTCTCAATGGCGAATCTATGCGCAAACTTACCAGTCAACTCACGCCTAAAACCGAGGATGACAAAAATGAAATTTCTAGTTCGAATTAATCGAATTTTTAACCCTCAATTTCGGTCAATGATGCACCCGGTGAAGCAACTCTAGATTATGCTTTTATTACCTGGACCAATAGACTCTTTTTGGGATGCTTGAGGTAGAGGTGCCGAAGTTGGCATCACTGAGTGCCGAAGTCATGAGGTCATGTCATCAACAACTTTGGAACATCTTCACCGAAGCTCAGCCAGTCTCCCTTGCTCGTCATAACGCCATCGCTGTGACTCAAAGGCACGTAATGGACCCAGTCGATACAAGCCAGCTCATATCGCCTACTCTGGGCGACTATGACTGACACATTAAGATGGCCACAGGTAAGTTTCGATTGTACTAGTTTCGAGTCTCAGGTCAAGTGGTACGTCAATTGCAAACTACAGCGTATCCAGCGTTGTACTCAATCGCCATGGCGATGAACAAGACGCTGAACGTTGGGTAGACGAATGGATTATCAAAGCCTATCCGGATGCTCCTAGCTTCAGCGATGAAGTCCAAGTCCGTACCTACGATCTCTCCTGGCGATTTGTCACCAACGGTGGCCAAGACGACGGTATCATTCGCCCTGTAGTCGGTGCAAAAGGTTGGCCCTTTTATCCTGGCAGTAGTATGAAAGGCCTTTTCCGCCAGGCCTGTACTACTGCTCAGGCAAATCGCTACTGTGGTCAAGAACTTTCCACCAAAGACTTTAACCCTGGTATTCTTCGCTTCCACGGGGGCTATCCCACCGATACCCGTTGGACCGATCAACTACTAGATATCATTCATCCCCAGCAGGATAACCAGGTAAAGTCCAACAAACGATCCAGTGCTTTCTTTCAGGTCTCTCTCTACAAGCCAGAACTCAAGTTTGGCATCTCTAGCACAGAGACTCTAGACGATAGCGAATGGGAAACTGTTTGGGGTATCTGGGAAAAGGCCATTGCAAGTCTGCACACTGGGCTGCCGCGTGTAGCGCTGGGTACGATGGACCCACTAGAGCCAGAAGCCAGATTCTTGTACCGATCTCCAGGGACTCAAAGGCCAGGGCCAAGCCGCCAAGCTTATCGACGGTACAGGTGAATTTCGACCTAACATTTTTCGTGCCGCCATTCGTGGCCATGCTTTGCGTATTTTTGGCGGCCTTATCGATGGTGATACCGCTGATCGCATCGTCGAACAACTTTTTGGCGGCATCACCCGTGGTGGTGCTCAGGTGGGACTATTGAGCATGGCTTTCACCGAAGAATCTCTAGACCTCGACGAATTTGGCCAGGGCTCCTACCGACAGCCTGTCTATCGGGTCAAAGGCCTGCTTACCTGGCAGCTGACCCAACCTATCCCTGAAGCCCAAAAAGCTTCCCTCACTAAGCTGATCAGAGCCCTAAACCGTTTTGCCATGATGCTCGGTGGCTTTGGTAAGTCCTGGCGACGGGCCGATCATCGCCTAGGTCTACCCTGACTATTATGACGATAGCCACAAACCCCTAATTGGCTGCCATTGGGAATGGCTCGGTGCCCGTGCCCAAAGCTTTGATACCCGTGCCCACCAACTAGAACAAGTCGGCCCCTATATCGACCAGGTACGCCAGGCCGCCCGCGAGTGGATGACATTGCAGGGACATACCCCAAAAAACCGACCCGCTAACTGGCGGGAAGCCTGGCATCCAAATCAGGTTCAGGTCTGGGGACGTATGGCCCAGGAAAAAGAAGACAGCGAAGCAGTCCATTGGCTTCACGGCCCCTATCGTCGAGCTGATCGCACTGCTGGTATCCGTGAAGGCTCCATTTATCAATCTGACCTAACAGGCAAAATGGGCCAAATCGGTCGCCTCTGGCATCGTATGTATCCCTGGATTCGCCTTAGGGTTGATCCTAACAATCCTAAAAAGCGAATTCCTGTGCCCAGACCTGAATGTTTTGAACTACTTACAATTTTTCCAGGCAAAGTACCTGAATCACGAGATTTTCTTTACTTTTTGAACAATCAACAAACTCAGTTTAAAAAACTATGGCCAGTAACATCAAAGTAAAAGCGGTAAGCATTTGGCCTACCAATTTGACTTATCCAATTAGCTCAGTTTGACTGTGCCGGTGGCAATATTCGACTAATCGGTCTGATATGCCCACGCATCAACCCATGCTTAACACGGGAAAGCAAAGGTGCAGGACTTCTAAGATTACTCAGAATCCTATCGATTGCACCGATTTTGTTCTCCTCGATATAAGAGGTTAAGATCTCTCGCAACGTCTGCAGCATAGTTGGGGTCATGGCTAAGCCTCTCATTAAGCAAATCGTGAACGTCATCAGGATAGTCACCATTGTAATCACCAGCTGTCGGGAATCCGTCAGCATCAACATTGGCATCTTCCCAGCTGCCACCCTCTCGCATCGCCATCGCTTGCTCAAAGGCACGTAATGCCCAGTCCTCGCCAGTCATATCGCCTTCTGGGCGACATGACTGACCATTAAATGGCCAAGGTAGTTTCATTGTACTAGTTTGAGTCTCCTAAGTGGTAGTCAATTGCAAATCCGTTAGCGTTGTACTCAATCGCCATGGCATTACCATTCGGCATAACGTAGTAGTCATAGGCTCCAGAACGGTTATCTGGAGGGCCTAACAGTGAATAAACAGCCTCACCACTTTGAGGCCATGCCAGATAGAAAATGCTAACGAGCTGATGCTCACTGAGCTGCTGACCAGAGCTGACATAGACATATGGATCAGCCGTAGATGGCGCTTGATAGCCCTCAGTCGTGCTAGTAACAGCGGCGGTCGCTTCATTCGTGATCCCATTCACAACATCACTGATCTGGTCCCCACAGCTGACCAGCCCAAAGCCCAGCATTATCCCCAATGGCATAACAGCCATGAATTGAAGCCTATAGATCGCGTTTGTTGTTCGCATCGAAGTTTAGTTGAGATTTGTAAGATCTGTATTGGTGGGATTCTGTGCTTCACTCAGCCGGTAGAGCAGATTGATTGATTGCTCTATCGACAAAACCTGCAAGTCTGCACACTGTTCCGGTGTACTGGGTCGATGGATAGAGAGAAGAGTTTTGTAGATCTCCAGGGAAAATGTTTCAAGCTTGTTTAGCTTGGCATTCTCTACGTAGTATTTGAGATTTTTAGGAATCATTATTCTAACCGTTTTTGTTGTAAGCGGTTATACACCTCAGCCTCGGCCTGAGATTCGATTTTGAATCGAGCCACCCCACGTTGAGCACCGTTAAGCCGAAATCGAGCCACCTCAGCATCGGAAAAATTAGACTCGGCTTGCTTGAGGCTATCAATAAACTCATCTAAATCTTCTAAGTCTCGTTGTAGAGCTATCTCGCCTGATGTGTTCTGACTTGAGATTGTGGCCAAAGCCCCACCCACTTCATCAGGCATTAACTCACCTTCTATGACACCCGCTGATTCCCATTCTTGAGCGTAGCGGTGTTTGGCATCAACCACCCAAGCCTCTCTCTCTTTTTGGTCAACGGTTTTGAATTCAGAAAAGAGAGTTCTGGCTAGTTCGGTGTAGCCTTGGTTAGTTTTGAGCAACTGCTCGGGGGCTACTTTCTTGAGCCATGGAAACCATCGGGTTCTTAGGGTAGAGCTGACGGTTTTTAGTTCTTCAGCTAGTTGTTTTGCGCTATAGTGCGCTCCGGTGCGCTCCACTGCGCTTTGAGTGTGCGGTGTGTTGTGCGTTGGTATGTGCGTTTGTTGCGCTGACATTGTTCTATTCCTTTAGCTTGCAATGGTTTTTGTTGTGCGGCTGGATGCACTTGCGGTGCGCTTTTATTGCGCCATGAGTGCGCGCTAATGTGCGCGACTCAATCGATTTCTAAAACTCTCTTTAATGCGCCTAGGGGATTGTGAACGTTAGTGACGTGGGTGTGCTCAGGAAACAACGATTCAAATGTTGCATAGATTGAAACAACGGCTAGGCCCGTTCGGCCCTGGAAGGCAATTTCGGCAGACTTTAACCCCGTCAATGGGTGTGGCGACGTTCGGTAAAATGTCCATCCGTTCGGGTCTTTTAGTACGGCTAAAGAGTGTTTGAGACTCTCATCCCATGGGTCCGCTTGCAGTGGAGTTACAGCCACTACAAAGCCTTGTCGATCTGATACTAGCTGATCGTCTATCATTGATATATCTGGTTTTAAGGTTTCCTTGGAACTGGGTTTTAGGTGTAGCTGAGACGGAGGTAGGATGCTGGCTCAGCTACGCTGTCGGACATGTCGATCACCTCCCACGGGCGAAATGTATTAATAAAACGATTTATGAGCGGAGCTAGTCTCCGCTTTTTTTGTTAGTCATAGCCTGTTTTTGCTGAACAATAGCCTCCCTTAACTCATCAAGAGTGACATTGTAGAGAGATGCAAGTTCATACCACTGCTCAATATCAAGCTTAGGTACGCGCTTCATATTCTCCCAATCACTCAAGGTAGCTGCCCTTACTCCCAGAGCAACAGCAACAACCGCTTGATTGAGCCCAGGAACAGATTCTCTAAGCTCTTTCAAAGTAGGAACTTCCTTTTCATCTCCATGTGTCATAGTATATAACCGCATGCGATTTTCGCAAACGAAAATCGCATGCGCCCTTGAGCGATCACACGGGGTAGGCAGTCAAACTTCCCCCGTGTGGCCCATTTTGCCACCGTTCACATGCTGAACGGTGCATAAAAAAGCGACCTCTACCGTAAGGGGCGGGCCGCTAGTCGATTTAATTACTTTGAGCGATGGATAAATCACCCTGTCAGTATTATTACATATTTCTCAGTGTTTGTGTAGGCTAGATCGCCCTATTTTCAATGGTTTGAGCGAATTTAGTACATCTACGAAACTGAGGAAACATGCATAAGGACATAATTGATTCGATCCGGGCCGACCGAGATCGACAACTCTACGATGACACGTTAGGTGTGCTCGTTGGGGCTAAGTTCAAGGACGCGGCCCTGGCCCAGATAGCGTCTGCTCACATGTTGCCTGTGGACATAGTGAGGGCGATCGCCAACGACATCTTACAAGTCTCCACCGGGGAAAACCTTGATGATGATGAGTTTAACGCAGCAATTCAGCAAGTGAAATGGGTTGAGGAAAATATCGTTGATGAGGGTCTAAGGCTGTGGAAACTCCAGGCAATCGCCAAACGCTATCACCGTTCATACTCGCAGCTACAGGAAGCCTATGTTAAGGCATTGGTCAATCAGAAACCCGTTCAGCCCTTATCTATCAAAGAGTTCAGAAAAAAGAACAAAGGGCGTATGAAATGGCTGATACCTGGTTGGATTCCTGCCTCAACGACGTTGCTTATTCATGGTGATGGTGGAGCAGGCAAAACCCTATTTACCTATCAAATTTTTGAAGCTATCGTCTCAACTGGCACATGGAACGGTTACCCAATTGAAAAAGGACCAGCGCTGCTTGTTCAGACTGATGAACCAGGTTTAGTCACCTCTGAACGTATGGACATTAGAAACATTGCCGATGAGGCTCCATTAGAGATCCTTAGTGAATGGTCAGCTGCTGCTCTACCACAACTTGCAACCTATATCGAACAACAACGGCCTAAACTGGTCGTTATCGATAGTTTGAGCACCATTAACAAAGAAAGTCTTTGCAGTGAGAAAGATACTGAATACGCTAGGCCGTTGCTTCATCTACGGGACATCGCAGAACGGTTTGATACCTGTGTGATAGTTATCCATCACAGTAATGCCCAAGGGGGTGTTAGAGGTACGACCGCAATTAAGAACAGTGTCTCGGAAGTGTGGGCGCTGCGAATGGATGGACCTTACCGTCGAGTGCTAGCCGTAGAAAAAACACGACTTGGCAAGCCTCCAGGTAAGTATGCCTTTGCCTTTGACGATAGCGATTTTAGTTATCAGCTATTAGGCGATCAGGATGCTGATGGTGAAGTTGAGGATACCACTAGCCAGGAAGAACGGATTCGCCTGTGGCTAAACGAAGATGACCGGGTAGGTATTCCATGGTCATCCCATGAAATATCAGAGTTCCTAGCCATAACTCCCAATACAACGAGGCGATTGCTACGGGAGCTATGGGCGACGGGGCGAATCAATCGAGAAAGATTCAATAAAAACCGTCATTTCTCTTACTACGTAGGGGAGTTGAGAGATTTCGTACAGTCAGATCTAACTGATTGTGACACTTAACAGAAATATAAGTGATCAAGTGATCAGATGACTCTACGGACATTTTTTGCTGATCAGTTGTTGAAAGCCTGGTCTGCAAATTGATTGAGTATCGAGTGATCAACTGATCAGCAAAAATCGCATTTTTTTCTTAATAGAAATGGCCAAAATCGCTGATCAGTTGATCACTTGTTTAGATGTCACGAAAAAATGGGGGGCTAGCCACTGAAAAATCGTTGAATTCACAAAAATACAAGTGATCAACACAAGTGATCAGCAAGTGATCAAGCAAGTGATCAGCCGATCCTTATTGAGAAAGCGTTACAAAACGCAATAAATAGAGAGTAGTTTTCCACAGGTGTACTATAGGACAGTTGACTAGGCGAAATAAAAAAGGCTCAGTAGCTGTACATAATCGCAATGGCATGATAAGGCTTCGATGGACTTATCAGGGGCGTGGCTACTCGTTGGCCGTGGGATTGCCTGACACGCCAATCAATCGGGCGGCGGCTGAAGCGAAGGCCGCAAAAATTCAGATTGATATTGCCCTGGAACAGTTTGATACCACATTAGCTCGTTATCAGTTCAATCCCGATAGCGGGCAACTAGATAGCAGCCTGTTCGAAAAGTTCATTCGATGGAAGGTCCAAAATGGCTTAGCAGAGCATACAGCGGGCAACCAATACCGAACCCGGCGAAATGATTTAGCACGGTTTGGGGCGATCTCAAATGCTCAAGATGCTGAACATTTTTGTAGTACATTAAAAAAACGACTGACTGGATACAATTACAACAATTGTCTTTATACCTATAAAGAGTTTTCTCGATGGGCTGTTAAGCATGGCCAGATAACCCAGGATTACTTTAAAGACATTTCTCCTCTAAGAAAAACTGCTCGACAGAAGAACAAGCGAGAGCCGTTTACCACTGAAGAGATTAAGAGGATATTAGAAGTCTTTAGGACAACTGAATTCTTAGATCACTATGCCGATTTTGTTCTGTTTTTATTTTGTTCTGGGGCCAGGCCAAGTGAAGCTGTAGGACTGCGATGGTCATCAGTAGATCTAGAGGCACAAACCATCATTATTCAAGAGGCGATAGTACGACGTGGTGGTCACGGTCCAGCAATTAGAAAGGGAACAAAGAATGGAGTGGTTCGGACACTCGCGCTATCGACTCCAGCCCTGGCAATGCTTCAGAAGCGGCGAGGGAATAATAAGCCGGATGATCTAGTATTTACTGCCCCTAAGGGCGGAATCATCAACGCATCATCCTTTGCTAAGCGGTATTGGAATAAAGCGCTACAGCTGGCCAAGGTCCCTCATCGTCCTCTATACACCACACGTCATACCCTGATCAGTCATGGTATCGAGTCCGAGAACTGGACCGTAGCCCAGGCTGCAGAGATAGCAGGGGATTCAGTCTCTACAGTGGCAAAGCATTATATCCATCAAGTCACTAGACCATCGATGCCCGACTTTGGAGAATAACGGACGTAATCTGTACGTTATCTATATTCGGGTCATAGAAAAGCCTTGTATAATAAGGCTTTCAGTCCTCGAAAATCAAATGTCTCAATCTGTACTCCATGTTGTTGCCTATGCAGTTGTTGAGAACCAACAGTTGCTCACTGTCCGTAAGAAGAATACCCACAAGTTTATGTTTCCCGGTGGTAAATTTCAGCCGGGTGAGGATGCCGAGGCTGCAATTCAACGAGAAGTTAGGGAAGAACTGAGTTGTAAGATTAATCTCAGTACCTTCAAACCTTTAGGGAACTATGTGACCACTGCTGCCAATGAAGCAGACACCCAGCTAATAGCCACTGTTTTTCAAGGTGAGCTAATTGGTACCCCGATAGCCTCCAGCGAAATTGCTGAACTGCAGTGGATACCGATTATGGCTGAGGATTATGCCATTGAGCTTGCTCCTCTGATAACTGATTGCGTATTGCCACAACTTAGGCAGTAGCAGCACAGGATATTCACCAGTAAGAGTGCAGCATGCTTTGCCCCTACTGGTCAGCCTTGTAAAAGGGTTTCTTAACCACCGTTGCAGGCACTGTCTTTTGACGAATTTGGACATTGACCACCGTGCCAACTTTAGCCAGCTCGACCGGTACATAGGCCAGTGCTACTGGATACCCTAAAGTAGGTGACAGAGTGCCGCTGGTGACAATGCCTACAGATTCATCGTTATGGACAATGGGGTAATCATGGCGGGCAATGTTACGGCTTTCTAGCTGTAACCCAACCAGACGCCGGGTAACACCATCTGCTTTTTGTTTAGCAAGTACGTCTCGCCCGATAAATTCTGGCACCTTATCTAGATGAACTAACCAGCTGAGTCCACCTTCCAGGGGGGTAGTTTCATCATTAATATCTTGTCCATAGAGTGCCATGGCAGCTTCCAAGCGAAGGGTATCCCTAGCACCTAGCCCGCAAGGTTCAGCATCACGGTCTTGCAGCCCCTGCCAGATGTCAGCAGCGGCGGCGGCCTCTACCATGACTTCAAAGCCATCCTCGCCGGTATAGCCTGTGCGGGCAAGAAAGGTTTTGTGGTTAAGTACATTGCCATAGGTGTGGTTATAGCGAGGAATAGCGCTGAGGTCGATATCTGTTATTGTTTGCAGGGTTTCGACAGCTTTGGGACCCTGTACTGCTATTAGGGCATGGGTTTGGGAGAGATCCTGCAGCTCCACTCCTGATAAATGTTCGAGTAGCCAAGATTTATCTTTGTCTGTGGTGGCAGCATTGACGATTAGGCTGACCTGCTGGCCTTCGTCATAGATGATTAGGTCGTCAATAATGCCGCCCTGAGGATTGAGTAATACGGTGTACTGGGCTTTGCCAGGGGAGAGTTTACCTAGGTTAGAGGGGACGAGTTGCTGTAGCGATCGCAAAACATCATTTCCAGTCAAAATAAATTTCCCCATGTGGGAAATATCAAAGATACCTACCGCTGTACGCACGGCAGCATGTTCTTGTTTAATTCCACTAAACTGCACCGGCATTTCCCACCCAGCAAATTCAGTCATGCGGGCTTTATTTTGAACACACAAATCGTAAAGTGGAGTATGCAGCAAACTCATGGCAGACGGAGAAACAGTATCCATAATCCTACTCTCTCTTCAGACCTGATTTTTTATTTATCAGAAGATATATGGATGCGCAATGGCTTAATCTACGAAGAAACAGTGTTGTTCCAGAGATGTCTGTTTTGCTGACAATTGATTAGAATAGGCCCTGAAGGGAATACTGAGGACTCTCAGGGTTACCGATCTGCCTATGCCACTTAAACATTCTTCTTGGTTTGCCCATCAACTGCAGGGGCTGATAAATCGTGGCAATCGCAGTTTAACAAGTATGTCACAGCCGTCTCACCGCTTTGTTTTATTTGGCACAGCGTTTAGCGGCGGTCATATTGCCATCGATTTGCTACAGCAGGTAGTGATTGATGCTAGCCAGGGGCCTCTACCGCCAACTTGGACAATAAAACCGTTGCTAGAGCAGCGGCATTTTTTCCCACTGCGTCACATCCAACGCTATGAATCGGCTTGCTCCGACTATCTATTTGGCTTTAGCCTATCGGCGACGGATCTGATCCACACCCATGGGATGAATGAACCGTCTCGGTTTATGACCATCCTCTACGAGCAAGGGTATAAGGTGATTCACCTGCAGCGACGTGATTTAATGCGCCATGCGATCGCACTGCTAAAAGCCCAACATCCCCACACCCATCACATTAATCCCCAGGCACTTATCGACACCTTCATATACCTGGATGAGCAGCGGCTTACTGAAGCTGCCATTGTTTCCCAGGTGCCTCACCTTAACATCATCTATGAAACGGACTTAATAGATCCCAATGTTCACAATGCCACAGCCCAACGCCTTTGCCGCTTCTTAGGCCTAAAGCAACGGCGGCAAGTTCCGTATTCCATAAAGCTGGTGCACCAGCGAATCTCAGACCTAATCTCCAACTACGATGAGGTCTGTGCTACTTTAGAAAACTCAGAATACTCTTATGTTTTGACTGAAACAACCGCAAAACTAGTTATATAGACTCACCGGAGCCACTAGCCTTCATTGCTGCTTTCTGGCCCCCCGACCTCTTGGTTAGCTAACGCTGCTGCGGCATTCCGTCGCCACATAGCCGGTTTAATCCGTCTCATCGCCGATGCAGGAAATTGCTGCTCCCAGTCTTGCTCACTTAGATTGGCCAAGTCTGCTAGCTTCGGTGCCACATTGCCTGGATAAGGGGTAAATTCAGCCACATCCGTTGGTTGGGCAAAGCGTTGATTCCAGGGACACACGTCCTGACAAATATCACAGCCCGCCACCCAGTTATGGAGATGATTCGCCACAGAAGACGGCAACTGCTCACTTCGATTTTCAATAGTGTGATAAGCAATACAGCGATTTGCATCGACGACACCAGGGGCACGAATAGCCTTCGTTGGACAGGCATCAATGCAACGGGTGCAGGTGCCACAGTGGTCCGTATGGGGACGCGACGGGGGCAGTACCAAATTGGTTAAAATTTCGCCCAGAAATACCCAGGAGCCATAGTCACGGGTGATGACATTCCCATTTTTAGCTACCCAACCAATCCCGGCTGCTTGAGCCCAGAACTTATCTTGCACCGGTCCCGTATCAGCATAGTAACGAGTCAATATCGGGTTAATGTCAGGACCTGTTTGAGTCTGTAGCCACAGTGACAGCTGTTTTAATTTTTTGTGCATCACCCGATGGTAATCACGACCCCAGCCATAACGGGCAATTTTGCCGTACTCAGCCCCTTCAGGGCGCTGATGGGGAGTGTAGTAATTTAGGGCAACACATATAATTGAGCGCACCTCCGGCATTACCCGGCGAATATCCTGGCGTTTAGGATTAGCCATCCAGGACATATCTGCCTGATAGCCCTGATCTAACCAGGCTTGCAGCCGTGCTTGCATGGTCTGCTCTGGAGCCCTTAGTTCAGGGGATACAGCTACAATGCCAAAGCGGTGAAAGCCTATTTTTTTAGCATGTTGTTTTAGCTCAGTCAGTAGTGGTTGCGCTACTGGATCGCCTGGGGAGATGGAAGCTGACACTGCATTACTACTCGAACTGAGGGACTAAATCCATGGCGGGCTTCATGGTTAACAATGGCCCGGATGTCTGGAGTGTAATCTTCTGGAACAACAATTTTAAATCCTAAACGCTGGTAGAAGGGGATAGTCCAGGGGACATGGCGAAATGTAGTTAGGGTAACCATTTCTAAGCCGTGATCATAGGCAGTGTGAACGACCTGCTTGATCAGCGCAGACCCTATACCCTGACGACCATAGTCTGGCAGAACATCTAACTCCACTACAAAATAGCCATGGGGTAATCGATCAACAACAACAAAGCCCGCTAAGCCTGCTATGGAGTTCTGGACATCCTGCACAACAGCTACCCATAGATGCTGCCGTTGCAGTGCCTGCTTAAGAAACTTGACGGAAACAATATCTTCTAGTTTGTCTGGGGTGAGTCCTAATTGGGGCAGATAGGGTAAATAGCGCCGGGAAGCACCTCGCTCAATAGTTGACATATGCTCAAGATCCGGCGGTTGTGCTAATCGAATTAGATAGTTCATTCACTGAATCAGGACTCACCACCCAACGCCTTTTAAGCTTGACATCACCTTAATGAACCGTCAGGATTCGCTAACCACCGTCTTACTTAAAGTTCTGAACGTAATGCCATCCTAACTGCCTTCAAAAAAGCTTTTAACCGAATTTAGCCATTGATCTAAGGTGGTATCTACAGTTTCACGGCCAATGGATCCATCGCCTTCAACAGGTTCAGCAGATTCAGGCATAGTCAATGCCTCACTTAACCAGGCCGTAGCAGATGTTGATTCAGGTTGGGCTTCAACCAAGGGGATTTCATCCGGATTGATTAGCTCAGGTGCAATCATCAATATAGGCATATCGTCATCCCCATCGGGTTGGCTGGGAGAGCGCACATCGGCTGACTGATCAGTAGTGGGAACAGCGATAGCGGCAGGCATGGTCAGCCACAAATTTAAGACACTAATCACACCAATTAGAATAAATTTAAGCCACCCTGCCATTGCGCATTTTTTCTCCATAGTTAACAATTTTTCAATCTGAATGAATTATTCAAAACAACCCTTTTCAGAGGACTTTTTCAGCACATTTAAGCCTTGTCCATGTCCAGAACGGTTGTTTTTCCGGTGAAGAATCTACAGATTTCAACTTGGATGTTCTTTAAACCATCTTTAACGCCATCCCTTAAGGCCAACTTGTTGACCGATAGCTCTAAAGAGTTATTAGTTCCTTAGAATAAATCATATTTCTCTTTTCATTGAAATAATACGTCATAATTTAATACGTTTTTTGGTAACAACAGATACTTCTGAAAATTTGAGGACCTTGAATACTAAAGCAAACTAAAGGTTTCTAGGGTTCCGATTTAGTATCTCAACGAGCTTAGGTATTGAGTGTCTGGACCGAGAGAAGCCGCCAGTTTTCTGGTACACGGCGGGATAAAAGCCCGGGAGAAACCGTTCAGCAGATTGTGTCTGCCAGGGATTCTCTCGGGCTTTTGATTTTGTAGTCATCGTTTGGCCTCAATGGTGAATCAATGTCCTTGCCATATCAGTCTTGCTCCATTAGTGTTATGCACCGACATCATGAGTGATACCCCCACCTTTCGTAATCCAGCTGATTCAGAAGCTAGTCAAGCCCTAGAACGGGAGGCCCAGTTGCCCCTTACTGGGTGGCAACAAGAAGTGTCTCAGGGGTTGGAATATGGTTTAGAGGCGGCTGAGAGTATTCGCGATCGCACCATCCCTACATTCTCTCGCGGTGAACTCCCCCACTACGCTGGCATTAATACCTTTCTCAAGGCTCCCTACGTGGAAGACGTGCGTAAGGTGGGTGAATACGATGTCGCCATTGTCGGTGTCCCCCACGACTCTGGCACCACTTATCGTCCAGGCACCCGATTTGGTCCCCAGGGAATCCGCCGCATTTCTGCTCTATACACACCCTACAACTTTGAAATGGGCATTGATCTGCGTGAGCAGATTACCCTATGTGATGTGGGCGACATCTTTACTATTCCTGCCAACAATGAAAAATCCTTTGACCAGATTTCTAAAGGGGTTGCCCATATTTTTAGCTCCGGTGCATTTCCTATCATTCTTGGCGGTGACCATTCTATCGGCTTCCCGACAGTACGCGGTGTGTGTCGCCATTTAGGCGATAAAAAAGTCGGTATCATCCACTTTGATCGCCATGTCGACACGCAAGAAACCGACCTGGACGAGCGCATGCACACCTGTCCCTGGTTCCATGCCACCAATATGAAAAATGCTCCCGCCAAAAACCTGGTGCAGCTGGGTATTGGCGGTTGGCAGGTGCCCCGTCAGGGGGTAAAAGTCTGTCGCGAGCGGGCCACCAATATTCTCACCGTGACCGACATTACCGAAATGGGTTTAGATGCTGCCGCC
This sequence comes from Leptolyngbyaceae cyanobacterium, assembly GCA_965263355.1. GTDB lineage: Bacteria > Cyanobacteriota > Cyanobacteriia > Phormidesmidales > Phormidesmidaceae > Leptothoe. The sequence goes on along the minus strand of CBDHHL010000025.1, from coordinate 143,540 downwards.
GACTTTGCTCTGGAGCGGGCGCTTGATGGCACTGACTGCGTTTACATCAGTTTTGACATTGATTGCATCGACGCCGGATTTGTCCCTGGAACCGGCTGGCCTGAGCCCGGTGGATTATTGCCCCGCGAAGCCCTATATCTACTAGGCAAAATCATTCGCAGTGCACCAGTATGTGGTCTAGAGGTGGTCGAAGTCTCTCCCCCCTATGACATCAGTGACATGACCTCCCTTATGGCCACCCGCGTTATCTGTGACGCCATGGCACACCTAGTGCAATCAGGACAATTGCCCAGAGCTAATACCCCTGACTATATTCATTCAGAGGCCAACATGGATGTCGGCAGCGGCTGGCAATAAGCTAAACCCAATGTAGGGGTATTGCATGCAATGCCCCTACATCATTGTGTTGATCATTGCCCATCTGCCCATTCCCCCTATCCCATTGCCTATCCATGCACGAAACCGATATGACCAAAGCCTTAATCGGCACTATTCGTGATTGGTGGGATTCTCAACCTGAAAGGCCTACCATTCAAAAAGTTCATCTTGTCGTTGGTGAATTTACCTGCGTAGAACCCGCCAGCTTACAATTTGCCTTTGATGTTCAGACCCAGGGCACTTTTCTAGACGGAACTCAGCTGGTGATTAAGGATATTCCCCTGATAGCCCACTGTCATACCTGCCGTGCTGATTATCAACCTAAGCTTGGCAGCCAATATGCCTGCCCCATCTGTAATAGCCCCATGGAAGACATTCGCTCTGGCCGTGAATTAAAAATTGACCACCTTGAATGCGTTACCACCTAGCCCCTGCGTAGGGACGTTGCATGCAACGTCCCTACGCCCCTATTACCTAACCCCATTGCTAAAAAATGCACCAAACCTTTGACGCCGCCCTTGAGATGAACTTGCTCCATGCCAATCAACAAGGGGCAGATCATAACCGTGCCCATTTTGATGAGTGGGGTATCACCTGTATCAACCTTATGAGTAGCCCCGGCGCAGGTAAAACTCAGCTTTTGGAAAGCACGCTTAAAGGATTACAGAGTCTAAACATTGCCATTATTGAAGGCGATATGACCACTGAGCTGGATGCCAATCGACTGCGTCAGTACGGTGTGCCGGTCATTGCCATCAATACCGGTCGTTCTTGCCATCTAGATTCCAAGATGGTCGCTGGTGGGATTCATCATCTACAGCATGAGCATGACCCAACGAATCTGGATTTAGTGGTGGTTGAGAACGTTGGTAATCTAGTTTGCCCAGCCGAATTTGAGGTAGGGGAACATGCCAAAGTTGCTCTACTGAGCGTTACCGAAGGGGAGGACAAACCCCTGAAATATCCAGTCATGTTCCGCGAAGCAGATTGCTTGTTGATTACTAAAACAGATCTGGCTCCCTACGTAGACGTGGACCTGGCTCAGATCGAAGCTAATGTCAGGCAAATTAATCCTAATGTGACTATATTTCGGGTGTCTGCTAAGACCAGCGAAGGGTTAACAGACTGGTTTAAGTGGGTTCAGCAAACGGTTATGAATCAAGCAAACCGTTTACAGCTCACAGTATGAGTACCAGAGGTCCTGTATAAAACAGGGCAACTGCTAGTTTCCAATAACGTTCAATCACTTTTTACATTTCCCATAAAGTGTCCAATGTCCAATTGAATGAGGTTTACAATGCAACGACAACGATTTTTATCTACATGTTTGGCCTTTGTTTTTGGTTTGGTAGTTGCTGTCGGCTGTGCAGGCAATGCTCCAGAAACGATATCTGAGCCTGCTGCTGAACCTGCTGCTGAGGTTGCTTCAGCTGAGGGGGCTCCTCTGGTGATTGGATACAGTAACTGGCCTGGTTGGTTGCCTTGGGCCGTTGCGGAGGAGAAAGGACTATTTGAAGCGAATGGAGCCAATGTAGAACTCAAGTGGTTTGACGGTTATCTGGCGTCTATGGAAGCCTTTGCCGCTGGCCAACTCGATGGCAATGGCCAAACCCTAAACGACACGATTTCTTTCGCGGCAGATGCAGCCAATGGTGAGGTCGTTGTTTTGGTTAATGACAACTCAGCGGGTAATGATAAAGTCATTGTTACAGCAGATATTAATAGTGTCGAAGATTTGAAGGGTAAGACTGTCGCCCTGGAAGAGGGGGTAGTGGGTGACTTTATGCTCACCCAGGCCTTGGAAGAAGCTGGTATGTCTCGCTCGGATATCACCATTAAGAATTTAGAAACGGGGGCAGCAGCGGCAGCATTTGCCTCTGGTCAGGTGGATGCTGTTGCAGCATGGCCTCCTTTCTGGGGTATTGCCCTGGAGCGGGAAGGCAGTAAAGAGTTGCTGTCCTCTAAAGATTATCCAGGGGCAATTCCTGACCTGTTGGTTGTGAGTCAAAAGATGATTGATGAGCAACCTGAGCAGGTACAGGCCATGGTTAACACCTGGTTCGCTACCCTCGACTACATTGCTAAAAATCCCGAAGAGTCCAACAAGATTATGGCGGCCCGTTCAGGTGTTTCCGTTGAGGAGTACGAAGACTTTAAAGCGGGTACTCACATTTTCACCATTGAAGAGAATTTGGAAGCGTTTAGCGACGGTGATGGCATGAAGCATATGCCCTTTGCTGCGCAAAAGATGAATGACTTTATGGTGGATGTGGGCTTTATTGAGGCCGGTCCTGAAGATTTAGGGGCTATCCTTGATGACAGTTTTGTCAAAGCCTATGCAGAGGGTTCTTAGATGGACCTGATGGGTAGGGGCGTTGCATGCAACGCCCCTACCTGTATACCCCTACTTTCTTTATATATGTTCTTAAGAAAACCGACCCATGACCCAGGTATCTGAACCATTTAAAGATGATTTTGAGCCCACGTCTAAAAGCTTGAAACCCACAGTATTTTGGCGTATTGCTGAGGATATTCCAGATTCTCTTAGCTGGGCACTGATTTTGGCCTCGGTGGTGGTGCCTTTGACGGTCTGGTGGCTTCTATCAAACTACGCGGGTGTTAATCCTAAGTTTTTGCCTAGCCCTCAGGATGTGGGGGGCGCATTTCAACGGCTGTGGGAAAAAGGGTTTATTACCCAGGACATTCTCGCCAGTTTTGGGCGTGTGGCAATTGGGTTTACTCTGGCAGCAATTGTTTCAGTGCCCTTAGGTATCAGTATGGGAGCATTTGCCAGCATTCGCGCCATGATGGAGCCGATTATTGGCATTTTGCGGTACATGCCTGCTCCAGCCTTTATTCCTTTATTAATTATCTATTTGGGTTTAAATGAAGAACCTAAAATTGCGCTTATTTTTATCGGTACAGTGTTTTATAACACTCTCATGATTATGGATGCAGTTAAGTTTGTTCCCAAAGACTTGATTGAGACTACCTATACATTGGGAGGGCAACGTTGGCAGGTGCTGATGTCAGTGATTACGCCTTATATTATTCCAAGTATTATCGATACATTTCGCATTAATATCGCGGCATCTTGGAACCTGGTGGTGATTGCAGAGCTAGTGGCAGCTGAGGAGGGGTTAGGTAAACGCATTTTGCTAGCCCAGCGTTTTTTCAAAACCGATGAGATTTTTGCCTGTCTGATCATGTTAGGCGTTATCGGGTTTGCGTTAGATTTGATCTTTCGTTGGGTGCTCAGAACAACTTGTAAGTGGGCATTTGATTAGTCATGCATCTTGAAATTTCTAAGCTTTACAAGCAATTTCCAACAAAACAAGGGCCGCTGCTAGCGCTCAAAGATATCAATATGCATGTTGATACGGGAGAGCTGGTCTGTGCTGTGGGAGCCTCGGGGTCAGGAAAATCAACGTTACTACGCTTGATCGCTGGGTTAGATATCCCGACAGGGGGTGAGATTACCGTTGATTATGAGCCGGTGACAGGCCCAGGCGCTGATCGTGGTATGGTGTTTCAGAAGTACACCCTATATCCATGGATGACTGTTCAACAAAATGTTGAATTTGGCCTGAAGCTGCAGGGAGTGCCTAAGAAAGTACGGCGCGAACGGGCTAGCTATTATTTGGATGTGGTAGGGCTGGCGAATTTTTCAAACTCACTGCCCAAGGAGCTATCAGGAGGGATGAAGCAACGGGTTGCGATCGCACGTGCCCTAGCCTGTCATCCCAAAATTCTTCTCATGGACGAGCCCTTTGGTGCCCTGGATGTGCAAACCAAAGAAGCCATGCAGTTATTTCTATTAGAGCTTTGGAAACGTACCCGTTGCACTATTTTAATGATCACCCATGATGTGGAGGAGGCTGTGTTTCTCTCTCAACGCATCTACGTTATGACAGCACGACCAGGCACCATTCAGCGAGAGGTTATTGTTGATTTGCCTGAAGAACGGACTTATGCTATGAAGCGAGACTCTCAGTTTCAGGCCTACAAACATGAGATTACCGATCTATTGCGGGGCAAACAAGATTTAGATTTAGTGACTGTTTAGCCACCGATTTCAACTGTAATGTTGACTCAAATTGATTTGAGTTTTTTAAACTGGACATCCATGCCCTAAAACAAGCCATGTCGCGTTAACCCCCCTTAGCATTTTTTCCAGAGCTTCTCAGCCAGACTTCAGAAATGACCTGTAGTTTCAAATATGAAATCAACCAGGAGCAGTAAACATGGCAGTTGAGTACGATCTTGTAGTTATTGGTGGCGGTTCTGCTGGGCTAGTAGCTGCCAGTGGAGGAGCCCAGCTCAACGCACGCATTGCCCTAGTCGAAAAACACCTCTTAGGCGGTGACTGTCTCCACTACGGATGCGTACCCAGTAAGTCCCTTATCCATGCTGGTCAAGTGGCCCATCATGTCCGTACGGGGGCAAAGTTTGGCATCTACACGTCTACACCCACCATCAAGTTTGAAGAAGCTATCAATCACGTACAAAACGTTATCGGTATTATTCAAGAGCATGACTCGACAGAGCGCTTTGAATCTTTAGGTGTGGATGTCTTTTACGGTTCAGGTCAGTTCGTTGACGCGCGGACGTTCGAAATAAATGGTCGTCAGCTCAAGGCACGTAACTTTCTAATTTCTACGGGATCTCGACCAGCAATTCCCCCTATTGAGGGCCTAAAAGAAGCTGGCTTTTTAACTAATGAACAAGTTTTCTCCCTTAAAGAAAGACCCGACTCACTGGCAGTAATTGGAGCTGGTCCTATTGGTTGTGAGTTAGGACAATCCTTTGCCCGTCTAGGCACAGAGGTAACCATCATTGCTAGCCGCAATCAAATCATGCCCAAAGAAGACCCTGAAGCAGCTGCCGTTGTTCAAAAGCAGCTTGAGTCTGAAGGGATTCGAATATTGACTCAAAGTCGAGCCCAAAAGGTGGACATCATCGACGGGAAAAAGCACCTTTCTGTGGGTGATCATGTAGTCATAGTGGATGAAATTTTGCTTTCCACCGGGCGTATACCCAATGTAGAATCCCTTGGCTTAGAAGCGGCTGGTGTAGACGTGGGCAAAGCCGGCATCAAGGTTAATGAAAAACTTCAAACCAGTGTGAAGCATATCTACGGTGCAGGGGATGTCATCGGTGGGTATCAGTTTACCCATGTTGCTGGTTATGAAGCCGCTGTAGTGCTGCAAAATGCGCTGTTATTGCCCACCAAAAAAGCTGACTACCGGGTGATTCCTTGGGCCACTTTCACTGAACCTGAGCTAGCCCGCGTAGGATTAACCGAAGCCCAAGCTAGGGAGCGCTATGGTGATGATGTAGCTGTACTTAAACACGAATTTAAAGATGTTGATCGGGCGTTAGCTGAAGCCGCAGGCCATGGATTTGCCAAGTTTATTACTCGCCTTAACGGAGAAATCTTAGGGGCTCATATTGTGGGTCCCCATGCGGGTGAGCTGATCCACGAAGTGGTCTTGGCCATGAGCTACAAAATGAAGATTGGTGCCCTTAAAAGCATTATTCACGTCTATCCCACCCTATCGGAAATCAATGCTAAGGCTGCTTTGCAGCTTACCAAGCAAAGCTATGCAAAGAATAATCGAGCACAAAACATACTTCGTCGTTTCTTTAATTGGCGACGTTCCCTGGTTTAAGGGATGTTCTCTGGTTTGAGGGTCTAAAGTCAGGAAATGCGCGGTCACCGTTGTCTGGTATCTAAATCTCGGGATCGGTGTGATCAGTATCATCTTCACCGTAAATTCACAGAGCTATCATAACGTCATAGTTCCCTGATCAGAGCATCTACTGAATTTTGCGAGGGTGTTACTATGCCTTTTTTACCACTATTCATTGTAATCGGTATTTTTCTAGCAACAAGTAAAATCCTTGAACCTAGTCAGCATCAACAGCCCCGGTCATCCGCAGGGGCGTATGAGGATTTTGAGGACAATGCGCTGAGCTTAGCCTTGATTGACTACATTTCTAGAGAGTCTAGGAGCAAAACGGACTCTGACCATGAACACAAATCTAGCTCTAGGTCTGGAAAACGGAGAGCACAGGAAACGCACAGACGGTAATACCTAAACCACGTCCAAGTCGTAACCAGTAGGTTCTTTTATGGAAAAACGACCGTTTTGGACGTGGACAAGGTTTAATTCAATCGGATTTCGAATATAGAAACCGCTCTAGGTTAACTACCCTAGGGCGGTTTCTATATTTGAACAACAGTCATATGCAACATAATCTGCTGCGTGAGTTCAACAGGTTGTGTAGGAGATTGTTTGTAATCGTTTCATAAGTGTTATCAATATGAACAGAATATATCTGTAAAACAAGATTGTTTGGTTGATCTATATTTGCATGATCAGCTTTCTACGACAAATGGCGATAAATTATGAGTTTATTCTTGCCAATACACAAATTGTGAGAACAGTCTTCAGGAAAATCACAGTAGTTATACGCTTTGCAAGATATCAAGCTGTTGCTTGAGATAAGCACATCGTAACGTCAGCATCTGAAGAAGAGTCTCCGTACTGCATTCACATGATGATCAATGGCCTACTATCGGTTTACAGCTCTCATCGTTAGTCTACTCAGAGCTACTTTCATAGCATCATTTTCTCTGGCTAGATGATTGCCTTGTCCAAGCCTAAAACTGCAGGTATAGTAGATTTAATGGCAGGTTATTCCGACTCAAAATAGAAATTCTGTCCTGACTTTTTATATTTGCTATCCATTCTACTTTTGTCTAAATGAGTACGCGTATTTTTCCACAGTACACATATTCCAATAAGTACAACTACGGTTTTACTTGCCCCCTCTAATGACTTAGAAAAGTTAAAGAGGGGCATGGTTGGAGGAATGGCATGCCTTATCTTATCCTTAGAACATAGAATGATTTTTTTTACTATGTTCATTTAGCTTTCAATCATTAGGCAGTAGTGCGTTTTCTACAGATGCTATCTTATTTTTTTGAACACTCTTTTTAACTCAGGAGTTCTATCGAAAAGAACGATGCATATGAAAAGCGATACATCAGATTTACTATCTCATATGAAATTTATTAACCGTGCAATTAATATAAATACTTTGTTTTTCTCTAAACAATTGGCCCGTCAGACAACTCTAGGGTTATCTATTTTTCTAGGAGTATTGTGTTGTTCTCCTATTGTTGTGCAAGCTACTGAAGAAGAGCAAGTACGCCAAGGGTTACCCGGCAGACGTATCAGCGGGGCATCTCGGTTGCCGACGTCTGCCTGCGCCGCAGATGCCTCACCGTTGGTAGCTATTGTGCCAGAAACTAATTTAGGTACCACAGCTGTGGCAGAACCGACACTGTGGGTAAGTGTGCCAGATGTGGTTAGTACTAAACAGCTAGAGTTTTATTTGTTTAATGATCAAGACGAGATTATCTATCAAACTAGCTTTACTGTAGAGCCTACGACCGACCTTGTAGGTCTAGATCTAGAAACCATGGCTGACGCTCCCAAATTGGAAATTAATCAGCGCTATCGTTGGGCAGCCTCAATAGTATGCAACCCTAGTAACCGTTCAGAAAATATTTCGGTGGAAGGTTGGGTTGATCGGGTTGAAGCTTCATCCTTGGAAGACAATCGGCTTTGGTATGATCATCTGGGTATATTGTTGGAGCAGTTACAGCATCATCCACAAAATCAGGATATATTAAGTCAGTGGCAGACATTGCTGATCTCAGCTAGGCTTGAACAGCTTGTTCCTTTACCAGTGGATGCCAGCTCTGTTGAGATTACGTCACCAGGGCAGACGGGGACAACAGATTAACGAGAGCAGGCATTAACCGTTGCTTATTGATCGGTTTAACCGCTCTGATGTGAACCCTATCAAGTTAGTATAATAGCAACGTTATACATTAAGGCTCTGTAATAAAGCCAACAGTTGGGCTGTAATGACCAGAAATAGTGATCTGAACAGTCGTTGATTGTTATGGGCAGGCTTCAAACATTATGGCGTAGTCGTTGCCAAAAGATATATGTTACTGGGATAGTGCCTACCGTTCTGTGGGCTGTTGGCCCCAGGGTAAGTGCTCAGGTGATCTCAGCCCAAGATTCTGTACAAACTCAAGTCGTTCAACAAAATACTCAGTTTGACATCTTGGGAGGAACTGTGGCAGATAATGCCACCCTGTTATTCCATAGTTTTCAGCAATTTGATCTAGAGCATAACCAGACCGCTGAATTTCATGTCGCACCTGGTATAGAAGCTGTTTTTAGCCGCATTATAAACGGTGTTCCATCCCATATTAATGGGGTAATAGAACTCAGTAATAGTTCAGCTAGTTTATATCTGATCAATCCGGCAGGGGTTCTGTTTGGGGTGGATGCCTCTATCAATTTGGCCGGTGATTTTACCGTTTTGACAGCCGAGCAGCTTGACTTTAGTCAAGGAAAATTTGGAATTGTAGGGCATCCGGATGGTATAGAAGGAAACATCCTGCAGCTACATTTTGATGCTGTCAGCCCCGGTAACATTGTTAATTTGGGCGACCTTCGAGTTGGGGCTAATCAGTCTTTATCACTGATTGGTCACAATGTTGTTAATCAGGGCACATTGAGAGGTGGCGCAATTAACATAGCCGCTGTTGGGACCCATGAAACCGTTATCCTTGAGGGTGGTTTACGGTTCACTCCTGCTACTCAAACCATACAGACATTACCACCGTGGCTTACCTTAACAGGGTCTGAACATGCTACTGCCATTGAAGTCAGTCAAGATGGTACCCTCAGGCTTACGGGTTCACCGTTGTCAGAACTGCCCTCAGGAACTGCCCTAGTGGGTGGTCAGCTAACCACCCGTGAGGGTCTCAACCGTATTCAGATTGTTGGGGAGCATATAGCGATCGCAGGGGCTAGGTTGCACACTGTTGACGGTGGTCAAATGTTGATTGGTGGCGACTATCAAGGTTTGGCCTCTCTACCCACCTCACAGTCAACAGTTATTGACGCTGCATCTACTCTTACTGCAAATGGTCAAGTGGGGGGACAGATAGTTATTTGGTCGGATGGAGTTACCCAGTTTAGGGGAAAGATCAGGGCTCAAGGAGAGACCACTGGTAGCACAGTTGAGATATCAGGTAAGGAACAATTGTACTTCGGTGGTCAGGTGGATTTGCGATCGCAAGGCAGCCCAGGGACCCTCCTTTTAGATCCAGAAAATATCGAAATTCGAGCAGGCCGCGATCCGGGGGATGTTAACTCGACTGAACCTCAAGTATTTTATGAAGATACGTTAGAGTCCTCTATTATTGGCGATGTTAATGTATTGTTCCAAGCAGACAATCACATTAACATTGAGCCCCTTAGCAATGGAGAGCTTACGTTTATCCAGGGGACTGGAAGCATTAGTTTTTTAGCCGATGCCGATGCCGATGGTCAGGGAGATTTTACCATGGCCCCTGGCAATCGTCTCACAGCCCCAGGTCGAGATCTTTCGATCACAGCAGCTAACATTACAGTCGGTGATCTGGACACCAGTGTGTTCTCAGCCATTGACAACGCTGAGAATGCCGGAGATATTTATCTGACAGCAACCCAAGGCAATATTGTCAGTGACACCCTTATAGGGACCGCTCGTGGTACCCTAAACAACAGTGGCAATGGTGGAACAGTTACCTTGTCTGCTGCAGGTTCAGTCATTGCTGAGGATATTATTACGACTACAAATGCCCTAAGTAATAGGGGTAGTGCTGGTGAGATTACTATCAATGCGCAAACAGGTAGTATTTCAACAAATAATCTTGATGCCTACACATCTGGTAATAACAATATAGGCACTGGGGGAGACATTAATCTTAGTGCGATGAGCAACATTATTGTTGAGAGTAACATCACCTCAGCCAGTGCAATTACTAATAACTCAGGTGATGCAGGTAATATTACCCTCAACAGTCAGTCAGCCAATATTGAAACTGCTTTACTAGCTGCTAATACAAGTGCTGACAACAGTAATACAGGTAATGGTGGAATAATTACACTAAATGCACTCCAAGGAACCATTACGAGTCAACAAATCACAACTATAACTATCGGCCCTGACTTAGCTGAAACCCAAGGGGGGGATGTGCAGCTTGATGGCAACGGCGCTATTGTTGTTGACTTTATCAATGCCATGGGTCAAGGCCAGGGTGGCAACATTAATGTTGCCACGCAACAATCATTTCAAGCCGTTGACACGATTCCGAGTACTAATACCAGCCTATTAACAACAGGTGAGGGGAGGATTCGTTTGACCTATAACAGTGATCCAACCAGTCCTTTTACCCTGGGCAGCAATAGTAGTGTCAATGGGGTGGCGGGCGATATTGTTACTGACATAGATATTTTGGCTGCCCCTCAAACTGTTACCCAACCCATCAGTCTAAATAGCATTGAACTCAAAAATTTATTTGAACCGCCGTTGGTTGCACCAGGTGAACCTGAGCCTTCAACGTCAATACCTGTTTCCCAAGATAAGCTGTCAACGTCTCCGACAGTGATATCCCCAACCTTAGAAAATCTAAACCTGTTGGCATCTGAGGCAACTCTTAGCAGACTCAACAATGGCAGACATGAGATAGCTGTTGATACCAATAGAGAGCGTGTAAGGGCCATTAGCAATAATGAGTTAATCTGGGCCCAGATAGAAACGGCATTCTCTAATGAATTTGCTAAAGCCCTGAATTTACCTATACCTGAGTCGCCATCGTTAGAAACCACTCAGCGGACTTTGAAACAGATCAGTAATGCCCAAAATATCAACCCAGCGCTGATGTATGTCCGGTTAAAAGATACCCATGTGGAACTGATGCTTGTGAGTAGTGAAGGTTCTTTAATATATCGCCCCGTTGCTGTTACTGCAGAAGAAGTACTTGCAATGGTGGAAACATTTCACCAGACAATTACAAATCCCGTATTACGACCCGCTCAATACTTACCAGCTGCCCAACAACTTTATGACTGGTTAGTTCGGCCAATGTTGACCGATTTGGAAATGGCCAATATTGACCATATTGGCTTTTCCCTTGATGCTGGGTTGCGTTCCTTACCCATGGCAGCGCTCCATGATGGAGAACGCTTTTTGATCGAGAGCTATAGTATTGGGTTGCTACCTAGCGTCGGGTTAACTCCCCTAGAACCGTCGTTAGAACTGCTATCAGAGTCTAGCCTATCTAAAAAACAAGCAACCTTAGCAATGGGTATTGCTAATTTTGAAGCCCATGCTGATTTAGCAGCAGTCCCCCTTGAGCTTCATCTTGCTAGTCGAGGCAGCAGGGATGAGCAGTACTTAGATCACGAAGCTACCTTAGCGGCTCTACAAAAACTTTTAGAGCAGGGAAATTTTACTAGCGTACATCTGGCTACCCATGCAGTATTTCAACCAGGCAGTTTAGAAACATCCTATGTGCAGCTTTGGGACCAAACTATAAATCTCAATCAGCTGCAGGAATTGCCTATTGATACCATTGACTTTTTAATTTTAAGTGCCTGTGCCACTGCCTTGGGTGATACAACTGCAGAATTTGGCTTTGCAGGATTAGCCGTGAATGTCGGTGTTCAGACGGCCTTAGCCAGCCTTTGGTCCATCAGCGATGAAGCAACCCTGGGCTTGATGTCAGAATTTTATAGCGCGCTGAACCAACCCTTAACCCGTAGTGCAGCTTTACGTCAGGCCCAGATAGCGATGCTGCGAGGAAATGTTGGTATTTCAGGTGGCACTGTATACGGCAGTGAAGAACGCCCAATTGGCCACCTACCTAGTTTGGATACCAGTGGTAGTTGGGATTTTAGTCATCCGGCCTATTGGTCTGGTTTCACTATGATTGGGAATCCTTGGTAAGTATGTCTACCAGCTGATTAATCATTACATCCATTTGACTACCTAATACTAAAGGGGGCTCATTGCGCTTTGGTAGCTTTTACGGTCGTAGTCGTCTACGTTCTGCGCAGCTTTTGCTGTGGCGATGGCTGCAGCAATATGGCTATATGTTAATTGCCCTGGGAGTTGCCCTAGCTGTCATCGGAATTCGACAGCTAGGTGGATTGCAGGGATTGGAGCTTAAGTTGTTTGATAGCCGTGTTCGTCACTCTGTCACGGATGTTGAGCTACCTGATGTGGTGGTCGTAGGCATTAATGAGGTTGATATTAAACGCCACAATCACTGGCCCTTGAGCGATGATACGGTAGCTGAAGTACTAGAGAACTTACAGGTCTACCAGCCTGCAGTCATCGGCCTTGATATCTATCGGGATATTGACTATCCGCCTGGTCGCGAACGACTGGCTAAACAATTGGCCATGAAAAATGTCTATGGAGTGTACGATGTAGGGCTGGATCCTACCCGCAGTACCCCAGCCCCTAAAGGCATGGATCCAGCGCGTACAGGATTTGCAGACTTTGTGGCTGATATTGATGGGGTGATTCGACGTAACTTTATGTTTGCTTCGATCAAGCCCAATAAATTTTATGCGTTGGGGCTACAGTTAAGCCTCCATGTTCTACGAAAACGCTATGGTCCTGATATTTTTGACACAAGTTGGGAAGGGTTAACCATTGCGGGTAAACTGTTCCCTACCCTACCTCAGAATGCAGGCGGGTATCAAAATGAAGACATGACTGGTTATCAGGTCATGTTGCAATATCAGGCTAAAAATGAGGCTATCCGGCAGGTCTCCCTAACGGATGTACTTAAGAATGAGGTTAATCCCGCTTGGTTCAAAGATAAGGTAGTCTTAATCGGGACCGTGGCTCCTAGCATTAAGGACACTTTTTTTACATCCCTGAATACTCAAGCTGAAGCTGTTGCGACCACGCCTGGGGTGATTGTCCATGCCCATGCGGTAAGTCAAATTTTGTCCGTTGTAGAGGGGGAATATTCTCTAATTTGGACCTGGACTCAGTGGCAGGAAATGCTATGGATCGGCTTTTGGTGCTTGCTCGGCAGTGTATTGGTCTGGCATATTCAGCGTTTTGTGTTGTTGACCTTGAGTAGTGCGATCGCACTCTCAGTCCTAGTCACCATCGGCTGGAGCATGTTTCTCCATAACGGTTGGATTCCTGTTGTTCCAGCAGTTCTAGGGTTTGTCACAGTGGTCAGTAGTACCATCGCCTATCAGGTTTTCTATCGTACTTATTACGATCCGCTTACCAGTTTGCCTAACCGAGTCTCTGGCCTAAAACGTCTGCAATACTATCTAAACGAGCGGAATGCATCAGCACCTATGGTGGCGCTGTTACTGATTGATTTAGATTCATTCAAATCAGTAAACGAAAGTTTGGGCGTGAAGGTTGCCGATCAACTTTTACGGATTGTGGCCAAGCGGATTGTTTGTCAAATACCCACAGCTTCAGTTGCGCGAGTTGGGGGCGATAAGTTCTCCCTGATTTTGCCGTCAATTTCCCATACCCAAGAAGCGATTTCTACTACGGCCCATTTGCAAAAAAGCTTGATGGACTCAATTTATATTGGCGGTCAGCTTGTGCGTACCACAATCAGTATCGGTATAGCACTCCATCAAAAAGGCTTAGGATACCGAGCCCATGAGCTTTTACAAGATGCTCACCGTGCCCTGGGAAAAGCCAAGAATTCAGGTCGTGAGCGCCATGAAGTTTTCAATGAAACCATGCGGATCCATTCAGTGTCCCAATTTCAGCTCGAAATGGAGTTACGCCATGCAGGAGAAGACAAACAGTTCCAGCTATATTATCAGCCAATTATCAATTTAGATTCAGGTTATATAGCTGGGTTTGAAGCCCTAATCCGTTGGCAACATCCAGAGCGTGGTATTGTACCGCCCAACGATTTTATTGGCATTGCCGAAGACACTGGCATGATTTTAGCCATGGGGGATTGGATTTTGAATGAAGCCTGTTACCAGACTCGACAGTGGCAACAGCTATTTCCTAGAACACATCCTCTCTTTATTAGTGTGAATCTCTCCAGTCGACAGTTTATGCAACAAGATCTGGCGATGAGAATTAGCACAATTGTGCAGCACCACCAAATTGATCCCCGTGGTATTAAATTAGAATTAACGGAAAGTGTAGCAATGAAAGATGTAGAGTCGGCCATTCGACAACTGTTACGATTAAAGGAAAAGGGACTGCATATTAGCCTGGATGATTTTGGTACAGGTTATTCATCCCTTAGCTATCTCCATCGACTGCCTATCGACTCCCTTAAAATCGATAAATCCTTTGTTGATCGGATGGAGAGTATTAGTGAGAATGCAGATATTGTTGGCACCATCGTTTCCTTAGGCCATCGTCTAAAGTTAGATATTATTGCAGAAGGTGTGGAAACGTCTGCTCAGGCGTGCCTTCTAAAGCAGCTACGATGCCAATATGCCCAGGGCTATTTCTTTGCAAAACCCCTACCTGAAAACCAAGTGACCAAACTTTTACATCAGAATAAACGCTGGATCATTGAAACCTAGAACTTTTTTATTTTTAAGGAGAATGATTACAACAATAGCTTTTGTCAAGTTTGTCCAATTTAGTTATAAACTGATTTAGCTAAGTTATTGGACGCTCTACAATTGGTTCTCATCTCTCTACTTTCCAGATTGATATTAATTCTTCGTCTGAAAATCGCTCTTCTATAAGTAGCTCTTCTATAAGTAGTTTGTATTGAGGCTATACGTAAATGAAATCTCTTGGTCGCCACATTTTAGTTGAATTCCATGGCTGTTCATTGGAAATACTCAATGATGTGCCATGTATAGAATCAAGTATGGTGGACGCCGCTAAAGAATCAGGTGCCACCATTATTAGTTCTGTATTTCACCATTTTTCGCCCTTTGGTGTGTCTGGTGTTGTCGTTATTCAAGAAAGTCATCTAGCAATTCATACCTGGCCAGAGTATCGCTATGCTGCGGTAGATCTATTTACCTGTGGTGACTCAGTTAATCCATGGACATCTTACAAACTACTCAAAACAGCCTTTCAGGCTGAACATGGTTCGGCGGTAGAAATTAATCGGGGTCAGTTAGATCTATTGGAAAAAGCTAGTATCGAACTGGGAGAACTCAGGGATGAAGCAGCCCAGCAATTAGTGGTTCCTAAATACAGCCGCAGTGTTTGGTTTACCGATCGCAATGAAAATATGGCCCTATCGATTCGCCATAAAGGAGACTGTCTGTTTAGGGAAAAATCTCCTTATCAGACCGTAGAGGTATTTGACACATTCGAATATGGCAAATTATTGGCTGTTGACAAAATGGTCATGTGTAGCGAAAAAGACGAGAAGGGCTACCATGAAATGATCATCCATGTCCCTATGGTGATCCAACCGGACGTGAAAGATATTCTCGTGATTGGTGGTGGTGATGGTGGTAGTATTCGTGAAATTTTGCGTTATGACCATGTAGAAAACGTCACCATGGTAGAAATTGATGAAGCTGTTGTCCGCGCGTCTAAAGAGTTTTTACCTAGTTTGTCATCTGCCTTTGACCATCCGAAGCTAAATCTGATTATTGATGATGGCATTAAATATGTTAAACAGTCTCCAGATAATAGCTTCGATATGATTGTTGTGGATTCTTCTGATCCAGTTGGGCCAGCAGAGGGGTTATTTTCTAAGTCGTTTTATCAAGATGTTTATCGCTGTTTGCGACCCGGTGGGGTAATGACAGCCCAGAGTGAGTCGCCCCACTTTAACCAAAAGGCGTTTGTAGAGTTAAACCATTGCCTAAAAGAAATTTTTAATCCTGAAAGTGTCTTTTGCTATCTGGCATTTATTCCCACCTATCCCACTGGTATGTGGAGTTTTAGCTACTGCACTAAGGATGGTCGCCATCCGATAACCGATCTCAATCGGCAACATGCCCAACAGATAGCACAGAAATTTGATCTGCAATACTACAATAGTGACATTCACGGAGCAGCGTTCTGTTTACCTACATTTATTAGCAATATGCTTACAAGGTAATCGGTCTACGTTTGCACCTTTTGAAAGACAGTATGGGTACACAGTCTCAGTCTGAAAATAAGCCTACTGATATAAAACAACGGATCGCCAATGAAATTGCTAACTTTGATCCGGGGGGTGTCGGCGCAGTTAATGGCAATGTGTTTGGCTTTCCCCATGATTATGCCCACGCCAGTACAATTGTGATCGGCGTACCCTGGGATGTGACGACCTCCTATCAAGATGGTACTTGTCAGGGACCTGACGTGATTTTACGAGCGTCACCCCAGCTGGACTTTTATGATTTTGATCACCCAGAGGCATGGCGACACGGTATTTATATGCTACCGATTCCGGCATGGCTACTGGCCAAGAATCACCAGTTGAGACCAGATGCGATCGCAATTATTCGCGCAGCCGAACAGGGCGTTACTCCTGATGACAATCCAGACTTAGCAGCCGCCCTGGAGCGGATCAACCGGGGCTGTCGCACCATGAGTCGCTGGGTCAGCCATCAGACCAGTGTCGCAATACAGCAAAACAAAAAAATTATCATTATCGGCGGTGATCATAGTATTCCATTGGGTGCTCTAGAAGCCCTGTCTCAGGAATATCTCAGTTTTGGTATTTTACATTTAGATGCCCACGGCGATTTGCGTAACGCCTACGAAGGATTTCAGGAGTCCCATGCATCGATTATGTTTAACGCGATACAGTTACCTCAGATTTCAAAGCTAGTACAGGTGGGCATTCGTGACATTTCCCATGGGGAAATGTCTTTGATTCGGCAGTCTAAGGGTCGGATTGTAACTTACCTGGATACTCAACTTAAACAGGCCGCCTATGCTGGACAAAGCTGGCTAAAGCAGTGTCAGGATATAGTAGGTAATTTGCCGGAGCATGTTTACATCAGCTGCGATGTGGATGGCCTGGATCCAAAACTATGTCCCCATACGGGCACACCGGTTCCAGGGGGACTAAATCTTGAAGAAGCCTATTGTCTATGGCGTGAGGTGGTTCGTAGTGGCAGGCGCATTATTGGCTGCGATATTTGTGAAACGGGCAACCATGAATGGGATGGCAATGTAAGTGCGCGAATCCTTTACAAGTTGTTTAGCTTTATGAATATGCCTACGGTCAGTTCTGAGGCTTGAGTTCTGAATTAAGTCTTTTTCTGCCTTCTGAACTTTTTGTACCAAGTTAAGAAGTGTTTCCTTCTCAACACTTTCTAATGATTTGTTTGGATGCTTATTCAGGTAGCGTTTTGATTGTGGCCAAACAATTAAAACTGGCTGTAGGTGATTCAACTTAGAGGATTACGTGGATGGCGCGTCAGGTTAATTCGCCAACGGTTTTACAGATGGAGGCAGTGGAATGTGGTGCCGCAGCGCTCAGCATGGTGTTGGGTTATTACGGTCGCTATGTACCATTGGCAGAGCTACGCCATGCCTGTGGGGTATCACGGGATGGTGTGACAGCAGCGAATGTGCTCAAGGCAGCTCGTACCTATGGTCTTGAGGCAAAAGGGTTTAAGAAAAGTTTGGAAAGTCTTAAGCAACTGAAGCCGCCGTTTATTGTGTTCTGGCACTTCAACCACTTTTTAGTGGTTGATGGGTTTGAGTCAACGCATGTGCGTCTTAATGATCCGGCCACAGGTCCCCGGCGGATAACGCGTCAGGAATTTGATGAGGGCTATACGGGGATCGCACTCACATTTGAGCCTACAGATAAGTTTGAACCAGGTGGGCAAAAACCCAATGTCATTGGCTCATTGGTACGTCGCCTGTCGGGATCAATCGGTGCATTAATTTATTGCACTATAGCCGGTTTTTTATTGGTGTTACCTACATTGGCTCTACCGGCCTTTAGCCGTATTTATATTGATAATATTCTGCTGGCTAAACGTTTAGATTGGCTACCCTATGTGCTGGTAGGAATTGCTCTGATAGTAGTAGTTCAGGGTATCTTAACCACCCTGCAGCTACGCTATCTGCGGGCACTCAGGGTGAAACTGGCGGTGGGGATGGCCAGTCGGTTTGTGTGGCATGTGCTGCAGCTACCAGTGGGGTTCTATGCCCAGCGATTTGCTGGAGAGATCAGCAGTCGCATTAGTCTCAATGACAGTGTGGCAGCGGTACTGTCGGGACGATTGACGACAACGATGATTAGTTCGGTGATGATCGTGTTTTATGCGATCGCAATGTTGCAATACGACATTCTCCTCACCCTTATCGTCATTGCCTTTGCCGTCATTAATGTTGGCGTTTTACAATGGGTATCCCGTCAGCGCAAGGATGCAAACTTACGCCTGGTACAGGAATATGGTAAAGCCTCGGGTGTAGCTGTAGCTGGCTTACAAGGTATGGAAACCCTTAAAGCAGGCGGATTAGAGTCTGACTTCTTTGCCCGTTGGGCAGGCTACCAAACAAAGGCCGTCAATGCTCAGCAAAGCCTGGGACTCGCTAACCGTGTGATTGGTTTATTGCCATCCTTGCTATCCACATTAGCCACCCTGTCACTGTTGATTATTGGCGGCTTAAGGATTATCCGTGGGGAACTCACCATTGGTATGCTGATAGCGTTTCAGCTTTTGATGCAAAGCTTCCAGGGGCCAGTCAACACCTTGGTCCAGTTTGCCGGCACATTACAAACACTCCAGGGTAATCTCGACCGGTTAGATGACGTCCTTGAAAATGAAACCGATATCGCCTTCTGCCAGCACTGTAAGCACGATGTATCTGAGGCCGAAGAAGCCGCTAGTAACCATCGTCTTTCCGGTGCAATGGAAATTCGCAATCTCTCCTTTGGCTACAGTCCGTTAGATCCGCCCCTGATCGAAAACTTTAATTTAACCATTAAGCCAGGACAGCGGATTGCGCTCGTTGGGGGCAGTGGTTCAGGTAAATCCACACTGGCTAAGGTTATTGCTGGTCTTTATCAACCGAGCAGTGGGGATGTTTGTTTTGACGGTCGACCTCGGCAAGAGATTTCCCAAGCCACGTTGACAAACTCCATTGCCATGGTAGAGCAGGATATTCTGTTATTTGCCGGTAGCGTACGTGATAACCTCACCCTTTGGGATGACACAGTTAGCGATGAGGATTTAAAGCAAGCCTGTCGAGATGCAGCCATTGAAGATGTGATTTTAGCCATGCCCTATGGCTATGATGCCAAGCTACTAGAAGGGGGCCAAAACCTGAGTGGGGGACAGCGACAGCGATTAGAAATTGCCCGAGCATTAGTCAACAACCCATCGATTTTAATTATGGATGAAGCGACCAGTGCCCTCGATACGGAGACCGAGAAAATTATTGATCAAAATCTACGGCGACGGGGCTGCACTTGCATTATTGTTGCCCATCGACTTAGTACTATACGAGATGCCGATGAAATTATCGTATTAGAACGAGGCAAGGTTGTGCAGCGAGGAACCCATGAGAATCTATGGCAAGCAGCTGGCCATTATGGGGATCTTATTCGCAGTTCGGGAACAGCACTCGCCGTTGCCTAGTTTTAAGTCTTCAATTGTCAATTCTCAAATTTAATTCGCACTTGTTCCTCTGTTAAACCCGTTATTCTTATGGTTCTTGCAGATTCCCCAAACCTCTCTAACATTCATTCTATCGATAGTAACGGTGTCTTCCCGCTGGTGGAGTTTGGGCTGTGGCGCGTCAAGTCTGGGCGCTTAGGCATTTTTGCCGTGGGCTGGAAAGAGGGAGAGCCCGTGGGTGAGCGGCGCTATCTACGGACGGTGGATGTGGGCGATGTGATGGTTGGCACAGATGCTCACCCCTTTAATCTAGCCTTTATCGCCGTTGCCTTTGAAGCCAGTGAAATCGAACCGGTAGCCAAGCCAGAAGATAGCAATGGCAACATTTGTGGTCATGTCGGCATGCCATTGCTGCGACAGGTTGAACGCTGGGTGGAAGCCCTAACCCAGGTAAAGGGATTTCCTGGGAGATCGATTGTAGAATTTTCAAATAGTGTTGGACCCTTGAGTTTGGCCCCCGCTGATGGATATAGCCCTAAAGCAACCATGATGTGGGTAAAACTTAAGAATAATTCAGCGTATTGGCTAGATGGAGAAAACTTTGTCCTGGAGCCATCTTCTCCTCTGTTTCCAGTTTCACGGATGACATGGGTGCAAACAAAAGAACAACCAGCAGACTTAGAGATATCTTCCTCTGAACAGCTTTGTTCCAGGGTCTCCTATGGAGAATTTCTTCAAGGATTAAATCTCTTCCATCAGTATGCGCTGGAGGTAATTGAAGAAGGGTGGAAATCAGATCGACAACGTGGAGAACAACAGTTTACGGCTCGACAACAACTAAATCAAGACGCCACGGAAACCACTTTGCAGGGGTTAGTTTCAGTATTACAGCCTGGTTCAGGTGATTATTTGCTAGCAGAAACACCGTTGTTGAGAGTAGCGGGAGCGGTGGGCCATGCCTTGAGGGTAACCATTGAACCCCCAGCAGAATCTGAGCAATCACAACAGGTTAAGGAACCCCTAGAAGCTATTGCTAGAGCCTCTCAGCTACGATTACGACAAGTATTACTGCGAGGACGCTGGTGGCAACAGGATGTTGGCCCTTTGGTGGCCTATACCCAGGATGGACGACGACCGGTGGCGTTGTTACCCGTGCGTCAAACCCACTATGAGATGTTAGAGGCGTCCGGTAAGCGAGTGGCGGTCAATGAAGCAATAGCCAGGACATTGGAACCAGTGGCATTTATGTTCTATCGGCCCTTACCGGAAGGGCATTTAACTGCGTGGGATTTGCTAAAGTTTGCCTTTCAGGGACGTCAACGAGACCTGATGGTAATGGGTTTAGCAGGTGTGGTTGTCACCCTATTGGGAATGGTGCTGCCCCAGATGACAGCGGTGCTGGTAGACGATGCGATTCCCTTTGGTAGTGCGGGTTTACTACTACAAATTGGATTGGCACTGGTGGCTGTAGCCATTGGTCGTGCCTGTTTTCAGTTGGTGCAGGCGATTACCACCATGCGGCTGGAAACTGGCTCTGATGTAACCCTGCAAGCCGCCGTTTGGGACCGGTTACTAAAATTACAAACATCCTTTTTCCGAGACTATGCTACGGGAGATTTACTGTCACGGGTATCGAGTATTACGTCTATTCGGCGGTTGCTCAGTGGTTCGGCGTTAGATGCAATTTTGTCAGGAACATTTGCGCTGCTGAATTTGGGACTGTTGTTTTATTACAGTGCCAAGTTAGCGGTTCTCGCCTTAGCCGTGGCACTGTTGATTATGGTGGTTACGGTGACCTCTGGGGCGTTGTTACTCAAGAAACAGCGACCGATGTTGGAGCTACGGGGTGAACTGTATGGTCTGATGGTGCAGCTAATTAATGGAGTATCTAAGCTACGGATTGCAGGGGCAGAGTCGAGGGCCTTTGCCCAGTGGGGTAACCGGTATCGTCGACTATTGCAAATAGAGTTAAGCACACAGCGGCTGGAAGATTCAGTCAATGTGTTTAATAGCATTATCCCTACGGTGACGACGATTGCTCTATTTTGGATGGCGAGTACCCTGGTGGGACCATTAAACTTGACAACGGGACGATTTTTGGCCTTTAACGCGGCCTTTGCCATTTTTATTGGCGGTGTTACCAATCTGAGTTTGACCATGATTGATGTGATGGATGTGATTCCGTTGTGGATGAGGTCACAGCCAATCTTGGAAGCACCGCCTGAGGTCACTACCGAAAAAACGGATCCGGGTCAGTTAACGGGTGCTTTTTGTGTTGACCGGGTTACGTTTCGCTATCGGGATGATGGCCCGCTGATTTTAGACGGTGTTACGGTTGAGGCTAAGCCGGGTGAATTTATTGCTTTAGTAGGGCCATCTGGGTCTGGTAAGTCGACGGTGTTACGACTGTTATTAGGCTTTGAGCATCCTCATTCAGGGACGGTTTACTATGACGGTCGGGATATGTGTGGTCTGAATTTAACTGCTATCCGTAGACAGTTGGGGGTGGTATTGCAGAATGGCCATATTAGCGCTGGGTCTATTTTTGAAAATATTTCCGGTGGGGCGCTGATTACTCAGGATGATGCCTGGCGAGCGGCTGAGATGGCAGGCTTTGCTGAGGATGTACGGAATTTTCCGATGCAGTTGCATACGGTAGTTAGTGAGGGCGGGGGGAATCTGTCTGGGGGACAGCGACAGCGGTTGATTATTGCGAGGGCATTGGCGCTTAATCCAAAACTGTTGCTGTTGGATGAGGCGACTAGCGCGTTAGATAATAAAACCCAGGCGATTGTTAGTGAAAGTCTTGATCGGCTTAATGTTACCCGTGTGGTTGTAGCACACAGATTGAGTACGATTCGCAATGCTGATCGTATTTATGTGATCAAGGCAGGCCAGGTCGTACAGGTGGGTAACTTTGATGAGTTGGCGAAACAACCAGGCGTCTTTGCTGAACTAATTAAGCGGCAGTTGGCTTAACCCAAAGATAATTCTGTAGTGGCGCTCCATGGAATGCCTCTACGGCAAAACATAGTTCTTGGTTATATTTCTAGCAAAAGAACGTTGAAAGATTTCTACGGCATGTCTTTCTGGATCGCAAATCCAATATTCATCAGCTCAACTGTTCCTTTAGCCTGCAGGAAGGTTGGGGTAATCTTATGGATAACATTGTCAATACGGCATTGAGTTTTGCTCAGTACAGCATCTAAAAGAAGGTCTATGAAGTCCATACTATTTACATTATTTTTGACATTGGGATTGGCAGTTTCGCCTGCCACTGCTCAGGTAGAATACATTGAAGAAATCGGAAACGTGGCGTAATAAACACTGCAATCATTAAAATAATTTTGTTTGGCCTTTTGCAGTTCTACAATAAAGCGTTCGCCCTGTTCGCTTTCGCAATAGATATCAAAAATAGCTTTGCGATCGCTCTCAGTATTCCCCACATTTTCATTATTGCGGAAGCTCAGGTCTTGGATGCGATGCTGCTGGGGCAAAACGGTATTTAGAAAGTCCATCAGCAAAGCTTTATTGGGTTCAGTGCCAAATACCCGCTTAAAGCCGAAATCAGTCAGTAAATTAATGTAGCGTTCTGACCCAAGACGCCCCTGGATACTGGTCACGCCTCCTGCTCCTATGTAAACCTACCTCAATTATAGCCACAATCAATTTGTGTAGAGGAGATGGCACCACGTTAACGAACAGGCAATGGTATTAACGACCTTTTCTTCCAGTTTACTCAGATAGGGATTAAGAACTGATGATGAAAAATCATGGTCGTCTCTCATAGGACAAAACTTTGATATTGTTTACGCTCTATCTTGGTTGCTTTTCGAGCAGAAATCAGGGGATAGGAATGCAAAGCGTAAACATGGTAAGTTTTCTCTATTAAGGACAGCCAATTATAATCATAAGTACTTATGGTTTTCCGACAGAGTTTAACTCTTCTGCTGATAAATTTCTTAGTATTGATATACCCATTAATAGTCAAGGGACAAACCGCTCAATCTGAACCATCCCCTTCTTTCGATTCTTTACCATTACCCCCCACTGAGCCTGAACCAATTCCTATTCCTGAGCCATTACCCTCATTAGATGAACTTCTGCCATCGTCTGATATCCCAACAGGGGAGATTGCTCCACCAGAATTAGATACCCTCGATACTGTTACCGTAAGAGACTATCAAGTACTGGGTAGTACGGTATTTACCCCTGACGAACTGGCTGCAGCAACAAGTCCTTACTTGGGTGAAATACAGTTTTCTCAACTCTTAAAGGCTCGAGCGGCCATTACCGATCTTTATGTAGACGCTGGATATGTGTCATCGGGGGCATTTCTGCCAGTTGATCAAGATATTAGGGATGGTATTGTTGAGATTCAGGTAATTGAGGGTAATTTGGAAGCGATTGAGGTAGAGGGGCTAAAACATCTGAATTCTGGTTATGTCCGTAGTCGGATTGAGATCGCAACCCCCGCTCCCCTCAACGTAAATCGCTTAATCACGGCCCTACAGCTCCTTCAAATTGATCCGTTAATTGAAAGTATTTCAGCTAATCTGACCGAAGGCACCCAGACAGGGAGCAGCATTCTTGAATTAGAGGTAACCGAAGCTAAACGGAGACAGGGGATTATCACAGTAGATAATGGCCGGTCTCCCTCCGTTGGTAGTTTTCGACAACAGCTAACCGTTGCCGATAATAACCTTTTGGGGATAGGCGATGAACTCTCCCTTGGGTTTAGCCGGACAGCGGGCAGTTATACTATCAACACCAGCTATGAACTCCCGCTTAGTCCCTACAATACGACACTGCGGCTCGATGGCGGTTTTACCAACAGCAAAATTATCAGCGATGACTTTGAAATTCTAGATATTCGGTCAGAATCTAGCAATTTTACTGTTACTCTGCGTCACCCGCTGATTCAGCGCCCAACCGAAGAATTGGCCCTGTCCCTGTCATTTGATCGACGCACATCTAGTAGTACGTTTCAGTTGCCGGATGCGGAAAAGCTACCGTTTCCATCGTTGGGGGCACAGGATGGCAAAACTCGGGTGTCTGCACTGCGGTTTGAGCAAGTCTGGACCAGACGGCAACCCACAGAAGTATTGGCATTGCGATCGCAGTTTAGCCTGGGCTTACCCATATTCGACGCCACCCAAAATCCATCCCCCCTGCCCGACAGTGAATTTCTGAGCTGGCAGGGACAGGCCCAGTGGGTCAAAATCTTTGACAACAAACATTTGCTCGTCAGCCGCTTGGGGGGACAGGTTGCCAATCAATCCCTGCCTTCCCTAGAACAGTTTCGTTTAGGAGGACAGGGTAGCGTACGGGGCTATCGCCAGGACCGCGAAACGGCAGATAGTGGTTTATTTGCCTCCCTAGAATATCGTTTCCCGCTAGCGACTATCGCCGCTTGGGATAGTACCTTGCAGCTGGCTCCCTTTGTAGATTATGGCATTGGCTGGAACCAGGGTTTACGGGAAGACCCTGACGATTTACTGAGCGTTGGGACTGGCCTATTGTGGCAAATCGGCGACCGTATCAATGCTCGGGTTGATGTTGGCTTTCCATTGCTGAACAATACATCTGAGGGCAGTTCTCTACAGGAAAGTGGGGTGCTATTTACGATTTCTGGTGAGATTTTCTGAGCCACTTGAATAAGTAGATATACGTTCAGAACTATGAAGCTTCCGTAAAGAACAGGCTCCATAGTTTTAAGCTTTGGCCTCTTCAAAAAAGGATGATACTATCCGGAAAATTACGCATTGTCCAGTTACGCATATTTCAAGAGAATTCCCCATATACATGGAGAGCGAAGATGCTAGGACGTCTTGCTTAAACCTGGTAACGATGTTGAGTTAACGACCCATTTTCCCTAATTTTTCAGGAGTGTTATACCCATGATGCGATGGTCTCTGGTGCCTTATGCTTACGTTTTAGCAAGTAGTTTGGGCATAGGGCAGGTTGCGATCGCACAAGTTACCCCAGACACCACACTTGGGGCTGAGTCTAGCCAGGTTAATTCTGCCATTGTTCGGGGAGCCCCCGCTGATCTGATCGAAGGCGGAGCCCAGCGGGGTGAAAACCTATTCCATAGCTTTGAAGATTTTAATATTGGTGAATTGCAGCGGGTCTACTTTGCTAACCCTGCCGATATCAACACGATTTTGAGTCGGGTGACTGGGACCCAATCGTCTGAAATTCTTGGAATATTGGGTGTGGATGGCCCTGCCAATTTATTTTTTCTTAATCCTCACGGTGTAGTATTTGGGGCCAATGCCACCTTAGATATTGAGGGGTCTTTGGTAATCAGTACGGCGGATGAATTTGATTTTGGGAGTGATGTCTACAGTGCTGTTACCCCTGAAACGCCCCCGTTACTAACCGTTGGGCTCACCCCAGGGCTGCAATATAGTGCGGCCCAACGCAGTCAGATCACTAGTCAGGCTGACTTGGCAGTGGGGGACAATTTGCTGTTAGATACAGCGAATATTGACATTGCTGGTTCACTGACGGCTGATGGGGATATTGTTCTCCGGGCCACTGATACGGCAGCCCTGACGGACGATACGTTGCTGCCATTGTTAGTGGTAGCGGGGGGCGATCTGCTGGTGCAAGCAACGGATGAAATTGTGGTTGATGCTCTGGCTCAGCCCAATAGTCTGTTGGCTAGTAATGGTAATCTCACGCTACGGTCCGATGGCACCATTGTGGGTGATGGTCATTTCCAGAGTGGGGGCAGCTTTCAGATTCAAAAGTTAGACGGTAGTCCCGGTAGTTTTCTCAGTCCTAACGATCCGATTATTCGGAGTGTTGGGAATGTCTCCTTTGAAGACTACGAGGGGGCTTCATTGCATATTCTGGCTGGGGGCTCGGTTACTGCTAATAACATTACGATTACGGGAGCTGATGTCACTAACGGATTGGTGGAAACGGTTAATCTGTCTCAGGCTCTGGCAGATGGGACGACCAGTGTTGCAATAAATGGGCAACAGCAGCCTACATTGGATGTGCGGGCGGGAACTACCGATGTGGGTGCCGTAGGCATTGTAGGAACGCCTGCCCCCAACGATTTGACGGTTGCGAATACGGCGACGTCTGCTGATATTTCTATTGATCGGGTCAACATTGATGAGACCGATGGATTGGTGCTTTTGACCAATCAGTATCAGCCCAATTCAGCCTTGTCTGGAGATATTAATGTGCGGGTGATTGATACCCGTAATCGCGAGGGTGGCGGTGATATTTTCCTAGACTCTCAAAACAATATTGCTATCGACCACTATGGCTCATTGCGAACGAGTGCTTTATCGACTGACGATAGTGGCGATAGCGGTAACGTAGTGCTGCTGGCTGACGGGGATATAGTTCTCAAAGAGCGTTCTGTTATCCAAGCGTTAGGGGATGGTGATGGAACTGGTGGCAATATTGATATTATCGGTCGTAGCCTATTGTTAGACAATCACACCCAGATCGATGGGAGTACGAGTGGGACTAAAGATAGTGGCGACATTACGATTAATTTGAGCAATGACATGATTATGCGAGGGGATGATACTCGTATTGTTAATGTTGTTGAATCGAGTGCGATCGCAAATAGTGGTGATATCAATATCAATGCCGAAAATCTTACTATTTCCCATGGTGCAGGCATTTATGCGGGCGTTCTGGGTGAAGGAAATAGTGGCAACATTAACCTCACTATAGAAAATGACTTAGTTGTCCGAGATGCGCCATTAGTTGAAACTGATGTGAGAATTAATAGTGCGATTACCAATGGCGTTTTTGCTGAAGCTAATGGTGATGGTGGAGATATTAACGTATCTGCCCGCAATCTGCGTTT
Organism: Leptolyngbyaceae cyanobacterium; assembly: GCA_965263355.1. Lineage (GTDB taxonomy): Bacteria > Cyanobacteriota > Cyanobacteriia > Phormidesmidales > Phormidesmidaceae > Leptothoe. The sequence goes on along the minus strand of CBDHHL010000025.1, from coordinate 115,892 downwards.
ATTAGATGGAGGGCTTCTATATAACCGCCTAGGTGTTGGATCCGAAGGAGATGCAGGCGATATTAATCTGGATATTCAAGATGAGATTTTGATTCAGGGACAGGCAGCCGGTGATCCCCTGCCTGATGCCGATATTCCAGTCACATCAGTTGTTGGCGAAATTGACGTTTTTTTCGTAGCCGATAACACAGCCAGTATGGGAGGGGCCATCAGAGCGGTACAACAAAATGCAGGTTTGATTTTAGATGCATTGTCAGGGGGGGACCCTCGCTTTGCCAATGCCGATGTTAACTACGGTGTTGGTTATTACTTATTCCATTACAACGATACGCAAGAGGGAGCCTACCAGCAGCAAACTCCTATTTCAGCTGATATTGAAACTGTTCGAACGGCTATTAACGGATGGGTTTCAGGTAATATTATTACTTGCTCAGAAGACAGTTGTTTATCTAGGGCTGGGGAACCCAATGAAGCAAACTTTTTTGCATTACACCAAATAGCCACATCAGGTGGTCCGACTGATGGTATTGGTATTGGAGATATTGATCAAGGAATTGGTACTGACCAAGATACTGAATGGCGTCCACAAGCAGAACGTATCATTGTTTGGCTAGGGGATGAACCCTCACGGGAGTCGCGAGTTGATCGAGCAGAAGCAATTGATGCGCTGATCGATAACAATATTACCGTTGCAGCGGTAAATGTTCATGGACCTGGGGGTGGGATTGACCGTAACAGTGAAGCGACCGAAATTGTCGATCAAACAGGCGGCAGCATAACCCACTATATTCGTTCTGGTCCGGTAGCGGATACTATTCTGACTGCTGTAGATGAGGCACTCTATCCTCGTTACAATCCCATTAGCACTCCCCAGGTACAATCTGATGGCGATGATCCCAGTGGCATTTATACAGGTAGTGCATTAGAGTCTTCAGGTTCCGGTAGCCAGCTCAACATAACAGCTAACCAAATGACCATAGCAAATGGGGCTCGGCTTACTAATCTGGTTGCTGGTAGCGGAGATGGAGGAGATATCAATATTCAGGTTGATGATGGGTTAACCCTACAGAACGAAAGTCGTCTTTTCTCTATTAATGCTGCAGAGGGTGCGGGGGGGAATGTCTCTATCTCAGCTGGAAACGTGACTATTCAAGACAACGCTGAGATCAATATAACGCGAAGTCAGAGTGAAGAAATTGCAGGCTCTATTACCGTAGGTCGTATTGGTAACCTCAATCTACAAGTTGATGATCAGTTAATGGTTAATGACAGTGGTGGTATTGCCATAATTGCTGTTGGTGAAGCCGAGGGAGATGGAGGGGTAGCAGCCATTAGGGCAAATGATATTATTGTCAGTAATGGTTCAGCAATCACTGGTAACAGTACATCTTTAGCCCGTGGCAGTAACCTTAATATTCAAGCAAACAATATCATTCGCATAGCGAATCGTGCCCAAATTGGTTCTGATAGCTTTAGTTCTGAGGCTTCAGAACGGTCTCTAGCAGGTGACTTAACGTTGACGGCTAGGCTTATACAGTTGGACAATGTGGGAGAGATTAGTACTAGTGCACTTGGCCCGAATGGCCAGGGTGGCACCATACGCATTAATGCGTCAGATGCAGTGGAGTTAAGAAATTTTAGTGCCATACAAACTGTTGCCAATGAGGGTAACTCCGCATCCGGTGATATTTTTATTGATACACTGCGATTGTTAGTAGAGACCGGTAGTCGAATCTCAGCAAGTACAGCGGCGGCTGGTAATGGAGGAGATATTCAAATTAATTCGGGAGAATCTATTACTATTAGTGGTTTCATCGATATTACCAATGAAGAAATACTCGAAATTTGGGCTGTAAATCCTGTATTTAGAGCATTTATCGAGAACCCTGAACTTTTTGATCAGTTAGCCTCCATCTTTCCTGAAGTGGATGATTTTAGAAGTGTTGTTGACAATCCTGATGAGGTTACTAGAATATTTAGCGGCCTTACATCAATCAGTACTATCGACAGTACCGGGAATGGTGGTGATATAGAACTATCTACCCAGCAGCTAGATCTCAATAATCAGGCTCAGATTGTCAGCCAAGCCTTGGGAACTGGCTTCGCAGGCGATATTGATGTCAATGTCAGTGATCGTTTTTATGTAGATGCGGGTGAAGTATCTGCAAACTCGGACCTTTCAGGTGGTGGCAACATTACCATTAACGCGCCTGTTCCCCGTCAGGGTGTGGTATTTCTCCGCAATGGTAGCCTCCTCAGTACTAGTGTTTTTGATAGCACAGGTGGTGGTGGTAACATTGAAATTCAAGCTGGGGGTGCCTTTGTCGCCATTGAAAACAGTGATATTCTTGCCAATGCTGAATTTGGTCCCGGTGGAGATATTGTTATCAATACCCCCGCATTTCTTGCCGGGATTTTTGCCAGTGGCCAAGCCACCCCAGTGGGGCGCAATCCTGGTAGTTTTGAACCCTTTCGCACCAATGACCGAGTAGATATTTCAGCGGATTCTGCCTTTGGTAACCCTGGTGGTCTTGACCTTACTGATTTAGCCACTGATCAAGGCGCTACTGATTTACCTATCGACCTTACCGATCCTAGCGGGCTGATTGACCGCCGCTGTAGTTTACTAGCCCGCCGTAGCGATAGCGAATTTATCATTGAAGGTCGAGGAGGACTACCCTTAAGTCCCGACGAATCAACCACAGATTTAAACTTGTTAGAAGACTTTGGTCCCGACGCGTCCAATGTTCAGAGTAGTTCTTCAGAAACAACACCTCTTGTAGAAAATAGTGTGGAAACCAACAAATCACCAGAACATATCATAGAACCCATTGGTTGGGAGAGAACCGCTGATGGAGGGATATATCTACGTGGTGCAACGACAACACCACCAGACTTGTTTGACACCCGCTGTTATGACTCAGAATCGACTTAGGTACGTTGTTAGTATGCTTTAGCAATCTCTTTGACTCGTTTAGGCAAGCATGGCATTTTTATTGTGATTTTTGGGTGGGGATTTATGCAATTTTCTAACGATAGCTGGAGAACGTTCTTACGCTTTAAAGTACCTAGAATGCCTACTTTTTTGCGATTCTGGCTGATTGTGCTGCTAGGTGCATTATTTTTCATTAGTGTTCCCCCCCTAACAACCTACGGTTTAGCCTCTGTCCAAACCATTGCCCAAGCCCAACGAGCACCCATGCAGCTGGGTCAAGAACTGTATCAGCTGGGTCAATATGCTTCTGCTGCCCAAGCCTGGCAACAAGCCGCTAACACCTATAAAACCCGACAACAACCGACCCAACAAGCCAGTGCTTTAAGCAACTTAGCTCTGGCTTACATTAAACTAGGCGATTATACGGCGGCAGAGAATGCGATCGCAACCGCTTACGACCTGATTCAAACTCAATCGAATTCTCGCATTCAGGCCCAAATTTTGAGCACCTATGGTCAGCTAGCGACCGCCCAGGGAGACCTATCGACTGCATTAAGCTGGCTGCAGCAGGCCATCGTAGCGTATCAGGCCAGCAACGACACCGCCGGGGAATTAAAAACACAGCTCAACCGGGCCAAATTACTGCGGGTACAAGGGCAATATGGTGAGACGCTGGAGCAGTTGGAAATCATATATCAAACTTTAGAGACGTTGTCGGACGATTCCCTTAAGGCAGAAGGGTTACGACAGCTAGGAGAGGCCTATCGACTGAATGGCGATACCTCAAACGCTCAAAAATACATTACTGAAAGTCGGGAAATTGCTCGTCCGTTGGCTGACCCTTCTTTACTAGCAGCAATTACTATCAGCCTGGGCGATTTATATCTGGCCCAGGATCAGCCGACATTGGCGGCTAAGAGCTATCAAGAAGCGGCTACATTGGCCTTAGATAAGGTGCAGCGATCGCAAGCCAAGATCAACTGGTTAACTCTCAAGGCAAAAAGCCTGAACACAACTGATAGCTCAGGTCTGGCCACAATACGTCAGGATGTTTTAACGATACAAACGGAACTAGCAGAGTTACCCCCTAGTCGTGCCTCTATTTTTATGCGGCTTAATTTAGTCGATAGTATCTTGCAGTCTGATTTTCGCTTACTATCGGCCAAGGAAACGGCTGAGTTTTTAGGAGAGACCCTGGCGCTTGCCCAAAGCCTTGACGATTACCAAAGTCAGGCCTATGTGTTGGGGGCCTTAGGAAACGTCTATGGGCAGCAGGCTCAATGTTACAGCGACACTGTGCCGACAATGTCCCAAGAGACCTGTCCTCAGTCCTCAGTAAATCCTGAAAAAGAACAAGATTTACTGGACCAAGCAGAAACAGCAACTCAACGAGCATTAACCATTGCTGAAGAGTCCCGTGCTGATGTGGCCCGCTATCGCCTACAGGCTCAGTTAGGGGGGATTTTGGTTAAGCAAGGACGGACGGGGGATGCGATCGAAATCTACCAACAAGCTAAAGACACCCTGGACTTGATCAGACGGGATTTGATTGCCGCGAATCCAGATCTTAGATTCTCATTTCGTGACGAAGTCGAACCCCTCTATCGGCAACTGGTGGAACTGTTGCTAGAAGAAGGTAATGACGAACTACCAGAAACAAACATTCTGCAAGCCCAAGAGACCATTGAGTCCCTACAAGTCGCTGAGTTGGTAGACTTCTTCCGGGCTGACTGTGTGATTACTGACCCGATTAAAATCAACGAAATCGACCAGAGGGCTGCCGTTATTTATCCCATTATTTTAGATCAACGACTCGAAATTCTCCTGAGCCTACCCGACGAACAAGGCAATCTTCGCTATACCACAACCATCGATAAAGCCACCGTTAATGACACCTTAGACGAGCTACGAAAGGCCCTGGCCGACGTCTTTGCTGCTCAAGCCTCCCGCCGTGCTACTATTGATGTAGTTCCCGCTGATCCTGATGAGATAGCTGCCCTTCAGGCGCAAGCAGACAGTTTTTTGGAACCATCTCAACAACTGTATGACTGGTTAATTCGTCCCCTAGAAACTAAGCTTGAAGAGACTCAACCAGATGTCTTAGTGTTTGTCCTCGACGGTGCTCTGCGCAATGTGCCGATGGCAGCATTACAGAACAAGCAAACAGGAAAATACCTGATTGAAAACTATCCAATTGCCCTAACTCCTGGATTACAACTACTCGATTCTGAACCACTTCAACGGCAAAATGTGAAAGCCTTGGTGGCAGGCTTATCTGAATTAAATCCAGACTCTGAATTAAGTCAAAATTATAACTCTCTACCCAATGTAGAGACAGAAGTTGAAACGATCCGCGACACCGTTCCCGGCAGCAGCGTACTACTCAATGATAACTTTCTAAATACCTCATTTGAGCAAAAGTTGACCCGTAATTCCTTTCCTGTTGTCCATCTGGCTACCCACGGTGAATTTAGTTCTGATTTGGATGAGACATTTGTAGTTACCTGGGATGATCGTATTAATGCAAACCAACTCAGTGAATTATTACAGGTTAGTGAAATTGGTAAGCAACAAGCTGTGGAACTTTTAGTCCTCAGTGCCTGTGAAACCGCAGTGGGTGATAATCGGGCTGCCCTAGGATTAGCAGGAATTGCCGTTCGTTCCGGTGCTCGTAGTACACTAGCTAGTCTTTGGAAGGTGGATGATGAAGGAACATCGCTGTTAATGCAACAATTTTACAAACAGTTGAGAGATACCAGTGATACTAAAGCTAAAATTTTGCAGCAAGCTCAGCTTAGTTTAATTGAAGATCCTCAATACAAACATCCCTATTACTGGTCCGCGTTTGTCCTAGTTGGTAATTGGTTATGATGCAGTTTTACAGTTTTGTTATTGTAGCATTCTAGCTAAATCAAAGTAGGATTGCACCTACACAGATTCACGAGAAACAATTACAAAGGGTTATTTGTTTGGAGGTAAGGGAATAACAACCTGAAACGGACATTGCTCAATGGTGATTTCTTCAGGAGCAGAATCGGTTGCAGATGGAGCAGTGGGTTGTAGGTCAATAAACTCTAGGGCAAAACACATTCCCTGAAGGCTAAGGCGCAGTAAGAGCAGCATGATCAATATCAGCTCGGTGCGGATTTCACGATGATGGTGACGACGACGGCGATGGGACATTGGAATAGCTCCAGAATTCAACTTGTCCCTATGTTCCTTGAGACCAGGTCGTTGCTGTAAAGCCCTTATTGGTATTTTTGTAGCCCTTGATTTACAAAGGTTTCAGACTTATGACCACCTGTAAATCTATACCTGTAGGTAGGGATCAGGTCTAAAGCCTTTGTTGATTATCGTTTCAAACTTATAACTACCGGTTAGGTTAGGGCTATAACCAGTCATAAGTTATCCTGTTTAGTCACTTTGCCTAACTGACCCAATGCCTTCAAAAGGTCCTGCTACCCATAAACGTGCCAAATGCCGTTTAAGGCTTTGAGAAAGGTGTGATTCATCGCCCGACTAACCCGATACGAATAGGCGGAAAACCAGGCGGTTTTGGGCAGTACATTGAGCCCCGCAAACAACCCTAATCCCCGATCCATACACCACAGATCATCGGCCCCGTAGCGTCGAATATTGGATAGTTTCAAGGCAACAAAACTCAAGATAGAGCTTAATCGATTCACGGCTTGGGTTTCAGGGTAATCAGAATTGACAATCACTTGGTCAATTCCATACTGTTGCAAATAGGGTAACAATCCTAATAACCCGATACTGTGTTGCGTACTAAATGTCTCATTGAGGTACATCAGCGGTTTGCTGGTCGGTGCACTCAGTTCTAGCGATGATAACGCTGCACGGCTTTGGTTACGGGAGCGTCGAGGCAATCGTTCAAATCCGGCTTGTTTGAGTACTGTGTAAATAGTGCTCTCAGAAACACGATAGGATTGCGCATCCAAGGTTGCCTTGATATCAGACACTGACAGAGATTGTTGACGTAACTGGATAATGAGTGCCTCAACCGTACCGGTGACGTCCTTTGGTTTGCGCCCTTTTACGGGATTTGCGAAGAATTGTTCACTCGCCTCAGACGTCTCCAGTCGTTGTTTAAAGTCTCGATTGAGCGAATAAAACGATGAAACCGTATAGCCAAATGCCGCTGCCACCTCTGCGGCTGATTGGCCCTCGACATAGAACGCACGGAGGGCCTCATACTGACGATGCGTGGTCGACTGAGGCTTTGTAAAGAAGTCTATCGTTTCCATGGATTAGGGGGCATTTTCATAATTAAAGTAATTCTAAAATCTGCTTATTTGCACCCTCGTCAGGGAACCGATGCTGAAAACGACCATTAAATCAGGGATTTGGAGGGGTAGCTCACCACTTGATGCTCAAATAGGGGTTCATAGAACGTTGCACTTTTCAGCAATATTCCCTAAAAATTGACCTGTGTAAACTTTCTTGAAGGCAGTCAAGCCCAAGCTAGCTAAACTTTTTACCCATTAACTATTTTTACATCCTGGGTAGATTTAGGGTGGATTACCTAACATGAAAATCCGTGGTGACGGAAATATCACCCTCTGAAGCTTTTCTAAGCGATTTTCGATTTAGCCAAGAGAATATTGATATTTTCACATCGGAGGCATCGCGCAGCGAGCTGATTATATACCCGTTACTGCGCGAGCTGTATAAAAAACACGCTCAAGATTATTCTTTCTGGATTCAAAAGAGTATCTCTTATGATTCCGCACTTTCAGGGACGCCAGATTACATCTTTTCAAAGCGCTCAAACCTTGGAAAAACAGTCCTAGAAACGCCGATTGTAGTCGTCGTAGAAGCCAAGAAAAACGACTTTGAGTATGGATGGGGACAATGTTTAGCCGAGTTAGTAGCTTCCCAGAAAATAAACGAGGATGCCACATTCCCAGTCTATGGTATTGTCACCAATGGTAACCTTTGGCAGTTTGGTCGATTGGTGATGGACACATTCACCAGAAGCACCGGTAACTACACAATTGAACAATTGATAATTTAGCCAGACTATTTAGTGCCTTGGAAGCAGTAGCACAGCTGATTGAGGAAGCCAAACGGTAATAGGTCTGCATCATTGAGCGAACTAACAAGTCTGTTAGTCTAGAAAGCTCCACATTGAATATGTTAGCCTCTACATGATCCTCAATTAAGCATGCATCTTTCCCGAAATACGGGCATTCGCAACAATGTCATATCCATCTAAACCCTTAGCAGAGGCATCTGCTGAGCCCTGCGTAACCACATTCGATGAGTTTGTGCGATTGGCGGATTATTCCCTGATGGATACCTTAAATGCCGATCCTGATGCCACGGTCGATGGTGATGATCACCGTGCCCGCCAGGTTTTTTCCGGTCATTTTGTACCTGTGACACCCACGCCGCTTCCAGAACCAGACTATGTAGCCCATAGCAGCACCTTTTTTAAGGAACTTGGGTTGAGCGATGAGCTGGCGCTGGATGAAAAATTTCGGCAATTATTTTCTGGTGATCTCTCTGTCGCCCATGCGCCCATGCGTCAGGTTGGCTGGGCGACGGGGTATGCCCTGTCGATTTATGGCACCGAATATATCCAAAATTGTCCATTCGGTACGGGCAATGGTTATGGCGATGGTCGGGCGATATCCATATTTGAAGGAATCATCAATGGCCAGCGCTGGGAAATGCAATTGAAAGGGGGTGGTCCAACGCCCTATTGCCGTGGTGCCGACGGGCGCGCAGTACTCCGTTCAAGTGTGCGTGAGTTTCTAGCGCAAGACTATATGCACGCGTTAGGTGTGCCCACATCGCGCTCCTTGACACTGTATGTGTCTAAATCTGAGACCGTTACCCGGCCTTGGTATTCTCAAGATTCCTGCTCCACCGAGCCTGATATTTTGGTGGACAATCCTGTGGCCATTTCAACGCGCGTTGCCCCATCCTTTTTGCGGGTTGGTCAGCTAGAGTTATTTGCCCGTCGCGATCGCAACAATGCTCATCCAAACGCATCAGAAGAGTTGCGCATGATCGTGTCCCATTTAATTGAGCGAGAATACAAAAGCGACATTGATCAAACCCTTGGTTTTGCAGATCAATTGGTTGAGTTGGCTAAGCACTTTCGCCAGCGGCTTATTTCACTAGTGGCCAATTGGCTACGTGTGGGTTATTGCCAGGGTAATTTTAATAGTGACAACTGTGCCGCTGGTGGCTTTACCCTCGACTATGGCCCCTTTGGGTTTTGTGAAATTTTTGACCCTTGGTTTCAACCCTGGACTGGCGGCGGCCATCACTTTGCATTCATCAATCAGCCCGTTGCAGCAGACGCGAATTATTATATGTTTTGGAAAACTGTGAGGCCATTACTGGCAGATGATGCAGTTGCGTTAGAACAGTTTGACCAAGTAGGCCGTGGCTTTGCAGACGCCATGCAACAACAAGTCCAAAAAATGTGGGCGGCCAAACTTGGCTTGACTGAATTTAACCCGGAGCTGTTTAAGACATTAATGCAGTTAATGACCCACTCAGATGTGGATTACACCATTTTCTTCCGCGAGTTATCCCACATACCAGACGATATCTCACCATTGAAAAAGAGCTTCTATGGTAAAACGTCACAACAATTTGATGAGCAATGGCAAACTTGGCTAAAAAGCTGGCGCGGCCTTATTAACGACGGCCCAATTGAGATATCACTGGCTGAGATATCAACCAATATGAAACAGACCAATCCAAAGTACACATGGCGAGAGTGGTTGATTGTCCCTGCCTATGAACAAGCCATGCAGGGTGACTACAGGTTAGTTAAAGAGTTGCAAGCAGTATTTAGTTATCCCTATGATGAGCAATCACAAGACGTAGAAGATAAATACTATCGTCTAAGACCTAGCGCGTTTTCTGACGTTGGTGGTGTGTCGTATTATAGTTGTTCGTCTTGATGCGGTATTTGCCGATGATCTTGTGTTGTGGGAAAGTACCAGCTTGGTATGATTGGAAGGGAACTAAAACCGGTTGCTTGGGGTCCCTCCGAGTTCCCTTTCCGGAAGTATTCGCGTTATCCCAATTAGGCAAACTGGGGTTTCCCCATGGCTAGGGCCGGAAGGCCACCCTAGAACCCAGCCTACTGGGTTGTCCTCAATTGCATTATATAGAGGTTACGGCGGGGTCGATTAATCAGGTTATCGCGTTGTTGTTTGGCACAACGTTGTTGGAGAATTACTCCATCTTATAAATGCTTGGGCCAACCTATTTATCACCTATCAACAACCGCAATCCACTCAGGGTGACGAGTACTGTGGAGCCTTCATGCCCTAGCACACCAAACGGCAGTGTGATATTGCCTGCAAAATTTAGGATTAACAACACCATTACAAAACTCAGGGCAACGACAATATTTTGCTTCACGATGCTCTGAGCGCGACGACCTAAACGGATCGCGTGTTCTAACCGCTCCAGACGATCGCCCATCAATACAATATCAGCGGTTTCTAGCGCTACATCGCTACCCGCTGCCCCCATGGCAATGCCAACGGTGGCCTGGGCCAGGGCTGGGGCATCATTGATGCCATCTCCAACCATGGCAACGGTCTGATACTGCTGCTGAAGTTTACGAATCACGTCAACTTTATCTTCGGGTAACAGTTCTGCATAAACTTGATCTACACCCACATGCTCAGCGATGCTGTTGGCGGTGCGGAGATTGTCCCCCGTTAGCATGACCACATGCTCTACACCCAACTGTTTGAGTCGGGCCACAGCCTGAGCAGCAGCAGGTCGAACCATGTCAGCTACGGCAATCAGTCCCAACATGTGTCCCGCCAGGGCGACCCAGACCACCGTTTTGCCCTCCGATTCCCACTGCTGGCTTTGTTCTTGCCAATGGGGAGAGATGTTCTTTACCTGGGTGCGAACAAAGTCCGCTTTACCCACGACGGCGCTCTGCCCCTCCAGATCGGCGGTGATGCCCTGTCCGGCCTGGGCCTGGCCGTTGGTGGCCGTTGTCCAGGTTAGGTTTTGCTGGCGAGCTGCCTGCACAATGGCTTCTCCGATGGGATGTTCCGATAGACTCTCCAGCGCGGCGGCTACCTGTAGGAGTGGGGTGGAGTCGGGCTGAGCTGCCAGCAGGTTCACAAGCTGAAGGTTACCTGTGGTCAGGGTGCCGGTTTTATCAAATGCGATCGCACGCACACGTCCAATCTGTTCTAACTGTGCCCCGTTTTTGAACAATATGCCTCGGCGGGCTCCGTTGGCAATGCCCGATAACAGTGTGGGCATAATCGAGGCCATCAGAGCGCAGGGGGAGGCCACCACCAGAAAAATCAGGGCTCGATAAATTGTTGCTTCCCAGGTCCAGCCCAGGAGGAAAGGCGGTAGTATGCCCAGTAGCATTCCGCCGATGACAATTACTTTGGCGTAGCCCCGCTCAAACCGTTCGATAAATTGTTGGGAGGGCGGTGCTTCTGTCTGGGCCTGTTGCACCAGCCGGATTACCCGCTGAATTAAGCTACTTTCTGGTGGTTGATGCAGCTTGATCTGCAGGACTCCGTGGCCATTTAGCGTACCCGCAAAGACTTCATCCCCAATGGTTTTCTCCACGGGCACAGATTCTCCCGTAATCGAGGCCTGGTTGAGGATACTCACGCCGTCTACCACGATGCCATCGGTGGGCACCAGTTCTCCCGGTTTAACCAAAATGAGATCGCCCACTTTAAGACGGGCAATGGGGACAGTGCGCTCTTGCCCGTGGTGAAGCAGTCGGGCGGTATCTGCCGTTAAGCCCATCAGCCCCTGGATACTACGCTCGGTGCGCTGCATTGCATAGCCTTCTAACGCGCCACTGATGGCAAAGATCAAGATCAGGACCGCGCCATCGACGATCAGGTAGTATTCTTGCCGCCATAGCCCCAAACTGGCAGCGCCTAGAGCGGCTACGATCATGAGCAAATCAACGTCCAGCTCTTTTTCTTGTAGCAGGGTGGTGAGTCCGTCACGGGCGCTGTCGAATCCGCCAATGACGTAGGCTGCGGTCAGAATAAAAAGGCCCCCGCCCACCCAGCCAAAGTTGAGGGACTGCCAACCGAGTAAGACCAGGATTGCACATGCGATCGCAGCGACTGCCTCGGGATGGTGCTTGAATAAATCCTTGAATGGAGCGGAGAATCGCGGCGATGCAAGGGTGTTGGCAGCCATAATCTGATCTGTAAAATAGGATACTTATTCCAGCCTAAAACCTTAACATTGATGTCAATGTCAAGGTTGCTGTTGGATTTTGATGACTAAGCTGGATGTCGATGCTCAACAATCGCCCATAATTACCTGAGGGCCATTGCTGGAGACTGGATTATGTAAGAAGTGACGCGCTAGTAATTTTCGCGGTTGGGTAGAGTAGGCGCAGGACAAATGTGTTTATCTTGACCTGCAATCAGAAAAACTTACTGAGAAAATTCGGCAGCTATGTCGTATTTACCAGTATCGCAAAGTGATATAGCTTTAAGCTGGAGCATTTGGTGGTTACTAGTAATTTACGGTAGTAGAGGTGTGGAACCTATGGCTATGTTCCATTACGACGAGGAAGTTATTGAGTGAAGAAGCGATGAGCAATTGTTCTGGTTGCGGCGATAGTATACAAATCCCGAAAGGTTCTGGCACGCTACACCTCAAATTTCCCACGTTGCACACAAAAGCAAAGGCATTATCTTTCCTAAACTCTGCAAACATAGAACTTGCCGAAAAAAGCGATTTAATCGCGATAGAGGTACAAGAAGATGGCCTACTCTCGATAGTGGATTTACTTGACAGTCCTTTTACAAGAATCGAAGCTAATGGCATTAAGGCATATTTTGAAGAAAAAGATCGAGAGTCAGTATTCGCGGATGTTTTTGAAGTTCGGCCACTGAGTACATTTGTCGCTCTCATTCAGTCGCAATGGCTCTATGAATTGATCGAGTCGAAATCTTACACCACCTATTTTCAGCCAATAGTTGACTGTATGCGTCCGGATGATGTTCTTGGACACGAATGTTTATTTCGTGGGCTTCGTGGCAAGAGTTTGATTCCCCCTGGTGATATATTTGAGACTGCAAAATCTGCTGAAATCACCCCAAAAATCGATCTAGCTGCCCGGCAATCAGCAATTGAGTGTGCAGTGCGATCTCATATTAGAGGAAAACTATTCATCAATTTTGCGCCGACAGCAATCTACGATCCAGTAAACTGCTTAGCGACAACTATTGCTCTACTCGAAAAGAATCAGATTCAACCAGAGCGAGTGTGCTTCGAAATTGTGGAAACAGAAAAGATCGCCGACGTTGCAGATTTAGTCACATTGTGCAATTTCTATAAAATGCGTGGGTTTAATATCGTTTTGGATGATCTTGGCGCAGGATATTCAAGTTTGACTTTGATCACTCAACTAAAGCCAAGCTACGTAAAAATTGATATGGAATTAATACGCGACGTTGACACTGATTCCTTCAAAGCTTCATATACCAAAGCACTTATTGACGCTGCTAAACGTGTTGGCGTCCAAGTGGTCTGTGAAGGAGTGGAGACTGATGGTGAATATCAGTGGCTCCGAGCAAACGGTGCTGATTATGTACAGGGTTTCTATTTTGCCCGACCGTCAGCGACAGGTCGGGCAAAATAGAAAATCATTTTGCTATGGTGATTTGATTTGGCTATGAGAATGCATAGACTAACATTGCTTGGATCGGACTGCCTGAAACTTTGGTACATCGCGTAGGATATTTGCAGCAGCACAAGCAAACCGTTAGCGACAGCTGACTGTAAAAGATGAGATCGCCCACTTTAAGACGAGCAATGGGGATAGTGCGCTCCTGCCAGTGGTTCAGGCGTCGGGCGGTATCTGCCGCTAAGCCCATCACAACCCCTGGATGCTGCGCTCGGTGTGCTGCATGGCGTAGCCTTCCGTTGTGAGTCCGTCACGGTGCTGTCGAATCCGCCAATGACGTAAGCGGCGGTCAGGATAAAAAGGCCCCGCCGACCCAGCCAAGGTTGAGGGACTGCCAGCCTAGCAATACCAGGATGGAGTAGAGATCGCGGCGACTGCTTCGGGATGGTGTTTGAATAAATCCTTGAATGGAGCGGAGAAACGCGGCGATGCAAGGGTGTTGGCAGCCATAATCTGATCTGTAAAATAGGATACTTATTCCAGCCTAAAACCTTAACATTGATGTCAATGTCAAGGTTGCTGTTAGATTTTGATGACTAAGTTGGATTGGGACAACTGGCTCAGAATAGAAAATCCTGGCTGATAGAACTCGGTATCGAGGGGCATCCACAAGGGAGTGCCCCTACAGAATGGGCCATTTTTGATTGGGTTGAGGTAGATGGGTAGATGGGAAAGGCGCATTCACCCATCCACTCATCCACACGAATCATCCAGCTAGAGGCATGTTATTTTTGAACGCCCGCTTAATTTTGGGGAGAATTTGAGGCAATGACTATAATTAATGGCGGTCCTTTGATTCCCTAATTTTTTATGGCTCAGCAGCCCGTTTATGGTCCCCATCTTCTAAGAAGATTCAATCATGGATAGATTAGAACACTACCGCCAGAGTATTCGCATTTTTTTGCAGCAATATGTTGATTTCTGGCAAGAAGAAGGGGTTGAGACTCAGCTTGTCATTGACTCAGAACGGGATCACTACTTGCTTTTGAGAGTTGGTTGGGATGGAGAAACCCGCATTAACCACTTTGTCTTTCATTTTGACATTAAGGACGGCAAAATTTGGGTTCAAGAAAATAATACAGATGTTGAAATTGACAAGAACTTTGAAGAAATGGGCATCTCTAAAAAAGAAATGGTGGTGGGTTTCCACCATCCTTTGATGCGAGAAAATTCTGAATTTGCGGCTGCCTAACCAATGACCTCTTCCTCGCGTTTCTTTGGTACATTCAGGCGAGCGATCAGCTTAGCCCAAAGGCCGCAGACATTCTGGAAGATCCTAACCAAAATCTCTACTTCAGCATCGCTAGCCTTTGGGAAATCTCAATCAAAAGATGCTCTATAAAACTACCGTTATAATTAAGACTTAGCCAAGTGGCCAAACCCATGATTACCGAACAATACCTACTCGAAACCTGGCGCAAACTTCCTAAGATCCTTCAGCAGCAAGTCCTAGACTTTATGCAGTTTTTGTTGGAGCGTCGTAGCGCTGCCCCGATTTCGGCAGTTCAACCCCCACCTACAGAGCTCGGTGCCAAATTACAGGCTATTCGTGATCAAATTGTCCAGTCAGATACACCGCTGCTAACACAGCAAGAAATCGAACAAGACATCTTAGAACGACGTGGTGGATATCAAGAATGCCCCTGATTCGTACTTTTGTCGATACTGGTATTCTAATTGCCGCAGCTCGTGGAGTTGGTGACGAGGCAACAAGTGCTTTAGAAATTCTTAAAGATACAAGTCGAGAGTTTGCTGCTAGTCAGTTTCTAAAATTAGAAGTATTACCAAAAGCGATTTTTAATCAGATCACTTTAGAGGTAACTTTCTACGAAACATATTTTCAGGCAGTTCGTTATTGGGGGACTGATATTAGCCAATCCTTGAAGCCGGATATCGTGAAGCTTCCCAATTCGGTCTGGTTGCTATGGACGCTTTACACATTGTCGCAGCCGTAGCAACAGATTCTCAAGAATTCATTACCACTGAAAAACAGACGCGATCTATTCACCGTACCCCCAGTATCAAAGTGATTTCTATCGCCAGTCTGCCTTAGAGCAATCACACCGTTCTTGTTACAAGCATGGGGTGCGGTTATTTGGGGTAGAGCTGAAAGCAGACGGTGACGCGGTGATTGCTTCGGGATGGTGTTTGAATAAATCTTTGAATGAGGTGGGGAAACGCGGCGATGCAAGGGTGTTGGCAGTCATAGTCCGAACTGTTACATGGGATACTATTTGCTAGTTTAAAACCTTAACATTGATATCAATGTCAAGGTTGTGGTTGGATTTTGATGACTAAGTTGGATGTGGATGTTTAGCAATGGTGCATAGTTGCTTGAGGGCTATTGCTGGAGACTGGATTATGCAAAAAGGTGATGTGCTAGTAACTTTCGCGGTTGGGTAGAGGAGGCACAGGACAAATGTGTTTATCTTGACCTGCAATCAGAAAAACTTACTGAGAAAATTCGGTAGCTATAGTAAAAGTTGTAATACATTTACCCAATATGAGCGGGATATATGGATAAATTGCAGTATAAATTGCTAAATTTGGCAAATATACCGCGAATAATCAACATATTCACCCTGTTTCAGGCAGATAGACTGACAGTATCGAACTAATAAGAGTTAGCTTTCAGAAGAGAAGTTATGCGACTACCTTCAAGTTACGTATTAGACAGGGAAGCCATCAAGCTCAATACCTATAGGCTTATCTGCCATTTTTATGCAAATAAGGAAATAGCAAGGCACACCGATCCTGACACAAGAGATGACGCTATTGCGAGGCTTAAGGATAACTATTTTTTCCGTGAAATAAGCCGACTGCTATTGGAAATAGCTATCTCACTTCGTGTACTAGATGACCAAATGAAAAAGCAGATCAAGATATTTTCTCGTTTGAAGAGGCAAAAAAAATGCGAGACAAACTATCACATGGCCAAGACTTTGATGAGGTAGATCTTCCTGCGTACTCCATTCAGTATTTAGTGCAGAAGTATTTAGGCTTGCATATTACCGCGCCAGCTAACACGCCTCACACGGCAGCGGACAGATAAAAGCAGGCTGTAGGTTTCGGCCCCTGCCGCAACTTCTAATCTGCCACCGACAAATTTTAGGGTCCGCACCATGCTTATAAGTTCTTAAAACAGGCGATCTCAGCCTAACTATAGGCCCTGATGCGGGCACGGCAAATACCCTTCCATCTAACCCTATGCAGGATCGGATGGAATTTACAATCCAGGCATCGATATAAAATATTGGCTACTGCTCAGCTCTACGTTAGCCCGCTCGGTTATTGGCAGAGCATAATAACCTGCCCCCATCCACTAGCAGTTAGAACAAAGTGAGCTTAAAAGTATTGCTAGACATGATGCTTTGCAAACTAGCGAGGAGTTATAGTCTGGTCAATAGTTAGATGACCTATAATTGACCTATGCCTAGGTTAGACATTATTCACAATTCTGTAAAAAATGCCTTGATTAAGGATGGCTGGTTAATTACAGATGACCCCTACGTCATTCAGTATCGAAAAACGGTGCTATACGCTGATCTTGGTGCTGAACGTCCGATTGCGGTTGAGCGAAATGGACAGAAGCTAGTTGTGGAGGTAAAAAGCTTTATTGGAGCATCCAAGATTCAAGACTTTAAAGAAGCTCTTGGCCAGTATGACATCTATCGCTATTTGCTAGAGGAAGTAGCGCCAGACCGTAAGTTATACGTCGCTATCAGTAATGTTGTGTACAATACCTTTTTTACTCAGGATGTGGCTCAACTCATTCTCAATAAACATCAACTTCCAATTATTGTTGTAGACATAGAGACAGAGGAGATTTTGCAATGGATAAACTAACTGAGTATCCAAAGTTAATTAAGCGTATTTTGACTGAATACGTAGAGCTGAGTAATCGTAATTCTAACCTAGATATTGAAACATTTTTGGTTGTAGATGAGGAAAAATCTCACTATATTTGGATGAATCTTGGATGGCAGAACAAAGAACGTGTTAGTGGGATGACAGTCTATGTCCGAATTCAGAGGGATAAATTTTGGATCGAAGAAGACTGGACAGAAAACGGTATTGCAACTGATCTAATTCGTGAAGGGGTTCCCAAAGAGGATATCGTACTAGCATTCCATGAGCCTAAGATGAGGCAATATACAGAGTTTGCTGTCGCGTCGTAATAACAGCACAGACTAACATAAAATTCTCTTTTTAAGACTCACTCTTAGGAGGCTCGATGACTAATCTTAGTGATATGCGTCAGAAAATTGACGCGATGCGTCTGGATCGGGAGGCCTGGACTGTGCGCATGCGGCAGATCGATGCAGATCGTGAAGCTAGAAAGCTTAATGCAAAAAAAACTATCGTGAGTCGACTTAGAGTTTGGTTTTCTACGCTGTTTGAGACAATTAAGACAAAAATTACACATCGTTAACGGCAGCTCTTCTAAGCAGAGCCCTCTTCTAAGAAGAGACCTCTGCTTGACCCAAAATTTTAGCGTTAGAACTATAAAACACTATTCCACACCATCAAAGCGCCAGGGAACCGGATCAACCACCACCCCATGCACATAAAACCCCTCAGTGCAGATGCGAGCTAGACGCCATCCTCCACTGCCCAGCGTAGCGAACTGCCTATTGCCTAGAGAGGGCGTGAGTCTACTCATGCCTTGAGCAGACTCCCCGTTTACCTTCGGTAGCCATCGTGGGGCTGTTATTTATTTTAAGGTTCTTGAAAAAAGGGCTAGACTTCTAAGTTTAAGTTACGATCATGATGTAAGCGATGAATGGAATCTAGCCGATGAGTCTTGTTTTAGAGCGTGAGGCACCTCCTCTTCACGAGGATGAAACTGGAGCAATTCGAGTTGGCAATTCAAGAGTCTTACTGGAAATTGTAATCAGGGCATTCCAGGATGGCGCTTCCCCTGAATCCATTGTCAATCATTACGATGCGTTATCTTTATCAGATGTTTACAATACTATCGGCTACTACCTTCGGCATATAGATGCTGTTGAAGCTTATCTGGCTCGAAGAGCGCAGTTAGCTGAGTTGGTACAGCAACGCTTATCAGCTATTCAACCCGATTTGAGTCTCATTCGCTCACGTTTGCTATCTCAACAGAATTCCTAATAGCGAATATGTTGAGTTTATTGAGTGATGAAAACTTTAATGGCGACATTGTTCGAGGTTTGCGACTTTGTCAACCAAACCTTGACTTACTTCGAGTTCAAGATGTTGGTTTGAGAAAAGCTGACTGTGAAAAATGATAACAGAATTCGAAAATTCTACGAGGCACACTGTAGTACTTTTTAATACTCACTGACGAAAAGCCTGGTTACCGTTCTAAAGTGACTTAATGCCATCTGTAGGAGGCTTGCATACAACACCCCTACAGATGGCAATTTTACTAGAACTTAATAACTTGGTACCATTAGGGCTACTGTGTACACACAAGTGCAGGTTGCAGTAGTTTCCATATTTGTTTTCTCCATGGGAGACTTATGATTGGAAATCAAACAGGGACTTCCTAGATCTCAATGATGCCCCTAAAGATATTTCCTGTTGTACTGGTGGAATCATCATCCCATTGACGAGTCGACCCGAAGTTCATCACGCCAAAGTCTTGGTCACCTCCAAAGTTATTGGGTTCATTAGGTGCCCAGTTGGTATAGGTCACCGCTTCACCACTGACCCATCTATACTGCCCCTCAGTTTGACGATCGGTAATGCCAATCCATAGGCGTTCAGTATTGCCAAAGGTTTGCTGCAACCAGGTTTCTTCTGCCGCATCATTGATGGTCACCAAATTACCGCCCAAACTCTCAGCTTCTGCCTGAGCCTGTTCCCAACTCTTAGCACCATTGGTTAAACGGTAGGTCTTGCCATTGTAGGTAAAGTTAGGAATCTCAATGATGCCTCGGAAGTTAGCGCCTATACTCTCATCATCCCACTGACGTGATGCTGCAAAGTTCATTACGCCAAAGTCTTGATCGCCGCCAAAGTTATTGGGTTCATTGGGTGCCCAGTTGGTATAGGTCACCGCTTCACCGCTCACCCATTGAAACTGACCTTCGGTTTGTCGATCATTAAACCCTATCCAGAACTTTTCGCTATCCCCAAAGGTTTGCTTTAGCCAGGTTTCTTCTGCCGCATCATTGATGGTCACCAAATTACCGCCCAAACTCTCAGCTTCTGCCTGGGCCTGTTCCCAACCCTTGATGCCATTGGTTAGCACATAGGTGTTGCCGTTATAGGTATTTGTGGGGGGTGGGGTATTGTCGGGCTCCCAGCGCAAAATGCTACCAGACACCAGATTCACACCATAAAGCTTGCCATCTGGCCCCATTTTCATATCCACAACAAAGTTGGCACCGGTATCAAACACCTGGACATTGGTGACCTGGCGATTGTTATCTAACGTCGCCGCATATAACGTGCCATTGTTCACATCCCCAAACATAAGGGTGTTGCTGTTGTAAAAGTCACCGACCACAATGGCATTGGCATTGTCAGGCGCGCCATGGGTACGGGGCAGGAGCGGCACTATGGCTGCCGCATCCCCTGGGTTGTTGCGATTGCCATTGTTATAGAATGCGATCGCTTGCGCTAAATCTCTATAACCACCCGTGGGATTAGGGCCTTCTATGTAGGGCCAGCCAAAGTTAGAACCGGCGGGGCCAGTGTTGACTTCCTCAAAGGAGTTCCAACCCACATCTCCAATTACAGGTAAGTTAGTAACCGGATCAAAGGCAAACCGGAACGGGTTACGCAGCCCAGAGTAAAAGACCTTGGACTGGTTACTGTTACCATCGCCATTATAGAACGGGTTAGTGGCTACCCCTTCACCGGTAATGGGGTCAATGCGGAGCAGCTTACCTGACAGGTTATTGTTATCCTGAACCCTGACGGTGCGAGGGTCCACAAAGTTATAGGATGTGCCATCACCATTGGTCAGGTACAGGTAGCCGTCGGCACCAAATTCCAAATCCCCAATGGAGTGAGATTCACTGTCTGTGGCCAGGTAGTCTCGAAGATTTAGGTTTTGAATACCAGGGCGATTGGGATCGTTATCTTGAGTCCCGGCCTCGATTTCACTGGCCGGTGCGGTAATCGTTGTACCATTGACGATACCAGAGGGAGCAATGGAATTGTCCCCCGTACTATTGCCAGTGGGGCTGCTGGTATACTCCCAGGTACTGTTGGTGCCAGCTAATACGACTAAACTGTTGGGATCCGCCACCATGGTATTGGGATTAACGGTGACGCGAACCATGCGCGATGGCCGATTGCCATTGCCGTCAGGGCCACCCAGACCAGTTCTACCGGCTGTTTCCGGTGGATCATAGGTGTAGAGTAGGTAAACGTAGGGATTGCTGGGAAATTCGGGGTGAATGGCCAGTCCCAGTAGGCCGCGATCGCGAGTGCCATTGACCTGATCCGAAAGATCAATCAACGGTGTTGACTGTAGGACACCATTGTCTACCACCTTTACTACACCACCTTTTTCAGCCACTAGCATATAGCGACCGTCCGATGACCAATCCAGTGTGGTGGGCTGAATAAATCCAGTGATAGCGGTTGTACGCGTTAAGTTACCCAGATCTAGATCGTTATCGAGAATGGACACCGTGGTAGTCAGTTGTTCACCTAAATTGGCATTGGTGGCACCATCCAAGGTAATAGTAAAGGTTTCATTCCCCTCGACAACGGTATCCTCCAGAATAGGAATGTCAATTGTCTGGGAGGTTTGACCCACTGCAAAATTAACGGTACCAGTTGTTGCGCCGCTGTAATCTTGACCAAAGGTAGCGGTGCCACCACCAGTGCTGTAGGTAACAGACGCGGTTACATCCGTATTGCCGCTCCGCTGGACGGTGACTGTTGCTGTGCCATCAGACTCTGCCACATTGAGATTGGCCTGACTCAGAGAGATGGTTGGGGCAATATCGTCATCTACGATAGTGACCAGCTTTGTGCGGGGTGCCCCCAGGGTTCCGTCAGTGGGGTTCTGGAGACCAACGGCAAAGGTCTCATTGGCTTCGATCAGGGTGTCATTCACAATAGGAATAGTAAATGATGCCTCAGTTACACCCGGTGCAAAAACAATTTGACCGGTGTTGGGCCGCCCGTCAAAGGTAGGTCTGATAAAGTCGACATCACCGGTGGCAGAATCTTCACCCAGTTCATTGAGGGTATATTCCACGGTGGCCTGTGTCTGAACTCCGCCTGTACGCACAACGGTGACAGTGGCAACACCGGCTGCCTCATTGACAAAGACAGTATTACTATCTTGTAACGCAAAGGTAGAGTCCTCAGGGGGCGGTGGCGGCGGACCATCACCTAAAAAGTCGATGCTGCCAGTGATATCGGCACCATTGGTATTAAAGATATCCGCCACCAGTTCACCGGCACCAGTGGGTCCCCTATAAATCCAGGTGTTGTTACCAACGGTCTGGAAGGTATAGTCCGCAATAACTCCATTGAGCCAAATGCGATCTTCTCCTATCACAAAGTCAATGATATCGGCATAGTCACTAAACTGGGCCTGGTCATAGAAGCCGCCGGTTTCATTACCTAGCACAAAGACATCTGCACCGCCATTACCCGCAAGGGCATCAATGCCCCCTAGACCATTTATGGTGTCATCACCAGCTGTGCCCTCCAGCAAGCCGTCAGACCCTGCTGTACCCAGAATAGTATTCCCTGGCGGCGGCGGTGGCGGCGGTGGCGGCGGTGGCGGTGGTGGTGGTGGCGGTGGCGGCGGCGGTGGCGGCGTACCATCATCCAAAAAGTCAATGCTGCCAGTGATATCGGCACCATTGGTATTAAAGATATCTGCCACCAGTTCGCCAGCACTGGCGGGTCCCTTGTAGATCCAGGTGTTGTTACCAACGGTCTGGAAGGTATAGTCACCTAGCACACCGTTCAGCTGGATAATATCTTCTCCCAGGGTAAAGTCAACGATATCGGCATAGTCACTAAACTGGGCCTGGTCATAGAAACCGCCGGTTTCATCACCCAGCACAAAGACATCTGCGCCACCATTGCCTGCGAGGGCATCAATACCCCCCAGACCATTTATGGTGTCACTCCCTGCCGTGCCTTCCAGCAGGCCGTCAGCCCCTGCCGTGCCCACAATCAAAGCTAACTGCCCCAGATAAGCTGCTTGGGTGGCTTGGTCTATTGCGATCGCAGCCTCAATAGTACCGATGGTTCTCTCCAGCGTCCAATCTCCCCCCAGGCTGGTGTGACCAGTAACATCATTAGAGGCCGCCACATCGGCCTCGGTCAGCTGACTAATTTGTTGCACAAACGCAAATCCATCAGCAGCGGCGGCAAGATTACAGCCATAAAATAAGAGATCGCCGTTTTTGGAAAAGGCATTTTGCCAACTTTCTAACTCGGCTTGATAGTCATTGAGGTTGGTCTGGCTAAAGAGGGTGTTACCTAACTGGAGTGCCCCTTGACTACCATGGGAAAAAATATGAACACTTTCCAGATCCGTATATTGACTCAGGACCTGGGTGATCTGCTCGATGCCATTGGACTGGTCATTGAGCAAGAAGACATTGTCTACCTGTAACGTTTGGAGTAGTCCATCTGCCTGAGCCACATGACTATCGACAAATGCAATACTACGGGAAGTCAGACCCTCTTGAGGAACAGTATTATCGGCTGACATGAAGTGTTAAGTGAATAACTGTTAAATGACTCAAGCAACAACCTGATAGCGCATGGCAAACTTGCCCAAATCCATTAGCTTGACTCGACTGAATGACTATTCTCGACAAGGTAGAGCGGCTAAAGATGCGGCTATGGTTAGATGAGATTCTAGATCGCTAATTATCTAGTCGTATGTCCCTGAGTAGAGCTTAGAATCTCTACGCAATAGTAACTAGCGATACAAAGGCTCTTTTTGCAAAATCTCATATATTGATAGGATTCTTGTAAAGAAAACAAGATAACTTGATATGTAATGAGACTGATTTATATGACTTTCATAAGTATGAGGTGTTTGTGAGGATAGGGAAAAGCGATCGCAACCTATCTAAAAAGAAGAAGTTGCGATCGCGTTTCTCAACAACGTTTAAATCGTCCAGATTTTAGACAGGCGTGCCAAAAATTTTCACCTCTGTCAGAGAAATCACACCGATTTCCGCGACAAAATTTTTGCACCATGAAGTTTGGATGGGCTAGAGTCCTTGCTTATAAAGGATTTAGCTATGAAGAAAAGTTGCTTTTATACGTATAAGCTATATCCAACACATCCCTTATAGGTGTTCTCAACAATGCTGCAGTATTGTCATTGCAGTATTGTCATTGTTGTCATGATCAAATAAAAAATTTACCTTGCCGATGGTTGCTTGGATGGACTCATTGGGATTATCCCGACTCGGATCATTTAGACCTATTACAGTCATAGCGTTTAAAAGCTGCAAGAACCAACTGTAAGAAAGTGTTGTTATTTGTTGTGAGTAAGTGGGAGCAAGAATAGGTTGGTTACCTTCCTTAGGCGAGCATTGCCTTAATTTTGGCGTCACTCCTTACTCTCTACAGTCTTATATTTTGATTTTTAAGCCTGAAAGGCACTAGTACATTTACTGAATTTCGTCAAACTTAGACCAAAGTCTTTAAATAAAAATTATTTGCCCTGATAAGATGACTGTAGCACGCAATGATTTGGTGTCGGTTGCTACAAAGTAGCGGTTCCCAATTAACGATCAGTGAGTTCATAACGTATGAAAATCTTGCTTGTTGATGATGATACGGAGATCACCCAGCTGATCAGTCGTAGACTCAAACGGGACAACTATGTCGTTGAAATTGCTACAGATGGTGAATGTGCGGTGGATTTGCTCCAGGCAAGTCCCTATAGCTTAATTTTGCTGGACTTAATGCTGCCTAAACTCAGTGGGATTGAAGTCTGTCAAGCCTTGCGAAAGCAAGGTAATCAAACTCCCGTCCTGATGCTGACGGGACAGGATGATACGCGTGATAAGGTGTCTGGATTAGACGCGGGGGCAGATGACTATTTGGTCAAACCGTTTGAACTGGATGAACTGACGGCACGGGTACGCGCCTTGCTGCGTCGTAATTCTGAGGTGACCGCTGCCGTTATCAGCTATGGTGCGCTGCAGTTTGACACCTGTACGCAGATAGTGACTTTTCTGGAAAGGCCTGTATCGCTGCGACCTAAAGAGCTAGCGATTTTGGAGTTGATGCTGCGCTATCCGACTCAAGTGTTTGCCCCCAATAGCATTTTGGATCAGCTATGGGACCTGTCTGACTGCCCTGGAAAAGCAACGGTAAAATCCCATATCCGATCGCTGCGTAAGCATTTAGAGGCGGTTGGAGCGAATAATGTAATTGAAACCGTCTACGGTCAAGGTTATCGTCTTAACCAAGCATTTTTGGCAGAATTCAGTCACAATGCTGGTGATGCCCCCAATTCTCTTCTGGAGATAGAGGATAACGCTCTGGAAGATTCCAACCAGGACATTATCGACGAAACCTGGGAGCAGGTTCAGATGATGAGCTGGCATCGGTTGTCTCGGTTGGAAGCATTGGTAAATGCCTGTAGTCAATCTGTTCCTGACGATGGCTTGCAGCAAACTCAGTCAGTTTGCCAGCGACCTGACTACAAAGCGGCCATTGCGATCGCACATCAACTCAAAGGAACCCTGGGTAGTTTTAGGTTTCAGGCAGCGTCATTGCAAGCAAAACATATCGAGGAGTTACTGTCTGCCAGCTGTGTAGAGAGCAATACTGAGGTGGACCTATTGCAAGACCAGGTGAGTAAATTGCAATATCTGCTGCGACAGCACATGATCGATTCTCCAAAAGTATCATGTCAGGTTGGTCTGCCCTCCATGAAACTGCCTCAGGTTTTGGTCGCTACCCGCGATCATGCTTGGGCCCAAGACCTGCAGCAACAGGGACAAGACGGTCCCTTTCAAATTGAGATTTGTTCACCCTTGGATATCAGTAACCATTTACTAGAGGAAACACCGACCGCTATTTTGCTAGAGCTGTCTCAGGCTGACCGGCATGTGGATTTAAGTTTGCTGGATGCATTGGTGAGTAACTATGGCGATCAGGTCCCTATCTTGATGGTAATTGAGTCTCAGCAGCCCGATGAACAATTGGTGGCGATTCACCGTGGAGCCCGTGCGATCGCATTAAAAACCTGGTCCATCAAAACCCTACTAACCATCATTGCTGAATACACCACCCACGCGTCTAAATTGTAGCCATAGTCCTTTCAAACCTCAGAGTTAACCCTGACTCCAATGGGCTAGATGGCTGAATTTCTAGTCAATTTTGCTGAGTATACTGAGTTTGCAATATAGCGAACTTAGTTTATGAGCATGCGGCAATTTGCTACTGTAGCCCTTGCCTGTTTCCTCGGTCTAGGGGGTGAAAGATCACCCAGTCTGGCCAATCCCTTTGAACCGCCGCCGGAACGCAATGCACCTCATTCTACTGCGGGGGGAGGCTCCCGACCGACTACCGGGTCTAGTTGTACCTTAGATGAGGCATCTGGACTGAAGGCAACTGCTCTAGCACCTCAACCCTTTATTGGCCTCACGCGTCAAGCCTCTCCTAACCTATGGCTCTATCTACCAACTAATGAGGCACAGTCCATTGAGATTAGTGTGTTTGACCAACAGCTAACTGGTCTCACCCAGTTTGAAATTCCCAGTCCAGATGCCCACAGTTTTACGACGATTGATCTATCGGAGTACATTACCCTGTCAGTCGGGGTGCCTTATTACTGGACAGCTGCATTTATTTGCACCCCTAACCGTCGCACCGAAGACTGGGTAGTGGGTGGGTGGATCAAACATCAGCCTTTATCCACCATGGAACAACAAGCGCTGCAGGCACTTTCTCCCCTGGACCAAGTCAATCGATACATGGGGACTGGATATTGGTACGATGCCTTCACAGCACTGCTGCCATTAGTTCAGACTGATCCGTTATCGTCTGAGTTTGAAGCGGTCTGGGATCGTCTGATTCAACAGGCGGATCTGGAACTGACATGGGTTGATGTAGGAAATGTGGTCCGTATCTCCAAACAATAGAGATGGCGTGCAAAATTCATCTCCGCTACTTGCCTTAATTGGCATTGCTTTGGGGGTGACTACATTAACCTGGGGCGTTCATTGTCTGGGGATATTACAGATCTTAGAATGGGCCATCTTGGATCAGTGGTTTCGCAGTCGTCCAGTAGAGCAATACACCCCACCTGTGGTGATTGTTAGCATTGACGACCATGATATTGCCGTCAATGGCTCATGGCCCCTGACGGATGAAAAACTGGCGCAGCTATTGACCCAAATCAAATCCCATCAGCCTGCGGCAATTGGGTTAGATCTATACCGTGACCTACCGATTGAGCCAGGGCATGACCAACTGGAGCAGGTTTTTCGCACGACGCCAAATCTAATTGGGATTGAAAAAGTAGTGGGGGAGGGTGCTAGTACTGCGATCGCACCGTCACCCACTCTAGCCGCCTTAGACCAAGTAGCCTTTAATGACCTGGTGCTAGATGGTGATGGTAATGTACGACGTCATTTACTATCACTGCGTCATAACGAACAAACCAAGTTTGCCCTGGGAACAACATTGGCCCTACTGTACTTGAAACAGCAAGCGGGGGTTGTCCCTGAGTCATTAGACGGCGAACGAATACGTCTTGGTCTAACTGAGTTTATCCCCTTGCATAGTAATGCTGGCGCTTACTACCAGGTCGATGCTGGTGGGTACCAAATCCTGGCAAACTATTTACGACCAGCCCAAGGAATGCCCACAGTCTCTATGCAGGCGGTATTCGACAACAATATACCCGCAGGTTTACTAGAGCAAAAGGTTGTCTTAATTGGTCTAAAAGCAGACAGCAATTGGGGCGATCGCTTCTATACGTCCTATTCGCTAAATAGTGCTCAAAGCTGGTCTGGAGTGGAAATCCATGCCAATCTCACAGCTCAGCTCATTGCCAGTGCTTTAGAAGGGCGACCGCCTCTATACCCATTACCCGAGTCAATAGAATGGGGCTGGGTTTTACTCTGGGCAAGCTTAGGTGTGGCTAGTAATCGAGCGTTATCGCTGAACTGGCGATACTGGTTACACTTACCTGGGTTAGTTACCATACTTGTCGGCACAACGTATTTAATCTTTTTGGGCAACTACTGGCTACCGCTAATTCCAGCGTTAGTCGGAGTCAGTGGGTCATGGGTTGTAGCCCAGGGTTACTTAGTCTGGCACCGTCTCCGCCAGGAGAAACAAATTCTAGAACAAACTGTCCAGGCGCGCACCCAAGAGTTACGACAACAAAACCAAGCCCTGGAACAAGCTCGGGTACAAGCTGATTTAGCAAATCAAGCCAAAAGTAAGTTTTTGGCCCATATTAGCCATGAGCTACGCACCCCCCTCACAGCCATTTTAGGATTTGGAGATTTACTGGAAAATTCTCCTAATTTGCTAGCTGATGAGAAAGACTATGTAGAGACCATTAACCGCTGTGGAGAACATCTCCTGGCCCTGATCAATAATGTGTTAGAACTCTCCAAAATCGAGACAGGTTCAACAACAGTAACGATTGAATCAGTTAATTTACCTAAGCTTTTAAGCGATGTCCAACAAATGTTTCAGGCTCAGGTGACTGCCAAAAACTTAAAGCTACAGATAAAATTGGCAGATACTGTTCCCCACTGGATAGAGATTGATGGCGGAAAGCTACGCCAGATCATTATTAATCTTGTCGGCAATGCGATCAAATTTACAGAGAACGGTCATATCACTCTCCAATGCCAAATTGATGCTGATACCCAAGACTTTTTAGAATTTGTCGTAGAAGACACAGGTCCTGGCATGGCCTCAGATGAAATAGAGCTACTCTTTAAGCCATTTGTCCAAACCACATCAGGAAAAAAAATCGGTAAAGGAACAGGGTTGGGGTTAGCGCTGAGCCGCCAATGTGTTGAATTAATGGGTGGCACCATCGGTGTATCTAGCGTTTATGGCCAAGGAAGTCGGTTCTTCTTTAAGATTCCACTGCGGCCCACCGCTCTATCTACGCTTAACCCAAACTTATCATCACCAGAAGAACACTGTCCTATTCCTAATATCTCCACAGATTATCGCATTCTAATTGTTGATGACGAAATGGATAATCAACGCTTATTGGCCCAATGGTTAACAGACGCTCAATTTAAAATCAAAACGGCTGCTAGCGGTACCACGGCATTGCAAGTATTTAAACAGTGGCAACCCCATTTAATCTTGCTAGATGTTCACTTACCCGATTTTGATGGCTATGAGGTGGCTCGCCGTATGCGCGGACAGTGGACTGAATATTCTCCTCAAGGGAGTTTTAGTAATTGGTTGGATGAAGAAGAGCCGGTAATTTTAGCAATCACAGCAGGTATACTACAGGACAACTATGCTGACCTTTTAGCAGCTGGTTGTGATGATGTGCTCTGGAAACCGATTAAGGCTGAAACATTATTTACTAAGATTTCAGAGTATGTGATGCTTAATGCAAAGTAGTGAAGATTCGAGGCTTCCGAATCAAATTGGGGGAACAGGATTTTGCTATTGGTAAGTGCATTTCTATTTCAAGAATCACACCACGTGAAGTTAATCTTCTTAGCTATTCTCTCGTTCTAAATAAATGTAGCCCTCATAAAAGAGATTCCGATTATAACTGTCTTGGAAGAGAGAAATTCTTTCTGTAATGTTCAAGTTCTGATTTTGCTTTGTTTTGATTTTTGCCGATAATGTCTTGCGCTCATTAGGATATTGAAGACATATACTCCATTGCTTTTGATGCGTTGCACCATCATAAATCTGCTCCCATACATTGGTCACATTGGAGATCATATCTTCAGCAGAATCATAACCACATAGTTGGGCAAACGCTTGGCTCACTCTTAAGTAGCGACCATCTAGCGTTGTCCGAAAGAAATAAGTAGGTTCTATAGCGCTGCTATAGAATTCTGTATCTTTAAAGAGGTGATCGTCAGACAAGTAGATCAATTTCTGAGCATAGTGTTGCCGACTTCTCAATTCATTGGTAAGTGTCTCATCAGTCAATGTTTCACTGGGTGAACATACCTCAAGATAACGGTTTACATATTTAAGCAGACTATGGGGTTTAAAGGGTTTAGACAAGTAGCCTACCTGACGTTGACTATGGCTTGGAACAGTATCTATGTTGTCTAAACCGCTGAGAAAAATAACTGGAATATTGGCAGTTTTTGAGGATTCCTGTAGTTTTTGGTAAACCTGATAGCCATCTATATCTGGCAAATTAACATCCAACAGAATTAGATTTGGATTAAGAGACGGTATCTTTGCCAAAGCCAGCTGTCCATTGAGGGCACTGTCAGTGTTATAACCAGCCTTGGCAAGCAGTGTAGTGACTAGTTTAAGCGTCTCTATTGTGTCATCAACAACAAACACCTTGGCATTAGCAGGATAAATGGTCATACCATACCCTAGCCACCAAAGAATTTGACTGGTAATATCTTGCAGTGCTATTTGATCGCGATGAGTCTGAGCATGTTGATGAGAGTAAATTAGTTGCTCCAAATGTAGTATAACCTTGTCATAGCTGTATTCGCTAGGATAAAGAAAATGTAATCTCCCCTCTAGATCATACTGGCGATTCTTTACAGTCTGAAGGAGATCAGGAATATTTTGGGAGTCATTAGTGCGCTTGAGAACTCGCCGGAGATAGTAAGCGCAGGACGGCAATACATTCATGATGGGCCATTGAAAATATATAAGCTGTCGGTATTATCGTCGGCGCTTTAAGAAGATCCTCATTTCTGAAAGTTCCCTAGAACCAAACATAATAGCAACAGGGAACTTTCAGATTGGCAAACGCATATAGATGGTCTACCTGAAGGGTTACTCTAAAGACTTCTCTAGCTTGAGGTTTTCAAAAACGAAGCTAAAGTGTTCTCTACTTATAGTAAACCAATGGACTTACAAACTACAAATTGTAGCTAGCTCATGATGACTTCCGAAGATGCCTCAGTTAGGATAGGTAGCTCAGCTATTGCAGCCTCGTCAGATGAACCATCGACCTTAATTTCCTGTACAGGAGCAGCCAGATCAATATTGTTCTCGTCTAATTTACGTTGCAAGGCTTTAAGCAAATCAACATAAACTCCCCAAAAGTCAGTTGTTTTTGACCAGGCATTTAAGCCAACCCACATTTTGTAATCATAGGTTGAACTGTAGGGAAAAATACCAGGTGCTGGATCCTTTAAGACCTTGGGATGAGCACTTGTAATGGCCATCCAAATATCTTGCAGTTGATCTACGTCCTGGGTAAATTTGACATTTATGCCAAGACCCACTTTGCGAATATCAGAGTGAGTATGGTTGATGATATCACCGCCCCATACGGTGTTGTTGGGGAGGGTAATAATATTGCCAGCGAAGTCTTTCAGTTTGGTATTGGCCAAAGAAATAGAGTCCACATAGGCCCAGTAGCCCGCCACTTTAACTTCATCACCGACGTCAAAGGGCTTACTAATCAACAGCATTAAACCACTGGCAAAGTTACCCAGATTGCTCTGCAATGCAAAGGCTAAAACAAAACTGGCACCACCAACAACGGCTAAAATTGGGCCTAGGTTTACCCCTAGAGCAGCTAGCGCCAAAAAACCACCAAGGACCAGTACGCTGCGTTTGATCATCGTGACAGCAAACTCACGGAAGAGTGTAGATATCCCCTGAACCTTACTCAACAGCTTATCTGATATCTTTCCAACCCGTGGAGCAACAATAAAGGCGGCGAGAAGGATACCGCCAAATTTTAATAAGCCAAGACCTAGCCTAACCCCCCCATCTTCTGATTGTAACCAGGTCATAAACCTGATTCTGACGCCTTGGGCATCAGTGACATCGAAATCTAGACCGCTAATTGCCTTGATGTAGCGGTCATAGGCTTCAATATCTCCGCCTTTTTTCTCAAGTTCATCGAGCACCAGTTGGACTCTGGTAACCAGATTTGAGCGACTAGTTTCGAGAACGGTGGCTTGAGCAATTAGCTGATCACGTATTTGTTCTTGGACATTCTCATTAGCTAAGCTGGGAGTAAATAAGGGGGAGTTTTCTAAAGTTTTATAGGCCCTGGTCACTCTGTCTTTTCGATCTTCAACTAGCTCACTAGCTTTTTCATACCTGAGATCGCTAAAGAAAGGCTCGTTTAGCTTAGACTCGGCTAATTCGTAACTACCAAGAGCTGTTTCCAGGTCTGTGATTAAGAAAGTAGCCTTATCTCTTGCTTCATCCGCTTCAATTGAGGATAGTTGACTACGTGCCTGAGCAACTAAATCGTCCCCGGTAACAATCGCATAATTTGTCTTAGCTTCAGTAAAAATCTCTTTAAAGCGCGGATCGGCCTGGGCAGCCGTTGCCTGGGCTTTCAACTTGTTTAATTCACGTTCAATGGCATCCAGTTCAGACTTGGGTGCATTAGAAGCCTTAGCCTTTTCCAGCTGTTCCAGAGCCTCTTGTCTGACCTTGATAATGTCATTTTCCTGTTCAATCGAAAGTTCTAATTCACTAATGGACTGCACTCGCTGTCGCAGTAACAGCAGCCATGCATCTGCCTCTACGGTAAGCTCGTCAGTTGTTAGGGGATTAAGCAGTAGCTCCAGCTGCAGGGTGGCAATTTCGGGATTATCAGCACTGACGGCTACATAAGCGGGTTCAGTTGGTTCTTCCTCTAGGTCAACTTCTTCCACAACAGTAGTTTCAACTGCTGCGTCTGCGTCTGCTTCGCCTTCCTGGGATAGGGCAGGGGGGCCTGCGATCGCAAACAAAGCAAGGCATCCTGTGATCGCAAGTGCTTGAAATTTAATTAGAATAACGAACTTACGCATTGCTCCAAAGGTCTCTTAGATGGTGGCTAAATCGAATTACGAGAAAACTGTACTCTCCGGTGACTATCTCAGCCACAAATGAGAGACAAAAACGCTGCTTAAATTACTTAGAACAGGCAGATCCTCACTGGATTCAATGAGGAAACTGGGTTAACTTCCCCCAGGTGGTAGTCATTGAAGCAGACAAATGTAAAATCCTGGTAAAATGTGTGGCCTATCCTCAGATTATTACACGACTTGGAAGGTTATCATGAAAGAAAATTTGAAACGACGCAATTACGTTCTGCAGTAGCAAAAATCTGATAATTTCGGACTTTCAAAACCCTTGAAAATAAAGGCTTTTATTTTTCTCTACTCGTAACCTTCCAAGTCGTATTATTAATAGTCTTTAACAGCTCAATATACGTTTTACTCATAATCTTGCCCTGACTCGGTGGTAAGGCTCAAACCTCTGCTAACTAGCGATGTATAAGTATCGTTAATGCCGACTAGGGGGATAACGGTAGGAATCCTTTTGGCATTGATGTTTAGGGTAAGTTGTCGGGTGCGATCGCGAGTCGTTCCCCCGCTCCTAAGTAATCATTGATATAGTTGCTACACTGCACCGTGTCATTCGTTCGTAAGCCCCATGCCCAAATGGTTTAACACCGCTGGACCCTGCCGCCCAGACAAAAACTATATGCTACCGGCAATCGAACGGCTGCCCCCCTTAGATCGTTTAATTGCCCAAGAAAGCTATTTCGTTATCCATGCGCCCCGTCAGACCGGTAAAACCACCACCATGTTAGCCCTGGCGCAGCGGCTAACCGCCCAAGGTGACTATGCAGCCATTATGGTTTCGGCTGAAGTGGGGCAACCCTTTAGCCATAATCCAGACAAGGCCGAGGTGTATATTTTAGAATCCTGGCGGCAGGCAGCCAGGGCATGGTTACCGCCAGAACTGCAACCGCCTCCCTGGCCTAAAGTAGAAGGCAGCAAAATTGGCGCGGCTTTGCAAGCCTGGTGTCAGGCATGTCCAAAGCCACTAGTCCTCTTTATTGACGAAATCGATTCCCTGACCGATGATGCCTTGATTTCGATATTGCGGCAATTACGCGATGGCTATCCCCGACGACCCAGGAATTTCCCCCATTCCCTCGCCTTAATTGGTATGCGCGATGTGCGGGATTATAAAGTAACGTCTGGCGGCAGTACGCGCTTGCAAACGGCCAGTCCGTTTAATGTAAAAGTAGAGTCATTTACCTTGGGTAACTTCAGTGCAGAGGACGTCGCACAGCTGTATCGTCAACATACTGCTGAAACAGGCCAACAGTTTACTCCAGAGGCCCTTGCTTTGGCATTTGAGCTAACCCATGGTCAACCTTGGCTGGTGAATGCCCTGGCGCGTCAGGTGGTGGAAGTGATAGTCCCCGATGAACGGACGACCATCACGCTGGAACATATTCATCAAGCGAAGGAAGTGTTGATTCAACGACGAGATACTCATCTCGATAGCTTAAGCAAGCGCTTAGAAGAATCTCGGATTCGAGCGGTGATTGAACCCCTAATGGCAGGGCAGGAGTTAAACAAAGTTCCTATAGATGATCGCGACTATTTAGTGGATTTGGGATTGCTGCGTCGCTCGTCTCAAGGGGGCATTGTGGTGGCCAACCGAATTTATCAGGAGGTGTTGCCCCGGATGCTGGCGAGCGGTCCCCAGGATAGTTTGCCGCAGATTAGCCCTACCTGGTTGCAGGCTGATGGTCAGTTGGATGTGGATAAATTGTTGGCGGCCTTTCTTTCATTTTGGCGACAGCATGGACAACCATTGTTAAAGAGTGCACCGTACCATGAGATTGCGCCCCATTTGGTGATGATGGCCTTTTTGCATAGGGTGGTCAATGGTGAGGGGACTCTAGAGAGAGAATATGCCATTGGTACAGATCGGATGGATCTGTGTTTGCGCTATGGTGCAGTCACCCTGGGTATTGAGCTAAAGGTATGGCGACCGGGACGACCGGACCCGCTGAAGGCTGGCCTGGTTCAGTTGGATAAGTATTTGGCGGGGTTAGGATTGTCGTCTGGTTGGTTGATGATTTTTGATCGACGGGAAAGATTGTCACCGCTGGCAGAACGTACCACAACAGAAATTACCGAAACAGCCAATGGACGGCAAATTATGGTGATTCGAGGATGATATTCTGTTATGAAATTTGGATTACAACTGTATTTAAACAACACTGACAACAGTATTAATCATCAGATACTTTTTGTCCCCTGATCTGCTCCAGCATGAAATCAGCTTGTAAATTAATCACTTTTTGATACATCTCTTCTGCTTTCCTGTCCCAAAGGTTGTGACCCGCATCAAGGATGTGCAAATGGTTTTTTTCATCTTTATCCGCAAATTCCTTCTGGGCGTATTCATACTCGGGGAATAAGTTAAACGGATCGCCCAAACTTACTAGGGTTAAAATAGACGAAAGTGACGGCCTAGATGGATAGTCAAAGGACGGCGTAAACGTTTTGTATGCTTCCCAGCTCTGATTGTGTAGGGTTACTCCTGGGGCATGGAGCAAGTCGGCCAGCACTTTGGCCTTATCTTCCAAATATTGAACCGTAAACTTGAATAACTCGGGGTCGGGGTGAGGTGGATTGACTGCGATCGCTCCAGTCAAGTCATCATAATGTTGGGCATATAAGATAGCAGCGATGCCCCCCTGGCTACGTCCTGCTATAAACACAGGGCGTTCAGGATAGAGATGGGATAATACCAAATGTACATGGCGTAATACAGCCATTAAACCTGCTTCACTGGCAAATTCGAATGGAGCGTCTGATCCCATGCCATTTAGGGGAAGATCGGTGGGGAAAGACGCGACACGAAATGTTTGGCCATCTGGCAAAGCCTGGGTGATTAAACTTTGGTTACTCTTGCGTCCGCCACCCCGATTTTTGCTTTTGCGCCCATGGAAAGTGCCAGCAACATCACAGAGGGTCTCAGCTACAGAAAATGTAGTACCAGTACCGGGCAATAAAATTTGGATGGCGCAATGGGTCTTATCAACAGCTTTTTTCGGCACAAGTATACCGATACGGGCAATTGGCAAAAACAGTCGTGTGAAAGGAAGCTGTTGACCAAGACCGTTAGTGGCACCCACTCGATGAACTGGTTCTTGGCCTTCCTCAATCACATTCATGTCTAATAATTTGCGACGATCTAAAACCTCCTAATCGTTACCTAGTTTTCGCAGTTATTAGCAACTTGATTGATCTTTAACATCAATCATTAGAGCAAAAAAAAGTAAAATCTCGGTAAAACCTGTAAATTAGTTTGTGGTTCGCTCATTTTTTTTAACGGAGCAAAATCGACTCCTGTGAATGTGCAACTGGTGTCAATTTCTAGGAACTTTTCAACCAATAGTCCTGTGCCGACTCCCAGTTCAAGAATATTGTGACCATTGCCAATATATGAATGAATTTCCTGAGCCAAGCTTTGGTAATCATAGTAACCAGACGTCACCCACAAATCGTAATAGCTGGCAATACCCGCGTATTTGTTGTCAGTCATTTGTTAAGTAGTAAGGAAAACTCAAATCTTTGCATCACTTTTGCCTATCTATTACTAGGCACTTAACCAACAAAAAGTAGAATCCTGGTAAAATTTACATTTCTAAGTAATATTTTTTTTGCTTGCGCTAATTGTGATGATAGTGCATTCTATCATTCGAATTTGCGTTAAAAATCATATTCATTTTACTAGTTCAGTTCGAGTTTTTGCTCTTTAAATACAAGTTTTGTCATGCCAAACCAACTTGCCATTGCCCTAAGCTTTGCTATTTTTCTTTTATTATTTATTGGCGTTGGTCTGTATTCTTCAGTTAATAGACAGAATACGACAGTAGATTACTTACTGGCCAGTCGCGATGTCAGCCCATGGATGACGGCTCTTTCCACGTTCTCAACTGCCCATAGCGGTGCCATGTTTATCGGTGTTATTGGGTACACATATCAGTTTGGTATTTCAAGTCTTTGGTTGCTGTTTGGTTGGTTTTTTGGAGACTATATAACTTGGTTTTTTATTCACAAACCCTTACGGATTGTCTCAGAAGAAACTGACTCTACAACTATTGGTAGCTTTCTATAACCCTTACGGATTGTCTCAGAAGAAACTGACTCTACAACTATTGGTAGTTTTCTATCCCAAAATAGTAAAGAGCAGAACCCTGTGGCAATGCTTGCTGCCGTAATTACAATTGCGTTTTTGGGCACCTACGCTGCTACACAACTGTTAGCAGGAAGCAAAGCATTACACGCTATTTTTGGGTTTAACGATAATTTAGGTGTTCTTATCGGCACAGTCATTGTTGTTTCTTACTGCTTTGCTGGTGGCATCCGTGCTTCTATTTGGACCGATGCCGTACAGTCAATTGTGATGGTAGTAGCTATGTTTCTCTTAACGGGCGTTGCCTTACATACCTGTGGTGGTTTTAGCGGCATGTGGCAACAGTTAGGCGCTATTGACCCCATCTTAATTGATGTTATTCCACAAGACCTTAAGTATGGATTTGGATTATTTTTGCTCAGCTGGATTGTTGCTGGGGTTGGTGTCGTTGGTCAACCGCATATTATGGTGAGGGCAATGGTTGTCGATGCTCCTGACCATATCGGACTGGTTCGTAATATCTATGCTATCTCCTATGTATTCTTTTCTGCGTCTGCACTAGTTGTTGGTCTAGCGGCTCGAGTTTTACTTCCTGATCTCATTAAGGCTAATGGTGACCCAACTCTAGCATTTCCACAGCTGGCCATTGATTTACTGCCTGCGCTGCTGATCGGAGTTATTTTGGCAGGAATATTCTCAGCGGTAATCTCAACGGCGGATTCGCAGATTCTATCTTGCTCGGCAGCCCTGACTCAAGATCTGTTCCCTGCGATGGGCAAATCTTACCGGTTAGTGAAAGTTGGAACGCTAATTGTCACAGCAATTGTTCTTGCGATCGCACTAGCCAGTGATAAAAATTTGATTGCCCTGGGCTTTTTTGCCTGGTCGGCCCTGGGGTCTGGCTTAGGGCCTATATTAATGCTGCGGGTCTGGAAATTGCCCGTTCAGCCGCTAGTCGGGGTCAGCATGATGGCTATGGGGATTGTTGCAGCGGCATTGTGGAGCTGGTTTAACTTATCAGCAGCAATTTATGAGGTTTTACCAGGAATGCTCGCGGGCTTTCTAGTCTATGGGTTAAGTTGCCTACTGGGTGTACAGAAATTAAAAACGCTCAATTGAAACTATACGTGATGAAGTACCAGGCTCCGTTTGGTCAAATTTTAGATACTGTATGCCTATTCTCAACGCAGACTGAAGTTGAGCGTTATTTTTCCTGGTTCTTAAAATACTTCTTAATAAGCTAAAAGCTTTTCTGACGCTATGTTTGAGTCAGGTTTATGGGATGCCGTAGACCCCAGATTTTTTAGAATTTTTAGGGTAGGCGTTGCCTGATTCAACGTATAAAAATGAAATCCAGGTGCACTCAGCGCTATTAACTTTTCACATAGCTGGGTAACCACATCTAACCCAAAGGCCTGTAACCCTGACGGATCATCTTGATAATCAAGCAGGCGATTTTCAATCCATTGGGGAATTTGTGCCCCACACATGCGGCTAAATCGAGCTAGCCGTTCATATGACAAATAAACGTGACCAACTCATCGGCGTAGTGAAACTCATTAGCCACATCATCCATATCGTTAGGCAGATCGCCTCTCAAGGTGACAATATTTTGAATACCTGCGCCCTTATAAGTATCCAATATTGTTCGCAAGGATGCCCGAGTATCACCAATGCACGATAGGTGTGGAACGGCGGGAATCCCTAAGTAATCATTGATATAGTTGCTATACTGCACTGTGCCATTCGTTCGTAAGCCCCATGCCCAAATGGTTTAACACCGCTGGACCCTGCCGCCCAGACAAAAACTATATGCTACCGGCAATCGAACGGCTGCCCCCCTTAGATCGCCTGATTGCTCAGGAAAGCTATTTTGTGGTCCATGCACCCCGTCAAACCGGTAAAACCACGGCCATGTTAGCCCTGGCTCAACAGCTAACCGATAGCGGGGACTATTGTGCCATCATGGTATCTGCTGAAGTGGGTCAACCCTTTAGTCATGATCCTGGCAAAGCCGAACGAGCGATCTTAGAGGCCTGGCGCGGGGCGGCTCAGAGTTATTTATCAGATGAATTACAGCCCCCACCCTGGCCTGACGTGGCAGATGGACGCCGCATCGGTACGGCCCTACAGGTCTGGGCGAGGAGCTGTGCCCGTCCGCTGGTGGTCCTAATTGACGAAATCGATTCCCTGATGGATGATGCCCTAATTGCAGTGCTGCGACAGCTGCGCGATGGCTATCCTCAACGACCTGAAAATTTTCCCCACTCCCTCGCCTTAATTGGTATGCGAGATGTGCGGGATTATAAAGTAACGTCTGGCGGCAGTACGCGCTTGCAAACGGCCAGTCCGTTTAATGTAAAAGTAGAGTCATTTACCCTAGGTAACTTCAGTGCAGAGGACGTCGCACAGCTGTATCGTCAACATACTGCTGAAACAGGCCAACAGTTTACCCCAGAGGCCCTTGCTTTGGCATTTGAGCTAACCCATGGTCAACCTTGGCTGGTGAATGCCCTAGCGCGTCAGGTGGTGGAAGTGATAGTCCCCGATGAACAGACGACAATTACACTGGAGCATATTCATCAAGCGAAGGAAGTGTTGATTCAACGTCGAGATACTCATCTGGATAGCTTAAGCAAGCGCTTAGAAGAATCTCGGATTCGAGCGGTGATTGAACCCCTAATGGCAGGGCAGGAGTTAAACAAAGTTCCTATAGATGATCGCGACTATTTAGTGGATTTGGGATTGCTGCGTCGCTCGTCTCAAGGGGGCATTGTGGTGGCCAACCGAATTTATCAGGAGGTGTTGCCCCGGATGCTGGCGAGCGGTCCCCAGGATAGTTTGCCGCAGATTAGCCCTACCTGGTTGCAGGCTGATGGTCAGTTGGATGTGGATAAACTGTTAGAAGCATTTCTCTCATTTTGGCGACAGCATGGGCAACCGTTGTTGAAGAGCGCGCCATACCATGAAATTGCGCCCCATTTAGTGATGATGGCCTTTTTGCACCGGGTGGTGAACGGGGGCGGGACGTTAGAGAGAGAATATGCCATTGGTACAGATCGGATGGATCTGTGTTTGCGCTATGGTGCAGTCACCCTGGGCATTGAGCTAAAGGTATGGCGACCGGGACGACCGGACCCGCTGAAGGCTGGCCTGGTTCAGTTGGATAAGTATTTGGCAGGATTGGGGTTAGAGACTGGTTGGTTGATGATTTTTGATCGACGGGAGGGGTTACCCCCGATGGCGGAACGTACCAAAACAGACGCTGCTACAACAGCGAATGGACGACAGATTACGGTGATTCGAGGATAGAAGACCTGGTAAAAAACTTTTGTTGTCTATGGCTGCGTTTAGCCAACAGCATGGAAGACAACCTTAGAAGTTTATTTTTCTGGTTTCTAAAATTACTTTTTAATGAGCTAAAAGTTTTTCTGACGCTAGGTTTAAGGTAGATTCATAGGCCACTGTAGGTCCTAGATTTTTTAGAATTTTTAGGGTAGGCGTTGCCTGATTCAACGTATAAAAATGAAATCCAGGTGCACCCAGCGCTATTAACTTTTCACATAGCTGGGTAACCACATCTAACCCAAAGGCCTGTAACCCTGACGGATCATCTTGATAATCAAGCAGGCGATTTTCAATCCATTGGGGAATTTGTGCCCCACACATGCGGCTAAATCGAGCTAACCGTTCATAATTGGTGATCGGCATAATCCCTGGATAAATGGGGATAGTGATTCCTGCCTGATGACAGCGATTCACAAAGTCTTCGTAGGCGTCTGGATTGTAGAAATATTGAGTAATGGCAGCGACGGCTCCAGCGTCAACCTTGCGTTTAAAGTTGACTAAGTCCTGCTGAGCATTTTTAGCTTCAGGATGAACCTCAGGGTAGGCCGCCACAATTAAATTAAATGTATCTTTGTACTCTTGACAAATAAATGTGACCAACTCATCAGCGTAGTGAAACTCATTGGCCACATCATCCATATCGTTAGGCAGATCGCCTCTCAAGGTGACAATATTTTGAATACCTGCGCCCTTATAAGTATCCAATATTGTTCGCAAGGATGCCCGAGTATCACCAATGCACGATAGGTGTGGAACGGCGGGAATCTCTTTGGCATTAATATCTAGGACAAGTTGTTTGGTGCGATCGCGCGTCGTCCCCCCCGCTCCATAGGTAATCGAAAAAAACTCAGGCTGACAGGCCGCTAAAATAGCATACTGTTCCATTAGCTGAGCCCCTCCCTCTGCCGTTTTCGGTGGAAAGAATTCAAAACTAATGGGGAGTGACGTCATTGGTATAGCCTTTTTTGAAGAACTGTAGAGACTTTAATGCTAGGAGAAAAATAGGACGACTTGACAAAAGATAGACCTTTATAAAGCCGTCCTGAGGACTTCGGTTAGTACTTGTAGCTATCTTGCTTGAAAGGACCAGACATTGGCACATTGATATAGTCAGCCTGGGTGGATGTTAGCTGAGTAATCACACCACCAAACCCTTCAACCATATAGCGAGCAACTTCCTCATCCAATTGCTTGGGCAACACGTCCACAGTAATTTCTGCAGCCTTTTCCAGATCAGACTTATCGGCAAATTTCCGCTCAAATAAGAACATCTGAGCCAACACCTGATTGGCAAATGACCCGTCCATAATTCGAGACGGATGGCCAGTAGCATTCCCTAAATTTACTAAACGACCTTCTGCTAACAAAATCAGAAAGTCTTGGGGATCATCGCTGCGGTAAACCTGATGTACCTGCGGTTTGACCTCTTCCCAGCGCCAGGTCTGACGCATGTAAGCCGTATCAATCTCATTGTCAAAATGACCGATATTACAAACGACTGCTCCAGGCTTTAAGGCTGTCAGCATAGGGGCATCACAGACATTCACATTTCCCGTAGCAGTAACCAACAAATCAATGTTGGCCAAAAGTGTCTTGTTAAGACTAGCAACGCCATTATTTACACCATCGACATAGGGAGATACCACCTCATAGCCATCCATACAGGCTTGCATAGCACAGATGGGATCTACCTCAGCCACCTTAACAATCATGCCTTCCTGGCGAAGAGAGGCCACTGAGCCTTTACCAACATCACCATAGCCAATCACTAAGGCCTTTTTACCTGCCATCAGGTGATCGGTACCGCGCTTAATGGCATCATTCAAGCTATGACGACAGCCATATTTATTGTCATTTTTAGCTTTAGTGACCGAGTCATTGACGTTGATGGCAGGAATTTTGAGTTCACCCTTTTCTAGCATTTCGTACAGGCGATGTACTCCGGTGGTAGTCTCTTCGGTAACACCATGGATATGGGTGAGCATATCGGGATAGGTTTCGTGAATGTAGCCTGTTAGGTCACCGCCATCATCCAAAATCATGTTGGCATCCCACAGCTTGCCATCGGTAGCTCGGCAGGTTTGTTCAATGCACCACATATATTCGTCTTCGGTTTCTCCCTTCCAGGCAAAGACGGGCACACCGACTTCTGCGATCGCAGCAGCAGCATGGTCTTGGGTAGAAAAGATATTGCAGGAGGACCAGCGCACCTCTGCACCCAGCTCGATTAGGGTCTCGATTAGGACAGCGGTTTGAATGGTCATGTGGATACAGCCGATAATCTTGGCTCCAGCCAGAGGCTTGCTATCGCTATATTTTTTGCGAATGGCCATGAGAGCCGGCATTTCACCTTCTGCAATGGCAATTTCCTTGCGTCCCCAGCTAGCCAGACTAATATCGGCAACTTTATAGTCGCGGGTGAGTGTTGAAGTGCTCATAGGTTTCGTTTTCTTAGGTTTTCTCAAAAATTACAGTGCTGCTTTTAACGGCTCGGCCTTGTCAGTTTGTTCCCAAGTAAAATCAGACAGTTCCCGACCAAAGTGACCATAGGCCGCCGTTTGCTGATAAATAGGGCGACGTAAATTCAGCATATCAATCAGACCTTGGGGACGCAGGTCAAAGTGTTCTCGCACCAACGTGGCAATTTTGTCATCTTCAAGCTTACCAGTGCCAAAAGTATTGACGGAGATAGATGTAGGCTCAGCTACACCAATGGCATAGGACACTTGAATTTCGCACAAATCAGCCAGTCCCGCAGCAACAATGTTTTTAGCCACATAGCGACCTGCATAGGCTGCTGATCGATCCACTTTAGAGGGGTCCTTGCCTGAGAATGCACCACCACCGTGACGTGCCATACCACCGTAGGTATCGACGATAATCTTGCGTCCAGTTAACCCACAGTCTCCCACCGGTCCACCAATGATAAATTGCCCGGTGGGGTTGATGTGGTACTGAGTACCCACATGCAACCAGTCATGGGGAAGCACAGGCTTAATGATCTCCTCCATGACAGCTTCACGAATGTCACCCAGGGTGACATCGGGATCATGTTGAGTGGATAGCACAATGGCATCAATAGCAACAGGTTTGCCGTTTTCGTATCTCAAGGTCACCTGACTTTTAGCGTCTGGTCGTAGCCAAGAGAGTTTTCCGGTTTTACGCAACTCTGCCTGGCGCTCCACTAGGCGGTGGGCATAGTAAATCGGAGCGGGCATCAGCACATCAGTTTCGTTGGTGGCATAGCCAAACATAAGGCCTTGGTCACCAGCACCCAAATCTTTGTTTTCAGCCTCGTCCACCCCCATGGCAATGTCACTGGACTGTTTACCAATAGCGTTGACAATGGCACAGGAGGCTCCATCAAACCCCACATCGGAACTGTCGTAGCCAATACCTAAAATGACGTCGCGAACAATATCTTCCAAATCCACATAGGTGTTGGTGCGAACCTCTCCAGCAACAATCGCCATGCCAGTTTTGACTAGGGTTTCCACCGCCACCCGCGAGTGGGGATCATCCTTGAGCATGGCATCCAAAATGGCATCCGAAATTTGGTCAGCCATTTTGTCAGGATGACCTGCTGATACTGACTCTGACGTAAACGTATTGTATATACTCATTATGCAATCACTTGACTAGGCACCGTAGAACAGGCCACTGACTACTAACGTCCAGTGACCAAGAGTTAAGCAAAAAAATGTAAAATCCTGGTAAAATCCAGGACTTGCGACGAACGTATTAATGAACACGTCATCTCTCCGTTACATTTAGTAATATCTGGTTTTTGGCGATCTGAAAAGCTGACTAAGCAATAAACGATAAAAAATCAGCGTATTGTAATACGCTCTAATTGTCTAAATTCAACAACTTGTAGTGCTTTTCAAGCCAGGAAGTAAAGTTTTGTAAAGCCTGTAATCGACGGTCGGTTTTCACTGGGGATCTACTTTTTGTTGCTTTTGAAAAAATGCTCTTCAAGCTATCGACATCGACTATCTGTTGACTGTACTGAATCTTGTCTAGCTAAAAGACTATTTTTTCTAGGGTAAGCGATGAAATGTTTGGCTGCTTTGCCTAGCTATTAAGTAACAATGACATCAAAATAAGGCTTTATACGGTGCTAGTAATATGCTAAGTTGCCTAAGAGAACACTTTAAAAAGT
Organism: Leptolyngbyaceae cyanobacterium; assembly: GCA_965263355.1. Classification (GTDB taxonomy): domain Bacteria; phylum Cyanobacteriota; class Cyanobacteriia; order Phormidesmidales; family Phormidesmidaceae; genus Leptothoe. The sequence goes on along the minus strand of CBDHHL010000025.1, from coordinate 71,705 downwards.
CCTTTGTAATGGCTCTTTAATACAAGTGGAGAGCAAAGTAACCCAAAGGAAAAGTGAAAATGGAAATACTTAAGGGTAGAGCAGCAAAGATCAGTAATTACACGGATTTATCTCATCATTATGACACAATAATGCCATCTAGCTGCTATCAGCATGGTATCATGAGCAATAGTGTTTTAGATAATCTGTCCGCACAAAAAGTTCTTGAGATAGAATACGTGACAGATGTAGTTATAGAAGGTTTAACTAACAAACAAAAAATTGCTCTGATTACGGACATTAATTTAATAATGCAGAAGATGCTGGCAGTCGTTCTTAAGCGATTGCAAGGGTTTTCCAGCTCAAATTTATCTTTGCAAAATGTCATCAACTTATTTCTAGTAGAACAATATGATGATATTGCTTTTTTCTATAATGGAACTTAGTCCTTTGTTATAGCTTGGGAAATTGACGATATGGGAGCATAGTCAGATATTAATTTGTCTGCTTTGCAAAAGGCTCTTTTGAATAGTTTTGGTAATAGTTTGATTGCATCCCATGATACTCACTCCATTTACAGTGGCAGTTGCGATTCAAATTTATGACTAGGCTATGGTGCAAAAATTGTCACTTGATTAACGAACTTTTGAAATGTCTTATTAAAAGTGTGTCCATTGAAATTGGGACACCGGTTGAACAAATCTTTAGGAGGTTAGCAAGGTATATGATTAAAATTCACCTTAATTATCGTCATTAAGTACCTTAGAAATATCACAAAAACCAACCTGAATACTTTTAAGTCAGTACAATAGCTATTGAAAATATGGATTTGGAGAAAACGGCAACTCTAAAAAATTGTAAGACTAAGAATTGCTGTATTCCTGAGCCCTCATTCACAGCTTTGGTCAGGCATTTGTAAGTTTCAAAGTTGTCAACTAGCTGCCTATGGTCATCATTCAGCGCCCTAAACAGTAGTTTTAGGAATGATAAATCCAAAAAGGTGTATTGGCAATTTCAATCGCTAAGTATTCAACAATCTGTAGTAACTGTAGGAGATGTTGCCTGTGTTTATGGTAAAGGATCGCAATATTGTACCGATTGAGTGGAATCAAACGGCTAAAGAATATCCGTTTGATAGTTGCTTGCATCAGCTGTTCGAGGAGCAGGTAGAGCGTACACCAGATGCGATCGCAATCAGATTCAATCAAACACAGGTTACCTACAGAGAACTTAATCAAAAAGCTAACCAACTTGCCCACTATCTCCAGAGTTTAAATGTTGGCCCAGATACATTGACGGGTGTCTGTGTGGACCGTTCGATTACTATGGTCGTGGCCATTTTAGGAATTCTTAAGGCTGGTGGAGCATACGTTCCTTTGGATCCCGCCTATCCGTTGGAGCGCCTGTCCTATATGTTGGAGGACGCTCAAGCTAAGATTCTCCTCACTCAATCGTCCCTAGCTACAGGGCATTTATCCACAGGACTCGCCTTAGACGATCTCACAGTTATTTGTTTAGATGCCGATTGGGGTGACATTTCTCAGGGTAGTCAAGAAAATCCCACGAGTAACGTTACGGCCACTCACTTAGCCTACACAATCTATACTTCCGGATCAACTGGCAAACCAAAGGGTGTTCAAATCGAGCATCGAGCCGTTGTTAACTTCCTCACGTCCATGGCCCAGCGTCCTGGCATAACAGATCAGGACGTACTGGTTGCCGTAACAACAGTTTGTTTTGACATTGCTGGGCTAGAGCTGCATTTGCCTCTAGTGGTAGGTGCCCAAGTCGTCATTGCCAGCCGAGAGGTCGCTTCATCAGGTCCAGACTTGGCTCGATTGTTGCGGACAACCAATGCAACCATGATGCAGGCAACTCCAGCAACCTGGTACATGCTCTTGGCGGCGGGATGGCAGGGACAGTCCGGGTTAAAAGTACTATGTGGTGGAGAAGCCTTTCCAGCGGATTTAGCGGAGCAATTGCTGGATTGCGTGGACAGTGTCTGGAACATGTATGGCCCCACAGAAGCCACAATTTGGTCCACGGTGCATTCTATCCAGCATTCATCCTTTGACCCGTCTCGCCCCAATACTCCTGCCTCCATTGGTCGTCCCATCGCAAATACCTTAATTTACATTTTGGACGAAGACCTGCGCCCAGTGTCGGTGGGTGACGTTGGTGAATTATATATCGGTGGAGATGGCTTAGCACGGGGCTATCGGAATCGGCCTGACTTAACCCAAGAGAGATTTATTCCTAATCCGTTTGCCAAACAGAGTAATGATGCGGCAACCGTGGACATAGTCTATTCCCCTCGAATTTATAAGACAGGTGACTTAGCGCGGTATCTCCCTGACGGCAACATTGAATTTTTAGGTCGCATTGACCATCAAGTAAAAATCCGAGGTTTTCGGATTGAGCTAGGTGAAATTGAAGCCACCATGAATCGGCATCCAGGCGTACGCCAAAGTGTTGTTGTGGCCAGGGATGAGCAAGCCAATGGGGGGGGTGGCAAACGGCTTGTGGCCTACATGGTGCCAGATGCCAATTATCAAGGAGAGGACCCCGCAGAGACCACTGATGACGAGACAAATGCCCAGGCCGATGTCCAGGCAGAACAAGTCTCACAGTGGCAAGAATTATGGGATTTAGCCTACGCTCAAGAAACCCTAGAGGTGGAAGATCCCACATTTAATATCAATGGCTGGAATGATAGCTATTCTGGCGCACCGATTCCCGCCTCTGAGATGCGAGAGTGGTTAGATGGGACGCTCGAACGTATTCTCATGGGGCAGCCCCAAGACGTTTTAGAAATTGGCTGTGGCACGGGCATGCTGCTGTTTGGTGTGGCACCCCATTGTCAATCCTACTGTGGGGTGGATATTGCGCCTAAAGCCCTGGGGTATATCAATGCCCAGATGCAAAAAATGGATGGAGATTGGTCCCATGTCACCCTACGTCAGGGGGCGGCTGACAGTGTGACGGACCTAGCACCCAATTCCCTAGATACGGTCATTATTAACTCGGTTGTCCAGCTCTTTCCTGGGATTGATTATCTCGTCAAGGTAATTACCGAGGTGGTCAAGGCGATTAAGCCAGGCGGACGGTTGTTCTTGGGTGATGTACGTAGCCTGCCGTTGCTAGAAGCGTTTCACGCGTCGATTCAGTTATATCAGGCTCCTCCTGGACTATCGACCCAACAACTGCACCAGCGAATTCGAAAGCAGATGGTGCAGGAAGGGCAAATGGCCATTGCCCCCGAGTTTTTCACTGCATTGCAACGGCATCTGCCGATTTCTCAGGTAGATATTCAACTGAGACGAGGCTGTGCCCATAATGAGATGAGTAAGTTCCGCTACGACGCCATTCTCCACATTGGCCCGGAACCCACTGCCCCTGTTCAGACCCAGCAGCTTAATTGGAAAGCAGATGGCTTAACCCTGGAAGCAGTTCAGCAACGGTTGCAGGAGAATTCCTCAGAGCATTTTCTCATTACTGGGATTCCAAATGCCCGGTTAACCTCTGAGATGCAGGTACTGGAATGGATGGAGAGTAAATCAGCCAGTGGTCAGAATGGTGGCTCTACGGAACAACCTGCTACTGTGGCCGAGATGCGAGATCGTCTCGGAGTAGCTGATGAGAACGTGGACAAGGCTGGAATCGAGCCAGAAGATATTTGGAGTCTTGCCAAAGAACAGTCCTTTGCCGCTGCTATCACCTGGTCCACCGATAAGACATGCTACGACGTGTTACTTTATCCAGACCAGGTGGCGATATCTTCGCCGCCCTGTTTTCAAGAGCCCCCTAAAACAACATTGCCTTGGAGTGCCTATGCCAATAATCCCCTGCAAGGACAGGTGGCGGTTAAGCTAGAGCCCCAGGTGCGTCAGTATTTGCAAGAGCAGCTACCGGACTACATGGTGCCAGCTACCTTTGTCACCTTAGAAGAGTTACCGCTGACCCAGAACGGTAAGGTAAATCGTCGGGCATTACCTGCTCCGGATCGTTCTCGTCCAGAGTTAGCAACGGCTATGGTGGAGCCCCAGTCTGAGATGGAGCAATATCTGGCCCAGGTGTGGCAAGAAGTGCTTCAACTGGATAAGGTAGGAACCCTTGACAACTTTTTTGAGCTGGGGGGGAATTCCCTTTTGCTGACCCAGGTGTATCAACAGCTGGCAGATCAGTTCAGAGCAGATCCGAGTGTTTTAGGGGCTGGCGCTGATATCTCGGATCTAGAACAGTTGACGTCTCGGTTGTCGATTGTCAGTCTGTTTCAATACCCTACTATTCAAACTCTGGCCGACTATCTTACTGAGGCCCCAGCGGCACAATCTCAGTCATCGAGTGCTCAAGTAAATGGGCGGCAAGTGTCCGCTAAGCGGCGAGTGTCCGCTAAGCGGCGAGTGTCCGCTAAGCGGCGAGTGTCCGCTAAGCGGCGAGTGTCCGCTAGAAAACAATCCACCACTGACATTGCCATTATTGGTATTGCTTGCCGTGTGCCGGGGGCTGCCAATGTGGATGAATTTTGGCAAAACCTACAGCAGGGGGTAGAATCAATCACCCCATTTACCGCCCAGGAGTTGGCGGGGTTAGAGCCAGAACTGCTGCAGCATCCTGACTACGTGAAAGTCGGTGCGGTTCTCCCTGATATTGACCGGTTTGACGCCACCTTTTTTGGCTATAGCCGTCGAGAAGCAGAGATTATGGACCCGCAGCAGCGGATCTTTTTAGAGTCTGCTTGGGAAACGCTTGAACATGCAGGCTATAACCCTGAGACCTATGACGGGTTGATTGGTGTGTATGCCGGGTCTGGGATGAATACTTATTTGATTAATAATGTGCATCCCCAGAGAAATTTTTCAGCCCAGCGGACTTTCCTGGGGTCGGCCTCTGATCTGCAAGTGCGGTTGGCCAATAGCAAGGACTTTCTGCCCACACGGGTGTCTTACAAACTCAATTTGACCGGCCCCAGTGTGAATGTACAAACGGCCTGTTCAACCTCGTTGGTCTCTGTCCATATGGCCTGTCAGAGTATTCTCAGCGGTGAGTGTGATATGGCCCTGGCAGGTGGGGTGTCCATTTCTGTTCCTCAGGAAGTGGGGTATTTCTACCAGGACGATATGATTTGCTCGCCGGACGGCCATTGTCGTGCGTTTGATGCCCAGGCGAAAGGGACTGTCTTTGGCAATGGCGTCGGTGTGGTTCTCCTCAAAGCTCTCGATCAGGCGATGGCCGATGGGGATCACATCTACGCTGTGGTCAAAGGGTCGGCCATAAATAATGATGGTGCAGCTAAGGTGGGTTATACCGCTCCTAGTGTTGAGGGGCAGGCGGAGGTAATTACAAGCGCCCTGGCAGCCGGGGATGTGGACCCCAGCACCGTTAGCTATATAGAAGCCCACGGCACAGGGACGGCCTTGGGTGATCCGATTGAAATCACTGCGCTCACCCAGGCATTTCGCCAAAGCACGGTTGAGAAGGGTTTCTGTGCCATTGGCTCGGTCAAAACCAATATTGGCCACTTGATTGAGTCTGCAGGGGTGGTAGGGCTGATTAAAACCGCATTGGCTTTGAAGCATCAGCAATTGCCTCCGAGCCTGCATTTTGAGCAACCCAACCCCAATATTGATTTTGCCAATAGTCCCTTTTACGTCAATACCGAGCTGACAGACTGGACCCGGAATGGCACGCCTCGTCGCGCCGGAGTAAGTTCCTTTGGCATGGGGGGTACCAATTGTCATGTGGTGTTGGAGGAAGCGCCCGCAACGTCAGACGTTAGACGTCAGGTGTCAGACGGGATGGTCGAGGGAGAGCGATCGCACCACCTTTTGACCTTATCGGCTAAAACGGTCCCTGCCCTTCAGTCATTAGCTCAGCGCTATCTGGAGTATTTAGATACAGAGTCAGAGTCAGAGTCCGAATCAAAGCTTGCGGATATTTGTTTTACCGCCAATGTCGGTCGCCAGCATTTTCAAGAACGGCTATCGTTCGTCACGGAGTCAAAAGCAAATTTGGGTCAACAGCTTCAGGACTGGTTGGAAACTGGTGGGATGACCTCTCCAACTATTTCAGCTCAAGGAAAGCTTGCGTTTCTATTTACAGGCCAGGGGTCTCAGTATGTTGACATGGGTCGGCAGCTTTACGACACGCAACCAACATTTCGGGCTGCGCTTGATCGCTGTGACGATATTCTTCAAGACTACCTGGATCGCTCGCTAATTGATATTCTCTACGCGGCTGAAGCTGATAAAGACGCTCTCCTGCATCAGACTGTTTACAGTCAGCCTGCGCTTTTTGCCATTGAATATGCCTTATATCAACTGTGGCAATCCTGGGGTATTACGCCTGATATCCTTATGGGGCACAGCGTGGGGGAATATGTCGCTGCTTGTGTGGCGGGTGTCTTTAGCTTGGAAGATGGCCTAAAACTGATCGCTCTGCGAGGTCGATTGGTGCAGGCGTTACCCGCTGGGGGCGGTATGGTGTCGCTATTGGCAACAGCAGAACAGGCCAAGACTGCTCTGCAAAACTATCCCAATGTGTCCATAGCAGCGTTCAATGGTCCGGAGAGCATCGTAATTTCTGGTGATCAGCGGGAGCTAGATGCGATTTGTGTTCAGAGTGAGCGGGCCAACATTAAATATAGAAAGCTTCAGGTGTCCCATGCTTTTCACTCAGCGCTGATGGAGCCAATGCTAGCCGAGTTTGCTCAGGTGGTCGAACAGGTCACCTTTGCTCCCCCTCAGATTCCGCTAGTGTCCAATGTCACAGGTACGCTGGTGACCAATGCCGTGCTCCAGCCCGACTACTGGTGTCAACATATCCGACAAGCGGTTCAATTTAGGACCAGCATGGATGTATTGGCTCAAGAAAACGTACAAATCCTAGTAGAGATAGGTCCCAAGCCTGTTTTGTTAGGCATGGGTCGCCAATGTTTAAGTGAGCATTCAGGGTTGTGGCTACCCAGTTTGCACCCTGAGCGCACAGACTGGGCACAATTGCTCACCAGTTTGGCGACGCTCTACCAACAGGGGGTCACCATTGACTGGCAAAGATTTGACCAGGACTACAGTCGATGTCGGCAGCCGATTCCCACCTATCCATTCCAGCGACAGCGCCATTGGGTTGAGGCTCCGGCTTGGTATCGCAATGGTGGATTACTAGAACAGAATGGAGCACTCAGTTCTACGCCAGAGCCTGCTACATCGGAGAGATCTGTTGACGCGTTTGATCAGTGGCTCTATGAGGTTGAGTGGCAGCCTAAACCCAGTCAGCCCAGTCCTTATCAATCCCGTCATTGGCTGATTTTTGCGGATATCCAAGGTGTTGGACCGCAACTGGTTAATGCTTTGCAAGCTCAAGGTGATCGCACCATCCTCGTCTACCCTGGCAAAACCTATGGGCAAATCAGTGAGCAGGTCTTCCAAGTCGACCCAGTTAATGTGGAGCATTTTAAGCAGCTTTTGGAAACAGTACCTGAGTGTCAGGGTATTGTTCATCTGTGGAGTTTGAAAGCGCCTACAGCTGGGGTAGAGCTAACGACTCAGGATTTGGAAGCGGCGGCACAGATAAGCTGTGCTAGCACATTACATTTAATTCAGAGCTTGATTGGTCGTGATGGCAAATTGCCCCATCTCTGGTTAGTGACCCAAGGCGCTCAAGCCTTTGCAAATCTTCATGCCAGCAGCCATAACGGTTCAGGTCAGTACAATGGTGCATCAGCCTCATCAACAACTGTTCCTGGATTGGCTCAATCTCCTCTCTGGGGCATGGGCAAAGTCATTGCCCTAGAACATCCAGATCTGCATTGTGTTCGGGTTGATGTATTGCCTCAAGCCCATGATGAAACCCTGGTCTCCTCTCTACTGGCAGAATTGCGATCGCAGGACGGCGAAGAGCAAGTCATCTGGCGCAACCAAACCCGATATGTTGCCCGACTCAAACGCCGCAACGATGCTTTATCAGGTCAATCGTTCACCTGCCATGCAGATGGGTCTTATCTGATTACAGGGGGATTGGGAGCCCTAGGCTTGCAGGTGGCAGAATGGCTGGTTGCCCACGGTGCTCGGCAGTTGGTTTTAGTCGGTCGGAGTCAGGCTCAGCCCCATATGCAACAACAGCTTCAGAGGCTTGAACAGGCAGGTGCTGATATTACTATTGTCCAGGCAGATATTGCCGATGCCCAGCAGGTTAGAGCAATTTTGGATGCATTGAAAGCGTCTGAGCGCTCGCTGCTGGGGATTATCCATGCAGCAGGCGTGGTTGAGTTTGGTGGCCTATGGCAACAAGATTGGCCTCGGTTTGCCCAAGGATTAGCGGCAAAAGTCCAAGGAACTTGGAACCTACATCAGCTAACACAACAACTGACGCAACAACAGCCTTTGGAGTTCTTCGTCTGCTTCTCATCTTTAACCTCGCTGTTAGGGTCCCATGGGTTAGCCAGCTATGCAGCGGCCAATGCCTTTATGGATACCTTGGCCTATCATCGCCAGTCCCTAGGGTTGCCTATGGTCAGTATCAACTGGGGGCCTTGGGGGGAAGTCGGTATGAGTGCTCGCCTTAATCAAGACCAGCAGGACCGCTTAGCAGACTGGGGGTTGGCTAACATTGCACCGACTGCTGGATTGTCTATCCTTGGTCAACTATTGCCGCAGGCTGCAGGTCAAATTGGAGTAATGCCCGTTGAATGGTCAAAGTGGGTGCAACAGTTCTCACAACGTCCCCGATTTTATGAGCAGGTCGCCTCAGTGGTCACCGTTCAATCGGCTACTCAGAATATCCGAGTTATTTTACAGACTACGCCTGCTGATCAGCGCCGAGACCTGGTATTAAAGCATGTTTATAAGTTAGTCACAAAAACTCTAGGCTTGAAAACAGCTGAGGAACTTGATCTGGATCAACGATTGGTAGACTTGGGGTTAGATTCCTTAGCAGCAGTTGAATTGAGGAACGACCTTCAAGCAAGTTTAGGGTGCAACCTGCGCACAACCCTAGTGTTCGACTATCCCACCATTACAGCCCTGGTTGATCGACTGATGGAGCTGATTGTTCCTGAGACTGAAGGCACCAGTCTTAGGCAAAATTCTCCTCAATCAGCGGTGCCCCAACATAATGGCAACAGTTCACCGTCTTTCTCTTCGACCATAGTACCGATTCAACCCCAGGGTTCTCAGCCACCTATCTTCTGTGCCTCTGGCATTTTAGGAACAGTTCTAGATCTTCAGCCCTTATCTCAGGCATTGGGAACAGATCAACCCTTTTATGGGCTTCGTTCCCTTGGGTTAGATGAGAATATTGTTCCGTACACTAATATGAAGGATATAGCGGCCCACCATATTCGAGCTATAAAAGCAGTGCAACCCAAAGGCCCCTATTATCTAGGTGGATACTCCTTCGGTGGCAAAGTGGCATTTGAGATTGCACAGCAATTGCAAGCTCAGGGCGACCAGATTTCTCGATTAGTTCTGATAGATATCCAGCGGGAAGTTCCTGATATTGAGCAAACCTCTGATCAGTGGTCAGATACCCAATACGTCATTGAACTCGCCAAGTTTTATCAAGGGTTAGTGGATCAACCGCTAGCACTCTCACCGACTGAATTTAGCGTCACAAACGATCCGATCAAGGTTTTACTAGCGGCGTTGCAAACAGCAGGACAGAACATCACTACAATTGACTTAAGGCGGTCTTTGGCCGTGTATAAGGCAAATACTCAAGCCAGCGCCTGTTACCAGCCTCAGCAGCTCGAAGGAATTCCTATGACCTTTATCCGCGCCCAGGAGATAGGAATTTTAGGTGATTATTTGCCTAACGCCATCCAAACACTGACGGATCCTACTTGGGGCTGGCAATCACTGTCTGATTCCCTGACGGTTCAGACAGTTCCAGGCGATCATTTTACCCTGTTGAAAGCACCTCATGTAGGTGTCTTAGCTCAACAATTCACGGTTGATTTGGTTAGAAAAGTATAAACACCTGCCCCAAGGGCGGTAATTTGTACAAGATAACTTTGGTAACTTTTACACGAGTCAAGAGTCATGACTACAAAAACAGATAATGTCCATTGGGTTTACAGTTCCAAAAATGCTCAAGAATTAGCTGAACGCTATGATGATTGGGCGAAGAAATACGATAGTGATCTACCACCTGAGAATTATCTCTGTCCAGAATTAACCGTCGACACCTTGGCTAAATACGTTTCTCAAGAATCTAAAATTTTGGATGCTGGAGCGGGGACGGGACTTGTGGGACAGGTTCTGCATCAGCGTGGCTATACCAATTTGGAAGCGATGGATTTGTCCATCGGTATGTTAGAGGAAGCCCGCAAAAAGAATGTTTATACAGGCCTCCATCAGGGGATATTAGGCACTCCCCTAAATTTCTCTTCGGATTCATTTGACGCTGTTGTCAGTGTGGGAACATTCACCATTGGTCACGCGCCTAGTAGTGGTTTTGATGAGCTGATTCGCATTACGAAACCTGGAGGTCATATCATCTTTACAATTCGTCCTGACTATTATGAAAAAAGCGACTTCAAGGACAAGCTCCCAGCGCTTGAGGCAGCAGAAAAATGGACATTAGTTGAAACTGGAGACCCCTTTCAGAATCATCCTGAAACTGAGCCTGATATTTATTTGCAAATTTGGACCTATCGGGTTTGTTAATTTGACATGGAGCCCGATCCATCACCCATGCTGCCGGGTGCGCAGAGTCTAAATGGTTTGTGTGGTGTGTTTCACAACCTGTTCAATGTCCACTGCTGTTGTGGCTCGGCCTAAGCCAAATCGAATCGAAGCACTCGCCAGGGGCTTTGGACGCCCCATGGCCAAGAGCACATGGGAGGACGTGGGATGACCATTGATATGAACCCCGCCGATTTCCTTCAACTGAGTCCACAGCTGTTGTCGTAATTCAGTTGCCCTTGGCTATGCCTAGTATCTTAGCTGGGATCAATCAAACGGTTCTTTTTGCTTTGGGCATGTCGGTGATTACGGCCATGATTGCAGTGCCAGGGCTAGGATTAATGGTTCTCCAAGGCGTAGGCCGACTGGATGTGGGTCTCTCAGCGGTTGGTGGGCTGGGAATTGTTGTTCTCGCCATTGTCCTGGATCGAATCACCCAAGAGATTTGTAAGTTGGAACAACTGACCTCTTGGCATAAACGAGGTTTAGTTGGTCTAGTGATAAGACGTATTAATACTCTCTAAAGCCAATCGCCCACAAGAACAAACGGAGCCCAATAGAAGGGATGTTGAAATGAGGGTGTCTGGATCAGCTGCTGTTGGGCAGCCTGGATCGCCCCTGCTTTAGTCATCCCTTGATTAACCAGACCATCATAAAACTGTTGGATAAACATAGCCGTCGCCTGATCATTAACACTCCACAGTGTCGCCAATGTCGCCTGTGCTCCTGAGCGTACCGCCAAACCAGCCATGCCTAAAACAGCCTGATTATTCCCTTGGGCTGTATCACAGGCACTCAAAACTAATAACGTTGGTGGCAATCCACGGATCTCCTGTTGTCTAAGCAATTGTCGTAACTGATTAATCTGGATTGTTCCATCCCAGGTTTCAATAAACGTCTCTGCATCCGTCTCTCCAAATTGAGCATGGGTAGCTAAATGCACAATATCAAACGACCGTTGCTGGGCTTGGTCAATTAAGGCCACATTAGTAAATGCTTCATCCAACAATATCTGGGCATCGAGTAGTTGCTCAATGTGAGTAACTTCTTGTTTAACACCCACTAGTGGCGGACGGTTATCTTTTCCAACACTGAGGCCACCCACCAAAGCTGTTAACTCTGCATACTGGGTTTGAGCATCATTAATTTGGAGCAACTGTAGACCTGGTGAAATAGCAAGCTGATAGTTTTCAACTAAGTAATGTTCACCATCATAGAGAGCTGCAATAGGCAGATTACGCAAGGCATCATCTAAAACAAACGCTAGAGTTTGAATACCATTTACTTGGAGAACATTTTCAATTGGCTCGATCAACCACTGATAGAGTTGCTGAGCCGCAGTTAATCGCTCTTGGAGAAACGAAGTGGCCCGCATAGAGTCCAACATCTGTTGAATACCCGCCTCGATGGTGGCTTGGGGTAAGTCAGTGGACGCATAGTATAGAGGTTGACCAGGGATAGATAAGATTATCGCTAGCTGGTCGGGCAAAATGATGGGATATAAGATGGCAGCAGTGGGATCTAGGGTATCGAGAGATTGAGAAATCGATTCAATACAAGGTTCACTAAAAAAATTATTCAGTTCGGCTAGCTGTAGGTTTTCCAGTACCTGACGAACTTGTTCTAGAGCAGCTTGAGAGTCCTTTTCTGACCCATTGTCTAACGAGGCTGGAGTGAGCAATAGACTGACCAAATCACGATAAACCGGTTCGATTTGATCGCGAAATGAAAACTGAACATCCCGAGTAATCGCAACAATCTCTTGACGTAGGTTTTGCAGACTATCCACGGCAGCAGTATAGTAACCAATAGCCTGTTGCCATTTTCCTTGAACTCGTGCAATCCGTCCCTGCTGCCAATGCCATTGATAGAGTAGCTCATCGGCATCCAGGGTTTGAGCCAGGGAAAGCGCGGTTTGTGTTTCTTGGGCTGCTATTGACCACTGCTGTTGGTGTTCATGCCAGCGGCCCAGATAGCCCCATCCATAGGACTCAGACCGACGATCCTCCAGGCTTTGGGCTTGTTGAATAGCGGTTTGCAGCAGTGCTTCAGGTGAAAGAGCAGACAACGTTTTTGGAGAATACTGCAATAGCCATTGAGTCAAGTCTATTATCAGATGCATCTTGGTAGCGCTGGATGGCTCCTGGGAAATCCGTTGAACCAGGGCCTGGGCTTGGGGACGTATCTCTGCAACTCGACCCAGATGGGGCAGGGTTTGTAACTGTCGTAGCTGAGCTGTAAGCTGTTGAGAACCAGCCAGGGCCACAGCTTGGTCATACTGGGTTCTGGCTGCTGACCATTGCTGTTGGGCGGCCAGGGTATTGCCTAGATACAGATGGGCCACTTGCTCATAGGAACTATCCCCTAGCTGTTGGGCTATAGCCAACCCTTGCTTTAGATAGGTTTGGGAGTCAGATAGTTCTCCTAGAAGACGTAATCCCTGACCGTGGGTGAGCCAGACATTGACTTTGAGTAGGGACGAGGGGGCGGCTGTGAGGGCTGTACTCAGCTGTAACAGTTGGGCCTGGGCACGACGATAAAATCCTAGGCTTTGCAGGGCTTTGGCCTGGTTAAGCTGACTCCCCCACAGACCCTGCTGATCGTTAGCATTTTGGTATTGTTCTTCGGCCTGTTGCCAATACTTTAGGGCAGCTTCGGGCTGACCTGAGGTGAGGGCCTGTTGACCTTGGGCGTTAAACGTTTGGGCCTGTTGAAGTGGGCTATTGGGGGCAGCAATTATTGGCGATCGCAACTGGAATATAACCACCAAACCACAAGCCAACGCACCTAATATGCACGCTCGCCATCGAATTGAACGATGGTACCAGAATCGCCAGTGGTAAAGGGTAAACAACCAATGCATAGGAGCATCTTAGCCTGAGGCCAACTCGGTGATGATAGGGGTAGAGCCCCCGGTATATAAGCAGACAAATGTAAAACACGGGTAAAATCTGCACTGCCCAAAAAATCGTTGTATGCCCCTATATAGCGTTCTTAAATACCCGAAATAATCTCCAAGAATACCTTACAAAGGTTTGCTTATCGGGTACCAACTTAAAGCGGGAAGTTTTCCTCAGGATAGACATCAGAAGTCAGGAGCCAGAAGCCATATCCCTTCTAAATTCTGGCTCCTGGATTCTAGATTCCTACTTAACCAAAATTTCCCGGCTTGAGTGGATACCCTGCTTATCACAGTAAGGAGCATGAAAGCGAAGCTGCAAACAAACGTAACGGTTTTTTGAAGTATAAATTGTTACGCTTGCAAGCTGATACATTCAACCATTAGCAAATTAATAACAAGATTTTACTTGGATTTTACTTTTTACTGATAAAAACATTAATTGCCTTCTAACGTTTAAGGAGTCACCGTAAGCATGAGTCCAGCAAGTAAGCAATCGATTACAAAGAACAACATTGCCAATCCGACGGCTAGCAAAAATGAATTAGACGTAGAGCCCAAAACTCCTTTACGGTTTAGCCTGATCGAATTTTTGCTGATCGCCATCTGTGTTGGCCTCGGTGCCCTGGCACTACTGCTACTGGAGCGTCGAGAAATTATCATCTTAGTCGTGGCAGCAACGATTATTTTACTCCTACTTTTGCTCTTAAATCGTCAATCTCTGAGTGACTATCGCCGCTTTTCTCAGCAAAAACAAAATCAGATTAAAGCAGAACTTTATAGTCGTCTGTTCGGTAATGCCATTGCTGATGAATCAATGAACCTGATGCGAGGTCGCGCGATCCAGTACTCTCAAGAACTGATTGATGACTATAAAAATACTCGCGCCAATTCTCGAAATATTTACTACTTGTTCCAAATTTCGACCATTATTTTGTCTGGTGTCACTCCTATTCTTGTTCTATTAGACAAGGTTGATATTCAAGTATCCTGGATTAAGTGGTTACCCGTCATTTTCCCAGCCATTGCCTCCATCGTCACCAGCTTAGCGACGTCTTTTCCATTTCAAGAAAACTGGATGGCTGCCAACAGGGCTGTAGAGCTGCTAGAAGCTGAGCAAGAGAAATTTATTTTGGGTGTAACCCCATCCTATCGATTTTTTGATCTACCCGATGAGAAAGAGCGAAAGCGCAAAGTGCAGGAGTCGGTTGAGAGTTTTATTGCTAAAGTGAATCAAGTTCATCTGAAGCAGTTTCTTCAAGAATCGACCGATATGGAAGTGGCTAAAGCTAAGGAAGCTGTGGCTAATGAAGTCAGTGCTCAGCTGAAGTCAACACCCAAAGAAAGATAAGGATTAATCACTACTCCGGTCATTTTCGATCATCTCCGGTCATCCTTTTCTTTGACTCTGCTCAAGGATGATGGTCGGAGCAATCATACTATTACGACGGTCCCGATTGAAAGGTTTTGCTACCGCTGTGGTGTTATAGATCTATGGTGGAAAAGTAGGGTAGATCTTGTCAAACTCCATTTAATATGGCGTCAACCTCGCCCAGTTCTACTGATTTTATCCGTCCCAAAAATTAACTCTGAGGAGGCATTGCATGTAACGTCTGGGCATCAAAAAATAGCACCCAATTTATTTTAGTTTCTAAGTCAGACTAGCTAATAGTATCAATGTTGAATCATCTGCTACGGCCAGCATAAAATATGAGACTAAAAGCTATCTTTCTCTTCTGTATCAGACTACCCCAAATCTCACTGACAGCAGTATAGGCTTCTCGGAAAAAATCATCCCCATGGTCATCCATATACCGACGAGCAGCAGAAGTTGTATGAATTAAGTTGAAAAGCTCATCGATAGATAAAAGCATGTTCATTTTGAAGACTGGTGATTCGATTTTGCGAAAAGGAAAGTCTATGTTGCGATAACGATTCCATAAAAGACTATGCTGCGGTGTCCAGTAAGGTTCAACTATATCCCAGATATATTCTTGAATTACTGATTCTATAGACTCATCCACAGGTGACCAAAGATAACCCCAAGCTGAAAACACACCATTGGGCTTAAGAACTCTGTGCACTTCATTCCAATAGCTTTCTAAATTGAACCAATGAAGAGCTTGGGCAACACAAACAAGATCAAAAAAATCATCACCAAAATTGGTGTTTTCAGCAGAGGATATTTTATAAGTGATGTTTGGGTGTAGTTTGGCATTAGTTAGCTGATTTTCGCTAATGTCTGTTGCGTAAACCCGCTCAAATTTATCAATCAAACCTATTGCTACTTGACCACTTCCACAGGCACAGTCCCATGCTGTCAGCGTTGAACTGCATAAACTAGATAGATAGTTATATATTTCTTTGGGGTACGTTGGCCTGGAGCTTGCATACAAATCAGCTTTATCATCAAATAACTTGTGATGTTGCATAGCTCTACTTCAAAAGATAGCTAAGTTTAGTAATGTGATATTCGTAATATACTCTTACGCCTTCTCTTTACAGCTAATGCTGAGTAACTCCCAGACAAGAATTAGAACAGCAGCAGAGGCAATTAAAGCCATCGCAAGAAATATACTGTCTATACTGTGGATTAGTGTAATAACCGGTAAGCTCATCATATCCAATGGGTTCGCCATACTGCTACTATTTTCAAGGTTTGGCAGTAATTTACTATTAGAAACAGTAAACATATAGAAGAAAATACCAAATAAGCATGTGCCCATGACTATGCCAATCATTCTTGAGAGAGCCAGTAAACCTGAAGCAATTCCGAATTGTTCCTGTTGAACTGTATCCATAACAACTTTGCTGATTGGTATTACTGAAATAATCAGGCCCAATTCCACAAGAATTCCCCGCAGGCAGAAACCTATAACTGTTGAATCTTGATTTAAGGTACTGCATGCTAAGCATCCAATTATAATGAGTAAAAGCCCAATAGAACTAACATTACGACCGCCAAATTGATCAGAAAGTGACCCTGAAACAGGTGAAACAATAACAGACATCAATGGTAAAACCGTTAGCAAAAAGCCCACCTTATTAGTAGGGTAGTGTAATCCCAATTCAAGGAACAGTGGAAATGCCAGTTGAATAAGGCCAACAATTATATAAACTGCAAAAAACAGCAGCAAATTTGTATTGATTTTAGGCAGCTGGAATAGTTCTAAGTCAAGTATTGGTTCTTCAACCTGAGATTCAATGTACCAAAAACATATGAAACCGACCAAACTTAAAGTCATCAACACAATTTCAGGAAACCCAATAGAGCTTAGATCTTGTAACCGCGATGTTCCTAAGACGAAACAAGACAACGTTATGAACATCAGCAGTAACCCAATCGTATCAAACTTTTTATAATGACCGTTCTCTAAGCAATTCGGAATATATCGAGCGACAATTAAACCGGCAAGTAGCCCCAATGGAAGGTTGATCCAAAATAAAAGACGCCAACCACCAATACCTATTAACAAACCACCAATTCCTGGACCAATCGCTAACCCTAGAGAGGAAAGTCCTGTCACCCAACCGATTGCTTGTCCCCTCTCGTCTTCAGGAAATATTTCTGTTACAATTGCGTTACGTAGCGCCCATATCAACACGGCTCCCAGTCCCTGTAATCCTCGGAAAACAATTAGAGCCGTAATGCTAGATGCAAGTCCACAGAGCAATGAACTAACTGTAAATAGTAGTAGTCCAATCAAGAATAACTGTTTTTTATCGTAGATGTCTCCTAACCTTGCTACGCCAAGAACCATGGCTGTTAGGACAAGCGTATAAATTAGAATAATCCACTGCACTGTCATAAAACTTGCATGGAAATACTCCATCAGTACAGGAATAATAGCTCCGACAATATAGAACTCTGTCGAAATCATTAAGGCACTTGTGCCAATTCCGGCAATAGCCCATCTTTTTTGAGAGTTAGTAAGTAAATAAGATGTCATTGTCTTCTAGAGTCCTAAGATGACTCTTAGGGTTAAGGGCTCTTCCTCGTCAAGGCCAAAATCTTCATGTTCGATATCAAAAGTTGTTGGACAAATATAAGTGCCAAATATGCGATCGCAAAATGTGAACACATCCCCCAAGTTCTTTTGTTGAAGTTCAATATTACTGGAGTGATGAACTAGATGATAGCGAGGAGTTACAAACACATACTCAACATACTTCATCCAAGGTCGCCACTCAACATTGCTATGAACAAAAAAGGTAAAAAATGAGTAGAGTGTGATAAAAAACAACGTTAAATCTAAGGGAATTCCTAGAAGTGCGAATCCAATGAAGTCCCACTTAGCAATAAATTTAGCTAGCAAAGAATTTTTATTTCCTTTCAACCAATACATTTGCTGCTGCATATGATGCCACTTATGAGCATGCCAAAGAACAAGATTATGATGCATCATCCAATGATACCAGTATGCAATTAAATCTTTGAGTAAAATTGCAACAACAACTCTTATCCATAAAGGGCTTGATAGAATCAGAATCCAGTTATGTTTCTGACCTAGAACCTCAAAAAATGGCAGAATATATAAACTTTCTAAATATGCATAAATCTTTGCAGAAAGAACAATAAATAGAAGAATAATAGGTAGTTCTTTCAGATCCTGAAGGAATGTTGGCAAGTGTGGAATTTTGCGCAATGGCTGTTGAAGTTCCCAAGACCAGAAAATTACTCCTGATACTGAAATTATCAGCAGTGGGTATAAAAACAAAGACAAGTAGTGCATAAAAAGGTAGTTCTCTTGATGATTCTATTCCATAATTTTGACTAATCTAAGAAGGTGTTAATTATTAACTTCATGTTTTCTCTGGCTTCTCCCTTTCTAGGGGGAATAAGGGGGCTCATCAAAACCTATGAGGAGGACTTAAAGATATCCCTAGCCCCCTTAAAAAAAGGAGAACATCAAACCAATCAAGTTAATAATTAACAGGCCCTAATGTTCTAGGTTAGATCATTTATTGTTTTGCTAATGTAAGAACTTCCGTTTCTGTTAGGACTCGATTTTCAGTACGAGCTGTTGCCAAAATATTACCAATGGTTTCATCAGTTAGCTGCATACCATGTTGATTCATAATATATTCGACATTTGAACGACCACTGTAAGGCCCAACCTGAATATTGTAATTTAATCCAACTAAGCTTGGATTAACTCCAGAGTAAATACAGGCAGCTATATCCTCATTTTGACGAAGTTTTGCTTTAAGGATAGCAGATGCGTGAACCCCCATCTGCGTTGTGAAACTCTGATTACCAAAAACTGGATATTTATCAGGGATTTTTACGTCACACAGTCTGGCCACCTCTGTACAGTATTTTCTTAAATTTATCAGGGGGTTACGATTCCACAATCCCTGCATCTGAAGATTGACCATAATCAGGTCAAGAGGAGCATTGCCTGCTCGTTCACCAATACCAAGCATAGTGCCTTGAATGCAATCAGCTCCTGCAGCAATTGCGGCTAAGGAATTAGCTAATGCTAATCCTCGATCATTATGACCATGAAAGTCTAATCGGACTCGCTCCTTGTCCTTACCCAAAAAGTCTCGAAAAAACTGAACGAGGTGCTGTGTCCCTACAGGATTAAGACAACCGACCGTGTCACAGATAGTAATTTCTGTCGCACCTTCTTCAACGGCAAGTCGACTTAAACGCTCAACAACCTTCGGCTCGGCTCTTGACGTATCCTCAGGTGAGAAATTAACGGGTAAGCCAAGTTTTACCGCTAATCCAACACCAAAACGAGTTAGTTTCTCTAATTCATCAATATCCCACTGTTCTACATAACGACGAATCGGAGAACAGGGTATAAATAGATGAGCAACCACAGAGCAGCCACTACTTTGACGAATATTATCAATGGCTTGGATATCTGCCTCAACCATACGTCCTAGTAGACCAAGTCGAGTCTCCAGTCCCTTACGCTTCACACCTTTGCAAATAGCAAGAGCATTCTGATAGGTCACCTCTTGCCCCGGAAAACCGACCATGACGTCGCCAATGCCCGAGGCATCTGCCAGACTCAATAGATCTAGCTTTTCCTCCAGGGAAGGGAGCCGGTTCACACCACCTTCTAACCCATCACGCAATGTTTCATCACATAGGTGAATGTTCTTCGAAACACTTTGAGAAAAATTATTCCAGTTGTGCACTAAGTCATTTAACTGCATAGCTTTAACCTTTCTAAGCGGTTTTGTCCAATTCACTACACCTTGAACTGGTAGTAATTCTTCAGAATGTTACCTAAAAATTATTTATTAGAAAAACAACACTTTTTAGTGAATTCTTCGAGACCCTGTTTCAAAAGAGTTATTCCTTGTATGAAATTTTCGGTATCCCTTGCTAATGCAATCCTGATATATTTCTCGCCTCGATAGGGTTCATTCCAGTAGAAAAATGTTCCAGGCAGAACATGCACTCCTTTTTCTTCAATTAAAAATCTTTGTAGATCAGTTGATTTAAAGCTAGAATCCTGAATCTTACACCACGCTACACTTGTATTAGCATCACTATCAAGGACTTTCAAGATTTGGCCTTTAAGGCTTTCTTTTAGAACCTCTCTATTCCTTGCTAGTAAGCTTCTAATAGAGTAAAAATTATCATGATACGACTCCAAGATGTACGCACTTAAGAAGTTCAGGACAAATGGAGAGACATTAAGAAGATAAGATGTATAAATGTCATGCATCTCTTGATACAAAGTTTTAGCAACTTTTAAAACTCCTACCTTAGTACTTTGAATTGGCCAGAACTTTCCAGTGTCTTCAATTACCATATAATTGACTCCAGACTTTTCCAGAAGATGATAAGTATCGTACAACTTCACTCGATTATCGAAAGCCAAAAAAGATGCAAAACAGTGATCAAAAATTAGGATTTTATCATAATCTTTGCAGAACCTTATGATTTCCTCAAATGACTTTCTGTTTTTTTCCCCCAATGTTGTAAATCCTGTAGGATTATTTGGATCTACAAGAAAAAGGGCATCTGCTTGGACATGTCGCACCAGATTTTCATAAATACTGTCACTGTCATGCAGTAGCTCTTCTTGAAGGGGAGAAATCTGAATATTTTGATGTTCCAGCACCTGAAAAAGACTATCAAAGCACGGTTCGATCAGGCTAACACTTAGATTCTTTTTCGATAAATAGTTTGCGACATGAACAATTGCAATGGAGGCAGAGTAGTGCAACATTACATTGCTTGAGCTAAGCCCATTCTCGATGCCACGAACGCCATAAAAGATTTCAAGAAAGCGATTTTCAAAAACATTCTGCTTTAATTCCTCTGTTTCCATCCAGATGTCCGGAAGTTTATCGATAACTCTTCGCTGACAAGCTGGTTGAGATTGTTGATTAAACGCATTGGTATAATTGAACTGTTGCCCTAAAGCCTCGGCTTCATATTGAGTTAGGTTAGATTGGACTATATGATTCATCATCATCATGCGAACGCTATCCATGAACAAAATCACTAAAATTACGTAGACGTTGAATTAAAAGCAATATCAACTATCAACTTGAGCGATAAGGTGAATAATCAACTTAGGACAATAGACGAAACCCACAATTGCTCAATGATTTCAACAATAGCGGTCAGTTTTTCTGCCAAATTACTTCTTAAGACAATTACGTTGACTACAAGCACACAACAACTCGAAACACTTATAGAAAAGAGCGCAAAACCTCACGTTCTGACATGCCATACAGCAAGTGGAGGCTTGATTAACATTTAATATTGCAGGCTGGTACAGCCTCTTTAACCAAGACACTCATCACTAATTTATTGCCTTAAATTGCTGGTGCATTTTGGTGACAACACCAAAACTATCTTATCTATCCATAATATGCTCACAATCAGCAATAATCAAACAATTTACGCCACAACTTACCAGTCAGATAAGTCTTCTATAAATAAGAAGTCTAAATCATATTAGACAACTCTTACTTCAAAGCTTATCTACTTCCATTAAAGCAGCCAAAGGTAAAATATTGGTAAAATATTGAAGTGAAATTTTCAGAAATATTGAGATTATTTTATTCACTCATCATGTACTCACAATCAGCTATACTTTGGAAATTGTTCAGATGAATAAAGTCGTCAGCTTTGATGGGGCAAGCTCATCAAAGGACAAAAACGATTTCTAGCGGTAGATACGTTGGGCTTAGTCTTGCAAGTGTTCGCCACAGCGGTGAATGTTGGTGAAAGAGATGGCATTAGGAACTTCCTCTCTGCATAAGACAAGGGCAATGCTGCAGACGTAATCCCTTGCAGAGGTGAGCTGAGTTTGTGTCGCAGCCGACCCCTCAAGATAAGAATAAAGCAAACGCTCGTTTCAGGTTGTCACGAGCGCTGCTTTTTACAAAACTACTATGCCTAATTGCCTTTAATAGGCATCATCTCTACCAATCCATTGACCTCTTTTTTTTCTGTTTCACTACCACAATAATAGGCTGAGCATTCTCACTAACCTCACCGTCAGCCTGTAGGCTATTAATAGCCTTTGAAATCTTATTGTAGATCTTACCTTCTCCATATCTTAGATCCTTAATATCATCCGAACTGCCACTCATTTCCAGAATGATAGTATTAGCTTGCCCAAAGGTTTGGGCTGCAGCTGGACTAGTTGTTGGCAGCATCGGAGATACAAACAACAGAGAATAGAATAGAATTCCCAGGATCAGACTCTTAGCAACTTTTTTAAACATTATGCTTTTTCCGCTAACTAAATGTTCACAATTTGCGCCTACTGCCATAGTTGACAACAAACATTATCTAAATACCAAAAAGTAAAATCCAGGTAAAATCCTCACAAGGGTAACATTTTGCAATGTTAAGACAAATTCAATCTTCTATGAGAACAACTGAAGTCTAGTGGAGAGTCTCTGAACATCATTTGCTGCCTTATTAATCAGGATTTTTACGGATTTATGAGTTTCTTTTTCTAACCTCTCTGTGGAGATGATGGCGTTTTTGTATCGGGTGGTCAATGGTGGTGGGGCGTTAGAGAGAATATATGTCATTGGTACGGATCGGATCGGTCTATTTCGCGCTATGGGCGACAGTTACCCTGAGCATTGAACTTAAGGTATGGCGACCGGAACGACCGAATCCGTTGAAGGCTGGTCTGGTAGTTGGATAAATATTTAGCAGGGTTAAGGTTAGGGGCTAGCTGGCTAGCAATTCTTGATCGATGCGAAGGGGTGTTACCCATGGGAGACAGAATCTACTAAAACAGCTAATGGTCGCTAGATTACTGTGATTCGAGGATGAGGTAGTGAAATAGGCAGCCTATGATACAGTGACTTCATTGGTTTTAGCGGTTGTGGAGTCAGGCTGTCTGGGGATGAATGCAAAGCACTTTATAGGTTTGTGGTCCCTACTACTATGGCTGGGTGACGCCTCTTTCAGCCTGGCGCAAATAGTCCCTGATACAACTCTAAGTTCAGACTCCTCCCAATTGCAACTCCAGGGAAATCAGATCACCATTGAGGGGGGGGCTAATCGTGGTGTGGCCCTTTTCCATAGTTTTGACCAGTTTAATGTAGTCGATGGTCAGCAGGTCGTCTTTGTCAATCCCCAAGGCATTGACACTATCCTCAGTCGCGTTACAGGGGATACCCCATCTAACCTTGATGGTACCCTGGGGGTTTTAGGACCCGCCGATTTATTTTTACTCAACCCCAACGGTATTTTCTTGGGGCCTAACGCTCAGCTAGACCTCTCTGGCAATTTTATTGCCAGCACTGCAGATGGGTTACAAGTGGGCGATATTAGCTTTAGTGCCATAGCCCCTGAACCTGTTCCTTTGCTATCTATCAATGTTTTACCAGGTATCCAGTTGGGTGCCAATGCCCCAGAACGGCTAATCCAGAACCAGGCTGATCTCACCTTGGCCCCAAAACAACAACTCACCTTTGATGGTGGGACTATCCAACAAGCAGGCCAAATTACGATCCCTGGAGGAACTGTTGAGTTACGGGGTAGCACAATAAGTCTCACAGGAGAGATTAATACCCGTACCGCTGATAACCAGCTTGGACTGTTGCAGTTAAGTTCACCTACGGATTTAACCATTGCTGTCACTGCACCATTGACCAACCAGGCCATTAATCAGGCACTGCAAAATAATGAGGTCGTTGTGGAGAGCGATCGCAACCTCACCCTGATTGGTCCTATCATTAGTAATGCTCTCGCGCCCCTGAGTTTAAGCTCAGATAACAATCTAAGTCTTTTAGACGATGGCACTGGAACTGTATCCACAGTAAGTGCCAATGTGACTTTGCAAAGTGATAATGACATTCATATTACAAATCCCCTGTTTGTGTCTGTTGCCGAAGGTATTCCTCAATTTACGATTCAAGCGGTTGGCGATATCATTTTCCAACCCGATAGGTTGCCCCCTGGTCCTAGCTTTGGAATTATTGAATTCACTGGTGACGGAGGGAGGCTACTGATCCAGGCTAATAGTCTCACTGCATCGGAGGTAGGAAATGTTTTAACGTTCTCCAGTGGTGAACAGGGTCCAAATATTGATATCACAGTGAACCAAGATCTCATATTAGGGGCAAGTGCGATTGGCACCCGTGCAGGGTTTGGTCAGACTGCTGGTAATATTCAGATACAGGCAGGGCAATCTGTAAAACTGTTAGAAAGTACTATCAATTCTGTACCGTCTATGGGTGCTGTTGTTCAAACAACGGGCAATATCGACATTCAGGTTGGGGATATTATCCTCGTACAGTCGGGCTTTTTGCAAACCCAATCTACAGGTAGTGCAGGGAACATTAACCTTATGGCCCGCCAAATTCTTTTGGATGGAACATTAGGTCAATCATTACTTGCAGCAGATACCCAATTATTTAGTATGGGTGATGCAGGCGATATTACCTTGAGTGCGACTGACTCGGTTGAGTTAATTGGTGATGAGCCGGGTCCGTTTATCATTTTTGACCCACAACAATTAGGGTTCTCCCGTGTGATTGAACTAGGATTTGGTGAAACAACCATTCAAGCAACAGCTTTTGGCTCTGGTTTATCAGGCACAATTGAGGTAAATGCAGATCAACTAACCATACGAGACGGGGCCCTCATAGCAAATGCCGCGAGTCTGTT
Organism: Leptolyngbyaceae cyanobacterium; assembly: GCA_965263355.1. GTDB lineage: Bacteria > Cyanobacteriota > Cyanobacteriia > Phormidesmidales > Phormidesmidaceae > Leptothoe. Next base: position 47,026 of record CBDHHL010000025.1, on the reverse strand, counting down.
TAACAATGAAGGTGAACCAGGAGATGTCACTATCAATGTCAACGATCTTTACCTAAGTGGGTTTTCGATTTTAGCCACTGGGACAGTTGGCAGTCTCGATGGAGGGCGGTTAGAAATCAATAGCGATCGCATCCGTTTGGACGATGGTGCCGGTATTGGTGTCAGTAGCGTATTTGGTACTGGGAATGCGGGGGAGCTAATTATCAGAACCAATGATTTGGTGGTGGCTGGGGGAAGTGCGATCGCTGCCAACTCGTTGGGTGGTGGCAGTAGCGGTCTCTTAGATATTCAAGCCCAATCTATTCTTGTAGACGGTACTTCCGTAGATAATAGTTTCTCCTCCAGCCTTCTGACCGATGTCTCTCCCACATCCACAGGTCCTGGCGGTTCCCTCAATATCCAAACCAATACCCTAGAGGTACTCAACGGGGGTCAAATTCGTGCCAGTACTCAAGGTTCTGAAAATGCTGGCAATCTTAATATTATCGCTGACCAAGTGACCGTTAGTGGCACCAGCCCCAACAATGCTCCCAGCACTATCGAAGCTCAATCGACAGGAATAGGAGATGCTGGTAACATTCATCTGGAAGCTGACCAACTCACTATAAGGGATCAAGCAACTATCAGCACTCAATCCTTACAGGGAAATGGAGGAGATATTTTCCTAGGATTAGACGAAGTTTTACTTCTGCGACAGCAGGGAACTATTTCAGCGACAGCAGGTGTGATTGGCACTGGAGGTGATGGCGGCAACATTAATATTGAGGCAGGCTTTGTGGTAGGACCTGCTGCCGAAAATAGCGACATTACCGCCAATGCCTTTTTAGGATCAGGGGGGAATGTTACCATTAGTACCAATGCCTTATTGGGTATTGCCTTTCGAGATAATCTCACCCCGTTGAGTGATATTACAGCGAGTTCCACAATGGGGCTAGACGGCACCGTTGTGATTGAACAATTTGTCGATGAAGTTGAATCCGACCCAGTTCAGTTGCCTGAAGAGTTAGTCAGAGCCGAAGATCGATTAACAGTAGGGTGTTTACTAGATGAAGATGCCAGTTTTGTCGTAACCGGTCAAGGAGGGATTCCCCTTAACTCAGGAGAGTTACTCAATCAGACACTAATTTGGACCGATCTTCGGGAAACAGTGTCTGGTAACAACGAAACAGTCAATCAGAGAGCAATGACAGATTCAGAATTCTCGGAGTTAACCGAGGCCCAGGGATTGCAAATCAATGACCAAGGCCAGGTAGAACTAGTCGCCATAGCAGATATACCGATGACATTAGCCAAATCAACCTGCTATCGTATCAGCCCATCTGATTAACAAACCATCTGTCGTCAAAACTTGAGTTGTCAAGGGACCACCCCTATGTTGTCTATCGGCTCAAGGGCGGCCAAGTCTATATAGGCGATAGCATTGCTGAAACTGAGATATGGAGCTTTAGCCGTTTAATGGGTATGTAAAAATTCACAGTGAAATTGCGCATATCGCAGGGAATACTAGCAGTGATGTAGCCAGATTAGGGGCTTGCTGCCCATTCAAACTGATGTTTAAGAGTGTAATTGGTCATAGTAATGATCCTGATTCGCTGATGGCAATCACTGAGGTTATCAATGAATGTACCCACTCCTTGGCTGGCATAGTGCCCCAAGCTGGTATGCTCTTCACAGCAATTGATTTTGATCACAAACTAATTCTCGAAAAAATTCAACAGGTCTTTCCTAACATTGCTTTGATTGGTGGCACTACCAATGGTGAAATTTCCTCATTACTAGAATTTCAGCAAGATTCTCTAACACTCATGTTATTTGCTTCAGATACCGTAGAGATGTGGGCTGGATTAGGCCGTAATGCGTCTGAGGATCCTGACCAGGCAGTCCAACAGGCGATCTCCCAAGCAATGGCAAATAGCTCTGCTCAACCTAAGTTATGTCTGACCTTTCCCGAAAGTTTAACCAGTAGTGGCGTCGTTATTCTGGAAAGCCTCAAACGTAACTTAGGTGACAATGTCCCGATTGTAGGCGGTATGACCGCCGATGATTATACATTTGAGAAAACATATCAATTTTTCCAAGACCAAGTTTTAAGCGATTCAATCCCTATACTGTTATTTTCAGGAGATTTACTAGTTTCCCATGGTGTTGCCAGTGGCTGGACACCGATTAGTCCTAAAAGTCGTATTACCAAAGCAAAAAATAATGTTGTATACGAGATTGAAAATCAGCGGGCACTCGATTTTTACCAACAATATCTGGGAGCAGAAACATTTGCTGCAAATTATGCTATCCATGCCTTAGCAGTCTTTGAAGAGCAAGATCGCTTTTATATGCGAGCACCCAATAGCTACGATCCAGACCTTGGCAGTGTCACCTTCTTTGCAGATATACCAGAACAGGCTATTGTCCAGATTACTGATGCATCGCGTGAAGACATTTTAAGGGCCTCTGAGACCTCATTGCAAGAGGCAATCACCCACTATCCAGGGGCTAATCCAGCAGCACTTTTATTAGTTTCCTGTGCAGCTCGTCGACGTATTTTAGGAACGTTAACATATCAAGAGTATCAGCTAGCGGCAACTTATTTGCCGCAGAATCTGCCATGCTGTGGCTTTTATGCCTATGGCGAAATTGCACCACTGCAACAGCACAGCCAATCAAAATTTCATAACAAAACCTTTGTTACCCTACTTTTGGGAGATACCTAGAAGCTTTATGGGAGAACAGCAGCACGGAAAGGTTGAAGAATTAGAGAAAACCATTCGCGTTTTGCGAAAGAAATTGGAGCGATCTGAAAAGGAGCGCAAACAAATAGAATCTGATATAGCGGCTAAAGAAGCATTGCTTAAGAATGTTATCCGTCAACTGCAACTATCTAAAGAAACTCTCGAACAAAAGAGCCAAGATTTACAAAATGCTCTAGATGCCATGCAGCTGATGCAGGTACAACTGGTGCAAAGTGCTAAAATGTCTGTATTAGGGCAAACCACTGCAGGTATTGCCCATGAGATTAATAACCCGATTGGATTTATTTACAGTAACATTGAACATTTGGACGAATATGTTCAAGACTTATTTAAGTTAATCCATTTATATCATCGCTATTTCCCATCCCCTCCAGCAGAGTTTTATGTAGACAGTGAGGATATCGATATTTCATTAATTGAAGACGATATTCCAAAAATTTTACATTCTATGAATCGAGGAACGCAGCGGATTCGAGATATTGTCCTAGCCCTTCGCAACTTTTCCCGTCTGCATGAAGCTGGCTATAAGGCGGTTAATATCCACGAAAGTATTGATAATATCTTGATGCTTCTTCAACAAAAACTGTCTGATATTCAAGTTATTAGAAACTATGGTGAACTTCCGTTTGTGGCTTGTTCTGCTGGAGACTTCAATCAAGCATTAATTAATATTTTGAACAATGCAATTGATGCAATTATCGTAAAAAAGGTTCAGGCAAGGAACCAACCGTCTGACCCTGGTATCATTACCATTACAACCGCATATCAATCTAATCAACAAGTTGTTGTCAGTATCAAAGACAATGGCATTGGCATCTCGTCTGAGATCCTTGATAAAATATTTGACCCTTTCTTTACAACACAAGAGGCTGGACAAGGGATAGGATTAGGGTTGACAATTGCGCACCGAATTATAGTAGATCAGCATGGCGGATATGTGGAAATTCAATCGGAGCTGGGACAAGGAACTGAATTTTTAATTAGGCTTTCGAGTCAGGCTTAAGTTCAGTGGAGATACTGTAGATAGGCGCGATCGCAACCATCTTGGGTACTTTTAGGATAAACTCTGCTTTCTTGACGACTAAGCACATGACTAATGTGGCCGAATCATCCCCCCTGACAAATCTACATCTGTCTGGCTATACCTTGGTTGAGTGTATTTATCAGGGCACTCGTACAACGGTTTATCGAGCTGTGGGGACAGCAACCCAGCAATCTGTCGTGGTTAAAATCCTAGCTCAGGAATATCCGAACTTTAGTGAACTGGTTCAGTTTCGCAATCAATATACGGTTGCGAAAAACTTACCTATTGAGGGAATTATCCGTCCGCTTAGTCTGGAGACCTGGGGCAATGGCTATGCACTAATTATGGAGGATTTTGGGGGAATTGATCTGGGGCAATATGCCCAGGGAAATCAGCTCAGTCTTATTGATATCCTCACAATTGCCATCCAGCTAGCTACTATTCTGCACGATCTCCACCAGCATCGGGTGATCCACAAGGACATTAAACCCGCCAACATTCTGATTCATCCAGACTCAAAGCAAGTTAAGCTGAGCGACTTTAGCCTTGCTTCGCTGCTACCCAAAGAAACCGAGGCTATCAAAGGCCATAATAGTTTAGAAGGCACGCTAGCCTATCTAGCCCCAGAGCAGACCGGACGCATGAACCGGGCCATTGACTATCGAACGGACTTTTATTCCCTCGGTGTAACACTGTATCAACTACTTACCGGTCAACTTCCCTTCACCAGTAAAGACCCGCTGGAATTGATCCATTGTCACATGGCCCAGCTGCCAGCTGCTGTGGATCAGATCAATCCGGATGTACCAGCAATGGTGACAGCGATCATTGCCAAACTGATGGCCAAAAATGCAGAAGACCGCTACCAAAGTGCCTTTGGCCTTAAATATGATTTTGAGCGGTGTCTAACTCAGTGGCAACAACAAGGAGAAATTGCTGAATTTAGTTTAGGACAGCAAGATTTAAGCGATCGCTTCCTCATTCCCGAAAAACTCTATGGTCGGGAAACGGAAGTTAAAGTTTTGCTAAATGCCTTTGACCGAGTTGCCCAAAGTTCCTCGGAGCTAATGCTGGTAACCGGTTTTTCAGGAATTGGTAAAACTGCCGTGGTAAACGAAGTACATAAGCCGATTACCCGGCAGAAAGGATACTTCATCAAAGGTAAATTTGACCAATTTAATCGAAATATTCCGCTATCAGCCTTTTTGCAAGCCTTGCGGGATTTAATGGGTCAGCTACTGTCAGAATCTGATGCCCAACTGAAGACTTGGAAAACCCGTATTTTGGATGCGGTAGGTGAAAACGGCAAGGTGCTAGTCGACGTTATTCCAGAACTGGCCCAGATTATTGGCAATCAACCTTCTGTGATTGAACTCTCAGGTAGCGCTGCTCAAAATCGTTTTAATCGGTTGTTTCAAAATTTTATTGAACTCTTTTCGATTGCAGAACACCCATTGGTGATTTTTTTAGACGATTTGCAATGGGCCGATTCAACGTCTTTGCAGTTAATTAAACTGCTGGCAGAAAACAATCGCTATTTGCTATTAATAGGCGCGTATCGAGATAATGAAGTCTCCTCTACTCACCCCTTAACTCTGACCCTAGGGGAACTTAAACAAGCTCAATCTATTGTTAATACGATTACCCTAACACCGTTATCATTTGAAGATACTAATCATTTAATTGCCGATACGTTGAATTGTTCAACAAAGCTTGCCCAACCCCTAACCGAATTGGTCAACCGTAAAACCAAAGGCAATCCTTTTTTCACAACACAGTTTCTCAAAGCATTGCACGAAGATGGGCTACTTAGCTTTGATCTTGAGCAGCGCTACTGGGCGTGTGATATTACCCAAATCAAGGCCATGGCCCTCACAGATGATGTGGTGGAGTTTATGGTTGTGCAGTTACGGAAACTGTCAGTTGAGACACAACAAGTACTAAAGTTAGCCGCTTGCATCGGCAACCAATTTGATTTGAACACGTTAGCAATTGTGTTGGAAGAATCTTCTGATAATACTGCTCAATTTTTATGGCAAGCATTACAAGAAGGTTTCGTGTTACCCACAAGCCAAATCTATAAATTCTTTCAGTCAGAAGACGATAATTGGCAAAGAACTGTTAATCCCACCTATCAATTCTTACATGACCGTGTTCAACAAGCCGCTTACTGTTTGATTCCAGATACCCAGAAACAAATTACTCATCTAAAGATTGGACAATTACTCCTCGACAGTGTTTCAGAGGTAGAACTTGACAATAAACTCTTCAATATTGTAAATCACTGGAATATAGGGGCAGCACTGGTTACGGACGCCTATAAGCAGACTCAGCTACGCCAGCTCAATTTCAAGGCGGCCTATAAGGCAAAGGGGGCGATCGCCTATGAGGCCGCCCATCAGTACGCTACCACCGCTATCGATCTACTCTCCTCAGATAGTTGGTCAAATCAGTACAGCCTCACGCTGGCACTTTATGAATTGGTCGCTGAGTTAGCATATCTCAAGGGCGATTTTGCCAAATCACAGCATTGGGCCAAGATATTACTACATCATGCAAAGGCTATTTTAGATGAGGTCAAAGTGCATGAAATCAATCTGTTAGCGTGTACGGCACAGAAAAAAACCTTAGAAGCGACTGAGTTGGGGCTACAGACCCTAGAAAAACTAGGTATTTCAATTCCAAATCCACCCACCCAGGATGATATTGAAAAGTTCTGGACAGACGTTGGCGATCTTATTCTTCAAACAAAGATTCAATCTTTACTCGATCTGCCATCCATGACAGATGATTATGCATTAGCTGCACTACGAATTCTTAATAGTATGGCAGCGACCGTATATTTGACGCAACCACAGCTATTTCCACTCATTGTCCTTGCCCAAGTTAAGCTATCACTCTTACATGGAAATACTCCTGTGTCTGCTGGAGCGTATGCCCGCTATAGCTTTTTACTATGTAGTAAAGTCAATGATATTGAGTTGGGGTACGAGTTTGGATGTCTAGCCCTAAAACTATCGGAGAAATTTAATAACAAAGCCATTAGTACTCGTGTGTTATTGATGGTTGGGGCTCTTACCTTACCCTGGAAAGTTCACCTCAAGGAGAGTATTCCCCTGTTGAAAACAGCCTATCTAAATGGGTTAGAGTCCGGCAATTTAGATGGTGCTGCCCTGAGCCATTACTACGAAAGTCAATCGTCTTACATTGTAGGTGAACAGCTGCAGGAATTAGCCCATAAAGTCGCAACCTATAGTCAACAGATTCGCGAGATTAAGCAAGAATTACACTTTAACAACAATGAACTTATACACCAAGTAATTTTAAATTTGACAGGCAATTCTCAAAATCCTTATCAGCTCGTAGGTAATGCCTTTAATGAAGAGACAATGTTGCCTCTGTATCATAGGTCCAGCAACGTTTTAGGATTATTTTGCCTATACTTGCACAAAGCGATGCTTTGCTACTGGTTTGGTGAATGGAATGACTCTGTGGGCTATGCAACTGAAGCTGCTAAGCATTTAGCAGGGAGTACGGCCCAGGCAACCGGTCCCCTTCTTTACTTTTATGATTCTCTGGCAAGATTAGCGCAATATGCAACCGTTTCAAACTCAGAGCAGAACTCTATATTGGCAAAAATTTCTGAGAATCAGGTAAAAATAAAGCATTGGGCAGACCATGCACCCATGAACTTTCAACATAAATATGACTTAGTTTTGGCAGAACAGTATCATTGTTTAGGAGAGATGGCTGCCGCCATTGATGTGTATGATTCTGCTATTTCAGGTGCTAAGGTCAATGGTTACATCCAGGAAGAAGCCATGGCTAACGAACTGGCTGCTAGATTTTATCTGGATTGGGGCAAGGAGAAAATTGCAGCCGTCTACATGCAAGAGGCTTACTATTGTTATTCTCGTTGGGGAGCCAGTGCTAAAGTTGCTGATCTGGAAAGCCGCTATCCAAAGCTACTACGCCCTATTTTACAACAACTAACAACACCGTCAGTTGACGTACTCAACACCTTGACAAGACTTTCTAAATCGACAATATCAGCTCATTTCAGCACCCATCACAAAGCAGCTAACAGGGCAAACCTCAATCAGGCGTTTGATTTTGCCAGCATTCTAAAAGCATCCCAAGCCCTTTCCAGCGCCATTAAGTTGGATGAGCTGCTGTATCAACTTACCCAGATTATTTTGCAAAACTCGGGGGGGGACCACTGTGCTCTGATACTTCCCGATGAAACAGGAGTTTGGCAGGTCCGAGCCGTAGCAACATCGGACAAAACCCAGCTCTACACAGAACCCCTGACAAACAATCCCAACATTCCGGTCAAACTGATTCAATATGTTAAAAACACCCAGAAAGTTGTTGTTATCGACAACTTAGAAACAGACTTGCCCATACTTGATGACTATCTTATGGAGCATCAGCCCAAGAGTTTGTTATGCTTACCACTGTTTAATCAGGGGCACCTGGTTGGCATTTTGTATCTCAGTAATAGACTAACAGATGGCGTATTCACAAGCGATCGCATCACTATACTCAATTTCCTATGTACCCAAACTGCAATTTCCCTGGAGAACGCTCGTCTTTATCAGCTAGAAAAACGTAGAGCCGATCAATTAGCCGCCTCTGAAGATCGTCTTCAAACCCTCTTCGATCAGGCTGCGGATGCAGTTTTTTTACTAAGAGAACAAAAAATTATTGATTGTAATCAAGCTGCGGTTAGTCTTTTTCGTTACCCCAACAAAGCAGCGCTATTAGCTCTTCAGATCCATCAATTTTCGCCTGAAAGACAGCCAGATGGCCAACTTTCTGCAGTTAAGATTGAATTTATGTTGTTGGAAGCGTCGCAACGGTGTAGTTTCCGATTTAAGTGGGTTTGCCAATGCCATAATGGAGAAGATTTTTGGGCAGAGATTACCCTAACCCCGATTAAATATCAGGGGAAAATCATTTTTCATTGTATAGCTAGAGACATTAGCGATCGCAAAAAGCTAGAAAAAGAACAGGCAAGATTAACCGCTGTGCTTGAAGCCACCCCTGACTTTATCGGGGTCGCTACTACCCAAGGTGAAATCCTATGGCACAACAAACCCCTTCGGAATCTACGTAAAGATTTAGTTGAGTCTGATGAGCACCACTTAATTTCTGACTGTCATCCAGATTGGGTGAATGAAATCATTGTTAATGAAGCCTTGCCTAGTGCTGTTCAAAATGGCAGCTGGTCAGGAGAATTAGTCCTATTGGATGAAGCAGGCCGTGAAATTCCTGTCTCACAAGTGATCATTGCCCACAAGGATGGGTCAGGTGCCGTTGAGAATTTCTCGACAATTATGCGCGATATTAGCGATCGCAAACAGGCTGAGGCGAACTCTCGTTTATTAGCATCGGTGGTTGAATCATCGGATGACGCAATTATTACCAAAAACCTAGATAGTATCATCACCAGTTGGAATCATGCTGCCGTTGATTTATTCGGCTATACAGAAGCAGAGGCCATGGGACAGCCCATTACAATGCTTTTCCCAGCCGATCGACTCCAGGAAGAAGCCCAAATTATTGCACGTATTAAAAATAAAAAACGAGTCAAGCATTTTGAAACCATTCGACTTCACAAGGATGGGTCGCCCATTGATATTTCAGTCACTATTTCTCCATTAATCGATAGCCATGGGAATGTGATCGGAGCCTCTAAAATTGTCAGAGATATTCGCGATCGCAAACAAGCTGAAGCGCAGATCCATAAAAAAAATCAGGCATTGAAAATGGCCCTAACCCAGCTACAACAAAGCCAATTGCAGCTGGTAAAAAGTGAAAAGATGTCGGCCTTGGGTGGTTTAGTAACAGGTATAGCCCATGAGATTAATAATCCGGTCGGTTGCATTGTTGGCAATGTAGCTGCAGCTCAGGATTACTTTAGTGATTTATTAGGGTTACTGGATCTCTATGCCCAACAGTTTCCTAACCCTGGTCCTGACATTGAAAACGAATTAGATGCTATTGATCTAACCTATGTGCGAGATGATCTGCCCCAGTTGATTCAGGCCATGAAGGACAGTGGAAAGCGCATTGTCAGCATCAGCAGGAGCCTACGCACCTTCTCTCGGGCTGATACTGAAACTCGACAGGTTTTTGACCTGCATAAGGGGTTGGAAAGTACAGTATTAATTTTACGACATCGTCTCAAAGCAAATGAGCAGCGGCCCGCCATTGAAGTAGTCAAGGACTATGGTGATATTCCTGAAATTACTTGTTTCCCAGGGCAGCTAAACCAGGTGTTTATGAATATTCTGGCCAATGCCATTGATGCCTTAGACGAAACCAGTCAAACGCTTAGCTTTGCCGACCTAGACGCCTTTTCCCCATGCATTACAATTCGGACTGAGGTGGATAATCAACAGATAATGATTGCCATAGCTGATAACGGGCCTGGCATTCCTGAAGCCCTTAGATCCAAGGTATTTGACTCTTTATTTACGACTAAAGATGTTGGTAAAGGGACTGGGTTAGGACTTGCGATCGCCCATCAAATCGTAGTGGATACCCATGGGGGTCGTTTGGATGTGCAATCTGAAATTGGTCAGGGCACTGAATTTTGCATTCGCCTACCCCTGCAGCAACAATGACAGTCTGTCCTACTTTGTGAGCAATAATAAAATATTCAACAATGCAGCAAGGTGTAAGTCATCCCTGAAATCAACCAGAGGAAACCATGTTCCCCAGAAGGTCCAGGTAATAGCAGGCCTTATTCAAAATAAGCGGTTCCGTTAAGCCAAAATTGCTGGTTTTGAGTTAGCCGTGGCTTAAGTAGCCATAGCAGTGGCAGACACAGGTATGCTTGTGACTTACTTACCAGTCTGGTTCCAGCTAGTCAGCCTTGTTGATTGTTCCAAAGCACTGCTTAATGCCCCATGGCTATGTCTAATTCCTTGAATCGACGCCTACCATCTATCCCAGGCTATACCCTGACTGAACCGATCTATGTAGGCAGTCGCACAGCGGTTTATCGAGCCTTAGCTGGAGAAGGAAAGCAGGCTAAGCCATTAGTGATTAAGATATTGCGATCGCCTTCCCCCTCCATCAACGAATTAGTTCGCTTTCGCAATCAGTACATCATTGCCAAAAAACTGGCCTGTCCCGGTATTGTCACCCCCTTGGCCTTGGTCTTCTGGAACCATAGCTATGCCCTGGTGATGGAGGATGTGAGTGGAATCGCTCTATGGGAATACATGCGGACCTACGACCGCCTTACCATAGAGCAAGTGATGGCCATTGCCCTCCAAATGGCGGATAACCTCCACCATCTGAGTCAGCATCAAGTACTACACAAGGATATCAATCCAGCCAATATTCTGATTGACCCTGAAACCGATCAAATCTGGCTGACGGACTTTAGTTTGGCCTCGTTGCTGCCTAAGGAATGCCAGGAGTTGCAAAGTCCCCATGTCTTGGAAGGTAACCTGGCCTATATTGCTCCGGAGCAAACTGGGCGCATGAACCGGAGCATTGACTATCGAGCGGATTTTTATAGTCTCGGAGTCGTCCTCTATGAATTGCTAACAGGTGAACTCCCCTTTCAAAGCGATGACCCCATGGACCTCGTCCATTGCCACCTTGCGAAGGTTCCTGTGCCACCGTGTGAGATTGATAAAAGGCGGCAGACGGCAGACGGAAAGCAGAATTCTCCATCCCCCCATCCCCCCCCTATCCCTAAACCCCTCTCTGATATCGTCCTCAAGCTGATGGCGAAGAATGCCGAGGATCGTTACCAGAGTGCGTTGGGGCTAAAGCATGATTTACAGCAATGTTTGAACCAGTGGGAGGCATCTAGGCGGATTGAATCGTTTGAGCTGGGGCAGGAGGATCGGTGCGATCGCTTTTTAATTCCTGAAAAACTCTACGGACGGGATGCAGCAGTTCAAATGTTACTGGATGCCTTTGAGCGAGTTTCTCAGGGCAGGTCAGAGCTAATGCTGGTAACCGGTTTCTCGGGTATTGGCAAAACAGCTGTGGTAAATGAAGTCCACAGACCCATTACCCGGCAAAAAGGTTACTTTATCAAAGGAAAGTTTGACCAGCTTAATCGGACTGTTCCCTTCTCCGCATTTGTCCAGGCATTCCGTAGTTTGATGGGACAGTTATTGGGGGAATCGGATGCAGCCTTAGCGGACTGGAAAACAAAAATTCTGGCAGCCGTTGGAGAAACTGGCCAGATGTTGATTGAGGTTATTCCAGAGTTAGAACAGATTATTGGACCACAACCTGCCGTTCCAGACTTGTCAGGAACGGCGGCTCAGAATCGGTTTAATCTATTGTTTAGCAAGTTTATCCAGGTATTTGCCACCCCAGACCATCCCTTAGTTATCTTTCTCGATGATCTGCAATGGATTGATTCCGCTTCTTTAAACCTATTGACGTTGTTAATGGATAAAGCCCATACAGGGTGTTTATTAATGCTAGGAGCCTATCGAAATAATGAGGTTACTGCATCCCATCCCTTAATGCTGAGTTTAGCTGAACTAAAAAATAGTCCAGCTGTTTCGACTCTGACTCTTGGCGCAATAGAATTTGATTGCATTAATCAATTAGTTGCAGAGACTCTAAACTGTAGTCAGGATTATGCCTATTCTTTAGCCCAACTAATTCATCAAAAGACTAACGGAAATCCATTTTTTATCCGCCAGTTACTACAAGGGCTGTATGAGGAGGGGCTGATTACATTCAATACTAATTTGAGGTATTGGGAATCTAATCTGGAAGAGATTTACCAATCTGTTATTTCGGATGATGTTGTTGAATTTATTACTAGTCGCTTACATCAGTTATCACGAGATATTCAGGATATATTGAAATTAGGAGCATGTATTGGATATCGATTTGACCTAGAAACATTATCCATTATCTGTCAAAAGCCTCAACAGACTATTACGAAATATCTTTGGGATGCTCTGCAAGAAGGTATCTTATTGCCCATTGATAATGCATATAAGTTTTTTCAAGATGACATTCGAGTCATTGACCTAAAAACAACTACAGTACAGTATCGTTTTCTCCATGACCGTGTTCAACAAGCTGCCTATCGTTTAATTCCTGAAAACCAAAGAACACAGGTACATTATACTATTGGCCAGCTACTAATTCAGAGAATTTCCCAAGATACCGAGGAAGATCGCATTTTTGAATTAGTGAGTCATTTAAACTATGGCGTTGAGTTTATTACATCCCAATCAAGTCGAGAGAACATTGCCCAGTTAAACCTTAAGGCTGCTCAAAAAGCTAGAAAGTCAACCGCATATCAAGCAGGTCTTGAATACGTGAGGGTGGGCATCTCTTTACTTGGAGATACTGCTTGGCAGTGTCAGTATGAGACAAGTTTACAACTCTATGAATTAGCGGCTGAGCTAGCATTTCTCTGTGGTGACTTCAATAGTAGTCAACAGTACAGTGAAACCATTATCCAACAGACTCGGTCATTGCTCGACCAAATTAATATATATTGCCTTAAAATTCAGATAGATGTTGCCCAAACGAATTTAGCAGAGGCGATTACAACCACTCAGCAGCTCCTACAACGCTTGGGAATTTTTCTACCCGAATCTCCCACCCAAGAGGGTACTTGGCAATTAGTTTTAGAGATTGAGCAACTGATTAGTGACAGAGAGATATCACAGCTATCTTGTTTGCCAATGATGACGGATGAGACAGTGATTGCCATTATTCGAGTGATCAGTAGTGTTATCCCGGCTGCCTATATTTCAGGCTCTCCTTTCTTTCCACTATGGGTTGCTCTGGCGACCAAATTATCCATTCAATTTGGGAATATCCCAGCCTCTGCCTTTATATATATCAACTATAGTTATATACTCTGTCATTATTTCCAGGCCGTAGATACGGGGGACGCATTTGGGCAGTTGGCGCTACAGTTAGTGGATGATCTCGATGCAAAATCGGTAAAGCCCCATGTGTTTATTATGTCTGGGCTATACACATTACATCGAAAATCATATATTCGAGAAACCTTACCACTGCTGAGACAAGGCTATGGGGCTGCCCTAGAGGTGGGTAACTATGAGTGGGTAGGATATGGTGCTTACTCATTTTGTGCCAATGCCTTCGCCTGTAGTCAAAATCTTGCTGTGTTAGCCCAAGAGATTCAAACCTACTGCAACGGAGTCACTCAGTTAAATCAGATAACATCAGCAAATTGGTGTCAGATTTATTGGCAGTCTGCTCTGAATTTGATGGGGCAGTCCAAAAATCCTGCCACTCTTTCAGGGGAACTATTTCAAGAAGAAGACTTTTTTGCTGGGATCACGGCTAATCAAGATTTTTTGGGATTATTTTATTTCCACCTATATAAAATAATCCTGTGTTATTTATTTGGGGATAATTCCTCGGCTCGCACCCATGCAGTTGATGCAAGAAACTATTTGATTGTGGGTGGGGGTACAGTGGGTATGCCTATTTTCTATTACTATGATGCGCTCTCTGCTTTAAAGGAGCTGGTAACCCTAGAACCGGACTCACAAGACTATCGTGACCTGTTGCAACAGGTGAACGAAAACCAAAAGCAGTTGCAGCATGATTGGGCAAACCATGCCCCGATGAATTATCAGCATAAAGTCGATTTAATTGCTGCTGAAAAAAGTCACCTAATGGGACAACGGGCTGAGGCTATTGATCAGTATGATCAAGCGATCTCAAGTGCTAAAGAAAATCAATATTGTCTGGAGGAAGCCCTTGCCAATGAACTGACGGCTAAGTTTTACCTGGATTGGGGTAAGCAGAAAATTGCCGCCGTTTATATGCAAGACGCATACTGTTGTTATGATCGTTGGGGCGCTAAGGCCAAAACCGACGATCTCGAACAACGATATTCCCAGTTACTACAACCGATACTTGACCAACGACGAGGGTCAGATCCTCTAGAGGCTTTGGCCAGTGTTGCTAACCCCAATCTTCCTGGTCACGCTTTATCGTCATCGCTCTTCTCTGATATAAGCAGCAATACTCATCTGGACTTTTCGACTGTCTTGAAATCTGCCCAGCTTCTCTCCGAGAAGATTCAACTGGATGAGTTATTGGCTCAGCTCGTTAAGCTAATGTTGCAAAATTCTGGAGCCGATCGGTTAGCGATTGTTTTCCCAGGGGATGATGGCTCCTGGCAAGTGCGTGCTAAGGCCACTCCAGAAACAACAAAACTTTTGGCAGAACCACTCACTGAGTATTCAAACCTGCCTATTCAGCTAATTCAGTATGTTAAAAATACCCAAGACATTGTCGTCATTGATAATCTGGATACCGAGCTACCGATTATTGACGCCTATCTTCAACAGCAGCAACCCAAAAGTGTTCTTTGTTTACCGCTTCTGCATCAAGGTAATCTAACCGGTCTGCTGTATCTGCAGAATCAGTCGATTGCAGGGGTTTTTAGCCGCGATCGCATCACCATACTCAACCTCCTTTCCACCCAAGCTGCTATTTCCCTGGAACATGCTCAGCTTTACGAGCAATCTCAAACCAACGCTCAACAGTTAGAACATTCCTTAAGTCAACTTCAGGTGCATGAAACCCGCTTTCGAAATATGGCCGCCAATATTCCGGGGATCATTTATCAACTCCGTATTGCCCCTGATGGAGTAACCTCAGTCCTTTATGTTAGCCCCGATTGCGATACGTTGTATGGGGTGACTGCTGAAGCGATCATGGCTGGCCAATATCGCTTTCGCGATTTTGTGCATCAGGAAGATCGCCCTACCATTGAACAAAGCGTAGCCGAAAGCGCCCAACTGTTACAACCGTTTGACCAAACATTTCGTATCGTTACACATTCAGGTGAACTGAAATGGATACAGGCGATTTCTCGCCCTAGCCAGCAGTTAGATGGGGCAATTATCTGGGATGGAGTGCTCATGGATGTTAGCGATCGCAAAGCTACTGAACAAGCACTTGTCTTAAAACAAAATCACCTAGAAGCACTACTGAATAATATTCCTCACATTGCCTGGGTCAAAGATTCAGAAGGTCGATTTATTGCTGTGAATAAAGCATTGGCGCAGTTACTAAACTGTAACCCAGCCGATATGCTTGGCAAGACAGACTATGACTTTTCACCAATAGAGATTGCTTGTGGTTATCAAGACGATGACTTCCATGTTCTAACTTCTGGGCAACGTAAAGTTGTTGAAGAAAGAGTGCGACGAGGAGATGGTAGTTGGAGATGGTTAGAGACTACGAAAACGCCATTCCGGGATGCTCAAGGACGACTAGCCGGCACCGTTGGGATCGCAGCAGACATTACTGATCGAAAACAAGCTGAACAATTACTGACTGACTACAATCACGAACTAGAACAACAAGTTGAAGAACGGACTCAAGCACTACAAAAAAGTGAACTTGCTCTTCAAACCCTAGTTGCAGGAACAGCTGCCACTACTGGTGAGGACTTCTTCTCAGCCCTTGTCCATCATATTAGTGCTGCCCTTGACGTTCCCATTGCCTTGGTGACCCAATTTGTGGATCAAGAACTGCAAAGTTTAGCCTTTATCGTTGATGGCAAATTACAGCCCAACTTCACTTACAACCTACCAGATACTCCGTGTCGAGATCTGTTAGTTGACTATAGCTACCACTGTCCTAGTGATCTCTCTAAACACTTTCCAAATCACCCTCATCGAGCAAGGGGTGTGGATAGTTATCTGGGGGTCGCTTTACGAAATCGCCAGGGTCAGGTATTGGGCAGCTTGTGTATTTTTGATCGGCAACCGTTGCAAGAACTCGAACGAGCCCGACAGATTCTGAATGTTTTTGGCAGTCGGGCTGCCACTGAGCTAGAGCGTCAGCGCACGGAGAAAGCGTTAGAAAACCTCATTGCAGGTACAGCGATTACGACACGGTCCAACTTCTTCCCTGTCCTAGTCCGCTATCTTACCGAAGCGCTGGGAGTATCCCATGCCCTGATGGCAGAGCGGGTCGGCAATGAAGAAATCGTCCTTGCTTATTTTGGGGATGGTCAATTGCTGCCTGTGCAATCATTTTCGTTTCTCAATACTCCCTGCGAAGAAGTGTATGAGCGGGGAGTCTACTACTGCAACTTGGAACCGGGCCAAACCACCTGTGCAGAACTCAATAAAATGAAATCACGGAGCTATTTGGGGATTGCTCTAAATGATCGGCAGGGCAATGTAATTGGCCTGCTTTCTATTTTCCATCGAAAGGTTTTGCCCGATCCGATCCGGGCGGAACAAATCATGCGAGTATTTGCAGCCCGAGCAGCAACTGAGCTGGAACGTCAAAGAACGGAAAATGCCCTGCAAAATCTGATTGAAGGCACAGCGGCTTTAACGGGGCCAGCCTTCTTCCCTGCACTGGTTCAACACATTGCCACAGCGCTAGGTGCTTCCCATGCCTTTGTGACTGAAGTTGTAGAGGATGGCTCTCGCCTCCATTTTTTGGCAGCCTGGGCGGATGGTCACCATTTGCCGAATGACACTGTTAATGCAGAAGGTACGACGTGCTTGCTTGCGCTTGAGCAAGGGACTTACTACTGTGAGCGTGATGTCATAACCCGTTTTCCTGAGAATCCTAGACTTGCTCCTATGGGAGTGGAAAGTTACATGGGGGTGGCGCTGAAGAATCAAGTAGGACAGGCAATTGGAACTCTCTGTATTTTTTTACGTCAGCCTATCGCTGACCCTGAACACGCAACGCAAATCCTGCAAGTGTTTGCGGCCCGAGCTTCTGCGGAACTGGAACGTCAACGCGCTAAGCAAGCCATGGAGCAACTTAATTGTGAATTGGAGAGACGCGTTCGCGATCGCACCGCCCAACTAACAGCCTCAGAAGAACGTCTCCAAACCCTGTTTAATCAGGCCGCCGATGCCGTTTTCTTGATGAGCGAACAAGGATTTATCGATTGTAACCAGGCCGCTGTTGACCTCCTCCAATACCCCAGCAAAACCGAATTATTAGCACTCCAGCCTCACCAAATCTCACCGGAAAGACAACCAGATGGTCAACTTTCTGCTGTTAAGGCTCAATGCCTAACTCAGGAAGCGTTACAACGGTGTAGTTTGCGATTTGAGTGGGTCCATCAGCGTGCCGATAAAGCACTTTTTTGGGCAGAAATTACCCTAACCCCCATCAGATATCAGGAAGAAATAATATTCCACTGTATGGCCAGAGATATTAGCGATCGCAAACAGCTAGAACAGGAGCAATTCCAACTTATTGCTGTTCTAGAAGCCACACCTGACTTTATTGGTATTGCTAATGCCCAAGGCGAAATTCTATGGCAGAATAAACCTCTTCGAGAAATACGTCAAGATTTAGGCAACCCTGAGGACCATCGCTTAATTGAAAATTGTTATCCAGATTGGGTCAACAAAATTATTCGTGACGAAGCATTACCCACTGCAATTCAGCAGGGCAGCTGGTCGGGAGAATTAGCATTGTTGGATAGAGAAGGGACTGAAATTCCAGTCTCGCAAGTGATTATTGCGCATAAATCTACCTCCGGTGAAATGGAGAATTTCTCCACCATTATGCGGGATATTCGCACTATTAAGCGTACTGAGGCTGCCTTGAAACTGAGTAAAGCCCGTGCCCAAGCTACCTTTACCCAGGCGGCTGTAGGCTTTGTTGAAGTGGACATAAAAACAAAAAAATGTGTTCGAGTCAATAACTGTTTTTGTGACATGTTAGGTTACACTGGTGCTGAACTTGCGGAGATGGCGGTTAAAGAGATTACTCACCCAGAGGATATACCCGCTTCTGTAGAAGCAATGAGACAACTTCACAAGGGTGAAATTGATAACTTTAACCTTGAGAAACGCTATATCCGTAAAGATGGTTCCACATTTTGGGCTGAAACCACATGCTACATGATCCAACCCCATGGCGGTGAGGCTATTTATAGCGTGGCTCTGATCCAGGATATTAGCGAGAAAAAACAGCTTGAAGCAGAGCGTCAACGTACTGCAGGTGCCCTACAACTGAGTGAAGCTCGTGCTAATGCAGCCTTTGAGCAAGCTGCCGTAGGTATTGCTGAAAGCAATATGACCGATGGCAAAATCACCCGCACCAACAATTATTTTTGCCAAATGACCGGTTATACAACCCAAGAGCTTGAGTCTCTAACAGCTACTGATTTAACCCATCCTGAAGATCTATCTGACTCTCAACATAAAGTCAAGGAATTATATACAGGGAAAATAGATAGTTTCACCATTGAAAAACGCTATCTTCGCAAGGATGGATCTAGTTTTTGGGCAACCACAGCGGTTACCCTTATCCAAAACCCAGCAGAAGACTCCCCTCGTTGTTTGGCCGTTATTCAGGATATTAGCGATCGCAAGCAAGCTGACACCCAACTGCGTCAGACCCTGACCCAATTAGAAGCCTCCAATAATGAATTAGAATCTTTTGCCTACTCTATCTCCCATGATCTACGGGCACCGTTACGAGCCATCAATGGCTTTAGCCAAGCATTGCTGGAAGATTATGGCCATCTGTTTAATGAAGCAGGACAAGACTATTTTGCCAGGATTCTAGCAAATACTAATCGCATGAGCCAACTCATTGATGATTTACTACAACTCTCACGGTTATCTCGTTCGGAGTTACGCTATACCACGGTTAATTTAAGTTCCATTGCCCAGGAAGTACTACGTGATTTACAGGTCTCCGAGCCTGATGAGCGGCAGGTGGAGATTATCGTCCAATCTGGAGCAACAGTTGTTGCCGATACTGCCCTAATGCAGGTGGTGATGATGAACCTGCTACAAAATGCCTGGAAATTTACCAGCCATCATCCCACCGCCCGTATTGAGTTTGGCGTCTTACCATCTGACTCGTCAACATCCTCTGCCCCCATCTATTTTGTTAAGGATGACGGAGCTGGGTTTGATATGGCCTATAGCCACAAGCTTTTTGGCGTGTTTCAACGCTTGCACAGTGTTAGCGAATTTCCCGGCACAGGCATTGGTCTTGCCTCAGTCCGACGGGCCATTCATCGTCATGGTGGACAAGTCTGGATCGAAGCTGCTGTCGAGCAAGGTACAACTGTCTTCTTTACGATCCCCATGCTACCCTAAGTTGTCCTTTGTCAGGCAGAATTTGCCAGCCCTTAATTGCAGAGCATGTAATACCAAATCTGAATTCATTAAACTCGATTATAAATGAACAATCCTGTAGGGGCACTCGCTTGTGGATGCTCTTCGATACCGGGCGCTATCAGTCAGAATTTCGTATAATATCCCATATTCCCAAATTATGAACTCCGTTGATATTTCTAGAGTAGTCTTCTGAACATCTTCTAAGTGGTTTACTGTTATGTCAGATTCTCTTAGTCACCGTCTGCCGTCAATACCAGGTTATATCCTCACTGAACAACTCTATATAGGCAGTCGTACGGTTGGTTATCGAGCAATGGCTATAGGAGAAACCCGCTTGATAGAAACCAACGTTTCAGAACCTGGTACGGCTGACTATCCGGTAGTGATTAAGGTGTTACGCTCGCCTCAGCCCAGCATTACTGAATTGGTTCAGTTTCGTAATCATTATGCGATCGCACATCAATTCAACCATTCAGCCATAGCCCAGCCCCTTGCCCTAGAGCGATATAACGGCGGTTATGCCCTTATCTTTCCAGATGAGAATTTGATTTCCCTGACAGACTATTGGCAGCAGACCCAGGAACATACACTGTCTGAGGTATTAGCAATTGCCCTCCAGCTTACAGATGCCCTTCACTATCTCAGTCAACAACGAGTCATCCATAAGGACGTCAAACCTGCCAATATTCTCATTCATCCTGAAACTAAGCAAGTTAAGCTAACCAACTTTGGTATTGCCAGTTTGTTGCCTAAAGAACAAGCACAATTGGTAAATCCCAATGTCCTGGAAGGTACATTGGCCTATATGTCTCCTGAACAAACTGGACGGATGAACCGGGGAATTGATTATCGAACAGACTATTATTCCCTGGGGGTAACTCTGTACGAGTTACTGGTCGGGGAACTGCCCTTCCCGACCACAGATCCAATGGAATTGGTACATTGTCATCTTGCCAATCCCGTTGTATTTCCGGCAGAAAGTTGTCACACTGTTCCAAAAATGATACAAGCCATTATCGTCAAACTGATGGCGAAGAATGCCGAAGATGGCTATCAAAGTGCCCAGGGCCTTAAACATGATTTAGAATATTGTCAACAACAATGGGAAACAACAGCAAGCATCCCTACATTTGAACTTCGCTTCTTTATCTCAGAAAAACTCTATGGACGGGAAACAGAAGTTCAGCTATTGCTAGATGCCTTTGACCGGGTTGCTCAGGGTAGTTCAGAACTAATGCTCGTTTCAGGCTTTTCAGGTATTGGTAAAACAGCCGTTGTAAATGAAATCCACAAACCCATTACCCAACGACACGGCTACTTTATTCAGGGGAAATTTGATCAATTTAACCGCAATATCCCCTTTTCAGCTTTTGTGCAGGCCTTTCGGAGTTTAGTCGGACAGTTGCTAGGGGAATCGGCTCAGGTGCTGACCCTCTGGAAAGCCAAGATTCTGAAGGCTGTGGGTAGGAACAGCCAGGTTGTTTTAGATGTTATCCCAGAATTAAAGCACATTATTGGAGAGCAACCTCTTGCTCCTGAACTATCGGGAACGGCTGCCCAACATCGCTTTGATTTAGTATTCAGCCAATTTGTGCAAGTGTTTACAGCCCCAGAGCATCCCCTGGTCATTTTTCTGGATGACTTGCAATGGGTTGACCCGGCATCCCTAAACCTACTCAAATTGCTAAT
Organism: Leptolyngbyaceae cyanobacterium; assembly: GCA_965263355.1. Classification (GTDB taxonomy): domain Bacteria; phylum Cyanobacteriota; class Cyanobacteriia; order Phormidesmidales; family Phormidesmidaceae; genus Leptothoe. The sequence continues at coordinate 25,445 of CBDHHL010000025.1, read as the reverse complement.
TACCAAAAAAAACGTAGCAAGTCGCTACTTCCTGGTGATTGGAGCTTATCGAGATAATGAAATCTTATCATCTCATCCATTGACGCTAACCCTGGATGAGATGATTCAACAGGATGCACCGGTTAATAGGTTGACATTAAACCCACTAACACAAGCTGATATTAACCAGTTAGTTGCTGATACGCTGATATGTTCCTTGGATATTGCAGAGCCGCTGGCGCAGTTAGTATATCAAAAGGCTCAGGGCAATCCATTTTTTACCATTCAGTTTTTAATAGGATTAGACAGCAATGGTTATATTCTCTTTAATTCAGACCAAGGGCATTGGCAGTGTAATTTAGCTCAGGTGCAACAATTAGCCCTGACGGAGGATGTGGTGGACTACATGATAGAACGTTTACAGACGTTGCCAATGACCACTCAGGGTATCTTACAAACAGCTGCCTGTATTGGGAATCAGTTTGATTTAGCCACCCTTGCAATGGTGTGTGGTATGAATCAAGAACAAGTTTCCACTACTCTCTGGTCAGCCCTTCAAGATGGATTAGTGATTCCAGAAGGTAATACGTATAAATTCTTTCAGTGGAATTCTCAAACCCACATTGAGCAGATTTCAGAAATCTCTGTTGGTAGGAGTTTTCAGAAATTTTTGGAACCATATCTAAAAGCAACAGATTTAGCAAGTCTCACTATTCGCTATCATTTTTTGCATGATCGGGTGCAGCAAGCAGCTTATAGGCTCATCCCCGAAAATCAAATTCAACAAGTTCACCTTGCCATTGGTAGACATTGGTTTCAGGATGTTCCCTCAGAACTTCAAGCTGACCACCTTTTTGACATTATCGGCCAATTGAATCTGGGCCGTCAGCTTATCACTGACAATACTGAACGACAAACTCTGATCCAGCTAAATCTCAAAGCGGCAAAGCAAGCCATTGCTAATACTGCCTATGCTGCAGCCAGTAATTGTTTGCAAGTCTGTCGTGAGTTGTTGTCAACTCAGCGTTGGCAAAATCACTATGATCTCACCCTGGATATCTATAACACGTCTGTCGAAGTCGCCTATCTCCAAGGGTTTTGGGAGGAGATGGAAACATTAACTCTGCTGATAGAACAACAAGTGCAAAATATTGTAGATGTTGCTAAAGCCTATGAATTCAAAATAGAGGCTAGAACAATTCAAGGAAAGTTTTCAGAGGCAATCAGTCTTGGTTTGAGAATTTTAGCCTCATTAGGTGTTGAATTTCCAGAACAGATTGATGATAAGAATCTAAAGGATTATTTCCAGGAGACTAAACAGTTATTGGTAGGACGTTCAGCTATAGAGATTTTGAATCTACCAAGAATTACATCTCTATATAATCGAGCGGTACTCCGTCTTCTCGTCAAAATTGGCACAGCTGCTTATAACCTCCACCCAAGTCTTTATTCACTCATTAGTCTCAAAATGGTGCAGCTTACTTTAACTCACGGGAACTTGCCTGAAGCTACCTTGGGTTACTTACGCTATGGGATGTTGAATTGCAGTGTCTTGGGCGATATCGAAACTGGGTATAGTTTTGGTCGAGCAGCGCTTCAACTTATTGAGCAGTTTGACACATCAGGCCATACTGCGAATACGATTTGGCTGGCCCATAACTTTATTATTCCCTACAAGGAGCCTGTGAAAAATACATTAGCCCCCCTCCAGAAAGCCTACACTATGGGGTTAGAAACGGGTGAGCTAGCCTGTGCTGGATATGCAGCTTACGCCTATTGTACCCATGCTTACTTAGCTGGGCAGGAACTTACATCATTAGAAAGCGAGATTGAGCGTTATAATCGGGCTATCATCGCTATTAACCAAAAAAACGCCCTATGCTATAACCAAATGTTGCATCAGGCAGTTCTAAATCTTTTAGGTCTCTCTATCAGCCCAGTTCAATTGGTCGGAAAGGCATTTAATGAAATTAGTGATTTTGATCAATTTGAGCAGAATCAAGACCAGTTAGGCCTCTTGTGCTTTTATATCCATAAATTGATGCTTTGCTACCTGTTTCAAGAGTATGGTGAGGCACTAAACTGTCAGCAACAGGCACAAAAGCTTGTTGAAAGCGGTATTGGGACTATCAATACATTTCCTGTCTTTTTTTGGGGGGTATTAACTTGTCTAATACTTTTGCGTCAACACCCCCAATCTCTAAATGTTGATGTGTCACAGCTGGAGCGGACCATTACCTTAGGCAAAGAAAAGCTCCGATTTTGGGCAAGCCATAACCCTCACTACTATCAGCACAAGTACGCTCTCCTTTGTGCAGAAAGCCATCGATTAGATGGAGATCGACTAGCTGCACTAGAAGCCTACGATCAAGCCATAGCAGGTGCAAAAGCAAATGGATATCTTCAAGATGAAGCACTGACGAACGAGTTGGCCGCCCAATTTTATCTAGACTGGGGTAAAGAGAAAATTGCCGCGACGTATCTGCAAGATGCCTATACCTGTTACGCGGAGTGGGGAGCTAAAGCAAAAACGGAGGATTTAGAACAACGGTACCCTAAATTTCTAAAGACTTTTTTTCAGTCGTCAGGAATGGCAATAAATCCACTCGAAACCCTGTCTAGCATTGCTTCTTCTAAGATTTCTAACTACTCTTCGCTTACTTCAAACAGCCGCTCCGATACTATTAACCAGGTCTTTGACTTTAGTTCAGTTCTCAAAGCCGCCCAAACCTTAACAGAGACCATCCATCTGGATGAACTCTTACAAAACTTAAGCCAAGTTATTTTACAAAACTCGGGGTGCGATCGCCTAATTCTAGTTCTACCCAATACTCAAGGTGATTGGGAAGTGAGGAATTCTGCCACGCCCGAAGCGGTTGATATACGCACAAAGCCTTTAGAACATAATCCTGATGTTCCCGTTAAGCTAATCCATTACGTTAAAAATACGAGAGAACTTGTTTATTCTGATAGATTAGAGACTAATTTTCCAACTATTGATGACTACTTACTAGAACAACATCCTAAAAGTTTTCTTTGTGCCCCTCTAGTCACTCAAGATGAATTAACTGGCATTGTATACCTTCACTCCTCTACAACTTGTAGATTAATCTCTTCTGATCGGATAGTTACCCTAAATTTCTTATTTTCCCAAGTGGCAATTGGTCTTAAAAATGCCCAAGTTTTTGAGGAATCCCTAGCTTTAAAAGCTAAGGTAATTGAGTCCTCAGAACAAGCTTTACGTGACAGTCAGGCTCGAATCCAACGTATGACTGAAAATATCCCAGGGATGATTTATCGCTATGTATTACATCCTGATGGCACCCACGGGCTTAGCTATGTCAGTTCCCAGGTTCGGGAAATTTATGAACTTGAACCTGAGAAAGTTCTTCAGGATGTATCCTATCTACAAGAGAGAATTCATCCCGATGATCGGGCTCATACAGAAGCTATTTCTAAAGAATCTGCTGAAACTCTACAACCGCTGAAAGTTGAACATCGTCTAGTCTTACCTGAAAAGGGAATCCGATGGATACAAGCTGTAGCACGACCAGAGCAGCTAGACAATGGTGATATTGTTTGGGATGGTCTGGCACTTGATATTACTGATCGCAAAGTTGCAGAAATTGCTCTGCAAGATAGTCAAGCTCGATTCCAACGGATAACTGACAATGTGCCTGGTATGATTCATCGCTATGTTCTGCATGCTGATGGCAGTGATGGGCTGACCTATGTGGATTCCCAGGTGAGAGAGATTTTTGAAGTTGAACCTGAAGTTGCTCTTCACAATGTTATTTCCCTATGGGAAAGAGTCCACCCCGATGATATTCCTCAAGTAAGTGCCAAGGTTCGAGATTCGGCTGAGACACTGCAACCGTTTACAAGTGAACATCGCTTGCTTTTACCTCAAAAGGGCCTTCGATGGATACAAATTTTTTCTCGCCCAGAACGGTTGGACAATGGTGACGTAATTTGGGATGGCGTAGTTATTGATATTAGCGATCGCAAACAAGCAGACGCTCAACTGCGTCAGACCCTGGCCCAATTAGAAGCCTCCAATAATGAATTAGAATCCTTTGCCTACTCTATCTCCCATGATCTACGAGCACCGTTACGAGCCATCAATGGCTTTAGCCAAGCATTGCTGGAAGATTATGGCCATCTGTTTAATGAAGCAGGACAAGACTATTTTGCCAGGATTCTAGCAAATACTAATCGCATGAGCCAACTCATTGATGATTTACTACAACTCTCACGGTTATCTCGTTCGGAGTTACGCTATACCACGGTTAATTTAAGTTCCATTGCCCAGGAAGTACTACGTGATTTACAGGTCTCCGAGCCTGATGAGCGGCAGGTGGAGATTATCGTCCAATCTGGAGCAACAGTTGTTGCCGATACTGCCCTAATGCAGGTGGTGATGATGAACCTGCTACAAAATGCCTGGAAATTTACCAGCCATCATCCCACCGCCCGTATTGAGTTTGGCGTCTTACCATCTGACTCGTCAACATCCTCTGCCCCCATCTATTTTGTTAAGGATGACGGAGCTGGGTTTGATATGGCCTATAGCCACAAGCTTTTTGGCGTGTTTCAACGCTTGCACAGTGTTAGCGAATTTCCCGGCACAGGCATTGGTCTTGCCTCAGTCCGACGGGCCATTCATCGTCATGGTGGACAAGTCTGGATCGAAGCTGCTGTCGAGCAAGGTACAACTGTTTTCTTTACAATTCCAGCTGAACCAGGAGATACTTCATTTGAGACAGACTAATGGGCATCTCGATTAATTGCCTAATTGTGTCTTTTAAGAAGTCAAACCCATTGAAACTTCGTTGTCATTTTTAAAGAGATCTGAATAAATAGAGGTGCCCTAATGATTCGTCACGTTCAAAGATGAATCCTGATCAACCCCTAGGCGTAATCCCCTCAGAAATATACATTCAATAGAACAAGGCTAGTCCTATAGGTTCTAGGCTATGCTCAAGTCCTGGAGCATTCCTAGTCCCAAGGTAAATTAGAGTCATATTTCACTGAGCACACAAGCCATGGAGAATCTTGCTAATATTCTCATTATTGATGATTTACCGACCAATCTAGACGTCGTCTCCAAGATTCTTGCCCCCCTAGGCTACACCATTAGCATCTTCACCAATGGCGAGCAGGCTCTGAAACAGCTCAAGCGTTACCAGCCGGATTTGATCTTGCTGGATATTCAAATGCCGGGAATGAATGGATTTGAAGTTTGTGAACGGATCAAAGCCAATCCAGATACAGCTCAAATTCCAATTATTTTTCTAGCAGTTCAATCAGATGCCAACAGTATTGTCAGGGCGTTTGATTTGGGTGCCGTTGATTATATCTCTAAGCCTTTTCAAGCAACTGAACTGGTGGCACGGGTGAAGACCCATCTCCAGTTGCAGCGTGTCAACCAATTCTTGGAGCAGCAAGTAACTCAGCGAACCCAGGAACTAGTGAACCAAACAAAACAGCTTCAGGTCGCCCTATCGGCTTCCCAGTCATCTCAGAAGCGGTTCGCTCTTTTATTTGAAAAAGCAGCAGATGCTATTTTACTGCTTAGTAATCAAGGGGTGATTGATTGTAATCAGGCTTGCCTAAACCTGTTTGGGTACACTCACAAATCACAACTGTGCTCCCTGCATCCGAGCCAACTATCGCCAGAATTGCAAGCAGATGGACAACTGTCGCGAGACAAAGCCGATACGATAATTCAAATCGCCTATGAACAGGGGAGCCACTGCTATGAATGGCTCCATCAACGGCGTAATGGTGAAACCTTTTGGACGGAAGTTATGTTGACCACCATTCCCTACGGTGGTGAGGAAATCATTCATTGTTTGGTACGCGATATCAGCGATCGCAAAGCTGCTGAGCAACAGCTTAATAATTTGATTGCAGGTACTGCTTCTACCATCGGACAGAACTTTTTCCCAGCCCTTGCAACTCACATTGCCAAAACCTTAAATGTCTCCTGTGTCCTGATTACCCAACGTATGGATGATGAGGATGACCAGCTCACATCATTAGCCCTCTACTTCAACCATGAACTACAGCCTAATTTAACCTATAACTATATTCAAACGCCGTGTGAACCCGTGATGCACGAGGGAGAGTTTTATTGTTCAACAAGATTACAACAGCATTTTCCAAACGATTTGCCCTTGGTCAAACTCCTAGGGGTAGATAGTTATTTGGGTATTGCCTTCAAGAATAGTCAAGGGGAAACCATTGGCGGGTTGTCCATCCTTAACCAAGGCCCCATTCCTAACCCAGAAAGATCGAAACAAATTCTATCGGTTTTCGCAGCCAGGGCCGCTGCCGAATTGGAGCGGCAACGAGTCAACCTAGCTTTGGAAGAACTCAACCAATCTTTGGAAGCACAAGTTACAGAACGTACTGCAGCCCTGCAAGAAAATGAAGAACGGTTGCGATTAGCCATGAGAGCAGCCAACCAAGGCTTTTTTGATATTAATCTGCGAACAGATGAAGCGATCGTTAGCCCCGAATATGCCCTGATGCTGGGCTACGATCCGGCCAACTTCCATGAAACAGCCGAAACTTGGCGATCGCGTCTCCACCCTGAGGATAGCGAACCGACCCACCGAGCCTACAGGGCCTATGCGGCAGGTCAAACACCCCGGTATAGAGCCGAGTTTCGACAATGGACTCAGCAAGGGAAATGGAAATGGATCCTGGCCATGGGACAGTTTATTGAATGGGATGAGGCGAGGCAACCCACTCGTTTTTTAGGAATCCACACTGATATTCATGAGCGCAAGCTGGCCGAAATTCAATTGAAGGCTCAATATGAGTTGCTAGAGCAAATTGCCCGTCGTGAACCGTTATCCCAAGTTCTCAGAGTTCTGGTTGAGCGGATGGAGCAATGTGTAGAGGGGGCCATTTGCTTACTCATGCTGCGGGATAACGACAACTGCCTACGTTATGGTGCAGGCATCAGTCTGCCAGCTGCCTATGCTGAAGCAGCCAACTGCGTTCAAATTGTTGAACAGCTAAGTCTTTGTACGCGAGCCGCTTACACAAAGCAAACAGTTATTGTTGAGGATTTTGCTACCTCGCCATTGTTATCACCAGACTACAAAGTATTGGCAGCCAAGTATGGCTTTCAAGCTGGTTGGTCGGTTCCCATCATCGCCAATGATAAGAGTCTTTTAGGGACGTTTACGATTCATTACCAAGAGATTAAATTACCCCAAGCAAACGAGCTGGGTATTATTACCCAAATGGCTCATATTGCTGGAATTGCCATTGAGCGTCGACAGGCCGATGAGCAACTACGCCGCAGTGAAGCCAATCTGTTGAAAGCACAGCGGGTAGCTCATGTGGGTAACTGGGAATTGAATGTTGCTACTCAGACGGTTATCTGGTCCCCAGAAATGTTTCGTATATATGGCCTGGAGCCTGCTGAAACAGCTCCCTCCTATCCAGACTGTTTAAAGATGTTTCAGGTAGATGATCGTCAGACGTTAAAGCAATATATCGAGCGGGCGATCTCTGATGGCACCCCCTACACGTTTGAATACAGTATGGTACGCCCAGATGACACTGTGAGTCACCATGAATGTCGCGCAGAAGTAGAACGGGATGGCCAAGGGCAAGTCACCCGGTTATTTGGTACTGTCCTTGACATTACTAAGCGCAAACAGGCGGAATTGGCCCTACAAAACCTGATTGCAGGTACTGCAGCCACCACTGGGCAAGACTTTTTCCCGGCTTTAGTGTGCCATATTGCCAAAGCCTTGAATGTGACCTATGCCATTGTCACTGAAAAGATTGACGATACCCTACATACTCTGGCTTTTTGGGGCCAAGACACCTTGAGACCACGTCATATTTACCCCATAGCGGATACCCCTTGTGAACAAGTCTTTCAGGTAGGAGAGTTTTACTGCGATACCAATGTTCAGCAGCTATTTCCCCATGATCGAGATCTTGTTGACCTTGATGTCGAAAGCTATTTGGGTATTGCGCTAAGTAATACCCAAGGTCAGGGTATCGGCCATCTATTCGTTATGAACCCACAACCAATCGCATCTCCCAAAAGAGCCCAACAAATTCTCCGGGTCTTTGCGGCTCGGGCAGCGGCTGAACTCGAACGCAAGCAGGCTGAACAAGCCCTCCAAAACTTGATCGCAGGGACTGCTACTGCCACAGGTAAAGACTTTTTTCCCGTTTTGGTTAGCTACATGGCGATGGTTCTCAATGTTTCCTATGCCATTGTGTCTGAGTTAGTTGATGATAGCTTGAACACGTTGGCCTTTTGGGCCAATGGTGCGATGCAGACTAATCTGACCTATCATCCTTCCCAAACACCTTGTGAATTGACTTTACGAGAAGGACGATTTTACTGTGGCCATGCGTTACAGCAGCAGTTTCCATATGATCCAGATTTGGTTGAAATGAATGCTGATAGTTATTTAGGAATTGCTTTGCAGGATGCCCAGGGACGAGCCATTGGTGACTTGTGTATTCTGAATCATCAAGAAATTCCAAACCCACAACATGCGGAGCAAATTATGCGGGTGTTTGCAGCTCGAGCAGCCGCTGAGCTAGAACGTCAGCGAGCACAAACCGAGTTAGAAGAACTCAATACTGCCCTGGAAGCCAAAGTGGAAGAACGCACCACTGAACTCTCAACCAGTCGTGCCTATTACCAGGGCATTATCTCCGATCAAACTGAGTTAATCTGTCGCTTTTTACCCGATAGTACCCTCACCTTTGTGAATAGGGCCTACTGTGAATTCTTCCAAAAATCGCCAGATGAGCTGATTGGACAGCGCTTCATTCCAATGCTACCTCCAGAGGCTCAGTGCATCTACTTAGAGAACTTTAGCAACTTGTCCATTGACAACCCTGTCTCTACTTACGAGCATCAAATCCTTGCCCCCGATGGCAGCCTTCACTGGCAACAGTGGAGCGATCGTGCCTTGTTTGATGCCGATGGCAATTTCATTGAATACCAGGCAGTGGGGCGGGATATTACCGCTCGCAAACGGGCTGAGCAAGCATTAGAAAACCTGATTGTGGGTACCGCTGCCACCACTGGCCAAGACTTTTTTCCAGCTCTGGTGCGTCACATTAGCGACGCCTTAGATATTGCCTATGTCTTTGTGGCCGCTAAGGTCAAAGATTATGAGATGGACATTCTGGCATTCTGGAGTGCTGGCACATTGCAGCCCACCTGTTCCTACGATCCCCGCCCCATGCCCTGCCAACGGATATTAGATGAGGGACGACTTTATTGCGAACATTCCATCCAGGAGATGTTTCCTGAAGATGATCTCTTAGTAGAGTTAAATGCTCAAAGCTATCTAGGGGTAGCCATCTATAACGCTCAAGGCGAAGCCATTGGCAATCTTTGCGTTTTTGACTCTAAAGCCATTCTAGAGCCACAGCGAGCGGAGCAAATTTTACGGGTCTTTGCCGCTCGGGCCGGAGCCGAACTAGAACGTCAATGGGCCAAGACCGCCCTGGAACAGCTAAATCAATCCTTAGAAATCAAAGTCACAGAGCGCACTGCCGAACTCCAGGAGCGAGAAAGTCGCCTTAGGACTAGTGAACAGCGGTATATCTCTTTGGCCGCCGCCGCCCCTGTGGGTATTTTTCGCCATGATTCAGCCGGTCAGTGTATTTACGTTAACTATCGCGCTTGTGAGATCACAGGGCTTAGCCGTGAGGTACTGATGGGGAATCAATGGCAGAATGCCCTCCATCCTGAAGACCGCGAGCTCGTTATGACCACCTGGATAGAAGCCTTCCAGACCCAGACGACCTTTCAGCTGGAATATCGGTTTCAACAGCCTGACGGTACCGTGCGATGGGTCTATACCCAGGCAGTTGCCGAACAGGATACCTTAGGGCAAATGATGGGCTATGTGGGTACTATTACGGATATTAGCGATCGCAAACAGACCGAGCTGGCGCTCCAAAACCTGATTGAGGGCACTGCTGCCACCACTGGCCAAGACTTTTTCCCAGCCCTGGTACACCATATTGCCGGGGCATTGGAGGCAGCCTATGTATTGGTAGCAGAATACATGGAAGGTGACGTGCATGCCCTAGCTGTATGGGCAAGTGATAGGCTTCAACCCAATTTCTCCTATACCCCCATCAATGGCCCGTGCAAACGGGCATTACAAGAGGGATTTTATTATTGCCCTGATTCCGTTCAAGAAGCGTTTCCCGAAGATCCAGCCCTGGCTGAATTAGAGGCCGTGTGTTTTCTGGGAATTGCCTTGTATGGCAACCAGGGTAAATTGATTGGTATCCTTTACATCTTGAACCAGCAACCCTTGAGGGATCCTGACCGGGCAGAACAAATTTTGCGGGTTTTTGGGGCACGATCTGCGGCCGAACTTGAACGCCAGCGGGCTCAAACTGCCTTGGAGAAATTGAATCGCAGCTTAGAAACCAAAGTCACAGAACGAACGGCAGAGCTGCAGGCGAGTCAGGCCTATTACCAAAGTATCGTTGCTGACCAGACTGAGTTAATTTGCCGCTTTTTGCCTGATGGTACCCTAACATTTGTCAACGATGCCTACTGTCAATACTTTCAGCGTTCATCCGAAGAGTTAGTTGGCTCTAATTTTCTGGATTTATTACTTCAAAAAGATCGGGCAGCTACTCAGCAAACGTTCAATAATCTATCGTTTGAAAACCCCGTTATTGTCTATGAATACCAGGTCATCGCCCCCGATAATACCCTGTGTTGGCAACAATGGACTGACCGTGCTTTCTTTGATGCTAGTGGCAAGGCAATCGAATTTCAAGCTGTTGGACGAGATATTACAGCCCTTAAAGACACTACTGCTCAGCTAGAGGCCTCTAATACCCAGCTGGAGGTCTCTAATAAGGAGCTAGAATCCTTTGCCTACTCCGTTTCCCATGATTTACGAGCACCGTTACGCGCCATAGATGGGTTTAGTAAGGCATTGCTCGAGGACTATGGAGGCACCTTTGATGAAGTCGCAAACAGCTATTTTGACCGCATTCGCAAAAATATATCGCGGATGTCGATGTTAATTGATGATTTACTAAGCTTATCAAGGGTATCGCAAGTAGAGCTGCATTATTCTAATGTCAATTTGACTAGCTTAGCCTATGAGTTAATCCGTGAATTGCAAGAATCAGATCCTGCTCGCCATGTCAAGGTCATAATTGCCCCAAACATGACTATTGTTGCTGATTTAACTCTGATGAGGATCATGCTCACCAATCTTTTACAGAATGCATGGAAATTTACCAGTCACCATTCTACAGCCCGTATTGAGTTTGGCATGCAAACTAATAAAGGACAGCCAACGACCTATTTTGTTCAAGACGATGGCGCAGGCTTTAATATGGCATACATCGATAAGCTTTTTGGCGTATTCCACCGATTACACACAGAAAATCAGTTTCCTGGTACCGGCATTGGTTTAGCAACAGTTCAAAGAATCATTCACCGCCATAGTGGCACAGTTTGGGCAGACGCTATTGTTGAACAAGGCGCTACCTTTTATTTTACGGTACCTCAGCCTGCTAAAGCAGGGAACATAATCCACCAAGGAAACGTATAAAGATTGCGATTTAAACTAATAATTCCGTAAAATTGCTGGGGTTTCAGCTCTAAAATTGAGTTGTTTATCTACCTACCCAGGTTGTTTGTTTGACTGTAGTAAGCGTTATTCTAAACCTATGATGACTCGTCCGATCTTGCTGGTTGAAGACAACCCTGACGATGAACTATTAACAATTCGGGGGTTACGACGGGGGAATGTAACTAATCCTATTCAGGTTGCAAGAGATGGAGAAGAAGCGTTAGAAATTCTATTTTCAACTGAGATATTACCTTGTGTGGTGTTACTAGATATCAAGCTCCCAAAATTGGATGGATTAGACGTTTTACAGCGCGTCCGTGAGGACGAACGAATACGCTTATTGCCAATTGTTATCCTTACTTCCTCTAGCCAGCAGCGCGATATTATCGAAAGTTACAATCTAGGAGCTAATAGCTATGTTCGAAAACCAGTTGATTTTGAGCAATTTGCAAAGGCAGTTGCACAACTAGGTTTATACTGGTCACTCCTGAATGAACCATTGCCAGACGCTCTATGACTCTACCCCTACTATGCTTTCACTGGGGCTATTCTTGGTGCATGAGTCAAACTGCTGGTCAGAGGCGATAAGTATTCATGAGTGATTCCCTCAATGTTTTGATCATCGAAGATTCCGAGGATGATACCCGCTTGGTCATTAGGGAACTTCAGCGCAGTGGTTTGGTGACCATTTGGGAACGGGTAGAAACCGCTGAGGAACTCAGGAAAATGCTGGAAACCCGTAAATGGGACGTAGTTATTTCGGATTACACTTTACCTAAGTTTGATGCTCCTACGGCCCTCAAAATAGTTCATGAGATATGTGCCAATATTCCCTTTATCGTGGTTGCAGGATCCATTGGAGAATATCTCGCTGTAGATATGATGAAGGCTGGGGCCCATGACTATGTGATGAAAGATAGTCTGACCCGGTTACCCGAAGCCGTCCGTAGAGAATTACGGGATGCCAAAATTCGGGCTGAACGCCAACAAGCTGAAATTGCAATTAACCGTCAGCTAGCTGCCATTGAAACAGCAATTGATGGGATCGGTATTGTCCAGGACGGAGTATATACCTATGCAAACCGCTCTCACCTCGCTCTGTTTGGCTATGAGTCAACCAATGCATTTTTAGGGAAAAGTTGGATGACTCTTTATTCACCAAAGCAAATCGAGCGCTTTGAGCAGGAGATTTTCCCCCAGTTAGAACGCGATCGCGCCTGGCAAGGAGAGGCCATTGCTACCCGCCGGGATGGCACTACGTTTGCCCAGGGACTATCCTTGAGCCTAACTGAAGATGATTTATTAATCTGCGTTTGTCGTGACATCAGTGACCTCAAAAAAGCACAAGACTTGCTTCTCTACAATGCCCTTCACGATCACCTCACTAATTTACCCAACCGAGCATTACTGACCGAACGCCTAGAGTTGGCAATCAACCGCGCTAAACGACTCCAAAACTATCGCTATGCTGTTCTTTTCCTGGACCTGGATCGGTTCAAAGTAGTCAACGATAGCTTGGGCCATGTAGTGGGCGATCAATTGCTAGTGGAGACTGCCAAACGGTTAACATACCATTTACGCGATATTGACATGGTTGCCCGTTTAGGGGGGGATGAGTTTGTCATTTTGCTAGAAGAAATTAACAACACTGAAGAGGTGGTGAAAGTCACTGAACGCATTTTGGCAGACAGCCAAATGCCTGTTCACATTGATGATTATGAAATTTTCACTAGTTTTAGTATAGGCATTGTATTGGGTACACCCGACTATTGTCGAGCTGCTGATTTAATCCGTGATGCAGACATTGCCATGTATCGAGCCAAGGAACAACGCAACAATTCCTACCAATTCTTCGATGTGGCAATGCATACCCAAGCAATGAATCGCCTCACCTTGGAAACAGATCTCCGCAAGGCTATTGAAAATGCAGAGTTTAATCTACGCTACCAACCCATTGTTAATTTAAAGAACGGTCAATGGACAGGATTTGAAGCCTTGGTTCGTTGGCAACATCCCCTAAGCGGATTTATTTCCCCTGATAAATTTATTCCTGTTGCTGAAGAAGCTGGCGTAATTACATCAATTGACCATTGGGTTTTTCATCAAGCCTGCCGACAACTTGCCCATTGGCAACAACAATTTGCCAACAGAGCTACTTTCAGTATTAATATTAACTTCTCTGCACAGGATTTGCGTAAGCCAACCTTACTTCAGGATATTGATGCAATCCTAAAAGAGACTGGATTAAACGGTGATGCCATCACAATTGAAATTACGGAAAGCATACTGATTGACGATATTGAGCGCACGACTGATTTGCTGGTTCAATTAGCGGCGAAACAGATTCGCATTAGCATCGATGATTTTGGTACAGGGTATTCCTCCCTCAATTACCTCCATCGTCTACCGGTTCATTCTCTGAAAATTGACCGAACGTTTGTTAGCCAGATGGATACTAACAATAGGAACTATCAAGTGGTGAGCACGATTTTGGCCTTGAGCAAACAGCTAGGATTAACAGCCGTAGCGGAAGGCATTGAAACCCAGGAACAACTGCAATATTTACAAGAGCTAGGCTGTGAGTTTGGCCAAGGGTATTTATTTTCACCACCGCTAACAGCTGAGACAGCAAAACAACAGTTAGTTTCATACCTTGTGCTAAACGGAGACTCCCAGGGAGTAGCGAGGATTTTGGAATAAAACAACAACAGGAGCCCCATAGGCCAAGACTAGCACAGCAATTATAAAACAGCGAAACATAACTAGAATTCAAAGCCTTTATTCTGGAAAGGTTTACAGCTTTTGTGATGTTGCATTGTTTATTATGTTCGGTACTAGCTAATTTTTGGCTTGATATAATTGGGAAATGCAACATACAGTTGCATTTCCCAACAATTGCCCTATTCAATGCCCTCAGAATTTGGGCTTTGGACTTCGATGTGAGCTTAGTCGAACGGTTAAATTCCAAGAGGTTCAACGTTTATTCGCATCTTATAAAAGATTGCAATGACCTACGCTATTAAAATCGATCACCAACGTTAAAAATAACTCTTGTATCACCTTCATCACTGATGCCAAACTCAAGCCTTACGGGGCCAAGGGATGTCAATGCCCTGAGTCCTACACCATAGCCAAAACCATCGCCCGGTTTATTGCGAACCTCTGCAGGTTGACCAATAACCTCATCACCAGTGCCTAAATCAGTGGCGTAATCAAAGAATAAGGTGCCTCCAAGATCAACATCATCGTCAAATGCATTAAAGGAAACAATGGGAAAGCGATATTCAGCAGTGGCTTGAACAAAACTCTCCCCAGTCCCAACTTCTCCAGATCCATAGCCGCGCACAGAACTAGAACCACCCAAGCTAAAGGAATCATAGGGTGGTGAATCTCCCAAAATGGTGCCTCCCTGCAGATTTAAAACTAAAGTACGAGGTCCCTCGGTAAAGCCAAAAAGATTTAAGGGTAAAAATTGAGTGTAGTTTGCACTGAGGCGAGTAAATAAGATGTCGGCATCACCAATGGGAATAGATTGATCTAATCCAAACAGTAATTTAGATCCCTTAGTTGGGTTTCTAGTATCATTCCGATAGTCTAGAATACCTGCCAGGTTGATAGTCAACAGGTCATCTTCACCATCATCGCTCACTGTGAGATCATTGCCAAACTCATCATTAGGGGCAAGATCATCAGAAAAAACATCTTCTCGAACAGAAATCTGCTGATAGGAAACCCCCAAAGCTGCGTCTAGACCAGGAGCCAGGGGCCGAAAATACTCAACTCCACCCCCAATGCGATGTACCCAAGGTTCATCACCACTGGGGGTTTCAATCTCAGTATCACCAGTAAATTCAGGCTCTACAGCACGCTGATTCGCAAAATTGATACCATATCCTGACTCATCTTCAAAAACTTGCCTAAAGTCTAGGTCTACACCCAGAATATTTTCCCCTCCTTCAATGCCTAAGGATAGTGTTTGATTATTGCCGCCTATATTGGCCAAACCAAAACGAGCACCAACTGAAAATCCTCTGCTGCCATTTGATAGGGCAGGCACCGTAGCAGGCCGTGATACCCCCTGTAGGGCGGTCGGTCGGGATAACGTTAAATCAAGGGTAAAGAAAAAAGAATTTGGCTCTTCTAAATTCACAGCCATAACTACCTGCTCAGGTTCAGCTGCAGGTTCAAGGGTCAGCGTTGCCTGCTGGTTGACAGCATAGAGAGCCGCAATTCGGGTTAAGCCTTCTAGAGCCAGCTTCGGATCGTAATTATCACCTGGGTGCAAAGCAAACTCACGGACAATAATATTGTCTTGGGTAGTTACCTCAGTCAGATCACCCTCTTCGTTAACAAAGCGAACTTGGATATCTGCAATCACCTCGCTATTACCTAGGGGCACGGTTAACTCCCCAGTGTGCGATTCGGCAACTGGCACAGATAATGAGGTCTCTTTGTTAGATTCTTGAATACCCTGCAGACTTACCAGACTTGAGGTATTAAACTTTACATCACCATTAGATAGAGATGTTACTGAATTACTGGTCTGTCCCCAACTAGGAAGCGCAACTAGCATGGAACTAATGGCAACGCCTAGGGGTATTGATAAGCTCAGCCTGCGCTGCCGTATAAGACGTAGTAAGAGCAAAAGTTCTATTTTCATGGGTTTTATTTTCCAGATGGCTCCACTCAAGTCTGATCGCCATTAAGAGCCTATAGCCGCTCTTAGTGGAATATCAGGTGAACTTAGCAAAATATGTCCGTGATCCATTATGCATGCCGATGCATGCTAAGGAAAATACCTCAAAGCTTTATAGGACGATAATTATTGCTTACACAAGCCTGATTTAACTAGCTTTCAATGTACCGCATTTAAGTACGTCAAGCTCTGTAATAATCGCTACATATCTCAAGTTCAAAGCTGTCTGTTATCTCAAAACTACCTGTTATCATCTGAACATTAATCTATTCCGGCAACGGATAAGCAGATACCATGCCTAACGACGTCAAATAGGTCTGAGTCTCTTGGGTCAGTAACAACTTGGCTAGCTTTTTGCCAATGGGAGAACGACTGTTGTCAAAGGGATAGATGACTGCCAGGGGATAAGCTAGGGGATAGGTACCTGTGCGAAGGGCTTCACCATTGGGGGTGTAGCTGCCTTTGCGATCGCACAAATTCCCTTCAGGTCCCACCGCCTTACCATTCTTAAACACAAAGGGGGTAACCGATTGCCGCCCCTGCTTCAACGCCAACGGATACACCGAGCACTGACCAAATACCTGACTCAAGGGGGCAATTCCAATGCTGCCAATGGTCGTATTCTCAAAATCCTGCAAAATCCAGCGCAGCATAGTCAAGGTGGGCAACGCGTCTCTCTCATCCGTCGTGATAAACGTTGGATTGGTTGACTCAGGATCAGCGATATCAGGCATTTCCGGCGGTTGTAGTACCCGTTGGGTAAACATTGCCTGGGCCGTCGGATCGCTGGGCCAATAGCGTTTGACTGATAAATCAAAGGAACTCAGCTGTTGCCAATTGTTAATTTCATCGGTGTATAGCTGTTTCAATTGCGATAACTCAATGTCACCATTGAGGGCATCGGGTAATCCCTTGGTGCGATCGGGATAGTTAAAGGCAACCACGGGGACCAAACTGTCATAGGCGATGATCGTGCTGGTAATGTCAGCGGGTAGGGGAGTAGTTAAGGGCACAATGGCAAAGTCGGTTTGGCCTGACTGGATGGCTTTGATCGCAGTCTCCACCGACTCAGTCACATGGGGGACCAGGGACAATTCTGGATGTAGTGTTTGCAGGCGGTCAAACAGTGTGGGCAGTAACTCAGCCGAGGGGTCTGCTGTCGCCCGAAATAACGGATACCAATAGGCTGATACGGGCATCGAATAACGATACTCACCAACAGGAACAGCATCAATAGCGTCTAAACAACAAGCAGGTAAGAGAGGATCTGCATAGCTGGGCCGCTGAGACCTCAGCAGCAACCAACCAAACACACCCAGCGTAGCTAAAATAACTGCGGCCACTAAAATAGGAATCAATCGTTTGCACCCGGTTCGTTTAACAGCCGCCTGTTCCGTCTGACGGTGTTCCCACTGGCTCTCCGCTTCCTCGGGGGGCATAGCCAACAACGCCATCCGAGCCGATTCTGCACTGGTAAAGGGGAGTTCAATCCCAATCAACCGCAGAATAAATCGCTTAAGCGGAGCATAAGTATCAGGCCAATTGCTATCAAGATGCGGTTTTAAGAGCTGTCCCTCACTATCCAGGGTGGCACCATTTAATAGAAAAAAGGCTACCCGTCCCAAAGCTGCCAAATCATCTTGAAAATCCGGCTGTTCTCGATCTACACGAGCGGGATCAAAAAATCTCTCCCACAATGCAAAATCGGTAAGATAAACAAAGCCCGATGCGTCTTTTCTTTTGGGGTCAGTAACCCATAGGAGACTATCCAAACCGATATTGCCATGGACAATCCCCGTCTCCACCTGACCGGCTGGCAGAGTGAATTTTTGCTGGTGCAAGCAGATCAGGGTTTGTAGTACCTGATTGAGCATTGATAACACCGCTTTACTGTCAAAAGCACCATATTGTGCACAGTAACGATTTAGGGTGGGACTGCCATCTACGGCGGGTGTCACCAAATAGCAACGCTCACCCGATAAATCTGCGATCGCTTCTAGCGGCAGTACAGTTCTTGCATCCTGCACTCGACCATCGGCTAATGCCAGTCCTGCTAAAGTAGTGAACAATTCCTGGCATTGCCGTTGTTCATCTGGGCTAAAGTATCGTTCAGGGAGTAAATATTCTTGGATAATAATCGGCTCTTCAGAGCTAAGACGAACCCCTTCATAAAGCCTGCCAATACCACGTCGGCCCAGGTTTGAACCAATTTTATATTCACCTTGTTTACCTATTAACTGCCCTCCGGCTGGCAGCAGCGCCGGAAAATAACACTGTTCACATCTGGTTTGATCGGTCGGTTCCTGGCAGCTTAAGGGATTTCCTTGCAAACACCGATATTGATGATAGTGTGGTGCAGGCGCTTGAATCACATCTGGAGGAGCCTGCTGCACCCCGACCTCTTGTAAGGCGTCTGGCAAAACATCTGGTTTGATCTCTTCTAAAATAGACTTTAACCATCCCACATCCACCAGGGCTCCATATCGTGCAACACGGGCCTGGTAGGGTAGCCTTAGTAAGTAGCTTCGGAGAAAGCGTTTAGAGATCTGTCCTATAATCACAGCTATCCTCAGCAAACAGAACAAGTTTATTTGTTTTTAAGCGTGCCCATATAGGCTGTTAGAATCTCGACCGTTTTTTAGATGAGTTAACCAGTGTGACTGACTGTAACCCATGCGTTTGACGAAGATCCCCCATGGGCATACTAAAGCCGCTAAATCTGACTAAATAAAATTGATGAGGTTACTGTATGAAAATTATGCCCTCAGGCGACCAACTAAGCTGCTATGTAGCCGGAACGTTAGCCTTACTTGGGAGCATAACGGGGACAGCAGCATTTGCCCATGATATCAGTGCCTGGATTGAGCCCAACTACGGGTATAACAAAGCAAATACCAGTCAAATTAATAATCCAATCGCTTTGTTTAGCCAAACTTTGCTTCAGATGATGGCGCTGGACCATCCTCAGACCAAAATACTAATCAGTCAGCAGAGTCAATTGATGAATCAGATCAGTATTGAGGAGCGTGGAGGCTATCGCTATATTTCTTCCAATGGTATTCCAGACCATGCACCAGGAAATTTTCCCAATGCCGGTAACCCCAACAGTATTTCTGCGCAAAACCATAGGTTTCGAGTTACTCTGACCCCCCAACTAACTGAGACAAGCACCCCCACCAGACCTGCCTTTGGTGTTGCCCTCAACGGTGTTCCCTTTGAACCAGGGACAGCTGAATATTGGAATCGAGAGCGCACCTCCGGCTGGAACTACGATGCCCTATCTGGAAGGATCAATCTGGGGTTAGATCAACATAATGCCCATGTGCAACCCAGTGGGTCTTATCACTACCACGGTCTACCAACAGGCTTGCTCCAGGGTACATCAATGACTTTAGTCGGCTATGCTGCCGATGGATTTCCCGTCTATGGTCAGTACGGTTATAGGGATATCAATAACTCAACCAGTGGTCTGACGTCACTGCAGAGTAGCTATCGGCTTAAAGCAGGGCAGCGCCCCAATGGTCCCGGTGGCACCTACGATGGCACCTTTGTCCAAGATTTTGAGTATGTAGCGGGGCTCGGTGATCTAGATGAATGTAATGGTCGCTTTGGTGTTACACCCGAGCACCCAAACGGTATTTACCACTATCACATCACCGAGATGTTTCCCTTTATCCCCCGCTGTGTGAAAGGTACACCGGATCAAAGTTTTCAACGGCGATTTGTAAATAGTAGCCCCTCTGGAGATGTAAGACCAGCTGGTCGTCCACCATTTCCACCACCGAGCAATAGAGCACGCTGATATCAATAAGATTCGTCGGGCACTATAGCTGCAGTTGGTGAAGCAACCATGCCAGGAGGCTAACGATGGGTAATTTCGATCGCATTCAGAAAAGAGACGATCAAGCATCTAAAACGCAGATGACCCATAGTCAATTACGGCCTTCTTCACCGGCAAAAGCTGCAGATATTTTCCAAAGTAATCTAACGCAGCCATCGACAAATTTTAATTTTGCCGACATTAGCGTACTACAGCCCAAGCTTACCATTGGTAAACCCAATGATCCGTACGAGCAAGAAGCGGATCGAGTTGCCAGTCAGGTAGTACAGAAGATTCACACTGTTCAAGCGGCTACTTCTGATGACCGAGATGATACGGTACAGCGTAGGGCTTTTAATGTTAATACCGTTGGCTTTCGGCCTGTGCAGCGTGATGGCGGTATTATCTCTGGGGCAGCAAGTAACCAATTTGAGTCCCAGCTTAACCAAGCACGCAGTGGTGGCAGCTCCCTAGAACCAACCCTTCAAGGTCAGCTTGAATCTGCCATGGGGGCAGATTTTAGCAGCGTTAAAATTCATAACGATAACCAGGCGGATCAGCTCAGCCGCTCAATCCAGGCTAAAGCATTTACGACAGGAAATGATGTTTTCTTTAAACAAGGAGAATACAACCCCAGTAGCAAAAGTGGACAAACCCTAATTGCCCATGAGCTTACCCACGTGGTACAGCAGGGCGGAGCCGCCAGGATACAAACAAAGCCTGCATTTGAAACACCCCAGGTTCAACTCAAGCCCATTCAAATCTCGTCCGTTTCACCGGGTTATATTCAGCGTGCTCTAACCGATCAGCTGGCAACAGCGTTAGATGATTATTGGACTGGTCACTGTAAAGGCCATAAACGAAAAGAAGATCAAGAACTTCAAGAAATCATTCGCAAGTTGAAGGCCTATGAAGCTGGTGTGCAAGGGGCTGCTGTTACTACCAGTTCCGCTGATGCTGATCCCAAAACATTTCTCCAACAGTCAATTTTAAGCGACATTAATACTTGGTTAAAAAAGCATGCTGACAAAAAGCAGCTGATGGACGACACCATGGCCTATAACGAAATGCAGGCAGATCGCTTAATGGTTGACAAGCTCAACAGAAGTTCAAAGGTGCCAGAAAAGCGCTCTACCCGTCATACGGCTAAGCTATATGCCAAACTGATGGAAATTAAGCCTCAGTTACTTCAGTATTTTGACATTGCCGCTGATGTAGATGAAAGTTCTAGCGATCAGAATGCCGATGCTCAGGGTGTAAAGATCATTTATGGCTTAAAGGTGGAAAAGGATGTTAGCCTCAAGGACGTAGATGCATTTAAGCTTGGCATTAAACAGGTTGATAAGCTTGGCTCTTTTACAGATGATCCTGCCTATCAATCTCTTAAAGACAACCTCCGCCTCTATCATAAATATAAGTCTCAACCCCTCAATCAACAAGATTTAGCGCAGCGTCAGATGCTCCTCCAGCGGGTCATTGACATGTGCAAGCTATGGACGGAAAAGGCAACACTCAGAATTAAGAAGATAAGTCAGGCCCAAAAACAAAAGGAGGCAGAAGAGCAGCTCATTCGAGAGCAAATGGCACAAACTCAGTTAAACGCAATTAGCCAGGGAGGCGATCCAAAAACAAGGAAACGAGCGGTCAATAAAGACGTTCTTTCGGCTCCCAAAGCCAGTGATCTAGCAGACTCTTCTGTTCACTATACTGAGGCTGCCCAGGCTGAGTGTGCCAATTTCAGGGCAGTTTATGGTTACATCAAAAAATTCTGTAAGCAGGCAGAAGTTCATGCTAATTGGTTAAATGAAACCTTTACGGATTTGCCTGCTGGACCACAGCTAAACGATCCATCTAGCGTGCAAACACCGGATGAGAAGAGAGCAAAGGAGAGCTATCACAAGGCAAAAGAATACAATGGCAATCGTTCTAAGTTATTCAACACTGTTGTACCAGGCATTATTACGGCTCAGGTCCCGAAGAAAGGCGATAAAACAAAGTTTGAAATGCAAATTCGCATTCCCGTAGGGGGTAGTGGCGTGTTTATGGGAGGGCGTTTGATGTGTTCAGCTGAATATAAAGCTGATAACGAGTATAAAGTAGGGGCTGAATTTACCTTCCAACTGGGTGGTACAGCAGGAGTTGCCGCACTGTGCGCTGAATTCGGTGGCTATGCCGAAATTCAGGGTTCAAGCCCCCAGGAAATTGGTAAGGAACTGGATTATGCCATGTATCGCCGATGCCGGGAGGGCAGTTTCCCCGAAAAGTGGACAAATGCTATTTGGGGTAAATCTGAGGCAGATGAACTTGACGCCTTAGTTAGTGTTGATGCACCGAATGGAGACGATGAGCAAGCTTACAACCAGGCAAAGGGCGATCTCGGTCTTGCTGATAAAAAGGCAGAGCGAAGATATAACACCAGTGAGGAGTGGGCCGCTCAAATTGAGAAAGAAATTTGGGGTATGCCGGATGGTTTAGGCGATTCAGCTAAGGATAAGCGTAAAAAGCTCATTGAAAAAGCTTACGTTGAAACAGGGGCACTGGTAGCAGGGAGAGCTGATTATACGGTTGGTGCCTCAAAGGGAGCCTCTGGGAAAGCGGCGATTCAGGGTATGGAAGGGCGACGCTACGACAAAGCCTCCATTGCAAACTCTCTCAGTACCAAAGATGCCAAGTTCAAGGCAGATTGGGACAAACAGAAAAATAAAGGTCAGTATGGTCCTGATCCCAACTTTCAGGGACAAGGGATTGGCAGTCCCCAAAAACGTAAGGATGTGAAAGCCGCCTCAAAGGGGAAGCTTGGCAATAAACAAAGTCCTAAGGGGCGAGGGATACATCGACTATGGCTAATGGGGGATGTCAGCTTTGGTGGAATTAAAGCAGCGGTCAAACTCAAGCTTGATTTCGCTCAGGAGGCGGGGATTAAATTTGAATTGGGTCAGGCAAAGTTGATCAAATGGGAGCTTGAAACCCAAGGTCAGATGACAGTTCCTGCCTCCTTCCTGAAGGACAAAGGAGGATTTGGACAGTATTTATTTACAAAGGTGATTTTGCCGTTGGCAGCGTCTTTGAAAGAGATGTCTGGCAAGAGTACCGCAGAACTCAAGGATGATAAAGCGAAAATAGGTGCTCAAATCGGTAGTGATTTGACCCATGCGTCAGCAGCGGTTAGTGATGCCTTAACCAGCGAAGCTAAAAATACAGCAGAAACGCTGGTGCTCAGCTCAATTAAACCACAATTGGGCAAAGGGAAAGGGAATGATGACTCCTTTAAAGATGCTGGTGGTAATGCAGTAAGTGAGGAAATTAAAGGATCAATTGGTCTCAATGTCACCTATAAAACTGGTCGAGAAGGTAAGGTTGACGAAATTGATAATCCGAAGAATGTAGGTGCCTTATCCCTAATCAAAGACAGACCCCAGAAACATGAGCTTAATATCTACCTCAAACAGGAAAGTCAGCTTTATTTCTTTGATTCTTACATAAAATTAGAGAAAGGTATGCGACTTTTCCAGCATAAGAAAGAAATTAAAGCCATCATTCTGAAAGACGATAGTGGCAATGCTGTATATGGTCTTGGGGGCCATGGACCACTTAGAAAAAACAAAGGAAAAGAGGTAGAGAAATCCTCTACGGAAATAGGGGGTAAGACCACTAAAAAATACGATAAGAAAAAAGCTAAAAAAGCGGAAGCTAAGGCATTAGAGGACGAGGCGCTTATGCAACAACAGCATGCCGCAGAATTACAACAATTACAACAATTACCAACACGACCACGTGCCATAGATCCTAAGGCATTAAAGGATTCTCAAGCAGCGACCCTCGCGATGGTTGGAGTTGGCCGTAAGGCATCAGGGGATAATGTAGATGCATCAAATGCTCTGAAGGCCGAATTGGATAAAAAACATCAAAAGGTAGTTGTTATAATCAATGCTGCAGAAACCGAAGATGCTGATATTAAGTAAAGTACTAACATCCACAGACTTTGAATAAAAAATAAGGAGACACTTAGCCCCTATGGAACCTATAACAGTACAGTCAGTGCATTCCTTCAATGTGGACGAAGATCTGAGACTTGCCACTCCGGATAACAGCTTTCTGATGGTTCATGTAGACGAGTTAACCCTGGCCCGAGAAGAAAATATCTATACAGAATGTCGCTTACTTATGACAGTTACCCCACAGGTTTATAAGGTAATCGATGACAATGAATGGTTCAATCTTAAACAAAGTTTGCGGCGACAGACAATAACGTTTGAGGGACAAGGGGATCTAGAAATTGAGGCTAAGTTGGATAATACCTTACTAGCATATTTGGTAGACCAGGTGCATACCCTGGGTGAGAGTAACCTGGGAGATATTGATCAGGTCGCGGCCCATCTAGTTTCCCTAAATGAAAATAACCCAGGGGATCCGCTGGTGGCGAGTGAGAATTGGTATGGCACAAAGGTGACGCAATCAGTGGCGGTTCCCTCGGAGGTAGGTGGAAGCTTGCGAGAAGGATACACCACTGAGTGGTTTGGGGATACTCTAGCGGCACAAGAGGAGTCCGAACAGCCCACCTTTACTGGTCCAATTTACAATATGTTGGTTGAGTATTGTAGCGATCGCAACTACCCTTTTGCCGAATTTAGGGACCAGACCAGTCTACGCATTGAGGTCACTGCCGACCAGGGAGACTGGCTATGTATTGTCCAGGCCCATGAAGAAATTCATCGCTGCATTATTTATTCTCGAGTGAACGATCTAACCCCTGAAGATCAACGGGAAGCCATGGCTATCTTTGTTACTCGTGCTAACTATGGCTTACCCATGGGCTGCTTTGAACTGGATTTAGATGATGGGGAAGTGCGTTTTCGCACCAGCATTGACGTGGGTGGAGATCGCTTTAGCCCTGCGCTGTTGGATAACCTATTGACTGGTAATTGGACCATCATGAACAAATATTTACCAGGGCTTGAAGCAGTAATGTCAGGGAAACTACCCCCTGAGAATGCGATTTCAACGGTAGAAGCTTAAGAATACTCCCATAGAAGTCTCAAAATATTCTCATCGGTATTCTTATTCATCCCCTATGAACAAGAAGCTGATCACGTTGCTGCTGCTGTAGTGGAGCGCATTCATGCTACGACACCTGTTACACCTGCAGTAACCAAAGAAGACTCTATTCAACGGGTACCTATGGTGCAGAAATCTGCTGTGATGAGTGGTGAAGCACCGGATGGATTTGAGCAGGACCTTAAGCAGTCTCGCAGGGATGGTAATTCTCTAAACCCTCAGCTACGCACCCAGATGGAAGGAGCGATGGGTGCTGATTTTAGTTGAGTCAAGATCCATA
>CBDHHL010000024.1:0-6264 GCA_965263355.1 Leptolyngbyaceae cyanobacterium | reverse complement strand
GCTTTCGCTGGCGTGAGCTCTAAAAATAAGTTAATTGCAGAGGATAAAACAGATGAATTTTGACGTTTTGAGGCCCGCAGCATTTGACCCACCTCAGTCAGTTTAATCAATGCCTCTAGTCGCCTATTTTCGGTAACTAATGTTTGGGTTATTTGCAAGAGTTGGGCCATTCTACGAGTCTGAGCGGTCACCATCCACCAGGTGTTAAACGTAATTGCAGCGGTAATAAAGCCCACCACAGCAGCAACAACTAACCTTTGCCGCCGGAGAACTTTTTCATAACGGCTACCCTGAAGTAAAGGTTGAATATCCTCTGGAATCTCTACCGTGAGTAAAGACTCTCGAGTCATAAATTCTAGAAAAATGTAGTCCCGCAGGGGGGCGTCTTCCGGGGCTTGTCGTGCGATCAAGCGCAGCAATGGATTGGTCAGGTTGGGCAGAGATTGCTGATACTTTTGGGCAATGTTTAGCTGAAGCGGTCCCACCGAACCTTGCACCGCAGTCACCATCAGTTGCCGAAATGCCCGATGGATGGTTTTGTTTTGGTCTGGGGTGAGATTTACCACCAGATATTGCCGCAACCAGTCTGGAATGTAGCCATAGCGAAACCAGGGCAACCGTGTCAAATTGGTCAGGGTATAGCTATCTAACAAGGAGCGGCCTCTGGGTGTCTTAAGGACATTGCCTAAATACACCGTGATATTCCAATGTAGTTCAGGGAAAACAGCACAGGCAGTAAACCAATATATACCTGATTCCCCTAAATATTTGTTGAGTTCTTTCAACATTATTTGCCCCTGTTCTGGAATAGGGGGATGTCGCTCCAACCAGCGTTGGGGCCGGATTGACAATATCTCTGGCAGTGGGGGGGGAGCCTCACCAGCAAATCGGTAGATGGCGGACCCATTCCGAAATACTTGCGAGAGCGCAGCAATACCTGAATCGCTTAAAGGCAACACAACAAACTGTTGTACCAACTTAAATTCCCACTGACCCCAATTTTCCACAGGCTTTGGTGTCAAAATCGCTCGCTGTTCCCACGCTTGCAGCTGCTCTAACCAGGGCTCTGGCTCACCTGTCTGACGGCTGTAAAGGATCTCGGCATCGGCAATCATGACCAAACGATCAGCACCATATTGGTTACTCAGAGCAGCCAAAGGTTGGGGCAGGTTGGTTTGAGCTTCGGGATAACAAATTTGAGCATCGCCATCAAAAAAATAGCGAGTGATATACACTCCATTTTGTTGGAGTAGTTGAATTAACTCCTCCGTTAGTTTGGCTTGATGATCGGCATAACTGGCTCGATCAATTAAAAACAGATATTCTGGGATAACTTGCCGATAGCCATAAATGGGTGTAAACCACCCTCCTTTTTTTAGGGAAGCTTGAATTGTATGGCTGATATCTAGCGTATTCGCTAGTTGTCGGGTTCGCTGTCTCAGCTGCTGAGCAGCTTTAAAGATTAAATTAGATGAAAAAACTGCTGTTTCCAGTCCTTGCATCGAAATCTTTTTTAGTTCAGGCGATCGATTGCTTTCTCGTCGATTAAGAAACAAACGAGCGCGCCAATCCCACCAAAAACGCCAGATTAATAGCGATGTGGTCACCACTCCCCAGTAGAGCAGCCAGTTGAGTTGAGTTCCTTGATTGTCTAAAATTGAATCTGGTGGATCTGGAGCGATTAAGACAGGTGACTCAGCGCCTACTTTTGCTGGAGGGCTTGGTTCTGAATTGGTAGAGAGCTGGTCTGGTATAGGCGTTGTTGTCGGCTCTGTTGTTGGCTGGGAGACATCGTCATCAGGGATCGAAATATTCTTCTCCTGCGGTGTAGGGATATGGAATAATACCACCGTGAATACGGTAACTGTTCCAATCAAAATGCGCTTTAAACGCCTTGCTCCCTGTTGCAGGCTACTTAATTTTTCCTCCAGGACTTTGGCTTGTTGTTCAGCCTTTTGTAGTGGTTGATAGTGTTTGGCCTTAACATCGTTTACCCACTGCTCAAACCGCTGTTGAAAATCTAATTGTTCCGTAGCAGAACTACATAAAACTGGACCAATAAAGGTTTTTAGCTGTCCTAAATCATCAAGTTTTTTCTGAGCTATCAGAGTTAAGAGTAAATCCTGGACAGCAATATACTGACTAATGCCAATGTTATACCCTGCATCCCGCAGTTCATCCATGAACTGTACCAAAAGGTCAGGAGACAACCAGTCTAGCGTGTTGATTTTTCCTGAATCCATCGTTTTACAACGCCTCTGGCCTTTGGTTGATCTTCTGCTGTTTTAATCACACTGCTCAAGGTCTTCAAAACAATATTTGGGTCATCGAGTGGATTATTTTGACCATCTCCAAACTTCTGTAATGTCATTACCCAACCCAGCAACTCTGCCGTTGCAGGTTTTTTCCGTAATCCATTTTCGGGTGCTCGAAACCGATCAAACAATTCCAACACTGTTCTTAAAAAAGGATCGTTTGCGTTTGTATTAGCGCCTAAATGGCTGGCAATAATACTGGCTAGCCGTTCTGAACTAGGAAAAGGAATGTTGTAATAAATGCAGCGTCGTAAAAAAGCATCTGGCAGATCCTTCTCAGAATTACTGGTGATAATAACTAGAGGCTGTAGAGCAGGATCTACTTCCACTTTGGCATTACCCAATTCTGAAACTCGAAAATAAAGTTGTTCTAATTCACTGAGTAAGTCATTGGGAAAATCCCGTGGAGCTTTGTCGACTTCATCAATAAGTACCACTGACCGTTGGGGACTCGTGTGACCAAAATCATTAGGCACCAGATGGTTGATCTCAGTTGGCTGTCGGCTGCGCAAAATAGCTAAACCCAAAGCTTGATACGTAATATAGTCCAGGATCGTACTGGACTTTAGTTCACTTTGGATATCTTGAAAGCGCTTGAGTGCATCGTAGGTGTAAAACAGATCCCGAGCGGCACTATCGGATTTAGTCTCAAACTTTAATGGTGGCTCAAACCCTAACTCCCAGGCCAAGTTATAGGCAAACTGGGTTTTCCCAGTCCCTGGTTCCCCAGTGAGTAACAATGGTTGCCCCAATAGTAAGGCCACATTACAGGCATCCCGGAGCCCTTCATCTGCGATGTAACTTTCTGGTTTCTGTAATCGTGAGCGCTGAGGTATCGGTAAGCTGGCGGCTGTTTTATGGTGATGACCACTACCATCTCCTCGATAGAATGGAAGTTGCATTAAGGCTCCCTCCCACTGATAACAGTTTCTTTGAGGAGTGTGGTTAGCTGTGTCGCTACATTATCCATAGGCATAGTCTCATATTGATCAAACATATCCCTTACCGCCCCCACTAATTGCTCTAAAACTGCTTCGCCCGCAAAGATTTTTGTCTCTTCAGAGCGCACCCAGTCCTCTACATGTCCTCGGGTTATATTATCTAGTTTTGGCAACACCACACCCAGCAAACGATGAAAAGCACTAAACTCTGATGCGGCTAACTGATCGAGCTGTTGAGCAATGGTCAAGTTTAGTTTTTGGCAACGACGATACCGCAGCCATCGTTTTACCCAGGCAATTGGATTGCGCAACCAAAGCCACTTACGTGTTTTGGTAGTCTGTCGATGCTGGTACTTTATAAAAATACAAATAATTAATGTTTGCTCAGAACCCAGGTCAGGCCAGGTTTGCCAGAACTCTAAAACTTTAGGTAGGAGTTTGGGACCAAGACGCTTCCAATCATCCGTTAGCAAATGTAGATGGATCAATACTGGACCAGGATATTTGCCAAAGGTTTGGTTGATAGTTTGAACGTTAGCAAAACTGTCATTTTCAACTGTATCTGCTAAGTTTTTAGTTAAACGAGCAAATAACGTGTCTAACTTTTTTAAGCTAGCGGGCCATTTCAGATGATATTCCTTAATAGCCGTTTGTTTAAGGTTTAGCTTTAGCAATCGTGGCAATGACACTTTACGTAAACGCTCTAAAAACTTGTCATGGCTTTGCAATTCATCGCCATGTACCAAGCAAACCAGGGGACAATATGGCGATTGCCCCATAAGTTTCTGAATTGCTTGGGCTAGTTCAAATTCTTGGTCCGTGCGGTTGGGCAAATAGGGCAGTAGCGAAGGGATTTCTCGCTTGTTGGTCAACGTTGCCTGGGATGGATTATTGCCTTGACTGTCAATAAAGGATACTTGCCCCCCAGAAATATTAATGGCTCGTCCACCAGACATTTGCCCCAATGTTTGACCTGGGTTGCTACCAATATCTTGTTGGACTTGATTTTTGGGAGAAGGGACTTGTGATTGGTCCATTGCAGGGGAGTCACACGACGAATTAAGTATTTCTATCACTACAGATTCACATCACCCTGAACCGAGTCTATTCCACCAATATTTTTGGCTTCTCCTCCAAACATTTGCCCAATCACTTGTCCCCTATTTTCCTTTACCGTTTGCTGGACCTGGTTGCCGCCACTGGCAACCTGCGAACCTTGAAAAATATCTGCAATTGAGTTTGCCAAGGCCGCATCATTTCGAAAGATAGTTTCTAATTCTTCCTGTAGGGCTTCCTGCCAAGCAGGGCTATCAGGCTTATTGGCCAGCTTTTCTGCAGCTACTTTTGCGGCTGTTTCCGATTCCACCTTGGGCCTTAGCTTAGCCCAAATAGCCTTTGCTTTTTCCCAGGTATCTTCCCCCAGCTTTGTGGCAGCACCCTCTAATGCTGGTGCTCCAACTTTCTCCAATAAAAAAGGCAAACAGGGAGCGAGGAAAGTAGTAAGGACTAAAACATCCATCAGCCAGATTTTGAAGAAAAAAATAAGTTATTACTTTTATGGCATAGAATAGCTGATTTAGCAGTACCTGTAAGGGTGCTTTACCTCAGCAGAGCCTCTGGCTTCAATCTCAAAAATCTCACACCCGCACCCATTTTTTCAACACCCGCATCGACTGCCCACTTTTCGGTTCAGTCTGCTCTTTGCTCCAGACATTCGGCTCAGCAAAACCAAGCTTATGAAGGTGTTTGACAATTAGCTCTATAGCAATAGTGGAACCAATCAGAGTAATCAGCACCGACTCCCGGTGAGGCTCTTCTGGAGTCGGCGGAGTCTCAGACCCATAGATATCAGCGCTAGGAATAAATTCTTGCATAGTCAACACAACCTGATGTCATCATAAATGTGACATTAACATAGATGAGGTGTATCCACAAGTGTGACATTTACCTTCTGAAATGACTCTGAGATGATCAGAGCATGGGACGGGCAAGCGTAGCACTGAAGCAAGTTTTAGACACTTACAATATCAGTCAGAATAAACTGGCTGTCACCATGGGCATTAGCCGTGCCAACGTTGGCCGCTGGTACCACGGCTTAGACCCCAGCGCCGAAAACATTGCCCTGATTACCGAAGCCCTAAAAACCCTAAATATTGACGCCGCCAAAGAATTCGTGCGGCTTTATCTAGGCGTAATTGTCGAAGACTAGCCTCCTCCTGGTGCTCAGTCTCCGGCTGAGTACCTCAAGCCTCTGGCTCCGGTTTTGGTATTGCCAAATATCATCGTACCCAGCGTCCTCTGAGTTATCCCAAACCCTAGCAAAAGACCGTTCCGACACTTGCATCGCCGCGTAAATCAACGATGTCTCTTCCTTCGTATTACTAGTCAAAGGTTCTGTCTTTCTCAAGCTCATTCTAACGACACTGCGAGGCCTAAGAAAGAGGGACAAAACATTACCGTTGAATTACTCCCCATAAAAAGCCGGATAAACAAACGCAAACGCTGTCGAACTGGGAATCACTGTTCCATCCAACTCCTCAACCACTACCGTCTCCATTTGCCTATCCCACCGAGCCCGCACTGTGCGCCCTGAAAGTTCTGCCTCCTGGCTATCCTGCTGCTGCACCTCATCATGAACAAATTGCAAACTATCTCCCGAAAACTTGTTGTGGGGCATCTTGCCATCTGGCTCCCATACATAGCTAATAATTGTCTTTGGATGTAGATCTAACTGATTCTGATTTCGCACAGGAAAAACAATGGTCTCATCCGTATAATACGTCCCATAGGGATAGCCTGAATAATTGCGCGTATGGCCAGTACGTATCGACAAAATCTGACTCTCAGGATACTGCTCTAACCACTGCCCCAAAGTTGTTTTCACGGTAGGCAACATCTCCACATGCTTATTCACATTAGGGCCAACCACTCCAGTCCCCCAAGGTTGAGCATAAAGGGTGTCATCCGCCCGATCGTACATCACTAAACAGCTTTGGTATAACTTCCCT
>CBDHHL010000023.1:0-44068 GCA_965263355.1 Leptolyngbyaceae cyanobacterium | reverse complement strand
GAGTATCTAGAAATATCTAAAAATTGTATCGCTGGATTGCTGTGCTTTCGTAGCTGCCAACAGAGAAATGTGATCCTTCGTAGACGGCTGTAAGCCGTCTTTCTGCTGGATCGCAGAACGAAACCAAAGTTGCGAACTCAGAGTCCGTAAGCTCCATAAAGTTCTCATAAAACACCCACCTCTTATCGAGCCCAGCCCGAGAGAGATAGGCTTGCTTGTCTGTTTCCCATGATTGAGTAGTCATGCTTTTCGGCTCCTTATTTTTTTAATTCAACTCACTAAGTTCAAACGCGAAACCATCATTTACCCTATACTTGATTAGCTCGGGCTCTCCCGTTGTGCCTGCTGCAACGTCGGCAAGGTACAAATACCATTCGCCATCACTATAGATGGCGTCAATCTGCCAAGACTGACAATGGAAGTAAGTGACAGCTGCGCGGGTGATGCGGCATTGCAATTCATTATCCATAATCATATGTTCCTTACAGGTATCTATAGGTTTTTGCAGTAATGCACCCAGGCGCGTTGGAGCAAATGCAAAAAACAACGACCGGCTCAGGCTCTAAATCCCCTGGCTGTCCATAGGACAGTTCAACCCAGGATTCATATCCATATTCGCCGTCTGTATCAGGTACATTTTCCCAGTCTGTATCGGCCACAAGCCGTTCAATACTGGAAATTATTGAATCTATATGTTTTTCCTCAGAAAAATATTGTCTTGCTTCCAAAACTAATGATTGAGTAGTCATTTCCCGGCTCCTTCGCCTTAACTGTTTTAACGATAACCTCTAAAGGTTATTGTCGTCAATGGGAACTTTAACTTTTTTTGAGATGACTAGTTCTCCTTTCCATATTTTCGTCAAGAAAACCCCTAAGCTTGGCTGCCCATTGTATAGGCAGTCAAGGTTTCTGAGTACTTCCTTGAGACCTTCTCTAGCTTCTTCTGGCAGCGAGCACCCCCACTGGGCGACGCCTATTTTTTTTCTTGGCATGGCTTATTCCTCTAAAGGTTACAGCCCACCCTAGCACAGTTTAACTTGCGGTTGGAAGAGGGTGGTTAACTGTTCGGTAATTCCTACCCATAACTAGACAAAACTATCCGACTGTCCAGATATTATTTCATCGATTTTCTGCCTAAGTAGATTCTGCCATCCTGGGATAGCTTTTAGTTTTTCTCTAACACCAGGCAATACCTTAACTTGTACCGGTGTTCTGTCGTAAGCAGTCTTTTCATTTGGCTTAAATTTCTCTGTAGGCACTTGTCAAGCCTCATCATTATCTGGTATACCAGTAAATGTAACACGGATAAGGTCGATATGCTTCTTTCATTCAAAACACGGTTAGAGCCAAATAACAAGCAGCGGTCATTGTTTGCTCAACATGCAGGCACAGCACGACACGCTTATAACTGGGCTAATGCCGTTGTCTTGGATGTACTTAAGCAACGGGAGTCTGATAAGTCGGTTAAAGTCCCTAGTGCTATTGACTTGCATAAGCGTTTAGTTGCTGAGGTTAAATCAGATAATCCTTGGTATTACCTCAGTAATAAAAATGCCCCTCAGCAGGCACTTAAAGACCTTAGAAAAGCTTGGGATAGGTGTTTCAAAAAGACATCTAAGCAGCCACGGTTTAAGAAGAAAGGCGTTAAAGATAGCTTTTACCTTGAATCTGGAACTAAAGCTAAGCCTAAGATTTGCACTGACGGTAAGCGGGTAAAGCTGCCTACTATCGGTTGGATAAAGCTGTCTGAGGAGTTGCCTATAGCAGCTACCCATAATTGCACTATCAGCCGTGCTGCTGATGACTGGTTTATTGCTATCAAGGTTGAGGTTGAACAACCTACAGTCGCTAGCGATAGACCCGATGTTGGTGTGGATGTAGGGTTAAAGTCTTTAGCCGTCCTAAGCGATGGCACTGAGGCTGAAAACCCGAAAGCTTACCGTAAGCACCTTAAGCAGTTAAAACGGTTGCAGCGGTCTGTAAGTCGTAAACAGAAAGGTTCTAGCAATCGGAAAAAAGCTGTTCGTAAACTCGCTAAATTGCATCAACGTATTGCCAATATCCGTAAAGATGCGATTCATAAACTCACTACTCACTTAGCTAAGAACCACAGCACAGTGAAGATTGAGGACTTGAATGTATCTGGATTCTTAAAGAACCATCGGTTAGCGGGTGCTATTGCTGATGCTGGGTTATACGAGTTCAAAAGACAGCTTGAATACAAGTGTGAGAAGTTTCAAAGTGAGCTAGTGATTATTGATCGCTGGTTTCCTAGCTCTCAAATTTGCTCAGGCTGCAATAATCATCGGCACAAAATGCCGCTAAAAGAACGTGTCTATCATTGCCCTGATTGCGGAACAAAAATAGATAGAGATTTAAATGCAGCAATAAACATCAAGAATTGGCACCCAGATAAGCCAATTCCAGCGGTAAGTTCTACCGTTGTGGCCTGTGGAGCTGTGATGACCCCTAGTAGTCATGCTAGGTCAGCTATGAAACAGGAACTAATCACCAAAGACTGTAACGGTAGACTTGTCTAGGTCTGTACAGATTTGGGTAGGAATTAGAGAACGGCTCTTCCAAGTCAAATTAATCCGCAATCGCTTGACGGCATCATCTTGATTGTTTATGATGTAATCAAGTTGATGAGGAAGATTTATGAGAGTTTCGTTTGACCAAGACCGCATCTACATCGAAGACCAAGGTCGTTTGCTGAATGCCCTGATTCGTTTCTGCTCTATTAATGATAAGGAAGCATTCACCGGGGAGAGCGGGAAGCCCTACAACGGCTACACATTAGAGGGGCACTTGGCGGAATACGTAGAGCCTGGTGAAATAATCGCCAATGCCTAAGAAGGGGCACGGAGGCAAGCGACAGGGGGC
Organism: Leptolyngbyaceae cyanobacterium; assembly: GCA_965263355.1. Taxonomy (GTDB): domain Bacteria; phylum Cyanobacteriota; class Cyanobacteriia; order Phormidesmidales; family Phormidesmidaceae; genus Leptothoe. Next base: position 41,185 of record CBDHHL010000023.1, on the reverse strand, counting down.
AGGCCGCAAGCCCTCTGGGCGCACAAAACGGGTGGGGCCGTTTATGCTGTCCCCTGAGGCGGCAAAGTGGCTGAATGAGCAGCGGAACAAATCCGCTGCTATTGATGAATTAATTAAAAAGTTAATTCTAGAAACCTAAAACAAAACCGCCCAAGCCAGTTAAGGTAGGGCGGTTTTTGCATTGTTAATCAGATCAAAACCCTAAGATGCCTTCCCGTTGGCTTTCCGCTTTTCAGTGCTGCCTCAGGGAACTCTGGCAACGGCATTTCATCAGGGGGCTGAAATACGCCTTTTCGATATCTGCCGAGATATTCGCCCGTTTCAGGATCAAACTGATAGCCCAGCTTAAGGGCTAGTTCGTGCCGTTCGCTTGGAATGTCTGAAAGATTCGCCATTACAACAAAAAAAAGCCTGCTACCCATAGGATAACAGGCTGATCTAGACTCCCTAGCAAACCTTATGAAAGATCTTCTTTTAGTCCTGAGATTTCGACATTACGCGGTTCTTCAGCCATTCCTGAGTCTGCGCTTTCATCGTTCCCAACTGCTCGACTACGATCGCGGTCACTGCCATAAACATTAATCCCACTAACCCATTCAACAACAGCAGCAGTCGCATCTCCTGCGGTTTCGGCTGCATAGTTTGGCGGGTCTGGCTGGTCTGAGTCTGCATGGTTGACAATCCCTAAACGACCTAGGCCATATTGAAAGTATTTGCTTCCTGTGATTAGAACGAACAATCCAGCCAATAAGAAAATTGTGAAACCTAAAATGCTGGCAACTGTGCGGCCTAGTTCAAGTGCTGCAACGGCGATAGACTGGATAATTTTAATCGTTGCACCGAAAGCAGCTTGAACATATAGCCAAGCTAACAATGGCAGTTCTTTCCAATCAAATCCTGGTTCACTCTTTTGTTCACTTGGTTTTTGCTTAAAGTCTTCAAGAATATCTCGAAGCTCGCCGAACATATTTTCAAGGTTGCCAATACGCTGGTTGGTGGAGTAACCCCCACCATAATTTTTCGTTTTGCCCATGTTCTTACCTTCTAGTTTGAACTCGATCCACCGATGATCCGATGGATTCTCGGCCTTGTTACACGGGATATCGCTGGTTTGTGCAGTCCCCTGCAACCCACGCACAAAAACTAGATCCAATAATGATCTATGCCGGGAACAATGCGTTGGCTGCTCTCTATTTTGGGGACGAATCCAATCAATATCCCCTCCAACAAGCTTGTAAAAAGCAGGATCACGACTGCCGCCTTCCCTGCTCTCAATATCTAAATTAAAATCACCAATTGCAACCACTCGCGGCTTAGTCAGCATCCAATTTCTAAGCCTGACCGCTTCACAAGCCCTTGCCATTCGATTGCGACGACGCAAATGAACAACAACTATCCAGAAGTCGTCTCCAGCTTCAGGCTTTAAGTGCAGTGCAATACTGGCCCTGCCTTTACCGTCGCAGTTAACGTTATTGAGTTCTTGATGCTCTAAAACGTTAACTGTGTCGGCAACATATATCGCCAGCGTTTGGCTCCCATACGGCTGGCTGTACGCCTGGTAGTGCCTGCCGGAAAGCCTATAGAGTTCTTCGAGCCAACTTATATCTTCGCCTGCTTGGACTTCGGCAAAAGCGTAAATATCTTTGCCGGGTGGGAGATGGGGCACGATCTCACTCGCACCCTTCATAAAACCATTCCAGAAAACTACTGATTGCATCCAAATAGTAATTTACGGCTTTGCTTGGATATTAGCCTAGTTTTTTAATTTTGGCACTGGTAATAATTGTCATGCAAAATACAAATCCGGATGTTGCGGTCAAAATTGTGAATGCTTTAACAGTCGTGCATTAATAACTACCGATGTTTCAAAAAATTGCGAAAACGATCGCGCTGAGCAAGGTCGACGAAGTTCTTAGCCGGGATCGGCGTATCAGTATTCCAGCTCAAAAGTCTATCAACCTATGGGCTTTGGCTGAACTAGGCAAGCCTGCTTATTCAGATGATGGGATTTTACAGGACGGGTTTGCTATCGGAGGCTGGGATTTGTTCAGCCGATATTTTTGGATTAACCACTCCACTGGCAAAAAAGCAAAATTTTCTAATGCCACAGGTAATCGTAAAAAGTAACCTGCATCGCCACAGGATAGTCAGGCAATGCAGGTTTCTTAAAAAAGACTTATTTTGGTTTGTCGGCAGTGGTGGCGACTGGCTTTGTATTCGGTCGGACGGCGCGATCGTAGGTGGTCGGTGCGAATTATTTGTTTTTGTTGATTTGCGCGTTGAATAAAGCAAGCATCACTTCATGAACCTGTTGATCTTTTTCTTTGGTGCGATTTGCGATGTCGCATTCATCCAGTCTGTAGACGATTCTTTCAGCAGCATCACGGCATTCAGCCATGAGCTTAATTGAATTCGAATTCAAGAAAATAGGTGTCATAATTATTTTCCAATCCTTAGCACTAATGAACGAACGTTAAGCCGGATTTCATCCAACGATTTTAGTATTTGTTTTTTTCTGGACACACCAGTCAATTCTTTTTGCCAGCCTGTTTTATTAATGCCCGTCTTTTCTTCTAACACTTGACCAAACGTCGTGCTATCAAAACCACGATCCCTCGCCTCTTCTACACAGTAAAAATACTCGTTAGGAATAGGTAATCTAACGCCTGACTTAATTAGGCAAGCTGTCCCAATCCCTGTCATTATCCCAATAAATGGTAAATCTTCTGCAGTCTTTTTGTCCCAATTAATATCTAAAGCACTTTCAATTGAGATGATAATATCTGTTTTTTGAACTAAATCTTTTTCTATTAAATAATCAGCCCTTTCAAAACAAAGGTCTGTTCCCTGTGGAATGCCCACAGGTTGCTCAATCGTGGTCGGGGTTTTATAGCCTATGACTTCAATTTCTTTCCCCCATTCAAAGGAATGAACCCATTCTTCAACTACTGGTAATTTGTGTTGACTTTGGCTGGTTACAACTATTTTCATTATTTCATCTCCCAAATAACATTTCTTGAGGCCAGTATCCATCTTTAAGCATATGAACACAATCCGCTATCACGCATCCAGCCAAGACAGACAATGCAATTAATAGGCCAGGTTTGCACACTAAAAAGAAAACCCAGCCACTAAAAATCAATCTGATAATTGTTCCAGGAATAATTGAATGGCTAAACCTTGAACGATGTGCAACGGCTAGCGCGTAACTCTTCCACCACCACACCCAAAAACGACGATACCAACGGCCTTTTTTAAGACTTCTAGAGTTTACATCATTGTCGCATGTTCCCCACAGCTCCCACAGTGGGATAATTGCGGCAGTAACGAAAAATTGCCAAGGCAAGTTTAGAACGATTGCACCTCCAAGCAAGCCGCAACCGACAGCGATCTCGGCTGTAACATGGCCAGTGCGATTAGAATCAAGTATTTTCATGCCAGTAATAGATATCTTTTTCTGAATCGTATTCTTCCGTCCAAATGCGTCGAGAGACTACGGTCTTTGAAGTCGTCAAACCAATAGGCAATTCCCTAAATTCAAGCTTAATCACGAATCCGTCTGTGACCTCAAAATTCGGTGGCATGCCGTGCTTTTGAAAATAAGAGTCTATGGCAGCATTTGCTTCTTCTAAAGATTCAAAATAACCACAAGGGTAATAAATTTCATCATCTGTTGCGTCTGCGATTTCGATCATTTTCTATAGCGTTTCACGATTAACTACAATCTCCTCTAAAGTTTCCAATCGTTTGGTTTGATTTTCCAAGATGTTCACTTGTTTATTTAATTCATCCACTTGTTCTTGCAAAAAAAGCAATTTTCTTACTTTGTTTTTTATCGCCATGATAGCCATGGCTATTAAGCCAACTAAGAAAATATCCATTTTAATCATCGCCTCGCATGCGTTTCATCATTTTTGTTTGGCCTCATCTGGCGACTCCAAACAGCGGTTCATCTGGCGGCCAAATATTAATGCTTTGGCCGCGTTCTTCAATCTTTAATAGATTAAGTTTGCCAGCTTTTTTAGTTAGGATCTTCGCAGTCTCACGACCTTTGGCCCTGATGTTTTCATCATGGCTGTTCAGCTTTAGATGCTTTTTCAGCTCATAACAATTAGCTAGGAGCTGGGCCAACGTTGTTTTATTAAGCTGCCTATCGCTTAAATACTTTACGACCACATAGGCGAATCGTTCAGTATTATCACAAATTTCTTTTTCTTCTAAGTCAACCTCGTCTTTGCTGGGATGCGCAATGGTTGTGGCCCCTTCCCAAAGAGCGGTTAACTGCTGTCTAGCCGAATCAATAGAGTTATCAGCGACGGGAACCGCTGCAACTGCTTGACAAGACCGTGGTTCGACTTGCCCCTGTAATTCAGGGAAATATGCCAGCACCGATCTCACATAACACGGCAAACCTTCATCATTAAGTTCGAATTGCAACCAGTCAGGCAAAGTTAAGGTGTCTTTTGAATCGCTAAGTTTATTATCTGAGTCCATTTCTAAGTATGTATATTGCCCGCTGGGGTAGCGACCTCCATGGGCTAATTTACGCCGTTCGCTAACGGCTACAGTTTCAGACATACGCTTAGCTCTTAAAATAGTTGCCTCCTGTTTAGCTTGCTCATTGAAACCGTTAGGAACCCCCATGGCTGGCAGAGTTTTGCCGTGAATAACTAACCGGGCATGTGCTCTGGTTTTAACAAATCCGGTCAATAGTTGGTTCCATAAAGGTTGTGAAATCGTCTCACGGTCTTGCCTAGTCAACTCATCAAACAGCCAAGACTGATCAGACGCCTTGCCCTTGGTCAACTGTGAAACCGTTTTCACTTCATCCCGGTAACCTTCAACCGAATCTACAACAGATGCGAACTTAAACGGATAAACATCGCTATCCGTAGTCGCGTAGTGGACTTTCTTGTCCAGCAACGCAGTCTCAAAAATCGACAAAATAACTAACAGTGTTGACTTCCCAGACTGCTGTTCGCCAGTGACCGCCACAATTGAATCATGCAACAAGTCTCTTAGGTCACATCCAGACAATGCCAGTGATTCTAATAAGCTTTCAGCCCTTTCAGCTATAGGGAGCTGCAATAGCTCACTAACATTAGGGGCTCTAAACCTAGCTTGGGCTACCTGGTCGTTTGCCTTATCCTCAGGAGATGCGTATACATCCCCTTCATACTTCCCTAAGTTTTTTTTAACCCATGGGTTATCAACAAATTGCGGTTCTATTTCTATTACGGGCTTATCGGCATATTGCAGTTCTGTCTGCAATTTCTCAAATTTACTTATCAGAGTTTCCTCTTCTTGCTCAATGATCGCCTGAGCTAACTCATGCTTTTCTTCCTTGGCATCATTATCGGCTTGCTTTTTAGATGTTGCCCTGACATCTCGATAGCCTAAATAGGCCAACGCAATCAACGATATAAGCCCAAAAGGTTGCAGATATAGGAATGAACCAATCGCCAAAGATGCCCATGTGCCCATCAATACCGTGTCGTCTTTGATTACATTCCCCAAGGTTGGGGAATGTAAATCATCTTCAAACTGAATAGAGTCCTTGAACTTGACGATCTCGCTCATGCTGCTGCCCCCGTAACCCGTGTAACCCGTACAGCTACAGCAGCCTTAAGTAAGAAGTGAATAGTCAGCTCAACAGCAGCCATTGTTGCGATCGCCCAAAAGAAATTCGGCCAACTCCAAAGGCCAGGGTCTAGGAAAAACCCATTCGTTAAATCACTTAATAGCCGACTAAAATCACCACCAGCGTATGGAGGATACTTGATGAAGCACGCGATCGCTTCGATCAAGTAAGCTGCAATCCGATAATTCCTAAGTTCTTTCAGCCACTCACGGTTTGTCCCTGCAATGCTGTGCTTGCAAATTAATGGGGCAGCTTGAACAACTTGAATCCAGCTCCAAAAAATGAATCCAACCAGTTCGGCGATTGCAGAAATTAAAGTGTTTGGGTTCAGCAAAAGAACTAAACCACACATTGCAGCCCAAACGGCCAACCAAGGCTTTTTCTTGCATTGTTGAAAGGTAATAAAGAAAAAGACGAACGCGAGCACCTTGCCAGCCTTCCCACCAACCAGCCAATCAGCAAGCCTAATTAGAAGATTTTTATTAATCATTGCTGTAAAGTCAGCACCTAGCGCAAACCATGGCTCTAGGTTCATCCATATAACGACCAGTAGTACGGCTGAAGCTAATGACCAAAAAACAATAGTTACGATGTCACTTGCTTGTCGTGAATTTTTTTTCATAATCAATGAGCTCCAGGTTGTTTAGAAAAATAATCGAGATATGAATCAACGTCATCTGGTGCAATCCGCTTTACTTGCGATACGCGACCGCCCCAGATTTCTGCTGTATCCCCTAATCTTGTGCAAATCAGCGAACCGTCCCCTAGTGGGATCGTGCTATCGCGTGAGGCAATTACTTCAACCCCTTCAGCTAGATGAGTTTGCTTAAAAGTTGACTTGGCCACCACTGGCACGCAGCCAGCCTTCACCCTAGTTAATGCAATTTTTGAGTCTTGCTTAGCTTGAGTAGCGTGCATTGCGGCCTGTCTGTCTTGCCTAGCCTGAATTTTTCGCTGCTCTCTAATTTCAGACGCATTATTCCAGTTCTCTGAAATATCTTGAGAACTTAACGCAGCAGGTAGGCCCACTCCGATTAGCAATAATATCCAAGATGTTTTTATGACCATTTTTTTTACCAAAAATAAGCTGTCTTAGATATCTTGGATTTCTCTTAGACAGCTAGACATACTGGAAATAAAGGTGTCTAGCTGTCTAAGGCATCTTGGATATCTTGGATATTGTCTAAGCCCCTGGCAATGCCTTTGCGCTTTTCATTACATCGGATGGGCTGCCAAATAAAAGCTGGCTAGATGCCATCTCAGACGGCGTACAAGTCCGCCAAGCCTCAGTACGGTTAACCTCAAACAGCGCTTGTGTTAACTGACGCTGAAGCCCTTGTGCATTAGGGATTACGTCTTCTTGAGCTTGAGCTATAACCCCAGCGGTCACTCTGTCTAAAACCCTCACAGCTACCTGTGATTCACGGGCAAGAATAGCGTCTGCCCCAGCGGCCTCTAACTCCTGAAAGGTGGCGTCGGCCTGTTGAACCAGGTTGACAACCTTTTGTACTGCACTATTCTGAATAACCTTGACCATTTGACCCGTGTCTACAGGCTGGTCTCCTGTGGGCGCCTTGGCAGAGTCAGAGCCGCTAAAACCCTTGCCCTGATTGTCTTCTGTGGTTTTATCCTTGATAGCCATCTGTAGAGTCTCCTTTTAGGTAACTAACTAACCATTGCGGGCGTAAATTCGCCCTTTTTCCAAAGTAAATATTGCTTCAGAGTGCATCCCGTCTTAGCCCTGAAATCCAGGTATCCCAACAGGTGCAACACTTCTTCGCGTCCATAACATCCATCGTCATCAACCTCAATGCCGAGGCGATAACGCCAAGAGTTGAACGTGTCACGGCATACACGACGGCCAACCACTTCAGACACAGTTACTCTGAATTGCCTAGGCGTATAGCGTTCTTCGCTAAACAGCCCTGGCTCCTCCAAAACCTCGGCGTCACATGCTTGAACCGACATAACCACAAACCTTGCACAACCCCTGCACAAGTTCTGAACAAGTGCAACTAAAGTATAATCATTGTACGCCCCTATGACAACCCCATGGGGATACGTTGGCCCCCCTTCATCAACCCTGTGGTATCCTTTGAATAATTTGCTACTCTAAAGCTGTAACTTATTGGTTTAGCGATGGCAGATACTGCAAAGCGTTCCGTCACTCTTATGGCATCTACCTGGAAAGAAATAGATGACTTGGCTGACGCTAACGACGAAATATCGCCAGCTGAATTAATTAGACAAATAATTCTTAGGGGGTTAAGAATCTATAAATCTGAAATTGCGAAGGGATTAGAGCTAAAAAACAAACAATTAGTTCAGCAAAAGCTTATTCAACGTCAAGGGGCGATGGCTGAAGCACTAGAAGTGATAAAGGAAAAGGTTGGTGATAATGCTGAAATCTCTCAAGCGATCGCCGCAATAGAAAAAGGGTTGCGTGATTAATTTTTTAGGATGGAGAGTATAGCCATAACAATGCCATGAAGATGAAAAAACCCACAAAAATCATCCGTACCGACAAATGGACGCTTAATCCAACCACTGAACAGCGCCTGCTGTTTGGTGAAACGATTAAGATCTATCGTCGTGTGTGTCGGTATTTAGTGGGTATTGTCTTTACGCACTGGCCAGAGCTAGCACCGCTCACGGCAGATGAGAGAACATCAGCGGTTGAGCGTCTAATGCACGCAACCAGCAACCGCCCAGACGTGAAATACCCGCAAATCAACCGGGTGTTTCATAAGTTCCCCAGCTACTACCGTAGAGCCGCTATCACTTTCGCGATTGGCCAGGTTAGTAGCTACATGACCCGGTATCGTGACTGGCACTGCGGGCAATCTCGCAAACGTCGAGATGCTAAACCCCCATTGCTAAACCCTGATGCTGGGTGCTATCCAGCGCTGCACAAAGGGCAGTGCTACAAGCTGCATGGCTTAGACAAGGTTGAGATCAAGGTGTTCACCGGGTCTGATTGGGTTTGGACGATGGTTCAAATCACAGGGCTTAGGGATCGCCATGAGATAGCAGGTAACAAAATGCTGTCACCGTCACTCATTCTCAATGCTAAGTCATGTCATTTATCGGTTCCGTTTCATTGCAAGCCAGTAAAGCGGAACCCTGACAAAAATGTGGTTGCTGTAGACCTTGGAATAAATACTACAGCTACAGTTTCAGTCGTAACCCATTGCGGTACTGTAATCTATCGTGAATTTATTCACCCTGGAAGAGACATAGACCGTCGTGACAAACGCCTAAAGTCTGTATCAATGAGAGCCAACAAGACGATGGGGAAAGGCGGCAAACTCCATAAAGGATTTTGCTCTAACACCTATCGTAAATGTCGGAACATCAACACCCAGATTGGCCACATCGTTTCTAGGCGAATAGTTAACATAGCCAAAGACCACAACTCTGAAGCTATTGTCTTTGAGAACTTAAAAGGATGGAAACCTAAGGGCGGCAAAAAGCGCTCTAACCTCCGTCAGCGGTTCCACGGATGGCTCAAAAGCAAGATTCGCGATTATACCGAAATGAAGTGGAAGGAACTTGGTGGCAAAGTCATAGATATCGTTGCCGCCTACACTTCGAAGCTTGCTTATGATGGCTCTGGAGTCGTGAAGCGTGACTCTAAAAACTACGCTTTAGCAAAATTTTCTTCTGGCAAGCGGTATAACTGCGACCTCAATGGGAGTCAAAACATCGCAGCTAGAGGAATTCTTAAGCTCACTGACCGAAAGGATCGTGAGTTCCGCTCTAGCAAAAGTTCTAGACGGAAGCCCGGAAGCTGGGCTTGCTTATGTGACCTGTGGGTTAGGGATAACCTCAAGTTAGCATAAGACACCCCCATCCTCTTTAAGGTGGGGGAGCTTCATTTGTCAAAGGGTTAGCAATGAACCTGACAAGACTTTGCGCATCCAAGGCATAATCGATCCAGGGATGGCCGCCGCTATTCGTTCCTATATGACGTTGGCTGGGGTCGACTCGCCAACATCAGCAGCGATCACGTTGCTCAGGAATTATCTGTATAGTTCCGAGTATCAAAAGTATTTAGATAATGTCGCGTCACATCCACGAGAAAATGAAAAATGACAGCTTAATACTACAACTAGTGAGTATTCCTGGGGGCGTCTTTCTCATGGGATCGCCAGAGGATGAACCGGATCGTTATGAGGACGAAGGCCCACAGCATGGAGAGCTATGACGAGACAAACCGCAACACGTAGTGAAATATTGAATCAGGTCAACGACGATCTGCAGTTAATCTCAGCTGCTGATATTCCAGGTGTAGACGAACCATTAGAGCACTGGGCTTTATTTGATGGCATTATTCGCTATTGCACAGCTAGGGGCTGGTCTATTTTGTTTGAATATTCTCCTAGCACTGAAGAAGACGAACCGTATGTAGTTAGATGCATACTTGAGCAGCCGTTACCACAAATAGACTCATCAGAAGAACCAAAAATTTTAAGCGCAGTTTCCGACGGTCATGCTTCAGCTACAACTGCTGCTTTGTCGTTGATCAGTAGTACTTGCACTAATTTTTGGGAAAATATCGAATCATGAATGAAGACGATCTGAAGCAACTTATTTACCATCTTTGTGATGCAACTATGCGGCAGTATAGTTGCCGATTATCCGTTTATCGACAGAAATATAACCCATGCTCCACACACTGCACGAATTAAGCATTGAATCGACTGAGAACTCAACCGAGTTAGAGATCGTGTTGCGTCAAAGCAACAGCTGCCTAACAATCAGCGCCAGCTCAACCCAGAGGGGGCTCATCTGGGCGTTTGCGTCTTGTTTAAGCGAACTGATTGGGACTGACGTAGAGGCCCAGGTCACTGAAACCAATGTCTTGGTTGGCGAGTGCCTGCTGCCTGGGGATGTGCTTAGTGGGTTGACGACACTGGAGGAAACCAGGAGCACGGGATTCTTGACTAGAAGAGAGAACAGAATCATCTCGGAGGTATGGGAAAGATGAGTAAGCAGCAAATCACTCAAGAAATACAAGACCTATGGCTCAAAGCGTTTCTAAGGGATCTGGATGAATTATTTGGGGGCAACGGTCTATCTTTGGTGCTAGAGACCCAGGGTGGCTCGCTGATGATTCGCCTTATTAAGGCAGAAGATGCTGACTTTGACCCAAGTGATTGGGTGAACCTGGTAGATTTGCCGTTAGCCAAATGAATGAAGACGACCTGAAGCAACTTATTTACCACCTTTGCGGTGCGCTCATGCATCAACACTTTAGATGCATTGGCCAAAGATGACGATGCAGATTGTAGAGAACATTTATTAAATAAATTCCCCATCATTCAGGGAACGAAGCTGCAGCAAACACTTAAAGAGTTTGGCAACCGTGCGTCAGACAAAGAGGCTGCGAATCGCGCGATCGAATGGCTGAATGTAAAGCTTTAGCCTTCATCCATCAATGTAGGACAATTTTCAGGAATAACGAATGCTTCAAACCGTTGGCCTAGACCTTGCGCTGGCCTATTTTTGAGTGCCTTAACGAAGCTTTGATTATTTAACCCCAACGGGATAGCCTTACCACCAATAACAGCGTTTAGTCCATCGCGTCGATAGTAACCCCAAGAGCTGGCACAGGAGCAATAACGAAGTTCATAGGCCAAAGCTCTGATGTCTTCGCATTTTGGACAAAATATAAGTTTCATCAAAAACTTTAATAGTAGCCAGGTCAGATCAAGCCATCGGCTTTTAACGCATCCAAAACAACTTTCCGTATATACTCCTGCCTACCACCGGGAACAGCCTGCAAAGCCTCGATGATTTCTACCGGGAAACGAATTCCGACAGACTGACTCGCCTTTGCAGCTACATTTTTCCCTTCTGGCTGAAATCGTGTGTCTTTTCTCATGTCCGATATGCCGCAAAAAGCAAAAGAGAACCCCGTGAGGGCCATTGTCCTCTCAGACTGCCTCACGGGGTTTTCTAGCGGGTTTGTATGGGCCGTACGCTGTTGACCCCAGTTGTAACCGCACTGACGACTGGCCGTTTTAATTTATCCACCTCTGCCAGATTTGGTGTCCCGATAGCCTCAGGGGAGCGGTGCCCCGCAGGTTCAATCGGCTTTTTATCGCCTCAATGTCCGCTCCCCTTTGCGGTATATGTATATAATATCCCATGTGCACATGGGTGTCAAGGGATTTTTCAAGAAAGTGGCACATGTTACTGTCACATCACCCACGCGTACATGGGAAGATTTCAAATCTTACTCACCACAGTCACTGTTGCACCTGGAGACAAACCCACGCGTACATGGGAAGATTTCAAACCACAGTCACCGTCGCCCCTGGATTATCGGCTTTTGCCTCTCTCAATGCTTGATCATAATCTTGGTAAACGTATTCAACCGTTGGACCATTATTTATTTTGAACTTGAACGTCTGCAGCTTCTGCTTCATAATCTTGACTACTCTTGCCGAACATTTCCAATAACAATTTTTCTCGTGATACACCTGATTGTTTTTGAGCTTTTTTAGCCGCTTCCGCAAGCGCTAAATCTATGCTTCTATCTGCAATTAGACTGCTTAATATTTCCATGAATTCCTTCGTTTACAGCGTTCCAAGATATTCCCCCATTGCTTTTGAAATAACGATTTCACGTTGTTTTTGAGTTTTGACCGGCATACCTGTTATGGCTGCATACTGACGGATTGCCAGGTTTAGCGCCGTTGGCTCTGTGGCTGTAGCGATCGTTTTGATCACAAACTGTTGCCATTCTTTAGAACTAAGGACTTTAGCCATGGTTATTTAACGCTTGCAAGATTTTCATTTTTGTCTCATCATCAACGCCTTGAAGTTGATCAACTAAATCAGGCATCAACAAATCAATTTTTTCTTGCTTGCTTAACCCTGTCGGCAGGGTCGGCCTAGTAGCCGTCAAAAGCTTTTTATTAATTGGCCTTCTTTCTTTTGGTTGCCATGCCTGAATCGCCATAATCAACTCCAATTTCTAAAACTGGTCTATTGTCAATTTCTCCTTTTTCAGAGAAAGCGCTCTGCAGGATTTGAACCTACAACCTCCCGTGTTGATGCCTTAATCTAGAATCAGGCGATCGCGGGTGTTCTACCAATTGAACTAAGAGCGCAATGCTGGGCATTGAGCCCAGCGACTAAGGTTATTCTGTTACTTCCTGAATATCTACAACCACATTCAAATCATTTATGGTAATAAAGTATGACTTGCCTACTTGAGGAATGCTGCACAAGCTTGCGAAATGCTCAGTTGAAATAATTGTTATATCTTCAAGCACAGTGTTATTGCCATTAATTTCAACCACTCGCAAAATCTTTGAAGTATTCATCGGTCATCTTCCTCGCAATAAACATCAATCCTTGGCCAAAGAGCAATATACAAAGCAGTTAATACAAGGGATGCGACCAAAATTACGATCCCTATCTGCAGAAAAAGACTTAACATGCTACTAACTCCTTTTGTTGTTGATAATCGTCGATCGCTTCTTCGTGAGTCGCGAAACATCGGTCAGATACTAAAACCTTTGTCTTCCAAGTCCAAAAACCGTCTTCAGACTGAAAATATGTAACTTGATCCACTACTACAACTCCTATTCGTTTTACTGATCAGAAAAAGCCAAATGTATTTTCAGTAGATCTGAAAGATGTTGTTTTTCAATTTCTAGAAGAGCTTTTTCGTTATTTTTTTGACACAATTCAGCGTCGAAATTGATATACTCTTCATTTGTGCTTGTTAGATGGCTTAATGCAGCTTTGCGAGCGTCTGCATTTTTTAACGTTTTATCACTATTAACTTCCTGGCTTAATTCAGTAAGCTTTAGTGACATCGCTTTATTAATGCCAGCAATTAAATTAGATGTCGCTAAAACATCTAATCTGATTTGACGCAACTTATCAGCCAGATCAATACATTCGTTTTTCATTACAATTCCTCTGCTAGTTGTTTAATAAACTCTCTAATGCCATGCTCATTCCTGGTGTAATCGACGAAACTCGACCGTCTTACACCAGTCACAAGACCCGCAGCTTCTAACTGCCTCAAATGCCTAGAAGCCGTAGGATGATGCACACCTAAGGCGATCGCAACCTCGCCGCTAGTGAGCACGCCTTGTCTTTTCAGCACTTGCATAACCTCTAGTCGGCCAGGGTTAGCAAGCGCCGAAAGACAATCATGTACGCTCACAAAGAATTTCAGCCGCCTTTTTAGACAACTGTTCGAAACTGCCGTAATACAACGTCTGATGGTTTGAGTACCCCAAGTCAAGGCAATACTTACTTGTGATAACAGGATTCCAATTAAGCTCTATGCAGCCCTGGTAAGCTTTACCTGGCAGAAAAATAGACCAGGAGTCACTGCCTTTTTCTTTTAGTGTCATTTTCCTTTTTTGGAAAGTGTTCAATTCCAATTATGGATGTTATTTCCAAATCTGTCAATACTAAATTGCCGCAAACTGTTGAATTGATTGATTAATCTGCTCTCGCTTCTGCCAAAGGCTGCCTAGCCTTTTGGACTGTTTTTTCTCTAGCCAAACACCATGCTCAAGATAGTAGCTAATTTCATGAGCCTTTAGCCCTCTATGGGCCAAAATCTTTTCTAATGCCTGAAAAGAAAAGTCGTCTAGTTGCTTAACATAATTGCCAGAACGCCAAGCCGCAATTGTTTGATGACTTGCTAGTCCATCGCAGCGATCGCTTAGGTCTCGAACCGTTGCATCAATTCCAGCTGCTTTAAGTATCTTTTTCGATAGCAGCTCTGATAATCTTTGTTTATATTGCGTTGATGCTCTCATGGCCGTTAAACTATGAAACTAAAACTTTCAGGCTAATTATTTCGATGGGGGGAAGTGCCCCTAGTGACAACATACCCTGCTTACATTCATGAGCAAGGCTCAAATCAGGCTTACTTGCTAAATTTACTCCTCTGTAAATAGTATTTACAGATTCCTTTGATTCTAGGATATCAAATTGTTTGGGAGGTCGCAGTAAATCAATTAAGTATTTTGCTGAACCATCGCTTAAGTTATCGGCTTTATCGCCGACTGCTATTTTCCATCGCCAAACATCATCACATCTAAATGATTGATAGCTAGGCAATGCCCACCATTTCTGACGTTTCTTAGATTGCTGGTTCCATTTGCTGCAAAGCCAATTAAATATCTCTTCTCGACTTCGAACGCGTGGAGGGTGGTTGCGAGTATTTAACCAAAAAATATCAGGGTTTTGGACTAACCCATGCCAGTCACTATCAACGGTAGCCAAATAGATTTGATCGATCAATCCTGAGCTGCTATCTAGCCATAGCCGAACAATAGCAGCGGCTACGTCGTCGGCTTCTTGTGATTTTATATCAATCAAAGAAGCACTGCTGCTTAATATGCCCTCCATCGCAGTATGGAATGATGCGGGTTTAGGTTTGCGGCCTGCTTTGTAATCGGGGAATAGCTGATTACGCCAGTAGGGCTTAGAGTCAATTGCCCAAACGCATTTACCAGTTGATTGCAACGCGGGAATCCAGCCTAGTGAATTAACCCATTCTGCCGCCATGTAGGCGTAAACTTTAGCATTAGTTTCGGTTAGGCCTGCCTTGTCAATCTGGGCCGACATTTGGAAGGCGATCACAGACGTATCAACAATAATTAGGTTGTTCACTATCACACAAAAATATAAACATCAAATTTTTTCCCAAGATCTGTCAAACCCATGCTGTGAAAGGGTTATTTAGATTTTTCGCTCAATCAGCCATCAATTTGTAAACTAAACTTTGAGCTTTAGCGATGCATTCTTGAAATTCTTTTTCCTGAGCAGAGTCGACGGCGTACCACAATGTTTCTAGCCCTGGGATTGCAAGAAACCCGTCAATTTCGTACTCTTCACAAAAACAGTCAATCAGGCAGATCATGACATGCATAGCATCGGTTAATGGTCTTAATTGCAGCCAATCAGCCTTAGCTTTTTTGTTGGCTTTCACTGGCTCAGGGGGCTTAGCAAAATGCGTTTTAATGTTCGGCTGGCTGGCTAATGTCTTAGCTAATGCATTCCCTGGGATAATCGGCATCGGAACCCTAGCTTCAAACAGCATGTAACTAGTGGTCGGCTGATCACTAACTCCAGTAATTAAAAATTGCCGAATCATCCAGTGATGACTCCAGATGGTGCTTTTGGGCATCCCTGATACATCGTGAGCAGGGTTAAAGCCCATATTGGTCATGCCGTTAACGCTGTATCCATCGCGAAATGTACGCAAATGTGATTTGCCCCAATTGACTAGAGCAATATCATTAGAATCTCGTTTGCTAGGCTTAATTTTTTTGGCTTTTTCGTATTCAGTTTCTATATACGAAACAAGTTCTTGCCAATCACCAACCGGATATCTAAGCCCAGTCGTTGCCGCCATGCCATACAAAATTACTGGACTGGGGCAATAGATATTCGCAACCAGTGGCCATAGTTCTTGAAACAATCGAAGGGTTATCCAGACATCTTGAGCACAATATTCAAACAGCGTCTGTGGCCCTTCCCCTCCAACTGTTTTCAGAATCTCAATTCCCAGTACGTCACTAGCTAAGCTGGCCAGATCCATGTCGGATGCCTGAGTTACCCAATCGGGAGCAGGCTTACCATTAGCGATCGCAACCTTGTACTTCTCATACTGCGATCGCTGTTCTTTATGCACACCTCTGACAAGCATTGCCAGGGCCATCACATCTATAAATAGACAACGCTCTGGTCCATACTCGGCATAAGAACTACTAAGAAATTGCGAATCATGGGCAGCGCCGTTCTGAGTGATTATGATGCAACCAGTTGGGAACGGAATAGTACGCCGCTTAGTTTCCGTCCAGCAATACATTGGGTTTTGCTCTTGCCATGCGTACCAGTAACCGTCGGCCCCATAGCAAATGCATAGGCAGGGCAACCATGCGTCTATATCAGCGTTTGCCGTGAATGCTTGCAATTCAATGGATTCAACATCGAGAACCATGGTTGCAGGCAGGTCATCAGGGGAAATGCATTGCCAGCTGCCCTCATCAAGACGAGACCAACCACTGCCGCCCACCTCGGCAAATGTTGGGATAAATTCAACTGGGAATCGCTCAACTTGCACATTATTTAATAGGGGGGTTAATTCAACTGCGATGTCATGCCAAAGATCCCCAACCATTCCTTCTAGCCAAGCTCGCCACTCGGCACCTGTGGCCCCCTCCTTAGGATAAGGATAAGAGCTGAACTTTGGTTCTGTTACTGGTCTAGTAATTGTTGTTGCTGACATGATTTATTAGTTTGTTTGAACTTTTGACCGGCCCATTGTGCGTGCTTACGTTTCGCATTTTGAGCTTCTGTTTCTTTTGTATCGTCGTCGTGGCCCACACCAACGGTTTGACGACGATATACCTCAATTAAGTAAGGGATTTTATGCTTTTTCTTATTGAGGCAGTCAAGCCGTTGGTCGACATCTACCCACCAAATGCCATCAGAACGAGTTAGACAATAATCACAGCGACATAGGCTAGCGTCTAAGCCTGGGATGATGGCATCCGATGAGGCAGTGCATTTGGTTTTAGAACGACGGGTTAAGGGTAGTTCTAATTGGTGAGGCATGGTTATACAGGAAAGATTTCTAGTGGGATACCTGCACCTGTTTTTTTCAGGACTTGAGCGAATTCATTATCAATCAAATAAGTTTTCCACTTGTACATGGCCAATGGAACCATGTCGAATTCTTGCAAGCACCATTCTCTATAGCTTTGATACCATTTAGAAATTGTTTTTTGTTGGCTTCTAATCAAAGCTAGGCTTGCCAGCCAGTTCTCAACACTGCGCGCCTGTAATTCACGCTTTCGTTTGATAATGTACTTTTTACGATTATCTTCTGCAATCAATTGAGCGCATGCATACTCTGGATAACAAATTAGTGCAGCTCGGTGCTTAAGGTCTCGGGATTGGGCGCAGTCCTTTGGAAAAACATCTTCGATTTGCTCAACCATCTTAATGAACTTAAGTTCATGAGCTGGAATTGACTCTTCAGCCTCCAATCGGCCTTCAGTCATATAAGTACGAACCCACTTGCTAACTTGCAGGGCAAATGCTGGGCTGCACCACATTGCAAATTGAATAGCAATATCAGGGTGTGCCCATGTCCCACCACCTCCACGCTGTCCCTTAATACCACTAGTGATGGTTATCAAGGCTGGGGATTGCTCCCTTGAATCTGAGGAAGCATTTTCAGTATCAAAGGCATCAATGAGTTCTTTAGTTGACTGTAAGCGAAGCCAGTTGTCTATCCGTTTATCTGTGGCTTGAGACATCTGATTGAGATTGATATACCCATCTTCTCGCTTTTGCCAGATATCAACCTGGTTAAAGCTGCGAACGATATTGGAATCGTTATTGTCGTTGGAAGTGTTTATGGTCATAACTTTTAGCCTTTTCTTGTTTGATTTGAATTACTTTAGTTAAATACTGAGTTCTTGAATTAATTGAGCAAGCACTTGAACGGCTTGCATGCCAGTTACTTCATGAATATCTAGCTGATACTTGATGTCAAACTTCAATTGCGCATATTGATCACAAACAATCTGCCCGTCAATCGACACATAGGCCCCATTACTGCGAAGGTGCCAAACAAGCTGATTCCAAGGCTTTGAGTTAGGTGTCAAGCGTTTTAACGCCCATTCAAAAGCATCATTCAAAACAATGTGATCGTGGTCATCACTTGCCCCAATAACAAAATAAGATAATGCTTTATCAATATCATTCAGCTTGTAAGCGTCCACCAGCTCTTTAGGTAAAATGCTCAAAAAATCTTCGAATGTTGCATAAAAATTAAGGCTTGACTCACCTTCTTTCCAAATTTGAATTGCTTTTGGTTTTTGGAATGCCATGGGTTAAAACTCGCTAACTAAATTACTTGAACTAAACTGATGCACCGTGATTTTTGCTACAGCATGAAAACTAGTTGCTCTCTTGCCCTGGTAGCCGCTGTATACAAAACTTTTTTAGAATCCCAAGTGTCATCTTTATAACGACGGTTTTGCAGTATCGTCTTACCGTCAATCACAATGCACTCAGCTGATCCGCCCTGGATTTTATGAACCGTACTAGCGAAAGCCAGGGTGATGTCGTCTACAAAATCATGAAGGGCAAAATAATCTTTCCATAGTTGCTTTCGGATCTCTTTGAACTGAAACTCCGAAATGTTAGACCCATCAGCCCATTTGAACCAATTTTTCATCCTTAGACGGTCAAATACTTGCTGTGAGTACTTGCCGTTACTGCCTCTAGTGGTTTTATTGCTACTTGAATGCGATGATTGAGCCAGTTTATAAAGCAAGGCAACCTCTTCATCGTATTGAGACTTTTGGATAGGATCTAGCAGCATTACAACGCCTGCAGCTGCGTCACTTTCACCAGCCAAAGAATACGTAAACAATTGCCGATGGTATGTTGTGCCTAGGACTGACGTGTGTTGGAACAAGCTTTCAGCCACAAGTACCTCTTCATCAGTTCCTTTAATAGCTTTTTCAAAAGATAAAGGCTCGCCAAACTTCCACCCTAAGCAAGCCCAATCATCAGGCTTAATCTGTTCTTTCAAGTTGAGCAATGTACTAGTGCCTATCTGAATGACCGAGTTCATGCCACCACTAGCAATTAAATAATGGGGAGAATTCCCACGCTCAATTGCTGTACGGGTTAGCATTCGATCCCCTGGGTAGAACCGTTTCAAGCCCTCCTCACCACTCAATGCAAATCGAACCTTGGCATTTAGCTCATCAACTCGTTTATTGCTGGATGCCAGAAACCTAATATCAGTACCATCTTTAAGCAAATCCCCAACAGAATCCAATACTTCTGGCTCAGACATCCGCAAAAACGTATCATCTTCTGAGATGCGATAATGAGCCATCATATAGTCGTCAGAATTTAAGACCATATGAGCATATTCAAGGATTTTCCCGTCGTATCTGACAGGCTCTGTAAGCGGGGAGAATGATTTAACCTTGCCCGTCAAGCTTTCTATTTCACCAACTGGGGCTAACTGCGCCAAGTCACCCTCAAATAAGATTTGTAAGGGGCCAATCTTAGGATCTCTTTTTTGCATCCCTGGCAAGTCACGCAATCGGCCTAACAAATCCCATAGCTGTTGGCTAACCATGCCGCATTCACTCACAATAAGTAACTCGGCGTTAACTATTTCAGTTGGAATCTTGCCGCTGGGTTCAAACCGCTTCATTCGCTGGCTTGCAGCTATCTGTTTACTACGCAAGTCTCTAAGCTTCTTTTCCTCTTCTTCACTAAGGTCATCAGCTTGAGAAGCTAAAAGATCGAGCTTACGTTGGTCTGCAGGCAAAAATTTAACCCGCTTCGCTCGAAGCCCCATCATCCGGTGAAGCGTGCCTTTCGGTATTTTCAAACCCCCTAGATAACCCCCTGCCACTGCTACTGCCTGATGAGTAGGAGCACAAACAACTATGTTTTGCACAACGCCCATATCGATCAAAGCTTGGACGATGCGGCCCACACAATAGCTCTTGCCTGCTCCTGCTCGACCATCAATACGGCCCATATATTGATGACCGTCAATAATAAACTCAAGCACTTCTCTAACCATCACAGCTTGTTGAGGCTTTAGATCGGAAAAGTAACGTTCAAAGGCAGTCCCAACCTTTTTCTCATCAGCAACACGCAAAGAAGAAAGCGAACTAGTCGCTCTCACAGGACTAACGACCAACTCGCTAACCATACAAATCATCCAAAATCTCTACAACCACAATAATAGCAACCACAACCACACCTGTAAAGACACTTGACAAAAAATAAACGCCACTGACAGGCCAGTAAGAGGTCCTTCAAAAGCAAAAATTAGAACAACTGGCACACTAAAAAGCAAATTTAACGACAGAATGCGGGTTTCAGCGCTTTTTAGCTTTAGTGCATCAGTACTATAGTTTTTGGGTAAAACTTAGATTCTATTTAACAGACATTAACCCCCTGGATTCTGCAAAAAAGCATTCAAAAAATCACTGGGTTTCACCTACTAATTCACTGCTTTTCAGTAGTTATTTCATAGTTATTTCAAGTGCTTTTTGTCGGCTGCATCCCTTGCTATATATACATTGCAGCGTTTTCTATACTCTAATATTTTATATATTTCAATTTCAAACTTTCTGTTTTAGAAATAGATAGAGGCTAATAGGGCATAGATAAGGAGCACTCCCATAGAAAACAGAAAGTTTGAGCCAAAAAATGGCCATTTCGATAAAAAAATCGCTGAAACCATTGATATAAAAGGATTTCAAAATTCAAGTTTTAGTGAAATTCCTAGGGATTTACTAATGATTTTTGTGAAAAAACTGATCACTTTTTGGGCTTAACTACCACTAATCCTACAAATCACTATCAACTGGCACACTCAACCAGAGTTTTATGAAGACAGCCTACTTGGTGTCATTTGATACATCGCTAAGCTTTTCTTAGGTCCCCTCGTTCTAGGAAAGGGTGAGGGGGGAAGCGGCGGCAGTTTTGTTTTGCTGGCTCTAGGACTGGTTGTAGCGGTCGATACTGGCCAAAGTAAAAGCGCCTCAGGTTTGGTGGCCTGAAGCGCTCGTGTAGTTGTCTGTTTCGATGTTTGTAGTTCAGTTGAATAGTCCTAGCATTTTTCTAATGTCAACGTCTTTTAGGGGAGGTAGTGTTAGCGGGATGCCTTCTCCTGTCTTCCTCTGAGTTTCGGCCCCGGCGGCAAGGATGTATTTTTTCCAATTTCTCATTTTTAATGGTTTGCAGCCTGTGTTAAGTACCCATTCTTTATAACGATTGTACCAGACACTAATTATCTGAGTTTGAGCAACGGATAGTTCTAGATGTTCCATCCATTCGTAGACAGTATTTGACTCTGCCAAGTGACGTTGCTGTAATGCTATGTTCTCCTCAGACTTGAGGTGGGTTTTTAGTGTTTCCACTGCTTCATCTAGGGAGATAGCCCAAGCCCAATTAAATATTCCTGGTAGCTCAGTTTTTAATTTGTTGGCCAGCTCAGTATCGATCTCGGCGGGTTTGCGGCTAAATGGGATATATAGTACTCGCCTACTAAGTCCTTCTTGGTCAGCTGCCCTGGACTTGATCGGCTGGTTCATGGCTGCCCATAAGACAGTTTTGAACTCTTCGGTTCGTTTGTCTTTATATTTAGCTTCTACGTCTAGAGGCTCGTTGACACAGATTGAGTTGATATTTCCAACTGCCTGACTGCCCAATTCGCCTTTAAGGTCCATTGCAAAACAAGCTCGTTTGCCGGACATACTGTTCATGCCGCGAGCGTCATTCACGTTGTGATAATTCCAGGCGGCATAACTGCCTTCGCCTACTAGCTGCGTTAACACACTTAAAAATGTCCCTTTACCGATGCCAGCTGGGCCAATTAGAACAGGCCATATATGAATGGGATAGGGACCTTTTTCTTTAGGCGTGATCGTCCAACGAATAAGGGCTTGAATAATCTCTGGCCACTTTTCATCATCTTCGAATATCCAATTTAGCCAGGTTAGCCATTGGATACATTGGGCTTCAGGGTCATATGAAAATCCTAATGTCTGAGTAATATAATTTTGAGGAGAATGTGGAATAAGCTCTTTTTTATTAAGCTCCAGCACTCCATTAATAAATCCTAGTAGATGCGGTTGGTCAAATTGGTCTTTACTTAATCGGGTCTTGTTCTCTACAAATCTAAGTTCTTGCGCCGCGATCGCACGCTTCCTATTTAGCCAGTGCTGGGCATCAGCTATTTGTTCGGAAAGTAATTTCCAGGCTTCCTCGCCTACGTCTTTCCAGACACCTTCTGGATAATATTGACGTTTTGAATAATCAGGGATATTGGCATAAATCCCATGCAAGGATAGCCAACTGATTAACCCCCTAACATGATGCTGTTTATTAATAGGAGTATCTTTGTGGGCATCGTCTCCCAATGGTTCAGCCGCAAACAGGCACTCAGTATCTAATGATTTGTCTTCCCACTTGCATTTTACTAATGGCAATGCATGTCTTAACAATTCCTTTACTGGCGATTCGCCCAATAGCATAATTGCGTCATCTAAGCCTAGTTTTTTGGTCTTTTTTTCATTACTAAGCTTCAACCGTGTTGGAAGCAGTGCATATTTTAGCTTTTTAGCTAATGCTAGTGTTCGGGTAGGCGCTCGCTCATTAGAACATGTCTCGTCTATTTCGAGCTGATGATAAGCCTCTATTAAATTTCCAGCCAATGCTTTGATGGCCCTAGCAACCTGATGTTTGTGGGTGATGTCGCTATCAAAAACTATGGTTAAGTTTTGCGCGGATCTAAGATCAATCTCATCAACCAGGCATCCTAAAGCACGGTTGCCCCATTCGTCTCTATCGCCAGTCTTGTAACTGTAAACCCCTCCAATCCCTATGCATGGAATATTACAGAGTGTTGCCAGTAGGCTTTTTTTCTCGCCTTCTGTTAAGGCTAGATTAAGGCCTGAAAGCTTAGTAAAATCGACTTTGTTAGCCACTCTCGGAAAATAAATCCGTGGGGGCGCCCCTTTTGGGGACAGATATGTGCATTTTGGGCTTGGCGGGTTGTCTGGCCTGAGTCTAAAAAATGGCCTGCTATCATCCCCCCATCGATATACATCTTTGCCGTCAATCGTGAAATAAGTGAATATCAGACCGGCTCTACCGTGGCCTGTGAGCGTTCTAGCTAAGGCAGCATCAGCGCTAAATATGCCAGCTACTAGGGCAGCACTGGGACTTATACCGCTTTCTGCTAAATGACTAACGTGATGGGCTTCTAGATAGTGCTGCTCGGGCAGCTCGGGAATAAACTTGCGTATTGATTTCCATCCAAAATCAGCTCCTAATCCACTCATATTTATTAAATTCCAGGAAGCCCATTATATTTGCTGCGTTTTATATAATGGCATTGCTTTACAAGCATGGCTGTATTTTTTCTTTTTTGTCAAGCCCCTTGACAAACTTGATTGTATTTTTTAGTGTTGTACTTGTAAGGTTTAGGGCGGTTCGATGCCACGTTTGCCCTAACTCGATGTTCAAAAATTGGAATTTATTATTATGGCTCGATTTCAAAAGAAAGGCTCTAGCACTCAAGCTGTTGAAACTACTGCAACTGCGATTGCACCAAACATCAATCTTACTCAAAGGTTAATGGACCTTGAGACAGAGTTATTGAGTGCTGGGATTAGCGAAGATAAAATTGACATTCCAGATCAGAGTTTGCCGGAAGATATTCGTGAGGCGTTTAACCAGCTTTGCAGCAAGCTGGGTTTTACTGAGTACAATCCAGATGGCTGTACTTGCGTTTTTGTAAACAATGATAATGGCGGTTATTTAGCCACACCTGCTGTTTACGCTTATGAAGACGGGATTTGTGTCAGATGGGGACAGCAGCGATTTGTCATCCCTAATGAAACTGTATTTCCTAGCGATTTGTACGCGCTTAATTTAGGCGATGACACGCTGATTTTAGATCCATCTGGATATGCGTTGGTTTGCCCTGTTCGCTTACAGTATGAGCATCGCTCTGAAGATGGGCGAAAACTCGTTAGTGCTCGTTTATCTATGGCAAATACGCCTGAAAAACTTACTGGGTTTTTGTTGCGAGGTGAGGAAAGAATCAAGTGGGGGGATGTAGAAGACGGTTCAGATATTGAGTTTGCCCATATTAAATGGGTTCCCAAGAGAGACAAAGAAGGTGAATTTTACGGATCTATCTTAGGTGCTATCGGTGAAAAACCAGTGCTTTTTTACGCACCAGGCAATAAAGAAGATTGGGCAAAGTTTTCTATTGATGAAAATGGTTGGTTCGCTGAAGAACTAACCGTTTCCAAGGAAGGCAAAAAACTTAGTGTCAATGGGCATGAGTTTGAGCTGACGGGAGGCAATTACATGAAGCTTTCCGAGCTTACCCCTGAGGCTGAATATAAGGTAGTTGGTTACAAAAAGACTCAGGGCAAGTTTGGTGATGGGGTTGAAATTTATGCCATTGTTGATGGCTCTGAGAAGACGATCAATGGCAATACTTATATTAAACGGGTGCTTTTGGGCTCTACTACTCAATTAAGCATTGATGCCCCTGCGATCCTTTCTATTGATAGGATTGAAGAGATGAAGAACAAAAACAAGCGAGTTATTTGTCGTTTACGTTTGCCTGAATCTTCTCAAAGTTCTTTTGTTGCGGGCATCAAGGCTCGTCTTGCTGAGAATTCTAAGGCTCCTCAGCCAGCCGCTATTTAATAGTTAGTTTGATGCAGGGGTCGTCATGGCCTCTGCTGTCTTGTTTTTTTGAAATGGTCATGAAAACAGGTTTATTCCCCACCCCTGGTAGCAAAAAAGATCGCGTTAAGTATCCTGTATGGGATAGACGGTATGTTTATGATGCCAGCATTGAACCTTTTGCCTGTGCTGGCCACTTCAGTCATTGGATGCTCGGCAACGGAATTGTTAAGCGGGCTTTCGTGGCTGATATAGATCCTGTTGTCCAGATAGTTTATCGATGCTGGCAAGATGACAGTTTAAGGCAGCAAGTAGAGAAGACTATTAATAATTGGTCTAAAGAAGTGCTCTCGAAGGGGCCAAAGGTTGTTTACGAAAACCTTAAAGCTATTGTTGATACTAAGGATACAAGCGACTGTGTAACACTTGCTGCCGCATCTCTGTTGATTCGCGAGTTCACGTTTATGAGCTGCCTCAGGGCGAATACTAAGGGGCGATTAAACGTAAAAGAGAGTCGAGATAAGGTAGCCAGCCTCAAAAAAAAGTCTGGGTTTGTGAAAAATGAACCTCAATTATCGCCAGAGTTACTTGAGTCCTTGAATGATGGCTGGGGTTATAAGATGCCTTGGTTTGGCCCTGATTGGAGGCTTCACTTTTCTAATGACGCCCATGCTTGTATTGATAGTTTTGAACTTTCTTTTACTGGCAAGGCGATCGCTTTGCATGATGCACCTTATTGGGTGCCGAAAGGGTCTAGACCGGGACGACGGGGGACAGGGGCATTAACACCGTCTTACATTTGCCATGGTGACCCACAGGGAATTGAGTTGTTTGATTTGATTGTTAGCACGCTAGAAAGGCTGTTGGCTAACCCTCGAATTGAACGGGTTGTGATGACTAATTATATTTCAGACCCATTGTGTGACGCGATTGAACGGATAAATAAATTTGGCCGTGATTGGCGGTTAACACCTCTTAGCGTTTTGACTGGGGGCAACAACGGGATTAACGGCAATAGTCGAGACGATCAGTTTGTTGAGGGGTTTTGGGAATTCGGGGGTGATTTTACGTTGGGCAAATATGAGCAAAAAAGTTTATTGGAGCTGGCGGTTTGATGGCTGAATGGACATTAGAACAAATTAAGAACGAAGTTGAAAAATACGAACAGTCCAGAAAGATTAGAACCAAGATCTTAAATATGATTTGCCAGGGTGGGGGCCATGTTCTGCCGCCGTCTCGATCAGGTGCCGTTTTAAGCGCATTCCGTCGGGCTGGATTGCTCATAGAAGACAATGAGCTTGCCCCTGGAGTCCGTGAAATATGGATGAAGTATAAAAAACTTGAACCATTTACTGAGGTTGAATTAATCGAAACAGCGTTTGAGTTACTAACTGATATTCAGGCTAGAGAATTCGAGAGTTTCTTGACTATGCACACTCCTATGAATCAGCGGGTCCGTGATGCACTTATAAGGCTAAAGTTAATAGAGTCTGGCTCAGGCCGTTATGATTTTCATGCGACTGAGCTGGTCAGAAAGCTATGGTTCAAAAGCAATAGGCAACGGACAATTCAAACAGAGATATATTCTAGACCAAGAATTTTTAGACAAGACCCAATTCGCGAAGTTTCCCCGTTTGCTGGCTTGGAATATGCCGACATCTTGGAATATCAAGTGTTAAGGGAAAGTCAGAAAGACTATGTTTTTGCCCTGTTATTTAACGGGGAAATCAATAAAGCTAAACAATACTTGAGAGGAACTAAGCGTGAACTGTCCAGAAGAAATTAAAATAATTGCTCGCCAAAATGAAATCAATAAAAAATGGCGAGCGTATGCAGGCGATAAAGCTTTGTTCCGCCTTGTATGGGCATGGATGTTTGCCGAGGGACAAAGACGATAACAACCGCGAATCTCGCATGTGTCGTATTGTTTGTTTGAATGTTTTGCCGTAGGGGAAATTTGTGGAACCAGTAGTATTAACGCCTAGGCAGTATGAGATTATTATGCTCATTAGCAAGGGCTGGTATAATAAAAAAATTGCCAGAGAGCTTGAAATCACCGTTCGTGTCGTCCGTAGTCATCTTAAGTTTGCCCGTGATAAAAATGGAGCTGTGACGACTGGACAACTGATGTATTGGATAGGGCAAAGAGGCGTCGTTTCCAGTGATGAACGTGGCAAACATATGAAGCAACTCAACGTCGCTTAGCCCAGCTTGGAACATAGTCAGTACGATCGCAATTAGCCGCATATTCTCCAATTAATGGCAGTAGAACTTTATCGGCTGCCGCTAATATTTCGTCTCTTAGTAAATCTTGCACTGGGATCCCCAGCTGCCTAGCCTTTTCAAGTACAGCTGAGTCCACTGGAATTGTGATATTCGCCTTCAAAATCAACCTCCAAGTCCTTTGATATAGTTCCAAATCATATGGTCATCAACTATGAAAGCCTCAGCGGTCAGCCCCTTGATCGCTGAGGCAAACTTTTCGATACGAGTTACTGTGTCAGGCTCTTTGGCCCTGACATTTTGCCATTCGTCAGGGCTTTCTATGATTTTTCCCGTCTGATGGTTCGTAATTATTTCGTGGCACCATGGATGTGATGCACCGACTCTGACATCTAAGCCGATTAGGTCTAGTACTTTTTTGGTTGTATCGAAGCTCAGCATAATTCTACACACAGGGTCTGACCCATTGCGGACCTGCCAAGTTTTACTTTCTAGGCCTAATGCCCGGTGTTTATCGGCCCCGGCTTCATCCATGCCCCTGGGTGCTCCAAACGTGCTGATACTTTCAATAGGGCAACCATTGTCAGCTGCAATCATGCCGAACATCAAAGCGATTGCGCCTCCAAGGCTATGGCCAATCAGTTCTAATGGGCTATCTAATAAATGTTCTTTCTGGCAATGCTGCATAAACTTCAAAGCGCCATCGTAAAACCCAGTATGAGCCTTGAAGTCTTTGCATTCTTTATGGGGCCAAAAAATTAGATTAGATTGTTTCCAGTCAGACCATAGGGTATCGGTGCCTCTAAAAATAATGGTTGTTTTTTCTTTGCTTTTGAGATACCAAGCGACATTATTTTCTATCGTTATTTTTTTATAGTGCTCAAGAAAGCCAGCTGGGTTTTGCAGATAAGAAGCGTGGGCCAGTTGGGCTTGGTAGATGAGTCGGGATTGCTTCATTTTCGCGGAAAACAATTAGCAATTTCAATACTTAATACGCCTGCAAAAAATAGCAGAACGGTTAAGGTGAACGCGAGAGCCAGTAATAGACCAAATGCTTGTAGCAGAAAAGACAGTGGGACAGCTTTTAGGATATGCATTAGCAAAAAACCTATCAGGATAGGTTGCCAGAGCCTATTAAATATCTTGATCATTTTTTCTTTTTAGCTTTCTTTTTCTTCTTCTTTGAAGTCGCCTTCCCATTTTTTGAATATGCTTTCTTCATGCAAGTCGAACCCCGCGTTGATAATGGCAATTGAGATAGTCGCAAACATCCAGATAATGGCGATCGCTTGCAGCACTGAGAATTTAACGAACCACAAAGCGATCGCGCCAATCAGAGCCACGCTAGAAGTGAATAGTTCTTTCTGCTTTTGAGACATCAGATTTCCCTATAGTTGCGGTTTTCTTGACGGGGATCAGTTACGGTAGGCTCGTCGTTAATGGCAAACAGAAAATGGATTTTGTATTTTACGTTGCATTGCCACTGGCGTTGTTACTGTTAATGCCAGTGGCAATTTTCACTGAATATTATTCGAACGATTTATAGACTCCTTCATTAAATAGATGGGCTTCAGACTTGCGACGACGTACTAAGCCTTGCAATACTTTGTTGCCGCCTTTAACCCACATATTGAAGGCATCGGCTACGCCTTCGAATTCTTCGTTGTTAACCCGCTTTAATAGCGTGGAATCCTCCAACGCGCCAAGCCCGCAGTTAAACGCAAAGCTGACTAACGCCGAAAACTGATCATGGGTCAAGGGCACTGTCACCAGTTCTTGGACCCCATGCATAAAGCGCTTCAAATCCTTGTGCAGCAGATCGTCGGCTTCATCCTGAGTGATCGTCATGCCTTCTTGAATATGCTTTCCAGTGCTGCCGTAACCGATTGTTAGGACATTTGCAGCACAATAGTAAGCAGTAAGCTTGCAGCCTTCGAAAGCCTTTAGTAACTCTAGACCTTGATCACTAATTCGGTTGTATGTCGCTGCTGCAGCACGCACATTAGGATCTGTAGTATCCGCAACTTCGTAGTCGGTGTGGCTGGGTACGAGATAAACAGAGTTTCGCCCGTCAACAGTCTTAAACTTTTCACCAGGGTCTTGTGAAAGCGTGATATATAAATTGTCACGCTCTAATTCGGGTCTTGCTGCAATTATATTAATCCATTCGCCCGCTCTGACTGGTTCTTTCTCGTAGTCCCCCAGCTGATCAGGGGGGACTGGCCTGTGTTTCAGGAATGAATCCTGTAAAAATGTTACTTTCATATTATTAAAATCCGTAGTTCCACTCTGCAAAATAACCCCTAGAGTCACCATGCGTAAACACACTGGCAGACGCTAGGGCCACGCCGTTTCTGATGCACCATGGCCGCAAAATCGCGTTGATCTTGTGGCATGGAATTTGTTTTTTGTTAATAAACACAAGAAAATCCGTCCCGTCACCATAGCAATGGCGAGAACGACTCGCGCCGCCTACACGACGGTTGGTTTCAGGGTCGCGATACCAGCTGTTGAATGAAATGCTGACTTTCTCAGGCGTCGTTTGATACGCCTCTGCAATAACATCCCTGAATTTTTCAATAGTTGTATCGTGGGCAACAATTCGACTTACAACGCCAGCATCAGCAGGCTTGCGCCATGATTTTGTTTTTGGGTCAAAATGTAGCGCCTCATACCACTTGTTTTTCCCCTTGCCATAGCGAATGGGGGCGCTCATGTTAAAGGTGCCAGAACTACCAGGCAACGAAAATTTGAAGTCGTAGGCGTTTACAATTTGTTTGGGCTGGTTTTCTATCCCGCCATTAAGTGTTGTGATTGTATTCCCGACTGCCTTTTGCTTCTTCTGCGCATCAGTGCCGCCAATACTGACGTGTTTTAGGAAACAAAACCAGTTGTGAAATTCTTTCTTTTTTCTTTTTAGTGAAACTTGAGCATAGTTGCCCTCATCAATTGGTGTGCCTGCATCGTCCTGTTGAGCTTCGGCCCAGTTTAACTCAAGGACATCGCCTTCATGCAGTTTGATCTTTTGGTCTTCAGGTAACTTGCTAGATTGGGTGATTATTCTCAGTAGCCAAGTGTCCTGTTTGGCGGTCAAGGTTTTAACCATGGCCTTCTCCTGTTCTACAATTTCCAAATTTGACCCCTGATGCTACTATTGTATCGAAAGCGGGGTTTTTATCAGCTTGTTTTCTCCTTAATCGGCTACTGCCTCGCAACTCATGGATTGCGGGGTATTTTTTTTCTGGATTTTTAGAATTAAAACTGTAGATATATTTAGATGAAGTCGAATTCAATACGGGAACATTATGGGGCCATGGGAACGGCCCCATTTTTTTGTCCTATTTATCAAAATTTTGGGTCTAAAACCCCGTCCTTCTAGGACGGCTTTTCTTGCTCCTGGATGTACTTTTTGAGTACATCCAGAGGTGCCCCGCCTACTGAGCTAACAAAATAACTAGGGCTCCACAAAGCTTTTCTACCGTAGGGCTTAAGGTGCCCAGCTTGCCCATACCGCCTACTAGAGACGCCTTTTAACGAGTTGACCAGTTGAGACACCGACAGTTTTGGTGGGTACTCAATCAGGGCGTGTACATGGTCGGATTCACCATTAAACTCTGTCACCTGAAAGTTAAGGCTTTTAGCGACCGAGTTAAACGCGGCTTCTATGGTATCAAGCCCTTCGGGAGTTAGGACTTTTCTACGATATTTAGTGACACAGACCAAATGAATTAACAGGTTAGTGACGCTATGCCTTTCCCGCCTTAAATCTGCACCCATTTTGCTTCAGACCAAGTATACTTAAATAATGAAACTCAGGTACCAGTATAGAATCTATCCAAATAAGGAGCAACAGGCCAACTTAGCAAAGTTGTTCGGTTGCACCCGTGTCGTTTGGAATGATGCACTGGCAACCATCAAGGCCATTCCTAGGGGTGAGAAATGGCCGACGAGTACAGAGCTATCGAAGCAATGTATCACCCAAGCCAAAAAGACTGTTGAGCGTAGCTGGTTGTCTGATGTTTCTGCTGTACCCCTACAGCAATCATTGATTGATCTAGGGACGGCATTTAAGAACTTTTTCGATAGCCGCAAGGGTAAGCGAAAGGGGAAACCCATCCAGTTTCCTAGGTTCAAAAAAAGAGACAACAAGCAAACGGCTAGGTTTGCAAAGACCGCTTTTTCCCTCAAAGGAAATAAGGTTTACCTGGCAAAGATAGGGACTGTGAAAACCAAATGGTCTCGACCTTTACCCAGTGAGCCAAGTTCTGTAACCGTCATCAAAGATAGGCAGAACCATTATTACCTGAGCTTTGTTGTAGAAGCTGAGCCCAGCATGGAATCAGTAACAAATCCTTCTATCGGTATCGATCTAGGTATAAAGGTGTTTGCCTTTCCTAGCTATGGAGAGCCGATAGAAGGGCCAGACTATAGCAAGCTAGACCGCAAGCTTAGGAAAGCGCAACGGGTCTTGTCTCGCAGGCAGAAGGGGTCTAAGCGGAGAGAACGAGCACGGTTACGTGTTGCCAAGCTCAAAGCCAAGGCGCGAAATATCCGTAAAGATTTCCTCCACAAGCTCAGTACGCAGCTGGTGAAAGAAAACCAGGTGATCTGCTTAGAGGACCTGAATGTATCGGGTATGGTGAAAAACCGTAAGTTATCCCGTGCAATATCCCAGCAAGGCTGGAGAGAGTTCAGGACGATGCTGGAAGCGAAAGCAGCCATGTATGGCCGTGAAGTGAGGGTCATTGACCGATGGGAGCCTACCAGTCAGTATTGCTCTGACTGTGGCTCTCATTGGGGGAAGTTAGACCTTTCTGTACGGGAAATACGCTGTCTTAGTTGCGGCGCTCTACACGATAGAGACCGCAATGCAGCCAAGAATATAAACTTTGTCGGGGCTGGAGATAGCCCACGACAGCATAAAAATGGACAGGGGAGCACTTGTAAGACCGGGCTTCCGGCAGGGTGTGTTGAACCGTCTAGCCGTTTAGTAGGGGAGCAGCTTAGGCTGAACCTTTAGCTATAGAATCCCCGCTGCTTCAGCACGGGGAGCATGTCAATGACCAGGCGCGTCAACAGAAACGAACTCAGATGTTTGCACAGGGCCATTCTTGTTCAGTTTATTGAACTCGGTGGCTTTGAATTCTTCATCGATCTCATCTAGAAGAATTTTTAGCTCTCGTGGGTTTTCACCGATTTTTCCGGCGACTTGACGCATCCGGGATGTCATGCCGAGAACAGTGACTTCACCAGCGGCTACTTTGCGCAGCACATCAGCAGTACCATCAACCAGATCAATATGTTGAGCCAGCTTTGCATCAATCATGGGGAGAATCGTTTTAGCGATCTCAGTGTATTTATTAATTCCTGGGATAAATCCTTTTAGTGTCCGTGCTAACCGTGGGTTGATCACTAGTAGTACGGTGGACAATGCAGGTGCGATCGCGCCTGCAAGAATAGGGGTCAATGTGTCAAAATCGATAGTCATTTTTTCTCGCAGTAGCTTCACGCTAATTTTAACAAATAAGCGGAATTCCCTATCCGTCTACACGGTGGGGTAGTTCATCTGTAGCTACCAAAATTGGATACAATATCCAGTAACGAGGTCGGTTCGATAGTTACAAAATAACCCCTGTGTCTGCTTGAGCACGGGGGTTTTATTTTTTGGGATGCCCGCGCAATTTCTCCCACACATAATCAATTCCCATGACATCCTGCAAATAGCGTACGGCTGCTGTTCTGACAAAATCAGCTTTCGTTATCCCTGTTGCATTACAATATTCAGCTATCAACGATTCGATCGCTTGAGTAAAAATCACAGTCGTTTTGGAGTCGCCTTGGTGGTCAGTTGGGGGCATGGTGATATCAATTTGCCGTATCAACACAAATCAAATCGTGTTAACGTAGGCTGTATAACGGTTCATAGCCTATTCTACGGCTACCTAGGGTCATCTACCGACCGGCCCATTATTTTCACCTCCAATGGATACATGGTTAAGCCCACGCGTAATTGAGCGATGCGGAGACAGAGAACTAACGCATGAAATCAACCTGGCTCAGGTGCCGGTTCGCATCGGTCGATCACCTGGGGTATATGAAGCTGATTCGTATATTCGGATTGGTGCTATTGCTCCTGCCTTAATTCAGAAACGCATTAGTCGATGTCAGGCCACTATTACTTACAGTTCAGACGGAGAATACTATATTAAAGATGGCAACGGGACTGAAAGCGGGCTAGGCGTTTATTATGATGGGAAGCGAATTGAAACGCCTCTAAAATTGCATCCTGGCATCCGTGAATTATTGATTGTTCCTCAGCTTCAAGGGGCTAAATATGAATGCCGGTTTCAATGGCTGAAAAGCGAACAGTTAGAGGGGGAAAACGAGGTTGATCCCCTTAAAACGATGGGTGCTCGCAACGTATATTTGGAGTC
This sequence comes from Leptolyngbyaceae cyanobacterium, assembly GCA_965263355.1. Taxonomy (GTDB): domain Bacteria; phylum Cyanobacteriota; class Cyanobacteriia; order Phormidesmidales; family Phormidesmidaceae; genus Leptothoe. Next base: position 7,633 of record CBDHHL010000023.1, on the reverse strand, counting down.
GCAGTTAGAGTCTAAAAATGCTGAAAACTCTCAGCTAGTGGGCGATGTGATCGCGTTGCAGGAACAAGTAGAATATTTAACTGCTCAGCATCAAAAAGAGAAATTAGCAGAAGTTGAGCAAAATCATAAGATTGCTCAACTTTACACGTCATGGCAGAAATTGAAAAAGCTTTGGACGGTGCTGGGCGTTTTAATCGCGTTGATTGCAGTCGTTCTACTGGGGATTGACCCTGAGTTGATTAATAAATTGATTAGCGGTGTTATTGTGTCGTTGACTGCTTTTGGAGTTATAAAGACGCAATCTGGGGATTGATGATTGATGCCTAGCTTGCAAGTAAATCCAATAAGCTTAGCTGTTGCTTTTTGGGGGCTTCCTCAGGTGTTGCGGTCTGTTGTTTTAGCCAGTCTAATCTAGCCTGCTGTGATACAAAGCTTTGTTCTTTGCCGACTTTGCCACGGGCTACATCTGCCCAATGAGGATCAATATCAATCCCGATAAAATGTCGTCCGTGCTTTTTGGCAGCTACTAGAGTATTGCCGGAACCACAAAAGCAATCTAGGACTACTGAATTAGGCTTAGAACTAGCGTTTATTATGTGCGCCATCATGGTCAATGGCTTCTCGCATGGGTGCTTGCCTGGGTAGCTTTGCACTGTGGGAAAGTCCCATATATCGGTGTAGGGTACGTCTGACGATACGATAAACGGTCTACGTAGTTCTTCGTATTGCTGACATAGTTCTTCGTATTGCTGACGTAGTTCTTCGTATGGGCGTTGAAAGTAACCGGGGAATGAGTCTTGGAGGGTTTTGTACTGGTCTTCTAGAGGCAACTTCCATTGAATAGGGCTAAAAAAATGCGAGTCATGCCCCCGCATCCCAAGAATATGTATTATTCGTCTATGTGCAATTTTGGCTTTGGTCCTCTCTCCATCCAAATACGCTCGCAACGGTTCAAAAACAAACCCGCGCAACTCATCACACTTTGCCTGATAACCTGCTGCGCCTTTAGCTGCGTTATCTGCGCCGTAATGTTCACAAAAGATAATTGATTCCGATGCAGGAAAATAGCCTCTAAGAATTTCTTTGCATGATGCTTTATGTCTTCCTTGTTCCTTCCGCCATCGAATATTATTCAGCACATTAAACCGATCGCTCAACAACACCTCAACTTGTGCTGACATTTTTGTGCTCGCGAAACAATACAGGCTGCCATTAGGTTTTAAGATGCGTTGCCATTGTGCGGCTAGCTGGTCAATCCATCTCAAGAATTCTGCTGAATTATCCCAGGCGCGATCCCACCACTCGAATTTACCTTTAGAACCACCCCCTTTTACCTTAAAAAAAGGCGGGTCAGTCGCTATTAGATCAATGCTGCTATCAGGGATGCCGTCCATCACTTCCAAGCAATCGCCCTGAATAACTTGATTTAATTCCATAGCAAAACTTAGCACAATCACACTAGGACATTATCCCCTGAAAATGCCAGAATAGAGCTAAGCTGTCAACCTTGGATATGTCGTGAGATTCCGTTCAGCTTGCCAATGCATCCCAGATATCTAGCTGCTCTTTTTCTGCAATAGGTTTCTTGTCGCTAGGCTCTGTTTGCCCCGGTGCCCATACTTCATTAATACGGTTTTTAGCGATCTCAAAATAATCAGTATCTAGTTCAATCCCAATAAACTTACGACCTAGTTTTTTGGCCGCAACTCCGGTACTGCCACTGCCCATAGTAAAGTCTAGGACGGTTTCCCCTGGTAGCGTGTAGGTTTTGATTAGGTACTCCATGAGAGCAACGGGCTTTTGGGTAGGGTGGAGTCGGTCAATCCTATTCGCATTGCTAACTTGAATAAGATTAGTGGGGTAATACTCATCATTGCGAGTGCCATCATTGCGAGTGCCGTTATTGAACACTCCCACCCACTGATTGCCGCTCCCTTTTGTTTTTAATTTCCCTTTCTTTTTTAGAGGGAAATAACAATGCTTCCCAAACACCAATATATTTTCAGTAACTTTTAGAGGTTGGTATGGGGCATTTGCAAAATTGGCAGCTAGTTTTTTATCCCACACCCAATCATATTTATAGTCTTTAATATTACTCATCCTAAGAGCACTACTAAAAGGCTCACTTCCAAATAAAGCTATTGCCCCATTAGGCTTAACTAGTTTCTTTAATCTCATCCACATTTCATCAAACGGGATTACGCTATCCCATTTGCAAGCGGTCGTGCTCAACCGTAAGGTGGATCTGTAATAATAGCGTCTACAGTTACTTTGTCAGCTATTAGTTGGCCCATTACATCAAGGCATTCGCCTTGAAATAGTTGAACTAGATCTTCCTTCACTAATGATCACCTCCTTATTCCATGATAAAACTCAACACGATCGCACTAGTACATTATCCCCTGAAAATGCCAGAATAGAGCTAAGCTGTCAACTTTGGATATACTGTGAGCGGTGATGAACGTAACTGATAGCGATGATTATGTAGCTTTGATGATTGCTGCGGGCTCTCTAGCCTTAGGCGCGATCACAATTGTTGCATCGGCTGTATCTGACAAAATGGGCGCTGCTGAGACGACTGGGGGCTATGCCGTAGCTACAACCGGGTTAAGTGGCGCTGCGGGCTTAGCGCAAGGTGGTGGAAAAAAGAAAGATGAAAAAGACATCCCTGATCCTGAGCCTACAGTTCCCACACCTGAACCTACGCCACCGACATTCAGCAGCCCAGTAGAACCCGTGAGTATCGATCCCCCTGGTGGTGACACTGGCTATGCTCATATGGGCTTTCAATTGCCGTCGTCAGCTGGAGATACGGGCTGTCTTAAGGCGACACTTTACGGAATGGAAGTTAACTTTATTCCTTAAACATCAAAAAACGCTCAAGTTTCTCAGACTCAGAGCGTTTTTGACGGTGGTGACCATGCCAGACGGCGAGGGGGTTTAATGTGTTCTAGTCTAGCACATCTAATTTTGTTTGCCATACAAAAGACGGCAGTAGTCCTTGAGCACCGTTTAAGATTTGCATGGATTCAACCAAAGTTTTGAATGTTTTGAGATAAATATCTGGATTCTTTTCCGAAAGCCGATTACCTGCGATGTTCACCCTCTCAGCATCATTACTACAAATATAATCGGCTAATTCTTCGGCGCTAGGATTTATTAGCAATAATTTTTCTAGTTTTTTTGCAGTTCCTATTGTGAGCCTTCCACCTGGGCTATTTTGACGACCGAACCATACAGTTAAGTCTGTGTCAAAAACATTTGCTTTTGTCCTAGGTGGATATCCAGCCTCAGGATATTCTTTGAGGCCGAACATTTTAAGTGAGTAATCCGATATATTTTCTCCTGACCAAGTTTGAATCATGTAACCTTTGGCGGCCCATCCACCAGTTTTGAATCCGCAATACCTAGCAGCATCTAAACCCGCTCTATCTGCTCCGGTCTGGCCACCAGAATGAAACTCTAATTGTTTGAACATTTTTTGTGCTGTGCTAATCCTTTATTTTTTAAGTCTCTAATAAGAAATACGATCAGGTAAATTAGCATTTAATGGCAATGCAGATTGAGCGTATTGAGGCAGTCGTTTAACCACCCTCCATCCTTTTGTTTTCAATGAACCTGCTAAATAATATCCTTTTCCAAAAGCCCAGTCTTCTCTGTACTCAACACCTTCTAATCTTAAAAACTTAGTTCTTTCATCTAGCGATGCAGCTAACCGCATTTCCTTAAACAACCGACGTGAATGATTTGAATACGCAAGCACAAAGCCTTCCTCAACTCGCAAAGAATCAAAATCTTCCATAGGGTGCCTATCATTGATAATTTTCTGAGCAATGATGACACCATGGGCAGCTTTTCTTGTAGTTACAAACGCCATTGCTTTCTAACATCTATTGACATCTCCTAATTTACACGCTACATTTTTGAGTGTCAACACTTTTATTGAGGGCTTGACAAATTATCTTTAGTCGCTTATCTTTTGATAGCAATCAATGATTTTATTGAGGCACATGAGCGAAGAAATTACACCTCAGCAACTGTTAGATGCAGTCGAGAATCCATACAAATTACTAAGCAAATGGGTTTTAATGCGTGGGGGCTGGACTGCTTTGTATAAGGTTTTTGGCTATGTTTCGGCGCAAAGCTTTAATGAGGCTTTTAGTCGTAGGGCCACTAAAAACCGCTGGACCGGCAAGGGGCTGAGAACTCATTTGTCCATACTGGTTCATCTAGACAATAATAGTCCAGAATTAGTCCAAAAAAATAGCACTCTCAATGAAAGCATTGAGGAATAAGGGGTTTATTGGACTGATTAGTTGCGGATGCAGCAGCAAGTCAAAGTAATTTAGTAGGCCGAGTTTTTGATAAAAAATGAAAGAAGAACTATTGACACTATTGACAATCCCTATCTACGGGCACATCAAGGTCTTTGCATCAGTGGCAGATGGTGTTACTGATGACGTTTTGAAGGACGCTATTTTAGATGCGGTGGAGCTCAACATTGATCCACGAATTATCCCAGGCAAAGAGAAAGTAGGAAAAGTGCAAATTTATTATGTGGAATTAGAAGGGATTGATTTTTACTTGAGTTTTATGAACCAACCTTAAATGTTACATTGCTGAGCCGGGAAGTGGCCGCGAGCGACATCGACGAAGCCATTCGTGATTTTGCTTGTAGTCTAGAAAGCGTTTTTGACGCTTAAACCGCTTGCTGTAACGTCGTACTCATCCCAGGTGCAATAAACGGGGTTATTGTATTAGTCTTCATCGTCTCGCCTTGGTCTGTTCCTGGCACTGGTGAAGCTGTCCCCTCGTAAACGATCGCTATCATTCAAGGATTTCAGCTGCGTTCAGTTTTTGGCAAAAGAAATTACTGAAAAAACTTTTCCAGGCAGTCATGCCCAATGTACGGATGAATGACAGGGGGTTGCATCGTGACAAAGGGTGAGGGTATATTAGAAGAGTAGCTGAGAGACAAGGATTATGACTGACCAAGAAATTGCTAGACTTCAGAGATTAAACGAAAAGATAGTTCAAAAGAAGCGAGAAATAAAAGAATTTTTAGAAGCTCCTGTTGTTGAGTCAATTTACTCAGAGGAAGCGGATCAGTATTCGGATGATGAATTCATCTTGCAAAAAAAAGAAATTTGGGAAATCATCCCGACTGAAGTTTCAACGCTAGTTAAGCTTTGTAAGCAGCGTAAATCAATTTTATCTTAGTGATGCCACGGCCCCAGCAATGGGGCTATTTTTCAGCCATGTCACCAACACCAAAAACGCCTAACCCACAGTGCCCGCACTGTCAAGGAAAGACCCAAAAGAACAAACTTCTGAAGTCAGGCAGACAACAGTATAAATGCACCGTATGCAAGCGCTGCCATACCCCAGGAAAAACCGTAGGCGGCAGGCCCCCAGTCGATGACCCGTCAGCAGCAACGCTTAGACAGCGGAAAAGTAGGGCAGCAAAACGTACGGATGAATGACAGGGGGTTGTATTGTGACAAAGAGTGAGGGTATATTAGAAGAGTAGTTGAGAGAGAAAAAGATTATGTTGACTGGCAACTATTGCATTGACAAAGCCGCTAAAAACGTTCTAGAGGAACAAGTAAAAGCAGCTAGCAAAAAACTTAACGAATATCCAAGAGAAGCCAATGGGTTAACACCTGCATCTACAAAGGCCATGGTCGGTTGGCAGGAAGCTAAAATCGCTTATGGCAATGCATTTAACTCTCTTCGTAAGTTTAACGGGGCATTTTGTAAGCGATATAAAAAAGAAATTCGCGCTGAACGTAAAGTTAAGGCAGCATAAAACAAAAAAACCTCGCTAATCAAGAAAAGGTTAGCGAGGTTTTTTTGTTTTATGGCCGCTAAGCTCTAAAGCTTAAACTGCTCTAACACGCCTGAATCAATTTGTTCTTCTGATAAGCCCATATCAAGCAAAACTTGCCTTGGAAGATTGCTTAAGTCTGAGTTTCGAGCAATCTCTATCCACGGGTTTTCTTCATCCGATAATGGCTGCCAATCACACCAGCATATGACTACTTCAATGTACTTAGTGCCAATTGGTATGTCAGGCACGTAGCTTTCCTTGCGATATACAATCCAGGGGGATTGCCTGCAATGAGTCCCATCTGGGCTCGTTTCACTTAGCCTATAACCTGACTTAGGAGCTGGGCCATTAGTAGGGTCTAAGTGCTGTTCAATCAGCTTATGTAAAGACTTACTGCCGGTGGGAGTGACTAAGGTAGAAAAGTCTTTGGCATCGTCCCCACTGTCGGCATAGAACAAAATAGTTTTCATGATGGTTATTCCTCCTCACTGTTGTTGTTGCAAAATTGACAATCACCTTCGAAAACACAATCTACTTTTAAGATTGCGCTGGGAGAACTTGCGCTGGGCAGTAGCTCGATTCGCTTTAATCGCCAGTTTCTACGCTTAGCCATATTTGCACAGTCGCTTGCACTACAGGCAGGATGTCGAGTCTCTTTTTTGTTGTTGAAAAAATTCATTTTTCCTTATTGTTGAGAGTTTCTTTTAATCAGGCAAACAACCAGGGCTGAATTACTTTTGTATGTCGATTGCGGATAAGTCGAAGAAACTCTGTCTTTTCTCCACATACAATCATTAGTTCGTATGACGTGCGAATATAGTCTTTTAAGACCTGAGTATCAGCGTCATCTGTCAAGTACTGATGTTGCTTTGACTTTCTACGTCCTTTGGTATCTTGCGGGTTTACTTCATTCAGCCTGTCTAGAACAGCTTTAGGCATCCAATCGTAAACAGCTTTATTGATGAAGCCTGACATACAACGGTAGCTCCAGCGCCATCCGGTTAATCGCTCAGCTTCAGCCCTCCATTCTGGGAAAAAGTGCTCTTCCCATTGCTGAGGATGGTCAAGAACCCATGCTTCAATTGCTAAATTTTCAGTAGGCTGAACTAAAGCTTTGAGCGCAGCTTTAGCTTTTGAAAATGCTTGTATTAGTTCGACTTTGCATTTTACGACATCTGGCGTATTGCGACTCAATGTCATAACGAAGGTCGCTTGATCTTCGTTGAGTAGGCAGTATTTGGGGCGTCGTCCCGGCCCATTTAATTTCTCCGTTTCAAACCTGAAAATTCCAAACGCCTGCGTAGCAATGGTTCTGTGCTTTTCGATAGTTTCTAAGAAATTAGAATGATCAATTCCTAGCCGTTCTGCAATCAGCCTAGAATCAACTACTAATTCTCCATCGCAATTGAATGCGGTAATATCTGTATTAGCCATGTACTTACTTCCGTTAAGTTTGTGGTTAAGCAGCCCTCAATACTTCCAATATTGGGAGCTGCTGCCAATCATAGCATTTTTACTGATGCTCAACTAATTCAATATGAGCCATATGATCAGGCTGGCTGTCCGCTATCAATTTTGCTTGTTGCTCAATAAAGTCAGCATCAACAGATATGGGGCACGGCTCAATTTTGACATCAAAGTTATTTATCAACGTTTCATAAACCATCGGATTTATGCCTGTCTCAACATTAATTAGTTCATCCAGCGAAGCGAAGCTATCGAGATATTGATTGCCTTGATAGTGGCTGCCGCAATCGCCCATAGTCTTTATATGGCGATCCCCAGCCATTACATTGCGGACCA
>CBDHHL010000022.1:0-60412 GCA_965263355.1 Leptolyngbyaceae cyanobacterium | reverse complement strand
AAAAAATCCAGAATCCCCGTAAATTCTGGGACGTCACGCTTCCATCATCTCGCCTAGCCTATAAAACATTCGCACAAACGGACGAGGTCATAGTAACGCCTCGGTACGTTTGCGCAATTGCTGTATTGAGACTTTATATCCATTCCGTATGAGACGAATCAAGAAACCCCTATTGATGGGGAGCATCCTGGGTGTAGCCGCTGCTATCTTTACGCCACTGGTCCAGGCACAAACCTACAACGGTAACCAGATCTACAAAATCACGCGTTCCAATGGCACCCCAGCGGTGATCGTTGCGAATCAAACCGCTGGTAACCGCATCACCGTGGCGTTCCCAAATGCCACATCAACGCGACGGGTCACCGCCAATGAATGTGGGTTGATTACCTTACGGAATACGTCGTCTCGTCCCATCGCTAACCTGGTGAGCGTCGATGGTGAAGCCATTAACCAGGCAACGCTACCCCAGCAGCTGCTACCTCGCTGTGTGAATGGCAACCTGGAAGAATCACGGACAGCTCACTTTAAGACAGGGGCTGGCGAAGTTGTTTTAGTAAAAACGCCGAATACGGTTTATCAGGCGGTTTACTCAGGCGGTCGCAATCGCAATGTGACGGTTAATGCCTGTGGGTATGGTCAAATTACGACGACGAGTACGTACGACCTAACGGCCACGGAATTTCAAGCCTTTGAAATCGGTGGCACCGCTTACGACTTAAATACGTTACCAGAAGCCTCGCCTGCGCCGCTCTGCCGCTCTGGAAATCTATATACGCCAGATGATTGGCAGTAGTCGGTTTTATTAGTTTTCAAAGCCCAATACTAATATTTTTATCTTCTCTAACTGAGATCGTAGTCCCGCCCAGGCCCGATAGGTCTGGGCTTTTTGTTGGTCTAATTGGGAAAGACTGCCGAGATACGTAGTCGTGCCAATCTGGTCGCTAAAGCGATATTCGATTTCTAATAGCCGGTGCTGGGTCGTCCCCCGTCGGGCAATTTCCTGGGCGATCTGAAACTCGCGCCGCTCCAGGTCGAAATCTAGCATGGCTAACAACACCTGTTCTCGAATGGCTTCAGCGGCTTTGCGAGATTCTTGCTCGATTTGGGCGACTTGTATCTGCAGGTCACCAATGGCGATGGCTCGGGCCTGGGCGTCTTGGTTGGTGCGGGTAATGCCGCGAAATAGGGGGATGCCGACCAGGGATAACAACTCGTTAATGGCGGTGATGGGCCTGGCAAGAGCAGCGCCCACGTTCTCAAAAAAGCCGGTTTCTTCAAATGCGTCATACTCTAAATAGCGGGTCAAGGCCGGTTCCCACACGCCTAGCTGCACCGTGCGTACATTCCGGGCCCTGGCTTCATCAATGCGTTCTTCTATCATGGCAATGCGCTCATCGATGATCTGCAGCGTCAGGTTGTTTTCTACCGCCATCTCTTGCAGTTCACCAATGCAGGCCTGGGTTGGGTCCAGGCAAGGTAAATCGCCCATCATCGCAATCCAGAGGTCTTCGTTTAGTTGAGATTCAATGAGCCTTTCGAGTGAATCACCCACTGGATTCAAAGGGTTATCCTCAAACCCGGTTTCATACAGCTCATCTGGATCAGTGAGTACGTTTCTGGGTGGGCCAACAGGTAATTCGGTTTCGGCCTCTAGAAAGTCTTCCTCAAAGTTGTCGTCTTCAAACTCGTCTACAGAATCATCGTCTGAAAAGTCTTCTTCAAATTCGTCGTCTTCAAACGCTGCTTCACTTTGCTCATCCACCAGGGGCTGAGCCATTATCGGCAGGGGAAACAGTAGCAGACCCGCCACCAGCCACAGCCAGGGTAATTTCCACAGTAAGGCGGGTGTCTTCTTGACCCAGCCATTTGATCCGGCGAATCGTGCCACTATAGGGACTCCTTACGGTTGATAGGTCTGACAGTTGGTTATCTAGACTTTGCAGCTGGGCTTCTAACTGGGCGATTTGAAATACTTTGTCGCGTTTTTGTTGTTCTGTCCGCTGCAGCTGTTCTGAATAAGATAACCGCTGTTGATTTTCTCGTTCCGCCCGGTTGGCCAGGGCCAGACTGTACTCATATTCTTGATAGCGACGGGCTTCTTGGGCTTCTTTTAGGCCAGCTTCGGCGGTCTCCAGGTCACGGTATAGCCGTTCTAGCACCCGGTCTTCATGTTCTCTCAGGGCTGGTGTCACCTGGTCCGGTGGCAGGGTACCCAACAGATCTATCTTGCGGGTTTGCAGGTCAATATCACCCTGAATTTCCTCAATGGCTGTTTCCTCAGTGGCGTAGCTGACCGATGGCAGCACAGCGACGGGTGGCACCGGCTGCGGTAGGGGTGGTTCAACAATCTGTTGTTGTTGGATGCGTTTTAATGACAGCTGCGTGCGTTGGTGCTGGTCCTGCAATCGCTGCCGGTGCCGGGTGCGGTCGGCCAGGGTGTCACCGACGCTGACGCTATCGCCCTGGCGCACCTTTAGATCCTCCGGGTCACTCAGGGTGAGGGTAAAGGTGAGCGTACGCGGGTCAGTACGGTTGTTAGTATGGCTGGTCGTCGGCAGCGGCAGCGGTGCTGACACCTGAGATAGCGGCTGACCGCCCGACGGTAGCGGTCTATAGAGAAACCCAACCCCCATCGCGGTCGCCACGCTCAAGGCTATCCACTTAAACCTATCCATCGTCACCAACGCAACTGAATCATCAACACCGTTAGGGTTCCCGTCGCCCACTGGTCCCCCAGCTGTGTCATGGCCAGGTCAAGGGGGTGATAGTCCAGGGTGATCGATGCGTCACCCACGCTCAGCGTCTGCAGCTGTCGGGCATTTTCGTTAATTTGGACATCCTCAGGAAAGTCCACCGCCAGGGTGCCGCTGAGGTAAATGCTCTTACCCGGATGGCTCAGCTGCAGCTGCTGGAGTTGGGGCACCAGGGGTTGCTCAGTCAGCTGCAGGGTAGCGGTTGTGCGCTGTAACGCGTTGCCGACCTTAGTGTTGAGCCTTTCAATGATCAGATGAGTGCCAGTTTTATACAGGCTGCGACCATCGGTGACGATAAATTCAGAGCCCTGGGTATCGAGAATCAGGTAGCTGCCACTGGCATCGGTGCGGTCATCGGCCCAGACACCGTTAATCTCTGCATAGACTTCAGAAGTAGCGGCATTGCGGTTATAGGTTGCGATCGCACTCTCCCGTAACCCCAAACCACGGGACATCTGCGCCTGGGGACCACCGGCACCGGCCATCCACAGCGCCAGCAGCAGCACCGCCACCGCCGCCGCCAGCACCCAATATTCTGCTGGGCCACCGGTTCGTAGTCGTCGTTTGGGGTTTGACACACTAATGGCCCAGGCCGGGTCTGGCCAGAATAGCTGCACACCCTGACGGGTAAAGCAGTCGCTAAAGCAGGCTAACCCATGGCCCAGGGGCAAGGCCAGGTATGGTTTGATGTCCCCCAGAACAATGCCAATGACTACGGCGATGCTGCCCAGAACCGCTGTGGCTAGCAGGGAATGGGTGACGCTGCGGTGGGGAAAGCGGTCTTCGAGCCAGGTGCTGATGGGATACAGGATCTGGCCGATGATGCTGGTGGTGGTGTCGATGTCGGGGAGCTGGCTACCCAGGACGGCGAGCGCTAACGGGAGGGGGTGGGCGGTGCCGAGGAGGAGGGATGCGCCTGCGGTTGCGATGCAAGCGTGGGTAATCGCCATCATGGTAGATAAACCAGATACTGAGACCAGAATTCCCTTACCAACAGGAGCACAAATCCATTAGCCCAGGGCTGTCTTAGCCTCTTCGAGCACGGCTATCAGGTCCGGTCTCTCACCGCCCATCACCACATCTGGTAAATGCTTATGATGGGGAAACCCTGGCAAATCAGGAAAATGAGGCGTACTGTCATAGCGAAAAATCAGCCGATTTTGAAGATCTTGACAGTGATATCGATAGTCCAGCCAGGTCAGTTCGTCCGCTGAGATGACGATGGCCTCATTGATCTCCAGCAAATGCCCACGCTCAAAGCGAATACGAATTCGCAGGTTAGCCCGCTCTGGCGTCAAAATTTCTTCAACATAGCGCTCAACGTAAGCCCCTTCACAGCTAGCAACGGCCTGCTCTACCCGGTCCAGGTAGTCCGCCAGCAGCCTATGCCGCACGATACAGCTGAGCCTCTAGGGTCTTGCGAATCTCTATATAGTGACGGTAGTCATTGGCCCATTCCACCAGGGTAATGTCATCCGATAGCTGACCCTGCTGGTACTGGTTAAAGAACTCCTCAGACTCCATACCCTGGTTCGACTCATAGAGGCTCAGACGCTTGGCAACTGCAACCAGGGCGTCAAGCGGTGACGTATATTCAATCGTCTGTTTACGCATAGAATCCTCTTAGCAATAATCACGCTTAACTCAACCATACCGACTGATTAGGCCTTTCGACTTTCTGATAACTCCATGAGTGATAACATCATTGTCTCAGCCCCTGAAACAATGCCTTCAGATTTAATATCAGCCCGTTACGAAGTAGACACTCAGACAATTGTGGTGCGTTTCAGAGATGGCAAAGTAGCCCGAGTCGCTACCACCGAGTTTGAAGAACTTGCTACCGCCACCGCTGCGGACTATGAGCATTTGGATGGTACCCGCCCAGGCGTTACTTGTATTACTGATACAGTTGATTTTGCTGTCGCGGCTAGCTGGTGGAGAAAACAGGCTGATTGAGAGAGGTAGAAATCGCGGCGTGGGTAATTGCCATCATTGGCCCAAACCATAGCGCCAGTCGATATTGGACGATGCTCAAACAAAGCATTGAGCTGATCGTCTAACGCCTGCTTGTCCTCGTCGCTCATCCCCTCGGGATAGTCGAGTTTAATTGTCGTGGGCTCCATCGTCGCTGCCAATGTGGGACAGGTCTAAGTTGCCCAGGGATAGGGGAAGTTGAGATCGCAAGTAATACTGCACGATAAATACAAAGCAAAGAGGCGCTACATATTGCAACGCCTCTTGATCAATCTAGGTCTCGTGAATAATTATCAAATTATGCACAACAGCATGCGTAGCAGTAACACATCGTAGCTCCTAACTCACCAACCTCAAACGAATAAGGCATTCCCTCAGGAATATACATCCAGTCACCAGCTGTCAGTTCATTGCCTTCATAGACAATAGAACCACTCATAATAAATCTCACACCAGCACCTTCTTTATGAATATGGGCTGGAACTTTAGCTCCAGGAGCAGCGGACGAGATAAACATTTGAGCCCGATCTAATACAACAGGCAATTGCCATTTCTTAAACCCACCAGGGATATTATCAACCTGCAGAGTTCTATCCAACCCTAATGATTTAGAGTCTTTTGAGGTAAAAATTGATTGATCAATACTCTCAATACCTACTTCTGCAAGAGCCTTGCGTACACGGCCAGCACCTTGTTCAAATGAAAGAAAACGACGGGAATCAAACTTTTCACCCATGATGGAAAGTTCCTAGAAGTGAAGAACACTTATAACTTAGATTCTTTCCTTTAGATTAGGGAGGTACCCATGAGAGTACTTTTAATACATAAAGTAGCATAAAGCAATACACGTCTTTTTAAGACCAATTCTCGTCTGTAAAAAGGCTTCTTCATTCACAGCTTACGTTCACCCCCCCAACCGCTTCCGCGCACCTCGCACCTGCCCCACCTGCTTCAACGTCATCCCCGCTATCAACGCCACACCACCAAAGATATACAGACTCTTGTTCCGCGTACCCATCCCAATAAATCGCACCACCCCAAACGCCATCAGACAGGCGATCAAAATCGGCATTATCACCACGTACTGAGTATGTTGGGGACTTGCTTCCCGGTTCAGCCCTAACCGCTCATTCCTAATCACCTTCTTAGCCAACATCGGGTTACGCCCCGCTAGCGGCTGCAGCTCCGCCAGGCGCGAACGGTCTAACTTCAACCCCAGCCGATCCGCCTCAGCCTGCATCACTTCTCTGATTGCGCGGTCAGTGGGTAGCTCTAACTCCACCTCCAGCATTTCTAGGAAAATATCCCGCTGAGGGTTTGCCGCTGCAAAGCAAACTACTTTTACCCCGTTTGCGATCGCATCCTCCACCCAATACCTCACCCCCGTCGTTAGCCGTTTCGCCTCAGGGAAAATCAACAACGTCTGGGGACCAATATTTTCAGCAATTTCATCCTTCAAGGCATCCATGGTCATCGGCTTCTCACCGACCACCTCACCGTCCTTGTTGTACTTATCCTCAGATGTCGGTATATCCAGCTGTTCAGCAATTGCCGTAAAGAACTTTTTGCCACTGCCCTTGTAGATAGCCAAGGCAACCGCATACTCAGCCCCGTAATGTTTGGCCAAGTCCTCGGGCATCGTACCGAGCATCCCTAGTTCAGCCACAACAAGAACGCTGCTACCCGAATCGATAGCAGCACACACACGCTTAAAGCCCTCAGGATAATTGGGGTCTACGCTACGGCTTGGACCTGCTGTTTGCACTTGCTCAGGAGGTTGGCCGCTACTTTCTGAGCGTTGAACTTTGGGGCCGCTGCACTCCGGAGGCGATCTACCTGGGTCTTTGCCTCTGGATGTAGGTCTTCGTATCCCATCTGGCTAGCCATCGCCAGCACTAGCTGTTCACTGGTCGTTAACCGTTGGGCTGCGATCGCAGATGCCTCACGATACAACACCTGCATATCCAACCCCTCAGATGGATCAACCGCTTCCGCTTCCGGGTCAGGCTGGTCATTAAGGCTACCAAGCTCACTCGGGTCCGCGACTGCTAATGCAACGGCTTCCGGCTGGGGAACCTCCTCAGGCTGGGAAACCTCTTCTACTGCCTCAACTTTCTTGATAGGTTCTTCCACAATTTTTTCAGGTACTTGGAAGTCCTCAATTTTGCCACCATCAACCACATACTTACGTAGCTCTCGGATTAATTTTGCTTGAGCTTCAGTCAGATAGGCTTTATTCTTTGAATCCTTCTGAGCCTTAATTCCTAAGTGCTTTAGATAAGTGTAGTAAGCATCCTTTTTAATACCTAATTGGTCCTGCAGGACACTCGGGCGAATCTGGTGCTCAACGGTAGAATTCTGGTCGGTCATACGAAATATTTTTTTATTTCCAGCACCCATATTATGGAAATCGTTTTTAAAAAAAGTTTTCAGTGATCCACCAGAATTCTGGTGAAGATCCTGTAAAAAACAAAGAAACAAGTTGATTTACAATATCCATTGTTAGGCACTACAAATTTGCAGCAAATAAATAAAATGCTGTCGGTTTGTTCTGGGGGAAATTAAAAATTTAGGGCATTAGTACAGAGGGTTTACTGCTAGCTAATGCCCGATGAAATGGTTGATGGGTGATAGCTGGCGATGGTTGCTGTGGCAACTTATGGGGTGTTGGACGGTGGTGTCTGGTTGGGTTGTGTGTCCTGTTGAAGAGGGACAGTCGTTTTTGTGGTGGCTTCTCTGGAGATGAGGAGTTTGATGAAGCCATCACTGACGTTATGGTCTTGGCTATCGGCGGCATAACGAATGAGGGATTCTCGTAGCTGCATGGCGGCGTTGAAGGGGAGTAGGTTGGCCAGCAGGAAGTAGACGCCTCGGAAGCGGGCATCGCCCATGTGCTCCTGGGGACGGGTATTGTCTGGGCCGAGGAAAGTTTGGACGATAAAAAATTCCATGATTTTGTCGTGGCGGAAGAACCAGGACTGGGTGGGGTTCCCCTCTAGGTCAACGGACTGACGGCTGAGGACCATTTTGTAGCGTTCCAGGCAGCGCAGTTCATCTAGAAATTGGGCGGGGGGAATGGTTTCTTCGTCGTTAAGGCGCATTTGGTAGACGGCTTCGGAAAAGGCGGCTAGGGGAAATCGATGGAGGTGAGCTTTCTGGTAGTCCTCTGCCATGATTTCGTATTGCTGTTGTTGCAGGCCGAGCAAATTGGGTTCCTGGCCGTGGGCCAGCATTTGGGCCACCAGCGTGAGGTCCATGGGGTTAGACAGAATGCTACGTACAGCCAAGCGTTCGTCAGCGGGCTGGGCTGGGTCAAAGGTTCTTTCTAGGTAGGCTTTGCATAGATCTGGGTAAGGGGCCTGGTCTTTGTTTTGGGGAGGTAAGTAGTCTTGGCGGCTAATGAGAAATTCAGCAATTTGACTTTGTTTAAGGGGCTGCAGCACAAAGGTTTTGCTGGTGGATGGGGGCAGCCATTCTAAGGGTTGGGTAGCCATGATGATGTTGCCCTTGAAGTAGCTTTCAACAAAACCGGTGATTTTGGCGCGGGTGTCGGCGGTGACTTCGTTGAGGCCATCGATGCAGATATCTAGGGCACCGCTGTAGATGAGGTTACGAAGGAAGTCTGGGTCTTGGGCGGGACCGTGGAGTTTCGCCTGGATGGCCTCGATCACCCCCTGGCTACACTTTTGGGCCGGAAGATACACCACAAGGCGGCGAGACTTACGTACCCGTTGGCGCAGGGCCATGGATTTACCTAAGCCAGAGGCCCCTTCTAAAATGATTTGACCACGAATGTCTGGGATGGCCGTGGCCAAGGGTTGGGAAGATTCAGTGCCCTTGGGCATAACTTCTGAAGCAGCAAAGTAAGCACCAGGGGAGAAGTTTTCTAATTCAGCATCAGCTAGAAGAGACGCTTTGAAAGGAGAAAAGAGTTTAGCCCGCAGAAACGGAATCCACGCCAGGGCAGGACCCACGTAACCAGCTCCAGCAATACGACGCACCCAAGGATTCCAGAAAAACATCGCCTGAACCCAGGGGTATCTGGGGTAAAGGGCGATGAGGGCAAGCCAGAAAAGGAGATGGGTACCGACTAGCAAGCCAGAAAAGGAGATGGGTACCGACTAGCGAGACAGTGGGTTTAGCAATGCGTTTAAAGCGACGGGATTCCTGTTCTCGGATCAGGGCTTGAAGGGGAACCTGAATCGCTTCAACCCGTTGGCTTGAGATATCTTCTTTTTCCTTAGCAATAGTGACCGCCGTTTTTAAGCTGTTAACGATCTGATTTAACTCGGTATCTGACATTCTTTTGAGCGAGCTTTGGGCATTGAAGCTGATCCTCCCCAAGGCCTCTCCATCGGACAGATGAACTCTCATCTGTTTTGAGCGCCTCCATTAGGGCCGGAGCAATCTGGATCTCCCTCGATACTCCCCAAGGCCTCAATCGGACCTCTGAACTCTCATCTGTTTTGAGCGCCTCTCTCGCATCTGTTTTGAGCGCCTCCATTAGGGCCGGAGCAATCTGACTCGCATCTCCCTCGATACTCACCAAGGCCTCAGCGGCTCTCCCTCGGACATCTGGCCGAAGCGGCTCTCCATCGGACTGTTTTGAGCGCCTCCATGAACTCTCATCTGTTTTGAGCGCCTCCATTAGGGCCGGAGCAATCTGACTCGCATCTCCCTCGATACTCCCCAAGGCCTCAGCGGCTCTCCATCGGACAGATGAACTCTCATCTGTTTTGAGCGCCTCCATTAGGGCCGGAGCAATCTGACTCGCATCTCCCTCGATACTCACCAAGGCCGAAGCGGCTCTCCCTCGGACATCTGAACTCTCATCTGTTTTGAGCGCCCTGACAAGAGTAGGAACAGCCTGGGTGCTACATCGCATCAGGGCATTGTACGGACGATGACCTACCCCAGAAAGCAACTGAGTACGAACCACATCCAGAGATTGACAATCGGATGCTAGCGCTTTTGAATTGATGGCAACTGGCACCACAATACTTACAGACAACACCAGGGGTGATAGCAGAGCCTTCCAAGAGGGCATTTCACGTAGAAAATAGGGCTACATCCTAGATAATCAACGATACTTGATAGGTTTCCAGGTATTTTTACATTGCTTTTATTGACCCAGCAATTCAGCCGAAACCGCTGAAACTTTTCGTTTTCCGTCCACCACCACCCTCAAAATTTCCAACGCAGGCCGCTTTGCTTCTATCAGCCCTGCCACCCGCGTCACCTGACTCGCCCGTATATATTCGCTTACCCGCCCCTTAGGGCTATCCCACCGATAGTAATAACTCACACTAGGATTCGCCCGCTTCCGGTTCCCCATCCGCTCCTCAATCCAGCCAGACGCATTACCTTTCTCCCGATGCTGCCGCCGACTCTCCACCGCAGCGCAAGGCTTACGCCGCACAGCCACCTTTCCCCCAGAACGCGGATTTACGATCTGATAGGGCGATACCTCCGACAATAGCGCCAGCTGCATACCGTTCAAAACATCATCGATGCGCAGCTGCCCATGGCGTTCTGCTTTGAGCACACGCTTACGGCCCATTTGCTTCAGGTCATAGGTGCCATGGCAAGGAGCACAGAGCGCTTTTAGGTTGGTGCGATCGCAATTCTGCGGTACATGATCCAAATGGGCCACCGTCAGGGTAAATCGTTGGGGATGCTGATAGATATCTGCGATCGCACTCTGATTCACCCAGTCTAGAAACTCAGTATTCTGCCCCTCAATGCGAGTAGCAAAGTCCGCCAACGTTTCCCCCGACTTGCGACATAGCCGACCGCAGGCCTGACACTGCCAGTTAGCCTCAGTTTTAATCGCGAACGCCAACTCATTCCAATTGTCAGGATAGAGACTTCGATCCATTGGCATAACAATCACCCCGCCTGGCGCATATCATCTACAGCGTCGCCCGGTGGGCTGGCCGCTAACTCCCATTCTGCCTGGAGTAGCGGGATATCGATATGACAGCGGTCAGCATCGGCCTGCAGCTGCGGACTAATCGGGCTGTGGGTTGCAATAGCGTTCTTAATGCGATGCAGCACCGTCGATGCATCGGGGTCTGGCTCAGGTGGTTGTTCAGACCTGTGTTCTGGGGGAGTGGGTTGCCAGCGGGGTCCGTCAGGACCGATGTCGATGCCCCATTCTGGGTGGGTGGCAATTGAACGCTGAATCCCTTTACGCATAGCGATTACGGGCCACTGGTGTTGATAGCGGACTAGGCGATCTGCAATTTCAACGGCTTCTGGTTCCGGCTGTTCTGGGGGAGACGGCGGCGGCAGGGGAGTTACTTGCTTTTGGACGGAACGCCATGCATCGTATTCACGCAAATTGGCAGGATTGACGCTCTGTTTTTCTAGCCACAGTTCCCGGAGTGTTGGCGGCTCCGGTAATCGGCTGGCTTTAGCAAGTAGCCAATCTCTGTACTCTGTTTCTATTTCAAAGATTGGAATTTGAATGTTTCTCTCTCTTAATGGATCATTCTGATCTTGATTGAGATCTATTGGATCATATTGAGGAAACTCAGAAGTCTTGATATCAAAAGATTTCAGCGATTTAGATTCCGAAATTTCGGACTGTATTCCGATTTCTTGGACTTGGGTTCGATTTTTCAGACGACTTTCCGAAATTTCAGACTTAGGTTCAGTTTTTCGGACTATTTTTTTGTCAGAGTATTTTTCGGGGGATTTACTTCCTACTCGGCTTCTAACCCGTAGAGATACATCCTCAAACTCAAACAATTCCTCACGCTCTAGGGCTGCTAAGGCGTCATAGTACGTTGACTTACTAATTCCCAGTCGTTGCCTCGCCATCTGGCCCCCAGTATTTACAAACCGATTGCCGAAAGGGTCTACCAGTGAGAAATAGAGAGCTGTACGGTACTGAGCAGCGGTTAACTTTGCATCGATTAAGCGGTTAACCGTCGCTTCATCTAAAAGCACGTAGCGCGAACTTTCTTCCAGGGGGCTGGAAGAATTACGTATTTTCGTCATATACTTGAAACAGTTATTTTCAAATTTGCTTGACCGCAGTAATGCAACCAAGCTCTTGGCCCATCTCTTGCAGGAGGTGGGTTTTTAACTTTTTAGCCAAGATCCTTGAAAACCGAGGGAGCCCGTTTGACAAAGGTGGCATAATAGAGCCATAAATTACCTTCGAAAGTAATTTATAATTCCACAATCAAAGTTGATAGTAATCATACATTAGTCGATTACTTTAAAGCGTAAGGGTATGGATTTTTCGAAAGCATTTGATCTGACGTTGAAAGAATTCGGCTTAACTGGTAAGGCCGTGGCGATCAATGCTGGTCTTCGAGAAGCCACGGTTAGTAACTTTCGAAACGGAAGCGAGATTCGAACCGATAGTCTGGAAAAGATGATAAAAGCACTGCCACCCGACGCAAAGCAGTTCTTATTTCTTAAAGTCTTTGTTGACGATTTAAATCCCCAAGGCATCGCTACCATGCTGGGGTTATTAGCTGGACGTCTAAAAGAATCTCAAGGTAATCCAGATTACACGGAGAAATCCGTAATTCCTCAATCGCCCGTGTCCGCATAAACCGACATATTGAACCGTATTCGGGTGTAAATGTCAGTTTTTCCATGAATCAATCAGATAAACAGGATATAGATGTCGTTTTTGAGACAAACGGCGAAGTTTTTGTTACGGATCTCTATCCAATCATTGAGCAGCTATCGCTACCGGAAAAGGCTGCCCTGGCTCAGCATTTAATCAGTACAAATGAACTTAAAGTCGTGGTCAGCAGTCGGGCAACCGTGGGCGACGCGATTCAGGCGATGGATCGCATTCAGCTAGGCCATACGCTGGAATCCATTGCAGAACAGGTGAGACGATTGCATCAACACCGTTAGTATCCCCTGCTCTCAAAACCTGTGGAAACTCAGCTACACCAGCACTGATGTGTCAGTTTTCAATTTCTACGTCCAGAGATTCATACCCTCATTAAGGCCTGTTTAAACGCTAATTATCTTCTGAAAAAGTCTGCTGACAACGCCTATAGCATCCGGACTGTTTTGATGAAGTTTCGCCCATCTGCGTAATTTCATCAAGATACATTTCTTAACAATCACAGGAGTTATCCCCAGGGTTTTCCTTGGCTTTTCCCCAGGTTGAGTAGGGTTATCCCCAGGGCGTTACTGCCGCTTAGGTCATCCAGAGATTCTGGGGAAAACCGTTAAGGATGGGGAGCGGCTTTGATTTATTAATTAATGTAACGAAAAAAATATCTTAACCCTCTTGGTATCGTTACCCCCAAAATCGCATTAGAAAAATCTAAAGAATAGGAATGCTTGCGTATTACCCCTAGCTCCTGCACAATGAAGCTCCACTGAATCAGGCGACCTAGTTAGGCATCCTTGCCCTGTGTCCTCAATGCTGTCAGCCCCTATTGCGGCAGCGCTTGGGCAAGGGTAATCCACTAGGCCCGAGTTTGTTGTGCCCATTAATTATTAATTTAAGAGGCCTTAGATTTATGACTTTAGCGACTACAGCTCCAGCCGTTACCACAGCTCCAGTCACTGTCAGTTTGATGATCGAGATTCCTGAAACGCTACATCAGTCAATCCAGGATTATTTAAATACCCATGAGCTATGGAGCCAGGAGCGGGTAATGCAGGCGGCGCTTTCTCTCTTTTTGATGCAGAATGGTGCGAATCAGCCCCATGTGAATAGACTCTATCTGGATAGTTTGTTTGGTTGCGCGGCTTAGGCAACGAGTATCTGCTTTTGTTCTGGGGGAGACGGTGCGAACAGCGGTAACTCCTCTGTCATCGCCTGCAGCTTCGCCTCTAGGGCTGCCCAACTTTGTTGTCGTAGCTGGGTAAAGGGGACGCAACGTTCATCGACGGTGTAGACCATCAGTTTGCCATCGATGCGCTGGGAGCCGACCACAAGGCCCCGCTGACGGGCTTCTTTAAACCAGACTTGGAAGTCATCGGGGGCTTTTTCTTTGGCGAGGTTCTCCGGCTGCCACTGTTCCTCGATGGCTTTTTGCAAAAAACGGGTGGGGTGTTTGACGGTGGCTTCTTTTTCTTGGAGGCATGCGATCGCAACCTCCACCCGCTCTGGCCAACGCTCAATGGCTCGACGTAGATGGGGGTCCGCCAGATTGATCTGAAATTTTTTCGTTGCTTTTAACAAAAATGGTGACGTGTCTATGGATTGTGCAGCATCTTTAATGGTGATTTTTTCACCTTCACCGACACACACACTCTGTTTGGTAGGTGTAGATAGTTTTAAATAGTTTAAAGGGATCTGAACGTCATGCTCTGAGGCCGTTTCAGAAGCCAAGTGTTGTCTAGAGATCATCGGTGTTGTCTGACGATCATCCAGGTTGTCTGTAGACAACACTTGCGATCCTAAGACAACGCTGTTGCTCTCAGACAACCCGTTGTCTGTAGACAACACTTGCGATCCTAAGACAACGCTGTTGCTCTCAGACAACCCGTTGTCTGTAGACAACACCTGGTTACTCGTACTATTTTTTGTATGCAATTTGACAGTGGCACTATTAATTTCCAGCTCAATCCAGCCGCTAGTATCTAGCGCTTTAAGGGCTCGACTGACAGTGCCTTTATTACATTTGAGGCGATCAGCAATGTCAGTAACACTAATATCTAAGTTCTTATCTCCCCAGGGGTCTAAGGTACGGAGATAGTACAAAACCTTCATTTCAGCAGGTTTCAGCTCTGTGCAGGCCTGCAACCATTCATCACAGGTAAGTCTATAATGACGTACGGATTTAGGGTGCGGTTGAGACTTAACCGCACCATGATGTTGATGTGTCATAATTGAACCAAAGAAATTTTTTTTGACAACCCCCGAAGTTACGAGCTTGCGGGGGTTTTTATTGCAGATTAATCTGGCTTTATAGGTAAGTACGCGTCGAACTTACCAGGGTAACCATTTGCGAGTCTGCTTAGACTGCTCCCTAACAACAGCTTTGATTTTGGCGTTTACTTCCTCCTGGGTTTCACCGCCAATAGCGCCTTCCATGCGCTCAAGCTCATAGGCTGAAAGCGATTCATTAACCATGTAAGCTTGCTGAGCCTCATGGGGTAATGTGTCTCTCCGATTTATCTTGCCGCCAGTGGCCTGATAAAGCTCACGCACGGTACAGTCAAACAGCTCTTGAGTTTCGGTAACCACAGCATTGGAATAACACTTCTTATCACCACCGTTAGCCTTAATCGTGTCAGTAAACCGTCTGAAGGACATAGCCCCATCAAAACGTTTACGCTGCGGTCCTAGTTCCTGCGAATTGCCCAGCAAATCTAGTTGAGAATCCGAGGGTTCCAGCCGCTCCTTCTCGTTCTTCCAGAAGTCTAAAAAACCCATCTGCCTTTTCTCTTTCTTGGACGTCAAAATCCTTGTGAAATATATCCTCTAGGCCAGTTTTTATAATCTCCATAGCCTCGGGATACTTAAGGAACTCATCAAAAATTCCATGACGATATTCGTAGTCCCAATCGTCAGGCTGAAAGTTAAAGGTAATTGTGAGTAACGCCCAAGAGTCTAGACAGCCCTCCATGGCAAGCATGGCTTCAAACTTACACAGAGCTTTAACCCAGGTTGCCTTATACCTGCGGTCACCAAAGGTCTTCATTTCCTTATCGAAATTCTCGGGCTGCAGCACAACCCCATGCCATTCATTGACAGAATCCCAGATATATCGAACCTTTCTTTTTAGCTCTGGCAGTTTCATCGTGATCGATGCTGTGGTGTTACTCACTAGGGTACTCCTTCTCAGTCGCCTGAATCGCTAAATTTAATGCCGGTTGCGGTCTTTCCTGAGTACTGAACAGCGACCCATCGACCGTTAGGCAGCGAGTAATAGTCGCTGAGGCTATCCCGGTAAGCGGGGAAGCCAAACCTATCGGTGATGGATTCGTATTGCTGCGGGAACTGCAGATATAGCAACGCCTTAATATCCGCTTCGCTCAGTTCACCGTCCACACCGTAGGGTTGCAGACCGGGTGGCGGTGCGGCGGAAGGTTCCACGGCTTCAACCGGTGCGGTTTGAAATAGTTGTAGG
This sequence comes from Leptolyngbyaceae cyanobacterium, assembly GCA_965263355.1. Lineage (GTDB taxonomy): Bacteria > Cyanobacteriota > Cyanobacteriia > Phormidesmidales > Phormidesmidaceae > Leptothoe. The sequence continues at coordinate 44,619 of CBDHHL010000022.1, read as the reverse complement.
TCTGGGCAGTTGGTAGTGGCAACAGCAATCCATAACACCCCGATCAGATTCCGCGTCATTGATTGCCCCCCATGCGTCGCTGCTTCAACTGACCGTAAGCGTCCATCTCTGCCTGCAGTTCCAGCTTGTACCGCATCATGCCTCGACGTTGACCTGCCGATTTAAATGACGCCAGCTCTGCATCAGAAAAGTCTGCCTCTGTCACCGCTAGCTGATCCACAAAGTTCTCCAGGTCGGCCAGCTCCTCTGCAATAGACTGCTGCATCATGCCGTTCTGAGTTTGGCGTAGGGCCAGGGCACTACTGACGCTATCAGGCATCAGCTCGCCTTCAATGACTCCGGCATTACTCCACTCTTGGGCATAGCGAGATTTAGCATCGGTTACCCAGGTATCGCGATCGCAAGTCTTCACCTCAGCAAACTCAGCAAATAGGGTACGGCCCAGCTCAGTAAAGCCTTCCTTATCCTTAAGCAATTCAGCCGGGGCAGCTTTACAAATCCACTCAAACCACCGATTTCTGATGGTCGAGTCTGAAACGTTGTGCGTCTCAGCGATTTGGTGTGCGGTGTAATGTCCGCCTGTGTGCGGCTCGATGTCCGTCAGAACGTGTGGTGATACGTCCGTCGGTGTGCTATTCATATATGGAATCCTTTTAGTACAAGGGTTTTACTATGTACGGCATCTGTGCATCTGATGTGCTGTGGAATGTGCGTTCAGATGTACTGCCGTACACTGGACAACACAATAGGACAATACATTGGACAAGTCAACAAGGCTTTTTAATTTCAATGCTTTTAAGGCTGGACGGTACGAATAGGACAGTCGTAAGACTTTGATGGGACAGTACATTCAGCTAAAGTCGTACTAAAGTTGATATCGATCTATTCCTGGTATCAATGGACGCTCATATTGATGAACTACCGGTCAGCTCCCTTGCAAATAGATATGGGGTGCATCGGTCACAGGTTTATAACCGTTTGGAAGCGATTAAGAAGCGTAGAGCTGATTTAATTCCTTATCGTCGTGGGCGGAAGTCTTATGTTGATGGTCCTTTGATCCGCCTATTAGATGGCATGGCAGCTTTGATACAGCAAGGTTCTACCACCGATGGAGCAGCCGAAACCGTCTTAGGTAAATTGTCGAATAGTCCTGTGGACGTCTCGCACGACATTAGACATGTTGATGATTCAGCGCTGGCGAACTGCCAAGTCAGCGCTGGCGCTATCGCAAAGCCTGAGTTGGAGAAGCCCTTCAGTATCGATGACACCTTACATATGCTGCGGGCATTACAGGAGCTGGCTGATAATGACTGGCGGTTAAGCTCTGACCAGATAGCGCAGACTCTGGAGTTGAAGGTGTTACCTAGTGGGGATAGTTTTGAACGATATGGGTTTAAGTTCTCGAAAGCTGGCAAGAATGGGACTCAGACGGCCTGGAAGATAGAGAAGCTGTAATGACATCGTGAGGTGATCCGCCTAGCTAACTCCAATTCCCCTATAACTTAGATTACAGAGTGAGGTGGTTTGATCCGACATTCCGCACTCTCAACTGTCACAATCAAATATTAAATCTGAAAGCCTTTTCCATAGAGACTTTGAGTACCTAGATAATTCATTTGAACTATTTCTAGATTATTCTCAATAGTTAGGTTTTATTGAGAATTCATGCTTCTTTAGAGGCTGTGATCCATTGGCTTCGTTATTAATTATCCGATGTGCCAATTTAATGGCGGAATGTGGGTCACAGAAATCGACGATGAAGCTAAACGCACCGACAACCAACAATTATGCCTTTCCGGGCTTCGAACAAGAAACTCATAATGGTCCTGGCAATTGTAAGAGAAACCCTGGTCTATCAAAGCTTGAATACTTTGCTGCTGCGGCTCTACAAGGCTTACTCTCTAATCCAAATTATATGGATAAAGTTAATCAAGACACGCCTGCAAGTCAAAGAATGAAACAGGTGGCCGATGATGCAAGTATCTATGCCCACCTTCTCGACGCAAAGCTAACACCAATAGAGGAGATATTCGATGATCTATAGCTTGGCGCAAATGGTTCAGGCCACACATGATCGCTGAAAGCTTTAGCTAACAACATCTTTTTGGGGAGGGGTTAAGCCATGTCGAGGTAGCAGCCGGTGGTACTCCACGGGCTGCGGTTTTGGGTGGGTTGAGAGTGGTTGCGATCGCAAATCTTAGAAGTCTTTGACTCGCTGCGCTACCAAGCAAATAGTCAATAGAACACTACCCATTGAAACCTTTAATTTGATAGCTTTTCAGGCGAAACCGTAGGTTTTGGTTTAAATGCCCCCGCTGGTCCTTGTAGTCAAACTCTCATGTTAGAATAGCTGCGTCTACAGCGCAGTGACGCAGGCAAACGGTAGTCATTATTTTTGAGCACTACCTGTTTTGAAGTCGATATTTACTTTATGGCTCATTACTCCGAAGCATGGTTAGGCCAATGCTTGACTTCAGAAGCTTTACTGATTTTTCTTTGAAGAGAGCAAAAGAGCAAGAGAGAGAAAAGGGCTATGGGAGAATCCTGGGCGCGGAACATACTACGCGAAAACCGTAGCTGTTGTTGCGGTCGTCGGGAGATTGATGTAGCGGACGGCGGAGCGGCAATACCTCGGATTGTTGAACCAGGAGCCCCCGCGTACTACACGAAGATCAGAATCTCCTCCCTCTATCCAGGCACTGCCATCGGTAGGTGCATCCTGATAATTTCCGTGCCAATGATCCTGACACCACTCCCACACATTGCCATGCATATCGCTCAGTCCAAATCCATTGGCAATGCCAAACTCATTCACTGGAGTAGTCGTTTCTCGATATTCACCTTTTTCGCCTTCTCCATAGGTATAGTTGCCATCATAATTAGCCACATTGGTAGAAATGGTATCCCCAAAATAAAACGGTGTCTGGATGCCCGCTCGACAGGCATATTCCCACTCTGCTTCGCTGGGGAGCCGATAGGGGCGTTGGGTGTGCTGCGCCAGGCGCTGGCAAAACTCCACTGCGTCGTACCAGCTTACGGTCTCTACAGGATGGTTGTCCCCTTTGAAGCTGGATGGGTCTTCCTCTAGATCATTCTCTACTTTGGGCAATGCCACAACCGCTCGCCACTGGGCCTGGGTCACCGGATAACGCCCCATAAAAAACGAGGGTACGGTCACCTCCCGCTGAGGGCCTTCATTATCTTCATGGCCTGATTCATCCTCTGGGGAACCCATGGTAAAGGTGCCGCCAGGGACCAGCACCATATGAAGCGACAATTCCTCAGACGGCAGGGATAGCTCTGGCTCTACATAGCCTTTAGCGGTGCGGGGGGTACGGCGGAGGGTGGGTGACATAGCTTAGGGGGGTGGGTCAGTTAAGTCGTCGGTTTCCCTACCAAAGTAACTGACCCGGTTTTATTTTTGGATGCCGGAGCATCGCTGGAATAGGCTCTGGACTCTCCTGGGGCACGCTCGATAGATTCCCATCTAACGACTCTGGCCAGCCTTTCGGCAATAGAAGAGTGCTGGGCGCGGAACATACTACGCGAAAACCGTTGTTGTTGTTGCGGTTGTCGGGTTGATTGTTGTTGCGGACGGCGGAGCGGCAATTCCTCGGATTGTTGTTCCAGGAGCCCCCGCTTCGCGGCCTACCCCACTACTCAGCATAGACGGATCAGTCCTGGTCCTAACGGCCTTGAGATAAAACGCTACATCAACGCTGGGCATTCTGAAGGGCGTCTGCATCAGGGGCAAACATCTCATGTCAACGGATCTACCGATTATTCAAAAAACCTACGACCTGGTGAAGTGGTACGTGCCCATCATCAATAAATTGCCCCGTGAACATCGGTTTCATCTGGGAGATCGCATTATCACTGGACTCTATGAGCTGCTGGAAACCCTGGTGGTCGTTCGCTATCAAAAACAGAAACTGCCTCAGCTTCAGCAGCTCAATGGCAAACTGGATGTTCTTCGCTATCAAACTCGATTACTGCTGGAATTTGACCTGATTTCCCATCAGCGATATCAATACGCCGGTCAACTCATCAATGCCATCGGCACAGACCTGGGCGGCTGGATCAAACAGCAGCAAGCTCAATCAAACGGTGAACGTCCGAGGCCCAAGCCACCCATGGTTCGACCATGAAACGGCATGGGAACCTGTGGCCCCAGGTGATCGCCTTTGAAAATCTGCTACGGGCCTCTAGACTGGCCAAAAAGGGTAAGCGATTCCGGCCCAATGTGCTGGACTTTAACCATCGTCTGGAGCTATCGCTACAACAGCTTCAAACTGAGCTAAAAACCCTCAACTATCAACCGGGGGGCTATCGCACCTTCCGTATACGGGATCCAAAACCGCGCATGATTTCAGCGGCTCCTTATCGAGACCGGGTGGTGCATCATGCCCTGTGCAATGTGATCGTGCCTCTGCTAGACCGCACCCTAATCCACGATACCTATGCCAATCGCCTGGGTTATGGCACCCACCGAGCCCTGCACCGCTTTACTGACTGGGCTCGACAGTACCGCTATTGCTTACAGTGCGACATTTCCAAATACTTTCCATCCATCGATCATGAAATACTCAAAGTCTTGCTAAGAAAGCATCTTAAATGCCCACCCACCCTCTGGCTGATCGACACCATCATCGATGCCAGCAATGATCAGGTGCCGGTCATCGAATACTTTCCGGGGGATGATCTGCTCACACCGGCACTGCGTCGTCGAGGGTTGCCCATTGGCAACCTCACCAGTCAGTTCTTTGCCAATCTATACCTCAGCCCTTTTGACCACTTCGTTAAGCGTCAGCTCAACCTCAAGCAGTATCTGCGTTATGTAGACGACTTTGCGGCATTTTCAAATGATCGACAGGAGCTGGCCGACGCTCGGCTAGCCATGGAGGAGTATCTGGCTAGCCTACGGCTCAAGATGCACCCGATTAAAAGTCAGTTATTTGAAACCCGCTATGGGGCCAATTTCGTTGGGTTTCGCATTCTGCCAGAACGGATTCGGGTGCGTAATGATAATGTGCGTCGGGCCAGGCGTCGTCTCAAGGCACTCCAGCGGCAGTATGCTGCCGGTGATATCGAGCTGGAGCCATTGGTGCAGCGCTTGCAAAGCTGGGAAGCCCATCTGAAACATGGCGATACCTATCGGCTAAGACAGCGGGTATTTGAGCGGCATACATTTATGAGAAAGGAGTCAGAAGTCAGGAGTGGAGAATTCGGTTAACAGCAGAGAAGATTCAGGAATGTTTTGAGAAAATTATTGGTGAGTTATTTCGAGTTACAGAATATTCTTCTGACTCCTGACTTCTGTTTTCTAAATTCTGTTTTGCATAGGGCAAGAGGGAAAGAGAGAGAAAAGGGCTATTGGAGAATCCTGGGCGCGGAACATACTACGCGAAAACCGTTGACGTTGTTGCGGAAGTCGGGGGTAGATCGTTGATGCGGACGGCGGAGCGGCAATTCCTCGGATCGTGTCCCAGGAGCCCCCGCGTACTACACGATACTCAGAATTTCCACCCTCTATCCAAGCGCTTCCATCAGTGGGTGCATCCTGATAATTGCCATGCCAATGGTCCTGGCACCATTCCCACACGTTGCCGTGCATATCCACTAATCCAAAGGCATTTGCGCCCTTGAATTGATTCACAGGAGTCGTTTTCTTCCGATATTCTCCTTTGGAGCCCTCGCCATAGGTGCGGTCGCCATGGTAGTTGGCTAATTGAGTGTCAATGGTTTCACCAAAGTGAAATGGGGTGGTTGTACCGGCTCGACAGGCGTATTCCCATTCGGCTTCTGTAGGCAATCGGTATTGACGATTGGTATGGAGGGTTAAGCGATCACAGAACTCCACCGCATCATGCCAAGAGACGTTCTCCACTGGGTTTAGATCGCCTTTAAAGTCAGAAGGCTCTGGCTTTAACTTCTGATTCACCTTCTCCATCGCCGCCACCGCTCGCCACTGGGCCTGAGTGACTGGGTACTTGGCCATAAAGAAACGACCAAGGCTCACTTCGTGCTGAGGGCCTTCACTGTCCAATCGCTCTAGCTCCTCCTTTGGTGAGCCCATGACAAAGCTACCTGCCGGTATCTCCATCATTCGTAGAGGCCATACGCCTTCGGCGATGGCCTCGTCGTAATACTGGTTTTGGCCTCGGCGTTCTTTGATGGAGAAAGTCATAGTAGGGAAGGGAGTCAAGAGTTCTCAGGAGTTCAGATAGAAATTCAGTTAAGGAGAAGCTGGCTTTTGGTGAGTTATTTCGAGTTCTGCAGGAATTCTGCAAGAGGGAAGAGAAAGAGAGAAAAGGGCTACTGGAGAATCCTGGGCGCGGAACATACTACGCGAAAACCGAAGTCGTAGTTGCGGTTGTCGGGTTGATCGTCGTTGCGGACGGCGGAGCGGCAATACCTCGGATAAGTCGAACCAGGAGCCCCCGCGTACTACACGGTTAATTTCTTCCTCATCTTCATTTTCTCTATCTTCCCAAGCACTTCCATCAGTAGGCGCATCATCATAATTGTCATGCCAATGGTCTTGACACCATTCCCACACATTGCCATGCATATCGCTCAGACCAAACCCATTGGCAATACCAAAGTACCCCACTGGAGTCGTCTCACCTCGGCGCTCACCACTAGGGCCATCTGCATAGGTCTCATCACCATCGTAATTAGCCACTACCGTAGTGATCATGTCCCCAAAGTGAAACGGTGTAGTGGTTCCTGCTCGACAGGCATATTCCCACTCGGCTTCGCTGGGTAAGCGATACTCACGCCTCGTATGAGCCGACAATCGAGCACAGAACTCCACCGAATCGTGCCAGGAAACTTGCTCCACCGGTCGATCATCTCCTTTGGATTCAGACGGATCGGCCTCTAGCTTACGTTCTACTTGGGGTAGCGCAACGACCGCCTTCCACTGCGCTTGGGTCACCGGGTAACGTCCCATAAAGAACGATTCCACCGTTACCTCATGTTGAGGCGATTCGTCCTCATAACGCTCCGGTTCATCCTCTGGAGAGCCCATCACAAAACGTCCACTAGGAATTGCCACCATCTCTAAGGGCACCTCTGAGGGCAACTGCTCAATATAGCGATAGGCTGTCTGCTGGTGCTCCTGGCGCTGCCACTGCTGGCCACTGCCTGTCAGGGTGACTACCGTTACGTCAAAAGACTCTAAATCTTCGGAGTCTGCGAGTGTATCGGTTTCGTCCCCAGTCTCCAACGTCAGAATCAAAAATTCTTCAAATTGCAAAGCCGGTGGGAAGATACGATCAGAAATCTCATCATTAAACCGAGCATCAATAAACTCAAACTCCTGCAAAGAAGGAAACAGCCCTTCAAATTCATCCTCAGACTCCTGGTCATTGGGTTCAATAGGTTGAATCCAATCATCATGGCGTTGGGCATCAATCTCCACTTGCCGCGCTAATTCAGCGTAGTCTCCTCCCAGGTTATACAACACCTCTGTTGCCACCTGGGCAAAGGGTAGAATCGCGGCTTTAGCATCCTTACTCCAATCACTTTTTGGTAATAACAATGCTGTAAAGCTAGTAATCTCAAATCCTAATGTGCGCGCAATGCGCTTAGACAGCGCTTCAAAAACTTGTAGGGTCTCATCAATCGGAGTGAGTTGATTCAGCCGCTCACGCACATCTGGCGCAAACTCATAGCGCACCTCGTCTCGGCTTGGTGACTGGTCTGGATTCACCTCCTGGATTAGCTCACTGGCATACACTTCAGCAATATGAACGGGGCTTACCTCTGGAAGCACTTCTTGCTGAATCATCTGGACCAGCGACATATCCACAGGGACCGCTGCCATCCGCAAGGCTAATTGCTGTGCCAGTGGTGACGCTGTTGCTTCAAATAATTCAATCCGGCTGTCAGCAGACTCAGGCCGCATCACGTCCAGCGTTCGGTCTCGATCAGCACTCTTAACCCACTTCATATCAAACAAACGGGCCGGTGTTCGCTGGCGACCCGCTGCTGACACCACAAGCGCCCACTGCTTCAGGGCAGTAGCCGTCAAGGTAACTATAGGGACCGTTAGGCTATTGGTAGGGTCGATTTTGCTGCGGGTTGCCTGGGCTTTATGGATAAGTTTCTCATTGGCTACACCAGGCACCAAAGCGCCCACCTGTATCCCTTGCCCCACATCTAGCTCACTCTGAGACCAGAGACGCTCTGGTAGCAGTTGAACCACTGCAGCGGGACCATACTGACCCCACAGAGTTAGCCAATCATGGATCACCCCCTGTTGCCATAGGGTAGACCGACAATCGCTCACCAACAGCACCAAACGCCGACCTGAGCTATCTATCAGTTCTTTGGGGCTACGGTTAGGGCGAGTCTGACTGGACCCTTGCTTTTTGGACACCAATTTAGGCGTCATCGTATCCACATCCTCAATTGACCAGGCCCGCACATTACGAAATGCCCCCTGACATTCCAACGTATGCTGAAACTCAGCGAGGGTCTCTTGCCATATAAAACTAAACTTTGATGACTCGATCACTAGTTCTAAGTCAAACCAACGCTCTGGCAAAGGTTTCAGAATCGGGAGCCAAATATCACGTTCGGCAATTCGATTCACCGTAGCTACAGCATCGAGAGTCGATTGGGTTCGGGATGGATATTTACGCATGAGGGGCCGCAAACCACGGCTAATGCCCCGTGCATCCGGCAATGCTGAAGCGGCCTGTACCTGCACTGGCAGTCCATCCTCAGTGACCTCTTCTGGCTCTGATGGTGCCTTAGACTTAGATTGAGGCACTGTCACCGACACAGAAGGAGACGGCAAGGGGGGTGATGCAGGTAACTCGCCTTGATTGATCGGCTTAGAGTCCTCTGGTTGAGCTGACCTATTTTCCTCAGCGGTCGTCCGCTCATAGCTGCCACCAATTTGACGCGCTAACCAAAGAGCATCCGCAATATCTTCGTCTTCTAAAAGCGGCTGCGATTCACTGAACGCATCTATCTCCTGATCGCTCAGTAATAAGCCAGCTGCTTGTAGTTGTTCTAAAAGACGAGAGATCATTTTTACTTAGCAGATCCCTTTGACTCAGATGTACGCCCCTTAGCCTTGACTTCTAACGGCCTATCTAATGGGGCTAAAAGATGATCTAACAATATCTCTTTCTTATCTCCCATACGACCACGCTGCCGCACAATCATGAACAAGGCATTCAATAACTGATCGGTCGATAACTGTTCCCTGTCGGTATCACGCCGTTTGATAAAGGAGGTTATCAGCTCATCAACCTCCTGTTCAGTCAAATCGCAATCCTTTAAATGAGCCTTAATAATGCGTTCTAATTCCTCTCGTTTGGGATCTCGCATATTCAAACGCAGACAGCGGCGTAAAAATGGAGGTGGGAAATCCCGCTCACCGTTACTCGTTAGAATCACCAGGGGGAATTCCTTACAGGTAATTCGACCTCCCGTTACCGTTACCTTTTTGTCACCATAGGTAACGGTCTCTTCGTCATCCGCATAGGCGGTCCGAACCCGTACAGAGATTGGCTCCGTTACTGACGAGGGATCGTCACTGTCATCCTTTTCTAGCCTCGCCAATTCTGGAATCTCAAACCGACCTTCCTCAAAAATAGTCAATAGGTCATTGGGGAGATCAATATCGCTTTTATCAATCTCATCAATGATCAAAATGCGCGGTCGCTGATTGGGTAAAAGAGCCGTTCCTAAGGGGCCTAGCGTAATATAGTCTGCAATTTTTTGAGGATCTTCGACATAGTCATCGTCTTGATCGTCTTTAGATCGCTTAACTTCTTGTAAACGGCCAATGGCGTCGTAATTATACAAGCCATCCTTCAATGTAGTACGGGTAGTAATCGGCCAATACAGCACCTCACCCAAGCCCAATTCATGGGCCACAGCATAGGCCAACGATGATTTTCCCGTCCCTGGTTTACCCGTAATCAACAAAGGTCGCCGCAGGTACAGCGCCGCATTCACCATCTCGATTTCTTCGGGACGGGCCTGAAAAGTTTGCCCCCGACGCTTCCGACGACTCCCCCCCGGATTATCATCTTTACCAAAGGGACGCCACGGGGGCGCTTCAGGTAACTGATCAATATCGCCGTGGGGGGCACGGCTATCCCCTTTAAATATTTTCCAATCTGACGTTGATTGACTAGATGACTTAGGCATAACTGTTCAATTTAGGCAGACTTTGGCGGAATTAGCTTTGGATCATCCCATAAAAGGGATAGATGATGACCATAATGTGACTCTGGAGAATGCCGTCTAGCACTGCGACGCTCTTGCTTAGCCGCATTGGGCAATGCCCTTAATGTGGTTTCTTCCGGCAATGCTACGGACCAATCATGGCCACGTGGGGTTCCAGCTAACGCTTGACGTTGCCACACCATGAGCGGCAACCCGGACTCTAATAACTCGCCACATAAACTGATTAATTCTTTGGGTACTTGCGTTACCTGTAAGCCTACAGTAAGACTATCAGGCTCTTCTGCGTCGTATAGAATGTCTACCAATTCATCTAGATCGGCATCATCACCCGTTGTAAACACAGAAGCCGCAGCGCTATCCAGTAAGCTCTGATGACGTTGCCAATAGTTCAACCAGGCAGGGCGCTGGGTGTAGTTGCGCTCGTACCGCTCTCCACACCGGACTACCACCACATGATCATGACCAAGACACCTTACACGACCACGACGTTGCATTGCTCCTAAACACCACTGATCCACATCTAAATGCATCAAATCCAGCGGTAAAAATACATGCACCTCTGGATAATGAGTCGTATTGGCACACAGGTCATTTCTCGCTTCTGTAAACTGCACTAGAACCTGAGGGATTCTCGCCAGTAAGTCCTCTATCCTACAGGGCTCTGACTCTTGTGACCCCGTTGATATCAAGGCATGGTATCCCGTTTGCTGGGTTTTATAGGTCTCAATATCTTCGATTAACCAGGCGGTTAATTCATAATAATTCTGATCATCTTGAGCTTGGGTTGAGGCTGCATCGCTACGAGTAATTTTCATCAAAATCGCAGGCTGAATATCTTGCCGACTCTGCTCAGTTTCTACTTCCAGCCGACCATACAACTCTAACCAGTTCACATCCGAGCGGTATTGATCGCCCCATATTTTTAGGCCCTCCACCAAAGCGGGTATCTGGGCATCATGAATCAGGCGCGCAACAAATTCATCTTGGGCCGTATAACTTCCCCTCGCCGGAATTCGACCTAGCTCTTTCACAGCCCCCTCAGCAGTTGTCACATCATCTCGAATGGCAACTCCCCAGTGGTTACGAGTCTGTCGATATGCCTGGAATACAACTCTTAAATCATCTTCATGGTTATTAAGTAAGTCAATTAAACTCTGAACGGATTCAACTGCCGCTGACAGTTCTAATTCATTTTTACGACTGCGTATCTGGCGCTGTTGCTCATCCATCTGTTGGCCAATAACTGCGAGTTGGCGTTCTTGCTTATTTCGAGCCGGACCGTCCTGTTCATTGCGCCACTGCTGCTGGACAGTTTCATAGTCTTTTTCGAGATCTGCAAGCTTTTCTCTCAACAACTTCAATACAAGATCGTTATCCATCGCCCCGCTCTAGCCGATTAATCTTTTGCTCACACTGATCCATTTCCGTCCCGATTTGCTCTAACTGACGATCTAATTTATTGCGTGTTGGCCCATCTTGTTCACTCCTTAGCTGTATTCTGACAGATTCATAGTCTTGCTCTAAATCATCCAGGCTTTGACGCCATCGTCCTAACTCTAAACGCTTAAAACGGCTCATCCCCGATACCCTGTCCGCTTCGCCAACTGGCTGGAAAAGCTGCCCCCCTTGGTTATCCTGCCAGCGGGTATACAACACCGGACGATACCACTGATTTTCCTGGGTCATAAGCATCCATTTACGGCCTTCCTGGAGAGCCGCCATTAAAGGTTCTTGCTTGCCTAGCACCCGGTAAAATTGCTCAGCAAACTGGCTGGCCGCATCCACACGCACTGAATATTGCATGGCCACTACTGCAGGGATACGCGCATCGATTAGCTGCTGTGCTGTGCCATTAAACAGCGATTCTCCAGCGACTGACATGCCGGAACGGCAAGCACTCAGGACGACAACTAGCACCGACTTCGGCAGTAATAACGCAAACTCACGGGCACTCACATAATCGGCCCCTCCTCCCGCTTTCTCAAATAAAACAAATCCTTCGGGGGCCGGTAACGCTTGCTGACATCGGGTACAGTGCTGCACCTTAGTACCTGAATGAATTTGCTGACAGTCAGGATTTTTACAGCGTTTACCATAGAAGCCATGGCCATCAAAATGAACCACCTGGGGCAACGCATCTGGCTCACAGTCCGTACTGTAGCGACCCAGCCCCTGACGCGTCACCTGATTCAGTTGAGTCAACTGAATCAGCCCCGCATCGACAGCTTTTGCCAGGCCTTCGCGCACAGCTTGCTGCTCAGTATCCGGTAATAGAGCTAATCGTTGACTGGCATCGGCTGCAGACGACGACAGCAGTAAAACATTCAGTTGCTGCTGCGCTGGTAATGCCGGAGCCAGTGCTTCATAGGCTAAATATCGCGACAGCACTACATCACGGTGGAGCAAGAACCGGTCCCCATCGTGCAATAGCTCCCATGGATAGTCAGCCAACCGAGAACGACTGGAGGCATCATTCCCATACTTCAAACGCAGGTGTAATAGCTCCCCCGATTGCTCCGCCATACGCAGAGCAGAGGCAAACGTGGAACGAACCCCACTGTTCGCAGGAAATAATGAGGCATATAGCGCCTGACCAATCACCTCTAAATAATCTGGAGTCAGGCTAGCCTCATCGGCTGTTAACAGTTGCTGCTGCACTAACCAGCGACGTTCTGCATCGTCTGGAAAATGCTCATCTGGTTTAATTTGCCCTGAGACCTCTAAAAGCTTAATGATGGTGGTACGCCGATCAATATCTCCATCCCAAAAGGGTAGCCTCGATTCCGCTCGCCCATCTCCTGACGGGGAAGCCGTTGTAATGATACGAAATCGTTGAGCATCAATGGCGGAAAGATCGCACTCTAATAGCAGCATTCTATTAGAAGTCATTGGCTACATTGCTATCATCGCCCTTGAGCAAAGATTCCATACTACGCTTCACCGCAGGTAATACTTCGTCGCCGTACAGATCTTTGTACCACTCTATAATCTGAGCTTTATCAAACAGGGGTGATAGCTGCACCCGTACCGTATGGCTACGCTCCTGACCACCGCCACCCCCTAACTCAACGCCGCCTACAGATAAGACATCGATTTTCACACCTGCATTACCATCTCGACTGGCCGTCACTTGCAGCTCTAATTCAACGGATTCGACGAATAACACAGGGGGGTCCGACTTGCGATCTAATACAGGGGTCAATAAGTCTTTCTTGACCTGGCTTATGAGTTCACTGAGACCAACAGATTGGGACATCAGAAACGGAGATAGACATCATCTATATATCAACAAGGTTTGCTGCCTTTCTTCCGAAAATCTAGATTTTTTACCAAAAGGTTGGCCATCTTAATTCTCTGAAGGGCTTTTCAGTCTGACCCGCTGCACCGCGACGCAACTATCCAACAGCCCACACAGGATTGCGATCGCAACCCACAACCACCCCTGTGACCCCCATCACCAATATTACTCAGCTAAATTCAGAAACCCCTTAAGCAACCTTCAGTTACCCGTCAGATAGCGTTCAGCTACCCCCGGCATTCTTGTAATCAATGAAGCAAGTAAACACACTTCACGAATTCACAAGGAGCTTTAACCATGAAACGCACACTTCTTTCCGCCTTAACTGTTCTCGTTGCTTCCACTGCGATCGCACCCGTTGCATCCGCCGTTGAGCCCGCTAGCTTCAACATCCAGTCCACTCGCCTCGAAGAACTAGACGCTCGCACTAAGAACTCCGTCCATAAGCTACGCCTTGAGCACCTCAATAACCAGACCAAGGCCATCGAAGATATCCAAGCCACTCGCCTAGAAGCGCTAGATGCCCGCACTAAGGCCGTCGATAATATTCAAGAAGCTCGTCTAGAAGCCTTAGACGCTCGCACTAAGAACAGCGTTCACAAACTACGTCTGGAGCACCTCAACAACCAGACCAAAGCCGTTGAGGATATTCAGGCTACTCGTTTAGATGCCCTAGACGCCCGCACTAAGAACAGCGTTCATAAGCTACGCCTTGAGCACCTTAACAACCAAACTAAGGCCGTTGAGAATATTCAAGCTGCTCGTTTAGACGCATTAGATGCCCGGACTAAAGCAGTCGATAACATCCAGGAAGCACGCCTAGAAGCGCTAGACGCTCGTACTAAGTCCATCCGCTAACAGATTGCTGAGCTGTTGCGGTACTCAGGTTAGCCAAGCTTGGGTGCCCGGTGCAGACTCCGTAATCTGTGAAATGCTTCATTACTTATTTCAGGGCACCCTTTTCCTCTCAGACTCTCCGAACACACACTCCAAGCCTCTGCCGATAGGGTGGGGGCTTTTTTATTGGGTTGCGAACTGACAAATCAGCGTTTGCGATCGCACCCCTTTTTTAATTACAACTTAGCCACTGAATGCCTATCACCGGAGTTACTTTCTCCTATCTCCCCCAGAACACTCGCAACTAACAAATTATTCACCACCAACAGGCACTCAAGTTTACCCGTAATAGGCAACGCGTCAAGCCAAGCTTGCACCCTCCGTTAGTCAGCGGTTAGAAAATAGCAGGATGCGATCGCAACTCCCACACCTAAAACGGCACCACCACATCCCCCAACCCAATAAACCGAAACGCCGCTTCCGGCAGTAAACGCTGCTCATCCACCGTCAGCACTCATACTGACACTCAGGCTGCTGACAGTGACCGACGACGAGGTCGCCTGCTCCATAAGCGACGCCCCGTCCACAGCATAGCGATGGGCAGCTAACCTAATTCACATAAAGACACTTAAGTCTTATCGCTGATACTAAAAGAGTTCAGGCATTTCTACCTGAACTCTTTTAGTTAGATCTGGCTTCTACAACCAAATGACTAAAAATGACTTAACGGCACGATTTAGTAGCCACGGGCAAAGCTGCTACCAACTTTTGCGGCCACCACCACGATTTTCACGGGGCTTAGCTTTATTGACCTTTAGATCACGCCCCATCCACTCGGCACCATCGAGTGCTTCAATGGCAGCCGCTTCCTCAGACTCAGTACTCATTTCCACAAAAGCGAAACCGCGCATGCGACCGGTTTCACGATCAGTGGGGAGATGAACACTCTTAACCGTTCCATACTCTGTGAATGCAGTCGTTAGATCATCATCTCTAACGTCGTAGGATAGATTGCCTACATAGATTGACATAGATTTTCTCCAAACCTTAGGGGATATGTAGAGGGAAGTTTCGAGAAGGGGAATGTCAATGGAAAAACGCGAAAACTCGTTAATACTAGAAACAAAAGTTACCAACCGATCTTTATTCTCTTGGCCAAGTATAGCTTATGAGCAAGCTCCTTGAACTTGTTTAGGGACAGCCAGGTTTGGTGGCTTTGGATTTGCGATGCTCCGCTGGAGCGGCTTCGCCCTAGCGCAAGACATGCTCTGTGGACTATACGCAACTCAACTGTCACACCACCAACCACCCTCAAACCCTCATTCCACTGTCCCGATCTCGGCCACTGGCAGCGGCCCACTGTCACATACTACAGACCGCCATCATCCCCTCAATCACCCTCACCTGTCGCAGACAACCGCTTTCGATACTTCATCTGAGTTAGCCGAACCGCCTCATCGTGAGCCTGCTCTAGATCCTCAAACTCCAAAATCGAAACCAGCTTTTCACAATAAGCCACCATCTCCAGGCCCATAGACTCAGGAATATAGTTACGAGCCACTGCTTTACTACCAGAGACCGGCTCCTCCCAGAGCTTTTTCATCTCCGCCGCATTCATTCCAAACAGGCCGTTATAAACATAGTTTGTCCACTGGCCATACTTAAACGGACTACCGCCCCCCTGCTCCGCAATCGTATAACTCCAATCTTGACGGGCAGGCTTCCCCGCCTCACGGGCCACCAGCCAACGCTGGACAACCTCATTATCCTCACGGGTATAGGTCTGCTTTAAGAATGTATAGGCCGCCGCATAAAGACCCTCAGCCGCATACCAAGCGAGGAAGTCAATCAGACCATTTCTCGCTTTTGCTCCAAGTTTGCCTGGATTCTTAAGTCAATCGGAGACCAAATCAACCCAGTCCGATACCTCAATGACATTGTAGACATTATTATCATTAGCCTCAATTTGAATCACCCTAAAAAGCTTTCCAGATGGGAGTTTGAG
Source organism: Leptolyngbyaceae cyanobacterium (assembly GCA_965263355.1). GTDB lineage: Bacteria > Cyanobacteriota > Cyanobacteriia > Phormidesmidales > Phormidesmidaceae > Leptothoe. The sequence continues at coordinate 28,264 of CBDHHL010000022.1, read as the reverse complement.
ATGGCTACCTCCCTCGTTATGAATCACCCTCTTAACGAAGGTTGAAAGAGGCACATTTGTATGGCGACTCATACCCCGATACCCCACGCCGATAGTGGGTTTATTAGCACCTAACCCGTCAGGATCGATCACAATTGCGTTGAACGAACGGCCTTTGAACTGTATGGGGATAATCTGACCGGTTTCTAACACTTGATGGGCAACGCTGATTTCAATACAAGCGTACCATCGCAAGCAACTGCCCAGTGACGGGTATCACGAACTTTCCTCAGCCAATCTCAGAAACGCCTTAAGCAACCTTCAGTTACCCGTCAGATAGCGTTCAGCTACCCCCGGCATTCTTGTAATCAATGAAGCAAACAAACACACTTCACGAATTCACAAGGAGCTTTAACCATGAAACGCACACTTCTTTCCGCTTTAACCGTTCTCGTTGCGACAGCCGCTATTGCACCCGTTGCCTCTGCCATTGAGCCCGCTAGCTTCAACATCCAGTCCACTCGCCTCGAAGAACTAGACGCTCGCACTAAGAACTCCGTCCACAAACTACGCCTTGAGCACCTCAATAACCAGACCAAGGCCATCGAAGATATCCAAGCCACTCGCCTAGAAGCGCTAGATGCCCGCACTAAGGCCGTCGATAATATTCAAGAAGCTCGTCTAGAAGCCTTAGACGCTCGCACTAAGAACTCCGTCCACAAACTACGTCTGGAGCACCTCAACAACCAGACCAAAGCCGTTGAGGATATTCAGGCTACTCGTTTAGATGCCCTAGACGCCCGCACTAAGAACAGCGTTCATAAGCTACGCCTTGAGCACCTTAACAACCAAACTAAGGCCGTTGAGAATATTCAAGCTGCTCGTTTAGACGCATTAGATGCCCGGACTAAAGCAGTCGACAACATCCAGGAAGCTCGCCTAGATGCGTTAGACGCTCGTACTAAGTCCGTCGTCCGCTGACAGAGCGGGGCGTATTCAGGCTAACCAAGTTTGGGTGCCGAGTGCGTCTCCGTACATCTGTGAAGCTTCATTATCTTTCATGAGGCACCCTTCTCTCTTCTGACTTTCCCTACACACACTCTAGAGCCCCTGCCGATCTGGTGGGGGCTTTTTGTAGGCGTGTGATGGGAAAACATCGGGGATTTCCCCAACGTGACTTGACGTATTACCAGAGGAGACTTTGTAAATTACTCTAGACTTCCGGGACCAGATATAACCTGCCGGAAATCTAGGGAGTGCTAGAGTATCACCGATTCCGCAGAGAGTCGATTAAATACCCTTTGGTTTGGGATAGGCTGGTGTGGGCGAGCCAGAATTAGATAGGCGGATGATGGCATCCATCATGAGCTGTGGCAAGAAACGATGGAACCAGAGAACCAGGTGACTTTGCCAGCCAACGGTAATTTCTGAATTACGAGCTTTAAGACCGGTCATTAGGCCTTGAGCGACCTGTTCGGTGCTAAGGGGTAGCACCCAGCGGAATGCGTTAAACTCCCGTACCATATCAGTGTCTGTAAGCGATGGTAGCAACACAACGACTCGAACGTTATGGGGGGCTAGTTCGTGGCGTAGGGCTTGGGTAAAGCCCACGATGGCAAATTTTGTGGCTGAATAGGTGGCCATGGTAGGAGCAGCAACTTTACCCATGAGACTAGAGACGTTAACAATGGTCCCCTGACGGCGAACAGCCATACGACGTCCCACCAGCCAGGTAACAAGGTACAATCCCATCAAATTGGTGGATAGTTCGGCATTAGCCTGCCCCAAGGGTGTTTTGAGAAAATTGGACTGATAGGCAATACCGGCACAGTTGACTAACAGGTCAAACGGACCATAATCTTTCCAGGCCTGGGCGACAACAATATTAACGGCAGTTGACTCGGTGAGGTCAACGGACAAGGGAATAGCCTGAGCCCCATACTGGCGAATTTCTGTTGCCACTTCCTTCAGTTTTCGAAGATTACGGGCGATCAGCAAGATATAGCTAACCCCCTGTTTGGCAAGTTCGATTGCGATCGCACGGCCAATACCACGCGAGGCTCCGGTGACCAGAGCTGTCTTTCCTTGCATATTCTTCATGTTGAAAATCTCCAAAGACACCTGAGGCCAAGCCTTAGCAACAAGGCAGAACAACCCCAGGACTGTACTGATGTCAAAGTATTATTAGGGTGGAAATGTCAAGGCAGTCGCTCAGGGATGCAGGGCACACGCATACTCACTGGATCAGTCTCAATTGCCTGGGTGAAAATGCTATAGCCGTTTATCCAAAAATGACTGTTGACTAAATTCTCAATAATGGAGCGCTGTAAGTACCTATTTTCCTTCTGATTGGGTACTACTCAAATGCTTGCAAACAGAGTGATAGAGGCTCAAAGCTTTGTAACGTGGATGATTGGGAGTTTTAATTTAGTATGCGTTTGCCCTGCTGAGGTATGCTGCAATCTTCTGGATATAAAACGTTGCTGATCCTTGATATGAAGTATTTTCGGCCTATTGATAAACTGCGGTAACAACAGTTACAATCATTCTCCAAATCAGCGATGGAACAGGTGAATTGTGAATTAGGCATGATGCATAGGTAATCATCGCAAACTGCATCACAAACAATTCATGGACAACAGCCTAGCAACTAGAAACATTACCGGCCACATTTCTTTAAAAAGATCATAGTATTTCAGAAAATATTTTCAGGATATTTCGATTGAATGTCTTGTTGCAAAAGGGCTTCTGATATTTTCTTTTGAGCAAAAAAAATCTTTGGGAAAATGATACTGAGTAGCGACACCTTTTTCTCATAAATGGCGTATTTTAGGATGCAATGAACTGCCTTTATCCCCACGTAGTCTTCTGCTGGCAGGCTTTCTGCCTATTCTTAAAACTCTCATATATCTCAAATCTAAAAATGGATGCAGGGTGAAGCCCCTCGTATTAAAAAATGATAGTGAGTGGGATACAGGGTTTGGTTGATTGTATCAATCGATATTGGACCTGGCTTGTTATCTCTATTCTCATAAATGCAACACAGTGACCAGCCGTTAAATCAATCAGTTGAGAACAGCTGAGACGTACCTACTCTGAAAGACTAAGACTGTCCCCCAATACTGTAAGAGATGACAACACCAATGATTTCTTTTCGTCTAACCAATGTTGTGCAACTGTTTGGATTTCCGTTTCTAAAGACTCAAGATAATGCAAATTCTGCGCCAACCAAATGATATCTCTGTCATCAGGGTGACAACCACGCTTAATCGCAGCTCTTAAATGAAGCAGGGGTTCTGGGGGCATGGAATCATCAACTCCTCGTTAGTGGAAAAATATCCTTAGAGCCTTCCTGCGGTCCTCCCTGAAGTCTAGTCAAAGATTGAGAAGAAGTCTATATACTCAGAACATTGCCATACTCCCTGGCTTAGGTTAAGCATAGGCCCTCTAGACCGCAACCCCAACCAACTAACGCACCAACCGCACTCGCACTCGCCCCCCACGCTGCCCCCCTTAAGCAACACCTACCCCTCAGGCACCACCACCGGCACCGACACCGCAAACCGCGCAGGCCCAGCGGACACACAACGCACCCGCACCTGGTAACCAACCACCGCCGCCCACTTAGTCGCAAACGCTGACGGCAGCTGCGCAAACCAGCACTCGGCCACGTAGCCAGTAAACGAGCGCTCAGACTCGCGCCAGCAGCACTCGACTGCGCCAAACTCAGCGGCTAAACCAGACACAAACTCAAAAGGGACAGAACGCATAGAAAAAACCAACGCAACGCGCCCCATCTACCCAATGGCAGTACGTTGGTTATTTGGGATAACGCAGTGTCAAGCGGACTTGTGGCCGGAGTTTGAGCGCTGTTGCGATGCTGCGGACGCTGGATGACGGAGGCTGCAAGCTTGGCTTGACGCGATGCTTTGATGGGAGAATTGGGTGCTGTGGGGGTGGTAATTCTGTTGGGTGAGTACAGGCCTGCGCATGATGTAGATGTAATTCTGGTTTAATCGTCTGTACTCTCACGTTTGATGAGATGACTTTGTGCCACCAGTTCCTCCTTACCTGACAAATAACGAACCAAATAAATCACACCTGGTTCCAGCGCATACAGCGAAATAACCTTGGCATCCTTTTTTCGTCGTCGTATCGTCGTCAGATACCAAGCATTCTCATCGGGACCAAAGTTGACGCCTTCTATTTCGCCACCAGCCAGCCAATGGTCTGCATCACGTTGATGAAAAGGGCGTGGCACCCACCTCAAATGAGCATTAGCACCCTCAAATCCAGCATTCATCAGCAAATCACGGAAATCCCGATTGCCCACCTCAATCGCATCCTCAAGCCGCTGCAGTGCCCCCCCGCTGCAGCGAACCGCTGCAAGTTTCAGATAAAGCGAGGCTGGACACCTATCAATCTGGAAATCATCCAGCATTGACACCACAGACTCATACTCTTCAGGCTCAAATAACATTGAGATCGCCTGTTGGAGTTTGACAGTCTCTGACGATAAAACAAGCCATGGGTTACCACCAGCTAGGCGAGCCCTACCACGGAAGTCGCCTTCTAGTTTGCTTAGACTCCTGCTTAACCACGGCATTAATCCGCTCATTTACTTCTTCCTGAGACTCTCCACCAATAGTTCCCTCCATTCGCTCTAGCTCATAAGCTGCAAAGGTTTCATTCGCCATATAGGCCTGTTGAACCTCGTGGGGAAGCGTGTCACGCTTAAAACGCTTAGCCCCAGTTTCTTGATAGAGCTGACGGACAGTGCAATAACTCAGCAGTTTCCGTAACCACCGCCTGCTTATAACACTCTCCATCACCACCATTCGCCTTAATAGAGTCTGTAAACCGTCTAAAGACGGTAACCCCATCAACCCGTTTACGCTGCGGCCCCAGCTTCTGCGAGTTCCCCAATAGGTCTAGCTGAGAATCCGATGGTTCGATCCGATCTTTCTCGTTCTTCCAGTAATCTAAAAAACCCATCTGCTTGTTCTCTCTCTTGATTGCTGAAATCCTTGCTAAACAAGTCCTCTAGCCCCGTCTTAATCGCCTCTACAGCCTCGGGATACATCAGGAATTCATCAAAGATTTGGTGACGGTATTCGTAGTCCCAGCGCTCGGGTCGAAAGGCAAAGGTGTTAGTGAGCAACATCCAAGAGTCTAGGCAGCTTTCAATGGCGAACATAGCTTCAAATCTGCATAATGCAGCTACCCAGGTCTTTTTAAACCTGCGATCGCCAAAGGCTTTAACGTCCTGGTCAAATTGCCCAGGCTGAATGGCAAAGCCTGTGTGCAACATATCCCAGGTGCGTTTAACGCGCTTTTTTAGCTCGGGTAACTTCATCATGCTTGATGCAGTGGTGTTACTCACTAGGGTACTCCGTCTTAATCTCCAGAATCACTAAATTTAATGCCGGTTGCCGTTCTGCCTGAGTACTGAATTGCCACCCATCGACCATTGGGCAATCCATAATAGTCAGACGTGCTATCTCGATAGGCCGGGAAGCCAAACCGATCCGAGATGGCATCATAGGACTGAGGGAACTGAAGATATAGCAACGCTTTAATATCTGCCTCGCTCAGCTTACCGTCTACACCGTAGGGTTGCAGACCGGACGGCGGCGCTGCGGAGGGCTCGACCGCTTCAACTGGTGCGGTTTGAAATAGTTGCAGGTCGTTTGGACAATTCGTGGTTGCGATCGCAATCCACAACACCCCGATCAGATTTTTCGCGTCATTGGCCACCCCCCATCCGTCGCTGCTTCAGCTGACCGTAGGTGTCCATCTCTGCCTGCAGTTCCAGCTTGTACCGCATCATGCCTCGACGTTGACCTGCCGATTTAAATGACGCCAGCTCTGCATCAGAAAAATCTGCCTCTGTCACCGCTAGCTGATCCACAAAGTTCTCCAAGTCGGCCAGCTCCTCTGCAATAGACTGCTGCATCATGCCGTTCTGGGTCTGGCGTAGGGCCAGGGCGCTGCTAACGCTATCAGGCATCAGCTCGCCTTCAATCACTCCGGCATTGCTCCATTCTTGGGCATAGTGGGCTTTGGTATCGGTGACCCACTGATTGCGATCGCAAAGTTTCACCTCAGCAAACTCATTAAATAGAGTTCGGGCCAGCTCGGTATACCCCCGATCATCCTTCAACAATTCAGCCGGAGCTACCTTAACCAACCAATCAAACCAGCGAGTTCGCACAGTCGACTCCGAGACATTGTGCGTTTGTGCGATTGTTTGTGCGGAGTAATGTGCGGACGTGTGCGACTGTATGTCCGCAACCGTGCGCGGATTTGTGCTATTCATAAGTTGAATCCTATGACTACAAGGGTTTCAGAGTGTGAGCCAGATGCACGCCTACTGTGCTTGACCGTGCGAATAGGTGTGCGGCTCACGCACAAATATCTTATAGCAAAACTCCAGACACCTCACAAGACGATTTCTACAACGCCTATATATAAAGAGCTATAAAGCCAGACAATAAAAAGGACATCTCGTTTCATTGCCCTAGTCGATAAACTATCCCTGTTGCATTGGTTGGACGATGAGTGAACTTGATGGGCTACCGGTTGCATCCTTGATGGAGCGATATGGGGTAAACCGGTCTCAAATTTATGTAAGGCTGGATGCTATCAAGAAAATCGATCCGTCCTTAGTTCCTGTCAGACGTGGGCGCAGATCCTTTGTTAGTAGTGAGCTGCTAGGCCATCTAGACAGCATTGCCGCATTGCTTGAGCAGGGGTTTACCACTGAAGAAGCCGCTGAACAGGCGTTAGGAGCTAACTCAAAATCCACTACTCAACCAGACGTCTGGCCGGACAGTCTGGCCAGACAGGACAGTTCAGACCTATCGACTCGTGATCTGATTGGATTGCTGCTAGCTAATGTACAGCAGCCAGTGGCTCCTAAAGATCGGCTAGCCATGTTTAGGGATCTTCAGGCAATTGCCGATCATGATTGGCGGCCAAGCACTAGCCAGCTATGTGAGATTCTTGAGCTATCTAGCATTACTGGCAATGAGTTCGAGCGCTACGGGTTCCGATTTATTCGCCAAGGGAAAAATGGAACGGAATCAGCATGGAAGGTGGAAAAGGCTTAAATTTTGAGATCGCATGAGTCCGCCATATCGACAGCGTATAGCAATTAACTGCGCATAGTTTTTTGAGTCTTTGGCACTTGCGATCGCATCGACTGAGCCAGAGAACCCCTTCAGCATCGACGACACCTTACGAATGCTGCGGGTTTAAGTTCTCGAAAACTGAAAAGAGCAGGACTAGTAGCTGATGTTCGATTAAGGCCTAATTGAAGCGAAGCTGCAACCAGGTGCAATAAGCTCGAAAACATTGCTCTGCAAGGGGTTTAGGTGAGTTATTTTGTACTGTAAATTTAGCGGAAAATCTAATTTTGGCTCAGCAGTTAACGAGGTTTCGGGGTTTCAGGCTTCACCTTTAGCCTTATTGCACTTCGTTTCAGCTTCGCTTCAAACACCCCAATACGATCAATGGCTCCCAATCGCTTTTCTATTGCTCCAGTCGGTGAGTTTTATCGAGATTTGCTTGAAATAGATAGCTGGATTAATGGCCGGACAGCAGCCACCCATGCCACGTCATTACTGTGTGCTGAATTGCAGGATAGAGAGTCAGCAATTAGAGAACGTGTCGCTTACTTGGCGATGAAACGCGGTATTTCACCGGATGAGCTATGGCAGCAAATTCTGAAGGGAGATGCTGAAACGCTAAATGTAGGCGAGTTTTTAGACCCAGAGGCAGAGGCTTAGGTGCTTGCGATCGCACGTTAGCCAGCTCCTCCAAATCTTTAGTTGGATTGAATGATTAAAACAATGATTAAAGCAATGATTAAACATTTAATCATTGCTTTTTGGGTAGGCCGCACCGCTGCCACCCATGCCACGTCATTACTGTGTGCTGAATTGCAGGGTAGAGAGCCAGTGATTAGGGAACGTGTTGCTTACTTGGCGATGAAACGCGGTACTTCACCGGATGAGCTATGGCAGCAAATTCTGAAGGGAGATGCTGAAACGCTAAATGTAGGCGAGTTTTTAGACCCACAGACAGAGACTTAGGTGCTTGCGATCGCACGTTGACCGATTTCCTTTAATCATTTATTCAATTAAATGATTAAAGGAATGATTAAACATTTAATCATTCCTTTTTAGGTAAGAGGTGCTTTTTAAATTTCTTTTGCGTCAGCCGTATAGCCTCATCGTGAGCCTCTTCAATGTCATCCATATCTAGTATTGCAACCAAATTTTCGCAATAGGCAACAGCCTTGAGCCCAATCGATTCAGGAATATAGTTACGAGCAACTTTTGCACTGCCCGATACCGGTGTTTCCCAGACCTCCTTCATTTCCGCCGCATCCATGCCGAATAACCCACGGTAGACATAGTTGGTCCAATATCCGTAACGCCCTCGCGTATCCTTTTCCTTAACTTCCCAGCTCCAATCCTGGCGGTAGGGTTTGCCAGCTTCCCGCGAAACCCGCCATTGGTAAAGGCTTTGATTATCCTCTTCGGTGTAGGTCTGTTTGAGGAATGTGTACGCCTGGGCGTAGATACCTTCCGCCGCAAACCATGCCAGGAATTCGATTAAGCCATCTCGGGCAGGCTTACGTAACTTGCCTGGATTTTGCGCCCAGTCCTTAGCCAGCTCAACCCAATCACTCGCCTCGATCACCTGGTAGGTATTGCCATCTTCAGCCTCAATTCGTAACACCCCAAACCTTAAGCCTGATGGGAGTTCTAGTACGCTACCCCCCTCAATTCGTAACACCCTACTTGATATCGTTTTAGCTGGCACATTCGTATGCCGCTCCATGGCCCTAAAACCCATACCTATGGTAGGTTTTCCAGGTCCTAGACCGTCAGGATCCATGACCACAACTGAGAGTTGCCGATGTCTGAAGCGTAGGGGCACAATTTGCCCAGCTCTAAACTCTGGTTTTGACATCTGATTAGTCGCTCAACGCCCATTCGATCAACGCTTCGATCACAGCCCGCTTACTTACCTGCTTTTCCGCACACCGACGCTTCAATCGATTATGTAAGCTACGCCGGATCTCCACATTTAGCCGGTCAGTTGCCTCTGGTTCATCATCATCAAACTGAGCCCAGAATTCACCCGCCCCCTCATGATTGACCTCTACTTTTTCTAAGGACGGTTCACTAGCACTTACCTCTTTTACGTCAGCGCTTTTAGCTGCCCCAAGCAAACTATCAAACCGAGTCTGTTTAGCCATAATCAAACCAATGATTGTTCAAATGATTATTCAATCACACTTGAGAGTTCTTTACCCACTTCTAGCCAATCCCGCCAATAGGTAGGCATACGGCCACCCAGTTGACTCATATCAGCCCCCGCCTCACTGGCGTAGATGTAAACCTTTGACTTACGGATCAGTCGGTTAAAACAGGTAATCCCTGCTCGCTCTAAGGCATCTTTCGCATCAAGACCATCCGTTTGCGGTTTCGGCGGAATCATATTAACCAGAGCCATCATGCGGCCATGGCCCTTTGCCTCTGCCGCCACCTTAGCCGTACTAGACATCGCCAGGGGTTCTGGTGATGTCGGCACAATCAGCAAATCCGATCCTTTACAAAGGGCAGCTATTTCACCCGCATCCGGTGCGGCCTGAGAATCGATCACCACATGTTGATACTTACCCGACATTAGTAAGGGCCTGGCCTCAGCTTCTAACCGGACATCAAATGGAACGTGACCATAGCTCGCCCATTGAATGGCCGACTTATTTTGATCAGCGTCAATTAGCAAGACATTTCCTTCGGTGGATAGCAACGTTGCGATCGCAACCGCTGTAGTGGTCTTACCAACACCACCTTTGAAATTAGAGATCGCAATTAAACTCACGGGACAACAAGACTAAGCGATACCTGAAACTATGCCATAAACACAAAGAAATAAACCAAAAATTATTTAAGTGTTCATGGCAATAATCATTTGATTAATCATTTGATTGTGCACACAAAAATGTCGAAGCTTGAGTATAACTCTGTTGCTACTCAAGCTTCCTCGTGACAGGACTCTAAATCAACGAAGATGCCAAGGCAATGCCAAGCAGCGCAAGCCAAACCCAAACAACTAGCGCAAGTGCATCAAGTGGATATTGAAAACTCCTGACATGTTTTGAATCATGCGGCTTACCTTGATACATGTATAACCGCTCGTCAAATCCAAGCACTTTGATCCGTGGCGAGGCATTCAGTGAACTTGTGAGAGCAACAACCCACTTATGTCTCATATTCAATGCTTCGTAAGAAGCCAAAAGTCCTGGACGACGTCGATAAGCAATCCATGTAGCAACAATGCCCGTAATAAGACAAACGCCAATACTAATAATTGGTGTTGCAGTGAGTGCGAGAAGTGCTGCTCCAAAGCATGTGGTTAATGGCACCCATAGCCATTGCTCACGAGTGGCATAAATCTGATACTCCAATATTCGCTCAGCATTCAGTAATCGAAGAAGTTCTAATTGTTCGTCCTCGCCTAATTTTTCAAGTTCTTTGAGAGTTTTCTTGCTCTCATCATCCAATTCCAAAGAATTCTGATTTTTTCGCATTTGATGTAACCATTGATTTTTTGCTGAACTATTTATGGGATTCGCCGAGCAATGAAGTTAAAACATACGCTAAACAATGATCGTTAGTTACCTCACACCTGTCTATAAGGTCACCCTTTCTCCGTGGTCCCAAAATAGTCAGTCATTATTTTCTACATCAAAATATGTTGATTTTACGGGCAGCGCTTCTGGCCATCAAATAACCTCGATCGCTGCAGCCTTTTCAGCATCTGACACATCCAAATACCGCTGCAACGACACCATCGACGACCACCCACCCAATTCCTGAATCGCCTTCATCCGCACCCCACCGCGATCCAACCCAGTCGCCCAGGTGCGGCGATTGCTATGGGTACTAAATCCTTCAAGTCCCAGATAACTACACACTCGGCGCAGCGCTTTATCGCAGGCCTGCCGTGTAATGGGCTTATCTTTGTTGCGACCAGGAAACAGATAACCCTCTGTTGGCAAGTTTGCCTCATCCAAAATCACCTTCAACTTTGAATGCATGGGCACCGCCCGAGTGTTTTTAGTTTTCGTAGTGGTCTTCTTAAAGACGATAGTGTTGCCAACTAAACTTTCTGCCCTCAGCTGTCGTGCCTCACTGATCCGGCAACCGGTGTAGTAGCAAATTGAGAATACTGCTCTCATATTGGGATTCAATTCAGCTGCCACCTGCTCAAATTGATCGTCGGTCCAGACTTCGGCTTTGCCGTTGCGATCGCACTTGGGCATAGTTGCTAATTTGAACAAAAGAGCAACTTTAGAATACCCAATTTTCAATCCGTTGGCTGAAACGTCGAAAAACCGTCGTTTCTTATTGAGAATTACCATAGTAAAAAATCTACTGTCACATAGGGCTTAGCTCAATGTCCGCAAGTGTTTACACGGTTAACGCGGTTTACAGCTTTTGGGCATAACAAAGAAGCCTATGGTCGATCTGCCATGGGTTAACGCTGTTTACACTGTTTACAACCATGAGCAAGCCCATCGCCGCCGCCCGCATTCCCCATAGTTGGGATGAGCAGATACGTGCGATCGCAACTGAAACCGGTCGCACTCCTAGCGAGGTAATTAAGGAAGCTATCGGACTGTACTTGGAGAAAACAGATCCCAGTGGAGTTGCATCGATGGCAAGACGCCTTACAACGTTAGAAAAACAGGTCAAGAAGTTAGTGCAGCTCGTCTGACCCAAGCAGTAGTAGGGCTAAGTGCAGGGCAGGGAAAAATAGTAGTACCCGTTTTTCTAAGGACAAGGTTTACAGTCTTTCGTGTAAGCTTTCGTGTAAGTCAAATAAAAGTTATTATCTGACATAGACTTTTAGCATCCTGGACATTTATCGAGGAATTGGGTGGTTCAAAGTATGGATTTGTTCAAATAACCGGAGAAGCGGGATTGGCCCTTGCTTGCGGTGACTTGAAAGGCTAGGGGATAACGCCTACGATTGCATTAAATTTCAACGTACAAAGAAAACTTTGGCTGTGATGTATGGTCAAGGCTTTGATATCAGCAATTTGACTATACATTAACTTCATGGCTCTTGCTCACCCCCAGTCAGACGATTCATTGCCTGAGGACTCGAATCGAAGCGAGTCAGCCTTAGTTCTAGGAACTGAGACCATTCAGCTTGAGCATCTTAAATTTCCACCAGGTGAAGCACACGTTCCTGCTGGGGCCGCTCATACTCTGTATGTGAGTCTGAAGTCACGCCCGATGTATTACCAGCACACTCAGGATGGGAAAACCCATAGCGGGCTATATCACCATGGCGATATGTTGATTACGCCTGCTAACACACCGCTCTTCACAAGATGGGATGGGGATGAAAATTGTCTACAAATTCAGCTACCCGAATCATTCCTGAAACAGGTTGCCGAGGAAACGTTGGGAAAGAACGGAGATCATCTTACGTTAGTGCCAACATTTCAAAGTCGCCAGCAGCAGATTGCAGCAACCTCTACTCTGTTATTGGCAGAAATACAGCAACGTCAACCCAACAGCGGTCTGTATTTAGACTCATTGGCAAATGTGCTGGCCGTCCAGATGCTACGCAATTATGGTACGACGTCGGCCCAGGTACCAACCTATGAGGGGGGGCTACCGACGTATCATCTAAAGCGTGTCTTAGACTATATTGATGCTGGGTTAGCCGGAGATATTAAGCTAGCTGATCTGGCTGGATTACTGAATATGAGCCCGTTTCATTTTGGACGCATGTTCAAGCAGTCCATGGGAATTTCGCCCCACCAATACGTAATTCAACAAAGACTAGAACGGGCGAAGCACCTGCTCAAGCACAGTGATCAACCCATCATTGATATTGCTCTAGAGTGTGGATTCACCAGTCACAGTCACCTTAGCAAGCAGTTTCGTAAAGTAGTCGGGGTGACGCCCAAGGCATACAGAAGCTGTTAAGTCTCTTTTTCCTACAGGCAATAGAGGATGGCGCGAAGTCACCGCAAGAAAGTGACAGTCCCGCAAGAAAGGGCAAGCACCCATCGAGCACGCTCCGTAAGGTGAGGATGTCTTCATTGCAGGTTAAGGAAATTGAGTCATGTCAACTGCATCCACGTTTCAAATTGTTCTGATTTTGGCAACCTTGCTGTGTTCTCTGGTGGCGGGTTTCTTGTTTGCCTTTGCCACCGTCGTTATGCCGGGCATCAAAACGTTGAACGACCGTGAATTTATCCGAGCCTTTCAGGTCATTGACGGTGTGATCCAGAATAACCAGCCGCTAATGGTAGCCGTCTGGATGGGGTCCGTTGTGGCATCAGTGGCAGCGGTTGGACTGGGCTTCGGACAGCTGGAGGATAATCAGCGTCTACTGTTGCTCGCGGCTCCGCTTGTTTACATCCTGGGGGTTCAATTATCCACCTTCACGATTAATGTCCCATTGAACAATAGACTCCAGGCCTTGAACGTTGAGGTCATGGATGAGGCGGCTCTGAAGGCGGCTCGAATGAATTTTGAACCCACTTGGAATCGATGGAACTTGGTTAGAACGCCGCTGGCGGGTCTAACCTCTGTTCTGTTTATAATTCTCCTCTTCAGGCTTTGATGAGCCCTACGGCAAGTCCAGCCCCGTGGCGTTCTCTCTAAAGCCAAACTCCACTTCTGGGCTTGAACAATGTTTAGTCGGGCTGCGATCTGCAGCAATCAATCCATATCTGTAATCTCAAAATCTTTAGTTTCAAAGGAAGGAATGACCTATGATTTGCATCACTGGAGCGGGTGGAACTGTTGGTAGCGAAGTTGTCAAACAGCTTGAATTGGCAAAGGTGCCCTTTCGTGTAGCCTACTTCTCGAAAGAGAAGGTAAACGCGGCCCTGGCAAAAGGGCTCAATGCCGTCATCATTGACTACAACCACCCTGAAACACTGCGTACAGCGTTTCAAGGGTGTGACAAGCTCTTTCTCTTGGGGCCAAATGCCTTAAACCAAACACAGCTCGAACTCAACGCCGTTGAAGCGGCAAAAGCGGTTGGGGTGCAGCACATCGTGAAGCAGTCTGTCATGGGGGCCGAAGACGAGGCCTTTAGCCTTGCCCTGATTCATCGCCCCGTCGAGCAGGCGATTGAAGCGAGCAGCATGACCTGGACATTTCTGCGCCCGAACAGCTTTATGCAGAATGTCGTCACCTTCATGGGCGAAACCATCAAGGCGGAATCCGCCTTTTACAGCGCCAGCGGCGAGGCAAAGATCGCTCACGTCGATGTGCGTGACATTGCAGCAGTGGCCGTAAAAGCCCTGACGGAGACGACCTATGCGGGACAGGCCTATACGTTGACTGGCCCCGAGGCTCTGACCTACGACGAACTCGCGCAAAAACTATCGGTGGTGCTTGGGCGCTCCATTAGCCATATCAGCCTCCCCCCGGAGGACTTGAAGCACGGCATGCTGGCAGAAGGCTTGCCTGATGAGATCGCGGATCGGATGCTCGATCTCGAACGTTACTATCGTGAAGACCAGGCAAGCCGCATCACCAACGATGTCCAACGGGTGACCGGCCAGGAGTCGCGACAATTTACGCAGTACATCCGCGACTATGCGTCCTTGCTGCAGCCCGCCTTGGTTGCGTGACCCGTTAGCTGGCTGTCCTGATAATTACGACGTTGGACCATAGAAGGATAAGGGCGGTAATCCAGTCATTATCGCCCCCTCCCAACCTCTCGGCAGGATTAGTTAAGCATGCGCTGCATCAAGTGCAGGCTGGATTCATTCAAGAAAGTTCTGCTGACGGTGAGATCGCTAGCGTAAGTCGAGAGATATAGCCAAAGTAGATCGAATCAAGATTTATGCATTTGGAGCCTTAACCACGTGAGTCGACACCCAACAGAAATCCAAATTGATAACTCATACGGTCATGAAATTGTTGGACTCTCATGTTGAGACAGCCCACACACTGTTTGTGAATCTGTCTCTGCATTATCTGCAGACCCAAGATGGCACAACCCATACCGAACTATATCGCTATAGCGATATGTTGCTTATCCCTACTAACACTCCACTTTTTGTGAGCTGGGAGAGAGATAAAAATTGCCTCAAGGTTCAACTGTCAGCAACAGTCCTAAAGCGGGTCGCGGAGGAAACTCTGGGAAAGGACGGCAATCGCCTCAGGTTAGTGCCAACATTTCAAAGTCGCCAGCAGCAGCTGACAGCGATTTCCACCCTCTTGATGGCAGAGGCACAGCAAAAACAGGCTAGCAGTAGGCTGTATCTAGACTCACTGGCAACCGTACTGGCGGTGCAACTACTGCGCAATTTTCGTAAAGTAGTCGGGGTGACGCCCAAAGCATACAGAAGCTGAAAAAGTAGACTAAGTGTAGGGTTAGCTACGTCCAGGTGCGATTAGAACCTTAAAAGCCTTTCATATCAAAGCTTTCAGCGTTTCACTTTTTTGTTGGAGTAATAGCCAAAAATCAGAGCTAATTTCAACGAGATTCCGTCTTTCAGCCTCCTAATTTGAGCTAATTGCACTTCTTCGTAAGGTATGGCAACGATTCTGGACAGGACTGCTACATCTCCTAAAAGCCTTGATGTGCAATATTTTCAGAGTGAGAAAATGGCCGATTTTCATCGGCCATGCGTACTTGCAAACAGCCAAGTTAGGATAGCCCTTTACGAAATTCCTTCGACGATTGCAAGATTTGAGTCGGCAGATCGATTTCGATGCTCTGCAAGAGCTTTATAGTCTGGATCATTACACCATGCTTGAGCAGACTCTATGCTAGGAAATTTCATTATCACGGTACTGGGATACACCCAATCTCCTTCGACGACGATGGTTTGATTTTTGGGAGTCGCAAGAAGTTCACCACCATGTCTCTTAAAAACTGGCATGAAGCCAGCTAGATACTTTTGATATTCATCTGGATTGTTGATTTGTATCTGGGCTACAACATATGCACTCATAATCTCGTTCCCTCTACATTGTTATTGTCGATTTTAGCTACGACTCAATGACGTTGTCCTGAAACGAGTGGAGCCTCTCCAATGAACTCATTAGCGACAGCCTCCTCTAGCATCCACTGCCCCATTGCTCGGTATGAGACTGGTAGCCACGAATTCAATGAACTAGTCCAGGATGCCGAGGCAACTGGTTGTTCGTCCTTGCCCCGTGCGTTTAATCCGCCACGCACGAGGGTCCATTGCAACGCCGAAAATTCACCTTGACTCAGTGCATCTACTACTGCCTGTTGCTCGTTAGCCCCACGACCAATGATGCCGGGTAGCCACGAGAAGAAGCGCATCGCAAAGTTTGCCGGTTTGCCGGGTGACGAACTGAGAAGTGTATTAATTAAAACGATACGCTTCACGCCTGCGGCCAGCATCTCCTGCTCGACTGTTGCCATGTTCTCAGAGAGTAAGGCTGAGCGATCTCGACTGGTAGCTGTGACGCCAAGCGCGGTAAGAACCACATCTGCTCCACGAAAAGCTGCCGTCAATGCTGAACGGTCAGCAAGGGAAGGCACTACTGCCACACGAGAGTTGGAAGGTATATCAGTGATGCGTTCTGGGCGCGAACGGACGATTGCGGTGAAGCCAATTCCTGCTTCTCGGCACAGGCTCAGGATAGCTTGGCCAAGCCCACCAGCAGCTCCGATGACCGCTACATGACGAGGCAGTGAACGTGAGGTGCGCGTAGATCCTCCATGAGGAGGAATAGCATCTTCCTTTGAGATCGTCACACCAAACTGCTCCAACAGATGCAGTGCATGCTCTATTTGTGGAGCCGTATCTGGATAAACAATACCTGATTCAGGGGGATCGGCTCCATCTAACCCCAATAGACGTTCTAGCTGGATTAATGCGCCTAATGCTGTGAGATGGGTCTGTCCTAGTGGATCAACTATTGTCGTCGTGACGGTTTTAGAAAAACCGTTGGTGTCACTGCCAGCAACGGCGATATGGATTTCATGGCTAGCACCACTGCCGGGATTGTAAAGGAGTGATCTCCGAAGGGGAGTCAACCATTCTCCGCTAATCAGCTTCCAGATACCAGAACGGGTCAAGAACCGTAAAAGATTTGTTGAAAACGCATCATCAAAAGCAATGCGAGCAGCAACAGTTTTAGCACCTGTAGTCTGTGGTAACGTCAGCTGGTCTGGTGTATCAAAGCGGTAAACAGGCGTGGTGTAGCCATTCGGAAACATAACTGTACGTGGGTCAGTGTAGGGGAAGACCTGCTTCGGATTACCTTCAATCATCGACTCGAAAGGGGTCGCTAGCCGATCCATATATTCAACGGAGTTCGGACCTGATTTATCCTTAACTGAAAAGAGAACGCTAATGTCAATGCTCTCAGGTTCTCGTAGGGATTGAGCGGCGGCGACAGCCGCTACTGACGCGACGCCTCCCATCCATCCAGATGATAGCAATACCGGTGCTTTGAGGGATTTATCAGCCAGTTTTGCTACCGATGCTCGCAAGTGATCTGTCCAACGAGTAATGTCAAGGTAAGGAATACCACGTTGTACGGCTGACGTCAGCAGATAATCATGGGGATCATTGACCACTGCGATAATGGCTCGTGGTTGTTCCCCTAACAACGGATTAGGTTGTTCAACATCGAGCTGTGCTCCCCTTGCATGGCCCAGCTCGCTGGCCAGAGCCTTAGCTTTTTCAATATTTCGTCCAGTAATGACTAACGGTAGGTCGGGATAGCGTTGACGAAGCAAGGTAGCCACTTGCCTACCAACAACGCCATAGCCTCCAGCAATCAGGATTTCATTACCAGTTGTCATGTTAGGCAGCCCTCCAACAATCTCAGAGTATGATTTTGTGACAGTTCAGTTGTTCAATGAGTTATTCCAAAACAATGAAGTCTCCTTAGAGCCCCATTGCTGATCTCGTAGCAAAGATGATGATGCCTAGTGCCACGAGTACCAACCCAATTGTCGAGATAAGTTGTGATATCTGAGCAATCGGAGCGTAACTAGTCGTAGAGGACGGTGTCGCAACAGTAACTTGCTGAGTCGTTTCTTGCAGGGCTTGTATGGATAGCACTACTAAAGGAAGCGACAGTATTGTCCCCAGCACCTCAATAGCCAGTAACGCAGGCGGCATGGCATCAGGTGAGACAGGAAAGAGCTTGACCAAATCCAAGCCATACACCCCAAGGTAGGACACCCCAAAGCCCACTGCTGTAAACATTGCCCAACGCTTAGACTGCAACACAAAGTAAATTAAGGGCAAACTGCCCATCACTAATGTTGTCAAAAATGTGTTGAATACCCCTAATGTAAGGGGATCAATGTGAGCAAAGCTGCGCGTCTCGATAGGACCACCGGGGACCAATGTGCCCAACGCAATGCCAGAAACTCCAACTAAAACAGCCACCCAATTTTTGCTTTGCAATGTCATGGTCTTGACCTCCAAAAGAAGATTTCAGTTTTGTATAGAAAAGATGAACACATTGCCCTATCGAATATCGCCAGGGCAGTAGGCAGATTCCTTGAGCAAATGACTGATCAATAGCTTCAAGAAAAACAGTGGCAGGAACCACTCCAAACCTGGAGTTGGGGTAAACAGATAGCTATTGCCCAAAAGTGCCATCCCATAAAGCCCCAGAGCAACCGGGCGTTGCAGATACAGCGGGCTTACCAAAATCAGTACTGACGCCAGCATCAAACAACTAGAGACGCCCACAAAAAAGAGACCATCTCCATCTCGAAATAAAATCGAGACCAAGCCAATGTGGAATAAGTGCACAGCCACAAAAGCCAAATGTTGTCGCCATCCTTGACCGGGACGGTGGTACCAGCGCTTAGCGGCTGCCGTAGCGTTGGTTAAGACACCACCCATTAGGTCAAATCCTAAAATAGCGATCAGTCCTAACTGCCATGGGCTCCAGACAATTGGCAGTGTAGAAGCATAGAGTGGTGCTGCTATTGCAGCGCCGAGGGATGGTACTAGCTGTAGGAATAGCTCGGCAGGTGTCGCCCCCGGCCCAATAAAGCGATCCAATTGCCCCAGCCAGCCAGAACGCGGCTGGGGAATGGCTTGTGAATAAAATACTTCAGACTGCATGATTAACCTCATAACAGTTGTTATGCAGTAAATATAACAACTGTTATGATATACTGTCAACACATTACGATGGAGATTTGTAAATGCCTATGATTCAAACGGATCGACGTCTTGAAGTGTCAGAAGCGGCTTGGCGAGTGATTGTCCGAGAAGGGATTGATCGCACCAGCATGCGGGCAATCGCCTATGAAATGGACTGTACAACCGGGGTGGTCACCCACTATTTTCGCAATAAGCAGGAGTTGATTCTATTTGCTCTGCATCAGGTAGCGGAGAGACTTCAAAAACTGATGGAGCACGCCGTTGCTAATGTTTCTGGCCGTGATCGCTTAGTGGCGATGCTGTCCTCATTTTTGCCTGTTGATACAGAACGACAGGAAATCCTGCGCGTGTGGGTCGCTTTCCTGGGTTACGCCGTCGGGCGTGAAGGGCTGATGGCAGATCATCGGCAGAGTGCTGGTGGGCTACGACAGGTCATTATTCAGGAACTGATTACGCTTCAGAATCAAGGAGAAATCAGCTCAGATGTTAATCCAGAGCAGGAAGCAAATGTGCTGCTAGCATTGGTCAATGGCATCAGTCTAGATAGCCTAATTCAGGCTGATTCCCTCAGCTTTGGTCAACAGGAAGCTGTTTTACGTCGTCACATCGACGGATTATGCCAGTCAAGTTGAAAACATTGAAATCGTCTGACTGAATCTCTTCCCAGCTTTGGACAAGCTGTCCCCTTGCAACTTGGCAAATCGCCAACACCAGCCTAGTTGCCACTAGACAAGGGGGCGAGTGAGTCGTTTTCAAAAGTTCATGGCTGGCGTGATTTGCCTCAGCTCTCCTACAACTCTGAAATATCAACGTAAATCAGATAATCGGTAATTTGCTCACATTGAAGTTTGAGAATGGTGGCAAAGGGAACTGTCAGGTGACTGCCATCTAACCGGGTGTAATGCACCTGCCCATTACACATGACGTCATCTCCATGACTCCAGACATTGTCAATCTGGTGGGCCATGGCTGTAATGGTTTTGAAGAAGGAAGCATTGGCCTCTAAGACAGCGGCTTTGCCTTGGAGGCATGGCGCATTAGCAAACTGAAAGTTGACGTCATCTGCGAGGAATAGGGAAAGTCCTTCAACACTTCGGGAATCGACAGTTTGATATAGTTCGGTAATAAATTTCGTTCCGCTGAGCTTGAGGTTCGGTAACTGATTAATCATGGGATTTTCCAGATTTTCTAAAGGGTGATTGTGACTCGAAGTACAGAGAAGACCGCTCTAAAACGGAAATGCCTAAACTCAACAATGAAGAGCGCCGCCTAGTTTAGGCTTGCTGTTTGGGAAAATGACTGACTCGTTTGAGATCTTGTAAGCATTTGCCCCATCAACACGCTAGAGAAAATAATTGCAATACCAACGATTTGAATAGGGGTGAGCGATTGATGGAGCCAGAAGAATCCCAACAACGTGGCAGTCACCGGACTGAGCAGCCCCAGGTAAGAAACAGCCGTAGCAGACATGTGCCTAATGCCTCGAAACCACAGCAGGTAGGCAAATCCCGTACCTACTGTGCCCAGATATATCAGACCCTGTAGATGGGTAGGAGTGAAGGTATCAAACGGGCCTTCTACCACTAGGGCAATTGGCAGCAACAACGCACCGCCTACCGTAAGTTGCCAAGCCGTAAATACCAGTAGTGAAACGGAGGGCCGCCAGCGTTTGACCAGCACCGTGCCCAAGCCCATGCATACGGCTCCGGCCAAGGCTGCAACAATGCCTAGTGGATCTAAGCGTGCAGATGGACCGAGCACCAGCATCCCAATACCGATAAACCCAGCAAGTGCAATGAAAATAGTCCCCTTTGCAGGTTTTTCTTGCAAAATCAACCAGGCAAATAAGACGACTAACACAGGCTGAATCGCGCCAGCAGTAGCAGCTACACCACCGGGTAAACGATAGGCCGCCACAAATAACATCGCTTGGAAAATACCGATATTTAGCGCCCCTAGAACCAGCATCCGCCACCACCAAATGCCACGGGGAAATTTTCCTAGCGCAAGGGTAAGCAAGATACCGATAGGCAGGGATCTTAAGGCAGCAACCAGTAGGGGGTGCCCAGGAGGCAAAAATTCTGTTGCAACAATATATGTTGTCCCCCAGGCAACAGGAGCTAAAGCGGTTGAGAATATAGTTTCTAAGGGAAAAATTGAAGTCTTCATGATGATGTTCTAATTATTCCACGACAGATATTTACGCGGGTAATTCAGTAAACTCGATAACATTCAAGTCTGGGTCTCGAACAAAAATTGACCTTTTCCCATCTCCAAATGTGACAGGGCCTTCGGTAATGTGTATATCGCAAGACTCTAGAAAGGATTGAGCATCTCCAACAGATGCCACGGCAATTGCGTAATGGGTATACCCTGCATAGCGTTCATCGACATCCATAAGAATGTTTTTCTGTCGATGTTCGAGATCGCCATTAGCAATCAAGTTGATTTCAATACCACTGGGATGCTTAACAACAAAAACCCGTTCCTCTTCATCTTTACGAATGACCGCGAATCCTAGAGCCTGATAAAACCCTAAAGAGCGTTCCACAACCATCACTCGAATGCCAATGTGGTCAAGTTGTTTAATTTTCATAGCGTATTTTGCCCAAATAGGCCTCTGCTGTTCACCCGCAGTTCTTGATACTATGGGCGAACAAGTTATCTTTACATCAAGATACTTAACACAAAGACAACTGTCAAGTATCTTGATGTCGAGATATAATAGACCTATGACAAAAGACCAAATCGACAAAATTTTGATCCAGTGGCAGCATGAGTCTCCGCAGTTGGACCTATCGTCTTTAGCGGTGACTGGTCGTATCTTGCAGCTTGCTCGTCTACTAGAACGACACCGGGAAATGGTATTAGCTGGCTTTGACCTCAATCTTTGGTCTTTCGATATGCTGGCCACACTTCGACGTCAAGGATCGCCATATCAGCTCAAACCGAGCGAGCTTTACAGTCTACTGATGCTGTCATCAGGAGCGATGACCAATCGAATTGATCGGCTGGAGAAGGACGGTTTGGTCACCCGCTTGCGGGACCCTGATGATCGACGAAGCGTCATTGTACGACTGACCGATAAGGGGCTTAAATGTGTCGATGCTGTAATGCCGGAATTATTTGAGCAGGAAAATCGCCTGTTAGATGGTTTGAAGCAAACTGAAACTGCAAAGCTAATAGCGCTATTGCGTAAACTCTTAGCTATGACAAACGATCAAGTTCAATAAGATAATGAGCCGTCTTACAATGTCATGTTGACAATTTTTCCTGAGAGGGCAACATAGCCGCTATAATCCAGAAATGGCGAGCCTCATAGCTCTTTCACCACGTTGATATTCGGGAAGCTTATTGGGACTAAGTTTCATTAAAGCAAGGGCTAATTCATGTAAAACAACATCCCCAATCCCAACCCAACGATATGCCGATAAGCCCACTCGAAACGCACTATGTCGTTTTTGGGTGGATTGAACCGCTGGCACTGGTTCCGTTGGATGGGAGCCCGAAATCCCTTGCTACATAAAGGGTTTATGATTTTGGGTGATCAGATCAATCAAACGGCTTCTCAACCAAAAAACAGGGTATTGAGCGATTTTAAGCCAAAATTTCCACCATATTTATTTTGTCGAGAATCCTCATATCCCTTTCTATAAAAGCATTCTGAAATCCTATTGCGCGGAACCAGTGCCAGTGCATGTTATTGCTCACATTCTTTGCAAGTACTGAACCGTAAGAAAGCAAAAGCGATCTCAATCGGCAATTTCAGGCATATCAGTTACGCTTGCGGTAGTCCCAAGGCTTCTCAGTATTAGGATCTTGCCATAGTCCGGCTGACTGCTCCTTAGCTATCTCCTCAGCCTTCACAAGGACTTCTGGCTGTGGGCAACTGCCCGAATATTTCTCATAGTGATAGGCCATGCCATCCATCACCATTTGAGAGTTCAGATGAATCTCTTCTTCCTCACCAACCATGACAAACAAATCCGCAACTGTTCGCCCGTAGCGGTCCTTCTCAATCGAGACTACACCAATAGACCCATCCCCTTGAGCGACTAGCGATCGCAAATGCTCCCTCGCCTCAACACCCCCAGGCTGCTCTATCTCAGGCGAATCCGTTCCGCAAAATCTGATTTTCAGCTCCTGACCACCACGCTCAACCCGCAGCGTATCACCATCGTAGATAGAGCCTTCCACCACCTGATACCATTCGGTGTTTTGAGCACCAGTTGCAAAATCAATGGCTGCTTCAATCTGCTGGTTGAATAGCTTGGGTGCGAATCTCCACAGGAGAGGCTCTGCCAACGCAACCACACCAAGCACGATTACTACTGGAATAAACCCTCTCCGCTGCCAAATTTTCACCACCAACCAACACCTCAAGCGCACGTACTACCTGAGATTGCCCGATTCGTTCACCTGTTATTGTGCTGCTGCATCGTCTTCAAGCCAAACCGCACTACCCGATGGTGGCTGTAGAAACATCAACTGATCTATACATAGCCCCTGCATAAACCACTCATGTGAACCTCTCCCCGTCATTACCTCAAGTTTCCTAACCACTTGCTGGCCATTGATCCGGTGTTCATCGCATCTCGCTTCTAGATCCCCAGTACGCTGCCACGCCCGCAACATCGCATCCGTACTGCTCTGACCCGTGCGATACTTCGTTTCCTCGACTGCCTGACGTTGTCGTTGCGTTTCTAACTGAGCGGCCAAAGGCTCACTTCTACGCACCATCTGCTCATACGCCAGCACCAGGTCCACCACCTCACCGGCTACATCATCACCAACCTCCTCTAATCGGCGGATCAGGTGAACGGTTTCTAATTCAAGGGTTGCGATCTCAATCCGATCCCGCTGCACATCGCCACCGTCCAAGATATTTTGCACCAACCGCAACGGGTCCAACGTCATCAGATGCATCCAGGTCCGTGCCTCTGCATACTCCTGCCGCTCGTGAGCAAACACCAGCTCCTCACTGATCGCCTCAACTTCCGACGACTGATCAAGCGCCAGCTCGGTTAACTCCGCCAAACATGCCGGTCGACTACTCAGGCACGGTAAACCCTCTGCCATCGCTGGGCCGCACCATAAGAGTGATTTCAGCACTAAGCAAGCTGTCAGTCCCTTGCCCCAACCACTTAACACGACGGATGCGGACTGCGTAAGGACTGCGGATAACGGATAGGGTTGCGATCGCATTCTGGATTTCATCTAGTTTCAGCTGCGTTTGGGATAGTTGATAATCACGGTCCCGCAAACGCTGTTCATACTGTGCCCACTGACTTTGATAGCTAAGCTGGTCCCGGTTTCGAGTGTGATGTTGGATTGCTCCAACCGATGCATGGCTAAATTCAATTGCTTTGTCTGGGCCTCTAATCGTCTCCGTTCTCGCCCCCGATCAGCTAGCAGCTGCCCTGGTTTTACTTGGTCGCCTTCCTTTACCTTCAAGTCTTCCGGGTCACTGATTGAAACATTAATGGTTAAACGCCTGGAACTGTCATTCTCTTTTGGCAGTGATACTTGTTCTGGGGGAGAAGTAGACAGCAAAAATTGAGACTGCTGGGCCACTGCCACACCAGATATCGCTACTAGTGCTAACGCATAAAGAATCAGGCCTCGCACAGGCGACAAACAGATGCATCGCCTGCAGAATGCCCAATTGAGCATTGTGGCTCGCCTTAATGTAACTACTAGCTCAAAACAAACACAATCGTAGTTACGAATACATCAGCAGCTAGATTCGAAATGACTCCAGGGATATTAGAGCCTTGAAGCTCTAAAAGCATAACTATCAAGGCTAAAGAACCCAAGCCTACTAAAAGCAAAGTCCTCTTTCTATCAAATTTTGAATACCGTCGCATACATCACATTCCAATTGTTTTCAGAGAGGATTAGGCCTGCCAAGCTTCAATACCTCGTTTTCATCATAATAAAGAAAATCGATTCTGAGCAGATCGATCTCTGAAAACATATGAATGTCGAAAAATAAGATGGCACCGACGTGAAGTTATTCCGGGGAACCCAAAAATCACCTCAATTAGTCGATACACAGCTACATACGCTGTGTTCTCATTGCTGTCATCGAATATAGAACAAGTATGGTGTAGCCCTCTCAACTCAGAATAGTAGGAACCAATTCAGATGATTTACGTTGAGTCAATCAAGATTGCATTGGCGATTTTTAACTCAGTTAACAGTTTGGTAGCGTTATTTTTAGATTCCTTAGGCTTAGAAATCAAAACTTCAGAGAAGAGAAAAAAGTAAGCCGAATCACTGATGTTTATCGAACAATCACAGAATATCGAAGGCTTTTGATTAAAACAATTTGCTTTTCTACAGACCTACTACATCTTCTCTCTAAAGGCCTTTCCACTTTTGTACAAAGCTAAGTTCACTTAACTAAAAAAGCATGCACTCTATTTTCAAATCACTACACTTTTGTACATATCCACAATGAAATTGTGAATACACAGCACTCACTAAGAACTCAATACCGGAAACTTTAGCTGACACAAAAAACTTAGCTTTGCCATAAATCCGTTTAAGCTGACGTATAACGTCATCCGTCAACGATCAATGACTTCATACCAAATCTACAGATTGATTATTGTGATGACTGTAATCTTAGACTTTTTTAGTGTTATGTTCACAGTTTTTGTGAAAGCACCTGATCTATCTATAAACAGACGCTTGTAGATTCCAGTAATCCATCTTTGATAATTTTACAAATCAGTTATTCATACTGATTGATAGACTATATTAGATAAGAGCAAGTAAGACTTAAGTGTCTGCACTTGCCACATTCCAAACCCGGCCCAGATGAGTGGTTAGAAAGACGGCCTGCCAAGCTTCTGTCACCCTCAACTCAGTCGGGTTTTGCATTATTCGAAAACGAAAACACTACAGAGATGGCTATAATTCACTGAGCAAAAGCTGATAGTGATTACTTATATTCATATTTTCAGAGTAAATTTTGCACTAAAACTAAGCAGCAAAAACTGTTGCCTGCTTAGTAACGAAAAACAGCCTCTTCCAGAGACCTATCGCAACAAAAAAGCAGACAGGACTTATCCCCTCACCTCACGGAAGTCCCGTACAGCAAGGCACCAAAAATTTTCGCCAAGGAACCAAGAGACTCCCTAACCGTTAAATGAGATCGATCTTTAAGTAGATCTAGCTCAGCTTACAAAGCAAGGCGATACAGAAAAATTCGACCGCCAGACTCGATACGAATCCAGGGACAAACATCCCGCCCAGCTCCAGAAGAAACACAAAACATGACGACAAGAGTACCAAGGCAAATACCCATGGCTTCTTATTGAACATTAGCTTCAGCCGTTTCATAGACGCTTTCAGATAAACAACATGGTTTAGTGGCCCGCTAGCGCTCAACTAACCCAATGTCGCTATTATAGTTAACAAAACGTTTTTTTAGTTTGTTCTAAAAAATATATAATTCAATAAAATAGACTTAGCTAACATCTTGCCCCATAGCACTCACATATCGACAAAGTCATCAAACACCAAATGTAGTCAAAAAACAACCTAATTCAGTCTATATGTGTTGACTACTGAACTCATATAGACAAGCTAATTAAATCACTTCTTTCTTTTACAACCGTATCGTATGACCTTAGATACGTATCTAAGGCTACTTTTTTTCATGTAATACGCAGTAAATCAAGCATCATCAGCTACAAGGTCATGTAGCTCTTACCCATAGCTATCATCAAATGCACCTTATGCAAATAAAGATAACCATCAGGCAACTGACAATCACCTCATTTCCTAATGAGGAAATGAGGTATGAATCTGCGACAATCTGTGACAGTTTTCGACAGTGACACATATAGAACATGTAAAAAACTAAACATCCAAAACTAACTTCAATTCATTCAGAAGCGACTCTATCTTTTGACGTTTATCGTTATCCGTCCAAGCACTAGACTTAACCTTAGCAATCGACCGAAACTCATTCTGCAAGTCTTTCGACTCTCGGGCAGGAGTTTGCTCACCTTGCATTAGCTTTTTCACTTGTCGCTTCACTTCACTCAGCGACCAACGTTCCGCAATTGCTTGCTCCATCAAAGATATCCGGTCTTCACTGCTGCCGAGCTTGGCGATGGCTTTGGCTTTGGTATATTCCAGCTCACCATCCCGCAAAATCTCTAGAACATCCTCAGGCAAATTCAACAGCGGCAGCCGATTAGTCCTAAAGCTTTCCCGTCCTTGCCGTCCCACGGTGGCAAAGATATCGTCCACAATGGCCAGCTGACGCGTAACATTATCCGTCAGGGGTTGATCACGGCGCTTTGCATTGGCAGCCTGGTTTAACAAACTGATTACACCCTCTTGATCAAGCTCTAACGACTGGCACAGAAGCTCTAGCATGCCCTCTGTCTCATCAATAGGGTTGAGATCATCCCTTTGCAAATTCTCTAAAAGTGCTAATTCAAATGCCTGCTGTTCGTCCAATTCACGGATGACGATGGGGACCTCAGTTAACCCTGCGTCCTTAGAGGCACGTAAACGACGCTCACCAGCCACTAACTCATAGTTCTTGCCCACAGGACGGACGATCAAAGGCTCGAGTACCCCATGTTTCTTAATGGAATCCGTAAGTTGCTTTAACTTGGTCGGATTAAAAGAACGGCGTGGCTGTTTCTTAGGTAACTTTATACTTTTGACACTTATATATCTTCCAACCTCTTTATTAGAAAGAGTTTCAGCCATTTTTGTTTTTGTCTGAGAAGTTCTCTTTGTGGAAGACTGAGCCATGGTTAGAAGAGTTTAGGGTGTGTCCGATAAAGCTATCTAATTCTAATATACTGATTCATAAAATTGGTTGTTCTGCTATAATCTACATAACGATTGAAAGTACTTAACGCTTTCATGAGTCACTAAAGCCCGATTTTCAGATGGTGGTTAGACATAATGGCCCGCTAGCCTCGACTAACCGTCAGCCTGGTCGGGTTTTAAGCTTTTAAATCACTACGGTGCAGTCAATATCAGAGCCGTTAACGTACCAGTAGCTCATTGCTCGTTGAGCTGCGAGATTTTCTAGAGGAACGATCTTAACAACACAACCTCCACTCAAAA
>CBDHHL010000021.1:0-10912 GCA_965263355.1 Leptolyngbyaceae cyanobacterium | reverse complement strand
TTACAAGTACAACACTAAAAAATACAATCAAGTTTGTCAAGGGGCTTGACAAAAAAGAAAAAATACAGCCATGCTTGTAAAGCAATGCCATTATATAAAACGCAGCAAATATAATGGGCTTCCTGGAATTTAATAAATATGAGTGGATTAGGAGCTGATTTTGGATGGAAGTCAATACGCAAGTTTATTCCCGAGCTGCCCGAGCAGCACTATCTAGAAGCCCATCACGTTAGTCATTTAGCAGAAAGCGGTATAAGTCCCAGTGCTGCCCTAGTAGCTGGCATATTTAGCGCTGATGCTGCCTTAGCTAGAACGCTCACAGGCCACGGTAGGGCCGGTCTGATATTCACTTATTTCACGATTGACGGCAAGGACGTATATCGATGGGGGGATGATAGCAGGCCATTTTTTAGACTCAGGCCAGACAACCCGCCAAGCCCAAAATGCAAATATCTATCCCCAAAAGGAGCGCCCCCACGGATTTATTTTCCGAGAGTGGCTAACAAAGTAGATTTTACTAAGTTTTCAGGACTTAACCTGGCCTTAGCAGAGGGCGAGAAAAAAAGCCTATTAGCAACACTCTGTAATATCCCATGTATAGGGATTGGAGGAGTTGACAGTTACAAGACTGGCGATAAGGATGAATGGGGTAATCGTGCTCTAGGATGCCTGGTTGATGAGATTGATATTAGAGCCGCGCAAACCTTAACCATAGTTTTTGATAGCGATATCACCCACAAACATCAAGTCGCTAGGGCCATTAAAGCATTGGCTGGAAACTTAATAGAGGCTTATCATCAGCTCGAAATAGACGAGACATGTTCTAATGAGCGAGCGCCTACCCGAACACTAGCATTAGCTAAAAAGCTAAAATATGCACTGCTTCCAACACGGTTGAAGCTTAGTAATGAAAAAAAGACCAAAAAACTAGGCTTAGATGACGCAATTATGCTATTGGGCGAATCGCCAGTAAAGGAATTGTTAAGACATGCATTGCCATTAGTAAAATGCAAGTGGGAAGACAAATCATTAGATACTGAGTGCCTGTTTGCGGCTGAACCATTGGGAGACGATGCCCACAAAGATACTCCTATTAATAAACAGCATCATGTTAGGGGGTTAATCAGTTGGCTATCCTTGCATGGGATTTATGCCAATATCCCTGATTATTCAAAACGTCAATATTATCCAGAAGGTGTCTGGAAAGACGTAGGCGAGGAAGCCTGGAAATTACTTTCCGAACAAATAGCTGATGCCCAGCACTGGCTAAATAGGAAGCGTGCGATCGCGGCGCAAGAACTGAGGTTTGTAGAAAACAAAACCCGATTAAACAAAGACCAATTTGACCAGCCGCATCTACTAGGATTTATTAATGGAGTGCTAGAGCTTAATAAAAAAGAGCTTATCCCACACTCTCCTCAAAATTATATTACTCAGACATTAGGGTTTTCCTATGACCCTGAGGCCCAATGCATCCAGTGGCTAACCTGGCTAAATTGGATATTCGAAGATGATGAAAAGTGGCCAGAGATTATTCAAGCCCTTATCCGTTGGACAATCACGCCCAAAGAGCAAGGCCCCTATCCCGTTCATATCTGGCCTGTTCTAATTGGCCCAGCTGGCATTGGTAAGGGAACATTCTTGAGCGTGTTGACACAGCTGGTAGGGGAGGGCAGTTATGCCGCCTGGAACTATCACAATGTAAATGACGCTCGCGGCATGAACGGGATGTCCGGCAAACGGGCTTGCTTTGCAATGGACCTCAAAGGCGAATTGAGCAGTCAGGCGGTTGGAAATATTAATTCAATCTGTGTCAACGAACCCCTGGACGTAGAAGCTAAATATAAAGACAAACGAACAGAAGAATTTAGAACTGTCTTATGGGCAGCCATGAACCAGCCGATCAAGTCCAGGGCAGCTGACCAAGAAGGACTTAGTAGGCGAGTACTATATATCCCATTTAGCCGCAAACCTACCGAGATCGATACTGAGCTGGCCAACAAATTAAAAGCTGAGCTACCAGGAATATTTAATTGGGCTTGGGCTATCTCCCTAGATGAAGCAGTGGAAACACTAAAAACCCACCTCAAGTCTGAAGAAAATATAGCATTACAGCAACGTCACTTGGCAGAGTCAAATACTGTCTACGAATGGATGGAACATCTAGAACTATCCGTTGCTCAAACTCAGATAATTAGTGTCTGGTACAACCGTTATAAAGAATGGGTGATTGACACAGGCTGCAAACCATTAAAAATGAGAAATTGGAAAAAATATATCCTTGCCGCCGGTGCCGAAACTCAGAGGAAGACAGGAGAAGGCATACCGCTAACACTGCCTCCCCTAAAAGACGTTGACATTAGAAAAATGCTAGGACTATTCAACTGAACTACAAACATCGAAACAGACAACTACACGAGCGCTTCAGGCCACCAAACCTGAGGCGCTTTTACTTTGGCCGATATCGACCGCTGCAACCAGTCCTAGAGCCAGCAAAACAAAACTGCCGCCGCATCCCCCCTCCCCTTTCCTAGAACGAGGGGACCTAAGAAAAGCTTAGCGATGTATCAAATGACACCAAGTAGGCTGTCTTCATAAAACCCTGGTTGAGTGTGCCAGTTGATAGTGATTTGTAGGACTAGTGGTAGTTAAGCCCAAAAAGTGATCAGTTTTTTCACAAAAATCATTAGTAAATTCCTAGGAATTTCACTAAAACTTGAATTTTGAAATCCTTTTATATCAATGGTTTCAGCGATTTTTTTATCAAAACGGCCATTTTTTGGCTCAAACTTTCTGTTTTCTATGGAAGTGCTCCCTATCTATGCCCTATTAGCCTCTATCTATTTCTAAAACAGAAAGTTTGAAATTGAAATATATAAAATATTAAAGCATAGAAATAGCTGAAACGTATATATAGCAAGGGATACAGCCGATAAAAAGCGCTTGAAATAACTATGAAATAACTACTGAAAAGCAGTGGATTAGTAGGTGAAACCCAGTGATTTTTTGAATGCTTTTTTGCAGAATCCAGGGGGTTAACGTCTGTTAAATAGAATCTAAGTTTTACCCAAAGACTATAGTACTGATGCACTAAAGCTAAAAAGCGCTGAAACCCGCATTCTGTCGTTAAATTTGCTTTTTAGTGTGCCAGTTGCTCTGATTTTTGCTTTTGAAGGACTCGCTTGCTGGCCTGTCAGTGGCGTTTATTTTTTGTCAAGTGTCTTTACAGGTATGGTTGTGGTTGCTATTATTGTGGTTGTAGAGATTTTGGGTGATTTGTATGGTTGAGGCGATTCAGTCGTCATTATTGATGGCTACTGGCGATGACGAATCGCCAAAAATAACGTTGACAGGCCAGCAAGAGGTTCTTAAAGCTGAGGTACTGGAATGGCTAAGGCTTAAGCCTTCTAAGCTTGCTCGTGTGACTGGCTTTGCTGGGACGGGAAAGACCACCGTGATTAAATATGTTGTGCAGGCTGCTATTGAAGAGGGGCTTATTAATGGTCCTGTCTGGGCTTGCGCTCCTACTCATCAAGCTAAAGGGGTGATTGAGAACTCGTTGAGGGGAAGTGCTGTTACTGAAGTGACTACCGCTCATTCATTGCTTGGTTTGCGGCCTAAGACAGTTGAGTTCAAACGAAAGGACCAAGATAAATTAGATGTCCTTTTAGGCATTAAGGAAGAGCTTAGAAGTACGGATGAATCGGCGTTAATTGATGCTTTATTGATACGTCGTAACGCTTCAGACGCTGAAGTTCAATCGTTTGTGCCTAGCGGAAAGCTCAAGGAAGGAATAGAGAAAGTCAGATTTTTGTTAGTTGATGAATGGTCAATGATCGACAAGCTTCTATATGGGCTTTTTTGCGAACTAGCGAATGACCCAGTGATGCACCCTGACTTTCAAATTATTTTCTTGGGGGATCCTGCTCAGCTGCCACCTATTGGCGAAACAATTAGCAAGGTTGAGTCTTTGCCGTCATTCCAAGAGTTAACAGAGGTTGTTCGCTATAAGGGCGCAATTCTTGAATACTGCAATAAGGTTCGTACTGAACGAGATTACAACTGGCTGCATCAGCGAGTGGAGGAAGATGACACTTTAATGGTTCTGCAAGAGTGGGAAGTCATGCCTCAACTTAAAGAACTGTACGCAGCTGGGGAGTCTATCCGATTTGCTGCAGCGACTAACGCTAGGGTGATGGCCCTTAATTATCAGATTCGCGGCATTCTCAAAGATGGGGATTTGTCTGGACTATTTTACGATCCAGGGGATGTTGTGTTGACGTTGAATGCTGTTAGCCGTAGCAGTTCATATGCTTATGACGTTGCTTGCGGTGGGAAAAAATCGAAGCTGGAAGAGCACACCAGCACACTTTTAGAACTTGGCGACCTATGCGGACCGGGTGCATATGTAAGTCTTGGCACTTCTGGAACAATTCTTACAGACCAGTCATTTGAGATGACATCAAAGCTTGGTACTAAATTTAGCCGGATGATTTTTCGGTATCGGCGTTATGAGTCAGGGCTACCGTTCTCGGAACGAAAAGCAATATGTTTGCTCAACCCAGCTCAGTACGACCAATGGCAGCTTGAATGTAAGCAGCTAGCTAGCCGAGCAAAAGTTACTCAGACCCGCAGTCGTAAATCTACAGGTATTAGAGGACAGGAAGGGGAGCAGGCTAAGGCTGTTTGGGAAGAGTTTGGTTTAAAAAATTGGTGGAAAAAGAAGAACGGCGAACCTTTACAGCAGTATGAATATCAAAAGCTTAAAACGGGATTGTGGATAGACTACTTTGACTTGGCCAACTTTGCTGATAAGGCCAGTTACAGCTATGTGAGCACTTGCCATCGGCTGCAAGGCGTAACAGTAGATATTGTCGTGCTTGACATGAAGACTCTTATGTCGAACGCACAAGCAAAATTTGACGAAACTTGGGATCCTCGAAAGCTGCTGTACACCGCAGCTACTAGGGCACGTAAACAGTTGATTTTTATGTGCTAACTAGTCAAGTTCGTCAATTCACGGTGCATCAATTCAAGTAATTCAAATCAAACAAGAAAAGGCTAAAAACTATGACCATAAACACTTCCAACGACAATAACGATTCCAATATCGTTCGCAGCTTTAATCAAGTTGATATCTGGCAAAAGCGAGAAGATGGCTATATCAATCTCAATCAGATGGCTAATGCTACCGGCAAGCGAATTGATCATTGGCTAAAAACCGAGCCCACGAAAGAATTGTTTGATGAGTTTTTAAGACATCAAAAGTGTCCGTACTTATCTACCCCCTCAGAGGGGGAGTTTTCAGAAAATGCTAGTGATAGCAAGGATATTGAGCCACCTATTAGAACCATCCAAGGCCGTAATGGTGGGACATGGGCACACCCTGATATTGCTATTCAATTTGCAATGTGGTGCAGCCCAGCATTTGCCCTGCAAGTTAGCAAATGGGTTCGTACTTATATGACTGAAGGCCGATTGGAGGCTGAAGAGTCAATCCCAGCTCATGAACTTAAGTTCATTAAGATGGTTGAGCAAATCGAAGATGTGTTTCCAAAGGACTGCGCCCAATCTCGAGATCTTAAGCACCGAGCTGCACTAATTTGTTATCCAGAATATGCGTGCGCTCAATTGATTGCAGAAGACAATCGTAAAAAATACCTTATCAAACGAAAGCGTGAATTACAGGCGCGTAGTGTTGAGAACTGGTTGGCTAGCTTAGCTTTGATTAGAAACCAACAAAAACCAATTTCTAAATGGTATCAAAGCTATAAAGAATGGTGCTTGCAAGAATTCGACATGGTTCCATTGGCCATGTACAAGTGGAAAGCTTATTTGATTGATAATGAATTCGCTCAAGTCCTGAAAAAAACAGGTGCAGGCATCCCATTAGAAATCTTTCCTGTATAACCATGCCTCACCAATTAGAACTACCCTTAACCCGTCGTTCTAAAACCAAATGCACTGCTTCGCCAAATGCCATCATCCCAGGCTTAGACGCTAGCTTATGCCGCTGTGATTATTGCCTAACTCGTTCTGATGGCATTTGGTGGGTAGATGTTGACCAACGGCTTGATTGCCTCAATAAGAAAAAGCATAAAATCCCTTACTTAATTGAGGTATACCGTCGCCAAGCTGTTGGTGTGGCCCATGACGACGATACAAAAGAAACAGAAGCTCAAAATGCGAAACGTAAGCACGCACAATGGGCCGGTCAAAAGTTCAAACAAACTAATAAATCATGTCAGCAACAACAATTACTAGACCAGTAACAGAACCAAAGTTCAGCTCATATCCATACCCTAAGGAGGGGGCCACAGGTGCCGAGTGGCGAGCTTGGCTAGAAGGAATGGTTGGGGATCTTTGGCATGACATCGCAGTTGAATTAACCCCCCTATTAAATAATGTGCAAGTTGAGCGATTCCCAGTTGAATTTATCCCAACATTTGCCGAGGTGGGCGGCAGTGGTTGGTCTCGTCTTGATGAGGGCAGCTGGCAATGCATTTCCCCTGATGACCTGCCTGCAACCATGGTTCTCGATGTTGAATCCATTGAATTGCAAGCATTCACGGCAAACGCTGATATAGACGCATGGTTGCCCTGCCTATGCATTTGCTATGGGGCCGACGGTTACTGGTACGCATGGCAAGAGCAAAACCCAATGTATTGCTGGACGGAAACTAAGCGGCGTACTATTCCGTTCCCAACTGGTTGCATCATAATCACTCAGAACGGCGCTGCCCATGATTCGCAATTTCTTAGTAGTTCTTATGCCGAGTATGGACCAGAGCGTTGTCTATTTATAGATGTGATGGCCCTGGCAATGCTTGTCAGAGGTGTGCATAAAGAACAGCGATCGCAGTATGAGAAGTACAAGGTTGCGATCGCTAATGGCAAGCCTGCTCCTGATTGGGTAACCCAGGCATCCGATATGGATCTGGCCAGTTTAGCTAGTGATGTGCTGGGAATTGAGATTCTGAAAACAGTTGGAGGGGAAGGGCCAAAGACACTGTTTGAATATTGCGCTCAAGATGTCTGGGTAACCCTTCGATTGTTTCAAGAACTATGGCCACTGGTTGCGAATATCTATTGCCCCAGTCCAGTGATTTTGTATGGCATGGCGGCAACGACTGGGCTTAGATATCCGGTTGGTGATTGGCAAGAACTTGTCTCTTATATAGAAACTGAATACGAAAAAGCAAAAGGAATTAAGCCTAGCAAACGAGATTCTAATGATATTGCTTTAGTTAATTGGGGCAAATCACATTTGCGCACATTTCGTGACGGATATAGCGTTAACGGCATGGCCAATATGGGCTTTAACCCTGCTCATGATGTATCAGGGATGCCCAAAAGCACTATTTGGAGTCATCACTGGATGATTCGGCAATTTTTAATTACTGGAGTTAGTGATCAGCCAACCACTAGTTACATGCTGTTTGAAGCTAGGGTACCAATGCCGATTATCCCAGGGAATGCATTAGCTAAGACACTAGCCAGCCAGCCGAACATTAAAACGCATTTTGCTAAGCCCCCTGAGCCAGTGAAAGCCAACAAAAAAGCTAAGGCTGATTGGTTGCAATTAAGACCATTAACCGATGCAATGCACGTCATGATCTGCCTGATTGACTGCTTTTGTGAAGAGTACGAAATTGACGGGTTTCTTGCAATCCCAGGGCTAGAAACATTGTGGTACGCCGTCGACTCTGCTCAGGAAAAAGAGTTTCAAGAATGCATCGCTAAAGCTCAAAGTTTAATTTACAAACTGATGGCTGATTGAGCGAAAAATCTAAATAACCGTTATACAGCATCGGTTTGATAGATCTTGGGAAAAAATTTGATGTTTATATTTTCGTGTGATAGTGAATAACCTAATTGTTGTTGATACGTCTGTGATCGCCTTCCAAATGTCGGCACAGATTGACAAGGCAGGTCTAACCGAAACTAATGCTAAAGCTTACGCTTATATGGCGGCAGAATGGGTTAATTCACTAGGCTGGATCCCTGCGTTGCAATCAACTGCTAAATGCGTTTGGGCAATTGACTCTAAGCCCTACTGGCGTAATCAGCTATTCCCCGATTACAAAGCAGGCCGCAAACCTAAACCCGCATCATTCCATACTGCGATGGAGGGCATATTAAGCAGCAGTGCTTCTTTGATTGATATAAAATCACAAGAAGCCGACGACGTAGCCGCTGCTATTGTTCGGCTATGGCTAGATAGCAGCTCAGGATTGATCGATCAAATCTATTTGGCTACCGTTGATAGTGACTGGCATGGGTTAGTCCAAAACCCTGATATTTTTTGGTTAAATACTCGCAACCACCCTCCACGCGTTCGAAGTCGAGAAGAGATATTTAATTGGCTTTGCAGCAAATGGAACCAGCAATCTAAGAAACGTCAGAAATGGTGGGCATTGCCTAGCTATCAATCATTTAGATGTGATGACGTTTGGCGATGGAAGATAGCAGTCGGCGATAAAGCCGATAACTTAAGCGATGGTTCAGCAAAATACTTAATTGATTTACTGCGACCGCCCAAACAATTTGATATCCTAGAATCAAAGGAATCTGTAAATACTATTTACAGAGGAGTAAATTTAGCAAGTAAGCCTGATTTGAGCCTTGCTTATGAATGTAAGCAGGGTATGTTGTCACTAGGGGCACTTCCCCCCATCGAAATAATTAGCCTGAAAGTTTTAGTTTCATAGTTTAACGGCCATGAGAGCATCAACGCAATATAAACAAAGATTATCAGAGCTGCTATCGAAAAAGATACTTAAAGCAGCTGGAATTGATGCAACGGTTCGAGACCTAAGCGATCGCTGCGATGGACTAGCAAGTCATCAAACAATTGCGGCTTGGCGTTCTGGCAATTATGTTAAGCAACTAGACGACTTTTCTTTTCAGGCATTAGAAAAGATTTTGGCCCATAGAGGGCTAAAGGCTCATGAAATTAGCTACTATCTTGAGCATGGTGTTTGGCTAGAGAAAAAACAGTCCAAAAGGCTAGGCAGCCTTTGGCAGAAGCGAGAGCAGATTAATCAATCAATTCAACAGTTTGCGGCAATTTAGTATTGACAGATTTGGAAATAACATCCATAATTGGAATTGAACACTTTCCAAAAAAGGAAAATGACACTAAAAAAGATGGGTGACGATTCCTGGTCTATTTATCTGCCAGGTAAAGCTTACCAGGGCTGCATAGAGCTTAATTGGAATCCTGTTATCACAAGTAAGTATTGCCTTGACTTGGGGTACTCAAGCCATCAGACGTTGTATTACGGCAGTTTCGAACAGTTGTCTAAAAAGGCGGCTGAAATTCTTTGTGAGCGTACATGATTGTCTTTCGGCGCTTGCTAACCCTGGCCGACTAGAAGTGATGCAAGTGCTGAAAAGACAAGGCGTGCTCACTAGCGGCGAGGTTGCGATCGCGTTAGGGGTGCATCATCCTACGGCTTCTAGGCATTTGAGGCAGTTAGAAGCTGCGGGTCTTGTGACTGGTGTAAGACGGGCAAGTTTCGTCGATTACACCAGGAATGAGCAGGGTGTTAG
The DNA here is from genome assembly GCA_965263355.1 of Leptolyngbyaceae cyanobacterium. GTDB lineage: Bacteria > Cyanobacteriota > Cyanobacteriia > Phormidesmidales > Phormidesmidaceae > Leptothoe. Next base: position 1,357 of record CBDHHL010000021.1, on the reverse strand, counting down.
GGAATTTATTGAAGAATTAAAAAAGGAATTGTGATGAAAAACGAATGCATTGATCTAGCTGATAAGTTGCGTCAAATCAGATTAGATGTTTTAGCGACATCTAATTTAATTGCTGGCATTAATAAAGCGATGTCACTAAAGCTTACTGAATTAAGCCAGGAAGTTAATAGTGATAAAACGTTAAAAAATGCAGACGCTCGCAAAGCTGCATTAAGCCATCTAACAAGCACAAATGAAGAGTATGTCAATCTCGACGCTGAATTGTGTCAAAAAAATAACGAAAAAGCTCTTCTAGAAATTGAAAAACAACATCTTTCAGATCTACTGAAAATACATTTAGCTTTTTCTGATCAGTAAAACGAATAGGAATTGTAGTAGTGGATCAAGTTACATATTTCCAGTCTTCAGACGGTTTTTGGACCTGGAAAACAAATATTCTAGTGTCTGACCGATGTTTCGCGACTCACGAGGAAGCGATCTACGATTATCAACAACAAAAGGCGTTGTGTACGCAGGTTTCAGTAAAATGGTAAGTCTTTTCTTGCAGGTAGGGATCGTAATCTTGGCGGCATCCCTTGTATTAACTGCTTTGTATGTTGTTCTTTGGCCAAGGATAGACGTTTATTTTGAGGGAGATCATGACGATTGAAGCATGGCAACCGAAAGAAAGAAGGCCAATTAACAAAAAGCTTTTGACGGCTACTAGGCCGACTCTGCCGACAGGGTTAAGCAAGTAAGAAAAAATTAATTTGTTGATGCCTGACTTGGTTAATCAACTTCAAGGTGTTGACAATGAGACAAAAGTGAAAATCTTGCAAGCGTTAAGTAACCATGGCTAAAGTTCTTAGTTCTAAAGAATGGCAACAGTTTGTGATCAAAACGATCGCTACAGCCACGGAGCCAACGGCGCTAAACCTGGCAATCCGTCAGTATGCAGCCATAACAGGAATGCCGGTTAAAACTCAGAAACAACGTGAAATTGTTGTCGCTATAGCGACGGGAGAACATCTTGGAACGTTATAAACGAAGGAATCCATGGAAATACTAAGCAGTCTATCTTGAGTTAGGGGTTGTTAAGGGGGATAGGGCAGAGGACTCGCACTTTCAGTGCTGTGGTGAATGCCAGTCCCCCTTAACTTTACGAAAACTTAATTCTACTAGCTAACACATCTCTAGTAGAACCAGTTATACTAAGGGTATGCTAACACTGAACTACCAATATCGTTTATATCCCGATGCTGAACAAGAGATGATCTTGTGTGACTGGCTCGAAACGTCTAGAAGCGTTTACAACTATGCTTTAAGACAGATTAAAGACTGGTCAAACAGCCGGAAATGTCCGATTGATCGGTGTTCA
>CBDHHL010000020.1:0-11196 GCA_965263355.1 Leptolyngbyaceae cyanobacterium | reverse complement strand
ATTGATTCGGATTCGCAAATGTTATGCGTAACAAATACAATACTTTGCTTGAAACCCTGACACTATGTTCATTCATTGCAGACAATTCAATTACATGCTAAAGTTTTATGGGTAATCGCATATGAATGAGATTGACAGTTTACACACATTCTTTACCTTGTGTTTTTATTCATTATATGTGTTTTGTGTGTATTTTACGACTCCATCCATGTGCTAAACGTTATGTTCTTTTCAGAGCCATATCTAGTTCTATTCATTATTAAGGTATCAAAGCAAGTCTATAAAGTGTTGTGATGAAGCAGAATATTTCAGTTGAAGGCTTACACTCGTCTCTGCCGCATGTGCGCAGCTCTCCAGCCTTCCTTATGGTGAGTCAAAAACTTTCTTACGCCATGCAGTCAATCCGACAGTTTCGATACCTAGATATGGGTGTCCTCACCCCTTTTCATACATAAATCCTTGTGTTAATGGTGTAAGTTTACCTTTGTTGTTTGGTCTTGTTTTATCTACGACACTGTGTGCTTCGTTTCTTCAGTAAGGGTTACGAGAGGCGCTTTGGGGTGTTGATGGTGGCGACCATCCTCATCCTTAGCCTCGATGAGCTTTTTCCCTGTGGGGTTCGGCTTGGTCCTTTCGTGTGTGTTCCCTGTTCTCTCCTTCCTCAAGGCTCGCAACCTTGGGGCGGGGTCGTTCAGGGGGCCTCCGTTTGGATCCCCTTTGCCTGTTCCCCACGCGAAAATTGCTCATGGTTGCTGTCACAGCCCCCTTTCCTTTGGGGGGGGGGGGGGGGGAGAGAGAGAGAAGAGAATTCTAAGAAGAGTACCTTATTAACCTGTACAGCCGTAACCCTTTGTCTTCTGCGATACAATTCTCTTGCTTTTATTGATAATTCTTCAGTCTACAGCTGCAATTCTTCGTTTATAAGTTTTATCTATGGCGACTTGGACGGCTGGGCCGGTCCTTTGTTGGCTTGGGCAATTTTGTACCTGTTGAGACGGGCGGTCTTGAAACATATTCTCTCTCCCCCTTTACTTCGTCTACAAGAATTAGACCGCCCGGCAGGCGTTTTAACTTCGGCAACTCCTACAGTCTAGCGTCCTTGACGCCTACGCATTACTACTTGCCCTGACCGCCCTGCATCCAGTGAGGTAATAGCGTGTAATCTAGTTATACGCCCGCCAAGTACCCTGTGAAAGCTTTTTTGTCGCCCCTCACACAACGCATCATTTCTCCACTCTCCTAGGTCGCACACGTCCCAGGCGGACAGTGTTGCAAGGCAACCAACTGACTTCTGACTTGACGAGACTGACTAGACTATAATGATACGTATCATGCTTACTTACGAACGATCTCGAGCCTGGGGCGTCAAGAAATGCGACATTCGTCGACGAATCGGATGCAGGGCGTGACACATGTTGCAGTATAGGGCACTACATCGTCCTTGTAATGCCTGAACGAGCACGGCCAAACCGTCATGTCTTTATAGCTCGCTCTTATACGCCCTACACATAGACAACTCATCTGTCCCGTCTTTGGTGTGCCGGGACCAGCACGGCCAAGCCGTCATGTTTGTATCGCTCTTATTATACGCCCTCTACAGTAATGTTATACGCCCTCTACAGTAATAGCCAACTCATCTATCCCGTCTTTGGTGTGACGGACGAGCAGGGCCAAGCCGTCATATTTTTCTCGCTCCATATTATACGCCCTCTGCAACATGTTACTCAAATACTGTTTTTGGTATAGGAAGTTTTTGTGGATCGTTTCAGGGCTTTTTCCTTTGATACTATGGTACAAAGGCTGGAAATAGATTTTAAAGCATTCAGATCAGTGCCTACCCGGATACTGGTAGGCACATCTCCTTGATCTTTTTAATGCTAATGCTCGCCTCTCTATCTATTTCCAGGTTTGTCGCGCTTATACCATGGTAACGTGCAAGCATACCGCTTGGTGTGATGCCCGGACAATTACGGAAGACTTCTGGCATCCACATTCCACCTGTGCCACATGTGTGCCCTCTGGCAGGTTACACGAACCAACCACAGGTACTTCTATGTTTCATACAATTGTAATTGGGTCTTTTATGAAAATTATTCTTGGTACTCATTACACGTTATCCTTTGTTCTTACTCACTGCAATCTTATAGCGCTCAATAAGGCGGCGCACATTCCGTTGCTACATTCATTCATGTGACGCATATTTTACACGTACTCAGGCCTGTTTCTTACCTGTCTGCCCCACTATAAACTAACTGACGGTGGTTTCACCGTCTTTTTTGTCTCTGATGCATGTTTCTTCCTTGACAGGCACGGGTACTAAGGTCCGGGCCGGGGCACTGAAGGCTTCCTCGTCTATGTGGAGGCTTCCCGCTCGTACCTACCTGTCCTCCACACTTACAAATGGATGGGAGCGGTCACGCCCGCGCGCCTTCACCGCCCCCTTGTCGCCTGCCTCTGCCTATACTCTGAACAGGTAACTGGAGTTGTAGAAAGCTACAACAAGATTGGCAAATGAATACATTACATTGTTACAAAGGTCAATGATACTCATAATCACCTTAGAGGTCTGCATTTTCTTTCAAACAACTTTTAGTCTTTTACGTCATTCCCCATTGTATGACATATATCTTTTACATGGACAGACTTCATGTGTTCCAGTGTCCCAAATTAAAAAACGTTCTTGCATGTGTGTCGATCACTTTTGCCTGTACGTCCACGCTCCACTCTAGACAGAAGAACAGTTCCACGTGTTCCTTTTGTTAACTGTTTCTTTTTTGAATTACTGTGACTACGTTAATTTTCTTCTTAGACAATTCATTGGCTGGCGCAATTTCATTCGGCCGTCAGACGATCCGGTCATATAAATTACCTTTCGGATAAGATCTGTGCATGCCTTGCACAACTTATCCCTTCTTCTCAATACATACAACTGCGTGGAAGTTTTGCTCTGTTCAATAGAGTGGTGGAATTAATACTGATATTGGACACTGTGGAATTCGAATACTGATTCACCTCTACAATCTTCGGTTGTTGAGTTGAATCGGGCGAATTTCCTTTGTTGCCTAGAATGCCTAGAATGCCTTGACTAAGAGTTACGTACGTTCTTTATCAGTCTTCCCTTATTACATGGGACAACCGAACTCATACTTACGCGTGGCTATAGGTTAGCAATCCGGTTATGTCTACTTCCTGTTCAGTATTAATTAAATTTGTTGTACAAGGCACTCATGATACGTATAGACGTGTTCCCTAAATGGAATTCTGTTTTTACTGGCAACTATCGGAATGCTACTTATGCTCATTGCTTGGGTTAGCGCTGATAACACAAACTCTTCAACATTGTCATTGTTTCATAATCGACCCCAGTTACTCCTGTTACTGCATTCCCTGCTTCCCATACAATTAGTTTGTCCTTATTTCCGCCAAATAAATTCTCGTTGTCCTCACTCATGAATTGCCTTGTCCGTAATTACAAATAATTCTCCTTATGCCATACTTTTGCTTGTCCCTAATTACAACCGACATGCTCACTAATGTTCTATGGTTCGTGTACTTATCATTCCTTTCTCCCTAGCATTGCCCTGCCTAGCCGAAAATCTCTGAGAAGATGGGACTACCAGACTCCTTCCTGAGGCTACAGGGGGCCCTAACACAACTCGGATGGGTTTTTTCATTGATGGTTCCGGTGCTGGACACCTTGCAACTCTCAACTTTATGTGCCTACGACAATTTTTCAAAGCTTACGTCCTTGTGTAACTGAGATTCCTTGCTCGTTTTTCTTCCCAAATACACGTGTTTATCGTTACTATTCATTTTTCTTTACGAGCCGTACGTGCCACCTGATTGCCACTATTGTAATCCTCACGTTAGACTTTGCAGAGTTTGTTTTATTGCTGCGTACTTCTTCTTTTCTCGTGGCGTACGCACCTTAGTGACTTAAGCATCTTGTGTTCTCTGCAACTTATATGTCACCGTACCTTTTTCGTTTATTGTGTTCTGTTCAGTAAACAATATATCTGGCGTTTTTTCCTGTCCTTTTGTGCTGCTTGGATGCGCTCCACGCACGTTATACTAGTGAGGTTCATATGGCATGCCTAGTAGCTCTGAATGTTTCCTTGCGTTACACTTCTACGTCCTCTTCCTTCTCGGAGAACAACGACTCAGTAACTATGAGTTTTAGGTCATTCCAGAGACTATTGAATTGCAGACGGTGTGCGCCTACTTTCGTTGTTACCTGTGAATAGATCGAAATGTTGAAGTTTTGTACAGCACACGTACAGCGAGGTTCATTTCTTTTGCACGTGTACCTATAAGATTAGAGAGCACGATTGGCATCTCCCAGTTGCCAAGTCGTGAGCCCAAACCTTCTCCTTCGAACAATATATCTTATGTTACACAGAATATGTGCATCCATTTTCGAGTTTGTGATGAAATAAAAGTACAATCTCTCGTTTCATTTAGTTTTTATATTTAAATCCTTTTCAGGTCTTTCATAATACTTGATGAACCTAATATCAATACATTCATTCAGTTATCCCTAGGCCTGTCGCCTTGTCTCTTTTTGTTTGTAGGTGTCGAGTTTTCTTATTTTTGACCTAAATTAATTGTGGTTAACATTTTTGAATAACTTAAGTACATTGATAGTTCTGATCGATTGAATATTATTGACCATTAATTCGGTTTCGACAGTTATTCGAATTTATACAATAGCTACTTAACTTTGACACAATTATTCGAGTTACATGGTACTGTTTCACTTCTGCCGATATATTTACTCTTGAACACTAATTCAGTATCAATCCATAGTGCAATGTATACCTTCGTTGTCTTGCACTATACATTCTTGCAGGCATATTGCTCTACTGAGCTTCTGATATGGGGTTGCGTAACTGTTATTCCTTGGGCAGGAGTCCCGTTCCGTTGCCTGACGATTGTGTCCCTTCACTTACGATGCGTTGTTCTCAGAGACTTCCCTTTTTCTTATCATCACAGTTCTACGCTAAGGCGTACTATTTTCAATGTTTCAAAATGAGTAGCTAACGTTTGCTTTTACTAACATGTAACGGATAACTGAATTAGTTAGAGTATGTGATCTAATATTTTAATGATTAGATAAATTACGCACACAACAGCTACATTAAGTACGTTTTCGTTCTATATAAATGATTCACTAAAGGAAAAGAGTTTTAATGAATATTTCCAAACTTTTAAATCCAGTTCTTGACAGATGCACGAGCGCTGTGTTAATTCATTAAACATATCGACTTCGATACAACAGAGAAGCACTTCGACATTGGCGTGCATAGTTCGTACATTGAGAGACTGTTTCTCAATCAGGGCCATAGTCATCATGATCGTCATAATGGAAGCCCTCAAAACTGGCAGTCGTATTTCATTGCTCTGCCGACGATGAATTTCCGACACTAAGACCTGTAGTTCTTCTTGCTACCACCCTATTCACAAACTTGTTTCAGGATGACAAATCATACGCTGTTTTCATTGTCTTTCGATTTCCACATCATTTTACTCAATTGATTCCAATTTGAATAAATTTACCCATACCGCTAGACGGAGATGGTAGAACCTACGGTATTCGGGCGACGATACGTGACAGACTTCCCTTGCTTGAGTGATTTTACCTTACGCAACATTCATTGCTTCCTTCGTCAATAAATGACGCATAATAAATAATAACACCTAGTAAACAGTTACCCTGCATTTGAGATCCAACGGGGTAAAAAATGTCAAAGTTGCTCTAATAATCCTATCACCTACTCAATCCATTATAACTTTGACAATGACCGGAATATTAGACATGAAATTAGTTCACTTCTACAGTAGGTCACTAATATAACTGATATGCCTGTCGTTTATTACATTCCTACTGGTAATAGAATTCGTTTAAACTTGTAGCTTATCAGATATCGTATGGCGTTTTTCGCTGTGCCGTGTGACAAAATGACACCAATGTTTGACATTCAGCTCTAATTTTAAGATACTTGATGAAACACGAACTGAATAATGATCGGCTGGGGGACATATCTAACCATGATGCAGTTACAACGCGTTTTTAACGTAGACAGAGCAACGCCTGATATGATAACGTTGTATTGTACGAAGTACACATGTACAATGTGTATATTAACGGCATTTAAATAAACATTTTTCACTTGGGAAATATAGCATACGAGAGGATAGAGAACAGTGTTATTTCGTAGTGTCCGGATGCAACATGTGCCTGCGTTGCAGTGTTTGAGCCTGTGGTTCGCTGATCAATCCACAGAGCTTCTGTTTATATTTAATGCATGCAGTATGGAAGAAGTATTTAGAAAGGCATTCCATTATATATGCTTCAAGGTATTTAAATACAGCGATTGCATACAAGTTGCAGAATGTATTTCAATACAGTGTATCACTGCAGTACAATTGTTTCGATACAGTATTTACTACAATGTATTTCAATACTGCCCAGCTCTGCCTGTGGCCTATGACATTCTTTGGACTCGCAGGGCGAATATGTCCCTTATTGGTGCACGCGACTTCTGGGCTTCCGTTCATCCCTTCCTTCACTTGTCCCTTACCATTATAAATTCTTGTTGTGGGTTGCAACCAGGGGGAGGGAGAGGATAAAATATTGTCTCTCATCCTTGGGTTCTGATTACAAGGCTTGTACCAATCATGTTCTACTAGATTCCGTGTAATTATGTATATAATTATGTACCATATTACGGTTATTAGGCCGCTTGTTCTTTTGATGGTACCCCAAATTGCCTTTATGTAAATACTTTGTTCTTTGTTATAAATATTCTGTGTCGTTTCCGTATGTATATTCTGTACCGTTTTACGGTTCTTAGACCGCTTATTCTTTTGATGATGCCTCGAATTGCTTATGTAAATTCCTTGTTCTTTGTCGTTTCGTTTATTTTGTGTGCAATAACAATCCCGTAGGATCCTTCCTGTTCGTACTGTGCCAGGTACACAATATACAAATTGTATGTACCTCTTATTTATTTTTGTGTGTTTCTCTTAATAGGGTGGTCTTCTACCCTATGTCTGCTGAAGTTGTTCTTCAAAAAACTATATATTATGCTCCACAACATATGTCAGACCATTTCACACTTGTATTGGCGTGAAATATATATGCCCCTACTGTAAGATGCTTTTCATACGGCTCTCTATGCACCGTTTCTTAGACCGCCTATGTAAGGACTAGACTTACGTTTGTCTCTTCAATGTACATGCTGCTAAATGTGCTAATTGCAAGCCCTGTTATAAATATATGTTCGACTGTTGCTTGGTGTCGTCCTTATCCCTGATGGTATTTTACAATATTTTACTTCCAATGTTTTCCGCTAGCCGGTCTCCGGCTTCGCTTCTTTTGGTATGTGTTCCCCCAAGACCGACAGCTGCTTGGTTGCTTCTTCGGTCGGTGGTTCCTTATCATTCCTTGTTCCTTCTCCTTCTGCTCCGACCTAGCCGCCAGGTCCGGCTGCTCTTTCTCTCTACAAGTTTGCTCTCTCTTGGCTACCCGTCTCCCACTCCGCCAAGTCTTTTTCTGGCCGGCTATTTTGACGCCCAGGTATCCGGTTTCCGGTACCCCTCTCCCGCTCCGCCACGACTTTTTCTGACCGGCTATTTTGACGCCCAGGTCTCCCTTTTCCGGTACCCCAGGGCCTTCTTTTCGCTCCCTGTTTTGGTGTCCTTGATCGTCTGTTTCGACGCCCTCCTTTTTTCCCACCCAACCTTCCCTTCCCGGTTACTTGGGTGGCCGGCTCGCTCTTTGTGCCGCCTTGCGGTTCGCCTGCGATTTTTACCGCTCCGCGGTTTTTACCGCTCCGCGGTTTTTACCGCTCCGCGGTTTTTATCGCTCCGCTTTCACCGGTTTTTTGGGGGCTCTGCTCTTCCGCCGCCCTCATGCTTGCTGCCCCCCAGTCTTCACCCACTTCCGGGCGGCTCGCTCTTTGTGCCGCCTTGCGGTACGCCTGCGATTTTTACCGCTCCGCGGTTTTTACCGCTCCGCGGTTTTTACCGCTCTGCGGTTTTTACCGCTCCGCTTTCGCCGGTTTTTTGGGGGCTCTGCTCTTCCGCCGCCCTCCTGCTTGCTGCCCCCCAGTCTTCGTCCTCTTCCGGGCGCACCCTGTGGTGCCGGCTCGTCCGTAGCGTCTCAGGTGGGCCGCCATTCTTGACCCTCTTTTTGTACCGCCTGCTTAACCACTCTCGGAGCGTTACCGCTCATCTCACCGGTTTCCCTTTTGTGCATTTCATACAAATTAGGGGACCGTCGATCGTCTCGTCTTTTGAGTGTCGGGACACGGGCACCGCGTGTACTTCCACCTCCCTCTGGAACCTCACGGCGCATGGAAATAAGGCATTTTCACCACAGACTGACGGAAGTGCCGTCTGTAGATATGCTTATTGAAGCATGAAATGGCTCTATCTACAGATGGCACGGAGTCAGTCTGTGGTGTGGTTTCCTCCACATTCCCCAGATACACGCTCCCCCGGTCCCCGAGACTCGTTAATCTTCAACTGAAATATTCTGCTTCATCACAACACTTTATAGACTTGCTTTGATACCTTAATAATGAATAGAACTAGATATGGCTCTGAAAAGAACATAACGTTTAGCACATGGATGGAGTCGTAAAATACACACAAAACACATATAATGAATAAAAACACAAGGTAAAGAATGTGTGTAAACTGTGGCATGGAATTTTCATGTCAAGGAATTAAATTATCTATATAAGACAGCATGGATGTGATTGCATTGCGTAATTTCAACAATTTGTATGATAATTCTATATAATTGACAATGCATTCTGATTGTTTACCCGATGATTGGAAGTGAACCAGGATAAATATTAGAGAAGCACTTAATCTGGCTACGCATATTTGTAGCCAGATTGGCATAGTGTATGCGCGCACCTGTACACTTGGTGCAGAGGCCCCTTTTGCGTGCATGTTGTCACAGTCCAACTAATGAGTTTATGTACTAAATGGCCATGCCGAAGGCACAGCCTCTTGGGAACGGTTTTGAAAAAATGTGCCACGAATACAGGGCGCCTAATTTCGCTAACATACAACAGGCAGTGATGGAATAAGTATAGCACTTCATTATCCAAGGAGCACCGCCAAAGTGCAACTGAATGTAACCCAGTGATGGAACATTCCACCTGAGTGGCTCACATAAGATATTTGTCAAAACAGCCAGTACCACTACACGTAGCATGCGATGGTATCAATTCATATGTGTGCACAGGGTCTGTGTGTGTGTCATGCTCTGTACGCTGGATGCCTTGCAATGTTGTCTGGTCTGATGTCTGCAGAGCGCCACATTGTCAATTCTAACATGTAGTTTTTCTGTGTGTGTGTCATTCGCCGTGTGTTGTTGCCAAACCTTATGGCTGTAGGTTGCCAAGTCTTGTGGCTGCAGCGTTGCCAAACCTTATGGCACTACACGTTGTCAAATCTGACGTGTAGGTTATTTGTGTGCACTTCTCTGCTTGTGTTGTCGCACCGTTTCCAAACCTTACGGCTGCAGTGTTGTCCAGTCTTCTGGCTGTAGCGTTGCCAAAACCTCATGGCACTACATATGCGTAGGGTTGTGACATGGCATTGAATGCCTGGAGCATGCATGTACCCTCCTGTTATTTGCAAGTGCATGGTGCATGCATGCATATAATTTTTACAGAGCATGCTGCACAGTGCATACGTACAACATGCTTATGTCCGTAAGAGCATACACACTGTTGGTGTAGCATATGTCCTGGTCATTACGTATTTGGTTTGAGCACTAAAATAGGGTTTTTTATGAGCAAGGATTAAAGCGTTTAATAATTGTACATTTGTACTTTGGAGATGTTACTATTTTTTGGCGTTGTTCTGTCAAATTCCTACATTCAACATTCTTTGTTGCTTACATCATGGTTAGAGATGTCCTTCATCCTACCAGTAGTCGGTGAACATTTCTTATATGTCAATGAAAAGTATTGATACAAATTATAGTTAGTTGTGTCCCAACATTGCCATGTAAAGGTTGATGGATTGAATGAGTTACGAGATTGTAAAATAAAAGGTATGAATGACAGGTGACAGGTAATAGCAGTTTTGCATATAGCTATAATTCTTACTTTCTATATATATATATATATATATATATATGTACTTTTCTTGTCCCCCGTTTTGTGGCTCCGGCTTTTCGGAAGAATGAAAAATTCATGATACTTTTCTATGTGCTGGATCACAGATATATAACAGGTTACCTTGTACTTCCAAGATTCATGAGTACTGTAACAACTGTGGTTGCAACCGTTCTTTTCCGGAGCTTTCCTCTAATTCTATCTGATATGTCTCATGTAGGGGTGTACCAATACCATTTTTTTGGCCGATACCGATACCCAGTATTTCACCGATACCGATACACCGATACTTGAAATAGGCCGATACTTAACCGGTACCGATACCGATACCCCGATACTTTTAATTTTATAATAAATTGATAATTAATTAGAAGAGAATTTGTTACCTAATCATTGAAAACAGCTAGCTACCACTGCAAGATTTTTGTAAAAAAAAAGTGGATTAGCTATAGAAATTACTCAAATTAGTCTATTAGAATAATAATACCATTTAATTGGTTAATGAAATATCAAATATATTCATTTTAAATTTCTTTTATTAAAAAAGATCAACAATGAAGTTATTAAGATAAGATTAACATCCGATCAGATCATCTGAGAAGTGAGAGCATTTTACTTTATAACTTTCTAGTTTCTACTTTCAAGTTTCTACATATATTGTTTTTGACTTTTTGTTTACTAGATTCTTAATTACCATTTCAGTTAAGTAGCTTATGAAGTTGTGAGTAACTACGTCGCTACTCGCTGGTCACTACCTGCTTGTTAGTTGTTACATCATAATATTGAGTAAGATTTAATTTAAGACTTAGAATTACGAGCCGTATATATATCTGTCCTCTACATTATTATATAATTAATATATATTGAATATTCGTCATTATTGAATAATAAATATGATGATTGAACAATTATTAATTGGTACAATTGTAAAGACAAGTAATAGAGCATAATATTAGAAAAGTATCGGTAAAGTATCGGCCATTTTTTACCGATACCCCAAAAAAGCACCGATACTGCCGATACCGAAACCGATACCGATACATCGGTACATCCC
>CBDHHL010000019.1:0-26995 GCA_965263355.1 Leptolyngbyaceae cyanobacterium | reverse complement strand
TGAATGGGGGCTGTTCTTGATTAGGTGGGGACTGCGGGACCTGGGCAATCCCACGGGCGATCAATGGTGAGGTATCTACAACAACGAGTTCGGAAACATACTCAAGAATGGAGCCATAGCCCAATTCATCGGCTCTTTGTTGAGCACGAGTTCTTACGTGTTGCGGTAGGGTGATGCGGTGTTCTTTGCGTTCTGTCTTTGCCATGGGTCTGATCAATAGTGTTGTTTCGTTTATGGGTGAAACCCTTAGTGAGTCAACAAATAAAGCCCCTGAACTTCTTTCTCTTGGGGGTCATTGGCAACGCCATAGCCACGCTTAGCAGCTAACTCCTTAACCCCAGGCAGCTGACCACCGCCACCGGCAATAAACTTATGCTGAGCCTTATCGAGAATGGCCTGTGCCCCAGTCTGGATAGCCGATAGGCGAGCATCAAACCAGCGTTCTAACTCTTCGAAGTAAAGAGCCTCAAAGTTTGTAGTGCCATGGCCTTTGAGACAGAATGTTGCTCCATTGGGCGTTTCTACCCCTAGCCGTACTTCCTCAATAGTGGCTGGATGACCGTTGCTGTTGAGTCGAGCAGCCAATCGTCTCGTAGAGTTTCGCCACACCAGGAGTCGTTGAATGGAAACCCAGTAATGTGTTCTCCTCATCCAGTCCCGTAATTGTCGTGTTGGCAAAGCCGATATCGAGTACAGCAAAACTGGCGGGCTGAGCACCTTTAACAGCTTGCAGGTGGGCAATCTGGGCACAGGTGCCCAATCCCTCAGGCTGAGCAACAACGCGAGTAATGTTGAGCTGAACACTGGCCCCATTCACATTGACCAGGTGGTGACCCTTTAACTTTGCCAGCTGGCCTTTCATGGCCTGGGTAGGGATGCTACAGGCAATCTCTACAGTCTGCACTCGATGCGGTTGATCCTTTGGTAGCAATCGCGCTACAGCTGCCACAGCCAGCACTGGGTAAAAATTACCTTTCTCTCCATTGGCCAGCGACTTGGTGCCCGTCATCCCGTCCAGCTTGTCACCCAGGTAGAACACCCCCTGACCAATAGGGCTATTCATCAGCTCGACTCGCCAGTTTTTAGAGTTCTGACCAAAGAAATCAGTAGGCTCAGTCTCCAAAATGAGGCTTCGAGCTTTAACAATTTGCTGGCCGTCTGTTGCTTTGACCCAGCCAGCACCAACAGCAACGCCCATGCGGTTGATAACGGTTGCTAGTGGTTTTGAGGGGGCACTGATACCGACAGATTGAGACGTGATTCGTTGGTTTGTTTCAGTTGAAAGCATTGTTGTGTATGGTTTTTAGCTTGTTTTTCTGATGTGATGCATTACTGCAGTAATCAACCACAAAAAACCGTTGATTACCGATAGAAGGTGTGGAGCGGTTTTTTGTGGTTTGACAACCACAAGGTTAGCGCTTACCATTTGAACCGTCAACAGCAATTGCTTACTACTTGGTATCAGAAGACATCAAATAGTAAGCGACATGCCGCAAGCCGTACATAGGGCTACCATATGGGCAATTGATTATCAATTGATAGCGATGAGCAAGGCTTATATGTGTAGAGTTAGCGACGGATTGGCTGATGTACTGGACTATTGGGCGGAACGCGAGGGGAATAAACCAACTTCCCTCGCTGTATCGCTCTTAGAGCAAGCAATCAGGCAAGCAATGCTTGATGGCTACGCCCCCAGTTTTGATGAAGTTGCAGAAGCGCAAAAGGCAAAGAAAAAATGAGTGACCGACTAGATCGTATAGAATCCCAGCTCGAGGCGCTTACTACAGCAGTGAGCGCCTACATAGAGCACAACGAAAATGAGCGAAGGGAAACAAACGCCATGCTGCAAGCCTTTATTGATGAAGGCAAGGCTGATAGAGCGGAATCCCAGCGCTTTCGATTGGCCTTTACTGAGGCAATGCAATCAATGGTTGCTCAGCTGGTAAGTCGTATCAACGAGATCTGGGAACGCGTCAATGCCGCTTGATCTGGCGTTGCCCTGGGTGTAAGCTTTGGCCAATCATTTGGAGGAAGTATGTTCTGAGCCCTAAAAACGCCAAAACCGCAACGGATGGGGGTCCGTCACGGTTTATAGAAGGCGATCTGAAAAATGCTTACCGGCATATTGCCACAGACCAGCGGCCTACGCAACTGGTCACAGTATCAATGTGGCTAATGTCTCAGTTTCAAAACCGTTTTGAAACGTCTCAGTTTCAATATTCGAAACATTACTTATGTTACGAAAAAACGGCTTGGCTTCTAACGCAAAAACATTTTCCAAAACAGGGTGAAAAGTGCGAGAAATGACATGTTTTCAGAATCTTTCCGCTGCTCCATGCATAAGGAATGGCAGGACAAGCCGGGTTTCTCGCCTATATTTTTTCGTGATCTTCAAAAACTTTATAAACAGGGTCCACCCGCTGTTTTTCGTGCGCTATAATTTTGAAGATATCCATCACAGGCCTTTGTTTCCATGAGCCCTAAAACAAACCTTTTCCTTATTGATCCACCATGGCAAAGAGAATGCCTGCCCGATATCGCGAATGCGACGACTCCGTAGTCGTCACTATTCGAATCCCACGTAAAGCCTGGGATCTGCTCGATGAGCGGCCCGGAACAATCAATAAAAACGTAAAGGCGCTGATCTGCAAAGGATTGGGGCTCGATCTAGCGCAATTGATAGCAGCTCGCAATCAGCGCAAATTAAAAGCCGCTAGGGATAAAGCATCCCTAGCGGCTTAGTTTTTTCAGTAAACCCCGCTTAGTCAACATCTCACTTAATTAACTGGCTAGTTTGGCGACCTGACAGTTAATTACAGTCCGAGTGATGCGACGGGCGGGAATAGATCGTGGTAGACCTATGTTTCGTAATGTACAGAATTCTCAGAGACTTGCACAGACTGTAAACCGATCTTCATCAAAAAACTGTGACAATCTCCAAGCACCAATAGTTGATGGACAAGGCTTTCAGGAGTTTAGTTCGAATAATTCGAACTTAGCCCCATCATACCAAACAAATTGTGTATCGGATGACGTAACTCAGAATCACTCTGAGTTAGAGATCGGCGTAATCCGTGCCATCAAGGGCAGCGTTCAGAAGCGGATTCTTAACGTAGATGGCAAGCCAGTAAAGGACCAGAGCCACGATTTAGGCATTACCCAGGGCCGTGCGAGGAAAGAAACTGTAAATGGTCTTTACGGTTTGGCTGAGCTGTTAAAAGGGCTCCAAAGTAATGAGGCCATCACATTAGGCACCCATGGCCGTGAGCTACCGGTGACCGTACTCACTCGCGACCGTAGCGAGAAATTAAATAAGGCTGGACTAACTACCATCAGCCGTACCCTTGACCATTACAGCTGGCCAGATACCCACGCTGCATTACTCGATCACGACCCGGAGCCAGGGCAACCAGAACTAAATGCTGATGAGTTTTGGGCAGCATTGGTTGATTGTGTGCCAGAGCTGGCCAGCATTGGCCGATTGGTGACTGACTCCACCAGTAGCAGCATTTACGATAAGGCCACTGACAACTGCTTAAAAGGGGCCAGTGGTCACCATACATATTTAGTTGTCCGTGGTGATATTGAGAAGCTTAAGCACCTATTGGAGGTGCGTACATGGCTGAATGGTAAGGGATTCCATAAATTAGCAACACCAAACGCTCAGACCGGTGTGCAGTCGATATTGAAGCGCACGCTGCTAGACCTCACAGTCTTTTCCCCTGAGCGTTTGGTCTATGAAGCCGGTGCTATCTTGCCCGATGAATGGGAGCAAAGACGACCGGCCCCCGTGGTACATGATGGGGCGATTCTGGATATTGGTTCCCTACCTGAGGTGACACCAGAGGAACAATCCCGATTTGAAACCCTGGTGAAGGGAAGCTGGGATAAATTGGATTGCGATCGCAAATCCCGATTAGCTGAGCACATCCAAAAAGAGACCCCTGGTATTAAGCCAGCACAGGCTAAGAAGAAAGCGGCTAAGCTCATCACAGCAGCGGATAGGGGCACGCTCGATAAAGGTCATGTACTCTATCTAAGCAATGGCCAGAGCATCACAGCTGGCGATATTGGTCCTGAGCATCACGGGGTGACGCTATGTGACCCACAAGAGCCCACATATCGCGGTGGCCGTGGGGATGTAGCGAAAATTTTCTGTACTGAGCCCGGTAGCTGGACCATTAACAGCTTTGCTCATGGTGGATGCAAATACCGGCCTGGCTGGGGTGCTTTCGCCGGTGTCCTGAAACTGGTGAAAGATCTTGATGACAAGGAAGCCAAAGTAGCCGGGATAAAGGAAGCCAAGCGACAAAAGCGGCTTGAATACTTCGCTAAGTTTTGCAAGCGGCTAGGCATCAAGCCAGCTGAGACTATCGAAGCTGCCAGGGTAGCGATTAATAATTCTCTCACTAAGCGTCAGCTACTGAGCAACAACCACCAGACCGGCTGGTTCTCCGAAATCAAGATCGCCAATGCCCGACAACTGACGGTCTTAGATGGTCAGAAGCGAACCGGCAAAACATCTGGTGCTATATCTAAATTAACCAAGGCCCACCAGACCGGCTTGGTGGTTTGCCCTACCAGGGTGCTGGCTAGAGCTGCTTCAAAGGTGCTAAACATCGGGTGCTATTTGGATGGTATTGACAGCCAATGGCTCACTATTTGCCCTGAGTCTTTGCACAAGGTTGCTCATAAAGATTTTGAGTGCATCGTCTTTGATGAAGCTAACGAAGATATCCAACGCACCCAGGACGGTAGCTTGGGCACTAATCCTAAAGGATGTAGGGCGGCTTTAGAACAACTATTGCCAGCGGCTAAGCATGTAGTGGTGGCCACCGATGCCACCTATCGGGCAACAATCGCAGCGGTTCAACGGCTGGGTGGGTTTAGCCCTGATGAGGTGGTGACGATCCAACGCAAGCGGCTAGCGTCTGAAATGGCAATACGACTGTCCCTAGACTGGCATGATGAAGACTCAGACGGTACCCGATGGGATGGCACCAAAGACGACAGGCCACAGGCAAATGATGCGTTTTACAGCTGGTTTGCGGGAATTGTGGAAAAGATTAAAGCCGGGAAGAAAGTACTCATCCCATGTGGCAGCCAGAAGAAAGCCCGCATGATTGACCGGGTGTTGCGTGCGATGTTTGCTGGCAGCCATACGGGCCAATGCTTAGACGGTCAATACACACCTGGCAAAATCAAAAAAGCGTTTGCAGAAAATCCAAACGGATGGCCACAGCAGCAGGGCTTAAGCTGGCTAATTTACACACCCGTTTTCAATTCGGGGGTTTCAATCGAGTCTGACTACTGGGATTGTCAGTTTGAGTACATCAGCGCGTTTGAAACGGCGACAGCCGCTAGCCAGCGTGGGGAACGACTACGGACGCTGCTAGATAGTACTATCACCGAGCGCCATGTGTACATATCTAATCGAGGTCTGCCAGCGGAACCTGATGTTGACTTGTTCTTTCCTGAGTTCTGGCGTTCCATCCTAACGGGTGAAACTAAGCTGTCTGGGGGGGCAAAGACCGTAGGTAAAGCTCTTGGTGTTGCTGATGCGATTCAGCGGTTTGAAACCGCCACACTTGCAGAGTTAGACCAGCTTAGAGAGCTGCCTGAATATTGGGCAATCCAGGCCAGGGAACTCTATTTCAAGCGAGAAACCTTAGAGGCAGAATGGACCGGCAACGGCTGGACTGTTGGGGAAGGTTACGACTGTGAAGCTGACGATATCAAAGAATATCGCGGGTGGTTTGCTGAGATTAGAGAAGGCATCATCGGCACACAGGCGAGGGCACTGGCCAAGGCCAAACCACTCAAGGGCAACGGCGACGACGGTCCTATAGCAGCTGTCAAGGATCGAAAGTATCGCCTATGCGAGAAAGTTGGCGAAAGCTTCCCACAGCTGAATGATGCAGAATGGTTGGCGGCCTGGGAGATAGCACCCGGTACCAGTGGCGGCATTAATGCTGTGCGTATTCGAGCGCTAGTCCAAATGTCTTACGAACAGCCTGAGCTGTGGAAGAACATTCAGTACATGGATGCTCTAAAAACGGTTGCGATCTCGACTGAGGCAAAAAACCTACCAAAGACGCCAGCAACATCTAAGGAAATTGCCTTAGCGCAGATATTAAGTAAATGTCGCGCCATAACCGACATCCTTAGAGGGAAAATTGCCCAATGGACTAAGGCCACCCCTGGGATTAGTGAGGCTGCTGGCTATTTTCGGGCCAAGGCGATGGAGTTATCACAACTTAGCAAGCACAGCCAGCGAATCTATGGACTGAAGTTCACGGCAAATACCCCAGCTATCAAGTGCCTACATAAAGCCCTGTCACTAATCGGCTTAGAAGCTATTACTGCAGGACGGACGCCTGGGCAATACCGCTACTGGCAATATCGCTTGCAGACTACTGAAGACATCAACCAGCGTATTCAGAAAATGCTGGAGTCAGAAAAAAGCGAACCACCAAGCCCTAGCGACTATCGAGAACAGCTACGAGTCAACACTCGGGATGAACTCATTGAGCAGATATCCGATCACATCAAACGCGGCTATGAGTCATTTCTGAAGCCCTGGCAAGTATTTGCACAAAACCTTACGAACCAAGGTTGTCCAGAACTTCAGTTACTTAGAAATCTATCTACTGAAGTTCTGGACACCCTACTAAACAAACAGATAAACAAAGCATTCGAGACGGTTAGCAGCCCGGAAGAATACGCCAAGTTGCTAGAGCTAACCAAACCAGAACAGCGGTTGGCGGCCTGGGAACAGATCAGTCTGAGAAAACCAGAGCTGATCCCCACGCTTTTGAGATTCGTTGTCCAAACAGCGGCTTAGGGGGTGGCAAAAATGAAGATCAAACTACGCGATTATCAACAATCGCTCTGCTCTCGCATATTCGCAGCACTGCCCACTGACCGGCGAATCATGGCCCAGTTACCCACCGGTGGCGGCAAAACCATTTGCTTTAGCTACGTCATCGCTGAGTTCGTCAAGAAGAGAGCTAAAGTGCTGGTCCTTGCTCATCGACGAGAGTTACTCGACCAGGCAGCTGGAAAGCTCGCCCTAATGACTGGCCAACCATTGGGGATGGTCAAGGCAGGCATTGAGCCCGATTATTCAGCCCCTATCCAGGTGGCCAGCGTTCAATCCGTGATTAACCGCCTGGACAAACTCCCACGGATTGACCTGATCGTTGTCGATGAGGCGCACCACAGTACGGCTCAGACATACCTCAAGATTCTTGAAGCATTTCCAAAGGCTTTTGTTCTGGGTCTCACTGCAACACCAGTGAGAACGGACGGGAAGGGATTTGAACACTTGTTTAACAACCTTGTTTGTGGTCCATCGGTAAAACAGCTCATGGCAGCTGGGCATCTGTGCAACTACAGGCTGTTTGCTGATGCCAATCCGATGACTACCAAGGGCGTTGGAAAACAGGGCGGTGATTATTCAGTATCTGATCTAGCCAGGGCTAATGATGCAATTGAGCTATCAGGAAATCTGGTGCAGTCTTACCGACAATATGCCGATGGGAAGAAAAACATCGTCTTTGCCCTCAATGTTGAGCATTCTAAGGCTATTGTCCAGCGTTACCAGTTTGAGGGCATCCCAGCGGCACACCTCGACGGGAGCAGCTCAGACACAGAGCGCACCAACACCCTGGATGCTTTTAGAGCTGGTGATATTCAGGTACTTAGTAATGTTGGTCTGTTCGGTGAGGGGTTTGACTTACCCAGCATTGAAGCGGTGCAAATCGCTAGGCCTACCCAGAGCCTTGCCCTTCACCTGCAAATGTTGGGCCGTGCCCTACGACCAGCTGATGGCAAGCCTCACGCTACCATCATCGACCACACCGGCAACTGGTGGAATCATGGCCTGCCTGATGAGGATCGAGACTGGTCTTTGGCAGCTCCACCGGCTAAGCCTTCCCGACAGTTGAAACGCACTGAAACGGGAGAAGTGAAAGAAGCCCATGAGCCGCCAGCCATTGTCGAGACTGAGATCGAACTGGTGGAAGTCATCAGACCCACCGATGAGAATCTTGAAGCCTGGAAAACGCTATGGAATGAGCTGAAGCGACAACAATCAGCAAACGGATACAAGCCAAGCTGGCTTAGATTTGCCCTGGAAAAACGGGGTAAGCCTCCACTGGAGATCTGGCAAAAATGCGCTGAATATCTTGGCTACAAGAGAGGTTGGGCTTGGTACCGGTACCAGGAAGCGATGAAGCCCCCGGCGGCCACGGCTTGAAATCCCAAGTCTTCAGCGCCGCCATAGGAAGAATTAAATTAAACTAGAGAAAATTTCAAAACTTTTTTTTTTGTTGCACCTGGTGGAAACGAACTATTAGCCATGAGCCAATTCGATGACCTGATAGAAAGCGTCAGAAAGGAAAAAGAACTAGGTCAAGCCAAGCTACAGAAAGCGGCCCAGGCAGAAAAGGATCGTCGAGAGCGAGAAAAAGCATTGCAGGCTAGTCCCACCAACCCGGCTGAGTCTTCACCGACACAGTTTCCCAATGCTTTTTCAATGAGCATGATGACTTATCGCAATGCCTCAGACATTGAGGGGACTATGTCTGAGATGGCCTGCAAGGTTCATGCTGGAGACTTAAGCGACTTAGAGGCCATGCTTGTTGAACAAGCGCTCATGATGAACGATCGCTTCGGCAGCTTCCTTCTTATGGCCGGAAGAACTACCAAATCAGAGGCTCAGGCTCGACTGATGGGTGTTTCCCTACGTTGTCAGGAAGCTTGCAGAAAAACAGTTCATACCCTTGGAGAGCTGAAAAATCCGAAGAGGGTGACGTTCATCAAACAGCAGCTTAATCAGCTTATACAGGATGCTCAGGCAAATGGCGGCGAGAAAATGGACAACGGAGCAGCGGCGATTGCAAGCGGAGAAAATCCGACAATGGAAGCCGTGGCAGTCGAGCACTGGGCCGAGGACGGGGGAAGGCAAGAGGAAAGCGAGCCAGAATTCAATGAAGCACGGCGCATATAGCGAGGAAATGAGGAGTATTAGCTGCCAGTCTATAGAAGACGTGATTCGATTAACGGATTTTTTGGTTGAGCTAATGGGAGAACAGGCGTTTTGATTGAACACTTTACTGACTCAGGACCAACTATGAGGGTTACCTTTTAAGCCATGAATACACAAACACTAGAACAGAAAGTTGCCGAAAAAGAAGCGGCTCTTAAGTCTGCTCAGGATGCAGCAAACGAAGCCCAGCGGCTAACTGCTGAATTAGAAGAGGCTAATCAAGAGCTAAAGAGATCGCGAATTGAGGAACGGATTTCGGGACTGCGACGAGAAGAGACTGATTGCGTTGAGTCTATTGCTGCATTAGTCGATGAAATCAACGCTCTTAGCCTTGAATTTCGGAGCAAGCTTATCAAATTAGAGCGCTTAGGCAAGCGCCTTAGCGAGAACTCAACCGCAATCCGTGCCGCCCATGGCACCACAGTTTTTTTGAACCGATTTAACAGCAACTACAGCCCAAACGATTTGCCTTATATCCAGAACAAGATTGACGGCGGCGGCCAAGTGGTTGTCCGACCGCTTCAAAGTCTGCTTGAAGATGGAGCCTGGATTCGAGCAAATACTGATCTATATAGGGAGCTAAACAATGCTTAGCAGAGAAGACGAAACATTGGCCCGCCAAGGCGCACTAGCACTGTTAAACAACAGCGAACTACCGTCACTGGCTACTGATGAGATAAGAAACAGGGCTTTGCAAATTGCGACTCAGACCTTAAGTGGTGGCGGCGGCTTGCCCTCGATAGACAACTATCCAGCGGGAGAACGGCCAACGCCAACGACAACCATTGAAACCCAGCCAGAAGTCGAGCCTGAGTTATCCCCTAGTGAGAGATTTAATGCAATCAAGAATGCTAAAGACCCCATTAGCAAAATCTTGGAAATTTATATGAGACAGGGGCATGCCCAGCACACTGAGACAGCGCCAAAAATTGATCCAGAAGTTGACTCTCAGTGGCAACGACAACTACGAAACTCAAAAGATCCTTTTGCGTTGATAGCAGCTCGGATTAAGTAGTCTCATTTTGAGGTTGGTTGTATTGGGTTGAGATTGTCACACTCAAAATCAACCAACTTCATAATCCGTCCACCAGATTGTCACAGTGTGCCAATCAGCAAAATTAGTCCTAGTCCAGTCCATTTTTTGACGAGTCAGCTTCACAAAGCTTGAAACCCATTTGCAGTAAGGCATTCAGTTTTGATTTAGTCCTGCATAGTTGCTGTATAAGGCAACTACTCAACGAGTTTTCAGGGTTTTCAGGCGTTTCCCGCAAAACTGCTGGCCTACTGCTGTCTACTCCGATCATTGGAGCGCACGCTTTGGACTGGCACACATCCATTACTGAACTAGTTCGATTGTACCGAACTAGTGAGCGCAATCTTTCTCTACTGCATTTCACACGTAATATGAACGTATCCTCTCGACTCGCTATTGCAAACCGCATCCGTTCTGAGCAACGAGCTGAACGGGAAGATATTGCTGCAGATTCGCCTCAAGCATCTGTCATTCGTGGCAAGCTGATTAGTTCTAGCCGAGACGGATATACTTTGCAGACCCAAAGTGGGGGGACAATTACGATCCCTCGACGAACGACAGACCCACAAAATTTCAGCCCAACTAAAGGGGCTGTTTATCAAGCTTCAATTAGCGCTGGAATTGCTCGTATACAGGCCAGCAGCCGAAGCAAAGCAGCCGATCCCCAGCGGCGGGCCGCCAAACAATTTATTGTGGCTGCTGGCCCACCAACCATTGACGACAAGGGCACGACTGACACGCCGTTTTGGGTTGACATTGGTACGAAAGATCCTGCTGGCGGGCTATTCCAGTCTGATTTGTACATCTGGTCAGGCGCTCTTGATGGCTACGCCAAAGTTTCAGGCGATGGTTTGACCGTCATCTATGGCACGGGGGCTCCACCAAATCCAGACGACCCAGATTTTGTGACTCCAGCCGACGGGCAGCCATATCACGACCGTCTGACAGATAGACTCTGGCATTACGACCTAAGAGACAATATCTGGCGGGCCGCTGGAAGCAAGAATTTTTTCCAGGGGGTTCCAAGCATTAATCCGAGATCGTATGTTACAGGCGATAGGGTTACGATCTTAATCTCATCAGGCAGCACTCTTAGCCCTTGCGATTATATTTGGTCAGAGGATTTGTCAGACTGGATTCTGGTTTCTTGCTGCCCGAACTGTCCTGACACGTTCTCAAATACGAACTGTGGCCATGACCAGGCATACAACGGAAATACTTGCTCAGCACTTCCTGATTAAAACGATGCAGGCATGTCCTATTCAGATTCATTTATCTATTGAGCAATGGAGACAGCTCGATCGCATATCGTCCCGTTGCGGTCTGTCAGTTAGGGATTACTGCTTTGATGCAGTAATTAAGGCAGCTCAAAAGGATGCCCCAAAGGTGGCGGGCATGGTGAGGCAGTATTCTGGCCTTTCCCCTTCCCAGTTGGCGCTCTAGGCATTGGGTAAGGTTGCTTCCAAGAGTTCTCGCACGATATCAACTTTCTTTTTCCCAGCTCTGGCAGCGGCCATGGTGAGGCGTTTGTGCAGGGATTCAGGCAGATCGGCTGTGAATCTAATCGTCCGTTCTGGTGCTGGTGGTGGCGTTAGGATTTCAGCCATGATGTCTGTTTGCGGTGTAGCGGGCTTGGTCTTTTTTCCCTTAGTGGCCGGGGGCTGCTCTGGTTGCTCTGCCTTGGCTTTCTTTACGATGTCGCCTAATCCCATAGCCTATCTATCTCCTTGAATACTGGTTTCCAATCAGCTAAGCCCATACCTTTGGGCAAACGACCTTGCTCTGATGCCCTGACATATTCCTTAAGCCTTCGGATCGGCTTCTCAAAACAGGGGATGCCTGCATCAGTCAGGGCTGAGATTGCAATAGCCCCATCCTTTTGAGGCTTAGGCGGTGATATCCCCACCAGCGCTCGATAGTTGCATCCATCGGGCATCATACCCACCAGCTTTACCAATGCCTCAACGCCCATGGGTTCCGGTGTTGAGGCCAGAATCACCAAGTCACTATCGGTCAGTGAATTTAGATCATCTTGTGTGGGCCGTGCCTGACTATCAATAACGATTGCCTCATAGTTTGAGCTGGCCATCTTCATTGGGGCACTAGCCACCGAGCAACAATCGAAGCCCATCCCATCCCCTCGTTGATGCCAACTAAGGGCGCTTAGGTTCGGATCACTATCTATTAATAGGGTGCTGTGACCTTTGGCCAGGTAACCGGCAATGGTAATCGCGGCGCTGGTTTTTCCAGCTCCACCTTTGAGCGAAACAATGCTGATAACTTTGCTCACGGATATCTCACAGTAATGCAGTAATGCAGCAAACGAAGGCTAGCACACAAAAAGCCCCCGGCGTTATGCCGAGGGCTTTAAGTATGTGGCGGCTGGTTCCGGCTTTATGGCAGCTGGGCTTAAGCGTAATCAGCGGTCGAAACGACGCCCAATTGTTCTAGAGACTCCCTGTCCCAAGTAATTAGCTCGCCATTGCGCATAGTGATGGCTAAGGTCTGGGTTTCCGCTGGTAGCTTTCCTTGATTCAATTCGAACAACTTGATTAACTCATCGCTTGAGACGATGGGATTCCGGCCATATTTTTGTGCGTTCATGATTGACTCTCCATTGTTTTTTATTGAGTAATTCCTAATAGTTTGGTATTTAGTTTGTTCCTTGGACAAAGGCCTTAGACAAGTCTATTGGCGGCCTGGTGGCAGTCGTGCCCGTGATGGGTCAAGTCTAAGGGCTGTCTACGCTTGCCCCGTATGCATTTGAGCGATTCTATAGCCCCCTTAGACACGGGCAGATATGGATGTCTGAGGGGGGAAAATGGGGGGGGTAGCGGTCTGTCTAAGGGGGGATTAGTTAGTATTTAATCCCCCGCTATGGCATCCCCTAAGCGGCGTTGTCGGTGGCCAGTGACAGGTAAATCGTTTCGCCGTTTTGAGTCACGTTTAAGCGGCCCTTATCCAGTCGGCCACAACGCAATCCATCGGTAACTAATGCCCATCCATAATCAGGTAGTTCTTTTAGTTGTCTAACCTGGCTACGAATGCGGCCAATAGTGACAGGCTCAGTGATATTTTTACGCTCTAGATGATTGGCAATTAATCGCGCTGCATCGGATGCCGTAAAGCCAGTACGCCCACTGCCCCTATCTGCATCATTACTTACTGCATTACTGCAGTGATTACCTAAAAAAGCAATCACATTGCTATCAGTTGGTAATGGTGCCCGGTCGGTCGGTGGTGGTGGCGGGACTGGTGGTAATGCTACCGATAGATTAGGGAATGCCAGATAGAAGGGCTCAGTTTCACCGGGCATAGTGATATGGGCCAATCCCTTTTGAATTAGCTCTATTCTCACTTCCCCATTGGCCCGCATCTTGGCTGTACCTTTTGCGTCGCCCCTGGCAGTATTGGTGTCTGAATGAGCAACTGAGATAAGCCTGTAGTTGACCTTTCGGAAATCAGATAGGGAGGCTTTCATGAAGTGGCCAGCTATCTTGGTATCACTCATTTCACCATCCCAATTGGTCATCTCTTCAGCAATGACGGTGATGGGCTGGAATACAGCATTATCCTTTTCTGCATAGTCCTGATAGCGTTCCTCTACATCCACCAGAACACTCTTTAGATATGCCTCAATACTGCTGTAATTCTTGCCTTTACCGACAATCTTGCATCCTTTCCAATTGCCTTTTTTGTAGTGGGAATCAATCACGGTGATATCGCCCACCAGCAACTGTTGGATGAATTTTAGGAATGTAGTTTTGCCCGTGCCCTGGGCACCAGTGAGGAAGATACACGGGTATAGATAGGTACCATCGCTATTGGTGGCCGTGAACAATTCACCTAATAATTCCTGCCAATCAGTTCTCGGATTCTCGCGAGTACCCAGCGCTGGTGGTGGCTCAACTGTGGGTAAATCCGGTGGTGGTGCTGTTTGGGTCAGGATTTTATACAAATTATCTTGACCAGCCTGGTTAAACACATCGGCCCGGTCTTCTCTGCCACGGGCTTCACCGGATAGTTCATCAGCTGCTCTTTTTGACAATGCCATTGGGGGCACGGCAAACAATAGCATCCCAGTACGAAACCAATGATTCCCGCCAATACAGGCAACAATAGTTAGAGCTGCACTAAGCGCTAGGCCACCAATGCTGTTTAGTCGTAAGTTATTTTCATGCTTAACCCGTTGCGGTTCCTGGCATCGAGCCAGCATTTCATACGATACGGTCATGATTAAATTCTCACTCCGATAGTTGCGATCGCAATTGCTACAGCCACCAATAACAGCCGGTAAAGGATGGCTACTCTTAAATGTCTCTTGGCGTTCCACACTTGCCAGGTGAGCACCAGGGGCACTGCCACCAACAGGGCAGCCAGGGCAATAGATAGCAGCGGCGGGAACAGACCACTAATCGCTAGGGAATCCAGCAACCTGGCAGGCGTGGCAATGGTCAGAATCCATAAGAGGGCATCCACATAAGGCCCACGGCTAGGGATAGCTAAGGCATTGGCCCATCTAAAAGATGATTCTGAATAGATGCTTAGTCGATTGCTATCAACCTCTATCCCCTGGGTAATGGGCAAACCCATAGGGCCGACAACAGTTTGGTTAACGTTTGCTTTGTTGCTCATGATTACCACTGCCCCCCTGGATGGTTGTTGATACGTTGGATCTGTCGTTCGTTTGCCCAATAGTTGCTGTTGGCCTGGTGAATAATGGCATTGCCCAAAATCCATGCAGCCAGTAATGCAGTAAGTGATGCAGCTCCCCACCTTGCAACCTCAGCCAAGCCGTGGTCGTTGGCCATAGGCTTAGGCCTGTAATGACTTGGCCGTTGCTGGACTGGTGGCTGGTGGAAGTGCTGGTGGACCGTGATGTTTGGAACTGGTTTTTCTCTCTGTATGGGCTCAATGGACCCATATTTCCTAAGTTGTGTCATAGTTATTTATTCCTGTTTGGATGACGGGATAAAGGGGGATGGCTGCTCTCATGGCTAGCCATCCCTTTGTGCTGTTATTGGCTTGAGCTGGTCTATGCGGTCCTGAATTATTGGTCTGTAATCTTCTGGCACGTGGCTTTTAACGGTCTCCCATGTTTGCTCTAACAGCCTGATATTTTCTTCATCAATGGCAATCAGGCCATACTCGATATCGTCTAGCGTTTGTCGGAATCTGCTGAGGTTGAGCATGTATTGTTTCTCCTAAAGAATCCTGTTGGATCAAGCATTTGGGATGTAGTCCCATTGCCAGTTGAAATTCTCTGTGCTGTAGCCGTGAGCCTTGGCGATGCCGATGGAATACTCATCGACTAATTGCCCGACAGCGCTATCGTCCATGCCTGCTGGTATCTGGATTGTTCCGGTGTGAGTCTTGTCGGGCAATGAACTTTCACAATCATCGTTGAACCATAGATCTAGGCTGATTGTGATTGTTGTTGTGTTTGTTTTCTTCATAGTTTCGGCAGTCGTTTTTTGCATGGGAGTTATATTTCGTCTCCCCATTCACCGCTAGTCACGGTGAATGGGGGCTGTTCTTGATTAGGTGGGGACTGCGGGACCTGGGCAATCCCACGGGCGATCAATGGTGAGGTATCTACAACAACGAGTTCGGAAACATACTCAAGAATGGAGCCATAGCCCAATTCATCGGCTCTTTGTTGAGCACGAGTTCTTACGTGTTGCGGTAGGGTGATGCGGTGTTCTTTGCGTTCTGTCTTTGCCATGGGTCTGATCAATAGTGTTGTTTCGTTTATGGGTGAAACCCTTAGTGAGTCAACAAATAAAGCCCCTGAACTTCTTTCTCTTGGGGGTCATTGGCAACGCCATAGCCACGCTTAGCAGCTAACTCCTTAACCCCAGGCAGCTGACCACCGCCACCGGCAATAAACTTATGCTGAGCCTTATCGAGAATGGCCTGTGCCCCAGTCTGGATAGCCGATAGGCGAGCATCAAACCAGCGTTCTAACTCTTCGAAGTAAAGAGCCTCAAAGTTTGTAGTGCCATGGCCTTTGAGACAGAATGTTGCTCCATTGGGCGTTTCTACCCCTAGCCGTACTTCCTCAATAGTGGCTGGATGACCGTTGCTGTTGAGTCGAGCAGCAATCGTCTCGTAGAGTTTCGCCACACCAGGAGTCGTTGAATGGAAACCCAGTAATGTGTTCTCCTCATCCAGTCCCGTAATTGTCGTGTTGGCAAAGCCGATATCGAGTACAGCAAAACTGGC
The DNA here is from genome assembly GCA_965263355.1 of Leptolyngbyaceae cyanobacterium. Lineage (GTDB taxonomy): Bacteria > Cyanobacteriota > Cyanobacteriia > Phormidesmidales > Phormidesmidaceae > Leptothoe. Next base: position 10,685 of record CBDHHL010000019.1, on the reverse strand, counting down.
GGGCTGAGCACCTTTAACAGCTTGCAGGTGGGCAATCTGGGCACAGGTGCCCAATCCCTCAGGCTGAGCAACAACGCGAGTAATGTTGAGCTGAACACTGGCCCCATTCACATTGACCAGGTGGTGACCCTTTAACTTTGCCAGCTGGCCTTTCATGGCCTGGGTAGGGATGCTACAGGCAATCTCTACAGTCTGCACTCGATGCGGTTGATCCTTTGGTAGCAATCGCGCTACAGCTGCCACAGCCAGCACTGGGTAAAAATTACCTTTCTCTCCATTGGCCAGCGACTTGGTGCCCGTCATCCCGTCCAGCTTGTCACCCAGGTAGAACACCCCCTGACCAATAGGGCTATTCATCAGCTCGACTCGCCAGTTTTTAGAGTTCTGACCAAAGAAATCAGTAGGCTCAGTCTCCAAAATGAGGCTTCGAGCTTTAACAATTTGCTGGCCGTCTGTTGCTTTGACCCAGCCAGCACCAACAGCAACGCCCATGCGGTTGATAACGGTTGCTAGTGGTTTTGAGGGGGCACTGATACCGACAGATTGAGACGTGATTCGTTGGTTTGTTTCAGTTGAAAGCATTGTTGTGTATGGTTTTTAGCTTGTTTTTCTGATGTGATGCATTACTGCAGTAATCAACCACAAAAAACCGTTGATTACCGATAGAAGGTGTGGAGCGGTTTTTTGTGGTTTGACAACCACAAGGTTAGCGCTTACCATTTGAACCGTCAACAGCAATTGCTTACTACTTGGTATCAGAAGACATCAAATAGTAAGCGACATGCCGCAAGCCGTACATAGGGCTACCATATGGGCAATTGATTATCAATTGATAGCGATGAGCAAGGCTTATATGTGTAGAGTTAGCGACGGATTGGCTGATGTACTGGACTATTGGGCGGAACGCGAGGGGAATAAACCAACTTCCCTCGCTGTATCGCTCTTAGAGCAAGCAATCAGGCAAGCAATGCTTGATGGCTACGCCCCCAGTTTTGATGAAGTTGCAGAAGCGCAAAAGGCAAAGAAAAAATGAGTGACCGACTAGATCGTATAGAATCCCAGCTCGAGGCGCTTACTACAGCAGTGAGCGCCTACATAGAGCACAACGAAAATGAGCGAAGGGAAACAAACGCCATGCTGCAAGCCTTTATTGATGAAGGCAAGGCTGATAGAGCGGAATCCCAGCGCTTTCGATTGGCCTTTACTGAGGCAATGCAATCAATGGTTGCTCAGCTGGTAAGTCGTATCAACGAGATCTGGGAACGCGTCAATGCCGCTTGATCTGGCGTTGCCCTGGGTGTAAGCTTTGGCCAATCATTTGGAGGAAGTATGTTCTGAGCCCTAAAAACGCCAAAACCGCAACGGATGGGGGTCCGTCACGGTTTATAGAAGGCGATCTGAAAAATGCTTACCGGCATATTGCCACAGACCAGCGGCCTACGCAACTGGTCACAGTATCAATGTGGCTAATGTCTCAGTTTCAAAACCGTTTTGAAACGTCTCAGTTTCAATATTCGAAACATTACTTATGTTACGAAAAAACGGCTTGGCTTCTAACGCAAAAACATTTTCCAAAACAGGGTGAAAAGTGCGAGAAATGACATGTTTTCAGAATCTTTCCGCTGCTCCATGCATAAGGAATGGCAGGACAAGCCGGGTTTCTCGCCTATATTTTTTCGTGATCTTCAAAAACTTTATAAACAGGGTCCACCCGCTGTTTTTCGTGCGCTATAATTTTGAAGATATCCATCACAGGCCTTTGTTTCCATGAGCCCTAAAACAAACCTTTTCCTTATTGATCCACCATGGCAAAGAGAATGCCTGCCCGATATCGCGAATGCGACGACTCCGTAGTCGTCACTATTCGAATCCCACGTAAAGCCTGGGATCTGCTCGATGAGCGGCCCGGAACAATCAATAAAAACGTAAAGGCGCTGATCTGCAAAGGATTGGGGCTCGATCTAGCGCAATTGATAGCAGCTCGCAATCAGCGCAAATTAAAAGCCGCTAGGGATAAAGCATCCCTAGCGGCTTAGTTTTTTCAGTAAACCCCGCTTAGTCAACATCTCACTTAATTAACTGGCTAGTTTGGCGACCTGACAGTTAATTACAGTCCGAGTGATGCGACGGGCGGGAATAGATCGTGGTAGACCTATGTTTCGTAATGTACAGAATTCTCAGAGACTTGCACAGACTGTAAACCGATCTTCATCAAAAAACTGTGACAATCTCCAAGCACCAATAGTTGATGGACAAGGCTTTCAGGAGTTTAGTTCGAATAATTCGAACTTAGCCCCATCATACCAAACAAATTGTGTATCGGATGACGTAACTCAGAATCACTCTGAGTTAGAGATCGGCGTAATCCGTGCCATCAAGGGCAGCGTTCAGAAGCGGATTCTTAACGTAGATGGCAAGCCAGTAAAGGACCAGAGCCACGATTTAGGCATTACCCAGGGCCGTGCGAGGAAAGAAACTGTAAATGGTCTTTACGGTTTGGCTGAGCTGTTAAAAGGGCTCCAAAGTAATGAGGCCATCACATTAGGCACCCATGGCCGTGAGCTACCGGTGACCGTACTCACTCGCGACCGTAGCGAGAAATTAAATAAGGCTGGACTAACTACCATCAGCCGTACCCTTGACCATTACAGCTGGCCAGATACCCACGCTGCATTACTCGATCACGACCCGGAGCCAGGGCAACCAGAACTAAATGCTGATGAGTTTTGGGCAGCATTGGTTGATTGTGTGCCAGAGCTGGCCAGCATTGGCCGATTGGTGACTGACTCCACCAGTAGCAGCATTTACGATAAGGCCACTGACAACTGCTTAAAAGGGGCCAGTGGTCACCATACATATTTAGTTGTCCGTGGTGATATTGAGAAGCTTAAGCACCTATTGGAGGTGCGTACATGGCTGAATGGTAAGGGATTCCATAAATTAGCAACACCAAACGCTCAGACCGGTGTGCAGTCGATATTGAAGCGCACGCTGCTAGACCTCACAGTCTTTTCCCCTGAGCGTTTGGTCTATGAAGCCGGTGCTATCTTGCCCGATGAATGGGAGCAAAGACGACCGGCCCCCGTGGTACATGATGGGGCGATTCTGGATATTGGTTCCCTACCTGAGGTGACACCAGAGGAACAATCCCGATTTGAAACCCTGGTGAAGGGAAGCTGGGATAAATTGGATTGCGATCGCAAATCCCGATTAGCTGAGCACATCCAAAAAGAGACCCCTGGTATTAAGCCAGCACAGGCTAAGAAGAAAGCGGCTAAGCTCATCACAGCAGCGGATAGGGGCACGCTCGATAAAGGTCATGTACTCTATCTAAGCAATGGCCAGAGCATCACAGCTGGCGATATTGGTCCTGAGCATCACGGGGTGACGCTATGTGACCCACAAGAGCCCACATATCGCGGTGGCCGTGGGGATGTAGCGAAAATTTTCTGTACTGAGCCCGGTAGCTGGACCATTAACAGCTTTGCTCATGGTGGATGCAAATACCGGCCTGGCTGGGGTGCTTTCGCCGGTGTCCTGAAACTGGTGAAAGATCTTGATGACAAGGAAGCCAAAGTAGCCGGGATAAAGGAAGCCAAGCGACAAAAGCGGCTTGAATACTTCGCTAAGTTTTGCAAGCGGCTAGGCATCAAGCCAGCTGAGACTATCGAAGCTGCCAGGGTAGCGATTAATAATTCTCTCACTAAGCGTCAGCTACTGAGCAACAACCACCAGACCGGCTGGTTCTCCGAAATCAAGATCGCCAATGCCCGACAACTGACGGTCTTAGATGGTCAGAAGCGAACCGGCAAAACATCTGGTGCTATATCTAAATTAACCAAGGCCCACCAGACCGGCTTGGTGGTTTGCCCTACCAGGGTGCTGGCTAGAGCTGCTTCAAAGGTGCTAAACATCGGGTGCTATTTGGATGGTATTGACAGCCAATGGCTCACTATTTGCCCTGAGTCTTTGCACAAGGTTGCTCATAAAGATTTTGAGTGCATCGTCTTTGATGAAGCTAACGAAGATATCCAACGCACCCAGGACGGTAGCTTGGGCACTAATCCTAAAGGATGTAGGGCGGCTTTAGAACAACTATTGCCAGCGGCTAAGCATGTAGTGGTGGCCACCGATGCCACCTATCGGGCAACAATCGCAGCGGTTCAACGGCTGGGTGGGTTTAGCCCTGATGAGGTGGTGACGATCCAACGCAAGCGGCTAGCGTCTGAAATGGCAATACGACTGTCCCTAGACTGGCATGATGAAGACTCAGACGGTACCCGATGGGATGGCACCAAAGACGACAGGCCACAGGCAAATGATGCGTTTTACAGCTGGTTTGCGGGAATTGTGGAAAAGATTAAAGCCGGGAAGAAAGTACTCATCCCATGTGGCAGCCAGAAGAAAGCCCGCATGATTGACCGGGTGTTGCGTGCGATGTTTGCTGGCAGCCATACGGGCCAATGCTTAGACGGTCAATACACACCTGGCAAAATCAAAAAAGCGTTTGCAGAAAATCCAAACGGATGGCCACAGCAGCAGGGCTTAAGCTGGCTAATTTACACACCCGTTTTCAATTCGGGGGTTTCAATCGAGTCTGACTACTGGGATTGTCAGTTTGAGTACATCAGCGCGTTTGAAACGGCGACAGCCGCTAGCCAGCGTGGGGAACGACTACGGACGCTGCTAGATAGTACTATCACCGAGCGCCATGTGTACATATCTAATCGAGGTCTGCCAGCGGAACCTGATGTTGACTTGTTCTTTCCTGAGTTCTGGCGTTCCATCCTAACGGGTGAAACTAAGCTGTCTGGGGGGGCAAAGACCGTAGGTAAAGCTCTTGGTGTTGCTGATGCGATTCAGCGGTTTGAAACCGCCACACTTGCAGAGTTAGACCAGCTTAGAGAGCTGCCTGAATATTGGGCAATCCAGGCCAGGGAACTCTATTTCAAGCGAGAAACCTTAGAGGCAGAATGGACCGGCAACGGCTGGACTGTTGGGGAAGGTTACGACTGTGAAGCTGACGATATCAAAGAATATCGCGGGTGGTTTGCTGAGATTAGAGAAGGCATCATCGGCACACAGGCGAGGGCACTGGCCAAGGCCAAACCACTCAAGGGCAACGGCGACGACGGTCCTATAGCAGCTGTCAAGGATCGAAAGTATCGCCTATGCGAGAAAGTTGGCGAAAGCTTCCCACAGCTGAATGATGCAGAATGGTTGGCGGCCTGGGAGATAGCACCCGGTACCAGTGGCGGCATTAATGCTGTGCGTATTCGAGCGCTAGTCCAAATGTCTTACGAACAGCCTGAGCTGTGGAAGAACATTCAGTACATGGATGCTCTAAAAACGGTTGCGATCTCGACTGAGGCAAAAAACCTACCAAAGACGCCAGCAACATCTAAGGAAATTGCCTTAGCGCAGATATTAAGTAAATGTCGCGCCATAACCGACATCCTTAGAGGGAAAATTGCCCAATGGACTAAGGCCACCCCTGGGATTAGTGAGGCTGCTGGCTATTTTCGGGCCAAGGCGATGGAGTTATCACAACTTAGCAAGCACAGCCAGCGAATCTATGGACTGAAGTTCACGGCAAATACCCCAGCTATCAAGTGCCTACATAAAGCCCTGTCACTAATCGGCTTAGAAGCTATTACTGCAGGACGGACGCCTGGGCAATACCGCTACTGGCAATATCGCTTGCAGACTACTGAAGACATCAACCAGCGTATTCAGAAAATGCTGGAGTCAGAAAAAAGCGAACCACCAAGCCCTAGCGACTATCGAGAACAGCTACGAGTCAACACTCGGGATGAACTCATTGAGCAGATATCCGATCACATCAAACGCGGCTATGAGTCATTTCTGAAGCCCTGGCAAGTATTTGCACAAAACCTTACGAACCAAGGTTGTCCAGAACTTCAGTTACTTAGAAATCTATCTACTGAAGTTCTGGACACCCTACTAAACAAACAGATAAACAAAGCATTCGAGACGGTTAGCAGCCCGGAAGAATACGCCAAGTTGCTAGAGCTAACCAAACCAGAACAGCGGTTGGCGGCCTGGGAACAGATCAGTCTGAGAAAACCAGAGCTGATCCCCACGCTTTTGAGATTCGTTGTCCAAACAGCGGCTTAGGGGGTGGCAAAAATGAAGATCAAACTACGCGATTATCAACAATCGCTCTGCTCTCGCATATTCGCAGCACTGCCCACTGACCGGCGAATCATGGCCCAGTTACCCACCGGTGGCGGCAAAACCATTTGCTTTAGCTACGTCATCGCTGAGTTCGTCAAGAAGAGAGCTAAAGTGCTGGTCCTTGCTCATCGACGAGAGTTACTCGACCAGGCAGCTGGAAAGCTCGCCCTAATGACTGGCCAACCATTGGGGATGGTCAAGGCAGGCATTGAGCCCGATTATTCAGCCCCTATCCAGGTGGCCAGCGTTCAATCCGTGATTAACCGCCTGGACAAACTCCCACGGATTGACCTGATCGTTGTCGATGAGGCGCACCACAGTACGGCTCAGACATACCTCAAGATTCTTGAAGCATTTCCAAAGGCTTTTGTTCTGGGTCTCACTGCAACACCAGTGAGAACGGACGGGAAGGGATTTGAACACTTGTTTAACAACCTTGTTTGTGGTCCATCGGTAAAACAGCTCATGGCAGCTGGGCATCTGTGCAACTACAGGCTGTTTGCTGATGCCAATCCGATGACTACCAAGGGCGTTGGAAAACAGGGCGGTGATTATTCAGTATCTGATCTAGCCAGGGCTAATGATGCAATTGAGCTATCAGGAAATCTGGTGCAGTCTTACCGACAATATGCCGATGGGAAGAAAAACATCGTCTTTGCCCTCAATGTTGAGCATTCTAAGGCTATTGTCCAGCGTTACCAGTTTGAGGGCATCCCAGCGGCACACCTCGACGGGAGCAGCTCAGACACAGAGCGCACCAACACCCTGGATGCTTTTAGAGCTGGTGATATTCAGGTACTTAGTAATGTTGGTCTGTTCGGTGAGGGGTTTGACTTACCCAGCATTGAAGCGGTGCAAATCGCTAGGCCTACCCAGAGCCTTGCCCTTCACCTGCAAATGTTGGGCCGTGCCCTACGACCAGCTGATGGCAAGCCTCACGCTACCATCATCGACCACACCGGCAACTGGTGGAATCATGGCCTGCCTGATGAGGATCGAGACTGGTCTTTGGCAGCTCCACCGGCTAAGCCTTCCCGACAGTTGAAACGCACTGAAACGGGAGAAGTGAAAGAAGCCCATGAGCCGCCAGCCATTGTCGAGACTGAGATCGAACTGGTGGAAGTCATCAGACCCACCGATGAGAATCTTGAAGCCTGGAAAACGCTATGGAATGAGCTGAAGCGACAACAATCAGCAAACGGATACAAGCCAAGCTGGCTTAGATTTGCCCTGGAAAAACGGGGTAAGCCTCCACTGGAGATCTGGCAAAAATGCGCTGAATATCTTGGCTACAAGAGAGGTTGGGCTTGGTACCGGTACCAGGAAGCGATGAAGCCCCCGGCGGCCACGGCTTGAAATCCCAAGTCTTCAGCGCCGCCATAGGAAGAATTAAATTAAACTAGAGAAAATTTCAAAACTTTTTTTTTTGTTGCACCTGGTGGAAACGAACTATTAGCCATGAGCCAATTCGATGACCTGATAGAAAGCGTCAGAAAGGAAAAAGAACTAGGTCAAGCCAAGCTACAGAAAGCGGCCCAGGCAGAAAAGGATCGTCGAGAGCGAGAAAAAGCATTGCAGGCTAGTCCCACCAACCCGGCTGAGTCTTCACCGACACAGTTTCCCAATGCTTTTTCAATGAGCATGATGACTTATCGCAATGCCTCAGACATTGAGGGGACTATGTCTGAGATGGCCTGCAAGGTTCATGCTGGAGACTTAAGCGACTTAGAGGCCATGCTTGTTGAACAAGCGCTCATGATGAACGATCGCTTCGGCAGCTTCCTTCTTATGGCCGGAAGAACTACCAAATCAGAGGCTCAGGCTCGACTGATGGGTGTTTCCCTACGTTGTCAGGAAGCTTGCAGAAAAACAGTTCATACCCTTGGAGAGCTGAAAAATCCGAAGAGGGTGACGTTCATCAAACAGCAGCTTAATCAGCTTATACAGGATGCTCAGGCAAATGGCGGCGAGAAAATGGACAACGGAGCAGCGGCGATTGCAAGCGGAGAAAATCCGACAATGGAAGCCGTGGCAGTCGAGCACTGGGCCGAGGACGGGGGAAGGCAAGAGGAAAGCGAGCCAGAATTCAATGAAGCACGGCGCATATAGCGAGGAAATGAGGAGTATTAGCTGCCAGTCTATAGAAGACGTGATTCGATTAACGGATTTTTTGGTTGAGCTAATGGGAGAACAGGCGTTTTGATTGAACACTTTACTGACTCAGGACCAACTATGAGGGTTACCTTTTAAGCCATGAATACACAAACACTAGAACAGAAAGTTGCCGAAAAAGAAGCGGCTCTTAAGTCTGCTCAGGATGCAGCAAACGAAGCCCAGCGGCTAACTGCTGAATTAGAAGAGGCTAATCAAGAGCTAAAGAGATCGCGAATTGAGGAACGGATTTCGGGACTGCGACGAGAAGAGACTGATTGCGTTGAGTCTATTGCTGCATTAGTCGATGAAATCAACGCTCTTAGCCTTGAATTTCGGAGCAAGCTTATCAAATTAGAGCGCTTAGGCAAGCGCCTTAGCGAGAACTCAACCGCAATCCGTGCCGCCCATGGCACCACAGTTTTTTTGAACCGATTTAACAGCAACTACAGCCCAAACGATTTGCCTTATATCCAGAACAAGATTGACGGCGGCGGCCAAGTGGTTGTCCGACCGCTTCAAAGTCTGCTTGAAGATGGAGCCTGGATTCGAGCAAATACTGATCTATATAGGGAGCTAAACAATGCTTAGCAGAGAAGACGAAACATTGGCCCGCCAAGGCGCACTAGCACTGTTAAACAACAGCGAACTACCGTCACTGGCTACTGATGAGATAAGAAACAGGGCTTTGCAAATTGCGACTCAGACCTTAAGTGGTGGCGGCGGCTTGCCCTCGATAGACAACTATCCAGCGGGAGAACGGCCAACGCCAACGACAACCATTGAAACCCAGCCAGAAGTCGAGCCTGAGTTATCCCCTAGTGAGAGATTTAATGCAATCAAGAATGCTAAAGACCCCATTAGCAAAATCTTGGAAATTTATATGAGACAGGGGCATGCCCAGCACACTGAGACAGCGCCAAAAATTGATCCAGAAGTTGACTCTCAGTGGCAACGACAACTACGAAACTCAAAAGATCCTTTTGCGTTGATAGCAGCTCGGATTAAGTAGTCTCATTTTGAGGTTGGTTGTATTGGGTTGAGATTGTCACACTCAAAATCAACCAACTTCATAATCCGTCCACCAGATTGTCACAGTGTGCCAATCAGCAAAATTAGTCCTAGTCCAGTCCATTTTTTGACGAGTCAGCTTCACAAAGCTTGAAACCCATTTGCAGTAAGGCATTCAGTTTTGATTTAGTCCTGCATAGTTGCTGTATAAGGCAACTACTCAACGAGTTTTCAGGTTTTCAGGCGTTTCCCGCAAAACTGCTGGCCTACTGCTGTCTACTCCGATCATTGGAGCGCACGCTTTGGACTGGCACACATCCATTACTGAACTAGTTCGATTGTACCGAACTAGTGAGCGCAATCTTTCTCTACTGCATTTCACACGTAATATGAACGTATCCTCTCGACTCGCTATTGCAAACCGCATCCGTTCTGAGCAACGAGCTGAACGGGAAGATATTGCTGCAGATTCGCCTCAAGCATCTGTCATTCGTGGCAAGCTGATTAGTTCTAGCCGAGACGGATATACTTTGCAGACCCAAAGTGGGGGGACAATTACGATCCCTCGACGAACGACAGACCCACAAAATTTCAGCCCAACTAAAGGGGCTGTTTATCAAGCTTCAATTAGCGCTGGAATTGCTCGTATACAGGCCAGCAGCCGAAGCAAAGCAGCCGATCCCCAGCGGCGGGCCGCCAAACAATTTATTGTGGCTGCTGGCCCACCAACCATTGACGACAAGGGCACGACTGACACGCCGTTTTGGGTTGACATTGGTACGAAAGATCCTGCTGGCGGGCTATTCCAGTCTGATTTGTACATCTGGTCAGGCGCTCTTGATGGCTACGCCAAAGTTTCAGGCGATGGTTTGACCGTCATCTATGGCACGGGGGCTCCACCAAATCCAGACGACCCAGATTTTGTGACTCCAGCCGACGGGCAGCCATATCACGACCGTCTGACAGATAGACTCTGGCATTACGACCTAAGAGACAATATCTGGCGGGCCGCTGGAAGCAAGAATTTTTTCCAGGGGGTTCCAAGCATTAATCCGAGATCGTATGTTACAGGCGATAGGGTTACGATCTTAATCTCATCAGGCAGCACTCTTAGCCCTTGCGATTATATTTGGTCAGAGGATTTGTCAGACTGGATTCTGGTTTCTTGCTGCCCGAACTGTCCTGACACGTTCTCAAATACGAACTGTGGCCATGACCAGGCATACAACGGAAATACTTGCTCAGCACTTCCTGATTAAAACGATGCAGGCATGTCCTATTCAGATTCATTTATCTATTGAGCAATGGAGACAGCTCGATCGCAT
>CBDHHL010000018.1:0-58504 GCA_965263355.1 Leptolyngbyaceae cyanobacterium | reverse complement strand
GTTGGGGTGTTCACGCTTCTGGCACTATCTATGAAGACGTTTGCAAGTCCTTAGTAGAAAAGGGTGTTATAGAAGCTTATGCCTGCTCTACCGTTAGGTTTGTTGAGGCCCCAGGAGATGACATTGTGGCATGGGCTGAGGGATTAGTTAGTTAGGGGATTGAGGTTATGGGATGGGACCAAGATATTTGGAATGCTTTTCTAGGTAAAGCAGCTTTGCGCCAAGCCAAGAAAGATTTTCCTGGCACTCTGCCATCAGATGCAGAGGCGATTGTAAAGACGCCTACCGACGACGATGAGCGGTTATGGGTGGATGTCCTGAGCAAGCAATACCACGATGAAACAGCCAAAGAATATGCGGCTGAATACCCCGATGACGAGCCACAGGGTGAGCCTGTTTTTGCTCAGTACTTCTTAGTATCGGGTGAGCTGTTACAGGAACATTGCCCAGAGTTTTACAAGAAGTTTATTGATTAGGAGATGAGGTTATGCCGATTTTTGAAGTACGGATTCCTTATTCAGGGATGACGCTTGTTTCAGGTACTTACAAGTTAACTATTGGCGCTGAAAATTCTGAGGAAGCCGAAGCCATAGTTAAAGCTATGACCGATTCTGAGATTTTCACTAAGGGTGAGGATTCAGGGGCATTTGTCGAGGATGAGCCAACTAGTATTGATCTGAATTACTCAGATGTTGAAGCAAGAATAATTTTGAAGGAGCCAGAAGGTTAATGAAAGTAAATATCGGAATGGATCTTGTTGTTGAAGTTGATGAAGCATGGTATGAGCTAGCCAAGAAAGAATTTGCAGGCTACAAGCGACGAAACCCTTTTGATAGGTTCAAGTGTCCTGAGTCTGAAATTGTTGGCCTAATTGCAAGCAAATACCAGCGTGAAGCAAAAGCCACCGACCAAAGAGGATTGATTGGCTGCATGGTAAATGTGCCCGGTAAAGGATGGTCTTGATTTGTTGTTAAAGCCAGGGAGAATCAAATTCTGAAGATGCTAAACATGCCGTTGATGCTGTACAGGCTTATCGAGATCATTGGGATAAGTATGAGCCAGCTACTTATTAGGCCCATGCCCGCAAACTTAGATCAGCCAGGCTCATGACTGCCTTCTGATTTAATGATCGCGCTACCAACACTGCCGCCTACGCCAAGGATTGCGATTACATCAAGGATGGCGCTAACTTTTTCCTCATCTACTTGAGTGTTTGTAAAGAGAGCGATCGCCGCAGCGATGCTGAATTTAATGATCCAAGATATCTTCTTATCTTGGGCACGGTTGATAGCCCGCTCTTTTGCAATCTCTATTTTTGTCTGCTGGGACTGAGTTCGCTCTTCTTCAAGTTTTCCGCTCAGCTCAAACAGTCGGGTAGATTGTTTGTCAATCTTCTGATCGTAGTCCTGTTGGATAGAGATTAACTGAGAGCCCATACTTTGCAGCTTTTGCCTATTCAGCTCAGCCTGTTCTAATGCTGCTCTTTTCTGCATCAGCGCATTGTCTTTCTCTACTACAAGCCGTTGGTATTGTTGCAGCGTTGGCTGAGAGCTGTCTGGTGCTGGGGTTTCTCGTACTGGCCACTCTAAAATCGCCTCATAGGAAAAGTCGTGGATTTTAGGGAACAGCGTAATATACCCCCCGAAGCCAGGACGTAGTTGAAATTCATAGTCAGGGGCGAAGCGTTCTCCTCCAGCCCAAACACCATGAGCCGAGTTTTTCCATTCAGATGTTCCTCTGCACCCATCCCTAAGATAGTAATCCCACTGGGTAGAGTCACCTTTTCGTGGCTTTGCGTAAAGTGTAGCGTGACAGCCACTGACCCAAGGTTGCACGGGGCTACCAGCGGCTAACTGATAGTGGGTTTCAGTCGCTTCTCTCCGGCCTAAAGTGACAAAACCTTTCCTTAGTTTTTCTAGGGGGATTTCTCGGACTTTGCCAGTGCCACGTTCTGTTAGCAAAAGATGGTCTTCTGGGGTGCCTTTAATCTGACTCATTTTCATGTTTCAGGAATTACCCATACGGTAACCTATCGTTATTGCTATCTACCACAGAAGAATGGCTGAACAGCAGCAAAAGACAATGGATTCAGTCGGGATGCCTTCAACGGGTGGCTTTGATTGGCGCAAAACATGGAAGCAGGCGTTCAATGGGTTGCAGTTTGCCGTTATCAAGGCTTACGCAAACGAGTTGGTAAAAGTTCGAACACCTACGAGGAAAGAGTTTGAAGAGTTAAAAGCTGACATTAATCACGACCGGCAAGTTAACCAAGAACTTAGACAGCAATTGGCTGATGCGCTGCTGAGGATAGAGGGCCTAGAGAAGTATTGTGAGAACATATCAGGGCAGCTTAAGCTTGCAGAGCATAAGCGTATTGAGTCAGAGAAATTGGCGTTAAGTGTTCAGGCTGACGCTCGATACATGCAGCGAACCATCGAGAGGCTGAACAATGTGATTGAGCTGATCGTGTGGGCGACTGGACCAGTCCCGTGGTTGAAAGGTTTTATCAATAAGTTGGACGACAAACGAAACAGCCTTGACGCTCGACTCAGCAAGCATGACCAGAAAGACATTAAAGACTTGGTGGGGATGCCAATGGACCACCCTAAGCGACGGGCAACGGACAGCGATTAATCTCTTCTATTGGTGCAGGCTTCCCAAAGTAATAACCCTGGCCCATGTCGCAACCCATAGATAAAAGCTTCTCTGCTTGCTCCTGAGTCTCAATGCCTTCGGCTATCACCTTCAGCTCTAACACTTGAGCCATGGCAATAATCGCTCCACACATAGCTGTAGATTCTTTATCGGGCAATCCTTGTACTATGCTGGCGTCTATTTTGATCGCTTCAATCCCATAGATCGAAAGCCTCTTAAAATTGCTATACCCACTGCCAAAATCATCCAAGGCCAGAACTACGCCTCTATCTCTCAGGCTTCGTAGTTTCTCAATGACAACCTGCCCGATCACATCGCTTTCTAGGATCTCCATGTGGGCAGAACGTGGGAATAGATCAGCATATTTGCCCCAATCATCTCTAGCGATGGTCAGCGGCGAAACATTGACGCTTAGCCATTTATCGCCCATGGACTCGGTAACGGTCGCTGCTAGCTGGATCACGCTATGGCAGAGCAGATGTATGGAGTGAGAGACCTGCAGTAGGGGGATAAATTCTAGTGGGCTTAGAGTTTCCCCTTTGTGCTGCCATCGGGAAAGCGCCTCATAGCCAACAGTGCTTCCGGTGGATAGCTCTACTATGGGCTGATAGTGAAAAATAAATTCTTTGTTATCAAGCCCTAGTTTTATTTCTTGCAATCGCCTACGGTCTTCAGCTGATAGCCTGCGATCGCTTGCTATAGCAATCTCAGACAGGAAAAACTCAAACTGGCCATGTTCATCGTAGTAGCCCTGGACGTTTAGCACCGCCCAAATATCTTGATTAGTCCGACCATGGATATATCTTTTCTCCATTGTGTAATGGGTAAGTGAATCGTCGGGATCCATCACTCGCAGATAGCTATTCACATCAGGGTTCAAATCCTGGGGATGCGTTATTGCCTGAAAGTTAAGATTTAGTAGCTGTTCTTCTGAGTAGCCAAGCACTTCACAACAACGGCTATTTACTCGGACAAAACGACCATCGGCATTCACGACACAGTAGCCGTTTAGAGTATTTTCATTTTCGAAAAATTGCATAACTCTATGCATTTGTAACAACGCAATCACGCCCTCGTTCTTTTGCGATTCTCATTCGATTGTTAGCGAGGTTTACAGCATCCTCCCATTGGTTGCCAGGGAGTAGGCTAGCCACACCGATAGATGCTGTGCATTGATTACCAACCCTCACTGATAGCAAGATGTTTTGAGCGATTTTAGCAGCTTCTTTTATTGAGCACCCTGGGAGAGCAATCAAGAACTCTTCACCGCCCCATCGGATCACTGAATCACCTTTGCGTACTTGGTTTCTGATTGTAGTTGCTGTTGACTGCAGAACCTTATCCCCACCAGCGTGACCAAGCTTAGTGTTTATGGCCTTGAAGTGGTCAATGTCAATAAATAGAACCCCTGTTGGTGTTGTCGCCGTTTCTTGGAGACACCCTAGTATACGGTTGCCACTACCACGGTTATGCAGTCCCGTGAGAGCGTCAGTGGTCGCTTGATGTGCAACTTTGGTGATTGCTTGGATTAATCGCGGTGTAAAGCACCAAAGCACCATGAATCCAGCAGTTGAAGCGATCGCGCAAAACCATGTTGCCCTTGCTGCCCAACTAGAGCCTATGGCATGGGTTAGATGATGTTCTGCACAGCTCATCAAAAACAAGCCACAGCCTATAAGTAGGCCCCATAACAGACCATGGCTTACAAACCTCCGTACCTGCCACGCTACCCAGCAGCCTAATAGCGTAATACCGCTATAATCGAGCGCTGAAATAAGGTTAGGGATGGGTTGCATCTATAAACTAAACTGCATCCGGGTACAAATCAGCCGTATTTACCAGCCTAGCTCTTGCCCCTCGGGGAATAGTATCCTTATCTTGCACAAGGATTAGTCCAAACGGGTCAGATAATCCCAAGATTTGAGTACTAGGGACAGTACCATTCTCATCACAGTTACCTGCTGCCGTAGGTCGTAGGGCTGAGTCTAACGCCGCATCTACGTTTAGAGTATCCCCTGTAAGTCCTGTGTAATCAGCATCTACATTAGCGTCTAAAGTATTGCTAGAACCTGTAATCTCTGCAAATCCACCTGCACTTGTAACAATAGAAGATCCGTTATCTTTTGCGGCTGTATTAACTAAATTCAAAGGCAATCCCGCATTCTGTTGAATAGCTTCAGTGTTATTAATAAAGGTATTATTTATAGCTTCTAATGGAGTCACAAAAGGACCCCCACTTATAAAGTCAAGAAGAATACCTTCACTTCCATTATCAAAAATAGAATCACGTACTTCTCCTCCTCCTACGCTGTTGTTGAAAAAGAGACGCCCTGCACCAGAAGGCAAAGATAAGTAATTAGCTACAATTTTACCTGTGAAGTTCCGAGCAAAAGCAGTACCAGTAGTCCCTGAAATATCTGAACTTCTGTAAGTAAGATAACTGTCTTCTTGAGTACTCGTTTGTACTGTTCCATGTTCACAATGACACGCAAATAGAAACGTATTAGTTACTCCTCCTTGTCTAGTACCATTAGTTAGAGAGGAGAAATATGCATAAGTAGTTGCCCCATCACTACTGTCGTTTGCCGCTACGTTTAGTTGGGCATCGCTAAATACGCACCCGTGTAACTCAATCGGTAGTCCTGTATGAGTGGTTACGATTTGGGCATTATCCGCATTTCCTGCATTTGAACCTGTACAGCATACTAGTTGTACTGTTCTATCTAGTGGAGAACCAGATCCCCCATCGAAATTCCAACAATCTGAATGAGCATTAGAGGCGTCAGAGTTTACCACTAGTAAAGTGTTGCCTTCTTCTGGCTCGCTGTAATTGAAGCAGTCCCCAGAAACAGTATTTTCAAATTTACAGTTATCTACCCGAAACGTGGCACCTTCCAGCAAAATGCCGTCATCCACAGTAAATTGGATGCCTCGTATATAGTTTGGGGTAGTGTTTGCAGGAGCGGGCAAAGTACCTCTAAAAGCCATCGTGTTTCCAGTGATAATACAAGCGTCAGGGTTATTCGATTGACTAACTATTTGTACTCCTGCGTATCGCTCATCAATAGCCTGAGTGAGACTGTAAGTCCCATCGGCTAAAACAATACGATCTCCCGAGGTTGCAGCTAATAATCGTGTTTCTAGGTCTGCGACATTCGAAACATTATAAGTATTTGATGGTGTAGGCAATGTGATAGTAATTACATCACTACTTCCACCAATAGTGGTTCCTGTAATAGCGGTTGCATCTAAGGTTGAACCGTCTATAGTACAAAGTGCAATCTGGGAATAAGCACATTGAATTAAAGTAGTTTTATTGGGATCTTGTTTGTAAGCTCTAGGGGCAGTCCAAGTTGATCCGTCATACTCAGACACAAAGAAAGGGTTTTGAGTTGCACTAGCAGGTACAGAGAACACCCTATTCTCTACTGTAACTGTGGGAGCAAACGTAATATGTGCAGCTGACGGGTTCCAATATGGTGGGCAGTTCTTATCACAGTTTGCTGTACCTGTAACTGTACTCCCCGGAAGTGTAGGAACAACATCTAGATTTAATGTTGCTCGATGGTATTGGACTTGTACCCCTGAAGTAGTACCAATACCAATTTGAGCCCCAGTTGGAGCAACAATATACCGAGATTGCCAATAATATAACCGAATCTGTTTAACCGCTTCAGTACCAATTTTTACCCATACATCCAACCAAGGATCACTAGTTCTGAAGCTTGTCGGCTCATAAAATAACCGAAAAGAGTTTTCGGTCCCATTTAATGTAAAGTCTGTAGCGGTCGGTGTTTGGCTGGTTTGCGTAGTGAGGGTTTGCAGCGCTGATGCTACGCTAGCTGCCGTAATAATTGCCCGACGACCAATAAACTCGCTAGCCTCTACAGCTCTTAAGCGCTGGATAGGGTTAGCCCCTTCTGTGTACGTCACTTCAGGAGTGTCACTTTCTCCATAAGCTGGGTTGAAATCAATGACGACAGAATCGCCAGAGATAGAAACACCTGTGATTGTTCGACTTCCAGACAGTGAGAAATCGCCAGTCGCGGGAACACTGCTAGGGTCTAGGGCTTCTTCGTAAGTAAGGAATAGAGTCTGCGTCCCAGACACATCCTGCAATGTGGTACTCAGTAAGCGAATGTCACCGCTTCCACCCTCCAACGGCTTACCAACAACAACCATCCCTAACCCCTCCCAAACTCAATCTTCAACTTACCCGTGCCTGACGCGACCGAGGCCAACACTTGTAGGCTGTGGAAAGCCCGCACATTAGTTAAGACAAAGTACATTTTCTCCCCTGCAACTAATGTTGTCGGGTCCACGGGATTGCCATGCTGGACCACATTCCCCCCACCTGCCGGTGAGGTGAACTCTGCGGCGGTGTCTGGTCCGTCCACCGCTTCAGCATTGCCATTGGGGAAGAAGACGACCCTAAAAGCGTTTAGGGTGACGGACGTAGATAGATTGTTATAAACGCCAATGGAGACGGCTTCAGCGCCATTTACCTCGAATCGGCCTTTAGTGGTTTGCGTTGGATCGGCTAATGTGGTGCCAATATCAAGAAATTCAGCCATTATGCCTCCGTTAGCGCTGCAATCCGGCGGTCTAAGTCAGCACGGGTAGTCTTGCGGGTCTCAGCCTTAAGCCACTTTTGCAACAAATCAACATTGCTGGTCGCGTCAATCAGATCCTCTGCTTCGTCGGTGTTTAGGTGGCTCAGGTTTTCAGGGGCTGTTGTTGAGTCAGAGGCTACGGGGTCAACAGCGTCCTTGATGGTCAAAGCCCCTAGACTTTGATACCGCTCAAAATCCAAATGCGCTTGAAGCTTGGCTATATTCTCATCAGATACGCTGTTATTCCCTGGAGAGAAAACGATTCTCCAGGGGTAAGCATCCAGGTTTAGCGTTGCCTTTGCTGCCCTGGGGGGTGAGCAGTTCTCGGGCCGAAAAACTACGATTTTAGTCATGGGTTATCAGCTCTTTTTAGGGTGGTCCAAGTAACGCATTGCGCCAGGGTAATTGACGATTAGCTCGCTACACAGGCAATACATGGGGTAAATCTTTTTGCCTGGGGCCTGGCCAATCCAATCTTCTGGGAACAGTTGGATAGCACCCGAGAGCATGTGCTTGACTAGGTTTTCTTCATCCTGGCTATAAAACCAGATCCGATCCTTGTTAGTGCCACCTGATTGAGCGCCATTGGCTTCAAGAACTGCAGACTGGCATTCGTAAGCTAGTTCAATGCTTGAAATGGTAGGGCGGCCAGCAGTTGCGGCTTCCCTTTGAGTACGGAGGATGTAGGACAGAACGGTCTCACCTGTGTCTGTCATTTTCTTGGACGTGAACAGCACAAACAGGTCAGTACTGATTTTTGCTGTACTGGGATATTCAACGTTGTTCGATGCTGTCAACATCGCTCCAGCTTCACCTAAGAACCACTCTGCGATCGCTTCAGAAGAATTCGAAGCATTGAATGGGTCAAAAGTGGAATCAGTCAGCGTTACAGATGCGTTGTTGAGCGCACCAGTAACGCCATGTGCTGTGCTACCAAAAGCGGTAAGCTCATTGACCTGCTCAAAGATCGCCCGTTGGGTGACGCGCATCTTCTCATCAGAGGCAACGTATTGCTGGCCATTACCTTGGGCGAACTGTTGAGCGTTCATCTCACCAAAGGTTACCGGATAGCCAGCAGCAGCCATAAAGATGCGGTATTCAGATTCGCCAGCATCAATATTAACTAAGCGAAAATCTGAAGCGTCAGGTGACTGTAGAATCGCTTCGCCATAGCCTTCTACCTGCTCTTGGATGATGGTACGAGCACCAGGGCGAATGTCCATCACGGTAGGGATCCAAGTAGATCCAACAAAATCTAAGCCACGGCGCTTTTTGCGTAGGACTCGATTCTTTTTCTGTTGCAGGCTTCTATATAAAATACTTCCGGGCATTTTCAGGAACTCCTATGCTTAAGCGCTAAAGTTTACGATTGCAATGGCAGGCGTAGAATCGGTGCCAGTTGCAGCCGTTTCAAATCGTGCGCCTGAGATAAGTTGAGCATTTGAACTATTGGCATCGTTGCGGAATGTTCCTACAACAGATGTGCTAGCGGTGTGATTGAGGTAAACCGGATCACCAGCCGCTACGGTGTCATCTACGTAGACTGCATACATATCCTGGGTAGCTAGTGCAGCCTCATAATCTACTGGATAACCAAAGTAGCCACTTGCATCCAGGGAGTAGCCAGTACGTTTCTCGATGGTCTCAGGGATTACGACCACACCGGCAAACGTGCCAGCACCAGACGGTAAAGTCGCTTCACCAGCAGCGGAAATAACCGCGCCAAAACCAGCGGGCAAAACAACCGTGCCAGCATTTACATAAGTAATGGGCGTAGCTCCCACGATGCTGGAATAAAGAGAGCCAGCAATATAGCCCTGGCCCGTTAGATCGTTGTAGTCAGTGATAGCCATTAGTTACTAGCCCCCTCAAATAGTTTGTTGATGTCGGCTTCATCAGCACGAGCGTCATATTCGTCTTCTCTTGACCCAGCCGCACCATCATGAGCACCACCAGCTGCTGCTGCGTCTAGGGCGCCCTTGTTCTCTTGGCCAGGGTTAGAAACACCTAGCTCTGCCAACATGTCAAAGGCGGCATTTACGTAAGCGTCATCCTTGCCATCCAACTTGAGTGATGGTCGTGCCGCTGTTACTGCTTGGCGCTTCCACTCGATAGCCTCGATAGATGCGTCAAACTTGGCATCCTTTAAGTAAGGCTCAGCCTTGGTGAATGCATCTAGTCGAGCAGTGGCCAGTGCGTCTACTTGCTTGGCATCTAGGCGATTGTCACGCTCTGCTTTTAGCTCATCTACACGAGCAGTGAGCATATCGTTTTTAGCCTGTAGCTCGGTAATGGCTGTAGTTGCGGTAGTGTCAGCAGAATCTTTTTTAGACTTCATGTCTTTGATCTGCTTTTCCATGTCGGTGACAATCTCGTACAGACCGTCCTCGATTTCAAACCCTTTGTACTTTTTCATAGCCCTCTTTTTAGAACATTGATCAGTTTGAATAGCCCAGTCATCTGAGTCCATGTGGACCCTTACTTGAGGCCCAGCGCGGCCCTTTTGTACTAAAGCAAGATGGTTATAGCGGCGGTTTGTTTGATATAACTGCCCGTTGCGGTCCTCGATATTGGCGTAGTATCCAGCACTAACCTCTGAAGCATCACCGCGCTTTACCGCTTCGATGGCTTCGGCATCACCCACCAAAAAGACAACCTCAACTAAGCCCCTCTGTTTATCTGCCAAAACAGTTGAGCCACTAGCACCAACGGCAAATTCTTTGTAGTTCTCAGGTGTGACCATTCCCACCTTTGGATGGCCAAGCGTAACGGGTGCTAGGCCAGCAGTTTCTAAGCTGTCAGCGCGGAATAGCTCAGCCGCTTCTACAATTTCTGTGCGAGCATTACCATCACCATCGACATATACCAATGGGCCAACTTTAGAAAATGTTGCTCTCACTCGAAGGCGACCATCTTCTAGTTGTTCGCTATTTACGATAGGTGCGAGATCAAAGCGTACAGGCACAGCTAACCAGAGATACTTTCCCGCTAGCCTAACTGTGCATTCCGCTTATATTCTGGCTATACTCGGTATCAACCTGAGATAGTCACAGATGACATATTCTAGCGATTACATAACAGCCTCAGTGGCTACTCCTGAGGCAAAAATGAAAGCTCTCCTTAGAGGAGTTCGGGCAGAAGCCAGCCTCACCCAGGCTGAATTAGGCGTCAGAATAGGGCGTTATTTTGGCATACCTGCGATCGCTCAAGAAACAGTTAGCAAGTGGGAGAGCAATAAATGCACGCTAGAAATTCCTAGCTGTTATCTTGGTGCTGTAGCTCAGGCTTGCAAAGTCCCCCCTGAAAGGATGATGGTTTGATGGCAGTAACCGCTAGTAGCTTTATTGAGCGTTTCCCTGAGTTCGCGACTGAAGACTCAGCCCGAATTACTTTACTAATCACCGAAGCTCAGCTAATCGTAGGGAGTGCAACCAAATGGGGCTCTCTTTACGATAGCGCGGTGAATTTCGTGACTGCTCACCAGCTGGCCAGGGGTAATGAAGCCGCGACTGCTGGCACCAATGGGAAAGCAAGTGGCCCATTGACTAGGCTGGATGTGGAGAATCAGTATTCAAAGACCTATGCTAATCCGCAGCAGTCGAGTAGCCAGAGCAAGGACAGCGAGTATGAGTCAACTATCTATGGCCAACAGTTTCTGGCACTGAAAAAACGGGTTGCAGGCGCTTATCAAGTGGGGATTGTCTGAGATGTTTTTGAAAGTAACAGCGCTAGAAAATAGCCAGATAGGATCGGGCGAAGTGTGGCTTAACGTCACTCAAATAGTTAGAGCTAGTCAGATAGGTAATCTTTGGTTTCTAGTTTTCCCGGACGGTTCGAGCTGCATCGTTGGGGAAAGAGACTGGAATCGCATCAAACGGAATAGAAGCTAAGTTAAAGCCATCCGTTCTTAAGCGTCAGCACCGTTGGCCCATCAATCCGCTCATCCTGGGTTTTATGGAAAGACCACTGACAGCAGCAATTAACGAAACACTGACGCTGGCCAATGGGCTTTAAGGTACCTCTAGGGACAATCCCTTTAGCTGTTATTTGCGGGCATTCCGGGCAGCTTTGGCAAGGCCCCAGCGCGTTGCTGTAGAACGGGTATACATCAATAGGGTGTATAAATTCCTGAGCTAACCCATACAGCAACTGCGCATCATGCAGGTACAGCTTTGCTCTGGCTGCAATACCGTTAGCGGTCATTCCACCAGCCAGCACTGACTTAGCAAAGTTTTGCAAAAAGCCAAACTGCCTTTCAAGGTGTGTTCTGGCCATGCTCTCAGTGATTTCATCGGGCTGTTTATTCCCAAGGCCAAACAGCAGGAACAGCAACGCAGCACCTATCGTAATTTCTGCGATCAACTCCTCCCACTCGGGCACGGTGGCATCGCCTTCAACTAGCAGCGCTGTAGCTTCTTCTACTTCAATTTCGAGTCTAGCGAGTTCAGCTTGCGTGACATCTAAGATCTGCTGATGGGTGACAACGTTTCCCTCAATATTCAGGTATCGGGCTAAATCATCGTCCCACTGCCAGCCCTGCTCCTCTGCAATACTGCGGATCGTGGCCCAGTCGAAACTAGAGAGTAGCCGCGATAGGTTTTGAAAGTCGCCATCGCCAGAGCTAGGGGTGAATGGTTCCGCGTCTGCCTTGGTTTCAGTGTTAGTCCGATATCCCGCCAAGTCTTCTAAGCTGATTTCACGGATGCCGCCCATCATTTCACTGGGCATCGCTGAGGTATAAATGGTTTCAGCTTCCTTTATGGTCCCTACTCCAATGATCATTTTCTCCTCATCAAATTCACCATTGATGAGTTGATCAACCACAAACACCTTAGGGCTAGATAGCTGGGTGCCAACATAAACGTCTACAGCCATTCCATCAGCGCCTTTAGTCTTCCTAAAGTGACCATAGCCAGCAGGTAAAATACGACCATGACGCCTTTCAAAAGGTAGATATTGAAGCCCTATCTCAAAGTCATTCCATTTAAGAATGCGTTTTGTTGGTGTAGAATCATCTGTCTTTTCTACGGCTTCCATTTGACGCCATAGCCGGTTAAACCAGCTACGACCCTCAGAGTATCCCCAGTAAGCCCAACTAGCCCATGCTGGCGAATCCTTAGGGGAGCCCTCAAAGCGAGCATTGCGTTTAAACCATCGGTAGCCCTGTCTAGCCTTTTCAGGGCTAACGGATTCCCCATTCGCTAGCTTTTTAGCCCACGCTTTGGTTGCTGCCTCCATGCCTGAGCCAATCTTTAACTTGCCCGATTCAGTAGCGCTCAACGCCCGCTTAAATGCGTTCTGGACAGGCTCAGGGGGCTTAAAGTTGATGTGGCTGTATTTATTGTCGGTTCTTGGTCCAACCTGCTCAACTTCAGTCTTTTTAGCCCGCTCTAACTCTGCCTCAATCGCTTCAGCATCCAGAACGTTACTGATATCCTCCCCGGTGGCATAGGCTAGTTTTGCCTCAAGGGGGCTCAATACCTCAGCCGTGATCAAAACAGAATAGGTGTCTGCCTCGGTCTTTTTAATTTCAGCTTCTTCCTTGGGAGTGCTCTTAAAGATGCTGGGATACTCCAGCCCGTAACCCTCAGGAATCGTGCCAGTTGTAGCCTCAAACAGGGCATTGAATACTCTACGGTGATTATCGTAAAACTTCGATTTCTGAAGTGTATTGATATCGTCAGCATAGGCCCTGGATTCAGCGCCCCCACTGTCGGCCAATCCAGCTTTATCGACACTGCCCCAGATTTTGTAATGAGGCAAGGGCCAGGATGCAGCGGTTAATTCATCCTTGAAGCTATCAGCATTTTCTTTGACCCCAGTGAATGAGCGCTCTTGGAATTCACTGTTAGCAGCGTCAGAGTCCTGGACTAATATCCGATGCAGGCTGACTTGTTCAGCGATGGCATTTAGTGTTTTAGCCAGTGCAGCCTCACCTTCATCCTGCATCATCAGCTCACCAAGATTAGCAATAGCCACCTTAAACAGTGAGTAACTATCGAGGCCCTTAGCGATCGCGTTCTGTACTGAATAATGCCGACAGAAACACTCATACAATGCCTGAATAACGGAGTCGTGCCCACCGTCCGAGGCTTCTAAATTAATGTCGTAAGGATGGATGAATGCACCATCAAACGGTAATACTCTGGTCTCATGAATCTTCTGCCCAAAATCTGCTCCCCCTAACCCGCTGCCATTACGCTGGTATTTGCGAATAATTTGGTAGTACTCAGGATCTTCATAATTAAGAGACCCATTGTCTGGTCTGAGTTGGTAGCGATCTAGGACAGAAAAGCCCTCAAACGACCGTACTTTTTTAATGGGCTTATCTAGCCTCTCATCCCCATTAACCCGTAGCACAACATAGCCACGGCCAAACCAGCGGGCATAGGTCTCTGCTTTCTGGAATGCCTGAGCGCCGCCCATCTTGCGGCTATAGGGCGATTGTTCACCACCAGCCTCATACAGTCCCAATACCTTGGCTACTGCTTCAGCGTCATTGCTGGGATGCTTAAGCGTTACACCACCTTTCACCATGTCTTGAGGTGGAGTATCTACAATCCTTCTAATCCACCAATTGCCACGATGCAAAGATCTCAGCTCTTGTTCACCCAACAGTGGGACATAACCAACTTCGGTCTCAGTAAAAGAATCTCGCGTTGTACCCATGCCGGTCTGTCGATTGACCATCATGGATTTGTTCAGGGCAGACAATACCCCGTCTAAGTGGATGATTTCAGGATCGGCCATGGTGAAGCATTTCAGGAATAGCCCTATGTTAACCGTACATAGCAGAAAGTTTGTCAATTAGCGTAGTATCGGGTGCAAAATGGTCTCTCCCAATCGCTGCATACTGCACAGCATCACCCCTATCCGGTGATCTCCCGATCCTCTCCTTCACCTTATCCTTGCTCTCTACAACGATCCGGCCCTGAGCTTTACTACCTGCCAATGGCGGCTCCATCTTCCATCGAGGCGCACAAAGATCTGCTTTCAATCGACTATCCGGCGGTAATGCAATATCCACTCCACCGTCAGGGTCTAACAACTCTCTAAACCTCCATGTCATCCAAGAGCGAAGATTTTTAAACTCAAGCTGACCTGATTTATCGGTATACCGCTGGCCTCTTGGGTCTTCTGCCTTGGTGCCAGCACTGACAGGGTAAGCCTCTAGCCCAGTGCAATGATCATAAACAGAGCTACCTACACCAACGACATCAATATATGCAGCACTGCCAGGGGTTAAATGCTGTTGGACCTGTGCCGCCACACTTGCCCCATCTGGGGTTGATTTACCTGGGTACGTGATCAGCTCACCATAGTGCCATCCATGGAGGGGTGCCAGTATAGTCTCATCCTTGCCACCTCTGGCCACATCAACACCTAGGGCTGTTTGTGGTGCCGTGGGAGGTTGCCAGCGTTTCATTGCTGCTTCTACCCATGCCGTTGGAATCACTTGCCATGGGTCAGACTCACGTTTAACCTTACCTTCCCAAATGTGTTCATATATCTCCTCTGGCCAGTCGCGTTTACAGTCTTGTCTTTCCTGCTCTAGTACTGCAGGGAACCAAGGGTTATCCCTCCAATTAACTTCAGCTATTTTCAATGCACTAGGCTGTTTTTCGATAAACCGTTGATGAACCGGATCCATTTCTTCGTATGGGTTCCATGTCACCCATATTTCAGAGTTAGGCTCTCGGATGGTAGGTATCAGCGTCTCCCAGCTTTCATCAGACACCGCTGACGCTTCTTCTATCCAGCAAATGCCTACACCAGCGGTTGACTTAATCTCTTGGTAATTCAACCTCAATCCTTTGAATAAAAACTCAGTCCCATTACGACCACGTATGTAGGTCTCTCCCACGTCGTAAAACTTTTCTAACCAAGGCTCTGAATATATAGCCCGCTTTATCTCTGCATGAACTGAATCCTTAATACTGTTTTGCAGCTCACGAGTACATAGGATTCTTAACGGATTAGCATAGCCACGAATCGCGGCCATCTTTGCAAACGTATATGACTTCCCACTACCACGCCCGCCATAGGCGCAGCGGTATCTAGCAGGGCCAGCGAAGACGCTTGTTAATTTAGATGGGATTTCTACCGTGACACTACCTTTACGCTTCCCCATGCCCAGCTATGTTGATTTCTGCGGGTTCTGGTGCTGCTTCGTCTTCTTCTGACTCCTGTTTAGATGCAATGTCGTACTGCATAGCTATACCCTTAAGGATGGTGTTGCAAGCTTGAACAGCCACATTTGCCCCTTTGTCACTGGGGTCATCAACAATATCCCACAGGGCGTTAATGACTCTCTGAATAGGATCTTCAGGGTCTATTTTTTTTAGCCTTAATCGGGCTTCCGGAATGCTTTCCTTTTCCGGAATGAACCCGGACTCATGACCTAAACTCTGTATCAGTTTAAACTCTTTAGCCCAATCGTAGATGGTGCTTGAAGGGATTTTTGAGTATTCCGGAATGCGCAGAACCTCGCCAGCACTAAAGCCTTCCTGAAAATGACGGAACACACCTGGCTTATGTTTCTCGTATTTAGACTTTCTCGCCACTATTCCAATGTGGTTGCTATGGGAAAAGTATAGCCTGTCACTCAATACTGGTCATGCGGCTTCCTCCCAGAGGTATCCATCCAACTCAGACCAAGAGTACTGCATGTCATCGTACTCAGACTCCCAGAACCCAACCATCCTAAGGGCTGTTTGCCGTTCAATAATGGCCAACGCTTGATCCCCTGCATCCTTGCACCACTTACTGCACTGCTCAAAATAGTCCTCAAGGGCCTCGTTATATAACCCCTGGCTCAATACATGGCTTTGTCCCCTATCGACCGCTGCACAGTCTCTCAGCTGCTTTAGAGGATACTGGCCAGAATTATCGCGATCGCCAAATGCATAGTTAGCCGTCATTAACCCATCTCTGGTCTGCAACACCGGTTGATCGTCTGGTGCGATGCCAACGACTTCAAAGTCTAAATAATCAACAGCCAAGGTTAATTGCATCCATCGATAAGCAAGCCATCGAGGAAGTTTGTGAGCCCTACCACTGGGTAACTGCAACCATCCATTTTTGTCATAAGCCAAATCGTTTGGCCTTGCTCCACGTTTGTTCGGTTTTTTCGAACTTCGCGGAACCGTATCAACCCTTGAGGGTACTTTTGGATCTTGGCCATTGGGTTCAGGGTTAACAGCACCCTGGTCAAAAGAATCAGAAAAAGAAATTTCTTGATTGCTGACTGCGGATTCATCTTGAATCGCTTTATTCTGTTCATTTTGAATGAACTTTATTTCTTTTATGGGTAGATCACTATGGGTAGATATGTTGTCGGTTTTTTTGACATATCGATGTCGGGTTTTTTGACATTTGCTATTTTCAAGGGTTTCGAGTTCTGGCCAATGAACTACATAATTGCTGTTTCGGCGTCCACCAACGTGCTCTCGGTAGTTATGGATCTGAGTAATGATCTTTTTGGCTTCAAGCTTTTTGATTGCGCAGTTAACTGTCTGGCGACTGTACCCAGTGTCATTGGCAATGGTCTGCTGCTTCGGGAACGCCCCTGTCCCGTCACCTGAGCAGTAGTCGTTTATCGTATGCAAGACAAACCTCTCGGTCGGCTTTAGCCCGGAGCGTGTGATCAATCGCTTCCTGTCAAAGTACGCGATGGGTTCTTGTGCTATATTCATAGTGTGTTAATCCATTGTGTCAATTAAGCACCGAGCAGGGGTCTGAATCCGCTCGGTGCTTTAATTTTAACACTTTTAAAACTGTCTCATTTAAAGAACAGATCGTCTTTAAATGAGAACCCAAGGCAATGACCAAAGTACGCCTGCCCGACAATCCAGGCCCACGCCGCAACTCTAAACCAAGGCCACGCTACGGCATCCTGAGGGAGCCGCCATGGTCTATGCCTGGTTACCTGTTTGTAGAGAAACCTGAGGGTGGCTGTTGGTGGGTAAGAGAGGATATCTGCGAGATTAACCAGCCTTCATAAACATAAAACCTACGCAAAGATAGCCTTGGTCATCCCTGATAACCGTGTGTCACTCAGAAGATAGTACGCACGTTAGTACAGGAGTGCGATTATGTTTTGGTTTTTCTGGGTATTCGGTGCGGATCGGGGTAGTGGTAGGTGAGGTATTCGCCAAAGGCCTAGCGTTGTCTGAGTTATCCTGAGGGCAAATGCTACACACTGAAATCGTTAGCTACTGTTCCTAGGTTTTCTATGATTAAGCGCTTTCTACTTGTTTCTGCACTCGTTACTGCAGGTGTTACTTCCCCTGCTTATGCTTTGCCCCAGTGCTACATCATTATGGGTGGGGTTCAGACAGACTTGAGCCATATGTGTGGCGACAATAGGCAGGCAACCCCCAGCGTGGTTGGTGTTAGCACAGTTGAAAGTGTTCGTAATGATGCTCGGGTGTGGTCAGGATCGTTCTATAACAACAGACGATTTAATGCTTTCAATGAGCTTGTGGACACTACAGAAATCCAAGGGAATATCCACAACACTGGCGATGACTTAGTCAAAAATGTAGTTATTGAAGCAATTGGCTATGCGCCAGGGCGACTGCCTCAAACTCAAGAACAAACTATAGAATTACTGGGGCCTAATACCGCAGAGAACATCAGATTTGATTTTGATTTCAGCGTACCCGTTGAAACATGGGACGTGCGGGTAATTTCTTGGGATTAAGCTAAACTTAGGGCGATCGCAATCACTTAGCTAATGGCACGATTTGACGGAACCGGAGCATATCAAACAACGGTAACCTTTCGTTTAGCCACAGCCATCACTGACGATGGAGAGGGCGGGGACGCTAGTGGAACGGGTGCTGTAGCTATCCCGATTAGATTGGTGCCAGTTTCAGGGCAAGCAGAGGCTGCAAGAATTGTTGAGAATCAGTTTCCAGGCACTAGTACTTACACCAGCGTGTTTTATGCCTGGGTAGATGACACTCAAGACTATAAATTTACGCCAGAGTTACGAAAGCAAAGAAGACCTATTGGTGAGTGTGAATTGCCTTCTGGGATAGGACGGCTAGAGTGCTCAATAGGTGACTTTCCCATTGAGATAGCGGCTAAGGAGATAGGTGAAAAGTTTACGGCACTATGGACGTTGGCATGAGTAACCTTGAGGGTATAAGCAAGCTTCGTGAACTTATGCATGAGTTTGGGTGGAACCTAAAGTCTGTGGATGCGCTCACTGAAGCTTTGTGGCGTGCCGAGAAGCGATCCTATGTGTCATTGGATGACATATACGCTTGGGGGGAATGGCAAACTGATTGCTTCGCCTGGGTGTTTTATGCGGTGGTGACAAGGCCACCGCATCAGGGTGAAAACCCTATTGAGCTATTAATCCCCTATTTTGCAACGAAGCAGGTAACGGTGAGCTTATTTATCGAAAAAATGTCTAAGATGCTTGCAGCTTTTATTGAGGCGACAGCGACTTAGCCCTTCTCCCAAGCCTCTCTAGTGATCATGTAAGGTTCGCCCTGACTGCGAGTGAAAACCAGCGTTTTCCCTTCATCCATAGATACCCGCTTCACCTCTGATGGATGCATAGGAATGACTTGGCCACTTCTATCGATCCATTGGGCTGTCACTAGTGTGGCTGCTTTTCGCTGGATATCCGACCATCGGCTGGACTGATAAAGCAGATAGACCAGATTAACCAGCGTGGTCATTGCTTTGGCGTTAGTGTCTCCACCAACTAAATCTTTTACCTGCTTCCATCGGTCCCACGTTTGAGACTCGATGCCAGTTGCTTTTATTTCGTGTGTCATTGGTGACGGCTGCCAGGATATCAGGCATTTTAGCCTACAGAGAAGATTCTCGGCCATGCTGTACCCATGGCTATACCTCAGATCAATTCAGCTGCAATCTATAGCGCACTGACTAGCGGGCTACAAGAGACAGTCCGTGATTTAGATAGTGCGTATCAGACTGCTATTGAATCCCCCCGCTATGGCTGGCCAGGTGAAACAATCCGCCGATCTGGGGAACGCGCTGGAACGACTCGAAATATTGTTGATCAAGGTGCTTTTCGTGACTCTCAAGAGTTCGAATTCATCAATCCCTTCCTAGCTGAGTTCAGCTGGGGCGGTGGTGGTGTGAATTATGCCCCTCAAATTTTCTTTGGCTATACGACCACCAAAGGCAATGAATTTCCTGCTAGGAACCCAGTAGAAGAAGCCCATAAAATTACTAACCCGGTTGAGCTATTCGGTGAAAATATGCGGAGGATAGCCGCGTGAGTATTACTCTCCAGCAACTACGCGATCGCATTGCCACAGCCCTAGCTGCTGAGCTTGGGACCAAAACGTACATGGTTAGTGGTGGGAGTGAGCAATCTGTTCAGGCGCTCACTATCGATGATGGCAATGTAAAGACTGTTGGCGGTTTCCGATGGGAGCAAAAGCCCATCAAGCACACGGGCCTTGAGTGTGTCATTGAGCCTGAGGTGGATAGCAATATTACGCCTCTACTGAACAAAGAATTCTATCTTACCCACACCACTCGGATCACGCTAAAGCAGTTTGATGTGACAGCCACAACCAAAACTGCTCGGTCTCTGTTGATCAAAGAACTGGGCAACATCATTGACAATATTGGCCCCCGTGTTGTCCGAAACTCTGACCTTAACTCTGTTGAACAGCAAACTTTTTTGATTAATCAATACGCCAGCTCATAGCTATGCCATCACAACCCGCTCAACCTGCTAAGCAAAATATCAATTCAACACTAGTCCTAGGTTTTATCAACCCTCAGACTCAGGAGTTTGTAAGTACAGCAACTCTTGAGCTGTTACCTGCCTCAGGGGTGCTAAGAATTGCTGCATTAAAAGATATTCCTGAGGGTTCTGTTGCTTATTTGCCAATGAATAATAATTTGCTGCAACAAGCATCTGACCCTGTAGATCAAGCTGCTCAGGCGATGCAAAAGTTTTCCAGTTTTGACCACAAATAGGAGTTTTTGACCTATGCCACAAGCCACCCAGCCCATTAGCCCACCTCAGGCTAAAAATACGATTGTTCGCGCTGCCTTAATCCCGACCGGATCAACGTCTCGTCCCACGCCTGGCACAGGGACAGTAAGTGGTGCTGTCAATGTCACTACCGAAGGTACAGCAGAAGATGAGACAGTAACCCTTGCATCTGCCTTGACTGGCTCTCAAATACAAGTCGGTCAGCCACTTGAGTTTATTTCCCCTGCAGGGACTAGCGTCATTGCCCGAGTCCGTACTTTGTACGCTGGTGCTGGTACTTCACTGGAAGTCTCGGCTAATGAATCCATCCCGGATGGCAGCACCTTTGTATTCCCGCCTGTTGCCCGTATCCGTCAGTCTGCAGACATCAACGAATCTGTGGGGACAACAAGCTTCTCCAGTTTCGACCATTCCACGTCTACCGTGAGTATTGGTGAAGGTACAGCAGACGGCACTTTTAACGGTGGTTACAGCTATTACGACGCTTTCTATGAGACTCTGGCGTACGCGAAGGACAACACCCAGAAGCTTTACGTGGAGCGTGAGCTTGAAAGCCCTGACGCTACAGTCTTCTCAACTGGCCCAATTATCTGGGGTGTTTGTGTCGCCACGGGCATCGCCAGCCCTGCCGCTGATGGCTCTGAGGTACAGGGCAACATCACCGTAGCGTTTGACTCAATTAACCGTATCGCTCCACAGACCTAATGATTATTCTCAGTAACCGCGACGTTTATCTATTTGGTCAGATTGCGTCTGATGGTATTTTTGCCAACGCTATCTGGTTAAAAGAAAAAGCGATCGCGGGGACTGACCAACAGTTATGGGATCGAGAAAAGGGCGTAGTTCATGGCCTAGTGGCAATCCCTAAAAATACCGATCAAGTTCACACATCCATCTTTATCCCCTATGTCACAGTCACTCCCTTGGCAGCTACAGCCGACCATGCATAAGGTCATCATCGATGAGGTTTCGGTGTTTGAGCTGCCCTTGTATAGATCTCTTTTAGTAGATGAGGCTATCTACTGGAATGAGCTTAGGAACCAAGGATTGACGAGGGTAGAACAAGCCAGGGCATTTGTGATCAAGTCTCTTCGGCTTCGTGAAGTTGTCCCCAAGGAGGTTAGTGATTCAGAGCTATCAGCCAAGCTCACAGTGAGCATGATCACTGAACTGTGGGAGCTACTTTATTACGGACCTGATGGTCCACCAGAAGAAATTCCACTAGAGGAGGAACCCACCGAAAAAAAGAAACCAACTGGGGAGAAATCTACTGGAAGCTCCAGCTCTACTACCCCAACATCCAAGCCTTCAGCCAAGAAAACTTTGGCCGCTGCCCAGTAGGTATCGTGGCCCAGGCTATCAAGGTCTATGAAGATGAACGGCTGAAGCAACTCGAATTAGAAGCTAGGCCATTAGCAAACCTAGGCTCTGTTACGGCTCGATTGCACGGGGTAAAACAACCAGATACCGCATGGTTTAACGAGTATGAACTGATCCAACGCAAACGACAGATTAATGAATTGTTCCCTGAGGATGTAGCCCAGTTTTACGTAGAGCAATGGAAGCAAGGCAAGGTACCTGCTTGGGTAGATTGCATCACTGATATAGACAAGATGAAATTAGCGGCATTGTAAATGGTAGACGCTGGCAGAGTACTGTTTAAGGTTGGGATAGATCGGGCGAGCACTGACCGCGCGATCGCAGACCTTGAGCGTCGATTGGCTAGTGTTGGCGATATTGATTTAAGGATTGACTCACCTAACATTGCATCGGCATTAGGAGGAATTGAGCAGAGGCTAAGCAGTATTCGATCTGCCGAGATAGATCTAGATACTGGGAGGGCTGAGGCTCAAGTAAACCAGCTTGAAGATTCCCTGAATAGACTTGCTGCTGGTGATGCTGATCAAGAATTAGACCGGCTAGAAAACAAAATCAGAGGCGTAGGCGATGCAGCGCAAAACACTAGCAGGAACACAGGGAACTTAAATAGTGTTCTGTCTGGACTGGCCGGTGGTGCTGCTGTCGCTGTTCTTGACCGCCTTATTGATGCATTTGGAGCGCTAACCAATGCCGTAACGGGCTTTGTTGCTGCCAGTATTCAGGCTAATGCTCAGCTACGAAACACTGACAACGCGTTAACTATCCTCTTGGGCAGCAATGAAGCCGCTGCTGAGTCAATTGAGTTCTTAAGGCGTACAGCTGAGAGCACCGGCCAATCATTCAGCGCACTGCAAGACAACTATGCTGGCATTACCGCCGCTGCTACTGAGTTCGGACTACCTCAAGAAGCTGTCAATGAGCTATTTTTTGAGACATCCAGGGTGCTGGGTATTTTTGGTAAATCTTCGGCAGAATCAGGGCTAGCGTTTAATGCCCTTACTCAGATTTTCGCTAAGGGACAAGTAAGTTTAGAAGAATTAAGACAGCAGTTAGGAGAGCAATTGCCCGTAGCTCTGACTGCATCAGCCAATGGATTACAAGAGCTTGGGATTCTAACCACTGGCACCACATCAGAGCTATTGGATCTCATTTCCACTGGGCTGGATGCGGCTACCTTTGCTGAAGGCTTCACCCTGGGATTGCAGCAAATCGAAGGCTCAGCTCCAGCAGCACAGCAAGCGATCGCAAGCTTAGAGAATGCTGTACTAGAATTTCAGCAAGAATTAGGGGCAGGACTTGAGCCACTAGAGACGGCATTCAGCGAAACATTCGCCGCAATATTCAGAGAAATAGACCCCAGTGCATTAGACCCACTCACCGAGGCTGGAGAGCGATTAAGAGAGGCATTGTCGGGCAATCCAGAATTAGCCGAACAACTTGGCGAAGCACTGACTAATTTTGTAGGCAGTGGGGCTGAAGCGGTCGCTGAGATTCTCGATAGAATCACTCAGGCCCTGTCCAACCCTGGCAATGTTGAAGCCTTTGCTGATGGTATTGAGAACGCAGGTGAGACGCTCTTACAGTTGGTCAGAGCTGGCATTGCTGCGTCTGACATATTGATTGCATTTGGTTCCGCTTACTCAAATATTGCTGATCAGGATTCAGTCATCGAATC
This sequence comes from Leptolyngbyaceae cyanobacterium, assembly GCA_965263355.1. Classification (GTDB taxonomy): domain Bacteria; phylum Cyanobacteriota; class Cyanobacteriia; order Phormidesmidales; family Phormidesmidaceae; genus Leptothoe. Next base: position 35,184 of record CBDHHL010000018.1, on the reverse strand, counting down.
CTTAACGTTGTTTGCCAACGTCTTAGGGCAATTAGCTCAAAACGCTAGTACAACTATTGAGGCCCTTGGTTCCATTGCTGATTCCATCGCAAATGTGACTGATCGGGTCACGGGTGCTGTACCAGGATTACAAAACGCATTAAGTAACTTTGCCCAGTTTGGGCCAGTGCTAGGGACCGCTAAAACAGCATTGGACAACTTTAATTTAGGTGGTCAAGGTAGTGAAGTTGATACATCTCAGTTTGTCCCTCAGCAAGATGAGCTAGATAAGTCTGTTCGCTTTTCTCGGGCTGCTACTGAACGGATTGCAGTCGATTCAGAACGTGCAGCCAAACGTGCAGCATCCGAAAGAGCTAAGGCTGATAAGGAGGCTGCTGAAGCATTTGAGCAAGCAAATAAAGAGGCAATCTCAAATATAGAAATTGCTCAACAGAACCGCATCGCAGCAGTCCGTCAGAATCAATCTACTGGGTTGATTACGGAAGATGAGGCAGACACTCAGGTATCTACGATTGAGCAAGATGCCATCCGCGATCGCATTGCATTGCGAGAGGAAGAAATAGCCAGGATAGAAGAATTTGCCAGCCGTCAGACTATCTCAGAAAAGGATGCAGCTGATCAGATTAGGGGCATCCGTGAAGAAATAGCAGACCTGACACTGGACGGCATTGAGAAAGAAATTGCAGCACAAGAAGCCGCTGCTGATGCTGCCAAGGATAAGGCCGAGGAAGCTAAAAAAGCAGCATTAGAGCAGTTAGACGCACAACAACGACTCAATGACCTCCAAGCTGAGCAAGTCAATATCCAGTCCAACATCGCGTCTACGGCATTGCAAGACCAGACTAATTTAATTAGTGCCCAGGTAGATTTAGAGCAATCCCGCCTGTCACTTTCCCGTCAGAATTTAGAGGGCAAATTAGCCGAAGCTGAAGCAGTTGATGATGTGGCTGGCGTTGAGGCTATCAGAGATCGTCTGCTACTCAATCAGCGTCAATCTATTCAGGCCAACTTCAGCGCTCAGCGAGAGCAGTTAAGGATTCAACAGCAACTGGCTCAACTGGATGCAGATAGACAACTACAGCTAGGCCAGATCGCCGCTGCCGAGTCTCGTATTGCAGTAGAAAGGGCAAGGGCTGAAGGGGCTAGCTTTGAGGAAATAAATGCACTTCAAGAAATCACTCAATTACGAGAGCAGGAAACCGAATCTTTAGCATCTCAAGCTGACTCTAAACGCGACATATTGAGTCTTCAATTAGATCAGCTAAATGCTCAAGAAGAATTGGCTGAGCAGACGGCATTGCAGGAACGACGAGAACAGGCGATTCAGTCATTCAAGGAACAACAGAAAGACCTTGCTGATGAACAGCTACGTACTGAGAAGGATCTGGCCAGTGCCACCGAACAGAGAGCAAGGGCCGCTGATAGTCTCGTATCGTCTCTGTCTGGGCTGTCGGATGTAGCTGGTGAGGATGCACTGAGCAGCTTAGACCAGTTAGAGGAAAATCTTAGGTCTGCACGTCGGTCTGGTGGGTTTGGGGGCCAGGATGCAACTGATTTGCAACGTGCGATTGACCAGGCCCAGCGGTTTAGCCGTAGTGGTGACGGGTTCAGCATTGATGAGGCATTTAGGTTTGCTCAGTCCGATAATCCCTTTGCCGGTAGCGTGCTTGAATCTGTTGGTCTAGGTGGTGTTTCATCGTTTTTGGATGCCCAACAAGAGATAGCGATCGCAGATAGTCAGATCCAAGAATTGAGCGGTAAATTAACCGATGTTAAAGACTCCATTGACGCACTGCCAGACAACCTGCCTCCCACAATTCAAAACCTGAATATAGAAGCTGAAAGCCCTCAAAATGACGCTGCTGAGGTGGTCTTTAATTTGAGCCGTGAACGGGCAAGGAGGCTATAGTGGCATACCCAACTACTACAGAAAAAGGCATAGTTTTAATTATCCCTAAGCCCAGTTCAGGTAATTACACGCTCACAATAACTGGCGACTTTGGTAGACGGCCCAGCGAATATCCGCGTTTAGATCCTGAATACTATTCCATTGAGTACAGCATTGAGGGGGGTATCTCAAGATCAGGTACTGCCTTCAGGCCCAAATCCGTATGGACATTTGAGGCAAGGTTAGACCTGACCCAGCAAGAAACCCTGAAGCGAATGGAAGCTGTCCACCACAGCAATCCTCAAGCGTGGACGATATACGATTACACCAACCCGTACAACGAAACATCACCAGCCACTAAAAGCCTAGCCCCTAGCAGTACATCAGCCGATGATGGGGATACAGTGCTTTACTACCCTATCTGGACGGCAGAACCGACAAGGGCGTTTGTGTGGACAGAAGACCCGAAGGATGAGACTGATGTAGTCTCTTTTCAGTTTCAGGAGGTGTAACCGTTGGTAGCCTCCAATATTAGAGCCCGCAACCTCCAAGTTTTCATCGGCACTGACCTGCAAGACTGGTCAGCCTCTGTAGTTAACTTCGCTGTCAACTACAGCAGTCTTGCCGATCAAAGTGGTCGCGGCAAAATCGTTGTTGAGGCTGATCTGGAAATCCTAGAAACCGTATCCATCCCTGAGAGCATCAGCCCACGCAGTAACCCAAGCCGATGGCGACCAGGGCAGCCTGTTTACATCCGTGCCCGCAATACTGCCAATACTGCATGGATAGACACATGGTTCTCTCGGTTGATCATTATCGATGAACCGCAAGAGCCCGTGCCCAGCAGTCAGGGTAGGCGAATCAGTATCCCTCTTGGCTGCAAACTTCTATGGGCTGATTCCTTCCAGTTTGATGATGATGCGTCTGGGGTATCGTTTGGCACCTCAGAGAATTGCTCAGTCATCGGGTCTCGATTGCTCCAGGCTTCAGAGATAGCCGCTGGTAGCATCAGCCTTAATACATGGCCCTATACAATCAACTACCCCTTTGGGAAAGACACGGCTTCATTTGCTGAACTGGCTGGAGAACTGGCCTGGTCCAACGATGGGAGAATCCTGTATCAGAATGTTGCTGGAGCTGTTACAGATAAACAACTGAGTTTCACCTCAGGCTCTGCGATCGCTACCGTCACTATCGGCACTGATGATATCGTTTGGGCTCCACTACAGAATCCAGATCGGCCGCCAGAGACAACCAAGTGTGCCGCCATTGGCTACGACTTAACAACCCTACCTAACCCAGATATCACTATCACGACGGGAGATGATAGTGAACAACGGGTAGAAATTTCTTTTGTTGTAGGGGATGAGAATACTCAGTCAACAATCCAGACCACGACGACACTAAAAGAACGTGAGTCTAAGATTTTCCAGGACGCTGGGCTAGTTGATCGTATCGTTACGTCTGAGACTCGCACAGTTACTGAACGCTACGAACCTAATGCCAACCCCCTCGAAGCAAAGCTATTAGAAATTGAAGAAGAGATCGAAGTCAAGGAAAAGCGATTTGTCCCGGGCGCTCCCAGTAGCAATGATAAAACTCTGCAGTTAACCACCACATCCTATGCTTACGATACTGATGATACGGTGGCTTCGATTGGCATTGTTGAAGAAGTTGCGGAAGGGACGCTAGACGCTGATTCAGATGATTACTTTAACCAGCGTGAAATACGAGATAGAACCACCGTATGGGAGCGTGTTGCTGATGGCATTTACAAAACTACTATCCAGCTAGATGAGGCGCTGATAGCTCAGGATTCCACGGTTGACAAAACCGAGGTAGATATCTGGAGCACTAAGCGCACAATTACCAGGGGCACTGCTAGCCCTAGAAACAATCCACCAGCTACAAAAACATTTAAAGCCGGGATATTCTCCAGCGAGAAACACTACGAGGGGACCGCTGCCTATATCCATCGTGGGGGGCCAACAGGACGGAACCGGGAGCGACTTTATACCCTAAAATTTGGCTTTCCTGACCCATGGGGAAATACTATGGCAGCACTTCACCGTGGTTTATTAGTGGGCCGGTACCTTGGTGATGAAATTGAGCTAGCCATTAATGACGCACTGCTAACAACTCCACCATTGCCAGAGATCAGGGTAAATGATCGGGGCCTAGATTACCGATACCTTGGTGATTCACTGGCCATGGAATTTACCCGCAATAGGGCAACAGCCCATTGTGCTGGCATATGGATAGCGGGTGATGGATACACTCAGGTGCCTGTTTTAGTGGGTGCTATTACGCTACCTGGGATTACGTTCAGTGGGGTAGTTAAGCCGACAACTACGCTGACAGGGGCTATTGCATTACCTGGAGTAGTGTTTAGCGGAACGCTGTCGTCTTCAAGCTTGGAATGGGATACATTGACAGATTCTCAATGGGATGGACTGACCGATAGTGAATGGGATGGATTGTAAATGCCTGGATATGTTGTAGCGGATATAACCGCACTAAGAGCACTCGATATGACCGGAGTCACTGAAACGCGGCTCAGGTTTGTCACCGATAAAAATGTTTGGTATGCCTATGCTTCTAGTAACTCTCGTACCGACAATGGCGAATGGATAATTGAGCCAACAACAGGCGGGGGGAATTGGACACCAACGGCCATGATTTATGGGACTAGTACTCCGTCAGGGGGTGCAGATACACCCACATCGTATGGAAGGGTAGTTGTCGGCTCCACCGGTAACTCTGTTGATAGGATATATTTCAACCCTGGTGGTTCTGCTTTCTGGGATTCGGTGGCAATCTTTTAATGGAAATCGGATATAAGTACAATCTCAATACTGAAGCTGTCCCACCAGCCTGCACTTGGCTAACACTCCCTAATTTCAGGATGAATCAGCAAGCCTCTCAATCTTTTTTAGACAGGGCTCAGGAACTAAGAACGGATGGCTATAAACTGCATGGCCATCCGTTGATCAATCTGCGGAAACATCCAAAGGGAGATCTTGAATCATTTTTAGCAGGCATCACCTCAGGGTTTCACGATGTTATCGACTCATGGGACGTGATCAATGAGTGCAGTAACTACGGGACAGAGCAGTGGGGAGACTACTGGCAAGCAAAAGCATTTGAAAAGATGCGCGTTCTTTGCCCAAATGCTCAGCTTTATCTCAATGAATATGCTATTCAAAATCCTAACTATTGGGATGGGGTACTAGAGCTGGCGGCTAGACTTAAAAAAGAGGGATTGCTGGACGGTATTGGTATTCAGTGCAGGGCTGATATTACAAAGAAGATCCCTAAGGCGTTTGACTATGGAGCTTCGAAATTATTACAGCCATTACCTGCGCCAAAACTTACCAAGATTATTCATGCAGTTAAAAGCCTTAATCTAGCCTGCCATCTATCAGAGGTTGTCTGCACATATGCCGAAGGACAGGAGCAATCAGCTCGGGCTGTTGTCAAGCGATACGCCCAAGTGGGCAAGGATAATGGTGCTGATCGAATAACTTACTGGTCCAAAGATGGACTCAATCTTGTAACCGGAGATTCTTAATAGTGACTATCACTTTCTCAAACACGTTTAGATCAAACACTTGGACCGGTGGCAACCTTACTCTTTTTGATGGTGGCAAAATCAAGGTTTATACGGCGTCTCAGGCTACTCTGTTGCTTGAATACACGTTACCCACTCCGGCCCTTACTCAAGTAAATGGTGTTGCCACGTTTCAAGGGACTCCTTACACCGATGACAGTCTAGGCGATGGTACGGCAGCAGATTACACGATAGAAGATAGTACTGGCACCATTCATTACACTGGCGCCAACGAGATCTCTACGGTGACCGATGGCACTGGAAGCCTACAAATTAATGCAACGACTACTGCACTAACCACCGGCCAAACAGTTGAAGCACCCAACCCAATCACACTCACATTCCCCGCAACGATCTAATGACAGCACGCGATCGCACACTAAGAGCCCAAACAAGGCGGATTGAAGAAAGCGCTCAGTCTGAGCAGCTCAGGCGCGCCATAGAACAACCTGCTCTATGGGCAGGCAATGACCGCTACAAAACTTTAGGTGCGGCTGGTGGTGTTCCGGTTCGTGGCCTAAAAAGTAATGGGGCGATCGCGATAGGTGAACCCGTTCAAGCTGGCCAGGGGATTGTTAGCGGCCTGCCAAATACAGCGACGCAAGAAGCACTTGTCCCGCTCATTGAAGGCTTGATAATCGATGTTAGTAATCTTCGAAATTACCGAGGGCTGCAAGAATTCAGTGGAGATCCTAACGACGAAGATTCTCCAGCGTATCCCCTGTTTCCCTATCAAATGTTGTCACGAGCTGATACGGCACAGCTTTATTACTGGAGACCAGGCGACGGGACAAACCCTGGAACATGGGTGGAAGTAACAAGTAGCGGCGGGGGCAGTCTTGTTTCTACAGGTTCTGTGTCCCCTTCGGCAGCTTACGTTGTAGATACCGATACTGATGATTGGCCAAACAGCCAGGCAAATATTGTTGATACTCAGTCTGCCCTAATCGCTCCATACTTTGCCGCGATACTAAATATCACTAGCCCAAATTACTATTATTTTAAATGGGACTTTGCCAGTGTTCCAGACACTGCAGCCGTATCCGTAATTGAGATAAGCATTGTTAACTCATTGGGTGCTGGTAGAGAGATGGCAGCGATCGCTGCCATTGAGACAGCCCCTGTTGCGAACGGCGTCAGTACAGCAGGCACCACATTAGATCAGTGGATTATGGCCCCTGAAACAACATTGTCAGGCTCTACGGGGGCATCTCTGGCTAGAGCACCGGGAAGCACTACCTATGAAGAAATCCTGGACGCAGGTAGAGGAGAATTCCCGGTACCTGGATCAAGTACCGGGCCAGGTACGGTTAAAACATTCCTCAGAAGAATTGACGTCGCGATAACAGGCGCGGCATTGAAGAATTTTGTATTGCAGCTGAGGTCTACCAGTTCTACCAATCCTAACGCTGCTTTTATATCGTGTGCTGCTAGCGTCACTTACCAATAAAAAAGACCACCCATAGGATGGCCTTGTGTGTGCTGTTGCTGTAGGAAATCAGGATTGCGTCTATGCTACATCATTGGGGCTGTCCTGCCATCAAGCCAACGGGATTCTATCCCACTCTCACGATGGCGACAGACAAACTGCCTTTGATTCCAAACCCATCCCCAACCATCCAGCTCGAAGGCATCACTGAGAACACGATCACCATTGTCTAAATCAGGGAAGGGTTGATCCTTTACTGCTGACTCTCCAAGAAACCATGTATTCATGGCTTGAAGAGTATCAACACTTAGCTCATCAGGAGAGCCAGGGCTGATAATTTTATTGCCAATCTGAAATGCGGTTGTGAATGCACCTAAATTCTTTCGAACGAATTTTAGGAAGCTCACGCTGCATCACCTCCTTTTACGATCTTAGCAATTTCACTTTTGATATCGCGATACTCATTCTGAAGCATCCCAGCTTCGGAAGGCGTTACAATGCCATCACTCAAAATGTTCTCAATGGTCTCAAACTTACCCTGGATGTAAGAAACTTTCGATTCAAGCTGGCTTAATCTAGTGTCTATTAATGCTTCAACTTTTTGCTTTAATTCTGCTAGCTCACTTAGCTTAGATAACAAAGGAGTCCGAGCCAGCAAAGCTGTACCAACAATTGAGGCAATGCCAGTTGTGCCGATCAGTGCTTCAATAAGAGCTGTGTTGTCCATAATTCTGAGGCAGGTGAAAGCGGAAATCACCTCAAGAATACTCTAAAAATCTTTTATCGTCCTTTGTCGTAACTTAATATTGCCAAGCAATCTTACGGTTACGTGAACCTCTGATTCCCAGATGGACGAATCCACGATTGGCACCCTTACCCACGCTAGCACTCCAATGGGCCAAACAATAAGACTGAACATCGTAGATATTCACCCCCACAATCGAGAAATCTACAGCGCCAGTCATGGGGTTAGAGAAAAGATGCTCTGATTTACTCGCACCACCTACCGATCTGTTGATTTTAGGAGGTCGATATCCGCTATGCAGACGGACTGGCTTCCCACCAAAGTGAGCTCGACACTTTTCTAAAAACATTGCCAGCTCATAGGCTGTCCTGCATTGGTGCTGATAGTCAAACCGTCTAGCCTCTTGATATAGCGCGAACTCACCATACGTAATATGTGGCGTTATTCGGGTGCTGAACGGCATGCCAGGGGTCAGATTCGGCCCTGTAGCACTGGTTGTAGGCACAGCACTAACGATGGCAGCTGGTGGTGTGGGTTCTTTTTCTTCAGTATCTTCTTCCCAGCTCAGAACCCAGTGACTCCATTGTCCTTCGGTGCCGTTGTCAAAGATGATCCAATTACCATCTTCTAGCTCGACAAGAAAGTGAAAGTTTTTAAGTTCTTCGTAGCCATCCACTGGATAGTGAGTGCCAGCAGCTACTTTACGCTTTTGATCGGCTTCCAGCTTGTCTGCAGGGGCTGTTGATTTCTTTAGCCAAGTATCTTTCTCTGCCCGTATCCAATGGCTCATAACTCAGCAACGTTCAGGATGCCTCAATAATAACCACCACACATGAGATCCGCACCAACACACCTTGGCTATGATGGTCTTGTTCTTTGGCTTCAGACACCAGAGAGCGAACACGATTTTCACCCTGCACTTCTTCCGGTGTGGGGTTTCTTTATGCCAACAAAAAACCCGCAATCACCGAAGCGATCGCGGGCTGTTCCATGATTGAGCACAGGCCAAAACCTATACTCACCCCTTACAAAATCTTGTACCCCAACAGTATAGCCAAAAAAGAAGGCTACACCTTCCCGGATGTAGCCTTGAGTCAGGATTAGAGCATCTACCAAAAGCACTCCGTCAGTGCTCGATAAAGTATAAAACAAAAATCGCCCCCAGGATTCCGGAAGCGATCTAATGCATTTGGGGAGTGTCAACGAAAGCACTCGGAAAAACTGTATCACGATTTCAGCTAATTAACGGTGCCCCGGTTGGTGGCCTGCGTGGGTTATCGCTGGGCTGCTGGGGAGCGTAGGTGATGAGCAAAAAGATTAAGAGGTACTTCATAGTAACGCCAGCGCATCCATTAGCCACAAACCGACTAACACAAAACAGCAAGTAATCATCCCAACTTGCAGCCAGTAATCACTTTCTTTTTTAGATAGTTCTTTCAACTTCTCTACAGCTATTTTTATCCAGCGATGAGTTAGCCACAGAATAGCCCCTAGATACCCAAACCAAGGATTATCCTGCTCGGCTCCCATCGGTACTCTAGTGTAATTCCAAGGCGGTGAATACTGTTTAATCAGCTCACCTTCTACTCTCTTGTGTGCTGGCGTTTCGAAGTATCGCAGGTGGGCTCCTCGCAGACTAGCAAGCCAATAACGATGATGACCTGCGCCTTTCCATCGGGACTTCAAATTTTTAGTTCTTCCGATATAGAGGATTTCACCCCCGCTCATAACCGCATAGACGCCGCTGACTTCAAGTAAGCGATGGCGACGGGAAAGGCGAACCGATGACCAACGGGAAGGGTGAGAGAGGCTCATAGCAATGACTCAATAATCTGGTCAAGGAACGCTGCAACCAGCTTCAGTGATTCGCTTAGTAAAGACAGCGCGATCGCTAAAACAACTTTAGTTCCGGTGGGCCATAGCACCATGGCAATGGCCAGAATGATGATTGTTCGAATAGTGCCTTGGTTCATTTGGCCTCTACAAATGTTGGCGCTTTTAGATGTGCAATCCTGGGTTCTCCTGCTTTGCCGCTAAATACCTTAAATTCTTCTGGGTACATATCGGCTAAAGCTTGGCAATACTCAGGCATTTTTGGATAATGTTCTTGCCTTATTGAACCTGGCAGGCATTGGGCAGCAGATCTCACAGTGATGTGGCCACCGTCTTTTGTCGATGCTTGCTTCTTTATCTCATTTGCGATTTTTGCTAGTAGTTGAACTAGCTCCGTGCTTTCTTCCTCTTTTTTTTTAGCTGTCCCGAGGGCACACCATGAGCCATCAATATAAGCAATGCGTGACTCACCGGGGACTAACGCAGCTGTTGGGAAAGGAATAACGTTGCCGAAGTTTCGATTAACATCTGTGTGCAAGCTTGTGTCAAACGTCAGCGATTGCCCATGCCAATCTTCAGAATGACCAGGGGCAATGCCTACTAAAACAGGCTTCAATGATTTAACTCGCTTGCCTGCCTCTTGGAGTTCTCCAGCAATCATGGAAGGCGATAATGCCCATAGTGCATGTTCACGCTTCATCCCACTGCTAGCGATAGCAGCTAATTTATCAGCGATTAGAGTTAACAATGCGGCGGTCTCAGGCACTGCCACAGATGCAGCATAAGCAAACTCATCAAAAATGAGGATAGCTTCACCGTCATGGTCCCACCATTCCTGCACCATTTGGATGCAGTCAGACACCACGGCTATGCGCTTATTAGAATCTGTTTCATGGGAAAAATCAGCACGAATAGAACGCTTGCAGTGCTTAGTATATTGGGCGTCTTCATCACCTTTGCCGGTGTAGCTAAGCAGATTGATATGGAAGATTAGTACGCCATTGGCGGCTAAATCTGCCGATGCTGTTGAGACAAGTTGAGATTTACCTGTCCTTTGCCCTCCAAAGATGGCCCTAGAAAGATAGGGGCTATCCAAAAGCCTAGACAAAGCTGTTTCTTTTTTTGGCTTACTGTAAGCATCTTTCAGCTCTTTGTCAGTTACAGGTGAAACATCATCCTTAGATGACTTGTTAGGAGATATGGGCTTAGGCTTATCTGTTGGGGTCACTTCAACGTCAATCGTTGATACCTCTTCCAATTTGCCATCAAATAGATTTTCTAGTGTTAGCTTTTGAGTCTCATGGCCAGCTAACTTTAAATACTTTTTAGATGCATCGGTCATCTTGAACCCGTCTTGGTGGGCTTCCATTAACTGATGAGCAACACTTTCTTTGCCAATAGCTTGGGTTAATTGGACTAACTCAGACTCTTTTAATAAGTGGGCAAAGTTGCCAGACCTACGTAGGTAAACGCCTTGTCGCCCGTTCTGCAATGCCTTACGAACAGCACTGATTACAAACGGACTAGCGGCTAGACCCGCTATGGATATCCCTAGCGGTGCAACGATTAATGTAAATGCGCCAATCCCTAGCAGCAATCTACCTGTAGGCGATTCGTTCGTTCTAGAAAGGGCAGAACCTTCTAGGTCGTCAAGTAGATTTGACTGCTTATTACTTAGCGTTATCTCTGCACCGTCTGTAGGTCTGATATAAACCATTTTGATTACCCCTCCTGTTGCCTGTGCCAATACCACTGAAATACAACGACACTAGGGATCAGTAGTACTTCAAAACTAAACATCATCACCAATAGACTCAAAACATTCTGGCCATCAATCTGGCTAGTCATGCCTGAACCCAGCGCAAACAAGAATGTTTGAAAATTCGCAGCAGGTGGGAAAATTGATAGCCCTAGAACACCATCAAATGCATAGGCACCTAATGCCAAAATGCCCGACCACTTAACGAAAAAGAATGGGATTGATTGAGCCCTGCGTGTCATCTTGCGCTCATATGATGACTGTTGATCAGGATTGCTAACACGAGCAGCCCTAGCCTCTTTCAATGCATTGCTATGGGCTTTGCGGTCAAGGCCAACCAGGATCCATAGGGTTTGAAGAACTTGGACTAAGCCCCACAGAAGAACGCCCGCTATTCCCTGGATGGTGCTAACAAACCCTTTATGGATGGCACCAAAGACAGGAACATAATCCAACCACATCTGGTTAGTTTCTTGCCCAAAGTTTTTGATAAACCAGATGTAAGGTGCAACGTTCATACTGGCCAGCTTTAACAGCGCAACCAGCAAACCTGCCATTGATACCCAGATAATTGCATTAAAAATCCAGCTATCTTTCACATCATCTAATCGTGCATTCATCGCTCTACCTCATTAAAAAACTGACAATTCTTTAGAGCCACCATGCTTTTGAATAAACATGTGGATCCGCTGTGGGTCTGTGGTAGATGCGATCGCCTTAACTACTGGCAAACCATCAGGCCCCATTGAAAGGGATGAGGTATTGCCGTATGCGTCACACACTGGCGTCCCTTCCGGCAATACATGCCCAGGCTGCAGCAGTGCGACAACATTATCCTTACCCTTAAACCTATCGGCCTCATCGCCTTTAATCACAGGCTGGCCAAGAGTTAGGGCTGTATAAATGCCGTCTTTATTTAGGTTGAATACTGGCTCACAGTAACCGTCATAACGAAGGTTAGCCAGCTCTTCAAAACTTTGCTGTGTAGTTGATTCAGCTAATTGTTTGTTTAACTCTATTTGACTGGCACTTACTACATCACGCAGCTGGCCATTGGCAGTTAGGTGCTTTTGCAGCTCACCACGGTTCAAAACAATGGCAGAAAGCGCAATGGCACCTAGCAGGCATTCAAGTTTATGGTCCTCAAAGATTTCTTGGATATTCACAGGAATTACAGGAGTAGGAGAACAGGAAACGCTACAGGAAACAACAGGGGGCACCTTAAGGGCATCCCCTAGAAGCTTTCCTGCTACTTAGCTGGCCCAAGAACTGCTTGATCTAGCTGCTTACGATCAGCCGGCTTGAGAGCCTTAATAGTCGATTCAATGGATGGAAATTCGGCAGGTTTAGCCATGGCTTCTAATGTGGTTAAAGCCTCGAATTCAGTGGATACAGCAACGTCTTGAACACAGCCAAACGCATACTGTGAGCGACGTTGGGCTAGTTTTCTTTCTAGATAGTTGCCGCTAAGAATGTCCTCTTCAACCTGAGCAATGGCGTCTACAGCGCTGTCAATCATGCCTGTGATGCCAACCAAGTCGTTAGTTTTAGCCTTCAATTGAGCAGCTAAGTTGGCCTCTTTCTCGCTAGCGAACGTAAGCGCAAACTCTTGCCCATCAACAACAGGAGCTGTTTTTCCTGTTGTTGCTTGGGACTTGAGGCCTTGCCCAGCTGTGTTGCTTTCGATTTGATCGGAAATCTTCATAATCCGTTTTCCCTGAGTAATTGAACTGTTTTAGTCTTTGCCCAACTAGAACGCCTAGAAGCCTTGATACATTTGCCATACACGGAAAGTGCAGCAACAGCATCCAGCGAGTAAGGCGGGTTTAAATTGAGCGCATCACGCCATCTGTAAAAAGTTGTTCGTGATATTTTTTCGCCGAGCGTTGACCCTACATGAGCCCTTGCCTGCTCAGCGGTGAGCAATACCAAAGATTCAGCTAGATCAACCATTTCAGCCCCTGAGTGAAACATAGATGGAACACAGTGGTACACAGGTGGGACGTTTCACTCATGTTTCACTCGTGTTTCACTCGCAAATATAGCATAAGTGCACGTAAGTGCAACACTCTTGCGCATAAGTTTGTTTATCTGATGCACTGAGCTAATATGATGCAGTCGCTAAAGGTCGTCCCTGTGCCCACTCAAAAGCCGCGTATATCTTTCATTGCAGACGATGAGTTGCTGCCAAAATTAAAAGCTTGGGCAGATAGTGAATATAGGACCGTTTCTAATTTGGTCGAGACAATAGTTAAAGATGCAGTGGTCAAAAAAGAAGGCGAAAAAAGAAAAATACTAGAAGCCGTTAAAGTACTACGCCAGTCCGTTGATGAAGTGATGCCAGAAAATCTAGACCTACATTTAGAAGATATGCGAGAAGCGATCGCAGCACTAGAGCGCGGCTTAACAGACTAACTACGCCAACAATCCAAAAACAAAAACCCTAAAAATGTTGAAACGAATAATATCCGGTGGCCAAACCGGAGCCGACCAAGCGGCTTTGGCGGCTGCCTATGACCAGGGAATTGAAACTGGTGGATGGTGCTCTAATCAGTGGCTTACTGAAGATGGCCCAGCGCCATGGCTAGAAGAAAAGTATGGGCTTAAGGAGTGCTTAGATCCTGGGTATCCAATCCGGACTATACGGAACATACGAGATTCCGATGGAACGGTCTTGTTTGGTAACACTGAGAGCCCAGGTAGTAAGCTGGCGATCAAAACCGCCAAATTAATGCAAAAGCCAATGCTACATGCTCGTTTTACCAAACAGCCCACGCCTGAAGATGTTGCTGCATGGATTGACGAATGGGGTATTGAGATCCTTAACGTCGGTGGTAACAGAGCTAGCAAGAATAATGCCATTTACACACTGACCTATACGACGCTAACTAAAACTATTGAGATCTTGCGACAGCCAACAATAATCGAATTGCCGTAATTTGCCCCTCGGGACCATAACAGACGCTCAAAACAAAACCGCCCAAAGCTATTAACTAAGGGCGGTTTATTGATGAGATGACATTGTTACTATCCCCGAATGGATGTGATAGTATTGTTTCATCGCAGGAGGAGAGAGCCTTTATAAGGGCAACGCGCCAACGTTGTTCTTCCCTAACGGCCCTCACCCCTAGCCGACTGATAGACCTTTACCCCTCTCAATCGACTAACGATGATGATGCCATCATACCAAAAATCGATCAAGAGTATCCATGTATTTGCTTTGGGCAATGCATGGTTTTTTAGTGTCTTTCCAGTCGGCCCCTCACTACACGGGTTGATTGGGAGGGCGTATGACTCTAACCCCTAGCATTTACTCCCGTGTGCATAGCCGTGTATTGGACTGTGGCCGTGAAGAAATCCGTCTTTGGTACTTTGCCAGGGCGATAAACCTCAGTGGCTCTGGGCGGGTCTGTGTGACCACTCAGCAGCTACGAGCATTCTTTGGTAATGGCCAGGCGACTATTTATCGGTGGTTGTCCAGAGGTGAGGGCGTGTTATGGCATCGTGACGACCGGGCAAGGGACCGCATTGTTCTGAGCCTGATCGGCATTCGCCAAGTGTGTAGAAATTTGAACTTAGGACTGCACAAAAATGTATTGGGTGCGATCGCTGACGTGCCATTGAAGGAGATAGCCTCCCGATTTGGTACTAAAGGATTGGCTACTCATTTAGATGCCCTACAGTGCCAGAGACAAGCATGGTGGGCAGCTAGTCAATCAGTGCCCGAAAGCATTAGGCATTTTGTATTGAAACCTTGGGAAAAGATTGCCTCAGTAAAATCGACTGGGCGTGAATCGGATATCAAGGCAACCAAGCAAATTGATCGTTATGCTTTTGAGTCTGGAGACTGGACGGTACCAGGTGCAACAATATCGGGTATCAGAAAGCGAACTGATTGGAGAAGCGATCGCACAATCCAGCGTCGTCTATCTGATAAGTGCAGAGTAGACCATGGGTTAGAGCCGCTATCTAGGAAACGTGTTGCTGCTGAAGTGACCGATCCTAATACGATGGCTTTATTGGCTCAAAGTAGTTCTGGTTACTTGGTGGAGAATAACCGAGTTTATAAAGTCTTGAAAGGAACCAATCATGAGTTCTTTCTTCTCAAGCACAACATCTATGGTGCTGGTGATATTCAGTTACTTGGGCTGAGGAGACTAAGAGCTAAAGTGAATCGGTATCTGAAAATTGCAATAACCGATATTAATACAGGACAGAAATGAGAAAAGAGGATTGTGAAAGAATCTTAGGAGTGTGGAAGTATGAGCTTATATCCTAAACCCGGCCAAATCTATCGCCATAAAAAGCACGATCCCAGTAATGGGGAGTGGCATGAGTATGAGGTGATTTGCCTTGTTGAAGCTGGCAGCAATGGCGATGAAAACTCACCTAGATATTTCACCTCAGAACACACAGAAATTGGCCAATGGTACGATATCCTTCCTGCGTTGGATGGCAGCAATAAAAGCTGGGCATGGCCAGCAGTCCAAAAGCCGCATGTTTGTTACAGCAACACCCAGGACAATAGCGGTAAAACATACCTGCGCCCCCTCGAAATGTTCATGGATGGCCGATTTAAGCTAGTAGAAACAGACCCACAGAAGATATCAGCCGCAGATGCCAAGCTGTATCTAGAGATGGAGGAGGAAAAGCAAGAGCTATATGAGCAGCTTGCTAAGCACTGAAAAACCGCCAACGCCTTAACGCTAGCGGCTTTGCATTATCTGGTTGTTTGGCTTACTGATCCTCAGGCCATATCACTGCGTCGGCCTTGTCTCGAAGCACTAACAACGCTGCTTTGAGCCGTTCTTTGAATCCTTCAAACCCTGAAAGCCTCGAAGGTCTTGCGGGCACCCATTTGCCGTTTATATTTGCCTGATTGTTCTGAGATTCAACTAATTCTCTTAAAGAGTAAATCATCTGATAATCGCCTCCACAAATTCTTTCATCATGGCCATGGCATATTTCCCTACTTCCTCAGGCCCCCACGTATCCGCTTTGAATCGTTCAGGGTTGCCGTAGCAGATAGCCTGCCATGGCTGCTGATCGTCCTGAGCCTCTAAACTATCTATAAGATGCGGCTCATCCAGATTAAGCACTGCCAGGTCGCCACGTTTCCAAGGGACTGCTTTGGCCTGTAAATCGTACCGAAGTATATACCCCGATGGATTATTCAGAAACAGGATAGGCCTGTGTGCCTTGATGTTATCTGTATGCGACGGAACCGCAAGCCCTTCCATGAACTGAATGTTAGGGAAACCCTTTAGCTTATGGGAGTACAAATGCCCGTGGGTAAGCTCGCTATAACCATCAACCGTGTTTTCGGTACACCACTTGATTACGGCTTCAGCTTTTGCCTGGGTAAAGTCTTCCAAGGATAATGTATGGAGTTGCATAGAGTTACCATCCATTCTTTTGCTTAGCCTCATCGGAGGAGTAGTGACGACGCATCGCCTCAGACATGCCGTATTTAGTCGCCTGTTCGGTTGCCTGGGCTGAAGTCTCAGCTAGTTGCTTCTCTTTCTCGGCGGCTTCTGCTTGTATCTGTGCTGCTGTCTTTTGTGTCATGATTCAGTTGTCCTATCGTGTCGTGTGCATTGATGGGGCATCCCAGGGCTTTTGACTTGCCGGTCGGCCCTGGGTTATTGGGTGAGTTATCCCAGAAGGCTGAGAATCCATAGGGGGATGTGCGCGATCGCTGCGGAGATGATCACGTAATCAATCTTTTTCACTACGCCTTCCCCTTAGTGCGTGTCCGTCGCCGCTGAACAACTGCATCCGGGTTGTCCCCCTTGGCCTCACGAACGGATTGCTGGGGACTAGGATGCTGATAAGTTGCGGGGTAGTTACCGCTAGGGGTTCTGATTAATATCTCAACTGTTTTCATCGTTAGTAACGCTCTCTTCCTCTTCTCTGATTCTTTTATCTGCAAAATGTGCGGCTTTAACTGGGCACACCCTATTTCGACCGACGAGGCTATAAATGATTTGCCGCTTGCGTCGTTCTATCCTCATGTCAGGGATTTTTGCTGGTGGGGTTTCCATAAGTTTGTTGAGTGACGTTTTCATGTGCTTCTTGCACGGCGGGTGTAAATTGTCTTGGGATTTGCACCTTGACCACTTTTCTGCCAGGGACAGACCGAGCCAACGCAGCTGCTAGTTTTTCATCCATTGTCTAGATTCTCCAGCGCTTTAGTTCTTCCTTCTAATGTGTCAGGTAGTTCTAGTTGCACCCGCTTGTCTTTTATCTTGGTCAATCTTTCTTGTCTGCCAATTTCCAAAGACAGGCTTTCTTGCAATAATTTAGAATCACTATCTCCAGCAGCGACATCTAGGCTAACCCGTCTGACCGCGTTAGTTAGTGCAATTGAATAAGCATCTAACATGGCTTATCCCTCTTAACGATGATTCGTGGCAACTGCACTCCATCGGTACGCTTAAGCTGACCCAAGAGGCGTTTAACCTCTGGGCGTTGTTGTGGTCTTCTCATAGTTGGTTTATTTTCTTCTAAACTACAGGGATACACCCTGATACCCCAGTGCCGAGTTGCACGGCCTACCGCTGGTTTATTGCGGCTTCACTGGATGGGGTCGTTTGTTAGCGTTGTGACTTTTGTCTGCGTCGGCCTCGCTCGCGTCGAGCTTTTCTTTTAGAGACCAACTTCCCAGGGATGCAGTATGGCAAATTCTCAGGGTCCCACAATTCAATAGGCCAATCTTGCAACACCAAAAGCCTACTCTTTGGCACCCAACCCGAACATTTAACTGGCCAATCTGGAATACTTTTTTTAGGAATACCTAGCACCCATTCAAGTTTTGGTTTGCTTAGTGGGATTCCCTTGTTTTTGAACATCTTCTCTACTCCGTTACTTCAATAATCACCATGACCGCAACACAGCACGCAATCGCCAGTACCAAGCGGCCAACTTCTAACAAGTCAGCTAGGCTCACCACCGCTCTCTCTCACTGAAGCTATCCGCTTCTATCCGTGGCCAGAAGATAGCCAGGGATGCCAAGACGATCAGAGGGGAAGCGCAGGCTGCAATTAAAACAAACATCTCATTCACTCCGTTACATCATTTACTCGTCGCCGCTAACCACACCACACCAAGGCAGAAGGCTGCCAAGGCGAGACCGAGGGCTATTGTGTAGAGCATGGTTAAGCCCCCCAATTCAGTTCATCCCCAAAGCGGTTAAATGGAATTTCATCAAAATCAGGGGTGCCACCCGCTGACTGCTCAGCTGATTGCTGTTGTGGTGCTGACTCATTCCCGGTGTACGTTGGCAGAGAAGCAAAGCCACTATAAGCGGGGGCCTTTGGATTATCAGAGCTACTCTTAAACCCAATCAGATTCAGCTTCATAGGCTCCCCATCAAAGCGATTGATTATCTCTTTAATCAAATCGGGGGACAGCTCGATATTTCCTTGAAATACCTGCTTTTTGCCTGGATCTGCCCGCCACAAAGCCATTTTCCCTTGTGGGCCATACTTGCTAGTTTCACTCATTAATCAATTCCCTTCCCTTCAAACGTCGTAGGTTGCTCTTTCGCTGCTGGAGATACATGGTTAGGCAACTCAGAGACAAACATTGCCGCTAAGTCTTCATCTACTAACCCCAAGTCATCCTGCAATCGAACAATCAGCTTCGTAGCATCACGCTGTTTTACCATGTGTTGCTCGGCATAATGCAATAGCATCAGCTCTATAAAGTCCGTAGTCCGTTCAATGCCTTCCTTGCCCTGGTCCACCTGTGCCCAGATATCGTCTAGCTCTTCAACAGCCAGCTTTAAGTGGACATTGACAGCGCCACAGCGTTCTTTTGGTGCTCTACTCAGTAGCCTTTCTCGGTACTCTGCCGCCGCATCTTCATCAGCGATCGCAGCCGTATCAACAGTTGACTCAGCAGCAATTGCTTTCTGTTCTAAAACCTCCATTTCTTGAAGAATTGGATCATCAGCTGCCGAGATTGCTTTTTGTTCAACCTCAACACCAGGCAACTGCCCTGAAACCTTTGCCATGGGTAGCTCTAGCGATTGCATCTCTTGAAGAATTGCGCGATCGCTTTCTTGCAATAGGCCAGCTTGGCCACTCTGAACCATTTCCAGAATCATGGCTTTCTGTGTGGCTTCTTGCCAGAACTTGAGCCATTTAGGATCCTCAGTGATGACAATGGGGTAAGCCGTGGTCTTTGAATATCCACCATCGGTGTCCATCATTGGGCGTGAAATCTCACGAGGAACACGCTTCAAGACAAATGGGATGTGGTTCCATGTTGAAGGTGATGGCACGGGCGATTGTCGAAGGCTGCCGTATCTTTCTTCTAGTGCCCGCAATTGCTTGGTCACACCGATAACATCAGTAATACCTGTCAGCGACTGCACAATCACCTGAGACATGCCCGCATAGGGGAATAACTCTCGGACTACAAACTTCAGATAGCCAGTGCTCACACACTTACTGCAGATAGCCTCACCAGGCTGCTTAAGGCATGGTTTAGAAACATTCTCAGCAGAACGCTTTTTGTATTTCTTCCCACCACGGTATGAGTTGACCAAACCCACCTCTCGAACAATATTCTCACCATTGCAACGGTGAGCTAAACCCTTGGCGGTAAATGCATCATTCCAGCTCTCGAACACTTCATCAGTAGTGTGATGAGGGAAGAAAACTCTGACCTCTTTTGGCATATTTGAACCATAAGCCGCCTGGATCGCTGAATCGTATGGATGGGGTAACTCAAGACGGAATCTATCAATTAGATCCTTGCCAGCACGATTCTTCTGTTTTTTCTCACCCTTCCAGCATGACCCCAATCGGTTGGTCTCCGTGCGGGTGCTTAATTTATCCGTAACGCCTGCAATTGGCATATTCAGGACTCCTTAGAATTAACTTCTACTTCTACCTGCTTTAACTCAGTTCGATGACTTAGCACCCTAGCTACATCTCTTTTGCTAGTCCCAGAGGGAGCCGTAATTGTTAGCTCTACCCCCTGCCTAGCCTTGACCGTGAATACTGCTGACTCCATGGTTAAGCCACGCTACGCATGGTCATCAACCCAACAACACCGTTGTATGGGCGAGTGGGATCGTCATACTCCCACTCATGGAGCGTCCAACCTGATAGATTCTCTTCTAACCATTGGACAATTCGGCCAAATGCGGGCTGTGATTTGCGCTCAATCTTCAGCGTCACCTTCCATTCATCCTGCCAGGCACCCTCAGGGTTGTTCCGATCATCGCTAGGACGATGCAGCGTCAGAAAGTACACATCAACAGAAAGAGCACGCATCGCCCCTTCTGTGATGAACACGGGTTCACCTTGGTTGACAGAATAAGGCAATGGGCAGCTTGTGCTTACTCCCAGCGGTGCAATCAATTCCGCTGTAGCGGTTGCGGTTGAATTAGTCATAAAAGATTTAAGTGCTGTGTGACTTGTATACACACTGTACACAATCACAAGGCAACTTGCAAGTAGCTAGCACTTGAAAAGTAGTGAATTTTGATAAAGATTGTGTGTAGGTCCCTTGGAATCAAGGGGTTCTGCTCCTTTCTCTGATGAATTTGAGGGAGAGAATATTTTTATATATGGATTTACTACAGAGCTTATTTATTGAAAGTGAGGCCCCTAGGCTGGCTGCACTTATAAAGAAATCTATAGATAGAGCTGGCAGTGCTGGGGCTTGGCTATCAGCTGCAAACACGCGACTAGCAGCGCAGGGACTGGAGGCCCTAACAGAATCCCAGCTCTATACAATGCAGAATCCACCTAAGAGCCAGAAGCATTGGAGTAGCCGGAAGATTGCCAGAGTAGCTATAGGGTTAGGGCTAGATCCTGACCCACGGTTCGCCCTGTCTCTGATGCGGATGCACTTATTGGGCTTGGTGGATATTGCTGATATCGAAGCTGTAGCCAGGTTGAGATCGCTATTGCTTCCCACTGTGGCGTCGGCTGGCACGCTATTAGATGCAGTAGAGCAGGAACACCCAGGCGCTTACGAAAAGCTATACAAGACTACGCCCCTAACTGAAATCCGTTTAAACGAAATCCGACTAGGGGCAGTTGCGACCGAAGAGGAGTGTGATTGGCTAGTGTCCTGGGCTAGGGGGTTTGACGTTGCCCTAAGCCCAGGTTTATTAAAACTTCCCGTTGAGAGCCTTCAAGTTTCAAGCGAATTGCATCAACTCCCTGAAAGTACGAAGCTGCCGAAACGACATACGTAAACCAGGCTTCATTTTTGCATCTCAATGTAACCTCACAGTTGAGTTCTAGTACTTCGAGGTTTTCAAGTAGCACCTGCACATCAGTTTGCTGGCCAAGCTTCCATGCGGTTATCTTGTCGGCCCTGGCTCGCACTGCTTGAGGATCGGTAGGTCTCAACACAGCGATTGACCTAAGGAATTCGCCATCACGCCAGACGCTATCCGCTGACAAAAGCACGGACACCCCACGTCCGTCACTATCGACAAAGGTATAAGGAATGTCGTGGCATTTCCCGGTTTCGTAATATTCAGGTAAAACTTTAGCGGCTAACTTTTTGGATTCTTCAGTCAGAAACTCAGTAGATTTACGGCCAATCACTTGATCTTTTGTGTAGCCTAAAAGAGTTAACCACCCGTAAGAAACGGCTAGCAATTTCCCTTCTTTGTCAATACTGTGGGCCGGAATTTCCGCCGAATGTATTAGTTCATTGATATATTTCTGCAGTAGGGGCATGGGGTCACTTTACGTCAGCTTTAACTATGTTTTTGGTCAATCAAAAGAATCTTTTGATTGACCAAAAGCCGTATGAACCAATCAATATTGAAATATAGCGAACAAATCAATCAAGCAACAGTTAAAACCCTGAAGATGAGTCAGTAATTAGATGAAAAAACGAGCAATAGCCGTGCCCACCCTGCCAAAGAGTGAGGTGCTTAATTCTGTGTCGGCTATCAACGACAGAGCGGCCAAGATAGAGGCATCAAAGCCGAGCAGACCGATCAACCTCTATCTAAAAGGTGAGTCTGATGTTAAATGGTCGTGGCGTCCCTAGAATTTGAGTTGAGAACGGCTTCTTGGTCTTGCAGATAGCCGGTAGTTAGATTTGGATTGCCCAGTGTACGACGCATTATTAAAGCCAGGTTTGTGAAGTCAATTTGCTTTTCCATGGCGATCGCTCCCATGATCTGACCTATGGCTCTACGTGTTCTTATTTTATTTCCCTCCATAGCTGCTTCAGCTTCCCTGAGGAATGCTTTATAAGCTAGGTCATCTCGGCACAAGTCATAGCCACCCTGATGCAGCTGATCCTGTACCCACAATGCGAACTTACTAGGTCTAAAGCCTCGGCTATAAACCACATCAGACAAGGCTGCTAGCTGCTGCTCTAGACGAGTCACAGAAAGCCGCAGCTGTTCTACTTCAGACCCTACAGAGGCATCTGAGGGCATAGGTATGCCTAGCCATTTGTACGTATCTGCTATGGGTGCATCGTCGTGCCGTGCGATAGCTTCCACAGCGCGGGGTTTTAGTGTCCTTTTGATTTTTTGGTCTAACCAAGCAGCAACTGAGGTATCCGCAAACCCAAGATCTGAAGCTAGCCCACGGAGGGTGTACCCCTCTTCAAGCTTCCCTTTAACCCAATCACTTAGGGCTTGCTTGTTCATATCGCTCACTGACTTTGACTTTACAGTCACAGAACTTATCATTTTCACCTACCAGTTGGTTGCAAGTTAACTTGAAATCGTGTACATTATGTATACGCAACTTGTAGCTAACTGCGAGTTAACTAATGAAATACGCAAAGCGACGAATCAGGAAACGAAATAATCAGGAGCTGAGGACGATCCGCGTGTTTGTGGATCTTTTAGAACGTGCTCAGCAGTTGGCGGAGAAAACAGAGTCAGATCAGGCTGCTGTTAACCGCCTGCTAAGCGCTGGGATTGAAGCCGCAGAAGCAGAGAGTGTTACTGCCGCATAAACAAAAACAGCCCTGCACATCGGCTAGGGCTGTAGTCACACAATATTTATTGCCCATGATAGCACCTCAAGAAGATACGTCTGTAGTATACGCACTTAAAGCCGCCTTGCGTATAAGGCTGTCACCCTCTTGTGACATAAAACACGTTTACTACGGATGGGTTGACTGCCGTGAAGCCGCTGTAGATTGGTGGCGAATGGTCCAAGAGAAGCTGGACGAGCCCAAGGATTTTGAAGCCTTTAGGATTTTAGCGGTCAACCCTTTGTTTGACACGTTAGGCACTCCCGCTGATCTGCCTGAGTATCCAACACCGTGGGACAGGTTTCTAGAAAACAAAGAATGGCTGGAGATGATCAGCACAGTTGTGGGGGTGGAGTGATGGGTAAGATGCAGCGAAACAAGGGGGCCTCTGGTGAAAGGGAATGCCTTTCACTACTCCAAGAACGGCTTGGCATAGATCTAAGCCGCAACCTTCAGCAAACCCGGAATGGTGGTGCTGACTGCATGGGTATCTCTGGTATTGCCCTAGAGATTAAGCGAGCCAAGAAACCTGAGTTAAAGGGATGGTGGGAGCAAGCGGTAAAGCAAGCTTTTGATTCCAAAAAGGTCCCTGTGCTGGCCTACCGGATTGACCGACAGCAATGGGTGTTTGTGACACCACTGGAGTTAATCAGCCCTAGCTTTGCCTGGGATTGTTATGAGCTGCAGTACGCCGCAAGTCTGACAATTGAGGGGTTTTGCACTGTAGTGAGAGAGCGGATAACTGAGAGTGCGGGGAGGAAAGTAGCGTGAAAAGCTTTTCACAGCAAACAGAAAAAGTGATGCAAGAATACGGTGACTTTTGCCTCACTAGCGATGGGCGGGCTGTTAAAGGCCAAGTCTGGGACAGCGAAGACGCCTGTACTTATGGCAGCTACCTCTCAGCAAATGACCTTAGAGAGATTGCAGCAGCTTGCATTGAGGTGGCCGACTATATCGACTCAAAATCTCAAAGAGCTAGCGGAGGTAAAGCCGCATGAACCACCCACCCACTACCTGCGACGAAGAACTAAAACTAAAGGTGATCACAGACGGAGATATTCAAAAGGCTGTCTCATGGTACGAGAACCACCGAGAGCGGCTCAAGATCTTCCTCCCTGGGAAAACCATTAGCGGCGTTACTTACAAAGATAACTGGCTGGAATTATTCGACACCCAAACACTGCCAGCGTATCACTCAAGCAGGCTTAGTCATCCTCAAGCCGTCGCTTATGTCTACTGGGCATTGAAGCGGGTGGCGCGAGGTTTACGGGAGAGAGCAAGCCCGTAGCCGTGGTGAGCGTTATTCCTTATTCCTTGGTGCATCTAGATTAGTTACCCATTCCTGAAAAACGAACATGTTGAGAACCACCGAGAGCGGGGGGCGGGTTTTTGTGCCCGGGAATGCCCTCTAATGCTGAAGCACTACCAACGAGAGCAAATAATTTGGGAGTCAAACCTTACGGGCAACGAAAAGCTTTTGCTTTTGTCGCTTAATAGCTTCGTTGACGCTAACGGCGAATGCTGGCCAGGGCAAGAGCTGTTAGCCAGAATGTGTAGCTTCACAGACCGCACAATCAGAAATTTATGCAAGCAATTGGAAGCAAAATCCATAATCCAGCGGCATAGGCGATTCAATAACCAGGGCTTCAGAACGTCCGATAGGTTTAGCATTTTGTTTGACTCCATAGCCGACAAAAAACAAAGCCTACCGGAAACTGTTTCCGGTAGGCGGGTGGTGAAAGTTAGTGACACGGTCCTACCGGAAACAGTTTCCACTGGAAAATCGTTCCACCGGAAAATCACGACAGTCCTACCGGAAAATCACGACAGTCCTACCGGAAAATCACGACAAACCCTACCGGAAACAGTTTCCGGGGATCTATCCAGTAAGAACTACTTAGAAGAACTATCCAATGATCAAGATCCCCCTATAGTCCCCCAAGGGGACTCTTCTTCTCAGACGGTTTTGAGAGGTGAGCCGAGTCAGCAACCCGAACAGCCAGTTATCTCTGATCAGCAAAGCGAAGAGCCTAAAGGTTCTGATAGTCAGCAAAAAAGTAAAAGCTCCGGCAAGCGCAAAAAATCAAAAAAGCGAGAACTGCCTGAAGTTACTGTTCATCAGAAACAGCAAGCCCGCCATATTTACAACGAACGAAAACCTAACCTTTGGGCGGTTGCTGAAAATATTGGCGAAGAAAGAGAGACCATGCTCCGAAAGGCGCTAAAGGTTGCTGACGGTGATTGGGACTTGGTTATTGATCGCATGATCCGAGGTCTTTCAATGGCTAGGCTTGATCCTTGGTGGAGTGGGACAAAAGATGGCGATTGCTATCAGGGGGGATGCTTCGAGTCAACGTTTCGCAACAGTATGTACATCAAGTGGGCTGAGATGCTCTCGACTAAGGGGCTTAATCCCGACAAGATGCTTGACAGTGGCATGACTGACTTGGAGCTGCAGGAGGCCCACATCCAGTACCAGAAGCGTCAACAAAAAGGCTCTACCCCCCAAGCCTCAGCGTATGAAAGATATAAAGCCGAAAAAGCAGCCAATGAAGCTAAAAGAAGGGAGTTAGAGGCATGTTAGGCAGAGAAGACTTCGATTTATGGCTAGATATGCTCATCCCTGCTCGTGGATGGCAAAAGATGAGTGATCAGTCTAGGGATGTGTTTTTAGACCAGCTGAACAAGTACAAGCCTAGTGCTCAGGAATTTGGCGACTATTGCGCCAAGATACTGGATGCTGAGCGATGCCAGCCGAATGACATTATCAAACACTTCAAACAGCAACACGTCGAGAATGCACGGCAAAAGCTTTTGTCGCCTGTTCAAGTAAATTCTGACCGGCAAAGTGATGAGTTTATCCGCTTTCAGCGCTTCTGTCGTGAGTTGCGTCATGCGCTCAGTCAGGGGGAAAGTTACCCTTCTGAAAAGCTTGAATTCAAGCAGGTTTGGAGGCGTGAGCTAACTGACGAAGATCGGCAGTATTCGGACCAAAGAATTCAAGTAATGGGCGTCAATATCCCGGTGGGAGGTGAGCATGCAGGCTGAGGATTTAGGCCAACACCTCGCCGTCATCTCTCTGTTCCGAAAGACCAGCCCTGATGACTTTCACTTTCGTTTATTGGATTGGTGCGATCGCAACGGATTCAAGTTTGAGCCTGACTGGGACACTAACACCGTTTTGACGATGCTTGATGACGAGAGAGTGAAACGCCTGGGGATGAAGTTGAGACTGCAGTTGTTTAGGTTGAAGGACAAAAACCAATGATCAAAACATTCCGACGAGAAACGTTCGATGAAATCTGGATAGGCCGACTAAAGCTCAGCTTTTTTGAGCTGAGGCTATGGCGCTGGGGTTTCTTTCGAGTACTTAATACGCCTACTGAGTGGGCTATGGCGCTGCCGACGATGAGTGTGACTTGGGTGAAGCTTCGCACTGATTACAAACAAAACTAGGGCGTTGGCCCAAAAGGAGGAACCATGTTAACCACTTACAGAAAAATCAAACTACTCAAAGGTGACTACGTCGAGTTGCACGGTGATGCTCACTTAAACTCTTCTGCCCAGCTCAAAGGCGGGAAGCTAGACGGCTGTAAACCAGCTTCGCAGCCCCTGAAAGATGCCCTTAATGCATTTATGCCTTTGTGCGTTGAGGTAGGGCGTCTTGGCGATGATTGGCTAGATGAAATCGAGAAAGAACTGGCCTATGTATCGGGGGTGACTTTTGTCCCTGATGACAATGGTCTAGGCGTTGTCGTCACTGCTCAGTTACGCCGTGATTATGGTGAGGGGACTAAGGCGATTGTGTTTAATACGCCTTGCATCAAGTCCACTGAGCTGACACAGCAAGAATCATCGGATGTGGATTCGTTGCAGAAAGAGATTTTGGAGTACGTCGCTTCTTTGCCAGAGCAGGGTGATTTATTCGAATCAAGCGACATTCAGCAAGCGAATGTGGAGATTAGCGGATTAAGTGAGGAGATGTGATCATGGCAAACCTAAATTTAGGTGCAAAAGTTTTTATTAGTAGCCCATACACGCTGGGTGATACAGCTGAAAATGTTCGTCGCCAGCATGATGCATTTAGAGCAATTATGGACCTCGGCCATGTACCCTTTGCCCCATTGTTCAGTCACTACCAGCAAATCATTCATCCTGTTGGTTATGAGGATTGGCTTAAGTGGGATTTTGCATGGCTAGAACAGTGTGATGCTGTCCTGCGATTGCCCGGTAAAAGTGAAGTCGCGGATCGTGAATGTGAACATGCTGATAAAAACAACATCCCGGTTATTAAGACACGAGCTGAGCTAATTGAGTATTTAGTGGATGATGAAGAATGCCAGGGGTATGCGTTACGAGTGTTAAGTGATTTGTTGGCTGAGGTTAGGGACGGTAATTTTTTTAGTGGTCGGGAGGCTGGAGAGTGATGAAAACAGGATTGCTTCACCCATACCCAGGTTCTAAAAAAGACTGGCATAAATACCCAATCTGGGATGAGCGTCCCTATGACGCGGTGATTGAACCGTTTGTAGGCGCTGGCCATTTCACCCATAGGATACTGGCGAATGGCAGAGTAAAAAATGCATTTGTTGCTGATATCGATCCGGCTGTATCTACTGTGTGGAGATCATGGATGGACACAGAACCTGATGAGTTTGGCTTTTTTGATGGAGAATGCGGACGGGATTATATCGAGCAGTTCATAAACAAATATTCCGACAAAATCAGGGCGGCTTGCGACGATATTTATTTTCAAGAATTGAAAGAGTGGTTGGAGGCTGGATACGAGTCTGATCCGCAGCAGTTAGCAGCGGCTTCAATCATTCTCCGTAAGTTGGTTTTTGGTGGTGTGCTCCGTTGCAATGCTCAGGGCAGATTAAATGTTGCTCTCAGCCAAGACAAATTTGATCAATTCTCAAGCTGGCGTTTTGAATGGCCACACTTTGATGAATCTTGGCGGTTGTCTGTTTCTGATAGTTGGCAAGCTTGCATCCAGCGGTTTAGAGAAAGCAATTTCCAGCATGCGATCGCGTTCGTGGACCCACCTTATTGGCTACCGTCTAAATCCCGACCTGGCAGACGTGGCACTGGGGCAATGACTCCGGCTTATACGCACCATGGCAATCCAGAAGGGGAAGAGACCCTAGATCTCTTCATGAACTGTCTGGCCATGCTTTTGGATGAGCCGAGAGTAAGCCGTGTCGTGGCCACTAATTACGTATCAAGCGAGCTGTGTTTTGAGGTGGATCGGTTGCTTGAAAAGAGGAAGCGTCAATGGTGGTTCACGCCTCTAGGGACACTAGCCACGATGAATAACGGCAGTACTAGAGACGATTGCCCGATTGAAGGTTTTTGGGAATTTGGCGGGAACCGAATGGCGGGGAAATACGAGCAGAAGAGTTTATTGGAGATAGCAGCATAATGAAACTACCAAAACTAACTGAGGATCAGGAAAAAGCAATCACAAACATAATTCGAGGCTATCCCCTAGGGGCTATCCGCTCTCAGACATTAGCAGCCCTCAAGAGGAAAAAAGTGGTTATTGGTGGCCAGCTTTGCCCAGAACTACGAGACTACTGGGTCAATTCACACGAAATTGGCCCCAAAGTTGACCCAGGTTCGGTCTTACTCGACAGTCTCACCGATCCTCAGTTACAGGGGGTATTCCTGATAGCTCAGGGGGACATTGGCGATTTTCATGGAGGGCACAGGGGGCTATTAATCAAAAAGGGAGCCGTAAGGAAGACAGACTCCGGCTACCAGTTGGCTCCAATAATCGCAAAGTCATGGCCGCAATGGATTGAGCAGAACAAGGATCGGCTTAATTGCTTGTTTATCTTCAGGGCCAAGATATCTACACCAACAAACGTTACCTTGCAAGATTTGAGCGAAGCCAATCAGAGATTATTCGCTCGGCTACGTCATCCAGGGCATAAGGATCAAGTTTGGCGGTTTACGCAATGGCGTAATCAAACAGTTGAACAGTTCAACGCCGTGGCACAGAGATACATGGAGAATGCTTTGGCATACGGCATGAAGGAGTTAGCGGCGTGATGTCTGACATTGCAGCCTTGACTAAAGAAATTGAGTCATTAAAAGCCGACGTTGCACGGCTAAAGAAAGAGGTTGATCTATCAGATAACGACTGGAGATCGCCTGAGAGAGCAGTGAAAGCCATGAGCCTTGGTAAAAGTGCTACATGGTTGAAAGACCTTATGAAGCGTGCCGAATACGCCCATGATACGGATCAGCCTTGCAACCTTATAAAAGGAGTGCATTACACATTTATGGACGGTTCCTGGCTTGCGAATGTTGCCACCATTGAGCCGTTGTTGCTTAGTGGCAATTTGAATGTGCCGAAGATGCCAAAGGGGTATGGGGGTTAGTGCGGTGAAAAACGAAGTAATTACCGGCAACTGTTTAGAAACAATGGCAACAATGCCAGACAATAGCATTGATTTAATCGCCACCGATCCACCCTATTTTGGCGTTAAAGGCGGGGGCTCTAAGGGCTGTTTCGAATGGTGGGATCGCCAATGGGATAACCCAACTAAGTTTTTAGAATGGATTGATAAATTAGCTGAGCAATGGCAGCGAATTTTAAAACCTAATGGCAGTTTATATTGTTGTGCTTCACCTAAAATGTCTGCCAGAGTAGAGGTTTTATTAAGTCAGCGGTTTAATGTGTTGAATAATATTAGATGGGTTAAGCAGGCAGGATGGCATCAAAAAGCTAATAAAGAAGAGGCTAGAAAGTTCAAAGAACCGTGGGAATCAATTATTTTTTGTGAACACTTCAACGCTGATAATGCGGCTAAAGGTGAGGCAGGCTATCAGGCAAAATGTGATGAATTAAGGGGTTTTGTCTTTGAGCCATTGCGGGCTTATCTGGATGGGGAAAGGGCTAAGGCAGGTTTATCACCGAATCAAGTTAATGTTCTTTGTGGCTACAGGGAAAAGGGTGGGATGGCTGGCAGGCATTGGTTTAATGCTTCTCAATTTTGTATGCCGACAAAAGATAAGTACACCAAACTTCAAACCTCATTCCCCGACTACTTTAAGCGTCCATACGAAGAACTAAGGCAACAATACGAAGAACTAAGGCAACAATACGAAGAACTAAGGCGGCCTTTCTCAGTATCTCCAGAAGTGCCCTACACGGATGTATGGGACTTCCCAACGGTGCAAAGCTACCAGGGCAAGCATCCTTGCGAGAAACCATTGGCCATGATGGAGCATATTATTTTAGCTAGCTCCAAGCTCGATGCGGTTGTCCTCGACTGCTTTTGTGGGTCGGGTAATACATTACTAGCCGCTAAAAATAACGGACGGCAGTTTATAGGAATAGATATAGATCCTCACTGGGTAGATGTCGCCAAGGGCCGACTAGGTAAAAACCAAGACTTTGTAAGTGCTAATGCTAGGGCTGATTGGCTGGAGCAACAAACAGGCTCAGAAGTCACGCAGAATAAAAGGCAACTTGATATATGGGATGCACTTGCGTCTTAGATTATCTTTTTCCACGCATCCAACATACCTTCTTCCCCTAGAGCCTGCTGATACGTCCGCTCATGGATCGCTTGGCTGTGTCCCATCATTTTCGCAGCAACCACCGTACTTAAGTTACTCCGGGCCGATCTCACTGCCCAAGCATGACGCAGCATATACGGATTAAAAGGGAGCTCACGACGCTCAAAAAACTGGCTTATCCTGTGGCCTAAGTACTCATTATCCTTGCCCTGCCAATCAACCCGATTAAATGGCTCAAAGTCTAGCCAGGGACGCATATTGGTGTACCACTCTATAGGCAATGGCAGGATTAACCGCCCACCGGTACGCTTGCCCGTTTTTGTATCTGCCTGCACTCTACAAATAGGCTCATCTGCTGTCTGTGGCGCTACCTCACATTTCCAAGCTTCATGGGGTCTCAGTCCATAGCAGGCCATCCGAGCATATAGGATTTTATATAGTTGATTATCTATACCAGACCACACCTCTAGAATCTGCTCATCACTGGGCAAGTCACGAGGCGTTATCGGTTTTACTGCATTAGCATTTTTAGGGCCTAAGCCATGCAGATCATGGTTTAGGCCTGCGAGGTCTGCCAGCATACCGTAGGCGATTTTGTACGCTGCCCATTTGGTGGGGTAGCCTGTGCATTGCTCAATGATCGTGTTCCTCAGGAGCTCCTCAGTAGGGTGAGTATCTTGAGGCAGTTTGCCCAATGGCACTTGGTACTTATGCCGGAGTCCCCGAGGTTTTAATTGAGGACGTTTTAGTTCTAGTATCCGCTCTGATAATTCACCAATAGTTTTGGGCTTATACCTTTCTGCAATCTTTGGGTCCCAGGTCTTCCAGTCGAAACTACCTTCTATCAGCTCAGCATCCAGGCGTTTTGCTCGAGCGAATGCGACTTTGGCCCCAGCAAGATTAGCAGGGGCACCCGTTGATAATGTTCGCTGTTTTGCCTTAGCCTCACCTGGCTTAGGGGGTAGCGTTGCACGGAGGCTTAGCTTATTGGCTTCTTTGGGCTGGATGATTTTTACTCTGTCCAGCCTTGAGTTGAGTTTCGCTAGATGGGCCGTGAGTTTATCGGGCATTAGTAACTAGGAGGCTCTACTAAGTCCCACTGTTCGGCAAACTCGATGCTTTTAGGGATAGAAGGAATAAATAAAGAATGAATCTTAGCTTTTAATTCCTTCATTATTTCTTCTCCCTTGGGAGCAATATCTATGCTTGGATTGTCGTGCTCAAACCAAGTGATATAGATCAATTCGTCGTTAGCCATACTGCAGGCTAACTCTAAATATTCCTCTTTTTCCACAACGGAGTCGATCAAGTTATCTGCATCCGTCTCCAGTAGAAACAAAAAATTAAATACCCTTTCTGCAACGTCCTGCTTAATCATGCTTTCACTTCCTAATGTGCCAATTTTTACTGTATTTCAATCACACTAATTTCTGCACTAATTCTTGCACTAAATCATCTGGCGATTCTGACGAATACGGCACTCAAACCCATCATATTCATAACGGTGATTTCACCGGATTGAGGCTGAAACCCTTTGCAGCATAGCATCTTTCCTAAAAAGAGGGTGTTACTACCATAGATACACTCCTAAGGCCAGAACGCTTATGGGGTAAGGTAGCTAAATTTTAGTGCGATTAGCAGTACTAAAATCCTAGTAACTAAAATGTACGTATGCATGACGGGGGGTTGCATGTGTTGCAAATTGCAGGCTAGTATATGGATAACAAAGCGAAACGGGCAACTGTTAAGCGTAGTACCGGGCTCCGGAACTTAACCGCCAACCGCTAGCACTTATAACCTAAAGGAGAATCCCATGACTGTTTTATCTGGTACTGACTTTTGCTCTGCTGTTGAGACTGCTTATGCGCGGAAGCCTCTTGTTAACTCCGATGGATACAGCTTAAAGCAGTATCAATTCAAGGATGTTGATGACGCTTCTTTCTTCTATGGCCCTATTGCTAATTCAATCTTTGTGATTGTCGATAGTAATAGAGACTGGACAAAGGTAGCCCCTATCGTCGCTGACGAAAACGGTTCTTTTGCTAATGTCGCTGAAACCATAGAGGTCTCTTTTGATGAGCTGTATTGCAGCCGTCAGAGCACCAAGGTTGCCTAACCCCCGCCATCAACCCCGGTGAGCGGGGTATTTTTTTAACTACACCTAATCATGAAAACCAAAAAACCAGACAGCCGCCCGCAATGCCCTCACTGCAAAACATCCATGGCAAAAGCCGGGACTAACCGTGGTGGCTCCCAGGTGTGGCGCTGTAATCGTGTCGGGCATCCTGAGGGTGTCTCTAGGCGATTCACGGAAAAGCCTAAGACAGCAGGCAGGCCCCAAACTGATACCCCAGCGCCAGGGACACTGCGAAGTAGGAAGAGTAGGGCTAAATACAAGTCGCTTCCCAAGCTCTGATTAACTTTTTTACCTGAGAATCTAGGCAGTCTTCTAGGTCATCCAGCCACACAG
Source organism: Leptolyngbyaceae cyanobacterium (assembly GCA_965263355.1). GTDB lineage: Bacteria > Cyanobacteriota > Cyanobacteriia > Phormidesmidales > Phormidesmidaceae > Leptothoe. The sequence goes on along the minus strand of CBDHHL010000018.1, from coordinate 1,941 downwards.
TAGGGCAGCGATACTCAACCCATATCCCATCAGGGGGTTGTGCGGTTAGTTCAATACTGAATGCCCATCGGCCATGATGCCGACTAACTTTTTGGCCCATGGACATGTCAAATGCCTTGAGGTTTATGCGTATGACATCATTGGTCAGGCAAAGTGTTTTGCAATCCGTTTTAAGCTGCCAGAAAAACACATGGGTTCCTGCAGCACCAACGGGATAGCGTTTCCAGTTTTTCTCGCTTAGCCAGGTGTCAAGCTTTTGGATTTCTGGGTAAATCGGTTCTGTTAGCTGGTTCAATGCAATTCCTCCGGTACACTTTCCCAGTCTCCGCACGTATCCCCATCAGGCCCATTAGGATGTACGGCACAGACCACACCGTTTTTGCCGTGGTGGAATCGGCAGCTATGGCAGACTGAGCTTTGCCTAAACGGGTTTGACTCCCAGGTTATTTCTACGTCTCTGTAAATATGCGTCCTGTTTATATGACAGGCGGCATTGCGTCGTTGTTTACGCATCGTCTTTCTCCTCAGCCAATATCGGCAACGGCAGCCAACCATTAGGCGGCACAAGATCATCTGCCGTGTCTTCATCGGCAATGGATGAATCAAACCATAGGCCATCGCTATTTAGATAGCAGCTACAAAAGTCAGTTTTATCCCACACACCCAACACAGGCACACCCACGGGGGCCTTATCTACTGCCAAAAGCTTTATAGGCTCAGCAGGAAACACCACGCCCAACGCCTCAACAGACGAACCCAGCGGCTTTAGGTAGCGGTCCAACTGCCAGTAACTAGCGTTAACCCCTTCCTTTGTAAAGGTGTACACGGTCTGAGGGTTCAGCCCAGACTTAATGAGTTTCGCCGTTACACCGTCAACTGTGTCTAGGAATGCCCGGATGCGTTTGTGCATGTCGGGTATGTCTACTTCAATCTTCTTCGTGATAATCATAGATTGATTTCAAACTTCTCTCCCTTTATATATCAGTACTTTTAGTGTGTCAAGCGAAGTTTAGCAAAAGAAATTTCTAAAATGGTGTTGACACCTAAAATTAGATCGTTTATAACTATAAATGTGAGGGGGGACACCGCCCTGGGGGTTAACCCCTAAATCCCCGCCGGAGTGGTTCCGGCAAGTGAAATAGTTGGCCGCCTTCGGCCCTGACGCTATTCACAAAGGAGATAAGACCATGTTTGATGTTGACCTTCCCAGCCTAGAAGACCTTTTCAATACCGCAGCCGAGAAAGGCTGTGTGATGTATGAGGTTACGACTATCGATGCAGAGGCTGGTGGTGAGATCGATACAGCTCAGGAGCCTAATCCTGAGATTACGCCCATTGTTTGGGCATCTCGGCAGGAGATTGTCGAGATAGACCATGAGGGTCTAACCGCTACCGTTAAAGTTTGGTATTAATTTATGGGGCACCACTTCAAGCCCCTTTCGACACATAGGAGAAAAGAAATGCAACTAGTTCTAGATTCCACGCTTAACGCTGATGCCGTCGTCAGCGATGTTCAGAATTTCACCTACAGTGCCATGGTCTGCGCCGTGGAGTCGGGCATCATAGCCCGTCGTTGGTATGAAGCTAACAAGCAAGACATAGCCAATGCTGCCTGGTCTTGCGCCAGGGCTGCGTTGTTTATGCTGCTGATGCTGTGCTGTGTGGTGTGCTATGCGGCTTACGCTGTTAAGGTAAGCGCTGCATGGCTAGAAGAGAATCTGGCTATGGGCTCAGATGGTGGTTGGGGTGAGTGCCCTAGCTGGGAAGTGCAGGAAGTAGATCACACGGATGTTGAGGTGTATGCCCTGTCTGTGTGGGCAAGAAGTTTAGCTATTTAGGAGATTAAACCAATGTTGAGCAGAGAAGAAAAAGCCTATTTAGAGATGTTAAAGCCTGAAGTTTCTGGCGGTTCCAATGTTGTTAGAGGTTGGGGTGTTCACG
>CBDHHL010000017.1:0-12108 GCA_965263355.1 Leptolyngbyaceae cyanobacterium | reverse complement strand
GAATCAAATTTATTCCTCTGAATTTTGAGTGTCTGTCTTAGCATTTGAATGAATTCATGAAAAGAAAAAAAGGAAGTTAGGTGCAAGAACCAATTCAAAGTGGTCAATATAAAATAATGGTTAACTAACAATTAAGATTGAGTTTTGATAAATATGTTGGCAATCAATTTCAGGGCCTTTTTTGCTCAGACTCAATGCACAATATGAACTAACAACAACTTCAATTTCCTTTTTTTTGCTTTTTCCTTCCAGCTACAGGAACATGGAAGTATAAATTAAAGCTATATTAAGGGCGCTAGCACACCTACTATATGCCGTCAATATTTTAACTATATTTCATCAATATAGATATTGCCATAAAATTAATAAAAAAAATTGTTGTATGTATAGGAAAAATATTTTTTTTTGTAATTTGCTGTCAATATATCATCAATATTGATGAAATAAGATGAACTATTGACGGCATATAGCTAGTGTGCTTCGCCCCTAAGCAGGCAAAATTGCATCAAACCTGGGTTTTTGATATTAATATTAACAATTTTGAGAGGCATCTATTTTCAAATTTTGCTTTTTAACTCTAGGAGGGCTCTTATTTCTATCCCCATAATAGTCAGTCATTAAGGTGCCAGAAAACAGCTCCTAAACAATCTCAGGCTGTCAAAACATTATCAAAAAAGTAGCAAAAAGTTTTTGGAGCACATTTTAGCTTTCTCTGCAATGAAAACTTTAAAACATAGAAAAATGTTGGCAAATTGTTTTTTGTAAGGAATTGAGGGCAGAAAATGTTTTGGTTTAGGATGATGCATTTTTCTATTTTTCTTCCACCCAAATCAAGGCAAAATAATTTTCTCCAAATGTGTTTTCAAAATGCAGATGTAGTTTATGAAGTACATTATATTTAGTTCTAATTTAATCAAGCTTTTAATGCACTCATTGTGATAACCTAGCTGAAATATACATACACACATACATAAACCCAAGAAGCGTAAGAATACAAGGTGTGAACAGCATGAGATCCGTTTCACAACTGAGCCTGAGCTCTCTCTATTTCTCTCAATCGTACAACTACATATGAACATATTGGGAAGCGCATATAACTCTACACCTCCCCCAGTCAAAAAGTCCAAGGAAAGTTCCAAAGACAAAAATTTACATGTTACTGACAATGTAGTACTGCACTGACATTCTGACAAAATTGCATTTACTATCACTTGATTCCAATCACAGTCTTCTTTGGCACTCTGTTTCACAAAAGCCCCCCTCTGTAGGGCTTGACTGACTTTTTTACTCACTTTCATTAGCACACTCAGAGGTTTTTAGCGGTCCAATATGTACAGCCTTGTAGCCGCTTTTCAATTTTATGATCTGAAACCAGTCACCTTCTTTTTCTTCTTGCTCATTCTTCGAACTCTTCAATGTTGATGTCGTCGATGCGAAGCGGGGAGGCATCGACGCGTATCTCCCTACGAGCGGTGTTGACCGGCTTGCTCTTGAGCCCCTCCATGAGGGACTTGAGTTCAGCGACCGCCCCCTGAAGATCGATGACGGCGGCGGCAGACACTCCTGGAGCTGTGGCCGTGACGAGGCGCGGCTGGAACAGGTCCCTGCTTGGGCCTGGTGCAGGAGCCTTAGGCTGCCCCCTCTTCCTGTGGACCTCCGGACCAGGGCTGGCCTCCCGGTTGACTCTGACCTCTCTGTTGGCACGAGACTCCTTGGTCTTCCTGACGGGGTCTCGCTCTTTGTTGGGTCCCTCCCAGTGCCTGGGGTGTGCTGGGGCAGAGGGCTGATACTGGTGTGCTGGGGCAGAGGGCTGGTACTCCAATGCCCCTGAGCAGCCCCACTCGATGCTGGAAGTGTCGTGTTTCTTGGAGCTCCCTGATCCCCAAGAGCCTCCCCAAGCCAGCTCGCGGACGTCCTCCTTCCGCTCGGCCTTGTAGGCTGCGTAGGCGTTGGGGTACTGGGCCCTGAGACGGATTCGGTCTTTCTTAACCCAGCGCCACAAACAGACCCCAATTGGTATCCCGGCGAGGGCTGCGACCAACAGGATGGCCAATGTTGCTGAGCCCCCTTCCAGGTTGACCAGCCCGTTGTTGGAGTTGGTGTCGTATGCATTATCGTGTTCCTGGTGAGCCTCCTGATGGTTGTCGGTATCAAAGAACCCCATCTTACTGTCTTTTTAACTGCTCTGGAAAAGCGAGGTGGTAAAAGAATAGATTGCAATGTTATTGTTTTGATTTGCTGTTCCAGTTCAGGGTGGACATCTTTTAGCAAATCTCTACCACGTAGTACAATACGATCAGTGTTGTGCAACCTTACCAAGTAGGACAAGTTATCAGGTCGAACTTCAATGATGTTGCCGAATTGATCCCAAAGGTTGTTGTCAGTGTTCTGAACCAAAACTAACTGACCTACTTTTAACTGTTTCCTTTCTAATCTGACCTGATTCTTGTGCCCCACTTGTTGCTCCCTTACTTCCTGCCTTGCTTGCGCACCCAATTCCTGGTGTCCCTGACTCTGGAGACGCAACGCAGGCGCGGCTACGGGCAGGCGCTCCTCTTTCATGTTCCTATTGAACATCAGCATGGCAGGGCTAAACCCGTCGGCGCGAGGTGTGTTGCGCCACGCGCAAAGCTCTCTGTCATACCTCTCTCCCATGCTTCCTATTTTCTGCAGTAAATACTTGGTCTGTTTAACAGCTGCCTCAGCTAAGCCGTTAGCTTCTGCGTTGTACGCGGAAGCTGTTTCATGAGCAATGTTGCGAGATGCGCAGAATTCTGAAAAAATTGCGCGAAATTGTGGCCCCCCATCTGTGCGAATTGCAATGGGCCACCCAAAATTATTGAACCAGCTTGTTAGCGTTTTACATACGCTATCCGTGGTTGTTGATCGCATTAATTTAACAAAGGGCCAACCCGAAAATCGGCATACTGCAACTAAATAATTTTTCCCTTGCCATGAAAAGAGGTCAATTCCCATGTGGGACATCGGGGCCATTGCTTTCTCAGCAGTTAACTTGTGCTTCTGCTGAGATGGTGCTAACTTCACACATTCCATACAGCCCTTGACCTTGAGCTCGCATTCGTTATTCATTCCAGGCCAGAAATAATAACAGTTTGCTTTTTTCACCATTTTAGTGACCCCCGGGTGGCCTTCATGCAAAATGTCCAAAATTGCTTTTCTTGCAGATTGCGGGACAAGAATTCTCTCTCCCCCCACCAAAACAAGGGCACCCCCTGTCTCACCTTTTAGAATCGACATTGACGGTCCCCACTTCTTCAACTCCCAGGCTGGGTGACCTTCCTGAATTTCTGACCATTCTTCCTTCTCCACGCATTCCACAATTTTCATATATTCATTGTCCTGGGCGGCCTCTAAAAGAGTTCGGCACGGTGTCTGGGTGGTGATTGCCCTGCAAATATATATGTGAGCTTCATCCAATTCTTTGCAACCCGCCTCCGGGGCGAACGTGGGATAACGGCTCAACGCATCGGCGACCAACTGCTTCTTCCCCGGTTGCCATATCAGCTCGAAGTCGTACGGGACCGTTTTTAAGCGCAGACGCAGCAGTCTCGGGTTCGAAATTGCGGCTAGCTCCATTGTCCATATACCTACTAAAGGGCGATGATCTGTGACTATCGTGAATTTTGGTGCGCCCCTGAGATAGTGATTACATTTTTCTAATGCGTATTGTATACCGAGCGCTTCTAGCTCACAGACGGCATAACGTGATTGTGTAGGTGTAAGTGCGCAGCTGCCACATGTGACAAGCCGGGGTTTCTCGCTTTCGTTTTCATATTGCACCAGAGCAAACCCCAGTCCGTGCAATTTGGATGCATCTGTATATAATACTGTGCGTAACCCCATCATGTAGGGCTTGACTACTGCGTCGGACAAAAGAATCTCTTTTGCCCGTTTAAAATCGTTTTCCTGTGCTTCTCCCCATACAAAGGCGTTCTCTCTCTTCAGGAGAGCTCTCAAATGCACGGTATTCTGCATAAGGTCGGGAGAAAAATGCGAGATTTGATTTGCTAGCCCCATAAATGCTCGGATGTCCTTCACGCATTTTGGGACCGGGAAGTTGCGAACGGAGTCCAGATTCTTGCTACTTGGCCTTACACCGTCCGCCCCTATTTTATACCCGACAAATTCGACTTCCTGGCCTATTCGAAATTTGCTTCTGGACACTGTAATGCCCAGTTCTCTGCATTTTAGCAATACCTTTCGGAGTTTCTCTTCCGTGTCTGTTAAGTTAATGCCCTGAGTTAATACGTCGTCGATCATTTTAAGGGCGTCCTTGACCCCGCATATCACGCCATCTGTTCTGATGTTCCAGACGTCCCCTGCGATATTCATTCCCATGGGCAATCTTTTGTATCTGTACTTCCCGTCCGGCAAAATGAATGTTGTGAGCTTGGAGCTCTCGTGATCTAATGCTATTTGATAATAGCCTTGAACCATGTCTAATGCGCCGAAATACTTCGATTCCGGTCTGATAGCATCCACGATCTGCCTGGATGACATAAACGGCTGGACTGGGCGGTCCAGAAACTGATTAATGTACTTGTAATCCGTTACAAGCCTAACTTTGCCATTAGCCTTTGGGACAAAAAATGCCGGTGCTACGAAATCACACGGTTCGTCATCGTCGATTTTCTCGATAATTCCCTTCTGAATCAGGTCGCCCAAATACTCATGAGCTGCTTTCTCCTGATGAATGGGAATTCGCCTGGCCGTAGTATGTTTATAAGGCCTAACCGCTACCCCTTTCTTGAACTTAATATTAAGCGGTTCCCCTACAATCTTCTCCATTGAAATCTCGTCACTGATGACGTCGCTGAATTCGTCGCAGAGACGGTTCTTAACTTCGTCGCATTCTGCCTGTACGCTGTCGACCTTATTGCACCTGTCATTGGACCAATATCCAATCTGGTGAGGCCAATTGGGGGGTAGCAAACCCGTTCTCCTAATGTCCTTCAGCCCTATAATTACTTCGTCGGCCGTGTCTTTGGTGACTACCAATTCTATGCTTTTGAACTCGAACCCCTCTCGAGACCTAATACTGAGTGACGTTCTGCCCTCTACGGACATCTTTTCTCCCGTCACGCTGTACATGGGCTTTGTGTAGCCCTCTAGCAACTTGAGATTCCATTTCAGGAATAAATTGTGCGATATAACGTTCGCCGACGCCCCCGTATCTTGAAAAGTGGGGTGAATTAACGCCTCGTGATCTGTGATTATTTCGCTGTCGATGATAGGCAAATCGACCGGTTTGCGGTAAATATATATTCTGTTCTTACCGCCCTCTAATGCCTGTGCATAGGACTTGGGCTCCTGGGACGCCATCCTTATCATATTGGCGCTCTCACCTCCTTGAGGAGTGGGCGGCATCATCGGTGGCCAGGCTTGGTACATGCCGGTGGATTCGGCTCCCTCTTCAACCTTGGCGGCTCTTGGACCTGGAGTCTGGCTCCTGTTGGGTTTCCTGTACCCCTTGTTGTTGGGACACGTTGAGTGTCTGGGCAGGTGTCCCACATTCCCGCAGGAGGAGCATTTGTTATTCTTGAAATTACACTCTCTCCTGATGTGGTTCTCCACACCACACCCGAAGCATGCTCCCCTTGGTTTGCCCCCTGGGGACTTGCTTCTCTGCCTGTGTTCTCTGCCTCCTCGGCCTCGTTGCCCCTCTTGGGCTTTCCAAACCCTAGCTCCTTCGCTGGCTTGTCTCTCCCCTGCCTTCGCTGCGAAGTAAGCATCTATAGTGGCGTCCAGGGTTCTCAAATTTCTGTTGACATTGGCGATGAGTTGCTGCTTGAGGCCCTCATCGTTGACAGTGGTTTGATATTTAATAATATAACACTGCTCCTCTGTGAGGTTTGACAAGTCGCACATGTCCCCCACTTCCCGCAGCCTCATCCGGAAGGACTTAAAGTCCTCCCCCTTATCGGGCGTCATTGACCAGAACTGTTTACGCCTGGCGAACATAGGGTAAAGTCTCTTGAACTCATCCTCTAAAGCAGCGAGACAGCCTCCAGCTCCCAAAATGGCTGTGGTTGTGTCTCTTTCCCGTCCCAGCCATCTTTTGAAATGGGGGTTGAGGCACTGGTCAAGGCGGAGTCTCTGCTCCTCAATCTGAACTCCCACGTCTCCCAACCTGTTGGCGTTAAAGTACGTGGTAAAGTCCCTTTTCCAGCTATCAAACTCTGCTGGAGTGAACTCAGGGGTGAGCTGCGCCGGTCTCAAGGAGTCGTCCACCTTTTGTCGTCTTGCCGCGCCGTCCCCTGCTGCTGGGGCTGCCGGCCTGGCCGCTTGTGCCATTTGCCCTGCCTCGTAGGTGGCAATCTTATTGAGGGCGTCATTCCTGGCCCTGGTAATTTGCAGGTGAACCTCATTCTTAATTCTGTCGGCGTCATCCCTGACCTGCGGGACCATTTGTGCCATTTCATCCAGCTGGTCCTCGATTGTCTCCATCTTGTCCTCTAATTTTTCCAGAACTTGATGGGCTTTGCCAACCTGCTTGGCCGCTGACGGCCCCTGCCTGTCCAACATTGAGAGGCAGCTCTTTAGGTCGCGGTCAATCCAGCGGCCCACCCAGGTTTTATTGGCCCTCATTTTGGCTCTCAGGGTCTCAAACAGAGCTCCCCTCTCGTCGCCTCCAGCGCGGATTCCGTCTATGGTTTCCGCCATCTCGATGTCGTATGCCTCCTCCTCGTCCTGAGTGACAACTACGACGTCTTCTTCCTCTGAGTCCGTGGCCAGGAGCTCAGAATCGCCCTCCTCTCTTTCACCAGCTTGTGTGGTGCCCAAGAGTGAGTCCCGCAGTGACTGCCATGGGGTTGACATCCCTGGCGGGGCCCATGGCCCCTCACTGTTCTTGGACTAGTGGGCTATGGTGCTATCTCTTCTTCTCACTTCTCACTTTATATTTCACTTCACTTATCAAAGTTGGAGCGATCTTAGATTCTTATAACGACGTGCGCCATGTAAGAAGCGTAAGAATACAAGGTGTGAACAGCATGAGATCCGTTTCAAGACTGAGCCTGAGCTCTCTCTATTTCTCTCAATCGTACAACTACATATGAACATATTGGGAAGCGCATATAGTTGCGATCAGCGCAAAATTCCGGTCTAGAAACCCCTATCATTGCAATGATTCGTTTCGATGAAAAATTAAAACTTTTGGGGAATCCCCACTTGGCAGCAAACGAATCCTCGCATTTTTGAGCCACTTGGGGTAATTTGCGCCCCATAGTCATTAATACCGTTTGAAAGCTCTCGCCGAGCCCCACCTAATGGTGCAGTCGAAATTTAGGTTGGAGCCGAAAGTTACTACTAGCAGCGCTGAAAATAGGTGTTTTTGGGCACAAATCGTGGTTTGGTGGCAAAACGGTGAAAGCTAGGTCAAAACGGAGGTTTGCATTGCGATCAGCGAGTAATTTTGGTCTAGGAAACACTTTCAAAGTGTCAGTTTCTGCCATCGTGGCAAGATTTCATGTTTTGGGGAATCCCCAGATTTTCCAGCTTTTGGAGCAAACTGTTTTCGCGTTTTTTGAGCCCCTTGGGGTAATTTGCGCCCCATGGTCATTAATACCGTTTGAAAGCTCTCGCCGAGCCCTATTCAATGGTGCAATCCAAATTTCATTTCGGGAGAAAAGTACTCGGGCGACCATTAAATTTGGGACGTAAATTGCACTCTAAGAGGCTAAACGATGCGAGTTTGGTCAAAACGGAGTTGACGGTTGCGATCAGCGCAAAATTCCGGTCTAGAAACCCCTATCATTGCAATGATTCGTTTTCGATGAAAAATTAAAACTTTTTGGGGAATCCCCACTTGGCAGCAAACGAATCCTCGCATTTTTGAGCCACTTGGGGTAATTTGCGCCCCATAGTCATTAATACCGTTTGAAAGCTCTCGCCGAGCCCCACCTAATGGTGCAGTCGAAATTTAGGTTGGAGCCGAAAGTTACTACTAGCAGCGCTGAAAATAGGTGTTTTTTGGGCACAAATCGTGGTTTGGTGGCAAAACGGTGAAAGCTAGGTCAAAACGGAGGTTTGCATTGCGATCAGCGGGTAATTTTGGTCTAGGACACACTTTCAAAGTGTCACTTTCTCCATCGTGGCAAGATTCATGTTTTGGGGAATCCCCAGATTTTCCAGTTTTGCAGCAAACTTGTTTTCGCGTTTTTGAGCCCCTCTGGGGTAATTTGCGCCCCATGGTCATTAATACCGTTGAAAGCTCTCGCCAAGCCCTATCCAATGGTGCTATCCAAATTTCATTTCGGGAGAAAAGTACTCGGGCGACCATTAAATTTGGGACGTAAATTGCACTCTAGGGGCTTAACGGTGCGAGTTTGGTCAAAACGGAGTTGACGGTTGCGATCAGCGCAAAATTCCGGTCTAGAAACCCCTATCATTGCAATGATTTGTTTCGATGAAAAATTAAAACTTTTGGGGAATCCCCACTTGGCAGCAAACGAATCCTCACATTTTGAGCACATGGGGTAATTTGCGCCCCATAGTCATTAATACCGTTGAAAAGCTCTCGCCGAGCCCCACCTAATGGTGTGGTCGAAATTTAGGTTGGAGCCAAAAGTTACTACTAGCAGCGCTGAAAATAGGTGTTTTTGGGCACAAATCGTGGTTTGGTGGCAAAACGGTGAGAGCACAGTGGTTTCCCATGAAACAAATATTTTTTTTCAAAATCAGTTTTTTGTTTCAAACTGCTCATATAGCCCGCATAAGTAATCCCTGAAAGTTTGAGCACCCATATATTACATAAAATTTTGAGATAAATGCAAATTTGTTTCAGTACTAGAGTGAAATTAGACTGATTAGAAAAAAATGCAAAAATAATAGGTCATCTTTAAGACATGAAATTGCCATATTTATATGAAAATGTTGTTATTACATGTTGATTTTAACTTAATGATTAGACCAATGGCTATCTAAAAATATGTAAAACTAATTGAATTTGATGATTTTTTATAGTAAAAGTTATGCTATTTTACTTGTGAAAAAATGCCCCAAATAGAGCCTTTTTTCAAAATTATAATGTCAAGCCGGGGACAACTTGCCGCAAATGTGACCCATATGGCAAAATACACGAGATATCATAGTTTTTTGACATATAGGTCGCCATTGCGGCAAGTTGTCCCTCTCGCCATAAAGCGGTAAAAAGACTAAATTTCTAGAAATTGAAAATCAAACTTTCCAGTTTTTCAGTAAAAATTATTTAATAAGAGGCCATTATTATAGCATTTTTTTTATGTAATTTTCTTTTTGAAACATTTTTCTTTTATGCTATACACCCAAATTTTCACTCCCAAGCTCAGAAAATAGCTTTTTTAAATTTTTCGATTTTCTCATTTTTCTCTCTCATAGTCAAGTTTGACAGGGTATAAATAAGAGTTCCATTGTACTTTTTTCTCTTTAAATGGCCTAAATTGACTTAATTTATGTTAATTTTCCAAAAATAATATAAAAAACGATTTGAAAAAAATTTCTTAGGTTTCATGGTACCCTCTGTGAAGCCACTGTGGAGAGCTAGGTCAAAACGGAGGTTTGCATTGCGATCAGCGGGTAATTTTGGTCTAGGAAACACTTTCAAAGTGTCACTTTCTCCATCGTGGCAAGATTTCATGTTTTGGGGAATCCCCAGATTTTCCAGTTTTGCAGCAACTTCTTTTCGCGTTTTTGAGCCCCTTGGGGTAATTTGCGCCCCATGGTCATTAATACCGTTTGAAAGCTCTCGCCAAAGCCCTATCCAATGGTGCTATCCAAATTTCATTTCGGGAGAAAAGTACTCGGGCGACCATTAAATTTGGACGTAAATTGCACTCTAGGGCTAAACGGTGCGAGTTTGGTCAAGACGGAGTTGACGGTTGCGATCAGCGCAAAATTCCGGTCTAGAAACCCTATCATTGCAATGATTTGTTTCGATGAAAAATTAAACTTTTGGGGAATCCCCACTTGGCAGCAAACGAATCCTCGCATTTTTGAGCCACTTGGGGTAATTTGCGCCCCATAGTCATTAATACCGTTTGAAAGCTCTCGCCGAGCCCCACCTAATGGTGCGGTCGAAATTTAGGTTGGAGCCGAAAGTTACTACTAGCAGCGCTGAAAATAGGTGTTTTTGGGCCCAAATCGTGGTTTGGTGGCAAAACGGTGAGAGCTAGGTCAAAACGGAGGTTTGCATTGCGATCAGCGGGTAATTTTGGTCTAGGAAACACTTTCAAAGTGTCACTTTCTCCATCGTGGCAAGATTTCATGTTTTGGGGAATCCCCAGATTTTCCAGTTTTGCAGCAACTTGTTTTCGCGTTTTTGAGCCCCTTGGGGTAATTTGCGCCCCATGGTCATTAATACCGTTTGAAAGCTCTCGCCAAGCCCTATCCAATGGTGCTATCCAAATTTCATTTCGGGAGAAAAGTACTCGGGCGACCATTAAATTTGGGACGTAAATTGCACTCTAGGGGCTAAACGGTGCGAGTTTGGTCAAAACGGAGTTGACGGTTGCGATCAGCGCAAAATTCCGGTCTAGAAACCCCTATCATTTCAATGATTTGTTTCGATGAAAAATTAAAACTTTTGGGGAATCCCCACTTGGCAGCAAACGAATCCTCGCATTTTTGAGCCACTTGGGGTAATTTGCGCCCCATAGTCATTAATACCGTTTGAAAGCTCTCGCCGAGCCCCACCTAATGGTGCGGTCGAAATTTAGGTTGGAGCCAAAAGTTACTACTAGCAGCGCTGAAAATAGGTGTTTTTGGGCACAAATCGTGGTTTGGTGGCAAAACGGTGAGAGCTAGGTCAAAACGGAGGTTTGCATTGCGATCAGCGGGTAATTTTGGTCTAGGAAACACTTTCAAAGTGTCACTTTCTCCATCGTGGCAAGATTTCATGTTTTGGGGAATCCCCAGATTTTCCAGGTTTTGCAGCAAACTTGTTTTCGTTTTGAGCCCCTTGGGGTAATTTGCGCCCCATGGTCATTAATACCGTTTGAAAGCTCTCGCCAAGCCTATCCAATGGTGCTATCCAAATTTCATTTCGGGTGAGAAAAGTACTCGGGCGACCATTAAATTTGGGACGTAAATTGCACTCTAGGGGCTTAACGGTGCGAGTTTGGTCAAAACGGAGTTGACGGTTGCGATCAGCGCAAAATTCCGGTCTAGAAACCCCTATCATTGCAATGATTGTTTCGAGAAAAATTAAAACTTTTGGGGAATCCCCAATTGGCAGCAAACGAATCCTCGCATTTTTGAGCCACTAGGGGTAATTTGCGCCCCATAGTCATTAATACCGTTTGAAAGCTCTCGCCGAGCCCCACCTAATGGTGCGGTCGAAATTTAGGTTGGAGCCAAAAGTTACTACTAGCAGCGCTGAAAATAGGTGTTTTTGGGCACAAAATCGTGGTTTGGTGGCAAAACGGTGAGAGCTAGGTCAAACGGAGGTTTGCATTGCGATCAGCGGGTAATTTTGGTCTAGGAAACACTTTCAAAGTGTCACTTTCTCCACTCGTGGCAGATTTCATGTTTTGGGGAATCCCCAGATTTTCCAGGTTTTGCAGCAAACTTGTTTTCGCGTTTTTTGAGCCCCTTGGGGTAATTTGCGCCCCATGGTCATTAATACCGTTTGAAAGCTCTCGCCAAGCCCTAACCAATGGTGCTATCCAAATTTCATTTCGGGAGAAAAGTACTCGGGCGACCATTAAATTTGGGACGTAAATTGCACTCTAGGGGCTAAACGGTGCGAGTTTGGTCAAAACGGAGTTGACGGTTGCGATCAGCGCAAAATTCCGGTCTAGAAACCCCTATCATTGCAATGATTTGTTTCGATGAAAAATTAAAACTTTTGGGGAATCCCCACTTGGCAGCAAACGAATCCTCGCATTTTTGAGCCACTTGGGGTAATTTTCGCCCATAGTCATTAATACCGTTTGAAAGCTCTCGCCCGAGCCCCACCTAATGGTGCGGTCGAAATTTAGGTTGGAGCCGAAAGTTACTACTAGCAGCGCTGAAAATAGGTGTTTTGGGCCCAAATAGTGGTTTGGTGGCAAAACGGTGAGAGCTAGGTCAAAACGGAGGTTTGCATTGCGATCAGAGGGTAATTTTGGT
>CBDHHL010000016.1:0-4994 GCA_965263355.1 Leptolyngbyaceae cyanobacterium | reverse complement strand
TTAATTTTTTTCGATGCGATTCCGATTCCGATTCTCTATCAAATGCTCGATTCTGTAGATGCTCGATGCCGATTCCGATTAATCGTCCCATCACTACTATATATGAATATATATTTTTTACTCAAAAACATTTTGAAGCATGCAATAGATATTAATATGTCTCTCTCTATCACTATGTAACATTCGGCGTTGGCTTCTCCCATTCTATGTAGGCATCCTATGGTCGTAATTATAAAAACCAATAAAGGAGCATTGAAACATTCTACATTACAAAGTCTTTTTCACATAAATAAAAACTGGTAATCCTTTACTTTAGCGGCGTTCGAGGGGTAGAGCGATATGAGCATGCGAGTTTAGCGGCGTCACTGAAAAAATGTTAATGCTAAAAAAAACAATTATCTTACTGTTTGTAGTTAGCTACTCTACGTTGTTATTTAATCACTAACTACACAAAAATAGGAAAAATAGCATATATATATATATATATATATAGAGAGAGAGATATATGTTTAATTATTAATGCTATATTAGTTAATTAATGAATCTTAAAAACATTATTAATGCTGTAAAAGTTACTATCATACTGTTTGTAGTTACTCTACAGTATTATTTAATCACTAAGTAAACAAAATAATTGGACAAACAGCATAGAAATCGAAAAATATTTAAAATACAGTAGAAAAAATTAATGGGTCGTAGTAAGTAATTATTACTCTAATAACTAATTGGCAACTGCCACAGTTCTTTGGCAGTTGCGTGAGCAACGCAGTGGTCAGCAGTCAAATTGGCCAATCACAATGCGTGGTACAATTTAATAATGTTTTAGCAGCCAAGTCTGGTTTCATTCGTAAAACATATTTACAGCAGCTGCTAGAAACAGTGTAACTGGCAAGTTATTAACTGACTAAGCAGTAAGCTATACAATTTCCTAAAGCTATAACATGCTAGCTTCAGCCTTCATCTAATGCCTGATTTCATTCGTTCAATTACGAACATATGTAAAAAAAATAATGACGTAGCTAAATAAAATTCCATTCAGACAATTAAATAATAAACTTAAATTTTTATATTTCTCATCACCAGGTTTGAACATGTTAAAGAGTTTGGTTTTTAAATATACTCATTAATTAGCGTCTCCTTGGGCGATTTTACGCATTTGCGCATTTCATGCTGTTTTGCGCACCGGCTCCAGCACCTGAAAATGAAGGAAAATGATAATTCTGAGAATTCCATGATAAAGAACAACCCTTTTTTAGTCTAGTTACTAATTTTCATCAAAATCTGACAACAAAAAAATTTCGTCTAAGACGTCAAAAGAAATGTTAGTAAAAACTGCTAAAAAAACTTTTCTATGAAATTTCCGATTTCCCGCGAACTTTGATACTACAAAAATAATTTTATGACTAGAGAGCAAGGTAATGATGACATCTTTTAGGATGTATTACACCTTGTGCCCCCAGTCTGAAATATTTGAGTTAGCAACTGTGATGAAGGAACAACTTCTCGGAGACTTCTCGAGAAAAATCTCAATTCCGATAACATTCTCGATAAAGTTCTCGATTCCGAGAAACTTATCGACGAAACTTCTCGATTCCGAGAAGTTTCTCGAGAATAGTTCTCGATTCCGAGAAGATGACATCTATAAGTATTGGGTACTGTGGCTCTGTTCCTCAGTTGCTTACACCTCTTCACTGATGACAGAGCTCCATTACTCTATCCTTCTAGAGTGATAACTCGTTGTTAACTCAACAAGACTTACGTTTTTAGCGACTGGAGCATTCGCTGTAAGTACCTCTTAACCCTATGGGGTCTGGTGTACCATTTTTGTGTAGGTTACCCCCCCTGGCGGGGGGTAGATGTTCCGTTCCTTATCCCATCTACTCTTGTTCCTCTCTCAACAGTATTGGTTCTGAGTAGTCGATTCGGCCGGACATCGGGAGCCCTTTCGCCACTTGCTTCTCGGCTACCCTCCTAAACACACCGAAGTTTAATCACCACACTGAGCGCGGCAGCGACCCGTCAGTTCGTGAGTGTTACTTCCTTAATTGCTAGTGTAAGGTTGCCCCCCCTGGCGGGGGGTAGATGTTCCGTTCCTTATCCCATCTACTCTCGTTCCTCTCTCAACAGTATTGGTTCTGAGTAGTTGATTCGGCCGGACATCGGGAGCCCTTTCGCCACTTGCTTCTCGGCTACCCTCCTAAACACACCGAAGTTTAATCACCACACTGAGCGCGGCAGTGACCCGTCAGTTCGTGAGTGTTACTTCCTTATTTGCTTCTTCTCGTTTACGAGTCTGCAATTTTTGATCAGTCTTTCAAGTTCTCGACTACGATCGAGAACAGTTATCGACTACGATCGAGGGGAAAGTTCTCGACTATGATCAAGTAAAGTTCTCGACTACGATCGAGTAAAAAGCTCTCGACTACGATCGAGAAAAAGTTCTCGACTACGATCGATAACAGTTCTCAACTATGATCTAGTTCTCGACTACGATCGAGAAATAGTTCTCGACCACGATCGAGAAAAAGTTCTCAACTACGATCGAGAAAAGTTCTCGACTACGATCGAGAAAAAGTTCTCGACTACGATCGAGCAAAGTTCTCGACTACGATCGAGAAAAAGTTCTCGACTACGATCGAGCAAAAGTTCTCGACTACGATCAAGAAAAAGTTCTCGACTACGATCGATAACAGTTCTCAACTACGATCAAGTTCTCGACTACGATCGAGAAATAGTTCTCGACCACGATCGAGAAAAAGTTCTCGACTACGATAGAGAAAAGTTCTCGACTACGATCGATAACAGTTCTCGACCACGATCGATAACAGTTCTCAACTACGATCGATAACAGTTCTCGATTACGATCAAGAAGCGTCTCGATTACGATCGAGAAGAATCTCGATTACGATCGATAAGTCTTAACTACGTTCAAGACAGTTCTCGAACATGAAAAAAAAAAAAAAAAAAAAAAAAAAAATTTTTCCTTATCTCTCGACATCCGTTATCAGGACGCTTCTCGATTGAGACAGGTTTTTTAGCTTAATGATAATTTATTTATCCATTCCTTTGCATCAAGCTAACCGGTTGCCCCCATTATATGCCACTTTCCTTTACCTTCTTCAGGAAATGGCAGGGAAGGACCCTTCAACCCGGACCCCTACGAGGCCGGGTTACTGACCGATATTCATAGCTCTTGAAATCTATACCAGCCCCAACATTGTGACCTCATTCTTATAGACATCTAGCGCACCTGGCAACGGGTACTTATTCTACCCTCTTGCCTTACAGCTAGCGGGGAAAAGGCCAAGAAATCCTGCACCGTCTGCTCCTACAAGTTCGCCGTAGCCGACCCTCACCCTACCTGCCTGAAGCACAATACCACCTGCTTCAGGCAGTACGAATTCATCCCGGAGGGCTGCATACATTGCTCCTTCCTGATAGCCATGTTCAAGGAAGGGCAGAAAAACCAGCAGGCGGTCTTCTTGGCACGTTTCAACGCCATGCAGCACAAAATTAGCTACCTGGCAAAAATCTAACCCCGACAAGCTACCAGAGCGAGTTAAGACCCGCTTCCTCGCGGGGGACAAAAGTCCTTTTGCCCCGCACATGCGCCACCTCGACCCCACGTCACCGTTTCGACGACGACGGGTACGGCCACGAGTACTCTAAGTCCTCCTCCCCAGAACCTCCTCGTAAGAGGGCGCGCAGGACTTCGTCTCCTGGACACCACCGCAGCTCTGGGCCCCATCGCCCTAGGTCCCGTACACCCCGCGGGTCCCAATCACCGGACCCCAGCGGTAGGAGCCCCGCCAGACCCCCCAGCTGGGATCAGGTGCGCTCCATGATTCAGGAGTCTGAAACTCGCATGGGATCGGCCTTGGACCGCATGGCGCAGACTCTCGAGTCTCTCGTCCACCAGCGGGCGCCCCCGGCCGAGCCCCCCCCGAGCCCAGGCGGTACAGGACTACCACCCTACCCCCCGCGTGCGTGACTACGAGAATGAGGAGGAAGTCCCCAGTCACGAGGAGGAGGACCCTAGCTCCTACGCTGACAGTCGTCAGCAAACGGAGACTTGGGAGGAGGACGAGGGAGGCATCGATGGCTACCCCGATGTCCCTCCTGCGGACAAACCCAACGCCTCTGAATCCCGAACTTAGCTGTTCCACCCCGTGGCCAAGATAATTGACAAGCCAGCGCTTACGCACCTTGGCCTGGTTTCTCACCCCATGAAACCCTTTACGGTGGCTACCGGCAGGCCCTCTCGGTTCCTCGGCAGCCTGGGGGACGACCCCCCCTCCGTTTACCCTGTGCCACCAGGACACTGTATCAAACCGAGCCCTAGCCCTAGATTTTGCCGCCGCCCCCAAGTTCTCCCGGGACTCCCACAAACTCCCGGGGTTTCTTTCCCCCCACTCGCGTGAACTCCCGGACAACCTCAGGTCCAGGCCAGAGCTCACCTCCTCTCCCTCATCCACGCTCACTAGAGCGCTTGATACGCCAACACCATCGGCGACGAGGAGCTGAAGAGCCACAAACAAAAGAGAGCCAATTGGCTATGACCCTGCGGATGTCCGAGAGGATCACCGCAAACCACACTATCCCCCTCCTCCAGAGTGCCATCACCGAGGCCCTCACCGCTGCTGTAGCCATCTGAAGGGCAACGAGAACTAATGCCCTGCAGGGACGCAAATCCAATATCATCCGGATTACCCTGCAGGGGCATAGCCTACTCTGCCCGACCCCCTTTCACCCAGAAGCCATCACACAGGCGGAAGTATGCGCTAGAAACGCACCCCTTCCCCCTCCTGTGCTGCATGTTAACTTTGATGGCGGTCGCCTTCGCACCCAGGGGACAAAGGTCCCACAAAGGCTCCGCCTCAAGCTTCCGGGGAACCCGTAAGACTCAGCGGGAGGAAACACTCCCAAAAGTGACTCCCCTCTACCTCTGCGTTTGCGCGCCTATCTCCAGCATTGGTCCTTCGCGTCTCCCATGG
>CBDHHL010000015.1:0-18287 GCA_965263355.1 Leptolyngbyaceae cyanobacterium | reverse complement strand
ATCGACTGCAAGGCGTAACAGTAGATATTGTCGTGCTTGACATGAAGACTCTTATGTCGAACGCACAAGCAAAATTTGACGAAACTTGGGATCCTCGAAAGCTGCTGTACACCGCAGCTACTAGGGCACGTAAACAGTTGATTTTTATGTGCTAACTAGTCAAGTTCGTCAATTCACGGGTGCATCAATTTAGTTCAAGTAATTTAGTTAGCGAGTTTTAACCCATGGCATTCCAAAAACCAAAAGCAATTCAAATTTGGAAAGAAGGTGAGTCAAGCCTTAATTTTTATGCAACATTCGAAGATTTTGCCAGATGACCCCGCACTAAAGTGACGGGGCTTGCATTGGCAAGATGCACTAAGTTCTGACTAGACCATGAGCCGAAAGATGTTACAGACTGCTGAGTATTTCCCTAGCTCAGTTTATCTCTAAGCCTTTTGCCAAAGGCGTTGCGTAAAGACAAGACATGCTTCTTTCGGTGGTCGTAGGGACACACAACTAAGTAATTAGGATTATCTCCACAATGCAACTACGTGGCTAATGCTACCGGCAAGCGAATTGATCATTGGCTAAAAACCGAGCCCACGAAAGAATTGTTTGATGAGTTTTTAAGACATCAAAAGTGTCCGTACTTATCTACCCCCTCAGAGGGGGAGTTTTCAGAAAATGCTAGTGATAGCAAGGATATTGAGCCCATAGGCAAAAGCGGTTCATTAATCGTAAGCAATCAAAAGTCCCACCGTCGATCTGGGCAGCTCGACAAATGGAGATTAGAGTTATTTCTGAACTATGGGCAAAATCTTCCCCATGACCTCATTCGTCTATGAAGTTGTAAAGGCTGATGTAGACCTAACTAGTGGTCGCAAGGGGTCCAGATCAGGCAAGGGCTTTGCCCCTGTCATGACAGCTCAATACAAAGCTATAGATGAACTAAAAATTATTGCTCCTGTTGCGTATCCTTCACGGATGGCAAAAAGACTGTAATGGGACCAGCCAGATCCGCAAGCATCTAGGATTAACCAAAACTAAGGATAAGAAAGCTCAAACACCTGAAGCTCATGCTGTAGATGGCGTATCTTTAGCTGCTAGCCAGTTCACCAGGTTTGGCCTTATCCCTGGGAGTAAATCCGATTTAAGAACATGGATTGGAGCGGTAGATATTACACCAGCTCAGTTCAGAGTCATTACTAGACCTGCTTATTTTCGCAGAGCACTACATTTCGATAATGCTGAGAAGGGTGGTAAGCGCAAGCGTAAAGGAGGGACTGTTACCCCATTTGGGTATCGAGCTGGGGACAAGGTTAAAGTCAAAACTAAAGGGACTGTGATTACTGGTTGGATTGGCGGCTACACCCAAACAGCTAAGAGTAAAAAAGTTTCTGTCTATGACCATAACTGGAAGCGTTTAGGCCAGTTTGGACTTAAGCAAACAACATTGATTCGGAGGTCTAATAAATTATGTGTAGCTTGATAGCGGCTAAAGCCGCTCGTTGTCTTTTCCTCCCCGCTCTAAAGAGGCGGGGATTCCAAGAACTATCGTTTTCTCTACTTGATAACAAATTTGCTCAAGTTCTGAAAAAGACAGGTGCAGATATCCCACTAGAAATCTTTCCTGTTTAACCATGCCTCACCAATTAGAACTACCCTTAACCCGTCGTTCTAAAACCAAATGTACTGCCCCATCGGATGCCATCATCCCAGGCTTAGACGCTAGCTTATGTCGCTGTGATTATTGCCTAACTCGTTCTGATGGCATTTGGTGGGTAGATGAGGATCAACGGCTTGACTGCCTCAATAAGAAAAAGCATAAAATCCCCTACTTAATTGAGGTATACCGTCGTCAAACCGTTGGTGTTGCTCACGACGACGATACAAAAGAAACAAAGGCTCAGAATGCGAAACGTAAACACGCACAATGGGCCGGTCAAAAATTCAAACAAACTAATAAATCATGTCAACAACAACAATTACTAGACCAGTAACAGAAGGAGTTAAACCAATGGGCGACATGGCCGATCATTGTCTAGAACAAAGCTTGGAAGATATTTTCAACCCATATATTGTTTCTTGGCCTGTAAGCAACCCTAATGTTATTTGCTCATGGCTATTAAGCAATAAGAGCCATGAGCAAATAATCCAGCTCGCCAAGTTTGGCGTTTATTGCGCAGAACAGGTTAATAAAGAATATTTTGAACTGTACTACCTTAATCGAGCAAAAAGTATTCTTCGAGCATCTACTAAATGGAGATTGTCTAGCAAGCAAATTAACGCACTTGGCTATTTCTGTGTTGATCTTTTTTACTTAGTTTCAAATGGGTCTACTTTTGAAGATATCAATGAAGCCTATGAGAGGATTCAAGCTTTGTATGCACAAGAAAACATCAAACTTCAAAATGGCTTGCAGGATGAGGTCAATAAAATAATTTGGACGTAAACCATGCCTTACTAATTAGAACTGCCGTTAACCCGTCGTTCTAAAACCAAATGCACTACTTCGCCAAATGCCATCATCCCAGGCTTAGACGCTAGCCTATGCCGCTGTGATTATTATCTAATTCGAACAAACTAATAAATCATGTCAACAACAACAATTACTAGACCAGTAACAGAACCAAAGTTCAGCTCTTATCCATATCCTAAGGAGGGGGCCACGGGTGCCGAGTGGCGAGCTTGGCTAGAAGGAATGGTTGGGGACTTATGGCATGACATCGCAGTTGAATTAACCCCCCTATTAAATAATGTGCAAGTTGAGCGATTCCCAGTTGAATTTATCCCGACATTTGACCAGGTGGGCGGTAGTGGTTGGGCTCGTCTTGATGAGGGCAGCTGGCAATGCATTTCCCCTGATGACCTGCCTGCAACCATGGTTCTCGATGTTGAATCCATTGAATTGCAAGCATTCACGGCAAACGCTGATATAGACGCATGGTTGCCTTGCCTATGCATTTGCTATGGGGCCGATGGTTACTGGTATGCATGGCAAGAGCAAAATCCAATGTATCGTTGGACGGAAACTAAGCGGCGCACTATCCCGTTTCCAACTGGCTGCATCGTGATCACTCAGAATGGCGCTGCCCATGATTCGCAATTTCTTAGTAGTTCTTATGCAGAGTATGGACCAGAGCGTTGTCTATTTATAGATGTGATGGCCCTGGCAATGCTTGTCAGAGGTGTGCATAAAGAACAGCGATCGCAGTATGAGAAGTACAAGGTTGCGATCGCTAATGGTAAGCCTGCTCCCGATTGGGTAACTCAGGCATCCGACATGGATCTGGCCAGCTTAGCTAGTGACGTACTGGGAATTGAGATTCTGAAAACAGTTGGAGGGGAAGGGCCACAGACGCTGTTTGAATATTGTGCTCAAGATGTCTGGATAACCCTTCGATTGTTTCAAGAACTATGGCCACTGGTTGCGAATATCTATTGCCCCAGTCCAGTAATTTTGTATGGCATGGCGGCAACGACTGGGCTTAGATATCCGGTTGGTGATTGGCAAGAACTTGTTTCGTATATAGAAACTGAATACGAAAAAGCCAAAAAAATTAAGCCTAGCAAACGAGATTCTAATGATATTGCTCTAGTCAATTGGGGCAAATCACATTTGCGTACATTTCGCGATGGATACAGCGTTAACGGCATGACCAATATGGGCTTTAACCCTGCTCACGATGTATCAGGGATGCCCAAAAGCACCATCTGGAGTCATCACTGGATGATTCGGCAATTTTTAATTACTGGAGTTAGTGATCAGCCGACCACTAGTTACATGCTGTTTGAAGCTAGGGTTCCGATGCCGATTATCCCAGGGAATGCATTAGCTAAGACATTAGCCAGCCAGCCGAACATTAAAACGCATTTTGCTAAGCCCCCTGAGCCAGTGAAAGCCAACAAAAAAGCTAAGGCTGATTGGCTGCAATTAAGACCATTAACCGATGCTATGCATGTCATGATCTGCCTGATTGACTGTTTTTGTGAAGAGTACGAAATTGACGGGTTTCTTGCAATCCCAGGGCTAGAAACATTGTGGTACGCCGTCGACTCTGCTCAGGAAAAAGAATTTCAAGAATGCATCGCTAAAGCTCAAAGTTTAGTTTACAAATTGATGGCTGATTGAGCGAAAAATCTAAATAACCCTTTCACAGCATGGGTTTGACAGATCTTGGGAAAAAATTTGATGTTTATATTTTTGTGTGATAGTGAACAACCTAATTATTGTTGATACGTCTGTGATCGCCTTCCAAATGTCGGCACAGATTGACAAGGCAGGCCTAACTGAAACTAACGCTAAAGTTTACGCCTACATGGCGGCAGAATGGGTTAATTCACTAAGCTGGATTCCTACGTTGCAATCAACTGCTAAATGCGTTTGGGCAATTGACTCTAAGCCCTACTGGCGTAATCAGCTATTCCCCGATTACAAAGCAGGCCGCAAACCTAAACCCGCATCATTTCATACTGCAATGGAGGGCATATTAAGCAGCAGTGCTTCTTTGATTGATATAAAATCACAAGAAGCCGACGACGTAGCCGCTGCTATTGTTCGGCTATGGCTAGATAGCAGCTCAGGATTGATCGATCAAATCTATTTGGCTACCGTTGATAGTGACTGGCATGGGTTAGTCCAAAACCCTGATATTTTTTGGTTAAATACTCGCAACCACCCTCCACGCGTTCGAAGTCGAGAAGAGATATTTAATTGGCTTTGCAGCAAATGGAACCAGCAATCTAAGAAACGTCAGAAATGGTGGGCATTGCCTAGCTATCAATCATTTAGATGTGATGACGTTTGGCGATGGAAGATAGCAGTCGGCGATAAAGCCGATAACTTAAGCGATGGTTCAGCAAAATACTTAATTGATTTACTGCGACCGCCCAAACAATTTGATATCCTAGAATCAAAGGAATCTGTAAATACTATTTACAGAGGAGTAAATTTAGCAAGTAAGCCTGACTTGAGCCTTGCTCATGAATGTAAGCAGGGCATGCTGTCACTAGGGGCACTTCCCCCCATCGAAATGATTAGCCTGAAAGTTTTAGTTTCATAGTTTAACGGCCATGAGAGCATCAACGCAATATAAACAAAGATTATCAGAGCTGCTATCGAAAAAGATACTTAAAGCAGCTGGAATTGATGCAACGGTTCGAGACCTAAGCGATCGCTGCGATGGACTAGCAAGTCATCAAACAATTGCGGCTTGGCGTTCTGGCAATTATGTTAAGCAACTAGACGACTTTTCTTTTCAGGCATTAGAAAAGATTTTGGCCCATAGAGGGCTAAAGGCTCATGAAATTAGCTACTATCTTGAGCATGGTGTTTGGCTAGAGAAAAAACAGTCCAAAAGGCTAGGCAGCCTTTGGCAGAAGCGAGAGCAGATTAATCAATCAATTCAACAGTTTGCGGCAATTTAGTATTGACAGATTTGGAAATAACATCCATAATTGGAATTGAACACTTTCCAAAAATGGAAAATGACTTTCACTAAGATAGGCATCGACTCCTGGTCTATTTATCTGCCAGGTGAAGTTTACCAGGGCTGCATAGAACTTAACTGGAACCGTTACTAAAAACCTAGACAAATCCGTACAGATGTAGTCAAACCTGCTTAGCAGGGAAGTAACGTGCAGAATCTTCAGAAATGACTGAAGTTGCGAAAGCAAGGGTTTAAGTATCCACGTTGAGAAAGTGACGCTTTAATGCGACTCACCTGCGAATGACCGCCAGTTTGTAGCTCTGAGGACTTGAGATTAAACAGTATAGACGAACGGTTTATAAGCCTGTGTCTCTTGTCTATCAACCTTTCCCAACAGTTTCGAGGCAAACTTTACAGCAATGCTTGGGAGAAGATCCCACAATTATTTAGCCTTATGACCACCATAACATTTCGCCAAACTCACAGCACTCAATGGATTGTCCTGAACGAGGCAGAGAAACTGGGCCACATCGGATTCAATCTCACAGCTATGCGCTGGGAGTATTCGCCATATGGCCAGCCAGTTGCAGCAACAGGCTCCCTGGAGGATTGCAAAGCTGCAGCCATTGCCGAGAATAAACAGCATCCAAACTATCCGCTAAGACCTATTAACGGTTATCAGTCTGGGGATATCGCTGAAGTCTTTATCGAGCCGTCAAAGCGTCGAAAACACAGCGGTTTATATGTTGGGAAACTCTCTGTTACTTGCCTAAAAACGGAAAATGAGCGTACATGATTGTCTTTCAGCGCTTGCTAACCCTGGCCGACTGGAGGTTATGCAAGTGCTGAAAAGAGAAAGCGTGCTCACTAGCGGCGAGGTTGCGATCGCGTTAGGGGTGCATCATCCTACGGCTTCTAGGCATTTGAAGCAGTTAGAAGCTGCGGGTCTTGTGACTGGTGTAAGACGGGCAAGTTTCGTTAATTACACCAGGAATGAGCAGGGTGTTAGGGAATTTATTGAAGAATTAAAAAAGGAATTGTAAGCAATGTTTATACTTAGCACGAAAAGAAAGACATTCAATGACCCCCACCTTAAAGAGGATGGGGGAGTGCCAGGAGTAAGACTGGCGTAACTGCGAATAGGCCATTGAGCAAGATTGCGGTTAACACTTCCAAAGGCTTCTCTACTTTGGACTCCTGTAAGCCTTTTTACTGAGGCGTAGCTAACGGCTAGACATCTGCAATCTTGTGGCTTAAGAGACCTGTAGTAACTGAGATTATCTCTCAACCAACTATGTTCAGAATTCCAACACTCAACCCAGACGGTTCACCAGCAATGCCCACTAAGCTCGCCAGAGCTAAAAAGTGGGTAGAGCAAGGTAAAGCAGTTTGGGTTAAGACCGACCTTCGGATCAAAGCTGTCAGGCTAGTATCCGAACCATCAGGTAGAGCTACCCAGCCAATAGCGGTCGGTATCGATCCGGGAAAATTATTCTCCGGCGTAGCCTGTCAGTCTGCTAAAGCAACATTGTTCACAGCTCATCTACTCTTACCCTTCAAGCGGGCAAAAGATCGGATGGAGTCACGGGCAATGATGCGACGTGGCAGGCGTGGTAGGCGCATTAACCGTAGTTTGCCTTTTGAATTGCGGGCACATCGTCAAAAGCGGTTTGACAACCGTAAGCAAACAAAAGTGCCTCCCAGTATTCGGGCTAATCGCCAACTTGAACTTAGGGTAGTAACTGAGCTTTGCAAGCTATTCCCTGTTTCAAGAATCGTCTTTGAATACGTTAAAGCTCGAACTAAGAAAGGTTGCTCGTTCAGCCCGGTACAGGTTGGGCAAAAATGGGCCATCGCTCAATTGGAAAAGCTTGCACCTGTCCGCACTCTTTACGGGTGGCAGACTGCCACCATGAGAGATCATTTGGGCTTAGAAAAGTCTAAGAACAAAGCGGAGCAATCCCCCCAATCTCATGCCGTTGACGGCATAGCTTTAGCAGCCAGTGAGTTTGTGGAATATCGCAAATATCACAGCAATGACTCAAGAGGTGCTGACTGGTTTGGCTCGGTCAATATCACGTCAGCTCACTTTGTAGTCGTTCATCGGCCACCCGTAAGCCGTCGTCAACTCCATTTAATGGTGCCCGCTAAGGGTGGATTAAGGCGGAAGTATGGGGGCACTGTGACTCGTCACGGGTTTAGAAAAGGCGATTTGGTTATTGCTGAAAAGAAAGGCATCCAATCAATCGGTTGGGTGTCTGGGGATACAAAAAATAAGGTGTCGGTGTCTGATTTCAACTGGAAGCGAATCGCCCAATTTACCGCGTCTAAAGTCCAGCTTCTCTATCGTTCTACGGGGTTGCTGGTTAATTGCCCACAGAGATTGTCAGTCAGCAACGCATCGAGCGTAGCAGCCTGACTCTCCTTTCCTCCCCCACTTGAACGAAGATGGGGGTTTCACGGAGTTTTGTGATGAAAAATAAACCAATCAAACCCCCAACCGATGGCGTAGTAGCCCAACCTACAACTGCACATCAATCAGGCGAGTTGCTTGGACTCAGGGCTCAAATATATAGTCCGTTATTGCCTAATGTTCAGCAATCTAACAATAAAAATGGCTGAAGTTTTAAGCTCTGAAGAATGGCGACAATTTGTGATCAAAACGATCGCTACAGCTACAGGGCCAACGGCGCTAAGCCTGGCAATCCGTCAGTATGCAGCCATAACAGGTATGCCGGTCAAAACTCAAAAACAACGTGAAATCGTTATTTCAAAAGCAATGGGAGAATATCTTGAAAAATTGTGATAGTCAACGGGTCATTCAGTGGCCTTTCAAGCATAAGGGACAAGACATTAATTTGTCTTTTGATACTGTTACAGGAGATGCATTTCTGCCGCGTGTTGGTTGGCTTAGTGTGGCGGCATTAAAGGCGCTCGGCTATGTGCAACAGTCGATCGCGAAGCCGTCAGGAAGTCATCGGAAAACATCATTTGGGGACTCTAAAGCTCATGATGGAGGTTTTTATAAAACGCAGTTTAGACAAAGAAGGAATTCATGGAAATACTAAGCAGTCTAATTGCAGATAGAAGCATAGATTTAGCGCTTGCGGAAGCGGCTAAAAAAGCTCAAAAACAATCAGGTGTATCACGAGAAAAATTGTTATTGGAAATGTTCGGAAAAAGTCAAGATCATGAAGCAGAAGCTACAGACGTTCAAGTTCAAGATAAATAATGGTCCAACGGTTGAATACGCTTACCAAGATTATGCTCAAGCCTTGAGAGAGGCAAGAGCCGATAATCCAGGGGCAACAGTGACTAAGGTTTAATGCTAAAAGGCTCAGGATTCGCAAGTCCTGAGCCTTTATAATATTCATGCCCGCTGCTTTTGCAATATAAGATGCCTAAGGCTGGCAGCGGGCTTATCGAGACTTTTCATGAAACTTATATTTTGTCCAAAATGCGAAGATATCAGAGCTTTGGCCTATGGACTTCGTTATTGCTCCTGTGCTAGCTCTTGGGGTTACTATCGAAGTGATGGACTAAACGCTGTTATTGGTGGTGACGCTATCCCGTTGGGATTAAATAATCAAAGCTTCGTTAAGGCACTCAAAAATAGGCCAGCGCAAGGTCTGGGTCAATGGTTTGAAGCGTTCGTTATTCCTGAAAATTGCCCTACAGTGATGGATGAAAGTTGAATTAAAACCTCAAACAAATAGCAGTGAAGTAACTAGTCAGCTGTGCTCGCGAACCATCCAACAGGTATAGACTCATTCAATACCCATAGATGGCGCATATTCGCGTCGTTCACGATGTTGCAGTCAGCTGGATATATTTCTACGGCCATCAAATCCCCATAACCACACCAACGCTTAATATCCTGCAATTCATCCCAAGAAATCCCATCAGCAAACTTGCGGCACATGCCTAGCTCAGCCTTGGTAACGCTAATTCTAACAACGCCATTGGGCTCCAGGTAAAGCTGGACAAAGAACTTGCGACCTCTTAGCACTCTAAAGGGTGGCTTGCCCTTGGTTGTTGGCCACTTTTCTTTAGGGATTTCAACCAGCCCGTTTTTGGGGTATTCTGCCGACTCGCTTTTTAAGTGCTCGCGAGCCATTTTTCTAAATGCTTTGGTTTTACTCATTTCCTTGTGACGTGTCTCCCTTAAATGGAATCCTGTTTTCACTTGTAGTCCACACCCATTCTTGGTCTGATTCGGCCAACTCCTGCATGGAGGCTTCCTCAGTCAGTCGCTCGATCGCGCGATTCGCAGCCTCTTTGTCTGACGCACGGTTGCCAAGCTTCCTAAGCGTTTGCTGCAGCTTCGTTCCCTGGATGATGGGGAATTGCTCAGATAAATGCTTTCTGCATTCAGCATCATCATTTTTAGCCAGCGCTTCAAGTCGGCAACTATACTGCCGCATAGTCACATTGCAAAGATGGTAAATGAGCTGTTTCAGGTCGTCTTCATTCATGAGATGAATTTCATTACTTCCAATACATCTTTTTTAAGATTTTTTCGGGCAACTACACTAGGGCTTTCATCGCCGCATCTATCTTTTTTGGCCCAATCACAGGTCGGAAATTTTAGGCTTGATTGTTTTCGTGTTTTGTAAAACTCACACTTGCGACATTCAGTTTGCCTGATCCAATAGCCTTGAATCACTGGGACGCCTTGCCGTCTGTCAGACATTTTTGGCACTTTACCGGACCACTTTTCTAGATTTGGGCAAATAACGCCCCTAACCTCGATCCACTTAAAAATCTTTCCTTCGTTATCCTGCTCATACCAAGAGATATGACTTTCTGTACTTTTGGCATGAGTCTTGCCGCTGTTTAGCTTGACAAGGATTTCATGAGAAACTTCACTTCGATTAATATACTCCTTGGTAAATGACCATGAAGTGATTTTGCCTTGCGCGTAGTCGATTCGTTCCCTTATAGCTTCAGCTAGGCTCATCTTCCCCATACCTCACGCCACAATATTTACACTTTGCGCAGTCTGGCGGTGGCCCGTCCAGATCTATATAACCGACTTCAGACAGCAGCCAAGCCCATTTATGCCAGCCAATGGCGCACAATATTTTTCTAATCATTTCTATCGATCGTCGATACAATTGATCATCTGTCATGATGCTGCCTCCTCTCTCAATTTCCCGCCACTAAAATACTCTGGGCTAAATTCATCCTCTTTATATAGATTGCTCCAGCTATCGGCATAGTTTTCCTTGGCATAGTCGAATGCGATTTGATAGTTAGATGCCTGTATTTCAACCCAGTGATTGCGGTTGTCAGATTTTTGACCAAAGGTCATGTAATACGTGGTCATGGGGTTCTATCTCCTGCGTTAGTTTTCTCTATATTCACCAGCCCTTGTCCAATACTCAAAAGGTTGGACACAAAATCTCTACCTTTATCAGTCAGCCCTACGATAGGGCCATCCTCTTCATCGGTTAATCACTGGCTTGCTCTTCCTCCCAGTTACGCTGTGCTTCAACTAACTCATCCATGGTGCAACTTAGGACGTCACAAAGTTGCAGCGTTGCAGCAGGATAGAGCTTCGGGAATGCAATCCCTTGATCCCATTTTGATATTGCTGATGCGGTTAGGTTCATTCTTTTGCCTAACTCATTTTGAGAAAGCCCTGCTCTCTCTCTTAATTGTTTCATAGTCGTTTTTCTAACTATCATTGCACCCCTAATATAACTTGATTCATATCAATTGAGTATTAGTTGTAACTATATTTCAAGGCTGTACGCATAAGCAAGGAGTATCAATCGATTCGCACGAATTGCTTGACATCTGTATGAATCGATTGATACTATTAAACCAAGCAAGCAAACACCACCGGAGCCACATGATCAACCTTTCTCAGTTACAAAAATCCTTGGAAAACACCGCCGCTGACTACCAGCGTGGCCGCACAGTAACCTCCAAGCGGCTGCACCTACTGTCCAATGCTCGCTTGCAGGTGACCCTAGATGGCAATATCCCTGAGCAGTACCAAGACTTGCTGACTGACAGGATGATGCAAATCCAGGCATACGCATTTAATCAGCAGCACTAAATTCCATAACAAAGGCTCATTGCCCACCGTCCAAAGTTTGCAATGAGCCCATTAGTCCAAACTAGTCACATTCGAACTATGCAAACTCTAGCAAAAACTGAACTTCAATTCCGTCAAACATCAGATTCCCAATACGTCATTTATCGTGGCACTGAGAACGTCGGCACTATCGCCTTCAACATTACGGCCATGCGTTGGGAGTATAACCCTTATGGCCAAGCAGTCGTAGCGGTTGGCAGCTTGGACCACTGCAAGGCAGAAGCTAATCGCGATTTGTCTCCTAAGCCAGAAGTCGCTATTGCCACCGTCGCACACATTGCAGACGACGTTAAGCCTGCCTACGTCCACCGTCGCACATCATGGCGTGTGTCTGGCAGCCACAACGAGGTCACTGTCACTGTCGAGTCGGACGATGAAGTGTATGAGGTGCTGACACCCACTAGCTTTGCCCGCAACCTGGTTAAGGGTTCTGTGGTGGAGCTATTCCCAGATAAATACACAGGCCGTCCATGCATCCGCTGGACTCGTAAACCCGTCCGCAATCGTCAAGCAGTAGCAGCATAGGGGGTTAGCCATGAAATACGTACAGCTGATCGATCATGACAACTCCGATGTTGTCTGGTTGATCTGGGCCAAGGGCCACGTAAGCGCATTTGACAAAGCTCGTCGAAGGGGGGTGCCTCAATCGTTCTCCTTGGCAATGAACTTTGACCCTGAGTATCGTCCGCTGTTCAACGGCTAATCACAATCCATAGCCGATCACCCCACTTCGGTGGTCGGCCTGTAAACACTAAGGAATTCAAATCAATGTCACTCACTAAAAAGCAGGCTGCTGAGGTGGCCGCACGGACCAACATGTCTGAATGGCAGGTAAAGCAGATAGCAAAGTTCGCGAACGTCAAGCCTGTGCAGAAGAAGAAGGGTTCGGCTTGATAGAGTAAACAAATAAGCTTCGGTGACGGGGACTCTGCGGGGTCCTCGTTTTTTATTCTGGGTCTTTCCCCTCTGGCTGTCGGTTGCGGCTACGCACTTTCTGGTAAACCTCAGGCTTGGTGTATTTCTCGAACTGAATGGCTAGACCGTCCAAAAAGCAATCTCTATACAAATCGCCCTTGCTGAGCCCCTGGTCATTGGCAAGGGCGTCTGCTTTTTCGATGATTTCTCTAGGCAAATTAACAGTAACAGGAATTAGCTTTTCGGTTTTCTTGGGAGGCACGACTTCAGCCACGAACAGAACCCAGTGATTGTACCGCTTAACTATATCGTCTACACACTGAACCCGTCTACAACCGTTCCTAAGGGTTGTCACAAGTGCGTACGATGATTATACTTTAGTTGCACTTGTTCAGAACTTGTGCAGGGGTTGTGCAAGGTTTGCGATTATGTCGGTTCAAGCTTGTAACGCAGAGGTTTTGGAGGAGCCAGGGGTGTATAGCCGCGAGCGCTATACACCTAGGCAATTCAGAGTAACTGTGTCTGAAGTGGTTGGCCGTCGTGTATGCCGTGACACGTTCAACTCTTGGCGTTATCGACTTGGTATTGAGGTTGATGACGATGGATGTTATGGGCGAGAGGAAGTGCTACACCTGTTGGGATACCTGGATTTCAGGGCTAAGACAGGATGCACTCTGAAGCAATATTTACTTTGGAAAAAGGGCGAATTCACGCCCGCAATGGTTAGTTAATTTCCTAAAAGGAGACTCTACAGATGGCTATCAAAGACAAAACCACAGAAGACAATCAGGGCAAGGGTTTTGCCCCCAAATCTGCACCATCGCCTACCGAAACAGTCAACGCTTCTGATATGGCCTTGGCTATTCAGGGTTCCATGGGCAATGAAGCTCTATCCCTTGTCCAGCAAGTGATTACAGCCCAGGAGCAGGTTGAAGATGCAGCAGCTAGCGCGATTGTCCACAACAGGGCTCAGATGGGTGCTCGCATTTTGGATAAGGTGTGTGCTGAAGTCGTTGAGATGGGCGCTACAGACCGGATTGACGAGCCTGATCAGTATGCACAGCAAGTTGGCCAAGCATTCATGGCGCTGACTGAGCAAAGCCGTTGGCGCAAGTCCAGCCCTGCTCAACTAGCACGCAGCAAAAATCTGTTTTTAAGTCCTGCTCAAATGGCTCAAAAATCGTTACCAGGAGCTTAGACAATATCCAAGATATCCAAGATGCCTTAGACAGCTAGACACCTTTATTTCCAGTATGTCTAGCTGTCTAAGAGAAATCCAAGATATCTAAGACAGCTTATTTTTGGTGAAAAAAATGGTGGTAAAAACATCTTGGATATTATTGCTAATCGGAGTGGGCCTACCTGCTGCGTTAAGTTCTCAAGAAATTTCAGAGAACTGGAATAATGCGTCTGAAATTAGAGAGCAGCGAAAAATTCAGGCTAGGCAAGACAGGCTGGCCACAATGCACGCTACTCAAGCTAGGCAAGACTCAAAAATTGCATTAGACCGGGTGCGAGCTGGTTGTGTGCCAGTAGTGGCCAAGTCAACTTTTAAGCAAACTCATCTAGCTGAAGGCGTTGAGGTAATTGCCTCACGCGATAGCACCATCCCTTTAGGGGATGGTTCGCTGATTTGCACAAAATTAGGGGATACAGCAGAAACCTGGGGCGGTCGCGTATCGCAAGTAAAGCGAATTGCCCCAGATGACGTTGATTTGTATAACGATTATTTTTCTAAACAACCTGGAGCTCATTGATTATGAAAAAAAATTCACGACAAGCAAGTGACATCGTAACTATTGTTTTTTGGTCATTAGCTTCAGCCGTACTACTGGTCGTTATATGGATGAACCTAGAGCCATGGTTTGCGCTAGGGGCTGACTTTACAGCAATGATTAATAAAAATCTTTTAATTAGGCTTGCCGATTGGCTGGTTGGCGGGAAGGCTGGCAAGGTGCTCGCGTTCGTCTTTTTCTTTATTACCTTTCAACAATGCAAGAAAAAGCCTTGGTTGGCGGTCTGGGCTGCAATGTGTGGTTTAGTTCTTTTGCTAAACCCAAACACTTTAATTTCTGCAATTGCTGAACTGGTTGGATTCATTTTTTGGAGCTGGATTCAAGTTGTTCAAGCTGCCCCATTAATTTGCAAGCACAGCATTGCAGGGACAAACCGTGAGTGGCTGAAAGAACTTAGGAATTATCGGATTGCAGCTTACTTGATCGAAGCGATCGCGTGCTTCATCAAGTATCCTCCATACGCTGGTGGTGATTTTAGTCGGCTATTAAGTGATTTAACGAATGGGTTTTTCTTAGACCCCAGTCTTTGGAGCTGGCCGAATTTCTTTTGGGCGATCGCAACAATGGCCGCTGTCGAACTAACTATTCACTTCTTACTTAAGGCTGCTGTAGCTGTACGGGTTACACGGGTTACGGGGGCAGCAGTATGAGCGAGATCGTCAAGTTCAAGGACTCTATTCAGTTTGAAGATGATTTAAATTCCCCAACCTTGGGGAATCTAATCAAAGACGACACGGTATTGATGGGCACATGGGCATCTTTGGCGATTGGTTCATTCCTATATCTGCAACCTTTCGGGTTTATATCGTTGATTGCTTTGGCCTATTTAGGCTATCGAGATGTCAGGGCAACATCTAAAAAGCAAGCCGATAATGATGCCAAGGAAGAAAAGCATGAGTTAGCTCAGGAGATCATTGAGCAAGAAGAGGAAACTCTGATAAGTAAATTTGAGAAATTGCAGACAGAACTGCAATATCCCGATAAGCCCGTAATAGAAATAGAACCGCAATTTGTTGATAACCCATGGGTTAAAAAAAACCTAGGGAAGTATGAAGGGGATGTATACGCATCTCCTGAAGATAAGGCAATTGACCAGGCAGCTCAGGCTAGGTTTAGAGCACCTAATGTTAGTGAGCTATTGCAGCTCCCTATAGCTGAAAGGGCTGAAAGCTTATTAGAATCACTGGCATTGTCTGGATGTGACCTAAGAGACTTGTTGCATGATTCAATTGTGGCAGTCACTGGCGAACAGCAGTCTGGGAAGTCAACACTGTTAGTTATTTTGTCGATTTTTGAGACTGCGTTGCTGGACAAGAAAGTTCACTATGCGACTACGGATAGCGATGTTTATCCGTTTAAGTTCGCATCTGTTGTAGATTCGGTTGAAGGTTACCGAGATGAAGTGAAAACGGTTTCACAGTTGACCAAGGGCAAGGCATCTGATCAGTCTTGGCTGTTTGATGAGTTGACTAGGCAAGACCGTGAGACGATTTCACAACCTTTATGGAACCAATTATTGACCGGATTTGTTAAGACCAGAGCACATGCCCGGTTAGTTATTCACGGTAAAACTCTGCCAGCCATGGGCGTTCCTAACGGCTTCAATGAGCAAGCCAAGCAGGAGGCAACTATCTTAAGAGCTAAGCGTATGTCTGAAACTGTAGCCGTTAGCGAACGGCGTAAATTAGCTCATGGAGGTCGTTACCCCAGCGGGCAATATACATATCTAGAGATGGACTCAGACAATAAACTTAGCGACTCAAAAGATACTTTAACTTTGCCTGACTGGTTACAATTTGAACTGAATGATGAGGGATTACCGTGCTACGTGCGATCGGTGCTGGCATATTTCCCTGAATTACAGGGGCAAGTCGAACCACGGTCTTATCAAACAGTTGCAGCGGTTTCCGTCGCTGATAACTCCATTGACTCAGCTAGACAGCAGTTAACCGCCCTTTGGGAAGGGGCCACAACCATTGCGCATCCCAGCAAAGACGAGATTGACTTAGAAGAAAAAGAAATTTGTGAAAATACTGAACGATTCGCCTATGTGGTCGTAAAGTATTTAAGCGATAGGCAGCTTAATAAAACAACGTTGGCCCAGCTGCTAGCCAACTGTTATGAGCTGAAAAAGCATCTAAAGCTAAATAGCCATGATGAAGATATCAGGGCTAAAGGTCGTGAGACTGCGAAGATCCTAACCAAAAAAGCTGGCAAACTTAATCTATTAAAGATTGAAGAACGCGGCCAAAGCATTAATATCTGGCCACCAGATGAACCGCTGTTTGTGGTCGCCAGATGATGCCAAACAAAAATGATGAAACGCATGCGAGGCGATGATTAAAATGGATATTTTCTTAGTTGGCTTAATAGCCATGGCTATCATGGCGATAGAAAACATCTTCACTTCTGGCGTTAGCAGAAAACAAAGTAAGAAAATTGCTTTCTTGCAAGAAGAAATTGACGAACTAAACAAACAAGTAAACATTCTGAAAAATCACACCCAACGGCTAGAAACTCTAGAGGAGATTGTAATTGATCGTGAAACGCTATAGAAAATGATCGAAATAGCAGACGTAACAAATGATGAAGTTTATTATCCTTGTGGTTATTTTGAGTCTTTAGAAGAAGCAAATGCTGCCATAGACTCTTATTTTCAAAAGCACGGCATACCACCGAATTTTGAGGTCACAGATGGATTCGTGATTAAGCTTGAATTTAGGGAATTGCCTATTGGTTTGACGACTTCAAAAAACGTAGTTTCTCGACGCATTTGGACGGAAGAATACGACTCAGAAAAAGATATTTATTACTGGCGTGAAAATATTTAACTCTAACCGCACTGGCCATGTTACAGCCGCGATCGCTGTCGGCTGTAGCTTGCTTGGAGGTGCAATCGTTCTAAACTTGCCTTGGCAATTTTTCGTTACTGCCGCAACTATCCCACTGTGGGAACTATGGGGAACATGCGACAATGACGTGAACTCTAGAAGTCTTAAAAAGGGCCGTTGGTATCGTCGTTTTTGGGTGTGGTGGTGGAAGGACTACGCCCTAACCGTTGCGCATCGTTCAAGGTTTAGTCATTCAATTATTCCTGGAACAATCATCAGATTGATTGTTAGTGGCTGGGTTTTCTTTCTAATTTGCAAACCTGGCCTGTTAATTGCATTGCCTGTCTTGGCTGGATGTGTGATAGCGGATTGTGTGCATATGCTTAAAGATGGATACTGGCCTCAAGAAATTTTATTCGGGAGATGAGATAATGACACCTATTTTCTTGAATTCGAATTCAATTAAGCTCATGGCTGAATGCCGTGATGCTGCTGAAAGAATCGTCTACAGAATGGACAATCGCGACTTTGCAGAACGCACCACAGAAAAAGATCAACAGGTTCATGAAGTGATGCTTGCTTTATTCAACGCGCACATCAACAAATAATTCACAGCAACCGCCCACGATCGCGCCGTCCGACCGTATACACAGCCAGTCGCCACCACTGCCGACGAACCAAAATAAGTCTTTTCTGAATAGCCTGCATTGCCTGATTATCCGATGGCGATGCAGGCTACTTTTTACGATTGCCCGTTGCATTTGAAAATTCAGTAGCTATTCTGAAAAACTATTCACAATTTTGGCTGCAACATCCGGATTTGTATTTTGCATGACAATTATTACCAGTGCCAAAATTAAAAAACTAGGCTAATATCCAAGCAAAGCCGTCAATTACTATTTGGATGCAATCAGTAGTTTTCTGGAATGGTTTTATGAAAGGTGCGAGTGAAATCGTGCCACATCTCCCACCCGGCAAAGATATTTATGCTTTTGCCGAAGTCCAAGCAGGCGAAGATATAAGTTGGCTCGAAGAACTTCATAAGCTTTCCAGCAGGCACTATGAAGCATTTACCCAGCCGTACGGTGGCAACCAAACACTGGCGATATATGTTGCCGACACAATTGCCGTTTTAGAGCATAGAGAACTTAATAACGTTAACTGTGACGGAAAAGGTAGGGCCAGTATTGCACTGCACTTAAAGCCTGAAGTTGGAGACGATTTCTGG
>CBDHHL010000014.1:0-102311 GCA_965263355.1 Leptolyngbyaceae cyanobacterium | reverse complement strand
GTGCTGTGATTAATACCATGAACGTCCAGCTGTTTCCGGCTTGGAGGGGACTAGGATAGTTTAAGGTAATTGTCATCAGCAGCCCACCTCACCAGTAATTGTGTTTTCATCAGGAACCGTCCCCACAGCTGGTTCTAGGTTAATTAGTCCAGTGAATGGGACGGGTGATAATTCCATTCTGATTATATTCTGTGCGATCGTGCCCGTCACAGTGCTAGGGGTTTCTATAGTGCCTGCTAAGTCGTAGCATGGGCCACCCGTGCCCGTGCCAGGGGTTGTTGTCTCGACGCCACGTCGCCAGTAAAAAGAATTGTGCATCAGTCTGTTAACCCCAATTGATCACCGTCGATATCGCCTGTAACGGTTTTACTTAGAACAACGGTGCCTGCTGCTTCAGGGTATGGCCCGCCCGTGGCTGGGACTGTTTTCTGGAATGTGTTTAGGGCTAGGTTTCGGGCTTCGTTAGCGATCATTTGCCTGATAACCTGCCATAAGGCAACCTCTGATAGTTGATAATCAGTGCCATTTGGGCCAAGCTCTATTAGGCTGGCAAGGTTAGCTAGTTGTTCTCTCTCGGTATCGTCAAGACCTGATCCGGCTTGTATTACTTCAACCTGTGGCGGTTGATAGTCAATATCGACGCTAGATAAAATAGGAGCTTTATTAAACAGTTCTGGCCCCTCAATACCTTCAGATGTGCTAACCAGTGACCCGCGTATTACTAAGGTGTGAGTTGTATCAAACGGTACGATCCTTGCGCCATTGGCTAAATTGACGAACCGAGGGGTGAATTTTGTTGGCCCAATCTGGTCATTGCCGAACGCATCAACCATAGGAAAGAAATTGCGTTCCCCGTTTGCATTTAATCGTCTACGCTCACGATGTTCTTTATAAATATCAATCGGCAACACTTCCACCCCTACGGAATCAGCACCCAGGTAGATGAGTTTATTAGGATAATCTTCTGATGCGATTAACGGCATTAATCAAGTAGCCAGCCTGTTTCTGGGTCTATTTGAGAGTTTAACTTTTCTTGCGACCATTGAACGGCAAGCTTAGTCACGATTTGAGCGACACCTGCTACACTGATTTGCCCTTCAATTCCAGTCACAGGGTCTTTGAACTCTAGAGTTTGAGCCAAGCAATCCTCGGCATTTTTATAAATAGCGTTCTCACTCCCTGAGATACTTTTTATTTCACCGTCTGCCATCGTAAGCTGCTGTAACTTGATAGAAACCAGTGGTGGTTTATCGGGCTTTACTGAGTCAATAGTGATCGAATAGGGTCTAAGTACAGTTTTCATCACAAGTTAGTTTCCACTTCAGATAGTGCCTGTGCCGTAACAACAGCCTGCCTCACAATTGTAAATTGTGCATTAGCAGCTTGCGCCCCTCCGTCCCCTTCAGCCAGGAATACAACCGCCTTATCAATTCCAGCGGCTAGACCAGCCTGGGTGTTGCCGTCATAGTCAAATGTGAAACGGATTAAGTAAGAACCAGCTACGCCGATCGCGTCGGCTGATGTGCCCTCTACTGGATTGTTTGCTGAATCATTAACAATGACAGCATTAGAAGTATCAAAGTCGTTTGCCCCCGCACCATCAGCAAACATGCACCGGTACCAAGCATTTGGATCGGCTTGCCATGCATCGGAGACAGAGACATCGACTTGGACCGTGAATGGATAGGTTCGAGTGCTGCCGTCATCGGCTGTAAAAACAACTGACTGTTGATCAGATGCAGGGATGTTTTCAATAAACAGCCCTTGCTTTGTCACCAATCGACCTTGATCGTCGACTGTGTATAACGGGTCAATTCGTTTTGCTAGAATCCCGTTTCCATTCTGATCAATATCCGTATCTTGCCGCATCAAAGCATCAAGGCGTGCTCTGATTTGTAACAACGAACCTCCACCAGAGTTACTAAGAGAATCGGTAAAGTCGCCATTACCTTCGTTAAATCCAGTCTGAGTTGTTGGAGCTGCATTACGGGTAAACAGCATCCCAGTGAATGGAGCAATAGCAGCGCCACCAAATACATCAGCCTCAGTAAAGGCGTTAACCGGACTTGTACTTTCACCAACACCAAATCCAGCTGAGAAACTTTGCAGGCGAGAAACACCTGAACTAGTACTAGTTGCGCCACCCTGAGTAAAGCCAAATGTCCTCACTCTGGCTACAAAGATCCGACTGGTTGTAAAGTCAAAATCACCCGCTGCTGCATCACCGTTTGCAGTAGAGCCAAACGTTTGGAAAGCCTGGTCTAATGGGCCTGTTCTTGCAGCATCGATGGGTGTAGCCGCTAGCAAATCGGCTTCTGAAGTACTTGCCGCAATTTGAATGTATGGCTGCGATGTCGGCTGAATGTCGTTTAGTGAACGTGCGCCAAAGTAAATGCGGTCAATACTGCCATTGGCTGCTAATTCCCTCCAACCAGAACTCCTAATTTTCGTCCTATCGTCACCAGTTGAACTATTGGCATCGGCTGCTAATTTTATTCCGGCTTCAAATGTCCAAGCACCCGCATCTTGGAATACGCCGTCAACACCGGGCAAGAAATTTCTTAGCGCTAAATTTGTTCTTCGGCTACGCCTTTCAAAGGCATAGAGTGCCTGCAATGTAATTCCAAAGTCATTGGTTAATGGGTTAGCCTCAGCACCGGAACCCAAATCGACATTAGCTAGCTCCTCTAAAGTGATAATTTCAATTCTGTCGTTTGCTGTATCAAAAAAGATATTCCCGTCTGGAGCGCCCGCCCGTCCTTGGCTAGACTCAACTAATAAAGTGGCTTGATTTGCTAAAGTAATCAGCTGAGGGGGTGCCATTACAAACTATTCTCCAGTTCTAATTGTGTTGACAGGTCTAAATTTTGTGATGCAGCTGGGAACGTAAACGGAAAATTAAATTCTTGATATTGTGCGCTATCCCCAGTGTTAGGAACAAACTGTAAAATCAAAGCATTTCCACTACTGCCAATATAAGTAATATCGGCCCCTGTAGTAGGACTAGTCTCTTGCAACAATGTCCCCAGATCTTGCGGGTCGGGATCTTCGTCATCCCAGATTGTAAAAATCCCCCCTGCAGGAATACCCTGAATAGTTAAAGTAACTTGTGGCGCAAGAATTTCAACAGTGCCCGCCCCATCATTCTGCACATTCGCAGCCACAGTAAACGCAGCACTAGCAGCAGCCCGGATCGTTACCGTCTCCCCAACTCCAGGCGCTGCCCTGAAAACACGATCGCCCGTGGGTCTTGTCGTAAAATTAACATCGCTTACATCCAGGGTCACTGTCCCTAAACTAGCTGGGATATCTATGTAATAAGTGCTGGCTGGACTATTGAACGTCGAGCCAGCTAGGTTGGCAGTGCCGTTCCACTCGTAAACGGTTGGTGCTGTTGAGTTCAACCATTCAATCACAATATTATTTCCTCCACTGGTCAACCCGCTTCCCGCCTGGATTCGAGCGCCTTGATAATCACTAGTCCCCAGGTTGACAGTAGATGGGCCAATCAAAACCAATCTGGGCCATGTATTCCCGCCCCCCTCATCTGCCCATAAAAACGGCATATTTAGGTTTTGAAATGTTCTGTCAGGTGCCGTTAGCCCTGAAAACCTAGCCCTAAATGCCGACTCAACCAGGTTCGTGCTGTTGTCTATATTGTTGTTATTCGCGTTGTTTGGCGTGCTTGAAAATATAAGCGTAGACGGGTTTTGACTTACTGCAGTTGTTCCGGCGTTGCCCATCGTCACAGGCGCGACAAACTGCATACTGTTAGTGCCTAGAAACGTGTTAAGCGGGGTGATTCGTGACGCGATCGCAAACACGTTATACGCTTCTAACGCCGTATATAGTGCAGCAAAACTAAGCGGGTTTCCAATGTCGCCATCAATCAACTGAACGCCTTCCGTATCTCCGTCAAAGTAATAAGGGATGCCTTCAAAACGGATCAAGTTGGCGTTAGTCGCAGATGAGATTGCGTCAAAATTCAACCGGATTCTATCAACGGCTGTAATATTAAACGCCCCTACAGCTGGGTATACAGGGGGCTGTCTTACATCAATTAACAGGTCATGCAGACGAAAAAAGATCCTAGGGTCCGTTGGCGTTTGCCATAACTGATAGATATCTGGCCCAGACCCTAGCCCTAGCTGAATATTTTGGGTCCGATAGGCCGTTTGCATAAAGACTTTGAAAATTATGCCCGTTGCATTAATGGGATTGTCTAATAAAAGTTCAATATAATTGCTATTCCCATTGGTCGCAGTGCCCGCGATGCGAGCCCCATCATTCGAAACATCAAAACCCGTCGTCACTAAATCAGTCCTGATCGTATTGGCCAGGGTGCGACCTGTAAATGTGGGATAGAACTGGGTTAGACTTAGGCTTGGTGCGACCATGGACTGTTAGGGTGCTGACAGCATTGTATCAAGCTTCCAATGCTGACAGCAATAGACAAAGGTTTTCAGTTGCGGTCATTTTTGGCAAAAGAAATTACTAACAAAAAATTTTCCAGGTAGTCATGCCCAATGTACGGATAAATGACAGGGGGTTGTATTGTGACAAAGGGTGAGGGTATATTAGAAGAGTAGCAAGCGAGAGAGAGAAAAATAAATGACTAACGACACCGCAGTACAAAACGAACTAGCTCAGAAAATTGCAGCATTCATTGAGTACAACGAAATCGACATCGAGACTACTCCCATGGAAGATATCGTTAAGGGCTATTTTGCTGCTAACGCCAAATTCATGGATAAAGCGGCTGAGCTTGTTAAACAAGAGATAGCCAACCCCACTAAAACAATCGGGACATACCTTTCCCTTGACAGGCTAGCATCTGATCGACTAAAGGCTTTTGATGAAGTTTCCCGATCAACCTTTGAAGTGAACGGCGCAACACGTCAGCGAATCACAATAAAGTCCCCACGCGGGAAAAAGCAGCATCACGTTATTAAATATGAAGACGGCTCTTTTGCTTGGGCTTGTTAGTCGCAATTGAGAGCTTCTAGCCTATCAATCATGAAGCTCTCAATTCTCCCGCAAGAATCAATATCTATTTCAAAATCCCATACCCCTAGCTTCCAGTTAAGCCTTACTCCATTAAGTGTTAGGCCATGATCCCTTTCCACTATTTCTGGTTCGCCAAAGAAAAAGAATATGGCTTTTAGACGATTAGTAGTTTTTTCTTGCATCTCAATATTTTAACATCATGCCACCAATACCAAAAACGCTTAACCCACAGTGCCCACATTGTAAGGGAAAGGCCCAAAAAAACAAACTTCTGAAATCAGGCAGACAGCAATATAAATGCACCGTCTGCAAGCGCTGCCATACTCCAGGAAAAACCGTAGGCGGTAGGCCCCCAGTCGATGACCCGTCACCGGCGGCCCTTAGACAGCGGAAAAGTAGGGCAGCAAAACGTACGGATGAATGACACTCCCTAGACATGTGACAAAGGGTGAGGGTATATTAGAAGAGTAGCAAGCGAGAGAAAAAGATTATGTTAACTGGCAACTATTGCATTGACAAAACCGCTAAAAACGTTCTAGAGGAACAAGTAAAAGCAGCTAGCAAAAAACTTAACGAATATCCAAGAGAAGCCAATGGGTTAACACCTGCATCTACAAAGGCCATGGTCGGTTGGCAGGAAGCTAAAATCGCTTATGGCAATGCATTTAACTCTCTTCGTAAGTTTAACGGGGCATTTTGTAAGCGATATAAAAAAGAAATTCGCGCTGAACGTAAAGTTAAGGCAGCATAAAACAAAAAACCTCGCTAATCAAGAAAAGGTTAGCGAGTTTTTTTGTTTTATGTCCGCTAAGCCCTAAAGTTTGTATTGCTCTAACACGCCCGAATCAATTTGTTCTTCTGTTAGGCCCATATCAAGCAAAACTTGCCTTGGAAGATTGCTAAAGTCTTGCGTCCGCTCAATTTCTACCCATGGGTTTTCTTCATCTGGCAATGGGGCATAGCTAAACTTAAACGTATAGACTGCATTGTATGCGTGAGTAGGAATAGCAGGAATATATTCTACATAGTCATCATTGACCATAGGAATATCAGGAATGTATTCTTCATACTCATCATCAATTAGCCAT
Source organism: Leptolyngbyaceae cyanobacterium (assembly GCA_965263355.1). Classification (GTDB taxonomy): domain Bacteria; phylum Cyanobacteriota; class Cyanobacteriia; order Phormidesmidales; family Phormidesmidaceae; genus Leptothoe. Next base: position 96,216 of record CBDHHL010000014.1, on the reverse strand, counting down.
GGCCCCAAACGTTGATGAGTAACTGCGCCGGGAAATCTAGGATCTGCGCTGTCAGGGTCTATTTTCTTTTCAGTCCCCATGCGTCGTCCGTTTTTAATTTTTGAATTGCCGCTGTAGTCTACTAAAATACAAGTCATGTCCTGAGCTTCGTTGTAATGCTCGTCAGGAACGCGATCCATGTCAGGGATGCAAACAATTAAATCTGGCTTGTTCATGATTACTCCTCCTCTCCGTTGTGTATATCGCCTTGACTTTGATCCATTGAACTGACTGGGAACTGGCAATCGCCTATGAAAATACAGTCTATCGGCAAGATAGAACAATTTCTTTTTTCGTAGCGATCTTTGTCTTCTTCAGGTTGCTCCCAGCCGTATCTTTTTGCCATGTCGTCACAATGTTGTTTTGACACGGCAGAGTGTCGGGTTTCTTTTTTGTTGTTGAAAAAATTCATTTTCCTTATTGTTGAGAGTTTCTTTTAATCAGGCAAATAACCAGGGCTGAATTACTTTTGTATGTCGATTGCGGATAAGTCGAAGAAACTCTGTCTTTTCTCCACATACAATCATTAGTTCGTATGACGTGCGAATATAGTCTTTTAAGACCTGAGTATCAGCGTCATCTGTCAGGTACTGATGTTGCTTTGACTTTCTACGTCCTTTGGTATCTTGCGGGTTTACTTCATTCAGCCTGTCTAGAACAGCTTTAGGCATCCAATCGTAAACAGCTTTATTGATGAAGCCTGACATACAACGGTAGCTCCAGCGCCATCCGGTTAATCGCTCAGCTTCAGCCCTCCATTCTGGGAAAAAGTGCTCTTCCCATTGCTGAGGATGGTCAAGAACCCATGCTTCAATTGCTAAATTTTCAGTAGGCTGAACTAAAGCTTTGAGCGCAGCTTTAGCTTTTGAAAATGCTTGTATTAGTTCGACTTTGCATTTTACGACATCTGGCGTATTGCGACTCAATGTCATAACGAAGGTCGCTTGATCTTCGTTGAGTAGGCAGTATTTGGGGCGTCGTCCCGGCCCATTTAATTTCTCCGTTTCAAACCTGAAAATTCCAAACGCCTGCGTAGCAATGGTTCTGTGCTTTTCGATAGTTTCTAAGAAATTAGAATGATCAATTCCTAGCCGTTCTGCAATCAGCCTAGAATCAACTACTAATTCTCCATCGCAATTGAATGCGGTAATATCTGTATTAGCCATGTACTTACTTCCGTTAAGTTTGTGGTTAAGCAGCTGCCAATAGTTCCAATATTGTCAGCTGCTGCCAATCATAGCATTTCCGCTGATGCTCAACCAACCTTAAGCATCTTCAAGCCATTGTTCTTGTGATTTTTAGCAGCGTTAGTATCTGCGTTTTGTTTCTCATTGAATAAATCACATTGTTCATTCAAACAAATAAACGTGTCTTGAGTCGGCCTAATGCCTTTTCCCCCACAACAATGACAGCGTTGGGAGGAGTATCTAGCTTCGGTTTCTGCATACGTTTTCCCGGCTTCCTTTAATTTAGATTTTGTCTTAGCTCTAAGGTCACCCATGCAAGCTGTTTTCAAAGATCTGTTCAATCCTGCCTTGGCTGCTCTGCCGTTTTGCTCGTAACAACTTCCATCTTCAGCTAATTTAGGCGTTGTCTGTCTCCCCATGTTAGTTAACGCCGTAGCCTCCCAGGCGATGACATCATAAGTTCTTGCTAACCTGGTTGATAACTTATGATTAAACGCGTTTGAACTATTAGCAGCTCGTTCATGCAGCCTGGATATTTTATCTCTAAGTTTTTGCTCGTTATTAGTGGCTTCACGCTGCCCACGCTTCCATATTTGGTCTAGCCGCTTATCATTTTTTTCAGTCATAATGTCAAGCTTAGATTGCAGCTTTTCAATATGATTTTGTATGCGTTCTCGGCTTTCGTTAGGATTAAATAAATGACCTTCGTCAGTCGCTACAATTGCCTTAATCCCAGGGTCAATGCCCGCCATATGCCCGGTTCGTTTAGCGCATTTTGAGTCTTCTATTAGCAAGTATGGCAACTCATTCTCTATTGACTTTTTCTTGGCTAATGCCGCTTGATATTCTTCACTGTTAGCTAATGCCTTAGTTTGTTCTTTCTTCCCTTTAATGCTATCAAGAATTTTTTTCTTGATAGAACTTAAAGCTTTTCCTTGCTGTTTGAGTTTTAATCTATTCTCTTCTTCCGCTTCACTTTGAGCAATTAAGCATAAATAGAAGCCGCTCGGCTTTAATGTCAACTTATAAGTTTTTGTTACGTAGCCTTCAAGCCTTTTTTTATAGCTGCGATCGCACGGCTCTAAAACTAAGCCTTGACCGTTGAATTGTCCTTTTTTGAACGGGATAGTTTTTTGATTATTGTTCAACGTGCTAATTTTACGTTGCTTGCCGTCCTTATACTTTGGCTGCTTTCTGGCAGGCAGTTTTGTGTTTAAATACGCATCCCAGGCAACTTCAAAGTCAGCTAGTAGCCCTCCAACAAAATCGCTATGGCAAGTTAATTCATCAAGACCCTGAGAACTTCGTGACGCATTTAGTAACGCCATATTGTCTAGGCCCCAACCTTTTCCTTTTAGCTCGCGGGTTATTGAGGTGCTTTTACTGGAACGGGTTATTGAGGTACCTTTACTGGAATAAGAGACTTCGCGATATCTATGACGCTCTGGCTTTATTGGCTCATATGGCTTATCCCCAGCCACTAATTCATAGCCTTGTTTCGTTTTGCCATCGTCATAGTGAATCAAAGGAGCTTTATCTGACTTCTTAAAATATGGCCCTCCTTTAGCAATCTGACAAGCTGCTCCAATCCATCCGCCATTCTTTGAAAAGCGTAGCGGCGTTTTAATGCAGCCTGACAAGTTAGCGCCTTTCCCCTCGGCCCACGCATACCATTCAAGGCAATGATTATGTAAGGCTACGGCCCTTACATAGTTCCATAGCCATTCAAGTTCTCTGCAAATTTTCTCGTATTTAATTAGCGTCTCCGGAGTTGGCTGAACTTTTACTTTAATTGTCTTCATTGTTTTGTGCGTCTATTTTCGGGAGTTCTGGCAGCATATCAATAAAGCGTTCCAATAGGTCAGCGATCGATATATTCCAAAGCTTACAATATTGCTCTAGCTTTTGTTTGCGACTTTGCTTGATGCGGGCGTAAATCCTGCCTTCTCTATTCTCTTTCCCCATTTATATTAAAAAATGCTTGACGTACAAAATCATAGCACGCTAATATAAGGACATCGCAGTTTGGGCGACAAGGCAGCGGAAACGTTGTTGGATGGCTTCAGCGCTAAGGCTCTTTAGGGGGCTATGGGCATCTTTTGCTGGGAAACTGGCAAACACCAGCCGAAAGGCAAGATAGGAGCAAAAGGAGTCCGTAAGGCCCTTATAGATTCGCCGGATCTATGGCGAACAGTCTCATCTTTTTTTGGCAAAGCTAAGCGATGCTAAAAAACAACCTTGAAAAACAGAGATTAAAGCTTTGGCAGGATTGCCATTTTCTGAGCTTTGCCAGAATCGCTCATAAAGCCTTGCTGCTAAAGGGATGCAGCTTATGCAGCTGCTAAAGCTTTAATCCCTTAACAGGGACTGAAACTCTTGATATTGCTAGCGTAATCGCTTGTAGAGAACCCTAGCTGCTAAAGCTTTAATCCCTTAACAGGGACTGAAACTTCTCTAAGTGCTTCGCAACCATGGCCTTAGATGAAGGCTGCTAAAGCTTTAATCCCTGTTAAGGGACTGAAACTTAGCAATGCTCTATAAACTCTATATGCGCCATATCCGCTGGCTGAGTATCTTTTATCTTTTTTATCATGCTTTCCAAGTTTATCTCCTGGTCGCAGGGCGCAACGAACATACTAAACTGAGACAAGATATTAGTATAAGTCTCTCTAAGTTCTGCCCCTTCGGGAGGAAGTAAATCCGATAGACTAGCGAACTCGGGTGCCTCTATATTGCTAGCGTAATCGCTTGTAGAGAACCCTATGCTCTTAACGTAGGGTTCACCGCCCAATATGTTCCGGATAAAAGAGACTTGACTTTCTCGCTCACTGAGCTGTCCTGAGTCTGTTGTTATGCAGTTACCGGCTAGCAGATTATCTTTTATGATGGCTGAGTCTAGCTGATGTGTCGACACTCTGTTAAGGCCTATTCCTGCCTTCCCGTTAAACACGCTAATGTTCTCTTTTATCAGCAGCCCGCCCCTATAAATCTTTTCATCATTCTGAAAGTGAATACCGTTGCCTTCGTCTAACGCCAAAGTGACATAACCCTTGGAAAATACCCTTGATATAACACAGCATTGGTTCCCAAAAACCAGGTTACGGTAGATCTTCATTGAAGATCCGCTAGGCCCTTTAGGCTCGCTATTCGCGATACCATGCGATCCTGATATTGAGAACCAGCAATTGTTATAGATAGCGTTATCGTAAATGCTGATATCGTAACCGTGCTTGCTGGATATTCCCGCCCCTGGGAAATGATGCACTCGGCATCTTGTTATATCGATATTGCTGCAACGATTTAAGGCAATTCCTCTGCCCGTTATCATTATAGGGTTTTCGTTCCACCAGACCTCTAAAGCTTGCTCAGTACTCAGCTTTGAGTTCGGCCCTATAAACTCTATGCCCTCGATAATAATATACTTAGAATCTTTTATCGCTAAACCATTCACGTCAGAAAGTATAGTCACAGGGCCATCCCCAAACGGCATTATCCTAATTGGAGCTTCGGCTGTTCCTTTTAGCCCACTAGCAAAAAAAGCATTTCCACGGGTCCGTGTTTCCCATGAAGTGTTGTATTCTTCATGTTGATAAACGCCAGACTTTAGCAGGATACGATCGCTTGCCTCAGCAACTTTGAGTGCATTTTGAAATTGATCTGATGTCTCGATGATGTATTTCATTGATTAATTCCCGAAAAAGCCTGCATTACTTGCATCAAAAGCGAAGATAGGGCTCGCCCTAATAGACTCCGCAACAGTTTCTTTGTTTGCCATGACTCTATCGAAGCCAAAGGCTACATATCCAAATGTATCGCCATTCTGAGCCAATATAGGACAGGAGATAGTTAGTTGGATGTTATTGGGCTCAAGTTGCTGCTTCAATAGGCCTTCTGGGAGATCCTTGGTAGGCTTGACCCAGCACTGGCCTAACTTATGGTAATCAAGTTGCTCTAGATATATATCCTCTTGCTGGATGTCCAGCCACCCGTAAGTTGCTGATACTGGCACTCCGATCCGTGCGATCGCAAAACTAAAGCGCCGACGTTGGTCCTCGTCGTACAAAAATGACCCCACCCATTGAGCGTTCAGCCTATCGCCCATGGAGGTTATTACGTCCTCAATACTTTGCTGATATATAAGACCTCGGGCTATCCCCTGCGCTATAGAACCAGGCGTTTTGATTTGCAAGCAAGCCTCGCTAAACTGAGTGTGACTCGTCCAGAAAAGAACTAGGCCAAAAAATAACCCAATCGATACGATTATGAACGCCCGACCCAATTGTGTTCTAAGGAATGGAAACAATGCTCTATCGTTTCGCATTAGGAGTTTTGCTATCTATTGACTTTTCATTAGCCATGTCCTTAGCCTTTGATACGATACCAACAGCTGCACCGGTCGCATTAACGAGCGCCCCGATCACTAGGATCGTAGCGTCTCTGCCAAAAGACATCAGTTCCGTTGGCACTCGCCTAAAAATACTTAATAAAAATGGGGTCAGATAGAAAAAAACACCCGCATAGATCAGCCACTTAACGACGAGTTCTTGTAGCTCAGATTGCCGCAATTGAACTTGCATATCCTTGTTGGACGCTTTCAGTTCTTTATTGGATTTCTCCAATTGCAAGATCAAATCTCGCTCCTGTTGCTCTTGCTCCTTTATTTGTTCTTCTTGGCGTAAATATTCTGTACGATCTCGAACGACTTCGCCAACATAAGTTTCACCTTCGTGATTGACAATAAATAGTCGTAGCCAGATAGGGATCTGTCGTCCCATTCGTGTTTTGCCAAAAAGCGGAGCTTCAGAACCCATATCACGGGTCCTCTGACCACGTAGAAACGCGTCATACATTCTGTCATGAGCGCTTTCTGATATAAGAGATTCGGGAACCAAGCTGTAAACTTTCAACCCAACCATTGCCGTTGGATTTTCGTACTCAAAAAGTCTAGCCGCCGCTGGATTAGCAAGGACTATTTTGCGTTGTGAATCCCCAAAGATGACGGGATCAGGATTGAATTCAAATCCAGCTCTTGCTAATGCTGCATCAGGCATCAAATTAAACCATTTTTAGTTCAATATAAATCCATGGTCTCTCTCTCTAATAACACACCCTGGTTTTCAGAAGATTAAGCAACTAGAACAATGAGCACATATCCTCCCCCACCGTTACCTCCTGAGGCATCTACAGTACCGTCTGAACCGGTACCTCCGCCCCCACCAGCTCCATAGCCTGAGCCATCACTAGCCGGATTCGTAGTGCCTCCAAAGTTGCCCCCCTTACCTCCGGCTCCAAAGGCGTTAGGGTTATCTTTATCAGGGATCACGACGCCATTGCCCGAGCCACCACCAGGGATACCAAACGCCGTTGGACCGGATCCCGCACTGGCTGATCCTCCCCCACTGCCAGAACCCGGACCCCCGTTACTTGTGCCCCCTTGAGACTGGGTAGCCCCCAGCTGTCCATTAGGTAACGCGCTGGCTCCGTTGCCCCCTTGGGAACCATTACGATAGACGATGCCAGGAATACTAGAGCTGCCGTTCCCCCCTGGACCACCTAACCCTCCGGCTATGTCTACAGTATCAACGGTGGATGTCTGGCCAGCAGCACCCCCAACACCGCCCCTAAGCGTTATGGCATCAAACGGCCCTACAGCATCTATGGTTACTTGGCCTCCAGATGAACCGTTAGAGTTTGCAGATCCACCAAGGCCAGGATTGCCGATAGTCCCGGTTATCGTTTGCCCTTGCAGTGATAGCGGAAATGCCTGCACCAGTTCTAAAGAATCTCCTGAGCCACCGCCACCACCGCCGGATTTACCGTTACTATAGTCACTTTGAGCGCCCCCACCACCGCCACCACCGGGAGCTGAGGCATATAGTCTAAATTCGCTATAAATGTTGACCGGCACTGTGAAACTAAATGACCCTGGAGTGTTAAATAGTATGATCTCGTCAGCTGTCGCTGGAGCACTCAGGCTCAGGTCCTCAAAAACAAAAAAGACGTATCCTCTAGTCCCCGATCCTCCCCTGGGAGATATGCCCGTATTGCCGGGTGCCCCTGGACCTCCGCCGCCGCCCCCACCTCTTAATTCTCCTGATTGAGCGCTCAAGAACAACCGAGCATTGCCCCCATCGCCACCATCGCCATAAACTCTCGGGTTATCTTGCGTTATCTCCTGAGCACTATTAGAACCGGATGCCCCGGTTGCAACGTTAGCCGGAAATAAATTTCCCGATGAGTGAGCGCCACCACCGCCACCAGCAGTGCCTCCGGAAGATTCCCCATTACCAGGGGTGTTGTTAGTGTTGGTTATCCCCCGAGCGCCATTGCCGCCCCTACCACCGGGAATAGTGACTAGTGAGGCGAAGCCCTCGGTGACCTGGCCCCCGGCTCCCCCTTGAGGGTTTGTTAGACTAGCGTGCTGGCCACCAGAGCCACCGCGAGCAAGGATCCTCGGAAAGTTACCCCAGGCATTAATAATAGTGCTTCTCCCGCTGCCCCCTGGTGTCGGGCCACCATCACCTCCGGACCCTGCGCTCCCCCCAGATCCTACAGAACCGGTAACACTTTGGCCTCTTAAATCAGTCCCATAGGGCCAACGTACAAGCTCAAAAGCAGCGCCACCTCCGCCACCTCCGCCACCTGAAAGAATAGCAAAAGAGAACGTGTTGAACTGGCCACCGCCACCGCCCCCACCTCCGGCCACCCCGTATATCGACATATGAGTGTGGGGATAGGTAGGTGTGGTGAAGGAAAAGCTTCCGGCTGTCTCGAATAAGAAAAGCTCAGTCCGAGACTCGATCTCTAACACCGGTAACGGCTGAGTGAAGCTAGATCCATCGGATAACGTAATCACATAAGACGGGTAATAGGTCCCTGGAGAATAAATATGCGATATCGCATAGGGAGAGATAACCGGCTTAAGGCCGCTAGAATCTCCTGGGTTGAATTGTATAAGTGCTACCGAGACATCAACACCTATGTTAAATAATTGCAGGTTATACTCTCTAGCGGAATCTACAGACTGGTCAAATGCATGATAGACATGGGTCTGAGCAACATCAGACTCACTGAGATTAGGATATTCCGCAAGCCCTTGAAGATAGCGAACTATACCCATTATATTGCTTCCTGCTCTAGTCTAAGGGTTCTGTCTGAGGCAGTAACAACGCTGATTATCCCTAGGTCATAATCTCGTATAGTCACTCCCGGGGCCGGGTTAGGGTTCGCTAGGGCTAATCTAAAACCAGGGTCCAAGGTCACCGCTACTTCGGCAAACTTCATATCCATGAGATTAACAAAGGTCTGACCGTTTAGAAACGTTTTAACGCTTCCCGCCTGGTCCAAAGAGACTACATGGGTAGTAGGGGCTGTTAATCCGGTCTCAATCAGTGTAAAAAACTCGGCCTTTACTAAAACTACCTGATAAGATCCCCCTCGCCTGAAAATGATATCTCCCACCGAGAGATCGGTTTGTGCCCGGTCGTACTCCACGTCTATGTGACCGTTGTTATAGACCAGCGATAGATACGGAGTACTGGGATCTGCAGTAAGATCCTGCAAGTCACTAAAGAGATAGGGATTGTTAGCCGATAGAAACGCCTTATAGGTAAAAAGGGCATGGGTAGCTAGAGACAGGTCAACCGCTGTCCCATTGCCCATGCTGATGGGCGATTCAGTTCCCGATGTGCCCAAAGTCACATTCCCAGTCCACTGGAAAAACGATGTCAGTCCTTGGAAGCTGAGGCTGCTCGATGGGACTTCAGCGCCTGCCGATTCCCTAACCCAGCCTGTCCCATCGTTATAAAGCTTAAGCCCTTGAGATTCAGTTAAGCTTGCGTTTGTGTAAAGTGTTCCGTCGACGGTAACAGCGCTGTTTGGAGGGATAATCGCGTCAACTTTTTTAGCTGTATTTATATTTGTCGTCAGTGGGTAAGTTCCACCGTTCTGCAGATAACCAATGGACGCATAGCCCAGCGTTGCACCGTCCAGCTGCTGAGTGATCTCTTTTCCATCGTCCTCCGTAACAAACGTGTCCCAATCTGCCGCTGCGAAAGGCCCCGGTGGGTCAAGGCTCGCCTTATTTGCCGTGTAAAGCGTGCCTCCATGAAAGACCTGAGCGCCCGTAAGATAACCACCCACTAGCGCTGGATCATACCCGCCAGGAATCTCCGGCAAAAGCATTGCCAGTTTATCTTCTTGGGTGTCCGGAACTTCATTGCCGGTATCGCCTGAGACTGTTCTAAAAACGAGTTGATCGACCATTTTGCCCCCTAGTTAGTTGTTACGGTGTGCGCTGGCGTTCCTGTCTCTAGCGTTGTCTTGTCGGCTAAGCCAGCCGCTGTTGGAGCTGGTGAGCTGACTCCAATATTAATGGTTGCTGATGCATCCCACGGTTGCCCCGCGACTAATGCCGCCAAGAATTGATCTACAACGGCGCTCGTCATTGTCGACCCTTGATTGTATAAATTCAGACTGATCAAGCTTGAGATCCCAGCGATAGAAGCAGGCAAGCTGGTTAATGAATTGCCTTCGAGACCTAGATTTGTAAGACTGGTCAGCAGTGCCATATTGTTTGTAATATTTGCTGAGACAATCTGATTGTTGCCTAGGAATAATCGCCTTAATGTTCCTGCTAAGCTTGAGATTGCGTCAGGGATAGTCGTTAGCTGGTTGCCTGTCAAACTCAGTGTTTGCAACGCGGGCAATGCCCATAATTGAGCGGGTAGGCCTGCATTAGTAATATCGTTTTGATTGGCCTGAAATGTTCGCATTGAAGTCAAGCTGCTAATTTCTGGCGGCAATGCAGTCAACTGATTAGAGTTGACAATAAACGTAACAAGATTTGTCAGCCCAGAAATTTCAGTGGGGAGTGCTGTAATGGAGTTACTAGTTAAAGTCAGTGATCTTAGCGCTGTCGCGTTAGCAATTTCTGGGGGGATAACACTGATATTGTTATTAGTGACACTAACATTTTCTAGCGAGTTTGCTCCGATAAAAAGGCCGCTCGGGAGGTTTATCAACAAATTGTCATCCAGAACGATTTTTTCTTTTGCTATCCAATTCTCAAGCCCAGCAAGGTTGGTCAATCTTGCATCTTGGATGTCAACTTCCGTCGCCGTTGCGGGTAGACTTGCCGTAATTGTCTGCGTTCCAGTCGCTAAAACAATTCCGCTCAAGTCTTCTATTGTCTGAGCTGGCTGGCCATCGCTAAACGTGTAGACAGGAAGTCTTGTGTCAGCATCAGCCAGAGCAGTATTAAAGTTGAATGCTGTGGCCCCGTCGCTGTCAAACGTTGCCGTTATGGTTGCTCTTAGGTCAATATCGACATTGCCCATAGCAGTTCCAGGCAAAATTGAATTGCCGCTAGTGTCTGAGATCACATTGGTCCCAGCGGCTTGAACGCTCAATGATTCGACCGTGTACATGTCGACGAAAGTAAGCGCACCTGGCAAAGTAAAATCATAGGGCACAACAACGCTTGTCCCATTCGTCAAGCCTGTAGTGTCAGGGGTTAGGCTGATCGTTGCATTAGCCGCTAAGCCTAGCTCAGTAGGCGCAACAAATTCTATTGGTGTGATGGTTGCGACATCAATTTCAACGTTATCAGTATAAGTGACCAGGATTCGACCGGTGTTCGTCGCAACTTCCCATGAGCCGTTGGTTGCGAGTCCAGCGATTACAGGAATTGTGATGTCTGCTGCATTTGGCGCTGAAGAACCGCCCTGAATCCAAACTTCATTAGTAAGCCAACTGTCGAGGGTTTGATCGTAGTGTAGGAATTCAATGGTCCCTGGCTCTGTCAATATATAATTTCCGTTTGGCGGGTTTTCTCTGTTTAGCTGCTTTCCGTTTAGGTCAATAGTGAGAGTATTTGTATCGCTTAGCGCCCAATAATCGTCACTGATCTCCCATCTCTGAAAATTACGAGGGTTAGCAGGCAGCTGAATGGTTGCAGGCCCTAGTCTAGTATCAACATGAAAAACGCCATGAGTAACATTGCTATTGGCTATCGCTGGCGAATTAGAGTCAACCAAAAAAGATCTGATTACTGATTGACTTGCCCTGGTCCTAATTATTCTCTGCCTAGTCATTTATTAACCCTCTGAATACTCAGCATTAACAACAACATCGCTTTCAGTCGCTGTGAACTGAGTACAAGCTAGATTGACCTTGGTTTCCAAAATATCGCTACTACCTTGATACAATTCAGGAGCAGTCGTAATTTCTTGGTTAATCAACGTCGTTCTGACAAACCGGGTGCCGTCGTCAGGGATTGCTGAAGATACCGTGTATTCAACAGCTTCAGCAGTTGCAGGGATTTGCCGAAGCATTGATTTGTTGGTCACTCTTGCCCCAGGGGGTACCGTGCCATCCGTCGTTGATTCGCCCGTATTCGTCACTGTAATTTGCCAGTTAGCAAGTCCCTCCAATAGAGTCCCGGTAATTGTGTTGCCAACGATGCCCGTGATTGAATAGGAACCATAGCGGAACACGTCTGGCAGGATAATCCCCCAGACATTGATAACCTGATTGACTGCATAACCCGTTACATCCGCTACCTCAATCGCGACAGAACCCCCTGCAGCTGGGTTGGTGAATACCGCAGTCGTGACCGTATCGTTCGATAGGACTGGAATGGGCAAAGTTTCGTAGCCGATAATCGCTTGATTTGCGATCGCATCAACTGGCCTAAGAAAGGACGATATTTGCAGAGCCGTGGGGACTGTTACGAGATCTGTTGCGGTTGTTTGATTGCGCCAAGTTTGATTCTGAATTACTCCTGTAGAATCACGGGTGATTGTGTTTGTGATGATGTCGTTTTTAGTAATTGCCAAAGCTGCGATGTCTGCAGTCGCCCTATATTTATCGGTTTCAGTTATCAGTGATTCAGTCTGCGTGCTAGCCGTTAGAGCGCTAGCTGGTTTTGCCACCTGTCCACTAGTCAGTAAGGTCATGCACCAACCTCCTTAAGAGCCTCTTTGAACAACAAAAATCTAAAGTCGGTTCCCGCCCCATGGGCATCTAAAAACGGGATTGGATTGGTTAGTGTCAATGCCCCATCAACCCAGGTGTAGGTAGCCAATGGCGCTAACGGATTCCTGAAATATCTGGCAAATGATTGAAAGACCTCGAGGGTTCCAATCGAAAGACTAAATATCTCAACTCTGATATCATCGTCTATCCGTTGGAATTGTAGTTGGATAAATTGGTTGGCAGCAATCGCCCCAGCAAAAGTATCAACGACTGTGTTATCAATCATCAATTCCCCGGTATTGTTTCTCCAAACAATTGTTGTGTTGTCCGTGCGAGCATCCCAGGCTGCCGGGTCCTGACTGATGCCCGCCACGTTCTGATCTGCGGCATTGGTTCCCGTCCGCATGCTGATCACAACTGCATTATCCCAACTCATTGGGCTAGTAGCTCTGAGATAATAAGTCCCGTAAACGCCTGGTGAATTATTTCGCCTGATTCGCATCCCTACCAGGTTCTGTGGAGCTAACAAAACGCTGCTGTCAGGGGAGACCAGTGTTATTTCTGCAGGCAGATTATTAACGTCTGTGATGTCTCGACCGTCAATATGAATGCCTTGGTTTGGGTCAATCAAAGTTGGAGCCGGTAGCGAGTTCAAAGCCGCCAATGCTCGCGCTGCATTTTTTTGATTTCCGGTCTGATTATAGTGGACGTTATCAGTGCCCATCCCCTGAGCAACGTTTGTGATGTCGTCCAGGTTCGTCCAGGCATCACTCAAAGCTTCGTGGTCGTCTCGGATTTCCTGAACGTTTGGAGTTTGCGGCGTCGTCGGATTCTCGTAGTTTACTGACCAAAAGCGAGCGACAACCTTAGGAATATGAAATCCGAACAATGCATCAATATCATCAAAAAATATGGGCAGCTGCGTTCCATGAGCCTGTGCTTCGGCTAGGTTGTTGGCGTCGGCATTGCCTTGAATCCAGAACATTCCCCACACAACAAAGGGAACATTCCCCAGCCTCAAACGTTGCCACGCGTTTTCAATAAAGTTGAAAAGAGTATTCCTAGCAGCTCCCCCAACCGCAAAAGTTCCAGTGCCAGACTCAAACCCGTTCCCGCCGTCGCCATGCTCAACGACTAATAGTCTCAGGTTGGGATATTGAACCTCAAAATCCCTTGCAAAATAGTCCTGTGGCCTAGAAAAACCAGGGTTATGCTCAAACGGAATAAAAGAACCAGCGCTATTTTGGATTACTGCATTCGCGATCGGTGTGTCTGCATACGCTGGTGCAGACTGAGCGGTACTAACCCAATTCGATTGACCGGAACCGATAAATAAAATCGGGGTTCCGGCTGGCATTGAAGCAAGTGCTAGTGGTGGGGGATTAATCGTGATAGATGCCGTTTCATTGACAGATTCGACACCGTCATTAGCGGTCACAGTAACAGAGGCAGTGAGCGGGGTCGACTGGTCAACGGAAGTTTGGGTTCCCTGGATTAATCCGGTTGCCGTGTCTCCCGTCCAATCCGTTGGCAATCCCGAAAATGACCACGTTGGCGTTGCAGCTTCATTAATTACTGTTGGCTGAAGGGTCAGCTCTTGTCCGTTACCGACTACAGATATTGGTGAGATTGCATTTATAGCGAAATTACCGGTTGGTGGGGGCGTAGTGTCAGGCGCTGTCGCGGCCTGTTGCCGTTGGATGGCGCGAGCATTCCTAAGCCTGTAGGCAGTGTCACGTCCACCGTAGGAGCCCCTACCCTTTCCTGTGTAGGGCATTAGAACGTCCTCCTGAGCTGGATTTCAACTGCACAGTGCTGAACGGTGAACGTTGAAATAACGACTCCGTTCGAACGAACCTCTATCAGTGATGCCGTTGGGTCGTCGACTTGTGGCGCATTGGGATAGAAAAACCAATTGCCGTCAGTATCAACGGTCACGCTGTTGCTTCCGTCTATATGGGTCAAGGCAGCCGCGTTCAGAGTAACTGTGATCGCTTCGGCTGCGGTGCCTGTGCCGGTTAGTCCGAATCCAGCCTGCCAGGTTATATCCTGGGTGAACGTGTCCCCATCAAGCGTTCCCGGTTGCGGGGTTGGCCCTTCAACGCCAAATTCATTAACCCCAGTTGTGTAATTCAATCCCTGATACCAAAGCTGTGAACCGTTACTGTTGCCAATTGACGGAACAACATATATTGCTTGAATGCTTGCAAAGTCAGCAGAGGATATTGTGAATTGACTGCCGTCTGTTCCTGTTGCAGCCCCAGGGCCACCATTGGTAGCGATACGATTCACTGTTGCAGTGGTCGCAGCAGCAAATTGAGAATTCAATCGTATCGTTTCTTCGTAAGTATTCTGAGGCGTTGTTGTAGAGCTAGATGATTGAACCGCTGGGAGAAAAGCACCGATAGCTGGCATTATTAATCCTCCTCCTCTACTGACTCAAGATAAGCCCCGGCATAATATAAATCGCTATCATCTTTATTGAAAACAACAAGCTGATTAGTCGCATTAAAAAACAGCTCAACCATGCTTTTATTAGCCAGCTCAATAGTTACTGATTGGCCAGCAGCCAACTTTCCGATAGGGATAGCCTTCAATACTTCAGCACTGCTCACACCATCACCTCATAGATAAACAACGACATGTGCCACCAGGTCAACCCCTTGGTGCTGTTTGATCCTCCATCAGCGTTATAAGCCCCCAGACACAACTTTTTAGGGCTTGTTTCTCCTGATAGGTCCAAATAAAACTCGCCAGCCAATAACCGCAACGTGCCTGTATTATCGTTCTCCCCAGTGCCGTCCGCTTGGTAATTCAATAGACCAGCTGCGTGCGGACCCGGATCTGAGGCAATGACTTGAGCCTCAAATAGATCAGCGTCCATTAGCCCGATATCGATATACTCGCCATTGCTCCAATTTTGGAATCCAAAATTGTAGTGGCCCCTATAGAAGAAGCCGTTTTGAAATTCGAAGTCCTTGCCAACGGTACTAGAACCTTCAGGGATTTCAGCCCCGCTAGAGTCCAGTAGCTTAATTTTTGGTCCTTTAATCCTGGCCTGTGAAACTCTCGCGGCTCCGCCCGTGCCAAACGTGAAGGTTGTTCTAATTAGTGGGACTTTTGCATCCTCAGGATCGTTACTGTTTGGCCTAAACGTGATATTCGTTGGCTGAGCTGAACCTGGCGCGCCATTGGCAGGCATCGCAAGCCAGGCCATACTATCAGGGAACCTGGACGAAATGAATTTCCCACCAATAGGAGCCATTACTGCACAACCTCTCTTGCAACAATTTCACCAGTTGCCGCCGCTTCTGCGATTACTCGAATCTCGCCATTAAAATCATCCGTTTCAAATCGACTAGCCGGAATTGTGTAGACATAATTCCCGCCGGTCGTTTGGGCAGCAGTAGAGCCGTATTGGACGTAAACAGTCTGATTTGTACTATTCCGAATGACTACGTTTACTCTACTTGGATTCGCAGGCACTAACTGTTGATCAGTGTTGAGATTGGCACTAAGTACGACCGGAGCCGATGCACTTTGTTGGACAGCTGTGTTACCACCCGTAACCCCACCCGTCAAGAACCAAGACAGGTCGGGCTTATTCCTAGCAACCTTAGGGCCAGGGAACGCCCCTTGATACTGACGGATCGTCATTCGCGAGCGGCTAAATGCTGTAGCTGCCCCCGCAATATCTTGGTTGCCGAATACTCGCAATGCCTCCAATGCACTGCGGCTAATCGTTATCGTGGTTCCATTGCTTGCCCATTGCCCTAACTCTGATGCGATCGTGGGGTTCGGCGTAGTGCCATCAATTGTGTAAATTAACAACCACTCATTTTCTGTTGCGACCGCCGTCGTCTCGCTTTCAGTGTTGATTTGAGCAAGCCTATCTTGAGCAATTTCAAACGTGATAGTCGCGAACGTCGTTACAGGGGCCACAGTAAATCCAGTTGCACCCGTAATAAGCCCGCCTGCAATTGGCCTGTTTGCTGTGGCTGCTGCATCGCCAGTTACTGGGATTTCGAGAACAGATTCAGAAACTAACAGTATCGGGTCGTTAGTGCTCGAAGCTCCAACTACTGCCGTAACGATCGCGTTCCCATTAGCAGTTCCAATCGTAATTCCGTTCTCATCGGCAAACGCGTCATTCGCCGTGGGATAAACAAGATCGTCGCGACCAATGACCGCAAAGCCACTGTTCCCCGTGCTGATGGTGCCACCGGCCCCATCACTAATATCGTAAGTGACAGATTCAAGCGAGCCTAAACCGCCAGTGGAAGAACTTGCTGTCAGCTGGGCTTCTGTTGGCCCGGTGCCAATCGTAATATCGACACCTGATGGGATGTTAGTTAGAGTCGTTCTATCTCTTGAAAGAACCCCAAACAGCACAGGCCCAGCACCATTAATTTGATAAGGCGTTGCGGTTGGCGATGGGGCCAACTGGTCTATGTCATCACTCGCCAAAGTAAATCGAGGCGTGTTTGCATCGACAAGGCCAGAACTTGTGGAAACTGTTGCAGGAAAATTTGTAACCTGAGTTGTCCCAGCTACACCGCCAACAGGTTCAACGTTTGTTGGGGCAGTCGCTAAAACTGTATTAGACGTTGTGTTAAACCATTCTGGTGGGTCTGTTCCAATTTGCCTAAGGACTAAAACGTCACCAGCGTTATAGCCAACTCCGCCACCTGCAGCACCCTGAACAGTGGCGTAAATATTTGTAGATACACCACTGGTCCCAACAACTAAAAGATTGCCGCCTGCATCAACATTGACAGGGATTGCCTGATTAGTGACACGTTCCCAGCCATGGATGGTATTTTTTACCACTAATCAAACTCCTGAGCCAGGATAAAAGGAATCACTTCATCCCAGCCGTTATCTGGTTTTTCAGTAATTGGAGGATCTAACGCTGCAGCTAACGCCTTGAGCGTTTGCCAAGATTCAGTTCTTAGCTCCTCTTCGCGGCTAGCCCTGTCTGGCACATTCTTTTTGATAACTGGATCATCAGCATCTAAAAGAATGTGCTTATCTGGGTCAAAGTCTCGTTTATTAATCCGTAGAAACCCCTCGCCATTTTTGATTTCAACGGTTTCTAAGATTTGAAAAGACATTTATTAACCCAAAATACGACAGGCAAGCTGTGGACGAGCGCAAACAACGCCCCACATAACAGAGACTTCGCAACGAGTCTGGTGATATTCGTCGTAGAATTCAACGGTCATCGCAACGCCAGTCTGAGGATCAGTAATCGTAGAACGAACTCGATTAGACCGATACCCTGGCAGGACAGACAAATCAGCTTGCGCTTCAATCCGAGTCGCGATATGAAACGCACTACGGTGAAACGCTAAATTTGCCCGATGGTTTGCCGAGGCTGCAGAAATGGTAATCGCATCAGCTGGGTTCACGTCAGCAACCAATCCAGGGCTAATAACAACCGTCGCATCAGTCGCGTTAGCCGTATAACTAACCACTGAATATTGCTGAGTCGAACCAGCGATCGTGAATAAATCACCAGGGGCCATAGGCGTCGGTAACGCACCTGCGCCATTATCAACGGTAATCGTGCGACTATTTACGCCTGCGGTTGCAGCTGCTGCAATAGCATAAGCACCGGCTGCCGTGGAGGTATGTTGAGCGACTTGCTGATCCATCCCCCAGTCATAACCAACAGCCCTAGGAATCATCGCATCACGCAATGCTTGGCTGGTCCCAGACTCATTTACCCGCTGGAAAATACCCAACTGAGTAGCCTGGTTGTAGCTAAATGGGTCTAGCGTCAATCGACGCATCGACATGGGCGCTTTAGCAATATCAAGTAACGCGTTCGCATCACCTAAGACCTGAGTGTCAGCTACAAATGGAGTCGTGCCAGGTGTCCCAACTGCGTTATATACGTGAGTGTAAAGTCCGGTCAAGGACGCATTGACGCTATAACAAACCGAGCGAATCGCTTCGTCAAACGTTTCAGATTCACCGGCAGAAATAGCCAGTAATTCTTGGTTCGTCAAAATAAAACTAGACTCTTCATGCTGGTCTAGCGTCAGTCGATCAACTTTAGGATCAATCTCATTCTCGCCAGTAGCTGGAGGTGTAACACCGGGTACAACTTGACGGGTCGTAAATTCATTAATTTGATTGATATCCACAGTAGAACCCCGACGAACGGGCACTTGAATATCATCTTTATTTACAGTAACCAAACGGGTCATTGCCATGCTCTCGCGCAGCACTTCTAAGACCCGGATCTCCGCTTCGGGAGTTAAACCAGCGACAGTATTAGGCATTGTTTCCTTGGAACCTTAAATTGATTAGGGTCGTTTGCCACAACAAAACCCCATAGCTTGCAAACTCTCGCTGTCTGGCAGGCATGGGGTTAAGTCTGGCTTAAGATCCCAAAGAGTTATTTTTTTTAGATAGAGACTGGCTCTAATGCCCCACACATAGATGGGGTATATTCCCCGAAAATAACGCTAAAGTTCATTTTTGTCAATAGAATCCATCATTGGATTACTCTGATTTCACCTCGCTTTAATTTTTGTTTGACGGTTGCCAACTCAGCCGGTGGCAGATTGGCCAAATCAGATTGTTTAATAGTAGCCGCTGTGCCTGTCGCTGGATTAACTAACCCTCCACCCGTCGAGCTGCTGATAGGTCTCATCGCATTAGCAAGGGTGAATCCATAATCGCCTTGAACAATTCCCGCGAACAGATCAGTTAATGTCGCTTCTTTTGTTTCATTGTTCACGGTGACGAATGCTTGATCACCGTTGGGCTTTAAGATTTTAGCAATCTTATCTGTGCCCTCTTCAAACTCAACGTATTTACTAATTTGCTCCCAATACAAGCCCCATTCTTGAGAAGCCCCTTCCTTAGCATTGGCCGCAAACAATGGGCGCACTTGGTCAGAACGCTTTCTATTTAGTAAACTTTGTTCGGCTTGCGCTGCTCGTTTTTCAGCTGCAGTCAATGCTTGGTGATGCTCAGTATCTTTAAGCTTTATTCGTGCTTCGTAGCGTTCGGTCAATTCTTTTTCCAGCGCTTCCTCTTTGGCCGATCTTGCTGTGATTTCTTTTAACTTTGATGGCAGTGTTGCAAGCTCAAATCCATCTTCTTGGAGGGCTGCGCTTAATGCCGTCAATTGTTGAGACGCTTCAACGGCTTTTTCTATTTCCTTTAAGTTTCCAAATTTTTGATACTTTTGAAGCGTTGATAATACTCCGTCTAAATTATTAACTTCTTTCTCGACGGGTAATGGTTCCCCATTAACTTCCACTACTGGGGTATCTTGATTTTCAGTTTGTTGAACTTCAGACATTTCTGACTATTCCTAAAGAGTGTAATGTTGTGGCACCCTAATATTAGCCTAATCGACGGAAGAGCGTGCTATCAAACGCTGCGGCCCGATTAATCTTTTCTTCTAGAGTTTCATTCAATATTCGTTCTGGGTTAAATCTGTACTGAGTAGTACAACGGCATCGACCATTACACCTACACGCAACACCAACAGGCACTATGTTTGTGATATCTGTCCAATCGGTTTCATAAGCAGGGCAATCAACGCAATGATTAGCTGCCGGGTCCATCCATCGTCGCCCTTCATTAAACCCGGTCACCATCAGCCCTAGTTTTCGAGCCTGGTTGTATGAACCAACAACAGACGAAGACTTATAATCCCCATACCAACGAACCCGATCAGGCGTATAGATACCATTCCCAATCCTGGCAGTAACGCGAGATAATCCATCTATTTGTCTGCGCAATGCCCGATCTATCCCTAACCAAAATAATCGGCTTTGCTGTCTGGATAAGCTCCTAATAATCGCAAGCCCCCCAATCGCTAAAGCGGCTGCCACAATAGAATAATTTTTAGTTTCTTCAGTAATAATTAATTGCCATTGAGCCAATGTAATATCACCACTCAGCAGTTGTTCGGTTGCTCTTAATGACCGTCTACTTAATGATCGGCGCAACTGGTCTAACAGTTTCCGTATCTCAAGGCTAGACACACCAGAAAACCGCTGCGTCTCTTGGTCAAACTGCCCTCCATTGATTAAATTACGAATCTTGCTAGGGGTTCTATTTGTCGCCCTAGCTAGAATCGCTAACGTAATTAATAATGCTGCTTCAATATCTTCACTTGATGCGGTTTCAGCTATCTCAGGCTGAAATGGTTCTATCATCGCAAATGTGAACGTCCATAATGGCGATAGGCATACATCGGTCTAACGCCTAGCAACCGTGATTTACGTTTATTGAACATATAATCATCAAGCTTTAATTTATCCCTGATGCCCTGAATCAAACCCTTAAGCTGTAACGCTGTGCCAAGGATTTGATTGGAGGCTTTATCAGAATACTCTCTTGTATAGTGATCAACTACGGTTTCAGTCGTTAGCCCACTCGATGTCTGTGCTGCCTCAACTTGCGGTTTCAGCTCAGTGATTTTAACAAGCGTTGTCTGTATGCCTGCAACCAACCCATACTCAGGATATTCAGTGTCTTTATTTTCAAAAAGCATGATAGCCCGCATAAACCCAGAACTAGGGTCTAAATCGTCAGTATCTCGGCTGAAAATATCCCACAATTGTGATTTCTGCGTAGTTGTAAACGGCATCACTCGACCACCAAGTTTTGATTGTTGCTAAACGGCGTATTCACTAATAACGACTCGTCAATCTCATAGCCCCGTGATTCCCATTGTTGCTTAGATATCTGCTGGGCCATCTCTAATTGCATAAACCCAGCGTTGAACGTATCTGATAGCAGCTTGATTTCTTCGTCCGTCACTTTATTGTAAGCAGTAGCCGACAGGATGATCTCGCCTGGGTTGTCAGCTGGGTCATAGGTGCGATCGCTCAGCAACATCACAAATCGAAACGCGTCTTTAAACCCTTGCTGGATAACTTTAATATATAGCTCTAATCGTGATGTTTCTGCTTCGTCTGCCTTGCTAGCCTGATAATCAGTTCGAACCCGCTCCTGTAGATGAGCATTAACAAAATTGTCCATCAATGCTTGCCTATCAAGATTGCGAACATGAAACCGTGATAAATCACTACTGATAGTTGCCGCTGGCCTGATATCGCCACCAAAAGGTACCTCCTCAACAGATTCAGGATCCCAAATGATGTCATCATATTTATCATTCGGATCGGCAGTCTCAGGCAATAGCCGCAACACTGGGGGCAATGCTTGTATATCTTCAGCCCTATCTAAGTTAGAAACCTTATGCATTTGCTGGATGCATAACTTAGCCAGCTGCAGCAATGGTGGCGATGGAGGTATCCAAGGCTTACCCCCAATAGTCCCAATCCAAAGAGCGTAAACTTCACCCCTAGGCTCTTGAGCTGCATTGGTTAATGGGATAGGGTCAACAGCAAGCTTAAACTCGCCTTCGGAATCATGCCAAATCTTAAGCTCATCAGGCAAATACTCTTTATAGCGTTTTTCCTCTTTAACCCCATAACCATCAGCCACATACTCTTTTTCAGTGATGACCAAACGAGTTAGTTTGTCATCCTCCATAGCAATATTCTGGATTGAATCAACCGGAATCAACTGCAAAAAAGCAGGGGAACTTTCATCCGTTGTATCAACCAGAATCACACAACAGCCTTTCTTCAAAATCTCAACAAATACTTCAAATACAAACAGGTCTAACGTTTTGCCTCTCCCGTTCGTATTTAGTTCCAAAGCTTCTATAGGAGGCAATGACTCTTCACTTACTTTTGCCTTCCCTAATCTGCCAGCTCCCGATTCTATCGTGTCCTTAAACGTGCTTGGTAAAACCGTAGTTTGCAATCTCAGCTGATAGCTCTCAGGCGACTCATTATTACGAGCTGGTAAATATTGCCTAAGCTTTTCTTGCTCAGCTAGCAACGACCAAACATCATCTATCAACTCATATTCAGCTGAGTATTTGTTGAAATGTTCTTGCTTAAATGATGCCTTATCAGTGCTCGGCATTAAATCGCGCCCCTAGCTTTTCCTTTACCAAATTGTGTGTGTCTCTTTCTAATCAAGGGTTCTAGTCCATAGCGTACGGAGTCTAGAATATGATTATCCTTATCCACGATTTGAGCTAAAACATCCCCACCCTTATTTTCTTTATAACGATATCGTTTAAGCTCCGTTTGAGTATTAACACAATTAGGATGCACTAAAATTTCAAAGCTTCTTAGCCAGTCGATCCCATCTTCCACACAGTTTGGCCATTTACTGCAAGGCCTCAAGTTTGGGAATCCATGCCGTCTTAAATAGCTTATACTCTCAGGTCGCGCATTATCAGCCCTACAAATGGCTTTCTCCATACCAGGAATATCTTTAAGCCATCTATTAGCAATCTTGTCTGTCTCTAATCGATAAGCATAGCTCTCGCGGCTAATGTATACTTGCTGGCCACTAACCCATATCTCAACAGCAGCAGTCGGGTCATTAGCAAAACCCCAGTCTGCTCCATAATATGGCCCATCCCAAGTGGCTGTGTCAGTCTCTGCAATACGCCAGCGGCCCGCAAACACAACTGCATCAGACTTAACATTGTAGCCTCCAAGCCAGATCCATTCATGCTTTTCTGGGTCTGCTATTCGGTCCCGTTCTTCATCGTCTTTACTGGTCTGAGTTAAAAATGGATTGTCCTTAAAACTGATGCCTTTGATAATCGAATTCTTTGGTAAATTCGGCCCTCTAAAAAAATAATCAACTGGGTCTGTCGGTTGATCCGGGTTCCATGAAAACCAAGTCTCAGCACCTTCACTTCTCAAGGTCGGGATAAGAAGATCTAACGAAAACTGATCAATCTCTGACGCTTCATCAACCCACGCAATACCAAAATTTTCAAAACCTTTAATCGATGATGCGTTATGGTCCTGCATCCCGACAAAAGTGATAAATCCCCTCCCACCCTTCCGCTTGATTTGCGTCTGTTGCACATCAAAATAGTCACCCCAGCCAAGGTCAGTAACTTTATTTTTTAACAGCAGCTGAGTTGAGTTTGTAAGCGTTACTCGATATTTACGAATACAAACACATTGCAAGTCAGGCTCACAAACCATCCTAGCCAACATCAGCTCTGCAAATGTATGACTTTTCCCACAAGCTCTGCCCCCATATGCAGCCTTAAACCGTGCAGGCTCAAAGAAACCCAAGGCCCATTCTGGCGTTTTTGGCAGCAATTCTTGAGGCGTTTTTGGCAAAGCATCAGTTGCATTAATCTGCTGAACCTCACGCTGCTGCTCTACATGCCTAGCCAATGCCTGCATGATCGGAGTATTCGCAACTGCCCGCGACATAATACTCTTACTTTTTCGGGGCATTAATCCCCTCCAACTGCTCCTGCAACTCAGGAATGCCTAACGCTTTATCCCACCAATCACTACTAATTTTCGTATATTTATCCACCACAATAGACAGTGATTGCGCTTCGCTAGCTGTCTTTATCTCTCGCTTTGGTGCCAATTTTTGCCCATTTTCATCTAATAAAAACCGGCCCTTCTCATCCCTTGGATGGTCGTAATCAGAAATAAATCGCCTCAGAACATTGGTGCCAGTAATAATCAAATTAAAGCCTGACTTGCCACCATCTTCGTGAGCCTTGCGATATTCCTCAAGCTTTTTATTAAATAATTCTGTATCAGCCTGCTGCTGCGCCGCTATCTCTTCATCAATATTGAATTTATCAAACGCCTTAAAGCGATCATCCCATGCCCAATCCCTAATCCAAGTTTTCCAGCTACCCGGCAAGCATGACGCATTAGGCTTATCCCTAAAGTCGCGATAAACTTCTAGTATCTTTCGACGCTCACCACGCTCCAAGGCTGCCCTAAACGCCTCATATGCATTTGCCGGTTCCCCCGGTTGTCTATGCCACAATTGGCCCATCTACAGCCCATCCTTAGCCCAACTGAAGCCCAGAACCCTTGATATTAGGCCCATCCAAGGCCCATCTTAACAACTTTGCTATGGAAAATCTAGAAAATCGCCTTACAATTCTGGACCTTGATCAAATCTTACCTCAGGAAAATAACGCCAACCAACACACCGACCGGGGTATGACCATGCTTGACAACTCTATCTCGCGAGATGGTTGGTCGGGTGCTGGTGAGATGGCTGCTAACAATCAGATTTATCACGGTTCCGCTAGGCGAGAAACACTGTCAGACTCAGGTAAGGTACTGGTTTTAGATCATGATGGAAGCATGCCGATTTATCTTAGGCGCACTGATATTCCTACTGCTGACGATGCCAAAGCAGTGAGGCTCGGAGTCGCACACAACCGAATTGCTGAAGTGAATCTTAGCTGGGAGCCTACAGTATTGCTTGAAGCTAATAACACGGGACTGCTTGATATTGATGATTTTTGGTTGCCTACTGAGCAAGCCGTTTTATTAGACACAGATGAAGAACTCACCAACAGCGATCGCGAACCTCAACAAAACCCTGAACCCCAGCAAAACCTCGAACCTGAGCAAATGCCGCCATTAGGCGATAGCGACAAAGTGCCGTTAGCGATCGTATTGACTCAGGATGAAATGTTTGAATGGAATCAGGACAAAGAGCGGCTGGGATATGCTACGGATGGCAAAGCATTTAAGGAAATGTGGCGGCGATGGAAAAGCAATCACTAACCACATACTATGGAGGTTTTTTACTGAACGCCCCATGCCCGCTAGAGCTAAGCCTGAATGTGTGCAGTCACCATTGTCCATTCTGCTTTGCCAACCTGAATAAACCCGATCGCGTCGCTAACACTAGCCAGATATTCGGCCTACTCAAAAATGCTTTTTCCCCTGGCAAGCTAACCCTAGAAAAACATTTACTGAGGTCTGGATACCCGATCCAATTTAGTAATCACATAGACCCATTTGCAGGCAATAACTACGAACTAAGCTTGCGGATTTTAGAGACACTATCAGAATTAGATATCCCCTGTTCCCTTCAAACCAAAGGGGGCCATGGCCTGCTCAAAAAACCAAACAAATATCACTGTTCAGCACTGGATCTAATCAAGCCGACAGTGTTCTATGTGTCACTAGAGACGCTAGACGATGACATCGGAAAGAAAGTATCTGCCCCTGGTGCGCCTAGGCCATCGTTACGGCTAGAGATGATTGAAACACTAATCACCCATGGCCATCGTGTTTGTGTTGGCGTTAATCCAGTCGTGCCTCAGTGGTTGCCTGACCCTGAATTGATGGTCACAACATTGCACAGCATCGGTGTTGAGGGCATGTGGATTCAACCCTTACACTTAAGCCACAAGCAAATTTCAAAAATGTCTGTCGCTGACAAAAAGCGGCTGGGGGATGAGATCTTGGATATGGCGCTGCCAAGGAATCATAAAAATTATCCTGCGATCGCTGAGACGTTATCAGCACTTAGAGCCAAAGCCGACGAGATTGGATTGGCTGTTTACGATAATCAGCAGCCGCAACGAACAGAATACTTTAAGCCTTATATAGAAACTTATCCCACTCGATATCCAATGATGCAGGAGTTCGTCAATTGGTGCCATGATTTTCATGAACCTGGCGATCTTATTTATTTTGAGGCTTGGTTAGACCTGATGCTGCCTAGCCTTCCTGAGGGTGTATGGCCGATTGGGCAACATATTGGTGCCGTGGCTGGCCCTGGATTTTGGTCTAAGACTCGCGACTTGGGAATCACTAATCAAATGACGTATCAAGAATTGCTGGGCTTAATATGGGATTGGTTAGATTCTGTCCTGTGCCCTGCTAATGTTGGCTGTTTCCAGTGGGCTGGCGATTATGAACGGCAGTCTGACGGGACTGTAGGCTGGTCTCGTTGGACGGATAAAGAAGGGCATCCTATATTAGTGTTTAATCCTGAGGCAAACGGATTATGGAGCCAGCAATATTTATGATTCAAGTTGGCAATGGCGGTTCTGCCGTAAAGGCCGGAAATCATAGCAGCCAGAAAGTTGCTGGTAGTGGCTCCGGTAGTGGTGGCATTTCTGACTCAACTTTTTTGGCTGCTGAATCCGAAAAAAAATTAGAACCAATTGCCGCTAATGCAGAAATAACTTTAACCTCTGCTCTCCCCAACGATGCAGCCGCAACAGCCATGAGCGAGATAGTCTCAGCTCAAAACTTGCGTGTATTTGACAACGACGGCACCATGGCCCGCATGGATTGGAACTCTAGCTATGCCAAGCCAACGCGATCGCAAATGGTCGATACATCCGGTGGTGGATTTCTGGCTACTCTGACCTTCGCTAACAATCTTAAAAATGATATTGCCCGTGGTCGTGGAGAAAGTATCGGATCTCTATCTGTAGCAACTGCTAAGCAGGCCTACGAGGTAGGCAAATATAAGTTAAATAAAATGTGGTCAGGAGCTAGCAATGCTGACCGTGCAGCAGCGCTCAAGGCTAGTTCCAGCACACCTAAGCAGTTAAGAGAGTTAGGACTCGATATTCGATAAAAAAAGGGGCCGAAGCCCCTAGCGTTAGTTTACTGGGATGGATTGCGAGCGACAGCCGCTGGTCATTATCACTCAGGATTGAAAACCAGTTGCTCCAGCATCGCCTCAAGGTGGTCTCTTTGGTCGTCGTCTAGCTGGGCGTTTGCAATGTGCTGGGCCATTAGTTCTAGGCTGCGCTGAGTGGGCTGTGCGCCGGACTGAATTGCGTTGCTCAAGACGGAAAGGATTGTATCGAATGTCATTTGCTTGCCTCAATCGGTGTTGCTAACAGTATTGCTTTTTTTTATTTCAGTTGTCAAGTCTTTTCTTGACATTTTCTGAGGCAGTTTGATTATGGCTTAGAGTGCGATCGCACTCACTGGCCAAGGCATAACATCGCGAAAACTACCGGTAAACCTAAGGCTAAACTCGCGAACTGGCACACTCTCCCCCTTCCCCCTTCACAAACAGAACGAGGGCTAAAAACGAACGTCCGTAATTGACTACCCCTAATTCGAGTAATCAAGTTCAGTTTATTCACAAAAAAAATCAAGAAATACATTGTAAATGCACAACCTAGAATCGCTGCATCTATTGATATATAAGGGATAGGCCGAAAAAGGGCTTTTTTGGGCTCTGAAAACTATTTTTTACTTTGAAAATCTGGCCTAAAAATCTTTATATGCACTGTGCCACTTTTTTATAATTATCCCTTTTTACTCTCCATTTTTTTCTAAAACAGAAAGTTTGAAATTAAAAAATATAGAATATTAAGACATAGAAAACGCTATAATGTATATATAGCAAGGGATACAGCCGACAGAAAGCGCTTGAAATAACTATGAAATAACTGCTGAAAAGCAGGGGATTAGTAGGGGAAACCCAGTGATTTTTTGAATGACTTTTATTCACCACTAACGAGCTTTCAGTACTTTCAGCACCTTGCCTATTTCGTATCAGATTATACCGTTTGAAAAAAATAGTGTGCCAGTCCTATGTTCGTAAGTTGGATTCTGTAACATCCATGATACAAACGATATGTACATCAATGTACATGCCTGAGTCTAGGACTTATCAAAATAAGAATCCTTTATTGGCAGTGTTTTTGGCGTTTTACCCCCTTCATTCTGTAACAACCATGATACAGTTTGCTAAAATTTGACAGATAAGCGCCTATGTGCATTGAAATAACTGGCACACACCGCCCTTGCTCGTCGTTCTAGAAAGGGGGGAAGGGGAAGCGGCAAAAAAAATGGCCACTAAAAAACCGCCAAGCTTTCATGCCTGACGGTCGGTGGATTCATTTAGCTGGTTTTAGTGCGATAGGTAGGCAGCGATCGCGTCATTAATCAACTGACTAAGGCTTGTCCCCAGATCATTGGCCTTATTGCTTGCCCTAGCCTTTAACGCAGGGTCTAACATGACGTTAGTCCGTTGCCTGGGCTCGTCTCCCAATGGCTTAGCGCCTGCATTGCGTGGATTGCTTTTCATGGCACTTACACATT
This sequence comes from Leptolyngbyaceae cyanobacterium, assembly GCA_965263355.1. Taxonomy (GTDB): domain Bacteria; phylum Cyanobacteriota; class Cyanobacteriia; order Phormidesmidales; family Phormidesmidaceae; genus Leptothoe. The sequence continues at coordinate 68,081 of CBDHHL010000014.1, read as the reverse complement.
TCCCTCAATTGCGTCCCAGTCATCAGCCATGATCCACTCCCCGGTGGATGTCTGCATCATGCCGGTGTGGTCATTTTCAGCCGGTGCAAATTGCTCGCAGAACGTTTCAAGCAACGCCAGTGAAACTTTTACAGTTTTCTTTGCGCCACCGTACCAACCTTCGGTAACCTCAATAACTTCGCCGCCAGCGTCTAATGCAAGCTGGCTGTGTCCTGTGTTGGAAAAGCGAGCAATAGCATGGCGAATATTCTCTGTGGCAAGAACCACTTGGCAATAATCGCCAGATTGGAATTCAATCCCATCCCTAGAGTATTCAACCCCTGTCGAGGTTTCTTTTATGTAAAAGCTTTTTTCAGTGTTCATGGCCTTAGCTGCTCAACTACTCTTTTAATTTAGCACACACTTAATTAATTGTGTGTGTATATATGTATGGATAAAAAGACAAACCGCCAAGCTTTTAGGCTCGACGTTTTTTGCCTTGCGATCGCGCCCAGTAAACTAATTTTCAGTAATTGCCCGTCGCCCCTTCAATCTTGCCTCTCTTGGGCTATCCGCCATGGCTGAAGTATAGGGAGAATTCGGAACACGCCCTAGCCCATTTAGCCATGCATACAATTGGTCTGCTGACTTAACCCAATCAGGCTGGGGGCTTGCAACAACCGACCTTTCGTTTTGCTCATTGGTAACCCAAAAAACATAATAATGTTCTCTTTTCATTTCCATTTTTCTCCTAAGTATTTTTCTTTCCTTGCCCAGAATGCCTAACGCACCCAAAATTTTCAGCAGTAAACAGTTCTGCATAGTACTCTGAACCATCGATCAAGCCGAACCCTGACGCACCTAAGGGCAGCTCTGCAAACGTTTTCTCGGGATGCTGGCAAGACCTCACTTCGTACCCAATATCCATGGGTGTTAAATCGGGGTTCATTGGCTCCCACATAGATGAGTCTCGAGACGATTGACCGTCAAGTGTCCAATAATCGCAGGTTTTACATCTAGGAAATTCCATTTTTTCTCCTTAATCTGCGTCTAAGACGGTGTATCCGTTTAATTGCTCTTTTTCATGGTCAGTCAGGAAACCGCCAAGTTTTTGATAAGCCTTTTGGGTTAAAAACACCCACCTAGTCGACACATGGCCGTAGTGCTCCACTGCATAAACCCCTGTGTTGCCATCGAGAAAGTTTGTCAGGTTGCAGTTTGCCGACTCGATATCGTATTTAAGCTGCTGTAAATCACTGAGTGTTTTTACGGCTTTACAATGCTCTGTAACGGCTTCCTGGCTATTAAATACGTAGAATTTTCTTTTCATCGTTGTTTTTCTCCTAAGTATTTTTCTTTTCTTGACTAGCTGCGTCCAGGGCAACTAATCAACATCGTTAGAAGTCTTTTGTGTAAAGCCTTTTGCTGGCATTATAATCACTTCTGGACTATCATTGGACTGCTTTTCCAGCATATGAACAAACTTTAATATTGAGCTAAACCGGGCATTGGGAAGCTTGGCTTCTTTGGCGGCAAAGCCCTGCCTGGTGAGGTTTAGCGCTCTAGCTGCGTCTGCGTCAACCGGGAATTCTATTTCCCTCCATTCAATCAGCATGTTTGGTAGTGATTCAAGGAATTCACTTAGTTTCATAGTCAAGCCTATTACTTACATCTGGACTATAGCAAAGCAAAATTAATTTTGCAAATAGTCAGGAAAACACTTGACATCTGAAAACAAAAAAAGGCATACTTGTTAGTAACAAAGCGAAACGGGTAACCGCTAAGCGCAAACTTCCTAGAAGAACTTAGTCGCCAACCGCTAGCAAATATATTAAGGAGAAACGTTCATGGCTGTTTTATCTGGCACTGCATTTTGTAAGGCAATTGAAAACGCTAACGCTCGTAAGCCCTTGACAAACGCTGATGGATATCCATTGCCGAGATATCGTTTTGCGGACGTCGAAGACGCAACCTTTTTCTACGGAGAAACGCTTGCTAAGTCAACTTTTGTTGTAGTTGACAGCAACCGCAACTTCATGAAAATCGCGCCAATCGTTGCTGACGATAACGGCGAGTTTGCAAATGGCTTAGAAGTTACTGAGGTTTTCCCCGATGACATCGTTAAAATATAGCGACGTCTAACCCCGCTAACCATACCCCGGCTAGCGGGGTTCTTTTTTGTCAAGAAAACACTTGACATCTGAAAAGAGGTTCGTTATATTGGGATTGTTGAAACGGATGAAGAAATTTATGCTATTCGCGATCACAGTCTACGGTAGAGATGAGGTTTTAGCGCTGATCACTGCAGCGTCTCACCATGAGGCTTATGAGGCGTATCGAGCCAAGAATTACGGCAGTGCTATACCTCCTGAGCTTGACGTAATCGGAGCTGATTACATAGTCGAGTTTTAATTACTAGGGGCAATTGCCCCGCTCTAATGTCGCCACGCTGAAGCTGCGTGCTAGTCCCAAGCCTAGTCAAGACAGAGGGGAGTTTTTTTTGAGGAAGATCAATGGATAATCTTTATATCATTGGCTACCTTTTGCTTCTCTTCACGGCAAATGTAGCTTTAATGTAGTTTGTTTTCAAAAAACGAGAAAGGAGAAAAAATCATGAATTGGATTAGTGTTGGCGATCATAAGCCCGATGAATGGGCACCAATATTAGTATATTCGCTTGACCACGGTTACTTTGTTGCCAGCTACATTGATGGGGTCTGGGAGGATGCCAATACAATGAGAAGTTTGGATGACATGGGAATAACCCACTGGGCAGCATTAACGGTGCCTCAATAGTTTCAAGTCGCCCTAGGCATGGCGTTAAACTGCCTGTGATGTTGATAACGGAGAAAAGACCATGGGCCAATATTTTAGACCTGTTCATGTGCCGACAAATACGGCAGTTAAAAACTTTCCATTTGTGTGTAATGGAGGCCTCACTTGGATTCCAAAGGTATTTTATTTCACAGATGAAGAGTTACTTGAAAAAACCGAGATTGTAGCTAAAGCTTATGGATGGGATGTCAATGACATTGTTTGGGTTGGCGATTATGGGCAAGTTGTGTCCTTGAAAAACGGTGTTCGTGATAATGGCGATGGAGAGAATCACGACAATCCATTAAAAACCTTGGCTTGGGAATATTAATTTACTTGCCCTAGGCATGGCGTTAAACTGCCTGTGATGTTGATAACGCAGAAGAATGAATAACTCACCTGAATTGCAAGGCCGCATCACCCGTGCAGCTGCCACCTATTTCCAGCGTCGGCCTTGGCAGATTGACACCATCCATAGCGATGGTGAATGGTACGTCTACTACGCTCATGTGGCGCAGTGGCCAGCGAGAGAGCCTGTGTTAATCAAGCACAAGGCAATCGAAAGTAACGGTGAATTCTCAGTTGATGGTTTTGCGTTTGAACTTAACGATGACTGAATATAAAGCTGATGCCACAGGCGACTACAAAAACGATCGCGCCGCTTTAGACCAGCTAAAGCAGCGAGGGTTTGAGTGCGGCATTGACGTTGGAGGAAATTCTAGAAGCCTAAAACCTGAGAAAAGCTAGACAAATCTATACAGAATGTTCACAATGCTGATTGGATTTAAGACTGAATTAAAACCAAACAACAAGCAAATCACAGCTTTCAAAAAGCATTGTGGCATTGCTCGTCATGCTTGGAACCATGCTTTAGCCCATACAAAGTTAATTTTAGATATCAACAGATTAGCTAAGTCGCTGGGAGAGTCAGATCAAAAAGTTAAATTCCCGTCTGCAATTGACCTAAATAAATGGCATTGTAGAGAAATCAAAAAGGCTAATCCTTGGTATTACGAATGCAGTAAAGCTGCTCATCAAAACGCTATACGATCTTTACGTGTCTCATGGGATAGGTGTTTCAAGAAAATTTCAGGTCCACCAAAATTCAAGAAAAAAGGAAAATGCCGTGATACGTTCACCTTAGATGGCAGTATTTCATGCCAGCAAAAAGCCATAAAGTTACCACGCATTGGTTGGGTAAAAACGTTTGAAGAACTGCCAAATGGGTTTAAGCCTAAAAATGCAACTATCTCTAGGGACGGTTCAAAATGGTTTGTTAGTTTTCGGCTAGAAGTTGAACCTATTCAACAAGCAAAAACCAAGCTTGCTGTAGGGATCGACTTAGGGCTAAAAACTTTTGGAACATTGTCTAATGGTGAAATCTTAGAAGCTCCAATAACTGAATACAAAAGGATCAAGGCAAAAATAGCTAAGCTTCAATACGTAGCCAGGAACAAAACAAAAGGTTCCACCCGATGGCAAAAAGCTATGCAAAAAATTCAAAAATTGCACTATAAAGCAAAGTGCATAAGGCTTGATTTTTTGCATAAATCAACAACCTATTTAGCTAAAAACTTTTCTGTCATATGCCTAGAAGATTTGAATATTAAAGGCATGATGGCAAATCATAAATTAGCAGGTGCCATTAGTTTGATGGGGTGGCATGAATTCAGACGCCAACTTGAATACAAATGCAAGCTTTATGAGTCTGAATTGGTCTTTATTTCGCGCTGGGAACCAAGTTCAAAAACATGTTCTCAATGCGGATGGAAAAAAGAAGATTTAACTCTAAAGGATAGAATATTTGACTGTAAAAATTGCGGTTCAAAGCTGGACAGAGATTTTAATGCAGCTCTAAATATTCTGAAAATAGGACTCGGCTTGAGTTCTTTAAGAAACGTGGATACAGTAGCGCCGACGCCTGTAGTTGAAGCGTTTAGTAAACAACTAATCCTAGATGTCTAGGTTTGTATAGGTTTTATGAAGCAGGCTTATGGTTTCTGACTGAGCCGGATCAACTTTGGCGGGCTAAAGTCGTTCTGAGTGAATACGGATTGCAGGTTGTCGAGGAAACAACCGCGAGGCTGTTAGCAATGGATTGGTATGAAGATTCAAATACTTTTGAATACATCAAAGGTGGTTTGCAAGTCGTCGAAACGAATCATGGTCATTACACCATCAAAAGAACCTTTGATCATTCAGGCGAATTAATCAAAACAGAGAAAACGTTCGGGCTCCCCTGATTTCAAACAATTTCAACTGTAAAAATAATTACATTACACTGAAAAGAAAAATGAAAAAACTAATCACAGCAGCGATCGCTTTCACCCTGTCCATGGCCACTACGGCCAACGCGTTACCCGTCTGCTACAGCATGACTGAAGACGGAGACATTACTGACCTGTCCCATATGTGTCCAGCATCTGAGCAGCCAGTAACGATCGCGGCCAGACGATCACCTGAACTACCCGCAGTGGAAGTTGCCACAGAATCGCCTAAAGCCACCTTCCAAGTCCGTCGCATTAACAGAACCAATTGGACAGCTACTGGGACGGTTAGTTTTTCAAGGGCTGCTGAACCAGGTGATCGCGTAGTTCCGTATTTACAGTATGAAGATGGGCGGGAAGCATCATTGCCCGCAGTAACATATGAGCGTGGAAACCGTAGAACGGAGATTACGTTTAATGTGACTCCTGGCACTAGCACTAGTGAGGTAGAAGGTGGAGTACGGTAGTTTTGATTATTTTTTTAAGGAGATAATGGCAATGAACAAGAATGCTTTAATTGCGATCGCTTGCACAGTCGGTGCCATTGGCTTGACTGTGGGCACCGTAGTCACACAAAAAGTCCAGGCAGACGCTAGACGAGAAAAAATCCATCAGGCTTGGTTAGAGCGTCAGGCGAATCCTGAAAAATATCAAGCAGAGATAGATGCTGTAGTTGAAGCTGCTAATCAAGACAAGAAAGGGTTTGACCCAGCTGAAATCAAGTCATTTAAGGATATAGTTGGAGTTGTTGATCCTAACGGTCTTGCCATCAAAGATATTCGAGTAGATACAGTGCGCCCAGTGGTTTCGATTACCGGCACTGCTGCATTGTTTGCCCAAAGTGACTTGCAGTTGTCAGAAATGATTCTGAATCTTAAAAATGTTTCTGATAAAACTTGCGATTGCACATCGGTGTTAGTTTTCAAAACACAAGCTGGTCAAACTGTGGCTAAGTCTGGCATGTTTGGGGGGGTTGATATTTTGGCTAAAAATCGATAATGGCAATCACTAACTTCGGCCTATACCCAACTTCTATTATTTTCCAACTACCCACTGGTATAACTGATGATTTTGAGGGTGGCTCCGCTGATGGCCTAACCGCTGTCACGGTGCCATGTCGGGTAAAAGTAGCGACTCAAAATAGAGCAAGCCAGTTCAACACTAGCGCGTTCGAAGGACCCAATAATAATAGTGTGATGCTACTTGGTTGGTGCGGCACTGAAGCAGCACCGACTGAGTATTTATTTCCTAATAATCTTAGGGGATGGCCTGAACCACCGACTGGGACGATGGAATTAAACGGCATTAGCGGCAAAGTTGAAGTGCTCATTCAACCGCTCGCGATCGCTGATGCGGCCCCTGGCATTGGCGAACGGTTTATTGCAAGATGGACAGCTAGCTGAGCATACAAATTTTTTGACCTAGTTCATGTAGTGGGGCGCTAGCAAATTGGCTAGAAAAGATTACATAGTCAAAGGTCATCACTAAATGATCTCCCTCGCATCGCCCAAGATCCTTCATCACTCCAGAAGGACCATAGTCAAAAGCCAGTCGAATTTCATAGCTCGGTAGTAAAATGCTTGGATCGGTGTCCAGCTCACAGTGATCAGCGCCTCCATGGAATAGTGCGGTTATATATCGGCGCATTTGGTATGTCGAATAAAGCCCCCACCCTGTTAAGAAAGGAAGTCTAACCTCATTAACAAATAAGCGGAATTCCCTATCCGTCTACACGGTGGGGATGGATAGCGCGTCTAGCGTCACGAAGTAGAGCTAGGCACTCTCCCGCCGCTTTGTTCCTGAATGTACTGTTTGACTTTTTCTAGGGGGGCACCGCCACAGCTGACAATGCATTTTGCATCGTGCCACAGCTTGGCCTTGCCCCAATAAACTTTGTCTATTTCATCCTTGAAATCCTTTCTAAGAATGCGGCTGGTAGCCGATTTCAGGGATGAGACCAGATTAGAAATGTTGTTATCCGGGTGCATGTCCACCAGCAGATGGACATGATCCGGTTCCCCGTTCAGCTCTGATAGCTCACACCGGTTAGACTCCAAGACACGCTTAACAACCTCAGACATCCTCTCAAGCATGGGCTGTGTAAGCACTTGGCGACGATATTTAGTGATAAACACAATATGCAGGTGAATGTCATAAACGACATGTGAGCCAGATTTCATAGCACTTTTACTGATTTCTACTCATTCCCCTGATTCTATGTTAACTTAGCTGTATCAGCAACTATCAACTGATTTTGTTTTTTGCGCTCTATTTATTTATGGCAGTAAGGCGGCAGACATTTCGACTGTATCCAAACAAGGCTCAAGAGCGGGCTTTGTTTGATGCACGTCGATTGCATTGCTATCTGTACAATGCTGCCGTGTCTGAGCGAAAAACAATGTGGAAGCAATGGGGGATCTCTGTTGACTACTTTGCTCAACAGAACTGTTTGCCAGACTTCAAGGTTGAATGGCCAGAGTTCAAGGCGTTAGGCTCTCAAGCTATCCAGGCAACACTTAAGCGTGTTGATTTTGCTTATCAGCGGTTTTTCAAAGGCTTAGGCGGTTTGCCTAAGTTCAAGTCGATTCGTAAGTACTCAGGGTGGACCTATCCGGCTAAGTCTGGCTGGATTGCCCACACTGAAGGTACACACGGGTATTTAGAGCTGTTGGGCATCAAGATCAAGATGCGCGGCAAGGCTAAGCAATGGGGTGTGCCGACAACATGCACCATTATTTACAAGCCTGGTCAAAAAGCCTGGTATGCCTCGATTACGGTCAACGTTGCAGATCCGGTCGTTCAATTTGGATCTGAGTCTGACTTGGCGTATGAGTCGATGGTTGCCTATGATCTGGGAACAGAAACAGCCCTGACCCTGTTTGACGGTTCGGAGTTTGCCGAGCTGGAGAATCCCAGGTTTAGTAGAGAGACAAATAAAAAAGTTCGGAAAGTCGCTAAGACTAAACGCCGAAAGCGTAACCCTGTAAAGGGTCAAAAAGCCTCACGTCGATGGAAGAAGGCGAATCGACGTGAGGCTAAGTTGAAGGCTAAGGCTGCCCGTCAGCGTAAGGACTGGCAGCACAAGGTAACGTCAGACATTGCAAGTCGTTATGACATCGGCGTTACCGAAAAGCTCAACACTAAAGGGATGACCCGAAAGGCCAAAAAGGGGAGTAAGCGGAAACGCCAGAAAGCTGGACTCAACCGCGAGATCCTATCTGTTGGCTTTGGCACCATCAACAAAATGGTGACGTACAAGATTGAGCAAAAAGGGGGCTTAGTCCTGTTTTTGCCGACCAAAAAGGTCAAACCTTCGCAACGCTGCCCCAACTGCGGCAAGGTGCATAAACACTGGGCAGAACTCAGTAACCGCTATCACATCTGCGATGGATGCGGCTTTGAGATCCCCCGTGACCGTGGCTCAGTTGTGGTGATGTACAACGTTGCGACCAACAATCAACCGGGGTTAGGAAATTTCAGCCTCGTTAGTCTTGGATGTCTCAGCTCTACTTCTGAAAACCGTAAACATACGGGAGGAATGAAGCAACTGGGACAGGCGAAGAGACAGAAATCTCACCGCAAGATGGGGAGTGTTGAAACCCCATCCGTCTACACGGTGGGGTAGTTCATTCATTTATTCCCTGCTCCCAAACTTCTTCAGAGATTTTATACGGCTCGCCTTGATGCCTAGCCCAAACAAGCACTAAGCCTTTTTGAATAGAAACCCGTTGCACTTCACTAGGCTGCAATTCCCGGTTTAATCGCTCATTGGCACTGACTAACTTGGCAGCTTTTCTAAACAACGCTACACGACTGCTGCCTAATAAATGAAGATGCAAGATATTGACCATAAGATCCATGGTCCCGGTCTGAGTATTGACCCCAAAGTAATCTTTTAACTCTGAAAACCGCTTCAAAGTTTCTTCAGATAAACCGCCAGCTCTTATTTCTCCAGGCATGCAACGTTTTCCAAGTATCTTGGAAATTTTAACATATTGCCAAAAATGACTGTAGGCTGCAGTTATGGCAGTCCTAAATTTTGACAGAACAGCGTTTAATCGTGGCCTTGATAGGGGGCTACGAGGTTTTGCTGTAGATATGGATAGGTTGCTAACTGAATCAATTGAGCAACCGTTGTATCCATGGCCAGGGTTCACTAAACGGAAGTCTGGTGAGGAAGTTTTTAGCCCTAGAAATATTGTGGACTTGGGGGAATTTAGGGACTCGCAGCAATATAGTTTCCCTTCCCAATTGACTATTTTATTTGAATGGACTGCTCAACATTCAGTATTTGTATTTAACGGGTTCACGACTCGTAGCGGCTCAACGTATCCCGCTCGTAATCCAGTATTACAGACAGTAGAACAATATGACTTGGCTGCTGTCCTGGCTCAGCAATTACGGGAGGTGTTCTGATGCCTGTAATTAGCATTGCCCAGATTAGAGACCAAGTTCAGACCCTAATGACTCCCTATCTGGGAACTCGTACGTATGTTACAGCTACGGGTACTCAGACATTGCCGTCGTTGGTGTTGGACTATGGCAAAACTCAAGACGTTGGCGGCATTCAATGGCAGAGACAGCCTAAGAGTTTAGAAGGCTTGGAGGTTGTTATTACGCCTCAGCAGCAAGCGACGCTTACACAGTTTTATTCTCAACAGCTTGGCTTGGAATATACGACGACTATCACGCTCAAACAGTGGGACGAAGCGGGCACGGTAGCGGCTGCTGCTGCTGCGTTGATTAGTGGCATGGGCTATCTGTTTCAAGCTGGAGTGTCGGTTAAAACGCCAAGGGATTCAAGACTCGACACGATTGAATCTGAGAGTTTTCGAATTGTTCATCAAATCAGGAGTTAATCACTATGCCAGGTGCTGGTAATAATCCGCTGTTAATGCCCGACTCACGGGAGACAAAAATCTTTGCAGCTTTAGTAACAAATAATACAAGCGTGCCCGGTCGGATTGCGCCGATCACTTTAACACTGGGCGCTGCTTTTACGGCTACAACTACGGGAACCGCATCAACGATGACTGCGAGCGCTGCTCCTACAGTGCCGATTATCGCGGGAACAGTATTGCGGTTCGTCGATGCAGCTGGATCTTATATGGCCATTGTCACGGCTGATAGTAACGATGGGAGCAATATTGAACTGACTGCTAATGAAAATATTCCTAACAGCGCGGTTGCCAATTGGCCCGGTGAGGTTGATTTGATTACGTCTCACAACCTGGGGGTCCAGACCACGCTGAACAATGTTTCGACATATCAGCACATTGGTTCTGGTGAATCTTCCCGTCAGGATACGACTAGAACTTTCACGATCGCGGCTAACTTATCTGAGTATTCCAGCGGGCAACGGATTTTACGCTATGCCGTGAATGCTGAGAATGACGTTTATCTCGAAGTTCAAGACCCGAACCCTGATGCCGTCACGTTTAGCACTCCACCGTTATCGTTTGGTGTTGCTCGAATGTCGGATGGTTCTAAGGACGGTCAGAACGGCAACAAGTTGGCACTGTCTCTTAATGGCACGTTCTCCGGCGCTGTGACTGAACTTGAGGCTGCTGCTTAGTGAAGATTCAAGCCTTGCAAAACCAGCATATTTTCATGCTTGGCTGCACAGTTGAAGGGTCAAGGCTAAGGGCATTACTTAGCTTTACTAAACCTAAAATGTGTGCTGGTTTCGCAGGGCAAGAGGCGTTACTGGTCGAACCGTATCGGCAGAACAATACTGAAATTGTTGTTGTAATGCCGAGTGACCTAGAAGCAATTTATACATACTTAGACTTGGAGGTTGTTCGTTGTGACTCAGACCTTATGGGAAATTAAATCAGTCGATCGCGTGGTTCGGGTGCCTGGGATGCCCCCGGTTACTGTTCCGGTTTATCCGTCCTTATTAGTGGCAGAGGAAGAATATTTCCAGAGTCTTAGGGATAACGAAGAGATTAGCGATAAGCGATTGATGGACCTGTTAGTTGCGTTTTGCCTTAAACATCGTGGCGTACTTGGCGATGATGTCCCTACTGAAAAGATTATTGCAAATACTCCCAGGCCATTGGCTGAAGCTTTGTTTAGCTTATTTATCTATGGCTTACCAGGGAAGCGAATAAATCCAACTGAGTATATTTACGATCCTGAAACTGAGTTGGGAAACGACGAAACTCAGAGCCAATCGATTGGGGAAAACTCTGCTGGCAACTACAGCGATGGTATCCAGGCTGCGAATATTTCAGGCCTACCCAGTTTAGAAACTGTCCGTCAAAACTCGCCTTGGATGCCGCCAGAGTCTGGCGCGATGACCGCATAGCCGAGCTAGCTGAGGAAGCCACCGCGACTAGTGAGGTTGCGGCATTAATCGCACGGGCGAATTTTAAGAACGCTGAAGACGCCAGCGCGACTGATTTTAATCGTTGGGGATTAACCCAACGCAGGAATGAGCTTGCTAAGACTATCCCCCCTGAGGGCGCAAAAATCTATGTGAAGTTGCTGAGGAAAAGCCGAGTGCCGGATTGGGTCAGGGCGATTATGTCTGAACGCGATATGACGTTATTAGCAGGAAAAGTTGAATAGTGGTTCAAGCTGGTTCGGTTGAATTCGCAGTTGAATTTTCGGAGTCGAGTATTACGGCTGCGATCGCTGACTTGCGGACACGGTTCAACCGGGTTGATGACCTTGCTATTGATGTCAGGCTGAATGATGAGACTGTTATTCGTGGCATCAGTGATATTAGACAGCAGCTTAGTAATGCTGATAATGTTCGGCTGGATGTTAATCTTGACGATTCAATTACTAGAGAGATAACCCAGCTTAGACAACAGTTAGAAGCTATCAACAGAACTCAGGCAAGTGTTGACTTTGGGCGTAGTGCTGCTCAAGCTGACGCGATCGCTCAGTCACTGACTCAGCTAAGAGCCCAATCAAATATTCCAGTAACTGTCAATACGAATGCTGCCCAGCGTAATGTTCAGGAGTTAAGGCGTGGGTTTGCAACGGTTCAACAGGCTGTTGATGGATTGAGTCGTGAGAGGATTAACCTAGAAGTTAATGCTCGAAATATTCAAAATCAGATTGCGGCGGTTGATGCCAGAATTCAACAACTGCGTGACAAAGAGATTCAGATTCGAGCAAATTCTAGAGCAGCTGAAGCAACAATTCGGAATTTAGACGCTCAAGTTACTGAACTTCAGCGTAATCGTTCTGATATCCAGCTAAAGATTGATGCTCGCACTGAAGAAATAAATACTATCGAGCAAACGATAGAACGGCTTAGAAATACTCGAATAAATTTAGAGCTAAACCCATCCACCAGTAACCAAGCACTTAATTTGCTGGATCAGCGAATCCAGCAATTAAGCAATGAGCGAATTAAGCTAGAAACCGATAGCACGTTACAGAATCAAATTCTGCAGATAGAAGATAGGATCGGCAGAATTCAATCACGACGACTTCGGCTAGAGGCTGATACACGCCAAGCTGAACCACGCATTAGGCAGATTCAGACTCAGCTCGGTACGCTTGACGATAAACGAGTTCGATTAAATGTCGATGCCGACAACGCAACTGAACAGATCCGTACTCTCGATAGACGGTTAGAGGCATTAGGGGGCGGGAACGCTAGGCAGGCATTACGGCAAATTAACAGGGAACTAAGACAATTAAGTTCTCCCACAATATCGCCCAATCTAGATCTTAGTGGCATCCGGAATAGTAGCGGAATTGTTCAAGGAATTTTCCAGGGGATTGGCCAAAGAGTTTTTGATACTCTAGCTAACGCTATTGGAGGGGGCATCAGAGCAGGGCTTTCAACTGTTCAAAATGCAGTTGGCTTTGAGCAGGCATTAGTTACGTTTAGCGCTCGTGCGGGTGGAGCTGAGGAAGCGATCGCCGCAGTTACTGAAGAGTCTAGACGATTAGGAATTGAAACCAGTAAAACGCCTGAAGAAGTGGCGCGCATCGCTACTCGAATGGTCGAATTAGGTGGTGAAGTCACTGAGGTTGGTGATAATGTTGCAGGCGTTGTAGCTGCACTAGAAGGAACTGGTTTTACTAATATTGATGCGACTGCTAAAGCTATTCAGGCAGGAACAAATATTTTTAACGAGTCTGCCGATGCTTTGGCCGATAAAATCACGCTACTTGCCAATACAACAGCAGTTACATCGGCTGAAGGCATTTTGCAGGCATTTGGTAAAGCGGGCGGTTCGTTTGTCGATGCTGATGTTAGCGCGTCAACATTATTGGCAACATTTGCTAAATTCTCCGAGACAGCCACTCCTGAAGTTGCCGCGACTGCAACCAGGAATGCCCTGGATGGTTTAAGAGGCAGGACTGATACAGCACGGGATGCCTTAGATAAGCTAAACGTTTCATTCTTTGATAATCAAGGCCCGACCGCATTTACAGACACATTAGTGGATCTTAGAGATGCACTTGAGCCGCTAAGTGAAGAAGATCGATTTACAGCTTTACAAGATATTTTTGGTGGCAGAAGTGCTTCACAGATAGGGTTGTTATTGCAAGGTTTAGACGATGTAATCGCAAAAACTGATGAACTTGAACAGGGTTTCGGCGCATCCGGTGAAGCTGCAGACAATCTAAATCAGGGCGTTGCTGCGGCGGTTAATCGACTGCAAGGAACCCTGACCACTGCCGGAACCGATCTTGGTTTGGCACTGACACCAGGTATAGAGGCGGGCGTTAGAACATTAACCGCGTCAATTAATGCTGCCATTGAAGACGGTGATGCTTTTGGGGACACAGCGGCTTCAGTCGAGGCACTATTGGAGGCTGTTGACGGGTCTGAAGTTGTCGACGTTTTATCAGCTAGCCTTCGTAGCTTATTTGATTCAGTTGATGCGGGGGCAGCTAGCCTGATTGATTCGCTATCTAATATATTGAGTGATCCTGAAAATCTTGATAGATTTGGCCAATCAATTGAAAATCTTGGAACTGTCCTGGGTGGAACTTTAAGAATTGCGGGCGTTGCTGCTGAGGCGTTTACTGTACTATCAGCCGCATATTCTGACACGATAGGCGATGGCCCAGCTGAGGCAATTGGGCAATTTTCATTAATTCTTGAAGGGATTGTCCCGGTTGCAATTCAGGTTAGAGATTCAATATCCGGTTTAGTAAATCCGGTCACTGAATTTTTAGATCGCTTTTCCTTGGTTGGCGATTTAATAAATCAGTTTGGCACCTTAGGCCCAGCTATTGGCGCGATAGGCCTAGCCTTTACCGGGGTCACTAATACAGTTCAATTATTGCGGGAACAGTTAGGATTTTTAACAGCTGAGGCAGTCCAACCAGCTGTAATCACTGATGCTGGTGCTGAGGGCGTTCAGGCGTTAGTGAATGCCGGAAGTAGATTATCTTCTGATGCTGGCCAAAATAGCAGAGAGGAACAGTTGGCAGCAGCCCAGGCATTAGCTGGCCAGTTGGGAGATATTGAAGCCAATGGCGTTGAATTATCTGAACGGAGAAAAGAACAGATCAGGGAAGAATCGTTGCAGGCATTGGAGGATACTCAGTCTGCTGCCCTGGCAAGATTAGCAGCTCAAGAAGCTGAACAGATTAATGATATTCGTCAGGCTCAATTGGCAGCTGGCCCTGAAGATCCAACAGCCGAAAGCAATGCAGATTCGGCTATTCGTGATATTCAAGCTGACTTTGCTCAGCAGCGAATCCAGATTGCTCAAGATGAAATCGATCAAATCAATCAACTAAGAGCCGATGGCATTATTACAGCTGAGGAAGCTGAGCAACGGTTGGTCACTGCTAAACAGGAGTCTGCTGAATTGTCAGTGCAGGCGATTGAGCAGCAGATCGCAGCTGAACAAGCCGCTGCTGATGCTGTTAGAGAACGGATTGAAGAAGAGCTATCAGCCAGAGAGCGGTTAAATGCCCTGGCATCCGAACAAACAAATTTGCAGTTTGAGGTTGATAATTCTGGTTTAGAAAATCAATTATCAATATCCCAGGCTTTAGCTAATGTTGATGCTGCAAGAATTGATTCAGCGGCTCAATTAATTAGTGCTCAATTGGCTCAAGCAGAGGCAACTGAAAACTTTGCAGCAATTGAGGAAGCCAGAGATCGGCTATTGCTTAATCAGTTGCAATCAATCCGAGCAGGCACCCAAGCCCAACAGCAACAGATTGCTATCCAACGGCAAATAGTAACGCTTGATGGTCAGAGACAAATAACGTTAGCTCAGATTGCCCGTGATGAAGCCCAGATTGCAGTAGATAGAGCCCGTTCGAGCCAGGGAATATCGACAGAGGAACTTAATGGGCTTCAGTCGATTGTTGAACTTAGGGCGCAAGGAATTGAATCTGCTAGGGCAAATTTAGATGTTCAACTGAGTATTTTAGACGCTCAAGAAGAAGAACAAAGCATCTTAGCTGAAACCGCTGAAGCTGAGGCAATCAGAGAGCGGAGATTGGAGGGCATTGAATCATTAATTGAACGCCAAACTGATTTACTAGACGAGCAAAAAGACTTAGAAAGTGATATTGCCGATGAGACGGAACGACGGCAGAGTGCTATTGATTCGATTGTTTCGTCATTAAGCGGCCTAGAAGATGTCGGCGCTGAGCAGGCATTAGAAGACTTGAACCAGCTTGAAGATAATTTACGTTCAGCCAGACGAGCAGGCGCAATTGATAGTGAAACTGCGTCACAGTTGCAGTCAGGAATTAATCAGGCCCAGCGGCTAGCACGTTCCGGCGACGGATTTACAGTAGAGGAAGCTTTTAATTTTTCAGATAGCCAAAATCCATTTGCTCAAAGCATTTTGGATAGTTTAGGGCTTGGTGGAGTTAATGCATTTGCTGAAGCTCAGCAAGAAATTTTATTAGCCGATACTCAGATAGAACAGCTGACAACCAAGTTAGAGGAAGTTAGAGACGCTGTTACTGCTTTGCCAGAGACCTTGCCCACTGGCATAGAAAATCTAACCGTATCGACTCCTGACCCGATCGCTGATGCCGCCCAAATTACAGCCGATCTAACCCGGCAACAACAGATTGCGGAGGGAGTTATCTAATGGCCCTGCCTACCACTACAGAACGGGGAATCGTTCTAAATCATGCCGATTACAGCCTAGCTATCACTTTGTTTGGCCGTTACCCTGGTCAGTTCCCACGGGTTGATGGTCGTTATAAAGGGATTGTTCGTAGTAAACGGGGGGCAGCAGCTAGGACGGGGGCTTTAACTAGATTTGCTATTTGGAATTTTGTTGGTTGCCTAACCCTTGACCAGCAAGAAATTTTAATTCGAATGGAAGCTGCTTATTGGGGCAACCCTAGCCCATGGGTCATCTATGACTATACAAATTACTGGGCTGAGAATGGGACGACGAACACCAGAGCGATCGCGCCCAATAGCACAGTAGCAGCTGACGCTAATACAATTTGCTACTATCCCCAATGGCAAGCCGAGCCAACAAACCAACGAGGGTTTGAATACAGTGAGAAAGCTGATGGAGTTCGTGTAGCTCAGTTTCAGTTTACAGAATCGGGGGTTATCGTGGCATGACCTCTTTCACTATTGACGCTCAAGATAGGGACTGGACAGCAAGCCTCGAAATTTTAGACGCTAATCGGGCTGTAATCAGTGGCCCGCATGATATTTCTGACGCTTTGATTAGCGTCGATATCGATTTTTCCGAACTGAGATCGGGAAATAGGCTAAACGGTTGGCTGGCATGGGAAGGCAGCATTGTATTAAGTCCAGAATTGTCCACAACAGTTAGTCTTGATAACCGCGATACTGCCTCTAACCCGTCGGGGGCTGAAGTGTTGGCCATGGGAAACCGGATTACACTGAGCATGTGGACGGGGGCAGCTTTTGAAAGATTTTGGCCACCGTTTTATATCTTGAGGGAAGCATCCCCTAGGATAGAAATTCCCACAAGTGAATCCCAAGCCCAGATTACGATTGACTTAGGGGATCTTGGGAAATCACTAGACTTATTTACCCCAGAGAATAATTATTCAGGAATTACCCAGGGAACAACCACAACGCCCACAACGTTAATTCGTAATATCGCGACTCAGATAGGCATCCCAACATCGTCAGATACGATCGCGGGCGGTTATTCAGTCAATACAGCTGTCCAGAAAAAATCTACCCGGTCAACAGTGCGTGAGATTGGGGAAATAGCAGCAGCTCAAAAGTATGTTGTTTGGCTTGATGCTGCTGAAGAATTAAAACTTACTTCAGCTGACTTTACACTCAAAACAGCACCAGATTTTAGCCTAACTATCGGCATTGGAGGAGACGAAGTTGGCGAGAACGGATGGGAACCCGTCAATCTTGAAGAACGACCGCCGGGGGAATTAACAGTAACGGGCGGTTCCGACCTTGCTCAAGAGATTGAAAATCCTAGCGTAATCGTTCGTACTGTGCCCGGTCCAGGCTATACGTCTCTGACTAGCACTGAGACTAAAACGATAACGCCAGTTGGGGGCGCACCTCAGACAGTAATTACGTATGTAGAACGCCAAGCTGAATTACAGATACAGCCTAGGGTTATCACTACGGATAACTCTGGCGTTGTGCCGACTCTATTGACAGATACTGACAATACGAACAATGGTCTGCAGGATTCTGAAGACAGCTCGATTACCCATCGATATAACGGAATTACTAAACGACTGACTGAAACAGTTGAGCTAATTCGCAAAGCACGGGGGCTTAGTGGTGGCGATGCGTTTAGTGAGGAAGAAAATAGCTCGGCACTGACACTACTTGACAACAGTCGAACGACCACGACCTACACTTACGACAATATTTTAGGCGTAGTCAGCTCGAGAACTATCACAGAACGTCGGCCATGGTGCCTCTGGGAATGGGGCGAAAAAACACCTACCAACTATGAATTAAATCGCTTTTTAGAGCGTGATTATTCAATTCAAACGACTACCTGGACTAGAGTACTGGACGTTAGTGGAGATCCTGCCATTGAGGCGTGGCGTGTTGAGCAAGTTACTCAGCAGCCTAGGGGCGTAATCTTCAAAAATTATACGGGGGCCAATCCTGAGACCCTGGTGAACAATCCAGATCCTGATCTGACCTTCACCTTGCAGGCCAGTGACGGTTCAACGAGGCCACCAGATATTGAATATCAGGAAAGCATTTACACAGAGGAACACCAAGAATTTACGGGGTCAGTTACGGTCCAGCCAATCTCTGGGAATGCCCACAAATGGAAAGAGGGAGCAATCCGGGTTAATGCTGACGTAATTGTGAGCGATATTCAATGCAATGATCTAGCAGAATGGGCCGCGAAATGGCAACACGGATTGAGCCTGGGCCGTTCATTTATTGGAGCAATCCCGACAGAATTATTTACTGCGTTTGACCCGGTATCGAGGGTTGATGTGACTGTCGATGGAAATATTGAAGCTTATTTTTTGAACGGTTTTAGCATCTCGTCAAATTTAACTGAGACTTTATTTGGTTGTAATTTTGGGTTGATTGGTCAGGTTGGGGTTACTCCGGATGTAATAACCCCTCCAATAGAAATATCAGTCCCGATTAATATCATTGAAGACTTGCCAGCGATTCAAGATAACCCGGTAGCGGCTGCAGATAGTGGCGTTGCTAGCAATGCAGAAGAATTGCCAGCAATTCAAGATAATCCGGTCGCTACAAGTACGGCACCAACACCGGTTAGTAATGCTGAAGACTTACCAGCAATTCAAGACAATCCAGTCGCTGTTGATAATTCGCCTATCCCGGTTAGCGACACTGAAAACTTACCAGCAATTCAAGACAACCCGTCAGTTGCCGAAGCCGCAACCAACACTGAAAACTTACCAGCAATTCAAGATAACCCAGTTGCTGTCGATGCAAACGCTACAGGCTTAACGGCTATTGCATCAGGCGTATTTACTGACGATGGAACGACCATCACTGAGTTATTCCTAGACGGGGTTAACGCTGGTGGCATTACTAGGGAGGCAACGGGTCGATGGTTAGTTACGTTGGCATCGGCAATGTCATCAGCTGACTTTATCGCGATCGCGAGCGCTGATCCATCGTCAGGGGCTTCTATTAATTATTCTCATGGCGCTCAATCAGTTAGTACAACAACATTGAGGGTTTGGCGAGAGTCAAGGTCAGGAGCTGGGGCAAATCCAAATATCCAAAAAGTTAGTTTTGCAGTTTGGGGGTAATTGTGGCGACAACAGCAGTGGCATCATGCGTATTTACTGACGATGGAACGACCATCACTGAGTTGTTTTTAGATGGCATCAGCCCAGGGGGTATCGTGAGGGAAGCAACAGGTCAATGGTTAATCACCCTAGATTCGGCTCAAGCCTCGGCTGATTATCCGTGCTTTGCTAATGCCGATCCATCGTCAGGAGCTTCGTTAAACTATGCTCATGGCGCTCAATCGATAAGCTCAACAACATTTCGAGTTTGGCGAGAGTCTAGCGGGGGTGCGGGAGCAAACCCGAACGTTCAAAAAGTTAGTTGTATAGTTTTAGGTTAAGTCATGCCAACTTCAACAATTGATACAGATACTCGAAACGCTGCATTGCAAGCGGTGAATATTGAATTAAATGATGGGGCTGGGGCCAATGCTACCTATGAATACGGGACCACTGGCTTTGGCACTGTGCTTGTAGTTTGGAATCTGGATGGAACGAACCCATTTACTACAGCTGGCAGCACAACAGCCGGAACAGCCGAATTAACAGGACAGCCGATTAGTGCGATAGCATCAGCTACTGGGACAGCTGCTGAGTATAGAATTAAAGATAAAGATGGAACCGTAAGAAGATCAGGCACTTTAGACGCTACCCAATCAATTACTAGTGGGATTAATTATCTCCTTTCTGCTACGTCTGTAATGCCAGCTAGTTAGCCATGACCGCCCTAACCCAAAGATTAGCCAGCCGGAATAAGCAACGCACGACTCAACGCATTCAATCTCAAATGGTTGAAGCAAGAATCGGTGCTGCAACTATTACTGGCACGGTGTCGGGTAGCAGCGCTGAAGGAATCACACTTAGAACAGAATCAGGTGGTTCTCTCACAGTTCCTAGATCTACTGTTCAAAAACTTTCACGGCAACCAGCGATCGGGCAGTCTCGGCAGTTATCGACCGGGGGGCAGCTAGAGCTATTAGGAAGCAGTACGGAAACGGTTAACCAGCCTGTTAGTCAAACTCAACCACAAGTTAGATATCCTCTTAGGCCGCCTACTCAGGGCAGTGATTTTGGGGCCAACGGTGATTTGTGGCTTGAACAAACTGGCATTCAAGGCAACTATAACGAAGCTAATGCTTATGTTTGGATACAAAAAATTGGCCAGTTTGTAAAGCTGGCTTCCGGCGGAGTAGTTGTCGCGTTTGAACCCAATGGCCCGATCTCGTCAGGAACAGTCAATGGCCAGCTGCACTACAACACGATTGATAATTCTTTATCTATTTATGACCAAGCTGCTGACGTATGGCGGCCTGTTGGTGGTGGGGGCGGCGCAACTATTAACTATGTCGCAGGGCCGCCAACTACGCCAGCTCCACCAGGTACTGTTAATGGGGAAGGGCATCACGATACTGTGGTTGATCGCTTGTGGACTTATGATCTAGCTAATACGACCTGGCGGACTTCCGGTTCAAAAAACTTTTTCCAAGGGGTTCCGTCGTCTGACCCGAACTCGTTTATCAGGGGAGACATGGTTACCATATATCAGGAGGATGGGACGCCTTGCGTTTATATTTGGTCGGATCAATTAAGTGATTGGCTATTGGCGACCTGTTGTCCTGGCTGCGCTGATGACTTCTTTAATAGTCAATGCGACGATGACGAAGGGTTTAACGGAAATCTTTGTTCTCCACTGCCGCCCTAAATTATGCAACTTTATTCTCAATTTCCTCCTGACAAACTGACTACTCAACAAGTAATCAGAAACAATGGCATCAAGCCTGTGATCTCGGCTGATTTCAGAAAGATCTATGGCCTTTCAATCGTTGCTGATGTTGGCGTTTTTGGCACTAACCCAGACTTCAGTGAGTTGGACAAACAACTTGATCAGGCTGCGGGCTTAGACATTCATATTCACCCAATTGTCTGTCGCTATCCTGAGCTAAAAGGCCGCGACTCGTTAACATTAAAAGGACATGTTAACAATCTAGCCAGACCAATTGTTGATCACTGTGTCAGTCGAGGCGCTAAAAAAATAACCTTGGCAGGCGAGCTAACCCTATGTGGTGACACCGATCTTTGGGCAGAGATAATTGCCTTTTACAAGGCCATCCATGCTGACTATCCAGAGCTTGAACTTTGGATTTCATCGCATAGAATCCGTCAGCAAAGCGATCGCGATGGGATCGTAACCCGGCTCGAAGATTTGCAAGGTATTGCCTCAGGATTTATCGGAGCTGATTATATTAGCCTGTATCAGGCAAAATCTGAAATCCCTGAGCAGGTTGGCCCTGTGCAATGGATGAAAATTTCAGCCATGGGAACAGTTTCGCTAATGCGACTAAACTATCTCCCCCCATTCTGGCGAGAACTGCAAAGCGCTGGGCTTAAGGTTGCGCTTGAAACGTCAGCGCTGTCTACAGTTGACTTGCCAATTGTCAGAAAAGCACAAACCCAGATATATAAAGAAATCAGCGCCAGATGCGAACATCATGGCGCTGATTTGTGGCTTTGGAATGCTTGCGAGCAAAGTTCCCGAGATCATCAGGGCAACCATAGTTTCTCTGGGGTCTGGGACGAGGCTGGGAACATGAGACTGAGTATTTAATGCATAGTAATTATGTCCTCAGGTAGTTTCAGTAAGTTCAAACGCGATACGCTCATCACTCTCGACTACCCTATACTTGATTAGCTCGGGCTCTCCCGTTGTGCCTGCGGCCACGTCAGCAACGTACAAATACCATTCGCCATCACTATAGATAGCGTCAATCTGCCAAGATTGACAATGGAAGCAAGTGGCAGCTGCACGGGTGATGCGCTTTCGTAATTCAGGTGTATTATCCATAATCATCCTTACAGGTACCTATAGGTTTTTGCAGTAATGGCCCCTGGTTCATTACTGCAAGTGCAAAAAACAACGACCGGCTCAGGCTCTAAATCCCCTGGCTGTCCATAGGACAGTTCAACCCAGGATTCATATCCATATTCGCCGTCTGTATCAGGTACATTTTCCCAGTCTTTATCGGCCACAAGCCGTTCAATACTGGAAATCAAGGACTCGATATCGATATGGCTTTCTGAAAAATATTGTCTTGCTTCCAAAACTAATGATTGAGTAGTCATTTCTTTCGGCTCCTTGCCTTTAACTGGTTCAGTTATAACTTCTAAAGGTTATTCCCGTCAAGGGGGATCTCAATTTTTTTTGAGATGACTAGTTCGCCTTTCCATATCCTTGTTAGGAAAACCCCTAAGCTTGGCTGCCCATTGTATAGGCAGCCAAGGTTTCTGAGTACTTCCTTGAGACTTTCTCTGGCTTCTTCTGGCAGCGAACACCCCCACTGGGCGACGCCTATTCTTTTTCTTGGCATTGGTCTTTATCTTCTAAAGGTTAGACCCCACCCTAGCACAGTTTAACTTGCGGTTGGAAGAGGGGTCTTCCAACAAAAAACCGCTACTCGTAAAAGCAGCGGTTTCATGGTTTGTATTGTCAATCAAGTTAAAACCTTAAGATGCCTTCCCGTTGGCTTTCCGCTTTTCAGTGCTGCCTCAGGGAATTCTGGCAGCGGCATTTCATCAGGGGGCTGAAATACGCCTTTTCGATATCTGCCGAGATATTCTCCCGTTTTAAGATCAAACCGATAGCCCAGCTTAAGGGCTAGTTCTTGCCGTTCGTTTGGAACGTCTGAAAGATTCGCCATTGCTAAAAATCCAAAATATTATCCAACTAAATGCGGCTGCGTCGTACCAAAAAATAGACCACAGCAAAAAAATAGACCACACCAAAAGCACCCTACCGCGAATAGTCCAGAGCAACCAAGCCCATAGCCAGCCATAAGCTAGCAAGCCTAGGAAGCCTGTTTCTATTAGCCTGTCGAGCCAAATATTATACGAATGCTTAGTATCTTCATCAGGGAAAGCGCCGTCCGAGCATTGATACGACCACCGCGAATATTGAAGTATGCCCACTTCGCGGCATTGACGAAACGCTTTTTGAAGATTCAAGCCATTGAACCCGTAGCCAATCAAAGGCGATCGCTGAGCATATCTGAATGCCCTAGCCCAATAGTAGGTTCGATTTGAACTGATCCGTCTGATCTGCGCCATCACTGGAGTATGGGGCGATGCTGTCTCCCCAACTTGCTTATTGTTTGTAACAAGTCCAATAAAGACCAGTGCCGATAGCACTATGGGGATACTTCGCTTCCAGCCAATAGCTACCAAGTTGCAAATAACGGCCCCCAGCATGGCTATTCTCACGCCAGTATTCAGTGTGGCAATCGTATAAAGAACCAATAGCCATTTATTGGCTTTGTACTGAGCAGCAACGGCGCAGCACATCAGCATAAACCCGGCATATGCGCCAAAGTTTCCGAACAGCCCATGCATGGGATACTGTTCAAACCCGATGCCAAAAAAGTGAAGTACCCATTGAGTGAGGCCAGCGGCTGCATTAATTACCCCTCCAATATGGAAACCCGTTAGTTGAGCTTGGAATAGTTCGGGTCGTTCTTTAAGGATTAGTCTGTTAAACAAAAAAAACACAGCCACGGTTATCCACCAAAGAAGCCCGCAAGCTTTTCCGTAGTAACCAAGGACACTGTAATGAGGCACTATCGCGAACCAAGTTGAAATTGATGCACATGCCAACCAGGGGAACCAGCCGATTATCCAGTGCCAGATAATTCGAGAGTTAGCTTTAGTGATTGAATACTGATTTAATGCAGCAATCAAGAACAGAATTACAAGTTTGGGCCATAAAAAAATTGCTTCGTCGTCTGTGCCCCACGGATTGCAGAGTGTAGACAACAAAGCAAAAAGCCCGATGTAGGCTTTGAAAATCATTATTTAGTTCGTTGGATAGTTTCTTGAGTAGACGCTACCACCAACGGCATCCACTTTCCAGTAGTACATCCGCTGGTTACCGTCATTGCGGCGACGGGACAAAGCAATGCTATTGCCATAGCCCGACAGTGAATCTTCAGGATGGGGGGCACCTGACAGTAGGTCAGTTGTGATGTCTGCAATATTCGAATACGAATTAGAGGATAAATCATATTCGAACATCTCAAACCTGTACTTTGAGTTGCCACTAGTGGTGATTCTGAACACAGATGCAAAATCGTTTGCTTGACCGTCAGAATCAAAGTCACCTTGAATGATGGCCGTGAATGTACCAGGGCCATTAAAGTACTTGCCTGGAATCGTCGAGATGCGCTCAACATTGTAGTTGTCATCAACTACAACCAAGTATTTATCAGACTCAGAAAAAAGATAAAAGTCTGAGCCGACAAATCCGATTGCATCAAGGTCAATTGAGTTTACTTCTCTGCCATTCTTTCGAAGGACAGTTCCTAGTGATTGCGTAGTATCTGAATTTGCAATCCACTTATTGCTGGTAACTCCTAATTCGTGATACGTCAGGCTACCAGAACTAGGGGTCCAGGTTGAGATCAGGTCACTGAACTCACCTCCAAAACCCTTAATCTGGGTATCTGAGGATAGCGCGCCATTGAAAAAAGCCGCGATACTGCCATGGCCGATATCGTTGACAACGTAAACGCCGTCAGTAAGACCCCCAGTGGGCTGAGGAAGAACTACATCTTCAAGGATTTGAGCGAAAAGAACATTGTCTTTTCTAAAAAAGATGGTCTCACCGAAAACGGATTCATTCAGATCCCCATGGCCAATAATCTGATCATGAGTTGGCGTTCCAAACGAAAGCTCAGATACTGACGGGGGCGGGAAGCCTGCAAGCTCTTCCCAATGCCTTGGCAGGCTGGGCGTCGTATCATGAGTTGATGTACTAGCCACTCCACCAGGGCCGGTGTAAGTAATGGTCTCACCAGCTGCCATGTTAGAGCCGTCTGGCTTCAATACTTGTCCATTTTGGATGGACCCATCAGGGCATAGGTCACCCAACACTTGAACCCCTGAGTTTGGCCCAGTCAATGTAAATTGGTCGCAAACCTGACTCACTGCAACCGGAGCACCTAAGCCTAATAAAGCGATCGCGCTTAAAAAATATCTCTTCTTCATGATTCCACCTACGAACACTTATTTTTTGCTTTGGGTAATTGGCCTAATTCATGGCATTTTTCGACAACACCACCGACATAGCCAAATGGAGTTAGAGGGATATCTTGATAGACTGTTGGGAATCCAAGATCATCACGGCCAATGCCAGATATACGAGAATAAACAAGCTCTGCTTCCTGTGCTCTATCTAGTGGCTCGTCACCTTCGAGGGGGATATCTAAACTGACATAGTTTCGACGGAAAAAGACAGTTGAACTTTCGTCTCCGATTGAAATATTGACAGGCGGATCATCAAAGAATTTGAAATTAACAATTGCTTCTGCGCGGGCGATGTGGCCCAGTGGATAGTCGGTTCTGATCTCTAAAGACCCAACAGTGTCAAATCCAACGTAATAGCAATCGAAGGTAGCCGTCGCTTGTGTTATTACTGCAGCTCTGGCATTTGATGCGGCATACGCAATGCCTAAACAAGCTAACGGAATAAGTGAAAGAAATTTCTTCATGCTCTTAAAAGAGAGACAACATTCAGGAGTAGCGAACCAATACAATTATGGCTCATTGGAATCAAAATACCTTGCTTGTCTAACCCGCATCTCGTTGTTTTGAAACTCACGAATATAGAGCAACCTCTCATATGCTTGCTCGTAATCTTCAGCGGTTTCTAAGTCTTCGTAGGGTTCCCAAAACTCTAAAAACCCTGTATCGCTTGCTAAGCACCAAGCAATCCAAGCAAACCCACCAGTAAAAATTGTAAAGAAAAGTTTAATGAAAACTATCCAGGTAGATCTTATTTGAATTCTGTATTCTCTATTTCCTTTTTGTATTATTCGGTATTTCATGGCAAAAAAAAAGCTTGCTACTCATAAGAATAGCAAGCCATGATCTAGACTCCCTGGTAAAACTTAGGAAAGATCTTCTTTTAGTCCTGAGATTTCGACATTACGCGGTTCCTCAGCCATTCCTGAGCTTGCGTTTTCATCGTTCCCAGCTGTTCGACTACGATCGCGGTCACTGCCATAAACACCAAGCCCAGTAGTCCATTCAACAACAGCAGCAGTCGCATCTCCTGCGGTTTCGGCTGCATAGTTTGGCGGGTCTGGTTGGTCTGAGTCTGCATGGTTAATAATCCCTAAACGTCCTAGGCCATATTGAACGTACTTGCTTCCTGTGATTAGAACGAACAATCCAGCCAATAAGAAAACCGTGAAACCTAAAATGCTGGCAACTGTGCGGCCTAGTTCAAGCGCTGCAACGGCGATAGACTGGATAATTTTAATCGCTGCGCCAAAAGCAGCTTGAACATATAGCCAAGCTAACAAGGGAAGTTCTTTCCAGTCGAACCCTGGTTCACTCTTTTGTTCACTTGGTTTTTGCTTAAAGTCTTCAAGAATATCTCGAAGCTCACCGAACATATTTTCAAGGTTGCCAATACGCTGGTGAGTAGAATAACCACCACCATAATTTTTAGTTTTGCCCATGTTCTTACCTTCTAGGTTAAACTCGATCCACCGATGATCTGATGGATTTTTGGCCTTGTTACACGGGATATCGCTGGTTTGTGCAGTCCCCTGCAACCCACGCACAAAAACTAGATCCAATAACGATCTATGCCGGGAACAATGCGTGGGCTGCTCTCTATTTTGGGGACGAATCCAATCAATATCCCCTCCAACAAGCTTGTAAAAAGCAGGGTCACGACTGCCGCCTTCCCTGCTCTCAATATCTAAATTAAAGTCGCCAATTGCAACCACTCGCGGCTTAGTCAGCATCCAATTTCTAAGTCTGACCGCCTCACAAGCCCTTGCCATTCGATTGCGGCGACGCAAGTGAACAACAACAATCCAGAAATCGTCTCCAACTTCAGGCTTTAAGTGCAGTGCAATACTGGCTCTGCCTTTACCGTCGCAGTTAACGTTATTGAGTTCTCTATGCTCTAAAACTTTAACTGTGTCGGCAACATATATCGCCAGTGCTTGGTTGCGATATGGCTGGGTAAATGCTTCATAGTGCCTGCCGGAAAGCTTATGAAGTTCTTCGAGCCAACTTATATCTTCGCCTGCTTGGACTTCGGCAAAAGCGTAAATATCTTTGCCGGGTGGGAGATGGGGCACGATCTCACTCGCACCCTTCATAAAACCATTCCAGAAAACTACTGATTGCATCCAAATAGTAATTGACGGCTTTGCTTGGATATTAGCCTAGTTTTTTAATTTTGGCACTGGTAATGATTGTCATGCAAAATACAAATCCGGATGTTGCGGTCAAAATTGTGAATGCTTTAACAGTCGTGCATTAACTACTACTGATGTTTAATCAATTAGCAAAAGCGATCGCATTGAATAAGGCCAACGAAGTTCTTCGCCGGGATCGGCGTATCAGTATTCCAGCTCAAAAATCTATCAACACATGGGCTTTGGCTGAACTAGGCAAGCCTGCTTATTCAGATGATGGAATTTTACAGGATGGTTTTATTATCGGGGGCTGGGACTTGTTCAGCCGTTATTTTTGGGTCAATCACTCCACTGGCAAGAAAGCGAAATTTTCAAATGCCACAGGTAATCGCAAAAAGTAACCTGCATCGCCACAGGATAATCAGGCAATGCAGGTTTCTTAAAAAAGACTTATTCTGGTTTGTCGGCAGTGGTGGCGACTGGCTTTGTATTCGGTCAGACGGTGCGATCGTGGGCGGTTGCTGTGAATTATTTGTTTTTGTTGATTTGCGCGTTGAATAAAGCCAACATCACTTCATGCACCTGTTGATCTTTTTCTTTGGTGCGATTTGCGATGTCGCATTCATCCAGTCTGTAGACGATTCTTTCAGCAGCATCACGGCATTCAGCCATGAGCTTAATTGAATTCGAATTCAAGAAAATAGGTGTCATTATCCTTCCCCGTTCAAATTATTCCAAAATGGCTGATTAAACTGATTCTTAAAATAAAGAGTACGCCAGTTATAAAAACTAAATTGAATCATCCAAAAACCAAGCAAAAAATCTTTCATTATTTCATCTCCCGAATAAAATTTCTTGAGGCCAGTATCCATCTTTAAGCATATGAACACAATCCGCTATCACGCATCCAGCCAAGACAGACAATGCAATTAATAGGCCAGGTTTGCACACTAAAAAGAAAACCCAGCCACTAACAATCAATCTGATGATTGTTCCAGGAATAATTGAATGACTAAACCTTGAACGATGCGCAACGGTTAGGGCGTAGTTCTTCCACCACCACACCCAAAAACGACGATACCAACGGCCTTTTTTAAGACTTCTAGAGTTTACATCATTGTCGCATGTTCCCCATAGTTCCCACAGTGGGATAGTTGCGGCAGTAACGAAAAATTGCCAAGGCAAGTTTAGAACGATTGCACCTCCAGCCAAGCCGCAACCGACAGCGATCGCGGCTGTAACATGGCCAGTGCGATTAGAGTTAAATATTTTCACGATTGACTACAATCTCCTCTAAAATCTCCAATCGTTTGGCTTGATTTTTGAGAATGTTTACTTGTTTGTTTAGTTCGTCAACTTCTTCTTTTAAGAAAGCAATTTTTTTATTTTGCCTTCTACTAACGCCAGAAGTAACGATATTTTCTATCGCCATGATAGCCATGGCTATTAAGCCAACTAAGAAAATATCCATTTTAATCATCGCCTCGCATGCGTTTCATCATTTTTGTTTGGCCTCATCTGGCGACTCCAAACAGCGGTTCATCTGGCGGCCAAATATTAATGCTTTGGCCGCGTTCTTCAATCTTTAATAGATTAAGTTTGCCAGCTTTTTTAGTTAGGATCTTCGCAGTCTCACGACCTTTGGCCCTGATGTTTTCATCATGGCTGTTCAGCTTTAGATGCTTTTTCAGCTCATAACAATTAGCTAGGAGCTGGGCCAACGTTGTTTTATTAAGCTGCCTATCGCTTAAATACTTTACGACCACATAGGCGAATCGTTCAGTATTTTCACAAATTTCTTTTTCTTCTAAGTCAATCTCGTCTTTGCTGGGATGCGCAATGGTTGTGGCCCCTTCCCAAAGAGCGGTTAACTGCTGTCTAGCCGAATCAATAGAGTTATCAGCGACGGGAACCGCTGCAACTGCTTGACAAGACCGTGGTTCGACTTGCCCCTGTAATTCAGGGAAATATGCCAGCACCGATCTCACATAACACGGCAAACCTTCATCATTAAGTTCGAATTGCAACCAGTCAGGCAAAGTTAAGGTGTCTTTTGAATCGCTAAGTTTATTATCTGAGTCCATTTCTAAGTATGTATATTGCCCGCTGGGGTAGCGACCTCCATGGGCTAATTTACGCCGTTCGCTAACGGCTACAGTTTCAGACATACGCTTAGCTCTTAAAATAGTCGCCTCCTGCTTGGCTTGCTCATTGAAACCGTTAGGAACGCCCATGGCTGGCAGAGTTTTGCCGTGAATAACTAACCGGGCATGTGCTCTGGTCTTAACAAATCCGGTCAATAATTGGTTCCATAAAGGTTGTGAAATCGTCTCACGGTCTTGCCTAGTCAACTCATCAAACAGCCAAGACTGATCAGATGCCTTGCCCTTGGTCAACTGTGAAACCGTTTTCACTTCATCCCGGTAACCTTCAACCGAATCTACAACAGATGCGAACTTAAACGGATAAACATCGCTATCCGTAGTCGCGTAATGGACTTTCTTGTCCAGCAACGCAGTCTCAAAAATTGACAAGATAACTAATAGTGTTGACTTCCCAGATTGCTGTTCGCCAGTGACCGCCACAATTGAATCATGCAATAAGTCTCTCAGGTCGCATCCAGACAATGCTAGTGATTCTAATAAGCTTTCAGCCCTTTCAGCTATAGGGAGCTGCAATAGCTCACTAACATTAGGGGCTCTAAACCTAGCCTGGGCTACCTGGTCGTTTGCTTTGTCCTCAGGGGAAGCGTATACATCCCCTTCATACTTCCCTAAGTTTTTTTTAACCCATGGGTTATCAACAAATTGCGGTTCTATTTCTATTACGGGCTTATCGGCATATTGCAGTTCTGTCTGCAATTTCTCAAATTTACTTATCAGAGTTTCCTCTTCTTGCTCAATGATCGCCTGAGCTAACTCATGCTTTTCTTCCTTGGCATCATTATCGGCTTGCTTTTTAGATGTTGCCCTGACATCTCGATAGCCTAAATAGGCCAACGCAATCAACGATATAAGCCCAAAAGGTTGCAGATATAGGAATGAGCCAATAGCTAAAGATGCCCATGTGCCCATCAATATCGTGTCGTCTTTGATTACATTCCCCAAGGTTGGGGAGTTTAAGTCATCTTCAAACTGAATAGAGTCCCTAAACTTCACGATCTCGCTCATGCTACTGCCCCCATAACCCGTGTAACCCGTACAGCTACAGCAGCCTTAAGTAAGAAGTGAATAGTTAGTTCGACAGCGGCCATTGTTGCGATCGCCCAAAAGAAATTAGGCCAGCTCCAAAGGTCAGGGTCTAGGAAAAACCCATTCGTTAAATCGCTTAATAGCCGACTAACATCACCGCCAGCGTATGGAGGATACTTAATGAAACACGCGATCGCTTCAATGCAATATGCAGCATTGCGATAGTTTCTAAGAGTCCGCAGCCACTCACGATTTGATCCTGCAATACTGTGCTTGCAAATCATCGGGGCTACTTGAATAATTTGAATCCAGCTCCAAAAAATGAAGCCGACAAGTTCGCCAATTGCAGAAATTAAAGTGTTTGGGTTCAGCAACAGAACCATGCCACACATTGCAGTCCAGGCAGCTAGCCAAGGGTTTTTCTTAAATTGCTGAGCTGCCACAATAAACAAAATGCCTGCAATTACTTTTGCTACTTTCCCCCCAACCAGCCAGTCAGCAATCCTGATTAAAAGAGTTTTATCAATCATTGCCGTATAGTCAGCGCCTAAGGCGAACCATGGCTGTAAATTCATCCATAGAACGACTAACAAAACAGCCGTTGCCAGCACCCAAAAAATAATAGTTACAATGTCGCTCGCTTGTTGTGAGGTTTTTTTCATAATCAATGCGCTCCAGGTTGTTTAGAAAAATAATCGAGATATGAATCAACGTCATCTGGTGCAATCCGCTTTACTTGCGATACGCGACCATCCCAGATTTCTGCTGTATCCCCTAATCTTGTGCAAATCAGCGAACCGTCCCCTAGTGGGATCGTGCTATCGCGTGAGGCAATTACTTCAACCCCTTCAGCTAGATGAGTTTGCTTAAAAGTTGACTTGGCCACCACTGGCACGCAGCCAGCCTTCACCCTAGTTAATGCAATTTCTGAGTCTTGCCTAGCTTGAGTAGCGTGCATTGTGGCCTGTCTGTCTTGCCTAGCCTGAATTTTTCGCTGCTCTCTAATTTCAGACGCATTATTCCAGTTCTCTGAAATATCTTGAGAACTTAACGCAGCAGGTAGGCCCACTCCGATTAGCAATAATATCCAAGATGTTTTTATGACCATTTTTTTTACCAAAAATAAGCTGTCTTAGATATCTTGGATTTCTCTTAGACAGCTAGACATACTGGAAATAAAGGTGTCTAGCTGTCTAAGGCATCTTGGATATCTTGGATATTGTCTAAGCTCCTGGCAATGCCTTTGCGCTTTTCATTGCATCGGATGGGCTGCCAAATAAAAGCTGGCTAGATGCCATCTCAGACGGCGTACAAGTCCGCCAAGCCTCAGTACGGTTAACCTCAAACAGCGCTTGTGTTAACTGACGCTGAAGCCCTTGTGCATTAGGGATTACATCTTCTTGAGCTTGAGCTATAACCCCAGCGGTCACTCTGTCTAAAACCCTCACAGCTACCTGTGATTCACGGGCAAGAATAGCGTCTGCCCCAGCTGCCTCTAACTCCTGAAAGGTGGCATCGGCCTGTTGAACCAGGTTGACAACTTTTTGTACTGCACTATTCTGAATAACCTTGACCATTTGACCCGTGTCTACAGGCTGGTCTCCTGTGGGCGCCTTGGCAGAGTCAGAGCCGCTAAAACCCTTGCCCTGATTGTCTTCTGTGGTTTTATCCTTGATAGCCATCTGTAGAGTCTCCTTTTAGGTAACTAACTAACCATTGCGGGCGTGAATTTGCCCTTTTTCCAAAGTAAATATTGCTTCAGAGTGCATCCCGTCTTAGCCCTGAAATCCAGGTATCCCAACAGGTGCAACACTTCTTCGCGTCCATAACATCCATCGTCATCAACCTCAATGCCGAGGCGATAACGCCAAGAGTTGAACGTGTCACGGCATACACGACGGCCAACCACTTCAGACACAGTTACTCTGAATTGCCTAGGCGTATAGCGTTCTTGGCTATACAACCCTGGCTCATCCAAAACCTCTGCGTCACATGCTTGAACCGACATAACCACAAACCTTGCACAACCCCTGCACAAGTTCTGAACAAGTGCAACTAAAGTATAATCATTGTACGCCCCTATGACAACCCCATGGGGATACGTTGGCCCCCCTTCATCAACCCTGTGGTATCCTTTGAATAATTTGCTACTCTAAAGCTGTAACTTATTGGTTTAGCGATGGCAGATACAGCAAAGCGTTCCGTCACTCTTATGGCATCTACCTGGAAAGAAATAGATGACTTGGCTGACGCTAACGACGAAATATCGCCAGCTGAATTAATTAGACAAATAATTCTTAGGGGGTTAAGAATCTATAAATCTGAAATTGCGAAGGGATTAGAGCTAAAAAACAAACAATTAGTTCAGCAAAAGCTTATTCAACGTCAAGGGGCGATGGCTGAAGCACTAGAAGTGATAAAGGAAAAGGTTGGTGATAATGCTGAAATCTCTCAAGCGATCGCCGCAATAGAAAAAGGGTTGCGTGATTAATTTTTTAGGATGGAGAGTATAGCCATAACAATGCCATGAAGATGAAAAAACCCACAAAAATCATCCGTACCGACAAATGGACGCTTAATCCAACCACTGAACAGCGCCTGCTGTTTGGTGAAACGATTAAGATCTATCGTCGTGTGTGTCGGTATTTAGTGGGTATTGTCTTTACGCACTGGCCAGAGCTAGCACCGCTCACGGCAGATGAGAGAACACCAGCGGTTGAGCGTCTAATGCACGCAACCAGCAACCGCCCAGACGTGAAATACCCGCAAATCAACCGGGTGTTTCATAAGTTCCCCAGCTACTACCGTAGGGCTGCTATCACTTTTGCGATTGGCCAGGTTAGTAGCTACATGACCCGGTATCGTGACTGGCAGTGCGGGCAATCTCGCAAACGTCGAGATGCTAAACCCCCATTGCTAAACCCTGATGCTGGGTGCTATCCAGCGCTGTACAAAGGGCAGTGCTACAAGCTGCATGGCTTAGACAAGGTTGAGATCAAGGTGTTCACCGGGTCTGATTGGGTTTGGACGATGGTTCAAATCACAGGGCTTAGGGATTGCCATGAGATAGCAGGTAACAAAATGCTGTCACCGTCACTCATTCTCAATGCTAAGTCATGTCATTTATCGGTTCCGTTTCATTGCAAGCCAGTAAAGCGGAACCCTGACAAAAATGTGGTTGCTGTAGACCTTGGAATAAATACTACAGCTACAGTTTCAGTCGTAACCCATTGCGGTACTGTAATCTATCGTGAATTTATTCACCCTGGAAGAGACATAGACCGTCGTGACAAACGCCTAAAGTCTGTATCAATGAGAGCCAACAAGACGATGGGGAAAGGCGGCAAACTCCATAAAGGATTTTGCTCTAACACCTATCGTAAATGTCGGAACATCAACACCCAGATTGGCCACATCGTTTCTAGGCGAATAGTTAACATAGCCAAAGACCACAACTCTGAAGCTATTGTCTTTGAGAACTTAAAAGGATGGAAACCTAAGGGCGGCAAAAAGCGCTCTAACCTCCGTCAGCGGTTCCACGGATGGCTCAAAAGCAAGATTCGCGATTATACCGAAATGAAGTGGAAGGAACTTGGTGGCAAAGTCATAGATATCGTTGCCGCCTACACTTCGAAGCTTGCTTATGATGGCTCTGGAGTCGTGAAGCGTGACTCTAAAAACTACGCTTTAGCAAAATTTTCTTCTGGCAAGCGGTATAACTGCGACCTCAATGGGAGTCAAAACATCGCAGCTAGAGGAATTCTTAAGCTCACTGACCGAAAGGATCGTGAGTTCCGCTCTAGCAAAAGTTCTAGACGGAAGCCCGGAAGCTGGGCTTGCTTATGTGACCTGTGGGTTAGGGATAACCTCAAGTTAGCATAAGACACCCCCATCCTCTTTAAGGTGGGGGAGCTTCATTTGTCAAAGGGTTAGCAATGAACCTGACAAGACACTTCGCATCCAGGGAATAATCGATCCAGGGATGGCCGCCGCTATTCGTTCCTATATGACGTTGGCTGGGGTCGACTCGCCAACATCAGCAGCGATCACGTTGCTCAGGAATTATCTGTATAGTTCCGAGTATCAAAAGTATTTAGATAATGTCGCGTCACATCCACGAGAAAATGAAAAATGACAGCTTAATACTACAACTAGTGAGTATTCCTGGGGGCGTCTTTCTCATGGGATCGCCAGAGGATGAACCGGAGCGTTATGAGGACGAAGGCCCACAGCATGGAGAGCTATGACGAGACAAACCGCAACACGTAGTGAAATATTGAATCAGGTCAACGACGATCTGCAGTTAATCTCAGCTGCTGATATTCCAGGTGTAGACGAACCATTAGAGCACTGGGCTTTATTTGATGGCATTATTCGCTATTGCACAGCTAGGGGCTGGTCTATTTTGTTTGAATATTCTCCTAGCACTGAAGAAGACGAACCGTATGTAGTTAGATGCATACTTGAGCAGCCGTTACCACAAATAGACTCATCAGAAGAACCAAAAATTTTAAGCGCAGTTTCTGACGGTCATGCCTCGGCAACAACTGCTGCGTTATCGTTGATCAGTAGTACTTGCACTAATTTTTGGGAAGATAAAGATGAGCTTAGCTAACACGAAATATCGAGAGGGAATGATTAAAAAAATATTGTGCGCCATTGGCTGGCATAAATGGACTTGGCTGCTGTCTGAAGTCGGTTATATAGATCTGGATGGGCCACCGCCAGACTGCGCAAAGTGTAAATATTGTGGCGTGAGGTATGGGGAAGATGAGCCTAGCTGAAGCTATAAGGGAACGAATCGACTACGCGCAAGGCAAAATCACTTCATGGTCATTTACCAAGGAGTATATTAATCGAAGTGAAGTTTCTCATGAAATCCTTGTCAAGCTAAACAGCGGCAAGACTCATGCCAAAAGTACAGAAAGTCATATCTCTTGGTATGAGCAGGATAACGAAGGAAAGATTTTTAAGTGGATCGAGGTTAGGGGCGTTATTTGCCCAAATCTAGAAAAGTGGTCCGGTAAAGTGCCAAAAATGTCTGACAGACGGCAAGGCGTCCCAGTGATTCAAGGCTATTGGATCAGGCAAACTGAATGTCGCAAGTGTGAGTTTTACAAAACACGAAAACAATCAAGCCTAAAATTTCCGACCTGTGATTGGGCCAAAAAAGATAGATGCGGCGATGAAAGCCCTAGTGTAGTTGCCCGAAAAAATCTTAAAAAAGATGTATTGGAAGTAATGAAACTCATCTCATGAATGAAGACGACCTGAAACAGCTCATTTACCATCTTTGCAATGTGACTATGCGGCAGTATAGTTGCCGACTTGAAGCGCTGGCTAAAAATGATGATGCTGAATGCAGAAAGCATTTATCTGAGCAATTCCCCATCATCCAGGGAACGAAGCTGCAGCAAACGCTTAGGAAGCTTGGCAACCGTGCGTCAGACAAAGAGGCTGCGAATCGCGCGATCGAGCGACTGACTGAGGAAGCCTCCATGCAGGAGTTGGTCGAATGACCAAACTATCTGACGCTGAATACGAACAATGGGGGCAGCACATCTGCCCTTGCCTCAATCCATACTGTGAGCCTAAGCAGCGGGCTTTATGCATCAGTCGAGCCTATCCGCAGCATAAGGCCAGTGTGCGGGCGTGGTTGAAAGAAAAAATAAGAAATGAGTAAAACCAAAGCATTTAGAAAAATGGCTCGCGAGCACTTAAAAAGCGAGTCGGCAGAATACCCCAAAAACGGGCTGGTTGAAATCCCTAAAGAAAAGTGGCCAACAACCAAGGGCAAACCACCCTTTAGAGTGCTAAGAGGTCGCAAGTTCTTTGTCCAGCTTTACCTGGAGCCCAATGGCGTTGTTAGAATTAGCGTTACCAAGGCTGAGCTAGGCATGTGCCGCAAGTTTGCTGATGGGATTTCTTGGGATGAATTGCAGGAGATTAAGCGTTGGTGCGGTTATGGGGATTTGATGGCCGTAGAAATATATCCAGCTGACTGCAACATTGTGAACGACGCGAATATGCGCTATTTATGGGTACTGAATGAATTTATACCTGTTGGATGGTTCGCGAGCACAGCTGACTAGTTACTTCACTGCTATTTGTTTGAGGTTTTAATTCAACCTTCATCCATCACTGTAGGACAATTTTCAGGAATAACGAATGCTTCAAACCGTTGACCTAGACCTTGCGCTGGCCTATTTTTGAGTGCCTTAACGAAGCTTTGATTATTTAACCCCAACGGGATAGCGTCACCACCAATAACAGCGCTTAGTCCATCGCGTCGATAATGACCCCAAGAGCTAGCACAGGAGCAATAACGAAGTCCATAGGCCAAAGCTCTGATATCTTCGCATTTTGGACAAAATATAAGTTTCATGAAAAGTCTCGATAAGCCCGCTGCCAGCCTTAGGCATCTTATATTGCAAAAGCAGCGGGCATGAATATTATAAAGGCTCAGGACTTAATAAAATCCTGAGCCTTTTAGCATTAAACCTTAGTCACTGTTGCCCCTGGATTATCGGCCCTTGCCTCTCTCAAGGCTTGAGCATAATCTTGGTAAACGTATTCAACCGTTGGACCATTATTTATCTTGAACTTGAACGTCTGTAGCTTCTGCTTCATAATCTTGACTACTCTTGCCGAACATTTCTAATAGCAATTTTTCTCGTGATACACCTGATTGTTTTTGAGCTTTTTTAGCCGCTTCCGCAAGCGCTAAATCTATGCTTCTATCTGCAATTAGACTGCTTAATATTTCCATGAATTCCTTCGTTTACAGCGTTCCAAGATATTCCCCCATTGCTTTTGAAATAACGATTTCACGTTGTTTTTGAGTTTTGACCGGCATACCTGTTATGGCTGCATACTGACGGATTGCCAGGTTTAGCGCCGTTGGTTCTGTGGCTGTAGAGATCGTTTTAGCTACAAATTGTCGCCACTCTTTAGAACTAAGGACTTTAGCCATGATTAGTTAATGCTTGCAAAATTTTCTGTTTCGTCTCATCATCAACACCTTGAAGTCGATCAACCAAATCAGGCATCAACAAATCAATTTTTTCTTGCTTGCTTAATCCTGTCGGCAGGGTCGGCCTAGTAGCCGTCAAAAGCTTTTTGTTAATTGGCCTTCTTTCTTTTGGTTGCCATGCCTGAATCGTCACAATCTTCCTCGCAATAAACGTCTACTCTTGGCCAAAGAACAAAATACAAAGCAGTTAATACAAGGGATGCCGCCAAAATTACGATCCCTACCCGTAAGAAAAGACTTACCATTTTACTGAAGCCTGCGTACACAACGCCTTTTGTTGTTTATAATCTTCGATAGCTTCTTCGTGAGTCGCGAAGCATCGGTCAGATACTAGAATATTTGTTTTCCATGTCCAAAAACCGTCTTCAGACTGAAAATATGTAACTTGATCCACTACTACAACTCCTATTCGTTTTACTGATCAGAAAAAGCTAAATGTATTTTCAGTAAATCTGAAAGATGTTGTTTTTCAATTTCTAGAAGAGCTTTTTCGTTATTTTTTTGACACAATTCAACGTCGAGATTGATATACTCTTCGTTTGTGCTTGTTAGATGGCTTAATGCAGCTTTGCGAGCGTCTGCATTTTTTAACGTTTTATCACTATTAACTTCCTGGCTTAATTCAGTAAGCTTTAGTGACATCGCTTTATTAATGCCAGCAATTAGAATAGATGCCGCTAATATATCTAACCTAATCTGACGCAAGTTATCAGCTAGATCAATGCATTCGTTTTTCATCACAATTCCTCTGCTAGTTGTTTAATAAATTCCCTAACACCCTGCTCATTCCTGGTGTAATCGACGAAACTTGCCCGTCTTACACCAGTCACAAGACCCGCAGCTTCTAACTGCCTCAAATGCCTAGAAGCCGTAGGATGATGCACCCCTAACGCGATCGCAACCTCGCCGCTAGTGAGCACGCTTTCTCTTTTCAGCACTTGCATAACCTCCAGTCGGCCAGGGTTAGCAAGCGCTGAAAGACAATCATGTACGCTCATTTTCCGTTTTTAGGCAAGTAACAGAGAGTTTCCCAACATATAAACCGCTGTGTTTTCGACGCTTTGACGGCTCGATAAAGACTTCAGCGATATCCCCAGACTGATAACCGTTAATAGGTCTTAGCGGATAGTTTGGATGCTGTTTATTCTCGGCAATGGCTGCAGCTTTGCAATCCTCCAGGGAGCCTGTTGCTGCAACTGGCTGGCCATATGGCGAATACTCCCAGCGCATAGCTGTGAGATTGAATCCGATGTGGCCCAGTTTCTCTGCCTCGTTCAGGACAATCCATTGAGTGCTGTGAGTTTGGCGAAATGTTATGGTGGTCATAAGGCTAAATAATTGTGGGATCTTCTCCCAAGCATTGCTGTAAAGTTTGCCTCGAAACTGTTGGGAAAGGTTGATAGACAAGAGACACAGGCTTATAAACCGTTCGTCTATACTGTTTAATCTCAAGTCCTCAGAGCTACAAACTGGCGGTCATTCGCAGGTGAGTCGCATTAAAGCGTCACTTTCTCAACGTGGATACTTAAACCCTTGCTTTCGCAACTTCAGTCATTTCTGAAGATTCTGCACGTTACTTCCCTGCTAAGCAGGTTTGACTACATCTGTACGGATTTGTCTAGGTTTTTAGTAACGGTCCAGTTAAGTTCTATGCAGCCCTGGTAAACTTCACCTGGCAGATAAATAGACCAGGAGTCGATGCCTATCTTAGTGAAAGTCATTTTCCATTTTTGGAAAGTGTTCAATTCCAATTATGGATGTTATTTCCAAATCTGTCAATACTAAATTGCCGCAAACTGTTGAATTGATTGATTAATCTGCTCTCGCTTCTGCCAAAGGCTGCCTAGCCTTTTGGACTGTTTTTTCTCTAGCCAAACACCATGCTCAAGATAGTAGCTAATTTCATGAGCCTTTAGCCCTCTATGGGCCAAAATCTTTTCTAATGCCTGAAAAGAAAAGTCGTCTAGTTGCTTAACATAATTGCCAGAACGCCAAGCCGCAATTGTTTGATGACTTGCTAGTCCATCGCAGCGATCGCTTAGGTCTCGAACCGTTGCATCAATTCCAGCTGCTTTAAGTATCTTTTTCGATAGCAGCTCTGATAATCTTTGTTTATATTGCGTTGATGCTCTCATGGCCGTTAAACTATGAAACTAAAACTTTCAGACTAATTATTTCGATAGGGGGAAGTGCCCCTAGTGACAGCATGCCCTGCTTACATTCATGAGCAAGGCTCAAATCAGGCTTACTTGCTAAATTTACTCCTCTGTAAATAGTATTTACAGATTCCTTTGATTCTAGGATATCAAATTGTTTAGGAGGTCGCAGTAAATCAATTAAGTATTTTGCTGAACCATCGCTTAAGTTATCGGCTTTATCGCCGACTGCTATTTTCCATCGCCAAACATCATCACATCTAAATGATTGATAGCTAGGCAATGCCCACCATTTCTGACGTTTCTTAGATTGCTGGTTCCATTTGCTGCATAACCAATTAAATATCTCTTCTCGGCTTCGAACGCGTGGAGGGTGGTTGCGAGTATTTAGCCAAAAAATATCAGGGTCTTGGACTAACCCAAGCCAGTCACTATCAACGGTAGCCAGATAAATCTGATCGATTAATCCTGAGCTGCTATTTAGCCATAGCCGAACAATAGCAGCGGCTACGTCGTCGGCTTCTTGTGATTTTATGTCAATTAAAGAAGCACTACTGCTTAACATGCCCTCCATCGCAGTATGAAATGATGGGGGCTTAGGTTTGCGGTCTGCTTTGTAATTGGGGAATAACTGATTACGCCAGTAGGGCTTAGAGTCAATTGCCCAAACGCATTTAGCAGTTGATTGCAATGCAGGAATCCAGCCTAGTGAATTAACCCATTCTGCCGCCATGTAGGCGTAAACTTTAGCGTTAGTTTCGGTTAGGCCTGCCTTGTCAATCTGTGCCGACATTTGGAAGGCGATCACAGACGTATCAACAACAATTAGGTTATTCATCATTAAAAAAATATTTTTGGACTATTTTGATCCAGCTTCCAAGTACTTGGGATTAATGCAGGGCCGCCATCGCTCCAACCGACAGGGATGACAGGAAAGGAGCACTCAGAAGCTTTGCAACTATTACTTAACGGGTTCCCCTGCATCAAAGCTGACGGTCTATAACCAGGAAATACGGCCCAGATAAACCCATCAGCGCGAGAAAATACAAGGTAGTAGTGACCGAGAATATTGACGTAATCACCAATATTGCCGTGTAGATTGAATTTCATTTTGAGCAAAAGTTTCCTCTATTTCTTCTGGTGTAGCTTGACGTTTTCGACCATAATCATCAATCCAATATTTGCCATCGTCGTAATACATGGCCTGACCTATTTTTGTTTTCACGATCAATCCCTCATTAATTTGTAAATTAAACTTTGAGCTTTAGCGATGCATTCTTGAAACTCTTTTTCCTGAGCAGAGTCGACGGCGTACCACAATGTTTCTAGTCCTGGGATTGCAAGAAATCCGTCGATCTCGTACTCTTCACAAAAGCAGTCAATCAGGCAGATCATGACGTGCATAGCATCGGTTAACGGCCTTAATTGCAGCCAATCAGCCTTAGCTTTTTTGTTGGCTTTCACTGGCTCAGGGGGCTTAGCAAAATGCGTTTTAATGTTCGGCTGGCTGGCTAATGTCTTAGCTAATGCATTCCCTGGAATAGTCGGCATCGGAACCCTAGCCTCAAACAGCATATAACTAGTGGTCGGCTGATCACTAACTCCAGTAATTAAAAATTGCCGAATCATCCAGTGATGACTCCAAATAGTGCTTTTTGGCATCCCTGATACATCGTGAGCAGGGTTAAAGCCCATATTGGTCATGCCGTTAACGCTATATCCATCGCGAAATGTACGCAAATGTGATTTGCCCCAATTAACTAGAGCAATATCATTAGAATCTCGTTTGCTAGGCTTGATTTTTTTGGCTTTTTCATATTCAGTTTCTATATACGAAACAAGTTCTTGCCAATCGCCAACCGGATATCTAAGCCCAGTCGTTGCCGCCATGCCATACAAAATCACTGGACTGGGGCAATAGATGTTAGAAACCAGTGGCCATAGTTCTTGAAACAATCGAAGGGTTACCCAAACATCTTGAGCGCAATACTCAAACAATGTCTGTGGCCCTTCCCCCCCAACTATTTTCAAAATCTCAATTCCCAGCACGTCACTAGCTAAACTGGCCAAGTCCATATCGGATGCCTGGGTTATCCAATCAGGCGCAGGCTTGCCATTAGCGATCGCAACCTTGTGCTTCTCATACTGCGATCGCTGTTCTTTGTGAACTCCTCTGACAAGCATTGCCAGGGCCATCACATCTATAAATAGACAACGCTCTGGTCCATACTCGGCATAAGAGCTACTAAGAAATTGGGAGTCATGGGCAGCGCCGTTCTGAGTGATTATGATGCAACCAGTTGGGAACGGAATAGTACGCTGCTTAGTTTCCGTCCAGCGATACATTGGATTTTGCTCTTGCCACGCATACCAGTAACCGTCGGCCCCATAGCAAATGCATAGGCAGGGCAACCAAGCATCTATATCAGCGTTTGCCGTGAATGCTTGCAATTCAATGGATTCAACATCGAGAACCATGGTTGCAGGCAGGTCATCAGGGGAAATGCATTGCCAGCTACCCCCATCAAGACGAGCCCAACCACTGCCGCCCACCTGGTCAAATGTCGGGATAAATTCAACTGGGAATCGCTCAACTTGCACATTATTTAATAGGGGGGTTAATTCAACTGCGATGTCATACCAAAGATCCCCCACCATTCCTTCTAGCCAAGCTCGCCATTCGGCACTTGTGGCCCCCTCCTTAGGATATGGATAAGAGCTGAACTTTGGTTCTGTTATTGGTCTAGTAATTGTTGTTGTTGACATGGTTTATTAGTTTGTTTGAATTTTTGACCGGCCCATTGTGCGTGTTTACGTTTCGCATTTTGAGCTTCTGTTTCTTTTGTATCGTCGTCGTGGCCCACACTAACGGTTTGACGACGATATACCTCAATTAAGTAAGGGATTTTATGCTTTTTCTTATTGAGGCAGTCAAGCCGTTGGTCGACATCTACCCACCAAATGCCATCAGAACGAGTTAGGCAATAATTACAGCGGCATAAGCTAGCGTCTAAGCCTGGGATGATGGCATCCGATGGGGCAGTGCATTTGGTTTTAGAACGACGAGTTAACGATAGTTCTAATTGGTGAGGCATGGCTTTTGATAGTCTGGAAAGATGATCTCATCTATGGGCAAACGCACTTCGTGACCAGCTTGTTCAGCAAGGTTCAAAATATCTTCAGGTTCTAATCCACCACAAAAAAGACAAGCAGCTGCATAATTCATCATTGATTCTTGAGTATGCGGTGAATCATCTTTCCTGTACAAATGCTGGTAATAGAAGATCTCCCCCGTTGCTAGCTTTAATCTGACCTTGACAGGGCTTCCCGAATAACCATTTATTCCACAATAAATCCATATCGCAATTGGTGGAGCACCACCGACCCCAGCATCAGCGCCAATGGTTACATTCACCCCCCGCAGGTTAGGGATTTTAAGTATTGAAGACTGAAGTATTTTTTTTGAAATTTTCATTACCAAGTTGCCCCCACTTCCTCTAAAAGCTCCGCATCACCTTGATGACAAACGCCACACATCCCACTGCCGTAATATCCGCCATACCTAAACAGCCGAGTCCCACAACATTCGCAATTGCCAAACTTTTGAGTCTTATTTCCTGCTATATCTGCAATAGCTTCAGCTACACAGAAATAGGAATCACCTTTAGAATCGGGCGGGCAATGCTCACTAAAGCTTTCAATCAAGTAAGAAATATCTTTGCTTTTGACTGGCAAAGTAAAACTAGCTTTAATCTCATCATGGACACTTAGCAGCAAAACTCTATTATCGGGATGGAATAAAATGCAATAGCCTTCATGCTCGTAATCTTTTTGTTCATGAAGATCGTAAACATCGTAAAGACCTTTTCTTAGTGACATAGTTTTAGTTCCTAACCTTACTTTTTACACAGGAAAGATTTCTAGTGGGACGCCTGCACCTGTCTTTTTCAGAACTTGAGCGAATTCATTATCAATCAAATAAGCTTTCCACTTGTACATGGCCAACGGAACCATGTCGAACTCTTTTAGGCACCATTCTTTATAGCTT
Source organism: Leptolyngbyaceae cyanobacterium (assembly GCA_965263355.1). Classification (GTDB taxonomy): domain Bacteria; phylum Cyanobacteriota; class Cyanobacteriia; order Phormidesmidales; family Phormidesmidaceae; genus Leptothoe. The sequence goes on along the minus strand of CBDHHL010000014.1, from coordinate 24,229 downwards.
TGATACCATTTAGAAATTGGTTTTTGTTGGTTTCTAATCAAAGCTAAGCTAGCCAGCCAGTTCTCAACACTACGCGCCTGTAATTCACGCTTCCGTTTGATAAGGTACTTTTTGCGATTATCTTCTGCAATCAATTGAGCGCAGGCATACTCTGGATAACAAATTAGTGCAGCTCGGTGCTTAAGATCTCGAGATTGAGCGCAGTCCTTTGGAAACACATCTTCGATTTGCTCAATCATCTTGATGAACTTAAGTTCATGAGCTGGGATCGACTCTTCAGCCTCCAATCGGCCTTCAGTCATATAAGTACGAACCCATTCACTAACTTGCAGTGCGAATTCTGGGCTGCACCACATGGCAAATTGGATGGCGATATCAGGGTGTGCCCATGTAGAGCCATTACGGCCTTGGATGGTTCTAATAGGTGGCTTAATCTCTTGCGCCTCAGTGGATGTAATATCCCGGGTATTTAAGTACGTACGTTCTTGCTTGTCATTAAAGGCTTGAAAAAGTTCATTAGTTGATTTATTTTCTAGCCAATGATCAATCCGCTTGCCGGTAGCATTAGCCATCTGATTGAGATTGATATAACCATCTTGTCGCTTTTGCCAGATATCAATCTGGTTGAAGCTGCGAACGATATTGGAATTGTTATTGTCGTTGGAAGTGTTTATGGTCATAGCTTTTAGCCTTTTCTTGTTTGATTTGAATTACTTAAATTGATGCACCGTGATTTTTGCTACAGCATGAAAACCAGTTGCTCTCTTGCCCTGGTAGCTGCTGTATACAAAACTTTTTTAGAATCCCAAGTGTCATCTTTATAACGACGGTTTTGCAGTATCGTCTTACCGTCAATCACAATGCACTCAGCTGATCCGCCCTGGATTTTATGAACTGTACTAGCGAAAGCCAGGGTGATGTCGTCTACAAAATCATAAATGGCAAAATAATCTTTCCATAGTTGCTTTCGGATCTCTTTGAACTGAAATTCCGAAATGTCAGACCCATCAACCCACTTGAACCAATTTTTCATCCTTAGACGGTCAAATACTTGCTGTGAGTATTTGCCGTTACTGCCTCTAGTGGTTTTATTACTACTTGAATGCGATGATTGAGCCAGTTTATAAAGTAAGGCAACCTCTTCATCGTATTGAGTTTTTTGGATAGGATCTAGCAGCATTACAACGCCTACAGCTGCGTTACTTTCACCAGCCATAGAATATGTAAACAATTGCCGATGATATGTTGTGCCTAGGACTGACGTGTATTGGAACAAGTTTTCAACCACAGGTACCTCTTTATCAGTCCCTTTGATGGCTTGTTCAAAAGATAAAGGCTCACCAAACTTCCACCCTAAGCAAGCCCAATCACCAGGCTTAATCTGGTCTTTCAAATTGAGCAATGTACTAGTGCCTATCTGGATGACCGAGTTCATGCCACCACTAGCAATTAAATAATGGGGAGAATTCCCACGCTCAATTGCTGTACGGGTTAGCATTCGATCCCCTGGGTAGAACCGTTTCAAGCCCTCCTCTCCATTTAATGCAAACCGAACCTTGGCATTTAGCTCATCAACTCGTTTATTGCTGGATGCCAGGAACCTAATATCAGTACCATCTTTAAGCAAATCTCCAACAGAATCCAATACTTCTGGCTCAGACATCCGCAAAAACGTATCATCTTCTGGGATGCGATAATGAGCCATCATATAGTCGTCAGAATTTAAGACCATATGAGCATATTCAAGGATTTTCCCGTCGTATCTGACAGGCTCTGTAAGCGGGGAGAATGATTTAACCTTGCCCGTCAAGCTTTCTATCTCACCAACTGGGGCTAACTGTGCCAAGTCACCCTCAAATAAGATTTGTAAGGGGCCAATCTTAGGATCTCTTTTTTGCATCCCTGGCAAGTCACGCAATCGGCCTAACAAATCCCATAGCTGTTGGCTAACCATGCCGCATTCACTCACAATAAGTAACTCGGCGTTAACTATTTCAGTTGGAATCTTGCCGCTAGGTTCAAACCGCTTCATCCGCTGACTTGCAGCCATTTGCTTACTACGCAAGTCTCTAAGCTCTTTTTCCTCTTCTTCACTAAGGTCATCAGCCTGGGAAACTAAAAGATCAAGCTTACGTTGGTCTGCAAGCAAAAAATTAACCCGCTTCGCTCGAAGCCCCATCATCCGGTGAAGCGTACCCTTCGGTATCTTCAAACCTCCTAGATAGCCCCCTGCTACTGCTACTGCCTGATGGGTAGGGGCGCAAACAACTATGTTTTGCACAACGCTCATATCGATCAAAGCTTGGACGATACGGCCCACACAATAGCTTTTGCCTACTCCTGCACGCCCATCAATACGTCCCATATATTGATGACCGTCAATAATAAATTCAAGTACCTCTCTAACCATCACAGCTTGTTGAGGCTTTAGATCGGAAAAGTAACGCTCAAAGGCAGTCTTAGCCTTTTTCTCATCAGCAACACGCAAAGAAGAAAGCGAACTAGTCGCTCTCACAGGACTAACGACCAACTCGCTACCCATACAAATCATCCAAAATCTCTACAACCACAATAGTAGCAACCACAACCACACCTGTAAAGACACTTGACAAAAAATAAACGCCACTGACAGGCCAGCAAGAGGTCCTTTAAAAGCAAAAATTAGAACAACTGGCACACTAAAAAGCAAATTTAACGACAGAATGCGGGTTTCAGCGCTTTTTAGCTTTAGTGCATCAGTACTATAGTTTTTGGGCAAAACTTAGATTCTATTTAACAGACATTAACCCCCTGGATTCTGCAAAAAAGCATTCAAAAAATCACTGGGTTTCACCTATTAATCCACTGCTTTTCAGTAGTTATTTCATAGTTATTTCAAGCGCTTTTTATCGGCTGTATCCCTTGCTGTATATGCATTTCAGCTATTTCTATACTCTAATATTTTATATATTTCAATTTCAAACTTTCTGTTTTAGAAATAGATAGAGACTAATAGGGCATAGATAAGGAGCACTCCCATAGAAAACAGAAAGTTTGAGCCAAAAAATGGCCGTTTCGATAAAAAAATCGCTGAAACCATTGATATAAAAGGATTTCAAAATTCAAGTTTTAGTGAAATTCCTAGGAATTTACTAATGATTTTTGTGAAAAAACTGATCGCTTTTTGGGCTTAACTACCATCAGACCCATAAATCACTATCAACTGGCACACTCAACCAGAGTTTTATGAAGACAGCCTATTTAGTGCTATTTGATACATCGCTAAGCTTTTCTTAGGTCCCCTCGTTCTAGGAAAGGGGGAGGGGAAAGCGGCGGCAGTTTTGTTTTGCTGGCTCTAGAACTGGTTGCAGCGGTCGATATTGGCCAAAGTAAAAGCGCTTCAGGTTTGGTGGCCTGAAGCGCTTGTGTAGTTGTCTGTTTCGATGTTTGTAGTTTAGTTCGCAGGGTAGGGGGTTTGGGGGATGTAAGCCCAGCGTTATAAGCGATAGCCTTAACGTTTGGATGTAGAATTCTCCGACTTCTTAGAACTCGTAACCGAAACGTTCTGTAACCTCGCGAAGCGTTTCGGTTGGTTGTGTCTGAACATATTTAATCAGAGTTTCAAGTTTAACATTTGTTACAGCATCGATAGCGTAACTTTCATTCCATAGAACTTTTTTCCAATATCGGGGCTCAACGATTTCTGGAAACTCAGACCGTAATCTACGGCTGCTAACGCTTTTGACGTTTCCAATAAATTTTGACAACTCAATTTGCGGAAAGTATCGGAACAACAAATGAACGTGATCTGGCTCACCGTTTGCCTCGATAAATTCACACTGCCATTTTTCACATAAGTCTTTGAGGATTTCTATCAACCTCTTGAGCATAGGTTCCGTAAGGATCTTATACCGATATTTTGTCGTAATTATCAAATGACCGTGTAAATTACTTACACCCCTAGACCTTGCTACATATTTACGTTTCATGCTTGACTTTTTTAATCACCGTGTATACCATAGTAGATGTCGATGGGTCGAGTCAACAGAATTATGAGAATTGCTAGAAAATACAGATTACGTCTTGAGTCTTGGCAACAAAAAACCATAGACGAATGGATCGAACTGTGTCGTAGACAATGGAATTTTAGGCTTGGGCAGCGCCTTAACTGGTATGAAGCCACCCGAACACCTGTTAACGCTTGTCCACTAGCAAGCTTCATAGTTCCTGTTGACGAGATTTATCGTGATATTCCCGAATCGAAAATTTTATCTAAGGGTAAAAACAAAGGTTCTGAGTATTCTTTGATTCAACAAGGATATGTTGATTGGTATACCGTTCAAAAAGACGATCTAAAAAATACTAAAAAACTATTTCCTGAATACAAAGAAATGCCGTCTCAAGTCTTACAAAATTGTATTGAACGCCTTAAAAAAGCGTTTGATCGGTTTGTATTTGGCGATAAAAACGGTAAAAGATCAGGTAAACCTAAGTTCAAAGGTAAGCCTTACTACAGTTCAATATGTTTTCCTCAAGGAATTAAATTGATCGGTTCAGGTCAAGTTGAGTTACCTAAAATCGGTATTCTCGATTTCATCGAACATAGAGAAATCCCTGAAGGTTTCACAGTTAAGACAGCTACGATTAAGCGCGATACTGACGATTATTTTATTTCATTCAGTCTCGAAGATAAATCAGTGCCTGTAGTGGATGTAGAGATTCATCCCACTGAAATAAACTCTAAAGGTGTTGATCTAGGCGTTGAATTTTTCGCGTCTTGTTCTGACGGAATCCAAGTAGAAAACCCATGGTGGTATCGAAAACTTGAGAAGCGGATCGCTAAACTTCAAGCTAGAAAAGCATCGAAGCCTCACGGTTCTATGGCGCGTAAGGTTCTTGCAAAACGTATCGCTAAGCTCCAGACTCACATCGCTAGATCTCGTCTTGACTGGCAATACAAAACAGCTTACAAACTGTTCTCCGATTGCGAAGTGATATTCGTCGAAGATTTATCGCTTAAGAATCTAATAAGACGAAATAAACCTAAAACTGAAGAGGGGAAATTCATCCCTAACGGTCAAGCTGCTAAGTCTGGGCTGAATAAATCGATGACTGATGCTGCATTGGGTCAGTTTGTCAAAGTCTTAAAATGGGTTGCTTTCAAGCTTGGTAAACGAGTAATCGAGATTGATCCGCGTGGAACATCGCAACACTGCTGGAACTGCTTAAACCGCGTTCCAAAGTCTCTAAAAGATCGATGGCACGATTGCGATAGCTGCGGTGAATCACTTCCCAGAGACGTTAATTCTGGAAAACTGATCAAGCGAATCGGTTTGCTAACAGTGGGGATGGATAGCGCCTCACTTAAAACGGCGTTAACTTGCGTTTCTAATGAGGCGTTAATAACGAAGCAGAACTTCTCGTCAAGGGAAGCCTGCGCTGTAGCGTAGCTCAGCGTCGGGAGGTATCACTTGAATAGTCCTAGCATTTTTCTAATGTCAACGTCTTTTAGGGGAGGTAGTGTTAGCGGGATGCCTTCTCCTGTCTTCCTCTGAGTTTCGGCCCCGGCGGCAAGGATGTATTTTTTCCAATTTCTCATTTTTAATGGTTTGCAGCCTGTGTTAAGTACCCATTCTTTATAACGGTTGTACCAGACACTAATTATTTGAGTTTGAGCAACGGATAGTTCTAGATGTTCCATCCATTCGTAGACAGTATTTGACTCTGCCAAGTGACGTTGCTGTAATGCTATGTTCTCCTCAGACTTGAGGTGGGTTTTTAGTGTTTCCACTGCTTCATCTAGGGAGATAGCCCAAGCCCAATTAAATATTCCTGGTAGCTCAGTTTTTAATTTGTTGGCCAGCTCAGTATCGATCTCGGCGGGTTTGCGGCTAAATGGGATATATAGTACTCGCCTACTAAGTCCTTCTTGGTCAGCTGCCCTGGACTTGATCGGCTGGTTCATGGCTGCCCATAAGACAGTTTTGAACTCTTCGGTTCGTTTGTCTTTATATTTAGCTTCTACGTCTAGAGGCTCGTTGACACAGATTGAGTTGATATTTCCAACTGCCTGACTGCCCAATTCGCCTTTAAGGTCCATTGCAAAACAAGCTCGTTTGCCGGACATACTGTTCATGCCGCGAGCGTCATTCACGTTGTGATAATTCCAGGCGGCATAACTGCCTTCGCCTACTAGCTGCGTTAACACACTTAAAAATGTTCCTTTACCGATGCCAGCTGGGCCAATTAGAACAGGCCATATATGAATGGGATAGGGACCTTTTTCTTTAGGCGTGATCGTCCAACGAATAAGGGCTTGAATAATCTCTGGCCACTTTTCATCATCTTCGAATATCCAATTTAGCCAGGTTAGCCATTGGATACATTGGGCTTCAGGGTCATATGAAAATCCTAATGTCTGAGTAATATAATTTTGAGGAGAATGTGGAATAAGCTCTTTTTTATTAAGCTCCAGCACTCCATTAATAAATCCTAGTAGATGCGGTTGGTCAAATTGGTCTTTACTTAATCGGGTCTTGTTCTCTACAAATCTAAGTTCTTGCGCCGCGATCGCACGCTTCCTATTTAGCCAACACTGAGTGTCAGCTATTTGTTCGGAAAGTAATTTCCAGGCTTCCTCGCCTACGTCTTTCCAGATACCCTCTGGGTAATATTGACGTTTTGAATAATCAGGGATATTCGCATAGATGCCATGTAAGGATAACCAACTGATTAACCCCCTAACATGATGCTGTTTATTAATAGGAGTATCTTTGTGGGCATCGTCTCCCAGTGGTTCAGACGCAAATAGGCACTCAGTATCTAATGACTTATCTTCCCACTTGCATTTTACTAATGGCAATGCATGTCTTAACAATTCCTTTACTGGCGATTCGCCCAATAGCATAATTGCGTCATCTAAGCCTAGTTTTTTGGTCTTTTTTTCATTACCAAGCTTCAATCGTGTTGGAAGCAGCGCATATTTTAATTTTTTAGCTAATACTAGTGTTCGGGTAGGCACTCGTTCGCCAGAGCCTGTCTCGTCTATTTCGAGCTGATGATAAGCCTCTATTAAATTTCCAGCTAATGCTTTGATGGCACTAGCAACTTGATATTTGTGAGTGATATCGCTATCAAAAACTATGGTTAAGTTTTGCGCGGCTCTAATATCAATCTCATCAACCAGGCATCCTAAAGCACGGTTGCCCCATTCGTCCTTATCGCCAGTCTTGTAACTGTTAACTCCTCCAATCCCTATACATGGGATATTGCAGAGTGTTGCTAATAGGCTTTTTTTCTCGCCCTCTGCTAAGGCTAGGTTGAGTCCTGAAAGCTTAGTAAAATCTACTTTGTTAGCCACTCTCGGAAAATAAATCCGTGGGGGCGCTCCTTTTGGGGATAGATATTTACATTTTGGGGTTGGCGGGTTGTCTGGCCTGAGTCTAAAAAATGGCCTGCTATCATCCCCCCATCGATATACGTCCTTGCCGTCAATTGTGAAATAAGTGAATATCAGACCGGCTCTACCGTGGCCTGTGAGCGCTCTAGCTAAGGCAGCATCAGCGCTAAATATGCCAGCTACTAGGGCAGCACTGGGACTTATACCGCTTTCCGCTAAATGATTGGCGTGATGGGCTTCTAGATAGTGCTGCTCGGGCAGCTCGGGAATAAACTTGCGTATTGATTTCCATCCAAAATCAGCTCCTAATCCACTCATATTTATTAAATTCCAGGAAGCCCATTATATTTGCTGCGTTTTATATAATGGCATTGCTTTACAAGCATGGCTGCATTTTTTCTTTTTTGTCAAGCCCCTTGACAAACTTGATTGTATTTTTTAGGGTTGTACTTATAAGCGTTTAGAGCGGTTCGATGCCACGTTTGCTCTAACTCGATGTTCAAAAATTGGAATTTATTATTATGGCCCGATTTCAAAAGAAAGGCTCTAGCACTCAAGCTCAAACTACTGCAACTGCTGCTGTTCCAAGCATTAACCTTACTCAAAAGTTAATGGACCTTGAGACAGAATTATTGAGTGCTGGGATTAGCGAAGACAAGATTGACATTCCGGATCAGAGTTTGCCGGAAGATATTCGTGAGGCGTTTAACCAGCTTGCTGTGAAACTTGGTTTTACCGAGTACAATCCGGACGGTTGTACTTGCGTTTTTGTAAACAATGATAATGGCGGTTATTTAGCTACACCTGCTATTTATGCCTATGAAGACGGGATTTGCGTCAGGTGGGGACAGCAGCGATTTGTCATCCCTAATGAAACTGCGTTTCCTAGCGATTTGTACGCGCTTAATTTAGGCGATGATACGCTGATTTTAGATCCATCTGGATATGCGTTGGTTTGCCCTGTTCGCTTACAGTATGAGCATCGCTCTGAAGATGGGCGCAAACTTGTGAGCGCCCGTTTATCTATGGCAAATACGCCTGAAAAACTTACTGAGTTTTTGTTGCGAGGTGAGGAAAGAATCAAGTGGGGGGATGTAGAAGACGGTTCAGATATTGAGTTTGCCCATATTAAATGGGTTCCCAAGAGAGACAAAGAAGGTGAATTTTACGGATCTATCTTAGGTGCTATCGGTGAAAAACCAGTGCTTTTTTACGCACCAGGCAATAAAGAAGATTGGGCAAAGTTTTCTATTGATGAAAATGGTTGGTTCGCTGAAGAATTAACCGTTTCCAAGGAAGGCAAAAAACTTAGTGTCAATGGGCATGAGTTTGAGCTGACGGGAGGCAATTACATGAAGCTTTCCGAGCTTAGCCCTGAGGTTGAATATAAGATAGTTGGTTACAAAAAGACTCAGGGCAAGTTTGGTGATGGGGTTGAAATTTATGCCATTGTTGATGGCTCTGAGAAGACGATCAATGGCAATACTTATATTAAACGGGTGCTTTTGGGCTCTACTACTCAATTAAGCATTGATGCCCCTGCGATCCTTTCTATTGATAGGATTGAAGAGATGAAGAACAAAAACAAGCGAGTTATTTGTCGTTTACGTTTGCCTGAATCTTCTCAAAGTTCTTTTGTTGCGGGCATCAAGGCTCGTCTTGCTGAGAATTCTAAGGCTCCTCAGCCAGCCGCTATTTAATAGTTAGTTTGATGCAGGGGTCATTTGGCCTCTGCAATTTTCATCACACTGGCTTTTTTATTAGGCCACGAACCGGTAAGCATAATTGAGGTCTTTCAAGATTGAACACTTTTCAAGACTGAATACTATTGCTATGAGTTATAAACTTTTAGATCTTTTTTGCTGTGCTGGAGGCGCAGCAATGGGCTATCACAGAGCAGGCTTTCAGGTTGTTGGAGTTGATTATAAGCCACAACCAAGGTATCCATTTGAATTCCATCAAATGGATTATTTAGAAGCATTAAAGTCGTTGAACCCGTTTGAGTTTGACGTAATCCACGCAAGCCCACCATGCCAGGGTTATAGTGTTACAAAAAGTCTCAGCAAATCAAATGCTCCTAAGCTTATTGACTCGGTTAGAGATAAATTAAGAGCTATTGGAAGGCCATACGTAATTGAAAATGTGCCAGGTGCAAAAAGACATTTAATCAATGCCATTGTTTTGCGTGGCAATATGTTTGGCTTACAAGTGATTCGAGATCGTTATTTCGAAATAAACCCTTGGTTGATGAGCCCGCCAATTGTGCCAGTTGAAGGCAGTACAGGTAGCCATCGGGGAATGAGCCGATTAGCTGAAGGGGGATATATTACTGTTGCAGGGCATAACTTTAGAGTTGCTGAAGCTAAGAAAGCTATGCGCATCTCATGGATGACTCAGAAAGAGCTAGCTCAAGCTATCCCCCCTGCCTACACTGAATGGATTGGTAAAGAACTTATTAGGGTGGGGGCGGTCAAGTAAAAAATGAAAACAGGTTTATTCCCCACCCCTGGTAGCAAAAAAGATCGCGTTAAGTATCCTGTATGGGATAGGCGCTATGTTTATGATGCCAGCATTGAACCTTTTGCCTGTGCTGGCCATTTCAGCCATTGGATGCTCGGCAACGGAATTGTTAAGCGGGCTTTCTTGGCTGATATAGATCCTGTTGTCCAGGTGATTTATCAATGTTGGCAAGATGATAGTCTAAGGCAGCAAGTAGAGAAGACTATTAATAATTGGTCTAAAGAAGTGCTCTCGAAGGGGCCAAAATTTGTTTACGAAAACCTCAAAGCTATTGTTGATACCAAGGATGCAAGTGACTGTGTAACACTTGCTGCTGCGTCTTTATTGATTCGCGAGTTCACGTTTATGAGCTGTCTCAGGGCGAATACTAAGGGGCGATTAAACGTAAAAGAGAGTCGCGATAAGGTAGCTAGTCTCAAGAAAAAGTCTGGGTTTGTGAAAAATGAGCCTCAATTGTCGCCAGAGTTACTTGAATCCTTGAATGATGGTTGGGGCTATAAGATGCCCTGGTTTAGCCCTGATTGGAGGCTTCACTTTTTTAATGACGCCCATGCTTGTATTGATAGTTTTGAACTTTCTTTTACTGGCAAGGCGATCGCTTTGCATGATGCGCCTTATTGGGTACCGAAAGGTTCTAGATCAGGACGACGGGGGACAGGGGCGTTAACACCGTCGTATATCTGTCATGGTGATCCGCAAGGGAGTGAGTTGTTTGATTTGATTGTTAGCACGCTAGAAAGGCTGTTGGCTAACCCTCGAATTGAACGGATTGTTATGACTAATTATATTTCAGATCCATTGTGTGACGCGATTGAACGGATGGATAAGCTTGGCCGTGATTGGCGGTTAACATCTCTTAGCGTTTTGACTGGGGGCAACAACGGGATTAACGGCAATAGTCGAGATGATCAGTTTGTCGAGGGTTTTTGGGAATTCGGGGGCGAGTTTACGTTGGGCAAATATGAGCAAAAAAGTTTATTGGAGTTGGTGGGTTGATGACACGCATGAAGCCCAATCAAGCTGAAATTATACAGGAATTATTATGTGGACATTAGAACAAATTAAGAACGAAGTTGAAAAATACGAACAGTCCAGAAAGATTAGAACCAAGATCTTAAATATGATTTGCCAGGGTGGGGGCCATGTTCTGCCACCGTCTCGATCAGGTGCTGTTTTAAGCGCATTCCGTCGGGCTGGACTGCTCATTGCCTCCTATGAGCTTGCCCCTGGAGTCCGTGAAATATGGATGAAGTATAAAAAACTTCAACCATTTACTGAGGTTGAATTAATTGAAGCAGCGTTTGAGTTATTAACTGATATTCAGGCTAGAGAATTCGAGAGTTTCTTGACTATGCACACTCCTATGAATCAGCGGGTCCGTGATGCACTTATAAGGTTAAAGTTAATAGAGTCTGGCCCAGGTCGTTATGATTTTCATGCGACTGAGCTGGTCAGAAAGCTATGGTTCAAAAGCAATAGGCAACGGACAATTCAAACAGAGATATATTCTAGACCAAGAATTTTTAGACAAGACCCAATCCGTGAAGTTTCCCCGTTTGCTGGCTTGGAATATAAAGATATGTTGGAATATCAAGTTTTAAGGGAAAGCCAAAAAGATCATGTTTTTGCGCTGCTGCGTGACGGGGAAATTGCTAAAGCGAAATTATATTTGAGAGGGAACAAGCGTGAACTGTCCAGAAGAAATTAAAATAATTGCTCGCCAAAATAAAATCAATGAAAAGTGGCGAGTGTATGCAGCCGATAAAGCTTTATTCCGTCTTGTATGGGCATGGATGTTTGCTGAGGAAAAAAGACGATGACATCGCGAATCTCGCATGTGCCGTATTGTTTAAATGTTTTGCCGTAGGGGAAATTTGTGGAACCAGTAGTATTAACGCCTAGGCAGTATGAGATCATTATGCTTATTAGTAAAGGCTGGCATAATAAGAAAATAGCCAAAGAGCTTGGTATTGCTGTTCGTGTCGTCCACAATCATCTTAAGCTTGCCCGTGATAAAAATGGAGCTGTGACGACTGGACAACTAATGTACTGGATAGGGCAAAGAGGGGTCGTTTCCAGTGATGACCGTGGCAAACATATGAAGCAACTTAGCGCCGCTTAATCCAACTTGGAACATAATCAGTACGATCACAATTAGCCGCATATTCTCCAATTAATGGCAGTAGCACTCTATCGGCTGCCGTTAATATTTCTTCTTTCAGTAAATCTTGCACTGGAATCCCCAGCTGTCTAGCCTTTTCAAGTACAGCTGAGTCCACTGGAATTGTAATATTTGCCTTCAAAATCAACCTCCTAAGCCTTTGATATAGTTCCAAATCATGTGATCGTCAACTATGAAAGCCTCAGCAATCTGCCCCTTGATTGCTGAGGCAAACTTTTCGATGCGGCTAATGGTATCGGGTTCTTTGGCCCTGACATTCTGCCATTCGTCAGGGCTTTCTATGATTTTCCCCGTCTGATGGTTCGTAATTATTTCGTGGCACCATGGATGAGATGCGCCTACCCTGACATCTAAGCCGATCAGGTCTAATACTTTTTTGGTTGTATCGAAACTCAGCATTATTCGACACACAGGGTCTGACCCATTACGCACCTGCCAAGTTTTATCTTCTAAGCCTAGCGCCTGGTGTTTATCGGCCCCGGCTTCATCCATGCCCCTGGGTGCTCCAAAGGTGATAATACTTTCAATAGGACAACCATTGTCAGCTGCAATCATGCCGAACATCAAAGCGATCGCACCTCCAAGGCTATGACCAATCAGTTCTAATGGGCTATCTAATAAATTTTCTTTCTGGCAATGCTGCATAAATTTCAAAGCACCATCATAGAACCCAGTATGAGCCTTGAAATCTTTACATTCTTTATGGGGCCAAAAGATTAAATTAGACCGTTTCCAATCAGACCATAGGGTATCGGTGCCCCTGAAAATAATGGTTGTTTTGTCTTTGCTTTTGAAATACCAAGCAACATTATTTTCTATCGTTATTTTTTTATAGTGCTCAAGAAAGCCAGCTGGTTTTTGCAGATAAGAAGCGTGTGCCAGTTGAGCTTGGTAGATAAGTTTAGTTTGTCTCATTTTCGCGGAAAACAATTGGCAATTTCAATGCTTAATACGCCTGCAAAAAATAGCAGAACGGTTAAGGTGAACGCGAGGGCTAGTAATAGACCAAATGCTTGCAGCAGGAAAGACAGTGGGATAATTTTTAGGATATGCATTAGCAAAAAACCTATCAGGATAGGTTTCCAGGACCTATTAAATATCTTGATCATTTTTTCTTTTTAGCTTTCTTTTTCTTCTTTTTGGTAGTCGCCTTCCCATTCTTTGAATATCCTTTCTTCATGTAAGTCGAACCCCGCGTTAATAATAGCGATTACGATAGTTGCAAACATCCATATAATGGCGATCGCTTGCAGCACTGAGAATTTAACGAACCACAAAGAGATCGCGCCAATCAGAGCCACGCTAGAAGTAAATAGTTCTTTCTGCTTTTGAGACATCAGATTTACCTATAATTGCGGTTTTCTTGATGGGGATCAGTTACGGTAGGCTCGTCGTTAATGGCAAACAGAAAATGGATTTTGTATTTTACGTTGCATTGCCACTGGCGTTGTTACTGTTAATGCCAGTGGCAATTTTCACTGAATATTATTCGAACGATTTATAGACTCCTTCATTAAATAGATGGGCTTCAGACTTGCGACGACGTACTAAGCCTTGCAATACTTTGTTGCCGCCTTTAACCCACATATTGAAGGCATCGGCTACGCCTTCAAATTCTTCGTTGTTAACTCGTTTTAATAGCGTGGAATCCTCCAATGCGCCAAGCCCGCAGTTAAAAGCAAAGCTGACTAACGCCGAAAACTGATCATGGGTTAAGGGCACGGTCACCAGCTCTTGAACCCCATGCATAAAGCGTTTCAGGTCTTTGTGAAGCAGATCGTCGGCTTCATCCTGAGTGATCGTCATGCCTTCTTGAATATGCTTGCCAGTGCTGCCGTAACCGATTGTTAGGACATTTGCAGCGCAATAGTAAGCAGTAAGCTTGCAGCCTTCGAAAGCCTTTAGTAACTCTAGACCTTGATCACTAATTCGATTGTATGTCGCTGCTGCAGCACGCACATTAGGATCTGTAGTATCTGCAACTTCGTAGTCGGTGTGGCTGGGTACGAGATAAACAGAGTTTCGCCCGTCAACAGTCTTAAATTTTTCACCAGGGTCTTGAGATAGCGTGATATATAAATTGTCACGTTCCAGCTCGGGTCTTGCTGCAATTATATTAATCCATTCGCCCGCTCTGACTGGCTCTTTTTCGTAGTCCCCTAGTTGGTCAGGGGGGACCGGCCTATGTTTCAGGAATGAATCCTGTAAAAATGTTACTTTCATATTATTAAAATCCGTAGTTCCACTCTGCAAAATAACCCCTACTGTCACCATGCGTGAATACACTGGCAGACGCTAGGGCCACGCCGTTTCTGATGCACCATGGCCGCAAAATCGCGTTGATCTTGTGGCATGGAATTTGTTTTTTGTTAATAAACACAAGAAAATCCGTCCCGTCACCATAGCAATGGCGAGAACGACTCGCGCCGCCTACACGACGGTTGGTTTCAGGGTCGCGATACCAGCTGTTGAATGAAATACTGACTTTCTCAGGTGTTGTTTGATACGCATCTGCAATAACAGCTCTGAACTTTTCAATAGTTACATCGTGGGCAACAATTCGACTTACAACGCCAGCATCAGCGGGCTTGCGCCATGATTTTGTTTTTGGGTCAAAATGTAGCGCCTCATACCACTTGTTTTTCCCCTTGCCATAGCGGATGGGGGCGCTCATGTTAAAGGTGCCAGAGCTACCAGGCAACGAAAATTTGAAGTCGTAGGCGTTTACAATTGGCTTGGGTTGGCTCTCTATCCCGCCGTCAAGGGTTGTGATTGTATTCCCGACTGCCTTTTGCTTCTTCTGCGCATCAGTGCCGCCGATGACGACGTGTTTTAGGAAACAAAACCAGTTATGAAATTTTTGCTTTTTTCTTTTTAGTGAAACTTGAGCATAGTTGCCCTCATCAATCGGTGTGCCTGCATCGTCCTGTTGAGCTTCGGCCCAATTCAGTTCAAGGACATCGCCTTCATGCAGTTTGATCTTTTGGTCTTCAGGTAACTTGCTAGATTGGGTGATTATTCTCAGTAGCCAAGTGTCCTGTTTAGCGGTCAAGGTTTTAGGCATGGCCCTCTCCTGTTCTACAATTTCCAAATTTGGCCCCTGATGCTACTATTGTATCGAAAGCGGGGTTTTTATTAGCTTGTTTTCTCCTTATTCGGCTACTGCCTCGCAACTCATGGATTGCGGGGTATTTTTTTGGGTTGGCATCTCCCTCTGCTATGCATATAGTAGAAAGGTAGCTAAGAAAAAGGCCATGAATTTAGTTGAGTTGCAGAGAAAAAGAATGGATAAAGCCGGTCTAGTCGGCATCAAGGTTGGCACGTTCGCAGTGCGTGGGCTGTTGCCTGAAGATCCAACCGACGCACGTTGCGCTGCACAGTGCGTTAAGGACTCGGCCAAATGGGATGATGTTGGCTGGGTTTTGAAGGGCAAGGCTGCTTACGCTTTGGCATGCTCAGTTGAGCATGTTTTTCTGTGCCTCGATAATGCCACCGAGCGGTTTTCGGAAGAGACTGATGAGACCGCTTACAAAATAAAGGCAGCGGCTGAATCCGTGATTGAATTGTTCAATCTAGAAAGGCCAGAACCTGAAATCGATTGGGATTCTTTCTAATGGCGAACGAAAAAAATTTGATTGCTGGCAAAAATAAAAAAGAAGGCGGCAAGAGAACCACGGTTGTTATGTCTGGGAAAGCAAGGGAAATAGCTTCTAAATTAGGTAATGGAGTCATGGCTGTAGGAATAGAGAAAGCCTTAAAGCAACAAAGTTTTATAGTTGAAGCGACAAAAGCTGAGTTTGATCCAGGGCTGATTTTAGATTTTCTGGATGCCATAGAAAATGACCTGATTTATATGGCATGGAAGGGGGAACCAACGATTCCTCGACTAGAAGAGTATAGAGACGATATGGACTCTAGATTTTATTCCCAAGCTGCTTGGGATGCCAGTTGTGTAAATGAGCCCATCCTTCCAAAATGATAGAAATTATATCTCGGCACACCTATCAAGCGTCCTTAGATTCTGAGGCGCAAGAGCAAATAGTTACGTTATACATAGATCCTGAAACGGAGCAAGGGAGACTAATAGAAACAACAGACGGCGTTGAGACAAACCGAATAGAACTTTCTGCGCCTGCAGTGAGTGTTTTAGCTGAAAAGCTGAAAGAAAAAATTTGATTGATCTGTTTTTTCTGGATTTTTAGGATTCAGACTGTAGATATATTTGGATGAAATCGAATTCAATACGGGAACATTATGGGGCCACGGAAACGGCCCCATTTTTTTTGCCCTATTTATCAAAATTTTGGGTCTAAAACCCCGTCCTTCTAGGACGGCTTTTCTTGCTCCTGGATGTACTTTTTGAGTACATCCAGAGGTGCCCCGCCTACTGAGCTAACAAAATAACTAGGGCTCCACAAAGCTTTTCTACCGTAGGGCTTAAGGTGCCCAGCTTGCCCATACCGCCTACTAGAGACGCCTTTTAACGAGTTGACCAGTTGAGACACCGACAGTTTTGGTGGGTACTCAATCAGGGCGTGTACATGGTCGGATTCACCATTAAACTCTGTCACCTGAAAGTTAAGGCTTTTAGCGACCGAGTTAAACGCGGCTTCTATGGTATCAAGCCCTTCGGGAGTTAGGACTTTTCTACGATATTTAGTGACACAGACCAAATGAATTAACAGGTTAGTGACGCTATGCCTTTCCCGCCTTAAATCTGCACCCATTTTGCTTCAGACCAAGTATACTTAAATAATGAAACTCAGGTACCAGTATAGAATCTATCCAAATAAGGAGCAACAGGCCAACTTAGCAAAGTTGTTCGGTTGCATCCGTGTCGTTTGGAATGATGCACTGGCAACCATCAAGGCCATTCCTAGGGGTGAGAAATGGCCGACGAGTACAGAGCTATCGAAGCAATGTATCACCCAAGCCAAAAAGACTGTTGAGCGTAGCTGGTTGTCTGATGTTTCTGCTGTACCCCTACAGCAATCATTGATTGATCTAGGGACGGCATTTAAGAACTTTTTCGATAGCCGCAAGGGTAAGCGAAAGGGGAAACCCATCCAGTTTCCTAGGTTCAAAAAAAGAGACAACAAGCAAACGGCTAGGTTTGCAAAGACCGCTTTTTCCCTCAAAGGAAATAAGGTTTACCTGGCAAAGATAGGGACTGTGAAAACCAAATGGTCTCGACCTTTACCCAGTGAGCCAAGTTCTGTAACCGTCATCAAAGATAGGCAGAACCATTATTACCTGAGCTTTGTTGTAGAAGCTGAGCCCAGCATGGAATCAGTAACAAATCCTTCTATCGGTATCGATCTAGGTATAAAGGTGTTTGCCTTTCCTAGCTATGGAGAGCCGATAGAAGGGCCAGACTATAGCAAGCTAGACCGCAAGCTTAGGAAAGCGCAACGGGTCTTGTCTCGCAGGCAGAAGGGGTCTAAGCGGAGAGAACGAGCACGGTTACGTGTTGCCAAGCTCAAAGCCAAGGCGCGAAATATCCGTAAAGATTTCCTCCACAAGCTCAGTACGCAGCTGGTGAAAGAAAACCAGGTGATCTGCTTAGAGGACCTGAATGTATCGGGTATGGTGAAAAACCGTAAGTTATCCCGTGCAATATCCCAGCAAGGCTGGAGAGAGTTCAGGACGATGCTGGAAGCGAAAGCAGCCATGTATGGCCGTGAAGTGAGGGTCATTGACCGATGGGAGCCTACCAGTCAGTATTGCTCTGACTGTGGCTCTCATTGGGGGAAGTTAGACCTTTCTGTACGGGAAATACGCTGTCTTAGTTGCGGCGCTCTACACGATAGAGACCGCAATGCAGCCAAGAATATAAACTTTGTCGGGGCTGGAGATAGCCCACGACAGCATAAAAATGGACAGGGGAGCACTTGTAAGACCGGGTTTCCGGCAGGGTGTGTTGAACCGTCTAGCCGTTTAGTAGGGGAGCAGCTTAGGCTGAACCTTTAGCTATAGAATCCCCGCTGCTTCAGCACGGGGAGCATGTCAATGACCAGGCGCGTCAACAGAAACGAACTCAGATGTTTGCACAGGGCCGCCCTTGTTCAGCTTATTGAACTCACTGGGCTTAAATTCATCGTCGATTGCATCCAGAAGAATTTTTAGCTCTCGTGGGTTCTCACCAATCTTTCCGGCGACTTGGCGCATCCGGGATGTCATACCCAATACAGTCACCTCACCAGCGGCCACCGTCCGCAATATGTCAGCAGTCCCATCAACTAGATCAATATGTTGAGCCAGTTTTGCATCAATCATGGGGAGAATCGTTTTAGCGATCTCCGAATATTTATTAATCCCAGGGATCAGGTTTTTCAGTGCCCGTGCTAACCGTGGGTTGATCACTAGTAGTACGCTGGACAATGCAGGGGCCAATGCCCCTGCAAGGATAGGGTTCAATGTGTCAAAATCGATGTTCATAGTTTTCTCACAGAAGCATTATGCCAATTTTAACTGCAGCTACCAAAATTGGATATAATATCCAATGATGAAGTGGTTCAATAGTTACAATCAAGATCCCCTGTGTCTGCTTGAGCACGGGGGTTTTATTTTTTGGGATGCCCGCGCAATTTCTCCCACACATAATCAATTCCCATGACATCCTGCAAATAGCGTACGGCTGCTGTTCTGACAAAATCAGCTTTCGTTATTCCTGTTGCAGTGCAATATTCAGCTATTAACGATTCGATCGCTTGAGTAAAAATCACGGTCGTTTTAGAGTCGCCTTGGTGGTCAGTTGGGGGCATGGTGATATCAATTTGCCGTATCAACACAAATCAAATCGTGCTAACGTAGGCTGTATAACGGTTCATAGCCTATTTTACGGCTACCTAGGGGCATCTACCCAATTGCTGCCTATTTATAACTATGCATGTTTACGCCTGCGAAGCAGAGCCGTTTTGCAACCTTGCTGATTAGCACCCGGTACGGTCGCGAATGGCGCGAGTCAAAAGTGTTTTCCTTAAGTCCGTCTAAACTTTCGTTGTTTGGGCGGGCTCATTTTGACATAAATCCAGAACACTCCTTTCTGAATGGGGGTGTTCAATTTGATATGACAGATTTACCCAAAGAGGTAAGCATAAGCATTGCGTCTCGCGTTCATGCTTGCATTGGGTATGATCCAGCTAGAGGTTGGGTGCTTATCAATGGCGGGCCTGTGTCTAAGGATAGGCGAGGGCGCACTAAAGATAAGCGAGTTATCGGGAAGCACAAATGGAGGGGGCAAGTATTTTATTGGGCTAGGGCAGTCAGTAAACCGATCCTCAATGGAACGGAGATCGCCAGTGATGCAAATTTAATTGATGGGGATGTGATCGCTTTTGTTCAAACTCAAGACTACGAAGTAAGGGCATCTTTACAGCTTGATACTGCCGGTGGTGAGCGAGTGATCGAACATCCAACATTTGACGGCACTGAAGAGGAACAAACAGTTACGTCAAGAACTCCGATATCGCATATACCCCAAGGCGCAAAGCTTGAAGCCAAAAAACCTGATGACATTTCGTTGATTAGCTGGCCATTTGCAAAGAAAGCTAGACGAATAACTGATGTCGTAGAAGATGCAGCCCACGCGAAAGAATCGTATGATTCTGTATTTTGGCTGCTAGTTAAATACTTAGGCTTGGTTACACTTTCTGCCCTCGTCGTTATTGGTTTAACGTGGTTGGTAGATTATTTAGATATCGTCGATGTGGTCAAGACACTTATCCCCTGATTTATAGAAAATAGAGGGCACGGGAACCGGATAAAACCCCTTCCTTCTTTTATGTATCCACGCTATAATTAGATAGTTTTGTGGATACATGATGGCTAAGTCTAACAACAAGAATGTACTAAAGTACCAAGCAAGGCTTTTAGAGCAAGGCTCATGTTTGATGTGCAGACAGCCTGTAGAAATCCATGGCAAGCGAAGGTGTGATGTTTGTAACAAAAAGAAAGCCGAACAAGCTAAAAAATATCGGGCCAAAAAGCGTGCTAGTGGAGTATGCACAGAATGCAAGTCCGGCGTCCCTGTCAATGGCAACACTAGATGCACAACTTGTGTCTTAAAAAGAGCTTCGGTAAAGCTATGGCGAGACTCCAGTAGATGGGAAGATTTGGCCAATCTATTTAATAAGCAAAACGGACTCTGCCCTTACAGTGGGGTCTCTTTGGTTGTAGGGAAAGACGCAGAGGTTGATCATATAATCCCTAAGTCAAAAGGTGGTTCAAGCGAAATCAATAATTTGCAATGGGTACTCAAAGGTATCAATAGGATGAAACACGGTATGGCGCATAAAGAATTTTCTGAGCTTTTGAGTCTCATTGTTAAAAACATTTCTCAGTGATAAATATGAGTTTTTCGTGTCAACAAGATGTATTGCAACTGCCCGATTTTGAGCAGGCAATCATTGAGTACCTGTGTCGTCAGGCCAACAGCCTGACCAACTGCGCTATCTATGCCTTAAAGCGTGCTGGTCGTATGGTCAGTAAGACTCACATAGAAAGCCAATATGAGCCGTTAGACAAACATCTGAAAGATAATTGTCACTATCGGCAATTGTTTTCTCAAGTTGCCCAACAAACGCTGATGGTCGTCTGTGAGTCGTTCAAGTCCTATGATGAGCTGCTATCTATGTGGTTTAAGGGTGAGCTTAAAGATCGCCCTAAACCGCCTCACTACCGTAAACGTGGTGGCTTAGCGGGCATCACATACCCAGCGCAACACCTACGGCTGAATGAGGCCATAGAGACCGGGTTAATCCGGTTGCCGTTGGGGATGTCGTTTAAGCAGTGGGAAGGGATAGACGCTATCTATATCCCAGCTCCAATGAACATTCACCCAGAAAAGATCCGTGAGATCCGCATATTCCCTAGAAACCATACGTTCTATGTGGAATACATCTATCGGTCTGAGCGTGAACCTGTGACCTTAAATTTCGACAATGCGTTAGGTATTGATCCCGGTGTCAAGAACTGGTTAACGTGCGTCTCTACGCTGGGTGATAGCTTCATCATTGACGGTAAGCAGGCTAATTTCTGGAACAATAAGGTCAATCGTGAAATGGGCCGATATCAGGCCAATTTCTGGTCCCGTAACTGCGCACTAACTCATGAGAAACGTAATCGACGGATGCGCGACTACATCAATAAGGTGTGTCGTAAAATCGCTGATTACTGCATTACTAGCGATATTGGGACCGTCATTTTCGGTTGGAATGCTGGCGTTAAGTCTGAGTCAGGTATGGGCAAGCGGAACAATCAAAACTTTGTTCAACTACCCACAGCCAAATTAAAAGAACGGCTCAAGACTGTTCTTGAAGAAATCGGCATTCAATTCATTGAAACCGAAGAAAGCTACACCTCGAAAGCATCGTTCTTAGATAACGACAGCCTACCTACTTTTGGTGAAAAACCCATTGGCTGGAAAGCTTCAGGTAAGCGAATCACAACCAAGCTCTATCGAACCGCTAAAGGTTGGTTGATTAATGCAGACTGTAACGGTGCTGCGAATATCCTACGAAAAGGAGCGACAGAACTAGGCTTAGACCTAGCCAATGTCAATCGAGGGGCGGTGACCTCCCCTCGTAGAGTAACGCTAACAATGCTGAACCGTGGCGGCTTCAGTATAGCGTCTACTGCTGCGTAACTTCTTTAAGAAGCCTCGACCTTCTAGGGCGGGGAGTGTCACCCCCTGAAAATGCTAAAATAGAGCTAAGCTGTCAACTTTGGATATGCCGGAAATTTCGGTTAATTGAAAAGGTTAAAAGCCAGTTGGCATTGTCTAGATCTTCCGTTGATGGGGTAGAGCGGTGATGAACGTAACTGATAGCGATGATTATGTAGCTTTGATGATTGCTGCGGGCTCTCTAGCCTTAGGCGCGATCACAATTGTTGCATCAGCTGTATCTGACAAAATGGGCGCTGCTGAGACGACTGGGGGCTATGCCGTAGCTACAACTGGGTTAAGTGGCGCTGCGGGTTTAGCGCAAGGTGGAGGGAAAAAGAAAGATGAAAAAGACATCCCTGATCCTGAGCCCATAGTTCCCACACCTGAACCTACGCCACCGACATTCAGCAGCCCAGTAGAACCCGTGAGTATCGATCCCCCTGGTGGTGTTGGTGACACTGGTTATGCCCATATGGGCTTTCAATTGCCGTCGTCAGCTGGAGATACGGGCTGTCTTAAGGCGACACTTTACGGCATGGAAGTCAACTTTATCCCTTAAACATTAAAAATTTGAGCGTTTTTTAATGTTTCATTGCGCCCATTCAGATGCCCATTGAAATGACACATTAGCATTTTTGGCAGCTAATCGGTCACTCTCCATGTCTCCAACCATCAGACACGTTTCTGGAGACGGAATAAACCCATGAACATCACATGCTGCGAGCAGCATTCCTGAGTCAGGCTTTCGATACAATCCTACGAATTCAGGGGCGGTTGGGTAGTTCTTGATTACTCGCCAAATATCGTCGCCAGATGGGTTACTTGATCGACCAGCGTTGCGCCAAACTACATAACATTCCTGACCTTCAAAGTCAGGGCACAACCAAGCCATAGAGATATAGGGAAGAAGGTCCATTGCATATTGGACTTCTTCTATTGCACTATCAAGCGTTTTGTAACCAGCGGCTACCCCGCCCTGGTTGGTAACCATACAGCAAATGTCGCCCTGACGCTCATGTCGGGAGATAACGTCCTTAACACCTGGCAATAGCTCTTGACCTGTGGGCGTTTGGACATATTTATTGCCACCAGTTGGCTTGACAAGTGTTAAATCTTTATCGAGTAGGATTAGACGCTTCATTATTTTCTAATATTTATTGACATCTCCTAATTTACACGCTACGCTTTTGAGCGTCAACATAAATATTGAATTGATGCCAGACGTAAACATAGAGATTACGCTGGAGCTAGCCGAAAAAGTTCTTGACACCTTGCCTGAACTACTTAAAGTAGAAACCCATGGCTTGACTCAAGAAGACTTAGGCTTAAAGCTAGGCTTAACAAAGTCTTCGGCCAGCACTACGATTTCTAGATACGAAAAAAGTTCATACCATGGTGTTAAACTGTGGAGGCTGAGAGAGGTTGTAAAAGCCCTTTCAGATCTAGTCCAAAAGTAGTCCAGAACAAAAAACGCTTTCAATAGAAGTATTGAATAACAAGGGTTGTAGCGTAGTTGATTAGTTGCGGTTGCAGCAGCAAGTCAAAGTAATTTAGTAGGCCGAGTTTTTGATAAAAAATGAAAGAAAAACTATTAACAATCCCTATCTACGGGCATATCAAGGTCTTTGCATCAGTGGCAGATGGTGTTACTGATGACGTTTTGAAGGACGCTATTTTAGATGCGGTGGAACTCAACATTGATCCACGAATTATCCCAGGCAAAGAGAAAGTAGGAAAAGTGCAAATTTATTATGTGGAATTAGAAGGGATTGATTTTTACTTGAGTTTCATGAATCAACCTTAAATGTTACATTGCCAATGGCAGGGCGAAGATGACCGAAGAAGCGCGAATTACCCTGCAAAAATTGGATGAAAAAATGGCTCGCATTGGTGCTGATATTAAGACAAATCGTTAAATGAGTAAAACAAAAGAAGTAAACGTAAATTTGAATATTTACGCCGTTAAGCGAGAAGATGGCAAATATACTGTTTCGCTGATGCTTGATAATTCATTCTTAGATGTTACATTGCTGAGCCGAGAAGTGATCGCGAGCGATATCGACGAAGCTATCCGTGATTTTGCTTATAGTCTAGAAAGCGTTTTTAACGCTTAAACCGCTTGCTGTAACGTCGTACTCATCCCAGGGGCAATAAACGGGGTTATTGTATCAGTCTTCATCGTCTCGCCCTGGTCTGTCCCTGGCACTGGTGAAACTGTCCCCTGGTAAACGATCGCTATCATTTCAACTTCAGTTTCTTTTAGCCCAGACAATGGCTCATTAGTAACGGCCAGCAACTTAGACGTTTCTGCCTGTGATAATGTCGCAGTCCCAGTAAACTCTCTAGCGTTGGCCGTTGCTGTTAATAGCATTGTGACATAGCCAGTCAGGGGAACCATCGTAGCGCCCGCAACCGAGCTAGTTGAATATGGGCTAATTAAAAACACGATCGCACTCTGGTAAATGGTCACATCGTCAGGTGC
>CBDHHL010000013.1:0-55364 GCA_965263355.1 Leptolyngbyaceae cyanobacterium | reverse complement strand
ACGAATTAGCTCGTAAGCTGGGTTATCAGTTCGATCCTAAAACAGGAGAATATCTCGGCAGGCGTCGTAATGGCATGTTTCAGCCCCCTGATGAAATGCCGTTGCCAGACTTCCCTGAGGGAACACTGAAAAGCGGAGAGCCAACGGGGAGGTACCTTAAGGTTTTAACTTGATTGACAATACAAACCACGAAACCGCTGCTTTCACGAGTAGCGGTTTTTTGTTGGAAGAGGGGTCTTCAACAACGCAAGTTAAACTGTGCTAGGGTGGGCTATAACCTTTAGAAGATAAAGACCAATGCCAAGAAAAAGATTAGATGTCGGGCAGTGGGGGTGTTCACTGCCAATTAAGGCTAGAGAAGACTTAAAAGAAGTACTTAGAAACCTTGGCTGCCTCTACAATGGGCAGCCAAGTCTAGGAGTTTTCTTGACGAAAATATGGAAAGGGGAGCTAGTCATCTCAAAAAAAGTTAAAGTTCCCATTGACGACAATAACCTCTAGAGGTTATTGTTAAAGTAGTTAAGGCAAGGCAAGGAGCCGAAAAAACATGACTGCTCAATCATTAGTCTTGGAAGCAAGACAATATTTTTCTTCAGAAAGTCATATCGATTCAATAATTTCCAGTATTGAACGGCTTGTGGCCGATAAAGACTGGGAAAATGTACCTGATACAGACGGCGAATATGGATATGAATCCTGGGTTGAACTGTCCTATGGACAGCCAGGGGATTTAGAGCCTGAGCCGGTCGTTGTTTTTGCACTTGCTCCAACGCGCCTGGGTGCATTACTGCAAAAACCTATAGATACCTGTAAGGATGATGGATAATACACCTGAGTTAAAAGACTGCATCACCCGTGCAGCTGCCACTTACTTCCATTGTCAATCTTGGCAGATTGACGCTATCTATAGTGATGGCGAATGGTATTTGTACGTTGCTGACGTGGCCGCAGGCACAACGGGAGAGCCCGAGCTAATCAAGTATAGGGTAAATGATGGTTTCGCGTTTGAACTTAGTGAGTTGAATTAAAAAAATAAGGAGCCGAAAAGCATGACTACTCAATCATGGGAAACAGACAAGCAAGCCTATCTCTCTCGGGCTGGGCTCGATAAGAGGTGGGTGTTTTATGAGAACTTTATGGAGCTTACGGACTCTGAGTTCGCAACTTTGGTTTCGTTCTGCGATCCAGCAGAAAGACGGCTTACAGCCGTCTACGAAGGATCACATTTCTCTGTTGGCAGCTACGAAAGCACAGCAATCCAGCGATACAATTTTTAGATATTTCTAGATACTCAGTCTCATGTTCCCAGCTTCATCCCAGACCCCAGAATAACTGTGATTTCCCTGGTGATCGCGAGAGCTTTGCTCGCAAGCATTCCAAAGCCACAAATCAGCGCCATGATGTTCACATTTGGCGCTGATTTCTCTATATATCTGTATTTGCGCCTTTCTGACAATTGGCAAGTCAACTGTAGACAGCGCTGACGTTTCAAG
This sequence comes from Leptolyngbyaceae cyanobacterium, assembly GCA_965263355.1. Classification (GTDB taxonomy): domain Bacteria; phylum Cyanobacteriota; class Cyanobacteriia; order Phormidesmidales; family Phormidesmidaceae; genus Leptothoe. The sequence continues at coordinate 53,871 of CBDHHL010000013.1, read as the reverse complement.
CGCAACCTTAAGCCCAGCGCTTTGCAGTTCTCGCCAGAATGGGGGCAAATAACTCAATCGCATTAGCGAAACTGACCCCATGGCTGATATCTTCATCCATTGCACAGGGCCAACCTGCTCAGGGATTTCAGGTTTTGCCTGATACAGGCTAATATAGTCAGCCCCGATAAATCCTGAGGCAATGCCCTGTAAGTCTTCCAGCCGAGTTAGGATACTATCGCGATCGCTTTGCTGACGGATTCTATGCGATGAAATCCAAAGTTCAAGCTCTGGATAGTCAGCATGGATGGCCTTGTAAAAGGCAATTATCTCTGCCCAAAGATCGGTGTCACCACATAGGGTTAGCTCGCCTGCCAAGGTTATTTTTCTAAGCCCTCGACTGACGCAATGATCAACAATTGGTCTGGCTAGATTGTTAACATGTCCTTTCAATGTTAACGAATCGCGGCCTTTTAGCTCAGGATAGCGACAGACAATTGGGTGAATATGAACGTCTAAGCCCGTAGCCTGGTCAAGTTGTTTGTCCAACTCACTGAAGTCTGGATTAGTGCCAAAAGCGCCAACATCAGCAACGATTGAAAGGCCATAGATCTTTCTGAGATCAGCAGAGATTACAGGCTTGATGCCGTTGTTTCTGATTACTTGTTGAGTTATTGTTTTGTCAGAAGGAAATTGAGAATAAATTTGCATAAGATTATGGTGGAAGTGGAGTGCAACTGCCGCCGTCAGAACCTTCGTCATCGTCGCATCGACTATTAAAGAAGTCATCCGGACAATTCGGACAACAAGACACTAACAACCAATCTGATTGTGTTTCCGACCAAATATAGTCACAGGGAGACGTAACACCTCCCACGACCTCATAAGTAGTAACGAGATCTCCCCTAATAAAAGAGTTCGGATCAGATGACGGAACACCCTGGAAGAAGGTTTTTGAGCCGGAAGCCCGCCAGGTCGTATTAGCTAGATCATACGTCCACAAGCGATCAACCACAGTATCGTGATGCCCTTCCCCATTAACAGTGCCTGGTGGAGCTGGCGTAGGGGGTGCCCCTGCGACATAGTTAATAGTTGCGCCGCCGCCACTACTAATAGGCCGCCATACGTCAGCAGCTTGGTCATAAATAGATAAAGAATTATCAATCGTGTTGTAGTGCAGCTGGCCATTGACTGTTCCTGACGAGATCGGGCCATTGGGTTCAAACGCGACAACTACTCCGCCGGAAGCCAGCTTTACAAACTGGCCAATTTTTTGAATCCAAACATAAGCATTAGCTTCGTTATAGTTGCCTTGAATGCCAGTTTGTTCAAGCCACAAATCACCGTTGGCCCCAAAATCTGCTCCCTGAGTAGGCGGCCTGAGAGGATATCTAACTTGCGGTTGAGCTTGACTGACAGGCTGGTTAACCGTTTCCGTACTGCTTCCTAATAGCTCTAGCTGCCCCCCGGTCGATAACTGCCGAGACTGCCCGATCGCTGGTTGCCGTGAAAGTTTTTGAACAGTAGATCTAGGGACTGTGAGAGAACCGCCTGATTCTGTTCTAAGCGTGATTCCTTCAGCGCTGCTACCCGACACCGTGCCAGTAATAGTTGCAGCGCCGATTCTTGCTTCAACCATTTGAGATTGAATGCGTTGAGTCGTGCGCTGTTTATTTTTGCTGGCTAATCTTTGGGTTAGGACGGTCATGGCTAACTAGCTGGCATTACAGACGTAGCAGAAAGGAGATAATTAATCCCACTAGTAATTGATTGGGTAGCGTCTAAAGTGCCTGATCTTCTTACGGTTCCATCTTTATCTTTAATTCTATACTCAGCAGCTGTCCCAGTAGCTGATGCTGTTGCACTAATCGGCTGCCCTGTTAATTCGGCTGTTCCGGCTGTTGTGCTGCCAGCTGTAGTAAATGGGTTCGTTCCATCCAGATTCCAAACTACAAGCACAGTGCCAAAGCCCGTCGTCCCATATTCATAGGTAGCATTGGCCCCAGCCCCATCATTTAATTCAATATTTGCCGCTTGCAATGCAGCGTTTCGAGTGTCCGTATCAATCGCTGATGTTGGCATGATTTAACCTAAAACTATACAACTAACTTTTTGGACGTTCGGGTTTGCTCCTGCACCCCCGCTTGACTCTCGCCAAACCCGGAATGTTGTGGACGTTATCGATTGAGCCCCATGAGCATAGTTTAACGAAGCTCCTGACGATGGATCGGCATTAGCAAAGCACGGATAATCAGCTGATGGCATTGCCGATGCCAAAGTAATCAACCATCTGCCCGTCGCTTCCCTCACGATGCCCCCTGAACTGATGCCATTTAGGAAAAGTTCAGTGATGGTCGTTCCATCGTCAGTAAATACGCATGATGCTACTGCTGTTGTCGCCACAATTACCCCCAAACTGCAAAACTAACTTTTTGGATATTTGGATTTGCCCCAGCTCCTGACCTTGACTCTCGCCAAACTCTCAATGTTGTGGACGTTATTGACTGCGCGCCATGAGAATAATTAATAGAAGCCCCTGACGATGGATCAGCGCTCGCGATCGCGATAAAGTCAGCTGATGGCATTGCCGATGCCAACGTAACTAACCATCGACCCGTTGCCTCCCTAGTAATGCCACCAGCGTTAACCCCGTCTAGGAATAACTCAGTGATGGTCGTTCCATCGTCAGTAAATACGCCTGATGCAATAGCCGTTAAGCCTGTAGCGTTTGCATCGACAGCAACTGGGTTATCTTGAATTGCTGGTAAGTTTTCAGTGTTGGTTGTGGCTTCGGCAACTGACGGGTTGTCTTGAATTGCTGGTAAGTTTTCAGTGTTGCTAACCGGGATAGGTGAATTATCAACAGCGACTGGATTGTCTTGAATTGCTGGTAAGTCTTCAGCATTACTAACCGGTGTTGGTGCCGTACTTGTAGCGACCGGATTATCTTGAATTGCTGGCAATTCTTCTGCATTGCTAGCAACGCCACTATCTGCAGCCGCTACCGGGTTATCTTGAATCGCTGGCAAGTCTTCAATGATATTAATCGGGACTGATATTTCTATTGGAGGGGTTATTACATCCGGAGTAACCCCAACCTGACCAATCAACCCAAAATTACAACCAAATAAAGTCTCAGTTAAATTTGACGAGATGCTAAAACCGTTCAAAAAATAAGCTTCAATATTTCCATCGACAGTCACATCAACCCTCGATACCGGGTCAAATGCAGTAAACAATTCTGTCGGGATTGCTCCAATAAATGAACGACCCAGGCTCAATCCGTGTTGCCATTTTGCGGCCCATTCTGCTAAGTCATTGCATTGAATATCGCTCACAATCACATCAGCATTAACCCGGATTGTTCCCTCTTTCCATTTATGGGCATTCCCTGAGACTGGTTCAATCTGCACTGACCCCGTAAATTCTTGGTGTTCTTCTGTATAAATACTTTCTTGATACTCGATATCCGGTGGCCTCGTTGAACCGTCACTGGCTTGCAGTGTGAAGGTTAATTCAGGATCTGGGTTGTTCACCAGGGTCTCAGGATTGGCCCCCGTGTAATTTTTGAAGATTACACCCCTAGGCTGTTGAGTAACTTGTTCAACACGCCATGCCTCAATCGTAGGATCTCCGCTAACGTCAAGCACTCTAGTCCAAGTGGTCGTTTGGGTTAGATAATCACGCTCTAAAAAGCGATTCAAATCATAGTTGGTAGGTGTTTTTTCGCCCCATTCCCAGAGGCACCATGGCCGACGTTCTGTGATAGTTCTCGAGCTGACTACGCCTAAAATATTGTCGTAAGTGTAGGTCGTGGTCGTTCGACTGTTGTCAAGTAGTGTCAGTGCCGAGCTATTTTCTTCCTCACTAAACGCATCGCCACCGCTAAGCCCCCGTGCTTTGCGAATTAGCTCAACTGTTTCAGTCAGTCGTTTAGTGATTCCGTTATATCGATGGGTAATCGAACTATCTTCAGAATCTTGCAGACCATTATTCGTATTATCGACATCTGTCAGCAGCGTCGGCACAACGCCAGAGTTATCCATAGTGAGAACTCTAGGCTGTATCTGCAATTCAGCTTGGCGCTCTTCATATGTAATTACTGTCTGAGGCGCGCCCCCGGCTGGCGTTATCGTTTTAGTTTCAGTGCTGGTCAAAGATGTGTAGCCAGGACCAGGAACAGTGCGAACGATTACGCTAGGATTTTCAATTTCTTGAGCGAGGTCGGAACCGCCCGTTACTGTTAATTCCCCCGGCGGTCGTTCTTCAAGATTGACGGGTTCCCATCCGTTCTCGCCAACTTCGTCTCCTCCAATGCCGATAGTTAGGCTAAAATCTGATGCTGTTTTGAGCGTAAAGTCAGCTGAAGTGAGTTTTAATTCTTCAGCAGCATCAAGCCAAACAACATACTTTTGAGCCGCCGCTATTTCCCCAATCTCACGCACTGTTGACCGGGTAGATTTTTTCTGGACAGCTGTATTGACTGAATAACCGCCCGAGATCGTATCTGATGATGTTGGGATGCCTATCTGAGTCGCGATATTACGAATTAACGTTGTGGGCGTTGTGGTTGTTCCCTGGATGATCCCTGAGTAATTATTTTCTGGCGTAAACAGGTCTAGTGATTTGCCAAGATCCCCTAAGTCAATCGTAATCTGGGCTTGGGATTCACTTGTAGGGATTTCTATCCTAGGGGAAGCTTCCCTCAAGATATAAAACGGCGGCCAAAATCTTTCATAATTTGCCCCCGTCCACATGCTCAGTGTGATCCGGTTTCCCATAGCCAGCACTTCAGCACCTGACGGGTTAGAGGCAGTATCGCGATTATCAAGACTAACTGTTGTGGACAATTCTGGACTTAATACAATACTGCCTTCCCATGCCAGCCAACCGTTTAGCCTGTTCCCCGATCTCAGTTCGGAAAAATCGATATCGACGCTAATTAGCGCATCAGAAATATCGTAGGGTCCACTGATTACAGCCCGATTAGCGTCTAAAATTTCGAGGCTTGCTGTCCAATCTCTATCTTGAGCGTCAATCGTAAACGAGGTCATGCAACGATAACCCCCGATTCCGTAAACTGAAACTGAGCTACACGAACCCCATCAGCTTTTTCACTGTATTCAAACCCTCGTTGGTTTGTTGGTTCAGCTTGCCATTGGGGATAGTAGCAAATTGTATTAGCGTCAGCTGCTACTGTGCTATTGGGTGCGATCGCTCTAGTGTTTGTCGTCCCATTTTCAGACCAATAATTTGTATAGTCATAGATGATCCATGGGCCAGGGTTGCCCCAATAAGCACCTTCCATTCGGATTAAAATCTCTTGCTGGTCAAGGGTTAGACAACCAACAAAATTCCAAATAGCAAATCTAGTTAAAGCCCCCGTCCTAGCTGCTGCCCCCCGTTTACTACGAACAATCCCTTTATAACGACCATCAACCCGTGGGAATTGACCAGGGTAACGGCCAAACAAAGTGATAGCTAGGCTGTAATCGGCATGATTTAGAACGATTCCCCGTTCTGTAGTGGTAGGCAAGGCCATTAAATCACTCCCTCCGCAATCTGTTGTTGCCGAGTTAGATCGGCTGTAATTTGAGCAGCATCAGCGATCGGGTCGGGAGTCGATACGGTTAGGTTTTCTATGCCAGTGGGCAAGGTCTCTGGCAAAGCAGCAACAGCATCTCTAACTTCCTCTAACTTGGTTGTCAGCTGTTCTATCTGAGTATCGGCCAATAAAATTTCTTGCTGAGCTTCAGCAAATGCATTAACCCCACCCAGCCCTAAACTATCCAAAATGCTTTGAGCAAATGGATTTTGACTATCTGAAAAATTAAAAGCTTCCTCTACTGTAAATCCGTCGCCGGAACGTGCTAACCGCTGGGCCTGATTAATTCCTGACTGCAACTGTGACGCAGTTTCACTATCAATTGCGCCTGCTCGTCTGGCTGAACGTAAATTATCTTCAAGCTGGTTCAAGTCTTCTAATGCCTGCTCAGCACCGACATCTTCTAGGCCGCTTAATGACGAAACAATCGAATCAATAGCACTCTGCCGTCGTTCTGTCTCATCGGCAATATCACTTTCTAAGTCTTTTTGCTCGTCTAGTAAATCAGTTTGGCGTTCAATTAATGATTCAATGCCCTCCAATCTCCGCTCTCTGATTGCCTCAGCTTCAGCGGTTTCAGCTAAGATGCTTTGTTCTTCTTCTTGAGCGTCTAAAATACTCAGTTGAACATCTAAATTTGCCCTAGCAGATTCAATTCCTTGCGCCCTGAGTTCAACAATCGACTGAAGCCCATTAAGCTCCTCTGTCGATATTCCCTGGCTCGAACGGGCTCTATCTACTGCAATCTGGGCTTCATCACGGGCAATCTGAGCTAACGTTATTTGTCTCTGGCCATCAAGCGTTACTATTTGCCGTTGGATAGCAATCTGTTGCTGTTGGGCTTGGGTACCTGCTCGAATTGATTGCAACTGATTAAGTAATAGCCGATCTCTGGCTTCCTCAACTGCTGCAAAGTTTTCAGTTGCCTCTGCTTGAGCCAATTGAGCACTAATTAATTGAGCCGCTGAATCAATTCTCGCAGCATCAACATTAGCTAAAGCCTGGGATATTGATAATTGATTTTCTAAACCAGAATTATCAACCTCAAACTGCAAATTTGTTTGTTCGGATGCCAGGGCATTTAACCGCTCTCTGGCTGATAGCTCTTCTTCAATCCGTTCTCTAACAGCATCAGCAGCGGCTTGTTCAGCTGCGATCTGCTGCTCAATCGCCTGCACTGACAATTCGGCAGACTCCTGTTTAGCAGTGACCAACCGTTGCTCAGCTTCCTCAGCTGTAATAATGCCATCGGCTCTTAGTTGATTGATTTGATCGATTTCATCTTGAGCGATCTGGATCCGTTGCTGGGCAAAGTCAGCTTGAATATCACGAATAGCCGAATCTGCATTGCTTTCGGCTGTTGGATCTTCAGGGCCAGCTGCCAATTGAGCCTGACGAATATCATTAATCTGTTCAGCTTCTTGAGCTGCTAATCTTGCCAGGGCAGCAGACTGAGTATCCTCTAATGCCTGCAACGATTCTTCCCTGAGCTGTTCTTTTCTCCGTTCAGATAATTCAACGCCATTGGCTTCAATATCTCCCAACTGGCCAGCCAATGCTTGTGCTGCTGCTAGCTGTTCCTCTCTGCTATTTTGGCCAGCATCAGAAGATAATCTACTTCCGGCATTCACTAACGCCTGGACGCCCTCAGCCCCAGCATCGGTAATTACAGCTGGCTGGACTGCCTCAGCTGTTAAAAACCCTAACTGTTCCCGCAATAATTGAACTGTATTAGTGACCCCGGTAAAGGCTAGGCCTATCGCGCCAATAGCTGGGCCTAAAGTGCCGAACTGATTTATTAAATCGCCAACCAAGGAAAAGCGATCTAAAAATTCAGTGACCGGATTTACTAAACCGGATATTGAATCTCTAACCTGAATTGCAACCGGGACAATCCCTTCAAGAATTAATGAAAATTGCCCAATTGCTTCAGCTGGGCCATCGCCTATCGTGTCAGAATATGCTGCTGATAGTACAGTAAACGCCTCAGCAGCAACGCCCGCAATTCTTAAAGTCCCACCCAGGACAGTTCCAAGATTTTCAATTGATTGGCCAAACCTATCAAGATTTTCAGGATCACTCAATATATTAGATAGCGAATCAATCAGGCTAGCTGCCCCCGCATCAACCGAATCAAATAAGCTGCGAAGACTAGCCGATAAAACGTCGACAACCTCAGAGCCGTCAACAGCCTCCAATAGTGCCTCGACTGAAGCCGCTGTGTCCCCAAAAGCATCACCGTCTTCAATGGCAGCATTAATTGACGCGGTCAATGTTCTAACGCCCGCCTCTATACCTGGTGTCAGTGCTAAGCCAAGATCGGTTCCCGCAGTGGTCAGGGTTCCTTGCAGTCGATTAACCGCCGCAGCAACGCCCTGATTTAGATTGTCTGCAGCTTCACCGGATGCGCCGAAGCCCTGTTCAAGTTCATCAGTTTTTGCGATTACATCGTCTAAACCTTGCAATAACAATCCTATCTGTGAAGCACTTCTGCCGCCAAAAATATCTTGTAAAGCTGTAAATCGATCTTCTTCACTTAGCGGTTCAAGTGCATCCCTAAGATCTATTAATGTATCTGTAAATGCGGTCGGGCCTTGATTGTCAAAGAATGAAACGTTTAGCCTGTCTAATGCTTCTCTTGCTACATCAGTCCTGCCTCTTAAACCATCCAGGGCATTCCTGGTTGCAGTCGCGGCCACTTCAGGAGTGGCTGTCTCGGAGAATTTAGCAAATGTTGCCAATAATGTTGACGCGCTAACATCGGCATCGACAAACGAACCGCCCGCTTTACCAAATGCCTGCAAAATGCCTTCAGCTGATGTAACTGCTGTTGTATTGGCAAGTAGCGTGATTTTATCGGCCAAAGCATCGGCAGACTCGTTAAAAATATTTGTTCCCGCCTGAATGGCTTTGGCGGTCGCATCAATATTAGTAAAACCAGTTCCTTCTAGTGCAGCTACAACGCCTGCAACATTATCCCCAACTTCAGTGACTTCACCACCTAATTCGACCATTCGAGTAGCGATGCGCGCCACTTCTTCAGGCGTTTTACTGGTTTCAATTCCTAATCGCCTGGACTCTTCGGTGACCGCCGCGATCGCTTCCTCAGCTCCACCCGCACGAGCGCTAAACGTAACTAATGCCTGCTCAAAACCAACTGCATTTTGAACAGTTGAAAGCCCTGCTCTGATGCCCCCTCCAATAGCGTTAGCTAGAGTATCAAAAACTCTTTGGCCAATCCCCTGGAAAATTCCTTGAACAATTCCGCTACTATTCCGGATGCCACTAAGATCTAGATTGGGCGATATTGTGGGAGAGCTTAATTGTCTTAGTTCCCTGTTAATTTGCCGTAATGCCTGCCTAGCGTTCCCGCCCCCTAATGCCTCTAACCGTCTATCGAGAGTGCGAATCTGTTCAGTTGCGTTGTCGGCATCGACATTCAATCGAACTCGTTTATCGTCAAGCGTACCGAGCTGAGTCTGAATCTGCCTAATGCGTGGTTCAGCTTGGCGTGTATCAGCCTCTAGCCGAAGTCGTCGTGATTGAATTCTGCCGATCCTATCTTCTATCTGCAGAATTTGATTCTGTAACGTGCTATCGGTTTCTAGCTTAATTCGCTCATTGCTTAATTGCTGGATTCGCTGATCCAACAAATTAAGTGCTTGGTTACTGGTGGATGGGTTTAGCTCTAAATTTATTCGAGTATTTCTAAGCCGTTCTATCGTTTGCTCGATAGTATTTATTTCTTCAGTGCGAGCATCAATCTTTAGCTGAATATCAGAACGATTACGCTGAAGTTCAGTAACTTGAGCGTCTAAATTTCGAATTGTTGCTTCAGCTGCTCTAGAATTTGCTCGAATCTGAATCTCTTTGTCACGCAGTTGTTGAATTCTGGCATCAACCGCCGCAATCTGATTTTGAATATTTCGAGCATTAACTTCTAGGTTGATCCTCTCACGACTCAATCCATCAACAGCCTGTTGAACCGTTGCAAATCCACGCCTTAACTCCTGAACATTACGCTGGGCAGCATTCGTATTGACAGTTACTGGAATATTTGACTGGGCTCTTAACTGAGTCAGTGACTGAGCGATCGCGTCAGCCTGAGCAGCACTGCGCCCAAAGTCAACACTTGCCTGAGTTCTGTTGATAGCTTCTAACTGTTGTCTAAGCTGGGTTATCTCTCTAGTAATTGAATCGTCAAGATTAACATCCAGCCGAACATTATCAGCATTACTAAGCTGCTGTCTAATATCACTGATGCCACGAATAACAGTCTCATCATTCAGTCTGACATCAATAGCAAGGTCATCAACCCGGTTGAACCGTGTCCGCAAGTCAGCGATCGCAGCCGTAATACTCGACTCCGAAAATTCAACTGCGAATTCAACCGAACCAGCTTGAACCACTATTCAACCTTTCCTGCTAATAACGTCATATCGCGTTCAGACATAATCGCCCTCGCCCAATCTGGCACTCGGCTTTTCTTCAGCAACTTCACATAGATTTTTGCGGCCTCAGGAGGGATAGTCTTAGCAAGCTCATTCCTGCGTTGGGTTAATCCCCAACGATTAAAATCAGTCGCGCTGGCGTCTTCAGCGTTCTTAAAATTCGCCCGTGCGATTAATGCCGCAACCTCACTAGTCGCCGTGGCTTCCTCGGCTAGCTCAGCTATGCGGTCATCGCGCCAGACTCTGGCGGCATCCAAGGCGAGTTTTGACGGACAGTTTCTAAACTGGGAAGGTCTGAAATATTCGCAGCCTGGATACCAGCGCTGGAGTTGCCAGCAGAGTTTCCCCCAGTCGATTGGCTCTGAGTTTCGTCGTTTCCCAACTCAGTTTCAGGATCGTAAATATACTCAGTTGGATTTACTCGCTTCCCTGGTAAGCCATAGATAAATAAGCTAAACAAAGCTTCAGCCAATGGCCTGGGAGTATTTGCAATAATCTTTTCAGTAGGGACATCATCGCCAAGTACGCCACGATGTTTAAGGCAAAACGCAACTAACAGGTCCATCAATCGCTTATCGCTAATCTCTTCGTTATCCCTAAGACTCTGGAAATATTCTTCCTCTGCCACTAATAAGGACGGATAAACCGGAACAGTAACTGAGGGCATCCCAGGCACCCGAACCACGCGATCGACTGATTTAATTTCCCATAAGGTCTGAGTCACAACGAACAACCTCCAAGTCTAAGTATGTGTAAATTGCTTCTAAGTCAAACGGCATCACAACAACAATTTCAGTATTGTTCTGCCGATACGGTTCAACCAGTAACGCCTCTTGCCCTGCAAAACCAGCACACATTTTAGGTTTAGTAAAGCTAAGTAATGCCCTTAGCCTTGACCCCTCAACTGTGCAGCCAAGCATGAAAATATGCTGGTTTTGCAAGGCTTCAATCTTCACTAAACTAAGCGGCAGCCTCAAGTTCAGTCACAGCACCTGAGAACGTGCCATTAAGAGATAGGGCAAGTTTGTTGCCGTTCTGGCCATCCTTAGAACCATCCGACATTCGAGCAACGCCAAACGATAACGGTGGAGTACTAAACGTCACGGCATCAGGGTTCGGGTCTTGAACTTCAAGGTAAACATCGTTCTCAGCATTCACGGCATAGCGTAAAATCCGTTGGCCGCTGGAATACTCAGATAAGTTAGCCGCGATCGTGAAAGTTCTAGTCGTATCCTGACGTGAAGATTCACCAGAACCAATGTGCTGATATGTCGAAACATTATTCAGCGTGGTCTGGACCCCCAGGTTGTGAGACGTAATCAAATCAACCTCACCGGGCCAATTGGCAACTGCGCCGTTGGGGATATCTTCATTAGCCGTCAGCTCAATATTGCTGCCATCGTTGCTGTCAGTTGTGACAATGGCCATATAAGATCCAGCTGCATCGACAAACCGCAACACTGTTCCCGCGATAATCGGCACTGTAGGAGCAGCGCTCGCAGTCATCGTTGATGCGGTTCCCGTAGTTGTAGCCGTAAAAGCAGCACCCAGTGTTAAAGTGATCGGCGCAATCCGACCGGGCACGCTCGTATTATTTGTTACTAAAGCTGCAAAGATTTTTGTCTCCCGTGAATCGGGCATTAACAGTGGATTATTACCAGCACCTGGCATAGTGATTAACTCCTGATTTGATGGACAATTCGAAAACTTTCAGATTCAATCGTGTCGAGCCTTGAATCCCTTGGCGTCTTAACCGACACTCCAGCCTGAAAAAGATAGCCCATGCCGCTAATCAACGCAGCAGCAGCAGCCGCTACAGTGCCCGCTTCGTCCCACTGTTTCAGCGTGATAATAGTCGTATATTCCAGGCCAAGCTGTCGAGAATAAAACTGTGTAAGCGTCGCTTGCTGCTGAGGCGTAATAACAACCTCCAAGCCTTCTAAACTCTTAGGTTGCCTCTGCCATTGAATGCCACCAACGTCTTGAGTTTTGCCATAGTCCAACACCAACGACGGCAATGTCTGAGTACCCGTAGCTGTAACATACGTACGAGTTCCCAGATAGGGAGTCATCAACGTCTGAACTTGGTCTCTAATCTGGGCAATGCTAATTACAGGCATCAGAACACCTCCCGTAATTGCTGGGCCAGGACAGCAGCCAAGTCATATTGTTCTACTGTCTGTAATACTGGATTGCGAGCGGGATATGTTGAGCCGCTACGAGTCGTGAACCCGTTAAATACAAATACTGAATGTTGAGCAGTCCATTCAAATAAAATAGTCAATTGGGAAGGAAAACTATATTGCTGCGAATCTCTAAATTCTCCCAAGTCTACAATATTTCTAGGGCTAAAAACTTCCTCGCCAGACTTCCGTTTGGTGAACCCTGGCCATGGATACAACGGTTGCTCAATCGATTCAGTTAGCAACCTATCCATATCTACAGCAAAACCTCGTAGCCCCCTATCAAGGCCACGATTAAACGCTGTTCTGTCAAAATTTAGGACTGCCATAACTGCAGCCTACAGTCATTTTTGGCAATATGTTAAAATTTCCAAGATACTTGGAATTTTTTTTCATGGCTGGCAACTTGCCTGAAAAAACTGGCGAAATAAGAGCCGGTCATTTGTCTAAAAAAACTTTGAAGCGGTTTTCAGAATTAAAAGATTACTTTGGGGTCAATACTCAAACCGGAACCATGGATCTCATGGTCAATATCTTGCATCTGCATTTATTAGGCAGCAGTCGTGTAGCGTTGTTTAGAAAAGCTGCCAAGTTAGTCAGTGCCAATGAGCGATTAAACCGGGAATTGCAGCCTAGTGAAGTACAACGGGTTTCTATTCAAAAAGGTTTAGTGCTTGTGTGGGCTAGGCACCAAGGCGAACCGTATAAAATCTCTGAGGAAGTTTGGGAGCAAGGAATAAATGATTAAATTAAGTACCTCAAAAATTAGCACATTAAAAATCCCATTGAATATCTGTGCAGGTCCAGACACAGTGGTCGATGGGAAAAATGTTCAATTCTATATTAATGGGGTTAGACTCCCTTTCTTAACAGGGTGGGGGCTTTATTCGGCATATGGAATGTACCGATGTATAACCGGAATCTTTAATGGCGGCGCTGATCACTGTGAGCTGGACACCGATCCAAGCATTTTACTACCGAGCTATGAGATTCGACTGGCTACTAACTATGGCCCATCTGGAGTGATGAGGGAGCTTGGTCAATACGAGGGGGATCATTTGGTGATGACGTTTGAATCGTTAACATTTGCAAGTCGATTTGATAGCACCCCATTGCGTGAACTAGGTCAAAAAATTTGTATGCTCAGCTAGCTGTCCATCGTGCGATAAACCGTTCGCCAATGCCAGGGGCCGCATCAGCGATCGCGAACGGTTGAATGAGCACTTCAACTTTGCCGCTAATGCCGTTTAATTCCATCGTCCCAGTCGGTGGCTCAGGCCAGCCTCTAAGGTTATTAGGGAATAAATACTCAGTTGGCGCAGCTTCAGTGCCGCACCAACCAAGTAGCATCACACTATTATTATTGGGGCCTTCGAACGCGGCAGTGTTGAACTGGCTTGCTCTATTTTGAGCCGCGACTTTTACCCGGCATGGCACCGTAACAGCAGTTAGGCCATCAGCGGAGCCACCCTCAAAATCATCAGTTATGCCAGTGGGTAGTTGGAAAATAATAGAAGTTGGGTATAGGCCGAAGTTAGTGATTGCCATTATCTCCTTAAAAAATTAATCAAAACTACCGTACACCGCCGTCTACCTCACTAGTGCTAGTGCCAGGAGTCACATTAAACGTAATCTCCGTTCTGCGGTTCCCACGCTCATATGTTACTGCGGGCAATGATGCCTGCCGTCCATCTTCATACTGTAAATACGGAACTACGCGATCGCCTGGTTCAGCAGCCCTTGAAAAATTAACCGTCCCAGTAGCTGTCCAATTGGTTCTGTTAATGCGACGGACTTGGAAGGTGGCTTTAGGCGATTCTGTGGCAACTTCCACTGCGGGTAGTTCAGGTGATCGTCTGGCCGCGATCGTTACTGGCTGCTCAGATGCTGGGCACATATGGGACAGGTCGGTGATTGAACCGTCTTCAGTCATGCTGTAGCAGACGGGTAACGCGTTGGCCGTGGTGGCCATAGAAAGGGTGAAAGCGATCGCTGTGATTAGTTTTTTCATTTTTCTTTTCGGTGGTGTAAGTATTTATACGATCAGGATTACGTGAAATCAGACTTGATCAAGCCGATCCATTGCTAACAGCCTCGCGGTTGTTTCCTCGACAACCTGCAATCCGTATTCACTCAGAACGTTTTTAGCCCGCCAAAGTTGATCCGGCTCAGTCAAAAACCATAAGCCTCCAACGTCAATGCCGCACTCAAAACCTCTTTGCTTTAGCTGGTCTAAAGCGGCGCGATCGTTTTTGTAGTCGCCTGTGGCATCAACTTTATATGTTTTCATGGTTGTCTGAACGCCTCTTTAAGTAATTCATCAGCAAGTTCTTCTATAGAGACATCTCTGTATGGCCTGCCTGCGTGAGCATGTTGCATAAGAAGCTCAGCTATCTGAGGCTTAGTCAGACCTTCGTGTACAGCACACCCCTGCATGCGAGCAAAGGCTAATAAATCATCCTTGAGATATTTACGACCTAGCATAGAACGATGAGCAGCACTTCCCCTCGTTGGGCCAAAATGCTGTTCATAGTAAAACTCTCTAAACTTTCGTTGTTTGATAAACATAACTCCTCCATGCCTAAAGCTGATAATAGCCACTACTTGGTTCAAAGTCTTCTTGAGCAAACCGCTCATTGAGCTTTTGAACCAACGCATCAGTCCGTTCTAGAACGGATTCGGCTATGTCCTCAGGCTCATTGAGAAACCCAGTGCATGCATGCAATCCGTTAGCAACCTGACCAGCGAGGGCCAGATACTCCTCCCTGGTCACATCGTTTCTATTCATTTCATTCTCCGTTAATAAAACAAAACATCAAAGGCAGTTTAACGCCATGCCTGGGGCGATTTGAAAGCTATTGAGGCACCGTTAATTCTGCCCAATCGGTTATTCCCATGTCATCCAAACTTCTCATTGTATTGGCATCTTCCCAGCGCCCATCAATGTAGGTGGCAACAAAGTAACCATGGTGAGGCGAATATACCAGCACTGGTTCCCATTCATCGGGCTTGTGGTCATCAACACTAATCCAATTCATGATTTTTTCTCCTTTTTCCTTTTTTTTGAAAACAAACTACATTAAGGCTACATTTGCCGTGAAGAGAAACAAAAGGTAGCCAATGATATAAAGATTATCCATTGGTTTTCCTCAAAGATTCTAGGCGGCATTGATAAGGCTCAACACCGCTAAAGCCCTTACTGATTACATCTCAGCTCGCCAGGATGACACGCGATTGTATAGCTCGGTGTGCCCGCTAATGGGTTCCTAGTTCGCCCTAACATGTGTCGCCTATTGCACCGAAGCGCTCAACGGGTATGCTTTGGGCTTGCTGTTCTTTTAGTTAGTCATTTTGTTTGTCCTCCCACCTTCGGCTTCTTTCGAACTTTACGACCGACACCGTCGTTTGGTGTGGTACCGCGATGAGTAGGCGGTTACTTCCGCTATATCAGGGTAAAAACCCGTCGTTTATCTTGACTAACCCCAAGAGTTAAAATGCGTATCTCCCCTCGTCAGTGGCTTTGACTGCGGGGTTGCATCCCGTCTCTCACATTTCTAAGATAGCGAATCTCTTTTTAAGTGTCAAGCATTTTCTTGACAAAAAAAGAACCCCGCTAACCGGGGTATGGTTAGCGGGGTTAGGCAACAATCTCAGATTCAGAACATGAGCTTGTAATTACTTTAAGTTCGTTACTTTGAGTTAAAGCGTAATTGAACGTATAACCGATGATTTGGGATGTCCCTTTTTTGATTATGGGAATGGGGAAAACCTCCTCGATGCTCCACACCTCATAAAAGGCAGGATAACCACGTTCAACAATGACGGTCTCAAGGTGTGCAAACTTTGGAAGATTGCAACTAGCGCCAGTTAATACAGACATTTGACTCTCCTTTTTAGTTATACTGTTCAGGCTTTTTCGGCTATGTCCTTTCGGGGGAGCCGATATGCCCTGCTTGCTTTGTTACTAACAAGTATGCCTTTTTTATTTTCAGGTGTCAAGTAATTTCTTGACAAAAAATCAGGCTAATAAATCCATCCTGTAATTTTCGGCTTCCCTGACAAAGTACGATAGTCCATGGCGCAAACAAAAAGAATAAGCAACATCAGGAGTCATGTCATTTAGCATGATGTCTCTTCCGCCCCAACGGATTGAATATCCTTTCTTATTTTTCTTCAGCTGGTAGCCACTTACAAGATCTCTATTTTTCTTAAGCCCAGTCACAAGGACTAGGTACTCACATACAAATTCGTGCCATGTTTTTTCTTGTGCCGAATTGACAGACAGTAGGCTTTCTATGGCTTGCTGCCTTTTTGATTTCGGCTTGATGGTTGTTTCCTCCACTGAAACTATCGCTCCATACTTAGCCGCGATCGCCATGGCTTCTTTTTGGTCTTTAGCTTGGATAAGCTCTTGCGCATAGAAAAGATTTTCGGATTCTTCCCACGATCTATCTCCCACTAGCCCAAGTTGTCTAGGTGGGATTTGTGTTTTGACTTTAAATACTTTTGCCATTACTCGACCTCAATTACACTTCAAATACTAAACGATAGCTTTTCAAGTGTCAAGTAATTTATTGACAAAAAAAGAACCCCGCTAACCGGGGTGTTGTGGTTAGCGGGGTTTAGATGGTGTCGCTTAATTGCTAAACATCCAAGGGTAGTGAATTCTTGCGCACGATGTACACGTAACTAAGCTATTCGCCAAAGGGGAACCAGGCTGAATGCCTAGCAAGGTTCTAAAAGATCTGTATGTTCTGGCTACAACTTTTCCTTTCTTCTCAGGGAACATTCCATCTAGATCCTTGAAGGATGCAGCCCCTTTGGGAGTTAGCTTAAATTCAAACCTGAAATCGTTGATCAAAACTTGATTTTTACCTGTTTTTGACTCATGCCCTAAGAACTTAATGTCCATCTTAAGTAACTCCGTTTCGCTTTGTTACTAACAAATATACCTTTTTTTATTTTCAGATGTCAAGTAATTTATTGACTATTTGCAAAATTAATTTTGCTTTGCTATAGTCCAGATGTAAATACTAGACTTGACATGAAATTAAGCGAGTTTATCGAAGCGCTGCCAGATCTTTTGATTGAATGGAGAAGGGCAGAAGTCCCCGTCAAAGCGCAAGCCGCTAGAGCACTGGGGCTAAAGAACAGACAAGGAATTGACGAGAGGGAGAAGAAACTCCCTAACGCTCAACTTGGCTCTATATTGGAGTATGTAAAGATGATCGAAAAAGAGTCCAAAAATAGTCCAACAATCATCATAGTGCCAATAAAAAGCTTGACAGAAAAGGGCTCTAGCGACGTTGATTAGTTGCCCTGGACGCAACTAGTCAAGAAAAAATACTTAGGAGAATTCAAGATGAACAAATTGCCCAGTGACCAATCATATGAATGCATTTTCAAGATTGTTAAAAGCGGGCCTGAAAAATCTTGGTACGAATCTGGATATTTGAACCGTCGATTTTTAGGTATTTATGCTTCACACCACAATGAAAACACCAATATTTTTATGGTTAATAAATTATTGGTTGCTGATGGTGCAGTCAACGCGACTGATTGCGGCTGGGTCTATGCCAGTGATGTAAAAGTATTGGGCTGGACTAAAGAAACGCCACCTGAAAAGTATAGGGACGGCCTGATGGAGGCTTAAATGACAGGCCAAAATTAAAAGCTGAAATACGCGATCACAACTAGTCAAGAAAAAATACTTAGGAGAAAAAATGAAATTTCCTAGATGTAAAACCTGCGATTATTGGACACTCAAAGATCTCCCATCGATACATTCATCTATGTGGAAGCCAATGAACCCCGATTTAACGCCTATGGATATTGGGTACGAAATAAGGTCTTGTCAGCACCCTGAGAAAACGTTTGCGGAGCTGCCCTTAGGTGTTTCGGGGTTCGGCTTGGTCGATGGTTCAGAGTACTATGCAGAACTGTTTACTGCTGAAGATTTTGGCTGTGTTAGACATTCTGCATTAATTAAGAGAGAAGTTGTTCGGAGGTGGTTTAAGTATGTTTAGGCCGGAATTGCCAGAAGAAAAGCCATTATGGTCTATGCCAACAGACCAAAGTGGCCATGCTACACCATTAAGTAGGCGTGATTATTTTGCAATGGTGTTTATGCAAGAAGCGATTGATTCAACCCCAAAGATTACTTATAAGCAGGCTGCTAAATTGGGTGTTCGAAAAGCTGACAAGCTAATATCAGCTTTGGACGCCCTGACGGCAATGAATGACTGAAGTACGCGATCGCGCAAAACAACGATGAAAAGAAAATTCTACGTATTTAATAGCCAGGAAGCCGTTAAAGAGCATTGTAAAGCCGTAAAAACACTCAGTGATTTACAGCAGCTTAAATACGATATCAAGGCGGCAAACTGCAATCTGACAACCTTTCTCGATGGCAACACAGGGGTTTATGCAGTGGATCACTACGGCCATGTGTCGACTAGGTGGGTGTTTTTGACTCAAAAGGCTTATCAAAAACTTGGCGGTTTCCTGACTGACCATGAAAAAGAGCAATTAAACGGATACACCGTGTTAGACGCAGATTAAGGAGAGAAAAACAATGCATAACCCATTGTGGTCGACCCTGAGATTCCTGAAAGAGCGATCGCGACCGCTGGTCACCCGCACATAGTCATGGAACAAATGAACAATGAAGCAACTACACCCTAGTATCTTGCGCCAAGGACAAGTAGTCATCTTGCGAATGACAAGCCTAGGCGACCCAAACAACTATTCTGACAGACGAGTAAAATTCTCAGGCGATAGCGCTTTCAACAATCCAGTAGACGAACACGGCATTCCTAGTTGCTGGCATCTTAATTTCAGTGCCAATCAACTAAGTACGCGATATGCAGGGTATGAGTTTACCCTGTGGGAATGCCGCGATCGCTCAACACCAAAGAATGGATGGAGTTACGACCAATAAAAATAAACCAAGGATGCAAAGTACTTCACCAAGGAAAGGTTTGGAGAATCCTTAGCGTTCAAGCCTGCTTGGTTGAACTAGGTGGATGCGCCTAGTCGACCGTATAAGCCAAGCCAGGGAATCTTTTTATCTTGAAAAACCTCAAAAACCGTCGAGTCTAAAAACTTGGCGGTTTTTTAGTGTGCCAATCTCAATAAGCCAAAAATTTCCCTATGTCCGTTGTGCAGGCCATGCAGGCCATGCAGGCCACTTTTCTTGGAAAAACAACGTGTGTGTGGTTTTGCCAAAAATCGACCCGCGACCGCACACACGTTAGATCTTCAAGTTTTGAGGCCTGCATGGCCTGCATGGCCTGCACAGACTTCTCAGTTTGTATATTCAGATACATTTTTGATAGTATTTATGTATCCATGGACTTACGACAGGTGTCTGAGTTAAGAATATGAAGCAAAAACGGGTTTTTTAGCCTTTTGTGTGACAGTTGGTCTGCTTTGTGTGCGATTCTCATTAAAGACAACGGGCTGAGCGGTGAGCGCGATCGCACTCTAAGCCATAATCAAACTGCCTCAGAAAATGTCAAGAAAAGACTTGACAGATGAAATAAAAAAAGCAATACTGTTAGTAACACCGATTGAGGCAAGCAAAAATGAACTTCGATAATCTCTTAAACATCTTGAGCAACGCGATCGCAACCGGCAGCCAGCCTACTCAGAGCAGCCTAGAACTAATGGCCCAGCACATTGCAAACGCCCAGCTAGACGACGACCAAAGAGACTGTCTTGAGGCGATGCTGGAGCAATTAACTTTCAATCCTGAGCGAATCAGAGCGGAATTGCAGGCTACGGTTTGCGACTCTAGCAACGATACCAACACATATAAAGCTGCCCTGGCCGACTGGCAATTAGAGAACTATAAGCTAAGCTCTAACCAAGTAGAACAGATAATGAGACCAGCGGCTGCCGCTTACGACCCATTCCAATAAACCAACGCTAGGGGCCTCGGCCCCTTTTTGATTATGAATATTAACCACCGACTGTATAAAAATAACGAGTTGACCCGAGCTGGGGAGAATTTCTCAATAGATCAGCAAGAAAGACTTCAGGGCTTTTCAGATGAAGACAAAGAGACTGAACTGGCTAAAATATTTAACAATCTAATCATTGAACTTGGCGAAGATAAGGCCAAGATAGTGTTAGCAGCGATAAAGGAATTTATAGAGGATGTTGACGCTGTTATGGCAGATGGAATTTAGGCAGCATTTTGCTGTCTAGCGGCTCGCCTCTCTTTAGCAGCCTGACGAATTGAGTCTCTAACTTGCTGGCGATGCTTAGCTAGTTGAGTAGCGTTATATGCTTTGCCATCCTTTGTAGAGGGGACAAGCTTACCATTTTTTACAACTGCATATTGAGTCTTGTCTTGGCTGGTTGCGCTAGGCAATGAAAATCCAGCTCTACTATAGAGTGCAGTCCTTGACGAACCTCTACCGTCCCCTACAGCTGCAGTAGTAGAGTACAAGAACCCGTCAGGTCTGGTGGCTGCATCGGATTTCATTATGCTGGATACTCTTGACGCGATCGCAGCACCATCCTGAGGTGATATGTTTCCCGCTGCATAATAGCGGCCATTTACTCTGAAATTAACTTCGTTTGATTTATCACCGATATAGCTTTGATTGACTACTTCGAATTCAATAGAATTACGACCTTGATTAAATTCATAGAAGGTATCACCATCTTCATTAACTGTTTTAGTAATTCCAGAAAGCGAACTGCCTCCACTATCAGTTGCCTTATCTTTAGCAGCAGCAGCGGCAGCAGCGGCTTGCCTTGCCTTGTAAATTCCGCCATTACCAACTTGAGTTAAAAATATTAAATTCATCGGATATTGAGTCCTAACTCTCTTAACTGCTTAGGTGTACTGGAACTAGCCTTGAGCGCTGCTGCACGGTCAGCATTGCTAGCTCCTGACCACATTTTATTTAACTTATATTTGCCTACCTCGTAGGCCTGCTTAGCAGTTGCTACAGATAGAGATCCGATACTTTCTCCACGACCACGGGCAATATCATTTTTAAGGTTGTTAGCGAAAGTTAGAGTAGCCAGAAATCCACCACCGGAAGTGTCAATCATTTGAGATCGCGTTGGCTTGGCATAGCTAGAGTTCCAATCCATGCGGGCCATGGTGCCGTCGTTGTCAAATACACGCAAGTTTTGAGCTGAGACTATCTCGCTCATGGTTGTTGCGGCTGCATCGTTGGGTAGAGCAGAGGTTAAAGTTATTTCTGCATTAGCGGCAATTGGTTCTAATTTTTTTTCGGATTCAGCAGCCAAAAAAGTTGAATCAGACACTCCTCCACCACCGGAGCCACTACCAGCAACTTTCTGACTGCTATGATTTCCTGCCTTTACGGCAGAACCGCCATTGCCAACTTGAATTATAGATATTGCTGGCTCCATAATCCGTTTGCCTCAGGATTAAACACTAATATAGGATGCCCGTCTTTATCCGTCCAACGAGACCAGCCTACAGTCCCGTCAGACTGCCGTTCATAATCGCCAGCCCACTGGAAGCAGCCAACATTAGCAGGGCACAGGACAGAATCTAACCAATCCCATATTAAGCCTAACAATTCTTGATACGTCATTTGATTAGTAATTCCCAAGTCGCGAGTCTTAGACCAAAATCCAGGGCCAGCCACCGCACCAATATGTTGCCCAATCGGCCATACACCCTTAGGAAGGCTAGGCAGCATCAGGTCTAACCAAGCCTCAAAATAAATAAGATCGCCAGGTTCATGGGAATCATGGCACCAATTGACGAACTCCTGCATCATTGGATATCGAGTGGGATAAGTTTCTATATAAGGCTTAAAGTACTCTGTTCGTTGCGGCTGCTGATTATCGTAAACAGCCAATCCAATCTCGTCGGCTTTAGTTCTAAGGGCTGATAACGTCTCAGCGATCGCAGGATAATTTTTATGATTCCTTGGTAGCGCCATATCAAGGATCTCATCCCCCAACCGCTTTTTGTCAGCTACAGACATTTTTGAAATTTGCTTGTGGCTTAAGTGCAAGGGCTGAATCCACATGCCCTCAACACCGATGCGATGCAATGTTGTGACCATCAATTCAGGATCAGGCAACCATTGAGGCACGACTGGATTAACGCCAACACAAACACGATGGCCATGAGCGATTAGTGTTTCAATCATCTCTAGCCGTAACGATGGCCTAGGCGCACCAGGGGCAGATACTTTCTTGCCAATATCATCGTCTAGCGTCTCTAAGCTCACATAGAACACTGTCGGCTTGATTAGGTCTAATGCTGAACAGTGATATTTGTTTGGCTTTTTGAGCAGGCCATGGCCCCCTTTAGTTTGAAGGGAACAGGGGACATCTAATTCTGATAGTGTCTCTAAGATTCGTAGGCTTAGCTCGTAGTTATTGCCTGCAAACGGGTCTATGTGATTACTAAATTGGATCGGGTATCCAGACCGCAGTAAATGTTTTTCTAGGGTTAGTTTGCCAGGGGAAAAAGCATTTTTGAGTAGGCCGAATATCTGGCTAGTGTTAGCGGTGCGATCGGGTTTATTCAGGTTGGCAAAGCAGAATGGGCAATGGTGACTGCACACATTCAGGCTTAGCTCTAGTGGACATGGGGCATTTAGTAAAAAGCCTCCATAGTATGTGGTTAGTGATTGTCTTTCCACTGCCGCCACATCTCCTTAAATGCCTTCCCATCCGTAGCATATCCCAACCGCTCTTTGTCCTGATTCCATTCAAACATTTCATCCTGAGTCAATACGATCGCTAACGGCACTTTATCGCTATCGCCTAATGGAGGCATTTGCTCAAGCTCGAGGTTTTGCTGAGGTTCGAGGTTTTGCTGGGGTTCGAGGTTTTGCTGAGGTTCGAGGTTTTGCTGGGGTTCAGGGTTTTGTTGAGGTTCGCGATCGCTGTCGATGGATTCTTCTATTAATTCGTCTAAATCTTCATCATTGAACCGTGAAATTAAATCACTAATTTCTTGCTCATCGTAACCAGTGTATATGTCTTCATCAATAGCTGAGATTGCCTCTAGCTCACTGATTAACGCCTCTAGTTCATAGCCTGAGTCTTGGGTTTTGTTATCAAGCAATCTAGCGGCTTTTATAGCGACATCGCCTGACAGTGACGACACATAGCAAGGTAGTTTGGGCATTCCAAGCATAAGGCCAGCTAACCGTCTGCCATGGCCTTTAACGATTAGAAACTTATCGCCATCAGGGACAACGACCAGCGGCACATCGAAGCCCGTTTGTTCAATAGAACGAGCAATTGATTTGACTTGCCAATCTGGGTGAAGCTTGGCGTTATTTTCGTAGGGGATGAGCAGATCAATATCAATATCTTGAATTTCCATTAGTAGGCAGGTTGTTTTATTGCTACTAATATAGTAGGAAAGTACCTTGGTACTTTTGTTGTACTTTCAGGTACTTTGCTGTGGGCGGACGGGCTGTAGACTGGGATTATTGGCGTAAAGAGTATGTTCAGGGCGGGTTTGACGTTACCCTGAGGAGTTTATCTGAACGTTCAAATTCACCAGCGTTGCAGACACTTAAGAATAGATCGGCAGAGGAGGACTGGGACGACCAGCGGAAGCGATATAGGCGGGAATTAGGGAATTTAGGTGCTTATGACTTTGGCAAACAAGAGATAAAGCCAGAAGTAGCGCATGTCATCGATCAAACGAATAAGATTATCGATGCGGCTGAAATGCTAACTCAGCATAATAAGTTAGCTAAGGCGTTGATTGCTGTTGGAGCTGCGAGTATAGCGGAATTAAAGAAGAATGATTATGAAAAAGCTAAAAAGATGAAGCCGAATGAGGCGATGAATTTTATTTTGAAAGGGATCGATATTCAGCGTACGACCGAAGGGCTAGCTACCAGTAAGACAGAGATTGATTTTGTAAATATGTCTGATACGGATTTGGACGCATTTATTAATGGTGACGCTTAGGCAACGTGCATTAGCTGAAAGGGAGAGGCGCAGGCGACGAAGAGAGCGTGAGCGTGAGGGACAAGCAACGGAGGCTCAACGCTACTATACGACTGGCGAGCAGTTTATAGAAGCCGTTAAATCATTTGGCTGCAATGAGAACGGTGACCCGATTCGTTTAAGGCCATGGTTTATTGAATATCTAAAATGGTTGGGAGAATTACGAATTCCTAAGAAAGCTATCAGTGGCGCTCAGCAGTCTGGCAAGTCGTTAGGATGCACGTTGTTTTTAGCCTATGCGGTACAGGAACTAGGCTTAAAAATGATTTATTCCTATGATTCTCAGGCGGCTCGTAACTCTCAGGTGACTTTGAACCTTAGGCCGATTCTGAATGCTTGGGAAGAGGCCAAAGAATTGAATGGAAATAATTTAGATCGCAACACTGAGATATGGAAATCATTATCAGGCGGTTTTGCTAAATATGTTTATTCGAGTGTTAATCGCAATGTAGGGCAGAGAAAGGGCTTAGCGGCTGCGGGGGGTGTTAACGTGGGCTTTCAGGCTGATGGATTGATTGATGAAGAACGTTCTCAGTCGCCGCCGGGTGCAAGAGATGCTTTTTATAGACGATTAGCTGAGTCTAAACTTAAGCCATATCCACCGCATATCAATCTAGGAACACCGGGGGGTGGGTTAGGGATTGAGTTAGATTTTCAGCAATACGATCATCATTTTTATCCGTTTTATAAATGTCCTGAATGTGGCGCTGTTAAACCCCTTCATCCAAAAGGATGCTTATTAAAACCGGTGACGTTGTTTGAGCGTGGGGAAGAAATACAACGGTGGTTTTCACCATCGGGCAAGCCGTTAGAATGGTGGCATTCAGACCCAGACAAAATAGAATCGTCTGCCTATATTGGATGTTCTGAATGTGGGGCTAAGTTGCCTGACGAAGTGAGGATCGGGGCTTGGTTCCAGGGAGTAAGGTTTAATATTAAATTTGATATTGAGTCAGTAAAAGATATTACGTTGTCTCAGTTTCTCCAAGGGTTACCTGATGGCGAGCCAAAAGAGCAAATTAGTAGTGCGTTGATTATTTCGCCATTACTCAGGGATTCAGATACAGCAGCGACAATGATACGCCAGTTGCTTGGGTCCAAAGATATTGCTGATGCACATCAACAGGTGCTGGGTATTCCGTCAGAGGCAGGCAGCGGGGTCATTACAGAAGAGATGATCCAACGGTGCATCGAACTACCTATCCCTGAACGTGAGCCTGATTGTGTAGTTGCAGGGGGAGATCAAGGAGTTAATCAAGACTGGCTATGGGTAGCTAGATGCTGGTTACCTAGTGGATATGGTCAGATGTTGTCGTCTGAGATT
Organism: Leptolyngbyaceae cyanobacterium; assembly: GCA_965263355.1. Classification (GTDB taxonomy): domain Bacteria; phylum Cyanobacteriota; class Cyanobacteriia; order Phormidesmidales; family Phormidesmidaceae; genus Leptothoe. The sequence goes on along the minus strand of CBDHHL010000013.1, from coordinate 28,350 downwards.
GCGGATAAGACGGTGATGGAGGTTGTTTTTTACGGACCAATCCAGCGTTCAGAGGTAGGGGCGATTATCCAAAAATATAATATTGATGCTATTGCCTATGACTCTAAGCCTGAGGTTGCTGACGGCATCGCGCTAGCCCGCAACCATGGCGTGTTCTTAGGAAAGCAAATGAGTTTGCCAGAGTATGACATTAGGTCAGAGAATAAAATTCACGATGGTGAGAATTATTGTTTGTATAGTTTTAGACAAGAAGACTTCCAAGACCAGGTAGCCGCGTCGTTTGATTTGATTGCCTCAGATGGATATCCGTTATGGAGGCTACCAGAGAGTTTCCATAAATGGTTGCAGCTAAGGAATGATGAGCGCTCACCTGTTAGGCACCTATGCGCAATGCAAAAAGATGGGGAGCTGGGTAAATGGGTCAGGCCGGATGATCATGTTGACGATCAGTTTTTCGCGGCCATGTTTTTGAAATTAGCCTTTAGGTTATGGTTGGATGAGAAGAATACAAGTGTTTTTGTTGTAGGCAGGGCTAAATGGTAAGCGATGCAGTCGGGCCAGATTGGAAGCCAGCATCCTGGATAGGAAAGTATACGATCTTATGGCAGCGCATTAATGATGTGTATCAGGCTTTATGTACTTCCGATTTAAGAAGGGCTTACTTAGAGCAAGCCAAGGCAGAGACTGACATTAGTTATCAATCTCGGGTTGAACTGGCGACTATGGATGAGTCGCTAAAAAAAGCGATTGCTGCGAATGCTGGATTGTTAAATGAATTTGAGGTAAGCGAAAATTCGCCAGACGAGTTACAAGGCGAAGCAACCAGTGTCACAATTGAGAATGACAACCTAAAAACGTATCAAGGCAAGGTTTTACATGGTGCATTCAAGTATGGAGTCGTGTTATGCGGTTGCCATATTGCGCCACAGTCTGAAGACCCAGACGGAAGGGTGCCTTACTTTAGCGTAGTTTCTCCAGGCGATTTGTCAGCTCCATTAGTCCAGCGTCGTTATGATAGGCAATCAGGACAATACAGGAATGTATTAACTCGAATTGCGATCCGGTCGTATGAGGACAGACCTAGCGATAACGGATTTTCTGTACAAAAGGTTGAAACCTATTGGGTATATCGGCACGGGGAAGATGATGTTGTCACAAAAGAACGCTGGGAACGCAGAAAGGCTGAAACGACCCAAAGCCATGGCAAATTAGCCATCATGGGACCACCTGAGGTGATCACTAATGCAGCAGGCGAGCCGTTAGGACGGTTACCGTTTATATGGTTTTCATTAGATCCAACGGCTAAGGTAGGCCAGCCGGTTATTCCTCCATTCATGAGCTTAACCGATAAGTTGATTCGGTTATTTAATATGGAATCTGAGTTAGACGCAATTCAGCGGGCTGTTAATATTCCTATTCCTGCTCAAGGATGGCCTAACAAAATCCCAAATGAACCGCCTGAAATTCCAATGAGTCGTGATTTTGTTTGGCATTATGTGCAAGGTGGTGACGTTAAATTTGTAGAGCCCGCAGGGACTGGCATGATGATTAGCGACCAGCGGATTCAAACATTGAAAAACGAGATCAGAGAAGAGAAAGAAAAGTATATAAATATTAGCCAGACAGCAACGGCGGCATTATTAGAGGCTGGTCAAACTCAAATGACGATGCAGTGGTTTGCAAATGCGATTGAATCTGGATTTGAGGAGTTGTTTAAGTTATGGGCGTTGTTAAGCGATCGCAGTTATAACCCTGAGGAATCAGCGGGTGGGATAAAGATTAGCCTTAAATTCTTAAAACCAGCAGCATCCCCTCAAGAATTGCAGTTAATCCCCTTATTGCTTGAAACGGGTGGCTTCAAGGATACATTCGAGGTTAGAGCATATTTAGAAGCGATTAATTTCTGGACTAAAGAGATGGAAATGAAAGCCGAACTTAAGCGAGAAAATTCAGATGACGATGCAACCCCTCCAATGCTGATGGACCGGGGCGACCAATTAGTTTTAGGTTAATGTGCTATGCCATTTTTACTTGGTGACCGCTCACGATTGGTTGATGCACTGCAGTTAGTAGTAACGCAGGATGACCCTATTAGCCTGTTAGCTACACTAATGATTGATGTTGAGCTAAGAGATACAACGAATTCGACTGACAGAGCGGGTCAAATAAGATTGCTCGTAGATAAGATTGAATCAGCTCAAGATAGCCTTGATTCGATTGACGATGCTGTTTTGACTGAGACTCAGAAAGGTCCAATCACGGAAGAAACTGTTGTTGATCACTATACCCGGCAATATGGCAGCGGCAGCGGTGGAGGCCAAACAACTGAGGGGATGAAGATTGAGCGATTAAATAATATGCGCCAACGAATAAAACGGTTATTAGACCCATATGGTTACTTGAATCGTTATAGAGGTGTGGGCCGTGCCATTGATGGATAGGTTTATTCCAGCTGAAAGCCAGGGGGAAGGGCTAAGTATTAGCCAATTGAATTTATTAACTGAGCTACGATTAATTGACTATAAGAAGGCTCGACGGCGGGCAAAAAAAGAACGTAAACAATTAATAGAGGCACCGACTTATGACGATTCAACGCAACCCATTGGATAGAGACGGCATTACTCGTAAAGGACAGCGATGGAGGTTAAACCCGCTAGTCATCCCAGACAAAAAGGTAGTCTATTGGGATCTTAGAGGGGTTACTGGAGCAGTAAAGACTAGCACTAAGCCTAATTGATTGAACTTGAAGGCGTTTATTTTGACTCAACTATTGGCCGTTATCGCTTTAGTGACGGTCGACGAATATCAACGGCTGAACTCAGGTTAGTTGTTAATGGGGAAAGATTAAAGCTCGAAGGCAGACTATTAACTATTACTGAACGATATTTATCAGGCGAGCTAACGACAGAAGAGTGGCAACGCTTGATAATGGCTGAAATAAAAGAATCTAATATCATAATTCTTATATTGGCAGCGGGCGGGCATATCGCGCTAAATGCAAACCGGCAAAACCGGCAATATTTTGAACAGCTTCGAGATGATCTGACCGGCATTGCAGCAGCCTTAGCCGCATTCACTTTAGCAATGCTGGCAGGGCAGAAAACACCAGGGCAAATAAGAGGCTGGCTTAAGCTGCAATCCAAAAAAGTATTCAGGACGTTTCATAGAACTGAACGGCTAACACAAAAAAGCATCCTTAGCCACAATGAGGCATTAAGAATGCTAGACCCGTTTGTGATTCATTGTCCAGAATGCCCAGCCTACGACACAGGAGGGCAATGGTTAGCAATAGATGATGTAGTGCCTGCTACGGTGGCCTGTACTTGCGGCCCTAACTGCAGATGTACCGTAATTACTCGATTTAATCCAGCTAGAGCGATTGGAATAATCGGGGAAGCCTCATTAGTTGATGCCGTCATTTCCCCCTGAAATGATAAAACACGGCCAAAAAACCAGCAACTAAAGCATTGATGAGAATACTACTCCGCAAAATATTTGAAGCTTCCGGCAAAAGCGCCAAACACTGCAAGCAAATAATCACACATAATAATAATTTTATACTAATCATTTTTTAGCCTTAATTTCCAGCCGAAATAATTCTCAACTCTAAACAGCATTATTGCGTCCGGCGCACCCTCACCACGTTCATACTTGCGCCATGTTTTACGACTGCATTTAGCAATTTCAGAGACAGCTTGGAGAGACACCCGTCTAGAGTCTTTCCGTCGTGTCTCCCATAAGATATTGCCAAAGCGTTTATAGTCGTCCATATTTTACCCGCAATGGGTTAATTGTTCTCATTTTCCCAATTTTAGCAATTACGGCCATTTTTGGCAGCTTATATTTGAGGATATAAGTCTTTTAGGAATAGCATTCTATGTCCGGCAATCCCCAAGGGATGGAGACTAACCTGGAATCTCAGGAAAAAGCAACTCCTCCAAACGCAACGGCTGACAATCAGCCAACTGTAGAAATCAAGAACCCTAATGCCTTGGTCAACGCTCACGAACGCGTCAAGGCAGAAAATGTAGAGCTAAAAGCCACGCTCGAAGCTTTGCAGAAGAAAGTAGGCGTAATTGAAAGTGTCTTTGGCCAGCTTGACGCGAATCAAGCTGAGCAAATTAAACAGCAGATTGCAGAGGCGGAACGCTTGAAGTCTGAGAAAGAACAGACTGAGCAACGTTTGATTACATCGACAATTGCGAAACAAGAGGAAATTTTTAAACCTCAGATTATGCAATTAGAGCAATCAAATTTAGCTCAGGCGCAAACGATCCAATCATTTTTAGAAGACCAGGCATTAAGCCAAGTTTTCTCTACAAATAATGGATCTGATTTTTACGCTTTCAAATCTTTATTCCCCCAATATTGGAAAGCTGAATTTGTTGACATTGAAGACCGTTTTGCCCCTGGTGGAATACGTAAGCAAGTCAAACGATTTGTAAAAGTTGATGGCACTCCAGTCACTGATGAGTCAGGCGTTGAGCTATCAATCAACCAATTATTCCAACAGGCCAATAAAGGTGTTTACGGGAACCCATTGAAAGCATCTTTCAATGAATTTAATGCAGCTAGTGGTGATGGTTTTTACCAAGGTGCTACTGGCGAATCTGGCATTAAAAACCCATTCACTGAACAGCATTGGAATGTAACGGCTCAAGGAAATTTGCTAAGGCAGAATCGGGCATTAGCTCAACAAATGGCAGCACAAGCGGGGAAAAAGATCGGTTAACCCATCCTTTTGAATAATGGCATTTCTAGCGGACATAATTGTACCTGAAATCTTTGTCCCATATGCAGTTGAAAGAACAGCGCAAAAGTCGTTGTTGCTTTCCTCTGCTATGGTTGAGCGCAATAATGAATTAGACCGTCTGGCTAGTGGAGGTGGCAATAATATAAATATGCCGTTCTTCACCGATCTAACTGGTGATGATCTTGTATGGGATGAAACTGCGGAAGTCCCTGGCCGTATCCAAACGGCTCAGGACGTAGCAACTATCCTATATCGGAAAAAAGCATGGACTTCTAGCCAATTGGCTAAATATAAGTCTGGTGACGATCCCATGGGTGAAATTGCTGACTTAGTGGCTGATTATTGGGCTAGACGGATGCAAACGGCATTAATTAGCACATTAACAGGTGTTTTTGCTAGTGCAACAATGCTGGCTCAGCATGTTAATGATCAAAATGCCACACCAATGAACCGAACAATTGCAGTGAATACACTGGCATTGCTAGGGGATGAAATCAACGCACTTGGTTTCATGTTCTGTCACTCCACGGTTTATTGGAATCTGGTTGCACAAGAACAAATCAACTTCATCGTCCCATCAGAAATCGACACCACACTAGGCGGGCCTGACGGTCAAATCCCAACTTACATGGGCAAGATTGTCATTGTCGATGATTCAGTCCCATCGAATGGCGGAGCTGGGCCATATACAACGTATTTTGCCGGTGCTGGTGCGATTGGCTATGGTGAAGCTCGGATGGACCCAGGGGACGCAGTTAAAACAGATGAAGACATTTTGGCGGGCACTGAATTTTTAGTGAACCGTCGAATCTTTATCCTTCATCCATTTGGTGTTCGTTGGGGTGGTACTCCTGCGGGTTCTGCTGCAACCAATGCTGAACTAGCGGTAGGCGCTAGCTGGACCCGTGTTTATGAACGCAAAAATGTACGTCTAGCGGCTGCTATTACTAGTCAGTAATCATGATTTATTCTTTGCACTATCCCCAGAAAATTGGCAAGAATGGCGCGATGCCAACAACGCAAGCTGATCAAACAGCAGCCCGTAAAAAGGCTAATGAACCAGCGAATCGCGTTAAAGAGTTAATGGAGGCTCACACAGTTGCAGAGCTGCGTGAGATAGCCAAAGGGCTTGGCTTGACAGTAGGGGGTAGGGCTAAAGAAGAGACGATCGCGACTCAAATCTATCAACACGAGGTAAAGGATCATGAGCCCAGCACAAATGCAACGGATGGCCAAAATAGCACGGATGGCAATGCGCAATCCAATGACTGAAAGGCAAGCGACCACCACCGCAACACCTTATAACCGAATTAAAAAGACTGGCGGCAACCGCCGTACAGTTGATTACTCTCGACGTTATAACGGCGGTATGTAATCAATGGTTCGTCGTGGCTACAGGAGACATAATCGGGTACTAATCGGTGGCAGTTCTCGCAACCTGGGGAGCCATAACCTTTTAGTAACCCGTGGCAAATCTGTTAGTGACGAACCTAGGGTGGTTAATGGCATAGGAGAAATCCAAGCCAATGGAACGTTCAACGTCAGGGCAACATGGCTAGTCCCTAGTGATCCTGACATCATAATTACTGGTTACGAGATTGAGTATGAACAGGTTGAGGCTCCTACAGTTGCATGGACAGGCACTGAAGTTGTGACCGGCCTGACAAATACATTTATTAATTTGCCTGAGGGAGTCTATAGGGTTAGGGTTAGAACTTTACACGGGTCTGGGCCTAGTGAGTGGGTAGAAAGTTCTACTATTAATGCATTTATAAATATTTCGTTTAATTGGAACGGCCAACCATCATTCCATACAGTGGCAGCGTAATAGATGGCAAATATTAGGGCTAGAGACGGTAACAATAATATTATCTTTCTGAGTGCGACCGGTACTGGGACAGATCCGGATCCATTTATACAACAATTTGCCAGTTCGTCGTCTGGCTCGCCAACCGCAACGCCCTACCAAATTAATGGCACTGGGCCGATACTATTTGGCATCCTATCAGCCGATGGAACGACCCTAGCTAATATCCCTTCAGGGGCAACCGTAACAATTGGCACTGGACCAACAGAAGCCCAACTGACAGCAAGCTCCTCCACTGGCGGTTTAGGCTCGCTTGAATCTGTCACTTACGATATTAGTGATGGGGCCGGTGGCACTACTAGCACGGGGAACAGTGGCTTTGCGGTCATTGGTCGCGACGATCTTGTTTATCCAACGGCGAATGACGCGTTTGCCGATGAGAACGGAATTACGATTGGAACGGTTAACGGGAACGCGATCGTTACGGCAGTAGTTGGAGCTTCGAGCACTAACGACCCGATACTGTTAGTTTCTGAATCTGTTCTCGAAATCCCGGCCACAGGCGACACAGTGGCCACAGCGGACAGGCCAATTGCAGGCGGGCTTATTACGGGCGCAACTGGTTTCACCGTGTCGCCTGTGACGACGTTTGCGACTATAACGTTTGAAATCGCTCACGATAGGCTTGCTCAAATCAACACTGAAAGTGAGACGGCGGCAGTTGCGACAGAAAATGAATGGCTGTTAATTTACACGACCGATGGCACTACGCCGAACCCCACGATCGCATCAGAGTTAGGGCAATGGGCAAGCAACGGGACCACGATAACGATTAGCCGTAGTGCATTGGAGGCATTGCGAGTATTCGGCAACCAAGATATTGCGGGTGCAGCTACAGCATTTAGTCGCTCGCGAATGACGATCCGTCAATATCAAGGGGCGTTCCCTGGTCCTAGGGTTTCTAGGAATAAACCTGATTTATCTTGGTTCTTGACGGGTGGGGTTACGGGGGCCAATACGGCAGTCCAACAGAGCGCATCGGTTCCGGTCGTACTTAGTGCCAATCTCAACACTGATCAACAGTTAGTGCCTGCGAATCCAAGTAGAGTAAACGTAGTCATTCGAAATAGTACAAATCAAATCGTTTATGTCCAATACGGCTCTACTGCTGCCCAAACGACCGGGGGAAATTACGTTTACACGATTCCGGCTGGTCGATTTGAAACGGATGATTTTAATGGAGAGATTCGAGTAATCGCAGAAGCGGCGGCAACTGGTGAGATTGTCGCAAGAGAGGTTGTGCAGTAATGGCCCCTATTGGTGGAAAATTCATTTCATCCAGATTCCCTGATAGTATGGCCTGGTTTGCGATGCCTGCTAATGGCGCGCCAGGGTCAGCTCAGCCAACGAATATCACGTTTAGGCCAAACAGTAACGACCCTGAGGACGCAAAAGTCCCACTAATTAGAACAACCTTCACGTTTGGCACGGGCGGAGCCGCGAGAGTTTCACAGGCCAGAATTAAAGGACCAAAAATTAAGCTACTGGACTCTAGCGGGGCTGAAATCCCTGAAGGGTCTAGTACCGTTGGCAAGGACTTCGAATTACAAAACGGCTTTTTCTATAGGGGCCACTACAATTTTGGCTTCCAAAATTGGAGCAATGGCGAGTATATCGATATCGGGCTAATGGACGCTGATCTATTTGAGGCTCAAGTCATTGCCTCAGATCCGGGCCCGCACGCAGCGGGCCTATTGAATTATCAAGCGGACGGCACTGGGGAGAACGACAACACAGGCACGTTGCGGCTATTGTCTGGAGAATTCTATTTGGACCTATCAGGAGAAACAAGCCCTAAAAAGTTGTGTTTAGGGGCTTATAACGCTGATGGTGGTTCGAACAGCACCAAGGGTATAGCTTGGTGGCATATGTCTTTGTTTATCTACGAGGTGATGGCATGAGCGGTGCTGAAGTATTAAGAGCTATCCCTATCGGGAAGTTGGCCGCTGGTCAATCAGTGACTATTGAACTGGCTGATAAAAGCATGGTTGAACTATTTTTTAATGCAGCTAATCAGCTCGTTGTTTTCAATAAAGGCGATGACGATTTGTACTATGCCGGGGCCTATCTTGAATCAACAGAGGAGGAGGATTAATAATGCCAGTTATCGGTGCTTTCCTCCCAGCGGTCCAGCTGTCTAGCAGCTCTACAGAAACACCTAAGAATATTTATGAAGAAACGATACGCTTGAATTCTGAGTTTGCGGTTGCGACCACTGCAACAGTGAATCGCGTTGCTACCAGTGGTGGCCCTGGGGCTGCGACGGGAACAGACGGCAGTGATTTTTCAATCCCGTCTGCCGATCTTGCAAACATCGAGGCGATATATGTTGTCCCCTCAACTGGCAACGATAATGGCTCGCAACTCTGGTATCAGGGGGTAAATTACACGACTGGAGTCAATGCGTCAGGCGTTGAAGGGCCGACGCCGCAGCTTGGATCGCTTGACGGCGACAACTTCACTCAAGGGATAACTTGGCAAGTGGGCTTCGGCCTAACCGGCACAGGGACACCAGGCGAGTCGATCACAGCTACCTTGAACGGCGCTGCGTTGACCCATCTCGATGGGAACAACAGTGTGACTGTTGATACTGACGGCAATTGGTTTTTCTATCCCAATTCACCACAGGTCGACGACCCAACAGCATCACTGATAGAGGTTCGTTCAAACGGAGTCGTTATTTCAACTTTCACTGTTCAACATTGTGCGTTTGAAATTAATATTCGGAGGTCTTTTTAGTGCTGTGCACAGGAAAGGGTAGGGACGGACTTTAATTTTTGTTGTTCAAAGAAGCTCTTAAGGAAGTTGGTGTATGACCTTACTAACTAGTGGACAAATATCAAAACCAGCTAGTACCTTGACAGCTGGCTCTGCCAATACAACGATTCAGTTAACTCCTGTTCAGTATCAACTGAATGATGGGACGCTTGACCGTGGCTGGTTTAACCAAGGCACTCAAGCATTATTTTCAGATGTTAATAGCACTAACTCAGTTACGATTGGGGCAGGACCAACCGAAGCCATATTAAATAGTATCGAGGGAATATCAGGAGAAAGGGCAACAGAATTTAGCCGAACAACCTTTACGTTAAGCACTCAAAATGAAATATCAACCCCGGTAGCGGTTCCAACGGGTAAAAAAATAATTTCTGTTCTAGCAGCGATCAAAGTTACCAACTATAGTTCTGCCCTCAATGGGCCACTTGTTTTCTATCCAGAAATTTCTTTTTTCCAGACGGCGGCAGCTGATGAATTTGAACTGATTGAGGCAGATTCAGCAGCCCCAGCCCAGGGGGATACGGTCGGGCATACGGGTTCAGATTCAGGAGCATTGGAGGGCGCATATGCCGTCAGGTTGCGTCGAGAAGATAGCACAGCAGATATAACAGCGACAGTTGACTGTAGATTGATCCTTACTCTGAGATAGTCATGAGCGTAATTAACAGTTTTATTGCACAACTTAAACTATCTGCTCAGCCTGAGGCAGGTGCTACTGAACAAATCCCAAATATTACGGATACGCAAGTTTTTCTTAGAACAGTTGGCAATGTGCCAAATGATATAACTGGGGTCACTTTTTATGTGTCGTCTGCTGTCCCTAGCAATGCGACGATATCAATTAATGATTCCATTCCCCTACCACTTGGTAGCTCTATCGGATTTGGCTATGCCCCTGGCAATACGACAGCGCTAGAGGACTTGATATCAGGGTTAGTAACGAATCCATCGCTAGTTGCTTCGGCAGGGTCAATTATTACAGTAGATGTGACATATTACGCTAGAGATATGTCACCTGTAACGGGCGGGCCAACTTTATCACTAGCATCAGCCAGTGTAGAGGACGCGAACCCTGATCAGATTGTGCTGACGTTTAGCAGCGCATTAGATGGTGCTAGCGTCCCCGCAACAACTGACTTCACAGTATCAGGTGGAAAGACTGTAAATAATGTTGCCATTGCAGGCTCAGCAATCACCCTAACCGTAGATTCTGCTTATATAAACTCTGATACGATCACAGTTTCTCACACACCGGGGGGCAACCCGATTACGGGCACTAATACGGCCACAGCTGGGGCATTTAGTAATTTTGCAGTAACCAACAATATCGCTGGAGTCACAGACACTACAGCGCCAACAGCTGTGTTAGTTGGGGTTCTTCCCACTGCAACAACGGGAGTCGCCGCAACTGTTACAGTTGATTTTGACGACGAAACAAGCTTTAACCCCTCATCTGTAACAGTTGCTTCACTCAGCGCTATTGACGGCGCTAGTGTGGCGACAATCGCGATCTCAAACACTACAGCTATTGGCAACAACGGTGTAAGGGTTGATTTTGACGTAACAGCCCCTGTGGATGGCAGTTACACAGTCACTGTCCCAGTTAATAGTTATGCTGATACAGCGGGTAACCAAGGATCACTGGTTAACTTAGGAACGATGACTGCAAGCGCAGCATCAGCAGGGGGAGATCTGGTCTCACTAACCTCTAGCGATGTTTTCCATAACACTCTAATAGGCCAATCTAACGCAGTCTATTTAGGAACTTCTCGATTTGAGACTTCTTTCGCTGCAGCATACCAAGGGACAGTAAACAGTACACTGGCTGCAACTAGTGGCACAGGTTTCCAGGGGGGGATCGGCGCTTGGAATATTGATGATCCAAACGTCACAAACCTAATATCGGGGTTGAACGCTTCAAAAGGCACAACTACTCACTATGGCCCTATCGTTGTTTGGATGGGAGAAACAGACGGAACAAATGTGGCGTACGGGCCTGGGTTTGCCGATCAACTAATCAATTTAGATTTTTATGTTCAACGAGAAACCGGATTGCAACTAAATTGGTTGGTAATTCGTCTAAATAACTCTAGTGGTATAGTTGCAGCAGCAGAAATAATCAGCCAAACAGACGCGTTTATCGCCAGTGACAGCCGTTTTCATTTAATGGCGATTGATGATTTTACATTAGACGCCGACGGTTATCACTATTTGACCACACAGTTTAGTGGCCAACCAACATATGACGCGGCTAACGACAGGGTCATATCGCTAATTAACAGTAATAATTTAGTGCTGACAGCAGCGAGCGCAGCAGTTGCACCCCCACCAATAGTGACAGGAGGTGGTGTTGTGTTTGAGTCGACATTCACAGGGGCAGCAGGCGCGAGTATTACAACTGCTACCCATACAACAGGAACAATAACCCCAGTGCAAGGGGAAATTGTGATTGGCGCTTCTGGATCGGGTTTGACTGCCGCTGGAGTTCCGCAAGCTGACCCCGACAGATGGTTGTTCTTGATAAATGAAATTCCTGTTGGAGAAGTCATAGAAGTTGACTTTATTTGTTTCTCAACAAATAGCGGAGCTATTCACGGACCCATTTTCCGAAGGAATGCCAATGGGTCTTATTACAATTTGCAAGTCAAGCACATAGAGGCACAGCTTTCTACAGCTTGGCATAGGAGTACTCAGCCTGGAATTGCAGTTTTTAATATAACTCCCGGTACACTTGCAGGAGACAACATCTACACAGGAAAGCTCCAGTACAGTGCAAATGAGATTCGGTGGCAGATAAACTCAGAGCCTGTGGTTGCGCTTTTCCACAATGGGAATCCGCTTGACAAACAAGTCGGATTCCGTATACGCGGGGCTGGGTCAGCTATTTCCGAGTTGAGATACGCAAAAGTGACAGGGTTGACAGCGTTCACACTATAAAACAATGCCTATCATCAGACGACAAACCCCAACCTCGTCCACGGATACACTCGTAGCCACGGCACAAGATCGCACGGTGGTTGCAGCCACGGGTAGCGCTGCTGCGATATCTGCGATATCTGCTACCTATCCAGCGACAGCCAATAACGGCAATACGCTGATAATTGCAGCAACAGATCGAGATTATGTAGTCAGCAGTAATGGAACGATCTGGACAATTGAAGCAGACCCAACTACAGACGGACAGAGGCGTTATGTTGTAAACAATGAAAGCGTCACTGCCCGGACATTTGCAAGCTGGAGTACAGAGGATAACAGATGGCATTCTGACGCATTTACTGCAAACGAGGTTCCTGATGCCCAAGAGGACAAACTGGCAATACTTTTGCCAGAGATTCCTAGCGGATATGATCCAGCGCTAGTGGGTGGCTATCTCGCGGGCACTCAGGTTTTTCAAGGAGGCACGCTTTACACAGCAAATAAGGCGAGTCTTGATCCACCGGGGCCTTTTGTGGCGGCAGATTGGGACACATTTGTTACTGAGGACGACGGAAAAGAGATCACTCAGCAGCTGGACGGTGCAACGCTGGGCTATGCGTCCATTGGCTATCTGTCAGCTGGTGGGACTTATCCGCTAACAACAAATATAAATACAGCTAAAAAAGTTGACGCGATCATTCCTCCAAATAGCGCCGTCACTGTCGACGGAACGCTTTACACAAACGCAAGCTTAACTGAATCTCAAGGGCTGAAGTTATACAACGATGGTACAGGCTGGGTTAGAGAGTCGGCGGGCGCTGAAGAGCCATCAAGCAACCTCAGCTTCCAAGGCCTGACATCGTTTTTTCAGTGGACTGGAAATGTGACTCTAGGCACATCAGGAACTGAGTCACCTATCAGCATGGGCAATGGGACGGCGGTTGACCTGTCTCTAGCTACCCATGTCTTGTTTACCTATAAGGCGTTTCTATCGGCTAACAATCCCTATCTCTTTAGTGATTTTCAGGATCTTACTGCAGATCCCAGTACTCCGTATCTATCGGTGATCTATAACAACGGGCATATAGACGTAGAGTACGACCGTTCGGAAACCGATCTCTCGGTGGGAGATATCGTTTTTAGGCGAGGGGGATCTTATGGGGTAATTTTAGTAAAGGCCGAGTTTTTCACACTGGTTGAGACCGGATTAACGGCCCCTACTACCCATGTAGTCTCTTTAGACCAAGCGGGAAGTGTTAAAACGTTTCTAAACGGTCAGACCTTTGTTAATCTCTATGATATGAAGTTTGCCGAGATCGCGGCAACCCTGGACCCTGGATTTAGATTAGCGTTAGCGAACCCTAACCCGGCGCCAGGAGTGACTATACGAGATTATGACTTAGGAATAATTAGCGTTGTCACTGCCTCAGATAGAACAATTAGGCTAGAGCAGGAAGCAATATAAATGGGCATCGTTCGCTATCTTCAAGGCCTTGCGGAGTATCCTAATCTCAGTGAGTCTGATGTTGCTCAAACCCATGTCTATCATGCATTTGACCAGTCTGCAGATTCCGTTAGAGAGTATAATCTACAATTAAATAACATAGGGGTTAGTGTCTCGGCAACTGCTATACAGTTTAACCCAGGGGATTCTAGCGGACTTAAACCAGTTATCTCTCCCTATGCGATATCGCATATTTACTCTCCAGGGACATACTATCCGTCTTATGTGATTACGTTATCCGATGGATCTAGTTTCACTCAGCCGTTACCGGTGATAGAGATCGAAGCCCGGACTGAGCTTTTCTTATTCGAGGCAGCCGGAAGCTTTTCCTTCACAACGCCTACCTATCCTTATAGCCATATGTCGATATACGGGGTAGGCGGCGGAGGGGGCGGCGGCGGCGGCCAGTTCAACACGTTCTCTTTTGCTATTCTCTCAGGCGGCGGAGGCGGCGGCGGTGGCGCTGCTTTTGAGATTGTACGCTTGTCCTACGGGACTGATCTAAGAGGACAGAGTGTTACCGGTTCTGTAGGGTCTGGGGGGAGCGCAGGGTCCGGAGGTGATGGTGGCCCTACTCCAGGGGGCAGCGGGAGAAGCACTATTATTAATGCCTGGGGCAATTTTCCGAGGATCGTTGCTCAAGGGGGCCGTGGTGGACAGCACGCTAGCCTGACAAACCCTCAAGGGGGAGCCGGGGGCCAAGTTACCGAGGGGTTCGCCTCACTAGTCACTATTCCCGGTGGTAGGGGTGGTAATGGCGCTCGGGGGATAACCAACACTAACAACACCCCTGGCAATGGGGAATCTTCCGGGGGTACTGCGGGCGGTGGTGGGGGCGCTCACTCATCGGGAAATTTATTTCCGGCTAACGTTGCAACCGGGGCATCCGGTTTTAATAGTGCTCAGGAGATAACGCAAGACAACCCGAGAGTCTATGGCGATGGTGGCGATGGGGGCAATGCTCGGTTGTTCTTGAGCGCTCAATCAGGAGAATTACGAGGGGGCGGTGGTGGCGGAGGTCCAGGGGCACCCGGCAATACGGGCATATCTCCCAGGGGAGGATCGGGGACTAGAGGATATGTCTTTTTTGTTTTTGAAGACTTGACCCTCAGTGCTCCAGCGACAGCTGATGAAGTTATACTATTTAACACTCCAGGGCCATTCAGTTTCACAGTACCGACCAACCTTTATAGCGAATTTAGATTATATGCCTCGGCCCCTGGTGGCGGAGGTGGCGGCGGCGCTCAAAGTGACTATAGTAACGGGAAATCGGGTGGCGGAGGTGGTGGCTCAGGAGATTCTTTAGAACTGGTGCAGGCGTTTCCGCTATCACTGCAAGGGCAAACGATAACCGGGACTATCGGCAATCCTGGCCTTGGTGGATCTGCAAACTCTAACGGTTCATCTGGAGGCCAAGTAACCATAGATGCTGTAGGGCCGTTTGATGCCATAACGCTTAGGGGCGGCATCGGTGGCGGTGCTGGCCAGATCTCCACCGTAGATACTGTAGACATAGCCGGGGGGTTAGGTGGCCCAGGAGGGAACGGCAGCTCTAGTATTCCTGGCATCGTCTATCGTAATGGTGCACAAGGGGGCGACGGTGCTAGTGCGTTACCTAATGGACAGCTGGGGGCTACTCAGTCTCAAGGGGGCACAAATAACGGGGGGCCGGGTTCCGGTAGTGGGGGAGGATCAGCCAGTGCGGGAACCGGTCCAACGGCGTTTGGTATCCCCAGCGGTGGCGCAGGTAATGGCGTCGTGATCCCTGATAAAGATAACCCTAACGCCTTTGGAACCGGAGGTAAGGGGGGCAATTTCGGAGGCACTACGAATCCGGCTAGTGATGGTTCGGGACCAGGTGCCGGTGGCGGCGGTGGTACCGGCTCGGATGGTACTGTAGATGCGTCAGGAGGTAACGGCGGCGAGGGCTATGTCCTGATTGTTCTAGTTGCTTAATCTTCTGTAAAACACGGTGTTGTAAAAATAGAGAGACCATGGATTATTGAATTGAAAATGGTTTAATTTGATGCCTGACGCAGCGTTAGCAAGAGCTGGATTTGAATTCAATCCTGATCCCGTTATCTTTGGGAATTCACAACGCAAAATAGTCCTTGCTAACCCAGCAGCGGCTAGACTTTTTGAGTACGAAAATCCAACGGCAATGGTTGGCTTGAAAGTCTACAGTTTGGTTCCTGAATCTCTTATATCAGAAAGCGCTCATGACAGAATGTATGATGCGTTTCTACGTGGGCAGAGGACCCGTGATATGGGTTCTGAAGCTCCGCTTTTTGGCAAAACACGAATGGGACGACAGATCCCTATCTGGCTACGACTATTTATTGTCAATCACGAAGGTGAAACCTATGTAGGCGAAGTCGTTCGAGACCGCACAGAATATTTACGCCAAGAAGAACAAATAAAGGAGCAAGAGCAACAGGAACGAGATTTGATCTTGCAATTGGAGAAATCCAATAAAGAACTGAAAGCGTCCAACAAGGATATGCAAGTACAATTGCGCCAGTCTGAGCTACAAGAACTCGTCGTTAAGTGGCTGATCTATGCGGGTGTTTTTTTCTATCTAACCCCATTTTTATTAAGTATTTTTAGGCGAGTGCCAACGGAACTGATGTCTTTTGGCAGAGACGCTACGATCCTAGTAATCGGGGCGCTCGTTAATGCAACCGGTGCAGCTGTTGGTATCGTATCAAAGGCTAAAGACATGGCTAATGAAAAGTCAATAGATAGCAAAACTCCTAATGCGAAACGATAGAGCATTGTTTCCATTCCTTAGAACACAATTGGGTCGGGCGTTCATAATCGCATCGATTGGGTTATTTTTTGGCCTAGTTCTTTTCTGGACGAGTCATACTCAGTTTAGCGAGGCTTGCTTGCAAATCAAAACGCCTGGTTCTATAGCACAGGGCATCGCTAGGGGGCTTATCTACCAACAAAGCATCGAAGATGTCATAACTTCTATGGGTGATCGTTTGAACGCTCAATGGGTAGGGTCATTTTTGTACGACGAGGACCAGCGTCGGCGCTTTAGTTTTGCGATCGCACGAATCGGAGTGCCAGTATCGGCAACTTACGGATGGCTGGACATCCAACAAGAAGATATATACCTAGAACAGCTCGATTATCATAAGTTAGGTCAATGCTGGGTCAAGCCTACCAAGGATCTCCCAGAGGGTCTATTGAGACAGCAGCTAGAACCAAATAATATCCAGCTAACTATTTCTTGCCCCATACTGGCTCAAAATGGCGATACATTTGGATATGTAGCCTTTGGCTTCGACCGGGTCATGGCAAACAAAGAGACCGTTGCGGAGTCTATCAGGGCAAGTCCTATCTTCGCTTTTGATGCAAGTAATGCAGGCTTTTTCGGGAATTAATCAATGAAATACATCATCGAGACATCAGATCAATTTCAAAGTGCGCTTAAAGTTGTTGAGGCAAGCGATCGTATCCTGCTAAAGTCTGGCGTTTATCAACATGAAGAATACAACACTTCATGGGAAACACGGACCCGTGGAAATGCTTTTTTTGCTAGTGGGCTAAAAGGAACAGCCGAAGCACCAATCAAGATAATGCCGTTTGGGGATGGTCCAGTGACTATACTTTCTGACACAAATGGCTTAGCGATGAAAAACTCCAATCACGTTTATATCACTGATATAGAGTTTGCAGGCCACAGTCAAGATTTAGACCTAGATTATGCGTTATCTCTATGGTGGGAAGATGCGTCGATCCAAATAACAGGACGGGGCATCGCATTAAACGATTGCTCAAATATCAGAATTCAGGGATGTAAAATCCATCATTTCCCCGGTGGGGGTATTACTAACAAGGATGGACACTCTCATCTGATTAAAGGTAACGCAATTTACCATAATTGCTGGTATTCGATCTCTGGCAGTCATGGTATCGCCAATAGCCAGCCAAAAGGGCCGCCGGAAACGTTGTATGAAATCTCTGAGAATCTGGTTTTTGGAAACCAATGCAATGTAATTTCACGAGTGTTCTCTAAGGGTTTCGCAACCATGGCCTTAGATGAAGGGAACGGCATTCATTTTCAAAACGATACGGGCATCTATCGGGGCAATCTACTGATTAAAGACAATCTCAGTATGTTTAATGGCAAATCTGGAGTTGGCCTGAATACTGTTAAGGGGAATGACAGCCGAATTAATACCGTAAAGAACAACACATTTGCTAGCAATGCCCGCACCTGTGACGCGGGCGAGTATACAGAAAAAGACACGACCGCTCAAGTGGTCCGCAATGTAATGGCTGGGGATCGCCATATAAAGACTATGGGCGATTGCGGCAGCCACTATCAAGGCAATCAATATCTCGATAGCTTTGTCTTGCTGGATGAACTAATTAATGCTGAGGCGGGCATAAATCCGATGGTTTATGAAGCGCTGATAAATAACTTTGATGTCAAGATTGAGCCGTGCCCCATATCTGTTGATGCTGACTTTATTGAGCAACAAGCGAAATTGATAGCGGACAGCCAGCCTGATCATATGGCTCATATTGAGCTAGTTGAGCATCAGTAAAAATGCTATGATTGGCAGCAGCTGACAGTATTGGAAGTGCTGGCAGCTGCTTAACCACAATTTAGAGAACAGCTAAACTATGGCTAATGAAATCGTATCAAAAATCGACATCCTAAATCTTTTTAGGCAAGAATGCCGAATCGATGGGACTATGTCACACCGAGGCATGGCAAGACTTGCTGGGTTGCCAGACCATAGTACCTTAGTCTCATCTGGGGACATAAAAAGCAAGTCATTGGCGAAATCCCTTGCAGACAAAGGCTTAGAGCCTGGGGACATAGCTAAAAATGGGTGGCATATTCAAGGGGCAATAGTTTGTTTAACCTATTACGCCTATAAAGCTAGAAAAACCAGCAAGCAAGCAGAATCACTGGTTGAATCTATCGGGGGAGTGGGCCTTGTTGCAATCCATGCAGAGGCAATGGGCAAACTTCCATTTGCTAAATCGAATGATCCTATCGATATTGAAGACAAAAAAATTGCCAGGGCAGAAAAGTTAAGTGCGTTAGTTCACGGGATGCGTGACCCAAGCCCTGTATTGCTACAAAAACTAGAAGACTACATCGGCAACCTTTTAGTTATTTCAAGTAGTCAAAAACAATTAGTCACTACTGAAGACAAAACAGAGTGGACTATTCGAGACCGTATGGAGTACCGAGAGATTAGAGGTTGCGAAAACTACGAGTCTCAAATAGGTAAGCTAGCCGCTAAAAAATATCGCGAAACTCACAACAAAGAACCGTTAAAAGGTCATCGCATCTTTAACGGCAAACAACGCAAATGCACTGTCTATATGTCGTCAGACGTTGACTTGATTGACTCCGCTATCGATGAGTATTTAGCCAAGAAATTAGGGGAGGCAGCTCAATCATGACTGAATCAAATATTGTCATGTTTGATGATGACGGCAACATAGTAGTTGATTCTAGAGTAATCTCAAAAAAACTAGGCATAAAACACGCTAGCTTCCTTAGAAATATCAGAAAGCATGAGGCATATGTTGCTGAGTTCGGGCCTATCGTTCGGAAGTCAGAAAAAGCCAACGACTTTGGGAGACAGCTTAAATACTGCTTACTTAATGAAGCTCAAGCACTTTTTGTGATGACTTTAAGTAGAAATACAGATCAAGCAGTAGATTGCAAAATTGAATTAGTTCAAGCACTTTCAAAAGCTAAAGCCGCACTCAAGACTTTAATTCAGCCTACTGAAAACTTGGCAATCAAAGCATGGGTCCTCAATCATCCCCAACAATAAGGAAAATGAATTTTTTCAACAACAAAAAAGAGACTCGATACTCTGCCGCGTCAAAACAACATTGTGATGACATGGCAAAAAGATACGGCTGGAAACAATATAAAGAGACTGAAAATCGTTATGAACAGACAAGAGATCCTATCTTGCCGATAGACTGTATTTTCATAGGCGATTGCCAGTTTCCAGCCAGTTCAATGGATCAAAGTCAAGGCGACATATACAGCGAAGAGGAGGAGTAATTATGAATAAGCCAGATTTAATTGTTTGCATCCCTGACATGGATCGAATCCCTGACGAGCTTTACGATGAAGCTCAAGACATGACTTGCGTTTTAGTTGATTACAGCGGCAGGGCAAAGATTAACGATCAAGAACGCATGGGGACTGAAAAGAAAATAGACCCTGACAGCGCAGATCCTAGATTTCCCGGCGCAGTTA
The DNA here is from genome assembly GCA_965263355.1 of Leptolyngbyaceae cyanobacterium. GTDB lineage: Bacteria > Cyanobacteriota > Cyanobacteriia > Phormidesmidales > Phormidesmidaceae > Leptothoe. Next base: position 8,279 of record CBDHHL010000013.1, on the reverse strand, counting down.
CTCATCAACGTTTGGGTCCATGGCTAATTGATGATGACTATGAAGAATATATTCCTGATATCCCTACTCACGCATACAACGCAGTCTATACGTTTAAGTTTAGCTATGCCCCATTGCCAGACGAAGAGAACCCATGGGTAAAAATCGAGCGGACGCAAGACTTAAGCAATCTTCCAAGGCAAGTTTTGCTTGATATGGGCTTATCGGAAGAACAAATTGATTCAGGCGTGTTAGAGCAGTTTAAGCTTTAGAGCTTAACGGCCAAATATAAAACAAACCCCCTGTTAGCATTTGCTTGGCTAACAGGGGGTTTATTTTATGCTGCCTTAACTTTACGTTCAGCGCGAATTTCTTTTTTATATCGCTTACAAAATGCCCCGTTAAACTTACGAAGAGAGTTAAATGCATTACCATAAGCGATTTTAGCTTCCTGCCAGCCGACCATGGCCTTTGTAGATGCGGGTGTTAACCCATTGGCTTCTCTTGGATATTCGTTAAGTTTTTTGCTAGCTGCTTTTACTTGTTCCTCTAGAACGTTTTTAGCGGCTTTGTCAATGCAATAGTTGCCAGTCAACATAATCTTTTTCTCTCTCGCTTGCTACTCTTCTAATATACCCTCACCCTTTGTCACGATGCAACCCCCTGCCATTTATCCGTACGTTTTGCTGCCGCTTCTAAATAACTAGACAAATGTGGTCAAGTATTACCATATCTACCTAGCCAGAAAATCCACGGTGTATTTTCAGAAAACCTACTCCTAGTGCTTTCGCTTGCGTCAGCAGCTGTGTAACTTACTGCGCTTGTCCAGGAATTCCCAGTTAGAGATAGAGTAAAAGGTATGTCGCCTTACTCGTTTGGTTTTCAGTTGTTTATTCAGTTGTGACCAGTGGCTCCAGATGTGCTTTCCAGAGTTCACCTCTAGATAGGCATTTATGGAGCTTGGGAGTCTTTCGGATAGCCTCATAGCACGTCTAGCAATTGCTAGCGCTGCTGACTCATCAGAGGCTAAACCATATTGTTTAGAGTACTTAACCAGACCTATAACTGAGGTATAAGCTGGGTTTACTCGTAGAACTCGGATACCACGGTTTTGACAAATACTATCTAGCAACTCATTAAACCGACTATAAGCCCACCCTGACAGCATCCGAGCATACTTTTTACCTTGTTCCTTGAGTGATGTTTTCTTATTACTAAAGTCTAATTTCTCAGCAACGATAGGGCATTTATAAGTTTTAGCTAGGGTGACAAGTTGCATAACTGCATCAACAATCTGAGCATCCTGTTTACCTGTGGGTAAACCCATTTGTAAGGGGATCTGGCCATGAGCTTTTAGGTTTCCATCAGTATCGGCATAAGCCCACCCTATAGAGCCTGGGTTGAGGTCAATACCGATGCACCCATACATTGAGTGCTTAGAGACCCTTTTAACAGCGCTAGGGGTGAACTGAACAGCTGCTACCCACTTGCCATCCTTACGGTAAAAATGCCAAGTCTTAGCACCATCTGAGGGTATCCGGTTAATGTTGCGCTCAAACCCACCTAGCTTAGTTTCAACATGTTTACCAAATTTAGATTCTAGGCAATAGGGAACACGAAATTTAATTGTGTTACCAGCCCACTGAACTGTTTGGTTACCATAGCTTTCATCCTTAGAGCCCACTACAAAGCATTGAGACCGGGGAACAGTAACCTGGATAGGCTTAGTTTTAAGGTTGTCAATCTGGCTCTCTAAAACAGCTATACGCCGTTGTTTATGGTGGATAGCAAACCGTAAGTCTTGTAATCGAGTTCTACGGGTATGTAGGTTACAGGCTGGGTAAAAGTCTTTACGCTTAATCCGTTTAAGTGACTTTTTCACCCACTGCTTAGTAGATTTAAGCTTGCCCTCAAGCTGCTTTACATGAAGTTTACGGCACTCTTTAGCGCTATCTACACTACCCTTTGCACTGGAGATCACTCCGTTAGCATGACGTTTAGAAATGCCATAGGTTTGTTGTAGGTGAGTATTCCATTTTGATTTATTGAAACTGTCTGATAGCAACTGAGCAACAGTTTCACAAACAGCCTTATGAAATATAGGTGCATAGGCTGTTAGGAACATTTCAAACTCAGTAAAGCCAATAGCATTTAGCTCATCAGCTGGAGTAGGTAAACCTTTGCAATAGGTTAGTGTAGGCATCGTATCGACCTGTAAACGACATAATTAAAATATACCCATACCTACCCAAAATGTCTATAAGCATAATGGCTTATTCTTGGGTAGCTTTGACCACAGACTCAACTACCTTTTTATTCTTGTGAGACCTTGACCCGTAAAGTTTTGCACTGAACAGTGTAATTAATTCGATCATGTCAGCTACTAGCTCAGATTCAAAATCACGTTCTTTAGGTGATTTGTTGACTATGACAACCTCAACATTAAACTCATCACACATCATAAATATGAGTTCAGCGCCAAACCTTAGAAGCCTGTCCTTATGGGTTATAACAAGACGCTCAACTTCACCATTGAGTATCATTTTGACTAACTTCTTTAGTCCTTTTTTCTTGTAATTGAGTCCCGAACCTAAATCTTGAATCGTGGTGTAATGCCATCCATGAGAGTTGCTGAACTCTTCTAGTCGGGTTACCTGACGTTCTAGGTCTTTCTTTTGGTCATGGCTTGATACTCGACCATAGTTAACCGTTACGCGGTCAGTATCAAAGGTTTTAGATTTAGCTTGAAGCTGTGAACGGTAGAAGCGTCTATGGCCACTGGGAGCACGTTCAAATGGGATTTTACCTTTATCAGCGTATCTCCTAACAGTCTTAACGCTAACACCCAATAGATCGGCTGCTTCACCAATACTGATAGGCATTTCTTCAGATGTCATAAAACTATCCTACTGACTACATAATGATTATGTGGACAATCGGATAGTTTTGTCTAGGTATGGGTAGAAATTACCGAACAGCTACAACCCCTACTTCTCCGCTGTCTAAGCGTTGCTGCTGACGGGGCATCGACTGGGGGCCTACCACCTACGGTTTTCCCTGGGGTATGGCAGCGCTTGCAGACGGTGCATTTATATTGCTGTCTGCCTGATTTCAGCACTTTGTTTTTTTGGGTCTTTCCCTGACAGTGTGGGCACTGTGGGTTAAGCGTTTTTGGTATTGGTGACATGCAAATCAATTAATTTAGACAGTAAGTCTGAGTCAAAAATAAACCGAACGACTAAATCATTTACTCCAATCATGTAATTAGACAAATTTGGAAATTTAGCCCGATAACGCAGATCTTCGAGACGACTTTGGTAATCTTCGTTATGGCCTAGGCTTTTGACGGGTAAATCATAAAGGCTTTTCATTTGCTTTTTCTCTCGCTTGCTACTCTTCTAATATACCCTCACCCTTTGTCACAATACAACCCCCTGTCATTTATCCGTACATTGGGCATGACTGCCCACAAAATACCTTACAATCGTAAGGTAGTAATTATGGGGCTATTCCATGGCAGAGCTAGACCTGACGAACACGCAAGAATTATTAATGACTGTTATTGAGCATCAGCGTTTGTATGGGTTAGAGATATCTGAATCAATCGACAAAGCAACGCAAGGCCAACGCAAAATCCCTGTTGGGTCTTTATATCCGATATTAAAACGCTTAGAAAATAGAGGTTTTGTCTCGTCTGAATGGGGCGATGCTACAGAAAGCAGGGAAGGGGCACGACGTAAATATTACTCTCTGACTGATGCAGGAAAAGCTTTTTTGAATAAATCACGCGTCATTCGTGAGTCAGTAATTTCTTTTGCCAAAAATGACCGCAGCTGAAATCCTTGGTCGTTTGCTGACAGTATTGACTAATTGATACAATACGGGCAGCACCCTAACAGTCCATGGTCGCACCAAGCCTAAGTCTAACCCAGTTCTATCCCACATTTACAGGTCGCACCCTGGCCAATACGATCAGAACTGATTTAGTGACGACGGGTTTTGATGTTTCGAATGATGGGGCTCGCATCGCGGGCACTGCGACCAATGGGAATAGCAATTATATTGAACTTTTATTAGACAATCCCATTAATGCAACGGGCATAATTTTCAAAGTCTTTATGCAAACGGCGTATCGAACTCAAAATATTCAGGTAGGGCTAGGGTCTGGGCCAGATATCTATAAGTTATGGCAAACGCCAACGGACCCTAGGATCTTTTTTCGCCTGCATGACCTATTAATTGACACAAGACAGCCCCCTGTGTATCCGAGCCATTGTCTGGGCTAAAAGAAACTGAAGTTGAAATGATAGCGATCGTTTACCAGGGGACAGCTTCACCAGTGCCAGGGACAGACCAAGGCGAGACAATGAAGACTGATACAATAACCCCGTTTATCGCCCCTGGGATGAGTACGACGTTACAGCAAGCGATTTAACCTACCTTATCTCCAATTAACGCCTAAATTCTTCGCTTCTGTCCAATATTTAGGCAGCGTTTTAAGCGCAGTTAAACTCCCAGACTTTCCTTTACCAAGAGTCACCTTGCACAAATTAAATTCTCCAAACCGGTCCATAGAAATGAAAAAGAAAAGCGTATTGCTTTTGGAAAAGCCAGCATACAAAACGCCTTTACTGTCGCTTGCCGTTAGCTTATCGAGATCGTCTGTCCAAATGTCTGGATCAAGGCCGAAACCTAAACTCATAGTTTTTATTCCTAAATTACTTTGACTTGCTGCTGCAACCGCAACTAATCAACTACGCTACAACCCTTGTTATTCAATACTTCTGTTGAAAGCGTTTTTTGTTCTGGACTACTTTTGGACTAGATCTGAAAGGGCTTTTACAACCTCTCTCAGCCTCCACAGTTTAACACCATGGTATGAACTTTTTTCGTATCTAGAAATCGTAGTGCTAGCTGAAGACTTTGTTAAGCCTAGCTTTAAGCCTAAGTCTTCTTGAGTCAAGCCATGGGTTTCTACTTTAAGTAGTTCAGGCAAGGCGTCAAGAACTTTTTCGGCTAGCTCCAGCGTAATCTCTATGTTTACGTCTGGCATCAATTCAATATTTGTGTTGACACTCAAAAATGTAGCGTGTAAATTAGGAGATGTCAATAGATGTTAAAAAGCAATGGCGTTTGTAACTACAAGAAAAACTGCCCATGGTGTCATCATTGCTCAGAAAATTATCAATGATAGGCACCCTATGGAAGATTTTGATTCTTTGCGAGTTGAGGAAGGCTTTGTGCTTGCGTATTCAAATCATTCACGTCGGTTGTTTAAGGAAATGCGGTTAGCTGCATCGCTAGATGAAAGAACTAAGTTTTTAAGATTAGAAGGTGTTGAGTACAGAGAAGACTGGGCTTTTGGGAAAGGATATTATTTAGCAGGTTCATTGAAAACAAAAGGATGGAGGGTGGTTAAACGACTGCCTCAATACGCTCAATCTGCATTGCCATTAAATGCTAATTTACCTGATCGTATTTCTTATTAGAGACTTAAAAAATAAAGGATTAGCACAGCACAAAAAAATGTTCAAACAATTAAAGTTTCATTCTGGTGGCCAGACCGGAGCAGATAGAGCGGGTTTAGATGCTGCTAGGTATTGCGGATTCAAAACTGGTGGATGGGCCGCCAAAGGTTACATGATTCAAACTTGGTCAGGAGAAAATATATCGGATTACTCACTTAAAATGTTCGGCCTCAAAGAGTATCCTGAGGCTGGATATCCACCTAGGACAAAAGCAAATGTTTTTGACACAGACTTAACTGTATGGTTCGGTCGTCAAAATAGCCCAGGTGGAAGGCTCACAATAGGAACTGCAAAAAATCTAAAAAAATTATTGCTAATAAATCCTAGCGCCGAAGAATTAGCCGATTATATTTGTAGTAATGATGTTGAAAAGGTGAACATCGCAGGTAATCGGCTTTCGGAAAAGAATCCAGATATTTATCTTAAAACATTCAAAACTTTGGTTGAATCCATGCAAATCTTAAACGGTGCTCAAGGACTACTGCCGTCTTTTGTATGGCAAACAAAATTAGATGTGCTAGACTAGAGCACATTAAATCCCCTAGCCGTCTGGCATGGTCACCACTGACAAAAACGCTCTTAGACTGAGAAGCTTGAGCGTTTTTGTCGTTTAAGGGATAAAATTTACCTCCATTCCGTAAAGTGTCGCCTTAAGACAGCCCGTATCTCCAGCTGACGACGGCAATTGAAATCCCATATGAGCATAGTCAGTGTCACCACCAGGGGGATCGATACTCACGGGTTCTACTGGGCTGCTGAATGTCGGTGGCGTAGGTTCAGGTGTGGGGACTGTAGGCTCAGGATCAGGGATGTCTTTTTCATCTTTCTTTTTTCCACCACCTTGCGCTAAGCCCGCAGCGCCACTTAACCCGGTTGTAGCTACGGCATAGCCCCCAGTCGTCTCAGCAGCGCCCATTTTGTCAGATACAGCCGATGCAACAATTGTGATCGCGCCTAAGGCTAGAGAACCCGCAGCAATCATCAAAGCTACATAATCATCGCTATCAGTTACGTTCATCACCGCTCACAGTATATCCAAAGTTGACAGCTTAGATCTATTCTGGCATTTTCAGGGGATAATGTACTAGTGCGATCGTGCCGAGTTTTGCTATGGAATAAGGAGGTGATCATTAGTGAAGGAAGATCTAGTTCAACTATTTCAAGGCGAATGCCTTGATGTAATGGGCCAACTAATAGCTGACAAAATAACTGTAGACGCTATTATTACAGATCCACCTTACGGTTGAGCACGACCGCTTGCAAATGGGATAGTGTGATCCCGTTTGATGAAATGTGGATGAGATTAAAGAAACTAGTTAAGCCTAATGGGGCAATAGTTTTATTTGGCTCCCAGCCGTTTACCAGTGCCTTAGTGATGAGTAATCCGAGGTGGTTCAAGTATTGCTGGACGTGGGACAAAGTAAATAAGTTCGCTGGTCATTTGAATGCCAAGAAACAACCATTGAAAATAACTGAAGACGTTTTGGTCTTTGGCCAAGGGCAAACTAATTATTACCCATGCATGAAGAAAGGAAAAAGTTATACGGCAATCAGCAAGGGCAATAAAAGCAGTATTTTTGGCGATCAATCAGACAACGTAAAAACTATAAACATAGGGCTTTTCTACCCTAAAAATATTGTCTCAATAAAAGGTGACGAGAGAGCGTCTTCGGGCAGACTCCACCCCACCCAAAAGCCCGTCGCCCTGATGGAGTATCTGATCAAGACCTACACGCTGCCCAATGAAACCGTCCTAGACTTTACTATGGGCAGTGGTAGTACCGGAGTCGCGGCCAAAAAACTAGGTCGTAAGTTTATTGGGATTGAACTAGATACTGATTATTTTGAGATCGCTAAAAATCGTATTAATGAAGTATGGGCACCGGGGCAAACAGAGCCTAGCGACAAGAAACCTATTGCAGAAAAAGAGCAGCTAGATATCTGGGATGCATTGGCAAGCTGAACGGAATCTCACGGCATATCCAAAGTTGACAGCTTAGGTCTATTCTGGCACTTTCAGGGGATAATGTACTAGTGCGATCGTGCTGAGTTTTGCTATGGAATTAAATCAAGTTATTCAGGGCGATTGCTTGGAAGTGATGAACGGCATCCCTGATAGCAGCATTGATCTAATAGCAACTGACCCACCTTTTTTTAAGGTAAAAGGGGGCGGTTCTAAAGGTAAATTCGAATGGTGGGATCGCGCCTGGGATAATTCAGCAGAATTCTTGAGATGGATTGACCAGCTAGCCGCGCAATGGCAACGCATATTAAAACCTAATGGCAGCTTGTATTGTTTCGCGAGCACAAAAATGTCAGCACAAGTTGAGGTGTTGTTGAGCGATCGGTTTAATGTGCTGAACAATATTCGATGGCGAAAGGAACAAGGATTTCATAAAGGATCATGCAAAGAAATTCTTAGAGGCTATTTTCCTGCATCGGAATCAATTATCTTTTGTGAACATTACGGCGCAGATAACGCAGCTAAAGGCGCAGCAGGATATCAGGCAAAGTGTGATGAGTTGCGCGGGTTTGTGTTTGAACCGTTGCGAGCATGGTTCCAGGGGCAAAAAGCAGCCGCTAATATCTCAAACAAACAAATTAATTTAGCCTTAGGGAAGTCTGTAAAAGGTGGGGGCATGGCCTCGCATTATTTTGGTATTAGTCACCAATGGGAATTACCAACGACTGAGTTATACAAAACCCTCCAAGACTCATTCCCTGGTTACTTCCAGCGTCCATACGAAGAACTACGTCAGCAATACGAAGAAC
>CBDHHL010000012.1:0-19664 GCA_965263355.1 Leptolyngbyaceae cyanobacterium | reverse complement strand
GATGTCTGATTTAGGCGATTTAATTACATTTGAGAGCGGCACGTTTAACGATCCCGGCCAAATTGATATCGGTGGGGCTCGCCCAGATGCGGCGATGGTTAAAGCGTTTGATGAGGGCAAGGTAAACGTCTCGCCTGCCTTAATCAAAGAAGTTGGCTTTGAGCAGTATGTTGCTGCTGATCCAACCAGCGCAAGGATGATTGCGTCTGCTAAAGCGTCAGGCAGAGGCGCAGAGCTTCAGGCGATAGTGACTCCTAACAACAAAACTCAGGACAAGATCATTAGTTCAATGAGGAGTGCTGAAGGGAGCCCGCTATTTGCCAAGGTTGGCAGCAGGACAAGTGGTAGCGGACAAAGCCAAGATTCGGGAAGTACAATTGTCACTCGCTTGAGTGAGGTCTCTGGAGGTCGGCCAACAGCTTCCCAGTCCCAAATTGACACAGCGGCTAAAAACATAAGGCAAGGAATAGCCAGTTCAGGTGGCGGTAGGCCCTGGGTTCCGGTCCCCGTAAGGGAGGTCAGAGGTAAATATGTAGCGATTGGCTCGTCGGGAGCTAATACATTGGCTGTCGCTCGACGCGCCAACGTCGAACCATGGCTTTTCGTAGTTGAGTAATTAATGCGGAGATAATTATGGGTAGACGTTCAGGTGGTGGGGGTAGATCTGCGGGTGGTTCAACAGCTACTGGCGTAACAGACTCTACTTTTTTGGCTGCTGAGTCAGAGCGCAGACTTGAGCCTATAGCAGCCAATTCAGAAATCACACTAAATTCTGCCCTGCCAAACGATGCGGCGGCAGCGGCCATGAGCGAGATTGTGTCTGGCCAAAACTTAAGAGTATTCGATAACGACGGAACATTTGACCGCATGGACTGGAATGCTAGCTATGCAAACCCAACACGGGCGCAAATGGTTGATTCTTCCGGCGGCGGTTTCCTGGCGACGCTGACATTCGCCAGTAATCTCAAACAAGACATTGACGCAGGGGGGGGAACGAGCATTGGCTCGCACTCCCTGGCAACTGCTAGACAAGCCTACGAAGTAGGCAAGTACAAGTTAAATCGCATGTGGAACGGAGCAAGCAACGCAGATAGAGCAGCAGCGCTGAAGGCGAGTAGCAGCACTCCTAGGCAGCTAAGAGAGCTAGGCCTGAATATTCGATAACTTTCAGGGGAAGTATCACCACAGATTCACACTACTGCGAAGCTCTCGTAAAGCCTGCTGAACTTTGACTTGACCCCTGTATAAAGTAAAACTGAGTCAAGGTATTCTATGAAATTGCGTCATCGAGGAAGTGGGCGTTAATCCCGAGATGGGTTTGCTGTCACTGAAGTATAGCTATACTGCCCTTATGAGATATCAAGCTATGCTCAAATATTTTTTGCCTGTTGCTTTAGTCCTTGGCGTTAGCACTCCTGCGATCGCTAACCCTTTCTGCTACATGGTTACAGCCCAGGGGGAACTAATAAACCTGGAAAGTATATGCAACATCAGCGAACCACAGCCGACTATCGCAGCAAGTGGCAGTAAGCCCCCAGTCAGGGAAGAAGATCCACCATCAACCCAGCCTATTGCATCATTCCAGGTCGTCCGCATCGCCCAGGACGGCAAAGCAGTTGGGCGAGTTAACTTTACCAGGGCAGCGCAGGAAGGCGCTACAGTTAATCCCTACGTAGTGCATCAAGATCGTAGATGGAGTGTTGGCACGGTCAGGCGCGAGCGTGGGCAGCGCAGAGTTGAGATAGAGTTTAGGCTGCCTGCGGGGACCAATACTAGCGAGGTTGAGGGTGGGGTTTAGATTGACTTGAGCCTGAATATATCAATGGCCGATCTCAGGCGAGATCGGCCATTGGGTTACGTCTTCAGCAGCATCACAACAAACACTGCTGGCAGGCAAATGCTAACAACGATATCCATAGCTGCCCCTCGTGAACTTGTGGGCGGAGTCTTCGATCATCTGCTTGATATCTACCTGTAGAGACAGCTCTGACATACTGATAGCGTCGGCCTCACGAATGCGCCCAGCTAACTGTAGTAGGAACTGGCTAAAGCGGACGAGCAACCACAAAAGGCATAGGGTGATAAAGCGAGTCGTGGATTGAGTTAAATTAACCATGGCTTCAAATTGTGACTGGTTTGGAGTCGCTTAGCCCAATGTCAAACTTTGGACGGCTAGACATTGGGCTTCGCTGTGTCATCACGATACCAGCTTCCTGTTATTGCGTCAACCTAGTTTTGTGTTAAAATTAGATGTAATGATACTGTTGAGGTATGAAGGTGATATGCAAGTTGAAGGCGCTCATGGATGCGCAAGAAGTTGACCAAAAGACTGTGGCCAAAAAGACTGGCCTTAGTCCCACGACTGTTGGGAAGCTTTATAGAGGGCATTTCAACCGCATTGACAACCATACGGTCATGTCTTTGTGTAAATTTTTTCAGCTCAAGACGATCAGTGAACTGATTGAGATCCAATGGGAAGAGGGAGATCAATTATGAATTTTTCTCAAAACTTGGCTATGGCTATGATGCAATCTACTGAACAGTTTCCAGTGGATTTCGACAATGCGTGGGAGTGGATTGGTTGGAAGAAAAAGCAAGATGGCAAAAACGTCTTGATTAACAACTTTATTGAGGGTGTAGACTTTTTACGGAAAGGGGTCAAAAGACCGTCTGGTGGTCGTCCCAAGGAATTTATCGAAATAACCGTCGACTGTTTCAAGTCATTAGGAATGATGGCAGGCACCGAAAAAGGGCGTGAAATTAGGCAATATTTTCTGAAGTGTGAGAAGCAGGCTAAAGAGATTGTCCCGACTCAAAACGAAGAGCTAGAGAAGTTGCGCTTAGAAGTCGCGCTTTCTGAGTCTCGACTAAAGTTGGCCTCAGCGACTCAAATGCTCTCGACGATCAACCCTGCATTGCCTGCTTTAGTTTTTGGAAAGCCCGAAGTAGTTATTGAAGTGGAAAAGCCAGTAACCGTCATCGTGGATGCTCATGGGCGTGCTGAGAAATTTGACGGTGTGACTATTACCGAGTTGTCTAAGCGCTATGGCTTTGGTAAAGGCAAAAAGGCTAATGATGCCTGCCGCCGATGGATCCTGTCTGTAGGCATTCATGATGCGCAATGGATACATGAGCCTGCAGCGCACATCACGAAGAAGCTGCCCAGAGAAGTGCTGAGTATCTTAGATCAAAGCTTCCAGGGGGCTAAAGGCGAACGTCAAAAGCTTGTGGGGGAGTAGCCGTAGATCATGACCAAGAAAACCACCACGGTAGGCCCACAAACCTTTGATGCCAGCCAGAGAGAAATAGTCGTTGATATTGCTAGGCTCATCTACAGGATGATGGGGTACGACATTAGAAACGAAGGCATCATGTATTTATACGAAAGCCAGCACCCCACAGAAAAGGCGGTGTTGCAAACAGCTGAAGACATTTTCGAGATGTTTTGGGGCGATATTCCCGATTATGACGATGAGGAAGAGTAATGCCATGCCTGGGGCGATTTGAAGACTCACATTAAGGCTACATTCGCTGTGAAGAGAAGCAGCAAGTAACCAATGATGAAGAGATTATCCATTGGTTTATCCTCAGAAAACTCCCCTCTGTCTTAACTAGGCTTGGGACTAGCACGCAGCTTCAGCGTGGCGACATTAGAGCGGGGCAATTGCCCCTATTGACTAAAACTCGACTGTGTAATCAGCTCCGATTACGTCAACGTCGTAGCCGACGCATCCATTACCAAAATTATTGGCTCGATACGCCTCGTAAGCCTCATGGTGAGACGATGCTGTAATTAACTCAAGAACTTCATCATTGCCGAAAATTGTGATTGCAAATAGCATAATCTTTTCTCCTGCTCAACAATCCCAATATAGCGAATCTCTTTTCAGATGTCAAGTAATTTATTGACAAAAAAAGAACCCCGCTAGCCGAGGTGTGGTTAGCGGGGTTAGGCGACAATCTCAGATTCAGAACATAAGCTTGTAATTACTTTAAGTTCGTTACTTTGAGCTAAAGCGTAATTGAACGTATAACCGATGACTTGGGATGTCCCTTTTTTGATTACGGGAATGGGGAAAACCTCCTCGATGCTCCACACCTCATAAGAGGCAGGATAGCCACGTTCAACAATGACGGTCTCAAGGTGTGCAAACTTTGGAAGGTTGCAGCTAGCGCCAGTTAATACAGACATCGTGTAGCTCCTTTTTAATTATGCTGCTCAGGCTTTTTCGGCTATGTCCTTTCGGGGGAGCCGGTGCATGCCCTGCTTGCTTTGTTACTAATAAGTATGCCTTTTTTTATTTTCAGATGTCAAGAAATTACTTGACAAAAAATCAGGCTAATAAATCCATCCTGTAATTTTCGGCTTCCCTGACAAAGTACGATAGTCCATGTCGCAAACAAAAAGAATAAGCAACATCAGCAGCCATATCATTTAGCATGATGTCTCTTCCGCCCCAACGGATTGAATATCCTTTTTTGTTTTTCTTCAGCTGGTAGCCACTTACAAGATCTCTATTTTTCTTAAGCCCAGTCACAAGGACTAGGTACTCACATACAAATTCGTGCCATGTTTTTTCTTGTGCCGAATTGACAGACAGTAGGCTTTCTATGGCTTGCTGCCTTTTTGATTTCGGCTTGATGGTTGTTTCCTCCACTGAAACTATCGCTCCATACTTAGCCGCGATCTCCATGGCTTCTTTTTGGTCTTTAGCCTGAATGAAATCAATCGCATAGAAAAGATTTTCGGATTCTTTCCACGATCTATCGCCCACTAACCCAAGTTGTCTAGGTGGGATTTGTGTTTTGACTTTAAATACTTTTGCCATTACTCGACCTCAATTACACTTCAAATACTAAACGATAGCTTTTCAAGTGTCAAGTAATTTATTGACAAAAAAAGAACCCCGCTAACCGGGGTGTGGTTAGCGGGGTTAGCGGGTTAGGCTGACTTAGATTGCCAGTAGCGGTACTTTTTAATAGCAGAATCAAAGCACTCTTTAAGAGTTCCGTTGACTTGATTTCGTAGGGGTTGCCATGATCTGTCTTTGGTGTAGTTTGTAACCACTTCAAAGAAAAGCTCATATCCTGGCTGACCAATCCAGTTAACTCCGTATCTTGTGCCAACAATCTCAATGCAGTTAGTGCCAACGGCCTTGAGTTGAAAGTTTTGATTTTCTGCAAGAGCCTTTAATTCGGGCATTTGCTGCAAAAAAAGCAACTGGTTAGACTGACGAAAATCAGAAGGACGCATAATCATTTCTCCTTAATATATTTGCTAGCGGTTGGCGACTAAGTTCTTCTAGGAAGTTTGCGCTTAGCGGTTACCCGTTTCGCTTTGTTACTAACAAATATGCCTTTTTTATTTTTAAGTGTCAAGTGTTTTCCTGACTATTTGCAAAATTAATTTTACTTTGCTATAGTCCAGATGTAAGTAATAAGCTTGACTATGAAACTAAGTGAATTCCTTGAATCACTACCAAACATGCTGATTGAATGGAGGGAAATAGAATTCCCGGTTGACGCAGACGCAGCTAGAGCGCTAAACCTCACCAGGCAAGGCTTTGCCGCCAAAGAAGCCAAGCTTCCCAATGCCCAATTCACCTCAATAATAGAGTTTGCCTATATGCTTGAAGAACAGGCCGGAACTAGTCCAGAAGTGATCATTATGCCAATAAAAGGCTTTACACAAAAGACTTCTGGCGATGTTGATTAGTTGCCCTGGACGCAGCTAGTCAAGAAAAGAAAAATACTTAGGAGAAAAATGGAAATAAATTATTCTTTCAAGTTCCCATCCAGTGAGGCTGTTGAGAACGTGAAGGCTCTGGCTGCAACACTTCAACTTGAAATGCCTGAAGGTCTTGCTTATCAGTTCACTGGGCTGCTTACAGCGCTGGGGGACGAGCAAAAGCATGAGTCAATCGATCAAGAGGCATGGCTAAATACTGCCATGCAAGCTGTTGTTAGGGACGGTCTACTGGCGTTCCCGTTAATTGAAGAAATTTACATCAATGGATTCAGTCATGGAAGATAAAAAATACAGGAGAAGGGTCTGCGAGATAGAGTGAAAATAAAACCCATTTGGAGGTGTTATGAGTAAAGTTAGATGGATCTCCATTCTAAATGACTCGTACAATCCTGAAGAGATTGCCGAAGATAATTTCCAGTCTTGGTGCGAACAATACAACGACGGGTGCAATTTTCAAAAAGCTTGGGATGCTTATGCGGTTAAGTACGGGCAATCTCAATGCGAAGATACGGAGGTAATCAACCTAGTGAAAGCGGCTATTGCGTTTGGCGCTAAATCTGCTTTAGTGGAAGTTAATGATAACCAGTGCGATTTTCGTTCGATTTGAACTGTGTATTTGTGACTAAACCGCCTATTGACTGACCCAATGGCGGTCAATGTTATTCGTGGAGCCAGACCTGCTAGTATCGCGATCGCAAAACTGATGTCGACCGTATAAGCCAAGCCAGGGGATCTTTTTAGTTTGAAAAACCTCAAAAACCGCCGAGCCTAAAAACTTGGCGGTTTGTCTTTTTATCCATATATATACACACACAATTAATTAGGTGTGTGCTAAATTAAAAGGGTAGTTAAGAGGCAACGGAATTACTAAAAATGGATAACGACTTTTGGGAATCAAAAATTGCAGAGAGGCAGACAGAAAAGCTCTCTTCGAAGGAACAAACACTGCTCCGCTCAACTGCATGGGGCGACGAGGGCTGCGAAAAACTTTCACAGATTGTCCAAAACTGCATTGAACAGAAGAGGGGTGCCACATACTGGAAATCTTCTGTATTCAGGGATTGCGAGTTCTACGAAGCCGTTGACATGGCTTTTAGCAATCTGGGGCTAAACCCAGATGAAAATTCCTGGCTAATACCAGAACTATATAACAGGGGTAACCAGTTTGAAATTCAGTTCTAATATGACCACAAAACCCCGCAATCCCCGCAACGCCGGGGCAAAGCCATTGGGAGACGAGCCCAGGCAACGGACTAACGTCATGCTGGACGTAGGGCTAAAGACTGAAGCGGCAGACAAGGCTGCCGAGCTGGGATTAAGCCTTAGCCAGCTCATAAATGACTTGCTCTCGGCCTATCTGTCTCCCTAGAGCAAAAACCAACTGAATCAAATCATCAGCCGTCGAGCCTAAAAACTTGACGGCTCTTCTCTCTCACAAGTATCCTCTCTAACCCACCAGCAACCACCCTCAGGCTTCTCGACGAACAAATAACCAGGCATCGACCATGGGGGAGGCTTCACCGTGCCATACCGTGGCCTAGGCCTACTGTTGCGTCGTGGACCTGGGGAATCGGGGAGACGTACGCGATTCATCGGCAATGCAAATAGGCTAAAATAAAAGCACCGAGCGGGTTAGCGGCCCATGTGCTCGGTGCTTTTGATAATCAATAGGAATGCTACCTATGAATATAACACAACTTGGATATCCGGTAGGTGACGGCGGGACGGCCATAAGTAATGAGCTGATCCGACAGAAGAATCTTTCACTTAAAGCTCGGGGGATGATGGCCTACATTCTCTCTAAGCCGGACCTGCTGACAAAAACAAAGGGCGATGTCATTGACCACCTCGGCCAGTGCTCGCCTGCTGGGAAAGAGTCGTGCAAGAATGGGCTAAACGAACTAATCGCTGCAGGGCTAATCCCTGAATGGAGCAAACTTCCAAGACCAACACTTGCCCAAAGGGGGAAGCCAGGGTTTGTTTATGTGCTAGAGGAAAGCGGAACAGGTCTTTATAAAATTGGCTCAAGCAAAAACCCAAAAAAGAGGGCGCAAGCGATAAACAATCAAAGGCGGGACAAGGTAACCTTGTTGGTCGCAATTCAGTGCGGCGATATGGGCGAACTAGAAAACTTGGCTCATGAGCAATTTAGCCAATATCGACAAGATGGTGAGTGGTTCCTGCTTCCCAAAAGTGAGGTTGTAGGCATAGAAAAAACGATATTTAATCTAGGAGCAACCAAAGCGAATCTAAAATAAAAAGCGCCGTCAGGGGAGAAGCCAAACGGTGCTTTGTCAAGCAAATATCTTAAAGGAATAATAGCATGGCTAAGGCTTATTGGCTTGATGAGTATTAAGCCCTAGTCCAGATTGCTGTGAACTTTTCCCCGATCTTCTGAGCTGCGGTTGGATTGTATAGGCCAATACTGCACTCAATTCGACCACTGCCTAGGTCAGGGAGTGTGCATTCCCCGATAGGCCGTTGCTGCTGCCTAAGTTCTTTGGGGAATTTATAATTCCGTCTATCGTTTATCCAGCCCCAGAACAGATAGTCATAGGTATTTGCTCCAGGGAATTGGTTTTGGATGATGTTGTTAGCGTCATTCGCCCCAGTGATTGGCACTAGGCGCACTGGGATGACCAACGAACTAGAGCCAGACGGTGCGCCACCTTCGCCATCGTCAGAGATCGCTCTGGCTAATCGGAATGTGATATCGACGGCGGTTGCGCCTGTGTTTTTGGCAATCCAAGTCATGGTTTTATCCTATTTAGTCGTGGCTTAATTCAACCCCTTTCCCATGCTTCATTGCTCAGTACATAGGGCTCCCCTTGCCCGAGAGTATAGACCAGCGTCTTGTTCGCATCCATAGAAATCCGCTTCACTTCTGACGGATGCATTGGGACAATTTCTTGGTTTCTGTTGGCCCACTGTGCTGTTATCAGCATGGCTGCTTTCCGCTGGACATCCTCCCATCGACTAGAGAAATACAGCAGATAAATGAGATTAACAACAGCAGTCATCGTTGCGCTATTAGTACTCCCGCCTACGAGGTCTGATATTTGCTGCCAGCGATCGCATACCGCGTCAGATAGTCCGGTCGCTCTAATCTCTTTGTTAGCCATTGCGATTTTCCAGGATATCTGGAATTTTAACTTAATGGCAGGATCTTCAGCCATGCTGTACTCATGGCTACTGTACTAATCAATCAACCAGCTATTTACAATGCACTGATTAGCGGACTGAAGGACACAGCCCGCGAACTTGATCAGGCGTATAC
This sequence comes from Leptolyngbyaceae cyanobacterium, assembly GCA_965263355.1. GTDB lineage: Bacteria > Cyanobacteriota > Cyanobacteriia > Phormidesmidales > Phormidesmidaceae > Leptothoe. The sequence continues at coordinate 10,638 of CBDHHL010000012.1, read as the reverse complement.
GACTGCCATCGAATCCCCTCGCTATGGATGGCCAGGGGAAACACTCCGACGGTCAGGAGAACGCGCTGGGACAACTAGAAATATCGTTGATCTGGGGGCATTCCGCGACTCTCAAGAATATCGATTCATTAATCCATTCTTAGCGGAATTTAGCTGGGGAGGGGGCAGTGTGGACTATGCCCCACAAATCTTTTTTGGCTATACAACCACTGCAGGGAACAGCTTCCCCGCCCGCAACCCAGTAGCAGAAGCCCATAAAATTACAGACCCTACTGAGTTATTTGGCGATAGCGTCAGGAGGTATGCGTGAGTATTACCCTACAAGAACTCCGCAGCCGAATAGCAACAGCACTGGCCAGCGAGTTAGGGACCAAAACATATATGGTTCGGGGTGGGAGAGAGGTTACGGTCCAGGCGCTCACTGTCGATGATGGCAGTGTAAAAACTGTTGGCGGAAAAGCCTGGGAGCAAAAGCCTGTTAAGCACACTGGGCTTGAATGTGTAATTGAGCCAGAGATTGATAGCAATATTCAGCCGTTGGTGACCCCTGGCGACTATTTCCTAACTCACACTACACGGATCACGCTGAAGCAGTTTGACCTATCTAGCACGGTAAAAACTGCGCGGTCTCTTTTGCTACAGGAATTAACAAGCTTAATTGACGTTGTAGGGCCACGCATCGTTAGGAACGCTGGGATTCAGTCAGTTGAGCAACAAAGTTTCGAAATCATTCAAAACGCGAGGTCTTAGCTATGCCATCACAGCCGCAAAACAAAGAAATTACAGACCCAACCTTGGTTTTAGGATTTTTAGACCCAACTACAGGGCAACTTATCGCGACAGCTAGCATTGAGCTTTTGCCAGTATCGAACTTACTCAGAATTATTGCTCTAAAAGATATCCCTGAGGGAGCTACCGCTTGCCTGCCCTTGAATCAAGCTTCAATAGCGCAAACCCAGCCTACTCAGACTCAAACTCCAACGTTTTCTAGTTTTGACCATAAATAGGAGAAATTAATCATGCCTGCTGCTGGACAACCGTTCACTCCGCCCCAAGCAAAAAATGTTATTCCTCGATGTGCACTTATCCCAACGGGAAGCACAGCTAGACCCGTAGCTGGAACGTTCACCACATCAGGCTCAACGGATGTCACGACCGAGGGAACCGCTGAGTCAGTTACAGCTACGTTGTCAGCCGCCATCAACAGCGTTGTCCAGGTTGGGCAATGGCTTGAGTTTGTTGCTCCTGCTGGAACCTCTGTCTTAGCCCAAGTCCGTACTCTGTACAACGCAGCAGGGACTAGCCTTGAACTAACAGCTAATGAGACTATCCCAACAGGGTCTACAGCTGTATTTCCAGTCGTAGGCAGAATCAGGCAGTCAGCGGATTTAGCCGAGACTGTCGCGACTACAGCGTTTAGCTCATTCGATCACAGCACTTCTGATGTGAGCATCGGGGAGGGCTCAGGAACATTAACCGTTAATGGTGGCTACAACTACTATGACGCGTTTGTAGCTACTGCTAAGTACGCCAAAGACAACAACCAGAAGTTATATATTGAGCGAGAATTGCCATCACCCGATGGCAGCGTGTTTACTACAGGCCCTATCGACTGGGCGATCGCAATCCTGACGGGGTTAACCTCCAATGCTCAGGATGGGTCCAATGTTGGTGCAGACACGACTTTCACCATCTCTGGTGCTGTTAACCGCATCGAGCCTCAAACTTGATGAAGATTTTTAGTAACCGTGACGTGTTTGTGCTTGGTGAGGTTCGACCTGGCGGGATTTGGGCTAATGCTGTTTGGCTGAGGCTCAAATCCATGCCAGGAACTACTCAAGAGCTATGGAATCGCTTAGAGCAAACCATCCATGGAATGGTTGAGATTCCTCAAGAAACAGACCAGATCCACACTGATATTTTTTTGCCTTATGTCCAAGCCGATTCCCTGGAAGCTAAAACCAACGTACGTCAAGATTGAGATTGATGACGCGACATCATTTGATGTGCCGATATATCCCTCTCAACTAGTAGATGAAGCGGTTCTGTGGGCTGAACTAAAGAAAGATCACGCAATCTCTTCGGTCGATGCAGCCAAGCGATACGTTATGTTTTCGCTAAAGCTCAGGGGGCTTATTGACGAATCGGTTAGTGAATCTGATGTGTCAGCTCAGCTTACTGTTGGCCTGACGACTAAGTTGTTTAACTTGTTTTTTTACGGGGCTCAAGGCAAGCCAGAGATTGTTGAATTAGAGGAGGAATCAGCCAAAAAAAAGACCCCAACTGGGGAGATATATTCTGGAAGCTCCAGCTCTACTACCCAGGGGTCAAACTATTCAGCCAAGAAAACTTTGGACGTTGCCCAGTCCACATAGTTGCAGATGCTTTAGCTGCTCATGAAGAAGAGCGACTGAAAACCTTGGAATATCAATCAAGGCCATTAGCGAACTTAGGAGTAGTGACAGCGAAACTTCATGGAGTTAAAAAACCAGAATCTACCTGGTTTAACGAGTATGAGCTTATCCAGAGAAAACGAGAGGCAAATAAATACTTTAGCCCTGAGTTAGCGAAAAAGTATGTTGAGCTGCATAACGGCTCCATCATCCCTGCCTGGGTGGATGAGATGACTGATTTAGACAAAATGAAATTAGCTGCAATTGAGTAATGGTTAACGCTGGCAGAGTTATTTTTCAGGTTGGGATTGACCGCGCATCAGCAGATCGCGCTATCTCTCAGCTTGAGCAGCGCTTTGCTGGGATTGGCGATATTGACCTAAAGATTCCTGATGCAGGCCCAGCAGCTAGAGCGGCTAGAACTGTTCAGGATGCTTTCTCGAATATCCAAATCCCTGAGTTTAATTTCAGCGCAAATACTCAGCAGTTGTCTCGTTCTGTTCAGTCAGCTAAAGATGAGCTACTGACGTTGGAGCAGGCTATTGAAGGGTTGCAGCGTCAACGGATCGACGTTGAACTCAAAGTTGCCCGTGGGGACGCTGACTTAGCTAGGCTTGACTCACAACTCCAAGGGCTCCGAGACAAAAGGATTCAGGTCGATGTTAATGCGCGGGCTGCAGCGGCTGAAGTGCAAGCTGTTGACGAACGGCTTAAGGCGTTAACTCGTGATGCAGTGCGGCTTGAGTTGGATGTTGAATCGGAGGAAGCTCAGCGCGAGCTGATAGATGTTAACGCTCGGATCGAAAAACTTGAGTCACGTCGCGTCAAAGTGCAAGCGACGATTGACAATGTTGATTCTGAAGCAGCTAAATTTGAAGCAAAGATCAATGAATTAGAAGCCCGCAGGATCAAAGTAGAGGCCAATACAGGAGATGCGAGGGCTCAGCTAAACCAGCTAGATAGAACATTGGAGGGGCTTAGCGGGGATGACGCGGCTGCGACGTTAGGCAGGCTGCAGCGAGAACTAGGCAGCACTGCCGATGCGGCCAAAAAAGCTGAGAACGAAACAAAATCTTTTAGCTCTGCTTTGTCTGGGCTTGCGGCTGGGGCTGCTTTTGCGGTGGTCGACCGGTTGGTTGATGCGTTTGGGGGCGCTGCTGAAGCAGTCGTTGGGTTCGTCTCCGAGACGCTCCAGGTCGGAGGGGCTGCACGGTCTGCAGAGTCAGCCTTGACTACGATTTTAGGCTCAGCCGAGGAAGCCCAATCGGTCCTACAGGATCTGTCAAACTTCGCTGCGACCACACCATTTGACTTGCCTGGCATTCGTTCGGCTGGCCAGCAACTTTTAGCTTTTGGATTTAATACTAATGAATTAATCCCAACGTTAGAGGCTATAGGCAATGTTGCGGCAGGCGTTAACGTCCCCTTTGATGAACTAGCTGAAATATATGGAAAGGCCAGGGTCCAGGGTCGATTGTTCGCAGAAGACATCAATCAGCTAACAGGGAGAGGTGTTCCGATTATTGCTGAGTTCGCGGCTCAATTTGGAGTGGCGGAATCTGAAGTTCGCGAGCTGGTTGAGTCTGGCCAGATAGGATTTGCTGAGCTAGAGCAGGCATTTGTTAGCCTCACGGGAGAAGGCGGAAAATTCTTCGATCTACTAGGAACCCAGTCAGGAACGGTCGTTGGCCAAATCTCCAACCTAGGGGACACGGTCACTCAGTTTCAAGAGCAATTATTCAAAGCATTCGAGCCTGCGCTGGGTGCTGGGCTCCAAACACTAACCGCAACATTAGAGGAAACCGCCAATAGCTCAGAAGCTTTAGATATTTTGAGTGCTGCTGGGGATCGACTCGCTGAATCTTTAAGTGCAAATCCAGAATTAACAGAACGACTAGGGGAAGCTTTGGCGAGCTTAGCAGATAGTGGCGCATCGGCTGTTGCTACGGTTCTTGACCGAATAGGCCAAGCACTAGAGAACCCTGAAAATATAGAAGCATTTGCGGAGGGAATTGAGACATCAGGGGAAGCGCTGGGGAATTTAGTAGAAATTGGCATAGCTGTAGCCGATGCCTTGATATTGGTAGGATCAACTTACTCGTCACTTGTTGACACTGAAGCAGTTGCCTCAGGGCTGGGAGTCTTGGCTGATGCACTGCAGGCGATAGTATCTGTAGCCAGTAACGTTGTTGATGGGCTTGGCTCAATCGCTGATGGCGTCGAGCGAGTATCTGGCTCCGTCCCAGGTTTGCGGAATGCGGTTGAAAATGTTGGCAGATTTGGCCCAGTCATTGGGACTGCAAAGACGGCGTTTGATAGCTTTTTTGGGGGCCAGGAAGCTTTAGCCGCCCCCGAAATTGATATATCTAACGCGGTTCCACAGCAAGATGAGCTGGATAAATTTGTAAGAGCTGCGAGAAGCAGCAATGAACAAATAACCGCCGATTCTATTCAAGCTGCCAAGGCGGCAGCGCAGGCCAGATCTCGGGAAGATAAAAAGGCCGCCAAGGAATTTGAAGAAGCCCAAAAAGAAGCCCTGGCCAATATTGACATTGCCCAACAAAACCGCATTGCTGCTGTACGGCAGAATCAAGCGGATGGCAATATTTCTGAGGAGCAGGCAGACGCACAGGTCAGTGAGATCGAATCTGATGCAATTCGGGAGAGAATCCAACTGCGTGAGGATGAAATAGCGAAAATTGAAGACTTCGCTAGTCGGCAGGTCATCTCTGAAAAAGACGCTACGGATCAGATTAGGGCAGCCAGGGAGGAGATAGCAGACCTGACACTGGAAAGCATTGAAAGTGAAATTGATGCGCAAGATGCGGCTAGAGAGGCAGCCGAGAAAAAAGCAGAGGCAGCCAAAAAAGCCGCGTTAGAGCAACTGGATGCGCAACAACGGCTAAACGACCTGCAAGCACAGCAGGTTTCTATTCAGTCTGGAATCGCGTCAACTGCGCTCCAAGACCAGGCCAACCTGATAGGCGCTCAGGTTTCCTTAGAGCAATCTCGCCTGTCACTTTCCCGTCAAACGCTCGAAGGAAAATTAGCTGAAGCGGAAGCAGCTGAAGACGTTGTGGCCGTTGAGGAAATAAGAGATCGGCTGCTTCTTAACCAGCGGCGGTCGATACAAGCAGAATTCAACGCCCGCCGTCAACAGCTACAGATTCAGCAGCAGCTAACCCAGCTAGACGCAGATCGGCAGCTCAGACTAGGAGAGATTGCGGAAGCTGAGGCCAGGATAGCGGTTGAGCGTGCTAGGGCAGAGGGCGCTAGTGCTGATGAGATTCAGGCATTGCAGCAGATAGCGAGCCTGAGAGAGCAAGAAACCGAGGCGTTACAAAGTCAAGCGCAATCCAAAAAAGATATCTTATCTATTCAGTTTGAACAACTAGACGCTGATCAAGAGCTAGCCAACCAGCGGGCGACTCAGGAGAGGCGAGAACAAGCAATTCAGGCATTTAGGGAGCAACAAAAAAATCTAGCTGACGAGCAGTTACAGATAGAAAAAGATATTGCCAGTGAGACGGAACGACGAGAGCGGGCGACTTCTAACATTGTGTCGGCATTAGCTGGATTGTCTGACATCTCATCTGACGATGCGCTGGGGAGCCTTGATCAATTAGAAGAAAATGCTCGAACTGCCAGGAGAGCTGGCGCATTAGATGCCGATCAATTCGGCCAGCTGCAGAGTGCTATCGACCAAGCCCAAAGATTTGGCCGTAGTGGCGATGAATTCAGCATTGAGGAGGCTTTTAGATTCGCAGAGAATAATGCAAACAATCCGTTTGCGGCAGGCATCCTTGATCAAGTTGGCTTGGGGGGAGTTAGTTCGCTATTGGATTCACAGCAAGAAATTGCAATCGCAGACAGTCAAATAGAAAGGCTAGCCAATGGCCTAACAGAGATAAAAGAAGCCATTGAGAATAGCCCAGCAGGCATAGAAAGCCTAACCGTTTCAACTCCTGATCCGGTGGCAGACGCTGCGCAAGTGGCCGCGCAAATCAATCGACAACGACGTATTGCGAGGGGGATTGAGTAATGGCAGCCCCTACAACAACAGCGTCAGGCATCGTCCTTATTTTTGGCAGCTACACGCTGACGCTCACTGTTTTTGGTCGACGTCCAGGGCGATATCCCCGGCTGGAAGCAAATTACACGACGATTGAACGCAGTATTAAAGGGAGCGCTGCACGACGAGGCCCGTTAACACAGCCCACAGCAATTTGGACATTTGAGGCAAGGCTGAGTCTTGATCAGCAAGAAACCCTGAGAAGAATGGAGGCTGCTTATTGGGGCGCTCGCGGGCCATGGACCCTGTACGACTACACAAACTATTGGTTTGAGAGTGGAAACACAAACACTCGCGCATTAGCCCCCAATAGTACAGCCGCTAGTGATGGAACAACTATTTTGTATTATCCGCAATGGCGGGCTGAGCCAACACAAGCATTTGAGTTTGTAGAGCAGGTGGCTGGGTTTGATGTTGTGTCGTTTCAGTTCACAGAGACGGAGGTGGTGAGCGTATGACCACCATCAACGCTACTGCTAAGGATTGGAGCTGTGAAGTTACTGTTCTAGACAGCGCCAAAAACGCCATTAGTGGCCCTCACGACTTCTCCGACGCGGTTAGAGATGTCGAGATAAATTTCCCTGAAATCAGTGTGCGAAACAGCCCAAACAGCTGGATTTCTTGGACAGCTCAGGTTGCACTAAAGCCTTCTCAGATCGGCCTTAATCTCAGCCTTGACAATCGAGATACTTCAGCTTCACCGACAGGCGCGTCAATGCTAGCGATAGGGAACCGAGTAAATTTGCAGCTAGATATTGGCGCAGGCCCAGACCAAAGTTGGCCACCGTTTTATATTTTGCGAACGCCTGACCCAGAAAGCCTCGCCCTCGACGACATCACGCTGCAATTAGGCGACATCTCTCAACTCATAGGCAGCCTACAAACTCCTGAGGACAGCACTCCACACATAACTCTAGGCAGCAGCACAGCGCCTCATACTCTAATCAACAGCATCGCTACCAGAGCAGGCCTACCAACGTCAGGCGATATCATCAGCACTGGATGGAATATCTCAGTGCCTGTCCAGAAAACAGACACTCGCCCATGGCCAGACCAGATTGGAGAGATAGCGGCCTGCAATGGTTATTTTGCTTGGTTGGATGGCACAGAATCGTTGCGACTAACTCCAATAGATTTTAATCAATCTGCCCCTGTTATCGAATTGACCATAGGTCAAGATGAGGTGGGAATAAACGGTTGGGAGCCCAGGAATTTTGACGAACGGCCACCGGGAGAGTTGACCGTCATTGGGGGTGGGGGGCTTGCCAAAGAGAGGGAGAACCCACGAATAATAACTAGAACTGTGTTGGTCAATGAAGGCCAGCCTGACGAATATACAGCCCTAACCAGCACTGAAACCACAGAAATTGATACGCAGCTGGGGGCACCACAAACAACAATCAGTTACGTCGAGAGTCAAGCCGAGCTGCAGATTCGGCCAAGAATTGCTACTACGGGCTCGTCGGGCGGGCTGACAACAGTGACAGCGCTCTCCAACAACACGTCTACGTCTTTGCGGAGTGCTCAAACCAAGAACGTCACTCATCGTTTTAACGGAATTACTGGAGTGCTGACTAGCACTACTAGCACGGGGCGGAAAGCGAGAGGGCTTGCCGGGGGCGACGCATACCGAGAAGTCGAGGGCAATTCAGCTTTAACACTGATTGATGACGATGCCAATTTCACGACCGAATACGAGTATGACAACGTAACAAATTTAGTCAAAAAAATTACCCACACTGAAAGACGACCTTATTGCCTGTTTGGGTTTAACAGCGCCTTCCCTTCGTTTTACGAAAACAATCGTTTTGTAGAGCGAGATTATCTAACACGCACAACTACTTGGACGCAGCGGCTTAGCGTGACCGGAGATCCTCAGCTCGAAACCTGGGAGATCGATCAGATTACAAGACGACCTAGGGGCATAGTTTTTCCTGACTATTTAGGCAGTAATCCAGAGACGCTAGTTGTCGATCCTGACCCTAACGAGACATTTACTATCCGTGCGTCTGATGGATCAACCGCTCCTCCCGAAACAATTTATCAGGAGTCTTTATACGAACAGGACGACACGTTATTTGAAGGCACGGTCCAAATTACGCCACTGGCTGGCAATGCATTTAAGCAGCCTCCTAAGTTTTTGAAAATCAATGCCCCAGTTATTGTGTCTGACCAGCAATGCGCATCCCTGGCCGAAACGTTTGCCAATTGGCAGCATGGGCTGAGTTTGGGTTACTCGTTTGTGGGCGCTGTCCCAAGCGAATTGTTTAGTAGTTTTAGCCCAGGGATGCGGATCGATGTGACTATCGATAACGTGACATCGGCTTACTTCCTAAACGGATTTAGCATTATTGGCAATACTGAAGAGACACTATGGGGCTGCAACCTTGGACTAATCGGGGAGGTTGGGGTGACTCCTGACGTGGTGAATAAGGCGATCACTGCGCAACAATTTGCAATCGCCATTGGTGGGGTTGTTGCTGGGGCAACTATGGTGAGTGGGGTTCAAGATCCAGCCATATTAGTTGGAGGGTCTGTCGCTGGGGCAGTGCTTGATAGTGGGCCTGATCCTTCGGCTAAGCTAATTGGTGGGGTTGTTGCTGGGGCAACTATGGTGAGTGGGGGGAGCCCATCTGCTTTAGTCGTTGGAGGCGTTTTAGTCGGCGGATCAATGAGGTCGGGTAATACTGAACTGGTTGGAGGTGCTTTAGCCGGGGGTGCCTTGTTCGGTGGAGCGGCTAGCTTGGCGGGGGGTGCTGTCGCTGGAGGCGCAATGACAAGCGGCAGTAGTGGCGCTGGTCTATCTGCTATTGCGTCAGGCGTATTTACTGACGATGGCACTACAATCACTGAACTATTCCTGGACGGGGTTAACGCTGGTGGCATCGTGAGGGAAGCAACGGGACGATGGCTAGTTACTTTGGCATCGGCAATGCCATCAGCCGATTTTGCCGCGATCGCGAGCGCTGATCCATCATCAGGGGCCTCTATTAATTACTCTCATGGCGCGCAGTCGATTAGCACAACAACATTGAGAGTTTGGAGAGAGTCAAGCTCAGGCGCAGGGGCAAATCCAAATATTCAAAAAGTTAGCTTTGCAGTTTGGGGGTAATTATGGCGACAACAGCAGTAGCATCCTGCGTATTTACTGACGATGGATCAACCATCACTGAGTTGTTTTTAGATGGCATCAGCTCAGGAGGAATTGCCAGGGAGGCAACAGGTCGATGGTTAATCACCCTAGATTCGGCTCAAGCCTCGGCTGATTATCCGTGCTTTGCTAATGCAGATCCATCGTCTGGCGCTTCGTTAAACTATGCTCATGGCGCTCAGTCGATAAGCTCAACAACATTTCGAGTTTGGCGAGAGTCAAGCGGGGGTGCGGGTGCGAGCCCGAACGTCCAAAAAGTTAGTTGTATAGTTTTAGGTTAAAAAATGGCAAATCCAACATCTTTCATTCTTAATCAAGCGGGCGCTGTTCAGCTCATGGATGACGCGTTGTCTAGCGCGACAATCAGACTAAGGCTAAACACTGGGACTGGCCTGTCAGCTACCAGTGTTATTGGGGATGTCTCAACAAATGAGCTTTCTGGGAGTGGCTACCCTGCGGGGGGTGTCGCTCTCACTTACAGCTCTTCTAGTTGGGATGCTACGGATAGTCGGGTTGAGTCGACTTTTTCTGTCGCCAACCTAACGCCGTCAGGGGGCAATTTAACCTGGAGGCAAGCCACCGTTACGATAAACAATGGTACTGACTACATATGGGGGACATATCAGTGGGCCGCCGACGAAACGGCCAGCGATGGGGTCGCTTATCCATTCACAGTTAAGTTGACACTTGGCGCTGAAGGCGCAACCGTAAACATTTCTGATAGTTAATGAACGTATCCTCTCGACTCGCTATTGCAAACCGCATCCGTTCTGAGCAACGAGCTGAACGGGAAGATATTGCTGCAGATTCGCCTCAAGCATCTGTCATCCGTGGCAAGCTGATTAGTTCTAGCCGAGACGGATATACTTTGCAGACCCAAAGCGGGGGGACAATTACGATCCCTCGACGAACGACAGATCCACAAAATTTCAGCCCAACCAAAGGGGCTGTTTATCAAGCTTCAATTAGCGCTGGGAATGCTCGGATACAGGCCAGCAGCCGAAGCAAAGCAGCCGATCCCC
>CBDHHL010000011.1:0-96382 GCA_965263355.1 Leptolyngbyaceae cyanobacterium | reverse complement strand
TAAAATCACGCTACTTGCCAATACAACAGCAGTTACATCGGCTGAAGGCATTTTGCAAGCATTTGGCAAGGCGGGTGGTTCATTTGTCGATGCCGATGTTAGCGCGTCAACATTACTGGCAACATTTGCTAAATTCTCTGAGACATCTACGCCTGAAGTTGCCGCAACTGCAACCAGAAATGCCCTGGATGGTTTAAGAGGCAGGACTGATGTAGCAAGAGAAGCATTAGACAGGCTGAATGTTTCATTCTTTGATAATCAAGGCCCGACTGCGTTTACGGACACATTAGTGGATCTTAGAGATGCACTTGAACCGCTAAGTGAGGAAGATCGATTTACAGCTTTACAAGATATTTTTGGTGGCAGAAGTGCTTCACAGATAGGATTGTTATTGCAAGGTTTAGACGATGTAATCGCAAAAACCGATGAGCTTGAACAGGGCTTCGGTGCATCCGGTGAAGCTGCAGACAATCTAAATCAAGGTGTTGCGGCGGCAGTTAATCGATTGCAGGGAACCCTGACCACTGCGGGAACCGATCTTGGTTTGGCACTGACACCAGGCATAGAAGCAGGCGTTAGAACATTAACCGCGTCAATTAATGCTGCCATTGAAGACGGTGATGCTTTTGGGGATACAGCGGCTTCAGTCGAGGCACTATTGGAGGCTGTTGACGGGTCCGAAGTTGTTGACGTTTTATCAGCTAGCCTTCGTAGCTTATTTGATTCAGTTGATGCGGGGGCAGCTAGTCTAATTGATTCGCTATCTAATATATTGAGTGATCCTGAAAATCTCGACAGATTTGGCCAATCAATTGAAAATCTTGGAACTGTCCTGGGTGGAACTTTAAGAATTGCGGGCGTTGCTGCTGAGGCGTTTACTGTACTATCAGCCGCATATTCTGACACGATAGGCGATGGCCCAGCTGAGGCAATTGGGCAATTTTCATTAATTCTTGAAGGGATTGTCCCGGTTGCAATTCAGGTTAGAGATTCAATATCCGGTTTAGTAAATCCGGTCACTGAATTTTTAGATCGCTTTTCCTTGGTTGGCGATTTAATAAATCAGTTTGGCACCTTAGGCCCAGCTATTGGCGCGATAGGCCTAGCCTTTACCGGGGTCACTAATACAGTTCAATTATTGCGGGAACAGTTAGGATTTTTAACAGCTGAGGCAGTTCAACCAGCTGTAATCACTGATGCTGGTGCTGAGGGCGTCCAGGCGTTAGTGAATGCCGGAAGTAGATTGTCTTCTGATGCTGGCCAAAATAGCAGAGAGGAACAGTTGGCAGCAGCCCAAGCATTAGCTGGCCAGTTGGGAGATATTGAAGCCAATGGCGTTGAATTATCTGAACGGAGAAAAGAACAGCTCAGGGAAGAATCGTTGCAGGCATTAGAGGATACTCAGTCTGCTGCCCTGGCAAGATTAGCAGCTCAAGAAGCTGAACAGATTAATGATATTCGTCAGGCTCAATTGGCAGCTGGCCCTGAAGATCCAACAGCCGAAAGCAATGCAGATTCGGCTATTCGTGATATTCAAGCTGACTTTGCTCAGCAGCGAATCCAGATTGCTCAAGATGAAATCGATCAAATCAATCAACTAAGAGCCGATGGCATTATTACAGCTGAGGAAGCTGAGCAACGGTTGGTCACTGCTAAACAGGAGTCTGCTGAATTGTCAGTGCAGGCGATTGAGCAGCAGATCGCAGCTGAACAAGCCGCTGCTGATGCTGTTAGAGAACGGATTGAAGAAGAGCTATCAGCCAGAGAGCGGTTAAATGCCCTGGCATCCGAACAAACAAATTTGCAGTTTGAGGTTGACAATTCTGGTTTAGAAAATCAATTATCAATATCCCAGGCTTTAGCTAATGTTGATGCTGCGAGAATTGATTCAGCGGCTCAATTAATTAGTGCTCAATTGGCTCAAGCAGAGGCAACTGAAAATTTTGCAGCAGTTGAGGAAGCCAGAGATCGGCTATTACTTAATCAGTTGCAATCAATTCGAGCAGGCACTCAAGCCCAACAGCAACAGATTGCTATCCAACGGCAAATAGTAACGCTTGATGGTCAGAGACAAATAACGTTAGCTCAGATTGCCCGTGATGAAGCCCAGATTGCAGTAGATAGAGCCCGTTCGAGCCAGGGAATATCGACAGAGGAGCTTAATGGGCTTCAGTCGATTGTTGAACTTAGGGCGCAAGGAATTGAATCTGCTAGGGCAAATTTAGATGTTCAACTGAGTATTTTAGACGCTCAAGAAGAAGAACAAAGCATCTTAGCTGAAACCGCTGAAGCTGAGGCAATTAGAGAGCGGAGATTGGAGGGCATTGAATCATTAATTGAACGCCAAACTGATTTACTAGACGAGCAAAAAGACTTAGAAAGTGATATTGCCGATGAAACGGAACGACGGCAGAGTGCTATTGATTCGATTGTTTCGTCATTAAGCGGCCTAGAAGATGTCGGCGCTGAGCAGGCATTAGAAGACTTGAACCAGCTTGAAGATAATTTACGTTCAGCCAGACGAGCAGGCGCAATTGATAGTGAAACTGCGTCACAGTTGCAGTCAGGAATTAATCAGGCCCAGCGGCTAGCGCGTTCCGGCGACGGATTTACAGTAGAGGAAGCTTTTAATTTTTCAGATAGTCAAAATCCATTTGCTCAAAGCATTTTGGATAGTTTAGGGCTTGGTGGAGTTAATGCATTTGCTGAAGCTCAGCAAGAAATTTTATTAGCCGATACTCAGATAGAACAGCTGACAACCAAGTTAGAGGAAGTTAGAGACGCTGTTGCTGCTTTGCCAGAGACCTTGCCCACTGGCATCGAAAATCTAACCGTATCGACTCCTGACCCGATCGCTGATGCTGCTCAAATTACAGCCGATCTAACCCGGCAACAACAGATTGCGGAGGGAGTGATTTAATGGCCCTGCCTACCACTACAGAACGGGGAATCGTTCTAAACCATGCCGGATATAGCCTAGCTATCACTTTGTTTGGCCGTTACCCTGGTCAATTCCCACGGGTTGATGGTCGTTACAAAGGGATTGTCCGTAGTAAACGGGGGGCAGCAGCTAGGACGGGGGCTTTAACTAGATTTGCTATTTGGAATTTTGTTGGTTGCTTAACCCTTGACCAGCAAGAGATTTTAATCCGAATGGAAGCTGCTTATTGGGGCAACCCTGGCCCATGGATTATCTATGACTATACAAATTATTGGGCTGAGAATGGGACGACGAACACCAGAGCGATCGCACCCAATAGCACAGTAGCAGCTGACGCTAATACAATTTGCTATTATCCCCAATGGCAAGCTGAACCAACAAACCAACGAGGGTTTGAATACAGTGAAAAATCTGACGGAGTCCGTGTAGCTCAGTTTCAGTTCACGGAATCGGGGGTTATCGCTCCATGACCTCGTTTACGATTGACGCTCAAGATAGAGATTGGACAGCAAGCCTCGAAATTTTAGACGCTAATCGGGCTGTAATCAGTGGCCCGCATGATATTTCTGATGCTTTAATTAGCGTTGATATCGATTTTTCTGAACTGAGATCGGGGAACAGGCTAAACGGTTGGCTGGCATGGGAAGGCAGCATTGTATTAAGCCCGGAATTAAGCACAACAGTTAGTCTTGATAACCGCGATACTGCCTCTAATCCGTCGGGGGCTGAAGTGCTGGCCATGGGAAACCGGATCACACTGAGCATGTGGACGGGGGCAGCTTTTGAAAGATTTTGGCCACCGTTTTATATCTTGAGGGAAGTATCCCCTAGGATAGAAATTCCTACAAGCGATTCTCAAGCTCAGATCACAATTGACTTAGGGGATCTTGGTAAATCACTAGACTTATTTACCCCAGAGAATAATTATTCAGGAATTACCCAGGGAACAACCACAACGCCCACAACGTTAATTCGTAATATCGCGACTCAGATAGGCATCCCAACATCGTCAGATACGATCGCGGGCGGTTATTCAGTCAATACAGCCGTCCAGAAAAAATCTACCCGGTCAACAGTGCGTGAGATTGGGGAAATAGCAGCAGCTCAAAAATATGTTGCTTGGCTTGATGCTGCTGAAGAATTAAGGCTCACTCCAGCTGACTTTACGCTCAAAACAGCTCCAGATTTTAGCCTAACTATCGGCATTGGAGGAGACGAAGTTGGCGAGAACGGATGGGAACCCGTCAATCTTGAAGAACGCCCACCGGGAGAACTGACAGTAACGGGCGGTTCTGACCTTGCTCAAGAAATTGAAAATCCTAGCGTAATCGTTCGCACTGTGCCCGGTCCAGGCTACACATCTCTGACCAGCACTGAGACTAAAACAATAACGCCAGTCGGGGGTGCGCCTCAGACAGTAATTACGTATGAAGAACGCCAAGCTGAATTACAGATACAGCCTAGAGTTCTCACTACGGATAACTCTGGCGTTGTCCCGACGCTGCTGACAGACACCGACAATACGAGCAATGGCCTGCAAGATTCTGAAGATAGCTCAACCACCCATCGATATAACGGAATCACTAAACGACTGACTGAAACGGTTGAGCTGATTCGCAAAGCACGGGGGCTTAGCGGTGGTGATGCATTCAGAGAGGAAGAAAACAGCTCAGCCCTGACACTACTTGACAATAGTCAAACGACCACGACCTACACTTACGACAATATTTTAGGCGTAGTCAGTTCACGGACCATTACAGAACGTCGGCCATGGTGCTTGTGGGAATGGGGCGAAGTTACACCTGCCAACTATGATTTGAATCGCTTTTTAGAACGTGATTATCTAATTCAAACGACTACCTGGACTAGAGTGCTGGACGTTAGCGGAGATCCCACGATTGAGGCGTGGCGTGTTGAACAAGTTACTCAGCAGCCGAGGGGGGTGGTTTTTAAGAATTACACGGGGGCTAACCCTGAGACCCTGGTGAACAATCCAGATCCTGAATTAACTTTCACTTTGCAGGCCAGTGACGGCTCAACCCGACCGCCGGATATCGAGTATCAGGAAAGCATTTACACAGAAGAACACCAAGAATTTACGGGGTCAGTTACGGTCCAGCCAATCTCTGGGAATGCCCATAAATGGAAGGAAGGGACAATTCGGGTTAATGCTGACGTAATTGTGAGCAATATTCAATGCAACGACCTAGCAGAATGGGCGGCAAAATGGCAGCACGGGTTAAGCCTGGGTCGTTCATTTATTGGAGCAATCCCGACAGAATTGTTTACTGTGTTTGACCCGGTATCGAGGGTTGATGTGAATGTTGATGGAAATATTGAAGCTTATTTTTTGAACGGGTTTAGTATCTCGTCAAATTTAACTGAGACTCTATTTGGATGCAATTTTGGGTTAATTGGTCAGGTTGGGGCAACGCCAGATATAATTACTTCGTCAATAAATATCCTATGAACGCTCTAACCCAAAGGCTAGCCAGCCGGAATAAGCAACGCACGACTCAACGCATTCAATCTCAAATGGTTGAAGCAAGAATCGGTGCTGCCACTATTACTGGCACGCTCACGGGTAGCAGCGCTGAAGGAATCACACTTAGGACAGAGTCAGGTGGTTCTCTCACAGTTCCTAGATCTACTGTTCAAAAACTTTCACGGCAACCAGCGATCGGACAGTCTCGGCAGTTATCGACCGGGGGGCAGCTAGAGCTATTAGGAAGCAGCACAGAAACGGTTAACCAGCCTGTCAGTCAAACTCAACTACAAGTTAGATATCCTCTTAGGCCGCCTACTCAGGGCAGTGATTTTGGGGCCAACGGTGATTTGTGGCTTGAACAAACTGGCATTCAGGGCAACTTTAACGAAGCCAATGCTTATGTTTGGATACAAAAAATTGGCCAGTTTGTGAAGTTGGCTTCCGGCGGAGTAGTTGTTACATTCGAGCCCAACGACCCGATCACGTCAGGGACAGTAAACGGCCAGCTGCACTACAACACGACTAATTCGTCAGTATTTTTTTATGACCAAGCTGCTGATATATGGCGACCTGTTGGTGGGGGGGGTGGGGGCGCAACTATTAACTATGTTGCAGGGCCGCCCCCTACGCCAGCTCCACCAGGTACCGTTGATGGGGAAGGCCATCACGATACTGTGGTTGATCGTTTGTGGACTTATGATCTAGCCAATACAACTTGGCGTGCTGCTGGTTCGAAGAATTTTTTCCAGGGGGTGCCTAGCGCAGCGGGGCCGACATCTTTTGTCAGGGGGGATCGGGTAACTCTGTATCAGACTAGCGGTAATACCGTTACTCCGTGCGATTACATTTGGTCCGACCAACAATCAGATTGGCTATTAGTCAGCTGTTGTCCTGGCTGTGCCGAAGACTTTTTTAATAGTCGTTGCGATGACGATGAAGGTTCTGACGGCGGCAGTTGCACACCACTTCCACCATAATCTTATGCAAATTTATTCTCAATTTCCTTCTGACAAAACAATAACTCAACAAGTAATCAGAAACAACGGCATCCAGCCTGTAATCTCTGCTGATCTCAGAAAGATCTATGGCCTTTCAATCGTTGCTGATGTTGGCGCTTTTGGCACTAATCCAGACTTCAGTGAGTTGGACAAACAACTTGACCAGGCTACGGGCTTAGACGTTCATATTCACCCAATTGTCTGTCGCTATCCTGAGCTAAAAGGCCGCGACTCGTTAACATTAAAAGGACATGTTAACAATCTAGCCCGCCCAATCGTTAATCACTGTGTCAGTCGAGGCGCTAAAAAAATAACCTTGGCAGGCGAGCTAACCCTATGTGGTGACACCGATCTTTGGGCAGAGATAATTGCCTTTTATAAGGCCATCCATGCTGACTATCCAGAGCTTGAACTTTGGATTTCATCGCATAGAATCCGTCAGCAAAGCGATCGCGATGGGATCGTAACCCGGCTCGAAGATTTGCAGGGCATCGTATCAGGATTTATCGGAGCTGATTATATTAGCCTGTATCGAACAAAGTCTGAGATTCCTAAGCAGGTTGGCCCTGTGCAGTGGATGGCAATATCAGCCATGGGGTCAGTTTCGCTAATGCGGCTAAATTATCTCCCCCCATTCTGGCGAGAACTGCAAAGCGCTGGGCTTAAGGTTGCGTTTGAAACATCAGCATTGTCTACGGTTGACCTGCCTATTGTCAGAAAGGCGCAAATACAGATATATAAAGAAATCAGCGCCAGATGTGAACATCATGGCGCTGATTTATGGTTGTGGAATATTTGTGAGCAGAGTTCTCGAGACCACCAGGGAAATCACAGTTACTCTGGCGTTTGGGACGAGGCTGGGAACATGAGACTGAGTATTTAACCCCATTCAGCATGTTCTATGAATGAGGCCAGCTCGACCTCAATCTGAAGCATCGAGACACATGGGTTACTTGCCTTAGCTCGTCCGGGGTCGCATGTCCATTGCTTGTCACTTGGGACATTAACAATAACCCCGTCGACCTCTACCCAGCACCTAATGAGATAGGTGCCGTGGTACTTCCAGCAGAAGAGAAATCTTCTGCTGTCTTCGATGTATTCCTTTTGGAATACATCGAATTTGATCTTGCTAGTTTTGTCGCGAGAAGGGAAATCTCTGCTCGATAGGTTCCCTGCTCCTGCTTGAAAAGCGGGCATTTATTTCTCCTTGTTACTAGTGGCTATTCTAAATCGCATCTATCTTTCTTGATGTATGCGATCGTGACGCATTCCGTACCGCTCACAGGCAATACGTACGGAATACCTTTTGACCAAGGTTGCCCTTGGTAGTTTATGTTGATCTTTGGGCTTAACTGCCCAAAGAAATTTTCCCTGAAGTTTCGGTTCCCGAAATCCTTAAATTCTAGAATGCAATCTCTTAAAACTTCCATTTTCGGCTCCCTATGAAGACCCCCTAGGTTTCGGATCACGCAGTGCGAGTCATCAAAACGAAGTCGTACCCGACCTCATCTAACTCTTTCTCGGTAGTTAAGACCTGCCCTTCCTTGAGCCTCGCCCGCAGTTTGAAGACGAGAGCTTGCTGTCCAACCTCCTGCTTGAGCTGTGTCTCTCCCAGGGGAACGTCAACCCCTAGAACGGTGGACATGGCCTTAGCCGTGGCTGAATGGCGGATGTAACTTTGCGTTTGCTTTGCGCTTTTCGCCAATGCTTTAGCCTCTTCCAAAGAGACTGTACGTAATTCAAATACGCCGTCGTTTGCGGTAGCGACGGTGGTTGTTAAAAAAGCTAACTTCATTTCGGCTCCTTGCCTTGCCTTAACTACTTTAGTAATAACCTCTAGAGGTTATTGTCGTCAATAGGAATCTTAACTTTTTTTGAGATGACTAATTCACCCTTCCAGATTCTTGTCAAGAAAACTCCTAGACTTGGCTGCCCATTGTAGAGGCAGCCAAGGTTTCTAAGTACTTCTTTCAAGTCTTCTCTAGCCTTAATTGGCAGTGAACACCCCCACTGCCCGACATCTAATTTTTTTCTTGACATTGGTCTTTATCTTCTAGAGGTTAGACCTCACCCTAGCACAGTTTAACTTGCGGTTGGAAGACCCCTCTTCCAACAAAAAACCGCTACTCGTAAAAGCAGCGGTTTCATGGTTTGTATTGTCAATCAAGTTAAAACCTTAAGATGCCTTCCCGTTGGCTTTCCGCTTTTCAGCGCTGCCTCAGGGAACTCTGGCAATGGGATTTCACTAGGGGGCTGAAACACGCCATTACGACGCCTGCCAAGATATTCTCCTGTTTTAGGATCGAACTGATAGCCCAGCTTACGAGCTAATTCGTGCCGTTCGCTTGGAATGTCTGAAAGATTCGCCATTAGAAAAAATCCAAAATATTATCCAACTGAATGCGGCTGCGTCGTACCAAAAAATAGACCACAGCAAAAATATTCCTGACACCAAAAGCACCTTACCGCGAATAGTCCAGAGTAACCAAGCCCATAGCCAGCCATAAGCTAGCAAGCCTAGGAAGCCTGTTTCTATTAGCCTGTCGAGCCAAATATTATACGAATGCTTAGTATCTTCATCAGGAAGAGTGCCATCCGAGCATTGATATGACCACCGCGAATATTGAAGTATTCCCACTTTGCGGCATTGACGAAACGCTTTTTGAAGATTCAAGCCATTGAACCCGTAGCCAATCAAAGGCGATCGCTGAGCATATCTGAATGCCCTAGCCCAATAGTAGGTTCGATTTGAACTGATCCGTCTGATCTGAGCCATCACTGGAGTATGGGGTGATGCTGTCTCCCCAACTTGCTTATTGTTTGTAACAACTCCAATAAAGATTAGTGCCGAGAGTACAACAGGAATACTTCGCTTCCAGCCAATAGCTATCAAGTTGCAGATAACGGACCCCAGCATGGCTATTCTCACACCAGTATTCAGCGTGGCAACCGTATAAAGGACCAATAGCCATTTATTGGCTTTGTACTGAGCAGCAACGGCGCAACACATCAGCATAAACCCGGCATACGCGCCAAAGTTTCCGAACAGCCCATGCATGGGATACTGCTCAAACCCGATGCCAAAAAAGTGAAGTACCCATTGAGTGAGGCCAGCGGCTGCATTAATTACCCCTCCAATATGGAAACCTGTCAACTGAGCTTGGAATAGTTCGGGTCGTTCTTTAAGGATTAGTCTGTTAAACAAAAAAAACACAGCCACGGTTATCCACCAAAGAAGCCCGCAAGCTTTTCCGTAGTAACCAAGGACACTGTAATGAGGCAAGATCGCGAACCAAGTTGAAATTGATGCACATGCCAACCAGGGGAACCAGCCGATTAGCCAGTGCCAGATAATTCGAGAGTTAGCTTTAGTGATTGAATACTGATTTAATGCAGCAATCAAGAACAGAATTACAAGTTTGGGCCATAAAAAAATTGCTTCGTCGTCTGTGCCCCACGGATTGCAGAGTGTAGACAACAAAGCAAAAAGCCCGATGTAGGCTTTGAAAATCATTATTTAGTTCGTTGGATAGTTTCTTGAGTAGACGCTACCACCAACGGCATCCACTTTCCAGTAGTACATCCGCTGGTTACCGTCATTGCGGCGACGGGACAAAGCAATGCTATTGCCATAGCCCGACAGTGAATCTTCAGGATGGGGGGCACCTGACAGTAGGTCAGTTGTGATGTCTGCAATATTCGAATACGAATTAGAGGATAAATCATATTCGAACATCTCAAACCTGTACTTTGAGTTGCCACTAGTGGTGATTCTGAACACAGATGCAAAATCGTTTGCTTGACCGTCAGAATCAAAGTCACCTTGAATGATGGCCGTGAATGTACCAGGGCCATTAAAGTACTTGCCTGGAATCGTCGAGATGCGCTCAACATTGTAGTTGTCATCAACTACAACCAAGTATTTATCAGACTCAGAAAAAAGATAAAAGTCTGAGCCGACAAATCCGATTGCATCAAGGTCAATTGAGTTTACTTCTCTGCCATTCTTTCGAAGGACAGTTCCTAGTGATTGCGTAGTATCTGAATTTGCAATCCACTTATTGCTGGTAACTCCTAATTCGTGATACGTCAGGCTACCAGAACTAGGGGTCCAGGTTGAGATCAGGTCACTGAACTCACCTCCAAAACCCTTAATCTGGGTATCTGAGGATAGCGCGCCATTGAAAAAAGCCGCGATACTGCCATGGCCGATATCGTTGACAACGTAAACGCCGTCAGTAAGACCCCCAGTGGGCTGTGGCAGAAGTACATCTTCAAGGATTTGAGCGAAAAGACCATCGTTTTTTCTAAAAAAGATGGTCTCACCGAAAACGGATTCATTCAGATCCCCATGGCCAATAATCTGATCATGAGTTGGCGTTCCAAACGAAAGCTCAGATACTGACGGGGGCGGGAAGCCTGCAAGCTCTTCCCAATGCCTTGGCAGGCTGGGCGTCGTATCATGAGTTGATGTACTAGCCACTCCACCAGGGCCGGTGTAAGTAATGGTCTCACCAGCTGCCATGTTAGAGCCGTCTGGCTTCAATACTTGTCCATTTTGGATGGACCCATCAGGGCATAGGTCACCCAACACTTGAACCCCTGAGTTTGGCCCAGTCAATGTAAATGAATCGCAAACCTGACTCACTGCAACCGGAGCACTTAAGCTTAGTAAAGCGATCGCGCTTAAAAAATATCTCTTTTTCATGATTCCCACCTACGAACACTTATTTTTTGCTTTGGGCAATTGGCCTAATTCATGGCATTTTTCGACAACACCACCGACATAGCCAAATGGAGTTAGGGGGATATCTTGATAGACTGTTGGGAATCCAAGATCATCACGGCCAATGCCAGATATACGAGAATAAACAAGCTCTGCTTCCTGTGCTCTATCTAGCGGTTCGTCACCTTCGAGGGGGATATCTAAACTGACATAGTTTCGACGGAAAAAGACAGTCGAGCTTTCGTCTCCGATTGAAATATTCACGGGGGGATCATCAAAGAATTTGAAATTTACAATTGCTTCTGCACGGGCAATGTGGCCCAGTGGATAGTCGGTTCTGATCTCCAAAGACCCAACAGTGTCAAATCCAACGTAATAGCAATCGAAGGTAGCCGTCGCTTGTGTTATTACTGCAGCTCTGGCATTTGATGCGGCATACGCAATGCCTAAGCAGGCCAATGGAATAAGTGAAAGAAATTTCTTCATGCTCTTAAAAGAGAGACAACATTCAGGAGTAGCGAACCAATACAATTATGGCTCATTGGAATCAAAATACCTTGCTTGTCTAACCCGCATCTCGTTGTTTTGAAACTCACGAATATAGAGCAACCTCTCATATGCTTGCTCGTAATCTTCAGCGGTTTCTAAGTCTTCGTAGGGTTCCCAAAACTCTAAAAACCCTGTATCGCTTGCTAAGCACCAAGCAATCCAAGCAAACCCACCAGTAAAAATTGTAAAGAAAAGTTTAATGAAAACTATCCAGGTAGATCTTATTTGAATTCTGTATTCTCTATTTCCTTTTTGTATTATTCGGTATTTCATGGCAAAAAAAGCTTGCTACTCATAAGAATAGCAAGCCATGATCTAGACTCCCTGGCAAACCTTAGGAAAGCTCTTCTTTTAGTCCTGAGATTTCGACATTACGCGGTTCCTCAGCCATTCCTGAGTCTGCGTTTTCATCGTTCCCAGCTGTTCGACTACGATCGCGGTCACTGCCATAAACACCAAGCCCAGTAGTCCATTCAACAACAGCAGCAGTCGCATCTCCTGCGGTTTCGGCTGCATAGTTTGGCGGGTCTGGTTGGTCTGAGTCTGCATGGTTAATAATCCCTAAACGTCCTAGGCCATATTGAACGTACTTGCTTCCTGTGATTAGAACGAACAATCCAGCCAATAAGAAAACCGTGAAACCTAAAATGCTGGCAACTGTGCGGCCTAGTTCAAGCGCTGCAACGGCGATAGACTGGATAATTTTAATCGCTGCGCCAAAAGCAGCTTGAACATATAGCCAAGCTAACAAGGGAAGTTCTTTCCAGTCGAACCCTGGTTCACTCTTTTGTTCACTTGGTTTTTGCTTAAAGTCTTCAAGAATATCTCGAAGCTCACCGAACATATTTTCAAGGTTGCCAATACGCTGGTGAGTAGAATAACCACCACCATAATTTTTAGT
Source organism: Leptolyngbyaceae cyanobacterium (assembly GCA_965263355.1). GTDB lineage: Bacteria > Cyanobacteriota > Cyanobacteriia > Phormidesmidales > Phormidesmidaceae > Leptothoe. The sequence goes on along the minus strand of CBDHHL010000011.1, from coordinate 83,779 downwards.
TTTGCCCATGTTCTTACCTTCTAGTTTGAACTCAATCCATCGATGATCCGATGGATTTTCGGCCTTGTTACACGGGATATCGCTGGTTTGTGCAGTCCCCTGCAACCCACGCACAAAAACTAGATCCAATAATGATCTATGCCGGGAACAATGCGTGGGTTGCTCTCTATTTTGGGGACGGATCCAATCAATATCCCCTCCAACAAGCTTGTAAAAAGCAGGATCACGACTGCCGCCTTCCCTGCTCTCAATATCTAAATTAAAGTCGCCAATTGCAATCACTCTAGGCTTCGTCAGCATCCAGTTTCTAAGCCTGACCGCTTCACAAGCCCTTGCCATTCGATTGCGACGACGCAAGTGAACAACAACAATCCAGAAGTCGTCTCCAACTTCAGGCTTTAAGTGCAGTGCAATACTGGCTCTGCCTTTACCGTCGCAGTTAACGTTATTGAGTTCTCGATGCTCTAAAACGGCAATTGTGTCGGCAACATATATCGACAGTGTTTGGCCACCACACGGCTGGGTAAATGCTTCATAGTGCCTGCCGGAAAGCTTATAGAGTTCTTCGAGCCAACTTATATCTTCGCCTGCTTGGACTTCGGCAAAAGCGTAAATATCTTTGCCGGGTGGGAGATGGGGCACGATCTCACTCGCACCCTTCATAAAACCATTCCAGAAAACTACTGATTGCATCCAAATAGTAATTTACGGCTTTGCTTGGATATTAGCCTAGTTTTTTAATTTTGGCACTGGTAATAATTGTCATGCAAAATACAAATCCGGATGTTGCGGTCAAAATTGTGAATGCTTTAACAGTCGTGCATTAATAACTACCGATGTTTCAAAAAATTGCGAAAACGATCGCGCTGAGCAAGGTCGACGAAGTTCTTAGCCGGGATCGGCGTATCAGTATTCCAGCTCAAAAGTCTATCAACCTATGGGCTTTGGCTGAACTAGGCAAGCCTGCTTATTCAGATGATGGGATTTTACAGGACGGGTTTGCTATCGGAGGCTGGGATTTGTTCAGCCGATATTTTTGGATTAACCACTCCACTGGCAAAAAAGCGAAATTTTCAAATGCCACAGGTAATCGCAAAAAGTAACCTGCATCGCCACAGGATAATCAGGCAATGCAGGCTATTCAGAAAAGACTTATTTTGGTTCGTCGGCAGTGGTGGCGACTGGCTTTGTATTCGGTCGGACGGCGAGATCGTGGGCGGTTGCTGTGAATTATTTGTTGATGTGCGCGTTGAATAAAGCCAACATCACTTCATGAACAAATGCATCTCTTCGGTCATCGCGAATCGCAATCTCTATTTTGTCCATTCTGTAGACGATTCTTTCAGCAGCATCACGGCATTCAGCCATGAGCTTAATTAAATTCGAATTCAAGAAAATAGGTGTCATTATCTCATCTCCCAAACAAAATTTCTTGAGGCCAGTATCCATCTTTAAGCATATGAACGCAATCCGCTATCACACATCCAGCCAAGACAGGCAATGCAATTAACAGGCCAGGTTTGCAAATTAGAAAGAAAACCCAGCCACTAACAATCAATCTGATGATTGTTCCAGGAATAATTGAATGACTAAACCTTGAACGATGCGCAACGGTTAGGGCATAGTCCTTCCACCACCACACCCAAAAACGACGATACCAACGGCCCTTTTTAAGACTTCTAGAGTTCACGTCATTGTCGCATGTTCCCCATAGTTCCCACAGTGGGATAGTTGCGGCAGTAACGAAAAATTGCCAAGGTAAGTTTAGAACGATTGCACCTCCAGCCAAGCTGCAACCGACAGCGATCGCGGCTGTAACATGGCCAGTGCGGTTAGAGTTAAATATTTTCATAGCGAAGGTTCTACCGTTGGTAAGTGTGAAATGTCTTCATCTTTAATGGCATCAATGGGATCAGAAATAGCCTGAATGATTTCCCAGTAAAGCTTTCTTCGTGCTTGCTCTGGGCTGATAGCCTCCCCTGTTTCGTCGGCCATTAACTGTTGCATTGCTTTGATTTCATTGACAAAGATTTGTTTATCAATGAAAGTTTTTTGACTGCTAGAGCTAATAAACAGAGTTAGCCAGAGATCGCTCTGTTGGCTAGTTAATTCATTTTTGATGCTCGTCACCCAGGATATGTCATCTGTTTTTAATGGCGCGTTAGCAATGACATCTACCACGTGGCGATTGTTATCTGAGTCGTAACCTTGAACCTTAAAGTGCTTCATGATCAACAACAATCTCCTCTAGAGTTTCTAGCCGTTGGGTGTGATTTTTCAGAATGTTTACTTGTTTGTTTAGTTCGTCAATTTCTTCTTGCAAGAAAGCAATTTTCTTACTTTGTTTTCTGCTAACGCCAGAAGTGGCGATGTTTTCTATTGCCATGATAGCCATGGCTATTAAGCCAAATAACAAAAAATCCATTTTAATCATCGCCTCGCATACGTCGCATCATTTCAATTTGATCTCGTCGATCCATTCCCATCGGCTTATTGCCTTGGCCGCCATTACGACCGCCTGGTCCATCAGGGAAAAATGTCCACAGAATTCCTGCTAGTAAGAATCCAAAAATAACTTCTGGTGGCATGGTCATTTAGCTCCAAAATAAATTCCTAAAAAAATCGAACAAACAAACAAAATAACGCCTACTACAATCCCAAATCCCCAAGCGCCAACTAACCCACAGGGGACGCCTAACAATAAAACAGTCCTAAAAACTTTGATTGCGAACTGCCTTTGAGCTTCAAGTTTTAACGCGGCCAGCTCTTCACCACCTTCTTCTGACATATATACTTGAGTCTGCCAAAAATTAGTTATGCCTTGTTCGTATCGTTGATGGTACGAATCTTTGAGGATGGTTAATTGTTGCTCTGCCAAGGTAATTCCCAGTTTTCCTGTTCCATTAACAAGACGATTAGCAGATTGGGATTTGACTTGTATTTCTGTGCTTGCCATCCCGACCATCCTCCAAATGCATACATACCCATCATGCAGGCTAAAAACAAAAATCTTTTCACCGTTGCTTCCTCCAAACCACTACGCCTAACACGATCGCGCCTACTCCGCTAGCCATTGACGCTGTATCAATGCTGCGAGCCCGATAGCTCTTTAGGTCACCGGATGCGATCGCTAGTAATAACTGAGCTAAAAACAATACTCCGAAACAAGCCCCCACCCCGCAAGCTAATGAAAAATATTTAGGTTGCTTGGCAATGGATTGAGCAGTGATATTAATAGTTTTTTCAGCAGTAGTAGCAGTCCAACCTGGGAGATTGCCATAGTTAAACGGATCAACTGACATGGCCCACCTCCAACCGAGAGTAAGGCTGTGGTTGCTGTTGCCTTGGTGCTCTAACCGTCCAAAGTAAAAGCCACATAGACAGCAGTGCAAAAATAGCCGCTATAAACAATGACTGATACTCTTTTAACCTATTGGACAATAAGGATTTTTTTTGCACCTGACTGAGGATAAGTGAAGCCTCGGTTACATCCCCTTCGTACTCAAAGCAAGTGCCGTCAGGGCTGGTAATCTTAATTGTCGCAATAGGCTGCTGTTCAGCCCTGACGATATTTGACATTTTCCTAGTCTTCCTCAATCACTAATAGATCTTCAGCAATAGGCGCATATGCATCCTGAACGGAGGCAATAAGCATATTTGCTACTTGCGCATTCACATCTTCCATAAACTGCACAACGTCTTGTGCAGCTGTATTCATCTCTTTTAAGTAGGCATTAGCTGCAGCCGCTTTCCAGGCGGACGCATTGGAAATAGCAATTTGCTCTGGCGTAACCGGAGCAGACACCTCAGTCTTGATATTCTTTGCGGCCTGAGCGCCGTCCAACTTGGCAGTACTACGCTTTTTAGTGCGCCGTTCAATTTTATTGCTTTGACTGGCGTTAGCAGTAGCTAGCGCGCCATCCTTAGGTTTTGCCTGAAATTCACTCATCATCATTCTCCCAATAATCGTTTTCTTTTTTCAACTAATGCTTGCTCGAAGCGACTTTCAAGATCATCGCGTGACCCACCGACTAGATCCACATATCCCAGCTTTGTCTCATCAGTAGGGCAATCAATCGCGTAGTCTTTGCGATCACCTCGCCAGCATGGATTACAACTTGACTTCCAAAGCTTCCAACACAGGAATGCATACAAAATCCAAGCATCATGACGATCAATGCAACCGCTAGAGCAGTTCACCCTAGAAACATCAATCCTCAAATACTTGCAATCCTGAGCCAAGGCAGAATGCGAACGACCAAAAAGCTGCCCCGCTTCTCTTAGCGTTAGTAAGTTAGAAGGCGATTCAACTTTTTGAACACTCAACCAAGGCAACATCTTACTGCTTTTTGACTTTCTGTCAGTATCTTAGCAGTAAAAACTAGCCTGTCAACGGTTTATTTCTGGTGCGTGCGGTATACACTCGATGTCTTTGCCTTGTTCTGTATAATTCGCTACCGTTTTAGTTGTATAATATGCTTCACAGAATTATTCTGACTTAGGGTGGATTCTTTGACTGGAAAGGGTTCTAGGCTGTAAAGGGTCCTCGTAAGGGGTTAAGGACAAAAAATCAGATTTGCAGCAAAAAGCCCATCTTTTTGGGTAAAAATGGGCTGAAAAAATATTTAGTTGTGTCATGCGGTTAAACTTTTTGAGCGCTGTACTTAGCTAATGTGTGCTGATCAACACCCACCGGCATCCAAGACCCGTCGATAAAGCAGATGCGAGAATGGCCCGCTAAATCTGCGGAGACGGGCGGCATTGTAATTCCCTTGAAGTTTCTGGCAACTTGTTCATAAAGTCCCTTGTCAAATGTAAAGGTCTGCCCTTTCCATTCGACAGAATCTGTAGGCGATACGGAGACGTAACAAAGATTCAATTTTTTCACTGCCTTAGCATCATCTACCAGGGTCGTTGCCGTGAACTCTGGTGCAAGCGTCCAAATAGCCCGTTGTCTTTTTGCGCCTGCACTGGTTAAAGTTGCAATTTTATCAGCGACAACATGCATCAACTGATCTAGTGTCTCTGAATAGATATTACTAACTGAACCCGTGTAAGCCAGTTCGTCAAATATTAATAAGCTGTTTGGCTCCTGAAACCATTCCAGCACTAACGCGATCGCATCCTGAATTTTATTGACGGCAGTATTGGCATCGACAGAGGATAAATCGCAGCGGACAGATTTTGCGTGCTGCCAGTATACGCCGTCTTCTTCTTCGCCATAGCTGCATAGATTTATGTGAAAAACTTTAGTTTGCTGTAGCCGATGTAATGCGAGTGAAGCACAAGCTGCCAGGTAACTTTTACCCGTTCTCTGCCCTCCAAAGATAGCTCTAGAGATGAATGGCGATTTTAATAATGTTAAAAATGCGGTTGGCTTCGTCCTTTCAGCCGGTTTAGCTGCGGGTTCGGCTTGAACCTTAGGCAGTGCCATAGCTCCTTTGACTGATAATTCAGCTAATTTAGCCTCAGCTTTTGTCGCGGCTGCTGACTCAGCAACGGGTCGCATTGCCTCTAATTCACTTGCAGTAATTAACTGTTGCTGTTGAACTTCAGCGTCTAAAATTACAGCCTGAGTCGCCAGTCTGGTTTCTTCAAACTCCTCAGCTTTGCCAACCAGAAAAAATGCCCATGTTGCCATACCGAACCCAGCTGCAGAGGCGATAATCTTTAGCCAACCATAGCTAGGGCTAACGTCAATAACTTGTTTATTAGTCGATTGAGCAACAGCCCATGAACTGACTTGCTGTCCATCTTGCAGGGTATACGTGGGTTCTAGTCGCCCTACGCCTGCTAAAAGGGTGAGGCTAACCGACGCGGCCCCAACGATTGCAGCTTTAATCCTTCCGTCCATTGTTCCGGCCCTCGCTCAAAAATACAAATGCTCCAATAATTCCGATAACTACAATTGCTACCCAGTGCTTAAGCCCGACTAACTGCAATATTTCAGCAGCATCCCAAGACCCTAATGCAATCCCTGACAATTTAGCCAAGCCCGCCAAAGTAATAGACAATCGTTGATCACCTGGCGTTAGTGCCGCCCATGCCAATAACGCGATCGCGCTAGCTCCCATAGCGATACCAATCACAGGGGCAATAGGCGGCATAGTCCTAGCCAGCTGCGTCAAAAAGCAGCTAAGCGATGCCATCCCTACATAAAGGCATGCACGACGGGAGCGGCCCCATACGGTTAACTGCGGTGTCTGTAATGGCGGTTGTGCGTTGAATAATTGTTGTTGTAAATCCATTAGCTAAATAATCTCCTCAGTCCTTTTTGTTTCCCGCCCTGCAACCGCTTGTGATGTTTTCTGCCTAGCTCAATTAAGAGTCGCTGACGCTTTGTCTGCTCAACTTCAACATCACTAGCCGCTTTAGCTTGGGATAGCTGCTTAACAGTTTCTGCCTTAGCCTCCATAGTGGTCATATGCCCTTGATGGCCTAGGACAGACTTCAGCATTTGTAATTTTTGTTTGTCAATTTCTCTAAGTTGCTCGTCAGCTGTCTTATATAAATCAGCCTGGGTTTTAACCGTTTTAGAGATAGACCTGAGCTTAGATTTAACAGCCCTAGCGTAAACGATGGCATACTGAGCCTGTACTTTTGCTAGCTCAGCAGACTGAGCCATTGCCGTTACATCTTCGGGCTTTACGTTAGTTAGGTCCGTAATGACGCCAAGTTGCTGAAGTCTCTGGTCTAGCATACACTTAATTGATACTGAATTCAGCTTAGTTTAACTCAATCTATACTAATATGGGAACGAATGAACCTGACAAGACTTTGCGCATCCAAGGCATAATCGATCCAGGGATGGCAGCCGCCATTCGTTCCTATATGACGTTGGCTGGAGTCGATTCGCCAACGTCAGCAGCGATCACGTTGCTCAGGAATTATTTATATAGTTCTGAATATCAAAAGTATTTGGATAATGTCGCGTCACATCCAAGAAACCATGAAAAATAAACCGTTGGTTCGCTCAAGAAAATTAAAACCGTGCAAAAAGACCATGAGACTGGTTAAGCTGCAAGAGATCGCAAAAGTAAATAAACAGGCTGAACAGATATTGAATTCAAGTTTTTAAGCCATGACTTATATATTGAAAGAATTAAAAACAGAATCTACCGAATACTCAACCAAACTAGAAATCGTTTTACGAAAATCAAACAGTTTGTTGATTATCACTGCTGAATCAACGCAAAGAGGGAATGCCTGGGCGTTCGCTTCTTGGTTAAGTGGTTTGATTGGGGCCACTGTAAAAGTCCATGTCACTAAAAACAATGTTTTGATTGACGAGTGTCTGTTAAATGGGGATATGCTTAGTGAGCTATCAACGTTTGAGCAGACTAAGACAATAGACGCATTGTTTGAAAAAATTCGGCGTGTTTCAAAAACATTTATCCCAGAAGAAAGCGAGTGTGAAGACGTTATTATGTCGATGATTGATAGAAATGATTAAAAAAATATTGTGCGCCATTGGCTGGCATAAATGGACTTGGCTGCTGTCTGCAGTCAGGCATGAGGAAAGATGAGTAAGCAGCAAATCAATCAAGAAATACAAGACCTATGGTTCAAAGCGTTTCTAAGGGATCTGGATGAATTATTTGAGGGTAACGGGCTATCTTTGGTGTTAGAGACCCAGGGTAGCTCGCTGATGATTCGCCTTATTAAGGCAGAAGATGCTGACTTTGACCCAAGTGATTGGGTGAACCTGGTAGATTTGCCGTTAGCCAAATGAACGAAGACGACCTGAAGCAACTTATTTACCACCTTTGCGGTGCGCTCATGCATCAACACTATTGCCGGTTAGATGCATTGGCCAAAGATGACGATGCAGATTGTAGAGAACATTTATTGAATAAATTCCCCATCATTCAGGGAACGAAGCTGCAGCAAACACTTAAAGAGTTTGGCAACCGTGCGTCAGACAAAGAGGCTGCGAATCGCGAGATCGAGCGACTGACTGAGGAAGCCTCCATGCAGGAGTTGGTCGAATGACCAAACTATCTGACGCTGAATACGAACAATGGGGGCAGCACATCTGCCCTTGCCTCAATCCATACTGTGAGCCTAAGCAGCGGGCTTTATGCATCAGTCGAGCCTATCCGCAGCATAAGGCCAGTGTGCGGGCGTGGTTGAAAGAAAAAATAAGAAATGAGTAAAACCAAAGCATTTAGAAAAATGGCTCGCGAGCACTTAAAAAGCGAGTCGGCAGAATACCCCAAAAACGGGCTGGTTGAAATCCCTAAAGAAAAGTGGCCAACAACCAAGGGCAAGCCACCCTTTAGAGTGCTAAGAGGTCGCAAGTTCTTTGTCCAGCTTTACCTGGAGCCCAATGGCGTTGTTAGAATTAGCGTTACCAAGGCTGAGCTAGGCATGTGCCGCAAGTTTGCTGATGGGATTTCTTGGGATGAATTGCAGGAGATTAAGCGTTGGTGCGGTTATGGGGATTTGATGGCCGTAGAAATATATCCAGCTGACTGCAACATTGTGAACGACGCGAATATGCGCTATTTATGGGTACTGAATGAATTTATACCTGTTGGATGGTTCGCGAGCACAGCTGACTAGTTACTTCACTGCTATTTGTTTGAGGTTTTAATTCAACCTTCATCCATCACTGTAGGACAATTTTCAGGAATAACGAATGCTTCAAACCGTTGACCTAGACCTTGCGCTGGCCTATTTTTGAGTGCCTTAACGAAGCTTTGATTATTTAACCCCAACGGGATAGCGTCACCACCAATAACAGCGCTTAGTCCATCGCGTCGATAATGACCCCAAGAGCTAGCACAGGAGCAATAACGAAGTCCATAGGCCAAAGCTCTGATATCTTCGCATTTTGGACAAAATATAAGTTTCATGAAAAGTCTCGATAAGCCCGCTGCCAGCCTTAGGCATCTTATATTGCAAAAGCAGCGGGCATGAATATTATAAAGGCTCAGGACTTAATAAAATCCTGAGCCTTTTAGCATTAAACCTTAGTCACTGTTGCCCCTGGATTATCGGCCCTTGCCTCTCTCAAGGCTTGAGCATAATCTTGGTAAACGTATTCAACCGTTGGACCATTATTTATCTTGAACTTGAACGTCTGTAGCTTCTGCTTCATAATCTTGACTTTTTCCGAACATTTCCAGTGACATCCTCCCCCACTGAAAGTGGGGGCTTCCCAACTTTATCGAACTGATTCGTTTCAGTTGAGATTTCCTGGTTATTCCGAATACTCGGCTTGCACCACTTACCTAGCGTTTTACCGCCCCGGCAGATCGATTGCTCAGGCTGTTTCCAGTTCCCGATTATCCACGGGTAAAAAATGATTTTTCTCTACGCCACGATTGCGAATCACTTGACCGCTAGCCACGTCCCTAGGCTTGACTGAACCGCATTCAGTGCAATTGTGAATTCTATCAGCAAGGGTCTTTCTGACGGTAGCTCCGCAGTCTGGGCATTCTTGGGAAGTTCCACGATGATCAACCGTATCAAAGAATTTCCCACGCTTAAACGCGACTACTTTCGTAATCTGACGTAATTCACCGAGTCCGGCATCAAGTGTATGCTTACCCAACATTCCTTTAGCCATGATCCGAAAATCAATGTCTTCAAAAAATATCGAGTCGCACCCATCTAACAACTGGTGAGCCAGTTTGTAATGATGATCTCTACGTTGTGCCGCTACGTGACGGTGAAATCGTGCAATCTTCAGTTGTTGCTTACGATAATTTGACGACCCTTTTTGTTTTCTCGCTAAGCGACGTTGCAGCAATTTAAGCTTGCGTTCGGCTTTAACTAAGAAACGGGAACGCTTTATCTGTAAGCCATCTGAGGTTGCGACAAGGTAATCTAACCCAAGGTCAACGCCAATAGCGTGACCGTGGAAACCAATAGTCGGAACGTCTACAGCACATTGGATGCAGATATTCACATACCATTGATCGGCCTTTTTAATGACGCGACAATTTTTAATCTTGAACCCTTCCGGTATCGGTCGGTGAAGATTAATAGTCACTTTTCCTAGCTTGGGAAGCTTTAGTATTCCGTTCTTTTCATCCAGCGGGGATGCCTTGAACTGAGGAAACAAGGTCGATCTAAATTGACCATGCTTTTTGAACCGTGGATACCCGAAACCTCTCTCACGCATGAAATCAAACGATCTGTGAAGTCGCTTAATGACCTGCTGTAAGTTCTGAGCAGGAACCGTTTTTAGTCGTGGTTTATCTTTTTTGGCTTTAGACAAAGCGTTGATTTGTCTGACTTCTGACGGATACGGCTCATCCGCTGCTAGGACGTATTCACTAACGATTGAACACCGATCAATCGGACATTTCCGGCTGTTTGACCAGTCTTTAATCTGTCTTAAAGCATAGTTGTAAACGCTTCTAGACGTTTCGAGCCAGTCACACAAGATCATCTCTTGTTCAGCATCGGGATATAAACGATATTGGTAGTTCAGTGTTAGCATACCCTTAGTATAACTGGTTCTACTAGAGATGTGTTAGCTAGTAGAATTAAGTTTTCGTAAAGTTAAGGGGGACTGGCATTCACCACAGCACTGAAAGTGCGAGTCCTCTGCCCTATCCCCCTTAACAACCCCTAACTCAAGATAGCTTCTTCTTGAGTCGCGAAGCATCGGTCAGACACTAGAATATTTGTTTTCCATGTCCAAAAACCATCTGAAGACTGGAAATATGTAACTTGATCCACTACTGCAACTCCTATTCGCCAAATCAACTCCAATTTCTAAAACTGGTCTATTGTCAATCCCTACCTTTTTCAGAGAAAAGACTTTTACTGATCAGAAAAAGCTAAATGTATTTTCAGTAAATCTGAAAGATGTTGTTTTTCAATTTCGAGAAGAGCTTTTTCGTTATTTTTTTGACACAATTCAGCGTCGAGATTGATATACTCTTCGTTCGTGCTTGTTAGATGGCTTAATGCAGCTTTGCGAGCGTCTGCATTTTTTAACGTTTTATCACTATTAACTTCCTGGCTTAATTCAGTAAGCTTTAGTGACATCGTTTTATTAATGCCAGCAATTAAATTAGATGTCGCTAATATATCTAACTTAATCTGATGCAACTTATCAGCTAGATCAATGCATTCGTTTTTCATTACAATTCCTCTGCTAGTTGTTTAATAAACTCTCTAATGCCCTGCTCATTCCTGGTGTAATCGACGAAACTCGACCGTCTTACACCAGTCACAAGACCCGCAGCTTCTAACTGCCTCAAATGCCTAGAAGCCGTAGGATGATGCACACCTAAGGCGATCGCAACCTCGCCGCTAGTGAGCACGCCTTGTCTTTTCAGCACTTGCATCACTTCTAGTCGGCCAGGGTTAGCAAGCGCCGAAAGACAATCATGTACGCTCACAAAGAATCTCAGCTGCTTTTTTAGACAGCTGTTCGAAACTGCCGTAATACAGCGTCTGATGGTTTGAATACCCCAAGTCAAGGCAATACTTACTTGTGATAATAGGGTTCCAATTAAGTTCTATGTGCCCCTGGTAGCCTTTCTCTGGCAGATAAATAGACCAAGAGTCACCGCCTTTTTCTTTTAGTGTCATTTTCCTTTTTTGGAAAGTGTTCAATTCCAATTATGGATGTTATTTCCAAATCTGTCAATACTAAATTGCCGCAAACTGTTGAATTGATTGATTAATCTGCTCTCGCTTCTGCCAAAGGCTGCCTAGCCTTTTGGACTGTTTTTTCTCTAGCCAAACACCATGCTCAAGATAGTAGCTAATTTCATGAGCCTTTAGCCCTCTATGGGCCAAAATCTTTTCTAATGCCTGAAAAGAAAAGTCGTCTAGTTGCTTAACATAATTGCCAGAACGCCAAGCCGCAATTGTTTGATGACTTGCTAGTCCATCGCAGCGATCGCTTAGGTCTCGAACCGTTGCATCAATTCCAGCTGCTTTAAGTATCTTTTTCGATAGCAGCTCTGATAATCTTTGTTTATATTGCGTTGATGCTCTCATGGCCGTTAAACTATGAAACTAAAACTTTCAGGCTAATTATTTCGATGGGGGGAAGTGCCCCTAGTGACAACATACCCTGCTTACATTCATGAGCAAGGCTCAAATCAGGCTTACTTGCTAAATTTACTCCTCTGTAAATAGTATTTACAGATTCCTTTGATTCTAGGATATCAAATTGTTTGGGGGGTCGCAGTAAATCAATTAAGTATTTTGCTGAACCATCGCTTAAGTTATCGGCTTTATCGCCGACTGCTATTTTCCATCGCCAAACATCATCACATCTAAATGATTGATAGCTAGGCAATGCCCACCATTTCTGACGTTTCTTAGATTGCTGGTTCCATTTGCTGCAAAGCCAATTAAATATCTCTTCTCGACTTCGAACGCGTGGAGGGTGGTTGCGAGTATTTAACCAAAAAATATCAGGGTTTTGGACTAACCCATGCCAGTCACTATCAACGGTAGCCAAATAGATTTGATCGATCAATCCTGAGCTGCTATCTAGCCATAGCCGAACAATAGCAGCGGCTACGTCGTCGGCTTCTTGTGATTTTATATCAATCAAAGAAGCACTGCTGCTTAATATGCCCTCCATCGCAGTATGGAATGATGCGGGTTTAGGTTTGCGGCCTGCTTTGTAATCGGGGAATAGCTGATTACGCCAGTAGGGCTTAGAGTCAATTGCCCAAACGCATTTACCAGTTGATTGCAACGCGGGAATCCAGCCTAGTGAATTAACCCATTCTGCCGCCATGTAGGCGTAAACTTTAGCATTAGTTTCGGTTAGGCCTGCCTTGTCAATCTGGGCCGACATTTGGAAGGCGATCACAGACGTATCAACAATAATTAGGTTGTTCACTATCACACAAAAATATAAACATCAAATTTTTTCCCAAGATCTGTCAAACCCATGCTGTGAAAGGGTTATTTAGATTTTTCGCTCAATCAGCCATCAATTTGTAAACTAAACTTTGAGCTTTAGCGATGCATTCTTGAAACTCTTTTTCCTGAGCAGAGTCGACGGCGTACCATAATGTTTCTAGCCCTGGGATTGCAAGAAACCCGTCAATTTCGTACTCTTCACAAAAGCAGTCAATCAGGCAGATCATGACATGCATAGCATCGGTTAATGGTCTTAATTGCAGCCAATCAGCCTTAGCTTTTTTGTTGGCTTTCACTGGCTCAGGGGGCTTAGCAAAATGCGTTTTAATGTTCGGCTGGCTGGCTAATGTCTTAGCTAATGCATTCCCTGGGATAATCGGCATCGGAACCCTAGCTTCAAACAGCATGTAACTAGTGGTCGGCTGATCACTAACTCCAGTAATTAAAAATTGCCGAATCATCCAGTGATGACTCCAGATGGTGCTTTTGGGCATCCCTGATACATCGTGAGCAGGGTTAAAGCCCATATTGGTCATGCCGTTAACGCTGTATCCATCGCGAAATGTACGCAAATGTGATTTGCCCCAATTGACTAGAGCAATATCATTAGAATCTCGTTTGCTAGGCTTAATTTTTTTGGCTTTTTCATATTCAGTTTCTATATACGAAACAAGTTCTTGCCAATCACCAACCGGATATCTAAGCCCAGTCGTTGCCGCCATGCCATACAAAATTACTGGACTGGGGCAATAGATATTCGCAACCAGTGGCCATAGTTCTTGAAACAATCGAAGGGTTATCCAGACATCTTGAGCACAATATTCAAACAGCGTCTGTGGCCCTTCCCCTCCAACTGTTTTCAGAATCTCAATTCCCAGTACGTCACTAGCTAAGCTGGCCAGATCCATGTCGGATGCCTGAGTTACCCAATCGGGAGCAGGCTTACCATTAGCGATCGCAACCTTGTACTTCTCATACTGCGATCGCTGTTCTTTATGCACGCCTCTGACAAGCATTGCCAGGGCCATCACATCTATAAATAGACAACGCTCTGGTCCATACTCTGCATAAGAACTACTAAGAAATTGCGAATCATGGGCAGCGCCGTTCTGAGTGATCACGATGCAACCAGTTGGGAACGGAATAGTACGCTGCTTAGTTTCCGTCCAGCGATACATTGGGTTTTGCTCTTGCCATGCGTACCAATAACCGTCGGCCCCATAGCAAATGCATAGGCAAGGCAACCAAGCATCTATATCAGCGTTTGCCGTGAATGCTTGCAATTCAATGGATTCAACATCGAGAACCATGGTTGCAGGCAGGTCATCAGGGGAAATGCATTGCCAGCTGCCCTCATCAAAGCGAGCCCAGCCACTGCCGCCCACATCGGCAAATGTCGGGATAAATTCAATCGGGAACCGTTCAACTTGCACATTATTTAATAGAGGGGTTAATTCAACTGCAATGTCATACCATAAATCCCCCACCATTCCTTCTAGCCAAGCTCGCCATTCGGCACTTGTGGCCCCCTCCTTAGGATATGGATAAGAGCTGAACTTTGGTTCTGTTATTGGTCTAGTAATTGTTGTTGCTGACATGGTTTATTAGTTTGTTTGAACTTTTGACCGGCCCATTGTGCGTGTTTACGTTTCGCATTCTGAGCTTCTGTTTCTTTTGTATCGTCGTCGTGGGCAACACCAACAGCTTGGCGACGGTATACCTCAATTAAGTAAGGGATTTTATGCTTTTTCTTATTGAGGCAGTCAAGCCGTTGGTTAACATCTACCCACCAAATGCCATCAGAACGAGTTAGACAATAATCACAGCGACATAAGCTAGCGTCTAAGCCTGGGATGATGGCATCCGATGGGGCAGTGCATTTGGTTTTAGAACGACGAGTTAACGATAGTTCTAATTGGTGAGGCATGGCTTTTGATAGTCTGGAAAGATGATCTCATCTATGGGCAAACGCACTTCGTGACCAGCTTGTTCAGCAAGGTTCAAAATATCTTCAGGTTCTAATCCACCACAAAAAAGACAAGCAGCTGCATAATTCATCATTGATTCTTGAGTATGCGGTGAATCATCTTTCCTGTACAAATGCTGGTAATAGAAGATCTCCCCCGTTGCTAGCTTTAATCTGACCTTGACAGGGCTTCCCGAATAACCATTTATTCCACAATAAATCCATATCGCAATTGGTGGAGCACCACCGCCCCCAGCATCAGCGCCAATGGTTACATTCACCCCCCGCAGGTTAGGGATTTTAAGTATTGAAGACTGAAGTATTTTTTTTGAAATTTTCATTACCAAGTTGCCCCCACTTCCTCTAAAAGCTCCGCATCACCTTGATGACAAACGCCACACATCCCACTGCCGTAATATCCGCCATACCTAAACAGCCGAGTCCCACAACATTCGCAATTGCCAAACTTTTGAGTCTTATTTCCTGCTATATCTGCAATAGCTTCAGCTACACAGAAATAGGAATCACCTTTAGAATCGGGCGGGCAATGCTCACTAAAGCTTTCAATCAAGTAAGAAATATCTTTGCTTTTGACTGGCAAAGTAAAACTAGCTTTAATCTCACCATGGACACTTAGCAGCAAAACTCTATTATCGGGATGGAATAAAATGCAATAGCCTTCATGCTCGTAATCTTTTTGTTCATGAAGATCGTAAACATCGTAAAGACCTTTTCTTAGTGACATAGCTTTAGATCCTAACTTTACTTTTTACACAGGAAAGATTTCTAGTGGGATACCTGCACCTGTTTTTTTCAGGACTTGAGCGAATTCATTATCAATCAAATAAGCTTTCCACTTGTACATGGCCAATGGAACCATGTCGAATTCTTGCAAGCACCATTCTTTATAGCCTTGATACCATTTAGAAATTGGTTTTTGTTGGTTTCTAATCAAAGCTAGGCTTGCCAGCCAGTTCTCAACACTGCGCGCCTGTAATTCACGCTTTCGTTTGATAATGTACTTTTTACGATTATCTTCTGCAATCAATTGAGCACAGGCATACTCTGGATAACAAATTAGTGCAGCTCGGTGCTTAAGATCTCGAGATTGGGCGCAGTCCTTTGGAAAAACATCTTCGATTTGCTCAACCATCTTAATGAACTTAAGTTCATGAGCTGGAATTGACTCTTCAGCCTCCAATCGGCCTTCAGTCATATAGGTACGAACCCATTTGCTAACTTGAAGGGCAAATGCTGGACTACACCACATTGCAAATTGGATAGCAATATCAGGGTGTGCCCATGTCCCACCACCGCCACGCTGTCCCTTAATACCACTAGTGATGGTTATCAAGGCTGGGGATTGCTCCCTTGGATCTGAGGAAGCATTTTCAGCATCAAAGGCATCAATGAGTTCTTTAGTTGACTGTAAGCGAAGCCAGTTGTCTATCCGTTTATCTGTGGCTTGAGCCATCTGATTGAGATTGATATAGCCATCTTCTCGCTTTTGCCAGATATCAACTTGATTAAAGCTGCGAACGATATTGGAATCGTTATTGTCGTTGGAAGTGTTTATGGTCATAGCTTTTAGCCTTTTCTTGTTTGATTTGAATTACTTAAATTGATGCACCGTGAATTGACGAACTTGACTAGTTAGCACATAAAAATCAACTGTTTACGTGCCCTAGTAGCTGCGGTGTACAGCAGCTTTCGAGGATCCCAAGTTTCGTCAAATTTTGCTTGTGCGTTCGACATAAGAGTCTTCATGTCAAGCACGACAATATCTACTGTTACGCCTTGCAGCCGATGGCAAGTGCTCACATAGCTGTAACTGGCCTTATCAGCAAAGTTGGCCAAGTCAAAGTAGTCTATCCACAATCCCGTTTTAA
Source organism: Leptolyngbyaceae cyanobacterium (assembly GCA_965263355.1). Taxonomy (GTDB): domain Bacteria; phylum Cyanobacteriota; class Cyanobacteriia; order Phormidesmidales; family Phormidesmidaceae; genus Leptothoe. The sequence continues at coordinate 67,072 of CBDHHL010000011.1, read as the reverse complement.
GCTTTTGATATTCATACTGCTGTAAAGGTTCGCCGTTCTTCTTTTTCCACCAGTTTTTTAAACCAAACTCTTCCCAAACAGCCTTAGCCTGCTCCCCTTCCTGTCCTCTAATGCCTGTAGATTTACGACTGCGGGTCTGAGTAACTTTTGCTCGGCTAGCTAGCTGCTTACATTCAAGCTGCCATTGGTCGTACTGAGCTGGGTTGAGCAAACATATTGCTTTTCGTTCCGAGAACGGTAGCCCTGACTCATAACGCCGATATCGAAAAATCATTCGGCTAAATTTAGTACCAAGCTTCGATGTCATCTCAAATGACTGATCTGTAAGAATTGTTCCAGAAGTGCCAAGACTTACATATGCACCCGGTCCGCATAGGTCGCCAAGTTCTAAAAGTGTGCTGGTGTGCTCTTCCAGCTTCGATTTTTTCCCACCGCAAGCAACGTCATAAGCATATGAACTGCTACGGCTAACAGCATTCAACGTCAACACAACATCCCCTGGATCGTAAAATAGTCCAGACAAATCCCCATCTTTGAGAATGCCGCGAATCTGATAATTAAGGGCCATTACCCTAGCGTTAGTCGCTGCAGCAAATCGGATAGACTCCCCAGCTGCGTACAGTTCTTTAAGTTGAGGCATGACTTCCCACTCTTGCAGAACCATTAAAGTGTCATCTTCCTCCACTCGCTGATGCAGCCAGTTGTAATCTCGTTCAGTACGGACCTTATTGCAGTATTCAAGAATTGCGCCTTTATAGCGAACAACCTCTGTTAACTCTTGGAATGACGGCAAAGACTCAACCTTGCTAATTGTTTCGCCAATAGGTGGCAGCTGAGCAGGATCCCCCAAGAAAATAATTTGAAAGTCAGGGTGCATCACTGGGTCATTCGCTAGTTCGCAAAAAAGCCCATATAGAAGCTTGTCGATCATTGACCATTCATCAACTAACAAAAACCTGACTTTTTCTATTCCTTCCTTGAGCTTTCCGCTAGGCACAAACGATTGAACTTCAGCGTCTGAAGCGTTGCGACGTATCAATAAAGCATCAATTAACGCCGATTCATCCGTACTTCTAAGTTCTTCTTTAATGCCTAAAAGGACATCTAATTTATCTTGGTCCTTTCGTTTGAACTCAACTGTCTTAGGCCGCAAACCAAGCAATGAATGAGCGGTGGTCACCTCAGTGACAGCACTTCCCCTCAACGAGTTCTCAATCACCCCTTTAGCTTGATGAGTAGGAGCGCAAGCCCAGACCGGGCCATTAATAAGCCCCTCTTCAATAGCAGCTTGCACAACATATTTAATCACGGTGGTCTTTCCCGTGCCAGCAAAGCCAGTCACGCGAGCAAGCTTAGAAGGTTTAAGCCTTAGCCATTCCAGTACCTCAGCCTTAAGAACCTCTTGCTGGCCTGTCAACGTTATTTTTGGCGATTCGTCATCGCCAGTAGCCATCAATAATGACGACTGAATCGCCTCAACCATACAAATTACCCAAAATCTCTACAACCACAATAATACCAATCACAATCACACCTGTAAAGACACTTGACAAAAAATAAACGCCACTGACAGACCAGCAAGCAAGTCCTTCAAAAGCAAAAAAATAGAGCAACTGGCACACTAAAAAGCAAATTTAACGACAGAATGCGGGTTTCAGCGCTTTTTAGCTTTAGTGCATCAGTACTATAGTCTTTGGGCAAAACTTAGATTCTATTTAACAGACGTTAACCCCCTGGATTCTGCAAAAAAGCATTCAAAAAATCACTGGGTTTCACCTACTAATTCACTGCTTTTCAGTAGTTATTTCATAGTTATTTCAAGCGCTTTTTATCGGCTGTATCCCTTGCTATATATACGTTTCAGCTATTTCTATGCTCTAATATTTTATATATTTCAATTTCAAACTTTCTGTTTTAGAAATAGATAGAGGCTAATAGGGCATAGATAGGGAGCACTCCCATAGAAAACAGAAAGTTTGAGCCAAAAAAAGGCCATTTCGATAAAAAAATCGCTGAAACCATTGATATAAAAGGATTTCAAAATTCAAGTTTTAGTGAAATTCCTAGGAATTTACTAATGATTTTTGTGAAAAAACTGATCACTTTTTGGGCTTAACTACCACTAGTCCTACAAATCACTATCAACTGGCACACTCAACCAGAGTTTTATGAAGACGGCTTATTTAGTGCTATTTGATACATCGCTAAGCTTTTCTTAGGTCCCCTCGTTCTAGGAAAGGGTGAGGGGGAAAGCGGCGGCAGTTTTGTTTTGCTGGCTCTAGGACTGTTTGTAGCGGTCGATATCGGCCATAGTAAAAGCGCTTCAGGTTTGGTGGCCTGAAGCGCTTGTGTAGTTGTCTGTTTCGATGTTTGTAGTTTAGTTGAATAGTCCTAGCATTTTTCTAATGTCAACGTCTTTTAGGGGAGGTAGTGTTAGCGGGATGCCTTCTCCTGTCTTCCTCTGAGTTTCGGCCCCGGCGGCAAGGATGTATTTTTTCCAATTTCTCATTTTTAATGGTTTGCAGCCCGTGTCGATCACCCACTCTTTATAGCGGTTGTACCAAACACTGATTATTTGAGTTTGAGCAACGGATAGTTCTAGATGTTCCATCCATTCGTAGACAGTATTTGATTCTGCCAAGTGACGTTGCTGTAATGCTATATTTTCTTCAGACTTGAGATGAGTTTTTAGTGTTTCCACTGCTTCATCTAGGGAGATAGCCCAAGCCCAATTAAATATTCCTGGTAGCTCAGCTTTTAGCTTGTTAGCCAGCTCAGTATCGATCTCGGTAGGTTTGCGGCTAAATGGGATGTATAGTACTCGCCTACTAAGGCCTTCTTGGTCAGCTGCCCTAGACTTGATTGGCTGGTTCATGGCTGCCCATAGGACAGTTCTAAACTCTTCGGTTCTTTTGTCCTTATATTTAGCTTCTACGTCTAGGGGTTCGTTGACACAGATTGAGTTAATATTTCCAACTGCCTGACTGCCCAATTCGCCTTTAAGGTCCATTGCAAAACAAGCTCGTTTGCCGGACATACTGTTCATGCCGCGAGCGTCATTCACGTTGTGATAATTCCAGGCGGCATAACTGCCCTCGCCTACTAGCTGCGTTAACACACTTAAAAATGTCCCTTTACCGATGCCAGCTGGGCCAATTAGAACAGGCCATATATGGATAGGGTAGGGTCCTTGTTTTTTAGGGGTGATCGTCCAACGAATAAGGGCTTGAATAATCTCTGGCCACTTTTCATCATCTTCAAATACCCAATTTAGCCAGGTTAACCACTGGATGCATTGCGCCTCAGGGTCATACGAAAACCCTAATGTCTGAGTAATATAATTTTGAGGAGAATGTGGAATAAGCTCTTTTTTATTAAGCTCCAGCACTCCATTAATAAATCCTAGTAGATGCGGTTGGTCAAATTGGTCTTTACTTAATCGGGTCTTGTTCTCTACAAATCTAAGTTCTTGCGCCGCGATCGCACGCTTCCTATTTAGCCAACACTGAGTGTCAGCTATTTGTTCGGAAAGTAATTTCCAGGCTTCCTCGCCTACGTCTTTCCAGATACCCTCTGGGTAATATTGACGTTTTGAATAATCAGGGATATTCGCATAGATGCCATGTAAGGATAACCAACTGATTAACCCCCTAACATGATGCTGTTTATTAATAGGAGTATCTTTGTGGGCATCGTCTCCCAGTGGTTCAGACGCAAATAGGCACTCAGTATCTAATGACTTATCTTCCCACTTGCATTTTACTAATGGCAATGCATGTCTTAACAATTCCTTTACTGGCGATTCGCCCAATAGCATAATTGCGTCATCTAAGCCTAGTTTTTTGGTCTTTTTTTCATTACCAAGCTTCAATCGTGTTGGAAGCAGCGCATATTTTAATTTTTTAGCTAATACTAGTGTTCGGGTAGGCACTCGTTCGCCAGAGCCTGTCTCGTCTATTTCGAGCTGATGATAAGCCTCTATTAAATTTCCAGCCAATGCTTTAATGGCCCTAGCGACTTGATGTTTGTGGGTGATATCGCTATCAAAAACTATGGTTAAGGTTTGCGCGGCTCTAATATCAATCTCATCAACCAGGCATCCTAGAGCACGATTACCCCATTCATCCTTATCACCAGTCTTGTAACTGTCAACTCCTCCAATCCCTATACATGGGATATTACAGAGTGTTGCCAGTAGGCTTTTTTTCTCGCCTTCTGCTAAGGCTAGGTTAAGTCCTGAAAGCTTAGTAAAGTCTATTTTGTTAGCCACTCTCGGAAAATAAATCCGTGGGGGTGCCCCTTTTGGGGATAGATATTTGCATTTTGGGCTTGGCGGGTTGTCTGGCCTGAGTCTAAAAAATGGCCTGCTATCATCCCCCCATCGATATACATCTTTGCCGTCAATCGTGAAATAAGTGAATATCAGACCGGCTCTACCGTGGCCTGTGAGCGTTCTAGCTAAGGCAGCATCAGCGCTAAATATGCCAGCTACTAGGGCAGCATTGGGACTTATACCGCTTTCTGCCAAATGACTAACGTGATGGGCTTCTAGATAGTGCTGCTCGGGCAGCTCGGGAATAAACTTGCGTATTGACTTCCATCCAAAATCAGCTCCTAATCCACTCATATTTATTAAATTCCAGGAAGCCCATTATATTTGCTGCGTTTTATATAATGGCATTGCTTTACAAGCATGGCTGTATTTTTTCTTTTTTGTCAAGCCCCTTGACAAACTTGATTGTATTTTTTAGGGTTGTACTTGTAAGCGTTTAGAGCGGTTCGAAACCACGTTTGCTCTAACTCGATGTTCAAAAATTGGAATTTATTATTATGGCCCGATTTCAAAAGAAAGCCTCTAGTGCTCAAGCTGTTGAAACTACTGCAACTGTTGCTGCTCCAAGCATCAATCTTACTCAAAGGTTAATGGACCTTGAGAATGAATTAATTCAAGCTGGGATTAATGAAGACAAGATTGAGATTCCGGACGGAAGCCTACCGGCAGACATCCGTGAGGCTTTTAGTCAGCTTGCGGCAAAGCTGGGCTTTGCTGAGTACAATCCAGATGGCTGTACTTGCGTTTTTATTAACAATGAGAGCGGCGGCAATCTTGCCATCCCATCTGTTTATGCTTACGAGGATACTATTTGCATTCGTTGGGGACAGCAAAGATTTGTCCTTCCGGTTGATATGACTTTTCCTAATGATTTATATGCATTAAACTTAGGGGACGATACGCTGATCCTAGACCCGTCTGGGTACGCGTTGGTTTGTCCTGTCCGGTTAAAATATGAGCATCGTTCCGAAGATGGACGTAAGCTTATCAGTGCTCGTTTATCCATGGCCAACAGCCCTGAAAAGCTTAACGAGTTTCTTTTACGTGGGGAAGAACGGATTAAGCTAGGAGACGTAGAAGACGGATCCGATATTGAGTTCGCTCATATCAAGTGGGTTGAAAAACGGCACAAAGAAGGGGAGCTCTACGGCTCCATATTGGGTGCCGTTGATGATAAACCAGTTCTTTTTTATGCCCCAGGCAAAAAAGAAGATTGGGCTAGATTCCCGGTCGATAGTGATGGCTGGTTCACTGAAGAATTGAAGATTTCAAAGGAAGGCAGGGTAATTACTATCAATGGAGTTGAATTCCAGCTTGGTAAAGCATACATGAAGCTTGCTGAGCTTCAAGAGGAATCATCTTACAAGGTGATTGCTTGGGAAAAAACAGATAGTGCTGAGTACGGGGAAGGCGTACAGCTTTGCGTCATCGTCAATGGAGAGGAGAAATTTATTAATGGCAATACTCGCCTTAAGCGAACTCTCTTGCCGTCTAATGCAACGTTGAGTGAGTCTGATCCTGCTATTTTACATATTGGCAAAATCACTGTTTTGAAGAACAAAAATAAAAAGGTTGAGACTTATTTGACTCTGCCTAAATCAAATGAGAGTTCTTTTGTTGCGGGTCTCAAGGCTCGTATTACTGAGAACTCTAAGGCTCCTCAGCCAGCCGCTATTTAATAGTTAGTTTAATGCGGAGGTCACTATAGCCTCCGCATTGATGTTAGCCGATACTAGGAAAAGTAAATGATGATAGCAAACCCAAGTGATGAAGAAAAGAAAGTATGTATTACATTAATTGATGGTCAGTTGGTGCAGTATGACGCGTGCGATATGAATAAAAATCCTGTCTATGAGTCCTGGTATTATCTGGGGCAAGGGACAATTTATTCTATTGATTTTGTAGTGCTAAAAAAATCGACAAAAGTACTTCATTTTTGGGCTAAGCAACCACTTTTTTTAATGTGTTCAAACGATGAAAGCAGGAAAAGTATTTCATTTCTGGAGGGAGCTTTAGACGATGGATAGTAACGAATATCAAAAATTAGCAGCAAGAACACTAATTGACGCGCCTGAACAGCCCTTAACAAAAGCTGAAGCAGAAATGTTTAAGACTATTCTTCAGCTTCATGATCGGCTAGGGACATTGGCTGAAAAGATGAAGAAAAATATTTTTCATCGACATGAAGATTATCAGTGGGATGCTTTCAAGTCAGACCTCGCAAACTTAATTAAAGACTTGGATGTTATCTGTGCAGTTGATAAACCTCAGTTTGGCACTGATGCGACAGGTTTAGACAATCAAAGCGTGATGGTGCTTTGGAATGTGATCGGGCTTCTAGGGGAGTCTTCAGAGCTAGCAGGGTTGCAGTTGTTCCCATGGATGGATGTACGTGATTGGGCCAAAGAACTGGGTGATGTGGCTTGGTATCATGCGGCTATTGCGACAAAGCTAGAATTATCTTTGGGCGACATTCAGGAAGCTAATATTGAAAAGCTTAAAAAACGTTTTCCTAATGGGTTTACGGCAGAGGATAGCTTGAAGCGAGTTGACATTGAACAATTTGAGATGACAGCCGAACAACAAAAGGCATGGGGGCTTCCTGAAAGTTAAGGCTAATGAAAACAGGTTTATTCCCCACCCCTGGCAGCAAAAAAGATCGCGTTAAGTATCCTGTATGGGATAGGCGTTATGTTTATGATGCCAGCATTGAACCTTTTGCCTGTGCTGGCCACTTCAGTCATTGGATGCTCGGCAACGGAATTGTTAAGCGGGCTTTCTTGGCTGATATAGATCCTGTTGTTCAGGTAATTTATAAATGCTGGCAAGATGACAGTTTAAGGCAGCAAGTAGAGAAGACTATTAATAATTGGTCTAAAGAAGTGCTCTCGAAGGGGCCAAAAGTTGTTTACGAAAACCTTAAAGTCATTGTTGATACTAAAGATATAAGCGACTGTGTAACACTTGCTGCCGCATCTCTGTTGATTCGCGAGTTCATTTTTATGAGTCTTCTTAGGGCGAATACTAAGGGGCGATTAAACGTAAAAGAGAGTCGCGATAAGGTAGCCAGTCTCAAAAAAAAGTCTGGGTTTGTGAAAGATGAGCCTCAATTGTCGCCAGAGTTACTTGAAACACTGAATGATGGCTGGGGTTATAAGATGCCCTGGTTTAGCCCTAATTGGAGGCTTCACTTTTCTAATGACGCTCATGCTTGCATTGATAGTTTTGAACTGTCTTTTACTGGCAAGGCGATCGCTTTGCATGATGCGCCTTATTGGGTACCGAAAGGCTCTAGACCGGGACGACGGGGGACAGGGGCGTTAACACCGTCGTATATCTGTCATGGTGATCCGCAAGGGAGTGAGTTGTTTGACTTGATTGTTAGCACGTTAGAAAGGCTGTTGGCTAACCCTCGAATTGAACGGGTTGTGATGACTAATTATATTTCAGGCCCATTGTGTGAGGCGATTGAACGGATGGATAAACTTGGCCGTGATTGGCGGTTAACATCTCTTAGCGTTTTGACTGGGGGTAATAACGGGATTAACGGCAATAGTCGAGACGATCAGTTTGTCGAGGGGTTTTGGGAATTCGGGGGTGATTTTACGTTGGGCAAATATGAGCAAAAAAGTTTATTGGAGCTGGCGGTTTGATGAATATTTGCAAAAAAGTTTTTATCTCTAGCCCATATACATTAGGGGATACAGCTGCAAATGTGAGGCTGCAGCATGACGCGTTCAATGCGTTGTTGCAGCTGGGTCATGCTCCGCTTGCGCCATTGTTTTCTCACTATCATGAGTTGATTTATCCTCAACCTTATGAAATGTGGTTGCAGTGGTGTATGCCCTGGGTAGCTGCATCTGATTGTGTTCTAAGACTTCCAGGGATCAGCTCAGGTGCCGACAGGGAATGCGAGTTCGCGTGGGAAAACGGTGTCATTGTTTTTGATAGCTGGATGACCGCAAAATCTGGGTTGATTTTGCCTAAATTTGAAGGAACTAAAGCGGCTGGAATTTTACAGGAATTATTATGTGGACATTGGAACAGATAAAAGCAGAAGTTCAAAGATACGAACAGTCCAGAAAGATTAGAACTAAAATCTTAAATATGATTTGCCAGGGTGGGGGTCATGTTCTGCCGCCGTCTCGATCAGGTGCTGTTTTAAGCGCATTTCGTCGGGCTGGATTGCTCATAGAAGACAACAAGCTTGCCCCTGGGGTCCGTGAAATATGGATGCAGCATAAAAAACTTGAACCATTTACTGAGGTTGAATTAATCGAAGCAGCGTTTGAGTTATTAACTGATATTCAGGCTAGAGAATTTGAAAGTTTCTTGACTATGCACACTCCTATGAACCAGCGGGTCCGTGATGCACTTATAAGGTTAAAGTTAATACAGCGTAGCTCAGGTCGTTATGATTTTCATGCGACTGAGCTGGTCAGAAAGCTATGGTTCAAAAGCAATAGGCAACGGACAATTCAAACAGAGATATATTCTAAGCCAAGATTTTTTAGGCAAGACCCAATCCGTGAAGTTTCCCCGTTTGCTGGCTTGGAATATGCCGATATCTTGGAATATCAAGTTTTACCAGAAATCAAGAAAGACTATGTTTTTGCCCTGTTATTTAACGGGGAAATCAATAAAGCTAAACAATACTTGAGGCGAACTAAGCGTGAATTGTCCAGAAGAAATTAAAATAATTGCTCGTCAAAATGAAATCAATAAAAAATGGCGAGCGTATGCAGGCGATAAAGCTTTGTTCCGCCTTGTATGGGCATGGATGTTTGCTGAGGAACAAAAACGATAAAAACCGCGAATCTCGCATGTGTCGTATTGTTTGTTTGAATGAATGTTTTGCCGTAGGGGAATTTTGTGGAACCAGTAGTATTAACGCCTAGGCAGTATGAGATCATTATGCTTATTAGTAAAGGCTGGCATAATAAGAAAATTGCCAAAGAGCTTGGTATTGCTGTTCGTGTCGTCCATAATCATCTTAAGTTTGCCCGTGATAAAAATGGAGCTGAAACAACCGGGCAACTAATGTACTGGATAGGGCAGAGGGGCGTTGTTTCCAGTGATGACCGTGGAAAACATATGAAGGTAGCATGAATTATTTTATCGACTTGGAATTTATTGAACGTGGTGCTGCTCACCCGATTGACTTGATCAGCATTGGCATTGTCGCTGAAGATGGACGGGAATATTACGCGGTTAATAAAGGCTGTAAATTTTGGACTGCTTCTCATTGGGTTTGGGAAAATGTTTTAAGACCAATGGGGGTTCAGAAAGGCCCAGGGGAAGAAAATGTGATGATTCCTATTGACCCATTGATATGGAAAAGCCGAGAACAGATAGCTATTGATATTCTAAATTTCACCTCTGGTGTTAATGAGGTTAAATTTATAGGCGAATATTGCGCTACGGATTGGGTTGTCTTTTATCAACTATGGGGCGCACTCGTGCATAAGCCTGATAATTTCCCATGGCGTTGCCGAGATGTAGTTCATTTTCTTGAAGATGAACTCGGCTTATCCCAGGATGATTGGCCCGAATCTTTAGAGACTGACGGCAATCATAATGCATTGCTTGGAGCTAAGACGGTTAAAGCTCGATGGGAATGGTGCATGGAAGAGAAAGAACATTCAAGAAAAATGATTGCTAAGTTCTTAAATTCAGTGTGAACGCCGCTTAACCCAGCTCGGAACATAATCAGTACGATCACAATTAGCCGCATATTCTCCAATTAACGGCAGTAGAACTCTATCGGCTGCCGTTAATATTTCGTCTCTCAGTAAGTCCTGAACTGGGATGCCCAGCTGTCTAGCCTTTTCAAGCACAGCTGAGTCCACTGGAATTGTAATATTTGCTTTCAAAATTAACCTCCTAAGCCTTTGATATAGTTCCAAATCATATGATCATCAACTATGAAAGCCTCAGCAATCTGCCCCTTGATTGCTGAGGCAAACTTTTCAATACGGGTTACTGTGTCAGGCTCTTTGGCTCTAACATTCTGCCATTCGTCAGGGCTTTCTATAATTTTTCCCGTCTGATGGTTCGTAATTATTTCGTGGCACCATGGATGTGACGCGCCTACCCTGACATCTAAGCCGATCAGGTCTAGTACTTTTTTGGTTGTATCGAAGCTCAGCATAATTCGGCACACGGGGTCAGATCCATTACGCACCTGCCAAGTTTTACCTTCTAAGCCTAGCGCCCGGTGTTTATCGGCTCCGGCTTCATCCATGCCCCTGGGTGCTCCAAACGTGCTGATACTTTCTACAGGAAAACCATTGTCAGCGGCAATTATGCCGAACATCAAAGCGATCGCGCCTCCAAGGCTATGGCCAATCAGTTCTAACGGGCTATCTAATAAATGTTCTTTCTGGCAATGCTGCATAAACTTCAAAGCGCCATCGTAAAACCCAGTATGGGCCTTGAAGTCTTTACATTCTTTATGGGGCCAGAAAATTAGATTAGACCGTTTCCAGTCAGACCATAGGGTATCGGTGCCCCTAAAAATAATGGTTGTTTTGTCTTTGCTTTTGAAATACCAAGCAACATTATTTTCTATCGTTATTTTCTTGTATTGCTCAAGAAAGCCAGCTGGTTTTTGCAGATAAGAAGCGTTGGCCAGTTGGGCTTGGTAGATGAGTTTAGTTTGCTTCATTTTCGCGGGAAACAATTCGCAATTTCAATGCTTAATACGCCTGCAAAAAATAGCAGAACGGCTAAGGTGAACGCGAGGGCTACTAATAGACCAAATGCTTGCAGTAGGAAAGACAGTGGGACAGCTTTTAGGATATGCATTAGCAAAAAAACTATCAGGATAGGTTGCCAGAGCCTATTAAATATCTTGTTAATTTTTTTAAATATCTTGATCATTTTTTCTTTTTAGCTTTCTTTTTAGCTTTCTTTTTCTTCTTCTTTGAAGTCGCCTTCCCATTTTTTGAATATCCTTTCTTCATGTAAGTCGAACCCCGCGTTGATAATGGCAATTGAGATAGTCGCAAACATCCAGATAGTGGCGATTGCTTGCAGCACTGAGAATTTAACGAACCACAAAGCGATCGCGCCAATCAGAGCCATGCTAGAAGTGAATAGCTCTTTCTGCTTTTGAGACATCAGATTTCCCTATAATTGCGGTTTTATTGATGGGGATCAGCTAAGGTGTTTCCGTCGTTAATGGCAAACAGAAAATGGATTTTGTATTTTACGTTGCATTGCCACTGGCGTTGTTACTGTTAATGCCAGTGGCAATTTTCACTGAATATTATTCGAACGATTTATAGACTCCTTCATTAAATAGATGGGCTTCAGACTTGCGACGACGTACTAAGCCTTGCAATACTTTGTTGCCGCCTTTAACCCACATATTGAAGGCATCGGCTACGCCTTCGAATTCTTCGTTGTTAACTCGTTTTAATAGCGTGGAATCCTCCAATGCGCCAAGCCCGCAGTTAAACGCAAAGCTGACTAACGCCGAAAACTGATCATGGGTCAAGGGTACTGTCACCAGTTCTTGGACCCCATTCATAAAGCGTTTCAAATCCTTGTGCAGCAGATCGTCGGCTTCATCCTGAGTGATCGTCATGCCTTCTTGAATATGCTTGCCAGTGCTGCCGTAACCGATTGTTAGGACATTTGCAGCGCAATAGTAAGCAGTAAGCTTGCAGCCCTCAAAAGCTTTGAGTAATTCTAAGCCTTGATCACTAATTCGATTGTATGTCGCTGCTGCAGCACGCACATTAGGATCCGTAGTATCTGCAACTTCGTAGTCTGTGTGACTGGGCACTAGATAGACACTGTTGCGTCCGTCGACGGTCTTAAATTTTTCACCAGGATCTTGAGATAGCGTGATATATAAATTGTCACGCTCTAATTCGGGTCTTGCTGCAATTATATTAATCCATTCGCCCGCTCTGACTGGTTCTTTCTCGTAGTCCCCTAGTTGGTCAGGGGGGACCGGCCTGTGTTTCAGGAATGAATCCTGTAAAAATGTTACTTTCATTTTCTTAAAATCCATAGTTCCATTCTGCGAAATAGCCCCTACTGTCCCCATGCGTGAACACACTGGCAGACGCCAAGGCAACGCCATTTCTAACGCACCATGGCCGCAAAATCGCGTTGATCTTGTGGCATGGAATTTGTTTTTTGTTAATAAATACAAGAAAATCCGTCCCGTCACCATAGCAATGACGAGAACGACTCGCACCGCCTACACGACGGTTGGTTTCAGGGTCGCGATACCAGCTGTTAAATGAAATGCTGACTTTCTCAGGCGTCGTTTGATACGCATCTGCAATAACAGCTCTGAACTTTTCAATAGTTGTATCGTGGGCAACAATTCGACTTACAACGCCAGCATCAGCGGGCTTGCGCCATGATTTTGTTTTTGGGTCAAAATGTAGCGCCTCATACCATTTGTTTCTTCCCTCGCCATAGCGAATGGGGGCGCTCATGTTAAAGGTGCCAGAGCTGCCAGGTAACGAAAATTTGAAGTCGTAGGCGTTTACAATTGGTTTGGGCTGGTTTTCTATCCCGCCATTAAGTGTTGTGATTGTATTCCCGACTGCCTTTTGCTTCTTCTGCGCATCAGTGCCGCCGATGACGACGTGTTTTAGGAAACAAAACCAGTTATGAAATTTTTGCTTTTTTCTTTTTAGTGAAACTTGAGCATAGTTGCCCTCATCAATCGGTGTGCCTGCATCGTCCTGTTGAGCTTCGGCCCAATTCAGTTCAAGCACGTCGCCTTCATGCAGCTTGAACTTTTGGTCTTCAGGCAGCTTGCTAGATTGGGTGATTATTCTCAGTAGCCAAGTGTCCTGTTTAGCGGTCAAGGTTTTAGGCATGGCCCTCTCCTGTTCTACAATTTCCAAATTTGGCCCCTGATGCTACTATTGTATCGAAAGCGGGGTTTTTATTAGCTTGTTTTCTCCTTTTCTCCTTAATCGGCTACTGCCTCGCAACTCATGGATTGCGGGGTATTTTTTTTGGTTGACACCTCCCTCTACTATGCATATAGTAGAAAGGTAGCTAAGGAAAAGGTCATGAATTTAGTTGAGTTGCAGAGAAAAAGAATGGATAAAGCCGGTCTAGTCGGCATCAAGGTTGGCACGTTCGCAGTGCGTGGGCTGCTGCCTGAAGACCCAGCCGATGCGCATAACGCGGCACAATGCGTTAAAGATTCGGCCAAATGGGATGATGTTGGTTGGGCACTGAAGGGCAAGGCTGTCTATGCCTTGACATGTTCGGTCGAGCATGTTTTTCTGTGCCTCGATAATGCCACCGAGCGGTTTTCGGAAGAGACTGATGAGACTGCTTACAAAATAAAGGCAGCGGCTGAGTCAATTATTGAATTGTTTGGCCTAGTTAGACCAGAGTCTGAAATTGATTGGAATTCTTTTTGATGGCGAACGAAAAAAATTTGATTGCTGGCAAAAATAAAAAGCCAGGTGGGGTAAGAACCACGGTTGTTATGTCTGGGAAAGCAAGGGAAATAGCTTCTGAATTAGGTAATGGAATTATGGCTGTAGGAATAGAAAAGGCTTTAAGACAGCAAAGTTTTATAGTTGAAGCGACAGAAGCTAAGTTCGATCCAGGTCTGATTTTAGACTTTCTGGATGCCATAGAAAGGGATCCAGTTTATACGGCATGGAAGGGGGAACCAACGATCTTTCGGCTAGAGGAGTACAAAGAAGACATGGATTCTAGTTATTATTCTCAGCTAGCTTGGGATACTAGTTGTGTAAATGAGCCTATCCTTCCAAAATGTCCAAAATGATAGAAATTATACAAATAGAAATTATATCTCGACATACCTATCAAGAGTCCCTAGACTCTGAGGCGCAAGAACAAATAGTTACGTTGTACGTAGATCCTGAGACTGAGCAAGGCAGACTAATAGAAACAACAGACGGCATTGAAACAAGCCGAATAGAGCTTTCTGCGCCTGCAGTTAGTGTTTTAGCTGAAAAGCTGAAAGAAAAAATTTAATTGATCTCTTTTTTCAGGATTAGCAATTGTTAGGGTGTAGATATAGTTGGATGAAATCGAATTCAATACGGGAAAACTATGGGGCCACGGGAACGGCCCCATTTTTTTGTCCTATTTATTGACCAGTCGTGTCAACAGAAACGAACTCAGATGTTTGCACAGGGCCATTCTTGTTCTTTTTATTGAATTCAGTTGCCTTGAATTCCTCGTCGATCTCATCCAGCAAAACTTTTAATTGCTTGGGGTCTTTGCCAATCTTGCCAGCGACTTGGCGCATTCGGTTTGTCATGCCTAATACAGTCACTTCACCAGCGGCTACCTTGCGTAGCAAATCGGCAGTGCTATCAACCAAATCAAGATGCTGCGTCAAGGAATCATCAATCATGGGGAGAATCGTTTTAGCGATCTCAGTGTATTTATTAATTCCTGGGATAAATCCTTTTAGTGTCCGTGCTAATCGTGGGTTGATGATTAATAAAACACTACTTAGCGCAGGTGCAATCGCGCCTGCAAGAATCGGGTTTAACGTGTCAAAATTGATGTTCATAGTTTCTCGCAGTAGCTTCACGCTAATTTTAACTGTAGCTATCAAAATTGGATATAATGTCCAATGATGAAGTGGTTCAATAGTTACAATTAAGATCCCCTGTGTCTGCTTGAGCACGGGGGTTTTATTTTTTGGGATGCCCGCGCAATTTCTCCCACACATAATCAATTCCCATGACATCCTGCAAATAGCGTACGGCTGCTGTTCTGACAAAATCGGCTTTCGTTATTCCTGTTGCAGTGCAATATTCAGCTATTAACGATTCGATCGCTTGAGTAAAAATCACAGTCGTTTTAGAGTCGCCTTGGTGGTCAGTTGGGGGCATGGTGATATCAATTTGCCGTATCAACACAAATCAAATCGTGCTAACGTAGGCTGTATAACGGTTCATAGCCTATTTTACGGCTCTTAGGGTCATCTACCGACCGGCCCATTATTTTCACCTCCAATGGATACATGGTTAAGCCCACGCGTAATTGAGCGATGTGGAGACAGAGAACTAACGCATGAAATCAACCTGGCTCAGGTGCCGGTTAGAATCGGTCGATCTCCTGGGGTATATGAAGCTGATTCGTATATTCGGATTGGTGCTATTGCTCCTGCCTTAATTCAGAAACGCATTAGTCGATGTCAGGCCACTATTACTTACAGTTCAGACGGAGAATACTATATTAAAGATGGCAACGGGACTGAAAGCGGGCTAGGCGTTTATTATGATGGGAAGCGAATTGAAACGCCTCTAAAATTACACCCTGGCATCCGTGAATTATTGATTGTTCCTCAGCTTCAAGGGGCTAAATATGAATGCCGGTTTCAATGGCTGAAAAGCGAACAGTTAGAGGGGGAAAACGAGGTTGATCCCCTTAAAACGATGGGCGCTCGCAACGTATATTTGGAGTCGCAACTAGAGTCTAAAAATGCTGAAAACTCGCAGCTAGTGGGCGATGTGATCGCGTTGCAGGAACAAGTAGAATATTTAACTGCTCAGCATCAAAAAGAGAAATTAGCAGAAGCCAATCAAAATCATAAGATTGCTCAACTTTACACGTCATGGCAGAAATTGAAAAAGCTTTGGACGGTGCTGGGCGTTTTAATCGCGTTGATTGCAGTCGTTCTACTGGGGATTGACCCTGAGTTGATTAATAAATTGATTAGCGGTGTTATTGTGTCGTTGACTGCTTTTGGAGTTATAAAGACGCAATCTGGGGATTGATGGTTGAGTCCTAGCTTGCAAGCAAGTCTAATAAGCTTAGCTGTTGCTTTTTGGGGGTTTCCTCAGGCGTTTCGGTCTGTTGTTTTAGCCAGTCTAATCTAGCCTGCTGCGATACAAAGCTTTGTTCTTTGCCGACTTTGCCACGGGCTACATCTACCCAATGAGGATCAATATCAACCCCGATAAAATGTCGTCCGTGCTTTTTGGCAGCTACTAGAGTATTGCCGGAACCACAAAAGCAATCTAGAACTACTGAATTAGGCTTAGAGCTAGCGTTTATGATGTGCGCCATCATGGTCAATGGCTTCTCGCATGGGTGCTTGCCTGGGTAGCTTTGCACCGTGGGGAAGTCCCATATATCCGTGTAGGGTACGTCTGACGATACGATAAAAGGCCTACGTAGTTCTTCGTATTGCTGACGTAGTTCTTCGTATTGCTGACGTAGTTCTTCGTATTGCTGACGTAGTTCTTCGTATTGCTGACGTAGTTCTTCGTATGGGCGTTGAAAGTAACCGGGGAATGAGTCTTGGAGGGTTTTGTATTGGTCTTCTAGAGGTAACTTCCATTGAATAGGGCTAAAAAAATGCGAGTCATGCCCCCGCATCCCAAGAATATGTATTATTCGTCTATGTGCAATTTTGGCTTTGGTCCTCTCTCCATCCAAATACGCCCGCAACGGTTCAAAAACAAATCCTCTTAACTCATCACACTTTGCCTGATAACCTGCTGCGCCTTTAGCTGCGTTATCTGCGCCGTAATGTTCACAAAAGATAATTGATTCCGATGCAGGAAAATAGCCTCTAAGAATTTCTTTGCATGATGCTTTATGTCTTCCTTGTTCCTTTCGCCATCGAATATTGTTCAGCACATTAAACCGATCGCTCAATAACACCTCAACTCGTGCTGACATTTTTGTGCTCGCGAAACAATACAGGCTGCCATTAGGCTTTAAGATGCGTTGCCATTGTGCGGCTAGCTGGTCAATCCATCTCAAGAATTCTGCTGAATTATCCCAGGCGCGATCCCACCACTCGAATTTACCTTTAGAACCGCCCCCTTTTACCTTAAAAAAAGGTGGGTCAGTTGCTATTAGATCAATGCTGCTGTCAGGAATGCCGTTCATCACTTCTAAGCAATCGCCTTGAATAACTTGATTTAATTCCATAGCAAAACTGAGCACAATCACACTAGGACATTATCCCCTGAAAATGCCAGAATAGAGCTAAGCTGTCAACCTTGGATATGTCGTGAGATTCCGTTCAGCTTACCAATGCATCCCAGATATCTAGCTGATCTTTTTCTGCAATAGGTTTCTTGTTGCTAGGCTCTGTTTGCCCCGGTGCCCATACTTCATTAATACGGTTTTTAGCGATCTCAAAATAATCAGTATCTAGTTCAATCCCAATAAACTTACGACCTAGTTTTTTGGCCGCAACTCCGGTGCTGCCACTGCCCATGGTAAAGTCTAGGACGATTTCCCCTGGTAGCGTGTAGGTTTTGATTAAGTACTCCATCAGGGCGACGGGCTTTTGGGTCGGGTGGAGTGCGTTCTGGTCTTTTTTGAAAGCCTGGATAGATAACGGATGCCTAAATCCAGCATTTTCTGTTTTTATAGAATCATGCTTCATTCCGTAAACAATAGATTTCTCCCCAGGCGGGCGAACATATGCACGACTCTTTGTTAGTTGAGGGTTATATATATGTGATTTCTTTGAAAAAATAGATATTAATTCATGGCATTTGAAAGGTTGAAATTTAAGAGAGGCAAAGTTGCTACCCCTCGTTTTATTCCATACCCAATCATATTTATAGTCTTTAATATTGCTCATCCTAAGAGCACTACTAAAAGGCTCACTTCCAAACAACGCCACAGCCCCATTAGGCTTAACTATTTTCTTTAGTTTTAGCCACATTTCATCAAATGGGATCACACTATCCCATTTGCAAGCGGTCGTGCCATAAGGTGGATCTGTGATTATCGAATCAACAATAATGCCATCAGTGATAAGTTGATCCATCACTTCCAAGCAATCGCCCTGAATAATTTGATTTAATTCCATAGCAAAACTCAGCACGATCGCACTAGGACATTATCCCCTGAAAATGCCAGAATAGAGCTAAGCTGTCAACTTTGGATATACTGTGAGCGGTGATGAACGTAACTGATAGCGATGATTATGTAGCTTTGATGATTGCTGCGGGCTCTCTAGCCTTAGGCGCGATCACAATTGTTGCATCGGCTGTATCTGACAAAATGGGCGCTGCTGAGACGACTGGGGGCTATGCCGTAGCTACAACCGGGTTAAGTGGCGCTGCGGGCTTAGCGCAAGGTGGTGGAAAAAAGAAAGAGGAAAAAGACATCCCTGATCCTGAGCCCATAGTTCCCACGCCTGAACCTACGCCACCGACATTCAGCAGCCCAGTAGAACCCGTGAGTATCGATCCCCCTGGTGGTGTTGGTGATACTGGCTATGCTCACATGGGCTTTCAAGTGCCGTCAGTCGCTGGGGATACAGACTGTCTTAAGGCGACACTTTACGGCATGGAAGTTAACTTCATTCCTTAAACATTAAAAATTTGAGCGTTTTTTAATGTTTCATTGCGCCCATTCAGATGCCCATTGAAATGACCAAGGGAATGGGTCTCAAGCCTCGTCCTTCTAGGACGGCTTTTCCTCTTTTTCTTCAAGCCTATCGATCCAAAGCTCTATTAGATGGGTCATAGTGGTGTCTCGCTGTGTCGCGACTCGCTTAAGCTTTTCTATTCGGGACTCAGACAATCGAATTGCGAATGTTTTTTTAGTCATTATGTCTAGACGTTGTATAGACGATGTAGGTATAATGATGGCATGAAACTGCGCTACCAGTACCGAATTTATCCAAATAAAACGCAGCAATCCGAGTTAGCAAAGCTATTCGGGTGCTGTCGTGTCGTCTGGAACGATGCGTTAGCGTGGGTTTTAGCAACACCAGAGGATCAAGCATGGCCGACAAATGCCGAGCTACAAAAGCTCTGTATCACGCTGGCTAAGCAGTATCCCCAGCGTGAATGGTTGTCAGAGGTGTCTAATATTCCCCTGCAACAGTCCATTGCTGATCTGGGAACAGCGTTTAAGAACTTTTTCGAGTCCTGTAGTGGGAAACGGAAGGGTTCAAAAGTAGGCTTTCCCCGGTTTAAAAAGAAAGATAATCGGCAGTCTGCCCGGTTTCGTAAAGGTGGTTTCTCTATTCAGGGGAACAAGGTTTGTCTAGCCAAGGTTGGGGCCATCAAAACCAAGTGGTCACGACCATTGCCCAGTGAACCGAGTTCTATAACCGTCATCAAAGACCGTGCAGGTCGATACTTTATTAGTTGTGTTGTAGGTGTCCTGATTAAGCCGTTAGCTGCGCTAGCGGATGCGGTAGGGGTGGATCTGGGGATTAAAACCTTTGCTGTGCTCAGTATTGGCAAAGACCCAAAAATCGACAGTCCCGACTACTCCAAGCTAAACCGCAAGATCAAGCGAGCACAACGCCATTTATCACGATGTCAAAAGGGATCTAACCGTTGGCATCGTGCCCGGTTGCGAATCGCTAAGATCAAAGCCAAGATCAGGGATATTCGTAAGGATTTCCTACACAAGCTTTCGACTCGGTTGATCCGTGAGTTTGGTGTAATCTGCCTGGAAGATCTCAATGTCAAGGGGATGGTTAAAAACCGTCGATTGGCACGGGCAATCAGTGAGGCTGGTTGGTCTGAATTTCGGGCAATGTGTGAGGCAAAAGCGGTCATGTATGGTCGCAATGTTTCTGTCATCAGCCGATGGGAACCCACCAGCCAGATCTGTTCTGTGTGTGGCTACAGCTGGGGTAAGTTGGATCTTTCAGTTAGAGAGATCACCTGTTTAGGTTGTGGAGCCCATCACGACAGAGATGGCAATGCAGCCGTCAATATCAAGAATTCGGGGCTGGATATAGCCCACGAAGTAAAACGGACAGTGAACGCTTGTAAGACTGGTCAATCCAGCGATGCGAATGCTCTGTTTAGCCGGTTAGTAGAAGTGCAGTTATCGCTAAGCTTCTAGCTAAAGAATCCCCGCTGCTTTAGCACGGGGAGCATGTCAATCTTGGTAAAGGAAAGTCTGGGAGTTTAACTGCGCTTAAAACGCTGCCTAAATATTGGACAGAAGCGAAGAATTTAGGCGTTAATTGGAGGTAAGGTAGGTTAAATGAAAAACATACAAAACATCTGGCATAACGGAAATTTTCACCGAGATCAAGAAGACTTATTTTGCAAATTTGAATGCGGCCATATTGACGAATTACCTCTAACTGTCAACGCATCAAGAAAGGTTTACGGTTGTGTTTTTTCAGCTGAAGACATAGTCGAGAGTCTTTTTGAGAATTTTTTAGAAGCTAAAGACGATTCGCTAGAACCCGGCTGGATTAAAGCTGAACACGTCCTAGAATATGCCATGGAGTCCGTGTATGACATGTGCTATGAAGATGTTGATTATCGCGGGGAAGCAGATACAGAGGTTGATTTACTTCAGTCTGCAATTGATTGGTGGCTATTTTGGAACGTTGGATTGTTTCGAATGTTTAGTGAATGTCGATGGTTCAAC
The DNA here is from genome assembly GCA_965263355.1 of Leptolyngbyaceae cyanobacterium. GTDB lineage: Bacteria > Cyanobacteriota > Cyanobacteriia > Phormidesmidales > Phormidesmidaceae > Leptothoe. Next base: position 46,383 of record CBDHHL010000011.1, on the reverse strand, counting down.
CCAGAAAAGCATTCTGTCGGGCTATGCGTGATTGATTTTGCGCTGGAAAAATTCACCCGTAAATTTAATGAGAACTATTGGGCTTACAGTGAATCGAATCGCACATTAACACTTGATTGGTCTGACTGGCCAATCAAGGCTTAAACCGCTTGCTGTAACGTCGTACTCATCCCAGGGGCAATAAACGGGGTGATCGCATCAGTCTTCATCGTCTCGCCCTGGTCTGTCCCTGGCACTGGTGAAACTGTCCCCTGGTAAACGATCGCTATCATTTCAACTTCAGTTTCTTTGAGCCCAGACAATGGCTCATTAGCAACGGCCAATAACTTAGACGTTTCTGCCTGTGATAATGTCGCAGTCCCAGTAAACTCTCTAGCGTTGGCCGTTGCTGTTAATAGCATTGTGACGTAGCCAGTCAGGGGAACCATCGTGGCCCCCGCAACCGAGCTGGTTGAATATGGGCTAATTAAAAATGCGATCGCACTCTGGTAGATCGTTACATCGTCAGGTGCTGTGATTAATACCGTGAACGCCCAGCTGTTTCCGGCTTGGAGGGGACTAGGATAGTTTAAGGTAATGGTCATTTAGCAATCCACCTCACCAGTGATTGTGTTTTCATCGGGAACCGTCCCCACAGCTGGTTCTAAATTGATTAGTCCAGTGAATGGAACGGGCGATAATTCCATTCTGATTATATTCTGCGCGATCGTGCCCGTCACAGTGCTAGGGGTTTCTATGGTGCCTGTGATGTCGTAGCATGGGCCACCCGTGCCCGTACCAGGGGTTGTTGTCTCGACGCCACGTCGCCAGTAGAAAGAATTGTGCATCAGTCTGTCAGCCCCAATTGATCACCGTCAATATCGCCTGTAACGATTTTACTTAGAACAACGGTGCCCGATGCTTCAGGGTATGGCCCGCCCGTGGCTGGAACTGTTTTTTGAAATGTGTTTAGGACTAGGTTTCGGGCTTCGTTAGCGATCATTTGCCTGATAACCTGCCATAAAGCAACCTCTGATAGTTGATAATCAGTGCCATTGGGGCCTAGCTCTATTAGGCTGGCAAGGTTAGCTAGTTGTTCTCTCTCGGTATCGTCAAGACCTGATCCGGCTTGTATTACCTCAACCTGTGGCGGTTGATAGTCAATATCGACGCTAGATAAAATAGGAGCTTTATTAAACAGTTCTGGCCCCTCAATGCCTTCAGATGTGCTAACCAGTGACCCGCGTATTACTAAAGTGTGAGTTGTATCAAACGGTACTATTCTTGCGCCATTGGCTAAATTTACGAACCGAGGAGTGAATTTTGTAGGCCCAATCTGGTCATTGCCGAACGCATCAACCATAGGAAAGAAATTGCGTTCCCCGTTTGCATTTAATCGTCTACGCTCACGATGTTCTTTATAAATATCAATCGGCAACACTTCCACCCCTACGGAATCAGCCCCCAGGTAAATGAGCTTATTAGGATAATCTTCTGACGCGATTAAAGGCATTAATCAAGTAGCCAGCCTGTTTCTGGGTCTATTTGAGAGTTTAACTTTTCTTGCGACCATTGAACGGCAAGCTTAGTCACGACTTGAGCGACACCTGCTACACTGATTTGCCCTTCAATTCCAGTCACAGGGTCTTTGAACTCTAGAGTTTGAGCCAAGCAATCCTCGGCATTTTTATAAATAGCGTTCTCACTCCCTGAGATACTTTTTATTTCACCGTCTGCCATCGTAAGCTGCTGTAACTTGATAGAAACCAGTGGTGGTTTACCGGGCTTTACTGAGTCAATAGTGATCGAATAGGGCCTAAGTACAGTTTTCATTACAGATTAGTTTCCACTTCAGATAGTGCCTGTGCCGTAACAACAGCCTGCCTCACAATTGTAAATTGTGCATTAGCAGCTTGCGCCCCTCCGTCTCCTTCAGCCAGGAATACAACCGCTTTATCAATCCCAGCGGCTAGACCGGCTTGAGTGTTGCCGTCATAGTCAAATGTGAAACGGATTAAGTAAGAACCAGCTACGCCGATCGCATCAGCTGACGTTCCCTCTACTGGATTGTTGGCTGAATCATTGACAATGACAGCATTAGAAGTATCAAAGTCGTTTGCCCCCGCACCATCAGCAAACATGCACCGATACCAAGCATTTGGATCTGCCTGCCATGCATCCGAGACAGAGACATCGACCTGCACTGTAAATGGATAGGTTCGAATGCTGCCGTCATCGGCTGTAAAAACAACTGACTGTTGATCAGATGCAGGGACGTTTTCAATAAACAGCCCTTGCTTGGTTACCAATCGACCTTGATCGTCGACCGTGTATAACGGGTCAATTCGTTTTGCTAGAATCCCGTTTCCATTCTGATCAATATCCGTATCTTGCCGCATCAAAGCATCAAGGCGTGCTCTGATTTGTAACAACGAACCTCCACCAGAGTTACTAAGAGAATCGGTAAAGTCGCCATTACCTTCGTTAAATCCAGTCTGAGTTGTTGGAGCTGCATTACGGCTGAACAGCATCCCAGTAAATGGAGCAATAGCAGCGCCACCAAATACATCAGCCTCAGTAAAGGCGTTAACCGGACTTGTACTTTCACCAACACCAAATCCAGCTGAGAAACTTTGCAGTCGAGAAACACCTGAACTAGCACTGGTTGCACCGCCCTGAGTAAAGCCAAATGTTCTCACCCTGGCTACAAAGATCCGACTGGTTGTGAAGTCAAAATCACCCGCTGCTGCATCACCGTTTGCAGTAGAGCCAAACGTTTGGAAAGCTTGGTCTAGTGGTCCAGTCCTTGCCGCGTCAACAGGGGCAGCCGCTAGCAAATCGGCTTCTGAAGTACTTGCTGCAATCTGAATGTATGGTTGTGATGTCGGCTGGATATCGTTTAGTGAACGTGCGCCAAAGTAAATGCGGTCGATACTGTCGTTGGCTGCCAATTCCCTCCAACCAGAACTTCTAATCTTCGTCCTGTCATCTCCAGTTGAAGTATTGGCATCGGCTGCTAATTTTATTCCTGCTTCAAATGTCCAAGCGCCCGCATCTTGGAATACGCCGTCAATACCGGGCAAGAAATTTCTTAGCGCTAAACTTGTTCGTCGGCTACGCCTCTCAAACGCATAAAGTGCCTGCAATGTAATCCCAAAATCATTGGTTAATGGATTGGCCTCAGCACCGGAACCCAAATCAACATTAGCTAGTTCCTCTAAAGTGATAATTTCAATTCTGTCGTTTGCTGTATCAAAAAAAATATTCCCGTCTGGAGTGCCCGCCCGTCCCTGGCTAGACTCAACTAATAAAGTGGCTTGATTTGCTAAAGTAATCAGCTGGGGGGGTGCCATTACAAACTATTCTCCAGTTCTAATTGTGTTGACAGGTCTAAATTTTGTGATGCAGCTGGGAACGTAAACGGGAAATTAAATTCTTCGTACTGGGCGCTATCCCCCGTATTAGGGACAAACTGCAAAATCAAAGCGTTACCACTACTGCCAACATAAGTAATATCAGCCCCTGTAGTAGGACTAGTTTCTTGCAACAATGTCCCTAGATCTTGTGGGTCTGGATCTTCGTCATCCCAGATTGTAAAAATCCCCCCTGCAGGAATGCCCTGAATAGTTAAAGTAACTTGTGGTGCAAGAATTTCAACAGTACCCGCCCCATCATTCTGCACATTTGCAGCTACAGTAAACGCAGCGCTAGCAGCAGCCCGGATCGTTACCGTCTCCCCAATTCCCGGCGCTGCTCTAAAAACACGATCACCCGTGGGTCTTGTCGTAAAATTAACATCGCTTACATCCAGGGTCACTGTCCCTAAACTAGCCGGGATATCTATGTAATAAGTGCTGGCTGGACTATTGAACGTCGAGCCAGCTAGGTTGGCAGTGCCGTTCCACTCGTAAACGGTTGGTGCTGTTGAGTCCAACCATTCAATCACAATATTATTTCCTCCACTGGTCAACCCGCTTCCCGCCTGGATTCGAGCGCCTTGATAATCACTAGTCCCCAGATTGACAGCAGATGGGCCAATCAAAACCAATCTGGGCCATGTATTCCCGCCCCCCTCATCTGCCCATAAAAACGGCATATTCAGGTTTTGAAATGTCCTATCAGGTGCCGTTAGCCCTGAAAACCTAGCCCTAAATGCCGATTCAATCAGGTTCGTACTGTTGTCTATATTGTTGTTGTTTGCGTTGTTTGGCGTGCTTGAAAATATAAGCGTAGACGGGTTTTGACTTACTGCAGTTGTCCCAGCGCTGCCCATCGTCACAGGCGCGACAAACTGCATACTGTTAGTGCCTAGAAACGTGTTAAGCGGGGTGATTCGTGACGCGATCGCAAACACGTTATATGCCTCTAACGCCGCATATAACGCAGCAAAACTAAGCGGGTTTCCAATGTCGCCATCAATCAACTGGACCCCTTCCGTATCTCCGTCAAAGTAATAAGGGATACCTTCAAATCGAACTAGATTCGCGTTAGTCGCAGATGAGATCGCGTCAAAATTCAACCGGATTCTATCAACGGCTGTAATATTAAACGCCCCTACAGCTGGGTATACAGGGGGCTGTCTTACATCAATTAACAGGTCATGCAGACGGAAAAAGATTCTAGGGTCTGTTGGCGTTTGCCATAACTGATAGATATCTGGTCCAGACCCTAGCCCTACCTGAATATTTTGGGTCCGATAAGCCGTCTGCATAAAGACTTTGAAAATTATGCCCGTTGCATTAATGGGATTATCTAATAAAAGTTCAATATAATTACTATTCCCATTGGTCGCAGTGCCCGCGATGCGAGCCCCATCATTCGAAACATCAAAACCCGTCGTCACTAAATCAGTCCTGATCGTATTGGCCAGGGTGCGACCCGTGAACGTGGGATAGAACTGGGTTAGGCTTAGGCTTGGTGCGACCATGGACTGTTAGGGTGCTGACAGCATTGTATCAAGCTTCCAATGCTGACAGCAATAGACCAAGGTTTTCAGTTGCGGTCATTTTTGGCAAAAGAAATTACTAACAAAAAATTTTCCAGGTAGTCATGCCCAATGTACGGATAAATGACAGGGGGTTGTATTGTGACAAAGGGTGAGGGTATATTAGAAGGGTAGCAAGCGAGAGAAAAAATGAATTTAATGTCAGCAAGCATGAAAGAAGAATTGATGAGTGAGGTAGAGAAAAATGGGCATCTTTTGTCTGTAGGTGATTTTTTGTACTATATCGATGCGGCTAACTTTGAGGTTTGGGAGGTTATTCATTGTGATGGTTTTCTTTCTATCAAGAATGATGAGGAGATCATAGAAGGTCTTGATTTTGATGATCTTCAGCATGGCTGGAGTATAAGATCTGCGGCCAGGATAGCTGAAATGACGCTTAAAAATGCTGATAATAATTCTTGTTTTGACCTGTGGGTTAAGCCTACTGATGAAGACTTTAATGATTTTCTTCAAATAAGATTTCCTACTTATGAATAGCCAATTTGCATCAGCCCCCTGATGGGGCTTTTGCCGTTCGCCTACTCATCACCCCATGGCAAAAAACCCTTGTAGCATTGACGATATTAAAATAAGCTCAATCTTTGAGCGAAACCCCATGTCACCAATACCAAAAACGCTTAACCCACAGTGCCCACACTGTCAGGGAAAGACACAAAAAAACAAAGTACTGAAGTCAGGCAGACAGCAGTATAAATGCACCGTATGCAAGCGCTGCCATACCCCAGGGAAAACCGTAGGCGGTAGGCCCCCAGTCGATGACCCGTCAGCAGCAACGCTTAGAAAGCGGAAAAGTAGGGCAGCAAAACGTACGGATGAATGACAGGGGGTTGTATTGTGACAAAGAGTGAGGGTATATTAGAAGAGTAGTTGAGAGAGAAAAAGATTATGTTGACTGGCAACTATTGCATTGACAAAGCCGCTAAAAACGTTCTAGAGGAACAAGTAAAAGCAGCTAGCAAAAAACTTAACGAATATCCAAGAGAAGCCAATGGGTTAACACCTGCATCTACAAAGGCCATGGTCGGTTGGCAGGAAGCTAAAATCGCTTATGGCAATGCATTTAACTCTCTTCGTAAGTTTAACGGGGCATTTTGTAAGCGATATAAAAAAGAAATTCGCGCTGAACGTAAAGTTAAGGCAGCATAAAACAAAAAACCTCGCTAACCTTTTCTTGATTAGCGAGGTTTTTTGTTTTATGTCCGCTAAGCTCTAAAGTTTGTACTGCTCTAACACGCCCGAATCAATCTGTTCTTCTGATAAGCCCATATCAAGCAAAACTTGCCTTGGAAGATTGCTTAAGTCTTGCGTCCGCTCGATTTTTACCCATGGGTTCTCTTTATCTGGCAATGGGGCATAGCTAAACTTAAACGTATAGACTGCATTGTATGCGTGAGTAGGGATAGCAGGAATATATTCTACATAGTCATCATTGACCATAGGAATATCAGGAATATATTCTTCATACTCATCATCAATTAGCCATGGTCCCAAACGTTGATGAGTAGGCGCGCCGGGGAACCTAGGATCTACGCTGTCAGGGTCTATTTTCTTTTCAGTCCCCATGCGTCGTCCGTTTTTAATTTTTGAATTGCCGCTGTAGTCTACTAAAACACAAGTCATGTCTTGAGCTTCATCGTAAAGCTCGTCAGGGATTCGATCCATGTCAGGGATGCAAACAATTAAATCCGGCTTATTCATGACAATTACTCCTCCTCTTCGAATATGCGTGTTTTGAGCATCTGTGCCATAGCATTGCGTTTTTCGAATTCATCTGTAGGGAATATCCCATTGATATATTCAGTTAGCTTTGAATACCCTGGCATTTTCTCAAGACCTTGAGGTTTACGGGCAAAAAGCCATTGTGCATGTTGTTGTGCTTTGGCATATTCGCCATCACTGGCTAGCTGATAAATTGCATCCATACAGGCATCAAACCAGCCGTAATGCCCCCAATAAGTCTCTTCTGCATTCAGCATTTCTAGTGCTACAGATTCAGGCAATTCAAATGAGCTAAAGTCTGTTGCTTGTTGTTTTGATTCATCGCCTGAAATATAGGCGTCGAGGTCTGGCATCGGCTGGTTTACGCCTTTATAAGCAGCATCAAATTTAGTGATTAAGTTCATTTTTCAATTCCAAAACTTACGAACAATATCGCGGGTTTGTCGTGCGTTCAATCCTCTCCCTGAATCAAGCTCCTCGTACTCTATGCCTTTTATGCTTAGATAGTAGCTGTTCAATGCTTCGCGAACTTGATCTACACTAGCGATTTGCCAAATAACAGCAGCGTTATAGCCAGTTGCAACTTGGATTAGCTTGGCTGCCCACCCGCGAGAAACGCCACGATTTTCAATGAATTTGAAGAAAACCGATCCCTGTTCTCGACAGTTTTGGCGTATGGCATTCTCGCTAGCTTCACTCAACCATTCGTCAAACTCAAAAACTAAATGCTGTATTCTGTCTAAATTGGTCATGACTAAGCGGCCTCCAATGTTTCAGAATCGCTCTTTAGCACATCCAGAATTGAGCGATACCAAAAGAGTTGGTCTTTATCTGACCTGCTATTGGTTGAGACTGGCTTGCGATCGCTGTAAGGTTTACCTTTCTCGGTGGCAGACCATTTGTTGTCAATCTTTTCTTGATAGCCCAACGTTGCCAGCATGGTATTAACCGCCTGAGGATTGGGATTGCCTGTTTTGTATTTGAAACCTAGCTCTTTAGCGATTTGAGTAGGCGTGAGAAGTGCTTCGGCAGACTTGAGAGATGACCGTTCTTTGGCTGGAGCTGGCTCGCCAGCAAGTGCAGGATAAAACTTGCGCATCTTTTGATCCGCGTATGATTGCGCGTACGCTTCGCCGTATATCTCTCTGTACATCAACGCAGCTTCTTTTATTTGAGGAATATCTGGGACTGTTTCCAGGCTTGAATCTGCGACAGAATAAGATCCCGTTTTTCTGATTTGCGGCAAAACTTCTTGGGTGACCCAGGATGAGAACCTTTTGGCCACATCTTTTCTACTGGTAAACATGAGTCTGTATAACCCAGACTCTTTTATTGTCAGCAACTCTTGGGGTCCACCAAGGGTATCACTAATATATATACCCTTTTCTAAGTCAGGCAGTCTGCTCATCGCCTGACTTGTATTTGCTAAACCCAGGACGTTGCACACATCTTTTGCAATCCACTCAGGCTGCATAGGAGTACCAACGAAACGTACCCCATGTTCTTCAAATTGGAATAAAGTAATATTAGCCATAGTTTAGCTGTTCTCTAAATTGTGGTTAAGCAGCTGCCAATAGTTCCAATATTGTCAGCTGCTGCCAATCATAGCATTTCTACTGATGCTCAACTAGCTCAATATGAGCCATATGATCAGGCTGACTGTCCGCTATCGATTTCGCTTGTTGCTCAATAAAGTCAGCATCAACAGATATGGGGCACGGCGCAATCTTGATATCAAAGTTCATCAGCGCTTCATAAACTATCGGATTTATGCCCGTCTCAACATTAATTAGTTCATCCAGCGAAGCGAAGCTATCGAGACATTGATTGCCTTGATAGTGGCTGCCGCAATCGCCCATAGTCTTTATATGGCGTCCCCCAGCCATTACATTGCGGACTACTTGAGCGGTCGTATCTTTTTCTGTATACTCGCCTGCATCACAGGTGCGGGCATTGCTAGCAAATGTGTTGTTTTTTACGGCATTAATTCGGCTGTCATTCCCCTTAACAGTATTCAGGCCAACTCCAGATTTGCCATTAAACATACTGAGATTGTCTTTAATCAGTAGATTGCCCCGATAGATGCCCGTATCGTTTTGAAAATGAATGCCATTCCCTTCATCTAAGGCCATGGTTGCGAAGCCCTTAGAAAATACTCGTGAGATTACATTGCATTGGTTTCCAAAAACCAGATTCTCAGAGATTTCATACAACGTTTCCGGCGGCCCTTTTGGCTGGCTATTGGCAATGCCATGACTGCCAGAAATTGAATACCAGCAATTATGATAGATTGCGTTGCCTTTAATCAGATGAGAGTGTCCATCCTTGTTAGTAATGCCCCCACCGGGGAAATGATGGATCTTACATCCCTGAATTTTGATATTTGAGCAATCGTTTAATGCGATGCCCCGTCCTGTTATTTGGATCGGCGCATCTTCCCACCATAGAGATAACGCATAGTCTAGGTCTAGATCTTGGCTATGACCTGCAAACTCTATATCACTGATATAAACGTGATTGGAGTTTTTTATTGCTAAACCATTTGTGTCAGAGACTATAGTCACTGGACCATCCCCAAACGGCATTATCTTGATTGGTGCTTCGGCTGTTCCTTTTAGCCCACTAGCAAAAAAAGCATTTCCACGGGTCCGTGTTTCCCATGAAGTGTTGTATTCTTCATGTTGATAAACGCCAGACTTTAGCAGGATACGATCGCTTGCCTCAACAACTTTAAGCGCACTTTGAAATTGATCTGATGTCTCGATGATGTATCTCATTGATTAGCTCCCGAAAAAACCTGCATTACTTGCATCAAACGCAAAGATAGGACTTGCCCTAATAGACTCCGCAACAGTTTCTTTGTTTGCCATGACTCTATCAAAGCCAAAGGCTACATATCCAAATATATCCCCATTCTGGGCCAATATAGGACAGGAGATAGTTAGCTGAATATTATTTGGTTCTAGCTGCTGTCTCAATAGACCCTCTGGGAGATCCTTGGTAGGCTTGACCCAGCATTGACCTAACTTATGATAATCGAGCTGTTCTAAATATATATCTTCTTGTTGGATGTCTAACCACCCGTAGGTAGCCGATACCGGCACTCCGATCCGTGCGATAGCAAAACTAAAGCGCCTACGCTGATCCTCATCATACAAAAATGACCCTACCCATTGAGCGTTCAAGCGATCTCCCATGGATGTAATAACATCTTCGATGCTCTGCTGATAAATAAGCCCTCTAGCGATGCCCTGAGCTATAGAACCAGGCGTTTTGATTTGCAAGCAAGCCTCGCTAAACTGAGTATGACTTGTCCAGAAAAGAACTAGGCCGAAAAATAGTCCAATCGATGCGATTATGAACGCCCGACCCAATTGTGTTCTAAGAAACGGAAACAATGCTCTATCGTTTCGCATTAGGAGTTTTGCTATCTATCGGCTTTTCATTAGCCATGTCCTTGGCCTTTGATACAATCCCCACGGCAGCACCGGTCGCATTAACGAGTGCCCCGATTACTAGGATCGTAGCGTCTCTGCCAAAAGACATCAGTTCCGTTGGCACTCGCCTAAAAATACTTAATAAAAATGGGGTCAGATAGAAAAAAACACCCGCATAGATCAGCCACTTAACGACAAGTTCTTGTAGCTCAGACTGGCGCAATTGAACTTGCATATCCTTGTTGGACGCTTTCAGTTCTTTATTGGATTTCTCCAATTGCAAGATCAAATCTCGTTCCTGTTGCTCTTGCTCCTTTATTTGTTCTTCTTGGCGTAAATATTCTGTGCGGTCTCGAACGACTTCGCCTACATAGGTTTCTCCTTCGTGATTGACAATAAATAGTCGTAGCCAGATAGGGATCTGTCGTCCCATTCGTGTTTTGCCAAATAGCGGAGCTTCAGAACCCATATCACGGGTCCTCTGCCCACGTAGAAACGCGTCATACATTCTGTCATGAGCGCTTTCTGATATAAGAGATTCAGGAACCAAACTGTAGACTTTCAAGCCAACCATTGCCGTTGGATTTTCGTACTCAAAAAGTCTAGCCGCCGCTGGATTAGCAAGGACTATTTTGCGTTGTGAATTCCCAAAGATAACGGGATCAGGATTGAATTCAAATCCAGCTCTTGCTAATGCTGCGTCAGGCATCAAATTAAACCATTTTCAGTTCAATATAAATCCATAATCTCTCTATTATCACACCCTGGTTTTCAGAAGATTAAGCCACTAGGACAATGAGCACATATCCTCCCCCACCGTTACCTCCCGACGCATCTACAGTGCCATCCGAGCCGGTACCCCCGCCGCCACCGGCACCTGGTCCCGAACCATCACTAGCCGGATTCGTAGTGCCTCCAAAGTTGCCCCCCTTACCTCCGGCTCCAAAGGCGTTAGGGTTATCTTTATCAGGGATCACGACGCCATTGCCAGCGCCACCACCAGGGATACCAAACGCCGTTGGACCGGACCCCCCGCTGGCTGATCCTCCCCCACTGCCGGAACCCGGACCCCCGTTACTTGTGCCCCCTTGAGACTGGGTAGCCCCCAGCTGTCCATTAGGTAACGCGCTGGCTCCGTTGCCCCCTTGGGAACCATTACGATAAACGATGCCAGGAATACTAGAGCTGCCGTTGCCCCCTGGTCCACCTAAACCCCCGGCAATATCTACAGTATCTACGGTGGAGATCTGGCCAGCACCGCCACCGATGCCGCCCCTGAGTGTTATAGCCTCAAACGGCCCTACAGCGTTTATGACTACCTGACCTCCCGAGGTACCATTCATGTTTGCCGGTCCACCAATTCCCGGATTGCCGATAGTCCCGGATATCGTTTGCCCTTGCAGTGACAACGGGAACGCCTGCACCAGTTCTAGACTGTCTCCTGCCCCACCTCCGCCACCACCAGACTTACCGTTACTATATTCACTGACTGCGCCACCTCCGCCCCCTGCGCCTGGAGCTGAGGCATATAGTCTAAATTCGCTATAAAGGTTTATCGGCACTGTGAAACTGAATGGCCCCGGAGTGTTAAATAGTATAACTTCATCAGCTGTAGCTGGAGCACTCAGGCTCAGATCCTCAAAAACAAAAAAGACATATCCTCTAGCCCCCGATCCTCCCCTGGGAGATATGCCCGTATTGCCTGGTGCTCCTGGCCCGCCACCTCCGCCACTGCCGCGCAAGGCCCCTGATTGAGCGCTCAAGAACAACCGAGCGTTTCCCCCATCGCCACCATCACCATAGACTCTCGGGTTATCTTGCGTTATCTCCTGAGCACTATTAGAACCGGATGCCCCGGTTGCAACGTTAGCCGGAAATAAGTTTCCCGATGAATGAGCGCCGCCGCCGCCGCCCGCAGTGCCTCCGGAAGACGCCCCATTGCCAGGAGTGTTATTAGTGTTGGCTATCCCCCGAGCGCCATTGCCTCCCCTACCACCGGGAATAGTGACTAGTGATGCGAAGCCCTCGGTAACTTGGCCCCCTGCTCCCCCTTGAGGGTTTGTCAGGCTAGCATGTTGCCCCCCAGAGCCACCGCGAGCAAGGATCCTCGGAAAGTTACCCCAGGCATTAATAATAGTGCTTCTCCCGCTGCCCCCTGGTGTCGGGCCACCATCACCTCCGGACCCTGCGCTCCCCCCAGACCCTACAGAACCGGTAACACTTTGGCCCCTTAAATCAGTCCCATAGGGCCAACGTACAAGCTCAAAAGCAGCGCCACCCCCGCCACCTCCGCCCCCTGAAAGAATAGAAAAAGAGAACGTGTTAAACTGGCCACCTCCTCCACCTCCGCCTCCGGCTACCCCGTATATCGACATATGAGTGTGGGGATAGGTAGGCGTAGTGAAGGAAAAGCTTCCGGCTGTCTCGAATAAGAAAAGCTCAGTCCGAGCCTCGATCTCTAACACCGGTAACGGCTGAGTGAAGCTAGATCCATCGGATAACGTAATCACATAAGACGGATAATAGGTTCCTGGAGAATAAATATGCGATATCGCATAGGGAGAGATAACCGGTTTAAGTCCGCTAGAATCTCCTGGATTAAATTGTATAGCGGTTACCGAGACACTAACCCCTATGTTAAATAATTGTAGATTGTACTCTCTAGCGGAATCTGTAGACTGGTCAAATGCATGATAGACATGGGTTTGAGCAACATCAGACTCATTGAGGCTAGGATACTCCGCGAGTCCTTGAAGATAGCGAATAACGCCCATTAAATAGACTCCTGCTCTAGCCTAATGGTTTTATCTGAGGCGGTGACTATGCTGATTATCCCTAAGTCATAGTCTCGTATAGTCACTCCCGGAGCCGGATTAGGGTTCGCTAACGCTAATCTAAAACCAGGGTCCAGGGTCACCGCTACTTCGGCAAATTTCATATCCATGAGATTAACAAAGGTCTGACCGTTTAGAAACGTTTTAACGCTTCCCGCCTGGTCCAAAGAGACTACATGGGTAGTAGGGGCTGTTAATCCGGTCTCAACCAGTGTAAAAAACTCGGCCTTTACTAAAACTACCTGATAAGATCCCCCTCGCCTGAAAATGATATCTCCCACCGAGAGATCGGTTTGTGCCCGGTCGTACTCCACGTCTATATGACCGTTGTTATAGACCAACGATAGATATGGGGTACTGGGGTCTGCAGTAAGATCCTGCAAGTCACTAAAGAGATAGGGATTGTTAGCCGATAGAAACGCCTTATAGATAAAAAGGGCATGGGTAGCTAGAGACAGGTCAACCGCTGTCCCATTGCCCATGCTGATGGGAGATTCAGTCCCCGATGTACCCAAAGTCACATTCCCAGTCCACTGGAAAAACGATGTCAGTCCTTGGAAGCTGAGGCTGCTTGATGGGACTTCAGCGCCTGCTGATTCCCTAACCCAGCCTGTCCCATCGTTATAAAGCTTAAGCCCTTGAGATTCAGTTAAGCTTGCGTTTGTGTAAAGTGTTCCGTCGACGGTAACAGCGCTGTTTGGAGGGATAATCGCGTCAACTTTTTTGGCTGTATTTATATTTGTCGTCAGTGGGTAAGTTCCCCCGTTCTGCAGATAACCAATAGAGGCATAGCCCAACATGGCACCGTCCAGTTGTTGAGTGATCTCTTTTCCATCGTCCTCAGTAACAAATGTGTCCCAATCTGCCGCCACAAAAGGCCCCGGCGGATCAAGACTCGCTTTATTCGCTGTATAAAGCGTGCCTCCTTGGAAAACCTGAGTGCCCGTGAAATAGCCACCCACTAGCGCTGGATCATATCCGCCAGGGATCTCCGGCAAAAGCATTGCCAGTTTGTCCTCTTGGGAGTCAGGAACCTCGTTTGCAGTAAACGCGTCAGAATGCCATCTGTTATCCTCTGTACTCCAACTTGCAAATGTCCGAGCAATAACACCCTCATTATTTACAACATAACGCCTCTGTCCGTCTGTAGTTGGGTCTGCTTCAATTGCCCAGATCGCTCCATTACTGCTGACTACATAATCTCGATCTGTTGCTGCAATTATCAGCGTATTGCCGTTATTGGCTGTCGCTGGATAGGTAGCAGATATCGCAGCGATCGCAGCAGCGCTACCCGTGGCTGCAACCACCGTGCGATCTTGTGCCGTGGCTGCGAGTGTATCCGTGGACGAGGTTGGGGTTTGTCGTCTGATGATAGGCATTGTTTTATAGTGTGAACGCTGTCAACCCTGTCACTTTTGCGTATCTCAACTCGGAACTAACTGATCCAAGCCCGCGTAAACGGAATCCGACTTGTTTGTCAAGCGGGTTCCCATTGTGGAAAAGCGCAACCACAGGTTCTGAGTTTACCTGCCACCGCATCTCATTTGAGCTGTACTGGAGTTTCACTGTATATATATTGTCTCCTGCAAGTGTACCGGCAGTTATATTGAAAAAGGTAATTCCAGATTGAGCGGTCCTATGCCAGCCTGTAGAAATCTGCGCTTCTGTGTGTTTGACTTGCAAATTGTAATAAGACCCATTTACATTCCTTCGGAAAATGGGTCCGTGAATAGATCCGCCACTTGTTGAGAAACAAATAAAGTCAACTTCTATAACTTCTCCGACAGGAATTTCATTTATCAAGAACAACCATCTGTCGGGGTCAGCTTGCGCAGCTCCAGTCGCAGTCAAACCTGACCCAGAATCGCCAATCACAATGTCCCCTTGCACTGGGGTTATTGTTCCTGTTGTATGGGCAGCAGTTGTAATACTCGCGCCTGCTGTTCCAGTGAAGGTCGACTCAAACACAATGCCGCCACCAGTGACAGGAGGTGGGGGTGTAACTGCTGCGCTCGCTGATGTCAGCACTAAATTATTATTGTTAATTAGCGATATGATCCTGTCGTTAGCCGCGTCATATGTTGGCTGGCCACTAAACTGTGTGGTCGAATAGTGAAGACCATCCGCGTCTAATGTAAAATCATCAATCGCCATTAAATGAAAACGGCTGTCACTGGCGATAAACGCGTCTGTTTGGCTGATTATTTCTGCTGCTGCAACTCTAGTACTAGAGTTATTCAAACGAATTACCAACCAATTTAGTTGCAATCCGGTTTCTCGTTGAACATAAAAATCTAAATTGGTTAGTTGATCGGCAAATTCAACCGCATGTGCAGCGCTTGATCCGTCTGTTTCTCCTAGCCAGATAACGATAGGACCATAGTGAGTGGTTGTGGCCTTTGAAGTGTTCAACCCCGATATTAGGTTTGTGACGTTTGGATCGTCAATATTCCAAGCTCCGATACCCGACTGGAAACCTGTACCAGTAGTTGCAGACAGTGTACTGTTTACTGTCCCTTGGTATGCTGCAGCGAAAGAAGTTTCAAATCGAGAAGTTCCCATTAGGACTGCGTTAGATTGGCCTATTAAAGTGTTATGGAAAACATCGCTAGAGGTTAATGATGCCAGGTCGCCCCCTGCTGATGCTCCACTGGCTGTCATCGTTCCTAAATTAACCAATACCCCTTGATTCCCGGCCACGTCAGCATAACTATTAACTGGGACAGTGACTGTGTAACTGCCATCCACAGGGGCTGTTACGTTAAAATCAACCCTTACACCGTTGTTGCCAATAGCTGTAGTGTTCGCAATTGCAATTGTCGCCACATTAGCGCCATCAACAGCCGACAATGAGCCAATAGTCACAGACGCTGGGTTAAAGTCCGTTTCGTCAGTAAAGTCAACTACTACCGTCGCTGCAACTCCCGTTGTTGCAGTGGGTAGGACTCCAACCAACACAGCTGTTGGCGCTGTAGTGTCTGTGACTCCAGCGATATTGTTGGTTACTGCAAAATTACTAAATGCCCCAGCTGTGGCCGTATTAGTGCCCGTAATCGGGTTGCCCCCCGGTGTGTGAGAAACTGTGATTGTATCAGAGTTTATATAAGCAGAATCTACGGTTAGGGTGATTACTGAGCCTGCAATGGCAACATTATTTACAGTCTTTCCGCCTGATGCTGTAAAGTCAGTTGTTGCGGGGACACTAGCGCCATCTAATGCGCTGCTAAACGTCAGCACAATCTGATCAGGGTTCGCATCTTCCACACTGGCTGATACTAGCGATAAAGTTGGCCCGCCCGTTACAGGAGACATATCTCTAGCGTAATATGTCACATCTACTGTAATAATTGACCCTGCCGAAGCAACTAACGATGGATTCGTTACTAATCCTGATATCAAGTCTTCTAGCGCTGTCGTATTGCCAGGGGCATACCCAAATCCGATAGAGCTGCCAAGTGGTAGGGGAATAGAATCATTAATTGATATCGTCGCATTGCTAGGGACAGCAGACGACACATAAAAAGTGACCCCAGTTATATCATTTGGGACATTGCCAACCGTTCTAAGAAAAACTTGCGTATCCGTAATATTTGGGATTTGTTCAGTAGCACCTACTTCAGGTTGAGCAGATAGTTTAAGTTGTGCAATAAAACTGTTAATTACGCTCATGACTATCTCAGAGTAAGGATCAATCTACAATCAACTGTCGCTGTTATATCTGCTGTGCTATCTTCTCGACGCAACCTGACAGCATATGCGCCCTCCAATGCTCCTGAATCTGAACCCGTATGCCCGACCGTATCCCCCTGGGCTGGTGCTGCTGAATCTGCTTCAATCAAATCAAATTCATCAGCTGCCGCCGTCTGGAAAAAAGAAATTTCTGGATAAAAAACAAGTGGCCCATTAAGGGCAGAGCTATAATTAGTAACTTTGATCGCTGCTAGAACAGAAACAAGCTTTCTGCCCGTTGGAACGGCTACCGGTGTTGATATTTCGTCTTGAGTGCTAAGAGTAAAGGTTGTTCGGTTAAATTCTGTTGCCCTTTCTCCTGATATTCCCTCAATACTATTTAATATGGCTTCGGTTGGCCCTGCCCCAATCGTAACTGAGTTAGTGCCATTAACATCTAAAAATAATGCTTGAGTGCCTTGGTTAAACCAGCCACGGTCAAGCGTCCCATCATTCAGTTGATACTGGACAGGAGTTAACTGATTCGTTGTATTGGCAGAACTAGCCGTTAGAGCGCTAGCTGGTTTTGACACTTGTCCACTAGTCAGTAAGGTCATGCCCCAACCTCCTTAAGAGCTTCTTTGAACAACAAAAATCTAAAGTCTGTTCCCGCCCCATGGGCATCTAAAAACGGGATCGGATTGGTTAGTGTCAACGCCCCATTAACCCAGGTGTAAGTAGCCAATGGCGCTAGCGGGTTCCTGAAATATCTTGCAAACGATTGAAAAACCTCAGTTGGCCCGATCGCAAGACTAAATATTTCAACCCTAATATCATCGCCTACCCGTTGAAATTGTAGTTGGATAAACTGATTAATCGATATCGCCCCAGCGAATGCATCAACGACTGTGTTGTCAATCATCAATTCCCCGGTGTCGTTCCTCCAAACAATTGTTGTGTTGTCCGTGCGAGTATCCCAGGCTGCAGGGTCTTGACTGATGCCCGCCACATTTTGATCGGCGGCATTAGTTCCTACACGCATACTGATCACAACTGCATTATCCCAACTCATTGGGTTAGTGGCTCTGAGATAATAAGTCCCATAAACGCCCGGTGAAACATTTCGCCTGATTCGCATCCCTACCAGGTTCTGTGGAGCTAACAAAACGCTGCTGTCAGGGGAAACTAGCGTTATTTCTGCAGGCAGATTATTAACGTCTGTGATGTCTCGACCGTCAATGTGGATGCCTTGATTTGGGTCAATCAAGGTGGGTGCTGGTAGCGAGTTCAATGCGGCTAATGCTCGCGCTGCATTTTTCTGATTTCCGGTTTGATTGTAGTGGACGTTATCAGTGCCCATACCCTGAGCAACGTTTGTGATGTCGTCCAGGTTCGTCCAGGCGTCGCTCAAGGCTTCGTGATCGTCTCGGATTTCCTGAACGTTTGGAGTTTGCGGCGTCGTCGGATTTTCGTAGTTTACTGACCAAAAGCGAGCGACAACCTTAGGAATATGAAACCCGAACAATGCATCAATATCATCAAAAAATATGGGCAGCTGCGTTCCATGAGCCTGCGCTTCGGCTAGGTTGTTAGCGTCGGCGTTGCCTTGAATCCAGAACATTCCCCACACAACAAAAGGGACATTTCCCAGCCTTAATCGTTGCCACGCGTTTTCAATAAAGTTGAAAAGAGTATCCCTAGCAGCTCCCCCAACCGCAAAAGTTCCAGTGCCAGATTCGAACCCGTTCCCGCCGTCGCCATGTTCAACGACTAATAGTCTCAGGTTGGGATATTGAACCTCAAAATCCCTTGCAAAATAGTCCTGTGGCCTAGAAAAACCAGGGTTATGCTCAAACGGAATAAAAGAACCAGCGCTATTTTGGATTACTGCATTCGCGATCGGTGTGTCTGCATACGCTGGTGCAGACTGAGCGGTACTAACCCAATTCGATTGACCGGAACCGATAAATAAAATCGGGGTTCCGGCTGGCATTGAAGCAAGTGCTAGTGGTGGGGGATTAATCGTGATAGATGCCGTTTCATTGACAGATTCGACACCGTCATTAGCGGTCACAGTAACAGAGGCAGTGAGCGGGGTCGACTGGTCAACGGAAGTTTGAGTTCCCTGGATTAATCCGGTTGCCGTGTCTCCCGTCCAATCCGTTGGCAATCCCGAAAATGACCACGTTGGCGTTGCAGCTGCATTAATTACTGTTGGCTGAAGGGTGAGTTCCCGTCCGTTACCGACTACAGATATTGGTGAGATTGCATTTATAGCGAAATTACCGGTTGGTGGAGTCAATGCGTCAGGAGCTGTGGCGGCTTGTTGCCGTTGGATGGCGCGAGCATTCCTAAGCCTGTAGGCCGTGTCACGTCTACCGTAGGAGCCCTTACCCTTTCCTGTGTAGGGCATTAGAACGTCCTCCTGAGCTGGATTTCAACCGCGCAGTGCTGAACGGTGAATGTTGTGACCACGACTCCGTTTGAGCGAACCTCTATCAGTGATGCTGTTGGGTCATCGACTTGTGGTGCATTGGGATAGAAAAACCAATTGCCGTCAGTATCAACAGTCACGCTGTTGTTTCCATCTATATGGGTCAAGGCAGCCGCGTTCAGAGTAACTGTGATCGCTTCGGCTGCGGTGCCTGTGCCGGTTAGCCCGAATCCAGCTTGCCAAGTTATATCCTGGGTGAACGTGTCCCCATCGAGAGATCCAAGCTGCGGCGTCGGCCCTTCAACGCCAAATTCATTAACCCCAGTTGTGTAATTCAATCCCTGATACCAAAGCTGTGAACCGTTACTGTTGCCAATTGACGGAACAACATATATTGCTTGAATGCTTGCAAAGTCAGCAGAGGATATTGTGAATTGACTGCCGTCTGTTCCTGTTGCAGCCCCAGGGCCACCATTGGTAGCGATACGATTCACTGTTGCAGTGGTCGCAGCAGCAAATTGAGAATTCAATCGTATCGTTTCTTCGTAAGTATTCTGAGGCGTTGTTGTAGAGCTAGATGATTGAACCGCTGGGAGAAAAGCACCGATAGCTGGCATTATTCTTCTTCCTCCTCTACTGACTCAAGATAGGCCCCGGCATAGTACAAATCGTCATCGCCTTTATTGAAAACAACAAGCTGATTAGCTGCATTAAAAAATAGTTCAACCATGCTTTTATCAGCTAGTTCAATAGTCACTGATTGACCAGCAATTAACTTTCCGATAGGGATAGCTCTTAACACTTCAACACCGCTCATATCATCACCTCATAGATAAACAACGACATATGCCACCACGCTATACCCTTAGTGGTGTTCGCCCCCCCATCAGCGTTATAAGCCCCCAGGCACAACTTTTTAGGGCTTGTTTCTCCTGATAAGTCCAAATAAAACTCACCAGCCAATAGGCGCAGGGTGCCTGTATTGTCGTTCTCCCCAGTGCCGTCCGCTTGATAATTCAATAGACCAGCTGCATGTGGACCCGGATCTGAGGCAATGACTTGAGCCTCAAATAGATCAGCGTCCATTAGCCCGATATCGACATACTCGCCATTGCTCCAATTTTGGAATCCAAAATTGTAGTGGCCCCTATAGAAGAAGCCGTTTTGAAATTCGAAGTCCTTGCCAACGGTACTAGAACCTTCAGGGATTTCAGCCCCGCTAGAGTCCAGTAGCTTAATTTTTGGTCCTTTAATCCTGGCCTGTGAAACTCTCGCGGCTCCGCCCGTGCCAAACGTGAAGGTTGTTCGGACTAATGGGACTTTTGCATCCTCAGGATCGTTACTGTTTGGCCTAAACGTGATATTCGTTGGCTGAGCTGAACCTGGCGCGCCATTAGCAGGCATTGCAAACCAGGCCATACTATCAGGGAACCTGGACGAAATGAATTTCCCACCAATAGGAGCCATTACTGCACAACCTCTCTTGCGACAATCTCACCAGTTGCCGCCGCTTCTGCGATTACTCGAATCTCTCCATTAAAATCATCCGGTTCAAATCGCCCAGCCGGAATCGTGTAAACGTAATTTCCCCCGGTCGTTTGGGCAGCAGTAGAGCCGTATTGGACGTAAACGGTTTGATTTGTACTATTTCGAATGACTACGTTTACTCTACTTGGATTCGCAGGCACTAACTGTTGATCAGTGTTGAGATTGGCACTAAGCACGACCGGAACCGATGCACTTTGTTGGACTGCCGTATTGGCCCCCGTAACCCCACCCGTCAAGAACCAAGATAAATCAGGTTTATTCCTAGCAATCCTAGGACCAGGGAACGCCCCTTGATATTGACGGATCGTCATTCGCGAGCGGCTAAATGCTGTAGCTGCCCCCGCAATATCTTGGTTGCCGAATACTCGCAAGGCCTCCAATGCACTGCGGCTAATCGTTATCGTAGTCCCGTTGCTTGCCCATTGCCCTAACTCTGATGCGATCGTGGGATTTGGCGTAGTGCCATCGGTCGTGTAAATTAACAGCCATTCATTTTCTGTTGCGACTGCCGCCGTCTCACTCTCAGTGTTGATTTGAGCAAGCCTATCTTGAGCGATTTCAAACGTGATGGTCGCGAACGTCGTCGCAGGCGATACGGTAAACCCAGTTGCGCCTGTAATAAGCCCGCCTGCAATTGGCCTGTTTGCTGTGGCTGCTGTATCGCCTGCAACCGGGATTTCGAGAACAGATTCAGAAACTAACAGTATCGGGTCGTTAGTGCTCGAAGCTCCAACTACTGCCGTAACGATCGCGTTCCCATTAGCAGTTCCAATCGTAATTCCGTTCTCATCGGCAAACGCGTCATTCGCCGTGGGATAAACAAGGTCATCTCGACCAATGACCGCAAAGCCACTATTGCCCGTGCTGGTGGTACCACCGGCCCCATCACTAATATCGTAAGTGACAGATTCAAGCGAGCCTAAACCGCCAGTGGAAGAGCTTGCTGTTAGCTGGGCTTCTGTTGGCCCAGTGCCAATTGTTACGGTTGCCCCCGATGGGATATTAGCTAGGGTTGTTCCATCGGCTGATAGGATGCCAAACAGAATAGGCCCAGTGCCATTAATTTGGTAGGGCGTTGCGGTTGGCGAGCCAGACGACGAACTGGCAAATTGTTGTACAAACGGATCGGGGTCTGTCCCAGCACCGGTCGCACTCAGAAAGACAATACTATTGTTAGCGTCTCTAGCCTGAATATTTGCCATCTATTATGCTGCCACTGTATGGAATGATGGTTGGCCGTTCCAATTAAACGAAATATTTATAAATGCATTGATAGTAGAACTTTCTACCCAATTGCTAGGCCCAGACCCGTGTAAAGTCCTAACCCTAACCCTATAGACTCCCTCAGGCAAATTAATAAATGTATTTGTCAGGCCGGTCACAACTTCAGTGCCTGTCCATGCAACTGTAGGAGCCTCAATCTGTTCATACTCGATCTCGTAACCAGTAATTATGATGTCAGGATCACTAGGGACTAGCCATGTTGCCCTGACGTTGAACGTTCCATTGGCTTGGATTTCTCCTATGCCATTAACTACCCTAGGTTCGTCACTAACAGATTTGCCACGGGTTACTAAAAGGTTATGGTTCCCCAGGTTGCGAGAACTGCCACCGATTAGTACCCGATTATGTCTTCTGTAGCCACGACGAACCATCGATTACATGCCGCCGTTATAACGTCGAGAGTAATCAACTGTACGACGGTTGCCGCCAGTCCTTTTAATTCGGTTATAAGGTGTTGCGGTGGTGGTCGCTTGCCTTTCAGTCATTGGATTGCGCATCGCCATCCGTGCTATTTTGGCCATCCGTTGCATTTGTGCTTGGTTCATGATCCTTTACCTCGTGTTGATAGATTTGAGTCGCGATCGTCTCTTCTTTAGCCCTACCCCCTACTGTCAAGCCAAGCCCTTTGGCCATCTCACGCAGTTCTGCAACTGTATGAGACTCCATTAACTCTTTAACGCGATCCGCTGGTTCATTAGCCTTTTTACGGGCTGCTGTTTGATCAGCTTGCGTTGTTGGCCTCGCGCCATTCTTGCCAATTTTCTGGGGATAGTGCAAAGAATAAATCATGATTATTGGCTAGTAATAGCAGCCGCTAGACGTACATTTTTGCGTTCATAAACACGGGTCCAGCTAGCGCCTACCGCTAGTTCAGCATTGGTTGCAGCAGAACCCGCAGGAGTACCACCCCAACGAACACCAAACGGATGAAGGATAAAGATTCGACGGTTCACTAAAAATTCAGTGCCCGCCAAAATGTCTTCATCTGTTTTAACTGCGTCCCCTGGGTCCATCCGAGCTTCACCATAGCCAATCGCGCCAGCACCGGCAAAATACGTTGTATATGGCCCAGCTCCGCCATTCGATGGGACTGAATCATCGACAATGACAATCTTGCCCATGTAAGTTGGGATTTGACCGTCAGGCCCGCCTAGTGTGGTGTCGATTTCTGATGGGACGATGAAGTTGATTTGTTCTTGTGCAACCAGGTTCCAATAAACCGTGGAGTGACAGAACATGAAACCAAGTGCGTTGATTTCATCCCCTAGCAATGCCAGTGTATTCACTGCAATTGTTCGGTTCATTGGTGTGGCATTTTGATCATTAACATGTTGAGCCAGCATTGTTGCACTAGCAAAAACACCTGTTAATGTGCTAATTAATGCCGTTTGCATCCGTCTAGCCCAATAATCAGCCACTAAGTCAGCAATTTCACCCATGGGGTCATCACCAGACTTATATTTAGCCAATTGGCTAGAAGTCCATGCTTTTTTCCGATATAGGATAGTTGCTACGTCCTGAGCCGTTTGGATGCGGCCAGGGACTTCCGCAGTCTCATCCCATACAAGGTCATCACCAGTTAGATCGGTGAAGAACGGCATATTTATATTATTGCCGCCTCCACTAGCCAATCGGTCTAGTTCGTTGTTGCGTTCAACCATAGCAGAGGAAAGTAACAGCGACTTTTGCGCTGTTCTTTCAACTGCATATGGAACAAAGATTTCAGGTACAATTATGTCCGCTAGAAATGCCATTATTTAAAAGGATGGGTTAACCGATCTTTTTCCCCGCTTGTGCTGCCATTTGTTGAGCTAATGCCCGATTCTGCCTTAGCAAATTTCCTTGAGCCGTTACATTCCAATGCTGTTCAGTGAATGGGTTTTTAATGCCAGATTCGCCGGTAGCACCTTGGTAAAAGCCATCACCACTAGCTGCATTAAATTCATTGAAAGATGCTTTCAATGGGTTCCCGTAAACACCTTTATTGGCCTGTTGGAATAATTGGTTGATTGATAGCTCAACGCCTGACTCATCAGTGACTGGAGTGCCATCAACTTTTACAAATCGTTTGACTTGCTTACGTATTCCACCAGGGGCAAAACGGTCTTCAATGTCAACAAATTCAGCTTTCCAATATTGGGGAAATAAAGATTTGAAAGCGTAAAAATCAGATCCATTATTTGTAGAGAAAACTTGGCTTAATGCCTGGTCTTCTAAAAATGATTGGATCGTTTGCGCCTGAGCTAAATTTGACTGCTCTAATTGCATAATCTGAGGTTTAAAAATTTCCTCTTGTTTCGCAATTGTCGATGTAATCAAACGCTGCTCAGTCTGTTCTTTCTCAGACTTCAAGCGTTCCGCCTCTGCAATCTGCTGTTTAATTTGCTCAGCTTGATTCGCGTCAAGCTGGCCAAAGACACTTTCAATTACGCCTACTTTCTTCTGCAAAGCTTCGAGCGTGGCTTTTAGCTCTACATTTTCTGCCTTGACGCGTTCGTGAGCGTTGACCAAGGCATTAGGGTTCTTGATTTCTACAGTTGGCTGATTGTCAGCCGTTGCGTTTGGAGGAGTTGCTTTTTCCTGAGATTCCAGGTTAGTCTCCATCCCTTGGGGATTGCCGGACATAGAATGCTATTCCTAAAAGACTTATATCCTCAAATATAAGCTGCCAAAAATAGCCGTAATTGCTAAAATTGGGAAAATGAGAACAATTAACCCATTGCGGGTAAAATATGGACGACTATAAACGCTTTGGCAATATCTTATGGGAGACACGACGGAAAGACTCTAGACGGGTGTCTCTCCAAGCTGTCTCTGAAATTGCCAAATGCAGTCGTAAAACATGGCGCAGGTATGAACGTGGTGAGGGTGCGCCGGACGCAATAATGCTGTTTAGAGTTGAGAATTATTTCGGCTGGAAATTAAGATTAGATGACGGCATCAACTAATGAGGCTTCTCCGATTATTCCAATCGCTCTAGCTGGATTAAATCGAGTAATTACGGTACATCTACAGTTAGGACCGCAAGTACAGGCCACCGTAGCAGGCATCACATCATCTATTGCTAACCATTGCCCTCCTGTGTCGTAGGCTGGGCATTCTGGACAATGAATCACAAACGGGTCTAGCATTCTTAATGCCTCATTGTGGCTAAGGATGCTTTTTTGTGTTAGCCGTTCAGTTCTATGAAACGTCCTAAATACTTTTTTGGATTGCAGCTTAAGCCAGCCTCTTATTTGCCCTGGTGTTTTCTGCCCTGCCAGTATTGCTAAAGTGAATGCGGCTAAGGCTGCTGCAATGCCGGTCAGATCATCTCGAAGCTGTTCAAAATATTGTCGGTTTTGCCGGTTTGCATTTAGCGCGATATGCCCGCCTGCTGCCAATATAAGAATTATGATATTAGATTCTTTTATTTCAGCTATTATCAAGCGTTGCCACTCTTCTGTCGTTAGCTCGCCTGATAAATATCGTTCAGTAATAGTTAATAGTCTGCCTTCGAGCTTTAATCTTTCCCCATTAATAACCAACCTGAGTTCAGCCGTTGATATTCGTCGACCGTCACTAAAGCGATAACGGCCAATAGTTGGATCAAAATAAACGCCTTCAAGTTCAATCAATTAGGCTTAGTGCTAGTCTTTACTGATCCAGTAAACCCCCTAAGATCCCAATAGACTACCTTTTTGTCTGGGATGACTAGCGGGTTTAACCTCCATCGCTGTCCTTTACGGGTAATGCCGTCTCTATCCAATGGATTGCGTTGAATCGTCATGAGTCGGCGCCTCTATTAATTGTTTGCGTTCTTTTTTTGCCCGCCGTCGAGCCTTCTTATAGTCAATTAATCGTAGCTCAGTTAATAAATTCAATTGGCTAATACTTAGCCCTTCCCCCTGGCTTTCGGCTGGAATAAACCTATCCATCAATGGCACGGCCCACACCTCTATAACGATTCAAGTAACCATATGGGTCTAATAACCGTCTTATTCGTTGACGCATATTATTTAATCGCTCAATCTTCATCCCCTCAGTTGTTTGGCCCCCACCGCTGCCACTGCCATATTGCCGGGTATAGTGATCAACAACAGTTTCTTCCGTGATTGGCCCTTTCTGAGTCTCAGTCAAAACAGCATCGTCAATCGAATCAAGGCTATCTTGAGCTGATTCAATCTTACCTACGAGCAATCTTATTTGACCCGCTCTGTCAGTCGAATTCGTTGTATCTCTTAGCTCAACATCAGTCATTAACGTGGCTAACAGGCTAATAGGGTCATCCTGCGTTACTACTAACTGCAGTGCATCAACCAATCGTGAGCGGTCACCAAGTAAAAATGGCATAGCACATTAACCTAAAACTAATTGGTCGCCCCGGTCCATCAGCATTGGAGGGGTTGCATCGTCATCTGAATTTTCTCGCTTAAGTTCGGCTTTCATTTCCATCTCTTTAGTCCAGAAATTAATCGCTTCTAAATATGCTCTAACCTCGAATGTATCCTTGAAGCCACCCGTTTCAAGCAATAATGGGATTAACTGCAATTCTTGAGGGGATGCCGACGGTTTTAAGAATTTAAGGCTAATCCTTATTCCACCCGCTGATTCCTCAGGGTTATAACTGCGATCGCTTAGCAGCGCCCATAACTTAAACAACTCCTCAAATCCAGATTCAATCGCATTTGCAAACCACTGCATTGTCATCTGAGTTTGACCAGCCTCTAATAATGCCGCCGTTGCTGTCTGGCTAATATTTATATACTTTTCTTTCTCTTCTCTGATCTCGTTTTTCAATGTTTGAATCCGCTGGTCGCTAATCATCATGCCAGTCCCTGCGGGCTCTACAAATTTAACGTCACCACCTTGCACATAATGCCAAACAAAATCACGACTCATTGGAATTTCAGGCGGTTCATTTGGAATCTTGTTAGGCCATCCTTGAGCAGGAATAGGAATATTAACAGCCCGCTGAATTGCGTCTAACTCAGATTCCATATTAAATAACCGAATCAACTTATCGGTTAAGCTCATGAATGGAGGAATAACCGGCTGGCCTACCTTAGCCGTTGGGTCTAATGAAAACCATATAAACGGTAACCGTCCTAACGGCTCGCCTGCTGCATTAGTGATCACCTCAGGTGGCCCCATGATGGCTAATTTGCCATGGCTTTGCGTCGTTTCAGCCTTTCTGCGTTCCCAGCGTTCTTTTGTGACAACATCATCTTCCCCGTGCCGATATACCCAATAGGTTTCAACCTTTTGTACAGAAAATCCGTTATCACTAGGCCTGTCCTCATACGACCGGATCGCAATTCGAGTTAATACATTCCTGTATTGTCCTGATTGCCTATCATAACGACGCTGAACTAATGGGGATGACAAATCGTCTGGAGAAACTACGCTAAAGTAAGGCACCCTTCCGTCTGGGTCTTCAGACTGTGGCGCAATATGGCAACCGCATAACACAACTCCATACTTGAATGCACCATGTAAAACCTTGCCTTGATACGTTTTTAGGTTGTCATTCTCAATTGTGACACTGGTTGCTTCGCCTTGTAACTCGTCTGGCGAATTTTCGCTTACCTCGAATTCATTTAATAATCCAGCATTCGCAGCAATCGCTTTTTTTAGCGACTCATCCATAGTCGCCAGTTCAACCCTAGACTGATAACTAATGTCAGTCTCTGCCTTGGCTTGCTCTAAGTAAGCCCTTCTTAAATCGGAAGTACATAAAGCCTGGTACACATCATTAATGCGCTGCCATAAGATCGTATACTTTCCTATCCAGGATGCTGGCTTCCAATCTGGCCCGACTGCATCGCTTACCATTTAGCCCTGCCTACAACAAAAACACTTGTATTCTTCTCATCCAACCATAACCTAAAGGCTAATTTCAAAAACATGGCCGCGAAAAACTGATCGTCAACATGATCATCCGGTCTGACCCATTTACCCAGCTCCCCATCTTTTTGCATTGCGCATAGGTGCCTAACAGGTGAGCGCTCATCATTCCTTAGCTGCAACCATTTATGGAAACTCTCTGGTAGCCTCCATAACGGATACCCATCTGAGGCAATCAAATCAAACGACGCGGCTACCTGGTCTTGGAAGTCTTCTTGTCTAAAACTATACAAACAATAATTCTCACCATCGTGAATTTTATTCTCTGACCTAATGTCATACTCTGGCAAACTCATTTGCTTTCCTAAGAACACGCCATGGTTGCGGGCTAGCGCGATGCCGTCAGCAACCTCAGGCTTAGAGTCATAGGCAATAGCATCAATATTATATTTTTGGATAATCGCCCCTACCTCTGAACGCTGGATTGGTCCGTAAAAAACAACCTCCATTACCGTCTTATCCGCAATCTCAGATGACAACATCTGACCATATCCACTAGGTAACCAGCACCTAGCTACCCATAGCCAGTCTTGATTAACTCCCTGATCTCCCCCTGCAACTACACAATCAGGCTCACGTTCAGGGATAGGTAGTTCGATGCATCGTTGGATCATCTCTTCTGTAATGACCCCGCTGCCTGCCTCTGACGGAATACCCAGCACCTGTTGATGTGCATCAGCAATATCTTTGGACCCAAGCAACTGGCGTATCATTGTCGCTGCTGTGTCTGAATCCCTGAGCAATGGCGAAATAATCAACGCACTACTAATTTGCTCTTTTGGCTCGCCATCAGGTAACCCTTGGAGAAACTGAGACAACGTAATATCTTTTACTGACTCAATATCAAATTTAATATTAAACCTTACTCCTTGGAACCAAGCCCCGATCCTCACTTCGTCAGGCAACTTAGCCCCACATTCAGAACATCCAATATAGGCAGACGATTCTATTTTGTCTGGGTCTGAATGCCACCATTCTAACGGCTTGCCCGATGGTGAAAACCACCGTTGTATTTCTTCCCCACGCTCAAACAACGTCACCGGTTTTAATAAGCATCCTTTTGGATGAAGGGGTTTAATAGCGCCACACTCAGGACATTTATAAAACGGATAAAAATGATGATCGTATTGCTGAAAATCTAACTCAATCCCTAACCCACCCCCCGGTGTTCCTAGATTGATATGCGGTGGATATGGCTTAAGTTTAGACTCAGCTAATCGTCTATAAAAAGCATCTCTTGCACCCGGCGGCGACTGAGAACGTTCTTCATCAATCAATCCATCAGCCTGAAAGCCCACGTTAACACCCCCCGCAGCCGCTAAACCCTTTCTCTGCCCTACATTGCGGTTAACACTCGAATAAACATATTTAGCAAAACCGCCTGATAATGATTTCCATATCTCAGTGTTGCGGTCTAAATTATTTCCATTCAATTCTTTGGCCTCCTCCCAAGCATTCAGAATCGGCCTAAGGTTCAAAGTCACCTGAGAGTTACGAGCCGCCTGAGAATCATAGGAATAAATCATTTTTAAGCCTAGTTCCTGTACCGCATAGGCTAAAAACAACGTGCATCCTAACGACTTGCCAGACTGCTGAGCACCACTGATAGCTTTCTTAGGAATTCGTAATTCTCCCAACCATTTTAGATATTCAATAAACCATGGCCTTAAACGAATCGGGTCGCCGTTCTCATTGCAGCCAAATGATTTAACGGCTTCTATAAACTGCTCGCCAGTCGTATAGTAGCTTTGAGCCTCCGTTACTTGTCCCTCACGCTCACGCTCTCTTCGTCGCCTGCGCCTCTCCCTTTCAGCTAATGCACGTTGCCTAAGCGTCACCATTAATAAATGCGTCCAAATCCGTATCAGACATATTTACAAAATCAATCTCTGTCTTACTGGTAGCTAACCCTTCGGTCGTACGCTGAATATCGATCCCTTTCAAAATAAAGTTAATCGCCTCATTCGGCTTCATCTTTTTAGCTTTTTCATAATCATTCTTCTTTAATTCCGCTATACTCGCAGCTCCAACAGCAATCAACGCCTTAGCTAACTTATTGTGCTGGGTTAGCATTTCAGCCGCATCGATAATCTTATTCGTTTGATCGATGACATGCGCTACTTCTGGCTTTATCTCTTGTTTGCCAAAGTCATAAGCGCCTAAATTCCCTAATTCCCGTCTATATCGCTTTCGCTGGTCGTCCCAGTCCTCCTCTGCCGATCTATTCTTAAGTGTCTGCAACGCTGGTGAATTTGAACGTTCAGATAAACTCCTCAGGGTAACATCAAACCCCCCCTGAACATACTCTTTACGCCAATAATCCCAGTCTACAGCCCGTCCGCCCACAGCAAAGTACCTGAAAGTACAACAAAAGTACCGAGGTACTTTCCTACTATATTAGTAGCAATAAAACAACCTGCCTACTGATGGAAATTCAAGATATTGATATTGATCTGCTCATCCCCTACGAAAATAACGCCAAGCTTCACCCAGATTGGCAGGTCAAATCAATTGCTCGTTCTATTGAACAAACGGGCTTCGATGTGCCGCTGGTCGTTGTCCCTGATGGCGATAAGTTTCTAATCGTTAAAGGCCATGGCAGACGGTTAGCTGGCCTTATGCTTGGAATGCCCAAACTACCTTGCTATGTGTCGTCACTGTCAGGCGATATCGCTATAAAAGCCGCTAGATTGCTTGATAACAAAACCCAAGACTCAGGCTATGAACTAGAGGCGTTAATCAATGAGCTAGAGGCAATCTCAGCTATTGATGAAGACATATACACTGGTTACGATGAGCAAGAAATTAGTGATTTAATTTCACGGTTCAATGATGAAGACTTAGACGAATTAATAGAAGAACCCACCGACAGCGATCTCGCCGAACCCCAGCAAAACCTCGAGCTTGAGCAAATGCCGCCATTAGGCGATAGCGATAAAGTGCCATTAGCGATCGTATTGACTCAGGATGAAGCGTTTGAATGGAATTTGGATAAAGAAAGATTGGGATATGCTACGGATGGGAAGGCATTTAAGGAGATGTGGCGGCAGTGGAAAGACAATCACTAACCACATACTATGGAGGCTTTTTACTAAACGCCCCATGCCCGCTAGAGCTAAGTCTGAATGTGTGCAGTCACCATTGCCCATTCTGCTTTGCCAACCTGAATAAACCCGATCGCGTCGCTAACACTAGCCAGATATTCGGCCTACTCAAAAATGCTTTTTCCCCTGGCAAACTAACCCTAGAAAAACATTTACTACGGTCTGGATATCCAATCCAATTTAGTAATCACATAGACCCATTTGCAGGCAATAACTACGAGCTAAGCCTACGAATCTTAGAGACACTATCAGAATTGGATGTCCCCTGCTCCCTTCAAACTAAAGGGGGCCATGGGCTGCTCAAAAAACCAAACAAATATCACTGCTCAGCGCTGGACCTGATTAAGCCCACGGTCTTTTATGTGTCACTAGAGACGCTAGACGATGACATCGGCAAGAAAGTATCTGCACCTGGCGCGCCTAGGCCATCGTTACGGCTAGAGATGATTGAAACACTAATCGCCCATGGCCATCGTGTTTGTGTTGGCGTTAATCCAGTCGTGCCTCAATGGTTGCCTGACCCTGAACTGATGGTCACAACGCTGCACAGCATCGGTGTTGAGGGCATGTGGATTCAGCCCTTACACCTAAGCCACAAGCAAATTGCAAAAATGTCTGTAGCTGACAAAAAGCGGTTGGGGGATGAGATCCTTGATATGGCACTGCCAAGGAATCATAAAAATTATCCTGCGATCGCTGAGACGTTATCAGCCCTTAGAACTAAAGCCGACGAGATCGGATTGGCTGTTTACGATAATCAACAGCCGCAACGAACAGAGTACTTTAAGCCTTATATAGAAACTTATCCCACTCGATATCCAATGATGCAGGAGTTCGTCAATTGGTGTCATGATTCCCATGAACCTGGTGATCTTATTTATTTTGAGGCTTGGTTAGACCTGATGCTGCCTAGCCTTCCTGAGGGCGTATGGCCGATTGGGCAACATATTGGTGCCGTGGCTGGCCCTGGATTTTGGTCTAAGACTCGCGACTTGGGAATTACTAATCAAATGACGTATCGAGAATTACTGGGCTTAATATGGGATTGGTTAGATTCTGTCCTGTGCCCTGCTAACGTTGGCTGCTTCCAGTGGGCTGGCGATTATGAACGGCAGTCTGACGGGACTAAGGGCTGGTCTCGTTGGACGGACAAAGACGGGCATCCTATATTAGTGTTTAATCCTGAGGCAAACGGATTATGGAGTCAGCAATATTTGTAAGTCAAACTGGCAATGGCGGCATCTATAAGGCAAGGCAAGCCGCTGCTGCCAGGGATAAAGCCGCTGGTGGAAGCATTTCTGACTCAACTTTCTTAGCTGCTGAATCCGAAAAAAAATTAGAACCAATTGCCGCTAATGCAGAAATAACCCTAACCTCTGCTCTACCCAACGATGCAGCCGCAACAACCATGAGCGAGATAGTCTCAGCTCAAAACTTGCGTGTATTTGACAACGACGGCACCATGGCCCGCATGGATTGGGATTCTAGCTATGCCAAGCCAACGCGATCGCAAATGGTCGATACATCCGGTGGTGGATTTCTGGCTACTCTGACCTTCGCTAACAATCTTAAAAATGATATTGCCCGTGGTCGTGGAGAAAGTATCGGATCTCTATCTGTAGCAACTGCTAAGCAGGCCTACGAGGTAGGCAAATATAAGTTAAATAAAATGTGGTCAGGAGCTAGCAATGCTGACCGTGCAGCAGCGCTCAAGGCTAGTTCCAGCACACCTAAGCAGTTAAGAGAGTTAGGACTCGATATTCGATAAAAAAAGGGGCCGAAGCCCCTAGCGTTAGTTTACTGGGATGGATTGCGAGCGACAGCCGCTGGTCATTATCACTCAGGATTGAAAACCAGTTGCTCCAGCATCGCCTCAAGGTGGTCTCTTTGGTCGTCGTCTAGCTGGGCGTTTGCAATGTGCTGGGCCATTAGTTCTAGGCTGCGCTGAGTGGGCTGTGCGCCGGACTGAATTGCGTTGCTCAAGACGGAAAGGATTGTATCGAATGTCATTTGCTTGCCTCAATCGGTGTTGCTAACAGTATTGCTTTTTTTTATTTCAGTTGTCAAGTCTTTTCTTGACATTTTCTGAGGCAGTTTGATTATGGCTTAGAGTGCGATCGCACTCACTGGCCAAGGCATAACATCGCGAAAACTACCGGTAAACCTAAGGCTAAACTCGCGAACTGGCACACTCTCCCCCTTCCCCCTTCACAAACAGAACGAGGGCTAAAAACGAACGTCCGTAATTGACTACCCCTAATTCGAGTAATCAAGTTCAGTTTATTCACAAAAAAAATCAAGAAATACATTGTAAATGCACAACCTAGAATCGCTGCATCTATTGATATATAAGGGATAGGCCGAAAAAGGGCTTTTTTGGGCTCTGAAAACTATTTTTTACTTTGAAAATTTGGCTTGAAAATCTTTATATGCACTGTGCCACTTTTTTATAATTATCCATTTTTACTCTCCATTTTTTTCTAAAACAGAAAGTTTGAAATTGAAAAATATAGAATATTAAGATATAGAAAACGCTATAATGTATATATAGCAAGGGATACAGCCGACAAAAAGCGCTTGAAATAACTATGAAATAACTATTGAAAAGCAGGGGATTAGTAGGGGAAACCCAGTGATTTTTTGAATGACTTTTATTCACCACTAACGAGTTTTCAGTACTTTCAGCGCTTTGCCTATTTTGTATCAGATTATACCGTTTGAAAAAAATAGTGTGCCAGTCCTATGTCCGTAAGTTGGATTCTGTAACACCCATGATACAAACGATATGTACATCAATGTACATGCCTGAGTCTAGGACTTATCAAAATAAGAATCCTTTATTAGCAGTACTTTTAGCGTTTTACCCCCTTCATTCTGTAACAACCATGATACAGTTTGCTAAAATTTGACAGATAAGCGCTTATATGCATTAAAATAACTGGCACACACCGCCCTTACTCGTCGTTCTAGAAAGGGGGAAGGGGAAGGCGGCAAAAATGGCCACTAAAAAACCGTCAAGCTTTTAGGCTCGACGGCAGTGGATTGATTCAGTTGGTTTTTAGTGCGATAGGTAGGCAGCGATCGCGTCATTAATAAGTTGGCTTAGGCTTAATCCCAGATCGGCTGCCTTGTCTGCCGCCTCAGCCTTTAGCCCTGCGTCTAACATGATGTTAGTTCGTTGCCTGGGCTCGTCACCCAATGGCTTTGCTCCGGCGTTGCGGGGATTTGTGGTCATATAATTAAAATTGCACTTCAAATTGTGAGCTGGCTCAGTTGTTGGTGCCTTTTTCGTCAATCAGGTTAACTGAGTTGCCTTTGTCTTCACATTCCCGACAGCAACCATAGTAATACTCATCGTTTGCTGTCATGGCCCCTGAGCAAAATGGGCACTTCTTGGTCTTTTTTTTCATGGTTAAAAGAATGGGTTTGCTTTTTTGCCTTTAGGAAGCTTGCCATATCCTTTGGTGGCATCCGCTAAGGTAGCGGATGCGATCATAGAATTTCGAAATTCAAGCCGATGATCGATCCACCAGCTTGCATCCTTCGATTCAGCAGTATCAATCAAAGCTTGATGTTGCTCTTTAGAGATTTCGCCTCTAGAAAAATATTTGGCGACTTTTTCTAACGCATCTTTTTTTATCTTAGTAGCCCATTGCACTTGCTTTTCAGTCCCGTTCATATTGCTTTTTCAATCAACTACTCTTTTAATTTAGCACACACTTAATTAATTGTGTGTGTATATATGTACGGATAAAAAGACAAACCGCCAAGCTTTTAGGCCCGACGGTTTTTGAGGTTTTTCAAGGTAAAAAGATTCCCTGGCTTGGCTTATACGGTCGACGGCGCTTATCTAGCTGGCTTTCTGTGTTTTTTGCCTTGCGATCGCGATACTAGCAGGGCATCCTTGGTTTATTTTCATTGCTCATAACTCCATCCATTCTTTGGCGTTGAGCGATCTCGGCATTCCCACAGTGTGAACTCATACCCTGCATATCGCGCACCCAGTTGGTTGGCACTGAAATTAAGATGCCAGCAACTAGGAATGCCGTGTTCGTCTACTGGATTGTTAAAAGTGCTATCGCCTGAAAATTTTACCCGTCTGTCAGAGTAGTTGACTGGGTCGTCTAGGCTTGCCATTCGCAAGGTGATTATTTGCCCTTGGCGCAAGATACTAGGGTGTAGTTGGTTCATTGTTCATTTGCTCCATAACTATATGTGGTTGCCCAGCGGTCGCGATCGCACGATCAGGAATCTCAGGGTCGACCACAATGGGTATGCTCTCGAATGATTGCAGCTCGATATCTTCGATAGTGTAATTAATCGAGTTAGCTATCTCCAATCTGAGGGCTGAATAAGTTCGATAGCCTAAGATTAGTTGCTTAGGATATTCATGCTGGGTAGATGCGTATGCTTGAATTGCCCTTGTGATTTCAGTTGGAATTGCCATCAGTAGTTACAGCTTAAAAACTTTTCTTTCCCTGTAGTTGTCGTGTAGACCAGCTTAAAGAAATTGCCTGTGTTAACAAATTCATCAATAACGCTACCAGGGATTTGTTCTACTTCTTTCCTTTGATCTTCAGTCAAATCAATACCCCCGATGGAGATGACTGAGCCGTTGTTGGTATATAAAGCGAGTGTTTGGTTGTCGTAAACCGCATCTATGATCATGTCTTTTGTGGTTTTATCTTCCATGGCTTATTCTTTGTTGCTATTTTTTCTGCTTAATATGCGTCTAAGACGGTGTATCCGCTTAATTGCTCTTTTTCATGGTCAGTCAGGAAACCGCCAAGTTTTTGATAAGCCTTTTGAGTCAAAAACACCCACCTAGTCGACACATGGCCGTAGTGCTCCACTGCATAAACCCCTGTGTTGCCATCGAGAAAGGCTGTCAGGTTGCAGTTTGCCGACTCGATATCGTATTTAAGCTGCTGTAAATCACTGAGTGTTTTTACGGCTTTACAATGCTCTGTAACGGCTTCCTGGTCATTAAATACGTAGAATTTTCTTTTCATCGTTGTTTTTCTCCTAAGTATTTTTCTTTTCTTGACTAGTTGCGTCCAGGGCAACTAATCAACATCGCCAGAGTCCTTTTCTGTCAAGCTTCTTATTGGCAATATGATTACCCCTGGACTATTATTGGACTCTTTTTCGAGCATTTTTACATACTCCAATATAGAGCCAAGTTGAGCGTTAGGGAGTTTCTTCTCCCTCTCGTCAATTCCCTGCCTGTTCTTTAGCCCCAGTGCTCTAGCGGCTTGTGCTTTGACGGGGACTTCTGCCTCTCTCCATTTAATCAAAAGGTCTGGCAGCGCTTCGATAAACTCGCTTAATTTCATGTCAATCTTAGTATTCACATCTGGACTATAGCAAAGCAAAATTAATTTTGCAAATAGTCAATAAATTACTTGACATCTGAAAATAAAAAAGGCATATTTGTTAGTAACAAAGCAAGCAGGGCATATCGGCTCCCCTCTAACGAGTCTTAGCCGGAAAAAGCCTGAGCAGTATAACTAAAAAGGAGCTACACGATGTCTGCATACATTATCTATCGCCCTCTAAAAAAAGGCGCTGAAGGTGTTTATCATGTAACTGACAACCTTGAAGAAGCTAAACAATTAGCTACTCAGCTCAGGGATTCTTACTTTAAAAAAGGTTGGGACTCATGGGCTAAGCGGGTTAAAATCATCCAGCCTGCTTCTGTTGAGTTCGCTCGTGAGATGGCTAACGACTTTGTTCGCAAAGGTAATTCCATCGACATGATGAATCAAGGCGGCACCTTCAGAGGTGACGGCAAGGCGATTGCCTGCATGAATATGGACACACTCTACAGCTGGGCTAATGTTTTGAGAAAAGCTTATCCGGCCTAACCGTCAATAACCCTGCTAACCACACCGTTACTAAATAACTAGACAAATCTGGTCAAAACCAGACAAGTCTACCCATAAGGGGAGTAACGTGCAGAATCAGTCGTAAGTCTTGTAACAAAGCAGACTACCTTCATTACGCCATCACACCTTAGAGTGACCGCCAGCTCTATGCACTGTGGTTTGAGATTAAACAAAAAGCCGAAGTTATATAAGGCTGTGTCTCAAGCATGACAAACGTTTTGAAGTTTTTCGAGGCAAACTTTACAGCAATGTTTGGGAGAAGATCCCACAACTTTTTAAGACAATGAGCAACTACGTTTTTCTGATAGACCAGAACAAAACACCGTTAATGCCGGTCCATCCGGCAAAAGCGCGTGAGTTCTTAGGCAAAGGTAAAGCGGCTGCCTTTCGTCGCTTTCCGTTCACTCTGATACTCAAGCGCTCTATTCAAGATGCGTTTGTTCATCCGCTGATACTGAAAATCGATCCCGGATCTAAAGTAACTGGTTTTGCGCTGGTCACAGATAGAGGCGAGGTTGTTTGGAGGATGCAGCTGCAACACCGTGGTGGGCTGATTAAGAAGAAACTAGAACAACGTCGTAATCTTCGTAGACAACGACGGTCTAGACTTCGCTATCGTCAACCAAGATTTTTAAACAGAACTCGCCCTAAAGGCTGGCTGCCACCGTCTTTAATGCATCGGGTGCTGACTACTGAGACTTGGGTAAAGCGAATTATCAAGTTTTGCCCGGTCGCTGAAATCTGGATTGAGCGAGTTAAGTTTGATACTCAATTAATGCAGAATCCAGACATCAGCGGAGTCGAATATCAGCAAGGCGCACTACAGGGTTACACCGTCCGTGAGTACTTATTAGAAAAATGGGGCCGACAATGCACCTACTGTAAAAAAGAAAATATACCTTTACAGATTGAGCACATCCAACCTAAGTCTAAAGGTGGCAGTAATCGGGTCTCTAATCTTTGCTTAGCTTGTGAAAAGTGTAATCAGCGGAAATCGGATAAACCTGTTGAACAGTTCTTGAAGCGTAAGCCTGATTTACTAGCCAGCATCAAGCGCAAGGCTAAGCAACCGTTACGAGATACATCAGCGGTCAATGCAACCAGGTTCAAAATTGTCGAGGTAATGAGCATTCATGGCACTGTGAAAACAGCTACCGGGGCTCAAACCAAAATGAACCGCGTCAACCTTGGTCTGCCTAAGGGCCATGATATTGATGCAGCCTGTGTGGGTGATACGCCTAACTTGGTGTTTTTATCGGATCGTCCATTGATGGTCACAGCTACCGGCGCAGGAGGGCGGCAACGATGCCAGACAGACAAATACGGATATCCGATAAAACATCGACCACTGAGACCTATACACGGCTACCAGACAGGCGATGTTGTGCAAGTTGATATCCCTAAGGGCAAGAATAAAGGGCAATGGACAGCGCGACTCTGCCCTTACTCTAATGGCGACTGTGAGATCTATCCCAAAGGTAGAAAAAGGTTAGGGACAAAGTTGTCCTATATCACCAAATTTGTTCACCGTAAGGATGGTTACAAGTATGCCTAGAAAATATACCCAAATAAGGAAGCTATGACCAGATATGTTTAGAAATTACTGAACTGCTACAAGCCCCGGTTAGCGGGGTTCTTTTTTGTCAATAAATTACTTGACACCTGAAAAGCTATCGTTTAGCATTTGAAGTGTAATTGAGGTCGAGCAATGGCAAAAGTATTTAAGGTCAAAACACAAATTCCGCCTAGGAAACTTGGTCTAGTGGGCGATAGATCGTGGGAAGAATCCGAAAATCTTTTCTATGCGCAAGAGCTTATCCAAGCTAAAGACCAAAAAGAAGCCATGGAGATCGCGGCTAAGTATGGAGCAATAGTTTCAGTGGAGGAAACAACCATCAAGCCGAAATCAAAAAGGCAGCAAGCCATAGAAAGCCTACTGTCTGTCAATTCGGCACAAGAAAAAACATGGCACGAATTTGTATGTGAGTACCTAGTCCTTGTGACTGGGCTTAAGAAAAATAGAGATCTTGTAAGTGGCTACCAGCTGAAGAAAAATAAGAAAGGATATTCAATCCGTTGGGGTGGAAGAGACATCATGCTAAATGATATGGCTGCTGACGTTGCTTATTCTTTTTGTTTACGCCATGGACTATCGTACTTTGTGAGGGAAGCCGAAAATTATAGGATGGATTTATTAGCCTGATTTTTTGTCAAGAAAACACTTGACATCTAAAAAGAGATTCGCTATCTTAGAAATGTGAGAGACGGGATGCAACCCCGCAGTCAAAGCCACTGACGAGGGGAGATACGCATTTTAACTCTTGGGGTTAGTCAAGATAAACGACGGGTTTTTACCCTGATATAGCGGAAGTAACCGCCTACTCATCGCGGTACCACACCAAACGACGGTGTCGGTCGTAAAGTTCGAAAGAAGCCGAAGGTGGGAGGACAAACAAAATGACTAACTAAAAGAACAGCAAGCCCAAAGCATACCCGTTGAGCGCTTCGGCGCAATAGGCGACACATGTTAGGGCGAACTGGGAACCCATTAGCGGGCACACCGAGCTATACAATCGCGTGTCATCCTGGCGAGCTGAGATGTAATCAGCAAGGGCTTTAGCGGTGTTGAGCCTTATCAATGCCGCCTAGAATCTTTGAGGATAAACCAATGGATAATCTCTTCATCATTGGCTACCTTTTGCTTCTCTTCACAGCAAATGTAGCCTTAATGTAGTTTGTTTTCAAAAAAGGAGAAAGGAGAAAAAATCATGAATTGGATTAGTGTTGACGACGACCACAAGCCCGATGAATGGGCGCCAGTATTAGTATATTCGCCTGACCATGGTTACTTTGTTGCCAGCTACATTGATGGGGTCTGGGAAGATGCCAATACAATGAGAGCGCTGGTTGGAATGGGAATAACTCATTGGGCAGCATTAACGGTGCCTCAATAATTTTCAAGTCGCCAACGATCGCGCCGCTTTAGACCAGCTAAAGCAAAGAGGTTTTGAGTGCGGCGTTGATGTTGGAGGCTTATGGTTTCTGACTGAGCCGGATCAACTTTGGCGGGCTAAGGTCGTTCTGAGTGAATACGGATTGCAGGTTGTCGAGGAAACAACCGCGAGGCTGTTAGCAATGGATTGGTATGAAGATTCAAATACTTTTGAATACATCAAAGGTGGTTTGCAAGTCGTCGAAACGAATCATGGTCATTACACCATCAAAAGAACCTTTGATCATTCAGGCGAATTAATCAAAACAGAGAAAACGTTCGGGCTCCCCTGATTTCAAACAATTTCAACTGTAAAAATAATTACATTACACTGAAAAGAAAAATGAAAAAACTAATCACAGCAGCGATCGCTTTTAACCTTTTTATGGCCACCACGGCCAACGCGTTACCCGTCTGCTACAGCATGACTGAAGACGGTTCAATCACCGACCTGTCCCATATGTGTCCAGCATCTGAGCAGCCAGTAACGATCGCGGCCAGACGATCACCTGAACTACCCGCAGTGGAAGTTGCCACAGAATCGCCTAAAGCCACCTTCCAAGTCCGTCGTATTAACAGAACCAATTGGACAGCTACTGGGACGGTTAATTTTTCAAGGGCTGCTGAACCAGGCGATCGCGTAGTGCCTTATTTACAGTATCAAGATGGGCGTCAAGTCTCATTGCCCGCAGTAACATATGAGCGCGGGAACCGCAGGACGGATATTACGTTTAATGTGGTTCCTGGCACTAGCACTAGTGAGATAGAAGGCGGTGTGCGGTAGTTTTGATTAATTTTTTAAGGAGATAAAGGAAGTGAATAAGAATGCTTTAATTGCGATCGCTTGCACAGTCGGTGCTATTGGCTTAACTGTAGGCACCGTAGTCACACAAAAAGTCCAGGCAGACGCTAGACGAGAAAAAATCCATCAAGCTTGGTTAGAACGTCAGGCAAATCCTGAACAGTATCAAGCAGAGATAGCGGCTAAGGTTGAAGCTGCTAAACAGGAACAAGACAAAAAAGGTTTTGACGCTGCTGAGATTCAATCCCTTAGAGAAACAGTTGCAGCTGTTGATCCTAACGGTCTTGCCATCAAGGATATCCGGGTTGATACAGTGCGCCCAGTGGTTTCGATTACTGGCACTGCTGCATTATTTGCTCAAAGTGACTTGCAGTTGTCAGAAATGGTTTTGAATCTTAAAAACATTTCTGATAAAACTTGTAATTGCACATCGCTGGTAGTTTTCAAAACGCAAGCTGGTCAAACTGTGGTTAAGTCTGGCATGTTTGGAGGTGTTGATATTGTCGCCAAGAATCGATAATGGCAATCACTAACTTCGGCTTAACCCCAACCGCTATAGTTTTCCAACTGCCCACCGGTATAACTGATGATTTTGAGGGTGGCTCCGCTGACGGCTTAACCGCTGTCACGGTGCCATGCCGGGTTAAAGTAGCGACTCAAAATAGAGCAAGTCAGTTCAACACTGCTGCGTTTGAAGGCACTAATAATAATAGTGTGATGTTGTTTGGTTGGTGCGGCACTGAAGCTGCGCCAACTGAATATTTATTTCCCCATAATCTTAGGGGATGGCCTGAACCACCGACTGGGACGATGGAATTAAACGGGATTAGTGGCAAAGTTGAAGTGCTCATTCAACCGTTTGAGATCGTTGATGCAGCGCCTGACATTGGCGAACGGTTTATTGCAAGATGGACGGCTAGCTAAGCATACAAATTTCTTGGCCTAGTTCACGTAGAGGGTCGCTAGCGAATCGGCTAGCAAATGTTAAAGATTCAAACGTCATCACCAAATGATCTCCCTCGCATTGACCAAGCTCTCTCATCACTCCAGATGGACCATAGTTAGTAGCCAGCCGAATCTCATAGCTCGGTAGTAAAATGGTTGGGTCGGTGTCCAGCTCACAGTGATCAGCGCCGCCATTAAAGATTCCGGTTATACATCGGTACATTCCATATGTCGAATAAAGCCCCCACCCTGTCAAGAAAGGGAGTCTAACCCCGTTAATATAAAATTGAACATTTTTCCCATCGACTATTGTTTCCGGGCCTGCACAGATATTTAATGGGATTTTTAATGTACTAATTTTTGAGGTACTTAATTTAATCATTTATTCCTTGCTCCCAAACTTCCTCAGAGATTTTATACGGCTCGCCTTGATGCCTAGCCCACACAAGCACTAAACCTTTTTGAATAGAAACCCGTTGCACTTCACTAGGCTGCAACTCCCGGTTTAATCGCTCATTGGCACTAACTAACTTGGCAGCTTTTCTAAACAACGCTACACGACTGCTGCCTAATAAATGAAGATGCAAGATATTGACCATAAGATCCATGGTCCCGGTCTGAGTATTGACCCCAAAGTAATCTTTTAATTCTGAAAACCGCTTCAAAGTTTCTTCAGATAAACCGCCAGCTCTTATTTCTCCAGGCATGCAACGTTTTCCAAGTATCTTGGAAATTTTAACATATTGCCAAAAATGACTGTAGGCTGCAATTATGGCAGTCCTAAATTTTGACAGAACAGCGTTTAATCGTGGCCTTGATAGGGGGCTACGAAATTTTGCTGTAGATATGGATAGGTTGCTAACTGAATCGATTGAGCAACCGTTATATCCATGGCCAGGGTTCACTAAGCGGAAGTCTGGCGAGGAAGTTTTTAGCCCTAGAAATATTGTGGACTTGGGAGAATTTAGGGACTCGCAGCAATATAGTTTTCCTTCCCAATTGACTATTTTATTTGAATGGACTGCTCAACATTCAGTATTTGTATTTAACGGGTTCACGACTCGTAGCGGCTCAACGTATCCCGCTCGCAATCCAGTATTACAGACAGTAGAACAATATGACTTGGCTGCTGTCCTGGCCCAGCAATTACGGGAGGTGTTTTGATGCCCGTTATTAGCATTGCCCAGATTAGAGACCAAGTTCAGACCCTAATGACTCCCTATCTGGGAACTCGAACGTATGTCACAGCTACGGGTACTCAGACATTGCCGTCTTTAGTGTTGGACTACGGCAAGACCCAGGATGTTGGCGGCATTCAATGGCAGAGACAGCCTAAGAGTTTAGAAGGCTTGGAGGTTGTTATTACGCCTCAGCAGCAAGCGACGCTTACGCAGTTTTATTCTCAACAGCTTGGCTTGGAATATACGACTACTATCACGCTGAAACAGTGGGACGAAGCGGGCACGGTAGCGGCTGCTGCTGCTGCGTTGATTAGTGGCATGGGCTATCTGTTTCAAGCTGGAGTGTCGGTTAAGACGCCAAGGGATTCAAGACTCGACACGATTGAGTCTGAGAGTTTTCGAATTGTCCATCAAATTAGGAGTTAATCACGATGCCAGGTGCCGGTAATAATCCGCTATTAATGCCCGACTCACGGGAGACAAAAATCTTTGCAGCTTTAGTAACAAATAATACGAGCGTGCCCAGTCGGATTGCGCCGATCACTTTAACATTGGGTGCTGCGTTCACGGCCACAACCACCGGAACTGCATCAACGATGACCGCAAGCGCTGCTCCTACAGTGCCGATTATCGCGGGAACAGTGTTGCGGTTCGTCGATGCAGCTGGATCTTATATGGCCATTGTCACAACTGACAGCAACGATGGGAGCAATATTGAACTGACTGCCAATGAAGATATCCCCAACGGGGCAGTTGCCAACTGGCCCGGTGAAGTCGATCTAATCACTTCTCATAACCTGGGGGTCCAGACCACGCTGAATAATGTGTCAACCTATCAACACATTGGTTCTGGTGAATCTTCCCGTCAGGATACGACTAGAACTTTCACGATCGCGGCTAACTTATCTGAGTATTCCAGCGGCCAACGGATTTTACGCTATGCCGTGAATGCTGAGAACGATGTTTACCTTGAAGTTCAAGACCCGAACCCTGATGCTGTGACCTTTACTACCCCACCGTTATCGTTTGGTGTTGCTCGAATGTCGGATGGTTCTAAGGACGGTCAGAACGGAAACAAGTTGGCACTGTCTCTTAATGGCACGTTCTCTGGCGCTGTGACCGAACTTGAGGCTGCTGCTTAGTGAAGATTGAAGCCTTGCAAAACCAGCATATTTTCATGCTTGGCTGCACAGTT
This sequence comes from Leptolyngbyaceae cyanobacterium, assembly GCA_965263355.1. GTDB lineage: Bacteria > Cyanobacteriota > Cyanobacteriia > Phormidesmidales > Phormidesmidaceae > Leptothoe. Next base: position 2,481 of record CBDHHL010000011.1, on the reverse strand, counting down.
GAGGGGTCAAGGCTAAGGGCATTACTTAGCTTTACTAAACCTAAAATGTGTGCTGGTTTTGCAGGGCAAGAGGCGTTACTGGTTGAACCGTATCGGCAGAACAATACTGAAATTGTTGTTGTGATGCCGAGTGACTTAGAAGCAATTTATACATACTTAGACTTGGAGGTTATTCGTTGTGACTCAGACCTTATGGGAAATTAAATCAGTAGATCGCGTGATTCGGGTGCCTGGGATGCCCCCGGTCACTGTTCCGGTTTATCCGTCCTTATTAGTGGCAGAGGAAGAATATTTCCAGAGTCTTAGGGATAACGAAGAGATTAGCGATAAGCGATTGATGGACCTGTTAGTTGCGTTTTGCCTTAAGCATCGTGGCGTACTTGGCGATGATGTCCCTACTGAAAAGATTATTGCAAATACTCCCAGGCCATTGGCTGAAGCTTTGTTTAGCTTATTTATCTATGGCTTACCAGGGAAGCGAATAAATCCAACTGAGTATATTTACGATCCTGAAACTGAGTTGGGAAACGACGAAAATCAGAGCCAATCGACTGGGGAAAACTCTGCTGGCAACTACAGCGCTGGTATCCAGGCTGCGAATATTTCAGACCTACCCAGTTTAGAAACTGTCCGTCAAAACTCGCCTTGGATGCCGCCAGAGTCTGGCGCGATGACCGCATAGCCGAGCTAGCTGAGGAAGCCACCGCGACTAGTGAGGTTGCGGCATTGATCGCACGGGCGAATTTCAAGAACGCTGAAGACGCCAGCGCGACTGATTTTAATCGTTGGGGATTAACCCAGCGCAGGAATGAGCTTGCTAAGACTATCCCCCCTGAGGCCGCAAAAATCTATGTGAAGTTGCTGAAGAAAAACCGAGTGCCAGATTGGGCGAGGGCGATTATGTCTGAACGCGATATGACGTTATTAGCAGGAAAGGTTGAATAGTGGTTCAAGCTGGTTCGGTTGAATTCGCAGTTGAATTTTCGGAGTCGAGTATTACGGCTGCGATCGCTGACTTGCGGACACGGTTCAACCGGGTTGATGACCTTGCTATTGATGTCAGGCTGAATGATGAGACTGTTATTCGTGGCATTAGCGACATTAGACAGCAGCTTAGTAATGCTGATAATGTTCGGCTGGATGTTAACCTTGACGATTCAATTACGAGAGAGATAACCCAGCTTAGACAACAGTTAGAAGCTATCAACAGAACTCAGGCAAGTGTTGACTTTGGGCGCAGTGCTGCTCAAGCTGACGCGATCGCTCAGTCACTGACTCAGCTAAGAGCCCAATCAAATATTCCAGTAACTGTCAATACGAATGCTGCCCAGCGTAATGTTCAGGAGTTAAGGCGTGGGTTTGCAACGGTTCAACAGGCTGTTGATGGATTGAATCGTGAGAGGATCAACCTAGAAGTTAATGCTCGAAATATTCAAAATCAGATTGCGGCGGTTGATGCCAGAATTCAACAACTGCGTGACAAAGAGATTCAGATTCGAGCAAATTCTAGAGCGGCTGAAGCAACAATTCGGAATTTAGACGCTCAAGTTACTGAACTTCAGCGTAATCGTTCTGATATCCAGCTAAGGATTGATGCTCGCACTGAAGAAATAAATACTATCGAGCAAACGATAGAACGGCTTAGAAATACTCGAATAAATTTAGAGCTAAACCCCTCCACCAGCAATCAAGCACTCAATTTGTTGGATCAGCGAATCCAGCAATTAAGCAACGAGCGAATTAAGCTAGAAACCGATAGCACGTTACAGAATCAAATTCTGCAGATAGAAGATAGGATCGGCAGAATTCAATCACGACGACTTCGGCTAGAGGCTGATACACGCCAAGCTGAACCACGCATTAGGCAGATTCAGACTCAGCTCGGTACGCTTGACGATAAACGAGTTCGATTGAATGTCGATGCTGATAACGCGACAGAGCAGATTCGCACTCTCGATAGACGGTTAGAGGCATTAGGGGGCGGGAATGCTAGGCAGGCATTACGGCAAATTAACAGGGAACTAAGGCAATTAAGTTCTCCCACAATATCGCCCAATCTAGATCTTAGTGGCATCCGGAATAGTAGCGGAATTGTTCAAGGAATTTTCCAGGGGATTGGTCAAAGAGTTTTTGATACTCTAGCTAACGCCATTGGAGGGGGCATCAGAGCAGGGCTTTCAACTGTTCAAAATGCAGTTGGCTTTGAGCAGGCATTAGTTACGTTTAGCGCTCGTGCGGGTGGAGCTGAAGAAGCGATCGCGGCGGTCACTGAGGAGTCTAGACGATTAGGGATTGAAACCAGCAAAACGCCTGAAGAGGTGGCCCGCATCGCCACTCGAATGGTCGAATTAGGCGGTGAGGTGACTGAGGTTGGGGACAATGTTGCTGGTGTTGTAGCCGCATTAGAAGGAACCGGCTTTACTAATATTGATGCGACCGCTAAAGCTATTCAGGCGGGAACAAATATTTTTAACGAGTCTG
>CBDHHL010000010.1:0-25574 GCA_965263355.1 Leptolyngbyaceae cyanobacterium | reverse complement strand
CCCCGGGGCTCATTTGCCCAACCTGCGGTATGGCGTCCAGGCACAGCACTGGATTTAGCCTCCCAATGGCCAGGAACTCATGATGAACCACTGAGTATGCGGGGGGAATGCGCCATATGCTGTAGAGGGGCGGAATTTTCATGGGCCTCAGCGCGACGCTTGCCTGACTTTTCCTCATCGGTGTTTATAGCGCTCACCGGGTTAACTTCACGGAGTTTTCCTCTCTCCGGCCCAATGTAAGGGACTTTCCAGCAGGTTGAGTCGCAGCATCGTTCGCCTTCACAGAGCTAGCCGGGCCTCCCCTTCCGCATCGCTTCATGGTTAGTCTGCCCCATCTTCCCCATTGTACGGGACAAATTCTCAATTTCATTGAACTCTGCAATATTTTTGTATACTGCAGGCCAAGTACTTTTGAGTTCGCCCTCTGACAAGCTGTCGTCAATTTCCTCATATTTGCCTCTTGACAGCTCTGCATGCTGGCAAACAGCTATTGTCATTTTCCTCATACATCGGGTTTGCCTCTTGACAGCTGCTTGCTTCCCCACATTCACGCAAGGTGGCGCGAGAAATATTTCTCGCATTTCATTGAACTCTGAAATGAAATAATTTCATAACAGAGCCAACTACTTCCACCCAGGCGCGGACACGGATCGCTCGCATGGGAGTCGGAACTCTTAAACCAATCAACTAGCCAGGGTTGGCTTAGCGATTATGTATTGATGCCGAATTATTTACTGATGCCGAGTTTAATGTTACCGAATTTCAGTGTTGCCGAGTCTTATTGAAGCCGAATTGACCTTTAACGAATTTTTGGTGATGCCGAATTGTCCTAGAACCGTTCCATAATCATTATGTTAATATGTATGTTCAGGTGATTGCACTCATGATGATAATGAATTTATAGTAAGACATACTTTTTTTGTTTTTAACTTAATATCTCATTGAGCTCTATCTAAGAAGGTATGTTAGAGCCGTCAGTCAGACAAACAGTTATATTCTCACATTAGAGGGCTGTAGCCATCTATTTTTCGTTATTTAGATTACAACCGGCTGTGAGATTGTGTTTCTCCCCTTTAATGCAATTAAAATTTAAAGTAATTGTCATCTACCCATATACGTATATATCGTGCTTACAAGTACTTGCTGTGTACTATTGCAGATCTGGTAAAAGGAAGAACCTCAGAATTCCTTCTTTGTCGATACGCTTCGTAGATTGGCAGTACACTAAGCTCCCTTCTTCTCTGCTATAAAGGCGCTAGGCATATAATACAAAAGAAGCTCCCCACTCTCTCAGTCACCCTGGGTGAAAATGCAGTGTAAAGAACTCACAATTTTATTTAGAGTAAAGGTAGCCAGCTCAGCTGATAGTTAATATATTATAAAATTACAAAGAAAACAAAAACATATTGATAACATAAACTATAAAGTTCATAGTATGCAAGTTATTTTTAGTGAATAGTGATCTACAATAAATCGGAAATAATTTGTGTCATATAATTTAGGAAGGCTGAAAAAACCGAGTGATCTCATTTGAAGCCGAAATACAACTTACCTTAAATTCATAAAATGTAAACGTTCAAAGTGTCAGAAATAATGATTTGCCAAAAGTACTGTACGTATCTTGCAATTGTGTTAGTTTCTATCATTTATGGTTTCAAGTGTTGGGGCAGTGCAGCCATTTCTGAAAGTCAATTCAATTCCATAAGTGAGCTAAATCTCCTGGAAATTCAATCTGTTGAACCAAATTGGACCAAATATGACTCAAGTTTTGCATTAAACTGGAGGAAAAATCAGCTGGATAGAACATGCAATGACTTTTATGATTCTATTGTGCCTGGTAAAGGAAATTGTGTACCTTATTGATTTTTAACTGAAACATATATCAATTTTTATTGCAGAACATTTTCTCAGCAAGTGGTTTTTAAATGAAAGCCAGGAAACCAGATTCTACCTCCTCAATCAGGATTTTACAGCCTGCATCCCAAGTTTTGAGCATTCTGGCTTACTCAAAAAGGTAAAAAATGAATAATAATAATTCATTACCCAATTTAGAAGCATATTTTAATTTATCAACTTTGATATTATTTCAGGTTCTACAAGAGTTTATATTAAGCAAATCCCAGTCCGAACTGAGCTTGTTGAGTCCCTGTGAGGCTGAGGAAATTGAGATCCGAGCAAAAGATGCAACAGAAGATCCTCCAGAACCAATTGAGCACCCAGATTATCCAGGTTGGTGAGTTTTCATAGTTCATGGGGTAGGAATGAGGTTATTACTAGACTGTTACGAGATCGAATTCCGGGGCAGCCTCTTGAAGTAGACGTAAATTGATTGGATTATCCAGACTTTTATTTTTAACTTCTTTTAGGGATCTACATGCACCCAAAGCGAGGACGACCACCTTGTAACCAAAGTGAATCTTTCTCAAAGTTAAAAGTCAAAGCTATTTCAGTACAGCATCCATTTGAGAGATTGACAGGCATCTTACACACCAAAGAGGAATTAAAAAGCTTAATACACCAAAAGAACAAGCTGAAAACTGATCTATTGAGCCAATTGAAACCATACTGGCAGCAGTGTAATTTATGCAGTTTATCATACAGGCCAAATTTCATTTTAAAGCAAGAATATTTGAATTTAGACCTCATCGAATTGCTGAACGCTTTAAAATTTGAAGAGAAGATGCCACCTGAATTTTACCAGCAGACAGCGCTTGGAGTGTCGCAAAGAGACTCTTTAGTGAACTGAGCAAGACTGAAATAATCCAGCTTTATAGATTGTACATGACTGATTTTGAGCTTTTTGGTTATGACCCTAAGCCTTATTTAAATTTATCAGGTCAATTCCAATCTGTCTACCATTTTCCGAGATGATCAATAGTACAATTGACAGTTAATCTGCCAAAAATACATATACATAAAATATAATGCATACATGAATCTTTACACCTTATATTTAATATGATTATACTAGTCATGTCATAAATCTGCTTGTTTAATAGAATCCATCCATCCGTTTCTTAGCCATTGGGCCAATTGTGATCTAATTCCTGTGAAACTTTTGTTGTAAGCTTGGTTCGTTCTTTCCCAAGGGTCTTGCTCATGATCATATAGCTCTACTGCTTCCCTTTTCTAAATAAATAAATATATATATTTAAATTAAGTCCATTCCATTACACTTATTGAGCCAACTAGTGTTAAGTCCTTGTATGGAATGTTCCAAAGAGGTTTGTCATCTTTCTGAGCCACCCACTCAGTGTAACGGTAACGATTGGTTCTCATTGAATATCCCATGTGACTAAACATTTGTTCATGAAGTTTAAGATTTGTGGTAGGAGCTATGTATTTAAAACTCACCCGAGTCGCTTGACTTGAGAAAAAGCTGCTCTTCTCCAGATTGCTCTACTGGGCTCTTTAACAAGAGGCATCAGACTCAGCCCTTCAGTGCAAAGCCTTATTGAGCTAGAATAGCTGCTAGAGCACCTATGAGCCATAACTTTAAATGGTATGAAATACATACACATGTATAAATGAATATCATACTTGGGAATTGATGGCAACCCAGCTGCTTCAACAAGGGTAGGAAACAAATCCACATTCTCGACCAGATTGTAGGATCTCAGTCCTTCATCGGTTAGTCCGGGAATTGTTAACATCATTGGTACTCTTAAAGCAGTCTCTGAAACAAGAGAAGCCAGGTAAAATTGACAGGCATTGTCATAATGGTTTCGTTTGTTTTAGTGAAACTATAGAAATCAGCTTAATGTTGCAATTAAAATGTAAACAAAGGCGATTCTAAGTTTCGCGATTATCAACGGAACAATTTTCCGCCAGGAATAAACGGCAATCAATCACGAAACTTAGAATCACCTTTATTTACATTTTAAGCTGATTTCTATAGCTTCATTACCAGACACTTGTTCCTTATTAAGCATCCCATTTTCCCCAAGTGTAATTCCATGATCACTCCACAATGCAATGATTGTATTCTCTCTCAAGCCCAAGGCGTCCAGTTCTTCCAAAACTTGACCAAGCAACTGGTCAACCTCAGAAATTTTTGCACTGTATCCTAGAATGGAAACAGTTTGCTATTTGATCTAACATACACTGGTGTCCCATTCAGCGTAATTAAATTAATTGGGCACCAAATGCGCTGAAATTTCAAATTCATTTTAAAAGTCATTGAGCCCCGCGCTGAATGTAGTCTTTTTCTTATTAATTTTGTTTGCAAAATTTCATTTTTACGACTACCCCCACCCACTAAATATGTTTATTTTTTAATTTTTGTTTCATGAACATTGCCCAGAAATGACTCATGACTCTAACTCATGATATAATATTATGCGATTTAATTTATAGCCGTTGTTCTTGCATATTGCTGTTTCTATTTTAACGCTTATAGCGTGGGTCAGAGGCACAGTCAGATATGACTAATTTTGAGGCAATCATAGTTGCCCTTAGCATAACCCCCTTTTCCTCACGAAGTTTGGTCTCCGGCAAGATTTATAGCCCTAAAATTGAACTCAACGAATTAATTTCATTAATTGCAATTAAATCTACAATGAAATGTTAGTAAGCACGGCACGGAATGACACTAAAATTGCGCTGAATGGGACGCCAGTTTACTATGAGTTAGTACACATTTGGAAATTACTGAGCACCTTGTCTCATTTTCCTGTAAAATGTATTTGAAGCTGATTGGTTGAATTGTGAAGCCTTTGGATTGGTCAACAAATTATCCTGCCACTCTTGACTTTTCTTGAAGTCAGATAATTGATTCCATGCAATTTCAGGAAAATCAGAGGCTGCAAAGTTTCTTGCAGGGGCTGGTACATCTGAAATCGTAATGATCTTAGTGGAGAGCTTCAATTTAACAGTCTTCGTTATTGTTAGCATTACACTAGTGGGAATCAACGGATCAATTTACACTTTTGAATAATTTTTGCCTTTATTAAGTAGGAGTTTATCTTTCATGAGTAAAAAGTTACTTTTTATCCACACATTATTCAATTCAAAAAGCAGGTTTGAATTTTTGTATTTTTTATTACATATACTGCTATTACTGGTGGGATTTTTTTCCTTGGATAAAAAACAGCTTTTTCGCACTTTTTGGATAAATTTTGGATGATTGGAACAATTTACACTTTTCAAACCTTTATCCAGAGCAGCGAATAAAAATCTTGGATTTCGAGAATACAGCCCATTAGTGTATGTTCTTTTCTGAAGAAGCAGTTAATACCCTTAAACTTACTTTCGAAAGGATACATGTCAAAATATTTCTGAGCAGCACGGTATGGAATATGGGGCGCTCTAAATCCTAGCCCTAGGAAAAAGTTCTTATTCTCATCTTCATAATTGTCAACCATTTCCCTGAGAACATTGATTGCCTTGTTGAATGATCCAAATTTTCTAAATTATCCAAGGAAATGTAAATATTTTATTTCATTACTTGTGTAGCAATGGTTTCATCCCAGCTCTGTACTTGGTCCCATTCTTCATTTGGCTTCTGGATGAAGGACCTCCATAGGAGTTTCCGACCTGTAGGATTTATCTACATCATACATAAATGTTTTAGTTAGAATACAATAGCCCCACTCATTGCAATATAGGAACGGATGTTTCAAATAATGAAAAAAATCAATTCATCACAATGTTACTATATATAACAAAAATAAATGCACCAACAATTGTGTTGGATGGCAGAATGAATGTGTAATTTCGATGAATGCATAAACAAAAACATCGCTTAAACTGAATTCACGTGGCCATTTTTCCCCCAAAAATAGATTTATTGCGTCAAAAGTGTAATTAGCAGACTTCACAAAATTATAATTAAAATGTTACGAAATAATGATATGATGAGGAAATATGGTACGTTTACGTACCCGTACCTTAACTTTGTGACTGGGCTGCAGGTATGATTCTCCTCGGATACCTCTTAAAGGTTTCTTTGACCATGACGGTGGATCACCAAGCCTTCTCATGACAGATAAATAATTATTTTACTTTTTTTTTGAAACCCTAAAACATACCTGGAGCTTGCATTGCTATCATGGTAGATTTTTCCAACATTTATAGAATTGTACCCATTCTCTTTAAAATATTGAGGAATTGTGACCACATTGGGGTTCATGAATTCTCTAAAATTGTACAAGGTATACTTCAATTATGCATCTAAGAATTTTGACAGAGAGAAGTTGTTTTAACTCATGACATCCTACAGTACATTACTTTATTATAGTAAAGGCGGCGTGTACCTGAAGTATTTGTCAAACTGGTAAACTCTTGTGCTGTCGGGGTGCCTTGAGGTTAATGTTGACACTCTACTTGGGGCGCATATTGGGCACTATTGGTACAAATTATATTTTATATTAGTTATCAGCCATTTTGGATTGGTTTAAGTTAACATTACTAGCATTGGGAACAATCAAAATTAACACAAATCATAGGACTTGGAACCTTGGGCCAAATTACCACTATCTCTACCTGATTATATGCTTTTTCAAAGACAATGCTTCTTCTTGCCAATCTGTCAAAATTTGGTGTATGCATTTTGTGGAACTGTTCATTAGGTTTATCATGGTAGCAATTCAATTGAGGTCTGAGGTCATCAAAAGCTGAATGTAGTAAAAAGTATACTTTCCCCCAATGATATTCATTTTGCACCATTAAAATGGAAGTTGAAACAATAGTTTCTTTAATTTTTCAAGGATAAAAGGATACCTAAGAAAATCACATTTTTCTTTACGAGCTGTGAGGTTTTCCCAATGTTCCTTTCACTGGTTTTGTACTGAAGTAATTCTTGGATTCTTTGACTCCGCTGAAACGGATTCAGCCTTGTTTTGCTTTCCTGAACCACTGATTTTATGGTATTGTGAAAATAAGACTGTTTAGAAATTTCTTTAAATTTCCCAGTATAATACATCAGAGCAATAGTTAATACCATGATTTGGATAAAAGTAAAAACGTGAAACACAACTGCTTTCATGCTAAGCAATGTTATTGATAAATCCTGTCAGTTTGCCTACAATAAGTTTAATCGGTTCAACCCTTTATCTACAGTACCAGTTGTTTCAGATTTTTCGAACAATTGTCGCTTAAACATATTTTATGAGTGTACGAACCCGTTTGTTGCCCGCCCATAATTACCCTCAATTCATTCGTGTTTTGTACACTGCTGTCCCATTGGTCGTAATTAAATGAATTGGGGCAATTAAAATTGAATTTGAAAAGTCATTAAGCAGCGCGCTGAATTGAGTTGATCATTTGTCATTAATCACAATTAATTCGTTTTTTTCCGGCCATCCGTCGCAATTATTTTTACGTAAATATTTATAACTTTCTTGAAGATAAGAATGTCATTGATCTGATGTTGGGTTAACATGTTTCTTTTATATAATAAACATTGTTCAAAACCATATGTGAAAGCCGTAAAATTGATATAAATTTTGTTGACAGCCTAGGAAAAATGTCAAAAAAAATAATTCAATTATATTTTTGCAATTAAAACGGCACTGAATGGCCCTAAAATTGCGCATAATGGGACAGCAGTGTAGAGTAAGCCTGGTTTACTCTCTATTTAATTAAGCTCTTAATTACCCTATGCTGAGAGATAATAAAGATGCCACTTTGGTCATTAATGTGGTGGAAGCCTTGATTATAGGAAAGCATATTGAAAGTACTTTTATTCTGTTTTTACTACATTTCGTCTGTCTGGCAGAACAAAGTGACGCCCTTGAGCAGGGGCACGACCCCTGGGATCGGCTGGGCCCACGCAGTCACTACTGGAACACGGAGACTACCATACTACCATAGGGACGCGGAGAGCCTGCATATCATACCGCACCTGAGGACACGGAGAGTTAATTCATGGACCTCGTGGATGTACACCAAAACAATTTCCGACGAATGTGGAGCACTTTGTCAAAATTTTGTTGTAGCTTTCGTGAGACGAAACTCAAATCTCCAAAGCTGTCAAGTTCCACACGTGACCCTTTTATGGTTTGTTTCGAATTTCAATTTTCGACCCACTTTAAGCCATATTTTCATGACGTACGTACTTCATGATGTGCTTTCTAATAACAGAGAAATTGTCAAACGCAAGCCATCTAGTATGTGTGTTTTATAAGTATGGTCGCCGGTAATTATAATACACATTGTTTATATTTTTAACTTGTGATGAAAAATTTTGACTCATTTTAATAGACCCGCATGTTTCCAACAATTACAAAAGTCATGGCACGTGTTACCACCCTCTCTTCCCTCGTCGATTTTTTTCGTATTTCCACCCAATCATGTCTCACTGACTGACGGCTCCAGATTTTTTGAGCGCTCCTCATTATTTCTGGGTGTTCCTCCATTTGGGGCTGAGGGCGGAAAAAGCGGGGCATATCTGCTGAGGAAAATCAAAGTTTGGCCGCCTTTTGGTCAAATTGGCAAATAGTTCGGCCCTCTGGGCATACATAATAAATAATCCTTAATGAGTCTTAGGGTGTTTCACTACTGCTAAACAATGTTACAAAGGTATGTAGTTAGTGATAATGACCTTGCTGGGGACTTCATTAACGAAGAAATCGGAGTTTTTCACGTTTTCCCTTGAGAAAGTGATTTTTGTCAGATAAGGCCTCACTTTTCTCTTCTTCAGTTTTGGGTGAGATCTTTGGTTTCAGATAATGTCAAAAGTTCTTCCTCAATTGATTGACATCTTTGCTTGTTTTTTTCCCTTTGTCTTTCCCAGATCATTTCTTTTCCATTGGTTGGAAATGTAAAAGGAAGTCTAGTTCAAAGAATTCTGCATGGTTTAATTACCTATACAGCTTATGTATCGGGTATGTGCAAAATGAAAAGCCAAACACCTCTTCTTTCGTTAGTTACCCTGAGTTATTGCTCTCATAAAGAGAGGGACAAAGGTTTATCTGAAGAAGTTATGGCTCAAGATATGTAACAACTTTATCAGTGGACTTGGTTAAAGTGAGACCTATCAATTTCAGCAAGCCAGTAAATAACAACAAACTCACGGGCCACCTGTGAACCCCAACTTACCTGTTACAATAGTTACATTACAATTCTTGGTTGGTAGTCAAATTAAATACATAAATCATTTTATATAGTTTTTAGATTTTCCCAATAAGGTAAAGGCGCCAAGTTTGACTAAATTAGAGTCCTTGTTTCTATAGTTGGTTCTCCCATAATGCAATTGTTCACACAGGGACCGATCTTTTGGGTTTCGAGACCCCCCAAGTTGATGATTTTTGGCCCTCATTCGGGGCGTCCAAAAACAGGACTCAAATACGAGATCTGATGCCTCTCTTTTGCTCGGGGCACCAAAGGCAACTCTTATTTCACAGTTAATTATCGAGTTAGAGCTGCGCGCAGGCGTTGCCCCCCTACGTAGCCCATGTCCCTAAGATAGACAGACTGATTTATCACGGGGCCGAAATGGCAACACCCATTAAACGAGGTGTAGTATACTTCTTGGTCCGAATTGTGTGCTGCAAGAGAAAATAGAGAAACAGGAAATTGAAGGGCGGCTGCCTTTTCTTACTTGCACTAGCATGGCGAATCGCAGGGAAATCGAGTTTTTTATGGTAGAAAAATATATCGCCTGCTTTCAATTCCGCTTCCCTTGAAAATCAAGGACCTTGGAGGAAAAAAAAGGCTTTTTGGTCGTTTGCCCCCATTCTGTCTCCAAGGCTGGAAAGGCCGTCAATTTCTAGTCCGACCATAAATTCGTTGAAAAATGGTTTCCTTCTTCGTATTTTTTGACGGAAAAGAGGTCATTTGTAACACATTTTAAAAGTGATTGCTTTCTTGGACGTAGCCTGACGAGACATGGGAACCCTTTATCACTAGTTTTGAGCCCAAAGGTTTCATTTAGACACCAAAGACAAAAAACTTATCAAATAGAGGTTTCATATGAGATAATATTATTAGCTACTTGAAACCTAAAATCATTTGAATCCTATATGAACCTGATAACCTTGCCTTAGGGAAACCCGAGGCATCATATAGGCAAGCTTAAAGCCTATCTCCCTAAGGAAGGGGTAATGATCACTTAAGGCGTGTGAGGACGTTATGTAACCTCGGCGCCTTTAGGTCGGGTCTGATAAAGGGAGATATCGCTTTATCAGGCCTTGTATCCTAGCTATAGGTCAAGAGACCTAATCACGTATATGTAGATACCATCGCTTTACTGGTATCCTAATATACTTATACTTATGAATATAGTTACCTATGTTGACGGATAGATATCACGGAATAAATGCACTTATGAATAAGAATATATACGATAACGCATGAAACGTGTGAACTGTTTTAGCGTGTTGTCAAGACTGACTTTTATTGTGTAAAAGGTCATGTAACGTGTGTATGTAATATGTGTATATATGTATATGTGTATATAGCTTCCAGCGTGAAAGGGTTGTGTTCATATGTGTCTTCTTCCGTGTGTGTTATGTCCTTGTTGTGTGTAATGATCGTCGTGTTGCAGCTGCTCACAAATCCTCCGGAGCAGCGCGGTGTAGGCCTTTAGGTCGTAGGCGGCGGTGCGGCAAGAGTGGCTGCAATAGGCACGGGTTAGTGTCTAGTGTCCTCGTGACGATCACGTCTAGAGCGGCGTGGGGGTCTCCTAGGTGGTTCGGCGTCCAGGAGCGGGGCACGTGCATCATCAGGTGCGAGAGTCAGGACGTTAGCGTCCTGGGGATGTTGGATTAGCCGGTAAGCCAGGGTGGATGATGTTCTGACTCGTCTGGCTGCAGCGAAAGCAACCTTCCGGGCCTTGCGGGAGGCGCGGGAGGCTGCGGAGCTCGCTTTGGAGAATGTACTGCGGGCATCGTCCTCAATCTGGTGTAAGGCGTGTCTGGCTGCGCGCCTGCTCGTGTTGATTGTCTGATCGGAGGCCGCTGCTAGGGATCTGAGGGATCCATTGAGTTGTGTCAGGGCCCTGGTGGAGCCCTGGCGGAATGACCGTCTGATTGCGTTCAGTGAGCCCGTGGAATTCCTGAAGGACCTTTCCGAAGCGGCTCTTGAAGCGGCCCGGGAAAGGCTGCGCGCCGTGCTGGCCGAGGCACTGCGTGCTCTTGTGGCGAGGTCTCTGGTGGCTGACCATGCTCTGGAGGCGGTATCTGAATTTGCTCTGCGTCGCAGTGTTTCCCGCGAGGCTGAGCGCAGTCGTCTCAGGGTTGTGGCTGCCGTGGTGACAGCAGCACGCATGGGGTCGACTGCTGCTTGGAGGGCGCGTGCCGAGGTGAGGGACGTCAGGGAGGGGTACCTGACGAGGTTTGTCAATGGAGGTGCAGTTGCCGTCGTGTAGGAGGGAGGTCTGTGGCTTGCAAACTCCCTGGGATCAAAGTCTCTTCTTTCCTGTTCAATGTCTCTGGATGGGAGTGCCATGTCTGTCATCTCAATTTGGATGTGGTCCTGTGTCGGGTGGTCGTCCACCAAGCGTTCTACGGCGGCATCATTGATGGCTACAGGTGCCTTGGCGACGTTCCAGCAAGTGCGGAGCCATGCCAGGAGGCACCAGGTACCGCAGCCATCGGTTGAGTACTGGAGGAGGATGTGGTAAATGCCTTCGGCTGCTACTTTTAGCATGACTAAGAAGAGCAGGAAGGACATGAACCACATGTAGTATTGACCGACGTCTCCCAGGATGTAGGCTATGGGGTTAACAAGGAAGAGGAAGGCCGATTTGAGGGACTTGAAGGAGGTGTCATCGAAGGTCAGAGCCGCTTGTGGGTTGTCTGCGTAGTCAAGCTTGCTGTTGACCATGGAGGAGGTTATGGGCGCTCTGGCTGAGATCTGTGTGATATACAGGTTGTACTCGACCTTGTCCTGTTCCGTGTAGATGGAGGCAGCAAGTATTATCTCGAAGTGGAACAGCTTGAGCTTGAGTACCGTGGAGGTAATCACCGTGGGGGTGATGGTTGCCGGTCTGAACGTGTTGGAGGAGTTGCGGATGGGGCCATATTCGTACCAGGTGTTGCCGATCTTGATCATGGGTCTGATGATCTCTGAACAGACCGTGTAGGTGGGATAGCTGGTGACTATCTTGGTGACTGGGTCCATGTAGCGGATCCTGTCTTTGTACTCCGCGGGTAGAATGACAGGGAGCTCCTGGGTGCAATTGTGGGCTTCTTCATAGATGTTAACCTCAATGGGTACGCATTTGGCCACATATGCTACTGCCCCAGCCCTGGTGACCTGGTAACCTGGGCCGTAGAGGTCCATGACAGCGGCGGATGAATCCGTGGCCAGGATGTGTTGCCGCTTGTTGGCAATGGTCTTGGCATCGACTTCGCAAAGGGCCTTATTGATGGCCTGGAAATTGGACCTGGTGGTGAGGGCGTGGTTGACCTGGAAGGTATGGATTCCAGCCAACCTTTCCGTGTTGTGGAAGTCGAGCGTAGGGAGTGGGTCTGTGCCGAAGTGGGTCTCGGGTGTATCCGTGAAACAGATAGTGAAGTCCTCCAGCTGTGTGGCGAAGCAAGCTTTGCCGCAAAGGGGAATGGGTTGCTTCAAGGTGAAGGCTCCGTATTGTTTGGTGTTGGAGTTGCCAATGGTGATGATCGTGATGCCTCCGGTCGTCGTGTCCGTGGGGGAGTGTTTGGTGGCGTTGCCCTTGTAGATGATGTCCGTGGTGGATTTGCACTGGACATTGGTCGTGTTCCAAGTGATGGTGCCCAAGGTAACGTCTTGCAGGTAGCCCTGGGCGAAGGGGACGGCGACGTTGCCAAAGGTAACTGTGCCCGAGGCGGCATTGTAGGTCCCTGTAATGGAGGCTCTGGTTGTTCTGGCGACCTGTTCCACGTAGTGGGAGGAGAAGGAGACACCATTGTAGGTGAAGGACTCGGTCTCGCAGTAGTGGTCGTGGTCGAGGTTGCCTCGTGGATAGGAGGTGGAGTATTTGTCTCCATGGTCCAAGGTATTGGCTGGGTAAGGTTGGCCGTCGGCTATGATGGGGCCATCCTGGTCAGTGCAGTGGGAGGGTGAGATGTGGATGGGCTTCTCAATCTCCAGGAATCTGGTGCCATAAGTGGCATGGCCTGAGCCGCAATAAACTGCCTTCTGGGTGAGGAGTACCCGGCATTGGACTGCTTGTATCGTGAGCCTGTTGGCAGTGGATATCACAGACACTGTGACATTGGTCTCTGAGTAGGAGCCTGGGTCAAGGGTGGCGCAGTGGTCCGGTTCTGTCAGGTCAATGATGGTGGCCGTGATGTTATTGTGGGCGCAATCATAAGCAGTGAATGCTTGTGCGACCACAATGGCAGTGGAAAGCTGTAAGAATAGTGTGGTTAGAGGGCGCTGAGAGAAAGTGTGACAACAATTTGGTTGGTTATTTGGTTTGTATTAGTGGAAGTGGCATGCTCAAGTGTTTTAGTGTGATGTGTGTATTGTGTGACATGGGTATTGTGTGTATATTTAATGGTTGGTGTGGGTGTTTATTTAATCATGTTTGCTATTGGTCATTCGGTATGGGCTCCGTGTGGTTGGTGTCGTGAGGCACCTGGAGTTGGGTGCCGGGCTGTAGTTCTTGTGGGTGTAACTTGGATAATGTTTCTTGCACGGAGGCAAGATGCTCTTGTGGTACTCTTGAAGTGTCCACTGTTGGTGTAATCTTGGCAGGAGGCTTGCCTATTGTGGTGTCTGTAGAGATATCCCTAGGCCTTTTGTGAGCCACTGTCTTCGGGTCGATGGAGAATAGAGTGTTAGGATCGTGGATGTCGTTGCGCAGATCCTCCATTACTCTCGTGACCCTGGCATGTTGGTCTTCGATCTTGTTATTGATGGTCCTGTACAGCTTGGTCTGGTTTCGGGCTAGGTCATCCTCAGTGGCATTGGCGTCAATGTCCTGAAGCTCCAGTTGTGAGGCTATCTGGAGCTGTTTCTCTGCGATGTGCTGAGTCTTTTTACTGCCTTTGCCTGGTTTCTTGCTCTGTTGGGCCTTGAGGAGTCGGTCTATTTCTTTGAGGGCATTCTGTAGGAGGGTGATCTGGGTTTGCTGCTTGGCAATTTGTGGTTCCAATAAGTCAACTTGTCTTGTCGCTTTAAATTCTTCTGTCAAGGTCTCTTTGAGTTGGCCGATTTGGATTGCAGCTTCTGTATCTTTCTGCTGATTGAATTGGACCTGCATGGCCTCAAGGTCGTTGAAATGTTGCGCATAAGTCGCCTTCTGGACCTCAAAGTGCTTAAGTGCCGTTGTCTTCATGTCTGCTATAGTGGCATTCATGGTCTGGATCTGATTGGCTAGGAGGGCCTGGGACTGCGTAATTTCATGATTCACATATGTGGTTAGATCTTTGCCCGCTTGTGCAAAGAAAGCTGCGGCCTGGTGGGCAATATTGGCCTCGCCATCTCTTGCAGCTGGGGCCTGAATGGTTATGGTGGGGTTGACAGTCACCGTGTTGCTGCTTGAGTGAGGCTGTGTGGGGATGGACTTGCCTGGTGTGACTGGCAGTCCTTGCGGCCTAACCCATGAGTTAGTGGCATCATCAAACTCCATCATCATGGAGGGGTGTGCCATTGGTATGGGGGAGAGTGGTGCTGGCACTATGGGGTTTTTGCGGGCCATAGTGATGTCTGACGAGAGCTCTTGCAGGGTGGATCTGGCTTTGGAGACCTGGGCTGTCAAGTTCTGGTGATCCTTAGTTTTGTCCTGCACTGCTCTGGTGACCTTGTCTAATTCTGCGGTGGCCTTGTTGAGGGCCGTCTTGGAATTTTCGTGGCTGGTCTTGGTGCTGTCGAGAGCATGGAGGACGTCGTGTAGTTTCTTGCACTCTAAGTCCAGTCTGGACTTGGTGATACTTAGGTCATCCTCTGTTGAGTTTTTGTCGGCTTGCACTTTCTGGAGGTCGGTGGTGGCCTGTGTGAGCTCCTTATTGACTTGGGTGAGGCGCATTTTGGCTGCACCCACCTTGTTTCTGACTGCCTCCAACTCAGCGTTGAGCTCGTTGGATTGTTTAATGGCCGAATTTTGTAGGGAGGCCGAGTTGGAGGACAGTGTGTCGCTGAGGGACTCAGCTGCTTCTTTGTTTTGGCGCTGAAGCTTGTCAGTGTCAGCTCGGAGGCTGTCGATCTGCGCGGTCATCTGCTGTTTTTGGGTGTCATATTGCTGCTGGAGGGCCACGAGGTGTTGTTGTAGTTCCGCAATCTGGTTATCGGTAGTGGTCATCTGCTGTTGTCTGGCTTCTTGTTCTTGTTCGTATGCCATTCTGGCCTCGGTAATGGCAGCGTTAATGGCATTGAGTTCATTGGAGGCGGCCATGTGATCTTCTTTGGTCCTCCGCAAGTTGACTGCAGCTTGGGATAGCTGCTGGTTGAGGTCATGGAGGTTTGACCTCTGTGTGGTAACCTCGAGGTTATGCGCCGCCAAGGTGGTTTCCAAGTTTCGCTTGTCGGCGCCAAGTCTGGCAAGGGTCGCTTTGAGGTCTGCGATCTTGTTGTTCAGACTCTCTGTTTCCTTCTTGACCGCCTGGGCTGCAGCGGCGGCATCATCGTCGTCCTTCTTGCGGGACTCCATGGCTGCCTCCTTGCATCGAAGCTCTGAGATGGTCTTAAGGAGGTTTTCCTTGTCTTTCTTGAGTGACTTAACCTCTGTGTCGATGTCAATTTTGGTACGGCGAGCCACGTTGACAGCGGAGTCTGCTTCTTGTTTGGCCTTCTTGGACTTGGATAGCCTGTCTTGGAGAGATCGTTCTTGGCTGTTGAGAGCATCGATTTTGGTTGTCTTCTCCTCGATGCGAGATCTCAACCTGTCTAAGTCCTCCTGGAGGGACTTGTTGCGGCTGCGGGTAGCTGGGGAGGCCGAGGGCGAGCGGGTCTTGGAGCTCGTGGAGGGGTTCCTTGACCTCGATGGTCTAGAGAAGGAGCCTGATCTTGAGTGAGAGGCCCTGGGCGATCTGGTTGTGGCCAGAGAGAGTTCCAGATCGTGCAGCTGGCTAGTCTTGCTGGCAATTTCCTGGTTGAGGTTGGTGAGTTGCGTAAGCGCCTCCGGGATTTGCTTGGCAACGAGGTCACTAAGGTTGGAGAGCTTGGAGACGGTTGTGTCGGCCGTCCTTCCGAGGTCCTCCGAGGTCCTTAGCAGGCTTTGCTGGGAGGCCTGGATAGCCTGGTTGGTTGGTGGAGGGGCTCGATTGAGATGTTGGAGTCCCTGCTGCCCAAATGTCTCTTGTTGGGTGTACCTAAGGGGGTCAGGTTTGAGTTGGCTGCCCTGGGTGTGTAAGGGGCCGGCGAGTGAGGGACCGTTGTGGGAGGGGACTGGGTTGAGTTGGACTCGGTGTCCCTGGCTCTGGCTCTCTGGAGATTCATGGTCGAGTACCCCGGCCTCTCCATCACTCCTTTGGTAGTCAGGTCATGGAGTGAGGGGAAGTCGGACTCCTGGTACTCGAAGGCCCTCTTTTTGTGGGGTGGGGTTGACATGGGGTCCCTTGGCTGGCTGGTGTACAGCTCCCTGACCAGTTGGGAGGCTGTCTTAACCACGTGCTGCTGAGGTGGTTTGGTTGGGGTCCTCATGTGGGCTGGGCGGAGGAGGGGGTCCGCGTTGGCGATAAGCTGGTTCCGCTTATCATCCAGGCTGGGGAATGTGGGATCTGGCTGGATTGATCCCTGGGCTGCAGCGAAAGCCGCACTGGCGTGACGGGTCACGGTCTCCTGCAGAGACGGGAAGGCTGGGTCCGGCTGGATCGAGCCTGCAGCCGTCATGGCGGCTACAGCCCCGTGCCTGGTCATCTCCATGGGGGAGCTCACGGCGGTGAGCTCGAAGGTGGTAGGGGCTACGGAGGTGGACTGGGTCAACATGGTGTTGTTGACCAGCTCAGCGTTGGAGACTCCGGAGATGAAGTCGGTGGCATTGGGGTTGAACTCCATGGTAGTGATTTGGTTGGTTGCTGTACTGTGTATTGGAACAGGGGAAAGCGATCAGCGAAGGCTTGTGTATGTGGTGGTGGATGGCAGTGGAGGTAGGCAGAAACAAACACTGGAATATAAATGGTAAGAGGGTTAGCTAATTCTTCCGGCTGGAAGCGGATGGGATCTTTGGCTTATATTTCATATTGCTGATGATTGGTGGAAAGAGTTGTACAGAAACTATGGGATATGTAACACTGGTCAGCACTGTTTGAATTGGTGTAGGGGCTTTATTTGGGCACTGCACTTGTGTCTGTGTTGGACTAGTATTGGTTTGACTAATGTTTGTTTGAATATCACTATGTTGAGGGGGTGTGCCAGGTCGTGCTTGATCACCGTCGTCTAATGTGTCATCTGGGTAGGGTGAAGGCCCTGTGAGCACTGGCATGAGGTGTTTGTAGGTCTCAAGGTCGACAGAGTGGTCGTTGTTCCACTCGAACTCCGCAGGGTCTAGTTCCTCTGCAAATTCATCACCGGTCATTTGTAGGTCAGAAGAGGGGTCAGGCTCTATGGGGTTCTCTCCTGTGTACAGCTTGAGTCTGTCAATGGCGACCACTATGGAATGTTTGAACTGCCAACCTGCCATGGGTGAGATGCGGATCATAATCTCATTGCCCGGTGGTGCGCAGACTGTCCAGGGACCGGACCATCTAGTTTTCAACTTGGTTGGGCCTCTGTCGAATGTCTTGGGAGTGTAAAGCCACACCTTTTGGCCAACGGTGAAATATTGTTTGTCCTGGTGGTAAGAACGTCTCTGCCTCTCTACAGCTCTATGGGCGTGTATAATGGCACACTCATAGGCCCGGTTGATTCTCTTCCTGATTGTGAAGGCTCTAGCCTTAGCATCTGTGATGTGTTCAGTATCCTTATCAGGGAGTGCGAAAATCAGGTCTAGTGGCAGAGACATTTCCCGGCCAAACAATATTGAGTAAGGGCTCAGATTCGTGGTTCTGGATTTTGCGGATCTGAGAGCCATCAGTGCGGCTGGAAGGCCTTGTTCCCAGTCTTCTGAGCCGCCTTTGTTGGTGGCGGCCAGCATCTTCCCAAGGTCCCTGTGGAAGCGTTCAACCATCCCGTTTGATTGGGGGTGGTATGGAGTGGTGTAGGAGATCTTGATATTAAGTTGTTCTCCTAACTGCTTCCAGAAGTTACTTGTGAATTGTGAACCACAATCTGAGTGTATCCTTTGGGGAAGACCGAAACGTGGGAATACTTGTGTTTCCAGGCAGAAGGCTGCGTTGTTGGCTGTGGCTTCCTTCATGGGAAATGCTTCCACCCATCGTGAGAAAGCGTCTTTGACCGTGAATATGTATTGGTTCCCCTGCGATGACTTGTAAATGGGGCCAACAAAGTCCACGTGGATGGTGTGGAACGGATAGGGAGGCATACTGGAAATGAGCGTGTGCTTCTGGGGCTTGGCTGTCTTGTGTTTGGTTATGCATGGTTGGCACGAGTGGATAACTTGCTTAACCATTTTAGACATGTTGGGAAAATGCACCAGGGTTTTGAGACGGTCCAGGGTACTTTGATGCGACATGTGACCATTGAGGGTGTGTGCTGCTTGGATGACCGGTACCCAGAGGTGTTCTGGGAGGCAGATTTGGTAGTGTGGGACAGTACCGTCATCTTTGAGATACAGGGAGCACAATACATGTTCCTTTCCTCTCTGTATGAGTTTGAGGGAGGAGAGGGTGCCCAAGTACTTCTTCTGGTTTGGGGTTAAGCATCGCTGCATGAGCCTATCTGGTTTGTCAATGCCTCTAATCCATTTGCGAACCATACTGAGGGTGGAGCATTTCTGCTGTTCGTCCTCCATACTGACTGGAATGAGGTCAGTGATGCGCTTCATGAGTTGGTTTGGAGGAGGTGGAGCTGTGGGCTGGAGGAGGTCTTGCCATGTGGGTTCCTGTGGTTTGTAAGACAGTGAATCCGCATCATTGGCTAGGGCTGCGACTGTGGCGTCCTCCGGCAGGGAATTGTGGTCCTCCGGCAGGGAATTGTGGTCCTCCGGCAGGGTTTTGTGGTCCTCCGGCAGGGTGTTTTGGTCTTCTGTCTGGAGCTTAGGTTTCTTGGGTGGTGGTTGATCGAATTCCACTCGCGATAAGCAGTCAGCATTGGTGTGCTTGGTTCCTGCCCTGTGAACCACCTTGAAGTTGAAGTCCCTGAGTACTTCTCGCCACCGGTAGATGATACTGGGCGGATCTTGCATACTGTTCAGCCATTGGAGGGCTGAGTTATCGGTCCTCCAGGTGAACTGTTGGCACCACTTGAGGTAGAATGCATATTTCTGCATGAAGTGTTTACCAGCGAACAGCTCCCCTTTTGTGGATGGGTAGTTTTGTTGACCACTGTCTAGCTTTTTGGAGCCGTAAGCTATGACCACTTCCTGTCCATCCTGGATCTGTGAGAGGATTCCGCTGATCTGTTTGCAGGAAAAGTCTGTGTCGAGGATGAAGGTGCCCGCCTTTGGTCCATGGAAGTATGGGAAGCCCAGTATGGGTGCCGTGGTGAGTTTCTCTTTGAGTTTGTCAAAGTTGGCAATCATCTCAGGTGTGGGCTTGATCTTCTTTTTGACGTTGTCTTTCTTCAAGGCGTCTGTCCATGGGGCTGAGAGAAGAGCGTAATCGGGGATATGGTTTCTGTAGTAGCCGACCATTCCCAGAAAGCGCCGTATCTTCTTTGGAGAGTCAGGGACTGGCCATGTTTTGATCTGGTCGATGTATTCTGCGGGTGGTCTGACGCCGTGCTGGTTGATTGTATGGCCCAGGTAGTTGATTTCTTCCATGAATAATGAGCACTTCTTTGGGTTGATCTTGAGGCCAGCATTGGCATATGCTGTGAAGACTCTGTCAAGGTTTTGGCAATGGGTCTCGACATCATTGGAATGAATAATTCCGTCGTCGAGGAATCCCAAAGCAATGGATGAGGGGATTCCTCTGAGAACCATCTGTATGAGCCTGCAGTATGTTGCAGGGCCATTGCTAACTCCAAAGCCCAGTTTCTTCATCTGGAATGTTCCGAATGGTGTGATAAAGGCTGTCTTCTCCCTGTCAGCTGGGTGAATTGCCACAGAGTGGAATGCTCCTTCCATATCTACACTGGAGAAGAGACAGGATCCTGCCAAAGCGTTGAATGTTTCCGAGACGCTCGGCATGGGGAAGCTGTCCTTCTTAGTAACCGCATTGAGTTTGCGGTAGTCAATACACCAGCGGATGGAGTTGTCTTTCTTCTTAACTGGGACAACATTGGCCGCCCATGGGGAGTATGAGGGCTCGATGACTCCATGTTTGTCCCATTTCTCTAGTTGTGCCTTGAGTGAGTCTTGTAGCAGTGGATTACAGGGTCGCAGTTTGTCCTTGACAGGCTGGACGTCGTCCGTTATGATTCTGTGAGTGATGAGGTCACTGAAGCCATAGGAGCCGTCCTTGGAGAAAAGGTCAAAGTGTTTGGTGAGGGTGTCTAGTGCCAGGTTCAGCTGGTGTTGAGTTTTGAAGCAGGGCCTGGTGTCTAACTTGTATGTGTCCAGGAACCATTGTTTCTTCTGGTCATCAGACCAATTGGTGTATTGGTCAGAGGGGTTTGTTTCTGGGTCCTCCGGGAGGTTCTCAAAATATTTGATGTCCTGTGGGGTATCCTCGTCCTCGCTGTCATAACCTGAGTCATCAGCTGAGTCTGAGACCATGGATATGGACTGGATGCCATTGCTGAGCAGCGTGGTCTTGGTGAGGTGAGCTCGCCCATAGAAGGTACCGTTCTTGATGGTGATGGGGTAGTGATGTGGGTTGATAAGGGGCACATAGACGGAGCCCTCTGGTGTAATTGTGCAGAGGGCATTCCTGGCAGGTGCTAGGTTGGTTTCCTCTGCTAATAACTTGTCTCCTTCAACCACTACAGTGCCAGATGCAAAGGTTGAGTTGATTGTGTCTGGGCAGACTCCTAGGACTAACTTGAGGGACTTTGGTGGAAGTGTGGCTGTCTCGAGGATGGAAATAGCTGCTGAGTCCTTGAGACTGGGTCTGTTGAGGAGTGGAATCCTTTTGCCTCTCCAATTGAGGGCACCCTTGGAGGTGAGGTGATCGATACCGCAAAGTTCGAGCAAAGGTCCTGAGATATTGAGTGAAGTGGACAGCGATCTCATGACCATGGGCTGGAACTGTATAGGTGCGCCTCCGTTGGAAGGAGTTAGGGTCAAGGGCCTTGGCAACTGTCCGAGGGACTTGATAGAGGATCCCTTCTTGGCCGTATTTACATTGCAATACTTGGTGGGGAGGAGGTCTGTCTTCTTCCATCCTAAAACTTTCATGAAGTTTTCGGAGATGCATGAGTGCCAGGTGTTGCCACCGTCCACGAGGCCGTTGACAGTGTGGCCGTCCACTGAACAGCGTAAGAACTTCCTGAAGGTCTTAGCCTTACGGGCCTCCGTATCAGTTTCCTTATGCCTAATGGCATGTGGAAGTTGTTGCAAGTGAGAGATGAAGGCCGTAGCCTCTGGGTCTTCCTCTGTGTCATTGTTGGGAGTGTCTTGTTCATCAGCATTATCTGAATCATCTTCTGCACCAGAGTCAGATTCGTGTGTATTGGTGTCCTGGATCTGGGTTATTGCGGGTGAAGGTAGCCGGGTGGAACCCGGCTGATCTAGTTTCCCTGCTCTGCGTCGGACTCCTCGTCAGTGATGTCCGAGGCTTCTGGATCACTTGTGTATTCCAGATTGCTGATGGATTCAGCGAATCTGCCGAAGTCCTCGGCTGAGAGGGCGTTGATCCTCTGTCTGAGCTTGTTATGGAAAGACTTTCTAGCAGTGGAGTTTCTGCCTGACTGGTTGCCTGACCGTCTGGGGAGGACCAGCCTGACTGAGGAATTGGGTTTGGGCCTCGTGCAATTCCTAGCCAGATGCCCCTTGGTGCCACAGTTGTAGCAGGTGACTGTTGAGAGGTCGGTGCGCGACTGTTGGCGCGGCTTTGGTCTTCCCTGGCCTCTAGAGGTTGACTTCTGAGGGGATCTGGTAGCAGCATTCATGAAAGCTTGAATGCCGAGGGCTGCCTGCAGCTGGGTTGGATCTATATTGAAAGATGTTGATGGCTGAGGCTGTGCCGGTGGAATAGGTTCACTTGCTGGTGCTACAGGGGTTGCTGCAGTTGGCGCCTGTGGGGGTGCTGGTGGGGGAGCCATTTGGTTGATTGACTGGTCCTGTTGGTAGGTTTGGTGGCCTGGCAAGCCTGAAATTTCCTCAGGAGAGATGAAGAGGAACGGTCTCAACCGCTGGAGCTCGAGGATCTTGTCTGGTGCACAGCTGATGTAAGATTGCAAGACGGATTGACGCAACCGGTATGCAATCTGGGACGTGGCTGATATGGTTGGCTTCTGTACAGAGAGTAAGGACTGCTGAATGCTGAGGTCCTTAATGGCATCCACATAGCGGTCAATCACGAGGGTGTTTGCCTCTATGTTATCGTGGTTGGCTGTGGGATAAGCCTCCATGTAGTAGGTCTTGATCCTCACAGCCAAGTCGTGGAAATCTTCGCCATGCTTTTGTGCTGCCGTTTGGAACAGTTTGAGGTTCCTGGCAGGGGAAGCATCATCCAAGAAGGCCTTGGACAGGCAAAACATGTACTGCGACAGTTTAGTGCCTGTATAGGGGTCATCGTCTGTGATGATTGGAACAATCTGCTTGGCTCTTTGCAAAGCCGCACCCTTTAGGTTGTTCCTGGCAGCACGGACAGCGTCCTGCTCCCTGGTGCGGTTGAGGATAGCGATCTCTGTGAAGGAATCCCTCCAACGTTTGAAGTCGGTGGGATCCGTGGTGGACAGTACAGGGAACGGCGCATAAGCTTGCTTGAGGGCAAGCTTATCGGCGTAAATGGCTCTCTCGTGGTCGTTCATCTTTGCACTGATAGACCGCTACTCTTTAGCAGTGTGCTGGATCAGTGGGAAGTGGATACTGATAGACCGCTACTCTTTAGCAGTGTGCTGGATCAGTAGGTTAAAGTTGGGAGGTCAGAGACCTCGGATCGTATATTGGTAGCGATCTGGCAGCTTGCGACGGCTACTGGTTGGACCTTGTATCGGGGACACTTCGTGGAATTATAGCTGGATCGTGTTGAGTATAAGCCAAGGCTTATGGGACCGAATCAGAAAAGCGATTCTGGTGTTAGTATGTGAAGTGTGAGTGTGTGGAAACAATTAAGAGTTAGGAAAGTGGTAGAAGGGTTTTTATAACTTTCTTAGGGAAAAGCACGCGCGTGTAAAGAGTGCGCGGGACCTAAGAAAGAAGGGTTAAATATAATGTGCTGAAGCATATGTCTTAACGGTCGCTTACTATAATTAGAGCAAGAGGGAGGGTTGGAAGTTGCATGGTGGGTGGTCAAGATGTGTGAACAGTTTGGAGGGGTCAGAGAGACTGAATGTTAATTGTTAGAAGCAATGTTAAGATGCCAGTGACTACTCATTATGTATAGAGAGACCGTGCACTATGATGCATAGGTAGGCCGTGTTAGATAAGAGGGCTGTAGCTATGCATATAGGCATGTTCCACTTTTCAGGGCGCACCCGTTTTCTGACAGCGACCAGCAAGGATGGGGACATTAGAGGTCCCAAGGGAGATGCATAGCATCACTCATTCGGCACACAGCCGCGCACACAGCGCACTGTACCCGGTACAGTATAATGTGCACACGCAGAGCATGGCTAGTCCCCGACTAGCTCCTCTCCCAGAGAGGAAGCACCGTATACACCCCGTGTATACAAATTGTCACACAATGCACACACAGTGCTCTATTGTGTGGTGTGCACCCAGTACACACATGCTGTTACTATAGGAGGAGAAAACTGGCGTCCTATAGGATGCTCCCAGAGCATCTCGGTTGTTGCTACCCGATTGATCAATTAGCCCGGCTAAGAGATCCAGAGGAGGCACACAGTCTCCCCTGTTGACACACAGTCAGTTTCGCTTTGAAGAAAGCACCGTCCCAGACGTTTAAATTTGGCGCCCTGTTTTACATCACACTGGCTCAAAAGTGGGGCTCAGCACACAAGCACATGGTGGGGTAATGCTAGCGGATGTTTGCCTGCGTTAGCTGACACCACGTGTTGGATGCCGATGATCTCTATACGTGGGGAGTTTAGTATGGCGGAAATGAAAAGAAGTAGCTAGGAATGACCACCTAATTTAAGAAATATAGGGCGACCGTTGGGAGGAAATGCATTATAAATGCAGTATTTTCTCACAGAAGCTAGCTTGTAGCTAACGGAAAATAAATTGGAATGTTAAGTGGTAGCGTGAGCAATATTTGAGGGGAAAATAATGGTCTGTACGAGCAGGGCATAGTGCTTAAAATGACAATTTAAAATCTAAACTATTTGGGAATATTTTAGCTAAAAATACCAAATTATACAATAATTTGACATTTTAAACATGTTTTGTTACAAATAATATCAATTTCAACCTTCAAAAGGTAATTTGATTTTTGTTTGCCAGCCACTGTTTTCCTAAAAGTTGGAAAGTTGGATAAAACAAATATCTCAAGTTTTTCGTCTTTTTAAGGCATTGTTCTACTACATGATTTTGATTCAAACCTAGTAGGTCGTTTTCAATTTTAAACACATTTCTATACATACATATCAATTTTGGTCTGTAAAGCCCCCAAAATGCCAACAAATAGGCGCGTTTTGAAAATGTATTTGAAGCAATTTCTTGAAACTTTATGCACATGCATACCTCTTTTGTCTTGATACAAGATTTCAAAAATATAAGCCTCAGCTGCGTAAAGTTAAGGTAAAAATAGTAGGAATAGCTTAAAATTGCCTTTACAATTTTTAAAAAGTACAAGGTTGAGGCCACATTACTCAAAATAATTTAAAATACCAATCCACTGATATCTGAATTTTTTTACTCTCTAACATCATTACTTTTCATAAATAATTGATAAAATCCAATATATTAACTTTAAACAGCTTTGTTGGCCTTCAAAGTGAAATTGAATTTTTTTGCTTAATTCATTTTTTGGCACTTTTAACTCAACCTAGTTCAGTAAAACAGCTCTTATAGCAATATTTATGAGCTTTATATAATACAATCATATTTAAAAAGTAGGGTCCAAGGACTATGTTAAAAGCATAAAACAGAAAATGAAAAAATAATTTGGTACCCATCACAAACCACTGGGTTGTTTAAAACCGCTGCCACCATTTGTGATCTTACCCTATCTCCCTAAGGAAGGGGTAATGATCACTTAAGGCGTGTGAGGACGTTATGTAACCTCGGCGCCTTTAGGTCGGGTCTGATAAAGGGAGATATCGCTTTATCAGGCCTTGTATCCTAGCTATAGGTCAAGAGACCTAATCACGTATATGTAGATACCGTCGCTTTGCTGGTATCCTAATATACTTATACTTATGAATATAGTTACCTATGTTGACGGATAGATATCACGGAATAAATGCACTTATGAATAAGAATATATACGATAACGCATGAAACGTGTGGACTGTTTTAGCGTGTTGTCAAGACTGACTTTTATTGTGTAAAAGGTCATGTAACGTGTGTATGTAATATGTGTATATATGTATATGTGTATATAGCTTCTAGCGTGAAAGGGTTGTGTTCATATGTGTCTTCTTCCGTGTGTGTTATGTCCTTGTTGTGTGTAATGATCGTCGTGTTGCAGCTGCTCACA
>CBDHHL010000009.1:0-14169 GCA_965263355.1 Leptolyngbyaceae cyanobacterium | reverse complement strand
TTGTAAATGGGGTGCAAGGTGTTGGGGAAATGCAGGAAGCTACGAAAAATTGCTTTAGTGTTGTTGACTATGCTCACTGGGGCGAAACTTGTCAACCTGCTTATAAAGCATTACAGGATTCAGGTTACGACGGGAAAGTTTTAGATATTGGAGGATGGGACTGAAAACAGTCATAGTCGTATCTCGATAAGTAACCGCTGGGCAGAAGCCCAGCCTTGCCTCATTAACTCAGTTGGTAGAGTAACTGGTGCGCAATAACTCAGTTGAGGAGATTGCCTTAATCGTTCGCCAGGAAGTCGTAGGTTCGAATCCTGCATGAGGCATTCCCTGAAAAGGGAGAATTGACGAACAAGGAGAACATATGAATATCACCGAAAAAGAGATTCAGTCCTTGCGTGAAGCTGCGACTGAGGACGCTTGGAATAAAGTTTGCGACGACATCAAAAAAGTCAGAGACCAACAATACCCCCCAGATTGGTACTCAAAAGTCGTCCTATCTGGATTAATGCAACGTGTCTCTAGCAAGTGGGGTTGAATATGCAAAACAAACCAATTACGCCCCCAACCAATGGGGTGGTAGAGCAGCCTGAAATTCAACGGGGGCAGCATGGCAAAAACTCTTAGCCCTGAGCAGCGGAAGAAGCAGGTGGCCCAGACTATGGCCCAGAACATAGGGCCAACTGGGAGTGAACAGGCCCTGGACCAATCGATAAACGTATACGCATCGCTGGTCAAACTGCCATCAGAAACACTAGAAGAACGCGGCAGAGTGGTCCGACGGGCGATCGCAGATTATCCACAACTATTCAATTGAACTATGGAACAACAACAAAACACACCCAGGGTCATCCAGCGACCCTATCGAAATAGCTCAGGTGACATTATCAACCTCGACTTTGACCGAACCACTGGAGAAGCCTTTCTCTATGGCCGTTGGTGGGATGAAGCCGCTTTAAGGCAGATCGGCATTCTTCAGCAATCGATCACCAAGCCCCTGCCCACTCCGAAGCCCCTCCCATTCGGCGACCCTAACAAATATGAGGGCCGTTGGAGGACAACTCGGACTCGCGGGTCCAAAGAGGGGACGGGGAAGTTTATTTAATGGAACTACTCAGCTCTTTGTTGGAAGGAAGGAGCATCGAGGCGGCGTTAAATCGTGCTGCTGTCGATGCGGAGGCAAAGCCAGAAGTGATTTCTTCGGAGTCGCTACTGCTTGAACTTTTTGGAAAGACTTATGAGTCAAGCAAGACAACAGACAACAACGTACAGCTTTCTGATTGACGGATTGGTTGTGAAATATTCACACGAAAATATCGGCCAAGCTTTTCGAGAAGCTAAAGCCGATTATCCAAACTCGACGATAGAAAAAGTTTAATTTCATCCCGGTGGGGAGTTGACAGCTGACCACCGGGCACCCACCACAAAGGAAGGATAAATCGATGATACGACTATTATGCGTGACCATGCTAGTACTAACAGCCGCAAACCCAGCTATAGCTGAAACCCGGCAAGGGCTACCAAGTGATGACGTACTCTGCAGTGCACGGTCTTGTCCTAGGGCTGAATTCTGGCCCACAGACGACGATCAGGCGCCCGAACCCTGCGGGGAATGTGCGCTAGGAGGGGCAAGTCGATGAGCCCAGGCGACACAGTGACTATAGACTCCGACACTACAAGGCTGACTCGGTGGCAAGCCCGGTACGCAGGTCAGACAGGTACTGTTGTTAGCGTTGGCCTGACAACAGCCAGAGTGAGATTCGCCAACGGCTCAATGCTTAATTTTCAGTTTGCGAGTTTGGAGACAGTATGAGACGACGAATCAAAGCCGAACTAATAAAGTGTGGCCACAACAACACGACCGCTGAAGAGTGGCTAAAAACCCCGCACAGAGCACTAGAGGGCAGCACTCCCGACAGTCTAATCAGCGCTGGGGCAGGGCAGGTTGTTTTACAGCTGATACTTTCCTGGGAGTCAGGAACCCCAAGCTAGAATAAAGCCAACCTGATGGATAGATAACGCAGTCTTTCGAGGCTGCGTTTTTTGTTGGGCTATTGATATAGTTCGTCGTCAGGGCTTGAGGACAGAGTGAACCGTCCGTGAATGTGTCGCTAGTAGAAAAGAGTCAGCTCGACATATGGGATGCTATGCCTGCGCAATAGTCCTAAGAAAATGCCATAGGCGGGCACACTCCTGGCCACAGTCAAGCGGTCGGCTATGTATGCGTATGGTGGCGGGGTGGGTCATGCTACGGCAGTTCGATTATTGGCTGCCGCAAGATCTCAATAGTCTTAGCTAGCGTCGTATAGGTCAGCGTGTAGACAGCTTTGTTTTTGCTGGCTCTGTTGCCACCAACGTTAAGGATCTCAATGCTCCACTCGTCAATCCATGCAGCGAGATCTTCGGGGGTGGGCTGCATGGTAAAGCGGGCATGCAGTATCGGTTTTTTCATTAATTTGGCGTTTTTGATTGCCAGCTTGCTACCTGGACTTTCGGTGTTACCAAACAAGACCGTCCCGTCGGAGTCTCGTATATTCTGTATAGTCCGGATTGGATACCCAGGATCTAAGCACTCCTTAAGCCCATACTTTTCTTCTAACCATGGTGCTGGGCCATCTTCAGTAAGCCACTGATTAGAACACCATCCACCAGTCTCGATGCCTTGATCATAGGCAGCTGCTAAAGCTGCTTGGTCAGCTCCGGTCTGACCACCGGAGATTATTCGTTTCAACATTTTCAGGAATACGCCCAAACACAACAAAACCCTGCCCAGCCACTATTTGGCCAAACAAGGTGCAATCTTCTCTAGGTTTTGGTAGAATTGTAGTGACACGTTTCGTTTACTCTTTGTGTCCATGGCCTTGGCGAACGGCACATTCGCGATTGGCTCCCCTTATTATAGCTAAAACAAAACCCACTGGAGCATTTCGACTCGGTGGGTTTTGTTTTGGTTCACTCTAAGCGCTCATTGCTCACCAATCGAGTACGAAAATTTTCTATAAGCCCATTGGGATAAATCTGGGGCTTCAGACCGCAAGATCTCTTCCTGTCTTACGAACTCTATCTGTCGGTTTATTGCAGGAAATTCGCTACGCATTTGATTGTTGCGTTCACTAACCCAATAGATAAGCCCACCTTGCCCGTACTGCTTATAAAGTCTGGCGACCTCATGCAAATCCTCGTCAGGGACGTATTCACTCATCGCCAGCGCCCATCCAAACGTGTCATTCATGCTTAGAGTCTGCATCAGGCTTGGATCGTCGTCTTTGTACAAGATTTCAGGCAATTCACATGTAACTTCTGCTAACCAAAGCAGATTAAGTGCCGAGAGCTGATCGTCTGTTTTAGAGTCATAATACTCCTCCAATACCTCAGGAGAAGCTAGCCTTGATTCAATGTCATTCATTGCTTGTTTAGGGAGTGGTTTACAGGTTAATCTTCTCACGACCTCCCTTTCTATGTCTGAGGAATCTCCGCTACAATGGCCATGCCCGCTGCTTTCGCGATATCAGACGCCTAGGGCTGGCGGCGGGCTTATTGAGTCTCAGGGTTGAGGTTTTGTTTTGGGTGGTACCGTAATGAGTTACGGTGCCAGGCTATTTGATGAGTCACCGTAATGAGTTACGGAAAGATGCCGAATCTGGCCATGTGTAAGGTTTTGGCTATTTGATGGTCATTTGACTGAGATGATTAGGCTATAGTCTTGGTAGCGAGAAACCTCGATTATGACAAAACTATTGCTGATTGATCTTGACGGCACTGCACGCACAACGGTGTCAGGCCAGGTGTGCCCCACATACCCCAAGGACCAAGTTTTAATTAAAAAGACAGGCGATCTTTGCCAAAAATTAAAAGAAGCGCATTGGGTTATCGTCGCTGTTACTAACCAAGGGGGTTGTGAGGATATTAACCCTGACACTGGCAAGCCATATAAAACTCATCTCCAGGCTGTTGCAGAGTGCAAGTATTTTCTTGATATAGCCCCATGGTGCGACTGGATATATATGTGCCCGAACGGTAAAATGAGCGATCGCGATGAGGTTTATCGCGTATCCCGTGGTAGTTGGCTGGCCCCATTCCGAAAGTATTCAGTTGTTCACGAGCATAACGACGACCATCCGCATTACCAAACTCAAGGTTATCGAAAGCCAAAGCCAGGGATGCTGGAACTCGCTATCAGAGACCAAGAAGAGATGGAGTATGCCGAGGCAAGATCCCTGGGCATACGTGAACGGGATATGGAGATTGATGTGAAGGCACTAATGATTGGCGACATGGAGAGCGACCGGGCTGCTGCTTCTGCGTTGAAACTGCCTTACTTGCCTGTTGAAAGTTTTCAACTGGAGACAGTAGGGAGCGTGGAGCGATTATTAGATATCTCTAGCAATTAACTGACTTGCTAACCCGTCGTGAACCCGCCCAAATAACCAGTATCCCCACCAATAAGGCCGGTGTCGCCTGCAATGCCGCCGATTACGATCATGATGTTGCTCCAAGTGCTACAGGTCTATGGTAGCCAACTTATCTTTTCTTTCAACCACGCCCGCACACTGGCCTTATGCTGCGGATAGGCTCGACTGATGCACAATGCCCGCTGCTTAGGCTCACAGTATGGATTAAGGCAAGGGCAGATGTGCTGCCCCCATTGTTCGTATTCAGCGTCAGATAGTTTGGTCATTGGGTTACTCCTCCTCATCGTCATAATCGGGGATGTCTCCCCAAAACATTTCGAAGATGTCCTCGGCCACTTGCAGTACTGCCCTTTCTGTCGGGTGCTGGCTGTTGAACAAATACATTGTGGATGTATTGCTAATGTCATAGCCCATCATCCTGTAGATGCGGGCCGCAATATCAACAACTATTTCTCTCTGACTGGCATCAAAGGTCTGTGCCCCTACTGTGGTGATTTTCTTGGTCATTGGGTTATTTCCTCATTATGATTTACATCTTGGCCTTCCCCTAGGCCGTTTTATGCCAGTAGAGCGATCACATCTCTCTGTCGGCAACGTCGACAACAACTCGAAAACCGATAATGAAGTCGCGGACGCCGGGTTGAGCACCGATGCGCGAGGCGGAGCGGCAATACCTAGGGAGTCCGTACCACGAGCCGCCACGCAGTACACGGCTAGCATTCTTTCCTTGATCATCCCATGCGCTGCCATCCGTGGGCGCTCCGTCATAATTTTCATGCCAATGGTCTTGGCACCATTCCCACACATTGCCATGCATGTCATAAAGACCAAACTTATTGGGAGGATAGTTACCCACAGGCGTTGTCGGATTAGTGTCGTAATTGGCCAACTCTGGCGTCAACGCATCGCCAAAATGATATTGAGTCGTCGTCCCCGCTCGGCAAGCATATTCCCACTCGGCTTCAGTGGGTAGTCGATACTCCCGGTCTGTGTGCTTTGAGAGACGCTTACAAAACTCAACCGCATCATCCCAGGAAACTCGCTCTACAGGACAGTTATCGCCTTTGAAACGAGAAGGATTGGCCTCTAGCTTACGTTCTACTTGGCGCAGCGCTGCAACCGCCTTCCACTGGGACTGCGTTACTGGATACTTCCCCATATAAAACTCAGGAACTTGCACCTTATGCTGCGGCGATTCGTCCTCATAACGCTCCGGTTCGCCCTCTGGTGAGCCCATGGCAAAGACGCCCCCAGGGATACGCACTAGCTCTAGTGTTAAGCTGTCATTTTTCATTAATTGGTCTCCTCATTTAGTCTTGGCCTTTTCTTCCAGTGCCGATTTTATGCGACCGATGTTTTCCCGCTGGGCTCTTAGTGCCTCTACGATAGTCGCCTCAGTTTGCTTTTTAGCTCCGTCGATGAACTCCTTCTCTACGCCAGAGCAAAGCTCGTCTGAGACATCCATTAGCTCGTCTAGCAACTTCAATGTCATGCCAACAGCAGCTTCTTCCGGCCAGTCGTAAGTGGCCAATGCAAAGGCATAAACTCCCATCGCGTTGGTTAGTTGATCAATGGTTGCGGCGGTTAGGTTTTGCTTTAGCTCTTCTAGGTTCATGTTGCCTCCATGCTTTGGTCGTGTAGCTTGTCGATACTTTCTATCGCTGCATCGAGTATGTCAAACGCACCTCTAAACTTGCGCAGATTTTCCGCATCAATCTCTTTCGAACATGCGGTAAAGTCGCCTTGGTTGAACCACACAAGTATCAGCCCCATGTGGCCATTGAGTAGATTTAAGCCCATTTGGATGCCGTAGAAAGATTCTCTTTGCTCCCATCCGGTTTTTGCGTAAACACCAAGGGCAACGAGTTCGTAGCCTCTGTATTCTGCAAACTCAGAAGACTGTTGCTGTAATTTGCTTGTAAGTGGACTTTCCATTACGCCGCTACCTCCATCCCACCACGTAGTTCTTCAATAATGCTGGCATACCAAAACAGTTGGTCTTTGTTCTACCCATAACTCACGACTCCCATGGCCCATCGGTGAGAGCATCCCGCAAAGCACCAGGGTGGTGTTCCATAATGGCCATCATGGCTTTCATGTCGCGGTAGTTTCGTTGAAATGACATTAGTTGGTCTCCCCTAACAATTTTTGGCGCTGTCCTCTACCCTGACTGAAGCACTGGTCCAAGACAGGCAGCATCGCCTTAGGGAGCTTATAGGTGATTCTTGCGGCAGGTTCTTCAACCCATTGCCCGTCGTCAATCCCCATGGACCTAATCCATTCCCGGCATTGGTTGCGGGCCTTAGTGCCATTCCCAAACCCATAACGCTTGCTCAGCTCTGTTATGGTTGCTCCATCATATGTAACAGATCTCCCATATGCGTCTTGGACTACTGTGGTTGGGCGTTCTTTTTCAATGATTGCCTCAGGCTTACCAAAGGCCAGTGCTGAGAGCCCAGGGCAGATACCCTCCAATGCTTGAGTGGCAGCTGCGAGTCGTTCACGAGATTGCGATAAAGCTACCTCTAAACGCAGCTTCTCTAGCTCAGCATTTTGGGCCGGGATAATCTCTTTAACCTGCTTTTCGCACTTCAAAAAGTACTGGCGGATTTCTTTGCCTTTTTCGGTGCCTGCCATCATCCCTAATGACTTGAAACAATCAACAGTCAAAAGGATAAGCTCACTGGAACGCCCACCAGTTGAACTTTTGCACCCTCTGGCGCAAAAGTCTACACCCTCAACAAAGTTGTTGGTCAACGTCTTTTTAGCCTTAGACTTCCTAGTCCATCCGATCCACTTCCAAGCGTTGTCAAAGTCTACTGGGAACTGATCGGCAGACTGCACCATGACCATGGCTAAATTCTGAGAGAAGTTCATAAGCCCTCCTTTTGTTCGGGGCCTTTCTTCCCCCCACGGATAGCGCCCTCGTCATCCGCTGAATAAAAAATTAAGTCATAAGGAGTGCATTTCAGTGCAACACACAACCCATTCAATAAAACCCCATCGATTCGTGGCATGTCATCACGACGCTTCATGTTGCTGATTGAGGTTTCGTGCATCCCCACAAGCTCAGCAAGCGCTCGATTTGTCATTTGGCGATCAGCCATAACTTGACGTAATTTCCACTGGATCGAATTTTTAGGGCTCTGTTTATGCTGCAGTGGAACGATGGATTGGTGCAGCTTGGGAGAAAAGGTTTGAGTCCTATTAAGAACTGGGCTAAACCAATCAATCAACGCATCCTCAACCTCGTTAAGCAAGGCTTCAGGACAGTCGATGTAAGCGATTTTGACGCCACCTATGTCGTCGAACTGATGTTGTCGATGATGTCTATTCCATCGCTGTCGCGGGTTAACAGATCTACCTATGTATTGAATAACGCCCTGCTCATCTACAGCAAAGTAAATACTCGGTGTCTCTGGGAGGCTACCTCGGTCGACTAACTCCACCGACGGCAGCTCATCAATTTGGATATCAGCTGGGTTAATCATCTTTAGCACCCTCATCATCAGAAACGCCAAGCTCCTTAATGGTTAAACCTAAGGCTGTGCACAACCTTTCTAAACTCTCAAAACTAATCGAATTTTTTCTACCCTTCGCCAACTCGTACCAGAATGCTGTCGATAACTCGGCCTCTTTACATATTTGAGTTATCGACTTACTTGACTCCCCAGCGGCTTTTTGCAGCTTTGTATGCAAATCGGGGATATCCCATTCTTGAGTGCGACGGACTTTCATGACCATGAGCATGACTACAGTCCAATAATCGCTAACTACAAACCAATAGTAAACAATTTTGCCTATTTCGTCAATTACAAACTTGTGGTTGACAAACCACAAACCAGTGGTTTACTATTAAGTCAAGCAAGCAAACACCACCGGAGCTACCCAATGACCAACCTTCCTCAGTTCTGCAAATCTCTAGACAACACAATTTTCGATTACCAGCAAGGCAGGCCGGTCACCACCAAGCGCCTTCACCTACTGTCCAACGCTCGCTTGCAGGTGACTCTGGACAGCGGCGTGTCTGAGCAGTATCAACAGCTGCTAACCGACCGAATGATGCAGATTCAGTCCTACGCATTCAATCAGCAACACTAATCCAATAGCAAAGCCCTGGGGAGCTACCAACTACACCAGGGCTTGCAGCTCAAACCAATAGCAATTCGAACTAATGAAAACTCTAGCAAAAACTGAACTTCAATTCCGTCAAACATCAGATTCCCAATACGTCATTTATCGTGGCACTGAGAATGTCGGCACTATCGCATTCAACATTACGGCCATGCGCTGGGAGTACAACCCTTATGGCCAAGCAGTCGTAGCGGTTGGCAGCTTGGACCACTGCAAGGCAGAAGCTAATCGCGATTTGTCTCCTAAGCCAGAAGTCGCTATTGCCACCGTCGCACACATCGCTAACGACAGTAAGCCCGCTTACGTCCACCGTCGCACATCATGGCGTGTGTCTGGCAGCCACAACGAGGTCACTGTCACTGTGCAAGTGGACGATGAAGTGTATGAGGTGCTGACACCCACTAGCTTTGCCCGCAACCTGGTTAAAGGCTCTGTGGTGGAGTTATTCCCAGATAAATACACAGGCCGTCCATGCATCCGCTGGACTCGTAAGCCTGTCCGTCGTCGTCAAGCAGTAGCAGCATAGGGGGTTAGCCATGAAATACGTACAGTTGATCGATCATGACAACTCCGATGTTGTCTGGTTGATCTGGGCCAAGGGCCATGTAAGCGCATTTGACAAAGCTCGTCGAAGGGGAGTGCCTCAATCGTTCTCCTTGGCAATGAACTTTGACCCTGAGTATCGTCCGCTGTTCAACGGCTAATCACAACCCACATCCATTGCCGATCACAGCACTTCGGTGATCGGCCTGTAAACACTAAGGAATTCAAATCAATGGCATTAAGTAAAGAACAGGCTGCTGAGGTGGCCGCACGGACCAACATGTCTGAATGGCAGATCCGACGAATAGCAGAGTTTGCGCAAGTACCCACACAGCAGGAGCAGAAGAAGAATGGTTAATGCAATTCAGTTTTTAGTTCATCTGGTTACCCTATGCCTTTTGTGGCTTGCGGTTAAAGCCGTTCAGTTTTTATTAAAGTTAGCTAATCGCATCCAAGACGCTGACTCTACTGGCTGGGCCGAAATCCGGCTGCAGTGCGATATCCGGCAAATGGTCGAAGATGCTGCCAGGAAAGCTTGGGATCAGGAGAAAGGTTGGGCTTGATAAAGTAAACAAATAAGCTTCGGTGACGAGGACTCTGCGGGGTCCTCGTTTTTTATTGATTAGTCGGTGAGCCCTTTCTCTATGGCTGCGATCGCCTGGACTATCTCGACGTCATCGCCAGCTTTTTCCTTTATCACTTTCAGTGCTTCAGCCATAGCCTTTCGCTTAGACTGCGATTGCCTTTTGGCAACCGCTTCCCTGACTATAGCTTCCGCCAAATTAGAAAGGCTTCGAAAATCTTCGTCGGCCCATGCCTCTAGCTCCGACTTCAGTTTTTCGTCTGCAATGAAAGATATTCGTGACTTCTGGGTGGGCACTGACTCAATTGATAACGTCTAGCCAATATTAGCTCAGTGCTTCACTTATGCAATAAATCTACTAACAGTGTTGCACTTATGAGCACTTGTGCTAAAGTATTGACTATGTTCAGGACATGTCCGAAACGTTCAGGACATGTTCAGCGGATGTTCACCCAGTGTTCATCGAAATCGCTAAAACACTGGTTCTCTCGTTGACCTTTCTCTAAATGTCCATTGACACTCTCTTGAATGTGACGCAAGCCCATGAACTCGCCACCGAATTGGTGGGCGCTGAAATTTCAAGGACAGCGTTTTACAACTGGCGTGTTTTTTTGAATATTAGGAAGCGGTTTTACACGGTTGATGAGGTTGAGGCGATCGCGTTATTCGGTTCGTACACTCGCAAGGGCTTGTCCAAAAGAGAAGCCCTTGCTGCATGTAAACAACAAGGTTCTTAGCTATGGATAATTCAGTTTTTGACAATGCTCAGTATGCTGACGAGACTCAGCAATCAGAGACCAGCACAGCATTAGTCGCCCAAGGCGTTGCTAATGCACAGCTTCAAAATATTTCGACCACATTGCAGGACGCAGCAGCACAGAATGATTTAATTGCTGAGACGCTAGCTCCTCAGGTGCAAGATTTTTTCGCGCACGACTTGGAACGAAAGTTGCTAAGCAAATTGGACTTAGGCGGAGCGATTCAGCGCCCAAAGCTGGAGATCGTGAACATGGAGGAAGTAAAGGCGATGCTGCCGTCTGCTCCGAGTATCACGGTGCCAACCTTGCCCCAAAGCCTCTCCCCATCGGCGGCATTGTTGCCTGGGGTGGATTATTAGGGCTTAGCTGTATCGCTGGTGGCTTCATGGCGTTAGCTGGGTTTGGCAGTCTTCAGTCTCAGTGGTCTGCCGACAGGAGCCACCAGCGTTGGCTGGCTGAGCGAGAGCGAAAAACAGAGCGAGCTATTAAAGGTATTAATGCTCAAGGTTCGATCTCTCAAACCTATGCCGATAACAACCAAGCTCAGTACAATGCTTTGGTCATTGATGGGTATGTGTGCAGCGACTTAACTCCTCCGAGGTTTGATATTCAAGGGCAGTCAATGGTAGATGACTACGTCAAGGTTTTTGACCAAAATCGGCTAATCATTGGCACGCTGCACCCGCTCAATATTCACCCTGACGGGTACTTCCAGTTCCATCCTGTTTGTAGTAACGAAAATGACAGCATCCAGACCAATTAAAGATGACAACATTTGGGTAGCCGTTGGGGCAGCTCCTTTTAGAGCCGCCACTCGTAGCTACCGCTATTTATCTAGCGTGCCAGGGTTTGGCCTGGTAGCGCATGTGGCGACTACCTACTGTGCTCTTTTGTCTATTGAAAGTGTCATGGTAGCTGTGCCTGTCAATCACCCTCAGCGCTCTGAATTCACGACCAAGGCTGAATACAAAGAAGTCGTTGAAGCCGTTAGGCGGACACGACGGTTTGTCCCTAAGTTTGCAGTGAATGATGGAGCCGATATTAGGCGGTTACTGCCCATCGCTAATCTTCATAATCTGCTGGTTAACGAAGTCACAAAAGACTGGGAGTGGATGCCTGATTTTATAAGAGAAAGGGCAAAATCTGAGTTCTGGACAGTTTGGAGCAACCCCGCTTTATTTGTTCTTGCGGCTAGTACTGCCATTATGATCCAGCGGTTTGAGGCTGTTTTCATAAGAAAAAAATCAGCGGAGATCACCAAAGCTCAGTTCGAAAAAGCTAATTCCATGAAGAAGGTTGAGGCTGACCCTAGAGCGATTGCTCTAGCAGCTATCCGAGCAGAGGAGCATAACCGGCAAGGGATGGGTGAAGTAGGCGTTGGTTATGCTGGCATCTGCTTGCTGTACATCGTTGAATTCGGTGCTTTTTTGGGCTCTTTCTCAGGTGCGGGCAGCTTCATTGTTAATACGATTTATGCGTTGCTAACTGTGTTTGGGTTTGAGTTGTTTGATCGCTTCACCGGGGACGAGGTTGAGGAACAAATGATTGTCTAGAAAATTAGCTATGTCGTATCGAAACAGGTTCATCATTCAGGCCAGAAGCCTCAGGAATAAAGCATCCCAGACGAGGCAGTTAGCCCAACTGGGAAAAGCAAGCGGATTAACAACCATAGCTGTGGGTGCGGCTGGGTTGCTAGGGTCTGCTGCGGCTGCTGTTCCTTTGGCTGTGGGCGCTGTCACTTATGCCGCCTGCATGGTGTGCGAATCGTCTAGGACAAAGCGTTTCATGCCGTTGCCCTGGAATAACTGGGATGCTTTGAGATCTGCTAATAGTCATGCTGGCATTTCAACGGGATATCCAGAGCTAGGGGTCCAAGCTCACCATTATCTAAGCCAAGAAGATAAGGCTCGATTTTACCTGACAAATTATCAGGGCCATATGTTGACAGCATTGGCTGAACAGGTAGGACCTCAAGAGTTCAACCACATCACTATCAACATGGTTGACACCTTGATTGGCGTAGCTGGGAGATGGCTGAATTACCCAGAGTTAATGTCTGAGGCAGCTGGAACGGACTTGTTAGAGATTGCTGCCTCAGCGATTCCCGACGCAGCACCCGCTATCCCCAAACGTCGTCCAAAGAAGATGCCTAAGTCAGTCAGGACAATTCCTGCCAAGGCAGAGCCTGTATCCACACCTAATGCTGATCAATTTGAAGAAGACCCATGGCTAGAACCACTAGAACCAGTCGCTGCAACGAAAGCATCCAGCAGGCGCGCTTCAGCTCAAGAATTGATCATTGCTAGGCCGTACGTTTCTAGAGCTTTTTATGGCGCTCAACGATCTGGAAAAACATGGCTAGCTGCTGTTTGCTCTGCGGAGTTAGCGGCATCCGATCTTAAAACAAAGACTTTTTATATAAATCTTTGTCATGCCGAGGCAGATTCATTGGATATATGGAGCCATGCCAAAAAGGTAATTGCTGACTTGTCTGTCTGTGATGCATATACGGCTGAAGACGCCATTGAAGATTCACTAGAGCTAATCGACGAGGCTATGAAAAGCCCTCACAGCTTATTGATTGTGGATGAGTTTATCTATACAGCATCTACAACTAATCAATACGCTGAACAGATGAAGCCATTGGTCACTAAGCTGGCCGACAAAATCACTACACTGTCTAGTGCCGGGACTAAACGAAAGCAGGCGATATACACCATCGCCCCTAACATTGTCGCTAGCCGGTTGTCTAATGATGGGAAAGCTGTTAAGTCACTTGAACCCACGTTGGTTGGCATTGCGCCTGGATACAGTATCGACGTGGATGGCCATGCTGTGATCTGGAGTGACGAAGTGTTCACGCAGGTGTACGACAATTACAAAGGGGTTCAACATCCTGGCGATAAAGATTATCTTTCAGAGCGCATTGCTTGGGTGAACAATAAGTGGAGGCCAGTGTCATGATGCTCCTTAAGCCTGTTGGAACAGTTCGATCCAAAAAATGATTTTATTTTGGCCATCAATACCACTGACAAAGCGTGACAGGCTCCCCAGTAAGCCTGGGCTCTACGCCGTGCGTTGGCTGTTTATTACTTGGTACGTTGGCAAGTCAGTGAACCTACGAAGCCGATGGGAGGACCACCACCGATATCCCCAGGCGAAGCGGCTACCCTGGTGTAGGATTGCGTACTGCACTATGCACAAAGATGCAATCCATGAGGCAGAAAGTAGACTAATCCGGCTCAACAAACGGCCATGGACTTGGAATGATACGCGGGTGCCTAGCAAGTTGGAACTATGGCGAGGTGATGCGATTCGGGTAATGCTGTCTTGGGGTTGTCTTATGGGACTGGGTTTGTTGGCTGTTGAGTTACTGGGAGGATAGAATAGTCTCGTCACTAATTTTGGAGCATCCCACAGAGTCTTTGACCGACTGGGCAACTTCTTCCTCTGGTGGCAGTAGAGATATAGTACTAACTTAGCCAGCGCCAATGCTGGCTTTTTTGTTAGAATGGCCTTGTTATCTCCGAAACAAATACTCCTGTGTTCTCCCCGTCCCGACCGACGGGGTTCTTTTTTGGCGTACGGCCTTATTGACACTATCGTCGGGACAAATTGTTATCCTTGAGGTGAACCTTCAGCTTTAAAAGACATGGATAACGCCTCTTTTTTCACGGACCACCTAGCTACCTGGTTGGGTAACGATATTGTCCTGCTTGCACTAGGGCTGTTATACAGCTAC
>CBDHHL010000008.1:0-42393 GCA_965263355.1 Leptolyngbyaceae cyanobacterium | reverse complement strand
GAGCTGAAGGGGCGAGATTCGCTAGCTCTGAAAGGTCGCTTAATCGACTTAGCTAAGCCCATCGTCGATCACTGCGTTGGTCGGGGCGTTCGTCGGATCACGCTAGTCGGTGAGTTGATACTTTGCGGGGATAGGGAGCTTTGGGCACAAATAGTCGATCTTTATTGGCATATCAAGTCAAAATATCCCAACTTAGAGCTATGGGCGTCTGAATACAAGATCAGGCAACAGATGGACCGTGACAGCATCTTAGTAAGGCTCTCAGAGTTGAGCGGGCTAACGGGCTTTTCAGGGGCCGACTATACCAAGCTCTATCGCGAGAGAGCCGAGGTCTCTCTCGAATCAGAAGCCGTCCAGTGCATGAAAGTTAGCGCAATAGGTTTAGTCTCCCTTGCGAGACTAAACTGTCTCCCTCCGTTCTGGAGAGCAGTTCAGGCAATGGGGCTTAAAAACGCCTTTGAAACGTCGGCATTTTCAGCGATTGACCTGCCAATTATTCGCAAGGCTCAGTGCCAGATGTACCTCGAAATTATCGCAAAATGCAAATCGCACGGGGTTGACCTATGGCTTTGGAATCTATGTGAAGAGTCCAGTAGAGATCACCAGGGACAACATACTTACTCTGGAGTTTGGGAAGTAGATGGATCTGAGAGATTGGATGATCTAGCCAGTCAGATACATCGGATCAATTAAACTGTCTGAAACAATCGCAAGGGTTCAATGAGTGAAGTTAGGGTAATGCAAAAAAAAGGTGCTCCCCGTGGTGAGTATGCCCCGTCTGGCGGGACGAGAGATATTACTCGCGGCTATATCTCAACGACCGGGTTACTGCCCTTCAATGATCCTGTGCTCAACCGGGCAGAGGAATACTCGATCCTCAACCGAGGGCACCAAAACCTTAGGATTTTCGAGGTTATCGCTAGGGATGATCAAGTTGCAGCAAGCTATAACCAATTAATCCACAAGATCACTGCAGCGCCGTTAAGTGTCCAGCCAGGTGGAGAGAGGAAGATTGACCAGAAAGCAGCTAAGTCACTGCGGAGTCAGCTAGAAAAAAACGCATTTGGAACAGTTACGGAAAAGATGGCGTACGGCGATCTTTTTGGTTTCAGTTTTGCGGAATTCATGTGGAAGCGTGGAGAGAGCGATCGCGTCGAGATTGACATTATCAAAGTTCGCAATCGAAGACGGTTCAAGTTCACTCCCCAGCTAGAGCCAAGGTTGCTGACGTGGGGAAATGCTTACAACGGAATCAAGCTGCCTGATAGAAAGTTTTGGTATTTGAATCTTGGTGGCCATGACGACGACAATCCATACGGCCAGGGCACAGCATCGCTTTTGTACTGGCTAGTATTCTTCAAACGCGCTGCTGATAAGTACTGGTCAAAATATTTAGAAAAGTATGGTAGGCCAACGGGTTTAACTCGCTATCCGGAAGGAGCTACGCCAGAACAGCGGGACTTGTCGGCACAGATCGCAGCTGACCTAGGCGATT
Organism: Leptolyngbyaceae cyanobacterium; assembly: GCA_965263355.1. Classification (GTDB taxonomy): domain Bacteria; phylum Cyanobacteriota; class Cyanobacteriia; order Phormidesmidales; family Phormidesmidaceae; genus Leptothoe. Next base: position 40,898 of record CBDHHL010000008.1, on the reverse strand, counting down.
ACGACGGGATCGCGATCCCTCATTGGATGACTGCTGAATTCCTCCAAGCGGTCGGCAGTGGAGCTGCTAGCTACGAAAGCTACATTGACCATAAAAACGCTGCAATATCAAAAGTTATCTTAGGTCAGACGATGACCACAGACGACGGCTCAAGTCGTTCCCAGGCTGAAGTTCACGAAAATGTTGAGCTAGCTATCGCTCAGTCATTGTCTGACGCTATCTCCGAATCATTCAATAAAGGACCGGCAAGGTGGCTGACCGACTGGAACTATCCTGGGGCAGCTTATCCAAAAATAAGCCGCGATCTAAGCCCACCAGCCAACCTTAAAGATACGTCTGAACGGGATAGGGTACTTACTGAAATGGGCTATCCCCCAACTCAGGCATACATTGAGTCAACTTACGGCGATGGATTTGCTCCCCCTGAAAGCGGGGAAGCCACCGGATTAAACGGGGCGCAAGTGCAGGCAATTGTCGACATTGTCACTCAAGTATCTCAGGGCATTATCTCGACTAAAGCCGCTCGCGAGTTGGTCGTACTGGCTGTCCCGACTGTTAGCGAGGATCAAGCCGAACGACTTATTGAAGAGCCGATTGAAGAGCCGACTGTTACAGATGAGCCAGAACCTGAGCCGATCGCGCCGGAAAGCTTGCCGGAATTAGACGAGGTTTCGGGGCTATTTTCGGAGGTAGAGTTCGCCGGAAAAAAGCGTAATTGTGTCAAGGGCGTTTCCTGTGGCAACACCTGCATTAGCGCTCTAAAAATCTGCAGAAAAACCCCCAGCGAGGCACAGCGAAGGCGGGCAGAGGAACTAAGGGCGGCAGTAGGGGCACAGGCCACGACTGGGCAGCCTAGCGATGCCTTTGAGTTCAAGGATGAGACGGAGTTGGGTTCACCTATTGGACAGGGCGCTCAAGGGAAAGTCTATTTAGGCGACGGCGCTGTAATTAAATACATGGTGCCTGGGGCTGAAATGGGGGAAGCCGAGATCTCAGCATCGCAACTAATGAGTGACGCTGGTGTTGGTCCAAGGATTATCGCCACGTCATCCAATGAAAGGGGCGTTGACAAGATGGCAATGGAGTATCTAGACGGATATGAAGACTACTCAAACGTCTTTATCGATCCTGAGTTACAACGAACGACAATCACGAATACTTTCGCTCAGGTTCAAGCTATGCATGAGGCCAATGTTACTCATGGCGATATGCACAACGGAAACGTGATGATCAATAGTGCTGGAGATGTCAGGATAATTGACTATGGCTACGCCGAGGTAGGGGAGATTACAGCAAAAAATCAGCTAACCGAATCCATTCAAGTCCTGACCAATGGCCAGTTTATTGAGCGAGGAATGCCAGAAAAAGACGCTCTAGACCCGGTCATCAATAAATATGCCAGGATGAATATCCCAAGGATGACGCAAGAGGAAGCCAAAGAGACTGAACGCCAGCTATGGACGGAGGTCAACTCGACATTGAGTACTCTGCCAATTACAACGACAGGTGGTCTTATACCGACGAGTGGCGGACTTGACCTAAGTGACTACGACGACTTGTTTGACGACGATGATGATCCCTTTAATGAATTGTTCAACAGATGACTGAGATTAATCTAAGAAGGATGCAGTTGCGTCATGGCATTGTAGGGACAGCTAAAAAACTACCAGAAGACGACGGCAGGAAAGCGCGCCTACTGGACTTAGCTGATAAGATACTTCGCCTAGTCCAGGCGGAGGGAGGGCTGTCGTTGGAGGAGAGCTACGCGGTTTCTCTGGGGGCAAGAGGAGTCAAGCTCAAGGAAAGCTCAGAAGCGTAAACTATTACCAAGCTCACCATAAGTTCATGCCTACTGAAATCCCGAAAGAACAATATCCAACATTAATCGATCTTATCAATGAAACTTACACAGACGGTGTCGATTCAGTTCAGTCTGGTAGGGTCGAGGACGATGGGGCGATAGTTGCGATCGCAACCGATGAAAACCGTGTAATCGCTTTTCAGTACACAGACTCACAAGTGTCATTCAAGCTGGTTAACCCCGACTCCGTTGACACTGAGTCAGAGTTTGCCGAAGCAGACACCGTCGCTATCTGGTCAGAACAATTCCGCAATCAAGCCGGAACATTGATTGACGGATGGGTTGGCCAGATCAGGGATAGCCTTGATGGGGTAAGTGACTTGGCCGAATTCGCCGAAGGCCTGCTGAATCTGTATCCAAATCTTGATGGTGAAAGCCTACGCCGTTTGGCCAGTGATGCGATCGTTGCAACGTCTATTGCTGGGGCAATGGAAGATTTATCTGAAGACGGAACTATTGACGATCTAGAGGAACCCAATGAAAACACTGATTAACGTCTCCCTAGCAGGAATAGCAGCGGTCGCCATTGCGCTAGCGATCCATACGGTCACTAGCGTCGACGGAGGTGCTAGTAACACGAGGGATGCGACCAGAGAGGTGCAAGATGCGCTTGATGAAATAGGTAATTAAAATGCGCACAATTTTTCGTTGGTCTCAACTCCCTTTTGCCGAAGCAATTCAATTCTTCTCAAGCAAACTGAACATTGATACGGACTCATGGCGAGACATTACGGGGGCTGAACAGCTGGCCGTGTTTATGGTCGCTGGGGCTAAGGGGGCACTACTGAGCGACATTAGAAAGGAAGTGGACGCAGCGATCGAGCAGGGAATTACTTTAAAAGAATTCCAGGCGAATTTTGACCAGATTGTTGCTAAGCGTGGTTGGAGCTACACCGGTAATCGCGACTGGCGATCAAACTTGATCTGGGAAACTAATCTCCGCTCAGCTTACGGGAATGGTCGGGAGGAGCAGATCCAACGAGTAAAATCTCGTCGACCATTCGTGATGTGGCGACATGGGGGCAGCGACGACCCTAGGCCTACTCATTTGGCAAACGATGGCAAGGTCTACCGAACTGATGAGAGACCAACTCGGCTGCCCCACGGGTACGGCTGCCGTTGCGTGTACTTCAGCCTTTCTCAACGGGACATGGAACGCCTAGGGCTAACACTAAGTGAACCACTGCCAGTCCCCAGGGAACCTGGCTGGACTCAGCAGCTAGGTTCCCTGGGGGACAGCGAACGCTCAAACCTGCAGGCATCATTACTAGGGAGGCTTCAGCCTGATATTGCGATCGCAGTTGCAGAGGAGTCGAGTAATTTTGCAGGGTAATTCAACGCAACTTACCCTGCAAAACTTTCCAATAAAAAACTCGGCGATGTTCCCACATGTCGCCGAGCGCTTAAAGCTTTTCAAATCTAGTTATTACTACAGGACTAAAGACGGCTTTCCGGCTACTTGGCGAGACTGTCTTTGATTGCGTTTGTTAGGATCATCGCTTCATCACTTGCTGACTTATCCTTCAAATCCTTAGCGAGTCCTTTAATCCGTTGACCGGTTGCGGATTCATACCACGGGTAAATGATTAGGTTAGCAACCACAGCGGTGATGATGCCTACCAGTTCAAGTTGAAAGATTTGATCAAAGTGGTTAAGAAGTTCGTCCATGGTTAAAGAAATAGGAGAGTTACCCTAAGTTATACCATGGGCTAAAACAAACCTATCGACGTGTGGCTAGCATTGAAATCCAGATAACAACTGCCGACGTTCAGCGAGCGCTTAGAAATACGACAGAGGCGATCGGGGACCTGCGGCCAGCATTTGAGGACTTTGGGGAATACATGCTACTGCGGACACGCAGTTATTTTGACTCCGAAACATCACCGGGCGGTCAGCGATGGGCTCCTATTAGTGCTGCGTGGAAACGCCGCAAGGCTGCGGAAGGTCGAGATCGAGGAGTGGGGAAATACACGCTGGCCTTGCGGGACGGCATTACATATGTGGCGAGGCCTACTTACTTATTGGTTGGCTCTAACCGTCCTTATGCGGCTAGATTCCAAAAGGGAAGCCGCGACGGTCGACAACCATCACGGCGTTTTTTGGGAATCACTGCACAGGATAGAGCAGAATTACTCGCAGTGATCAGAGATCTCTGGTCAACAAACTGATTACCGTGTCTGGAGTGTCCGGCTTAGGGCGACTCTCAAGAAACTCGGTAAACTTAGCCGGATCGATGCAGTGGAATAGCATTCTTTCTAGTCCCTCACAAAGACTAGTTAAGGAATCATTGAAGACGAGCTGATTAGCAATGCTTGCCCTGTAGACGCTCTTATTGCCTATCACTATCTGTGTAATGTCAAACTGAGGGAAAATGCGATGTGCCGCCGCTAGTGTAATTGAGCCTTTAACCCAAGCCATTCTCTTTCACCCACCTAATATAGCTAACTGATGACTTGTACTTGGTCGAGCCACCTTTCTTGACTCCAAAGATATTCTCAATTATCCAAGTCTGAGACTTTTCTAACTGAAGTGCTGTTTTGACAATATTGTAGGTTTTTCCCCTCACACCCATGACCGGCACGACTCGCGGGCCAGCTGCTACCGCTTGCATGAGCCCAGCTAGAACGGCATCCGAACCATGAACCGAACCAGAACCAGAACCATGAACCGAACCAGAACCAGAACCAGAACCACCTGGAACCATTGGTTCAAAAGGGATTTCAGGCGTATTGACAGCAGGTGGTTCCGGTTCAAGTGCAGGTTCCGCAGCCGCGATCTCCTGAGCGATCGCTGCTGACTGCAACCACTGAGGCGCACGCTCACCGAGGAGAGCTAACAACTCAGCTGGCGAGCTGTCAGCGACCACGTCAGCAGCTCGCTTAAAACCAGTGCTCACTGGTTCAACTGGTTCAACTCTGGGCTTCCACATTTCAGGTAAACCAGAGTTGTCAACCCAATTATCCGGACTTCGTTCTTTAAGCGCTGCGATCGGGTCTTTTACCTCAGTAGCCTCAGTATCTATTGCAGGTTTTTCGTCACTGTCTGTGTCGTCGGTAAGCGCCCAAATGACATCATTAGCGACGGCGTAAAGGGCTAAACCAGCAGGAATCAGGGACCAACCAGGTAGGCTCAGGAGCATTAAAACTCCAATGCCGCCAACAACACCAATATGCATGGGGTCATCAGTAACGCGAGCCAATACCATCGGGCATTCCCCTAGATTAGACTGCGGCTGCTTCGTGCTCACGATCTCTGACATTGAGTCGTTCCCCCTCTAATCTGTTCACGTAGTCAAACCCGCATAGAAAGACAACTTCAAACAAGATGACGTTTGCAATTGTGAAAACTGTTGCGACCAGGTCAAAGCTGTAAAAGTCCAGCCTTGGAAAGTCCAACGCAAGTGCCTCAAAACCGCCATCGTATGGAGCATGATGGTGGACACACACAATTATCTCAATGCAGCCTGCAAGCGTCCTTAGCACCCAATCGCGGCGGCTTACGCTCAGTCCACCGCGAACCTGGTAGTAGTTGATTGTCGCCGCGATCGTGATCCCGACAATGCCCGAAAACAGGCTATCTCCCACGTTATCCAAGTACTGAACGACGTTTGACACATAGGGGATCGTCGTAAGTACGTCATAAAACGGGACGACGGTGATTGAATCAACAAGAACTGAGCTGATCCCAAGCCATGGCTGCAGGCTGAGTACAGTTATTAGGCCTAGACCGCCAAGTAGCACTGAGCGAACAATAAAGATCTCCGTCCTACTTGGTCCAATTGAGTCAACCTCTTTCTCTGACTTGTTTTTGCGATTATTTCGTTTTCTTGTCATAAGTCTTGGTTTCTCTTGAAAATAGCGACTGCCTCTGAAAAATCGTCAACTTCGTTTTTGTTCGAATCAACTGCACTCGCGATCGCAACACTCCGAGCTGTCCCGTCAGCTTTTGTGATTGCAGTCCACCCGCGACCATTGCAAATCTCAATTCCAGCAGGAAACGGATTCCCAGACACTGAGTCGACAAATACAGTTTCTGGGCCGTGAAATAGCTCGGAATCAGAGTCTTTATCGACTACAGGCTGACAACCTCGACGATAGCGCTCAAGGGCTATTTTCGAATCTCTCAGCGCTTGACGCTGGTTGCGCCTGGACTCTCTAGAGGCTTCCCTTTGTTCAGTCCGTCGAGCGTTGACCTGCGTAACTTCTGGCGATTCAAAGCCCATCAGTGAAAGGAGATACAAGCCCGCTAGAGCGGTGAATATGTTTGCTGTAGTTAGCTTCATTGGTCAATAGTTAAGCCTCATAAACAACGCACGGAACAGGACCAGAGATTACTTTCCCTGCAACGACTTGGTTTTATCAAAATCGCTGATATCGTCTTCAAAAAACTCAGTGTCCTCAAAGCCTCCAGAGCCAGCTTCCAGCGCAAGCCCGCCAGAACCCTCTAGATAAGAAGTACTAACAAGGTTAGGTTCAACGTCAATAACGTCTGAAAGTAACTCCATTAAAAACCGACCGCTAGTAATTGCATGAATCCGGTCTTTAAGATCAGTGGCCCCATCGGTCAAGACAATTTCAGCGTCAGTGACAGAACGCTCAACGGCTTGTAGTTGCTGTGCGGCTTTCAAGAAATCAGTCATTAGGTTTTCTCCTGTTTTTCATTTTGAACAATTCACTTTTGGCGTTTTGCTTTGCCCTGGCGGAACTACAACCAGCTCTTAGGTGGCAGACGTACTTGATCAAAAGGGTTCCGTCTTCAGCCGTATAAGGCGGCTGAATATTTAACTCCTTTCTCCAGCGGTAAAACGTACTATCGCTAAATTTCGCAGATAGGCTACTAGACCCTAGTCGCTCGTTAAGCCGCTGCCTGAATTGGTCTCTAAACCCCTCAAGGCTATATACAACAGTGGTTTTAGTCATGATGACCGATGATGACCGATGATGACCGATCGTGACCGATGATGACCGATCGTGACCGATGGTGACCCGGTCACCGATCGTGACCGATGAGCCAACCATAACTCATCTGTTCTATCATTGCAACACCCAAATGACATCCCACTGCCGCCTAGGATGTCAGCTGGCAGTCGTCGCACTGCATCTGATAGCCTTGAAGTGAAGCCTTAAGGACACAAGATGACCAGTAGTAGTAAAAGTGAAACCAGGCGGCTAACTCTGCCGTCTGAGCAATGGAAGAAGATTGACGAGCTTACTGATCGAGCTGGTCATATAGAGTGGCCGCAGTTCGTAAGGCCATTATTAAGTGAGGCATTACTGGCGTATGAAGCTAGAGTTCTCGCTACTGAGAATAAAAGGCTGGTTAAACAAAAACTTGAGATACGTCTTGGCAATATGAAGGCTGCCGTCAAAACATTTGCAGCCTGGTTCAATGGCGCTGAAATCTCCCTAGACGAAGTGGCCGACGCGATTGATGCCATAAATCAAGCGCTAGACGACTGAGAAAGTTTTGCAGGGTAACGCGGTATTAAATTACCCTGCAAAACTTTCCAAGAAAAAAAGCGATCGGTTTCGATCGCTTTTCTTGTGGTCAAGGTTCTGTGTGCGAGTCTAGCCTACCAACTCTGAACTCTTAAGTCCATTCTTAAGCTCCCGTATAGATCCAAGATCCTCACCAATCTCAATGAGTTTCTTAGCCCTATCTTGAGCGACTTGATCTAATGGACTATCCGAAGGATTGTTCATTCTGATAAGTGTCGCCGCAGCAGTTAATACGTCTTCAATGTCGTATTCAGCAATGATCTCTTTTATTCCAAGCATACTTACACTCCATTAGCGCTTCTAACGTTATCTATTGCCGTTTTCGCGATTGCTCGCCAGTCCGTCTCGGAGTCATACTGTGCCTTAATCCAAAGACCACCTAAGTGCACCGAGCAGAAAAGCACCTTATCGTCATTGCCAGCTCTAACGCTGATAGTGAGAGGCGAGTTTCGTAGTTCGTCGGGGCTAATGCAACTGACCGCCATCAATAACCCTTTTGAGAAGTTTGAATCATGGCCAGACTCAATGATGTACTCCGCATCGGCTGAAAGTTGTGTATGCAACTTCCATGTTGCCTTTCCCCTCCGTTCAACCTCAAAAAAACCAATGCTCTTAATAAATCCCCTGAAGCAGTCAGTAGGGCACGGTACGCGGTCGCCGTCGCGGCCTAGCGTATACCACAGGATGTTTGGATTAGGGCGATTCGCAAAAATATAGATGGGGCCAGCCGACTGAACAAATCCTAACTTCATGCTGCGTTAACTCCCGCGTTAGCCCAGAAGCTGTCTTTCTGAGCTTTAGTCAATAACCCAGGATCTTTTAAGCAGTGAGAGTGACCAATAGGATCGTAATTGTGCCGATAAAATCTCCCAGGCTGAGGGTTCCACCTGGCGTCTACCTCGACATAGCAACCAAAATCGCCTTTAGCGCTCACTAGGTAAGCCTTTCTAACCATCCCCATCCCAACACGCCTAACACTACCCCAAGAGACCGTTTCAGACTTTTTCATAGGGGCTTCTATTGACTTGAGAAAAACCAATTCCCAGCCGCCTGCATCGGGTAATGCAGGCATCATTGCTCTATTCATGCTTAATGCTTGAGAAAAAACAACGTAACTTTTTTAGTTACGTTCTAACCTTAGCAACGGTCTCTTCAATGCGTCAAGGTTGCTTTCCAATATTTACGCAAAGATCGCGACCGCAAGCAAAAAAAATCGCGAACACCCTGGACACACCCAGCGAATGCCGCTATAGTATCCGTAACGAGCGAGGTAACTTAGTTATGCCAGTACAGCCAATGGATTTGACGGACGTAATTAAGGCAAACCCTCTTTACAGACAACCTCTCAGGGTTCCCGTAGGACTTCATGAGACTGTTAGGGAGCTGATCGATCTATATACGCAGATCGGGGAGACTGCCGCAAAAGAGAAAGCCAACTCATTAACAAAGTTAATGGAAGCATCCAAATAAAAAACGGCGACGGAGTCCCAATTCCGTCGCCGTTTCCGTTTTTTCGCAAGCAGTAACACCACACCAAAGCAATGACTTATGATTCGTCTGGCTGTGATATCGCTCACAGTCTAGCAACAATTCCAGGGAATAGCATTCCCGAGCCGTACTTAGATACGGATTTAATTGTATCCAGCGCTGCAAAAAATCTCTCCGATCGACAGATTGAGCATTTGATATCGAGATTAGAAGCGATCGTAGCGCTCAGGAATATCGACAAGGCTACTGAGCTATTCCAGGTCAAGAAGCCCGACGTAAACGGTCACTCTGGCAGCTGGATAGAATCTCAGATGAAGGGGCGCAACGGACCGTATTATTACGAGCGGGCATACCGAGAAGGGAGAAAAGTATACATCAGATATATCGGTAACCGGGCGAAGCTTTCAGCCATGCTTAAGGAAGAGCAGGGGGCGTCGGCATGATTAACCTACTCTCAGCGTTTGCTAACCCGACTCCGTACTATTCCAAGCTCAGACCGCTGGCCGGAAGTGTCACGGCTACGATCCTGCTAGTGCAGCTAGAGTACTGGTTTGCCAAGTATCCAGACGGTTTCTACAAATTTACCGAGAAGTGCAGCCATGAAGCCTATAGTCCCGGTGACAGCTGGACTGAAGAGCTGGGGTTTAGCAAGCACGAATTTTCTAAGGCGTTTTCTAAGCTCGGCATTGCTCACAAGTCACTGACCGCTTACCGACGTGCTGGCGATCAGTCCTTTGAGCGGGCCGATGGGTCTCAAGCTTTCTATTGTAGTTTCCACAACAAAAAGACAGGGCAAACCTTTTACTTTAGGAATCATCAGACGCTGGAAGCCGCTACTGCCAAGCTTTTCACTGTAAGTGAAGAAAGTTCACTTACAGAGGTTAACAAAGGTCACTTCTGTAAGTTAAAAAAGTCCACTTCTGTAAGTGAAGAAAGTTCACTTACAGAAGTTAAAGAAGTTAACCTACCTTATACAGAGATTACTTCAGAGATTACTCCAGAGATTACTCAGATTAGAGAGGAACACTCTCAAAATGAGATTAGCTTTTCTCACTTCGTGACAGGGGAGTTCTTAGACTCAACTGCGTTGACAATGCATTCCTTTCCATGGGGAACGGTCGATCGTCCAAATGCACAGCTGATCGAGCATTTAATCAGGGTCTATCTGCCAACGGTTGAACCGTACAGCAAGCAGAAAGTGATCACTCCCCATGACGCTGGAAAGTACGTCAAAGGCATGAAGAATAAGTTCGATTTATTTAAATCAGAGCTGCGATTTGACACGATTCAGTCTGAGTGGCAGAAGTCTGTAGAGCTAAGAATCCAGGCTGAACAGCACGAACGAGTCAGGCAAGAAAGCCTGAATCAGCCCATGGTTGAAAGTGTTCCGGCGACTAGTACGGAGGTACTAGGCATTGAAGAAGTTAAGCGATCACTCCCCGAATTGTCCCGATCGAGGGGATACGCAAGGCTGAGTGCAGCGGTCGATTGCTGCCCTTTGGTGAGTCTTGGTGAACGATCGATTGCCGAGCTTAGTGATCTGGAATGGAAGTCGCTACACGACTGGCTGAAGGGCATTGCAGGGGTGGCAGCATGAATGAGGACCTATCTCAGTATTTGGCGCTTATCTCGCTAGCTCAGCGAGTCCTTCCTGACTTCCGATCGCGCCTACTCAATAAGCTTGACAGAGAGGATTTTGGCGAATCCGACTATTTGATAATTGCGTCTATGAGTGACCAAGAGGTGATCGATGTTGGGATCGCAATAAGGAAGCTAATATTAACGAAAGGGCTCGCATTTGCTCCCAGCAGACCACACAGCGAGCGTTAACTCATGCTCAAGTACCAAAGTATAAAGGAGACAAAACAGATGCCTGGAAAAGCCTCTCAAGTGAATAAGGATGAAGGGGGGCTAACCCTAATCGTTCGCTATCAGAAAAACCGCCAAGAACTGACGCTCAAGATCAACGAAGCGATGTTTCTTGGAGTAAGGGCTAGCGCTGACGACTACTGTATAAAAAACGACATCCCACTGCTTAGCAATCTGAAAGTAGCCAAGCTGACCAAGGCTGTGTGCGTAACTCAGGGGACCCCCAGTACGCAGCTTTATTGGAGGATGCCAGAGATCGCCAAGGAGTGGGGTGTCTCTCTAAAGTTGCTTAAGCGTTGCTGGAATGATTATGACGCTTCGCGATCTGGGGTTGCTCAGCTGGGCTTGTTTGATAAGCAAGTCCAAAGTGATGTTCCTGTCCTCGACTCTACTGGGATCGTCTGATGTCTAGGTTAACTCCCTCCCCCTGGTATCAAGTCCCCCCATGCCCCGTAACGGCTGGCCAGGTCGATAGAGCATTGGCTTGGTTAAAAGAGAATGCTCACGAAGTACGGGGCATACTGCCGCTCGTAGTCGATGGCCATCATTTTGGAGAGGACTATTGCACTATAGTTTTTCTGAGGCTTGCTACGGACTGGCAGCAGTGGAGGGCATCCGGTAACGTCTCAGCTGGCGCAATTTACATCGCTATTCCAATTGGAAAACTGAAAAATGAAATCAACAGACTTTCTCAAAGGACTGAAAATCAGGCGACACTTGATTTGTGACGCGATTGTTGTCAGTGTTGTTGGCTTGTTTCTGACTGCCTACGAGCATCGGCTGAGATCGCAAAAAGAAGATAGAGATCGCGAGCTACTTGAGAGGCTATATGATATGAGTTAGTACTTACTGTTTGGGTCGCTGAGTCTCCAACTGACTCCAGTGGCCCTTTTATTGGGATTTTGCAGGGTAAATCGACGCAACCTGCCCTGCAAAATAATACTGTTGCAAAAAGCAAAAGAAAACCCCGTGAGGGCCATTGTCCTCTCAGACTGCCTCACGGGGTTTTCTAGCGGGTTTGTATGGGCCGTACGCTGTTGACCCCAGTTGTTGTCGCACTGACGACTGGCCGTTTTTATCCACCTCTGCCAGATTCGGCGTCCCGATAGCCTCAGGGGGGCGGTGTGCCCGCAGGTTCAATCGGCTTTTTATCGCCTCAATGTCCGCCCCTCTTTGCGGTATACTACATGATATCACATATGCGTATGGATATCAAGAGATTTTCCAAGAAAAGTGACACATGTTACTGGCACATCGCCCAGATCGGTCCAATATTCGCTAAAACAAGGTCATGAGTTATACGGTTTTAGATCTTTTTTGCTGTGCAGGTGGGGCCGCTATGGGCTATCACAGAGCAGGGTTTGAGGTTGTCGGCGTAGATTATGCGCCTCAGCCACGCTACCCGTTTACTTTTTATCAGATGGATTGGCTTGAAGCGCTAGAAACTCTCGATATAGCTGAGTTTGATTTAATTCACGCTAGCCCGCCATGCCAGAGCTACAGTGTCACAAAAAGTCTCAGTAAATCGACTGCCCCCAGACTTATTGGCTCTGTTAGAGACAAAATAAAAGCCACTGGAAAACCATACGTAATTGAAAACGTGCCAGGTGCAAAAAGAGATTTAATTAACCCCATTGTTTTGCGTGGCAACATGTTTGGTTTGCAGGTCATTCGAGACCGTTATTTCGAAATAAATCCTTGGTTGATGAGTCCACCGGTCGTACCAGTCGATGGTAGTGCAGGTAGCCATCGAGGAATGAGCCGATTAGGTGAGGGGGGATATATTACTGTTGCAGGGCATAACTTTAGAGTTGATGAAGCCAGAAAGGCTATGGGCATATCGTGGATGACTCAGAGGGAGCTGACCCAAGCTATCCCCCCTACTTATACTGAATGGATCGGAAAGCGATTAATTGAATTGAATCTTTTCTAAGGTCGAGATCGCGATCCACCCATGCGGGCATACCTGCGATCAGGGCGTTTGACTGTGTAGTCTGGGGTATGGGACCAGCTATTACGCCGTCGAGCTTCGATTTTCCCCCCCATACCTGAGGCGTAAAGTGCGAGTGCTCCTGCCCATGCTCGATCTGCATGACCAAGCTCGTCGGCATCAGCGTCAAACTTTGGAGCGCCACTGAGCGTTGTCGTTCTCTTTAGCTTGTGTAAGTCATCCCTGACTTCCTTGTTGATCGGGATTCTCCACCTAAAATTTTCAAACGCCTGTTTCAAAGTTGTTGCCAAGACGTATTTACTATTATTCGAGAAAACGACGCCTTCAACCATCGCTTCACCGTAGCGGCGCTGCATATCTTCAACTGGTTTCTCACCGATACCAGTCTGGTCCATAGCTATTCGACTAGGGTGGTATCTTCGGATGAGACGGTCCATTTCTTCATCTTGTTCATGGAAGCTTGCCCCACGCAAAACGCTAATCTCGCGAGTCCAGAGCACGTCCCCGACTCGCTCAATCACCCACGCTACCCACAAATCTTTTCGTCGCCCAATGTCATTTCCGATGAACGTTGCTCCATTGCTGTATAGCTCAGGGCGATCGGCGTTTTCATGTTCGCAGCGTTGAATCAATTCGTAGGGCAGCCAGACTGAGGCTTCATCAATCCACTTGAGTTCGTATTCTTGAGCCCAGCCGTCAGGATCGCCCATCGCTGCTTTTTCTTCTTCGATATCGACTGGCAATCCCTGGCGTACGGCTTCGTGGATATCAATCTCATGCCTTGACCATAACGAAGTTTCATCGTGGACAATCTGATAGAACTTACTCGCACGCCCACCTTTAGGCGTTGAGCTTATGATCATCCGTTTTTTGCCTCTCAACGAGGGATAGACCGCTCGCCAGATCTCGTTTGGCTTTTCATGAATTGAAAATTCATCTAAATAAAAATTTGTTGTATACCCGCGAGCAGTATCTGGGTTTGCAGGCACCGAGCGAATCACTGAGCCTTTTGGAAATCTAATCTCATGAGTTGTGTAGCGGCGCTTTCCGTCTTCACTAACGAACTCTCCTTTGATCACGTTCACCGCATTCATCAAATACGCAACACAGTGACGCTTAGCGTGTTGGATTGCCTCAATCGCTTGGCGGTCACCAGCGCTAAGGATTGTCCATTCGTCGCGCTGGCCCGCTGCCTCCTGAGAAAAGATGCTATCTACAATCTCTAGAGTGCAAGTAAAAGTCTTGCGAGCGCCGCGACTCCACATGAGTAACTTTAATCTTGAGCGATCCTTGAATGACTCGATCTGATACGGCAGTAATTGAACAGCAGCCATCAATAGATCCCGTAAACATTCTCTCGCACTTCCTTAAGTCGTTCTTCGGAAAAGTCAGCATCCTTAACTTCAGCTTCAATTGTGTCAGGGGGCTCTGTGTTCGGCAACATTTTGATTGCTGAACTAAAGACCAGTGCCGCAGCTCTGAGCCGTTCATGAGTTGAGTAGCGATAGCTAATTAGTGGCTGCCCAGTCTGAGAATCAATAACCGTATTTTGGTAATCGTCCTTTATGGGTGTACCGGAGCCCATAATCTCAAAACAAGTTGCGATCGCAAGTTGCATGTTTGCAGCCATGGTCTCACGGTTGGCTTCAATAATTCGCTGAATCTGATCGGCTCGTTCTTTTCTAAGATGCCCTAGATATTTCTTAAAAAGTTCTGACGTATTTAGCCATCTAGTGAGCGATCTTGTCGACACGTCAATTTCTTTAGCGATTGCTACTTGGCTTAATCCGGCATTTAATAATTGACCGGCACGTATCTGTTTGTCAGACAGCTTACCAAATCCGTCCGGCCTGACCTCTTTGGCTAAATTTGGCTTCTTTTTCCTAGACACGACACTAAAGGATTGACACTCGCTATCTCGATAGTATACCGATCCCCCTGAAAAAGTTTTGCAGGGTAGGTTGCGTCGATTTACCCTGCAAAACTTTTCAATAAAAAAGGGCGTGCTGGAACGCCCCTTCGCGTGCTTTGTATAGTCGATTGGAATAGTTGACAAAAGTGTAACAGCAATGCCGTGGTTATTGCAACGGCGGCTTAGGGGAATTACACTGGCTCTGATGCGATCTCCCTCATAATGGCGCTGATTGAAATTTTCAAAGCCGGAACCTGGACAGACAGTCGAGGCGTAACGCGTGAGTTTTCGCGAGCGGACCTTGACCAACTGGTTACGAATGGAGCTGATAACGTCCCGCTGTACGTCCATCACGACGAGTCTGGCCCTGTCCAGGGTGTTCTCGACAGGATCCATCGCTTCGGCGATCGGCTGCTGGCGTATCCAAAAGACGTGGCTGCTGATTTTTCTAGTCGATTTCAGGGCTCAAAGCCCTGGCAATTGAGCGTCAAGCTAGCCAGGGGTTCTAATGGATGGATGCTCAAGCACTTAGCCGCAGTCCCACAAGGGGCGGTCGATCTAGAACCAGCCGAGTTCTCAGCACTCAGCGACAGCGAACACGTTTACTCTATGGACTTCGGTGCCAGTAGGGAGGCTGAAGCTGTCTACTTTCTAGGCAGACAAGTCTCTATGGCGCTCAGGGGGATTCGAGATCTAATGCTGTCCAGCTCGTTGATGACGGCTGAGGCAGTTGACAATGCTATTCCAAACTATCTGATTGACGACTTAGGCAACTTAGTTGGAATACTTGACGATGAAAGCACGCCAACATTTAGTAGTGAGGAAAATATGACACGTAACGAAGCAGAAATTGCGGCTAAAGAAGCCGCAATGACCGAGAGGGAAACTAGTCTCGCGGCCAAGGAAGCTGAAATCAAGGCTAGGGAGTTAGCAGCTGACTTAGCTGAATTCTCGGCATTTACTGAGGCTCAGTTGAACCAAGGGAAAGTTTTTGATTCTGAGTTGGCTAGTGCCGTATACGCCAACCTCCCTACAGACGAAGCCCAGTTTTCGTACGGAAATGACCAGAAAACGGTCGGCACCAAAGCAGCCTTTAAGGCGTTTATCGCTTCACTCCCTAAGACTGTCGAGCTGGGAACTGAGTTTGCTTCCCCTGACAATGCCCCGGCTGCTCCAAGTGATGCTGAGTTCTCGCAAGCTGCGCTGAACATAGAAGCCCGCAACCGTGCGAAAGAAAAGGGAATCTCTTTTTCTGAAGCTATCCGTCAAGTCGCTAGCGAGAGGTCTGCATAATGGCTAGATCCCCATATATTTCTCAGTACTGCTACGAAGAACCATGGAAAATCGAAGCATTGCCCACGACTGGGCTTGTTGACACTGATAGCGCGACAGGGTTTGCAATTGGGCGCTGCCGCCTGATCGCGATAGGTTCTGATGACACTCAAGCTGTCCAGGCGTCTGGCACGGGAACGGCTTTAATTGGAGTAATCGGCTGGAGTGCATCATATAACCGTGTCGGCGATGCCATGTCTGTGATTATGTGGTCTCCGTCGTTCCAGCTTCGAGCTGGAGCTGCTATCGCAGTCGGGGACTACCTGACTAGTGACGCTGAAGGGCGCGCCATTCCTGCGGCTTCTGGCCAACAGGTTGTCGGTCGAGCGACCAGTACTGCTGCAGCTGCGGATGACCTGTTCAATGCATCAATTCAACCTGGAGTAATGCCGTAATGCCGCAAATGAATTTCACCGTGTCGCCCGTTCATACGGGCGAATTGCAGGAATATATGCAGTCAGAATCCGATTTTATTAGTCGGATCGTCATGCCTGAAATCACTGTTCCCGCAATGACTTTCAGATACGACTGGCGCGATGCCTCTCAATTGATGCGAGCGCCGGAAAACGAAGTTGGCCCATACGATAGGCCCCCAGCCTTGCAGTTTAGCTCTGAGCAACGGGCAAGCTTCACCAAAGACTATGGCTTTGATGTACCTATCGCTAACTACGACGAGGAAGTCGCGGCACAACAGCGCCGTGCTGGTTACTCGGTGGTCAACCTAGAATCGACTGCAACTCGCGGTGCTGGTCACTTGATGCGGCTTCGAGAGGAGAAGCGAGTCGCCGATATATATTCTGATCCTAACAACTTTGGTCGGGTGATTGCGATCGCGGCGGCAGCGGATCAATGGGATAACCCTGCATCTAGACCCAAAGAACTCATTGATGACATCAAAGAACAGATGTTGGTTGAAGCGACTCATATGGTTATCAGCCAGCATGGCGCGAACAAATTACGCGTTCATCCAAACCTGGTTGAATCTGTTCGCGGCGCTCGCCAAAGCAACGCAGCTCAGGCGGGACGGCTGACCATCGACGAACTATCAGAGATTCTTGAAGTTGAGGTTGTTATCGGAAAAGCAAAAACCGATGTTAACTTCGAGGCTCGCGTCGATCCTGAGGCAGCCACACAAAACTTTAGCGTACGTCGACTATGGCGGAATTCAGCTGCCCTGGTCAGGCTAGAGCCAAGTACTAGTTCGCTGGTCAATACGGTCATGCCTACTTTTTGTGCAGCTGCAACCTATCCAAATACTGATTCTGGCTCAGACATTGCGGGGGAGATCTCCGAAGATCCTTTCCTAGGTATTCGGGGCGGTCGTTGGCTGCGTGTTGCCAATACTCGCCGCGAGCTGATCACCACAAAATATTGCGGTGCCTTAATCCAAAATATATTTGATCCACTGGCTGACTACTCGGTTGATCAGAGTTTGCCAGACGGGATCTTACAGCTAGGTCGGGGGTCTTTGTAATGACAAAAGTTAAATGCCTTTCTGAGCTGATAGTAAAGGGGAAGCTTTACCCTGTCGGGGCTGAGTTGGATATCCCTAGCGATTCGGTTGGTTCACTTTTAGAGCTGAGCGCTATCGCGATCCTTGGCGAGTCTGAAGCACCTGATGTCATCAACCTCAATCAGGCGTCTGCATCAGAGCTTATCGCCCTGCCTGGGGTTGGCCCTGCTACCGCTCAAAAGCTGATTAATGCTAGGCCAATTGAAACCGTTGAGTCTGCTCAAGAAATAGCAGAGATGAATACGACCGCTTGGAATGAGATCGTTCATAGGATTACAGTATGAGCAGCCGCCTGATCTACGGGCTTGACCCTAACGGAGAGCCGATCCCTTTACTTGCTGACGCGGGCGGCAATCTTTTAGTTGTTGGGACTAGTGGTGTACCTACAAATATTTACGCCACTGTTCAGGGGGCCGCAGGTGGCGGAGTTGGTTATAACGCTGGCGACGTTTTGGTTCTTAGGCAAATTGGAACAGACCCACCAGAATGGCTTAACACAACGACTAATGCAGTTTTGGCGGCTGCCCCAACAAACGTTGAACCGGTTGGTGGAATAGCTGGGGCAACTCAGGTTACAAATTTTCCTGCAACAGTTGCCACAAGTTCTGGCCTTGTCGATGCAAACACGCCAAGGTTTACCTTGGCGAGTGATGACATAGACCAGTTGGCCCCATCACCGTCAGCAACGCCTTATCAAATTAATGGGGCTGGGCCTGTGCTGTTCGGCATCCTATCAGCCGATGGAACGACCCTAGCTAATATCCCATCAGGGGCAACTGTAACGATTGGTACTGGGCCGACAGAAGCCCAGCTGACAGCAAGCTCTTCCACTGGCGGTTTAGGCTCGCTTGAATCTGTCACTTACGATATTAGTGATGGGGCCGGTGGTACCACCAGCACGGGGAACAGTGGCTTTGCGGTCATTGGTCGCGATGACCTTGTTTATCCCACGGCCAATGACGCGTTTTCCGATGAGAACGGAATTACGATTGGGACCGCTAACGGGAACGCGATCGTTACGGCAGTAGTTGGAGCTTCGAGCACTAACGACCCGATACTGTTAGTTTCTGAATCTGTTCTCGAAATCCCGGTCACAGGCGACACAGTGGCCACAGCGGACAGGCCAATTGCAGGCGGGCTTATTACGGGCGCAACTGGGTTTACCGTATCGCCTGTGACGACGTTCGCGACCATCACGTTTGAAATCGCTCAAGATAGGCTTGCTCAAATCAACACTGAGAGTGAGACGACGGCAGTCGCGACAGAAAATGAATGGCTGTTAATTTACACGACCGATGGCCCCGTCCCGAACCCCACGATCGCATCAGAGTTAGGGCAATGGGCAAGCAATGGAACCACGATAACGATTAGCCGTAGTGCATTGGAGGCCTTGCGAGTATTTGGCAACCAAGATATTGCGGGTGCAGCTACAGCATTTAGTCGCTCGCGAATGACGATCCGTCAATATCAAGGGGCGTTCCCTGGCCCTAGGATTGCTAGGAATAAGCCTGATTTATCCTGGTTCTTGACGGGTGGTACGGGGGCTAACACGGCAGTTCAACAAAGTGCATCGGTTCCGGTTGTACTTAGTGCCAATCTCAATGTTGATCAACAGTTAGTGCCCGCGAATCCAAGTAGAGTAAACGTGGTCATTCGAAATAGCACGAATCAAACCGTTTACGTCCAATACGGCTCTACTGCTGCCCAAACGACCGGGGGAAATTACGTTTACACAATTCCGGCTGGCCGATTTGAACCGGATGATTTTAACGGGGAGATTCGAGTAATCGCAGAATCGGCGGCAACTGGTGAGATTGTCGCAAGAGAGGTTGTGCAGTAATGGCTCCTACTGGGAAATTCATTTCGTCCAGGTTCCCTGATAGCATGGCCTGGTTTGCGATGCCTGCTAATGGCGCGCCAGGTTCAGCTCAGCCAACGAATATCACGTTTAGGCCAAACAGTAACGACCCTGAAGACGCAAAAGTCCCACTAATTAGAACAACCTTCACGTTTGGCACGGGCGGAGCCGCGAGAGTTTCACAGGCCAGGATTAAAGGAGCAAAAATTAAGCTACTGGACTCTAGCGGGGCTGAAATCCCTGAAGGTTCTAGTACCGTTGGCAAGGACTTCGAATTTCAAAACGGGTTTTTCTATAGGGGCCACTACAATTTTGGCTTCCAAAATTGGAGCAATGGCGAGTATATCGATATCGGGCTAATGGACGCTGATCTATTTGAGGCTCAAGTCATTGCCTCAGATCCGGGCCCGCACGCAGCGGGCCTATTGAATTATCAAGCGGACGGCACTGGGGAGAACGACAATACAGGCACGTTGCGCCTATTGTCTGGAGAATTCTATTTGGACCTATCAGGAGAAACAAGCCCTAAAAAGTTGTGTTTAGGGGCTTATAACGCTGATGGTGGCAGTAACACCACCAAGGGTATAGCGTGGTGGCATATGTCGTTGTTTATTTATGAGGTGATGGTATGAGCGGTGAGGCTTTGAAAGCGATCGCGTTCGCAAGAATAAGAGACGGTGAAACGTTTTATATCGATCTGTCTAATGAGTTTGCAGTTTGGCTAGGTTTTGGTGATGGCAACGATGAACCAGTTGTTATTTCCGTTAAAGATGGTCAGTTAATTATCTCTAACAAGGTTCATAAGACTTTGTTCTGTGCCGGAGCCCGTGTTGTTTCAGCAGAGGAGGATTAATAATGCCAGCTATCGGCGCTTTTCTCCCAAATACTTCAGCAGTGGGGAGTGCAAACAACCCTGAAATCGATGCTGTTCAATACGAGTTGAATGACGGCACTGTTGACCGTGGTTGGTACAATCAAACCGATCAAGTCCTATACGCCGACATCGATAGAACGGTCACAGTGCCTATCGGTACGGGGGCGACTGATGCAGTTCTTAATAGTATTCAGGGTCTTTCAGGCGAGCGTCCAACTGAGCAGCTAAGAACAACCTTTACGTTAAGCACTCAAAATGAAGTATCAACACCGGTAGCAATTCCAACGGGTAGAAAGCTTGTTTCTGTTCTAGCAGCGATCAAAGTTACCAACTATAGTTCTGCCCTTAATGGACCACTTGTTTTCTATCCAGAAATTTCTTTTTTCCAGACGGCGGCAGCTGATGAATTTGATTTGATTGAAGCAGATTCAGCAGCTCCAACTCAGGGAGATACGGTCGGGCATACGGGTTCAGACTCAGGTTCCTTGGAGGGCGCATATGCCGTCAGGTTGCGTCGAGAAGATAGCACAGTAGATATAACAGCGACAGTTGACTGTAGATTGATCCTTACTCTGAGATAGTCATGAGCGTAATTAACAGTTTTATTGCACAACTTAAACTATCTGCTCAGCCTGAGGCAGGTGCTACCGAGCAAATCCCAAATATTACGGATACGCAAGTTTTTCTTAGAACAGTTGGCAATGTGCCAAATGATATAACTGGGGTCACTTTTTATGTGTCGTCTGCTGTCCCTAGCAATGCGACGATATCAATTAATGATTCTGCCCCCTTACCGCTTGGCAGCTCTATCGGATTTGGATATGCCCCTGGCAATGCGACGGCACTAGAGGACTTAATATCAGGGTTGGTAACGAATCCATCGTTAGTTGCTTCGACAGGATCAATCATTACAGTAGATGTGACATATTACGCTAGAGATATGTCTCCTGTAACGGGCGGGCCAACTTTATCGCTAGCATCAGCCAGTGTAGAGGACGCGAACCCTGATCAGATTGTGCTGACGTTTAGCAGCGCATTAGATGGCGCTAGTGTCCCCGCAACAACTGACTTCACAGTATCAGGTGGAAAGACTGTAAATAATGTTGCTATTGCAGGCTCAGTGATTACTCTAACCGTAGATTCTGCCTATACAGGTTCTGACTCGATCACAATCTCCTACGCACCTGGAGTGAACCCTGTTACGGCTCAAAACGGTGCGACTTTGGGCACTGTTGCTAATCAAGGCGTTATCAATAACTCTACAGTAGACAACACTGCCCCAACCGCAACATTATCTGGCGCGATTCCGGCAAATACGACTGTTGGTTCTACTTTCCAAATAGTGGTAGTCTTTGCGGATACTGTTTCTCTAGATCTCACCACCATCACGGCTAGTTCAATCTCAGTCACTGATGGACAGAACAACGCTACTGTTGCAATTGCTAGCAATACAGGAGATACGTTATCTCGCACAGTCACATTTGACATTACTCCAACAGTAGTCGGTAGCTACACCGTATCCGTTCCTACAGATGGTTTCAGGGATGCGGCGGGTAACCAGGTTGCGGCAACTGTCTTGGGTTCTACTATTGCGGGGTCGGCTACTCCGTCACTACAAGATCTATTCCCTGTTGGGGCAACGGTTGTTTATTCGGATGCGGGTCAGTCAAATGCAAACGGATGGCAAGGAGGACCGGGGGCAACCTTATTTTCACACACGTTTTCTAGTCGAGTGCAAACGTATTACAAAGCTGATCAGTTGTCTATAAATGATGACGCAGCATTCCAAACCTTTGAGTTAGGCGTTAATACTAATCGTGAAGGTAGCTCCTTTCCAGATCCGTCCATATGGGTTGCCAAACGCTTGGAGGATGAAACAACTAACGATATCCGAGTGATACAGTGTGCGCAAGGAAGTACAGGGTTTAACTCTGGAACTGGCCTATGGGGGCCAGGTAATGGTTTAGCCAATGCACTTGAAAATCATTTCCTTAAACCTGGCCTTGCTGAATTGCAAAACCAAGGAAGAACAGTATATTTACTACCCTTACTATTTGTTCAGCATGAAGCAGATTTACAAAATGTGACTCATGCTCCAAATTACGAAGCTCAGTTAACAACCTTTATTGCTAATTTGCGTAGTTACATTGGCATAGCCGATTATCCCGTTGTCTTAGTCCAGATTCTTTCTGCCACAACTTTAGGTAATGTGACGACAAGAGCACAAATACTATCGGCTCAGCAAACTATAGCCAACAACGATGCAAATGTACGATTAATCAATGCTGATAGCTTTTCAGTGGCGAGTGATTCGGTTCATTTCCTAGATGAGGGGTATAGGCAATTGGCGGATGCTTACATCACTGAATGCCTGAGTTTGGGGGCCAGAGTCTGGAGTGATCCTTTGGTTAACGTTAGTTTGTCACCCGCAGTTGAGAATATTCAACAAACAAGTATAGACGTAAGAGCAGGTTCGTCAGAGTTTGCTACTTTTTATGCATCCATATATACAGACGGGACCACTAATCCTGGGGCAGCTGCTATCAAGGCAGGGACTGGGGCGATTGACTCAGCAAGTGTGGCATTGAGTTACACGAGTAGTACAAGTGCTGTCACCTTAACAGGGCTAACGAGTGGCACTGATTATGAGGTGTTCACTGTTATAGAAGATAAAGCAGGCAATCAATCTGTCTCTGCGATAGCGGCTACAACGTCATCTTCAGTTGCAACTACTGAATTTTTAGATACCTTCTCAGGCAGCCTTGCTTTAGATGATGCAGCCTACGTCTTAGATACGGACACAAGTGGACAAGGGTGGACAGTTGACGCATCAGGTAATGTTGTGGCAAGTTCTGGCCAAGCAGCTAGAGTGGGAAATGCAAACGGTTTCTTTTACACAACTAAGAATGATTGGGCTGGACCAATTGTTGAGGTCTCAGCAAATATTACTCTGGCAGGAGCAGTTACAGGTCTAATGTTTCGATACGCAGGGCCTGCTAATCGACTGGGTGTATTTCTAATTGCAAACAACCAGGCGAATACAATTAGGTTATTTGAAAACAACAATATTGTTTTAGAGACTTACGCCTATAGTGGCGCTGCATTGAATAGCAGCACGCCTTACCCGTTATTAATTCAATTTACTGATTCTGAAATAAGGGTGCAATTTGAAGGTGAAGTATTTGTTACGTCTAATAGCCAAAGCTCTGGTAATTCATGCGGTGGATGGTTAAGGAATACAACAGGACGGTACGACAATTTCCAGGTTAGAAGTTTACCTGCGTTTACAATCTAAAGCAAAAATGTATCAGGACCAGGGATAGCGGAGCTATTCACGGACCCATTTTCCGAAGGAATACTAAGGGGTCTTATTACAATCTATAAAACAATGCCTATTATCAGACGACAAACCCCAACCTCATCCACGGATACACTCGCAGCCACGGCACAAGATCGCACGGTGGTTACAGCCACGGGTAGCGCTGCTGCGATCGCTGCGATATCTGCTACCTATCCAGCGACAGCCAATAACGGCAATACGCTGATAATTGCAGCAACAGATCGAGATTATGTAGTCAGCAGTAATGGAGCGATCTGGGCAATTGAAGCAGACCCAACTACAGGCGGACAGAGGCGTTATGTTGTAAATAATGAGGGTGTTATTGCCCGGACATTTGCAAGTTGGAGTACAGAGGATAACAGATGGCATTCTGACGCGTTTACTGCAAACGAGGTTCCTGACTCCCAAGAGGACAAACTGGCAATGCTTTTGCCAGAGATTCCTAGCGGATATGATCCAGCGCTAGTGGGTGGCTATCTCGCGGGCACTCAGGTTTTTCAAGGAGGCACGCTTTACACAGCAAATAAGGCGAGTCTTGATCCACCGGGGCCTTTTGTGGCGGCAGATTGGGACACGTTTGTTACCGAGGACGACGGAAAAGAGATCACTCAGCAGCTGGACGGTGCAACGCTGGGCTATGCGTCCATTGGCTATCTGTCAGCTGGTGGGACTTATACGCTAACAACAAATATAAATACAGCTAAAAAAGTTGACGCGATCATTCCTCCAAACAGTGTCGTCACTGTCGACGGGACGACTTACACAAACGCAAGCTTAACTGAGTCTCAGGGACTTAATCTTTATAACGATGGTACGGGATGGGTTAGAGAATCTGCGGGTCAAGTCGCGCCGTCGAGTATCACTCCTGATAATCAGCTGATACGCAGCAGCTTTAAGATGGCTCCCGGCGCTGCGGACGTGGCACCATCCGATACGACGTGGGCACCTAGCAACACATACACGAAGGAATTAAACCTAACCCCAGGGGCAAAAGTCGTCATAACGATTCACCCATTAGGCTACAGCTCAAGTGCTCCTGTGGGATATGTCGTTGGCGCGTTAAATAGCGCTGACAACGTGTTATCCGGTGGCGACAGAACAATAGCGGCTGATGATGCTGCCGCAGAAACTTTAGCCGACACTGAAGCATGGGCAGTATGGATGAAGTCTACGGTATTGAGCGGGGCTCGGCACTCTTATCAAGCTGTTGTTATTCCTGAGTTCACAGTCCCAAGCGATGGCATCGTAAAAATTGCCTTTTCACCCTATGGGAGCTTCAGATCGAATATCAATGGTTCGGGCTTAATGGGCTATGTGGAGCAGTCTCAAGGCTACAGCGTTGCAGCCATTGACCGACTGCAAGAGCCTAGGGCACTAACCCTAGCCGGTTCCACAATTCATGCAAGCAGTCCTGACAGAGTAAGCGACACAGAAAACACGATATTTGACGGCGTCGTTAACAGCATCCGTGTCGCCGTTCCAGCGGGTCAAAAGATAGCAAGCGTTGCAACAGTGCCCGCAAATCTGGCCACACTGGGGGGTCTTGATATTGTTAATCAGTACCAAGTGGTTAATGTTGTCACTGAGAACCCCGTTAGCCCAGCTACTGATGTCTCCCTAACAGTTACCCTTGGCGCTATTACTGGCATTCGAGATATTACGGTTTTCAATTTCCAAACGGGCAATGGAGTCCTTGGTCCATCCATTGCGAACGGCGACGCAGTAGACGATATAGCAGGTTGGCAGTTTAATGCTAGGTCTGATATTCGTCAAATACGAATGACCAACGTTAGCGGGCGAAAGCGAGTCATTCAAACGTCGCCAGTGGCAAGAGAGAGCGTTGGGGGCGGCGATGCTCTTAACACTGGCACCTGGGGAATGGAGACGATAGCGTATGATGCAGGAGATACGCGACAGATTACCGGAATTGATTTTCAATTTAATACAGGCGGCGGCGCTGCAGCGGGGGACGTTGAGTATGCAATGCTGAAAGTGTATGAGTTTGACCCCACAGACAGACTGGAGATCAATCTTATCCATGAGCTATGGATCTCCATGGCAGTCGGGAATGGTTGGGTCGGGAATGATTGGCGTGTAAAGCTGGTTACCTGGGGAAACTAATAGCCTCAGTGGCCCCTAATACGGGATCGCCGACAGCCACTGAGGAATCAACTTTTGCTCCATTATTGTTTGGCGGTTCAAACCCGTCTGCTACGGATGTGCAGCAAAACATCATTGCTGGAGACTTTTGGGATTTTGACTGGGGCTTTGGACCTGGCACCATCAGCCCGAATCACCCAGCTAATGTTGAAGTTACAGAGGATGGCAGTTTTTTTAAGATCTGCACCGAGAGTGAAACCCCTGTAAGACTTAATCATAGAGGTTGGGACTCAGCCAAGTTTTATAAACTAACTATCTCAGCAGACAATGAGCTGAAAGGCTGGGCGACTGGCATCGGAATAACTCCCGTCTATCGAAACCCATCAGTGCCCGTCCTAAGGTCTGACGATACAATCTCTATGGGGGAAGGGTTTGATCCGATCGAGACACAGGACATTACAGCCTTAACTGTTGAGCTGGAAGGGTTTGCGGGGCTAGATTGGCAGTTCAAGATTGCTGGCTGCTTTAAATATAAAATCGAAGAAATAGCCGCAATATCCGAACCTGTAGTAATCCCCAGTCCTACGACTGAGCCAACAGAGGCTATCACTTACAAGCTAACCAGTGCAGCAGTCACTAACCAGGCGATCATTGATAGTGGCGATTATGTCGGGGCTTCTCCTATCCAAGAAGAAATAAATTATTGGGATGCGATCTCACAATCTCCCACTGCAAACGCTGATCAAAAAGCATTAGCGGAATCCATCCGAAACATCTATTCAAACCTTGTCGCTTGGGAATCCGGATCATTGCCATCAGAAGCCGTACCACCAGGCGGCTCGACGACTGCATTCTTAGGAATCATGGCTCAGTGGATGAGTTATGTTAATACTGTAACGTCAGGGACGCATCAAGACTTAGTTCCGTGGGCGACTGAAAATGGTTTAATTTGATGCCTGACGCAGCGTTAGCAAGAGCTGGATTTGAGAATAATCCTGACCCCATTATTTTCGGCAATTCCGATCGTACTATCGTCCTTGCAAACCCTGCAGCTGCTAGGCTGTTTGAATACGAGAGTCCAGCGTCTATGGTTGGGCTGCCGGTCTATGCTTTGGTGCCTGAGGATCTTATTCCTGAGACCGTCCATGACCGGCTATATGATGCCTTTATTCAGGGCAGGCGTACCCGTGAAATGGGCAAGGAAGCCCCGTTGCTAGGGAAAACGAAAACGGGACGACAGATCCCCATATGGCTGAAACTGTTTATCGTTACCCATGAGGGCAAAACCTATGTCGGGGAAGCCGTAAGGGATAGAACCGAGTATCTTGAACAAGAAAAAAGAATAGAGGCTCAAAAACAACAAGAGAGAGAGCTGATTGTAAGACTTGAACAATCTAATGAGGACTTGATATCCGCTAACAGACGGCTAAATTCTGCTAATGAAGATATGCAAGTTCAATTGCGGCGATCTGAGCTTCAAGAACTTGTCGTTAAATGGCTGATATATGCGGGCCTTTTTTTCTACTTGACTCCCTTTGTACTAAGCATCTTTAGACGGGTACCTACCGAGCTAATGAGCTTTGGCCGAGACGTTACCATCCTGGTGATCGGAGCGCTCGTTAATGCGACGGGCGCAGCTGTGGGTATTGTGTCGAAGGCTAAGGATACGGTAGCCAAGAGAGTAGAACCTGAGGCTAATAGCGGGCCGAGAGGTAAAAATGATTAGATCTCTATTTCCGTTCTTCCGTAGCTCGATAGGCCGGATGCTGCTTAGCCTCCTGCTAGGGCTAAGCTTTGGTCTTATATCGTTCTGGTTTTTGCACACTCAGTTTAGTGATGTTTGTCTTCAGATCAGGACGCCTGGTTCTATAGCGCAGGGCATCGCTAGAGGGCTTATTTATCAGCAATCAATTGAGGATGTAATAACCTCTATGGGGGATCGTTTGGACGCTCAATGGGTCGGGTCATTCCTATATGACGAGGACCAACGTCGGCGCTTTAGTTTTGCGATCGCACGGATCGGGGTTCCGGTATCGGCTACCTACGGGTGGTTAGATATCCAGCAAGAGGATATCTATCTGGAACAGCTCGATTACCATAAGTTAGGCCAGTGCTGGGTTAAGCCTACTCAGGATCTCCCAGCAGGCCTATTGAGACAGCAACTTGAGCCTAATAATATTCAGCTAACTATCTCCTGTCCTATATTGGCTCAGAATGGCGATATATTTGGGTATGTGGCCTTTGGCTTCGATAGAGTCATGAGAAATAAAGAGACTGTCGCTGAGTCTATCAGGGCAAGTCCTATTTTTGCGTTTGATGCTAGTAACGCAGGATTTTTCGGGAATTAGCTATCATCATGAGATTCATTATCGAGACATCAGATCAATTCAAAAATGCACTCAAAGTTGCTGAGGCAGGCGATCGTATCCTGCTAAAGTCTGGCGTTTATCAACATGAGGAATACAGCACTGCATGGGAAGCACGGACCTGTAGAAGCGCATTTTTTGCCAGCTGGCTAAAAGGAACAGCCGAAGCTCCAATTAGGATAATGCCGTTTGGCGATGGTCCGGTGAAGGTCATATCCGACGTAAATGGTTTAGCGATAAAAAACTCCAATCACGTTTATATCAGTGATATAGAGTTTGCAGGTCATAGCCAGGATTTAGACCTAGACTATGCGTTATCTCTATGGTGGGAGGATACGCCGATCCAAATAACAGGACGGGGCATCGCACTAAACAATTGTTCAAATATCAGAATTCAGGGATGTAAAATCCATCATTTTCCAGGGGCGGGAATATCCAACAAAGATGGGCACTCTCATCTGATCAAAGGCAACGCCATTTATCATAATTGCTGGTATTCGATTAGCGGCAGCCATGGCATTGCCAATAGTCAGCCAAAAGGACCGCCGGAAACGTTGTATGAAATCTCTGAAAATCTGGTTTTTGGAAACCAATGCAATGTAATCTCACGAGTGTTCTCTAAGGGCTTCGCAACCATGGCCTTAGATGAAGGCAACGGCATTCACTTTCAGAACGACACGGGCATCTACCGGGGCAATCTACTAATTAAAGACAATCTCAGCGTGTTTAATGGCAAGTCTGGAATTGGCCTGAATACTGTTAAGGGGGGAAGCCGAATTAATACCGTAAAGAACAACACGCTTGCTGGCAATGCGCTCTCCTGTGACGCGGGCGAATATACAGAAAAAGATACGACCGCTCAAGTAGTCCGTAATGTAATGGCTGGGGAACGCCACACGAAGATTATGGGCGACTGTGGAAGTCACTATCAAGGCAATCAATGCCTAAATAGCTTTGTTTTTCTGGATGAACTGATTAATGCTGAGACGGGCATAAATCCGATGGTTTATGAAGCGCTGATGAACTTTGAAGTCAAGATTGCGCCGTGCCCCATATTTGTTGATGCTGACTTCATTGAGCAACAAGCGAAATCGATAGCGGACAGTCAGCCCGATCATATGACTCACATCGAGCTTATAGAACACTAACGTCGGTAAACGGAACCAGAATTAAACTTACGCCTACTTTACGGACGGCAACAGGGAGGAATACTAGTGCCCTACATTACATTGACAGATTCGAAACTAGGCATGATTGCGGGCGAGCCGTGGTCACTGCAAATTAGGCTAATTACTGAGGACGGGACAATCCCAGCGGACACAGCGATAGTGGAAGCTAATTTTCTTGACTCTCGCTATACGTCTGAACACGCGGCGACAAGAGCTATAGGTGTCGGGGGATATTCGCTTAACTGGGTTCCTACTCTAGTGGTCAATGGACAGGTCGGTGGGTGGACCGGGACAATTCCAGCTGCGGATACTGCCCAGTTGTTAGCAGATCCAGGCGACAAGCTCAGTGAAATCATGATGCGTTCTGTATTCTTATTTATTACGGTAGATGGGGTTACGCTTAAGCAGGATGTGGAAATTGAAGTTTTGAGGGGGGCATAAGATGCCGTTCGTCGACCCAGCGGGCATGGTTGAGTTATTTGGAGCAACAGAGATGACGCAGCTTTCACAACTGCATCATCCTGAGGCGACCAAGCCAAATGAAGCGCTCATCCAAGCCAATATCAATAAAGCAGAGGACTTGATCAGCTCCTACGCGAGCGCCAAATATGCCGACTATCTAAAGACGCTGACCACGACTACAACACCAGTCGTCTTACAGACTAAAGCCGCAGATATTGCCCGCTACTTTCTTGACATGCTGAGACCAAGAGAAGACGTGCGGCAGCGCTACGAGGATGCTCTGTCTTGGCTGAAAATGCTGGCTGCAGGCACTGTGACACTCCCCTGTGACCAAGCTGGCAACGCCCCAGTGCAAGAAATCGTTAGTGTAGGCAGAGCAGGACAGAGGGATAAACTAATCGCCGACAACATTGACGGCTACTGCTAACGCAAAAAAAAAGGCGACCGAAGTCGCCAAGGTTCTCAGGATTGTTCAGCCATGGCAATCTTATCATTGGAAAATTAGAGCAATCATTATTAAAAGTTTTGCAGGGTAGGTTGCGTCGGCTTACCCTGCAAAACTTTTAATGATTCGGGGATTAAAATTCCGAATCATCCGAGCTGCTATAGTTCAAGCGGGTGTGTCGGTAGCAAATGACCAAAATAACAGCGAATCATGACTACATACAATCTCATCCAAGAACAGCTGTTCGCAATGCCTCTCAAGCGGACAGTTGCAACAAAAGGACCAGGGCAAGCAAGTGAGCAGCCCGATGATCATAAGTTTGACGTATTGGCAGAAGTACCCTTTAACATGTCTGGCTATGAAATGCCAGACGGAATTAAGTATTTGACCCATCTTGATCACCCTCACCCAACCGTTGGGGCTGACGTGTATGTTTTTCCTCCCGATTTTGAGCCGTTCGATCAACTGCTTCGTGTCAATCATAGGACAGCACTCAAAACCGACCCACGCAGGCAGGCGAGCGAACACTCTCCTGATGAGGTTCTTTATCTTGAGAAGGGTTCCAGTCTAATTCTTGAGGAGATCGGCGAGCGTGAAGGCAAGTGTGTAAGGGTCACTCTTAAGAATGAGATCAACGGTCGCGGCGTCTGGTGGGCTTTTATCGGAGACGATGACGACGATGGTCACATTGAAATCATAGGGAGCGAGCCGGACAATAAGCCGACTGACACTCCAACGACCAATCCGGAGCAACGTAAGGAGCAACGGTCGTGGATAACCAGACTAGTTCCTGGTATCAGTGCTTTGAATATGTACGACCCGGTACATGCAGAGAAAGCTCCTAACATCTTTTGGTATGAATTGCTGCACTTTGACGGATCTAGCTTTCGATGCCCTGAGAATAGTGATATTACGATCCGGCTCGTTAACCTGGCAGAGGATCTTCAAATCATCCGTAATTTATTTGGAAACGCCGCAATGACAATCAATAGCGGCTATCGAGATCCGGTCACTAATCGCCGCGTTGGCGGTGCAAGTCGATCTCAACACTGTCAGGGGCGGGCGTGTGATTTCACTATCGCTGGCCACAGCCCAGCGACGGTTAACTATCGTGTAGTTAATTCAGTGCTGGCAGATAACGGCATTGCATCGGCCACAAGTTTCACCCATTACGATAACCGTGGCTATAGGGCACGCTGGAACTATGGATTTTAATAACAACAGGAGTCATCTAACACCTACTGAGATCGAGATTGTTCAGCGTGGCGTAGAGTACGCGGCAGCAGTCTACAGTCCAGGACTGGACGCCTTTCCTGACGGTGCTGTTGAGATGCCGGTTGGTTCCCTAAGAGCTGTCCTTACTGCGGTGGGCGGCAGTCATGCCCTGGCCATTAGGGGCAGTACGAACGCCAGAAATTGGACACGTTTTAACCTACTCTTTAGACCCGATTACGATGATTATCAAGGGTTTAAGGTGGGCTTCCATCGCGGCTTTTTGAGGGGAGCACGTTTCATTAAAGGGCAGCTAGACGAGCTATTCATGCAGGGCGCTATCGAGAGGAAGTCAATTCACCTATGCGGGCATTCGCTGGGCGGCGCGATCGCAGAAATCCTGTCAATACTGCTGCGTCTAGATGGATGGACTATTCTTAGCTGTGTTACTGCAGGCGCGCCAAGGATTTTTAACCAGCAGGGGGCGCAACTTTACGAAGTACTCGCCTTACACCGCAGTCTATTTAGGCTGGTGCATGACAGCGATGTTGTCGCCAATCTGCCACCAGCTGAGGTCGGGGCATGGCATCCGTACTCTGAGCTGTCACCAGGGCGTTCGGGAGCACTGATCTTTAGTGATCAAGGCGAGCTGTACGGGACTGGCGCTAGTATTTGGGGGGCGGTCTCAATATCAGCGACCAGAGTTAGTAAAATACTTGGACTTGTTGCGGACAGTATTGATGATCATGCTATGGCCCACTACCTAAAAGCGGCTAAGAGCCTGCGTAGCGATATTCCTTAACTATTGCCAATGGAATCCTTAGAGGGTGCAATTTCAAGGCTCTTGTGTGATGCGGGCATCGCCAACCATGCCCGCATATCGCCCTGGCCAGATAACCCAGCAAGCCTGGGAAATCCAGTCGGCAACGCTGCGATACTTATCAGATATCAGGGTCAAACGGGGCAAGCTGCTGCGTCATCCAATAGAGGGCCGTTCTCGAATTCCAGAACTCTAAGTATTGAGATCAGATTCTTAGTGAAAAAACTAAACAATCATGACGGGGCCTATTCACTGCTTAGAGAGACTGAGGCGGCTCTAGTGGGTTGGCTGCCGACTGACTCAGACCTACCGAACTGCTACACTGCACAATTGCCAGGACTGGCATTGATTGACGAACAGTTGATCGATCGCGATGACAACGCAATCTGGGATTGGGGACAGCTGTATCAACTAAAAGTCGTTTTTCTTAGGAGAAAAATTTAATGGGAACGTTTGAAATTGTTAGAGGCTTGGGAGACTTTGGGGCTCAGATCACAGCGGATGGGGTGCTATCTGCTCTTCCCCTGCCTGCGTTCAGTTTTGTTGCAGCGATCGAAGCGTCTACAGAGACAGCCCAGGCCTATAAGGCGGGCCGACGACAAGACAAGAAAGTAATTGACACAGGGTCAACCTATACGCTAACCCTGACAACGCAGGTTCCAACATGGCAAACCTTAGCCGCAGCTCGCGGCCAAAAGGAACGGGCTATTGACGCAAACACAGATGTCATGAGGACAAAGTTCTTTACGATCGCTGCTGACGGAACCGTCCCGGTGCCGGGACTGCTCGCGGCCAATATCGCCACAACGGCAGTCGCGATCGAAGAAGACGGCGGCCAGGATATGACCAATGTTGCGGCAGCACCTGCGGGGCCAACTGAAGTTCAGGTGAGCGATAATCAGCTAACTTTTGATGTCAGTAAAGCGGGCGATACTGCGTTTGTCACTTGGTTTGTGCAGCCGACTGGTGGCCAAATAGTTGGTGGCCCTGGAACACTTAATAAAATTTCGCAATTTAATTTTGCTGGCGAGATATATGACTCAACGGCAGGCGGAGGAAACGGGATATTTGGTGCTCCAAACTGCGAACTAAGCGCACAGCCGAATATTAGTTTCGAGGGGGGACTGTTTACGCTGGAAATGGTTTATACAATGCTGTCTTTTAGCAACTGGGATGAACCCTATCTGATTGGACGAAACATGGTCTTTCCTGTCTAATGATTGAGTTTGGCCGAATTGAGTTTGTTGATAGGCATGGCGTTGTCCGATCGATTGCTGGCTGTTCTGCAGCTGGGATTTTCGAGTTTGAGCAGCGTCGGCAACAAGTCAGGGCATTTCTAGAAAAACAGCCCGAATCTGTCGCCGTGGATTCGCTCTATCGGGCAAGCGCTGAGTTCAAGTATTACGCCGATCGAATGCTTGAACTCAACGGCATCGATCCGGATTGGGTTACCGTAACGATGCTTTGTGAGCTGCTATTTGGTCGTGTTAACAAAGCAGGTGAAGCCGTCGAGGGCTTTTTGGTAACCCTAAACAGGCCTACCCAATCCCATCAGTCTCCTAAGGATCCCAAAATTAAGATTGACTCAAAAGCCGCAGCGATCGCCCTGATTGCCACGCACTGTGGCAGCATCTCCGAAGCCTACGAGATTGCTAATATCGTCCCGTGCAATGAGTTATGGGAGATTCTGAGGCTTTATGGACGTTACCTAAAGTCTCCAGAAGACAGAGCCAAAGAGGACTACGAAGTCGAATTTAACGACTGGGCTAAGAGTCGTCGAGCCGAGAGGATGAATGAGCGATAATCTCGATATTGCGATCAGGTTCGAAGCTGCGGGCACGGCTAGGACTGTCCGTGACATCAATAGAATTGACGCGGCGGTTGAACAGATTGACCAACGCAATATTCAAACTGAGCAAAACGCTAGGGCTCTCGCTGATGCCTATGGCTTAACGGCGTCTGAGGCTTTACAGGTAGAGGCAGCGCTGGTTGCCATTGCCGAAGAATCGGAGCAGGTTAGACAGCAGTTAACCGGAATTACGACGGCTCTATCTGCTGCAGTCGCTGCCGGGATCGGCGGGCTGTTCAGTCAGGCGTTACAGGATTTTCAGCAATTCGAAAGCTTCGAGGGCATTTTCGATAATCTATTTGGGGACCAAGCCGAGCGAGAGTTCTCTCGCGTAGAAGACTTTGCGGCCAACACTCCATTCGAGCTTGACCAGGTCGTTGATGGTTTTTTGAAGCTGCAAAACAGAGGAATCCAACCGACCAATGAGCAACTAAGACAGCTCGGCGATCTGACTAGCTCGCAGTCCAAAGACCTGGATCAAATCGTGGAAGCTATTTTGGATGCTCAAACTGGCGAGTTTGAACGTCTAAAAGAATTCGGAATTAATGCCAGTGCTCAGGGTGACCAGGTTGCGATCTCCTTCCGTGGTGTGACGGAGGAAGTGGCCCGAACTCCGCAGGCGATCGCCGATGCTATTTTTGCTCTGGGCGATCTTGAGGGGATCGCTGGGGCTATGGCTGTACAATCTGAAACCCTGGGAGGTCGACTAAGCAATCTCAGTGATGAAGCAACTAAGGCTAGTGTTTCTTTTGGCGAGTTTGCCAACTTAGGGGCACGTCCCGTCGTTGATGCGGCCATTGAACTAGTCGGGGCCTTTAACGCCTTGCCAACTCCAATTCAGAGGACACTGATTGCAACTACGGCATTGACCGGAGTCCTGGCGGCTGCGGTAGCAGCCGTTACCGCGTACAACCTAGCCAACGGCCAACGCATTGTTCAAGAAGCCGTAAGCATCGTCAATACGACCAGAAAAACAATTGCTACTACCGCTGAGACTGCTGCAGTGGCAGCGGCGACCGTGGCTCAGTCGCTCTACGCTGCCGCGACTGGTCAGGCCACGGCGGCTCAAATTGCTCAGGTTGCGGCGATTCAGTCGGCAGCGGTCGCTTTCGCTGCGGTTGCAGGTGCAGCAGCCAGCGTTGCAATTGTAGTGGACACGTTTCTGAGCGCAACTGAGCAAGCCCGCGAGATAGAACAGGCAACCAGAGATGTGCAAGATGCTCTAGACTCCCTTAACGGGGACAGCTTAGAAGTACAGGTCAGGGGCAATGTTGAGGCTCTGAACGACGAGATAAATGTGTTGCAGCGTGGTTTAGACAGGGTTAGAGATGCCCTTGGCTTGGATACAGTCGCCGAAACCGCAACCAGAAACGCTGAACTTGCATTCACTGACCTGGTGGCTAGTGTGCAGGGCGTGCGAATTGCGGCAAACGAAACTGCAGAGGCTTTAGAGAATGGCATTACGGTTCCCCCTGCAGAAATTGAGCAAACTGTGGCCGCGATCGATACGTCGATTGCGGCGTTAGAGCGTCAAGTACCAGTTACAGAGGAAGCAACCGCAGCGCAGGAACTACAAATACAGAAGCTGCAAGAGTATAGGGATCGGATTACTGATACAGCAGCTGGCCTGACCGCCCTATCTGACTCAACAGATGACCTGAAAAATAGGCTCAAGTCATTGAATGACGAAATTGATCAGGGCGATGCTCAAATAGAAAACGCCGGGGCTGCAGCGGTCGCCGCAGTTGAACAGCAATCGGCAGCTCAGGAGATATCGGCAGAAGAAAGACAGAGCAGGCTCAGGAGCATTGAAGAGAATGGCCTGAATGATCGAATCGCCCTAAGCGTCGAGAAACTTGGCGAGCTTCGTGAGCTAGAGCGTGAAGCTACTGATCCTGAAGCCGTTGAACAGATACAGAGTGAGATACTGAAAATTGAAACAGATATTTCAAATAAGCGTGCTGAGGTTGCTCGCTCTACTCAAGAGGTTATTGAGGCCAGGGAAAAGGCGGCGGCGGAAGCAGCGATCGAGCTTGCCAAAGAACGAGCAGACGCTATCGAGGAAGCTCGACAAAGAGAGTCTGACGCGGCGACTAGAGCATTTGAGGATGAACAGAGATCGGCGCAACAGGCTAATCAGACTCAGTCGCGTGATACTCAAAATGCCTTCGATAATCAGCAACAGCTCCAGCGAGAAAGCTTTGAGGCAAACCAGCGGGCCATTGAACGCCAATTCCAGGACTCCCAGCAGTCTATCGAACGCCAGTTTCAGGACTCCCAGCAGTCTAGCGAACGTCAGTTTCAGGACTCCCAACAGTCAGACCAGCAGGCATTTCAAGATAGCCTTAACGCTCGCCAAGAATCATTCAACGACCGGCAGCGGGAAGCTGAGCGATCATTCCAAGAAAGCTTAAATCAGCAGCGATCACAGGGGAACGCCGAGTTAGACGCACTGGAGACCGAAGTCAATAACAGGATTGCTCTAGCGGAAGCATCTACCAGGGAAGAGCGCCAAGCAATCAGGGAACGACTAGAGGCTGAAGAGGAGGCAGCTGAGCTACGCAGGGAGGTTGAAGCCGATGTACTGAGAGAGCGCAATCAAGTCCTTAGCGATGCAGATCTTGAACTTACCCCGCTAGAGCAGGCCAGGGTCGACTTAGAAAATAGGTTGCAGGCCAAAGAGGATGAATTCAGGCAGGCTCAAGAGGCTGAAAAAGAAGCGTTCGAAGCTTCTCAGCGTGAAGCTGAGCAGGCGTTTGAGGATGAGCAGGATGCTGCAGCGCTCGCTTTTGAGGAAGAAAAGCGTGAAGCTGAGCGGGTATTTGACGATGAGCAACGGGAAGCTGAGCGGGTATTTGACGATGAGCAACGAGCAGCTGAGCGGGCATTTGAGGATGAACAAGAGGGTTTGAAAGCTGCTTTTGAGGACGAACAACGAGCGCTAAAGCAAGCATTTGAGGACGAACAGCGAGAAATTGAGCGGGCATTTAAGGACGAACAGCGCAGGCTTGATGAAGAATCTGCAGAACGGGTAAAGCAGCTGATTGAGTCCGCTAGACAAGGTCAGTCACTTAGAGGTGGGGGCATTGCAACGGGGGGAGTTGTTCAAGTCCATAAGGATGAGTTCCTTTTGCCCCCTAGGGGGACTAGGGTGGTCAGTCAAGTCCAGTCAAGAGCGCTGATTCGGGAGCATCTAATATCAAGTCGACAGGTTACAGCAGCAGCAGTGCCGTCAACCAAGGCGATTGAGAAAAAATTAGACGCAGTGTTAACAGCACTAACGGCTAGGGCTAGACCTAGGTTGAACCAGACCATCAACCTAGGAGCAAAAGCAACCGAGTTTGACGCGTTGCAGGCCGCAATGAATGTTCAAAGATTACAGTTTAAGGACTTAGGTTTGTAATGGCAGACGATCAGATCACTATCCGGATACCTGGGGCGTCTCCTCCCGTCCCTGAAGTTGTGATCGACTGCTTTCCATCTGGCGAACGTCTCTATCAGGAGTCAGCCTTAGGTAGAGCTGAAATTGCGGGCTTTAGCGCTGTGGGTACTCCGATAATTAATTCCAGCCTGGTCGATAGGTTTGCAATGACCGTCCTAGCCATAATGCCAGAGCTAGACGCTCTTAGACTAGGCGCGATCGCAAAGTGGTCAAGTACCGAATATGGCGCTGGCCGTGATGGCGCGCTAGAGCTGGATTTTGAACTTGAATACATCGACCCATCGCCCACGGGGCACGGGATAACGCTAATTCAAACCCTCACGACCAGCTACGGCTATGAGTACGGCTTTCCACGCTACCGGGTAGGCTTAACGCTGCCGTCTGACTATCGTCGTCGCTATGGCGTAGCAAGCGATGGTATCAATAGCTTGGTTCAATTTTCGGTTTTGGAGGTTGGTTAGTGGTTGCGATCGCAACGCCAAGACGGCTAAGGGTTCTAATCGGCTCAGACCAACAAGACTGGTCAAATCAGCTGCGGTCGCTTTCTGCTCAGTTTGACTCGCTACCAGACAACGGAGAGGCGTTAGTCACTATCAGCAGTACGATTGTACTAGACGCTACCTATACGGTACCGGAGTCTATAAACTCCAGAGACAATCCGGCGCGCTGGAGACGTGGAAACCCGGTCTATGTGCAGGTTCGCAACGATGCGGACGACGCCTGGATAGATCCGTTTTTTGCTCGGTTAATTATCCAGCGAGAGCCCGATCCACCAGTGGACCGGCAAATAACCTTGGATCTTGGATGTAAGTTAGCGTGGGCAGATTTATTTGAGTTTGAGGGTGAGCAGACTGGTACAGTGTTTGGCTCGTCAGAAGCGTGTAACCTACCAGCGGCTAGGTTACTAGAGGCTTCCCAGGTTTCGGCTGGTGATATTAGTTTAAATACATGGCCTTATCAGATCGCCTATCCGTCAGGAAAAAACACTCAGTCTTTTGCCGGTCAAGCTGGCCAGCTGGCTTGGTCAAATGATGCCAGATATCTTTATCAAGGTTCCAACGGTCAAATCGTAGATGGTCAGTTAACTTTCACTCCACAGGCTGCGATCGCAACCATGACCATTGGTACTAATGACATAGCCTGGGAACCGTCCCCCTCTGCCGAGCAACCGGCAGAGGAGACCAAAGCTGCGGCTAGTGGGTTTGATATCACGGATACCAACGACGCGACACCTGAAGTGATCGAGGTTACGGGAGATTTCAATGACTATGACCCCAGCGCGTTTGGTACTGGGGTCATCTATCGGCATACTGTGACCACGGTCAACAGCGATGGTGATTCGGTCGGACCTCCAATCACGAGTCCTACCAGCTCAGTAACTACACTGATTGAGGACTTGGAGATTAATATCTTCCAAGATCCTGGAATCAATACTCAGTTAGTTCAACACACTAACGAAACCATCGCTAAGACCTATGAGTCTGGACTGAGCGAACCTATCGGGCAAGCGAAGCTAATCAGCGTGATAGAAACCCGTCAGCAACAAGAGAAGTCAATTGTTGCTGATGGGGTCTTTGGAAACATGCAAACCATCTACCGAAAGACGACCACGTTTACCTATACTGATGAAGTTGTGACTCAAGTTACTGAGTCCATCGAGGAAGCCGAGATTGTCTATAACCCGCTCAGTGCTTTACCCTGGCAGCTCAGGGAATCTCGATTAACACAGACAGACTTTATTTCTATTGCACCGGGAGCCTATAAGATTCGAGAGCGAGTTGGTATTGCTCGAATCGCCAGCAAATCAACGGTTAATGAAA
Source organism: Leptolyngbyaceae cyanobacterium (assembly GCA_965263355.1). Taxonomy (GTDB): domain Bacteria; phylum Cyanobacteriota; class Cyanobacteriia; order Phormidesmidales; family Phormidesmidaceae; genus Leptothoe. The sequence goes on along the minus strand of CBDHHL010000008.1, from coordinate 1,717 downwards.
ACATATCTAACCCATGGGCTCTAACTTTCAGAACTAAGACCATCCCCGCTAGTGATCGCAATCGTCCACCTCAGACAGAATTCTATGATGGTGGACTAAAAAGTAACTTGAGGCATTATGAAGCGATCGCATCATACACGCCAAGGGGCGGCTCTACGGGACGCAATCTCAAACGTCTTTATGAGGTTCCGTTTGGGTTTAGCAATGCTCAGATGACGATCATGGCTTCCATCTATAGAGATCTGACAGTCGGGAGGCATTTGGGCGATTTGATTGAGCTGCCTAGTACAGATGCTCTAGTCACATCAGGACCACTGCCGACAGTGCAGGTTATTGATTTAACCGGGGTCTATACGTATCTTGCTGACTCGCTAACTTTCGATTGGGCTTCGGAAGCTGGAGCCTTCGGTTTTCCTAGGATTACTGAGTCGATGGCTTGTTCTGGAATCTGGGTTAGCGGAGGATACGCCTAATGGGGGCAATTGATCGCGTCAGACTCTCTGTTCAGGAACGCCAAGGAAGAACGCTACGCGTCGAGAACAATAGAACTACTGTTCAGCAATCCAGTCTGTACGACGGAGGTGGGCGATACAAGCCACTTGGAGCTGCAAGCGGTATCCCTTCTATTGGGTTGCTCAGTACTGGTGGGCTTGCTATTGGAGAGATTGTCGCCGTATCACAGGGCCTTGCTGTATCACGCAGTGACACTGTCAGCGCTGCAGAGTTACGAGCCACGGCAGAGCTATTGGATGGTCACCTAAACGCCCTAGCTAATCAAAGGGGCATTCAGGTAATCAACGGAGATCCCAACGCAGTCGCAACGCAAGCGTTTAGGGAATATCCGTTTCAGATACTCTACTCCAGAGACGAGGGGGTAATCTACTACAACCAGCCGGGAACAGCGACCGTAGCTGAAAGCTGGGAACCAATATTCCAATATCGAGCTAGTACGGCTGCACCGGTCACCCCTGGCCGAATTAATGGAGCAATCCATGCTCAAATCCCATCGGTTGGGGCAGAGATCACACTGTACTACTGGAGAGAGTCAACGTCTGAATGGTTGCAGTTCAGCGCTGCGACCGGGGGCGGTGCCATCATAAACTATGTCGCTGGACCTCCGCCAAACCCAGCACCAGCAAGCACGGTAAACGGACAAGGGCATCACGACACAGTGGTCGATCGCCTGTGGACGTATGATTTATTGAACACTACTTGGCGGCCTGCCGGGAATAAACACTTTTTCCAGGGCATCCCGACGACTGATCCCAACTCGTTCGCTAGAGGGGATAAGGTTACTCTTTACGAGACTAGCGGGAACACTAGGACGCCATGCGACTACATCTGGTCTGACCAGTTAAGCGACTGGTTGTTAACGTCTTGCTGCCCCGGTTGCGCCGAGGACTTCTTTAACTCATTCTGTGATGACGACGAGGGTTCTGACGGCGGCAACTGCACTCCTTTACCACCTTAATTAAATGCGAATCCATTCACAATTCCCGCCGGACAAACCGGTTACTCAACAGATACTCCGAGACAACGGCGTCGGGGCGATAGTTGCGGCGGACCTAAGGAAAATCTATGGACTCACGGTCAAAGACGATGTCGGCGCATTTGGTCAGACGCCGGACTTCAAGGAGCTTGATAGACAGCTAGACCAAGCAAAAGGGATCGATGTGCATGTTCACCCAATAGTCTGTAGATATCCAGAGCTGAAGGG
>CBDHHL010000007.1:0-13179 GCA_965263355.1 Leptolyngbyaceae cyanobacterium | reverse complement strand
ATCATCAATAGAGCAGAAACGAATCAGGGCGTTCAGCAAACGACCTTGTTGGTCTTCGATGTAGATGCGGTCTTGGTCAAACGAAACTCTCATAAATCTTCCTCATCAACTTGATTACATCATAAACAATCAAGATGATGCCGTCAAGCGATTGCGGATTAATTTGACTTGGAAGAGGGCTCTTCCAACCGCAAGTTAAACTGTGCTAGGGTGGGCTGTAACCTTTAGAGGAATAAGCCATGCCAAGAAAAAAAATAGGCGTCGCCCAGTGGGGGTGCTCGCTGCCAGAAGAAGCTAGAGAAGGTCTCAAGGAAGTACTCAGAAACCTTGACTGCCTATACAATGGGCAGCCAAGCTTAGGGGTTTTCTTGACGAAAATATGGAAAGGAGAACTAGTCATCTCAAAAAAAGTTAAAGTTCCCATTGACGACAATAACCTTTAGAGGTTATCGTTAAAACAGTTAAGGCGAAGGAGCCGGGAAATGACTACTCAATCATTAGTTTTGGAAGCAAGACAATATTTTTCTGAGGAAAAACATATAGATTCAATGATTTCCAGTATTGAACGGCTTGTGGCCGATACAGACTGGGAAAATGTACCTGATACAGACGGCGAATATGGATATGAATCCTGGGTTGAACTGTCCTATGGACAGCCAGGGGATTTAGAGCCTGAGCCGGTCGTTGTTTTTTGCATTTGCTCCAACGCGCCTGGGTGCATTACTGCAAAAACCTATAGATACCTGTAAGGAACATATGATTATGGATAATGAATTGCAATGCCGCATCACCCGCGCAGCTGTCACTTACTTCCATTGTCAGTCTTGGCAGATTGACGCCATCTATAGTGATGGCGAATGGTATTTGTACCTTGCCGACGTTGCAGCAGGCACAACGGGAGAGCCCGAGCTAATCAAGTATAGGGTAAATGATGGTTTCGCGTTTGAACTTAGTGAGTTGAATTAAAAAAATAAGGAGCCGAAAAGCATGACTACTCAATCATGGGAAACAGACAAGCAAGCCTATCTCTCTCGGGCTGGGCTCGATAAGAGGTGGGTGTTTTATGAGAACTTTATGGAGCTTACGGACTCTGAGTTCGCAACTTTGGTTTCGTTCTGCGATCCAGCAGAAAGACGGCTTACAGCCGTCTACGAAGGATCACATTTCTCTGTTGGCAGCTACGAAAGCACAGCAATCCAGCGATACAATTTTTAGATATTTCTAGATACTCAGTCTCATGTTCCCGAGATCGTCCCAGACCCCAGAGCAACACTGAATCAGTTAAAGCAAGGAGCCGAAGAAAGATGGAAATGTTCACTTTAGAAGACCAAATCAGCTATCAGCTTAATGAAATTCTTGATGCCGCATCAGAAAATAGTGTTTTGCCTCAATTTATTGAATGGGAAGGGAATGGTCGCAAATATAAAATGCCAAACGGCAGCTTCTCTTTGTTGGTAACAACAGAAAACGAGGTGGAAGGAATTGCTTCGCATTTTTGGACTAAGGCGACTAACCTAGATGCTTAACCGCATGTTCCCAGCCTCGTCCCAGACCCCAGAGAAACTATGGTTGCCCTGGTGGTCGCGAGAACTTTGCTCGCAAGCATTCCAAAGCCACAAATCAGCGCCATGATGTTCGCATTTGGCGCTGATTTCTCTATATATCTGTATTTGCGCCTTTCTGACAATTGGCAAGTCAACTGTAGACAGCGCTGACGTTTCAAACGCAACCTTAAGCCCAGCGCTTTGCAGTTCTCGCCAGAATGGGGGCAAATAACTCAATCGCATTAGCGAAACTGACCCCATGGCTGATATCTTCATCCATTGCACAGGGCCAACCTGCTCAGGGATTTCAGGTTTTGCCTGATACAGGCTAATATAGTCAGCCCCGATAAATCCTGAGGCAATGCCCTGTAAGTCTTCCAGCCGAGTTAGGATACTATCGCGATCGCCTTGCTGACGGATTCTATGCGATGAAATCCAAAGTTCAAGCTCTGGATAGTCAGCATGGATGGCATTGTAAAAGGCAATTATCTCTGCCCAAAGATCGGTGTCACCACATAGGGTTAGCTCGCCTGCCAAGGTTATTTTTTTAGCGCCTCGACTGACACAGTGATTAACGATTGGGCGGGCTAGGTTGTTGACATGGCCTTTCAATGTTAACGAGTCGCGGCCTTTTAGCTCAGGATAGCGACAGACAATTGGGTGAATATGAATGTCTAAGCCCGCAGCCTGATCAAGTTGTTTGTCCAACTCACTGAAGTCTGGGTTAGTGCCAAAAACGCCAACATCAGCAACGATTGAAAGGCCATAGATCTTTCTGAAATCAGCCGAGATCACAGGCTTGATGCCATTGTTTCTGATTACTTGTTGAGTAGTCAGTTTGTCAGGAGGAAATTGAGAATAAAGTTGCATAATTTAGGGCGGCAGTGGAGAACAAAGATTTCCGTTAAACCCTTCGTCATCGTCGCATTGACTATTAAAGAAGTCATCCGGACAATTCGGGCAACAAGACACTAACAACCAATCTGATTGTGTTTCCGACCAAATATAGTCACAGGGAGACGTAACACCTCCCACGACTTCGTAAGTAGTAACGCGATCTCCCCTAATAAAAGAGTTCGGATCAGATGACGGAACACCCTGGAAGAAGGTTTTTGAACCGGAAGCCCGCCAGGTCGTATTAGCTAGATCATACGTCCACAAGCGATCAACCACAGTATCGTGATGCCCTTCCCCATTAACAGTGCCTGGTGGAGCTGGCGTAGGGGGTGCCCCTGCAACATAGTTAATAGTTGCGCCGCCGCCACTACTAATAGTCCGCCACACATCAGCAGCTTGGTCGTAAATAGATAAAGAATTATCAGTCGTGTTGTAGTGCAGCTGGCCATTGACTGTTCCTGACGAGATCGGGCCATTGGGTTCAAATGCGACAACTACTCCGCCGGAAGCCAGCTTTACAAACTGGCCAATTTTTTGTATCCAAACATAAGCATTAGCTTCGTTAAAGTTGCCCTGAATGCCAGTTTGCTCAAGCCACAAGTCACCGTTGGCCCCCAAATCTGCTGCCCTGAGTAGGCGGCCTAAGAGGATATCTAACTTGCGGTTGAGTTTGACTGACAGGCTGGTTAACCGTTTCCGTACTGCTGCCTAATAGTTCTAGCTGCCCCCCGGTCGATAACTGCCGAGACTGCCCGATCGCTGGTTGCCGTGAAAGTTTTTGAACAGTAGACCTAGGAACTGTGAGAGAACCACCTGATTCTGTTCTAAGTGTGATTCCTTCAGCGCTGCTACCCGACACCGTGCCAGTAATAGTTGCAGCACCGATTCTTGCTTCAACCATTTGAGATTGAATGCGTTGAGTCGTGCGCTGTTTATTTTTGCTGGCTAATCTTTGGGTTAGGACGGTCATGGCTAACTAGCTGGCATTACAGACGTAGCAGAAAGGAGATAATTAATCCCACTAGTAATTGATTGGGTAGCGTCTAAAGTGCCTGATCTTCTTACGGTTCCATCTTTATCTTTAATTCTATACTCAGCAGCTGTCCCAGTGGCTGATGCTGTCGCACTAATCGGCTGCCCTGTTAATTCGGCTGTTCCGGCTGTTGTGCTGCCAGCTGTAGTAAATGGGTTCGTTCCATCCAGATTCCAAACTACAAGCACAGTGCCAAAGCCAGTGGTCCCGTATTCGTAAGTGGAGTTAGCGCCCCCACCGTCATTTAGCTCAGTGTTTGCTGCTTGTAATGCAGCGTTTCGAGTATCTGTATCAATTGTTGAAGTTGGCATGACTTAACCTAAAACTATACAACTAACTTTTTGGATGTTTGGGTCTGCTCCTGCACCCCCGCTAGACTCTCGCCAAACTCGAAATGTTGTTGAACTTATCGATTGAGCGCCATGAGCATAGTTTAACGAAACCCCTGACGATGGATCCGCATTAGCAAAGCACGGATAATCAGCTGATGCTTGAGCTGAATCTAAAGTGATTAACCATCGGCCTGTCGCTTCCCTCACGATGCCCCCTGAACTGATGCCATTTAGGAAAAGTTCAGTGATGGTCGTTCCATCGTCAGTAAATACGCATGATGCTACTGCTGTTGTCGCCACAATTACCCCCAAACTGCAAAACTAACTTTTTGGATATTTGGATTTGCCCCAACTCCTGATCTTGCTTCTCGCCAAACCCTCAATGTTGTTGAGCTTATCGATTGAGCGCCATGAGCATAATTAATAGAAACCCCTGACGATGGATCGGCGCTCGCGATCGCGATAAAGTCAGCTGATGGCATTGGAGTAGCCAACGTAACCAACCATCGACCCGTTGCCTCTCTAGTAATGCCACCAGCGTTAACTCCGTCTAGGAACAGCTCAGTAATTGTCGTCCCATCGTCAGTAAATACGCCTGATGCAATAGCCGTTAAGCCTGTAGCGTTTGCATCGACAGCAACTGGGTTATCTTGAATTGCTGGTAAGTTTTCAGTGTTGGTTGTGGCTTCGGCAACTGACGGGTTATCTTGAATTGCTGGTAAATCTTCATTGTTGCTAACCGAGATAGGTGAATTATCAACAGCGACTGGATTATCTTGAATTGCTGGTAAGTCTTCATCGTTGCTAACCGGTGTTGGTGCCGTGCTTGTAGCGACCGGATTATCTTCAATTGCTGGCAATTCTTCTGCATTACTAGCAACACCACTATCTACAGCCGCAACCGGATTATCTTGAATCGCTGGCAAGTCTTCAGTGATATTAATCGGGACTGATATTTCTATTGGAGGGGCCACCACATCCGGCGTTGCCCCAACTTCGCCAATTAACCCAAAATTGCATCCAAATAGAGTCTCAGTTAAATTTGACGAGATGCTAAACCCGTTCAAAAAGTAAGCTTCAATATTTCCATCAACATTCACATCAACCCTCGATACCGGGTCAAACACAGTGAATAATTCTGTCGGGATTGCTCCAATAAATGAACGACCCAGGCTTAACCCGTGCTGCCATTTTGCCGCCCATTCTGCTAGGTCATTGCACTGGCGATCGCTCACAATAACGTCAGCATTAACCCGGATTGTTCCCTCTTTCCATTTATGGGCATTCCCTGAGACTGGTTCAATCTGCACTGAACCCGTAAATTCTTGGTGTTCTTCTGTGTAAATGCTTTCTTGATACTCGATATCCGGTGGCCGAGTTGAGCCATCACTGGCTTGCAGTGTGAAAGTTAATTCAGGGTCAGGGTTAATTACCAGGGTCTCAGGATTGGCCCCCGTGTAATTTTTGAAGATTACGCCCCTAGGCTGCTGAGTAACTTGTTCAACACGCCAAGCCTCAATTGTGGGATCTCCGCTAACGTCCAGCACTCTAGTCCAGGTAGTCGTTTGAGTCAGATAATCACGCTCAAGAAAACGATTCAAGTCATAGTTGGTAGGTGTTTTTTCGCCCCATTCCCACAAGCACCATGGCCGACGTTCTGTAATGGTCCGTGAACTGACTACGCCTAAAATATTGTCGTAAGTGTAGGCCGTGGTCGTTTGGCTATTGTCAAGTAATGTCAGGGCTAAATTATTTTCTTCCTCTCTGAATGCATCGCCACCGCTAAGCCCCCGTGCTTTACGAATCAGCTCAACTGTCTCAGTCAGTCGTTTAGTGATTCCGTTATATCGATGGGTAATCGAGCTATCTTCAGAATCTTGCAGACCATTGCTCGTATTGTCGATGTCTGTCAGCAGCGTCGGGACAACGCCAGAATTATCCGTAGTGATAACCCTAGGCTGTATCTGTAACTCGGCTTGGCGTTCTTCATACGTAATTACTGTCTGAGGCGCGCCCCCAACTGGCGTTATCGTTTTAGTTTCAGTGCTGGTCAAGGATGTGTAGCCAGGACCAGGAACAGTGCGAACGATTACGCTAGGATTTTCAACTTCTTGAGCGAGGTCTGAACCGCCCGTTACTGTTAATTCCCCCGGCGGACGTTCTTCAAGATTGACGGGTTCCCATCCGTTCTCGCCAACTTCGTCTCCTCCAATGCCGATAGTTAGGCTAAAATCTGGAGCTGTTTTGAGCGTAAAGTCAGCTGGAGTGAGCCTTAATTCTTCAGCAGCATCAAGCCAAGCAACATACTTTTGAGCTGCTGCTATTTCCCCAATCTCACGCACTGTTGACCGTGTAGATTTTTTCTGGACGGCTGTATTGACTGAATAACCGCCCGCGATCGTATCTGATGATGTTGGGATGCCTATCTGAGTCGCAATATTACGAATTAACGTTGTGGGCGTTGTGGTTGTTCCCTGAGTGATTCCTGAGTAATTATTTTCTGGAGTAAACAGATCTAGTGATTTGCCAAGATCCCCTAAGTCAATCGTAATCTGGGCTTGGGATTCACTTGTAGGGATTTCTATCCTAGGGGAAGCTTCCCTCAAGATATAAAACGGCGGCCAAAATCTTTCATAATTTGCCCCCGTCCACATGCTCAGTGTGATCCGGTTTCCCATGGCCAACACTTCAGCACCTGACGGGTTAGAGGCAGTATCGCGGTTATCAAGACTAACTGTTGTGCTTAATTCCGGGCTTAATACAATACTGCCTTCCCATGCCAGCCAACCGTTTAGCCTATTCCCCGATCTCAGTTCGGAAAAATCGATATCGACACTGATTAACGCATCAGAAATATCATGCGGGCCACTAATCACGGCTCGATTAGCGTCTAAAATTTCGAGGCTTGCTGTCCAATCTCTATCTTGAGCATCAATAGTGAAAGAGGTCATGGCACGATAACCCCCGATTCTGTGAACTGAAACTGAGCTACACGAACCCCATCAGATTTTTCACTGTATTCAAACCCTCGTTGGTTTGTTGGTTCAGCTTGCCATTGGGGATAGTAGCAAATTGTATTAGCGTCAGCTGCTACTGTGCTATTGGGCGCGATCGCTCTGGTATTTGTGGTCCCATTTTCAGACCAATAATTTGTATAGTCATAGATGATCCATGGGCCAGGGTTGCCCCAATAAGCAGCTTCCATTCGAATTAAAATCTCTTGCTGGTCAAGGGTTAGGCAACCAACAAAATTCCAAATAGCAAATCTAGTTAAAGCCCCCGTCCTAGCAGCTGCCCCCCGTTTACTACGAACAATCCCTTTATAACGACCATCAACCCGTGGAAACTGACCAGGGTAACGGCCAAACAAAGTGATAGCTAGGCTGTAATCGGCATGATTTAGAACGATTCCCCGTTCTGTAGTGGTAGGCAGGGCCATTAGATAACTCCCTCCGCAATCTGTTGTTGCCGGGTTAGATCGGCTGTAATTTGAGCAGCATCAGCGATTGGGTCAGGAGTCGATACGGTTAAATTTTCTATGCCGGTCGGGATGTTCTCAGGCAAAGCAGCAACAGCGTCTCTAACTTCCTCTAACTTGGTTGTCAGCTGTTCTATCTGAGTATCGGCCAATAAAATTTCTTGCTGAGCTTCAGCAAATGCATTAACTCCACCAAGCCCTAAACTATCCAAAATGCTTTGAGCAAATGGATTTTGGCTATCTGAAAAATTAAAAGCTTCCTCTACTGTAAATCCGTCGCCGGAACGCGCTAGTCGCTGGGCCTGATTAATTCCTGACTGCAACTGTGACGCAGTTTCACTATCAATTGCGCCTGCTCGTCTGGCTGAACGTAAATTATCTTCAAGCTGGTTCAAGTCTTCTAATGCCTGCTCAGCACCAACATCTTCTAAGCCGCTTAATGACGAAACAATCGAATCAATAGCACTCTGCCGTCGTTCTGTCTCATCGGCAATATCACTTTCTAAGTCTTTTTGCTCGTCTAGTAAATCAGTTTGGCGTTCAATTAATGATTCAATGCCCTCCAATCTCCGCTCTCTGATTGCCTCAGCTTCAGCGGTTTCAGCTAAGATGCTTTGTTCTTCTTCTTGAGCGTCTAAAATACTCAGTTGAACATCTAAATTTGCCCTAGCAGATTCAATTCCTTGCGCCCTGAGTTCAACAATCGACTGAAGCCCATTAAGTTCCTCTGTCGATACTCCCTGGCTCGAACGGGCTCTATCTACTGCAATCTGGGCTTCATCACGGGCAATCTGAGCTAACGTTATTTGTCTCTGGCCATCAAGCGTTACTATTTGCCGTTGGATAGCAATCTGTTGCTGTTGGGCTTGGGTGCCTGCTCGGATTGATTGCAACTGATTAAGCAATAGCCGATCTCTGGCTTCCTCAACTGCTGCAAAGTTTTCAATTGCCTCTGCTTGAGCCAATTGAGCACTAATTAATTGAGCCGCTGAATCAATTCTTGCAGCATCAACATTAGCTAAAGCCTGGGATATTGATAATTGATTTTCTAAGCCAGAATTATCAACCTCAAACTGCAAATTTGTTTGTTCGGATGCCAAGGCATTTAACCGCTCTCTGGCTGATAGCTCTTCTTCAATCCGTTCTCTAACAGCATCAGCAGCGGCTTGTTCAGCTGCGATCTGCTGCTCAATCGCCTGCACTGACAATTCAGCAGACTCCTGTTTAGCAGTGACCAACCGTTGCTCAGCTTCCTCAGCTGTAATAATGCCATCGGCTCTTAGTTGATTGATTTGATCGATTTCATCTTGAGCGATCTGGATCCGTTGCTGGGCAAAGTCAGCTTGAATATCACGAACAGCCGAATCTGCATTGCTTTCGGCTGTTGGATTTTCAGGGCCAGCTGCCAATTGAGCCTGACGAATATCATTAATCTGTTCAGCTTCTTGAGCTGCTAATCTTGCCAGGGCAGCAGACTGAGTATCCTCTAATGCCTGCAACGATTCTTCCCTGAGCTGTTCTTTTCTCCGTTCAGATAATTCAACGCCATTGGCTTCAATATCTCCCAACTGGCCAGCCAATGCTTGTGCTGCTGCTAGCTGTTCCTCTCTGCTATTTTGGCCAGCATCAGAAGATAATCTACTTCCGGCATTCACTAACGCCTGGACGCCCTCAGCACCAGCATCAGTGATTACAGCTGGTTGGACTGCCTCAGCTGTTAAAAACCCTAACTGTTCCCGCAATAATTGAACTGTATTGCTGACCCCGGTAAAAGCTAGGCCTATCGCGCCAATAGCTGGGCCTAAAGTGCCGAACTGATTTATTAAATCGCCAACCAAGGAAAAGCGATCTAAAAATTCAGTGACCGGATTTACTAAACCGGATATTGAATCTCTAACCTGAGTTGCAACCGGGATAATCCCTTCAAGAATTAATGAAAATTGCCCAATTGCCTCAGCTGGGCCATCGCCTATCGTGTCAGAATATGCGGCTGATAGCACAGTAAACGCCTCAGCAGCAACGCCCGCAATTCTTAAAGTTCCACCGAGGACAGTCCCAAGATTTTCAATTGATTGACCAAATCTGTCGAGATTTTCAGGATCACTCAATATATTAGATAGCGAATCAATCAGGCTGGCTGCCCCCGCATCAACTGAATCAAACAAGCTACGAAGGCTAGCTGATAAAACATCAACAACTTCAGAACCGTCAACAGCCTCCAATAGTGCCTCGACTGAAGCCGCTGTGTCCCCAAAAGCATCACCGTCTTCAATGGCAGCATTAATTGACGCGGTCAATGTTCTAACGCCCGCCTCTATACCTGGTGTCAGTGCCAAACCAAGATCGGTTCCGGCAGTGGTCAGGGTTCCTTGCAGTCGATTAACCGCCGCAGCAACGCCCTGATTTAAATTGTCTGCAGCTTCACCGGATGCGCCGAAGCCCTGTTCAAGTTCATCGGTTTTTGCGATTACATCGTCTAAACCTTGCAACAACAATCCTATCTGTGAAGCACTTCTGCCGCCAAAAATATCTTGTAAAGCTGTAAATCGATCTTCTTCACTTAGCGGCTCAAGTGCATCTCTAAGATCTACTAATGTGTCCGTAAACGCGGTCGGGCCTTGATTATCAAAGAATGAAACGTTTAGCCTGTCTAATGCTTCTCTTGCTACATCAGTCCTACCTCTTAAACCATCCAGGGCATTCCTGGTTGCAGTCGCGGCCACTTCAGGAGTGGCTGTCTCGGAGAATTTAGCAAATGTTGCCAATAATGTTGACGCGCTAACATCAGCATCGACAAACGAACCGCCCGCTTTACCAAATGCCTGCAAAATACCTTCAGCTGATGTAACTGCTGTTGTATTGGCAAGTAGCGTGATTTTATCGGCCAAAGCATCGGCAGACTCGTTAAAAATATTTGTTCCCGCCTGAATAGCTTTAGCAGTCGCATCAATATTAGTAAAACCAGTCCCTTCTAGTGCAGCTACAACGCCTGCAACATTATCCCCAACTTCAGTGACTTCACCGCCTAATTCGACCATTCGAGTAGCGATGCGCGCCACTTCTTCAGGTGTTTTACTGGTTTCAATTCCTAATCGTCTAGACTCCTCGGTGACTGCCGCGATCGCTTCCTCAGCTCCACCCGCACGAGCGCTAAACGTAACTAATGCCTGCTCAAAGCCAACTGCATTTTGAACAGTTGAAAGCCCTGCTCTGATGCCCCCTCCAATAGCGTTAGCTAGAGTATCAAAAACTCTTTGGCCAATCCCCTGGAAAATTCCTTGAACAATTCCGCTACTATTCCGGATGCCACTAAGATCTAGATTGGGCGATATTGTGGGAGAACTTAATTGTCTTAGTTCCCTGTTAATTTGCCGTAATGCCTGCCTAGCGTTCCCGCCCCCTAATGCCTCTAACCGTCTATCGAGAGTGCGAATCTGTTCAGTTGCGTTGTCGGCATCGACATTTAATCGAACTCGTTTATCGTCAAGCGTACCGAGCTGAGTCTGAATCTGCCTAATGCGTGGTTCAGCTTGGCGTGTATCAGCCTCTAGCCGAAGTCGTCGTGATTGAATTCTGCCGATCCTATCTTCTATCTGCAGAATTTGATTCTGTAACGTGCTATCGGTTTCTAGCTTAATTCGCTCGTTGCTTAATTGCTGGATTCGCTGATCCAACAAATTAAGTGCTTGGTTACTGGTGGATGGGTTTAGCTCTAAATTTATTCGAGTATTTCTAAGCCGTTCTATCGTTTGCTCGATAGTATTTATTTCTTCAGTGCGAGCATCAATCTTTAGCTGGATATCAGAACGATTACGCTGAAGTTCAGTAACTTGAGCGTCTAAATTCCGAATTGTTGCTTCAGCTGCTCTAGAATTTGCTCGAATCTGAATCTCTTTGTCACGCAGTTGTTGAATTCTGGCATCAACCGCCGCAATCTGATTTTGAATATTTCGAGCATTAACTTCTAGGTTGATCCTCTCACGACTCAATCCATCAACAGCCTGTTGAACCGTTGCAAACCCACGCCTTAACTCCTGAACATTACGCTGGGCAGCATTCGTATTGACAGTTACTGGAATATTTGATTGGGCTCTTAGCTGAGTCAGTGACTGAGCGATCGCGTCAGCTTGAGCAGCACTGCGCCCAAAGTCAACACTTGCCTGAGTTCTGTTGATAGCTTCTAACTGTTGTCTAAGCTGGGTTATCTCTCTAGTAATTGAATCGTCAAGATTAACATCCAGCCGAACATTATCAGCATTACTAAGCTGCTGTCTAATGTCGCTAATGCCACGAATAACAGTCTCATCATTCAGCCTGACATCAATAGCAAGGTCATCAACCCGGTTGAACCGTGTCCGCAAGTCAGCGATCGCAGCCGTAATACTCGACTCCGAAAATTCAACTGCGAATTCAACCGAACCAGCTTGAACCACTATTCAACTTTTCCTGCTAATAACGTCATATCGCGTTCAGACATAATCGCCCTCGCCCAATCTGGCACTCGGTTTTTCTTCAGCAACTTCACATAGATTTTTGCGGCCTCAGGGGGGATAGTCTTAGCAAGCTCATTCCTGCGCTGGGTTAATCCCCAACGATTAAAATCAGTCGCGCTGGCGTCTTCAGCGTTCTTGAAATTCGCCCGTGCGATCAATGCCGCAACCTCACTAGTCGCGGTGGCTTCCTCAGCTAGCTCGGCTATGCGGTCATCGCGCCAGACTCTGGCGGCATCCAAGGCGAGTTTTGACGGACAGTTTCTAAACTGGGTAGGTCTGAAATATTCGCAGCCTGGATACCAGCGCTGTAGTTGCCAGCAGAGTTTTCCCCAGTCGATTGGCTCTGATTTTCGTCGTTTCCCAGTTCAGTTTCAGGATCGTAAATATACTCAGTTGGATTTACTCGCTTCCCTGGCAAGCCATAGATAAATAAGCTAAACAAAGCTTCAGCCAATGGCCTGGGAGTATTTGCAATAATCTTTTCAGTAGGGACATCATCGCCAAGTACGCCACGATGTTTAAGGCAAAACGCGACTAACAGGTCCATCAATCGCTTATCGCTAATCTCTTCGTTGTCCCTAAGACTCTGAAAATACTCTTCTTCAGCTACTAATAAGGACGGAAAAACCGGAACAGTAACCGGGGGCATCCCAGGCACCCGAACCACGCGATCGACTGATTTAATTTCCCATAAGGTCTGAGTCACAACGAACAACCTCCAAGTCTAAGTATGTATAAATTGCTTCTAAGTCACTCGGCATCACAACAACAATTTCAGTATTGTTCTGCCGATACGGTTCGACCAGTAACGCCTCTTGCCCTGCAAAACCAGCACACATTTTAGGCTTAGTAAAGCTAAGTAATGCCCTTAGCCTTGACCCCTCAACTGTGCAGCCAAGCATGAAAATATGCTGGTTTTGCAAGGCTTCAATCTTCACTAAGCAGCAGCCTCAAGTTCAGTCACAGCACCGGAGAACGTGCCATTAAGAGATAGGGCAAGTTTGTTCCCGTTCTGACCGTCCTTAGAACCGTCCGACATTCGAGCAACACCAAACGATAACGGTGGAGTGCTAAACGTGACAGCATCGGGGTTAGGGTCTTGAACTTCAAGGTAGACATCGTTCTCAGCATTCACGGCATAACGTAAAATCCGTTGCCCGCTGGAATACTCAGATAAGTTAGCCGCGATCGTGAAAGTTCTAGTCGTATCCTGACGGGAAGATTCACCAGAACCAATGTGCTGATATGTCGAAACATTATTCAGCGTGGTCTGGACCCCCAGGTTGTGAGACGTAATCAAATCAACTTCACCGGGCCAATTGGCAACTGCGCCGTTGGGGATATCTTCATTAGCCGTCAGTTCAATATTGCTGCCATCGTTGCTGTCAGTTGTGACAATGGC
>CBDHHL010000006.1:0-14231 GCA_965263355.1 Leptolyngbyaceae cyanobacterium | reverse complement strand
GGGTGTAACTTGGATAATGTTTCTTGCACGGAGGCAAGATGCTCTTGTGGTACTCTTGAAGTGTCCACTGTTGGTGTAATCTTGGCAGGAGGCTTGCCTATTGTGGTGTCAGTAGAGATATCCCTAGGCCTTTTGTGAGCCACTGTCTTCGGGTCGATGGAGAATAGAGTGTTAGGATCGTGGATGTCGTTGCGCAGATCCTCCATTACTCTCGTGACCCTGGCATGTTGGTCTTCGATCTTGTTATTGATGGTCCTGTACAGCTTGGTCTGGTTTCGGGCTAGGTCATCCTCAGTGGCATTGGCGTCAATGTCCTGGAGCTCCAGTTGTGAGGCTATCTGGAGCTGTTTCTCTGCGATGTGCTGAGTCTTTTTACTGCCTTTGCCTGGTTTCTTGCTCTGTTGGGCCTTGAGGAGTCGGTCTATTTCTTTGAGTGCATTCTGTAGGAGGGTGATCTGGGTTTGCTGCTTGGCAATTTGTGGTTCCAGTAAGTCAACTTGTCTTGTCGCTTTAAATTCTTCTGTCAAGGTCTCTTTGAGTTGGCCGATTTGGATTGCAGCTTCTGTATCTTTCTGCTGATTGAATTGGACCTGCATGGCCTCAAGGTCGTTGAAATGTTGCGCATAAGTCGCCTTCTGGACCTCAAAGTGCTTAAGTGCCGTTGTCTTCATGTCTGCTATAGTGGCATTCATGGTCTGGATCTGATTGGCTAGGAGGGCCTGGGACTGCGTAATTTCATGATTCACATATGTGGTTAGATCTTTGCCCGCTTGTGCAAAGAAAGCTGCGGCCTGGTGGGCAATATTGGCCTCGCCATCTCTTGCAGCTGGGGCCTGAATGGTTATGGTGGGGTTGACAGTCACCGTGTTGCTGCTTGAGTGAGGCTGTGTGGGGATGGACTTGCCTGGTGTGACTGGCAGTCCTTGCGGCCTAACCCATGAGTTAGTGGCATCATCAAACTCCATCATCATGGAGGGGTGTGCCATTGGTATGGGGGAGAGTGGTGCTGGCACTATGGGGTTTTTGCGGGCCATAGTGATGTCTGACGAGAGCTCTTGCAGGGTGGATCTGGCTTTGGAGACCTGGGCTGTCAAGTTCTGGTGATCCTTAGTTTTGTCCTGCACTGCTCTGGTGACCTTGTCTAATTCTGCGGTGGCCTTGTTGAGGGCCGTCTTGGAATTTTCGTGGCTGGTCTTGGTGCTGTCGAGAGCATGGAGGACGTCGTGTAGTTTCTTGCACTCTAAGTCCAGTCTGGACTTGGTGATACTTAGGTCATCCTCTGTTGAATTTTTGTCGGCTTGCACTTTCTGGAGGTCGGTGGTGGCCTGTGTGAGCTCCTTATTGACTTGGGTGAGGCGCATTTTGGCTGCACCCACCTTGTTTCTGACTGCCTCCAACTCAGCGTTGAGCTCGTTGGATTGTTTAATGGCCGAATTTTGTAGGGAGGCCGAGTTGGAGGACAGTGTGTCGCTGAGGGACTCAGCTGCTTCTTTGTTTTGGCGCTGAAGCTTGTCAGTGTCAGCCCGGAGGCTGTCGATCTGCGCGGTCATCTGCTGTTTCTGGGTGTCATATTGCTGCTGGAGGGCCACGAGGTGTTGTTGTAGTTCCGCAATCTGGTTATCGGTAGTGGTCATCTGCTGTTGTCTGGCTTCTTGTTCTTGTTCATATGCCGTTCTGGCCTCGGTAATGGCAGCGTTAATGGCATTGAGTTCATTGGAGGCGGCTATATGATCTTCTTTGGTCCTCCGCAAGTTGACTGCAGCTTGGGATAGCTGCTGGTTGAGGTCATGGAGGTTTGACCTCTGTGTGGTAACCTCGAGGTTATGCGCCGCCAAGGTGGTTTCCAAGTTTCGCTTGTCGGCGCCAAGTCTGGCAAGGGTCGCTTTGAGGTCTGCGATCTTGTTGTTCAGACTCTCTGTTTCCTTCTTGACCGCCTGGGCTGCAGCGGCGGCATCATCGTCGTCCTTCTTGCGGGACTCCAAGGCTGCCTCCTTGCATCGAAGCTCTGAGATGGTCTTAAGGAGGTTTTCCTTCTCTTTCTTGAGTGACTTAACCTCTGTGTCGACGTCAATTTTGGTACGGCGAGCCACGTTGACAGCGGAGTCTGCTTCTTGTTTGGCCTTCTTTGACTTGGATAGCCTGTCTTGGAGAGATCGTTCTTGGCTGTTGAGAGCATCGATTTTGGTTGTCTTCTCCTCGATGCGAGATCTCAATCTGTCTAAGTCCTCCTGGAGGGACTTGTTGCGGCTGCGGGTAGCTGGGGAGGCCGAGGGCGAGCGGGTCTTGGAGCTCGTGGAGGGGTTCCTTGACCTCGATGGTCTAGAGAAGGAGCCTGATCTTGAGTGAGAGGCCCTGGGCGATCTGGTTGTGGCCAGAGAGAGCTCCAGATCGTGCAGCTGGCTAGTCTTGCTGGCAATTTCCTGGTTGAGGTTGGTGAGTTGCGTAAGCGCCTCCGGGATTTGCTTGGCAACGAGGTCACTAAGGTTGGAGAGCTTGGAGACGGTTGTGTCGGCCGTCCTTCCGAGGTCCTCCGAAGTCCTTAGCAGGCTTTGCTGGGAGGCCTGGATAGCCTGGTTGGTTTGGTGGAGGGGCTCGATTGAGATGTTGGAGTCCCTGCTGCCCAAATGTCTCTTGTTGGGTGTACCTAAGGGGGTCAGGTTTGAGTTGACTGCCCTGGGTGTGTAAGGGGCCGGCGAGTGAGGGACCGTTGTGGGAGGGGACTGGGTTGAGTTGGACTCGGTGTCCCTGGCTCTGGCTCTCTGGAGATTCATGGTCGAGTACCCCGGCCTCTCCATCACTCCTTTGGTAGTCAGGTCATGGAGTGAGGGGAAGTCGGACTCCTGGTACTCGAAGGCCCTCTTTTTGTGGGGTGGGGTTGACATGGGGTCCCTTGGCTGGCTGGTGTACAGCTCCCTGACCAGTTGGGAGGCTGTTTTAACCACGTGCTGCTGGGGTGGTTTGGTTGGGGTCCTCATGTGGGCTGGGCGGAGGAGGGGGTCCGCGTTGGCGATAAGCTGGTTCCGCTTATCATCCAGGCTGGGGAATGTGGGATCTGGCTGGATTGATCCCTGGGCTGCAGCGAAAGCCGCACTGGCGTGACGGGTCACGGTCTCCTGCAGAGACGGGAAGGCTGGGTCCGGCTGGATCGAGCCTGCAGCCGTCATGGCGGCTACAGCCCCGTGCCTGGTCATCTCCATGGGGGAGCTCACGGCGGTGAGCTCGAAGGTGGTAGGGGCTACGGAGGTGGATTGGGTCAACATGGTGTTGTTGACCAGCTCAGCGTTGGAGACTCCGGAGATGAAGTCGGTGGCATTGGGGTTGAACTCCATGGTAGTGATTTGGTTGGTTGCTGTACTGTGTATTGGAACAGGGGAAAGCGATCAGCGAAGGCTTGTGTATGTGGTGGTGGATGGCAGTGGAGGTATGCAGAAACAAACACTGGAATATAAATGGTAAGAGGGTTAGCTAATTCTTCCGGCTGGAAGCGGATGGGATCTTTGGCTTATATTTCATATTGCTGATGATTGGTGGAAAGAGTTGTACAGAAACTATGGGATATGTAACACTGGTCAGCACTGTTTGAATTGGTGTAGGGGCTTTATTTGGGCACTGCACTTGTGTCTGTGTTGGACTAGTATTGGTTTGACTAATGTTTGTTTGAATATCACTATGTTGAGGGGGTGTGCCAGGTCGTGCTTGATCACCGTCGTCTAATGTGTCATCTGGGTAAGGTGAAGGCCCTGTGAGCACTGGCATGAGGTGTTTGTAGGTCTCAAGGTCGACAGAGTGGTCGTTGTTCCACTCGAACTCCGCAGGGTCTAGTTCCTCTGCAAATTCATCACCGGTCATTTGTAGGTCAGAAGAGGGGTCAGGCTCTATGGGGTTCTCTCCTGTGTACAGCTTGAGTCTGTCAATGGCGACCACTATGGAATGTTTGAACTGCCAACCTGCCATGGGTGAGATGCGGATCATAATCTCATTGCCCGGTGGTGCGCAGACTGTCCAGGGACCGGACCATCTAGTTTTCAACTTGGTTGGGCCTCTGTCGAATGTCTTGGGAGTGTAAAGCCACACCTTTTGGCCAACGGTGAAATATTGTTTGTCCTGGTGGTAAGAACGTCTCTGCCTCTCTACAGCTCTATGGGCGTGTATAATGGCACACTCATAGGCCCGGTTGATCCTCTTCCTGATTGTGAAGGCTCTAGCCTTAGCATCTGTGATGTGTTCAGTATCCTTATCAGGGAGTGCGAAAATCAGGTCTAGTGGCAGAGACATTTCCCGGCCAAACAATATTGAGTAAGGGCTCAGATTCGTGGTTCTGGATTTTGCGGATCTGAGAGCCATCAGTGCGGCTGGAAGGCCTTGTTCCCAGTCTTCTGAGCCGCCTTTGTTGGTGGCGGCCAGCATCTTCCCAAGGTCCCTGTGGAAGCGTTCAACCATCCCGTTTGATTGGGGGTGGTATGGAGTGGTGTAGGAGATCTTGATATTAAGTTGTTCTCCTAACTGCTTCCAGAAGTTACTTGTGAATTGTGAACCACAATCTGAGTGTATCCTTTGGGGAAGACCGAAACGTGGGAATACTTGTGTTTCCAGGCAGAAGGCTGCGTTGTTGGCTGTGGCTTCCTTCATGGGAAATGCTTCCACCCATCGTGAGAAAGCGTCTTTGACCGTGAATATGTATTGGTTCCCCTGCGATGACTTGTAAATGGGGCCAACAAAGTCCACGTGGATGGTGTGGAACGGATAGGGAGGCATACTGGAAATGAGCGTGTGCTTCTGGGGCTTGGCTGTCTTGTGTTTGGTTATGCATGGTTGGCACGAGTGAATAACTTGCTTCACCATTTTAGACATGTTTGGAAAATGCACCAGGGTTTTGAGACGGTCCAGGGTACTTTGATGCGACATGTGACCATTGAGGGTGTGTGCTGCTTGGATGACCGGTACCCAGAGGTGTTCTGGGAGGCAGATTTGGTAGTGTGGGACAGTACCGTCATCTTTGAGATACAGGGAGCACAATACATGTTCCTTTCCTCTCTGTATGAGTTTGAGGGAGGAGAGGGTGCCTAAGTACTTCTTCTGGTTTGGGGTTAAGCATCGCTGCATGAGCCTATCTGGTTTGTCAATGCCTCTAATCCATTTGCGAACCATACTGAGGGTGGAGCACTTCTGCTGTTCGTCCTCCATACTGACTGGAATGAGGTCAGTGATGCGCTTCATGAGTTGGTTTGGAGGAGGTGGAGCTGTGGGCTGGAGGAGGTCTTGCCATGTGGGTTCCTGTGGTTTGTAAGACAGTGAATCCGCATCATTGGCTAGGGCTGCGACTGTGGCGTCCTCCGGCAGGGAATTGTGGTCCTCCGGCAGGGAGTTGTGGTCCTCCGGCAGGGTTTTGTGGTCCTCCGGCAGGGTGTTTTGGTCTTCTGTCTGGAGCTTAGGTTTCTTGGGTGGTGGTTGATCGAATTCCACTCGCGATAAGCAGTCAGCATTGGTGTGCTTGGTTCCTGCCCTGTGAACCACCTTGAAGTTGAAGTCCCTGAGTACTTCTCGCCACCGGTAGATGATACTGGGCGGGTCTTGCATACTGTTCAGCCATTGGAGGGCTGAGTTATCGGTCCTCCAGGTGAACTGTTGGCACCACTTGAGGTAGAATGCATATTTCTGCATGAAGTGTTTGCCAGCGAACAGCTCCCCTTTTGTGGATGGGTAGTTTTGTTGACCACTGTCTAGCTTTTTGGAGCCGTAAGCTATGACCACTTCCTGTCCATCCTGGATCTGTGAGAGGATCCCGCTGATCTGTTTGCAGGAAAAGTCTGTGTCGAGGATGAAGGTGCCCGCCTTTGGTCCATGGAAGTATGGGAAACCCAGTATGGGTGCCGTGGTGAGTTTCTCTTTGAGTTTGTCAAAGTTGGCAATCATCTCAGGTGTGGGCTTGATCTTCTTTTTGACGTTGTCTTTCTTCAAGGCGTCTGTCCATGGGGCTGAGAGAAGAGCGTAATCGGGGATATGGTTTCTGTAGTAGCCGACCATTCCCAGAAAGCGCCGTATCTTCTTTGGAGAGTCAGGGACTGGCCATGTTTTGATCTGGTCGATGTACTCTGCTGGTGGTCTGACGCCGTGCTGGTTGATTGTATGGCCCAGGTAGTTGATTTCTTCCATGAATAATGAGCACTTCTTTGGGTTGATTTTGAGCCCAGCGTTGGCATATGCTGTGAAGACTCTGTCAAGGTTTTGGCAATGGGTCTCGACATCATTGGAATGAATAATTCCGTCGTCGAGGAATCCCAAAGCAATGGATGAGGGGATTCCTCTGAGAACCATCTGTATGAGCCTGCAGTATGTTGCAGGGCCATTGCTAACTCCAAAGCCCAGTTTCTTCATCTGGAATGTTCCAAATGGCGTGATAAAGGCTGTCTTCTCCCTGTCAGCTGGGTGAATCGCCACAGAGTGGAATGCTCCTTCCATATCTACACTGGAGAAGAGACAGGATCCTGCCAAAGCGTTGAATGTTTCCGAGACGCTGGGCATGGGGAAGCTGTCCTTCTTAGTAACCGCATTGAGTTTGCGGTAGTCAATACACCAGCGGATGGAGTTGTCTTTCTTCTTAACTGGGACAACATTGGCCGCCCATGGGGAGTATGAGGGCTCGATGACTCCATGTTTGTCCCATTTCTCTAGTTGTGCCTTGAGTGAGTCTTGTAGCAGTGGATTACAGGGTCGCAGTTTGTCCTTGACAGGCTGGACGTCGTCCGTTATGATTCTATGGGTGATGAGGTCACTGAAGCCATAGGAGCCGTCCTTGGAGAAAAGGTCAAAGTGTTTGGTGAGGGTGTCTAGTGCCAGGTTCAACTGGTGTTGAGTTTTGAAGCAGGGCCTGGTGTCTAACTTGTATGTGTCCAGGAACCATTGTTTCTTCTGGTCATCAGACCAATTGGTGTATTGGTCAGAGGGGTTTGTTTCTGGGTCCTCCGGGAGGTTCTCAAAATACTTGATGTCCTGTGGGGTATCCTCGTCCTCGCTGTCATAACCTGAGTCATCAGCTGAGTCAGAGACCATGGATATGGACTGGATGCCATTACTGAGCAGCGTGGTTTTGGTGAGGTGAGCTCGCCCATAGAAGGTACCGTTCTTGATGGTAATGGGGTAGTGATGTGGGTTGATAAGGGGCACATAGACGGAGCCCTCTGGTGTAATTGTGCAGAGGGCATTCCTGGCAGGCGCTAGGTTGGTTTCCTCTGCTAATAACTTGTCTCCTTCAACCACTACAGTGCCAGATGCAAAGGTTGAGTTGATTGTGTCTGGGCAGACTCCTAGGACTAACTTGAGGGACTTTGGTGGAAGTGTGGCTGTCTCGAGGATGGAAATAGCTGCTGAGTCCTTGAGACTGGGTCTGTTGAGGAGTGGGATCCTTTTGCCTCTCCAATTGAGGGCACCCTTGGAGGTGAGGTGATCGATACCGCAAAGTTCGAGCAAAGGTCCTGAGATATTGAGTGAAGTGGACAACGATCTCATGACCATGGGCTGGAACTGTATAGGTGTGCCTCCGTTGGAAGGAGTTAGGGTCAAGGGCCTTGGCAACTGTCCGAGGGACTTGATAGAGGATCCCTTCTTGGCCGTATTTACATTGCAATACTTGGTGGGTAGGAGGTCTGTCTTCTTCCATCCTAAAACTTTCATGAAGTTTTCGGAGATGCATGAGTGCCAGGTGTTGCCACCGTCCACGAGGCCGTTGACAGTGTGGCCGTCCACTGAACAGCGTAAGAACTTCCTGAAGGTCTTAGCCTTACGGGCCTCCGTATCAGTCTCCTTATGCCTAATGGCATGTGGAAGTTGTTGCAAGTGAGAGATGAAGGCCGTAGCCTCTGGGTCTTCCTCTGTGTCATTGTTGGTAGTGTCTTGTTCATCAGCATTGTCTGAGTCATCTTCTGCACCAGAGTCAGATTCGTATGTATTGGTGTCCTGGATCTGGGTTATTGCGGGTGAAGGTAGCCGGGTGGAACCCGGCTGATCTAGTTTCCCTGCTCTGCGTCGGACTCCTCGTCAGTGATGTCCGAGGCTTCTGGATCACTTGTGTATTCCAGATTGCTGATGGATTCAGCGAATCTGCCGAAGTCCTCAGCTGAGAGGGCGTTGATCCTCTGCCTGAGCTTGTTATGGAAAGACTTTCTAGCAGTGGAATTTCTGCCTGACTGGTTGCTTGACCGTCTGGGGAGGACCAGCCTGACTGAGGAATTTGGTTTGGGCCTGGTGCAATTTCTAGCCAGATGCCCCTTGGTGCCACAGTTGTAGCAGGTGACCGTTGAGAGGTCGGTGCGCGACTGTTGGCGCGGCTTTGGTCTTCCCTGGCCTCTGGAGGTTGACTTCTGAGGGGATCTGGTAGCAGCATTCATGAAAGCTTGAATGCCGAGGGCTGCCTGCAGCTGGGTTGGATCTATATTGAAAGATGTTGATGGCTGAGGCTGTGCCGGTGGAATAGGTTCACTTGCTGGTGTTGCAGGGGTTGCTGCAGTTGGCGCCTGTGGGGGTGCTGGTGGGGGAGCCATTTGGTTGATTGACTGGTCCTGTTGGTAGGTTTGGTGGCCTGGCAAGCCTGAAATTTCCTCAGGAGAGATGAAGAGGAACGGTCTCAACCGCTGGAGCTCGAGGATCTTGTCTGGTGCACAGCTGATGTAAGATTGCAAGACGGATTGCCGCAACCGGTATGCAATCTGGGACGTGGCCGATATGGTTGGCTTCTGCACAGAGAGTAAGGACTGCTGAATGCTGAGGTCCTTAATGGCATCCACATAGCGGTCAATCACGAGGGTGTTTGCCTCTATGTTATCGTGGTTGGCTGTGGGATAAGCCTCCATGTAGTAGGTCTTGATCCTCACAGCCAAGTCGTGGAAATCTTCGCCGTGCTTTTGTGCTGCCGTTTGGAACAGTTTGAGGTTCCTGGCAGGGGAAGCATCATCCAAGAAGGCCTTGGACAGGCAAAACATGTACTGCGACAGTTTAGTGCCTGTATAGGGGTCATCGTCTGTGATGATTGGAACAATCTGCTTGGCTCTTTGCAAAGCCGCACCTTTTAGGTTGTTCCTGGCAGCACGGACAGCGTCCTGCTCCCTGGTGCGGTTGAGGATAGCGATCTCTGTGAAGGAATCCCTCCAACGTTTGAAGTCGGTGGGATCCGTGGTGGACAGTACAGGGAACGGCGCATAAGCTTGCTTGAGGGCAAGCTTATCGGCGTAAATGGCTCTCTCGTGGTCGTTCATCTTTGCACTGATAGACCGCTACTCTTGAGCAGTGTGCTGGATCAGTGGGAAGTGGATACTGATAGACCGCTACTCTTGAGCAGTGTGCTGGATCAGTAGGTTAAAGTTGGGAGGTCAGAGACCTCGGATCGTATATTGGTAGCGATCTGGCAGCTTGCGACGGCTACTGATTGGACCTTGTATGGGGGACACTTCGTGGAATTATAGCTGGATCGTGTTGAGTATAAGCCAAGGCTTATGGGACAGAATCAGAAAAGCGATTCTGGTGTTAGTATGTGAAGTGTGAGTGTGTGGAAACAATTAAGAGTTAGGAAAGTGGTAGAAGGGTTTTTATAACTTTCTTAGGGAAAAGCCCGCGCGTGTAAAGAGTGCGCTGAACCTAAGAAAGAAGGGTTAAATATAATGTGCTGAAGCATATGTCTTAACGGTCGCTTACTATAATTAGAGCAAGAGGGAGGGTTGGAAGTTGCATGGTGGGTGGTCAAGATGCGTGAACAGTTTGGAGGGGTCAGAGAGACTGAATGTTAATTGTTAGAGGCAATGTTAAGATGCCAGTGACTACTCATTATGTATAGAGAGACCGTGCACTATGATGCATAGGTAGGCCGTGTTAGATAAGAGGGCTGTAGCTATGCATATAGGCATGTTCCACTTTTCAGGGCGCACCCGTTTTCTGACAGCGACCAGCAAGGATGGGGACATTAGAGGTCCCAAGGGAGATGCATAGCATCACTCATTCGGCACACAGCCGCGCACACAGCGCACTGTACCCGGTACAGTATAATGTGCACACGCAGAGCATGGCTAGTCCCCGACTAGCTCCTCTCCCAGAGAGGAAGCACCGTATACACCCCGTGTATACAAATTGTCACACAATGCACACACAGTGCTCTATTGTGTGGTGTGCACCCAGTACACACATGCTGTTACTATAGGAGGAGAAAACTGGCGTCCTATAGGATGCTCCCAGAGCATCTCGGTTGTTGCTACCCGATTGATCAATTAGCCCGGCTAAGAGATCCAGAGGAGGCACACAGCCTCCCCTGTTGACACACAGTCAGTTTCGCTTTGAAGAAAGCACCGTCCCAGACGTTTAAATTTGGCGCCCTGTTTTACATCACACTGGCTCAAAAGCGGGGCTCAGCACACAAGCA
The DNA here is from genome assembly GCA_965263355.1 of Leptolyngbyaceae cyanobacterium. GTDB lineage: Bacteria > Cyanobacteriota > Cyanobacteriia > Phormidesmidales > Phormidesmidaceae > Leptothoe. The sequence goes on along the minus strand of CBDHHL010000006.1, from coordinate 3,829 downwards.
CATGGTGGGGTAATGCTAGCGGATGTTTGCCTGCATTAGCTGACACCACGTGTTGGATGCCGATGATCTCTATACATGGGGAGTTTAGTATGGCGGAAATGAAAAGAAGTAGCTTGGAATGACCACCTAATTTAAGAAATATAGGGCGACCGTTGGGAGGAAATGCATTATAAATGCAGTATTTTCTCACAGAAGCTAGCTTGTAGCTAACGGAAAATAAATTGGAATGTTAAGTGGTAGCGTGAGCAATATTTGAGGGGAAAATAATGGCATGGGTTGTTTAAAACCGCTGCCACCATTTGTGATCTTACCCTATCTCCCTAAGGAAGGGGTAATGATCACTTAAGGCGTGTGAGGACGTTATGTAACCTCGGCGCCTTTAGGTCGGGTCTGATAAAGGGAGATATCGCTTTATCAGGCCTTGTATCCTAGCTATAGGTCAAGAGACCTAATCACGTATATGTGGATACCATCGCTTTACTGGTATCCTAATATACTTATACTTATGAATATAGTTACCTATGTTGACGGATAGATATCACGGAATAAATGCACTTAGGAATAAGAATATATACGATAACGCATGAAACGTGTGAACTGTTTTAGCGTGTTGTCAAGACTGACTTTTATTGTGTAAAAGGTCATGTAACGTGTGTATGTAATATGTGTATATATGTATATGTGTATATAGCTTCCAGCGTGAAAGGGTTGTGTTCGTATGCGTCTTCTTCCGTGTGTGTTATGTCCTTGTTGTGTGTAATGATCGTCGTGTTGCAGCTGCTCACAAATCCTCCGGAGCAGCGCGGTGTAGGCCTTTAGGTCGTAGGCGGCGGTGCGGCAAGAGTGGCTGCAATAGGCACGGGTTAGTGTCTAGTGTCCTCGTGACGATCACGTCTAGAGCGGCGTGGGGGTCTCCTAGGTGGTTCGGCGTCCAGGAGCGGGGCACGTGCATCATCAGGTGCGAGAGTCAGGACGTTAGCGTCCTGGGGATGTTGGATTAGCCGGTAAGCCAGGGTGGATGATGTTCTGACTCGTCTGGCTGCAGCGAAAGCAACCTTCCGGGCCTTGCGGGAGGCGCGGGAGGCTGCGGAGCTCGCTTTGGAGAATGTACTGCGGGCATCGTCCTCAATCTGGTGTAAGGCGTGTCTGGCTGCGCGCCTGCTCGTGTTGATTGTCTGATCGGAGGCCGCTGCTAGGGATCTGAGGGATCCATTGAGTTGTGTCAGGGCCCTGGTGGAGCCCTGGCGGAATGACCGTCTGATTGCGTTCAGTGAGCCCGTGGAATTCCTGAAGGACCTTTCCGAAGCGGCTCTTGAAGCGGCCCGGGAAAGGCTGCGCGCCGTGCTGGCCGAGGCACTGCGTGCTCTTGTGGCGAGGTCTCTGGTGGCTGACCATGCTCTGGAGGCGGTATCTGAATTTGCTCTGCGTCGCAGTGTTTCCCGCGAGGCTGAGCGCAGTCGTCTCAGGGTTGTGGCTGCCGTGGTGACAGCAGCACGCATGGGGTCGACTGCTGCTTGGAGGGCGCGTGCCGAGGTGAGGGACGTCAGGGAGGGGTACCTGACGAGGTTTGTCAATGGAGGTGCAGTTGCCGTCGTGTAGGAGGGAGGTCTGTGGCTTGCAAACTCCCTGGGATCAAAGTCTCTTCTTTCCTGTTCAATGTCTCTGGATGGGAGTGCCATGTCTGTCATCTCAATTTGGATGTGGTTCTGTGTCGGGTGGTCGTCCACCAAGCGTTCTACGGCGGCATCATTGATGGCTACAGGTGCCTTGGCGACGTTCCAGCAAGTGCGGAGCCATGCCAGGAGGCACCAGGTACCGCAGCCATCGGTTGAGTACTGGAGGAGGATGTGGTAAATGCCTTCGGCTGCTACTTTTAGCATGACTAAGAAGAGCAGGAAGGACATGAACCACATGTAGTATTGACCGACGTCTCCCAGGATGTAGGCTATGGGGTTAACCAGGAAGAGGAAGGCCGATTTGAGGGACTTGAAGGAGGTGTCATCGAAGGTCAGAGCCGCTTGTGGGTTGTCTGCGTAGTCAAGCTTGCTGTTGACCATGGAGGAGGTTATGGGCGCTCTGGCTGAGATCTGTGTGATATACAGGTTGTACTCGACCTTGTCCTGTTCCGTGTAGATGGAGGCAGCAAGTATTATCTCGAAGTGGAACAGCTTGAGTTTGAGGACCGTGGAGGTAATCACCGTGGGGGTGATGGTTGCCGGTCTGAACGTGTTGGAGGAGTTGCGGATGGGGCCATATTCGTACCAGGTGTTGCCGATCTTAATCATGGGTCTGATGATCTCTGAACAGACCGTGTAGGTGGGATAGCTGGTGACTATCTTGGTGACTGGGTCCATGTAGCGGATCCTGTCTTTGTACTCCGCGGGTAGAATGACAGGGAGCTCCTGGGTGCAATTGTGGGCTTCTTCATAGATGTTAACCTCAATGGGTACGCATTTGGCCACATATGCTACTGCCCCAGCCCTGGTGACCTGGTAACCTGGGCCGTAGAGGTCCATGACGGCGGCGGATGAATCCGTGGCCAGGATGTGTTGCCGCTTGTTGGCAATGGTCTTGGCATCGACTTCGCAAAGGGCCTTATTGATGGCCTGGAAATTGGACCTGGTGGTGAGGGCGTGGTTGACCTGGAAGGTATGGATTCCAGCCAACCTTTCCGTGTTGTGGAAGTCGAGCGTAGGGAGTGGGTCTGTGCCGAAGTGGGTCTCGGGTGTATCCGTGAAACAGATAGTGAAGTCCTCCAGCTGTGTGGCGAAGCAAGCTTTGCCGCAAAGGGGAATGGGTTGCTTCAAGGTGAAGGCTCCGTATTGTTTGGTGTTGGAGTTGCCAATGGTGATGATCGTGATGCCTCCAGTCGTCGTGTCCGTGGGGGAGTGTTTGGTGGCGTTGCCCTTGTAGATGATGTCCGTGGTGGATTTGCACTGGACATTGGTCGTGTTCCAAGTGATGGTGCCCAAGGTAACGTCTTGCAGGTAGCCCTGGGCGAAGGGGACGGCGACGTTGCCAAAGGTGACTGTGCCCGAGGCGGCATTGTAGGTCCCTGTAATGGAGGCTCTGGTTGTTCTGGCGACCTGTTCCACGTAGTGGGAGGAGAAGGAGACACCATTGTAGGTGAAGGACTCGGTCTCGCAGTAGTGGTCGTGGTCGAGGTTGCCTCGTGGATAGGAGGTGGAGTATTTGTCTCCATGGTCCAAGGTATTGGCTGGGTAAGGTTGGCCGTCGGCTATGATGGGGCCATCCTGGTCAGTGCAGTGGGAGGGTGAGATGTGGATGGGCTTCTCAATCTCCAGGAATCTGGTGCCATAAGTGGCATGGCCTGAGCCGCAATAAACTGCCTTCTGGGTGAGGAGTACCCGGCATTGGACCGCTTGTATCGTGAGCCTGTTGGCAGTGGATATCACAGACACTGTGACATTGGTCTCTGAGTAGGAGCCTGGGTCAAGGGTGGCGCAGTGGTCCGGTTCTGTCAGGTCAATGATGGTGGCCGTGATGTTATTGTGGGCGCAATCATAAGCAGTGAATGCTTGTGCGACCACAATGGCAGTGGAAAGCTGTAAGAATAGTGTGGTTAGAGGGCGCTGAGAGAAAGTGTGACAACAATTTGTTTGGTTATTTGGTTTGTATTAGTGGAAGTGGCATGCTCAAGTGTTTTAGTGTGATGTGTGTATTGTGTGACATGGGTATTGTGTGTATATTGAATGGTTGGTGTGGGTGTTTATTTAATCATGTTTGCTATTGGTCATTGGGTATGGGCTCCGTGTGGTTGGTGTCGTGAGGCACCTGGAGTTGGGTGCCGGGCTGTAGTTCTTGTGGG
>CBDHHL010000005.1:0-12401 GCA_965263355.1 Leptolyngbyaceae cyanobacterium | reverse complement strand
TGATGAGCAATGGCCTGGACACCATCCGCAACCCCAGGTTTGGGGGGCACTGCTACAGTAATCGGCTCATCTTTAAATTCCTTGACCCGGTAGCCATATTCCAAGTTAGTTTTATTCTTTCGCAGGATGGGATAAATCCGAAATGCGCCCTGCAGTAGGTCTTCTTCACTGGCAAAAATGGCTTTATCAATATCAGCTGAGCGCTTTACAGCGATTACACCCACTGGGTACCACTGTTTTTTATCCTTGATGCGAATATGCACCTCAAATTCAGGGTCACCAGAGGCTCGCCGCTGATCCATTTCCTCGGAGGCTTTTTTACGACGTTTGGTGCTTTCAGAAGCCTTGGGTTTAGGGTTAGCTTTGCCAAATCCGGTGGCCATAGGAATATCTTGTAACGTTAGTGCTTTGTAAAAGTTTACATCTTTTTAATTATAGAACCCTATAAATGTGGTCGATGGTGATCAGCAGAATTTACTTGTTAGGTTGAGGTGCGTCCTACCGGTGTAACTCCTGTGAATACAAAAACTGGCCCGCTCTATGCATTTCTTGCCTACGGTTCTTGGGGACTGCTCCCCATCTATTGGAAATTTTTTTACTCAGCGTCCGCCATTGAAGTTTTGAGCCACCGTATGTTGTGGTCACTGGTGTTCTTAGGTCTTATCTTAACTTTGCAAAAACGATTGTCAGAACTGAGAAAACTCTCACGTCGTCATGTTTTTGGCTTGTTGGTAACAGCTTTGCTGCTAAGTGTTAATTGGGGTCTATATATCTACGGTGTGAATACGGATCGCGTAGTGGAGACTAGCCTGGGGTATTTTATTAATCCACTGGTGTCGGTATTGTTGGGATTTGTTGTCTTGAGGGAACGGCTTTACCGAGGGCAGCAGATTGCAGTGGCGTTAGCTACGGTGGGTGTCAGTTATTTTATTTGGCAATTTGGTTCAGTACCCTGGATTGCGTTGGGTTTGGCTGGTACTTTTGCGCTGTATGGGTTGTTGCGTAAGCTAGTGGCGGTAGCTCCGATGCCAGGGTTGGCTGTCGAGACAGCATTGATGACTCCGGTTGCGTTGATGATTATTTTTTACTGGGGAGCAACGGGGACTGGAAGCTTTGGTAGTAGTTTTGGGTTGACGTTGTTGTTTATTGGGGCTGGGGTGGCGACGTCGATGCCGTTGCTTTGGTTTAATAATGCAGCGAAGCGGTTGTCGTTAGCGACGTTGGGGTTTTGTCAGTATATGGCTCCGTCGATTCAGCTGGTGTTGGGGGTATTTTTGTATCGAGAACCGTTTACGCAGACGCATTTGGTTAGCTTTAGCTTTATTTGGGCAGCATTATTGATCTATTCAAGTACGTCTTTACTTTCAAAACCACAAGTTGATGTGTAAATGTTTTTTGAGACTTCTTCAGGTCATGAAGAGTGTTAATACTATTTGATGGTGGAGCCACGGGGTGCCTTGCTCCAGGCAGAGCCTGGGGGCAAGGAGAGAGTTAAATTGTTTCGAGGTTTTTCATTTGGGTTTTGAGGAGTGCTAACTGCTCTGATGCAATCAACGACATTGCGCCAGAGGTTTGCTGATGCATCCAGCGGACCATCATGGCTAGCAGCAACTCTCGCAGGTAAGCAAATGAGAAGCCTTCTGTTTCATGGGCTAGTGTCTCTGTAGCCACGTCTGTTAGACGCATTTCCGGGCGTAGTTTTTCGTTCCACTGGCGGATGTAGGTATCCCGTTCTTTTAGAGCCGGTAAGTTAAAGTAATATTTCCGGTCAAAACGGCTGGGACGTTCCAGGATCGCTACATCCAACTTTTCAGGGTGGTTTGTGGTGGCAATGGTAACAATGCCATCATTAGCGGCAAAGCCATCTAGCTCATTTAAGAAGAATGAGCGATTCTCATCATCTACCAGGGAATCTAAATCTTCCAAAATAAGTAAACAGGGGGCGGCCTGTCTGGCCCGTTGAAAGACTTGTTTAATATTGGTACTGGCTGGACCCTGCTGAGCTTTAAAGCTTTTTACGTAGAGGCAGGGATGTTCCAACAGGTTGACTAACGCTTTGACTGTATGGGTTTTGCCGTTGCCGGGAGGACCAATTAAGAGCACCCCACGCTTCCAGGGAACGCCATATTCACCGTAGGTGTCACGAGCTGCAAAAAAGTCTTGTAGGTCTGTTTTAATATCTTCTTTGAGACTGCCGCTGAGTACTAAGTTGTCAAAAGTGGCTGACTGAATCTCCTTAAAGAGATTGGCATTTTTAGACCAGTAACCATCCTGAAACACTAGCAACTCGTCGCGGATTTCAGAGTTCCAGTCGCAGACGGCGGCAAAAAAACTATCGGCCAGGGAAAAGGTATCTGCCAGAATCCAATAATAGTTAGTGCCGCTCCACCCTTCTTTCCAGGTCATAAGCAGTACATCTAATGTATGGCCTTGCCAGCTGACTTCAAACCGGGCATTTTGGGCTTCCCGATAGGTGCGCTGATATTGGCCGTCCCAGTAGCTGGGCACATGGTTATGAAATACTTGTTTGAGGGTGATGTCACACTGACCGTCTCGGGCATAGGCCTCCAGGTCAAAGGCACATTCCTCGCCTTCTACCATTTCGCGGTCTGGGTACAGCTCAGTTAGGGATTGGCTGATGTGGTATGCGATCGCATTTGTCGGCAATCGCAGCGCATCCGTGATCAACTGCTTGATTTCCATGGATTTCTGATGACAAGGCAAAGGGCATTGATATGCTAAAGACATCTCTATGCTAGTGATGCCAGCCAGCCATGTGTGACCGCTGCTAAGATTTTTTTAGAGCAGCTAGTTCTCGTTTTACTATATCTATAACTTTAGATGGAGTGATAGGCTTAACCATAGCAGTTGTAGCCCCTGCAGATTTAGCCCGAGCCCGTTCCATAAAGCTGTCGTTGTCTAGCAAGATAACAATGGGGGTACGGCAGAAGGCTTTCGCCCGACGAATTTGTTTACAAATCTCAAAGCCATTGGCAATGGGCATGTTTGAACTCAAGAAGATCATCTGCGGCTTATGGCGAATAATTTGCACCAGAGCCTGTACGGAATCTTGGAGGCTGATGCAGCGATAACCAGCTGTGCTTAGGGTTTCTTCCATCAGATAGCTGACTTTAGGGCTATCGTCAATACAAAATATAAGTGGTAGGTCTTTTACAGCCTGAAAAGGGACTTTTGTTTCTTGGTCTGTGTAGGGGGCGGACAAATCAGCAATTGGATTAAGCGCGACAGTATCGCTTTCGATGTAACCTTCTAACATGCGTCCTAGGGCAATCATGTCGTGCTCCATTATCAGGCTTAGTGTCCGGAGTGAATGTTTGCCCTGCAAAAACTGTCGTAAAACTTGATATGTACGAGGTTGAGTAGATTTTTGTAGACGGACTGTATCAATAATTACTGGGGCTAGATTCGGGGATGCATAGTTCAGGTTGGTGGTTTTCCATGACTGTAGATCGGCTCCTGCCTGGTAAAACAATGATGAATTGCTGATGGGTTGCGTAATGGGTGAGAGGTTGTGAGTAGTTTGGATAATTTGGTCTAGATTCTCGATGCTGTGAAAAATGTCGAAGAGCACCTCTAAAAGGGTTTTCTGAACAATATCGAAAATCATATCCTGATCTATCTGCTGCCGCTGTAGCAGGACCGATAGGGCGAAATATTCCCAGTGTTCAAATATATTAGGTTCTCGAAGTTTTACTTGGCTGGGTTGAACCTCAGGACAGACTTGCCGCAATAATCGCTGCCAGCGACGAAAGCGATGGCTGCCGCCACCAGCCCACAATAGTTGGGCCTCATAAAAATCAAGCCACCAGTGCTCTCCAGAGTTTGCCTGTATCTGGATGCTGCTGGTGGGTTCGTTTTGGATAACGTCGTTGATTGTCCTGATCAGGGCAGGAATCGAAAACCTGTTGCTCAGCATTCTAAGGGCAATCTCAGCCATAGTTTTGAACCCCTGCTAAAACGGCAAAACGATTACAGCACCTATGTTGGCAATGTATCGCTTCTAAGTTTCCCGCCTTAAGAAATGGGCTAACGTATCTAGTACTCTTGATTAAGAGTGGGCAGTGTGAGTTTGGCCAGTGGTGAAAAGGTACTTGTTTATGAAACGGAAGACCTCAGTGATGCTCCTCGTTTTCTCTTAACCGATGCCCTCCATTGGGATGCCAGTCGTATCTTTTCTACTTGGACCTTTCGATGGCCGATAGAAACCTTTTATGAGTTTGCCAAACAGCTGACAGGCTTTGAAGAGGTTCAGCTGCGCAATGAGAGAGCGGTCAAACGCTACTTCTGCTTAAGTTGTGTAGCGCAGTCTGCGCTTCAGCAGGCCAGCCGTTGTGGCCAAAAATCTGAGCGGTTTGAAGTTGCTGATGACAATCAGTAACCCATCGGCCAGCGACTATACTCCTTATCTCGGGATGCCTTCGAACCGGTGGTCCAGGTGATTAGTCAACTCACAAAGCAAGGGCAGTCGGTTGATCTCATTATGGAGTTGCTGATGCCAACCTAACTCTGCTCGCACACGTTATTTTTCTCTGCTCGTAAACTTCCAAGTCATGTCTTATCTTAGAAATGCTCTATTACGGGGCAGTTCAGCAATTCAATTCGTTTCGTTTTTTGAAACTCAGGGGACATCCAGGTTTTGCATCAGCCATACTAGCGGCCATAGTTGCCTGTATGGAAAGCAGCCTATGGATGCCTCTAAAAATCGACCACCACGTTTTTGCCTATTCAACGACGCCCGCGACTACCAAGTCCTCTGCCTGACATTATTTCTATGCTTAGGAGTCGCCATGCGTGACTGGTCCCTACAGCCCGCCATCATTGCAACGGCCATCCTCACAGCCCTAACGACCCAAGGACTGCTTTCCTGGCTGGGCTCTCACAAAAAGCTAACCCTTCACCTCGAAAAGTTAACCAACTGGTTCCCCTTTAGCAGGGGAACCGTCAGGGAGGGGGCTCGACATCTTGCTCAAACTACCGAAACCCCTCCGCCTTCGGCACCTCCCCTTCTAAAGGGGAGGACATTAGAGAACACATGGACATTCAACTGGCGTAGTCCCCTGATCACCGCCCTGGGCCTAAGCCTTTTGCTACGAACCGACCACATCGTCACTATGGCCTTTGCCGTTGGGGTTGCGATCGCCAGCAAATTCATCTTCAAAACTAACAACAAACACATTTTTAACCCCGCCAACCTCGGCATCATCGCTGCCCTCACCCTCACCAACGACGCCTGGGTCTCCCCCGGTCAGTGGGGCGATGAGATCTGGTACGCCCTAATCTTCGTCGGCGCAGGCGGCATGGTGCTCAAGCGCGTCGGACGCTGGGACACCACCGGCATGTTTTTAGCCAGCTATGCCCTATTAGAAGCATTACGTAACCTATACCTTGGCTGGACCTGGGACGTATGGGCCCACCGCATGACCAGTGGATCACTATTGTTGTTTGCCCTATTTATGGTGACCGACCCAAGATCAATTCCCAATGCCCGACCAGCGAGATTAATCTGGGCATTAGCAATTGCCATGGTGACGTTTGTATTACGCAATCAGTTTTATCTCTCTACAGCTGTGTTCTGGGCATTGTTTCTGTTGGCTCCCTTGACAATTATCTTTGACAAACTATGGGAGTCTCCTCGATTTGAGTGGAAACAGTTTAGACCTACCCAACTATCTTCTGCGAGATAACCCAAAATGTCTCACAAGAATTCTTTTAACTAAAATCTACCAATTTAAGTTCACTCCCCTCTCGGGAGGGATGCCGGTCAGGCGGGGTGGGTTTCGACCACTGGCACCAACGGTCAACCCACCCCGGAGCCCCTCCCAGGAGGGGAGAATGTTGGCTTCGCGCTACATTACACTCTCTCTTCTTTTGTTTTTCAGTTAGGACCCCTGTATGTTTAACTTGTTACGCATGGCAATGCTAGTCATCATCGCCATTACCACCTTTATCATCCATCCCCAACCCGCCCACGCCTTTTGCGGCTTTTACGTCGCCAAGGCTGACACCAATCTCTATAACAAAGCCTCCCAAGTCGCCATTGCCCGTGACGGCAACCACACCGTACTCACCATGGGTAACGACTACCAGGGAGAGGTCAGCGACTTTGCCCTCGTCGTCCCCGTCCCCACTATCATTACCGAAGACCAGGTAGACGTCGCCGAGAAAATTATTCTCGACCGTCTCGATGCCTTTAGCGCACCGCGACTGGTGGAATATTTTGACAGTGATCCCTGCCAAGTTATGTATCGGTTGGAAGCAGCAGAAGACTTAAGCTTTGCCCGTAATCGCGCCCAAGCTTCTCCTGCCCCCGCATCCTCCGAATCTCTTGGGGTCACCATTGAGGAACAATTTTCTGTTGGAGAGTACGACATTCTTATTCTCAGCGCTCGGGAGTCAGACGGGTTAGAAACCTGGCTTAGACAAAACCAATATCAACTGCCCGACGGTGCCAGTCAGGTACTAGCGCCTTACATTCGTCAGGGCATGAAATTCTTTGTTGCCAAGGTCAATTTAGAAGAATTCGATAGCAGCGGCTACCAATCGCTGAGGCCGCTGCAAATTACCTACGACTCACCCAAATTTATGTTGCCGATTCGCCTCGGCATGCTTAATGCCGATGGTGACCAGGACCTGATTGTTTACTTACTATCACCCGAAGGACGCATTGAACTGACCAACTATCGCACGGTGAATATTCCCACAGATATTGACCTACCCTTGTTTGTCCAGGATGACTTTGGCGAAGTCTATCCCGAAATGTTTCAGCGGCGTTATGAGCAAGAAAATAAGCATGTCGCCTTTCTAGAATATGCCTGGGATATGCGCAGCTGCGATCCTTGTTCAGCCCCCGTCTTGAGCCCAGATGAGCTAAAGTCCGCTGGTGTTGATTGGCTGGACCAACCATCCCAACAACGCCGACCTATTCCTCCAGGCGTCATTCCCCCCAGACCCATTCCACCCCAGCCCAACGCCATTTTTATCTCACGCCTCCATGTGCGCTACAGTCGCGATAAATTCCCTGAAGATCTGATGTTCCAGACCACGTCCAATCGTCAGTTCTTCCAAGGGCGTTATGTTACGCGCCACGCCTTTACCGGCAGCCTGGATTGTCCAGCCCGTCTGCGGGAACAATACCCCAGCGCTGAGGCCCGTCGTCAACTCGAAGACTGGACCGGTCAGGACTATCGCGAGATCGTGAGGGATTCCCAAGACCAAGGCCGTGAGTACTTACGTAAGTTAATGGTCCGCTTTGAGCGTGAGTCTCAAAATTTAGCCCGACTAACCGGTCGTGACATTCAAACCATTCGTCAACGGATTAGTGATGAAGTTCCACAACCCAAACCATCCCCCTGGCTAATTCGCTATCCCAAAAGCTAAATCCTTTACGACCATGAATCGCTCGTAGGCTGAGCACAACCCACCGAGCAATGGGCATCCATAGGGATGCCCTGAGTACGTTTAGTCGTCAACCAAACCGTTAGAATAGCTAGAAATTGTGTCTGGCTATTCTTGTTCTATGGGCTTTCGTATGTTTCGCAGGTGGTCCTATTGGCTAATGAGCTTGGTGATGGTGGTTGCCGTAGCCAGTTGCTCCCTAGACAATTTCAAAACTAGCGATGCCGAATCATCGCGATTGGTCTATAGCATCCTGAGCGATCCAAAAACCTTTAACTACGCCTTAAGCAGCGAGCGTCCCAATATCTTCGGTCTCACCTATAAAGGACTTATTTCTGAGAACTACGAAACTGGCGAAATCGAACCAGAACTAGCCGAATCCTGGGAATTTTCCGACGACGGCCTAACCTTAACCTATACCCTCCGAGAAAATCTTAAATGGTCCGACGGCGAACCCCTCACCGCCGACGATGTCGTTTTTACTTACAACGATATTTATCTAAATGAGGAAATTCCTACCCAAATCCGTGACATTCTTCGCATTGGAGAAGCAGGCAATCTGCCCAAAATAACCAAACTCAACCAACGTCAGGTCAAATTTGAAGTCCCAGAACCCTTTGCCCCGTTTCTCCGTAACACTGGGGTCAACATCATGCCTAAGCATGCCCTGGCAGACACCCTGACCCAAACAGATTCTGACGGTAATCCCCTATTTCTATCCACATGGAGCACCAGCACCCCTCCCAGGGAAATCATCTGTAATGGACCTTACATCCTCAAAGCCTTTACCCCAGGTGAACGCGTCATCTTTGAGCGCAATCCCTATTACTGGCGAACCGATGGTCAGGGCCAGCCTCAACCCTATCTGCAAGAAGTCGTGTGGCAGGTCGTCGAATCCCAAGATAGTGAATTTGTCCAATTTCGCTCCGGCGGTTTAGATTTAACCAGCGTCAAACCCGACAATTTTTCTTTGCTCAAGCGCGAAGAAGAACGAGGTAATTTCAGCATTTACAACGGTGGACCAGCCCCTAGCAGCCTATTTATATCCTTCAACCTCAACAAGGGCTCCCGCGATGGCAAACCCCTGGTGGATCCCATCAAATCTCGCTGGTTTAATAGCCTAGAATTTCGCCAGGCCATTGCCCACGCCATTGATCGCCCTACGATGCTCAATAACATCTATCAAGGTCTGGGTGTCTTACAAAACTCATCCATCTTTCCCCTCAGTCCCTATTCCGCCAGCCCTGAAGAAGATGGCATCCAGGCCTATGACTATAATCTAGAGACTGCCAAAGACTTATTGCTGTCCGCCGGCTTTCAATACGATAATGCGGGTCAACTACTTGATGCTGAAGGGAACCAGGTACGGTTTACCCTAATTACCAATGCTGGTAATAAAGTACGGGAAGCTATCGGCGCTCAAATTAAACAGGATCTAACGAAAATCGGAATTACCGTTGACTTTACCCCCATTAGCTGGGGCTCCCTGGTAGAGAAGCTGGGAGATAGCCTGGATTGGGAATGCCACTTAATTAGCTTTGGCGGTGGCCTAGAGCCCCACAACGGGTCCAATGTCTGGAATCCAGACGGAGGCCTCCATGCCTTTAATCAAAAACCACTGCCAGGTCAGGATCCCATCGAAGGACGTGAAGTCGCTGACTGGGAAGCGGACATCGGCCAGCTTTATATCAAAGGAGCGCAGGAGCTAGATGAAGCTAAACGGCGTGAAATCTACGTCGAAGCCCAACGCATCGTCCAAGAGCAACTGCCCTTTATATATCTGATCAACCAGTATTCCATGGCTGCCATCCGTAACAAAGTTCAGAATGTCAAGTATTCTCCCCTGGGAGCGTTATGGAATATTTACGAACTTAATCTAGCCGAGGAATAGTTTTGTTACTAAATGGTCTTTTTTAGTAAGAAATTGAAATAGAGCCTTAAAGGAATTGGAGGTTCTAGTGTCAACCATAGAAACACCCGGCATAATCGGCGTACATTAAACTTCTAACCCACGTCCAAGGTTTAAGCTTAAAGTTGCGTCTGCGGCAAGGCTTATGGTCTGGACGTAAGAAAGGTTTAAAGTTATGGATTCAGTTTTTAGATAAGGTTTTGACATTAAGATATCCCCATTAAAAAACGCTCATTTATTAGTGAACCGCTTGCTAGGCCTATCATTTTCCAGCATATTTAAACCTTGTCCATATTCAGAACTGTCGGTTTTCCGTAGAAGAGCCTACAGGTTTCAACTTGGGCGTGGTTTAGTTTCAGCATATTTAGACTGGCGATTGTACGGCAGCATATTTTGACCAAGCCTAAATTTTGTTTGGCTCTACTAGTCCTTCCGTCACCGCTGTTATAACTCTACCTATGGACGATATCGCGAAAGCTTATACCGTACTGGAGTTAGAGCCCGGTGCTTCACTCTCAGACGTAAACCAGGCTTATAAAGACCTTGTATTTATCTGGCATCCTGATCGGATTCCAGCCGATAACACACGGCTACGCGATAAGGCTCAAGACAAACTGAAACGCCTTAATGAAGCCCGCAGTTGTCTAAAGCAGCATTTGCGTAACGGTAAACCAGCCGTTCCCAAATCAAAAAATAAGTACAACCCTGAACGCTACGGTAGCCACCGCTATCGTTCCTACAGTCGAAATCGATACACTAATCCCTATAGTTCCACAACCAACGGTTCGACCAACGGTGCCACAGCTGCTGGTTACGGTAGCAATGGTTCAGCTAGTAATGGGACAAGAAACGACGGACCATATGCCCAAACTAGCAACCGAGCTACAAGTGACTATAGATCAGCAAACAGCAGTTACCGAGCTGGTTCTAGCACGAACGGTTCCGCCGTAAATAATGGGTCTACACCGCCTAAACCAGCAGCTGCCAATACTGGCTCATCCAATGGGCATGGTCCCACTGGAAAAACGAGTGGGTCTGCGCCTAAAAATAACTCAGTCAACGGACATGCATCCTATAGTCCCGTCTACCGCCGTGCCAATGATTACGCAGACTATATCTACCAAGCACCTCAGCCTACTGCCTCCTATTCACCGCCGCAGAGTTCACCTGCCCGCAGAAAACCAGATACCGATTTAGAAGGCGCTGATTTCAAGGGTGCCAATCTAAAGGAAAAGGACTTCTCAGGTAGAAATTTAAGCAAAGCGAATCTGGAGGAGGCAGACCTAAGCGATGCGTTCTTGCACAAGATCAACCTCAACCAGGCAAATTTACACAAGGCAAAACTTTTCCGAGCAAACTTGCTCCAGGCTAACCTCAGCCACGCCAATCTCAGGGAAGCCAATCTAATTGGCGCAGACCTCAGTGGGGCAGATCTTAGTGGCGCAGACCTCAGTGGGGCCATCATCGGCTATGGCGATAAGATTATGGTTAAACTAACAGCTGCCAGACTAACGGGAACAATTATGCCCAACGGCAACATCCATGAATAGCAAGGCCCCCATAGCAGCAGCAATGATGATTACCAATCACTCGTTTGGGTCCATCGCGCTTCCACAAATGCACGGACTGCTTCACGATTTTCATCGTTGTGCTGTGCCTGAAGCTGCATCAGAAGAATTTTTTTTCTAACGTGAGTCTGATTGTGGGGCTCCAAAGCAATCAGTGATTCAACAATATCCAGCGCTTTTTTATCAGCACCCATGGCCATAAAAACATCGCTCAACAATACCAGCGAGGGAACATGACGAGGGTTCTGCTGTCTGGCCTTTTGCAAAAGTTTTGCCACTGAACCCAGCATATCTTCGCTATCATAAATGCCCAGGCTAACAACTTTACTCAAAAGCGTACGAGCCTCCAGATAAAGGTGATCGGCAGACCGCTGACTTCGACCAAATAGCATCATATTTACTCAAACTCCATAATCCTTAAAATAAGACAGACAACTTAAAATTCATGTTATCTGTCTTACAATAAAGACTGTCCTTATTTAAGGACAGTTCCCATAAAAAGATTTGTTTCTTCGTTATTCAGGACTCACCACCTATCGTTTTATACGAAATCTTGACTGATAGCGTCCGGTATCGCAGGGCATCCACAAGGGAATACCCCTAGAGAATTGTCCATTTTGAATCGGGTTTAATAATTCGGATTTTGATATTACCCAAGTTTTTTAGCTTAACACCATCCTAACTTGAGGTTAAGTCCTCTAGGTTTCTGGCATCCCACTTTAGAACAGAGGCATTGATGCCTTGCTCCTGTTTGCGTTTAGAATCCGCTTCAAACCAGGCAATGATCTGTGCCGTGGTCAATTCATCTACGGAAGTCCCTAAATCCTTAGCGATAAATGCCAGTAGCTTTGCCGTCGACAGGGTTAAGCGGGTTAAAAATTTTTCTGGCGTCGTCAGTAACGCTTTATCAACTTCAGCAGATTCTTCTGGTGTCAAAAACTGGAGAGTTTGATCAAACATAGTAATTTAATGCATTTGACTACCATTACATATCCCGTGTAGGGGCGTTGCATGCAACGCCCCTACACGGGATAAAATCATTTTTTGCGAATCTTGTAACCACAAAGGCTTTCACCACGTACCAGCCAATGGGTGCGCTCAACCTGACAATCGGGCAGGGCAACTGCAAACATAGCTAGCTCATGGCCACAAACAACTGGGTAAGATTCTGCCACCTGGGAAATGGCACAGTTGTACTCAGTGATAATATATGTATCATCATCGTCAGCGCTGTGAAGCTCGGTCATGTAACCTTCCGCCTGACGTAACTCTACCAGTTGCTGCACGCGCTCAAACAAAGAACCGTCACCTAAGGTTTCATGGTAATGCTGGGCTTTACGCTGCCATTGCTGCCGTAAAATAGCGCCTACCTGCTCGGCTCCAACGGTCTCTGTAAGGGTGTCTAGCAACGATACGGCAAATTGATCGTACTGAGATGGAAACTGAGCACGGCCTTTGGAACTGAGCTGATAAATATTGTTAGGGCGGCCCATGCCTGATTGCATGAC
>CBDHHL010000004.1:0-20947 GCA_965263355.1 Leptolyngbyaceae cyanobacterium | reverse complement strand
GCTTGCCGAAACTGCGTCTGAAGTTCAGGATTAAGTCTGGTAAGAATAAACTTTAAAGACCCGGTCGCCTCACCGGTTTCAGCAAAGGTTTCTAGCTGTTGTCGAGTAATGGATAGTTCCAAGGGGCCATACTGCAGGTAAATATTATCCGCTGTCTGCCCAGCGGTGGCGAATACCACACCCCAACCCAGAAATAAATTCAAACCAAAGACAAGTGTGCGATGCAAATACTGCGGGCGCATCCAAGTGAGCGCGCGACGCCGCCCCATCTGTAAAAGCTGAAACATCTGACCTGTATGGATTACGCTTTAATAGATAAACCATGTCCAAGTTCAACTGGTCCTATCCTCTACGGCAAAACTACAGTTCTGGACATGGCCAACGTTTAATATACAGGTCGGGCATTAACTTATGCGCGAGGAGTGTTTAGAAAAACGGGTCCATGGACATTAAGGCATATATTGTTGAAAACATAGGATATTTCGGCTGGTTTGTAGCCACTTTTATATTTGCCAGCTTTGTCGAATACTGGCTGCATCGCCTTATGCACTTTTTCCCACGTACCTTTGGTAAGGTGCATGTGGAGCACCATCGGGAAAATACTGGACAGGGCTTTTGGCTGGAACTTCGCAACTATGTTGTGGGCACCTCACCGATGATGGCCAATACGTTTGTAATGGGCTGGCGGATTGGCGTGTGCTGCACCCTGGGCGGCATTACCTACGCCATCTTTGCTGCCTATGCCCATCAGTTGCAGCATGATAACCCAGTCAAGTGCGATTGGATGGAGATGCCAGTGCACTATGTTCATCACAAGTACAACCAGTGGCACCATAACTTTGGTTTGGCAGTAGATTGGTGGGACCGGGTGTTTGGCACCTATCAGCCCCAGGAATGGTACACAGAAGTAGAGAAAAATATGCCAAAACAAGGCTATTGGGCAATTAAATGGCTCTAAAAAAATGCCTTATATGGGTGCCTTGTGCCGTTCTTAAGTAGGGTGTGTACACTGTGCCACCCCTCCAGGATTAAGCGCTATTAACCAGCATGTCGTCCAGTGAGATTCAAGCAACGTTGGCCCATCCGAGTAATGGGCATCCTGGTTGGCCTCTATTTTTTAACCTGCTGGGGCCTGTGGCGTTACCAGACACGATTTATGTTTTTTCCATCGCTGGTCTTAAAAAGCACACCAGCTGATGTGGGGATACCTTACACAGATGTCTGGCTGCAGGACGGAAAAATCCACGGCTGGTGGGTCCCTGCTATCGAACCTACTGACTCCCCCGTCATTTTGTATCTGCATGGTAATGGTAGTAATTTAGGAGACTTGCCCCATCGACTGCAGCGCTTTTATCAGTGGGGCTATGGCGTATTTGTAATTGACTATCGTGGTTACGGTCGCAGTGCAGGTCCGTTCCCCAGTGAACAGCAGGTGTATGAAGATGCTGAGGTAGCTTGGCGTTATCTCAATGACCAGCGGGGTATACCACCACAGCGGATTGTTCTCTATGGGCGATCGATTGGGGGTGCGATCGCAATCCACCTAGCCACATCCCACCCCAACGTAGCCGGACTGATTCTCGAAAGTACATTTACCTCCATGAAAGCCATGGTGCAGCATTATCTGCCCCTACCGATTTTGCCGCTGGATCAGCTGCTGACTCAGCAGTTTGCCTCATTGGACAAGGTGCGCTCACTCTCAATGCCAGTTTTACTAATGCATGGCACCGCTGATCGAGTAGTGCCCGCCGCCATGAGTCGCACACTCTATGACACATGGCCTACCAGCAAAACATTAGTTTGGGTCAAGCATGCTGGCCATAGTAATCTACCGACGGTAGCAGGCAAACACTATGACCATGCCGTTCAGACCTTTATGGCACGGTATGCTGAGTGACGTTTGTTGCTGCAGCCTAATCTGTGATATCCCCTCGCCAGTCTCGACGTTGGAGTTTTATCGTGGCCATACTGGTGGGCCTGGGTGTTTTATTTCGGGTCGCCAACCTGGGACAACCGGTGTACTGGGTAGACGAGGTGGCCACCTCAATGCGGGTGTCTGGCTACACTCAGGCCGAGGTAGTCGAACAGGTAGCCACAGGGAAAGCACTCACGGTAGACGATTTACAGAAATTTCAGCGGATTCGGCACGATGGCGCAAGCGCTGGTTCTAGGGTCCCTCGCGACAGCACTGACCTGCTACGGGTACTGAGCAAAAGCCCTGAACATGCCCCGCTGTACTTTATCTTAGCCCGCGTCTGGGCAGAACTATGGGGCACCTCTGTAGTGGCGATGCGGAGTCTATCTGTCATCTTTAGTGTGCTGTCGCTGCTGGCCATGTACGGTTTTGGCCAAACACTCTTTAGCGATGACACTAAACCGCGCTATGGGTCTGTGATCGGCCAGAGTGCCATGGGATTACTGGCCATTTCACCTTTTTTTGTCGCCTATGCTCAGGAAGCACGGCCCTATAGCCTATGGGTTTGGCTGCTGTTGCTATCTGGTCAATGGCTGTGGCGGGCGTTGCAGACCAACCACTGGACTCACTGGGTCGTCTATTCGCTGTTGCTAATTCCTACTCTGTATACGTCAATTCTTTCTGTGCTGGTGGTATGGGGGCAAAGTCTGGCGGTTTTGCTTTTTCAGCCTAAGCGATGGCGGGGATATGCGATCGCAACAGTCACAGCCTTAGTAACCATGCTGCCCTGGGCCTGGATTATTGTGAGCCAATGGCAAACCCTCCAAAGCAACACCAGCTGGATGTATCTGCCCTTACCTATCTGGGAGATTTTTGGAGCCTGGCTGTATGGTCTGGCAGTACTCTTTTTTGATGTACCCATCGCCATCAATAACCCCATGGTGCTAGGGATACAGGTCGTCATTGCAGCGGCCACACTATCCCTGATGGGTTATGCCGTTTTCTATTTAGTGCGTCGTGCGCCGCAAGCAGTTTGGGGATACGTGCTGGCGGGTGCTCTGGCTGTTCCCACCGTGTTGTTCTTGGGGGACTTGGTGCGCAATGGCCAGTCGTCTGCCGGTGCGCGTTATATGATGCCGACACATTTAGGAGTATTAGTGGCCCTTGCCTACTGGTTAAGTCATTGTCTTTGGGAAAAGAGAGGCCGCATAATCATGGCTTTATTGCTGTCAGTGGGTCTGATGTCTTGCCTCTTTGGGCTAACGGAGACATCCCCTTATCAGAAAAGCCGTAGTCTAAGTAATGAAACCATTACGACACTCATAAACCAAACAGAAGCACCCCAGGTAATTACGATTCCCCACTACATCCAGGATACGATTTCCCTTAGCTATGACCTAAATCCTGATGTCAGTCTCTATATTTTGCCGAGTCCTAACTTTCCAGAAGAGACCCTGGCAAAAATTGTCGATCCCGACAGACCCACATTTTTCTTTACGCCGTCCGAACGGATAAAAACCATCGTCAAAAATCAGCAATTAGGCACATTACGCTCCGTCTACCAGGCAAACAAGCTAAAGTCTGGGGAGTTCGGCTTAAATCTTTGGTTTTTAGAGTCTAATCCCAAATCCGAATTCATTAAACCCGATTAAAAATGGACCATCCTGCAGGGGCACTCCCTTGTGGATGCCCTTCGATACCGGGCGCTATCAAGCACGATTTCGTAAATTAGCCCTCTTTCATCGTCAAAGCTCAAGATTCGGGTTGATAGACCACTACTCTGATTCTTCTAAAAATGAGCGATGACTAGAGCCGTGGATACCATGCGATTGCATGGGTCATCTGCGAATAGCCATTGCTTAAGTCAAACTCATGGGTGTTGGGTATTGCTGTTCGATTGCGATTGCTGACAATGGGTGACTGTAAAGATAACCTTGGGCCTCTTGACACCCTTTCATCTTGAGAAATTCAGCTTGTTCCTCGGTTTCGACGCCTTCAGCAATGATTCTAATATCCAACGCCTGTCCCAAGGCAATGATGGCTGCCGCAATTGCCTTGGCATTTCGATCCTTAGGGATATCTCGAACAAAGGACTGATCAATTTTGAGTTTGTCAATCGGGAGGCGCTTTAAACAGCTTAGGGATGAATAGCCGGTGCCAAAATCATCAATGGATAGTTGAATCCCGAGTTGGCGTAGCCGGTCCAACAGCTCAATTTTCTCGTCTGCACAATCCATCAGGAGGCTTTCTGTGACCTCGAATTCCAGGCAACTCGGCGGGAGGCCACTGGCTGCCAATGCGGACTCAACCACATGCATAAAATTTTTATCTTTGAACTGTGAGGCAGCAATATTGATGGCGATGCGACCAACGTTCAGCCCCTGATCAAGCCAAGCTCTACCTTGGAAACAAACAGTTCTCAACACCCAGGCCCCAATATCCCGAATCAAGCCGCTTTGTTCGGCAATCGGAATAAATCGGACTGGAGAGATCATTCCTAATTTTGGGTGCTGCCAGCATAGAAACACCTCCAACCCTATCCAGGTTTGGGATTGCAGATCAATCTGGGGTTGATAGACCAGACTAAACTCCTGCTGATTCAGCGCCATCCGTAGGGCATTTTTCAGCGCCCCCTGCTTGATGGCGGCAACGGTCATTGCTTCGTCATAAAAACAATAATTGTTGCGTCCCTTTTCTTTAGCATTGTACATAGCCGTATCGGCATTGCGCATGAGCACATCGGCATCCGTACCGTTATTGGGAAACAGGCAAATCCCTAAACTTGCAGTGGCATGGATCATCTGTCCTAACAGATCAAAGGGCGACTCAAAGCATGCCATGAGCCGGTTTGTAGCATTAACCACCTGCTGATGCTCTTGAATGTCTGTGAATAAGACCACAAACTCATCACCGCTCAGGCGCGCAACCGTATCGTTACTCCGAATCGCTTGATGTAGGCGACCAGCGACCTGCCGTAATAGTTCATCTCCCAGACGGTGGCCCAAACTATCGTTAACCTGTTTGAAGCGATCCAGGTCGATAAATACGACGGCCAGTTGGGTTTGCTGGCGACTGGCCTGTTGCAGGCTTAACTCCAGCCGTAAATTGAGCAATAAACGATTGGGCAAACCCGTTAAAGCATCGTGATGGGCTTGGTGGTGGATTTGTTCTCTAGATCTCTCCAGTGCGTCCAAGCTCTGGGATAGTGCGCTGGTGCGTTCGACGACCTTTGTCTCAAGTTCTTCGTTGTAGCGTTGTAGGGCATTTCTAGCTTGCCATTGAGCAATCAGGTCAGCAGCTTGGCGAATCAACAAGTCCAGAAATTGCAGTTCGCGCTCATTCGATTGATACTGCTCGCGCCAATAGGTAGAAATCATGCCAATCAGATGGCCTGATCGGGCAAGCAACGGCGTGGACTGGCCTGATCGATACCCTGCTTCTAACACCAATCGCCAGGCATCGTCGGGATCTTCTCTAAAAACGGTCTCGTAGTCGATAAAAACTTGCTTATTTGCTGCTAATGCTCGACCACAACTGGTTTTAGAACAAGCACCGACACGCAAAAAACCATCCGTAAGACTGCGGTCAAACCCTCTAGCTACTAAAAATACTAACTCTTGAGTAGAGGCATCAAAAAATTGCATGGTGCCAGCATCGGCATGCATTAACGCAATTGCGATCTCCAAGATCTCTTCATACAGGGTGTGAATGTCATCCTCTGCTACCAGGCGTGCTCCCAGGTCACAGAGTCGCTGGGCATCTCGCAGATTTGCAGCCAGGGTAGCTTCAGCAGCTTGGCGAGCACGACGTTCATGAACTTCCCGCAAAGCCCGTTTCACACAGGGTACCAACCGTCCTAACTGCTGCTTCGGCACATAGTCCGTCGCACCCAGTTTGAGGGATTTAACGGCCAACTTTTCGCCCAAATTGGCCGTGACAAAAATAAACGGTACATCCTGGCACATAGTTTGAGCCATATCTAATGCTGTCAGACCATCCAATTCAGACAGGATATAGTCGGCTAAAATCAGATCAAATAACTTAGTTGCCAGGGCCGCTTCAAACTTGGTGCAGGTATTGACGACTTGAATATCACAATCAATCCCTCCGTCAGCCAGGGTGACACGCACTACTTCCGCATCTAAAGAATTATCTTCTAGCAAGAGAACGCGCAGGGCCGTCATACGGTCACCTCTAGCTGAGATAACGGACAGTAGAAATTAATCTCTGAGCTACATCTACCGCTTTCCAGGTCGGATATGGCGGTATCCGTTGCTTGGGTCCGGTAAGCAGTGGTCATAATGCTCTATAGGGACAGCACATCGACTAAAGTATTCGCAAACTTGTGCCTCAGATCATGAAAATTGCGATTATAAGTTCTGGATTTTTTCCCGTTGTCGATGGAGTGACGGTGTCACTAGCTCAACGATTGCGAGTCCTGAGCGAACTAGGTCATCAGGTATTAGTACTCTGTCCTGACTACCAGCCCATAGAAGCGGTTTATCCCAACTGGCGTGAGTTTCAAGGCGACATTTTGCCGGGGGTGCAGGTGGTAAACTTGCCCAGTGAACCCTTTATGGGGGTTGCATTTGAGCGCAATATGAACCTGCAGGCTCGGTCTGGATTACATCAGGCACTGCAGGCATTTGGCCCAGATGTAATCCATGTGGATGAACCGGATCGCCTGTTTTTAGGACTATTGCAGGCACCGGGAGTGACCTACGCTAAAGCCCTGGGCATTCCCTGTATAGGCTTTTATCATACAAATTTTATTGACTACATTGAGGATTTTTTTCCTCTACCAGGCTGGCTGATTGCCCTGCTCCAGTGGGCTTCTATGTTGGTGATGCGGCCCGTATTCCATGCCTATGATGCGATTTTGGTCTCCAGCCCGGTGACCCAGGCACGGGTAGAGCAGTTGGGGTTGCGGAATGTGATGTGCGATCGCTTACTCGGTGTGGACCTTAGCAAATTCCAACCCCTGCAGCGTCAGCCCGATTTTTTTCAGACCCAGTATGGCATTGAAGCACCTCAGGATAGCCTGACACTAACATTTCTAGGGCGCTTAACCCCCGACAAAGGCTGGCGTTTTACCTTAAAAGCCTTTGCCCATTGGGTCAACGAGCCAAACAATGCCCTCTGGGTTAAACGGGTAACCATCGTCATTGCCGGGGATGGCGAACTGAAAAACGAAGTTTATCACGGGCTACAGACATTAGGTCTGGACGTTCATATGTTGGGGCGCATTTCTCCAGACGAAGTACCTGCCCTACTGGTCAATAGTGATATCCATGTGACCGCGTCTGAAAAAGAAACCTTTGGATTGACAGTAATGGAGGCATTTGCCGCTGGCATTCCAGTACTGGCCCCGGATGCAGGTGGAGTGACCACCCTCATTCAACCAGAGCAGAATGGACTGCTATTTCAACCGCAAGATGTGGTGAGTTTTGGGCAATCGCTCACCCGCCTATTGGCCGATGAACCGTGGCGCAAAACTTTAGGGCAACAAGGCCAGCAGGCTATGGCTGATTACAGTTGGAAGGGGGTTGTGAATAAGTTACTCAATATTTGGCAACAGGAGAGTTTAAGCAGCTCTGCCATGGGGTAGAATGCCCACCCAGTCAACCGTTGACTTCCAATAAAGGGTCTTTTACATTTAGTCCAGTTTATTCAACCCTGTCTGCTGTACATCCCTTAGCCCGCATGAGTGCTTCTCGCCCTTCTGTATCCCCTGAGCCGATCGCGATCATTGGTATTGGATGCCGTTATCCCGGAGGGGCAGATACGCCCGACGCCTTTTGGCAAATGATGCGCAATGGCCAGGATTGTGTGACGGAAGTCCCTGAAAGCCGTTGGGACGTGGATAAGTTTTACGATCCTGACCCGACTGTCCCCGATAAGGCCAATACTCGCTGGGGTGGCTTTTTATCCCAGGTCGATCAGTTTGACCCACAGTTTTTTGGCATTGCGCCTCGGGAAGTGACCACCATGGATCCCCAGCAGCGTCTCTTACTGGAGGTGACCTGGGAAGCACTGGAAGATGCAGGCCACATTCCTGACACTTTGCGCGGGTCACAAACGGGGGTGTTTATTGGCATTGGTACCCATGACTACTCGATTATGCTGTGGCAGCAACCAGTCAATGATCCCTATGCAACCACGGGGACCGGTAACTGTATCGCAGCCAATCGGATTTCCTATTTATTTGACTTTAAAGGACCCAGTCTGGCAGTGGATACGGCTTGTTCATCTTCCCTGGTGGCCGTTCATCTGGCCTGCCAAAGCCTGTGGGCAGGGGAGTCGAGGGTGGCGATTGCCGGTGGTGTCAATGTGCTGCTGTTGCCAACGGTCACGGCTGGGTTTGCGAAAGGTGGCTTTATGTCGAGCAATGGCCGTTGTAAAAGCTTTGATGCCAGTGCTGATGGCTATGTACGTAGCGAAGGGGCAGGTTTGGTGGTGTTAAAACCCCTGGCCCAGGCCTTAGCGGATGATGATTCTATCTATGCGGTGATTCGTGGTAGTGCGGTTAATCAAGATGGTTGCAGTCAAGGGATGGCAGCCCCAAGTGCTACAGCGCAGACTGCCGTGATTCAAGCCGCCTATCGTCAGGCTAATATTGATCCGACAGCGGTGCAGTACGTGGAGGCCCATGGCACCGGGACTAAGCTGGGTGATCCCATTGAAGCCCAGGCCTTGGGAGCTGTTCTGTCGCCGGGACGAGCAGCGGATGATGTTTGTCTAATTGGTTCAGTTAAAACAAATATCGGCCATACGGAGACGGCGGCTGGGGTAGCTGGTTTGATTAAAGCGGCACTAATGTTAAAACATCGTGAGATGCCGCCAAGTCTCCATTGCTATCAGCCAAATCCCGCGATTAATTTTGAACAATTGCGATTACGGGTGCAGACCGAGTTAGCCCCTTTACCAAAGAGAGTTTCTCAAGATGGCGATACCCAAACCACCTATATCGGAATCAATTCCTTTGGGTTTGGTGGTACCAATGCCCATGTTGTTCTCTCTGATATGGTTCCAGAGAGAGATAAAACCAATCTAGATGTTCTTCACCCTCATCTATTAGTCCTATCTGCCAAGGGACGTAATGCGTTAAGAGTAACAGCAGAGCGTTATGTCAAATTATTAGACGAACAATCTGATCTAGATGTGGGAGAGCTATGTGCAGCTGCCAGCCTTCGGCGCTCTCATTTCTCTCATCG
Organism: Leptolyngbyaceae cyanobacterium; assembly: GCA_965263355.1. Taxonomy (GTDB): domain Bacteria; phylum Cyanobacteriota; class Cyanobacteriia; order Phormidesmidales; family Phormidesmidaceae; genus Leptothoe. Next base: position 11,818 of record CBDHHL010000004.1, on the reverse strand, counting down.
GCTAGCCTGCGTTAGCGAATCCAGCAATCAGTTAAAAACACAGTTAACGAACTGGCTCAGCGAACAAGAAACAGCAGGCATGGCGGTTTCGAGGCAGTCATCCACTGCCGATGATGTTGCCTTTCTCTTTACGGGGCAGGGCTCTCAATCCGTGGGCATGGGCAAAGAACTCTATGAGACCCAATCTGTGTTTCGAGAGGCTTTAAATCGCTGTGCGGAGATTCTAAAATCCTATCATGTGCCTTTGATAGAGATTTTGTACCGCAAGGGTCCAGCAGAATACACCATTGACGATACCATCTATACACAACCGGTTCTCTTTGCGTTTGAATATGCCTTAGCGCAGCTGTGGCAATCTTGGGGAATTTGGCCCACTGTTGTGATGGGCCATAGCCTCGGGGAGTATGTAGCCGCCTGTGTAGCAGGGGTGTTTAGTCTGGAAGACGGCCTGCGGTTAATTGCTGAACGCGGACGCTTGATGCAAGCATTGCCAGCAGAGGGGGCTATGGTCTCTGTAATGGCAGATGTAGAGCAGTGTAGACCCTATGTAGAGGAATATGGGGCTGCGATCGCAGCCATCAATAGCCCTCAAAGCACGGTAATTTCTGGCACAGCGGAGGCGATTGCTAACCTGATCCAACAGTTTGAGGCTAAAGGCATCCAGCATAAGCAACTGACGGTTTCCCATGGCTTCCATTCAGCCCTGATGGAGCCCATGTTAGATGAGTTTCGCCAGGTGGCAGAATCGATTACATTTCAACTACCCACACTGCCAATTATCTCAATGCTAACGGGGGACTTGGCCAGTGACGAAATTGCCACCGCTGATTATTGGGTCAGCCATGTGCGCCAACCCGTTAAGTGTTTAGATGCAGTAAAAACGCTTGGTACACGAGAGGAACGCATCTTTTTAGAAATTGGGGCTAAGCCAATTTTGTTGGGTATGGCGCGTAGCTGTTTGCCCAATGTGGAAGATATACAGTGGCTGCCCAGCCTGCGTCCAAACCAGGCAGAGCAGGCAGGCCTGTTAACTAGTCTGGCAGCCCTATACACCCAAGGAGCAACCATTAATTGGGCTGAGATATTTCCTCATCGGTCTGGTGCTGGCATCACTCTGCCCACCTATCCATTTCAGCGACAGCGCTACTGGTGGTCAGGTCCGCCCATTCCGGCCATGCGGCCAGCAGCCCCTGTATCAGCTATGGCAATGTCTACCGATCATCCGTTGATTGGGCAACGGTTGTTGTTGGCAGGCACAACAAAACAGCGCTACCAAAGTGAGATTAGTCCTCAGCGACCTGGCTACCTCAAGGATCATCAGGTACTAGATCAGGTTATTTTACCGGGGGCGGCCTATGTGGAGGGTGCGATCGCAGCCGCCTGCCGCTGGCACAACAGTGAGGCCATCACCTTGACCCAAGTAACCATTGAACGTCCCCTCACCTTATCTGAGAACAGCTCTACAGCTCTACAATTGGTATTGACACCGGGAGAACAGGAAACAGGCACTGTCCAAGTCTTTAGCTTAAACAATATAGAGGATGCCACATTTACTCGCCATGCCACTGCCGGCGTCACCTCCCTAAGCCAGATTACCGCTCCGTCCGTGTCATTAGCCTCTCTCCAGACATCGTTGCTGCCCTATCCAGTGGCGGTAGACAGCTACTACCAGGCACTCAGCGAGCAGGGCTTAAACTATGGCCCTCACTTTCGTACCATTCAACAACTTTGGCAACATGACGACCAGTCTCTCAGTCATTTACAGATGACTGATACCCCCAGGAGCAATGCCTATTGTCTGCATCCAACACTTTTGGATGGTTGTTTTCAAACCATTGGCGCAGCGGTCAAGGCTGACGTCTCCCTGGGAACCTATTTGCCAGTCGGCATAGACCAGCTCCATTTCTATCGTCCCCTCAGGTCTACAGGGTGGTGCTGGGTACGATTGCAACCGCCTGAACAGAAGAACGGAGCCACTGTCAAAACCCTCAAAGCCAATGTATTAATTTGGGATGACACAGGCTCCTTGGCCGCCCAGATGACTGGCATGACTTTGCAATATGTTAAACATGATGCCCTCAAACAGTTAGTCGGGACACCCAAGCTGCAGCCGTCGCCCCAAGTGGTTGGGCAAGACTGGGTCTATAGCCTGACCTGGCAACCCCACACCAAAGCACCCCAAACATCGACTACAGATAATGCCACCTGGCTATTGTTTACAGATACCCAAGGGATTGGCAATAGGCTGGCCACTGCTTTACGTGAACAAGGTAATCGCTGCTTTATAATTCAAGCTGGAGAACAATATCAGGCCTCGTTAGAGGACAATATCTACAGGTTAAATCCGTCAAAGCCAGACGACTTTGACCAATTATTTACCGATTTATTACCAACACTGATTGCCGAACAGCAGGGAAAACTAAACTGTCAGATTGGTTATCTTTGGGCATTAGATACGGCTCAAGAACAAGTCACCCTCGTAGACCAACAACAGAACTGTGGTGGTTTACTGCATTTGGTGTTGGCCCTGGCTCAGATGCCTGCCTTATCGGCTCGGCTATGGTTAATTACCCAGGCAACTCAGGCGGTAGAAGTACAGTCCTCAGTACAGCTGCAGCAAATGCCCTTATGGGGTCTGGCCCGCAGCCTACGGTTAGAACAACCCCATCTGGCCTGTACTTGTTTGGATCTGCCCCAGGTGCTCACTGCCCCCACCTGGGAGATGCTACTAGATGATCTGTGTTACCCAGATAATGAAGACCAGATTGCGTATCATCAAGACAATCGCTTTGTAGCACGATTGGTTGCCCCTACAGCAGCTGCCTCCCAACCGTTATTAGAGATTCCCAAGGCTGATTCATTTCGCGTGGGTCTGACCAGCTACGGTGTGCTCGATCATCTCACCCTGATGCCAACAGAACGACAGGCTCCTCAATCGGGAGAAGTAGAGATTCAGGTCAAGGCAGCTGGGCTTAACTTTCGTGATGTATTAAATGCCCTGGGACTATTGCAGGCAGTGGCCGAAGCCATGGGATTTGCCACCCCCGAGGACGTGCCGTTTGGTGGAGAATGCGCAGGGGTGATCACGGCTGTGGGACCTGATGTGACCACATTACAAGTAGGTGATGAAGTGGTCCTGGCCCAGACCCTGGGAACATTGAGTCAATTTGTGACGGTGCCCACGGACTTTTTGGTGCTCAAACCTTCCACACTCGATTTTGCCGAGGCAGCAACGGTACCGACTACGTTTCTAACGGCTTACTATGGGCTGGTGCACTGTGCGCAGCTCAAAGCGGGCGATCGAATCTTGATCCACTCTGCTGCCGGGGGGGTGGGTCAGGCAGTGGTGCAAATCGCCCAGCAAATTGGGGCAGAGATTTTTGCAACCGCGAGTCCTCCCAAATGGTCCTTTTTACAATCCATGGGAATTCACCATGTGATGAATTCTCGCACCTTGGACTTTGCCGAGGAGATTCTGACAATCACCGATGGGCAGGGGGTGGATGTCGTATTTAACAGCTTAAATGGAGACTTTATTGATAAAAGCCTAGAGGTCTTAGCACCCCAGGGACGATTTGTGGAAATTGGCAAAATCGGTGTCTGGGAACCTGAACAAATGCAAGCGGCCCGACCCGATGTGGCGTATTTTCCCTTTGATCTGTTAGATATTTCCGATGCAGAGCCACAGCTGATTGCCAACATCTTGACCCACTTAATGGCGGAGTTTGAGGCAAAGACGCTATACCCATTGCCCAAAACAGTCTTTCCCATTGAAGCGGCTGTTGATGCATTTCGCTATATGGCCCAGGCCCGGCATGTGGGCAAAGTGGTGTTAACCCTGCCTGCGATCGCACCCCGCCAATCCCTAATTCACCCCAACGCGACCTATCTTGTAACCGGCGGTTTAGGTGCATTGGGGTTAACCATAGCCCAGTGGCTAGCAGACCAGGGCACCCGTCAGCTCATTCTGTTGAGCCGACGAGCCCCCTCTGAGATGGCTCAGCAAACTATTGATCAACTCCAAAAAAAGGATGTTACAGTTCAAGTCATTCAGGCAGATGTTGCTGATTTAGACACACTCAAAACAGTGCTCTCTCCGCTACTCTCTGCCAAAAACTCTAGGCCACTTAAGGGAATTTTCCATCTCGCAGGGACTCTCGCAGACGGCTTGCTAGTCAATCAGTCTTGGCAACAGTTTAATGCCGTCATGGCTCCTAAGCTGACGGGTGCATGGAACCTACATATGCTGACCCAAAAACATGACCTGGATCACTTTGTTTGTTTCTCCTCCATGGTGTCTCTTATGGGTTCCCTCGGCCAGGGTAACTACGCAGCGGCCAATGCATTTTTAGATGGATTCGCCCAATATCGCCGTAGCCTTGGGTTACCGGGCCTTAGCCTCAACTGGGGTCCCTGGGCCGATGCAGGGATGGTCGCCCAGCTAGATGACCGTAGCCAGCAGCGCTTTACAGAGCAAGGGTTAACCCCCATTCCGACAGACTTGGGACTGCAACTGATGAGCCAAATGATGCGTCAAGCCAGGGCCCAGGTCGGCATTATCCCCATGGACTGGGCTAAGTTTATAAACTCAGCCAGTGGTCAGGCCAGTGGTGCCAGTTCTCCCTTATTAACGGCGTTAATGCCTGCGGTGACCGAGACATCTAAAGGCACTGCGACCAATCCTGAAATCTTGCAACAGCTGGCAAAAACGTCCGACGGTGAACGCTCAGCGATATTGGCCACCTACCTACAAGCACAGCTGGCTAAGGTGATGGGCTTTACGACTGCCGATGCCATTGACCCCGACGAACAGTTTGGCGATCTGGGGATGGATTCTCTCATGGCAGTTGAATTTACCAACCGTCTGCAAAAGAATCTCAATCATCCAGTGTCCCAAACCCTGGCCTTTGACTATCCCTCCATTAATTCTCTGGCCAACTATTTGGTACAAGATATTGCCCCTGTACTGCCTATGGTAACGGTTACAGAAAGCATCGACCAAACAGTTCCTGCACCAACAACGAAGGGCGCTACCCCCGAGGTAAGCCCAAAACCATCTCCTATAGTTATGCATGCTCCCAAACAAGAGAATGTCAAAACAGTGATTAAAGAAGTTCCACCGAGACTAAACACACCCACCTATACACCACCACCGGAACATTACCAGTTCTCTCAAATGGCTGACTATCGCCGCTTGCGGCAGGACCTGGATCGGGTAGAAGGGTTAGGCAATCCCTTCTTTATGGTCCATGGGGGCACTGCGAAGGATACGACGGAAATTAATGGTCAATCGTTAATTAACTACTCTAGCTATAACTATTTAGGCCTATCGGGCGATCCTCGGGTGAATTCTGCCGCGCAGTCGGCCATTAGCCAATATGGTACCTCTGTGTCAGCGAGCCGAGTGTCGTCTGGTGAGCGCCCCCTCCACCGTCAGCTAGAACAGGGGTTAGCCCAGTTTTTAGGCACAGAAGATTGTATTACCTATATCGGTGGCCATGCTACCAATGTCACCACCATTGGTCATCTCTTCCGAGAAAAAGATCTGATTCTCTACGATGCTCTGAGTCACAACAGTATTCGAGAGGGCTGTCGGCTCTCGGGGGCAACGATGATCGAGTTTCCCCACAATGATTGGCAAGCGCTGGATCAATTGCTATGCGAACACCGTCGCCACTATGAAAAAGTGTTGGTCACCATTGAAGGGGTTTACAGTACCGATGGTGACCTGGCTCCGCTACCGGACTTTATTCGGGTGAAAACGGCCCATAAGGCAATGCTTTTGGTGGATGAGGCCCATTCAATTGGGGTATTGGGCAAAACGGGACGCGGTGTGGGCGAGCACTTTGAGGTGGTGGCCGCCAGTGTGGATTTATGGATGGGTACATTGAGCAAGACCTTTGCCAGCTGTGGTGGCTATATTGCAGGTTGTGCAGCCCTGGTGGAATATCTGAAATATACGGCTCCTGGGTTTGTGTTTAGCGTGGGTATGTCGCCCGCCAATGCGGCGGCAGCGTTAGAGTCATTGCGGATTATTCAGCAGGAGCCTGAACGGGTGAAGCAGGGGCAGGAGCGATCGCAACTATTCCTTTCCCTAGCTAAAGACCATGGCCTCAATACAGGGGATAGCCACGACTCCCCAGTTATCCCGGTGATTGTGGGTGAACCCTACAAAGCGGTGCAGTTATGCCATACCCTATTCCAGCAGGGCATTAACGTACAGCCCATGGTGTATCCATCGGTGCCCTACGATGCAGCCCGACTGCGATTCTTTGTCAGTTCTTTGCATACAGAAGAACAAATTCGACATACGGTGCAGACCATCGCAGATGAACTGATGATTCTCAAAACGGTGGCGGCCACATGAGTCGTCATGGTGCTGAACGCCACTATCGGATTGTGGCCTTACCAGGTGAAGGGATTGGACCGGAAGTAGTAGAGGCAAGTCTAACCATTTTGCAGGCACTGGCGGATCAGGAAGGATTTACCCTCACCATTGAGCGCGGTTGGATCGGAGAACCAGCACGACAAAAATTTGGGCAGCCCCTGCCGCCAGAAACCCTGGCGCTCTGTGAGGGCTCTGACGGTATTTTATTTGGCGCAGTCACCCGTGGTGGTTTGTTGGAACTGCGACGACATTTTGATTTCTTTATCAATCTACGCCCTGTGCGACCATCGCCCAGCCTGCAGGAGGTTTCTCCCATTAAGGCAGACCGCCTGGCAGGGGTGGATCTCTTGTTTGTCCGTGAGTTGGTCAGTGGCATTTACTTTGGTGCCTCGGGGCGGGGCAGCGATCAGCGGGGGGCCTATGGGTTTCACACCATGGACTATGCCGATGCCGAAATTCGGCGAATTGCTAGGGTGGCGCTACGCTATGCTCAACACCGTCGGCGGCACCTGGTCGTCGCCCACAAGGAAAATGCATTGCCTAATTTACCCTGGAGTCAATTGGTGCAGGCGGAAGCCCAGGCATTTCCCGATATTGTGGTAGAACCCATGTTGGTGGATAACCTGGCGATGCAGCTGGTGATGCGGCCCCAAACGTTTGATGTGGTTTTGGCTGGTAATTTGTTTGGCGATATTCTCAGTGATTTAGGGGGGGCATTGGTTGGCTCGATTGGTCTGTTGGGCTCGGCCAGTTTAAATGCCGATGGCTTTGGTATGTATGAGGCGGTGCATGGTACTGCCCCGGACATTGCAGGAAGAGGCATAGCGAATCCCCTGGGGACGTTAGCGGGTGTTATCTTGATGCTGAATCAATGGGGAGAACACCAGGCGGCTAAACGGCTGATTTTTATTCAGGATCAGCTACTGGCCCAGGGATATAGACCCAATGATTTGTTTAATCAGGGGGAAAACGCGATGTCATCTCAGAAGCAAACCAGGGTGACAACGGATGAACTGGTCGCGTTGTTTATTGATGCCATGGGACGTCTACCTAAACAACTGGATAATAATAGGTAGCTTCTTTGTCAGAAATGCCCTAAATTATCGAGCAGTCCTAGATCGCCATCATTTATATTCACTCTAATGATTATCATCACTATGCAAAAGAAAGCGTTGACTATTCTCTTGGGTGCGTTGGGTATCGGCATTATGGCTAATACTGGGGCCTATGCAATGCCTATCCTGGATGAAGACGTGCCTGCGGCAAGAACCACTGATTTTCGTCTTGCTGATGCTGATAGTATCCCTGTTGAGGTGGTTCAAGCAGATGAGGAAGAAGAGTCTGCTGACTATGGTGAGCGGGGACAAAACCGTTGGTATATCCAGGCAGCCGGTGCGACGGATCGGGATGATGATACGTTTGGGTTAGTGGGTGCTGGGGCTTCTCACTTTTTTGCGAAAGGGCATAGTGTAAATCTGGAACTGAATGGGTTGGCGTTTGATCAACCGGGGGATGATGCGGTTGGTGCGAATTTGAACTTTTTGGTGCGATCGCACTGGATTCGGGGTGAGAATTGGTCTGTTTATATTGATGGCGGTGCTGGGATTCTAGGTACTACAGAGTCTGTTCCAGCTCCGGGTTCGACGTTTAATTTTACGCCCCAGGTGGGTTTGGGGTCGACATTTAATATTAATGATGAGCAGCGGATGATGCTGGGGGTACGCTGGCATCATATTTCGAATGCGGGGTTATATAGTCCGAATCCAGGGTTGGATACGGTGATGGGTTATGTCGCAGTTGATTTTCCTTTCTAGAGGAAAACATTAGCTCAAAATAGTAGGGATGGTTATACTGAAACTTTCTGCCTAATCACCTGTATTGGATGATTAAACTGATGCATTTTCACCTAATCGCCCACATTGGGATCTTAGGCAGAAATATTTCCACCTAATCATCCGTATAAGGCAGATAGGTGGAAACTTTCCCTCTAATCATGGGTAGGAGGCTGCCACATTTCCACCTAATCACCCCCAGGAGCTTCATGTGAAGGTGTTCCAGGAGAAAGGAACGAGGGGGACATTCTTTGGTGCGTGCTTTAGAGACCTTGACGGAAATAAAATCCCTGTGTTCTAACGACATGAGTAATTTTACAAGGCCACCAATCGTAATTCTACATAACAACATACTGTAGGACGCGGTTCTTGCAGCGACTTATAATACCTCACTAATTTCAAAGAAGAGATAACATTATTTTAGTATTTAGGGTCTGGTTGGGTTATCTGGCTGTTCATCAAAAGTCTGAAGGAGTGTGGATATATAATCGGTGCTAGACAACCCTCTGAGCTGCTTAACGGCTTTTTCGACACTCTGAAAACCTAGCTGTATTGAAGAGAATAGTCTTGGGATATCATCACGGAGAAACTCTAAATCAAGGGCCTCGATTGATTCTTCAAGGTCTTTGCCTGGATTGGGAAATGCCTTTTGATACAAATCAATTACGGTAAACAGTTCTCGAATGCTGTCTTGTACAAATTGTGTATTACCTATTAGAAAACTTAATGGTTTCATGATGTCATGGGCTAGTGAAGCTAGTGAGGTACCGAGGGCAAGCCTAATATTTTCTGGAATAGGTGATGAGTGAGATGTCTGTAATTGTTGTACCTTGTTTACTCAGGTGAGAACTTGCTGCTCAAGTTCTTGGTTTAAAGTATGTAATGCAATATTGTTTTGCTTGAGTGCTTGTACTTCAGCCTGTGACTCTGCTAGGGCTTGTTTTAGAGAAGCCATCTTCTGTTGGAGAGCGCTCGAGGAATTATCTTGGGGCATCGTTGTCCGTTTAACCTCCGGATATTAGAGTTAATGATAGTAATATTCTCAGTGATAGTAGCCTCATCAGAAAGTTCATGCAGAATCAGCTCAAAGTGAAATCGCATCCACACTGACAATCACCAACCCAGCATGGCTCGTAACTCGTGATTTTGTGGGTATTGAGCAGTTTGGCATAAATGCTATTACACCAGCAGAGTTTTTAGATTCAAGCAGAATAGCTGTCAGTCTGATTGCAGTTGTTGTTGCCTCTATCTCTATCTTGCCATTTATACACATTGCCTTGGTGCTTGTTTGTGTGTTGGCTGAAGATTGTTTGTAAGCGGTAGATATTCAGAGCGATCGCACCTGCTCAGATGCGATCGCATCGCCCTAGCTAATCTTCACTTTTTTAGTCAAAATCGCCATCACCTCATTGGGTCGTCCGGTGGGTAGCGGACGGCTCCAGTCGTTGGGCTCAGTGTAGTTGAGTTTATGCAGCAGCTTGATGGTGGTCTGCACAAAGGTCAAACTGCCCAGCAGCAGATGTCGTCCCATTTCGTAGGAAGATTCTGGTAGCGGGTCAGGCTGACGGGTGAGCGCTGATGCGCCCTGGGTTGGGTCTTGAAACATGGTTCTGGTTCTCCAGAGAAACGACAAGGAAAGCCAGAACCTAACGGCTCAGCCCCCGCGATGCATGGCAAATCGCAGGGGCTGAGGCATAATAAGCCCATCCCAAGGATTGCTAGGTAATCCGCGGGTCAGCCATCGGTTAGGTGTTGCGAGCACCTGCCGATGGTGCCAAGTTATTAGGTTCTAGTAGAACAGCTGCACTTGCAGCATTGGGTTACTTTAGACCGGGGGTTAGGCTTTCGTCAAGCTAGCAAATGGGCTGTATCACGCTGTTATCAAGGCACTGAGGAGATGCTTCTGGCCGGAAAAATGCTCATTTCACTGGTTTAACCGTCAAAAACGGTAGATATTGACCCCATCGAACAAGGATAGTCTTAGCGACCCCCTAAAACATCACACTCACGATAAGTCTTGGTAGATGGCTCAATAGTTTATTTGAACTATTAAAGCGAGGTTAAAGCTTTCTGGATAACTCCGACTCTGGGGGTATTATCCAGAAAGTTTCTGGGTTAATTGCTTATAAGGTGTTTATCCAGAAAGTTTCTGGATAACTCCGGCTGGAAGGTATTTATCCAGACTTAGTCTGGATAACTCATAGTTAGACGCGCGACTCGAAGTCGTTCGGGGGAGTTGGAGAGACTCCCAAATGACTCTCCCCGCCAGTGTTCAGGCGGATGTCCGCCTCGGAATGTTCGACCAGTAATGGGAGGGCAGCATCAGCAGACGAGGTTAAATGTCGCAGTATCTTCTGAGCCAACAAGAGGGTGCAGGCTAGGGCAAGATTGCTAAGGATAACGCAAGTGAATCCTTGATGAGGCTTCGTTAATGTGAGTTCTCGAAATGGCTGATACGAGAATATTGGAGCATATGGGGGTTGGTAGCGTCTAAATGCCAATCAGAACATCCCGCTCTCGGAGTAAAGAGGAATCCTAAAGCAATCATATCTCCACCCCGTGCGGAACGAGGAAACCCCGATAGAGTCCTGAAAATACTTTATTTTCCAGGTAAGCGGAGGGCAACCAAAGCTGAACTCTCTAGCGGGCACAGGATATCCCAAGAAGCGAAAGCTGCCAGCCGAAAGGCAACCGGAATTCATAACGGGGCAGATAGGGCATTTGCCCAACCTGAAAGGGGGCTGACGTGGGATAGGTGATGGACTTGAATGAAGGTGAGATGAAACTTAACTGATTGGGAAAAGTTAGGTGCAAGCTTCGGCTTGTAAACGTAACCATCAGGACAATCTGAAAAGGTTGTTAAGAATCGGAAAAACTGAATTTCAAGACATTGCTTGAGCCGTATACAGTGAAAGTTGTACGTACGGTTCTGAGGGGAGGAAGCGGGATATATTTAAAACCTGCTTCCTTACCCGAGACAAAATCATGGCAATCTAAAGCCATCTTGCGTAAAGTTATGAAGTTATGGAATACATCGACGGAATACTAATTTACACACGCGAAGAGGCTCTTACCGAGACATACGAACACTTCGGATTAAGATACGGTGATCCTCAGATTGTAATAAAGGCTATTGAGTATATAAAGCAAATACAACAGAAAAATACTACTGAAGCACTTCGAGAAGCTGTATTTCTTCTGCGATCACTTTGGTCTGCTGTCTCTGGACATTGGGAGTCAGAGCATTACTACAACTGGATATGTACTTATTCCCAGTTTTTTCTGCATGTCATTCAGAACACTTATGAGCTTGATTTAGAGTACGAAATTAAGTATTTGTTGCTCGGAGAACAATTTCTTGACGATATGGGCAGAGTTGTTCCAGGTCTAGATGCGATTGCACGAATTTTTGATGAGCGAGGTTTAGATTTCTTTTTGTCCTATTATTTTTGTGGTGAAGTCAAAGAAGAAGTATTACTGGATTACTCTGGTGATAGACTTTGTCGAGTCATGCAAGAGGTTGGACGAATAGAAGAATCAGAGAAAATATCTCTTGAAATTGAAAATAGGGCTAATGGACTAAGAATTGCTCAGCAGG
>CBDHHL010000003.1:0-4556 GCA_965263355.1 Leptolyngbyaceae cyanobacterium | reverse complement strand
TCGCACCATTTTCACTGATTTCTACCTACCTGAAACAACGACAGCAGCTCAGCTGCCTGTGATTGTGGTGTCCAATGGCTTGGGGGCTAAGCGCAGTCGTTTTAATGAACTGGCAGAGCATTTGGCGTCCCATGGGTTTGCGGTCGCATTGATTGATCATCCGGGTAGCGATCGCAAACGGCTACGAGCCTTTTACCAGGGCCTAGCAGCCGAAAACTTTGAACCCACAGAATACATTGAGCGTCCCCTGGACGTCAGCTTTGTGTTGGACGAACTGACTCGCCTTAATGGAGAACAGTTTGATAATCGATTAGATCCAAATCAGGCAGGTGTATTTGGCTATTCCTTTGGCGGTACTACAGCCTTAGCCTTAGCAGGGGCAACCATCGATCTTGAACACTTACAACAAGACTGCACTACCCGGTCAAGCCTGATCAATATTTCTCTTTTATACCAATGTCAGGCCCTGGAAATTCCAGCGGCATCGCTGGAGTCAACCGACCTAAAAGATGATCGTGTACAGGCCATATACGTATTTGTTCCCTTTAGCCGTAGCCTTTATGGTCCCACTGGCATGGCACAGGTAGAAGGCCCTGTTTTTTTTGAAGCCACCGATTTAGATGTTTTAACCCCTCTCGTCGTAGAACAACTCCCTACCTTTTCTTGGTTAACAAGAGAGAGTCTGACACTAGACTCCCCACCAGCAAAAATGGAAGCCCAGCAAGGGCGCTATTTGGCAGTGACAGCCGGTCTGCCCCATGCGCGTGTTACATTTGATGTCCTCGGTCGCCTGACTAAAACACAGCCTCGTCCCTGGGAAGAGATTCGTCCCATCGCCGAAGGCTACCACCATATGCTGAGTACAGCATTTTTTCAAGTGCATCTAGCCAGTGACAGCACCTATCGACCCTATCTAAAAGCTTCAGGAGCCAAGCACCTTAGTCAGGAACCTTACACCATTACTTGGAGGGATATGTCACTATCAGATTAACAAGTTTGTTAACGTTGCTCATTACGACGATAGATCTCAGCGATAGCCGATTCCATCTGCTCAACGGTGTCGACGGTACTCGCATCCAGGGTCTCTTGGAGCACCGACTGCTCTGCACAACGGTCTCGACCAAATGCTTTTTGAAGATCGGGATCACTGCGTACCAATGTATTCACCTCGACAATGCCTTGAGCACCACTCAGAATGCCGATAAACCCATCGTAGAGTTTTTCTGTCGGGGTATCTTTCACGCTCTTTTGAGGGATCTTCACTTGGTCGATGATGGGACCAAATAGATCGAAGTGGGTCAGTTTTGCGCCCACACCCGCTTTTGAGACTGCCCTACAGCCTGTCGCATTTGCACAAGCTCTTGCCGTATCCGCTTTACTAGAGGATCAAAACTCACAATTCTGTACCACGTTCAATCGCCTCCTCTAGGTATTTAGGGGCAGTTTCAATATTAATCAAGTCAATCTTGAAATTTTGCCCTCGTTCAATGGCTGCACCAGCCCTTAAAAAGTCTTCTTTTGCCAGTCCTTGTACTGCCAAATCAATATCTGAATGCTCTGTCATTCTCTTATGATCGAGCATTGACCCAAAGAGGATAACTCTATCCACACCAAAATCGTCTTTTAGTTTTTGTGCAGACTGATGTGCAATGCTCCAACCTTCAGTTTGGCGACTTTTCATAACCTCTAAAAAACGAGCACGCTCAGCTCGAGCTTTTAAAACTCGCTGAATAATTTCCGTACGTTTTTGCTCTCCTATAAAAGCCATAATGGAAATAACATGAACTATTTCGGTACATTTAATACATATCAATATTATGCCAATACCCATGGATAGGGTGCGCTGCTGTTGGGTAGCGCACGGTTTTAACTAACTGATTCAGACGTTTACTCAAGCCCTTTAAACATCATCCGACCAACAACTGAGAAAGCTTCTTCAGCACCTGAAATGCGTTGGTTAGTTCACTACTTACCGTATATAACGAAAATGCTCGCGACAGATCATAGTGTTGCGTATCATCTTTTTTTAATTTAACAAAAACAACCTCATCACCGTTGGTCAATACACCAAAAAGCGGTTGCTCAGTCTCAGGCTTAGCCATTAAATATGTCAACAGTTGAGGTAAAGCTGATCGTAATGGAACAGCCGTTTTCTTGGCCTCTAGCACCAATACCCACAGCTGATTTTGCAAAATCAGAGCATCCAAACGACCCTTAAGAATTTCCTCACCATCATCAACTGTAATTTCCACGGTTGCTTCTGACGTTAGCTTGTACGGCGGATCATAAAACCCAGCTAATGCTAATAAGGGCGATGCTACTAATAATGTAACCGTACCTTCTAGCAGTTCACCATCAGCCCGATGATAGTTTAATCTGCGATACAAAATCGATAGCGCTGATCGTTCCTCCGAGGTAACTGTAGGCAGTTCCTCTTGCCATTCCATGAAAAAATTTAAGTCTTCACTACGAGCAAGGTTAAAGCGTTGCTCTACCTCGGCCAGACTTTTAGATGCTTTAGTAAGAGCAATAATTTTAGCCATCTATAGCATCCCCATAAAAATGATGTGAATGTTTTTTTAGGAGAGCGCTACAGCATGTTGCATTGGTAAAAGCACTTGTCGTATAAAAGGCCCATGATAGTAATGCCACAAACATTCTATTAACGCTGAGTTATCTTGTTCTTACAGTGTAGCGATTTCCCCAGTCCAAAACCGATTAGATAAGTGTCTAAAGGTCTAAAGGTGCGTTTGCCTATTAGCAGCGCACCTTATTTACTAATCAGTGTCTAGTTACCAACAATTTGCCAGGTTACTACATCAACATCATTGCCAGCAGACAGTCTCATACTGATAGTCTCCCCTGGCAACAGCGACATCAGATCCATCTGACCATCGCCATTGAAATCACCTGTAAAGTTATAACCAGCTGAACCCCAGTCCGGAATTGAAACCGTATTAGAGTTAAAGCTATTGCCAGTACTGGTATGGATGAATGTTTGGTTACCATTTGCAGAGACTAGATCGGTTGTGTCGTCACTGTTGAAGTTACCGGACCAGGAAAATTTGCTACCACCCCAGCCAGTAGATACAGTCCATGTCGTGATTTCAAAGTCGTCCTTGCCATTAAAAAAGCGCATGGTCATGTCGCCATTGGGCAGGGCAGAGACAATGTCTAACAGGCCATCATCATTAAACTCGCCCACCCAGTTATAGCCTGGTTCACCCCAGGTCAAGGGAACCTCAATGGTCTCATTGCTAAACCCTGTGCTGTAGGACAAATGCACGTATAGTTCGGACCCCGATGCAGATACCAGATCGGTTTTGCCATCCCCATTAAAATCTTGAGCCCAGGAGTAGAGAGACCCTCCCCACCCGGTTGATACCGACCAGGTTTCTAGATCAAAATCTGACCCATTAAAAAAGCGCATGATCATATCGCCATCTTCCTGGGCAGAGGCAATATCCAACATGCCATCGCCGTTATAATCACCAGCCCAGTTGTAGCCACCACCACCCCATTCCAATGGCGTAGTTAAGCTAAGGGTATTAAAACCATTGCCCTGGGATAAGTGAACAAAAAGATCCGTTTCTGAAGCAGTGACTAGATCAGTCTTTCCATTGCCATCAAAATCGCCAGACCAAATATATTTCGAGTCACCCCACGGTTGAGACACGCTCCAGGTTTCTTCCTCAAATCCCTGGCCATTAGAAAATCGCATCAGTACGTTGCCATCCGGTAGAGCGGAGGCTAAATCATCCAGACCATCGCCATTAAAATCACCCACCCAGTTATAACCAGGCGCACCGGTTGGAATGATGCTAGGTTCCTCTGCCTTGACTGGGAGTATGCCGATCAAGTAACTGCTTAACAGGGCCGAACTAAGGGCAAAAATTCGAGAATATGACTTTTTCATACCAGCATCTCCAAACAAATTAAAAATCTACACGGAAGGCCCAGGATATTATTCTTTATGGCCTATGTCGGCTATACAGTGGGCATCTAAAATAATCAGGCTAGCGTCTGAAAATATTGCACAGGCTGGAATGGTCTTAGACAAGGCAGGTTGGATACCTTGCTGCAGTTGCTCACGAGCTGTAGTAACAGCGGGTCGAACAGAGCTGCCTAATAGCCATTCTTGCTGATCTAAATAGGCCAGACTTGCAAAGTTTTGCGCCACAATCCACACATCGAGACCATAGGTTTGGATAAATGACTTCACCTGGGTCAAATCTGGGCTGTATTGCGCCTGTACTAAATCCTGCGCCCGTTTTTTTATTTTCCCATAGAATTCCACATGGAATGGCAGGGCAAATTCTCTGCCTGTGAGTACTGAGCGTTGGGCAAAGGCGGGGACATTATCATTCACCTCAGTCACCAGGGATGCCACCAGGCTATCTTTGGGGGATTGGGCTAAGGCTTGATATACCTCGGCAGGCTCGCCGGGAATCCAACTTTGGCCGCCTAAAAAAAGAACGGGGATTGCTGGGGTGATCAGGACTGCGATCGCAAATCCCCCACTCACCCCGACCCTGACATAATTTAGCAGACGCCAT
>CBDHHL010000002.1:0-18795 GCA_965263355.1 Leptolyngbyaceae cyanobacterium | reverse complement strand
AATACAGCCTTTAGAAGTTACTCTTTCTGATGTGGAAGATGCTTTATGTGTAGAAGATGATCCTATCACTTTGACAGTAAGTCCTGAAGGTGGGGTGTTGAGTGGTCCTGGTATAGTTGGAAATACATTTGATCCAAACATTGCAGGTCCTGGTAATCACACGATTACTTACAGTTACACAGATGAAGACGGTTGTTCCGATGATGCAATCATTACAATCGATGTTATTGGAACACCAATCGTTACTGTATTCAATGTAATGTGTGATGACAATGGGACACCAACAGACCCAAGAGATGACCAATTCTACGTTGATTTGATCATTTCAAATCCATATTCAACTAGTGGTTGGATTGAAGTGAACGGCAGAACTGGTTCATATGATGATACATTGCCTGTAACATTTGGCCCTTATTCTTATGATGATGGTGCCGTTACATTCGAATTTGAGGATCAAAGTGCAAACACATGCACAACAACATTAATTGTAGATCCTCCTATATTAAGATGCTCTGATGAATGTGCAATTGATGTAGATGCGGAGGTAATTGGTGCTTTCACTTGTATCATTACCGAGGTTACTTTACAAGCTACATCTGGAATTGATGGAGCAACATTTGCTTGGGTAGGACCAAACGGATTTACATCAAACCTACCTAACCCAGTTGTTTCAGAAAGTGGAACTTATACTGTAACAGCTACTAATCCAATTAATCTTTGTACCGCAGAAGCAACAGTTGAAGTTGATCCTGCTCCAGTTCCTCCAATTGCTTCCTTTAGTGCACCAGAAGAAAATGTATGTGAAGGAGAAATAGTGGTTTTTGTGAGGGATGGGGATGAGGAAGGAGTAACTTATACCTGGGACTTTGGAGTAGGAGCAAATCCATCGAGTGCTAATGGACCTGGTCCTCATGAGGTATGGTATTCTGCTGATGGCAGTTTATCAAGTGTGGAGGTAACCTTAACAGCAGTAAGAGGTGATTGTATATCAACACGTACAAGAAGCTTTAAAGTACGTCCAAGTTCACTGGAACAAATAGATGATATAGTAGTCGTACAACCAACATGTGCGGGAGATGATGGAGCAATAACGATCTTGGCGGACGACCCGGTAGATGCAACTTTAGAGTTTAGTTTGGACAGTTTGAGTTGGCAGACGGAAAGAACATTTAGTGGATTGACAGCAGGAAGTTATAAGATCTATGCAAGATATAGTGGGGAAGAATGTATCGAAGTAGCAGATACAGAGGTGGTATTAGTAAATCCAGAGTTGCCAACTGCAAGTATAACGGCAAGTGAAGATGTACTGTGTAATGGAGCATCAACAGGAAGTGCGACAGTAACGGCAAGTGGAGGAAGTGGAACATATGACTATTTATGGAGTAATGGAGCAACCACAGCAACGATAAGTGGATTAGAAGCAGGTACATATGATGTAACAGTGACGGATGAAAATAACTGTATAGCGACAGCAAGTGTGACCATAAATGAGCCATTAGCACCATTAAGTGCGACAATAACAGCACAGGAAGATGTAGAATGCTTTGGAGAAGCAACAGGATCAGCCACAGTAACAGCAAGTGGAGGAACAGAACCATACAGTTATAGCTGGAGCAATGGCCAGACAGGCAATGAGCTAACAGGAGTAGGAAGTGGAGTTTACACAGTAACAATTACTGATGCGAACCTATGTAGCATGACATTGGATGTAACGATAGGAGGCCCACTAAGTGGAGTGAGCATAGCAATATTAGGAAGAAACGATGTATCGTGCTTTGGAGAAAGTGATGGTAATGTAGAAGTACAAGGTCAGGGAGGTACACCTCCATACGATTATAGCTGGAATACAGGAGAAACGACAGCATCATTAGTTGGTATAGCAGCTGGTACATATGAAGTAACAGTAACAGATGCCAATGATTGTATCGCCACCGAAACGATTACAATAGGAGGTCCAGCAAGCGCACCGGAAGTAGTAGTAGGTCCTGCAGCAGAGATATGTGTAGGAGAGAGTGTAGAAATAACAGCTACAGCAAGTGAAGGAGCAGGAGGATACACTTACAGTTGGGATAATGATGCAAGTGTAACGGGAGCAAGCCAGACAGTAAGTCCATTGAGCACGACAACCTACACAGTGATTGTGACAGATGCAGATGGATGTACAGTGACAGGAAGTGTAGAGATAACGGTGAAACCATTGCCAATAGCCTCCTTTGATGCACCGGAAGAAAATATATGTGAAGGAGAAATATTGACATTCCAAAGAGATGGAGAAGAAGAAGGAGTAATCTACACTTGGGACTTTGGAGTAGGAGCAAACCCATCAAGTGCAATAGGAGCAGGTCCGCATGATGTGATGTATTCAGCAGAAGGAGGCCTATCAAGTGTAGAAGTAACTTTAACAGCAGAGAAAGATGGTTGTATATCAACACGTACAAGAAGCTTTAAAGTACGTCCAAGTTCACTGGAACAAATAGATGATATAGTAGTCGTACAACCAACATGTACAGGAGATGATGGAGCAATAACGATCTTGGCGGACGACCCGGTAGATGCAACTTTAGAGTTTAGTTTGGACAGTTTGAGTTGGCAGACGGAAAGAACATTTAGTGGATTGACAGCAGGAAGTTATAAGATCTATGCAAGATATAGTGGGGAAGAATGTATCGAAGTAGCAGATACAGAGGTGGTATTAGTAAATCCAGAGTTGCCAACTGCAAGTATAACGGCAAGTGAAGATGTACTGTGTAATGGAGCATCAACAGGAAGTGCGACAGTAACGGCAAGTGGAGGAAGTGGAACATATGACTATTTATGGAGTAATGGAGCAACCACAGCAACGATAAGTGGATTAGAAGCAGGTACATATGATGTAACAGTGACGGATGAAAATAACTGTATAGCGACAGCAAGTGTGACCATAAATGAGCCATTAGCACCATTAAGTGCGACAATAACAGCACAGGAAGATGTAGAATGCTTTGGAGAAGCAACAGGATCAGCCACAGTAACAGCAAGTGGAGGAACAGAACCATACAGCTACAACTGGAGCAATGGCCAGACAGGCAATGAGCTAACAGGAGTAGGAAGTGGAGTTTACACAGTAACAATTACTGATGCGAACCTATGTAGCATGACATTGGATGTAACGATAGGAGGCCCACTAAGTGGAGTGAGCATAGCAATATTAGGAAGAAACGATGTATCGTGCTTTGGAGAAAGTGATGGTAATGTAGAAGTACAAGGTCAGGGAGGTACACCTCCATACGATTATAGCTGGAATACAGGAGAAACGACAGCATCATTAGTTGGTATAGCAGCTGGTACATATGAAGTAACAGTAACAGATGCCAATGATTGTATCGCCACCGAAACGATTACAATAGGAGGTCCAGCAAGCGCACCGGAAGTAGTAGTAGGTCCTGCAGCAGAGATATGTGTAGGAGAGAGTGTAGAAATAACAGCTACAGCAAGTGAAGGAGCAGGAGGATACACTTACAGTTGGGATAATGATGCAAGTGTAACGGGAGCAAGCCAGACAGTAAGTCCATTGAGCACGACAACCTACACAGTGATTGTGACAGATGCAGATGGATGTACAGTGACAGGAAGTGTAGAGATAACGGTGAAACCATTACCAATAGCCTCCTTTGATGCACCGGAAGAAAATATATGTGAAGGAGAAATATTGACATTCCAAAGAGATGGAGAAGAAGAAGGAGTAATCTACACTTGGGACTTTGGAGTAGGAGCAAACCCATCAAGTGCAATAGGAGCAGGTCCGCATGATGTGATGTATTCAGCAGAAGGAGGCCTATCAAGTGTAGAAGTAACTTTAACAGCAGAGAAAGATGGTTGTATATCAACACGTACAAGAAGCTTTAAAGTACGCCCAAGTTCACTGGAACAAATAGATGATATAGTAGTCGTACAACCAACATGTACAGGAGATGATGGAGCAATAACGATCTTGGCGGACGACCCGGTAGATGCAACTTTAGAGTTTAGTTTGGACAGTTTGAGTTGGCAGACGGAAAGAACATTTAGTGGATTGACAGCAGGAAGTTATAAGATCTATGCAAGATATAGTGGAGAAGAATGTATCGAAGTAGCAGATACAGAGGTGGTATTAGTAAATCCAGAGTTGCCAACTGCAAGTATAACAGCAAGTGAAGATGTACTGTGTAATGGAGCATCAACAGGAAGTGCGACAGTAACGGCAAGTGGAGGAAGTGGAACATATGACTATTTATGGAGTAATGGAGCAACCACAGCAACGATAAGTGGATTAGAAGCAGGTACATATGATGTAACAGTGACGGATGAAAATAACTGTATAGCGACAGCAAGTGTGACCATAAATGAGCCATTAGCACCATTAAGTGCGACAATAACAGCACAGGAAGATGTAGAATGCTTTGGAGAAGCAACAGGATCAGCCACAGTAACAGCAAGTGGAGGAACAGAACCATACAGCTACAACTGGAGCAATGGCCAGACAGGCAATGAGCTAACAGGAGTAGGAAGTGGAGTTTACACAGTAACAATTACTGATGCGAACCTATGTAGCATGACATTGGATGTAACGATAGGAGGCCCACTAAGTGGAGTGAGCATAGCAATATTAGGAAGAAACGATGTATCGTGCTTTGGAGAAAGTGATGGTAATGTAGAAGTGCAAGGTCAGGGAGGTACACCTCCATACGATTATAGCTGGAATACAGGAGAAACGACAGCATCATTAGTTGGTATAGCAGCTGGTACATATGAAGTAACAGTAACAGATGCCAATGATTGTATCGCCACCGAAACGATTACAATAGGAGGTCCAGCAAGTGCACCGGAAGTAGTAGTAGGTCCTGCAGCAGAGATATGTGTAGGAGAGAGTGTAGAAATAACAGCTACAGCAAGTGAAGGAGCAGGAGGATACACTTACAGTTGGGATAATGATGCAAGTGTAACGGGAGCAAGCCAGACAGTAAGTCCATTGAGCACGACAACCTACACAGTGATTGTGACAGATGCAGATGGATGTACAGTGACAGGAAGTGTAGAGATAACGGTGAAACCATTGCCAATAGCCTCCTTTGATGCACCGGAAGAAAATATATGTGAAGGAGAAATATTGACATTCCAAAGAGATGGAGAAGAAGAAGGAGTAATCTACACTTGGGACTTTGGAGTAGGAGCAAACCCATCAAGTGCAATAGGAGCAGGTCCGCATGATGTGATGTATTCAGCAGAAGGAGGCCTATCAAGTGTAGAAGTAACTTTAACAGCAGAGAAAGATGGTTGTATATCAACACGTACAAGAAGCTTTAAAGTACGCCCAAGTTCACTGGAACAAATAGATGATATAGTAGTCGTACAACCAACATGTACAGGAGATGATGGAGCAATAACGATCTTGGCGGACGACCCGGTAGATGCAACCTTAGAGTTTAGTTTGGACAGTTTGAGTTGGCAGACGGAAAGAACATTTAGTGGATTGACAGCAGGAAGTTATAAGATCTATGCAAGATATAGTGGAGAAGAATGTATCGAAGTAGCAGATACAGAAGTGGTATTAGTAAATCCAGAGTTGCCAACTGCAAGTATTTCTGTTACACAACAAGTTTCATGTGTCGACGGAGCTGATGGTATTGCTAGGGTAGAAGTGGAAGGAGGTCAGGAACCATACACCTATTTATGGAGTACGGGAGGAGAAGGCGCAATTGCAGAAGGATTATCGGCTGGAGAATATACCATGACCGTGACTGATGCCAATAATTGTACAGCAACTGCTCAAGTTGAAATTACGGCACCTACAGAACCAATTACTGTTAATGCCGGTCCTGATCAATCAATATGTCCTGGCGAAGAAGTTACCATTAGTGCCCAAGGAGCAAATGGCGTAGAGCCATATGTCTATGTTTGGGATCATGAATTGGGAGAAGGTGCTCAACATGTTGTTAACCCAACAGAAAATACAACATATTCAGTAACTGCTACCGACGCGAATGGATGTACAGCTACTAGTATAGTAGATGTTACCATTAAACCATTACCGGTTGCAGTATTTGACGTTTCTGATGAGGTAGTTTGTGAAGGCAAGGAAGTAACTTACAGTCTTCCATTTGCTCAAGATGGAGCAACTTATGAATGGAACTTTGGAGAAGGAGCAATTCCATCTGTTGGTTCAGGAGCTGGACCACATGATGTAGAGTACAGTACTGATGAAGGAGCATCTTCCGTAAGTGTCACATTAACCGCCACATTAGATGGTTGTCAATCTTCATTTGAAAGATTCGTAAAAGTAAGAACAAAACCTACTGAACAGATTACTGATTACTCAGTTATCATGCCTTCATGTGATGGAAGTGATGGATCAATAACATTGGTTGCAGAGGATCCATCCGATTCTTGTATTGAATTCAGCATTGATGGAGAAAACTGGCAAACGGATAGAACATTCACCGGCTTGCCACAAGGAACTTACAGTATTGAGGCTAGATATTGCGAAGGTGAATGTGTAGAAATCTTTGACGAAGTCATTGAATTAGTTGAACCGGAAGGACCTTTAGCTGTAATTACCTCATTTATGGGGGCGGGATGTGAAGGAAATTCAATGGGGTCGGCAGAAGTTTCCGTAAATGGAGGGTTGCCTCCTTATGAATATCTCTGGAGTAATGGAGAAACGACCTCCGCAATTGATGAGTTATTGTCGGGCGTATATACAGTGACCGTAACCGATGCAAATAACTGTACAGCCACCGCACAGGTTACTATCGCAGAATCGAGTGGACTTGGAATCGCATTTGATGTGACAAATGTTAGTTGTAATGGTTATGCGGATGGAGCCATTGATTTAACAATCAGTGGTGGATCGCCACCTTATAACTTTGTATGGTCAAATGGATCATTAAATGAAGATGTAAATGGCCTTGAAGCAGGAAATTACACAGTAGCAGTAATAGATGCTAATGGTTGTACCGGAAATACAACAATAACTGTTACCGAACCAAAACTACTTGAAATAGGTGCAGATATTGAAGCAATAAGCTGCTTCGGTAGTACGGACGGAAGTGTAGAACTTAACGTATTCGGAGGGGTCGCACCTTATGAATACTTCTGGTCGAATGGTGCTACAACTAAAGACCAAGAAGGTTTAGCCGCAGGAAGCTATTCTGTAGAGGTTATTGACGCAAATGGGTGTTCTTCAACTACAACAATTGAAATTCTTGCGCCACTTGAGTTGGCTTATTTAGCAAATGTGATTGATGTCACCTGTATGGATGCAAATGATGGTAGAATAGATTTGGCTCCTACCGGTGGTACTCCTCCATATAACTTCATTTGGTCTAATGGATCAACCAGTGAAGATATTATCGGATTAGAGGATGGCCAATATAGTGTGACAATTACTGATGATAAAGAATGCGTAACCACAGCTAATTTTGTTGTGAATGAACCAGCTCTTCTCACATTGTCAGTGTCTAAGGATAATGTAAGTTGTTTTGGTGGAAATGATGGTAATATTTCACTCACTGTAAATGGTGGAACTCAACCATATACATTCGAGTGGTCAAGCGGTCAAATTTCCAGAAATATCAATAGCTTAACAGCCGGCTCATACTCAGTAGAAGTTACGGATGCAAGAGGCTGCGTAGCTACTCAGACCATAGAAATCACGGAACCTGAACAATTAGTTGTTACCGAAAATATTACGAATATTTCTTGCTTTGGTGAAGCAGATGGCTCCATTGATATTGAAATTACAGGTGGAACAGCTCCATATGAATATCTATGGTCGACAGGAGCTATTACTCAAGATATCAACGGATTAACCACAAATGATTATACGGTAACAGTAACGGATGCTCAAAATTGTATTACCACAGTAACCTTTGAAATTGTTGAACCTCAATTGCTTACATGCGAAAGTATAGTTCCAACAAACGTTAGCGGTGCTGGACTACAAGATGGCTCAATAGATCTTACTGTTCAAGGTGGTACATTACCATATACTTTTGAATGGTCAAATGGAGCTACCACAGAGGATATTAATGGCTTATCTGGAGATACTTATACCGTGACTGTGACAGATGCCAATGATTGTACTACAACTTGTCAAGCAACTGTAAACGAGCCAACGGCATTAAGCTGTAATGTTTTGGAAAGCCATATTGATTGTGCAGGTGCTTCAAATGGAATAATTACGGCAAATGGCATTGGAGGGTCGGGTGTATTTGAATATAGCCTGGATGGATCCAATTATTCAGCAAATAATGTATTTGAAAACTTACCTAAAGGGATTTATACAGTATACGTAAGGGATGCTAATTCGCCAACAGTAATTTCTACTTGTCAGGCAACAATTATGGAACCTGAAGCAATGTACTTCTGGGCGGTAGATGAATTCCCAACCACTTGTGCGGATGAAGAAGATGGTAGCATCGAGATTGTTGTGAGTGGTGGTACACCGCCATACGACTATCTATGGGAAGATGGTAGAACATTTAGAAATAGAAGTGAATTAGCGGTTGGTAATCATAGTGTTACTGTAACCGATGCTAATGGTTGTGAATTGGTCGGTATCTTTACCATAACAGCTCCTGATCCTATAAATATTTCCTTAACCGGATTTGACGCAACATGTTTTGGAGAACAAGATGGACGGATTGATGTAAATGTAACTGGTGGTAATCCTCCATATGAAATATCTGCATTTAACTGGACTACAGAATTTACAACGCAAGACTTAGATAATTTATCGGCATCACTTTATACAGTATTTGTTAGAGATGCCAATGATTGTATTGTTACAGAAAGTATAACGATTAACGATTCCGACCAAATCGTTCCTGAATGGTCCACGGTTGATGTAAGTTGTAAAGGAGGAAATGATGGTCGAATTGAGCTAAGTATTTCTGGTGGATCCGGTGATTATACTGTAAGCACATTCAGTGCATTAAACGGTGAACTAATAGGAGATATTAATGCATTACCCGCAGGCGCTTACAATGTATTGATTACTGATAGTAACAATTGTATAGAGTCCTTTACTGCTACCATCAATGAGCCAGAAGAATTCTTAGTCTCGGCTGATTATAAGAATATGACTTGTAATGAACAGCAAGATGGTTATATCAACTTGATTGTTAGAGGAGGTATCCCTCCTTATTCTTACAATTGGTCAAATGGAGCTAATACGCGAGATTTATCCAATTTAACTTCTGGAACTTACCAGGTTGAGATCCTCGATGCCATGGGCTGTGCGCAAAACATGAGCGTAACTATTGAAGAACCAGACCCAATTATTTTAGATGTGGACCACAATGATGTGAGCTGTAATGCCGCTGCTGATGGAAACATTAATATAACAGTTAATGATGGGGTAAGGCCATACACTTACGAATGGTCAAATGGTGCAACTTCTCAAGACTTAAGTAATATTGGTCCTGGTCTTTATTCCGTGACTGTTACTGATGGAAACGGCTGTTTTGAGGTATCTTCTGTAACCATAACCGAGCCAACTGCCGTCACTATAAATGTTGACGCACAAGACATATCTTGTTATGGTCTGGGTGATGGAAGGGTTCAATTAACTGTAACAGGTGGATCTGGACAATATAACTATAGATGGTCTAATGCAGCCTCTTCCAGAGATCTTGCAAATCTGACGGCAGGTGATTATGAGGTCACTGTAACAGATTCGAAAGGTTGTTTTGCAATTGCAGTAGCAACCATCAGTGAACCTGAACAGTTAACTTGTGAAAGTATTATTCCGCAAGATGCTACGGAGGAAGGAGCTAATGATGGGAGTATTGACCTTACCGTAATTGGAGGAACCGGAGGCTATGTTTATCAATGGTCTAATGGAGCAATTACTCAGGATCTAAATAATGTACAAGCGGGCAATTACTCTGTAACCATCACCGATTCAAATGGATGTACGACTACTTGTAGTGCTACCATAAATGAACCTACTGGTATTGATTGTGCCATTACGAAGACAGATGTGAGTTGTAGAAATGCAGATGATGGAATTGCGACTATTTTAGCATCCGGAGGAAGTGGCCAGTTTGAATACAGTTTTGACGGAATTACTTATAGTAATGTGAATACTTTCACAAATCTGTCAGCCGGAATTTATACATTATTTGTAAGAGATTTAACTGACCCAAGTATCACTTCTAATTGTCAGGTGACTATCAATGAGCCTGCTTCATTAAGAGTCTCATTATTGAAATCTGATATTTCTTGTCCTGGAGAGAATGATGGATTCTTCGATATCAGCGTTTCGGGTGGTACCTCACCATACCAGTATGCTTGGTCTAATGGTGCAACTACCCAAGATATTTCTGGACTTACTCCAGGTAGTTACTCACTGACAGTTACAGATGATAACGGATGTTTGGCTTCAATTATATCAGGAATAATAGAACCTGCACCTATCGAATTGAGTTTTGATATTTTTGATGTGAGTTGCGCCGATGAATTTGATGGAAATATTAACTTATCAGTTAGTGGTGGAAAAGCACCATACCTTTATCGTTGGTCTAATAACCAAACTTCCCAGGATTTGATTGGTCTTAGTGCTGGTGTCTATACCGTAGAGGTAATTGATGCGAATGGTTGTAGAGCAATAGAAAGTATGACGGTTGCTGAACCACCTGCAATTGAAGTTGGATATCAGGTGACAGACGTTGAATGTTTCGGTGATAATTCCGGAGCTATCAACCTTACCATAAGTGGTGGCGTTGCTCCATATGAATATGAATGGTCTAATGGTGCAAGGTCACAAGATTTGAGTAATATCAGAGCTGGCCAATATCAAGTAGATATCATTGATGCAAATAGTTGTGTAGAATCATTAATAATTGAAGTTAATGAACCTACTGAGATTGATCTTTCAATTTCGAAACAAGATATTGCATGTAACACTAATGGCTTTGGAAGTATAAACTTGTCAATCAGGGGAGGAACAAGACCATATTCAGTACTTTGGTCTAATGGTAGTACTACCGAAGACTTAAACAACCTACTTCCTGGAAGTTATACAGCTCAAGTAACTGATGCTAATGGTTGTGAGAATAGTATTAGTGTGAATATTGAAGAACCGGAACCCCTGGTGGCTGAAGTTATTAGAAAATGGTGTAACGATGAAAATACACCTAGTGATGCCGATGATGATGTCTACTATGTTGAAGTAGTGGTAAGAAGAGGTAACCTTCCTGGCACCTGGCAAGCAAGTGATGGAAAAACTGGAACGTATAATCAACCAGTAGAATTCGGGCCGTACCTAATCAGAGATGGTGACTTTAGAATGACCTTCTCCGATTCTGAAAACGCTACTTGTAGAATGATCTTAGAGGAAACTCCTCCATTGACATGTTCTAACAAGTGTGATATCGAAGTTGAAATTACTGGTAATAGAGTTTGTGACGATAACGGAACACCATACAATCCTAAGGATGACTTATTTACTTTCTCTGTGGTAGTTACAGGTACAAATATTAGTAGTGGATGGGTTACTGATCGTGGTTTGGAAGGAGAGTACAATGTTGAAACAGAATTTGGTCCATTCTTGATTACGGACGAGGAAATAACTATTTACTTCCAGGACAAAGATGCTGGTAAATGTATTGTTCCATTGACCCTGGAGCCTCAAGCTCCTTGTTCTGAGCTATGTAACATCAGGGCTATTCCAACGGATATCAGTTGTAGCGATGGTGGTACTCCTACCGATCCATCAGATGATACGTATACTGCAACGATTATCGTGACCGGGCCTAGTACTTCATGGCAAGCCAGCAACGGTAGTACTGGTCAGTACGGAGTACCAGTTACTTTTGGTCCATTCCCAATTTCAAGTGGTCCATTGGATTTAACTTTCACAGATGAATTATTTGGAGAGTGTTCTACGGATATTTCTGTAACACCATCCAGCGATTGTCAAGCTCAATTATGTAACCTTGATGTTACAGTTGAAAATGTACAAAGACTTGAAAATGGTACTCCAAATAATCCTTCTGACGACTTCTTTACCTTTAACTTAATGGTAGTAGGAGCAAATGTAGGAGATAGATGGAGTGTAACCCTTGATCAAATAGTTTACACAGGAAATTACGGGCAATCAACCATGATTGGACCATTAGCTGTGAATAACCGGACTCAATTGGAGTCAATCGTTTCCGATATGACAACCAACATATGTGCAGGTAATTTCACTGTCGAAATTCCAGATGCTTCTGGAAATACAGATTGTGATATGACGGTGGATGTGTTTAACATACAAATAGATAACAAAGGAACCATAAGTGATCCTTCTGACGATACATTCACCTTTAGTTTAATGGTAAGCGGTGATCCGACTAAGACCGGTTGGATGACTACTATTGATGGTAATGAAATAAGAGTAGCTTACAATGAAAGCATTACAGTTGGACCTCTATTGGTTGAAGATGGTGTACTTCGCCTAGTTGTTGAAGATCAAAATAATCAACTGTGTCGTGAGGTAATTACCATTGCGCCACCAACTGACTACTTTGAGGGAGATGGTATTCAGGCTTTAATCTCCAATAAAATCTGTGATGACAATGGCACGCCAAATAATCCAACGGATGACCAATATACCTTCGATGTCAAAGTAATTGGTCAAGATCCAAATAATAAATGGATGGCCAATGATCCATCAAGAACGGAAGGTTATTACGAAGAAGTTGTAACTTTTGGTCCATATCTAATCAGTGAAGGAAGCGTTGAATTCTTCATTTTCGATGATGAGATTTTTGTAGATGATTTGAATGACGGAGATACCATGAACGGTAACCGGGAGCAGGCTTATACGAGAGTGGTAGTTGATCCTCCTACAGATTGTATCGAAAGCTGTCAATTAATTGCCACTATTGATCGGGCAATTTGTGAACACAATAATACGCTTCGAAACCCTGCTGATGATGAATATTACTTAGATATCTTAGTAGAAAACCCATCGGCAAGTGGATTCGTCTGGACTACCTTTATAAATGGAAATACTTACACTGGAAACTACGGTGAAGTAACCCAGATTGGTCCATTCCCTGTTACTGGAGCAGGATTAGATTTTGAAATTGTTGATGGTACTGATAACAATTGTTACCAATTCTTAAGTATTGAAGTGCCAACAAGAGATCCGATTGATGGAGATCTGTATGTGACATGTGCTGAGGTAGAAGAATATTGTAGCGATCTGTTCGAGGATAAATTGACTGTACCAAATGACCCTTACTTATGTACTGCTACATTCGATGTGCCTGTACCAATCATCTATAATGAATGTTCGGGGGGGATTTCAATACTTACCGAAATCATTGACGAACAAAATGTACTTGTAGCAACTATTACTTCACTAGCTAACAGAATTGTTAGTGACTTAGAAGTCGGTGATTACAAAATCAGGTATACCGTATCCAATGGCTGTGGTACAGAGGTTATCCAGGAATGCTTATTTGAGGTAGTTGATGAAGAAAAACCAGTTGCGATAGCAGTTGGAGCACTAAACATTGATTTAGATGGTACCAATGAATTATCGCTTACTGCTGAGGATGTCAATAGTGGAAGTTTTGACAATTGTGGCATCGATAAAATTGAAATCAGACGGAATTACTACTACTCTGACAAAAACTGTGGCCTGATTGAAAGACCTTATTACAGTCCTTGGAGCAACTCTGTTGAATTCTCCTGCTGTGATCTAGGTAAGACCATTCTGGTTGAATTGAGGGTGACAGATGTAAATGGAAATGTCAATATTACCTGGATTGATGTTATCGTAGAAGACACCAATGTCGAAATGGTATGCACGGATCTGGAAGATATAAACACTACTTGCAGCCAGTTACCTGACAACTTTGATGCAACGGATGGTAATCAATTGCGGACATTGTTCGGAACAATGTTGTTGAATAGTGACAATTGTACTTCAAGCGCAATTGAATTAGATCCGGTAGTTGATCTTATTGACTGTTGTGCCGGAACTATTCAACGTAGATTTATTATCATGAATAATTTAGGCACTGAATTCAGAGATACTTGTTATCAAACAATTACCATTGTTAATGACGAAAGTGTCAATGGACCCGTCAGAGGATCTGTGGCTACTTACTATGACATTCCTGTCGAAAATGTACAAGTGACGATTTCTGGGCCGGATTTCGCCCAGGGCATCACAAACGATAATGGAGCCTACGAAGCGGGAGTGGCCATTGACGAAGGGCAAAATTATGTAGCAGCGGCATTACTTGATTCTGATCACAGAAATGGGGTTGACACAAGAGATTTGATCAAGCTGAGTCTATATGTGACTAACAATGGAGAACTAAATTCTCCATACCTGTTAATTGCGGCAGATGTAGATAATTCGGGAGTGATTGATAATGATGATGTAGCAGAATTAGATCGGGTCGTTAAGGCAGATGATGTCAATGTAAGATTCAACAGTAATACTAGCTGGAGGTTTGTAGCTCAAGAATATCAGTTCCCTGATGAGGAAAATCCATGGTTCGAGCCATTCCAGGAAACAGTTAATCTAGAGGTTAATTGTGACGGATCCTCAAATGGTAATTTTGTCGGGGTGAAAATTGGAGACCTGGATAGTACTGCAATTAATAACACTATGTTTGGTGGAGCGGACATCAGAAATGATATTGGAGACTTCTACTTAAATGTAGATGATATTGAATTGCAAGTAGGTCAAACAGATACCATAGAGGTTAGAGCCGAATCAATTCAAGCGATTGCGGGTTATCAATTCGCCTTAAGCTTCGATAGAGATCTGGTTGATTATGACACCTTGTTACCAGGAATATCAAAATCAGAGCACTTTAGTTACAGACATCTGGATCGAGGATTACTTACTACTTCCTGGTACGATATTTCTAACAAGACAAGGTATTTAGATCCATCTAAAGATCATGTAATGTTCAAACTGGTCGTAACTGGTAAACGCAATGTGAAGTTGAGCGACGTGTTAAATATCACTCCAAGATTAGTAGATCCGCAAGCTTATGAAATTGCTACCCTTAATTACATGAATTTAGGATTGAGGTTTGTTGAGGTTGAAAACCAGGTTGTACAAGGAAGATTTGAACTGTATCAAAACAAACCTAACCCATTCGTTTCTGAAACGGTCATAGGTTTCAAACTACCTGAAGCAGATGAGGTCAAGTTTAGCTTACACGACTTAAGTGGTAGACTAATTAAATCCTTCACTGGGCAATTTGATAGTGGCTATAATGAAATTGTGCTTAAAGCCTCAGAATTGCCTAAAGGGTTGTTATTCTATACATTAGAAACAGATGAATATCGATATACTAAGAAAATGATCGTTGGTCAAAAGAATTAATTGTGGATTAGTTTAACTTAGTAGCTGAAGCAGTCCTTGATTGCTTCAGCTTTTTCTTTTTCGCCTACCTGTATGGATCCTAGCGATAGCCCTTGAAGTCCCCTGAATAGGGTAAAATATTAAAAATAATTAGGTATGATTGGTTATCTTAATCTTTAAAGTTATCTTTGAGAAGAGGGCTAAATTCATTACTTTATCTCATAGTTTGAATTTGTTTTTGAGGCTAATTGAATAATTTCATTCTCCCTACTACTACCGTTGTTAGATTTTAGTATCTTTTAAGGTACCTACACAAGCTTAATGTTAATTGGTTTTAAACTTTGACCAGTTGGTATTAAGCTAGACCTATTTGAAGAAAATAAGACGAAATATATTACTTAATCCCATGAATTATAACAAATTATAATCGAAAATTTTTGAATGATGGATGAATTTTACACTTGGCTTAGGGGGTTTTCTAATAGAATCAAACCCAATGATGGTTTCCTCAGCATTTCAGTGTTGTCAGTTCTATTATTTTTTACCTCAAAACCGACCTTTCAAAATAAAAGTGAACCTATTTTAATATCGGATACTCCAACAAATGAGTATGAGGCACCTGAAAACGAAGAGAATTGTTTTCCTGTTCAGATAGATGCCATTCGGGTTTTTGATCAAAGTGAATGTGGAGTAGGAGATGGTAGTTTACAAATTTTCTTTACGGACGCTAATGCGCCAGTAAATACCAATCAATCTAATTATCGGGTTGAATTAGCTCGTCCTGGATATTCAAGAAATTTGGTTTTTGATGGTTTCAATCAATCTCCGATCACAATCGAAGGATTGTTTCCTAGTACCTATAAGATTTCTGTTATTAGGAATGTAGATGAATGTCAATCAGCAATTTTAGAACGCCCATTGAATTCAGCTTGTGATGAATCAGTCGGTTTTCGAGCTCCACTCGAAGCGTGCGGTGATGGTTCCGATAAAGTCCTATATGAAAACTGTGAAAATTTCAGAGTACATATACCAACGGATTTATTCGAACCAAATACTTTTATATATGTAGATGACGATCATGTTGGATGTTTGGCTTTTGTCAATGAAGATTGTCAAATTCAACCTTCCACCAGAGTGTATTGTGCAGACTTCTTTTTAGAAGTACCATTTTGGGAATTTACTTTCTTTGATGATGACCCAACGGACGGTATTCCTACCGTTACTTCTCTTAAATCATACACCAAGGAAGATATTGAGTTGACTGATCTTCAGGCCGCTAGAATTCACCATGTAATGTGTAATTCTGAAGGATTACCCGGTGGAGCAGTAAATGATGCTATTTGGGGGATTCTTGGACAGTTGGAAGATTTTGATGTGAGTTGTAATGATTTATGTCAGGCTGCAACGGCAGCAATTCCAGATAACTCTATTGTTACCGGTGCTTCTAGTGTAATTGTTACCTACAAGTCCCCGGATCCGAACTTTCAGGATTTCGTTGAACAAGTAACTGAAGACATATGTCCTGCTTGTTATCCTCCAAATATTGAATGTGTAATTACGGTAAATGGTGTAGATACCCTTAGAGATTGTTCAATTGATGCTTGTGCTGGAGATAATATTGTTTTCTCTCCTTTTCCTGATTCTACTTCGAACTATAGTTGGACTGGACCTAACGGGTTTACAAGTGATTCCAGAGAAATATCTTTTGATAATGTGGATGAAAGCAATGCTGGAGAATATGTAGTTACCTTCACCGCAACTGATGGTTGCGCTTCTACTAAAACATTTAAGTTAGATGTTTTAGAGCGACCAACTGCAGAATTTTCAATTGAAGATTCAAAATGTAATCAAAACAATGGTAGTATAACCTTTACTTTCCAAGATTATCCGATAGGTGACTCGCTAGAGTTTAGCCTGGACAATGGTCAGGTTTTCCTAATGCCTCCGGTTGCTGATGCAGCAGGTACGGTTACTTACGGAGACTTATCTCCTGGGATTTATTCCTTATTCGTTAGATGGGTTGGTACCAATTGCTTTACGGAAATAGCAGATGTTGTCATTAATGATACACCTGCGCCTACAGTTGATTTAGGGTTAGATATTTTTGTTTGTACTCCTGGTGAAGAAATTAGAATTACCCCAATTGTAATTGGAGGTAACCCACCCTTTATGTACGAGTGGACCACCGTTGATGGTACTTTTACCTCTATGGATAGCATTCTTGTCGATGTTCCTACGGAAGACAAGCAATATATAGTATCTGTAATCGACGCAAATAATTGTGCTTCTGATAGGGATACCGTAATGGTAAATGTTTCTGATGACCCAATAGGAATTACCATTGATTCGGTTGCAAGTGTAGTTTGTAAAGGAGATGAAAATGGATACGCAAGTGTGAATGTTTCCGGAGGACAACCTCCTTATCAGTTCCGTTGGAATGATCCATTTAATTCTCAGGATTCTGTAGCAAGAAACTTACCAGCCGGAACCTATAGAGTAGTGGTAACTGATGAAAATGGATGCACAGATTCATTGGATGTAGTTATAAACGAACCAGAATTACCGCTCGAAATTTCTACTACCGTCGATAAAATGGTTGATTGTAAAGGAGAAGCAAATGGTCAGGCAACTGTTGCTGCGACTGGCGGTTATAGCGGTTATATATATAGATGGGATAATGGGGAAACTACGGCAACTGCCGATAGTTTAGAGGCCGGAACTCATACCGTTACTGTCACTGATATAGGCAATTGTATGGTGATTGGCACGGTTGAAATTACAGAACCGGATTCCTTAATTGCTCCTCCGGTTGAAGTAGAAATTGCGTGTATGGATTCAGTAGGTACTGCCGGAATCGAAGTAATGGGAGGAACTCCTCCTTATACCTTCCTATGGAGTGATGACTTGGCTTCAATGACTCAGGAAGTTAGTGGTTTAAAACCGGGTACGTATCAGGTACTTGTGACCGATTCTTTAGGTTGTGCGGTAGTAACAACAGCTACCATAACTACGATGGTCAATGACCTGAATATTGCTGTTACAGCTAACGATGTAGTAGGTTGTAACGGAGATTCCACAGGATCTGCTTTTGTAGAAATATTTGGTGGAGAAGATCCGTTTAATATCTCTTGGAGTACTGGAGCTACTTCGGACACGATTACCGGTTTAGCAGCAGGAGAATATGGGGTAACAGTAACGGATGGAAATGGTTGTGCGGCCTTTCAGTCATTTTCTATAGGTCAGGCAGATTCACTTATTGTTTCCGTAGCCAATGTAACGAATGTTCTTTGTAAAGGAGATTCTACGGGGAGTATTCAAGTAGAGGTAACTGGCGGAATAGGTAATTATATATTCGAATGGAGTAATGGAATAAACTCGACCGTAATAAACAATTTACCAGCCGGCACTTATGGAGTAACAGTAACGGATGATTCTGGTTGCCAGGATTCCTT
>CBDHHL010000001.1:0-15427 GCA_965263355.1 Leptolyngbyaceae cyanobacterium | reverse complement strand
CCTACAAGTGGTTGAATTAGAGGCCAAACATTTATACCTGCAGACAACACTGACCTCTTTTTTCTTCAACTAGCTCAGCAGAGCACCTGACGATCAGCTGATGCGATGACTCATCTCTTCCAAGTCATCAACATTGTAATAACTGGCTGCTCCAGTATTAACAATTGAAAATCACCAGCAGTAAAGGAAATGAGAAGGCTAACTTCATTTTGATGCCTAACAAATGAAATCATATAATCACATTTATGATAGAAAAGTAATAAACATTTCTCTACGCATAGAGTTTGAACCAGTTATCATGTCAATTTTCATTCTGACAAGGGGTACAGAAGGGTTGCAAATTTGGAAGTTAATTACTATTTTTGACTGGACCATTCTTGAAATTCAAATAAAAAGTCAAATTAGATTTTCACGAAGTGAAGTGTTAATCACCCCCAATGCAAACAAATTTCACTTTCGTGTTAGTACTGTTTAAATCCCTCCCTTGTCAAAAAGTGACAAATTCATGAAATGACTTGTCAATCTTTTTATCTGAGAGGACGGTCCCAAACAAACACACTACTATCTAGAACATTTCTGGAAATATTTTTCCTTTAAGTAAACAAACAAATTGAATTATTTTCTGCGTAATCCAAGCAAATAAAAAATAGTTGCAACTTCAAGAAAGTAACCTAATTTGAATGCAGTTTAAGAGAACAAGTGCGTGTCTTGTTTTGAATACTAAGAGCCATAAAAGACAAGACTCTTTCAATTAAATTTAATGAAGATAACATTTTAGGGACACTTGTTTTCCCTTTACAAATATCCGGCGGTGCAGTAAAAAGAGACACATTTTTCTATCACACAAAACTGGCTGCGCCTTCTCTGTAATAAACGAGCAATCAGTTGCTCTCTGAACGCGATACAGATAAGAGCTAGTCTACCTTTACTGCGTATGTACGATGGCGCAGTCGAAAGTGAACTAATACGCAAAACTTGTGAAAATTTTTGAGCATTAGTGAAGTGTGAAAACTTTTAAAGTTCCACCATGGAGGCCCCATTAGGCGCCTACTATGGCTAAGAAAGATGAACCGTGGAACCAGTCGTTGTTACGTGCGTTAGAGGAGGATGAAGAAGATGCGTCTATGGTCTCAGTCCACAGCGTGGATGAAGATGAGGAAAGAGCACTTCTTCAGGATACAGTGGTGATCCCGCCTGCTAGCACTACACAGCCACAGAACGGTAAAAACCCCACAGCAAACATGTCGAAAATCGAGTCGGTCAAGGACGACGGCTCGACGAGCTACAAGAACTTCGACAGATTGAGATACTCCATCAGGTCCAACAAAGGGCATGTCACCCGCTGGCTGGACGCACTCAAGGATGTGCGCACCCGCCTGG
This sequence comes from Leptolyngbyaceae cyanobacterium, assembly GCA_965263355.1. GTDB lineage: Bacteria > Cyanobacteriota > Cyanobacteriia > Phormidesmidales > Phormidesmidaceae > Leptothoe. The sequence goes on along the minus strand of CBDHHL010000001.1, from coordinate 14,047 downwards.
AGAGCGGTGGAGGCAGCCAGTTCGATGTGGACAAGGCCAGGGAGATACTCAAGAAACTGGGGGAGAAAGTTGACAAGGTACAAAGTCAACTGGACGAGTTGGGTGCCACATACCCAATCGTCAGAGAGGATGTCGAGGCGCAAAAGGATAACATATTCCAGGAGGCGCAGCCAGACATCAACAGGACGGAGACCGCGGTGAACAGGTATCTCGCCGCCGTCAAGATGAAGGCCGTGAACGAGGCAGGAGCCATCGCCACCGCCCCAAAGGAAGCTGGGAGATCAAAAGTGGATGACAGCATCAGGCCTGACAAGCTGTCAGCTGACCACACTCCCGCCGAGTTTGACACCTGGAAAAGGGATTTTGAGACATACTTCCAGGTCAACCAAATGGACAAGAGAGAGGTCCCTGAGCAGAGGGCCAACCTAAACAAATGCCTCGATGACCATTTGAAGAAACTGTTAAACAAAAACGTCAGGGGCGACATTGGAGTATATGGCGCCGGAGGCTGCATGGCCTTCCTTGACCTTGAATTCAAGAGGTTATATCCCTTGTTTGCCAGGAGGAAGGAATTCTTCAGCATGCGGCCAGACAAGGGCGAGGATTTCCGAGACTTCCGCCTCAGATTGAAGGAGGTGGGGGATATGTGTGAGTTACACAAGCTAACTGAGGAAGAATGCTATGTGTACAAATACCACACCTGCATAAACGATAATGCGCTGAAGCAGCACTTGCTCACCATTATGGGAAAGCCCTTGAAGGATATCGACACCCTCATCGATGCATATTTTGAAAATATGCGAGGGTCACAACCCAGACAAGAGCGCACAATGCGCACTAGCCACGGCAGGGACCGTGGGGGAGACCGCGACGGCCGTGAGAGAAGAGAATTCCAAAGGCAAAAGTCGAAAAGCCCAGGCCGGGAAAGACAAAAGATGGTTAAATGCCATGGATGCGGTCTCGACAACCACATCAAACGTGAATGTCCATTTAAAGACTGGACTTGTCACGGTTGTGGGCAGCAGGGTCACGGCTCAAAGCACCCTGTATGCAAGAGGAAGGTCAACAAGACCAGAAGGACAGAACGTCAAGAAGAGGAGCAAGAACCTCCCCGACATGAGCAAAACGACAGGACAGGAAGAATCCGTCGCTACACCTATGAGGGCCAGGAGTTTGAAGAGACAGACTGGGCCCAGGAGGTCGAGAACGAAAGCGGAAATGAGGGTGAAGTTGACATTGATGATTGGACTTATGCACAGATTTTGGCATCAGGTAACGCTCACAGAATTCGCATTTATCACCAGCCCGACGAGAGGACGCCGACTTTGTATGGGTCTTTCGTAATTGAGGGAAAGAAAACCGTAAATTGGCTTTGTATTTTGGACACCGGTGCAACTGGATCAGTAATTTCCGAAAACCTTGCAATTTCATGGGGATTTGTGTTTGTACAGCACAAAAGGCCTAGGCCTATGTTTAGTGTAACAGGCGAAAGAATGCGTTGCACGGGAATAGTACGTTGCGAATTGACTTTGAAGCAGAAAACCGGCAAAAAGATTGTGGAATTTACGGTATGCGCTGACACACACGACGAAATTATCGTTTCATACCCCGACTTGAAAAGGCTAGGAGTTTTGCCATTCAACTGGCCAAACAGCGACGTCAGCGATTTTCAGGCCTTAAAATTTGACAGAGCTTACATTGCAAGGTCAATCACAGAGCCTGCATGCGATTCAACTAGCATTGAGGAGCAGTGCCTCCAAGCAAAATTGCGTCTTTTCGAAGAATTTGCTGATGTAATCAGCGACGAGATCAGCGAAACCCCAATCAAAGGTGGGCCTATGAAAATTGAATTTCGCGATGATATTAAATTAAAACCCAGAAAATGCTCGGTAGCTAGACGGGTACCAGTACACCAGGAAAAAGCAGCAAAACAATTACTCGATGATTTAATTAGCCGAAAAATAATCAGCCCAGTCAACCACTGCACTGATTGGATTAGTCCTGCATTTTTCGTTGAAAAACCAAACGGGGGGGTGCGCTTAGTAACAGACTTCTCCTACATCAATGGCTTTATCAAAAGGCCTGTTCATCCATTTCCATCAGCTCAAGAGGTCGCTGACAGAGTACGACCCGATTCTTTATTTTTTATCAAAATGGATGCAGTACACGGTTACTATCAAATGGAATTAGCCGAGGAAGACAGGGACAAATCGACGTTTCTTTTGCCTCAGGGAAAATTCAGATATAATCGCAACCCTCAGGGCATGAATTGCGCCGGCGATTATTGGGGCATTAGCTCAGACCCAATTACATTTCATGAGCCCCAGGCGATAAAAATGGTCGATGATGTCATGACACAAGGTCCGTCCCTTGCCGAAACAGTCGAGTCAGCACGTCGCATTTTACTCAAATGTCGCGAAATTGGGATCACAATCTCGAAAAAGAAATTTGACATTGGGCCCAAGATCAACTTCGTCGGATACGAAATTTCTGGTAAAGGGATAAAACCAGATCCAAAGCGACTCGCTTCAATCACAGACTTCCCAACCCCTAAAAATACAACCGACATTAAGTCATTTTTAGGGCTATGTAATCAATTAGGCGCCTTCCTTCCCGACCTTGCCCAGAATACGCATCACATCAAAGGCCTATTAAAGAAAAAGAATGCCTTTGTTTGGTCAGAGGTTCAGGAAAAGGAATTCATAAAAACAAAGCAATTATTGACTTCGGATTTGCTTGTTCAGCCGTTTGATATAGGGCTACGCACTGAGCTGCTGACCGATGCAAGCAAATTGTATGGCCTCGGTTTTGCATTGATACAATATGAACAAACCGGGAAATTACGCTTAATTCATTGCGGCAGCTGTTCCTTAACCGACACACAAAGCCGATATGCCGTAATAGAATTGGAGGCCTTGGGAATCGCATATGCACTCAAGAAATGCCAGTTTTACCTCAAGGGGGCGCCCGAGTTTGTCGTCGTCAGCGATCACAAACCACTACTAGGCATATGGGACAAGGATTTAGGCGATATCACGAATCCCCGACTACAGCGTATACGAATGAAAACTTTGGGTTTCAACTTTCGTATCGAATGGCGTGAAGGCAAAACTCACTTTATTGCAGACGCTCTAAGCAGATACCCCGTCTTCAATCCGGAAGCTAGTGATGACGACATTGAAAATGCCCATACATATATTTGTAGGAAAATCCAGGTCTTCACACCCTGCTCTACATTGATTGACACCATCACAGCAGATCGAAAATACAAACTCATCACTGACGCTCTGCAAGACCCTGCCTTCGACATTTGCGAAGATCACAGTCACCCCGCATTTGAATTCAAGAAACAATGGGACAGGATGTCTATTTTACTTTCCGGTGAGACAAAAATTGCAGTTGTCGATGGTCTCCGCATTTTGGTACCTATTGCGGCTCGCTCGTCAATTATTGATTTATTGCACGAGGGACACCCAGGTTTAGTACGTATGCAAAAACGAGGCAGTGAACTGTATTTTTGGCCAGACATGATCAGAGACATTGAAGCAAAAGTAAAAAGTTGCAACGAATGCAATTTACTCAAGGCGTCAAAACCCAAACATCACATGTCTTCTGAGTCAGCCCTTTCTCCTATGTCACACGTGGGAGTAGATTTATTTTCAGAAAAAGGAAGCACATATTTGGTGTGCGCATGTCGATTTTCCGGCTATTTCTTTGTCGACCAATTACGCAGCTTAACAACAAAGGCCGTAATATCCAAATTATGCAAGTGGTTCCTCACCTTCGGTTTCCCCTTAGTAATCAGATCAGATGGGGGCCCACAATTCCGTTCTCAATTCAGCAATTTTTGCCAGGAACGCAACATTAAACACGAGCTTTCCTCTGCCTATAACCCTACTAGCAATTCATTGGCAGAATCCACCGTCAAACAGGCGAAACATTTGTTGAAAAAGGTCGGTTCCTTTGGTCAGCAATATCACCAGGAACTCGCTGCCTTGCTTAATACACCTCGTGCCGATGGATATAGCCCAAATATGCTGATGTTTGGCAGAAGGCACAAAGAGCAATTTTTACCTGTTGCTCCTCAGGCCCTCTGCATTTCCGAGGGCACGCAAAAGGCCGGCCTCGAGGCCAGGACAAAGGAAAGGCAACGCGGTGTTGAGTATAAGAACGGGTCACAGGTCCCAAGAGAGCCATTCCACATTGGACAGTCGGTCTTCGTACAAGATCCTCATACTCTCTTGTGGGACTCTGAAGCTGCAGTAGTAGAAGTGAGAGACTCTGCCAAGTCTTATCTCATTTGTGATAGCAGTACTGGGAAATACTCAATTCGTAGTGTTGACCACTTACGTGTATCTCCTACTTACAGACATAGACAAGCATCTGAGACTTCAACATGGGCTTCATTGACTCAACAAACGACTACTCCACCAGGAACCAGCGCTTCCAGGACCGATCCCAGAACAAGTCAGACTATGAACTCTTTGACTTCCGAGGCGGCTCGGCGTACCTGGTCCTCGGAGCGATCTTCTTCTTCCTGGCACTGTGGTTCCGCAGGTACCTGTTCAACGATAAGGTTAAAACCCAGCACAGGTACCCCCACTCATACTGGAGGGCAAAACAACACCAGCGCGCAGCAAGGGAGTCGGGCCACGTCGCCATTGGTAACCCCATTGACTCCTACTTCTTCAGACATCAGCGCGCCAGACAGTGGGACAACGACCGCTTTGAAGACGTCACCAGCGAGGGTCACATTCAACATCCCCAGCCAGGACAGTTCAGTGCCCCACTTGAGCCAGCCCCGATTCGACCAGTCACGCCCGCAGCCGCTGAATCCCTCTCAATGCAGGAGATTCTCAAGGAGCTCCATGAGCTTCGTGCCAAAGTCTACCCCAAGTCCGGCCCAAAGTTCACCTCCACCCCACGTGAGGGAAGCGTCGTCTTGGACCCAGTCGAGGAGACCACTTTCACCCAGAACTTGGCCTCGCCTACCCCAAGGCACCACTTCCTTGGGTACTTCCCAGCGGGCCCAAGCGACAACGAGGATGAGGGTCCCAAGGAAAGGCTCTTACTGTGAGTCCATTCCACCTCGTTTCCAGAAGCCACCTGCGGCTAGAAAGCCACCTGCGGCCAGAAAACCACCTGCGGTTGATCCAGCAGGATGGTTCACAGTGACTAGAACTAAAAACGGATTTCGCAATGTTTCAATTGGACAGCTTGTTAGCAGAAACAATGAAAGTGATCGAGAAGAGTAAAGATCTTGTGAAACTCTTTGGTGTTTTTTCTTTACAGGAGTTGGACTTGCCACTCCTAGTGCATTACTCAGTAAACGTAGACAAGTCTATGAAGAATGAAGTTGTGTCAATAAGACAATATAAATATGTAACAATTTTTTGTAACCCTGTTTCAAAATTGTATTTTTCATGTCTTATTAACAGGGGGGAGATGGTGCGTGTGCGCCTTCTCTGTAATAAACGAGCAATCAGTTGCTCTCTGAACGCGATACAGATAAGAGCTAGTCTACCTTTACTGCCAAGATTTCATGTTTTGGTCGGAATTAATCAAACTTCAGAAAAGGGTCAGAATAAGTGCAATCTAGGACTGGTCGGAAATATTCCAACTTTAAAGTCGGAATTAGTCATGGACGCTAAAACTACATAAACGCTTATACACAGTTCAGCATTCTCCTCGTTTGATCGAGTGAGTTCAATAACTTTAGTTTGGTGCATCAGACGACATCTCGGTGAAACTCATCCATTTTCCCGTCCTCACTTTGCCGGTTCTCTCTCTCTCTGTAAATAAGAATAATACCAACATTTCTTTCTCTTTTTACATTTATTCCTGGAGAGAGTATTTAGAATGGAACCAGCTGTATGAAATAAGCAAGTTTTTGAATTGCATTCAAATTTGCAAAATGATGTTCATAAATGAAATGAAAGTACGCATAATCTTAATTCTGCTTTGCTTACAAGATTACAATCATTCTTTTAAGCATACATATAAATGCTTCAACTTGATTTTTTTTTACCTTTTTAAAACTTGATATCATTTTATCAAGTTTAAATTTGAAACGGGTCTCCATATACGGTTGTTATGTTATAATCTTTGAATTCCTATGAGTATTCATCATTTCAATATAATGTACATAATAAATTCAACTTATTTTTACCAATCCTAAAATAATATTTTTATATTTTTTAAATTTTTGTCTAAGTTGCAAGCTTCCTAACAAAAGATGAGATGGCGGCAATCTGGCGGCCAAAGAGCGCTTGCTGTCAGGGCATGATGGAGCACTTGCTGAGAGCAAGAAGGGAGACCCAGAGAGAGATCTATCTTGGCCACAAAACACAATAACACGAATTACAGCAGCATAGTAGAATACCAGTGCACACAGTCTAAAACTCTATAGAGGGTTAGCACAACAACAGCCAAGTTCAGAATAAAAAAACACTCTTGACTAAGTTAGCATAACAAACATACATTTGTGAGTAAGGGTGAATTCAGACACGCTAAATAATTTAAAATTATTTTTAGTAAGGTGAACATGAAATATCTCGTTTTATTCAGTTTTATTCAGTGTGTCTACGTTCACCCTTAAAATACACATGATGAGGTAACAAACTATCCTGGAGCTGAAGTCTGTTTTTGTATGAGCCAGTTGTTGTAAATGTAATAAGAGTAACCGAGAAAGTGACGACACTGAGTAAGTTTTGGTGTGTCTGTGCAGCAAATGAATAAGTAAGAAGAGTACTACATAGTATTGCATTTCATGCATGGAGGAAGTCTGCTGGAGGGTGAGGGCTGGTTTTCCACTCATTAATGTCTCATTTCTCTCAGAAAAACCAGAAGATTTTCAGAATTTTCACTTTGAAGCCTCTCTGTGTGCCAACCGCCGGCTATGTGGCATATTATCCAATACCACCACGCATAACCCAATGTCTCATAGACATTACTGCTCTTTGACGAGAGACACTTGCCGAACAACTTTGACAGGGGTAGCGAAGTCATTCAAAGATTCAAAAGTGAGCTTTTCTCCACGAAAATTCGGCAATTAGCAGGATCACAAGTCTGAGGTATCGATGATGCGCAATGGGATTAACATAATTTGGTGACAGGAGAAATTTATTGCCACAGGTAGCGACAGAGGATAAGATGCTTGACAGTCAGCGCGTGCCGCTAGCAATAACACGAACTCATTCAAGAGCAAAGAAGTGTCTTATTTTATTTTAATTTTTATTTTATTTACAATAAAAATCCAATTAAAGCTAATAAATTGCCATAGGCACCATCAAAAAATGATTTGTACCAGGTTAGTAGTGTCCATCTTTCCCAAAACTGTAACTACTTAGTTATCATTCATATGCTTTGCTTGAATTTCCATCCCAAATGTAACATGATCATGCATCAAATGACTCGCATTCCAGAGGTGACAATATGGAGTGCCATCAACACCGACGATCGAGAAATTTATGGACTCAAACCCCAAAAAGCAACAAAAACTCTCGACTTTTCATGTAATTAATGATCTTTTCTCCAACCTGGAAATCAATTTTTCATCGAGATTGTTTACTGGTCTGAAAAGCGGGGACAAATAAGCCGCACACGGTTTTTGAGGGTGCGGCCACAAAGTGATTCGATTAATGGCAACACTGAACGCTTTTCAGAGCGAAAATTTTCACAACACTGTCCGTAATATAGGCCTGTTATGACAAAGAAAGTGTGGCAAGAAACAAATCCCATAATTATATGCATATATCGAAAAAGCAATCAAGCAGACATGCTGTTTTGTCGATAAGCCAATTTTGCCTTTTCCATAATTGCTTGTTGACGCACAGCAGTGTCTGAGCTAGTATGCTAACCTACTCTAAGAGTGGGAGCCTTGGCATTTTTCGTATCAGTCCCCCGGATCTCCAGAGTGTTATGGTGCGTCGCGTGTGGCCTCCCTGAACACAATTAATTTTCTGGTGAAGAGGGGCCATTGATGTCAAATTATGTGGACAGCATTTGTCACCAAAGTTCTAAGAGACAGATAGGGAGCCATTTAACTTAAATTTTATAAGCAAATTTTCATTAAGAAAATATACAATATTAAATATGCAATATACCACTTTAGATGCACAAACAAAATTAGTTTAGGAAGGTGACCGATTTAGCTAATTTCAAATTGAAAATAAACCAAAAAAATTATGTCTATTATTGATAAGACAGGAGTAAAAATTCTATATTCTCCTCTCTAGAGCTATCGTCAAGATGATCGCCATCACCGATTCATCATTCACCCTTTCCACCAACATTGAGCAAAACATCACAAGAAAAGAAACTAAAGGGCACTTGATACACTAATAGAAACAATAGTAAAGGACACTTTGACATAGAAAAGATACGGAACATTTGTGGAGCTTTCGTATGCGTTCGTATTGAAAGGCGAACGCGCAACTTTTGACGTTGGGCAAGATCGAATGAGATAAATGAGTAGCACTTGTTTTATTGAATGCATCCATCTTTGGCTGTTAAGTTCAAGTGCACTGAGAGAAATTTATTCAGAGCTAAATGCTAAATGTGGTCACAGGAAGAGTTGACATTTGCCAAAAGTGCTCCATCTTCCTTAATGAGTTGGTTTGTGTAGTTCTCTTTCCGCCGAAAGGCGAGACCAAAGTCTATTTACTGCAATATTGCAAGATGAAGTCAAAGAGTGCAATCAATTATTTTCATAAGAAAAAAACCCTTTGGAAAATGCAAGGAAACTAAGAATCTGCCCTTTTGACCCCCATGACTTTTAAAGGAAAAAAAGTGTAAAGGTTTGGGAATCTTCTTACATTCTATACAGACAGGAGAAATCTGGCGCTTTAATCAGTACACACGTCGTGTAATGAGATTGGTCACACTACTGTGAAAGCAGAGCACAAGCTGGTGGCGGCATTTGTTGCCTTTATTGGCTTTATCTGTGACATAACTGGGCTTCTTTTTTTGATAGGCCAAAAATATGTGAGTGTCACCGTGAGTCAGCAGAAAGTAGGAGACACAACACTTGGAGCAGAACGAAATTGCGTACACAGCCAGCTTTTTATGTATACATATAGGTGTCCTAATCTGAGTAACATTTCATAACTAATATGGCTACTTTACATATTTGCGCAACATAGTAATAGTTGTGTTATGCTTTAAATATTGTAAGGGATAACGGCATAACATTCGAATTCTGTATAGTATGACTCAGAAATAATGCAAATGTTAAATAACTGACTATTGACAGTCGGCCGGGAAGATTGATCATGTTTGTGGGCAATTCACATTGTTCACATATAATCTTACATATTCTTTTGCACATACTTTCTATCTCCTCTTCCCTTCCTTTCTACGTGATTGGTCGTCTGTCATCACGTGACTCCTCCTTCCGGCCGACGGGCAAACAGACGCCACACTTTTTTCAGAGTACACAGACATTATACAAGTATAAGAGCATAGTACTAAAGAAGAAGCTCTTTCGGACAGAACACAATTGCAGAGTAGAGAGGGCCAGGGTACGTATTATAAAGCAGGAGGGGGATGAGATGGTGGTGTGTGTGTACACGGAGTAGACGTTGCTGTGAAAACCTTCTCTACGTTGCACTCAAGCCAAAGTTTTGCCTTCTGCTGTGTTACTCTCAGGATTACTTATAGTAACCAAAGACACTCATATAAACCAATTAATCAACTTGAACCTATTTCAGATTCGTAATATAGGCCCATCATGGCATTTGGCAATGTAAAGTAAGTCTTGCAATAGATGGCGCTGTAGTAAATAGGTTTATAAGGGCTTTGCAGTCAGTGTTAGCATATAATAACTCTAGTGTTCCCCTCTCTCCCGCGGGCAAAGCAAGGAAAGAAAGAGGCAAGGAAAAACCGATCCGTCATTCTGTCGGTCGATCCAAAGTTTTTCGAGCCGTACAGTTGCTCTGGCCCCAACTATAGATCCACCAAAATTCTATGCTACAATATTATAGATATATATATAGCAAAGTCTGCAGCTGAAGTATAGAATAGAGTGCTTTTATATGTAAGGGACCAGAGGCTCGTGTTGTTGGGTTACAACTATGCATGTGTGTAACATTCGCTTTTTTGGCTGCCGCGTTCGGCATTCTTTTCTCATTTCTTGGCTAGCAGGGAAAAATGAACCTCACAATGTAAAGCCCAAGGGGGAAAGGGAGGAGAAGGGGAAGCCTACACTATTATTATATTCCTCCAACTTTGATATTAGCCCCCCTCTCCTCTCTCACTGTGCTATCTCTCAGGGAGGAGTAGGGGGCTCTTAGGTTATAATAACGTGTACATGCTCCTCCCAAGACGCAATACTGTAGGAGAAGAAGGAGAGAGAGAGATACAATATCCGTTTATTGAGAAAAGTTCTTCTTTGCTACGCCTCTGGGAAAAAGCAAGGAGAGCAAGGGCTTCATCACGAATCGATCAGAACGGCGGACAACAATTACCCTACAAGATATAAAGGCTCCGTCATACAAAACCTATTACTTCAATTGACACATCGACACCCCTGACACGACAGTTTGTTCATAAAGTGCGGACACTGCTCAGTAACTAATTAGCAGTGTTGCCATTTAACTTTGGTTAAAATCTTGATATAACCGGGCCTTTATTAAAGGAAAAGCAGCTACAAAATATCGGACGGCGGCAAAGTTTTCTCGGTTGGCCCCTTGGAAAATGCCGTAATAACTATATTCGAGAAAACAAAGAACTAAAAAGAAGAGACTCAACGGTTTTTCGTCTTGGACAAAATATTGTTATTACCCAAGCCTTGCCCCCTTATACTTGTATTATACTACAGTGGCCCCCTATTGGCTTATTTGGCTTATAGCATGGGAAACAAAGAAAAGACACACACAGGAAAAAAATCCTAATATCAAATTTGAAATTGCCACCAAATATTACACATACAAATTTTACCAAATTACAGTGCAATCAGATTTTCATCCTGATAATTATTTCTCAGGGAAAACCATAGTTTTGTGTTTGGCCTATTGTTTGATTTGGCATAAGAGACCAAACATTTTTTTTTACTTTTTAATGCACCTCTTGAAAATTGACCCAAATGGACATAAAACTCATTAGGTTGCAATATGACCGATGGACGAATGTAGACGAAGATGAGTGAGATTCAAGTCTAGAATTTGAGTTTGAGGATATCAAACTTAATTGATGGTGACAAGTCAATGTTTTCACTTCACATGGACACTCTAAAAAGTAAAATATAATTCATTTATAAGATCAACAACTACAAATATGACTTATTTAACTTATAACGGCTTATGAAGGCTTTAAACCACATGTCTGGATGACTTCACATTGGATATTTGTAATGTGTGGAATCACAAATCTAATCTACAATCTGAAATCTATGTGCACGCACGTTTTGTTTCACTTCAGAATATTTTTCCAAGTTTCGCGAAATGAAAACAATTCGAAAACAAAAAGCTTTTCGCGTTTTCCGAGTTTTTCAGATGCCAACTTCTTAGCAAAGCCAGCAACAATGAGAAAGAAAGAAATGTTGCCTTTGCATGAATTCATAATAACCGAAGCCTTTATCTCTGGCTGAGAGCTCTGTAGACAGATTTTGTTATAAGCCATGAAAGAACGTAGGTCGGGCTAGAGAACCTTTCATAGGCAGATATTGGCGCACCTTTCAAACGAAGGCATGCATCAGGTAAAGCCCTAACTCATCTGATATTTCATTGGCAAAAACATCAAATAAGAATGCCAGCCAATCTCCGATCTTAAAGGTCGCAAATTCATTTTTGGGAGATCCCCCCAGCAGAGAAGCCCCCCAAAAAATCGAAGCCTGGAGCAGACAAACTCTTGTACACATAACATATCTCATGTCGCACATACACACGCACTGAATACATGTGAGTGTACACTATCCCTGGTGTACAGTATATAGAAGTGCAATGGCAGAGGAAGACAGGATTATAAGAACAATGAGAGTTAAGAGACCAGTAAAATTGCATTGAAAAGCCAGGATATAGCCTAGTGCGCAACCTGATCTAATTCAAGTGCTGTTTTTGCTTAAGAAAGGCACTATTAAATGCACTACTAGTAAGCATGTATTTTTTTGTTGGTTTAGTAACATTGCTTTCACGTGTTCAGAGCAAAAAGCAATTTGGTACGTGCAAAATTTTGAAAATGTGCCCAAGGAATTTATATTTTGACACAAGTAGAACTTTTTTAAGACACACAATGCCTTCAGAGCGATGCCTTGCGAACATGCACATACTCTTCCCTTGTACATGTGCACTTACTATATAACTTGTATGCTATTCTTATGTTATATAGGATCCCCCCTCCTCTCCACAAGCACACGTTCCTCTTGGGCTTGGCTTGCTAGCTGGTCGTCAGGGAAAAAAAAAGAGATCGAAAAAAGCCTTCGCCAGAAGACGGATCACCTTCATACATACTCTGCTGGCACTCTGGGGGAAACAGAGAGAGAAGAGAATGCCGCTCACAAACCTACCAACAATGCCACACCACCAGACTACAAGAAAGAACACTGTGAGCTCTCAGCAGGCAAGCTATAAGGGCTTATATGACCTGCGAGCGCCCCCCTTCTAGCCTTTGCTCAGTATAACACTGTGTAACCGGAGGACGCCGCACTGCGGACCGATGAGCAGAGACACTAAGCCCCCCTCGACCGCACGTCCCCTCCTTCCCAACTCCCTCCTTCCCGAGATAGATAGAGAGCAAGGGGTTTTTAGTCCACTTTAAACTGCATACAATGAGTGCATGATATCATCATCAGCCATCTGCATCTCCTTGTCATCGGAAACTCAGTGACTGATCGACGTCCCCCCGTGGTCTGAAAAGCCCAGGCCATTTGAGAGGGTCACACTTTGAATAAATATCTCGATTTGATGCAAACAGTGAGAGCTTTGGTTAATATTCCTACTTATAAGTGAATGAGCAGTGCTTTCGGTGTGATAGAGGCAGCAAGAAGGCTGTCACGAAGTTTTTCTTGCAATCTTCTGAGCTTGCTATCGCTCAAGATGTGAATGAGCAAAGTGCCTGTAAAGGAGGTGAAAGCCATACATAAGCGAAAGAGTCTCCAGCTAATTTGACTCTCAGATAAGCAAGATAACTCGGCCGTCTCAGCAAGCAATCATTTGAGAAAAAAAACTGACTGCAAGAAACCAATAGTTCCCCCGGAACGTTCTGTGATATCTAACAAGACGCGTGTACCATCATCAATTAAACATCATCATGAACTCCAACCCAGCTCTATTGGCCGCCAGCCCCGGCGCCATGTTCGGCATGTGCAGTCCTGAGGCTTACTCCCAGCAGCAGCACTTTCCTGGGGCCGGAGGTCCTGGGTCCATAAACACCGGAACCACCGACTTTTGCTCCAACAACGGGGCCAACAGTACCGAGAACAACGGCTCCTACAGCCAACACCAGCAGCACCACGGAGGCCACGAGGGCAGGAGCTCAACGGGGTCCTCCAATAACCTCGTCAACTCGCCCTCCACGTCCCCGGGCGGCGGCGGCATCATCTCGGACAACGGTCTGCAGTACGCCAACCTAGACGGGGCCGCGGCAGCCGCCGCAGCGGCGGCCGCTGCCGCTGCTGGCCATGCACACTACCCCACATATCATTCCCACGGCGGACTCCACCCTCACCACCATCAGACTTCAGTATTACACCCCTCCCAACAGCAGCAGCATCATCAACAGCACCACGGCCAGCACCCTCATTATGGACACTATGGCGGGGCCGATCCTATGGGAGACAGTAACGGTGGCTCTGGAACACTCTCTACGCCCTTCAGTGCATATTTAGACAGCACGGGTGGTGGGGGAGGTGGCAGTTCCTATGGTTCCAGTAATACTACGGGCAATAGTGGCGGCAACGGCAGCGGAGGGTCGCCCTCCCCTTCCCCTGGTCAGCAGTATTCCTCCTCCACCCCACCCGGTGGCCTCTACGGCCACCACGCGGCCACGGCCGCGGCCATCAAGTCCATGCAGCAGCGTTCCAGTCCCTCACACCACGACTTCGGGTCACCGG